>JBPOGI010000001.1:0-1892790 GCA_051251855.1 Roseibacillus sp.
TCCAAATCACCCGCATCATTCCTTAAACGACTCTACGTGAACATCTAAAGTCTGTTGCGTTTCAACTTGAATTCTCCATTCTTGATAACGCAGCTCTTCAGGCGTTCGAATAGTTTATCCGTTTGCGTGATAAGAGTAAGAGTGACGCTCCAAGGTAATTCAGGAGAAATGTGGTAGGCTCAGGGACAATGCTGTATTCCCCAATCCGTTGTCCATCTACCGTTATCTCTCCTACCGTTCCAACTGGCCCAAAAATTTCTGAAGCAGCCAAGATACCTCCAACAAGAGAGCTCTCACCGTGTACAAGCGAACTGCTGCCTGTAAAAGCGGGGGTAGCGATATTGAACTGAGCATTCTCACTTCCCAACAGCGTGAAAAGAGAGAAGTCTCCTTCTGAACCTACACCAGTGGAAATCCAATTTATAACCTCGGTTGATCCCGCGCCTAAAAGATTCCCTTGTAGAGGATCGTAGGCTTGGTCGAAAAAGTCGGAGCCGAATTCAGCAATCCACAGGTCAGAAAGAGCACTATCAAAGTTGATGCTAGACAAGAATGAACTCGTCGTAATGTCGGGCGCTTCACCCGTAGAACGGAAAGTAACCCCGACAGGGTCGCTTACCACTATCTCAATCAGCACCGCAGCGGATGACCTCGAAGTGGCCATCAGAAGACCGGTAGCTAAAATATGTCCTGCTTTCATTTCTGTCGAACAAGTCATTAAACAGACCCCTGTTTATTTCAGACGTCTCTAAAAGTTTTCGCAGCCCAGGAGGGCTAAGTCAAGAAATGGTCCGAAAGGCAACTGTTGGCGATCATTTAGTGTGCTTGTATGGATGATGGGCAGACCTGTTTATTTTTTCGTTCGGGAGAGTTTGACAGTATTTGGGGACAAGAGTGTCCCTGCTCCTGTTGAATGAGGGATTATTTTGCGGTTTAAATGGGGATGATTTTAGCAGACGCTAGGGGGAGAGATGGCTCGGATACCGAAAGGAGAAAAATGGACGTTGGCAGATTTGGCAGACTTTGAGTCTGTGCTGGCGGAGGAGGGTGCTGAGAAGGGGGCGCGTCGCATCTATCGGGAGTCGGTGGCAAAGTCGTTGCCACGGGAGTTGGATGAGGGGGATCGTCGGAGAAGGGGACTGCGGCTTTGGTTGGAGAAGAAGCGGGGCGATGAGGATTTGGTGGGTCAGCGTTTTGAGACGGGGCTGCGTTTGGCTGGCTTGCTGGTGAAGGTGTTGGCGCTTCTAGCGGGGATGGGGATTGTGCGAGGGCTTTTGCAGGAGCTGCCTTCGGGGGGCGGACGGGGATATAATATCTGGCTTTTTCTCGGGGTGACGCTGGGGTTGCAGTGGTTGTTCCTGATAGCGGGAGGAATCGCGTGGCTGATGTTCCGGAGGAAAGGTCGTTTGTCGTGGAGTCAGGAATTGATGGGGCTATTGGGTCGGAAATTTGCGGGGAGTCGGGTAGGGCCGGTTTGGTCGCGGTTGTTGAAGATGCGAAGTGATGGTTATGGCTCCGTGCTGGGCTGGCGCTTGGCGGGGATGACTCAGCTGGGCGCGGTGTGGCTAGGGTTGGGAATGGTGATTAGTTTTATTGCGTGTCTGTGGTTTCTGAAGGTGAATTTTTACTGGGAGTCGACGTTGGAAAACCTCAGTCAGACGCAGTTGGTGCAGGTGACGGATGGGTTGTCGCTTCCTTGGTCATGGGCGGGGGAACAGTGGGTGCCGGGTGAGTATGGGGTGGAGCAAGCGAGGGAGTCGGTGGTGAGCGATGAGGTGAGTCAGGTTTGGATGCGTTTTTTCGTTTTGGCGTTGTTGGTGTGGGGTGTGTTGCCGAGGTTGTTGCTACATTACTATTGTGCGGCAAGAGAGCGGCGGGCTTTGGCGGGATTGGATTTTCAAGAGAGTCGGCATCGCAATCTTTGGCGCGAGATGGCGAAGGTGGAGCGCACGGTGGTGAAGACGAGTCAAGCCGATGGAGTGGTGTTGTTAGATGTGGGAGGGGCGGGGTTACCTCTGGAGGCGGTGAGACCGTTTCTTCTGCAGCAGTTGCGGGTGAACCCGGAGTCGGTCTATCAGACGGGGGTTCTCGATGCTTCCAAAGAGGAGGCGGCTTTGGCGGCGATGAAGGAGGCTGCGCTGGGGGTGGTGATGGCGGTAGAAGGCTGGAGTCTTTCGGGGCCACAGATGAAGGAAAATTATCAGAAGGTGCGTGGCGTGATTGGGGAAAAGAAGCCGATTCGGTTTTTGGTGCTGGGGACGGTGAAGGGGGCAGGGGTTACGGAGGTGAAGGAGGAGGAGATGGCGGAGTGGGTGAAATTTGTGGATGGATTGCGTGACCCAGCGGTAGAAGTGGTGAAGTGGGAGGATCGTTAGGGGTTTTAGGCACAAAGAGGCTCAGAATCCGCAAAAACCGGAACGTTTCAATTCCTTTTAATGAAGGTGGGTGAAGAAAGGGACCGTTGGGGCCCCGACGGCAACGGGGGGGAACCGAGTGAGGACACTCGCGGTCCGGTGGGATGTTGAAACAGGCGGATGAAAGGTTTGTCAGGGGGCTTTGGAGGTGGCAGGTTCTTGGTCCCCTGAACATGAGTGAACTGGTTCCCAAAGACATCCCGACCTTTGCGGTCGTAGGCAAAGTGAATATGGGGAAGTCCTCTGTGCTCGCGACGCTGCTGGAGGTGGACGATGACCAGGTGATTCGGATTTCTTCCACACCAGGGGAGACGACGCGTTGTCAGATTTTGCCGGTGGAGTTCGATGGGCGAGAGATGATTCGCTTTATCGATACGCCCGGATTTGCGCGTCCATTGGAGGCGATGCGTGCCATCGAGCAGCTGCATGCCGATGCGGGGGGCACGGGGCCTCCGGGACTACCGGCGATTCGGGCCTTTGTGGAGGAATATGGGGGGAGCGGCGAGTTCGAGGACGAATGTCAGCTGCTGGGGCCGTTGGCGGATGGGGCGGGTCTTCTCTATGTGGTGGATCCTAGTAAGCCGTTGCGAGATACCTTTATTGCGGAGATGGAGATTCTGCGGTGGACGGGGCGGCAGCGGATGGCGCTTCTCAATGAAAAAGAGGACGAGCCGGAGTTTCGCGACGATTGGAAGAATCGCTTGGGAAGTTACTTTAACTTGGTGCGCACCTTTGATGCCCATGAGGCGCGTTTCGAGGAGCGCCGGCGTTTGTTGAAGTCGCTGTTAGAAATTGATGAAGACCATAGCGAACTGATTGAGGAGACGATTGCTTTTCTCGAGGACGAGTGGGGGCAACGGCGGGAGGAGAGTGCGGAGGCGATTATTTCTTTCTTGGAGAAGGGGTTGGGCTATCGCGTGGAAAAGCGGGTGGAAGAACGTGATATGGAGATGCCGCATCGTCGTGAGAAGTTGGGGCAGGAGCTGACGAAGCGTTACTACGACAAGATTTCTAAGATGGAGAAAGAGGCGGTCGAGAAGGTGCTGCATCTTTATCGTCACCACCTCGGGCGAGTGGAGGTGACAGCGACGGACTTTACCGGAATCGACCTCGAGCAACAGGAAACGTGGCAAAAGTGGGGGCTGTCGCGCCATCAATTAGCGATTGCGGGCGGAGTCACTGGTGGAACGGGCGGGTTGGCGATTGATGCCAGCACGGGATTTCTTTCGCATGGGTTAGGGACGATTATCGGTGCGGTGGGTGGGGCGGCGGCGGCTTTCTGGAAAGGGAGTGAGTTGCCTGACTTGGCTCTGGACCTACAAAAAGGAGTGAAGCTAGCTCATGGAGAAGGAACGGCGTTGCGATTGGGTCCTCCTAAGAATGAGAATTTCGCGTGGATTTTGTTAGATAGCGTGTTGGGTCATTATCGTGAGATTGTGAGCCGAGCCCACGGCAAGCGCGAGGAGTTGGTGCTGGGGCACGAGGCGATGGAGGGAGGGATAGTGCAAACCATTAAGGGAGAAGACCGGCGGGTGTTGCAGAAGTGGTTCGGGAGCTGTGCCAAAGGTCGTCCTGATCGTGGGCTGGAGCCTGAGGTTTTTTCGGTGATATCGGCTGTGTTGGCTGAGTTCGAGTAGTCTCTATCGACCAGTGACTGGTCAACCCTCTCTTACGATGTCTCTTTGGAAGGAATCTCGCATTACGCTAAAGTTGGCGCTGCCGCTTGTGATTGGGCAGGTGAGCCAGATGCTTTTGGGGGTGGCGGATACGGTAATGCTCGGAAAGTTGGGAGTGACTGAGTTGGCGGTGCTGACGTTTACGAATTCGCTCTTTTACTTGCCGTTTGTCTTTGGGATTGGGGTGTTGACGCCGATTTCTGTTTTTACGTCCAATGCTCGAGGAGCGGAAGATCCAGCTGCCGGACGAGCGAGTTGTCGGCATGGGTTTCAAATCGCAACCGTGGTAGGTTTGGCGTTGGCGCTTCTCTTTTGTGCTCTCACTCCCTTTTTAGATCGATTCAATCAACCCGCAGTGGTGGTGGCGCGGAGTCCGGTTTTCTATCTGATCATCATGTCCTCGATGATGCCGGCTTTGATGTCGATTGCGCTCAAGAATCATGCCGACGCCATGGACAAACCTTGGCCCGCTTTTTGGATTTTTCTCGGGGGCGTGCTCTTCAATGTCTTTCTCAACTGGGTGCTGATTTACGGAAACCTAGGAGCGCCTCGCATGGGATTGGAAGGGGCGGGTTGGGCGACTTTGATTTCGCGATGCCTTATCGTGGTGGCAATGCTGGCGTGGTTGAATAAGTCTCAGATTCTTTCGGAATGGGTTCCTCGCCGTTGGTTGCGAGCGCCGGTTATTTCCGAGGTGAAGCGCTTCTTTGCGATTGGAATTCCTTCTAGTTTGCAGATGACTTTCGAAGTGGCGGCTTTTTCCGCTGCAGCTTTGTTGATGGGGCGATTCGGGGAAACCTCCATGGCCGCTCATCAGATTGCGCTGATGTGTGCTGCCACTGCCTTTATGGTTCCGTTAGGACTTGCGATGGCTCTGAGTGTAAGAATTGGTGAAGTAGCGGGTAGGGGAGAGTCATCTCGCTTGCGGCCTATTGTTCTTTCCGGATGGATGATCGCGGCGGGGTGGTCAGGGATTTCTGCATTTGTATTTTTGGTGGCGGGTCGACCTTTGGCCTCATCCTTCAACGATGAGGCCTTTGTTGTTTCGCTTGCGGCTCAGATTCTAGTGGTGGTGGGATTCTTCCAAATCGTGGATAGCCTGCAAATTACCGCGAGTTCGATGCTCCGGGGCCTTCACGATACACGTATTCCTGCGCTCATTGGTTTTGTGGCCTACTGGTTGTTTGGCATTCCCATCGCTGTTTTCCTGTCGATTTCACTAGAATGGCGTGCGGTAGGGGTCTGGTGGGGTCTGGCTGCAGGACTGGCGATTGCGTGCGTGAGCCTTTGTTTTCGTGCTTGGAGAAAGACTTCCCCTCAAGAGGCGTCGTGCTAATCTCGGCTCGAACCGAAATAAAATTACCCTAGATATGATTTATAAAGCTCTTTGTCTTTTTCTCGTTACCAGCTCTTTGCAAGCCACCGAACCTCTCGTCTATGAAGGCGAGGAAGGGATAGGGAAGGGCAAGCACATCGTGTTTCTGGCCAACGATCATGAATACCGTTCTGAACAGACCTGCCCTATGATGGCGAAGGTGCTCGCGAAGCATCACGGCTTTAAGTGCACCGTTCTTTTTGGACTGGATGAGAATGGCGAAATTAAGCCGGGTGCGAAAAATCTGCCTGGTTTGGAGGCTTTGAAGGAGGCTGACCTGATGTTCTTCTTTACGCGCTTCATGGACTTGCCGGATGAGCAGGCGGATTTGTTGGTCGACTACTTTGAGCAGGGAGGACCAGTGGTCGGAATGAGGACTTCGACTCATGCCTTTAACGGTCAGAAGGGAAAGTGGGAGATGCTGAACTTTAACTACAAGGGCGAGGACTACCAAGGAGGTCTTGGGAAGCAAGTATTCGGGATTACGTGGGAGAAAGAAGTCGGGCAAGGGCACTATGGCTCGAATCATCGTCAGGGCTGTCGGATTTCGCCTGCGGAGGAGGCGGCGAGTCATCCTATTCTTGCGGGAGTGGGAGAGATTCATGCCTATTCGGGTGCTTATGATTCACCGGTGCCAGAAGGTGGAACTTCGCTCCTTAATTTGCAGGTCTTGAACACTTTTGAGCCGAGCGAAGAAATTCAGGAGGATAAGCCAGTCGTAACTGGAGGCTGGGCGCGTGATTTTTACATGGCGCCTTCAGGCGAGAAGAAGGAAGCACGTGTGGTCTACGTTCCTTTCGGTGCTTCGGAGGATATTCTCGATGAAGATGCTCGTCGCTTTTTTATCAATGCTTGCCTGTGGTCGATGGGAATGGAGAAGGACATCACTGCTACTTTGGAGGCTGGAATCGTCGGCTCTTTTAATCCAAGTCCTTATAGTACGGGTTCACTCTTCTTTGAAGGGGTGAAGCCTGCGGACTTGGCTGGTTGGGATAGTTCCATCATGCCGGAAGATGCTCCCTTGGCGGGAGTGACTGCCACCGAAGGAAAGAGGGCCGCTCGTCTGAAGAATATCTTTGGCTCACGTCCTGAAATGGCGAAAAAGTTTCTTCCTGCGGAGGCTGTTCCTGCAGGGGAATAGAGGGAAGGTAGTAGAGTTTTAATGCAAGCCCGCTTGATGAAAAAGCGGGCTTGTTTTTTTTGAACCGACCGCGTTATGGTCCGCCTCCGCGAGGAGGGATGGCTGAGTCTGGTTTAAGGCACACGATTCGAAATCGTGCGAGGGGTGAAACTCTCCGAGGGTTCGAATCCCTCTTCCTCCGCCAAACCCCACCTCAGCTCGCTGAGGTGGGGTTTGGCGTTTTTGAAAAGGGATGAGAACCCAGCAAGCCGCAGGAGAAGCGGGTTCGAACGCTGTCTTTTCTTTAGAAAGGAATCATCACCATTAGCACTCCGGAGGAGGAGTGCTGCGCTTCGTGTGACCCGAACGGAGCGAGGTTGGTCCCTTAGACTCCTATCACAGCTTGCTCGGGCGGAGTCTGTTGGCGGAGAAACCTTCTAGGGAGAATAAAAGGTGGCCGACTTCTCCACGCAAGAAGGAGATGGTTGATGGGTAGGCTCCAGCGAAGGGGCGTACTTCACGCTACCATAGTGAGAGAGCCGGACGCATAGAATGGTTTTTTGGCTTGTCGAGCACTCCGCAAAACCATTTCTTAGAAATCCTTTCCCCCCCAACCCCATGAAAAATATCACCCAAAAATTTTCAGTGTTCGCAGGAGTGGTCCTTTCGGCTCACGTTTGTGAAGCTGCTGTTATCGTAGGAGAAGGCACAGACGCTATTATTCGGTCCTCAGTTGCTGGAGCCACCGGAGGAGGTGCGGTGACGAGCATCAATCCAGGAAATACGCAAATTAGGGCTGGGAATTGGGATGCGGGCGATGGCTTTAATTTTAGCATCGTTTTTGTCTTCGAGCTTCCAGATTTGGGAATGGTCGCGGATCCTTTTGTTTCTGCGACTTTTGATTACAATTTAGCCGGATATCAAGGAGGCGCCTACAATGGGGACCTCTACGGGATTGATGCCCGAGCAACCAATGCTCTGGTTCCCAACGATGACTTTTGGGTTGGCGATGGCCCTGATTCCACCGCGACCCTTCTCCAAGACAATTTGGTCACCCCTACATCGTCCATTGGATTGGGGTCGTCTGACGATATTTCTTCCTTCCTCAACGCTCAATATAATGGAGGTGCCAACATTGGTGAATACGTCTTTCTTCGCGTTAATCGGGACGGGAACCCAGCCATCGCCGACGAGAGGAGTGGATATCTCATTAGCACGGCCAATCAGACAAACACTGCTCTTCAGCCCCAAATTAATTTCACTGCGGTTCCAGAGCCTTCTTCTTTACTTCTTTTAAGTGGAGGAATGGCGCTGATAACTTTGCGTCGCCGCCGATAGACTGAGTGTGCGTACCCTGCAGGTAAGAGCCAAGAAGCTAGGGAGCCACAGGCGAAATAGGGGCAAGCGTTGTCTCTTCTTTAGCAAAGAATCACTATCATTAGGACTTCAGAGGAGGAGTTCTGCACTTCGCGTCACACGAGCGGAGCGATTATAATCCCTCAGACGATTTCGATTGGTGAGCCTTTTGTTTACGACAGCGGTTCGCGAGACCTCTTGACTTCTCTTTAGCCAACCCCAGTGCTTCTGAAAGCCCAAGGCAATCAGTTCTCTTGTTTTGTTTTCTTTCGCTGCTTGGGGGGCGCTGGTCGGTAGCTCTTCAGAATAGCGTCGAACTCTTTCACCATGTCGAGATTCTGGTAGTAGAGGTTTGTCGTTTGGGAGAGGTCTTTTTCCAAATCATAGAGTTGGGCAGGTGGTGCGTTCTTAGACACTGCTCCATCGACCAGATCTGAATTCTCCCTCCCGGTAAACAGGGTTGATTTGGCTCCCGAGGAGACATGACTGCGCGCATTTCCATTCCATCCAGCGGAACCTCGTCCGCCCAAATAAGCCCACTGGTCTTTACGCACCACGAGGAAATCTTTCTTGATTGGGGTGCAGATGAGGTTCTCGCGAATCTGGCTGGCGGGATTGCCCGTAAAGGCTTCGGACATGTCGACACCATCCGTATACGCTTTGGGAGAAAGAGGAGTGTCGGTGAAGGTTGAGAAAGTCGGCATGAGATCAATGGCGCTGATCAACTGGTTGGATTTGGTTCCGGAAGGAATTCTTGCGGGCCACTTGGCGATGAAAGGCACGCGGTGGCCGCCTTCCCAACCGTCGCTTTTAAACCCCAGCAAGGGACCATTCATGTGATGTCCCATTTCCCAAGCTTCCTGCCCGGTAGTATTGAGCATGCCCCCGTTATCAGCGGTGAAGATGATGAGGGTATTGTGAGACAATTCTTCGGTCTCAATTTTATCCAAAATGAGTCCCACGATATAATCGAGTTCATGAAGGAAGTCGCCGTAGGGGCCGGCCTCGCTGGTGCCTTGGAATTGTGGCGCTGGAGTGAAGGGATGATGGATGTGAGTGGTCGAGAAGATGAGAAAGAAGGGGTCTTCTTTGTTCGAATCAATCCAGTCGACTGCCTTTTCTGCGAGATGGAGTCCAACTTTATGATCCTTGAAGAGAGCGTGAGCAGCCTTTGAACCACCGATATCATCAAGCTTCAGCTTCTCATGGTGCTTCTCGGTGTAGCCCTGGGTGCCTGCTCCTTTTTGATAGTCAAAGGGGTCGTAATCTGGCGAGTCAGAGTCATAGACATGCCCCACCACATGATGGTTCTCGACGTAGACAAAAGGCGGGTGTGAATTGACGGTGGGAACTCCATAGTAGTAATCGAATCCGAGTTCGAGCGGCCCCGGCTTAAGGGGAGCGTTCCAGTCCACAGGTGTTTTATCCTGAAAGCCCAAGTGCCACTTGCCGATGATACCAGTTTGATAGCCCGCCCCTTTCATGAGGTCGGCCACCGTGTAGGCGTCTTCGGGAATGATGAGCTTATTCTTGAGAAAAATGGGAGCGTAGATGCTTTTTCGAAAAGGATACTCCGCAGTTAAAAGTGAATATCGAGAAGGGGTGCAAACGGCGGAGGGTGAGTGACCATCGCTAAAAAGGCGCCCCTCGGTCGCCAAGCTATCGATGCGGGGTGTTTTTACTTTGGTTGCTCCATAGCAGCTGAGGTCACCATAGCCGAGGTCGTCGGCGTAGATGAGAATGATATTCGGTTTCTCTTCTGCGAAGACTGAACCTGCGCAGAGTATGCTGCTTACTAGAGTTATCTTAAGTTTCATTGAGAAGTGGCCTTCGTTTTTATGAGGCCAATTTGTTTCCTTTTGCTTCGGCAGGTGATGCCAAAAGACTGAAAATATTCACGATCGCGGCAATTCTGCCCAGCGGGGAGTAGTGGGCGTATAAGGAGTCGATAGGTCATGGGCTTTGGTTGGAAAATCAATCCCATTGTTTGAAGCCTGAAAATAGGAAAGACTTGGTTTGCCTCATCTTTTCATTCAAAAAAGCACGCAGCCTGAGAGCGCTTTGCTATCCCTCGAGTGATTTGAGGATGTTTGATCAGAACGGCCCTACCGAGCCTTCGTCTGGGCCTTTAGTTACCTAACAACGCCAAGATAGGCTGGGGGTAAAAGCCTAGGAATACGATAAGAATGGCAGCGGGGTAGATGACTGCTTTGGCGGTGCTGGAGAGGTAGATCTCGGGACCATCTTGGGAGGGGCTCCAGAACATGACCTTGATGACTTTGAAATAGTAGTAGAAGCCAGCGGCGACTCCAATAAAGCCTGCTCCAACGGCAAGCCAGAGTTCGCTTTGGACGGCGGCTTGGAAGACATAGAACTTACCGAAGAAGCCGACCGTGAGAGGAAGGCCGGCCAAGGCAGCGAAAATGATGGTGAGGGTCCAAGCAAGGGCCGGGTGAGTCTGGCCTAAGCCTTGGAGTGAAACGACGGACTCGGAGCCGGTGCTCTGGCTGATGGACTGCATTGCGAAGAGTGCCGCAACGGTCATGATGAGGTAGGTCGCGAGGTAGAAGCCAACGATCTGATAAGTCGAGAGCTCTGTCTCGCTACCACCGCGCCAAGCGGCGAGGGCGAGGACAATGAAACCGGCGTTGGCGATGGATGAATAGGCCAAGAGGCGCTTGAGGTTGGTCTGCGCAATAGCGGCGAGGTTTCCAACGAGGAGGGTAGCAGCGGCGATGATGACGAGGATAAAAATGACTTTGTCGCGGGTGATTTCGTGAGTGAGGAAGGGCTCAAGAATACGCATGGCGACGATGAAGCCAGCGGCCTTGGAACCTACGGAAAGAAAGGCGGTGGTGGGGGTAGGTGCTCCTTGGTAGACGTCGGGAATCCAGAGGTGCATGGGCACGGCCCCGACCTTGAAGGCGAGGGCAATGACGATGAGGGAGATTCCGAAGAGCAGTCCGTAGGTGTTGTTGGCGATATTGTTCTCTTGCAGGCCATCTGGTGAAAGGGCGAGATCAATGGCGGCGAGGTTCATGCTGCCTGTGATGCCGTAAATCCAAGAGATGCCGTAGACGAGGAAGCCGGTGGAAAGAGCCCCAAGGATGAGGTATTTGACGCCTGCTTCGAGGGAGCCCACGTTGCGGCGCATGTAGCCGACCAAGATGTAAAAGGTGATGGTAGTGAGCTCGAGGGCGACGAAGGCCATGACGAGGTCTTTGGCAGATGCCATCCACATCATTCCTGCACAAGCAAAGAGAGGGAGGGCGTAGAACTCGCCGGTTCCGTCTTCGGATTGGGGGTCTTCGGTGAAGCGGCTGAGGACTTTGCGGTAATCAATGCCCATGAGAACGACGAGGGCAGTGACGACGAGGGCGAGGCCTTTGAAGAAGCGGGCGCTGGAGTCGGATGCGTAGAAGCGGTCAAGCTCAGGACCAGTGGCGTCCTTGGCGAAGATGAGAAGCACCAAGGTGACGATGAGACCAAGGGCAGAAATCCAGCCGAGGTAGGCTTTCTTTTCGCGTGGAAAAAATGCCTCTGCAAGTAGGACGGAGAGTCCAAGAGCAACGACGATGATTTCGAGATAGTGAAGCGGGAGTGACATGGAATTGAAATTCGTTCGGAAAATTAAGGAGCCTCAGTGGCGACGACGACTGCGGGAGTTGTAGGGGCGGAAGGCTCGTTGAAAAGGTTGAAGAGAATGTTGGGGTAGAGGCCAACGATGAGGAGAGCGGCTGCAAGAATAATAGCTGGGACCTTTTCGTTGGTGTCGAGGTCAGTGGCGGACTCAGTGGCTTTGACAGGCTCGCCGTGGAAGATGTTGCGGATGGCCCGCAGCATATAGATGGCGGAAAGGACGACACCGAAGATGGCGATGATCGTTCCGATTTGGACGGGGCCGAAGCATTCGCCTGGGGTCCAGTTTTTGAAACCGGAGAGGAAGACAGCGGCTTCGCCAGCGAAGTTGGCGAGACCGGGGAGCCCGATAGAAGCCATTCCCGCAAGGCCAAAGAGGAAGGCGAGCCCCGGGGCCGCCTTTGCAAGACCACCGAGTTCTTCCATGCGGAGGCTGCCGGTCTTGCGATTGATGCAGTCGGAGAGGGCGAAGAGGAGTGCGATGGAGACTCCGTGGCCAAACATCAAGATGACGGCGGCGGGAAGGGCGATGGAGTTGGCTTCGACTGAGCCCGCAGCGATGAGGGCAGCGACGGCGAGGAAGACGTAGCCCATGTGCATCACCGAAGAATTAGCGAGCATGCTATCAAGGCGCTTTTGGTTAATGGTGACCATGCCAACCCAAAGGATATTTCCGAGAAGGAGAACGATGAGGGCGACGAGCCAGTGCTGCATACCTTCGGGGACGAGGGGAAAGAGCTTGAGGAGACCGTAGAGACCGAACTTTTTGAGGACGCCGGCATGAAGCATGGCGACGGGGGTGGGTGCGGAGGCGTAAGCGGGAGCGGCCCAGGAGTGAAAGGGGAAGAGGGAGACGAGAACACCGAAACCAACGAGGAGGAGGGCGGCGATGCCAACTTGGTCTTTGGGGTCGATTTCGCCAGCGAGGATGTCTTTGAAGAGAAGAGTTTCGGAGCCGGAAGCGGAGACGAGCCAGAGAAGTCCGGCGAGGAGAATGATGGAACCGAAGGCGAGGTAGATGGTGATCTTCCAAGCGGCGGCTTTGCGGTCACCTTTGCCGAGCATTCCAATCATCAGGAAAGTCGGAATGAGGGCGAGCTCGTGGAAGGCGTAGAAGAAGAACAAATCGGTCGAGAGAAAGGCTCCTAAGGCACCGAGAGAGATAAGGAGGATAGAGGAGAACCAAAGACGCTCTTTTCCTTCGGGACATTTGCCGGCAAGAACAGCCGCGATGGTGACAAGGGTGGTCAGTAAGACCATGATTACGCTCATGGCATCGGGGAGGCCGAGGGCTAGAGAGATCTCTGGCTTCGCTAAAACAGTGAGAGAGAAGGCTCCTAGGTCAACATCGCGGGAGATGCTCCAATAGATGGTGGAAACGAGAGCGAGGCCGAAGTTTCCAATGGCTGCGAGGAGGCAGATGCTACGGGCTGGGCCTCCTGCAATGACGCCGACGAGGGCCACCAAAGGAATGGCGAGGAGAAGGATGAGAAATTGGTCAAACATGAATTCGAGAAGTGAAGTTGAGTGGCGCGCTTATTTGACAAAAACGGTGAGGTAGATGACGAGGAGGACACCCACGCCCATAAGAAGGGAGTAAGTTTGAAGGGAGCCTGATTGGGCGCGGTTGAAGAGTTGACCAAGAGCAGCGGAACAGCGAGCGAGTCCACCGACGATAAGTCCGTTGATGATGAACTCGTCGAGGAAGTCGATGACGGAGGCTTTGACGTTGATACCGTATTTGACGAGCTGTCCGTAGCGTTCGTCGACGTAGAAATTATTCGCGAAGAGTTTCGAAACGGGATTGTTGGCGAGCGGGTCTTCTTTCTTGTTAAAGTAGAAGACGAAGGCGAAAGCAGCGCCAATGGCGAAGGCTCCCAAGGATGCGTAAAGGGGAGTGCCGAACTCAATGAGAGCCTTAGGCTCATGATAGAGCGGCGAGATAGTGTTAGCAATGGAGGGCAGGCCGGCAAAAATAGCCATTGCAGCCAAGAGAACGAGGGGCACGAACATAAGGGGCCCTACTTCGGAGGCGGACTTGGAGTTCTTGGAGCGACTTTCGCCGAAGAAGACTACGAAGAAAAGGCGACCCATATAGAATGTAGTGAGGGCGGCGATGGCTGCAACGAGCCAGAAGAGAGGCTGGTTGTATTCCCAAGTGGTGTGAAGAATCCCCTCTTTGGAGAAGAAACCTGCAGTGAATGGGAATCCTGCTAAAGCGAGAGTTCCGAGGAGAAAGGTGATTGCGGTGATGGGCATCTTCTTAAAGAGGCCGCCCATCTGCCAGATGTCTTGCTCGTGGTGGCAGGCGTAGATGATGGCACCAGAGCCTAGGAAAAGGAGAGCCTTGAACCAAGCGTGGGTGTAAAGGTGGAACATGGAAGCCTCGGTCGAGTGACCGCTGGCGATTCCAAGAACGAGAACCATGTAGCCCAACTGAGAGAGGGTCGAGTAGGCGAGGATCTTTTTGATGTCGTTCTGTTGCGTCGCCATCAGGGCGGCGATGAGCGAGGTGAAGCCGCCAATGTAGGCGATGGTGTTAGTGGACCACTCGGGAAAGGGAAGAACGCCGTGGTCGCCAACGGAAATGAAGACGCGAGCCATCATGTAGACACCGGCTGCGACCATGGTAGCAGCGTGGATGAGGGCAGAAACAGGAGTGGGGCCTTCCATAGCGTCAGGAAGCCAGACATGGAGTGGAGCCTGTGCGGATTTACCGACAGCTCCGCAGAAGATGCAGAGGAGTGTTGCTCCTAGAATTCCTGCGCTGAGACCGACGGGGATTTGTCCCATCATATCTTCAAAGACGATCGTGCCGGTAATCGCCCAGAGCATCAGGATGCCAACCATGAATCCAAAGTCGCCAATACGGTTGACGCAGAAGGCCTTCTTGGCTGCATCCGCGGCGGAGGCCTTAGTATACCAGTGGCCGATGAGGAGGTAAGAGGAAAGACCCACCAATTCCCAGAAGATGAACATCATCAGGAAATTATCGGCGAGGACGATGCCGGTCATGGAGAACATGAAGAGCGAGAGTCCGCAGAAGTAGCGGGACTTAGCTTTGTCTTTGGCCATGTAGGCAAGAGAGAAGACGTGAACGAGAGTGCCCACTCCGGTCACGATGAGCATCATTCGGGTCGACATGGTGTCGAGGAGAATACCGATATTGACGCTAAAGTCGCCAAAGGTCGCCCACTCGAAAGACTGGGTGGCTTCTTTATTAAGAAAAGAAATGGTTAGCAGGAGAGTGGCGAGAGCCGAGCCTGTGGAGACCATCGAAGAGATGAAGGCGTTCTTCTTGAGGCCGAGTTGAATCACGGCGGCACTGAGAAGAGGAAGAAGGAGGAGTAACCAAGCGAGGTGCATAAAAAGTGTGTGAGTTTGCTAGTTTTTCAGTTTGCAGTTCACTTTCCGAGGGCCGCTTTTCGCTGCGGGCGTCGGACGAGAAGATAAATGAGAGAACCCACCCAACCGGCGAGAACGATGACGAGAATCCAGATGAGCTTGTCGTTGCCTTCCGATGTTTCGTTTTTGAGGCAGTCGATGAGGGTCCAGAGCCAGAAAGCAAAGACCGCGATGCCAATCAAAAAGAACAATATCATCACTGCGATAGGTGCTCCTTGGGAGGGGGCATCGAGTGCTTGAGCGAGAATGGTGAGCAAAGTTGTCATTGGGTTGGGAACTGGTGAGAGTTTGGAGCCACTAACCGCGCATGGACTTAAGGTCCTCGACGTTGATGGTCTGTCGGGCGCGATAGAGGGCGACAATGATGGCGAGGCCAACTGCGACTTCGGCTGCGGCGACGGTGATGATGAAGAAGACGAGCACCTGACCATCATAGTCAGGGAGGCCATCGAAATCATTGAGGCGGAAGCGGGAAAAAGCGACAAGGGTCAGGTTTGCGGCAGCGAGCATCATCTCCAAGCACATGAAGATGACGATGATATTACGGCGAACGATGACGCCAGCGAGGCCGATGGCAAAGAGAATGCCACTGACCATGAGGTATTCGTTAAGAGAAGCGGGGTCCACGATTGAGTAGTCTGTTGAAAGTTATCCGTTGCTTTTTGTCGGGCCGTTCTTTTTGGAAAGGACAACCACGCCGATGGTGGAAACGAGAAGGAGAACACCCATCACTTGGAGGGGCAGGTTATTGCTGGTGCGCTCGCGGTCGGCGCGTCCGGCAAAGATGGTGCGTCCAATGAGGTGGACGTCAGGAAGTTGATTCACCTCGAGGTTGGCTTGAATTTTTCCAACGGGGACATCCTCTTGCTTGAACTCTTTGTCCTTGGGGAGGTTGTCTTTGTAAATCTCGGTAGAAGCCTGCTCGTGGGCGAGGGCGGCTCCTTGCAGGTCGAGGGGTTGGTGCTCGGGTAGGTCGGACTTGAGAAGGACTCCTAAGATTTGAAGGAGGAGGATGCCGGGGACGATGGCCGCGGCCGCGATGTTGGCTGGCTTGAAGATGCGTTGTTCCTCGGCCTTGAGGTCGAGAAGCATGATGATAAAGATGAACAACACCATGATGGCTCCGGCGTAGACCAGGATTTGGATGACTCCGACGAAGTAGGCGTTGAGGCCTACAAAGAGAGCTGCCAGACCGACAAAAGCGCCGACCATCCAGAGGGCGCTTGAGACGGGGTTTTTCACAATCACCATGAGACTAGCGGAAATGACCGCGAGGACGGTAAAGAGGTAGAAGAAAATTTGAGGCATGGGTCTTTTACTTAAGGTCGTTCCACTTGTTCACGAGGCCGACGCGCTTGCCGCCGATTTCGTAAAGCTTGTCTTTGTCGTGAACCATTTCGGCGCGGCTGAGGCCGGTGATGGCATAGTCCTTGCGAAGGTAGATGGCTTGCTCGGGGCAGACTTCTTCGCACATGCCGCAGTAGATGCAGCGAATCATGTCGATATCGAAAGCCTTGGGGCGTTTTTCCACCTTGGCCCACTCGT
The DNA here is from genome assembly GCA_051251855.1 of Roseibacillus sp. GTDB lineage: Bacteria > Verrucomicrobiota > Verrucomicrobiia > Verrucomicrobiales > Akkermansiaceae > Roseibacillus. Next base: position 16,531 of record JBPOGI010000001.1, read on the forward strand.
CATCCGTAGGAATCTCGCCGGGCGTGATCTTGATGGCTTTGGGTGGGCAGATGAATTCGCAGAGTTGGCAAGAAACGCAACGTTCGCGGTCTTGTTCGTCGGTAACGAGGGCTGGAGCTCCGCGATAGTATTCGGGAAGCTCGTCGTCCCACTTTTGCTCGGGATACTGCATCGTGACTCCGAGGCCAGATGAGTTGAGGCCTTCAGCGCCACGAGTCTTGCCTGCGAGAGAGCGGGCGGCGTGGCCGAGGGTGATGAGGAAGCCTTTAAAGATAGACGGAAGGGTGAGCTTCTCGCTGGTAGTGAGAGTGGGGCGCTGGAGTTTGACGACAGGCATGGTGAACGGTGTTCTAGATTTGGTGGTTGGCTAGGGTGCTGTTCTAGTTGACGGGAGCAGGCTTGGCGTCCGGGGCCTGGCGTTTGCCGGGACCGACTTGGTTGTCGACGGTTTTGGCGAGGTAAAAGACAAAGACGGAGAAGACGGTCAGGCCTGCGAGGGAAGCGATAAACTCGACACCACTGAGAGCTGGGCGAGCGATGAGCAGCGCGGTGAGGATGATGTTAATGAGCGCGAGCTCGAAAAAGATGACCCAGCCGAGCTTCATCAATTGGTCGTAGCGGAAGCGTGGGATGGACCAGCGCACGAGGATGAAAAAGAGGATGAAGGCGATGACTTTAGTGAGGAAAACGCCGAGGTGAATGACGGCAGCGATAATCCCGCCAGAGCCCATGAAGCCGCTATTGGACCATCCAAAGGGAAGGGACCAGCCACCGAGGAACATGGTAACGATGAGGGCAGATCCGATGACCATCGCTGCGTATTCTCCAAGGAAGAAGAGGGCGAACTTCATGGAGGAATACTCAGTGTGGTATCCGCCAACAAGTTCGGTTTCGCACTCTGCGAGGTCGAAAGGAGTGCGGTTGGTTTCTGCGAAAATGGAAATGGTGAAGATGATAAAGGCAAGTACCATGGGGATAAAGAGAATCCATTGTTGCACGCCACCAGCACTCCAAAATCCACCGCTAAAAATGTGCCCTCCTTCATTCCAAAGAGGAAGAATCAGCCAGCCATTAACAGACTGCTCTTGCACGATGCGGCCAAGATTGAGTTCCCCGAAGACCATAAGAACGGGAATGATGGAGAGACCGAGCGCGATTTCGTAGGAAATCATTTGAGCGGAAGCACGGATGCCGCCCATGAAGGGAAACTTTGAGTTCGATGCCCAACCAGCAATGGTGATTCCGTAGACTGCGAGGGAGGAAATAGCGAAGATGAAGAGAGGGCCGACGTTGAGGTCGGCGATGGCCATGGAGAGAGGCTGTTCGCGACCTTCAAGGATAATGGGGCTGGAAAACGGAATGACGGCGATAGTGATCAGGGACGGCACCATGCACATGCAAGGAGCGAGCCAGAAAAAGTGTTTGCGGACGTGGTTGGGAGTGAAGTCCTCTTTTAAGATGAACTTGAGTCCGTCAGCGATCGGCTGGGTGAGTCCGCCGAGCGGGAGTTGGATATCGTTCTTAAATCCCAGAATCGAAGTCGGGATCATGGTCCGGTTAGGGCCCACTCGGTCTTGAATGATGGCCGAGAACCGGCGCTCAGCGTATACTGCGTAGGCGACGAAGGTGAGAGTGACCGTGAAGTAGAGGCCAATCTTAATGAGGGTGGCGATGAGAAAAGCGGTGTCCATGGGAAAAGTTATCAGTTACTTGTTATTGGTTCTTAAGAGCCGAAGGCTCTACCCAACAATTTCGCGGTTTTCGATGCGTTGACGTTCTTTCTCGAGAAGGGGAATGGTTTCGCCGGTCTCGGTGATTTGGATACCTTGGTCGCCGATTTTTTGAAGAGTGAGTTCTTTAAAGGCGTCGATTTCGGTGGCGAGCATTTCGAAGACGTCTTGAATCTTCTGGGGCTTGGTGGAGTCGGGCTTGAGTTCGGCGAGGAGCCCGGAAAGGATTTCCCAATCGGGGGCAGCTTCCCCAGGAGGCAGAATGGCGCGGTTGAGCTTTTGGAGACGTCCGGTGACGTTGACCATGGAACCGCGCTTTTCAGCGAAGCTGGCTCCGGGGAGAACGACGTGGGCACGACCCGCAGTGGCGCAGGAAAGAGTGTTGAGGACAACGAGATGTTGCAGCTTGGCGAGGTCGTCGGAGCTGTAACCGCTTTCGGTGATGTCTTCGCCGACGATGAGGGCGGCCTTGATTCGACCGGAAGCGATATCGCTTTTGATTTGGTCAAACTTGTTGAAAGGGTCGTTGTCGCCGAGGATGAGCTTGGCCCCATTAGTATTGGGGTTGCGGTCGGCGCTGATGAGTTTGCCGTCGGATTCGGCGAAACGGCCGATGAGGACGAGGTTTTCGGTGCCGAGGGCTTCCTTGAGTTTTTTGACGAGAAGGAGTTCTTCGTTGGTGCCGCGAGCGGACGCGATGATGACCACTTCGTGACCTGCTAGTCCTTTGAACCCAGCGGCGGCTTTTTCGATGGCGGTATCGAGAGTGACCGTCTTGTGCTTTTTGCCTTCGGAGCATTCCTCTTGGGCAATGAGCGGCGCGGTGAGGCGCAGGTCGGAGTGGATTTCATGGAAAGCCAAGCGATGGCTGTCGGGCATCCAGGCGGAATTGACCTCGTTGTTCTCGCGCGGAGTGATGCGGAAGACTTCGTTGCCGCGCGTCCAGATGGTGGTGTTGCAACCTGTGCCGCAGTTGACGTCGATGGACGGGGTTTCCTTGAGGAACCAAACGCGCATCTGGAAGCGGAAGTCGTTGCTGGTGAGGGCGCCGACGGGGCAAATGTCCACGGTGTTGAGGCCGTAGTTGTTGTCGAGTTTGCGGCCGGGATGGACGGAGAGGGTGGTGTGGGTGCCGCGGTCGGTGAATCCGAGAACGGGGTCGTCAGCGACTTCATCCATGAAGCGGATGCAGCGGCTACACATGATGCAGCGCTCGTCATCGAGGCGGATTCGGGGTCCGATATCGACATTCTTGGGCTTCTTGATCTTGTTCTCCTCAAAGCGGGAGATGCCTTTGCCGTGTTCGACGGAGAATTCCTGCAGGGAACATTCGCCGGCCTGGTCGCAAATGGGGCAGTCGAGAGGGTGGTTGATGAGAAGAAACTCCATCACGCCTTCGCGGCATTTTTCGACGAGTTCGCCGCCGGTACGGATTCCCATGTTTTCGCCAACGGTGTTCGCGCAGGCGATCACGGGGCGGGGCATCCAGCCGATTTCTTGGTAGCCGTCTTCGCCATAGGTGGGTTCGGCGCCGGGTGCGGGGCGAGGGGGCATGCCCATCTGTACCAAGCACATACGGCAGTTGCCGGGAGAGGAAAGTTTGGGGTGATAGCAGTAGTGCGGAACCTCTTTTTCAGCCTGTTTGCAGGCTTCAATCATACGGGTTCCTTTAGGCACCTGAATCCAGTGGCCATCAATCTGAACATTAACCAAGCCCTTCTCGGCGGCGAGGTCCTTGGGCAATGGCTGGGTGGTCGTCGCTGAGTCGCTCATCGAAATACGGCGGGACTATGAATCGCTAGCTTAGAGGGGGCAAGCGGACTTTGTGAAATTTTTCACAAAGTCGGGAAATCGTAGCTGACGCATCCTGCGCCAGTCTGTTCCTGGCGCTTCTGACGGCATGGAACAGGTTAAACTTGCTGCTGGAAGCATCAAAAGCGGGCTACTGCAGGATGCGTCAGCTACTTAGAGATGACAAAGCCTTTGAGAGTGGGGTCGGGGTCGATGGGGGTGGTCATGTGGCTTTTGATGAGGTGTGACAGGGCTGATTCTTCGATCACATCCTTGAGATAGGCGTCGATTTCGGCGGGTTCACCTTGGATGATGACTTTGACGGTGCCGTCGGAGAGGTTTTGGACGAAGCCGGTGAGGTCGTAGCCTCTGGCAAAATCTTTGCAGGAGTACCGGAAGCCCACTCCTTGAACGCGTCCTTCGAAAATAGTTTGGCGAGCAATCATTCGCGTGATGTGGAGAGGAGGTGAGTGGCTGGCAAGAAGAAAGGTGGCATTGAAACCTTGATTTTTTGAACCGCGAAAACAGCTTAAACGGCGAAATAGGAATCGGGCAGAAGTAGAGTTTCGCTGTTTTCGCAAGTTTAGCGGTCAATTCTTCGCTTCTTCATCAGAAGGAGCATGAACCGTCGCACGCTCCGCGTTCCCTCTGTTGGGCTTGCTTCGTGGGCGAAAGGGTGAAATATCGCAATCTTAGCGAATGAGCAAGAAACGGGACTTTATTAGAGACATTGTTGCAGAGGATTTGGCGTCGGGGAAGCACGAGACGACGATCACGCGTTTTCCGCCGGAGCCGAATGGCTATTTGCACCTCGGTCATGCGCGGGCGATTTGTCTCAACTTTGGAATCGCCGCGGAAAATGCGGCTACCGGGGCGCGTTGTCACTTGCGGTTCGATGATACCAATCCAGCGAAAGAGGAATCTGAATATGTCGAGGCTATCAAGCGCGATATCGAGTGGTTGGGTTTCGAGTGGGGAGAGCACCTTTACTTCGCGAGCGACTACTTTGAGTATTTTTACGATTGCGCAGTTCACCTCATTAAAGAGGGGAAGGCGTATGTCGATGAGCAGTCTTTGGAGGAGATGCGGGCGGCGCGGGGTTCGGTGACCGAGCCCGGAACGGATTCGCCCTTTCGGGAGCGGACTGTGGAGGAAAACTTAAGTGTTTTTGCCAAAATGCGGGCGGGTGAGTTTGCGGATGGCGCGGCGGTTTTGCGGGCTAAGATTGATATGGCGGCTCCCAATATGAATATGCGGGATCCGGTTTTGTATCGCGTGCTGAACGCGCCGCATCACAACACGGGGGATGCTTGGAAAATCTATCCCATGTATGACTTTGCGCATTCTTTGGAGGATGCCAAGGAGTGCATTACTCATTCCCTGTGCACGCTTGAGTTCGAGGACCATCGGCCGCTTTACGATTGGGTGGTGGATAATTGTCCGGTGCCCGCCAAGCCGCGTCAGATTGAGTTTTCGCGCCTGAACTTTACCTACACCGTGATGAGTAAGCGGAAGTTGTTAGAGTTGGTGAATGAAGGCGTGGTTGATGGCTGGGATGACCCGCGGATGCCGACCTTGAGCGGTGCGCGTCGTCGCGGGATGCCGGCGCAGGCGCTGCGGACCATTTGCGAAGAGACTGGAATCACCAAGCAGGTGGGGGTTACCGATGTCGCTTTGCTTGAGTTTGAGATGCGGAAGATTTTAAATGCGGAGGTCAATCGTCGCATGGCGGTGATGAAGCCTCTGAAGGTGGTGCTCGTAAATTACGAAGCCGACCGCAGCGAGACTGTCAAAGTTCCGAACAATCCTGAGAACCCAGATGCGGGCGAGCGGGATGTGGCGCTGGGTCGCGAGCTTTGGATTGAGCATACGGACTTTGAACTGGAACCTCACAAGAAGTATCATCGTCTCAAGCCTGAGGGCGCGGTTCGTCTGCGGGGCGGGTATATTATTCAATATGTCGGTCATGAAGTGAACGAAGCAGGGGAGGTGACGGAAGTGCACTGTAAGTATTTGGAAGGCACCATTGGCCAGAATCCTCCCGAAGGGGTGAAGTGCAAGGCAGCGATCCACTGGGTGAGCGCCGCTCATGCCCAAGAGGCCGAAGTGCGCGTCTATGACCGGCTCTTTACGGCCGAGAATCCGGATGCGGCCGAAGGTGGTTTTAAGAGTGTCCTGAATCCGAACTCACTGGAAGTGGTGAGTGGAGTGAAAGTGGAAGCGGCCGCCGCAGAAATGCAGCCCGGCGAGCGCTGTCAGTTCGAGCGCGTGGGATACTACGTGGCTGATTGCGAGAATCATATTGCAGGCGAGAAGCTGGTCTTCAACCGCACCGTCGCGCTGAGAGATTCTTGGGGTGCTGGGAAGAAGTAAGGAGCAAGGACATTCCCGTCCTTGGAGCGAATCGGAAGAGACGAACCGTTGCGTCAGGGACAGGAATGTCCCTGCTCCATTGATGTTGCCAATCCGAACTGACGGTGCCTCATCTTAGCCGCGAGGTGGAAGCTCAAAGAACTCACGAACATCTGCTCTCACGAGAACCTTGTAGATCCCAAGATAAAATAAGAAAGCGACACCGGCTATGAGAACCCCAAAGATTGGCGGGACGTTGCCAGCACTCCTGCCGAAATATGAGAACTCTAAATTGCCTCCAGAAAACATGGCAATGATTGCGAAAACTGGAGTGAACAGCATGACGAACCATACGATAACAAGTCCACAGGTTCGCCAACCTCGACTTCCCAAAAGAAGCCCAGGCCCGATAAAGAAGCCGAGCACCCCAAAATCAAGATGGATACCTCCGGAGGAAAGCACGTTTAGCATTTTGATTACGGCCCAAATGGCACCAAGTATGAACAGCCAAGCCACGACTGTGAGTGCCTTGGGTCTACCTTCACGCTGAGAACTCATTTTTTCAGAATAACCTTTTACTTCGTCTAATCCTAGCGAATTAGCATGCTCTTGTCGCCTCGGTTATTGTCTTACGTCCCGTAAATCATACGCTCATCAGCCCGGTCGGAATTCTAGTGCTGTTACTTGCTCGAATTCATGAGGGCTAACGCGACTCAAGCCACTCGAGAGTCTCATCCAAGTCCTCTTCTCGAGCATACTCGAAGTGCAGAACGCGCCTTCTCCTTGGGACTTCCGAACGCTTTGATGAATGCAAAATGAGCGGAGACATTGTCAGGATATCACCAACTCCACATTCACAAACTGTAGCGCGTTCTTTGGGGAAGTCGGCGACTTTCGACGAGGTCATTTTGCCATGTGTGTGACTCCTTGGAATCACCATGAGAGCGCCGTTCTCCTTTCTGGTGTCGTCCAAATGAATACGAATAGTAGTCATATTCTCAAGAAGGTGGAGAGGTGGCTGAACGTGAGGCGAGCCATCCTTTTTCGACCATGGACCATAGCCAGGTGTCTCACTTTTCTTTAAAACTGATATTGTAAGGTCCTGATGCCAAGGCACCGGCCAGTTCTCATTCTGAGTTTTATCAAAAAGGATACTGCGAACTGGGCGAAGACCGTTGGGGATGAGACGTATCAGTTGTTCCGATGTGCTGAGGTCCCGGAATATCTCCGAACGATGCCGAATATGCCTCACGCATGCTGTTTCGGCTTCGCTAGCGGTCGAGTCAGCTTCTCCGCGGAGCGCTTTGATTTTTTCTAAGGAAATCTGCTTGCGATGGACTTTGTATCCCAACTCTAATAGCTGATTTTGCATATCTATTTGGAATGTTTTAGCGCGCCCAGTTCACTTCGTTCAGCGCAGTTTGACCATTTTTTCATGGCTTTTCGTTTCGTTGATATCCGAATCAGCACCGTGGTTAGGGATTTGTGATTCGGTTTCTTGCTAGTTTGTTAAGGCGCTCTCTTGCCCAGGGCAACGAGGGGAGAATCACAATGAGTAAGCCTACAATTATAAGGACGTATTCCAGTCGAATCAGGTTTTCAATCCGTTGTCCCGCAATAGTAATCGCAGTTACTGGATGGATTCCTTCGGTTTTTCGGGTTCTCCAATAGTTGCGCCCACCAATGGTAAACCGTTCCTCCATAAATTCTACTTTAGCGATATCACTTCCTTTGGCAGTAGGTCGTCCCAGAATGTGGGCGCTTCTTGGATACACTTGAATAGCGTAAAGCTCTCCTCGGAATTCGTTGTGCCATTCAATGATGGGGAATCTTGCTGTCGTTCCTTCAGTGTCGGTCCAATTTTTGGAAGGAAAGAGATAGAGTGAAAGAACTAACCCGGGAATGAAAAAGAACGAGCCAACGATGGTTGCGACTATGTATTGTCGGCGAATTTTCATCAACTTCAGCCTGACAGTATACTTCAGCGAACTCCCTTTGGCTTGCCCAAGATTTCAGCAAGGATGATGGCGTCGCGGGCGGCGCTGGGACTAGCGAGAAGTTTGCGGACGCGGGAGCCTGAGGCCGCGACGGAGGCGGCTCTTTTTTCGGAGTTGGAGTGTTGCTCGAAGGCGGCAGCAGCTTGCGCCTGTTGGACAGTGACTTCGCGGCGTTGGACTTTTTTAGGTTCCGTTTTTGGAGGAGCGGGGCGGTTGATGCGGGCCTTGCCGGGGAGCGGGGGAGGCGCGGGGTTGTTTCGCTGCGGAAGGACGACCGGAGGTTCGGGGGCGGGTGTGTTTTGGCGTTCGAGGATTTCGCGGCGCGCTTCTTCGTAAAGGTCTTCGAGGCTGCTACTTTGGGAGGTCTGTTCTTCTTGTTCGTAGTCGAACTCTTCCCATTGCTGGGGTTGCACGGGTGGCTTCTTTTTGCCCAAGGCATTCTCGATGAACCACCGTATAGCCCCGATCACGAGGAATACGATGACGATGATGAGATTAAAATTGATGTCCTCAGGCATAAGGAGAAGGGGCGAGAGGGCTTAGGATTGGTCGCCGGCGATGGAGGTGCGCATATCGGTGTCGGCGTTAACGTTCTGATACTTGACGTAGTCCATGACGCCGAGGTTGCCGTTTCGGAAGGCTTCGGCGATTGCCTTGGGGATGTCGGCTTCGGCTTCGACGACTTTGGCGCGCATCTCTTGGGTGCGGGCGGACATTTCTTGCTCGCTGGCGACAGCGGCGGCGCGGCGCATTTCGGCTTTGGCTTGAGCGACTTGTTTGTCGGCTTCGGCCTGCTCGGCTTGAAGGCGGGCACCGATGTTGTCGGCGACATCGACATCGGCAACATCGATGGAAAGGATTTCGAAGGAGGTGCCGGAGTCGACTCCTTTTCCAAGAACGAGACGGGAGATAGAGTCGGGGTTCTCGAGGACTTCTTTGTAGGAAGTAGAGGAGCCAACAGAGGTGACGATGCCTTCACCGACACGGGCGATGACGGTTTCTTCGGTAGCACCACCGACGAAGCGTTCGAGGTTGGTGCGAACGGTGACGCGGGCGCGGACATTGACGGCGATTCCATCTTTGGCGACGGCAGTGATTTTTGAAATACCGGTGTTGGGGTTGGGGACCTCAATCACCTTGGGGTTAATGGAAGTTCGGACCGCATCGAGAACGGTTTTGCCGGTGTCCTTGGTGGCGAGGTCGATGGCGCAGGCGCGGTCGAAGGGAAGAGGGATGCCTGCCTTGTCGGCGGCGACAAGAGCGAGGACGACGTTGGTGACGTCACCACCGGAGAGGTAATGGGCCTCGAGGGCGTCGGTGGTGATTTCGATATTGGCTTTGGCGGCGGTGATGCGGTTATTAACGATGAGCGCGGGCGGGACTTTCCGCAGGCGCATAAAGAGCAGGTTGAAGAAGCCGATGGGCGCTCCGGAGACTCTTGCTTGCAACCAGAGGTTGAAGAAGTTGATGAGGAGGAGGAAGAATACGAGACCGACGATGGCGGCGGCTACGAGAAGGACTCCTTCGAACATTCCAGCTAAGATAAGACTCTTGAACATGGGGGTAATCTAGCCACTAAATTCGCTGCTGCAACGAAATCCGTCACCGAGATCGCCGAGATTTGGGAAAGGCTGGTAAGAAGGACTATCGATTGAATGGTATAGTTACCTACTGAAGGGGGCCTTCAGGGGCTCTTTACGGCAGGCGGAAAGCGGAGAACGAGGCCCCATGAAGACCCAGTCCTCCGCTAAGGTGCGTGCTGCGAGAGTTCTTCTAACCAATTAGAGGTCGTCAACCACGGCTCCGCGGAGGAAGCCTTTGGGCCCGCGGGGGGTGCCGTCGCCGACATTGCCATCGAGTCGGAAGGATCGGTAAGCCCATCCGGTATCGAGGGCGGGCAGCCCGGCATCAAGGGCGGGCAGCACTTCGGAAACCGCTTGGTCAAAGGTTTCTAAGTCGTTGGAGCCTTCAATCTCATAGGTGAATCCTTCTGCGGTTATGGTGGCGGTGGCGGGGGAGCCAGCCGTGAAAGTGGCACCGTCACGAATGGGAAGGGTGAGGACGAGGGCTTGTTCGGAGCTGATTTCGACGAGGTTGCCGAGAGTCGTTCCCGAAGCGTCGCTGACGTCAGGTTGGCTGTTAAAGGCGAATTCGGCAAGGTTACTCAATCCGTCGAGATCGGGGTCGGCACCTCTTTCGGCATCAGTTCCGGTGAGGGAGGGGAAGCCTGTGATCCAGTCATCATAGGGAGCGGCAGCATCGATGATTTGGAGCAAGCCCGCTCCAGTGATGAGGGCTGACTTGAAATCGGCAGAGGAGGAGAGGGAGCCATAGGTGCCTGGCGCGGTCTGCTCTGTCCCGCCGAGGACGAGAGCTCCAACAATATCAATCTGGGCAAAATCGAGGTTGAGTTCGGCTCCGCTGGCAACTTCCAGCGCTCCGGTATCGCTCAGGAAGGGATTTTCAATTCTCAAGATGCCTTCATCAACAAAGGTGTCGCCCGTGTAGGTGGAGACGCTGGAAATGAGCATAGTGCCTGCGCCAATTTTGGTAAGGGTGCCGGGAAAAGATCCGTAGTCATCTGATTGGTCGAGAAGAGGGTTGCTCACGATAAGGTCGGGTTCGAGGTCGCCTGTGGTGTCTTCGACTTCGAAGGTAGTCTCCTGAAAGAGATGGTTTCCTTTTCCGTTAAGACTCTCGATGTAGGACTCGGCGTTTCCAGTGACAAGAATTCTGCCGATAAACTGAAATCCTTCTTTGCCTCCTTCGTCGCTGGAGGAGCTTTCTAACAGGGCATCGCTGAGGGTGAGGTCTCCCAGCACGTTGTAGCGGGTGCACTCCATGAGAGAACCGTTGAGGATGAATTCTGGTAAGAGAGAGGCGCTGGCTGGAGCGATGCCCATGATGTAGGTGTTGTCCATATAGACGGAACCCTCTTCTTCCACGGTTATGGTCCGTCCGCCGCTGACGGCGTTGCCGAAGCAGGTAAGATTTGCTGGGGTATTATACTGAGCGAAGGTCGCGACGAAGGCTCCCTCTTCGATGGTCATATCACCTGTAAAGCCGCTGCCACCATTTGCGGTTAGGTCTGAGAAGCCTTTCTTAATAATAGAAACTCTTCCAACCCCGTCATCGTTGATAGGGAATCCGTAGCTGCTCGCAATTGCGTCAGTATTTAGGGTAAGAACGGAAGGGGTGAGGGATGAATTGGTAATAGATCCGATGCCGCCTGCAAGCTCCCCAATCGTTGGACTAAAACCATTGAGGTCGAGGGCACCTCCGTCAACGGTGAGGCTGGCGGTAGGACCTCCCAGCGCTGCGACGTTGCCCATGAGAAGGGTTCCTTGTTCCAGAGTTGTGCCTCCGGTGTAGGTGTTGGCGTTGTTGAGCTCGAGAGGGCCGGCCCCGCTTTTGGTGAGGGCTCCGGTTCCGCTTATCTGAGAATTTACGGTGATTGGAGAGGCCGACTTGTTCTTCCAGATTTGGTTGGCATCGAGGGTGATAGTTCCTGAGGTATCGATAAGAAGATTACCTGAGTTCTCGGAGAGCCAGATTCCATCGGCACCAATGGTGAGGTTTTGAGAACCAAGGATATCGACGAAGCTCGGGTTATCGTTGAGGACGATGGATTTGACGTTTTGGTCTGCTCCTAAAATGGTGTCGGCTTCCGAGACGCCGTCTGCGGTGAATGCGATACCAATGCTGCCATCGCTTGGCAGGGCCCCCCCAGCGACGGTTCCGGCGAGGTCAGAAGTCCAGTTGAGTGAGGTCCAATTATTGTCCGCGTCTCCTTTCCAAAAGAAGTCGGAGGCGGGTGGAGGGTCTGCAACGATGGTGGAGGTGAAGTTGTCGATGTAGAACTTCGCTTCTGATGATGTGGCGCCGCCATTACCGTAGGTGAACTTCAAAATAATCTGACCCCACTCACTTGTAGCCATCCCTTCTGCTTGGGCGAGCGCGAGTGGAAAGGTGAGAGTCTGAGAGGGGGCGTCAACGGTCAACTGTCTCGTCCCCAGGCCGACGTAGCCTACGTTTTCTCCTTGGATAATGATTTCAACATCGGGGGTGGCCGTCCAGCTGTTGTAACCAGGGTCGGGATAAAATGCGTCAAGTTTCAGATTAACCGCTCCGGTGAAAATGGACTGCAATTCCGCTGAGGACAAGTTCCGCACCGCCGGCGTCGAATACCACATGTCACTCATGGGCTGAGTGACCTCCAAGGACTGGAGCCCGTCGGTTGCTCCAATGGTGGAGGTCCCGATAGCGCCGTTGTTCAGAGGATCCCATCCTTCGAGGTCGGGTTCCCAAGAAAAAATTTGAGCAGATGTCCCTGAGAGAAGAGACATTGCGACTGAAGTGGAAACAAAGAATGGATCGGATTTCATTGGATGGTGTTTTTTGTTGGGGGCCGTTGATGGAAGATGGGAGCCAAGATTTCTTGGTTAGGCGCGTCGGCGGCCCAAAAGGATGGAGGCTCCGAAAACGCAAAGAATGGCCGCTGTCGATGGCTCCGGTACTGAGGTGACTGTGATGTTGTCGACAGCGATGGTTTGGGTGCCATTGTTCATAGCATCGTCCATCCAAGTTCCGAGATGCCATCCAATCTCGATAAAGGAATAGGTGGCTGCAGGGTTTGCGAGGCCGGCGGCATGGCCGGATACATCCCAGGTTATGGTGGAGAACTCCCCATTGACGAGAGTTCCTGAGCTGGGCGATAGATTCGAGTAACCACCATCATAGTTGACGGTGAGGAACATGAACTCCTCGTAGACGCCCCAGCCGTTTGAGTTCGCCCAATCGGAGTAAACGTCGATGCTGATCGTAGTGGCATTGGCAGTCATGATGCTCCGAGGATCCCGGGACAATACGTTTTGGATCGTCCAACCAGCGTATGAAGGTAAGACTGTGAAAGTGTTTGTCGCGCTGTAGGTGCCATCGGTGGCGCGATCGGTAGTGGCGGTGGTGGTGACTCCACTGAGCTCTAGGGCGTTCCAGCCACTTAAATCTCCGGATTCGAACGATTCGACCAAGGTCGCTCCCGTAAGAATTGGCATACTGATTGCTGAGGCAGAAAGGGTCGCAAGGAGGCTGATTTTCGATGTCGTTTTCATTGGCTTTTTTTAGTTTTCAATTGGTGGCCTCTCAAAGAGGCGAAGGGGCGCTAGCTCGGTTTCGGCCAAGTGCGAATGGCTCATGGCCATCTTTCATTCTCAACAAATTGTTGATGACGTCTACCTCCTCGATGAGGGGTTTTCACCCCCCCCAAACGGGGGGCGTCTTATCTCTTCCGATAAAGAGTGAGAGTCTCTAAACGATGATGCAGCCGAGGATAATGTTTTCTCTCCCGGCGACGTTTTTGCGAGAGACGAGTCTTGGAAGACCGCGAAATTAAGGGGCTCTTTGCTGCGTTTTAGGTAGAAGTCTAGTTCGCTGGCATCTCCGAACTCACATGGCACCGAAGATGAGAGAATTAGATCCGGATGATGCCGCGCTTGAGGGAAGCGGAAACGGCTTCGGCGCGGTCGTGGACATCGAGCTTGAGGAAGAGGGACTTCATGTGGGATTTGACGGTCTCTTCCGAGATGAACATTGCGGAGGCTAACTCCTTGTTGGATCGTCCCTTGGCAACGAGCCGGAGCACGTCGAGTTCACGGGGAGAAAGGGAGGGGCGGACCAGTCGGTCGGCCAGACGGGAGGCAATGGCTGGTGGCAGGTAGCGTTCGCCTTCATGGACTTGTCGCACTGCTTGCACGAGCTCTTCGGTGGTGGTGTCCTTCAGTAAGTATCCGCGTGCTCCAGCCTCAAGGGCGCGGAAAATATCCTCCTCGTTGTCAAAGGTGGTGAGGATGAGAACCTTGCTGTTGGGGTCGCGCTCGCGCAGACTTTTGATGACATGAATGCCTCCTCCCTCGGGCATGCGAACATCGACGACGTAGACGTCAGCTTCGATTTCGGATTCAAGAGTCTCGCGACCACTGCCGGCTTCGCCAACGACCTTGAAGTCTGATTGGCTGTTGAGAATGGCGGCGAGACCCGCGCGAAGCGGGGGATGATCGTCGGCAAGAAAGACTCGGATGTGGCGTTTCATAGAGGTAGAGTGACAGAGACTTCGGTCCCTTCGTTCAGTTGGCTATCGATGGAGAGGCTACCATCGAGGGCGTCAACACGTTCGTGCATTCCCGTGAGGCCATAGCCTTTTTTGACTCGATCGGCGACATCAAAACCGCGTCCGTCGTCCTTCACTGTGAGTGTGATCCAGCCTTCACCAAAGCGAAGACGGACCTCAATGCGTTGAGGGTCTGCATGGCGGACCGCGTTCGTCAAAGCTTCTTGGCCAATCCGAAGGAGGGCTTCCTCATGCTCGCGAGGGAGAGGGCAGGGGGTGCCTTCAATTTGTTGGTGGCAGGACATCTCGGTGTCGCGGGTGAAGTCTTGGGCATACTTCTGCAGAGCGCTAGCAAGGTCGGCTTCTCCGAGGGCAAGTGGTCTTAGATTCCAGACCGTGCGGCGAGCCTCTCGCAGGCTGTCTCGGATAAGTTCTCGCGCTGTTTCCAAGTGCTCTCGTGCTTTGACCGGGGAATCGGGAAGTCGGTCTTTGATACACTCGAGTTGCAGAGAGACCGAGGTCAGTCCCTGGGCCAAAGAGTCATGGATTTCGCGGGCGAATCTTCCGCGCTCGGCAAGAACGGCTTCAAACGATTTTTGTTGGGAAGCGAGCTTTCGCTTCCGCTGGAGTCTTCCTCGCTGGTAAACGATCGCCATCATGGAAAGAACAACTAAGAAGAGCCAAAAAACGCGTTGAGGGGTCCACCATGGAGGGGGCCTGATTAACTCCACGTCGGCGGCAGAGCGAAGGCGAAGGAGAAGTTTGTCCTCTTCGAGCAAGGGTGAGAAGGCTCCTGCAGTGGTGATTTGAGCAATGCCGGTGACCCGCAACTGAGAGCCGGGCAAAAGATTGGAGGGAGGCTCATCTGACCTGTCGAGCCATCCGCGAAAAACGACGGAGCCATTGCGCAGCTCGAAGGTGGTTCCATCGGCTCCTTGAAAGGTGTTGAGTAGTTCTGCTTCGCAGGCGACCAATTCGGACTCAAAGCGTGAACTGAGGAATTCGTTCGGATGATTTTCTAAAGGGACGGGGAGCTCCTCTTTACCAACAACAGAGATGTCTGAGGCACGTACGAACGGCTTCATGGTACCCTCCCGCGGCCAGCCTTCCACTCGGACAACCGAACCGATCTCCATCTCTTTACTTCGGGCTGTCTGAACCCAAAGGCCTCCTCCATTGGCTCTGAGAAAAAGTCCCTTTCCGGGCATGTTGAAGGTGACCACTCCGTTGATCACAACGAGGTCATTCGGTCCTGGTCCATCAAGTCTGAGGAGCTGATCGGGGCTCACCAGACGGGCCTCTCGACCGGTTGTGAGAGGATCGATTGCAACAATGTCTTCTGGAGAGTTCACCCTCAGAAAGCGACGCGTCATCTGCCGATTGGTGTTGAAAATGGTGGCCACCACGCCGTGGACTCGGACTCGGCGTTTGAGCAGATCCCATGGGATTTGTTTCGGGGTCAAGGGCCCTGCAATTTGGAGATGGAAATCACAGGGACCTGCCCGGCATTCAAAGACTAAACTGCTATTTTGAAAAGAGATCTCGACAACTTCAGCCTCGACGCTGACCCAATCGCAATCGCGATCGGGTTGGGAGAGTTCTCCTCCGTCCACGAGACGAGGAGAGGGAAGAGCCCCTTTTCCTAGGATGGTAATTTGGGGATTTGAGCGACCTTTCCCACTGATAACGGGAGAAAAGATTCCGTCGGAGGTTGCTCCGTAGACTTCGATTCGGTCACCCGGTTCGGGCCAGACAGAAGAGGCCCTCTGAGGTTGCTCGATGAAGATTCCTGCTTCACCATCGTGGATAAAAAGGGTGGCGATCTGCTCGTCTGCGAAAGTGACGATCCCGCTAACTTGAACGAGGAATTCTTGAACAACTTCTGTCGCGGTGAGATTTCGAATCTCGGTAATGGTGGTCAACGTTCTCTCTTCGGCACCGGTGGGCTGGGCTGCCACGATTGCGAGGGCAAGCAGCGAGATTCCTACCTTTGAAGTTGCTCGAATCTTCAGCGCCATAGCAAATGATAGCGCTCTGGCGTTTTCAAATCCAGCCTGACTATTTGCAACGATTTCATTCGTAAGTGAGACCGAAGCCGAGCGGGAAAAGGGAAGCGCTCGTGCTGCTGTTGTCGTGTCCTAGCGGAACCTGCTCCATGGACTGGGGCCAAGAGAAAGACAGCTTCCCGGTGGGGCTGTGAGTTCCGAAGAGGATATCCGCGACACCGGTTCCTTCGGTTCCTGGAAGCCATGCCGCGATGATGGCATCCGCTTTTCCGAGGGATTTGCCCAAGATGAGAGGACGTCCCGAGAGAATCAAGAGGACCACGGGAACACCGGCGGACTCGGCTTCAGATAATACTGAGAGGTCTTCTTTCGCGAGAGACAGGTTCGCCTGATCGCCTTCCATCTCGGCATAGGGAGTCTCTCCGACGACCACCACAACGACATCCGCTTCCTCGGCTCCAGAACCGTCGGGACTGTGGGTCACCTTCGTGTCCGCGCCCGCAGCTGATTGGATTGCGCAAAAGATGGTCGTGCCACCGGGGGTGAGGGCTCCGCGTTTGCCCTGCCAGTCGATGGTCCAGCCCCCGCATTGCATCCCAAGGTCATCAGCTCCTCGGCCAGTGACGTGTATGTGGGAGGCTTGGCTTGATAAGGGGAGCGCTCCGCCTTCGTTCTTGAGGAGGACTAGCGAGCGGCGCACGGCTTCGCGGGCCACTTCTCGGTGTGCCGTGGAGCCGAAGTCAGCAGCGAGGTTAGGATCTGCCATCAGAGCGGCATTCGAGTCCATCATACCCATGACTAATTTCACGCGCAGTATCCGAGTGACCGCGTCATCGATTCGTGAGAGAGGCACTTTGCCTTCCTCGACGAGTTCTTGCAGGAGACGGATGTATTCGCGGTAGTTGCTCGTCACCATGACCATGTCCACACCGGCGTTGATGGCGAGCTCAATGCATTTTTTATAATCCGGGGTCGAGATTTGGCCGGAGGCGTTGTTGCTGACGAGGAGAACGCCTTCCTCGGTTGGGGGAACGAGTTGGTCGATGGCGTTGTAGTCGGAAATCACAAAGCCTTCAAAGCCGAGTTCGTCTTTGAGGATATCTGTGAGAAGACGTTTGCTGCCGGTGCATTTCTCACCATTCCAGCTGCTATAGGAGGGCATGACGGTGCCGACTCCTGCATCGATTGCCAGGGGGTAGCCCGCCATATGGATGGTTCGCATTTCGTCTTCAGTAATGCGTGCGTCGCCTTGATCAAGGAGGCCTTTGCCAGCGGCGGTCTTGAAGGCGGTGCCGCCATCTCCTACAAAGTGCTTGGCGCAAGCGAGGACGTTTTCCCGCCCGGTGATTCGTTGGCCTTGTAACCCTCTTAGAAGAGCTTCGCCCAAAGTGGCAACGATAGTGGGGTCTTCGGAATACCCTTCGTAGGTTCGGCCCCAACGAATATCGCGTGGCACAGCGACGCAGGGGGCAAAGGCCCATTGAATCCCGGTGGCTCGCGTTTCTCGCGCAGTGACTTGACCAATTTTTTCGATGAGCGCGGGATCGCCAGTGCAACCTAAGCCAATATTGTGAGGAAAGATGACTGCGCCGAGGACGTTGCTATTTCCATGCACTGCATCAATTCCGAACAGGAGAGGAACCTGAAGACGGGTGCTCAGGGCTTTTTGTTGGGCTCCTTCGTAGAGGTCGGTCCAGTTTTGGAGGCTGTTTCCTGAGTCTGGGTCGGAGCCTCCTCCGCAGAGGATGGAGCCGAGAAATAGGTTATGAATGTCTTCGGGATCCTTGATAGCTTGCCAGTCGGGCTGGGTCATTTGGCCGACTTTTTCTGCAAGAGTCATCTTTGCGACGAGGGCACGGGCTTCCGCATCGCGAGCGGTGAGCCATTCCGGCGAGGCGGCTGGCGATGCACTCGGCAAAACGACAAATAGGAAGGTCGTTTTCCAAAGGAGTGCTGCGGAATACGTAAAAAGATCTCGTTTCATGTATGGTTTGAAAAAGTCTGTCCGCAGACGTAAGCCGCGCCAGAGGGGAATCATCTTCATCGTTTTTGGTTGTTTCCTGCTATCCCCCGTCTGAGTGATTCTCAAATGCCTATGTTGAGAGATTTGCGCCTCATCTGATGTCTTGAAGCGAGAGAGTAGGGCTCAGCGGGGTCACGAAGTTCGTCAAAGAAAGTAATAGGCTTTGCGGGAACGGCCGAAGTTCGTTTCACTGGGGGGGTGAGGATTTTGGGATTGATGGCAGGAAAGGGGATTTATCCTCAGACTTTCGTAGCAGGTGCTCGCAAGCAGGCGGAACCGGTGCGTTTGGCAACGATTGGTTTCACGGGAGAGACGGACCCAGCGTTCGAGGCTGAGGTGGATGTGATGGAGTGGGTCAAAGTGGGGCAGCTGGGGAAGATCATTAAGTTCTTCAAAAAGGAGGGAGTGACCGAAATCGTGATGGTGGGGCAGATTACCCCCAAGAATCTCTTCGAGTTTCGGCCCGATTTGCGGATTACGATGGCGATGGCAAAGCTGAAGACCCGCAATGCCGAAACGCTGTTTGGGGCGTTGTCGGATGAGTTTTCGAAGGATGGCATCACTGTTTTGCCGGCGACGACCTTTTTGGACCATCTTTTGCCGCCGGAAGGGCCGGTGTTGGGACGGGCACTAGGGGAGGATGAGTTGGAGGCGGCGCGTTATGGGTTCGGGATCGCGAAAGAGACCAGTCGCATGGATATCGGGCAAAGTGTGGTGGTGCGCGAGGGGACGGTGCTGGCGGTGGAGGCTTTTGAGGGGACGAATGAGTGTGTGCGGCGCGGGGGGGCTTTGGGTAAGGGGAAGAAGGTGATTTTGGCGAAGGTGTCGAAGCCGAATCAGGATATGCGCTTTGATGTTCCGGTGATTGGGCCGGATACGATTCGGGTTTGTGCGGAGGCGGGGGTGAGTGGGATTGCGATTGAGGCGAAGAAGACGCTCATTCTGGGGTGGGAAGAGGCGGAGGTGTTGGCGAAGAAGTTGAAGGTGGGAGTTGTGGCTTTGTAGGGGAGGGAGAATCGGGGTTGGATTTTTTCAACGCAGAGTCGCAGAGGACGCGGAGTGAACACAGAGGACGGTTCGGTCCGGATTTTGAGTCTTTTAGAGAGGGGTCGAACCGGTGTGATCAGATTGTTAGCGGTGGGATGATCTATTGGGGTATGAGTGATGGTGTTATAGACGTGCTATTAGATTTTGACCGCGAAACTTGCGAAAATGGCGAAACTCAAGCTCTGTGCCTTTTTCGTCGCTGAGTTGGTGACAACTCGGGCTACTAGCTAGAGAGGACGTCTGCTCAGCCCCCTTTGTTACCAAAGCAGCTACGAAAAAAGGGGTCGGTTGCCGGGTCTTGTGGTTTTGAAGAGAGGCGTTAATCTCTCGACATGGACCACTACGACCGGCGTCATTTTATTAAGACTTCGATCCCGGGTTTTTTGGGGTTGGGGATGGCGTTGCCACAGTTGACGGCTTTTGCGACGCGGGCGAATGCGTGTCAGGGGCGGTTGCCGGCGAGTGGGGCGATTAATTGGGATGCCTTTTTGGAGGGGGTTGCCAAGGAAGCGGCGAAGCAGCATCTGGATGATTGGAATGAGATGGCTTATGTGGAAGAGGCGGGGAAGTTGGCCAAGCGGCTGAATTTAAAAGACCCTGTTTTGGCGGAGGCTTTTAAAGAGGCGCAGAAGGGAATTGGAAATGGACGGATTGATTTTGACCGACTGGAAAAACAGCGGGATTTTCAGGTGACGATGCTGCAGTTCGAAAAGGAGGAGTCGATTGACCATCACAATCACCCGGAAATGACGGGGGTGATTCTCTGTGCGTCGGGTGAGATTGAGGTGTGGAATTATGATTTGATGGGGCAGAAGGCGGAGAAGGAGAGTGTGCTCCTGGAAGAGACGGGGCACGAGATGCTCAAGAAGGGGAAGGTTTCGACGCTGACGTCAAAGGCGCGCAATATTCATAACTTGCGAGCGAAGGAGTTGACGCAGCTGGTGGATATCTTTGCGCCTCCTTACGATAAGGAGAGGATTGAGAAGAGCACTTGGTTTGATGTCGATCCGGAGCCGTTTGAGGGCGAGGGAAAGATTCACCTCGCGACGATGCGGTAGCGTGGCTTTGTCTGGCAGGCTGATGGACATAAAAAAGCCCCTTGCGGAGAGCGAAGAGGCTTGTGTGAATTGTGAGAGATGTTCGGTGGCGGTTACCACTTTTTATAGGGAAGGAACTTGCCGTTCATGGTGACGACCACGCGGTCTCCTTTGGGATTTTCTTCCTTGTCGACATCCATGGTGAAGTCGATGGCGCTCATGATGCCGTCGCCGAACTTTTCGTGGATGACTTCTTTGAGAGCACCGCCATAGACGTAGGCGATTTCGTAGAGGCGATAGATGAGAGGATCCTTGGAGACGAGGTCGATGTCGGTGGCCTTCATGGGATATTCGCTGAGGGCGGTTTTGACTTCTGGTCCCAGTCCGAGGAAGTCGGTGAGCTTGCCCGCATCTTCGGGGACGAGGCTGTTCTGGCCCAAGACGACAGAGGTGGTGAAGACGTCAGAGAGTCCGACCGCAGCTGCGATTTCTCCCCAACTCACTCCCTTGGCTTTCTTGGCAGTGATGATTTCTTCGGTCATTTCTAATTTGGTCATGTCTTTTGTTGGTTAAGTTTGAGTTGTGTTTATTAGGTGGTTTCGGTGAGAACTTTTTTCGGTTTTTGGGCATCCATAGGAGCCTTCTTACCGCTGACGAGGAACTTGAGAATGTGAGCGCGAATCTGGCTGTATTCGGGGTCTTCGATGAGCTCGGCGCGGATGCGGGGACGGGGGATGGAGATGTCGACGATTTCGGCGAGTTCGGCTTCGGGGCCATTGCTCATCATCGCGATGCGGTTGGAGAGAAGGATGGCTTCATCGACATCGTGGGTGACCATGAAGACGGTGCTGTTGGTCGCCTCCCACATCCGGAGCAATTCTTCCTGAATGGAGCCTCGGGTGAGGGCATCGATTTGAGCGAAGGGTTCGTCTAGGAGGAGGATTTTGGGTTCAGCGGCGAAGGCTCGCGCGAGACCAACCCGTTGGCGCATTCCGCCGGAGAGCATGGAGGGGCGACGATTGGCGGCGGACTCCAGATTCATCATTTGGAGATACTTCATGGTCCATTCCTTGACCTCGCTCTTGTTCCATTGCTTGTGGCTCTGTTTGACAGCCATAGCGACGTTCTGGAAAGCGGTGGCCCAGGGCATGAGGGCGAAGTTCTGGAAGACCACCATGCGATCAAGCCCGGGCTTGGTGGTTTGCTTGCCATCGAGAATAATGCCGCCCTTGGTGGCATCGTCGAAGCCGGCCATGATGTTGAGGAGGGTGCTTTTTCCGCAACCCGAGTGGCCAATCATGGAGACGAATTCTCCCTTCTCGATTTGAAAGTTAACGTCTTTGAAGACGACGAATTCGTCTCCTTTTTTGGCTCCGGGTTCGAGGGAGGGGTATATCTTGGTGACGTGATCGACTGAGAGGTAGGACATGGTAAAAGGTAGGGTGTGAGCTTGGGATTAGGCTTCCGAGTAAGTGAATCTTTGCGCGAGTTTTGAGAGGCCGAAGTCGAGGAGGAAGCCGACGAACCCTACGACGACGATGGCGAAAATGACGCCTGCGATATCGAGGTTATTCCACTCGATCCAGCTGAGGTAGCCAACGCCGAGCTCACCTAGAAGCATTTCGGCGGGGACAACAGCCACAAGGGCGCTGCCAAAGGAAATTCGGAGGCCAGCGAAGATGGCTGGTGCGGAAGCGGGCAGGATGACGCTCCAAAAGCGTTGAAACCAACCCATCTCGACCATCTCCGAAACTCGAAGGTAGTCTTTCTTAATATTGGAGACCCCGAAAGCGGTGTTGGCCATGGTGGGCCAAAGGGAGGCCATGAAAACCACGAGAACCGAGGTCGTGAAGGGATCCTTCACGGTGTAAAGCAGGAGAGGCATCCAAGCGAGCGGCGACACGGGCTTGAGAAGCTGAATGAAAGGATTCAAGGCCGTAAAGAGGACCTTGGACATTCCAATCAGCATTCCCAAGAGGATCGCGAGCACCGACGCTAGAAGGAAACCTGTCAGAAAACGCTTGAGAGTGTAAGCGACTAGTAGCCCGATGCCGTGGTCGTTAGTTCCGACCTTGGTGAAGGGATCCTTCATCTCGGTGACTCCCTTTTCCCAGACTTTGCCCGGACCGGGGATGGTCTGGGTTTTGTCGGGATTGTTGATGTAGCTGCCAGCGTCATCACGAATGATGTCACCGTTCATCTCCGCCATCATGAGGTCCTCCTCCGACATCCCAGTAGGGTCGAAGGGGGGGACACGAGTGAGGGAAGACCACACCAACAGGAAGACGAGGAGAATGGCGACCGAAATCAGATACGGCGCGAACTTCTCTCCCGAGAATTGAATCTTGCGAGGCATAATAGCTTACAGAGTTTCTTAAGCTTTGAGGATTAGGCGCGAGTGATGTCGAAGCTCTTGGCGTAGCCGAGAGGATCGTCTGGAGTGAACTCCTTGCCCATCACGCTGAAGCTGTCGTATGATGCCTTCTTGGGCTTGTGGCCGAGTTCGGTGATCATGTCTTCGCATTCGCCTTCGAGGTAAACCTGCTTGGCGATGGCATTGAAGTCGACGTCTCCCTTGATTTGGCCCCAACGAACCATCTGCGAGAGAATCCACTTAGCCATGGAGTTCCAAGGCATGGGGTCGAAATCGATGCGTTCTGGATCTTTCTTGATGCCGCCCAAACCATCGAGATAGGTCCCGGTGAGAACCTGCTCCAAGACGGTGACCGGCTGATTGAGGTAGTTTTTGGGAGCAATGGCTTTCGCAATTTCTTTGCGGTTCTCGGCCTTGGATGAGTAGTAAGTGGCGTCGACGATAGACTTAAAGAGGGCCTTGTAGGTATTGGGGTTGGCGGTAGCAAACTCTTGCGAAATCGCAAAGGCACAACAGGGGTGTCCGTCCCAAATCTCTTTGGTAAGCTTGAAGAGAAAGCCGCACTTTTCGTAGACTGCCCGCTGGTTGAAGGGGTCGGGGGCGAGGTAGCCGTCCACGTTGCCAGCCTTCAAGTTGGCGACCATTTCTGGTGGAGGAACGACGCGGATTTCGACATCCTTGTCGGGATCCACTCCACCTTCGGCGAGGTAGTAGCGCAACAGGTAGTTGTGCATGGAGTATTCGAAAGGCACGCAGAAGCGGAAGCCTTTCATATCCTGAGGACCTTTCACTCCTTTGTGCTTGTTCGCCAAGGTGATGGCTTGACCATTGATGTTCTCAATGGCGGGCATGAGATAGGGCACTTTGGCGGAGCCTGCTCCGAGAGAAATGGAGAGAGGCATTGGGCTCAGCATGTGAGCGGCATCCACTTCCTTGTTGATACCCCAATCGCGGACCATAGCCCATCCGGAGGCGCGGCGCACTTTGGCGTTGAGACCGTGCTTGGCGTAGAAGCCCATGGGCTCCGACATGATGATGGGAGTGGCGCAGGTGATGGGGATGAAACCGATAGAAAGGTCTTTCTTCTCGATTCCTTTCACGTCTTCGGCGGCCCACGCTTTGAAGCTGGCCATGGGGAAGGCTCCCGAGACGATCGCGGCAGCGGCGCCTTTACCAACACGTTCGATGAAGGCACGGCGAGCGATGTCGTTGGGGAAGATGGAGCGGATGACGGCTTCTTCGATCACGTTGTCGACCATGGACTCGTGGCTGTCTGCGACGGGGGCGGTGTTGACTTCAGTTTCGGCACTGCAGTTGCAGGGGCCGGTATGATTGCAAGGCTTGGCGCTGTTGGCTGCCATTGCTTGGAACTCGGAGGAGGTGTGAGCCACAAAATCTTTCGCCGCATCATCGAGAGGGGCTGCTGAATTGTGGGAATGCCCGGCACCGAGCTTGGTGTTGGGATCGTAAGGATCCTTCATGGTTGGAGGTGGTGTTTTCATGATGTTAGTTGGAACGATTGGTGGTTAGTTTTGTAGGAGTGAGTGGTGGTGGGTGGTACGCAGGAGCTCGTCGAAAATGTCTTCTCGGAAGCAGCCGAGGATCTCTTCCTTAGAGGGGCGCAGTTGTTGCGCTTGGAGCTTGTGCAGAAACATTTCGTCCAGAACCCACTTTGCTTTTTGGAGGGAGGGGCGGTTGGCATCGAGGCGATGGAAGACGATGGCTTCCTCGGAGGATGTTTGCCGATTCATTCCCATTTGGAAGGGGCCTACGAGAGCGTTGCGAAGAGCTTCGACAGGGACATCGACGTATTCAGGGCGAGCGAGGACGGTGGCGAGCCCTTCCCGGTTAGGCGCGTCGTCGCAATAGAGAGCAGAGTCAGTGAGCGCTTGTAGAAGGGCGAGGTGACGTTCGGGAGATTCTTCGTGAAAAGCCTCGGTGACCATAAAGACTTTCTCGGGATGCATGGGAGAGAAATCGGAGGTGAGGGTGGCGCACCAGCCGACATCTTTTAAGAGACCGACCGAGCTCCAAGGCTCTGCCACGCAGTAGCCGTCGAGGTAGCCATTCTTGAGGCAATCATGAACCTGAGGAGGAGCGACGATCGCAATGGAGACATCTTTACCCGGCTTAATCCCGTGGGAGAGGAGCCAGTGTCGGAGGAGGTAATTTTGAGAGGAATAGCGGAGCACCCCAGCGAAGGTGAAGCGTCGGTTGGGGTTATCTTGAATGACCTTGGCGAGGCTTTTGCCATCGCGGACTCCCATCTCCCATAACTCATTGGAAAGGGTGATGGCATTGCCATTGTGCGCGGTCATAAAAGCCGTGATGCAAGGGGTGACGGGGCCCCCGTAGCCGAAGGAAAGCTCCATCACCATGCTGGCGGGCGCTTGCGCGGCATCTAGCTCGCCATGGCTGATTTTTTCGCGAATAGTGGCCCAGCCGGGCTCGCGACAGAGCTGGACGGAGAGACCGTATTTCTCGAAAAGCCCTAACTCTTGGGCCATTACGAGGGGTGCGCAGTCCGTCATGGGGACATACCCGATGCGCAATGGTCTCTCGTGAGACTTGGAGCCTTTGCTGCGGGACTGTGTCACAGAAATCACTACCTCTCATCAGCACCACCGGTGCCATTGCCTATTTTGTGAGAACAAACAGAAGGAAATAAATTCATTCTGTACAGTGAATTTTATTCACCATGAATCCCTTTAAAACAAAGGATGTTCAATATAGCTTCTAGGTTGTCCCATCCCATCCACTATGAACGAATCCATTGATACCCGAAAGCTGCGGATGTTTGTAGCGACTGTTCGGGAGGGGAGTATGCGCAAGGCGAGTGCGGCGCTCTTTGTGACTCCTTCCGCACTGAGTCATGGTATACGCTCTTTGGAGGAGGGGTTGAATCTCTCGCTTTTTGATCGGAATGGACCCGTGATTACGCCGACTCGGGTGGGGCGGGAACTTTTTAAGGAAGCCTCGGATATTCTTTCGCGCTTGGATCAGGTGGCGGCAGGGCTCACTCCTGATGTCGACGATACGAATCGGCAACTTCATATCGGGACCACGAACACGGGTTGTAGTTATCTCTTTCCTGGGATTGTGAGGGAGTTTCGGGAGAGCTTTCCGAATGTGGGTTTGAAGTTGGAGATTGGGGACACCGATTTTTTAATCAACCGGGTAAACGAGCGGAATCTCGACATTATCATTGCCCCTATTCAACGGGATTATCGAGACTTACATCAGATTAAGTTGGGGCACGATGAGTTGGTTTACATCGTTCATCCTTCTCATGCGTGGGCGCAGGCGGGGCAGGTGCAGCAGGAGACCTTGGGTGACCAACAACTCATTATTCCAGATGTACAATCGAATACCTACCATCTCATTGACGCGTTCTACCGTGAGATGCGGGTGCCTTTGGAGCCTTTCATTGAGCTGAACAACGAGGGTGCAATTAAGCAGCTCGTGTCTCTCAATATTGGGACAGGGATTGTGCCGAAGTGGATTGCGCGGGATGAGATTGAGCAGGGGCGTCTTTGCGCTTTTCCCCTGAGTGAGCGTTCGTTGCTGCGGCGGTGGACGGTTTCGTATCGTGCGGGAGTGGATCTGAGTTTTGCGGAATTTCTCTTTGTAGGTACGACAAAAGCAGTAGCAAAGAACCTCATTAGCATTACTTGAGGAGGGGGTGTTTCAATGTGAGGTCACTATCGTGCGGGGACTTTGGCCAAGAATCTGCTTCTTAGGTAGATGCGTTTGCTTGCTATCTCTTCGCAAACTTCAAAGAATCCAGAGACATGACTGAAATCACACCCCGCCCGCCGTTCCCGCCTTTCACCGAAGAAACTGCCGCCCAAAAAGTGCAAATGGCTGAAAATGGTTGGAATGGGCGCGACCCTGAGAAGGTGGCGATGGCATATACTCCGGATAGCGTGTGGCGCAATCGTTCCGAGTTCCTTCATGGCCGTGCCGAGATCATGGCCTTTCTCGAAAAGAAATGGGCGACCGAGACGGATTATCGTCTCATCAAGGAACTTTGGGCTTACACTGGAAATCGCATTGCGGTTCGTTTCGCCTACGAGTGGCATGATGAAGCGGGGCAGTGGTATCGCTCCTATGGTAATGAGAATTGGGAGTTTGATGAAAATGGTCTCATGGCACGCCGCATTGCTTCCATCAACGATTTAGAAATTGAGGAGTCGGAGCGAAAGTTCCATTGGGAGCACGGCCCGCGGCCCGCAGACCATCCCGGGCTCTCTGAGCTGGGGTTGTAGCGAAAGGCTCGATTTCTACGCGACGATTTGAGCCCGAATGCTTTGCTCCTTGGCTTGACGAAATTGGGAGGGTGGGGGATTCTTCCGCTTTATGAGCGACAAGGACAAGAGAAAGTATTCTTCGCAGGTTTTGGACGGAGCGGATCGCGCACCTTCACGGGCGATGCTGTATCCGGTAGGTTTTACGAAGGACGATTTCACGAAGCCTAAGATCGGGGTCGCTTCGACTTGGAGCCAGGTGACGCCTTGTAATTTTCACATTGATAAATTGGCGAAGGAGTCGGCCAAGGGGGTCGATGCAGCGGGCGGAAAGTCGGTGGTCTTTAATACCATTACGATTTCGGATGGTATTTCGATGGGCACGGAGGGAATGAAATACTCGCTTGTGAGCCGCGAGGTGATTGCTGATTCCATTGAGACCGTGGTGGGTTGTGAGGGCATGGACGGCTATGTGGCCATCGGGGGATGCGATAAGAATATGCCCGGTTGCGTGATGGCGATGGCGCGTATGAACCGCTCTTCGGTGTTTGTCTATGGCGGCACCATTTTGCCGGGTTGCACTTCGATTAAAGGGGAGGAGAAGGAACTCGATATTGTCTCAGTCTTCGAGGCGGTAGGGAAGCATGCGAGTGGTGAGTTCTCTGATGAGGAGTTGCAGGCAGTGGAGGAGAATGCGATTCCCGGCGCGGGTTCTTGTGGTGGTATGTATACCGCGAATACGATGGCGAGTGCGATTGAGGCGCTGGGAATGAGTCTTCCTAACAGCTCGGCACAAGCGGCGATTAGCGATGATAAGATGCGCGATTCGTTCGATGCAGGTGCGGCGGTGTTGAATCTTTTGGAGAAAGGTATCAAGCCGCGCGATATCATGACTCGGAAGGCTTTCGAGAATGCGATCACGGTGGTGATTGCATTGGGTGGTTCGACGAACGCGGTGCTGCACCTCTTGGCGATGGCTCATGCCGCGGAGGTGGAGTTGCACATCGATGACTTTACTGAGATTGGTAAGCGGGTGCCGGTGATTGCGGACCTGAAACCTTCGGGCAAATACGTGATGGCGGAGCTGGTGAAGATTGGTGGAACCATTCCGTTGATGAAGATGTTGTTAGAAGCGGGCCTGCTTCATGGTGACTGCATGACGGTGACGGGGAAGACGGTGGCGGAGAATTTGGCGAATTCGCCTTTAGTTTATCCAGAAGGGCAAGACGTGGTGCGTCCATTGAGTAATCCGATTAAGAAGGATAGTCACTTGCGTATTCTTTATGGAAACCTCGCTCCGGGTGGAGCAGTTGCTAAGATCTCGGGTAAGGAAGGGAACTCTTTTACTGGGCGCGCACGGGTCTTTGATTGCGAAGAGGATGCTATGACCGCGATTTTGGATGGTTCCATTGTGGCTGGCGATGTTGTTGTGATTCGTCGTGAAGGACCGAAGGGCGGTCCTGGAATGCGTGAGATGCTGGGGCCGACTGCTGCTGTAATGGGGCGTGGTTTAGGCGATAGCGTGGCCTTGATTACCGATGGTCGTTTTTCAGGTGGTAGTCACGGTTTTGTCGCCGGGCACATTACGCCGGAAGCTTATGACGGGGGACCGATTGGTCTTCTTGAAGAAGGAGATGAAATCACAATCGATGCGGAGAGTAATCGTATTGATATGAAAGTCTCCGAGGAGGAAATGGCAGCGCGCAAAGCGAAGTGGGTGAAGCCTGAGCCTCGCTATCGTCGTGGCGTCTTGGCCAAGTTTGCAAAGCTGACCGCGACGGCGAGTGAAGGGGCAGTCACTGACGGGGGGCTATAGCCGAGGCATCTCGCAGCAGTCCGTTCCTGCTGCTTCTATCAGTAAGGTCTGGGTTGGACTTGCCGCAAGAAGCGCCAGCTTCGTGCCGTTGCTTTGGGGCGAGCTGAAGCTCACGGTCTGTCCGAATTGGAACAGGGTGGAGTGGTTTTCACAGCTCGCTCAACTCGTTCCTCACTTGAAAAGACCTGGGGCAGGTCTGGGAGAGGCTTTTTTGCTTTCGCGAGGAGGTCGGGGGCGCTGTTCAGATTCTGAAGAACAGGAATCTGATTGAAGCTGGGAAACTTCTGATTCTAACTGGCTGATTTCGTTTCGAAGGGCGGTCAGTTGTTGAGAGGCTGCGAGTTCCTTTTTTGCAGCTTCTTGTTGGAGACGGAGTGTTTTCATTTTTGCCAAATGATTTTCCAGATTTCGAAGTTTGGTCGCTGTTTTCTCGGCCTCGTCGTCCTGCTTGAGTGCGGTGTAGGCCGCAAAGTTATGCCGCAATAATGCGAGGTTGGCCTCTGTTTGAAAGTGGCCGGCACGAATGGATGCGATGAACTGTCTTCGCTGTGTGACCAACGTGCGCCATCTCGCTTGTTTCTCGGGATGAAGACCGCTGGGCTTCTTGGGAAGTGATTTGCGGCTGAGTTGGTTCACCCAATAGTTCCGAACTTCTTCAAGGGTGAGGATACGAGTTGAGGTTGGGATTTTGGGGAGCTTTCGGCTCTGTGACGGGGAGTAGACCTGTCCTGAAGAACTGCTTATCACGAAGAAGTAGAGGAGAAGAGAGTGAGTCAGAAAGCGAGTCATGGGGCTTAGACGGGGAGGAAGTGTCTCTATTCAAAAAAGCCTCGACCGTTCTGGTCGAGGGTTTTTGATATTCTTGTAGCTGGGTTGGTGACAACGCAGGCGGGGTAAGCCTTCGTCGCGGTCAATTCAGCCCGAATTGTCACCAATTCGGCTACGTTGTGCGAAGAATCTACTAAGCTGTCGCAGTTGCGAGGCCTTGGTCGATGTCGGCGAGGATGTCGTCGATGTGTTCGATGCCGACGCTGAGGCGAATAAGCTCGGGGGCGATGCCGCCTTCGAGTTGTTGCTCGGCGTTGAGTTGGCTGTGCGTGGTAGTGGCGGGGTGAATGGCCAAGGACTTGGCATCACCAACGTTGGCCACGTGGGAGTGGAGTTGGACAGACTCGATGAACTTTTTACCGGCTTCGGCTCCGCCTTTGATGCCGAAGACGACCATGGGTCCTCCTTTGCCTCCGAGGTATTGTTCGTTTTTGGCGAATTGGGAGTCGCCTTCGAGACCTGGGAAACGCACCCAGTCGACAAGGTCGTGGGAGGCGAGGTGTTTCGCGACGGCAGCGGCATTTTCGCAATGGCGCTCCATGCGGAGAGTGAGGGTCTCGATGCCTTGCAGAAACATCCAAGCGTTGTCGGGTGAGAGACAGGCTCCGAGGTTACGCATGGGGACGGTGCGCATGCGCAGGATGAAGGCGAGAGGGGCGAGCATGTCGGGGAGGTCATGGCCCCAACGGAGTCCGTGGTAGGAGGTGTCAGGCTCGTCGTAGAGGGGGTGCTTTCCGCCAGCCCAGTTGAACTTGCCGGAGTCGACGACGATTCCACCGATGCCGGTACCGTGTCCGCCCATCCATTTGGTGAGGGAGTGAATCACGATGTCAGCGCCGTGTTCGAGAGGACGCATCAAAGCGGGAGTAGTGAAGGTGCTATCGACAACGAGGGGAACGCCGATAGCGTGTGCTGCGTCGGCGATGGCTTGCATGTCGGCGACTTCGAGGGCGGGGTTAGATACAGTCTCGGTGAAGAAGGCGCGTGTCTTGTCGTCGGCTGCGGCCGAGAAGTTTGCGGGGTCGTTGGAGTCGACGAGGCGGACTTCGATGCCAAGCTTGGGGAGGATGTCCTTAAACTGGGTGTAGCTGCCGCCGTAGAGATTACGGGCGGAGACGATGTTGTCACCGGCTTCGGCGAGGTTGATAATGGTGTTGAAAATAGCGGCGGTGCCAGAGGCGTGGGCGAGGCCTCCCATCTCGGGAGCGCCTTCGAGGAGGCAGACGCGCTTTTCCAAGACGTCATTGGTGGGGTTCATCAAGCGGGTGTAGATGTTACCTAGCTCCTTGAGTGCGAAAAGGTTGGCTGCGTGCTCGGTGGATTTGAAGGTGAAGGCTGAGGTCCGGTAGATGGGAACGCCGCGGGATCCAGTGTCGGAGTCGGGAGTGTGGCCGCCGTGAAGGCAGATGGTGTCTAATTTCATGCTCCAGAGATTTGAACCACGAAGGGCGCGAAGAGCACGAAGATTTTACAAAAAAATGGGCTTAGCTCCGAAGGAAATGGAAGCTTTCGGGGGAAAGGTATTGCTCGAGGACATTGGCCTTGGGGAGCCAAGTGGGGGCTTTCGGGGGGGCTACGAGAGCTGTTTGGTAGAGGGCTGTGAGGCTTTCTTGAGATGCGCTCAACGTGTAGGGCTTGAGCTGACTCGGTGCGGAGGTGGGCTTATCTTGAGAAAGGACAAATTGCAGCCACATCCGGATTGGGTGCAGGTAGTTGGCGTGGTCGTTGAGGACGTCGGAGATGATTTTTTCTTGGAAAGGTTCAGGGAGGGCTCCGAAGTCGACAATCTTATCTTCGGTGAGTTGTTGCCAAGCTGATTCGAAGTGAGCTTCTTCGAAGGGGGTGTTGTATTGGGAGTAGGTAGCGATCAGCTGTTCGTGGAGATGTTTGCGCAGTGCTTGTTGGTCGACTTGGTAAAGGGGGATGGGGATGCTGTGATAGAGGCGTCCGGGACTGATGTTGTTCTGGCGAAAGTCGTCGGTGATGTCGGGCAGGTCGCGACCGATGAGGGGCTTGCCGTGGAGAATGGGTTCGAGGAAGGCGAGGCCAAAGCCTTCCGCGATGGAGGTGGTGATGAGGTGAGTGGAGTGGGTGAGCCAGCTTTGGTAGTCGTTGGGGGCTCCTTTGAAGGGGGAGATTTCGCCGGTGACGTTGAAGAGCACAGGGAGTTTGTGCTCGCTCGCGAAGTCTTGCCATCGCTGGTAGATGCTCTGCCATTGTGGATTCTCGGGAGCCAAAGGGAGGGCGAACCGGGTATCGGGGGGGGCGAGCGCGGAGAGAAGAAGGATTTCTCCAAGATTTTTGCGGCGAATACCGCGAACGGGGTAGAAGACGGTCTTTTGCTCGCTGGAAGAGGGGGGAGCTGCTTCGTTTGGAGGAGCAACGACGGCGTTGGGAAGAAGGTGAGTTTGTGTTGCAGGGATTCCGGCTTCTTCTAAGCGAGACTGGTCGCGGCTGTTGATGAAGGCGTAATGAATCTGAGGAGCAAGGGGGTAGATGTGTTCACCTGTGAGGAGGGGATAGTTAGAGGGGCGATTGTCTTCGGCAAAGTCGTGGGTCTGAAGAATGAGAGGAGTTTGGCTTTCGGCAATATCTTGGATGAGTTGGGGAAAGAGAATGTTTTTGCCGAGAGTTGGATTGTGGAGGTGCCAGAGGTCGGGCTCGGAGCCGTATCGCTCGACGAAGTGGTCGAGGAGGGTTTGATAGAGTCTGTTAGGTATTGCAGGGGCTTGTGCGAGGTAGTCGAGTTGGGGAACGAGAGCGTGCGGGATGCCCTCTGGTTCGGGACCAGCGGAGAGGACGAGGTGTTCGATTCCTTGTTGAGTGAGAGCTGCAGATTGATTGGCCACCACTTTGGTCACACCTCCCGTGCGAAGGTGATAGTGAACAAGGGCGACTTTCAAGACGGCTATTGATACCGTAGATGGCGGGGACTGCAACATAAGCTATCGAGACTGGCGCAGGTGGTTCTTTCCATGGGAGCTGAATATTGATTGAATCGATGGATGAACGTTCATCATCTGGAGCTTTTTTACTACGTGGCCAAGTATGAGGGAATCACGGCGGCGGTGAGGAAGATGCCGTATGGAATTCAGCAGCCGGCGGTGAGTGGTCAGATTTTGCAGTTGGAGAAGGAGCTGGGGGTGAAGCTGTTTAATCGGAGACCCTTCGCGCTTACTCCGGAGGGAGAGAGTTTGTATGACTTTGCCTACCCGTTCTTTTCGCGATTGGATGAAGTGGAAGAGCAGTTGAAGGGGGAGCAGAGCCGGCACTTGCGAATTGCGGCGTCGGCGTCGGTATTGCGGAACCATTTGCCAGACCTGTTAGGGGAGCTTCGAGCTGAAATGCCGGGGATGAAGTTGACGCTGTTAGAAGCGGAGCCGACGGATGTGCATGGACTGATTACGAATCAGAAGGTGGATATCGCTGTGACCGTTTTACATGGGCGTTTGGCTGAGGGGTTACGTCATGCTGAGCTGTTACGGGTGCCGTTGGCGTTTCATCTGCCTAGCTCGGTGAAAGGGAAGGATTTGGAGTCGCTGTTAGAGGACGATGATTGGAAGAAGGGTAAGGTGGGTAAGCATACTCTCATTGGTTTGCCGCCGCATGAGCTGTTGAGCAAAATGATGCAGGAGGAGTTTGATGCCAGGAGTATCGATTGGCCGGTAACTGTGGAGGTGAGCTCTCTGGATACCGTGATGGATTATGTGGGGCGAGACTTTGGGGTGGGGATCGGGGTGTCGGTTCCGGGGCAGAAGATTCCGAAAGGGGTGAAGTCTCTCACCTTGCCTGAGTTTCAGCCCATGGTGGTAGGGGCGTTGTGGCAGGGGCAGTTGAAGCCGGTGGCGGCGACGTTTTTGGAGAGGGCGAAGGTCAAGGCTGCGGAGTTGGCACAGCGGGTGTGATGCTGGAGCGGCGGCTTTTATTGCCGCCGAAACTTCTAGCAGGCGGCAATAAAGGCCGCCTCTCCATTGTTTTCCGTTAGCCTTTGATCTCCATCAACATTTGAGCGTTGTTGGGGAACTTCTTCAGGAAGAAGAGGAGGCGTTCCATGGCCTCGATGGGGCGATGCCCGGCGAGTCCGCGTCGGATGAGGTTGATCTTGTTGAGAGTGTGCTCAGGGAGGAGCAGTTCTTCACGACGGGTGCCTGATTTGAAGAGGTCGACGGCGGGGTAGACAAAATGTTCTGCGATCCGGCGATCGAGAACGAGCTCCATGTTACCGGTGCCTTTGAATTCCATGAAGATGGCTTCGTCGGCTTTGGAGTTTGTCTGGATGAGAGCGGTGCCGAGGATGGTGAGGGAGCCGGCTTCGCGTGTGTTGCGAGCGGCAGCGAAGAGACGGCGGGGTTCTTCGAGAGCTCCGGCCATGATGCCTCCTGATTGAATACCGCGACCACGGCCTTTTTTACTGCCTCCCATAGTGTTGTTATAGGCTCGGGCGAGACGGGTGATGGAGTCCATCACGAGAAAGACATGTTGCCCTGCTTCGACAAGACGCTTGGCGCGTTCGATACAAAGCTCGGCGAGGCGGCAATGATTGCGCGCGGGCTCGTCGTTGGAAGAGGCATAGATTTCTGCGTCAGGGAGCTGGCGGCGGAATTCGGTGACCTCTTCGGGGCGCTCGTCGACGAGACAGACCATGAGGTGCATGGTCTCGGAGTGAAGCTCTTGCACAGCTTCAGCGATGTGAAGAAGGAGAGTGGTTTTTCCTGCGCGAGGAGGGGAGACGATGAGGCCTCGCTGACCACGGCCTACGGGCGCGAGGATGTCGAGGACGCGGGTGGTGAAGCGTTCTGGGGTGGTTTCGAGACCGATGCGCTTGTCCGGGAAAACAGCTTTCAGTTCGTCGAAATGAGGATAAGACTTTGCTTCCTCTGGAGAGGCACCGTTGATGTTGTCGATGCTGACTAATTGTGGTCCACGAGGGCCTTTCTGGGCCTTGCCGGTGAGTACTTGGCCCGCTCGGAGGGCGTGCTCTTGAATGAGATCGGGAGAGATAAAGACGTCGCTCTTGGATTGCTCGTAGTTGCCCTCGGGTTCGCGGAGGAAGCCGAAGCCTTTGGGAGTGGTTTCTAAGAGGCCGGAGACTTCATAGGGCTCTCCTTGAAACTTGGAGCCTCTGTTTCCGCTTTCTTCGTCGCGGTGTTTGGGATTGCGGCGGTCTCCTTGGCGACGGTCGTCGTTGCCTTGAGTCCCTTTTCCCACGGGACCGCCTTTGACGCGACCCATGGGGCGTCCGTTGCGACGGGGGATGTTCTCTCGGTTTTCGGAGGGAGGAGTTTCTTCAACGACTTCGAGGGTGGGCTCTTCCTTCTCCTTAACGGGCTTCATTCCTTCGGGAACGGCAAGAATCTTGCGAGCGGCAGCCTTTTTAGCGGGCTTTTTGACCAGTTTCTTAGGAGCAGGTTTGGAAGCTGATTCGGGTCGAGAGGGCTTCTTTGCCTTGGGCTGGGCTTGGACTTCTTTCTTTGGCGCAGCTTGTTCTGGAGCAGGTGCTTCGACCTCGGGCTTGGCGATGGTCTTTTTCTTGGCGGCCGCTTTTTTAGTAGCCGCTTTTTTGGCGGTCTTTTTGGTCGCTTTTTTTGCCGTTTTCTTGGCAGCTGCTTTTACCGCTTTCTTACCGGGAGTCTTCTTCTTTGGGGGAGAAGGAGTGTCTGCAGATTCGAATTCGGTCTGGATAAGGTCGCTTGGTTCGTCGGCCATAGTGTCAATCAGTAGAGAATAGTTTTCAGTGAGCTGCTGACCTATTGGCCAAGCTCTGAAGAGAGGGAAGGGGTTGCAGGCCGAAGCCGCAGGGTGCGTTCATAGAAACGAAAGAGAAATGAGGTCCAATAAAAGTTCGAACAGAGGACCGTGGCCGCGAGATGGGCTACTGGACTTAATTGAACGGGGAAGATTGGCAAAATCGAATGCCAATTCCCTCGGACAGATGAAGACTGCGCGATAATGGAGGAGGTGTCGAATCCTTTTTCGTGTCCTTCTTTTGACATGAAAAAGAGACGAATACGGTGTAGCTTCGCGCATGAAGTTATTTTTTGCGTTTCTTTTCGCTTTGATGGCCGGTTTGGCGGGGGAAGAGGAGAAGACGAGTCACAACGCCTTGGGGCGCTCCGAGGAGGCGAGTTATGCGGGGAAAGTGGTGGTAATTAAAGTGGGAGAGAAGGATTTGATCAACAAGCAGGCCTTTAAATTCTTCCGGCGGACTTTGGAACGAGTGGAAGAGGAAAAGGCGAGAGCGGTCGTTTTTGAGCTCGATACTCCAGGAGGGATGGCCTTCGAGACCACAGACCTGATGATGAAAGATCTTTCGCAGATTTCGGTGCCGTCTTATGCCTTTGTAAATGTGGAGGCGAGTTCGGCGGGAGCCTTCATTGCGGTGGCGACCGATACGATTTACATGGCTCCGCTTTCGACGATTGGCTCAGCGGCTGTAGTGAATGGCACTGGTGCGGCGATTGAGGATACGATGCGAGCTAAGATTGAGGGGCATCTTGGTTCGGTGGTGCGTAATGTAGTGGAGGAGAAGGGGCACAATTACGAGGTCGTGGAGGCGATGATGTTGTTAAAGAAAAAGGTGCAGTTTGGTGATATTATTTCTGTGGGGAAGGGTGAGTTGTTGAATCTAACAGC
This sequence comes from Roseibacillus sp., assembly GCA_051251855.1. Lineage (GTDB taxonomy): Bacteria > Verrucomicrobiota > Verrucomicrobiia > Verrucomicrobiales > Akkermansiaceae > Roseibacillus. Next base: position 52,518 of record JBPOGI010000001.1, read on the forward strand.
TTTGGAGGCGACGAGTGACTTTGAAGGGAGGCCTCTCTTGGCGAAGGGAATTGCAGAGTCGATTGAGGATTTGTTGGCGCAAGAGGGAATCACGGGTGCGGAGGTAGTGGTTGCGGAAATGACAGGTTTTGAGAGGTTTGCCTATTGGATTGGAGCGGCGGGTGGCTTGCTGATTCTTGTCGGGTTGGGTGCAGGGTATTTGGAAATGAAGACGCCGGGCTTTGGATTGGGTGCTTTGGTGGCGATTATTGCCTTTTCGTTATTCTTCTTTGGAAACTACGTGGCAGGGAATTTGGCAGGTTATGAGACAGCTGCGATTTTTGTGGTGGGGGTGATCTTCATCTTGCTCGACGTCTTCTTGTTCCCCGGAACTTTTGTAATGGGAATTACGGGGATCTTCATGGTCTTGGGATCGCTTCTGTTTTCGATGGTGGATCGGTTCACTTGGCAGGATTGGAAGGCGGATGATATTGGGGTGGGAGCGTGGAATGTATTTTCTGGTCCGGCGACGGCGCTGGCAATTGGTCTTTTGGGGTCAATCGTATTGTTCGCGTTAGTGATGCGGTTTTTACCGAATCTGCCTTTCTTGGAGCGCTACTTTCTGCCTGCGACGGTTGATGGCGGTTCGGGTGTGCTAAAGGATGAGCCCGAGCATCAGTCGAGAGAAGGATGGACGGGAACTGCGGAGACGGATTTGCGGCCTTCAGGAAAAGCTACTTTTGACGGGAAGATTGTCGATGTGACTTCGGAGAGTAGCTTCGTGGCGGCGGGGGCGCACCTTCGGATTGTGAGCGAAGACGGAATGCGGGTAGTGGTGAAGGAGATCGAGGAAGTGACGTAGCTTTCTGTTCTTTGACGCAGAGGACGAAGATTTTTTGCGGCTAGAAGACTTGGCTCTGACTTTGAGTGTCAGGGTTTGGGTAGAGCAAGGAAGTTGGCGGCGTTTTGGTAACAGAGGCGGGTAATGAGGGACTCGAGGAGGGCGGGGTCGTTGGGGATATCTCCGGCTTCGGCCTCGGTGCCTATCAAGTTACAGAGGATACGACGGAAGTACTCGTGGCGTGGATAGGATAGGAAGCTACGGCTGTCGGTGAGGAAGCCGACGAAGTGCGAGAGCAGTCCCATGGAAGAGACCGCGTCGAGGTGCTCGAGGATGCCTTGTTTGGTGTCGTTGAACCACCAGGCGGCACCGAGTTGGACTTTGCCGGGGACAGGAGCTTCGCAGAAGGAACCGACGATGTTAGCGAAGAAGGAGTTCTCGCGCGGGTTGAGGGTGTAGAGAATCGTTTTAGGGAGCTTTTGCTCGCGGTTGAGGAGATCGAGGAATTCGACGATGCCTCCTTGCGAGTCGTCCCCCATGGTGTCGAAGCCGCTGTCAGGGCCGAGTTGTTCGAAAAGACGGGTGTTGGGATTTCGCAGGGGATTGAGGTGAAGCTGCATGGTCCAATTGCGTTCTGCATTCCAGCGGGCGGCATTTTGCATGATGAGAGCGGTGAAGGCGGCGTGCTCTTTACGAGATGCTGGTTTTCCCGAGAGAGTGTTGGAAAGAATGCGGTCTGCCTCTTTAAGTGTGCAGGGATTGCCATGAAGAGAGCTTAGGCCGTGGTCTGAGATACGACAGTTGAGATGGTGGAAGTCGTCGTGACGTTCCTTAAGGGCGTCGAGAAGTTGTTGTGTGGTGGTTACGGTCTTGCCGACGACTTTGTTGAGGTCCTGGAGCCACTCTTGGAAGAAGGCGGGGCGATTGACGGCGAGCGCTTTGTCCGGGCGGAAGGTGGGGTAGATTTTGGTGGGGTGGTCGCTGGCGTTGTGAGCGGCGTGATGTTCGAGGGAGTCGTTGGCGTCGTCGGTGGTGCCGACCGCAGCGACATTGAATTTTTTCAGAAGTCCTTGCGCGGAAAATTCGGGATCCTGGAGGCGTTCGTTGGCGCTGTCCCAAATCTCGTCGGCGGTCTTGGGGGAGAGAAGGGTATCGATGCCGAAGGCACGGCGGAGTTCGAGATGAGTCCAGTCGTAGAGAGGGTTGCGCAGGGTGTTGGGGACGGTGGCGGCCCAGGCGTCGAACTTTTCGCGGTCGCTGGCGTTGCCGGTGATGTGGCTCTCCGGGATACCGTTGGCCCGCATCGCGCGCCACTTATAGTGGTCGTGCTTGAGCCAAATTTCGGTGATGTTTTCCCAGCGATGGTTGAGGTGTATCTCGTTGGGGGGGAGATGAGTATGATAGTCGAGGATGGGCTGTTTAGCGGCGATGTTATGGTAAAGATCGCGTGCGGTTTCGTTGCTGAGGAGAAAATTGTCGTCGAGATAAGGCATGACGTGGGAGAGAAGAAGGTTTTGAGAAGGGAGTGACAAGTTTTTGCAGGAAAAAAGGCCAGATTGACCCGACAAAAGGTCTTTAAGATGTGACATTTTGTCTGCTGCTAGTCACCGGTTTGGTCGAGATATGACGAATGAGGCTTCATAATCGTGATAGAATCGTTCTTTTTGTCAGTAATTAGAATAATTCTAATTCCAAACTTGAACTTGGAATGAGAATTGCAAGAATAGGCCCAACAAAAAAACGATTTGTCATCAAATCAGGGAATAAAAGGCATTCGATAAGAGTCCAATCCCATATGAACGATGGCATTTTTCAGAGAAAAAAAGATCTTATGTCTAATTACGATTCCGATAGCAGCCTCCGCGTTTACATGCGGGAGATTTCGAAGACGCCCCTTTTAACCCCTGCAGAAGAGGTTGAATTGGCCGAACGCATTAAGAACGGCGACAAAGCAGCCCGCACTCACATGATCAAAGCAAACCTCCGATTGGTGGTGAAGATTGCGCAGGATTATTCGGGTTATGGACTTCCGCTCTCCGACCTTATTTCCGAAGGAAATATTGGTCTCATGAAAGCAGTGGAGCGTTTCGACCCGAACAAAGGTGGCAAATTAAGTACTTACGGTTCGTGGTGGATCAAGCAGTCCATTAAGCGGGCTTTGGCAAACCAGAGTAAGACGATTCGTCTCCCGGTCCATATGGTGGACAAGATTGCTCGTATGCGCCGGATTTCTTCCATGCTTGCTGAGTCTCTTGGCCGCGAGCCTACCGATGAGGAATTGGGGGAAGAGTTGGGCTTGCCCGCTCGCAAGTTGGCAATGCTCAAGCGAGCTTCTCAGCGCCCGACCTCTCTTGATGAGCCCTTTGGCGACGAAGATAGCGGCAGCTACAGTGAGGTGATTGGTGACGAAAAAGCGGTGAGTCCCTTCGATGCTCTTGCTGATAAGAACATGCACGGCCATCTGGATGACTTGCTGGAAGTTCTGGACGAGCGGGAATCGAAGATTATTGATGCGCGCTTCGGATTGAATGGCCGGACACCGATGACTCTTGAAGAAGTCGGACGTGAGTTCGGTGTGACCCGTGAGCGGATTCGCCAGCTGCAGAATGTAGCTCTGGAGAAGATGCGTCGCTCTTTGAGCAAGAAAGAGAATCCTCTTCCCAAGGCTGTCTAGGGGCTGCCTGAAATCAAACATTTGTAGAAAGAGCGGTCTTCGGACCGCTCTTTTTTGCTTGGAGGGGCGGCTTCTACTGCCGCCCTTAATCAATGGCGACGATTTGGTTCACAAGCGGCAATAAAGGCCGTCTTTCCATAGAGTTAGCTCTGAAACTTGGGAAGCTCTGCGTCTAGGGCAACGAAGAGTTCCTTCATCGTTTCGACGGTTTCGTTGCCCATGTTGGAGATACGGAAGGTGGTGCCTTTGATCTTGCCGTAGCCGCCGTTGATGAGGAAGCCGTGGTTGTTGCGAACTGCTTTGATCCAACCAGAGAGGTCGAGATTGTCGGGAGTCTTGAAGCAGCCGAGGCTCTTGGACTGGAAACCTTCTGGAGCGAGGTTTTCGAAGCCGTGTCCGGCGGCCCATTCTTGCAAGAGGGCATTGGTTTCCTCGTGACGTTGGTAGCGGTTGGAAAGTCCTTCGGCGAGCATGTGGTCGACGCGCTCTTTCAAGGCGTAGATATGGGGAATGGCTGGGGTGGAAGGGGTGTTGTTTTTTTCGTGGTTCTTCTGGAATTCCACGAAATCGAAGTAGTAACCGCGGTCAGGGGTGGACTTGGCTCGTTCCATGGCGCGCTCGCTGGCGATGAAGAGAGAAAGACCGGGAGGAAGGGCGAGAGCCTTTTGAACTCCGCAAAGAAGGACATCGATTCCGAGCTCGTCGAAAGGGGTGGGAACGGCGGAAAAGGAAGAGACGGTGTCGACGATGAGAAGGACGTCGTCAAACTCGCGCACGACAGCGGCGATTTCTTTGAGCGGATTGAGGACGCCGGTGGAGGTCTCGTTATGAACGAGAGTGACGGTGTCGAACCCTCCTTGGGCGAGCTTGGCGCGCACCGCTTCGGGGTCGATGGGCTGGCCCCACTCGACTTGGATTTTCTCGGCTTCTTTGCCGCAGCTTTGAGCGACGCCATACCACTTGTCGGAGAATGCGCCGCAACAGAGATTGAGGACCTTCTTTTGGGTGAGGTTGCGCAGGGCGCCTTCCATGATACCCCAAGCAGAGGAGGTGTTAAGAAAGACACCGCGTGAAGTGCCGGCGATTTCTTGCAGGCCGGGTTGCACAGATGAGTAGAGTTCTTCGAAGTCAGCGCCGCGGTGACCGATGGTCGGTCCGCACATTGCGGCGTAGGTTTCGGGAGCGACATCGACAGGTCCGGGTGAGAAAAGCTTTGGTTTGGCCATGCGAGGGCAATGTGAAACATCCCTTGTTTGTGTCGAGCGTTTTTTGGGGGATTCGGAGAGTGGCTGGGTGCGGGGTGGATCTGCGAGGCCTTGAAAAACCGAATGGGCGGGGGGGGAGAGGCGAAAGGATGAGGGGAGATCTGCGAGGCCTTGAAAAACCGAATATTCAAAAACTCAAAAACCAAAATCGAGTGTTCGAAAGCTGATTGGTGAAAGGGAAGGTCTCGACGTAACTCGGGGTCAACTCACTTTCGAACTCGGAAAAAGACCTGCAACCGATCTCCTTTGGTTTTTGAGTTTTTGAATATTCGGTTTTTCAAGGTCTCTCGGTCCCACCCTTGTCCAAGGGCACTTCGAAGTCTCAAGCGAGATCGCTTCGAAGTCCAAAGAGTCGTCTCTGAGGGTTGCATTCCTTTGGCAAGTGGTTCATGCCCTTGGGCCGAAACACTGATGACCCGCCCTGCTCCTGGACAAAGATGGATGAGTCGCTCGGAACCCAAATTGGGTTTGGGCGTGATTGTGGAAGTAGAAGGAGCCCAAGTGGTGGTCCTTTTTCCTGCTGCTGAAGAGACACGGCGTTATGCCTTGCAAACGGCGCCTTTGGTAAGGGTGCTTTTTAAAGAGGGTGATGTGGTGCGCGACCAGTTTGAGGGAGATTTCACGATTCAGAAGGTGGAGCATACTGAGAAGGGGTTGGTGAATTATCACTGTGTGGATGAGACGGTTTTGGAGGAAATTGATTTGCTCGATACGTTGAGCTTTTCGTCGCCTGATGATCGGTTGTTGGCGGGAATTTGTGATGACTTTCGGCTCTTTGATTTTCGACAGCGGGCTTTGCGTTGGAACGCGGAGGTTCGGCAGTCGCCAGCGCGGGGTTTTTCGGGTGGGCGCGTGGATTTGATTCCGCATCAGTTTGCGATTGTGGCGGAGGCGGCTTCGCGTTTGCACCCGCGCTTGTTGCTGGCGGATGAAGTGGGTTTGGGAAAGACGATTGAGGCGTGTTTAATTTTGCATCACTTGCATCTGACGGGGCGGGCAAATCGGATTTTAATTTTGGTGCCGGAGGCGCTGGTTCACCAGTGGTTCGTGGAGCTTTATAAGCGCTTTAATATGATGTTTGCGCTCTTTGATGAGGGGCGGGCGGTATCGATTGAAGAAGGGGACCCAACGGCGAATCCGTTTCTGGATAGTCAGCTGATTTTGGCTTCGACGGATTTTTTGGCGGAATCTAACAATCGATCGGAGCAGGCGCGAGAGGCGGGTTTTGATTTGTTGATTGTGGATGAGGCGCATCATTTGGACTGGTCGCCGGAGGGCGCGAGTCCAGCTTATGAAATGGTGGAGGGCTTGGCGGGAGTGGTTCCGAGTTTGCTCTTGTTGACGGCTACGCCTCAGCAGTTAGGGCCGGAGGGACACTTTGCACGTTTGCGTTTGTTAGACCCGAATCGTTATACGGATCTCAAGGCCTTCGGCAAGGAGGCTCAATCTTATGAGCCGTTGGCGAAGGTAGTGGAGGCTTTGAGCGAGGGTGGTTTGCCCGTGGCGAAAGATTTGGCGCCGTTTGTGAAGACCTCGCCAAGGGCGGCGGATCATTTGAAAGCATTGACGAAGGGTGACGAGGAAGCGCGACCGTTGTTGATTTCGGAGTTGGTGGATTCGTTTGGGACGGGTCGGGTGTTGTTCCGGAATACGCGGGACCGTTTGACGGGCTTTCCGGTTCGTCGCTTGGAACTTTATCCGCTGGGTGAGGGGGAGAAGGCGTCGGCTTGGTTGGCGGGGTTGCTGAAGAAGTTAGGCGATGAAAAGGTGTTGCTCATTACGCACACCACGGATGCGGCGATTCGGATTCAGGAGAATTTGCTGGAATTAGTGAATGTGGAAACGGCGCTTTTCCATGAAGAGCTAAGTATTATGGAGCGGGATCGGAATGCGGCGTGGTTCGCGGATCCGGATGGAGCCCGTATCTTGATTTGTTCTGAGATTGGAAGTGAGGGGCGGAACTTCCAGTTCGCGCATCACTTGGTGTTGTTTGACTTGCCGCAAAACCCAGAGGTGCTCGAGCAGCGCATTGGGCGCTTGGACCGGATTGGGCAGACGGAGGATATTTTGATTCACGTGCCTTATGTGAAAGATACCAGTTATGAGTTGTTGACGCGCTGGTTGGCGGAAGGTTTGGCGGCTTTTGAAAAGCCACTGAAGGGGTCGGCGACTCTGACGGCGGAGCTGATGCCTGAGTTGTTAGAATTCGTTCAGGACCCTCGGCCGAAAGAGTTTGAGGCCTTTATTAAGAAGACGCAGCAGCGGCGGGATGAGGTTGCTGACGAGTTAGCAAGTGGTCATGATCGATTGCTGGCGTTGGGTGCACCGCCGACAGAGCGAGCGGAGGAATTACTGGGTGCGGTGGATGATGCGGATGGTAATCGCCAGTTCGAAAGCTTTTCGCTGCGCTTGTTTGACCACTTGGGCTTAGATGTCGATGACTTGGCAGAGAGGAATTATCATCTTAAGCGTGGACAGCGATTGAGTGAGACCTTTGCGGATTTGCCGGAGGATGGGCTGGCTGTGACCTTTGAGCGTTCGGAAGCGTTGTTTCGAGAAGATCTGACCTTTGTGACGGCGGATCACCCGACTTTCCGGACGGCGTTAGATCAGTTTTTGGCCGACGATACGGGAAACTCGAGCTTCGCGCATTGGAAGACGGGGCAGGGAAAGGGGATCTATTTGCAATGTAGCTTTATCTTGGAGTGTCTCGCTCCCGAGCGCCTCCATATTGACCGCTTCTTGGCGCCGACTTTGATAGCGGTGACGGTGGACCATCGTGAGAAAGAGCGAAATGGGGAGGAACTCTTTAAGGATATTCCGTTGCGTCCGGCCGATCCCCATCGGGTGGTGTCGCAGGAGAGTTTCCGGAAGAATATTTTGCCTGCCCTGATGAAGACGGCTCGTGCCATTGCGGAGAAGAAGAGCGCGGCACCGTTGGCTGCTTCAAAGGTGAAGGCGACGGAGGCTTTGGATGCCTCGTTAGCCCGGTTGAAGGATTTGGCGAGTAGGAATCCGCAGGTTTCTCCTGAGGAGATTGCGGAGGTTCAGGAGATGAAGGATGAGATTGCCTTTGCGTTGGGTCACTCGCGGCTGCGGCTCGATAGTGTGCGTTTGGTTTGGCAGACGTAGGAGCGGGATGATACGAAATTTCTTTGAAGACTATTTTCGCGCTTTTCGTCAGAGGCAGGTAATGAGAGGTTCCGCTACGATGCGAGGCGTTACAGCACTATTGGGATTGGCGGGGTTGATGAGTATGATGGCGTGCGCGCCGGTACCTGCTGCCTTTCCTCCGACGGTGACTGGAGCTCAAGGTCAAGGTGGGGTTGCACCGGCTCCGGTTTTTGCTCCACAGGTAGCACCGCCTACGGGTCTTTTGCCGAGTGCGCCTATTCCTCCGATTACGGCGAAAGCAGCGATTGTGATGGATGGGGTAACGGGGCGGGTCTTGGCTGCGAAAAATGCGGATGAGCGTCGTGCAGTGGCCTCCACGCAGAAAATTCTGACGGCATTGGTTGCGCTGGAGAGCGGTCCTTTGAGCGATCCGGTGACGGTGGAGGATTCGGATACGCGGGTGGAGCCTTCGAAGGTCTATATTCGAACTGGTGAGACTTATACGCGGGCGGCTTTGATCAAGGCGTTGATGGTGAAGAGTGGAAATGATGTTGCGAAGGCGCTGGCGCGTGATGTGGCGGGAAGCGAGGAGGCGTTTATGGCTCAAATGAATTCGAAGGCGCTGTCTTTGGGGATGAGGAACTCGCGTTTTCTCAATCCGCATGGATTAACGGAAGAGGGTCAGTATTCGACGGCACGCGATATTGGGATTTTAGCGAAGGCTGCTTATCAATCTCCTGTAATGCGAGGTTTTATGAGGACGAAGAGTTACACCTTTACGCGTCCGAGTGGTGATACGAAGACGCTGACGAATACGAATCAGCTTTTGAGTAAGGTTCCGTATTGCACGGGAATGAAGACGGGAACGACAAAGGCGTCGGGACGTTGTTTGGTTTCAGCGGGAGAGCTCAATGGGCGGCTAACGATTGTAGTGGTGCTAGGAGCCAGTAGTGAGCCGGCCCTCTATAAAGACTCCGAGGCGCTCCTTAGGTGGAGCTTGGAGAGAGCTGAGCCGAGCTTGAACTAGCGATCAGGGGGCCATAAAAAAGCCCTTCGCTTTTTGAGCGAAAGGGCTTTTTGATAAGAGGTGCTTCTCTTCCTAAGCGCTGAGGTCTTTGATGTCGCCACTGGCGTTCTTGATGATGGACTGAATCCCGTTCTTAAGGCCTGACCCAGTCTTATACTGTTGGCTTTGGCCGATAATCTGGCCGTTGCCCGCCTTGAGAGTGAAGTAGCCTTTGCCGTTGGCCGCTTCTTTGGTTTCGAAGTTGTCGACGGTGGTGGCGTTCTTCTTAACGGACTCGATGCCGTTGAGGGCCGCGGGTTTGTCTTTGTAGGCTTGGCTTTGGAGGATAATTTCGCCGTTGCCCGCTTTCATGCGGAAGTGAAATTTGCTCGTTTTTTCGCTCTGAAATAGTTCAAACATCGTTTTTGGAGGTTGGGGTTGTCTATTTTGATGAGCCGACATCGACTCGACAGCTATAAAAAGAACAAAATTCTGTGTGAAGTCACCTAAAATCGGTGGCCTGATGGCGGCATTCGCGGAATTCGATCTCCTCAAGCCGTTGATGGAGGGGCAGCATCTGGACTTACCTTTGCTATGAGTGCACCGAATTCTTCCGACTACCTAGAAAAGCTGAAGCAGGTTTTTGGCTTTGGTTCGCTGAGGTCAGGTCAGAAAGAGGTGGTGGAGATCCTACTAGGAGGGCGTTCGGCGTTGGCTATTTTTCCAACGGGGGGAGGGAAAAGTCTTTGTTATCAATTGCCAGCGTTGATGTGGCCGGGGCTGACGTTGGTGGTTTCTCCACTGATGGCCTTGATGCGTGAGCAAGTGGACTTTTTGAGGGAGAAGGGAGTCGCTGCTGAGAAGTTGGATAGCTCGCTGGATGCCGACGGGGTGCAGGAGGTGTATCGGAAGCTGAGGGCAGGGGAAGTGCAGCTGTTGTATGTGGCGCCGGAACGTTTCGCGAACGAGCGGTTTCGGAATGCGTTGAAGGGGTGTGACATCGAGTTGCTGGCGGTGGATGAGGCCCATTGTATCTCGGAATGGGGCCATAATTTTCGGCCTGACTACCTGAAGTTGGCGGAGGCGGCAGTGCAGTTTGGGATTAAGCGGTGTTTGGCGCTGACGGCGACGGCGACGCCTGGGGTGGCGAAGGATATTCAGCGGGCCTTTAAGATTACCGATGAGGATGCGGTTCAGACGGGGTTTAGGAGGGAAAACTTGGCTTTGCACGTGACCCCTTGTTCCTTGCAGCAGCGCGATGAGCTTTTGGTTGAAAAAGTAACGGCGTTGGAGGGTGCTGTGATTGTCTATGTGACCTTGCAGCAGACGGCAGAAGCGGTTTCGGGTGTCTTGCAGCGGGCGGGGGTGTCGGCGCGGGCTTATCACGCTGGGATGAGGGGCGAAGCGCGTGAAGAAGTACAGAGCGCGTTCATGAATGATGAGGTGCGCGTGGTGGTGGCGACGATTGCCTTTGGGATGGGGATTGATAAAGGGGGGATTCGGGCTGTGTTCCACTATAATTTACCCAAGACACTGGAGAACTATGTACAGGAGGTGGGGCGAGCGGGGCGCGATGGGAAGCCTTCGCATTGTGAGGTGCTGGCTTGTTTGGATGATTTGGTGACGCTGGAGAACTTTATTTATGGAGACACCCCTGATCCGCAGGCCATTAAGAGTGTCGCGGAGCACGTCTTGTTAGTGGGAGAGGAGTTTGACATCAGTCTTTATGAGTTGAGTCGTGGCTGCGATGTGAAGCCGGTGGTGATGGAGACTTTACTGGCTTATCTGGAGTTGGAGGGCTGGATTGAGTCTCGAGGGGCTTTCTATGCGGCGCGGGCGCTTCGGTTTCTGCGAGGGGAAAAGCAAACCTTGGCGGGCCATACTCCAGAAAGGCGAGAGTTTCTCGAAAAGCTCTTTGCGACAGGGAAGATGGGGCGGAGTTGGTTGAACTTGTCGCTTGAGGAGTCGGCTGAGCAATTAGGAGAGTCGACGGAGAAGATTGCCAAGGCCTTGGATTGGCTGGAGGCCCATGGTGATATTGTGGTGAAGCCTTCAAAGGTGAGAAAGCGCTTCCGTCGGCTCAAAGAGGCGGATGCGACCATTGTTAAAGAACTTTCGGAGAAGATGGGGCGGGTTTTTGAGGGGAGAGAGGACCGAGATGTAGGGCGTTTGGAAAGTGTGGTTACCTTTTTGGGATCGAGTCAGTGTCTCACGACTCAGTTGTTAGATTACTTTGGGGAAATCGATGCGGAGGTTTGCGGTCAGTGCAGTTCTTGTCAGGGCAAGGGGGCGACTTTGCCCGAGAGGAGTTACCAGGAGCTAAGCCTGGAAGATGTGGAGTTGATTCAGACTTTGATTGCGGAGAGACAAGCGGCTTTGCGGACTCCGCGTCAATTGGCGCGATTTTTGTGTGGAATCGCCAGTCCAGCGAGCACGGGATCCGGTCTCAAGCGCCATCGAGCGCATGGGATTTTCGCTAATTTGCCCTTTTTGGAGGTTTTAGCGACCGTTCAAGCACTTGGGAAACATAGAATTTAAAGGTTAGAATTCATTTTTTCTTAGGGACATTTTTAGCTGATTTTGGGCTGAATACTGGGGATCTGTATATTCCCGTCTGCGGTCATCTAGGTTATAAGTGACTTATAATAAGGGCTCTGTGGTTTTCTCGAGTCCTGTTTTTTAGTTAGGCCACGTTAATTATAAATTTAAACTTAAATTAATTAAAATCATTTAGATTAGAAAGTTTTAATAAGAATTTGTAAAAAATACTTCCCTTTCCGTAGAATTTTTATAAAACAGTTGTGGCTTCTGGAGCAAAACCCTGCTCTAAAACGCCGCTGTTCCCAGTTCACCCTTAGTTCACCCCAAATATGAATCCTGCTAAAATTGTTCCTTTTGAGCAGCCTCCCGTTGAGGCTGACAAACTCGCTGTTAGCGATGCTCAGATAGAAGTTGAGAAGCCTCAGTATGAGCTTCGGACCCGTAAGCGCCCCGGTATGGCCCACCAGAAGATGGTTGTGACGAGTTTCCTTGGGGACTTGGTCGCCATCGTTGTCGCCCTCTGTATCGGTTACTTGATTCGATTCGAAACTTTCTTGGGAGCAATTGGAGTAGAAGATTTGAGCCTGACTCTGAAGAGTTACGCGGGTCACTTGGTTTTCGGAACCGTTGTGATGATTGCCTTGGCCATCAACTACCGTCTGTATGACCCCAAGAAGTTCCTGACTTTCCGTCCTATGGTGAAGGCGATTTTTCAGGTTTGTGTTTCTTGGTCCGTTCTTTTCCTTTCTTTAGCTCTGGTTCTGAAGCTCGACCCTGCAATTAGTCGTATCTATTGTGTGGTCGCTGGTAATACTGCGATGATTGCGCTCTTGGGATGGCGCTATGTCTTCCATACTGCTTTACGCTCTTGCGCATGGGGTAAGGCTCTTCGTCAGAAGGTTGTTTTCCTTGGATGGAATGAGGAGTGTGCCGCTGCGGTGAGCCGCATGACTGGTGGCAGCGCTGAGTTGATTGAAGTGGCAGGTGTGATTCGTCCACAGGATGGAAAATTTGAAGAGGAGCCTCCTGCAGACGTTCCTATTCTTGGTGAGTTTGCTGACCTTCGTAATTCCCTGCGTGGAGAAGATGCTGATATGTTGATTGCGGTGAACGGCGCTGCAGACCGTGTTGCTCTTATGGAAGTCTCTGAGATTTGTGGACGTGAGTTCATCGACTTCAAGCTCGTTCCAAGTTGTTTCCAGGTTCTTGTTTCTAGCCTCAAGTTGGAGAACGTGAACGGAATGCCTCTTCTCGGAGTGGGAACCCTTCCTCTCCACCATGCTCTTAACAGCATCGTTAAGCGCGCCTTCGATATCGTAGGAGCTCTTGCGGGATTGGCTATCTTTGGACCCATCATCGGAGTCTTCATGGCAATCGTGCGTGCGGAATCTAAAGGACCCCTCATCTATAAGCAGGTTCGTCTTGGCCTTGACGGAAAACCTTTCGAGATTCTCAAGATTCGCAGCATGAAGCTGGACGCGGAAGCTTCTGGCGGACCTGGTTGGACCGTTAAGGATGACCCACGTTGCCTTAAGATTGGAGCTTTGATGCGCAAGTGGAACATCGACGAGCTTCCCCAGTTCTGGAACGTTCTTTGTGGTGACATGAGCTTGGTTGGACCTCGTCCTGAGCGCCCTGAGTTGATTCACGATTTTAAGGAAGACATTCCTCACTACAACTTGCGCCACAACATCAAGCCAGGTTTGACCGGTTGGGCCCAAATTAACGGACTTCGTGGCGACACTTGCCTCAAGACTCGCGTCAAGTTCGACCTCCATTACATGGAGAACTGGAACTTCCTCTGGGACATCCGCATCATGGCTTTGACTTTCTTCAAGCGCAGCGGAGCCTGTTAATCTCTTTCAAGTAACAAGTAGCAAAAAAAAGACGGCCCGATGGGCCGTCTTTTTTGTGATCTAGCGAGAATTGAGAGCACTCAAAATCTGACCTGAAATCGCAAACTACGGAAAATGGGGTTTTGGCTTGTTTGAGGGGCAGGGGGCCGGTACGCCAGAGTCCTCGGCAGGATCTGTATCCGCCAGCACACATTATGGCTATTCAACGCGCTCTTCTTTCGGTGTCGGACAAGACAGGACTGGTGGTATTTGCACGCCGGTTGGCTGAGGACTTTGGGGTGGAACTCCTTTCGACAGGCGGCACTGCTTCAGCTTTGCGTGAAGCAGGTCTCGAAGTGACAGATGTGTCGGATTACACGGGGGAGCCTGAGCTTTTTGAAGGCCGCCTTAAGACGCTTCATCCGATGGTGCATGGAGGACTACTGCAGCGGCGAGACTCTGATGACCATAAGGCTCAGGCAAAGAAGCATAAGATTCCGCCTATCGACCTTGTCGTGGTGAACCTTTATCCCTTCGAAGAGACGGTCGCACAAGAGGGAGTGACTCTCGCGGAAGCGATCGAGAAGATCGATATTGGTGGACCTTCTATGTTGCGCAGCGCAGCGAAAAACTATGCTGCGGTCACGGTGGTGACGGATCCAGGAGACTACGAGCGCGTCTTGGATGAGATGGCGGAAGTGGAGGAGTTGGGAGGAGAAACGACGACGAAAGGAGAAACGAGTTTGCGCTTGCGGGAAGAGTTGGCGTTGAAGGTTTTTCGTCGCACGAACGAGTATGATGGGGCTATTGCCGATTATCTGGGTAAGTGCGACAAAGGAACGGCGGGTAACTTTGCGGTTTCTTTGCCGCTGGATCGAGACCTTCGCTATGGAGACAATCCTCATCAGGCAGCTCGTTTGTATGGAAATTTCTCGGAGTATTTCTCTCAGTTGCAGGGTAAGGAACTTAGCTATACGAATATTCTCGATATCGAGGCGGCAGCGGATCTGATTTTGGACTTTAAGCGTCCCACGGTGGGTATTCTGAAGCACACCAATCCCTGTGGAATTGGTCAGGACGACGATGACTTACGCGAGGCGTGGGGGAAGGCCTTTGAGACGGATCGTCAGGCTCCCTTCGGTGGCGTGATTGTTTGTAACCGCCCTATTGACGAGGGATTGGCGCGTGTGATTTCGGAAATATTCACTGATGTGATCATCGCACCAGACTACCTGCCGGAGGCCCGAGCGATTCTCCAGAAGAAGAAGAATCTGAGGTTAATGCACATGCATGAAGCGGCCTATCGAATTGAAAAGAAGGAACAAGTGGTTCGCTCCTGTCCCGGTGGCCTGATGGTGATGGATCGAGATTATGAGGTCAAAGGCCTCGAGAGTTTGGAAGGAAAAGTAGTCAGTAAGCGTCCGCCGACGCAGGAGGAGCTGATCGCGATGCGCTTCGGTTGGCGCGTGGTGAAGCACGTGAAGTCCAACGCGATTGTGTTCTCAGGTTCGGATCGAACTCTCGGTATCGGTGCTGGTCAGATGAGCCGAGTCGATTCTTCGAAAATTGCCTGTTGGAAGGCGGAGCAGGCGGGGCTTTCGCTCAAGGGCAGCATTATTGCTTCCGATGCCATGTTCCCATTTGCGGACGGTCTTGATGCCGCTATTGAAGCGGGCGCCACGGCTTGTATTCAGCCAGGAGGGTCGATTCGCGATGAAGAAGTGATCGCTGCTGCCGATGAGGCTGGCCTCGCGATGGTCTTCACTGGGCACCGCCACTTTAGGCATTGATAGCTGAGGGGAAGGGTGGTTTTCGTCCAAAAGGCATAATCGGTGCATCTTTTCTCGCTGCCTCAGCGTAGCGTTGGACAGTGAGAGTGCTGTCTGCTGATTTCTGTTCTGTTGTCCTGATGAGGATAATTGCGCTCTCCATCGTTGTGGGAGTTCTTGGAAGTTGTTCGGCAGGCCTTCCTAGAGCCGGTGTTGGTGTGAAGACGAGTTTTGAGTCTCAAAAAGATGTGGTTTATTCTCCTGCGGCTTGGCCACAGGAGATGAAAGGTGACTTGTATCAACCTGAGGTGGATATGCCTGCGCCTGGGGTTTTGCTAATTCACGGGGGAGGGTGGACGGGCGGGGATAAGCGTCACCAAATGTCGGCCATCGCCCGACGGTTGGCCAAGCGAGGGTTCGTTGTCTTCAATGCCACTTATCGCACAACCCCCGAGTGGCAGCATCCGGCGCAATATGAAGACCTCATCCAAGCTCTGAAGTGGATGAAGGCTCACGCAGAGGAGCTGAACCTCGATTCGAATCGACTCGCGACTTTTGGATATTCAGCGGGTGGGCACTTGTCAGCATTGGTGGGACTCCAAGCCGAGAAAGAAGGGATTCCGATTCGTGCCATCGTTGCCGGCGGCGCGCCATCTGATCTGATGATTACGGATAGTCCTCTTGTGGAGGCGTTATTGGGCGGGCGTAGGGATGAGATGCCAGCCCGTTTCCGTGAAGCCTCTCCCATAAATCATATCACCTCCAAAAGCCCGCCTGTGTTTCTCTATCACGCACCCAAGGATTCACTGGTATGGCCGAAGCATGCCTTCGCCTTCGACAAGAAGCTCACTGAGAGTGGGGTGAAGCATGAGTTGGTTTGGACCTTTGGGTGGGGACACATTTCGGGGTTTCTTCTTCCGGGAAAGGCGATGGGCAATGCCGTAGCCTTCCTCGACGAGTATCTCAGGACCGAACTATGATAAAATTGTCCCTTGCTTATCCCCAACTCGATTCCACCTTGCCGCTCTTATGCCTAATATCCTCCTGCACCCAATGACAACTCTAGGAATAGGTGCCCTAGGTGGCGCAATTCTCGTTGTTTTACTCCTAGCCTCCTGCTCGGGAACCAATGAAACCCCTCAATTTGTGAAAAGCTATCGTGACGCAATGACCAGAGCGGGTTCCGACGGTCCTGCTTCGGGAAGCGCAGCTGAAAAGGCTGCTCACGAACGCTTCGGCACCTTCCTCAAAAATGTCGGTATTCCATCTGCCATCAAGGAAAACACCAGTAAAACCTACGCTAAGGAAGCCTATTTGAACGATACCTTAGTGACCCACTATGGACCGGAGGAAATCGAGGCCTATTTTCTGAAAACCGCCGACACCATGACTGAGTTTGAGGTCACCATTGATGATGTGGCTCGGTCAGGGGATGACCACTATTTCCGATGGACTATGATCTTTGCCGCTCCCAAGTTGGCCAAAGGAACGCCGATTCACTCAGTGGGGATGAGTCAGGTCCGCTTTAACGCCGAAGGGAAGGTTGTCTTCCATCAGGACTTCTGGGACTCGGGGGCCAACATCTTTGGACAAGCTCCCGTTTCTGGCGGCATCATCGGAGCTATCCGCAAGCGTATTGCTAAGTAATGAACGAAGTTTCCCCAGCCTCCACTCATCGCTCAGATGGACTTCTTGCGCTCGCTAAGCGGGTTGTCTGCCAACTGGTGGACTCCGATTACCGTCGTGAGGACCAGCCCGATCCAAGCTCTATGCCAGAGAAGGTGAATTGGGAGCGCACCATTGCCTTTATTTTTCTCCATTTGGGTTGTTTCGCTGTGATCTGGGTAGGAGTGAGCCCCGTGCCTGTAGTCGCTGCCATTGCTCTCTACATCGTGCGCATGTTCGCGATCACTGGATTTTACCACCGCTACTTTTCTCATCGCACTTTCAAAACTTCCCGTATGGGACAGTTTCTCTTTGCTGTCTTGGGAAATAGTTCGATGCAACGAGGGCCTCTCTGGTGGGCAGCGACGCATCGACATCATCATCAGCATTCTGACGAAGAAGAGGACGCTCATTCGCCTTCTGTCAAAGGATTCATGTGGTCACACATCGGCTGGCTGACCTGTGCGAAGAATTTTCCGACCTCTTATGAGTCTATCCCAGACCTTAAAAAGTTTCCGGAGTTGGTTTTCCTGAACCGCTTCGATCAGGTGGTGCCCATTGTCTACGGACTGGTGATGTTGGGAACAGGTTGGTTGTTGGAGAGCTTTGCTCCAGCCCTAGGCACGACAATGTGGCAGTTCTTCGTTTGGACTTTTTTCATCAGCACGGTGATCCTCTTGCATGGAACTCTCTTCATCAACTCGGTAGCTCATGTCTGGGGGAATAAGCCCTATAAGACTGGGGATGATAGCCGGAATAGTTTTCTACTCGCGATTATCACTTTGGGCGAGGGATGGCACAATAATCATCATCGCTATCCTCATTCTACTCGCCAGGGTTTCCGGTGGTGGCAAATCGATGCCACTTATGTCGGTTTGAAATTTCTTTCTTGGACAGGACTGATTTGGGACCTGAGGCCGGTTCCTCAGAAGGTTCAAGACGAGGGGTATCCCACTAAATAACAAGTCATGAAACGTAAAAAAATAGCAATCATCGGCTCCGGGGTTTCAGGGTTGTCTTGCGCGCATTTTTTACATCCTAGGCATGAGGTGACTCTCTTCGAGAAAGATGGCCGAGTCGGTGGTCACTCTCACACTATTTCCATTCAGGAAGAGAAGGAGGAGGTTTCCCTGGATACGGGTTTCATGGTCTATAATGAGGTGACCTATCCCTTGTTGACGCGGCTTTTTAAAGATTTAGGAGTTGAGACCAAGCCGACGTCGATGTCCTTCAGCGTTCAGCATGTCCGGGAACGTTTTGAATTTAATGGGAGTGGGTTTGATAAGATTTTTGGGCAGCGGAAAAACATCTTTTCGCCTCGGTTTTGGAAAATGCTTTTACAGATTAAGCGTTTCAACGAAGAGACGGTAAAGGAACTGGAAGACCCACAGTCGCCGGGCTGCACTTTGGAAGAATACGTTAAAGAGCGTGGTTATGGGGACGATTTTCTGAAGTGGTATCTCTCTCCGATGGCGGCCGCCGTGTGGTCTAGTCCGCCAGAACGAATTTCAGCCTTTCCGGCTCACACCTTGATGCGGTTTTGGCACAATCACGGTTTTCTAGGGCTCGATACTCACCACCCTTGGCGGACGGTTGAGTGCGGGTCTCGCCAATATGTCGAAAAGCTAACGTCACCATTTTCTGACTGCATCGAGAAGGATAGGGGCGTGCAGAAGGTGAGGGGGCGCACCCTCGTTTTCGCCGACGGTGAGGAACAGGAATTTGATGCCGTCATTTTTGCGTCACACGGAGACCAGTCTCACCGGTTGTTAGAGGATGCCACTGAGCAAGAGGATCGACTGCTGGCTTGTTTTCAGTATCAGGACAATGTTGCACTGGTTCATAGTGACCCCAAGTTTATGCCCCAAACAAAGCGGTGTTGGGCCTCTTGGAACTACCGTGTCGATGGTGATAAGCACTCGACCCATTACTGGATGAATAGTCTGCAGGGGGTCTCTGAGCGTGATGATTATTTTGTTTCGATTAATCCTCCTGAGCCAGTGGATGAGGCTTCTGTGAAGCGTCGACTCAACTACGAACATCCCATTTTTGATTTGGATGCCATTGCCGCGCAGGATGAATTGGCTGCTCTTAATCAGGCTGGCGATGAGACCGGGCGATATTATTGTGGGGCTTGGCAGCGCTATGGTTTTCACGAAGATGGTATCTGGTCTGCCCATCGCCTGTGCGAACAATTGATAGGAGGGGATCCTTGGCCATGACTGCCTTGCGTCCTCCCAGGCTCTATCAATGTGAAGTGATGCATCAGCGTCTTGTGCCTAAGAGAGAGCCGTTTCACTATAGGGTGTTCATGCTCGCTTTCGAGTTGAACGATCTCCCTCAGATGGCGAAGGGTAATGTTTGGTTGGGGCACAATCGCTTTCATTTGTTTTCGATTAATGATCGCGACCACATCGACTTGGGTGAAGAGGGGGGGATTCGTCCCAATCTTTTGAAGTGGTTATACGAGCAAGGACAGGATGTTCCGCAGGATGCTCGCATTGAGCTGGTCACTTTTCCTTCTGTTCTTGGTTATGGCTTTAATCCAGTGAGTTTTTACGCCGTTTCTCGTAGCACGGGAGAACCGCTTTTGATGGTGGCTGAAGTGGTGAACACCTTTCGCGAGATGAAGCTGTTTTTGGTAGACGAGGAGGGCTCCGATCAACGTTGGCAACGGCGGGTAGAAAAGGGTTTCTACGTCTCTCCGTTTTCGGACTCGGGAGATGACTTTGATTTTCGTCTTTCGCTCCCCAGAGAGAAGCTAGCCATCAATATTGACAATTGGCACGACGGGGAACGAACTTTGGTGAGCGCTGTGAGAGGGCAAGAGCTGCCGTTGACCGCAAGTCGACTCTTCTGGTTCGCCTTACGTTATCCCTTTCTCTCTCTCAAAATTATCGTGGGAATTCATTGGCAAGCTGCGCGCCTGTGGTTCGCTAAGATTCCCTATTTCAAAAAGAGCGAGCGACTGGAGATCCAGCGCGATGTTCTTCGGCCTCATTCTTCACCAGAAAAAAGAACCCCATAACCATGACTACCTCCTCAACTGATACTGTCACCGCCTCAGTGGCATCACAAAAGCCCGCCACCTTTGCTGAGCGCATGGTTTTGGGCTTGTTAGAAAAGATGCCTCAAGGCGGATTAAGGCTGTATCATGCCGATGGTCGCCAACGGGACTTTGGTGAAGTAGGAGCTCCTATCTCTGCCGAAGTGCGCATCAATAATGATGATGAGTTTTTCAAGCGGTGTGCCTTTTACGGTAATGTAGGCATGGGAGAGGCTTATACCGATGGAATTTGGGATACGAGTGATATCAAAGCGGTGGTGACTTGGTTCATCGATAATATGGCTGCATTGCAAGGGGACCGAAGCAACTCGAGTCGTCTTCCGAAGGTGAATCTTTTGAAAATGGTAAACTGGGTCCGTCACCTAAAGCGCAGTAATACCATCGAGACGAGCCGCCGAAATATTTCCGAACATTACGATTTGGGGAACACCTTTTATCAAGAATGGTTGGATGGCACGATGACCTACTCTTGCGCCATGTTCGATAAGACGGATGAATCCTTCGAAGCTGCACAGAATGCGAAGTATGAAGCGCTGTGTCAGAAACTTCAGCTGAAAAAGGGGGAGCATGTGCTTGAGATTGGTTGTGGTTGGGGTGGGTTTTGCGCCTATGCTGCTAAGAACTATGGCGTAAAAATTACTGCTCTTACCATTTCGCAGGCGCAGGCTGATTTTGCGCGCGAACGGATGAAGCGAGAAGGTCTCGAGAATTTGGTAGAGATTCGGATTCAGGACTACCGTCTCGTCGAGGGAGAGTTTGACAAAATTGTATCCATCGAAATGTTAGAAGCGGTAGGGGATAAGTTCCACGAGTCGTTCTTTGGTAAGTGTCACGAGGTCATGAAGCCGGCGGGTCTCTTGGCGGTGCAAATGATTACAGTGCCAGATTCGCGCTATAAGAACCTTAAGACGGGAGTGGACTGGATTCAGCGGCATATTTTTCCAGGATCGCTTTTGCTCAGTGTGGGGCGAGTGAATGAGGTACTACAGAAAACGGGGAACCTCTTCATGCATGATTTGGAGGACATGGGCACAAACTATGTTCGGACCCTCGACTCGTGGCATCAACGCTTTAACGGCTCCAAGGAGAAGCTGAATGCGCTGGGATACGACGAGAGCTTTTTCCGGACTTGGAACTACTATCTCAAATATTGTGAAGCGGCTTTTGCGACCCGCAATATTTCGGTGGTGCAGGCGGTCTATACCCGTCCTAACAATTCGACTCTTCAGCGTTCACTCTCCGAATTGTCCGCATGACCCGAGTGGAGCCCAGTGCTGTTAGCGAGTCGTCATCCCGCCGTGCTTGGTGGAGGCGCTGGATTGTCGATCCGATTCGGAATCAGCTGCAGCAGGGGGTGGCGCCAAGTAAGCTGGGATGGGCTGCCGCATTGGGAGTAACGGTGGGTGTTATTCCGATTATGGGAACGGTGAGTGCCGTCAGTGTTGCAGGTGCGGCGGTCTTTAAGTTGAACCAGCCGATTACCCACCTTTTCACCCGCTTGATGTTGCCGCTTCATCTTCTTCTCATTGTTCCCTTTATCCGTCTGGGGCAGAGAATTCACGGGGCGGAGCTTCTTTCGGCGACCGTTCCGGAGCTGGTTCAACAATTTCAGGAGGCCCCGATGAAATTTTTGGGAGACTTCGGGTTGGCTGCTTGGCATGGTTTTGTAGCGTGGGCCTTGGTGGCGCCCTTTCTTCTCTTTGCGGTGAAGCTCATTTTGACGCCGCTGTTTCAAATATTGGGTAAGCGAATGAGGAGAAACGAGGAGGTGGCCGCATGAATGAATGGTGGCCATTGCTCGTCGCGGCGGCGGCGATGATTCTGCTCTTCGCAGGGGCATGGGGGTGGTGTGTGAAGCTGGATAACTTTTCGCCGGTAGATGCCTTCTGGGCTTTTGGAATCGGTTTGAGTGCGGTGTTTTTTGCGGTTACTGGGGAAGCTGATTTGAGCAAGCGCTTGTTGGCTGGAGGGTTGGCTGCGGTTTGGTCATTGCGGCTGGGGGGGCATTTGGCCGCGCGGATTCGTCGTCATCACCCTTCGGAGGACTCGCGTTATCGAAAGCTGCGCGACGTTTGGGAGGGAAGAGTGAATCGGTCGTTCTTTTGGTTCTTTCAGGCTCAAGCGCTCTCGGTGGTGCTATTGTCTTTGCCTTTTTTTCTCATTTCCAAAGATGGCAATGGGTGGGGGCTTTGGGAATGGGTTGGTCTTGTGGTCACCGTGGTTGGTTTGGTGGGCGAGAGTATTTCCGATCGGCAGATGGACCGATTCAAAGAAAAGAATGACGACCCCAAGGGAGTCTGTCGGGAAGGGTTGTGGAAGTATTCGCGGCATCCCAATTACTTTTTTGAGTTTGTGATTTGGGTGGGCTTCTTTGTCCTAGCCTGTGGTTCCCAGTGGGGATGGACTACGATTTATGCTCCCGCATGCATCCTTTTTCTTTTACTGCGCGTAACTGGTATCCCCCCAACTGAGGCTTCTGCGGTCAAACGCAAAGGCGATGCTTATCGGGACTATCAGGCTACAACGAGTGCGTTTGTTCCTCTTCCACCTAAGAAAAATTCCTCATGATTGATACTGATAAAATCCTCTCAAGCGGGCTCGTTCCCGATGGTCTCATCCGGGCTGGCATCCGTCAGCGATTGGCAGCAACCCTGTCCCCATTTGAAAAACTGAATGTCGAAGAGCGGCAGGCACGGCTGATGGCCCATGTTGAAGAGCTTAAAAATAGTCCAGTGGCGATTGCGACCGACGAAGCCAACGAGCAGCACTATGAGCTTCCAACCTTGTTTTTCCAAAGATGCTTGGGGAAGAACATGAAATACAGTTCTGGTTACTGGGACGAGGGAGTGACCGATATCGATGAGTCGGAAGCTCGGATGCTGGCTCTTACCTGCGAGAGGGCTGCGTTAGAGGATGGACAACGCATTCTGGAGTTAGGTTGTGGCTGGGGGTCGTTGAGTCTTTGGATGGCCAAGCACTACCCGAAGGCCGAGATTACAGTGGTGTCTAACAGCCGGACGCAAAAGGAATACATCATGGGCCAAGCTGAAGAGCGTGGTATCAAGAATCTGGAAGTGGTGACAGCCAACATGATTGACTACCAAGGGGAGGGGGACGGCATTTTCGACCGAGTCGTTTCGGTAG
This sequence comes from Roseibacillus sp., assembly GCA_051251855.1. GTDB lineage: Bacteria > Verrucomicrobiota > Verrucomicrobiia > Verrucomicrobiales > Akkermansiaceae > Roseibacillus. The sequence goes on from JBPOGI010000001.1 coordinate 75,418, forward strand.
AGATGTTCGAGCACATGAAAAACTATGAGGAACTCATGGGGCGGGTGGCGCGGTGGTTGAAACCTGGGGGGGCGCTCTTCGTGCACATCTTCACTCACAAGGAATATGCTTATCACTACGTTGCGGAGAAAGAGAGTGACTGGATGGCGCGCTATTTTTTCACTGGAGGGCAGATGCCTTCAGATGATTTGTTGCTCTATTTTCAAGATGATTTGCGGATTGAACAGCACTGGCATGTTTCCGGAACGCACTATCAAAAGACCTCGGAAGCCTGGCTGCAGCGCATGGATCAGGCCGAGGACGAATTGAAGCCTCTCATTCGCGAAACATACGGTGCCGAGAATGAGAAACGCTGGTGGACCTATTGGCGGGTCTTCTACATGGCCTGTGCCGAACTCTGGGGCTACCGCAACGGTGACGAGTGGATCGTTTCGCATTACCGCTTTCGAAAACCTCAAATTGAAACCTAGAATCTTATGAAAATACTCCCCCATATATTGCTGTCATTTTCCCTAACGTTGTCATCTATTCATGCTCAAACTGCGAAGGAGTGGGTCGCGTATGCAGAGAAGCTGGAGGTGGCTGGTGACACCCCAAAGGCACTCGCCTCTTTCTTGGAAGCAGATAAGAAGAAGCCTAACGATGCCTCTATCTTGGTGAAAATCGGCAAACAGTGGGGGGACTACATGGCGGAGCTCAAAGGAGGACAACGTCAGGATGCTGCTCAAAAGTCGCTTTCGTATTCTAAGCAGGCGCTTAAGGTTGCTCCTAAAAACAGCGATTCACATCTCGCGGTGGCCTTGTCCCTCGGAAAGAACGTTGAGTTCATGGGCAATAAACAGAAAATTCAGGCTTCAAAGGATATTAAGTTTCATGCCGAGCGTGCTCTCGCGCTGAATCCTAAAAGTGACTACGCGCATCATCTTCTCGGTCGTTGGCATCAAAATGTCTCTGAAATGGGCGGGGTCACGAGGACAATTGCGAAAGTCATCTATGGTGAGATTCCTCAAGGGAGTCTCACGGCAGCCCTTGGACACTTTCAGAAGGCGCGGCAGTTACGAGCTGACCGCTTGGTCCATCAAATTGAGTATGGCCGTACTTTGGTCATGATGGGAGAGAAGGGGAAGGGAGTTGCCGAGATTAAGAAGGGGCTCGCGATGCCTAACAAGGACAAGGATGATCCCGAGAGCAAAGTGCGAGGCCGGGCGATGCTGAAGTGAAGGGTCAGTGGAAGCTGAATCTCCAAGCGGGGACCTTCTTGCGATAGCTGTCCCAGGCCTGACCGAAGCGTTTTCTCATATCGGCATCTTCCGACCATCGGGCAAAGCCGAGCGAGTAGGCCACGATGGAGAGTGCGCAGAGCGCTATCCAGAGATTCCAGAACAGGGCTGCTTCAATCAGCAATAGAGAGGTGATTCCAAATTGCATTGGGTTACGAATGCGGCGGTAGACTCCGGTTGTGACAAGGATTATGGGGGCATCCATGGGGACGGGAGTTCCTTTGCCGACCACCACAAATTCTCTAACGGCAAGAATAGCTGGAATGGCAGGGAGCAAGGCAAGAGCAGTTGCGCCGAGTTGGATCAAAAGGGGAACGCTTGCGAAAGACTCAAAGAGGGTTTTCCAACTGCCTGAGTGAGCCGCAAGAGGGATATGGATCAACGCAAGAATGGCAAAGCCGGTGGCGATGAGCATTGTGCGGGGACCGAGGTGAGTGTGGGAACTTGTCCAGCGGTAGAGGAAGAGGCCGGGGACGAGCGCACCTGCAATCATAAGGACTTCTCCCTCGAGCCATCCTTCTTTGAGGATGAGAAGAGGTTCAAGGAGGGGCATGGTGACGAGGTCTAACAGAATCATAATGGTGATGGTGAGCCAGAGGGGGAGTTTCTGAGAGATAATACATGCGAGAGCACCCCAGAGGGCCGCCCACCCGAACCAGAGCGAGAGAGGAAGCCCTCCGAACCGTGGGCTGGAGGTCACAAAGTTCCACCAACCCGCCCACTCCGCGATGCCATTGAGACAGGGGAGGGTCGCTAAGTTCCAGAGCACTGCGTAAAGGACTCCGAGTCCTTCGCGCCTGTTGATACGAAGAACGAAACCCAGAATGAGCGCCGTGAGAATGGGCCAATAAAGGGCGACGGCCTCAATAACGAGAGGGTTCATGGTTGGATGATTGAGTCCAAGAAGTAGCGGCCTGCTTGTCGCACCCCGAATCGTTGAATGGGCGCAAAGTAGAGGGCGGGATCGAGATTGCGGTAATACTCAAAGGTGAGATTGATGGTGGTTGATCCTGTAGGGGTTTCGTGCCACCTCCAAGTAATGCGCTGCCAAGTTATCCATTGGTCGATTTCGGTCTCGTCTTGAACGGGGATGAAGGTCAGAGAGTTTGGGGTGCTCTTGGCAATTTCGACGGTGAGATTTCTGGGTGTCTTTTCTCCATGATCGAATGGAATGGTCCACTGGGTTCCGGTCTTGAGGCTACCCCCACCGGTGCTCGCAAGTGGAAGCGGAAATCCTGCTCGAAGAAAGATGGGGAGAGTCGAAGTGTCAAAGACGGGACCGCGGTCGAGTCGGGTTTGAAACTCCTGCGGGGAAAGAGGAACTGTTTTGTTAATAGTGACTTGTTCTTGTCTTTTAAAGCTCAGGTTATCGTGAGTGCCTTCAAGACTGAAAACACTAAAGACGGCGATGAGGGAGAGTCGAGTCTTGGCGAGGTTTTCCCGTGCTCGTGCACGGTCAATGAAGATGCCAATGATGAAGCCGATGGCGAGAAAGAAGGGGAGGGAGACTAGAATGCAGATGAGGCCCTCTAGGACCAGAACACTAGCAGCGAGCATGCTCAAAGTGATATAGAGCAGTATAGCCCCTGTGACGGTGCGAGGAGTAGGAATCAAAGAGAGTCCAATGGCGAGAAGAGCGGGGATGCCTACGTAGAGGGCTGAAGACTTTCCGTAGTCAGAACCGATCAGCAACCGGTAGGTGACCGAAACGAGCGCAAAAATGAGAATCGTCGCAATGAATTTTCTCTTCACATTGAGGCCGCTCTTTTCCTCTGGTTTAGGAAAACTACTATCCTGCTCGGTGCTCACTCTTTCAGAATTAACTGAAAACACAGAAAGTTTAAAGCTTTATTTTGGCGGCTTTGTTGAGTGGAGGCTGAGCTTCTTTATGAACCTTTAGGGGACCACCAAGAGTTAAGCTTTTTGGTGAGGGCTTTGACGAGCTCGGGATTCTTGGAGGCGAGGTCTTCTCTTTCGTTGGGATCTCGCGCAAGATTATAGAGCTCAGGTTTGGCTTCGGGGCCGCGAACGAGGGGGTTGGGAGAAATGAGTTTCCAGTCGTTTTCGATGGTGAATCGGTTTTCTAAGCTCTTATGTGGAGAGCCCTGTTCGGCCACATTGTGCCGATAGCAAGAGCCGTAGATGGTCTCGCGAGTTTCGACTTGAGCGAAGTTAGTGAGATTGATTCCACTCAGCCCATCCGGAAGAGGGGTTCCGCAAAGTGCGGCGGCGGTGGGCCAGATATCGAGGTTACTAGCAAGGTTTTCGCTGTCCATGCGCGGCTCGATCTTGTCTTCCCAAGAGAAAATGATGGGGGTGCGAATACCGCCTTCGTAGACGGTGAGCTTGGAACGAGGAGCAAAGCGGTTGAGTTGCTCGGGATCTTGAATCCAGCCGTTGTCACAAGTGTAGATGATGAGGGTGTTTTCAAGTTCCCCGCTTTCTTCTAGGAAGGTCATGAGTTCGGCAATGGTGTTGTCGAGCCATTCGCAGCAGGCCCAGTAGGCGGCGATGTTAGGGTTGTCAGTCTTCTTGAGATATTTGTCTAAGAGCTCTTGGGGTGGGTTGTGAGGAGTGTGGGGCAGGAAGACGCCATACCAAATGAACCAAGGTTGGTCGCTGGACTCGGTGATGAAGTCTTTGATGGGGGCGATGCCCTTGCGGCCGATATCGAGGCCTGCGTCGCCATGGCGGCCACCTTTGTCAGGGGTGCCGAAGGTCATGCCTTGTGTGAAGTCGCCTTCCTCCACGGGACGGCCTTCCCACCATTTACCTGTTTGCAGGCTGCGGTAGCCACTTTCTTTGAGGGAGCGTACCCAGTTAGGGTGGGTGCGCCACTCTGCAGTGAGATCGGTAGAGAGATGGGCGTACTTGGGATTGTTTCGTTGCCTCTGAACGTTGAGGGATTTTTCAGGAAGATCGGGATCGTTTCCGGTGACTCCGTGTTCGTGGGGATGGAGACCGGTGAGGATACTGGCAAGGGAGGGGCGGCAAAGGGGGACGGGAGTGTAGCCCCGTTGAAAGGTGAGGCCGTTAGCGGCGAGCTTGTCGATGGCAGGGGTCTCGATGTGGGGGTGACCCATGAAGCTGTAGTCGCTCCAAGCTTGGTCATCGGAGAGAAGAAAAAGGATGTTCGGTTTTTTCTCTTCGGCGGAGAGTAAAGAAAGGGGAAGGAGTAAAAGAGAAAGAAATTTCATGAGGTGATGGTTCTTTAAACTGAAAGTTTTGTGATGACTTACGGTCATCTACGGGTGGCTTGTTGGGCTTAGTTGCGATTAGAGAAGGTCTATCCTTGGAGCAGATGGCGGCCCTTCCAAGTATAGTTGAAGCCGGAGAGCGCGGTAAGGAGAAGGGCTCCGTAGAGGGAGATTCGAATGAGCCAGCCTTGGGGAGAGGTTAAAGTGTGGAGAAAGTTTGAAGGAGAGTTCTGGACCAGAAGCCAAACGAGGGCTGCGAGGCAGAAGGTGAGTTGGAAGGTGGTTTTCCATTTCCCTAAGTTATCGGCGGGGATGACCTGTCCTTGTTCGACCGCGATTTGGCGAAGGCCAGTGACGAGGAACTCGCGAGCAATGATGACCGAGGTGACCCAAACAGGGCAAAGGCCCAAGGCTGTGAGGTGAATGAAAGCTGCGGCGACGAGAATTTTGTCAGCTAAGGGATCGAGAAGTTTCCCGAGGGAAGTCACCAGATTGAGCTTGCGAGCGAGATAGCCGTCCAAGAAATCTGAGAAGGTGGCGAGAGCAAAGGTGACGAGGGCGACCATATTGCCGGTAAAGGTGCCGGTCGACGCAGCCACTACAAAAATAGCGGTGAGGACGAGGCGAGCGGCGGTGATAGAATTCGGGAGATTCATAAGGCATCAGAGTCAAAGGGCCGGATTGGCTCTTCAGTTTTCGCTGTGAAAATTGGGGGGAGGCTTCAGTTACTCGGCAATTGAGAAGCGGCGGCCTTTGCCTTCGCGCCATGCTTTGTTGAGGGAGCCATAAAGAGCGTCGAGAGTGGATCGTTCTTGCACGCGATACTCGACGGTCTTGGCATGGGTGGTGGTGGGGTAGCTCTTCTGAACCATGCTACTGATGTTCGAGCCGGTAAGCTCTTCCGCTCTTCCCGTCAGTTCGCGCGCCCGCTGGGTGGCGCGTTGAGCGGCTGAGGATTTGCTGTTCTCGGAGGCGGGCGTGATTTGATAGATACGGCAAAGGGCGTTGCCTACGGTATCGATGGTGACCTCGGTGACGATGAGGCCTCCATCCAAGACGTAGGAACTGCGGGAAATGGAAGCTATGCGATCGAGAGCGACCATGAAGTGACCATCGGGGAGGGCCAGTTGCCAAAAGCGCTTGAGATCCTCTTCGTCGGTAGCGTTTTGGGTTTCGTCGGGTTGGTCATCCCCTGAGGTTTGGGCAGCGAGTGGAAAGGTAAAGAAGAGCAACAAGGCGAGAAAGCGAAGGGCTGTCATGGGGGGATGCTAGTCACAGGATAAGATGACGTCAAAACTTCGCTACAAGGATTGAGAAGGGAGAGGAGAGGGGGCATCATCTAATCCTGATGATGGAATACCGCCCCAATGTTGCGATTCTGCTGGTCCGTGAGGATGGGCGTTTGCTCATTTGCGAGCGTCTGAAGGTGAAAGGGGCTTGGCAGTTCCCCCAAGGAGGAGTGGATGAGGGGGAAACTCTGGAAGAAGCACTGCTGCGAGAGGTTGAGGAGGAAATTGGCCTTTTACCTGAGAGCTATGACATCCTCGAGATGAAGGGTGGCTACCGCTATGTTTACCCGGACAATATCAAAAAGAAGAAAAAGCGGAAGGGCTGGTTCGACGGTCAGGAGCAAACTTACTACCGCTGTCTCCTCCACGATAAGAAGGCCAAGATAAGTATCGACCAAAAGCCACGGGAGTTTCGTGATACCAAGTGGATCGAGCCTGCTGACTTCAAGCTCTCATGGCTTCCGGAATTCAAACGTGATGTTTATCGGAAAGTGATGAAGGACTTTTTCGGAGTCACTCTCTCATAGGGGGCCTGTTCCCCTCCGAAAAACGCTGGCTACGAATGTGAGCACCTAAAAAAGCGTTCGTTACCGAGGGGAGGATTGGAGAGTTGTTTTCTGGCGGTTTTTACTCGCTAACCCCGCCATTTTTTCAGCACCTCAGCGTCTTGACGAATCAAAGGCCAAGCTTCGCGTGCGGTCTCTGCTGGATAGAGCTGATGCTTGCCCCATTCCATGTGGAGACTGATGGGAGAGGGGGAGAGGTTCTTGCGCACTTGCTCAAACATTTCTTCGGTGACGAATCCGGTGCCGAGAGGGGCGTTCACCAACTTGTCGCTGCGCTCTCCTCCCCACTTGGCGTCTTTGACGTAGATAGCGCGCACGTGTTTGCGGGCTAGGCGCTCGGTCATTTCCCAAGATCTGCCGCCATCGGTTTTGGTATGGCGAAGGTCGAAACCGAGACCAAAGTGCTCGGGGTCAATTCCTTCTAAGATGAGAGCCATGTCCCAAAGCAAAGAGCCGGCGTTTTTCCATCCCGAGTGGAGTTGGTAAATTCCCTCCATGCCGAGGCTCGCGTTCAGTTCAGCGAGCTTTTGCGCCTTTTCCTGAAAGCCTCTCATCTCAGCAAGGGGGTCGCCGTTCTTGCTGTAGTAGAAGTATTCGGTGCGGTATTTGGTAATGCCATTGTCGCGCAGAATTTTGAGGAAGTCACTTGTCTCGGGGGTGGCATTAATGAAGCGAGTGGCCGCGATGACGGTGTCTAAGCCAGCTGCTTCTAGAGCCTTCATCATGCTGGGGATTTCCTTGGCCGCGTTTTCAGGCAAGATATGGCCCTTTGGTCGAATGGTGGCTTCGAGACCTCGTAAGCCCATTTGAGCGACTTCATCTGCAATCTCTTGATAGCTCAAAGCTTGCACGGGCTTCTCGAAGAGGACGATAGGCCAGTCTTCTGGGGCATCTGCTTGTTGAGCTGGAGAGTCTTGTGCGCGGACCAGCCCTGAAGCGACTGCTGCCATTCCTGTTTGCTGGAGAAAATTTCGTCTCGTTACCATCCCTTAAAAGACCTCTTCGAATCTCTTGCGTCAAAGAAAAAGGAAGCACAGTGCAGGCTTGCCAGCGGGGGGAGGAAAGGCATTCTCTAGCACCATGCCTGCAAAAGGAGCCGAAGAGCGATACCGCCACAAGACAGGAAAGAAGCTCAAGCTTTCAGAGCTTGATACCAATGAGAAGACTCTCGCGGAAGATTTAGGGAAGGAGGAATCCTTTGGGCCTTTCGACGAACTCCGCGACGAGCTCCAGCAATTGCAGAAAATGCTTTATGCGCAGGACAAGCACCGCGTCCTCGTGGTGATGCAAGCGATGGATACGGGGGGGAAGGATGGATGTATTAAGCACGTCTTCTCTCGCGTCGATCCGCAGGGTTTGAATGTGGTTTCGTTTAAGAAGCCCTCTGAGCGCGAGCTTTCGCATGACTTCCTCTGGCGCATTCACCAGAATGTTCCAGAGAATGGACATTTGACGGTTTTCAATCGCAGTCACTACGAAGACATCATCGCGGTCCGCGTGAAAGAGCTGTATCCGGAGAAAGTTTGGAAGCGTCGCTATAAACACATTGTCGACTTTGAGCAGATGCTCGCGGACGAGGGGACAACCATTGTGAAAATCTTTCTCAATATTTCGCGAGATGAGCAAAAGTCGCGGCTGCAGGCCCGCTTAGATAATTCCGACAAATACTGGAAATTTAATCCAGATGATCTCAAGGATCGTGCTCGTTGGGACGACTTTATGGAGACTTACGAGGATGTTATCGAGAAGACTTCGACTGATGTGGCTCCTTGGTATGTCGTTCCCGCTGACCGCAAATGGTATCGCAATCTCTGTGTGGCCCGGATCATGGTGGAGACTTTACGTAAGCTCGACATGAGCTTTCCCGAGCCGACGTGGAAGCCTGGGGACATTCAATTGAAGGACTAGAATACCTCTGGCCCCTAGGAATGCGGGGAGTAGGAATTCTTTTGACCAAAACTGCGCGTGACAAGTGACTTCGTAATCACTACAAACAACCGCAGGTGAAAATCATTTGCAAAACCAAAATACTAACTATCTTGAAACGTTTCTTCCTCCTCATCAGTGGAGTGCTGACCCTAGTGGCCTGCTCTGCTGAAAAGACTCTTCAAGCCGAGCGTGCAGCAACCCCGATTACGGCTCCACCACGTGTGGCAATGACGCCTAATCCTGCTTATCAGACGCCTGCTTATGCCTCTCCATCTGTCCAAAACCCGGTGGTTTCTTTGCCCTCAGACTTTTCTCCCAGCGCGGGAGTCTCGTTCTCGAGCGTCCGCAATGATGGTAACTATATTGCGCTGACTTTCGATGATGGTCCTCATCCTAAAAACACGCCGCGCCTTCTTGATATGCTTCGTCAGCGAAATATCAAAGCGACCTTTTATGTGATTGGTAACAGTGTGAATCTTTATCCCGAGATTGCTCGCCGTATTGTTTCGGAAGGACACGAGATTGGAAATCACACTTGGAATCATCCCAATTTAACAAAGTTGAGCAACGCGAGTGTTCGTAAGGAATTGGATACTACCCGGGATGCCATCATTCGTGCCACTGGGGTCAAGCCTCGCACAATGCGTCCTCCTTATGGTGCGCTGCGCACTGCCCAGCGGAACATGATTCATAGCGAGTATGGTTATCCGACCATCTTGTGGGATGTGGATCCTCTCGATTGGAAACGTCCTGGAACGGCTGTCGTAAAGTCGCGGATTTTGAGCGGAACAAAGTCTGGTTCGATTGTCTTGGCGCATGACCTTCACTCCACCACTGTAGACGCGATGCCCACCACCATGGATGCTCTCCTGGCAAAAGGCTTTCGGTTTGTGACTGTCTCTCAACTTTTGAAGATGAAGGAAGTCTCGCAGCCCTAAACGGGTGCGCTGCCATGTTCGGGGAACGTTACTTCGTGGCCCGGGAAAGGCTCTCGGCGGTTGTTCGTGGAGTCAAAGAACTTGCTGAAGATACCGGAACCGATTCTGGACCTTTGGGAGATGAGTCTGGCTTTCTTGCCGGCCTCGATGAGCCCTTTACCTTTTTGGTCTGTGGCGAGGTTAACGCAGGTAAGTCGGCCTTTATCAATGGTCTCTTTGGGGCCGAGCTTTGTGAAGTCGATGCCATTCCGACCACCAAGGAGGTCCGGTGGTATCGATTTGGGCGCCGTGAGTTTGAAGAGGAGAAGGGCGCTTCCTTCAAGCACTGCTTTCGAGATCACGAGTTTCTTCTCGATTTCACCGTCGCTGATACGCCAGGCACTAATGCTCTCACGGATGGGACTCGGGAGATCATAGATGACCTTTTGAAAAAGGCTGATTTGGTGTTTTTCGTTTTTCCGGTCTCCAATGCTTGGGGCGCTGCTACTTGGAATTTTATCGCTGACCTCGACCCTTCTATTCATGAAAAAATGGCGGTTATTTTGCAGCAAATGGACCTCCGCAATCAGGACGATATGGCGGTGATGATGGAGCATGTGCGTGAACTGGGCATTCACAAAACAGGGAAGACGTTGGATGTTTTTCCTGTCTCGGCAAACAAAGCATTAGAGTCAAAAATAAATCCCGCCAGTCCCGACCGAGTGAGGCAGGAAAGTGGGTATCCCAGCTTAGAACGCTTTGTATCGCGAAAGGTGGCGGGGTCACCGATTCGGCGAGAGCGGCTTCGCTCGATTCAGGGTGAGACTTTGCAGCTCTTGCGGAATATTGAGGACCGGATGGAGATTCGGCGTCGGACCTTGGATTCCGATCAAGGCTTCCTGAGTGATATTGAGACCGAGGTCGATAATGAGCGTGCGGAGCAAGGGAGGCGTCTTGCTGAGAAGTTCTCTGGCTTAGGCGAGGTGTTCGGAGAAGAAGCCGAGAGTGCGGCTTTTCTACTCGCGGAAAGAACGTCTATTTGGCAATCGCTACTTTCTCTTTTCAAGAAAGATGAGACTCCAGCTGAGATCGAAAAGGGGCTGATTGAGGCGGTGCAAGAGGCGATTGAGAGATTGGCTTCGAATGATAGCGATGAACTGGTCGATGTTTGTCGTGGTCACTGGCAGACGGTGGTTCCGCGTGTGGATGAGCGGTTGGAAATGCCGGCGCCGGACTTTGAGGAAGAGTCGAGTGGCTTTGGGGGCGCCAAAGAGCGCTTCGCTAAGCGGTTGGGAGGGGCGGCGCGCAAGGCGGTGGTCGCGCAGAAGGTTCGCGGCATGTTGGACTCAGAGATGGATGCGCGACGGGAGTCTTTACGTCGCGCGGTCATCGGAGCTCTTTTATTGGTGACGCTGGGAGGTGTTTTGGGAGCCTTGCATTGGAACCTGTTGGCATTTGTGGCGCTCATTGCGGCCGTGGTGGTGTTGGGTTTGGGGCTTGCGAAAGCTCGCGAGAGTTCAAGGGAGCTCATCGATTGGTTCCGAGAGCGCACCTCGGCTTGTCGACGGCCTTTTGCTGAAGACTTGAGCGAAGAGTATCAGGAAGGGGTTCGCGGATTTTTTGTGGAATACGCTACCATGTTTGAGGGGATTCGGCGTCACGTCGCTGACTTGAAAATGAAGCTCAAGCCGCAGCTGGATCAGTGGAGCGATTACTTTCTGGAGCTGAATGCAATTGATCAGGACTTGTAGTCCTTACTTTGGTGAGAATTGACCGCAATTGAGAGTTGAGCCTTTCGGGTAGCTGGTTCAGAAAGCGGGATGAAAATTCTTGTCGTTGGAAAAGGTGGTCGTGAGCACGCCCTGTTGCGCTCGTTGCAGGAGTCTGGACCTGAGGTCGAACTCTATTGTCATCCGGGGAGTGATGCCATTAGCGAGATTGCGGAGCCGGTAGCAGCGGGTGGAGTAGCTGAGTTGGTGGGATGGATGCTGGGGAAGAAGATCGACCTCTGTGTGGCAGGGGAGGAGAGCTACTTGGTGAAGGATGAAGGATTAGCCAATCTTTGCGCGGATGCAGGGATTCCGTGTTGGGGGCCTCGCAAGGAGTCCGCCATGTTGGAGGCGAGTAAGGCTTTTGCGAAGCTCTTCATGCAGCGGCACGAAATTCCTACGGGCAAGGCTTGGGTCTGTGAGTCGATTAGTGAGGCGCGCGATGCGATTGGCGGGCGCTATCCAACCGTCTTGAAATTTGATGGTTTGGCTGCAGGCAAAGGAGTGGCGGTTTGTGGGGATGAAGAAGCGGCGAACGAGTTTCTTGGGGAGGTGTTTTCGAGCCATCGATTTGGAGATGGAAAGTTACTCGTTGAGCAATATTTGGAGGGGCCTGAGGTGTCTATTTTTGCGGCGGTGAGTGGTGACCAATACGAGATTTTTACTCCAGCGCGAGACTACAAGCGGATCGGAGAGGGAGACCATGGACCAAACACGGGAGGGATGGGCGCGGTGGCGAGTCGTCAGTTGGTAACAGCGGAGGAGCTAGCGCAAATCGAGAAAGAAATCGTTAAGCCTACGGTTGATGGTTTGGTGAAGGATGGCTTGGAGTATCGGGGCTTCCTGTATTTTGGACTCATGATGACGGCGGCGGGACCGAAGATTATCGAGTATAACTGTCGCTTTGGCGATCCAGAGTGCCAGGCAGTGATGCCGCTGGTGCAGGGGAACTTGGCCCAATACTGCATGGATGGTGCGAAAGGTGGGCTTTCTGAGAACCTCCTCAGCTTTGACGGCGGCTGGAGCGTTTGTGTGGTGTTGGCGAGTGCAGGTTACCCAGAAAGCTCGAGCAGCGGAGATGTGATTTCAGGACTGGATGACGTGAGCGGAGCGCGTGTTTATCACGCGGGAACCAAGAAGGAGGCGGGCCAATGGCAAACCAATGGTGGCCGAGTGCTCGCAGTGGTCGCTGGTGCTGAGACGCGGGAAGAAGCGGTGGAGAAAGCGCATGCGGAAGCGGCCAAGGTCACCTTTGACGGTAGTCAGCGGCGAGCAGATATCGGGCGGATGCACTTTTAAGGACTGAACTTGCGTCCTCGGAGAACGTTGACTTCGCAGTCCCAGGCAATGACGGAGTAGTCTTCAAAATAATTCTCGGCAATGGCATCGAGGACGGCATCGGCGACCTCGCGGGATGCGACGGACTCAATCTTGAGGTTGGGGCCTTCGAACTCAGAGGCACGCACGCCCCGTGAGCCTTGGCCATCTACTCGGGAGATGGTGAAACCGGTGGTCTTATGTTTGGTGAAGAGTGCGACGATCTCTTCTCGGAGGACGTTTTCGAAGATGACGGTGACGAGGACGAGGCGTTCTTTCATGAGCTGTTAGAGGTTGGTGAGATACTGGGCAAAGGTGAGGAAGAGAGGAATTCCTATCGCAAGGTTGAAGGGAAAAGTGATCCCTAAGGCGAGGGTAAGATAGATGCCTGGGCTCGCTTTTGGAAGAGCGATCCGAACGGCGGCGGGAGCAGCGATGTAGGAGGCACTGCCTGTCATTGCTCCGAGGATAGCGGCTCCACCTGGAGCCATACCGGCGAATGTGCCAAGGGCCGTTCCGAGAAGACCATGCACGAGAGGGAGAACACACCCGAGTAAGATTAGTCTCCAGCCGGCTGACTTGAGATCCCGCAGGCGACCGGCGGCAACCATACCTAGCTCGAGAAGGAAAAGGCAGAGAACGCCTTTAAAGGGGGCAATGAAGAAGGGGGCGACGGTGTCTATTTTTTGTGCTCCGCAAGCGGCTCCGATGACCATCCCTCCGATGAGGAGAAAGATGCTCTTTCCGGTGATGACTTCGTGAATGGCGGACTTGAGGCCTCCCCGAGGGCCGGATTGCGCAAGTAAGAGACCGATAATGATGCCTGGAATTTCTAAAACCGCGACGAGTGCGGGGAGGTATCCGTTACTGGGAATTCCCGAAATCTTGACCGCTTCTACGGTGGCTAGGAAGGTCACGGCTGAAACGGAGCCGTAGTGAGCGGCCGTGGCTCCGGCATCAATTTTGTTGAGCTTGCCGAACCACCGAAGAAGAAAGAAGGCTGAGAAGGGAGTGACGACTCCGAGTAGGAGGGTCGCTCCCAAAGGCGCTACGAGTTCGGACATGGGGGTCTGGGAGAGGGAGACACCACCCTTTAGTCCGATGGCAAAGAGAAGATAGATGGAAAGGGCCTGGTAGATCGCACTTGGGATTTCGAGGTCGCTCTTGACCCAACGAGCAATCATTCCCATCGCAAAGGCGAGAACAACTGGAGAGACGAGATTCTGAATGAGAAGGTCCATGGCGGTTTTAGAATTGAACGCTTGGTGAAGCGTTATGAGACGTAGATGTCACGTAATTAATTACGTGAAAAGTAAATTATGTGATTTTGTTCCCATGAAGGGGTCTGTCAGATGGCCTCGGAGGGGAAATTCTCTCGTGTGAGACAGCCCCAAGGGTTGCTCTTCGGGTTGGGATAGCGAAGATTTGGGGTGTGAAAGACTTTGTTTTTACTTCCCTGAAAGGGTTCGCAATGGGAGCGGCCAACGTGATTCCCGGGGTGTCTGGGGGAACCATTGCTTTCATTACCGGAATCTACGAACGCTTGATTGGAGCTCTGAAAAACTTTGATATTGCGACGGTGAAGTTGCTTACGAAAGGGAAGTTCAAGGAAGCTGCGGCGAAGGTTGATTTGTTGTTTTTGGTGGCTTTGGGCGTGGGAGCGGTGGTGAGTATCATTTCTCTAGCGAAGGTTCTGACGTGGGGGTTTGAGAACTATCCGGTGCTCGTGTGGGCCTTCTTTTTTGGACTGATTGCGGCTTCGATCCCGTTGGTGGGAAAGATGGTGAAGCGGTGGAGCCCCTTGGTGATTGGACTGGGAGTCCTGGGATGTGCCTTGGCGGTTTCTTTGGTGTTTCTCACTCCAGCTCAGGAGAATACGAATCCGATTTATCTTGGGCTGTGTGGGGTGGTGGCCATTTGCAGTATGATTATCCCTGGGTTGAGCGGCTCGTTTGTTTTAGTGCTGATGGGGAATTATAAGCTCATTATGTTGGATTCAGTGAGCGCGTTGTCCGATTTAGAATTTGGTGAGGCGCTGCCGGTTTTGATTCCAGTGGGAGTGGGTGCGGTGGTGGGATTGATTGTGTTATCGCGCGTTCTTAACTGGCTTTTTAAGAATTATCACGATGAGGCTGTTGGTCTGATTACAGGTTTTGTGTTGGGTTCGCTGGTGGTGATTTGGCCCTGGAAAGATGAAATCCCTAAGCGCGATGAAAACGGGTTGATTGTGGTGAAGACTGAAGAGAGGACTTTGGAGGGGCGGTTGGGCAATGTGAGTCAGGTAAGAGCATCTTTGGGAGAGGAAGAAGAAGTCGTGGTCGCGGGTTATGGCAATTGGTCTGGACCGCAATTGAACAAGGGCGCTGATTGGGCGGCCTTTGGTTGCATGGTGGTTGGCGCGCTTCTGATTGGCTTTGTGGAGTGGACGGCGCATCGCGGAGCGGGTCCGATTCCAAAAGAAGGCTAGAATTACAGCCGCGAAAGGTTGTCTTGATTGGCGCATTAGCCCAAGTTGTGCTTCTTTAACTCACCGAATGTCCTCAGAACTTCCCGAACATCCAAAAACGAGCTTCGCCAAGCGCATTTTCAGTCTTCTATTGGCTGGATTGGCGACCGTAATCCCGATTGTAGGAACAGTGGTTTTATTGGCTTGGATTTACAAGGCACTCTTGGCGGTGGGGAGAACGCTCTTCTTCGGGATTTTTCAGGCCCTGGATTGGTTTCGGGGTATTAAGTATGAGGAAGATGCTCTTGGTCGTCTCGTTCAGGTCGAGGTTGAGGGGGCGGAGCTAAAAGGTTGGATGCTCGAACTCAATCACTTGCCTCAGGCGATTTGGTTTTTTGTGCCAATCATCTTATTAGCTTGTGTGGGTTTGGCGGTGACTAATCGCCCAGGCCAAGCGGTGGTCAACTGGGTGGATGGTGCACTCACTCGAATTCCATTTATGGGATTCTTTTATTCGACAATTAAGCAGGGGGTAGATGCCTTTCGCGATATGGGAGGAACGCGTAAGTTCAAAGGGGTGGCTTGGGTAGAATATCCGAGCCCAGGATGTCGCCTTTTAGGTTTTGTCACCGGTTCCTTTTTGGACGCAAAGTCAGGCAAGGAGGTGACTTCGGTCTTTATTCCGACGAGCCCCAACCCTATGACGGGTTTTGTCGTCGTGGTCGATGAGGATCGTTTGGAGTCGAGTGAACTGACGGTGGAAGAGGCGACTAAGTTGCTGCTTTCGGCTGGACTCGTAGCGCCAGATCGATTGGCGAAAGAGGCGGTGGGCCAAGCGGGGTAGCGAGGTCAATGATTTCTTCCTCGAGCCGAATTGAGGGGGCGTGGCAAAGATTCGTATTGACTCTGATGGTATTTTCAGGAAATTCTGAAAGGGATGACCGACACAGCTACTCAGTTTGAACAAACACGCGATGACTTCATTGCGCAATGGGGCGTGATGGGGACGCAGTGGGGGATTAATCGCACGATGGCGCAGATTCATGCCTTGTTGATGACGGCGGTGGAACCGCTGAGTACGGATGAGGTGATGGCGGCATTAGACATTAGCCGCGGTAACGCTCACACGAATTTGAAGGAGTTGGTGAACTGGGGTTTGTTACGCATTGTTACGAAAAAGGGAGAGAGGAGAGAATTCTTCGAGGCTGAGAAGGATGTCTGGGAGATGTTTCGTCGCATTATGCGCGAGAGAAAGCGACGTGAGTTGGATCCTGCCTTGGCGGTTTTGACACGTTGTAAGGAGGAGACCTCGGGATTGAAGAGTGCGGAAGCGAAGGCCTTTCACGCACAAATGAGCGAGCTGGAGGAGTTTGTCTCTTTTGCTTCCAAAATGAGCGACCGTGCTTCGTCGATGCCGCAAAATAAGGCGATGCAGGTGGCGATGAAAATCTTGGGCTAGGCCTGAGGAAAAAGGGTAAGATGTCCGATTTTTCTCCCTACGAATGCCCCGTGGGGACAACGGTATTGGGTGAATACCAACGTCAGGCTCGCAAGCGACCTCTCTGGTGGCTTTTGCCGCTAGCTGTCGCGGTTTTTACGGTCTTTTTGGTAAGAGATTATTTGGAAGCTCCCGATGAGGAGGATTTAACGTGGTCGGTGATGAGGACTGCCGACATTGAACTTTCGGTTGCGCAAGGAGCAAAGGGATGGCCGAATTGGGTCAATTGGATGGTTGGATTGGAGTCTGAGGAGGAGGCGCTGAAGTGGATGGCCCAAGAGGTTTCTCTGATGAGGGCGAAGGGGAGCTTAACCTTGGAGGGGGAGAAGGCTGCGCAATGGATTATTGGTTTGGCTGAAGGAAGGGTGGAAGAGCTTTCGGAGCAGGAGTGGCGGCAAAAATTTAGCGAAGGGCTTTATTCGTGGGAGCGCATTGCGGCGCGCGATCGGTTTGAAAGCTCTGCCCCTGAGTGGTGGCGAGAGGAGATGATTTATTATGAAGCTTTCGATAGAAGGCGGGCGTTGGTGGCGGCTGTGGGAGGAGGGATTTGGTGGGCTGTCTTTTTGGTAGGATTACCGTTCTTGCCAGCGGCTTTGAGGTGTTTTCTGCCTCGTCATCATCAGCCCCTTCCTCCGGCGACGAGGGCTTGGCTACCGAGCCGAGTGACGGTGCTTTTCTTGATAGTGGATGTGCTGGTGGGATGGTTGCTGGCTGGGGTCTATTTTTTGATTCCAGCCGCAGCGTGGGATTTTGCATACATGCCAACCATCATTTTCACTGATACTCTCTGGCGAGTGGGTGGGCCTTTGATGTTAGCGGCGATGCTTTTGATTCGTTGGCGACATGCTCCTCGGTTGTTGGGGTTGATAAAAAAGCCGGAGATGGGAGTGGTGATGGGAATGTTATCGCTGGGTTTTTTGTATGATTTGGGTGTCTATGAGTTGGTAAGCGAGTTCACGCGACGGGAGGATTTGGAGGGGCTCTCTTACTTGGAAGAAGGAGGCTGGGGACTCGCCTTTGGCGTTCTTTCGGCAGTGATTCTTGCTCCGGTGGTAGAGGAAATCGTTTTTCGAGGGTTTCTCTTTCAGTCTTACCTCAGGCGCTTTGGATTCCTGCTAGCGATGGTATTATCAACGGTCTTGTTCGTGGTGATTCACTATTATGGTGTCTATGGGAGCCTTTCGGTGGCCTTCTTTGGGCTAGGGGCTTGTGCGCTCTATCGGGCGACGGGATCGCTGTGGACGGCAATCATTTTTCATGCTGTGACGAACGGGCTCATCACGCTTTCGATGTGGCCGCTCTACTATGGTTTTTGAGAGTGGTTCGAACACTTGATGAGTTCTCGCAAAGGATGGCGGCTCGCTCTTTACTTTCGAAGTGAGCACTAAGGAAATTCTGAGTGATGGGTTAGCTTACCCTTTTCGTGAAAATGGGCGCATGATTCTGATTTGGGGAGCTATTCTCGGGGTTGGATCAGACCTGGCTTCTCTCTTGCCGGTTATTGGGCTGATTGCGGGGCTGATTTTGGCAGCCTATTTTTGCGCGATCTTTTTCGAAATCATGATCACCAGTGCCAGTGGGTCGAACGATTGTATTGGCTTTCCCAATTTGACGGATCTCCTTGATGATTTGATTATGCCCTTCTTCAAGGTTGTGGCCGTGGGCTTGTTCAGTTTTTCCCCAGTGATTCTCTTTGCGTTCACAATGCCAGCGGAAACAGGATTTGGGGTGGTCGGCTTCTTGCTGCTTGTCGCTGGCATGATTTATTTTCCAATGGCGATTTTAGCAGTCGGTATTCTGGGGACTTTTCGAGGAATGTTACCTCACATTGTGTTCCCTTCGATTCTCAAGGCAGGAGGGCTCTATTGGGCCATTGTGGGAATTCTGTTTGTTGTTTACCTCGTCGAAAATTACCTGCTCGGTTTCCTCAGTGAGATTTTTATCGTAGGAGCCTTGGTTTCGGCCTTCGTGAGTATGTTGACGTTGATGATTAACGGCAGGCTTCTCGGATTGCTCTATCGCAACAAAGAGGAAGAGTTGGAGTGGATTTAGGCTGGTCTTGCAGATTCTCAATAATCTCACTGTTACTCCCTTGCTAAGAGGACTTGGTCTACCTTGTGGCCAAATCCAACCCGAAGGTCTCGCATTAGGAATGGCCTCGTGGAGCCCACTATCGATCCGTTGTTCACATCAGGATTTTTCTTTAGCCGATCTATCTCTGACTTAACTCCCGCGCTCCTATTTTTCCTTCTAAGATAGACGTGATTTGCGTCTATCCCCACGGCAGCCCCTGCTTTGATAGAGAAATTTCCAACCCAAATTCCTGCGGGTTGATCTTCTAAATCGAGTTGGTCGGGAAACCTTTCTATTCTGATACCTCCTCGATCGACTAACTCGTCGAAAGCTGAATACTTGATAGCCTTCAGGAGAATATCAAAAACGCGCATTCTTACCGCCTAGGGATTTTCAGTGATAGGACGGAATCCTGCGCTACATCATACCGAGCTTCATTTTGCCTTCTTCGGAAATCATGTCTTGGTTCCAAGCGGGTTCCCAGACGACTTCGACTTCGGCTTCGCCGATATTGTCGAGGGTCATGATGCGTGCTTGAGCATCGGCAGCGATCACGGGGCCCATCCCACAGCCAGGGGCAGTGAGGGTCATCTTGACGTGGACTTTGACTTCCTCGGGATCTGCTTCGTCGATGGCGCAATCGTAGACAAGACCGAGGTTGACGATGTCGACTGGGATTTCAGGGTCGTAGACTTGCTTCATCTGATGCCAGATTTGTTCTTCGAGGGAGGCGTTGGCCATCGCCTCGTCGATGACGGCTTTTTCCTTTTTGGCTTCGAGGTCGACACCAAGAGCGTCGGTGTCCTCGCTTGAAATTCGGGCGAGCCCTGAAGAAGTGGCCACCGTATAGGTGCCTCCAAGAGTTTGGGTCACGACAACGGGGGTTCCCGCGGGGAGAGTGATGGAGTCTCCAGAGGGAATTTGGACGGCGGTGACTTCGCGGGAAAGAGCAATTTCTTCGTTCATGGGAAGAGGTTGGAACGGGTTGGGGTTGAGGGCAACTTTTTAGGCAAGCGATTTGATGGATTGTGTCTGGAAGGAAAAAGCAAAAACCCCACCGCGAAGGTGGGGTTGGAGGCAAGGTTGCTGATTGTGAGGCATGAAGGGAATTACTTCACTGGCTGATAGTAGTCGTCAGGATTGTAGAGATAGAGAACGTCCTTGGGGTTCAGGCGAGGGATGACGTTGGCAGTAGTGGCCGATGGGGCGCCTGCTACTGCTTGAGCGCTAGGACTGGTGGAGGGGCGGCTGGCATCGGGGTTTTTCAGGAGGGAGGTCTCTCTGATGTTTGAGACGACGTGGTCGACCCACTTGAGCTTTTTGGCTTGGTCTGCAAATTCGGTCCAATCGCCGGAGACGGTGTTCTCATACATGAGGTCGATGAACTCTTCGCGCGAGATGCCCATCTTTTTGGCAATGGGGTTGGCGAGACGACGCCACCACTCCTCGAGCTGGCGGGTGTGCTCGCGAGTCTCGGTGAGGTTTCCAAAGCTGAAGGAGAGGACCTGGTGGTGAAGGATGACCGCATTAGGGAAGGCAAAGGACCGCTCGGCGAGGGTGGTGAGCGAGGCAGCCATGGAGGCGGCGAAGCCTTTAACCACGACGTAGACGGGAGCTTCGGAGCCGTGCATCGCCTTCATGATTTGCATCCCTGACATCACGGACCCACCAGGGGAGTCGTTGATGACGATGAAAATGGGGAATTCGTCGTTCTTATTGTTGTAGTAATTGATGCGCTCGGTGACGTGCTCGGCGAGCTCTGAGAAGATGGGGCCGTTGAGGTCGATACGGCGGTCGGAGATGACAAGGGTTCCGTTTTTGAGGAGGGGGTCGGTGAGGTAGACGGGCTCGTTGTCGGCATAGTCTTCACGCTTCTTGTTGGCTTCGAAGCTTTTGACTTCGTTCTCAAGCTCGGCGAGTTCGATTCCGAATTCAGCTTGCTTGGCTTTGAAGGTGGCACCGAGGGTTTCGGCTTCCATTTTAGCGAGGCTGGCTTCGCGAGCAAGTTGGGCTGTTTCTTTGCGGAAGCGCGCTTCTTCTTTGGCGAGTTCCTGTTTTTGCTTCAACTCAGCGATGGCGAGGGTCTCGGTAAGGAGTTCTTTTTCCAGCTTAAGACGGGCGACTTGCGCTTGGAGTTCCGCGTGTTCCTTTTTGACTTCTTCCGCAGCGAGAGCGTTCTCTAAGGCGAGACGTGATTGGGTCGCAGCTATTTTTGCTTTGGCGGATTCTTCTTTGGAGGGCTTCTTTTTGTCAGCTTTGGTTTCTGGCTTTGATTTGGCAACCACTGCTACTCGAGCGGGTGACTTTTCTTTGGTTTGGTCAGCGCTGAGTAGGGTGCTGGAGAGAACAAAGGCTGAGGTAGTGAGCGCCAAAGCGCGCGTGGTAGTCGTCTTCATAAGGATGTTGAACAGAGGTGAAAGAATCGTCGTTCGAGAACAAAGAACGATACTCAACAGCCCAGTTTTGCATAAATCTGCCCAGATAGCGACTGGGTTTTCATCTTCTGGCTCCCCGCCTACGATGCGAACGGTTCATTGTCGTAGTACGTTTTGGCTGCTGGATGAGGGATTTCTTTGTCTTAGAGAGGGCATAGATGAGTGCCTTTCCCGTTGATATGGCGCAAAAAGGTCTGTATGTAGCTATCAGCTGAAAAGTTATGGAAGCTATTCTCAATCGCCCTGTATTGGTTCTCAATCGTCTTTGGCAACCGGTCCAGACGTGTTCGGTCAAACGTGCTTTGAAGTTGCTCTGTCTAGGGCATGCGGAGGTGGTGCAGACGGAGGGGGAGGCGAAGTATCAGACTCATAATCTCTCGTCTTGGGTCGAGCATTCGATCGAGAACGTGACTCATTTGGCTGAGGAAGTGATTCACTCGGTCCGAGTGGCCCTCGTGGTTCCTAAGATCATTGTGCTGGCGGCTTACGACCGGATGCCGCGGAATGAGGTGAAGTTCACGCGGCACAATGTCTTTTTAAGAGACCAGTTCACGTGTCAGTATTGCACCAAGAAGTTCGCGGAAAAGGACCTGAATCTCGATCATGTTTTTCCTCGAGACAAAGGCGGGAAGACGACTTGGGATAATATCGTGACCTCGTGTATTCGTTGCAATACACGAAAGGCAAACAAGCTGCCTCATGAGATTAATATGAAGCTGTTGCGCAAGCCGACAAGGCCGCGCTGGCGACCTCTTTTTGGCAGCAAAACGGAAGAGACTCCGCATGAAAGTTGGGAGCAGTTCATCCGACCGGATAAAGGGAAGGTGCAGATGGTGAATTGAGATACAAGGCTAGCTTTTAAAGATCAGAAACTTGCGAGCGAAGAAGTTGCCAATGGCAGCGACGAGGGGGAAGCCGAGGTTGGCTATATGGGTATTGAGGGAGAAGGTGCGAATGATGAGGTCGAGGGAATAAAGAGCCGGGAAGAATCCAATTGCCGAGGCGAGGAAAAAGAGTCCGACTTCGGTTCGGCGCTGATGTCGGCCCGCAGTGAAGACAAAGCGCACGTTGAGGAGGTAAGCGAAGGTGTTGGAGACGAAGAAGGCGATACTGTTATTGATCGCCGAGCGTTCGAAACGAAGCTGATCACCCATTGCGGGGTCGAAGGCGGGATTAATGGTGCGACCGAGAATGTTGACGAGGGTCCAGTGCACGAAGAAGGCGCTGCCACCACAGAGGAGGTATTTGCCAAATTGCTGCGCCCAAGGGGGAAGGAGGGTGAAGAGTTTTTGAAGGGAGGAGGTCACCTGTCGGAAGATGAGGCTCTGGCTCTTTCTGAACGAGCGAATACGAGATGCTGACACGTGCGATAGGGAAAGGGGTTTTGGAAAGGGGTTTTCTTTTGAACATGTATCGCAGGGAGATTGCGCGGAGGGAAGAGAACTGAAATAGTGGCCACCGATACCGACTATGTTAGCCGTTTTACGAATTCAGAATCTCGCTCTTGTGGACCAACTTGTTTGGGAAGTGGGCAGCGGTTTGGTGGGGGTGACCGGTGAGACCGGCGCAGGGAAATCGGTGATTGTGGGAGCTCTGAAGCTGGTTTTGGGCGAGCGCGCGGACAAGGGGCTGATTCGCACCGGTGAGTCCGCTTGCACGGTGGAGGCTGTTTTTGATTTGGCTGATACGGCTGCAATTGATGCGGTACTGGAGGAGGCGGGGCTGGTCGGTTGTGAGGACGGGCAGTTGATCATTCGGCGAGTGGTGGGAGAGAAAGGAAATCGACAGTTCGTGAATGATTCCCCTGCGACTCTGACTTTACTGAAGAGTTTGGCGGATCGCTTAGTGGACTTGCATGGGCCGGGCGAGCAGCAGAGTTTGCATTCCATCGAACGTCAGTTGGGGATGCTGGATGCCTATGGTGATTGTGAGAAGGCGTTGCGAGGATATCGCGCGGCGTGGCGGGAATTCGTGCAGGCTCGTGAGGGCTATGAAGAGTTGAAGAGCTCTGAGGATGCGGGTGACGCCGAGCTCGAATTGCTTCGTCACAAGCTTTCGGAAATCGAGAGCGCGGAGATTAAATTGGAGGAAGTGGCAGGCTTGGAAGAGCGCTACCAGCAAGTGTCGAACGGCTCGCGCTTGGCTGAATTGGCGGGAGAGACGCTGGGGCTCTTGTCAGGTGAAAGTGGAATTCGAGGACGGCTGGGGGAAGTGCAGCGTCTTGGGCGTGAATTGGAACGATATGATGCCGGCAATGAGGAGCGTTTTTCGGGGCTAGAAGCAGCGGTGGTTGAGCTGGAAGAATTGGAAGGCAGTGTGCGCGATTATCTGGCTGAGCTGGAAATTGATCCTTCGGAAGCGCGAGAATTGGAAGAGCGGGTGGACCTTTTAGAAAGTCTCAAGCGCAAGTATGGGCCGACTTTGGAAGAAGTGGTCGCGGTGGGGGCTGCGGCGTCGGCGCGCTTGGATGCGATTGAAAATCGGGGGGAGCGTTTGACAGAATATCGGGCGGCGATGGAAGCAGCAGAGGCGAAAGTGACTGAGGCCGGCAAGGAATTGGGCCGGCTTAGGAAGCGGGGAGCGCCTCGGCTTTCCAAGGAAGTGAAAAGTCACTTGCGTGATCTGGGCTTCAAGCAGGCGGAGTTTGAGGCTGTGCTGCAGAAACGGAAGACTGCAGGCCCGTTTGGACTGGAGGAAGTCGAGTTTCAGTTTGGCCCCAACCCGGGCGAGCCTCTCAAGCCGCTGCGGAAAGTGGGATCGAGTGGAGAACTGGCGCGCGTGATGTTGGCGGTAAAGAGTTCGCTCGCCGAAAAGGATCACACGCCTTTGATGGTTTTCGATGAGATTGACGCTAATGTGGGTGGTGAAGTGGCGGCTGCGGTGGGTCAGAAGATGGCGGGGCTGGGGGAGGCCCATCAGGTCGTGAGTATCACCCACTTTCCTCAAGTTGCGGCGGTGGCAGCGAATCATTACGTGGTGGAGAAAGTGGTGGAGAAGGGGCGGAGTTTCTCGCGGTTGCGTGAGGTGAGTGGTAAGGAGCGAGTGCAAGAATTGGTCCGAATGCTGGGCGGGGGAGGAAAAGAGGCCGCCTCCATGGCTCGCAAGCTACTAGAAAAGCAGTAGACGAAATTTAAGATGAAGGAATATCGAGTGGCGCGGATAGAGACGCAAGAGAAGGCGGTGTGGGGGAAAGACCGTAGTCAGAGTGAAAAGCTGGTGATTGGTCGTCGCGAGTGGATTGGCCTTCCTGAACTTGGTGTCTCGGCACTGCATGGAAAGATTGATACCGGAGCTTATCGGTCGAGCCTCCATGCCGAGCAGGTGGAGGAATTTGAGAAGAAGGGAGAGGAGTGGATTCGTTTTGTGACTCACTCGCAGGATGGGAGAGAGGTGCGTTGCGAGAGTATCATTGCTTTTCGCAAGCGGGTGAAAAGTTCGACGGGAGAAGCGAAGGAACGGTATTTTCTTCGGACCAAGTTCCGCACCGCAGGAGGGTTGGAGTGGCCGGTTTTGATGAGTCTCGCCGACCGCTCGGAGATGACTTTTCCGTTGTTGATCGGTCGTCGCGCTTTGAGCAGTCGCTTTGTGGTGGATACGGCGATGAGTCATGCCTTGGGATCGCAAAGTGATTTGACGGGTAAGCATTGGAAAAAAAAGGGCAAAGAGTAGCCTGACTGGGAGCTTTTTTCGGTAAGCCGAGGCTCGGGCTTGCCTCGGTGGATAGGGCTATTAACGTCTTCTGCAATGTCTTCCGATTCCTTCGTTCACCTGCATCTTCATACTGAGTATTCTACGCTGGATGGGGCGATTCGGATTGGTGATTTGGCCAAGCGGGCGGCGGAACTGGGAATGCCCGCGGTGGCAATGACTGACCACGGGAATCTCTTTGGTTCCATTAATTTCTGGCTGAAATGTCAGGATGCTGGGGTAAAGCCCATCTTTGGTTGCGAAATCTATCTCGCGCCCTTTTCTTTGGACGAGAAGAAGGAGGTCCCAGGGCGCAAGCGGGCGACGCACCTGACTTTGTTGGCCGAGAACAATGTTGGTTGGGCAAACTTGACGAAGTTGGTGACGAAGGGTCATTTGGATGGGCTCTACTATGGAAAACCCCGAGTGGATCGGGAGGTTCTTCGCGAGTTCTCGGAGGGAATTATTTGTTTAAGCGGTTGTATCAGTGGGCCGGTTAACGAGTGGATTCTCAAGGGAGATGAGGACAAGGCGCGGGAGACTCTCATTGAACTTGAAGAGATTTTTGGGAAGGAGAATTTCTTTGTGGAGTTGCACGACCATGGTTTGGAAGACCAAGCGACGGTACGACCTGTCTTGGTGAAAATGGCGGAGGAGCGAGGGCTCAAATTGGTGGCCGCGAACGATGTCCACTTCATGAATCGGGAGGACCATGAGTCGCACGACGTCATGATTTGTATCGGAACAGGCAAGTTGCTCTTCGATTCCGACCGTATGCGCTATTCGCCTGAGGTTCACTTTAAGACGGCGGAGGAGATGCGCGAGCTCTTTGCTGACTATCCCGGAGCTTGTGATGCGACCCTTGAAATTGCGGAGCGTTGTAATGTGGAGTTTCATCTGGATGCCACGAGTTCGGAAAAATACCCTCAATTCGGAACGCCCGATGGTTCGCCACGTGAGGAGTATTTTCGAAAAATTTGTGAGGATGGGATGCGTGAACGCTATGCAGATGGTAGGCTGGAACAATTAAGCGCGCATCTGGAGCACACCCCGGAAGAGATGCAGAAGATTCTCGATGAACGCCTTGAATATGAGATTGGAATTATCAATCAGTTGGGATTTGCGAGTTACTTCCTGATTACTGCTGACTTTATCCAGTGGGGGCGGGATCAAGGGATTCCGGTGGGGCCGGGCCGAGGATCGGCAGCGGGTTCTTTGGTGGCCTACACCCTAGCGATTACGGATATTTGTCCGATGAGATTCGGGCTCCTTTTCGAGCGATTCCTGAATCCGGAGCGGGTCAGCCCTCCCGATGTTGATATCGACTTTTGCCAAGGGCGGCGTGTTGAGGTGATTGACTATGTGAGACAGAAATACGGCGAACGCTGTGTTTCTCACATTATTACTTATGGAACATTAGGTGCAAAGAGTGTTCTGCGAGATATTTCGCGTGTGATGGGGCTAAGCTATGGCGATGGTGACCGCTTGGCCAAGATGATTGAAGCCAAACCTGGGGTGAAGCTTCAGGGGGAGTATGATGCCAAGGAGGAATTGCGCGATATGGTTGAGGGCAGTAGCAGCTACCGCGAGTTGTGGGGGCATGCTCTGAAGTTAGAGGGGTTGACGCGCAACGTGGGAATTCATGCCGCAGGGGTGGTGATCGGGGACCGAGATCTCGATGAGCATGTTCCTTTGACTCGAGGCAACGAGGGGGAAGTTGTGACCCAGTATGATATGGGAGCCATTACGGAGGTGGGGCTGCTCAAGATGGATTTTCTTGGGTTGAAGAACCTGACCGTGATTCAGGATGCGGTGGATCATATTCACAAACACACTCCAGATTTTGATATTCGGACGATATCGTTAGAAGACCAGCTGACTTTCGATTTGTTGGATCGCGGTGAGACGATGGGTGTCTTCCAGTTGGAGTCGGGTGGAATGACCGAAACTTGTAAGCGTTATGGGGTGCGCAAGATTGAGGACATTATTGACCTGCTTGCTCTCTATCGACCGGGGGCAATGCAGTTCATCGATGAGATGATTGAAGTGAAGGAAGGGCGCAAGAAGGTGCACTACGAGCACCCGCTGTTAGAGACGATTTGCGGAGATACTTATGGCATCATGATTTATCAGGAGCAGGTCCAGAACGCGGCAAAGATCCTCGCGGGTTATACACTGGGTGGTGCTGATATTCTACGGCGAGCGATGGGTAAGAAGAAGGCCTCTGAGATGGCGAAGCAGCGAGAGTTATTCGTGAAAGGTGCCAAAGAGGTCAATGACATCGATGCGAAGCTAGCCAACCGGATTTTCGATAAGATTGCGAGCTTCGCGGGTTACGGTTTTAACAAGTCGCACTCGGCTTGCTATGGACATATTTCTTATTGGACCGCCTACTTGAAGGCCAATTTTCCGGTGGAGTTTATGGCGGCTTTACTTTCGAACGAAATTAACAATACTGATAAAATTGGGGTTTTTGTGGCAGAGTGCCACCGGATGGGGATTGAGATTTTGCCACCTGACTTGAATAATTCCCAGCTACGCTTTGCGCCCGAGGAAGCGAATGGTTGTAAGGCAATCCGCTATGGCCTTGCTGCCATTAAGAACGTGGGGGAGGCGGCGATGGGAAAGGCGATTGCAAGTCGAGAAGAGGAGGGGGCTTTTGAGTCATTAGAAGAGTTTACCAACCGTTTGGATTCGAAGATCGTAAATAAGCGTATTCTTGAGAACTTGGCAAAGGCGGGCGCCTTGGATTGGACGGGTGAGACTCGCGCAGGAATGTTCAGTCGCCTAGAGAAGGTGGTGGCTTCAGCGAGTTCGGCCCAGCGTGATAAGGCGGCCGGACAGGGGGCTCTATTCGATAGTATGGAATTTGTGGGAGCTCCGGAGCCGGTGGCTGAGGTGGGGGCTGGTCCGGTGGTCGAAGAATGGTCGAAGGAGGAGCGCTTGGAGACAGAAAAAGAGCTGTTGGGCTTCTATGTGACGGGGCATCCGCTCGATAAGTTTCGTGGACTGATTGACTCTGATAAGTTTGAACAACTGGGATTGGTGGATGAGCTGAGTCTGACTGATGAAAGAGGACGCGTTGACCGTCGCAAGCGCTTTGCATTTGCGGGGATGATTCGAAGTGTTGAGCATCGCACCACAAAAATGGGCAAACCGTTTGGTATTTTGGTGGTTGAGGACTTTACCGGAAGCCGGGAGTTAATGTGTTGGGCGGAAAGCTACTCGCCAGCGCGCGAGGCGGGGTTGATGGAAGCGGGGCAGATTATCCGATTTAAGGCTGCCATCAATATTGACGACCGAACCGAGCAAAGGCGTTTGACTGGAAGTGAGTTCAGAGAGTTGAAGCCGGCGAGAGGTAAGGTAGGAGCGAAGAAGACGGCGATCGAGCTGCAGGTGCGTGTCGCGAGGAACAGCCGAAAAGATCTCGAACAAATTCGCGATGTCCTAACGCTTCATCCCGGCAAGACCCCTGTTTTCCTTCATGTTCTCAATGGGGCAGGGAAGCGAGCAACGGTCGAAGTAGGAGAAGAATACTGGGTCAAGAACGGCCCAGAATTGGAAGCCGCCATCGGGCGGTGGGTGAGTTGAGTTCAAAAAATATTGAACTTGGTGTCGATTTTGTCATCTTCTTCAGCATGTCCGATACTGTTGCCAACTCTCAGGCCGGTCTTACTGAGATGGAAAGCGCGACCATTTCCTATTTTTGTGATGGAGTAAGGGTGCTTGGTTTACCGCCGTCTGTTGGTGAGATCTACGGACTGCTGTTTATCTCGAAACAACCGCTTTGCCAGGCGGATTTCGTTGAACGGCTGTCAATTAGTAAGGGCTCGGCAAGTCAGGGTCTAAGCTTGTTAAAAGCTTTAGGTGCTCTCAATGAGGTCTCTGGTGCGGATTCACGTCGGACATACTTTGAGGCTAACCTCAATCTCAAGCGACTCGTGGGAGGCTTTATTCGCAACCAGATTCGTCCTCATCTGCGGAGCGGAGAAGCGAAAATGGATGGTCTTCAGGAGATTGCTGAAAGGGAGGCGGATCCAGAGCAACGAGCATTTATGCAAGAGCGCCTTGAAAAGTTAGAGCGCTGGTCTCAACGAGGACAGAGAGTTTTGCCAATCCTACAACGCTTTTTAGGAGAATGACTTCTGCTCTTGGTGAGAATGAAGATGACCCTGCGCCAAAGTGGTATTGCCTTCGCACTCAGACGAAGAGGGAGCACATCGCGGCTGCAACGGTGAAGCATCATTTTCGAGGGGAGATCGACGTTTTTTGTCCTCGCGTTAAATTCAAGAAGCCAACCCGTCGTGGGGTAATTTGGTGGGTTGAGCCTCTCTTTCCTGGTTATTTTTTGGCCAAGTTCGATGTGCCTTTGCATCTTCGAGATCTCCTACACCTCAACGGAATCAGCGGCGTGGTGCAGTTCGGGAACAACTTGCCAGAGGTTCCAGAGACTTTTGTTGACGAGTTGAGGGAAGACTTCGCGTTCGACGAACAAGATCAAGGTGTTCTGACGATTGAGCGTAAGCTTGGAATAGGGGATGAGGTCGAACTGGTTGATGGCGCTTTTCGTGGAGTAGGAGGGGTCATCTTGGAGGTGCTACCATCCTCTGAGAGGGTTAAAGTATTACTCGAACTGATGGGAGAGACTCGGCCCGTTGAGATTGATATTTACTCCCTCCTAGTAAGGGAACGGGCGAGCTAATTATTAAGGTTCATTTTTTATTGAACTTTCGGCTGGAATTTCATTTATGGGTGCTGTGCTGCTCAATGAGCCAAGCAAAATCATGGTTTCTCTTTCAAAGATTGACCAATGGCGGACGCTTGTGTAAAATAAGAGTCTGCTGAATGTTCAAATTTAAAAAATTTCAGTTTACCCCAGAAGATAAGTAATGAGTAAAAAAGTATTAATCGCCGGTGGCGGAGGATTTATTGGTGGCCATCTTGCGAAGAGCCACCTTGAACGCGGCAACCAGGTCGTCATCGCTGACATCAAGCCCGTGAGCGAGTGGTATCAAGTCCATGAGAGTGCTGAGAACATTTCAGCTAATATGGAAGAAAAGGATTCCTGCTTTAAGGTGATGGACGGTTGCGACCAAGTCTACAACCTAGCCTGCAACATGGGCGGAATGGGCTTCATTGAGAACAATCGCAGTCTTTGTATGCTGAGTGTTCTTATTAATACTCATATGTTGATGGCTGCAAAGGAGCAGGGCGTGAAGGATTATTTCTACAGCTCCAGCGCGTGTATTTATCCAGACTTTAAGCAGACAGATGCTGAAGTCGTAGCTTTGAAAGAAGAGGACGCCTACCCAGCGATGCCTGAGAATGGTTACGGTTGGGAGAAGCTCTTCTCGGAGCGGCTTTGTAAAAACTTTGAAGAAGATTTCGAGTTCATCTCTAAGGTCTACCGCTTCCACAACGTTTATGGACCCTTCGGAACTTGGGATGGCGGCCGCGAAAAAGCACCAGCGGCTATGTGCCGCAAAGTCATCGAGTGCATCGACAAAGGTGAGCTTGAAATGGAGATCTGGGGTGACGGTGAGCAAACCCGTTCCTTTATGTATATCGACGACTGCGTCACGGGTATCGACAAGCTCATGGCTTCTGATGTCACCGACCCACTGAACTTGGGACGTAGTGAGCTCGTTACGATTAATGGACTTCTCGACATCGTCGAAAATATCGCCGGCGTCAAAGTGAAGCGGAACTACAACCTCGATGCACCCCAAGGTGTGCGCGGTCGTAATTCTGACAACACTGAGATTCAACAGAAGCTCGGCTGGGAGCCTGAGATTGACTTGGTCACTGGTATGGAGAAAACCTACCACTGGATCAAAGAACAATACGACCGCCGCAAAGCGGGCGAGGGTGTTGTCCAGTAACGGTAATCGAGGGTGGGCTCCGGGTGCCCACTATCACTTCTTTACCTCTCTTCGCCCCGCTGAGTAAGTTTCAGAGGGGGGAAGATTTTTTTTCGCTCAACATAGAGCGATTTTTTGCTGGTACCTAATGGTCCTTTTTAGAGTGGGTGAGTAGGTTGCTTACTCTCTCAGATTTTAGTTTGCCGGCTTTCTTTCTGTTAGCCACTTTTCTTACGCAATATGAGTCGCCCTAAGCTTCCAACCCTTGCCGAGGGGCGTTCGAACGTCCTAGGTGTTGGCATTACTCCACTGAATCTAGAACTCGCTCAGGAAGCTCTTTTTGTGGGTGCCGATTGCGCTGGTTTTACTGGGTATGTGACCATAACCGGCGTGCATGGGGTCATAGAATCTCAGTCCGATGAGGAATTGCAAAAAATCCACAACCGTTCCTTCCTGTCCACTCCCGATGGAATGCCTATGGTTTGGATGGGCCGTTGGAACGGATTCGAGCACATGGATCGCGTTTATGGCCCGGAGCTCATGCTCAATGTTTTCACCGCTACTCAAGAAACCGAGCATCGGCACTTTTTCTTCGGTGGCGCCGATGGGGTGGCTCAGGAATTGAAAGAGAAGCTCGAAGAGCGCTTTCCCGGGGCTATTGTTTCAGGGACCTACACACCACCCTTTCGCTCTCTCACCGAGGAGGAAGAACTCGAACTTGTCAAACAACTCCAAGAGGCACGGCCTCACTTTTTTTGGGTAGGTCTGAGCACTCCCAAACAAGAGCGTTTCATGGCTCACTTTTTAGAAAAGTATGGAGACCGCTTTCAAGGTTGGGATCACGGACTGATCATGTTGGGAGTAGGGGCCGCCTTTGACTTTCATTCTGGAAAGATAGACCAAGCTCCGCGCTGGATTCAGCGCAGTGGCTTCGAATGGCTCTTTCGCGTTTGCAAAGATCCGAAACGGCTCTGGAAAAGATACGCTATAGGTAACAGCCTTTTCATCTCTAAGATCATTCCAGCAATGATGGAAATCACCAAGTATCAGCTCAAACGCTGAGCAACCGGTTCCTTTATGGTTGAAAATATCCATCCCGACTTTGACCGCTTCGTCTCTCGCGAAGAGAAAGAGTCCTGTTTGGGTCAAAAAGGAGCTGTGCTCTGGCTCTACGGTATGTCGGGTTCAGGTAAGTCTACCATCGCCACTCAAGTGGAACGACAGCTCTGCTCTCAAGGTCGTTTCTCGGTCGTGCTCGATGGCGATAACCTCCGCAGCGGACTTAATAATGACCTCGGATTTACTGAGGAAGCTCGTCATGAGAACGTTCGCCGCACCGCCGAGGTCGCCAAGCTCTTCGCCTCCCAAGGGGTCATCACACTCGTTTCCGTGATTACTCCTCTTCGCAAATTTCGTGAAATAGCCCGCGAGATCATTGGTGAAGACTTCAACGAAATCTACATCAAAGCTGATTACGAAACCTGCGCCAAACGAGACCCGAAAGGCCTCTATGCCAAGGTAGCGGAGGGCAAAGTTGCCAATTTCACGGGTAAAGATAGCGGCTTCGAAGAGCCAGAAAAAGCCGAACTCATTTTAGATACCCAAACCAACAATCCTAAGGAAAGTGCGGCTCAAATTTTAGCCCTCCTTACTGATTAAAAAAAACCAGAAAAACGATGCCTGATTATTCACTCAGTCACTTAGACCAACTCGAAGCGGAAGCGATCTACATTCTCCGCGAAACAGCTGCCCAGTTTGAGAATCCCGCCCTTCTTTTTTCGGGAGGAAAGGATTCCATCGTGATGGCTCACCTCGCCGCAAAGGCCTTCTGGCCTTCTCGACTTCCATTCCCTTTGGTGCATGTAGACACCGGACACAACTTTGCCGAGACTATGGTTTACCGCGACGAATTTGTGGAAAAGATTAGGGCCCGCCTCGTGGTTGGTTCCGTGCAAGAGTCCATCGACAAAAGTCGCGTGGTGGAAGAAAAAGGGGCGAATGCTTCTCGGAACCGCGCCCAAATCATCACCCTCCTCGATACTATCGAAGAGCATAAATTCGACGCCGCCCTCGGGGGAGGGCGGCGTGATGAAGAGAAAGCACGCGCCAAAGAACGTTTCTTTTCCCACCGAGACGACTTTGGTCAATGGGACCCCAAGAATCAGCGCCCAGAACTTTGGAATCTTTTTAACGGCCGCATGCACCAAGGGGAAAACTTCCGCGTCTTTCCTCTCTCCAATTTTACCGAGATGGACATCTGGATGTATATGAAGAAAGAGGGGATTGTGCTTCCCAGTCTATACTACGCCCACGAGCGGGACTGTGTAATTCGTAATGGCACCATTCTCGCCGTCTCCGAGTTCGTGCAACCACGCGACGGGGAGGAAGTCAAAAATATGCGTATTCGTTTTCGGACGATGGGGGACGCCACCATCACCGGAGCAGTCGAATCCGATGCGGACACCATCGATAAGATCATCGATGAAGTAGCGGCGGCTCGGCATACCGAGCGCGGAAACCGTGCTGACGACAAGCGCTCTGAAACCGCAATGGAAGACCGCAAGAAGGAAGGCTACTTTTAGGTCCTACAACTGGCCAACAAGCTCAATTTTCTAGTCCCTATTTAAAGTCCTTCCAAGGTTTTCCGTCCCTATCTATCGCAAGCCCATCATCCCATAAGTCATGCGCGAACCTCTCAATAAGATCCGTCTTCTAGAGTTGATGAGTGCCTTGGGGCAAAAGCTCAATAGTCCCGGTCGGATTTATGTGACAGGAGGAGCGACTGCCTTGCTTCATGGTTGGAGGGAGATGACGATAGATTTAGACCTCAAAGCCGAACCGGAACCCCCACGCTTCTACGAGGTGATTGCGGAGCTGAAAAATAGCCTGCAAGCAAATCTTGAGCTGGCCTCACCCGATCAATTTCTCCCTCCTTTGCCTGGCTGGGAATCTCGTTCTCTTTACCACGACCAGTTTGGTAAGACCGACTTCTATCACTATGATCCTTACGGGCAGGTTCTCTCAAAAATTGAGCGCAACCACACCCGCGATCAGCACGATGTGCAGTGCTTTCTCAGGGATGGCCTCGTCGAATTGGGGCGTCTGAAAGAGCTCTTTCTGGAAGTGAAATCGGATTGCATTCGCTACCCTGCCATCGATGCCGAAGACCTTGAAAACCGCCTGAACGACCTCATCGCAAACTCGAGATCTCAATCCTAATGACTTGGCACCATCTTCCCGGGGGGGACTTAATCATCCAAGGACTTAGTGATCTCAAGGAGAATAGAGTCACCATTGCAAGCTGCCTCGTCAAGATTGCCAGCCCTCAACTCGTTCGGGCTAAGGTCCTAGAAAAAGAGGATCGAGCTATTGACACCGAACTGGTTCTTTACCGCCTTCTTCAAGAAACGGAATCCAATCCTTACTCAGCCTATGGGAGTTACCTGCGGACTCTCTGCAGTTTCGAACAAGCCCTTAAGCAAGCTAGGTCTTCAATCCGAATCACAAATAACTAATAACGAATCACAATTCTCATGGACCTTCTAAGATTCACCACCGCCGGTTCCGTTGACGACGGGAAGTCTACTCTCATTGGACGGCTTCTCTATGATTCTAAGAGTATTTTCGAAGATCAGCTCGAAGCGATCGAAGAAAGCTCGAAGAAAAAGGGCGATGAAAACGTCAACCTTGCTCTTCTTACTGATGGCCTCAAAGCCGAACGAGAACAAGGGATTACCATCGACGTAGCCTACCGCTACTTTGCAACTCCCAAGCGTAAATTCATCATCGCTGATACCCCCGGGCACACTCAATACACTCGTAATATGGTGACGGGTGCCTCGACCGCAAACCTCGCGATCATTCTCATCGACGCGCGCAAAGGTATTATTGAGCAAACCAAGCGTCATTCCTTCATCGCTGACCTCCTTCGTATTCAGCACGTCGTTCTCGCCGTCAACAAGATGGACCTCGTTGACTACTCCGAAGAGCGCTTCAACGAGATTGTCAAAGAATATGAATCCTTCGCGTCTCGTCTCGGCAACATCGTCGATATTGAGGCAATCCCAATTTCAGCTCTCAACGGCGACAACGTCGTGGATAAGTCCACCAACATGGACTGGTATCAGGGGCCTACTTTCCTCTACCACTTGGAGAACGTCTACATCGGAGGCGAAGAGAATCATGTCGCTCCTCGTTTTCCCGTTCAGTGGGTCATTCGCCCTCAGAGCGACGAGCACCATGACTTTCGCGGTTACGCAGGTCGGGTGGCTGGTGGAGTTTTCCGCCCCGGTGACGAAGTCAGCATCCTTCCTTCTGGATTCAAGACTACAATCAAGTCCATTTACTGTGATAGCAAGGAGTTAACCGAAGCCTTCGCCCCCCAATCCGTTTGCATCACGCTGAACGACGAGATTGACATTTCGCGTGGCGACATGATCGCAAAGCCCAACAATCAGCCTCAAGTCGCACAAGACGTCGAGGCTATGATCTGCTGGTTCTCAAATACCCCTATGCAGACCCGTGGCAAATACCTCATCAAGCACACAAGCCATGAGACTCAGGCTGTTATCCGTGAGATGCGCTATCAAGTAGACGTCAATACTCTGCACAAAGTCGAAGACTCCGATAATCTAAAGCTCAATGAAATCGGCCGTGTTAGACTCCGCACTGCCGCCCCTCTCCTTCACGATGACTACCGTAATAATCGTTCAACTGGCTCTTTCATCCTTGTCGATCCCGGCACCAATGAGACAGTGGGGGCTGGAATGATTGTATGAGCTTGAGAACGTGGAACCGCTCAGCCCGTATGCCATTGTCGGCTCAACAGCAGCCTGATTCTGAAAGTCATTTTAGTGACTTATTATAGTTAAAAATAGTTTCGACCAGACTTCACAATCCATTTGCAATGAATAAGAAATATCTTTTTCGGTTCGCCGCCGTTTTCGTGCTGACTCTTTTAGCAGTGGCCCTTGATAGAGTCCTTCAAGTGTCTCCAGTAATGACTTCACAGAGTGCACGGCGTTTTTCTGTAGGAGAGACTGTGGGCATTGCGGCGACTGTCAGTATTGCATTTGTAATTCTACGGTTACTATCAATTCCGCTACTAAGAGGAAGAAAATCAGGTCTGAATAGAGTCTGTAGCGAAGTTCTGGTTGTTGTGGCTAGTTTGCTTTTTACTGCGATTTTTCTTTTTTACACTGCGTTGCTCCCGATGGATCCTAATGTCTTTGTCGTAGGTGTTCTCTTAACTCCTTTGGTAGGGCTTCTTGAACTCGTCCAAGAGAAGAGAGAAGAGCGGTGGAAGCTGAGTTTTAAGGCTAGAGATCTGTCGACTGTTCTATTTTTTGTACTGTTACCTGCAATTTTTGGAGGGGTGCTTTTGGTCTCAGCTAAGAGATACAAGAAGGATCCAAACTTCATGGAAGCGGTGAATCGATTCCAAGGCTTTTTTCAATTCAATGATGGTGCCTATGTTCTTGAGCGAATATTCAAGAGCGAGTTTGTTCAAAGCATCGATTTCGACCAAGATAAGATCGGAAATTACTATGTGCTGGAGCGAGCAGGAAGGGTGTATCGTGTAGAAACCCCTGAGTCAGAGCCTGAGTTGCTTGTCGATTTTAGACAGCTTGTGGGAAAAAGGCCCGTGTCAGAGTATGGGGCTTACAGCATTTTGCTGAGCAAGAATGGGACGAGTTTTTTCGTTTGGACTACTTCGCGTCGCCCAGAAGAGAATTTTAATGTTCTTTGGGAGTTTCCTCTGGCGGCCTCTTCAACTCAAGATCGTTTGGAAAAGAGAAGGACGGTTCTGAGGATCGAAAGTGAAAACTCGGTTCACAACAGTGGTGCGCTTGTCTATGATGATGAAGGCTATTTGATGATTGGAATTGGGGAAATGGGAAGTGATGATGCGCCTCAATCACCAATTTCTACCCTTTTCGGAACAATTCTCCGAATTGATCCAGACAAGATAGGTGGCGATTTTTCGCGTCTTCCAGCGAAGAATCTCTCATCTACGATCCAACGGGATTATTTCGTTCCGCATCAGCAGCCTATTTTGCGAAGCGATCTAGCTGAAGAGGTCTGGGCATACGGGCTTCGCAATCCTTTTCGAATTCATTGGGACTCAGAAAGAGGCGGCTTGTGGATTAGCGATATTGGGCTTTGGAATTGGGAGGAGCTGAACTTTGCAAAAGGAGGGGAAAACTTTGGGTGGCCGATATGGGAAGCGGAAGAGCCTCATAAGGCAGAAGAAGGTGACAAAGAAGTTGAGGTTGTCTTCCCACATTTTGCGTATCCGCACAGCGCGCGAGACCGCGCGATCGCAGGAGGTTTTGTTTATCAAGGAAAAGAGAAGAGCCTCAAAGGTAAGTTGTTAGTGGGTGATAATTGCTCTGGTCGCATTTGGACGCTGACGGAGACAAATGGCGAGCTCGGTCTTCTAGCGACTGCCGAGAACTTTAATCAGACGGGAATGACAGCGATGAAGACGAACCTTGAAGGTGAACTGGTGGTAATGATCATGGGCAGTTGGGACAAGCCCTCGGGTAATCTTTTTCGATTGGTTCCTTCGAAAGGGAAGCCATCCGTAGTCGAGGAACCTGCCAAAAAGCAGGGTGCAGCAGAGCTCTATGCTACCCACTGCGCACTATGTCATGGTAGCGCTGGCAACGGAAAGGGAATGGTGGCATTGGAGTCGAATATCCCGATGCCTGATTTCACGAGTCGAGAATGGAAAGAAAGGAATCCTGAGGAGATGAAGGCAATAATACGACAGGGCGGTGCTGCTTTGGGCAAGAATGCGATTATGCCTGCATGGAATGAGGTGCTTTCTGAGCAACAAATAGATGAAATAGTTCTTTATCTCTATGGTTTGGAGTAGGTGTTGCAACGGGCCATTATTTTGTAATAATGAACATTTTAGTCACCAAGAATTAGGTTCTATGCGAGTTGAAAGTGGATGTTTCCTGATGCTCTGGGTAAATATTGAGCAAGCCGTACGATGTCTAAGCTAGAGCAGAAATGAATTTTGCTTCCTATCAGTTTTGGTTTTTCTTTTTTGTTTTATTTGCCCTCTTGGTGGTAATAAAAAGATTATTTCCTTTTGCTCATTCTGGTGTTTTTGACCGTTCTTATCTTCTCGGGACGAGCTTACTATTGTTCGGAATCGAGAGTCCTAAGAGTTTATTCATCTTTTGCATAATCAGCTTGTGGATTTTCCTTGGTTTAAAGGTAGTCCAGCAAGGCCAGAGCCAGTCGAAGGAGTCGAGATGGGTAGTTTTAGTTTTTTCGATCGGAGCAGTGTTACCCCTGCTGTATTTTAAGTATGGAAATTTCTTGATTGATATCGCAGGTAATCAGTCATTAGCCTCCTCGATTTTGATTCCAGTAGGAATTTCATTTTACACTTTTCAGTTGATTGGGCTTCTCGTCGATTCGGCACGGAAGCCTCTGACGTCCAATCCAAGCGTTCTTTCTCTTCTTAACTTCGCTTCCTTCTTTCCTCAGATTGTAGCGGGACCCATTGAGCGAAGAGATTCTCTGCTTCCCCAACTTGAATCTTTTAAGTTTCAATTTTCGCTCTCGAATCTAAATTCTGGTTTGTCTTATGTTATCATTGGACTCTTCTACAAACTCGTTTTAGCAGACAACCTTGCTGAAGCCAGTAGCTGGATTACTAAACCGTTAAGTTCTGCTGTTTTAATTCATTTAGGCAATCTTCTTTTCGGTTTGCGAATTTATTTTGACTTCTGTGGCTACAGTCTCATCGCTGTTGGTTTAGGGATTCTCTTGGGAGTCAATTTAACTCTAAACTTTGAGGCTCCATATATTAGCCGAAGTATCCGAGAGTTTTGGCGCCGTTGGCATATTACTCTCAGTAATTGGTTTCGTGATTATATCTACATCCCACTAGGAGGAAATAAGGCTCGTTCGCCAATCGCTTTAGTTTTATTTGTCTTTTTACTTTCAGGAATTTGGCACGGAGCAGGTTGGAATTTTGTCGCTTGGGGTGCGTTGCACGGAATATTAATCGGAATTCAGACTTTTTATAATAAGCGTTTCAGATTGAGTCCGTTTATTTCGTGGGGAATTACTATGAGCAGCGT
Organism: Roseibacillus sp.; assembly: GCA_051251855.1. GTDB lineage: Bacteria > Verrucomicrobiota > Verrucomicrobiia > Verrucomicrobiales > Akkermansiaceae > Roseibacillus. The sequence goes on from JBPOGI010000001.1 coordinate 113,787, forward strand.
ATGTTTGAGTTGGCTATTCTTTTACCAGCAAGATTCTGAGATTCTCCTAAAAAAGTTGCAAACCATAGTCTTGCCATCTGCCTATCTCAATAATCATCTGAAACCGCTTCTAAATTATGTTGTGGGCTATGGCGGGTTGGCTCATCTAAGCGTTTTTCTCGCTCTTGCTTTGTTAGTTATCTTGGTGGAGTGGGGGAGCCTAAAGCGTTCTTTTAGTCCCTACGCTTGGTTTAGTCGAAACTGGGTTTTGGCGCTTTTGGTTTTAGCTATTATCTGGTTGGCTCCAGTTTCAAACAATGGGTTTGTTTACTTCAATTTTTAATTCGAAGTGGCGAAGGTTTTTACTCCTCACGGTAGTTCTCGTGTTTGGACTAGGGACTTCTTTTTGCTACCAAACGAGGGTATCCCCAGAGGTTAAATTTTGGGCGAAAGCTGTGGATTCACAGTTCAAGCATTTGGAAGTTCTTAATTCTGAACATCCGAAAGTGGTTTTTGTAGGCGGCTCAAGTTGTGCCTTTTCGATTAACGTAGAGGCCTTAAGAGAAGAGTTTCAGATTCAGGCTCTCAACTGTGGTCTTCCTGCGGGGGCGGGGCGAGACCTTCAATTGGACTTGGGTATTTCGACTCTTAATAGAGGAGATATTTTAGTTTTAGCGTTTGAGACAAGTGCATGGGGGAATAACGACTTCTCTTTTGCCACTCCCTTAGGCTCACAACTTTGGTTTTCTGCAGTAAAACCTCATGTTAGAGAGAGTTGCTTGTGGAGAATAGGTCGCGAACCTCAGTATCGTCATCGAGACCTCCGAGTTGGCGGGAAGCATGCCGTGACGATGGGGCTAAAAGCTGCGCTGGGGCGTCCTCTCTATCGATACTCTTCTGAAGGAATTAATCCTGGTGGTTATCTTTCTACTTCTTATCGCGATGGCGCCTTTGGCCCTAGCTCCGCTCTGAATCGAAATGATCTTTCGAGTCCGATGAAGGAGTTTTTGGTGAAAACTCAGCGCGAACTGGCAAAGCGTGATGTTGTGGTAGTCGTCACCTTTCCTTGGTTTTTCATGACACCAGAGGTTGCAACAGGGCAACGGGCAGAATGGCAAGCATTAGCCGAAGAAATTTCCAAACTTGTGCCGGTTCTCTATGATCCCAACTTCGGTGTTTCGACTGACATTGAGGATTTTGCAGACACGGCTTGGCATTTGAGTGAGAAGGGTGCCTTGAAGCGAACTTCGGTAATCGGAAAGACTCTCAAAAGCGACTTCGAGGATAGACTCTCAGAAGAAAAGTAATATTTAGCATGAAAGCGGTAATTTTAGCAGGAGGATTAGGGACACGACTAAGCGAAGAGACAGCGCTTAAGCCCAAGCCCATGGTGGAAATCGGTGGTCGCCCTATTTTGTGGCATCTACTCAAGATTTACAGTAGTCATGGAATCAATGATTTTGTGATTTGTGCTGGTTATAAAGGCTACGTAATTAAAGAATACTTCGCCAATTACTTCCTCCATATGTCGGACGTGACCTTCGACATGTGTGACAATGAAATGATTGTTCACCGGAAGCATGCCGAGCCTTGGAAGATCACCATTATTGATACCGGTGCGGATACCATGACTGGTGGGCGAATTAAGCGAGTGAGAGACTACATCGGAGACGAAACCTTTTGCTGCACCTATGGTGATGGGGTGGGTGATATTGACATTAAGTCCCTGATTGAGACTCATCAGGAGGCAGGCCGGGAGGCGACTTTGACAGGTGTTCAGCCTCCAGGGCGGTTTGGTTCACTCCTGATTGATGGGGATTCCGTGAGAGCTTTTCAAGAGAAGCCTGAAGGCGATGGTGGCTGGATTAATGGAGGATTCTTTGTTTTGGAGCCCAGTGTGTTCGATAGAATCGAGGGTGATTCTACAATTTGGGAGCGGGCCCCACTCGAGGGTCTTGCTTCTGATGGAGAACTCACGATTTTTTCTCATGGAGGCTTTTGGCAGCCGATGGATACTTTGAGGGACAAAGTTCAGTTAGAGGAAATGTGGGATTCCGGTCAGGCGCCATGGAAGACTTGGGACTGACTCGTCTAAGAAAGAAATCCTAGCTCTTAAGTTCGAAAGGAATCGTCTATCGTGTTTGCAAATTCTTTTAACGATAAAAAAGTTCTCGTGACCGGTCATACTGGTTTCAAGGGGAGCTGGCTGTGTGAATGGCTTCTTCAACTTGGAGCGGAAGTGACCGGGTATGCCTTGGATCCTCTCAATTCGGGGGACCTGTATAACGAGCTTGAGCTTTCAAGCCGTATCGCAACTGATGTGCGCGCAGATTTATCCGATCGCGATGGCCTTGTGTCCTTGATTTCAGAGTTGAAGCCAGACTTCGTCTTTCATTTAGCAGCTCAACCACTCGTTCGCCTCTCTTATTCGACACCAGTAGAGACTTTTCAGACAAATGTATTGGGCAGCATCCATTTGCTTGATGCGCTGAGAATTTCAAAACATGAGTGCGCTTGCGTGATGGTGACGACTGACAAGTGCTATCAAAACCGGGAATGGTTGAGTAGCTACCGAGAAGAAGATGCCATGGGTGGGCACGATCCATACAGTGCGAGTAAAGGTGCCGCTGAAATCGCGATATCCTCGTATCGGTCCTCATTTTTCTCAGAGGATTCGAGTCCTGTGAAGGTGGCCTCCGGTCGCGCTGGTAATGTGCTGGGAGGAGGAGATTGGGCCGAAGATCGGATTGTCCCTGACTGCATTCGCTCGATTCAGCAAGGAGAAGCGATTACGGTGAGAAATAAGACTGCCACGAGACCTTGGCAACATGTTCTGGAGCCGCTATCGGGCTATCTGTGGTTAGGCGCTGTTTTGGCAAATCCAACTTTGGCAGGTTACTCGGATAGCCGTTCGTTTACAGGTGGCTTCAATTTTGGACCTGCTCTTTCTTCGAATCGTACCGTCGCCGAGTTGGTCGAAGAGATATTGAAGCATATCGATGGCAAGTGGATTGATGCGGCAGATTCCAATGCGCTCCATGAGGCTTCGAAGCTCAATCTAGCAATTGATAAAGCGTTTCATCTCCTCCAGTGGTCACCAGTTTGGGATTTCAAGGAGACGATGAAGACGACGGCAGCTTGGTATCATGAGGTGAAGTCTTCGCAGGACGCACAACAACACACCAGAGCCGACATCGAGCGATACACGAACAAAGCCTCTCAAGACGGAATTTTATGGGCCCAGAATTCCTAGCGAACTGAACACTGAAAGATTTACCCAATGATAGCAGAAGAAATTAAAGCCGAGATCCTGCGGCTCACTCGTGAATATAGTCGATTAACCCACAGTAATAATCGACCAGGAGACGATGGAGATCATGCCCCTTTTACTCCGGGGGAATCGACTGTTCCTTATGCCGGTCGAGTCTTTACCGAAGATGAGGTCGAGGCCGCGGTAGGGACTACTTTGGACTTTTGGCTCACTTTAGGAGTGGAGGGGGAGGCCATGCAAAAGGAGTTGGCCGAATTTCTTGGTGTGAAGCACGCCCTGTTAGTGAACTCTGGTTCTTCAGCCAACCTTGTCGCCATCAGTGCCCTGACGACTCACAAGCTTCCTGATGAACGTCGGATTCAGCATGGAGACGAGGTCATTACTGTGGCAGCAGGCTTTCCGACTACGGTTTCTCCCATTATTCAGGTGGGAGCTGTTCCTGTCTTTATCGACGCGAATACTTTTACCGGTAATGCTCGCTGTGAGCAGCTCGAAGCCGCTTACGTGCCAGGGAAGACAAAGGCCGTGATGATGGCGCACGCTCTTGGCAATCCCTTTGATTTGGGGGCGGTTGTCGAATTTTGTTCTAAGAACAATCTCTGGTTAATTGAGGACAACTGCGACGCCTTAGGTTGCACCTATTCCTTGCCAGTTGAGAGAGCAACCCGGCTGGGGCTTCTTCATCTGATTAAGTTGGCTGAAAAAGAAGATCGGACGGAGGAATATCCTAAGATCGAGAATGGAATATTGACGGCCTATACGGGAACATTCGGGGATATTTCGACCCAGTCATTCTATCCTCCTCATCACCTCACGATGGGGGAAGGGGGATCGGTGAATATCATTCGACGAGCACCTCTCAAAACTTATGCTGAGAGTTTCCGCGATTGGGGCCGAGATTGTTGGTGTGCTTCAGGACAGGATGATACTTGCGGCAAGCGCTTCCAGTGGCAATTGGGAGAGTTACCCGAAGGCTACGATCACAAATACATCTATAGCCATCTTGGCTTCAACGTGAAGCCGCTGGACCCACAGGCTGCGATTGGAAGGGTTCAAATGAAGCGTCTTCCGGCCTTCATCCAAGCTCGTAAGGACAACTGGCAGGCCTTGCGTCTTGGACTCGAGAGCCTCGAGAAATATATCGATTTTGCGCTCCCGACCCATGCCACAAAATGGAATCGTGACGGTTCCTTCGAATGGGATGATACGGGCTGTCGCACTGATTGTTCGTGGTTTGGTTTTAAGATCACAATCAAGGAAGATGCTCCCTTTACCCGAACGGAGCTTGCGGCTCATCTCGATACCAAGAAGATCGGTAATCGTATGCTCTTTGGTGGCAATCTCGTCCGTCAGCCCGCCTTTGTGCAGCTTCGCCATGATAGACCAGAAGCCATGCGGATTGTAGGGGCTCTCCCTGGCGCGGACCGAATCATGAATCAAACAATGTTCCTCGGAACCTACCCTGGACTTACTCCAGAAATGGTGGCCTACATGGTTCAAGTGATTCTTGAGTTTGCTGCCGCAGCTGAGGACAACCAAAAAGCTTAACTTTCAAAGATGCAGCTCATTGACGAACCCCTTGCGGGAGTGAAAATTCTACGCCCTTTCGTCTTCGAAGATGAGCGGGGGAATTTCGTGAAGCCGTTCCATGAGGGACAGCTTGCGGAGCATGGGATTCAACTTGAAGTAAAAGAGGAGTTCTTTTCAACCTCCGAAGCCAATGTTCTTCGTGGGATGCACTTTCAGCTTCCTCCCCACCAACACAGTAAGTTGGTCTACTGTCTGACAGGCAAAGTTTGGGATGTTGTCGTGGACCTGCGAAAGGGATCTGCGACATATGGCAAAGCGATGGGCTTTGAGCTTTCTGCCGCGAATCGGCACTGCGTCTATATTCCGGCTGGCTTCGGACATGGTTTCTTGAGTCAGGAGCCTGGCTCTTGCCTCATTTATAAGACCGATGCCGTTCATGATCCCGCTGCCGATGCAGGTTTGGCTTGGGAGAGTATTGATTACGAGTGGCCGCTGTTCGACCTTCCACCAGTAGTAAGTGCTCGGGATTCTGCTCATCCTTCCATTTCGGATTTTGACTCTCCTTTTTCTATCAAGTGAAAATTTTCGTCACAGGAGCCACTGGATTTATCGGCTCACATTTTTTGAACCAAGCACATAAGGCGGGGCACGAGCTCGTTGCGTTGAGGCGGAGTGAGAATTCTGTCCCTAAGGTGGCGGTGCCTGAAGAGGTGGTTTGGTTGACCAAGGAGATGGACAAGCTCACAGCAAGTGATTTCGAATCGATTGATGTTCTTGTGCATTTGGCTTCTCCCGGAGTGAGTCCTCAAAGAGCGAGCTTGGATGAGTTGTTCTATTGGAATGTTAGTATCCTGGGGAGTATCCTACTAGCCGCGACCGAGGCCAATGTTCGACGGTTCGTTGTTGCCGGCACATTTGCGGAGTATGGACGAAGTGCGGATCGCTTTGATCCCATTCCACCGGACGCGCCCTTGTTGCCTACCTACGATTACGCAGCCTCCAAGGCCGCCGCTTTTCAGCTCGCTCACGCTTTAGCCATATCTCGCGATTTTGAATTGGTCTACTTGAGAATCTTCTCAGCATTTGGCGAAGGCCAGCATCCTCAGAATTTTTGGCCAGCCTTGATGGCTGCGGCACAGAGCGGTGAGGATTTTGAGATGACTCCGGGGGAGCAGATTCGGGACTATTTACCGGTAGAGGAGGTTGCTCAGCAGTTTCTTTCATGGAGCACTACTGAACCCGTTCTCAAAGGTTTCCCGGCGGTTAAAAATGTGGGGAGTGGTAAGCCGGTTTCGATGAGGGAGTTTGCCGAACACTGGTGGGAGAAGGCCGAGGCAAAAGGTTCCCTCAAGGTTGGCGCTCTCCCATACCGCGAAAATGAGGTGATGCGATTTGTCCCTCAGATTTAAGAAATGAAACATATTTTAGTTACAGGCGGAGCTGGGTTTATCGGAAGTCATACTTGCGAAGCTCTGCTGGCTCGTGGAGATCGGGTCACCATCATCGATAATTTCGATCCCTTCTATGATCGAACGATCAAGGAGCGAAACTTGTCTCAGGCCCGAACGTCTCCCCATTTTTCAATGATTGAGGGCGATATCAACGACACGAGTATCTATGAACAGCTCAAGGGGAAAGGAATCGACGTTATTGTCCACCTTGCCGCCAAGGCGGGAGTTCGCCCCTCAATAGAGGACCCATTGGGATACGAGAGGACCAATGTGCAGGCGACGATTAAGTTACTGCAGTTTGCTGTAAGTGAGGATATTAAGCACTTTGTATTCGCTTCTTCATCGAGTGTCTACGGAGAGAATCCTAACCATCCATGGAAAGAGAATGAGCCAGATCTGAAGCCGATTAGTCCCTATGCCGCCACCAAGTTGGCTGGGGAAGGGATGGGGCACGTCTTTAGTCACCTTTACGGAATTCGGTTCACTGCCTTGCGGTTTTTTACTGTTTTCGGGCCTCGGCAGCGTCCAGATTTGGCGATCAATAAATTCACGAGGCTCATCTCAGCTGGTGAGAAAATTCCGTTTTTTGGGGATGGTTCTTCCTCACGCGATTATACTTATATTGACGATATCGTCTCGGGTGTTCTCAAGGCCGTTGACTACCGAGCCAAGAAGTTTGAGGTTTTCAATCTAGGAAATGATCAGACCGTCAGTCTTCAAGAGATGGTAGACGTGATTGCCGAGACTCTAGAGCTTCCTGCTAAAATTGACTCTCTTCCAAAGCAACCAGGTGATGTTCCCATTACAGCGGCCTCGATTGAGCATTCTAAAAGTGAGCTTGGTTATCAGCCTGCGGTTTCTTTTAAAGAAGGTATTGAGCGCTTTGTGGATTGGTCTAAGACGCGTATCGAGGTAGATGAAAAATCATGAAATTATACCTAAGTAATCTTGTCTCAAAATTACTTGTGTTTGCGAGAAAGTGCGAGGTATTCGTTCTGAAGTCTAAAATGGACACAGGCTGTGGAGTGATAGTTAGGCCAGGTTTTAAAGTGACCCACCCTAGTAATGTTCAGGTTGGTGACGATGTTTATATCAATTCCGACGTTAATATAATGTCTCATGGTTCGGTGAGAATTGGCGCGCGTAGTATAATTGCTCCACGGGTTCAAATTATCTCAGTAAATCATGATTTGAATTTCAAAGGATTGGAACTCAGAGACTCTACGGTTTTAGAAGAAGTTGATGTGGGCGAAGATGTTTGGTTGGGTGCTGGGGCTATATTACTGCCAGGAGTGAGTATCGGCAATAATTCTGTTGTTGGAGCAGGTTCTGTTGTAACTAAGACGCTTCCAGAAAATGTGATCGCAGTAGGCAATCCTTGCCGAGTGATTAGAGCAAGATCATCGTGAACGTTGGGGGAAATGTAATCTGGGCTCTCTCAGAAACAGTTGTCAGAATATTCGTGACGTTTTTTGTCAATGTACTCATTGCTAGGCATCTAGGGCCTGAGAATTATGGAGTGCTGACTGCTGCTTTTATAACCGTCACATGGGCTATGACTTTTGCTGCCCTAGGTTTAGATACTGTTGTAATCCGCGAGATATCAGCCAAAGATTTTAAGGTTCCAGAAATTTTAGGAGTGGCGGCACTCTTTCGGTTATTCTCAGCCACGCTTTCTATAATTGTAATTGGAGTGCTTATTTTCCGTAGCGGGATGGAAAATTTCTTTTCCGAGCCCTATTCGATGTGGGCGGCGGTAGCAATAATGTCCCCGCTTATTTTTTTTCAACCATTGTCATATACGATGGCGAACACCTTCAGTGCATTCTTACGTGCGGATATCTTGACGAGAGCCAAGTTAAGTGGACTAGCTTTCGCTACTGGGGGTAGAATTGTGGGGCTAGTTTTAGGACTGCCGTTTGTTTATTTTGCCTTCTGTCACTTGGTCGAGCATTTGGTTGCTACTGTGGCTGGGATTTGGGGCTATAGAAAAAACGTGGCAAAACAGGTGGGGGCTTGGAAAATTAGCAAAGGTGTCGCGGAAAGATTGTATCAGGATGGTCGTTGGCTTTTCGCCTCGGCATGCGTGGTGTGTATTATTCAAGGTTCGGGCGTGCTACTACTTAAGGGACTTTCGAATGAATTCGAAACAGGAATTTATTCTGCAGCCTTGAGGCTTGCCATGGTTTTCCAGTTTGTTCCAGCTGTACTTTGTAAAACCTTCCTTCCGTTGATAAGCGGCCAAGGGAAGGGTGTTGCGGACGAAAATGTGGCGACCTTGGAGAGGGAGTTGTTTAGATTGTTATGGTTGTTTGGGTATTCGGTCGCGTTATTTTTCCTGTTTTTTGGCGACTTATTGGTTCCATTTATTTTAGGGGCTGAGTATCAAGAAGCCTCTGACTCGTTGAAGATACTTTCAGTGGTACTGATTCCCTTGAGTGTAGGAGCAGCTCGCAGTATTTACTTCGCTAAGGACCGTTCCTATAAAAAGCTACTAATTACGGATGTTACTGGCGCATTTTTTACGGTAGCTCTCGGCTTACTTTTGGTTCCTCGATATGGAGCAACTGGAGCTGCAGTTTCAGCATTAGTCGCCGCTGTGATTGGTTATCTCATTGTTCCCTATGTCATTCTGGAGAGAGGGAAAGAAAGTTCCCGCACCGTTTTAAAAGGTGCTCTTTTTCCTTTTCCAAATTTCAAGATCCTTTTTAAGGCGAAACTTTCCTCTTAGTAGCGATGAAACAACCTCTTTCAATTATCATCCCAACTGTCAATCGGGGGGAGCTCTTTAGGAGCCCCTTGGAATCCGTCGTTTCCCAGTTGGAAGAGGGCGATGAGCTTATTATCTCGATCAATGGCCCTAGGGAGCCGGTCTTGAAAGTGTTGGAAGATTTCGAGCAGGAGCTTGCCGGAGTTGAGTTGAAGCTCGTTTGGCCAGAGTCGAAATTAAATATTTATCAGCATTGGAATTTTGTGATTCGGCAGGCCAAACATCGAGAGTGTGTTTTTGTTCATGATGATGAAATCTACCATAGTAGGCTCTTAGCAATCGCAAGAGAGGAATTTCTTGCAGACCAAGAAACCACTTTGGTCACTGGCGGACATATTCGCGTAATTGCTCCGCAAATGAAATGTTTTCGCACGATAGCCTTCACCGAGAGAGAGGAGTTTCCGAAAGCTGAATGGGTTGAGGCACAGAAGAATGCTGTTTTCCCTAAGTATGGGTGCACCGCCTACATTTTCCGGCGTCAATTAGACGGCTATTCCTTCTTTGAGCAGAACACCCGCGTTTCTGACGCGCTCTTGATGTATTCTCAGAGTATGTCTGGAAAGGTCGTTCAGCGACCAGAGTTCTTTGGAACTCGCTTGCTGCACGCAGAGAACACCTCCCACACCGATTACCTAGAGCCTGGGCATCGTGCCTATTGGGAGGGGTTGGCTGAATTAGCGCGTGAGTCTGATTGTGAGAGTCTCGTTCGAGCCGCACAAGAGGCTAAGGAGAGTGCCGCAGGCCTCTATTCGAAGAACGCCCTCCATGCCGCTTTACCTCGTGGAGACCGGCAAGGGTTTGAGGAATGTCTTCGACAGATCAAACTCGCCGGCGGCGCACCCACGAGCTCGTTGAAGATCCTTTCCCGCTTACCTCTTTTGTGGGCTTGGGGGCCGGTGCTCTTTCAGTTGGGCAAGGCTTTGAGGAATGCTCTGAAGCCAAAGTATGAAGGCTCTAGTGGAACTGAAATTTCAAGTGAAGAGCTTGAGAGCGACTTGGAATTGCAGGCCGGTACTTGGAAGGTCTTTTGTGCTCGTGTCGGGCAACTTTAGAAATTTGGCAAAACTATGGCACTGATATTAGATAAATCTGAGGAGATATCTTCCGAGAACTCGTTCCGCATTGGAGTTCTCGGTGATTGGTACCGTGGCTCAGATCTCGGTGATTCTCAGGATTGGTTCGATGGTATTTCTTCGGAATCTCTGGACCACCTCATTGTCAATGTGGAGGCTTGCTTGAGTGACTCGACTCATGAGCGGCGGATGAAGGCAGGCCCGTGCCTAAAGATGCCAACGAAGCGTGCTAAGGAGCTGCTAGGAAAAGCGAGTGAGGTTCTCGCAACTCTATCCAATAATCATATTTTTGATTACGGCCAAGGAGGCTTGAAAGAGACTCTATCAGCATTGCGTGAACAGGGGATTCCCTTTGTGGGGGCAGGGATGAGCGAAGAGGAGGCTTGGAAGGTTGCTCGCATCCCGTGTGTTGAGAATGAAGTCGTCGTTATCAACTTCTCAGAGGGGGAGGACGATTCCGCTGCCAGAGGTCAGCGCGCGGGAGTATCAGGTTATGATGTCGCGCGGGTGGTTAATTCGGTCCATAAAGAAAAGGCTGCAGGAAATGGCGTTGTGGTCATTTTTCATGGAGGACGAGAAAGGGTCAATCTACCGCCTCCATACGTTCAGCGTCTCTTTCGGTCCCTGGCTGAAGCAGGAGCGGATTGCGTGATAGGGCATCATTCCCATGTTCCTCAACCTTGGGAAGAATGGAATGGAAAGGTTCTTTTCTATAGTATTGGCAATTCACTCTTTGACTACCGGAATCCTTCGGGTTTACAGGCAACGGGCTTGCTTCCTCGTATTCGTTTTTCAAGCTCAGCCCAGGTGGTTTCGATTGAGGTTGATGCTTTTGAGTCGAAGCAAGGAAGGTTAGTTCCTCTGGTGGCATCCTCTGGCTTGTTTAAACATCTTGCAGAAGGAGCCTGCTTCTTGAGAGAAGAAGGGAGGATTGAGGAGTCCTGGAATATTGAGTGTCAGCGACAGAAAGCGCTTTCCAAAAAGAGTCTTCTTAGATTGTTCGTTCTTGTCGCTCTTACTCCGCTGCGAGTCCGAAAGGGTGCCAAAGGATTACGTGCTTTTGTGGGCACAGTAGCTCACCAAGAGTTTTTAACGAGAAGGTTAAGCTTTCTTCTAGAGCCTGAATCAAATGTCAATCCAAGCGAGTTGGATGCCTACTTGAGTCGAAAGAATATCGAGCGATTATGATTAGAATTCTCCCTAAATCTCAGGAGGCAGGCAGTAGCTCTGCTGTCGTTGATATGTTCGCCAAGTTGCCAAACTATTGGTCTCGCGAGGATCATTTTGATAGCATCATGGTTGAGCAGTTTCGTTTCGACAAGAGGGAAGAGTGGGACAAAGCGGAAAGTGCCTGCGGACGATGGCACCTATGGATTGAGGGGCGCCCGTTTTTAGATGGGGCGCCTCGGAAAGGGAAGCATGTGGTTGCCGAGCTTTTGACGGCTATCATTGACTCGGGAAGCCTCGCCGAGACCCTTTTGCGTTGTGACGGAGGAGCTACCGCCTTTTTCTTTGATCGCGAGAAAGAGCTCTTAGAGGTCGCAACAGATCTCATTGGTCTATACCCCGCTTTCGTCTTTAATAATGGTCAGAGTGGACTCTCTACTCATTCTGAGTGGTTGGCTGAGGCTTATTCTGGTTCTCTTACGTTCGACGAGCTCAGTCTTGTCGAGCAGATCTATCATAGCTCAGTTTCGCCACCTTACACTTTCTACAATGAAATGAGGGAGCTGAGCCCAGCTCTGCATCAAGTTTGGTCTGTCAGCAACGGTTTGAAAGAGCTTTCGAGCGAAGTCTATTGGACTCCAAGAGTAGGAAGCGATCTTTCGTATGAGGACTCGGTTAAGCTCTTGGCAGAGGGCTTGGAGGAGTCCGTAGTTTTACGAACAAAGGACAGCGGAAAAAAGACGATCTTACTATCGGGTGGCGCAGACTCGCGGCTCATCTTGGGTGCTAATCAGGAGCCAGAACAAACCTCGGCCATCACCCTCGTTGATGCTCCCAATCCTGAATCAGAGATTTCAAAAAAATTAGCCCAGATTGGGCAAGTGCAGCATGAGGTCATTATTCGAGAGAAAGACCACTACAGTAAAACGGCTAGTCTTGCCCTCGACATTGCTGGAGGCTTCGGCTCGCCGATGGATAATCATATTCTTAGCCTACTTGAGGACCCGAGAATCAAAGATGCAGATACTATTTTGACAGGATGTCATGGGGACTATTTCTTTAAATCTGTATTTCTCCCGAAAAAGAGCGTTAAGGTCCTAGGACGCAGCATGCCGATTAAGACCCTGGCAAAAGAGCCTTTCTTGATGCCGAATCATATCCCCGAAATCAGTGTGGAACTTCGTGAAATGCTTCAAGAACGGTGGGAGAAGAGGTTGTATACTTGGCAATCCCTAGCCCCAGAAGGAGAGTTAAACGCGTTGGAAGCCAGTCGAGTTATGCCAATGTCCCGCGAGATTGACTCCCTATTCAGGACCCCAATGGCGAGGATTCTTCCGTGGGATCCGCTCTTCTACAGCCGGAAACTTCTAGACCTCATGTGGCGTATTCCTGTTCCCTATAAGGTTGATGGAGTATACTATGAAAAAGCGGTGAAGGAGGTTGTTGGCGGTGAACTCTCAAAGGTCAAGAATGCGAATTACGGGTCTCCGTTGGGTGCGTCGGCGGCTTTAAAAACTGGATACTATCTTCTGTTGTTGGTTAGAAAGTATCTCGTAAAAAAAGAGGGGTTATCGAGTAGCTCATGGCCCAATTATAAGACGCTTCTTCAATCGGACTCTTTTTTACGTTCAGTTTTTGAAAATACGGCAAACGTCGATAATAATTTGCAAGTAGTTCAAGAGTTGGGTCAAGCGGTTTGCAATAATAGCACTCGTTTAAGTATTGATGTTACATACAATGCTTTAGGTGTTTATATCTGGTTAAATGAAAATAACACAAAAAATAAAAAATATAGTTAAGAGGTTCTGCTACACTCCGAATTCTCTAAGGCATGACTTGGAAGGGGAGCTCGTATTTCAGCACCTACAAGAACATGGACCTTTCGAAATGTTGGTTGATGCCGGAGCTGGTGGAGGCGGCTATACGGTAGAAATTTTACGAAGAGGTATCTCACGAAAGGTGGTGGCCGTTGAGTCGGATTCAGCAAACTTTGAAGTTTTGAAAAATCGAGCATTGGATTTCTCTGGTCAAGTTGAAATCCACGAATGCTATTTAGAAGACACCCCAGTAGAAAACGGATCCGCCAGCGCTGTGATTTGCAATCAGGTTTTGGAGCACATCGAAGACCATCAGCGGGCCGCCCAAAAGCTGGTGAATATGCTGGCACCCGGTGGACTTTTGGTCGCTAGTGTGCCGCGTTCGCCAGTGGCATTGCCTCAAGTGGGTCATGTGAGAGATGGCTACACAGAGCAAGAATTTGAGGACCTTTTTGCGAGCATTGGGATGGAGAAAATCTGTTTTGATTGGTTTTACACCGAAGAAACTCAGGCGCTTCGAGGTAAGCTCAGGTCAATGAGGCAACGAAATATCTATCCGCCGAAGATCTTCTTCTCAGCTAAGGAGCTTGAACTTTCGCCCGAGGAACGCTCTAAACGCAAACCCATGGGTTTAATACTCGTGGCTCGAAAAAAGAGCTAATTTATGAGGAGCCCATTCACTCAATTTTAATAAATATCTCCGTATGGACAGCAAGAAAATTTTAACGGGCGTCATCGCAGTCGGCGCGCTGTTTCTCTCTCTTCTTATCATTCAGTCAGTATTGACTGGCGGAGGGAACTCATTGAGTAAGCTTTTTCTCTATCTATCAATTGGTGGTGCTGTTTGCGGTTTCGTTAATCCAAAAGCTGGAATCTTTTTCCTAATTATCATGGGGTTCTATCTCGATATGATGAAGAGATTTCTAATTATCGAGGGTGTAGTTGGGATTATTGATTTGGTTCAAATTTTAGCGTTAGCTCCAATTACTTTTGCGGGGATGCTCGCAGGACAATGTGTGAGGTGTCTTTTTGGGAAGGACTCCTTTAATAGAAGGGAGGCAGTTGCCTTCGCTTTTAGTGTTTTATTGTCGGTCGCGGTGCTTGGGTTGAGTCTCCTTAAGCAAGGATTTGGCATTCGGGCCATTGCAGAGGCGGGTAGTCAAGCCGCGTATATCTCATTTGTCTGGTTAGGATTCTACTATTTCGATACTGCCGAAAAGAGGCATAAGTTCTTTCGCTTTGCCCTCCTCTGGTTTGTTCCGGTGGTGATCTATGCCTACAAGCAGCTAATATTTGGATACTCCGACCTGGAATACGACTATGCACTTTCTGGTTTAACCATTGTTCAAAATCCTTTGCTCGAAGGGCGCATTGAATACTACCGAATCTTCTCGACGATGAGTTCGTCGGGTGCGTATGGACTCATGACAATTTTGATCGGGGCTTATGGCCTGTTGGCCTTCTCCGATAGCAATAAGAGCGTGGTTTTCTTAGCGAAACTTTTTGGAGTCATTTGTTTAGCAAGTTTGATTCCTGGAGCCGGTCGAACAGGTTGGGCAATTGCAATTATTATTGTCTTGGGCTCGTTTATGTTCAGACGCCGAGTGACCACGTTCCTTGTCTACGGTGGCGCTGCTCTGTTGCTGACTGTGTTGTTTTTGAAAGGAGATCAACTTATTGAAACGAGTGCGAATGCGGTGTCCGGATTAGCTGATAGCGAGTGGGAAGCTCGCTCTCTTCAGGTTGGTAACTTTGCAGTTCGCGCCGAAGGTATCAAAAACTGGACCACGAATCCAAACTACTTTTCTTGGTTTGGACTAACTGAGGAAGAAAAGGAAGGCTCTGGTGTTCATGATATGCTTGGAGAAATTTACGTCGGCTTTGGCGCTGTTGGCTTATCCATAACCATCATAACCGGGGTCTCATTACTAATTTTTACGCACAGAAGAGTGTTTTTCATGAAGTCGGAAGAAGATAAAAAGTTTCTCGCTTTTCTATTATCTTTGATATTTGGTTTGTTGCTAGGGAGTATTGTTTCTGGAGGAGGTATTCGTATATTTCCGGTCGTATTCTACTTTTGGGCTTTCGTTGGCATGGTTTGCGTGATGTCCTTTGCTAGGAAAACTGAAAAATTGGAGGAGGAGGTCGGTGGGGATGATGTGATTAAGATAACTTGATTTTTATAATGTTAAAATGGTTAACTGTATTGTTGTGCCGACTTCGGTATTGAAAATGGCTGTTTCCACCAATCGATAGAATATTTTGACAATAGACAGGACAACAATTCAGGGGATCGATATTCTGCGCTTCTTTTTTGCCTTCATGGTATTGGTCGCTCATGGGGTCGAGGCGATAAAAGGATACTCTCGCTCAGTTCTTAGTTTGGAGTTAGGAGGCTGGACTACTTGGCTTGCCCCGGGAGGCTTTTGGGTTGGAGGCTTTTTTGTGTTGTCGGGTTTTTGTATTGCCCTGAGTCTTCGGAGGACTGTGGAGTCAGGAAAGTATTCTAAGAAAACTTTCGTTCTCCAGCGTATTACCAGAATTTATCCTCTGTATCTCGTCGGATTGATAGCGTCGATAGGAGTGTTTTCTCTTTTGGGTGAGGGTGGTTTTCCTTGGGAGTCCCTCGCGGCCAATATCTTCTCACTGCAAGGCTTTGTTGCCGAACCCTTTCCATTCTACGAGCCTTCTTGGAGCATCGCCTATGAGATGGTGTATTACTTGCTGGTGCCGATCTTCTTGAGTAGCGCCAAGCCAGATTTAAAAAGATATTTTTGGGTGGTCTCGATAGTGATGGTCTGTGCCTCTTTTTTGTTTGGACTTACTTGGAAAATCCTTCTTGATGAAGCTAATTGGATGATTCCTCTGTGGACCGTGCCTTGGTCAGGTCTCATGTGGATGATTGGATTTGGTGGGGTGGTCTATAATGATTCTTCTTTACCTCGGAAACTTGGCTTCCTGTTCAGGCCCAATTTCATTCTGGCTATCGCAATACTGAGCCTATGCTACCTCTATCGAACTTTCGGTCTAATGTCTGGATGGCCGTCAGTAGTTCGGTTCCTCGCTGGTCCACTGGTCGGTTATGGGTTTTTACTTTTGGTTCTCAGTTTGCCTAAGTGGCCAAAAATAGGTTCTTCGCGTTTAAAGATTTTTTCACAATGGGCAGGTCTTTTGAGTTATCCATTGTATCTTCTTCACATGCCACTGCAGACAGTTGTTATGGAAGTGTGTAGGTCTTATCAGTTGAATAATTTAGTGGACGTTCTTGTTTTGATGATTCTTATTCCTTTAACAGTATGCGGGACGCTTGGAGTGGCGCTGGAGAGAGCAATTCTCGAGTGGAGAAAAAAAGTTCTGAAAAAACAAAGTTTAAAATAGCAAATAGAAATGACCAATAAACAACTATCAAAAATTAATTTGGGTTGCGGTACTGACTACCGCGAAGGATTCGTGAATGTTGATGGAAGTAGTTCTATTCCAAAGGTGGATAAGATTATTGATATCGGTAAAGAATCACTTTTCGACCATTTCAATAAAAATGAAGCTGAGTTCATATTAGCGCAGGATATTATCGAGCATCATTACCATTGGATCGGCCAAGGTATCATGGAAGAGTGTTTCGAAATTCTAGCTCCCAATGGTGAGTTAGAAATACGTGTGCCCGATATGAAGTTCATTATTCTAAATCCGCTCTATTCGATTGAGGAGAAGGTGCGTTTGATTTTCGGCGGCCAAGACATCCCTAACGGAAATTTTGCTCATATGGATGAGTCACGTAAGCTGTATCCGCAGTATTTTTGCCACAAGTATGGATGGACAAGGAAGTCGATGCGATTCCATCTCGAACGAATGGGCTTCCGTTCTGTAAGTTTTAAGCGGCAAAAAAGTAATATGGTTGCCACTGCTTTAAAGTAATAGGAATTTGCATGGCTTTCGAATTCAACCTCGAGAAAAGTCTTATTGAAGGAAAGCCAAGATAGACAAAAACTATTTACCGAGTGAAACGTTTTGGTTTGGTAAAAAAAATCACGCCTACGTAAATTAGAATATTTAGATGCGATTCAATAAAACTATTCGTTTTAGCTGCTTTGAAAAGTAATAGCTTTATACTGGTGGCTCGCTCTGCCAAAGAAACAGATCCTCTTACCCGAAGGATTCTGATGGCGTTTCGTAGCCAACCTAAAAGGTTAGACTCGTTTTCTTTGATCTGCCGAGAGTCAAATATTGATGACGTTGACTTCGTGAAATTGAGGGCGCCTTTGTTTTCTTTTTTTGACTATCTTAACTATTTCTTTTTCCAATCGTTTGCCTTTCTTCGGCGAAAGAGCTGGAGGTCTGACGTGACGATTATCTCAGGAAGTCCATCCACGCTAAGTCCTGATATTGTTCTATCGAATTTCAGTCATCGTGAATATTTTCGTCAGGTGGTTTCGTCACCAGATGTAGATGTTCGTGAATCTGTGAAGCTACTACGTGTTCTCTGGTTCAGTCTCTTTGAGGGAATGTTGCTTCGATTCGGAGGAGCAAAAATGTTTCTCTGTAATTCTCCTGGCCTTACGGAGGAGGTTCGAAGTCGTTGTCCGGATGGTGTTCAGGTTGAGTATTTACCTAATGTTTTTAATCGAGAGAGATTTTCTCCTAAAGAAAGAATTCGTTTGCGTGAGAATGCGCGGCAAGAGTTTTCCTTCTCGGGTGACGAGTTTGTTTTCTCTTTTATGAGTTTTGGGCATCATCTTCGAAAGGGTTTTTTCTGCGCTGTTCGCGCTATCTCGCTAGTTAATCAACGACTTGCAGGTGAGGGAAAGACGAAGGTGAAGTTTTTGGTTATTGGGGGGGAGCGTTCAACGATTAGACGCTTGAAAAGGAAGATATCAAAGATTGATCCTGACTTTGAGGATTGGCTAGTTTTTAGCGGTTCGTGCACGGAGCCTGAGAATGTTTTGTCGGCATCAGATGCCTTCATTTTTCCGAGTTACTTTGACTCGACTCCAAACGCCGTAATCGAGGCTGCAGGTTTAGGGCTTCCACTGTTCCTCACTAATTTTTATGGGAGCGAAGTTTTGCTTCAAGAGAATGTGAACGGAAGGCGTATCTCTCATGACGAGAATGAAATTGCAGACGTCATTTTGAGCTATTTGGACTCAGAGGAGAGAGAGGCTTGTGGCGAGCTCAATTTTGAGCTGCATACCGAAGAGTCTTGGTCCAACGAATTTTTTGGCTACCTAGATAGCGTAAAGCTAAGTAACGAAGTGGGCTAACTCTATGAAAAGTGTTTTTTATTCAACCACGAGAATGTGGAATCCGGGAGACGAGGTGATCTACCGTGGTGTTCGTAACGTCGTCACCGAGATACTGGGTCCCCATAGTTCCATTCTTTGGAACAGAAACCCAGGGGTGAAACCTTTCAATCAAGGTTTCGACAATAGTTTGGACCCTTGTCGTCACTTGTTGAAAAATATTAGGCTGCTTGTTTCAGCAGGCGGGCCCGAATGGCTAGGGCCTAGGGTGGCAGGGGTCTATCGGCGAGTTGTTGCTGAGAAGTTGGACTGTGTCCACATGGGGATCGGTTTGGGGGCTCATCAGATTTCGATGACTCCGCTGGAGCTAGAGGTGCTTGGCGAGCGATCCCGTTTCGTATCTTGTCGCGACACTCGGACCTATGATGTTCTTAAAGATATTGTGCCTGATGATAGGCTGTCCGTACTTCCTTGCCCCTCATTATTCTCATACATTCATGATTACAAAATCCATGAGAGCGAGAGCGTTAAGAAGGTAGGTATTAATTTTCAGTCTTCGAAAATGAAGTTTAACAACGTGAGTGGCTCTGCCTTTGAATCTTGTTTAAGAACTTATTTGGAAATTTGCAAAAAGTATGAAACGACCATCATTTGTAATTATATTGATGACTATGCTGAAGCAGTGCAAATATTCGATCCTGAGAGTGTTCGGTTTTCGGCTGATTCCGAGGACTTTTTGCATTTCTTCAGGGAGGTCGATTTAGTGATCGGAACTCGGATTCATGGTTGTATGGGCGCGATCGCATCGGGAACCCCGGCAATGATCATGGATAGTGAAAATGATGCCCGTCGACGAGGTGTTCGTGAAGTGATGGAGGTCCTACCTGCTGCTCCTTCAAATGACTCGGAGTTATATGAGCTAATTGATGAATTCTCCCCCCGTAAAGTTAGTGAAAAAAATCGAGAGTATCAGCTCGGTCAATTCAAGGTACTTGTTGATTCTTTGAATAGTAAGTTGCCAGACCTCCCAGAGATTCTTGCTACTTACGCTACCCCGTCATCTTGTGCAGTCGATTGGGAAGATGCCGTTGGGCGTATGGAATCTGGGAGTGTCTTGCCGTCTCGAGGCCTTAGTGAAAAGCTTGTAGGTGGAGCGACGAGGATTGCTCAGCTTATCGAGAAGGTTGAGAGAAGATGGCTGTAGTTGCTTTCGTATGAGGGTTTGTGTAATTAAGGTTAACCAATTAGGTGATTCGGTTGTGGGTCTTCCCATGGTTGGTGAGCTTGTGGACGCGTTCGGGAGAGAAAGCGTTTTTATTATAACTACTCCGATAGCAGCAGGTCTCTATTCTGAACTTGTTCCTGCTCAGAACCTATTGGTGATGGAACGGGCTATTTTCAATTCAGCTTGGAAACGACCGTTGGTTTTTGTGAAGATTTGGAGTTTTTTGTTTAGGGCTCGGCTGGATGCTTTATTTAATCCATTTGATCAAGGAAATTTGGCACGATTAGTTGGATCCTTGGTTCCGTGTAAAATGCGTTTTTCGATGTCAAACCCTCAAGTTCGCTTTAACGGATTTGGCTATTCGGTTGTGCCTTTCGAGGAATCTCTCAGCATGCATGAAAATAACTGGAAGCTGTTTCGAGAGAGTGCGAAGCGAATAGGCATAGAAAAACCTAAGGTTCTTCCCGCATCACCTTTAAAGTATTTGCCCGGAGATGATGGCATTGTCACAGAGAATGATGATTCTTGCTCGGACGGTCGAAGAGTTCTTATTCATCCCGGCTCGAGTCGGGCTACTACTCAGTGGGAATATTCGAGATTCGTTTTACTCGCGAATCGACTGAGTTCAGATGGTTACAGTGTGACGTGGATGTTGGAAGGGGAGCGTCCAGCAGGACTGACGGCCGAAGTTGATGCCCTTCCGCGTGATTCTCTTGAAAATTTCGTTCGCAAGCTTAGAGATTTTGACCTCTTCGTTGGCAATAATTCGGGTCCGATGCATCTAGCTGATGTAGTTGGTCTTAGGTTGGTCATCATACCTGGTCCAGCCGCAGTAGGGTGGGACCCATACTGGGCTAAGGTGATACGTATGCTTCGAGTTGAGGGGCTGGCTTGTCAGCCTTGCGAAGTTTTGGGGCAGCTCAAACCGTCTTGTCGTCTTACAAGTGAACCACATGCCTGTCAGGGTAGGATTAGGGTCGAAGATGTATACTCTACGATTTTAGCGCTAGGGAGAGGAAGAGTCTGATTTTTAGGAGATGAAAGAAGAACAACTCGCAAGATTAAGAGAACTAAAGGTGTTGGTGGTTGGCGATGTGATGTTAGATCGTTACGTTTTTGGGCGAGTGAGCCGAGTCTCTCCAGAGGCTCCCGTTCCAGTCTGTGAGGCTGTTGAGGATCGTGCTGTGCTTGGAGGAGCAGGAAATGTTTGCCGAAATCTTTCGGACTTTGGATGCCAAACTAGTATTATTGGTTTGGTTGGAAAAGATGAGTCTTCAGCAGAGGTTCATGCTCTCTGCGATTCTTTGAAGATTGAGTCGTGTGGCTTGGTTTGCGATGGGGAGCGTCCGACCTCAGTGAAGACTCGTGTGCTAGGTAATGGCCAACAAATTGTAAGGGTGGATAGGGAGTCTCGAGAACAGGTGAGTTCGAATATCGAGCAGGCTCTTGTTGCTGAGATAGAGAGGGTTGGCTCTGACTGTGATGCTATTATCGTTTCTGATTATGCAAAAGGTTGCCTGGGCCCAGCGGTGGTATCGAAACTGCGCGATTTTGCCCAGAGTGGAATGATTGTTGGTGTTGATCCTCACCCAAACAATCTTCAAAATTGGTCTGAGTTTTCAATTATTAAACCCAATTTTGATGAGTTGGTTCTAATCAGTGGAGTTGAGCTGAATCGAGACCTTGCAGGTGACCCTTTCTCAGACCCTTCTTTTGTGAAGGCGGTTGATGGTCTTCGTGGAAGATGGGGGCCAGAGCACTTGTTGGTAACTTTGAGTAGTAATGGAATGATCTATGTGGGCTCAGACCGAAGGCATTGCTGGGTTCCCACTCGAGCAGCTGAGGTGTATGATGTCTCGGGTGCTGGGGATACAGCGATGAGCTATTTCACGTTAGCGATTGCAGGCGGCCTTTCTGGAAGGGAAGCTACCGAATTCGCAACAATGGCGTCGGGATTGGTTGTTCGTAAGGTCGGTACTGCTTCGTTAAGCTATGAGGAGGTCGCTGACCAATACAAAGAATAAATGATGAAGGATATTATTGAGTTTGAGTTAAAAGAGCACCTCGCTGTGATGAGCGATAGTGCAATGCCCTTTAAGGAATTGGAACTTGTTGTGGAAGCATGTTGTCGCTGTCTTGAGGGGGGGGGGAAACTCATGTTTTGTGGGAATGGAGGTTCTGCTGCCGATGCTCAACATTTAGCGGCTGAATTTGTTGTGAGATATCGTCAGAACAGAGAACCATTGGCTGCGGTGGCTCTATCAACCGATGCTAGTGCCCTTACTGCTGCTGGAAACGATTTTGGCTTTGAGGTTGTGTTTGAACGGCAAGTTCAGAGTTTAGGTCGTGAAGGGGATCTTCTATTCTTGATAAGCACTTCTGGAAATAGTGAAAACGTTTTACGGGCTTTGGTGGCAGCAAAGGCGAGGGGGGTGATGACTGTAGCAATTACTGGTGCCAATCCGAGTAGTCTTTCTGGCGGAGCTGATTTATCGATCATGATTCCCTCTCGCAACACCGCTCGAATTCAGGAGGCTTATATGTTTCTTGGTCATTTGCTTTGTGGTGTTGTTGAAGAGCGTATGAAAGGGGCTGAAGGTGCATAAATATCCGATGAAAACGAAAGTGAGTTCGCTTGATGATTTGGTGTCGTGGCGGGTTGGGATGGAGACGAAGGGGGCAAAGGTGGTTTTGACTAATGGTTGCTTTGATTTGGTGCATTGTGGACATCTGAAAAACCTGCAGTATTCGGCTTCATTGGGTGATTCCTTGGTCGTTGCCGTTAACAGCGACTCTTCAGTGAGAACGTTGAAGGGGCCAAACCGGCCCTTGATTGACGAGGTCGATAGGGCAGAGCTTTTAGGTGGATTCGAATGCGTCGATAAGGTTGTGATTTTTTCGGAGGTGAGGCTTACCAAGGTGATTGAAAGATTGAGGCCTGATATTTATGTTAAGGGCGGAGACTATACGGTTGAGACCCTGGATCGTGGAGAAAGGAAGGCACTCGAAGATGCGGGATGCGAGATTTTCTTTTTCGATTTATTAGAGGGGCGTTCAACTTCCTCTCTTTTTGACCGAATTAAGCAGACATAGAATGGGCAAGAGAATTAAAGCGGTTCTGCTAGATAGAGACGGTGTTATAAACTTGGAGCGTGGGCATATTCGTAGTGTCGAGGAGTTTGAGGTTCTGAAAGGGGTTGGGGAGGCTATCGCAATTTTAAACCGCGAAGGTATTAAGGTTGCGGTGCTTACAAATCAGTCAGGAATAGCAAGGGGCTATCTCACGGAGGACGGATTGGAGGAAATACACCTAAAGTTGAGAGATTTTCTCGCTAACGAGAAGGGGCATCTGGATGCTCTGTTTTATTCGCCATGGTTGAATCAACCTGAACTCGATGGAGGAGTGGCCCAATACCTATGCGAGCATCCTGATCGAAAGCCTAGTCCTGGAATGATTCAGAAGGCGTTGAAGTGTTTCAATATCGAGACGGGCGAAGTATGTTTAGTCGGAGATAGTGGAGGAGATCAAGAGGCGGCCAAGAGGGCTGGTGTTTCTTTCTTTGGCGTGGCTTCAAGCAAAGTTGAAGAACTTTCGAAAGAGGCTATTGTTTTTGAGTCGCTACTAGCATTTGTAGAGTGGCTTCAAGGACGAGAGTTCGTAGTCTGAATAAACTAAGAAGATGCAAGTTATTCAGGTTTTTAATCGGTATTTAGAACGCGGAGGCGAGGAAAAGTCGGTAGAACGAATCGCTTCTCATATCGAGAATTTAGGGCATCAACTTGATCGCGTTTGGATTAGTAGTGAGGAGTGGCTTGGGGAAGGTGGACCGTCGAAGGTTGAGCAAATACGACGGATGTTCGCAAATTCAGAATTTGAGTCACGCTTGGCAGAAAGGATCGATGGTCAGCAAGTTGATTGTTTTGTAACTCATAATCTTTATCCGGTTGCTTCGCCTTCAGTTTACCGATTTGCGCAAGAAAATGAGTTTCCGCTCATACAGTTTGTGCATAATTTCAGGCCCTTTTCGGTTGGCGGCTCGCTCTGGGTGGGTGGGAAAGTGGTGTCAGACGGGCTGAAGGGGAATCACTTAGCTGAAGTTCTTTCTGGGTCATGGCAAGATTCAGTGCTCAAATCTGCGGTAATGGGGGCAGTGTTATGGAATTTGCAGCGAAAAGAATGGTTAGAGGCCGTGACTTGCTGGGTTGCGATTTCCGATTTTATGCGTGAAAAGTTTATTGAGGCGGGGATTCCGGGAGAGAAGATTGTTACTTTGCGGCACTCTTGGGATCCAAGGTTGATGGAGAATCAGGAAGGTGAGGGGGATTACTATTTGTTTCTGAGCCGCCTCGTTCCTGAGAAGGGAACCCAAAGTCTCTTGAACGCTTGGAATTTGTTGGAAGACGAAATGGGGGGGGCATGTCCGAAGCTCTTGATCGGTGGCACCGGCTCGGATGAGAATCTAGTTCGAAAAGCTTCAGAGAATTCAGACAAGATCGAGTTTCTTGGTTTCGTGTCAGGAGACGAGAAAAGTAAGTTGATCGAGAAGTGTCGAGCGATGTTAGCTCCTTCGGTTTGGTGGGAACCTTTGGGCCTCGTTACTTATGAAGCTTATGACAATGGGCGGCCAATGATTGCAGCTCGGTCCGGTGGTTTAAGCGAAACCATTGAAGATGGGGTGACGGGATTTTTACATGAAGTGGGCAGTGCTGACTCCCTAATGAGATGTGTTTTACAAATGGAAGAGCGAGGAGCGAGTGCTAGGAGAGAAATGGGAATTGCGGGGAGAGAGTGGCTCTTGAGGGAGGCGAGCCCCGAGAAATGGAAAAGTGAATTCCAAAAAATCCTATTGGGCGTTTCGAGCGACAAGTAGTAAGGTGAAGAGGAAGTAGATTAAATGAGCGCTTTTTGGGGTAAATCACACCTGTTAGTCATATCGGTGGTGTTTCTGGTTATGTTTACATTGCTGGGGTATTCGTCGGGTTATGGCACCGTTGTTGATGGAGGGGTTGTTTTTTTAAGAAGTAGTCTGCTCAGTCATATGAAGGCGGACTATTCTAGGGACGGAGGAGAGTGGAGTTTTGGATATTTTGTGCCTTTTGCGGTTGGTGCCTTGTTTTGGTTTCGGAGGAAAGAGTTGCTGGGGACGGAAGTGAAGCCAGCTCTTGTCGTTGGAGGAGCGATTTGTGTGATGGCGTTCCTTCTTTATTGGGCGGGTTATCGCGGTGAGCAGAAGTATTTCGGCTATGCAGCGGGGCAGTTACTGGCTCTCGGTGCGATTTTTTGGTTTCTGGGTTGGGGGTGGTTTCGGAAGTTGTTTTGGCTTTGGGTATTGTTGGGGATGATGTGGCCGTGGCGGTTTTTGATTGGGCGAATTTCGGCGCCTTTGCAGATGGCAATGGTGAAGTTGACCTCGGGTTTTATGAACTTGATAGGAGTAGATGCGGTGGCGAGTGGCAGCTCTTTGAGCACGGCATCAACAGACCCTGTGACGAGCCTGCCGATCAGTTTGGACGTGGATGTGGCTTGTTCGGGTATGCGGTCGTTGTTTGCCTTGACGATGATTGGTTTGGTCTTTGCCTTCCTGCGTGTGAAGGATGAGTGGAAAAGGTGGGCTCTGATGGCGTTTGTGCCCGTAGTCGCGATATTAGGAAACTTTGTTCGGATGCTGATGCTCTATTTCGGCTCTGTCCTTTGGGGAACGGATTTTGCCATTGGTGAGAATCACGAAATGTCCGCGTTCCATATGTTGGCAGGTCTCATGGTCTTTGTTGTCGCGCTGATTTTAATGTCAGGTTTGGTCGGTATCTTTGAGGGAGGTTGGAAGAAGTTTTTCACTCGTCGTAAGGTCACTATTAAGAAAGTGTCCTAGGGGTAAAACGAAGAATTTATTATGAATCTTTTTTGGAGAAGCGGAATCTTTGGGGGACTGGCACTGGTCACCGTTTTGTCGTGTTTGTTTTTCAGCGACTCAAAGACCAATCCGGTTGCAGGGGTAGTAGTTTGGTTACCAGATGAGTTGTCAGATTATGAGGTCGATACGGGGGTCATGGGAGAGGAAGAGAAAAAATGGCTCCCATCGGACACGACGTTTCTCAAGCGTGTTTACACAGAACGGTGGCTGCCTAAGCAAGAAGCGGATTTTCGAGCTTTGAGCGCCACGCTTATTGTGGCTGGTTCTGATTCACGTAGTCTGCACCGTCCGCAGGTGTGTTTGACTGCTCAGCATTGGACCATCGAGAAGCGAGAGGTGGTTAAGTTAGATACGAAAGGAGGCCCACTAGAGGTGATGGATTTTCATCTTGTGAGGACGGTTAGGAATCAGGATGGAAGTGCCCGTTTGGATGAAAGTGGCGAGCCATTGTTCATTCGGGCTCACTATGTCTACTGGTGGATTGGGCCGGATGCCTCGACTGCTTCGGATGAGGAGCGAGTTTGGTTAGAGGTGTGGAACAGTATCTTAAAAGGGCGCAAGGAGCGCTGGGCTTACCCAAGTGTCATGGTGTGGGTGGATCCACGGGAGAAGCAGGGGGAGGCTCGGGAAAGGGCTTTTGAATTTATTAAGGAATATGCTCCTGATTTTCAGAAGTCTTTAGGAGCCCAAGATCGTGAAGGGGCAGTTGATCTGAAGTCGATAGGTTCTGAGTAAGTGTTCAAAGGAAAGAAAATAGGGTTGTGGATTGGAGTTCTTCGCCCACAGCATTGGATTAAGAGTGGTTTTTGTGCAGCCGCTCTTTTTTTTAGCGGGCAAGCTGCGAATTGGGAGCGTTGGACGCAGCTGATTCCGGTATTGGTCGCTTTTAGTGTGTTGGCAAGTTCAGGCTATCTGTTGAACGATGTCTGGAATCGCAAAGAGGATCAGCTTCATCCGAGGAAAAAATTTCGACCCGTTGCTTCGGGCCAATTGGGTGTGCGAAGTGTGTTATTGGTTTCGGCGATCTTGAGTGTGATCGGTTTGGGGATATTGGGGATGTCGTATGGCTTTCATGGGCAAGCCGCAGTTCCTTTGTGGCATGGCTTTGCTTACTTGGGGTTGACTGCTTCCTATTCGCTGTTGTTTCGCGATATGCCGCTTTTGGATGTCTTGGTTCTGGGGGTTGGTTTTGTGATTCGTGTCTCTGTTGGTGCATTTGCTATTGGGGTCGCGCCTACACTATGGATTCTAGGTTGCACTTATGGCTTGGCGCTTTTGCTGAGTTTTGGAAAAAGGTTGGGTGAGTGGCGCTTGATAGAAAAACGTGGTGCTTCGGTAGGGGAGACTCGATTGGCTCTGAGGGGATACACAGAAGCTCTGTTGCGCGTTCTTGTGGGGGCTGGAGCGGCAGTGACAGGTGGCTCTTACTTCGCCTACTGTCTTTCGCATCCGGAACGGGAGATTCTGATTCTCACGGTTATTCCTGTGATTGTGGGTTTGATGAGCTACCTCCGTTTGGCTTGGCGTTCGGAAGTGGTGGAGACTCCTGAGAAATTGTTGTTTCGAAGTCCGTTGTTGTTGGGCTGTGTGGTCGCATGGTTGGGAATGATCGCCTTTGTGGCCTTTTAAGTACGATAAAAGAGAGAGGGATGAGTGTTGCTTGGCTGTGAAATGGATAAGAAGAGACAGTTTTTGAATGATGAATGAGGGAAAATCATGGGGACAATTTCCCGCTGTTCAAACTCAGGTGACAGACGCCTGGTGGCGTGATGAGGTAGAGGACGTCGAGGGGCGATACTTGCCGGTGGGATTGGGCCGAAGCTATGGGGATAGCGGCTTACTCTCAGAAAAGCGTGGGACGATGCTCTCAATGGCTCGCTGTCGGAATTTTGTGAGTTTTGATCAGGATGCAGGGGTGCTCGAGGTGGAGGCGGGGTGTTCTCTCGGGGAAATCTTGGAGTGGAGTGTTCCGCGCGGGTTCTTTTTGCCGGTGGTACCAGGAACAAAGCACGTGACGGTGGGGGGAGCAATTGCCAATGATATTCATGGTAAAAATCATCATGGGGCGGGAACCTTTGGTCGATGGGTTGAAGGTTTTGAGCTCTATCGTTCGGGGCAAGGCTGGCTCTATTGCAGCCGGGAAAGAAATCGGGAGTTTTTTGAGGCAAGCATCGGCGGTTTAGGGCTGACGGGGGTGATGGGGCGAGTGGCTATCAGGATGAAGGGGATTGAGGGGGAAGGGTTGGTTCAGCAGGAGACTGTGCGGTTTGGAAATTTGTTAGAAGGAGCTGAGGCTTTAGAGGAGCTGGATGAACAGTATCCCATGACTGTTGCTTGGGTGGATATGGCCAGTCACCGAATGGGTCGTGGGGTAGCGATGGGGGGGCGCTTTGTGTCAGGAGAGATTACTCCAAGCGATAGGCGCCGATTGAGAGTTCCGTGTGATGCTCCTTCGTGCTTACTGAGTCGACCTGCGATTCGCGGGTTCAATTCTCTTTACTCGATGACGCGTCGGGTTGGTTCGTCCAAACTCCCCTTCACTTCGTATTTCTTTCCTTTGGATGGAGTTGAGGGATGGAATCGGCTTTATGGGAGGCGGGGTTTTTTACAGTATCAATGCGTCGTGCCTATGGGGGCGATTGAGGTGTTGGTTCAGTTGCAGGAGCTTATTTCTTCTTCGGGGCAGGGCGCTTTCTTGTCTGTGTTGAAGAAGTTTGGTTCTTTAGAGTCTCCAGGTTGGCTTTCATTCCCGATGCCTGGTTGGACCCTTGCGATGGACTTTCCGATGGAAAGTGAGGCGACACTTTCTCTTTTGGGCCGAATGGATATTTTAGTCCGAGAGGCGGGAGGGCGCCTCTATCCGGCAAAGGACGCTCGTATGGACTCGATGTTTTTCCAAGAGAGTTTTCCTCGCTGGGCAGAACTCGAAAAAATGAGAGATGAGTCGATCACGTCAGAGTTTTGGGAAAGAGTAGCACGATGAGTCGAGTGGTGGTCATAGGAGCGACATCTGCGATAGGAGCATCCATGGTGAGAATGTTTGCAGAGAGAGGGTGCGAACTGATTCTTGTGGGACGCAATGAGCAGCGTCTTGAGGGGGTGGCTAAGGATGCTTCGGTCAAGGGGGCGGCATCAGTCAAGACGCGAGTGGCCGATTTGGCGCAAGTTGAAGAGTGCCGGCAGCTTGGAGCTTGGATTTTGGAGTTGCCAGAAGTTGATGAGGCAGTGATTTTGCCTGGAATTCTGAGTGACGAATTTGCTGGAGTAGAGGAATGGAGCCGAGATGTGGCGGTGAACTTTACGGCACCTTCCTATCTGGCTCGTCTAGTCATTGAGAAAATGGCGAAAAGTGAGGCAGGAGGACATTTGGTTTTGGTCGGTTCTGTGGCTGGGGATAGAGGCCGGCAGTCCAATGGTTTCTACGGAGCTCAGAAGGGGGCTCTCGAAACTTATGTCGCAGCACTGAGACACCGTGCGTTTCTGGCGAATAGAAAAGTGGGAGTGAGTTTCGTTAAACCTGGATTCGTGGTGAGTCCGATGACGGAGGCTGTGAAAAAGAATGCTCTTTTTTCTGAGCCGGATGTAGTTGCAAAAAAGATACTGCGTTTATTAAAGAAGGGGCGTAGCGGGGTTGTCTATGCACCAGGATGGTGGAGATTGATTATGTTTGTGGTGAAAGCGGTCCCTCTTGTTATTTTTCACCGAACTCGAATGTGACGCGTTCATCAAACAGTCAAAGATTTTGGTTTATTGCGGCGGTGCTCGTGATGATGGGGGTCTTCTATTTTCCTCCTATCGAGAACCGGACGGAAGCTGAAGACGCTTATTGGTATGCGCGTGATGTTGAGGTGTTACCCTTTCGGCAACTTCTTCACCCTCACCATCGTCTTTATCATCCATTTGCGAAAGGGGTCTTCCTGGTTTCGGGTGCTGAGCGTTCTTTTGATGTGTTGGTTGTTTTAAGCGCTGTTTTGGCGGGAAGTGGACTGTTTGTTTTCTATTGGCTTGTTAGGCGGCAGAGAGATTGCGGTCCTTGGCAGAGTTTGGCTTGGACGGGGTGCTTGGCCTTTAGTTATGGTTATTGGCGTTACGCGCGCGAGGTAGAAGTCTACGCGATGGGCTGGTTGGGTTGCTTGTTAGCAGTCTGGTTTCTGTTTGAAGTGAAGGGGAGTTGGAGGAAGGGTTTGGTTTTTGCGGTGATGGTGGTCTTGGTGTTGAATGTTCATCGCGCCCTTGGACCTCCTTTACTCGTGATGGGCTTGGCATACTTTTTACACCAAAGGCAATGGCGTGTCGCATTGGGATGTGCTGGGTTTGGATTGGTTGGCTATTTGGCTGTAGAGGCTAGTTTTGGCGCTGTTTCGATTCCCAAAGAGAGGGGAGCAGAGTCTAGTGAGATTTCGCAATTTTTTTCGGAGGACGCACTGAGGTCTGTTGGTGAGGAAAGACGGAAGGGTCGTTCGTTGAAGTTGAGTTCGCTGCCAAAAGCGGCCGTTGGTCTAGGGGTGAGCTTGATGGGGGGGAGCGTTCTGATGTCGTCTGATGAGGTTTTCGAGTTTTTCTCTCACACTCTTTTTCCATACCGATTTATGGAGGAGGAGAAGATGATGGCTGAAGGGGTGTCGGCTTGGTGGGTTGTGCCCTGGTTTCTTGGGGTAGCGATTGTGGTAATCCTTTTGATTCGAGTGGTTTTGGATTTCATTTTAAAGTATCGTAAGTCGTTAAGTAGAGTAAGTGTTGAGGTGTGGGCCGTCGCCGCTGGTTTCTTCTCTTATGCCGGGATGATTGTCATCTTCGAGCCAGGAAACCCTGAGATGTGGTTGTTGGGGTTGCCATTATTTTGGCTGATGGTGGTCGTCTTAAGTCGAGGCGTTTCATGTTTAAGGGTGGGGACTTTGGCCGTGAATTTGGTGCTCACTAGCTATGTGGGTGGAATGGCGCTGCTTTCAGATAAAGGGAGTGACTACCATGATTTTACTTCGAGCCTGGTTCGCCGCGCTGGAAGTGACGGTGACCTTTACTTGATGGGGACTCAGAATGTGGTTCACAAACGTTATGTGAACTACACGGTAGGGGTAGAGACGGTGGTCGTGAGGATTGGGGATGAACGTTTGCCTGAATTTTACGAGTTGATTCGTGGAGAAATTGAAGACGGGAGGAGGGTGTTTGTGCATGAGACTCTCTCGGTTCTCGACCCAGCGTTGATTGCGGCCTCAGGACTTCGCTTTCATGGCTCTGGTGATAATATGAAGAGCCGAGGGGGCGGAGAACTTATAAGACGGGATGATGACTGATTCACTTTGCAAGAACCGCTTGGTGCTCGTGGGTTGGGCCTTCTCCTTGATTGGGTTGATATACGCTGCTGTCGTGGCGACTGGAGCAGAATTGACAAGGCTTTCCTTGATAATGCCTCCCATGTTTTTAGGCGCGGTTCTCTGTGTGTTGTTCGGACCTAAGAGGAGAGATGTTTGGGTTCTTGCTGGAATAGGATTAGTTTCTGGATATCTTTTAGCGAGAGGAGGTCTTTCCCCGGTTTGGGATTTAGCTCGGAGAGATTTGTTCTTAGTCGTGGCAGGGCTTTTGGGATATCTCTCGGCGTCTTCTGCCCTGCGATTGCGTGGGGGGAGGGTAATGTTCTTGGCCGCAATTGTAGTTCTTATTCTGGGCAATACGTTGGTGGGGATCTATCAATGGCAGATTGATGAGGGGTTTGCCTTTCTGCGATCAGAACGCTCAGACACTGCGGGTATAAGTGGATTTTACTATCATCGAAACTATTTGGCGGGATTCTGCGAGATTGCTTGTCCGGTTCTTTTTGCTGCTAGTTTAAGCCGAACTACTTGGCTTGGACGGTTGGGAGTGGCTTTACCTCTGGTCCTTGGCGTTGGTATCTGTTTCTTGAGTAATTCTCGGGGAGGATTTGGTGTCATGGTGCTGGCTTGTCTGGTTGTCTATTTTTTGGAGTCGTTGAGGACGCGAAAGAAGAATAGCCGGCAAACAAAGTCTGAGGCTTTGAGGCCGTTGGTCGTCACGGTGGTATTAGTCGTTCTTGGCTTGGTTGGCAGATATTGTTGGCTAGCAATTTTCGAGAACAGAGGCGGTACTGGGGGGGCTGAGGGTTCGTTGCTAGGAAGATTGAAAATGGCGGGGCTCGCCTTTGATATCTGGCTTGAAAGTCCTCTGTGGGGGATGGGTGCTGAGAGTTATTCTTATCTCTTTCCAAGGTTTTTTGCAGGTTTGCCGGGCTGGCTTGGAGATGCGCAGATGGCTCATTCCGACTATTTGCAGCTTTTGACGGACTATGGAGCGGTCGGTCTGATTGCGGTCGTGCTTCTTATCGGAGGGATGGCATTTCTTGTTCTCAGGCGGATTGATTTTGGCACCGAAAATTTTGACGAGCAAGAGTGCGGAGTTCTTTGGCTACGGTCAGCTGCTGCCGGGGCTCTTGTTGCGGAGGTTCTGAGGGCGACGCTTGACTTTAATCTTCATGTTGCCCCTAACCTTATCGTCTTTGCAATGGTTGTGGCTGGGGGGGGGAGTTGTTATCAGGATCTAGTTGGCAAGGTGGTTAAAAACGGCAAATCCGTTCTTAAGTTAGATCCCCTTTCAAGGGGGCTTGCTGTAGTGATGGCAATCGGAGCTGGGGGATATGGGATATGGGCAGGGGAAAACGAGATTTTGGCAGCGCGTGACTGGGCGGCTATAGAGGTGTTGAGGCAACGCGGTGAGAATGATGAGGTCGCCTTGAGACGCTTTAGTGAGAAGGCTCCTTCTTTCCGAGTTTTGCGAAGGGTCGCCCAGAACTCATTTGATGATGCGCTTGAGTCAGCGGATGGGAGTGACTTTATCCAAACGAGCGAGGATTGGAGGCGGTTAGTCGAAATTCATCCTTTGGATGGAGAAAGCTTAGCGAATTATGCTCGTTGTCTCGATGAGATGAAGATGTTTGAGAAAGCCGAGAACTATCACGCAAGAGCCTTGGAGGCGGTGGCAAGGCGTGAGAACCATTACGGGGTCATTCATGGCGTTGGCTGGCATCTTGTGAGAAGAGCCAATGAGAACGCGCGAGCACGTCGTCCGGGAGAAGCCCTGTTTCTTTATTTGAGTGCGAAAGAGGTTTTCGAAGAGAGTCGTCAAAGAGGATTTTCGAGAACTCGACATAACCGTGACGCGCTAAAATGGGTGGAGAAGCGGATCGAGTTTTTAGAAGGGGCGCGTATCGAGCCGGAGTCTGTTGATGTTCTTGACTGGAAGTCAAAGCTTCTCTAGGTGCAGTTGGCGACGAAAGAAAAACCTTACATGGAAAACGGAAAAAAAGAGACCTTTTCGATTCAA
Organism: Roseibacillus sp.; assembly: GCA_051251855.1. Lineage (GTDB taxonomy): Bacteria > Verrucomicrobiota > Verrucomicrobiia > Verrucomicrobiales > Akkermansiaceae > Roseibacillus. The sequence goes on from JBPOGI010000001.1 coordinate 146,554, forward strand.
ATACTTCAACTGGTCGATGCTGCACTCATTGGTGCGTCCTTTTGGATTGCCTCTCTACTTCGCGATCCGTTTCGAGAGGTCGCTGGCTTGGGGGAATTGAAGGCATCTCAAGGAGGTCTGAGCGATCTGACGTGGGTGCTTTTCATTGTGGTTCCTTTTCTTCCTATTGTCCTTGAGATTTTTGGGTTCTATCGGAACCCCTTACGAAAGCGCCTAGGGACTTCGTTTGTTCAGCTTCTACAGGCGCTGGTCGTGGTTTGTCTAATAGTGGGATTGTTAGTGATTTTTTGGAAAATTTCGGTAGCGAGTCGATGGATTTTGGGCGCAGGGATTCCCATTACTGTGGTGTTCCTGCTTTTGCGGGAGGCGGCGACGAGGAGTATTGTGCTTCATGCCGTGCGAGCTGAGGATGCGAAGGAGGCTGTCATTATCTCTGGAGGTGAGGCTGAGATCGTTGAATTTTTGGAGGAGACTTCGGAAGAAGTTCAGGCAGGATGGAAGATTGTGGATCGGATTGATTTGAGGGAGGTGTCGGTGGATGATTTTGAGGCGAAAATCAAGGCTGCTTCTGTGGGGAGGGTGCTCTTTCTGGCAAGGCATACCGAGTTTGGGCAGTTGGCGAAGGCGATTGAGGTCTGCGAGCTGCAGGGGGTCGAGGCTTGGATTTCGGCTGGGTTCATTCGAACTCAGATTGCCCGGCCTGATTTCGATTTGTTGGGAGGTAAGCCAATGTTGGTGTTGCGCTCGACGCCTGAACTTTCTTGGGCGCTGCTGGCGAAGTCTGTTTTTGATCGACTGGGAGCGACTGTGATTATTCTGGCGAGCTCGGTTCTGTGGATTGTTGCTGCGATTGGGATTAAGATTAAGAGTCCCTCAGGGCCGGTTTTATTTAAACAGAAGAGGGCTGGGCGCTATGGTAAGCCTTTCATGATGTATAAATTCCGGACAATGGTGCCGGATGCGGAGGCTCGTCTTGCGGATGTGAAGAAGGAGGTGGGGAATGATATGAGTGGCCCGGTCTTTAAGGTGGAAAATGACCCGCGGATTTTTTCTTTCGGAACTTGGTTACGAAAGACAAGCATTGATGAGTTGCCGCAGCTACTCAATGTCTTAAAGGGGGATATGAGCTTGGTGGGTCCGAGACCGTTGCCTCTCTATGAGGTCGATAAGTTTGAGCGAATGGAGCATCGTCGTCGCTTGAGTGTGCGCCCCGGTATTACCTGCACTTGGCAAGCAGGTGGTCGGAATCAGATTACAAAATTCGATGACTGGGTGAAGATGGATCTCGACTACATCGACAATTGGTCGTTGTGGACGGATTTCAAAATTCTTCTCAAGACCATTCCTGCCGTTCTTTTCAGTAAGGGTGCGAAATAGGGCAAAGTTGTTTCGCTCAATGATTGTCAATCGTTACCGTTTCGCCACACTTGCGCGCTGACACCCATGAAGTTAATTTCAGGAACCGCTCACGAAGAGCTTTCGAAAGGAATCGCCCGTTTTTTGGGGCAGGAACTTGTTGATGTGAAGGTGGACTCTTTTCCTGATGGGGAGACGTTCGTGAAGATAAACGAGAATATTCGGGGGGAGGATCTTTTCATCATTCAGCCGACGTGCCCTCCGACCAATCACAACCTTATGGAGTTGTTGATTACGGTAGATGCGGCGCGAAGGGCAAGTGCGGGTAATATTACGGCGGTAATTCCGTTTTTTGGCTATGCGCGGCAGGATCGGAAGGATCAGCCCCGAGTGCCCATTACGGCTAAGTTGGTGGCTAATCTTTTGACGGCAGCGGGCGTCCAGAGGGTGGTGACGATGGATTTGCATGCAGCGCAGATTCAGGGCTTCTTTGATATTCCGGTGGATCATCTTTATGCGAAGCGGGCGCTCATTGGGGCGGTTCGAGAGCATCGCAAGGGGTTGGCCCCAGAGTCTTTGACGGTGGTTTCTCCTGATGTGGGGGGGGTGAAGATTGCGCGTGCGTATTCGGATCTGCTGGGAGCGGGCTTGGCGATTGTGGCGAAGCATCGCGTGAGTGCGACTGAGGTTGAGGCCATGAATTTGATAGGAACCGTTGAGGGGCAGGACGTGCTCATAGTCGATGATATGACGGAAACGGCAGGGACTCTCTGCGCGGCGGCGAAAATCGTGGCTGCGAATGGCGCACGGCGCATTTTTGCCGGTGTTTCTCACGCTGTTTTGGGCGATTTAGGGCGTAAGCGGATTGAAGAATCAGCGATTGAGAAGCTTCTGACGACGAACTCTACTCCGGTCGCAAATGAGGGAAAAGTGGAGGTTGTCGATCTCTCCGCACTCTTTGGAGAGGCCATTATGTGCATTCATGAGGGAAAATCAGTCAGTTCTCTCTTTGACATCAAGGGCCCAGAGGTGTAATCACCGCCGCCCTAGCGCGATTAAAGTTCGATGAACCCATCTCACGCTCCCAATTTTTAACATCAAGAAGCCATGGCAAAGACCGCAACACTGAAAGCAGAAGAACGCAAACGGACTGGTTCCGGACTCCTCAAGCAAATGCGCAAGGAGGGATGGGTTCCTTCCGTCGTTTACGGCGGAACAGAAGAAAATCACAATGTGAAGATTAACGCGAAGGCGTTCCGCGAGCTTCTCGCTGCGAGTGCTTCAGACAGTTTCCTTGTGAATCTTGAACTCGATAGCGGCAAAAGCCAATTGGCCTTTGTTCAAGACATTCAGCACGATGCCCTTTCCTCAACAATTGTTCATGCTGACTTCCTTGCTGTGAGCGCTACTACTGAGATTAATGCTCACTTGCCAGTAATTCTTTCTGGTGAGCCTGCTGGCGCGAAGGTTGGTGGTATTTTGGAGCAGCAGTTGCACGGTCTCGACGTGTCCTGTTTGCCGAAAGACTTGCCTGAGACTCTGCAAGCTGATGTGTCACACATGGACATTGGAGACATGCTTCAAGTGAAGGATTTGGTCCTTCCTGAGGGAGTCGTTGCAGGTATCGCTGGTGACGTAAACATCGCAACGGTTGCTATCACTCGTGTTGCTAAGAGTGAAGGCGTCGAAGGAGAAGAAGGTGAAGAAGGCGCTGAGGGCGAAGCGGCTCCAGCTGCCGCTGCTGAGTAAGAGTCTCCTGATTTCTAATTTTGAAAAGACCCGTCTCAATCGAGACGGGTTTTTTATTTGTCTCGATCGTGAATCGAGAGAATAAGGAGCGTCTGTGAGCGAATTGAAATTGATCGTCGGCTTAGGGAATCCTGGTCGCGAATACGAAGGCACCAGACATAATATCGGTTTCGAGGTGTTAGACCTTTGGGCTCACGAAAAGCGGGTTGAATTCGAGGTTCAGCGCAAATGGGAGGGTGAGGTGGCTAAGGCAGGAAGTGTGACTGCACTCAAACCGATGACCTTTATGAATTTGAGCGGTCGCTCGGTGGCCAGCTTGGCGCGATTCTATCGCTGGACTCCGGAACAGATTCTGGTGGTTTATGATGATGTTTCTTTGCCGGTGGGGACCTTACGGTTTCGTGCCAATGGAGGAGATGGTGGACACAATGGAATCAAGTCTTTGATCGCCTGTTTGGGTTCCAAAGAGTTCCCGCGATTGAAAGTGGGAGTCGGTTCGGCGGGGCCGGGATCACTTGTGGGACACGTGTTAGGCAAATTTGCACCAAATGAACGCGAAGAAGTGCAAAACACGCTTGCAAGAGCGGTGCTAGCCGTTCAGCTTGCCGCTTCGGCTGGCGTGACGAGCGCAGCTAATGAATTTAACGTTAAAAACAAAACGAAGCAAGAGCACCCGAGCAACGATGAGCAGGAAATACGAAGGTCTGATAGTGTTGAACACAAAGGGGAATGATAAGGGCGTAGACGACCTTGTCAGTAATGTGGGCAAAGAGATGGAAGCAGCAGGAGCCAAACTGGATGAGATCCAGCAATTGGGTCGACGTCAGTTCGCGTATAATGCGCGCGATCTTGATGGGGGGCATTACGTGAACTATGTCTTTGAGGCCTCTCCCGAGGTTATTCTTAAGATTCAGGAGCGTTTGAAGCTGAATGATGTTGTGCATCTTCAGCATTACCAGCGTCTCTCCTAGTCTTCCCTCGCGGGTGAAAATTGATTTTGCTCTTGTGCATGCGAACAGTGTGTCGATAGCATCCTCCAATCATGGCAAATTTAAACAAAGTCTATTTGATGGGTCGCCTAACGCGGGACCCAGAACTCCGTTATACTCCCAAGGGGACTGCGGTGGCTGACATTGCAATGGCGATCAATCGCTATCGTGGTGGCGGTGATGGTGGAGAGAGAACCGAGGAGACGACCTTTGTGGACGTGACTCTTTGGGGGCGCCAAGCGGAGACCGCGAATCAATATTTAGCCAAAGGGCGCGAAGTCTTCATCGAGGGCCGACTCCAGTTGGACTCGTGGGAAGATAAAGCTTCTGGCCAAAAGCGCAGTAAGCTGAAGGTGGTTGGCGAGTCGATGCAGTTTGTTGGTGGCCCTGGTGGCGGCGGACAAGGCGGCGGAGGAGGAGCCCAAGGCGGCGGAGGATATCAATCCGAGGGCAGCGGTGCTCCACAGCAACAGCAAGCTCCACCACAAGAGAGTGCACCACCGCAGAGTTCGGGTGGTGGCTTTGATGAGGAAGAGGACGATATTCCATTTTAGGAATGTCGCTTGACTCAGAATTTTTGAAAGGCTCGCTGATTCAGCGGGCCTTTTTTGTGGGGCCTTTTTGTGGGGCCAATAGGCGGGGGTCTTGGGGCTTGGGGGGGATTATGCTTCCTTGAGTTCTTCTCGGAGGCGGAGTTGTCCGCAAGCGGCGTCAATGTCGTGACCCTTTTCGAGGCGAAGGGTGGCTGGGACATCGAATTTGGAGAGAATGTTTCGGAAGGCGCGGCAATGGTCTTCGGAGGGGCGTTCCCATTCGAGGCCTTCGACGGTGTTGTAAGGAATGAGGTTGACGAAGGCTCCCACGCTCTTGGCTCGTTTGGCGAGGATGCGTGCTTGCTCAAGGTCGTCGTTGACTCCTTTGATGAGGATGTATTCGAGGGTGAGGCGTTGCTTTTTCTTTGAAATCCAATAGCGAAGAGCGTCGAAAAGCTCATCGAGGCCCCAGCGGTCGTTGACTGGCATGATTTTCGAGCGCACTTCGTCGGTGGCTCCATGAAGAGAGATGGCTAGCCTGATTTGACGAGGGTGGTCGGCAAGTTTTTTGATTTGTGGGACGAGACCCGAGGTCGAGATAGTGAGGTGGCGAGAGCCGATGTGAAGGCCTTCCTGCGAGGTGATGAGGTCGATGGCCTTGAGGAGATTTGGGAGGTTGGCGAGAGGTTCGCCCATGCCCATGAAGACCAGGTTGTTGACTCGGGTGTCAGCCAGTTCTTCGGCGAGAAGGATTTGGGAGACGATTTCGTCGGTGGTCAGGTTTCGGGTCAATCCGAGGAGGCCAGAGGCGCAGAATTTGCAAGCAAAGGCGCAGCCGACTTGGGAAGAGACGCAAAGGGTGAGTCGGTCGGATTTGTTGCCGTAAAGGCCTACCGAGGCAGGAATGAGCACGCATTCGACGAAGCGGCCGTCGTTGAGCTTGAGTAGGAGTTTGCGGGTGGTGTCTTCAGAGCCTTGGGCCTGAGCAACGGTGGGGACGCTGAGTTGGTAGCTGTTCTTGAGGGTCTCACGCAGGTCAGCAGGCAGGTTGGACATCTCGTCGATGCTGGAAACGCGCTTCTTCCAAAGCCAATCTAGAACCTGGGTACTGCGATAAGCCGGTTGACCGAGTTCCTGAAAGGATTTTGAGAATTCGTCCGGGGTGAGGGAACGGAGGTTGGGTTTTTCTGCCACGAGGGGAGACTCTTTGGTGAATTGGGTAAAATCAAGTTCTGGGTCTGAATTTTCCCTGAAGAAAGGGACTTTTATGGTAATTGGCCCAAAAGGAGACTCGATTTCTCTTGCGCGGGTGGGGCTGTCGTTTTAGACCCCTCTCACTCTAAACGATATGGGCCAGCAGCATAGAAAAGTTATCAAGCGTCGCCGCCGGAAGGATTACCTGAAGCGGAAAAAGGAACTAGCGAAGACCAATCAGGTTCTTTCCAAGAAGTCCGAAAAGCCAGCGGCCAAGAAGGCGGCTAAGAAAGCAGCAAAAAAGGCCGCTAAGAAAGTCGCCAAGAAGGTGGCAAAACCTGCGGCTGAAAAGGCTGCTCCCGAGGCTGTCGAAGAAACTAAGGTTGAAGAAGCCAAAGTGGAAGAGACTCCCAAGGCCGAGGAACCCAAAGCTGAGGAGAAATCCGAAGACGCTGCGGAGTAATCAGCCACTCAATTCTATTTATTCGAAAGGCGACCCTGTGGTCGCCTTTTTTTGTGCGTGGGTGATCCCGCTCTAGGCCCGGCCTGCGCGCATGGCAGCCAAGGGTTCGGTGCCGGGGTACCAATATTCGAAGGAAAGGGCTCCTTGATGCAGGAGGAGAGAGAGTCCATTGGCGACGCGTGCCCCGTTCGCTTCTCCAAAGCGCAGGAACTTGGTGCGGGCGGGTTGGTAAATGGTGTCGTAGATGAGGTGGTGGGGTTGGAGGCAGCTGCTGGGAATGGGAGCGGGGTCAGTGGCTTTGAGGCCGAGGGAGGTGGTCTGAACAAGGAGGTCGCAATTTCCAGCCACTTCGGCGAGGTGGGGGGAGTCGATGGCGTAGGTCGAGAGGCGCTCGCCGGGCCCGTCGAGCTTTTCGGATTCGAAGTAGGGTTGGAGTTTCTCCGAGAGGCTCGTGAGCTTGTCGACGGAACGGTTCACGAGGATGAGTTGCTCACAACCTTCGCGGGCGCATTGGGTGGCAAGGGCTTGGCCGGCGCCGCCTCCAGCTCCCACGATCATGATGCGGAGGTCGCGGATATCGACGGAAAATTCCTCCCGAATGGCGCGCACGAAGCCAGGGCCGTCGGTATTGAAGCCGAGGGTCTCTTCGCCTTCCCCGAAGAGGATGGTGTTGACCGCTCCCAAAGCTTCCGCGGCGGGGTCGAGGTCGGTGCAGGTGGAAAGGGCTTCGAATTTATGAGGGACGGTGACGTTGGTGCCGATAAAGCCGAGCTCGCGCATTTTGGAGAATGCGGTAGGGAGTTGTCCGGGCTCGAGTTCTAAACGAATGTAGCGGGCATCGATGTCGAGAGCATCGAGAGCGGGCTGGTGAAGCTGAGGTGACTGAGAATGAGCGACGGGATGACCGATGACCGCTAACTTGGCTGGTTTGGCCCCTGCGGGATTCAGAGCGGCGGTATCATCTAGGTCAGTCAAGGTGTAGACGTCTTTCATTCGGGAGAAGGATAGCTCGCTATCGACGATTGACCAGTCACGAAGAGTGCTGGACGCAAGGAAAGCGGGGGCTAGGTTTTTGACATGTCAGCTGAAGAAAAACTCGCCGAACTTGGAATTACTCTGCCCGAAGTTGCTACTCCCGTCGCCAGCTATGTGAATGCGGTGCGCACGGGGAACTTGTTGTTTATTTCTGGCGGCTTGCCGGACCTCTCCAATGAGGGTTTTAAAGGGCAGGTTCCGACTCAGGTTTCTCCTGAAGTTGCGAAAGAGGCGGCTCGTGATTCGGTGCTAGGTCGCTTGGCGGTGATTCAGAAGGAACTCGGTTCTCTCGACAAGGTGACGCGCGTGGTTTCGGTGCAGGGCTTTGTGAATGCGGCTTCGGACTACGGTGATGTTCCGCAAGTGATCAATGGGGCGTCGGATACTCTCGTGGAAGTCTTCGGTCCTGAAATTGGTTCACACTCTCGCGCTGCGGTGGGAGTGGCGAGTTTGCCACTTAATGTCTGTGTTGAGGTGGCCTTGGTGGTGGAAGTGGCGAAGTAGATTCAGCGTTCGACGACTGAAGTCGACGTTCCTTTGAGGCTAGGGTTTGAGCGCACGCACGAGTTTTTCCAGGCCTTCTTGTACCCTGTAGGTGGGGCAGCCGTAGTTGAAGCGGACGCACTTGGGGGAGCCGAAGAAGGCGCCGTCGGAGAGGTAGAGTTTTTCTTTTTCTTCGGCAACCTTGGCGGGGTTGGCGTGGGGGAGAGCTTGGCAATCGATCCAGGCGAGGTAGGTGGCTTCGATTTCGGGGACAACCACTTGGGGGAGTTGGTCGGCGAGGTAGGAGGTGAGGTAGTTGCGGTTCTTTCGCAGGGTGGAAATCAGTTCCTCTCGCCAGGGTTCACCGTATTGATAGGCGGCTTCGGCAGCGTAGTAAGCGAGGCCGTTAATTTCGGTGAGGGTGTGGCCTTTGGCGGATTGAAAACGACGGCGGACGGAGTCGTCGGGAATGACGGCGTAGGCGTAACCGAGTCCAGCGATGTTGTAGGTCTTGGAGGGCGAAAGAAGGGTGATGGTGTTCTTGCGAAGTTCCTCGGGAAGGTTGAGGGCGGAGAAGTGGGGGGTCTCTTCTTCGTCGAGAATGAGGTCGCAGTGAATTTCGTCGGAGACGAGGAGGATGTTGAGTTTTTGGCAGAAGGTGGCGAGCTTGATCATTTCGCGCTCGGTGAGAACGCGGCCGAGAGGATTCTGGGGGTTAGAAAGAATGAAGACGCGGGTGTCCGGGCGGACAGAAGCGACCATTTTTTCCCAGTCAAAAGTCCAGACGCCCTCGACTTGGACGTGTTCGACTTGGACGAGGTCGGTTTTGCTATCGTGGTGAACGCCGAGGAAAGGTGGGTAGACGGGGGCGCAGGTCATGAGCGATTCACCGGGCTTGGCGAAGGCGCGGCCGGCCATCGAGAGGGCGGGAACGAGGCCGCCAAGGTGAACGATTTCCTCTTCCTTGGCGGTGTATCCGATGCGATTGGCGAGATACTCCTGTAAGGTGGTGACGAGGGCGGGGTGGGGCACGGCATAGCCAAAGACACCGTGGCTGACGCGGTCTTGGAGGGCGGCGATGACTTCGGGCGGGCTTTGGAAGTCCATGTCGGCGACCCAGAAGGGGTCGAGGTCAGAGCGGCGGTCCCACTTAAGGGAACCGGTATTGCGACGGTCAGCAACAGGAGTTAGCATGCCCTTGTGATGCCCTCGCTCGCTGGCTCACGAAAGGAAAAATTTCGATTGCTTGTCTGGGCTGGCGCAACTTCGGCATCATGGGCTTGCCTTTGGGGCTTTATCTCGCAAACTCTTAGCAGATTTAATGAGCGACTCTAACGAACTGGTCTGTAAGCCTACCAAGTGGTTTCTATGGCGTGCCCTTGCGATGGCACTGATGTTTGGGGTGGGAGCATTCATGTTCTTTAAGGACTGGAAGTGGGGTTATCCTGAAAAGAATGTGGAGCGATTCTACTTTCTCGCTTTTGAGTCCGCGAAGGAAGACTTTGCGGAGCACTTGGAAGAGGGGAGAAGTCCCGAGGATTGGGAGAGTTTCGCGCAATCACAGAAGGTTTTCCGAGTGATTGATGACCCGAAAGAGAAGGTGGAGGATGTGGCGGCTATCGTGCCTGCGAGCACTGATTTTGAGACCCCTTGGCCGGAGATTCTCGCCGATTTTGAGACCTACTCTCCGCTCTATGAGGCTGGCAAAAATACTGCCAGTCCTCCGGGGTGGAAGAAGTTTTCGAATTCTGACGGCCGGAAGTGGTCAGAAAAGTCGGAGAAGTCTTTGAAGACCGAGGGGAAGATTAAGGAGCAGCTTTATATCGGCATTCTGTGCAGCGTTCTTTTCTTGGGGGCGATCTTCTTTTTCTTGCGCACGAATGGACGTTCGATGCGGGTCAATAGTGAGGGATATACTCCGCCAGGGGGGAAGTTGATTCCTTTTGGGGATATCAAGCGGATTGATGCTCGGAAGTGGGATACAAAGGGTTTAGCTTATTTGTTCTACGAGCAGGGCGGCAGCGAGAAAAAGGCCAAGATTGATGGAATGGTCTATGGGCAGTTTAAAAAAGAGGAAGGGGAGCCGGCTCAGAAGCTTTACGAGCGTATTTTGTCCAATTTTCAAGGCGAACTCATCGAGTTGGCGCCTGACGATGAGGAGGACGATGAAACAAAAGAAAAATCGCCTGTTACAAATGACAGCGAGGATTGATTTTCGCGATTGCCAAGGTTGAGTTACCTGCGTAATCCTCAGGCACACTTTAACTGAAACGACCCTATGTCAGACAAAACGAACGAAGAAAGAATCAAGGATATCATCGTCGAGCAACTCGGCGTGAACGTAGACCAAGTCACTGCAGACGCAAAGCTCATGGAGGACCTCGGTGCGGACTCTCTCGACGCAGTTGAGTTGGTGATGGCTATTGAAGAAGAGTTTGGAATTGAGGTTCCTGACGATGAGGCTGAGAAGCTGACTTCAATGGGCGACATCAAGGCGTATGTCGACAAGTCAGATGCGTAATGCTTTCGAGCGACGCTCGGTATTTTTTAACGAAGGTGGATCCGCACGGGTCCACCTTTTTGTTTTTTCTCTTTCCCGAAATTTTGCGGTTGCCAGAGTGGTGACGCTGAACGACCTACCCCTCTCATTTGAAACCGCATTCGCCTGACACAGTTCAATACGCTTTGGAGACCACTCAGGTTCTCTACGAGCCGGATCGGCGGATTGATACCTTTGGCTCAACGAATTTTGAGTTCCAGTTGCTAAGTGAGCCGATGGACGCGGTGGGCCAGGTTCGGGTCCGGACGGGCAAGTTTGAGGCCTCTCAGCCCCAGATTATTCGACCCGAAGGCTATCAAGAGATCGAAACGGAAGGATTTGGCGAGCATGCTAAGAAGCTCTTCGACTGGATGGAGAAAGAGGGGCAGATGCCGCAAATGTTGCAGTATGGCTTTCAGTTCAAGCGAAGCGATGTGACGGAAGAGTTGCTTCATGAGCCGATTGCTGATGTGAGAGGCCGTCTTTTGGAACGTGCCAAGGAGGAAGGGCGACCGATGCAAGCTGTCATTGAAGGGGTGGATGACGCTTGGGAGATTTGCCTTCTGCGCTTCGGCATGGAGATGATTTCAATGTCGAAGGGGATTAACCTCTTTGATTTTAAAAGAAAGGGCCTGCTCTAAGCGAGGAGGAGTCAATTGAAGATGAGATTTTCGACCATTTGTAAAGGAATCGCGGCTGCACTCGTGCTGGCTGTGATGGCTGCGACCGCGTTTCTGGTCCATCGCTTTCAGCAGGACTTGGCGGTGCCTGAGCTCGAGAACCAGGAAATGTTGTTGGTTTTAGAGTCGGCAAAGCTGCCTGATGTGGAACCGGGTGACCGTGCTTCGCAGCGGGCGGCCGAATTGATTGCGACGGGTGAATTTGAGGAGGCGAAGAAGAAGCTCCACTTTATCATTAACTTTAGTCCTGGCTCTCCTGCGGCGAAGGAAGCACGAAGAATTCTAGGGGAGGTCTATTTGGATGAGATTTTCGCTCCCGGTGAAAATACTTGGAAGAAAAAGCATGTGGTGAAGAAGGGGGAGTTTCCTCTCAATCTTGCCAAAAAGTATGAGACCACACTCGATTGCATGATGGTGGTGAATAATCTCAATCGTCTTCAGATCCACCCCGGTGATGAGCTGTATATGGTTGCGCTCAATTTTAATGTTCGCATTGATTTGAGACGCAAGGCGTTGACTTTACGTCGGACGATTTCGGAGGAGCCTCGACGTGATGAGTTTGTGAAGGAGTATGTTATCGAGCGATTCCGTCTGCCTTCGCAGAGCAAGATGGTGGTTCAGACGCAGGTGAAGGATAAAAAGGGGATGGTTGGGACGAGAAGTGTAAACACGAGCACGGATTCCTACCGTGAGTCGCAAAAGGTGATTTGGTTGGATACGCAAGGTTGGCAGGTCCGAGCAATGCCTGATGATAGCGACGAGTTGCCGGAAGGGAACGGTTTTTTCTTGGCTCGAACAGATGTTGAGGAGCTGGCTCTTTTATTAAGAGTTGGCAATTCGGTCGAAATCATGATGGATAAACAGGAAGAATAAACGGGGATGGAAAAGCCACTTGAATTCGAAAAACCGATCGCCGAGCTCGAAGATGAGCTTGAGAATCTCAGACGCAAAGCTGAGGAGCAAAATCTTGATCTCGGAGGTGAGATGCAGGCTTTGCAAGAGAAGCTCGCGGGGACAAGAAAGCAGATTTACGAAAACCTCTCTCCATGGCAGCGTGTACAAATCGCCCGTCACATTAATAGACCCTTTTTGCTAGATTACTTAGATAAATCTTTTGACGAGTTTTGCGAACTCCACGGGGACCGTCTGTTTGGGGATGACCGTGCGATGCCTGCCGGCTTGGCCCGGATTGGTGAGCATCGTTGCGTGGTGGTTGGCCATCAGAAAGGAAGAAATACCAAGGAGAATCTCGAGCACAACTTCGGGAGTGCTCATCCAGAAGGGTATCGTAAGGCGATGCGCCTGATGCGCTTGGCTGAGCGGTTCCATCTTCCGATTGTGGCGATGATCGATACTCCGGGTGCTTTCCCTGGAATTGGCGCTGAGGAGCGGAATATTGCAGAGGCAATTGCGGCGAATCTGCGCGATATGATGGCGCTGAAGGTGCCCGTGATTGCGGTTGTACTTGGTGAAGGAGGTTCGGGTGGTGCTCTTGGAATTGGGGTCGCAAATCGAGTCCTGATGATGGAAAACTCTTACTATTCGGTGATTAGCCCGGAGGGTTGTGCTGCCATTCTGTGGAAGCATCGGAAGCACGCCCCTGAGGCAGCTGAGGCGATGAAGTTGGCTGCTCCCGACCTGAAGAAACTCGGTCTCATCGATGGCGTAATTGCTGAGCCTGAAGGTGGAGCGCATCACGACCACGTGGCAACGGCGAAGAGCTTTCGCGAGACTCTTTTGGCGCAGCTTGATGAGTTGAGCAAAAAGTCGAGCGATGAGCTTCGCGATGAGCGCTACCAAAAGTTCCGTCATTTCGGGGTGTGGCAGGGTGAGGAGTTAGCCTGATTTTTTCAGGTAAGAAGAAGGAGCGTGAGCGTTCTTCTTTATGTCTGAACGATTCCGACTTTTAAATCTATGAGCCTTATCGAAGCCCGCGACCTTCATCGGAGTTATCTCCTGGGAAAGAAGGAACTCAAGGTGTTGAGGGGCGTCAATTTGAGCGTTGAGGCAGGGGAGAAGGTTTTTCTGTGTGGGCCGTCGGGAGCCGGAAAAACGACTCTCATGTATACTCTGGCAGGCTTGGAGCGGCCGGAGAAGGGGGAGGTGACGATTGAGGGAAAGAATATCTACACTTTACCGGCTCGCGAGCAGTCAGGGTTCCGTAACCGAACACTGGGCTATATTTTTCAGAGCTTTTTCCTGCTGCCTGAATTGAGCGCGCTTGAGAATGTGATGATTCCTAGCTTGATCGACGGGAAGGAAAAGAGAGAACGCGCTCGAGACCTGCTAGAACAGGTCGGACTAGGAGAGCGTCTTGACCACTTGCCTGCTGAGTTGAGTGGTGGTGAGCAGCAGCGGGTGGCGATAGCGCGCTCGTTGGCAAATGAGCCTAAAATTATTTTTGCTGACGAGCCAACGGGGAATCTGGACTCGCGAAATGGAGCGGAAGTGATGAGTCATCTCTTCGAGCTTTCCGACCGAATTGGTGCCACTTTGGTGATTGTGACTCACGACAGGGAGCTAGCGAAGACGGGGGATCGCACGCTGGTGGTCTCCGATGGTGTGATTGAGTAAGGGAGCGGACCTAGAGGTCCGTAATCTCTTAAGGTTACTGGTCGAAGAGAGCCTTGACGCAGTGGGCGGACCAAGTTTCGAGCTGAGGGTAGAGCTCTCCCAAAAGTCGTTCTTGGGTTTGGAAGGAGAGGTTAGCTAAAGCATCTTCGTTGGAGGTCACTTTCTCGTCATCGAGTTCAAAGAGGTGGACGATACCAAGGTGGACCTGACCCACAGGGTTCGAGTCATCATTGATAAGTCCGACGATACGATTGCTGTGATCGCCGTCGATATTGAGTTCTTCTTCAATTTCCCGTTCGACGGCGGCATAGTAGGTCGCGAGGCCTAAGTGTTCTTCTCCGGCATCGACTGGGTTGATGTGCCCCCCGACGCCGAGGGAGCCTTGGGCGTGCAAACGAGATTCTCCTGAAGTCTTACCCCGAGTATAGTGAAGAACTTTGCCTGCGTGATGAAAGATGCAGTAGGGAATGATCTGCTTATGGCTGGGGTCGTCCTCGGCTTCTGCCCGATCCATGAAGAAGTTATTCGCGGGATCGAGGAGTGTGTCGAGGTAGTGGCTCCAATCCTGGTTGAAGCCCTGAAAAGCACCGAGGTCATCAAAGAGGGAGCGGGGCACTACGAGGATCTGCTCGCCTTTGTATTTCGCGTTTTTGGACATAGACTATCTTTTCTCAGGACTGGTTCCGAACGTAAGCGGCGATTTTGGCATCGTCGTCACCGGCAGACCAAACTTGGCGTAGGAAGTCTGCGGGAGGAATATTGCCGTGGGTGCTGAGGAAATTACGATCTCCGCCACAGCCAAACATGATGTCGGGATCGAGCTCGCCGCGAAGCTTGTGGCGGGCCTTGGTAATAATGCGTGGCAGGTAGCGGGTGCCTTCCAACACGTCCCCGAAAGTGGGAAGGTCTTTGGCCGTGATTTCTTGAGAGGAATGCTGGCCTTCTTGAATCACGAGAAAGTAGTCCCTTCGCACGGCGGCAATAAGCAGGGCGGATGATCGAGTGGGTTGCCCCTCATCGGCAAGGTCTTCCACGAAGTCAAAGAGCTCGCGTGGCTTGTATCCGATGGAGGACAAGAAGGCTAAATCTTCGGCAGAGTAATAGGCTGAAAAGTCACGGTCGCCTGCCTGATAGCGGGCGAGACAACGGTCAAAAAGCTCCTCAAATTGTTCGTTCCAAAGCATGGCATGAAAATTTGAATGGAGATCGGCTTTGGTCCAGAACTTTTGCGGAAATCTCATCGATTTGGCTTCATGGTAGGCATATTTTGTGCATATAGTTTAGCCATGTTTAATCAGTTATTAGAAGGGGAATACGCCAGGTTGGCGTTGTTACCTTCTTCCTGCGAAGACAAGCGGATAGCCGAAAGGTCTGGAAAGTTGGGAGGGCAACTAAGATTCGTGGGAGGAGCTGATTGATATGTCTGATTTTTTTGAGAGCGCTCGTTCAAGTGGGGTTATTGGCATGACTTTGATGCTCTGTCTATTGCTTGGCTTTGGGACTTTGTTTCTCGCTGTTTTTGATGACCGCCTCAATGGTGAGGGTGCATCGCGTTTAAAGGAAACGGTTCAAGAGCAGGCCTCCGAAATTTATATCTTGGAAGGGGAGGTTGATTGGGCAGGAGCTGAGCTGGAGGCTCAAGAGCGCTTTGGAATCATGCTTGAGGAACTTGATCAGACCAGCAAAGAGCTTGATGTGTTAACTCAGAAAGAAGGTTCTCTCATTGCGCAAATCGAGGATGAGAGGAAGATGATTCATAAAATCGGGGAGGAACGGATAACGTATCAAGAAGAGTATCGAGTGTTTGCAAGAAGGGATGCGATTGGAGAGACTATTGAGGTGCTTACTTTGGCTAGTGGCAAGGTTTTGAAGAACGTCAAAATCCGGGAGATTCTTCCGGATAGGATTCGCTTTAAGACGGAGTATGGAACGACAAGTGTTGCTTGGGAGGATTTTGCCGACGACATGAAGGAACGCTTTCAAATTGGAGAAAGTGAAGTGGAGGAGCATCAGGCCAAGATCGATGCTATTCAGACGAGGAAAAATCAGGTGGCAGCAAAAGGTCTTACTGACCGTGGAATCTATCTTCGTGAGGTGGAGTTAAGAAGAAGCTTGAGCCAAATTGGGTGGAGCCTTAACGAGAAGATCAGAAAGAGAGACAGCGCGATGGTCAAAGAGAATGCGCTGAGAACCAAGGCGAAGGATTACCGAACCAAAGCTGCTGCGTTGACGACGACCTATCAATATTCTACTTGAGGCAGCTCCTATACGTCTTCGAGTTCGTCGACTAAACAAAGAATCAATCTCAACGCAGCCCAGCGATTTGAAGACGAAGCCAATGTCTTGAAGGCGAAGATCTCGATAGCCAATGGGCAGATTCGGAACATGGAGAATGAAAAGAGGGGACTTGAACGGGAGCTCAATGAGGTGAAGAGCAAGCGTTAGCTCTCTTGCGATTAAGAAAATTGTCTGATGTTCGAGCTGAGGATTTTGATAGAGGCGGTTCCTTTTTAGGTTAGGAGCTGTTTATTGAAGCAATTTTTTTGGAAAGGGAGGGGGCTCTATCGGGAAAGTGTCACCCATTTGGCTTTGAAGTCTGCATCTGGTGTGCATATTCTTTTTTTCATGTCTGGTAAGATATTAGGTTTTCTATCTCTGGCACTGGTGTTGTTCTTATCTTCCTGTGAAGACAAGAAGATGGTTGCGCAGCACAAAGAGCAGTCGCGAGAGATCTTGATTTTGCGAGAGGAGTTAAATTCTCTCAAGGTTCGGATTGATGACAAGCCAACGAGGGATCCGAGTGCTCAGTTGGAGTCTCAAGAAACATTGGTTGAGGAAAAGAAGGGCGCTCTTTCTGATTTAGAGAAAGAACTGCAGCAACTTAAGGTTGAGAGGAAGGACGCTGAAAAGTCGTTCTCGGACTATAAGTTGAAGTATCGGTTGGGAGAGTAAGTAGGTGTCGGTAGGTTTAAATTTAGTAATATTATGTCTGATTTTTTTGAGAGAGCCCGTTCCACTGGGGTGATTGGGATCACGGTGATTATCTTTATGCTCATTGGTTTTGGAGCTTTGTTTATGGCGGTTTTTGATGACCGTCTGAATGGTGAGAACGCGACTAAATTGAAGGAGACCGTTCGTGAGCAGGCATTTGAACTCTACGGCTTGGAGGACGAGATAGAGTGGGCGAGTGCAACTTTGTTAGAGCAAAAGCGCGTGGAAGCTGTTTCGGACGAACTCGAGAAAACAAACAAAGTATTGGAGGTGCTGACTCGCAAAGAAGCGGAGCTTACCACTCAGATAGAGGAAGAGAAAAAGGCCTTTCAGGAGGTGGACGAGGGCCAGCTCTCTTATCGGGAAGAGTATCGGGAATTTGTGAGGGAAAAGGCCATTGGGGAGACTTATGATGAGCTTAAGTTAGTCGGAGGAAAGGTTCTCAAGAATGTGAAGATTAGGGAGATCCTTCCGGACAAGATTCGGTTCACGACTGAGTTTGGCTCTACTAACGTAAGTTGGGATGAGGTGCCTGATGAAATACGAGAGCGCTTTCAGATTGGAGATGGTGAGCTAGAGGCGCATAAGGCCAAACTGCTAGCCATTCGCGCAAAAAGGAACCAGCTCGCGGTCGAGGGAAAAAATGAACGTGGTGTTTATCTTCGGGAGATGGAACTCAAGAAGACGGTGGACCGTCTGGCTCGCCTTCTTCAGGAAAAGAATAACAGTAAGAATGAAGCAAAACTGCGCGTGGCGGCCTTTAGAGCAAAGGCTAAGCAGTTCAGGACGAAGTCCTACTCAACGACTTTTAATCAGAATACAAACTCTGCTGTTGCGAGTAAGGCTAGCAAGGATGCAGATATCCTTGATTCAAAAATTTCGATTGTGAATGAACAGATCAGAGGTCTGGAGAGGGAAAAGGAAATTGCTGAGCGAGAGCTCATGATCCTGAAAAGGGAGCGTTAGAGGTATCTTAGAGAACAAGAAGGCTTTCGAGTTCTTCTCTCAAATTCGAAGGGTAAGTTTTCTGGCTCGAAGTGAGGTCGAGCGAAGGAGCACCCTCGTTTTGAAGGCAGGTCATGGCAACTCCATCGAGTCCACAAGGGGTGATTGCCTTAAAGGGAAGAAGGCTTTCGGGGCGAAGATTGAGAGCAAAGCCATGGTAGGTGACCCACTTTTTCACGCCGACTCCTATGGAAGCGAGCTTGCGATCTGCTACCCAAATGCCGGTGAGTCCGTCTCGTTGGGTGGCGGGGACACCGACTTGATTGCTGAATCGAATGAGGGAGCCTTCGAGAGCTCGAAGGTAGGCGTGTAAGTCTTTGCCGAAAGGAGTGAGGTCGATGATGGGGTAGCCTACTAGTTGACCTGGTCCATGGTAGGTTGCTTGGCCTCCGCGTGAAATCTCGTGCACCGCGTGAGGGAGAGAGGCGGGGTCTTGGAGGGAAGATTGATCCCGAGTTCGACCAATTGTGTAGACGGGGGCATGCTCGAGCAGGAGGAGTGTATCGGGGATACTACCTGCGAGTCGCTCTTTTACCAGCTGCTCTTGAAGGGCGAGTGCCTCTTGGTAGGGCACGTCGATACCAAGGTTTCGAGTTTCCAACGTCACGCCGCCTTTCATTTAGATTCTCTTTCGGTCGAGGGCTTTCGCTTTGACGGGGTCGGAGGCGTAGAAGTGTGCGAGGGCGATAGCGAGGGCGTCGGCGGCATCGGCTTGTGGAGTCTCGGAGAGGCCAAGGATTGCTCTCACCATGAATGCGACCTGCTCTTTTTTTGCGGAACCCTTGCCTACAACAGCTTGTTTGACTTTGGTGGGAGCGTATTCGTAGATGGGAAGGCCTCGGTCAGCAGCGGCGATAAGGGTGGCGGCACGGGCGGCTCCCATGGAGATGGCAGTGCGGTGAGATTGGACAAAGATGATGCCTTCGACGGCAACTTCATCTGGTTGCCATTTTTCGATCTGATTCGCAATTCCCGTGCGCACGGCTGCGAGAGCCTGTGACTGGGGAAGGCGCTGAGGAATGGAGATGACGTCGTAGGCGAGGGCCTTCTGCTGATATGCGTCCCCCTCGATGACCGCAAAACCGGTGTTGCGAATTGCAGGGTCAATGGCCAAAACGCGCATAGAAGCGACTAGGGGCGAATCTCCCAGATTTCGCAGATCTGGTTGAGGGTTGCTTGCTCTTTGGAAAAGCGATTGGTCTCGCTGAGGAAGACGGCACGAACGTCTTGAGTTCCCTTTTTGTCTAGGTTGACTTGGGAGGCGACCGCGGTTGCGCGAGCGGAAGAGAGCTTACGATTGGCGTCTTGGTCGCCAATGGTAGAGGCGTAGCCAACAACGAGGAGGAAAGCTCCGGGATGGGTCTCGGCAAGGTCGTTCTTAATGATACTGATTTTCTCGCTGGTGAGCTGGGCTGAGCCGGTTGCGAAGTTGATGGAGCGAAGTGGCGTAGCGCTGAGTTGTTGCTCGATCTTCTTATATTGGTCAGCGAGTTGAGCTGGCTCGTAGTCTTCGAGGCGTTGGAGCTCTCTGAACAGTCGCTTGGCGATGTCTGGCAGAGCGTTGGCGTCTTCTACGAAGAGCTTGGAGCGGTCGAGGAGGGCTTGCAGGCGGCGGACTTCCTCGCGGAGTTCGCGGTTTTCTTTGTCAAGGTCTCCCAAAGCTAGAAGGCGTGAGCGGAGCTCGTCATTCTGGCGACGGAGTTCTTCTACGGTTGCGGCGTCAGGGCGTTTACGAAGCTCTTCGATTTGGCGCTGGGCGTTTGCGTAGAGAGTGCGAAGGGATTCGAGCTCTTGGCGCATGGTGACTGCTTCAGCGGCGCTGGAAGAGAGGTCGTTCATTTGCCGCTGAAGGTCTTGAATACGGCGATTGAGAAGGGACTCGGTGTCGCGGGCGGTCTGAAGAAGAGCGTCCTTTTGTTGGATGGTGGAGCTGAAGTCGCCAATCAATCCTGCTAGGGTGTTGGCTTCGGTAGAGATTTCTTCGGCGAGCTTCATAGGGTCAACACCGTAGTTGTTCGCTCCAGCTCCAAGGTTTTGTTGGACGAAAGTCGCGTTTTCATTGCGCTTTAGTTCGGCAATTCGGTCCTTGAGGTCATCCACTTCGTTGCTAGGAGAGCTGTTATTTCTTTGATTGCTCACAACCAAGAAGAGAAGCAACAGAATGGCCGCTCCCATAACGAGACCGATGATCAGGTTTTGATTAGAAGCGGGGGTGATATTGGCACCTGAATTTTGCGGAGTTTGATTAGAATCGTCGGACATCTTTGATGGGAAACGGGTGTTGCGTGGCAAGGGGGATTAGCAGAACACGGAGCCCCCTGCAAGAAAGACTCCCGAAACGAGGAAACGTTCAAAGATCGCGATTATCGAGGCTTCCGGTGCTTGTAGGAGTGAAAGCAGTCCCTGATTTGCTAAAAGAGCATCGCGATGACCTCTTCGTCCGAGAAGAGGCTGGGGGTGTCGGCTGCTGCGAGAAGGAGCTCGGACTCGAGCGAATTCTCCAACGAAGTAGCAACGGCAATGGGGAGGACTTCGGCTCCATCCGACTGGGTGAGGGTGTCTCCGGGCTCATTGAAGGGGTTCCAAATAAGAGCAGCGGTGAGTGCGAGGGCGCCTGGCACCAGAACTCGAGGACTGAAGAGTTTTTTCCAAAACGAGAAAAGAGGAGAGGAATCGCTTTCTTGGAGACGAATTTCTCGCAAAATATTTCGACTCAAGAGAGGGCCTGCTTTGTCGGTTTGGCTCTGGCCCAAAAGTTCCCAAAGTTCCTTGTCCTGAGCGAGTTCAAACTCTTCAGGGGTGTGGTTTTTCTGGGGATCGTTCGGTGTGGTCATTGTTGTTGGTGATAGAAACACGTATGTTGACTCAAAGTTGCGGGAATTTTCCTCTTTTTGGGTCTTTTTGAGGGAACTTTGATGAGAAAGGCACCTTTGTCTCGATTTTTCTACGCTGAAGGTGTCGAAATCTTGGTCTCATTGGTTTGGTCAAGGAAGTGAGAGTTTTGAATCTAGACCCTTGGATTCGTCATTTTTTTGGATTGGGATTTGGTTCACTTGCGCTTGGATAGCGGAAGTGAATTTCAAGTTGCTGGCGAGAGTGCTCGGGTTGTTGTTGATGATGGAAAGTTTAGCACTTCTCGCGTGCGCGCTTTTTGCGGTCTTTGATAGTGGGACGAAGCATTCCTCTTCGTTCGCTTTGGGAACGGCAACGGCGACAGCTCTTTTGGTGGGACTAATTTTGGTGTTCATAGGGCGCGGCAAATTCGATCGTATTCCACGCCGTGAGGGAGTGATTATCGTGGGGGTGGGGTGGATGACCTCTGGGCTGATTGGGTCGATTCCATTTATGTTGGCCGAGCCGGGGTTGAATCCATCGGCGGCCTTTTTTGAGTCGGTTTCTGGATTTACCACGACGGGTTCGACGGTGATTATGGACCTTGAGGCGTGGCCGAGGGGGATCCTTCTCTGGCGAGCGGTATCGCAGTGGTTGGGTGGATTGGGTATCCTGGTTTTGTTCGTAGCTTTACTGTCCAGTTTGGGTGCGGGGACAAAGTCTCTCTTTCGCAACGAATCCTCTTTTGAAGCTGCGGAGGTCTCCAATGCCAAGATTAAGGATACTGCGCTCTTGCTCTGGAAAATTTACGTGGTTCTGACGGTGCTATGTTTACTGGGATTACGAGGATTGGGGATGACTTGGTTCGATGCTATTGCGCATGCCTTGACCACGGTTTCGACGGGTGGTTTTTCGACGCACAACCAGAGTATTGGCTACTTTTCTAACTGGGAGACGGGATTTGCGATCGAGATGTGGTTGGTGCTCTTCATGTTGGCAGGGAGTGTGAGCTTCTTGATTTACGTGGTGATTCTGAACAAGAACTGGAAGCGTTTACGCAGTGAAGAGGAGGCTAAGATTTATCTCATTCTCTTGGGGGTGGCGGTTGTTTTGGTTGTGGCTATTAAATACATACTAGGCGGGACCGAACTGTTAGAGAGCATGAGAGGGGCCATTTTTACGGTCGTTTCGATCGCTTCTTCGACCGGATACGGTACGGTTGATTTCGAGCTGTGGCCAGTGGGAGCGCACTTTATTGTGCTAGGGTTGATGTTGATGGGGGGATGTGCGGGCTCCACGGCTGGGGGAGCGAAGGTGAGTCGTTTGATGCTGTTGGTGCGTTCGGTTCGTCAAGAAATCGTGCAGGCCTTTCGTCCTCATCAAGTGCTTCGCCTGCAGGTGAATGGGAATCCGATTAACGATCAAAGTCGGAGCCAAACTGTGCTTTTCGTGGCTTTATTTTGGTTCATAGCCATTGTTTCGATGATGGTGGTAGCCATTCTGGAGACGGCTCATGGAGTGGACTTTGAGACGACGGTTTCGGCGGTTCTTACGACCTTGTCGAACATTGGTCCGGGTTTTGGCGATGTGGGTCCTACCGATAACTTTGGGCATTTTCGCCAGCCGACCTTGGTCTATCTCGCTTTGCTGATGGTAATGGGGCGCTTGGAGATTTTCGCCTTTTTGGTGCTCTTTGTCCCTGCGGCTTGGCGCAAATTCTGAGTCATTGAACTCCATTGGAGGGATGTAGGTGACTCTTAAAAGAGAGAAATTTGCTAGAATTGCGGTCTGTTGAACGAATAAAGGAGAATGAAGAGACAAGGATGGCTTTTTTTGGGCAGCGGTGCCTTGCTTTTTTTTGGAGGGCTTTCGGTTGGTCGTCTCTCGCCGAGTGCGATTGATTCTGGGTCGGGAGCCGATGTTCAGTCGACGCGTTCTTCTGCGAGCGGTTCGGGGGTGGGCACTATGGCAGGAGGGGGAGACTCTTCGCTTGAGAAGGTGGCCACACGCAGTCAGGGGCGTGACTATTCTTTGGTTGAGATTCTCGAGGAAGGAGACCGGGGGAGTCGCTTTGAAAAATTGATGGCGAAGCTGGAGCGAACGGACAGCGAGGAGTTTGGGACGTTGCTGAAGGATATATCGAAGCGTGGTTTCAACGGGGTGATGAGGGAAGAGCGGTTGTTGATCATCGCAGCGTGGGCCAAGCGAGATCCGATTGCGGCGGTGGAGTATTTGGCAAAGAACGATCGAGATGATGCCATGCAGTTCGAGGCGATGGCGACGTGGGCTTCTGACGATCCTGATGCCGCGGAGGCTTGGGCGCGCGCGAATCATGAGGGCAATGGCGCGAACGATTGGTTGGTAGGGGTGATTAAGGGATTGGCGGGGACCGATCCGATGCGGGCGGGGGCTTTGATTGCGGAGGTGGCGAAAGACCCTCGGAATCGTGAGCGACGTCAAGCGCTGGACTCGGTTTTGCCCTATGTCATGGAACAGGGGGGCGACTTTGCAAAGAGTTGGGTTGAGGGGTTGGGAGATGGAAGTTTGCAGAGTGATGGGGCGATGTGGATGGCTCGTCGAATGGCGAACGAGGACCCGCAGGCAGCCGCGAGTTGGATTGCAAGTCTGGGCACGAAAGAAGCGCGGCGGGAGGCGAGTGAGCAAGTTGCGGAACGATTTGCGAGAAAGGATATGGCGGGGGCGCAAAGCTGGGTGCGCTCGTTGCCGGAAGATACGCGGACCGAAGCGGCGGAAGGTGTGGTGTCGGTGATGGCTCAGGGTGACCCACGCGCAGCAGTGGCTTGGCTCGAGAATTTGGGGGATAATCCTGACTATGATGGAGCTTGGGTGGACTTGGTGGAGCGTGGATTTAAGGCCGAGCCCGGAGTGGCTTTGGTAGGCGCATTGCGACTGTCTGACGAAGGTTGGCGTGAACGCTATACGGGGAATTATCTTTCTCGTTGGATGAAGGAAGACAAGGCGGCGGCGACTGAGTGGGTGACAGAGTATACAGAATATCTTCCTCCGAAGGTGGCGCGGCGTTATGTGCCGAAACCTCCCAAGGTGAAAAAAGTCCAGGGGAAGAAGGTGTCTTTCATGGACCTTCGGTGATCGCCTGTTCATTCGCAAGACCAGTTGGTCTTGTTTCGATAGAGGATGATGAAGGGCGCGATTGGGGGTTGATACCCACTGAGGTGGGGGCAGACTTCTGGCGTTGTGCGGGCTGAGGATGAACTCGATTTTCTAAAGGAGAAGGAGCGTGCGGGGCTTCTGAAGGTCGGTGTGCGAACGGCGGGTGAGCTTTTGCGGTTGTTTCCAAAGCGCTATGAAGACCGACGGCAGTTTGATGCTTTTCCTGCGCAAGCGGGGGGAGATGCGCTTTGCTTGCGAGGGATGGTGGTGGACTCGATGCAGAAGAGGTTTGGGGCGAAGAAAGGGTATTATGAAGTGGTGTTAGAAGCGCCGGGAGGAGGCGATGTTTTTGGGGGCGGGACGCTGTCTTGCCGTTGGTTCAATATGCCCTTTGTGAGCAGAATGGTGGCGGTGGGGCATGAGGTGATTGTCTACGGGCGGGTGAAGGATTCCGGAGGGAGGATGGTGATTGAGCATCCGGAGTTTGAAATTGTGGAAGGGGGCGAGTCTCTTCATGTGGATCGGGTGGTTCCGATCTATCGCGGTGTGAGTGGGTTGCCTCAGCGTAAGTTGCGGGAGTTGATGGCGAAGGTTCTGGCTGAGGTGGAGACCGAGAGTCTTTTGGCGAGCTACGATGTGGATAGTAGTTATCCGCGCTTGGAAGCGTTTCGGGAGATTCATTTTCCGGAGGCGATTGAGCAGACCGAAGCGGCGAGACGGCGATTTGCGTTGGAGGAGTTTTTCGAGATGCAGATTAAGGTGCTGTGGCGGCGGATGCGGCACGATGAGCAGAAGGGGCGTTCGCAGGGAAAGAAGACGGCGCTTTTGACGGAGTTTTATGAGTCTTTGCCTTTCGATCTTACTGAGGCGCAGAAGCGCAGTGTTCGGGAGGTGATTGCGGATATGAGAAGTGAGCGGGCGATGAACCGTCTGCTGCAGGGGGATGTAGGAAGCGGAAAAACGTTTGTGGCGCTGTGTGCGATGTTGATGGCGGTGGATGCCGGGAATCAGGCGGCGCTGATGGCTCCGACTCAGATTTTAGCAGAGCAGCACTGGTTGACCTTTTGCAAGTGGTTGGAGCCTTTGGGAGTAAAGGTAGGGCTTCTAACAGGAGCGCGGGATGAGGATGCGACGGGAGCGGATATCTTGATTGGAACTCATGCCCTGATTTATGATCGAGCGGAATTTGAGAGGTTGTCGTTGGTGGTGATTGATGAGCAGCACAAGTTCGGGGTGTTGCAGCGCGGGCGGTTGATTCAGCAAGGGATTGCGCCCGATGTGTTGGTGATGACGGCGACTCCGATTCCACGCACTCTGACGCTGACGATTTATGGGGACTTGGATGTCTCAGTTCTTGATGAGCGGCCGGCGGGACGGGGGAAGATTGTCACCGGGGTTCGGGTGAAGCCGAAGGTGAGTGAGGTGACGAAGTTTTTAAAGGGAGAGTTGGAGAAGGGACGACAAATTTATTTGGTCTATGCTTTGGTGGAAGAGAGTGCTTCCGTGAAAGCGCAGGCCGCTACGGTGGAGTTTCCCAAGTGGCAGAAGAGATTGAAGGATTGGGAGGTGGAGCTTTTACATGGCAAGATGGCTCCGGAAGAAAAAGATGCGGTGATGGCGCGCTTTCGGGCGAACGAGACGCAGGTCCTGGTTGCGACGACGGTGATCGAGGTAGGGGTCGATGTGCCGAATGCAAATGTGATGGTTATCTGGAACTCGGAGCGTTTTGGGCTCGCACAATTGCATCAGTTACGCGGCCGTATTGGGCGAGGAGAGCACAAGAGCTATTGCATTCTGAGCAGCGATGGAAAGACGGGGCAAGAGAAGTTGGAGGTGATGGCGGGGACGGACGATGGCTTTAAGATTGCGGAAGCGGATTTGACTTTGCGAGGCCCGGGGGAGGTTCTGGGGACGATTCAGAGTGGTTTGGGGGAACTGGTATTTGCAGAGTTTCTTGCGGATGTCGACATGGTGCGGGAGGCTCGGAGGTTGGCAGATGATGTGTTGAAGAGGGACCCAATGCTGGAGGAGTATCCTTTGTTAAGGAAGGTGGCGGAGTCGGGGAATGCGTTGACGGTGGCGTGAGCGGTGGTTGTTGAAGGTTTTGTTTTTCGACGCAGAGCCGCAGAGGACGCGGAGTATTCGCAGAGAGTCTTTTCGATTTCTGCGTTCTTAAGTGAGTGTTGCGCGGTTGGAATGGTCTGCTATTCTTTCAGCAGTGGAAATGGTCGAATATTAGGGTCTTCGGATGACACGTGAGGCAGCGGAAATTGCTGAACGGGAGGGAATCGATGTGTGGTTGATTAAGAGGCAATTGGAGAAGAGTCCGACTGAAAGACTTTTGGAAAACGAAAGCGCAAAGACACTGCTTACTAAGCTGCAAATTGCGGGAAAGGTTTTGAGGGGTGAACGCGAGTCTTGTTGATTTGTTACGACGGATCTCTGATGCGGAGGTTGAGTGTATCCTCATTGGAGGAATGGCGGCAAATGTTCATGGAAGCACCTTGGCGACGTTCGATTGCGTTGTGGTCGTGGTGATGACTCCAGAAAATTTGACCAAAATTTGAGAGGCCCTTGAAGGAGTTTCCGCAAAATTCAGACACAAAGAACCTCCTGTTTGGTTTACGCGAGAAATGGCGAGTCGAACAGATTGGAAAAATATCTATCTTGAGACTGGGTTAGGTGTCTTAGATTGTTTGGGAGAGGTGAAAGGGGTGGGTGACTACTACGATTGCTTGAAGGATAGTGTCGAAATCGAAGTTGATGGTTTTCCGGTTCGGGTGATGGGGCACCAAAATTTGATTAGAGCCAAAGAGGCCATCGGCAGGCCTAAAGACCTGCAGGCGGTGGCGCAGTTGAAGATTGCGAACGGCTTGGAGTAGGAATTGGCGGGTGGGCCTCTCCTTGGACTGGTTTGCTATTTTGACTGCAGTTACTTTTCGAGAATCTCGACTTCGTAGCCGTCGGGGTCGGTGACGAAGGCCATTTTGCGCTCGCCACTGGAGAATTTTTCGCGCCAGCCTGAGGGCCAGATTTCGATGCCGTCTTTTTCGAGCTTGTCGCAGTATTCGATGATGTCGGAGACGCCGACGGCGGTGTGCATGAGGTCTTCGGGGAACTCGACTTTGTAGTCGGGGGAATAGGTGAGTTCGAGGAAGTGGTCGTTGCCGGGGAGGTTCATGAAGGCGAGTTGATTGCCTTGGGGGGAGGTCTTCTGTTCGCCGGTCTCGAAGCCGAGCTTGTTGTAGAAAGCGATGGAGGCGTCTGGGTTCGAGACGCGAATGCGGGTGTGTAAGAATTTGATCATGGAATAGAGTTGTTAGTTGATCGTTATTGGTTGTTTGGAATTTGAATGTCGGTTGGCTCGGTGGGTGGGTTGGCTCCGGGGAGTTGGGGGGTGACGCGAGCTTGCCAGATATAGCGGGAGAACAGGACTTTGACGGCGGCAGTGAGGGGGACGGCCATCAAGGCTCCGAGGAAACCGCCGAGGAGGAGTGACCAGAAGAGGATGGAAAAAATCACGGTCATGGGGTGGAGTCCGACAGAGTCGCCGACGATTTTCGGGGCGGTGACGAGGGAGTTGATTTGTTGGACGACGAGGAAGATACCGATGACGGCGCCGACGTAGGCCCAAGGATTGTCCCCGAGCCATTGGTGGTTAGCGTCGCCACCGCCGAAGTGTATGAAGGCGATGATGGCGGCGGGAATCATGCAGAGGATGTTGCCGATAAAGGGAAGGATACCAAGGACGGCGAGAGCGAGGCCAATGAGGAATCCGTAGGGAAGCTGGAAGATCGAGAGGGCGATGCCTACGAGAATGCCGTCGATGAGGGAGACGAGGACTTGACCTCGGAAGAAGGAGATGAGGTAGCCGTTGATTTCGGAGACGGTAGAGACGACTTCGTCTTTGAATTTGGAGGCTTTGAGAGGAATGTATTCGTGCCAAGTGGCTTTGATTTTCGACGACTCGTTGAGGAAATAGTAAAGGTAGACTGGGACTAAGAGAAAGCCGAGTAGGTAACCAAGGAGACCGAATACTTTGGTGGATGCTTGGAGCCATTCGAGGGCAGTTTTAGTGAGGGTTTTCCAGTTTTGAGTGAGAAGGGTGCCCAGTTTTGTGTCGTCAAACTTTAGGTCGTTCCAAAGTTTTTCGTAATCCTTCGCGGCATCTGTTTCGGCTTTTGAAATGGTTTGAGTGACATAAGATTTGCCCTCCTGTTTGTCTTCCTCTTTGAATTTGATTCCATCGACAATGGTGGTGCCCTTGCGAGTGATATAGTGGGAGAGTCCTTTGTCTTTGTAGATGGGGAAGGGGTAGGGCTTGGGGACCACTTCTCCAGTTTCGGAGTCTACTGGACCAGTGGCCCAATCGACAAGGGGACGGGCACCAGGGATTCGATCTTGAAGCTTTTGTAGCGAGTTAACGACGCTTGTGCCAAGCTTCTCGTCGTCGCCAACAAGCTTACCCCCTTGGTCGATGAGCTTGGGAATGAGAAAGGTGAAGAAGAGCGCTACGATAATGGTGAAGGCTCCGAAGACAGCAAGAACGGCTTTGAGTCGGGAGAGTTCGCGATTTTTTTGAAGCCAAGCGACGAGAGGGTCGAGAAGGTAGGCGGTGATGCCCGCCACAGCTAATGGGACGAGAACGGGTTGGAGATAGCCAAGAACTTGTCCGCTCAGCCAGATAATGCCCACGAGGATGGCTCCGAGGAGCACGATTGCGAGGCCCGTGCCGGCGGACCAGAGGGTGCGTTTTTGAAAATCGTTGGGGTAGGGCATCGGTGTCTGCCACTAGCCAACGCTATCGAGCCAAAAACGGAAGTCCGAAAACTGGCAAATGTTGTAACTGACGAGGCTCTAAAAGAAGAGCCGGTTACTTGAGCTTGTCGAGGATGCCGTTGACGAAGCCGGCGGACTCGATGCCGCCGAAGCGTCGGGCCACTTCAATGGCTTCGTTGATACTGACGGCGGGCGGGATATCGGGGCAGTGCCTGAGTTCGGTGACGGCGAGTCGGAGGACGGCGCGGTCGACTTGAGCGAGGCGGTCAGGGGCGAAGTTCTCGAGATGCTCGGCGATGAGCTTGTCGGAATCTGCGAGATGGATGGTGACGAGTTGGTGGAGGGACTCGGTTTCGCTTTGGAACAAGTCGCGTTCGGCGATGGCCTCGCGGAGGGCATCGACTTCGCGGAGTTCGGGAAGTGTTTCGGAGAGAAGAGAGCGGAGGAGGTCGCCGGTTTCGCGGAGGGGTGGAAGGGCTTTGGCGAGATGCTTGAGAGGTTCGGGGCAGGCTTCGAGGGGGCCAAGCGCTGTTTCGAGGGCTGTAAGAGCATCAAGCGAGCTTTTGTTGGCTTCGCGAATGCGTTCCATGGTTTCCGAGATGGCATCGGGCTCTTTTTCGGACTTGAGCTGACGACGCAGAAGGTCGAGAAGTTCGGGGAGCTTTTCCTCGGAGGTGAGGATTTGGCGAAAATTGCGAGGGGCGGACTTTTCTTCGAGATAGCTTTCGATGAGAGGGAGGGCCACTGCTCGTTGGGCGTGAACCTTTTTAAGGCGGCCGGGTCGATTCTGTTGCAGATGGAGAATGGCGCGGGCGCGGGCGCGCACGATTTTGGCCTCGGGCTGGGCGAGGATGAGGGGCCAAGGATCACCTGCTCCCTCGGTATTGCTTTGTGCCGAGTGCATGAGTTGCACGGTTGCTTCGCGCACTTGACGGCGCGCGACAGTCGGCTTTTTAGGAGAAGGAGATGGGTCAGGTGAATTCATACCAAGGGTGTGGGAGAGACTCCCTAACGCGCTCGGGCCACCCGGGTCAATTCTTTGCACACTTCCATCATGCTTGCAGCCGCTCGAGCGGCATCGACTCCGCGGTTCATTTCGACTCCTAAACAGCGCGCATGAGCCTGTTCGTGAGTCTCGACGAGCAAGACCTCGTGAAGGATGGGAGTGTTGTAGTGGAGGGAAAGTTGGAGGAGTTGGTCGGTGACGGAGGTGGCAACCAGCTCAGCGTGAGCGGTTTCTCCTTCTAAGATGAGTCCTAAACAAATGACGGCCGAAGGGGCTTCGTTTTCGAGCACGAGCTTGGTGGCGAGTGGAATCTCGAATGCTCCGGGGACGCGAATGAGGTCGACGCGAGCGCTTGGGACCAGAGTGGAAAGTTCGTCGATGGCTGATTCAACCAGACCATCCGTGTATTCCTGATTAAACTGAGAGGCGATAATGGCAAGTTTATGCCTTCCGCTAGTCGGAATGCGGGGTTTAGGAGGGACCGAGAGACTCATGAAGGCAAGATTTATGGAAAGGGGAGGTCATCTTGTCAAACGACGAGTGGAATTTGCCCGCCATCAGGCTCATTCTGATAACTTCTTGCGGAGAAAGGGGTCAGCAAAAAGAAAACCGAGTGGAATCAGGGAAGAGAGGCCAATGAGGAAGGCGAAGAGTAGGGTCCACTTGGCCTCGAGCCAGGCGAGGAAAAGGACGAGGGCGAAGAGGCAAAAGAGGCCGCCATGAACGCGACCGGTCCAAGCGACGGGTTCGTGGTCTCCGGTTTGGGAGCGATAAACCATGGCTCCGATGAGTACGAGCCAGGAGAGGCCTTCGATGAGGGCGACGAGGCGAAGGGCTTGGATGTGTTTCCGCGCGGTCATGATGGGACTTTGGTGCTCAGGATTGACTGGAAAAGTCGAGACTGTTTGGGAGAGAAGGCCTTCTTAGATACTTTCGAGGGTGTTGCCCTCCAGCCAGCCTCGGCTGCCGTTAGGTAGCTCGATATAGGACCAGTTGCCGCGCTCGGTGAGAATACGGCAAGAGGTGGTAGGAGGTGCGTTGAGGATGACGCTGCCGCCAGCAGAGGGTTCGGTGCGGACTTCGGTAGACTCTTTGCTGATGAGCACGGCGTTGGGTGCAGTGAGGCTCGCGGGAGGGCCGGGGTGAAAAAAGCGAATGGCACCCATGAGGAGTGTGAGCATCACAGTGACGATGAGACCCAAGGTGGAAACTTTTTGCACGCGGGAGCTAGGGCGAACAAAGCGAATGAGTAAGAAAATGATAAAGAGCCACATCAGCAACAGAAGAAGATTGTTTAAGAGTGGAGTATTGAGGCGCTGGGCCCAGATGGGGTTGTCGTCCTCTAGTTGGGGAATGGCTCCCATCTTCCGTTCGAGAAAGGCAAGGTTTTGGCGGGATTCGGGGTGGCTGGGATCGAGGGCAAGGGCGCGATGATAGTAAAGAGCTGCTTTGCCGGGTTCGCCGAGGCGGTAGTAACTGCTGCCAGCGTTGTAAAGAAGGTCGGGGGTGGTTTCGTCTTTAAGAGAGAGGAGGGTGGCATCGAGAGACTCTTGGTAGTTGCCCTTCTCCCATGCAGTTTGGGCTTGGGAATCAAAGGCTTCAGCGGTGGAGGGGTGAGAGATGAGGAGAAGGGTTCCTAACAGAATTATTTGACCTAGCCTTTCTTTGAGGCCAGAGATGATTTCTTGGCGACGCTTGCGAGGGAGTTCCTCTTTGGCTTCGCCGGGCTGGAAGCAGTTCTGGTCCCGTTCTTCGAACAGCTTGTTGAGGAAGTCGTCGGAAGGGAGTTCTTGGCTTTCGGCGAGGTGGCCGGCAGCACGAAGGAAGGCTCCGGAGTTCTTTTCTTTTTCCAGATCTTGGAGCTCGGAGCGAAGACGGTCTTTAGATGAATCTGATCTCTTGAGCTTGGGCAACTGCCGTTTGGCGATGAGGGCGAGCAGGGCAAGGACGATGAGGGCGGGAATGAGTTGCCACCAGAGTCCGATACGGAAAGGTTCACGGGCTTGAAAGGGTTTGGGCGGAATGAGTCCGAGGATGTCTTGCATCTCGGCGATGGGGACCAGACCTGCCTGGGGAATCCCATTAGAGATGGAGTCGGCGGGAGAGAGGTTGAGGGGGATGGGCTCGCTGCGGAGGGTCTCGTATTTGGCGGTCTTGGGATTAAAGAAGGCGAGGGTGAAGGAGGGGACTTCTTTGATCGGGACCATGGGGCGCAGAATTTGGCTGAAGGAGACGGAGCCTTGGTTGGTGCGGCGGGCGCCGTCTTTCTCGTTGCGGGAGGTCGGATAGAGTTTCCAGTTAGACTCGGGAGCATCGATGACGGGAGGGGCGAGGGTGTCGAGATTTCCTTGGCCCGATACGGTGAGGTCAACCATGACGGGGTCTCCGGGCTTGAGCTCGGTGGTGATGTCGAGGGAGGCTTCGAGATTAAAGTCGCCGACCGCTCCTTGAAATCCGGCAGGGGCGCCTTTGGGGAGAGCTTTGGCAGTGAAGCTGACGGCGGGGAGTTCGAGTTCGACATTGTAGCTGCGGCTGAAGGAACTGAAGAAGCCGGGGCGTTGATTGCGGGATTGGACTTGGACTTGCAGGCCTTGGATCTTCCCGGGTCCAACAGTGACCAGACCGTCGCCGAGGGGGGCGGCAAAAGTGACGTAGTTGGCGACCTGATAGCGCCGGCCGTCGATGCGGACTTGGCGAGGGCGCAGGGCGTGAGGGGGACGAGGGTTGACTTGTTGGTCGTAGTTTGGAGGGGAGGGCGCTTCCAAGCGCCAGGCTCCGATGTTGTCCTTTTCGATTTCGGCAAAGCCAGTGCTGCCCACGGGTAGGTCAACGGGGAAGAGCACTTTGGCAGTGATGGGCACGGATTGACCGGCGTAGATGGGGCCAGAAGGAAAGAGGACGATGGTTCCGATGCGGTGGCTGTCGCTGCCGATGTTTAAGGTCTTCCATTCGATTTTGTCGGTGGGGAAGACTTCCATCGAGAATGACTGGGTGGCCTCGGTGCCGGACTTGAGAGGAACTTCGAAGGCGGGGACCTGGAAGGTGCCTGCGACTTTGGAAGAGACTCCGATGTTGCCACTAAAGATGCGCCGACCCAGAACATCAGGTTGGAGGGTGCTGAAGATGAGGGCGCTCTCTTCCTTGGCATTGAGTGCGCCTGAGGGTTGTTCCTCGATTACTTGTATATTGAGAAGTGCTTCCTCGCCCACGAGGACATGTTGCAAGGGGAAGAATGAAGAAACATCACCGGCTTCTTGGGCCGAAGCCCAGAGCGAGAAAGAGAGTAGGAAGCTGAAAAGTAGGCGCATCATAGTGAGTGAAAATGGGTGAAAAAAAGTTACCAGTCTTTGGTCGGAACGACCTGTCGACCACGTTTGCGGAGGGCGTCTTTCTGGAAGTCGGCGTTTTCTTTGAGAATGCGGCGGGCAAATTCTTCAGCGGTTTCGTCTTCGCGGGGGGCTGGGCCTTGTTGGTTCTGCTGGCCTTGGGACCCTTGCTGGCCTTCTTGGTCACCTTCTTCTTGTCCTTGCTGGCCCTGTTGTTGATCGCCCTCGTTGCCCTCCTCGCCTTCGTCTCCTTGTTGGCCTTGGTTCTCTTCGCCCTCTTCTTCCCCTTGATCGCCTTCTTGTGGTTCGCCCTCTTCACCTTGCTCGCCATTTTCGCCGTTCTCGCTTTGGTTCTGTTCTTGAGGTTGACCGTCTTGTTCGTCTTCGTTCTCGCCTTCGCCAGATTCTTGTTGCTGCTCCTGTTCTTGCTCTTGTTGTTGCTGCTGTGCTTGCTTTAATTGCTCGAGCATTTGTTGAGTGACTTCGCGATTTTGAGTCGAGGGGTCGTGTTTCTCATCGAGTTCTAGGGCGGAGTCGTAGTGTTCTAAGGCATCTTCAAGATAGGAAATAGGCTCTTCCAAGTCGGCGTCTTCTTGACCTTGCTTTTGGACGGCACGGTGGAAGAGGGTGTTGGCGAGCTGGCTGTGGGCGTCGCGCTGGAGATTCTTGTCTGAACTGAGGAGGGCTTCCGCGAAGGAGTCGCCTGCCGTGGCGTAATCTCCCGATTGATAACGAGCCGTTCCTTGCCCGAAGCGAAGTTTGGCGAGGTCTTCAGCATTGGCGTTCTCAGCTGCCTTTTCGAAGTGCTCGAGGGCCTTTTCGTTGTCGCCTTTCTTGAGGGCGCGAGAGCCGAGGAATCCTTCCAAGGGATTATTCCAAGCTTGAGCATCGGTGAGGGAACCGAACAAGGCTATGGTGACAAGTGCTAAGGTGGCGGGGGTGGCGGTGACCGATCGTGGGCGGGCCGGGGTCCAGAGGAAGCGGAAGAGGATGCTAGCGATCATGAGAATCATGGCGGGAACGAGAAACCACTGAAAGCGAGGGACGGGCGTTTTTTGAATGCGTCCTTCATCTTCGAAAGCGTCGAGGCGGCTGATGACGGTGTCAATTTTTTCGGTAAAGTCTGAGCCAAATCCTTCGAGGTAGAGGCCTCCGGTGTCGCCTGCGAGGGTGCGGAGAGGATCTGGGTTGAGACGGGAGAGGACAGGCTTGCCGCTGCGGTCTCGAAAGCGGCCATCGGTCTCGGTGGGGTCGGGGACAAAGTCGCCTTCGCGGGTGCCAATGCCGATCGTAACGACGAAAACACCGGCTTGGCGGGCATCGAAGGAGGCGTCTTTGAGCTCGCCTTCGTGGAGTTCGCCATCGGAGATGACGATGAGGCCGTGGGTCTGTTGGCCGGTTTCCTTGAAGGTCTTGGTGGCGAGGTTGACGGCGTCAGCGAGGTTGGATCCACCTGAGGGGACGTTGGTTTCGTCGAGCTGATCGAGGGTTTCGCGAAGGGCGTTGTGGTCGATGGTGAGGGGGGCTTGTAAGGAGGCGGAGCCAGCAAAGGCAAGAAGGCCGATACGGTCGTCGGGGAAGCGGTCTAAGAGCTCGTAAACTGCGGTCTTGGCAGCGTTGAGGCGGTCTGGGGCGACATCGCGGGTGAGCATGGAGCGGGAGGCGTCCACGGCGATGATGATGTTGCGTCCTTTGGTGAGGGAGGTGGTTTCTTTCTCGCCGGCAATGGGTTGGGCGAGGCAAAAGATCAGGAGGCAAAGGGCGAGCAGTCCGCAGGCGAGAGAGAGCCAACGTGCCCAGGGCGAGACGGGCGCGGCCAGTTTTTTACGAAGGCGTGGGGCAACGAGCTTTTGCCATGCGGTTCGTCGTTGGCGCTCGGCGAGAAAGGCTCCCAAGGCGAGAAGTGGGATGAGGAGAAGAAGGGCAAGGAAAGCAGGTTCGGCGAGAGTCATGTTTCCGGAGGTTAGGGTTGAGGAGGAAGGGCGAGGGCGTGGGTGAGGAGGGCGGCGAAGGCAAGAAGGGCAGCGAGGCCACAAACCCAAGGATAGAAGTCGTGAGACTGGACGGTGCTGGAGACGCGCGCTTCTGACTTTTCCAGCTGGTCGATGCTGGCGAAGGTTTCTCGCAGGGAGTTGAAATCACGGGCGCGGAAGAATTCGCCGCCAGTGACGCGGGCGATTTCTTGAAGGGTTTCGACATCGAATTCCTGGCGAGGAATCGACATCACGTTGCGCCCGACGCGGCCATCTTCGGTGCCGATGGCGATGGGATAGATTTTGATATTCAGTTCTTTGGCGAGCTCAGCGGCCTGTTTGGGAGAGAGTTTACCGGAGTTGGAGGCTCCGTCGGTGATGAGGACGATGATCTTGGACTTGGAATCGCGGGCGTCGAGGCGGGTGGAGGAGGCGGCGATGGCGGAACCGATGGCGGTGCCTTGCTCGGCGATGTCGTTGATTTGGACGCGTTCGATGGATTGTTGGAGCCACTCGTGATCGAGGGTCAGGGGGCAGACGGGAAAGGGCTGGCCGGAGAAGACGACGAGGCCCATGCGGTCATTGGGACGATTGCGGATGAAAGGTTTGAGAACGAGTTTGGCAGCGTTGATACGGGGAATGGTGCGGCGGGTATTGGGGGGGAGGAAATCGGGGATGTTCATGGACTCGGAGAGGTCCAAGGTGAGAAGAATGTCGATGCCGGAAGCTTTGCGGGCAGTGAAAGTTTCGCGATGTTGGGGGCGGGCAAGTGCGACGAAGCAGGTCGCGAGCGCGAAAGACATGAGGAGCAGGCTAAAGCCACCGGGTCGTCGTTTAGGCTTGGAGCCAAGAGAACCAAGAATGGCGAGAGAGGAAAATACGATGGAGGATTTGGCTCCTTCGCGTCGTTGGAGGAACCAGAGGGCTGGGATGAAAAGGAGGCCCAAGAACCACAAGGGAGCCGCGAATTCGAGTTGTTGGAAGAATTCAATCATTGGCGGCAGGCAATGTTGGTTCGGGTTGATGGAGGGACTCGAGGGTTTGAAGACCCTTTTCTATCAGAGTGGAAACTTGTGAGGGGTCGCTGCTGGGAGGGGCGTATTGGAGAGAGGAGAGTTCACTCAGGAAGTGGGCGGTTTCGCTCTTAGTAGGCTCGGGGACGTGGCGAAGGCGTTCTTCGTCGGTGAGGAATTCTTCGCGGGTTTGGTAGAGCGCGGCATCGGACTTGGATTGAGTGAGGAAGCGGCGGAGGGCCAAGGAGATGCGGGTGGAGATTTCGGCCAAAGGGGTTTCGGTAGGGAGTTCACGGAGGGAAAGAAGTTGCTCTTTGGCCGAATCAAAGGGGGAGGGGCCGGGGGCTTGAAGGGAGGAGAGTGGAGCTTTGCGAAGGATGAAAAGTAAAAGAAGGATGAGAGGAATAGCGACGATGAGAGCACCTAGTAGAATGAGCCAGCTTGGAATGCCGGGGAGGTGAGGGGTTGGATCGATGCTTTCGACGGGGAGCTTGGGTGCTTCTGATTGTTCAGCAGTAAGCGCTTCGGAGGAAGCTTGGGGCGCGAGTTGAGACTCGATGCTTTCTTGTGCCCCTGCGAGGGAGGCGAGGGTGAGAAGTAATCCCGCCCAGAGGCTTACTCCCATTCTGAACCGCTGTTTCCTCATGAATTCTTTCGTTTGGCTCTTCTTTGAAAAAGTCCATGCATCGCTTTGAAGGGGTCTTCGTTTGTGGCCAAGGAGGTGAAGTCGATGTTATAGCGCTTAAAAATTTTGAGCACGCCCTCGCGGTGACGGCGGGTGAGTTTGGAGAACCCCATGCGGACGTTGCTGTTAGAGGTGTTGACCACGCGTTCGTAGCCGCTTTCGGGGTCGATGAGGGTGACGTTGCCGACGGAAGGCAGTTCGC
This sequence comes from Roseibacillus sp., assembly GCA_051251855.1. Lineage (GTDB taxonomy): Bacteria > Verrucomicrobiota > Verrucomicrobiia > Verrucomicrobiales > Akkermansiaceae > Roseibacillus. The sequence goes on from JBPOGI010000001.1 coordinate 183,093, forward strand.
GTTCAACGGGGTCGAAGATACGGAGGGCGACGAGGTCGTGCTTTTGGGAAAGGGTGGCGATGGATTTTGAAAAATCGGCACCAATGAAGTCGGAGAGGAGAAAGACGAGTGATTTTTGGCGGACAGCTTGCATCATCACTTTGGTGGCTAGGGGAAAATTGACGGCACCTGTGGGGGCTGGAGTGGCGAGGATTTCGCGGATGCAGCGGAGGATGTGTTTGGTTCCTTTGGCGGGGGGGAGGTAGAGGAGGGGCTCGTCGGCGAAGAGGAGAAGGCCCACTTTGTCGCCATTGTCGCGAGCGGAGAAGGCGATGAGGGCGGCGACCTCGGCTGCAAGTTCGCGCTTGGAAAGACGAACGGAGCCGTAGTCCATGGAGGCGGAGATATCGACCGCGATGATGGCGGAGAGTTCGCGTTCTTCGCGGAATTTGCGGATGAAGGGGGTGCCGAGACGAGCGGTGACGTTCCAGTCGATGAAACGGATTTCGTCTCCGTGCTGATATTCGCGGAATTCGTCGAAATCGAGTCCTTGGCCTTTGAAGGAGGAATGGTAGTCGCCCGCAAAGGTCTCTTTGACCAAACGCTTGGCGCGCAGCTCCAGGCGACGGACCCGGGCCATGATTTCTTCGATTTCGTCAGGTTCGCTCACTGCTTCTGGGAAAACGATAGAGCCGGAGGAAATTGTCTCAAGTTTGGAACAGGTGTTCTTTGGGAATTTTTTGGGGAACAAGAGGCTCTTGGAATTACCTGTGTTTTGCCGCTGAAAGCAGCAACAACGGACTGCCGCTGGAAGCGCCAGCTATGGGACTAGTGGCCAGTGGGGCTCTCGCCGGTGGCGACGCCGAGGGAGGCGGATTCTTCGGGGAGAAAACGCTTGAAGCGGGTCTTGTCGATGGCCTTCATATAGGCTTCCTCGGGAGAAATCATGCCTGCTTGGAGTTTTTCCCAGATGGCTTCGTCCATGAACTGCATTCCTTCGGCTTTTCCTTGGGTGATGACGTCGTAGAGCTTCTGGGTGGCGCCTTCTCGAATGATGGCGGCGACCGCGGAGTTGGTGAACATGATCTCGTTGACGGCGACACGGCCTGGTTTGTCGGTACGCTTACAAAGAAGCTGCGCGACGATGCCTTTGAGAGAGGCTGCGAGCATGGTGCGAACTTGAGATTGTTGGTCGGAAGGGAAGACGTCCACGACGCGGTCGATGGTCTTACGAGCGTTGTTGGTGTGCAGGGTTCCGAAGACGAGGAGGCCGGTTTCGGCTGCCGTCAGGGCGAGGGAAATGGTTTCGAGGTCTCGCATCTCGCCCACGAGAACGATGTCGGCATCTTGTCGCATGGCGGCACGCAGTCCGTCTGCAAAGCTGGGAGTCTGGATGGGAACTTCACGTTGGGTGATGATGGACATCTTGTTGCGGTGGACGAACTCGATGGGCTCTTCGACCGTGATAATGTGGCGACTGTAGTTGGTGTTGATGTAGTCTAACAGCGCAGCGAGAGTGGTGGATTTCCCGGAACCGGTGGGCCCAGTGACGAGGACAAGCCCGGCGCGCATGTGGCCAAACTCCTTGATGACTTTGGGAAGATTCAGGTCTTCGAGGGAGGCGATTTCGGTAGGAATGAGTCGGAAGACGGCGGCGAGTCCGAACTGCTGCTGCAGGTAGTTGCAGCGGAAGCGGGAGACGTCATCCATCTCGTAAGCGAAGTCGAGGTCTCCGCCTTCCAAGTAGGCGGCGAAGGCTCCGGGCTCAGCAATTTCTTCGAGCATCTTTTTGAAGCTTTCTCCTTCGAGAACGGGTTCATCGGGGATGGCGGAGACACCTCCGTGAACGCGCACCTTGGGAGGTTGCCCTTCGGAAAGATGGAGGTCTGAGCCTTTGCTGGAGACAAGGTATTGAAAGAGACGATCAATTTCGGCCATGAGAAAATTAGTTAAAGTGTTGGATAAGAAAAGAGGTGCTTAGGACTCGAAGAAGGCGCGCATTTGCGGTTTGTCTTCGCAACGATACAGGGTTTCTTCCTGTGAGATGATGCCTTGCATGTAGAGATTACGGAGGGATTCATCCATCGTGATCATGCCGACGTTTTTACCGGTCTGCATGATGCCGGGGAGCATGAAGGTTTTGCCATCTCGGATGGTGGCTCCTACTGCCGCGGTGTTGACCAGAAGCTCGAGAGCCAAGGCACGACCGGAGCCGTCAATTTTGGGCACGAGTTGCTGTGAAATAATGCCTCGAAGAGATTCGGATACCATGACGCGAATCTGGTCTCGTTGATCGGTTGGGAATACGTCGAGAACTCGGTCGAGAGTTCGAGGCGCGTTGCCGGTGTGAAGAGTGGCGAGAACGAGGTGACCCGTTTCCGCCGCTGTGAGGGCGAGTTGAATGGTTTCGAGGTCGCGCATTTCTCCAACCATGATGACGTCCGGGTCTTGGCGCAAAGCTCCGCGCAGGGCTCGACTAAAGGACTCGGTGTGAGAGTGAACTTCACGCTGGTTCACGTGACAGCCAGCGGATTCAAAAACATACTCGATAGGGTCTTCCAGAGTGAGAATGTGGTCTTCGCGGTCTTGGTTGATGAAGTTGACGAGCGCCGCCATGGAGGTGGACTTTCCAGAACCAACGGAGCCGGTCACGAGGATGAGTCCGTTTTGGTATCGGGTGAGGGGAATCAAGTCGTCGGCTGGTAGGCCGCACTCTTCGATGGTTCGAATGGTGGTCGAAATGAGTCGGAAGACGAGCTCAAGGCCGAGGCGCTGGCGTACGACGGAGGCGCGAAAGCGTCCGAAATCGGTGGCGTAGGCGAAGTCGACATCTCCTCTTTCTTCCAAACGAGCTTTCTCCTTGTCGCCAAGGAAGGACATCGCAAGGCGCTCTGTGTCTTCTTCAGTAAGAGGGGGGTGTCCCTCCCAGATAGGCGCAAGAGTGCCGAAGCGGCGCCAAGTGGGTGGATAAGCGGTCGGAAGGTGGATATCGGAGCAATCATACTCCAAGCCAATTTTGAGATATTCGTCTACGTGGGCCAGAACCTTGTGTTCGGACATAAGCTATTCGTGTTAAGGGTTGGTTTGTGCTAGTTTCATTGGACACTGGCTTGGCCTATCAGGGCAAGACTCTTTACCCATTATTTACATGTGATTACTTTCGCAACCATCGTCGAGCTTGTTCGGTGAGCCAAACACGAGCGAGAGGTTGCGTAACTGAAAGGGAAAACGCTAAAAGTTGGCGCGGGATGGTTTTGGATTCGCTGATGGTCTTTTCCTTCTTCTTTCTGCGTTTTGGCTTGAGGAGGAGAACCAAGAGGCAAGCTGCTCCAGCCGTGATCATAGCGGTGCGGGCGGGGCGGGCCTGCATACTTGAGGGCAGTTTTCCCGCTACGTGAAGCAGATTTTTGGACTGTGAAAGGAGCTGTCGGGTGTCGGGCACCTTGAGGGTGCGGCGATAGCCTGCCAGCTGGCTTACGAGTTCTTGCTTGTTGGATTGTGTTCTTGGATCCATTCGCGATCGCGTTCGAGTTCGGCTCGGGAGTATTCAAAGAGAGGGGCGGGAAGCTTGCCGGTCACCTTCTTCTTCATCGCAAAGATAATGACGATGTGAATTCCGGCTACGATGAGGGCGGCGACTTCCCAGCCGAGGAGAGGGTGTTTTCCAATCAGTCCAAGTAGTTTTCCGATGAAAGAGACAAGAGCTGTTAGAAGAAGGAAGTAGCTTCCAACGGCGCAGACGAGAATGACGAGAAGGGGAGCAAGCTTGCCCTTGAGATGGGCAAGAGCTTCTTGGGTCTCGATGGAGACCAGTTGCAGGCGGGTCCTCATGTAGGCTGACATTCCCTTAGGGAACGAGAGCTCAGGCTCGTCGCCGGATTCGTTCATGCTCGGCAAGGGCGTTTAGCGGCGGATGACGAGTCCAGCGAGGAAACCGATGGCAGCAGCGGCCAAAACGGTCTGAGTAGGGTGCTGGCGAATGAGATCCTCGGAATCAGCATGGAATTCGCGGAGCTTGAGGCGGGTATCCTGCCATTGCTCGGTAGCGGCACCACGGAGGTGTTGCACGTTTTCGCCGGCGTTGTCGCGGAATTGGACGGTCTTCTCTGTGGCAACCTCGCGAAGTTCTTTTGCCTTTTCGGTGGCAGACTCCTTTAGGAGCTTGGCCTTTTCCTCGGCGGTGTGGGTCAGTTCGCGGGCTTTTTCGCCAGCTGCAGCACGAAGTTCGTTAGCGGCTTGGAGATTCGGAGAAGAGGTAGGGACTGGGGTGTCAGCAAATGGTTCGCTCATGATTCAAAATTGTTTTCATGAGAAAGGTGGCAGTGGGTGGGGAGAGGTGCAAGTCGGATTGTGGGGGTGGGTGGAAAAACGTGAGCCACTTTAGGAGGTCTTGGTGGGCCAAGGGTTTTGGGCGAGCCATTGTTGGATGACCTTTGGGTTTTCAGTGAGGTTGCCAGTGACGCGGTAGTTGGAGGCGGCGAGGACGGCGGCTTGGGAGGGGCCTTCATCGACGACGGTCCAAGGGCGGGCGCCGGAGGAGTGGATGAAGTTGATGCTCTGGTCGGGATTGACGATCAGAAAGGCGACGTGGGTATCGAGTCCGACGATGCGGACGCCGGGCCCGCGGGCGATGACTTGCTGGAGGAAGTCTTCGTAAGTGGTGGAGGTGCTGATGTGAATCTCGTCGCGAGCGAGAAAAGTGCGGATAATGTTTTGGGAGGCTTGTTGGGCGAGGCGGAAGCGTTCGACCTCGAATCCGGCGTCGCGGAGAACGGTGGAAACGAAGTAACCGCAGGCGATTTTGCCATCTCCTGGGGTTTGGGAGGTGCCGTTGAAGTCCCAAGGGGTTCCGAGCCAGCAGCGCATGAGCTGGGGGAGTTGAGCTTCGAGGAGGGCGCGGGCTTCGTTTTCGATGAGCTCCTTCTCGGCGGTGGAGTCGGCGGAGGCGTGTTGGGCGGCGAGTCGCTGGCGTTCGGTTGCGAGCTCGCCGATGAGGGAGCGGTATTTCGCGGGGTCGGGTTTCGGGTGAGGAGTCTCGGATAGAAAAACGGAGGAAAGAGGGAGTTTGGGCCACGAGTTGATGGTGACCCAAAGGCCAGTAAAAATGGCAATGAGGAGAATGATTGGAAGGCGGCTATGCATGAAAGGCTAGTGTCAGGTAGAAAAGTGGTCGTTGTCTAACTCTGTGTGGTCCTTGGTGTTCGGATTTAAGTTGTTGCGATACCTTCTACTTACATTGCTCCAGGCCCTTGTCCGAGGGTTTGAGACAGGATGCTTAGCATAGAAAGCAGCCGAAATTGGAGACCCAGTTCAACGACCAGGTGAATGAGCTCGAAAGTCCCCCAAGAAGAAAGGGCCCAAAGAAGTCCGGTAGGAATACTGTCTGGGGAGCTACTGGTGTCCTTCAGATGTGGGAGCGATGGTTCTTCTGGGTTCACGTCGGAGGTAATTAATGAAATGGCGTTGGTGGTTTTCGTTGTTAAATTCATGGGAGCTAAAGGTGTATTACTAATGAGGTGGTTATCATTCTCCGTGCCATCTGCTTCTCGCTTTACCTTAACTCATTGTTTGTTAGTTTGTTGAGGGTTATTTGTTTTCGTGGTTATTGGTTTTTAGGAAGGTGTTTTCCAGTAAAGATTACAGGAGCCTCCGATTTTTCTGAAATTTTTACTGGTTCGAGAGTTCTCACATTTCCCTAAAACTCAATTAAGGGTGGCCGACCACTTCACCGACAAGCGCAATCATGGGGATGGGGCCGATGTTGCGACTGTCTTTCGAGTGGGCGCGATTATCTCCGAGGACGTAGCAGTGATACTGGGGCACTGTGGTGGGCGGGAGGTCTGCGGAACCCCTGCGCACTGAGGGGCTTTCTTTGATGGCGGCGCCGTTGACCCAGACTTCACCAGCCTTAATTTCTACCACGTCTCCGGGCAGCCCAATCACGCGCTTGACCCAGGTCTGGCTGCGCTTATCAGGATTGCGAAAGGCGATGAGGTCGTAACGCTCGGGATTGTCGCGGAGGTAGGCATCCTTTCTGACGACGATTCGTTGCCCTTCGGTGAGGGTGTTATTCATCGAGTTACCAGTCATCCTGAATCCTTGAATGAAGTTTTCTCTCAACGTGAAAGTGAAGCCAACAATCAGGGCAATGATGACGATGGAGATGGCAAGGTAGAAAGACCCCGAGTTGTATTCCTTAAGGCGATAGTCTTCGCGGCATTGTCGGGCGAGTTTCCTGGCATCGAAGGCCGAGTAGAATGAGAACGCTGTCAGGAGAATGATGATGACAATGCTGAGAATTAGGGCGTCTCCCAGTTCCATTGCTAACAATACGATGCCTACAATGAAAACGAGGGAGAAGAAGGCGATGTGCAGTAAGCCGCGATTCAGGCAACCGCAATAGATTTGACCCAATCCTGGAGAGAGGTTCGAGAGGTTGAATGCGGTCTTGGGACTACGCGGTTTGATGGCGCCGAGTTCGGTGGTGGGTGTTGCTTGTTCGGACATGACTTTAGCTAATGAGTTGCAGGATGAGGTGGACTTTTGCGATGCCGAGGGCAACGCAGCAGGGAGTGGAAAGAGGTGCGGGCAGAGGAAGCTTCGGGAGTTCGACTGCTATCGAGGGTAGTTCTTGAGCGCGGATGGCGTTCATGACGTCTTGTTGAAAGCGAGGAGGCACTGACTCTTCGTCGAGCTGTTCCTTTTTCAAGCGGACCCAGTCGTCGATAGATTTTTCTTGGGAAGGTTTCATGGGCTAGCGGTTGGCGGTTTCGAGGGCGGTTTTGAGAAAGTCTCGGGCACGGGAGACGCGGGATTTGATGGTTCCGATGGTGGTGGATTCAATGCGAGCTACTTCGGCATGTGGGAGGTCCTCGATGACGGCCAAGACAAAGGCCCGTTTCTGCTTCGGTGGTAATTGGTGTAAAGCGATGTCGAGCGCGGAGAGGTCGGCGCGCTCATCGACGGGTGAGGGCTTGGCAGATGATTCCGGTGGCTCGGCAAAGAGGGTGGGCTGCATGCGGTTCATGGCGTTGATTCCTCGACTGCGAGCGATCATGAAGAGCCAGGTTGAGAATCTGCTACGCACGGGGTCGAAGTCTCGTAGGCGACGGAATGCTTCCACGAGGACGTCTTGAGCGACATCTTCGGCGAGGCGGCGCTTGTCGTGGAGGATGGTTGCGAGCATTCGTATCAGGGGTTGTTGGTAAGCATCTACGAGAGCTGAAAAAGCATCGACGTCCCCGTCCAGAGTGCGACGGGTGCAGTTGATTTCTTCTTCTTCGGTCATGCAGTGGTCCCTGATGATACCGACGAGAGCGGAGAAGGTTCCAAAATGATTGAGAAATTTTCTAGGGTGCTCTCCACCTCGTGAGATTTCCTGTGGGGATGTCTAGGACCGCATTGCTGCTTCTTTTCGTCTCGAAAGTGCCTTTTCCTTGGAGGTGATGAAAGCGGTTCGAGAGATTGATTCTTTAAATAGTCTGCTGCGGCAGAAGGGGCAGTTGCATGGTGCGGTGGTGCAAGGCTTGGACTTATCGAAGGCAGGAGTGCCTTGGTCGGAGGTGGAGTGCCACGGAGCGGTGTTCTTGGGGTGTAATTTTCCAGAGGGAGTGGGGGTCTGTGATTTGATGGAGAGAGGAGCCTCGGTGTTCCCAGCTTTTCCTGATTTCCCCTACGATCCCTATCGGCCGAGCCTGTATTCGCGAGATGAGCTGATGGAGGGGTGGACGCCGAAGCAGGACTTGAGTTTGGATTTGCGCATCTATGAGCGCTTTGCGGAGCGGGGGCGGAAGCACCCTCATATCTTGGAAGCACTCGCGATGCGGTTGCATGACCACGCCATTGACGATGCTTTGGGGGACTTATTAGAAGGTCGTGTCGAGAAGGATGGCGTTAAGAAGGTGGTGGGAATCATGGGCGGCCATTCGATGGGACGTGATGAGGAGGACTTTAAACGGGTGGCACGGGTGGCTTGGGCGCTGGCGAAGAAAGGTTACTTCGTGGCGACCGGTGGCGGTCCAGGGGTGATGGAAGCAGGGAATCTGGGAGCGTATCTCGCTGGTGAGGATGAGGAGTCCTTGGAATGGTCTCTTTCTCATCTGGCGAAAGCGCCGGGCTATCAGGATGAGGGCTATGCGCAGCTGGCGCTGGATGTGATTGAGCGCTTTCCAACGGGAACATCGTCATTGGCGGTGCCAACTTGGTTCTATGGGCACGAGCCGACGAATTGGTTTGCGCAGCATGTGGCGAAGTATTTTTCGAATAGCTTGAGAGAAGATGGGCTTCTGGCGATTGCCACTCATGGAGTGATTTACGCGCGGGGAAGTGCGGGGACGACTCAGGAGGTCTTTATGGATGCCTGTCAGAATCACTATCAGACCTTTGAGGTGATTAGTCCGATGGTTTTCCTAGGGAGTGATTGGTTCGGCGACCGGACGGGGATTTTCGAGACAGTTTCACGACAGGCCGGGGAAAAGGCCTATGGGAAGTATGTGACCTTGGTCGATGAGGTGGCGAGTTGTGTGGCCTTCATTGAGGATCATCCGCCGGCGCTGCTTTGAAGGGGAGAATCGGACCGGTGGGGTGGGTGAGGGCACCCGAGCTCCTTTGAGGAGGCGGTTTCGGGAAGTTTGGCTTTGATTTCGAGGCTGGGAGAGGTCACTCAAGGGAATGATCGCATTCAAAGAGTGGCAGGTGGTTTGTGAAGCGCTGGCTGCGGGGCGGCAGACGGTAATTTTGCGCAAAGGCGGGATTCATGAGGGACGAGAGGGTTTTGCGTGGAAGCACGAGAAGTTCGCGCTCTTTCCCACTCGGTTTCATAATCAGGGAGAAGGCGTGAAGCCTGCTGATTGGGCCGAATATGGAGAAGAGGGGCTCTCGGAGTGGGAGGAGGGCGAGGTGGTCCCTATTCGGTGGGAGTGTTTGGTGACCAAGGCGGTGACGTTGTCGTCTTGGGAAGAAGTGATGGCTCTTGATGAGCAACACATCTGGACCGAAGAGACGGTGCGCGAGCGTTTCGACTGGGAAATGAAGGGGATGAAAGGCCAGAGTTTACACGCCGCAATCGTAGAAACGCGAAAAGTTTCGGAAACCTTAAGTATTGTCTATGAGAAAAGATGTCATGGCGGCTGCCGGAGCTGGTTAGAGCTCGATTTTTCTTAGTTCATTAGGTTTCCAAGCGATTTCTCAGTCATGAAAATGGTTACTTAAGTGGCTTATTATCAGTAAAAACTCCCTTTATTGTTAATTTATCTGAAAAATAATTGAACATTTAAAGTTTTCATGTCATAAAGGAGTTGTTGTTGGGATTGCTACCCCAGTATCAAACTACTTGTTCCTATGAAAACTACCTCCAAGAAATTGGCTATTCTCGCGCTTTTGGCTGTCGTTTCGGCCTCGAATGCTGCCGAGATTCCTAGCGGAAATATTTCCGCAGATGCTAAGCTCGTCTTAGCCAACAACGTGTATCCCAAGCTCGATTGGAATATCACCTACCCAAGTGATATCACCACGATTGTCACGGTGACTCCTCCAGGAGGAATTGTGCCGAAGACGGACCTGACGCTGCATGTGCGTTGCTTGGCTGCTGATGTTCAAGAGCGTCGTGAGTATTGGAATGGTTGGAAGTGGGTGGTGAGCTATCGTTATATCTCGGTTACGGGCTATGGCCGAAAGAACTCTAACAACTGGCGTCTTCTTTTCGACAATACTCAACCCTATGTGAATCCTTCAACCATCGTTTGGAATGAGGAGCTGGAAGAAGGGGATGAAATCAAGTTTGCTTCTAAGGCTAATTACTCAGGTGGAAAGTGGTACTACAGCGGGGAGGGGAGTTCCAACGTTCTTGTTCTTAAGAATGGTGACTACCCCCCGAGCTATGCCACCTGGGACACTCAGTCTACTCTTGGGACGCACATTGCCCCTTATTTAGATGAAAATGGTGCAGTTGATATCGGTCCTCGCGACCTGATTGTTGCCTTCGAACTCACTCATTCTATGAGCTCACAAGGTAGTTCTGGGGACATGCAGGACATGATTTACCTGCTGACGTTCCAAGAAGACGACGACATCTAGTCTTCTCGCAGTTCACTTCCCTACAAAAGTCATGAAATCAACCTACTTTGCCCCCTCTCGGGCAGCTATCCTTGCGTCCTTGGGACTCCTCGTTGCAGCTGCAGCCCAGAGCAATACTCGACTCTCTCGTGAGGAGCTCATTGCGCGACGCGATGCGGCTAAGGAGCAATCTCTTCGCTTGCAACCAAAGGAGAGCGTGGAAGCTCAAGTTCATCCCTCGAAGTCTAGTATTTTGGACCGTTCGGTGTTGCTCGCCAATGGCCGCCACTGGACCTTCATACCAAAGGGGGCGGTTCTCTGTGCACCCGAGGTGCACAAGGAGCGAGTGAACGTATCGGAGGGAACAGGCCGGTATATTCCTTTTACTGAATTTGCGGCAAAGAATCGGGGCTGGCTGTCGACCTATAGCGTGACCTTGGAGCAAGCGAGGGGGAATACACCAATCTCCGAAGCTGTGCGCAAGGCTCTGAATGAAAGTGGTCGCGTGGTGATATCTGTCTGTAAAGGCGGCGCTATCACGACTCGTGCGCCAAGAATTCCCGAAGCAACGGCACAGAACTAAACTTTCGAAAACACCTTATTATGAAACTTAAACTAAAATCTCTCGTCGCTGCCGGTCTGGTGATGCCTGGCCTCGCCTATGGGCAGCTTGGATTTACCAATGTCATCGAAATGGTTGAGATGGGGCATAGTGACGAGCCCCCGTTACTTTGGAATATGTCAGGCACCATTGAGGCAGAGGGTGAGGGTGTCGATGCTGGTGCCTACGTCCCTGAGGCTGGTGCCATCTTTATTCTTTCCACAATTCAAGCGAGTCCCTTCAAGGATTGGTTTTTAGATCAGGCGGCGGTGGGTGCGTACATGCCTCAAGCTGAGTTGGAAATTATCACCCATGATACGGTGTCATTGAAGCCTCGGACCCGATCTGACCAACCGATTCGGGTGAACGTAGATGTGTCTGGTCTCGATGAATCGGGTGATGAGGACGTTCAGCAAGCAGCCAAGGAAGTTATCCTCAGCTTGTTCTCTGAATCCTATCCCGAAGGAGAGTTCTCGCTGCCTGGAGGAGAAGTCTCGAGCGCTGCCCACACGCAGCTTTCCTTGGAAGGGAATGGAGAGTTCCCACAAAGCGCCGGTGATTTGACTTTTTACACGAGCCTGAGTCCCTCTGCGCCTGACCAAGCATATGGCGAGGAGCACTTCGTCGTGCGCTCATTAAGTGATGGTGCAATCGAAGGGACTGCTCTTGATCAAGAGCGGGTGGAAGTATGGCCAGTTTGGTCTTCATCGCAGACTGGTCTCCAAGACGAGGCATTTGTGCCTTACGAATACTCAGGAGTCATTCCCACTGTGATTGGTCAGGTTGCCGGAGAACTGGAAGCCGATGAGACCTTTCAGTTGGTTGATGGCGAGGTGGGGTATGAAGAGAAGCCGCCTAGGGTTGTGTTCAATTGGTATAATCGCTACCCCTCATCGGAAGTGGCCCTTATTGTTAATGACGCCTCGATTCCCCATCCTTGGGGAGGACGGATTATTCAAGGCTCAAGACATTATCACAACGGGGATGATCCCGAGGATTTGGATGATTTGATCTATACTCATATCGAAGAACATTGGGAGGGACTCTTTTCTGGCCAAGGTAGGTATGCTGTGTGGATGGTCACTAAGACTCCTGGTATTGGCTGGGAAGTGGGAGGCAAGACTACCGCTGCCGGCGGACTGCAGCCTGGTGGATGGGTTATTCCTATCATGCGAGAGGGTATCACTGTGCGTGCTTCCGTTCAAAGTTTGGCGGAGTAGACCGTTGTCTAAACAAGCTGGAGGCTTCATAAGAAGGGCGTGATCCAGCGTCTTTCCCTCTCCGAGCTTTCTTCCGTTGAGCGTCCGCTTTCGCTCGCGCTCGGTGTCTTTGATGGTCTCCATCTCGGGCACCAAACCGTGATGAAGCGGGCGGTTGAGCGGGCGGCGGGGAGTGGCGGTTTGGCTGGGGTTCTCACTTTTGAGCCTCATCCAATTCAGGTTTTAGCCCCTGAACGCGCGCCACGCCGACTGCTGGCGAGCTTGAAGCACAAGGCGCATTTGCTCCAAGAGTTGGGGTTGGATATCCTCGTGGTGGTTGAGTTTAACAAGGATTTTGCGGGTCAAGAGCCGGAAGCTTTTCTTGAGATGCTCAAGCAGGCGCCGCAGCTCTCTTCGCTGGCGATGGGGCTGGACTGGCGCTTTGGAAAAGGGCGTCGAGGGGATGTAGAGATGTTGGCTGCCTTTGGGGAGCAGAACGGTATCTTCATCGATGCTGTTGGCGCAGTAATGATGTCGGGAGAGCGTATTAGTAGCACCCGTATTCGCCAAGCGCTGCGCGATGGGAATTTGAAGGCTGCCGAAGAAATGCTAGGGCGGCCTTACTCCGTGATGGGGGAAGTGAAGGAGGGCAGAAAGTTGGGCCGGACTATTGGATTCCCGACCGCAAATATTGTTCCGCAAGCTGAGCAGCTTCCGCCAGAGGGTGTTTGGGCGGTGGAAGCGCGCTGGACTGAGGAGTGGCATCCTGCAGTGGCAAATTTGGGCCGGCGCCCAACGGTTGGAGCGGAAGATGATCGCGTGTTGGAGGTTCATCTCTTTGATTGGGAAGGCGACCTCTATAGTAAGGAAGTGGAGGTGCGATTCCGTTCTTTCCTACGGGAGGAAACGAAGTTTGATGGTTTGGAGGCGCTTAAGAAGCAGATCGGGCGGGATGTAGAGGCGGCGAAAGAGTTCTTGAAGTGATGAAGTGGCTTTGGCGTCAGTCGGCTCGCTGGACCTTAATCAGCGCTCTCTTACGCGAGCGGGCGGTGGTCTTTTCGCTCGTCATTTTCTCACTGGTTTATCTCGCCTTCTCTCTGTTCGAAATACCAATCTGGCGCTGCCTCTGGAGAATGGTAACGGGGTGGAGGTGCCCGGGATGTGGATTGACGACGGGGTGTAAGGCGTTCTTGAGAGGTCAATTTGCGGAAGGGTTGGCCTGGAACTGGTTTGCTCCTTTCGTGTTGTTAGGTCTCGTTTTGGTGCCGGTGGTTTTGGCCTTGCCGCGAGAGTTTCGCGAGAGAGTGCTTCTGAAGATGGAAGCGTTTGAGAGAAGGACTCGTCTCGCGTTGATGTTTGTTCTTTTGCTTGTTGTTCAGACGTTTGCTCGGTTGGGGGGGTGGGCTTGAAATGAATGAGCAGGACGTTTCTGAGACTCGAATTTCTTGAGATAATGAGCTAGAGTCTGGCCATGGGTCCTCTTTTTGCCTTGGTAGTGATCGTGCTGGTGGCGTTGTTGGTGGTGCGTGTCGGGACGAACGCGCTTTTGTTGACGGGGGTCTCGCTACCAGTGGCTCGCTTTCAAGCCGCCTCGGCATTTTTTGGGGTCGGCTTTACGACCTCAGAGACTGAGATGGTGGTGAATCATCCGGTGCGGCGGCGTATTATTCTCCATCTCATTGTGGCGGGGAATATTGGCCTCACTTCGGCGGCAGCGACTTTGGTGATGAGTTTTGTCCAGAATTCGGATCGGGGGATAGGGCACGTTTTTTTGTGGGTCGTTGCCTTGGCTGTCGGGGTGGGGTTGGTGGGGTTGGTATTTAAGTTGCCGTTTATCAGTGAGCCTTTCGATCGTATGATGAGAGCTTCGCTGGAGAAGGCGGGGCTCCAGAATGCTGTCGATTTCGAACTGTTGCTGAAATTGCGAGATGGGTTTGCGGTTTGTGATTTTGTGATTGAGGAAAATCATCCGTGGGCCTCCAAGCATCTTCATGAAAGCCGTCCTGCTGATGTAGGTTTGGTTATTTTGAGTGTGGAGCGATCCGACGGAGAGTTCCTAGGAGCGCCGGATAAGGATGCGCATTTGATGGCGGGAGATATGGTGACGGTGTATGGAGAAGAGTCGGCGGTGAAAGCTGCTTTGGAAGGTTTGGTCGTTGCTCCTTGAGTTTGAGCTTTGCATTCCTAGGGGACCCGCTTGAGTGGAATGATGATGAAGGGGAAAGAGCATTGGCTGATTTTGGGGGCGCTTGTGGTGGCGGTAGTTTTGGCTTTGATTCTGCGGGCGATGCCAGCGGGAGCTTTTCCTGCGACCATCGTGGAGAGTTGCCGCTTTGTGGGGGAGCTCTTCAAGCTGGCGCTGCAAATGTTGATTGTGCCGTTAATTGTGACGTCGGTGATTGCGGGCATTGCTGGACTGGGCGGCATGGAGGGTTTTGGGCGATTGGGAGGGAAGACGTTTGGGTTTTATGCGCTGTCGAGTTTCCTCGCGATTTTGGTGGGGCTGGTTTTGGTGAACTTGACGAAGCCAGGTTTGGAGGATGGCAAGCCGAACGAGGTGATTGCGTCGGCCTTTCAGGACAGTGCTAATGTGGCTGGGCAGGCGGATCGAGATAAGATTGAGACGGCGTTGGGGAATTCGGATCGCAAGGCGACTGACTTTCGGGACTTATTTCGTAAGATGCTGCCCAAGAACGTATTTTCTGCCGCGACGGACAATGGGCAGCTGTTGGGTGTGATTACCTTCGCACTTTTGTTCGGGATTGCGATTACCAAGTTGCCTCCTACCCAAGGGCAGCCTTTGGGGGAGATGTTTCAAGGCTTAAACGATGTTATGATCGTGCTCACAAAGTGGGTGATGGCGACGGCTCCGGTGGGGATTTTTGCGCTCATTGTGCCGGTGATTTTTGACACGGGGTTAGAGTTGTTTGCGAAGATGGCAACTTACTTCGCAACTGTGCTGGGAGCGTTGGCGATTCACTTCTTTGTGACGCTGCCGCTGATGCTGTTTTTTATGGGACGAGTAAATCCACTCAAGCATTTCGGGTCTATGAAGACGGCATTGTTGATGGCGTTCTCGACTTCGAGTTCGTCGGCAACGCTTCCGGTGACGATGCGCAATGTACAGGACAATGCGGGGGTCTCGAAGCGGACGGCGAGCTTCACGCTGCCGCTGGGGGCGACGGTGAATATGGATGGAACTGCGCTCTATGAGTGTGTTGCGGTGATATTCGTGGCGCAGGTGATGGGGATTTCGTTGGGCTTCGGGGAGCAGTTTGTGATCGTGGTTTCAGCCTTGCTGACGAGCGTGGGAGTGGCGGGGATTCCGTCTGCGAGTTTGGTGGCGATTTTGTTGATTTTGAAGAGTTCGGGAATTCCCAATGCGGAGGCGGCGGCGTTTGCTTTGTTGGCAGTGGATCGTCCGCTCGATATGTGTCGCACGGCGGTGAATGTCTTTGGTGACTCTTGTGCGGCAGTGGTGGTTGCTCGCTCGGAGGGGGAGGAATTGCCAAAGTTGGCTTTGGGTAAGGGCTGATTAGTTTTTGGTCCTCTTGTCTTTGGTCTCATTCGGCTAATTATCTCTGAATCTGCGGTTGGATAGTTGGGGCGGTGCTGGTAAGGCTCGCGCGTGCGTTTGTTTGATTCCATGACCCGCGATGTGCGGGAGTTGCAGCCGGTTGATGGTGAGACCTTCCGTTTTTATTGCTGTGGGCCGACGGTTTATGGGCCGGCGCATATCGGAAATTTCCGGACCTTTGTGATGAACGATGTTCTCCGCCGCGTTTTGGAGGTAGGGGGGATGAAGACGTATCACGTGAGGAATATCACGGATGTGGATGACAAGACGATTCGTGATTCGGAGGCGGCAGGCGAGACTTTGAAGGCGTTCACGGGACGGTGGTTGGCGCAGTTTCATGAGGATTGTGAAAAGCTAAATTGCTTGCCCCCGCATCTGGAGCCGAGCGCAGTGGAGCATATCCCACAACAAGTCAGGATGATCGAAGATTTGATTGCGAAGGGGAATGCTTATGCGCCGGGAGATGGCTCGGTTTATTTCAAGATTTCCTCCTTTCCTGAGTATGGCAAGTTGTCTCGGCTGGATACGCGAGAGTTGGATTTGGGCAAGACCCAGGGAGAGCGTGCGGGGGACCTGGCGGATGAATACGAGAAAGATAGTATTTCGGATTTTGTGCTTTGGAAGGGGCAGCGCGATGGCGACGGCGAAAACTTTTGGGAGAGTCCTTGGGGGCCAGGTCGTCCGGGTTGGCACTTGGAGTGTTCGGCGATGATTCAGGAGTATTTGGGTGATACCTTTGATCTTCATGGTGGGGGCGAGGACTTGGCCTTTCCGCATCATGAGAATGAGATTGCGCAGAGTCAGTGTGCCTGCGGCGGTGAGTTCGCGCGTCACTGGTTCCATGGAGCTCATCTGTTAGTGAATGGGAGGAAGATGGCTAAGAGTGCGGGCACGGTGTTCACGATTGCCGACTTGGAGGGAAAGGGATTTACGGCTTCTGAGGTGCGTTACGAGTTGCTGAGCGCCTACTATCGTAAGCAAGCCAACTTTACCTTGGAGTCTCTTCACGCGAAGAAGGAGGCGCTGGGTAAGTTGGCGAAGGCGGAGGCTGAGTTGCGCAAGAAAGCGGGAGAGAGTAAGGTGCCTACCTATGAGGAGTTGCTTGGTCTCTCGTCGTTTGGAGTTTTTGCAGAGGCTTGGGCTAAGTTGCAGGACGACTTGAATACGGCGGCGGCGATTGGGCAGGTTTTCATTGGGATTAAAACGGCGGAGACGCGTGAAGATTGGTTGGGTCTGCATGCGGTATTGGCCGCCTTGGGATTGGTTTTACCGGTGATTGAGGAGGAAGGTTCGGTTGAGGTTCCTGATGAAGTGCGTGCGCTGGCGGAAGAGCGCTGGGCGGCTCGTTCGGCGAAAGAGTGGGCGAAGTCGGACGAGCTACGTGATGCTTTGAAGGATTTGGGTTGGGTGGCGAAAGATGGGCGCGAGGGGTATACTCTGGAGAAGCTCTAAGAGTCCCCGCTCCGATAGTGTCCTTCGCTCTTGCGGGAAGGGAGAATTTCTATGATTCTCACCCGATGAGTTCATTGGATATGTTGAGCCGACCCCGTCGCAATCGGAAGTCAGCAGGGATGCGCGCGATGGTGCGAGAGACGACTCTTTCGGTCAGTGATTTGGTATTGCCGCTCTTTTTTCATGAAGACGCGGAGGATGTGGCCATTGAGTCCATGCCGGGCTGCACTCGGTGGTCGTTAGAGGGCTTAGTGAAGGAGGCGGGGGAGGCTCATGCGTTGGGGGTTCCAGCGGTGATTCTTTTTCCCAAAATTGAGGAGTCTCTGAAGACAAGTGCTTGTGAGGAGAGCTTCAACTCGAAGGGGTTGGTACCGCGTGCCATTCGGGCTTTGAAGGCGGCGCATCCGGATTTGGTGGTGATGACCGATGTGGCGCTCGATCCGTACAATGCGGATGGTCACGACGGTTTGGTGGTGGATGGTGAGATTCTCAATGATGAGACGGTGGAAATTCTTTGCCAGCAGGCAAAGGTCCAAGCGCAGGCAGGAGCCGATATTGTGGCTCCAAGCGATATGATGGATGGTCGAGTGGCTGCGATTCGGGAGGCACTGGATGAGGTGGGCTGTCAGAAGGTGAGTATTTGCAGCTATACTGCGAAGTACGCCTCGGCGTTCTATGGGCCTTTCCGAGGGGCGCTGGATTCGGCTCCTAAGGCAGGGGATAAGAAGACGTATCAGATGGATCCGGCGAATGCGCAGGAGGCTCTGCGAGAGTTGGAGTTGGATGAATTAGAGGGTGCGGATATTGTGATGGTGAAGCCGGGTGGGCCTTATCTCGATATTGTGAAGATGGTGAGTGAGGCCACGACTCTGCCAGTCGCTGTTTATCAGGTGAGCGGGGAGTATCTGATGATTCAAGCGGCGACGGCAGGAGGGTGGCTGGACCGAGAAAAAGTGATTTTCGAAAGCCTTTTGGGTATCAAAAGGGCGGGAGCTGATTTCGTTCTGACTTACTTTGCTAAAGAGGTGGCAACTATTCTTAAGGTTAGTTAGATGAATAATATTTTTACTCAAATATTTGGAGCGTCTCGGAACGTCGTGGGTGGTGCTGAGATGGTCAGCCAAGGGGTAGAACAAGTTTTTGAGAATCGAAGGACAGAGCAGGCTGCAAATCATGCTACCTCACAGGCGAATCGGGCGACGGAGCGTTCGGTGGAGGCTGAGCTGAATGTGGAGCGCTTGCAGTTGGTAACGCAGGCGATGTGGGAATTTTTGCGGGAGGCGACGGAACTCACGGATGCGGACCTTGAAGCGAAGATTCAGGAGATTGACCTCCGGGATGGGCAAGCCGATGGTCAAATGGCCCGTCAGATCGCGATTTGTGGTCATTGCCATCGAAAAACAGGGGTTCGAACGCATCGGAGGTGTTTTTACTGTGGAACGACCCTCGAAAAGCAGCATGTGGTTGAGCTTTGAGGAGGAGAAGTGGAGCTCTCTCAAATAATGAGTCTGTTTCATCTCAATTGAGATGTTGATAAATATTTGGAATGACTGTTGCTTCTTCTTGAAACCTCGGCGAATCGCGTCCATTTTGCGCGACCCTTCGCGGGGTTAAATTTTTTCATCATGGCTGGTCCACTTTTTGTCCCTGAAAACGCTCCTTTCTCTCCTGAACAACGGGAGTGGCTTAACGACTTTTTTGCAAAGCAAATGGCTGGAGGAGGGGCTCCTGATGCTGGAGGTCCTAGTGTCCCAGTTACAATCCTTTGGGGATCTCAGACGGGTAATGCAGAGGGATGTGCTAAGCGTCTAGCAAAGGCTCTCAATGGAGGACGCTTCGAGACGGATGTCTTTGATATCGGCAATTATGATATCGCGCAGCTCAGCAAAGAGAAGAATCTCTTGGTGATTACAAGCACCTACGGTGATGGTGAACCACCAGACAATGCGGCTGACTTTGTGGAGACCTTGTTGAGCGATTCGGCTCCGAGGATGGAGGGCGTCAAGTTCTCGGTTCTCGCGTTGGGCGATACCGAATATCCTGATTTTTGTGAGACGGGGATCGTTATCGACCGCCGATTTGGCGAATTGGGTGGCGAGCGTATCTATGACCGAGTCGATTGTGATGTTGATTACGACGAGCCTTTCGATGTCTGGAAAGCGGGTATTATCGATGTGCTCGGTGCCGGCTCTGCGGTGGCTGAGCTAGTTGATGCTCCTGCAGAGGATATTCCCTATGGTAAGAAGAAGCCTTTTCCCGCGCCCGTCCTTAACAACTACGATTTGAATAAAGAGGGCGCGTTCAAAGCAACGCATCATCTTGAGTTTTCCCTCGAAGGTTCGGATATGGAGTATTCAGCGGGTGATGCCTTGGGAGTTCTTCCGGTGAATCCCGAGTCGGCTGTTGATGAGCTTTTGGCGGCGTTGCCTTTCAATACTTCCCGCGACGTGCCTCTTCCAGGTGGTGGTGAGGCTCCCTTGAAGGAGGCTCTCACTTACAATTACGATATCCGCAGTCTCAATAAGAAGCTGGTGACGGCTTGGCAGGAGCGCAGTGGCTCGCCGTATCTTCGTTCTGTTGTGGAAGCGGACGATAAGAAGGTTTGGGACGACTTTTTCTGGGGGCGTGAGCTCGTTGATTTAGCCGTTGATTACCCCGCGGATTTCCGTGATGGGGAAGAGTTCGTGAGCGTGTTGAAGAAGCTTCAGCCTCGCCTCTATTCGATTTCTTCCAGTCCCAAGGCTCATCCAGGCGAAGTTCACTTGACGGTGGCGGTGGTGACTTATGATTCTCATGGCCGCAGTCGTGGTGGGGTCTGTTCGACTTTCCTTGCCGACCGTTGTGAAGGTGTTCAGCCGGGGGTGTTTGTCCACGTGAATAAGGCTTTTCGACCACCAGCAGACGACAGTGTGCCGATGATTATGGTCGGGCCCGGAACTGGAGTTGCTCCGTTCCGTGCCTTCCTTGAAGAGCGCGAGGCAACAGGAGCGAAGGGGAAGAATTGGCTTTTCTTTGGCAATCCCTATCGCGCGACCGACTATCTCTACGAAGAGGAATTGGCGGCCAAGCAAGAGAGCGGCGTCTTAAGCAAGCTCTCGCTCGCCTTTTCCCGTGATCAAAAGGAGAAGCTCTACGTGCAGCATTTGATGTTGCAGGAGGGTGCCGAGCTCTGGAAGTGGCTGGACGAAGGAGCCTACTTCTTCGTCTGTGGCGATGCTTCTCGTATGGCAAAGGATGTCGATGCGGCGCTCCATCAGGTCATTCAGGATCATGGTGGTATGAGCGAGGAGGAGGCGGTCGATTACGTCAAGCAGCTCAAAAAGGACAAGCGCTACGGGCGAGACGTCTATTAAGAGAGGGCTTTTGGTCTTTTGGAAGGAGTGGGGGCATTTGCGGCCTTTTTTACGGCCTGTTTTAAATCGCAATCGCGTATTGCGAAAACGCCTGTCTGTCGGTAGCGTCCGCATCCCTCGAACCACCAATCGAAAATGAGCAAAGCAGTTACAATCTACGATACGACCCTCCGTGATGGCACGCAGGGAGAAGGTTTTTCCTTATCGGGATTGGATAAGATTCGACTCGCTGAGCGATTGGATACCTTTGGAGTCGATTACATCGAAGGTGGATGGCCGGGCTCGAACCCGAAGGATGTTGAGTTCTTCGAGGAAGCGAAAAAACTGAAGTTAAAGCACGCTAAGATTGCGGCCTTTGGATCTACACGGCGCGCAGACCTCGCGGTAGAAGATGACCCACAAATCAAGTTGCTCATCGATGCCGAAACGCCGGTGGTGACCATTTTTGGAAAGAGCTGGGCCCTTCATGTCACGGAGGTCATTCGCACCACGCGTGAGGAGAACTTGGCGATGATTCGGGATTCGGTTCAATATCTGACCGAAGCTGGTCGCGAGGTAGTCTACGATGCGGAGCACTTCTTTGATGGCTACAAGGATGACTCTGAGTATGCGCTGCAGACTCTGGAGGCGGCGGCTGAGGGAGGAACCCAGATGCTGGTGCTTTGTGATACCAATGGAGGAACTCTTCCGGAAGAAGTGAAAGAGATTTGCTCGGCGGTGGCCGCGAGGATTCCTTCCGTTTCGTTTGGTATCCACACTCACAACGATTGTGAGCTTGCGGTTGCCAATGCGATTGCGGCGGTGGAAGTGGGCGCGGCTCAGGTGCAGGGAACGATTAATGGTTATGGAGAGCGCACGGGTAACTGTAATCTCACGTCGGTCATTCCTATCCTCCAGTTGAAGAAGGGCATCGAGGTGATTCCGGACCTGACGCAGATGAAGAACCTCTCGTTCTTTGTTGATGATCTTTCTAACAACCCGCATTTTCCACGCGCCCCTTTTATCGGGCGCACTGCCTTTTCTCATAAAGGAGGGATGCACGTGAATGCGGTTCAGAAGGTGGCTCATTCCTACGAGCACATTCGTCCGCAAGCGGTGGGGAATGAGCAAATCATTCTGGTGAGTGAGCTCAGCGGACAATCGAACATTCTCATTAAAGCTGAAGAGCTAGGCCTTCCTTTACAAAAAGGAAGTGCCGAAGCGAAGGCGGTCCTCACGCGCGTGAAGGAGTTGGAGAAGGAAGGTTATTCCTATGAGTCGGCGGGAGGTTCTTTGGAGCTTCTGATTCGTCGTGAGTTAGGAAGCTACGTGAAGAAGTGGAATCTCTCTGAGTATCACTGTTCTTTCCGTCAGTATCGTGATGGGCACAACCCTGTCTGCGATGGGGTGGTGAAGCTGGAAGTGAATGATAAAGCGGCCTTCTGCGTCGCGGAAGGTCATGGAGTGGTCAACGCTCTCGATAAGGCGCTTCGCGAGGCTCTTCTTCCTTTCTATCCTGCTATCGAGAATATCCGCCTCATTGATTACAAAGTGCGTATCATTGACGGTGGGGAAGCTACGGCGGCGAAGACGCGTGTGCTGATTGTGCAGTCGGATGGCGAGCGCTCCTGGGGCACAGTGGGTGTTTCGGACTCCATCATCGAGGCGAGTTGGATAGCTTTGACGGATGGGATTGACCTGTTTTTGCAGCGTCACACCTAGGGTTTTCGAGAGCTATGACCGACACCCATTGCCATCTTGCTTCGCATAAGTTTGCCGAGAGTGAGCTTCCCGAACTGGTCGCTAGAGCTAAAGAAGGGGGCGTGAATCGCATGGTGACACTAGCGACGGAGGAGGAGGATATTCCGCGTAACGTTGCCATCGCTGAAAGCTTCTCTGAGGTCTATGCCTGCGTCGGGATTCATCCCTGTGATGTGCATGAGACGCGTGATGACTTTGAAGAAATGGTGCGACCTCATCTTTCTAACAAGAGGGTGGCTGGGATAGGGGAGACGGGGTTGGATTACTATCATCCTGCGCCCGAAGGGTGGTCGGAAGAAGATTACCATGCGCGTCAGCGTGACTTTTTACGGCGTCATTTCGAACTGGCGAAGGAGTCGGGGTTGAACGTGGTGATTCACACGCGTGATAAGAGCGGGACGGCTTCGTTCGATGATGCGCTCGCGATTTATGGTGATTTTCATGAGGAGGTGCAGGCGGTGTTTCACTGTTTTCCGGGGCCCTATGAATTGGCGGAGAGGATCTTGGAAGCAGGTGGGTTGGTATCTTTTACGGGGGTGGCAACTTTTAAGAATGCGGCGCTGTGTTTGGATTCAGCGCGGAGGGTGCCGCTCGACCGCATGATGGTGGAAACGGATTCACCCTATTTGGCTCCTGTTCCTCATCGAGGGAAACGATGTGAGCCTTCTTACGTGGCCCAGACGGCCCAGCGGATTGCGGAAGCGCGGGCAATCACTTTGGATGAGTTGGTTGTGGGCACGGAAGCGGTTTGTGAGCGCTTTTTCCGTTTTTGAAAACGAGGCTTGAAAGAGTGAGAGGCGTTTCGTGTAAATGAGAGATGCCCATTCCGCGCTCTTTGATTTCCCTGCTCTTCGCTACGGTGGGGGCTTCGTCGCTCGCTTTTTCGCAAGAGAAGCGTCCTAATATCCTTTTCATCATCGCAGATGATCAATCGCCTTATGATCTGAAGGCCTATCGTCCGGAGTCGAAGTTAGATACGCCCACTTTGGATAAGCTTGCTGCTGAGGGCGTGGTTCTCGATCAGGCTTATCAAATGGGGTCTTGGTCAGGGGCGGTTTGCACGCCTTCGCGCACGATGGTGATGACGGGGCGCAGCGTCTGGGGGATTCCCGGTGCGGAGAAATATTTGGAAGACAAGAGTTTGGTGCCGGCTGCTATGGCTAAGCACTCGATGGCGGCTGCCTTTAATCGTGCGGGCTACGATACGATGCGCACTTGTAAGAAGGGCAATAGTTACGCGGGAGCTAACAAGGAGTTCACGGTGGTGAAGGATGCCACTAAGAGAGGAGGGACTCCGGAGACGGGGAGCACTTGGCACGGTGATCAGGTGATGAACTATTTGGAGGAGCGTGAGAAGAGTGAGGATGAGGACCCGTTTCTCATCTATTATGGCTTCTCGCATCCGCATGACGTCCGGGACGGTTTTCCTGATCTTCTGAAAAAGTATGGAGCGGTCAATCACAGGGATAGGGAGACCATTCCCGCGGCCAATCCATTGCAGCCACATCTTCCTCTCAATTATTTACCTGCGCATCCGTTTTCCCATGGTCATCCCGGTTTACGCGATGAGGTGAAGGTGCCCGGCGTCTGGGAGCGGCGTGATGAGCAGACCATTCGCAATGAACTGGGTCGTGAGTTTGCTTGCAGTGAATTGATTGATCAGCAAATTGCCCGCGTCTTAGAAAAATTAGAAGCGATGGGCGAGCTCGACAATACCTACATCATCTACACCGCCGATCACGGGATGGCGATTGGTCGTCATGGTTTGCAAGGGAAGCAGAATCTCTATGAGCATACTTGGCGTGTCCCTTTCATTGTAAAGGGGCCTGGAATTCCTGCTGGCAAGCGGTTGAAGGGGAATACCTACCTAATGGATGTGCTGCCGACTCTCTGTGACTTGGCTGGTTTTGCGCCTCCGGAAGGGGTGAACGGGAAGAGTATGAAGCCTGTTTTGGAAGGAAAGCAGGAGACCTTGAGAGATGTTCTTTACGGCGTCTACTGCGGAGGCACGAAGCCAGGAATGCGCAGTGTGAGAAAAGGGGATTGGAAGCTGATTCAATATGACGTCCTCGACGGCGAGGTGCAGGAGAAGCAATTGTTTAATTTGGCTGAGAATCCTTTGGAGTATATTGCCGAGCATGAGAAGGGCGGGATGAAGACCAACCTTGCCGAGAATCCAAAGTTTGCGGAGAAGCAGGCTGAGATGGAGGCTCTGTTGCTGGCCCAGATGCGCGAAAACAACGATCCTTACCGGTTGTGGGATCAGCCGCAGGAGGAAATTTCGTTGCCTGTTAAGGGGAAAGCAAAGAAGGGGAAGTAGGTGGGGTCCTTCTGCCAGCAAAATAGGTTGTCAGAGAGTACTTACTCGCTATGATTTCGGAAATTATGGCAAACGCGACAAATGTGCTAGCTCAGGGGATCGAAATCACAGGTTCTATCAAGTTCTCCAACGATATGATCATCGACGGTAAGGTTGATGGTCAAATTGAGTCCGAAAAGGGCAAGGTTACCATTGGTGAAAATGCTCAAATCAAAGGTGATGTGAAGGCCGGTGAGGTTAAGATGTATGGTAAAGTGGAAGGAACGATCGAGTCTGGTCGTTGCGAGCTAAAGCCGAAGTCTGAGTTGAAGGGCGACATCAAGACGAAGTCACTTTCGATGGAAGAAGGCGCGATTCTTTCGGGAAGCACCCAGATTGGTTAAGGGTCGATTTTACGACGATTTTTGAGAGAGCCGGACGTGAGGTCCGGCTTTTTTGTGGGGAGATGTGGAGGTATTTGGCTTTTTAAGCTGCTGGGGTTGATGTCGCTCACAGGAGGCCGGATGAGTCACATCGGAGTAGTCGATTCGAGAACCTACGGGCTTACCCTCAACTCTGTAGGTTTTCAGGTAGCGGCTTGGAGAGACCGCGCTCCCGATTCTCTGAGCCCGATACGACAACATGGCTTTACACAGTGCCATTCGACTGAAGTTGCTCCTCCTATCTGGTGGAACGTGTTTTCCCTCCCTTGAAAACCCTGTTACTTGGCGCTTGCGGGTTTTACCTCCTCGGAAGGGCTGATCTTGTCGCTCCAAAGGGACTTACCGCGGCGTTCTTCCTTCGGAAAGCTGGCGCGGTGGGCGCTGTTGAGTCCGAAGTAAAAGGCGAAAAGGGCAACAAGAGCGCAGGCAAGAAAGATGGCGAAGTCTCGGCCGGAGG
Source organism: Roseibacillus sp. (assembly GCA_051251855.1). Classification (GTDB taxonomy): domain Bacteria; phylum Verrucomicrobiota; class Verrucomicrobiia; order Verrucomicrobiales; family Akkermansiaceae; genus Roseibacillus. The sequence goes on from JBPOGI010000001.1 coordinate 208,246, forward strand.
TGTCCTTGTTGACAATAGGAGTGGGAGTTACAGGGCGTGGAGGAGCCGAAGACTTGGCTGCAGGTGCTGCGGCTTTCTTCTTTTTCTTCTTCTTCTGTTGGGATTTAAATTTTTCCTCGGAGAGTTCTTCCTGCTCTTCTTCGGTAAGCTGGTAGTTGAAGAGAACGTCGCCCACTTCGGCATCGAGGCCATCCTTGAGGTCGATGACTTCCATTTCATTTTCCTCGAGATGGATTCCGTTGGTGGAATCGCAATCGGCAAGAATGAATCCGCCCTTGGCGCGCCTCATTTCGCAGTGATGGGAGGAAACCGAACCGTGCTCGACTACGACATCATTCGCCGCAGAGCGCCCGATGGTCACCACCTCGGTGTCGAGGGGGAAGCGATAGGGCTGAGGGGTGGCGTTAGGAATGGTGAGGCAGATGCGTGGCATTGTGTTCTTTACGGTTGAGTGAACGTTATCTTAGCGGGCAATTTTTGGTCGGAAAGTCGCAAAATTGAGCATTTTGCCATGCGGACTGATTTAGTGGAGGCGCTTTGGGAACTCTAGGGGCAAGGTCGACTTTTGCTTGGTCCTTGCAGCCCGAGCTGAGACCCGATGAGAAGATGGCGAGGTTGGGGCGGCGAGGAGGGGCTCTCACGATCCCCTTGGCGCAGTCTTTTTTAGCTTAGGCCTTGGCGATTTCTACCGCTGACTCGTGCTTGGCTTCTTCAACTTCCAAGGTGTGACGGTCTTTCGGAATGACGCGTAGCATGCTTTGTAGGGCCTTATCCCAATCAGCGAGAAGTTGCTGGGCTTTTGGAGATCCCGTTTTTTCGAAATGAGCTTCAATGAGTCCTTTGACTTCCGCGATGTCGGCATCTCGGGAGACGGGGAGGGCGACCACCATTTCGGGGTTGAGACGAGACTGGAATTGGCCGTCTTCATCGAGAATGTAAGCGACTCCGCCCGACATACCGGCTCCGAAGTTCTTTCCGGTGAGGCCGAGGATGACGACAAGGCCATTGGTCATGTATTCGCAACCATGGTCGCCAACTCCTTCGCAGACGGTGGTAGCACCGGAGTTTCTTACGCAGAAGCGTTCTCCGGCACGACCGTTGACATAGAGTTCGCCACCAGTGGCTCCGTAGAGAACGGTGTTGCCGACAATGGAGTTTTCGGAAGCCTCAAAGCTAGGGGACATGTCCGTTGGTGGATGAACGATGATAGAGCCGCCAGCCATCCCTTTGCCGACATAGTCGTTGCCCTCTCCGATGAGGGTAAGAGCTACTCCTCCGCAGAGGAAGGTTCCAAAGGATTGTCCTGCGGAACCGGTGAAGGTGAGTTTGACGGTGTCTTTGGGGAGTCCGTGGTTGGCGTAAACTTCGGCGATGCGTCCCGAGAGGCGAGTGCCGATGTTGCGGTCGGTATTGACGACTGGATAAGTCTTCTCGAAGGGAGCGCTGTCCATGAAGAGGCTGGCGGGATTACTTTCAGCTGCTGCTCCGGTGTGGGCGCGGAGGTCGTCGAGGATTTGCAGGTCGAGGGCTGGCTTGTGAATGCCCATGTTGCGTTCGTGGGTGCGGAAACGCTCGCCGCCGTTGGCTGGAATGGCTTCTTTGAGGACTTTAGAGAGGTCGACGGTAGAAGCTTTGGGGTGATTGGGGACTTCGCGTTGTACGAGGTAGCCGGTATGACCAATCATCTCATCAACAGTGCGGATGCCAAGGCTGGCCATGTGTTGACGAGCTTCTTCGGCGACCCCCATCATGAAGTTGACGACGTGGTCGGGGGTTCCTTTAAACTTCGCACGCCACTTGGGAGAGGTGGTGGCGACTCCTACTGGGCAGTTGTTGAGGTGGCACTTACGTACGTAGACGCAGCCCATCGCAATCATGGCGATGGTTCCAAAGTTAAATTGTTCTGCTCCGAGCATGGCGCCAATAACGACATCGCGGCCGTTGCGGAAGCCTCCGTCGGTGCGGAGGACGACACGGTCGCGAAGGTTGTTCATGACCAAAGTTTGTTGGGCTTCGGCGACACCGAGTTCCCAAGGGAGGCCGCAATGCTTGGTCGAGGAGAGGGGAGAGGCTGCGGTTCCGCCATCGTGACCGGAAACCAAGATGTTGTCGGCGCAAGCTTTGGCGACTCCAGCAGCAACGGTTCCGACTCCTGCTTCAGCGACGAGCTTGACGGTGACGCGAGCGGAAGGGTTGACCTCTTTGAGGTCGTGAATGAGCTGCGCCAAATCCTCAATACTATAAATATCGTGGTGAGGCGGTGGCGAGATGAGTTGGACGCCGGGCTGAGTGTTGCGCAGGCGGGCGATAAGGCCGTTGACCTTGTGGCCGGGCAATTGTCCACCTTCGCCGGGCTTGGCTCCTTGCGCCATCTTGATTTCGATCTCGGCACAATTGACGAGATAGTGAGCGCTCACGCCAAAGCGACCGGAGGCAACTTGCTTAATGGCTGAGCGGGCGTTGTCCCCGTTGGGGTAGGGCTCGAAACGGCGGGTGTCTTCGCCGCCTTCGCCGGAATCGGATTTGCCGCCGAGACGGTTCATGGCGATGGCGAGGGTTTCGTGGGCCTCGGGCGAGAGGGCTCCGAGAGACATCGCAGCCGTTGTGAAACGCTTAACGATGTCTTCAGCGGGCTCGACTTCATCAATCGAAATGGCGGTGGTCTTGTCGGTGCGGAACTCGAGAAGGTCCTTAATGGTGATTGGGTTGTTCGAGAGGGAGGCTTTGACGTATTCGTCATAGTCCTCGATTTTGTTGTGCTTCACAAAGGTGTGAAGGTTGCTGATCACTTCAGTAGAAATGGCGTGGGATTCTCCAGCCTTACGATACCGATTGTAACCAGGGTCGCCGAGATCGAGCGGGGTGGTTGCGTCTGGCTCGGCGTAAGCGGTGTTGTGGCGCTGGAGGGTCTCGTGTGCGATTTCATTGAAGCCGACCCCGCCGATGCGAGTGACGGTTCCGGTGAAACAGACGTCAACCACTTCGGCCCCGACTCCGAGGGCTTCGAAAATTTGCGCTCCTTGATAAGAGTTGAGGACGGAGATGCCCATTTTGGACATGATTTTGAGAAGGCCTTTCTCGAGGGCCTTGCGATAGTTGGCCATCGCGATTTCAGGAGTGAGATCCTCGGGGAACTTGTGCTTTTTGATGAGCTTTTCATCGTTAAGGATCGCGCGAGCAGTGGCGTAACCTAGGTAAGGGCAGACTGCGGTAGCGCCGTAGCCGAATAGGCAAGCGATTTGGTGCGTGTCGCGTGCTTCACCGGTTTCGATGACGAGAGAGGCGCGAAGACGCTTGCGAGTCTTGGTGAGGTAATGGTGCACGGCTCCGGTGACCATGAGGGAAGGAATAGCGGCGCGTTCGGCGCAGACTTCCTTGTCGGAAAGAATGAGGATTTCTACTCCGTCATCGACTGCCTTTTCGGCAGACTTGCAGAGGGCCTCCACCGCGGTGCGAAGGCCAAAGGCTCCGTCTCCGGCGGGGAAGGTGGTGTCTAACACTGCGGACTTGAAGCCGTGCTCGTCGCGCTCCTTGATGTATTCGATTTCCTGTTCAAAGAGGATGGCTGATTCCAAGTGAAGAATGCGTCCGTGGGCAGGTGACTCGCTGAGAATGTTGCGCTCGCGACCGAGACCTGCGGCGAGAGTCATGACTGCCCATTCGCGGATTGGGTCAATCGGTGGGTTCGTGACTTGGGCGAAGAGTTGCTTGAAGTAAGTGAAGAGGAGACGGGGATACCGAGAAAGGGGAGCAAGAGGAATGTCGTCCCCCATGGAGAAGACCGCTTCTTGGGACCCTTTGACCATGGGAGGAAAGACCATGTCGAGGTCTTCGGCCGTGACACCATGGGTCACTTGAAGGCGGGAGAGTTCGATGGGGTCGAATTCGCAGGTGGGAGAGTGAGGCTGGTGAGAAACGAACTTTTTGAGTTCGACGCGGTTTTCGTCGACCCACTTACCGTAGTTTTGCTTGGCTGCGAGACTGTTTTTGATTTCGCGGTCAAGGAGGAGGTCACCGGTAACGGTGTTGGCAGAAATCATCTGGCCGGGTCCGAGACGACCACGGGCTGCGATTTGATTGTCGGGGACGGGGCTGGTTCCTGATTCTGAACCGATGATGAGAAGACCTTCTTGTGTGAGAGTGTAACGAGAGGGGCGGAGACCGTTGCGGTCGAGAGAGGCGCAGACTTTTTCTCCGTCGGTGAAGACGAGTCCCGCAGGTCCGTCCCAAGGCTCGGCAAAGGAACGGTGGTAGTGGAAGAAGTCTTGAATTTCTTCGGAAAGCTCCAGGTCGTGGCGGAAGGCTGGGGGAACCAGCATGCACATGGCGTGCTCCAAGGAGCGTCCGGACAGGATTAGGATCTCCAAAGCGTGGTCGAGGGAAGCGGAGTCGGACTCCTTGCCGGACATGACGCCTTTAAGGAGATCGATGTCGTTGCCCCAAACTTCATTTTCGAAAAATTCTTCGCGGGAAGCCCACCAGTTTCGGTTGCCGCGCACGGTGTTGATCTCGCCGTTGTGGCACATCATTCGGAAGGGTTGTCCGAGTGGCCAAGCGGGAAAGGTGTTGGTGGAGAAACGCTGGTGATAGAGCGCGAGAGCGACTTGGAAATCAGAGTCCTGCAAGTCCCCGTAGAAGGCTTGCAGGGTAGCGGGCATCGCGAGGCCTTTGTAAGAAATGAGGCGTGAGGAGAGGGTCGGGATGTAGAAGTTAGGAACCTCCGCAAACTGGCGTTCAATAGTACGGCGCACGAGGTAGAGTTGGCGCTCGAAGTGATCGGGCTCCCAATCGCGGGGTCTTTCAAGAAGAAGGTGCTGAATGTTGGGCTGGCTGAGGGCGGCGAGCTTGCCGAGCTCATCGGAATGGACGGGGACTTCGCGCCAACCAAGAACTTTGATACCTCGTGCGGTAGCAATAGAGACTGCGGTCTCTTGGATAGAATTTGCGCCAGCGGCATCCTCAGTGGGGAGGAAGAAGACTCCGACTGCGAGGTCGTTGATATCGCGGATAGAGAGACTGAGCTTACTGAGCTCGCGGGAGAAGAGAGTGCGAGGAATCTGGGTGAGAATACCGGAGCCATCACCTGTTTTGCCATCGGCATCAATTGCTCCTCGGTGGGTCATGTTGCAGACCGAATCGATGGCGCGTTCGATGATTTCGAATGATTTGACGCCGCCTAGGTGAGCAATAGCTCCCATACCGCAGTTGTCCTTTTCGTTGGCAAAAGAGTGCAGGGTTCCGGTGGAATCAGGAGTGAAATCGGGATGGTAAGGAGAATGGCTGGTCATGAAGTTGTCTTTGGCTGAAGTCGTTTCCAGGGGGTCTAAGAATGTCTTTCCCGTCAATTCATCTCGGATGGCAAAATTTCAAGTCTTTTCAGCAATCGCGAGCGGATGTCGGGGCGCGCAAAATAGGGAAGAGCAGCTGTCCTGCCAAGAAAATCGTCATCCTGAAATTTCCTTGGTTCCGTTCTTGCTTGGGAATGGGTGCTGTGGTGAGGATGCGCGACCCTTATGTCCGCCGATATTTCGCTCTCCGAGCTTGTCTCTCTCTTCGAGGCTCATTCCTCTTTCGTGCTGAGCAGCCATCTACGCCCAGACGGGGACGCGATCGGTTCGATGTTGGGTTTGGGACTGATTCTTGAGGGGTTAGGAAAGCAAGTGCGCTACATTCATCAGGATGGGGTGCCCGGGAATTTGACCTTTTTGGAGGTGAAGGGGAAAGAGCGCGTGATTCGCACGAGTGAGCTGGATGCGGTGGAGGGAGAGGTTTTTGTGGCTCTAGATACCGCGAATGAGGAGCGTTTGGGCGAAACCGTGCTCGCGTTGGTGCCTCAGGGAGTCAAGCGAGTGATTATTGACCACCACATCACGAACGAGCGCTATGGCGACCTCGTTTGGGTCGATGCGGAAGCTCCTGCGACAGCGCAAATGGTATGGGAGCTGGCAATGGCGGGAGGCTGGGAGATTCCTGCGGCGGCTGGGATGGCTCTGTATGTGGGGGCTTCAACGGATACGGGGTCTTTTCAATATGCCAATACTACGGCGCGAACCCATGAGATGGCGGCACACTTGGTGGCTGCTGGCTTGGATGTGGCAGAGGTGAATCGGCTGACTTATCAGAATTTTCCTTTCCGGAGGGTGGAGCTTTTGCGGCTGCTTCTGCAGAGCTTGGAGCGCAGTGAAGATGGGCGCTTGGCTTGGTGGAGTCTGACGATGGAGATGAAGCAGGCGGTCGGCTATCAACCGGGAGACAGTGAGGGTTTAGTGGATGTGATGCGGGGTATCGATGAGGTGGTGGCCTGTGTCTTTTTCGAGGAGATTAATGATGGCTCCATTCGGGTTTCCACTCGCTCTAAGTCCGAGTCTGTGAATGTGAGTGAACTTTGTGGGCTTTTTGGCGGAGGGGGTCATATTTTAGCCGCGGGTGCGCGATTGGAGGGCCCTATCGAAGTGGCCCGTGAGCGGGTGGTGGCGGCCTTGAAAGAGGCCGCGGCTCAGTAGAAATATTTTCAATTAGATGAATCAAAACGAACAGATACCAAGCGGCGTGTTACTCGTCGATAAGGCTCAGGATATGACTTCTCATGATGCGGTTGCTATTGCGCGACGCTCTCTGGGAATTAAGAAAATTGGCCATTGTGGAACGCTCGATCCGATGGCGACGGGGCTTCTCATGCTGGTGGTGGGGAAAGCGACGAAGATTCAGGACTTGCTGATGAGCGAGGACAAAGAATACGTGGGCACGCTGACTTTGGGAGCGACGACGAATACCCAGGATGCCAAGGGTGAGATTTTGGTGGAGAAGCCGTTTGATCATGTGAATGACGAAATGGTGCGTGAGGCTTTCGAAAAATACACCGGCAACTTCGAGCAGATTCCACCCATGGTTTCTGCCATTAAGAAGGATGGAGTTCCTCTTTATAAGTTGGCGCGCAAGGGGGTGGAAGTGGTTCGCGAGCCGAGACCGATTTACGTGACTGGGTACGAGATTAATCGCATTGCCTTACCCGAAGTCGATTTTGTGGTTCAGTGCTCGAAGGGCTTTTACGTGCGAACTTATGCTCACGATATTGGGGCAGACTTGGACTGCGGAGCGCATTTGAGTGCTTTGCGTCGCACGCGGTCGGGTAAATTTACGCTGGAGAGGGCGATTACGGTGGATCAGCTGAAGAACGGGGAGCGAGAAGAGTTGCTGAACTCCATGGTGAGCTTGGCGGAGATTTCCTTGATGCGGGGGGCTTAGGTTGCGGGTTTTTAGTGGGGTTTTAACCGCAGAGGCGCTGAGGTCGCGGAGGAACGCGGAGTTTTTTCAGAGAGAGGCTTTGGAGAAAGTTTTTGCGGAGCTGCTGTGGTGACAAAGCGGGCTGGGTGGGCTTTCTCGGCATCTTTTCCGCCCGGGTTGTTATACCACTCCGAGTTTCAAAAGAGACAAATGATGCTTTTTCGGCTTTTGGAATTTGCGCTTTGCGACAGCTGGAAAAGGCCGGACGCTTTTCCGAAATAGCAGCGTTTTTCCTCGGTCATGGTGCTTGCACCACTCCCTCGTCATGCCTTGCTTTTTCAAAAAATCGCACCGGCATTTGTCTCTTTTGAAACTCTACTTGGTATTACCAACCCGGCTTCGCTAGAGAGGAAGTGGGGGGGGACTCGCGGTCCAGATGGGTGGGCACGAAAAAAGACGCCTCAAAGGGCGTCTTGAGTGGGGTCCGTGCACAGGGACGGAGCAAGCTAGGTTGCGAAGAACCTAGGACTTGTAGCGAAGGCGCTTCTTGTGGCGGTTGGCGCGCATACGCTTCTTCCGCTTGTGCTTATTGATTTTTGTTTTCCGGCGTTTCTTTAATGAGCCCATAAGGTGTTTCTGTGGTTCGGGTTCTTACTTTCTTAAGAGTGATTTAAGGGACGATCTTATTGAGGGGGAATTCGATGATACCTTCCGCGCCCAGTACTTTCAAGTCAGGGATGATTTGACGGGCAACTGATTCGCAGATGACGGTTTCAACTGCTACCCAGTCGCCATCAGCGAGAGGGGAGACGGTGGGGCGGCGAAGGGAGGGGAGGATTTGGAGGACGGCGTCGAGAGAGTTTTGGGGGAGGTTGAGCTTGAGCCCTACTTTGTCGCGAGCTTCCAGCGCTCCCTTGATCATCATGACGATACGATCCATTTTTTCTTTTTTCCAATCATCGGCGTAAGAGGCCTTATTGGCGTAAAAGTGAGGGAAAGAACGAAGGAGTTCGTCGACGATGCGGAGTTTGTTGGCACGAAGAGAAGATCCGGTCTCGGTGACATCGACAATGGCGTCGACGAGGTCGGGAACTTTGACTTCAGTCGCTCCCCAAGAGAATTCCAGTTTGGCGGAAACACCCTTTTCGGCCAGGTAGCGCTCGGTAATCCCAACGCCTTCGGTGGCGATACGCTTACCTTCAAGGTCTTGGACGGTCTTGATGGGCGAGTTTTCGGGGACAACGAGGACCCAGCGGGTGGGACGAGTAGAGGCGCGAGAGTATGGAAGTTCGGCCAAATCTTCGAGGTCGGCCTTGTTTTCATAGACCCAGTCGTAGCCTGTGATGCCGCAATCGACAAAGCCTTGGTCGATGTAGCGTCCGATTTCTTGGGCTCGAATCATGTAGATATCGAGGTCCGAGTCGTCGGAGGAGGGTCGGAGACCGCGGTCAGAAGAATAGATATTGTAACCGGCCTTCTCTAGAAGAGAGAGGGTCGGGGCTTGGAGAGAGCCTTTAGGAAGGGCTATTTTCAGTTGCTGACTCACGGCGGGGCGGGGTTGTTAATCACGCAAGAGTGTTAAAGCAAGGATTAACCGAGTTGAAGGAGCGCTCTTTTATTCGCCGTTTTTGAGTCTTGGAGGGAAGAGAATTCAAGAGTCCGTTAAGCTTTGTTGACCGCGCGCTTGGACTAGGTAGGATTTCGCCATCTAAACATGAGTGACGCTAAACAAGCAGAAGAAGTGCTGGATTCGGTCCTAAGTAAATTGGGGTTCACCTATAGCATCGAGCAGGAGGAGGGTGAGGAAGGAACCGTGCTGCAGATTCGGACTGAGCAAGGGAAATACCTGATTGGACGCAGCGGGGATCGCCTCGATGATATCCAGTATCTTGTGAACCGGATTTTGCAGAAAAAGAATCCCGAGGCTGATCGGGTGAGGATTGATTGTGAGGATTATCGGGTGGAGCAAGAGCAGAAGCTTTGTGAAATGGTTCTGGATTCAGCTGAAAAGGTGAAGGAATCGGGTAAGCCGATTCGCTTGAAGCCTTTGAATGCTTATTATCGCCGTATTGCGCACAATGCGGTTGTGGATGATCCCGAGATCGAATCCACCTCTCCCGGGGGGAATGACCGCATGAAGCGGATCACGCTGAGGCTGGCGAGATAGTCCGCTGATTGCGATGGAAGGAATTATTCTCATTTTGGCTTTCACTGCGTTGGCGGTGGGGGCCTATTTTTTGCAGCGAAAGAGGCGCGAGATGCGTCGACTCGAGTTGGCGACTTCTGTCTTTACGGAAGAGCAGCATCAGTGGGTGCGGGAAAATTGGAAGCTCTGGGACGAGTTGCCGGAAGGTCTGCGCACTGAAGTAGAAGGCTTGGCGCTGGTCTTTTTGGACGAGAAAGTCTTCGAGCCTTGCGGTGGGGTTGAGGAGGTGACTGATGAGATGCGCTTCGTGGTTGCGGCCCAGGCGTGTTTGCTGTGGGCCAATCAGCGGGGGGCTCCATATCCTGCGCTGCGCGCGATTCTGATGTATCCAGATGCTTATCGAGTGAAGGATGAGTATGGGATGGAAAGCGTTCGTCTGGGCGAAAGTTGGAGTCGTGGCACAGTGGTTTTGGCTTGGAAGAGTGTGAAGGGGGGAGGCCTTAACGATGAGGATGGGCACAATTTGGTAATTCATGAGTTTGCGCATCAGCTTGATACTGTTAACGGGCCTGCAGATGGGTTTCCCGAGCTTCCGGGGAATGCCGATTTTGATAGTTGGCCAAAGGTGTTCGCGCGTGAGTTCGAGCGTCTCTGTCGAGATGTGGAAAGTGGCCGCAAGACGGTGATGGATGCTTATGGCGCGACCAATGAGGCTGAGTTTTTTGCAGTGGCGTCTGAGACCTTCTTTGAGAAATCACGCAATATGGAAGAGGAGCACCCAGAGTTGTATCGTCTGCTACAAGGCTTTTTCGCGACAGATCCGAAAAGTTGGTCATGATATCTGACTTGCTTTGAAGATGAAGTTCTTCGAAGTGAAGTTTTATATGTATCTCTAACTCTTATGGATGAATGGATAGCGTGGCTTTCGCGTTAGGAAGGAGTCTGGTTGGAAGTGTTTTTTTTGGAAAACGCATGTCAAATTGCAGGCTCTATCTGCCTGACAGCTGGGCTAGAACAGGGTTGCCTAAAGGGGTGAATTTCATGAGTGCTTCTCCATTTCGTACAACAACAGGACCTTTTATCGAGGTTCCTGTTCCTGTTGCTCCTTCCTCTCTCTCTGAGGCGAAAAGGGATCTGGAGGATGTGCCATTCGAGGCAGATATCCACGAGTTCCCCGCCCGAGAGCAAAGTCAGTTTTCCACTGCGCCCAAGGCGAATCGACACGGATGGCTCAGCCGCCTTTTCGCTGGGCGTGCCGAGCGCCGGTTGCGCGAAGAGATGTTGAAAGCTGAGCTGCAAGACCTCCGAGCGAGCTATGCGGGTCTCTTGCACTCTACTGAAGACATTCGCGAGCAGTTTGAAGCGGAGAAAGAAGAGCGAAAAGGGGTGGCAAAGGCTTTAAGTCCGTTCCCTGCGGCCGTGGCGGGGATTGAGAATTTACAAACTCGTCAGGAGGAGGCGGGTGAAATTTTGAGCACGATTCGTGAGCGCCTGGATTCTACCGTGAATCGTGACGAGTCTCTCTTATCGGCAATGGACTCGGTCCACGGGGGAGTGGGTAAACTTCAGACCGAAGTTGGAGCCGTGAACGTTGGAGTAGAGAAGGTGACTGAAGTTGTTTCGGGAATTGCGGAAGGACAGATCGAGGTGGGCGCGAGTATAGAGAATTTTGATAAGAAGATGGAGCTCCGTTTCGAGGAGGCAGCCACTTCGGCTCAGGTGAATGTCGAGCGCATGGAGCAGTCGGGCGACGAGGTGTTGCAGGTACTTCGTCAAATGGAGCGCAATAGCCAGCGAGGTCTCTGGATCTTTGCGAGTTTGTTAGCGATTCTGTTTGTTGCTCTCATTTGTTTCTCTGCAAACGTGAATCGCCTGACTTCTTCAGCAGTGGTTGAACCTGTATCTGCGCCAGTGACAGCTCCTGCAGTAGTGGAAGAGTCCTTGATTCCTTCAGAGCCTGTCGCGCAGGTTTTGGAAGACGATTTCGAGTTCTAGGTCGTTATCTTTTTAAGGCGGAGCGGATGAGTTCCCTTTGTTTTTGAGCCTGCCTTTGAACGGTTTCCTTGTAACCGCTGGCTGCGCTTCTGTGATGGACTGATTGAGAGCCTCTCGGGGAGGGTTTGCGCTGGGTTCTTTGAGTGGGGGGTGGGCTCGAAGCGGAAGAGTTCTGATTTTGTCTAGAGGGTCTCGAATGTTGCTGTTCACAGCCTTCACTATCGCGTGTTTTGTTGTTTGAGATGAGATGGTGGGCGTTGTGGATATTAATGAGCTTTTGTTGCTTGCTCTCTTTCCTTCGGTGTTGCTCAGCATTTTTCAGGGATGCGAGTTCTTCTCGGCGGCGCTGTTGTTCCCTCATGAGCCATTGGGTCTCCATGGCTGCTTGTTGAGCCTTCTCATGAGCGAGATCCGCTTGGGCTTCTTGAGCTTTTGCGGTGGCGAGCATGAGTTGGTTGCGAATTTTCTCCCGTTCGATTTGGCGTTTTTGTTCCTCACTATGTTTCTCGATTTGGGCAAGCTCCTGCGCTTTTTGCTTGGAAGCGGCGAGAGCTTCACGCTTTCTGAGGGCCTCTGCGTGAACGCGCTGCTGGACGAGACGCTCGGCCACTCCGAGTTGGATCACTTGTCGATAGTGTTCGAGGGCTCGGTTCTCGATGGCGCTGAGAAGAGGGCTAGAGGTTTCTTTAGCTTCAAGGGCTTCTTCTTTGGGTGCTTCTTGAACAGGGGAACTTGGGGGCGAGAGGGTCTGGAGGACGGTCTCTTTTTCTTGAGGAAAATCGAATTGCCAAGCAGCACCTCCAAGGAATGCGAAAGCTCCCACTAACCCGAATTTCGCGAACGACTTCATTAGGGATAAAACGAGGACGTCTTGCCCGTTATTCAGATAAATTTGGTACTAGCTGGTCTCGATTTTTTCGGAATGGCTGTTAAGAAACTCAGCCTTCCCAAGGCAGTTGGGACCTGTAAACTTCAGTCGTTGGGCTTTAGGCTGGACGGGGAACGTGGCGGGACCGTCTTAATCTGCGGACGACCAAAGACGAGTCTCCTGGTTGGATTGAGCAGTGCTTTCTAAAGTTGGCTGAAGACCTTCTCGATGGGGTATCTCACTTTGGCGAGTTCAGCGTATTTGTCCTCGGAAGAACGATAGCCAAGAGCGCAGCAGACGCTCGCTGTGAGATTCTTGGATGGGAGGTCGAGGATCTCATTATATTTCTCGGGAACAAAGCCTTCGATGGGGCAGGAGTCGACACCAAGGAGGGCGGCGGCATCCATGAGTCGTTGGAGGGCGAGGTAGGTCTGACGCTGGCTCCATTGCACTCGTTCGGCAGGAGTGAGCTGAGTGATGAAGTCTACGACGACGTCTTGGTAGCCTTGGAGGCTCTCTTTGGTGACGCCGCGTTGTTCGGCTGTGGAAGAGATGAATTCTTCAACGAAAGGGACTTCAATATCAGTGCGGGTGCAGAGGACGATATAGTGTGAGCAATCAGTGACCTGCTTCTGGCCCCATGTGTGCGGAAGAAGTTGTTCTTTGAGCTCAGCTGATTTAATGTGGATAAAGTGCCAAGGTTGAAGCCCGAATGAGGAAGGGCTGAGTTGCATGGACTCTTGGAGGGTGGTCCAAGTGTCTTCGGCGAGAGCGCGGCTGCTATCGAATGCTTTGGTGGCGTACCGCCCGTTGAAGGCGCTGAGGAGTTGATCGTTGGTGAGAGTGGGTGTCATGTGAATTTAGTTGTCGATGCTAAGTGGAAGAGAAAGTGATGGGAATTCGGTTAAAGTGAATCCAAAAAGGACGCCGTATTCCTTTTCGTCAGAGTTATCTCGACTGAATACGCCCATAGTGAAGGCCCACGAATCGAGGTTGCGGTGAAGGGAGTATTGTTGGAACTCGAGGGAGTTGTCCGCAAATTCCCAACGTTGGGTGGCTCCGATTCCCCACTCTTCATTGACGCGATGATAGGCTCGAAGTTGTAGGCGGTTGGAATCGTTGAGGATGGGGTGATCTTGCAGAAATCGGTGGCTGATAGCTAGTTCGGTATTGGCGCCGGGCATAAAGGTGAGGCCAGTCGCTACTTCGGTAAAGTTTGAGTCGGAGAAGAGGGGGACTTGAGTCTCGACGGTGAGATCGAGCCAAGGGAGTGGAGACCAGTGAAGGTCTGTGTAGAGATTGGAGACTGAGCGCCCGAATTCAGGGTCTTCTCCAAAGATGTCGATGTAGGTATCTAGGGAAAGCCACTGATGGCTGGAGTTGTCTCGCTTGGTGAGAAGTTGGTTGCGCACTCCTAAGCGCAAAATTTGCCAGTCGGTAAGATCGTCGGTGGCGGCGAAGCGCCCGGGTTGAAGAGCGCGAGGGCGAGTGGAGGCGGTGAGTCGCTCGATGGGGCGGAGCATCGCATCCAAATCGTCAGTTTTGAGAATTGTAGCTGTGGCGTAGGGTTGCAGGACATGAAGGGCTGAGTTCAGCCCCCACTTTTCTGAGACCCATTCTGGATAGCGTTTTGTAAACTTGAGCGAGGCATCGATGGAAGCGTGGAAATGATTGCGGCTGAATGAGTCGAGGGGGCCTTGCACGTCTTGATAGCTGGTGTGTCCTGCTCCGATTCGCGGGATGAGGTGGAGTCCTGAGTCGAGTTTGAGGGGGAGGGAAAGTTCTTGGTAGGTGTGAAAGCGAGCAAAGCCGGTATCCGCAAGAAGTCCTTGAATGGTCCGACGTCGGTCAGCAGTGGTGGTAGGGCTATCGAATTCGTCTCGGAGATTTTCTTCGGTAAAGTCGGCGAGTTCTTCTCGATAAAGGCCTATCGTACTATTGCTTTCGTGTAGAATAGGGGAGCCGAAAAGAGGACGCCGTATTTGGTCAAATGCGATCTCTGGAAAACGCTGATCGGATTGATAAAAGTCATTGAGTCGGAAGCGGGTCCAAGCGGTGAGGAGATGGTTTTCTCGCCAGCTTTGGGTGAGGGAAAGAGTGTTGTCGGGGTGGAAGTCTGTCGTGAAGTCTTGGGTGCGAAAGTCCTCTAAAAAATATCGATCGGAAAGTAGAGTGGCATTGATGTCTACGTGGCCTTCCGCTCCAGGGAGCCAATCAGCTTTTGCTCGTTGGCGGGCCTGCAGTCGAAAGCGCTCGTTTTGGTCAAAGTTAAGCCGTGGTTCAGCGGAGCGCTTCTCGGAGGGATCGAAGTCATAGATGAAGTAGCCCGAGATCCAGCCAAGGTTGGGGTTCTCTTTTTGGGAGTATGAGTCTGCGTCCAAGCCCAAGCCGAGACCCCGACGAGTGTAGATATCGCCATGCCAAGTGAGCTCGTGGGTTGGCTCGGTGCGTATTCCGGTCTGAGGGTCAAGAATGCCGCCGTAGTCGTGGGTATACTGATTGAGTAGGTAGGGGCCCCAGTTAGAGCGCATACCTGGGGTGGGGCGGTAGTTGAGTTCACCATCAAACTTTTGCGAAAGTCCTGGTAGCCATAGGATTGGTCGGCCTCCGGCATAGAGTTTAAGGTTGCGAAAGCGAACGCGGTCGTCTGGGATAATCGTGATTTCTTCGGCCCGCAGCCAATAGTTGGGGTTGGCGACATCGTGGGTGGTGACTCCAGCGTTAGTTCCTTTGTAGTAGTTGCCTTTGTCGCTTTCGATGACTTTGAATTTTCCTGATTCTAAAAGGATAGGAGCGAAGGAGGTGCGGAGGTTGTTTGTCTCC
The DNA here is from genome assembly GCA_051251855.1 of Roseibacillus sp. Classification (GTDB taxonomy): domain Bacteria; phylum Verrucomicrobiota; class Verrucomicrobiia; order Verrucomicrobiales; family Akkermansiaceae; genus Roseibacillus. The sequence goes on from JBPOGI010000001.1 coordinate 223,302, forward strand.
ATTCTACGGGATTTATAGTAGTAAGTGGCGGACTCTCCGCGGTGAAGGGCTGTCCCTTGATAAGCGGAGACATTGCCGCTAAAGGTGATGCTCTCGGTGGCTTCATTAATTTGGGCTTTGTCAGCGAAGATCTCGATACCGTTGGTGGAGCGGAGTTCAACATCGTTAAAGAAGGTGACGTTGGAGCCCGATTCTTCCCCGAACTCGACGCGAATTCTCTTCGAGCGAATGGTGTCGCCTACATCGGTTCTGACTTTGACGCCTCCTTTGCTGCTCACCACCATATTCCCGGTCTCTTCCGAGGTGGTAAGTGTGGGCTGATTGAGGGTGGAGGTGAATCCATCCGGCATGAAACCAGTGGGGGTGATTAAGCCGTCGGTAAGAGATGGGGAGTTCTCGACAGGGGCTAGTGTGGGGGTTGTTTGAGAGGGGGGCTTGGTGTTGGTCTGCGCCGGCAGATACGAGCTACCTAGTAGTAGCAAGATAAGCAGGCGTTGACCGATTCGCATGGCGGGTAGCCTTCAATGTCTTGATGATAACGTAAAGCCCTCGATACGACTTGCGGGAGATTGACAAAGTTAGCCGTTGTAAAATGATTAAGTGATATTAAGAAGTTGTCGGGAAGAAGTTTATTAAATGAATTACAATCAACGTCTTAGCTTTACTCTTTTCTCGGTGTGCACTGCAGTATCAGCTGGTCTTTATCAGCAAGCCGGAGCCATCAACATTGTGGTCGATTATACCTTCGATACAGGGAACTTTTTCGACACAACGGCAAAGAGGGATGTCATGGAGGCGGCTGCAGCCCGCTTTAGTGCTATTATTAATAGTGAGTTAGCTCCTGTCTCGTCATCGGGAACCTCATCTGGAACTGGGGCTGGGTGGCGGGTTGGGTTTAGCCATCCTGGTACTGGAGCTGATTTTCAGTTGAGCACGGCTGCAGACGCAGGCTCAGATCCGTTAACGGGAGCTGGTGCTGCTGCTGCTGGAGGATACGGCTTTGCTGGTTTGAATGCGAACGAATGGATTCTTTTCGCAGGAGGGCGTAGCTTGGTGTCAGCAGGAGAGGGAGGAACGGGCACGGGAACCAATTTCACGAGTGTCTTCAACGATGTCAACGGTCCTATGAATCGCGGTTTTGATGACAATACACCTGCCAATTCTGTGGGTGATCTACCTCGTTGGGGGGGGCGCCATCACTTTCGATACAGGGACGAATTGGCATTTTGGAGTCAATACATCTTCGGGTTCAGGCCAGGCTGATTTCTATACGGTGGCTATCCATGAGGTGGGGCATGCATTGGGTCTCTCCGCAGATTGGAATCAGTGGCAGAATGATGGCGCTGGATCCTATGTTGGTCTTGGAGCGGTCGATGCCTACAATGCCGACAATGGGACGGCTCTGACTTCCTTAAATCTGGTCAGCTCCACGAATGATCACTTCGAAGACGGAATATACGATTCCAATATTTTTGAGCCTGGAAATCCGAACCTCGCCGGAACCGTTGGTTTGGGGGTGGGTCAGGATTTACTCTTGGAGCCCGTTGCCAACTTTACTTCTAGTCAGCTCAGGTTCGAATTGACGAACGTCGATGTGGCAGCCTTGGAGGATCTCGGTTGGAGTGTGATTCCAGAGCCTTCGATATTCGCTTTGGCTGGGCTTGGTCTAGCATTTGGTTTGAGGAGACGCCGGTAGAGGTTTCGTTTCCGGCGGGAACGTTGATGCAAGAGAGATGGGAAGGGTGTTTGGTTTGAGAGAGCGCCGGTAGGTGAGATGTTGCCCTACGCAAGTTGGAGCCACTGAAGGGGTGGGGTGTGTTCATTTCTTTGGCTACCCTACAACATAGTAAAATCTACAATTTAGCTTGCTCAATCATTCTTGAATTCTAAGGTCCCTGAATTACCTATGTATTTGTTTTTTAGGCAGTTGTTTTGTGTTCTCGGAAGTGTGGCTGTTCTGCCGGCGCAAAGTGGCTTCCATGTCGCTGTTGATTTTTCTCAAGATACCAATGACTTTTTTGGGGCCGGCAACCCGAGTGGATTGACTGGAGGGAATCAGGCAAGAGCTTCTCTCAATGCGGCTGCAAATTTCTTTTCTACTTATTTAGCTGATGACTTCGACGCTATTACTCCAGTGGGAACAAATTCGTGGGATGCGCGGATTAACAATCCATCGGGCAGCGGAGTTTTGTCGTTGGGGAACATTAGTGTGGCTGCCAATACGGTGGTTATTTATGCTGGAGGACAATCTTTAGGTGGAGACTCTTTGGGTCAGGGCGGATCGGGCTTTTTCTCAGTGACTGGTTTCAGTAGTTGGTTCGATACTGTTTTTCGACGTGGAGAGATGGGGGCAACCAGAACTTCGGAAAATCCCACTCAGCCTTGGGAGAGCGTGGCGGCAGATGAGTCTGCTCCGTGGGGTGGGGCCATCACTTTTGACTCGGACGGGATGGCGGATACATTAGGCAATTATAATTGGCATTTTGATCATACGGCATCTCCTGCTACTGGCGAAATTGACTTCTTCTCGGTGGCTTTGCATGAAATGGCGCACTCTCTAGGTTTTGGAACGGCAGATTCGTGGGGGGCGCATGTCGTTGGTAAGGTTTTTGAACGGCAGTTTGATGGCGAAGCTGCGACAGCGGCAAATGGTGGGGTGAATCCTGATTTAGAGACGAATATCGAACCTTCTAGTCACTGGATAGAGGGGATTGAGAGCGAAGTTTTTCTCACCGATATCATACAAGAGGCGGGTTTGGACCCCGTGATTTTTGGTGGCACTCGGTCTTTGCTCACCGATTTAGATATGGCTGGTTTTAGTGATATGGGATGGACCGTCATCCCTGAGCCTTCTCTGGTTGCCTTGCTTGGGGTTGGTTTGGCATTCAGTTTGAGAAGACGCCGATAGTGGTCTAGTCTCTGGCGTGAATGTTGGAGTAGTTGGCGCAAGCGGTTTGGTTGGTGGGGCGGTTCTTGCCGCGCTGAAGGAAGCGGGGCATTCTTGGGTGGGATTTAGTCGCCGTCCAGAGGGACGGGCTGGAGACTGGCGCTCGCTGTCTGATGGTTTTTTGGGTTTGGACGCGATCGTGAATGTGGCCGGAGACGCGATCGACAAGCGTTGGAACGAGGAGAATAAAAAGCGATTTCATCAGAGCCGAGTTGGAGTGACTTCGGAAATCGTGAATGCCTTGGCTGCGATGTCGAAAGAGGAACGGCCGGAAGTGCTCTTGAATGCTTCAGCGGTCGGGTTCTATGGAGATCAGGGAGATTTGATTTTGACGGAGGATTCCCCTCAGGGGGAAGGCTATTTGTCGGAGCTTTGTGGGGAGTGGGAGGCAGCCGCGATAAAGGGGGAGGAGGCGGGAGTGCGCGTTGTTTTGGGACGGATCGGAGTCGTTCTTGGAAAAGAGGCTTTGGCTTGGAAACGTATGAAACCGATTTTTCTTCTTGGGGGCGGCGGGAAGTTAGGGGCGGGAGAGCAGTTTTGGCCGGTGGTTCATTTGGATGATGTTGCGGGTGGGATTGTCCATGCGCTGGAGGAGAAGTCGATTCGAGGTCCGCTCAATTTGGTGGGGACAACTACCGTTAAGAATGCTGAGTTTACGAAGACCTTGGGCTCTGTTCTGAATCGTCCTGCCATTTTGCCAGTCCCTGCTTTTGCTCTTAAGATCGTTTTTGGCGGCTTTGCGCAGGCTCTTTTGGCAAGTCATCGGGTAAAAGCGGGTGTGCTGGAGGAGACCGGCTATCGATTCAAGCATCCGGATTTGCGGGGGCTTTTGGATGCGATTAAGTGAGGAGTGAGGGCTGAGCTGATTCAGTTGTAGGTGCAGCTTGGGATTCGAGGCAAATGGCTGGGAGTAGGCTTGGCAAACCCTGTTTCCCCATTAGCCTCCGCTTGGTGGAAGGAGAATGGCAGCAATTAGAGGGACTCTCGGTCGAGGTGAGTGAGGTGCTTTACGTGCCTACCTTGGAGGCTCCTGAGGATAAGCCTCATCCTTTTGTCTACTTTGTGAACGTTATTAACGACTCTACGGAGCAAGTCACTTTGCACGGTCGCAAGTGGATGATTCGAGAGCACAGTGGGGAGATGACCGTTCTCGAGGGAGATGGCATTGTGGGGCAACGGCCAGAAATCGCACCAAAGGATCGCTATTCCTACAACAGCTATCATGTTCTTGCTGGCAGTGGGGCTGCTTGGGGGGCTTTTTATGGTGTTACCGAGTCAGGTACCAGGGTGATGGTTGCTATCCCTGAGTTTGGGATGGCTGTGCCAGGATGGGTTTAAGGGCGAGGGCGGGCGAGTAGCGCTTTCGACAGTTGCGACCTTACTCTGCCTCTAAGAGTTTTTCAGCAAGCTTGGCGACGGTTTCGAGTTCGAGGATGAAGTAGTGGGGATCCCCTTCGATTTGACCGTAGTAGAATGGGTTCGAACCTTGGCGGCTGGCCCCGGCGAGGCGGAGAGTTTGGGTTTCGATAGGAGCGCTCTCGTTGTCAGGTCGCTGGAAGAGAGCGGTCAGCTTGAAGATGGGACTTTGCAGCGCCTGCTGGGCGGGAGGGTTGTCGGGGCCGAGCCAACGGTCAGCTGAGAGAGCTTCGAGATTCTCTAGGTATCGGTTGGCGCGGTTCTCATTGAGGAGGGCAGTCACGTCAGCGTTGCCTTGGCGAGCAGACCAGGTTTGAGCAAGGTCGCTGTAGTCGAGCGTGAGGGGAGGTTCGTTGCCACGTTCGATGAGAAGAAGGTTGAGATCGACGATGTTAAAGTTCCAGACACGAGCATCACGCCAGAGATAGGGGCGAGCCGCGATCCGATAGTAGACGGCCGAATCGATCTGCATGACGGTGCGGGATTCGTTGCGACGGAAGAAAAATTGAGGCACTCCTTCGGAGCTAATTTTCTCACCAAAGAAGATGTTTTCTTGGGTCCCGTCAAAGAGCTCTAAGGTGAGGGTGAGCGCGGGAGAGTCGAGTCCATACTGAGAGAGCGAATCGACAGCATCGGAGACCGTCGCGGTTGCTTTCTCTTCGGTTAGGATTTTCTTTACGGTGAAGAAGGTGAGCTCATTCGCGGGGCTGGTTTTGCCGGCATAGGTTCTTTGAATACGCCAATCGCCCGAGATGGGGCTTTTCCCAATTTCAATGTCCAGAGGGGTGTCCAAGTCAGGGGATTGAATTTGGAGCTTTTTTAATTGGCGAAGATCGAGTCCGGACAGGCTAGCTCCGCGCAGGCGCTCGATGGTGAGGGGGAGTTCATCCAAGCCCACGACCCGATTGGTCGCTGTCTTGATGGCGGTGTTTTCAGTTTCGTCGAGAGCGCCATCGTTGTTCTTGTCGAAGCGGGCGAGGAGGGCTGCCTGGGTTTCCTCGGGGTTGAGTGTTCCGTCCTTATCTGAATCAAAGCTCTTTAAGGATTCGACTTTGAAGGCGCTGAGGGAGCTTCGGGGAATCTGGAAGGCAATGTTCTTACGCCAATCGTCGAGTCGGCCCAAATAGGCATTGGTCTCGTTCTTTTGTGATTCGGTCAGTGAGAGGGTGATGGGCGTTTCTTGGATCATTCCATCAAGCCCGAAAAAACGAAGGGCTAATTGGAGTGCAGGCTCGCTGGCGGGAGGGGCAGGTTTGTTGTCGGCCTTCAAAGCCGTCAAATTGTAGAGGCCTCCGATGAGTTCTGCTGCCGCTACAGGATCGGCATCAAGCTTGAAGGGTTTCTCGATACGCCAAGTAGCCGCCGGAGTCTCGCGGGCGAGAACCAAGTTGCCATTGGGGCGCATAATGCTGATTTCGGCCAGTAATTCAGGAGGGAAAAAGAAGGGGCGTAAGTCACGGTGCTCCCCAAAGCCATTGAGGAGGATATCTTCCAAGTAGGGTGAGGAGCAGAGGTAGATGTGCTTACTGTCGCGAAGGCGGAGGTAAACCGAGGGCCAGTCTTGAGCCTTGCTGTAAGGATCAGGGGCGGGGGTGTGGCGGTGCCAAGCTCCTTTTTTACCCACAGAAAAATCGGCGATGGATTTTCCGGAACCATCCTTAAATTGCAGATGGGCGCGTGCAGGAGAGAGGCCTACTGCTTTGAGATTCTGGTCGGTGGCGGGAAGGCTTTCGAGAATGGTCAGATCAGCGGAGAAAGCGAGGAGGGCTTCGAGGACTCGGTAGTCTGCTCGGTCAGGTGTAGTTTCCTGATTGAGGAGCCATTGCCCTTGTCGTTCTTCGTAGCGTTGGGGTTTCCCTAGGGAATCGATTGCGATCTTGCGGACTTCGCTGGGATGAAAGTTGAAAAGGCGTTGACCCGACGAAGTGGGAGGTTCTCCAAAGAGTGCGGAAAGGTTCTTCTGTGTGAGATGCAAGAAAGCCATTGCACCGGTGGTCAGAGCCAGTACTGCGAGGGCAATGGAGAAAAGTTTGGACCGCATCTGACGGGGAGGTTGCTCCCTCCGCATGGGCGGAGCAACCGGATTTTCACAAGGAAGAGAAATTAGTCGGCCAGCTTGATAACCAAAGTGCGATTAGCGACAGAGATATCTTCCACGCCAGCCAGAGAGGAACCATTTGGCGAGATGAGGTTGCCAAGGAGGTTTTGACCTTTCATTTCACCGATCCAAGCATTGGGGAGAGAAATGCCCCAAACGGTCAGATCCTCCAGAATGAGAGCTGGTGACCCCGCTTGGTCTTTTACGATAAAGCGGGCCTTACCTTTGAGTTTTTTCCCAGCCATGAAAGGGAAGTCCTCTGGGATATCAGCACTGATACGGGCGTGAACCGCATCTTTGGCAAGCTCCAGCTTGATTTTGTCGCCGAAAGAAGTGTTTTCGTGGATGAGTCCATTGAGTTCGCGCTCGGTGAGGACGATTTCTTTTTCTCCTGGAACGTACTCTGGGTCGGTCGGGGTTTGTTCGACTGCGGCGAGCTTTTGCTCAAGTTGAGACTTTTCGGGTTGGGTGAGGATCGTTGCCTGAATGGGACGATTGGCCCACCAAAGGGCTGCACCCGCAATCACCGCACCTAAGCCGAGGATGGCAAGGATGATGAGAGGGACGCGCAAACGGCGGGCGCGGGGAAGGGTATTTGAGGAATGGGTCATGATGATGTTCTATTTAAGTTACTCCTATAGCGGCGGCAAGAGAGGGTTTATTCGGAGAATGGATGAGAAAGAAGGACATCTTTTATAATCGTGGATGGTAGGATTGGGGAAGAATGCCGAAAAATCTGCCCTGTGTATTTGACAGGGCGGTCGTTATTTTAGTTAACTTTGTAGACGATATTGAGCGTAGGGCCCTTTAAGCCCGAAAATCACACATCAAACTATGAGCGACGAGGCACCAAAACCACCAAAGCCGATGACCAAAACTTCGGCTGTTCCCTTGAAGAAAGAAACTGTGAGGGTCACCCTGAAAGCTGATGATGCCCCTGCAGCGGCACCCAAGCCTCCTGGTGCACCAGTCGCTCCTTCAGCACCGATGGCACCGAAGCCTCCAACAGCTTCCGCTCCTGCTGCCCCCGCTCCACCAGCGGCATCGGCTCCTGCAGGACCGCCTAAACCCTCTGCTCCGGCACCTGCTCCTACTGTTGCTCTCAAGACGGCTGGCGGAACTGCAACTGGTGGCGGCGCTCCGGCACCAGCTCCAACTGTGCCCCTTAAGTTGGGTGGTGCGGCTCCCGCATCGACTCCTTTGAAGACCCAGCCTCTGACCACTCCTGGTGCGACGGCACAGCTTCCGAAGGCAACTGTGCCACTCGGCGGCACTCAGCAGTTGGGTCAACCAACTGGTTTACAAACGACCGCTGGCACTATCGGTGGATTCGACGACGAGGAAGAAGAGGGAAGCTCGACAATAACGTCGGTGCTCGCGATTCTTGCTTTGGTAGTTGCTGTTGGCGCTTTGGCCTTTCAAGTCATGACTGCCAAGACTTGGGTTGATACCACCGAACCCGAGCCCCGCGAATGGGCTCAGTATTTTGAACTCTAATCAGATTTAACGATGCCTGTAGCTATCATTACCACTGTCCTCGCACTCGCCGCCGCTGCCCTTGCCTATTTGGCTTCGGTTTAAGCTTTCGAGTTCGAATCTTATATTTCCTTTTCTAAGAACAAGGGCGGCGCTTGACGCCGCCTTTTTGGTGTCCATAGTTTGGGTATGGCATTGCAATTCACGAACGATAATTTCCAGTCTGAAGTCCTCGAATCCACCGTCCCAGTCTTGGTTGACTTCTGGGCGGAGTGGTGTGGCCCCTGCAAAAGCGTAGCCCCTCTCATTGATGCGGTTGCCGGTGAAGTCGAGGGAGTCGCCAAGGTGGGTAAGGTCAATATTGATGAGGCGGGAGAGCTGGCTCAGAAGTATGGTGTGCAATCGATTCCTACTTTCTTGTTCTTCAAAGACGGTGAAGTGAAGGATACCATCGTCGGTGCTCGTATCACCCAAGATAGTTTGCGCGAGCAGCTTGAAGCTTTGGCTTAAGCTGAAAACAAGAACGTCGGCTTCAGCCGTCGAAGATTTTCAAACGTCGGTTTTTGACCGGCGTTTTTTTGTGTGAGCGATTCGTCGAAGTCGAGTTGGTAGCAGCTCGGGCTTCGAATATGGAGGGTTGGTCAGGTCAACCTGCTTTGTGACTGATACCATTCTCACGGTTAGATTGATGTAATGGCTTGTGTTTTGGCTCGAAAAATTGAGCTTCGCGGCAGGCAAGAAGGTCGGAGTGAGGTTTCCCAAAATCAGCGTTGCTACTCAGTCAGAGTGCGTGATTTTTTTCGGAGCTGCTCTTCTTAGACCTCGATCACGTCGTCTTCAGGGGAATCGGGAGCGGGGAGCATGCGGGCTCGTTTGTTGGAGCGGGGGAAGTGAAGGGTGACTTTGGTGCCATGGGCTTCGTCAGATTGGATTTCGATTTCGCCGCCGTGTTCGCGGAGGATACGGCGGACGATGAGGAGGCCAAGGCCGGTGCCGCCCGCTTTGGTGGTGGAATAAGGTTCAAAGAGGGAGCCGAGGACTTCGGGGGAGATGCCGGCACCGGAGTCATCGATGCGGACGAGGATTTCGTGCTCGTTGAGGGTGCTACCGATGGTGACTTCGCCTCCGGAGGCGGGGACGGCTTGATAGGCGTTCTTGATGAGGTTGAAGAGGGCTTGCCGAATTTGGTCAGGGTCGAGGGGAAGCTCGGGGAGGTCTTCGTTGAGTTGGAGGTTAATCTGGATGTCGCGAGAAACGAGCTCGGGCTCAAGGGTCTTGAGGGTGTCGCGAATGAGGTCGTTGATTTGGGTGGGCTGCACGACGGCGCGCGAAGGGCGGATGGCGTGGAGAAACTCTTGCAGGAGGCTATCGAGGCGGCTGATTTCGGACCGAGCGGTGGTGAGATGCTCGAGAAGGGGTTCGCTGTCGCCGGGGGGGAGCTTTTTGATTTTTCGCTCCAGGAGTTGGAGATGAATGCCGAGGGAGTTGAGGGGGTTACCGATCTCGTGCGCGACTCCGGCAGCGAGCAGGGTGAGAGCGTTGAGCTTTTCGGATTCGAGATTTTCCTCGGAGGTGCGGCGGGCTTCGGTGAGGTCGCGCACGAGCATGACGGTGCCGAGGTGGCGAGGGGTGCCTTCAACGTCTTCGACGATGGGTGAGAGATAGAAGTTGAGGAAGCGGTGCTCGGGGTAGAAGACTTCGAGGTCGCGCGAGACGGCGGTGGGATTTTTACCGCCAGAGAGAGCGTCCCAGTCGAGTCCGCGCACGAGCTTGGAGATGGGTTGGCCGGCGGCAGTTTCGGCATCGAGACCAAAGAGGCGGGCGGCGGCGGAGTTGAGAAAGGTGACTTGGCCGTCGGGAGCGAGGATGAGGACGCCTTCGCGCAGGGCCTCGAAGACAGACTCGAGGAAGCCTTTGTCACGCAGGAGGCGGTCGACGAGGGTCTGAACCTGCTTGGGAGATAAGCGGTCGAGTCGGGAGAGAAGTTTGTCGATGAAGGAAGACTTCATGGTGAGTGCCCGTGTTGAGGGGAGGAGCTTGAGCTCCGGTGAGGCCTAGGGCACGGGTACTTTGGAGAGAAGACGCGTGATGAGGGTGTCGGTGGAGATGTTCTCGGCTTCGGCTTCGTAAGAGAGGAGAATACGATGGCGTAGGACTTCGGGAGCGAGGGTTTTGACGTCTTGAGGGGTGACGTAAGCGCGGGCGTTCATGAAGGCGTTGGCGCGGGCGGTGAGGGCCAAGTTGATGGTGGCACGGGGGGAGGCTCCGGCACGGATGAGAGGGACGAGTCCTTGGTCGTAGGCTTTTGGAGAGCGGGTGGCGTGAACCAGATCTACGATGTATTCGCGGACGGCAGGGTCGATGTAGATTTTGTCTAACAGACCACGGCTAGCGGCGAGTTGAGCGGGATTGGCAACCGCGTTGACGCTGGGGGGCTTGGCGGTGTTGGCCATCAGATCGAGGACCTTCATCTCTTCTTCCTTGCTGGGATAGTCGACGAGGACTTTAAGCAGGAAGCGGTCGAGCTGGGCCTCGGGGAGAGTGTAAGTTCCTTCTTGGTCGATAGGGTTTTGGGTAGCGAGAACGAGGAAAGGATCGGGCAGTGGGTAGGTGGTGTCGCCGAGGGTGACTTGGCGCTCCTGCATTGCCTCGAGGAGAGCGGCTTGCACTTTGGCAGGAGAGCGGTTGACTTCGTCGGCGAGGATGAGGTTGGCGAAAATGGGACCGAGTTTGGGGTCGAACTTCTGAGCCTGCTGATTGTAGATGAGTGTTCCTAGAAGATCGGCGGGCAAGAGATCCGGAGTGAACTGAATGCGCGAGAATTGAAGTTGGAAACAGTTGGCGAGGGTGTTGACGGCGAGGGTTTTTGCTAAGCCGGGAAGTCCTTCGAGCAGAATATGGCCGTTGCAAAGAAGGCCAAGGAGGAGCCGGTCAACGAGTTGGTGTTGTCCAATGAGGACTCGGGACATTTCCTGGCGGACGTCGGAAATCCAGCGGGATGATTCGGCAATTTCGGCTGAGAGCTTTTGAGTGTCGGTATTGGTGTCGGACATCTTGTTGAGGAGTATCTACAGTGAATTAGCGGCAGGGTGAACAGGGAATATCTGTAAATTTTGACACCTCGCTTGGGGGGCAACGAAAAAGACCGTTCGGGAAGGAACGGCCTTGGTGCAACTGAGAGAATGAGGGAGTGATTACTAGCGTACTCGCTCGAAGGAACGGACTTGGTCATTTTCAAACCAAACGGTGCTGGAGCGCACAGGGACGTAGTTCACGGTGGGGCCAAAGCCGAGGCCTCCGTAACGTCTGCCGTAGCGTCCGTAGCCGCTGCCGAAGTGTCCGTAGAAGTTGTTGGTGTAGACGGGGTAGAGGCCGGTGTAATCCCAGCGCATGGTGCGCTTTCCTTCGGCAGAGCCTTCGAGGCGGCGATCGGGGCTGCCAAGAGCGAGGTAGACGCCCCCAGGTGACATGCCTTCATCGATTTGTCCTTGGGAGACCAGTTCTTGTTCGCGGAGCGAAAGGTCGTTGTAAATTTGGGGGTTCTTTTCGATGCGACCAGTGGGGCTCGAAGAGGAACAGTTGGTGAGGGTAAAGGCTGCGAGCAGCGCCAGAAGGGGGTGGAACAATTTCATATCACTAAGGTAGACGGGAAAGAGGCGCTGAAAAGTCAGAAAAAAGAGTGAAAAGTGTTTGCGAAGATTCTTGCCAAACCAGAGGGGACGGGAGCAATTTGCTGCTGAACCAAAGTTAAAACAATATGTCAGATGTGATTAAAGGAGAGGCGTTAGAGCAATCCCTCAAAAAATGCCCCGAGTGGGAGGTAAACGAGGACGGTAAGGAAATTTTTAGGACTATCGAGTTTGAGGAGTTTACTGAGGCAATTGATTGCGTGAATGATATCGCGGAAATGGCCGAAGAAGCACAGCATCATCCCGACTTTGATATTCGTTTTTCACGGGTGACTCTTCGTCTGACAACTCATGATGCAGGAGGAGTGACTCCCGCCGATATCGAGATGGCGGGTCGGATTGACAATTTAGTCGATTAGCTTTCGCTGGCGTTTTGCTGGCGTGCGATATCGTTAAGAGTGAGCCAACCTAACAGGCGCTTAGGATTGGCGGGGCTGACGACGGGGACTTGTTGGAAGTCGTGGTCGATCATCTTGTGGGCAGCGTCACGAATGGTGGTGGAGGTGGTCACGGTGAGAAGCTTTTGTTCGGTGATGAGTTCGAGGAGGGGTGTTTGAGGGGGATGCTCGCGAAGCTCGTGATGGGTAATGACTCCGAGGAGGTCGTTTTCAGAATCTACGACTGGATAGCCATGAAATCGGCCGTTTTTCTCGCGGATGAGTTGGAGGCAGTTCCCGATACTCTTGTCTGAGGAGAGTTTGAAGATCTCGGGGGTCATGATGGCTTGCACGGGAAGTTCGCGATAGTCGCGCACGCCGCGGTAGGCCGGGAGGGAACGGAGAGTGATGCCGTCTTGGAGAAGGAGAGAATTGTAGATCTCGATGGGACGGAGTTTTTTCGAGATTTGCCAAGCGAGCATGTTGCCAGCCATAAGGGGGAGGATGAGGTCGTAGCTGCCCGTCATCTCAAAGATGATGATGAGCGAGGTAAAGGGGCAACCGATGACGGCCGCGAACATGGCGCCCATGCCGAGAAGGACGCAGGCGCCAATCACTTTGTCGTCGGTGGGGAAGAGCGGGACCCAATCACCTAGGTGATGAAGATGGGTGAAGCCGATGCCAATGAGAGCGCCTAACAGACCGCCGAGAAAGAGGGTGGGTGAGAAGAGTCCGCCCGATCCACCACTGGCGTAATTGAGAACGACGGCGATGAATTTGAAGAGAAGGAGGGTGGCAAGAATAGAGATGGAGAGTTGGTTCTCGAAGGCAGCTTCGAGACTCTCGTAGCCGATGCTGAAGACGGAGTTTTGCGGGTTGCCAAGGTTGGAGGTGAGGTAGTAGGCGCTGATGCCGAGAATGCCACAGCTGAGGCCACCACTGGCGGGGAGGATCCAAGCTGGGAGAGCTTTTTGTTTCTTTAGCAGTCCTCGTAGCCCGAGGGTTGAAGCGGTGAAAATGTGGCCGAGAAGTCCTGCCGCAACACCAAGGGGCAGGGCAATGAGCATCCAAGCGGAGGTCTTGTAATCGGTCTGGAGATGAGCTGCGAGAATGGGATCTTCGCCGAGAATACTGCGCGAGACAGCTGCAGCGACGACCACAGCGATGACCATGCCGCCAAGGGCTTTCATGGAAAAATTGTCGAGGAGTTCTTCGAAGACGAAGGTCAGCGCGGAGAGGGGGGCATTGAAGGCGGCGGCGATTCCTGCAGCCATTCCGACGGGGAGCATGGATTGGACGCGGGTGGCGTCTTGGAAGGCCCAGCGACCGAGTCGTGAGGAGATGGCGGCGCTGATGTGGACGGTAGGCCCTTCGCGCCCGAGGCTGTTGCCGAGTCCAATGTAGAGGCTGCCGAGGGCGAGGCGGAGTATGCCGACATAGCTGCGGATCTTTCCGCCTTTATTGTAGTAGGCGTATTTGGTTTGGGGAATGCCGCTACCGATGGCTTCGGGGACGAACTTTTGGCTCGCGATGCCGACGAGGAGGCCGGCAAAGGTGGGAGCGGTAATCATGACTACCACAAACATTTTTGGATCTTGGCTTTTGGCGAAGGACCAGAGGTTGTGGAAGAGGAACTCAATTGCGAAGTGGAAGGCGACGGCAGCAAGGCCACAGAGAAGGCCGGCCACCAAGCACATGAGAAGGAAGCGTTGATTGACGCTGAGACGCGCCCGCATCCAGTCGGGCAGGGTCTTTGGAGTCGCTTCAGCCATGGGGCTTGGCTGTAGCACGAGGTGTTGGTTCTGGCTAGCGGGGAACCGCGTTTGGGCCTTGGGTAGACTTTTTAATTTCTAAGAAGAGGCACGATTCGGTGCCGGTCTGGCTGAGCATTCAAACCGAAACGATGGTGGATGGCTGAAGTCGACCCTTCTCTTCGGCTAGGGCTCGATGATTAGGCGATAGAAGCAGCGGGGCATTTCGGAGGGGAGAGCCTGCCATGTTTCCCAAAGAGAGTCTTCATCTGCAAGGAAGGTGGCTTCGGCAGGCTGCCATTGACTCATGTCGTCGCTGTATTGGAGGCGATAGCTGATACCTGCATTCTGGGCTGCCTTGTTGACCGAAAATTGAAGCTCGTTTTCGGCAGTTAGAATGGGGGTAGTGCGGGAGCGATCGTTAGATGGGTCAGCGACTTGCGGGTCGCAGCCGAGGATGAGTTCTTCGAAGTTGGACTTGCCGTCGCCATCGGGGTCGCTGTTGGGGTTGGCATCAGCACCCAGAATCCCGAGCTCACGCATCGCGAAGGTGATGCCGGAAGTTTCGTCTAGAATGAGATTTCGGACGAGGAAGTAGGTCTGGTAGTCGTCACTCAGATAGGAACTCTCGCCGTGGCGATAGAGGGCATCTAGGTCGCCATCGCTGTCGAAGTCTTCGAGAATGGAGGTGCTAATAAGCTCGTAGCGTGGACCTTTGAAGTCGTATAGCGGAGAATATTCAGGGCCGTAGACGGTGGGGGTGACGAAAGAGTAGGGGGTCGAGTGTTCGAGAGTTCCGTTGCCATCGAAGTCGCGTAAAGGGCCCCCGATACCAGTGATAGTTGCGATATTGAAAAAGTCGTTGGGGAGGAATGGATCCGTTCCGCCTCGGCTCTGAATCCACCTTGAACCGAGGGAGATAGGATTTCCGAAGACATCAATCGCAGGGCTTGCAGTCACAATGTCGGCAAAGCCATCGAGATTGAGATCAGAGAGCAAGGTCGGGCCAACTGCGAAGGGATTTCCGAAAACATCGGAGGCTGCAAGGTTGATTGGAAGAGTGATAGTTTGGGTAATGCGCCCAATCTCATCGGAGAGAAGGACGGCTGCGAGGCTTCGAATATCTTGCGAGGAATCCACGTAAATACTATCAGGAACAAGAAGGAGGGTACCTGATACGGGGTCGAGGACGTATCGTTGCCCGGCGGACTCGTAGGCGTAGAGGCTGGTGAGGATATCAGTGTTGCCGTCGCCGTTGACGTCGCCAAACGAAATGGTGGTGGGAATGATGGTTGGATTACCGAACGCATCAGAGGCCGGGATACCTGGAGGAGCTAAAAATCGAGTGTTGGGAGAGAAGTTGCCACTCCCCAGGTTTTCGCGCCATCCGACAGAGGAGTCGATGATGTCGAGGTCGCCGTCCTTATCCCAGTCGATAAGGCCAATGGTGCCGCAATCGCGACTCAGGTATCCTGCAATGAATGGGGCTGGGAGGCTGGCAGGGAGAGTAAAGGTGCCATCGCCATTGTTGAGGGCGGAAAGGCAGACGGCTTGATCGTTGGCGAGAGTGGTGTCATCGGAGTCGAGGTAGCTGAGTAAGAGATCAGTAGCTCCATCTTGATCCAGATCGGCAGCGATGAGTTGAGTGATGATGAGGTTAGGGTGGGTGTTCCGGTAGCTCTGCGGCAGTAGGTCGAGGAGCTGCCAACTGGAAAAGTCTGCGTTTCCTTGGTTGAGTCTGAGCCAGAAGTTTTGTTCGGCATCTGGTCCTACGACAAGGTCCATGAGGCCGTCGTCATTGTAGTCCGCAGGGAAGAAGGGGTGTCCTGCGGAGTCGCCCACACTCAAGGAAGTTCTGTTAGAGGATAGGGAGATGTTAGAACCGATGAAGTCTGCAGCTGTTCTTGCCGCTCCATTGGATGACTGAACGATGTTGAGAACGACCTTGGAATTAATGGGGGAGCGGGTGAGGAGGTCGAAGTTGACCTCGGATAGGGATGAAGTCCATTGACCGATGCCTAGCCGCTCGCCGACATAGCCTACTTGAAGTGGACTTTGATAAATACTACTGGTTCGGGCTGTAACGGAAAATCCGGAGAGCATCGAGATGCCAGGCTGGGACGAACTTCCTTCAATCAGAAGGGGGCGATCGTTGAGGGGCGTGAGGAACGGTGAGAAGGAGGAAGGTTCTTGATGGAAGGAACTGAAGTCGGTGGGAGTCGAACTCACTGTCCACTCTCCAAAGGTTGTGCTGAGAAGGTTTTGTGCGGTGGTGGGGTCTCCGCCTGAGAGTGCAAGATAGACGAGAGGAGAATTGGCGTCGTCAGCAGATTCTTTAGCCCAACCGAGGGAGACACTGCTAGCGAGAGAGGGGATGAGTTGGGTTTGGCTGAGAAGAAAATCATCGGCCAAGGCGTCGCGGAGAAGATAGCGAATCCCGCCAAATGCGACGGGCACCCAGATGTCGTCGAGTCCGTCTTGGTTGAGATCATCAACGTGGATAGGTTGGTCAGAAGAATTGACGGTGAAAAGCGGTTCTGGAGAGGCTGAAAAATCTTGGTCGCGAGTCAGCACATAGACGGTGGTCCAGCTACCTGCTACTTGAAAAAGAAGGAGGTCGGCTTTTCCCGTGTTGTCGAAGTTTCCCCAGAGAGCTTTGGTGAGGTCAAGGCTGGTTAAGCCGTTTGGCAGTACGATACTGGCTTCCAAGTCACCAAAGTTCTCACCGGGGAGAAGGTTGTTGATGACAAGAGCAAACTCAGAATCAGACTGTGTCTGACGGCGGAGTAAAAAGGGAGTGGTGCCGTCATCGGTAAAACCAAACTCGACATCGTTGGAGTCGGTTGGGAATACCGAAGTAATGGCAGTATCAGAGTAGCCGCCTTCGGGTAGAGAGGGATACCAACGCGCTCCGAATTGGGAAGAGAAGTTGGCGAGGTCGACACTCTCCCGAAAAAGAACGATGGGATCGAGGCGGCCATCTCCGTTGAGGTCCTGAGCGCTGACGGCTTCCTGTGCTCGGGGGGCAGCGAAGAACAGGGCTTCGGAGTAGGTGCCGTCGGCTTGTTTTTCGAGATAGAGGGAAAGGTCGTCGTCGGTGCCATCGGTGCCTTGACTGAGAAGGAGGATGTCTTTGTCGCCGTCGCCATCGATATCACGGCTGTACTGGTTACAGCGAGCAGCTTGCCGGAGGTCGAGAAGGAGGGGATCGATTCGTGGTTTGAGCTCGGCTTGAAGCGAAACAACCGAAAGGAGCAATACAAATCCAAACTTCATATCTCTCTTGTTAGCAATTAGAGAGCTAACGGCAAGGGCATTATAGAAGCCGAAAGGAGAGAAACACAGTTCTAGAAGCCGTCGATGGTATCGAGGAGATCGTTTCCTCGCAGCAGCTCACTGACCGTCCAGCCGTCTAAGGCTTCGACTCTACCGGACTGGTAAGAGTAGGAGTGGTTCGTGCTGAATTGAAGGTCTCTCACTTCTTCTTTGACGGGGAGAGGAGGCAGTTCGAGTGGGCTTGGCCCAACCTGAGAGGCGTCGAGCCAGGCTTGCTTCAGGTCGGTGCGCTTGGAGAATTGCTCTTTTAGCTGCCAGTAGGGGGCGATAGTGAGCATTTGTTTCAGGAGTTTTTGATGCTCTCCAAAGTGTTCGGGATCTTTCTGAAGAAGGGCTTCGAGTCTCTTTGCACAGTTGTAGTACTTGGGATCGAGCTGGAAAGCTTTCTGATAGGCCTTGATTGCTCCCGCATTGTCTTTCATCTCTTCGAGGACCATCCCAAGAAGGTAAGGGGCGCGTGGGTTGGCGGGATTTTTGAGCATGAATTTGGCAAGCATTCGTTCAGCGATGGTTTGGACGCGTTCGTCGCTGAAAATCCCTTCGCAACCGAGGCAATGGCTTTCACGAGGTCCAAAGCTCACAGGCATAAGCTCGAAGGCTTTTTCGAAATGGGGGACCGCCTCGTCGAATTTGCCATTTCGAGCCAGAGTCATTGCAAGTCGGGATTGGAGGCAGTAGGCGTCCTCAAATCGTCCTAGCGCAGCACGGTAGCGTTCAGTGGCTTCTTTGATGAGTCCGGCATAGAGGTAGTCGTCAGCCGCTTCTCCTTCGCGAATCGATTTTACGACATCAAAGAAGAAGTCGGCCTTTTCCTGGTCCCCTTGTTTTTCCAGGATACGAGCAAGGACGTGGTAGCACTTCATGCGCGTTTCTTTCCCTTGGTCGCCGTCGGAAGGGTCGAGTTCGATGGCTTTTTCGACTAGAGATTTGGCTTCATCTAACTTGTTTGCTGCAAGCGAGAGTTCGGCTTGCCAAATGAGAGGGCGTTCTTCGAAGGGATCATAGCTCAGAAGCTTGGGTAAAAACGCGGCGAAGAGATCGGGATCGAGAGTTCTTAGCTGCTCGTAGTAGTGGTCTTTTCCGCTGTTCCTAGCCAGTAAGTAGAGGCTGAGGTTTTTAGCGAGGTCGGCTTGGTCGTTCTCAGCGAGGGACTTGATAGCGAGGGCATTGAGGCTTTCGCTTCCTTCTCCCGCGGTATAGTCCAAAGTTGCTATGACTTTTTCTAAGGTGTTGGTTTCAAGGAGATAAGAGAGGTCTTCGAGGAAGCTCTCTTCCCCGTCGAGGTAGAAAGTGACAAGGAGGTCGAGGCTGTCTAGATCGGAGTTTCGGGAGCTGTAGGACCGTCGCTTGGATTGCCGTTCGCGGAAATCAGCACTGAAGTCAGCAAGGCTTTGCCACTCTTTCTTCGCCGCTTGATGGTGAATCCAGGGGCGAATGGTGTAGAAGCTCATGTAGCTCCTATTTTCCTCTTCTTTGGGTTCTTCTTTGAGAAGGGCCGTGATTCGTTTGGCTGCTCGGTTCGCCAACTCTTCGTCGGGGAGGACCTGACCGAGTTTGATGAGATGGTTGAGAGCAGAAAGCCTATCGCTCCTTTTGTTTCTTTTACGATCCTCTTCCCAAAGCAGGGCGATTCCTTCTTGGATGTTTCCGTCGGCCAGTTCTTTATCCCACGGGTCCTTTTCGCTCTTGGTGTGAGAATAGGGCTTTCTGGGTTCGAGGACTTTGGGGTGGTTCTCTTTCAGCCACGCAAGACCCTCTTCGGGATTTTTGCTGAGGGCGAGAATCATGCGAGCTCTCTCCTCACGGCTCCACTCGCGGTCTCTTTCTTTTTCTAGGAGTTTGCGGCTCAGCTCTTGTGCTTGGTCTTGTTCTTCTTTGAGCAAGGCAACGAAGAGCTGGGACCTGGTTTTGAATCCTCTTCGGTCGACTTCGCCGAGTCTGTTCTTTGCTTTTTTATCCTTGATGAGGGCGAAAAGGGACTCCCATTCTTCTTGGGGTGGCAGTTCAGGGTAAAGTTCCTCGAAGGTTGTTCGGTAGGATTTTTCCAAGTCTCTTTCCAAACGTTCAGTCCACTCAACGGCAGTTTTAGCCGGGGCCATGGCTTTGCGATATCTGGGGTGCTCTACTACCCGGACATTCACTTCCTTTTTAGGAGCGACTCCCCAGCGATCACACTGAGTCAGGAGAGGGAAAAAGAGGAGTGGGAAGAGAAAACGATAGTTCACTCGACTAGCTCAACGTCTATTTTGAACGAAGGCAAGAAGCAAGATGGTGGTCACTACAAGATTTGAACTTGTGACATCCTGCGTGTGAAGCAGGCGCTCTACCACTGAGCTAAGCGACCGTTTTTGGCAGCAGACGAAGGTGTCAGGGCTGCGCGGGCGCGAGGGATAAAGGGGCGAGAGGTTTTTTTCAAGAAAAAGAATGAGTGAACCTGCGCTTCGGAGAATTCTATCTTTTGTCTTAGTCCTTAATCCGGAGGGCTGGTTTAGACCGGAAGGCGTTTGGAGGAGATGGCGACTTGCATCCCGGAGTAGACGCTGCCGTTGCGGTCAAACTTTCCTGAGATGGGCATGATGCCGCGAGGGTGGTAGCTGGTGGCGACTGCGATGTGGCCTACGCCGGTGCGGTGGCCGATGGAGGGGTCGTAGCCAATCCAGCCGTAGTGAGGAAGGTAGACTTCGACCCAAGCGTGGGTGGAACCGCGGGCGACTTTGGTGTTTTCGCTTTCCATGTATCCGCTGACGAAGCGGGCCGCGTAGCCGATGGTGCGGGCGGCTTCCATGAGGAGAACGGCGGTGTCGCGGCAAGAGCCGGATCCGAGGGAAAGGGTTTCGAGAGGGGTCTGTACTCCGGGAGACTCTCGGCGTTGGTATTTGATGACGCTGTGAATCTGGCTTGCCAAGTTGTCGAAGATGGGGGCTTCGTTTCCTGTGTGAGGAAGTAGATTAAGTTCTATCACCCAGGACCGCAGACCATCGACATCGGAAGGAAAGACAGTGCGTCGAAAGAGGTAGGTAGCTGCTTCCTCGATACCGGAGTGAACGGGGGGGTAGGGGGTGAGAATGTTGCTTGGTGGACTTGCCGGGTCGTCTTCAGAGCGCTTGGCAACGGTGAACTCGGAGGTGACGACAAGTGAAGGGGCGTCTTGGGTGAACTCACCGAGGGCGACGATGTTGCCCTCGATATCTTCGCTCCATCGCAACTTGGAGGCGGGCTCGGTTGTGAGGGTCATGGACTCCAAGCGGGTGCGATGGTCTTCGCGCGGACGTAGAACAAAGCGATGAGCCAAAAAGTGAACTGGGCCCGAATAGGTGTATTCAGTGCGGTGACTGAAAGAGATCCGGGTGACGGTTTCTTGATTCTGGCTGGGAGAAGGTGGAGTGAGATAATTCATGAGAAGATGATGGCTTGTCCTTTCTCGTGCAGGCTTTGTTGGGTGAGAGGTTGGAAAGAGGGATCTGCGCAATCGCAGGAGACTTGAAAGCTCGAGTTGCCAATATCGCCGATTAAGTTGGCGACCGCTACGTCTGCGGCATCGCGCCCACGGGCAATCTTAACCACTCCGTTGAGGGGCGCGAGATGGGTGGGGTCGAAAAAGCACCAGCGACCGCCGATGTAAGCCTCGAGGCAGGCGTGAAAGTCTTGTGGCTGGAGCTGGTGGGCGTAGACGGTGACGTAGCGGGCTGGAATGGAGAGGGCGCGCAGGAGGGAGATTGCTAAGTGGGCAAAGTCTCGGCAGACGCCTTGTCGGTTGAGGAGGGTGTCGACGGCTGAATCGGAGGGGCCGGAGATTCCGATGCTATAGTTGATGTGGCTGTAGACCCAAGCGACGACCGAGGAGGCTTTGGCAAAGGCGGAAGACTCGGTCTCGGCGATGTCGGTGGCGACATGCCGGAGTCGGTCCGATTGACAGTATCGGCTGGGATAGAGAAAGGGAAGAATGGCTCCGGTGAGGTCCGAGAGAATGGGATGGGCGAGGGAGGCTCCCTCGACAACTTCGTAGCTGGTTTCCACCTGAGCCTGGTAGTTGAGGGTTAGTGGTCCTGATTCAAGCACCTTGATTCGAGTGGAGCGACCGACGGCGGAGTCTACTTCCAAATCTTCCAGTTCGACTTGTCGGCTGGTGGTGAAGTTTTCCGAGATGAGCCGTTGCGAAGAGCTGCACAGGCATTTGACGGAGGCGAGAATGGAGGACTCGCCGTTGACTGAGTAATCGAGTTGGGCGCTGGTGTTAAAAATCATGGGAAGTTGGAGTGTCGTCTCGCACCGGAGAAAAAGCTACCTCGGCTGCTCTAACCGAGGAGTTTCTAGAATATCAAGAGCGCGGGGCTTCTTAATGAATGGTCGCGATATTGGCTCCTCGGCTGGGGAGGTGAAGAGTGACTGGCGTGACGCAGCTTCCTTGCCAACTTGGAACTTACCCAATGAGCTCCCGTAGGGAATGTGAGGCGGGCTTCTAGGTGGGAGCTTTGTCGAGGCCGAAGGAGCTGTGGACGGCACGGGCGGCGTCTTCGATGCTGGCTTCGGGGACGGTGACCGAGATTTTGATTTCGGAGGTGGAGATCATGCCGATGTTGATGCCTTGGTCGCCGAGGGCTTGGAACATTTGGGCGGCCACTCCAGAGTGGGAGCGCATACCGATGCCGACCACGGAGAGTTTGCCAATGCCAGCTTCGGTTTCGACTTTGGCGTCAGGGGAGAGTTCGCTGAGGCAAGGCTGGAGTGCTGCTTGGGCCCGGCCGAGATCCACGGTGTTCATGGTGAAGGAGTGGCGTGCGAGCCCGTCGGACGCGATGTTGGAGACGATCATGTCGATGTTGATTTCATCATCAGCAAGGGCTCCGAGTATCTTGGCGGACATGCCGGGCTCGTCGGGGATGTCGGTGATGGTGACACGTGCCTGTGAGCGTTCGATTGAGACGCCACGAATGACGACGGATTCCATGTTGGGGTGTTCTTCGGTCACGATAGTTCCAGGATTGTTGTTGAGAGAGGAGCGCACTTCGAATTTGACGCCAAACTTTTTGGCGAATTCAACGGAGCGGGATTGCATCACTTTGGTGCCCACGGAGGCGAGTTCGAGCAATTCGTCGTAGGAGATTTCGGGGAGTTTGCGGGCGTCGGGGACGACGCGGGGGTCGGCGGTGTAGACGCCGTCGACGTCGGTAAGAACTTGGCAGACATCAGCTTCGAGGGACGCGGCGATGGCGATGGCGGAGAGGTCTGAGCCGCCGCGACCGAGGGTTTGAATATTTCCGGTGGCGTTGATGCCTTGGAATCCTGCGACGATGAGGACTTTGCCTTCTTCGAGGAGGCTCCGAGTGTGTGCTCCGTCGAGGGCGTCGATGCGGGCGCGGGTGTGAGAGCCGGTGGTGCGGAGGCCAGCTTGGCGTCCGGTTATGGAGAGGGCTGGGACACCCATCTCTTGTAAGGCCATGGCGAGGAGGGCGATGGATTGCTGCTCGCCGGTGGAGACGAGGACGTCCATTTCGCGCTCGGTGGGGTTGGCCGACATTTCGTGGGCCATGGCGATGAGCTTGTCGGTGACCCCGCTCATGGCGGAGACGACGACGGCGACGCTGTGACCTTCTTCATGAAGGGCTTTGACGCGGCTGGCGACGTTGCGGATGCGGTCGAAGGACCCAACTGAAGTTCCTCCGTATTTTTGGACGATGACCATTGTTTGCGGAAGGGGGTCTAACCAAGAGTAGGGCTCAAGGGCGAGAATATTTTCTTAGGATAGTGAGGTGAGGAGATTCTTTGCTGAAAAAGAGAAGTTGCCTTGAGTGCATGGCGTCGCAGGCCTAGCTTCGCTGGAGAGGATGGCTACCACGAATTCGAGGACCCGGCGATGGATTCTCCGGGATGACCCCGGAGAGGTGCCGTCTTGTGAGGCGGTATCGGGGTTGCATGAGGTCTTGCAACGCCTTTTGGGGCAGCGGGGCTTTGTAGATGAGCTTTGTGTGGGGAACTTTTTGGAGCCAAAATTGAAGGATCTGAGTGATCCCTTTGAATTGCCCGAGATGGAGGAGGCGGTAGCGCGGGTTTTTCAGGCGGTGGATGAGGGGCAGGAAATTTGTGTCTATGGTGACTATGATGTCGATGGAATCACTTCCATCACGATCATGCAGACGGTTCTGCAGGCGTATGGGGCGAAGGTTCGCCACTTTGTGCCGGTACGAGGAACGGAGGGTTACGGTCTGAGTGAGGCGGCGATTGAGCGTTGTATGCGCGAGGGGGTGCGGCCGGATCTCTTTATTACGGTGGATTGTGGCACGGTGTCGCATGAACCGATTGAGCAGTTACGTGGCCAAGGAATCGATGTCATTGTGGTGGATCACCATGAGCGTGGGGAGGCGGGGCGGCCGGGTTGTGTGGCGCTGATCAATCCGAAGTTCGAGTCGACGCCGTATGCGTATCTATGTGCGGCGGGAGTGGTCTTCAAGTTGGCGCATGGGTTGTTAAAGACGCGGCCCTTGGATGATTTTGATTTGAAAAGTGTGCTGGACCTCGTGGCGGTAGCGACGATTTCCGATATTGTGCCGTTGGTGGGTGAAAATCGCTTGTTGGTGAGGCATGGATTGCGGCGCTTGCCACAGACGATGAATGCGGGTTTGCGGGCGCTGATGGAGGTGACGGGGTTGAATGGGCACGCAAGTAGTAGTGATGTGGGTTTTCGGATTGGGCCGCGCATCAATGCTGCGGGTCGGATGGACCGGCCGGATGAGGCGTTGAGTACGTTGTTGGCGGAGACTCCGGCAGAGGCGAAGGAGTTGGCAGAGCGGTTAGACAATTACAATAAGGAGCGCCAGAAGATGGAGCTGCGGATTTTGGCCGAGGCTGAGGCGCAGGTAGCGGAGGTGCATGATGTGGAGAAGGATCCGGTGATTGTGGTGGGGTCGCGGAATTGGCATCCAGGGGTGGTTGGGATTGTGGCGTCGCGATTGATGCGGAAGTATCATCGTCCAGCCTTTGTGATTGCGATTGATGAGAAGGGGGTCGGCAAGGGTAGTGGTCGAAGTGTGGAGGGGGTGTCACTGGTGGAGGCGATTGCGCATGGACGTGAATTTTTGATTGCGGGTGGCGGGCACCACATGGCGGCGGGAATCAGTGTGGAAGAGGGGGAGATGGAGAAGTTTCGAGAATCTTTCGCGAGCTATGTGTTGGCGAATGCGTCGACAGAGGATTTGGAACCGAAGTTGCATATCGATGGGGTGTTGGGCTTGGAGGCTTTGGACCTCGATTTTTTACATCAGTATGAGCGTTTACAACCGTTCGGTTCGGGCAATGCGGTGCCGGTGTTTGTGGCGCGCGATGTTTGGTTGTCGGAGGCTCCGCGTAATCTTAAGAACAATCATTTGAAGCTTTGGCTGCGACAGGGGCAGGCGGAGAAGGATGCCATGTTCTTCGGGGGAGGAGAGCGTGAATTACCTGAGCCGCCATGGGATGTAGCCTTTACTATTGACCGAAATTTTTTCCGCGGGGTGACGAGCTGCCAGATGCTGGTGCGCGATATTCGTCCCGCAGGACAGTTCTAACAGATTGAGATGACTTTACCTGAATTGAAGGTGGCGCTGGACGCTACGGGAGTGATTCCTTCGCGGAAGCTGGGACAAAACTTTTTGCATGATGCGAATGTATCACGCTGGATTGGAGAGCAGTTAGACCCGCAACCAGATGATTGTATTGTCGAGGTGGGGCCGGGCACGGGGGCGTTGAGTGAGCATCTAGTGGGGAAAGTGCGGAAGCTTATTTTGGTGGAGTATGATCAGCGCTTGGCCGAATATTTGACGGCGAAATTTGCGAATGAGCCTTCAGTTGAGGTCTATAGTGAGGACGGGGCGCGGTTCGATTTGCGGCCGCTGTGGGCGGAGGGGAAGGTGAAGCTGCTAGGGAACTTGCCCTATTCGGCAGGGGGGGCGATTTTACGGAATTTTCTTAAGGGGCCGACGCCGGTTGAGCGTGCGGTGATTATGCTGCAGAAGGAGGTCATCGATCGAATTCTGGCTAAGCCACGTACGAAAGCGTTTGGGGTGCTGACCTTGCGGATGCAGAGCGAGTGGGATTCAGCGCCGATCAAGACGATTGGGCCGGAGTGTTTTCATCCACGCCCGTTGATTGATTCTACCGTGATGATGTGTCGTCAGCGGGCGGTGCCGTTGCCTATCTTTGATAAGCGTTTATTCGATGAGCTGATTCGACGTGGATTTGCGCAACGGCGGAAGATGTTGCGAAAGGCGATGCCCGATGCGCCGGCTTGGCCCGAGGTGGCGGAGAAGGTGGGATGCACGGAGACGACGCGGGCGGAGGAGTTGAGCTTAGAGCAGTGGGTGGAGCTGACGCGGTGCTACGATGCATCTAGTAGTATTCCCGCGCAGAGTGGAGATGAGATTTTTGACGTTGTTGATGAAAACAATGAGGTGACGGGGCAGGCGACACGGACCGAGGTTCATGAAAAGGGGCTGAGGCATCGTGCGGTTCATGTTTTTGTGGTGAATGGAAAGAGCGAGATGTTGTTGCAGCAGCGTTCGATATTGAAGGATGTTAATCCAGGTAAGTGGGGGTCTAGTGCGGCGGGGCATCTCGATGCGGGGGAAGGTTATGAGGAGGCGGCTCGACGTGAGATTGGCGAGGAGCTGGGAATTGAGGATGCGGAGTTGCCGCTGAAGTTTGTCGGGGAGTTGCCGCCGAGCGAGAGCAACGGGTGGGAGTTTATCCGGCTTTATGTGACGGTTTATTCAGGTGCTCTGCGGATGCCTGCCAATGAGGTGGGTGCGGTGGAGTGGATGGAGCAGGATGTTTTGAGAGACTGGTTGGTGAGGCGGCCAGAGGATTTTTCGGGAGGGTTTCGAGAGTGTTGGGGGATGTTGGAGAAGGATTGAGGCGCGGAAGTTTCCTTAAGTTGGAGAGAAGGAAGAGAGAGGATCCGGGGGGCTGTGGTTTTGAATAGAGGGGAGCAAAGGACGAGGCCGCGGAATGTGTGTTTTATGCTTCGACTGCTTCGAGGGGGTAGCCGAGGGTGGTCATTGTTTCTTCGAACTTGTAGTTGTTGCCAATGCAAGTTGAGGGGATGACGTGGTAGGAACCGTCAGTTTGAAGAAGGATGTATTCTCTGGTCTTTCGCTTGGTTTGGGAGGCGAGAATACGGGTGATGTCGGTTTTTGGGATGGAGGTGCATTTGCCTTGTGCTTCGAAGATGAGAGCCTTGGGGCCAAGAGTGAGGCTCCATCGCTGAGGCCTCCATTCCCAAATCAGCCACTTGAATTGAACCATAAACATCAGGGCGGCCAACCAGGGGGCAAAGTTTAAGGAGGCTTCTCCAAAGGTGAATTTGCCGCAGCCGATCAGTAAAATCACCAAAAGGGTTACAATTCTGGGCATGGATCCCAAAATGGTTTTGCGATGGAGGTAAATCTCTTCCGGCATGGGAAGGATTTTAGCGAAAGGGAGGGATGGCTTCAATCTCGATCAAGAGAAGCTTCGGGCCTTGGGGTTACTGCTTGGAGGAGGGAGTATCCTTCGACAATGACTGAGGGTTTCACCGGTTGCCGCGCCACTTGAGGAAAATGAAGAGAAGGAGACCGAAGACCACGATGACGATGGCGAAGGCGGTGAGGGCAATCTTCTTGGTCTGCTCAATTTCCTCCATGGTGAGGTCTTGCTGACCAGGTGGGATGACGTCGGGCTGGGCCTTGATGATGAGGGCGTTTTCAGAGAGCTCAAGGGAGGTGAGCTTTTTCATGATGGGCCCAAGAAGTTCGTCCTTCAGATAGGGGGCGGTGATTTGGTGATCGGAGAGGTGGGCTGCGAATTCGTCGGGGACCGTTCCTTTCAGGGAGTCGATGTGGTCGATATCGATGAGGAGTTGACCGCTTTCGAGACGGGGCTTGCCTCGAAAGGTCCCGTTGAGATATCGGTGCGAGGTGTCGCCAATGGGCTTGCCGTTGATGCGGTAGGAGATTTGGACTTTAGCTTCCGTAGGCGAAAGCGAGAGGATGTAGAAGGTCTCGCGGAGTTCTTCGAATTGATGATGGGCGGCGATAGAGAGATTGAGGTCCTGAGTGCTGAGGGTGAGTTCGGCGGGCTGGTTGGCGAGAACTGCGGCCCGGAAGCCATCGAGGCGTCGGGAGAGATCGTTAAATTCGCTTTCGAATTGTAAGGGTTCTAGAACGGCGGTGGGGACGGGGTCCTTTTCGGTGAATTTGGAGATTTCGCTATCGACCCTGAAGAGTGACCAAATAGTGAAGCCCACGAGAAAGAGCATCATGACGGCAGCAGCAATAATGATGGTGCACCCGGCGAAGGGTGACTGAGGGACATCCTTTTTTTTCTTGGAAGTCTCGGGTTGGTTGGGCTTTGCCGTGGTGCGGCGGCGATTGTTTTCGCTCGGCATGGGGGGGAACTTTTAAGAGGAGAATTGCCAAGGCGCAAGACACGAGCGACATTTGGGATTTCCGTTTTCGTCATCACGGGTTAAGCCGGTGCTATGGCGCGCATCATGGTTGGTCTTTCTGGCGGAGTGGATTCTTCAGTAGCGGCGGCTTTGTTGTTGGAGCAAGGGCATGAGGTGGTGGGCGGATACATGAAAAATTGGATCAACGATGAGGGGATTGCGGGGGATTGTCCGTGGGAACAGGATGTGGAGGATGCCGCTGCGGTAGCGAAGCATTTAGGCATCGAGTTTCGGGTGGTGGACTTGGTGGATCATTATCGCGAGCGGATCGTAGATTACCTGCTGGCGGGATATCAGGATGGGATCACACCGAATCCCGATGTGTTCTGCAATCGAGAGATGAAATTCGGGGTGTTTCTTGACTATGCTCTTTCGCAGGGCTTTGAAGCGGTGGGAACGGGGCATTATGCGCGGAGACGGGTGCTAGAGAATGGAGCGGCAGTGATCCTTCGTGGTGCGGACCCTAATAAGGATCAATCCTACTTCTTGGCGATGATGAAGCCTGAACAGGTTCTGCGTGCTCGTTTTCCTGTAGGGGAGTTGTTGAAGACTCAGGTGAGGGAGGAGGCTCGGCGCTTTGGTTTGCCGACGGCGGAAAAGAAGGACAGTCAGGGCATTTGTTTTATTGGGAACATCAAGATGAACGACTTTCTGACCCATTACGTGAAGGATAACCCCGGCGAGATTGTGGATCTGTCGGGTAAGGTGCTGGGGACTCATCGCGGATTACATTTGTTTACGCTTGGTCAGCGCAAGGGGCACGGGGTGGCATCGCCGCGCGAGGGGATGGCTTATGTCGTTGTGCGTAAGGAGGCTGAAACCAAGAGGTTGGTTGTGGCTTATGAGGATGAGGAAGGAAGTGGCCTATTTGCGACGGAGTGTCGAGTGGGCTCGCTTTCGTGGCTCAATGGGGCCCGGGAAGGGGTGATTGAGGCGCAGCCTAGGTATCGGGCGAAGTCTGAGCGAGTGAGGGTGACCCCAAGCGATGAAGGTCTACATCTGAGGTTCGAGCGTCCTCAACGGGCATTGACGCCAGGACAAGTGTGCGGATTCTATGAGGGAGGGCTTCTTTTAGGGGGCGGAATTTTTGAGGAAATATACTCCTGAGAAGCTCAAATTGCGGGATCCTTAAGATTTCTTAAAAAAAGAATATGGATGACGTAAAAATATCAGGAACTTGTAATAAGACCGAAATCCGAAATTTTATTAGCGGGCGTTCAATCTTTTTTCGGATTTTTTTCGGCGAGCTGATAATTGCCTATGTTCAATAACCTTTGATAGAATGGGGGATAGAGACCTATTTTGAAGATGATTTAAGCTTCATCTTTTGTTGGTTTTGAACTTTTCTAATTAATCAAGATCCTTGAAATAACAACGATTTCGAATGATTCGCTTACCAAAAAAGATTCGTAATCCTGACGTTCTTTATTCACAGTCTGTCCAGCCCTACGAATCAACCCTGATTATGACTGCAAACACAAGTTCTCTCGGACCGTTCAGTTCGACACAAACCGAAGCCCTCGCCGAAAGTTTTTTAACCTCCATTGTGGTGGAGAAAGCGCAATCGTCTTGTGAGTCGGTTGCGGTCACTCTCGACGAAGATGCATCCGAGCACGACATTCTGAATGATTTTCTCTCAGCCTGTGGTGAATACATGACTGCTTCCGCTCGTGATAGTCGTCATCGCACACGATACGCAGCTTGGTGTGCTGAGCGTTGTAGCGAAACTGCTGCTGTTTGTGACACGTTGGGAGACTCTGCTTCCCGTCGATGTGCTCGTTGGTGTCGATTGCTGATGGCTGAACTCAACAATGAGTTGGCTGGAGTAAAGAAGACGATGAACAGCGACGTGAATTGGGGTGGCGTAAAAGACCTTCTTAACAAGGAAGTGAAGCTTCCATGGGGAGGCTAGAAAGCCGCAGTTTTAAGGATGCCAATCGAAAGAATCGATCATCCTGACTTCAAGATAGCGGGCGATTGAGCCCGGAGACGGATCGGACCAAGCAAGAGTTACGGTCATCGGTATTCCTTTCCGAAAAGCAAGCCCACTGCGGTAGGCCTTGAGTTGCTCGAGAATTTCACCCTTTTTGTTGAAATAGGCTTTTACGGGATTCCGGTCATTGGGAAAGGTGCCCAGTTTGAGGGTGGCTTTAGTGGCGTGGTCTGCGACCTCTTCCGTCTCAAAGCATTTTGCAACACACTCACCGAGCACAAAAAAACGTGCGGGTCGGTCCAGAGGATTGGCCGCATAGCGAGCAAGCTTTTGTTGGTAGAATTCAAGAAAGGCTTCCGAGTGAATGCGAGGAGGCTCGCTTCCCGGCCACTTATGAAGCTCAACGGCCATGGGCTTGGCTGGAGTGTTGTCTTCTCCGGCCCACCCAACGACGTAGAAGAAGTCGGTTCTCTTTTCTTGTTCGTCGGTGAGGACATCCATGAAAAGTGTCGTGGCTGGTGTGGGAATGGGACCAGCGAGCGGGGAAGAGACGGTTTTAGGATTGCTGACGCTTTCTGCTGAGAGGAAGTCTTTGCGTTGCTCCAGAGATTCAGCGCTGAGAAAGCTGGCGAGGATCTTTTGTACCTCCCTTGGATCATTACTGATTGAGCTGAAGCCTTGGGGGAGTGGAGTTTCTCCTTCGCGAAAGTCTTCTCCATCGGGCAATTGTGGTTCGGGCTCGGTTACCTCGGGCTCTTCATCTTCTGCGGGTGCGGCAGGAGCGGGCTCGCTGGGCGGAGGGACATTCTCTGGAAGGGCAGGTTCTTCGATAAATGCTGAGGGTGGTATCTCGATTTCGCTGCTCTTTTGAGGAGGGAGAGTCTCCACCGCAGAAGGGGGGGCGGTGGGGCTGGCTTGTTCGGCTGGTTGAGATTTATCGAGGCCGAAGAGGCTTTTTAGAGGATTAAAGCCGACGGCTCCAGTGTAACTCAAAATAGCAAAGACTGCGATTGTCATCAGAATCAAGGTAGCTAAGAGAAAGAGTAAGCTAGGGATTCGACTGCTTTGTTTTGTTGGCGTGGGTGCTTTACCAGAACTGGATGGTGCGAGTTCCTCTGGTTGGTGTGAGGCAAGTCCATCAGAGCTGCGGTTCTCGGGGAGTCCTTTAATAGGGGTGGGCTCGATAGGAAAAGGTGCTTCATCTGGAATGGGGTGCACTTCCGGTTGTGCAGGGGGGGGAGGGACGACGGTAGGAAAGACAATCTCCTCTCGAGCTGGAGGGGCTGTCTGTGCGGTGCGAGGTTGTTCCTGAGTTTCTGGGGTTGCAGGAGGGATGGGCTCACGATAGGCCTGAGAAGGGGCAATTTCTTGAGGGGGAGTTTCCTGAGGAACTTCCTGCGGAATGGTCGTCGCGGGCTGCTGTGGTTGAGCTGGCGGCTCGGAGGGGAAGACAGGTTGCTGGGGAATTGGGGCCTGAGATTGAGGATGAGGCGCTGTTATCGAGCTTTGGCACGACGGACATGGGCCAGTCACTCCTGCAAGTGCTGCAGGGACATCGAGTTGAATCCCACAAGAGGGACAATTAAAGCGGATTTTTTCTGGGTTCATGCCTGAGGGAAAGCGGTTCGAAGTGAGTCTCTCGCCAAGAGACCGGTGGTCAACTCGTGAGTGTGTCCCCCTTGTTGATCCCAGCTTTATTCCTCTTGAAAGGCGAGCGTGCCATCCGCTGCTACTTTGCGATAGAAGCAGGTGGAACGTTTGGTGTGACAACAGCCTCCACCCATTTGTTCAACTTCTAATATGAGGGCGTCCTGATCGCAGTCGGTTCGGATGGCGATAATTTTTTGAAATTCCCCAGAGGTGGCCCCTTTATGCCAGAGGGTTTGGCGACTGCGTGAGTAGTAGACTGCTTCTTGCTTCTCGAGCGTTTGAATGAGCGACTCACGATTCATATAGGCCAGCATGAGTGGTTCTTTGGACTGAGCGTCGATGGCCATCGCGGGAATGAGGCCATTTTCATCGAATTTGGGCATGAACGAGAGGCCATTCTCGATAGCATCTTTGTCCGTTTGAGGAATAATCATCAGGAAATGGTTTCGGTGTCGGCTGCGGAGCCTGTTTTAGGAAGAGTTAAAGCATGAAGAGCGGCTTCGATTTCGGGGTTCACCTCGTTTTCAACCGCTTTGGCCGCCATGTGGAGAGCGTTACGAATAGCGAGAGAAGTGGAGGAACCGTGGGAAATGATGACGGTTCCACGAACTCCGAGAAGGGGAGAGCCCCCGTAGGTCTCGTAATTGGTTCTCTCTTTGACGTTGCCGAAGGCTCCCTTGGAGAGCAAGGCTCCGAGAACACGGAAGGGGTTGCGCTTGAACTCTTTCTTGAGCCATTTGGACATCGCTTTGGCTGTGGCTTCGCATGATTTGAGAACAACGTTACCGGTGAAGCCGTCGCAGAGGCAGACATCGAGTTTGGTCTCGAAGAGGTCGTGTCCCTCGACATTACCGCGGAAATCGAAATTGGCGTGGCCGGATTCGACCATGTGTTTCAGGAGGATCAGGGCTTCCTTGGTGAGAGTGGTTCCTTTTTCTTCTTCTTCGCCATTGGACATGATGCCAACAACGGGTTTTTCAACGGACAAAACCTTGTGGGCGTAGACGGCTCCCATTACAGCGTATGTGGCGAGGTGTTTTGCCTTGGCTTCTGGATTGGCTCCGGCATCGAGGATGTTACAGGTGCCGAATTCATTAGGGATAGGGGAGGCGATGCCTGCTCGATCGACGCCTTTGAGAAGGCGGAGTTTGATCGTGGCGGAGGCTACTGCAGCTCCAGTATTTCCTGCAGAAACCACTGCTTGGGCTTCCCCTTGTTTGACCAGATCGGTGGCAATAGCGATGGAGCTGTCACGTTTGCGGCGAATCGCCTTCGCTCCGGATTCGTGCATTTCTACCACTTGGCTGGCGTGCAGGATGCGGGCCTTGGGGCTGGAGAGATTGTTGCGGGTGCAGCTTTCTTTAAGAGCCTCTTCGTCGCCGACGAGAATGATCTCGTCGATTTGCGGATAAAGGTTCAAGGCGTCACGAGCACCGATCACGTTTACGTCGGGGGCTTTATCCCCGCCCATGGCATCCAGTGCGATTATCATTAGTAATAGAAATAAAAACGGCGACGGGGGATGCCGTCGCCGTAAAAATCGAGTATCTGAGTCAGCAGGTGTCGTTAGACGACGTCTACGTCGAGAACTTGACGCTCACGGTAAGTGCCACAGGAAGGGCACGCGATATGACCGGGGACGCGGCTACCGCACTCGGGGCACTCTTTCAAAAGAGGCGCACGCCAACGGTTCGCACCACGGCGCATTTTCTGCTTCATCTTGGAGGTTCTGCGTTTTGGAGATGCCATAGTAAAAAAGAGTTAGGATTCGTCCGTTTGGAATGAGTCTAGTGCTGACCAGCGACTGTCTGCTTCCTCGCGGGGCGCAGGGTCTACATCATCCGAATGGACTTTGTCCACTGCTAAATAAAGAGGATCGATTTCGCATTTCTGCAAGGTGTCAGCAATATCGCAAGTGGGATGGTGCGGAATCTCCAGCAAAAGCTCTTCCCGTAAGGCTTCGGTGGCATCGACCTCTCCGAAATTGCCTACTTCGATAGCAACAGCAGCTTGAGGTAAAGAGAGCGTTTTTGTGAAGGGGTGGAGGGTGCGAACGCATTCAAATTCGAAAGGGCATGACAAAGAGCCTTGGAGGAGAACTTCGCCTTCGAAGCGCTGTACGTTCAGCTCGAATGCCAAAGGCCCCTTGGGTTGAGGATCCTGCTCCCTGAGCTCGAAAATTGAAGGATCGAGCTCACCCTTAACTACTTTTCCATCTTCAGGCAGGTCGCCTAGGTCGATAATCAGCTTGTTCATGGAGAAGATTGTAGATTGAAAGAGCGCCTTTGGGTATGGAAATGACGTCGTGGCGCGAATTCCCCCTGATGTTTTACTTGGAGCGTATGCTCAAGGTGTTTTTCCGATGGCGGAGGACGGGGAGATTTATTGGTTTTCTCCTGAGAAGCGTGGCTTGATTCCTGTCGATGAGCGTTTTCATATTTCTCGAGGTCTGCGCAAAGCGCTCCGTAAAAATCCCTTCGAAGTGAAGCGAGATACGGCCTTCCAAGAGGTAATGGAAGGGTGTGCGGAGCGATCTGAAACTTGGATCGATGGCAAAATTGTGGAAAGCTACTGCGAGCTGTTTGAGCTGGGATTTGCTCATAGTTTCGAGAGTTGGGATGATGAGGGCCTGCAAGGGGGGCTCTATGGAGTGCGGATTGGCGGGGTTTTCTTTGGGGAATCGATGTTTAGCCGTAAAGCTGAAGCGAGTAAGATTGCGCTGGTTCATCTTGTGGACTGGATGAGGGGTGAGGGGATGGTTCTATTAGATACGCAATGGCTGACCGAGCATCTCAAGCAGTTTGGAGGCTACGAGATTCCCCGTGGAGTGTATTTGGAGCTTCTAAGGGAGGCTATTGATGGCTTTGGAGAGGTTGCCGATGAGAGCTAGAGAGTGAATGCCCTTTCGGCCTCGGTGTTTCTTTCATTCCAGGTACTTTGGGAGAATAGATTGAAAAGGTGAAAACTCGTCTCGGTTTTGTCTTTACAGCTTGGCCGTGAGAAGTAGTCTCGCCGCCCCTCGCAGGGAAAATTCTCATGAAAGTTCTTAGTTCTTTGGCTTCAATGAAGCGCCGCCACGCAGGATGTCAGGTTGTTAAACGCAAAGGCACCCTTTACGTGATTAATAAAACCGACCCCAAGTTCAAGGCTCGCCAAGGCACCACTAAAGGTACCAAGCTTTCCAAGAAGGGCGTCAAGTAAGAGCTCCTTCTGCTCATTTTTTTAAAAGCGGCCTATATGGTCGCTTTTTTTGTGCTTTTTACGGCGTTCAAAATACTTCTGTCATAAAACTTCTTGATTAAGGTATCTAAATCATATACTTTTCTAAAAAGTTATGAAGACCGAAAGATTTGTCCGTTCCCGTTCACTCACGTTCTCCCGTGCCATTGCTTTGTCATGGCTTTGTTCGGAAGTTGCGATATCTGCGCCAGTGGATTCCGAAATCGTTATTTTAGTTGATGGGCAGACCTTCTCGCAAGCGAGTTTCGATCTGATGCTTGATGGGGTAGCTGATGCGTTCGAGCAGCAGTCTTTCATTGATAGTGTCACTGGAGGGCCTTACGGGTCTATCGCGGCTTCTGTGATGGTTTTTACTGGCGGAGGGTCTTACACGGCGATTCCTTGGATGGAGATGTCGAGTGCGGGAGATCTTCAGGCTTTTAGTTCATCTGTTCGAAATGTGGCTGCGCCGGCTTCGTTCGGCCTCATTAGCTATGTCGATGCGATTGCTGCCGGTGCTGCTTCCATTGCTAATTCGACCGCGGAGGGAGTCATTAAGCAGATGACGATTATTGAAGATGGAGGTTATTTTTTCTTTAGCGATACGGGCGCAGAGATTCAGGCTGCTAGGGATTCCGCTCTAGCGAGTGGGGTCGATGTTATCAATTCCGTGGTCTATAACTCAGACGGCCGCGAAGATGTGATTCAGGACTACTACGATGCCAATGTGGTGAGTGGTGGACCAAATGGGCAGGCCAATGTCATTGGTGGATCGTCTTTCGGAGCGCCCGGTGGCGCCTTGGGTGAAGCCATCCAAGAAAGTATCGGAGAGACTGTTAGTCAGCCGACCATTGACTCTAACAATCTGGCTGCGGTGCCTGAGCCCAGTGTGGCTCTTTTGGGTGCAATGTCTGGGCTTGCGCTGTTAGTGCGTCGTCGACGTTAGTTCTCTTGCTTGTAGCTCTTGCGTAAGTGAGAGGGCAAGATGTTGAGTTGCTCGCGATACTTGGCCACTGTGCGGCGGGCAACTTTGATGCCTTGGGACTTGAGGGCTTTCTCAATCGCTGAGTCGGAGAGGGGTTTGAGATGGTTCTCGTTTGCCACGATGTCTTGGATGGCTTGACGAACTCCTGCGTTGGAGACATCGGCTCCACTTGAAGTGTGGTAGCCTGTGGCAAAAAATTTGCGCATCTCGATGATGCCATGAGGGGTCTCGATGTATTTTCCGGCGACGGCTCTTGAGACGGTGGTGGGATGAACGCCAATGGTATCAGCGACATCGTTCATGGTGAGCGGTCGGAGGTGGCGTGAGCCTTTGTCGAGGAAGTCGGGCTGATGCTTAATGATTTCAGCGGTGATGGCGATGATGGTGTCTTGCCGTTGGTCGAGGGCTCGGATGAGTACGCGGCCGTCGCGAATTTGATCTCGTAAGTAGGAACGCACCTTCTTGTCGGGAGTGCTGGAGAGCATGTCCTTGTAGGTGTCGGCGATTCGAAGGCGAGGAAGGTTTTCGTTGGTGGATTGTGCGACCCATTGGCCTTCGTCCCATGTGATTCGGGCGTCGGCGCTGATGATAGGGTTGCGGGTGCCGTCGAAGATAGCGCCAGGGGAGGGGTCAAGGGCTGCGATGTGTTCGGCTGCTCTGGCAATGTGATCGACGGTGACCTTCATTGAGCGAGCGATCTGTGGAAATTGTTTGCGAGCGAGGCCGTCGAGGTGGCTGGAGATCAGGCGATGCTCGAGGGAGTCGGCGAGGCCTAGGCGTTCCAGTTGAAGTAGAAGAGAGTCTTGGAGGTTGCGGGCGGCGATGCCTGGAGGATCGAGGGTGTGAAGGAGGGCGAGGGCTTCTTCGAGAAGTTCGCTAGGTATTTCCAAGCGGGCAGCGAGTTCTTCAAGTGGTTCGGTGAAAAATCCACGATCATCTAAGTTTCCGATGAGGGCCATGCAGGTCAATCTGAGCTGCTCAGGGAGGGCGGATTCTTCGACTTGATTGGTGAGGTGGCTTGCCAGCGATTGGGGAGCTACGAGAGAATTGTAGAGGAACTCGCGGCGTTCTTCGGAGTCAGGGTTACTTCCAAGGGCGCGGCTTTCCATGATTGCGAGGTCACGCAAGTCGTCGTCATAAGTGTCGTGATGCTCGTCAAAATCGTCTTCATCGGCTTCATCGAAATCGAGGTCTTCGATAGAATCACTTTCGGTGATATCCTCCAAGGTGGGGTTCACCTCGATCTGTTGGCGTAGAAGCTGCGAGAGCTCCAGTGTATTAGCTTGCAGGATCTCCAAGCTCTGGCGCATCTGAGGCGCGAGAGTTTGTGATTGGGAGAGATTTTGCGAGAGAGCTGGACCAGCCATGACGGTTAGGAGTGTTACCCTAAAAGTCGGGGAAGGCTAGAATTTTTATAAGCAGTTTTTATGCCAAACGA
Source organism: Roseibacillus sp. (assembly GCA_051251855.1). Lineage (GTDB taxonomy): Bacteria > Verrucomicrobiota > Verrucomicrobiia > Verrucomicrobiales > Akkermansiaceae > Roseibacillus. Next base: position 260,073 of record JBPOGI010000001.1, read on the forward strand.
GAAATTGTTGTTTGACTTTGATTTGAAATTGGGGAGCTAGACGTTGAAATCCTCGTGAACAGGGTCTTGTAGCTGGACTTCGGTGATGACCCATTGCCCGCCCTTTTTCTTCCAAAGCAGCCGAACTGGCATTGTTTGAGGGTAGGAAACATTGTCTCGTAGGATTATATCCAGTTGGATAGTGGCGTCCATTTCGGCCTGATCTGCTGCCTGAAGCTTCACGAAAAAATCGCCTGTTCTTTTCGCTTGAGAGCTCTTCGCGGCAGTGCGGAACTTGATGAGATAGAGTTCACGCATCTCAGCGGGGCTGACCGTTCCAGAAATGATGGAGTTTCCCGAACCCGAGAATTCGACTTCGGATGCAAAATGAGCAGCAAACTTGTCAGCTTCTTTGTCCATGTCGGCTAGGCTAATGGTTCCAAAGCTGAGAGTTCCCAAAAGGGATTCGAGTCTTCGCTCTAGAACTTTAGGCGCGGAAAAGTAGTAGTAGGCGAATCCGGCTAATCCTAAAATCGCCATAAGTAGAAACAGAAACTTCTTCATACCAAAGATGTTCGAGGAAAGAGGTCTCCGGAGCAAACGGAATCGTTCGAAACCGCGGAGGGTTTAACGTCGGCCCAGCGGATCGGAGCCGTGGAGGTTGGGGCCGGGCGTTCCTACCAAGCATCCGCATTCAATTATCACCCAGATGCCCCCCACGAAGGGGATGAAGTGGAGGGCTGCCATCCACCCGCTCTTCCCTCGGTCATGAAAGCGTTTGGCGGTGGCCGCGAGGCAGACCCACAGGGCGAGCACGCAGAAGGCAAGAATGAGAAGGGCTAGGATTGTAACCGTTGGGATGTGGGCGGTAGTTCCCGATTGCTCCGCCACAATTATCATGAAGATGATGATGAGGTAGGGGGGGGTCATCCCTGTCGATATTAAGGAGCCGATCCCGAGGCCGTAGCCCCAGTAATGGGAGCGGCTAAAGCGACCCTTAAAGCTGAAGAGCCTTTGTCTCAGGGTGGGAGGGTTGGCGTTTTGGAGGCTGAATTGAGCGACGGGGGCTTGATGGAGATTGTCAGGCATCGCTTTGGTGATTGATAGCGTTAGGGTGATAGATGATTCTCTCGGAGTTGTAAAACTTGTTGAAACTCCGCCTATTCACCGAAAATGACTGCTCTCTCCAAACTCGATAACCGTCGCGAGATCGAGTTGGCGGAGGGGGTGCATATTCACTTGCGGCCCGCAGGGCTGTTTCCGCGAATGTTGGCACGCATGATTGATATGACGATTTGGGTGACGGTCTATCTGGTTGTTCTGATGGCTCTCTCTCTGACGAGCTGGATCGTGGGTGGGGAGGCGTCGCAGGGGCTCTCGCTTTTGCTGACCTTTGTGATGGTGTGGTTCTATGATCCGTTTTTTGAGGCGAGCAAAGCTTCGGCCACTCCTGGGAAAAGGGCGCTTAAGTTGAAGGTGGTGCAGCGTTCTGGTGCGCCGGTTGGTTTTGCCTCTGGTTTTTTACGATGTCTCTTGTTTTGGATTGATATCCTGCCGGGGTTTGGATCGGTGGGGGCGGTGTCGATTTTGGCGTCGGGTAACTCTCAGCGGTTGGGAGATATGGTGGCGGATACCCTCGTGGTGTACCGCAGTCCTTCGGTGGTTGATGAGGTGGATTCAATTCCATCGCCTCCGGTTCGACCGGGTCTTCTCTTACAACGTGAGGAGCAATTGGCTTTTATTGGATACGCGGATCGTTATCAGCGGTTGAGTCCAGCGCGTCAGAGCGAAGTGACCGCTCCTTTGGTTGCCTTGGATGCGGCTCAGAAGTCGCCGAACACGTCGTTGTTTGCTCTCGGAGTCGCGCGCTGGTTGTCGCAGAACGAAAAATGATCTCGCGTAAACAATTTCAAGAGATGAACAAGGCTCGCTGGGAGGAAAGCGAGTCTCAGATTGCGCGTTTGGATGGCAAGGGCTCATTGTCGCCGGAGGAGGCGCGAGCATTGCCGTCGAATTTTCGTAAAGTTTGTCAGGACTTGGGGCTGTCGGGGGAGCGACTGTATGGGATGACGCTGTCGAGTCGTCTCAATAGCTTGGTGATGGGGGGCTTTCGGCATCTCCATCGCAGTCGTGCGCGCTTGCAGCCGGTTCGATTTTTGACGCGGACGTTTCCGGGGGCTTTTAAGCACAATCTGGGGCTCTTTTGGATCAGTGTGGTGCTCTTTTGGTTGCCTTTCTTTCTCTTGGCGTTTTCGGGGCAGTGGGGCCTGACGTGGATTCAAGCGATTTTAGGTCCGGAGGGAATGCAGGGGATGGATGCAATGTATGGAAAGGACGGCGATGCTCTCAAGCATGGTCGAGCGACTCATGGTAGTGACTTCATGATGTTCGCGTTTTATATCCAAAACAACGTGAGCATCGATTTTCGCACCTTTGCGGGTGGGATTTTGTATGGGGTGGGGACTTTGTTTTTTACAGTTTTCAATGGCCTTCATATTGGTTCAGCAGCTGGTTATGTGCAGGCGACGGGGGATCCGATGAAATTTTGGACTTTCGTGTCGGGGCATTCGGCATTCGAGTTAGTGGGGTTGCATATTTCTTCAATGGCTGGGCTCCGCTTGGGGTGGGGGATGATTCGTCCCGGGCAGCTAACGCGGATGGCGGCGTTGGTGAAGAATGCGCGTGAGGCTTTGGTTTTGTTGGGAGGAGCAGCGGTGTTGACCTTTTTTGCGGCCTTTATCGAAGGGTTCTGGTCGGCGCATCCCAATCCACCAACGCTGAAGTTTGCGGTGGGTGCTTTCTTTTGGGGGCTCACGATTGTTTACCTGATGTCGGGGAGAAAGGAGTGGTATGAACGTCCGTGACTTGAGCATTGTATTACGGCCTCGCTCCAGCTGGGAGGCGGTCGATTTGGGGACGGGTTTAGCGAAGCGATACTATCGCGACCTTTTTAGAATGGGGTTAGTTGGGTTTGGGCCTGTTTTTCTGGTGCTTGCGCTGCTGTGCTGGAAGCTGCCGCTGTTACTTCCGGTGTTGATTTGGTGGTTCAAGCCGGCTTACGATCGATTTTATCTTCACTATTTGAGTCGTCGCATTTTTGGGCAAGAGGTGACGGTGGGAGAGACGTGGGGAGAGTGGAGGCGCTTGCTGTTCAAGGGGACGTTTTCGCTGCTGACGTGGCGGCGGTTTCTAGTGAATCGCTCGATGGTGCTGGCGGTCTCTGATTTGGAGAATCTCAGCGGTTCGGCGCGAGGTGCTCGCTGTGGGGTTCTCTCCCGGGTGGGAGGGGGGACTGCGTTTCTCATTACGTGGGGCGGGTTGTTTATTGAGTTTTTGGGGCTGATGACGATTTCAGTTTTGGTTGGTTTTTTTATCCCGCAGGGGCAGGGCGTTGAGTGGGATGCGATGATGGTTTGGTTCGGGAACGGTGGAGTGGGGCTCACCCTTCTGATCCTGTTCTTCGGATTGTTTTATGGGATGCTAGTTGTGCTTTGGGAGCCCTTTTATCTGGCAAGTGGTTTTGCGCTTTATCTCAATAGTCGCACCAGTCAGGAAGGTTGGGATATTGAGTTGCGGTTTCGTGAATTGGCGGCCCGGGTTGCTCAGACGAGAGTGAACGTGGGGAATATAAATGAGGAGGGAGGCAAGTCTCGCAAGAGCGGAGGGGCGGCCTTTGCTAGCTCGAAATCGAGTGGAGTCTTGGGGCTTTTTCTTTTGGTGGGAGCGTGTTTCTTGGCGAGTTCACTCAAGGCTGAGGATGGTTCTGAGCCTCAAGAGGTGATTCACGAGGTTCTTGCTCATGAGGACTTTGCGAATCATGTCGAGAAATACAAAGAGTGGGTGCCGAATGAGAACAGTTGGTTAGAGCGCTTCGGCGAGTGGTTGGAGGGGGTGGGAGTCCCGCAAAGCCTTGATGGTGGCGCTGGCGCGGCGATGGGGGTGCTCTTTCAGTTAGTGGGAATTTTAGCACTCTGTCTATTGGGGGTCGTGTTGGTGGTATTGATGGTGAACCTCTTTCGTGCGCGTTCTTTGCGGGTGGGACCAGGGGAGAAGATTTTTAAGCGGCTGCCTCCTCAAGTGTTGATGGGAATGGAGGTGACGCCTGAGTCGCTGCCGGATAATCTGCTTGGCCAGGCGCGTCACTATTGGGGTGCTGGGCAAACGCACTTGGCGATGTCGTTGCTTTATCGGGGAGCTTTGACGAAGTTGATCACCGAGCAGGAGGTGCCAATTGAGGGGTCGAATACGGAGCTGGAATGTGTGGCTCAGGTAGAGTCGGCGGCGCCAGCGAATTTGGCCGCGTATTTCCAGCTGCTGTCGTTGCAATGGATGAAGGCCGCCTACTCGAAGGAGGAGGTCGAGCCGGAGTCTTTTGAGCGCTTGTGCGCGACGTGGCCATTTGAAGGGAGGGCAGAGTGAGAGTTCGGGATGTGATTTTTGTGAGCCTTTCCTTCTTGTTGGTGGGGTGTGGTAAGTTTGAGGAGAGCGAGCGAGAGGTGGGTTATCAGGGAGAGGCCAAGATGAACCATTTGCTGGGGGCCGAGAGGCTGGCGAACGAGTTGGGAATGAAGGCGTCGAGTTATGCCGGAGCGCCGTCCTTGCCTCCCGCTGCCGGAACGACCTTGATGCTGCCCGCAGAGAGTTTGCAAAGCGTGGGGCAGTTGAGCGAAATAGAGGATTGGGTTGTGGAGGGAGGGAATCTAATCGTCTATCTGACTCTCAAAAATAAACGGCTTCCAGCTTGGGATGAAGACGAAGGCGCTGAGCCTTTTCGAGCTTTTTTGGACTACTTCGCACTCGATGCACAGCAGGCCGGAGGTGAGAAAGAGGAAGGGAAAAATCGGAAGATCTCGTCGCTGGGTTTTGAGGAAGATGACGAGTATGAGACTGATTTTGAGACCCCGTATCTCATTTTGGACGATGAGTCTCTAGATGAGGAGTTGAAGGCCTTTCATTCATACAGTTACGGAGAGGGGAACTTAACGGTTTTGGCTTCGGCGCAGTTGTTCACTAATGAGTTCATCGGGAAGGGGGAGCATGCGACTTTATTGTGGCACTTGTTAGAAGATGGAAAAGAGGAACAGGTGTGGTTCATTCACTCGGCGCGTCTTTCTTTTACGAGGCTTCTTTGGCAGCAGGCCCCGTACGCGGTGGTAATGTTGTTAGTGACTTTAGTTTTGTTGGTTTGGTGGGCCGCGCGCGGGTTTGGGCCAAAGTTTGTGCGGGGCGCGAATCCGTCCGCGAAGTTGGACGCGCATTTGGAGGCGAGTGGTGCCTTTTTCGTGAAACACGGGGCCGATGCTTTGGTTGTTTCGCAGCTGCAGGGGAGACTGTTTCGAAGGCTGGCGCGGGCTTTGAATCAACCTCTCAATACCAAAGAAGGTGAACTTCTTTCGCTGGCGGACCAGGAAGGGCTTTTAGATGCTTCCGAGAGGGGGGCATTGATAAGCCAGCCGACGAGCAAAACACTTTTCACCACGCTACAAACTCTCAAAAATCTCGATAAAAAATTATGAGCAACGAAGACGAATTATCTCAACTACCTCTTCCTAATGAACCCGAGCCTGTTACAGCCGCAGCAGGGGTGGAGGCGCCTCCGTTGCCGGTGCCTGACCCGAGCCTGGCGATGTTGTCGCGAATCCGAAAGCAGATTGAGCGGGTGTTTGTGGGGCAGGATGCACTTGTGGATAATATCTTAGTGGCGTTCGTAAGTTCGGGGCACGTCTTGATTGAGGGGCATCCTGGATTGGGAAAGACGCATTTGGTTCTCTCGTTGGCGCAAACCTTTGAGGGGCTGTTCAAGCGGATTCAGTTCACGCCGGATTTGATGCCGTCAGATGTCACGGGGCATAGTCTCTACGATATCTCGAAACAGGCTTTTGAGGTGAAGCAGGGCCCGGTGTTTACCAATCTCCTTTTGGCGGATGAAATTAACCGAGCGCCTGCGAAGACACAGTCGGCCTTGTTAGAGGTGATGCAAGAGCGGCAAGCGACGATTGACGGGGTGTCGTATCCTTTGCCGAGGCCGTTCATGGTCTTGGCCACTCAGAACCCTGTTGAACAGGATGGGACGTATCCTTTGCCTGAGGCGCAGTTGGACCGCTTTATGATGAAGGTGATTGTCTCCGAACCGAGCCTAGAGGAAGAGGTTCTCATCGCGAGTCGTGCCACTGAGTCTGGGATGGAGTCTTTGAAGCCTGAGCAGATTGATTCGGTTTGTTCTCCGCAGGACATCGAGGAGCTGCGGGCGTCGTTGAAAAACGTGACGATTTCGCCAGCGGTGATTCGCTATGCGGTGGAATTAGTGCAGGCGACGCGAGCTTCGGAAATGACGTCTTATGGTGCCAGTCCGCGGGCGAGTATCTCCTTAGTGCAGGCAGCGAAGGGGTTCGCTATGTTACGCGAGAGGAATTATGTGGTGCCAGACGATATCAAAGGGTGCGCCTTGCAGGTTCTTCGGCATCGGGTGCGGTTGACTCCTGAGGTGGCGATTTCTGGGCAGACTGTGGATGAGACCGTGGCGGCGATTGTGAATTCGGTAGAAGCTCCTCGGCAGTAGTTGATGCGTCCTGCTATCCAGTTGCTTATTTGGTCCTCCGTGTTGTTCGGGTCGGCTGTGGTTCTGGCTTTCGTTGGGAAGGGGGAAGTGTTCTTTCTGATGGTGGCGTTGTTAATGTTCTTTGTGGTTTTGGCCGATGGGGTGCTCTTGCTCTTGCCCAGAAAGGTGGTCTTTCATCGTGAGCTTCCACCGCGGTTTGCGCTGAATCAGAATACAGAGGTTCCTTTTGTATTGCAGAATCAGGGACGGGTGCCCTTGCGAGTAAAGTTTTTCGATGGTTTGCCTGAGGAGTGTTCTTACCAGTCCTTGCCGTTCGATATCCCCAAGTTGAAGCCGAAGGAGTATGCTCGCTCAAGCTATCGAGTGACCTTTTTGCGGCGGGGTGATTTGACGATTTCTTCTGGTTATCTTGAGGTGCGTTCGTTGTTGGGGTTTTGGTGGCAGAATAGCCGGTTGGGGGAACCGGAAATTGCTAGGGTCTATCCCAACTACGTTCCTGCCTTAAATTATGGTCTGCTGGCAACTGCAGATCGCGCTGAGTTGATGGGGATTGTGAAGCCGAGGAATCGGGGGATGAGTAAGGAGTTTCATCAGCTGCGGGATTATCAAGATGGGGACGGCATTTCGCAGGTGGACTGGAAAGCGACCTCTCGGTTCAATCGCTTGATCACACGGGAGTATCAGGAGGAGCGCGATCAAACCATTTTGTTGGTGCCAGATTGTAGTATTCGAACGCGTGCTATGGATGGCGAGTTACCGATTTTGGATCATCTCCTCAATGCCGCCATTTTGCTTTCTTATATTGCATTGGGTCAGGGCGATAAAGTGGGGGTGATGTCGTTCGGGGGGGAGGTTCGTCATCTTTCTCCGGTGAAGGGGACGCACGGGATGGCGCAGATTCTTGATCATCTCTACAATTATCAGCCCACGCGGGACTATGGAGATTATGCAGAGTTGGTCTCGCGGATCATGAGGGTGCAAACTAAGCGTTGCCTCGTGGTGGTTTTGACGAATTTGCGGACGGAAGATCAATTTGGTTCTTTAGGAGCTTTGCAGTTGTTGACGAAGCAGCATTTGGTTCTCTTAGCCTCAGTCAGAGAGACTGCGGTGGAGCGTGCTTTGGACAAAGAACTGATGACAGCGAAGGATGCCAATTCTTATTTGGGAGCGCTTGCTTATGAAGAGGATATTGAAGGCCTGGTGAGTGAGGCGAGGGGACGAGGTTTCAGTGCGGTGCACGAGTCTTTGGAGAAGTTCCCGATTTCGCTCGCAAATCAGTTCCTTGATTTGAGAGGATCGGGACGTTTTTGAATCAGGAACGCTGTCATGGCGGCACTTCCGCTTGTTTCTGGAGTTAAAAAGAGGAATAACTGTGAGGTGAAAGTTACCCTATCTGTTCTCGCGGTCGCATTCTGTGCGCTTTCTTGCACCCCTGTTCACAAGCATCAGGCGGGTGGGGGAGCGTTTGACGATTCACAAGTGGGACAAGCTCTCGATGCCAATGCACCCTTGCCAGAAGACAATATCAGCGGGGCTCGTAGCTTTGAAGAGTGGAGGGAGCGCGAGTGAAAGATCCGCGCTACGCTGCACTCGCTCGCCAGCTTACCGCCTATTCGACTCAGCTGAAGAAGGGGGAATCGATCCTGCTTGATCTCTATGATGTGCCGGAGAGCTTTGCTGTTGAATTGATTCGGGCCGCTCGTAAGCGGGGTGCTCAGCCAGTGGTTCGTTTGCACAGTGCGGCGGTTACCCGAGAGCTTTTGAAAGGTGCGACTGAAGGTCAGTATCGCGTGATGGCGAAGCATTTGCTCGCTGAAATGAAGGATATGGATGCTTATCTCGCGGTGAGAGGTTCGCATAATATTGCCGAGCAGAGTGATGTTTCGCCTAAAAATATGGCGTTGGCGATGAGCCACATGCGCAAGGTAATAGACCATCGCGTGAAGAAGACTAAGTGGTGCGTGCTCCGTTGGCCTCATCCGGCGATGGCGCAGCAAGCAGGGATGAGCACGGAGGCTTTCGAGGATTTTTACTTCAAGGTTTGCTTGCTCGACTATAAGGCGCTGCTGCCATCCATGAATGCGCTCAAGCGGTTGATGGAGAAGACGTCACAGGTTCAGCTCACGGGCCCAGGGACAGAACTTAATTTTTCGATTCAAGATATTCCGGCAGTGGTTTGTGGGGGCAATTATAATATCCCTGATGGGGAGGTTTTTACTGCGCCAGTAAAGGATTCGGTGGAGGGGGTGGTGGCTTACAATGCACCCAGTATTTATCGGGGGATTCCTTTTGATGGGGTGCGTTTTGAATTTGAGCAGGGCAAGATCGTGAAGGCGACTGCCGCAGGAGGTAAGACACGTGAGCTGAATAAGATCCTCGATTCGGACAAGGGTGCCCGCTACATCGGCGAGTTTGCCTTGGGTTTCAATCCGGAGATTAAGGAGCCAATGCGCGATATCCTCTTTGATGAGAAGATTGCGGGTTCATTTCACTTCACGCCTGGGCAAGCTTACGAGGAGGCTGACAATGGAAACCGCTCGCAGGTTCACTGGGATTTGGTGAACATTCAACGTCCCGATTACGGGGGCGGTGAGGTGATTTTCGACGGCAAAGTGATCCGGAAGAACGGGAAGTTCCTAGCCAAGAACTTGGCGAAGCTGAATTGGTAAGGGCGCAAGGACGTTGCTGTCCTTGACTGTTCGCTTCAATTGAAGGACAGGAATGTCTTTGTTCCATTAATCCTCGTCGCGCTTGGTCTTGGTGTCGGTCGCCTCGGCAGGACTGGGGAGGGCGATGACTTTGCGGACGAGCTTGCGAAGGCCTCCAGTGGCTTCGTCGTATTCGCTTTCGGCTTGGCGAAGAGCGACTTCCCAAGCAGAGGCAAACCCAGGGGCCTGCTCGCGCATCAGGCGCACGGCGGTCTCCATGGTGTGAAGGGCTCGTAACTCGCTACGGCCGGGCTTGTTCTCGAGGGCGGCTAAATTGACACGAAGGTTCTCGTTCTGTTCCTGAAGTTTGTCGACTTTGTCTTGGACGGTGCTGTTTCCAGAGGCGTTGATTTTGAGCTGAGTGTTCAGATGGCTCTCGAGTTCACGCATTTCTGTTCCCAAGCGTTTATTCTCCTTCTTCAGGTTCATTTTGGCCGCCAAGGCGGATTTCCATGTGAAAAAGGTCAGCGCGAGTCCAATTGCCAATCCCCAAGCGAAGGGGTTCTTAATAAATTCCCAAAAGGTGTCCATGCCGGAACTCTAACGTCAGCTGATGCTTTTCCAACTGGAAATTGGCTTTCGTCAGAAGATTGGTGAGAATTACAGCTTCAGGGGTTGAGGCGAGTTGGGGGGATAGTCTAGTCTTCAAGCTTGATGAGGTTGGCAGTGCTGGGCAGTGGAAGTGGGGGAAATGCGACTTTGCTCGATCATGGGCAAGGATGTCTCCTCGTAGATGCAGGGCTCAGCGCCAAACAACTGGTGCTGCGGATGAGAGAGCTTGGGGTTGAGCCTGAAGAACTCTCTGGAATTCTCATTACTCATGAGCACGGCGATCATGTGAAGGGGCTGGAGGTCTTTGCTCGCAAATTTGAAGTGCCGGTCTATGCAACGGCTCTCACGCAAGAGGTTTTGATGCGGAAGGTGACCTCTGTGCGGCAGTGGAAACTCTTTTCGGCGGGACAGGGGTTCGATTGTGGGGGAGTGACGGTCCAAAGTTTCTCGATTCCTCACGATGCGGTCGATCCGGTTGGCTTTAAGTTTGAGTTTGAAGAGGCGAAAGCGGCGGTCGTGACAGATTTAGGGCATGCGAACTCGCGTCTGATAGAACGACTAAAGGGGGTGACAGCAATGGTGTTAGAGGCCAACTACTGCGACCAAATGTTAGAAGATGATGAGGTTCGTCCTTGGTCGCTGAAGCAACGGATTTCTTCGCGTCATGGGCATCTCTCTAACGATCAAGCTCGCGAGCTTGCGCGTGAGCTACAGGCGTCAGGTCTAGAACGGGTGGTTTTAGGGCACCTGAGTAAGGATTGTAATACTGCCGAAGTAGCGAGCAAGGTTTTCGAGGGCCTGGGCTTGAGCGAAGTTCGGGTGGCTTCTCAGACGGTGGTGACAAATTGGATGCCAGTGAAGTCGCCGGTAGAAGCGCCTAATGTGGTCGAGGAAACGGGACAGGTCTTGATGGGGTTGTTCTAGTGTCTCGCGACATTTATTTTGTGGGATTAGAAAAAATCCTCAAGCTCATTCTTCTGTCCGACGGAAGGAGGCTTTTCTCAAAGTTCAAACAGAAAACCAATGTCCCAAAATTGATGTCGTGAGGCACTAGTAGTCTGAAAAATGATGTGCGATGGATCACTTGCTTCAGGTGCGTTCAATCGGCGTTAACTTTTATTTTTTTCGTGATGGCTTAGGTAATTACCAATGCAACTCGGTGCCGTCGTAATACCAGAACCCGCCGGAGTGGGTTGCATCGAGTTTGGCGATGAGTGCGATGATTTTGGAAACACTCTTTTCGGGCTTGAGAGGGGCTCCCTTGCCGCCCATCGCCGTTTGGTTGCGGCCAGGTGCCAGCGAGATAACGATGAAGCCTTCTTTCGCCAGCTGGCTGTGGAGATTTCGGGTGACCATGTTCACTGCGGTTTTACTGAGGGCGTAACCGGTCATTCTGCCAGTGCCATCGGTCAATCTTCCTGCGCGGGAGGAGATGTTGATGATCTTGGGGGTATCCGAGAGTTTGAGATTGGGAATGAGAGCTCGAGAAACGAACAAGGGGCCCAAAGTGTTCACCGAGAAGCTGAGGGTCATGTCTTCTCTTGTCTGCTTTCGGCCGAGGTATCCTGCATTATTAATCAGGATGTCGATTCGCTTTCCTTTGAGGCTCTTGGCAAGGTTGGCGATGTCCTCGTCACTGGTGACATCGAGCTGGGCCACTTCTGCGCCGGTCTCTTTCAGTTCGGTGGCCTCCTCGGGCTTGCGAGCGGTTCCAATGACATGGTGTCCGCTGGCGCGGTATTGTTTCGCATACTCAAGTCCGAGCCCACGGTTGGCACCCGTAATCAGCACGGTCAGCGGCTGATTTTTTGAGGCATCTTCGGCCTGAGTGGTTTGGACGCCCAGAGCGAATATCACGAACAAGACGCTGGGCAAAAAGTATCGAGAGAGCATTGTTGAAGTGAGTGTTTCTTGAGTGTTCATTTTCTATCGGGAATAGAGTGGCGACGAGAAGGAGAGGAGTTGACTCTTCGCGATCGTCTCTGAGAGTAGCAGGGGAGTAAGCCTCAATGAAGGGGAGAGTCGATGAGATTTACGGCGAGATGTTTGAAATGCGGAGGAAGTATCGGTCTGCAGTGGTGGGGACTTTGACTCTGATTCGACTGAGGTCAGGCCCGGGAGAGTTGGCTATGGGTTCTGATGATATCAGAGTGAACTCAGTTCCAATGGTCAGGTTGGAGAAGTTGAGATCTTCTGACCCCTGAATAATGTAATCGGTGCCAATGGTAAGGTCGCTGCGGATGATCCATTCAAAGGAGTAGCCTTCGTTGCCAGGAGTGGTGGTCGCTTCGTAGGGACAAATCGTGAGGCCTCGACTTGCGGGATCATTCGGGTCGCTGTCCGCCCAAAACTCCAGAATCTCGGGGCTACCGTCTTGGTCGGTATCACCGGCGGGATTCACTGCCGAGGAACCGAGGTTCGCTAAGGCCCACTCATCGTGAATGCCATCACCCTGGCTGTCGTCGTTGGGGATGTCAGTCACATTGATATTGACTGTGGTCATGACCTCGCCCGGGTTGGGAGCAAAGCCATCGCTCACCAAGATAGACAAGACGTCAGCAGGGGATTCCTCAAAGTCCAAGCCATTTTGGACCAAGCCAATCTCGCCGGTGAGCGGGTTGATATCGTAGTAACTGCCCTCGTTTCCTCCTACGATGGAGTAGGTGAGAGTTCCGCGGGTGGGATCGGGATCATCCAAGTCGGTGACTTGCGGTCCTGCTCCAACGACCGTTCCAGAAGTGGAATTTTCTATCACCGCATAAGGTCCAGCCGCCGCATCCAAAGTGGGCTTGGCGTTCGCATAGTTGTTGATCCAATCCGTAATGAGAGTGACGCCTTCTTGGTCGATAATCTCGGTGGCTATGGGAGGCATACGGGTGTAACCATTGGAAGCGGATGCCAAACTCAGAATCATCGATTTGTTCGGATTACCCGGGATAACAAATCGATCCGTTGAATCTGCCACTGCAAAACCAATGCCTTCACCGTGGAGAAGGTTTGTCTCTTCAATGCTCAGATTGGGATCGCCTTTCCAAGTGTCACCCACCGAGATTTCAGTCGTTCCTTCGTAGTGGCAGTAGGAGCAGTTGACCGCAAGATACGACCGGACCCGTTCTTCCAAATTCACACTGACATCATCAGGAGTATAGAACTTCGGCAAATTCGCGGCCACCGGAGCGGCGCCCGCGCCTTTGTCGAGATACCCTGTCTCGTAAAGAAGCTCCAAGAGGTTGCCTGACACTCCACCAAGGGAGCCTGGCCGATTTTGTTGCCTCGTGTTGAAGCCAAGCATCACTCCGTTGTCATTGGTGTGACAAGTCCGGCATTCGCCACGAGAAGGAATAAACCAGTTCGGCTGGCTTCGGGTGCTCCCATCCGCTTCCGTGATCGTTGGTAACGGAATTGATTCGCCGCTGGCGTCAGCCAAAGTCGCTTCGGTCTGAGCTGTGTTCCAGCGATAGGAAACGGCATAGAAGTCATCTTCCGTCTTAACGATAAATCGAGTTTCCAACCTTTGCACGTTGGTGCCGGGATTCTGCAAATTCAAATCCATGTCGAAATGCTTCACCCAAACCCCACCTGCTGGGGCTTCCCAAAGACCATCTTCGGAATAGGTCACCATATCAGTGGCCTCTTTGAGAGCGAAGAAGCGAGTTTTATCAGCATGGTCAGACCAAAAACGCAGGTTGAGATCGTAAGGAACCACCGCCGCACTCGGAGTCAAGGTCGCGACGTTGCTGAAGGCTCCCGTTTCGGTCAAAGTTTGAGGAAGAGAGCCATCGTCGACATCGAAGGTGATCCGCCGGATTTGGCCCCCGTAGTCGAGCATCAAAATGCTTCCGTCACCCGGGTCGGTCTCCATCGCTACGATGCCTCCTTCGCTTCCGATGCGCACAGGTGAACTGGCTCCGTAGGTCTTGGTCTCGAAATTACTGGAGGTGGAGAGCACCGAGGTCGTCATTCCGGTCTCGTCCATTCCCCAATCACCACCCACCGCCACTCGTTGCACGGTTTGAAAGTCTCCATGATCAGGGCGATGCATATACCAGATTTCTCCACTAGTGTAGTCGGCAAAGACATAGGCACCAGCGAGAACGGGTATGTCCGTGCTTTGGTAGAAGGCTCCTCCAATGATGGACTTCACTCCTCCGGTGTCGTTGCTTCCGGGTCGCAAGTATTGCATCACCGGTTGAATGAAATCCACTCCCGCTGGTGGGTCAAAGAAGGGGCCGGAGTATCTATTGCTACCCAACTGCAGCACGCCAGGATCAGTTCCTTCGAAGTAGCCCCACCCGGCATTTCCTCCCGGAGGCATGATGCTCAGTTTCTCGTATCCCGCCGCGCCATCATCCGCCACCCAAAGCTCTCCCGTGTTGGGCACGAAGCCAATTTTCCAAGGGTTTCGGAAGCCGACACAATACATCTCGGTGCGAACCTCGTAAGCATTCCCCGTAGGAATGGCCTGACCGTTGAAGGTGGTCACTCCCCGACCATCGGTGAAGTTCTGATCGACGTAAGGGTTGTCCGCCGGAATCGAATAGTAGGCCAAACCGCCATTGAGAGTGACCCCATCCAGATTGGCAGGCTCGTAATTTCCCGCCTTCTTATCCACATCGATGCGTAAAACCGAAGACCAGATGTCATCATCAATGCGCTGGGTGTGAGCAGGACCGGTAAAGTTTCCATCATCACCGACCGCAATATAGAGATAGCCGTCTGGTCCAAAAAGCATTCGGTTGATGCGGTGGATCCCTTGTCCTGAGCCATCACCCGTTCGAGCCTGATGGAGAATCACCTCGGTTGCCGAACTCGCCTCGTTCAGATCGTTGGCGTTGGCTGTAAAACGTGAAATCCGAATCGAGTCTGGTGCGCCCCCAAAGCCCACCGTGCTGTCATATCCCACATAAAAGTAGCGGTTATTGGCGAAGTCAGGATGAAATGCCACCCCGCGCAGACCGGCAAAAGTGGAGGTGCGCACATTAGGGATATCAAGTAAAAGCGACCGCGAGGGAGAGGCCGAATCAATGTCGTTGACCAAGTAGATCTGACCGCTGCGCTCGGTGACCACGAGCTTACTCGTGTCTCCAGACAAATGCTCCAGACAAGTGGGCTGACTAAAAGTGATTCCCGGGAAGGCATCAGGAAAAGAAAACCCTCCAGAGGGAGCCTCTAACGGAAAGCTCAGAGTGTCACCATAGGACTCTTTGTTGCCATTATTGGCGATTACAGTGACTTCGCCGGAATACAAGTTGTTGTCCAAGTCCTCCACGGAATAGGCAAAGACATCGTTTCCCACGCAGCCCCCTTGAACATACTCAATGGTTCCATCGACTTGAACCGAAGCCGTGCCTTCCGTTGGTGGAGTGGTCACTTGCAAGGTGGTGAGATCCCAGTTTCCGGTATCGTTGCTCAAGACATCCAAAAAAGTAGTCGAGGAAGTGATGACGTTGAACAAGTCGTCAACAACGCCGGGGGGAGAGGAGGAAGACAATTCAATGGTCGCCTGCAAGGCGGTTTCGTCTCCACCAAAGTGACTATTATTGCCGACGACAAAGCTAATGGTGTCACCCGCAGCCACGACGACATTCGAAAGCAAGAAGGTTCCGTCAACCTCGAAGAGTCTTCCTGCCGAACCTGTCGCCGAGAATAAGCTCGTTGAGTTATGATAGACACTGACTGCGACAGAGTTGCCACCGTTTCCGCTCGTTCCTCCCTGCAAATCCCGGAAGCTCCCTGCGATCTCCGCATTGACCCCATTGGCAATATCCGCTGCCGAAATCGTATAGCGTGCAATGATGAAGGCGTCGTCCGAGTCATTACCTGGTTGAATGAGCAAGTCGGTTCCCGCGACGCCGCTGTGTCCGGCGCTCGAATACAGCCGGTAAGGACTTCCACTGCCGAGAATGGAAGCCGAATCAACATCACCTGCTCCTCCGAACCCGATATTTGCCGAATCCCCAACAGATTGATTAGCCGCCAAAGCCGCCTCGGTGCCACCTGAGGCGGCGGTCGCTTCGAAATACTGCCAGCCTGTAGGAAAAGTAGCAGCGTCAATATAGTCCGCTGCCGTATCCGCCACGATGACCGGTCCCGTTGGCGGCACGAAAGTCTCCCGAAGCTGATAGCCGGTCAGTCGGACTCCTTGTCTGCTGGATGTGACGACCAGATTTTGGCTGGTGGAGTTTGCAGTAAAGGTGCCTATTGCGTAGTCATTACCGTTCAGAACATTGTCTCCTGTCCCAGTCAAAGTCATGGTCCGCTGAGGGCTCGCATTGAAGCCTCCATCATCGGCGTACCAGACCTGCACCCGATAGCTGGTGCCGCTGTCCACTGAGAGTGGAATGGTTACTGAAGTTTCGCCGTTGGGAGTAAAATCAAGATCCCCGAGAAACACATCGTAATCGCTGTTGCCGGTAACGAGAGAAAAGAAGTCGCCGTTGTTGTCGTTTGTGAGGCTGTTGTTTTCGGCAAAGTCGATGCCAGCGATTGTGACCACAGAAGGAGCACCCGTTCCCGAGAAGTTTTGCGCCGTGATGAAGGTCCCGGTTGAATCAATGTCGTTGACATCAGCAATGTCCGAAGTGGTCCAGTCAATGGTCGCTGCGTTTGTTTGAATAGCGAGAAGGCATAGTGCCGAAAATCCTGAAAAAGGGTTGAGGGTCATATCAATGAGTTAGGGAGTTTTGAAACGGTCATTGGCCAGTTTGTGGGGAACATATGAATAACTGTGACGTCTCGGCGCAGTTTGAGACTGTAAGTCGACAAAAGTCGAAGCCACGCGGGATGGCAGTTGGGTTAGGTCTGAATCTTCAACCATCACGGGTTTTTTACGTTTGGGTTCAAAGAGTGGAGAAAATGTGGGTAATGCTCCTATTCTACGGCAATAAACGTAGTCGAGTAATGGGTGGGCATTAATGATTCGTCTTCAATTAGGACGTTGACGAGATGGTGATCTAAAAACCGCAGCACCTGAATGGCACTGCGGTTCTTGAAAAATCGCCCTGCCATGATCGCAGCAGGGGAGTCTGAAATTTTTCGAATCGTCTAGCGACGGCGGCGCAAGAGGCCGAGAAGACCAAGGCCTCCTAAGAGAGCTACGGATGGCTCAGGAATAGCACGCAACTGCATGGCCGTCATTCGAACTCCATTGTGGGTCGATGAGGTGATGATGTCGATGGAAGAGGAGTCTGCCTTGAAGGTAGCGGTGGTAAACTCTTCACCATTGATGGTGTTGTCTCCAGTCTGCGTAGAAGCAGGCGATCCACCAGTATTGACAATGCTGATCGTGATTTCTCGATTGCGAACTGCCCAGTTGTCATCAGCATACCAATACTGAAAGACGTAGTCCTGACCAATCGAAAGTCCCGTTATGGTTGTCAAGGTGAGGTCACCAGTACCGTTTGTCTGATAATCGATATTGGACATCATTAGTTCATAGTCGCCTGTTCCGGCTCCGGACCATGAATCACCAGTGAACGAATTGCCCAGTAAGGTGGTGGAGGGAGTGAAAGTAACTCCATTGACAACTCGATTAGCCGTGACGCCGTTTCCAGCACCATTGTAGGCCACTACCGTACTCCCGACGTTGTTCACGTCCGATGCTCCGGAGATTGCAGATGTTGACCACGAAATAGTCGCCGCATTCGCGGACAAGGCAAGTCCTCCAAGCAGCAAGGAAGCGCAGCCTATTTTTATTTTCATTTTCATTTTTTTATGTCCTAGCGAAAAGACTTCGATCTCGAAGGTTCTTCACTAAGGGTTCTTGTTCGTTGTTAGGTAGGTTCACTTCAAAGTTTCAGCGCCATAAAGAAACTGAAACTGGTCAGAGATGGTTTTCGTTAGTTAGGTGTCACAACGACTCGCCCAAAGAGTTTGTCGTCATTGGTGAGAGAGATTTTGCTGATGGTGATGGTTACTTCCTGCTCGCCACCAGATGGAGTTCCCAAGCTTACTTGAGGGTCTCCGGTGTCGATGGATACCTGAGTGAAGCTTCCTGAAGTCAGAGTCTCGCTATACTCAAAAACGTGAGTCTCAGTGGCCGCAGCAGTATCCGCGCGAGTGTAGGTAAAGACGAAGTTGGCTCCCGAACCATCGGGAGTTTCCAGACAAATGGCCTCCTGAGGTTCTACCACCAAATTAGGGTCAAAATCGACGCAAATGGCGGCCTGTAGGGCGGTTTCATCGGCTCCGAGGTGGCCATTGGCTCCGACCACAAAATCGATGGTGTCGCCCTCAGCGAAGGTGAGGCCGGTGATGTTGAAGGTGCCTTCCGCTTGAGTAAGCGCATTGGGCGTTGATTGGTTTCCAAGCGCTGCAAATTGACTGACTCCATTGAGGAAAACTTCACTACTAACGGAATCGACGGCAGCGTTTCCCCCAATAATAAGCTCACGGAAGTTGCCGCTGATTGCGCCTGTGTTCGGGACCTGTCCGTTCACATCGTCCGCAGAAACGGTGTAACGGATAATGAGAAACTCATCGTTGTTACCTACTGCCCCAGGGTGAACGAGCAAATCGGTTCCAATCACTCCATCGTTCAGGTCACCATTCGCAAAGATTTCAAACTCGGCTGCTTCGTCAGTTTCCGTTCCATAGACTGAGGCTGTTCCATTACTAGATACGCCCACAAATCCTTGGTAATCAGCAGCTGGATTTTGGTTGCCAACCCGACCCGCAGTGAGAGGGGTGAGGGCAGCTCCAGAAGCGGCAGTCGATCCAAAATAGCTCCAACCAGAAGGAAGAACCGTCAAGTCTTCAACTAATCCGCCAGCAGCTGCGACGTAGTCAAGAGCGGCATCGGCAATGGCGACTTTTCCGGCTGAAATCGCAAAGACATCGACCGTGATGGTGACGGTAACAGTTTCAAAGCCATCGGTGACATCTACCGTGAAGGTATCATCAGTCGTAGTGCCGGCAGCAGGGAAATAGCCTACCTCAGTCGGAGTGAAGCTGATGGTGGCTCCATTCACGCTCACTCCGTCGGCTCCTGTAATCGTCAAAACGTCTCCGTCAGCATCTGTTGCCAGAGCGCTAGTGGTGAGAATGAGAGGAGTATTCTCAGGGGTGCTTTCGCCTGGTGCGTTGGCCACAGGAGGATCGTTTGTTCTGACCACAATATCGGCAGGATCACTGAATGCATCACCCGCGCTATTTGAGACAAAGCAGTCGTAACTCCCAGAGTCGCTCTCTACCACCGAGGCGATAGTGAAAGTCGAGCTCGTCGCACCTACAATATCTTCAAATCCACTACCGTCATCATAGGCCCACTGGTAGGCGAAAGGTTCATCTGTTCCATCAGCGATCACAGTCAGGGTTAAGGTCTCTCCCTCAATCAATGTTTGTGAAGCCGGTTGGGTAGTAATGGTGGGCGGCTCAACGCTAACGGTGACTATCGCTGCCAAGCTAGTATCAGTTCCAAAGGCATTCGTGATAACGCAATCATAGGATGCCGCGTCACTTACGATCACCGAAGCAATGTTGAAGGTCGCACTCGTTGCACCACTGATATCGACCAGATCCTTCCGCCATTGATAGGTGAAGGGTTGGGTTCCGGTGACGCTCACGGCGAGGTCTAATGCTTCGCCTATGAAGAGGTCTTGATTGCCCGGGTCGGCGGTGATCGTGGGTGGATCATTGAGCGGAGCGTCTCCAAGGTCGATGGAAGCGACTAGCGCAGTTTCATCACTGGCAAAATGGCCATTATTGAAGGCGACAAAGCTAATGGTGTCGCCTTCGGCCACAGCGGTTTCTACATTGAAGACTCCGCTGGGCAGGGTGCCGTCATTGTAGAGTCTGCTTAGCTCTCCAGTGGCTGAAAAGAGCGAACTGTCATTCAACAAAACTTGCGCGACGATGGAGTTATTGCTGTTGGTGTTACTGTTTCCCTGCAGATCTCTGAAGCTACCCGTAATCGTGGCGTAGTCGCCATTCGTGATATCGGCAGCGGAAACTGTATAGCGCACGATGATGTATGCGGTTCCCGCATTGTTGCCAGGGTGAATGAGCAAATCATCGCCGACTACTCCAGCATGCGCAGTCCCAAACAGTCCGTAATTTGTAGCGGTCCCAGCGATGCTGCCGAGGACATTTGGTGTCCCAGAACCTCCGGCCGTACTGCCAAAGCCGTTGTTGTCTTGATTCCCTACTCCAACATCAGCAGTCAATGGAACTTCCGTCCCACCTGAAGCGGCATCGGAGTAGACGTATTCCCATCCCGCAGGAGGAGCGGTGGGAGCCAATCCAGCGCCGATGCCTGGTGCCGTTTGATAGTCAGCAGCCGCATTGGCCACTTCTACCGCTTGAAGGTGGGCCCCGAGGAGGCCCACGACGAGAGTTGTGAGAATGGTTTTATGTTTCATGGGTATTGAAAAAGTGTCTGTCCACGCGTTGAGGTATTTAGACAGTGAAAATGGACGCATTTTTGGTCAATGCTGTCTGTCCTCTTTTTGGAGGACAAAAGTGGGAGGATCCCACTGAGAATAAGCCTTTTTCGATGCCCTAGTGAAGGCGTTCTCTTGATTTCTCTTTGCGATCTGGGGTGAATCGGTAATTTGGTCGCAAGTTGTTGATTGATATGGTTCTCGCTCAAAAAAGAGGCTTTCGTGAGGCCTTCGTGGTTCAGAGGGCTCGTTGGTTTGTCTTGTGGCTGTCGTTTTTGGTGCAGCCCTTGGCTGGAAATGAGCCATCGACTTTGGACGAGCTTTCTTTGGACGAAATGGAGGGCCGCCTGCTGGAAATCGATTCTGAACTGGAAGAATTGGCCAATCTAACTTTGCGCACGGGGGTCGGCAATTTTGGGTGGTCTTCCAAGGGACATCACAGTGGGGAGAACACCGAGTGGGTCCATATTGACCTCGAGGATGAAAGAACAGTGGATCAAATCGTGTTGGTTCCGGCGATTTGGCGGGACACTCATTTTGGGCCTCAAGCAGACGCCTTTCCGCGTGAATTCGAAGTTTTAGTGGGGCTGAATGGAGATCAAGAAGGAGAGGTGGTGGCTTCTTTTGGCCCGGAGGATAAAATATTTGCTCGTATCGCCCCACTCGTGATTCCCATTCCTCCGGTGACTGCCTCTTGGATTCGAGTGAGAGCGACTTCTCTTTCCCGAACCGCGGTGGGTGGGGGCTTCGCCTTTCGATTATCAGAAATCATGGTCTTTGGGGGAGAAGAGAACTGGGCCTTGCATCGACCAGTGGCAGTTTCGTCTACGAGGCGCTCACGGGTGCGTTACTCTCTATTGGCAGAGGCCCTCGTCGATGGATTTTTGCCCTATGTGATCGATACCGCGCAAGGGGAGGCGAGCAGGGCTTGTGTGATTTTCTATCAGCGAGAGTTGAAAGCTTCGATTGAAACGGATCTGGGTGAGAGTGTTCCGGTTAATCAGATTCGACTGCACGCGGCCGACGTGAGCGAGAGTGTTCCTCAGATTCAGCATGCGGATTATGCCTTTCCAAAGCACTTGTTATTAGAAGGTGCTCATCAGGCGGACTTTTCGGATGCTTTCGAGCTACTCAACTTTAGGAGGGAAACGATTTATAGCACGGGTCCTTTTGTCACGGTGCAGTTTCCCGAAATGACTTGTCGCTACGTGCGTATTTCGTTCTTAGAGGGGTATCGAAGCCCGGAAGCAAGGGATGTATGGAGGTGCGTGGGCTTTGCTGAGGTTGAGTTGTTTTCAAGGGGAAGCAACTTTCTACGGGGAAAAGAAATGAGTCTGAAAATTGGAAACGGCTCTCTTGAAGAAGGGGTCAATTTGGAAGGAGACCTCGCTGCCATGACTGATGGACGGAATCACTTTGGGAGTATCTTGCCCATCCGGAAGTGGGTGGAGCAACTGGGCAGGCGCCATGATTTGGAAGTGGAGCGACCCTTCGTGGAGGAAGAGCTTCGAAAGCGTTATGGTCGCCAAGAGTCGTTGTTAAAGTTTATGCGTGTGGCGGTCATTTTGCTGGCCATCGGCATTGTTCTTACTTTTCTGATCGACCGTATCCTTCGGATGAGGCAGGTCGCTCGCATCAAGAAACGCTTTGGCGCGGACTTGCATGACGAGGTGGGGGCGAACCTACACGCCATTGCTTTGCTCTCCGACATGATTCAGCAAAAGGTGAAAGATGAAGAGCTGTCTGACATGGTTGAGGAAGTGCGCACAATCTCATTAGAGACCACTGAGGCGACTCAACACTGCACGAGTATGTTAGAGGCGAAGGGCATTTGCGAGGATTTGGCTGGAGAGTTGAAAAGGGTAGCCGGAAGAATGCTTGTCGATTTGGATCATGAAATGGAAATCGAGGGAGAGGAGCACCTTCAACTCTTGAGTCCCAAGAGGAGGATTGACCTTCTTCTTTTTTACAAAGAAAGCTTGGCCAACATCGTGCGACATTCCCAGGCAACAAAAGTGACGACACGAATTGCGGCCGACTCAAAGAATATCGATCTTGTGGTGAGCGATAACGGGGTGAGCTTTTTGGGAGGAATTCCCTCCTCGCTGCGTCGTCGTGCGCGCTTGGTGCGTGCTAAGGTCGAAATTTTGCGACCTGA
Organism: Roseibacillus sp.; assembly: GCA_051251855.1. Lineage (GTDB taxonomy): Bacteria > Verrucomicrobiota > Verrucomicrobiia > Verrucomicrobiales > Akkermansiaceae > Roseibacillus. Next base: position 282,408 of record JBPOGI010000001.1, read on the forward strand.
GGGCGCGGGAACGAGTATCGCCTTGAAAACGAAAACCCGCAGATTTGCGATCTGAGATGAGCGAGGAAATTAGAATCATGTTGGTCGAGGACAGTGCCTCTTATGGGAGAGTGATTCAACGTGCGCTTAAGGGAGAGTCGAAGATTCAGGAAGTTGTTCAAGTGGGAACGGCTGAGATGGCTTTACGGAATTTAAACAACTCCAGTCAGGAACTTCCCGACCTTATCTTGTTAGATTTGTCTTTGCCTGGAATGAACGGTTTGGAAGCGATTCCGCTTTTTCGCCAGGCTAGCGAATTACCGAAGATTATTGTCCTGACCCAGTCAGATCGGGAAGAGGACGTGGTGAAAGCGATCTCACTCGGGGCGGTGGGGTATTTGATGAAGTCCTCGACTTCTCGCCGAATCTCGGAAGCGGTGCATGCGGTGATGGATGGTGAAGCGGCCCTTGATCCGAGCGTGTCGAAGTATGTTCTCCATGCGCTTCAAAAGAACCAACCACAGGTGGAGTTGAAGCAGGATCTTTCCGATCGAGAGATGGACACCCTTGTTCTGATGGCAGAAGGACTTTCTAGAAAAGAGATCGCGCAACGAATGGGGATTGGGGTGACCACGGTAGTGACCAACATCAATCGCATCTATACGAAGATGGACGTGAACAATGCTCCTGCGGCAGTCAGCAAAGCCTATCGTAGTGGTTTGTTGGAATAGAAATTCGAGTTCGTTGGGCTTGAAGGCTTCGAGCGTTCGTTAACGCGATTGCTCCAGCATGCGGAGCAAGGATTCTTCCGCTTTGACGCGGACGTCTTCGGGGATCTCGACTTGAGGTTCGAGGTTTTCGAGACAGGCGTGCAGCTTCTCCAAGGTGTTCATCTTCATGTAGCGACAGTCGGCACAGGCGCAGTTGTCGGTGGGACCGGCGATAAGATTCTTGTCAGGGCACTCTTTTTGCAGGCGGTGGAGCATGCCGGATTCGGTGACGACGATGATGTTTTTACTGGGCGCATTCTGACAGAAGCTGATCATCTTCTCCGTGGAGCAAACTTCGTCTGCGAGGAGACGAACGGCCTGGGTGCACTCGGGGTGCGCGACGACGAGAGCGTCGGGATATTCTTCCTTAATCTTGTGGATGGAGTCGCGGGTAAATTCGACGTGGACGTAGCAATTGCCCTTCCAAAGATCCATTTTGCGGCCGGTCTGCTCGATGACCCATTGGCCGAGGTTTTCGTCGGGAACAAAGAGGATGGGGCGGTCGGCGGGAGCCTTCTCGACGATGAGAGTGGCGTTGCCGGAGGTGCAAATGACATCGCAGAGCGCTTTGACACCTGCTGAGCAGTTGATGTAGGCGATGACGTAGTAGTTCTTGTCTTTGTGTTCGGTGAGGTAGGCTTCCAGTTGGTCGGCGGGACAAGCTTGTTCCAAGGAGCAGCCGGCGTCCTTGTCGGGAAGGATGACCGTTTTATTGGGATTAAGAATTTTGGCAGTTTCAGCCATGAAATGAACACCACAGAAGGCGATGACGTCGGCATCGGTTTCGCGTGCTTGGTAGGAGAGACCCAACGAGTCACCCACGTAGTCGGCGATATCTTGGATGGGGCCCACTTGATAGTTGTGGGCAAGGATGACGGCGTTCTTTTCTTTCTTGAGACGAAGGATGTCTTCGACGAGGTCCAGTGCTGCGGGCATGTGGGAGTTTACCGCGAGCAAAGAAGAGAGGATAGGCAATTCTTAGGAATGCCAAAGCGAGTTATTTAGCCTCTTAAAGCATTGTGAATAACTTTGGGAACAAAAGTCAAAACTGGGGTTCAACATTGTCGAATCCAAGAACCAAGGACGGAGTGGTGGAACATCTTAAGGGCGTGTTTGCAAGGGTTCCACGAAAAGTTATTATCATTCCTAACAATTTTTGAACATTGATGTAGTTTGTGTAAGTTGCTTTATGTGAACGGTTTAGGTTCTAGGTTGTTGGGGCTGTTCCCATTGGTTCACAACTTGTTCACAATCCTAAGGGGTTCCAAATGAGCTGCCAGTTTTGGATGAGATATGGATTCGGAGGACAAAGGGAAACGATTGTGAATAACCTATAGAATAACTTCTGGAGACCCGTGAGGGCCCCCTGTTTTTCAAAGGGTTCCGTGGAGAACAAAGGTTTTGGCGGGCGCGAAAGTGAGGTGTTGTTTCGGCCGTCGTTCTTACAGCCGTGACTTTGCAGCCCAGAGCCCGAGGGCTGGATTGGGGATGAAGTAGAAGCGGTTACCGTCGCGGTCTGTGTTCCAGCCTTCTTTGAGTTCGCTTGGCTGGTAGTAGTCGAGGGCTTCTTGGAGGTCGCGGTATTGATAACCGACGCCTTCGACCTCCTCGCGGGTGAGGTGGCCGGGGCAGTAGGTGACGTTGAAGCGGCCTTCGGAGGAACCATGGATGAGGTGGGCGGCGGCAGAGAGGTTGTTGGCGAGGTCTTCGTTTTCGTCCACGAATTTCATGACCTCGGGCGAAGTGCGGTAGCCATATTTGCGGATCAGGCGGTCGATCTCGGGGTCTTCGCCGAACTCTTTGACCTCGGGGGCGAGGACGGTGAGTTGCCCTCCGGTGGCGATGGCCATGCGGGTGCGGTAAATCGCTTTGTTGCCAAGCCAGGTGGAGTGAAATTCGGTAGGATCAAGGTAGCAGACGATGCGCTCGGGCTCCTCGTCGAGTTGGTTGAAGTTGACTTCGACAGCGAGTTGGGCTGCGGCTTCGAAGGGCTCGGTGCCGTGACCAATATAGACTCCGCGCGTGGCGAGGCTGCCGTCGGGGCGGGGGCCAACCACTGTTTGGACATAAAGTGTGGGGAGCTTTTCGCAAAAGAGTTCTTCCGCCTTGTTGAGGATGCGTCGCAGCGGGGTGTCAGCTTTGCCCATCATACGCTCCATCCCGTAGGCGGCGCCGATGAAGTGTGACTCGTTAATTCCACTGACACCGCCAGTGCCGACGAAGAGGTTTTTATTGCCGTTAGCCATTCCGATGACTTCGTGAGGAACCACTTGGCCGACGGAGATGATGAGGTCGTGTCCGCCCTCCCAGACGAGTTTATTAAGTTGAGCGGGCCAAGCCTTGGTCCAGATGCCGTCGGTGACATCGCTGACGAATTCAGCGGGGACTTCGCCAATGGTGACCACGTCGTCGCGCCATCGATGAGGACGGACGAGGTTATGGGGGAGGCCGGGGAACATCTCGTCCAATTGATGGGCGGGCATGGGAACGTGGGTTCCAAGTGCGGGGAGGACGTCTTTGAGGTTTTCCCCGTAATACTGATAGATTTCGGAGGTGAGGAGACCAGCGCGCGAGTGAAAACGGGTAAAGTCTGGGGGAATAGCGAGCACGTTGGTGCGGGGGCCTAGTTGGTCGAGGGCGGAGCGCAGGGCGGCACGAAGTTCATCGTCGGTGAGGTCGGTGGTGGCGGAGCCTTTTGAATAGAGAAGCATAAACGTGGGGTCAGCTTGACCGGATTTGGTAAAAATGAAAAGAGCGGGGATAGCCAGTGTGAGGGGAAAGGAAGAAGTGTTTTTTGCTACGAAATATCTGGGGATTTCGTATAACGCGGCACATCTCGGCCCTGAATCATCCTTCCTTCTTTTCACTGCTCATCATTTATGTGCGCTTTCTTTCGACGACTTTCCTGTTGTGTTTTTGTTGCATTGGTTGGCAGAGCTTCTGGGGCTGAGGTCGGAGAGAAGGACCTGGGGCTCCAGTTGGCGGAGAATCCTCCCATGGAGGTTTTGGCCAGGGAGGCTCCTCCGTATCCAGAAATCCCCGAGAAGTTTGAAATTCGGTCAGGCTACCGCTTGATCGATTCTTTGGATGAGTTTCGATTGGCGATTCAGCGGAATAATCAGCGGATACGGATGAAGCCGGGGATTTATCGTGCCAAAAAGACGGATCCGGCGATTGAACTGCCGCTTCGGAAAGGCATCGGGATGGGGCTGAATCGAGAGAAGGGAAGGCAGGAGCACATTTTTGCGGTCAATGGCTCGAACAACTTTTTCGATCTTCGGGATGTCGTCATTGAGACACCAGTTTCTGTTCAGAGCACGCTTTCGCGACGGGCCCACGTCTCGGATAGCTGGCACATCAATGGGGCGAACAATGTCTTTGTCGGAGGCTTCTTCCAAAACATTTTGGACCTGACTTACCCTGAGTATTTCGTGACCAATAATGAATTTGAGGTGACGGGAGATCGCAATCGGTTCTTTGATTGCACCTTTGTGATCAAGGGCTCGATTCCCTATGGATACACCGACTACTATGGGAAGGGGGCCAAGAATTTCGGGGTGCTCAATAAGCACTGCTTTATGTCCATCGATCATGCCAATGAAACTGAGCTGATTCGTTGCAAGGTCTTTCAGCAATCCTTTGGGCACTGTGTCCATTTCCACAATTGCAATGGAGTTCTCATTAAGGACTGTGCCTTCACGGGAGCACTGAGGCCGACGAATGATATTTTCAAAGAAGTGGCCGGTCGGGCAGTGGAATATGACTTTGAGATGAGGTATCGTAGCAGACAGCCTATTCCACGTGATCTGATGATTCCATTGGTGGAGGATGGGATTCGTTCCTATGATAACGTGCGGAATATTACCGTCATCAATACGACGGTGGAGAGAATGCGGGGAGCCGTGCAATTGCTTTGCGAGGGGAATGTTACCCTGAAAAATGTGACCGTGCGGGAGGCGGGTGATTTCGGTTTTGACGTCTCAGTTGGAAAGGAAGGGAAGGTCTTGTTAGAGAACTGTCAGAGCGATGTGGCCTACAATCCCGTCTTTCACCTCCTCCGAGGTGAGATGCCTCAGAATGCTCGGTATGAAGTCACTCTGTTGAGTCCTCCAGAAGGCGCTCAGCCAACGCCGAGGACGAACCTTGGGACGATTTCTGGGGAGCGTTGTCATTTCATTTTGAAAGACGGAACCACGCGGCCGATTCCCGAGGAGGCGAATGTTCTGGTGGCTGGAGGCCCTCGACGAGACTTGGTGAAATCAGTAGTCGAAAACTACACTACCGCCAAAATTGTCCTGAACGAAAATGTGCGGGATTGTGTGATCAAATCTGTAGGCCCCGTGGAGGATGGAGGAAAAGGAAATGAAATCATTCAGTTGAAAGCTGAGGAGTAGGGGAGCGGAGAGCTTTTCTTCGAAGGACTTCTTTGACGGCTTTGTGGCAATTGATGAGTCCATGGCCAGTCTCGTAGTCGACTCCGGCAGGGCCGACGTCCGTGGCGGTAGAGGTGATGATCTCCTTGAGGTCCCAAGGGAGGAGGTCGGGATCGGCAGAAAGCATCAAAGAGATGGCACCACAAAACATGGGGCCGGCATAGGAATTGCCATTCAGTAATCCGGGATGAAAAGAGCCATCTGGAAATTGTCCGGGAACCGCAGCGTTGAAGGCACAGACCTCGGGCTTTTGCACTTCTCCGTCCTGATAGTGCTCGTTGTTCCACTCGACGGGGCCTACGCAGGAAAAGTCGGTTTTGCTGAGGTTTTGCTGAACTCCGGCTGCGGCGAAGACGGCGTTGGGAATGCTCTGGGGGATATTCATCAAGAAGGGGGTGGGGTGATTGCGAGCGATGTTGCCGGCACCGGAGACAAAGTAGACTCCGCAAAAGTTGCCGTGCTCCATGACCTTGCGCCAATGGGAGCGATACTCGCCGTAACCTCGTCGGGAGAAACTCATGCTGTAGGTGTCGGCGCCTTGTTCGATGGCCCACTCGACGGATTGTTCGATGCCGCCAGTATTGATAACTCCGGTCCATTGACTCTTGGGCGCGACTCCGCATTGGGTATTGCCACTGGTGCTTCCTGAACCGCTGACGATATTGGCGCAGCTGGTGCCGTGAAGAATACGTCGATCCTTTGGGTCACCAGTGAAGGGGAGGGTGGTGAGTTGGGCTGAGTCCTGGTCGAAGTTATAGCCATGATAGTCGTCGATGTAGCCGTTGCTGTCGTCATCGATTCCGTTGTGGGGGATCTCGTTGGGGTTGCGGTAAACATTGCGTGTGAGAGGTTCGGAGAAGATGAAGTTTCGATCATGGATCACGTTGAGGGTGCCTTCTCCGGTGACTTTGAAGTCCTTCCAGACTTGGTCGGCTTTCAGTTTCTGAATATACCACGGGATGTTCTCAAAGTAGGGTTCTTCAAGGGGCGCGATCGGGGGATTTCTTTCGATTTCGCCAACTGTCTTTTTCTCGATGCGGGGTAAGGGACGTAGAAAGACCTTTCGCACCCCGGGGATCTGAGCGAGAGCGAAGAGGTCTTTGTGAAGCATGGTGCAAGTAAAGCCATTGACGATCCAGTGGGGGACGAGGTCTTTGAGGACGTCCTGTTCCTCCAAGTTGGCAAGAGCCTTAGACGCTTTTTGGATTGAGGATTGGTTCTGGGATTTGAGGGCTTTGACGGTTTCGACTCGTAAGGTGCGGCGCTCGGATTCGGCAAACTCCTGCGCCCTTCTTTGGTATCCCGCGCCATCGCCCAGCAGTTGCTTATCGAACCAGACGGTCACTCTGAGGGGAGTGATTTCACTGACTTCTGGTTGAGGGGGAGGGGAAAACCAAATCCCCGTGCCAGGAAGAGTTTCCATCGAGATGGTGAGGGCTGATGCTGAAATTGGAAAGAGAGCGGAACTTAGGAAGAGTGCGCGCAAGAGGAGGCTCATGGGGAGAGCTTGGCTGTTGAGAAGGCAAACGTCGAACTTTAGAGAAGCTCGACCCATTTCGACGTCCTAGTCATCGGGTTTGGAGGAGGCGCGGTCTTTTTTGTTCCAGATGGGTGGCTTTCGAATTGGCTTTAGGACCTAAAAGGAGCTTATTAGAAGCGATATGAGCAGTTGCCCCAGTATTTTTAATGATGTCCTTGGGCCGGTGATGCGAGGGCCATCCAGCTCCCATAGCGCTGCGGCCCTGCGGATTGGACGAGTGGCACGGGATTTGATGGGGGGGGAGTTGAGTCATGTGCGAGTGGACTATGACCCCTCGGGTTCCTTGGTGACGACTCATGAATCCCAAGGCTCAGACCTAGGGCTCTTTGGGGGCTTAATGGGCTGGGATACGGATGACGAGCGCTTGATGAACTTTCGGGAAGAGATTCGCAAAGCGGGAATTGAGGTTGAGATCTGTTACACGAGTTATGGCGCCGAGCATCCTAACAACTATCGGCTTACGATGGGTAGCGGGGAACGTGAGCGTAGCTTGGAGGCGATTTCCACGGGCGGAGGGATGATTGTGATTCAGAAAATCGACGGCATTTCGGTGGCGCTGAATGGGGATTTTTTTGAGACGGTGATTTGTCTCAAGGGGGCGGCTGAAGAGGTTGAGAAGCGTTTGGTGCAGGAAGGTTCCTTTGAGGAGATGGTGGTGAATTGTGAGGGGAATTCTTCTCTGGTGGTGGCTAGCGGGCGTAAGTATCCTAAACAAGAACTGCTAAATGAGATTGTTGGCTGCGATGGTGTCACTTCGGTTGAGGTGGTGAGACCAGTTCTTCCCGTTCTTGGGCGTAAGGATCTGAAGGTGCCTTTCCTGTGCTGTGAAGAGATGCTGGTCTACCTAAAAGAAGAGGGTGGAGAGCTTTCGTTGGCGGACTTGGCGATTCGATATGAAGCCGCTCGCGGGGGGATTTCTGAAGAGGAGGTGGTGGCGAAGATGGGGGAATTGGTTGAGGTGTTCGAGACTTCGATCAGTAAGGGCTTGGGAGGGACTCAATATGATGATCGGATTCTCCCGTATCAGTCAGGGCAGTTTGGGGAGTTGTTAGAAAAGGGAGAACTCATTCCCGGTGACGTGCTGAATCGGGTGATTCTCTACGTTACCGCAATGATGGAGATGAAGAGTTCGATGGGAGTGATTGTTGCGGCTCCCACGGCGGGATCTTGCGGGGCCTTGCCGGGTGCGATCTTTGGGGTGTGCGATGCCATGGGCTTGGACCGGTCGCGAAGAATTGAAGCTCTCCTCGCGGCGGGATTGATCGGGGTTTTCATTACCGCTCGTTCGACTTTCGCTGCCGAGGTGGCTGGGTGTATGGCGGAGTGTGGATCGGGGGCGAGTATGGCGGCGGCTGCTTTGACTGGCTTGGCGGGGGGCTGTCTTTCGCAGCAATTGAGTGCGGCTTCACAAGCATTGCAGAACTCGTTTGGGATGACCTGCGATACGTTGGCAAATCGAGTGGAAGCCCCTTGTTTGGGAAAAAATGTGATGGCGGCAAGTAACGCGTTGGCTTGCGCGAATATGGCACTGGCGAATTACCAGCATCTGGTTCCGATGGACCAAGTGATCGACGCCATGCGTGAGGTCGGGGAGCTGATGCCGCGCGAGATTTGCTGCACAGGGCTAGGCGGGCTCGCTGTCACCCCTGCGTCGCGCGAGCTTGAAAAGCAGTTGAGCAAGAAAGGGTGTGGGGGCTGCGGTAGCTAGCTTTTAGGGAAATGGTTATTTGGGAGTGCTGAACACGAGATTGCCGACAAACTTGGTGCTGTCTTTGACCTTGAGTAGCTTTTTGGCTAACACATTGTTACCAGATAAGACGGAGTCGTAAGAAGTGTTAAGGCTCTTGGAAGCTAGATGGTCTCCGTCTTTGTCGGTGACCAAGATGATATAGTCGCTATATTGGTAGCCTCCCAGATTTCCTTCCCCTTTGTTGTCGGAGTCATAGCGAGTGACAAACTCTTTGAGCTGTACCTCTGCTTCATTCAGCTTGGGAGGAGAGATCGAAAAGCTCTGATTCGCGAGAACACATTTAAGGTCATCATCACGCTGGTCTTCGCCAATGATGATAATGTTGACCGTGACCTCGGGACTATCGATTTCGCGGCTAGTATTCTTTACAACGGCTTTACCTGAAATGGTCTGATTGACGTAATACGTGCCATCCTTTTTCCTCCGTTTTCCAACGGAAAATTCGATTTTATAATCGGGGAGCGCTGCGGGTAAATCCTTGGTCTTTTCCTTGAGGAGTTTAACTGTTTCTGCGCTCAGGTTTGAAAGAGGAATTTTGAAGAGTTTATTATCTTCGGTTCTTTTTACTGATACTGATTTCTCGGTAATGGAGATGACTTTGGCATTTAGGGTGTTTCCCTTTTTGTCAGTGAGATCCAATACTGGTGCTGCAAAGGCGCTTCCCGCAAATAGGAGTAAGGATAGAAATTTCATTGCTGTTCTTGTAGTTGCCCACATTCCATAAGTCAAGAAGGCGAGATGTGTGTAGGACTGTAATGCCAACCCACGTATTCAACTGCTATAATTTTAGGAGTATTTTCGAAGCCTTATCTCATCAGATGGAGCAACAGTCTTATCTGAAACCTAGAGCCTTCTTTGTTATTCCTTTGGTTGCAGGCGGGGGAAGACGGGCTTTGGCTTATTGATGGTTTGGCCAGCTGGGAGGAGGCCCCACTTGAGTTCACTCAACTTGAGGTCGGCAAGCTGAGGAGCGTTCAGTTGGACTTGCATCTTGGCTGCTGCGGCAGGGACGAAGGGCTGCAAGAGCACGGAGGCGAGGGCGCAGGCTTCACACATATGGTGGAGGACAGCGGTGAGCTGATCGCGCTTGGCTTCGTCTTTTTTGAGTTCCCAGGGTTTGGTACGTTCTGCGAAGGTGTTGACGTCGGTGATGAAGCTGACAATGGCCTCAAGAGTCCCACGCAGGTCGATGGCAGCCATCTTTTCAGGATAGGCTGCGAGGAGGGCGGCGTGGGAGTTTCGGACAAGCTGGCACTCTTCGTCGTCGTATTGATAGGCGGTGAGCTCGCTGCCAAGGGAGGCCTTGGTCATGTTGAGTGAACGGTTGAGGAGGTTACCGAGTCCGTTGGCCATCTCGGAGTTGAAGAGGACGAAAAGGCGCTCGGGATTGTAGTCTGAGTCTTTGCCGGTGGCGATGTCGCGAGCGAGGTAGTAACGCACGGCATCGGAACCAACGGTATCGATGAGTTCCATGGGGTCGATGATGTTCCCAAGTGAGCTGGACATCTTCTGACCGCTACTATTCCAGAATCCGTGAACCAGTAGGTCCGGCATTTGTTCGTTGCCGAAGCCCATGGCATGAAGCATGCAGGGCCAGTAGACAGCGTGGGCTGGGACCATGATGTCTTTACCTATGACGTGAAAATTCGCAGGCCAGAGGGTGTCGAAGTCGGGGAGTTCGCTGCCTTCTTCCTTGAGGTAGCCGGCAAAGGAAATGTAGTTGATGAGAGCGTCGAACCAGACGTAGGTCACAAAATTTTCGTCGAAGGGGAGGGGGATGCCCCATGAGAGTCGTTCCTTGGGACGAGAGATGCAGAGGTCAGTGGACTCGGCCTTTTCGATGGCGTTGAGCACTTCACTCTTTCGAAATGCGGGCGTAATGCCGAGAGCGTCGGACTCGACGGCTTCGCGTAGCCAAGTGGTGTGCTCGGAGAGCTTGAAGTACCAGTTCTCTTCTTCGAGCTCGACAACTTCGCCCCACTCGGCGCCAAAGTTGCCGTCCTCGCCGCGCTCTTTGTCGGTGAGGAATTGTTCTTGGCGGACGGAGTAAAATCCAGAATAGGATTTTTTGTAGAGCTGACCTTTCTCGTAAAGATCGGTGAGGATTTTGGAGACGCAGGCCTTGTGACGAGGGTCGGTGGTCTCGACCCAGCCGTCATTTGAAATGTCGAGAGCGGTGAGAAGTTGAGTGAATCTTTCGGTGTTTTGAGTCGCAAGGGCTGCGACATCGACCCCTTCTTTTTCAGCAGTTTGCACCATCTTTTGACCGTGTTGATCGACGCCGGTGAGAAAGTAGACTTCTTCGCCACAAAAGCGATGGTAGCGGGCGAGGACATCGGTGAGGACTTTCTCGTAGGCGTGACCGATATGAGGTGAGCCGTTGGGGTAGTCGATAGCGGTGGTGAGGAAGATCATGTTTACTTGTAGGAGGGTTGAGAAAGGTGGGACTGGAAACCAGACTTTTTCCTGAGAAAGAGAGGTCCTCCGCGCTTCTTAAGAATGAGCGAAGAGCTTTGGCTGGAGTTTTCGAAAGATAAGTGTGCCAGCGAGGGCTCCTAGGATGTCGGCGGTGAGGTCGCCGGAGTCGTTGCCAGAGCGGAAGGGATACCAAGATTGGTGCCATTCGTCTAAGGAGCCCACTGCGAAGAGGATGAGAACGACCAATAGGTGAATGGTGCTCCAGTGAAAGTTCCGGCGCTTCTGAAGGAAGAGGGTTGCGGTGAGAAGGCCAGCACCTCCGAAGAAGTAGCCGAAATGGAGAACCTTATCAACGGGGTAGTCGAGAGGTAGTTTGGGACCCTGGAGGGGACGACTCGAAAGAGTCCAGAGAGTGACGAACCAGACCAGAAAGAGGCCCGACCATAGGTGGTGCCGTCTAGCAAAGGCAGGAGTTTTCACGGCTTTGGAGCGACGGGGAATCCCAAAATGGTTTAATCCATTTTCCGCATTTCGTCTTCGAGACGCTCGGCGAGCCACTGCTTGATCATGGACTGATAGTTCAGGAACCGTGAGCGGGCGATGCGCTTGATGCGCGAAAGCATGCGAGGGTCGAAGCGAAGGGTGATAGTGGTCGATTCGCGGGAATCGGGGGCGTGAAGGGAGCCTTGCATCAGACGCGGAGCTAAATCGTGGTTGCTCCAAAATTTGGCTTCGTCTTCTTCTTCTTCGAAATCGGGGATTTCGTCCCAGCTGGTGATGGTCTTCATTTACTTGAACTCGGCGAACTTGCGTTCGTAAAAGGTTTGCTCGTCATCACTGGCGTTGCGGGCTGCAACGACGCGGACTTTTTTGCCATCTGTTGAGAAGGCGAGGAAAAGGTAGCGGTTGGAAATCGACTTTCCAATGGCATAGAATCGAGACTCGCCATCGGAACGGTCGTTCTCGGGCAAGAGTCGTACCGCGAAGGGGTCTTCTAAAGCCTCCTCAATTTCGCGGGGTTTCATCTCCTTGGTGTCGAAGGAGACATCTAAGATATCCAGTTCCATGTGTGCAAGTGAAAGGTGCGGTTGGATTGCCCACTCTTCAAGGCAAAATGAGGACAGTGGGAAAGGAAGAAGGGTGACTGGCGAGAGTTGGAGGGAAGGCGCTTTTTCTCAAAGAGCCGTCTTTTCTTCTCTTATTGGGCTGTTCTGCGAGGGCGGAAGGTCCTGTAGACCCTTTCGCTACTGACATTTTGAAGGGTGGTTGCCAAACTTTTCGGTTGTCAGATGTTCTTTTTGGGGTCACTTTAGCAACGCGCAAGGTTGTCTTTGCGTTTGAACTAACCAAAGGAAAATTATCGCAGGACCGCCAAGAAGACGAGGAGGAGGAGGCCGCAGACGCGGGAGAGGACGTGGAGGTCCTGGATTCAAGAAGAGTAATATCCGTGAAAAGGATGGCGAGGCGAAAGCAGTCGAGATTGAGGGCACTGTAAGTGCGGTATTAGCAGGGACAATGTTCAAGGTTGAGTTGTCGAGTGGACACGAGGTTTTGGCCCACATTTCGGGTAAGATGCGGAAGAGGTTTATTCGATTGGTAATTGGCGACAAAGTCAAGATGGAGATGTCTCCTTACGACACCTCCAAGGCTCGGATCGTTTATCGGTTGGGCTGAGTTTTCTCTCATTACCTTTTTTCTTTGAGGCCTGCGATTACGCAGGCCTTTTTTTGTGGATGGTAGGTAGGATAATTTTCGAGTTCTGCGAGATTTGAACTGACTGGGTACTATTCGGCGAGTAGCACTAGCGGTAGAGCATATGCTGGAGAATTGGGAATATTGGTTTTTAGCGGTTCTTATCGCGATTGTTTTTGTGTCTTTCGTCAAAGAGTGGATCTCAGTTGAGATTGTGGCGCTGGTGGGGATGTTTCTGTGTGTTGGAGTGGGAATTCTTCCGCTCGGCGAGGCTCTCTCGGTTTTCTCTCATCCTGCTCCGCTCGCCATTGGTTGCATGTTCATTGTGAGCGCAGCGCTTGAGAAAACAGGCGTCATCGAGTCTTTGGGAGACTGGTTCGAAGACCTTGCTGGAAAAACAGAGAAGTCGATGTTGCTTTGGTGTGTCCTGATTGTGGCGTTGCTATCCGGGTTCGTGAACAACACCCCGGTTGTGGTGGTCTTCATGCCGATCATTCTTGGGATCTGTCGGCGTAAGGACTGGAAGGCTTCACGTTTTTTGATTCCGCTGAGCTATGCCGCGATTGTGGGAGGAACCGTAACGATTATCGGTACCTCGACGAATTTGATCGCGGCGGGGATTGCAGAAGATAGCGGGATGGAGACCTTCAGTATGTTTGAGGTCACGAAGTTAGGGGTGGTATTCTGCGTGATTACGGCGGTCTATCTCATGACGGTGGGGAGAAAGTTGCTACCGGATCGGACGACTTTGGCGTCCTTGATTGATACCGAGAGTTCGCGTGAGTTCATTACCCACGCCTATTTAAGTAAGGGCTCTCCGCTGGTTGGGAGTGAGTTTGGTGAGACGCCTTTTGCTAAAATCAAGAAGCTGCGACTGATTGAAGTACGTCGAAATGGCTTGCGGGTGAGGGTGCCGCTCAAGGAGGTGCGATTTCGCGAGGGAGATGAGCTTTTCTTTAAGGGGAGTCCGGACGGAGTGCTCGATGTTCATAAAACTGAGGGCGTCGAAGTGAGTAGTGAGACAGGGCAAGACGAGTTTGGGTTGGAAGGGGTGCGGACGGAATCTGCAGTGTTAATGGAGGGTATTCTGGGGCCTGATTCATCTTTGGTGGGGAAGTCTTTGGCTGAGATTAAGTTCCGCCAGCAATTCGGAGTAATCATCTTGGCGGTTCATCGACGTGGTAAGAATCTACAAGAGAAATTCGAGGACACGAAGTTGGCCTTCGGTGACACGCTCTTGGTGCAAGGTTCCGCCGAGAAGATGAGGCGTCTGTTTGAGCAGCGTGACTTCATTAACTTGAGCGCGCCGACGACGCAGGAATTTCGAAAGAAGAAAGCGCCTTGGGCCATTGGTGCCTTGGTGGTGTTTGTTCTCTTGGGTGCCTTGGGTGGTTTTGATTTAATTGAGAAGATTCCTACGGTCCAGTTAGCTTTGGGGGCAGTGCTGTTTGTGTTGTTAACCCGTTGTTTGGAGCCCAAGGAGGCTTATGAGGCGGTGGATTGGCGAATTATTTTTCTCATTATGGGGATGTTGGGGATTGGCCTTGCAATGATTCATTCGGGGCTGTTGGCTGCGATTGCGGACCAGGTTGAGGCCGTTTGCGGTGGACTAGATCCTCGCTTGATTATCGCTCTCATCTATTTACTCGCGGCTGTTCTTACGGAGTTGGTCAGCAATCAGGCGGTGGCAGTGCTGTTGACTCCTTTGGCGATTCAGTTGGGCATTCAGCTAGATATTGAGCCTCGGGCTTTGGTCATTGCGATCATGTTTGGAGCTTCGGCGAGCTTCTCGACTCCGATCGGATATCAAACCAATACTTATGTGTTTGGTGCGGGCGGCTACAAGTTTGGGGACTTTTTCCGAGTGGGTTTTCCGCTGGCGATTATTCTTTGGATTACAGCCAGTCTTCTGATTCCAATCATGTGGGAAATTTGAGTCTTTCCGGCGGGGCTTGGTTGCGGTGATAGTCGGGGTGATGAGGATATTTGCGCTCTTCTATTTTTTCAGTGGCTTGGTTGTTTTCGGGCAGGTGGTCGAGTTGGACCGCAAGAATCAGGAGATGGAAGGTTGGACGGTGCGGGTGGATGAGCGGTTGTTGGCCGGAGGGGAGTTTCATGAAGACTTTGGGGAACAAGCGCTAGCGGTATTGGGGGCGAGCTTGGTGAGGATTGCGGTCTTGGTGCCAGAGCCTCAGTTGTCGGAGTTGCGCAAGGTGAGCATCGTGATGGATGAGCACCCTAAATTGAAGGCGGCACAGTATCACCCCTCGGAGCAGTGGCTTGAGGAAAATGGCTATGAGTCTTCCTTGGCTAAGTGTGTGCACATTTCGCAGGCTTCCTTTTTTGCCAATCCCAAGTTGGTTTTTCAGCAGCCGTCAGTGGTTTTACACGAATTGGCTCATGCCTACCACGATCAGGTTTTGTCTTGGGAGTATGCGCCTGTGATGGAGGCGTTTCAGGCTGCGGTGGCAGAGGGGCAATATGAGACTGTTCTTCATATCAGTGGTCGAGAGGCGCCGCACTATGCTTTGAGCAATCATAAGGAATATTTTGCGGAGGCGACGGAAGCGTGGTTCGGGTGCAACGACTTCTATCCGTTTGTTCGTCCTGAGCTGAAGAAGCATGATGGGAAGCTCTATGAAGTGATCAAGTCTATCTGGGGGGCGCCAAAGGAATGAGTAGGGGGAAGTCCTGTTTGGTTCTAGTGGGGCCGGTTCTCTTAGCGGTGGTTTTGTGCGCTCAAGTTATTACCCCAGTGTCTTGGCGGGAGGTTGCGGTAGAGGGGAAGGCGCACAAGCGACATGAGCATGCCTTTGTGGCGGTGGGGGAGCGATTCTATGCCTTAGGAGGAAGGAGGATACAGCCGGTGGATATTTTCGATACGGTGACTGAGTCTTGGGCTCAAGGTTCTCCGCCTCCGATTGAGTTGCATCACTTTCAAGCTCTGGAAAGAGAGGGGCGAGTGGTCATTGCTGGCGCCTTTACCGGACGTTTTCCGGGGGAGGTGCCGGTGTCAAATATTTACTACTATGACCCTAGTAGTGACCTTTGGAGCAAGGGGCCGAAAATTCCGGCCGATCGCCGTCGTGGTTCGGCGGGGGCTTTTATGCGTGAGGGGAAACTTTATTTGGTTAGTGGATTAACGGATGGGCACCGATCAGGTTGGGTGCCTTGGTTCGATGAGTATAACTTTACAAGTGATACGTGGCGGAGGTTGCCAGATGCGCCTCGAGCACGGGACCACTTTCAGGCGGTTATGGTGGGGGATCAGTTGGTGTTAGCGGGTGGACGTCGTTCGGGAGAGGGAGGAAGTGTATTTAAGCCAGTGATTCGCGAGGTGGATGTCTTTGACTTTTCCACGGGTGCTTGGCGCACTTTGGCTTCGCCAGCAGGAGATATCCCCACACCACGAGCGGGGACCTCAGCTCTTCTTGTGAGCGGGAAGGTGGTGGTGATTGGGGGTGAAAGTGGTCGCCGGGAGGCTCACGTTGAAGTGGAAGCGTTAGACCTCGAAAGCGAGACTTGGGCGAGTTGGGTGGACTTGGCACAAGGCAGGCATGCTACGCAGCCGGTCTTGCGTGACGGGAGAGTCTACCTGCAAGCTGGCTCCGTGACTCGAGGAGGAACGGAGACCAGCTCGCTGGTGACTTGTCCAGTCTTACTGTGGGATCCGTTTAAAGTGAGTTCTGGCGAGCTCCCTCGTTGAGGGCTGTGCGCTGGGCTTTCTCACTTAAGAAGGTTGCGTCGTCGCTCTTTTCACCTTCTGGTTTGGTTTCGAATTTTTCGGGGTCTACTCCAAGTGCACGGGTTGCATCGTCGATAGCTGTGCCATGAGCGCCCACTTCCGCGAGAGCTTCTTGATAGGTATCGGTGATAGTGGCCATGCTTTTAACTTCGCTAGGCACCTCGCGGAAATTATCGAGGAGCTCAGCGAATGCGGCCTGGTTTTGAGCTGAGGACTGATACCAAGCGGTGAATCCAAGGCAAGGAAGAGCAAGCAAGGTGAGAAGAGTGAGGTTAACGGCTAGGCTGAGTTTGAACTTCTTCTTTTTACGTTCGGCAAAGACTTCGCGCATTTCCTCGTCGCTTGGCCCTTGTTCTTCGAGTGGGAAAGGGTTGGTTTGTTGAGAGCCAGTAGGTGAAAAGGCTGCGTGCGCGGGAGGCATGCCATGAGCGGGTGAGGCTGCCGATTGAGCCTGCGGCTGAGCCACGGGTATCTGATGAGTGGTTTGTGGCGTGGGCTCGACCGAATAGGTGGTGGCTGCGCTGGCCGCAGGGGCTGAGTAATGCGCAGGAACCGCCGGAGTGGCTGGGTGACCAGCGGTCTGAGGTTGAGGTGTTGGCTCAGGAGTGAAATTTTCCGCTGCGTGAGCTATGGCTGCGAGAATGTCTTGGTGGTCGTTGTTGTTGTTCGTCATTTCAAGGCACGGTTAATTAGCGCTTCTTTTATGACGTAAATATTTAAATATGTCGAAATATAATAGTGACTTTATTATTAATAAATGATTATCAGTGAAATTTATAAACCAGTCCGATTGTTTTCTGGTCTGATTAACGCCCTAATTTTTAGTGGCTTGCTTCTATGCTTTGACCGATTTGGAGAACGAGCTCGTCTCGTAAGTGAGGGGCCATGATTTGCACTCCAACGGGAAGTGGGGTGTCTTCTTTGGACTGAATTGTTCCACAAGGGACCGAGATGGCGGGTAATCCAGCCAAGTTTGCGGAGATGGTGTAGACGTCGGCGAGGTAGTCTTGCAGGGGGTCGTTGTCGGCGGTGTGAAGCTTGCGCGGGGGGGTGGGTGAGGTGGGGGTAAGGATGGCGTCGACTTTTTGGAAGGCTTCGGTGAACTCGCGTTGAATAAGGGTGCGGACCTTTTGGGCGCGGGTGTAATAGGCGTCGTAGTATCCGGAAGAGAGGACGTAGGTGCCTAAGAGGATACGGCGTTTGACCTCGGGGCCAAATCCTTCTTCGCGGGACTTGCGGTAGGTGTCGATGATGTCAGTGGCGTTACTACTACGCTTACCGTAGCGAATGCCATCGAAGCGGGACAGGTTGGAAGATGCTTCGGCAGGAGCGAGGATGTAGTAGGTGGCGACGGCGGCGTCAGTGGAAGGGAGGTCGATTTCGAAGAGTTCAGCGCCTTGTTCTTCCAGTTTCGCGGCGGCAGCGCGAACGAGGGCCTCGATGGCTGGGTCGAGTCCTTCGGCAAAGTATTGCTTGGGGAGGCCGATGCGGAGGCCTTTGACGCCATCATTGAGAGTGGCGGAGAAGTCGGGGACGGGTTCGTCAAGGGAGGTGGAGTCGAGAGGGTCGTGACCGGCGATGACCTGTAGGAGAGTAGCGGCGTCTTCGACCGTGTGGGTGAGGGGGCCGATTTGGTCGAGAGAAGAGGCAAAGGCAACGAGTCCGTAGCGAGAGACGCGGCCGTAAGAAGGTTTCATGCCGACGATGCCGCAATGGGCGGCGGGTTGGCGGATAGATCCGCCGGTGTCGGAGCCAAGAGAGGCGAAGGCCATCTCGGAGGCGACGACGGCTGCAGAACCGCCAGATGAGCCACCGGGGATCCGAGTGTGGTCGTGAGGGTTGACGGTGGTTGCGAGAGCGGAGTTTTCGGTAGCGGATCCCATCGCGAATTCGTCCATGTTGGCACGACCTAACAGAATGGCACCAGCTTCGCGTAGTTTGCGAGTGACGGTAGCGTCGTAGGGTGCGGTGTATCCGCTTTCGAGAATTTTGGAGCCGCAAGTGCAGGGTTGGCCAAGGGCGTTGATGTTGTCCTTAAGAACAATGGGGATGCCGCCGAGGGGTTTGGTGAGGTCGGCTTGTTCGGCATCGGCGCGTGCTTGCTCGGCGTTGAAGGAGATGAGGGCCCCTATGGTGGGGTTCTTTTCCTCAAATCTGGAGAGAAGGTCGTCGACGAGGGCGAGGGAAGTAGTTTCGCCAGCTTGGAGAGCCGCGCGGGCTTGAGAGAGTGTGGTCATGGAAATTTGGGAAAAAGTTTCTAAGAGGCGTCGACGACTTTGGGGACGCGGATTTGGCCTTGTGCAGATTCGGGCGCGTTTTGCAGGACCGCTTCGGGCGAGAGTCCTGAGCGCGCGATGTCGGGGCGTAAAACGTCAAAGACGGGCGTGGGATGTGCGGTAGGCTCGATGCCGTCTACATCCAGAGCGGCGAGAGTATCAATGTGTTTGAGAATGGGCGTGAGCTGGCCTTCGAAGGTGGTCAGCTCTTCCTCGGTCAAGTCGAGGCGGGCGAGTTCGGCAATGCGTTTGAGGGCAATATTATCGTCGGGCACGCGGCTTTCTAGCGGGTGCTTACGGGAAGTGAAAACCCTTTTTGATGAGGATGTCTCATCTGCGGACGTTCCCTTGACTCGAGGGATGCCGTATTAACTCGACTTTTTACGCTCTAACAAGAAACTGAAAAAACAGATGAACAGTGTTTTTGAGCTGTTTTTCGTTCGATAACACTAATTGTTATGAAGTTTTCTCGATTCCGACCTCTTCTTTTTTCGTTCTTTGCTTCCATGGGACTACTCCCAGCGACTGACTATATATTCATCACGAATCAAGGTTATGTGGGTGTGCAAAGTGGACAGTTTATTCAACCTGTTTCAACCGTGGAGGGACTTGCTCCTACATTTTCGGTGGGCTCGGATGGGGCGCGAGAATACAGTTTTGATGGTGACCTGATTTTCGAAAGCAATGACTCCATTGTCTTTCGGACTTTGGGTTCAAGTGGAATTGATCGGCCGGTGCGAATCATCGCGACGGGAAATATTGTGATTCCTGACGGCATGGTGGTGGATGCCTCTGCATTTGGGCTCGCCGGGATTGCTGGCGGGGGGGATGGGGGAAGAGGCTCGGGGACTGGTGGTGCTGGTGGAGATGGAGGCAATGCGCTTTCGGGCGCCTCTGGTGGAGATGGCGGACTTGCCGATTCGCCTCGCACAGGGAAAAGCGGAAAGGTAAGAACGGAGAAGAAGTTGAACAATAGCACGAGAGGAGGTGACGGGGAGGGAGGTCTCTTCAACAGCGGAGGAGTGGGATTCAACAACGCTGCGGAAAGCGATACTTCTCAAACCAGTTTTTCCCTAGGAGGAAGCGGAGGTCGACAGCGAGTGACCTCCAGCGGCGGAACCGGAGGAGCCCCCGGGCGTGGAACCTCGGATGATGGGGGGGATGGGGGAAAAGGAAGAGACGGGATTGACGGGGTCACTGGTGGGAACCGTTTTCGGGATAGTGATGGGCGCGCAGGTCGAAATGGGACGAGAGGGACTCAGCGTTCGTCAGGAACATCTCTTGCCGGCGGCAATGGTGGTAATTCCGGCAGTGGAGGAGCAGGCGGAGGCGGCGGCTCTGGAGGCGGCGGCGGTGCAGGAGGCGGCGGAGGGGGAGCTGGAGATAGTGGTTTTCTTGGTGTTGCATCTGGTGGCAATGGTGGCGTCGGAGGACCGGGTGGCGATGGTGCTGATGGAGTAGCGGGAAAAGAGGGGCGAGATGGAGGTTCCGGCGGTGGCGGCGGAGGTGCCTTCGAGATTGTAGCGCGAGGCTCGCTCACACTCGGCGGAGACCTCCTCGCGCGAGGTGGCCAGGGAGGGACGGCAAATACTTCCGTGAATATCAACACGGGGACTGCCTCTCCACCCGAGCCTGGGGATACAGGCGAGGCCGGTCAAGTCGTCAGCGGCGGTGGCAATGGAGGACATGGTGGCCCAGGAGGTTCTGGTGGAAAAGGTGGCCCCGGAGCAGACGGTGGCGGTGGCGGTCATGGAGCAGGAGGAGCGGGTGGCACGATTAAGTTGTCGTCAAACTCATTGAACGTCCAAAGAACCGCAAATATCGATCTCGCAGGTGGAGTGGGTGGTGGAAATACCACCAGCAAAGCGCCCAACGGAGGTGCGGGCAGATTGGTCATCAGCTCGCTGTCGACATCCGTGACTAATCTGGCTCAGGTGGTGAATACGAGCACCGTTGTCATCGATAGAACGGGCGAAAAGGCTGCGAACGCTTTTGATGTTTCGGGGCTGGGCGAGGTTCCGGTGGTTGCTAATTTCGAGGGGGGTGCGGCCACGTCTGGAATTTTGGAAGACTACAGCGCAACTGAGTTTCTAGCGAATAACACCTATTTGACTGTGCCGAGTGACGCTGACGTCCTCATCAGTCGCAGGTCTGTTGATAGCCCTCAGCTTGTTCGTTACCCCGGCTATGATTGGATATTAATACTGAACCTGACGAATGCGCCCTTGGTGGATGTGAATTTCGTGGTGGGGCGCACTTCGAATCCTTTGGATATTCCGATAATTGGGGTGGATGAAATTTACGCAATGTTGGTCCCTGCTGGCACCACGCAATATGCGGCTAGTTACATTCCGAATGGCGGAAGTAATCTCACGGAAGCGTTCTCAGATTCTTATCAAGTGACGGATACGGTGGCGCTGGCGCCGCTTCCGCCTGATGTCTTCGTGGTGGATACTTTGGCTGACGAATTGGATTCTCCAGCGGGGGTGACTCTTTCTCTGCGTGAGGCCATCCGTGATGCCGATGTTGGCGATGTCATCAAGTTTAGCTCTTCAGTCTTTGATGATCAGGATGATGCTATTGCTCTCACGTCGGAGTTGGAGATAGCGAAGGATCTGACGATTGATGCGAGTGCGCTTCGGTATGGAGTTACTTTGGATGGTGGCGGGGTCACTCGCATTTTGAAGGTCACTCCGAACGGAAATGTTGAGCTGGAGTCGATCCACTTCATGGACGGGTTTTTCGCCACGGGTAGTGATGGCGGTGGAGCGATCGATAATCTTGGAACAGTGGTGACAAGGCGTTGTTCGTTTTCCCAGAACTCCTCAAACTTTGGGGGAGCAATTGATAACGACGGCACGTTCACTGGCATCAACTGCACGTTTACTGACAATAGTGCATCTACGTCGGGGAGTGTCATCTTTAACAATGGAGGAGGTTTTCTCACTTTGACCTATTGTTCGCTCAGTGGGAATTTGATGTCCAATACTAGTGCAGCTTTGATTGCGAGTGGTAACGAGACGATCTCGAATACGATCATTGCCTTCAATACCAATGGCTCTGGAAGCACAGAAGCGAATGTCAGCGGAGTCATTGATACTTTGTTGGGGACGAATATCTTAACTGGAGACCCGATGTTGGAGCTTTCCATTCCTGGCAGTGCGCAGACTCCGGCCTTGTTGCCTTTGTCTGGTTCGCCTGCGATCGATATGGCAACTGGTTCCACTGAGTTGCTGGACCAACGTGGGGTCTCGCGTCCGACGGCGGGCCTTGATATCGGTGCTGTCGAAGCATTGAAGGATCCGGTGGTGAACCGTTTGGAAGACACCGACAATTTGCCAAGTTCACTGCTCTCGTTGAGAGAGGCGCTACGCTTTGCTGCCGATGGCTCGACGATTACCTTTGATGCTGCGCTCTCTGGTGGGAGCATTCTCATGGAGGCTGGCCAAATGGAAATCAAAGGCGAATACACTCTTGATGCTTCGGGATTGCCCAAAGGCTTGGTCTTGGATGGCCAAGACAGAGCGTCGCTTTTCAAGGTGTTTGGCGCAGGCTCGCTGACGCTGGATTCTTTGACGATGACTGGTGGGGTGGATTCTGCATTGGAGAACGAGGGCTCGCTGACGATTCAAGGCTGCACTCTCCACGACAATGCCGGGGAGTCGGGGGGCGCGGTAAGGAATACGGGCACTCTTGAGATCACGAATTCTACTTTGGCGAATAATTCAGCGGGAGCAGGTGGTGCGATTCACACGAGCGGGTCTGCGGCTTCTCACTCGCTGACGATGGAGAGTGTCACGGTGACGGGAAACACGGCGACTGATGCTTCTGGTTTTGGCGGAGGTGGACTTGTTCGAACGGGTGGTGATTTTGATATTGGGAACACGATTGTTGCGGGAAACACGAGCGCGACTGGCTCTGCCCACGATATCCAGAACCTGAATGGCGGGGTCATCAACGAGACATGGCCGAACATCTTGGATATTCGCGATCCTATGCTGGGAGAACTGGCGGATCATGGTGGTCCGACGCCTACGGTGATTCCTCAGCTGACGATGTTACCTGCGAGGCAACCTGTTTTCTCTCCCGCAGTGAATTGGGGGTTGGGTGGTCCGGTGACGGACCAACGTGGGATAGCTCGCTTTGGCCGCCGTGATATTGGTGCGACTGAATTGCGCTATCGAGAGGTCACTACGCCTAGTGACGAAAACGGTGAAGGCCCCACTCAGCTCTCGCTCCGTGAGGCTTTGACTCATTCTGATGGCTCGGATGTGATCTACTTTGATAGCAACTTCACCCCTCTGCCGGTGTCGTTGGTGCATGGTCCGCTTGAGATTGCTCAACCCATCGAGATCTATACCCAAGAACCAGTCTATATTAACGGAAACGGCGGTCGTATCTTTGAGGTGACTCCTGAGGGACGCTTGAATCTAACGGGGCTCAACCTCATCGGCAGCGGTCCTAGTTTGCATGGAATTGGCATTAACTTTGGAGTGGAAGGGAACGCGGATGAACTCGCTCTTAGCGAGATGGCGGGAGTGCTTCCCACTTCGAACTGGAATCATGTCAATGTGGGACTGGCTGGCACAAGGGCGATCACAATTCCACCGACTGAGCTCCGCGATGAACGAGGGATGCTCAATGGTGCCACTATCGAGCTTTCTGCTACCTTGAGCTATGTGGACAGTTCGGGTGCTGGCACGAGCACGTCGAATCGCAAGCTGATGGATGGTTACCTCTCTTGGGATCCCATTGATGGGACGGCCCCTGAAGACACAGGTTTTATCAATATCGCAGGTCTTCCTACCCAGGTGGTAGCGCCCACTTACGACGTTATTGTTTACTTCGATTCCAACGTGAATGACCGGACTTTTGAGATCACTTTGGAAGATGAGCTTGGAAGCGTGACTCTCTCTGGGAGCGATAGCACGACCTTTGACGGGACGTTCAAGAATGCTGCCGCTAATTCACTTGATGCCAACTTTGTCGTCTTTGAGGGGCAAACTCGGAGCGACTTCACTATTACGCTGAACTCCGACATTGGGCGTGCCGCGATTAACGGGATTCAGATTCTTCCGCAGGATAGAGTTTCGGTAGCGACTACTCTACAGGGAGGTGCTCTCTATAATGAGGGCGTGACCTCTCTCACCAGATGCAGTCTCTACGACAACGTGGCCGAAATAGGGGCTGGGATTTATAATCTGGGTCACCTCTCGCTCGACCAAGTGACTATCAGTGAGAACTACACAACGGGTTTGGATAGCGCGGCTGCCATTGCCAACTTTGGGATGTTAAAAATGATTCACACGACGGTCTCGGGTAATACGAGTCTTGGAAGTCATGGCGGCGTTTTCAACTATTCAGATTCCTCGCAAGCGGAGGTGAGAAACTCGATTGTAGCGGGCAACTCTGGGACCAACTATGGCGAGGTGTCTTTGGCGACTTCTACGATTTTGGAGAGTGTTGTCGATCAGGCTACCGTTGGCGAAATTGATGCGATGTTACTTCCGCTTGGCAGCTATACCGGCGGCACCCTTACGATGCCACCTGTGCCGGGTTCGCCTGCTCTGAATTTGAGTGAAATTGTCTTCGAGGGAAGAGATCAGCGAGGCTTGCCTCGGACTTCTGGAGTCGGTTCGGACGCTGGTGCTGTTGAGTTTCAGACTTTTGTAGTCAACACCGCTGAGGATATTCGATCAGCGGATGTTTCCGTCTATGACTTTGATAATCTGAGTTTGCGTGATGCTATCTTTGGGGTTCGTGATGTTTCTCCCGCTGAAGGCGTGGTGACTTTCGACCCAAATGTGTTCAACGGGGAGCCAGAAGATGTCATCACTTGGTCCGGCACAAATCAGATCACGATTTTCTTCGTAGGCGATATTCGGATCGATGCTTCCGCGATTGCAGAAGGGGTGACATTGAGTGGGTTGAGGTTCAATGCTGATTTCGGGAAGAAGGTCGAACTCGAAAATCTGACGATCTCGGACACCACGACCGGACTACGGATTCAGAATTCTGGAGTGGCACCAGCTGACGTTACCTTAGTCAACTGCACCTTCAAGAACTGCACCAGCACGGCCATTACCCATGGCAAAGGAGTGATCCGTTTAGAAGGGTGCACCTTATCGGATAATACGGCAGTCGATGGTAGTGGAGGAATTGAGGTTGATGGGCCGCTGGCTCAACTTTTCCTAACAAACTGCACCTTGGCTGGCAATCAATCCACGGGAGCAAGTGCGACTGGCGGCGCGATTGATTTGAAAGACGGTCTCGTGATTCTCAATCATGTCACCGTGGTGGGGAATAGTTCCACTGGAGCTGGTGGCGGAATTTCTAAAAACGGAGGGCAGCTCTTTGCTGCTAATTCGATTATCGCTCAGAACTCAGCCGCAAGCGACAATGACCTTTCGGGGACCATCGATGTGGTGTCAGCACCCAACTGGATAGGTGGAGATCCAATGTTGCAAGTCCTCGGAGATTACGGTGGGCCGACTGAGACCATGCCTCCGCTCTTCGGTTCGCCGGTCATCGACCAAGGAGATATTCTTTCCACTCCTCCTGTAACCACATCCTTCGATCAGCGTTTGCTTTCAAGGCCGAGTGGATTTGGTTCTGACCTCGGGGCCACCGAGCTTGAGATGACGGTGGTGAATACCTTCATTGATGAGAACGATGGCATCGAGGTAGGCGATGTCTCTTTGCGGGACGCAGTTGCAGCAGGCTCGAAAAACATCACTTTTGAACCTTATTTGGCGGATGAAACAATTACTCTAATCAACGGACCTATCCTTGTTTCAGGATCAGTCGATATCACAACAGGTTTCGTTGATGATAGCATCACGATTGATGGCGATGGAATGTCTCGGCTCTTTGAATTAAGTGCAGGCGATTCCTTAGGTCTTACCGGCTTCACTCTCACAGGCGGACAAAGCCCTAACGCGGGAGGGGGTGCGATTCTGGCGGATGGTGCTGAGCTCAATCTGCTGAACTGCACGCTGCACGGAAACAGTGCGGGGGTTGGCGGAGCGATTCTAAATACGGGAAGCGTGGTGAGGCTGACCAACTGCACGCTGAGTGATAACCAAGTGAGCGGCTCAGGGGGAGCTATCTACTGCGGCAACGCTGGGGAAGTCACCGTTCTCAATCACTGCACCGTGACTCGCAATACCGCGACGAACTTTGGTGGGGGAATCGACCCACGTGGTGACTTCACCATCATTAATAGTATCGTGGCAGGGAATACTGCGCCAGCAGGGCAAGGACCGAATATTACAGGATTTGTCCCCGTGACCTTTCTTGGAGGTAACGTCACAACTGGCAGCCCGCTGCTGGCGCCTTTAGGTGATTACGGTGGTGCAACGCCAGTTCGGCCTTTGCTGCCGGGTTCTCCTGCCTTGGAGGCGGGTGTCTTACTTTCTAACACGCCGCAGATTGATCAGTTGGGTTACCGGCGTCCCTTTGGTGCTCTGCCTGATATTGGGGCGGTTGAGAGCTTCTTCATCAATGACGAGCTCTTCTCCGAAGACTTACTGATAGATTCAGATCTTGATGGGATTGCCGACATCCTCGAGGGGTCTGATGGCGCTTACTCACACCTTGTGGTTGGAGCCGACGACTCGGCCCGAGACAGCGATAGTGACGGGGTGACTGACCGCGAAGAAATTCTCGCGGCGACCGATCTGTTTGACGCAGGTGACCAATTAGAAGTGGTGAGCTTGGTGAATCTCGGAATTGATAGCGCCACGGGCAAGCGACGGTTGAGCGTGACATGGCGGGCAGTGCCGGGGGCGTATTACGAGATCATCTCTGATCGCAGTCTGGGCACGGAAGCTATTTTTGAAGTGCAGGAAGGCTACACCGGAACCTCGAGCTTGCTTACCGTGGAAGTGCTCCTTTCTCCCGAGAAAGACTTCATCCAGATCGGTCGTGTGGCGGCACCGTAAGGATGAAAGAAGCTAAGTCCCGGGCTCGAGTCGTTTCTAGAACTAAGCTCAGAGGGATTGGACAAACGAGATGATCCAAGAAAGGAGAGAGCCAATCGCGATGACGAGAAGGACGAAGAGGGCGGTGGAGCGTGCTTGGTAGCGGTGCTCGTTGCGGATTTCTCCTTTGGAAAGGTGGGCGTTGAAGCGTTTGGCGCGCTGGCGGTCTTCCCAATCGTCAGGAGGAGGCATCAAGGTGCGGCTTTCTTCATACTCGCGACGTATGCGATCAGGAGCAGTCGAAATCATGTCCTCCATCTTGGCGATCTGCTCGGCCACAGCTCGCTCTTGGGCGGCGAGTGCTGATAGTTCGGAAGCTACGATGGTAGGCTCCTTCTTTTTCTTTTTGAGAACAAGCATGGCGGGAAAGAGGTTCTATTTGCCCAGATAGATGAGCAAGGCGATCACCGAGATGACGATGATGGGTAGGTTGAAAGCAAAGCCTTGGCGCAGAGTGGTCGAGAAGGATTCTTGGGTGGTCTTTGGCTTGGAAAGGAAGCCGCGACGACGGCCTTCACCAATTTCTGAGGCTACTTCCTCGAAGTCGTTCTCACAGGCTTCAAGGGTATCCATCGCGTTTTGGACTTCCTCAGGCATTTTGGTCTTCTTCCACTTACGTGGGTCAATGTTCTGGAGAGTTTGGAGATGGGTGGCGAAGGTTTTGCGTGCTTCTTCGAGCTGTTTGAGTTCTTGGCGAGATTCAAAAATTTCGCGGTCAACGGCTTGGACAGAGTGGTCGAGGCGCTCAAGGAGTTCAATCTGGCCGTCGATAAAGTCTTGGCGTTGGTTGGTGATTTCCTCGGCTTCGAGACGTTTGCGCTCGATTTCCTCGCGCTGGAGCTGCAATTTCTGCAACTGAGTCTCGGCTTGTTGAAGCTGGCGGTTGTACTCATCTCCAGTTCCTGCTGCGAGAGCCTTGGAGCCGGAAGCGACATTGAGGTGTTGTTTGCGAGGGGCGGACATGACAAAAATCTAGGAAAGGTTACAAAACTGACAAAGTTTTGGCTACTAGAATATTAAGATAGTTTAAGTTTTTTAAAGTGAACTCTTTTCTACTATTTTTTGCATGAGAAAAAGGGGGGGGGAGGAGCTGATTTTCTTCTGTGATTAGTCGAGTCTGTTCTTTTTTAGACAAACTGCTAGAGGTCGAGGCGCTGTGGATAATGACGAGTCAAAAAATGTGATTGCAGCAAAAGCACAGGAAGTCGAGGCGTTGTCTCTCGACTGGCAAGGATGGTTACGGGTCAATGGTCCGCGGCTACTGCTGTTTGCGCGGCAGCAGACCCGCAATGGCCAGGATGCGGAGGACGCCATGCAAGATGCGTTGGTGAAGTTGGCGAAAAAGGTGAATGAGGGGACCTTCGTAGGGGGGCAGGAGGCTTGGAAGCCGTTTCTCTATACTCAAATTAGGCGGGAGGCGATTGATCGTGGTCGAAAGGATGATCGACGTCGAAAGCGTGAAGAGCATGTGGTGGATGATGCCAAGGGGCTCACAACGGTGGAGAGCGGGAACTGGTTTTTGGATAGTAACGCGGATGGAGAGCAGGCAGAGCTCGTAGAGCAGGCTTTGAAGGAGCTGCCGCCAAAGTTTGCGGAGGTGATTGTGATGAAGGTTTGGGGAGACCGAACTTTCGATGATATTGGGAAGGCTCTAGACATTTCTTTGCACACTGCGGCCTCGCGGTATCGCTATGGATTAGAGGCCCTCAGAAAGAAACTTGCAGCCGCCCGTATTCGGGGGGATATTTAATGAGCCAAAATACAATGGATTCAGAATTGAAACAGTTGGAAGAAGAGCTTCGCGGATTTTCGCCGAGCCCGATGTCAGGGGAGGTGTTATCGCGCATGGTAGAGGCAATGGACAGGTGGGAGGAGGCCGAGGATCCGGTCGAGGCTGTGAGTGATAGCGGAAAGGTGGTCGCCTTTCCTGCTGAGAAAAAGAGCCGTTCCAGTTGGGGGCCTATGTGGGCAGCGGCAGCGGCGGTTGCTATTCTGGGCGCAGCGATGGGAGTCATTCTGCCGGACAACGGGGGTGCAAATCAGATTGCTGCCATCCAGGGGTTAGGGCCAGTTCCGGTGCTGCGACATGCTTCACTCGTGCCAGTGAATGTGAAACGGAACGTAAGCTCGATGGATGCGGGGAAGGTTTCGAATAAGGATGGTCTCGAGTATCAAGTGATTCGAGTGATTAGGCAGGAAGAGGTGGACTTTCGAGGAGTGGACTTCGAAGGGTCGGATAATGTGGGATTGAAGATAACGCGGCCCAAGGTCGATTATTACGTTAGCCCCGTCTCTTACTAAAGTGCTCTTGGAAGACTGGAAACTTTAGACAAAAAGCGAATTGTTAGTCGCTTCTTTCACACAATGAAAATTATGAAAAATAGCAGAAATGGGGTTTGTCGTTCCGTTTTGTTTTTGGGCTTGGTCGCTGCGCCCGTGGTGTTCGCAGTGGAGCGTCCGGGCGAGTTAGATGAGAAGCCTCATCAATTGAAGAGCAAGTCGGCTCAGATTGTTCCTTTAGATGAAGAGGTCGCTCAGGAGTGGCCGGTGGAGAGAAGAGCGGTGGTAGAAGTTGTTCCTGGCAAAGAGGGTGCAGGTGCGGTGGTTCCTTACCTTGGGGTGGGAAGTACTGTCGTTGATGAGTTGCTTTCGGGCCACCTTGGTATTGAGCACGGGGTGGTGGTGCAACAAGTTCATCAGGGCAGTGGAGCAGCAAAGGCTGGACTACAGAAGAATGATATTTTGCTCAATTTTGATGGGCGCAAGATTGCCTCTCCGCTGGACCTGCGAGATGCCGTTCAGAATTGCCAAGTGGGTGATGAAGTCGCGGTAGACATCATTCGTAAGGGGCAGAAACGAGAAGAAGTGGTCTTGCTGGAGGAACGCCCAGAAGGATTACCTGGCTTCGTGCCTCCTGGTCGTCGTGGCATGGGTCAATTGCGGCAGGTCTGGCCTGGGGCAGATGAGTTGCCTGAGGGTGCTCGTGAGCAAATGGACCGTTTGCGAAACATGATAGATGAGGAGTTCAACGGGATTGGTCTTGGCCTGAAGTTGAATGAGGTGTTGCGGGGAGATCTTCCCGACGGTGATGGTCAAATGGACCTCGATATGAACGCCGAAAGCTCTGTGACATGGTCCGATGGACATGGCACGATCACAATGAAAATGAAAGACGGTCAGACTGAGGTTCTTGTGCGCGATAACAACGGAGACATTGTTTACGACGGTCCTTGGGAGACGGCTCAAGATAAAGGTGCTGTTGATCCTGAGGTGCGTGAGCGCATTGAGAGTATGGGCGTCAAAAAGCAGGGCAATCAGCTCAAGTTCTGGATGGAAGGTCTTCCGGGACGTTAGACGAACCTCCCTATTAAATTTTAGAGTGAGCCTGTGGTGAGTGATTCATCGCAGGCTTTTTTGTGTCTCTATGGAATGAGCTGGCACCTTCGAAATTGCGGCGAGTCGACTTCTTGGGTGGGAGCAATTTTTCCATCGGTAGGTCAAGGCGGCCCCGTCGCGCTGTGGTTTTCTGGTAAAAGAGGCGCGGATTTTTCTAGTGGGTGAAAAAACTTGTTAGGACGACATAGCTGACCCCTTTCTCTCTCGTTCTTATACCATTTGAGCAGTTAAATCGGTGTAATGGTCGGAGTCAGGTTTTCCAAGACCGAGGCGCGCCGAGGGAGGAGTGCGAGTGGTATGCCCCTTGGGTGCACTCTGACCGAGAAACGAGCGGAGCGAGATAGCTTGCCTGCCAAGGCAACCCGAAGGGTGCGACCGGGGGGGAGCAGCAAGCAACGCCGGTATTGGGAAACTTGGCCCGACTTTCTGAGTGCTCGCGCAGCGCCTTTCTTAAAACCCAAAGTAAAACCATTACATCAATTTAACTGTGAGAATGGTATTAGCTGCGGGGGAGCGGGTTTGAACTTATTGGAAAGGAGGGAGGGTTTTGCAATGAGTGAATTGGGCGCGGCGGGCTTGCCACGACCCTACCGTTATATTGACTGCTGAAGCCCAAATTAAGGTCGAGCGAGACTACTCAGACCCAGGAGCGAAGGTGATTTTGACACCTTTGGATTTCCAGCCTTTGGAAATATCTTCGGCCATCTCGGCGTAGGTACGACCTTGCTTGAGAGCTTCGAGGGCCTCTTCCCCTTTCTTTCCCTCGCGGAGAGCTTTGAGGAAGGCGGTGATCGCAACGCGGTCGCCGTTGCCCTCCATCTCGAAGAAGTAGGTGGTGATGAGAAGGCCAAGGCCATAGTTGAAGTTGGAGTTTCCAGTAAAAGAGGAATAGGACTGCAACATATAGGTCTTGAGGTCGGGGGCGTTGATATCGTCACCCAGGGCGCGTCCTCCGTTCCCTTCGCGACCATATTCGGTGGCGTAATCCTTAGCGGCTCGCTCGGTCTTGGAAACCATGAAGATGCCGGAGCGGTAAGGGGTAACCGCGACGTATTCTGCCAAGCCTTCTGAGAACCAGCCTCGGGCTCCAGGGGCGTAGTAGCAGGAGTCGGTGAGTTGGTGGGCGAGTTCGTGGGGAAGGGTCTTATTGCTCTCGCCATAATCAACGGTGTAGGAGGAACCCAATTTTTTCACTCCGAGTGAAGTGAGAGGAACCATCACGACGTTACCGCGAGCACCGCCACTCATGAATACTCCCGCCGACCCGGGAGGTCCTCCGTTTCGGAAATAGGTTTCTTTCGATTCAAAGAGAAGGATACGGTGGCGAAATTCGTCGCCGGTGAGGTGTGCTTTCTTGGTCGAGATCGGAAGCACGCGGCAGAGTTCGCGGGTGCCTTCGAACATGACAGCGAATTTTTCCACCAAATGAGATTTGAGGGCGACATCGCAGATGAACTCGTAGTGGTCACTGTGATAAACATATCTCCGTTTTTCTTCGTCTTCTTCGGCCAAGACAACGGTGATGTCTTCTGGTGACTTGACGGTTTTGGGCCACTCATCGTCGAAGTTGTCGGGAATATCGTCCCCTTCGTTCTTTTTGTTTTTCGAGCGGCTAGGCTTTTTGGCATTAGTTTCGCTGAGAGTGGGATCGGGCTTGCCGCCGTTTTCGCGGAAGGCGTTGATGAATTCTTGGTCTTCTTCGTTGAGAGTGTTGAGTTTGACTGAACGGGAGTTCTTCTGACCTGTGAAATGAATGATGGCTTCAGTCTCGGTGGCGGAAATGAGTTCGCCCTCCGCGGTCTGGTCTTTGGTGTTGGTCCAAAGCCGGGGTTCGGCTGCCAGTTGGGCGAGGACAGTGAAAGACAGAATGGAGATTAGGGTTTTCCGGCTCATGGCGATATCTACCTTGTTAACAAGGGACGTTTTTCTTGCCAGCACGAAAAAAGGAACCTTTTTGGCATTTTCTTCCAAGGAAAGTTCCCGAGGGGTGTCGTTAGCTATGAAAGGATGATTATATGTCGAATTCGCCCTCCCAAAAAGTGATGCTCATTTCCGGTCATCCCGAGGGCGCCCCTTTGCCTGAGAAGCCTGCTATGCGGGAGGTTTTCGAGCAGGAAGAGGAAGGGCTGCTTCGGTTTGCCTTTGGTCTCTTGGGACGACGGGAAGTGGCTGAGGAAATTGTGCAGGAAGGGTTCTTGGCGCTGTTTGAGAATTATGAAGAAGTTCAGAATCCGCGCGCGTGGCTCTATCGAGCGATTCGGAACAAGGCTTTTAACGAGATTCGAAAAAGGAAAAGGGAGGTGATTGATGAGCGGGCGGCCGAAGGGAAAGATGATGAAAGGGAAGCTCCGGACGAGGTGTTGGGACGAATGGAGGCGGCGGGGCAACTGCAGCTCTTGATGGCGGAACTGGCTCCGCGTGATGGCGAGTTGGTGCGGATGAAGTATTTCGAGGGTCTAGATTACAAGGAAATCGCGGCTCGTAGTAAGATGACGGTGGGGAATGTGGGCTATCGCTTGCACCACGTTTTGAAGGGCCTGGCGGATGGCCTGCGCCGGGTCGGTGTGGAAGGGAGGCTGGGATGAGAGCTTTTGAAAAACGAAAAACGAAAGACTTAAAAACTAAAAGGGAGTCGGTTCGAAGGGGACGTAGCGGAGTTGGTGACAACTCGGGCAGGGTTGACTCACTTAAACGCCCTTTCCGCCTGAATTGTGACCAATCCAGCTACTTAGAACCTTTGACCCCAGCTCTAAACGACCATGAATGATGATTTCGAAATAGTAGGTGACGCCGCTCGTGAAGCGCGGGTGGTGGCCGTTGTGCTGGGCGAGGCTTCGGACTTCGAGCGCGAGGAGGTGGAACGACTTTGTGAAGAGAATCCCGAGTTGCAAGTTTTTCGGAGGAGAATGGAGGCCGTGCATGGGTTGATTGGCGAATCCAGAGTCCAGAATCCAGAATCCAGACCCAACACTTGGAAGTTGTCGAAGGAGCGGAGGGAAGAGGTTTTGGCAAAGTTGGGGGAGAAGGAGATCGTGGTCGCAGGGCCAAAACGGTCGGTGCGTTTTCTGGGGCTCAACCCCTGGCAACATGCCGCTCTGATCGCGGTGGCTTGTGTGGTGATTGGATTGTTGGTTCCCACTCGCATGAAATCGCTGCAAGGCGATACCAGTTTCGCTATGGCTGAAGAGGCCGCACCCGAAGGAATGAGCAAGGCTTCGGTCGCTCCGGCGAGCCCGTCCGTCGCTCGCTATGAAGACGGACTCAGTGCTCTCAAAAAAGAGCAGGCTGTCAGGCCGAACTCTCTGAGGTCTGATTTTTCAAGTGATGACCTCGCTGTGTTGTCGAGTTCTTCTTCAATTCCCAGTCTACCTGAGCCATCTGCGGAAAAGGTGATCGCTAGCGGCACTGATTCTCCGATGGAGGTTGTTGAGCTGGAGGAGAGCATTCCTGTCGCGGCTGCTCAATTCGGCGAGGGTGATGATTATGGGGCACGTTGGGGCTACAAAGAGGGCGAGGATGAGCCGGGAGCGATCGCTTCGGTCGAATCGAAAGGGTTGAACTTTGACCCGGATCTTCTGCCGCCGTTGGATGCGAAGCCGCAGTTGAGAAATGCTTCGGTGAATACTAGGGCTGGTAGTGATGAGTCTTTGGCTGGTGGGGTGGCTGGGGGAGGTGCCGATCCGTTTGCTTCGGAGACGGGATTGGGTGGGGGAGGCTTGCGGATGAGGTCGGATGCGTCGAAAGAAGAAAGTTTGGCTGGGGCCAGAGTGGTCGGGCGGTCGGAAGGTGGGCCTCTCTTAGAACAGCGCTTCAGAGTTCCTTCTTCTTTTCTATCTGATATCTCTGGAGATGGTTTTTCCGGTGATGTCGACGCCTTTGCCTCCTCAGAGGAAATGAGTAGTCCTTCGGAAGAAAAGACGGTGAAAGAGCTGCTGTCTGATTCTGGAGTCGATTTTCCTGAAGGAACTAGGGCTACCTTTGACGCTTCGAGTGGCGAGTTGATTGTCCGTAACACCGCCAACAATATCGATCTAGTGGACCAGATTTCCGAGTCTTTAGGTGCGGCTCCAAAGCCAGTTGAGGAGCTTGGCGAGGTCAGTGATCGATTGAGTGTCGATACTGGCTTTGCATTTTCGCAAGCGACTGAGCCAAGCGAGAGGGGTAGGTGGGATTCTCGGGTGCCGAAGCTCAGTCGTCCTCCCGAATCTTTCGCTTTGTTTGCGAACGAAGTGGAGAATGGTCCTTCTTCTTCGAGGTCAGAAGAGAGTCAAGCTTATGGAAGAGGACTGAGGTCTGGTGATGATTCTGTTTTGTTAGGTAGATTGGTTGGTGAATCGGATGCTGAGCCCTTGGTGTCAAATTCATCAGGTCCGAGATTACTTGCGCAGGAGAGAGTGTGCCGGGAGGCATCTGAGGAGAAGGCCACAGAGTGGTTGCTGAAGGGGCGAGAAGCTTACGCTGACAAGGATTATGATGAAGCGGCCCGCTTTTATCGGGATTCGCTGAATTCATTGCCTTTTGGAGCCCAGACCGAATCGAAGCGAGATGAAATTCAGGCTCACTTGGCCGATGGTGAGGTGGCTCTCTCAGAGCAGTATCAGCGGACTGGGAGGTATGATGAGGCCAAGGATTTATTGGGTGATGTCTTGTTGGTCCAACCCGAGCTGGCTCAGGCGAACGAGGCATTGGAGTATTTCGATGAGCCAATTCGAACCAATCCTCGGGTGACACTCGAAGAGCAGATAGTCGCGAAAGAGCAGTCTCTCGCTGCCACTCGATTTGCTGGTCGGGAGCAAGACGAGTTGGTCGAGCTTGCGACGGAGATGCACGATTATAAGGAGGCCAATCGTGAGTATGAGAATTCCCTCGCGCTTCTCCAAGAGTTGAAGTTGGTGCAATCTTCAGAGCGGGTGGGGCTGCGGACTCCTGAGCCAGTGGTGATTCAGGAGCAGCCGAAGGTTTCCAAGAAGAGAGGCGGCTTTTTAGGTTTAGGAGACTATGAAAGCAAAGCCGCCGTTGAGGTTCGTCCTGGCCTAAGTCTTGGCAGTGAGCTTAGGGTCCCCGAGTCGAAGCAGTATTTCGATACTCAAAAGCAGGTCGCGACCGCCACAAAAACATTGAGCTTGGCCGTCGAGGAGGAGGGGCTTGATAAGAAGTGGGGTGTCTCGAAAGAAGAGGCAGTCAAGAGACTGAAGTCGAATGTGAAAGTGACTCAGCGACGTGGGACGGATATTTTGGAAATCAAGGGGTCGAACAAAGATCCTAAAGTGGCAAAGGAAATCGCGGCCGCTGTAACCTCAGCGTATCAGAAACGCCGAAACGAAGAGGAGGTTAGGCGAGCGGAGTCTCAGTTGGACGCCCTCAATGCTGAGATTGAAAACCAAAAGGACAAAGTAGAAGCCAAGCGTAAGGTGCTCGATACTATCGTTAGAATCACGGGGAGACCTTACTTTGAAGGGCGTGCGAAGGGCTCTCCAGGCAATCAGACACAGTTGAAGATGATTGCAGAGCGCAACGAGTCCGACATGAAGAAGAATCGCGACCAGTATCGGATCTATCTTGATAAGTTGGAGACTCTCGAGTCGGATCAGCTCCTTCGTTATGCGGCTGAGATTCCAGTTGATAATAATTCGGTTCGGTCACTGCATTCCGAGTTGCTCTCTACTCGAAAGGAACTCAATAAGTTGAAGGCTAAGGGACTGGGTGAGAATCACCCTTCGATGAGAGTCCAGAAGGAGAGGATTGAAGGTTTGCAGAAGGACACGGATTCTGCGGTTGCCAGCTTGAGAGAGTCTCTCATGACGAATTTTGAAATGGTTTCGGAACAGCTGTTAGTGATGGAGGCTACCGCTCAGCCCAAGCTCACACCGGAGGAGAGAGAAGAGAAAATCCGAAAAGAACAATCTGAGTTGGCGGAGCTGAAGAAGAAATTGTGGGCGGAGAAAAGATTGGAGGCCCAATCGAGCGACCCCGATTTATTCGCGGACTTGCAAAGCTCACGCAGGCAAGGGTTGCTCACCAATAAGCTGCAAAATATCATTATTCCTCGAGTTGATTTTGAGAACACGCCTCTCGATGAGGCGTTGGAGTATTTGACTCAAAAAACTCTCGAGCTCGATCCCGATCCGGATCCAGAGAGGAAAGGAGTGAATTTTGTCCTTGAGAAAGGCTTCGTTGACTCTGGTTTTGCTGAAGTAGATGAGGAACTCGGGGGCGGTGGTCTTCTTCTTGGGAATGATCAGAGCGAAAAGTCGATTGATGTTCTACAGCTCACTGATGTTCCTTTAGCGACGGCCTTGGAGTATATCGCTTCCAAGACGGGACTTCGTTATCGGGTTGATGATGATAAGGTGACTCTCTTGGCGATTGGGTCTGAGGGCTCAGCAGACTTGGTGACTCGGACGTGGAGTATTTCGCCGGAGGCTTACGCTCAGTTGATGGAGCCACCGGAAGCCAACGTGTTTGTCGCTGAACTGGAAGAAGTGGCTTCGGAGCAAGAAGCGCTGGAGAATTGTGGAGTGGGTTTTCCGGATGGGGCTTCGGTGAGATACATCGCTAGTAGTGGCTCGCTCTTTGTGAGGAGCACGGTTTCGAATCTCGACTTGGTAGATCAGGTTGTTGAGGTTTTGAACTATGAGGCCAAGGTCGCTCAGGAAACTTTGGCGATGGATGAGAAGGATGCGGCGACGGAGGGGGATTCGACGTTCTCGCTACATGTGAGTGATGTGAGCTTTAAGTTGGCGAAGGCGGCACTGGAGCAGGGGAAGTGGCCAGAGACGGTGCGGGTGGAGGAGTTTGTAAATGCCTTTTCTTATGGGGAACGAGCGCTGGCACCTAACGAGCGGGTAGGAGTGGCGATGGAGCAGGCGGCGCATCCGTTTTTGTCGCAGCGCAATTTGTTGAGGGTGTCTTTGCAGACCGCGGCCACGGGCCGAGGGGCGGGAGTGCCGTTGCGCTTGACGGTGGTGCTTGATAAGTCGGGTTCGATGGAGCGGCTCGATCGGGCGGCGGCGGTGGATGAGGCCTTTCGGGTGTTGGTGAATCAGTTGAATCCTGGGGATAAAGTGACTTTGGTGGGATTCTCACGCACGCCGACTTTGTTGGCGGACCATGT
The DNA here is from genome assembly GCA_051251855.1 of Roseibacillus sp. Lineage (GTDB taxonomy): Bacteria > Verrucomicrobiota > Verrucomicrobiia > Verrucomicrobiales > Akkermansiaceae > Roseibacillus. Next base: position 319,503 of record JBPOGI010000001.1, read on the forward strand.
CGATGGTTCAGAGGGCGAGCGGTTGTTGAAGATTCTGCGTGAGACGCCCAGTGAGGGGGGGACGAATGTGGAGGAGGCGCTGAAGTTGGCGCGGGCGAAGGCTTTGGAGCACTTTGAGGAAGGGGCACAGAATCGAGTGATTTTGTTGACGGATGGAATTGCGAATCTTGGTGAATCTGTTCCGGAGCAGTTGATGACGCTGGTGGAGGGAATGCGTGAGGAGGATGTGGCCTTTGATGCGTGTGGAGTAGGGGTGGAGGGCTTGAACGATGATATCTTGGAAGCGCTGACGCGGAAGGGTGATGGACGTTACTACCTTCTTGGGAGCACGGAGGAGAGTGGAGCCGATTTTGCGAAGCAGGTGGCGGGGGCGTTGCGTCCAGCGGCCCAGAATGTCAAGGTGCAGATTGAGTGGAACCCGGAACGGGTGGGTAAGTGGCGTCTCTATGGCTACGAGAAGCATGAGCTGAAGAAAGAGGACTTTCGCAATGATTCTGTCGATGCGGCGGAGATGGCAGCGGAGGAAGAAGGGGTGGCTCTCTATCATGTGGAGGTGAAGCCTGATGGCGAGGGTCCTTTGGGAGTGGCGCGGGTGCGTTTCCTGGATGTGGCTAACAATGAGATGGTGGAGCGAGAGTGGGAGATTACGCACGAGGGGGAGGCGGCGACTTTGAGTGAGGCGGATGAGAAGATGCGTTTGGCCGGGGTGGCTGGATTGGTGGCTGAGAAGTTGGCACGCAGTGCAGTGGGTGAGCGGGCGGAATGGGACGAATTGTTAGAGATGACGCGTCAGTTGAAGACTGTTTTTCCGAAGGAGAAGCGCGTGAGTGATTTGGAGCGAATGATTGAGCTGGCGAAAGGTTTGGAATGAGAACGATGAAAAGAGAATTTGTGATGATGAAGAGTGTTTGGAATTTGGTGAGTGGGGTTTTTGGTCGTGGTTGTGAAAATCGGTTCGGCGGGGCCCCGACTTTGTCGGGGGAACCCGGTCGCAGACCAGCGCTCCCAGTGACGGTGTTGGCGCTTGCCTTTACTTTTGCTCAGGCGGAGGAGGCGTCGGTGACGATTGATGTGAAGGGTAAGGAGCCAGTGCCGGTCTATTATTCGGCGGTGGTGGAGCATGGGGTTTCCATTGATGGGGAGTTGGTGACGCATGAGGCGGAGATTTCAGTGAAGCTGATTCAAGGGGAGGCGAAGACCTTTTCTTTTGCCTTGTTAGGTGGCGGTGAGGTGACAGGGGTGGAGAGTTTGGGCGAAGGGGAGTCTGTGCTTGAGAGCTGGGCCACGCGTCAGGGAGAATCGTCGGCTTTCTTGGATATTACGGTGAAGGCTCAGGCGAAGAGTTATCGCTTTGCAGTGAAGGCGGAACAGGATTTGGTTGAGCTTCCGGAAGAGACTTGGATGTGGAATCTGGGGCCCGGGGATGCGGTAGGCTTTAAGGCTGAGCTTGCAGTGGCGGTGGAGCCGGGGACGGTTGCGGAGTTCGATAAGTTGATTGGGGTGACTCCTGAGCGGAAGGAAGAGGAGAAGACGGGTTGGAAGAATCTTTTGGGTGCGGGCCCCGTGACGCGAAAATTGGTGACCACGACGGGTGGGGAGATTTATCTGATTGTTCGTAAGGATGGGGTGCCGGTTGAGAAGATTGAGTTGTTAGGGGCGTCGCTGACAGGGGGCGTTGATGAGGAATCTGAAGCAGCCGCTTTTGTGCTGCGAGGTGAGTTGGTGGCTCATGATGAGGGGGTGGTGCTTCCTTTGTTAGGCGGAGGCGCGGCGGTTCCCAAGTTGCCAAGCATTGAGGGACTTCGGTTTTTTGTGAAGGATGAGCACTACTTTGTGGAGGCGGAGAAGGCGGGGCGCTATGAGCTTTCGCTCTCGTTTGTGGCGAAGTTGATTCGGGAGGCGGAGGGAAGCCGGATTTACTTCACTACGCCTTCGACGACTGTTTTGCCCTTGGATTTGGCTGGGTTGGACGGAGTGAAGTTTTCGGATGGTCTGGCGGTGCAGCCGGTGCTGAAGGATGGAATTTGGCAGGGCTATGTGCCTGCATCGGGGTTGGTTTCGTTGGGTTGGAGTGAGGCTGGTGAGGAAGAAGATGGAGCGCTCTTTTTCTCTAGTGAGGGGTTGGTCGATATTCAGGTGGGTGCGGGTTTGCTGCGGCAGGATTCGTATCTCGGTTTGCGCATTTTGCAGGGTGAGATGGAAGAGGTGTTGTTAGAGCTTGCTGGCCCGGGAGACGTGTTGGCAGTGGAGGGGGATGATGTTCTTTCGTGGGAACGTGGTGAGGAGGGGTTGCGGGTGAGATTTAAGGAAGCGGCTGGGCAGCAGGTTCGGCTGCGGGTGCGGAGTCAGGTGGCTTTGGAGGCTTTTCCAGTAGAGTCGGAGACGTTGCGAATTCGGCCCGAAGGAACAGTTCGCCATGCGGGGTATTTGCGGGTGCGCAACGAGGGTGCAGTGCGCTTGGAGGTAGGTTCGGTGGAAGGATTGATGCAGTTGGCTCCGAATGAGTTTCCTGGTGAGGAAGTGCAGGCGCGTCAGCAATTTGTCTATCGCTTCCCGACGAACGAATATGCGGTCTCGTTGGAGGCGTCGCAAATATCGCCCGAAGTCTCAATTGCGGAGACGCTGGTGTATGAGTTGGGGGATAGTGATCGGAGTATTCAGGCGGATGTGGAATTGGATATTCGAGAGGCTGCTCTGCGGGAGTGGGAGATGTCGGTGCCGGCGGATTACTCGGTGGTCTCGGTGAGTGGGGCTAAGGTGGGTGACTATGTGGTCGGGAGTGAAGCCCAAGAGGGGCTGCGGGTGTTGCGGGTGATTTTTTCGGAAGAGGTATCGGGTCGTCAGTTGGTGAGTTTGTATTTGGAGAAGAATGAGCCGGTGGAAGAGGGTGAGTGGATTTTGCCTCGGATTGTGCATGCGGAGGCTAAGGCGGTGCGCGGTGATGTTGGCGTGGTGGGAGCTCCGGGGTTTCGGGTGACCATTGGGGCCATTGATAAGTTGGCCGAAAAGCCGTTATCGTTTTTTCCCAAGAAGTCGGAGGGGTTGCAATTGGCCTTTCGTGAGCGTGAGCGTGATTGGGCGGCCACTTTGCAGGTGGAGCGTTTGCCGCGCAGTGTGGAGGCGGATGTTTTTCATCTCTATTCGCTGAAGGACGGCACCGCTTTCGGAAGTGTGGTGGTGAACTATTTTATTACGGGAAGTCCGGTCGATGAGTGGAAGCTGAGGGTGCCTGAGAATGCAGGGAACGTGGCGATTGATGGCCAGAATGTGCGGACTTGGCGGAGGGAAGGGAACGAGGTGATTGTCACTCTGCAACAGCCAGTGATTGGACTTTATACGCTCCTGTTGACTTGCGAGGAAGTGGTGGGAGCGCAGGGTGGTGAAGTGCGGCCAGGTCGGGTGGAGCCGCTGGGTGTTCGCGGTGAGCGTGGCTTTGTGCAAGTGGTGAGCCCCGTGCAAGTGAAGTCTCAGGTGGGGACGGCGTCGGATGGCTTGTTGAAGTTAGATGCCTTGGAGTTGCCTGCGGAGTTCCGTCTTTCGAGTTCGGCTCCTTCGCTTGCGGTCTATCAATACACGGAGCGTCCTTTTGAGTTGGCGATGAATGTGGAGTGGTATGAGCCTGGTGAGACGGTGGCTCAGGTGGTGGAGTTTGCGGAAGCTAAGAGCCGTATCTCGCGTGATGGCGAGGTGGTGACTGATGCGGTCTACAGTGTGAAGACGCGTGGTGGGCGCGTGCTTCGGTTGGGCTTGCCGGAAGGGGTGCGCTTGTGGGAGGTGCGCGTGAATGGCGAAGCGGTCAATGCGCGTAAGGATGGTGATGCCACTTTGGTTCCTTTGCCCGCAGGAGCGGATGCAAACGAGACAGTGGAGGTAAAGGTTCGTTTTGGGCGATCGGCGGTGAGTGCGACTCATCCCAAGCTGGAATTGCCCACGGTGGCGGCTCCGGTTTTGAAGACGGAATGGAATATCAAAGGGGATGAGCGCCGTCGCTTGGTCTTGCGCAGTGAAGAGACGAATGCTTTGGAGTCGGGGGTGAGTGGTTTCAATTGGGTAGGTGGTAAAGGCTTGCTTCCAACTGCTCTTTTGATGGCTCTTTTGGCTGGGGCTGCAGTGTTAGGGCGCAAGACGCGCATTGGAGGAACGATTGTGCTGGGGTTGGCTTTGGCTCTTTTGGTTTTGCTCGTCATTGCTTCTCAATATGTCCCGCAAGAAGGAAGCTCGCAGCTCGATGTGGGAGTTCCTGTATTGGCCCCGGGTGAGGTCGTTGATGTGAAGGTGGGGAACTATGAAAAGGAGGGTGCTCGCTGGAGTATGGAAAGCCTTGCCGCTATTCTGGTAGGATTGATTTGGGCGGGATATGGTCTGGTGACTCGTGCGAAAGCTTGGCACGTGTTTGGTGGTCTATTGGTTGCGGGAGCGGGTTGTCTCTGGATGGAGGGCGGTGCTTTTTGGTTCTTTATTCTGCTAGCAGTGATGGTTGCGGTGATGATTTGGTGTCTCTGGGCCTGCAAACCGAAGAGTAAAAAGGAGAAGCCTGAGGGCCCAAGCGAGAATGGTGGTTCCAAGGCTGCAGCTACAGCACTCCTGCTACTGAGTTCGGGATTGTTCTTTGGCGAGCCTGCCCAGGGTGAAGTTTTGGGGGCGGCGGAAAGTCTGTCGCAAAAATGGACCGTTGATGACGATCGGATTTCGGCGAGTGCGGCGCTTTCGCTTCGGGGCGAAGTGGGAGATGTCTACCGTCTTCTTGGAAGTGGGGTCACGTTGAAGGAGTTTGCGGGAGAGGGCTTGCGCTTGGGGTCGGATGGCGATGGTTATCTGGTGACGATTGTGGAGGTGGCTGGGACGGATACTCTAGAGGAGCCTGTTGCGACGGATCCGTTCGGAGGTGGAGATGAGGTTGAGGAAGTTTCGCCTGAAGTCGCAGTGGATTCGGGTGAACGGACGGCGACCTTTAGCTATGAGATTCGACAGGCGCCGAATGAGGTTCGTATTCCCACGGGGATTGCGGCGGCGCATGTGTTGGAGGTGACTTTGCAAAAGTCCGGCTGGTCGATTCGTTGTGAGAAAGCGGCGCAGGTGACCGAGAGTGAAGTGGAGGGTGCAAGTGTGGCGGAGCTGATTCTCCTTCCTCGTGCCGAGGCGCTCGTGGTGATGAAGCCACGGGAGCGTGATCCGCTGAAGGAAGAAACGACCTATTTCGTGGAGGTGGGGAATGCCTATGTGCCAGGTCCCGGTTTGTTAGAGGGACGGCACTTGGTGGAGGTGCAGCCTTCGCAGGGAGTGGTGCGCCAGTTGAAGATGGTGGTGCCCGAGGGCTTGGCGGTGAGTGATGTCAGTGATGGTCCAGTGGCGGATTGGCGCTTTAGTGCCGAGAGTCGAGAGCTGGTGGTGGACTTGAATAAGCCTCAGTCAGTAGCTTTTAGTATCTTTGTGGTGACTCAGAAGAGTTTGGGTTCCTTGCCGTTGGACTTGGCGGTTCAGCCCCTGCGGGTGTTGGGTGCAGAGCGTGAACTGGGTCTAATGGGGATTGCTTTCCGCGGGGAAGCGCAGTCGGAGCGGATTGAGGTGACGGGTTTGTTAGAGGTGAATCTTTCGGACTTTACGAGTGGTCTTTTGCGCAAGGATGTGGAGGTTCTGCATCGGGCCTATCGCTATAATGCGGAAGAGGCGGAGGCGCGCTTGCGGATGGTGCCGGTGGCGCCCGAGGTTCGGGTGACGACCGAGGAAGTGCTATCACTGGGTGCAGAGCGGACTTTGTTGAAGGTGACGGCCAAGGTCGATATCACGCGAGCGGGGATTTTCCGTTTTAGCTTCGCGGTGCCGGATGGATTTGAGGTGGAGTCCCTGAGCGGGGAGTCGATGAGCCATTGGAACGAAAGTGGGGAAGGCGCGGACCGCGTGGTGACCGTTCATCTGAAAGGACAAACTTTGGGGAGTCAGAATTTCTCCTTGGTGCTCTCGAGGACGGGAGCTCTTTCGGAAGAAGAGAGTGTGGAGGGCGATGCTGAGGCGGGCTGGACTGTGCCGAAGTTTGTGATTGTGGAGGCTGCGCGTCAGACGGGGCAGCTGGTGGTGCGGGCTGAGCAGGGTTTGCGGTTGCGCACTCTGTCGCGGAAGAATGTTTCAGAGGTAGATCCTCGTTCGGCGGGCGCGTCGAGTAAAGATGGGGCCGCATTGGCCTTCCGCCTTTTGCAAAAGGAGTGGGAGCTGGCGCTGGGAATCGAGCGGTTGGACCCTTGGGTGACCGGCCAGGTTCTGCAGGAGGTGACTTTGCGTGAAGGTCAGACGCGGAACTTAGTGGTTGCTTCACTGAAGGTGGAGAATGCGGCAGTGCGTCGGGTGCTGGTTCGCTTTTCGAATCTCAGCGAGGAGATGGCGAAGACTCTGCGCGCGAGCGGTTCGGCGGTGAGTGGTATTTCGCCCGTGGAAGGTGAAGAGGGACTTTGGGAGATCGGGTTCAAGCGCCGGGTGATCGGGAATCAGCAATTGCGCATTGAGTGGGAGCGCACAGGTGAGCGTGCTGATGGGGTGGATTCGGTGCAGGCACTTGTGTTCCCAGAGCTTCGTCAGGTTTCGTCCTATGTGGCGTTGCGAGCGGGAGCTCAGTTGGAGGTGACCCTAGGCGATTTGACCGAAGGGTGGTATCGCCTGGATTGGAATGCAGTGCCGAGCGAGCTTCGTGATGCGGGGGCGGGAGGGATTCCTGCTTTGGCTTTGCGGTCGGGTGCTAGTCCGCTGCAGGTGTCGGTGACGCGCCATGCGGTGGCGGAGGCGCTGAAGTTGAGGGTTTCTAAGGGTGAATTGACGACGGTGGTATCGCCGAAGGGTGACCTTTTTACGGCCGTGAAGTTACAGATGAAGGTGATTCAGCGGAGCACGCTGCGGATTGCTTTTGAAGCAGAGGGTGAGCTCTTCAATGTTTTTGTGAATGGCGAAAGTGTGGGGGTGGTGCGTGATGGTGCCGGCTACCTCTTCTATGTTGTGCCGGGAACGGGCGGAAGCGAGGCAGAGGTTGAGTTCGCTTATGCCGTCGATGGAGATGCCGGGAAGACCTTGGCTTTGCAGAGTCCTGAGATTTCGGTTCCTTTGGAGAATATTGAGTGGCGCGTGATTGTTCCCGAAGGTTACGAGCTGAACGATATTGGTGGTGACTTGGAGTTGAAAGAAGAGGAGGGGAGTAAGTTCTTTGGCAAGGATTCCTACCTTTCTTCGATTAAGAGTCGTTCGATGTTAGAGAAGAAAAAGGCTCAGGCTGCTTTCGATAAGGCAGACAGTCTTCTGCAGGCGGGTCAGCAGGCGGAGGCGTTGCAGCTCTATCAGAATGTGGCGAACAACTACAACTTGGATGGCGCGACCAATGAGGATGCGCGGGTGAAATTGAATCGAGTGCAGACCGATCAGGTAGTGGCTGGATTGAACTCACGGCGTCAGCGGCTCTATCTCGACAACCGAGTGGAGGATATCGGTGGGTTTAGGAATAGCCAGTTAGAGATGGCGGCAGCTTCGAACGCGATTTTGACGGGAGACGTGAATTTCCGCCCTGACCAATTAGAGGCTTTGTTGGTCGGGAACTCGTTGGAGGAGAATGATTTTTTACGCCGTATTGCGGACCGTCTTGTGAAGCATCAGAAAGCGAGTGAGCCTGCTCCGCAGGCGATTTCGGTTCCTGTTCCGGAGGAGGGGAAAGTCTTTATTTTCCGTCGCTCAGTGAGAGTGGATGAAGATAAGCCGCTGGCGCTGGAGATGGCGCTTCAGCGGGATGGGTCGGCGAGCATGGTGAGGTTGATTCTCGTTGGGTTGTTGTTGGTGACTGGCGCTGGGTGTGTGGCGTTTGGAGTTCGGAAGGCTTGAGTGTTAACCTTTGGTGCGAGTGGGGGCACTCGCGGTCCTTGATAGAATGCAGAGGCTGAGAGAGTAGGGGATGGATGAAGATTATTCTTTCTCTAGGTCTCTTTCTAATGGCGAGCTTGTCGGCTGTCGCGGCTGAGCGGCCGAATATTCTTTGGATTTTTTCGGAGGATTTGTCGCCCTATATGGGGTGTTACGGGGATCCGATTAACAAAGAGCATACGCCAGCGATTGACCAGTTTGCGAAGGAGGGGGTTCTTTTTAAGAGAGCCTATATGCCCGCTCCGGTGTGTTCGGCTTGTCGCTCGGCGATGATTACAGGGGTTTATCAAACGACGACGGGAACGCATCAGCATCGCTCTTCTCGTTGGCCAAATGGGAAGTTGGTGCCTGAAGAAGTGCGGATTCAATTGCCCGAAGGGATGAAGACGGTGCCAGAGCTGTTTCGGGATGCTGGTTACTTCACCTTTAACGCGGGTAAGGATGATTACAATTTTCATTACGATCGCAGGGCTCTCTACAGCGTGGGTACGGCTTCGATGTACGAGGTCGGAATGAATGGATGGCAGGGGAATAAGGCTGAGCCTATTAATACCTTCACCCAACATACTTGGGGTGATTGTCCCGAGGATCAGCCTTGGTTTGGGCAAATTATGATTTGGGGCGGGAAGGCGAATGCGAAGCATGTGCGCAAGGGAGAGAAGTTGGCAAATGATGAGGTGCCTTTGCCTCCCTACTTCCCTGAGACGCCTGGGTTAAGGAGCGGTTGGACAACGCACTACAATGCGGCACGGGGGGCGGACAAGCAGGTGGAGGATATCTTGGCGCAGTTGAAGGAGGACGGGCAGATAGAGAATACGATTGTGTTTTTCTTTTCGGACCATGGGAATAATCAATCATTGCGACACAAGCAGTTTTGCTACGAAGGTGGGGTGCATGTGCCGTTGATGGTTCAGGGGAAGCACCCAAAGCTGCAGGCGGGAGTAGTGCGTGATGATTTAGTGCTTGGGTTGGATGTTTCGGCGACGACGCTGGCACTGGCAGAGATTGAGGTGCCTGATTATTTTCATGGGCGTGACTTGTTTGCAGAAGAGCATAGCCCTCGTGATTACGTGGTTTCGGCTCGAGACCGATGTGATTACACCATTGATCGCAGTCGCACAGTACGGACAGAGAAGTATCGTTATATTCGTAACTATTACCCTGAGCGGGCATTGTTGCAGCCTCAGTATCGGGACAAGCAGGCAGCGGTGATTGAGTTTCGAGCTCTGCATGAGGAAGGGAAACTGTCAGATTATCAGGAGGAGCATTGGTTTGGGATTCGTCCTGAGGAAGAGCTCTACAATATTGCGGAGGACCCGCATCAAATGACGAATCTTGCGCTCAACTCTGAATTTGGACAGGAGTTGAAGAAGCATCGTGAGATTCTGGACAAGTGGATTGTCGAGACCGGTGATCAAGGGGAAGTTGCAGAGAGTGCTACGTCCTTGCGTCCGACTTATGAACTCTGGAAAGACAATCCGATTTTTAAGAATGCGAAGGTCAATCCGGAGTATGAGCAGTTTCGTTAGAAGGAGGGGGGCGACTTTAGTTGCCCAGATTCGAGCAGACTGCTTATGGATGACTGAAGTCGAATGGCTCTGTGTTGAGGTTCAAGGGGCTGGGGAGTAGGCAGACCTACCCTTAACTGACGACAATTTTAGGTGGTGGCTTGGAAAGACCACGCTCCCGTTTCCTTGCATTCGACCGAAGTTGGCTCTCCTTTCTGAGAAAGAGATGCTTGCGTCCTAACGATTCCCGGCTCACCTTCGTTGCGGAGAGTTATGCGTGCCTGGTGGCCGCCGCGGTCTTCAAAACCGTTGAAGCTTCTAACGGGGCTTGGTGGGTTCGATTCCTTCACTCTCCGCCAAACGCCACCCCAGTTTTCTGGGGTGGCGTTTGGTATTTCAGGGAAGAATGAGAAAGCGTCTGAGCAGTGAACGAAGGAGGGATTGAGCTTCATGGAGGATGGAAAGGGGGAGCTGAGCCCGAAATCGGCAGGTCTTCTAGACCGTGGGGGATTTTGTGGTTTTGTAAGAAAGGGTGAAGGCTGAAAACGAAATTCCTCTCTTGTTTGAGGGCTTTGGAGATCAGGTTGTCAGAGATTGCTTCCACCTTGGAGACTGAGCGATACTGTGGGGGAGTGATGTTGCGAATCTATTGTCAGCTCTTTTTTCTCGGCTGGGCTTCTCTACTTAGTGGACAAGAGAATCCCCAGCCTAACTTCTTGATTCTCTTGGCTGATGATATCAGTGCGTCAAGTTTGGGGTGTTATGGTTCGAAGAATGCAAACACTTCTCCCCACATTGATCGACTTGCGAAGGAAGGGGTTTGCTTCACCAATATGTTCGTGTCGGAAGCGATTTGTGCTCCGGCGAGGGCGGAGCTTTACACGGGATTGCAGCCTCATCGCAACGGATGTTCGGTGAATCATCAGGCGACTCGAAAGGATGTCTTGAGCGTGGTTCAACACTTGGAGCCTCTGGGTTATCGTGTGGGTCTTGCGGGTAAGACTCACATCAAACCTCAGTCGGTCTATCCTTTTGAAAAAGTGAAGGGGTTTCCAGCTAACGCCAACGTGAAGAACACACCTGATGCTGATTGGTCTGGGGTTAAGGACTTTATCTCTCGTGATTCTGCGGAGCCTTTTTGTCTCTTTATTTGCTCCATCCATGCTCATTCTCCGTGGGATTCAGGGGACCCATCCTTTTGGAAGTTGGCTGACCTCAAGCTTCCTCCTCATTTAGGTGATACTCCGAAGACGCGTCACTTTTTTCGAGAGTATCTTGCTGAAGTTCGTCTCTTTGATGACCAAGTCGGGCGAGCACGTACTTTATTGGAAGAGTTGGGGTTAGAACAGAATACGGTGCTTATTGTTCTTGATGAGAACGGCGCAGGGATGCCGTGTGGTAAGTGGACGAACTATGATTGGGGAGTAAGGTCGGCCTGTGTGATGAAGTGGCCTCATTTAGGGGGAGATGCCTTCGTGACGGAGGCGTTAGCGCAGTATTGCGATATCGTTCCTACCTTGATTGATGCGGCGGGTGGGAAGGTGCCTAAAGAGCTGGATGGACAGAGTCTGTTGCCCTTGCTTTCTGGGAAAACGAATCAGCACCGCGAGGAGGCGTTCTTTACTTATACGAGTGGTCCGGTTGGCCCTCCGTTTGTGTCGCGAGCTGTTACGGATGGACAGTTTAAGTTGATGTGGAACCTTACACCTGAGCGTTTATTCGGAGTGCGAACCATCAATGGCTTTGATTTTGGATACGTGGATCAGATGGAAGACCGCCATGTGCGCCAAGTCTATCAGTCCTGGCTTGAGAAGGAAGATGAGGACGAGGCTATCGCGGAGGCCATTCAGCGTTTTCGCAAACAGCCGGAATTCCAACTTTATGATTTATCAAAGGACCCATGGGAGCGGGAGAACCTTGCTCTGAAGCCTGAGTTTGCGACGAGAGTGAAGGAGATGAAAGAGTCGATCTTGGCTTGGATGGATCAGCAGGGGGATGAGGGAGCGGTCTGGAAAAAAGCCGCAGGCTCTGAGAACTCTAAAAAGAGGGCTCAGGAGTAAGAAGAGATTTTTAGCCTTCTGGAGTGCAGTTGCTTGCTACTGCTTTGAGGTGGATGGGGATTGTTCTGTGGTGGTGTTTGGAAGAGGAAAACTCGCTTGCTTGAGTGTGTGGAATCGGTGGACTGGGGCGCGGGGATGGTCGCGAGGTTGGAGCAGCAAGCGGCTCCTTTTCCAGGGGCGAGGGCAGGACTAAGGTGCGGCAGCAAGCTGCGCGCACTCTAGAGTGGTACTAGATGTCCCTTCTTAAATTCGACGGAGGATGAGGCTGGCAAGGAGAAAGAACAGGGCTGCGAAGCCAAACCAAGGGAGGGCGGGGCGTCGGATGCGGACGTCTTGCAGGTTGCTGCGGATGGCATCGATTTGGAAGGGGGTGGTTTTGGCGAGTTGGGGAGGGAGTTCGCGGCGGAGGCGGTATTCGGTGGGGTAGGAGGCGGCCCATTGCAGGGTCTTGCTTTTGCCGTAGACGGGGTCGGTGAGACGCAGAGCGAGGCGCTTGGCATCTCCAATGTCGACGGAGGCGAAGTAGCGTCCGAGGCCTACTTCTGCGAGTTCCACGGGGCGGCTGACGCCGTTCTCGTCAAAGACCTCGGCGTCCCAGTCAATGGCGCCGAGCGGTTGTCCGGCTTCGTTGTTGCGGGTGACTTCGACTTGCCAGCGTCCATTGGTGACTTCGCCTATCGCGCCGAGACCGACGGAGTTGTCTTTCTTGAGCGCGCCACGCAGGACTTGAGCCCAGAAGCTGCCGAAACCTTCCCAAGCCAGCCACTCGCCGCCCCAGCGTTCGGTCATATCGGCGGTGAAGGCGACTCCGGTGCCGAGGCCGAAGCGTCCCACCGCTAGGAGAGGGTCTCCGGATTCGCAGGCGAGGAGGACTTGGGCCGTGGGCTTGGCACGGGTCATGACGTAGCCAAGCACGAAGGGAAATTCAACGGACTCGTAGCCTGCCATCATGGGATGGTCGGTGACGGGGGCGCTGGCGTAGAGGTCTTCTTTGATGGCCGAGCGGGAGGCTTGCATGGTCTCGCGCGTGAAAATCTGGGGGACTTCTTGCGCTTCGGCGGCTTCGTAATAACGACCGCGTCCGGCTTCGGCCATTTCGGAGAGGAGGGCTCCGGCAGCTCCTCCCCCGAGGGCGACGGTGGAGACCGTGATACCGGAGTCGGCCATCTCTTGAGAAAGTTCGACCAGATTGGAGGGGTTGGTTTGGCCATCGGTCATGGCGATGATGTGTTTGATTTTAGCGGATGCGCCTTCGAGTATTTCGCGCGCTTGCACGATGGCAGGTTGCAGGTCGGTGCCTCCTGAGGCATCTAGCGAGTCGATGGCGCTCGCGATTTGGGCTTGGGCGCTGGCAGGGGTGAGTTCGCAGATGAGTTGGGGTTGACTGTCGAAGCCGATCACCGCGATTTGGTCGCGACCGCTCAGGAGTTCGGCGGTGGCGCGGGCGGCTTGGCGGGCCATGACGATGGGTTCGCCGCTCATGGAGCCTGATTTGTCGATGACGAGGACCATGGCGAGGGAGGGTTTTTCTTTTTCCTTCTCAAAGCGAGAAACGAGGGGAAGCACTTCTTCCACAGGGGTGCGGTAGTAGCCGCCGATACCGTAGGAGTTTTCGGAGCCGAGCATGACCAGGCCACCGCCGAACTTGGTGACGTAGTCTTTGAGCCAACGCATTTGTTCGGGGCGAAGGGAGGTGGCGGGGACGTCGGCGAGGACGATGCCGTCGAAGGCAAGGAGTCCGCGCAGGGAGTCGGGGAGTCCGCGCACGCCACGGAGGTCGAGTTCAATGCCTTGTTCGCGCAGGGCCCTGGCGGCGGCGCGCATCTTTTCGCTTTCGTCATGGATGACGAGGACGCGGGGGCGACCGCGAACGGTGATGGTGAGGGCCGCTTTGTTGTTGATGGCGAAGTGGTCTTTCTCGGGGACGAGTTCAGCTTCCCAGACACTTTCGCCAGCGGTGACCATTTCGACGTCGATGTTTTCGATGATGGTCTTGCCGGCGACGAGTTCGACTCCCTTTTCGGCGACAGCGACACCGCGATGAAGAATGCGGAGATTGGCCTTCATGTCGGTGTTGGCGATGAGGCGAGCGCGCAGGCGGGTGAGTTCGCCCTCAAAGGCAACCGTGGTGAGGGCTTCGAAGTCTTCGATGGCGGCTTCGGGCTCGCTGCGACCGGGCATTTTTTGCAAGCGAAGGTCGGTTTGCTCGTCTTTGAGTTGGGCAAAGATGCGGTCGAGATCGCCTTCGACGGCACCATCGGAGAAGAGAACCACGCGGCGAGCTTTGTTGGCAGGGAAAGAGAGACGGGCCTCGGCGAGGGCGCCTTCGAGGTCACTCTGAGAGCGGAAAGCGGCATCGGCTTGGCCCTTTTCGCACTGAGCGATGAAGGTTTCTACTTCCTCGGGAGTGACGGACTTAGCGGTTTGGCCGAAGAGAAAGAGGCTCCAGGTGTCGGTGGGCTTGAGCTTGGTGTTGGCTTGATTGATTTCCTTCAATGCGTCGCGAAGAGAAGTGGCTTCGACAGACTCGGAGGCATCAAGAAGGTAGACGAGATGGAGGTCCTCGCTTTGGCGCACCCAAAAGGGACGGCAGAGCGCGAGGATGAGGAGGATGACGGCAAGAAGACGGCAGATGAAGCTGGCCCACTTAAAAAGTGGCGGGCGGTCCACTAGGGAGACGAAGAAGGCTGCACCCAGGACGGGGATAAGCAGGAGGGCCCAGAGGGGCGTGAGATTTAAAAATTCGATCATCCTAATTTGCGGCGGTGATAGAGAATGGATTCGGCGGAGACCAAGATAAGCGCGAGGGCAAGGAGCCACCATCCGAGGAGCTGTCCGCGCTCGAGAGGAACGTCGGATCCAGCCGGGCCGGAACCATCGAGGAGGGTTTCCTCGCTGCGCAAAAGGGAGACGCCAAAGAGCCTCTGCTCGGCTCCGAGTTGGAGTTTGTGAAGACCGGACTCTCTCACTTCGGCTTCGTTGGTCTGCGTGATTTTTTGAGAAGGATTGGTCCAGAGGGGCTCGCTTTCGCCGGTGGTCGGAAAGGGAATGCGGGAACCGACGGGGTAGACGGTGCGAAGGGAGGATTCTTCTCCGGTGAGGTTGCGAGCACCATCGTAGACGAGGACAGGGAACCAGGGGGAGAGGAAGAACTCGGCGGCCGGCGGGTCGAGGTTGACGATGAGAGCGCGTTGTCCTTCGTGGCGGGCCTTGTAAAGGAGAGGGACGCCGGTTTCGGATTCGACGAGGACGACAGAGCCTTCGGGGGCGGTGAGCTGGCGAGCACCGGTAAAGTTGATGCCTTCGGCTTCGAGATGACGAAGGAGAGGATGGCCCTCGGCTTTGATAAGAGGGACGGGCGGTTCGAGAGTGTCGCCGAGGTCCTGCCACCAGACGGACTCTCCCTGCGGGCTGAAAACGATGAGCTGGTTGGCGGCGGTCTGGCCTTGGTCGGTGAGGATGACTTCGGCGGAGTCTGGCGAGGTCATCTGCAATCCACCAGCGCGAGAGAAGGCTTCGAGGCTGCGCTCGAAAAAGTAGGGCTGTTCCGAGGCGACGGCGACCCGGATGCGGCGTTGTTCGTTGAGTCCCATCACGACGCGGTTGTCGGCAGGGAGGGCATCTACGATTTCGAGTTCGGCGAGCCAGCTGCCAGGGACCATTTCGCCGATCTCGATGGTTTCGCCAGCGCTGGTGCCGGGTTGCAGATCGAGGGGGATGACCCTGAGGATGCGATTGCCATTAGATTCTTTGAGGAGGAGTTCCGCGCTTTTGGCTTCGGGGAAAGAGGAGGCGACTTTATAGAAGAAGGAGACGACGCCTTCTTTGCCGGGAACCCAGTCGAGGTCGGCGGCTACGATGCCGGCGTTCTCACGGGGGCCGTCGAGGCGCAGGACTTCTACTTTTTCGCTGAGATTGTCTAAGCCGCCATTGCCATCGGTGATGAGGATGACGCGCGAGTTTTCGATTTGAGCGAGGCGGTTGAGATGTTCGAGAGAGGTTTCGGAAAGGGGAACGGGGGCGGGTTTCATGTCCTCGATGGCATCGAGAAGGTCCTTGGGGCTATCGCTGAGGTGGCTGGCGAACTCGAGGCGATCCGCAAGTCCTGCTACGGCGAGGCGGCGGCTGCCATCGAGGGCTCGGACGATGTTAGAAGCTTCTTTTTTGGCTTCGTCAAAAACGGTTTCGCGGTCCTTGCTGGCGGCCATGGAGGGGCTGCGGTCGATGATGATGAGAAGGTCGCGGCCATCGTCGGATTGGAGCTTAGGGCGCGACATGGCCATGACAATGAGGGCGACGACCAGAGCCATGAGGAGGAGAGAGAGAATGTCGCGGAGGCGGCGAAAGAGGGCGCTGGCTGCTTTCTCTTGCAGAATTTTTTCCCAAAGAAAGTAGGCGTTGGTCGGCTTGCGACGAGGGCGGACCTTGAGGAAATAAATGAGAGCGAGAGGGATGAGCGCGAGCAATCCCCAAAGCAGGTTGGGTGCGAGAAAATTCATGCGACGAGGCCTCCCTTCCGCAGGATGCCTTGCACGACATCGTCAAAGGGGACTTCGTTGGTGGTAGCGGCGAGGCCGATGCCACGGCGGGCGCACTCCTTGCGGAGGTCTTCATTCCACTGGGTGATAGCTTCTTCGTAGGCTTGCGCTTCTTTTCTAGTAACTGTTAGGCGTTCGCGTTTGTTCGTTTCGATGCATTGCACTTCGACGTCGCCCTTCCAGTCACAGGTAAGGTCTGCTTGGTCGTGGACTTGAATGGCAAAGACATCGTGACCCAGGCCCGAGAGGCGCTTGAGTCCGCCTTCGAAGCCTTGGGGGAAGAGAAAGTCGGAAACGACGATGACCATCCCCTTCTTGCGGTGGCGGGCTTGGAATTCGCGCACGCAAGCGGTGAAGTCTGTGTCTTCTCCAAAAGGCTCGGCGGCTTCGAGAGCGCGTAACATCGAGAAGACTTTGCCGCGGCCTCGGCCCGGATCCATGAGAGGTTTGAGCTTTTCGGCCATGCTGTAGATGGCGACGCGATCGAGGCAGTGGAGACCGATGTAAGCCATGGCGGCAGTGAGCTCTTTGGCGGTTTGCAGCTTGCTGGCCATGGACTGGCTATTGTCAAAGAGGAGATAGATGGTGGCGTCTTCCTCCAATTCAAAGAGCTTGATGACGAGTTGGTCGAAGCGGGCGTAGACGCGCCAATCGATGGCTCGAAAGTCATCGCCGAGCCGGTATTCGGCGTAATCGGCAAAGGTGATGCCGGTGCCTTTCTTGCGACTCTTGCGATCCGCTTGCAGAGTGCCTCCTAAGACTCGGCGAGCGAGTAAAAAGAGGGACTCAAGGCGTTGAATGAAGGCCGGGCTGGTGAGGCTGCCGGATGATGTGGGTTCGCTCATAAGTGGGCGGTGGGACCGGCTAACTTGCGGACTTGATTGCGGAGAGAATCAGTTCGTCGGGCTGAATGCCTTCGGCTTCTCCCTCGAAGGAAAGAATGAGGCGATGGCGCATGGCGGGGAGGGCCGAGGCCTCGATGTCTTCGCGAGCGACGTGGTAGCGTCCATCTAACAGAGCGCGGGCTCGGGAGGCGGAAAGGATGGCTTGGGCGGCGCGGGGAGAGGCACCATGGCGGAGGTAGTTTTTCACCTTTTTGGGCGCCTTGTCGTTGTCGGGGTGGGTGTGACGCACGACTTTGACGAGGTAGTCTTGCACGCCAGCCTCGATAGGGATCTCGCGAAGAGTTTTTCCCATTTCGATGAGCTGTGGCCCACTGGCGACGGCTGAAATCTCGGGTTGAGTCGAGCCGCCGGTACGATTGAGAATCTCGGAAAATTCGTCGTGGGAAGGGAGGGGGACTTGAAGTTTGAAAAAGAAGCGGTCGAGTTGGGCCTCGGGGAGAGGGTAGGTGCCGTCGTTCTCGATAGGGTTCTGAGTGGCGAGCACAAAGAAGGGGGCGTCGAGAGTGTGGGTCTCGTTGGCGACGGTGACGCGCTTTTCCTGCATTGTTTCCAAGAGGGAACTTTGCGTTTTGGGGGTCGCTCGGTTGATTTCGTCAGCGAGGAGAATGTTGCAGAAGACGGGCCCTGGTTGGAATACTAGTTCGCGGCTCCCGTTCTTTTCGGCAAGGATTTGGGTGCCAACAACATCACTGGGTAGCAGGTCGGGGGTGAACTGGATGCGACCGAACTTGAG
This sequence comes from Roseibacillus sp., assembly GCA_051251855.1. Classification (GTDB taxonomy): domain Bacteria; phylum Verrucomicrobiota; class Verrucomicrobiia; order Verrucomicrobiales; family Akkermansiaceae; genus Roseibacillus. Next base: position 337,137 of record JBPOGI010000001.1, read on the forward strand.
GTCGAGGGCCTTGGAGAGGGTGTTGACGAGAGCCGTTTTTCCCAATCCGGGAACGCCTTCTAACAAGACGTGGCCACCGCAAAGAATCGCGATGAGCACGTTTTCAACGACCTCGTCTTGTCCCACTATGAACTTGCCCACTTCCTTGCGGATGAGAGTAAAGGTTTCCCTGAACTCCTTGGCCCTGCTTTCCATTCCGTTTTCTACTGTCGTCATCGTAATTGTTTCTGAAATTTGTTTCTTAGTTACCGCCTTGGTCTGCTTCGACCTCGTGGATGCGCTCGAAGTATTCACGCACCCCCAACTTCATTTCCTCGGGGACATCGTCGCGTGCGACAAAGCTCTCCATCTGGCGGGCGAAAGAGCGTTCTTGCACTGCGTTGCGTCGACCTGAAATTCCAGCGCCGCTGTCGGCATCTTCGACGGTGCTTTGGGAAGGGCCGCTGCCTTTTTGGCCTTTCAAGCGTTCGGCGGCCATTTCGGCTGGCATTTCGGTTTCGCCTTCGCGCCGGCGCTGGTCGGTGCCGACCCCAGGTTTGAGGCCGCCTTTGCCCAGCTGTAAGGATTGGCCGCTGCCTGCCACGAAACCCTGACTTTTTCCGAGCTTTTGTCGCATCTTTCCGAGTTTGCCGCGCAGTTTTTTGCGGGCATCCAAGTTCTTCATGCGTCCCATGAACTTGCCCATTGCTTCATCAAATTCTCCCATTTCGAATTCGCCTTCGATTTCCTGTAGGTCACCCATCTCTTCGTCGAATTCCTCGGCGGCTTGGTCGAGTTCATCTAGGAGGTCAGCGAGGTCTTGCATTTCCTTGCCGTTCGGTTCCCCGTTTTGGTTCATTTGATTGTTTTTACGGCCTTTGGCTCCGTTGGCCATGCGCTTGGTGGCTTCGCGAAGCTTCTCGAGCATCTTCTTACGCTCTTCCTCGGTGAGCTTGCGGCCTTCGGGATTCTTGGCGTTGGGTTTGAGCTTTTTGAGGTCCATGGCGGCCTCTTTGAATTCCTTGAGATCGAGCTTCTTTCCCAATTGACGAGCCGCGGCAAGGTCGGACTTGTCGAGTTCGGCTGCGGCGAGCTTGAGGGTTTCTTCGTCCTTGCGAGCTTCGAGGCCTTTCATGGCATTGGCGATTTTTTTCTCAAAGCGAGCGAGCTGGCGGAGGGCTTCCTTCTGATCTTCTGTTTCTTCGAGCTCTTTGACCCACTCTTTGAGCTGTTCGACATCGAGGGCGGCCTTCTCGTCCTCGTCGAGCTCTTCTAGCAGCTCTTCCACCGCTTCTTCGAGTTGTTCTTTGACGGTTGCGGTGCGTTCGAGCATCGCTTGGTCGGCGTCGAGCTGCGATTGCACTGCCTCGCTGTTAGGGAGGGTGGCCATCCAGATGGCGAGGGCGAGTCCACCCATAGAGAAAAAGGCGACTTTCCAAGGGGTGCGGATAGGAAGGGAGGAGACTTGCTGGTTTGCGAGTCGCTCCTCGATGGCCTTGCGTTGGAGCTCGAAGACTTCGCCTTCGCAGTTCTCTTCCTCGAACTGGATGGTGGAGGCGAGGCCGTCCTTGAGTCCGAAGTGCTGGTCTGCTTGTTCTGCGGCTTCGCGTCGGGAGAGGCTGCGCGCGAGGGTCCACATGGCTGCGATGAATAGAGCCCAGAAGGCGATGATAGGGTAGAAGCTCCAAGGAATTTGATAGCCCTTGATGCGCCAATAGACCGCATAGACGAGCATGGCGGCTACGGCTCCGGCGGAGCACCACAGGAGAGCGCGCAGCCCAGTGGCGAGGGTGCAACGTCGGCGAAAGGCGTCGAGGAATTGATGGGCAGGTGATGGGCTCATTGTTTAGCAGGCTCTTCTACTTTGTTCTCGGCGGGTTGCTTCTCGACCATCGCGGCGGGCTGTTCTTCGGCATCGGCAGTGGGTTTTTCCTCGACGTTGTGAGTGGGCTCCTCTTCGAGCTTCTTGGGAGGTTGTTCTTCGGCCTTCTTTGCGGGTTTTTCAACGCTCTCCTGGATTGGTTTCTCCTCGGTCTTATTGGCGCCTGCTTCTCTTTTCTTCTGCTTACTCTGTTGTCGCTTCTTAAGAAGGGAAGGGTAGTTGTCGATGCGTTTCTTTAAGGAAGCTCCTTCTTTCTCGGGGATGCTATCCCAGTCGATATCTTTAGCGAGTTCGATTGCAGTTTTGTAGCTCTTTATTTTATCGCCATAGACGGCGGCAAGCTCGGCACGGCCGAAGGCTTCCAATGGGTCTTCGGTGGCCGCCATTCGCTCGATAGATTTTTTGATCATGGCCAGGCCTCTTTCGCGTTCTTTATCGCGGTTACGGGCGACATAGACTCCAACATCCAGTAAAAATTGAGCCGCCTGAGGATGTTCAGGTGGGAGGCTGCCGTATGTCTTTTCATAATCCGCGAGGCTGATGACCTTTTTGCTGACCAGTCGGTAGGATGACAGGTGTTTGCCCATGAGAGTTTTGCTTCCATAGGGGTCTTCTAGAATCTTGGCTGAGAAGTATTTACCGTAAGGGACATGACTCTTGCCCTGCCACCAACCATTGTCAGTCCATGTGTTGAGCATGGCCCTTGGATTCTCGAGCTGCTTTAAGTAGGCTGCTTGATCTGCCTCAGGGAGGGACTTAATCCATGTTTCGAATTCGGCCCCTTTTCCTGCAAAGATATGAAGGATAAGGGGGAAAGCCACGGCGCGAATGGCCAAGGAGTCGTTGTCAAACTTAGCCTTAGCAAGACCGAGATACCATTCTTTGGCCAGAGCGAGGGTGGCGTCTGAGATTGGGGTGTCGGGATTGTCAGCTCGGCCTTCGACATAGCCGGTGAAGACGGTCCAGAAGAACGTGTCTGCGGTCCGCTCGGCGTAGTAGCTGTGACGGTCCGTGGTGATAGATGCTGCGAGAGCCTTGAGATGCCGATCTATTGGGGCCAGGTCGCCGCGTTTAGCCATTTCCAGGGCATACTTGTCGAGAATGTAGAGGAGGTTCTTCGAAGAAAGATCGCCGGGCATCCGGTCCTGCTCCATGGCCTGGGTATAGAGATAGCGTTGGCTGATAACTTCGAGCTCAGGTAGGAGTGGTGCAATGGTCTCGCTTTCCTCGAGGAAGGTCCTGAGGGTTTGCAGTCGCGCTTGTGGCACCTTGGGAGCCTTCTCTGCGAAATCATTCGCGAGAGCGAGAAGACGTTCCTTCTTGCTTGGCTTCGATTCCTTATCCTCATTGGAAAGGGAGGCAAGAAGACAGTGGATTCGATAGCGCTCCTGCTCGTTGGTAATCAGGGGAAGCAGTTCCTCGACCGTTTTGGCAAGTTCGGGATTCCACTTTTGACTAGGCGGAAGGGTATAGAGAAGACCCGGAGTCGTGGGGAGGAGTTTGGCGAGGTCGGGCTTCCCCTGAGTGACAAGTCCTAACATGAGCTCTAGGTTGCCTCGCAGGCTATCCTTCGAAATAGCGAGAAGGGATTTTGTGACTTCGTAGTTTTCCAGCGCAATGCTGAGCTCGACGAGGCTTTGGGCGAATCTTGCTTCGTTGGAGTCTCGGCGGTTGTGGTTCTTGTTGGCAGCGATTTCCAAGAGGGCTTTGCTGCCCTTATCTAGGATCACATTCCAACGGTCGCGAGGAAGAGGGGTGGTTAACTTGTTGACCCCCGTGAGGAGTCTTCCGAAGGCGTTGGCAGGGAGGGAACGATTCTCGGCGAGATAACTCTCGAGGAGCTCGGTAATCGCGGCAATGCCCTCGGGGGAATCTGCAATGCGGGGCTCTTTGCTCAGGCTTGCTGAAACGATCTCGGTGCGGAGGCGAACTGTGATCTCGGGATCGGCGAGGACTTTACTCCAGACTTGGCGGGCCACGGGGTGAGCCTCGGGCTTGAGTTCGTCCCATGCACGGAGGGCGGTTAGGGTGCTGTTGCGAGCGAATTGAAGAGGGTGCCGCTCGGCGTAGTTGGTCTCTTCCATCCAGTCCCAATGTTTCTGGGCTTCGTCTCCCACATTCCAAGTTTGAGAGCTAGCTAGCCAAAGCAGCCAAACAGCGGTTTTGCGAACTTCGGGTTCTTCGTCGGCAAAGTTCTTCGCGAAGTCATTCCAGTGATATCGACTAAAGATTTCGGCTTCAACTCCCTTGAGGCCTTTGGGTTCTGGCTGTTTTCTCCAGAAGCGCGAGACGAGCTCTGAGATGTCGTAGCGCTCGGCATGACCGATGCCAATGAGGGGTGCGTCGGGAAGGGTCTCGTAGGCTCTCTGGAAACGACTCCATTCGAGAAGGCTGATCGCGCTCGAGCTGCGGTCGGCATCGTCGAGAAGATCCTCGAAATGCTCGTCCTGTTCGGAGGCGATGGAACTCGAAGAGTTGATGCGGACGGTTTGTCCGAAGGCTCCACGGCGTTGCACTTTTGATTCTTTAGCAGCGGTTGCATAATATTCGGCTGCCAACTGAGGATCGAGAGGGATGAGCTTGAGGGTGTCGGCCCTGATCTGTCGGCCTCCTCGGTAGTCATGAATCTGTCCTTCAAACCCCTTTTCAATTTTTTTGCGAGCATTGGCAACAAGGTCTCCTTGCTCTTCTTGCCCAAGGAGAGTGAGTAGCTTTTGGGTATTAGGTTTGGGGTTGGGAACGCTGAGAGCTGGAAATAGGGTCTTCAAGATGTTGGCAATACCAGCCTGATCCTCGGGAGACATCTTGAGCATTTTTCCTGCGACGCCTTCCAATTCGCCTGAGATTTGACCCTTCTCCTGGCCAAAGGTTGCGGCGGCCAAGCGATTTCGGAAGCGGCGGTTACCTTGGGCTTTGGCCCATTTCTTACCTAGGGTAGTTCGCTCTTGATATTCTGCAGTCGCTTCGAGGATGACGTTCCAAGCGCATTTCTTTTCCTCTAGGTCAAGTGGCTGTCCCAGTTCGGCCCAAGAGAGATTCCAGAAGTTGATTTCTTGAAGGACTTTTTCTATTTCTTCAACAGAATCGCGCTTGAGGGTCCTTTCAATAGACTGTGCGATCTGGTATTCGTTGTTGTGAAGGAAAGGCTTGAACTCTGCGATAGCGAGAAGCTGTTCGAGATCCCATTTGGCATTGAAGAGCTTTTGGGCATAGTTGCGAATCAGGTAAACAATTGCATTGAGCTCTTGGTTTCTGAGCTGGTTCATTCGATTGAGTTTGACCCATTGGTCCCAGAGTTCGGGTGGACCAATGAGCTCGGTGAGAAAGCGGTTTAGGTGAGCCTGGAGTGTTTCTGGTCCTCCGACTTCTTCGTAGGCTTGGGCAAGAGAGATCAAGCTGCGATCCGAGATGTCGTTATACTGCATGTTCTTAATGAGTATGCGGAAGAACTCTCGCTCCAGCGGATCGATACGCTCCAAGGGGGCGTTGTTGTAGGCGGCGATGGTGAGGAAGTTGACGTATTGCTTGAGCTTCTCCTTACGTTCACCCTTCAACTGGTCACGCCATTCGGTCAAAGCTGCTTTTGAGGCTTCTTCCGATTCGGTGGCGAAGGAGCGAGCGAGAGCAAGAACTTTGCTTCTTTCTGAATCGACTTCGCTGAAGCGGGTGAATAGCTCGTTGGAGGCATCGTCCTTCATTTTGACCATTGCCAAGCTCAGGTAGTCGGAGGGCGTCTTGCCAACATGCTGAGGTTCTCTCTGCGAAGAGTTCTGACCCATCGAGAAGCCCCAAGGATTATTGAGTATGTAATGGAGACGATGATCGGTAGAGGTGAAGTCGCGTTTGCTTGCCGCTGATGAGGCGGTGAAGGCGGCTTCTAACAATTCTTCTTCGGTCCATTGCAGGCCTTTTTGATAACCGTCCATGACCGAAAAAGCTTGGGAGGCGATTTGAGGGTGGGGGAGAGCTGCCAGTAAAAGGTCTCGCGTGATACGTACACGTTCCTGATGAAATTCACTGGGCTCGGATGAGTTCTCAGCCAAGCTAAGGGAAGATTTCTCGTCAAAGTTCCATTCCTCGAGAGCCCCCGCCGAGATGAGAGCAATATACCAAGAAAGGTTACGCGTGGCATCGGGGGCGGGATCGACCTTCTGCAAGTATTCAATACACAGAGAATAGCTATCGAGTTTGAGTTGGGCCTCTTCTTCGGTCTCAGCTTCGGAGACGTCGAAGGGATCGCTGGAGCGGCTATTGGCGAGTCCAACGACGAATGCACCGAAATCTTCGAGGGCCTCCGGGGTCATCAGTTCACGCGCCTTAGACATCATTTCCTCGCGAGGGAGGAAGCGGGCTAGCTTGGCTTTGACTTCGTCGTCACTGGGCCTCTCTTCTGAGAGTGCCTTCAGGAGAGGGAGAGCGCGCTCGGCCTTGTTGAAGGCTGCGCAGAGCGAGACGTATTCCATCCGTCGGCTGTAGCTCTTCGTTTCGCCGGGATGGGCGAGGGTGAGGATTTCCTCGGTGAGGTTGCCTGCTTGGAGCTTTTCGACAAGTTGTTGGACCTCCCACTGGTTATGGGGGCTGCGGAGGAGGGGACGTAGGAGGCGAAGGCCTTCGCGGGAAGCCGCCTCTTTGTTTCCCTCACCGAGAGCTTTGGTAAGGCGAGGGCTCGTTCCCTGACTAGAGCTTCGGCTCCGTTGATTGGAAAGAGCTCCTCGGCGGAGGCGTGCGGTCTGCATTTGGGTCACAACATTGCTCAGGCCAAGTGAGGTCATAGGACCAGCGAGTAGTTTTTGTTCCTCGGCGGAGCGAGCACTGCGTCGGAGGCGTAATACTGCTCTTTGGGCGACCTCTAGCTCATCGAGGTCTGTTCCTTTTTGGGAGAGGGTTGAGCCCACTAGGGTTAGCTCTCCGTCGACGGCTTGGCGCTCATTCTTGTCCATGGGCAGGAAACGGGCTTTGGTGAGCAATTGGTAGCTCTTCGTTAGATCTTCCTTTTGGAACCAATAGCCTGCTGCCGCGAGAACTTCTTTGGCATTCTGTGAAGTCTCGAAGGCTTGCAACTCCTTCTCAAGTTCTTCGGTATCTCCCGACCAGTGGCGAGCCAAGAGGCGTAGTTGGCCGGAGGAAAGACGGTGAAGTTCTGGGGCTAGCTTTTCGGGGGTCATGCTTTGGTCGCCTCCGCTGGTGCTGCCCTCAACCTTACTTTGCTCAGCAAGACGTGCATCTCGAGCCTGGCGCCATTGGTCGAGAAAGGCATTACTTTCATTCTTTTGTTCGTTTGCGGAAGCGAAGGGAACGCTGAGGAGTTGCTGTAAAAACATCGGGAGTTCGGTCTGGACTCGTGGGAAGGTAGGGGGCTGCATGAGTCTCTGTGCATTCCTTCTTCCTGCTAAGGCGCTAGCGGGGTAAAAATGGCCATTGTAGAAAACCATACCCTTTTGGCCCTGAGCAAAGACGGCGTGTTCTTCCAGCAAACGATTGGTAAGGTTGACAAAGTCTTGCGCGCGGCCGGACTGCCATGCATCAGCAACCAGGCTGGTGAACCATGGGGTGACGGCTAGGGCTGTTTCTTGATCCTTTGGCTGGGCTCCGACGGGGATTTTCTCGAGTTCGGCCAAAAGCTTGCTCCGTAAGAGCTCCTTGGTGGCTTGGTCGGTGGTCACGGTTTGCTGTCCTCCGTAGTATTGGTAGGGATTCCGGACGGGGGCAAACACTCGTGCGGCGAGGCCGTTGAAGTTATCTCGTCGTTCGGAAGGCTCGAACTTTTCGATGAGAGCAAGCTTTTGAGCAATGATCTGACTTGTGGAAAATTTGGAGTCGCGATTGAGGAGCGCAGTGAGAGCGCTATTGGCTGCTTCCGGATTCGTTTCCTTGAGCTCGGTTGCTGCTTGCTCTAAATGCTGGACGTCAAAATCAGGATGGCTCGATGCCATGGTTATTGCTTCCGCAAGGTCCATGCGACCGGCAGCCAACTCCTCTTCCACCCATTCTGCGAGACGGTGGCCATTTTTCATTTGGTCTCCTAGGCGCCCCTGAGGGAATTGAATGGCAGAAAGAAGTTCTTCGCGTTGTTCTTCTGACTGCTGATTGGCATCGTTAAGGAGAAAGGCGAGAGTCAAGGCTCGCATTTCTTCCGCGGTTCCAGGGAGTATCTGGGGCTGTTGTCCGCCGCGATGACGGAAGCCATATCCATATCCTGAGTTTTGGTCGCCAAGAGCCATTAAGGCCACGACCTGTTGGGCCATCACCTTGATTAGGAGGACTTCGCGTGGGTCCTTGTGACTGCCTTGGTGCCGCATCCATCCCCGCCACCGTTCGAGTGTTTTTTCGTCAATCTGGGGTTTAAGCCCTTCGATTTCGGTATTCACAGAGGTGAGCTGTCGAAGCATGGTTCGGGCGGCATCTTTTTCTCCCATTTGGTAGAGATTAAGGGCGGTGAGAAAGTTGAGCCGCCAATCTTTGTTTGGACTTTCGGCCAAAAAGCTGGCGGCAGTTTCCCACTCGCCATTTTGCATGAGAGCGATGGTAGTCTTCTCGACCTCGCGCGGGTCTCCATTTTGGATGCCTCGCAGCACATCGAGACCGAGTTCGATCTCGCCATTGCGGAAGTAGGCTTCAACGAGCTTTTGCTTAGAAAGGGGACCGCTATCGAGTCGGGCGGCTTCGCGCAGGGTGGTCATGGCACGGTCGATATCACCGGCTTGTTCTTCGACGCGGGCGAGGTCTTGTCGCAATTTGACATTGTTGGGTTTGCGCCGAACGGCTTCGGCGAGAGCTTCGCGTTGCATCTCATAGTCTCCCAGCTTTTCGTGGATGGAAGCAAGGGCTTGAAGGGGGCCGGCTTCTTGAGAATTTCGGCGTTTGCGGCGTTCGAACTCGCTCAGGAGTTCTTCCACGCGGTTTTCTTGTTGAGCAAGAGTGGCGAGCTCGTCGATCCAGCGGTTCTTCGCATTGGCATCTTCGGCTTCTTCATAGAGCTTGCGATAAAGGCGCTCTCCCTCGGTGTATTCGCCGGCTTCGACCAGCGCATTGGCGAGGAGGCCCTTGATTTCAGACTCGTCCCCGAATTTAGCAAGAGCGCGGCGAAGTTCGTCGACTGCTTCTTCCAATTCTCCGCTCTCGTTAAGAAGTTCGGAGCGCCGGAGCCAGGCTCCTTTGTCTCCAGGAGCCACTCGCTTCCAATCCTCGGTGGCGGCTAGGGCCGCTTGCCAGTCTCCAGCGGTGGCGAGGAGGTTGACGAGTTTGCGCAGATAGACGGGTCGTTCTCCACCAGGGAGCGCTATGATTTCACGCATTACGACGGCCGCTTTTTTGAGTTCGTCGCGAGACTCCAAGAGACGCACTTTTTGACTCAAGATGAGAGGGCCTTGTTCTAACTTGGCTGCCTCAGCAAGGGCGCTGTCACTGGCGATGAGGTCGCCTTGGAGTTCGTTGAGCTCGGCGACGACGCACCACTGTTTCGCCGACTTGTTCTCTAGGCTCATGAGGTCTGCGAGAATGGGCTCTAAATCCAAACGACGGGATAGGCGGGTCACTTCGGTGAGAGCGGAAGCGAGGTCGGTGGGGGACTGGGCTAGCTCAGCCATCTTGAGAGCGTAGGGGAGAGCTTCCTGAGATTGGTCGGCAGCGAGGCCAGCATCACAGAGCTGTTTGAGGAGCAAAAGGTTTTCCGGGAATTCTTCAATGCGTTCTGAGAGCAGGGTGAAGCAGGCCTCGGCGCGGCGATTGGCGAGGAGGGCACGTGCTACGCGGAGGAGTCCCTCGGCGTCAGCGCCTTCGGCCATCGCTAACCACATTTGGGTGGCTTCGGCTTGGTCTTCGTCACTGGCGTCGATGTCGGCGAGCAAGGAGGCGAGAGCTTCGGTGACTTCGGTGGCCTCGGGAAAATCGGCGTGGCCTTTGCGCAAGATTTCTTCGGCTTCCTCGTGTAACTGATAGCGCTCATAAAGAGACGAGGTGGCGACGATTCCGGGACCATCGACGGCCCGTAGTTCCCGCACTTTGTTGAGGGCTTCGTTCAAACCCTTGGCGTCGCCCATGAGGTCGCGGAGGCGGGCCATACGTTCCCAGACTTCGGGTTGTTCCCCGTTTTCGCGAACAACGACTCCTAATTCTTCGACGGCAAGGTCAAAGCGTTCCGCTGTTTCTAGCAGCGTGATGAACTGTTCTCGATTGGCGAGGTCTCCGGGAGTGATTTTAAGAACTTCACGAAAGAGAGAAATGGCTTCATCGATTTCGCCGTTGGCAGCCATCTGAGCGGCGAGCCCTTTACGAAGGCTCACCCGTTGCGGGAACTTTTCCCGCAGGGCAGCATAGAAGTCGCGCAATCCGGCGATGTTCTCTTCTCTGCGAAAGACTTTGTCTACTTGAGCGAGCACTTCCTTCTCCAGCCAAGAGTCCTCGCCAGTCATCTCCAAGACTTTGCGGTAGGTTTGGAGGCCTTCTTCGCGCTGCTCGGCCATCACTTCGACTCCTGCGACCCGCATCCAGCGGAGGGCCTTTTGGTAAGGGTCCTTGGAGCCTTCGGCGAGCTTGCGAGCGGTGGCGATGGCTTCGTCATAGAGCCCTTCTCCTACTTGGAGTTCGATGAGGTCTTCCTGCAATTCTTCGTCACCTGGTCGAGTAGCGAGGAGTTCTTGCCAGGCGGCGAGAGCCTCCTCTGGGCGTCCCGCGCGCGCGAGCCAAGTTCCTTTGAGAGTGGCCGCTTCTTCGCCGGCTTCCTCTTTGCTTTTTTCTAAATCGTTGAGAGCACCCTCGAAGTCGAGGAGACGAGCCTTAAGCTTGGCTCGTGCAAAAAAGAGAGCACCTGATTCGGGTTCTTTCTCGAGGGCTGCGGACATGGCAGCGAGGGCTTGTTCCTCTCGACCCATCCAGTCTTGGTAGGTTGCGAGGAGCCGCCACTCTTGGGCTCCGCCCTCTTTAGCTCCTGTTTGGAGAAAGGTCTCTAGGTCTTCCTTGCTACCGGTATCGAGCCAAGAGTCCACGAAGCGCTCGAATAGGGTGCCGCTATCAGGCCGCTTTAGGAGAAGCTTGTGATAGCGCTCGGCCTTCTCATTGGGTTGAATTGGTTCGTCAGCAAAGCCTGTGAGAGATGCGGCTGCTAGAATACCAGCCATGAGAAGAGCTTTCATTATAGATAAGAGATAGGTTTTTAGGGCGGGTCGTAAAGGGGAAACGGTTTGGATGAGAATCTTTGTTCCTATGAAATTGACTGATGGTGGTTGGCAAGGGCGCGAGTTGGGAGAGAATGAGCTCGCTTTGATGTCCGAGTGAGAGGGGAGAATAGCTGCTCCCTAGGCTTGAAGAGTCATCAGGTGACTTGGATTGAGGAAAAGGCTGCTCTCAGATCGGATGAAAAGGTTTCGAAATAGAAAGAGATGCAGACTGCCAAGTTGTAGGACCTCTTTTTTTTCGAAAGAGTGTCTCCTCTCCAGTCGAATATTAATCATCATAATGAAAATAAGTTCTGTGCGACCGTTTCTCTTTTTTCCGTTTCTTCCGTTCGTTTCCGCTCTGGCTGAAGAGGGGGCTTGGAAAATTGATAGCCAAGAAGATTGGAAGGGCGCGATCGAGTCCTCTGAGGGGATCGTGGTGAAAGAGGGGGAGTCCTCGCCTACGGGTGAGTCTGGCACCCTCAAGACGGTCCTCAAGAGCTTTGAGAGCAAGCGGTCTGCTTCTTCTTTACTCATTAAGCAGTCTCCCATTTGGCAGAACTGGATTGAGACTCCGAACTTGGGACCGGCCAACCTTGGGGATGCTCCGGTGCTTCTCAGTAAAGGTCCTGATGATTACTGGATGTTTGGGCGCTATGGAGGAGTTGTTCCGCGAGTGAAAAAAGGAGCAAAAGATTCATCCAAAGTAAAATTCTCTCCGGTGGAAGCGACTTTGGAGGGTTTCGATATTCCTCTGCTGACGACAGGTTTCCTCAATCAATACAATGCTCCGGGTGGATTGAAAAAGAGTAAGGGTGGGTATCATGCCTGGCAAAGTAAGGATATGGTGAATTGGGTGCATCACGGGCCTGTGACGGAGTCCTTCTCCAGATGGGTGACGAATGCCGAACAAGTTGATGGAGATACTCTGATATACTTCGACTTCCCCAATGACCAAGACCCCCATGTCTATGTCGATAGCGATTTGACGGATGGGGAGCCGGGCGAGAACAAGGGAATGGCAGTGAGTGATCCTTCCCATGGCTCCGATGCGGGATTCATTCGCGACCTCGAGGGACAAGTGCACGTGATTATTGAGGACTGGAGCCCCATCTCGGCGAATAAGCGCTCTTGGGATTCGCCCCTAGCTGGGCATGCGGTGAGCCCGAACGGAATTGATGGCTTTGTGTTTCAGGACCCAGCAGTGGACTATCGAACCAAGCCGACGGGTAAGATTGGGACTTTTAAGCATCCTCATTGGGTGAAGGAAGATCCCGATAATTACAAAACGAGTGTGGCAAAATATGAGATTCATGAGCCAGCCCAAGAAGCTTATGGCGATTGGGCTGCGATTGCGATTGGCGGGCAATATTATCTCTTTGGTGACTATGACCCAGCGAAAGGTCATCAAATGAGCGTGGGGTGGTTTACTTCTTCCTCTATCGATGAGCCCTTCAAGTGGTGTGACCATATGGGCAAAGGTCACCCTGATCCCGACGTCTGCTTTGCGGAGGGTCAGTTCTATTTGGCAACGCAAATGAAGACCGACTATATCAGCCCTGGGCCTTGGGTGGAGACTGTGTCTGCCAGAGTTGGCGTTGATGTCGATAATGATGGCAAAATTGACAATTGGACCGATTGGCAAGAGGCGAAAGAGAGCTATGACCACATCCCCGGATTCTCGAAGCAGATTGCGACCACTCCAGCGGAAATCGATCTGTCTAGTTTGCCCGAAGGCTTTGGGTTTCAGCTTGAGGTTAAGATGACCGACACCACCGAAAACAGGTCCAAGCCAATCTTGGACAGTCTTCAGCTGAAGTTTTAGGGGCTATTTGGAGTCGAAGTCGGTTCTTGTGCAGAGAGTTTCTATGTCTCTGCAGGCTAGGCCTGCAGTTAGGTTGCGGAGTGCCCAAGGATGTGCGACTTGAGTGAGATTTTGCTATGCCTGAGAGGGTGGTGAATGACCCGAGGGCTGTTTGAGGCTCAATTTTGAAATTTTCCCCTCCCTTTGCACGTTTCTCTCGGTTCAAATTTAGCCTCATGATCAAATCGCTCTGCTGCCTCGCTCTTTTCTCCACCATCTTCTCGTCGCTAGCTTGGGCTCAGGAAAAAGAAAGTCGGCGGCCCATCACAATTCGGGCCGTGGAGGGGCTGCAATTCGATCCTCCCCGCACGAAGATGGACCCAGGCCAGACGGTGCGTTTTCGGATTCTGAATCGTGATCCGAGTGATCTGGTTCACAATCTGGTCCTGATTAAGCCTGGCTCTCTTACCGAGATTCAACAAGCGTCGCTCCAAGTCGACCAGGCCGCCATTGACCGCAATTACATTCCCGATCACCAGGCAGTCTTGAAGGCTACCAAACTTCTCAAGACTGACGAGGGAGACGACTTTCTCTTCACCGCTCCGGAGGAACCCGGCATCTACCACTACATCTGCACCTACCCCGGACATGCGACCGTCATGTATGGCGCTCTTTACGTTGGTGAGAATTGGGGCAGCTTTGAGAGAGATTCTAATATTCCGGAGTTTGCTCGCGAGCGCGTCAAGCGGTTGAAAGAGGCGAAGAAGGCCATCCTACGTCCCACGGTGAAGAGATTCTTCGTTGAAGAAGTGGGGCCCGCAGCCATCGCCGTCGCTTTGGAGAATGATCTCAACTACTGCTGGGACGCGGGCAATTGTCGTCTTCGCTTTGCTTGGTCAGGCGACTTTATCGACTTTGGGGACTATAGTCGCTCCAACGGCAATCGGCAGGTGAGGCCTAAGGGGAAGAAGTTTTGGAACGGGGAGGGGGGCGAACTTACTTACACTATTCAAACCGATGACCCGTCTCTCAAGCCGGACTTTAAGGGCTACCGACTCATCGATGGACAACCCGAGTTCACATACCTCCTAGGCGACCTCACTGTCACCGAGTTCATCACCGGAACCTCCGAGGGGCTCCTTTACGAGATTAAAATCACCGGCGCTCAAACACCGGTGAGAATCTACGCCAAAGGCAAGGTCACTTCAAATGTGGGCACGCGTGACGGCGATTACATTGTTGTCTCAGCTCAAGACTCTTCTCACATCCAACTCTTCATCCCGAACAAGTAACCGTATGAAGAACATACTCACACTCCTTTCCTTCGCTTCCTTCTCTTTTCTTGCCGACGCTGCCAAGCATCCAGCCTTCGATGTGGAGTCCATTGCGCTGGAGGTGGGGAAGGACCCGCAAGTAGGCGGACTCGATATTCTTGCCGATGGCAAAATTGCCGCGGTCTTTCATGATGGCGAACTCCGGCTCTATGATGCGGCGACAAAGACTTGGTCTGTTTTTGCCTCGGGCCTTCATGAACCTCTCGGCCTCGTTGCCGAGAATGAGAGCACCTTCGTGGTGATGCAGCGTCCCGAGCTGACCCGTATCTCCGACTCTGATGGCGATGGGGTGGCAGACCTTTACGAGACCATCTGCGACGACTTCGGGATGAGCGGTAACTACCATGAGTTCGCCTTCGGCCCTGTACGAGATGCTAATGGAGACTATTTCGTTTCGCTCAACGTGGCTTCAAACGGAGCTTCCATCCGAGAAGAAATTCGTGGCGAATGGCTCGACCTCGGTCTTTCTCGGGAGGGCTTTTATGTTTCCGGCGAAGAATGGAAAGAAGGGGTGAAGAAGCAGGCGGGTCGCATGTATTCCCGCGTCCCCTATCGGGGTTGGGTCATCAAAGTTGACGGTGAAACTGGAGAGATGACTCCTTGGGCTTCTGGCGTTCGTTCGCCTAACGGGTTGGGGTTCGATGCCGAGGGCAAGCTCTTCGTCTCCGACAACCAAGGTGACTGGCTGGGCACGAGCAAGCTCCACCATATCGAGAAAGGAAAGTTCTATGGTCACCCCGCGAGTCTTCCTTGGACAGAAGGTTACGATGGTCCTGCTTCGGTCGATCTTGAGACGGCTGAGCTGGAAAAACTGCGCACTCCTGCCGCTGTCTGGTTCACCCAAAGCACGATGGCCAATTCTCCTACGCAGCCAATTCTCATCCCCGAAGGTTTTGGTCCTTTCGGTGGTCAGATGCTTATCGGCGAGATGAATAAACCTCGCGTGATTCGTCTCATGTTAGAAGAGGTGAATGGAGTCACCCAAGGAGCCTGTGCTCCCTTCATCGACAACAACGGGCTCGACATGGGAGTCAATCGTTTGGCCTTTGCTTCCGATGGAAGCCTTGTTCTTGGTCACTCCCACCTTTCCTGGCCTGGTGGGGAAGGGATGTCTCGCATCACATTTCATGGCAAAGAGTCTTTCCAAGAAGTCAAAGACATCAAGATTACTCCTGATGGTTTTCTCGTCGAATTTCTTGAGAAGATTCCTGACCCTGCTGCTCTCGCTGAGGTCACACTCGACCGCTATACCTTTGACTACCACGTTTCCTACGGCTCTAAGCAAATTGACAAGGAAGCGGTTGCCCTTGAATGGAGTGCTCGCGGAGATGCAGGGACAACCTTCGAAGTGACCCTTGAGAAGCCTCACCGAAAAGACTTTTGCTATGAGTTCCAGTTCCCGATGTCCCTCAATCCGCTGCTCTGTTACACCGTTCGCGAGATTCCTAACAAGGGGAACAAGGCTTCCAAGGAAACCGTGGGGGAGAGTTACCAATGGGTGGACCTATTGGCGGGAGATAGCTTGGAGCTCTGGCGCAATGGTTCGAAACACAACTACCATAAAGTTACTGAGGTTGGTGAACAGTGGTCTCTTAAGGACGGCGTTCTCTCTCTCGACAAAAGCAAGGAGGGTCGAGGGGGGCATCTCATTACCAAGGATGACAGCTACTTCGACTTTGAATTCAAGTTCGAGTTCATGATCAGTGAAGAGGGAAATAGTGGAGTCAAATATCGGGTCAATAAAGAGACGGTGGGACTTGAGTATCAGGTCTACGACGATGCTATTTCCAAGGTGACCAAAAATAGCCTCGCCTCGCTCTATAACCTCAAGGCGGCCTCAGCGAAAAAGCAGGCTAAGACGCCTGGTAAAGAGTGGAACACAGGACGCATCGTTGCCGTTGGCAATAGTTTGCAGCACTGGCTCAATGGAGACCTTGTGCTGGAGATAGAGTTCGACTCCGAAGAGTGGAAAGAAGCTTTCGCCAAGAGCAAATACAAAGAAGACCCCACCTTCGCTCGTTCTCCTGGTCCGATTCATCTGCAAGACCACGGCAGCGATGTTCAATTCCGCAACCTTCGTATCCGAAAGTTGATGGATACGGAATAGGGCTGATTGAAAGGAGCGTCGTCTTCAGTCCCATGGCACTGTGTTAAACCGCCTAGTAGTGTCGAGGGCAAGGAAACGGGAGCGTGGTCTTTCCAAGCCGCCACCTTGTATTGCCGTCAGTTGAGGGTAGGCCTGTTCGTTCCCGAATCCGCTGTTCCTATGGGGATTCGTCGGCCCCCTTTTCTGAGCGAGAGCCTCCCCAGCGGCTTAAAAAGCCACTCTCCCGAGCCTGCGGTCACTGCCTTCGTAAGCTCCCGGTTTTTCGACTATCACAGTGCCATTCGACTTCAGTTGTCGGGTTTTTCGTGGTTTGGAATTGTAGACGTGCGGGAGCCATACTCTCGCTATCCTCTGACGGCAGTACCGTCGAATACGGACCGTCTGCGGACGACTGAAATCAACCCTCCTGGGTCACCGAATATTTTCTCGATATACTCAATTAGCGGAATGAAGAGTTACTTGAGGGTCTGAATATAACTCACCAAGTCCACCATGTTTTGCTCGGGAAGATTCCCAAAGTGAGAGGGCATGAACGATTCGCCATTTACTGCGCTTTCCTTCAGAATCTGTTCCTTAGGTACAAAAAACTCGCCTCCTCCCATAAAGGCGAGAGTGACCCCGTATGCATTGCTCTTTCTCATGTAACCTTCGAGGACGTCCCCATTGGTTTTAATCACGCGGTAGATTCGGTAACCTGCTTCCATCGCCTCGTTAGGTTTCACAATCGCAGTCAATAGATGGCTGATATCTCGATTCGCAGAGCCATCAAGAGCGGGAGCGATGTCGAGTCCTTGGTCACCCACGGCATGGCAAGTGAGACAAGTGGCGCCAAAGAGGCTTTGCCCCGCGGTAGGGTTTCCCTGAAGCCTCTCAACCGCAGCCAGATACTTCTGCAGGCGTTCATCGGCGGCGGAAGCTTCTGCCCGAGCCTTTGCTTGCGTCGCTGCACGTAACTTCTTGGCCATGGGATTCTTGGGAAAGCTCGTGGAGATTCTCTTTGCGGTATTCACATTTACCTCACTGAGGCTGAGCAATTTTCTTTGCGCAAGAGTCAAGGCCATGGCCGACCCATAGTGAGATGAGGCGAGAGAGGTCGCGACGGATTCTCGCTCCTCCTTGGAGAGGGGAGTGACGAGTTTTTCCAAATGACTGGAGGCCTCCTTGGGAGCCACTCTCGAAAGCTGAGTGAGAGCCTGCAAGCGAATGGCCCGAGGGACTTCCTCGTTCTGACCGAGTAGTAGCAGAGTCGCTTGGTTTTCTTTCGGAGTGATGGCGAGGGCGTTCACCCATTGAGCTGAAATTTGGTTCAAAGGGAGTGCTTCAACTGTCTTACGAAGTTCGACTGCGAGGGCAGGCGAGTTGAATCTCAGGGCAGTCTCGATGGCGAGGTTGCGGTCTTCCGTCGCCGGAGAATTAAAGAGCTTTTTGAGACCCAGCTCCAATGCTTTGAGTAGAGTGGCAGACTGGAGTCTTGGTTGAACTTCTAAGGCGAGTTCGACGAATTCCTTGGTCTCGAATTGAGGGGCCAGTAAAGCAAAGACCTTGCGGTTACTTAGCTGACTCGAGATAGAGACGAGGCCGTCACCATCAAGTGTTTTGGGCCCTTCTTTCTCCCAATTATCGATAAAGAGCTGGGCAAGTTTGTCGCCCTCGAGGGCTTTGGAAGCCCAATCTAAATTTTCGGGAGGAAGGGATTTCGCTGCGGGAGAGCTAATAAAGGCCGCGAGTTCGGTCGGGTATTGCTCGAGGGCTTTGCGGGCGAGAAAACGTTGGAAATTGGGTTCGTAACCTTCGCCCCAGTTGTTGTTCTTTGCGGCAGGCACACACGCAGTAATGAGGAGCTGAATTGTGTCTGGGTTGGCTTCCCCAATTTCAGCTAAAGTGCGGAGGACTTGTTCTTTGACCATGTAGTGAGGGTCATTAATGAGTGGGCTGACCAAAGAAACCACTTCTTCGATTCTGGGCTGAAAGGTAGCGAGTGAACGCACTGCTTCTCGCCTCAAGTCTGGATCTTTGTTCTGACTCAGGGCTTGGAGAGTTGTGAAGTCGTAGGCCCCGAGGCTTTCAAGGGACCACAAGGCCACCAGGCGAGTGGAGAGACTTTGCCTTTGGTCGAGCACGATTTTGTTGAGATCGGGAGCCAACTCTTGTGCTTGTCGGTCCGCTATCTGGTGCCAAGCAGTTCGCTTTTCCCATTGAATCTCGGAAGCGAGATGCTTGATGAGTTCGTTGTTAGGGGTCTTTGTTAGATTCGGAATAGGCCCCTGGGGTTGGCTCTGGTGGCGCACGCGCCAGATGCGGCCATGAGTTTTGTCGCGGTCCGGATGGGTGCGAGCGACTTCGTTGTGAGAAACAATCTTGTTGTACCAGTCGACGATATAGAGGCAGCCATCGGGCCCGAACTCCATATTGACGGGTCGGAACCAATCGTCGGAACAGGAGAGGAAATCCTCAAGATGCTCGGAGATGACGCTGCCGTCAGGTTTGCGGTCGGCGATGACGCAGTTGATGGTGCTGGTGATAGGATTGGCTAGGAACCCAAGGTTCTTCCATTTCTTGGGGAAGCCTTTGCTACCGTTTTCGTCGTAGGCGAGGGCAGAGATTCCGGTGCCGCCCACCCGGAAGGTGTGGAAGACGGGTGGGATAGGCTGGTAATCGCGAAACTTATCATTTCCGATTCCCTTGTAGGTCATCATGGGGTGCATGGGAGTGAGGGACCAACCTAGGTCATTGGCCTCGGTACCATACCATTGTCCGTTCTCCTTGAGGTGAAATCCCCAAATGTTTTGGAGGCCACAGTTGAGAACTTCCAGCCTTTCTCCATCGAGCGAGAAGCGTCCAATCTTACTGAAGTTGAAGGTTTCTTGCTGCCCCGATTTGACGGCGGTCACTTTTCCTTTGTTGAGAGCGCCGTGTGAGAAGTGCACCCAGCCGCCGGGACCCCGCACGAGGGTGTGGGACATGGTGTGGGTGTCGAAAAAGCCGAAACCGCTGAGAATGGTCTCATGCTGATCGAATTTACCATCACGGTCGGTATCGTTGAGAAAGAGCATTTCCGACCCGTGGGCGACAAAGACCCCATCTTTGTAAGGCAAGATGCTCTGAGGAATCGCAAGTCCCTCCGCAAAGACTGGAATCTGACCCTGCACTTTTTGAGTAGGATCAGAAATCACCAGAATTTGGTCCTCACCTTTCTTATCGAGCTGATAAAATTCCCGCACTGTCGAGAACTCCCTAGATTTGGCGTCGACTTTGGCCAGATCGTTGCGGCCCACCTTCTTTGGAAGAGGATCGAGGGGATACATGCGAGCGGTTTGGGTCCAGAGTCGCCCCGCGTCGTCGAAGGCCAAATCGATGGGGTTTACGAGACCATTTTCCTCGGAAGCGACTAACTCGACCACAAATCCGGGGGGAACTTTGAAGGTTTTGAGCTGTTCTTCCGCTGACAAAGCTTCTTTGCGCGCCGACTGAGTCTTCTTTTTTGGAGCAGCGAAGGCGGAATCGACCAGGCAAGTGGAAGTCAGGAGGATGAGGGGAAGAAACTTCATGAAATATTGCAGTAAGGAATAGTAGGCAGGATACGAAAAAATCGAGCTGAAATTTTGGATAAATTGAGTTCTGAAGGGGCCGCTCGACGAAAAGTGTTTTGTCCGTGAGAGAACACACTTAAGACTATCAAAAACCCTCATTTTTCTTGGCCAGATGAGCTTGGTATTACGTTTTCCAGAGAGATAATTCCTTGTAGATTGGCGTAACAAGCAATCGTCTTATGAAATTAGGTCTTCCACTCCTCCTCTTGCTCTTCTTTGCCCAGACAGTCAGCTCAGAGCAAAAGCCCAATTTTATCATCATCTATACCGATGACCTCGGCTATGGCGACCTGAGTTGCTACGGTGCCAAAGACATCAGTACGCCAAACATCGACCAGATGGCGAAGGATGGAGTGAGGATGTTAGATTTCTATGCCACCAGTGCCTCCTGCACACCCTCTCGCGCGGCCTTGATGACGGGCTGTTATCCTGGACGAGTGGGGTTGAACAATGTGCTGATGCCCGATAGCAAAGATAAGAAAACGGGGAAGGTCTTGGGTCTGAATCCAGAAGAAGTGACCATCGCTGAGGTTGTAAAGGCGCAGGGTTACGCAACGGCATGTATTGGCAAATGGCATCTAGGCGATGATGAGGTGTTCATGCCGAACAACCATGGCTTCGATTATTTCTTCGGCATTCCCTATAGTAATGACATGGTCCCACCGCGGTTTCCGGACCTACCCCTGATGAGGAATCGCGATGTGTTAGAGGTGAATCCCAATCAGGATTTTCTCACCAAGCGTCTTACCGAAGAAGCGATGGCGTTCGTTGAGAAGAATCGGGAGAAGCCCTTTTTTCTCTATCTCGCTCATCCCATGCCTCACCGGCCTTGTCATGCC
Organism: Roseibacillus sp.; assembly: GCA_051251855.1. Taxonomy (GTDB): domain Bacteria; phylum Verrucomicrobiota; class Verrucomicrobiia; order Verrucomicrobiales; family Akkermansiaceae; genus Roseibacillus. The sequence continues at coordinate 357,824 of JBPOGI010000001.1, forward strand.
TCGCCAGCATTCCTGAAACGATTCTCCGATAAACAATTGGAGAAAGACCTCACTACCGAAGACAAAGGGGGACGTGATTTTCTCTACCCCGCGGCAGTCGAGGAGATCGACTGGAGCACGGGAGAAATTCTTAGGCAGCTCGAATCACTTGGCTTAGCAGAGAATACCCTTGTGATTTTCACTTCTGACAATGGTCCTATGACTGGTTCGGCAGGGAAGCTGCGAGGAAAGAAGGGCAGTGTCTACGAAGGGGGGCATCGGGTGCCCGCCATCATCCAGTGGAAGGGCTCTATTCCAGCGAATACCGTGACGAAGCAGCTGGTCACGGGAATGGATTTTCTGCCTACCTTTGCTCACCTCTCGGGTTACACCTTACCTGCGAGGCCCAAGATTGATGGAATGAATGTTGCCTCTTTCATCACCACCGAAGTCGACAAGACTCTTTTGGAGCGCACTTTCTTTTACAATCATGGCGGAGTTGCGGTGAGAGAGGGGAACTGGAAATTCATCAGAGGTAAGAGAGGCGGGCTTTACAACCTTGAGAGCGATATTTCAGAGAAGAACGATCTTAGAAAGGAGCATCCTGAAAAAGCGGAACGGCTCAATCAGTTGATAAACGATTTCCAAATCGAAATCAAAAAGGACACTCGGAAAGCGGGAAGTCTTCCCGTCTCAAAGCCTTAAGAACGGCAACGAACTGCGAGAGCTTAATCGCTTCCTTCGATACGAATTCGATAAAAGAGCTTCTCTGGGAGAGGGCGGTTCGCTTCGAGACTGATTTTTTCGAAGTCTGCTCCCAGTTCGCTCGCTGGGTTTGGATTCGCGTAGCGGTAGTAGTCGGTGTAGGGACCCCAGCTTGCGAGGTCTTGGGAGAGGGTGACCTCATATCCGAGGCCAGCGTCGAGAACGCGGTGGAAATTGAAGTTGATGTCTGAAGTGTCTATGGCTTCGACGTCGTAGGCTGGAAGTTGGGTTAGAGACTTAGGATCGCTTCCCAGGGCAAACTCATCCAGATTACTTGCCCCATCGCCGTCGAAGTCGTCGCTTCCTGATTGGTTCAGGTCTCCGAAGGTGGCGAGCTCATAGTCATCGTTGAGTTGGTCGTTGTCGCTGTCCTTGTCTTCGACGGGGGTGTAGGTGACGAGGAGCTGGATGGTTTCGTCCTCAGGAGTGTTGGGGTCATCGCTATCGGCGAAACCAGCACCGACGAAGCCGAGAGTCTCGAAGGCGACGCGGACTCCATAGTTGGGGAAGATGCCCTGCTGCCAGTTGCTGGCCATGGTGGTGACTTGACTGTCGGGATCGAATCCGGTCTCGTCGCCCACAACTCCCGCAGCGCCACCGTAGAAACCAGAAGCATTGATGGCGGTTCCAAAATCATCGTTACTGCCGAAGGTGAAAGTATCGGTGACAGGGGTAGAGTCGTAGAGGGGGTAGGTGCCGCTGGTGGTTCCCCAACTCGCGGTGACGCGGCTCAGTGCGATGGGAGCGCTGTTAGAGGTGTTCAGGCGGTTGGTTTGATAAATCTTGAGGCGAGCCTCGGTGACGTTACCTTCGATAGCGCTGAGGTCGAACTTGAGGAAAAGTTGGGTGCGTGTCGGTTGTTGGCTGCCGGATTCGGTGCGTTCGCGGATGTAGATGCTGCCTGAGTCGGTCCAGCTTCCCTGAACCATGGGGTCGTTTACGGTTCCATTGATACCGGCCATCTGCAGGCAAATGGGATCGAGGGCGACGGTGATGGGGCTGCCGATAGCGAGTGTTGAATTGGCATCGCGAGGGTTGGAGAAATTGGCGAGTTCGAGGCTGTCGCTCTGGCCGTCGCCGTCGGTGTCGTCGAGGGTGGGGTCGGTGTTCCAGAGATAGACTTCGTCGCCATCGGGGAGACCGTCGCCGTCGGTTTGGGCTGAGTCGGGGCGAGAGAAGAAGGTGAGGACTTCGAGGTCGTCGGTGATTTGGTCGTCGTCGGTGTCGGGGTCAAAGAGGTCGGCGCCGTTTTGGAATTCGGCTCCGTTGTTGAGTCCGTCGCTATCAAAATCTAACAGGCCGTCGGCGGGGTCGTCGCGGTCGAGTCCGTTGGTTTCGTTTTCGAAGTAGTTGGGTAGGCCGTCGTCGTCACTATCGATGGGAGGAACGTTGCTATCGCCATCGGTGCCGTAGGTGGTGTTGCCACGGATTTCATTGAGGAGGTCGTAGAGCTCTTGTTCTTTTGCGAGAATAGCGGGGTCGGTGGAGGGAAGAAGGTTGGTCGTTTCCCCGATGTCGTTGGAAAGGTTGTAGAGCTGTCGCGGAGTGCCAAAGATTTCGCCGGCAGCGGTGGCGGCGGGGACGTTTACATTGTTAGAGTCGTAGGAGTTGCTGCCATTTCCGCCGGTGCCATCGAGGAGTTTCCAGACGCCATCTTTGTCGAGAATGGCGAGTTGGCCGTTGTAGGCGTGTTGGGTGAGGGCCGCTCTGCGCTCGTTGGGCATGGGTTGACCGCTCAGGATGGGGAGAAAGCTCTCGGCATCGGGTGCTTCGTCGGGAGTGAAGTCGTAGCGGAGGAATTCCGCGAGGGTGGCAAAGAAGTCGCCTTGCCAGCAGGTATGGTTGGTGGTTGAGCCGGGGGTGGTTACTCCTGGCCAGCGCACCACAAAGGGGACGCGGGTGCCGCCTTCCCAGTTGTCGAGTTTTTGACCGCGGAAGGGGCCGTTGCCATCGTGGTTTTGGCCGAGCCCTTGGCCCATGGCGGAACGGGAGACGCCATTATCGCTGCTGAAGTAGACGATGGTATTGCTCTCTAAGCCATCCGCGGTCGCGGGGTCTCCGTCAGGGTCAGCGAGGGCATCAAGAATTTGGCCAGCGTAGTGGTCAGACTGGGCAAGGAAATCACCATAGGCGAAAGGAGTGCTGCCGCTGAAGGCGCTTTGCACCGCCCAAGGGAGGTGGGGAGAAGGGAAGGGAACGTAGATGAAGAAGGGGTCGCCATCGCGTGAATGGTCGAGCAGAACATCGGAGACCTTTTGAGCCTGCACTTGGAGGTAGTCGGAGACCACGAAGTTGGGGTCGTAAGCGCCATCGCGGACGTTGTTGACCGCGCCAATGGGTTCGCCTTCGAGGAAGTCGGAATTAGTAGCGGGGCTGGCTTGGCTGAAATCAACGTTACCTTCGCTGACGAGGCCGCCCTTGAAGAGAACGGTTTGGTTTTCTATCCAAGTGTAGGGTGGCATGTCGAGGGAAGCAGCCGTGCCGAAATAGTAATCGAAGCCGTAGGCATTCGGCGTTTCGGTGAGGGGGCGGGAGAAGTCGATCTCGTCGTCAGTGGTAGAAGTGGTGTCGGCTCCCAAGACATCGGCATCGTTGCCTAAATCAACTGGGGTTCCGCTGGGGCTGTAAAATTGCATCCCAATGTGCCACTTGCCGATCATGGAGGTGGAGTAGCCAAGTTCCTGAAACATCTTGGGCATGGTGAGGCGGTTGGGGTCGATGAGGGGGCGGGAGTATCCGCCGGTGACCCGGGTCTTGAGTCGGGTGCGCCAACAGTAGCGGCCGGTGAGGATGCCGTAACGGGAAGGGGTGCAAACAGCATCGCCCGAGTATCCGGCATCGAAACGAAGACCGCCGTTAGTGAGAGCATCGAGATTGGGGGTATAGGACGTTTGGGTGGTATCGTAGGCTCCGACATTGGAGTAGCCGAGGTCGTCATAGTAGAGAATGAGGACGTTGGGTTTGGTGGGGTCGAGGTTGGGATTCGGAGGACCCAAAGGATCGGGAGGGTCGACGGGGTCGCTCGTGGAGAGGTCAAGTTGGAGAACATTGAGTGCACTCGAACCGGAACCATTGGTATCCATCAAGAGCGAAATTTGGCCGCTCGCGTTGGGAGTGATTTCATTGAGTTCAACGACTTGAGTGGAGTTGTTGAAAGCAGAGTTGAGGGTTCCGGTGACGGAATTGCTCCCTGTGGCGGTGAAGCTGGCTCCCGTGCCATTGTTGCCCCGGGCTCCATAGAGGCTGAGGACGTAACTCTCGGCTGGGTCCAGATTGCTGAGAGTGAGAGTGATGGTGCTGCTTTGGAAAAAGAGCCCATCCTGCAAGGCTGATTGAGGAAAAGAGGAAAATAAGGACGGGTAGGGGCCCGCGAAATTAGCACCGCTACCAGCAGCACCGGAGTCGGTTCCTGAGGTGGTGTAAGCGAGACCGATCGTGGTGGCCGCGCCAGATTCCGAAACAAGATTCGCCAAGTTCGCTGGGTCGCCACCGGTATTGGCGCTCATGTTGTTCCAGCCGATGTCGCTGGTGGTTTGAGTATTCAGACCCAAGTCGACAAGAATCGGAAGAGCCGACAAGGACGCGGGAGCAGCGAGAAAAATCGCGAGTAAAAGAGATGCGTTATGGCTTGGCATATTGGAGGGTTTGTCGGTTCGAATCTCAAGCCCAGCCTAGGACAGCCGAGATGGGAAGAATGGGAGGAAGTGTGGCTTTTTCGAGGCTGCGCCTCAACAGGTAAATAGCGAGGGTGACTCCGAGCTTATCTTTAAAGATATGAGGAGATGATCGAAGGTGCGAATGGACCGCGAACTTGAGTTTGTCCCCCAGCCGAGAGCCGATGTCAGTGGGGCGGGCTGAAGACCCGCGGTCCGTCTGGGGTGAGAGAAGAACAGCGTAGCTACTCCACGATCATCTCGCCCTTCATCAGTCTCCAGTGGCCGGGGAAGGTGCAGAGGATGGGGTAGGTGCCGGGTTCGGTGGGGGCGGTGAAGGGAAGCTCGACTTTTTTACCGTAGGGAATTTGGGGGGTGGCAAAGAGGATGAGGTCGGTGTCGGGGATATAGTGTCTTTCCATGGCGTCCGGTTCGGCGGCCATAGCGTCGGCGAGGGCTCCCACTTCTTGGTCAGCTCCTTGTTGGGTGACGACGAGGTTGTGCAGCATGTGATCGTCATTCTTGAAGACGAAGTTGTATTTCTGACCGGCTTTGACTCGGATGGAGGTGACGTTGAACGCGAGCTGGGAGGGGATGGTTTTGATGTAGATTCGGTCGTCGGTGACGGTGGCGAATTCGGCTTCGTAGGCGGAGGCCCACTCCTTGTGCTGCTCTTCGTTGGCGGCATGGGTGACTCCGGAGGGAACTCCGCCGGTGAGGCTGGTGAGGTAAATTTTGGCGGTGTTCTTTCTCGGCTTGCCATTGAGGGCGGAGAAGAATTCGATTTTGTTGAGCCCTTTTTCCAAGGTGATGCTCACCTGCCCGTCCTTGGTGTGTTGGCTGCCCGTGGCGCGGGTGATGGGGATATCATTCACGTTGAGATTGAGGACAGGGCTGCCGGTGTAGCCGAGGATAGCGGACTGGTTTTGGTCGCTTTCGATCCACATGAGACCGCCGATGCCTTCTTCGCGTTTGATCCACTTGGTGAGGTAGCTATCGCTGGAGACTTTGAGGAGAGGGAACTCGGCGCCAAGGGGGGGCATGTTGTTAAGAGCAGCGAGCTGCTTCATCTTGTCGATGGGCGAGCCGCTCTTGGCCTCGATGCCTTGAATCAATTCTCCCCAGAAGGGATCTTCGTTTTGAAGGTAGCTTGCGGAGGAAAGGAGGCAGAGCTGGGTGCGCTCGTCGCTATCTTGGGAGAGCTTGCTGGCGATTTCCTGTGCATCGGAGCCGAGCGCGCTGGCCCAAGTGTGGAGGACACGGGCGGCGGAGCGGCGGATGATGGGGTTGGAGGAGGCGGCTAGTTGGCGATAGAGGTCGCTTTGGCTGAAGTCTTTGAGGCGCTCGAAAATGTAGAGAAGCTCGACGCCGAGGTCCTCGTTGGAGGAGGCGGCTGCAACTTGTGATTTTGCGAAGGCGAGGACTTTGTCGTTGGGGTGGTTCTCTAATTCACCTCGGACGATTTCGCGAACGTCAATTTGGGGATGAGTGAGAAGGGTGAAGAGTTCCGCGAGGGAGGCTCCTTCGATTTGAGGGGGAGTGGAAAGAGGAGAGCCTTTCTTGGTCACGCGCCAGATACGGCCGTTCTTGTAGTCTCGGTTACGGTCGCGGATGGAGTGTTGCGCGTGGCCGATGATGGGGTAGTAGAAGTCGGAGACGTAGAGGGCTCCGTCGAGTCCGAAACGGAGGTCGACAGGGCGGAAGACTTTGTTCTTGGAGGTGAGCAGTTCGAGGGAGTTCTGGGCTTTTACGGGGGTTCCGGCTTGGAGTTCGAGGGGGGTGTAGAGAACGGCGTTCTTTCCTAACAGGTGTGCGGTAAGGACGCCGCCTTGCCATTCTTTTGGAAAGTGAGAGCCGGTGACAGTGGCGATGGAATTGCCTTTGTCGTCGCGGAAGGGCATGCCCATGTCGCCGGAGCTGGAGACGCCGACGGGGGTGCTGACGTTATAGAAGTCGCAGTCGATGATTTGGCCGCCGCCGAACATGTGGAAGGAGTCACCGGAGGTGGCATAGCTGATTTTCCACGGGTTGGGGTGGGTGGTCTGGCGAATGATGCGCAGGTCACGGGTGGCGGGGTCGAAGTAGATGGTCGCGGCGTCTTTGGTGCGCAAGGGTCCGTGTGGGGTCTCGAACTGGCCGCGATGGAAGAGGGCTTCGTCGATGATGATGTCGCCTTGAGGAGTACGTGCGAGGAAGCCGCCGTGGTGGGTGTCGGTATCATCGGCACCGCGTAGGAGTTCTTCAGTGAGGTCGGCTTTGTCGTCGCCATCGGTGTCGCGTAGCCAGAGGAATTTGCGGGCAACCGCTGCCACGATACCGTCTTTATAGAAGACGAATCCGTCGGGGAGTTTGAGGCCGTCAGCGAAGACGGTGCGCTTGTCAGCTTGGCCGTCTCCGTCGGTGTCTTCGAAGATGAGAATGGTGTCGTTGGCGAGTTCGCCGGGAAGGGGGACGGGATAACTTGCAAAGCAACAGACCCAAAGTCGGCCGCGGGCATCGAATTGGATTTGGAGAGGGTTGATGAGCTCAGGGAATTGTTCGCTGGAGGCGAAGAGATTGACCTCGAAACCGTCGGCGACAGTGAAGCCGGCGAGGTCTTGTTCGGAGGTTTGGATTGTGCCGAGTCCTTTTCTGGGCTTTTTGGCGGGGGGCTTGGCCTCGGCGGTTTCAAACTTGGGAAGAGGGAGAGCGGTTTGGAGGTTGCTCGCTTGCTTCCAAATGACTTGGTCAATCTGGTTGGCGAGTTTGAAGTGGTGGGGGATTTCTCCCGAATACTCGAAGTCGCGGCCGCGAACGCCGTAGTAGTGAATGCCGTTAGCGGGTTTGTAGGCCATGGCGACTTCGTAGGCTTTGCGGGAGACTTGTTGGCGCAGGGATTCGAAGCCCGAGCTGTCGGTGGCTACTTTGGCAACAGCTTCAGGGCTGGTGAGGGCGGCTGCGAACTCGGAGGCGAGGAGACGGTTGCCAGCCTGATTAAGGTGGAGGCCGTTGTCGGTGAGGGGGGCGGTGCTGTCGGCAAAGAGCTTTTGGCTGACTGTGAAGAGGTCGATGAAAGAGGTGCTCTTATTGGCGGCGGCTTTTCTCATGGCCTCGGTGTAGAGGGCGAGGTCAGCGTTGCGCTGGGCGGGGTCTGGGAATTGACCGGCATCAGAGGGTTCGATAGCGGTGGGGGAGACGAGAACGAGTTCGGCCTTGGGATGGCGCTCGCGCATGAGGTTGAGGTAGAGACTGAGGTTTTTCTCAAAGGCGGGGAGGCCTTCGATACCCGCAAAGGATTCGTTCATGCCGAAGCACATCATGACACGGCTGGCGGAATACTGGCTCTCGAAGTAGGCGAGGTGTTCGCCGAACTTGGAAGGGCGGATGCGGAACCCGACCTCGTCGCCGGTGTAGGCGAGGGAGCGGTATTGGATGCGCTTGTTAGGTTGGGCTGATTGGAGAAGGGCTTCGAAAGTGCCGTCTTCTTGTAGGCGCTCGACGAAGCTATTGCCGTAGAAAAGGGTGACACCATCGTTCGCGATTTTCGGCACCGCCATGGGGTAGCTGGCAGCGGTGGGCTTTTTTGCAGGAGCTTTCTTTGCGGGCTCCTTTTTCGCCGGTGCCTTGCCGCTGATTTGGAAAGTTTTGATGGCGGTAGTCGCGCTGGGGACCTCTTGGCCTGCCGCCCAAAAGACGCCGTTGACCATCACGCGCATGGAATTGGGCTCGGCGAAGTCGCCCACGTGACCGAGGGAGGTGGTGAAGGTGCGTCCATCCCACTTGTTCTGCCAAGTCCAAGCCACGACGTCGGTCATCTCGGCTTTGAGTTCGTGGGTTCCAAAGCCGTTGGAGACGGTTCCGACTCTTTTCGCCTTACCCGTTCCGACGAGGAGGGGCCGGGTGCCTTCTTGGAGGTCGGTGAGGTAAAGAGTGCCGGGAGATTTCCAATTGGCGGCCTCAACTCCAGTGAGAATGGGGTGCTTTTGCGCTCCTTCGACGGGTTTGATGTTGGTGGAGCCAGCCAAGTGAATGCGGTAAGGCGTTCCGAGGGCTTCTTTGCCGAAATCGTTGTTCCACTTTACTTGTGGATGGTCCTTGGGGTATTTGAAGCCGTGGGTGCTGGTGCGGAAGCCGACGACGGGCTTACCAGATTCGAGGTAGCTGGTGATGTGTCCGAGTTGTTGGTCGTCGAGCTTGAGAAAGCGGGTGAAGAAGATGCCGACATCGGCGTCAGCAAGGGCTTCGATGCCGGGGAGACCGCGTTTGTCCTTTTCGGGATCCCAGTCGGGGTTGATGACGGTGGTCTTGAAACCCAGTCGCTCCAGTTCGGCCGCGAAAGGAGGCATCGTCTTGTGGGGTGAGTAGTGATAGGTGCCACAGACGATGACGGCGTGGGGTTTGTCGGCGGCAGTCGCGAGAATCGTGTTGGCCAGCGAGACAAGGCTGAGGGCGAGAGTGTGAATTTTATTCATTGGCTTGTGAGAATGGTGAGTGATTGAAAATTTGAGGCTACTTGAGGTCGCTGAATGAGAAGGGGTCGTTGTGGGCTTTCATTTCGCTGAGGAGGAGTTGCTCCATTTCTTGGAGTTTCTCGGCATGGGCTGGGTTGTCAGCGAGATTGACTTGAGATTCTGTGGGTTGAGATCCGGTGCGAGAAACCACTGCAGGGTCCTGATGCTCGGCGAGGAGTTCGTCGGGGTTTTGGTCGAGATTGAAGAGTTGGGTCTCTTTGGTTCCATTCTTGTCGGATTCGTATTTGATGAGTTTCCAGTCGCCCTTTCGAACGGCGCGCATTCCGGGTCGAGCTCCTCCGCAGTAGGCGCCGTAAAGAACGTCGCGGACGGTTTCGGTTTCGCCCTTCAGGACTTTGGTGAAGCTCTTTCCTTGGTTGGTTGCAGGCGGGGGGATGTCGGCGAGATCGCAAAGGGTGGCGAGGCTGTCGAGGAGGTAGACGTTGCCTTGCGCGCGGGTGCCGGGTTTGATGCCGGGGCCTTTCACAATGAAGGGGACGCGCCAGGTGTGCTCGTAGAGGTTCTGCTTACCTTGCAGTCCGTGGCGACCAATAGCCATGCCGTGGTCGGCGGTGTAGATGATGTAGGTGTTGTCGAGTTCGCCCATCTCCTCGAGTTTGGCGAGGACCTTGGCGATTTGAATGTCAATGTTTTCGCTGCAAGCAAACTCGCGGCCGAGCTCGTTGCGGATGGTGTTCTCGTCGCGGTTTTTCCACACGCCGGGGACCCTCACTTCATCGCGCACGCCTAGGTCGGTATTGTCGAAGGGGTGGGCGGGGAGATAGTTCTTGGGAAGGGAAGGTTGTTTGGGATGGGCGGCAGGGAGGCTCTCTCTATCACGATGATTGACTGCGCCATATTTGGCTAAGAGCTCTGGCTTGCCGTCACGGACATCGTGGGGATGGGAGAAGCCGAAGTAGATGAGGAAGGGATCTTCGTCTTGGGTGGTCTCACGTTCGGCGAGGTAGTCGAGAACTTGAGTCGCGTGCCAGCCGCTGCCTTTCTCATCGCTCGCACCACGCTTGACTGCATCCCGGACGACGGTGAACTGTTGGTTAGCGGCGGCATAGCTGTTGCCCCTTTTGCAGGTGCGCATGGTGTCGTAGCCTGCGGCATTGAAGACTGCTGCAAGCGAGTGGTCAGCGAGGTCTTTGGGGACGAGGGTCTCGTCCTTTTCGTTGGGATTTCTTCCTTGTTTCGGCTTGTCGGGAATATGCCACAGAGTGCGGCCAGACATCACCATGTGACGGGAAGGAGTACAGACCCCACCACACCAGGCTCCCATCTGATAGGCTCGATCGAGAACCACTCCTTCGGCGGCAAGGGAATCGATGGTGGGGGTTTCCAGCGGGGAAGATGAGTCGTAGACCTTGAGATCGAAGGGTGACTGATCATCTGCGATGATAAAGAGGATGTTCGGGCGCTCTGAGGCCGAAAGGGTTAAGGCGAGAGCCAAAACGGGAGCTGTTAAGAGCGAGGTCAGTCTTTTCATCTAGGATTTGAGAGAAGTCTAATACTCTGTTTTTTAGCCTTACTTTCAAGGTCTAGGACTTCAAAATTGTCTTTCAATTGGAGAGGGCCTATTTCTTGAGGCTGTGGGGCAGAGTTTCGACCAATTGAGGGACGATGATGAGGGTTTTCGATAGTTCGAAGAGTGTTTTGGTGATTCGAATGAGGTTGTAGGATGGGTGATGGTGCTTTTGACTCAAAGACCTCTATTTCACAGAGAAAGGTGGGATCTTTCTGCGAAAGGGAGAGTGTTTTCGAACTGACCACATTATGTGCTCTTTTATGACTTTTCCGTTGGTCGGTGTCTTCTCCTTTTTTCTGTGTGTCGCTGCCGGAGGGCGGCCACCAAACTTTGTGGTGATTTTGACAGATGACCAAGGTTACGGAGATTTGGGGTGTTATGGAGGTGAACATGTAGAGACGCCGCGTATTGATCAGATGGCGGCGGAGGGAGCGAAGTTGACCAGCTTTTATGTGGCGGCTCCAGTCTGTACTCCTTCGCGAGCCGCGCTGATGACCGGTTGCTATCCCAAGCGAATCGATATGGCGACGGGATCGAATTTTGGAGTTCTTCTTGCGGGTGATAAGAAGGGGTTGAATCCAGATGAGATAACAATTGCTGAAGTGCTGAAGGAAGCTGGCTACAGAACGGGGATGTTTGGAAAATGGCATCTTGGCGATCAGCCCGAGTTCATGCCCACGAATCAGGGGTTTGATGAGTTTTTCGGGATTCCCTACAGCCACGACATTCATTCCTTTCATCCTCGCCAAGAGCGATTCCAGTTCCCACTTCTTCCGCTCCTCGAGGGGGTAGAAGTGGTGGAGATGGAACCTGATGCCGACTACCTGACGAAGCGCTTCACTGAGCGGGCGGTGAGCTTCATTGAGAAACATAAGGACGAGCCCTTCTTCCTTTACCTGCCACATCCGATTCCACATGCGCCTTTGCATGTCTCGCCTCCATTTATGAAAGGAGTCTCCGAGGATATTGTGGCGAAGTTGGCGAAAGAAGATGGCAATATCGATTACAGGACAAGGGATGAGCTCTTCAAGCAGGCGATTGCTGAGATTGATTGGTCCGTAGGACAAATCCTCGACACCCTCAAGGGTAACGGGCTGGATGAGAACACCCTCGTTATTTTCACTTCGGACAATGGGCCTCCGAAGAACACGATCTATGCTAGTCCCGGTGTCCTACGCGGCAACAAGGGCTCTACTTTGGAAGGAGGGATGCGCGAACCAACAGTCATCCGTTGGCCGGGAAGAATCCCCGCCGGCGGTGCTAATGACGAATTAATGACTACGATGGATCTGTTGCCTACGTTTGCGAAGCTAGCTGGGGCTGTCGTGCCCAATGATCGCGTTATTGATGGTAAAGATATTTGGCCGACTCTGATTGGTGAAGGCAAGACCCCTCACGAGGCCTTTTTCTATCACAGCGGAAACACCTTGAGCGCGGTGAGAGCGGGGAAATGGAAACTCCACTGGAAAAAGAGAAAGCCGGCTCAGCTTTACAACTTGGAGAGCGACATTAGGGAGGAGAATAATCTTCTCGAGACTGAGCCTCAGGTTGCTCAGAGACTTATGGGCTATTTGAAGGCATTCGAGAAAGAGATTACTGAGAATCGTCGACCAGCCGCATTCGTTGAGAAACCAGATGTCTTCTCAAAGTGATCGTAGAAAGGGTCATTTCCCCTATTTAGCTACGGCTTTTAGTTCGGAAGAACGCTGACGCATTTCGGCGAGGACTTTGGCGTGAGGAAGAATCTTCTGGGCTAGTTCCGGCAGGGTGTTCTTCGTAGTTGGTCGTGCTATCTCCGTCGGCATCGTCTAGTTGCGAGTCAAGGTTTCCAAAGAGGTACTGGGACCATTGCTCGAATGACTCGCCTCCGCGGGAGAGGTTGATTCGGTTGATGAGGCTTTGGCTGGAGAAGCCGTAGTTGAAAGTGGCTCTGCCTGCTAGGAAGGTTTCAGTGAGGAGTCGCGGGGAGACAGGGTTGGATGGGCGGTTTCCTTCAGTGGAATTACTAGGAAAAGAGTTCGCCAAAGGCCAGGCCGAGAGCGTTGGCGGTATCGCTAGGGGTGAGCGACTGTTCGCTGGTTTGGGCTTTCTCAGCTGCTCGCCCACAAATCCAAGCTCCCGCGCGGCCAGCTTCGAAAGACGTTAATTTTTGAGCGAGGAGAGCCCCGATGACTCCAGAAAGAAGGTCTCCCTGACCGCCGCATGCCATCCCTGGTGTTCCCGTGGTGTTGTAGTGGAGAAATTCGCCTCGCTTTGTCACTATGGTGCGCGCTCCTTTGAAAAGAAGAGTAGCGGGATACATCTCGGTGAAGGCTCTGGCTAGATCTGCGCGGGTGCCCGTCATTGGCAGGAGGCGCGCCAGCTCACCAGGGTGAGGGGTGGCGATGATGTTTTCGGTGAGCAGGTCGTGCCGGTTGTGGCTTGCGATTAGGTTGAGAGCGTCGGCATCGAGCACGGTCGGGAGAGAGGAGGATTCTAGCAGATTGAAGAGCGCTTCTGGATGTTCGGCTCCCAAACCTGGCCCGATTACCAGAGCGTCTGGGGCTAGTTCAAAGACTTCCGTCCAATCCTTTGCTCGTTGTCGGACCATGATTTCGGGCGAAGGGGTGGGGTGGCCTTCGGTCCAAAGGGTGATGAGTCCTGCGCCAGCCCGAAGCGCTCCTTCACTCGTTAGGGTGGCCGCTCCAAGCAATCCCGGAGAGCCAGCTATGATGGCGACTCGCCCAGCTTGCCCCTTGTGATAGGAAAAGGGACGAGGAGGGAAGAGGGGGCGGAGGCTAGAGGGGGTGATGAGTTGGTCTCCGGTTGTGGGAATAGGCAGTTCAGACAACTTAATGAGCGTCAGTCGTCCCACGAAATCGATGGCAGAATCAACGACTAGTCCACTCTTCGGAATGCCGACTGTGAGGGTGTGATCTGCGATAACGTGACCTCTACTACCATCATCCGGATGGAGACCAGAGGGGATGTCCATGGCGATGGTACGGGCACCCTCAGCGAGCCGAAGCTGGTTCATTTCGTCGCCTAACTCTCCCAAGGACCCCTGTAAAGCTCCTTTCGCTCCGATACCTAAGAGGCCATCTAACAGTAGAAGGGGTTGTCGTGGTAGCGCTGATTCTTGCGGTTTGATAAGGCGTAGTTTTTCAAGAGTGAGTGGGGCTAACTCTTCTTCCGGAAAAGGACATCGAATCGAGGTTTGCCAGCCTGCTCTTTGCAAGTGCCGTAGCACGACGAGAGCGTCCCCGGCATTGTGTCCTTTGCCAAGAAAGGCCACGACTCGTCCGGGACTCGGGTAGTCGGACAAGATTATCCCAGCCATGACTAAGCCCACTTTTTCCATGAGTTCATCGGCATGGACGCCTTTTGCAAAGGCAGTTTTCTCAATGAGCTGAACTTGATGGGCAGTGAGCATAGGCCTAGAGGTTAGCTGAAAAGGCGATTTTGGACGACTTTAATAGCTGCCGCGGTGCTGACCTTTCTGGCAGTCGTTCCCAGAAGCGGTTTCTTGGTCTAATTTGGCAAGAGCTGCGGATGAGAGGGCAAGGTAGGAAGAGTCACTGCGTGGGAAGTAAGCCAGTGTTTCGGCGAAAGGAAATGAGAATGAAGAAAGTGATCGTGGTGGGAATTGATTTTTCGGAGTGTTCTCTTGGGGCGCTGCAAGAGGGCGCTCGATTGGCGAGTCTATGGGGGGGTGCGCTCCACCTTGTTCATATTGTGAATACGAAATTCTTTGAGCGAGAAGTTGATGAAAGCTATTTGACGGAAGAAGTCGTGCTCAACGCTGCCCGAGAAGCTCTCGAGAATGTTGCAAGCGAGACCCTGGGCGCAGATGCGGCCTATCAAAGTCATGTTGCGGCGGGGCATCCCATCTACGGCCTTTTGGATCAAGTGAGTGAATTGAAGGCAGACCTTCTGGTGCTGGGGCGACAGGGAAATCATTTGAAGACTGCTCGTGATCCGGGTTCGGTTTCCCGAAGGGTCGCAACCTATGCTTCCTGTTCCGTTTTGCTGGTGGACTCCCATCGTCCTTCGTCGGAGGTGGTGCTTGCGTGTCTTGATTTTTCAGAGTCAGCAGAGCGGGCGGTCGAGTTGGCTGCGAAGATGGCAGTGGAGTCAGGGAAGGACCTTTACCTTCTTCATATTGTTCCTTCTCTGAACGAACTCAGGGGGCCGTATTACGGACTCACCATTTTAGAAGAGAGTGATTATGAAAAATTGGTGCTCAGGGATAAGGAGAAGCTCAAAGTTTTTGCGGCCGCACTTAAGGAGGAGCACCCTGTTCTGAGAATTGAAACGATTTTGGAGACTGGGGCTGCAATTCCATGTTTGATTTGTCGGACGACAGACCACGTTCATGCGGATCTTGTTGTCTTAGGCGCAAGCGGAAGCTCGGGCCTCATTACCAGATTTCTAGGAACCAATGCGGAGCGGGTGAACCAGGATTGCGCCTGTTCGGTTTTGACCGTTCGAGGGGAATGCTAGGTGGTGGGGATGGAGTCTTCTCAGGTGAAACTAGGAGCCTTCTCACCCGCTAGTGAGCAAAAGGTATCCAGCCACTTCGTAGTGCTCTCGAAGAGTTTGTTCGTAGGTGATTCAGCGGCATTCTGATAGGCTAGCTGGGCACTCTTAATTTGGGAGTCTGGGGCTCCGAGGTTTTTCAGGGTCGTCTCGATAGCTTTGGGGAGGCCTTCCTGAAATTCATGTTCGGGAAAAAGGCAGGTGGAGAGGTAGGCGAAGGGAGAACCATTGGCTCTGACGGGGGCGACATGAACACGGAGTCCAAAGTAGCAGGGGCAGTCCACAGCATCTTGGGTGGCGACAATTCTGATTCGGTGGTGACAGGCCTCGCAGACCGATTGAGTGAGAGCTTCCTCCTGCATGGCTTGACAAAAGGAGTTTCGAGTGGTGCCGATGGATTCACTAACTTGGTTGTTAGCGTCCTCTAGGCGTAGCGGAAGGCCTGTTGCCGCTTCGAAGGCGACAGCGAAGTCTTTCAGGAGCTTGCTTTGAGAGAAACTCTGAAAGAGTTCTTCGTTCTGAGTGCTTGCATCCTTCTGGTTGTGCGTTGTGGTTGAGTTCATAGCGTGGTGGTTTCTGATGAGTTCTTGGGAGCGTGATTACTGATTTCGATGGGGGTGCCCCGGTTCGCCCATTGGTAGAAGAATCGTGCCGGATTCCCATCCGTGAGTGGGACTCGGATACAGCCATGAGAAGCCGGATAGTTGGGAACGGAAGAGAATCCGTGGATGAAGATGTGGCCGTTGACCTGGACCGACCAAGGCATGGGAGCGTTGTGGTAGAGGCTGGAGTAGTGGCGCTTTGCCTTGTAGGGGCCGGCTCGAAAATGACCTATGGGGGTGCGGCCGTTCTTGCCTGAACTGATGCGGGTCTTGAGGACCAGCCGGTCTCCTTGCCATGCTGAAAGGCGCTGGGTCGAGAGATTGATAAAGACGCGCTTTGATCCGATGTGAACGGAGAGCTGCTGGCGACCTTTTTTTAGGATGATATCTTCGGCGTTGGACGCGGGTGTTCGCTGAAAGCCTTTTTTTTCCAAGGTCGTTAGGTTCACAAGAGGAGTGCCATCGACGAGACTACGCGTGCTTGGGGCGCTGGTGTTCTTTGGCAAAAAGGACTGTACCTCGGGGAGGGGGAGGAACACTGAGGACCCAGTGTCTGCGAAGGTGATGCCTTGAAGTGGCTTCTGTGTGCTCGATGCACCCGCCAGCTTGGTGCTTGTTGGCAGTGTCTGGCAAGCGGTGAAAGTAGAGCAGCAAAGAACGAGGGCGAGGGTGTTCAGATTGGTCATCTGCACCAGTTTAGTGCCTCAGGCACTGGCAGCTTCGCCTCCATTGCTCAGCTTAGCGCACGCTTTGGCAGGGGGAGGCTCTCATTGATGGTTTTGATTTCGCCAAGCAGCCCAACCGCGACCTACAAGGAGCGGGAAAAAGCTGCCGATAGCGATGAGTGTCCAGCCAACTTTTCCAGGGATGGTGAGTGAGAGAACAGTGGCAGGAAGGGGGAGAAAGAGCGCGCAGGATAGGATCAGGAGACAAAGAGCGAGCGCCCCCCACACCCACGAGTTTCGGGTGATTTCATTGTGAAAAATTCTGCTTCCTCGCTCGGTAATATTGAAGACATGCAAGAGCTGGGCCAGAGCCAGAATGAGGAAGGCGATGGTGACCGCTTCCTGCGCGGGAAGGTGGTAGGTAAAGAGGGCGAGGGTGAAGCAGGTCAGAACGGTGGCACTGATTAGGAGACTGAAGAGGGTAATGCGCAGCCATTCCTTGCGGGCAATGAGGGGTTCTCCGATATCACGCGGAGTTTGAGACATCATGGATGAATTTCCTCGACCCATCCCTAGCGCAAGGGCGGGGAAGACATCGGTGACCATGTTGAGAAAGAGAATTTGGAGCGGCAGGAGTGGCAAAGGACCGTTGAATCCTGCAGAGAGGCCGATGATGAGGACTTCGCTCAAATTACAGGACATGAGGTAGACCACAAACTTGCGAATATTGCTAAAGATGACTCGTCCCTCTTGGATGGCCATCACGATGGTGGCGAAGGAGTCATCCTTGAGGACCATGTCAGAAGCCTCGCGCGCGACCTCGGTGCCACGCTGGCCCATTGCGATACCAATATCGGCCTTTTTGAGGGCGGGAGCGTCGTTGACACCATCACCCGTCATAGCGACAACCGAGCCGTGCTCTTGATGGCATTGCACAATGTCCAGCTTGTCCTTGGGGGTGACGCGAGCGAAAATGTCAGTTGTTATGAGTTCGCTCTGGTCCTCTTTCTCTAACAAGTCAGCGAGCTCACTTCCGGTCACGCAGATTGGCTCCCGACCCTTTTGGCCGATGCCTAAGCTTTTGGAGACATGTTGCGCGGTGCCGGCTTGGTCGCCGGTAATCATGACTACTCGAATGCCTGCATTCTGGCACTGTTGCAAGCAGTCTTGAATTTCGTGTCGTGGAGGATCGAGGAAGCAGGCCAGTCCGAGAAAAGTAAGATTTTGGTAGGGGTCGGCCTTGAGGTCGGAAACGGTTTGATAGGCGAGAGCCAAGACTCGCTTACCCGCAAGAGCGAGTTCGTTGTTCTGATCGAGCCATCGATTGCGAGCTGTGGTGGTGAACGGACGGGAAATTCCGAGGTGTTCTTCTTGAGTCACCAAAGGAAGGATGACTTCGGGTGCTCCTTTGACCGCTACGAGGTAGCCTTCCTCGTCCTCGTGAAAGGTGGCCATTCGCTTCTCTTTTGAATCGAAGGCTTCTTCCCTCACGAGAGGCATTTCTTTTCGGATGCTCTCCCAATTGAGCTCATTGATGGTTGCGGCATTGAGGAGAGCGATTTCGACGGGATCGCCGATGGTTTGCTTGGGCGAGGGGGTGGAACGGTTGCAGAGAAGACCAATTTGGAGGGCTCGTTGAATGGCTTCCTCTTTTCCCTTGTCGCTATCGATGGGGTAGCAGCCGGAGGGGGTGACTAGCTCTGTTAGAGTCATTTTGTTCTCGGTCAGAGTTCCCGTTTTATCGGAACAGATCAGAGTGGTGGCTCCCAGAGTTTCGACTGCGGAGAGGCGATTGATGAGAGCGTTGGAGCGAGCCATGCGCCACATTCCTCGGGCAAGGGAAAGCGTTGCAATGACGGGCAAACCTTCGGGAATGGCGGCCACAGCAAGGGCAATGGAAGTCTCTATCATGAGGTAGAGTTCCTTTCCTGAGAGGAGACCGACCCCCAGAGTGCAAAGGGCGATCAAGAGGGTTATCCCAATCAATTTTCGCCCAAGGAGAGCGAGATTTTTTTCTAGGGGAGTGTCGTCGGATTCAGTTTTACTGACGAGGGAGGAGATTTGGCCAAGTTCAGTCCCAAGTCCGGTGGCTACCACGACCGCGCTGGCGGTTCCGCGCGTGATCGATGTTCCGCGATAGAGCATGTTCTTTCTCTCGGCCAAGAGAGTGGTCGGCGGGAGTTCGGCTGGATCTTTGCTGGCGGGAAAGGATTCTCCGGTGAATAGGGACTCATCGACTAGGAGGCGAGAGGCGGTGATGATTCTAAGATCAGCTCCGACCACATCACCGGCTTCGATAACGACGAGGTCCCCTGGAACCAATTCCTCGGAAGGGACTCTCTGTACTTGGCCGTTCCGGCGCACTCGGGTTGTGATTTGAGTGAACTTGCGGAGGGATTCCATCGAGCGGACCGCCCCCAGTTCAGTGAGATAGCCGATGGCAACATTAATGAGAACGACCACGCAAATGGCGCTCCCTTCTACCCAGTTCTGAAAGGCGAAGGAGAGAACTGCCGCAAAGGTGAGCAGGACGACCAGAAGATTTTGAAACTGGCTGAGAAGGATTTGAATCCAAGGTCTCTTAACGGCTTCTTGAAGTAAATTGGGACCGTGCTTCTGAAGTCGAGTTTGGCATTCTTGTGTGCTGAGACCATCATCTGGGGAGGTCTTCAGTTGCGTCAAAAGGAGAACGAGTGATTCCGCCCAAGGTTGGTCGCGGAGTAGGATTCTTGGCGTTCCGGTAGAGAGAGGGATCTTCACTTTCTCGGCGAGTATGAACTAAGGGTTGGAGATAGATTCAGCGTCGGCTGCTTATCTTTGAGCACGGCTTGCAGAGACCGCTTCGCCGCAATTAATGCCATCTCGAGGTCAATGGATGCCGAGTTCTTTGATGCGTCGAAGGGTATTCTCCTTCACTATGATTCATCCCATTCGACGCATTCTGGTTCCCCTTGACCCCTCGGCCTATACCCATGCCTCTACCATTCATGCTTGTCGCATTGCAAAGGCACACAATGCCACGGTCTCGGGATTGGCTGTTTTCGATTCGCCGGAGATTCGGAGTCTTCTCTCACCTTCGGTTCCTTCGAGCTTGCCGTTTATTGAGAGTTTCATCAAGAAACACAGCGACCATGCCCACAAGAAACTCGACCTGGAGGATGAGAAGTTTCGTGAACGTTGCACTCGCGAAGGGGTCGCATTCTCCGAGAGGGAGGTAGAAGGAATGCCTCAGGAACTCATTCTGGAGTCAGCTGCTCTCTATGATCTTGTGGTGATGGGGTTGCGCACATTCTACCAGTTTGAGACGAAGAACGAAGACGGTGATTTGCTCAGTAAAGTCTTGAGCCGATCCTCTACTCCCATTCTGGCCGTCCCGAAAAAGGTGAAGCCGCTCAAGAAAGTTCTCGTGGCCTACGATGGTAGTTTTTCGGCTGCCCGGGCAGCGCGCGATTTTCTCGATTTTTCCTGCGTTCTGGACTTTGAGATCGACCTTTTTTGTTGTCACGATGATGTGGCTCAAGCCGAGTTCTTGTTGAACAAGCTCGAAAGTTTTTTCGAAGTTCATAGCCGTTCCATTCATCAGAAAATCATCAGGAGTGGTTCTGAAAACGAATTGGTTGAGAGCGATTTTTTTGACCCTTACGACCTCGTGGTCTGCGGCACTCACGGGCATCGTCAACTCTCGGATTTCTTTGTGGGGAGCTTTTCCAAAAAGCTCATCGAGAAGAACGAGCGCTGCCTCTACCTTTCCCATTAGAAGGCAGCGGGGGTCAGCAATCCCTGCTGGAACGAGGGCAAGAGACGCGGAGCCCTATCTAATGGATTCTGCTGAGATAAATAGGCTTCCCAAAAAAAAATCATCATGGCAATTGAACTTCAAAAAGCAGACGAGATTCCGATCCTGATTCTTCGTCTCTCAGGCATCGTAGAACACCAAGAGCACCAACCTGTCATACCCTTGTTAGAGCGTGAGCTCGAGGAAGGTGGCTATCGAAATGTGCTGCTCGATATGCGTGACCTGGTTTCTTGGCAACCCTCGGCAGTGTGGGAGGAACTACGCTTCGATGCCGAGCTACTTACTCATTTTCAGCGAGTGGCAGTGGTCAGTGACCGGACGCATCATCGTTGGGTCGCGTTTTTTGCAAGGCATCTCTCTTCTGCTGAGATTCGCTCTTTTCACAGCTCCGATATTGATGCGGCGAAGGAGTGGCTTGTCACTGGAACTCAAGAAGGTGATTCGAAAGAGGATACTGTAACAAGAGCGACTCCCACTCAGAATGACGGGGATTCCCTGCCTTTACGGAATCAGGAGGTTCTTGAAAATGTGATGCCTTATCGCTGGGGTGCTCTTTCTCTCATTTGGCGGTTGCTCATCAATGGGAAGGAAAAGGGCTCAGCGAGGACGAGCCCTTCTCTTGCCGGCGTTTCTGAGCGGAGGTCTCACTCCACGCGGCTTATCCCTTTTCTCGATATCTAACAAACAAAAGAATGAAGACACTAGAACCAAAAGAACAAGTAGACCTCCAACGATTGCACGACAAGTTGGATGAGTTTAAGAATCAGCTCTACATGGATCGAGTTACCGTTGCTCAAGAAATGCGACTGCAGCTCAACGAGATGAAGTCCATGGTCGACGAACCATCCTCTCGCAAGCGGCATGATGCTGAGGAAGAAAGCGTGGCCCTTTATCAACAAGTCGTCTCAGATTTACAGACTCTCGAGTTGAAACTCGATCTTGTCGCGCTCGAAGTAGGAGAAGTTTTTACGGAAAAGAGAGAGCTCGCCCTGCAGCATTTGGATCAATTGCAGTCCAGCCTAAGGGAAGCCTCGGTCCAGATTCCTGATTCATCAGGCTCGATTCTTTATCAGTTAAGAATTTGCGCTGAGAAGTTGGAAGACAAGCTGGAGGGCATGCACCTGCACTTATTATTGAATAGTTGCGAGGGGAGTTTGGCTGAAGAGAAAAGGGAGGAGTTGTCACATGCCATTGACCAGGTGAAGTCAAGCTTGAGTGATTTTCCCAAGGGATTAGCGGTCAAGGGGCGAGGTCTTCGTAGTCGCCTCAAGATACTCTCCGAGGATGTGAACAATGCGCTCGAACGTTTCCTCGGGCACTAGTAGATTGCGGGGTGGCTTTGCTTCCTTTCAGCGTGGTAGGGAATTTGCTTAGGTGCCGACACGGCAGTCTCCCAATAGACGGGATCGTGCTTTTGGATAGTCTGCTTAGGGACGGGGGTAGGTAATCTTCCGCTGTTCCAAACCCAACTCTACTAGCCATGCTTGCCGAATCAAATTCCACCATTGCCGACACTGTTGAGCTCGTTAAGCACCAGAAGATATTTGATCGCCTCAAAGAATCTCCTTTTTTTCAAAGCTATTGCAGCATCTTTCAGCAGACAACGGGGCTGCCTCTTGAACTCCACTCTCTGAGCGACGAGCATGTTCAAGTCTGTAGCGGTAGCATTAATCAGAACCGATTTTGCCAACTATTGAACCAAGGAACCGAGGGCTGTGAGCAATGCCATCTTTCGCAAAAATGCCTTTCGCAAGGCGACGCGAAGTCGCGCGTGCAGTCCATCACCTGTTTCGCTGGGTTAAGGGAGACCGCCATTCCTCTCATGCTGGGTGGAGTAGTGATTGCCTTACTGAAGACCGGTCAAGTCCTTCATGAACCGATAACTTCGGTGAACTGGGATCAGGTCTCGAGTCAGTTGGGAGTGGAAGGGGAAGAACTTGCGGAGTTGGCTCAAGCTTACCTCGAGACTCCGGTGATCGGGGCGGAGAAGTATCGCGCGATGGTAACCCTTCTGGCTGCCTTCTCCTTGCAGTTGAACAAACTCGCCAGTCGTATCGCGTTTGACTTGGAGCAAGAACAAGTTGACTTAGTCGAACGAGCGAAGGCTCTCATTGAAGAGCACCTCACCGAGTCGCTGACCTTCAATGATGTCGCTGAGTATCTCAAAATTAGCCCTTTCTATTTTTGTCGCCGCTTCAAGAAAGAGACCGGAATGACGATGACTCAATACCTCTCGATGCATCGCGTTGAAGTGGCGAAAGAGCTTTTAAGGTCTTCCAAGTTGCGTGTGACCGATGTCGCATACGAGGTAGGGTTTCAATCGCTCTCTCAGTTCAACCGAAGCTTTCGCAAGTTGACAGGTGTAAGTCCGAGCCAGTTTAGAAAGGCGAGGGAGTTTGCTTGAAATTGTGCCATTTCAACCAGCATAGAGCGGCAATCCCTCCAACCATATTTGCAATCAGATCCCAACCAGTGTTGGAATAGTCCCCAACATTGGTCTCCGGGATGAAGAGGGTGGCAATGAACTCGATGACTTCATTGAGGGCTCCCAAACCCATGCCTGCGAAAAATACCAGTAGGAGGGGACCAATCCTTGGAGTGAGAAGCTGTCCATTTCGGCAGGCGATGATGCTTTTGAGCGAATGCCAGCAGACAAGGGTGGCGATGTAGAAGCCCGAAGCGTGAACGACCTGATCATATTTTAGAAGATTGGGAATGAGCCAGAGGCTATAGAGCACGCGAATGGGGCCTTCGATTTGCCAACTGGTGGGCACTGGTAGGATGCCTCCCATCACGTGTAAGAGTCCCCAAACAGCAAGTCCCCATAGTAGAGGGAGCGTGAGACGGACATGACTGTGGAGCAGCGCGGTGACGGCTATCATGATCAGCATGACTAAGAGGTAAAAGACGAACTCAAAGTTGTCGGTGAGAATAGCAGTTGCCCCTCCTAGCAACAGATAGCTCGTGGTAAAGAGGATGAGAGGGCGAAGAGGTTTGGGGAACATAGATTTGGAATCAACGAGGTTTTTAAGAGCGCTCCAAGCAAAGGGAGAGCTCACTCAGTGCGTTGCAGGTTCTCCTTATACGATTTCGAACGAGGTGAGAGACTCTCGTAATCAAAGGATTTGTCCTTCCGTTCGATATCTTTCCAAGACGGGATCGGGTTTCACCGCGAGAATGGAACAATCGCAATCGCGGATGATTCGCTCAACTGTGGTGCCCAGCAAGAGGTTGTGAATCTGAGAACGGCCCCGAGTTCCGACCACGACAAGTGATATCTCACGGTCATGGATGAACTTGCTGATGGCGTGACCTGGCCGAGCTTCGTTGAGGATCTGGACTCGCACGGGGAGGTCAGGATAGCTTTTTCGAATCTCGCCAGCCTCTCTATCCAAGCGGGTCAGACGGTCCTTGTCGAAGTCATCGCCGATGGGAGCTTCAATGAGGTCCGCGCGGTCCCAGAAGGAATAATCTGCAAGGTGGAGCATGGGGGTGTAGACGTGTAAGATGTGGAGGAGCGCGCTTTGTTCGTAGGCAATTTCGGCTGCCTGATTGATGGCTCTGGTAGCAGTGCGGGAGAAGTCGGTGGCGACCACGATTTGGTGAAAAGGGTCTTCATGGCTCGGGCGAATGAGGAGGACGCTGACTGGCGCTTTACGGAGACAGTTGGCCGCGATGGTGCCAATTTGGCTTCCTTTACTTGATTGACCACAACGTCCCAAGACGAGGAGTTTGGCATCAATATCTTCTAGCAGTTGGCAAAGCTCGCGAAAAGGGTGACCCGTCATTACGTGATATTCGATCTCGTTGAAGAATTCAATCTCGTGAAGGGTGATGCGGCGAAGTTCTTCTTCGACCTTGCTGCGGACGAGAGAAATGGTGACCGTGTTCTCGCTCTCACCGGAACTTTCTTCGCTTTTTTCAAAAGGAATGACGTGGGCGACATGGAGCGTTGATTGATGCCAGTTTGCCAGGCGTGCGGCTTCCCTCAGAGCCGCCAACGAAGCGGAGGAAAAATCGATAGCAACAACGATGGTATTCCAGTTTTTCATAGCTGTAAGGAAGGGGCTGGTCTCAATTTTTTAATAAGGTTCTCTTCGTCGTTGGGTGCTACTTCGAGAGGGATTCTCTTTCCCGGGCGGCCTTCAGGTCCCTTTCAAGCTTCCGGAAGATGGCCTGATACTTCGGGAACATCGCTCGACTACCAAAGTCACTTTGAGCGTCCGTCATGATACGGGCGATAATGCGTTCTCTCTCTTCGAAAGGCTGCCGGTAAAAGGTGAGTGCTTGCTCGATGGCCCAGCGCAAACCGTGGCTCGTGAAATAGTCAAAGACGAATCCGTTTCCGCTCTCTCCTCCGTCCCTCAGGGGCTCGACAGTATCGTGGAGCCCTCCAGTATTGTGCACGATAGGGATAGTGCCATAGCGGGCCCCAATCATCTGCGGGAGTCCGCAGGGTTCAAAGGAAGAGGGCAGGAGAACAAAGTCGGCACTTGCGAACGCTTGTCGGGAGAGACGTTCATCGAAGCTTCTAAGCGCAACCCGGTGAGAGATGTCGTGACGCTCGATGATGTCTTGAAAGTGCTTTTGGTAGCTGCCGTCTCCGATGATGACGAGGTGCAATCCCTCTTCGGTATGAGCATCCAAAGTTTCGTAGAGGATTTCGGTCAGGAGTTGGCAGCCTTTCTGAATAGGATCCAGACGAGAAGGCCAGAAGAGCATGGGAGCGTCAGGGTTCTCGGGGAGATCGAGCTCTCGCTGAAGCATCATTTTATTGAAGCGTTTGCTCTCACGGTGGTCATCAACATCATAGCATTTGGCAATGCTTTCATCCTTCCTGGGGTCATAGGAAGAGCTAGGGGTGTTGAGGATTCCCTCCGCATAACCATACTCCAGTTTAACCGAGAGATCGTGCTGAATGCTGCCTGGGAGCTCACCGAATTTTCCGTGAATCATCTCTTGCAGGAAGGTTGGGCTTACAGTGGTGACAAAGTCCGCGTTCAGGATTGCGGAAGAAAGGAGGTCAATGGTGTTGTGATAATAGCTACTCTCGAAGTCATAGGGATAGTTCTCGAAGTAGAGCTGATGCCAGAAGTCGCGGACATCAATACCTCGGTTTTCGATTTCGGCCAAGGAGGTGCGCTCGCGATGGATATTGTGAATCGTGAAGAGACTCTTGATGCCTTGTTGGCGGCAGACGGCGGGAATCAGGCTGGTCATCCAATCGTTACAATGAACGATATCGGGCTGAACTTTGGGAATGATGTGATTGATGACTTCCCGCTGAAAGGCGAGGGAGGCCGTTAGCAATTGTGCGGCATTACCATGGTAAGCGGAGGGTTTATGGTAGAAGGCGCTGTCTTCGGCGAGATGAATACGTGAGTTCTCTCGGGGGGGGCTACCTTTCTGGTGATCGTTGCGGAAGAGATCGCGGTAGTGGGGGATGGCGAGATGGACATCGGCTCCGTCATCCGCGAGGCCCTCCAGAAGGGTCGCAGAGACATCGGCCATTCCGCCGGCCTTGGCGCGAATGGATTGCACACCTTCTCCTAATAAGCTCGGGACCGAAGAGATCTCGGGGGTGATAAAAAGGATGCGCGGTCGGCCCAGCTCTTTCTGCTGGTTTATTGTTTGCGTTGGTGTGCTTCCATCGCTTGCTACCCTCTCCGGCGAGGAGGCTAGCTTGTCCAAGTTGGTTGTCATGGCTGTTCGGTTTCTTGAGGTTGCTCTTTTGGAGCGTTGAGCGGGGTGGGGGCTGGGAGGTTCTGAGCGGCTACGGCGGCCAGAAGAAGGAGAGTGATGAGCACAAGCAGAAGCGTCCAGATGAGGTGGGGATGGCCGAAAGTATCCCGCGAGCTTGATTTCATATTGCCAGACTAGGCTTGATTAACTGAATATCTCAGCATGGTTTGCCACGGGTTGGGCGCCGATTGCGAGAAAGGAGAGGAGCACGGTGAGAGGTCTCGCTTTAGAAGAGCTGTTTTCGCAGTAAGGGCATCTCAATCCGATTGATATTTATGAAAGACGATCCCGAAATTGCTTACTTCTCGATGGAGATTGCACTCCAATCCAAGCTCCCCACCTATGCCGGTGGTCTCGGAATTCTTGCGGGTGACACCCTTCGATCCGCTGCCGACATGGAGGTGCCGATGTGTGCCGTGACTCTTCTTCATCGTAAGGGCTATCTTCGCCAGGAATTGGATGCCAGCGGGTGGCAGTTCGAGCATGAATGTCCTTGGTCTGTTGAGGGGGCTTTGGAGGAAATGAGTCCTCGTGTGCGGTTGTCGTTGGATGGTAGGGAGTTAGAGGTGAGATGTTGGCGCTACTTTATCGTGGGAATTACCGGTCACCAGTTGCCCGTCTATTTGCTCGATGTTGATTTGAATGAGAACGAAGAGCGAGACCGGCACTTCACCGATCGTCTGTACTTGGGCGACCATTATCACCGTATTATTCAAGAGGCGATTCTAGGGATAGGGGGGGTGCGCATGTTGACTGCTCTGGGTTATGATAGCATCCGTCGCTATCACATGAACGAAGGCCATGCCGCCCTGCTTGGTTTGGAGCTGTTAGAAGAAGAAATGATGAAACAGGGAGGTGAAGAGCTGAGCGATTCCGTCCTGAGTGCGGTACGACGAAAGTGCGTCTTCACGACTCATACGCCCGTCGCGGCGGGTCATGACCAATTCAGTTTGGGTCTGATGAAGCAAATCTTGGGGGACCGTGTCCTCTTTCGTCAGGGACAGCACTTGTTTAGGCCAAAGGCTCATGAGGAAAACCAATTCAACATGACCTACCTCGCGCTTAATGTGAGCCGTTACGTGAATGGGGTGGCCAAGCGCCATGCCGAAATTTCGCGTATCATGTTCGCAGAGTATGAGATAGATGCCATTACCAATGGTGTTCACGCAGGTACTTGGGTAACTTCGTCCTTTGCAGAGTTGTTTGACCGCTATCTTCCCAAATGGAGGGAGGATAATTTTCTTTTTCGGTCGGTGCTTAAAATTCCGCGAGAAGAGATTTGGGATGCGCACTTGGATTGTAAGAAAGCGCTCTTTGCCCGGGTGCAGGCCGAGGCCGGGGTGTCCTTTGACCCCGAACTTCTGACGCTGGGCTTTGCGAGACGAGCCACTGCATACAAGCGTCCAGAACTCCTTTTTGAAAACGAGGACTGGCTCTTTGACATCGCTCGGGAGGCTGGTGGGTTACAGATTATCTTTGCGGGGAAAGCGCATCCCGGCGACGACCAAGGTAAGTTTCACATTCAACATATTGTGCAGTCCAGAGAACGGATGGCTGCTCACGGGGTACATCTCGTTTTCCTGACGAACTACGATATGGCGCTCGGTAAGTTGATGACGAGTGGAGTTGATCTCTGGTTGAATACTCCGCAGCCACCCTTGGAAGCCTCGGGAACGAGTGGCATGAAGGCTGCGCTGAATGGGGTGCCGAGTCTCAGTATTCTCGATGGTTGGTGGCATGAGGGCTGTCTGGAGGATGTCACTGGGTGGGCCATCTGCTCGGAGGCGAGTGGTCAGGATGCCCGTTCTCTCTATGAGAAGTTAGAGCGCCGGATTGTGCCGATGTATCGCGATCGACGTTCGGACTTCATCGACGTGATGCGCCAAGCCATCGCCCTCAATGGTTCCTACTTCAATACCGAACGCATGGTTTTGCAGTACGTAGAGCGAGCCTATTTTTCGCGATGAGTCCCATCGACAAAAAATAGGCCCCGGGGGTTCCCTGTTTTTGGCTATCTCCGGATAATTTGATAGAAGGCCTTGGCCTCAGTGGCTGTGGTATCCGTGAAGGTGCCGGTGCCGCTTTCACTACTGACTGTGTCCACTTGATACCAACTTCCGTCCCTGAAGGAGGTGGATTTCAAGAGAGAATAGGTGAATCCATTCTCGATCGGAGCGGTACATTGGAATTCCTGATTGGCTGCATTGTATTGTAAGTCGGAAGTGGCAGGCATGGGGCTGAGCGTGTCCGGAAGCAGATCTAGAAAGAAGTTCATATGAGAAATGGTCGCTCCTGGAGCGATAGTCACTTCCGCTGCGTCGGCAATGTCGTAGGCATTGTCGAACCATTGCGGTGTCGGATAGCCGGGTTCCTCTTCGGTTTTCCAACGGATCTTGTATGTGCCCGCTGGAATATTCGGAAGGTAGTAGTCCCAGCCTTCGCCCCAAGGCAGCGTCATCTCGAAGGATTTGAGGCCGGTCGAGGGATCGTAGAACTCCACCGTGCCAGTGGCTCCATGCGAAAAGAAGGGGTCGCGCATGAGAGCTTGGTAACCAGTGAGCATTCCAGCGGCGGGGTTGTTCGTGACCTCAAAGACTTTGGCCTGAGTGGCACTTCCGCTGGGAAGGGTGGCGCCGACATCCAGGGTGTAGAGTCCCGGCTTGGTGTCGGCGTCAACTTGCAGTGTCGCCGTGTAAGTGAGGTTTCCGTTCGAAAATTCACCGTCAATGCTTTGTACGATACTTCCGTTATTGCCCCAGCTGAAGCCGGTCATCGCTTGGCTAGCGGTCACGGTGATGACAAATGTGGAGGTCCCTGAGTTGTCGATAGAGGTGCCCGTGGGGACAATGGTGAAGCTCTCGATCTTCGGATCGGCGGGAGTCGCTATCGTGACCGGGTAGTCACTACTGATCGCGCCCGGGCCATTGACTGTAATCGTGCAGGAACCATCGTCCTGAGGCATGACCAGCGAAGAGTCCCATGGTTGAGACGCATTCCAGGCCTGGATAACCGTTGAATCACAGGTGGAGATGGTGAGGTCGACATAGTCAGTGATGTCATTGCCGCCATCGTCGACGAGGGTGGCCTGGACTGGCACCTCTTTTTGTGAAGTGAGGGCGAGGGGAGTGGGTAATGGGATCCAGTTGAAGGAAGAATCCTGATATTCGAGAGTCAAGGCACCTGGATTGCGCACATCAATTGTCAGCGGAAAGGTCCGTGGTGCAAAGCCGGCAGCACTAGCCGTGATGGTGAAGGTGTGGAGCCCCGGGGTGAGGCCGGTGGTATCGATTCCGATGCGGCTGCCGCCATCTCCTGCGATATTCGCGGGGTAGGGAGTGGCGGTCGGGGCTTCGGGCACGGAAAAGGTGATGCCACCGACGGGCGCGCAGTTGTTATGGCAATCGATATCGACATTCACTTGGACCACCTAACCGGGCACGGCGATGGGAACTGTCAGTTCTTGGTCAAAGCCGGACGCACGGAAGCGAGTGGCAGTAAAATGGGGTGAGGTGATCTCAATGTTGCGTGATTCTCCAGTGCGGACTTTGTTGGGAAGGACGACCGAAGTGAGCCCGCCGCCGCAGGGGTCGTTCACTGTCATCTCGATGAGGGTGTCGGACCAAGAATTGATGACCACCCCCGCCTCGCTATCAGAGATGAGGACGCTTCCTTGAATTGCTCCGAAACCGCTGCCGTTGATTTGCACGGTGTCGCCGTAGGTAACCTGGGAAGGGGAAACTTGTCCCAAAATGGGTAGCACTTCCGGGGTGAGAGAGGAGGTGAGGCTGACGTTGTCTCCGAAGTAGCTTCCGTCGCCCACTTTTTCGATGGTCAGGGCGAGCAAGCGTTCAGCATCGGCGGGGAAGGTGAAGCTCTCGGATACGGTCGTGAAACTTGAGTTTACGATCATCGAGTTGTCTGGAATAACCACAGTCTCTTGGGCGATGCTGCCATTAGAGAGACTGAACTCCAAACTTAACTCGATGGTGTCGGAGTCTGGGAACTCCCATCGGGATTTCATGTCGATTGAGGCAATCATCGTTTGGTTTGCGATGCTGGGAACATTGAGGTTTTGACGCAGTAGCGTGCCTTGGTAGCCGAAATCTTGAAGGCTAAAGCTTAAATAGCCACCCGGTGCTTCGTGAACATAGGGAGAGTCTCCAGCGAGGGCAGCAGGCACCGTCCAGTCTACGAGAATCTCATTGAATCCTCCATTGCGAATGAGTTCGGATTGAGCTTGCCCCGCAAGAGGTGCAAGCGAAATTGCCGCGCCAAGCAAGAAGCGACTAGAACGGGTTTTACTTAGAAAGGTGGAGGGTAAGCCGGCTCCACTCGGCATTGTTTGTGTTTTCATAAGATTTTTTAGATTTTTCAATTCAATTGAATTATCTCACTGGGGACCGAGAGCGTTCTCGGCATCTATTGATTCCATTTGCGCAGTTTTTGGTGATTCGTGACCAATAAGGCGGCGGCTGCGCTGCAAAAAAACGGCCCCTGTCACGCGAGTGACAAGGGCCGGGATTGCCGCAAAAAGTTAGTTGAACTCGTTTAAGAAGAAATCCAGGCGTAGAAATTTTTTAGGTGTGTCCATTGGAACTCTGCAAAGGCGGCCCTCGGAGCCGGTGACGAGAACGGCACTCGGGTCCAACTCGTCAACGACATTCAACTTCGACCACATCGATAGGTCGGGAGACCATTCCCCAAGGTAGAGGAGGTCCGCTCCCACCCGGTCATTCCAACTACGATAGCGCAGCACAAGCCAGTTTTGACCATCGAATGTCTCAACAGACGATGCGATGGGCGGAACGTCAGCGACATTGGGATTCATGTTGAGGGCGTATTCGACCCAGTTGCTGATACCGTCGCCATCCGGATCTGCGAATTCGAGGGCATCACTTCCGGTGAGGCCGTTGATGCTTGCCCAATCCTGGTAGGATATCTCGCTGGAGTCTTGGGCGACTAACACCGCATTGTGGCGCGAGACCGGAGGGTCTCCATCTGTCGGATAGATGACGCTGAAGTGGGGGGCGACCACGGAGTCAAACGTTCCCACTCGATTGGAGGATTTTAGAACTTCGAATTCCGTGCCAACCGGAGGACTGTAGCCACTCTCGTTCCAAGCCACCAAGGTGCCTGCGATTGTTGCGGTGGAATTGACTTGTAGAATGTCGAAGTCAGGACTCGTGGCATCACTCCCGGCAACCCCGATCCTGAGCTCTCCGGTCGCGGTCTGAACAAAGGAATACTCCATGGTTACTTTGCCTGATGAGGGGGCGATGGCGAGGGAGCCCTCGTTGATGAACTGGTTTCCGGCACTGTAGTATCTGTCTAACAGAACCCCATTGCCCAAGGTCAGGGAGCCATTGCTTGTGTTGCGGAGAATGGAGTTCTCCCAGTTCTGAATCGAACCGTCTGTCACATTCATGGCTCCCGCATTGCGGAGTTCGGAGCCACTATTGATTCGGTGGAGGGAAGGGCCCGAGACCGTTGCGTCGCCATCGAAGGTGACAACGCCATCAAGATAGCCTGAGGTCCAGAGGATATTGGACCCGGAAAGAACTCCTGCGTCCCCAGCTGAAGAAGAGAGGGTGCCTCCCGCTAGTTGGAAGGTGGTATCGAAGAGGGTAGTGGTTCCTACAAGAGTAGTGGTACTGGACTCGACAATCAGAGTGCCGCCGCCGGTGATTGAGCCCCCATCCATAAGACCCAGAGGATCGCGAACCAAGAGGCGTCCTGTCTCGATAGCGATTCCGCTCTCATTTACAGTGGTGATGTCATCCAGAATGGCATCGCCGCTCGAGCTTGTGCGGCGAATGAGTCCTTGGTTAACAAGGGAGTGATCACCGTAGAATTGGGTGAAAATGTTCCCCTCTCCAGCCATTTCTAGAGTGCCGCTGGGTGAGATTGTCCAAGTGACGGTATCGTAGTTTTCCACCGACCCAGGCCCCAACCAGAGCAAACGGCCGTCGATTTCGATGGTCGCTAGCGATTGGGCCCGTTTGAGGGCGCCATCTCCGGAGATGGTCATCGTTTCGTTGCTTTTGACCCGACTGGCTCCATCCAGATATCCTGCGGTCCACAGGCTCCCCTCGGTAAAAATAGCTTCGCCATCAGGAGCCGCTCCCTCCACGGTTCCTCCCGCGAGATGAACTCGAACTTCCACGGGATTGAGCGCACTGATAGTGCCACCAGTAACGTTCACTTCGCCTGGTCCTGTGATGGATGCTCCCGTCATGAGGATGTAGCTGTCGCTGCGGAAACGGAGTTCGCCCGTTCCGGTGGATTCGAAAAGTCCGCTGCTTTCTCCGCCTCCATCGAGAATGAGGAGACCATTGGGAATG
This sequence comes from Roseibacillus sp., assembly GCA_051251855.1. Classification (GTDB taxonomy): domain Bacteria; phylum Verrucomicrobiota; class Verrucomicrobiia; order Verrucomicrobiales; family Akkermansiaceae; genus Roseibacillus. The sequence goes on from JBPOGI010000001.1 coordinate 389,906, forward strand.
GAAACTGTGCCGTCGTTGTCCAACTTCCAAGTCATGGTTGTATCCGAGAGAACACTGGTTTCCAGCAGCCCTCCGCTCTGAATCTCGACTGTGGGATAGGTGTAGAAGTCATCTAGCACACAATTGCCATTGAGGTGAAAGAGACCTCCATTAAGGATCACGATTCGCACCAAGTTGTTGTAGCCAATGATAGTACCCGAGCTAAAGAGAATCTCTCCGGCGACCTGAAGCTCGGCTTCGCTTTCGAACCGCTTGGTCGCGCCTGCGCCCTCTTGAATTTCAAGAGTGGAGTCCGCGCCAATCGTCCAGTGACCTTCTGCGTATCCGCCGGTCCAAACAAGGTGGCCGGTCACCGTTCCGCCCAGTCCTGTCCAACTCCCCGCAGACCAAGTCGTGGGCGCGAGGATGTCGACTGTTCCTTCGAGCTCGGTCGTTCCATTAATGAGGACCTCTCCGCTGCCGGTGATGGTGGAGGTTTCTTCGAAGAGTTGTGTGCCTTGCAACTCCAGAGTCGAAGTTGAGCAACTGACATCTCCTTTTTGGTGATAGATGAGAGAGTCGCAGACGGTCGATCCTCCCGCACCTGTGCTTTTGTTGAGGAGGCCTGCGTTGACGAGTTGGCTTCCTTCATAGAATCGGCTGAATGGCTGCCCGTCTGCAGCCAAATCGCAGAGGCCGCCCGGGAGGATATTGAAAAGGTTGTTGCTATACGCTTCCACTGAGGAGGGACCTGACCAGCGATAGGTTCCGGCAATATCAATGACGGCCGCATCCTTCAGCCGTTTGAAACCTGCTCCTGAGACATCCAAAAGGGAGCCGCTGGGGACGGTTAAGTGCCCAGTGAGAGAGCCAGCTTCCCAATCAAATAGACCCACGATGGAGCAAGGATTCGAGCAAGTGAGGTCGTTGCCGAGGAAGCGCAAGGCAGTGGCGTTTTGAGTCACGCTGCCGTTCAAGAAAATGTCTCCATTGAGGTGAACCTCTCCAACTCCTTGGATAATGCTATGATTTTCTAGATTCCAAACTCCATCCAAGAGGATGATTCCACTCTGGACGTCAATCGTTCCTAGATGGGTGGTGGTCCAATTGTTCAGTTGTAGGGTGCCTGCTCCGGCAGATTTGCGAATGGTTCCGTAGTTGGTGAGGCTGCTAGAGTCGTAGTATTCTGAAAAAGGATCTCCATCAATGGCGCAGTCGATCACTCCTCCGGCCTGATTAACGAAGGAGCAATCGTCGTAGGCTTCAACTGCGCTCGTTGCTTGGTAGAGGAAAGTTCCGTGATTCTCGATCGAGGTCGCGGTCGTCATGCGGCGAGAGCCGGATCCGGTGACTTGTAGGGTGGCTCCGCTTGGGATGGTGAGTGTGCCTGTGATATTTCCGGTCTGCCACTCCAAGTTGCCTTGGATTGCCGCACTGGCAGCTGCAGTCAGGGTGCCACCGTCTAGGATGAGGCTGACGATAGACTCATTGAGAGTCCCTCCGAGGGTGGTCGTGCTACTGGCAATTCGTATGGTGGATGTGCCTGAGAAGGTCGCGTTGTGGGGTACGGCGACGGGAGCTTTGAACTGTAGCTCGCCAGCATCGCAGCGAGTGTCGCCCGGCAGATTGTAGGTCCAGTCGCCACTGAGCTCGGTGGTATCGGTAGAACCGTTTTTTAGCAGTAAGCCAGAGTTGTTGAAAATGTTGTCGCCGTAGAAATTGGTGAAGGGGATGATACTACCATTTAAGGTCCAGGTGCCAATGTTGTTGATAATGCATTCATCATAGCCTTCCAAAACTCCGCCGCTCATCAGAACGGATCCGTTGTTGGTAATGGTAGAGGCTGTTCCCAAGCGAGTTTGGCCGGAGGGAAGGATGAGAGTCGCTCCGCTTGGAACGAACAGGTTTCCGTAGAGGCCTCCTCCACTGTAGCTGAGGCTAGAGTCGAAGGTGAAGGCGGGCGAGTGGAGGTTGAGACCGGTCAAGGAGGCCGCGTTGGTGATGTGGAAGCTGTTCGCTCTCAGGGTTCCTCCGCTGCAGTTAAAAGTCTGGACCGAGAGGTCTCCCATCCCAGCGATTTCTCCCGAGAGATTGAGTTCGGCCAAGGAGACACTGTCTCCGCCTGCCACGATGTAACCATCGACTGTTACGGTATCTCCAGTGGTTGGAACCCCACTGGGAATCCAGTTGGCACTGGCACTCCAGCTGCCGCCCCATGGGCCATCCCAGTGGAAATTGGTAGCTCCTGCGTGACTAGAAAAAGCCAGTAAGCCAATGACAATTTGGGTGATTTGATAGAATCTCTTCTGCTTGGTTAGGTTCTCTTTGGAGTTTCTTACTTTTGACTTCATCGGAGTCACTATGAAGAAAGATAGGGTCACTTCACCACGCGTGGGTTGACGTGGGATACGCACTTATTGAGGATGTTCTCCTCGGCGAAGCTAGTTGTGAACTAGGGCTTTAGAACGGCTAGGGAAATTCCCTATGGGGCTAAGGAGTCGCATTAGATTCGTCAGGACAAGCTGCCAATGGACGGCTTCTTTGCAGGCAGACAAGATGGTAGTGCTATGGAGAAACAATGCACTTGCCAGGACCTTCTAGAATTTCGCGTGACCTCCTCTAGCTTGTTTCAAACCTATTGCCTGGCCTTTCAATCGGTAACGGGATGGGCTTTGGATTTGGTGCTGGAGCGTCCTTCTCCAGAGGCGGGAGTGCTGACGATTCCTGTTCCGATGGGTCAAATCTTCCCGTTTTTCTTGGTTGCTTCCAGTCCGGTGGCAGGCGTGAAGCCCTCTTCATTGATTAAGGGGTTGCTCGAGGTCTTTGCGATTCAGCTAGGCGATGAAGTTAATCGAACTCTCATTTGTGATCAGGGAACCGAACCCGCACCAGTGAAGCGAGCGAAAGAGGTGATTAAATCCAATCTGTCTCGTAAATACTCTCTTGATGATTTGGCCGCTCAGGTTGGAATTTGTCCTTACTACCTCTGTCGACTCTTCAAGGCTCATACCGGCCTGACCCTGACGGAATATCATGGGCGCTTGCGAGTCGAGCGGGCGCGGCAGTTATTGATTAACCCTGCGTTATCGGTTGCAGAGGTCTCGGAACGGGTCGGTTTTCATTCCATCTCGCAATTCAATCGCGCCTTTCGAAAATACGCGGGAGATGCGCCACGTGAGTATCGTGACCGTTTGCGGCAACTTGAGAAGTGCGACTTTCAAATCGCGTGAAGGCGTGGCCTTCTAGTCATCCTAAAAAGGCAAAATAGGAGACCCTGCCAATTGGCCTATCGATTGTTAGAACCAAATTCTTATTGTTGAATTTTCCACAAGAAATAGTTATAGCTCTCGGTAACCCCGTAAAAAGTTTGGAGCTGTCTCTCAGGCTCTTCCAAGTGAAAGCATTGAAATGAATCGTCGCCCTCCCAGAGTCCTGATTGTTGACGATGATGAGGAGATGATGATTCTTTTGCAGCAAGAGCTGGGGCAAGGGAACATTGAGGTTCAGGGTGTTTGCTCAGGAGCGGAGGCTCTCGCCTGGTTGGAGAAAGAAGAAGCGAGCTTGATCCTTCTCGACTTGAGCTTACCCGATATGACGGGACAAGAGTTGCTAACCTCTTTGCATAAACGAGGGCAAAAGGTTCCCTTTGTAGTGGTGAGCGAGATGGGTGATGTGCGCTTAACGGTAGAAATGATGCGCATTGGAGCTCTTGACTTCATTCTAAAGGATTCTCAGCTCACTGAATTGATTTTGCCAGTGGTGAAGCGGGTCTTTGCTGTTTTGGAGGCCCGTCGGAAGTTCGATGAAAGTGAGTTCCGCTTTCAGCAGATTAGCGATACCATTGATGATGTCTTTTGGATGATGAGTCCCAAGAACGACCGCTTCCTCTACGTGAGCCCCGCCTTTGAGCGTATCTGGGGCAAGTCGCGTCAGTCGCTCTACACCGATTCTTCCATCTGGTTGCAGGCGACAGTGGCGGAGGACCATTCCAAATACCTGCGGCATATGAGCTTTCTTCGTGGGGGATATGAGAAGGACTTTGATCTCGTCTATCGCATTCGAGACCGTCAGGGCGAAGTGTGCTGGATCCGCGACCGAGCCTTTGCAAAGCGGGATGAGAGTGGGGAACTCCTTTATTTCATCGGAGTGGCGACCGACGTGACAGCACAGAAGGTGTTAGAGGGGCAAGCTCTTGAAGCGACCGAGGCTGAGCGAATTCGTATTGGGCAGGATATTCATGATGACCTCTGCCAGCGTCTTGCCGCTCTCAAGATGAAGTGCGGGATGATGCAAAACTCGTTTCAAGGATTGACTGGTGAGCAGCAGGCAATGATGGCATCAGCTTTGATAGAGCTACAAGATGCCACCGATCTAGCGCGAGGAATTTCCAAAGGGCTAGCCCCGGTGGCTCTTGAGGCTGAGGGCTTGATGGCCGCGTTGGAAGAGCTAGCGCAAGGGACAGCGCAACGGTACTCTGTCGATAGCGCCTTTCGTTGCCCCCGGCCTGTAGAAATCGATGATGCTACGGTGGCGACACATCTTTTCCGAATCGCGCAGGAGCTTATCACCAATGCCGCCAAGCACGCTAAGCCGACTCGGGTGGATATCGGTCTTTTCCATGCGGCAGGTGGTATTCGGTTGGAAGTCGAGAATGATGGCAGGCCTTTCCAAGGTCCAGTGGGATTTTCCGATGGGATGGGACTTCATTTTGTGCAGTTCCGGGCAGATTCGTTGGGTGCTAGTTTGGTATTTAGTCCAGGAGAACTACCCGATGGAGGCACGCGGGTGATTTGCACCGTGCCGCTCAAAGAAGAACGAGAGTAAAATGACTGAATCTACTAAAGGGACCGTCGTGACGGTGGCGATTGTTGATGACCATCCCATGATGCGGGAAGGACTTTGCGGGCTCGTCGGCTCCATTGAAGGCTTCCATTGTTGTTGGGCTGCAGGCGATGCGAAAGAAACTATGACTGCTCTAGAGGGGGAGATTCCCAACTTGCTGATTGTGGACATGAGTCTGCCGGGAAGAAATGGATTGGAGCTGACCAAGGACATCCTCGCCCTCTATCCTAGTCTTCATATCTTAATGGTGTCCATGCATGACGAGACTCTCTACGCGCAGAGAATTCTGCGGGCGGGTGCCAAGGGCTACATTATGAAGGATGCCCCGACCGAGCAGCTGATCGATGCGATTCAGAAAGTAGCTGTTGGGTCCATGTGGGTCAGTGCCGCGATGTCGACCAAGATTATCGAGGCTTTTTCGGGGCAGCCGGGAGCGGACAAGGTGGAGGGGGTGCATCGACTCACTGATCGTGAGTTCGAGGTCTTTCAGTTGATCGGAGAGGGAAAGTCCAAGGCCGCTATTGCGGAGGCTCTCAATATCAGTCCTAAGACTGCCGATGTTCACAAGGCCCACATCCGAGAGAAGCTTGAGTTAGAGGATGCTGCCTCCGTTCTTCGCTATGCTGTGCGCTGGGTCGAGATGCGGAATCTTTCGTAAGAGGCTAGAAGTGGCCTAATGTTCATTACCCTTCGTTGGGATTACGAGTGAAGTGTTTGCTCACGGAGTTTGCGAAGCTCCTGGTCCTTTATCTCCAGCTCGTCCATGAGATGGGCGATATGGCGGAGCAAACGGAGACTCGCTCTCCCCTCGTTGTGAAGCACGGCCAGATGTCGGAGCCTGAGCAAGCCCTTGGCATCGAAAATCATGTCTCCGCTGGCATCGGAATAAGCCCTCACGAAGTGTCCTCGTGCAAATTCCTCCACCAAATCGGGATGCAGTTCACAGCAATCGGCGGCTTCTTGGAGAGTGATCGTGGTTTGGGAACCTTTGTCGTGATTCCAAACCGTAATTTCTGTCGAAGAGTTCATGGCATTGTGCGTTTGGTTTGTTTTTAAAGGGAGGGGCGAGGAAAGAAGTTGGAAGCGGAAGCGAGAGCCTGCCAGGATTCCTTTTCGGCTGAGGAAATGGTTTCTGGAACGACGATTTTGATTCGGGCGTATAGGTCTCCGCGTTTGGCTTCGACGCCAGTGGAAAGACCCTTCCCTTTGACTCGAAGTTCGGTGTCAGCGGTGGAACCTTCGGGCACTCGAATTTGAATTGGGCCATCCAAGCCGGCGAGCGATACGGTGGTTCCGAGCACTGCTTCCCAAGGTGTGAGGAGGAGTTCTTGCTCAAGATCGCATCCCTTGACCTGAAAATATGGGTGCTTCTCGAGCCGAGCATGAAGAAAAAGATCGCCTGAGGCTCCGCCATGGAAGCCCGGCTCGCCATAGCCAGCACAGCGTATCAGCTGACCCTCGCCGATTCCTTTTGGAATTCGGATTTTCGGTGTTTTGATGGTCCGCTCACCGGTGGCTTGGTCAACCTGCACGAGCTGAAGAGTTCTCTCTGCTCCGAGGTGAGCTTCCTTCAGAGAGAGCAGAATGTCAGCATGAACATCGCGTCCTCTCCTTCCAGTTCCAGAGGTGCCGGAGGAGCGGGAACGAAATTGTTCGAAGCCGTTGGCCCCAGCACCAGGATGTCCTTGGGCTCCGAACATTTGCTCGAAGAAATCACTGAAGCCGGTGCCTGAAAATTGCTGTTCAAAGCCTTCTTCCGAGGTTGCACCGGGTCTTCCTGTTGGGGTGCCTGACTCTTGCCAGTTGGGTCCCAGCTCATCGTATTTCTTTCGTTTTTCAGGTGAGCCGAGAACTTCGTAAGCCTCATTGATTTCTTTGAATTTTTCTTCTGCAACCTCGGGGTTCTCGGCCACATCAGGGTGATACTTGCGGGCCAGCTTACGAAATGCCTTTTTGATTTCGTCCTGTTTGGCGGTCTTCTCGACCCCAAGAATCTGATAGTAGTCGCGGTAATTCATCAGCGATTATTGACCTTGCTCATGTTTGGTCTGGCAAGAGAGACAGAGCGAGACCGAGGGCTTGGCCTGTAGGCGAGCAAGGGGGATTTCCTCCTGACAATTCGAGCAGGCGCCATAGCTTCCATCCTCGATACGTGCGAGAGCGAGTTTGATTTTAGCAATCAGCTTGATCTCGCTGCCTTTGACCCGTTCAAGAACTTCAATACTAGAATCCGTAGCTTGATCGACTCGGTCACCCAGATCTTTTCTGGAGGCTTCCGTTTCTTGTTCGTCGAAATCCTGCAACAGGCGCTCCTGCTCTATCAGTTGTTCTTCCAGCTCGTTTTTGAGTTTCTTGATTTCAGAGGCCGTCATATCGTTTGAGAGTAGTCTTTTTCTCATCTTCAGCAACGCGTGCATTGCTCGATGCAAAGCGGGAATTGTCGTGGATGCTACCGGTCGGTGAAGACATCGAGGTAAGTCTGGAGGGAGTTTTCTTCTTTAGCGGAAAGGTCGGCCAAGTGCGCCATGGATGCGATTTTAGCGTGGTATTCGGGAAGCGTCGTTGTGGAAGGGAGTTGGTGTTCATGGCATTGGGCACAGTGCTGCCGATAGATTTGGTAGCCTTGCTTCAATTCCACGTAAGACTTGCCACTGACTTTAGCCATTTTGGGTGAAGGAACAGGGGTTGCTATCTCTTGCTCAGCGGAGATGCGCTGGTGTTGGGAGCATGAAGCGAGGAGAAACCCGAGAGAGAAAAAAGAGACGATGGGTGATTTCATTTGGTGGGGTCGGGTTTGACGGTGAGGACGGAACTGGGGCACTTATGGACGATTTTTTCCGCTGTGGTTCCAAGTAGAATGCTTTTAATTCCGGTGCGACCTCGAGTGCCTAAGATGGTGAGGTCTGCGTTCATCTGAGTGACGTAGTCGATGATTTCTTTGTCGCTGGAACCACCGTCTCTGACAGCGGTCGTAATCTGAAGGTTGGGATGGTCTTGCAAGAGGCCGTTTGCGGCTGCGGCCACTTTTTTTTGCAATCGTTCCTGCCGTTCGACGAAGAAGGTGTCGGGGAGGGACGGCATGTCGTAGGTCCAGTTGTAGGGATAGGGTTCCGTGAGCTGAACGTGGAGAATATGGAGGTGAGACTGATGGGCGAGAGCAACTTCGGTAGCGTATGCCAGAGCCTTGTCCGAGGTCGGAGAGAAGTCGTGGCAGGCGACGATAGTTTTGAAGGGAACTCGCTCCTTTTCTCTGACGAGAAGGACCGGGAGAGCGCTTTTCCTCACAAAGCGAGTCGCGATTGTTCCCGTGCGGTCTTTGTTGCCACTATTTCCGTAGCAGCCAAGGACGAGGAGGTCGCAGTGCAGGGACTTGGTCGCATTCTCCAATTCTTCAAACGGGTGCCCGATGAAGATATGGAAATGAAACGGGGGAGGAAAGTCAAAGGATTCAAGAGCTAGCTTTTGAAGACTTTTCTCAGCCTGAGCTTTGAGGCTGTCGAAGGTAAGGTATTTCTCATCGATCGCATTTTCGAAAAATTCAATATCGATAACGTGCACGAGGTGAAGCTCTGATTTTCGGAGGTTAGCAATATAGCCCGCCTCCTTGAGAGCTGCTTGCGAGGCTTCCGAGAAGTCGATTCCAACAATGATATCTGAGGTGCTCATGACTTTATCAACCTGAGCCTTGGGACGGAAAAGAACTCGGCACTCCTTGCTCTTTTCTAGTTCGGTATTGATACGAATTGAGAAGGACGACTATCCTACCTAAGGGGCGCATAGACAGGATTAGTCTGGCACGTTACCGTCTGTCTCCTTGCGTTCTTGGCGCTCTGCGTCCGTTAAATCATAGCCAAACATGCCGGCGGCGAGGGCTTCCCAGACGAAGGCCGAGGCTTTCTGGATCTTTCTCCCAATCACAGGTAGCTCATCCTTGGACGTCTCACCGAGTTCTCTCAGTTCTTGGGAGAATTCCTTAGCTAGTTTTTTGGTCTTCTCTCGCTCGCGAACGAGGGCTTCTCCGGTATAGTGCTTACCCAGTTTGAAGTGAATGTGGAGGTTCTCCATTTTGCCCTCAAGTTTCCGGATCTTTGCCACAAAGTCCTTGTAGCGGAGGATTCCCTCATGGTCTTCAGCTGATTCGATCCGCTGCATGGTGGTGTCCATGGCAGTGAGAGAATTTAGAATACCTTCTTTTTGTTCTCGGAAGGCGTCCTCGGTTTCCATGCGCGCTAGCGTGAGTTGTAGCTCGAGGTCATCGAGTTGCTGTTTGAGTGCGTGCCATTCAATCCCAAGGGTATCATTGAGTCCATGTGCCTGCTCGAGAAATCCTTGAGAGGCCTTCTTCAGTTCCTGACAGTGTTCCTCAAATTGGTGGATAGCTTCGTTGGTATCGAGAGCCATTTCACTTTCGAGTTCCTCTAGCTTGGAGGCAAGTTGCTCGATTGTGTTGGTAGTCTGATTTGTGGTCATTTTATTGTTCTTAGTATGTGCCTAGAAGAGAAGGTTGAGAACCGCCATGAGCGCTCGTCCCGCGAGGAGGTTCGTGAAGCCTGCTGAGAATCCAAAAGAAGGCACTCACAACACGGGATTAAGCCTCACTAGAGGAATGATTTTTGAGGAAGCGATGGCTGAGGAAAGTAGCGATGATGAGGAGGGCGATCCATACAGGGGCTGGCACTGGGGTAGCTTCATCGAGGCGGATTTTTCCCAGGACGCCCACGGACAGGATATGCTCATTGACCCATCCGTAGGAGAGCGCGTAGAGAATTCCTCCTACGAGCATGCCCACCATTCCGATCAAGGCGTGGACACTTCCAATCGCTGCTGCAGCGATTCCGGTGCCGGGGCAATATCCATAGATCACCATGCCAGCTCCAAAGAGGAGCCCTCCCAAAGAGACTCCGAGGACGAGGGTGTCCTTGATATGGTATCCCGCAATCCAGTCCAGGCGGGCAAAGAGATAAACGCCGATGCTCCCCACTGTGATGGCGGTGAGCATGACCTTGGGGACGGTCATGTCCCTGAAGCGGAAGAAGTTGACGATGACATTGTAGTCGGTGACTCGACCCTTGTTCAGCAGGCTGCCAAAGAGAGTGCCGAAGATTGCGGCGAGAATGAGTCAATCTGGAGCGATAAGCATGCCAGTAAAACAGGGGGACGGCTGAAGAATCATGTTCTCCCATATTTGGGGAAACGACAGATAGCAGATATTGAGCCGATGGAAGTATTAGTTATAATCCAAAAAATAGAGGCCAAGGGGATGACGTATATGAGTCGGAGGGTCTTGCCGCTTTGCCAATCGGTTTTTCGATTTGGAAAAATTACAGGGCATCTGAAACGTAAATCACAGTGAACTCGGATAGCACGCACTGGGAGTAGTTTTAAAATGGATTCTGCGGGTCAGTGTTCATCGCCTGCCGAGTGTCTTTCCTTTAAGTGTCTTCAACGCGATGCTTTTCTTGAATTTAGTGGTTGAGATGAAAGAGAGTCTGTTGAGAGGGGGCTTGCTTGGTTGCGTTCTTGATAGGAAGCTTTGCAAGCTATGAGAGGTCTTCCTAAATTGGTTGTCGCGATTTGGATGGGTTTGATCGTCTCGATTGCAGGTTCGTTGTATGTGGGGAGCTGGGATACGGTACTGGTTTCCTCCCTCACTCTGATTCTCACGATTCTGCCCATCGCGTTTGCAAATCGCTTTGAGGTGAAATTGCCGACACGCTTTGCGGTTGCGATCATCGTGTTCGTTTTTGCGACGATGTTCCTTGGTGAAGTCGAGGGTTTCTATGAACGTTTTTGGTGGTGGGATGTGCTTTTGCACGGTGGTTCGGCCGTGGCGCTTGGGCTTTTTGGATTCCTCTGCATCTTTATGTTGTTTGAAGGGGATCGTTTCGCGGCTCCGCCAATTGCTCTTGCGATTCTGAGCTTCTGTTTTGCGGTTGCAGTTGGTGCGGTTTGGGAAATCTTTGAGTTCACGATGGATCGGTATTTTGGATCGAACATGCAGAAGTCCGGGCTCGTGGATACGATGTGGGATCTCGTTGTTGATTGCGCTGGCGGGTTGATCGGTTCGCTCAGTGGTTACCTCTATTTACTCAAGCGCCGAGGCTATGGTGTTTTTGCGGGATGGTTCGATGCCTTTATCGAGCGCAACAAATCGCACTTTAAGAAGTTCCAACGCTGAACCGTTGTCTCTTGCTTTATTTGCCTTCTCCGACTGTGCGGCCAAAGAATTTATTTAGAATGATCTCGGTCACTACGGCTGCTAGAAGGAAGAGACCAAGGGAGATCAAGATGTCCTTGGACTCGCGGCTCACGTAGATGATGGCGAGAATCATTGCGCCGAGACTGACAAGGGCGGCAAGTAAGACTACGAAATAGGAAGCCCCAGTTTCTTTGATCCTTCGGAGGTGTCCGATGTGGGTGACGCCATGAACGAGGAGCACAGAAATGGAGCCAATGGCGGCAATTTGGGAGAGATCGAAAAAGAGGTCCAATAAGATGATGATAATGCCACTGATGACGAGGCCCTCACGGCTATGGCCGAGGGGCTTGCCGAAGGCTTGGGGGAGTTCTCCGTTCTTGGCCAACTCATAAGTGACGTTGGTCACTGCGTAGAGGTTGGCATTGATGGAGGAAGCGGTTGAGATAAGTGCGGTGATAGCTACGATTGTGAAGCCAATGCTTCCAAAAATAGGCTTGGCTGCTTCGGCAAGGGCGTATTCCTTTGCCGCAATAACTTCAGGAGTGGTGAGATGTCCAAAGACGGCGAAAGAAATTGCGATGTAGAGGCCCATCACGAGAAGGATCGCGGTCATGATGGCCCGAGGTAGAGTTCGCTCAGGGTCGGGCATGTCTTCGACACTATTGGTGATGACCCGGAATCCTTCAAAAGCGAAGAAGGTGATTGCGAGGCTGAAGAGAATATTCCCGGTGGGCGGGAAGCCAGAAGGAGAGAGTAGTTCAGGTTTTAAAGTGACGATTCCAACAATCGCGAGTGCTACGAGAACGATGAACTTGATTGCGACAGTGAGCTTTTCCCAAAACGCGACATCTTTTGCTCCTCGTAGATTGATCAGAACGAAGAGGACGATCACTCCCACGGAAAAAATGTGATGCCAGTAGTCTGGTGCTGATCCGGGAAGGAAGGTGGCGGCGTAGTTGCCAAAGGTTTTTGAAACAAGTGAGATTGAGACGACGGCAGCGATGTAGAGTACGATACTCATGGAGCCAGTGAACAATCCTGGACCAAATCCTCGCACCAAATATTCCACGATCCCGCCGGCTGATTGGTAGCGCGCTCCAAGTTTTCCAAGGGAGTATCCACTGAAGAGGGCAATGACTCCACCGATGATAAAGGAGATGTAAACAGCGCTTCCTGCAATGGCTCCAGCTTCACCGAGGAGGGCGAAGATTCCCGCGCCGATCATCGCCCCGATACCGAGTGAGACTGCTGCCCAGAAAGTCATGGGCCTTTCATTGGAGTGGGGCTTTTGCTTTTTCATTTGCGATGAGGTAATAGGGCGAAGTCCGAACTGACAAGTCCCGGAGGGTGAGAATACCCTGTGGTCGCTATCCGTGCAATTGCCGGGAGAGACAGGTGTCGATGTGCCTAAGATGGCGTTCAATAGCTGTGGACAATCGGTCGATTTCTAGGGATTCCATGGGATTCTGGCTAATGCCAATTGGCGCATAAGTTCAGGCAAAAAACGCCCAGTCAGGTGCTCGGATCCTGCGCAGTCTGTCGGCACAATGCCCATCGAAATTAGAGAATTGAACGGTAACGAAGCTCTCGAACTGATCCTCTCAGGCTCAATCGGCAAGGAGGACTACGGGGAGACCATTCCCATTGTTGAGGGAGCCATTGCCCAACATGGAAAGGTTTCGCTCCTAATGAATCTGTGCCAGATGGAACACTGGGAGCCGAATACGATCTGGGAGGAGCTAAAGTTTGATGTGAAGAATTTTCGTCACTTCGCCAAGATTGCGGTGGTTGGAAATGAAAGATGGGAAGAGTGGCTGACCAAGGCCTCGGGGTATTACTCCTGCCGAGGTTCGATTCTTTGGTTGCTCAGCGAGCGAGGCTGCTGAGCGATGGTTTTTAGATGAGTAAGTTGCTTTGACTCCGAAGAGTTAACTGGAATAAGCGGGATCAGACTCCGGACAATGGCCTGTCGCTAGGCTCACTAGTGGCGAGTTGGCTATTCGCAACTGGGCTGATGCCAGTGGGGCGGAGACCCTTTTTCGCTACCCGGTACCCGCTGGCAGAAGAGGGGGCTCATTGAGAAGGAGGGAGATGCTCGCGATGATGTCACTCCGGAAGAATGGCCAAGTGGTCGTATGGGGCTTCTGTTGCAGGAACTGGTTTGACCACGATGCGGGCATCCAACGCCATGACGCCTCCCGGATGAGCGACTAGGGGGTTGATGTCCAGTTCGACGATCTCGGGCAGCTCACAGACGAGTTGAGATAATCTTAGTAGGGCGTGCACGAGTTGTGCTTCATCGACGGGTGGCATGTTCCGGAACGGTCCCAGCAAGCGCGCTACCTTTGTGCGTGAAATCATGTGATGAATCAGGACTTCATTCAGTGGCGGAAGGGCGACGGCCCGGTCTTTGAAAACCTCGACTGTGACTCCCCCTGAACCGAAGCTAATGGCAGGACCAAAAACTTCATCACTGATGACTCCTGCAATCAATTCTCTCGCATGGCTGGGCCGGAACATGGGTTCGATTGTCACTCCGCAGATATTCGCTTCAGGTGCGACCTTTCTGATTCGCTTGAGCATTGTTTGATAGGCTTCTTCGACCTGATTCGCATCTGTGAGATTGAGTTCGATCCCTCCGACATCTGATTTGTGGGTGAGTTCTGGGGAGCTGATTTTGAGCGCGACGGGATAGCCCACCTCTTCGGCAGCATCGATCGCCTCTTGCACGCTTGTCGCTTCGCGTGTGGGAATGATGGGGATCTGAAATGCTTCGAGAATACGTTTTGACTCGATTGCGGTGAGTTGCTCACGTCCGCTATCGAGAGCTTCCCTGATGACTCGACGTGCCGTTTGAACCTCGGCAGGTCGATGGTCCCGCAGTGGGCTTGGGAGCTCTAACATCATCTTTTGATTGCGACGGTATTGCGCGAGATGAGAGAAGGCAGCCATGGCGCTTTCCGGAGTGGAGAAGGAGGGGATGTCGGCCTCGGTGAAAAGATGCCGGGCTCCTTCCACTTGCTTGCCGCCCATCCAACAGGCGAGCACCGGTTTCTGAGATTCTGTGTGCGCGGTCATTGTGGCCTGCGCCACCGCAATTGGGTCAGTCATGGCCTGTGGGGTGAGCATGGCCAGCACCGCATCAATATTCTTATCGGCGAGGCATACGCGGAGGGCTCCACGATACCTATCTACTCCTGCATCTCCGAGAATGTCCGCAGGGTTTGCATGCGACCATTGGGGAGGTAGGCAGGCGTTGAGTTTCTCGAGAGTGCTTGCTTCGAACTCGGGCAACCTTACGCCCAGTTCGCTGGCGCAATCGGCAGCGATCACTCCAGGTCCTCCCGCATTACTCACAATCGCGAGACCGTTACCTCTCACTTGGCAATTGCTAGAGAGAATCCGGGCAGCTGAAAAGAGTTCTTCAAAGGTTCTGACGCGCACGACACCTGTCCGCTCCAATGCGGCATCAAAAACATCATCCGCTCCAACGAAGGCGCCCGTGTGCGAAACAGCGGCTTTGGCTCCAGCTTGGTGACGTCCTGCCTTCATCACAATAACGGGTTTCAACTGTGCGGCTGCTCGCAGTCCTCTTAAGAAGGATCGCGCATGATGGACGCCTTCGATATAGAGAAGGATACTGTTCGTTTTCTCATCGCGAGCGAGAAAATCGAGCATTTCACCTAAATCAATATCAGCAGTGGCTCCGAGTGACACCACTGCCGAAAACCCGATTTCTTGGGACTCCGCCCAATCTAGGATTGCGGTGCAGAGGGCTCCGCTTTGGGAGATTAAAGCAAGGTTTCCAGACAGGGCACCGTTTTTGCTAAAGGTGGCATTGAGACCAGCCGAGGGGCGCATCACTCCGAGGCAGTTTGGACCGACGAAGCGAATGTTCGCCCGTTGAGCAGCGGAGAGGACTTTATCTTGCAGGAGTCGGCCCTCAGTGCCTATTTCGGCAAATCCAGCCGAGAGAACAATCGCCGCTGGTATTTTGGCTTTACCGCATTGCTCAATAATTTTGGGAACAGAGTTCGCAGGAGTAGCGATGACCGCCAAGTCGATTGAGTCCTCTAGGGAGGCAAGATCAGGATAGCATTTGTGTTGAAGAACGGTCTTCCGCTTCGGATTGATCGGAATGACCTTTCCTTTGAATCCAAAGGAAAGGAGGTTCTCAAAGACACGCCCTCCGACTGATTCGGATCGCGTGCTCGCTCCAAAAACGGCAATGGTCTTGGGCGCAAAAAGAGGACTGAGGGAGTGTCCTTTCATCTGGTAAAAGGGGATGTGGTTTAGTCAGGCACGTTCCCGTCCGTCTCTTTTCGTTCCCGACGTTCTTCGTCCGTTAGATCATACCCTAGCATGCCGGCGGCGAGGGCCTCCCAGACAAAGGCCGAGGCTTTCTGAATCTTCCGCCCAATCACCGGGAGCTCTTCCTTGGACGCCTCGCCAAGCTCTCTGAGTTCCCCAGAGAATTTTTTTGCAATTTTTTGGATGTTCTCTTTTTCCCGGTCCAGAGCTTCTTCGGTATGGGTTTTGCTCAATTTCAGGTGAATGTGGAGGGTCTCCATTTTGTCCTCGAGTTTCCGGACCTTGGCCACAAAGTCTTTGTAGCGGAGAATGCCCTCATGATCTTCTGCCGATTCGATCAGCTGTATGGTGGAGTCCATGGCGGCGAGGGACTTCAGAATACCTTCTTTTTGTTCCCGAAAGGCGTCCTCGGTTTCCATGCGTGCCAGGGTGAGTTGTAGCTCAAGGTCATCGAGTTGCTGTTTAAGTTCGTGCCATTCGATTCCGAGGGTTTCGTTGAGTCCATCCGCCTGTTCGGGGAATCCTGCGGAGGCCTTCTTCAGGTCCTGACAGTGTTCCTCGAATTGGTGGATAGCTTGGTCGGTATCGAGGGCCATTTCACTTTCGATCTTCTCTAGCTTGGCCGCGAGTTGTTCGATTGTTTTGGTAGTCTGATTTGTCGTCATTTTATTTTTCTGTAAGTGATTAGAAGAGAAGCTTGAGAGCCGCCATAAGTAATATCCCAGCGAGGAAGCTCAGAAAATGGATGGTGTTTTTGTGTGTGTCGGAATGTTTGTTAATCTCAGGAACGAGATCGGAAGCTCCAATATAGAGGAAGTTTCCCGCTGCCAGTGGCACGAGAAAGGCGATGTCTAAATTGAAGGAGGCGAAGTAAGCAACGAGGCCTCCAACCAAGAAGGTGAGGGCTGAGAGGGCATTAAAGAGTAGTGCCTTTCGCTTGTCCCATCCTCCATGAATCAATACCCCAAAGTCACCGAGTTCCTGGGGGACCTCATGTGCCGCTGCTGCCAGCCAGCTCATGATTCCTAGACGGATGTCGATCAGGAAAGTGCCGCCAATCGCAAGCCCACCGATGAAATTATGGAGGCCGTCTCCGATTAAAATCAGATAGGTGAGTGGCTCCTTGCACTCAGTCTCGGCCCGGTGACAGTGATGCCAATGAAGGAACTGCTCCAGAGCAAAGAAGGTTGTGAAGCCCGCGAGAATCCAAAGATAGAATCCGACCTTGTCCCCGTATTCGGCTAAACCTGCCGGAATCATGTGCAGAAAGGCACCGCCAATGAGGGAACCCGCAGCAAAGGCGACTAGCGGCAATAGGATTTTGTCGAGAGCCTCTTTTTTTAGAAAGAGAGTCACACTCCCAACCAAAGCAATAGCACTCATGAGGAGGCCACTGCTGAGAATCCAAAAGAAGGCACTCACAACACGGGATTAAGCCTCACTAGAGGAATGATTTTTGAGGAAGCGATGGCTGAGGAAAGTAGCGATGATGAGGAGGGCGATCCATACAGGGGCTGGCACTGGGGTAGCTTCATCGAGGCGGATTTTTCCCAGGACGCCCACGGACAGGATATGCTCATTGACCCATCCGTAGGAGAGCGCGTAGAGAATTCCTCCTACGAGCATGCCCACCATTCCGATCAAGGCGTGGACACTTCCAATCGCTGCTGCAGCGATTCCGGTGCCGGGGCAATATCCATAGATCACCATGCCAGCTCCAAAGAGGAGCCCTCCCAGGGAGACTCCGAGGACGAGGGTGTCCTTGATATGGTATCCCGCAATCCAGTCCATGCGGGCAAAGAGATAAACGCCGATGCTCCCCACGGTGATGGCGGTGAGCATGACCTTGGGGACGGTCATGTCCCTGAAGCGGAAGAAGTTGACGATGACGTTGTAGTCAGTGACACGGCCTTTATTGAGAAGGAACCCAAAGAGAGTGCCGAAGACTGCGGCGAGAATGAGTCCTGCGGTGGATGAGGTTTCGATGGGTAGGTTCATAAGAATGTTTGGACTATTTTTTAAAGAGGAGGCGAGCTGTGATGACGCCACCGACAAACATTGCAGCGAAGAAGAGCCATCCCGAAACGGCGAGTTGGAGAGTGCCACTGATGGCGTGACCGCTGGTGCAGCCTCCGGCCATACGTGCACCGTAGAGAACGAGCGCTCCGCCACCAAAGGCTGCGAGGAAACGCTTCCATGGCTGTCCTCCGAAGTGTTCTTGCCAGACCGTGGGGACAAGTTCCGCGCGGAAGGTCTTTGATATCATGGAACTCAGAAATGCGCCGACGGCGGTGAAGATAAGAAAGATGGTGGAGTAGCCAAACTTGGGAACTGTTTTGACCCAGTAGGTATTGGTTGCAACGAATTCGTCGCCGCCGAGGGCCTTAAGCGTCCAGCCGGAGAGCTTAGAGACTTCAGTGGACATACCGAGTGGCTTGTCCACGAAGAGGAAGACGAACCAACTCAAGATTCCGATACCTGCACCCACAAGGTAGGGGTTCCAGGTCGCTTGTGCGAGGAAGCATGAAAATTCACCTTTCGGAGAACGAGATGAGATAGTCTTCACAACTCGCAGGCTAGGGAGCCTGCTCGAGTAGGACTGTGCAGGGATTGCTCTAGACCTCGCGGAGATTGAGACGCTCTTAGGACTTCATCGATCTCATTACCGGAAGTATTTAAATTCAGAGGAGGTTTTTCGCAAGGAGCTGCAACCTCCATTGAAGATCGGTCAACTGTGTTTGAAAGAATTGGATTCTTCCGCAGTTGAGCCGATGTGGTCTCATTTTTCCGCAATCCTCACTTTCGGGCGAGAGTATAGGTGTCGCCCTTTTCCTTGTTGTTCGATGTCTCTATCGTAAGTCCGGGATCGAGAGCGCGAACAGTGTTCTGTAAAAGCTCATGAAGAGTGTGCTTTGCCAGTTCGACTTCATCGATTCCAGTGCGATCGGCCGCTTCGCGGATAGGATGTCTGCTGAACTGGTAGAGTGTGTTCTGTGCGGAATCTTCCACCGTGAAGGTCGTATTGAGGGAGTTGAGAAGGCAGCGTACAGCCAAGCGGGCGCGATCCTCTGGGGTGCGCTCGGAGGTCTGCTTCGTGATGTGCCGTGCGATCGCGGTGCCCAAGGCATGACTGAAGCCATCAACGATATGCTCGCTTTCCTCAGCTTCCCCTGTGTCGCTCGACAAGGCTTCTTCTAGCAGGATTTCGCTTAAATCAATGGCATCATTTTCTTCATCGATCGTTCCCCAGAGATGAAATCCTTCGCTGTCATTCCCACCGAGATAGACCGTCCGTTGATACATGGGAATGTCTCGTGGGGCTCCACTGCGGGCGATATAGCTGTAAACGGGAGTGACTGTGGATTCAGAGTTCATAATGACTGGTTAGTTTGGTAGTTTGTGAGGGGTTGTAAGATGTTCTTGATGGCTCAGGTACTTTCTTGAAGAAGCTGAGAGATCTGGGTTCAGTTTATAGACTAGAGGAATACCGGTGGGGACTTCTAAGTCTTCAACGTCCGTATCCGATAGTCCGTCGAAATATTTGATGAGGGCGCGAAAGGTATTGCCGTGCGCTACAATGAGGATGCGCTCTCCACTTTGGACTTGGGGTGCGATGCTCTCCAGCCAATAGGCTACAGTGCGTTTGAGAACATCTTGCAGGCTTTCAGTAAACGGAATTTCGGTTCTTGAGAGGCTTGAGTAGCGAGGGTCCTTAATGGGGTTTCTCGCATCATCTTCGGTGATGGCTGGAGGGCGGGGGTGATAGCCACGCCTCCAGAGTTGGACCTGTTCGTCACCGTGCTTGCGCGCGGTCTCCGCTTTGTTGAGGCCCTGTAACTTTCCGTAGTGGCGTTCGTTGAGGTGCCAGTCTTTGACCACCGGCAGCCAGGCTTGGTCCAGTTCATCCATCACGCCCCACGCGGTATGCACGGCGCGTTTCAACAGGGAGGTGTAGACTCGGTCAAAGGTGGAGTCCTCTTTTCGTAGAAGTTGGCCCGCGCGCTGGGCTTCCTTCCGGCCTTGTTCGCACAGGTCTACATCAGTCCAGCCTGTGAACCTGTTCTCCAGATTCCACTGACTGAACCCGTGCCTGAGTAGCGTGAGTTGATGCATTGAACGCCCTTTTTCTTAGCGCGCGGTGTATCCGCCATCAATGACAAGTTCACTTCCGGTGACAAATTTGGATTCATCGGATGCGAGATAGATGGCTCCATAGGCGATGTCCTCAGGCTGGCCGACATGCCCTATGGGGTGGAGACTATCCAAGGTTTCACGAAACTTATCAGGACCTTCCGGGGAGCGGTTCCCGAGCTCTTCCACTAGCGGAGTCCAGATGAATCCAGGATGAATTGAATTTACTCGGATGCCTTTCGAAGCGTAGAAGAGCGCGTCTGTCTTTGTCATCAGGCGCACGGCTCCCTTGGAGGCGTGATAGGCTGGTAAGTCCGGTGCACTAACGAGTCCGTAGATTGAAGAGAGATTGATGATGCTGCCTCCGCTTGTTTTTAGAAGATAGGGGATGGCATGCTTGGTGCACAGAAAGACTCCTTTGACATTGACGTTGATGACCTTGTCCCATTCTTCTTCCGTCACTTCGTGAGTTGGCTTGCTCACCCCGGCAATGCCCGCGTTGTTTACCAGAATGTCGATGCGGCCGTGCTTGTCGAATGTTGCTTTCATGACGGATTCGACGTTGCTGGAATCTGTCACATCAAGGCTGAGAAAGTCAGCGCTGCCGCCAGCGTCGCGGATTTCCTGAGCGGCGGCCTCACCTTCTCTTTCAAGTAGGTCCGCGATGACAACGAGTGCTCCTTCTGCAGCAAATTGTTTAGCGATGGATTCTCCGATGCCGAGTGCGGCGCCTGTGACGATAGCTATTTTGTCCTTAAGTCGATTCATTGTTCTCTTAGATTTCTTCGGAGCTTACTCCGATATTTTCAGCACTACTGACTCCTGACTGCCCTTGGATCCGCTAATATTGCGAGAATAGTCTTTGGTTCAGCCACACTTCCGGAAAAAGAGCGCTAGCATACCGCTAATGTTCATTAGAAGTTGAGCTAGATTGCGTTCTGAAGCGTTTGAATACTGGCTCACAAGTTAGTGGCTTGAGGCGAGTGATTTGCGGAAGAGTTGCAGGCTGAGAAGAAAGAAGATGCAGCCTTGGCCGACTACGACCGCGAATTGAGGCCAGACAATTTGGAAATCAGCTCCTCGGAAAATAATGGCTTGAGAGCTTGATATGAAGTGCCGGGAGGGGAGGAGCCAAGTGAGTTTACGAAGCCATTCAGGTTGGCTTTCAATGGGGGTGACCCCACCGGAAAGAAGTTGCACGACTAGGATTGTGACGATGAATAGGAGTGCGAACTGTGCCATGGAGCGTGCGATGGTGCCGAGGAGAATTCCCAAGG
Source organism: Roseibacillus sp. (assembly GCA_051251855.1). GTDB lineage: Bacteria > Verrucomicrobiota > Verrucomicrobiia > Verrucomicrobiales > Akkermansiaceae > Roseibacillus. The sequence goes on from JBPOGI010000001.1 coordinate 410,645, forward strand.
CGGTGGCAAAGAAAAGGTAAAGGACCGTGCCCGTCAGGAAGAGTGGGATGGACCCTGCGATGGGCACTTGCAGTAGTCTTATCACTACGAAATACAGTGACAGTGCAACACCCAGGAGAAGCACGAGACTATTTGCCCACACCTTGGACATGGCGATGTCAAAGGAGGTAAGAGGCATGACCAGCAGGTGTTCTAAGGTGCCGTGTTCGCGCTCGCGAATGAGAGCCGCTCCGGTCAGAATGACAGTGAGCATGGTGATTTGGTCAATGAGAGCGACGATGCTGGCAAACCAGGCCGTTGTGCGGTTCGGGTTAAAGGCGGTGTGGGTAATGATGTTCACTGGGTAGCTATTCGATTCCTCCGAACCGGTGGCGTAGCGGTTGATCTCCTTGGCTAGAATATTTTGCACATAACTGGCTCCCACTCCGGCTTGGATGACGGCGGTGGCATCAATATTCAGCTGAATCGTGGGCTGTCGTCCGTCCCGCACATCGGCCTCAAAATTGGGTGGGACATTGACAATGAAAATATAGTGACCTTCATCCATTGCTTCGTCCATTTCTGAGGAATCAATGAGTTCAGGTTCAAAGAAGCTCGGCGGATAGAAGGCCTTGACCATCTTGCGAGAAAGCGCGGAATGATCCTCATCGACAAAGGCTATGGAAGCGTTGTGGACTTCGGTAGAAGTGCCCTTGGCCATGGTGTAAACACTGAAGGTGAGAGCCCAGATGAGCAGAGCGATGACGAGCTTGTCCTGAGAAAGACTACGCAGTTCCTTGATGCCGAGCCAGAAGATGTTCTTGAAGCGTATCATGGTTTGCTAGCGTTCTTGTTTCTTCAGGACGATGGTGGTGAGAAGAGTGAAGATGGGGATGAAGAGGGCGAGCTTGAGCAAGTCGCCACTCAATTCGCGAAAGGTGAGACCTTTGGTGAAGGCTCCCACACTGGTGTGCATGTAGTAGGTAGTTGGCCAGATTGTTCCGATGCTTTTGGCAACTCCTTCGAGGGTCGAGACTGGTTGTAACATGCCGGAAAACTGAACGGTCGGTAAGATGGCTAAAATGGCGGTGCCAAAGACCGCGGCAACTTGGCTGGAAGTAAAAGTGGAAATCAGAAGGCCAAGCCCGGTGGTTCCAATGATGTAGAGAAGTGCACCGAGGGTGAGGGCGAACCCGTCTCCCTTGATAGGCACCTTGAAGATAAAGAGCGTGAGCAGGGTGAGTATGGCAAAATTCAGCATTCCAATCGCGATGTAGGGGAGTTGCTTGCCGATGATGAATTCGATCTTCTTGCTTGGGGTGACGTAGAAATTCGTGATGGATCCCAGTTCCTTCTCACGCACCACGCTCAAGGCCATGAGAATTGCAGGGATGAGAATCAGCAGCATGGCCGGGATGGAGGGAACGAGAGCATTGATGCTTTTGAAGCTGGGGTTGTAGCGGTAGCGGGGCTCGATAGTGGCTGGTAGATAGGCTGGCACTTCGCCGATGGTCCGACGGGCGAGATCCTCGAGGTAGTTGAGATGGTTTCCCTTTACATAGCCGTCGATGGTCTCGCCTCGGAAGGGAGCCGAGCCATCGATCCAAGCTGAAATGGTGGGAGCATGACCGCGCTTTAGATCCTTGCCGAAGTTCGGTGGAATTTCGTAGGCGACGGTGATGTCATTGGCTCTCATTCGTTCACTCATCTCGTGAGAATTACTGAGAGGCGCTTGTTCGGAAAAGTAGGGAGAACTGGAAAGGTTCTGTAGGTAGGTGATGCTTTCCGGAGTTTGGTCGAGGTCGAGAATGGCATAGCGGATGTCTTCAACATCCGTGTTCATGCCATAGCCAAAGAGCAGCATCAGGAGAACCGAGCCTACGAAAGCGAAAACGAGCCGAATGGGATCACGCATGACCTCGAGTGACTCGCGGCGGCTGAAGGCAAAGAGACGGGTCAAGCTGAAGTTGCCTTGGTCCGTAGCTTGGCTTTGAGAGGGAAGTGGAGCATCATTCTTGGACGCACTTGAAGGGGAGTTTTTTGTCTCGGTGATCGCTTCCTCAATGTAAGAAATGAAGGCCTCCTCGAGGCTGTCCGCTTTGCGTGATTCTTTCAGAGCCGTGGGACTGTCACAGGCCAGCACCTTACCGGCGTGCATCAGAGAGATGCGGTCACAGCGCATGGCTTCATTCATGAAGTGAGTTGAGATGAAGATGGTGACCTTGTCCTCGCGAGCGAGAGTAATGAGCAGTTCCCAAAAGATATCGCGCGCCACGGGGTCGACTCCCGAAGTGGGCTCATCGAGAATGAGCATCTCGGGTTCGTGAATGATGGCCACCGCGAGAGAAAGCCGCTGGCGAACGCCCAAGGGGAGTTTGCCAGACAATCGGTCGGCGCTATCGACTAGATCGAATCGCTCTAACAGCTCTGAGATGCGGGAGGGAACTCGTGTTTTTGCGAGGTCGAATAGGCGCGCGTGAAGGACGAGGTTTTGGCGGACGGTGAGCTCTGAATAGAGCGAGAACGCCTGCGACATGTAGCCGACCCGTTTACGAGCCTTCAGATTGTGAGCGTCAATGGGGTGGCCAAAGAGTTCTGCCGTTCCCTCGGAGGCCGGTAAAAGACCGGTAAGAACCTTCATGGTGGTGGTCTTTCCGCAACCGTTTGAGCCCAGAAAGCCAAAGATTTCGCCACGATGAATCGAGAAGCTGACGTTGTCCACCGCGGTGAATTTTCCAAAGCGCCTGGTCAGTCCTTTTGCGACGATGACAGGCTTGCTCTCGGTCTGGGTGAAGGGAGGAATGGTGAGTTTGTGGCTGGAACCCTTTTGTTGATCAGGGAGAAGAGCGATGAATGCGTCTTCGAGGCTTTCGGTCCTAGTTTCGCATTTCAAATGAGTCGGGGAACCTGTCGCGAGAATTTTTCCCGCATCCATGGCCGCCAACCAATCGAACTGCTCGGCTTCGTCCATGTAGGCGGTGGAAACGAGAACGCTCATGCCGGGGCGTTCGACGCGGATGGAGTCAATGAGGTCCCAGAACTGCCGTCGAGAGAGAGGGTCAACGCCGGTTGTTGGCTCATCGAGGATGAGGAGATCGGGGTCGTGAATGAGCGCACAGCAAAGGCCGAGTTTTTGCTTCATGCCGCCTGATAGATTTCCTGCAGGACGATCGGGAAAGGGATCAAGGCCGGTGGCTTTCAGGAGAACTGCGATGCGCTCCCGGCGTTCAGCTGCAGCTTGCCCAAAGAGGCGGGCAAAAAAATCGAGATTCTCAGTGACACTGAGTTCCGCGTAGAGATTCTTTCCGAGTCCCTGTGGCATGTAGGCGATGCGTGGGCAGACGAGGGTTCGATGTCTTTGGTTTCCAATGTCTCCTTTCAGCACCTCGACATGACCCTCTTGGATGATTCTCACCCCCGAGACCAATGCCAACATCGTCGATTTTCCCACGCCGTCCGGCCCGATGATTCCGGCCATGCAACCTTGTGGGATTTCCAAAGTGACATCGTCAAGCGCCTTGTTTTTCCCGTAGTAATGGGAAACTTTAGAGAGGCTGGCAACCGCTGTAGGGTGTTCCGGCATCGGGACTATTGGGGATCTCCTGGATAACGTTTTTCGAGAAAGAGAGGCCATGTTGCGGAGTCATCAAGGCGGACATAGCCGATGCCGCGCACTCCGGTTTTTACTTTCTCGATGTGCTTTAGGACGAGTTCTTGTGGGATGCGAATCTTCACGCGAAACATCAGTTTTTGTCGCTCACTCAGGGTCTCGACCTGCTTGGGCGTGAATTGCGCCTCCGGAGAAACAAAACTGACGACGGCAGGAATGGCATACTCTGAGGATGCGGAATCGATGGTGATGCGGGCTTCCGAGCCGATGGATATTTTTCCGGCGTCACCTGAGGGGAGAAACACTTCCATGTAGACTTCGCTCAGATCGAGAAGGGTGAGAACTTTGCCTCCGGCTCCTAAGATCTCGCCATCTTCTGCCAATTGAAAGAGGACGCGTCCGAAGGTGGATGACTTCAAGATACATTCGTCGAGTTGAATCTGAATCTGATCGACGGTGGCTTGTGCGGCATCGACCATGCTCTTGGAGGTCGCGTGGTGAGACTTGGCGGCTGTGAAGGCGGCCTGTGCCGAGTCCCGTTGCGCCTGACGTTGGTCGCCAACGCGCTTTGCCATCGAGCCTCTTTCGATGAGTGGTAGGGCGCGATCAAGCTCCTGTTGCGCTAGCGTGAGATTGCTTTCTCTCTGTTCGATCAGTGCTGCTGCTTCGATAACGGATTCCTTTGCCGTCGAAAGCTGCGCCTGAGCCCTCGCAAATTGGGTTTTCATTTCGGCGGTGTCCATGCGCGCGAGAATTTGTCCCGGCTTTACCATATCACCTTCGTCCACCAGCACTTCCTGAACACGTCCGGGATACTTTGTCGAGATGTCCACCTGATCTGTTTCGATGCGACCGTTGCCACTCACGATTCCTTGGGGAAGTGTGGAGGGAGGTTCGCGATTTAAAAACCAGATGCCGCCTCCTAACAGGGCCGCTACCACTATGATGATTGGGAGCCGCAAGTTGGTGGCTCCTCGATGATGGGTGACCTTTTTTGTTTTCATTTTGATGAGCTGTTATTGCCAACCACCACCAAGAGCTTTGTAGAGCATGATGATGTTGGTGGTGACTTGCGCGTTACTTTGGGTGAGTTGATCTTGGACTTGGAAAAGGGAGCGCTGGGCGTCGAGGACGGTTAGAAAACTGGTCTCGCCGCTGCGGTAGAGGTCTTGCGCAATCTTGACGCTCTTCCCGGTGGCGGCTTCGGCTCGCATGAGGGAATCGCGTCGAACCATTTCCTTGCCGTAGGAGACTAGGGCGTCTTCGACGTCTTTGAGGGCGTTCAAGATGGTTGCCTCGTAGGCGATGAGAGCCTGCTTCTGTTTCTCGTTCTGAATGACGATGTTTTTTCGGACGCGGCCGGCACTGAAGATGTTCCATTCGACCGATGGTCCGACGTTGAAAACGCGGCTGGCGGATTCGAGAAAATCGCCGGAATCGAGCGACTCCAGACCCACGGTTCCGAACAAGGTGAGCTTGGGATAGAGGTCGGCAACCGCGACTCCAACCTTCGCTGTTTGGGCCGCAAGTTCGCGTTCGGCTTGGCGGACATCGGGACGACGGCGCAGGACTTCGGCGGGGATTCCCACCGCAATGTTGGCGGGTGCGATGGGGATGGGGCGACGTTCGCGTAGTTCACTTTTCAGCGAACCGGGAGCTCTGCCGAGGAGCACTGCGAGACGGTGTTGTGCTTGAGATAGAGCGGACTGAATACTAGGGATTTCCGAGCGAGTGGCCTCAAGATTCGCGCGCGCCTGATTGAGATCGAGCTGTGAAACCTCGCCTGCTTTGACATTCGCTTCCACCAGCTTGAGGGTTTCGGCCTGCGCATCACGGTTCGCTTCGGCGACTGTGAGACGCGATTGATAGGTGCGGATTTCGGTGTAGTTGAGAGCGACCTCCGCGAGAAGGGTCACCCGGACATCGCCATAGGATTCCATTTTGGCTTCGACGTTGGCGTTGGCTGCTTCTGCTTGTCTGCGAATGCCGCCAAAGAGATCGAGTTCCCATCCGGCGTCGAAGCCTCCCGAGTAGACGGTTCCTGTTGGATAGGGGGTTCGTGCCGTTTGACTGAATTCGGTGCGAATGACATCACCGCTGGCGTTGATGGTAGGGAATTTTGCACTCCCAGCGACGATGCGCTGAGCGCGGGCTTCCATGAGTCTGGAAGCTGCCGCTTTCAGGCTCAGGTTTCCCGCGATGGCTCGGTTGACCAGATTCGTGAGCTGGCGATCATCAAACGTTTTCCACCATCCATTGAGTGCCTTCTTGTCGAGAGGTCCTGCATAGGGACCATTGCTCCCGACACCATTCCAACTGCCTGGGGTCTTGATATCTGGTTCCTTGTAATCCTTCCCCACCGTGCAACCTGCGAGAAGAGCGGTAGCGACCAGTTGCGGAACGCGCCGAGTCGGAATGATCTTCAAAAGCATGTGCTGACCTTGGGAGACGACAAGAGAATCCGCACCGCAGATATTGCCATTTACTAGGCTCGTATTTGCCGGATTGCAGATTATGGACTGTCATTAGGCCTCGATTGGCAACTCTCCGGATATACGCTCCGCATTTTGGGGGGGAAGGAGCCTCCTTTGGGATGAGTTGCTATGAAGATAGCTTGAAAACTAATTAGCAGAGCGCCAGAAGGCTCAGCGTGCTCCGAATCCGGCGATGAGATCGAAGAGTTCTTCGTCGATGGTGGTTTGGCGCTGATGATTGTAGTCGAGGCTGAGAAGTTGTTGACGATCGTTGATGTTCTTCTCGGCGAGCTGCATCGCGACCAGACGGGCGGCGTGCTCGGCAGCGCACGATTCGGCGCAGCTTCGAAAAATTGAGGTGAAAAGATATTCGCGGATGAGAGTGGCAAGATCGTCAGAAGGGTCGCCAAGCATTTCTGGTAAAAGCTTCGTCGGCCAAGGAAGTGTGAGGGTCTTTTTCCTCCACTGTTCATCGAGAGGGAGAAGCTGATGAACGTGTTGTTCGTATGAGCCTCTGACGATGGGATGATTGTGTGAAAGGAATACGGCTCCTACTTCATTGCGCTCTCTGGAGTCTTCCATTTTGAGGAGGATTTCTGTTACCAATGAGGTAATCGCCTCCACTGAACTTGGAGTCTGGAAAACATGAGCCACGGGAATTCCGGCATTTTCTAGTCTCATCTGCACGCGTTCGCCTACTGCCCAGATGACGGGGGATGGGACTGCTTTCTGGGTGAGTTGAACGACCTCATCCACGAGTCGCTCGTTGAATTGTCCCACCATGCCTTGATCGGTTCCGAGAACTAGGAAGCCGCTTGGAAGGGCTTCGCTCTGGTTCAATGGTGCGGGTTGGGTGGATCTCAGGCAGAGGGAGAGAGCGAGTTCGACAGTGTGATAGTAGTCGCTGAGAGCAACCGTGGCCTCTTCAAAGGAAGTGATGCTTGCTGCTGACATCGCTTTCATTGTCTTGACGACGCTGCTAAGGTCATCGGTGCTCTTGATGCGACGCCGTATCTCGATGAGTGTCTCTCCCATAGGTTCAGATTGTTTTGAGTTCGCTTTCCACGATTTGGGCAATGTTTGTTCGATCTTCGTTAGTGATTTTTTCCTGTGAAAGGAGACGTTTTGAAAGCTCGGGGGACAATGCTTGGACGGATCGTTTGACGGTGCTTTCTGCGTGCTCCATTTCTTCTAGGGGAATGCGATCGAAAAGACCTTCTGTGAGGGCGATGAGAATGGTGATTTGTTCGAGGGTCGTGAGAGGGGAAAACTCTGACTGAAGAAGGATTGCGCGAATCCGGCGGCCCCGTTCCAGAATCGCTCGGGTCCGGTCATCCAGCCTGGTGCCGAAGCGTGCGAAGACTTCCATTTCTTCAAATTGCGCGTAGGCGAGTTTGAGAGGACCGGAGAGTTGGTGAAAGACCTTGAGCTGTGCCTTGCCTCCGACGCGTGAAACGGACTTTCCAATGTCGATGGCTGGGAGTTGCCCAAGTTCAAAGAGGCGCGGGGAAAGGTAAAGTTGGCCATCAGTGATAGAGATGAGGTTGGTGGGAATGTAGTCCGATAGGTTTTCAGCTTCGGTTTGAATGATGGGCAAGGCTGTTAGGGAACCTCCGCCTAAATCATCGGCAAGATGAGTCGAGCGCTCCAAAAGTCGGGAATGGATGTAGAAGATGTCACCAGGAAAGGCCTCGCGACCGGGCGGTCGGCGAAGGAGCAGTGAGAGCTCACGGTAGGCCCGTGCGTGATGGGTCAAGTCATCATAGACGATGAGCACGTCGTGTCCTTTTTCCATGAAGTGTTCCGCAATGGAGGTTGCGGCATAAGGCGCGAGAAAGCGCAGTCCTGGTGGATCATTGCCCTCTGTTACAACGACGACGGTGTAGTCCATCGCTCCCTGTTCACGCAGGGACTCGATCGCTCTTGCTACGGAGGAAGTGCGCTGCCCAATCGAGCAGTAAATGCAAATGACATCCTGATCGCGTTGGTTAGCGATAGCATCCAGAGCGATGGCGGTTTTTCCCGTCTGCCGGTCTCCGAGAATGAGCTGACGCTGACCACGACCAATGGGAACCAAGGCGTCAATGACCTTGATTCCGGTCTGTAGTGGCACGGTCACAGGAACGCGGTCCATGATGTGGGGCGAAGGGCGCTCAATGGGGAGACGGTCCGTGGTCTTAGGAGGAGCAAGATCATCGAGGGGATTTCCCAACGAGTCGATGACTCGGCCCAGCAATTCGTCTCCTACCGGGATGTCAATGACGCGGCCCGTGCGCTCGACCTCGGTGCCATTCAGGACTTGAGAGCTTTCGCAGAGTAGGACAATGCCATTGTCCTCTTCATCGATGTTGAAAGCGATGCCATAGGCTCCTCCTTCAAATCGCACCAGTTCGTCATAGCCGAGACCTGGCAGGCCGGAAACCTGAGCGACTCCAGTAGTCACTGTGTGCACGATGCCGACCTCACGGACTTCCATCCGGTGCGTGAAGGAGTCGCGAGCCTGGGCTAAATCCGCGAGGGAATCACGCAGGGGCAAGAACGGGCTGTTGAGTTGATGGGGCATCTTTGGGAGTTTTGGTCTGCAGAAGATTGTTGAGGCAGGTTTCAAGAGACCTCAAATAGTCCTTGATGGTCCAAGTGATTTTCTGTCCATCGACAGCCAGTTCGATTCCAAAACCGAGCGATGAACTCGTTTCAAATTTCAAGGGAACCTTGCCCAGAATTTTAGTAACGGAATCTTCCAGAAGCATTTGGTCATCCTTCGTCAGTTCAAAGGTGCTGCGGATCAGAGCGGGGAGCTCTACAGACTCTTTCAAAGATTCGCGCAGACGTTTCTTTTCGTCTTCCCTTAGGTCAGTGAGACGTTGGCAGAATTTGTGAGCCATGCGTTGCTGGAGTTCGCTGTCGGCGAGGTCGTTGAGGAGTCGCTGGGAAATAGCGATCACTTCCGCTCGTGCGCTTCGTGACATTTCTTGCTGAAAGTCCTCTTTTTCGCGCTTAAGAGCTTCCTGATAACGAAGCCTTGCAGTCTCGAATTCCTCTCGAGCTTCTTTCAGGAGACGCTGGTGTTCCTTTTCAGCCTCGGTTTTGGCCTCCTTCAGGAAGGTCTCACGCTGCTGAGTAATCTCGGCATTCTTTTGCTCAAAACGAGCCCGTTCCTCCTGAGTTTTCTTCTTTTCATCGTTCGCTTCTACAATCGTCTTTTGGATCTGTTCCTTTCTTTCAGACATTGCCTTGAGGATGGGCTTGTAGAGAAATCGCTTGAGAATCCAAACAAGGATGAAGAAGTTTAGGATTTGCGCGACAAAGGTAAACCAGTCGATGTTCATAAGGCTACTTGTTGGCAGCTTCGGAAATCACGTGGTTCCAGAAGGGGTTTGCGAAAAGCAAAATCATCGACACGACGAAGGCGTAGATGGCGAGTGATTCAATCATGGCGAGACCCACGAAGAGAGTCCTCGTGATGGTGCTGGCCGCGTCCGGTTGTTGGGCAATGGAATTTAGGGCAGTTGCTACAGAACGGCCCTGACCAATGGCGGGGGCGATGCATCCTACAGCGGTTGAGAGGCTGGCTCCTGTGATCGAGATGAGCATGGTGAGACTAGTGATGTCCATTTTCTTAGTTGTTTTCAGGTTGGAGTGATTGATTGGTGATGAGGCTCTTGGGTTTGTGATCTGCAGTGGCGGCTGCGATGTAGACGGTGGCCAGAATACTGAAAATGTAGGCCTGAATGATGCCCGTCAGTAGTTCCAAGGCGTGGAAGAGGATGGGGAAAAATAGGGGGGCGAGCGCGATCGTGATTCCCATAATCATCGCTCCGCTCATGATGTTTCCGAACAGCCTCACTGCCAGAGCGAGAGTCCGAGAAACCTCGCCGATGATATTGAAAGGGAGCATGATGAAGGTGGGTTCGAGGTAGGTTTTGAGATAGCCTGCAAGACCACTTGCTTGAATGCCAAAGAAGGGGACAGCCATGAAGACGCAGATCGCGAGGGCGGCGGTGGTGGAAAGTGACCCTGTGGGTGCTTCGTAACCGGGGATGATTGCGCAGATGTTCGCGGTGGTGATGAAGATAAAGAGGGTGCCGATAAAGGGAAGGTAGTGTTCGGTTTCTTCCAATCCGATTTCTCGGATCTGATCTTGGATTCCGGTGACGATGATTTCGAGAAAGTTCTGCCAAGGCGAGATTTCGAGCTCAGACGAAAGACGCCGTGTGATGACATAGGCACCGAGTCCGAGAGCCATCATGAGTCCCCAGGTCGTGACGATGGTGGCATTGAGCTTCGCAAAGCCATGCTCCCAGAAGACGGCTTCATCAGGACTCAATTGCATGTTTCAAATCCTTTCCACGAGTGAAGTGAAAAATAATGACTCGGGAGATGACAAATCCTACGAGGCAGGCAGCCATGGAGGAAAACTGACCCTTGCCCACCCAGTAGAAGGCTCCCAATACGATGGCAGTTCGGGCAAGGAAACTGAGTGGCAGCCAAAGAGCTGGGTATCTACACGTCGCAATTTGCTGAGTAGTAAACCAGAGGCCTCCAAAGAAGATGAGGCCAACAAGGACCCCGACGGAGGCGGCCACAGTAAGATTTAGGAATTCATTCATTGTTAGATTCTTGTTCAGAATTGATGCTGCATTGTTCTTTGAAAATCCAGTGCCCCGCATTGAAGCAACCGACCATCAGGCCGGCAATCAGGAGAGCGAGTGTCCACGAGCGTTCTTCAGGTTGTGCAGAGTCCAGCCAGCGTCCAGCGGCGGCACCGATTAAAGTGGGAACGACGATGGACCAGCCAATTAACCCAAAGAAGCCAAAGCCCTGCCAAATGCTACGCATTCTGTTGCGTTTCGCCTTCAGCATGCGCTCTTCGCGGAGGCCGATCTCACGAGTGATGGGTGAGGGATTAGACATTTTTCAACCTCCTCGTCTGGCGAATGATGTTGCTCTCCATTTTGGCAAGGATGGAGCGAACCTTTCGTTCGTTCTCATCGATTTGGCGAAATTTTTCTTCGACCAAATGGCGAAGCTCTCCCAAGTCTCCACCCACGACGGCATGACGGACCGAGACCACCACCGCTCCACCGGTCTTGACGAGAACGCCCTCGTCAACGGCAACATAGTGTTCGTCTTGGTCCCCAGACTCATAGGAGAGGATTCCAGGCACGAGCAGTGCGGAGCAGTCTAGGCGGTGAGGCCAAAGGCCAAAGCTACCCTTCTTGGTTTCCCCCACGATGCGGGAGACTTCTTCCGCATCGAGAAGGAGCTGAAAGGGGAGGAGTATCTTGAGAGTCATCATGATGGTTTCTTGGCCTCGTCGATTTTTCCCAGCATGTAGAGAGCGCTCTCGGGGTAGTCTTTGAACTCATCGTTTAGAATGCGTTCACAGCCTTCCAAGGTATCTTCCAGACTAACGAGTCGGCCTTTCGCGGCGGTAAACTGTTCGGTGGTGAAGAAGGGTTGTGTTAGGAAGCGCTCCATTCTGCGGGCTCGGTAGACGATATTGCGATCATCCATGGAAAGCTGTTGGACTCCTAACATCGCGATGATGTCCTTCAATTCCTCGTATTGGGTGAGGGTCTGTTTCACTGCTCGTGCGACACGGTAGTGACGTCTACCAACAGTGCTTTCCGAGAGCATCTTGGATGAGGATTGCAGGGGGTCGATTGCGGGGTAGAGGCCTTCACTCGCGCGCTTGCGCGAAAGAACGATGGAGGCGGATAGATGTGAAAAGGTGTGAACGGCAGCTGGATCTGTGAAGTCATCCGCTGGCACGTAGACGGCTTGGATGGAAGTGATCGCTCCGGTATCGGTATTGGCAATGCGTTCTTCGAGTTGAGAAAGTTCGGTCTCCATGGTGGGCTGATAGCCAAGTCGGGAGGGCATTTGGCCCATGAGCCCGGAGATTTCGGATCCTGCTTGGATGAAGCGAAAGATGTTATCGATGAGAAGAAGAACGTCTCGGTGTTCTTCATCGCGGAAGTATTCGGCCATCGTCAGGGCTACATGTCCCACCCGAAAGCGGCTTCCCGGTGGTTCGTTCATTTGTCCATAGACCATGACCATATTGGGAAGCACTCCGCTCTCTTTCATCTCACGATAGAGTTCTTCACCTTCGCGGCTCCGCTCTCCGATTCCGCAAAAAATACTCACGCCGTGTTGCTTTCCTGCGACGTTGTGAATCACCTCAGTGAGCAAGACGGTCTTACCCACTCCGGCACCCCCGAAGAGGCCGGTCTTGCCCCCGCGTTCCAGAGGGGAGAGCAAGTCGATGACTTTGATACCAGTTTCCAGAATTTCCGATTTTCCGGAGCGGCGGGCAAGTGCTGGTGGTGCGGCATGGACAGAACGCCAAGTGACATTTTCAACTGGACCGCATCGGTCAATAGGCCGACCAAAGACGTCAAACATCCGCGAGAGAATGGTCTTTCCGACCGGTGCCTCGAGTGTTTTTTGTGTGTGCTCAAGAGCATCACCTCTCGCCAGTCCTTCGGTCGGATTGAGGGCCACCCCACGCACATGGTGCTGATCCAATTGGGTGATGACTTCAATGAAGATACCGCCATTTCTCTCCGCTCGCAGCATGGTGTGGATAGGAGGAAGGGCCTCGCCGAATCGACAATCGACCACACTTCCACGCACTGAGACCACCTTTCCGTGAGTCTTTTGAATTTTTGGACTGATGACCTGATCCATCCCGACCGAAAGCTAGCCTTTCGACGAATGGGGACCGCGCGGATGTTGCTGACTATTGTGTGTGTATTGCCCGGTCCTGAATCTTGACTCTTTCTAGGACGGCAATGGAGCGAGAGCGAACGGTCTGGAAGGGCGATGAGACGGAAGCATTCGATATCTTGGGTTCTGCGGTATCTATCACTCGTCTCCATTCTTCAGGTAGTCCCTCGTGGATTCCAAAATCAAGATCTGAAGTGCCAAGATTGATCATGACGTAGAGGTCGTGATCATTCTCAGATGATCCGTGGAGGCAGTAGGCAAGTTGGCGGGACTCCCAAGAGAGGTCTGGGGCGTGTTCCACCCCATACCAATGAATGTCTTCTCTCCAGAATCGTGAGCGACTGATGGAAGGGTGGGACCTTCGGAAGTGAATCATCTTTTTGAAGAAGTAGTAGAAGTCCGAGTGACGATTCAGATCCTCCCAATCCAGCCAACTGGTCTCGTTGTCCTGATTATAGGGGTTGCTGTTGCCGGATTGGGAGTTGAGGAACTCGTCACCCATACGGAACATGGGAACGCCATTGGAGAGCATGAGGAGGCAGACCATGTTTCTGGCCTGCTGATGGCGCAGCTCAAGATTACCATCACAATCCCAACTGAAGTCGTCGTGACCATCTTGATTGTTGTGCCCGTTCGCCCAGTTGTCTTTCTGGTTGTAGGACACGAGATCCTGCAGAGTAAAGCCGTCGTGCGAGGCATAGAAGTTGATGCTTTGGTAGGCATGACAGGCTTCCATTCGGGTGTCGGGGAAAAGGTCGGCGCTGCCATAGAGACGCGTCATGAGATCGCCCACTATGGAGGCATCGCCTCTAACAGACTTTTGTAGAGTGTCTCGATAGGCTCCATTCCATTGCATCCAAAGAGTGCCTGGGAAGCGTTGGCCGAGTTGGTAAAGACCACCGGCATCCCAAGGTTCCGCAATGAGTCGGATCTTCGCGAGTTCAGGCTGAGAGGTGATTTCGCCAAAGATGGGGGCTTCCAAGACAGAGATCGAGCCATCGGAACTTCGCGTAAAGATTGAGGCGAGATCGAAGCGAAATCCGTCCACTCCGCCGCGGGTCGCCCAGTGGCGAAGGCTATCGATGATAAGATGGCGGACGGCTCGGTTTTGGGTGTGGAGGGTATTTCCCGCTCCGGTATAGTTGGCATAGGGAGCGTTCGGCTCTCCAGTCATCATATAATAGGTGGAGCTGTCGATTCCTCTGAAGCTGTAGGTGGGACCTTCTTGGGTCGACTCGGTCGTGTGATTGTAGACCACATCAAGGATGACCTCGATGCCAGCCTCATGGAGGGCGTCGACCATTTCACGAAACTCCGCGAACTGTTGGCAAAGGTGGGGGGAGATAGAGTATTCGTTGTGAGGGGCAAAAAAATTGAGAGGCATGTATCCCCAGTAGTTTCCTTCGTCCGGATCGAACTGGAAGATGGGCATCAATTCGACAGCGGTGACTCCCAAATCAAGCAAGTGGGGGATCTTCTCAATGACCCCGGAGTATGTGCCGCGTTTCTCTGAGTTCACCCCAGAGCTGTCGTGAACAGTGAATCCACGGACATGCATCTCATAGATGATGAGTTCTGATTCGGAAAGTGAAGGACGAATAGGTTTCTTGGCAGGTTCGTCGCAGCATCGACATTCCAATGCTGCGAGAGGAGCACGACCGAGATTGGAGCCCGGCAGCGTGGCTGCTGCACGACAGAAATCAGGCGGGAAAAAGACATGAGCTGCGTATGGATCAAGGAGGAGTTTTTCAAAATCGAAATCATGCTGAGAAAACCCAGAGGCGGGGTTCGGTCCTTCGACCCGATAGGCATAGTAGGCGGCTCCTACAGTGTTAGCTACGATGCAATGCCAAATCGGACCCGACTTGTTCTTATGGTAGTCGAGTTCGATTTCTTCAACCGGATGATAGAAGTCATCTGCGCTAAAGAAGAGTAGAACGACGCGCTCGGCATGCTTCGAATACAGCGCAAAATTGTAGCACTGTGTATCTTCCATCCGCGAGACTCCTAATGGAAACGGGCGGCCTTCCGTATCGGGTGACGGCTTCATGAACTGGAATAGGAGGCTTCGTGGCGAAGGGGATCCGATATGGAATCACGATTCATGATGCGCGGTCGCGGCTGATTTTTGCGCCTCCGCCTTCGCCATATTCTGCCTCGCTTTCAGGACGCTATCAGGGGTCAGCGAAATAGAGTCGATGCCTTGCTCGACTAAGAATTCTACAAATTCGGGGTAGTCGCTGGGGGCTTGGCCGCAGATGCCGACTGGGGTGTGATGCTCGTGTGCTGTTTTGATGAGCTGGGCTATCATGCTTTTGACGGCGGGATCGCGCTCGTCAAAAATGTGTGAGAGGCGAGCGGAATCGCGATCGCAACCGAGGACGAGTTGGGTCAGATCGTTGGAGCCAATCGAAAAGCCGTCGAAGCGTTCGCAGAATTCCCTCGCTAGAATGATGTTACTGGGAATCTCGGCCATGATGTAGATTTTGAGATCGTCTCTTCCTCGCTTGAGACCGTTTTCAGCCATGAGGGAGCGGACTTGATAGGCTTCTTCGAGGGTGCGGCAGAAGGGAATCATCACAATAATATTTGTGAAGCCCATCTGGGTGCGAGCCTTCTTGATAGCGGCACATTCGAGTTCGAAACCCGGACGATAGTCGTCACTATAGTATCGAGAGGCACCGCGGAATCCGAGCATGGGGTTATCCTCGTCGGGTTCGAATTGGGTACCACCGAGGAGGTGGGCGTATTCGTTGCTCTTGAAGTCACTCAGCCGCACCACGACGGGCTTGGGATATTGCGTTGCGGCAATCGTTGCGATACCAGAGGCCAAGGTCTCGATGAAAAATTCGGAGGGGCTGGAGAAGTCTTTCGTGAGCTCCTTAACTTCATCTTTAAGCGATTGATCGGCGAGTTCATCGAAACAAGCAAGAGCCATGGGATGAGCTTTGATGTGGTTGTTGATGATGAACTCCATACGGGCGAGGCCAATGCCGTCGGAGGGGAGTCGCCACCAATGCATCGCTGCTTCAGGACTAGCGATGTTGAGCATGACTTTCGTTGTTGTCTCAGGGATGTCGGTGAGAGATGTTTCGCTCTCCTCGAATGGCACGAGTCCAGGATAGACTCGGCCTTCTTGGCCCGAGGTGCAATCGACGGTAACGGGGTCGCCGGGTTTGATTGTCTGAGTGGCATTGCCGGTACCGATGATGGCTGGGACGTCGAGTTCTCGACTCACAATGGCGGCATGGCTGGTGCGACCTCCTTGGTCCGTGATGATGGCGGAGGCCTTGCGCATGAGGGGGACCCAGTCGGGATCGGTTTGGGCGGCGACGAGGATTTGTCCTTCTTGGAATTGGTCGGCATCGGCAAGGCTTTTGAGAACGATGGCAGGACCGCTCGCTATCCGGTTACCGATGGCGAGCCCTTTGACGAGGGCGGGCGGGGCCTTCTCTTTCAGATGGTAGCTTCGGATAGTGGTAGTGTCCTTTTGCGATTGTACCGTTTCTGGACGCGCTTGGACGATAAAGAGTTCTTGGGTATCACCATCAAGTGCCCACTCGATGTCCATAGCTCTGCCATAGTGCTGTTCGATTTGGGTGGCCCATTGCGCCAGTTGGAGAACTTTGTCGTCATCGATACAGTAACGAGTCTGTTCATCGTGCGAGGTTCGGATGATGCGGACGGGATTACTCGGCTCTTCACTGTAAACCATTTTACATTCTTTGGAGCCCAGCTTGTGCTGAATGATGGGTCGGAATTCCTCGTGATCTAACAAGGGCTTGAAGACTCGAAACTCATCGGGAGTCACGGAGCCTTGCACGATGGTTTCGCCGAGACCGTAGGCCGCATTGATGACGACCAGATTCGGGAACCCGGTCTCGGTATCAATGGTGAACATCACGCCGGAGCAGCCTCGGTCCGAGTGGATCATCTTTTGAACGCCGACAGAGAGCGCGACTGCTTCGTGTGCAAAGCCCTTTTGCTCACGATAGCTAATCGCACGCTCGGTATAGAGGGAGGAGAAGCACTGGATGACGGTAGCGAGTAGTTGTGATTCTCCCGCAATGTTGAGATAGCTTTCGTGTTGTCCCGCGAAGCTGGCATTAGGGAGATCCTCGGCAGTCGCACTGCTGCGGACTGCGACATCGGTTGCCGTGGTGTTGTCTTTGGCAGAGAGTGCGGCGTAGCAAGTTTTGATCTGATCGGAGAGTTCGGCCGGCAACTGAGCCTTTTGAAAAAGAGCGCGTATTCTTTGTGAGGTATCGGCTAGCGAGATGTCTTTTTGGGAATGTTGGGAGAGGAGCTTGGTGATAGGGCTCTCGAGAGCGTTGTGCTTGAGAAAGAAGCGATAGCCTTCGGCAGTCACGGCGAAGCCGTCGGGAACGTCAATCCCCTTGGGTTGCAGAGAGTGGACGAGTTCTCCGAGGGAGGCGTTCTTTCCGCCTACGATCGGAACGTCATTATTGGTGATGTCTTTGAACCAACGGACGAGCGCGGTTTTGCTGAATGGCTTTGGTGGGGTAGCTGTCTTCATTGCTCTTGAGATTTGAGTTGGTTGAGTGAGTCGGCTTCTTCGAGATTTGCCGCCTTGAGGTAGTTGAGGAGATCTTGTTCTTCTGCTGGGCTGAGTCCTGCATTCCAAGACATGTGGGGGACGATTTTGGTCCAGCCTTCGTCAGAGACATCCTGCGGGAATTTCTTGCGATGGCATTCTCCGCATTTGCGCATGTAGAGGCCCCAACCGTCTTGGAGCTTTTCCAATGAGATACCACTCTTGGTGGCCATGGCGGTATTGGGCATGTCCCTGAGGGGATCGGGTTCCGGTGGGGCTGGCTTAGGCAGTGGCGCGCAACCGTTGATGATGAGGGTGCTGCCGCAGAGGGCGAGAAGTGTTGCGAGAGAAAGACAGGAATTCTTGGTGAGCGAAGGGGTAAAGTCTTGACGGTGGATCATGATGAAGTGTGTTTGAGTTGAGAGAGGTTAGGGCTGGCGGGAGATTTTTTTTATTCTAAGGCATTCTCGTGAGGATATTGGTCATTCCGCAGGTGTCGGTAATGCCGCCAAAGGCGAGTCCCGCTCCGGCGAAGGCTGGGAGGAGAAATAAGAGAGGGTGAATGTAGTAGGAGAGCAGGGCGCTGATGAGAGCGAGCAGACCTAAGACGCGAATTTGTCGATCGAGTGAGAATAGGTCGTTCTCATCCTTGTGCACCAGATGCCCTGTGCTGGTCCATGCCTCGATTCCTCCCGTCAATACGCGTGTATCTTCCCAGCCTGCTTCTGTGAGTTCGTGTTGCGCGCTCTTGGCTTCTTGAGCGTCACTACAAACGAGGATGAGAGTTTTTCCCTGCGACCGAGATTTATGGCTTTCGTTAGGTATGAGGCGCTCTAAAGGAATGTTCAGGCCTCCCTCTGTATGGAACGAGGTAAATTCTGTTGAAGGGCGCACATCAACGAGGAGGAGGGAGTCTCTCGAAGTTACCAGGTGATCCGAAAGGTCGTTTGGAGAGATGGGTGGAGAGAGTGTTTGCAGATTCATGACTTTTTTGGCGTTAAGGAATCATCCGTTAAGGTCCTGAAGGGTTCGTGTTGAGTGAGTCTGTTCGGATTCGATGCGTGTTGATGCGGGCTCTGAGCCTCTCATCGAACTTGAATCGTAGACGGTTCTGGGATCGGGACTCTGCAATTCCTGTCTATCAGTGTGCGCATATTGTCGGCTGCAGATGTGCGTGAATTTGCTGGGGGCTACATTCAGTTCGCCTTTCATTTCACGCTGCCCCACGCCAGCGGGATGAACCGCACCGGATATGGTCTTTCTGTTCTAGTTCAGCGAGAGTCTAGCAAGCAGAAGACCACTCGGCTCACGAGTTGAAGAAGCTTCTGAAATCCTTCGCTTCAACCTATTACAGGATATGGGGGCTCAGTCACAGGATATAGGGGCTCAGTCGTGATGAGCCGTAGAAGTGTTGGAAGTGCAATCCATGGTCGTCAAAGAGCAAGTGCGACTTGGTCGACGGGTGTTGAAAGGAGAAGACGTCACTGATGAAATCGCACTGGCTAATGAGAGTGTGGGGCAGGTTGAGGCTTGGACTCAGGGGCAGAAGGTGGTGGCCATATTTATCAACGAGTCTGCTCCCCCCATCATTTTTCTCAATAGCTTGCGCCTCCTTTTCCGTACGTGATTTGACAACTGACTAAGGATAACTTCCTAGGTGTTTAAGAAGTCGGGCTCAGACTGCGAACTGCCAAGACAGATACCGGAGAATCGTGCATCAAGCGTTCAGCATTGGTGCCGAGGAAGTGACTCATCATGGGTGAATGCCCGCGTGTGCCCAGGACGATCAAGTCGGCTTCGACTTTCTTAATTTGGGCCGTGATCGCAATGGAGGGACAGACGGACTCGAGGATGGTAATGGAATATTCAAACTGAGAGAGAGCTTCGAGGTGAGGAGCAATGAACGTTTTCATCAGGCTGTCGACTCGAGAACGACACTCTTCCTGATAGGTTTCGGATGCCGCCATCTTGTGTTCTAGGACTTCGCCCCAAACATCTTGCGCTGGAGGATACATCGTGTGAACTATGTGCAGCTCTGCGCCTTCCTTTAATGCAGTTGCGATGGCCCGCTCAAGAGCCAATGCGGAGGTTGCCGAAAAGTCGGTGCAAATCATCACCCGTTTAAAGTTCCCACGTTGCTTCCTTCGCAACACCATGACATCACACTGAACCGTTCGCACGCAGCGGGAGGCGATGGCCCCCATGCGGCTCTTAGTGGTATCGTTCGCAGCGATAACAAGGAGACTTGCGTGAGTTTCTTCCACGCATTTTTGAATCTGTTTCCCCGGATGTCCGACGCGAATCATGTTCTCGGGAGGCTCTACTGAGGTGTGTTTCTTTAGCCAAGATTCGAGGCGAGATTTAGCATTCAGGACGAGAGTTTTGATTTCTGGATCTTCCGAATCCTTGGCCTTTACGCCCGGTAATCGGTTCTCATCTAATATGTGTAGCGCGATGACAGGAGCGGAGTTCGAAGCCGAGACGTAGAGCGAGTGATGCAAGACTGATGGTGATGATTGCGAGAAATCGATGGCGGCGATTATGGGGTTGGCTTCTTTCATCGTGTCTGTGTGTCTAGGGATTATGTTTTACGAAGGCTGCGTAGTCGAAGGCGAATTTGTTTTTTGGTTTCGATAGTGAGAAAAAGGTGGATTCCAACTCCCGCAATGTCGAAGACAGCTCGAAGAGGGGGCAGGGAGGTGATGAAGAACTGAGCGAAGGTAGTGACGATGGCGGTGAGACAGACTGTCTTGGTGCTGCTAAATGAGCTTAAGGCGTTATTGCGATTTTGAGGACGCCGTCTCTTTGGTTGGCGAAGAGCTCGTAGGCCTCTTCGATCTGTTCGAGATTGAAGCGATGGGTAATGATCGGGGTGACATCAAGACGCTCCGAGGCGACGAAGTTCATCAGCCGTCGCATCCGTTCCTTGCCGCCGGGGCAAAGGGAAGTAAGGAAGTAACGAGCTTATGAAAGGGTATATGGGCGAGGTGCTGGATGGTCTTGTTCGGGTTGTTTGTCCGGAGATACACTCGGGAGTTTAGGTAAAGCTCTTCTCGGGAGGGTTGAGTGTGCGAATACAGAACACATTCTTAATCTATCTTTGTAGTCTACAAAGATAGGTGTTCATCTCGCTGTCGAAAGACACTGGATCTTTGATTCCTAAGACTACACGGCAGAGGATTTCCCTGCAGTGTAAGACGGTCGGGAGCCGTCATGAGAGCCTCCTAAGAGAAGTGGGGATTCTTTCGACTCTGAGAAATCCGAGAGAAGAAGTTCTAGAATCCACTAAGGATTAAAGAAGTGGGCAGGGATGGATTCGAACCAACGTACACTTTCGTGAGCAGATTTACAGTCTGCCGCCTTTAACCACTCGGCCACCTACCCGGTTGAAGAGGGTGCGCTATGCGCGGAGAGGGGAGATAGGTTTGAGGTCGGATTTTTACAAGGCAAATCTTGGAAAAATGTGTGTCTTCTTCTTTGAGAAAGAGCGGTCCTTGGAAGTATCAGCTCCGATGTGTGAGCCAGAGGGCTTTGAGGTAGGGTTCGCCGGTGAAGTCGGGGGGCATATCGGCGGCTTCCAGGATGGTGCCGCGTGGTTGGTGGCGGGTGAGCTGGCGGCGAAAGGCTTCTTCGTCCATTTTGCGGCAGTTGGTTGAGCTGAGGATCCAGCCGCCAGGGGTTAGGCAGGAGAGGGCCAGGGAAAAGAGGTCGCAGTAGTCTTTTTCGACGCTGAAGACGTTGCCTTGTTTGTCGCGGGAGAAAGTGGGGGGATCTAGGATGATACCGTTGAATTTGCGGCCTTGTTTGGCGAAGCGTTTGAGCCAGTGGAAGGTGTCGCCTTTGCAAAAGTAGTGGTCGGCGGGGTCGAGGTTGTTGAGGCGGAAGTTGTCTTTGGCCCACTCGAGGTAGGGCTGAGAGAGGTCGAGGGTGGTTGTGGTGGCTCCGCCGAGAGCGGCGCAGACGGAGAAGGCTCCGGTGTAGGCGAAGGTGTTGAGGACGGTGTCGCCAGGTTGGGTGAGATCGCGCACGCGCTGGCGGTTGTGGCGTTGGTCGAGGAAGATGCCTTGGGAGTAGCCGGCGGTGAAGTCGATGCGGTAGCTAATGCCGTTTTCGAGGATGGAGAAGGGGTCGTCGGCAGTGGGGCCGGCGAGGTGATGGGGGGCGGTCTTCTGGTTTTGGTCGAGGTGCTTCCAGTAGAGCGTTTTGTTGAGGGCGATGAGCTCGCTTTTGAGGGCGGGTGTGAGGAGGTGGTCGTGGCGAGTGGAGAGCAACCAGCGATCTGCATAGCTCTCGAGAAAGAGATCGGGGAAGCCGTCACCAGCTCCGTCTAACAGGCGGAGAGCGTTGGTGTCGGTGGTTACAAGATTCTTGCGCTTGGTGAGGGCGGTTTGGAGAGAAGAGAGCGGCACTACTTTTGGGGGGCGAATTGGAAGGTGGCGATTATGGGGCTGTGGTCGGAGCCGGTGCGAGGACCGATTTCGCGGGAGCGACAAATCAGGTCTTCGCTATAGAGAATGTGGTCGATGGGGATGCCGAGAAGGGGGTGGTAGCGATTCCATGTGACGGGGTATCCTCGGCCGCGGGAACTGTCTTTGAGCTCGGCGTCAAGGGGGCGAAAGCTGGGGGAGTAGGCGGTGCAGTTGAAGTCGCCGACGACGATAATAGGAGCGTTGCGAGTGCGGGTCTCTTCGGCGATTCGTTGCAGGGTTGCTTGGTTGGAGCGAGCGGTGGCTGGGGTGCGAGGAGGGAGGGTGTGGGTGTTGATAAGGTTGAGCTTGCGACCTTGGAATTGGATGAGTGCGCGGATGTGGGGAGTGGCGTATTTCTTGTTGGTATCGACGATGGAGTCGAGAATGGGGTGTTTGGAATAAAGCAGAATACCGAAGTTGTCGCTGCGTGGGTGTTCGACGACGTAAGGGTAGCGGGTTCGGAGCGGGGAAAGGGCGTTGACCCACTCGCGGCTGGTTTCTTGGAGGAGGAGGAAGTCGGGGTCGTGTTTTTGGATGAGGGCTAAGACGTCGGTGTGGCGGTGATTTCGGGTGAGGACGTTGTAGGTGAGGACCTTGAACTCGGGGCCAGTTCCCTTTCGGTTGTCTTTGGTGAAGGGGAGGTAGTGACGGCTGAGCGGTTGTAGTTGAATCACTAACAGGCAAGCAACGATGAGGGCACTTTTGGGAAGTTTGGCAAGAAGTAGGAAGAGGAGGAGGGCGCCAAACCCTAGGGCGCAGGGGAGGCGAAAATGAGTGAGGAGGTCCAGAGCCCAGTGCCATCGGGCGAAAAGCATGGCGAGGGTGAGTGCTACGGCTGCGATGGTGAGGCTTCGAAGAAGGAATCGAAGGAATGGAGTCATTTTAGGGGAATGCGAAGTTGTTTTTATTGGCACGGCGGCAGTTTTCGCCCAGAACTCTGAGCGTGAATCAAACGGTAGCAAGAGTTTTGACGACGCTGGTGGTAGCGTTCTTTGCTGTCTTCTTTATTTATCCGGCATTGATGGTCTTGGGTGAGGCGTTCTGGACTAAGGAAACGGGGTTCACGCTCGCTTTTGTGGGTGAAATTTTTTCAAACCCTCTTTATTTGGAGGGATTGTGGAATGCCTTTGCGTTGGGAATTTGTAGCACCGCGGCAAGTTTAGCGCTGGCGTTCCCTTTGGCGTTGGTGGCGCATCGGTATCTCTTTCCTGGTAAGAGTATTTTGAGCGCTTTGGTTTTGATTCCATTGGTTTTGCCTCCGTTTGTCGGGGCGGTGGGGGTGAAGCAAATTTTGGGTGTTCAAGGGTCGCTGAATGCATTCTTAATCGATCTGGGGATGATGAGCGCGCAGGCGCCATACGATTGGTTGGGTGAATCTCGGTTTCTGGGAATCGTGATTATGAATGCGCTGCATCTTTATCCGATTCTGTTTATGAACATTGCGGCGGCGCTGGCTCACCTCGATCCAGCGATGGAGGAGGCCGCGGAAAATTTGGGAGCGGGTCCTTGGAAGCGGTTGTGGCGTATTACGCTACCACTTTGCACGCCGGGTATTTTTGCAGGAGGGGCGATTGTCTTTATCTGGTCGTTTACGGAGTTGGGAGTGCCCTTGGTGTTCGATTACACGCGGGTGGCTCCTGTGCAGGTTTTTGATGGCATCAAGGACTTGGGGAATAATCCGTTCCCTTATGCGTTGGTGGCGATCATGTTGTTGGTCTCTTCGACGGTGTTCTTGGCCTCAAAGAAGTTGTTGGGGAAATCGAATCTAGGCAAAGCGCCTCGTCCTAAGGGGCGGAGCTCGGAGAAGCCCATTTCGGGATGGAAGGGTTGGGCTTGCTCGGGGTTGTTTGTATTTGTTTTTCTGATTGCTTCCGTTCCTCATCTTGGAGTGATTTTCTCGTCTTTGGCAGGGGATTGGTATGCCACCGTTCTTCCTGAGCGCTTCACTTTGGAACATTATGAGGAGGCTCTTGGGCACCCTCTGGTGGTGCCTTCTATTCAGAATAGTTTGATTTATGCGGGACTGGCGACGCTGGTGGATATCGTGTTGGGGGTGGCAATTGCATGGGTGGTGGTGAGGTCCAATATCAAGGGGCGCGGTTTGCTGGATGCTTTGGTGATGCTGCCTTTGGCTGTGCCGGGATTGGTGTTGGCGTTTGGATATCTGGCGCTTTCACAGGAGGGCCGGGCGTTTCACTTTTTGGTCGGAGATTTGGGGAATCCAATTGTTCTGCTGGTGATTGCATATGCGGTACGACGCTTGCCGTATGTGGTGCGAGCGGCGGTGGCTGGATTGGAGCAAAGTAATATCCAGTTGGAGGAGGCGGCACGGAGTTTGGGTGCTGGTCCACTCAGGACTTTGAAGAGAATCAGTCTTCCGCTGATTGGGGCAAATGTGGTGGCGGGTGCTATTCTAGCTTTTGCTTTTGCGATGCTGGAGGTGAGCGATTCGCTGATTTTGGCCCAGCAGAGGGAGCATTTTCCGATTACTAAGGCGATTTACGCACTCCTGGGAACGCTGGGCAACGGGCATGAACTTGCGGCAGCGTTAGGGGTTTGGGCGATGGTCTTTCTAGGAATTTCGATTGTGGGAGCGGTTTTGTTGGGCGGGAAGAAGGGCGGGCTTTTCAAGCTCTAGGAGTGCTTTGGGCTGGAGTCGGAGTGGTATCTCCTTGGGCGAGATTCTTTCAGATTGACGGGGGAAAGTGCTCTGTCAGGCTGACGCGATTCTTCGTAAATATGCCCTGATTTGTGATGGGGGCAGCGACGAGAACAGTTCAACCTAGCCGAATGGCTGCAATCACGATGATCGAACAACAACTTCCCTTTGCTGATGAGAAGGCTTCTTCTGATTGGAAGACTATCGACGATAGAGTTTCCAAGGTTGAGGCGAAAGGTGAGGTCATGGAGGCTAAAAGGCTGGCTGCGAGCGCGGTGCAAGAGGCGCGTGAGGCTGAGAATGGAAACAGCAAGAACGCGGGACAATTGCTCCATTGTTTGGAAGTGAGAGCGAATCTCTTTAACCGCCAAGGAGACTTTGGTTCGGCAAAGGACGACTATCTGGAGGCGATTTCGTTAGTGGCAGGTAAGTCGGGTCAGGAGGGAACTGTGGGGCGGCTTTACGGGAACTTGGGATATCTTTTTGAGTCGACCGAAGACGAGGATAATGCTGTCGACGCCTATGAACGGGCTTTAGAGCAGTTGGGACGCTTACGGCAGCCCTCTGTGGTGGAGGAAGTAAGACTCTCGAACAATCTCGCTTTCATCTACTCGGCGCGTGACGATTTCGATCAGGCTGAGACTCTTTTCTTGAAGGCGCTCAAATTGGCTCACGACAAGTTGGGAGCTTCCGACCCGGATTCTACTGGAGTCTTCAATAATATCGGGGCGCTTTATCAAAAGGCAGGTCACTTGGAGCAGGCTAAGGAGATGCACCAAATGGCTCTGGATGGTCGCAAAGAAGATGGCGGCAGCCGCGGAGATATCGGGCAGTCACACGGGAACTTGGCAATTGTCTTTGCTGAAGAAGGTGATGAGAAGCAGGCGCGGTCTCACTTTGAGTCGGCACTCTCGAGCTTCCAAAGCGCAGGTGCGGACTTCAGTGAGGACTTTGAAGCCGTCTGTGGAAACTATCTACAGCTTCTTGCCAACGTGGGTGATGTTGAAAGTAAAAGCCGGGTGCAGAGCTTACTTGAGAAGGGCTTGAAGTAAGAGGTGCATCCCAAGCAATGCTCGTGGCCTTGGTAGAACCCTTTCGTTGCTGTGAATTTCACTCTCTTGGTTGCGCAAACTCTCATCTACTTAGGAGCGGGACTTGCGGTCTTATTTACGCTTTTAGGTTTGGGAATGGTTCTGGGGATCGTTCCTGGACGAATCACCATGAAGGATCTTCATCTTCATGACACCTACTATATCATCCTTCCATTTTGGCTCTATTTTGTTCCGGTTGTAGGGGCGGGTTTGATTTTAGGAAGCGGTATTTTCATGAAGCGTGCTTACGAGGAGGGAGCAGCTGCTATCGAAGAATTGGTTTCTCAGGAAAGTTCTCCTGATGCGTAGTTCCGACAAGGCACCCCGAATCGGTTGGATTGGTTTTCATTAGGAGCTTTTCACGGTTTCTTCATCTCGTGTTCATCTGTTCTTCGCATGGCGAAGCGACTCTTTGTTTGTCCGTGAAGGACGATAAGAATATGAACAAAAATATCAGTGAAGTGTTGAAGCAGGTGAGCGGTTGGATTTTGCCGGGGTTAGGATTGTTGAATCTTGTGGGGGTTGTGTTGGGGGGAGGGGTGCTCTCTCTCTTTGCAGTGATGGGTTTGCTCGTGGGAGGGAGCGGAGCCTTCTTCGGCTTTTCTTTCCTTCTCGGTTTTGTGGTAACAATGCTGGGGTTCGTTCTGACCGCGCACCGCTTCTTCCAATTGCAAAAAGAGAACGAGTTGGTGAAGGCAAAAATCGATTAAGGTTGAGCCTTTTGAGAGTGGTTACTCATACCTGTATGGGAGTAAGGGATATTCGAATAAGAATCGGAGAAGGTTGTTCAGGGACAGGAATGTCCCTGTTCCCTAGACGTGAAAAAGCCGCCGGAATACTCCGGCGGCTCTTTCGAAAAAAGGAATTGAAGGCGATTAAGCGTCGTCCTCGGTGCCGCGAACTTCGAGGCGGAGGAAGCAGCTGACGTCGGCGTGAAGCTTGACGTCCACTTCGTGGGTGCCTGTGGTCTTGATGGGCTTGTCGAGCTTGATGGTGTGGCGGTCGATATCGATACCAGCCTCCTCGAGCTTCTTGTGGATGTCCATATTGGTGACAGAACCGAAAGATTTGCCGGTTGCGCCTGTCTCGAGAGTGAAGACGGGCTTCAGCTTCTTGATTTTAGCGGAAACTTTTTCAGCTTCGTTGAGCTCTTCGGTCTCACGCTTGGCGCGAGCTGCGGCGAGGTCATCGAGGTGCTTTTTGTTTGCTTCGGTTGCCTCATAAGCCTTGCCTTGTGGGACGAGGTAGTTACGGGCGAAGCCGGATTTAACTTTAACAACGTCAGCTTCGGCGCCGAGGTTGTTGATTTTGGTGCGGAGAATGACTTCTGTAGTGGCCATGGTAAAAAAGTTGAAGGGCGCAGGGTTTAGGGACTGGGTTGGATGGGGTCAAGTTTTTTGAAGGGAGAAAGTGTCCGAATACCAGTTTTTCGAGACTGTTTGAGGTTGTGGAGCGAAAAAGGTGGCTTTTTGGCGAGGAAATCAGTCTTTTGAGGTGATGAGTTTTCTCGATGAATTAATGAAGGAGATGGGTGGACCTGTTGCTGAGCAACTGGGTAAGCGTGAGGGATTGAACGAAGCGCAGTCGAAAGGCATCCTTGAAAGCTTGGCTCCGGTGATTTTGGGCGGGTTGAAGCGGAAAAAGGAGCAGGGGGTTGATTTAGAAGACCTCATGGGAGGGCTAGGAGCCAAAGAGGAAGGGCTGGATGATTTGGGCGGATTTTTCGAGGGGGCAGAGAACGTGGATTTGGGCGCTGGGGGTGTTCTCGGATTAGAGAAAGGAGAGCAGGCGGCGGATGCGATTGCGAAGAAGACCGGGATCGGGGTCGATGTGGCGCGAAAAGTGTTGCCGATGCTTATTCCGTTGGTGATGGCCTACTTGATGCGCAAAGGGAAGCAGGACAGCGGAACTCCCGATCGAAAGACGGGCATGGGGGCCATTCTAGATCGCGATGGAGACGGGAAAATTTTGGATGATATCGCAGGGATGGTTCTGGCCAGTCAGGTTGGCGGCGGAAAGAAGGGTGGCTTGTTGGCGATGATTTTGGCGTTCTTTTCTCGGAAGTAGGAAAATTGTCTTTGCTACAGGAGCTAAGGGGTTTCGGTTCGGTGTTTTTTGAACAGAAGGCCGCAAAGTGCGCAAAGGACGAGGTTGTGCCTTTGCGGAGAGGCAGGGATTTGACTTGGGGAGCTTTTGTCCTATTTTTGGGATGTAATGAGTGAACTCAATGTGTCGCACGCTTCTGAACTGGTCCTGCTGGCAGGTTTGGTGGGGGCGATGGCGATGTGGTTTTGGAAAATCTGTCCGCAGAGGAGATTGGCTCAAATAGCTTTGGGCTATGGAGTGACTGCCTTTGTAGTTGCGGCGGTTCTTCTGACCTTAATTTTGATGGTGCAAGGAGGAATGGGACATTCGGTGGCTCCGATTGTGGAGGCCTTAAGCCACGTTGAGGCGGGCCTTAGCTGAGTGGTGGTTCTCTGCTACCTTCTTTATCGTAGCCGAGTTGGTGACAACTCGGGAGTCGAGGACGCAGAGTGAGCCAACCCAGCCCGCTTTGTCACCAAAGCAGCTACGCAAAATCAGTTAGAACGCCCCCGGCGGAGCTTATTGCCCGGAGTAGCTGATGGCGTGTTTTTTCATTTGGGCGGCCATGAGGGTGAGGGCGTTGGCGCGGGTGGGCGCGAGGTGCTCTTTGAGGCCGGTTTGGTCGATGAAAGACATGTCGGCTTGCAAAATGTCGTCGGGCGCTTGGCCATCGAGGACACGCACAAAGAGGGCGATCATGCCTTTGGTGATGAGGCTGTCGGAGTCGGCGGTGAAGTTGACTTTTCCGTCTGCAAAGTCGGAGTCGAGCCAGACTTGCGATTGGCAGCCTTTGATAACGCGGTCGGGGGTCTGTTTTTCTTCGGGGAAGGGTGCGAGTTTTTTTCCGAGGTCGATGACGTATTGATAGCGCTCGGTCCAGTCTTGGAAGAGGTTGAGCTCGTCGAGGAGTTGTTGTTGTTGGTCGGCGATGGTCACGGTTTGTTTTTCGACAGGATTTACAGGATTGAACAGGATTTTTATTGCAGCATGAGGGCTGCTTTTTTGACGGCTTGGGCGAGGAGCTCGACTTCGTCGGAGGTATTGTAGGCGGCGAAGGAGGCGCGAACGGTGCCGGTGGTGTTGAAGCGGCCCATGAGTGGTTGGCAGCAGTGGTGGCCGGTGCGGACGGCGACTCCCATTTGGTCGACGAGGGTGCCGAGGTCGTAGTGGTGGATGCCGTCGATGTTGAAGGAGAGGGAACCTTGGCGGTTGGCGGGGCCGTAGAAGTGGAGGCCAGGGATGTCGGCGAGGGCGGAGGCGGCTTGCTCGATGAGAGCTTGCTCGTGGCCGGCAACAGCGGTGAGGTCGAGGGCGTGGAGCCAGTCGAAGGCGGCGGCGAGGGCGATGCCGCCTTCGATATTGGGAGTGCCCGCTTCGTAGCGAAAGGGAAGGTCGTTGTAGGTGGAGCTCTCGTAGGTGACTTCTTTGATCATCTCGCCGCCTCCCCGCCAGGGGGGGAGGTTCTCGAGGCTGGCGGTCTTTCCGTAGAGAATGCCAATGCCGGTGGGGGCGTAGATTTTGTGGCCGGAGAAGACGAGGAAGTCGGGGTCGAGGTCTTGTAGGTCAATGGCTTTGTGAGCGACGGATTGGGCGGCGTCGATGAGGATGAGGGCTCCGGCGGCGCGGGCAGGCTCAATGAAGTCTTTGACGGGAACGGGGGTGCCGAAGGCGTTGGAGACGTGGGTGAGGGCGAGGATTTTTGTTTTTTCGCTGAGGAGAGAGAGGAAGGTGGCGTGGTCGAGAGTGCCGTCGTCGAAGACGGGGATGACCTTGAGGGTGGCTCCGGTGCGCTGGGCGAGCATTTGCCAAGGGACGATATTGGAGTGGTGCTCGAGGGCGGAGATGATGATTTCGTCTCCGGCGCTCAGAGTGGGGGTGAGGATGTTGGCGACGAGGTTGATGCCGTCGGTGGTGCCGGAGGTGAAGATGATTTCGTCGGGAGAGGCGGCGTTGAGGTGACGCGCGATGGTTTCGCGGGCGGCTTCGTGGGCGGCGGTGGCCTTTTGGGAGAGGTGGTGGGTGCCGCGATGGATGTTGGCGTTGGTCTGCTCGTAGTAGGCGCGGGAGGCGTCGAGGACGGCGGTAGGCTTCTGGACGGTGGCGGCGTTGTCGAGGTAGACAAGGGGCTTGCCGTGGACCTCGGTGGAGAGGACTGGAAATTGGTCGCGAATTGCGAAGGGGTCGAACACGGAGCGAAACTAGAGTCGGGAGGCGTCAGGTGCAAGTTTTGAGCACAAGCTAGAAAAGGGATTTTAAGATGACGAATTTCTCTTTTTTAGAGAGGATAGAGGGGAGATGGAAGGTTTGATCGTGATTCCTCGGGTGAGGACTTTGGCGGGACTGGTGACCTGGGCGAAGACGTATCGGCTCGTCTTTGATGGCCAGTTTCTTTGGGTGATTCATCTGGGGCGCGCGATGAGGCCTGGGGTTGAGGCGAAAGACCCGTTAGCGAATTTTTTTGCCCAGTTGATGATTCGTGGGAGTAAGAAACGAATTGAGGAGCGGCTGGATGAGGTGGAGGAGGAGATCGGGTCGGTATCCTTGGCGACCTTGTTGGAGCGCAAGGGGTGCTTTCGAGTTTCGGTGGAGGAGCAGGGGGCAGTGAGGTGTGAGCTGAATCCCGAGTTTGAGGCTGCCTTGATTGTGAAGAGTGTCTCGGGGAGGAAGCGGTTTTATGGGCTTCACGAGGAATTGGCTGAGCCGTTTGCGCAGATTGCGGCGGCATTTGGTTCTGGGAGCAAATCGTAAAAAGAAAAGCCGCTCGAGTTGAGCGGCCTTTTAAGAATGAGGAGAAATGAAAGGGTTCAGACTGAAATCTGAGGCTCCCTATTTTAGTCGGTGGGGAGCTCGATGAAGCCTTCCAGTTTGCGGATCCGGGTTGGGTGACGCATCTTGCGGAGGGCCTTGGCTTCGATTTGACGAATACGCTCGCGGGTGACCTGGAACTGGCGACCCACTTCCTCGAGGGTGCGGCTGTAGCCGTCTTTGAGGCCGAAACGTTGTTCGAGAACTTCGCGTTCGCGCTCGGTGAGGGAGTCGAGGACTTCGATGATCTTGTCCTTGAGCATGGCAAAGCCGGCTTCTTCCATGGGGTTGTCGGCAGCTTTGTCCTCGATGAAGTCACCGAAGGAGGTGTCGTCGCTGTCGCCGACGGGTGCTTGGAGAGAAATGGGCTGTTGGGCCATCTTGAGGACGGCACGAACACGCTCGACGGGAAGGTGAATCTCCTCGGCGATTTCGTCGGGAGAAGGCTCACGACCGTATTCCTGCACCAACTGCTTCTGCACGCGCATGAGCTTGTTGATGGTCTCGATCATGTGGACCGGGATACGGATGGTGCGGGCCTGATCCGCGATGGAGCGGGTGATGGCCTGACGAATCCACCAGGTGGCGTAGGTTGAGAATTTGTAACCACGACGATACTCGAATTTTTCGACCGCCTTCATGAGGCCCATGTTGCCTTCTTGAATGAGGTCGAGGAAGGAGAGGCCTCGGTTGGTGTATTTCTTGGCGATGGAGATGACGAGGCGGAGGTTGGCTTCGACCATTTCGGTCTTAGCTTTATGCGCTTCGCGCATCCAGTGGCGGAGGTCACCTTTGTTTTCTTCGAAAGACTCGGTGGTGCACCAGGTCTCTTGTTGAACTTCGCGGAGCTTGGTCTCGAATTCTTCGACGTCTTTGCCGCCGGCGGCCACTTTCTTGGTGTAGCGCCAGAACTTGGTCTCGTAGTCGTCGACTTGGTCGCAGAAATCTTCCACCACCTTTTGCTTGTAGTAGAAGCGACCATATTGCCGGGCGAGGCTGGTGAGATTTTTGGCGAGTTGGTCCTCGAGCTTCTTTTTACCGCGAGGATTCTTGGCAGAGAGTTTGCGCCAGATGGTGGAGGTCTCTTCGTGAAGCGTTTGTACGGAGAGGCAAAGCTTTGGGAGGAGCTTCATGTAGCGCTCGCGGCTCTCGATCTTTTTGTCGAGGATGACGCGGTCAAAACGCTCTTTGCCGCGCTCGAGCTTTTGGGCGAGTTCAAGGTAGCATTGGGCGACGTAGCCGAAGCGGTGAAGGTATTTCTGAACGTTAATCTCGGCGTCCTCAATGCGCTTGGAAATTTCGACTTCCTGCTCGCGGGTGAGCAGGGGGACTTGGCCCATCTGCTTAAGATACATCCGAACGGGGTCGTCAAGAATGTCGAGCTTCTCGGCCTTGGTGTCGTCGGCTGAGGCGGCGTCGTCGTTTTTCTTATCCTTGAAGCGGTCAACATCGGAAGCGTCGATGATATCGAACTCCATGCTGCGGAGGCGCTCGTAGATGCCCTCGATATCAGCGGGTTCGACCATATCCTTGGGAAGGAGGTCGTTGACGTCGTCGTGGGTGAGGTAGCCTTGCTCTTTTGCAAGCTTGATGAGTTCGCGGATGACTTCCTGAATCTCAGGGGAGTCGAGACGGCTCTTGGTCTTGGCTGCGGCCGCTTCTTCAGCCTTGGCTGCTTTGGCTTTCTCAGTGCCAGGCTTAGTGGGAGTCGGCTTTTTGGCTGCAGCTTTCTTCGCGGGAGCCTTTTTTGCAGCAGTCTTCTTGGTTGAGGCCTTTTTTGCTGCCGTTTTCTTGGCGGCCGCCTTTTTCGCGGGAGCTTTTTTAGGAGCAGCTTTTTTGGCAGCGGTTTTCTTTGGAGCCGAGGAGGAGGTTTTCTTTTTAGGTGCTGCCTTTTTTTTCGCCATGATGATTTGAGAAAGGATGAAATAGGGGGTGAAACGTTAGCGAATGGCTACAATTCACCTATTATAGCAAGCCCGAAGACTTGCGAAGGCGAGTTTCTTGGAGATTACAGGGATTTTCGTCAAGGATTATTGCTGTCGTGCAGCATGTTCCCGATCTCTTTCGCTTCGCTAAGCAGGGATTGAATCTGAGTTGAATCGAGGCTGGCTGAGTTGAGTTCTGAAGAAATTTGATCGAGACGCTTTTGGAGAGATTTGCGAGCAAGCAGGCCAAGGGCCTTGGTGGCGTGGTCGAGGGCATCGGCGGGGGCTGGCTTTTCGAGAGCGGCGGAGAGGGTGAGGGCGTCTTCGGGGGGGACGCCCCCTAGGTAGCGGTTGATGGAGGCCGGTTGGGTGGGGTCGGGGCGGTGGCCGATGATGCTGATGAGGGTTTCGTGGCCTGGGAGATTGGCGAGGGCTTCGATGAGGCTTTCAGTTTGCTCGCAGAGCCAGTCTTGGACTTCTTTGGATTGAAGAGCGAATTGGCAGAGGAGGAGGACGCTGGGGTCGTAGGCGCGTGCTTCGACTTTCTTGGATTGTTCCTCTTTGGGCTGATAGCTTTTTTCTTCTTTAGCGCGGGTGAAGGATTCGCGGAATTCGGGGAGGCCGATGCCGAGACGGGTGGCGCAGTGGGCGAGAAGAGAGTCGCGCACGACGGGGTCGGAGATTTTTTTGAGATAGACGGCGAGGGAGTTGGCGAAGCGGCCGCGATTGAGAGGTTGGGCGAGGTCGACGTTCTTCTGGGCAAAGTCGATTTGGTAGTCGAAGAAGCCACTGGCGCGGTCGATGAGAGTGCGGAAGGCTTCGGGGCCATCTGCTTTGATGAGGGAGTCGGGGTCTTGTTTCTCGGGAAGGGGAGCGACGCGGACTTCGAGGCCGAAATCGGAAAGTTCGGTGAAGGCTTTTCCTGCAGCTTTGTGGCCGGCGGCGTCGGAGTCGTAGCAGAGGACGACTTTATCCGTGTAGCGCTTGATAAGGCGGGCGTGGTCCGAGGTGAGGGCGGTGCCGAGACCGGCGACGGTGTTTTCGAAACCGGCTTCGTGGCAAGCGATAACATCGATCTGACCTTCGCAGACGAGAGCGAATTTTTCTTTGCCGATAGCACGCTTGGCTTTGTCGAGGCCGAAGAAGACTTTGGACTTTTTGAAAAGGGCGGTCTCGGGAGAGTTGATGTATTTACCGGAGTTTTTGTCTTCAACCAATTGACGACCAGAGTAGGCGATGATGTCGCCGTAGTCGTTGTGGATGGGAAACATGAGGCGGTCGCGAAAGCGGAGGTAGAGGCCGGCGCGCGGGTTGCCTTCGTCCTTGGGGGAGGCCATGCCGGTGCCGCAAAGTTCGCGGCCGTTGAAGCCTTCCTTTTTGGCCCAATCGAGGAAGAGCTTCGGATTGGCTGGCATCCAGCCGACGAGCCAGCGTTCGGCCATTTCTTTGCCGTAGCCGCGGCCCTTGAGGTAGGCGCGAGCGTGACCGGCATCGGGATGACTGACGAGGAGTTCATGCATGTAGCGGGCGGCTTTGTTTTGAAGCTCAAGCATACGGGAACGAATGCGACGTGCGCGGATCGCTTCGGGGTCTTCGGCCTCTTCGATGATGGGAACACCGGCGCGTTTGGCGAGTTCGCGAATGGCGTCGGGGAAGGGGAGGTTTTGGTAGTTCATCATCCACCCGATGGCGTCTCCGCTAGCGCCACAGCCAAAGCACTTGTAGCGCTGCATGTGAGGGGTGACGTAGAACGAGGGGGTCTTTTCGTTATGAAAAGGGCAGTTGGCGCGAAATTGAGAACCTGCACGGCGTAGGGGAACCATGGCGTTGATCAGATCGACGATGTCGGTCTGGGCAAGGACGAGTTCCTTAGTCTCTGGAGGTATGGTTCCCACGTGGATGGATTGAACGATTTGCTGAGGGGGTTGGCAAGTCGAGGTGGGGGAGTTTTTTGGACAGGATTTACAGGATTAAGCAGGATCTTTTTGGGGAGCGTTTTTGGATCGGTGTGTTTTTCACAGAAGGCCGCAAAGGTCGCAAAAGATTGTCTTGGGGCGTGGCTTTTTAAGCCGCTGAGGTTGACCGCTTCTTTGGAAGGCTGCTAATTCGACTTGGATCTAAAGGGGGGAATGTGTGCAGGCCTAACCTGACCTTTCCAAGTTTTCAGGTTGCGGCTTGGAAAGACCACGCTCCCGATTGGACGGGCCGCTTGGGTTAGTCGGTTTTGTTGGCGAGGGAGGCTGCGACGAAGCCGTCGAAGATAGGATGGGGCTTGTTGGGTTTGGAGAGGAACTCGGGGTGGTATTGTGCGGCCACGAAGAAGGGATGGTTGGGAAGCTCAATGATTTCGACGAGGCCTTCGTTAGCGGAGACTGCCGAGATGACGAGGCCGGCTTCTTGCAAGCGGTCGAGGTAGTCGGGATTGAACTCCCAGCGATGTCGATGACGCTCGTGGATTTCGGTGGCGCCGTTGTAGAGTTGGGCTGCTTTGGTATCGGGATAGACGATAGATTTTTGAAGACCCAAGCGCATGGAAGCTCCCATATCGCGAATGCCTTTTTGCTCTTCCTGAAGACAGATGACGGGTTCTTTGGCGTCTTTGTCGAACTCGGTGGAGGTAGCACCCTCGATACCACAGACGTTACGGGCGAATTCGATGGTGGCGATTTGCATGCCGAGGCAAATACCGAAGTAGGGGATGTTGCCTTCACGGGCGTATTGGGCGGTAAGAATTTTTCCTTCGATACCGCGACCTCCGAAGCCGCCGGGAACGAGGATGCCGTCGATATGACCGATGACTTTCTCAGCTCCATGTTCTTCGACGGCTTCGGCATCGACGCGGATGACGTTGACGCGAGTATTGTGGAAAGCTCCGGCGTGGGTGAGGGATTCGTAGATCGACTTATAGGCATCTTGGAGCTCGATGTATTTTCCGACGACAGCGATATCGACCGAATGCTCGGGGTGGACGATGCGATCGACGAAGTTTTCCCAATCTGTAAGGTCGGGGGCAGGTGAGTCGCTCATACCGAGACGGTCGACGACGAGGCGGTCGATCTTGTCGCCACGGAGATCGAGGGGGCATTGGTAGATGGTGTTCTCGACATCACGGAAGGCGACGACGTTCTTCTTCTCGACGTTGCAGAACATGGCAATTTTGCGGCGGTTGTCTTCGTCGAGGTCGTGCTCGGTGCGGCAGATAATGATGTCGGGCTGGATGCCGATTTCGCGTAGCTTGGCAACGGACTGTTGGGTGGGTTTGGTTTTGATTTCGCCAGCGGCTTTGACCAAAGGGAGGAGGGTGACGTGAATGAAGCAGACGTTTTCGCGCCCGACTTCGAGAGCGAATTGGCGGAGGGCCTCAAGGAACAGGGTGCCTTCAATATCGCCCACGGTGCCGCCGATTTCGGTGATGAGGATTTCGGTGTCGGGGTTGGCTTCGGTGACGTCGAAGAGGCGCTTCTGAATCTCGTTGGTGACGTGCGGGATGTATTGCACGGTGGCTCCGAGATATTTGCCTGCCCGTTCGTTGCGGATGACAGTCTCGAAGACTTGGCCGGAGGAAAGCGAGTTGAGTTTGGAGAGTTTGCCTGAGGTGAAGCGCTCGTAGTGGCCGAGGTCGAGATCGGTCTCGGCGCCGTCGTCGAGGACGTAGACTTCGCCGTGCTGATAGGGGGACATGGTGCCAGGATCGACGTTGAGGTAGGGGTCGAACTTTTGAATCATGACCTTGTGGCCACGGTGTTCGAGAAGGGTGCCGATGGAGGCTGCGGCAAGTCCTTTCCCGAGTGAGGAGACGACGCCTCCGGTGACAAAGATGTATTTCACGGCTGTGTTGTTGTGTGTGATTGGAGGAGGCTTTCGAGAAGTGGAACTTGTTCGGGAGTGTCGAGACCGATGGCTTCGTGTTCTGTTAGAACGACTTGGATGCGTGCTCCATGGTGCAAGGCGCGCAATTGTTCAAGCGATTCCGCAACTTCAATGGGCGCGGGGGGCCAGGTGACGAAGTTTTGCAGGAAATCGGCGCGGTATCCGTAGAGGCCGATGTGGCGGTGAGGTTGCACGGCGTCGTCGGTGCGCGGGTAGGGAATGGGCGCTCGTGAGAAATAGAGGGCGTCGTTTTTGGCATTGAGAACGACTTTGACGATATTGGGGTCCTGTAGCTGGGTTGAATCTTTAAGCGGAGAAGCAGCGGTGATGAGGTCAATGCCTGAATCAGCAGCGAGGAGTTCGACCAGTTGATCGACGAGGGAGGGGTCGATGAGGGGTTCGTCGCCTTGAATATTGATGAAGTGTGATGCGGATGGGAATTGGGCGGCGGCCTCGGCAATGCGGTCTGTACCGGTGGGATGCTCGGCGGAGGTCATGACGACGGTGGCTCCGAAGGCTTCGGCGGCTTCCTTAATGCGCTCGTCATCGGTGGCGACGACAATGGCGTCGAGCTTTTGGCATTCGAGGGTTCGCTCGAAGACGTGTTGGAGAAGAGGTTTCCCGCAGAGATGAAAAAGGGGCTTCCCAGGGAAGCGGCTTGAGGACCATCGGGCAGGGATGATTCCTATGATTTGCGGAGATTCGGCTGACGAGTTCAAGCGGTGAGCATGGGTTTCGAGACACTAGGAAAATAATCGGACGTAAGCCAAGGTTTTGCGGCAATGGTGACGAACTTTCCGCATGATTGAATGGACGGGAGGGGTCTCTGGTTGCTTAGGTTCGAAAGAGATGAAGGAAGTCACGGAAGCGTTTGGTTGGATCGACTGGGGGATCGTGGCGCTGTATATGGTCTTTACGACTGTTTTGGGCGAGCGTCTCTCTGGTAAGCAGTCGACGATTAAGGACTTCTTCCTCGGAGGAAAGTCATTGCCTTGGTGGGCGGTGACGGGGTCGATGATTGCCACTGAGATCAGTGCGCTGACTTTTATCGGGGTTCCGGGGGGGGTCTATGCGGCGCAAGGGGATTGGACGTATTTGCAGTGGGGTATTGGTTCCATTATAGCGCGCTTCGCGGTGGGGTATTGGCTGGTGCCACTTTACTATGAGAAGGAGATTTATTCGCCTTATGACTTTATGGGGAACCGGCTGGGCGAGGGCGTTCGAAGGTTGGTGACGGTGCTTTTTTCTCTGGGAGCTGTTCTGGGGGCGAGTGTGCGGGTGGTGGTGACAGCAGTGATCTTGAAGGCGGTGACGGGGATGGATGCGATGTTGTGTATCGTGGTGATTGGTGCTTTTGCTGTGCTTTGGACTTTCTTGGGGGGAATGCAGACCGTGATTTGGACGGATGTCATTCAGTTCTGTCTCTTTATCTTTGGAGGGCTCTTGGCTCTGGGGTGGTTGGTGACTTCGCTGGGTTGGGATCAGATTGTGGGTCTCAACCAGACGACTTCACCGGAGGGGACGGCGATTAATAAGATGGAGATATTCAATCTCGCGTCGCCGTTTACGGAGGAGGGTCGAGCCTTAAAGTTTACGCTGTGGGTTGGCTTGTTTGCGATGCCGTTCCAGAACTTTGCAGCGTTCGGAATCGACCAGTTGAATACGCAGCGGATGTTCTGTTGCGGTAGCGCAAAAGATGCGCGGAAGGCGATGTGTTGGAGTTCGGTTTCCATCATCATTACGCTGATCATGTTGGCCGTGGGTTCTGGACTTTTTGCCTGGTATCAGGTGAACGTGCCCAGTGCGAGTTTGGCTGCGGCTTTTGCTGAGGATGGGAATAATGTCTTTCCTGCTTGGATTGTGACGGTGCTGCCAGTTGGGCTTTCGGGACTAATTTTGGCGGGAGCGTTTGCGGCGGCGATTTCGAGTTTGGACTCGGTGCTAGCGGCTCTTTCCCAGACGAGTTTGTCGATTTTCTATGGACGCGAGAAATTGGAGGATGAAAGCAAGGGCAAGGAGCGCGTGCTGCAGTCGCGAATTGCGGTGTGCATCTGGGGAGTGATTCTAACGATTGTCACGCTAGGACTTTGGAAGGCGTATATGAGCGGGGAGGCGAAGGATTTGATAGGTCTCGCCTTTGGAATGGTGGCTTACACCTTTGGACCGTTGTTAGGGATTCTTTTGGCGGCGATTTTCTTGAAGGGGAAGAATTTGACTCCGGGTTTGATAGTGGGGTCGTGTTTGTCGGTGTTCTTCGTCGCTTGGTTCCGGCCAGAGATTTTGACGGTGCTGGAAAGCATGAATATGGCGGATACGGCGAAGGCGGTTGTGGCGAGCCGTCCAGCCTTTGCTTCGGAGTGGTTCTTCCCAATCAATGCAGGGCTGACCTTCTTTTGTGGATGGTTGGGGAAGCAGATTCTTGATGCGCTTGGCAAGAGTGAGTTCGAGTAAGGTGATTCGATTGAAATAGAAGTCATGAAGGAGGCGGAATATGCGACCGATAGGTATCTTGTTCTCAATATTGTTCTTTTGGTCCTCGTTATTGGTTTGGTAGTCGCCTACGAGGTTTCCCGTGAGGACTTTCGGATCTGGAGGTCGTTCAGGGGGCTTATCGTGCCCGCGATTTGTATCTTGATTCCCGAGATTCTAGAGGGGTTGAGCGGAAATTCTTTGAGTGCCAAATTTATCAGATTGGCTGGATGGGGGCTGTTATTTTTCGTGCTACTGTATCCGCTTTGTCTGAGGGCACTCTTTTACTAGGGGGAAATCACAAAGTAGCCCAGCAAGACACTGCGCTTTTGGTGAGGCCATACTTGTAGGATTGTTGAAGTCGCAGGTTGCGCTAGCGCTCTTGAAAGCTACTTTGGTAGAGTTCCCAGGCGGAGCGTTGGACCCACTTCTCGGTCATCTGGCCATCGACGACCCTGGTGATGGTGATGCCGGTGAATTCGATGGGGCGGCGGTCGGGTTTGCTCTCGAACATGCCCCCGTTTTTACCCGAGCAGGTCCAGATGGTGATGACTCGTTCCCCATCTTCGGCGAGAAACATGTCGTCGATCTGAAAGCGCACGTCAGGGACCTTCGCTTGAAAATTTTCTACCCACTTTTTGAAATTCTTTGGTCCTTTGATGGTGGTGCCAGCAGTGTGAATCTGGAAGTCCTTTGCAACTAAAGTATCGATAAGTTTGAGGTTGTGAGGAGGATTCCAGACTTCTTCCCAAAATTGCCGCATCACGATGAGAGGCGCCTTGGCGGCTTCGGGGTCGCCGAGTCGCTCGAGAGCGGAGGTGATTTGATCGGTAGTAGCACGATTGCGGTATTCGCTATCGAGGAAAGCCCAAGTGATGGTGCGGTCGGGAGCGATGACGTAGGTGGCGCTCAGGGGCATCATCTTTTCGTCGTAGTCGGCTCCATTGTGGTCCTTGAGGCCGGCATACTCGCGCATGGCCTGTTCTACGCCCGGAATCATTTGGAAGACGGTGCCGTATTTCTTGGCGACCTCGTTGTTGAGGTCGGTGAGGACTTCGAAACCGAGGGAGAGCTCTTTTGAGTTGGCGAGGGCTTTGTCGGGGAGTTCAGGTGTGAGGGCAATGAGCTGGCCACCCGCGGCGGTGAAGTCTTCGAGGCGACTTTGATATTTGGCCAAGGTGAGATTGCAGTAGGGGCACCAGGAACCGCGATACCAAGTGAGGATCACGGGGCCGTCCTTGAGGAGGGCGCTGAGTGTGACCTCTATGCCGGTGGCGTTCTGTAGGGTGAAATCAGGAGCTTTGTCGCCAACGTTGAGGGCTTTGGTGAGCATTCCTGATTTGCGGACGGTATCGACGCCGAGTTGGTTTTCGGCGGCTTTCTCGGGGGTGACTCGTTTTTCGAAGGCGGTCTTGCGAGCGTCTAACTGGTCTTGGATATCTTCGCCTAAAAGAGCTGTTGAGAGGGCGAGGAGGGGGAGAAGGCTGGCCTTCATCGAGCGAGAGTAGATTTGAGGTTAAGGTTAAAGAAGGCGGCCACTAAGGCCGCTCTTCCTAAGTGTGACTACTATTTGGCGAGGGCTTCGAGGATTTGCTCGGGGGTGGCGCGGTTACGATATTCGGCGTCGAGGAAGGCATAGCTGATGCTGAGGTCGGGCTGAATAATGTAGGTAGCGCTGAGCGGAAGAGTGGTGTCGTCGTAGTCGTCGCCGTTGTATTTCTTGAGGTCCGCGAACTCACGCATGGCGTCTTCGACCCACTTGGTCATGGTGAAAACGAGGCCAAATTCTTTAGCGACTGCGCTGTTCAGATCGGTGAGGACTTCGAACTCCAAGGCGTGCTTTTCGGTGGTGGGGAGGGATTTGTCGGGGAGCTCGGGGGTGAGGGCGACGAACTGCGCGCCAGCTTCTTTGAACTTGGAAAGGTTGGCTTGGTAGCTTTGAAGAGCGATGTTGCAGTAGGGGCACCAGGAGCCGCGATACCAAGTGAGGATCACGGGGCCGTCCTTGAGGAGGGTGCTAAGGGTAACTTCCTTGCCGGTGGCGTTTTTGAGGGTGAAGTCAGGAGCCTTGTCGCCAACCTTGAGGGCTTTTTCGAGCATGCCGGATTTGATGACGGCTTCGATGCCCTTGTTGTATTCTTCGATTTTTTCGGCGGGGGCTTTTTCTTCGAAGGCGGCCTTGAATGCGTCGAGTTCGGTTTGGAGGTTTTCAGCTACGGTGTTCATAGTAGTCAATGCGAGGGTGAGAATGAGGGAGTATTTCATGTTGGAACCTTTCAATTGGTAGGTTGTCTTTGTTGGAGAGGTGGGGAGTGATTCTATTCCCAATTTATTTTGCGGATTTCCATTCGCCACCGAGGGCTTGGATGAGGTTGACGGCAGCGAGTTGGCGAGCGAGTTCGGTTTGGGTGAGGAGGCGTTCCTGCTCGAGGGTTTGGCGCTCGGTTTCGGTCACTTCGAAAAGGGAGTCGAGACCGCCTTCGTAACGGGCGCGCACTAGGCGTGCAGTACGCTGGGAAGCTTGGGAGGCTTTGGTTTGCGCGGCGAGGGCTTGGTCGAGGCTGCGGGTTCCGAGGAGGGCGTTTTCGGTGTCGCGAATGGCGACGAGGAGGGCTTGGCGGTAGTTGGCGAGTGCTTCGCGGAATTGGGCTTCGGCGCGCGCTTTGTCGGACTTGATACGGCCTCCTTGAATGATGGGAGTGAAGAGGCTGGGTCCGAGGGAGTAGAAGGCCGACTTGGGGTTGAAGATGTCGGCGGCTTCGAGGGACCGAGCGCCGCCGATTCCGGTGAGGGAAAGTCGTGGGAGATAAGTGGAGATGGCGATGCCGACGCCTTCGTTGCTGGCGGCGAGACGACGCTCGGCTGCCACGATGTCAGGACGGCGGCGGAGAAGGTCGGAGGGCACGCCGCTGGGGATGCGAGGGATGTGAGCATTGGTGACTCGGGAGGCGACGTTGAAAGTGGAGGCTGCTTCGCCAGTGAGTGCGGCGAGGGCGTTTTCGAGTTCGCCGCGACGTTGGGCAAGGCGGGCGATATCGGCGCGGGTGGACTGGTATTCGGTCTCGGCACGGGCAACGTCGAGGCCACTGGCGGTGCCCGCGGTCTTGCGTGAGTTGGTCAGGTCGAGGCGTTGTTTGCGCAGGGCGCTGGTTTGATCGAGGAGGGCGATTTCGCGATCGAGTGAGCGGAGGGTGAGGTAGTTGCGGGCGACTTCGCCTTGCAGGGAAAGGAGGGCGGAGCCGTAGTCGGACTCGGCGGCGGAGAGGTTGGCGTCGGCTTGGGCGACACCGCGACGGATGCGACCCCAGAGGTCGACCTCGTAGGCGAGGGTCAATTGGGCGTCGTATTGACGAAAGGCTCCTCCGGAGTCAGGGAGGCGGGTGCTGCGGCTATCGAGACGTTGGTTGCCTGCGAGGTCGGCGACGAGGGAGGGAGATTGGTCAGCGCGGGAAAGGCCTAACATGGCGCGGGATTGGTCGATTCGAGCGAGGGCTGCGGCGAGGTCTTGATTGTTGTTTTTAGCTTTTTTGAGAAGGCGGTTGAGTTCGGAGTCGCGGAAGGCGGTATAAGGGTCGCCGGTGGCGGGTGGGGCTGGCCAGTTGGCG
Source organism: Roseibacillus sp. (assembly GCA_051251855.1). Classification (GTDB taxonomy): domain Bacteria; phylum Verrucomicrobiota; class Verrucomicrobiia; order Verrucomicrobiales; family Akkermansiaceae; genus Roseibacillus. The sequence goes on from JBPOGI010000001.1 coordinate 452,976, forward strand.
TTTTTGAAGGCGTTGGGGAGGTTGTCGGAGGGCTTTGTGTAGTTGGGGCCAATGTTGGTGCAGGACGAGACGAGGAGGCAGAGGCTGGAAAGAAGTGCTGGGAAAAGGGTGCGTTGCATTGCTTGGAAAGGTGGGTTGTTAGACAGGATTGACGGGGTTGGTGGGGCCGGTCGAAGACCAGCGCTCCCAGTGTTTAGGCGTTGCGGGGTGCTGGTACGAGGTTGAGGATGATGGAGAGGACGGCGGGCACTAGGAACATGGTGAAAATGGTGGAGACAGCGAGGCCGCCGACAACGACAGCTCCTAAGCCACGGTAGAGTTCGGAGCCGCTGCCGGGAAGAAGGACGAGCGGCAGCATTCCGCCGACGGAAGTGAGCGTGGACATGAGAATGGGACGCACGCGCGAGCGGACGGATTCCCGGATGGCGTCGTTGGGTGTCATCTCGTCATCCTCGCGAAGGAAGTTGAGGGCCTGGTGCACGATGAGGATGGCATTATTGACCACAACTCCAGCCAGAATGATGAAGCCCAGCATGGTGAGGACGTCGAGTTGTTGCACCGGCATATAGGGGTCGGCGAGAGACCACTTGTGCACGAGAAAGAGACCGAGGAATCCGCCGAAAGTGGCGAGAGGAACCGAGAGGAGAATGACGAGCGGGTAGGACCAGCTTTGGAAGAGGATGACGAGAAGGAGGTAGATGACGAGGAGGGCCAGCACCACGGAGGAGGTGAGGGTGGCGAAGAAAGTGCCGTCGCCGATGAGGGCTTTGGTGATTTCGGCCAGGGCTCCGGCGGAACCTGCGATTTCGACTTGGGTGCCGGGGGCGACGCCGCCTTGGTCGCGCAGGGTTTGGATGAGTCCTTCAACTTGGGTGATGGCGTCTTCGAGGGCGACTCCGGGAGGAGGGGTGACTTCGAGGGTGACGGCGCGAAGGCGGTCGACATGACGGATTTGTTCGGGGCCCTGCACGCGTTCGAGGGTCGCGAGGCTGCGGAGGTCGAGGACGGCTCCGGTGGGAGTGGCGACGGGGGTGTCGAGGAGGCTTTCGAAAGGTCTCTCGGAAAGGGCGTCTTGGTTGATGATTTTGATGTCCTTGAGTTCTCCGCTTTGTTCGTAGTCGCGGAAGAGAAGGATGCCTTCGCCAGCGGCTTGCACCGCGAGTCCGAGGTCGCTGCGGGTCATGCCGACTTCGCGTAGGCGCTCGTCATCGGGGACGATGCGGACTTCTTCCAGGGGGAAAGCGAAGTTCGGGGGCGAGGGTTGTGTTTTTCCCGGGCCAAAGGCACCCATGAGCATGCCGAAGAGTTGGCCTGAGGTCTGGCCCACGGAATCGAGGTCGTTGCCGCGAATGTCAATTTTGATGGCGGATCCGGTGGTTCCGGCGACCCGGAAGAGGGGGAGCTGGAAGGCGAAGGAAAAGGTGTCGGGGATATTCGCGGTGGCGTGGTTGAGGAGCGGGAGGGCGTCGACGACTCGTTTTTTATCTTTCGAAATGCCCACTTGGAACATGCGGCCCTCGAAGGAAACGAGGAAGTAATGGTCGAGCTCGGGAGGAAGAACGGAAGGCGGTGCGCCGGGACCTGCGGGAACCTTGGTACGGTTATCGACTCCGGCAGAGAACTCGCCGCGTTCTTTGGTTTCGATTTGGAATTTGTCTTCGGTGGTGAGCCAGACGGGTTCGATGACTTCTTCGATACGTTCGCCGACGTCGGAGAGTTGGTCGAGGTTGTAGGTGGGGGGCGGGAAGAGAAGGGAGAAAACGACGTTACGGTTTCCGGCGGGAAGGTAGTCGCGCGGAGGAAGAAGAATGGCGGTGCCGAAGATGGTGAGGGCGGTGAAGGCGAGAATGACGAAGAGGCGGATGGGCCAAGTTCGGTTGATGGTAGCCACGATTTTGGCGACAAGATCTGGAAGGGCATTGAAGAGCCAGAAAAAGGGGCGGAAAGGTAGGCCGAGGATTTTGAAGAAGGGGTTGGAGAAGGTTTTGTCGAAGCTGCTTTTCTTTTCACTGTCTTCTTTGCTGCTGAGGAGTCGGGCCGCAGCGGCGGGGATGACGGTGAGAGAGACGACCATGGAAAGACCGACGGCGGCCATGATGGCGAGGGCGATGTCGCGGAAGAGTTGTCCTGCGGTCTCTTGGATCATGAGGATGGGGGCGAAGACAATGAGGGTGGTCATGGTGGAGGCGAGGACCGCTCCGGCGACTTCCTTGGTGCCGTCAGCGGCGGCTTGGAGAGGGTTTTTCCCCATCTCGAGGTGGCGGTAGATGTTCTCGATGACCACGATGGCGTTGTCGACCACCATGCCGATGGCGAAGGCGAGTCCGGCGAGAGAAATGATATTGATAGAGCGTCCGAGGGCCACGAGCACGACGAGGGAGGTGACCACAGAGACGGGAATAGCGATGGCGATGATGCCGACGGTGCGGATGGAGCGCAGGAAAAAGAGGAGGGTCATGGTGGCAAGAAGACCGCCGACGAGAAGGTTGGAGCGGACGAGGTCGATGGCGTCTTCGACATAGGTGGTGGAGTCGTAGGTTTGGACCAGTTCGAGGGTGCCGTCGAGTCCGAGGTTGGCGGCGTGAGCGGGGAGGAGTTCTTCGTTGAGGGCGGCGACTTCGGCTTGGAGCGCGTCCATGGTTTCTAACAGGTTGGCTCCGCGTTGAAGCTGGAAGTTGAAGAAGGGCATGCGGTGGCCCCGGGCGCGGACCCAAGAGTTGGGTTCTTTGTAGGCCATTTCAATGGTGGCGATGTCGCCGAGGTAAACGGTGCCGGAGGCGTCGCGGCGGAGGACGGTCTCGCGAATGGAGGCGAGATCGTCAAAGCGGCCGGTGGCGCGGAGGCGGAGATCGCGTTTGCCATCGACGATGCGGCCTCCCGAGAAGTTGGCATTGGCGCTTTGAATAGCGGAGCGGAGAATGGCGTAGGTGATGTTGCGTTGAGCGAGGGCTTCGGGGTCGACTTTGATGTGCAGCTCGGATTGCACCGCTCCTCGGATGCCGACTTGGGAAATGCCGTCAATGCGCTCAAAACGAGGCTTAATACGGCGCTCCATGAGGTCGAAGAGGGTTTGAGCAGGGAAGGCGGGATCGGAAGAAGACAGGCCGATCCAGGCGATGTAGTCAACGGACTCGATATCGACGGGCTCGACGACGGGCTGGAGGACTCCGGCGGGGTAACCCGGGACTTCGTCGAGCTTTTGCAGGACTTCGGCATTGGCCACCGCGATGTCGGTACCGGTTTCGAACTCGAGGCGAATGGATCCTTGGCCCGCGGCGGAGGTCGAGGTCATGGAGACGAGGCCGGTGGTCTCGCCAAGAACCTTTTCCTGTTCCTCGATGATGTCTGATTCGATCTCCTCGGCGGAAGCGGATTCCCAGTTGGTGACCACTGACACGACCACGGAAGAGACTTCGGGAGTCATCCGGATGGGGACGAGGGCGATGGCGAGAATGCCGGCGAAGGTGGCGAGGAGAACACCCACCGCCACGGTGATGGGTTGCTTGATAGCAGCGTCGATGAGACCTTTCATAGCGTTGTTGTTAGATGGAGACTACTTGCTGCTAGCGAGAGGTTCAGGAGCCTGAAGAGCAGTCTGCTCGGCGGTAGGCTGAGGGGGCTCAAAGAGTAGAGGAGTCATGGGAAAAAGGCGTTCGTTTCCTTCAATAACAACGACGTCGCTCTCGTTGAGAGCATCGGACTCGAGGAAGACGATACCTTCTTGTTGAAAGAGAATTTTGACGGGTAAACGCTCGGCAATGGCTGGTCCACCTTCGCTTTTCTTGGCGCGAAACACAGCGGGCCCGGCAAAGGTGGTGACGACGGCATCAGCGGGGACGGAAAGGCGTGGAGTATCGTCGGAGACTGCGACTTCGGCGGTAACAGAGAGGCCGGGGACGAGCAGACCATCGGGATCCGCAATGTCGGCAATGAGGGTGACAACACGGCTGGCGGCATCGGCCTCGGGGACGGCGCGTAGGTTGGTGGCGGGATGGATTTTGCCACCGATTTCGACGGTGATGTTCGCAGTGCCGAGACTAGCAGCGTAGCGCTCGGGGATTTGCAGCCAGGCCTCGAGTTGGCCATCGGAGACCAGAGTAAGAACCGGGTCGCCGGGGCGAAGCCATTCACCGGGTTCGGCGTGGCGAGTGACAACACGAGCATTAAAGGGAGCACGAATGACGAGGTCGTCTTTGCGCACTTGAAGGAGTTTGAGGGCTGCGGCGGCCGCGGAGACGGAATCGCGGGAAGCTTTGACCTGTGAAATAGTGACCTTGGAAGCGCGCTCGGCGTCGAGGAATTCGGACTCGGAAATGGCTTCTTCGTTAAAGAGCTTTCGCTTCATGGCGAGGTCGGTGTCAGTACGGTTTTTCTCGGCTTCGCGCTGGGTGATGACGGAGCGGGCAGCGGTGAGAGTCGCTTGGGCTTGTGCCATTTGAGCTTCCAGACGGCGGGCATCGAGACGAACAAGAATTTGGTGTTGCTCGACTTTGCTCCCTTCATCAGCGAGCACTTCGAGGACAGCTCCCTCCTCGCGTGCTGCGACATCGGCGCGTTGAGCGGCTCGGAGAGAACCCACCACGCGGTGAACGTTTTGGGCTGTAACTTTCAGGACCGGAGCAACCACCACTTGGCTCGGAGGAGGGCCTCCGCCTTGTTGGGGAGCGGCAGCGGGCTCTTCTTGATTCGTTTTTTGGAGAGTTTTCATACCGAACCAGATTCCGACACCAAGGATGGTAGCGGGGATGAGGATTCGGGCGGCAGAAGCGAGGGCGTTGCCAGAGCGTTTGGGAGATTCATTCTCCGTGTTTTCGGATTGGGACATGGTGCGTTGTGTCGGTAAAGTAGATGACCGTCTGGTCAAATTTAATTTTGGAAGCAATTAGGCTGCCGAGGCGAGTGAGATGGTAGCGAGTTGGAGGCCTGCGAGACGTCCGAGTCCTTCGGGAAGACTGAGGAGAGGAGTGAGGCTGTTCTGAATGCGGGCTTGAGCGAAACTGCCGTGAAGAAAGTTGTAGATGGCGCGTGAGGTTGCCTCGGGGTCTGCGATGTCAGTGAGGTTGTCGGCGAGAGCGTCCCGGAGGGTTGACGTGAGGTAGCCACGGAAGTGATCGAGATAGCCATTGATGGCGGAGGCAAGTTCGGGTTCGAGGGTGGAAATCTCTTGGGCAACGTTGCAAAAAGGGCATCCTAGGATGCGGTCGTGTTGTTCCTTTTGTTGAATCGCTACTTCAAAGTCTGCGTGGATGAGCGCCTCGAATCGTTCTTGAGGAGACTTACTGGCAGAGAAGATTTCGTCCAAATGGGGGCGGCTGTCGGTTTCCCACAGATGTGCGAAAGCGGCGATAGCGAGTTCTGCTTTTGATTTGTAGAAGTAGTAGAAAGAGCCCTTCTTGACCTCGGCCTTCTCGCAAATGGCATCGATGGTAACTGCGGAGTAGCATTGATTCCAGATGAGGCTGATGAGAGCTTCTTGAAGCTGGAGGGGAGCAGTGGAGGTTCGGCCCATGGAGGGACTTTACTTGACTAATTGGTCAAGTAAAGTGGTTTTTCTGATTTGGGAGGTCGTCTGAGAGAAGGGTTGGTAGTGAGAGGCGGTTCAGTGTAAGTGAAAGGCATGATTTTTCCTTTAAGTGATGATGACCGACATTTGACGGGGCCGGGTAAGGTGACGTTGACGTTGATTATTTTGAATGTCCTCTTGTTCGGCTACCAATCGATGAACCCCGATTTTACTTTGGGTTGGAGTGTGATTCCCAAGGAAATGGTGACGGGGGTAGATTTAGTGGATAACCAAATTGTGGAGGGACCCGGTGGTCAGCAGGTGGAGGTTCCGCAAGCGCCGGGGCCGGGCTTCATCTATTTCACGGTCATTTCAGCGATGTTTATGCACGGTGGTCTAGCGCACATTGGAGGAAACATGCTCTATCTCTGGATTTTTGGAGACAATGTTGAGCACCGGTTTGGTTCGGTGAAGTTCTTGGTCTTTTATCTTTTGAGCGGCCTGGCAGCGACGGTGGCTCAGATTCTAATGGGGCCGGAGAGTGTGATTCCGAACTTGGGGGCCTCGGGTGCGATCTCGGGAGTGATGGGAGCCTACTTGGTGCTCTTTCCCAAGAATCGGGTGAATGCGGTCTTTTTGTTTCGGATGATTTCGATACCAGCGATTGTGGTGCTGGGAATGTGGATCGCGATGCAGCTGTTCAGTGGCTATGGCACGCTGGGGCAGAATTCGCAGACCGGTGGGGTGGCTTATGCGGCTCACATTGGTGGGTTCGTTGCGGGGGTGGTTGCTGGGTTGGTAGCGAAGGTGTTGATGAAGAAGGAGCCGCAGGATCGTAAGTATGGGGTGTATACGCTGAAGGGGTAGAAGAGCCTTTTACCTAGTGTTAGGATACAGAACGTTCTTCTAGCAGGTTGAAAAATTTGCTCTTCTCTTTTGATGCCAAGTCGAACGACTCACACAAAGCCTGGAACCCACAAGGTGATGAAGGCTATGGCCTATGAAAGTACGGTGGTGAGTTGGCTGATGCAGGATGGCTGGCAGGTCTTTCTTCCTATTCTCGACCATGGGCATAAGACCGATATTTTGATTTCCGATGGGCCTCATTTTCATCGAATTCAAATCAAGACGGTCGAGGCCTCAGGTGAACAACATATTGTTCCCAATCTTTGGAAGGACAGTCATTGTGACTATGTGATCTTTTTTGCTCGGAATTCAACTTGGGGTTATGTCGCACCTGCTTTTGTCGAAAAGAATCGACCGCTGAATCATAAGGAGCATCAGAGATTCAATAAGAACCAGAAAGAGTTTTTGAAGGCGTTTCATAAAATCTAGCGTTATCATTTCAAGAAACTGCAGGGGTCGGTAGGCTCAGGAAGAATCCTGTTTTGGTGAGGCTAGATATTGGTGTTGTCGATGTTACGGGCGAGGTTCTCGAAGTGTTTGATGACTCGGTCAACAGTCTTTCCGTCGAGGGCCTTTTCTGGTTTTTTCTCCACTTCCTTCGAGATGTCGCGGGGGTCGCAGAGAGGGGCAGTGGGGTTTTGAGGCTTTTGAGAGACGTCCCAACCGGGGTAGACCAAGAGCGGATAGACGGGAATGTTACTCTCGATGATGTTAGAGAGTTCTTCTGAAAGCTCGATGGCGTTTTCTTTGAGGCGGGGGATGGTTTCGTCATCGAACCGGCCGTCGGGGAAAGTGATTCGTTCGTCGCTGACGGTGAGATGTTGTGGAAGGTCGCGATTGGAGTTGAGTTTCTTGGAGCGCGTTTTGGTTTCGATGAGGAAGACCCCTCGATGATCGAGGAGGATGTGGTCGTAGTTAAAGGGGTTTGGGGTAAAGGCCTTGTCCTGCTGGATGTCGTGGAAGACATGGAATCCCTTGGGGAGAAATTCTCGTATGAGGTAGTCGCCGACCACGCGTTCGCCGAGGGCTCCTAATCGCCATTTGCGGGCCTCGTCGAAGTGTTTGTGGAGCGAGCGAATGAAGTAAGCAGAGCAAAGAAAGAGTGAAGCGAGAATACCTGCCGTGATAGGGCGGTTGGTCGGAGACAAGAGTATGAGGGCAAAGGCCAGTGCGGCGAATGTGATGACGCAGTAGAGGCCTTCTTCTCCTTTTTCGGATAGCTGGCGGGCTCGGTGGGTGGCGTATTCACCAGGGAGGCGGTAGAATTTTTTACGAAAGGGATACTTAGAATCAGCATCTCGCTTCTTCTTGTCGCTCAAGATGACCCAGAAGAGAAGAGCGACTGGAATGAGCGCTGGGAGGGCTGGGAGAAGGTTGAAATTCATTGTGGATGGGATGGATGTTGTCCCAGTGGTTCCCGTGGTCAGAGTTGGCCGAGGGTGCGGAGGGTTTCGATGATTTCGTGGATCTCTTTTTCGCGCTTGGGGGCTTTATTGCCGAAGGCTTGGGAGAGGAGGGCGGGGTCGGGGCCGAGTTCGGTGAGGAGGGGTTGCAGGGCGGCGACTTGTTGGGTGAGGACTTTGGGCCACTTGAGCTTCTGGGTGCTGGCTTTGACGAGGGCCTTTTGGCTGGCGGGGAGGTCGAGGTCTTGCTCGGTGGCCCGTTGGGTGCCTTCGGGGTCTTGGAACTCGGGGCGGAGGTAGCGGATCTTGCCTTGCGCTTCTTCGGCGGCGCGCTCGTGGTTGAGGTCGACGAGGCGTTGCAGCAGGACTTGCTCGTATTTTTCGAGGTAGGGAGCGATGGCTTCGTGGAGTTTGCCGGGCTCGACTTCGAGTTGTGAAGTTGTCTCGTCCTCGGGGTCGTAGCAGGTGCCACGGAGGGCGTCCTGTTGCCATTGCCAAAGGTCGCTCCAGCCGTAGGCCTCGTAGGTGGCTTGGTCGATTTGGTCGTGGATTTGTTTCAGGAGGGTGACGAGGCCTTGGTCGTGGATGACTTTGTCTTTGTCGGTGAGGGGCTCTTCTTTGCGGAGCTTTTCGAGGACGTTATACATCCCGGTGAGGGTGAGGTCGGGGTGCTCGGCTTGGCGGGATTTTCGGTGGGCGTCGAGTTGTTCGCCGAGGTCGCGGAGACGTTCCTTGAGCGGGCCTTCGGGGAGGTCGGGGAAGGGGAAGGTCTCGAAGCAGCGGGTTTTTACGTAGACGGGGTCATTACCTACTCCAAGTTTACTGCCGGTGGCGAGCGCCCAAGCGACGTGGGGTGGGCTGGACAGTAATGCCAAAGAAGCTGGGTCTGCTACCGCTATATTTACGAGCTTGTTGTCAGGCAATATTGACTGGTCAAGAAAGGTGAAAAAGCGGTGTTTGCTGGTTTCAACGGTGGCGATGTAGCGAGGGAGCCCTGCGAGCTGCTCTCTTAGCTTCTGGTTAGGCTCTCCAAAAATCCACCAGAGTTTTTTGCGTGACTCTCGTTTGTTATTGTCTCGTTCAGGTTTCACCGTGTTCAGGAGATGCTGAAAAATGCCGGGGTGATCATTCTGAAGTTCTTCAGCCGTGCTCCCGAAAGCATCAATGACTTTGACTAGTCTAGGGCTTGCAGCGAGGTCCCGGCCATTGCGGTAGTCGTGAATTATCTTCCTAGCCCCGGCTACGGAGCTTAATTCCAGAGATGTAGCGATTTCGGGAGTTACGATAAAGCCGCTGCCAAAGAGACAGAACCCACGATTGCAAAGGTTCTCGTTGGCTCCGAGTGACGAGGTGCTCGTCAAGTTAGCGCCGACCTTTAAGTTTGGAGCAATAAACCCCTTCGTTGCTGATAGCTCAATGTCGTGTTCGCCTTCTTCGCGTTCTTCCTCCTCTATTACCAGAGCTAGCTTCCCGGAGGCTGAACTTTGGTTGGCTACCGTCATCGCAATTCTAACTGCCGCGCCATCTGCTGAATCGACCCAAGGGTGATCGGGGATGGCAAAGGTGATGGAGACGGGCTTTTTCTCGTTTGCGAGAAAGGGCTCGATGCAGCGGCGGTTGAAGGTTTGGTGGATGGAATTGGTGGTGATGAAGCCGAATTGTTGGGCTTTGCCATCGCGGACCAGTTCGGCGGCTTGGTGCCACCAATACATGACGAAGTCCCAGGAGTCGGGCTTGTGTTTTTTCCAAGCGAGGCGGAGGGCTTCGGTGTAGCCGTCGCCGAGATTGTCCCTCATGCGGGAGGCTCCGAGGAAGGGTGGGTTGCCGATGATGTAGTCGGCTTCGGGCCATTCGGTGCGGCGCGGATTGGTGTAGTCGAAAAGGGCTTTGCGGTGGCTTTCGTCGGGGACTTCTTTTCCGGTGACGGGGTGGGGCTTGGTGGTGCGGCCGTCCCAGATGGTGAGGACTTTTCCGGTTTCGGGATCGGTGCGGGGAATCATCTCGTCGTAGGCGAGGACGGCGTCTTGATTGAGGATGGTGTTCTGCTTGGGGAGGAGGGGTCTGTCGTTGGTGTCGGCGCTGCCGGTGGTCTTCTGATGCCATTGGAAGTAGCCAATCCAGAGCACGAGCTGGGCGATGGCGGCGGCGCGGCCGTTGATTTCGAGTCCCCAGAATTGGGAGGGGCGGACTTTGGTGTTGTCCATCTCTAACAGGCGGTTGCCACCGAGTTCTTCGAAGAGGTCGAGGACTTCGGCTTCGAGTTCCTTGAGGCGGGCGAGGGCGAGGTAGAGGAAGTTGCCGGAGCCGCAGGCGGGGTCGAGGATGCGGAGGCTGGTGAGGTGTTTGTGGAAGTTCTCGACTTCGGTGCGGGCTTTGAGGTCTTGGTCCTTGTCGTGGAGCTGGGCGGCGGCGGCGCGGGTGGCGTCCCATTGCTTGCGCAGGGGCGCGAGGAGGGTGGGTTCGATGAGGCGCTCGACGTAGGAGCGGGGGGTGTAGTGGGCGCCGAGCTTGTGGCGTTCGGCGGGGTCGAGGGCGCGCTCTAACAGGGTGCCGAAGATGGCGGGCTCGACTTCTTTCCAATCCTTGCGGGCGGCTTCGAGGAGGATTTCGATTTGTTCTTTGTTGAGGGGGAGGGCTTTGGGGTTCTCGAAGAGGCCGCCGTTGAAGTGGGGGACTTCTTGTAGGATGACGGTAGAGAAGGCGGCTCCGGTGGCCATCTCTTTCCAGAGTTGGGTGATGAGGACGGAGAAGCCTTGAGGAGCGGTGACGGCTTTGACAAGGAGGTCTTCGAAGGATTGTTGGGGGAGGAGGCCGACGTCTTCGGCGAAGAGGGTGAAGAGGAGACGCTGGAGGAAGGTGGCGATGAGGGTGGGGTCGTGGCCGTCTTTTTCTAAGGAGATGGCGAGCTTGGAGAGGGTGGTGGCGACTTCGCGGGTGACTTTGGCGGCCGTTTTGGAGGGGTCGAGACTGTGGGGTTCGGTCCAGATCTGGCGCAGGAGTTCGCGCTTGGCGGGGTCGCGCAGTTCCTCGAGGTAGATGCGGTGGTTGGCGGGGTCGGGGAAGCGGAGGTAGGTGCCGCCGGTGCCGGAGAATTCGGCGTAGATCTCGATAAGGTGGCCAACGTCGCAGACGATGAGGAAGGGGGGACGGCCTTCGTGGGAGGGGATGGCTCCGATGTAGTCGCGGGCCTGGTTGTAGGCTTTTTCGAGGGCTTTGTCCCAGGTCTTGGTGCCGCGCTTGCCGTGGCCGACTTTGCCGGTAGTTCCGCTGGAGCCTTGTTTGGTCTCGAGGACGAAGTGGCCGCGCTTGTAGAGGTCGAGGTAGACGGGGGCGGTGTGGCCATCCTTTTCGGTGCGGGTGAAGGCGCGGTCGATGACGTAGGCGTTGTGCTGATTGTCTTCGACCGAGGGCTCGGGTCGGTCGACGCCGAGGAGGTCGCAGAGCTCGGAGAGGAAGAGGGCGTAGTTGGAACGCTCGGCGGCTCCGGAGTTTTGCCAGCGGGTGATAAATGATTCGATATCTGCAGCCACGAGGGAAAGATGATGGTTAGAGTCGCAGAGGGGAAGGCTGGGGTGGGTAATTTTGGGGGTGAGTGTGAGGGTGAGGGATTCACTCTGGGCTTTGCTCTCACAGCCCGTTGGGGCCGGTCGCAGACCCGGCGCTCCTAGGGGGGAGAACCCCAGTTCTGCGGCCGGTGTCTGTTGAAGGCTCGTCCGAACACAGCAGGCCGTTCGCGGGACTCTTTTTCAAAGAGTCGCTCCCACTCTGGTGGTCCGTGGGGAGGGTAGGCCGTTTGAGGGTATGGGTTGGTAGGCTAGTGTTCCACGACATTAAATTTGTGACACCGGTATTTTTCTTGAGATTTTTTGGAATTGCCTCCTTTCGTCGGATTGGGGGAGAAGCTTGAGGCTTTTTCCCAATAACCGCGTTGTTCGTCAGTCATGAATCCCGATTCACTCCTTCCTCTCGCCTTGTTCTTGGAAAAAATCCTCTGCGCCGAATGTCACAAAGTTAATGTCGTGGGACACTAGTCCGGCGAAGTGGGGAACTCGTTGGTGACGTCGCGCCATTGAAGCCCACTGAGGGCTGGCGGGCTGGTGGGTTTTTCTTTGAGCAAGAGGGAGAAGAGTATTTCAGTTGTCTCCTGCGGTATAAAGTCCCGTTCTCGCGTCCACGGTCCATGCTCGCCTGAGTAGGGGTCTGGCTCTCCCGGAGAGAAAGGGTTGCTGAGGCAATCCCACGCACGGTAGTGAGTATAGCCAGCTTTAGTAGAGGCTCGAAAGAAACGGCATTCGACAAGGTAGCCCTCGGGGGTGCGGAGAGTTTGGAGATAGTCTCGGGAGCCTTCCCATTCGAGAATGAGATAGGCGTCGGGCAATTCGGTATCCAAGCGATTCAGGATACGGCGGAGGCTTGTCGCCTGAGGATTTAGAAGCTGTTGAGGGGAGCCTTGGCCGATTGTGAGACGAGTGAGAGGCATGATTGCGGAGGAGATTTTAGGCCTCGATTGGAGGACAAGCGGCGCATGAGTTTTAGGCGAAGACTTTTTGGGGTGGGAGGAGTTGAGCGTTCGCTCATTCTTCGGAAAACTCGAATCCGAAAATGCGAAGGCTGTAGATGCGAACTGATGCTTAATCCTCGCGAAGTTGCTTCGCAAACCATGACTGATTAGCGGGGTCGATCCGTAACCAGGTTCCCTTTTCGAAACTCTTTCCCTCTGTAACAACCTCGAGTCCAACCTCCACTCTGTCTTCCCGATAAGCGATGACGAGTTTATCGCCTTTGACTTCGAGAACAGGGAGAGAGTAGGCATAGCGCCTCCGCTCTCCAGCAAAGCCCATTCCTTCGATAGTTACGAAAGATGTTCCTCCGACACATTTCTTCAAAGTATCGAGATCGAATCTGAGGAATTTCTGAGAGGTGACCTGCTTCACCGGGCTTTCGACTTCTTTGAGTGCCGCTGCCATCTTGATGTGAGCATCTCGAGAGGGACCCTTAATATGTCGTTCGCTTTGGGCGAGGGCTTTCTTCCAGATTCGATCCCGGTCTTTACTTGTTCCAAAATCAGCAGCACCATTTGACCAGAACCAGAACAAATGGTTAGCGAAAGCTCGTTGAAAATCTTCGGAGTTGTCTTCGTAGGTGCCTCGATTAGGGATTCTCGAGCGGTTATCTACCCAGCCGTCAGGAGCCAAAAACACCATGGAAATGTCTAGTTCATGTGTTTTGTTTTCCGCTATTTTAATGGAAGCACCTGGTCCTCCGCCTTTAGTTTGGCTAAGCGAGTAAACGAGCTTGTGGTCTTCGTTGATCAGTTGGTGGGTGCCAAGTGAGAGTTTTTTGCCGTTTCGCAATTCAAGTGTAATAGGGATAGAAGTGTCGGAGGTTCGACCTGTCGAAGCACGAAGAGATAGGAGTCTCGCCTTCGTCTCAGTCCCTTGCAAGCTTGTCCAAATGCGCCAATCGGTGAGGGGCTCGGCCCAGCAATTTGCGGCACAGAAAAGGAGAGCTAGAAAAAATTTCACCTAGGCACGCTGACTCAAAAAAACTCTTCTGTATACAGGTTTCTATACGAGCTATGGCTTTCACTCTCTGATAAGAGGCCTACAGGGGCGCTCGCTTGAGCAGTTGGCCTCTCCCGAGGGTGCCGGTGAACTGGCCGTTGCGGGCGGCGACTTGGCCGCGGACGGTGACGAGGGAGGGGCGGCCTTTGATTTCCATTCCTTCGAAGCCGGAGTAGTCGGTGTTCATGGAGTGGGTTTCGACGGAGATGGTGCCAGTGTAGTTGGGGTCGTAGATGACGAGGTCGGCGTCGGAGCCTACTGCAATTTCTCCTTTGCAGGGGAAGAGGCCGAAGCGTTTGGCTGCATTGGTGGAGGCGGTAGCGACGAAGGTGTGGAGGTCGATTTTTCCGGTGGTGACGCCGTAGGTGTAGAGGAGGTTGACGCGTTCTTCGACGCTGGGGATGCCGTTGGGAATGAGGGTAAAGTTTGAGGATTCGCCTTTGGGCGAGAAATCGGCGGTGACGGCTTTGTTTGCGTCGGGGTGGCCCATGTGTTTCTGGGTCGCGAAGTCGAAGGGGGCGTGGTCAGTGCCAACGGTGTCGATGGTGCCGTCGGCGAGTTTTTTCCAGAGGAAGTCTTGGTGTTCTTTGGCACGGATGGGGGGCGACATCACGTATTTGGCTCCTTCGAAATCGGGCTTTTCGGCGTAGGTGCTGTCGAGGACGAGGTAGGGAATAACGGTCTCGATGGTGGCGTTGACGCCGCGTTCGCGAGCGGCGGTGATGGCTTCGACGGCGGGTTGGCAGGAGGTGTGAACAACGTAGACTTCGGCCCCAGTCATCTCGGCGAAGGTCATGAGGTGGTGGCAGCCTTCGGCTTCGACAGTGACGGGGCGGGAGGGTTCGTGCCATTCGGGGCCGACTTTGCCTTCCGCGACGAGGGCGGCTTGGGTCTTTTCTACAAGGTCGGCGTTTTCGCAGTGAGCAGTGACCACGACTCCGAGTTCTTTAGCGAGGGTGAGGGTGGAGTAGAGTTCGGCATCGTCGATTCCGAAGGCTCCTTTGTAGGCGAGAAAGACTTTGAAAGAGGTGATGCCGTAGTCGGCGACGATGGTGCGGAGTTGGTATTCGGCGAGGTCGTCGAAGCGGGTGACACCCATGTGAAAGGTGTAGTCGCAGGCGGAGAGACCTTCGGCTTTGGAGTTCCAGAGTTGGAAGGCTTCGAGTGGTTCTTCCGCGCGGGAGGGGCAGCACATTTCGATGAGGGTGGTGGTGCCTCCGATGAGGGCCGCCTTGCTGGCGGTCTCGTAGTTGTCTTTGGAAAAGGTTCCCATGAAGGGAAGGTAGATGTGGACGTGCGGGTCGATGAAGCCGGGGAAGATGAGTTGTCCGGTGGCGTCGATGACCTCGTCGGCTTCCATGTCGAGGTTTTCACCGATGGTGGTGATTTGTTCGTCTTCGCAAAAGATGTCGGCCTTGTAGCGCTCGGTGGCAGTGACGATTTCGCCGTTTTTGATAAGGAGGGACATAGGATTCGAGATAAAGTGGGTTCGTTGGTTTAGGCCGCCCTTTCAGGGCTTGGGATGAATGTGGCTTGGAACCTAGGGCGATGCCCTAGGCTGTCTTGGGTCGCCCCTTTGGGGCTGTTAGTCTTTGTGCCAGATGTCGCCTTCGCCGGGGGCGAACCAGCGTTCGGTGTAGACTTTGGCGCGGGTGAAGAACATCACGGATTCGCGGCCTTGCAGGTGGAGGTCGCCGAAGAAGGAGTAGTCCCAACCTGAGAATGGGAAGTAAGCGAGGGGGGCCGGGACGCCGACGTTGATACCGACCATACCTGCTTTCACGCGGTGGCGGAACTCGCGGGCGAGGCGTCCGCTTTGGGTGTAGATGCAGGCGCCGTTTCCGAAAGAGACTTTGCCGGCGAGCTCAAGGGCTTGGTCGAGGTCGTCCATGCGCATCACGTTGAGGACAGGGCCGAAGACTTCTTCGCGGAAGATGGTCATCTCAGTGGTCACTTTGTCGACGACGGAAGCGCCCATGTAGAAGCCGCCGGGGTGGTCGGCGACTTGGGCGTTACGGCCATCGACAAGGAGGTCGCAGCCTTCGTCGACTGCTGATTGAATGAGGCCGGAGACGCGGTCGCGATGTTGGGGGGTGATGACACCGCCGAGTTTGGCGTCTTTGGAAAGGTGGGTGGGACCGACTTCGAGGGCGGCAGCGGAGTCGACGATGGCAGGGATGAATCGTTCAGAGGCTTCGCCTACGGTGACGGCGGTGGAGCCTGCCATGCAGCGTTGGCCCGAGCATCCGAAGGCGGCGTCGGTGAGTCCTTCGACGGCTTTGCCAAAGTCGGCGTCGGGCATGACCACGACGAAGTTTTTGGCTCCACCGGCGGCTTGCACGCGCTTGCCATTGGCGGTTCCGGTTTTGTGAATGTATTCGGCGACGGGAGAGCTTCCGACGAAGGAGATGGCTGCGACTCCGGGGTGTTCTAAGAGAGCGTCGACGCAATCTTTGCCTCCATGGACCACGGAGAAGACGCCGGGAGGAAGGCCCGCTTCTTCTAACAGTTCGATGAGTCGAATGCCGGTGAGGGGGACTTTTTCGCTGGGCTTGAGGATGAAGCAGTTTCCGCAGGCGAGGGCCATGGGATACATCCACATCGGGACGAGGGCGGGAAAGTTGTAAGGGCAGATGCCGACGCAGACGCCGATGGGCTGGCGCACCATGGAGCAGTCGATGCCGGGGGCGATGTTTTCTAACACTTCGCCTTTAAGCATGTCGGTGATGCCACAGGCGTATTCCGCGACTTCGATACCACGGCGAAGGTCGCCTCGGGCTTCGGTCATGGTTTTGCCGTGCTCGACCACAATCATGGCAGCGAGTTCTTCGAAATTTTCTTCTAATAGTGCACAATAGCGCATCATCACGCGCACTCGCATCACGGGAGGAGTTTGCCACCAGCCTTCGAAGGCCGCGGTGGCAGCGGCGACGGCGTCATCGACGACATCGGCTCCGCACATGGGAACGTTGGCGATGACTTCTCCGGTGGAAGGGTTGTGTACAGGGGCGGTTTCGGCGGTCTCGGGAACGGACCAGGTCCCGTTGATCAGGATGGGGCAGGGTGTGAGTGACATGAGTATTTTCTAGAAGCTTAATGGTGAGGAGGAATGGCGGGAATGGTTCCGGCGGCGAGTCCGGTTTGGTATTCTGACCAAGTCATGGGGGCTTTGCCGGTATCGACTTCCTCCATGGTGATGCAGTCCTCGACTGGGCAGACGAGGGAGCAGAGATTACAGCCGACGCAGTCTTCTTCGCGAACCTTGGGAACATCTTTGCCGGGGAGACGACCTGGTCCCAGACCGACGCCGAGTTCGGCTGGACTCTTTAGGTCGATGCACTGGTGGGCGCCGTCTTCGCAGGCGATGTGGCAGAGGTTGCAGCCGATGCATTTATCGTAGTCGATGCGAGCGACGCGGGCGTAGTTGAGATTGAGGTTTTCCCAGCGTTTGATGCTGGGGAGGGCGCGGCCACGGAGTTCTTCCAAGGACTTCATGCCCTTGGAATCGAGGTAGTCCGAGAGTCCTTCCGTCATCTCGTTAACGATACGAAATCCCTTGTGCATGACGGCGGTGCAGACTTGGACTGAAGTGGCGCCGAGGGCGATGAATTCGGCGGCGTCTCGCCAAGTGTTGATTCCACCGATGCCGGAAATGGGGAAATCGCGTCCAATTTGAGAATCATTGGCGATGGTTTCGACCATGTTTAAAGCGATGGGCTTAACCGCGGGTCCGCAGTAGCCGGCGTGGCTGCTGAAGTTGTCGACATAGGGCTCGGGGCAAAAGCTGTCCAAGTTGACTTGGCTGATAGAATTGATGGTGTTGATCAGGGAAACGGCATCGGCCCCTCCTCTGACCGCGGCGCGTCCGGGGAGGGCGACATCGGTGATGTTGGGAGTGAGTTTGATGATGACGGGAATCTTAGCCACCTCCTTGCACCAGCCCGTGATGGCCTCGATGACGTCTGGGTTTTGGCCGACGGCGGATCCCATGCCGCGCTCGCACATGCCGTGGGGGCAGCCAAAATTACATTCGATGGCATCGGCGCCCGCGTCTTCCGAACGTTTGATGAATTCGTGCCATTGTTCACGAGTTTCGACCATGAGGGAGGCGACGACCACGCGGTCCGGCCAGCGGTCTTTGACCTCGCGGATCTCGCGAAAGTTAGTTTCTGGCGAGCGGTCACTAATGAGTTCGATATTATTGAACCCGACGATTTTTTGACCATTGAGATGAAGCGCGGAGTAGCGTGAAGATTGGTTGACGATGGGTTCGCCGATTGTTTTCCAAACGACACCGCCCCAGCCTGCTTCGAATGCGCGGTGGCACTGGTGGGCGGAGTTTCCAGGAGGGCCCGAGCCGATCCAGAAGGGGTTGGGGGATTTAACGCCCGCGAAATTGATAGATAAGTCTGCCATGGTTTGAGTGGGTGAGATTAGCCCGTGACGCGGATGGGATTGTTGAAGCCTGAGCCATGTGCGGGAGTGAGGCCGTAGCGGGTTGTTTGAGTGGGAGGGGAGGATTCTTCCCCGGTGAAAAGAGTGTGGAGGTGGAGTGCAGCGCGTTTGCCCTCGGCTACGGCATTGACCACTTCGGCCCCTCCATTTGCGGCGTCGCCTCCGGCGTAGATGCCCGGGACGGAGGTTTCTTGAGTCTCGGGATTGACGGTGATTTTTCCGCCTGCTCCAAAGTCAAGGTCGGGAAGCCAGTCGCTGAGGAGAGATTGCATCTTGTTTTGGCCGAGGGCCTTGATGACAAAGTCAGTGGGCTGGGTGAATTCACTGTCTGCGATGGGGGCGGCGTTCTCGTCAGTGCGAACGAGGCGAATCCCGCTGACGTGACCATCGGTCGATTCGATGGCAACGGGGCTAACGTTGAAGGTGAATTCGCAGCGCTCGGATTTGGCGAGGGCGTATTCAAAGCGATAGGCGGACATGGCGTCTTCGCCTCTTCGATAGAGGACGGTCGCTTCTTCGGCACCGAGGCGTTTTGATTGCGAAACGGCGTCGATGGCGGTGTTGCCGCAGCCGAGAACGACGACCTGTTTGCCCATGGCTACCTCTTCAAGAGGCTTGGTGTGAATTTCGTCAATGAAGTCAATGGCATCGACCACTTCGGGGAGATCCTCTCCTGGAATATTGAGCTGTCTGCCTTCGCCCAGTCCGAGGCCAAGGAAAACGGCGTCGTATTCGGATTGAAGCTCGGCGAGGGTGACATCTTTCCCGACCTCGACTCCGCAGCGGAATTCGACGCCGAGGTCTTTAATCATTTCGATTTCACTGAGGCTGACCTCAGGCTTCATCTTGTAGTAAGCGATGCCGTAGGTATTGAGTCCACCGGCATGTTCTCGGCGTTCGTAGATGACGGCGTCGTGTCCTTGTTGGACGAGTTCGGCAGCGCAGCCCAAGCTGGCTGGGCCACCGCCGACGAGGGCGACTTTCTTACCTGATTTTTGGGTAGGGACTGAGAGAACTTGTTCACCGGTGGCGAGAACAGCATCGGTGGAATACCGTTGTAAGCGGCCAATATCGATGGGCTTTTGATCGCGATCCTCGAGGACACAGGCACCTTCGCAGAGGACTTTGGTGGGGCAGACGCGGGCGCAGGAATTTCCGAGAATATTTGACTGAAGGATGGTGCGAGCTGAGCCCTTCACCTGGTCATAGGCGATTTTTTTGATGAAGGAGGGGATGTCGATCCCTGTGGGGCAGGCTTTGATGCACGGGGCATCGTAGCAGTAGAGACAACGGTTCGCTTCGTTGAGTGCCTGCTGTTTATCGTAGGCGGGTTTGAGCTCGCACATGGAGAGATCGAGTTCCGCTTTTTTGAGGAGAGGCTTGAGGTCAGACATGGCTTGATGAGAGGTAGGAGTTAGACGGAGGCCAGGGCTTCATCGATAACGGAGACCATGAAGTCGGCGTCTTCCATGGTGAGGCACATGGGAGGTTTGATGCGGATGACGTTGCCAAAGAGTCCGCCTTTTCCGAGGAGAAGGCCAAGGTCGCGGCACTTGTTCCAGACCGCCGCGCATTCGGCAGTGGCGGGAGTTTTGGTGTCGCGGTCGGTAACGAGTTCGATGCCGAGCATGAGGCCTTGGCCGCGCACTTGGCCGATGAGAGAGTGTTTTTCGGCGAGTGCCTCTAGTTTCTCGATGAGGTGGCCGCCAATTTTAGCGCTATTGGCTTGTAAGCCATCGTTGTCGATGGCCTCGATGACGGCACGGCCGACGCGGGAGATGAGGGGGTTGCCACCGTAGGTGTTGAAGTGGATGTGGGACTTGAGGGAGGCGGCGATTTCGGGAGTGGTGACGACGGCGGCGAGAGGGAAGCCGTTTCCGATTCCTTTAGCCATGACCACGATGTCGGGGACCACGCCTTGGCTTTCGAAGCCCCAATAGTGGGTGCCGGTGCGGCCGAAGCCGGATTGAACTTCATCGGCGATGCAAAGACCTCCGTGGCTACGAACGATGTCGTATGTTTGAGAGAGGTATCCTTCGGGGAAGACGACGGCACCGCCAACACCTTGAATAGACTCCGCGATGAAGCCGGCGACTTGACCGGGAGTGGCAAACTCGATGAGCTGCTTGACGTCGTTGGCGTAGTCGGTGGCTTGGTCTTCGTGGCTGGCAAAAGGGCCCCGATAAGGATCGGGGTTGAGAGCGTGATGAATGCCGAATCCTTGAGGGGTGTTATACTTCCAAGTGCCATGAGCAGTCAGCCCCATGGTGGATTGCGAGCCGCCGTGGTAGCAGTTGCGCAGGGCGATCATGTCGTAATTGCCGGTGTGAAGGCGGGCCATCAGGAGCGCGAGGTCGTTGGCTTCCGAACCCGAATTGACGAAGTAGCAAACCGAAAGGTCGCCGGGTAACTTGTCGGCAAGGGCTTTGCCATAAAGGGCAACTTCTTGGTTGGCGTAGATGGTTGTGGTGTGGACGAGGGTGTCTAACTGCTCGTGGGCTGCCGATAGAATTTCGGGGTGAGAGTGACCGCAACTCACCGTGACGATGCCTCCGAAGGCATCGAGGTAGCGGCGCCCGGTTTCATCGAAAACATACTGCATTTTACCCTCCACGATCATGAGGGGCTTTTCGTAGTAGGTGATGAGAGCAGGAGTGAGATGCTCCTCACGGAGACTCATCACTTCATCGAGAGAGAGTCCGGTGTAAGGTTTGGGGCTGTGGTCGAAGGAAGGAAGTTCAGGCACGGGAAATAAAGTTGGAAGCTGAGAAATAGACTAAGGGCGGGTGAGGTCGCCGTAGCTATCGGGACGGCGGTCGCGGAAGAACTGCCAAGTGTCGCGCACTTCCTTGATTTCATCGAGATCGAGGTCGGCGACGATGAGTTCGTCTTGGTCGCGGGAAGCTTCGGCGATGAGTTGGCCTTTGGGATTGCAGAAGTAGGATTGGCCGTAGAACTCGCCGATGCCCCAGGGTTGTTCGGTGCCGACACGGTTGATGGCTCCAATGAAATAGCCGTTGGCAACGCAGTGGGCAGGCTGCTCGAGTTTCCAAAGATATTCGCTGAGCCCCGCGACAGTGGCGGAGGGGTTGAAGACGATTTCGGCTCCGTTGAGAGCAAGCGCACGGGCTCCTTCGGGGAAGTGGCGGTCGTAGCAGATGTAGACGCCGATGGTGCCGACCTTGGTTTTGAAAACGGGATAGCCCATGTTGCCGGGGCGGAAGTAGAATTTTTCCCAAAAGCCAGGGTGGCAGTGAGGGATGTGATTTTTGCGGTATTTGCCAAGGTAAGTTCCATCGGCATCAATCACGGAGGCAGTGTTGTAATAGATGCCTTCGACCTCGACCTCATAGATAGGGACGATGAGGACCATCTGATGTTTGGCGGCGAGTTCACACATCAGTTGAGTGGTGGGACCATCGGGAATTTGCTCGGTGATGTCGTACCAGCGTGGCTCTTGCTCGGCGCAGAAGTAGGGACCGTAAAAGAGTTCTTGGAGGCAGAGAACTTGCACTCCTTGTTCAGCGGCCTGCTCGATCATAGCGACATGCTTTTCGATCATCGCATCGCGAATGGTGGAAGGATCTTCGGTTCCAGAATGGGTGGTGGAGGCTTGGATGAGGCCGGCTTTGACAATGCGAGACATGATGAATTCGGGGAGTTTTCTAGTGTTTGGAGAAGGCGTCGATACCGCGTTCTGCGGAGGTGCCAGGAATGGTGTTATCCAGAATGAGAGCAAGGAACGCGCCAACTGCCATGCCAGAAGATCCGATTGTGGTTAAAATAGCAGCAAGCCATTGCAGCGACGAGGGAAAAAGGCTCAAAATCATTTCGGCATTCGGTCCAACGTATTCCGGGAGAGAAAGTCCTGCGAAGAGGGCGAATCCGATAATGAAAAGGTTGCGTGGTGAATTAAGGTCGACAAATTGGAGGTTGGAGAGGCCGACTCCGGTGACCATGGCGAACATTACGCAGTACATTCCACCCACGATGGGTGACGGAATGGAGGTGAAGAGGGCCCCGAATTTTCCGAAAATCGCGAGCACGAGCATGAGGACGGCTGCCGTCTGGATGACGCGGCGGCTTCCGACACGGGTGAGACCGATAGCGCCAATATTTTCGGAGTAAGAAGTGGTTCCGTTTCCGGTTCCGAAGATGCCGGCGATGAGGCAGCCGATGCCTTCGAAGCCGATTCCGCGATTGACGGTTTTGGCGTCAGGAACGGGTGCCTTTGACATCCGCGCAGCGGCGTAGTAGTCGCCAGTGGATTCGATCATGCTGGCGATGTAACCGGCAAGCATTCCGATGATGGCCGCGGCCCCGAAGGCGGGCATTCCCCATTGGAAAGGAGTGGGAATTCGAAACCAAGGCGCTTCCTTGACGGTGTCGAAGCTGACGTAGGCGGCGTGTTTGGCATCAAAGAGTTCCGTCCAAGTGCAAATGGTGGCCACGAGCCAAGCGAGGACTAAACCGAGGAGGATAGGGAAGAGGTTGAAGAGTTGGCGGGCTGATTTGAGGTATTGGCTGAAGAGAATGAGAAGAAGGATGGTGAGGCCCCCAATTCCCCAATGCTGGCCTGCCAGAGGAGCTCCAAATTTGAAAAGAGCGAGTCCAATGAGCGCGATGGTGGGTGCGATGGTGACTGGAGTGATAAACTTAAGAGTTTTTCCCATCAAGCCACTGAACCCAATCGCCATTTCGAAAAAGGCTCCCGCGATGACGGCTCCTTGCACGTGACGCATGCGCATTTCGAAGCCGGCGTCGGCGAGGGATGCCATGCCGCAAATCGCGATAGCGGGGCCGAGAAAGGAGAAGGTGCCGCCTTGAATGATAGGTAGGCGGGAGCCGAAAGTGGTCTGGAGGAGAGTGCAGATTCCGCTCACCAGAAACATGGTGCTGATGAGGAGGGCGAGTTCGGCGTTCGAAGCTCCGAGGTGAGATTGCAGCAGGAGGGGAATGGCTACCGTAGAGCCAAACATGGTCAGATAATGCTGGAAGCCCAGGAGGAGAGACGTTCCGAGAGGGGGCTTGTCTTCAATGGTATACAGCATGGCAAACCTGCTTGTTAGCAGATTGAGAGCCAATGTGGGAGCGGGAAAAGCGAGCTAGGGAATCGTGAGTTGGTTTACTCTGGGAGAGTGGGAAGGAGGGCGAGGAGCATTTGGTAGCGCTCGAGATTGAAAGGCCTCTTTTCGCTGGTCATTTTTTCGATTTCGTCGGCGAGGCAGAAAGCGAGCATGTATTTGGCTTCCGGCTCGTCGATATCCTCTTCGGCAAGAAGGCCCTCGTAGGTTGATTGGACGAAAGGAGTTTGAGGGGAAGCCAATTGCTCCTCAATGGCAGGCAGGAGCGCGAGGATTTCGGGATCGTCCATGATTTAGTCTGTGTTGAATTGCGATTCATCGCCCGATGGCTGGGTGATGGTCTTAGTTGACCTGATTGTCGGGGGTGCCGTCGATCCAAGCTTCAAGGTTATTGAGAAGTCCGTCTAACAGGCGTTGGCGAGCCTCTTGGGCAGTCCAAGCGGTGTGAGGAGTGATGAGCAGATTTTTGGCACGAAGGTCGGGGGCCAAAAGGGGATTATCTTGGCTCGGAGGTTCAACCGAGAGGACGTCGAGACCGGCACCCGCGATACGGTCGTTGCGCAGGGCGTCAGCGAGAGCGGGTTCATGGATGAGAGCTCCCCGGCCGGTATTGATAAGGAAGGCGGAAGGCTTCATCAGGGCGAGGGTCTCGGCATTGATGAGGTGCTCGGTGTCTTTGTTGAGCGGAGCGTGAAGGGAGATGAGGTCGGAAGTCGCGAAGAATTCTTCCCGTGGCACGCGATTGCGAGTGGTGGTAGAAGCTCCTTCGCGGGCGAGAGCTTGCACGTTCATTCCGAAGGCCTCAGCGATGCGGGCCACGGCGGAACCGGTCTCGCCCAGACCCACGATGCCGATGGTCTTGCCTGCGAGTTCGGTAACGGGGTGATCAAGATGAGTGAAGATTGGGGACTGCGGCCAGGTCTGAATCTCGGCGCTGTAGCGGTTGACTGCGGTGGTGAGATTCAGAAGAAGAGCGAAGACGTGTTGAGCAACCGCAGAGGTGGAGTAGCCTGCGACGTTACAGACGGGAATGTCGCGCTTACTGGCTGCTTCGAGCTCAACATGATTGAAACCGGTGGCCGCAATCAGGATGAGCTTGAGGTCGGGAAGGTGAGCGAGGGTCTCCTCGGTGAGGGGAACTTTGTTAGTAACGAGAACTTGGGCTCCGGCAGCGTGCTCGAGGATTTGAAGAGGCGAGGTGGTGTCGTGGAAGGTCAGACCGCCATGCGCTTCAAAGGGCGAGAAGTCGAGGTCATCACGGTGAAGAGTGGAGGCGTCGAGAAAGGTGATTTGCATAGGCCTATCTTAGCGAAGATAGGCCAAGCGGCAACTTTTGTTGTTGGGAAGTCACTTGCGACCAACAGGGTAAGGTCTTGGCCTATTGACCGCTCTCGATTGAGCCGACTTTGACTCAACCATAGATCGATTCAAAGGGCCTCAGAACTCTTAATCAACAGCGTAATTTGCTGTGTTGAGCACTCGGCTCCATTCCATGTCCGTAGTCGCGCCGGTTGTGCCATTGGCTTTGAGTTCGATGGTTTCAACTTTGATGGCCCCAAATTGCAGAACTGCAGTAAGGAGGGATTGGTCGCCGTCGGTCGCGGTGATGGAAATATCTTGAAACATGACAAGTTTCATTGAAATTCTGAAGAGGTCAGTACCACCAGCAGGTCCTCCAGAGCTCCTGCGAGCGGTGATGATGGCTTCGTCCATGTGGTCGCCTTCAACCAGATATTTCAGCATTTGAGGCGTATGTGTGTCTCCAATGTTCGCGGTGATAGTGAGTTCTTTGAAGGTTGCCTTTCCCGCTCCGCCTCCTGTGGAGATGCTGCCGATGTTGATGTTATTCTCAGCCCCAAACTCGAAGTTAATGAGTTCGAGCGCCTTTTTATCTTTCATGACGTTGTCTAGAGTGCCGCCATGAATTGGGCCGCTGGCTCCGTCGGTTGGAAAGTGGATGAAGTAATCTAGTTGGGCGTGGGCTGTGAGGGTGAGGAAGACGGTGCTGAGGATGAGCGTCAATGATGATTTTAGGTGCATAATCGTTTAGGTTGGAATGTTAGTTCGAGGCGGGCTGAATGTATTCAATGAGGAGTTTTCCGAACCGGGTGGGGCCGGGTTCGGGATCAGAAAAAAGGAAAACGGAGTTGGCACTGGCTTCCTCATCAGTGAGAAAGGGATTCGAGATAGGGACGGTATCCCAGTCAGTTAGGTTGGAGGAGAATTGCCCAATGTAGCGAAGAGGGGCATCCCGACGTCCTCCGAAGGCGAGAGAAAGAGGGACGAGGCTTTCGGAGCTGTAAGGGCTGAGGTCAGGGGCGAAGGAGTAGTCAGCGTTTTCAGCCGCATCACTTTGAGTGGGGTCTTTTCGAAAGGCAAACTCTTCGAGGAGAGTCAGGCCATCGCCGTCGAGGTCGCTTTGCAAGTCCGCGTTGATGCCGGTGAGTCCGTGCTCATTGATCCAGTCGAGGAGCATGGTATTGGGAATGTGAGAAATTCTGAGTGACACGGGTTGGCTCTGGACCTCGGTATCAGCACGGGTGAGAAAGAGGTAGCGTGCCCCTGCACGGTAGGTGATGTGGGTTTCCGGTCCGATGGGGAAATCTTCGGGAATATTGGTGGGGGTCGAGACGGAGCCAAAGCCTTTGGCTTTTTCGGTGTGATAGGTGGAACCTGCTGAGATGGCATCGGGGACCCGTTGAAACTCCGAGCCTTTCAGAATGTGATTGCTGGAGGAAAGGACGCCGAGCAAGGGATTCGTTTCGCCATTGTCCTTGCGGCCGTTTCCGATCCGCTTGAAGCGGAGAATGTCGCCTGTCCGGAGGTCTGGAAAGAGTGCTAGGAGGTCGTGGGCATTGCCGTTTGTGAGTGTGGCCTCGTTTGTTTCGGGAGTGCTGTTCCTGACTCCATAACCCTCATGGAGGTAGGTCTCTGATGATGAAACCGAGAGCGGTTCGTCTAGGGTGGAAATCGCGGGAAGCTCTGAGAGAGTAGGAGGCGCGGGAGGCTTGTGTTGAAAAAGGGGATCGGCGATGGCAAAGGTGTTTCCCGGAGAGGCTTCGATCCCAATGATGGCAATCCTAGCCTCGGGGTCGATCATACCAAGGAAGACGGGGTTTCCTTGTACTCCTGGACTGCTTCTGCTGGTAGAGAAGAGAAAATGTCCGGTGAAGTCATAGAAGCTAACTATGTAGTCGGCTTGCACTCCTAAGGAGTGCTCGACTGTGACGGCAAACCCTTGCACGGGACTGGGGGGGTAAATAAGGAGTCGATTGCCTCCGTTGTGCTGGAGAAGCATTCCGGGGGTGAAATAGCCAGTGTTTCGGAACTCGGCCGAAGCTGCTTGGGTGGTCACACCGGCGGTGAGTTGATTGGAGTTTGAGAAAGTGGTGTAAGAATCGGCCGCGAGGGTGGAGCCTGTCGTTAGGGCGACATCTTCCCATGAGATGGTGGCGTCTGCCCTAATCTCGCTCGGTGATGTGACTTCGAAGGGAAGGGCCCAACAGTGAGTCGCGAGCAGAGTCAGCAAGAAGGCGATGGAAAAGTTAGAAGCCATTCAAGTATTCTAAAGTGCGTTGAAGATGTCGGAAAAACCCCAATAGATAAGAAGCTTTTTACCGATTTGAAGGACAAAGACAAGGTGGAAATCGTGCGGTGGAGGGATATCTTAACTCTTTGTATGGTTTTCTTTCACCTCACCAAGCCGGCCATGGTTTTGGTCATAAATTTGCGGGCGAGTGGGGTGTGCTGCATGGTGCGGAAGAATCCTTTGCGAAGTGGACTGAGCCATTCGTGGTCGGACTGGAACCATGGGGTGAGCTGGCGGGAAGAGAAGCGATAGTAGGCCAGTTGGAAGCGACGGGCTTTGGCATAGGCGGCAAGGGCTTGGGTAAGAGAGTTCGCTTGCAGGCATTTGGCGAGGGAGGAGGCGTCCTGGAGGGCAAGGTTAACCCCCTGTCCAAGTTGAGGGCTCATGGCGTGGGCAGCATCGCCGAGGATAACAGCGCCTTGGCGATGAGGGCTTGGGAGGCGAACGTCACCGTAGCGGGCGGTGAGGACTTGGGACCAGTCTTCGATTTGAGCCAGAAAGGGTTCTGCACGCGGGGTGACTGTGAGAATGGTGTCTTTCCATTGTTGGAGGGGTTGAGCGCGAATCGCGTGGTCGTCGGCAAGCTTAATGCTCCAGAAAAGGCTGACTAGGTCGTCGTCTTGGCCGAGTTCGTGTCCGGTAGCGAGGAAGCCCGCGAGCTGGCGGGTGCCGTTGACGACTTGAAAGAGTTCGCTGGTGGGAAAGGTGTCGTTGTTTTTTCCAATGAACCAGTGGGCACCCCAAGGGTAGCCGCGGTTGATGCCTTGGGGAAAAAGTTGTTGGCGGAGGGTTGAGCGGGCACCATCGGCGATGATGAGGAGGTCGAAGGGGCCGCTTTTCCTTCCGGTTGTGGAATAGAGAATCCAACTCTCCTGATTACGGTGAGCGCTTTTGACCTCCCAATTCCAATGGATGGGAATATTCTCCTTCTCCATTGCGGAGAGGAGGTAGTGAAGAAGAACAGGTCGATGGAGGCCGAGG
The DNA here is from genome assembly GCA_051251855.1 of Roseibacillus sp. GTDB lineage: Bacteria > Verrucomicrobiota > Verrucomicrobiia > Verrucomicrobiales > Akkermansiaceae > Roseibacillus. Next base: position 480,461 of record JBPOGI010000001.1, read on the forward strand.
CCAAACTGTTCACCTTTGAGTTCTCGATACTTGAGGTTGAGAAGGTCCTGCCCTTGCTGATTTAAAATATGCAGACTCTCGATACGAGCTCCATGATTGAGAATGGGGTCTAGAATTCCGAGCTCGGCAAGAACGGACATCCCTGAGGGTTGTAGCAAAAAACCTGCACCCACGGGTTGGCAAGATGGAGCGCGTTCAAAGAGTTCGACCCGGTGGCCTTGGCGAGCTAGGAGGGTGGCGGCAGCGGGACCAGCGGAGCCGAGTCCGACGACGGCGATAGTGAGATTCTGGAGCATCGGCAAGGAGACCTAATGCTCGGACTCTGTGGTGATTTTTGCGATAAAGCGGAGAATGCTCTGGGCTCCAGGGTCATTGGGGCGGGCCATGTTGTGGGCGATGGAGGAGTGACCACAGTCGGGGACTTCGTCGGTGGTGACTTGGGTGTTTTTAGCCCCTTTGAGAACGGCGGCGAGGTAGGCGTTCTCTTCGGCACGGGCGGGAGCGTCGTTGTCGGCCCATAGAATAAGGGTGGGAGGAATGCCCTCTTCGTTGGCATAGCGGACGGGGGCAGCGTCGTCGGCAGTGATGATAAAGGGGTTGTCGGAGCCGAAGCGTTCTTTGCGGACGGTGTAGTGAGTCATGGTTTGGGCTGCGACAGGGATGAGGCCGGCGAGGCTGTTGCGTTCAAGATCGTGGGCTGCGAGCCAGCGCTGGTCCATGCCGATCATGAGAGTGAGATAACCGCCGGCAGAGTGACCGCCGAGGAAGACTTTTTTTGGGTCGCCGCCCTGTTCCGAAATATTGGCGAGTGTCCAAGCGACCGCTGCGGCGGTGTCTTCGACGTAGGCTGGGTATTCCGCTTTGGGGTGAAGGCGATAGTTGACCATCGCGATGGCGAGGCCTTGTTCGCAAAGATGTTGAGCGATGGCGATGTTCCTTGGGTCGTCTTTTTTTCCACTTTTGAGTCCGCCACCATGGAGCCAGATGAGAGTGGAGAAGCCTTTCTTTCTCTTGGGGAGGTAGAGGTCGAGCTTACAGCGTTCATTTTGATAGGTGTTGTCGGTCTTCTTCGAGTAGGGGATGTCCCTCTTGACCATGACTGCTTCGATTTCGGCAAAGAGAGGGAGGATGAAGAGCGAGAACAGAAGGAGAACGTTTTTCATTGTGAACTTGTGGACGGTGACGATAGCCATTTTCACAGTGGTCTTACCAGCGACTTATTTTCCTCGAATGAGAGTTCTTTTTGATATTTGAATAGGCTTTTCTTGCGAATTTTGGGGTGAGAAAATGTTGAGGGCTTGCAGCCGCTTCAAAGTTATGTCGGACTCTTCTAAGTATGAAGGTATATCTGACATTTGTCCTATGGGTTCTTTCCCTTTCTGATATTTGGGCTGCTCGGGAAGGTTTGTCACGAGATGCGCCCGAGATTTACACAGAGCAACTCGAGGCCCTTCTTACTCCGGTGGAAGAGGTGTTGGGCTGGGAGAACTCGTTTCTGGAGGGCGAAGATAGTGACGGCACGGTATTGCTTTCAGAGAGAGTGACCTGGGTCAATGATGATGGACGCTGTGTGGACGTGCTGCATGCCATCTATCAGGCGCATACGGATGCTGGAGGCTCGCAGCTCGAGTCAGATTCGATTCGGTTTTCAGCTTTGTTGGAAAAGCCTACTCTGGTGCTTGCTCGTACTCTAAATAAGGATGGGAAATGGATCGAGGTCGGGGAGAAGGAGGCCTTTCTTCAACGTGGGCGAGGGGATTCTGAGAGTCAGATTTACGATGATAGTGAAGAAGTGGTTCTCATTTTTCCTGAGGTAGAAGCGGGAGCGATCACGCAGTCGATTGTGGTTCTGGAAGACAAGTCTGCGCGAGTCGAAGGGGAATACTTTGCGATTGGTTCTTGGGAAGCGGGGTGGCCCTACCTCATGCGACGACGGGTGCTCGATCTTTCTGAGACGATGGCAGAGCGGCTTCAGGAGAAAGTGGTAGGGCGAGGGGTGCCTCGACGGGTCAGGCTGGATGCTCCCGAGGGTCGCTGGCGTGCGCAGTGGGAGAAGAAGAACCGAGAGCGTGCCTTCTGGGAACGGTCTCGTGCTCCTTCTACTCAGATAGGTCCGGCGTCCTTCTTGACGACTTGGGAGAGTTGGGATGATTTGTCCCGCTGGTATTCCAAGAAGTTGGAGAAGAATTCGGGCCTTGGTGCCGAGTTGTTGCAGGAGGTCGAAACGTGGGTAGGGGAAGAAACCGATAAGGAAAAAATCGCCAATATTCTCTTAGAGAGAGTTTCCTTAGAGATTCGCTACACGGGCTTGGAATTTGGCCACTCGGGCTGGGAGCCTTACTCTTGCGATACTGTTTGGAAGCGTAAGTTTGGAGACTGTAAGGATAAGGCAAACCTCCTTGTTCAACTGCTCGGGAAGTATGATATCGAGGCACGATTAGTCTTGGTGAATACACGCCATGCGGGATTGGTGAATCGGAAGTCACCTAGCTGCTACGAATTCAACCATGCAATCTTGGCGATTAAGGATGGCGACGAATGGCAGTTTTGTGACGCAACGATTCCCGGTGCTCGCGTGGGTGAGCTTTCTCCCTCTTCAAGTGATCGAGAAGTCTATTTGGTTGGAGAGTCCGGTGGCGAATGGGCTAGGACCCCGAGGGGAGAAGTTCCGCAGTTAGATTATAAATTCGAGACTGAGTTTGATTCTGAAGGACGGCTTTCTGGCTGGTTGGAGCTCCGGGCAACAGGATTCTATGAGCTCAGCTATCGCGATGATTATCGTGAGCGAAGTCGAATTTCTTCCAAGAGAGCTCTCACAAGTAAGCTTCAGAACTTTTTTGAGGGGGTCGAGGTTGTTGATGTCGAGTTTCCTGAAGAAGAAGGTGCGTTCGTGATTAAGGCCTTTTTTACAGGACAGCCAGTGGAGCCGGATACACAAGGGAGAAGGTCACTGCCGTTTCCTACCTCAACCAGTCTCTTTGTTGATTTTGGCGAAGCTGATACACGCGAGACCGATTTCTTTTTGTGGCGTGATAATATCGATGTTGAGTGTCGAATCTCGCTAGCCGATGGTCTGGCGGTGGAAGGCCTGCCCCAGCCAATTTCACTTTTGAGTGAGGGCTATCGGGTCGAGGCTGGTTGGCGAATGACCGAATGTGGTTGCCAAGCGGAATTGACTGTTTCTTGCGGAAAGTCACTGCTGACTCCTGATGAATTGTTGGCGGCTGCTCAGGCGAATCGTGCCTTTTCCAATTGGTCAGAGAGCCCAGTCTTTGTAAAGGAGGGGAAAGCCGGAAAAGTCCAAGAGATGAAAGAGTCGGGACCTGGGATGCCGCTTCTTTCTTCTGGTGAAGCCCAATTAGAACTCGTTGAGCAATGGTTTCCTTTAGGAGCTGATGCAGCGAGAAGAAGGTCTGCTTTGAGGGACGTCTTGCGGTTCTTTCCTCAGGACAAAGAGGTCGCTTTTGATGTCAAGCTGCGGCTAGCGTATTTAGATTACTACGAGGATAAGTATCTTGAAGCGGCCCAACAATACGAGGCTCTCAGTGGGAGCTCGAATGCATCCAAAGAGAATATTGGATTTGCAAAATATATGTTAGCTACGACGCAGAAGGAACTGGCGCAGCATGAAGAGGCTCTGGGAACGATGAAGGTTCTGGCTGAGCAAAAGGACCTGTCTGAATATCGTCGTGGGTGGTCAGCGGCGTGGGCAGGAGAGTGGCTTCTCCCCGATGAACCAGGTGAAGCGGAGAGATATTTTCGGATGGCGCTGGCAATTGAAGGGGATTTTCGTGAGGTGGCTCTTCAAGGGATCGTCAGTGCCCTAGTTAAGCGAGAGGAGCGCTCTAAGTTGGCAAAGGTTCTCATCGAGGAACTGCCAGAACAGGATGAAATCTTGGAAGAGGAATTCGCCCTGGTTCTAGAGACTTCTCAAGGAGCGAAGGAGGCCAAGGTATTAGAAGAGGCCCTGGTGTTGGCTCTTGAGGAGCTTGAGGAAGATGATTCGCGCAGGACTTTGTTCGAGTCTCATAGAAAGGAACTCGCGGATAGCCTAGGGAAGCGCGAGCTTGTCGAAGCTCTGCATAAGAGTCTGAAAACACTTTTGGAGACGGAGAAGCCGGAATATTTTCGGAGGGTCCAGATTGATGGGGACCTTAAGACTCAAGCTGACTTCGAGAAGGAGATGGGTGAACTCTACAATGTGAAGCACGACCAGTGGCTTGCGCACGCGGCAGAGTATGTTCATCGTTTTGAAGCGAATGAGAGTTTCCCGGAATTTTTGTGGCGACTTCTAGGGTATATTAATTGGTTAGAGAATCCTGGTAATGAGAAGGAGGAGTTCTTTGAGAAAATGATGCTCATTACTGATCAGATTCCACATTCGGACGGAAACTACTGGGAGAGCCAATTTGTGAAGGCGACTTGGTTGGAGGAGAGAACTCGCTATGAGGAGGCGAATGAGGTCTACAGTTTGATGCCTGGGGATCCTGATTTCGATCAGGACTTCAGTTCCAGTGCCGCCAATAGGCAGGGGCTCGTATTGGAAAAAATGGGCCGTTGGAGTGAAGCGGTAGTCTGCTTCCGAAGGACAGAGGACGAACGGAGAACAGTGTTGGAGGTTGTGAACCATCTCGTCCGCGCGGGGGTGCTCTTGGTGCATCTTGATCGAGCAGATGAAGCGCTGGAAGTATTTGGGCTTCTTCGGGATGTTCCAGTTTCGCTCTACGAAGAGGAATATATAGAGTCTCAGGTGAAGGAGGCGATCACTCTGAGTGAAAGCCCTGAGGAGAGTAAGAAGTTCTGGGAGCAAACTCGGGGCGCATGGGCCGAGGGCTTAGGGAAAGGATCTGAGCTCAATCTGCAGGAACCATTCGGGGCTATTATTCTAACTGGAGATGAATTGACGAATTTTGACGAGGAGTTCCCTAAAGCTTTGAAGGATAAAGATAAGGAGAAACAAGACGGCATGACTGCGGGGCTCTATGCCGTTGCCAGTATTTTCCCATCGCAAGTGCAGACAATGACCACTCTGGTTTATACATACTTGAAGCCCAATGAACCCCAGGGAGAGATGGGTCCGGAAAAGGCGCTCAAGAAGTTCGCCGAGATTGTTTTGGAAGCGCCAACTGATCAGGCTGTTCGAGAATTCTGTTTGCGGCTCTGCGGGGGACTCAGTATTGACCTTGGAGAAAAAGAGGAAGCATTCAATTTGCTCGCAAGATGTGTTGATGAGATTAATGAATCTTCTAGCCGAGAACATCGAGAACGAGCGGTGTATCTTTACCTTCTTTCGGCGCTTAGAGCGGAAAAGAAATCAGAAGATGTCATTGCTCGAGTTAATGAGATCACTTCCGAAGAAATGCTTCATATTGGACGTTTCACTTTGGTTCAGAATGCGGCCCAACTCATTAACCAGTCAGAGGGGACAGAAGAAGCCCTCGATTTCGTGATGAAACAAATGAAGGTCCGGGCGGGAGACGCGACTTCTGAAGTGTTGGAACAGTTGGAGGCATATGCTGCCGAGCTGAAGGAAGGTGAGCTCGCGAAGCGGGAGATAGAGGAAGCAATGAACGAATGGATTTCCGCGCTTGAGCTGTCCTGGTTTGAGTATGTTGAGCCACGAGAGGTTGGAGATGCGGAGCTGGATGAGGCTCGCAGTTTCTTTCGAACAGGCGAAACCGATCGACATGATCTAGAGCAATTCAAATTGATGGTGGGCGTCGTTTTGTCGCCAGATGTTGAGGAGGAGTTGGCGGGCAATGCTTTGGAGCATTGCTTCTTTGCGCAGAAGGTCTGGACCCTTTCCGATAAGTTCTATTTTGAGCGCCTCATCGATGCCGTCTACGATGAGCGGTTTCCTACCGCCGTTCGGTCGCAACTCTATTTTTCGGCCGTTGTGGGAACTTCGCTCATAGGAGAGGCTCAACTCTTTGAGGTCTTGAAGGAGAAGCCAGTCTGGGGGGGAGAGGCTACTGCTCAGGGGAAGGAGCTGCTTGAAAATTTCGCTTTGGTAGCCCAAGCGAAGGAAGAAGGAGGAATCGACCGTGTTTTGGAATGCTTGAGGAAAATTGGTAAGGAAGGGGACTTCTTGGCGATGGATATCACCTTCTTAAGCAATTTTGTGAAGTTTCTCTTTCGAGAAGGTGAGACCGAGGTGATCGCGAAGCTACTCAAGGAATCAAAGGAATGGAAAGTTGCTGGTGGTGCGAGTGCTGAGATGCAAAAGGAAAGGTTGGAGTGGAGTCGGTCCTTGAGAAGAGTGGCTCCTTACTTGGATTTGAATGAACAACTGAAAGAACAGTTGTCAGGTTTGTTGGAAGGGTATCAGAAGGATGCACCTGAGGATTGGTTCGAGCGCTTTGATCTTTATTTGAATGACGACTGGACACTTCAAGAAAAAAGAGGAATTCAAGCTGCTCGTGTTTCGGACGAAGGTTGGACGAGGTCTCGACAGGATGGGCGACTTTGGTTTCTAGAGACCGACACATGGGTTGAAGACGAGGAAGGAGAAGTCAGGGAGGAGGAGTTGCTAGAGGCGATCAAGACGGTTTTGGAATGGTCTCAGGATTTTGAAGGGGCTTTTCCTTTGTTATCGCTATTGGACCATGAGTTGTCAGAGCCAGCAGAAGCGAAGCTTGCCGAGATGCTCGAGCCTTTTGACGATCCACGAGAAACGCCAGAGATCTACGCTGTTAAAAGGCTATGGGAGGCTAAGAATCGTGACGAAATTGTGAAGCACAGGCTTTCAGGCCTTCAGTCTGCGGCAAACGAAACGGCGATTTTTCAGGGGTTTGTAGACTATGTCACTTTGCTTTTTACGATTGAAAACGCCAATGCGAGAGAGTCCGAGCGTGTCCTTGATGAGATGGATAGCGAACGTCTGCTATCTAGCGAATTGTTACCACTTAGTTTGCATTTATTTCAAAGTCTAGGAACTCGGGAAGTGGAACTGGAAATCGCAACTGAGCGCGCTGCCGCTGAGATTCATGCAAGTGTTTTGAATTCATGGCAGCATCTAGAGCTATATGAGCTTAAGCAAGCTTGTGAACTTGCGATTATGAGTGATGCTGGAAAGCAGCTTCCAGTTGAATGGGCTGAATCAAATCGAAAGAGGATCCCAGAGGATGAAGATAGGCTGACGTTCGAGGTTTTGTATGCTCTTGCCAAAAAGAACTGGAGTGACTTAGAGCAGTTTTGTTCCGAGTTGGATAAACTGAACTCTGGTTTCTATTCAACCGCTCCTCTTGGGCTCGCTCTTTTTCATCAAGAAAAGTATCAGGAATCATTGGAGCCTTTGCAGGCCGCAATCGATATGAAGTTCTTGGACTGGGAGTTAGCTTTGGACTTGGAGCCTTTGTTGATTGAAGCAAAGAAGAAAAGTAAAGAGCAGCAGGAGATCTTGGAGTCTGTGACTCCCTAAGCGCTGGAACGTGTCCAAGGATTGAATTCGTTGGGGAAGGGGGCGGTGAAGAGAACTTTTTCGTCTGTGGTGGGGTGGGTGAAGCCGAGTTGTCTTGCATGGAGCATGAGGCGGTCGGTGTCGGGAAGAGATTTACTAGATTTTCCGTAGATGGGGTCGCAGAGGATGGGGGCGCCGACGTGTTTGAGGTGGACGCGGATTTGGTGGGTGCGGCCGGTGTGAAGGGTGCATTTGACGAGGCAGGTGCCATCGCCTTGTTGGGAGAGGACTTCGTAGTCGGTGATGGCGGCTTTTCCGGAGCCGGGGGCGACGACGGCCATTTGCTGGCGGTTGACGGGGTGGCGGCCGATGTTGGTGAAGATGGTGTCGGCGTCCTTGAGGGGAGGTCGGGCGGTGACGGCGTAGTAGATTTTGGTGGTGGTTTCGCGTTCAGCAAACTGGGTGAGGAGGGACTTCATGGCGCGATCGGTTTTGGCGACAACGATGCAGCCAGAGGTGTCTTTGTCGAGACGGTGAACGATGCCAGGGCGCTCGACTCCATTGATGCCGGCGAGTTGGTCTCCGCAGTGATGGAGAAGGGCGTTGACGAGGGTGCCATCGGGATTGCCTGCGGCGGGGTGAACCACCATGCCGTGCGCTTTGTTGAGGATGATGAGGTCTTCGTCTTCGTGCAGGATGTCGAGAGGGATGTCCTGCGGAATGAGTTCGAGGGCGACGGGTTCGGGGATGGTGACGCTGATGAGGTCACCCGGGTTGAGGGCTTGTTTGGGTTTGGCGGGGCGCTCGTTGACGAGGATGTGGCCTTCTTTGACGAGGGCCTGCAGGCGCGAGCGCGAGTGTTCCTTGAGCTGGGAGGCAAGGTAGGCGTCGAGGCGGGGGTGCGGGCTGTCGATTTCGAGGGTCATTCGGTGACTGGATTTTGAACCACGAAGGGCACGAAGGACACGAAATTTTCGTAATGGAAGAGAGGTGACTTATTATAAGTCTCCCCCTGCTCACGATTATTCAGACCAGACTGCGAATTCGTTGCCGGATGGTTCGGTGAAGTGGAAGCGGCGGCCGCCGGGGAAGGAGAAGATCTCTTGGATGATGGTCCCGCCAGCAGTGATCACTTTTTGTTGCGTCTCTTCTAAGTTGGCGCTGTAGAAGACGAGCAGGGCGCTGCCGGTTTTGGTGAGAGCGATTTGTTCGGATTTGTAGAAGCCTCCGTCGAGGCCCTCGTTGCTGAAGGAGCTGTATTCGTCGCCGTAGTTTTTAAAACTCCAGCCAAAGACTTGGCTAAAGAATGCTTTGGTGGCGGGGAGGTCGGTCGAGGGGAATTCGACGTAGTTGAGTTTCTCGTGTTGGTTGCTCATGGGTGACTAGCTGGCCTTGGTTTCTTCTTTGTCTCCGTCACGCATGTTCTTTGCTTTGGCAAGACGCTCCGCGAAGGCTGGGTCTGTGGGCATGGATTCGGTGTTTTTGGGTGGGAAGAGGTCGCGTTCTAGATTACCGAAGAGGTAGTTGGTCAGGAGAAAACCGAGGCTACCGAAGGCGAGAATGGCGGTGCTGTAGAAGAGCTTGTTGGCGATAGCTTCGGCGATGGATCCCCAGGCGAGGAGGATGCCGGCTCCCGTGGAAAGGACGATGCAGGCGGTGATGAGGTAGAAGACGACGCCTTTGACGGTCTCGTGCGGGAGGTAGCCTGTTTTCATAGCACCTAAAAGAATAGATGTTCGTTTAGAAGAGGTCGAGGTGAAAAGGTGGGATGACGATTCGGGTCTTTTGTCCACGAATCTCACAAACAGCACGAATGGCTTTGTGATTTTTAGGAGGTCAGTTCGGGAGAGTTTTGACCGCGAAATTTGCGAAAAGAGCGAAACCTATCGCTGTGGTAGCTTTTCGCTGATTGAGGCGCAAATGTGACGGGCTCGTGATAGTGAGTCTGACTTAAGATACGGACTGGTGGGGCCCTGACTGTGTCGGGGGAACCGAGCTGAAGACTCTCGGTCCGCAGTGCGCTAGCGGCGGCGGCGCTTGGGTGCGGGGGGGCGCTTTTTGCGGACGGGTCTGGAGGGAGAGTCGTCGAGGAGGGCGGTGTAGATGTAGTCGAAGTTTTCGAGTTTCTTGCGTTCGATTTTGCGACTGATGAAGTTCTCGATGGAGACGGCGTTCTCGAGTTCGTCGGCGGTGAGGATGGTGAAGGCGTCGCCTTCTTTTTCGGCGCGGCCAGTTCTTCCGATACGGTGAACGTAGTCTTCGGCGTTTTCGGGGACGCGGTAGTTAATGACGTGGGTGACGCCAGAGACGTCAATACCGCGAGCGGCAACGTCGGTGGCGACGAGAATGTTGTAGGTGCTGTCCTTGAAGCCTGCGAGGGCTTTCATGCGGTCCTTTTGGTTGATGTCGGAGTGCATGGCCACCGCTTTGGCGTGGTCGGCTCCCTTGAGCATGGCGGTGACGGAGTCGGCTTCTTTGCGCGTGCGGGTGAAAATCATCACGGACTCGAAGTCGGTCTGATTGAGGAGAGAGAGGAGAAGCTCGTCCCGCTGGTCCATGGACACAGGGTAGAAGGCGTGGGAGACGGTAGAGGCCACTTCGCGACGCGCGATTTGGACTTCGGCGGGGTCAGTGAGGCACCATTTGGCAAATTGCTCGATGGTGGGTGGCATGGTGGCCGAGAAGAAGAGCGTCTGGCGGTCGGTGGCGGGGTTGGCGGGGCGCTTGCTGTCGGGGTCGGCTTCCTCGGCGGGGAGTTTCCATGGGCAGAGGTTGACGATCTTGCGGACGATAGGGAGGAAGCCCATATCGAGCATGCGGTCGACCTCGTCGAGGATGAGGATTTTGAGTTCGCCGAAGCGCATGGTGCCGCGGAAGAAGTGATCGACGAGACGGCCAGGAGTGGCGACCACGATGTCGGCCTTGGCGATGTCTTCGTCTTGCTTGCCGTAGCCCACTCCACCGTAGAGGAGGCAAACGTGAAGACCGGTATGCTTGCCGTATTCTTCAAACTGTTCTGCGACTTGATGAGCGAGCTCGCGGGTGGGCTCGAGGACGAGGATCTGGGGCTTGCCTTTCTTTTCAATGCGGGAGAGGGAAGGCAGAGCGAAGGCGGCTGTCTTTCCGGTTCCGGTTTGGGAGGCGCCGGTGAGGTCTCCGCCCTTGAGAATGATAGGAATGGCCTGGGCCTGGATCGGAGTGGGATCGGTGTAACCTTTTTCGGTAACAGCGCGCAGGATAGGTTCGGACAGGCCGAGATCAGCAAAAGACATCGCGGATGGGTCTAGTGTGCCAGCGGACAAGAGGCAAGAACCGAAAAAAGGGCTACTTGGTGGGTAAAGAGACCTTTTCTAGCCGCTGAGGGTCTAAGAGGGCGCTAACAAATGCCCACCCCTCCCTCTTTTAGCGTTGGCGGCGGAAGAGTCCCACAAAACCGAAGGCGATGAGAAGGGCCGAGGAGGGCTCGGGGATGACGTCGATATCGATTTGGAAGTTGTCTGCTTGGATTGCAAACGCTTCTTGTCCAGTCGATACCTCGGCAAAAGAGGTGAAGCCAAATCCGAAGCTCAATGCGTCGCTCCCTGAAAAATCGCGTCCAGAGGCACCTGCTTCGGTGACCCCAGAAAGGGTGATTGTTTGCCACTGGCCGTCGGGAATGAGAGAGATAAAGCCTGCTCCCGCATTGGCAACGGCTCCTCCATTGGAGTCATTAATTGTGAAAAAGAGGGTTTCAATCGGTTCTGAGGTCCTGATATCAAGGGAAAAGGTGACGCTTTGAATGAATCCTTGAGTCGCAGGATTGTGACTCAGGGAGCTATTTTCGAAGAAGGACTGAACATTGGTGAAGCCGTCACCGAAGGGATCTCCGAATTCGTCCCGCTGAATATCGTGCTCATGGGTAATGTTTAGGACGGAGTCTGGATTGCCACCACTAGTTGCAATGTTTCCAAATGCAGTACTGATGTCATCGGGATTACTTCCCGAATCCGAGCTATTGAAGTTGGAAGCGGAATAGGCGGATCCGGTCATGTCATCGAAGAGGATGACGTTCTGAGCCGAGAGAGAGGGGATGGCTAAGAATAAGGTGAAGGGGAAGGCTTTTTTGAAATAAGAAGCTTTCATGGTGAACTTCTCAGGTTAAACCTAAAAAAATCTACTCATGCAAGTTTAGATAGATTGGGATGTTCGGATTAATAAGGAGAAGTGATAATTACTAAAAATTAAGAAACTTCGAGTCCTGGGAGGGAAGTTTGTGCTCGGGTAGACCTAAAGTTCGAGCTCACGAATTTGGAAAAGGCGGCAATGTATGGTCCTGATTCCCGGCTTCCACTCAGCGACGACGGCCGGTCAGCCCCAAGAGGCCGAGGGTGAGGAGGAGGAGCGAGGAAGGCTCGGGGACAGGGGTGATGTTGATTTGGAAGTTATCGGCGCTCATGAGAAAGTTCGCTGGGCCGTTCGTTACCTCGGCGAAAGAGGTGAAGCCAAAACCGAAAAACAAAGAGTCACTTCCTGCAAAATCACGATCGGTGGCCCCTGCCTGCGTCACCTCTGAGAGAGTGATACTGTGCCATTCGCCGTCCGAGACGACCGTAATCTCGCCGTTTTTTCCGTCGGCGACTGTGCTCCCACTCGAGTCATTGATTGTGAAATAGACGAGATCAAAGGGCTGAGTGGTTTTGATATCGAGAGAAAACGTGATGCTTTGAATAGGTCCTTCCGCAGCAGGGTTGTAACTCAGAGAGCTGTTGGAGTAAAGGGACTCAAGGTTAGTGAAGCTTGGCCCAACTGGGAAACCAAACTCGTCACGCTGGACATCATGATAATGGTGGGCATTCATGACGGAATCTGGGTTTCCTCCGCTCGTTTCGACAAGATTGTAGGCGAAGCTGATATCGATGGGATTACTTCCAGTGCTTGATCCGTTTGTTGAAGAGGAGACGTAGGCGGAGGTGGTCATATCATCGAAGAGGATGACGTCCTGAGCCTGAAGAGAGGAAATCGCTATGAAGGAAACGATGGGGAGCACTCTTGTGAGAAGGGGGTGTTTCATAGATAACTCCCTGTGTTTAAGCTAAAAAGCAATTTTTATTCAAGATAAGTTAAGTTTTAAGCGTGTCACCGGATTGTTCGTAGGTTTCTGAATGATTCATAGGGTCTCGTCTCCACAGAGACTCAATTGCTTGTCAACGAGTCTGAAAGAAAAAATGGCAACAGGCTGAGAGTCGTGGTCGAGGAGGGATTGGGAGAAGGTCTCTTCGCTGTTGTGGAGGTGCTTGCGATTGCGGGCTTCGGGGTCAAGGCGTAGGTAGCCGTGTGTTTCGAAAAATTCTTGGAAGAGGTCTTCGAGTTGGACGGAGTCCCATTTCTTTTCTTCGGTGTTGGCGAGTTGGTTAGCTGCATCTTGGTAACGATGTTCGGCGATGGCTTTGAGGAAGGTCCAGATGAGTTGATGAGGATTCGGTGGGGGTGGTGTGGAAGCTTTTTCTGACGGACTGGATTCCGTCGGGTTTGGTGGGGCGGATTGCAAATCCGCGCTCCCGAGTTTTTCCCACTCGTCGAGGAGGGAGGAGTCGGTTTGGCGGACGAGGGTTTCGAGGTGTTCTTCGGCGGCTTCGAGTTCTTCGGTTTTGAGAGCAGGAGGAACGGTTTGGGAGAGAACTTTGTAGACTTCGGAGAGGTGGCGCAGGAGGATGGCTTCCGATTTTTCGAGTTGGTAGGTTTTGATGTAGTCTTCGAAGCTACTATAGGTTTCGTAGATTTCGCGGGCGATGGATTTGGGTCGGATGTTCTCGGCTCCGAGGTAGGGGTGTTCGGCGGCGTAGTCGTTGAAGGTCTGGTAGATGAAGTCGGCGCCGGGTTTAGGGTGCTCGATTTTTTCGAGTTCCTCCATGCGTTGGTCGTAGTTGAGGCCGTCCTCCTTCATTTCGGCGACGGCTTCGTTTTTGGCGCGGCGGATTTGAGCGCGGAGGATTTGGCTGGGGTCTTCGAGGATGGCTTCGATGAGGGAGAGGATGTTGAGGGCGTGCTTGGGGTCTTCGGGATCGAGCTTGGGGATGGTGTCTAACAGGTAGAGGCCGAGGGCTTGGTTGAGGGAGAAGTCGTGTTGGAGGTCAATGTTGAGGCGGACTTTTTGCAGGCCTTCTCGTTCTGCGGGTGGGATGATTTCGAGGATGTTGCCGCGTACGAGGTTGAAGAAGAGTTTGCGCGCTTGTATGCGGTGGCGCTTTTTTTTGGCTTCGGTTTCGTGGCTGCGTTCGATGAGGTCGCGGAGGGCTTGGCAGCCGTCTTCGGTTTGGCGGGAGAGGACGTGCAGAATGAGAGAGAGGGTAACTTTGAAGGAGGAGGAGAGGGGTTCGGGCGCTGAGCTTTGCAGTTTATTGAAGGTGTTTTCGTCCCAGTGAACGTAGCCTTTTTCCGGTGGGGTCTTTTTGACGATCTTCTTCTTTTTGCCGGCGGCGGCTTTGGCTTCGAGTTTGAGGTTCTCAATGATGTGCTCGGGGGCTTGGGTGACCACGTAACCGATGTCGTCAAAGCCACGGCGGCCAGCGCGCCCGGCGATTTGTTTGAAGTCGCGCACGGGAAGGATGCCGGTGCCTTTGCCGTCGTACTTGCACATTTGGGTGAAGACGACTGTTCGGATGGGGACGTTGACTCCGACTCCGAGGGTGTCGGTTCCGCAGATAACTTTGAGGAGACCGCGTTGGGTCAGTTTTTCGACGAGGAGGCGGTATTTGGGAAGGAGGCCGGCGTGGTGAATGCCGACTCCGTGGCGAAGGAAGCGCGCCATTTCTTTGCCGTAGGGTGAGCGGAAGTCGGCGTCGATGAGGGCGGCGGCGATTTCTTTCTTTTCCTCTTTGGTGCAGAAGTTTTGGGAGAGGAGGTTCTGGGCGGTGTTGGCGGTAGAGAGTTGGGTGAAGTGGACGAGGTAGATAGGAGCGCGGTTGGCTTCGGCGAGTTCGCCGATTTTTTCCTCGAGGGTAGTGGTGGAGTATTCGAATTCTAACGGGACGGGACGTTGCTCAGATTGGATGAGGGTGGTTTCGCCGCCGGTGAGGTCGTTGAGTTCCTTGATGAAGAATTCGGGGTCGCCGATGGTAGCGGACATGAGGAGGAAGCGACACTGCGGCAAGGCGAGGAGTGGAATTTGCCAAGCCCAGCCGCGTGAGTGATCAGAGTAGTAGTGAAACTCGTCGATGATGACGTCGTCGACGGGAGCGAGTTTGCCGTCGCGCAGGGCCATGTTGGCGAGGATTTCGGCGGTGCAACAGATGATGGGGGCGTCGGGATTGACGGTGGCGTCGCCGGTGACGAGGCCGACGTTCTCGGGGCCAAAGGTTTGGCAGAGGGACAGGAACTTTTCGTTGGCGAGGGCCTTGATGGGAACGGTGTAGTAGCTGGTGCGTCCGAGGCAAAGCCCACGATAGTGTAGGGCAGCGGCGACGAGGGATTTACCGGAGCCAGTGGGGGTGTTGAGGATGACGTTTTTGCCTTCGAAGAGTTCGAGGATGGCGTTCTCTTGGTGGTCGTAGGGTTCAATGCCGGACTCGATCAGGTAGTTGAGAAAATTTTCGAGAGCTTGCTCGGAAGTGAGAGGAGAGTCGGGTTTGGTAAGAGACGGCACGGCGGAAGAATGAACGTCCCGAGCGGAAGGTCCAACCTTGAACGTCGAATTTTCAAGGCTTTATCTCGCAAAGAAGTGAAGCTACCTAGGAGTGGATGAAACAAGTTAGAACTACTTTTGCGCTGATAATCTTGTTAGCTACTTCCTGCTTTTGTCAGGAGATGCCAAGCTTTCCTTTTGTGGAGGTCGAGGGAGCGGCTGAGCGAGATGTGAAGCCCGATGAAGTTCGGATTGATTTTCAGGTGGTTGCTTTCTCGGAAGACTCAGAGACTTCCCTTGAAATGTTAACGTCTTATTCGATGGCGGCGTTGGATGTTCTTAAAAAATTTGGAGTCAAGGAATCAGCTATCGAGGGCTCAGAGGTTCAAAAATCTGAGGTTCGTAAGACGGAAGACCGGAAAAAGATGGAAGTGCTGGGATACGATTTTTCGCGGAGCTATACCGTTGAGTTTACGGAATTGAAAAACTATCCGGGGATTATGAAAGAGTTGTTCGCGCTCGAAGGGGTCAACGGGTTGTATTCGTCTTTCGATGTCAGTGACCGCGAAGCCCTCAAAGTTGAGCTCCTGAGAGAGGCTTGTCAGATAGCGAAAAAGAAGGCCGAAAATCTTGCTGCTGGAATGGATGTCAAACTTGGACCGCTTTATGCAATCAATGGGACAGGCCGCGTTTTCGTCTTTAGCCGAGGTGGTCGATTCGAGGGGCTTCCTGCTTTGTATAGTGTCGGCGGAGAAGCTGATGCTAAGCTCTTTTTCGTCCCAAGCACAGTCGAGGTAAGTTCAACTGTTGGCGCTATCTTTCGACTGGAAGAATAGTCTTTTACAACTCTTCTTCTTCACCATCCCATTCGCCGTCTTCGTCGGGGGTGGGTGGGAGGAGGTCTTCGCGGAGGAGAAGCATCTCGATGGAGAGGTCTTCGAGAACGTCGGCCTTCGTTTTGAGGAGGACGTTGGCGAGGGGAACGAGGCGGTCGAGTTCGGCGATGATGGCGTGCACCATGGAGCTGATGATGTCGGCGTCGTACTTCTCTTTTTCGAAGAGGTTGGTGACACGGAAGACGAGGAGCTTGCGGTCGTAGTCGTATTCGAAGCCGCCGAGGGTGAGCATCTTGTTGGCGCGCATCACCAATTCCAAAAAGGCGGAGAGGTGAGATTGAGGAGGCGCGAGGGGAGTCTCGCCGACGATGGCAAGGGCGTTGAGATTGGTGAAGGCCTGCGCGAGAACGTGAATGCGCGTGTGATGAGCTTCGAACTGGGTCTGAAGAACTTCGCGACCTTCGACGAGGTCGTGGTGCCAGCCGTTTTGGCCAAAGGCTTCGATGACGGAGTTGAACTGGATAGAAGGTGCGACCATGTGGTTAGTAGGAAACCGAAGCAGTATGGTCTATGCTAGTCTTTTCTGCGCTCTTGGGTGCAATGATGCGACTGACGACAGGATTGGAGGCATCTTTGAGGAGTCTGGCACGGGAGCGGAGACCGACTTTGGCATGAAAGGGGGGTTCCCAAGAAGGAGTGATGTCGGCGAGTTCCTTTTCGGTCAGGAAGCGGCGGAAGTCGGTTTCGATTTCTTTGCGATGATGATCCATGTCCTCATCGAAACGGAGGTGAAAGACGGGTTCTGTGTAGCTGACAATCAGATTACGGCCTTCCACAGGGGTGCAGATAAAGCGGGCATCAGGAGTCGCCGTTTGTTTGAGGGTTTGGATGGCTTGGCTCTTGATGGTTTCCGGATTACGCTCGTTCTCGACGACGACACAGGTGCCGTGGTGAAAGAGGACAAAGGCGCGGTTGCTTTTGACGTTTCGCGAGCAAAATTCGATAAGCCGATTGTCTGTGCCGTTGCCTGCAAGCACTTTGGGGGTGGTCTTCCTCGGAGTGGCGGCGAAGAAGTGTGTTAAAAAGATAGCTACAAGGGGAACGCAAGCGGTGAGAAGAATGCCGATGCGAGCGCTCGCACGGTCGAGGTTGAAGTCTAAAAGTTTAGGTTTCTTGGTCATATTTTTAAAAAACAGGGTCCTTTTGAACGAATTCGACTGTTTTTAAGACACGATAGGACAAACTTCAATCCATTTCCTTAATATTGTTTACAATTAAACTAATCTTAAGTAAATTTCTGGAGTTCGCCCCGTTCTCATGAAAATTGCTACTTTTCCGAGACGAGATAGATATCTCGTACCTTCCTTATTTGTCGGAGGTCTTTCCCTTGGGGGAGAGTTGTCTTCCGTTCAGGTGGATTCGGAACTCGTCATCCGTGTGGATGTTTTGAGCAGCGTGAGCAACACAGAGCTCTCTGACTAGCCTTCGAAACTCTCTTAGAAGAAAACGATTCAACCCGATGTCACGACGTAAAAAAGAAACTCAAGCTTCTCAGGTAAAAAATCCTGAAGGAGAGGAGTTGAGGTTATATGCTCTGGAGGTAGGGGACGGGAAGGTGATTAAAAGGCCGACCTCTTCAGATGCTTACCAAGTTGTCGGAGACGAGGTGTTGACTGAGAAGCTTGATCCTAGGTGCTGGGCTCAGGCTCTAGCAGAAGGGGCTAAGACGAAGGACGAGGCCTTGAGTATCTATGCCAAGATTCGAGCGGAAGAGTTGGCAGGAAAGGTCACCGTGGAGGAGACGAAGGCGAAGGCTCTTGAAGAGCGGAAGTTGGCAGCGGGGCTTCCCGAGTCGCATTACCAGACTCGAATTGTTTGGCGTAAGCGCTACTCATTGGTGTGGGATTTTCTCTTTTGGCAGATTCTTTTGTCCGTTAGCGGGGTAGGTCTTTTTCTGGTGATTCTCGCGATGGGAACCGATTCTCGGTGGTGGCCAGGGTTGCTTCCTTTGGTAGTTGTTTCCGCATGCCTGCAATTGTCACCAATGGCTTTCTATGGGTTAGGTAAACTTTTGGTTGGAAAGGTGAGGTATACTCAAGCCTTGGCCGCAACAGCTGTGGCCTTGATTGCTCTGGGAGGAGTGATGGGGGTTCAGAACTTGATGGGTAAGAAGAGTCCTCGTTGGATACAGTTTGTTGTCGATAAGACCGTCGAGGAGCAGAGGGAACCGGAGTCGGTGGTTATGAGCGGGGAAGAATTCTAGGTGCGCTCTAGATTTGAGGAAGGGGCTCTCATGAAGAGGGATCTTCTGCTATCTTTCGAGTTCGATTTCTTCCATCTCTTCCTCTTGATCTTTGAACCGCTCGTCCATGCGGCCTTCGATGGCAACATCGAGAAGTTGGCGGGCATTTTCTGCCATTGGGGAGAGGGAGATGACTGCGCCCCCTGTCTCCTCTTCGTTAAAGTGGAGGTAGAAATTTTTTCCAATGACTTCGGCATGATGGAACTCTGACCAAGACCAAAGACGGAAGTTCTGGGAAGGTTTGAAAAAGGGGAAGAACTCGATGCCGACTGGGCTTAGGATGATAAACGCGTGCTTCGCGCATCGGAAGGAAAGCCAGAAGGCCCCTGCGGCTGGAAGTAAAAAGGGAAGAGGGTAGAGCGGATGAATGGGAGATCCGGTTCCGATGACAGCTGTGAAAAAGAGGGTGGCAGCGATGGCTACGAAGATGGCTCCCACGATTGCGAAGGTGCGAGCTTGCCCCGATCGAGTGAAGCGAATTTCTTTCTCAGGATTTGATACCATTTACGACTTTTCGATTTGTTCGGGTGTGGTCAGCTGCAGGGAGAGGAACTCTTGAATGGTCTCGGCGGGAATGTGCGAGCGCATCAAGCTCTCGCCAACGAGGATGGCGTTGGCTCCGTATTCGAGAACTTCGTAGGCGTCCTTGGCATCGCGGATTCCGGACTCGGAGACGAGGATGATATTGTCGGGGGCTTCATCGGCCAGTTGCTCAGTAGTTTTGAGATCGGTTTTGAAGGTCTTGAGATTACGGTTATTGATTCCAAGGAGGTCAATGGAATCGAGGTCCAATGCGCGTTCCATCTCGGGGAGATCATGGACTTCGACTAAAACGTCGAGCTGGAGAGCGCGGGCTGTTTCATAGAGTCGGGTAAGGGTGTCTTGGTCGAGAGCGGCTACGATGAGGAGAATAGCATCGGCGCCGGCAATGATGGCTTCGTGGATCTGAAGCTCGTGAATGGTGAAGTCTTTTCTCAGGAGGGGACAGGAGGGTTTTTCTGAAATTTGGCTCAAGTAGGCGAGGGAGCCCTTGAAGTATTTTTCGTCGGTGAGAATCGACATACAGGAGGCACCACCGTCGATATAGGCTTCGGCTTGCTTGAGAGGGTCGAAGTTGGGGTCGATGATCCCAGCTGAAGGGGAAGCTTTTTTGATTTCGGCAATGACGCCCAATTGGTCGGGACCGCGATCGAGGGCGGTGCGAAAGCCTCGGAAGTCGTTTCGTTGCAATGCAGCAGCTTTGAGGTTGGCGGCGCGGGGGAGGAGGAGGTCTACCTCGGTTTGTTTGTGGGCGATGATTTCAGCAAGTTTGTCCATGGCGAAGGTCGGGAAAAGGTTCTGTGGTAAAGAGAGCGTAAGGTCGAGTGAGATTTTGTCAGTTTGTGATGAGTTTTCTCTTGCGAGCCTCAGATGTTTTTGTATCTTCCGCGTCCGCAAGGAAAAAGCGGGCGTAGCTCAGTGGTAGAGCGCGACCTTGCCAAGGTCGATGTCGAGAGTTCGAATCTCTTCGCCCGCTCCAAATAAAGGCTCTCAGGAATCAACCTGAGGGCCTTTTCTTTTCTCCTCTGGCCTTGTTGAAAAAGAGCCGGAAGTATAAGGGCTTTCGATTAGATGGAGGGGGAGGAGCGAGGCGCGGTCCTGACTTCGGAGTTTTCCTGGACGAGATGATGTCTCGGATTACGGGGTTTGGCGCGGAAATGTCTTGTCTATCTGGGTGTATCGTGCAATGCCCTCCCTTCCTTTCCTGTGAAAGGGATTAACTTTTTGATTACGTGACGATGGCGGAGGATAACATTATCCAATTTAACCAAACAAAGCCTGAGTCACGGTTTTCTGGAACACCTATGAAAAGCGAGCTTGTCGAGAAAGCGTCTGAGGTCATGCCTGACCCCCAAGTCCTGATTAATATGGTGTCCCGCCGGGTCAAGCAGCTGAATGATGGGCGTGCCCCATTGATTGAGACTGTTCCCAGCATGGGCGCCGCTGATATTGCCCTGACCGAGATTATAGAGGGTAAGATCAAGTTGGCGGAGACGCCTGCGGAGTAAGCTCTTGAGCGGAATCCCCCTCAAGTTTGTGCTTAGTTGGATTCTGTGTTAATTTTTTTCCGTTGAGCCATAGGTTTGGCTCTCAGCCTGCGGGGTGACTTGCGGGCTTTCTGCTATCTGGTGACCTACGCTGAAGCTCTGTGATCCTTTCTCCTATTTCTACCCATGATTACCGACGTTGCCAAAAATAAGAAGGCGCTGCATGACTTCCACATTTTGGGGAAGATTGAATGTGGGATCGAGTTGCGGGGGACTGAGGTGAAGTCGATCCGAGACGGCAAGGTGAATATTCGTGATGCGTATGCGCGAGTGGAGCGAGGCCAGGTGTTTCTTTATGGCTGTGATATCCAGCCTTGGCAGACGGCGGGGACTTGGTTCCAGCATGAGACGAAGCGGCCTAGGAGGTTACTGCTTCATAAGAGTGAGATTCTGAAGTTACAGGAAGCAACTCATGTGAAGGGGGAGACTTTGGTGGCGTTGCGGCTCTATTTTAAGGGACGCCGAGTGAAAGTTGAGCTGGGACAGGCGAAAGGGAAGACTCATGGGGACCAGAGGCATGATTTGAAGAAGAAGGTGGAATTGCGTGAGGCTCAGAGGGAGATGTCGAAGTTCAATAAGGGGCGGTAGGGAGGAATTCCCAACGGGAGGCAGAGATTGGGTTGGATAAATTGGGTTGGATTTTTGAAAGGTGGAGCTGCGGTGGAGCGCGGAGTTTTAGTTCTCTCTACGGGCAGGACGATTGCAGTGGGATCCCGAGGATCGTAACTGAAGATCCGAGCTCCGTTAGGAGATTAATCTGACCCCTTCAAAGAACGACAATGAACCTTAACACAGCGTAATTCGACTGAGGTCTATGCTCCTTCCCTGATTTTAACAGTGAGGCCAGCTAGAATCGTCGGTCTGGGGAGCCCTAGAACACCAGCGGTTCTTCCGGAGAGAGAAAGTTGAGGTCGACGAGGAAGCGGTCGAGGGCGTTGAGCGAGAGTTCGTAGAGCTGCTCGTTGGTGTTGTAGTTGAAGAAGGTGTGGCCGGCTCCTTCGAAGTCGATGAGCTCGCATTTGTTGCCTTTGCGACGGTAATTTTTGGCAAATTTAGTGACGTGATCGAAGGGGGCGACACGGTCGTTGCGGCCGTGGAGAAGGAGGCAAGGAGGCAGGTCTTTGGCCGGTAGCTGGGTGCTGGGACTGTGCTGTTTTGCCTCTTTAGGGGTGGGGAAACGCTCGTGTTCGATGCCTTTGGGCGTGGTATCGACAATGGCCGAATAAGCGGCGACGGCGGCAGGTTTGAGGTCGAGTCCCTCGGCGTTTTGGGTATTACCCTGAAGGGCTGAGGTGAGGGCTAGGTGTCCGCCAGAGCCGGCTCCGACGACGATAATGCGCTCGGGGTCGATGCCGATGATGGAGGCGTTCTGTTTCAAGAAGCCGATGGCCATGCGGACGTCTTCCATCGCTTCCATGGGGTTGGTGCGATGTTTGTTGAAGACGCGGTATTCAACGGTGACAGCAACGCAGCCTCGAGTGGAGAAGTGATGGCAATGGGGGACGAACTGGGTGGGCATGGAGGCGTCCCAGAGGCCGCCATGGAGGAAGAGGATGCAGTTGAGGTGGGCAGCTTCGGGATTGTGACCAGGAGGAAGGTAGAAGTGAGCTGAGAGTGGGCCTTGCGGCGATTCGTAGTAGACGTAGGAGTGCGCGTCTTTGAGAAGCTCGCGATCGCGAGCCTCGCCGAGGGCTGGGGCCTCCTTCAATTGTGACAAAGACGACATATGAAGAAAAAAGGTGGTCGCGGAAGGGGGTGTTTGTCCATAGTTTCCCGCATCATGAAGTCGCTTTTCCCAATCACCTTTACTTCGATGCTTATTTTCGGGCTTTTGGCTCCTCGTCTTTCGGCACAAAATCAGATGCAGCCGATTCTAGAGGGGGTCTACAATCAGTGGCGTCAGGCCTTGATAACGAAGAATCCGGGGCGCTGGAGCCAGACGACTTCGACTCGGCGTCAGGTGGAGATGCGGAATCGAATTTTTTCGGAGCGGCGGCCTTTTCCGGGGAGTTTGTTTGCCTTGCCGACCGCGCCACCTGATTTGAGAGGTCTCACGCCGGCGCGGATTAAGGTGAAGGGGCCGACGGCAAAGGCGATCTATTTTGGTAAGGTCGATTTTGGAGTCGGCGGGCAACCGACTGATAATATTCTGGTGCTTTCTTTTGTGCAGGAGTCGGGGTGGAAGTATGATGGTGCGGACTTTATCAATCTAATGGCTTTGCCTGATGTTCGAGCTGCTTTGGCAAAGGGAGACTATTCGAGTTTGGACAAAGCTGAGTTTCAGCCCACGGGAGCTCCTCCGCGTTCTCCTGCGATTCAGTTAAATGGCCCTGTTCCTTATATTGCCAAGGTTTACTGTTTCTGTCCGGGCCGCGAGGTGACGGTACAGGTCAATCGCCGGAGTCGGCATACGGTTGCGAATAACAAGGCTGCTGAGGTAGTGATTGGTGGAGCGAGCCCTGGTGTAAATCAGGTGGAATACTCGGTGAAAAACTTGCCGGGTTCGGCGGGTAACGAGCCGCTGGCGATTCGAGTCTACTTGATGTCTGAGAAGGCGGGGACGAAAATTCCTGCGGTATTCGAATACTTGGTGCCTGAGGGGGGGGGCGTGAAGAGTAGTGGGCAGGGAACCTTTAATTTGGATCAGGCCTTGGCGTCGAAGTTGCGCTAGGTCGGGACAGTTTGAGGTGTTGACGGACGATGTAGGCAGGTGGAGCTTTCGCTATGAAAATATTTTCGATGCTGCTGGGTCTTGCTTTGGCAGTCGCTCACGCGGAGGTGGCTTTGCCTACTTTGCAGGGCCAGATTTGGCCGGTGGTGGAGCAGGCGCATAAGACGACCGTTGCGGTGGGTGCGATGGGAGCGACGGGTAGCGGAGTGGTTGTCACGGCCGATGGTATCGTGCTGACGGCGGGGCATGTGGTTACGAATATGGAGACGGGCGAAGTCGCGGAGACGGTTTCGATTCAGTTTGATGATGGTGAGGAGTTTCAAGCGGAGGTGCTGGGGATGAATCGCAGCCACGATGCGGCGATGTTGCAATTGATTGGAGAGGGGCCGTGGGCGTTTTCACCTTTGGGAAGTTCGGCTGCGATTCGGCCGGGGACGTGGGTGGTGGCGACGGGTCACCCCTCGGGCTACGATGCCTTGCGGGCAGCTCCAGTGCGATTTGGACGGGTGGTCTCGAAGAGCGCGGACCATTTCTTTGGGAGCGATTGTGTTTTGTTTGGGGGAGATTCGGGAGGGCCGCTGTTTGATTTGGAGGGCAAGGTTGTGGGGATTCACTCGTGGATTGGGGAGGATGTGCAGACCAATACCCACGCAGGAATCAGCGGTTTTGTAGGGGATTGGGAGAAGATGAAGGCGGGAGATCAATGGGGAAAGCTGGAGCCGCCGCCGAGTCTGAAAGAAGGAACCCCTGTTCTAGGAGTAATGTTCAATGGCAATGCGAGAGGTCGAAGTGTGCGGCTGGATGCAGTGTTGGCGGAGTCCGCAGCGGAGGTTGCAGGTCTTCGGGAGGGTGATCTTATTTTGCGAGTAGATGGAGAGCCGGTGGACGGAGCTCGATTCAAGCGCTATTTGCAAAGGTTGCAGGCGGGTGACGAGGTGGTGCTGGATGTGCAGCGTGGGCAGGAGGAGTTGATTACGCGGGTACAATTGGGGACGGTAACTGCTTTGCCTTTTGTCACACAAAGGGGGCAGGATTTGTTAGAGACACAGGCGCGGGAGTTTTTTGGGGCCTTTGAGGAGGTGACGGATGAGTTGGGGAATGGGGTAGTTCGAGTTTTTGCGAATGCGAAGCAGGTGGGATTTGGAACGGTGTGGAATGGGACAAAGGTGCTGGCGAAGTGGAGCGAGATTAAGAAGGCGAAGGCGCTGACTGGAGTGGATTCGGATGGACGTGAGTTTGCGTTGCAGGTGCTGGAGATTTTTGCGGCACACGACTTGGTTTTGTTGAAAATGCCCGCAGGGGTCGAGCTTCGTTCGATTCCATTGCAGGGGATTCCGGCTAGGGCGGGAACGTTGGTGGCGGCGGTGAGGCCTGATGGTGTGGCGGAAGGAATTGGAGTGATTTCGGTGGCGGAGCGAAGTCTGCTCGTGAGTTCACGTGGCTTTCTGGGGGTCGAACTAGATATCGACTACGATGCGGGAGGGGTTTTGGTGAGAAGTGTGGAGAATAGCAGTGCGGCTGAGGAAGCGGGAGTCTTGGCAGAAGATGTGATTTCGGCCGTGGATGGACGCAAAATTGATAGTTTTCAGGAGCTGAGGACGGTGTTGAGTCGGGCGGGAGCGAATCAAGAAGTGGTGTTGAGTGTGCGCCGTCGAACAGGACCATTGGAACTTACTGCGAAGTTGAAGCCAAAGCGTCCGGATGGGATCAGCTTAAGTCGACGGGAGCGGATGATGAACCGAATGGATGAGCGTGGCCTCAGTGACGTGCGGGATCGTTTTCCGAGTGTTTTGCAAACGGATATGACGATTTCTCCAGAGGAAACGGGTTTGCCGGTGGTTGATAGCGACGGGCGCTTGGTTGGGATCGTTCTCGCGCGAGCAGGTCGAGTGAAGACCTTTCTCTTGCCGGTGTCTGCGATTGCTGGGCTGGTGGAAAATTAGCGCGGGGACGCTGATTTTTTTCCGGCTGATTTCCGGCTGATTTTCGCTGATGAGGGGCAGACTTGAGGGGTGGGGTTCCGTTCGAGGACGAACGGGTGGACGCTCGCGGGCCAGAGGCCCACGCCACGGGGGCGTTAGCGATAGTCGCTGAAGTGAATCTCTAGAGTGGATTCGAGTCGCTTGAGGCGGGGGCGTTGCTTGGGCTCTAACAGAACGAGGGAAAGTCCGGTCTTGCCGGCACGAGCGGTGCGTCCGCTGCGGTGGGTGTAGTATTCGATCTGGTCGGGAAGTTGGTGGTGAAGAACGAAGGAAAGGTCGGCGACATCGATTCCGCGGGCAGCGACGTCGGTGGCGATGAGGAACTGGACCCGCTCTTTCTTGAAGGCACGCATCACTTTGTCGCGTTCCTTTTGAGTGAGGTCGCCTTGGAGGACTTCAACTTGGAAGCCCTTTTTACGAAGTTGATTTCCAAGAGCGACGGAGCCGGCCTTGGTCCGGCAAAAGATGAGTCCTCGTTCTTTGCCTTGTTCTTCGAGGAAATCGATAATGAATTGGTCTTTCTCGGCGTGCTCGAGGACAATGTATTTGTGGTCAATGTTGCTGTTGACGACGTCCTTGTGCTCGACTTTGAGGAAAGGTGCTTTGGCGGACAGGTTGTTTTGGATGAGGTCTTCTACCTTCTCGGGGAAGGTGGCGGAGAAGAGCCAAGTGCCTTTGCGCTTGGGGGTGAGTTTGAAGATTTCGGAGAGTTGGGATTGGAAGCCCATGCTGAGCATTTCGTCGGCTTCGTCGAGAACGAGGAAACGGACCGTAGAGATGTCGATGGCCTTGCGTTCGAGAAGGTCGAGTAGACGTCCGGGGGTGGCGACCACGATTTGGGTGGGTCGCTGGAGGGCGGCAATCTGACGGTCGATGGGGTCGCCTCCGCTGACCACTTCGGTGAAGACTTGGGTGGAGTATTTGGTAAAGCGAAAGAGCTGTTTGCCGATTTGTTTGGCGAGTTCACGGGTGGGAGCGAGGACGAGGCCTTGGATGCTCTTTTGGGTGGGGTCGACTTTGGCGAGGAGAGGGAGTCCGAAGGCTGCGGTCTTTCCTGTTCCAGTTTGAGCTTGGGCGATGAAGTCTCGGCCATCTTGCTGCAAGCGTGGGATGGCGTCGTACTGGATCTTGGTGGGCTTGCGGATGCCGAGTTCTTCGAGACCTTTGACAAGGTCTTCTGAGACGCCGAGAGCAAGAAAGGGATTGGCCATAACGAGGGAGAGGCTATCAGGAACTTTGGGGTGAAAAGCGAGGTTTTTCGGGAGGCGAGCGCTCCGTAACGCCGAAAATGAGTGATAGAATTCTCTATTGGGTCTTCAGTCAGCTTCCTTCGGTCGGAATGAACCGAGACTTGAGCCTTTCTGTTGATAGCGGCCTTACCCGTCGCTTATGAATTCCTGTTCTTTCTGTTCTCGTGTCTTGTTCTTGGTGAAAAATCTCGTCGCTATCAGTCATTTTCAGAATTACGGAGCACTAGGCTTCTGTTTCGCCGGTGGATACGGTAATTGTCTGCGGAACGAATGGCTGATAACGACAAAAACTTCAAACTCCCGCCTAAAAAGTATCAACCGAAGGGGATTCATTTTCTCTATGAAGATCGGGATATCCTGGTGGTGGATAAGGCGAGTGGATTGTTGTCGGTGAGTAGTGAAAAGGTGAAGGAGAATACGGCCTTTTTCCTCCTGAACAATTATGTGCGAAAGGGGAACGTGAAGGCGCCGCACCGGGTCTTTATCGTGCACCGGTTGGATCGTGATACTTCAGGGGTTTTGGTTTTTGCAAAAAGTGAGAAGGCGAAGCACTTTTTACAGGACCAATGGCACGATTTTCGCAAAATCTATTATGCGGTGGTGGATGGGGAGCCGCCGGAGAGGGAGGGGTTGATCGAATCCTATTTGGCGGAGAACAGCATTCACAAAGTCTATTCGACGACGGACAAAAAGAAGGGGAAGTTGTCGAAGACGGGATATCGGGTGCTCAAACAGGGTCAGGGAAATTCGCTTTTGGAAGTGGAGCTTTTGACGGGGCGGAAGAACCAGATTCGAGTGCACTTGGCCGATTTGGGATGTCCCGTGGTGGGGGATAAGAAGTATCGCGGGGAGAAGGATGAGAGTCAGAAGCCTAGGCCACCAGTGAAGGCTGGAGGCGCGGGCAGGAAGCGGCCACGGCTGGCGCTGCATTCGGCGTCGCTGACGATGGTGCATCCTTTTTCGAAAAAAGAGATGACCTTTGAGACGATGATTCCGCCTTACTTCGAGAGTCTCGTGCGGAAAGGCTAGTGCACCGTTTCAAAAATGACGCTGCATTTCAGCTGGTTCTTTTTCAGAATAACTGGGTTGCAAGCAGCTGTAGAATATTCATTCAACAAGCAATTTGCGCCTTGTTCTCCAGAAGAATTCCTGCGCCGAAACGCAACCTTATTTTCAAAACGATGCACTAGTTCGCGACGCCGTTGGCGCGGACGTAGAAATCAGGATTGAGGTCAGCGAGAGGACCGCGGAGTTTGTCGATTTCCTCGGCTGGGCCATGGAACTCGAGGCGATAAAGTTCGGAGATTTCTCCGCTGGCGGCAATGCAGCTCCCCACGTTTTCGAGGTGTCGCAGGACGGCTGCAGCATCGTGGTAGGCTTCGCGACAGAAGGCTTGGTCGCCGCAAATACTAAAGTCGTAGTAGTAGCAGGTTTCTTCGGTGGTGGTGCGTTCGACGAACTCGGCCATTAGGGCTTCGAAGGCATCTTCTTTGCCGGACTGAATTTTGAAGTAGGGATGGATGCTGACTGCTTGGGAAAGGTTACTCATGGAAGGTGATTTTTAGGAAAGGAGTAGATTGTGCAAGGTTAGAAAACTAATTCATGGATCGGAGAGCGTCGCTCCAGTCTGGGATCCCGATGACGGGAAGGTAGGGTGCGCAGGCGGCGTCTTCTTTAGAAGAGCCGAGAGCTTGATAGAGATGCCAGATGGGCTTTTTGCCCAGAGGGTCGGTAGCGTCGTCGGGAAACTTACGAAGGCCGATGCGAAGGTTGCCTTCGTGTCGATTGTCGATCCAGTTGTGATACTGCCACATCTCAATGGTTTCCAATCCTTGGATTTTTTTCCAAGCGTAGGCCATTCCGGCCGCTTGGTCGCGGAGAGATTCCGGCGAGTAATCGGGGGAGTTGAAACCGTTCTCGGAGAGATGGACGGGGCGGGTATTGCCATAGCGGTCGCGCATGTCGGGACGCTTCATCCAGGCGTCGAGAACTTCGATGTTGTGAGGGGTGATTTTTTTGGAGTCAAAGCTCATCGTAGCCTGGTTGTCTTCCCAAGTTCGCGGATGGCGCAGAGACTGGGGGTAGGGATGGTGGGCGAGTGCCCAAGGAAAGTCTCCTTCAGCTTTCGTCCAGCGAACAAATTCCTCCATGATATCGCGGGAGGGATAGAAGCGCTTGTTGACGGTTTCGGCCCAGTGGTGGGTGAGGGAGATGAAGGTGCGCGCATTGGGGTTTTGCTCGCGGGCGATGAGGTCGACGAGTCGGCAAGAGCGATGGTAGAAATCGAGGTAATAGGCGAGGGGCTTTTCGCCACAGTTGGTCCAAGTCCAACCGGCATCGACCTCGTTGTGAACAATGTAGTGATGAATGCGGCCGTATTTGCCATCGGGGCGGGAGTATCGGCTGGCGAGCAGATGAAGAGCGGCACCATACATTTCGACCGCCTTCTGACTGTCCATATTGGGCATAGAAAAAATGCCTTCGGGGTGGGCATCAGGGTGACCCATGGTTTGGACGGCGGAGTCGCTGCTGCGAGCAGGGTTGCCAAGAAGGAGCACAGGGGAGACGAGGGCGTTGTTCTTGGCGGCGGCTAACATGGTGGCATCGTGGCCGGCCAGCGCGCGTTGGTTAGCGTAGAAGGTTCGGCCTTGCCACTGGAAGGGCTCGTGGTTTGGCTTGGGAGAATTGGAGAGAAGGGTTTGCAGCACGATGTTGACGGTGACGGCAGAGATGTCTAGGGCTTCCAGTTCGCCGTGAGGAACTCGTCTGGCGGACCAACCGCCGAGCCCCTTTTTATGGCGTGGATTGACCGCTGGGAGATGGGGATTGAGGGATTGAATATGGTCGGGGTAGCGGGCGTGGGAGAGGAGGGTGCGCTTGGTTCCGTGCACTTGCACGAGTTGCCAACGCGAGGTGAGTCGATCGTATTTTTGCCCGAGCCGGTCACGATGACGAGGGAAGGTGAGAGTGGTGGCTTGGCCTGATGAGGGAGAGACGGGAATGAGAAACTCGAAGCGCGTGGGGTCGTCCATGGCTCGAAAGATAGGCACCTCGGCAAGGTGGATTTGGTTGGTGGGTTTGTTTATGCGGAAGGTGACTTCGATTTCATTTGGGGTGACCGAGATGTTCTCAATGGTGTTCTCGAATTGAGCGGGAAGGTAAGTGGCGATAGCTTGTTGCCTTTTTTGGACCTTACCATCGAAGCGTTGATCGAATTCGTCGGGTTTGAGAGGGCGTAGTCGGAGATTGCGGAGTTGGAGAGAGGCTCCAGGTGGGAGGTGAAAGTCGAGGCGAAGTTGCTCAAGGGCTTCCATGTCTCCTGGGAGTCCGGCGAGAGGGGTGGAGTAGGGGGTCCAAGCTTCGGCATGGAAGAGGGGTCGAAGGGAAAGCCCTTCGTCAGGTTCGGTAGTGGGGGATGAAAATGCGAGAATCTTGGGGCAGCCCCCTAGGGAAAAGACCTCAGCTTCGAGAACGGTTTCGTTAGCTGAAGGGGGACTGGAAGGGACAAGGGTGAGGCTAGCAAGCCCATCTGCGGTGAGGCCGATGACACCTTGGTCGCTGTGGGTGACTCGGTTCTTGTCGAGAGAAGTGGGGGTGAGCTTCAAGGGAGTGACTGCGAAGAGTGCCGCTGTCATTGAAAACCAAGTGAAGGCTATGAAGTGAATTCGTAATTTCAACACTCTCAGTTACGGTCTTAAGGCGGGGTTCTTCCTTAGTTTGAGCGATTTTTGTCTTTCGATAATGTCTGAGAAGAGGCATTTCTCGAAACGAAAGTGAGGGTGCGATTCGCTCACTTGTCTGAATACACAGTTGCTTTTGGGAGTCCCATGGGGGAACTGTTGAAAAATTAGCATGAAAACACTTTTACTTACTTCTGTCCTCTTCCTGTCTGGAATGCTTGGAGCGCAGGCACAATTGCCCGATGCGGATGATGTTTTGCGCACGGCTCGCTACGTGGCGACTCTGAATAGCACGAGCTTGAAGGGAAAGCTGCGCAAGGATAATAGAGAGGTGCCTATCGCGCTCTTTTTGATCGAAGGGCAGGGAATTGAGTTCCAATATTTGGTGGGGAAAACCTATCAGAAGTTTCAGCTGAAGCTGGCCGATGATGAGTATGATCTCTTCGAGGGGGTGGGTTCGAAAATCAAACGATTCGACAAAAATCGGGTGACTCAGCCGGTGATGGAAACGGACCTGACCTACGAAGATTTAGCGATGTCGTTTCTTTATTGGCCCAATGGCACCGTATTAGGTGAGGAGAATTTGGGAATCGGCCGTGATGCCTGGAAAGTCCGTCTCGTGAATCCGAGGGCAGTAGGTCGTTATAAGACGGTCGACGTTTGGGTGCATAAGAAGTCGGGAGCGTTGATGCAGATCAATGGTTACCGAGCGGATGGCAAGTGCGTCAAAGTCTTCAAAGTAACAGAAATCATGCGCGTGGGCGGTGGTGAGTATTCTCTCAAGACGATGAAGGTGCAGTCCTACGGTGAAGACGGCCGCACTACAGGGATTACGAGCTTGGAGTTCGAGAAGCCCAAGGCGCTTGCTCCTCAGGGATTGAGGTAGATTTCCACAGCGCCAGCTCTTGTGGCGGGAGGGTTCCTTGGCTAGAACGTTGGGATGCAACAGTTTCCCTTTTCGTTTCTGGCGGTGACTCTCATGGCGCTTGGGAGTGCTCTTGGCAGTGACTCGGCGCAGACTTTGGAGGAGGCAACTGGGATTGTGGAGGCTTGGCATCCCGAGCAGCACCTCTACGTGAAGGGGAAGGTTAACCTGAATGCCCGGCAGTTGGGAGAGCTTGAGAAGTGGCTCGATGAAAAGGCGAAGAACTGGACGGTGGTCTTGGTGAGCTCGGCGCGAGGAGAAAGTTATCAGGGAAAGAGGGGGATTGATGCGGTGGAAGCAATCATGGAAACAGAGTTACTGGGAAGGACTTCGTTTGGGGAGCTCCGTTCATCGGTGACAGGAGATCGTTCGGGAGCGTTTTTTGTGATTTATCTTCAAGAGCGAAAGTTCTCCTACTTTGGGGGTGACCATTACGAAGACCGGGGGTTGGGTGGGAACCGGTTTGCGGGTTATTTGGATTCGGCGGCCATTCGGGCGATGCGCAATGGAGGTAGAGTGGCCGATGCAGTCCGTGGGACCATTGAACTGATTGATGGGAAGGTTGAACAGAAACTGCGGCAAAAGAAGCGTTCGCAGCAGGCTGCTCAAGCGGCGCAGGCCGCACGTCGCCGAGAAGCATTGAGTACCATCGAGGGAGGGGAGAAAATGGTGCAGGATTTTAAAAAGGAGCTCGTTGAGTTTCGAAAAGTAGAGGGCGTTTTGATGGGACCTCTCGCTCAGACGAACACGGTGACCTGGGAGGAGTCCTTTCAGCAAGCAAGGTTCTTTCAGACTAATGGTAAGGTAGAGGTGGCGGCTGGTATCGCGGATGCGACCCAAGCTGAGATTCAGGCGAGGAGTCGTCTCTTACGTGATTATGAGACCACAGGGAATATGTTGATAGATATCGAGGAGAGGCTTTCAGAGCTTGAACTTCACCCTCATCATCGGGGGGGAGAAGAGCGGCGTTCCTTTCTGATGGAGCAACTGGAGTCAGCCAGGGAGGCGCATCAACAAGGGCAGACTTACTACTACTCAAGAGCTCAGAACTTGAGTCAAGCTTTCGAAAGACTCCTGCAGTCGGACGAATTTGCAGCCGAAGATTACCGGAGAAAAGTGGAACGAGCGGCCGTTAAGAAACGGCAGCGGGATGTCGCTTTGACTGCAGCGGGAGGCAGCACTGGGGGATTGCTTTTGCTTGGTGGCGTCTACGGAAATCGTCGGCGCCGCAGTGCCAAGGAGAAAGCGGAAGCTCTCTTGAAGCAGCGGCGGGAAGAGATGAAGGAGGTGTCCAATGACTTAATGGACCTCATCGACTGGGCAGCGTTGGTGGTCGGACCCATGGACCAGTTGGAAGAGCGAGGCTATCAAGGAGAGACTTTGTTAGTCAGTCGGCGAGGACTGGCGGCGGTGGACAGAGCATTTGTGATTTCCTCCCATGTCCAAGATTTGATTGAAAAGGGAGCGCATCTCATTGAACCCAAAAATCCCTTGGGAGGGGCGCGCAATTTGGTGAGTCAGGGGGCGTATCAGCAAGCGATTGAGTTATTAGATTCCGAAGTGCTTTGTCAGCCCGGCTCGCCTCCTCCGCTTCCGGATTCTGCCAGAGCCCGGAAGTTAGAGCGGTTGGGCTCGTTAGATGAGGAAGACTTTTTGTTGGAGCTTCCTCATTGGCAGGCGCGGTTACAAGCGGCGTTGGCAGAAGGGAAGGCAGCTTTGGGAGAGGTCGATCAAGCTTGGTCGACGATTGTTGAACGACGGGAGGGACTGCGGACTGCGATTGTTCAGCTCAAGCATTTGGAGGGGAAGATTGATGATTGGATGGCGGATGGGTGGCTGCAGTTGGATGCTCTCTTTACCCAATGGATTCCAAAGATGGAGCAGGAGCAGTTGGATGGGGCGGATTTAGCAAAGGGAGATCCGGTGGCGGCCTTGGACGGTCCAATCTTTGTCGGAGAACAGATGGCCGCTGAGGCGGGGGCATTAATTGCCGGGGTGGTGGGCTTTCGAGAGCAACGCTGGGAGCACGTTTTGGAACATGACCGGGGGCTTGAGAGGCTGGGGCGTCATACCGTCTGGTTGGAGCGAGAGATGGATCAGTTTACGCAAGAGGGTGAGGAGCTTTGTCTGGCAGGTTGCGAGAAGTCGGTGGCCAGTGGAGTGGAACTGCAGACGAGCGCGTTGATGGCATTTGCGGATCGAGTCGAGCAGTCCCTTTTGGAGGCGCGGCGTGCGGAAGAAGAGGTGAAGCCGGCTCTGGCGGCTGCAACGACCTTGGTTAGGCAAACTCGAGAATCCTTGGGGCGGCGACTGAAAGTCGAAAGTGATTTGGTATTGAAGGAGGACGAGGGGAGAAATCCTGATGAACATCTTGCGGAAGGCCGAGCACAGCGGGAGGCCGCCTTGGCAGCGATTGATAACGGAGAAGCCATTGCGGCGGAGGCTTTCTTGGATGAGTCCGAGCGATTGGTAGCGAGTGCGCGGGGCTTGGTTCAGGAGTCGGAGGATGTTTTTGCAAAGTTCCCTCAGCGACATCGAGAACTTTCGACTTCTCATCAGCGAGCTGATGAGCATGGGACCACGGTTTCGGTCTTAGTGGATTCCTTACGCAAGGATTACTCATCGAGTGCCTTGTTAGTCAATCTGGAAGAGGACACAGGAGCCAATTATGCCCATGCGCCTGTTCTCTTGAAAAAGGCTTCTGCAGATGTGGTGGACTCTCTTGCGAAAGCTCAGAATGTTTTTGAAGAGGCTCAGCTTTTAGAGGCAAGAGCGCTCCTGAATAGGAGTGAGCAGGAAATTGTAAGCAGAGAAGAACTTTGTGTTGAGGTTGAGGCGAGAAAAGAGGAGCTCGTCCGCCTAGAGAAGGAGAGTTCTTTGCTGCTAGAGAAGCTGAAACGGGAGTGCGACGATTTGGCAGAGCCCATTACTGACCGACGGGTGATGGCTGCCACGGTTGCGCTATTTGTGGAGGTCGAATCGCAAAGGGATGTTGCGATGGAAGCGACGCTTGCCACGGGGACCGCTAATGACCCTTATCGAGCCGCAGCTTCACTTGCAGATTTGAGCGAGCGTTTGACAGTTGTGAGAGGGGAGGTTGCAAATGACCTAGAGATTTACCAAAAGACAGTGCATTCCATGAAGCAAGCTCGGGCGGCTGAGGCGAAGGGGCTTGAATTGGTGAGGGCGGGCCAGAATGATGGGGTGACGGATAGCAAGCGGCTGCAACGTGCGATGGGACATGTGGAAAAGGCCTCCCAGCAGCTGGCGGGGGTGAGTGTTACTTTGGAATCGAAACATGGCGACTGGCGGGAGGTTGGCAACGAGCTTGGGCTCATTCGCACCGAGTTGGGTGAGGCGAGTGTTGCCATTCGAGAGGAGTTAGAATTGGCTCGGGAAGCGATGACGCGTATTTCGCAAGCGGAGAGGCAATTGAGATCGGCTCAGAGTTGGCGGGGGCATTATGGGGTGCGTGTTGGTGGTTCGCCTGGACTGGATGCCATTGAGTCTGCAAGTGGAGCGATTCTTTCGGGAAACTATCACGATTGTATTCGCCATGCGGGTTTTGCAATTGCGGCTGCTCGGCGAGCAATTGCAGCAGCTGAAGCCGAGGAAGCAAGACGGAGACGCAATGCCGAGGCGGCTGAAAGGGCGCGGCGGGCAGCTGCTCGCCGGTCGCGCATGCGGTCGTCGACGAGGAGTTCATTTGGTTCGGGTTCGAGTTTTTCCTCGAGTTCTCGGGTGGGACGCAGCTCCTTTAGCTCCAGCTCTCGAGTGGGACGATCGGGATGGTGAGGACCTTTTTGCTGAAGTCGACTCTCCTATCCCAGAGGGAGCTTTCGAGCTTGCGAAGAGTTTGAAATAGGGGAGAATATCGAGTGTGAAGGAAATTTTTAGAAGTGGTCATCTGGGTAAAGTAGGGCTTCTGGCTGACCGCTTGAGGGCGGAAGGGGTGGAGGTCTTTGTGAGGAATGAGAATCTGTCTGTGACTGAAATGCAGATTCCTGAATTTTTCCCGGCCATTTGTGTGATGAATCAGGAGGATGAGGAGACTGCGTTGAAGCTCCTGCGTGTATTTTTGGCGGAGGAAAAGCGTCCGCTGGGGCCAGAGTGGAAGTGTGATGAGTGTGGCGAGGGAGTGCCGGATTCGATGCAAGAGTGTTGGTCTTGTCAGGCTGCTCGACCCGCGGTGGCGGTGGGAGAGTGATTATGAGGCTGGGCCTTTCTTTTTGGGAAAGGAAACCTAGACTGTCGCTATGGAGTTTGCGGAAATCGATCAGGAGCAGTGGCGGATGCTCTACGAGGATCTCTGCGTCTATCGAATGCCGTTCGGGAAATACAAGGGGCGCTTGTTGGTGGCGTTGCCGGATGAGTATTTGATGTGGTTTAAGGATAAGGGATTCCCGACGGGGCGTCTCGGTGAGCTGATGGTTTTTGTTTACGAGGTGAAGATGGCGGGGGCTGAAGAGGTCTTTGATCCGATTCGGCGCGCCGAGCAAAGGAAGTAAGATGATGGAGAGGGTTGTGGTGCCAGAGATTCTCGATGAGCTAGAGGGAAGGGACCCTCGGGCGGTGAGGAGTCGGCGAGATTTGAGGCTGATCAATGCCTTGATGGGGAACGAGCGCTGGATTGCAGGTGAGTTGGGGAAGCTGGAGGGGCTTCGGACTGTGACCGAAATGGGGGCGGGGCGCGGGGAGTTGGTGAATCGTTTGGCTGGGAAGGGGTGGACGGCAACAGGGTATGATTTGCAACCGAAGCCGGAGAGTCTGGTGAAGGGCGCGCAGTGGCGAGAGGGCGATTTTTTCCAGAGTCTTGGGGAAGACGGGGCGGATGCGGTGGTGGGGAGTTTGATTTTGCACCACTTTCAAGATTCTGAGCTTAAGGTTCTTGGAGAGTTGCTGAAGGCGAAGAAGGTTCTTCTTTTCGCGGAGCCTTTGCGGTGCCGCTTAGCGTTGTGGGAGGGATGGTCTCTCTTTCCTTTTGTGAATGGGGTGACTCGGCACGATATGATGGTGAGTATTCGGGCGGGATTCGTGCCGGGAGAGCTTCCTCAGAAATTGGGCTTGGTCGAAGGTTGGCACTGGCGGGAGGAACGGACCTTACTGGGCGGGCTGCGCTCGGTTGCGATTCGCGAAACTCTTTGACGCAAAATTGTTAGGGTGCACCTTGAGGATGAATTTGAAGTCGAAGTCCATCGAAATTGTGGGAGGGGGTATCGCAGGGTTGTCTCTTGCTGTGGGCCTTCAGAATAAAGGGGTGCCCGTGTTACTCCATGAGGCAGGGAGTTATCCTCGCCACCGTTTGTGCGGGGAGTTTGTGAATGGGGTGTCGGATGAGACTTTGGCTGCGCTCGGGTTGGGTTCGCTCATGGAGGGGGCGGAGGTGCATGAGGAGATGACGTGGTGGTTGAGGGAGGAGCAGATTGCGCGAGCGACTCTGGCGAAGCCGGTGCCTGCGCTTTCGCGGTGGGAGATGGATAGACGGATGAGCTCTCTTTTTCAGGAACTGGGCGGCGAGCTTCGCTGCCGGTCGCGGGAGGCTTGTCAACCTCGTGAGGGGCTTGTGTGGGCGGCAGGGAGGAAAATTCAGAAGAAGAGCGAGTGGCTGGGGTTGAAGGCGCATTTTATAGGTTTGAAGACTTGTTCGGGGCTTGAAATGCATTTGGGCGACGAGGGTTATGTGGGGCTGACTCCGGTGGAGGAGGGGCGGGTGAATGTTTGTGGGTTGTTTCGGCGGCGTGAGGGTTTGCAGGGGAGAGGGAGTGAACGCTTTTTGGCGCAGCTGAAGGCCTGTGGCTTGGGAGAGTTGGTCGCGCGATTGAGGGAGTCGAAGGCGGATGAGGCTTCGGTGACTGGGGTTTCGGGCATTGGTTTTGGGGCGCAGGGGCATCCGAGCGAGCTCTTGGCGGTGGGGGATGCGGAAAGAATGATTCCTCCCTTCACGGGAAACGGAATGTCGATGGCTTTTGAGGCGGCGGAAAGTGCTTTGGAGCCGCTCTGTCACTATGCGGGCGGTGATGCTGGTTGGGCTACGACGCGGGAACTGGTTCAGTCGCGCTTGGAATCCCGCTTTCGGCGTCGGATCGCTCTCGCCAAGGGGATGCATGGCTTCATACTCAAATCTCCCGCGCAAGAAGCTTTGGCGGCCATTGCCAAACCGGGCTTGCTGCCGTTCTCTTTTCTCACCCGACTCCTTACATGATGTTTTTACAATCGGTCGCTAAGGCCACCCCCGCCCATACCTACAAACAAGCTGATGTTTGGAACCGAATTCGACATGCTTCTCAGGTGGAAGAGTTGCAGCCGAGGTCACGGGCTTTGTTAGAGAAAGTGCTTTGTGGTGATTCGGGAATCGCACAGCGCTCGTTTGTGTTGCCTGACCCGCTGGCGCTTTTCGATATGGGGGCGGAGGAGTTGAACAATCATTATGAGAGAGAAGCTCCCAAATTAGGGGTGGCGAGTTTGAAGAAAGCTTTGGAGGATGCGGGAGTTTTGGCAGGTGAGTTAGATGCTCTTTTTGTGTGCTCGTGCACGGGTTATCTTTGTCCGGGGTTGTCGAGCTATCTGGCGGAGCAGTCAGGAATGCGGAGTGATGCTTTTTTGCAGGATGTGAATGGATTTGGTTGTGGGGCAGCGATTCCGATGTGGCGGGCGGCGCAGGGTTTTTTGGCCACGAATCCGAAAGCGGTGGTGGCGACCGTGGCAGTGGAGGCCTGCTCGCTCGCTTTTTTTATCAATAATGAGCCGGGAGTATTGATTAGTGCGGCCTTGTTCGGAGATGGTTCTGCCGCGGCGGTGTGGAATGGTCAGGAGAGGGCCAAGGAGGGGCAATGGCAGGCGAGCCACTTCGTGACGCATCATGTTCCGGCTGAACGGGAGAAGATTCGTTTTGTGAACAGTGGCGGATTTTTGAAGAATCAATTGCATCGCTCGGTTCCGGGGCTGGCAGGAGAGGCTGTTCAGCGTCTGTGGGAACAGAGAACGCAAGAGCCTGATGCGATTTTGTCGCACTCGGGGGGGCGCGAGGTGGTGGAAGTGGTGGAGAAGGTTGTGGGAAGAGCCTTACCTGAGACCCGGGCCGTGATGGAGCGTTTTGGCAATTGCAGT
This sequence comes from Roseibacillus sp., assembly GCA_051251855.1. Taxonomy (GTDB): domain Bacteria; phylum Verrucomicrobiota; class Verrucomicrobiia; order Verrucomicrobiales; family Akkermansiaceae; genus Roseibacillus. Next base: position 518,300 of record JBPOGI010000001.1, read on the forward strand.
AGCCCGAGCGTGATGATGGCGCTAGATGATTGGAAGAAAAGAGAGACGGGAGAGGCTGAAAGGCTGTGGTTGACGGCGTTTGGCGCGGGTTTTTCGGCCCATGCTTGTGAGTTGTCACGGACTGTTTGAAGGACGCCCTTAACTCTTTGCCCCATGAGTGATTTAGGGCATCCTCTGCCGCGAAGAATGGCCGATATTGCAGTATGCTCTGAATGCGCAGGAGAAATGGACGTCACTGCGGCGTCTCCATTCAATCGGGTGGCGTGCCCCGGCTGTGGAGCCGAAGTGCGGGTAAAGGTGGATTTCGGCAATTATCTTCTTCAAAAGCGCTTGGCCTTTGGGGGGATGAGCATTGTGTTTGTGGCTGTCGATCAGACGCTCGGTCGAGAGGTGGCTCTCAAGGTTCTCAATGAGGAGTATTCCAGTGATGAGTTCCGGACGGCTCAGTTCGAGAAGGAGGCTGAGCTGACGGCCTTGGTAAGTCATCCCAATGTGGTGCGTGTTTATTCGGTAGGCAGGGCTTTCGAGCGTTTCTATATCGCAATGGAGCTGATTTCTGGGGACAGCCTGGAGAAGCTTCTCGAAACGGGAAAGGGTCTGCCAGAGCGCGAAGTGCTTGAGATTGCGCTACAGGTGACGGCGGGGTTGAAGGAGGCGAAGGCTTCAGGGTTGATTCATCGTGATATCAAGCCTGGGAATATTTTGGTGGATAGCGAGGGGGGCGCGAAGATTGTCGATTTCGGGCTTTCGCTCGTGACGCAGTCGGGATCGGCCCGTGCGGAAGAGATTTTTGCAACGCCTTACTATGCTCCTCCGGAAGCTTTGGAGGCGGGAGTAGAAGATTTCAGGAGTGATATCTATGCTTTGGGGGCTTCGCTCTACCATGCCTTGGCTGGTAAGCCACCGATTGAGACCAAGTCTACCAATACGAAGACTCTGCTAGAGGCAAAATTGAAGGCGCCGCCGTTGCACAAAGTGGCTCCTCAGGTGAGCCAATCGACGGCTGATGCGGTGACTGCAATGATGGCCTTCCAAAAAGAGGCGCGGCCGTCGAGTTACGATGTGGTGAAGACTTCTTTGGAGAGGGCTCTCAATGGAGAAGATCAGCTCAGTCGAACTTCCAAAAGTAGTCGCACAGAGCGGAGTAAGTCTTCGGGGCTCACTTGGGTGGTGGTGCCTGTCCTTTTGGCGTTGGTCATCGTTGCTTTGTTTGCCCTTAAGAATCGAGGAGATGGCAAGGAGGAGGACGAATTGACTCCACCGAAGCCTCCGGTGGTGAAAAGAGGTGATGACGAGGGCTTGAAGATTTCGCGAATTTACCAAAGAGGCCGCGAAGCGCTCGCAGAAGGACGTTTTAACGAAGCAGAATTGAACTTTCTTAAGCTCTACCGGCAGCGAGAGGTTCCGGAGCCTACCGGGACTTGGTCGGGGTTTGAGGCGGGAATGAGTGCTTTGTTAGATGGTCGGGGAGGTGATACGCGCAGTAACTACGAGAAGCTTCACGACCGAGTGGTGTCGGCGGGATTAGACCCAGAAACTCAAGTTGTATTTGAGGATGTGTTGAAAGCTTGGAACGATTTTGAGCCTTCTAAATTACCATCGGAGTGTTCCAGTGCTCCTGAGATTGCGATGCTCGAGTTTGCGCAAGCCCTCAAGAATTGGGAGCTGGGAGAGCGGGATGTGGTTCCGTTCTTGGACTCTTTTGTTGCGATGGAGTTTAAGGAACGAAAAGAATGGGTGGAAACTTATCAGGCGTGGGCCGCTAAGTTGGCGGCAGATGCTCAGCGATTGAGCGAAGCGGAACCGGATTGGGAGCGGGTGTGGTCGAGTAGCGAGATTGAGGCGGAGCTCAAGAAGCTGGAGTCCTTGTCAAAGTCATTAGAGACGACAGGGCGGGCGCAAATGATGGCTGCTAGTTGGAAGGATTGGTTCAAAGGCTTAGAAGCTCGGCGTGAAAAGCGGCCATGGGAAAGTAGAGAAGAGTAATGGCGGAAGTGAAAATTTTTACTGATGGTGCCTGTCGGGGGAACCCTGGGCGAGGTGGTTATGGAACCATTTTGAAGAGCGGTAGCTTTGAGAAGGAACTGAGTCAGGGATATCGCCTGACGACGAACAATCGAATGGAGTTAAGAGCGGCGATGGCTGGCCTAGCTGCGTTGACCAAGCCCTGTCAGGTTGCGATTTATTCTGACTCTAAGTATGTGGTAGATGCCAACAATCAGAAATGGATTGAGGGTTGGAAAAAAAAGGGGTGGAAGCGAGGGAAAGGGGAGAAACTCGCGAATGTGGATCTTTGGCAAGAGTTAGACCAATTGCGTTCCAAGCATCAGGTGACTTGGCACTGGGTAAAAGGTCACGCGGGTCATGCGGAGAATGAGCGCTGTGACGAATTGGCTACGGAGGCGGCGGACGGAGAGGGATTGATTGAGGACTTTGGATTTGACGGTTAGTGTTCGAAGTCAGTTACGGGGGCGCTGGTTTTCAATCGATCGTCAGAGCCAGCAAGATCAGGAGCGTAGAGTTGAGTCCGTCGGACCGACCGATGGTGGACGACTGAAGTCGAATGGCGCTGGGATAGGCGAAAAATCGGGAGCTTACAAAAGCAGTGGCCGCAGGCCTGGGAGAGTGGTTTTCTAAGCCGCTGGGGTGCAGGAGGACGGACGAATCACCACAGAAACAGCGGATTCGGGAACGAACAGGCCTACCCTTAACATTCTCTGTTGTAGGGTGGCGGCTTGGAAAGACCACGCTCCCATTTCCTTGCCCCCGACACTACAAGGTGGCTTAACACAGTGCCATTCGACTGAAGTCGACCCTCCCGTTCGGCGAGTTAGTGGCAGCTTTAGTCCTTCGAAGACTTGGGGTCGAGGGCGTCGCGGAGTCCGTCACCGAGAAAGTTGAAGGCGAAGAGGGTGACTGAGAAGAGCAGGGCAGGAATGGCGAGAATGATGGGGTAGGTTTCGAGGAAATTAGCGCCTTCCTTGATGAGAATTCCCCAGGAGGAGTTGGGGGGCTCGATGCCGAGTCCGATGAAGGAGAGGGTGGCTTCATAGAGGATGAAGCTGGGGATGGTGAGGGTGGCGTAGATGATAACGGGTCCCAGCATGTTGGGGAGAATGTGGCGGAAGAGAATACGATGGTGGGGGAGGCCGAGAGAGCGGGCGGCTTCGACGAATTCCTGTCGGCGCAGTGAGGCGGCTGCGGTGCGAACGATACGTCCCATGGTGAGCCAACCGAAAGCGGCGATGGCAAGAACAAGGGGAGCAAGATTGGAGAAGCGGAGAACGAGGTCGGGGCTCATGTTCCAATTCGCGACCAACCATTCGGCGACGAGGTCGGTGCGGGCAGCAATGAGTTCTCGGAAGAGAATAACGATGATGAGGAAAGGCATCGCGAGAAGGCCGTCCACGATACGCATCATGATGGCTTCTGTTTTGCCTCCCACGTAGCCTGCAATGCCGCCGTAGACGATGCCGAAGCTGACGGTTAGAAGAGTAGAGAGGATGGCGACGAGGAGAGAAATTTGACCGCCCTCAAGAACACGCATGAGGACATCGCGTCCGAGTTGGTCGGTGCCGAGGACACTGCCGTCGCCTGGTTTTGCAAATTGGTTAGAGAGGTCTTGCGCATTGGCATCCAATCCGGTGAAACCGAGGATGGGAGTGACGATGAAGCAGGCAAAGAGAATGAGAATGACCACAATGCCTCCGAGCATCGCGAGTTTGTTCTTTTTGAGCCGAGTGAAGGCGTCGGACCAGAGGCTGCTGCCTTTTTCGGTCGCTGAGACGGAACTCGGAGTGTCGATGGAAGCGGTCGTGGACATGGTCAATTAGGCGTTGCGAAGCTTGGGGTCCATGAAGATGAGAGCGAGGTCTGAGAGGAGGTTGGCAATGCCCATCAGGATTCCGTAGAAGAGGACAAGGGCGAGAACGAGGTTGTAGTCTTTGGAGGTGATACCGGTGACGAAGTGTTGACCCATACCGGGAACGAGGAAGATGTTTTCGACTACGAAGGAGCCGGTGATGATGGCGGCGAAGGCAGGTCCCAAATAGGTCACTGCGGGCATGAGAGCGGGTCGCAGGGCGTGCTTGGTGATGATTTGGAGGGAGGGAACTCCTTTGGCGCGGGCGGTGCGGATGTAGTCCTGCGAGAGGACGTCAAGCATGCCACCACGAGTGAGTCGCGCGAGGTAGGCGGCAACGCCGAATGAAAGGGTGATGGCAGGGAGGATAATATCAGAGGGGCGGGACCAACCGGCAACGTTGAGCCAACCGAGGGGTTTGGCGATGTTGATTTGGAATATGGGGCCGAGGACAAAGGCGACGACACAAATTCCGGCCATGGCAACAATCATGGCGATGTAGTCGAGGGACTTGTTGTGATTGAGAGCGGCAATGATACCCAAGGGAATACCAATCAAGATTCCGAGGGTTAGAGAGACGAGGCCAAGGGTGACGGATACGGGGAACGACTGTGCGATAAGGTCAGAGACTTTTCGCCCTTTCATGGAGAGCGAGTCGCCGAAGTCGCCCCGTGACAGAATGTTGCCCCAGTATTTGAGGTATTGCACGGGCAGCGGTTTATCGAGTCCGTAGTAGGCTTCTAGGGCGGCTTGCTCTTCGGGCGAAGTCGCTTTGTCACTCGCGAAGGGATTGCCGGGAATGGCCCTGACCGAGAAAAAGGTGAAGGTGACCAGCAGAAAGACGACCACCACGGTCTGGAACAGGCGGGATAGAATGGTTTTGAGCATGGTGGAGAACGAAGGGTGGGGGTCAGAAACAAAGAATCCTTTATGCCTTAACCCGACGCCAGTTTTCGATCGTGCCGTTGGGAAAGTCAAGGAACGGCGTAGCCATCACCACTATCGATTAAGAGCTTCTAATCTCTGCAGCACCGGCGGGTGAGAGTGGTGCAGAAAGACTTCCAGAGGATGAGGGGTGAGATTAGAGAGGTTGTTGCGAGAAAGCTTTTTAAGAGCCATAGAGAGGTGTTCAGGGGTTCCTTGAACCGTTTTTGCGTAATGGTCGGCCTCGAACTCGTGTTTGCGCGAGAGCATGCTGAGTCCGATAGAGATGAGGCGGGAAACGGGTTTGAAAAGGATGAAGAAAATGACAAGGCCGACATAGAGGGAGATTTGGTCGACTTGGAAGGCAGTAAAGAGAGTGCGCGCGAAGGCGGAGTCGGGTGAGGTGACCAAGCCTAAGAGGAAGAAAATGAGTGCGGTTTGGACGATCGAGAGGACGATTCGTTGGATGATGTGCTTCTTTTTGAAGTGACCAATTTCGTGAGCGAGGACGCCGACGAGTTCCTCGGTGCTCTGGCTTTCGATGAGAGTGTCGTAGAGGGCAATTTTCTTGAACTTGCCGAAGCCAGTGAAGTAGGCGTTAGATTTGGTGGAGCGCTTTGAGCCGTCGATGACAAAGAGGCCTACGAGGGGGAAGTCGCATTGTTTGGCCATGGCTTCGATAGCGGACTTGAGTTCTCCGTCTTCCATGGGGGTGAATTTGTTGAAGAGGGGAAGGATAATGCTGGGGGCAAGGAAAGTGAGGAGGAGGGAAAGTGCGGTCACTGCGAGCCAAGCGTAGACCCAAGCATTGGGCAAGGTGCCGAAGAGCCAGAGGATGAGGGCGACGAGGGGAATGCCCAGCACGGCAGCCAAAATGAGACCTTTGATTTGGTCTCCGATGAAGGTGCTAGGGGTGGTCTTGTTGAAGCCAAACTTTTCTTCGTGGACGAAGGTGTGATGGATGTCGAAGGGGAGCGAGATGAGGGTGGAGGCGAGGAAGAGGAAGCCGATGTAGAAAATACCGGTGACGATTTCGCCAAATCCAAAAGAACGGACCCATTCGTCCAGCCAACCGAAGCCGCCTCCGAACCAGAAGGCGAGGAGGATAGCCAAGGAGACGATAGATGAAATGATACCAAACTTTGCACCCTCTCGCTCGTAGGCTTGGGATTTGGCGTACTTTTCCTGATCCCAGACGTCAGCGAACTCGCGAGGGAGTTCAGGCTTGAGATTCTTAAGAGTGAGGAGAGTTGCCACGAAATCGAGTTTCCACAAAAGGAAGAGAGCGATGACGATGAGAAGGGCGAGAGTTGTTGGGGTCATTGAGAGAGTTGGAATTGACCATAGTTTGCACGATGGTGCAACGATTTGGGCAGTCGACTAATGGAAGACTTCCTTGGGAGAATAAAAAAATCGATCCCTTGTGAGGACCGATTGAGAGGGCTTCTTTGAGTAGAAGCACGGGGAAAGGGTTTGCCGACTATGCGTTCGCTTTTTCAGCCTTACGGGCCTTGCGAATGATGCTGTTGACGGTTTCGGAGGGCTGAGCGCCATTTCCGAGCCATTTGTCCACCTTTTCTAGGTCGACGGTGTAGTTGACACCTTCTTCCATGGGGTTGTATGTGCCAACCTGTTCGATAGGGCGTCCGTCACGGCGGTCACGGCTGTCGATGGCTACGATTTTGTAATAAGGACGGTCTTTCGTGCCTTTGCGAGTCAGTCTGAGTGCTACCATATCAATTCTTAATTGGGCGGCGGAACGTGGCGGAAGGGCTTACGTTTGCCAAGATAAATATTTGGCAATTTATCGATTTTTAGTTTCCGTGAGAAGGAGGGAGATTGACCTCCATAAAAAAGAGCCACCCTTAGGTGGCTCTCTTTTGATTAAAATCGTTACGGCTCTTGGTGTGTGCTACCAGCCGGTCGACCTATTAGATAAACGTTCGTTAGGCTGCTTTCTTAGCCTTTTCTTCGAGTGCCTGCTTGGCAGCGTCACAGAAGGTGTTGAAAGCACCGATGTCATTCACGGCCAAATCAGCGAGAACCTTGCGGTCAACGGAGATATTGGCGGCGTTCAATCCTTCGATAAAACGAGAGTAGGTGAGTCCCTGTGCTCTTGTTCCAGCGTTGATACGCTGAATCCAGAGGCGTCGGAATTGACCTTTGCGTTTCTTGCGGTCGCGATACTCGTATTGACGTGCCTTGTAGACAGCGTCTTTAGCATAGCGAAACAGTTTGGAGCGGAAGCCGCGGAATCCTTTCGCGCGCAGTAATACGCGTTTCCGGCGTTTCCGGGAAGCTGGTCCATTTGTAGCTCTTGGCATTAATTATGTTCTACTTGAATAAACGGTTTTTTGTTTTGTTCGTCCCCGGCCGTCTCGTTTATTCAGTTTCCATTGGAAACAGGCGGCGCGGGGGATTCTGTCTATGGTTACCCGAAGGGCAGGTTCTCGCGGATCGATTTGACACAAGTCTCGTCGACCAAGACCGATTTGCCGAGTGAACGCTTACGCTTACGAGATTTCTTCGTAAGAATGTGTCGTTTACCCTGCTTGCGGCGCAAGATCTTGCCCGTGCCAGTCACTTTGAATCTCTTAGCGACTGATTTGCGGGTTTTGGCTTTGCCAGCTGTTCTTGCCATGGGAGGGCGGAAACTAGGTAGTCGCGGCCAAATATCAAGGCGATTCTCAAGATATGAGACGTTTTTTTCGAATCTGGTAGAAAGTGGTGTTTGTTGGGGCTTCGTGGCTTTGAAGGGGATGGGTTTAGTGCACGACTGATTCGATGCCTGAGAAAAGAGAAAAAAATGAGAATCTGGCCGATACACTGCGGTCGTAGCGTCTACTGAGGGAGATTTGTTTCTTCTCGATGAAGAGTCATGACTCGGCTCGGAATGTATTTTAATGTAACATAAGTATTTTGTTTAAATGATTGATGTAAATTTGTTATCTCATCGTTCTCGGGTTCGCCAAAGGTGGGCGAGCCAAAAGTTCGAGAATTATGTCCTGAATGATGGTTATAAGTTGTGACTGAATGGCTTTTGTTCAGGTCTAGAGTTGTGAGAAGAAGATGAAAAATAATTCCTACAACTGTCGGTTGTAGACACGGAAACTCCTTTGCCAAAGTCCGCTAGCCCCTTTACTTTCAACCAAAATTCAATGTCATTCAAAACCCCAATTGTTCCTGTGGGAACTTGTAGAAGAATCCCCACAGCGAGTCATGATCACACCCAACCGTCAAAAATGAGAAAAAACGTGGTGTCCCGAGGACGCTTCTTCCTTGCTGCAGTCAGTTTCCTAATTTTGCGTCTATCCCTTACTACAACGATCGCTCTCATTGGATGGGTATTGGTTCAGAACGGTGAGATTCAGAGAGAAATTCTGATAGCCTTCGGAATTTCTGCAGCCCTTCTCGTTTTGTCGAGTATTCACGTAATTTCTAATGGGCGAAAGGTTACTTGCCCTCTTTGTCGAGCTTCTCTCTTTATGTCCTCTCGCAATTTAGTGAAGCCGGGAGTCCGCAAAATATTGGGTTGCTCAAAAACTCCTCTGGCTTTCTCGCTTTTGACGATGCCTGAGGTGCTCTCTTGTCCGTGTTGTGCGGAGAAAGTTCGTCTCACTCGAAGTTCATAGGGAGCAGGGCCCCTCTTCAACAAGTGATTTTGTGAAGCAGCGGAAGCGTAAGCAACTAGCTGTAGAGATGTAGGTGGTGGGATTTGCCATGCGAATGTGGGTATTGGGTATGCCGAATGGCTTGATGTCCTTGAGAGATGTCGTCCCAATAGGCTCATAAAAATGAGTAGGTTGAAAAAAGGCACATTCCCACGTCACGATGGAGTTGAGGTGAGCCTGTTGAAGGAGGAGAGAGTAGAGACTGAAGGAGTGCTTGAGGCAGTGCGGGTGGACATCTTCAAAAGTAAGGGCGAAAATTTGAAGGAATTGCTTACTCTCGAGGTATTGAAGCAACGATGTTCACTAACTTGCAAGTTGCTGAGAGTGGGAAGCTCCTTGAAAGAAAGGGCTAGAATTACTGAAATCTCTCCAAGTCGTGATTCGGGATATGTGGAATTCAGTTTCCAATTCGGAAAAAATTCTTATCCACGCGCCTTTATGGGAGCCCAGAAAATCTAAAAGTTAAAACAATGAAATACAGTTCTTTATTAATCGGGGTCCTGATGTCGTCTTTCGTCGCTCTCCATGGGGAGGAAGCTCCTCCAAATGTGGTTCTCATCTTTGCCGATGACTTGGGTTATGGAGATTTGGGCTGCTATGGCGCAACGAAGCTCAAAACACCGAATATTGATAAGTTGGCGGCTGAGGGGCGGAAGTTCACCGATGCGCATTCGTCCTCGGCGGTTTGCACGCCTTCTCGATTTGGCCTTTTGACGGGAGAGTATCCTTTTCGCGGAAATGGAGGGAAGGGCATTTGGGGGCCCGCTCCGATTACCTCTCCGCTGCTGATTGATACCGATACCGTCACGGTTGCGGATCTGTTTAAGAATAAGGGATACGATACTGCGGTGATTGGGAAATGGCATTTGGGTTTTGGAACCGGCACGAACAAGTGGCAGGAGCCACTGCGACCTGGACCGCAGGACCTTGGTTTTGATTATTACTTTGGGATGCCGGTGGTGAATAGTGCGCCGCCTTACTTGTATGTGGAGAATGATGGTATCGTTGGTGGCGACCCTGCGGATCCATTGGTGCATCTCGGTAGAGGCGCTGGTAAGGAGGCGACGCCCATCACGCCTATTGCCCCGAAAGAAGCGCAACGCAGCGGCAATCAGTTTGGAGGAGCGGTTGAGGCTCATAAGTTGTTCAACGATTACGAGGTGGGAACGAAGTTGACTGAGAAGGCGACGGACTGGATTAAGTCTCGTGAAAAGAAGCCTTTCTTTCTCTATTTTTCGACCACCAACGTTCATCACCCCTTCACGCCGGCGAAGCGTTTTCAAGGAACCAGCGAGAGCGGGGTCTACGGGGACTTTGTTCATGAGCTGGACTGGATTGTTGGCGAGGTCATGAAGAGTCTCGAGGAGAGTGGGGTTGCGGATAACACCCTCGTCATTTTCACCAGTGATAATGGAGGAATGTTCAATCTGGGAGGCCGAGCGGCTGCTGAGCTAGGTCATCAAATCAATGGCGATCTTCTTGGTTCCAAGTTTGGGATTTGGGAAGGTGGCCACAGGGTGCCCTTCATCGCTTGGTGGCCTAGAACAATCAAAGCTGGGAGCGTGTCGAATCAGTTGCTGAGCGGCATCGATTTGTTAGCGACGGTTGCGGAGCTTACCAGTCAGGACCTCGCGGATTCGAAAGATAGTATTAGTATGCTGTCCGCTTTGGTCACTGACTCAACAGAGCCACTGCGCGAGGAATTGGTTCTGCAAGCGTCCAAGCAATCGCATGTCTCTCTGAGGAAGGGAAAGTGGATGTATATCCCCGCGCGCAATGACGGTGGATTTACGGGGTCGAAGCCTGGTCAGCATGCCTGGGGAGGGCCTGCGGTGACCACCCTTGTGGATACTCCTAACAGTGACATTGAGAACGGAAAGCTCAAGAAGGGTGCTCCTCCGGCGCAGCTCTATGATCTGGAGGCTGATGTGAACCAAACGAAGAACCTCTACAACGAGCATCCTGAATTGGTCAAAAAGATGGCGGCTAGCCTCGATGAGGTGAGGCCGAAGTCTGCACCAAGGAAAGGGAAGAAGGGAAAGTAGACTTCGACGAAGGTTGATTCCGCAAACCAAGAGAAAATGGTAAATCGATTTCATGGCGCCCTTTTGACCTCCTTCTGTCTGGTCGCTTTGTGCGGTCAGATGAATTGCTTCAGCGCATCCCAGTCGCCCAACGTCATTTTCATTCTCATGGACGACATGGGTTACAGTGATGTCAGTTGCTATGGGGCAACCAAGGTCAAAACTCCGAATATTGACCGCATGGCGGAGGATGGATTGCAGTTTACGCACTTTCATGCGGCCGCTTCGATTTGCTCGCCTTCGCGGGCGGCGTTTCTCACCGGAGCCTATCCTCAAAGGGCGGGGCTCTACATGGGTATTAATCAAAAGCGGGAAGCGCACTGGTTTCTAGGGCTCAATCCCGATGAGGTTACCATTGCGGAGCAGTTCAAAAAGAAAGGCTACGTGACGGCGATGGTGGGGAAGTGGCACTTGGGTAAGGAAGAGGAATTCTCTTACTATCACCAAGGCTTCGATCACTACTATGGAGCTCCGGACAACATGGGGCATAATTCGGCTTTTTATGATGAGCGGAAAATCATCTACAAAAACACGCCCCTAGCAAAGCTTACTACCCTCTACACTCAGAGGATGGTGAAGCACGTTGAGGACTTCAAGGATCAGCCTTTTTTTATCTACTTCGCTCACAATTATCCGCACACCCCTTACAAAGCGGGACCTAAGTTCAAAGGTTCTTCGAAAGATGGGGTGAGAGGGGACATCATTCAGGAAGCAGATTGGGGGGTTGGCGAAATCCTCAAGGCGCTGGAGAAGAACGGGATATTGGACAATACCCTCGTGGTCTTCAGCTCAGATAACGGCGCGGTTTCTGCGAAGTATTCTAAGCCCTATAGCGGGACGAAGTATCTTTCACTGGAGGGTGGCCATCGGGTGCCGTTTATCATGTATTGGAAGGGCGGTATTCAAAAGCCAGCAGTGTTAGATGTTCCGGTGAATGCGATGGATCTCTTTCCGACCTTGTCTGAGTTGGCGGAGGCACCAATACCTGAGGGCCGGATTTACGATGGGGTGAGATTGACTCCTTTGTTCTCGGGAGGAGAGATTGCTCGCTCGAAGGATGAGCCTTTCTACTACTACAATTGCGAGAACTTGCAGGCGGTTCGGGTGGGCGACTGGAAGCTGCATTTGCCTCGAACTCAGGAGCAAATTCCTTTTTGGGCAGTGAAAAAGCAGAAGCCAATTGCGGAGCCGAAGCTCTATAATCTTGCGCAAGAAGTGGGAGAGAAGACCGACTTGGCGTCAGAGCATCCGGAGCGGGTTTCTGAACTGGTAGCGCTTGCCGAAGAGACTCGTCTGAAGCTGGGAGAATTTGGCAAGCGAGGTTCGGAGCAACGACCTACTGGAACGCTTTTTCCAGAGGTTCCTATTTTAAGCAATCAGAAGCAGGACTGGGATCCGCTATCGGACGAAGAAAAAGGGCGAGGAAAGAGCGAATTTAAGAAGGTTCGTTCGCGCTAAGAGAGCTCCTCCTCACTGGCTCACTGAGTCTTCTAGTAACCTAAAAAAAAGCCGACAGAGTTCCGATATGAAGACATTCGAAAAGCTTTTGCCACTTAAGCCCGCAGCGGGATACGTTCTCTCTTGTCTAGGCACCTCATTCAGTTTTGGAGAGGTAGCCAACCCGCAGGCTCATCCATATGCAGAGGCAGGAGGGCATCGTGAGAGCTACGAGCACGCCGATGCCAAGGTGAACGAAGCGCGAGTCTACGGCTTCTATCAACGGCAGGCAGACTACTATTTGGCGATGCCGCCCGAGGAACGTCCGACTCTTCTTCCTGCATTTCCGGGGTTAGATGGAGGGCTGCATGGTCATTGGGGGAAATACAATCAAAACCAACATCGCGATGGTCGCTGGAATCAGGCGGAGATGGGGTCCATGCATTCTCATGTCACGCGGGGGAATCCCAAGGAGTTGGAAGTGGTGCTGAAGGGGGTGAATGTGAAGCTCGGCGATGGGGTGGCGGCTTGTTTCGATCCGGACTCGCTCAATTATCGGGCCATTTGGGATGGGTGGATCAAGTTCGATTCTTTCCGCTGGGGTACGTCACGAAATGCGAAGGTCTCTGGGAAGATGCGGTTCTTCCAAACGAAGCCCATTGAGATTCCCGAGAGTCGCTATCTGGGGCTCTACCGCCATGGCGAGCGGGTGGTTTTTCACTATCGTATTGGGGATGTTGAGATTCTCGATAGCCCGAGTCTGCGTGATGGCGAGTTTGTTCGGACGGTGGAGGTCGTGAGTAAAGGCGGAAGAGAGTCGCTCCCAGAGCTTCCTGGGCCAGCGGTTGAGTATGGAACGCTCAGTCAGTTTACAAAAGGAGGTCAGTCTGCTTGGCCTGAGACGGTGACGACACAGACTCTCATGGGAAAGGCAAAGGAGGGGGCCTCCTATGTGGTCGATACCTTGGAGGTTCCTTATGAGAATCCCTACCGGTCGGTGATGCAGCTCTCGGGGATTGCCTTCGGTCCGGATGAGACCATTTATGTGTCTACGGTAATTGGGGAGATTTGGTCGGTAAAGGAGTCACCCAAACAATCCGGTGAACTTACTTGGAAGCGGTTTGCCTCGGGGCTCAATTCTCCGATGGGATTGCACGCTGACGAGGATGGACTCTTCGCTCTCGACCGAGGACAGATTTACCGTTTTCACGATTTGAATGACAATGGCGAGGCCGATTACTATGAGAGTTATGCTAACGATTTTGGGGGATTCGATAAGAGCCATACTCACACCTTCGGTTTGCATCGCACGGCGGACGGCTCGTTTCACTTTACGCAAAAGGAGTTGATCATGCGGACCTCGCCCGAGGGCGTGACGAGTGAGGTGGGCTACGGGATGCGCAATGCAATGGGGATTGGGGGCTCGGCTGACTTTTTCTGGATTGGTCCGCAGGAGGGGACTTGGACTCCTGCCTCTACCATTGTTGAGGTGGAGGAAGGACGTCATTATGGCGTGCCTCATGGCAGTGACCCTCAGCCGATTTCTGCACCGCTCTGTTTTATCCCGCGTGGCATTGATAATTCGGTGGGTGGGTTTGTTGAAATTACTTCTGATCGCTGGGGGCCGTTTGAGGGCTCTCATGTCGGGCTGAGCTTTGGGGCTTGCTCGCACTACTTGGTCTTGCGCGATGCTCAGGGTCCTAAGCCTCAGGCTGCGACGGTTCCGTTGGAAGGGGAGTTTTTGGCAGGGGTCATTCGAGGAGCGTTCCGCGAGAGTGACGGCCAACTTTATGTGGTAGGTCTTGATGGCTGGGGGGACTATTCTCAGCAGGATGGTTGTTTGCAGCGTGTTCGTTACTTGGATGCAGTGGTTCGCAAGCCTTCTAGTTTTCAGGTTTTTGAGAATGGACTCCAAGTGGATTTCCCGATGGCCTTGGATCGAGAGGCAGTGGCGGAGGTCTCGAACTATCTGGCGCAGACTTGGGAGTATGTTTATTCCAAGGGGTATGGCTCGCCTGAGTTTTCAGCGAAATCTGACGAAGTGGGTCACGACCTGCTCTCGATTACTTCGGTTCATGCTTTGGAAGATGGGCGTTCGATTTTTGTGGAGATTCCGGAATTGAATCCAACCATGGTGCTCTATCTTCGGATGCATTTGAAGGATGCTCAAGGAGTGTCCTTTGCGACTGATCTCTTTGCATCGCCGATGTATCCTCAGCCCTATTTCGCTTTCGAGGGTGCTCAGCCACGGGTGGAAGGAAAGCCCCGTGAGGTCGCTCTACGGGTGAAGAATTCCCCAGCGAATGCGCCCAAGAGTGGAGGAAAGAAGCTCAAGGGAGCCAAGGAACTGGTGGTGAATGCGGTGAGCGGTCTCAAGTATGAGCAGACCTTGTTAGAGGTGAAGCCGAGGCAACCGCTCTCGCTCACGTTCTTGAATCAAGATGTGATGCCTCACAACTTGGTGATTTTGGCTCCGGGTGCGACGGAGAAGGTGGGCATGGCCTCTTTCAAAATGCTCAACGATCCCAAGGCTGCGGACAAGAACTACGCTCCGGATCTGCCGGAGGTGCTACACGTGATTCCCGTTATCAATCCTGAAGAAGATTACGTTTTAAATTTCCGAGCTCCTCGCAAGAAGGGCGACTACCCCTATATCTGCACCTTTCCGGGGCACTGGCAGGCGATGCAGGGAATCCTGCGGGTGCGGTAGCAGGATTAAGAACGTGACCAACCCTTGCTCGAACTCTTAGATGAATTTAGAAATTAGAAACCCCAAGATGAAAAACTATTCCTGTATTGTATTTGGAACGGCTTTGCTGGCCGCCAACCTATTCGCGGCCCCTGTGGTCGTTGAGTCTCCGGATGGAAAGATTTCGGCTTCGTTCGAGGTGGATGAAGGCACGCTTTTCTATTCGATTTCGAAGGGGAAGACTCCGATTGTGGGTTCTTCGAAAGTGGAACTCTTTGCAGGCAAGAAGATGACCCTCGGTGAGGAATCGAGGAGTGAAAATGATTCCACTTGGAAGCCAGTCTGGGGGCAGTTTAGCGAGATTCGTGATCATCATCGTGAGCTGACTCTTTCGATGAAAGCTGGCGAGATACCTGTGAAGTTGGTTTGCCGTGCCTTTGATGAGGGCGTGGGGTTCCGGTTTGTGTTGTCGGACGAGTCGAAGGGCCAGAAGATGACTTTTTCCAGCGAATACAAGGTGCTCGATGGTGAGGCTCATTACGCGGGACAGCGCGGTGGAAAAGCTTCTCCGAAAGGCAAGGGGGGAGTTCCCTTGGTGACTGAGCGCAAAGAGGGGCTCCATGTGGCCCTGATTGAGTCCGACTTATACTCTGCGGCAGGGTTTGAGTCGATGAGTGTTCAAGGTGTGAAGGGTGGGGGGACGTTTCGGGCAACTACGCCGAAGCCAGCGGCCTCTATCGGGGAAGGGCAGGTGACGCCTTGGCGGACGATCTTGATTGGTGATAATGCGGGGGACCTGGTCGTGAATACGGTTTCGTTGAACCTAGCCGCGCCCTGTCAATTGGAAGACACGAGTTGGATTAAGCCTGGTAAGGGGCTGTGGGACTGGCGTGTTCATGGTTACGACAACGGTGATTTTGTCTATGGTATCGATACTCGCAGTTACCTCCGCTATATTGATTTTTGCGCGGAGCAGGGATTGGAATATTTCACGGTGGATGACCATTGGTTCCTATCTGCTGGGGAGGGAAAGATGGAGGTTTCCCCCAAGGTTGATATTGAGAAGGTGATGAGCTACGCCAAAGAAAAGGGTGTGATGATTATGCTCTACTACGATCGCAAGAAGGGGAATTTTGGAGATGAGACCCTCTTTAGCAACTACGCGGGACGGGGCGCGACAGGGATGAAGTATGGCTTCATGGGCAATAAGGGCGGCTTCACGAGAGATGCCATGAATGCTGCCGCTGAAAACAAAATTCTGATCAACTTCCACGATGGCCCCGTGCCGATGTCAGGAGTAGAGCGAACTTTGCCTCACCTCATTACCCGGGAGTATTGCCATGGTCAGCAAGACAGTCGCAGTGCCTTCACGCCGGAGACATTCCTCAAGATGGCTATGGTGAGCTCTTTGTCGGGTCCGTTAGATATGTCGAATGGCAATTTTGGAATCAAGAGTATCAATGCGGGCGAGCGTGAGAAGGGTCCGAGAAAGAAGAATAGCTATATCTCCACGGTGGTCAGTGAGGTGGCGCGTAATCTGGTGATTTACACAGGGCTCGTGACTTTGCCGGATGCACCAGAAGAGTATCGTAAGAAGCTCGACTTGTTCGAATTTCTAAAAGTGATGCCTTCGACTTGGGATGACTCTCAAGTTCTCAATTCCAAGATTGGGGAGTATATCACCACTGCTCGCCGTAGCGGCGATGACTGGTTCGTGGCTTCGGTCAATGATCAGACAGAGCGGGCGCTAGATGTTTCTCTCGATTTTATCGAGAGGGGCAAGAGCTACCAAGCTACCCTCTTTCAAGATGCTCCTAATTCCCATGGGGTGAAGAATCCCGAGGTCTACGAGATTGAAACGAAAACCGTGAAGTATGGCGATGTGATCTCTGCGAAAATGGCAGTGGGCGGCGGACATGCCATGATTTTGCGTCCGGTAAAATAATCTAATAGAAGGTCTTTTAAAGAAGGCCCTTCCGGTAGCCTTTGGCTACGGCTGCAGGTGCGTTTTGGACCTGAAGCTTTTGATAGATGTGCTTAATGTGATAGGCGACCGTGGTAACTCCGATGTTGAGGTGGTTGGCTATTTCTTTTTTGACCATTCCTTCTCCTAGGAGAGAGAGAATTTCGAGTTCACGACCGGAGAGGGCCTTCTCGAGTTGGTTCTCGGTGGGACGTGTTCTCAGTTTGTTAAGAATGAATTGGGCGACACTGGGGTCGAGGGAGGCGCCGCCCTTAAACACAATCTTGATGGCGTCTTTGATTTGTTGGGCAGTGGCTGACTTGAGGAGGTAGCCCGAAGCGCCTAGGGATATGGCGGTGAGGACATCGCTTTCCTTGTCTGACTGGGTGAGGACAATGATCTTGGACTTGGCTGAATATTGTTTGAACCAGGGAATGGCTTCGAGACCAGACACTCCGGGAAGATTGAGGTCGAGGAGAAGGACGTCAGGGGCCTCGTTCTCAGTAAGCTTCTCAATCTCTCGGAGTGCGATTTCTGCTGTGCCGAATTGGTCGATTAGCTTGAGTTCAGAAGTGCTTCCGAGGGTACGGGTGATGACCTCCCGGTATCCGGCGTGATCTTCGATAAGCATGACTTTAATGGTTGCGGGCATGGTTTTGCTGGGTTGTTCGAAGCTCACTGGGTTTATCCAAATAGAGGACGTTTCGATCTCTTGAGATGGAGCTTAATGCAGGTTCCGCCTTCCGTCGAGTTTTCGGCAGTGACTTGACCTCGAATGAGGCGAGCACGGCGCTTAAGGGATGGAGGGACTTCACCAGCGATTCCGTGTCCGTTGTCGCTAATGATTAAGGAGAGTTCTTCCAGATTGGCTTGGAGATGAGTGGTGACGTGGGTGGCTTGAGAGTGGCGAAGAATGTTTACGAGGCATTCCTTGTAGAATAGGAAAATGTCGATGCGCCTCCTTGGTTTGAGGTTCGCGAGGTGTTCGCTGCCGTCGAAAGTGAGTTTGTGATCAATATCGGCAAGAAGGCTTTCGTTCGCTCGCTTCATTTCATCGACTAAGTCCTCGCAGAGGCCACGAGATTCGAGCACGTTAGCCCAGTTCCGAATCGCACGTCCACTGCGTTCGGTGAAGACGCGAGACCGTTCGAGTAGTTCCTGGAGCTCATCGGGTGACTGGGTATCCCTCGCTAGGTCCCCAAGGAGTCCGATAGTGTGAATGTTGGCTCCGAGTTCATCGTGAAGGTCGGCGGCGAAGCGTTCGCGCATTCGGGTGGCTTGTCGCAAGCGAAGGAACCGAGTGACGAGGATAGTGAACCCAATGGCGGCAGCCAGTATGGCCGCGACCCATGTCATGATGAAGAGGTTTCTTTTTTGGGCCTCATAGCGTCGCGCAAGTTCTGCCGCGACGACAGGGCGCTCCGACTCCAAGAGGTGGCGTTGGGAGAGTTGCTCAACCCAGGTACGAACCGGCAAAATTTTTCCGTAGAGGTTGCGGCCGTCGGTCAAGGCTTCGAGCGAGCGCAAACTGGAGGTGTCAGCGGGAGGCGCCTTCCACTCGGGGTGAACAGGCTTTCGGAAGGCGACGTTTTTGCCTTGAGAGAAGAGTTCGATTTCGGCAAAGCCAAAACGTGACTGCTCGTCTCGGTTGGGGCTTCGAATGCGGATATACCGGCAGTTTGGTTGCTTCAGGGGCCACATCATCACGGGGCCTACGTCCGTGACTCGATCGAGGCGAGCCTCCACCATCAAAACCACATCAGAAAAGTCAGGAGCGAGGGCCCCTTCTATGATGAGACTTGGAGGGAGGCCTAAGCTGCCTGGGTAAGCTTGGGGAACGGTGTCGCTTTGGTCGACGGCATGGAGATGGATAGCGGAGAGGGGGAATGGTTCGCCCAAGTCAAGGGTGAGGGCAGGATGTCTACTGACAGAGCTGATGTAGGCCACACTCGGATCTCCTTGAGCTGCGTCCATGAGATAGGGCAGGTGGCCATCGACAAGAAATCGTTTGTTCCAAGCTCGGCTCAGGTCCGGAGGATGGACCGAGGAGACTGTCACGGGGCGTCGAAGAGCAATGTTTCGCTTCCCGCTAAAGACCATCAGTTCCGAGAGCTGAAAGATAAATTTCTGGTCAAAAGCTCGGCGGGACAAGTGGGTGGCTTCGATCCGAATCCAGGAGGCGGCCTGCTGGTTGGCGATGATGGTGAGAGGGGCAATGCGAGGGAGGAGTCGGTCGCTATCCTGATACTCCGTGATGACGGAGCCATCACGATCCTCATCGGTGCCGGCAAGAACGCGAAACCCGAGTGGAAAGCCGTCGGAGAGGAAGCCTGCGTTCGAGTCCCGCCAGAGAGTGGGCACGAGAACGATTTCGTCGATGGGGTAGGCTTGGTCGAAAGTGACCTGCACCCACTCGTGAGAGCCGGGTTCACGATGTGAGATGGAGCGATACCCGATGGAACCGACTCCGCTTCGGAGGCTATAGCGTGCCAGTTTGGTCAGCTCGGCATCGATTTCGTCCAACCGCTTTTCGAGTGATTTCGAAGACCGTTTTTCTGAATCAGCCTCCAGCTCCACCCCTACGAGGGAGGCAGGGAAAAAGGCTAACAGCAAAAGAGCATGCCATCCATTCAGCACTCGAAGCATGCCTTGGTGTCTAACATAGACGAGCTAGCCTGTAGCTTACAAAATCACAGGTTCGCTGAATCCGTTTGCCGTCCCATTCAGTGGCGGGGAAAGTTGGAGGCAGGCCCTTCTTTTTTCTGACCTTTGCGTGAAGAAGAAAGGCGACCAGCTTTTTATAGTCTCCGGCGACGGAAGACCAAAAGTCTGCGCTGCCAAGGCCACAACTCACGGACTATGATACCAAGACCTATAAGCTTCTAGGCATAGATGTCCGTGTCGGCCGCTTCAAACGTCGTGGTTTTCGTAAGCATTAATAGCTTGAGGGTGCGGCAGGCTCTTTCTTCAAAATTTTCAGGAAACCTCTAACGCTTGTGAATATACGACAAATCCAGAAAGTCTGGCCCGGCCCGCTCTTGCCCCCTAAACAGGGGGTTGTTAAGAATAATTTGAGCAGCTAATTTTGTCAAAGTTCAGTGGATTCTAAAGATTTCACCACTCAATAAATCCAAATACGAAAAATTAAATGACCAAAGTTTTCACAACGTTAAGCGCAGGTGTACTGCTGGTAGGAACGTCCCATGCTGCCACGGTAAATCTTGATTTGCCTGCCGCTGGTAACTATTCCGCTACCGGAACCACCTCTACAACCGAAACCATCAGTACTGCTGTCACAGCTTCGACAACAGTGACTATTGGCACCACCGGTTCTTTCGATATCCTTTACACCCTCGGTTCTATCGGTGGCGCAAATTCATTTGTTAATTCAACTGGAACTCAACTGGGAGTTGGATCTGACACGGATATTTCAAATCATTACAGTACTCTTGAGGCTAACGATAACGAGGGCATTTCGTTAGTGGGTCTCTCGGTTAACAATTTTGTCGCGGGCGACAGTGGATTTGTTGCCAGCGACATCACTGATCTGAGATTTACAGGTGCGTCATTTGGTAATGCTGGCAATGCTAGCGATGCCGTCCTTATTTCTTTCACAGACTTTGGAACTGCTACTGCCGCGCCCGTCCCCAATATCAACGATGGAGCTGCTGGAACTAAAGTTGTAGATTTAGCTGCATTGACTAATTACCCCGTTTCGCCAGCCCTCGCCACAGATCTGTATTTAGAGACCAGTGGCGCCAACTTCAGAAATCGGTGGGACGTAAGGCAAATTCAAGTCGCCTATACTATTCCTGAGCCGAGCTCTTTCGCTCTACTTCTTGGTGGTCTTGGCACACTGGTGTTGCGCCGCCGCCGCGCCTAAGCAGAATTCTGTTTTCGAAATTTAATGCGTGGGACGCGGTCGGAGAGGCCGTTGTCCCACGTTTTTTTCTGCCTGCCTAGATCATGCTTCAATATAGCTGAAATCTCCTTCCCTACTCGTGCGCGCGATCTTGAATTGCCTTTGTGTCACCACCCTCATCTCCGAGGAGGGGCGGAACCGATGAACGTAGATCGTGACAAGCACCTAGTGCCCGTTGGAGACGGGAAGGTTGGGCAAGATAAGCCAGGGAGTGCAACTCGATGCTCTCGCTGAACCGTGGCAGGTAGCTGCGTTTGGGGCGTAGTGGCTCACCCCCGACAAGTTTGGAGGAATCTGTGAAAGCTTTTTCAGAGCATGAGGCGTCGGTAAAGGAGAGTTGGGATGTACGGGAGGCTTCCGTTGCCATGGTGTTTTCCCATAGTCCTGCCATTTTCACCGAGAGCTTTTCTGAAGGCTCGATTCACGGAGATTTTCCAACGCTAATCGGTTCGCCGATTCTCTCCGTGTTGATTCACACGGACGAAGTCGAAACTGCAGCGGTGATCGTCGTGGGGACAAGTGTTCCTTGGGAAATGTTGGCGGTGGGGGATTAGGAGTCATCTTCTTGGTTCGAGGCCTTCGAGGTCAATTTGTAGTTTTTAAGAAGGAGAACGACAGAGATTTGGGGGGATTGCCCTAATTTAGCCCCTACCGTCTAAACGGGGGGTGGACAGACTTTGAGAAACGGCTGAGACTGGTCTTTGGTCTCGATAGATTTGTAATTTTCTACTCTCTCAAAAGCACAGCACCGCACGAGGCCACAATCCCCAAAAACCAATGAACAAAAAAAACTTAGTATGTAAGGCAGCCTGCCTCCTTTTCATGGCCAATGCCCAAGCGGAGACTTTCACTTGGGTCGGCTTAGGGGGAACCCGTTGGACATTTGCCGACAACTGGACCAATGAAATGGGAGTAGCCATGGCTCCGACGTTGTCCAATGAAACTGATTTAGTGTTTACGGACGGTCCTCGTGATACGGGGCTGACCCGAAATGATTATACGCTTCGCAGCATGACCTTTGACGGCACGATTGGGGTGGACGGCCATACCATCAATATTTTTAGGTCTTCGACTTTTCTTCGCAGTTTGACCATGGAGTCGAGTACGGGAACGTCGACAATTACGGTCGATGCTGCTTCCTCTGGTGACATCAACATTACTAGCGGAAACACTGGGGCGAATGCGGGTCTCATTCGGCTGAACAATCCCTTGGATGTTGTCCACAATGGAACAGGAACTTTAGCTTTGAATGCTATCATCACTCAGCAAACAGGCGAGGAAAACGGAATCACGTTTTCTGGAACTGGCTCCGTGACGATGAGTCAAGCCAATCTCTATACCGGAAATACCGTCGTGGATGTAGCAGAGCTCACTGTCGCCGATGGTGGGGAATTTAAAATTGTTCCAGGAGCGAACGGCGTGACCAATTCGATCAGCGGATCGAGCGGTGCTTCTCTCCTTATGGATGGAGTGCTCAACTTTGATCTCAGCGGAGCTGATGCCACTATAGGCAACAGCTGGTTGGTGGTGGATGGGAGTAATCTCATGGTTGACTATGGGAATACCCTTCCTGTGAAGACTTTTAGTGTGACGAGTTCTCTTGGTGACTTTAGTGATGATGATCTGAATGGAATCTGGGAGTTGGGATTTGGAACGATTTCTTTCCAATTTAATGAGGCGACCGGAATGCTTACAGTCGAAGATGGGGGAATCCTTGGTTTTTGGACAGGGAGTATCAACAATGTCTGGGATGCTGCGACGACTGCCAACTGGTCCAATAACGCTCCAAGTGCTCCGTTAACGAGTGTGACCTTCGATGTCTCTACCGCGACGACTCAACTCGGGACCTTTGCCGACACCTACCCGAATAGTGGTCAAACACCAGTCACGCAGTCCATGATCGATATCGGGCTTGGTGGCGTGGGAACCAATCAACTCAATTTTGAGAATGATACCGTTGATTATATTTTCACAAGTCCCGATGCGGAAGGGATTAATGGAACAACCTCAATTGCCCTTGAGGGAATGGGAGAGGTAACACTGCTGGGCACTCATGCAACGACCGGGTCGGTCTCGGTTTCGACGGATAGCACTTTGAATTTGGGAGATGCGACCGCAGACGGTTCGGTGAGTGCGGCTCCGATTGTGAATGATGGTGTCCTCAATTTTACCACGGCGGATTTGGTCTTTCAGGATGGAGCAGTCTCTGGCGCGGGCTCTCTAAGTCATCAAGGTTTGGGAGTAACGGTATTGACTGAGGATTCTTCTTATTCTGGCGTGACCATCGTTGATGAAGGAACTTTGGCTCTAGAGGGTAATAGCTCTTCCCCTTCTTTCACGATTGCTGCTGATGCAGTTTTGGAATTGGCGTCTAATGTCACTCGCTTCTATCCTGTCGATATGACTTTTGCTGGCGAAGGAACAATCCTGAAGACGGGCACGGGTCAGGTTGGGTGGAATGCGACCGTGGGTACCTTTGCACTCGCTTCCGGTTCCTTGATCGATATTCAGGCAGGTCAGTTTCGAGGAGGAATCACTGGCGGAGCCGATCCAGTTCCTCAGAATGAGGATTGGACCAATAATTTTTCTGATCTTAACGTAGCAGCTGGAGCTCTCTTCCGTGCGCGGGAAGGCAATGTGCGCATTGACGAATTGCGAGGTGATGGATTGGTCACTACTGGGTTTGGTTCTGGTGGCTACATGCAGTTCACCATTGGGGTTGATAATGGATCGGCAGATTTTGCAGGTGAGATTGGTGATACCACGGCTAATCTGAGAGGCAATCTCACCAAGGTTGGAACAGGAACACAGACTCTTTCTGGCCTGAATACCTACTCCGGTGCGACCGTGATTGAAGAAGGAGTCATTACCGTTGCTGATGGTGGCCAGTTGACGATGAGGCCTTTGGCCGATGGCGTGAACAACGTCATTTCCGGAGGTGGTGCTGGCACAGGCGTGCTGAACTTCGATGGCACACTCAACATCAGCTTGGCCGGCGTCGTTCCTGGTGGAACTTGGGTTCTCATCGATGATACTGCTCTCTCTCTGAACTACGGAAGCACCTTCACCGTTTCGAGTGGAGGAGTTGCTTACACTTCTGATGGCGCTGCGCCAGGTTCGAGAGTTTGGACTCTTGAAGAGTTCGGAGACACTTTCATCTACACCGAGGCGACTCGAACTCTGACCTCGATTGATGGTCCGGATCCTGTTGATTTCGTTGTTTGCGTTGAAAGTGATCCGAATGTTCCAGGAAACCTTCTCTTCACTTGGGAGGGTCAAGCTGGGACCACTTACAATATCCTCAGCGAGACCGATCTCAGTGTGTCTCCAGTCACTTCTTGGTCGATCTTCCAGAGTGATATTGTGGGAGTTGATGGCACAAATTCCCTGAGCGTCGCTCGTCCTGCTGATGCGGTGACATTTTTTGTTCTTACCGAGCAGTAGGAATAAGAAGCGCTTCTACGAAAGAGCAACTCGTGGAGAAATCGAAATCTGTCTCGTCAGAGTGCTGCGGCCCTGCGGGACAGATAATTTGAGAAATATGAAGGCTTAGAAGCCAGGCTAGGCAGAAGGGCTAGCTTTGCAGTGTTCAGAGTGCGCTTTCATCCAGACGAGAATAAAACCATGAGTTGGATGTTTAAACCACTGAGCGCAGCCTTACTGATCTGCGGCAGCTCTTTGCCCCTCTTTGCAGATTACGAAAGCGATCGTGCTGAGGTTGCCGCTCTTGGGAATCTGACTTCGGCGCCAGCGATGTATGAAGTCGATACTAGTTCGACGATTTATCAATCCTCAGAGACCCTCGCGACTCTAACTCCTTCAAGCACGGAGCAGACTTTGGAGGGGTTCTTCTTTGATTCGGTGGATTATCGAGGAGACGCAACCCGAGTGTATGCTCTGGTGGGGATGCCTCAATGGGACCCGGCAACGGATGCTCCTTTGCCTGCAATCGTTCTAGTCCATGGGGGCTCTGGCCAAGCCTATGAAACTTGGGCGAATTTGTGGGCTGAGAGAGGGTATGTGGCCATCGCTATCGATACCGAAGGGGCGTCCAATACGACCTCTCGTCATTCGAAAGGAGGGCCGAGACGAACGGGTGTTTTTCATGAATCGGAAGTCGTCATCGGAGACCAGTTTATGTTTCACGCGACGGCGGCCTCGGTGGGAGCGAACTCTCTTTTGCGGAGTCTCCCTTTTGTCGACGAAACCAAAGTGGGAATCCATGGAGTTTCTTGGGGAGGGCTGATCACTTCGACTGTGATGGGAGTCGATACCCGTTTTGCCTTTGCCATTCCCTCCTATGGGTGCGGTCACATGTGGGACGGAATCGGGAAGTGGCAAGAGGCCATCTCTGACGCAGGGGGGACTGACTACTACAAGAACGTTTGGGATGCGATGCTTTGGCTGGAGGATGCGACTATGCCCATTATGTGGTTGTCGTGGCCGAAAGAGAACAACTTCAACATCGATTGCCAGGCGAATAGTTACAATCAAGCGCCCGGGACCCAAATGGTCTGCCTCATTCCCGGGATGCGGCATTCGCACGCATTCACGTGGAGGAGGGCGGACTCTTATGACTTCGCTGATAGTATTGTCGGGAATAGCAGCGGTTCTACAGGGCTTGGTGCCAATCAACCTTGGTGTGTGGAGAAGAGTCAGAGTCTGGTCGGCGATCAAATCGTTGTGAAGTTTGAATCAACGAGGCCCTTGACGGGGGCAAACCTCATTTACACCAATGAGATGGGCTCGACGACGTTCATGGCTTGGCCGGAAGTGAGCGTCGATGGCTTTGGTGAGACTTTTTCGGGTTCTGGTATTTGGGAAGTCAATGCGACGCTTCCGGCTGATGCCAACGGGTGGTTCGTGAACGTAACCGCCGATAGCTCTCTTCTTGAGACTGCCTATTTACCGGGCGAGACCGAATACTTCTCAGAGACCATCTATGTCAGTTCTCGTTTACAGGAAAGGGTTGAGGTTGTGCCGCCGAGTTCCCTTGATTTGGTTTTCTCAACGAATGATCCAAGCGTGCGTGGTGAGGTGAGCGTCGACTTCACGGCAATTCACAACCTGGAGGTGACTGCTGTTGAGTTTGTGAACGAAAGCCATCCAGGGGCGTTCTCTACCGAAGAGTTGTTTGTCTTTGGACTGATTGCGGGCACTCCGTTCGAGGTTGCTTTTGACAATGCGGTCGCCGGACTCAGTTCGGGAGAAAGCTCGACCGGCACTCTTCGTTTGACGTGGGTGGCTCTGGACAACGTCACTACCGAGACGATTGATATTTTCTTAAGCGCAACCGCAGATGACTCCCTCGTGACAACGTTCACTTGGGATGGAGGAGGCTCAAACAATCGCTGGACGGTAGGTGAGAATTGGTTGGGCGATGCTTCGCCTCCGGAGCCCTTGCCTGTCGGGAATTTTACTGATGTGGTTCTCGCGGATGCCGGAAATCGAGTGGTTTCGAATCTCTACAGTAACTTCACAGTTAGAAATCTGGCGGTCGATGCCTCGGTTGATGATGCTTTTACTGTGAATATTTTTCGGTCGAGCTCTTATGTGAGGAGCCTGACTTTTGAGAACGATGGCAGTCCTGCGAGCTTGAGTGTCGATGCCGGCGCGGAGGGGGCTCTTCTTTTTAGCGACTTTGATACCGCTGGGTCGATCCTATTGCACGATGATTTAGAGCTCGTCCACAACGGGACCGGGAATCTGACCTTTGACGTTTCGATTGCCGAGC
This sequence comes from Roseibacillus sp., assembly GCA_051251855.1. Taxonomy (GTDB): domain Bacteria; phylum Verrucomicrobiota; class Verrucomicrobiia; order Verrucomicrobiales; family Akkermansiaceae; genus Roseibacillus. The sequence continues at coordinate 544,586 of JBPOGI010000001.1, forward strand.
AGACAGGGGAAGCGAATGGAGTGACCAGTTCAGGAAGTGGGAACGTGATCATGCAGGGTGTGAATACCTACACTGGCGATACTATCGTGGAGGCCGGTTCTTTGACTTTGGAGGCCGGTAGTTCGCTGAGCTTCGTTCCAACTGCTGATGAGGTGAGTAACCAACTTTCGGGAGTCTCCGCTGGAACAGGGACGGTCAATTTGGCTGGTGAAATTTATCTCGATCTTGAGTTGGCTGAGAGCAGTTTAGGAAATCGCTGGGTTCTGATCGACGATTCTGACCTCAATGTCGTTTATGATGCCGTCAGCTTTAGCGTTAACAGCTCGGAGGGAATGTTTTCTAACAATGCTGGGATTTGGACTCTGCAGGCTGGAGAGGTAGCTTGGACTTTCACAGAGGAGACCGGAGTTTTGGAAGTCATGGGAGAGCCCTATGAGACGTGGGCTGAAGGCGCTTTCGTTCACCCGTTCACCGAGACTGAACCTTTGGCTGATTTTGATGGCGATGGTCTTGTGAACTATCTTGAATTTGTTCTCGGAGGCGATCCGACCGTTTTTGAAGCAGACATCGGTCTCTCCTTCGATGTGCAGAGTGACGACGTTGTATTTGTCTTCAACCGATCTGATCTGTCGAAAGAGTCAGCTGCCTCTTCGGTGCGGGTAGAGGTGTCTGAGGACCTCGCGTTTATCACGCCGGGGAATGATATTCCGATTAGCGAGGTCAGTGAAGCTGGCCCAATTGGCGAACTCGAAGCCTCCTACACAGTTTCCAATGGTGATGGGTTTGACGCCGTGGTGGTCACGATACCAAGAGCTGGACTAGAACAGATTTTTGTCCGTCTCGCCGTAACTTTGCCTATTGAGTAGGCCTGAGCCTCAGAAAGGGGAGAGCTTTCGCCTCTATTAAAATTCCGTGGCTAAGGTGTTTTCGAACGGATTTTACCCTCTAAACAGGGGGTTACGTGGGGATGCCAGTGCGTGCCATACTTGTGCTATATTCCAGGACCTTAGTCCGTAAATGACTACGTAGCCTACTTTGAGAATCCTTATGAAACTTGGTCAATCCATCGAAATCTTCCGCAAGTCCTTTTCGTTTTTGCAACAAATCAGTCTGCAGCGTGGGGCGAGTCTTCTGGCCTCTTGTCTTCTTTTGCCGGTAGTGGGGGCATTTGCCGAAGAACGTCCGAATATTATCTTCATCTTCGCGGATGATTGGGGATATGGCGATGTGGGGATTCATGGGAGTACCTTTTGTGAGACGCCGCATCTCGACCAAATGGCGAAGGAGGGAATGGATTTTGCCAACTTTACAGTGAATAGCCCAGTTTGCACGCCCAGCAGAGTCGCGGTGATGACGGGGCACTTTCCAGCGCGGCACTCGATTCATCAGCATTTCCAAGGAGTAAAGGCGCACATCAAGCGGGGGATGCCAGATTGGCTGGATGCGGAGGTGACGATGTTACCGCGTCTCTTACAAGAGTCAGGATATAAGACGGGTCACTTTGGGAAGTGGCATTTGGGGAGTTCGGGAGATTCTCCGACCGAGGATGCTTATGGCTACGATCGGTTTGCGACCTTCAATGGTTCTGGGGAAAACGAAATTCCTAAGGAGGGGTTGGCGTCGGTGGATCATGCTGAGAAATTTATCCGTGAGTTTAAGGATGAGACTTTCTTTGTGAATCTCTGGCTGCACGAGGCTCACTTGGCGCACTATCCTCAAGAGAGATACATGGAGCATTTTAAGGACCTAGATGAGCAGAAGCAGGTCTACGCCTCTATCATTGCGGAGGGAGACGAAGGGGTGGGACGGATTCTGACTTTGCTGAAGGAGTTGGAAATCGACGAGAATACTTTGGTTGTTTTTTCGTCTGATAATGGCCCGGAGGCGACTCGAGATGAGAACGAGAAATTGCACAATCTCAAAAAGGCGAAGGCGAAAGGGCAGCCTCATGACGGCGGTCTCGGTGGTTATTATTCGGTGGGTGAGAGTGGGGGCTTGAAGGGGAAGAAGAGATCGCTTTTTGCGGGAGGAGTTCGGGTGCCCTTTATCGTGCGATGGCCGGGAGTCGTTCCTGCGGGGAAGACGGACAAGAAGTCGGTCGTCACCGCGGTTGATTTGTTGCCTACTTTTTTGGAGGTAGCGGGGGTGAAGTTGCCTGAGGGCTACGAGCCGGATGGAGAAAGCGCCTATTCAGCCTTCAAAGGAGAATCTTTTCAGAGGACCAAGCCTCTCTTTTGGGAATGGCGAGGAGGAAGCGAACAGCCCGACACTTGGCCTTCGCTGAGCGTACGTGACGGCAAGTGGATGTTGTTGCTCAATAAAGATGAGAAGAAGGCTGAACTCTACGATTTGGAGGCCGATTGGGCGCAGAAGAATGATTTGGCGGCCGAGAATCCAAGGAAGGTTTCCAAGCTCACTAAGAAGATCGATGACTGGAAAGCGAGTTTGCCCACGCAACCTAGTAAGAATGCGCTTTCGAAAGCACGTAACAAGAAGACTAAAGATGCAAAATAATCGAATTGTTGGAAACGTTATAGCCCTAGCACTTGTCGTTGGAGGTGAAATTACCTCTTTGGTTGCTGCTGAGTCCTTGAAGGGGTCAAAGCCCAATATCATTCTCGTGATGACTGATGACCAAGGGATGGGCGACCTTTCCTGTATGGGCAACGAGGTGGTGAGGACTCCGAAGATTGATGCCTTCTTTGAAAAGGCGACACGTTTCACGGATTTTCAGGTGAGTCCTACATGTGCGCCGACGCGAGCGGCGATGATGAGCGGTCGAGTGGCCTTTAAGAATGGAGTGACCCATACCATCATGCAGCGCGAGCGTATGGCGTTGGATACCTTTACTTTGCCACAGGCGCTCAAGACCGCTGGGTATGGAACTGGGATTTTTGGAAAGTGGCATCTTGGCGACGAGGATGAGTATCTCCCGGGTAGCCGAGGCTTTGATGAAGTGTTGATTCATGGCTCAGGTGGGATTGGGCAGGTGCCTCTGGGGGACTTTCCTCCGAATAAGGAGAACCTCTATTTCGACAATGTCCTGCTGCACAATGAGACGATCGTGAAGACGAAGGGCTACTGCACCGATTTGTTCTTTAAAGAAGCAATGGGATGGGTTTGGAAGCAGCATGAAGCAAAGAAGCCTTACTTTGCCTACATCTCTTTGAATGCTCCTCATGCTCCCTTGGTGGCTCCTGAGAAATATACCCAACGCTTTATTGACCTCGGATACGACAAGGGAACAGCTGGCCGCTATGGGATGGTGGAGAACATCGATGACAACTTTGGACTCTTGATGGACAAGTTGACTCAATGGGAGGCGTTGGAGAATACCCTTGTGATCTTTATGACCGACAATGGAGCGACCCACCTCAGTGGAAAGCTCAATGGCAAAAAATTGAGGCACTTTAATGCGAACTTGCGGGGCGGTAAGAACTCACCTTTTGAGGGCGGTTCTCATGTGCCTGCCTTTTGGCAATGGAAAGGGGTTTTGGATGAAGGAGTAGATATCGAGGCGCTCACCGCTCATATTGACCTCTATCCTACGTTTATAGAACTCGCGGGGGCGGAGCTTTCCGAGGAAATTCAGGAGATGGATGGCCGTTCTCTGCTTCCGCTGTTAGAAGACCCAAAGGCGGAGTGGGCGGACCGAGAACTCTTCTTTCATTGCGGGCGTTGGAATTCAGGCAAGCGCGAGGCGGCCAAGTTTGCCAAGTGTGCGGTGCGCACTGAGCAGTGGCGTTTGGTGAACAATAAGATGCTCTTTGATATCTCCAAGGACCCGAGTGAGACCACGGACATTTTTGCTGAGAATCCTGAGGTAGTGGCGAAGCTTCAGAAGTCCTATGACGCTTGGTGGGAGTCCACCCTTCCGTTGATGGTGAATGAAGGGTTACCTAGGGTGGCCGCTGAAGACCAATCGCTTTCGATTCGTTACTACAAGCAGCTCGAGGAAAAGGGGATTCCGGACTATGAGCCTCATCTAGAAACTCCCTGAGACAGAAAATTAGATGAAGATAATTCTCACGGTAATCTTGATCTTGGCCGCTTTTTGCAGCTGTCATGGAGCTTCACCACGCGTTGATTTTTATCTGTCACCCAACGGCTCGGATGATTGGTCGGGGACACGTGCTGAACCAAATCAACAGAGGACTGACGGACCCTTCGCTACTTTGGAGCGCGCTCGCGATGCCGTGAGGGTTTTGAAGAGGAGCAAAAGGAGAGACCTTCGGGTGCAAGTGAGAGGAGGGAACTATTCTCTGGAAAAGACAGTTGTCTTTGAACTCCAAGACTCGGGACGTGGAGAGGCAAAAGTCATCTACGAAGCATATCCTAACGAGAAGCCCATCTTTGATTCAGGACAGCCCATCACAAACTGGCGAAAGGTTACCACTACAATTCCGGGATTGCCTGAAAACGCTCAAGGGAAGGTCTGGGAAGCCGACGTTTCGAAGCAGTTTTTTACGCTGTATGATGAAGAGGGAATGCTACCGCGGGCGCGGTCGAAGGGATTCATTCCGCTCAAAGGAAGCACTCGGGACCGTGTTATTTTTCCAAAGGGGATGTTGAAGGGGTGGGCCAACCTCAAGGACGTGGAAATTGTGGTGCGTCCGAACCATGCTTGGATCGTAAATATTCTTCCTGTCGTTTCAGTGGATGAAGAGAAGCAGCGAGCTGAATTGTCTGTGGAGTCTACCTATGTGATGTCTGAACTTCATTTCTTAAAAGGGACAGAGTCTTGCTGGGTTGAAAACGTGGTGGAGGCCATTGATGAGCCTGGGGAGTGGGCTCTCAATACGGATGCGGGTAAAGTCTACCTATGGCCGCGTAATGATTCACCTCCAGTTCGAGTCTCTGCCCCTCGTCTGATGGAGTATATCAGGGTGGAAGGTCGTATCGACAAAGAGGGACCGAAGGATGCTCCCGTGAAAAACCTCTCCTTCCGAGGACTGACTTTCATCAATGGTGAACGCTATTCCATGAGAGCTGACGATGCTGGGCTTCAGCACGATTGGGACTTTCACGACAAGGGCAATGCTTTGCTTCGCCTACGAGGAACGGAGAACTGCGCTGTGGAGAAGTGCCACTTTGCTCATAGCGGGGGCGGCGCTATTCGAGTGGATCTACACGGACAGAAGAACATGATTTCGGGCAATGTTATCGAGCACATGGGCGGTACGGGAATTCTGCTTTGTGGTTATGGTCCTGGAACGAAGGATGTGAATCACGATAATGTCGTATACAATAATCATATTCACCATCCGGGGCAGATTTATGCTCACTCGCCGGGTATTATGATTTGGCAGAGTGGTAAGAATCGAGTGGCGAATAATCTGGTGCATCATACTCCTTACACCGCGATTATTCTTTCAGGATGTGTCACCGAATTTTTCAAAAAAGATAAGGGGCGGGAAGTCGGCAGAACTATTCGGAGGCATGAGGTTCACAAGCTTCCAAAGGGCTATGGTTTGGAGGATGTGCGGCCCTACTTGCACACCAAAAGTAACCTTATTGAGCTGAACGAGATTCATCATGCCATGGAGAAACTAGGCGATGGCAACGGGATCTATATTCGTGGCGCAGGGGCGGGGAACGTGATTCGGAAAAACTACATTCATCATCTTGTTGCCCCCATGATTATGCAGGCCGCAATCCGAACTGATGGCGGGCAGAAGGATACTTTGATTGCGGAGAATCTCATCTACAAATGCACTTCTCAGGGAATTTTGATAAAGCTCAATAATCGTTGCGAGAACAACATCGTTGCGGACATCATCGCTCCACCTAGAGGTTACTATCTTTCGCTGCGCGAAGGGCCCATGGATGGCGCGACGATCCAGCGGAACATTCTTTACTCTTCGGGGACTGAAGTGACCTTTATGGATGAGTTGAACGCTCGGAAAAAGAATCCCTCGGAAGATCGACGGGGACGGGAAATCGCGCGGGCAAAGGACGCAGATACGGATTATAACCTCTATTTTTGCGCAGCTGATCCGACACTAAGTGATGAATGGTTGCGTTCCCAAGTGGCTTTGGGGATGGACGAACATAGCTTGGCGACCGATCCGCTTTTTGTGGATGCGGACAATGGTGACTTTCGGTTTCAACCCGATTCACCCGCACACAAGCTTGGGATCGTGCCAATTGACCTCACCCAAATCGGCTTAAGGGAGGAATGAACTGAGTTCGCATGAGAGGTAAGAAAAATAGAGTAAGAGGAGTAGATCGGGACCGGGCCGGATTTTCGCTCATCGTAACGGTGACGGTGATGATTCTCCTCAGCCTGATCGCAGTCGGTTTACTTTCACTTTCGACCACGGTTTTGCGCAGCGCTACAAGTGACCGAGATAGGCAGCTGGCTCGTAGTAATGCGCGTTTGGCATTGATGTTGGCGATGGGTGAACTCCAAAAATACGCAGGCCCGGATACACGCATCACGGCTCCTTCTGAATCGCTGGCGGGGGTCAATGGTTCACGCTTCGTCACGGGTGCTTGGCGGTCTTGGGAAGGAGAGGACCATGATCCTCGGACAGGTCAGCCTCTTCAGCCCGACTATGATTCAAAGGTGGAACCATACGATTCGGATAATTCGCTCGATGGACGCTTCCTAGGATGGTTGCTCTCTGGGCCGGAGCAGGGAAACGGTGCGGAGTCACCGCCAAAGGTATCGGCCTCTGGTAAGTCGATTCCGATTCTCGGTCCGGGAACCCTTGGAAAGGGAACGGGCAAGGAAGTTCATCTAGAGCCAACGACTGTTGGTGAAGAGGGGGCCTACGCTTGGTGGGTGGAAGGGGAGAATGTGAAGTCTCTGATCACTCATGATGGGGAAGAACTAGAAGAGGTTGAGGAATGGGCTGGGAGGTTGGCTTCGTATGGCCAGCCTCGTGTGGAGTCCTTCGGTCTCGCGGATTCAGTAGATTTGGCGAGTTCACCCAGCCGCAAGACTCTTGACCTAGCCGACAGCGGGGATGAAGAGGGGGGTGATGAAGGGAAGTCCGAAGGGGTGGGGAAATACTTTCATGAACTCTCTGTTAGGAGTCGGGGCCTACTCACCAACTCGGCCAATGGTGGCTGGCGCCGAGACTTATCTCTTCTCACCGAGCAATGGCTGGACGTCAAGGAGAGCCTTCAAGGGCCAGGAGGAACTGGACTATTTACATTGGCTCCGGGAGTGGAAGCGCCCATGAGCACTGCTGGTCTGATCTATCCTTGGGGGATGGAACAGGATTACTTGGTGATTGGAAGCGAGAAAAACAACAATATTTCGGAGGAGGGAGGCCCCTCTTCGAGTTGGGATGCCTTGGTTGATTTTGCGGGCCAATATAAAGAGGCTCAAGGTGGCGCTGGCGTGAGCTCGTTCTCGATTCGGCAGGGTGGGAGGGACGAGGTCGCACGACGGCCCATCATTACCCGCTTCCATTGGGTGTATTCCTTTGGTTCAGAGAGGCAAGGTGACGGCCAGTATCGAGCCTTTCTGAACGTCAACCCTGTCTTTACTTTTTGGAATCCCTACAATGTAGAGATTGAGGACTTTGATCCTTTTGACATCCGCATTACTGAACCAATGCCCTATGGCCTCAGATTTAAAGTTGGGAACACAGTGCAGAATGCGTTCTTTCCTTTGGATAAACTGGCGAGAGATGGGGAGTTGACGATGAAGATCCAAGGTGCGGGTGGGGAACCTTGGCAGCCGGGAGAAGCTCGTCTCTATAGCGCGACTAGAGCTCTTGCGGCTAAAATAATACGAATGGAACGAGGCTTTCGAACGGACACGGGATTGAGGATACCGCTCTTTCGAAGTTATGAATCTATTGCGGCAGGTAAATTTAAAGGAGTCGATGAACTCGTTGGAGCGGGAGCTGACCGGTTCTCCGTTGAAGTGCAAAAGTATGACGATGCTAAGTTCACCATCGAGTGCTACAAGGTGGGTGGCCATGAGATGAGCATGGAGATGCTCTATGTCCTGCCGCAGGACCTTACCGACTCCTTTTGGCCTGCCTTGGAAATCGTCAATGATAGCGTAACCCTGAGGGATGTCGATGGAGGAGTCGATGGAGGCTCACCGTTTTTGGTCTCGATTATGCAGCACCGAGGAGTCTTTATTGAGTCGGACAGGGAGTCGACAAGCACTCGTGGTTACTCGGACAATAAGTTCTTTGTGAATTTCACGAGTCCAAATACCTATAAAACGAATTACACACCGGAGAATTACCCCGACGGATTCCCCTACGATTGGCTCTTCTTCACTCCCAACGATATTATCGATACCGAGGGGATGCCTCAGGCTGCGGGAAGTGATACTGATATTGGTTACGTGGGAACGGGCTTTCGAGCGGATACAGGGTTGACCAGTTTAGTGACAGCCGAGTTGCCTTCTCGTCCTCTGAGTTCTCTGGGGGAGTTACAGCACTTTGATATTAGTAGCCATAACCCCTTCCCACCCTATACGTCGAATGCCGTTGGGAATAGTAGTGCCACCTTTGCGATAGCTCCAGACAAGGTCTATTCTGAAGAGGGAGCTCCGGAGGAACTGAGAACGGGATTCGATCATAGCTACGTTTCTAACCATCTTTTCTTCGATGATTGGTTCGTCTCTTCGATTGCCCCAGATGTTGTGGAGTCGCGCACCACCAAAGATGTCTACAATGAGTTCCTTACGGGAGAGAGGGACTTGCCCAATCACCTTTACCGTCCCGCCGAGGTTCAATCTTCGGCGAAGGCCAAGGAGAAGTCCGATGGATTGTTAGGAGATGACAAGGCTTGGGCTCAGATCGCTTCGGAGCTTGAGGTCGAGGGGATGTTCAATGTGAACTCTACTTCCGTGGAGGCATGGTCTGCCCTGCTCAAGCACTTGCAGAATGCGAGTGTTCCTCAGATTGTGAATGAGGAAGACTCTTGGTCGATTGAGTTGGGGGAGGAAGAGGATCACCCGGTTACACGGACGACGATCACCGGAGACGCCAATGGACAGATCGATACTGACATCAGCCAGCTGGCCAGCCCGAGTCGCTTCACTGACCAGCAGATTGATGCGCTCGCTGAGGAGATCGTCCTACAGGTGAAAGAGAGAGGGCCGTTCCTCTCTCTTTCTGAGTTTGTAAACCGGAGGCTGACGACTGAAGAAGACGCTAACCCCTTAGGGCTAGCTGGGGCGATAGAGACGGCTCTCGTAAGGCTTTCCGACAGACCTGAAGAAGAGAACCCTTTTAACGATCTACAAGAGTTCTTTACGGCAAGGGTTAATGAGACGGTAGCAGTGGATCGCCCGTTTAATGAGGCTGCGCAGGGCTATCGGGCCTACGGTTTTCCTGGATGGGCTCGCCAAGCAGATATCCTTAGGCCCCTAGCTCCTATTCTTTCGGTTCGCGATGATACCTTTGTGATTCGCGCCTATGGTGAGAGTCGGGACTCCTCAACTGGAACGGTTATGGCGCAAGCTTGGTGCGAGGCCGTGGTGCAACGTCGGGCAGATTATCTTGACCCAAACGCTGATGAGGCCACGGTTCTCCCTAGTGAGGAGACCTTGAATTCGAAGGTCAATCAGCGCTTTGGTCGTCGTTTTTCCATGGTCTCCTTCCGATGGTTAGCTCCAGGTGAGGTCTAAACCTATTCAATGATAAAATGATAACTTTGAAGCTTCTATGGTCGATCGGATTGCTCTCCGTGCTCTTCTTCTCGGTGGACTCGGCACAAGGAGAACGGGTGGCGCGCATCCTCTATTATGGTGCGCCGAAGGACGCTCCCGAGACGGCCTTCGTTCATCAGAAGGGCTCGAAAGTGCAGGAGGTGCCTCTCCCTCGAAACAATTTTTCGGAGTCCTTCGAGCTGGGCGCGGGTGCACTCCGGCTAGCCTTTTTTCCGTCTGAATCACTCGAAGAGATCGAGAATCCGGAAGCGGCTCCCTTCTTGGATATCCCCGAAGGTTGGGGGAAAGTGCTTATTCTTGTTTTTGAAGATCCGGATAACACGTTGCTACCAATCCGCTTGAAAGCCATCAATGCCAACGACAACCAGTTTGGCCCTGGGGACTTGTATTTCGTCAATTTTTCTAAGCGGACGATATTTGGGATGGTGGGGGACGAGAAGATGAATCTAAAACCAGAGGGGACGACTATTGTATCCAGTCCTCGCAAAGCGAGAGGGGATTACAACGTGCAGTTGGACTCAGTGAAGGGAGAGGAAAAAGGCTCCCGGCGCTGGTTGCTGAGGCAAACTTGGCGCCATCAACCAAGTGTGAGGAGAGTAGTTTTTGCAATACCTCTGCCTGCTCCTCGTAACATTAAACTCTATTCGGCACCCATTCGGAATTTCTGAGCGAAGTGCCTCCCAATTTACCGATATGAAGAAGTCAAAAATTCTGCTGTTCACCCTATTCTTGATGCCCTGTTTCCTCTTTGCGGAGCAGGAAGCGCCTGTTTTGGATCCACCTGTAAAAAGGGAGAGAGGCAAAAAGGTGCAGTCTTACCTCAAGACAACAGGGGAGCAGAAGAGGGACCTTGTGTATAAAAAGATTGGGCGACGTGAGTTGCAGCTGGACCTTTATTATCCTACCGCGAAACGTGAAGAGTCGTCGCCGGTCATTATCTATACTCACGGAGGAGGTTGGGCAGCGGGAAGTCGGGCCGGAGTGACGAAGGGTTTGTTTTCCAAGGTTTTCAGGGAACTTCTAGGAGAGGGCTTCTGCGTGGCCTCTGTTGATTATCGTCTTTACAATAAAGGGGGGACGGTGGCGATGCGTGACTGTGTGATCGACTCCAAGGATGCGGTGCGCTACCTCGCTAAGAATGCGGAGTCGCTGGGTCTTGACTCGGAACGCTTCTACGTGATGGGCGATTCGGCAGGGGGGCAAATTGCTCAAATGCTTTTACTGACTCCGCCAGAAAGTTTGACAGGAGACTTGGAACTTGCGGATGCTCAATATCAAATTTTAGGTGGAGTGTCTTGGTATGGACCCTGTGACTTTGAGGATCAGAGTTTGTTTAATCACGATGATCGCCCGGATTTTAAGGACCGTTTTGGTCCAAGGATTGTGGTGTCAGAAGTGACTCCTGAAGAGAGATTGAAGCTCTATCGCGAGATGAGTCCTATCAATTTCCTGAAGAAGGACAGCCCTCCCTTACTCATGATTCAAGGGGATAGCGACACCACCATTCCGGTGAAGCACGCGCACTACATGAAGAAAAGGGCTCTAGAGCTGAAGGCACCCGTGGAGGTTCTCATCGTTAAAAATTCAGGCCACAATTGGCGGAAGGTGGGGGCGGAGATTGAACCGTCGAGGGAGGATATTCTTGCGGAGACTGTTCGATTCTTTGTGGGGCATGAGAAGAGTTCGTCGAAAGATTGAGCCTTCTTTCCCAGTTGAGATTGGGACACTTCCTCATGAATTTTTATCGTAAATCTTTAAGGCTGTTTTTTACTCTGGGCCTTCTGTTTATCATGGGCTCAACGGCACAGTCCAAGGAGCAACCCAACGTGATTTTGATCATGACGGATGATCAGGGCTACGGTGATGTGGGGATCCATGGGAATCCGATTTTGAAGACCCCTGAGCTGGACAAGCTACACGGGGAGTCGGTTCGCTTTACGGACTTCCACGTCAGCCCCTTTTGCACGCCGACGAGAGCAGCCTTGATGACGGGGCGTTATCCGGCTCGAACGGGGGCCTATCGGACGAGTTCGGGGCGCACTATGATGCATACCGATGAGCGTACGATTGCGAATGTTTTTGCGGATAATGGATATCTTACTGGGATGTTCGGAAAGTGGCACTTAGGAGACAACGCTCCGCACCGGCCTCAGGATCGAGGATTTCAAGATGTGGTTTGGCATCGCTGTGGCGGGATTGGGCAGTCTTCTGATTACTGGGGGAATGATTACTTTGATGATACCTATGAGCGGGTGCGCCCGGGGAGTCAGGAAGGCTCTTTCGAAAAGTTTGAGGGTTACTGCACGGATGTCTTTTTTAGGGAAGCGATTCGTTTCGTGGAGGAGAGTAAGGATAAGCCCTTTTTCCTCTATCTACCACTGAACGCGCCGCATGGTCCTTACTTTGTGGCACCGGAGTGGTCTGAGCCGTATAAGAAGACGTCAGAAGGGAAGCCCTTTGCGAACTTCTTCGGGATGATTGCCAACTTTGATCATAACGTGGGTTTGCTGCGCCAGCGATTGGAGGCGTTGGAATTGGCTGAGGATACCATCTTGATTTTTATGACCGATAACGGCACGTCCGCTGGAGCCAAGTTCAAGGGCTTGGACTCGGAGGCGGTGCTGGGATTCAACGCGGGGATGCGCGGGAAGAAATCTTCTCATTATGAAGGCGGGCATCGGGTTCCTTTTTTCATTCATTGGCCAAAGGGGGGCTTGGTGGGGGGCCGTGATGTGCTCTCGATGAGCGCTCATATCGATGTCTTGCCGACCTTGGCAGAACTTTGTGGTATCGAGGTTCCAGAGTCTCACCAGCCAGATGGAATTTCCTTTAAGGAGGTGTTGGAGAATCCTGAGGCTCCTCCTCATCGCGATCATCTCATTGTGCAGTTTCAAGGAGGACCCCATTTCAAGTCGGAGGCTGAGCCTTGGACTTCGAGTTGTGTGATCCAAGAGAACTGGAGGCTGATGGATGGAATGGAGCTCTACGATATGAGTTCGGATTTTGCCCAACGCAACGATATTGCTGCGGAGCATCCTGACAAGGTGGCGGCTTTGCGTGAGCTTTACTTGCCGTTTTGGGCGTCGGTTTCTCCTCGAATGACGCCGGTTTCAATCGATGTGGGGAATCCCAGCGAGAATCCCACGACTCTTTGTTCGCAGGATTGGTATATGCCCACTGGGAATCCACCGTGGAATTTTAGAGAGATTCAACGACTTCCGCGAAGAACGGGTCCTTGGCATGTCGATGTGAAGAAGGCGGGTAAGTATCGCCTCACGTTGAGGCAATTTCCCAAGGAAGCGGGTAGGGAAGTGGTCGCGGTACGGGCACGCGTCGAGATTGCCGGGCTGGAGAAAGAGGTCACGGTGGAGGCTGGTAGCCAAGGGGTGGTCTTGGAGATGGAGCTGCCGGCTGGGAAGACGCAGTTGGTGACTTACCTGTATGATGAAAAGGGTAAGGCTGGAGGCGCGTATTTCACAGAGGTGGAGGCACTTTAGGGAGAGAGATTTTAAGATGATAAATTTGATAACACGATTCAAGACAGGCCGCGTGCTGAGCACAGCCTTTGGGGCCTTAATTTTGGCCAATGGAGCGACTGCCAAAGACAAGGTGAAAGAGAAGGAAACTTCGAAGCCGAACTTCGTGATCGTAGTCGCCGACGATATGGGGTGGGGGGATTCAGGAACTTATGGCAATGAGCTGATTAAGACTCCTAACATGGATCGTATGGCGGCCAAGGGAGTGAAGTTTACGCAATGCTACTCGGCGTGCGGAGTTTGCTCGCCCTCGCGCTCGGCGATTCTCACCGGACGTACCCCGTATCGGAATGGAGTGTGGCGGCACTTGTCGGGTAATCATGAAGCGCATTTGCGGGAGAGTGAGATTACCTATCCAGAGCTTCTCAAAACGAAGGGGTATGAGACCTGTCACGTAGGAAAGTGGCATTTGCTTTCTAAAAATCAGTTCAACAATCCTGATTACCCTCAGCCGGGGGACCATGGCTACGACTACTGGATGTATACCCAGAACAACGCCATCCCGAGTCACAAGAACCCGAACAATTTCTTCAGAAATGGAGAGGCGGTTGGGGAGACCGAGGGATATTCTGCGCAATTGGTCGCAGCTGAGGCTGGGCATTGGTTGAAAGAGGTGCGTGATTCCAGTAAGCCTTTTGCACTTTCGATTTGGTTTCATGAACCACACTCACCCATTGCCACGGATTCTAAATTTCAAGGTCTCTACAAAGGGCACAAGAATGCAAAGTATATGGGAAATATCACCCAGTTAGACAATGCGTTGGGGATGGTGCTGGATGCCTTGGAAGAGCAGGGAGTGAGTGATAACACGCTCGTTTTTTTCACATCTGACAACGGGCCTGTTCCAAGCTTTGGCGGCTCTGCGGGAGGTCTACGTGGTAACAAACGTAGCGAGTACGAGGGTGGTATTCGAGTGCCTGGTCTTGCGTGCTGGCCTGGTAAGATTGAGCCCGGAAGCGTGAGCGAGGTTCCTGTGGTTGGAACGGACGTGTTCAGCACAGTACTAGACATCGTAGGCGTGCCGCTTCCTGAGGATCGCACCATCGATGGCGCGAGTATGATTCCTGCCTTCACAGGGAAGCCGATTGAGAGGAAGGTTCCTCTCTTCTGGCGGACACATGTTTCAGGACCAGAGGACCGGGTGGCGATGCGTATTGGTGACTGGAAGATTGTGGCTGACGAGACTTTGACCAAGTTCCAACTGTTTGAAGTTCAAAAGGACTGGAAGGAAGAGACCGACCTAGCCGCTGAAAACCCTGAGAAGACAGAAGAGATGAAGGTGAAGCTCCTGAAGCTCTGGGAAGAAATCAAAGAAGAAGGTCCCAACGAGTGGTGGGAGTCATCAACGCAAAAGCCCAAGAAGGGTGGAAAGATGAGCTACTAATGATGAAGGCTTCAGCGCTTTCGAAAATTGTAATAGCGCTGGGGCTTTGTTTGTTTGCGAAGGCGGGTGCGGAACCCGAGAAGCCTAATGTCGTTCTTATTATGGCGGATGACGTCAGCTGGGAGGCTTTTGGTTGTTATGGGGCGGTGGATTATGAAACGCCTAATCTCGATCGTTTGGCGGCGGAGGGGGTGCGATTTGAGCACTGTTATTCCACCCCGATTTGCACCACTTCGCGGGTGATGCTCATGACTGGAGAAGAGAACTTTCGGAACTATACTCATTTCGGTTACCTCGATCCTGAGGAGAAGACGATTGGTCACCTCATGAAGGAGGCAGGCTACAAGACCGCGATTGCGGGTAAGTGGCAGTTGAGCGGCCTTTATAACAAAGACGAGTTCGCGGACCATCAAGATGTCACGCGTCCGAATCGGGCGGGTTTCGATGAGTATTGCCTTTGGCAGCTGACGAAGGGGAAGGAGCTCGGGGAACGCTTTTGGAGTCCGCCCTTAGAGAAGAATGGGGAATTTCTGACAGCGGAAGAGAATCAGGGAAAGTATGGTCCGGATCTCTTTCGTGATTTTATCTGTGATTTCATGGAGCGAAATCGAGAGGAGCCTTTCTTTGTCTACTATCCGATGGTGCTGGTTCACGATCCTTTTTTACCAACACCTGATAGTATTGGTGAGTCCGGCCTAGGTAAGGGGAGCAAGAAGGGGACAGGGAAACAGAGCGTAGAAGTGAAAAAGCGCAACTTCGTCGCGATGGTTCGATATATGGACAAAATTGTGGGACAGATTTTTGATAAGATCGATGAACTTGGCGAGCTCGAGAACACTCTCATTCTTTTTACGGCGGATAATGGTACTGACCGAAGGATCACCTCAAATTGGAATGGGCGTAGCATCCGAGGAGGAAAGGGAGGGATGAAGAATAGCGGAACTCATGTGCCTTTGATTGCTTTTTGGAAAGGGCAGTCGGAGCAGGGACTCGAGTGTCAGGACTTGGTTCAGTTTAATGACTTCTACCCTACTCTTGCGGAGCTGGCAGGGCTCGAGCTTGATGAAGACGATCCCAAGAGTGGGCAGAGCTTTTTGCCTCAGGTTTTGGGGGAGGAGGGGGAGTCCCGTCAGTTTGTGCTTTGCCATTACCAGCCTTATTGGGGAGCGAGCGTGAATGCAGGAGCTTTCGTGCGAACGGAGCGCTTCAAGCTCTATGACGATGGTCGCTTCTACGACGTGTCTCATGATTTGGAAGAAGAGAAGAATTTCGCAGAGGCTCTTGAAGGGGAGGAGGTCATCGAGGCTTACCAGTATCTTTCGAAGCTCATTGAAAAAATTCCTCCGGTGCCGAAAGGTAGTAGAAAGAGTCGAAATCGGCCCGTTCATGCTGATTGGCCACTTGTGAAATAACTTTATGAAAATGTATTCAATCCTTCAAAGTCCTCAGAAAATGGCGGCGCTCGTTGTTGTGGGCTTTATTAGCTTAAGCAGCGCAGGGGCGGCAGAGCGGCCTAATATTATTTATCTGATGGCGGATGATCAGAATATCTTGTCGGTGGGTGCATACGGTAATGATGAGGTGCAGACCCCGGAGATGGATAAGCTGGCGGCGGAGGGAGTGACCTTTGACCGGCACTACAATACCACTGCGATTTGTATGGCGAGTCGAGGGAACGTTTTCACCGGAATGTATGAATACCGGACGGGCACGAACTTCAATCATGGCGATATGAAGCCTGAGATTTGGGCGAAGACTTATCCCGTGCTCTTGCGTGAGGCGGGGTATTTTACGGGGTTTGCTGGCAAGTTTGGGATGGATGTCATTGGTTTGGGCGAGGGGAAGAAGAATGCTGGGCTGCCAGCAGAAGACTTTGATGTTTGGGCTGGTTCTCCTGGGCAGACCTCCTATGCGACCAGGCAGAACGAATCGATGAGGAAGTATGCGGAGAAGTATCCTCACTCGACTTTGTCCTATGGTGCCTTTGGGCAGGATTTCATTCGTGAGGCGGCGAAGCAGGAGAAGCCCTTTTGCTTGTCGATTAGCTTTAAGGCTCCTCATCAGCCGACGACGCCAGACCCTCGGTTTGACGATGTCTACAAGGGGAAGACGTTCACTAAACCCGAGAATTATGGTCGCGAAAAGGGCGAGCACCTCTCGCCGCAAAGTAAGATGGGGCGTCAGTATGAACGCTTTATCTCTTGGAAATACGACAGCGATTACGACCGAGTGATGGCGACCTATTACCAACAGGTGTATGGAATTGATGTTGCGGTTGGGATGATTCGTGAGGAGCTGGAGGCGCAGGGGTTGGCTGATAATACGGTCATTATTTATACCAGTGACAATGGTTTTATTTGCGGTTCTCACGGATATGGTTCGAAGGTGTTACCGATGGAAGAATCTTCTCGTGCGCCTCTGATGATTGTGGACCCACGCAGTTCTTCGGCAGGGAAGAAGCTTCGAAGTGGGGTCTTGACTGGCAATGTGGACTTTATGCCAACCATTATGGAGTTGGCAGGTTTGCCTGTTCCGGATGGGCTGGATGGAGTGAGCCTTTTGCCTTTGTTAGAGGAGCCAGATAAGGACCTTCGAGAGGAAATGGCGTTCATCAATGTTTATGGGCCCGATCCAACTAAGTCCCTCACTGTTTTGACCAAGACGGTGAAGTATACTTATTGGTGGTTTGGAAGTGAGGAGATGGAGCCGGCGGAGGAGCTCTTTGACTTGGCTGAGGATCCTCTTGAGTTGACGAATCTAGCAGGAAGTGAAGAGGCGGCGGCCAAGCTGGAGGTGATGCGTCAGGAGTATGATAGACAGCTGGCTCTCTGGAAAAAGCATGCCGATAAGGAAGGCGCCTACGCAAAGTATGGCACTCTCTTTGACCGCTCCATTCCTTGGCAGGAGAAGACGAAACTTATGAAGCGAAAACGCAAAGCTGAAAAGGCTTCGCGGTAGGATGCAGGCGGGAGTGAGATAGGGGTGACGCTTTCACTATGGACTAGGTGATTGTGGAGGCTGTAGCTGGTTAGTGGCTTCTCACTCTGTTTTTTCTGTCGCTCTCTTATCGAGCAAGCATTGCTCCTCTCGGTTGCGCTTTGGTTGGGAGGCGTCCACCCCAAAGCGGCAGCAAGCTGCGCGCGCTCGAAATCGAGCTTTGGGCTTTCTCTAGGTCAGTTTGAGACTTGCGAGGTCTTGAGAATCGACGAGCCCAAGGACTCGGTTACTGGTGTCGTCGAGTACGATAAGGTCATCGATGTTTCGTTCGCTGACAATGCGGACAGCTTCGGCTGCAAGGGCGTTGGCAGAGATAGAGATGGGGTTGACCGTCATTAAGGCGGAGACGGATTGATTGCCAATGTCGGGGTTGGATTGAAAGGAGCGCGCGAAGTCTCCGTGGGTGAAGATACCGGCCAGAGATTCGTCGGGATTGAGAATGATGGCTGCTCCTGACTTGGCCTTTGTCATGGCGGTGAGGGTTTCGAAAACGGTATGGGTAGGAGTGGCGGTGGCGAGGCGCTCACCGGTTCGCATGATTTCGCCAACGGTGGTTAGGAGGGCGCGACCGAGCGAGCCGCCGGGATGGAATTGAGCAAAGTCTTCGGCGGTGAATCCGCGGGCGTTCATGAGAGTCATTGCAATAGCATCGCCAGCAACCAACATGGTGGTAGAGGAGGAGGTGGGGGCGAGTTCGAGCGGGCAGGCTTCGCGAGGAACTGAGGTGTCGATGGTGTGGTCGGCGTGGGTCGCGAGCGTGGAGGCTGGCTTTCCGGTGAGGGCGATGAGGGTGGCCGAGCGACGTTTGAGATAGGGGAGAAGATCGAGAAGTTCGCTGGTTTCTCCTGAGTAGGATAGAGCAATGACGGCGTCGCCTTCCGAGAGGAGGCCTAGGTCGCCATGGAGGGCGTTTTGAGAATGGAGGACGACTGCAGGAGAGCCTGTCGAGGTGAGGGTAGCCGCGATTTTGTGGGCTATGTTGCCGGACTTTCCAATGCCTACGAGAACGATTTTTTTGCCACTGTTGACGATAGGTAGAAGATCTTCAACTGCTGTGACGAAGGTTTCATCAAGTCGGTCTCCGAAATTCTGCAGGGCTTCGCTCTCAAGTCGAATGACTTGGCGGGCGGTGGAAAGGTGGTCGCTCACGAGGACCATTCAAGCGGGTAGAAGGGCGAAGCGCAAAGGTCCTTTCGGTCTTATCGAGCAGTGGGGGAGGAGTTGGTGCTCCGCGCGTCTTTAATCCATGGAGATGGTCTTGGGCCACCCTGAGAATTGTTTGGCGTCGGGTTGGGTTACGTCGGAGAAGCGCGGCCAGCACTCGAAAGTGACATCTTGCTCGTCTTTGTGGAAGCGGATGATTCCCCAGCCGTCGGCGCGGCCTTGCATGTTCTTTTTCGATCTGTCTTCGTCTGGATTGGCATAGGCATGCATGGTGACTTTGTTGTTAAAGCCATCCATGTAGTCACCGACCCAAGGAAGAGTGGAGCCTTCGGGAGCATTGGGACCAGCCTTCTCGTCCTCGGGCCACCACCAGCGTCCGTAGTAGCTGTTTACGATGGCGGGAACAACGAAGGCCCAAGGACCGTCGCTGTAGTCGTCGATGCCATGCTGGATGAGGGTGGCGAGGTGTTGGTCGCCAGCGATGTGAACGGCGTTGGCCTTTTTGATGAGTTTGAGAGCGTTGTTACGTCCAGTCTGGGGCCATCCGTTAGAGTCCATGTCGGCATGGAGGCGGTTCTCGGGCTTGCCGTGTAAGTGGGCGCCGCCGCAGAAGCCAGTCTGCGAGAGAACGGCCTTCATGGAGATGCCGTCGGTGTTGTCGGCCCAATCTTCCAAGAAGAAGAGTTGGCGGTCGCCGAGAAGTTTGAGGCCTGGAACGTCGACGACGGTAGGATCATACTCGGGGTCACGAATGTGGTCGGGGCGAGGCCCCTTCATGGGATGGCGGCCCATGGGACCGGTCTTGAATTTGCGGTCCTCGAGAATCGCGAAGTCGATCCCTCCTAAGATGAGATTTGTGTAGTAGACTCCAATGCCTTGTTCGATGGGAGTGGCATCATAGGGATCGGGGAGGTGTGCGCATTGTTGGCGCTCGACCATTTTGACGTATTCAGGGTGAAAGACGTAGCCGCCATCATGACCGACCTTGGTCGTCGACTTCTTTCCATTCTCTCCCCAAAGGTTGCCTTGCCCAATATCATGGTCATCGGGAATGGTGATGCAGGGACGAGTGCGGAAGAGCTCTTTGAAGGCGAGTCCGAACTTGAGCCAGGCGGCAGTGTGCTCCTTGTGATCGTATGACTGGTCACCCGCGAAGAAAACGAGGTCGGGGTCTTGAGCGCTGATGTTGCGGGTGTATTCTTCGCGAAGACCTCGGTCTCTGTTTGAGTTGCAAGAAAGAGCAGCCAGCACGATCTCTTTCTTATCAGTCGGATCTTTGCGGATGAGTCCTTCGAAAGTGGCTTTTTCGCCATGGAGGAGACGGTATTTTATGTCTTTGTCCATTTCCCACTCTTCGATGCGGAAGGCGGTGGACCAGCCGAAGTCACTGACTTCTTGTTTGCCAATTTCAACCCACTTGCCATCGCGATCGACTTCGAGGCGAACGACGCGGGTTTCTTTAGGGTAAAGGGGATAGAGCTGGGCTGAGAGCTTGAGGATACCGTTGTGGGTGGTGTAGATACCAAAGGCGATTGTCTGATCGCGTGGGACCTTGAGGTCGATGATGGGAGACTCCTTCCTGTTCCACCAATCATTGGTGGCGAGGGAGTCTTCGCCCATCTCGAAAGGGGCAGTCACGGGCGGTTCGCCGTATTCGTCGGCATAGAGAAGTCCTGCGGTGAGCAGAATGAGAGTGGAGGGAAGTACCTTCATATAGCTAAGAACGTTGACAGTAGGGGGAAAACTAACGAGAAAATTCGTTTTTTTACTAAAGTGGCTTTGTTGTTACCGCGGGGTACAGTTTCAGGGTCACTTACTGGTGACGATTGAAGACGAAAAAAAGCGTGAGAAATTTGAGATTGGCCGTTGAATGAGGGTGATGAGTCGTAAAAAGAAAAAAGAGTTTCGTGGCGAGGACCCGTCACCACTTCCGAATGCTTTTGGGGCTTTGGACGGGCTTGGTGATTTGCCATCGGGACCGGCGGGGGAGCTTCCTGAGGTATCCGGAAAAGCTTCCAAGCGAGGTCAAAAGAATATGAGTCGCGGTCGCGTCGATATCATTCGGCAAACGGCTCATCGTGGTGGCAAAGCGGTCACCATTGTGAGTAACTTTACCGGTATTGGTTTGCCCGAGAAGCAAGCTCTGGCAAAGAAGATTCAGAAATCCTGTGGGGTCGGAGGAACGGTGAAAGATGGTTGCATTGAAATTCAGGGCGACAAACGAGACGAGGTGAAGCGCATTCTCACTGAGGCCGGCTTTCAACCGGTTTTTTCGGGCGGTTAGATTTTCATTTTATACAGATATTTTAGGTCTTCAGCCGTAAATATTTATAATGTGGGTTTGTGATAGGAAGTGGTGTGCGATTCAAGGTTGCGCACGAAGGATGATTCTAACTAGCCTACAGAACGATAAATATTATCGAGAACACTGACGTTAGGATTGGAGAGCCTTCGGTCCTTCATCGGTCAGAGGCTCTTGATTCTCTTGAAACTTACTCAGCTGCTGAAAATCATGAAAAACACCTTCTTCTTTCTCACCCCACTGAGTCTCCTTGTTGTCGGTCTCACTAGTGACGCCGCCATTCTTGCAGGTTATGATTTCGATGATGGAACTGGAGCACATGGGCCTACGCATGATCTTAGCGCAGTCCCAGCAGTCTTTGATGCGGGCACTCTTGTTGGGACTTTAACTGCGACAGTTTCGGATGCTCAAGTGACGGCGAGCAGTTTTGGGACTGGAAGTGGTCTGAGCAACCTTATCAATCTTAGTAATGGGAATAGCAACTTCAGCGACCTCGATGCGGAAGGAAATGTTTTTGGTTCGGCCAATGGAGTTGAGTTCGGAGGCGCTCGCAATGCTTTTGGTTTCACCGACATGAACAATGCTAACAACCTAGGGTTAGCGATTACTAACAATGACTACATGACCTTTTCGGTGACGCCAGATGCGGGCTCTCAGCTAGGGCTCTCGAGCTTCACCTTTCGGACTCGCTCCAATCAATCAGGGAATTCAGCCGAACGTTGGGCGCTGTTCTCCTCTGTGGACGGTTTTACCACGGGCAACCAAATCACTGCTGGTCGCACAACCAATATAGGGACTTGGGGAGGGGCTACTAACAGTGTGGTTGTTGATTTGTCGGCAGCAAGCCTTCAGGACCTGACGGGGACTACCGAATTTCGACTTTATATCTATGGTGGCAACAATGCCGGTAGCTCTGCGACCTTGTTCGATAAAGTGATTTTGAATGGTGCGGTTACGCCGATTCCCGAGCCCAGTTCACTGATTCTGTTGGGACTTGGCCTCAGCGGTGTGACGTTTATTCGTCGCCGAAAGTAATCCGATTTTTGTTGGCTATCTGGCCTCGTGATCCCCCTTTAGCTTCCTTCGAAATTAAGCGTGTTCTAGCAATTGAAAATATCCAGACCCATGAGAAATACCCAGTTTGTTGTTTCCTTCCTTAGCATCCTCGCAGGAGCGAGTGCTGCCCGTGCCCAAGTTATCGCAGGGTATGATTTTGACGATGGAGCGGGAGTAGCCACTACGGTGGTTACTGTGAGAGCCTCTAATACTACCGCTACCGATTTTGGAGTCGGAGGAGGGCTTCTTTCGAACGTCAATGGACCTAATGGCAATAGTAATGCGAGTGACCTCGATGCTGAAGGGAATGTATTTGGAACCGCGACAGGGTTGGAGTTTGGTGGAGCTCGGACTCAGTTCGGTTTCACCGACATGAACAACGCTGACAATTTAGGTCTGGCCATCACTAACGATGACTACATGATTTTTACCGTCACACCAGATGCGGGGTTTGAGCTGGGGCTTAGTAGTTTCACTTTCCGGACTCGAGCCAATAACGCGAGCAATTCGGCCCAAAGATGGGCTTTGTTTTCTTCTGTGGATGGCTTCACGAATGGCGACCAAATTGCCACTGGAGTAACGACTGACCTAGCAAACTGGGACGCAGCTTCAAACAATGTGGTGGTGAGTCTTGCTGAATTAAAATTTCAAAGCCTGACTACGGCCACCGAGTTGCGTCTTTATGTCTATGGAGGTAATAACTCAGGTTCCTCTGCAACCTTGTTTGACAAAGTGATTCTCAACGGTTCCGTTACTGCCGCGGGGAACCCTGACAGTGACAATGACAATCTTCTTGATGCGTGGGAGAATTTAACGGCAGGGAACTTGGTTGATTTGACGGGGTTGGTCAGCGGCCCAGGACCTGGAACGGGCACAGGAGATTTTGATAATGATGGTCTCACAGACCTTGAAGAATTCAACCTGGCAGTAACCAATGCGACTTTCCCCGACTTGGACCCAACGGAACTCGATAGTGATGGCGATGGGCTCAATGATGGTGATGAGGTGAATGGCTCTCCGGCGACTGATCCTACTGATTCCGATACGGATGGTGATGGTTTGTCCGACCATCAGGAGATTCTAGGGCAGGATCAGAATGGTGATTCAACTGGATTCGGAGCTTCTAACCCAATCTTGGTAGATTCCGATATGGATGGTGTGAGTGATGGTAATGAGGTTAGCTACTCGCCTGCGAGTGACCCGAATACTCCCGATGATACCGATGGTGACGGTCTTGCAAACGCGATCGAGGACTTCAATCTTAACGGTATTGTTGATGGCTTTGAGACCGATCCTCTTAATCCAGATACCGATGGCGACAATCTCTTGGATGGGGTTGAAGATGCGAACCAGGACGGAATTTTTGATGGGAATGAGACGGATCCACTTGCGGCAGACACTGATGTGGATGGCTTGAACGATGATGTTGATAGCGACCCTCTCGATCCAGATCAGGACGACGACGGAGTTCTGGATGGAGATGACTCTTCTCCTAATGACCCAACAAATGATTCCGATGGGGATGGCATCGGCAACAACGATGAATTGCTTGGTAACAATGCCAGCGGCACTTCCCATGGATATGGTGCGACAGATCCTAATGCGGCGGATTCGGACAATGACGGCTTAGATGATGAACAGGAAATTGCGGGGCAGGGTGCCGATGATCTGTCCACTGGCTTCGGCCCCACCAACCCGAACGCTAATGATTCTGATACTGATGGTTTCGCTGATGGTAATGAACTGGTCTATGGCGGAAATCCAAATTTGATTGAAAGTGTGCTCCCTAATGCGGTCTTGGGTTACACTGCTACTGGAGGCGATTGGCTGACTGCTTTCGCTGCCAATGATATCGATGGCGATGGAGCCCTTGGAAGTGACGGCTCTATCTTCTATGGTTCCTTCACAGGCACTCAGGTTAGTGGGCAACCTTATAGTCTGAATGTGGAGAGTTCTCCGCTGCCAAGCTATTTGGTTTCTCATGGACCGGGCAGTGACTTCGTTTCTACGGCATGGGGATTTGCGAGTTACGGTATGATCGACGATCCCAACTTGCTCAATGACACCGACCAATTCGGGGGAGTGGCTGTGGGAAATGGGGGGAGCGCGGGCTCGACTCTTGAACTCGTCACCTTTGAGATTGATGGCCTGGCTGTAGGCCAAACAGTTCGTGTCGGTGTTTTAGGTGGTGTTGAAGGAAATGCAGGTGGGATTTGGGATTCTACCGAGATTATTCTCTCTGGTCCGAATTTCTTGATGGCTGGGCTTGGCCTCGAGGCGAATCCAGATGGCCTCGACGCTGGTTGGTTATTCTTCGATGTTTCTGAGAATGGCGTCTACACGGTATCCGGAACACGGCGAGCTAACAACGGTGGTGCAAGCATCGGGGGACTCACCTTCGACTCGATTGGTGGCCCTGAGGGGACTGTCCTCTGCGTCGAGAATGCAGCCAATGGGAGTGACCTTGTTTTTACTTGGGAAAGCCAAGCGGGTAAGCTCTACGATATTCGTCAGAGCACAGATCTCAGTGCCGATCCTTTCACATGGAGTGTCTGGCAGGCTGATATCGTTGCCGACGCATCAGGAACAAATGTGGAGACCTTTGCGCGTCCCGCGGACCTGAAAAGCTTCTTCGTCCTCGTTGAAAAGTAGGCAGATTTGAGACCAAAGGACCTAGTTGTTTCACCAGTTTGACTGCTCAGATCGCGATCAGGCTGGTCCTAGTTTAACCAAGGATGCTCAGGGCAGAGGGCGAGGAGGCGGTGGAATGCGGAGAGTCCGTTGAGGGTATCGTTCCAAAGAGTTTGGTCGTGAGTCATCCCGAGGAAGTTTTCTGGGGCCGGGGAGGGCACCCAAGAGTTACGTTCCAATTCATCTTCGAGCTGTCCCGCAGTCCAGCCTGAGTATCCAGTGAAGGCTCGGACAACTACGCCGGACTGCTTACTGCGTTCGATAGCGTCTTCTGCTGAAATTCTAATGGAAAAGCGAAGCTCCTTCTCTGGAGAGAGCCAGAAGGCGGCAAAGGTGAGGTGCTCGCGGGCGACGGGGCCACCGACATGAACGGGTATGCGGGCGAGTGCGGCGAGTGCTTCGTCCTTTAGAAAATCACCGACCGTATGCTCAGAGGGTTGGTTGAGAATGAGTCCGAAGGCGCCTTCGTTGGAGTGCTGGGCGAGGAGAACGACTGATTTGTGAAAAATGCCATCTCGCAGAGAGGGATCGGCGAGGAGAAGGTCCCCTTGTTTAAGGCTTTGATCTTGAGAGGATTTTTTCTCCACAACCCTTAGTCTTCACATTCTTTGGATGGGGTCAAGAAAGCCTCTCTCGAAAATCTGTTAGGTTTTCTTAACGACATCGGTCGGAAGGAGGATCCATGAAGATTCCCTTTGTTGCTTTGGCCGAAAACTGGTCTTGGGTTTTATCGGCGTGTCCCTAGGGTGCGCGCGTGTCAGAACGTGCACTCCAGTGGCGAATCTCTCTCGTCTTTTTCCTGCTCGCAGCCATGCCTGGCTGCTGGGTGCCGGTGCTTTCAATTGTGCTGGAGGCAAAAGGGTGGCAGCACCTCACGGATTGGGTCTTTGTGATTCCCTCTCTAGGAGCGATTATTTCGCCTCTTTTTCTGGGAGCGCTCGCCGACCAGCGGATCAATGCGGAGAGAGTGTTGGCGGGAGTGATGCTGATAAATGCGATCTGTACAGCCTCTGCGTTCTGGTTTCTGGGTAGTGGTAATTCGGAGGGGTGGTTCCTTGTTTTTCTGGTAGCGAAGTCTTTGTTGGGGGCTCCCGCTTGGTCGTTGTTGATGGCGATTACTTTGACCCATCTCGCGGAACCGGAGCGACAGTTTGGAAAAGTTCGCGTTTGGGGGACCGTGGGCTGGATGATGGCGGGGTGGGGCATTAGTTGGTTTGCGCTCGATCAGTCACCTCTAACCGGCTTGGTGGCATCGGTGCTGGGGCTGATTGCGGCAGGGTGCTGTTTGACTCTGCCCGCGACTCCGCCTACCGGGGTTGCGAGCAAGTCTCTGGTCGATATTTTGGGCTTGAAGGCGTTTCGAATTTTGAAGGACCGAGATACGGGAGTCTATTTTCTTACAGCCTTTCTGTTCTCGATTCCGGTGGCGGCCTACTACCCTTATAGCGCGAAATTTTTAAAGGTGTTAGGGGTCGAGAATGTGGCGACGATGTTATCCATTGGTCAGACTTCTGAAATCATAGCGATGCTTCTGATGGGATGGACTTTTCGACGTTTAAGGCTGAAGTGGATTTTTCTCATCGCTTTGGGAACTGGGGTGTTGAGGTATCTTTTCTATCTCGTTCCGGCGTCGAGCGGTGAGGTCTCGCCGATGCAGGTGACTTGGGTTGTCTTGGGCATCTTTATGCATGGGTTCTGTTGGACTTTGTTTTTTGAGTCGGGTCGCTTGTTCGTCGATCGCCGGGTGGAGACTGCGATGCGGAGTCAGGCACAGGCCCTTTTAACGGTTTGGACCGGTGGGGTTGCTACCATTATCGGGGTGTTTTTCTCGGGCTGGCTTTACCGCTGGTGTGTCGAGGGCGGAGGGCCAGGGTGGTTGGGTTTCTGGGCCATTTTAAGTGTTCTGTGTGGGGTGGCCCTCGTGGTGTTCGCGATTGGGTATCGGGGGCAACCGGTTCGTGAGCAAGGTTGATGTCTACTCGTTGGTGCTTGTGCTCTGCGAGACCGAGGAGGGGAGTTGGATGGTAAAGGTGGTGCGTTGACCTGGAGTGGAGGTGACGGCAATGGTTCCTTGATGAGCCTCCACGGCACGCTTGACGATAGAGAGGCCGAGGCCTGTTCCCTTGATGCTATCTTGGCTGTGATGCTTTTCGACGCGGTAAAAACGCTTAAAGACAAAGGGGAGATCGGTGCTGGGGATGCCGACTCCGTTGTCGGATACCCATAGTGTAACCTCGCCGTTTTCGTCAGATTTTCCGCCTACTGCGAGATTGAGAGGTTTTGAAGGGTTTTGCTTGAGGGCGTTTTCAATGAGGTTGAAGAAGACCTGCGTCCAATAGAAGCGGTCGCCGAGCAAGGTGAGATGTTCGTCGATGTCATTGAGTTGAACGGTAGCTTTTTGTTGATTGATGACCGACTCTAAGCGTTCGACTACATCGTGAATGCAGCTGGAGTAGTTGAATGGTGAGAGATTGAGGGAAGTGATTTCGCCGGATTCTAAGCGCGAGATCATGAGCATATCTTCCACGATGCGGGCAATACGCTCGCCATGCTTTTGCATGATAAGAAGGGAGCGCTTAATAAATTGAGGGTCGTCGATTTCTCCTTCGACGAGATTCTCGAGGTAGCCGTTGATGATGGAAAGGGGGGTGCGGAGTTCGTGGGAGGCGTTTGCGACGAAGTCTTTGCGAACTTGTTCGGTCTGATGTTCGGCGGTGATGTCGCGAATGACCACTCGGGTGATGGGTTTGGTGGCGTTTTTGTTGAGGGGGGAGGCGTCGATGAGCCAAGCCGTTTCACCGCGCTTTTCGGCCATGCCACGAGGGGAAGCTTGTTGGGGAAGCACCACTCGTTCGATGGCTTCGCGTCCCGTGGTGAGAGATTTTTCGATGGCTCGAGTTAGACGCTCATCAAGAAAAATCTCTTTGATGTTTCGCTCAAGGACAAGGCGGCCGGCCACGAGCTCGGTGGTCACCTCGTTGGCGAAAAGAATCTGGCCATTGGGATCGACGAGAAGGAAAGAGTCACTGAGAGCGTCGAGGAGTTGGTCTTGTTCTTTTCGAAGGCGTTTCTTCTGTCGTTTGAGGGAGGTCTTGACCTTTTCGGATGCGCGTTGGGTCGCCTTTTTTTGCCTCAGCCAAAGGGCTAGAAATACGAGTGCTGCGATGGCGCAGCAAATGGCGAGGAGGTGAGACATCTAGGAACCTTTAAGACGATAGCCGATTCCGCGTACTGTTTCCACAAGATTGGCATGCTCGCCCAGTTTGTTGCGGAGGCGCTTCATATGAGTGTCGAGGGTGCGGCTGTGAACTTCGTCGGAGTAGCCCCAGACGTTGCGCAGGATTTCGTTGCGATCTTGCGGGGTGTCAGGACGCTCGATGAGAAAGAGGAGAAGCTTGAATTCGGTGGAGGTGAGATCGACTTTCTCGTCTTTTAAGAAGAAGGTCATATTGTTTTTGTCGAGGCGGAAGGGCCCAGTTGTCACTTCGACGGCACCGGGGCTGGCTTCGAGGCGTCGCATAATGGCGTTGACGCGGAGGACGAGCTCTTTGGGGGAAAAGGGCTTGGTAAGGTAGTCGTCGGCACCGGCTTCAAATCCCTTAATGCGGTCCTCGATTTGGGCGCGAGCGGAAAGCATGAGGACGGGGGTTTGGACTGTGCGGCTATCGCGGCGAAGCTCCTTGAAAACCGAATAGCCGTCTTTACCGGGAAGCATGAGGTCGAGGATGACGAGGTCAGGCCGTTCCTTGAGAGCCATGTCTTGTCCGGTGAGACCGTCGTTGGCGATCAGGATTTGGTAGCCCGCTCGCTCCAAATTGAAGGAGATCAGGTCTGCGACATCGCGCTCGTCCTCGACGATAAGAATGGTTCCAGAGTTGTCGGGCACGGGGCGGTATAGGCATAAAGAAGCGATTGATGGGAGCCAGAAGGTGTCCCAAGTCTGTGACGAATTCGTCACAGGAGGAGGCTGATTGTGATAAAATGGCTCGACCGAGCGTTGACGGGGCGGTGGGCGGCTGGTTAAGACATCCTAAGTAATGGCTAGTTACACCGAAGACGACATCAAGAGCTTGGATTGGCGCGAACACATTCGTCTGCGCCCTGGCATGTATATTGGTAAGCTGGGCGACGGTTCTTCGCAGGATGATGGTATCTACATTTTGCTCAAGGAGGTTATCGACAACGCTATCGACGAGTATGTGATGGGCCATGGTAAGGAGATCCACATCGAGATTGATGATGAAGGTCGAGTCGAGGTGCGGGACTTTGGTCGGGGGATTCCGCTTGGGAAGCTCTTTGACTGTGCTGCGCAGATTAACACGGGGGCGAAGTATGATTCTGAGGCTTTCAAGAAGTCGGTGGGACTGAACGGAGTCGGAATCAAGGCGGTGAACGCCCTGAGTAGCTTCTTTGAGATTCAAGCCTGGCGGGAGGGCAAGACCAAGGCCATCGAGTTTTCGCAAGGGGGGGTGGTGGACGAGATGAAGAAGCCCAAGGCCGATAAGGGGGTGAATGGCACCCGCTTGGCTTTTGAGGTGGATACAGAAATTTTCCCGAAGCGTTTGAAGTGGCGTAACAATTTTGTGGAGCGCATGTGCCGCTACTACTCCTTCCTCAATCCTGGACTCTGTTTGGTATTCAATGGCACCAAGTATAAGTCCAAGCATGGTCTGCTCGATCTTCTTAAGGAGGAGATGGATGATGAACCCCTCTACGAGCCTATCGTGCTCAAGGGATATGATATTGATGTCGTTTTCACTCACACGATGGGCAGTGGTGAGGAGTATTATTCTTTCGTCAATGGTCAGCATACCACGCAGGGAGGAACACATTTGGCCGCTTTTCGGGAGGCGTTGGTAAAGACGATTCGCGAGTTCTATAAGAAGCAATGGGATCCGGCGGACATTCGGTCGGGGGTTGAGGCTGCGATTAGTATCCGAGTCGAGGAGCCCGTCTTTGAAAGTCAGACAAAGACTAAGCTAGGAAGCACCCACATTGCTCCTGATGGTGAGACGGTAAGGACTTTCATTGGTAACTTCTTGAAAGAGGAGTTGGACAACTATCTCCATAAGAATAGCGCTGTTGCAGAAGCATTGCAGAAGCGAATCTTGCAAGCAGAGCGCGAGCGTAAGGAGCTGAAGGGAATTAAGAAGCTTGCGCGTGACCGATCTAAACAAGCTAAATTACATAATAAAAAGTTGCGTGATTGTAAGGCGCACTTTGACACTAAGCACAAACGCCGAGAGGCTACTACCATCTTCATTACAGAGGGGGATAGTGCCAGTGGTTCCATTACCAAGTGTCGCGATGTTGAGACTCAGGCCGTGTTTTCGCTACGTGGTAAGCCACTCAATACCTTTGGGCTCAGTCGTAAGATCGTCTACGAGAATGAGGAGTTTGCGCTCCTGCAGGCTGCGCTCAATATCGAGGATGGCCTCGACGGTTTGCGTTATAATCATGTCGTGGTGGCGACGGATGCTGACGTCGATGGAATGCATATCCGGTTGCTGCTACTGACTTTCATTCTGCAGTTCTTCCCAGAGTTGATTCGGGAAGGGCACCTTTCGATTTTGGAGACGCCGTTGTTCCGCGTAAGGAACAAGAAGAAGACCCATTATTGCTATGACGAGGCTGAGAAGGATGCCGCTCTGGCGGAGTTGGGGAAGACGGCTGAGGTGACGCGATTTAAGGGGCTCGGGGAGATTTCTCCAGATGAGTTTGGCTTTATGATTGGACCTGAAATGCGTCTGGACCCGGTCTTGATGGAGGAAGGGAAGAGTCTCAAGGAGATGCTCACTTTCTACATGGGAAAGAACACCCCGGACCGTCAGGGCTTCATCATTGAAAACCTGCGTGCCGATGTCGATACCGCCGAAGTCTAGAGGATGGCGAGAGCTTGATTAAGTTGGTCGATGTCGCTTGGTTTATGAGCTGCATTGATCGTGATGCGCAGGCGAGCGGTGTTCTTGGGGACCGTGGGGTAGCGGATAGCCGGAACAATAAGGCCTGCATCGAGGAGTTTTTTTGAGGCGGCAAGGGCAGCCTCGTTTTCACCTAAGATGCGGGGGATGATGGAGCTAGGACCCAGAGTTGGAGTGTTTGGGAAGTCGAGTAGACTGAGGTTTTGACGCAAGCGTTCGCGGAGTGTCTGCCCCTCCTGCGAGGAGATGATTTGTAAGGCGGCCAAGGAGGCGGCGACTTGGGCAGGAGGAGGCGCGGTGGAATAGATGAAGGAGCGTGCCTTGTTGGTGAGAAGGTCTATCCATGTCTGGTTGGCGGCAAGGTAGCCTCCTGCTGAGCCTGCGGCTTTGCCGAGGGTGCCCATTTGAAAGTCGACTCTGTTTTGTAGGTTCTCTTTTTCGGCAAGACCGAGGCCACGCTTTCCGAGAATACCGAGGGCGTGGGCTTCATCGAGTAGAAGGAGCGCTCCGTATTTTTCTTTGAGTTCGACGATCTCAGCCAGTGGGCAGAGGTCTCCATCCATCGAGAAAACGGATTCTGTGACAATGAGAGTTCGAGTGGTGGGGGACGACGACTCGCTTGTTTTTCTGAGAATCGCTTCAAGGCGTTCCATATTGTTGTGGGGAAAAACGCGGATGGTGGCACCAGAGAGTTTTGCTGCGTCGATGAGGCAGGCGTGGCTCAGTTTGTCGAGGATGACGGTGTCGCCCTTTCCTACGACCGCTGGAATGGAGCCCATGGCGGTGCAATAGCCATTGGCAAAGAGACGGGTGTCGTCGGTTTCTTTGAGTTGGGCAAGGTGCTCTTCTAGCTCACGATGATAGGAGAAGGTTCCGCAGACGAGTCGAGAGGCGGTGGCTCCGGTGCCGTGAAGGCGGGTGGCCTCTATCGCTGCTTGGCGGAGGGCTGGGTGTTGGGCGAGGCCGAGGTAGTCGTTGGATGAGAAGTTAAGGAGTTTTTCCCGGGAAGAGGGGGCTTCCGAGTCCCAGACTTTGAGTGAGCGAAGGAGGTCCGCTTGCTGGAGAGCTTCAAGCTCGTGGATTGGAGAACGCATTTTTGACTGAAAGAACGGGAGAATCTTGGCGGCTAGCCTCGAGCTCTGTCGACTCTTTTGCTGAAGAATAGTCCTCGTTCTCGGTTGAAATCGCGGAAATCGGAAAAAGTCACAAGAAAGTTTTGAGGGCTTGTCATAGAACTTTAAATAGTTTATGACACCAAAATGCTACGCACTCCAAAATATCTTACATTCCTAATGAGTGGTCTAGCGACCGCCTTTTTGCCTGCGCAGTTCATGATCAACGAGATCGAGGCAGATACTCCGGGTTCAGACACGGGAGAATTCGTTGAAATCTATCGTCTCGATGGTTCAGGCGACAGCCTGGCTGGACATGTTCTCGTATTCTTTGATGGCAGCGATCCTTCCGACTCAGTTTATCGAACAGTAGACTTGGGATCGTCTACTTTCGACCCAGGAGGCTTCTTTGTGATTGGAGGCAGCGACTTCGGTCCCTTTGACGTCGACCTCATGTTCGGTCCTGGTGAGGACTTTATTAAGAATGGGGCCAATGGGGTGGCTCTCTATTCTGGCTCGACAGCGACAGATTATTTGAGCGGGACCCTGACGATCCCTGTAGCAAACGGGGATTTAGTCGATGTCGTGATTCACCGCGTTGGAGCTTCTGAGGATGCGAGTCTCGCTGCGACGTTTGGAATCGTGGACCAGCCTGATGAGAATGAGAACTTTGACTCGGCGAATCATTCGATCCAGAGAATACCGGATGGAGGCGCCGCCTTTGTTTCAACTGACCCCACTGCGCGCTCAACCAATACTCCACTTCCTCGTATCCAAGTTCTTCCAAGTCCGAATCAGGTCAATGAAGATTCAGGGGTAGGGGCATCGACTGTCACCTTGACGCGAGAAGGCGACGTCAGTCAGTCATTGTCTGTCGAAATTCTGGTCTTTCCCTTCGAGCCCAGTCGCCTCTCCGTTCCTAGTTCCGCTTTTTTTGGCGCTAACGAGTCAACGACGACTTTCACAATCGATACTTTTCAAAATATGAATGTGGATGGAAATGCCATCTACGAACTCACAGTCTCTGAGGCACTAGGTGGTCCAGGTGGTCCAGGTGGTCCGGGTGGTCCCGGAACGGAAGCCAGTTATCAGAGCGGCACGGCTAGCCTTGTTCTCAAGGACGATGAGAGTATCTCTCCGACCTTGGTGATAAACGAGATCTTACGAAGTGGCGAGGGAGGTCAAGGGGCAGAGTTTATCGAGATCTTTAATGTGGCGAGCATCGTCGACTTATCGAACTATAAGGTGGTGTTTTATGGTGCGGATCCCGATCAGGATTTTGGGGTAGAGCTTTTTTCTGTGACGATTCCGAGTGGTTCGCTTGCTGCTGGCGGATTCTATACGATTGGCAACTCGGCTTTGTCTTCTGTCTATGGCGTTAGCCCTGACCTTGAGATTGCTTCGTTGAACCTGCCAAACGATGATGTCTCGGTTGTTCTTTTCAACTCGGCAGGGAATCCCGAGTTCTCGGTTTTAATGCAGGATGATGAGCGCGACGCGGTGACTAATACTGGAGGAGTTCCTCTAGCTGCTGATATTCTGGTGGGTCAGGATGAAGGGGATAATCCGGCAGGATATTTTCTCACCACCAATGGTGGGGCACTGGCGCAGATTCTTGAGAGTGTGAATGCCAATGAGGAAGCTGATTCGGCCACTCCAGGGGCCCCCAATGTGGATTCTCCCACGTTGTATCTCACGCGCGATTTGGAACTCATTGATGAGGATGACTCGGGGGGCGTCACCTTCACTGTCACTCGTGTTCCCGATACGGTGGGAGATTTGACTGTTTCTATCGGCAATACTAACAACCTTGAACTGGCTTTACCGGGAACAGTAACGATTCCGAATGGCCAAGCCTCGGCGACTTTTACGGGGATTCCACAGATGGACGGAGTGCGTGATGGGATTAAATTGGTAGAGATTCAGGTTTCGGCTTCAGGGTATACCTTTGATGCCACTGAAGTGGCGGTGTTAGATTCTGACGTGCCAGATTTGGGGCCGTGTGATATTGCCTTTGTTGCATCCATTTCTGATGGGCCCAATGAGGTTTTTGCCTTCGTAACTTTGACGGAGATTTTCTCAGGAACGAGGATCACGCTCACCGATCGGGGTTGGAAGGCGGCAGGAGGGTTCCGAGCAGGAGAAGGTGAGATGAACTGGCTCGCGATTAATGATGTCCCTGTCGGCACGGTGGTGACTTTCACGGATAACAGTCCCAATGTAGGAACAGCCAACTCGGGGAGTTTGAATTTGTCGGACAGTGGAGACCAGATTTTTGCCTATCAGGGGAGTGGTTCTTCTCCGACATTGATTGCTGGAATTCACACGAATGGTGCTTGGGATGCCGATGCCACTGATGCTCATACTTCGGCGCTACCGGCGGCACTGGCGAGTGGAGGAGCTGTTGCGATTGATCCTGAGCGAAACAATGCCGTCTATACCGGACCGACTTCGGGTACAGTAGCGTCACTCAAGGCGCTCTTGTCTTCGGATAGTAACTTTACGTCGGGCAACGATAGTGGCACTGCAGGAGCAATCTTGATTCCAAGCTCTTTTTCGACCAATTCCAGTGTTTTGTATGAGGTTGTGATGGAAGATTTTTCGCTTTCTCAAGGACAGGTAAACATCTCATTCACTGCGAGTGGTCTCTCGGATATCTATGTTTCTAGTGACCTCGAGAACTGGTCACTGGCCAGTGGAGGAAAAGATGTCGCGTCGGGATCTTACTCTGACAGTGTGGAGCCTGCAGGAAAGGCTTTCTACTTAGTGCAGGAGGCTGACGCACCAGCTCCTTAATCTCTTGAAAAACAGCTGCGATTGGTTCGCGGCAAGACTTTCTTACAAGGGTCACTAGGTTCTACAGCCTTCTCCTTAGGAGAAGGTCTTTTTTATTTTGAGGGATTTAATGTTAATGTTTTACAGAGCTTTTGTGACGAATTCGTTTCGAGGTTTGGTATTATTTTGGTCGCAATAGGCCCGGTTCCTGCTGAAGGTTGTGGTGATCGGGTCGATCAATAACCAACCAACCCCATGAAAACAAAATTCTTCTACGGTCTGATGGCCGCCATTGCTGCTCCGTTTGCCTATTCGCAGACGTTTACGATTAACGAGATTGATTCTGATACCCCAGGGACAGATGCCCTCGAATTCATCGAACTCTATGATGGTGGAGTGGGTAATAGTTCTCTCAACGGCCTCGTGCTAGTTTTGGTGAATGGCTCTGATGAC
The DNA here is from genome assembly GCA_051251855.1 of Roseibacillus sp. Lineage (GTDB taxonomy): Bacteria > Verrucomicrobiota > Verrucomicrobiia > Verrucomicrobiales > Akkermansiaceae > Roseibacillus. The sequence continues at coordinate 579,626 of JBPOGI010000001.1, forward strand.
CAAACCTATTCAGACAGCTACGACTTAGATGGCTTCACGACGGACGCGAATGGTTACTTCGTGATTGGGTCGGTTCCTGAGGCTGACACTCCTTTCGCAGGTGCTACGAATCAGTTGCAGAATGGCGCTGATGCGGTGGCTCTCTATATGGGAGACGCGACGGAGTTTCCGAACGACACCATACCAACAGTCACCAATCTGGTTGATGTTGTGCGGTATGGTACGGGAGATGGTAACGATACTGGGTTGGAGGGGATTTTCGGGGGAGACCAGCAGGATGAAAGTGCGAATGGAAACAATGACATTGAGTCGATTCAGCGCAATCCGGATGGGGCGGCAGCTTTCATTACTTCGGCCCCCACTCCGGGTGCTTCGAACGACCAAGATCCTATTCTTACTTTGACTCTTGATCCTTCTGCAATCAGCGAGGGTGACGGTGCTCAAGCTTCTTTTGGCCTGGTCATTCTCCCGGAAGCAGTCACCGCAGACCTCGTGCTTACTATTTCCATTGATGATGGAACGGAGGCTTCTGGTCCTACTTCGGTGACAGTTCTTAGCGGAGATGATTTTGCAGAGTTCGAGCTTGATGCGGTAGACGATACCGATGTCGATGGCCCTCAATCTGTCGAGATTCGAGTCAGCGCGGCGGGCTATCAAGACGGAGTTGCGACTCTCACTGTAGCGGATGACGATTTGGTTTTACCGGATATTGTGATTAACGAGATGCAGGTCAAAGCCAGCGGCTTCGACCCTCAGTTTGTGGAGTTGTATAATAATCAGGGAACTGCGGTCGATATCGCAGGGTGGTCTGTGAAAGCGTATGGAAGTGATACCGCTGAGGCTGACTATGGAACTGAGGTGGGTTCTTTCACGATTCCTTCAGCGAGCGCTGTGATGCTCGCCCCTGGTGAGTTTTACCTCGTCGGAGATGCCGTTTTTGAAAGTCTTTATGGAGTTGTTCCTGACTTACAAGCAGAGACTGGGTTTAGTGCTTTCGACATCACAATGATTCTTTTCGATGACGCTGGTAGCGCTGTCTACACGGTCTTGAATGCTGATGACGATGCGACAACTCAGGCAAACAATGCAGGAGGTCCTGCAGTATCGGATGTATCTGTTACAAGTGGTGACGGTTTCAGTGCTGCCGGTTATTATCTCGATCCGGATGGAGGAACTTCGGCATCCGTCTTCGGTTTCTTCGACCCTCAACCAGCAGCGGAGGCAACTCCGGGACAAACAAATAGCGTCTTCATTGAGCGTTTGCGGTTGGATTTGGACACCACCTTTTTTACTGAGGTAGATGGAACGGGTGTTGCAACAGCCACTATCACTCGGGTCAACAATACAAGCGGAGATCTTGTCGTTACTCTCGATAGTGCGGACACCAGTGAGGTGGTGTTTCAGTCAGCGACTGTCACCATCCTTGATGGTGATGAGACTGCGACTGTATTGCTAGATGCCGTGGACGATTCTGACGAAGACGGCCTCCAAGAGGTTCTACTCACCGTCAGCGCTGCAGGTTTCCTTGAAGCGACAAAGTCAGTCTCTGTTGCAGATGACGAGACAACTATGGGAGCTTCCGATATTCTCTTTACTCAGATTTACGAGGGAAGTGGTAATAACAAGCATTTGGAAATCAGTAACGTCGGGGCGAGCGCGATTACTCTTGATGGTTGGTCCTTCACGATTTGGGTGAACGCGAGAACGGAAGACTGGAAGACGGCAACGGCATCTAGCGACCCCATTCAAGACCTGTCAGGAATAACGATTCCCGCTGGAGGAAGTATTGTCTTTTCTAACGCGAATGCGGTGGACCCGAGCGGGATTACATCGACAACGAGTTCTGCTATTAATCATAACGGCGATGACTCATACGCTCTTTATAACGGAGCGCTCAACCCTGCAAATCTTGTGGATGTGATCAGCTTTACCGATGTTGGAAACGAGGGGTCGAATACGAGTTTTGTCAGAGCGACTCTCGACACGGGCTGGAATACAACTCCAGGTTCTAATATTACCGATTTCCCTTCTGTTTGGACAGAGGTGGACACCGCTACTGTGGATGTCGCAATGACTGGCGATACGAATTACCTGGGCTTCTGGGCACTCGGGACCGCAACAGCTTACGAGGTAGAAATCGTCGACTGTTCCGCTTCAGGTGGTCAGTTCGTGATTAACTTTACGGCTACAGGGAATTCTGACGTTTATGTTTCGACAGACCTTGAAAACTGGGTTGGTGCCACCAACGGAGCGGGAGTCGCTTCGGGAACTTACACTGATACAGCCCCTCCAGGAGCGAAGGCGTTCTACTTGATTCAAGAAGCTGGCACTGCCGCGCCTTAGGGCGAGGTGCTCCAAGAATTTTTCAAAACCCGAGGCTCTCTTGAGTCTCGGGTTTTTTCGTGTGAAGAGTGGGGAGAGTGTTCTTGAGAGGAATTAGCTTTCTCGATTGAGGGTGTCGATCTTGCCGTTCAAGGTGCAAAAATCGTAGGCCCAACCAATGCCGAACAAGCCTCCGGTGAAGAGCCAGAGAAGGCCGGTACCCCACTTTCTCAAGTAGAAACGATGAATGCCAAGGTAGCCTAGGAAGGTTTGGAGAATCCAAGAAATGTCGTAGTCGTACTGCCCCTTGGTGAATCGATGGTCGGCCTTGCTATCCATACTAGGAATCAGAAAGAGGTCGATGATCCAACCCACGAGGAAAAGTCCTCCGGTCAAAAGCCAGATAACGCCGGTGATGGGCCGTCCGTAGTAAAATCTGTGGGCACCAGTGAATCCGAAGATCCAAAGGAGGTAACCAATCGTCTTTGAGTGGGTGTCGTTGTTGTTCATAGGGCCAAGATAGGGGAGGCACGAGTTTGTGCCATTGCAGAAGGCGGTGGATTTTGCACCATAGCCGTCAATTTGTTGAAATGGAGTCATTGGGCGTAAAATCCCTTCGCTAAGCTCCGTTGTATCTCCCAGACTCACTTTCCCCTATGATTCGAAAACTCTTATTAGGACTGCCCTTGGTTGCGGCTGCGCAAACAGATGTCATCAAGAACACTGATTCCAACGGGATAGGCCCTGGCTTGCCTCCGCAGAAGGTTGAAACTGATTATTTTCGGCTTCCCGAGCATCTGGAGGTCACGGTTTGGGCGTCGACTCCGCAGCTTTTCAATCCCACCAATATCGATATCGATGAGAAGGGGCGGATTTGGGCCTGTGAAGGAGTCCGCTACCGTCGTCATGAAAAGCGCCAACCAGAAGGAGACCGGGTGGTTGTTTTGCAAGATACTGATGGGGACGGGAAAGCGGATTCCTCGCATACTTTTGTGCAAGAAGAAGCACTCGTTGCGCCTCTAGGGATCGGGGTTTTTGGGAACAAGGTATTTGTATCGCAGCCTCCCGAACTGATTGTTTACACGGATGTGGACGAGGATTTGGTATTTGACCCGAAGGTGGATAAGCGCGAGGTGATTCTGACAGGGTTTAACGCAAAAAATCATGACCATTCGCTTCACTCGGTGACGATGGGGCCGGATGGGAAGTTTTACTTCAACGTGGGAAACTGTGGCGCGATTTTTAAGGACGGAGATGACCGCGAATTTGTGATTGGTGGCCCTTACCGTGGCGGCGGGGGAGAGTGGTTTGTCGAAAACCAAAAACGAGGGGGTGAAAAGTCTGCTGATGGTCACGTCTGGATGGCAGGAGCGACGTTCCGGATGAATGAAGACGGCACCGGACTCGAGGTGGTGGGCCATGGTTATCGGAACTCTTATGAGCAAGCGGTGACTTCGTTTGGAGACATGTTTCAGAACGACAACGATGATCCGCCTGCTTGTCGGGTTTCCTACATTTTGGAGTATGGATGTGCTGGTTATTTTTCTCGTGATGCTCGGCGGACTTACAAATCCGAGAAGAGGCGTAATCAGGAACATTGGCGCAATCATTGGCGTCAGGATGATCCCGGGACTATGGATGCGGGCGATGTTTATGGGGGAGGCTCGCCTACAGGGGTGGCCTTCTACGAAAATGGGGCCCTTGGAGATGATTTCGTCGGGACTTTTCTCTCTTGTGAGCCAGGGAAGAACACCATTTTTAGCTACCAGCCTCAGCCGAAGGAGGGAACATTCAGTTTGGACCGCCACGACTTCGTGACCACCAATGCGAAGAAAAATTTTCTTGGGAGCGACTTTGTTGGTGGCACCCAAGGGAAAGAGCAGAAGGATATGGAAGACTATTTGCTCTTCCGCCCCTCAGACATCGCGGTGGGACCGGATGGCGCTCTCTACATTGCGGATTGGTATGATGCTCGAGTTGGGGGACATGCGGACTTGGACGACTCGTGTTCCGGCACGATCTATCGTATTGCTCCGAAAGGATTTCAGCCGAAGGTGCCGCAGTTCGACGCGGCTACTGTGGAAGGCGCTTTGGAAGCCTTGAGGTCTCCGGCAGTGAACGTGCGTTACTTAGGATTTCAAACTCTGAAGTCAAAAAGGGATGAGGGGCTCGCCGCTATTTCCAAGTTTATCGAGACAGAGAAGAATCCTTTTGTTTCGGTGCGTGGCGTGTGGCTTCTGCCTCATTTGGGCGAGGAAGGATTGGCCGCGTGTGAAGCATTGTTAGAGAGTGAAAGCTCTCAGGTTCGCATCGCCGCTTTAAGGGCTTTGCGACGGACTGGGGTGGATATCTTGCCCTTTGCAAAATCTCTCGCAACTGATTCGGACCCAGGAGTCAGGCGTGATGTGGCGCTTGCGCTTCGGGATATTCCCGCAGCACAAACGAAAGAGGTATTTGCGACTTTGGCTGGTTCGGTCAATGTGAACGACAAGAACTCATTGGAGGCGATTGGACTCGGTGCCGCTTTACAGGAAGATGTAATTTGGCTTCACCTCCGTGAGGTCATGGGGGCTACGAACCCATTGAAGTGGGACGAGCGCTTTACCAAGCTGACTTGGCGGCTTTGGCCTGCGGCTGCTGTCGATGACTTGAAGGCGAGAGCTTCGGCTTCGAATCTTTCGCAAGAAGAGCGTATTTTTGCGGTGGAGTCGATTGCGTTCATTGATGCCCCTGAGTCCGTGAGTGCGATGTTGGCCTTAGCTGAAGAAGGTTCTGCGACTCGTCTCGAGGCGATGGACTGGCTTTTTCGAAGGGGAACGGGTGAGTGGCAGAAATATGATGTTATGCCTGAGTTAAAGAAGCGTGGCATCTACGATCCTGACAAGATTGTGGTTACTGAGGTGAAGGTGCCTGCTCCTCCCAAGAAGCCAAGTTACACTACTCAGGAAGTTCTCGCTCTCACAGGAGACGCAGAGAAGGGCAAAGCGAAAGCGATGGGCTGCGTGATGTGCCATGAGTTCAACGGGGTGGGAGTCAATTATGGACCTAATCTCAAAAGCTGGGGCAAAGGGCAACCAATGGATGTCATCGTTCGCGCGCTTGTTGAACCTTCGGCTGATATTGCTCATGGCTTTAAGGGGAGTGCCGTCGTTACCAAGGATGGGAAAACGGTTCACGGTCTGGTGATCAATCCCGGAGACCCAGTGGTCATTGTTTCGACAGGAGCGGTAGAGCAGGTCATTCCTCGGAAGCAAGTGAAGGCGCTGAGGAAGTTCAACCGTTCTTTGATGTTATCATCGGAACAGCTGGGTATGAAGGCGCAGGACGTAGCTGATGTGGCCGCCTTCTTAAAAGAGTATGAGTAAGCCAAGTTGCTCGGGCCTGTTGGAGTGTCGTAGCATCAGCTTGCTAGCGCTGATGCTCGCAAAGTGCTCTTGCTTATTGGGTCTCACAAGGCTAGCGCCTATCGTCATCACTTCTCGCAAATGACTGCCCCCTTCACCAAGTAGATTTTCAACCCACAATGAAGCATATTTCAAACCCTGACGTGGTCCTGATTGGATCTGGGATTATGTCCGCTAATCTGGGCGCGCTCCTCAAGTCGCTAGACCCCAAATTAAAGGTCCAACTCTACGAGGTCACCGATGAGTTTGCCAAGGAGGCATCCAACGGTTGGAACAACGCGGGAACGGGGCATGCTGGAATTTGTGAGCTGAGCTATACTCCGGACCAGGAGGAAGATGGTTCGGTAGATGTCTCGAACGCGGTTCAGATTTTCGAACAGTTTGAGGCTTCACGGCAGTTCTGGGCCTATGCTGTGGAGAAGGGAATGATAGAGAATCCAAGCGACTGTATCAATCCGGTGGCTCACATCTCTTTTGTTCATGGGGAGAAGCAGGTCAATTTTTTGAAGGAGCGTCACAAGGGGATGGCAAATCATCACTTCTTTGAGTCGATGACTTATTCTACCGACCGCGAGGAAATCGCCGAGTGGGCGCCCTTGCTCGTTGAAGAACGTGACCCGAAGGTCCCCATTGCGGCGACTAAAATGGTAGAGGGCACCGATGTCAACTTTGGAGCCATTGCGTTGAGCTTGGTCAACTGGCTTGATCAGCAAGAAGGTTGCTCTGCACTGACGGGGCACAAGGTGGTCGGGCTCGAGAAGACCGAGCGGGGTTGGGATGTGCTAGTGGAGGATTTGGCAACCGAAGAATTGACAGTGACTTCGGCGAAGTTCGTCTTTGTTGGTGCGGGAGGAGGGAGCTTGCAGCTTTTGCAAAAGGCTGGCATCCCGCAAGCGCAAGGCCTCGGAGGATTTCCGATTGGGGGGCAGTGGCTGATTTGTCAGAACCCCGAGGTTGTGGAAAAGCATCAGGCGAAGGTATACGGACAGCCTCTTGATGCCGCTCCCACGATGGCAGTGCCTCATCTGGATACTCGGATTTTGGATGGTGAAAAGTCGCTGCTCTTTGGCCCTTTTGCCTCTTGGACTACTAAGTTTTTGCACGGCAAGGGGTCTTTCCTGGACTTGCCAGGCACGGTGAAACCTCACAATTTGGCGACCTTATTAAAGGTGGGAATCAGCAATCTTCCGCTAGTGAAGTATTTGGTTCAGCAGGGGACGCAGTCGATGCAGGATCGGATCGACGTGCTGCATGTCTTTTATCCGGGAGCGAAGGTCGAAGACTGGAAGCTGATTGATGCAGGCATCCGAGTGCAGGCGATTAAGAAGGAAGATGGCGAAGCGGGGATTGTGCACTATGGCACGGAAGTGATTACCTCGGACGATCGCAGCATCTCGGCATTGTTAGGAGCCTCGCCGGGAGCCTCTGTCTCGGTTCATATCGTCTTGGAGGTGATCAAGAAATGCCTACCTGAAATGCTGGAAACGGAAGAAGGGAAACGGAAAATCTTGGAGATGATTCCCAATTTTAACGAAGACCTGAAAGAGCCGTCGAAGGCGGAACGCTATCGTGAGTTGGCTCAGTCGGCGATTTCTCGCCTTGGTTTGAACTATTAGGGCCATCAGCTCCTCAAAAAAAGAAGCCCAAACCGCCGGGCAGCGGATCGGGCTTTGCTTTCGAAAAATTTAAATTTTTATCGGCGGTTCCGGCGTCTCAGCGTGAGAAGTAAGCTCAACGCAGAGAGGCTCATAGCCGAAGGTTCTGGTATCGCGGTGTATTCGATGACTGGCCATTCACCCATTTGTCCAGCTTCGCGAACGGTGATTTTATAGGCGTCCCAACCGGCAGCTAAGCTGTCAGAGCCGTAACTCAAGCGCAGAAAGACGAAGTCTCCGGCACCCGCCCCGCTCGCATAGGCTGTGTTTAGGTAATTTAGGAGTGCCGCATCACCTAAGGCATTGGTGTTGTTGTTTGGAGCCCCCACAAATCCCACCGAACTAGCCGGGGTGAGGAAACTCTCCTGGATCAAGGTTGCGCTGCCATCGAAAGCAGACCCATTGTACCAGTCGCTGATGAGGATCGCAGGGGTTGCACTGGTCCTGACAGCATAGAGATCGAGATCGGTGATCGTGGCATTGCCCATCTCGTGGACCATCACACCGAGATCAGCGCTGGTAAACGGGTTGGTAACCGCGCCTAGCGACGGCAACTCGAAGGGCAGGACGATCGTGGTCAAACCTGGCCCAAACCATTCGCCGGCGTTCGCAGAGAAAAAGCCGTTAGTGTCGGGGTGAACCTGAGGCCAAGGATTCGTAGGAGGAAGGTTGTCGCGAACTTCGAGGAAGCCGTCATTGGCATCTGAGAAAATGAGCGCGGCTTCTGCTCGGAGAGGAATCAAAGTTGCGGAGATTCCAAACAGGGCCGTCGTTGCCGAGGCAAGTTTTGTTTTTAGGTTCATCTTAATTTGGTTGCTGGGTAGAAGAGTTGGGGTGAATGTTTTTTCCAACTTCTTTTAAGATTTTTGGGGGTTTTTAAAGGGATGTCTTCCCTCGATAGAGGGGTAAGCGCTTGGTTTTCCGCAGAAAAAAACGAGCCTTAGGATTTCTCCCAAGACTCGCTGTGTAGAGGGGTTAAGAATTCGCGCTAGGGAGCGACGAACTCTTCCGCGCGGAAGAACTGTTTAGTGTTCGTTCCTGAGTTGGCGGGAATGCTAATACTAGTCGCCGTGGAGTTGTCAAAGGTGACGCCCGTTGGAGTGAAGCCAGTCAGGGTGGTGGAGCTGGTGATATGGTAGTTCTTACCACTTTCGGTTCCTGTTACATTCACCACAAAGTTAGAGCCGTTGTAGCTCACGAGGTCGATATCAAGTCCGTCAGGCAGACCAAGAATGAAGAATTGATCTCCCGCTAAGGCGCTAAAGTCGACAACGCTGGATGCTCCAAGGTTTTCGGTTCCTACAGGCATGCCTGGGAGCGACTGGTTGGACATGAAATCGTGGCCACCGTTATTGAGTAGGACCATAATTTTCATCGAACCGGAGGAGGCTCCGATATCCGCGAGGGCGACAGACAGTTCGACTCCGGTGGTGACGGCAAGGGCTGCCGTTTGGTCGGCTGCAGTGCCTCCACCTTCTTCAAGAATTCCAGCGGTATTGCTGTTGTTGAGGGCGAAGGACAATGAATCACCATTCACCGTGCCAGTCGCGGTAGTTCCAAAGCCGGTGCCGCTGCCCCCAAAGACATCAACGTAGCTGTCGAAGGCTGCTGTGCCAATGTCTGCGATATCGGCATCGAATCGAAACCCTTGGCGTACCGTGATTTGATAGTCGGGTGCGAAGCCGATATCGAACGTCATGCCGTTTAGGTTAGCGGTAGAATCGTTACCAGCGGCTGTCATCACATTAGTGGTAATGGTATCGTTGGTGTCGAAAAAGAAATCCAGCTTGTTGAAGTTGTTTTCCAAGTTGCCGGTGACCATCAGGTTGAGCCTTCCGTTGACTACTGAAGCATAGACCGCATCGAGTTGGTTGAAGTTGAATGCCGAGTTGATGGTCTGCACTGCACTTGCTGCCGGATAGAGACTGTCTTTGGCTCCATCGATCAGGATGATTCCTGCTGCGGTCGGATTACTTGCGCCATCATTGGGGTCGAACCCAAAGTTGACTTCCACAAGATCGTCGAAGGTGTCGGAATCGGAGTCTGCGAGAAGAGGATTGGTTGGAGCTCCATCGAAGGTGTTGCCAGTACCATCGATTTCAGGTCCATCTTCGATGCCGTCGCCGTCGCTATCGGCGTCACATGGATCCGTCCCAGAGCTATTCACTTCTACATCGTCATTGGCGCCATCTCCATCAGTGTCGCTAAGGATTGGGTTTGTGCCTGCGGTCTGCTCTGCCAAGTTATTGAGAGTGTCAGAGTCTCCATTGGCTATTGGATCAGATACTCCAAAGCCAGCTTCGAAGCTGTCTCTGAGACCGTTGCTATTTGCATCGGCAGGAGCGGTTTGCAGATCGGCCCAGGTCGTAACCACCAAGATGTTGTCCCATTCCGTGACATCACTGCCGCCAGAGGCGCAGCGAATCGCGGTGAGGTCAAAGGGATTGAAGGCTCCGAAGATATCGGTGTCGTTGATGGGATCGGGTTCCGCGCCGCTGAGATCGGGATTGAGGTAAACGTCGAGTTCACCAAGCGGGATGTTGACTTTCATGACCACAGTGTTGGTGTCGCCATCGACAAGGAATTTGCCCGAGCCCGTGTTGTTGACGCCACCCGGCTCTTCATAGCCGAGTTCGTCGGTAGCGGCTTGGATGCCGGGAACACCGATGAAGACTTTTTCCTCGCCATAGCTAAAGAGGCTCACGCCTGACCACACCGCGCCTGCTGAGCGGGAGATGTCAAATTTCATCCAAATGACGTCGGTCGTTTGGTTGGTTACACCGGGAGAGGCTAGGATAGCTCCGGTGGCCTCGGAACCGCTTGCGCCTTCGCTAAGCCCGTTGAATTGACGGATGATTCCGCTTTCGCGGGTTTGGAGCTTCTGGCAAAAAATGTTGCTGTCTCCAAATTGGGAGGTCCAGTCAGATGCCGATCCGGTGTGGCCAGTGAAGGCATCGGGGCTATCGAGGTTATCGAAGTCGAAGCCATCACCACCAGCAAGTCCACTCGCATTACCGTCGGGATAGTCGAATCCTTCCAAGCCGATGAAGGTAATGGAACCATTTGAGGTGGGGTCGTCGCCGGCGTTTCCGGTTTGGGGAAGAGTGCCAACGGCGATTTCGATACCATCGGGGGTTCCTCCGCCATCGGTGTCGGCAAGATTGGGGTCGGTGCTGTGTGTATTGACTTCAGCGCCGTCAGTGAGTTCGTCGTTATCGCTATCGGGGTCGAGAGGATCGGTGCTATGCATGGTGAGCTCGGGGCCGTCATTGAGACTGTCGTCATCGCTGTCGGCGTCTTGAGGATCGGTTCCGCCACTGAATCCGGTGACGCCAGTGCCATCAAATTCGGCAATATTGGTAAGACCGTCTGCGTCAGGATTACCGAGAGCGCCATTGGGGCCGTCCTTGGCTCCTAGGGAGGTTTCGCCAATGGTTCCGTCGTCGGAATCGTCGAGACCATTTGCAAGTTCAAAGTCGAGAGGCATTCCGTCACCATCGGCATCGACGAAATCTTGCAGTCCCACATCACCCGGGTCGGTGGCTACGGTGAGGTCGTCCCAGCTGACGCTTCCACCTGAACCGATTCGGACGCGGGAGGCCCAGTTGGAGTTGGTGAAAGGAGCGGTGATATCAGCACTGTTTGAAGCACCAGCGGTCCAGTAGTCGGTGACATCGGGATCCACCCACATGCCGACAAGGTCGTTATCAAAATCGACGACGGTCACAATGGTGTAAGCTTGGTCATCAACAAAGGCGGGAAGGGATCCGGTGAAGGTTCCGTTCTCAGGATCGGCGTTGGAAATTTCGATAGTAGGAATGTCGTCGGTTCCAGCGGCCCCAAACTTCACTTTTTCGGTTCCAAAGTCGCTGTGCATGATCCATCCCCACTCGGCGGTGGAACTTCGAGTCATCTTGACTTTGTAGAAAAATCTGCCAGCAGCTTTGACTGCCCCATTCCCTTCGTCTTCGCCATATTTGCGTTCGTGTGCTCCACCGTTAGAAACAACAACACTGTTTCCTCCTAAATCGGTAATGACAGAAGCGGTGCCAAAAGGAGTGGTCCAAAGAGCAGCTCCGATGGCGTTGTTGGTCTGGTCTTGGGTATCATTGTTCCATTCCCAGCCCGTTCCGTTGGAATCGTTAGGAGGGGTAGTGATGTCACCAGGAGTGCCTTCAAAGTCATCGATACCGATGATGTTTCCAGAGAGGGGAAGAGCGAAAATGCCCAATGAAAGCAGGATTAGTTTAGTCGTCGGTTTTCGCAATTGCATGGTTTTTAAGGTTAAAATAGGGCTAAGGTCCTAGGCTAGAAAGGATGGCAGCACAAGCATTCCTGTCCATCCCTCGATGGAGGGGGGGCTACTCGGCTTTATGGTGTAATAGGAGTGACAGGATGATAGTGCTGGATTTTAGGTTTTTCGAGGATTGCGATTTGTCCTCCGGGCCAGTGGACCGTTATGGTTTCGACCTCTTCATCGTTTGCGAGACCGAAGTGTTTCTGGGCGGGATGCTGGCACATGAAGGAGTCGCCGCTCACGATAACGGATTCAATGACTCTTTGATTCGTCTTGAGAGAGAGCTTTGCGCCGTTAGGCGAAGATTCCTTGGATGTTTCGAGGGTCACGCCAATCCAAGGTCGTTTTTCCGCTTCGGGAAGAGTGTTCTGCATGATGAGGAGGGCGGGAGGTTCGACGTCAGTCTCGCCATCGTGGAAGAATCCTGAGGTGCCTTCGATCCGACCCACTGCGAGGTCGACGCGTCCATCGAGGTCTAAGTCAGCGGCAATAACGCGGCGACAATCGAAATCAAATCCGATATCAAGAAGAAACCCGAAGTCTTGGAATCCGATCCCATCTTGATTGATAAGGAGGGGATTGATTTGAAAGCCATCCCAAGACTGTTCTTCCATTTGGGGAAGGGTCTCAAGATATCCTGAAATGGCGGGGAGCTTAAAGTCTTTCATCACATAGACATCGCGGCACCAGAAGTTCGAGCAATAGTCGCGTGAGGTTTTTCCTGAGATATGACCGTTGGCGGCATAGATGTCGTGGTCGCCATCGTTATCGAAGTCAGCAGATGCAGAGCCCCAGGTCCAGCCGGTGCGGGCGACTTGAGGTTCAAATTCGGGAGCTTTATAGCCGCCTTCCTTGCGTCCCAGATACATCCGGTTTCCAAATCCCATCACGCCGCGCATTTTGTTATGCTCGGGGTGTTGTTCGGGGTTGGCTTTCATTTGGTCGAGACGTCGGGCAGTGGTGGAGCCCATACCGAGAACATAAAAATCGAGTAGACCGTCAGCATCGTAGTCGGCAACGGTGTGCGACATTCCAAAAGAGTATGGATTGCCGACGTAGGAGTCTTCTTGTTCGGAGAATTTTCCTTGGCCGTTATTGAGGTAGACGTCGACACCGTGAAAATCACTGATCACGAGAAGGTCGAGGTCTTCATCTTGGTCGAGGTCGAGAAAGGATCCCGAATAGGCGCGGCGATAGCGCTTCTGGGCGAGGCCGGAAGCCTCGGTCCGGTCTTCGAAGGTTCCGGTACCATCGTTGATGAGAAGAGTATTTCCAAAGCCGTCGTTGGCGTCCCAGAAGGTGTCAGGCATCTTTTCGTAAAGGGATCGCCATTGGCCCACATAAAGGTCGAGGTCGCCATCTTGGTCGCAATCACCTGCGGTGATGAAGGAGGGAACACGCAGTCGGTAGTCGCCAAGTTTGATACGGCGGGGCACTTTTGCGAATTTGCCGCCTTCTTCACCGAACCAGAGAGCGAGGTCACCTTCTTTGGTGTCGCTGAGCCAATCTAACAGGCCGTCACCATTGAGGTCAGCGGTGAGACCGATGACGGAGTCGAAGAAGAGTCCGCCGGGGTCGACGATAGGTTGAGGCTCAAACTGGAAGTTACCTTTGTTCCAGAGGATCTTGTTTGAATTGCCCAAGATGATTTCGGGGAGTTGATCGCCATTGAGATCGTAGACCGATATGGCCCCCATGTCGTCGCGTTCGGTGGGGTTGGGATTTCCGCCCTCGATGACCGCTCGGGTGGTGAAGGCGGCAGGTCCGCGTCGCTGCGCGGAAGTCGCTTCTAAAAGAGTGATGGTGGAGGGCCGAAGTTTTTCCTCTGACTCATCCCATACGATGCGGAGTGTGCCTTTGAACTGGAGGCGTTCGGTTCCTTCCTTACGCGAACCCTGAAGGTTGAAGGTCACTTCGGAGATCGCTTTTTCTGCTTCGTTGCGCTGGAAAGAACGATGATGCCAGTCGCTGTGGACGAGGGAGTAGCCGGCTTGGCGGTAGCTTTGGAGAATTTCCGCGAACCCTTCGCAAGAGAGCGTTTCTCCACCGGAGGTGATTTGGCGTGTGGTGATACCTAAGTCGTGGCGTGTGGGAGCGCCTGCCTTGCCTAGAGTCAAGGTGTCGAAGGGGACGGCGGCGAGGAGTTCCAGTCGTTTGCCAAGAGGAGCTTGTAGAAGCGAGTCCCAGAGGGGAACGATACCTTCGAGTTCGATTTCGCGCGCTTCGCTTTCGTTTTCGAAGGCTTCGGCTTCGAGGGAAACAATTTTTTCGATGAGAAGAGCGGGATCAGCGATCTCGCCGACGGTCACGATGGTTGAGAGAAGGAGCGATGTCGCAAAGAGGGGGAGGCAAGAATGGGTTTTCACGCACGGAGAAGAGTGAAGTTGAAAGAGCGCTCTGCAAGTTGAAAATTGGCGACTTCTTTCTCCCTCAGATGAGGGGGGATAGAGTCGCGAGGAGGCGCTAAAGTATGTAACCCGGTAAATCAAACTCCGAGGTGCGTTCGTTTTTCAATGGACTTTTGAACGTGTGAACTTGAACTTGAGAACTTTGAAAATCACCGTGACAATTGCGTTCTGGTTCACTTTGCAAGCGATGCTCGTGGGAGTTGAGCAGTCCGAAGATCCCGTGCTCACAACGGCGATGGATGTGATCTCGTTAACGGGTGAGGAGGCCGCTCAGTCGATTCCCGTCTCACTCACTGGCGTAGTGACTGTTTCGTATCCTCATTGGGGGGGGCGATTTTTCGTGCAGGATGAGACGAGTGGTATCTTTGTCGATTCATTAGAGGATGAGAGACCGATGCCGGGTGATCGGATTAGCTTGAGCGGGCTGAGTTATCCCGGAGGGTTTGCTCCTTCAGTTTTTAGCGCGCAATGGAAAAAAACTGAGGAGGAGCCATTGCCTGTGGCGCGAGTTGTTCCGATCGAGGTGCTGCTTTCGGGAGCCGAAGATAGCCAGCGGGTGGAAGTTACTGGAGTGGTTCGGACGGCTACCTTGAATGAGAACGAGCTATCGCTGTATCTCGTTTCCGATGGTCATCGTTTGCAGGCTTTGCTGCCACCCGCCACGGTGACTGAGCCTCAATCTCTAATTGGAGCCACCGTGCGGGTGAGGGGGACGGCTGCGGCAACGTTCAATGGTGAGTCGCGTCAGGTGATTTCGATGAATCTTTTCGTGCCAGTGTCGGATGATTTCCTCGTGGTTCAGCGGGAGAAAGTGAATCCTTTGGAAAAAGAGGTGCTCTTGATTGGGGCGCTAGGGAAATATAGTCGAGCGATTTTACCTCATGATCGGGTGCGCTTGCGGGGAGTAGTGACTTATCAACAGTTGGGGGAAGAGCTGTTTATCCAAGACGAAACAGGAGGCTTGCATGTGCGTAGCTCTCAATTGATTGATGTCGAGCGGGGTGCGCTGGTTGAGGTGGTGGGGTTTCCTGGGGCAGAGGACAACCTGCCGGTCTTGCAGGATGCTTCCATTCGTTTGATTGAGGGTTCGAAGGTTCCGGAGGCGTTTCGCTTTCAGTTGGAGGAGTTGAAAAAGAGCCATCGGTTTGGACAGTTGGTTTCATTAAAAGCAATCTTGTTGGATCGTTCAGTGAGAATGGCGGCTGAAGGTTCGGAAGGGCAATTGGAAGAGAGGGTGACTTTGATGTTAGAAGCGGAGGACGAGGTCTTTACTGCAGATGGTTCTTTTGCTGGCGCAGGGACGAGCTTTTTGAACCTAGAGGTGGGGAGTCAGGTGAACGTGGAGGGAATTTGCTCTCTCGATATTCGTGATGATGGCGAAGTGACGAGCTTCCAGATTCTCTTGCCCGACGCGGAGAGTGTAACGGTGCTCGTGAGGCCGAGCTGGTTGAATGCGCGGAGGTTGAAGTATGGGCTTGGTATTTTGGGAGGAGTGGTTTTGTTATTTTTAATTTGGGCTGCAACTTTGGCTCGAAAGAATCAGATGTTGAAGCGCTCCATTGAGGGGCGAGCCAGAGCGCAAGCGGAGTTGCAGAAGGTCAATGAGACTTTGGATTTACGGGTACAAGAGCGGACGGCTCAGTTGAAGTCCGAGATGGATGAGAGAAAGAAAGCGGAGGTGAGCTTTAAGGCGACCTTGGCGGAACGAACGCGACTTGCGCAAGAGTTGCACGATACTACGGAGCAAAGTTTGGCCGGAATCGGGTTGCAGTTGGATACCTCCGCCAAACTTCTTCCGAATGACTTGGAGGAGGGATTGAAGCCATTGGATTTGGCGCGAACGTTGATCGGGCAGAGTCATCAGGACCTTAGACGTTCGATTTGGAATCTGCGCTCGCGTGAGCTGGAAGAGTTTAACTTCTCCGATGCTGTTCGCATGAGTGTGCGTGAGGTCTTGTTGGGCACTGGAATCGAGTTTGAGAAGGTTGAGCAGGGCGTTGCGCGGTCTCTTCCTGAGGTGGTGGAGGAAAATTTGCTACGGGTGGTTCGAGAGGTCGCTACCAACGCTGTGAAGCATGCCGACGCTTCGAAGTTAGAAGTGACATTGTCTTATCGAGAAGGTGAGGTTGAGCTCACGGTGAGTGATGATGGGCGAGGCTTTTCTTCGGAGAGTGCGCCTGGTGCGAAGGAAGGTCACTTTGGATTGTTAGGTATTTCTGAGCGAGTGAAGAGGTTCGATGGAATCCTTGTTCTCGATTCGAAGGTGGGGCAGGGCACCACGGTGCGAGTGACGGTTTCAACTGCGCGTTTGACGAGTGATGTGGCGACCGCGCAGACTAACGGAATGAAATCATGAGTAAGGAGAAGACGATCAAGGTGCTGATTGCCGATGACCACTATGTGGTGCGCATGGGCCTAGCGGCGATGGTGAAGACGGAGTCGGACATGGAAGTGGTGGGGGAAGCGGAAGACGGGAGGGAGGCGATCCGGCTCTATGAGCGGTATCAACCTGATATCTTGCTGATGGACTCTCGGATGCCGGTCTTGAATGGGGTGGAGACGACGATTGAGATTTTAAAGAAGTATCCAAAGGCGCGCGTCCTCATGATTTCGGCCTACGATGGTGATGCCGATATTCAGCGTGCTTTGGAGGCGGGAGTGCAGGGCTATGTTCTCAAGCAATCAGCGGGGGACCGTTTGTTGCCTGCTATTCGAGCGGTGGCGGCAGGGAAGAAGTGGCTCTCGCGGGCGGTGGCGGGAGAGCTGGCGTTGAGAAAATCTTACGAACAACTCACCCCGCGTGAACTAGATGTGCTGAAGGAGATATCACTGGGGTTGGCGAACAAACAAATTGCGGATTCCTTGGGTATCTCTGAGCATACGGTGAAGGACCATGTCAAAAATGTGCTCGCTAAATTGCGGGTCTCCGACCGCACCGAGGCAGTCGCGGTGGGAGTGAAGCGAGGCTTTATTCATCTTTAATGGAGGTCTGTGCAGGATCCTTTGCTTCGGGATAGCTGAGACCATAGCCGACGGGATAGCGCAGGCGGCTCTGCTCGTGAGTCGAGGCTGGCACTTCCTTCATCGAGGCGGGCCAAGCGTAGGAGAGCTTTCCGGTGAACGGCTTCTTTGCTAACAGGACATCGGCGACTCCTGCTCCTTCGCTGCCAGGTAACCAAGCAGCGACGATGGCGTCTGCTTGCGAGCGGGCGGCATCTAGAACGAGGGGGCGGCCGGAGATGATGAGGAGTGCTACTTTTGAACCGGTTGCGTGAGCGTTCGCGACAAGGTCTTGATCGGATTGGCTGAGGGTGATGTTTTCGCGATCGCCCTTCATCTCGGCATAGGGATCTTCACCCACGACCACAAGGATGAGGTCGGCACCTTCACTGCCATTGACGTTGGGGGAGTGGGTGACTTTGGTTTCAGGAGAAACTCCGTTTTGGAGGCCTTGTAGAATGGTGGAGCCGCCATTGACGGTTGGGCCGCGGCCTCCTTGCCAACTGACGGTCCAGCCACCGCATTGCATGCCAACGTCGCTGGCTGCGGAGCCTGCCACGTGGAGATGGCGGCAGTCGTTGGTAATGGGGAGAAGATTGTCTTTGTTTTTGAGAAGGACCAAGGATTCCGAAACGGCTTGTCGGGCAACGGCGCGGTGTTTTTCGGAGCCGAACTCTTTCTGGAGTTCTTCGTTGGGCCAGAGTTGGGGGCCTTTTTCCATCATGCCTGCCGCAAATTTGACGCGCAGGATGCGAGTGACGGCGTCGTCGATACGAGACATGGGCACACGACCTTCCTGAACAAGTTCTTGAAGGAAGGTGATGAATTTTTTGTAGTGGTCGGTGACCATGACCATGTCCATGCCGGCGTTGATGGAGATTTCGATGCAGCGCTTATAGTTAGGCGTCTTGACCTGACCGGCGGCATTGTTGCTTTCGACTTGTTGAAACCCACCTTCAGGCCAGACGAGTTGGTCGATAGCGTTGTAGTCCGAGATGAGCATGCCCTCGAAGCCGAGCTGTTCCTTGAGGACGTAGGTTAGGAGGTATTTGTTGCCGGAGAGTTTGATGCCGTTCCAACTAGAGTAGGAGGGCATAATAGTGGCGACGCCGGCATCGATGGCGGGGATGTAAGGAGTGATGTGGAGGCGACGGAGTTCTTCCTCGCTGAGTTGGGTGTTGCCTTGATCGAGTTTGGATTCGCCTCGGGTGGAATCGTAGGTTGTGCCGCCATCGGCGACCCAGTGTTTAGCGCAAGCCACGACTGAGTAAGGGGAGGCGAGGTCGTCTCCTTGCAGTCCTTTGACGGCGGCTTCGCTATAGAGGGAGACCACTTCGGGGTCTTCGGAGAAGCCTTCGTAGGCGCGCCCCCAGCGGATGTCGCGCGGGACGGTGAGGCAGGGAGCAAAGGTCCATTGAATGCCGGTGGCTCGTATTTCGCGGGCAGTGATGCGGCCAATTTCTCTCACGAGGGCAGGGTTGCGGGTGCAGCCGAGGCCGATGTTGTGAGGAAAGATGACGGCGTCGGGGAGGTTGCTATGGCCGTGCACGGCATCGACGCCGTAGATGAGCGGGATGCCGAGCCGGGTCTTGAGCGCTCTTTCTTGGCAATCTCGATAGAGGTTGGACCAGTTGGCGAGGCTGTTGCCTGATTTGGGGTCAGAGCTGCCTCCGCTGAGAATGGAGCCGAGGGCGAGGCGCTCAATATTGTCGAAGTCCTTGACCGAATTCAGGTCGGGCTGGGTCATTTGACCGACCTTTTCGGCGAGAGTCATTTCGGCGACGAGTTCCTTGATTTTGTCATCGTGAGCGGTGAGCCATGCTGGAGAAGCTGCTGGGACACTTAATGAGAGAGAGACGGAGAGCGAGAGCGCGACAAGGTGGATTTGGAAGCGAGAAAATCGAAATTGAATTGTTGATTGCATATTATTTGGCTCTCAGTGGGAGCTGGGAAATTTCGTGGAGTGTGAAGTAGAATTTGTTTGTTGAAAATCCCCACAAGGAGGGGGATAGGCTCCTATTTGAACTTTAGTGCGTGAGGAAGGTGGGAGATCGTCTGGATTGCGATCTTGTAAGATGGGGGCGAAGGTGTTCGTCTTGGGGAGTATGTTTCGAATACGTGTCGCTGCGCTAGTGGTTTCTCTGGGGGCTGGAGCCTCCTTTGGTTACGGGGAAAGCCTATTCAATGGTGAAGATTTGAAGGGATGGAGCTCAAAGCCTGGGGAATTGCAGAGTGCTCATTGGGCGGTCGAGGGTGGGGAGATAGTGGGCGAGAATCTTGATAAGAAGAATTCGGTCCTGTGGACGGACGAGCAATTTGGTGATTTTGAGCTGTCTCTGGACTACAAAACGCCTTCTCCAGATTACGATTCGGGAATTTTTTTACGAGGTCAGAGTCATCAGGTGCAGATTGGGATTTCGCGCTCTCTTAAGGTCGATCTGACAGCTTGCATTTATGCGCCTAAAGATGGCAAGGGTGGGTATCCGGCGAAGTCGGATAAGGTTGCGGCGACGCATAAGTTGGGTGAATGGAATCACCTGCGTATTGTGGTGGAGGGAAAGCGGATTCAGACCTTTTTAAATGGGGAAGCGTTCGTGGATTATGTGGGAGAGACGATCCAAGCAACGGGGCCGATTGGGTTGCAGCTGCATGCAGGGGTGCATCAGAAGATGCAGTTCAAGAATTTGGAGCTTAAGAAGATCGCGGTTGAAGAGGAGCCAGCGCCTTCGAAGCCAAATGTGGTGATTATTTACGGTGATGATGTGGGTTATGCCGATTTGGGATGTTATGGGGCAGAGAAGATTCCGACTCCGAATTTGGACAAGATGGCTGCAGAAGGATTGCGCTTTACCGATGCTCATTGTGCAGCGGCGACTTGCACGCCGTCACGTTATTCACTGCTGACGGGAGAGATGGCTTTTCGCAAAAAAGGGACGGGGATTTTGCCAGGAGATGCCGCGATGGCGATTCATCCGGACCAGTTCACGATGGCAGATGCTTTTCAGGCTGCAGGATATACCACAGGAGTGGTTGGCAAGTGGCACTTGGGTCTGGGTGATGGGGTGACTCCTATTGATTGGAACAAGGAGATTAAACCGGGGCCTCTGGAGATTGGTTTTGACTATTGTTTCATGCTGCCATCGACGAATGATCGGGTTCCTTGTGTCTACTTGGAGAATCATCACATTGTGAACCTCGACCCTGAGGATCCGTTGACGGTTTCGTATAAAAAGAAGATTCCAGCGGAGGTGCCGGGAACGGTTTATCCGGATGGACGTGAGGACCCTGAGGCAATGACTTACTACATGAATACTCATGGCCACAACATGTCGGTCATCAATGGGGTGGGTCGGATTGGGATGATGAAGGGGGGGAAGTCTGCGCTTTGGAATGATGAAGAGATGGCGGACAAGCTTGTGGAGAAGGCGGGTGCCTTTATTGAAAAGAACAAGGGGGAGCCCTTCTTCCTCTTCTTCTCGTCGCAGGATATTCATGTGCCTCGGACGCCGCATCCCCGTTTTCGAGGGAAGAGTGATTTGAGTTATCGGGGTGATGCGATGGTGCAGTTGGATTGGACCACGGGAGCGATTCTGGAAGCGCTGAAGAAGAACGGAATCGACGACAACACGGTCGTAATTTTCAGTAGCGACAATGGACCTGTTTACGATGACGGCTACCAAGATGGGACTACGGTAGAGACTTCAATGGAAGAGGTGGACCGTGGGCATGATGGCTCAGGACCTTATCGTGGTGGGAAGTATCAGCTATATGAGGGAGGGACCCGGGTTCCCTTCATCGTGCGTTGGCCTGAGGGAATCGAACCGGGAGTCTCCAATGCTCTGGTCACTCAGGTTGACCTCTTGAAGTCATTCGCTGGACATTTGAAGGTCGAGATTCCTTCTGGTCACGCTATCGATAGCCGCGATTATTTACCTGCGTTTCTTGGTGAAGACGAAAAGGGCGCCGATATCATTTTGGAGCAGGCCAAGGCGGTTGCTATTCGTAAAGGTCCTTGGAAGTACTTTGATGGCTGGCCGGGCCACATGTTTAAGAAGGCCAAGGCCAAGAACGGCAAAAGCAAGAATGTGAAGAATGTGAAGAATACGCCTATGTTGTTCAATGTGGAACAGGACAAGATGGAAAAGAGCAATCTTGTGGAAGAAAAGCCTAAGTTGACGGAGGAACTCGCTGAGCTTTTGAAGAAGTATCAGGAAGAAGGACTCGCTGAGTAGAGCTGATTTGCGACTGCTTCTACGCCTGCGAAGTGGTAGCTTTGCGTCCTTTTTGGGCGCTGAGGCCTAAGCCGAGGGTGCCGGAGAGAGTCGGAAACTCGGTCGAGAAATCAGGGCCCTGCGGCCAGAAATACAAACTACGACTTTACTGAGGAGTCGCTACCAAGGGAGAGTGACCAAGGTCTGTAGCGAGCTTGTTGAAGCCGTCGACTTCTTCTTGCGTGAAAAGGAGGGCGTCTGCTTCGTCGGAGCGATTACGGAACTGGGCTTCCATCTGTCCAGGGATGTTGGCGTCGGGGTTGCCGCGTAGGATGTCGGCGAGCACGTGCTTGAGGTTATCGAGCTGGCTGCGACCCATGCCGAAGTTATTGGAAGAAAGAGCTTCGGGGTGGATGACCTGAAAGTAGAAGGTCGCGGTGTTCTTCTCGCGTGCATTCTCGGTGAGACGTCCGCGTAAAGAGGGCAAGGAGCCACCAATAAACGCGGCGAGGACCTCATTAATAAGAGAAAGACCGTAGCCCTTATGTGTGCCGAAAGGGAGAAGGGCATGAACACGATTGGGGTCGGTTGTTACTTTTCCGTCGCGATCAATGGCTGAATCGGCGGGGAGCTCTTTACCGCTGTTGCGGGCGGACTCGACGCGATACATGTCGATATTGGAGGTGATCCAGTCGACGAGGAGAGGGAAACCAAGGGCGGGAGAGGTGGGGAAGGCCCAAGAATGAGGGTTGGTGCCCAAGGTGGGGCGGTTGCCTCCGAGAGGCGCTACTTCGGCAAGAGGCGAGGTGGCGTGGGTGTAGGCAATAAAGCCTCGTTCGGCGGCAGCCATGACATAGCCAGCTCCCCAAAGGTAGGGCGAGGCATTGTCGACCGAGATTTGCGCGACTCCATATTGGTTAGCGAGCTCGATGGCACGGTCGATGGCGCGATAGGCCACGGCGGGACCAAATTTCTTGTTTGCGTTCCATGTTTCGGAGGCGGGAAAACGAGAGGGGACGACTTCCACTTCGGCGCCGGGGACGCAGCCTCCTGTGTTGGAACCGAAGTAATGGTCATTGTAGAGAGCACGGAGGGCAATGTGCGGCCTGACACCGTGTCGGGCCGCCTCAGCGCAAAGGTAGGTTCCCGGTGCGACTTCATCGGCCTTGAAGCCTCGCTTCAAAAAGGCGGTAGCGACCAAGGCATCGTGGTCTTTTCGGGAAACAGCTAGAAAGTCGGACATGATTCTTTGCTGCTAGGTAAAACCTTTAAGGAGGGAAACGGAAGTGCGATCTCTGGCAGAGTGTCAGCAAAGCGTGTCAGGATTGGCAAGAAAAGGGGCGGCAATGGCCTTCGAATGAAGGCTGTGGGACTGTGACGGGCCCGTTTTTCCAGTGCTAGAGAACGAAAGCAAGGTTGACGAGAAGGGTTCTTGGGTTATGGAAACGGGCGTGAACGAAGAATTGGAAGAAGTTGTTGCTAAGGAGGAGACTGCTCCTGTTGAGGGTTCAGCTCCCCAGCAGGGAGCTGAAGGGGAGGAGAATCTTGCTGAGCAACCGGAGGAATTGGACCCAATGGCGGCCTTGGAAGCCGAAGTTCAGAAGTATAAGGATGAGTCGCTCCGTCGAGCCGCTGAGATGGATAATTACCGTAAGCGGATGGCTAAGGAGCTGGAGCAGAGCCGTAAGTTTTCCAATCAAGGTTTGTTAATGGAGCTTTTACCGGTGCTTGATAATTTCGGGATGGGGATGCAAATGGCGGAGAAGGAACAGGGTTCGATGCTTTTCCAAGGCATGTCGATGGTACAAGGGCAGTTGAGCGAGTTTTTCTCGAGTCAGGGCGTGAAACCAGTGGCAGTCGATACGGGAAGTGATTTCGACCCCAACTTTCATGAGGCTGTGAGCCAAGAAGTTTCTAACGAGGTCGAGGAAGGCAAAGTGCTGCGCGTGGTTCGCGGAGGATATTTCATTGGTGATCGTCTTCTTCGTCCCGCGAATGTGATTGTTGCTAGGTCTCAAGAGAGTGCCGATGCGGCTGGAGAGGAGGAGGCGAAGTAAATGGCTGAGCGCGACTACTACGAGGTTTTAGGAGTTTCGAAAGGAGCTTCGGCTGCTGAAATTAAGAAGTCCTATCGCAAGATGGCGATGAAGTATCATCCGGACCAAAATCCAGATGATCCCAAGGCTGAGGAAAAATTTAAGGAACTGGGTGAGGCCTATCAAGTTCTCAGTGACGAGGATAAGAAGGCGGCCTACGACCGTTATGGGCATTCTGCTTTCAAGCAGGGTGGCATGGGCGGAGGAGGCGGTGGCTTCGGAGGAGGTGGCGGCTTTGGCGACCCGATGGATATCTTTTCACAAGTCTTTGGTGGAGCCTTTGGCGGCGGCGGAGGTGGTTTTGAGGACCTCTTTGGCGGAGGTGGGGGACGACGTCGTGATCCTTCCGGAAAGCAGCGAGGAAGCGACTTGCGCTATGATTTGGAGATTAGCTTGGAAGAAGCGGCGAGTGGCGCAGAGAAGGAACTCGAAATCGAGCGTTCGATGCCTTGTAGCACTTGTAAATCCTCTGGCTCCAAAGGTGGAGGAAGTTCGGCCTGCACAAGTTGCGGTGGCCGTGGAGTGGTGACACGTCAAGCGGGTATCTTTGTGCAACAAACGACGTGTCCCGAGTGTCGGGGGGCGGGTCAAACGATTTCGGATCCTTGTAATGATTGTCACGGAGATGGTCGCATCGAGAAATCAGATCGGATTAAGATTAAGATTCCACCAGGGGTTGACGATGGCATTCGATTGCGGTCCTCCGGGAATGGTGATGCGGGAATGCGTGGAGGTGCTTCAGGCGACCTTTATGTCTTCTTGCATGTTCGGGCTCACAATGTTTTCCAACGCGAAGACGATGACCTTTTTTGTGAAGTGCCAGTTCCGTTCTCAGTAGCGGCTTTGGGAGGAGAGATTGATGTGCCAACCTTAGAGGGCAAGGCGTCGATTAAGGTTCCTACCGGAACGCAAGGAGGCACCGTCTTCCGTCTGCGCGGTCGCGGAATGCCGGAAGTGGGTGGTGGTCGTAAAGGTGATCTCCACATTCAGGCCAGTGTGGAAGTTCCAACGAACTTGGATTCGAGCCAGAAGGAAAAGTTGCGTGAATTCGCGGAGTCCATTGGTCAGAAAAATTCTCCCATGCAAGAAGGCTTCCTCGAGCGAACAAAGAAGTTCTTTGGTAAGTAGTTTCTTGGGCCATGGACCGGTTCTTTCTTTTTCCTACAGACTGGAGCCCCGAGAGGCTCTCGTTAGCGGGTGAGGAAGGTCATCACGCTGTGCGGGTGATGCGCAAGAAGGTGGGAGACTGCATCGAAGTATTCGATGGCGCTGGGCGTTGGGCGCGTGGAGAGGTCACCACGGTGGAGCGAGCTGGGTTGACGATGGATATCAGAGAAGAAGGGACGTCGCCTGAGGTGGCCACCCAAGTCTCTCTAGCGGTGTCGGTTCCTAAAGGGAAGACGATGGACCTGGTGGTGCAAAAGGCGGTTGAGTTAGGAGTGAATAGGATTCAGCCCTTGGTGACGACCAATAGCGTGGTGAAGATTGGAGAGAAAGACGCCGCAGAGAAATCGCAGAAGTGGCAGCGAGTTGCCTTGGAGGCCTGTAAACAGTGTGGGCAGAATTTTTTGCCCGTGGTAGAGCCGGTCAAGACTCTCACCCACTATCTAGCTGAAGAGAGACAAGGAGAGGCGATTATAGCCTCTTTGGCTCCAGGTGCAGTTCCCGTAAGGGAGACTCTGGAGGGACTGCCCGATGATTGTGGGCAAGTGTCCTTTTTGGTGGGGCCCGAGGGGGATTTTTCTCTCAGCGAAGTTGGAGATGCTCTTGCTGCTGGCTTTCGACCGGTAAGTTTAGGTGAGATTGTTCTAAGGGTTGAAACTGCCTGTCTGTTCTTAGCTTCGTCGGCTCGTTATCGATTTTAGCTTGGAGCAAGCTCGTTACTGATCCTAGAGAAGATCCGGGCGATTTTCGCGGGTGCGCTGGAGGGCTTGTTCTTTCTTCCAGGCTCCGATTTTGGCATGGTGTCCGGAGAGGAGTACCTCTGGGACTTGGAGTCCGCGAAATTCGTTGGGCTTGGTGTAGGCGGGGGCCTCAAGAAGATTAGGGTCGGAGAAGGACTCCTCTTCGGGGGAGCGTTCGTCGCCGAGGGCTCCAGGGAGAAGGCGGATGATGGCGTCACAAAGGACTGCGGCAGCGATGGCGCCATTGGTGAGCACGTAGTCGCCGATGGAGAGTTCGAGGTCGACAAGTTCGGTGATGACGCGGTGGTCAACGCCCTCGTAGTGTCCGCAGATAAGGATAAGATGTTGCTCGGATGAGAGTTCGCGGACAGTTGCTTGTTTGAGAACTTGGCCTTGGGGGGTAAGGAGAACGACCTTTGAATTGGCGGAGCGCAGTTCTTCGATGGCCGCAAAGAGGGGCTCGGGTTTCAGGAGCATGCCTTGGCCGCCACCGCAGAGATATTCGTCAGTTTTGCGATGCTTGCCGGTGGCCCAATCGCGGAGTTGGTGCGCGTGGACTTCAGCAATATTGTGTTGGCGGGCGCGCTTGATGATGCTCTCAGAGAGAGGAGCAAGGGCAACCTCAGGAAAGAGGGTAATAATGTCGACGCGCATACGGGGCCCAAGTCTCAACACGGGTTGACTTCATGAGCAATAGCGGACTTTTACCACTGCTTATAAATAGCGGGCTGCGGGTTGTAGGTGTAGTCCGTCAGGCTTCCACCACCACCTGTGCAGATGTAGAGTTCGCCGTACGCTGGGATGATGTCGCCACTACCAGCTACGAAGTCAAAGTTCTGGCCTGATACGGGGTGTTCAGGCAACTCTCCGTCTTCTTTAGGAAGTCCTGTGCCTCGGTCGATTCCGTTGGGAACATATTTCCCTTGGCCAAAGATAAAGTCGGGTAGGTCTGTGAGTGTAGACCCTTCAATTCCTTCGATTTGACAATGAGTGCGCATTCCCATCTGAGCGCTGCGAATCTCTAAAATCGCAATTGTGCGGTCGCTTCCTCGTTTCCATGCGCTGACGCCAACGAAGGTCACGCCAATAAGACTGAAAATCACAAGAATGACGACCGTCAGCTCGATAAGCGTCATGCCGGACTTGGCAGTGAAGGTTCTCTTTGAGGGGGAAGATTTCATAGTTAAGATGCTTTAAATGTCAGCAACGAGAGTCTTTTAGCATACATAGACCGTTTTTTTTATAAAAATCTTGGGGAAATACTCGTTTATTTCGATTCTTCTCCTCGAGAGATTAATCCGTAGGCTTCCTGTTTCCTGACTCATTGAGAGTGTGATATCGCTATCAAATTGATAATCAGTTACGGAGAGACGAGATTTGATAGCTCTTTTTCACCGAGAGTGGAGATAGCTCCAAATTGCTTCGAACTGTTGAGATCTGTCGTTACCGAAGTCAAGCAGGGGTGTTTTGCCCTCCTCGTCGGCGTAGCGCGGCATTTTGGTTGCTGAATTGATTCGAGTGGGATTGTGCATCCAGCGGTAGAAAAAGGTCTCTCGAAGGCGGTGTTTGGTGAGATCGAAATTGATGCCGACCACTTCGAAGGCGGCAGTAGGTGCGGCTTCGCCGACACCGTGACATGTCGTACAGCCGAATCCCGCTTCGGAGCCAATGAGCTTTTCCCCTATTGTGATGCTCTCTAGGTCGGTTATTTTTTCCACCGGTTGGGATGGGCTGAGACCGTGAAGAGCGGCGATTCCAGCCGCGAAGGTGTCGGGAGAATGATTGGCGAATCCAGGCATGCGGGCATCGAGCCAAGGGCGCGGTCGAGGTTGGGCTTCTCCTTTAAGGATAGACGAGAGGTAGCTGGTGTGGAGCATTTCTCCGGTGTGGGTGAGGCTGGGGAGACTTTGGTCGACTTTTTCTTCGATCTTGAGGTGGGCAGCAAGGAAGGCTGATTGTGAGTGCTGCGAGCCAAGCAAAGCGGGCATGTCATCTTGGCTGTGGCAGGCGGTGCAGCGAAGAGATCGCAGTTGGCGTTCTGCTAGGGAGACTGGGGTGTCTTTTTTGAGAGATTCGAGATGCTGGCTGCGCAGGGATTCCAGAGCTTGGCCTGCTTCGGGTGGCAGGTTGAGGTGGCTGGTTTCGGATTCGTAACAGGGGGCCGACTCCCAGGGCGTTTTGACAATGGATTCAAAGGGGGGCATGGCTGAGGGGTCAAAGGGCAGGCCGGCATGGCACGCTCCGCACTGCATTTTAGTGGAAAGGGCTGGACCGTTGGCGGCATTTCCAGTGGGGAAAGTGATGGTCTTGGTCTCCCCTTTGGAAGTGGCGTCGAGAAGGTAGCTGGTGAGATTGGCTGCTTCCTCTTCGCTGAGACGAAAATCGGGCATGCGGGTGTGAGGCGAAAGTTTCGAGGGCTCGAGGAGAAAGTCCCTGAGAGCGCTGGGCTTGAATTTGGCAGAGAGATGGCTGAGGGGAACTCTGTCGTGAGAAGGGGTGGTCTCGTCGGGGAGTTCGTGGCAGGTGACGCAGGCAAGTTTGTGGAAGGTGGCACCGCCTTCTTGGATCGAACCCGCAATAGGGGGCGACTTGGCACCGGTCTTCATGGTCATCAGGTAGGCGGCGAGATCGGCAGCTTGTTGGCGGCCCTCTTCGTTGTCAGCAACGAGGCGGGGCATGTTGGTGTCGGGGCGAATGGAGGCAGGGTTGGCGATCCAATGGGCGAGCCAAGGTTCGTTGAGGCGGTCGCCGGTGAGTCCAAGAATGGGCGGAATTTGAGTAAGTTCAGGCATGGCTTGGCTTCCGAATCCTTCAGTGGGGAGGTGGCACTTGCTGCAAAGGTGGCGTGCGAAGATTTCGCGGCCCTGATAGACGAGGGTGTGCTCGGCGAGGGTAGGATCGACTTCGCCGAAAGCGCTGGGAGGAATGGGTTCGCGAGGAAAGGCCCGCTCTTCCCAGAAAAGCTGAAAGCGCGCTTCTTCTTCGTCCGAGGGTGACTGATAGTGGAGGGTAAATTCGTGTTCGCCCGAGTTGAGACGGAGGCGTTCAGATTGCGCTGTCCCGAGGGTGCCAGATTCTTGGAGCACCATTTCACCGTTGATAGTGAGAGTGGCGCTGCCATTACCCTCGAATGAGAAGTAGAGGCGCTGTCGTTTTTCGAGCTGAAGAGCTCCGGTCCAAGTGACTTCGAAAGGACCAGCATTGAGCAAGGGAGTGGCGGGCTGGCCTTTGTCCACAAAGAGGGCTGGAAGGCGGCTAAGTTGGCTGTCAGTGGCTTCTCCCTGTTGGAACTCTGCGAGAACGTCGCCACTGAGAAGAGGAGCGAAAAGTAGGAGCAGGAAAAAGATTGAGAAGGGAGAGGTCATCTTAAGAAAATGGTGAAATGAGAAAGAGCGTTTAGGAAAAGTGTCATCGTGAGACTGAGATTCATGAGGGAAAACCAAGAGAGCTTGGAACTTTTTGCAAAGATTGTGGCACGGGGAAGGCTCTAAATTGGAGGTGGGAGGAATAGTTCCGTTGCTCTAACGGTGGTTCTCCTCCTATCCTTACAGCCGCATCATGGATAAGACGAAGTCAGAGAACAAGGGCCAGAAAGGGCAATCGCCAAGATTGCAAGTGGTTCCTGAGGAAGGGCTCAAAGATGGGCGTTCAATTCCTAATGCTTTGGAGGCTGAGCGCTCGGTATTGTCATCGATGCTGCAAGATCCCGTGGACCGAATTGGTCAAGCGGTGGAGGCTGGCTTACGGCCCCAATACTTCTACCTGCCTTCGCACACGATGCTCTATGAGCTTTTGTTAGAGCGCTCGGATGCGGGGTTGCCGATTGATTTGGTGATCTTACACCAAGTGCTTTCGGACAAGGGATTGTTGGATTCCATTGGTGGTCCTTCGGCATTAGTGGACCTCTCTAATGCGGCAAGCTCAGCTGCTCACTTTGAGTACTATCTCAATATCATCCGTGATAAGTATGTCTTGCGTGCTGTTATCGAGAATGCGAATTCCTCCATCGAGGAGGCTTACGGCAACCCTCCCGAGGTGGCAGGTTTTCTTGATTCGGTGGAGACCAATATATTTTCGATTAAAGAAGATTTAGAGGTGAAGGGGGAGCTGACGATGAAGGAGTTGATCGGCGATGTCCTCGACGTTTTTGAGCAGTTGGCTTCGGGACAAAAAGGGCTGGAGGGGATTCCGACGGGCTATCCTATGCTCGATGAGATGTCCAATGGCCTCAAGCCGGGTGAAATGATGATTATCGCGGCTCGTCCTTCGATGGGGAAGACCTCCTTCATGATGAACATTGTGGAGCAGATTGCCATCGACCAGAAGAAGCCTTCGCTGGTGTTTTCGTGTGAGATGTCGTCCCAGCAAATTGTGCAACGTTTGTTGTTCTCGCGGGCGCGTTTCGCGCTTTCCCAGATGAAGCCGGGCTTCAAGATTACTAAGGAGGAGCTGAAGAATATTCAAAAAGCCTCGCAGGAATTGGCGGAGGCTCCGCTCTTTATTGATGATACGCCGTCGCTGCCGATTGGAGATTTACGGGCGAAGGCGCGTCGTCTCAAGCGGGATGAAGATATCCAGCTCATCGCGGTGGATTATCTACAGCTGATGCGCTCGAACTCGAAGCAAGCGGGTGATTCTCGTGAGCGTGAAATTGCGGAGATTTCGTCGGGCCTGAAGGCGATTGCGAAGGAGTTAGGAATTCCGGTGATTGTCTTGGCTCAGCTGAACCGGGGGCCTGAGCAACGAGGAGGAACGCCACGAATGTCTGACTTGCGTGAGTCGGGTTCCATTGAGCAAGATGCCGACATGATTGGCCTCCTCTTTCGAAAGGAATACTACAACGACCCCACCAAGGACGATGCCGAGGAGGAGAAGGAAGCGAATGCGGGATTGGCGCAGCTGATTTTGGCGAAGAATCGTAACGGTGCTACTGGGGATATTCCTCTGCACTTTACGAAGGAGTTGATGCGCTTCGAGCCGCGTGAGTTCAATGATGATGAGTTGGAGTAGGGGCTAAAGACGATGCGGCTACTTTTTGATTTGGACGGAACTTTGACGAACCCGCTGGTCGGGTTTGCTCGCTCGGTTCAACATGCGATGACCGCTCTTGGGCGGGTTGCTCCGCCTGAGGAGGAGCTAGGTAGGTTTATTGGTCCGCTCTTGCATGATAGCTTTCGGATACTGTTAGGCTCGCATGATGAGGAGTTGGTTCTAGAGGCGGTGAGATTGTATCGAGAGCGTTATGGGACCGTCGGGTTGTTTGAGAATGAGGTTTACTCGGGTATCGCGGATTCTTTGCAGAAATTGTCTCAGGAAGGTCATCGTCTCAGTGTTGCGACCTCCAAGCCGACTGTTTTTGCAAAACAGATCTTGGACCACTTTGAGCTCAGCGAATTTTTCTGCTCGGTAGATGGAAGTGAGCTGAATGGGGTGCGTGGAGATAAGACGAGTCTCCTTGCTCATGTCATCGAGCGGGATGGGTTGATTCCCAGTGAAGTGGTGATGATTGGGGATACCAAGTTCGACATGATTGGTTCGGTGAATAATGGGGTGCGTGGAGTGGGAGTTCTTTGGGGATTTGGTTCGCAGGAAGAACTTTTGGAGGCTGGGGCGAGTGAGTGTCTCGGGAGTCCTAGTGAGCTGACCTCGCTGCGATTTTAGAGCTTGGGCACTCTGAAACTTGAGGCCTGCGCCTCAAATTAACGGACGCGGTTGGGCCAGGCTAAAGCCTAGTGCTCCTATTTGAGACGATGCGGTTGCGGAGGTGGGTGAGTCGGATTTTAAGAGGTCTTTTCTGGAGAAACCTGGAACCCGGCTTGCGAGATCGCCTGAATGAACTTGGATTTTGCATCTGTTAGGATGGGGTCTCCGTGGGCGACGATGATGTGCTCAAAATCGAGGTCTGCAATTTGTTGAAGGGAATGAGTGAAGGCTTCGCGGTCCTTGATGCAGAGCTTCAGAAGGCGGCTCATGCCGGGGTAGACTTTGATTCCGGACAAGGCGCGCAAGAAGAAACGGGTCCACCCTTTAGTGGTGGGGGGAAGGTTGAAGATGAGGTCGGCAAGAATGAGGGTTTTTGAAGGGCTGTGGTAGAGTGCGAGTTCGTTGAGTTTGGGCGCGCCCTTGATGGGGATTACTTCCAACTCCCGGGCCCACTCGTTGGGTGCATTCTGCGGAGTGAGTGTTTGTGCATTGAGGCTTTCTGCTTCAGGAAATTTTTTTGGAACGAGATAGGGAATGTCTGGAAAGGCTGCGCGCCCTTCCTTGGCGAAGGTGTCGTGGTAGAGGGTCGCTTCAAGGAGCCAAGCAGGTTCACCGAGTTCGGAGATCGCCTGGGCGTCCTCCTCGGTAAAGTCGGCGGTAGAGTGAATGAGGAGCTTGCCGCTGGAGAGTCGGACGACGGTAATATTTCGCCCAAATTGAGCTCCCGCGATAGAGAGAGGGTGCCTTTGTAAAAAGACATTGTCTGTGAGTGGTTCGAGAGCGGACATCAGGTGTTTTGGTGAAATGGCTATCAAGCGATGTTGCCGATTTTTCCTCGAAGGTGGGCTAGGTAGTCAGCCCCTTCGGTGGGGCGGCCGGTGGCGGACTTCATGAGATCTTGGGGGAGGAGGGTGGCGCCTTTGCCGTGGATTTCGCGCTGGAGCCAGCTGAGGAGGGGAGCGGTGTCGGCTTGGGCGAAGGCGCTGGCGATGGTGGAATCTTGCATGGCGGTGCGGAAGAGTTGGGCGGCGTTGAGGTTGCCGAGGGAATAGGTGGCGAAGTAGCCGAGGCCTCCCATGGACCAGTGGATGTCTTGTAGGCAGCCTTCAGTATCAGTGGATGGGGTGATGCCAAAGAGTTCTTTGAATTGGGAATTCCAGGCGTCGGGGATATCTTGGACCTTGAGGTCACCGTTAATGAGTTGGCGCTCGAGGGCAAAGCGGAGGAGGATGTGAAGGTCGTAAGTGGCTTCGTCGGATTCGACTCGGACGAAGGAGTATTGCGAGCGATTGATGGCGGGAAGGAAGGTGTCGAGGTCGAGGGTGCGCAGGTGGGGGAAGAGTTCTTGGGCGCTTGGAAGCCATTTTTCCCAGAAGGGGCGGGAACGGCCGACGTGGTTTTCCCAGAGGCGGGATTGGGATTCGTGGATGCCGAGTGAGACAGAGTCGCCAGAGGGGAGGTGCGCTTGGTCGGAAGGGAGGCCTTGTTCGTAGAGACCATGACCTGCTTCGTGGAGGACTCCGAAGAGGGAGGAGGCGAAGTCGTTTTCATCATAGCGGGTGGTGAGGCGGACGTCTTGTGGCCCGAGGGTAGTGCAGAAGGGATGAGTGGTGGTGTCGATGCGGCCGTTGTCGAAATCGAAGCCAATGGACTCGGCGACTTCGCGATTGAGTTGCTGCTGTTGGGCAACGGGTGCGGCTCCGAAGAGGAGGTCGGCTGGGATTTCTTGGGAGGCGGCCACGGCTTGCGCGGCGATATCAGTGAGGTCGGTCTTGAGGGAGTCAAAGAGGGAGGAGATTTCGGTGGTGGTGGCGGCGCGCT
Organism: Roseibacillus sp.; assembly: GCA_051251855.1. Classification (GTDB taxonomy): domain Bacteria; phylum Verrucomicrobiota; class Verrucomicrobiia; order Verrucomicrobiales; family Akkermansiaceae; genus Roseibacillus. Next base: position 612,447 of record JBPOGI010000001.1, read on the forward strand.
CGTAACCGGAGAGGAGAGCGGTGTAGGGTTCGTCGTCATAGCCCCAGAGGTCGGCTTTTTCGCGGGCGATATCTAACAGGGTCTCGAGGTGAGGGGCGAAGGTGGCGAAGTCGTTTTCGGTGCGCGCTTTGGCCCAGGCTGCTTTGGCGAGGGAGGAGGTTTGGGAATCTTTCTCGACGAGGGCTTGCGGGATGCGAGTGGCGCGCTCGTAGTGATGGCGTAGTTCGCGCAAGTTAGCGGCGTGTTGTGGGAGGTTTTCTGCTTCGGCTGCTTCGAGGGCCTGGCGGTAGGTGTCGCTGGTGGAGAGTTGATGCACTTTGCCCGAGAGGAGAGAGAGTTGAGCTGCGCGATGAGGGATGGCTCCCTCGGGGAGGAAAGTCTCTTGGTCCCAGCCGAGGGTGGCGGCGGCGGTGTTGTAGAGGTGTTTTTCGCGAAGGAGCTGGGAGAGGTGTTCGAAGGCGGACATGCCAGAGTTTTGGAAAGGGGGTGATTTTTTGCGAGGGGAATCTTGCAAAGGTTGCGCATTGCTCTTTCGGCTTTGCAAGCTCGGTGCTATTCTCGCGCTCTTGTATTGGGAAGCATTCCAGAATCATTGGAGGGACGGGGTTGAAATTCTCGTCCTTTGGTTGGTGATCTATCAGCTCTATCGGGCATTTCGTGCGACACGAGGGGCCAGTATTCTGGTGGGCTTGGCGACAGTGTTGATCGCGTTTATCTTGGTTTCTACGGTGCTGCAGCTGCCGGTGTTGAGCTGGATTTTGAGCAAGGCGGTCCTCTTTTTGGCCTTTGCGCTGTTGATTATTTTTCAACCTGAGATTCGCAGCACTTTAGCTCGTATCGGTAGCACGCGGTTCCTATCTTTTAACACGGGACAGCGGAAATTTTTGACCTTGTTGCAAGACTCGGTTGTGCAGCTTTCGAAGAAACGGTTCGGAGCGCTCTTTGCCTTGGAGCGTTCGATTTCGTTAAAGGAAATTCAGCAAACGGGAGTTGAGATTGGGGGCGAGCTTTCAGTGGAGTTGGCGATGACCTTGTTCTTTCCCAAGTCGGCCCTCCATGACGGTGGAGTGGTATTGGATGAGGAGAGGATTGTATCGGCGGGTTGCGTCTTTCCTGTGACGCAACGTGATATGAGCGACCGCTCCTTGGGGCTGCGTCATCGGGCTGCTATTGGGCTGACTGAGGAGACGGACGCGGTTGCGATTGTGGTGAGCGAGGAGACGGGCACGATTTCGATTGCAGTGGATGGGGAGTTGGAGCGTTTCAAGAATGAGACCGAGTTTCGCGAACGCTTGGAGGCGATTTTCTTAAATAATGAGCAGAAAAAAGACAGTTCAGATTCGGAATCTGACAGCTAAGGTAGCTTCGCTATTTCTGGCAGTGATCGTTTGGTTCCTCATTACGACGGACCTTCGGCGAACCTCGAGTTCGGCTGATAAAAATGACGAAGACTCGACTCTGTTAGGGCCAGCCTTCAACCCTGATTTACAAGGAACGGGTGAACCTGTTGAGCCCAAGAAGGAGACTCCGACAGTTCACTGACTACTTTGCGCCGAGAAAGGTGGACTTAGCTAAGGATGAAGGTGAAACTAGCGCTCTTTGTTCTTGGTGTCTGTGCCTTTGTCGCTGGAGGCGTTTTTGTTATGTGGGTCTCTGGAGCTTTCGATGAAGTCCATCAGAGATACGAAAGTAAGAAACAGGCCCAAGCGGATCGCCTGTTTGAGCGAGGTTGGTTGCCTCACTTTATCCCTGAAAGTTCCAGGAATATCTCGATGGTGAACAACCTCGATATTAATACCACGATGGGTTCTTTTGATTTCGACCCGCTTGAGTTGGATTTGTTTGTCAGGAGTGTTCAGCAGGCGAACGATGGCTTGGTGAGGGTGGGCTCTTATCGGGAGAAAGAAGGGGAGCTAAATAGAAATGGCTACCTGATTTTTGACTGTAGTTTTGGAGAGGGAGCTTGGAAGTTTCTGATTCATCCCCGTGGGCACTGCGAGTTCTGGGGTAGTAGTAATGACGGGGTTCTTTCGAAAAAATCTGAGAAGGAGAACAAAGCTGAGAACTTAAAGTCTATTGAGAGCGATGAGTCGGAGGTTGACTGAGCATGTGGTCGTAGTAGAACTAATCAAGGCGTGCTGAGTTGATTGGATTATGGGCGCTGGAAGATTCTATGAAAGGTGGCGTGATTGTTACGGGGACTGATACTGGGTGTGGTAAGACTTGGTTTTCGTGGTTGCTTGTGAAGGCGCTGCGGGCAAAGGGAATTGATGCGGTGGGCTGGAAACCGATGTGCTGCGGTGAGCGGGAGGATGCCTATGCTCTGGAAGATGCTAGCGACGGGCAGTTGACGATTGACGAGGTGAATCCGGTGTGGTTTCGGACGCCGATTGCGCCCTTTCCTGCATCTGAGCTAGAGGGCGGAGCGGTTGACCTCGATGCCTTGGCTGCGTTAGGAAAGTCCTTGGCTGCGAAGCATGAGGTGGTGGTTTGTGAGGGGGTTGGAGGTTGGGAGGTGCCTTTGACGGCGTCGGAGGGTTTTTCGGACTTTGCGAAGAAGCTGGGCTGGCCGGTGATTTTGGTGATTGGAAACCGCCTCGGGGCGCTGAATCATACCTTTCTCTCGGCGGCGGCGATTGAGGCGGAAGGCTGTGAGTTGAAGGCTGCAGTCTTGAATCAGGTGATTGAAGAACAAGATGTGGCGGGGGTGACCAATCGTGGGGTGATTGAGCAACGAATGCCTGGGAAGGTTGTGGGAGAAGTGATGCACGGGGCTGAGGTGCTGGAGGAGGAGATTTTGGAGGCACTGATTGCGCGGTAGGGGCTGGGTAGGTTTCGTTCACCGCAGAGTCGAAGAGACGCGAGAAGGGCAGAATGTAAGGCTCTGAGAGGAGGTGATTGGTGGACGACTGAAGTTCGACATTCCTGTTGGACTCCTCTTGTGGGGGGCGAGTGGGCACAAAAAAACGGCTCCTGTCGGAGCCGCTTTTTGGAAAGTCTATTGTGTGGAGTAGAATTACTCGGCGCTCTCGGTGGCTTCAGCGGCGGCTGGCGCGGGAGCTTCTTCCTTCGAAGCACGCTTGGCTGCAGAAGCTTCTTTCTTGGCTTCACGAGCTTTGGCAGCGGCGTTGGTGTCAGCGGGCTTAACAAGGAGGGCGCGCTTACCAACACGGTCACGGAGGTAGTGAAGCTTAGCACGACGAACACGGCCACGAGAAACAACTTCAATCTTAGAAACACGAGGAGTGTGAACTGGGAAAATACGTTCAACGCCTTCGCCGTAAGAAATCTTACGAACGGTGTAGGATGCGTTCACGCCGCCACCTTTACGAGCGATGACGAGTCCAGCAAAAATCTGGGTCCGCTCTTTCTCTCCCTCACGAACGAGGCAATGGATTTTGACGCTGTCACCGACACCAAATTCGGGAATGTCACTTTTCTGTTGTTCTTGGTCGATTTTGTCGATGATGGCGCTCATAACTTGAAATTGGTTTCTTCCGGCTTTTCCGAGGGTTTCGGGACCGAAGGGGCGAGGGAACTAAGGGATTCGAAGGGTTGATTCAACTGTTTTTTTTGAAATTGGTGTCTCAATCCACTTTTTTCGTTGGAATACTGTCGGGAAGGGAGGTTGGGAGCATTTTAGGGCTTAACCGGCGAAGAGAATACGACCGCAGTTTTCGCACTGGGTGACTTCTTTGTCTGCGTTGACTTTGATGAGGGTAGCGGGGGTGACTTTGACGTGGCAGCCAGCGCATTGTCCGCTTTCAGAGAGGCTGACAACGACCTTTGTTCCGCGCGCTTTGCGGAGGCGGTCGTAGGTTTCGAGTAGGTCTTGGTCGCTCGTCTCGGCGGCCGCCTTATCACGCATGGTCTTGACTTCGGCGAGACGCTTGGTTTCTTCGTCTTCACGTTTATCGTAGCTGACAAGCTCCTCATTCACGCTTTCTTCGGCCTTGGCAAGTTTGTCCTTGGCTTGATCGAGGACATCTCTTCGCTGGTCGCTTTTTTCCATGAGCTCAAGTTCGGTGGTCTCGTGGTCGTCAATTTCCTGCTGATAACGCTCGATTTCGGTGCCGATAGCTCGAAATTCTTCGTTCTTACGCGTTTCAAACTGCTGGGTCTTGAGCCGGCCGATGGTTGTCTTGCGAGTTTCGATGTCCAGTTCGACAGTTTTAATGGCCATCTCGTTCTCTTGGAGGCTGGCTTTGGCATCGGCAACGGCTTTCTGAGAGCTAGCGAGACGGGTCTTGGCCATTTCCTTCTCGGCAGGAATACGCTTGAGGTCGGCGATGAGGTCAGCGATTGACTGGTCGCGCTGTTGAAGGATGAGAAGTTTCTCGATTTCGGGAATCACGCCCTGTGATTATCGCGCTGTGGAGGGGCTGGCAAGAGTAGGAATGCTTGAGTGTAAAAAGAAGACTCTAAAATTGAAGAGAATGAGTTGATGCCACGCCGTTAAAAAGGGAGACTCTTGCGAGCGACCATCGCTATCCCTTTTACCTGAATGAATACTTTGAGAATTGAATGCCCCGGCTGCCACCAAGGCTTTGAGGTGAGCGAAGAGCTCAACGGACGGACTGTTGAATGCGGCTCCTGCGAGAATCGCTTTCAAGTGACCCAAGAAGTATTGGCTCCTCAACGGGAGCGATTTTATCCTGACGAAGTTCGCAAGGAAGTGGACTTGAGCCGTTTCGGGCGAGTGCCGGCGAAGGAGGCTCCCGTCGAATTTCGGACGATGGAGTATGATAAGATGGCGAAACAGAATTTTGTGGGTCCCATTCCTCCCGTTCTCCTTTTTGCCACAATTGGAGGATTCTTAATTTTGATTGGGGCGGCTTTGATTTTCTTTTTCGGTTCGATGCCCTCGAGTCAGATTTTGCAGGATGTGGAACGTCCGCAGCGGTATGTGCTTGCTGGCTTCTTTGGTTTTGTGGGTTTCATTTTGCTGACTTGGGGGATGATTAAAAGCAGGTTCCTCGGTGCTATTTTGGGCCTTTTGGGGGCTGGAGGTTTGTTGGCTCTGGCTCACTATTTGCCGGTTCATCGAACAGCGACTCTTTTGAATGGAGTCGCGACTACGACAGAGGACGAAGATTCAAGAGAGATTGCGCCCGATAGCCCTTTCTTTCCCGGAATCAGTGCTGAGGAACAATTGACGCCGCAGGAGGTGATGAAGAAGACACGGTGGGAAGCATCTGTGTTGCCGCTGGTGTCGAATGGAGATGAAACGCAAGTCGCTGCGATTTGGGTTCGTTCGATGGCTGAATTTCATAAATCACAGATCCGGTCTTACTTGAGCCAAGAGTTGGACCTTCCGATTCGTCCTGACTTTCGGGAGTTAAAAGACGGGGGAATCTTTGTGATGAGCGGCATTCCGCTCGACTTGGACCGCATCGAGTTTGTGGTCGAGAGGTTTGGTGAGGTGGAACAGGTGATTCCTGAATTGAGACTGATTCAGATGCAGGTGAATACCGCAGTCTTGGGCGAGGTGAGTAATGAGTTAACGGCCAAATTGAATAACTCGGAGGATGGTGCTTTTTACTCTCTTAACTATTCCGAACTGATCGCCCTTGATCGCGGGCGAGTGAAGGATGCAATTCGTCGCTTGGCGATGGCTGAACCTATCCGAATGAGAAAGGACATTACTGTCCGGCTGGTGGGGCTTTTGAGCGAGGAGCACGACGCGGAAACCTACGGTAATATTGCTGCGGCGCTGCAAAAGTGGTCAGAGGAGGGGGATGGAGCGGACCGGATATTGGCGGATATTGCGAGTAAGAAGAGGGGACGAGGGGTCAAGGTCCCCGATGAAGTCTTACGATTTTTTGCTGAGCGTAAGACGCCATCGGCGGCGCAGTTGATGACCGAGTTGTGGTCTGATGATCCAACCAGTCGGCAAAGATTCCTTGAAATCTATGGTTCGCAGGCTGCGCCATTGGTCGCTCCTTATCTTCGCTCCTCCAAGCCTGGGCTGCCACGCTCATCTGTTCGCTTGTTGGGGAAAATCGGGACGAAGAACGAGCTGCCAACGATGCGTGAGGCGCTGGCTGCGTCCCAAGACGAAGAATTTAAGGCTTTGCTCAAAGAGTCGATTAATCGGGTCGCTGGGCGATAGAACGGCGACGGTGGAGAACGAGGTAAAAGAACGCTTTTAAGCTTTGACGAGAACCCTCATTGCGAAGAAGAGAGCGCCGTTATGTTACGCCAATTTTTAAAGTCCAAAATTCACCGCGCAGTGATTACTCAAGCCGACGTTGAATACGAAGGAAGCATTGAGATGCCAGGTAATCTGATGGATGAGGTGGGCCTCATGGAGGGCGAGAAGGTCTTAGTGGCCTCGGTGACATCTGGAAATCGCCTCGAGACCTATGCCCAGCGGGGACCTGACGGAACGGAGTTTTTGATCAATGGGGGGGCTGCTCTTCGTATTAAGAAGGGGGAGCGCGTGACGATTATGGCTTGGGGTCTTTCCGAAGGGCCGGTGGTCGCCCGTCGTATCGTGATGAATGAAAAGAATGAAATTGTGGCTCGATCGGGTCAGTGAAAGGTTCCTTAAACTTCTTTTGACAACTTGGGGTCCCTTACCCATAGTCCGCCGCCCATGACTCTGGCAGCAGTTTCCACAGCTCTTAGTATTTCGATCACTCTTCTGATTATCACTTTGGTAGTCGTCAGCTTGCTGATGATTCTGGTCGTGATGATGCAGCGACCCAAGCAAGAAGGTTTGGGAGCCGCTTTTGGAGGAGGAATGACGGACCAACTTTTGGGTGCCGGAACAACGAGTTTTCTTCAAAAGGCGACTGTCATTCTCGGTATTCTCTTTTTTGTTCTGAGTTTGATTCTCGGGATTTTGGTTGGCCGCTCCAATAAGCAGCAAGGTATCACGACGCAGGCTGCTGTTCCTACCGAGCAAAAAGCTGCTCCGGCCATCGCTGATGATATTCAGATTATCGAAGACGGCGACGAAGATGAACTTTTGAAAGCGATTGAGACTGCGGCTGGAGCTTCTACCTTAGGGGATGCAGCCGAAACTGTCGAAGGAGCCATGACCGAATCTTCTGCTGAGGTAGAAGTTGCAGTCGAGGAAACGTCGGCGCCAGAAGTTGAAGAAGCACCTGCTCCCGTTGAAGGAGAAGAAGGTAGCACAGAGACTCCTCAATAGATTCTCATGAGTGGGCAGGAACAAGAGACGGACCTGCCCGTCTGGCAGCGGGAGCACATTTTTCCACCCAAGCCGAAAAGCCCTTCCTATGGTGTTTTGCTAGGAAAGGGAGAAGCCAAGGGTTTTGACGAATTTTCCGAGCTAGAAGCGCATGTCATCCAATGGCGGGAGCCTGCAGGGCTGATTTGGACGCCGGAACGTGAGCGCTGCTTTCCACCCGAGGAAGATCCTCGACTGCTAAAGGCCCTGCGGAAGAGGAAGGCTGCTATCTCTGATGATGAGTGGAGTAAGAACCGGTTTCGAGCCTTTGCGTTCTTGTTGCCCATCGTCTATTTCGTTTGGAAAGGTCTCTCGGAGGGGCGGCTTTTACGTTCACAGGAACTCGGTCTTTTCGGGGTGCTTTGGCTTATGTTTGCTGGAATTCCAGCTTACGAGGCATGGAAAAGACGTAAGCGTGCGGTACGTTTGAATGCTGAGAATCTTACGAGCGAGGCGGAGGAAGTGCGCTTTGAGATCTGGCTGCGGCGTCAGCACATCCCCGTGACCAAGATTTTGTTAGGAATGGTGGTGGGAGTTTATCTCGTTCAGGTTCTTAAGGGGATTCCCCAGAGTGGGGGGCTTTTAGGTGCACTGTGGTTTCCACTCGACCTTTGGAATGGGAAGACGACGTTGGCCGGACTGCGCGAAGCGGGTTTGGTGAAGAATCAGGAGGGAATCGGGTACTTTAACGGCGAGTGGTGGCGGCTCTTTACGGCACCGATGCTTCATGGGCAGTTGATCCATTTAGTCATGAATGGGCTGGGGCTTCTTTACTTGGGGAGGCGAACGGAGGTGATGGCAAGCTGGCCGCACCTAGTCCTCGTTTTTCTTGCTTCGATGATGGCTGGAGGAATTGCTTCTGCATACGGCTTGCCGACCCAGGCATCGGTAGGTGCTTCGGGTGGAATTATGGGCCTGTTGGGTTTCCTTCTTGTCTTTGAGTGGTTGCATGGACGGCTCGTACCTAAGCGGGCAACGCGACGATTGGTGGCGGCTCTGGTTTTCACCTTCGTGGTTGGCTTTGTGGGTTACAACTTTATCGACAATTGGGCTCACGGGGGTGGGTTAGTTGCGGGGATGCTCTACGCGGGAATTGTCTTTCCGAAGTCGGGTTCGCCCCATCGTCCCAGAGCGACACGCGGGGACCAAGTTCTCGGAGTGATCGCGGCTTTGGTCGTGGTGGGGGGAGCTCTCGTCGCGGTCGTTAAAATGCGCGGGGGATAGTTTTTTAAACAAGTGATTAAAACAATCGTTTGACGGTGGCTTTTTTCGGGGTATTGTCGGCCGTGGTGAAGATGAATTCCCTGAATGAGACCCAAGTGCGTCTCCTTGATGCTGCGGAGATTCTTTTTGCTGAGAAGGGGTTCGAGGCGGTTTCGCTGCGGGATATTACTCAAGCCGCAGATGCCAATGTGGCAGCGGTGAGTTACCACTTTGGAGGGAAGGAAAATTTGATCAACGCGGTGATGGGGCGTCATGCCATGCCGATCAACTGCGAGCGGATTGAGCGCTTGGATCAATTGCTTGCTCGTGAGCAGAAGCCAACTGTGAGGGAGGTGGTCGATGCTTTTCTGCGGCCTTTGATGGAGCGGATCCTTGATCAAGAAAATCGGCAACAGCTCTTTGCGAAGTTTATGGCAAGAATGATGGGCGAGAAGGCCTGTGGATTGCCGGCAGAAGTGCTTCCGCAATTTCAAGAAATGGCCCGCAAGGTGGTGGCGGGGTTTCAAGCTGCAGTCCCAAGTTTGAGCGAAGAGCAGGCTTACTTCCGGCTTAAATTCTGCTTTGCGGTGATGGCAGATGCGATGATGCGTGACGAGGCTTTTGAACAGATTTCAGAGGGCCGTTTGGCTGGACCTTGGAATTGGGAGCAGGTGTTTGAAGAGGTTTTGGATTTTTGTGAAGGAGGGTTGAAAGGATGATGATAGCCGAGAGTGGAGGTGGCATCGCCATGCGATTTTTTGGAACTGTGATGGCATGCCTCGTCGTAAGCTGTGGTCAGGGAACTGTTCCAGGTTCTCAGATGGATGCGTTAGGAGGAACGACGCCTTCGACTTGGGCCGCGAGTCGTGCGGGGCGAGCGGGAGTGGATGAACGTTGGGTGAGTCGCTTTGGTGACCGCCGTCTGGACGCCTTGGTGTCGGAAGCAATTTCTGCCAATCCAAGTATGACCTCTGCACGCGAACGGGTGAATCGAGCCGTTATTTTGGCTAAGGCTTCGCAAGCTCCCAGTCTACCGCAGGCGTCGGCGGGGTTGAGCGGCAATCGTAGTAAGCAAGTTTTCGTAGGCCTACCGATTCCAGGGAGTTCTGGTCCGTTGTCTTCATTGGCGACGTCCTTGGGGGCTTCTTTGGATGTGAGCTGGGAGCCTGATATTTGGGGAAAGGTTTCGGCGAGCCAATCTGCTGAGTTGGCGCGGGTCGGTGCTGAAGAGAACGCCTTTCGTGCGGCGCGGGCGAGTCTGGCAGCCCAAGTGGTGAAGGCTTGGTTGGCTCTAGGAGAAGCCAATGAACAGCTCACCCTCGCACACGAATCTTTGTCGATTAGGAAAAAGACCGAGGTCGCTATTGAGGAGCGCTTTGCGAATTCTCTCGATGATGAGGGAGGCACTGCGGCACAGTTGCGACTGGCGCGAACGGACTCTGCAAACACGGAAGGAGTGATTGAGCAATGGCGGGCTGAGGTGGCTCGGGCTCAGCGGCAATTGGAGCTCTTAGTAGGTCGCTATCCGGCGGGACGTGCGGGGGAGGGGGTGACTTTACCTAAGTTGCCAAGTAAGCCTCCGACAGGGCTCCCAAGTGAACTTTTGCAACGCCGGCCTGACGTGATTGAGGCGGAAAGGCGTTTTGCCGCTGCCATCAAGGATGCTGAGGTGGCGGACTTGGCGCGCTTTCCCAGCTTTTCTCTTACGAGCAGTGCGGGACGCACTTCGAGCAAGCTAGGCGACTTGTTAGATAGTGATTTTGGAGTGTGGTCGCTGGGAGGAAACTTGGTGGCTCCCATTTTGAGTGGAGGTCGCCTCAAGGCAGATTTTGAGAGTGCACAGAGTCGTGAGCGGAGTGCTTTGTCTGATTTGCAACGCAAGGTTCTCGATGCTTTTGGAGAGGTTGAGCAGGCATTGATCGCGGATTACTTTTTTGACCAACAAGTATCGGCAGCTCAGCGAGCGCTCGGTGAAGCACAAGAGGCGGATGACGCTTCTTCACGCGATTATGCCGATGGCGTGGATACCGTTTTGACTGTCTTGCAGGCGCGCAGTCAGCGGATTCAGGTTGCGACTCAACTGGTCACTCTTCGCCGCCAAAGGCTGGAGAATCGGGTGAATCTGCATTTGGCATTGGGAGGCGACTTTCAGGTTCGAGGAAAATAGAGAAGGAGACGGCACAGTATGAATGATGATAAATTAGAGACGATGACCTTCGAGGAACTCGAGAAAGACCGAGGTCTTGCCTTGCGTGCAGTGATGAGCTTCGTCGCTGTGTTGGTGATTCTAGGGCTAATGTCTGCGGCGATTTGGATTCTGATTATGAGCAAGCCGACGGCGGCCAAGAAGGTGGAGACTGCGGCGATGGCTCGCACCGTTCAAGTGGCGACAGTTGAGAAGGCTAAGGGGGAGGTAGAGATTCGCGCCGAAGGGGTGGTCGAGAGTCAAAGGGTGGTGAACCTAACCGCTGAAGTCACAGGGAAACTCATTGAGGTGAGTTCGAATTTGGTTCCTGGAGGGAAAGTTCGTCAGGATGAGATCTTGGTCACCATCGACCCTGCTGATTATCGGGCAGCCCTAGAGCAGGCCAAAGCGGCCCAAGAGCGAACGCGCATGACGGTGGCTGATGCAGAGTTGGCGATCGAGCAAGAGGAGGCCCGACGTGAGCAGGCGCTCCGTGATTGGAAGAAATTAGGGAAGGGGAACCCGAGTGATCTCCTAGCCCGCAAACCTCAGTTGGCAAGTGCGCAAGCTCGGTTGGCAAGCGCCAAGGCTGATGTCGAGAGTTCGGCGGCAGAGGTGGAGCGGGCGAGTCGTAATTTGACGCGGACTGTGATTCGAGCCCCTTTCGACGCGGTTGTTCGGCAGGAGTCGGTTGAAGTGGGAGCTGTTTTGGCGCCGGGGACGATGTTAGCGACTCTATTTTCGGAAAGCAGTCTGGAGGTCGAACTCCCTCTGAAGCTCGAAGATTATGCTCTCTTAAGCCGTGATGAAAACGGGGCCGTGCAAGGCGACGTAAAGCTGGTGGGAACCCTTGGTGTGCGGGAAGTGATTTGGCCGGGTCGAATTGTGAGAACAACGGGCGAAGTGGAGCGAGGAGCTCTTACTGCGAGTGTGGTGGTTGCCATTGAGGGCGCTGAGGGGGAGGGGGAATTACGGTTACCTCCTCCGGGACTGTTCGTTCGGGCCGAGTTACAGGGGCAAACTTTGGATGACGCTTTGGTTATTCCGCGTGAGGCGGTGCGTGAGGGGAATCGCCTAGCGGTGGCTACTGAAGAGGGGACGCTTGATTTTCGGATTTTGACGGTGGTGCGCTCGAACGCCACCAAGGTGTTTGTCAGTGAAGGTGTCGAGGTTGGAGAGCGGGTCGTATTGACAAGGGTGACGGGGGCGATTCAGGGGATGGAAGTTGAAGTCGAGGAATCTGTCCAAGGAGAGGAAGGCGAGTAATGGAAGGTGTTGTTCGTTGGTTCACTCGTAATCATGTTGCAGGCAATTTTCTAATGCTGGCTATCTTGCTAGCGGGCTTTACGACTTGGTTCAAAGTCCGAAAGGAAATTTTTCCGGACACGGCGTTCGACGCTCTAACAGTTTCGATTCCTTATCCCAATGCCACTCCCGAGGAGGTAGAGCGTGGGGTGGTGGTGCCGGTTGAGGAAGCGGTGGCTGATGTGTTAGGCATTAAGAAGATGCGTTCGAGCTCGTCGCAGAATGGCGGCGGAGTGACGATTGAGGTTGAGAATGGTTATGAGGTTCGCGATGTCATGGATGATGTCAAAACGCGGGTCGATGCCATTGCTAACTTTCCTGAGGAGGCGGAGAAGCCTGTCCTGGAAGAGATTGTGATTACCTCACCGGTGATGGCGATTACGCTGGTTGCGGACGGGGCCGATGAAACGACTTTGGTCAAGCTGGCGGAAGAAATTAAGGACGAGTTGCTTTCTTTCGAGCCTCAGAAGAAGCCAACCTTCATGGAGTTCGTGGGGAACGCTTTGGCCGGAAAACCGAAGATTACCAAAGTATCGATCGCTGGAACCCGTCCTTATGAAATTTCGATTGAAGTCAGTGAGGAGCGGTTGAGGGAACTGGGATTGACCCTCGGTGAAGTTGCCGATTCTGTGCGGCGCTTCTCGGTCGACTTGCCAGCAGGATCGATTCGCAGTGAGGGAGGCGAACTGATCGTGCGAACGGTTGGTAAGAAGTTCCACGCCGTTGATTTTGCAGGCGCTCCCATTAAGACTCTTTCCGATGGTTCGGTTGTTCGCTTGAGCCAAGTCGCGAAGCTAATCGATGGCTTTGAGGATGTGGACTTGAGCGTGACCTACGACAGTGAGGAAGCTGTGGTGGTCAATGTCTATCGAGTGGGAGACCAAGATACCACGCGCTTGGCCAAGATGGTGGAAGAGTATGTAGAATGGAAGAATGGGCAATCTTTGAACGGAGTGACTCTCGGGATTTGGAATGATCAGAGTGAACTGCTCAAAGGACGTATTGATTTGTTAGCTCGTAACGCGTCTTTTGGGCTTCTGTTTGTTTTGATTGTGCTGGCGCTGTTTCTGCGTCCTTCTCTGGCGTTCCTAGTTGCCTTGGGGATTCCGGTTTCTTTCGCTGGAGGAATGTGGTTGATGCCAATGCTGGGGATCTCGATCAATATGATTTCTCTTTTCGCCTTCATTCTCGTTCTGGGAATTGTGGTCGATGATGCCATTGTTACGGGCGAAAATGTCTACGCGCGTATTCAAAAGGGGGAGCATCCCACCTTGGCTGCTTGGAAAGGGACGCACGAGGTTGGAACAGTTGTTATTTTCGGAGTCCTCACGACGGTGGTTGCGTTTACGCCGATGCTCGGGTTGAGCGGGGTGAGCGGCAAGATTTGGCCAAACATTCCGTTGGTAGTCATTCCGACGTTGCTGTTCTCATTGGTGCAGTCGAAGTTGGTTCTGCCTGCTCATTTGGCTTTATTGGGGCCAACGAAGTCGGACGAGGAGCGAAGCCACTCGCGGTGGAGGGCGTTTCATCCATTGAACCCGGTGAAGTGGGTTGTGTTTTTGGTAGAAGGACTTTTTTGGATTCAGCATCAGATCGCTTCGGGTCTTCTCCTCTTTGTTAAGAATATCTATCAGCCTGCGTTGAACTTTGGACTGCGTTGGAGGTATCCCATGATCGCCCTCTTTTTTGCAATCTTTGCCTTCAGTCTCGCGGTGGTGGGGACAGGGCGGATTAAGTTTCAGTTCTTTCCCGAGGTGGAGGGAGATATTTTGAGTGCGAAGTTGGAGTTGGCTCAAGGGGTGCCCTTTTACCAGACGGAAGAAGTAGTGGCTCGGATTGCGGAGGCTGCCTCTCAGATGGGTGAACAGTATCAGGGATACGAGGGTGAACCGGTTGTGCGGCATGTGCTTGCGAGTAGCGGGACTCAGCCTTTTATTACAGGGTTTCAGCCCGGTGGCCCACCAAAAGCAACGCACATTGGAGAGGTCACGATTGAGCTTTTACCCTCAGCGAAGCGCGCTGTAGGGAGTGACGAATTAGTCAGTAAATGGCGCGAGTTGACGGGGGATATTCCAGGAGTGGTTGAGCTCTCTTTTAAGGCGGAGACTGCCTCGGGCGGGAATGCGATTGATCTAAGTTTGACGGGATCGAACCTCGAAGAATTGGAGGCAGCGACGGCTTTTGCTAAGGAGCGGTTGGGTGACTACGAGGGTGTGATTGATATTGCCGACAGTAGTCGGGCTGGGAAGGACGAGATTCAAATCGTTCGCCTCACTCGCGCGGGGGAGACTTTGGGATTTACTCTGGGGGACGTGGGGGGGCAGGTCCGAGATGCCTTTTTCGGGAACGAAGTGCAACGACTGCAGCGAGGGCGAGATGAGGTAAAGGTTATGGTTCGACTACCAGCCGCAGACCGGCGCACGACAGAGACGATCGAGAAGTTGGAACTTACCAGCCCCTCCGGTGAGCGAGTGGCGTTACGGGATGTCGCGGTCTATCAGTTTGGAAGCGGTCCGGCGGTAATTAATCGTACTGATCGTCAAAGGTCAGTGAAGGTGACGGCCGATGTGGATGAAAGCACCAACGCTAACGAAGTGGTTGGGCTATACACGAAGGAGGCGCTTAGTGAGATGTCCAGCAGGTTTCCTAGTGTGCAGTGGGGTTTTGAGGGAGAGCAAGAGGACCAAGCCAACTCTGTTCGGGAAATCGGGATCGGCTTTTTGGGGGCGATTATTATCATGTATGTTCTGATTGCGATTCCTCTTAGAAGTTACTTTCAGCCGATTATTATTTTGAGTGTGATTCCGTTTGGGCTCATCGGAGGGATTTGGGGGCATGCTGCTCTCGGGATGAATTTGTCCATCATGTCAATGGTAGGTTTTGTAGCGTTGGCTGGGGTTGTTGTGAATGATTCGTTGGTAATGGTGGACTTTGTGAATCGTCACCGAGATGAGTTGGGGTCCGCTCGGGAAGCGGCCTTGCAGGCGGGAGGACGGCGCTTTCGAGCTATTCTTTTGACCTCGTTGACAACGTTTGTCGGCCTTTTACCTATGCTGGCAGAGCAAGATATGCAGGCGAAATTTTTGATTCCAATGGCGGTTTCTTTGGGGTTTGGAATCATCTTTGCGACGACGATCACTCTCTTCTTGGTTCCGGGAGTTTATGTCGTCATGGATGATGTCCAGAGGGTGCTTTTGCGCATCGCTCGCGGTTTCCGCAAGACGAAGGTATGACGGAAAGGGGCTGCTGTTAGGCATTTCACTGAGCACGAAAAAGTTCTATAGTCCTCTTTGAAGTGAGAGGAAATTTAGAGCAACCGGCTTTGATGCCTGAGGCGGACCGTTTTCGGCAGCTATCTGTAAAGTGTCGTAACGTGCGCACTTCGTTTCCTCTCGCAATCCTGCGGCATCTCTACTTTCGGATGTGGGGACGAAAAATTCTCACTAGTAATCGAGTGCGAATTCAAGGACTTAAGAATATCGTAGCGGAAGAGTATCTTACGATTGGATTGAGTCACTACGGATTCATGAACCCCAAGGACAGGACGTTCTTAAACGTGGAGGGGAAGCTGATCTTTGCCGGACGCTTCACGATGGCTAAGGGGTGCCGTATCGATGTCGGTGGAGATGCAGAGGTGAAATTCGGGTCGGGGTATATGAGTCCCATGACCGATGTGATTATTGTACATGGCATGACAATTGGTGATGGGTGCGCCATTTCGTGGAGTTGTCAGTTCCTTGATGACGATTTTCACGACCTCAATTACGAAGGGCGGAAAGAAATTGAGGATCCTCGAATCCGGATTGGCTCTCACGTTTGGATTGGCAGTCGCGTTTCGGTTCTCAAGGGGGCTGTGATTCCTGATGGTTGCGTGGTGGCAGCTAACTCGGTAGTAAACAAAGTTTTTACCGAGAAGAACTGCCTCCTAGCAGGCAATCCCGCGAAGGTGATTCGACGGGATGTGAGTTGGAAATAGAGAATTCCCCGTTGGGGAACGGATTTTTACTGGCTGCTGTCTTCCTCAACAAGAACGCGGAGATATCCTCGCTCATGGTCCGACTCTGAGAGACGGAAGGTGAGGTAGTGATATCCGTTAGGTGCTACGGGGACGTTGCTTGGATTAGGAATGAAGGTGACGCCCTGATCCCAATCTTCGAGGTCGGAGGAGCCTTGGAAGGTGTAGATGAGGCCAGCTGCCCGATAGCTATTGCGCCCGAGGGTTCCACCGACTGCGACGGGAACGGTCTGGCAGCAATTGCCTTCATGGTCGAAACCGAGAAGAAGTTGTGGGCGGCTTGAGGATGAGCCTTGATTTGAGCCGAAGGCAAATTCAAGGAGGTTGCTCGTGTTATCGCCATCGCTGTCCATCATTGCCGCGGCTTGTTGCCCGGTTTCGCTGAGCGTTGTGAAGGTCAGGTTGGACGCGGGTGCGGTTTCAATGAATTCGAACCAGTTCACATTAACGGCATCGCCGATCATCTCGAGGCGAAGTACCCTTTCTCCAGAGGTGGCAATAGCTAGGTTCGGGAGAGTGAAGGTGACCCAATTTCCCCAACCGCCGGTGGACTGAACGTCAATCGTGCCAAGAACTTCACCGTCGAGGGTGACTCGGACGTCGCCCACGATGGACTCGTTACTGGAAGCGCGTAGGTTGAGCTGATAGACGCCTGGTGTGGTGTTGAGGGTGTATTCCATCCATTGAGCATCATCAAACCAGCCTACATTAAATCCACCGTCAGTGTCACCAGAGGGCTCGATATCGACGGCATCACCGCGATAGGAACCGCCAAAGTTCTCGGGGTCGGCATCGGAGTAGGCAACGCCTTCGCCGCCGAGGTCGTAGTCCTCAGCCTGAACGCGGCCGGGGACGGCATGGGCGGTGCCGCCGAAGGGCGACTGTCCCGTTGGAGGGGGAGGAGCGACGGATCCGTCGTCGAATTCAACCCAGTTCAGGTTGAAGCCTGCGGCTCCCGCGAATCTCAGTCGAAGGATGTGGCTGCCGGTCTCTGTGATGGTCACTTGGGGAATGGTAAGAGTCTCCCAGTTATACCAATCGCCGGTGCCATTGACGGAGAAGACACCGAGTGAACGACCGTCAAGTTCGACAGCCAGTTGACCAGGGAAGGTAAAGCCACTCGCGATACGTGCGTTGAGGTCGTAGGTGCCTGGGGTCACATTGACCGTGTATTCGAGCCATTCGCCGGGGTCGGTCCAACCGATGGAGGGAGTGGCGTTGGTGTCGAAGGAGGCCTCGATATCGACTCCGCTGGTGCGGTAGTTGAGGTCGGTATAGGTGAGACCGAAGTTCTCTTCCTCCGAGTCAAGGTAGGCTTCTCCTGGGCCGTCTTCGTCGAAGTTTTCGGCTTCAATTTTACCAGGGATATTGGCTGCCACTCCGCCGAATGGGGTTTGGTTGCCGGTCGGAGGCGGAGGAGTGACGGAAGGGTCACGGAGTTCGAGCCAGTTGAGGTTAAAGGATGATCCTTGATATTCGAGACGCAGGACGGCGTCACCACTAGGTACGGTGATGCTGGGGAGAGTGAAGTCTTCCCAGAGATACCAACCTCCGGTGGAGTCGATATCGATTTCGCCGATAGGGCTGCCGTCTAACAGAACACGTATGGTTCCGGGGATAGCGAGTTCGCTGGCAGCGCGAGCCACAATATCGTAGGTGCCAGCGGTGAGGGTAACGGAGTATTGAGTCCATTCACTGTCTTCGAGCCAGCCGATGGCAGGGGTGTCGTCGGTGTCGTTAGAGGCTTCGAGGTCGACGCCTTCGTCACGGAAGTTGGGACCAAAGTTAGCACCGAAGTTCTCGGGGTCGAGGTCACTGTAGGAGATGCCGGGACCACCAGTATCGTAGTTTTCGACTTGGAGCCGGCCGGGAAGTGCTGTCGGGGTTCCTCCGAAGGCAAGTGAGGCATCGGGAACTTCGTCTGGTTTACCTTCGAGCTGATTGATGAAGGATACCAGATAGTTGCGTTCCGTGGTGGTGACCGAAACGCCGTCATGGGCATCGATGGCGGCGGCGAGGTCGGGCGCGGAACCGTCATGGAGATAAGGGGCACCCGCGAATGCAGTGAGGAGAGAAGGGGTGTCGAGGCCGGGGAGGTTGCCGCCGAGACGTTGACCCGAAGCGGAAGTCAGAGTGCCGATATCGTGGAAGGAACTTCCGGAGTCCGTGAAGGCGCTTCCGCTATGACAGTCGACGCAGCCCTTCGAGGTGAAGAGGTCGCGGCCCGCGAGGCCGGCTGCGGTGAGCTCTCCGGCATTTGTGCGGTGCGGGGAGACCGGTTTCTCAGTCAGGCTTCCCAAGTAGGCTGCGAGGGCATCAAGGTCGGCACTGCGCCCGCCGTTAGGAGTGCCGAGTGGTGCATGGGGAGTGCCGTTCGCAATGAGTCCTGATCCTCCCGAGAAGTTGCGGATTTGGCCTTCGAAGTCTTGAACCTCATCAAAGTTGGCGGACCAGTGGAAGGGGCCGTGCTCTTCGCCGCCTCGGCCGTGAAGCTCGATGGTGTTGCGGAGTCCTTCTCCAACGCCGGTGAAGTCCCAAGTACGGCCGTCGTGTCCGGCGTCGTTGTGGCAAGAGGCGCAGGACATGTAGTTCTCCAAACTGAGTCTGTCGTCAAAAGAGTCGTAGAAGAGTTGTTTGCCGAGAAGGATTTGAGCTGGCAGAGCTTCTGCAGCCGTCGCATCTAAGGTGGCGACGGTAGAAGAAGTTTCGGTTCCGTTCTCTACAAGGGCCGCAATATCGTGAAGGGTCACGGATCGGCTCATGAAGTTGTGAACGAGGAGTGTGTGGCCGTCAGCAGAAAGAGCGAGGCCTTGGGGTGCTCGCTCCACGTTGATGCGGAAGAGCTCTTGTTCTCCGTAGACGTCGACGACGGAGACTTCGCGGGATCCTTCCAGTGCGACGAAGAGGTGTAGCCCGTAAGGTCCATAGATTGCTGCTGAGGGTAGTCCGGAGTTGTCAAAGTCGATTCGGCTTAGGTAATCCTCATTGTTTGTAGAGAGGTTCAGGCGCGACGTGACGGAGCGGACTGTATTCTGGTGGTCGAGTTGGCGTCCGTCGCGAAGCATTCCGCGTTCGATGTTGTCGAGCTTGGAGGGAATCCAGGCGGAGTCATTGGCGGGGGAAATGGCAGGGGCACCCAAATAGTTGGGGAGTCCACGGCCGCCGCCAGCGAAGTCACTTTCGGTGGAGGCTTGCAAGCGAGTCGTGGTGAGAGAACTTGGGTTGGCTGGGTCCATGATGCCGATGTAACCGCCAGCGTTAGTGAGGTTAGGGTTCGCCGTAGACTCGCCGGGAGCGGGTGGGGAGATAAAGCGGGGTAGGTAGAGTTGGCTTCCGTTGTGGTTGATGGCGAGGTGGCGGGGACCTTCGCCCGCATCGTGACGACCGAGATTGCCACCAGTCGTGGGATTCAGCTGGGCGACGAGGCCGTCTGCTTCCAAGGCAACCCAAGCGCTGCTTCCATCAGGGCTATGCACGACTCCGTGAGGTTGGGAACCTCGGGGGAAGACGCGGGTCACTAAGCTGTAGTTGTTCGGGTTGATGATGGAGAGGGTTGCGGAGTTCTTGTTGGTGACCCAAACCCGTCCATCGGGGGCGAGGCTGAGGGTGCGAGGGGAGTCGCCTACCGCGACCTCGGTAATTTTGTTGCCGGTCACGAGGTTGAAGACGCTCACGGTGTCTTGGTCTGGATTAACGCTCCAGACTTGCTCGTTGGTGCCATTGCCCACAGTGATGACGGGTTGACTATTGCGAGGACGGTTGGCGGTGAGTGCAGGGTGAACGAGATGAGTGATGCGCCTCGTGACTGAAGTGCCATTGTTGTCAGTCGCTGTCAGGGTCACTGTATAGCGACCAGGATTGGCGAAGGTATGGTTGGCCGCTGGGCTGGTGGAAGTGACTTCGGCGGTGCCATCACCAAAGTTCCAATTATAGCTCACGCCTGTTCCTCCCGTGGCTGCCACGGAGAAGTTGGTGGATGAACCCGACTGGCTTGGAGTGGTGAGAGTCTCGGGGAGGGTAATGGCCGCGCGAATGATCCAGCGGAAGGTGCGCGAGGCCTGTTCACCAGCAGGGTCGGAAACGGTGACGATAGGGTTGTAGGTCTGCGGACTGGTAGGGCTTCCTGTCATGCGGCCGCTGGTCGCATTCATGGTTAATCCTGGCGGTAAACCTGTGGCGCTATAGGTGAGAGTGTCTCCGTCGGCGTCCGAGCCGAAGGCTCGAATGTTGATAGCCGTTCCGACAGTGTGAATACGGTTGGCTAGGATGGCTAAGGTAGGAGCTTGGTTGTCATCAGGAATGAAGGTCACGCGAACTGACTCCAGTTCGAAGTGAGCAGACTCGCTGAGACCGTTCTTTTTCGAGAGGTAGGCGCCGAGGCGCAGGGTATGATTGCCGGCGGGAAGGATGGCTGAAGAGACAGTGGAAGTGAGGTCGCCCGAGTCGCCGCCACCGGTGTTTTGATAGAGGTAGCTATTGCCGTTTGTTCCGAGTAGCTGTCCGCCAATAGAGACAAGGGCTTGGCTGTTTTCATCGCTATCGAGAGTAAGATCCGCATCGAGTCTCCACTGGGGGCTGACGACAATGGTGCCCGGCTGGCTTAATGAGATCGTTCTTTGCCAAGCTCCCGACATCCCAGTGCGGCCAGAGGTGTCGACTCCTCCCAATTCGACATGAAGGCGACCATCACGAACGGGTGAACCCGAGCGACCTGCTTGGAAGTTGGTCGCGATATCGGCATTGGTCAGGCGTTTGCTGTAGACCGCAAGAAGATCGTAGTCGCCCAGCCAAGCGCGATCACCCGCCAGTTCGTTGGCGAGGGCAAATTGATAGGAAGGATCCCAGTTGGTGAAGTCGCCGGGAACGGTGGCAGATTTGATGAGGGAGCCGTTGAGGTAGATACGACCCACTCCGTCTGAGATGGTGTAGACGACGTGCTGGTAAGCGATGGCTGCAGGGTTGGTGGTCGTTTCAACTCCAGGAAGTCCGTTGGTGGAGGTTTGCGGAGTGCGGACCCGTCCGTGGTAGTTGAGGGCTTCCTGTCCAAGGGTGAAGTTGCGCAGACTGGTTGTGCTCGAGAGTGTCGCAATGCGGGCAGGTCCTGCTTGGGTGAGATTTTGAGGACGGATCCAGGCCTCGATGGACATGGCATTGCTCGTGGTGATGGAGTTGTAGAGCTTACTTGCTGCTCCCGCGCTGCGGATGAGGGTGCTGCCGTTGACGCTGAGAGTTCCATCGCCATTCCAAGCGGTTTGAGCGGGTGTGGTGATGGTGAGGTTAAGCGGAGTGCCATTGCCAGCCACGTCGTAGACGATGTTAGAGTTTGCCCCTTGGTCAAAGGTATAGAGAGCCTGAAGAGTGCTGCCGGCGACTCGGCTCTGAATAGCGTTAACACCACTGGCGTAATTAGGGTTGTTGGTGCCACGGAAGGCGTCATCGACGTAGCTAAAGCCACCGTCGTCACTTTCAAAATCTTCTTCGAAAAGGAGACTGCCATCGATGGTCCATGGCTGTGTGCTAGAGACCTGTTGGCTATCGCTATCAGTGACAGTGATGGTCACGTTGGTAGTCCCAGTTGCGGTCGGCTGGCCGGTGATGGCTCCAGTAGAGGAGTTGAGTGAAAGTCCCGCAGGGAGGTTGCTTGCCGAAAAGGAATAAGGGGGCACCCCTCCGCGAGCGGAAACGCCGTGATTGAGACTGGTATTGAGGAAGGCGTTGAGGGGCGCCTGATGGGTGAGAGAAAGTTCTCCGACTTTGATGCGCAGATAAAGACCGTTGCGATTGTTGAGGTTAGAGGACCAGACCCACTTGGCATCCGAGTCGACGGGGAATCCGGAGATGGTATTCCAAGGGGAGCTGCCGAGACCGCCGTGTTCGGTGGCGGAAGACCAAGAGGAGTCATTGAAGTTGGGTTGTTCCCAGCCTGAGGGAGCGGTGTGCGACACTTTCCAATCTGAGGAGGTTGTGACGAGCTCACCATTGACTCGAAGTTGCCCGAGTAAACCTGTGGCGCCTACGACGTCGGTCACGTGGATGGCAATGGTCGAACTTTGGCTGCCTGAGAACGAGGTGGTCGTTGCGTTGTTAGAGTTGAGACCGATCTGAGTCAGTTGACCATCGACGTAGAGTTCGTGGCGGTTTTGGGAAGCGATAGTGGCCTCGTTGAGAGGCTCGATGGCGCGCAGCACGCGGGAGGGAACGATGGCCTTGGGAGTGCGAGGGCTGGACCACTTCAGCTGAATGATCGAGGCAGCAGTACCTTGAAAGTAGTCGAGGCGAATGGGGACGGGGACTCCTGCTTGGAGGCTGATGGTCGCCGAGTTCTCGGTGGATCCGTGGTTGGTCCAGTTATTGATGATGAGCTGGTCATCAATCCAGAGCCGGACGCCGTCATCTGATTGGGTGTGGAAGGTGTAGGTTTCGCTATACTCAGGAATGATCCAACCGGTCCAGCGAACGGAGTAGGTGTCGTTGCCGACGAGGTCAGGGAGGGGTGAGTTGGAGGTCGAGGTGTAGTCGATGAGGGCATCGGTACGAGTTTCCTTCAAAGTGTTGAAGCCGGTGCCATCGTAGTATCGAGCCAAAAGGCCGCTGGTGTCGGCGTCAGAGGTCTCCTTGACGTGAATGATTTTGGCTTCGGAGTAGGAGCCGTTGGCGCGGGTGCCGAACAGCATCCAGTAACCAGGAACCATGACATCCTTGTTAGGGTGAGAGATGAGTTGGTATTTTCCGCTGGAGGTCTCGGTGAAGGGAATGTCGAGAAAGCGTTGGTCTGAGGTGACGCCATGGGTGATGGCAATCATACGAATCATGGAGAATCGACGGAGGTTTGCGGAGGCATCAACTTCAAAGACCGAGCCTAATGAAACTGCATCTGGTGCGGTCGTAATAACGGGACGCGCAATAGGTTCGTTGCTGGCATTGAGAAGAGCGGGGGGAGTGAGAATTTGTGCATCAGGGTGGGTAGCGGGATGATTGGCATTGCCGACACCGGAGAGAAAGCCACCACCACCAGAAAAGACGCGACCGTCGGGCAAGAGTGCCGCGGTGGAGTGGTAGTTGCGAGGGATGGCCATGCTAGCAAGAGTGCGCCAAGTTCCGGTGGTGGGGTTCCAGACCTCGGCAGGGAGAATAGAGCCTGTATCAGAGAAGCGTTGACCGGTGGTGTTTCCTCCGATGGCAACGACTTCGCCTGAGGGCAATGCGACAATGTTGTGAAGACTGCGAGCAAAGGCCATGGAAGAAGTTGTCTCAACCGTGGGCGGAGTAGTGTTGAGATCAACGGTGTAGCAAAGCTTGCTGGCGGCATTCGAGGCGGCAACGGCAGCGCCACCGACGATGAGATACTTGCCGGAGCCATACATGACGATGCCGCCGTCGTGGGGATAATGGTTTCCTGGGACGGTGACTCCTGCGGAGATGCGTGAGCCGTTGCCACTGGCATCGACCCAATGCATGGCATCCGTGGGGCCAAAGTGAAAGAGGCGTCCATCGGGAGCGACCATGAGGAAGGGCCAGCCTTCACTCTCGAATCCGGCCGCGCCTGATACCGGCTGCCAGTTGATACCGTTGAGCAAATTCCATTGGTTGCTATCACGGTCGAAGCGTTCAGCTTCGTTCGGGCTTCCTCGGCCTCCAAAGGTGGCGACGTCTCCATCGGGGAGCGCTACCGCGGTGGTATACCAGCGCGGACCATTCATATCAGAGACGCGATTCCACGAATTGGAGCGCCAGTCATAGATGGAGGAGTGTTCGATGGTGAAGCGGCCGCCTACTGTTTGGAGGAGACCGTCGGTACGCATCACGGGGTGGGCGCAGAACATTTCGTGACCTTGATAGAGATCGTTCGCGAATTGGGAGGTCTCGGGATTCCAAAGCGACCAGTGAGTTCGGTGAGCCGTTCCGGGCCAACTGAGAAGCTCTTGTCCAGAGTAGGTGAGGAGCTTGCCGTTGGGAAGGACCGCCAAAGAAACCGGAACATGCGGCCAGTCGATGACGGGTCCCCAAGAACCTGCGCGCGTGGAAATGGTGGGAGCCGCTGGAGTGGCGGTGTAGTTGGGCAATAGGGAGGCCGCCTGCTGCCAAAACGCATCGTCTTCGGCGTGGACGTTGGCATCAGCGAGTGAGCTCGTGAGGGAGCTGAACCAAGTGATGAGGAGGATGAACAGGGTGGAACGTTTCATGGTGAGTTGGGGAATTTGTGGTCAGTGAGGGTATTGAGAAAAGCGAGGAGATCGGCCTTGTCTTCGTCGTCGAGGTCAAGTCCGGTCTGGGGGTGCTTTGCGAGGTTGGGGTCGAGGGTGGGAGAGCGTTTGATGCCGGAGTTATAGTGCTCAATGACTTCTTCCAGAGTCTTAAAACGGCCGTCGTGCATGTAGGGCGCAGTGAGGGTGAGGTTGCGTAAGGAAGGCACTTTGAGCTTGCCGCGATCGTTAGGGTCTCCAGTGACCAGTTCGCGGCCTAGGTCCTTGAAAGTGTTCGAAAGGCCGTTGTTGTGGAATCCATGATTGGTAAAGAGAGAGCCACCGTGGCAGTGGAAGCAATCCGCTCCTTTGAGGCCGTTTGCAGGGTCATGCTCGGTCACGAAGAGTTCGAAGCCGCGCTTTTCTTGTTCGGTGAATTCGACCTCGCCTCGCATCGCTTGGTCGAAACGGGCTTCCTGCGAAACCAAGGAAAGGAGGTATTGCTCGAGAGCTTTGGCGAGGTGATCCGAGGAGGCTTCCGCGATTCTAAAAACAGTTTCGAATTGTTGTTGGTAGTGACTATCGCTGTTGATGCGAGTCAGGGCTTCCTCGAGAGGAAGAGCCAGTTCGTCAGGATGCTCGATGGGGTGGAGGACTTGTTCCCGTAGAGTGGTCGCGCGGCCGTCCCAGAACATTTCTTTGTGCCAAGCGAGATTGAAAAGAGGCATTGAGTTACGAGAGCTCTTTCCACCGAGATGTCCGACGGAAAAGGCTTTGCCGGTATCAGAGAAGGCGGCTTCTGGTTGATGGCAACTGGCGCAAGAGAGGTTACGATCGTGAGAGAGGGTGGTGTCAAAAAAGAGCTTCTTGCCCAGGGCGATTCCTTCGGCTGTGAGGGGGTTATCAGCAGGGAAAGCTGGCTTGGGAAAGTGGCTTTGAATCAACGGCTGACCCGAGGAGGCTGAAGGCGACTCTAGGTCTGCGCCCGTGGTGGGAGGGTGGAAGACACCAGAGTGAATTTTCTCTACGGAGAAGCTTTTGGCTAAAGCTTCGGACATCAGTTTGGCGACGGGATCTCCGGTACGGGAATGAGTGGAAGTGGTCGCCCGAATATCAAGGTTTGAGCCTCCTAAGAGAGGGGAGAGGTCGAAGCGGAGAGAAATCGTGCGTGCACTTTGCGCAGACAGCGAGAGAGGGAGGGTGATGGTGGTGGCGTTCTCGTCATTGCCCAAATGATAGAGGAAGCCAAGGTCGCTCTCGCTGTGACCTTCGACGGCGCAGAAAATGTAGCCGGTTTGCCAAGTCCAGTGCAGATTGTTGAGTTGGGGATTGAGAGGATGATCGGCTGGGTAACGATTAGGGTCGGAATGATTACTCTCTGAATCCAAGCCGACCACGAAGCGAATCGCACGATAATCGCCGGTTGGAATTTGACCTAAGGAGAAGTGGGTTCGGTTGTTCGAGTGAGAGATGAAGGCAACGAGACTGGCGTTGGCTTCCATCCAAGAACCGTCTTTGCGCTGGAGGGCAAATTGAGAGAGAAGGGAGTCGCAGCGAGTGACCTTGATTCCGTCCACTTCCTCTCCGAGTTGGTAAGAGCGGCCCGAAAGCTCCAGTTCGAAGGTAAGATCACAACGTGTCGTCTGAGCCTGAGCGGGCAGCAGAAACAGGAGTGGGAACAAAAAATGATGAGCGATCTTCCTCATGGGGTGGAAACGAGCGCGCAGACTACTATTTTTTATAAATACGATAAAATATTTTATGAAAGTTGTTTAATGGGGATGTGGCTTTATATTCTTGCAGTAATCTTATTTTAAGTGGTTTAAGTGGTATTTCGTGTCTGTTTAGTAAGGGTGTTTTCCTGCTGGTTCCGCAATTTTTTAGTTAGGTTTTATGTAATACCTTGTTTGTTTGATTTTTTGAAGAAGAGAGGTAGATGGCTTTAGGGTGACAGTTCTCTTGGCTGAAGGAGGGTGCTTTGGCTAGGGTTGCCTTAGTGAAAGCTTTAGCCCTGTTCCCAATTCTCTTCTTTTGGTTGTTGAGTGTCCCTCTTTTTGCTGAGCCGACGGAGGAACGTGAATGGACCTCGAAAGCAGGAACGAAGTTGGTGGCCTCGGCGCTCGAAATTGATGGCTCGGAAGTGGTTCTGCAACGGGGAACGGGCGCAACTCTGCGAGTCAAACTGAACCAACTCGTGGCCGAAGATCAGGAGGTTTTGAAAAAGCACTTCTCGGAAGGAGATTCTGAGATTGCGAACGGGAAGATGGAGGGCTTGCCTCATCCGCAGGGGGAGGTCGTGGGGCCGATTCAGGCGGAAGGAGGGAAGTATTTTCTCTATGTTCCCAAGAATTTGGTGAAGGAGCGATTGGCTCCGTTGTTATTTTTTACGGGCGCAGGAGGTGGGTCTGCGGGGAGCGTTAAGCGTTTCACCGAAGGGGCAGAAGTGAATGGTTGGATCGTAGCGGCTTCAGTGGAGTCGAAAAATGGCAAAGACGGTCGCCCGTTTGTGAAGGCTTGCTTAGAGCATATTCAAGCCACCCTTCCAGTCGACCCCGAGCGGTTGTATTTCACGGGGACTTCGGGTGGCGCAGTGTTCTCGATGATCAACTGCGAGACCTACGATGGAGCAGGGGCGATGCCCTTTATCGCGCATGGGGTGATCAATACTTTGCCTTCGAAGAAGGGCCACTACTACTTTGTGAACGGCGCTACCGACTATAACCGCTATGGGTCTTCCTGGATGCGCACGGGTTACAAGGATCATGCCTTTCATCGCTTCCATAAGGGCGCTCATGGCGCGGGACCTTTTTATCTGGGGCATGATGGGATGGCTTGGCTCAATGGTCAGTATCTTGCAGAGAAGGAATCGGACCGGGAATTTGCGCAAGAGCGTCTCGACTACGAAAGAGCCATCTTGGCATGGGCTGGTCGCTTGCAGGCGGACGCGCCTCATAGAGCGCTTATGCATTTAGATTTTCTGACCGAAGAGTATGAGGTCTCAAGAGAGAATGCTGGCAAGGTCGATGAGTTGAAGCGTGAGCTCTCGGAGAACCCGAACAATGTTCGTTACGTCGAGGCTCTTAAAGCGATTGACGAGTTCTCGCAGGACGAATTTTCTGGAAAAGGCGGGAGTTCTCTCCACAAGCACACGAGCGACGATATCAAAAAAGCAGCGTCCAAATTGGAAGCCGAGTATCAGGGAGTTCCCGAGGTGCCCGAGATTCTGAAGAATCTTCCGAAGCCTTCGATTTAGGGGAGTCTGCCGATGGATTCGGTGGGGCCGCTTTCCATGGCTTCCAATGTGGAAGCTAGTTCTTCTCCGGTCGTGGGTTGTTTATGGACGTAGCTAAGACCTTCGTCGTCGTCGCGCTTGAAGATTGAGGGTGCTTGTTCGGGGCAGAGTCCGCAATCAAGGCAACTGATAGCTTCGACATGATGGTTCAACTGGTTGAATTGGGAGTGGGGGTTGCCTTTGTTCCTCGGAGGGCGCTTTCGGCATTTCGACGGGCAGGCAAAGTGGAGCGACTCGATGTCGGTCCTGCGCCCGTTCGTGAGATTGGGGTGCTCAGCCGCAAAGAACCTCGGCCGTCACGCGTGGTGAGAGAGTTTGTTGATGGGATTCTGTTCTCTTGAAGGCAAGTGTTCGCTGCCGCGCTACTACTTGTATTCGAGGATTGCAGAGGCTTTGGTGTCCTCGTTCGAGACGAAGCGGATCCAGTAGGCTGAGAAAGCCTTGGGGAACGTGTGATCGATGTTTTCGCTGATTTGGAAGGTTTGGTAGTTCACCCAATTACCGTCGCCAGTGAGATCCACTTGGGCGGTGATGGTGCAAGGTATACTGGCGGAGAGGGTGAGATGTTTTTCGTCGTAGGCGGTCATGAGGTAGGGGTCGGAAGGGGCTCCGGCTTTGACGGGGGTCTCTTTCCAAGGTCCGCCTTTTCCTCGTGGTTTTCCTAGCTTCCAGGTATCGTCGATGGCTCCGGCCCAGAGCGCGGTTTTGCCGTCATCGGACCGGATGAGGTGTGGGTTGTTAGATTGGGTGTCTTCTTTAATGCCACTCAGGATGAGGAGGCCGCGATAGGAGCAGAAGTCGTGAATGGCAAGGTTGTGGGTCGCGACGGGACGCACTTTGGTGAAGCCGCCGGCGTTGCGCGCGGGAAGTTCGTAGAAAGTGCCGCCAGCGTTGAAGAAGTCGCGTTCGGTGGCGACTTCGCGGGCGATGCGGTGATTGCCGAGAGGGTGTTCGTCGAGATTGCTTTTGGGCAAGCGCCAACGGTTGCCGTCGTCGTCGGTGTAGATGAGGGAGGCTTCATCGACGGTGAGGGGACCTGAGGCGATGGCGGCATTTTTCTTTGTGAAACGATGGGATGCGGCGTCGTCGATTCTTTTGAGAGCGAGTTTCTCATCGAGTTCGTAGTAACCGAGGTCTTCTCCATTGGAGTCTACTGCAGCGAAGGCGAGAGTTCGTTTGTCTTTGTCGCGAGCGCGCACGATTCCACCGGTGAGAGAGTCGTCTTTGGTTGCGAGGTCGGCGAAGATGGGGTCGTTTTCGCTGCTGCGGTCGTCTTTGTTTCGGCAGGTGAAGGCGGCGGTGACGTTCTTGAGATTGGTTTCGGCAACAAGACGAATCCAAGCGAGTTCGGGGTTGCTCATGGAGAAGAAATCGGTCTTCTTGAACTCAAGGGATTTGAGAATTCGCCACTGGCCGGTTCCTTTTTTGTCGAACTCAAGTCGCACTTTGGCCGTTTCTTCGTTGTCGGTTTTGAGTTGGAGGGTGTGGAGGTTGTAGCCTGAAGCGAGAAAGGGATCGGAGATGGTGCCAGCTGCTATGTCTTCGTTTTTCCAGACACAACCTCGTCCGATGGCGGGACCCAGGTTGTCGAGGGTTTCGGGCGCGATGAACCAGAGGTTGGATTGGGACTGAGGGCCCGCGATATGTCCTTTCGCTTTTCGTTTGTTGAGGAATTCGCTCTTTGCGGTGTCGTCACAACCCATCACCAAGCGGTCTCCCCAACGGCAGAAGTCGCCGATGACTTTGAGATAGTTGGAACGGGGAGAAATGCCTCTGGAGTTGGTGGGGGAGAAATCTTTGGGGAACTTCCAAAAGGTGCCGTGCATGGTCATCAGGAGATCTCTTTCGCCAATATCGCGGATGCGTGGCCACTCGGTGTTCCATCCGTGGGCGCCGTCGTAGGAGTGGGACCCCTTGGGGAGGCGGTAGAAGGACCAGCCTTCTTCGGGAGTGCGCACGCCGAGGAGGAGAGATTTATCATCCCAACCTATGGCCCAGATGGGATCGGTTGCGGGATTGGGATTGCCGTGGATTCCTCCTGGACCCGTGATATCGGTGAATTGATTACGGCGAATGATGGTCCACTCGTCAGACTTGCCATCCCACTCTGCGAGGACGCCAGAAGGAATGGTGGGTTCTTTCTTGGCTGCTCGAGTTGGTTCGCCGTTGTTAGAGTAGGTGACCACTCCTTGTCCCGAATACAGTCCCTTACCGTGATAGCCGGGAAGGAGAGAAAGGCGTCTTTCTTCGCTGGAACGGCTCTTTGATTGGTCGGCGACTTGTTGCTGGTCGTCGGCGAAGAGTTCGGTAGGCTCGAGGGTCTCGACATCAACCTCGTAGAGTCCTTCTTCCATGGTCGCGAAGTAGATTTTCCCCTCGGGGTCGAAGAGGTGACGCGCGTTTCCGGTATGACGACCGGGCATTTTCTCGTAGGGAATCGCGCGGACACTGCCTTCGGCTGAGATGGCATACGGCCCCATGAAGAGCTGATTGGACTCTCGGTGAATCATACGATTGGCGGGGGTGCCGCCAAGGGATTCGGGGTGGATGGTTTGGGTCAGGTCCTTGGAAATGGAATAAAGTTTGTCGTCGGAACCTTTGGGCCAGTGAGGAGCATAGGTCATCACCCAAAGCTTCTCACCAAAAGGAACAATAGCTCCGGTTCCGCACTCGGCGTGGGAATTGAACATCGCGAGATGGGGATAGATTCCGGAAAGCTGCACCGGTTCAGCGCAGAGCGGGGAGGTAAGGGTGAGGCTGAGAAGGACTTTTGAGAGAGAGCTATTCATCCGTGTTTTGAAATTACTCTCAAGGGCGCTAATATCTTTCCCGATTGGCTAAGAAAAGTGGTGGGCTTCGATCACTCTTCAGCTTTGTTTTGCAACATCTCGGTGCGAGCTTGCCGCAGGGGAGGAGAGGCGATGGTGGAGGCCACCTTCAAAGCTTGGGGGAGGTTGGTTGCGGAGAGTTGGTCGGCGAGCATGTCGAGAGCTCCGTCGCGGGTGGGACCGTCGGGAATGGATAAGACCCAGTTGGAAGTGTCGCCGGGGTCTCTGACATACCAGTTCTCAGTCACGGCGCGGGCCAGATCAATGCGGAGAAGGCTTTCGGGTTGAGTCATGACCCAGGTGCTGGTGTCTTGGGGAGAGATGCGGGACCAGCCTCGCACCACCGCGTCGACAGCTAACATTTGGATGTCTTCGTTTTGAAAAGACTGGGCCCAAGAGATGGCCGCTTGAGGGTCTTCTTGTGCGAGGGGGTAGGCGACGGAGTTAATGGCAGCGGGTTGTTCGGTTTCGGAAAGCTGTGGGACGAAGTTACTTGCCTTCTCAGGCTCGAGGAGGGCCCAGTAGGAGAAGGCGCTTTGCAGGGCTTCCTGCCGAATGGAGACCTCTTGTGGGAAACTGGCAACCCACTGGACCGCTTCGGCAGGTTGGCTGCGTGCCCACGAAGAGGAGAGCGAGAGCCAGGCCGCATCTCGGGCTTCAGTTGTGGGTAAGTTTTCGGCCCAAGTGAAGGCTGCTTGCGGGTCTTTGCGTCCGAGATTGTCTGCGAGTTGAGCTGCGGCCAAATTGAGGCTTTCTCCTGAGGGGAGTCTGTTCACAAAGTCCATGGCCGCGGCAGGGTCGGTCTCACTCCAGACATCGAGAAGATTGTTCATTGCCAAATCGTGCAGTCGACCTTCTTCAAACCCTTGCAACCATTCGAGGACCGCATTGGGTTGTTCGACGGCGAGAGCCCGGACGACTTTCAGAACGGTGGCATCGCGGACTTCTCCTGCTGGGAGTTGACTGACGAACCCACTCGCTTCATGGGGATCGCGTGCGATGAGTTCGCGGATACTCTCTAACAGAATACGATCCATTGCCTTGCCGGTTAGGTTTTCCTGCGCAAGGAGAAAGGCACTTTCCGGTTCGGTCTTTGCTCGAATGGTCAGGGCGGCTTCAAGGGCGGCCTCATGAGTGTCTTCTCCTTGGAGGGTTTGGGCCCATTCCCAAGCGGCGGCGAAGTCGTCGCTTGCCCAGCGGGTGACTAGGGCTCGGGTGGCCCGCGTGAGAGCTTCGCCGGGGGGCACGAGGGAGAGTAAGGGTTGCGCTTCTGCGATGTCGTCTTCCGCAAATTGTGAAAAGAGAGCACTGTAAAGAATGAGGTCTTCACTCTGGATCGCCATTTCCTGCGCGAGTCGCAGAGCGCGCTCGGGGTCGGTTTCTGCGATTCCTCCCAAGACGACGAGAAGGCCGGCGGTGTATTCGTTTCCGGGTGGCAGCCCCTTGAGATAGGCCAGAGCGCCTTCTGGATCTTCTTTAAACCAAGCTCGCAGATTGCGGCCAAATTGCGCCGAACGAACGCCGGGAGCTGGATCTTGGAGAGCTTCGTTCAGTCTTGTTTCCCAGCCAGCACCTGAGTTCCCTGTGCTCTTGGAGGACTGGGTAGTGGAGGTTGGGTCTTTGGAGGGGTGCTGAGGGGCTGTCTTCTTCCAAGCAAAGAAGATCACCCCGAGGAATAGCGCTCCGGAGGTGAGCGCTCCAATCCAAGAGCGAGAGACTTTTGGCATCTACGAATTTCTGGGATTCGGCGAGGCGGTGGCAAAATCGGCGGCATTGTCGTCGGTGTCGGTTGCGCCGGATGCTCCGCGGTGGGCGGACTTGCTAGAATTGAGAGAGGGGGTGGCTCCGCTCCCTTCATAGGCGTTCGCGGAACCAAATCCGACAAAGTCGACAACATCCGAGTTGCTCGTTGGATTGCTCACCACAAGCTGAGTTTGCGAATCGGTGAGGGCGACCTTGCCGCTCGACCCCGACATGTTGCTGGTGCCGGTTACTTGCGGAGTAGGCAGTTCGGTGGTTCCGCCTGAGCCGCCACCGAGTTTGATGAGGTAATAACTGCCTGGGGCAATTGAACCGACCAGGTTGGTCTTGGACCAAGAGCTTCCGCTGGAGCTGGCATATTGCACAGCATAGGAGCTGAGATTGATTGTGCTGCTGCTGGCGTTGTAGAGTTCGACGAAATCGTTTTTATAAACTGAGCCGCTATTGCCACCTCCACCATAAACCTGACTGATGGCGAGTCCGCCGCTTGAGCCCCCCGTTGAAGAGTTTCTGGGGGTGGGAGTGAGGGCGGAAAAGTCAGCTGCATTATTATCGGTATCGGTGGCTCCTCCGGAATCGCGAATGGCTGCTTTGGTTGAGGAAAGACTGGGTGTGGAACCGCTGCCTTCATAGGCACTGGCAGAACCAAATCCTACGAAGTCTACGATTGAGCTTCCGCCTATCGGGTTGCTTCCGCTGAGAGTGGAGGTGGTGTCGGTGAGAGCGACTTTGCCCTTGCTCGCCGACATATTGATGGAAGCGGTGAGGTCAGGAGTGGGCAAGGCAGGAGCTGAATTGCTGCCTCCCGAAAGTTGAATCAAGAAGTAGCCCCCAGAAGCAATGGACCCGCTGAGGTTCTTCTTGGACCAGGAGCTTCCTGATGAACTGGCGTACTGGACGGCGTAGCCACTGAGGTTGATGCTCGTGGTCCCGCCGTTGTAGAGTTCGATGAAGTCCTTTTCAAAGGTCGCTCCGCTGTTGCCGCCACCCCCATAGACTTGGCTGATGGTCAAGGTGCCGCTGGAGCCTCCGCTTTGGCCGTCGACTTTGGTTCGAAGAACGCTGGCCACACTGTTAGGGAGAGCGGTGAAGAAGGTGAAGCCGGTATCGGCTTCGAGGACGCTGGCGGAGGTGATGTAGTCTTCCCAAGGATCGCTTCGGATTCCCGAGATGTTGGGAATTTTCAAGGCAATCACTCGAGTCGAGGTTGTGATACGGCTCAATGCAGTCCCCGAACCAGGGGGAACAACCACCACGATTTTCCAAGTGTAGCCCGGAATTGCCGCTTCTCCACTCGGTTGAATGTAGGAGCCGGTAAAGAGGCTGGGTCCGGAGATGATTAAGAGCTCGTCTCCGGCTTGAGCGAGACCTTGACAGTAGGCTTCGAAGTCTTGCCAAGGACCTTGATTGTTGTCTGCCTCTTGAGGGATGACGTTCGACATTTTGAAGGTCTCCTTGTTGTTGGTAAGGATGTCGGTTCGGTCCAAAGAAGGGCACATGTGACCTCGGTTGAAACCTGAATTGGTATAGTCACTGCTGGTGAGCCGATTGAAACTGCTGGGAAGAAGAGTATCGCGCGTAAAGGAATTCGAGCGGCCCGAGTTACCGATGTCTGGAGAGGTGAGATCCCAGCTGACCCAGTTCGAGAGACCGAGGTTATTGCTAAAGTCGATCGCGTTTACCGCCCGAGTATCTAGAAGGTAGTGATTGTTGTTGCTCGAGTTGGTGGTGGCGTTGGTGGGATTTCCCAGCTGCATTTGGAGCGCGTTATTAATCTCTCCAGAGAGACTCCCCGAGGCCACAAAGGCTGCGGCAGTGATGGTTCCGAAAATACGATGATTGTTTTGGCTGTTACTTTGCATTTGTTCCCTTTCCAATTAATTCCATTTATGAATCAGAGAGGACTGGGGGAACGGCATGGTGGGGTTGCCAGAAATCGCTCAGAAATTCACCCTCAAGGGTAGCAGTTTGAGAGCCAATGTCGGTATTTCGTGTTGTCACGCAAGTTGCCAGCGATTTTCGGCCGCTAGGAACAGCAAGAGTTTGGAGCTCCTTCTTTCAATCTGAGACTTCAGAGAATCGGAGTTGAGTTGGTTTAGGAAAAGTCGTGGGCGTCGATGTCGGTGACGAGGATGACGTCTTCGGGGATGGGGAGTTTGGCGAGGACGGTGTGGATGTGTTTGGTGAGGGTACGCGGGTTGCGGTGCTTGATGAGGAGTTGGAAGCGGTGCAGGTCGTGGGCGCGGGTGATGGGGTTGGGATTGGGGAGGCCGATTTCCATGCCGGCGGGCTGGTTTTCGGAGAGGCGGCGGTGGATGGTTTGGAGGGTGAACTCGGCGCGCTTTTCGTGGCGACTACGGGTGGATAACAAGGCGATGTGATGAAAGGGCGGGAAGTGGTATTTCTCGCGGAATTCGAGCTCTTGTTCGACGAAGCCGAGAAAGTCGTGGTGGCGGGCGAATTGGATGGAGGGGCTGTGGGGGACGAAGGTTTGGATGAAAACTTCGCCTTCCATTTCGCCGCGGCCTGCGCGTCCGGCGACTTGGGTGAGGAGAGAGAAGGTGCGTTCGCCGGCGCGGAAGTCGGGGGCGTTGAGGGAGAGGTCGGCATTGAGAACGCCGACGAGGGTGACGTTGGGGAAGTCGAGGCCTTTGGCAATCATTTGGGTGCCTAACAGGATGTCGATTTTGCGGGCTTTGAAATCGGCGAGGGTGCGTTTGAGGACGTGTTTCTTGCGGACGGTATCGCCGTCGAGTCGGGCGAGGCGGGCTTTGGGGAAGACTTTGCGGAGGATTTCTTCTACTTTTTCGGTGCCGTAGCCTTGGAGGCGGATGGAGGGGTCTTGGCACTTGGGGCAGATGCGGGGGACGATCGCTTGGTAGCCGCAGAGGTGGCAGATGAGGCGTTCTTCGGCGCGGTGATAGGTGACGGGGATGGAGCAATGGGCGCACTCGCAGGTGTGGCCGCAGGTGGGACAGGTAAGGGAACGGGCAAAGCCACGGCGGTTGAGGAAGAGGATGATTTGGTCTCCGGCGGCGAGCTTTTGGTCCATGGCATGGCGCAGGCGTTGGGAGAGAATGGGTGGACCGCCTTTCTTGGGCTCGTTGCGCATGTCGACGATGCGAACAAGGGGGAGGGCTTGACCGTCGGCTCGTTGGGTGAGGGGGACGAGCTGGTATTTGTCTTTGGTGCTGGTGTTGAAGTAGCTTTCGACGGAAGGAGTGGCGGAGCCAAGGACGATAGTGGCGCCTTCGATATGGGCGCGAACGACGGCGAGGTCGCGGCCGTGGTATTTAGGTGGGTTCTCTTGTTTGTAAGTGGTCTCGTGCTCTTCGTCGACGAGGATGAGGCCGAGGTTGGGGAGGGGGGCGAAGATGGCGGAGCGGGCTCCGACGACGACTTTGGCAACCCCTTTGCGGATGCGGTGCCACTCGTCGAAGCGTTCGCCTTGGGTGAGGGTGGAGTGGAGGATGGCGACGAGTTCGGGGGTCTCGCTAAAGCGGGACTTGAAGCGTTGTACGGTCTGGGGAGTGAGAGAGATTTCGGGAAGGAGAACGATGACGGTTTTGCCGGCTTCGAGGGCCGCTTGGGTGGCTTGGAGGTAGACTTCGGTTTTGCCAGAGCCGGTGATGCCGTGGAGGAGAATGGGTTTTCCTTTGGTGTCGGTTGCTTGGGAGTCGAGGTTGGCCGTGATTTCTTTGAGAGCGACGGCTTGTTCGGGATTGAGTGTCTTTTCGGGATCGTGGAGGAAAGTCTCGTCGGCGTCGGGGTCGCGCTGAATGGCGATGTCCTTGAGGGTGAGGAGGTTTTTCTCGGAAAGGCCTTTGACAGGACCGCCAGCACCTTCGCCGAGTTGGGAGACGGGCATGCCTTCCTTTCCGGCGGCTTGGAGGAGGGAGAGGATGGCGTGTTGGCGGGGGGCGCGCTTGGCGAGTTTTTCGAGGACTTCGGGGTCGATGTTTTCGGCGGCGATGGCCTGTTTGATGGTTTTTTCGGAGTGGTTTTCCTGGCGCACCGCTTCGGGGAGAAGAGAGCGCATGATGTGTTCGAGCGGGGTGCCGTAGTAGCCGGACATCCAGTCGGCGAGTTTGAGGAGGCCCGGGGTGATAAGTGGGTCGGGGTCGATGAGGGATTCGAGAGGGCGGAGGTCGAACTGCATTTCCTCGGGTTCGTGGACACGGAGGACAGTGCCGGAGGCGGGGCGGTTGCGCAGGGGGACGCGGACGCGATGACCGGGCACGATTTCGAGCCCCTCGGGGATGGCGTAGTCGAAGACGAGTTCGGAAGGACCGTCGATGAGGACTTGGGCGGCGGGCATCTAGGTGAGTTAGGCTGGAACGTCTGGGAGGAATGAAAAGAGTTTTTTAACCACCGCCGAGCGGGGCGCGCAGAAGAACGCAAAGGATCGCAAAGTCGGGGTTAGATTTGGGGGGAGGGAGACAGAGGGAATAGTTTTTCTCAAGGCTTTGCGGATTGGTTGGAGGCGGGAGAGTGTTTGATTGTGTCTTCGTTTCTGGGCGCTATAGCTCTCCTGATATGGAGACCAAGAAGAAGAGTTTTATTGCACGGCGGTGGTGGGTCTTTTTGTTGGTTGGGGCGTTGGTGGGGCCGATGTTAGGGGTTTTGGGCGCGGTCCTCGTGAGCTATCTGATGCCGAGGCAGTACGAGAGCACCGCAGTGGTGCAAGTTACGCCATCGGGGGCGGGAGCTTCTCACGGTATATTGGAGTCGCGACAGTATTTTGCGACCCAGTTTGAGGTGATCACGGCCGTGAAGACTCTCGCTCCGGTTGTTGAGGAGTTAGACTTAGTCAATCACTGGAGTAAGACCGAACAAGAGTCGGTGACGCTTCTCAAGGGAGCAATCACGGTAAACCAACGAACTGGAACCGACTTGATTGAGATCACAATGCGGTATGTCGATCCCATCTTGGCTCAGAAAATTGCGGGGTCAGTAGCGTTGAGCTATCAGAATCGGCGTAATCATGAGGAGCGTCGGCGTGCCGATATGATGCTTGAGGCCTTGGATGCTGAGATTGAGGAACAGAAGGGTCACGTAGATAAGAAGCGGAAAGCTTTGGATGCCATTGTGAGAACTACGGGAAGGCCTTATTTTGAAGGGAAAAGCAGCGAAGCTACTCCGGATGATGAAATGGGCGATGGTTCAGCCGATTACCGGAAGATCAGGAGAGATTATGAGTCGGCACTGGCGCTTTTGCAGGAGCTCAAGATCAAGCATTCCACTGAGCGGGTTGGACTACGTGCTCCAAGGGTGACGGTTACGATTCATGAAGAGCCGAGAGAGAATTTGCGGCCGGTGAGCCCGAATGTTCCCTTCAATCTGATGTTGGGGGTTGTCGGTGGAGGCTTGGGAGGGGTTTTGATTGCGATTTTGATGATGCTCTTTTTTGCCGTCTTTTCGATTGGGGGAAAGGATTGATAAGCTGTGTACTTGTGACTTGATGGCTGTTACGCTAGTCAAAAAGGGGTGGCGATTGACTTTCAGATCCAAGAAATGATTCATCAGGATGCTGATGGGGTGATTTTTCAGGCGTTGGACAAGCAGACTGGCCATTTGGTGGCGCTACGGAGGTTCTTTTTGCCAGATGAGGTGATCACGAGGCTGAAGGAGAAGGAAGAAAACGGAAAAACGATTTTCGAGAATGGGGTGGAGTGGTTGAAGTCGTTGGATGTTCCTCACCTTCAAAAGGTCGTGACGGGTGGATTCGATGATTTGGACGATACTCCCTACTTTGTAACGGAGTGGGTTGATGGCCGAAAGTTGACGGAGGCGCATGAAGAGGGAATTTTTTCGGCTGGAGAAGGAGAGGTTTTTGATGGTCAGGCACGGGCGGTGTTAATGGCTTTGCCGATGGAGGTGCGGCCCGCTGTTTGCTTGGAGGAAGAGAGGATCTTGGTGTCCCGTGATGATAAGGGCGCTTTGTTAACGACGCTTTTATTGTCGCCACGTATCTTCTTTGGTGCGAAGGGCGGCATGGAGTTCAATAGCGTGGACCGGCAGGAGGTTCTTGAGGCTTTGAAGGAGCGGTTTCCGGCTGGTGAGGTCGCGCAGGCAGCGCCGGTGTCAGGGATAGTGAAAGGGCAGGTGACACCGGTGGCTGGTCAGGTGACGGGGACAATTTCTTCGAATACGCAACCCGTCCTGAAGAGTGCGCAAACGTCGGGAGGAAATGGATTACTCTGGGGGCTGATGGTGGCCCTAGTGGCGGTTCTCGGGGTGGGAGGTTGGTTAGTCTTTAGGGGGGGGAGCGATGAGATCGCAGAGGTTGCGGAAAAGGCGGAAGTGATGAAGCAGGAGTCTGAGGCGGAGGATGACTCTGCTGAGAAGGAAGCGACTGAAGAGGTGGTTGTCGAGGGTGAGAGTGACACTGAGTCTGCCGAGATGGCAGCGGTTGTGGAACCGGAAGTTGCAGAGCCAGTGGAAGAGTTTGTAGCGGAACCGGAGGTGACTTTAAGCGACGAGAGTCAAGAGATTGCTGCGGCGGAAGTGCCAATCGAAGATATGGAGCCGCCTCCTGTGATGACTCCTCCGACTCCTGATTCTTCCCAAGTGGAAGAGCCGAGTGCGACAGGAGAGGGAGTGCCCTCTGGGGGTGCGGAAAAGGTGGTTGCTGGGGCGAAGGACTATTATACTCCTAAGGATTTGGCGACATTGAAGAAAATGGGAGGCAAGGAGGTTAAGTTCCGCGGGAAGGTTATGGAGAGTAACGAGAGCGGAGGACAAAAGACGCTTTGGTATCTCGATTTTGGCAATTATAGAAGACAACCATTTGTAATTTTTAGGCATAGGGATAACCCAACTCCGGCTAAGCGAGAGGACTGGGATGCTTTTGTGGGAAAAGTCGTCTATGTGAAAGGCACGGTTGAGACCAATAACGGTAAAGGAGGTAGAGGTAGCGGGGTTTGGATTAAGATCTCTAAAATGGATGACGTTCAACTGGAGCCGGAGAAGCCGAAAGAGGTGATCTATCAGTTTGCTGATTTGGATGACTTGCGGGTGGTTTCGCCAGGAGAGAAGGTGATTTTTGAAGGAGATTTTAGGGGACATCGCACACGTGAAAAATTCGTGTATTTGCTTTTCAAGGATGGGAACGCGATCGTCGGCCGGTTCGATGTCGGGGGGCCTCTGTCGACTCAAGCAATCTTGGAAAAACTTGAAAAACTCAAGGGTAAGAAGGTGAGGCTCGTTGGTGTGGGAGCATCTGATGAGAACCCTAATTTTCAAGTGGTGATTCAGCTCAATGAGCAAGATGGGTTTCAAGAGGCCAAGTAGAGAAGGAGAGAAGTCGTTCTCGTCGGTTATCGTCAAATTAAGAGAGGTTTTCCCTCTTGTTGACTAAAAGTCTTTTGGTTCGAAGTGAAATTGATGAGGCTTCTGCTTAGAAACTCTATGAAAAAGCTTTTTACCCTCATTGCCTTTGTGCCTTGTCTTCTTTGCGGGGAGGACTGGACTCCACTTCTTGATTCCGAACTCTCCAAGTGGGAGATTTTTATGGGGGTGCCTCATGAGAGTGTCTCTGTGGAAGATTATGTCCCGAAAGAGGGGACGGACCATATGTCGGGGGTGGCAATTGGCTTGGGGAAGGATCCGCTGGAGGTATTTCGAATGATTGAAGTGGAGGGGAAGCCGGTACTCCATATCAGTGGGCAGATCTACGCTGGTTTAAGCACGAAGAAGGAGTTTGAGAATTATCACCTCAGGCTGGACTTCAAGTGGGGCGAGAAGAAGTGGGAACCACGCTTGAATGCGCCTAGAGACAGTGGGTTGTTATTTCATTGTGTGGGTGAGCATGGAGCCTTTTGGAATGTGTGGTTACAGTCTCAGGAGTTTCAAATTCAGGAGAAGGATTGCGGTGACTTTATTCCGTTGGCGGGGACTTCGGCGCACATTCCTGTGGGGCCCTACGGATATAAGAATGAGAAGCAGGCGGTTTATATGCCGGGTGGTGATTTACGCTCGAGGACGGGCTATACGCAGCACGGTGGGAGTGAGGAGAAGCCCAATGGCGAGTGGAATACTCTGGAGCTTTACACGGTGGGGGATAGTGCGGTTTTTGTGGTGAACGGGACACCGAATATGGCTCTCTTTGATATGCAGCAAAGGAATCTTGAGGGAAAAGGCCGAGTGAAGTCTGTGAAAGGAAGGATTCAGTTGCAGTCAGAAGCTGCGGAGATTTTTTATCGAAATATCGAGATTCGTTCGATTGAAGAGTATCCCGCTGAGTTGAGTGAGTTTACTAAACGGCCCGAGGGCGATGTGGAGAAGTGGGATGGTGACAAGGCGGAAGAGGTCGTCGCGGAATTGAGGGCGAAGGAAAAGGGGTAGCCAAGTTGGTGACAACTTGGGCGGGGTAGATCACGAAGTCTGCCTCCCAGCCTGAATTGTTACAAATTCAGCTACGTAGGAAAGGGACAGGGTGCAAATTTACAATCCTTCGGCGAAAGGCCTTAGGAGGTAGCCAATGGTGTAGGCGAGGCCGGAGGCGAAGGCGCCGATGGCGAGGGTTTCAAGGATGCCCATGAAGGTGTTCTGGCCGACGACACGAGCCTTGAGGGCTCCGACGATGGCGAAGGAGAAGGCGGTGAGGATGCAGGCGGGGAGAAAAGGGTTCCCAATGAGGCCGGGGCGAGCGAGGTCGAGGAAGTAGGCGAGGAGGGGGATGACGCCGATGGCAAGGAAGGCTAGGAAAGTAGCGAGAGCGGCTTTCCAGGCTGTGGGGCGCTCGGAGGTGATGCCGTGTTCTTCTAATAGCATGGTTTCGAGCCAGCGGTCTTGGTCGGATGTGATGACCTCGACGACTTTTTCGAGGGCTTCGCCTTGGAAGCCCTTGGCTGCGAAAATTTGACGGATTTCTTCGCGTTCGCCCTCGGGGTGAAGGGCGATTTCGGCTTCCTCTTCGCGGCGAGCACGATTGGCGGCTTGGTTTTCGGCACGGGTGCCGAGGAAGTTTCCGGAAGCCATGGAAAAGCCGTCGGCTAACAGGTTGGCTGCGCCTAAAACGATAACGATGCCGGAGGGGAGGCCGGCTCCGGCGACTGAGGAGACGACGGCGAAGGTGGTGACAGCTCCATCAATGGCTCCGTAAATCGAGTCTTTGAGGAAGTCTTGGGAAGACCCCGCAGAGATACGCTCCTGAATGGCTTCGGGAGTGTGCTCGGCTTCGTGATCGTGGTGGTGGGACAAAGTGTTTAGAGGATGTCGCCGGGGGTGTAGGTGGCGGCGTCGGGGTGT
Source organism: Roseibacillus sp. (assembly GCA_051251855.1). Lineage (GTDB taxonomy): Bacteria > Verrucomicrobiota > Verrucomicrobiia > Verrucomicrobiales > Akkermansiaceae > Roseibacillus. The sequence goes on from JBPOGI010000001.1 coordinate 653,669, forward strand.
TTGGCGACGATTTCTCCGACGGTGCTGGTGAAGCTTTGGATTTGGGCGGGAGCGTTGCCGGTGTTGGTCTTGTTGGCTTCGAGAAGGGCTTCGAGGGCGGGGAGGTCGAGGGGGAGGCGATCGTCGTTGGCGAGGCGCTGAAGAAGGTCGTTCTCCTTGAGGGTTCCGCCTCGGAGGTCGGCGACGGTGGCGAGGGCGTGCTCTTTGATGACGTGGTGCGCGGTTTCGCGGCCGACTCCGGCTTTGACGGCGGCCATCATAATGGTTGTGGTGAGGAGGAAGGGGAGATAGTGGGCTGTTTCTTTGGCAATGACGGCGGGGTAGGTCTCCATTTGGTCAAGGACGGTGAGGAGGGTTTCGAACAATCCGTCGCAGGCAAAGAAGGCGTCGGGGAGCATCACGCGGCGGACCACGGAGCAGGAGACGTCGCCTTCGTTCCATTGGTCGCCGGCAAGGGAGGAGGCCATGGCGAGGTGGCCTTTGAGGATGGCGTGGAAGCCGTTGATGCGCTCGCAGGAGCGAGAGTTCATCTTGTGCGGCATGGCAGAGGAACCGGTTTGGCCAGGGGCGAAGCCTTCGGAGGCGGTTTCATGACCAGCCATGAGGCGCAGGGTCTTGGCGAAGGAGGAAGGGCCGCTGCCGAGTTCGACGAGAGAAGCGACGACGGAGAAGTCGAGGGAGCGGGGGTAAACTTGACCGACGTTCTCCCAGACGTCGGGGATGCCGAGGTGGGTGGCGAGGCTTTTTTCGAGTTGGGCCACTTTGGCTGAATCGCCATCAAAGAGGGAAAGTTGATCGAGTTGAGTTCCGACCGCTCCTTTGAGTCCGCGCACGCAGTAGCTGGCGATGAGGTGCTCGAAACGCATGAGGGCGTCGATAAGCTCTTCCCCGAACATGGCGAGGCGTTTGCCGTAGGTGGTGGTCTGGGCGGCGACGTTGTGGGTGCGAGCGGTGATGACGAGCTCGGCGTTCTCGGTGGAAAGCTTGGCCAGACGTGCGAGGGCGGCGACGGTTTTGTCGCGCATGAGGAGAAGGGATCGGTAGACTTGCAGCTGCTCGACGTTCTCGGTGAGGTCCCGCGAGGTCATTCCTTTGTGGAGCTGCTCGTGGCCAGCAAGATCGTTGAATTCTTCGATGCGCGCTTTGACGTCGTGGCGAGTGATACGTTCGCGTGCGTCAATTGCGGGGAGGTTAATTTGGGTTTTGACGGATTCGTAGGCGTCGAGGGCTTCGTCGGGGATGTCGAGGCCGAGGTCCTTTTGTGCGCGGGCGACGGCAAGCCAGAGTTCGCGTTCGAGGAGGATTCGGCCTTCTGGGGACCAGATGTCTTTGAGGGCAGGAGAGGCGTATCGTTCAGCGAGGACGTTTGGAATCATGTGCGGAGGGAGTTTGGACAGGAATTCTGGGATGAAACAGAATTTTGAGGGGCTTGATTGTTATTTTTCAACGGTTTGTATGGGAAAAGAACCCTGATTTATCGAAAAACAGTACAAAACAGTGAATTGCGTTGGGGCGTGGTGACGTTATACTTCTTGAAGTGGCGAAAGAATATCAGTGGGAGAGTGGTGGCTATGATGTCCGTTCCGGAGGGGGCGGGGGCATGGGCTATGGCTTTTCGGTGCTGCTTTCGGTGATTGTAGGGGTGGCGCTTTTTACGGGGGCGTTGTTTGGAATGTCCCATTTGAAGATTTGGTTGGGAATCATCGAGCCGCTGGAGATCAAGAGTAAGGCTTTCAATCTGGAGCAGGTGGAGATTTCGTCGGAGCCGTTACCCGAGGTTGAGGAAGAGATTGTGGTTTCGGAGACGACAGATGCCACAGAGTTGCTGGCGGAAGTGGAGGAGTTGATTCCGGAGTTGGATAATATGGAATTAGATATTTCACCGGAGATTATGCAGCCGGAAGTGGCGCTAGAGGCGAGTATTCCACTGGATGCAGGAGAGGAATTTGGGGAATTGCTAGAGCCGGTGGCGGCGCCGGAGGTGGATCATGTGCTCGACCAGATTGGGCGCACGGAGAATCTCTTTCAAGAGGCGGCGACGGGCCAGATTATGGTGGAGGAGGGCTCGGTGAAGGCGGATATCGTGGATCCGGACGAATTTCTTAAGGATATGGCAAGCAAGGGTAGTGGGGGGCTTTCGGAAGATGGGCTGCCTTCTGGTTATGCGAGTATCGATGGTTTGTTGCGGATGGCGACGGGCGAATTGAGCCGCAGTCGGGCGGCTTTGCCGAGTGATTTGTTGTTCGAGTATGATAGTGCGCAGCTTCGTGAGACTGCGCGGCTCGGGCTGATGAAGCTGGCGATGTTGATCGACCGCAATCCGCAAATGTTCTGTATCTTGGAGGGGCATTCCGATTTGTTCGGTGATAGCGGCTACAATTTGAATCTTTCGCGACAGCGGGCTCAAGCGGTGAAGAGTTGGTTGGTAGACTCGATGCGGCTTAATGGAGAGCGGATTGTGGTGCGGGCGTATGGAAGTACGCAGCCGAAGGTAATGGCGGGCTCGATTGAAGAGCAAGCGATCAACCGTCGGGTAGATATTTTGATGAGGAAGGAATTGCCGGCTGAAATTTCGCCACAGATTCAGGAGAGATTACCGAGTCGGCCGGTGCCTGCAGCAGAGAGGCAACCGTTGAAAGCTCTTAGGGTGGATGATGAGGCTCCCAGTGAGCCCAAGCCTTTGCGTGCGTTACCGAGTGAACCTGAGGAGCCAAGCAAGCCTGTTGAGCGTAAGCCGTTGCGGGCATTGCCGGTGGAATAAGGGAGCGATTCCGCGGGGCGCCTAAGAGTCTGGGTGAACGGAGTGGGGTATTCGCGGTCCGTTGTTGGCGTTTCTTGACTGGAGGGAGGTGTTGGGGAAGGGTCTTGCCGTGCGAGCTTTGTCTTTGGTTGAAAATCCTAGTGGGATTCTAGCGTTCGATTTTGATGGCACGATGCATTGCCCGGAGCATCAACCTCCGGTGGATGAGAGGTTGTTAGAATGGATCGAACGGTTACGGGAGCAAGAGCAGATGATTTGGGGAGTTTGCACGGGGCGCTCGATGATGCATCTGATGGAGGGGATGGCGCGGAGTTTGCGTTTTTTACCCGACTTTGCGATCACGCGAGAGAGGGAGATTTTTTTTCCCAACCGGTTCGGGCGTTTCATTCCTGACGAGGATTGGAACAAGCGTTGTGATAAAGACCACAAGCGGTTGTTCAAGAAAGTGAAGAAGGAGTTGAAGGCGATTCGGAAGTACGTTGAGGAGACCGCGAAGGGAGAATGGGTTGCGGTGGAGGGAGATTTGGCGGGGGTGGTGTTGCCGCACGAAGAGGAGATGGAGGGGTTGTTGGTTGAGATTGATAGGCTTTGCGCAGGCTGCGAGAATTTGGGGCACGAGCGCAATGGGATCTATCTACGCTTTAGCCATACTGATTATGGGAAAGGACCTGCGCTGAAGGAGGTTGCGCGTCGGGTGGGAGCTGCGCCGGAAAAGGTGGTGGCAGGGGGAGATAATTTCAACGATCTCACGATGCTTTCAGCGGAGGTTACGGCTCGTCCGGTATGTCCAGGGAATGCGGTTGCGGAAGTGAAAGCGCGGGTGAAGGAAATAGGTGGAGCGGTTGGGGAGTCGGTTGCGAGCGTGGGTATAGTGGAGGCGCTGGAGGAGATTTTTGGGGAAGCAGATTGAGCCTGCAAGAGGGGCATTTTATGTTTGCCCGTATAGCCCGACTAATACCATTCTCACAGTTAAATCGATGCAATGGTTTTATTTTTGGTCCTAAGAAAAGCGCTGCGCGAGCACTCAGAAAGTCGGCCCAAGTTTCCCAATACCCGCGTTGCTTGCTGCTCCCCCCCGGTCGCACCCTTCGGGTTGCCTTGGCAGGCAAGCTATCTCGCTCCGCTCGTTTCTTGTTCAGAGTGCTAGCACTCCTCCCTCGGCGCGCCTTGGTTTTGGAAAGCCTGATTCCGACCATTACACCAATTTAACTGCTCAAATGGTATAAAGTCTCAGAGGGAAGGAAGTCACCGTAGAGATTACGCTAGGTCAGGGCGTGGGGGAATAATGATCCGCTCGGGATGAGCGGATTGACCGTCGCGGGACAGAGTCCTCGCGCCACGTAAACTTTGAGGCTCTAGGCCAGTTTGAGACGATCGTCCTCTTCGAGGATTTTGGTCAGGTTGTCCCAGCCAGTGGCGGTTTGAAGATTGAAGACTTGAAAGTAGAGTGCGACGACTTTGGAATCGAACATTTCTAACAGTCTGTCGATTGTGGCGGCAAGTTTGTCGTCCTCGAGGGTTTCGGGAAGCTCGCCGATGACTTGGCCATTGCCGTCGTGTTCGATTTCCATACGGTCACAGAAGGTACGGAGAAGGTCCTGATGCCCTTTCATGAACCAGACTTGAAGAAGGTGCTCGCCGACGAGATCCTGAGTTTTCAGCTTCAGGATTTTGTGCATGAAAGCGATTTGGTCATCGATAGATTTCTTCTGAAGAAAGACGAGTCGAAGTTTACGAGCCTGACCAAGAGAGGAGAGGGTGGTCTTGTAGAGATTGCGTTCCTCGGTGCGCATCCAACGGAACATGTCTACGATGACGGCGGGATCGATGATTTGGTAAATAAGGTGAGCTTTCACAGAGATTGGTATGGAGGGAGAATTGCTTGGCGAAGGGAGGGGATGCAAGCGCGAAAGAGGGACAGGGGGAGCCAATGCTGTCTTGCGCAACACACGTTTTTTCAACGCTTTCTTGAGTTTGTTCCGCTAGACTCACGACATGAGCGATTCAGAAACAGTTGAGGAGGGTAATTCGGGCCGAGAGCGGAGCCCTTTTTCCTTCTTTTTAGGGCTGGCGCTGCTGGTGGCAGTAGCGGGCGCGGTTTGGTGGTTTGTGATGGTAAAGCCGGCGCAATCGATGGCGGAGTCGACCATTGAGAAGGTAGAGAAGTTCTTTGGAGGGATTTTGGGGAGTCGGGGCACGGTGACGCGATTGGATTCGTCGTCTATCTTGAAGGTATCGGATGTGGGGGAATTGGCGTTGATGGAGTTCGATATGAAGGTGAACAAGGAGATTGAGAGTGAGGCGGTGGTGATTGGACCACTGACGAGCACCAAGCGGTTACGTATGGAGGGACGGTTTAAGGTGAAAATTGGCTATGATATCACGAATGGTCTCGCGGTGGGTTATGATGAGGAGGGTAAGGCTGTGATTCAGGGATTAGGGGAGCCGATGGTGCTTTCCGCTGAGATGGAGTCTGTGAAGACGGTGGAGGATAAGAGTGGAATTTGGAATAAAGTGGACGGCAAGGATCGGGATGAGTTGATCGGGCAGCTTCGATTGCAGGCGATTCGGGATGTAAAGGAAAGTGGGATGCTGCAGCAGATGGATGCGCTGATGCAGCAGAATATGAAGGCGCTTTTAGGAGTGGATGATATTCAGATGGATGCTGAATATATGCCGGCTGTTGTGCCGTAGTTTGACGAGACGAAGGTGATGTCCGAGTTCGTTGCTCAAGTTATGTTTCTTCTCGGAATGGTGTGTTTTCCGGCTTCTTTGGCATTCTTTCTATCGGGATGGTTCGCCAAGTCTCTTCGTCAAGGGATGCTGCTGTTGGTCTTCTCTTCGTTCGCTGGCTGCCACTTTCTTTGGTATTTTCGAACCCTAGGAACGGCTTTGGGTGATAAGCTTGGCACTGCGACTTATCCGATTTGGTGGCACTATATGCTCGTTGCTATTTTACCTGCGATGCTCTTGGTTCTCGTGCGACATGCGCTGGCGAATCTAAAGAAGGTATCGCCAAATAGCAGTTCAGCGAAATGAACGAAACATCTGAAACGAAATGGCACCGATTGAAATTATTGAGCTGATGGCGGTGGTGACCGCGAGTATCTACGGGATCTTGTTGGCCGCACGCAGTGGGCTGGATTTGACGGGAATATTTGCGGTGGCGTTTGTGGCTGCTTTTGGGGGCGGGACGTTGCGGGACTTGTGTTTGGGCAGAGAGCCGCTGTTTTGGATGGATGCTGCGCACTACCCCGTGATCGTTTTCTTTTTGAGCCTTGTTGCGGTGGTGGCGCCGAAGTTGGTTGTGCGAATGGAAAAGTTTCTACTCTATCCTGATGCTCTGGGGATGGGCTTGTTTGCGGTGGCGGGCTCGGCGATTGCACTCGATTCCGGAACCACCTTGTTTTTGGCTGCCTTGTTTGGGGTCATGACGGGGACCTTTGGAGGGGTGGTTGCGGAGATTATTTGCAATCGGATTCCGGCAACGTTTCAGCCGGGAACGCCGTTGAATATCACTTGTTGTTTTGTGGGGGCTTGGTGCTTTTTGTTAGCATTGCACTTTGGGATGGAAAGGCCTTGGGCGATGGCTCTGGGTGTGGCTGTAGTGACGGTGATGCGGATTATTGCGGTGAGAAAGCATTGGACGCTGGGGAGGTTGAACCGGTTTTCAGGGGTGGCCGAGGAAGATGACTAGGTGGTCGGAGAAGAACGGTTACGATATATACGTTATGAGTTTTCCTAGTTTTGAAATTTTAACTTTTCCTCAGTTAACAGATTAGCAGTAAAACATAAGTCTTTGATGAAAATATATCTCGACTCTTTTAAGTGGGCTCTTATCCTCTTAGGCTTCGACTTGGACTCTCCATCTCGAAATACTTCCTACGAAGATGATAAAAACGACCGCCCCGATGGCATTTGCAATGGGGGTCTTCAGTCTCCTCAATAGTTACGCCGAGACCATCCGAATCGATACTGGGTCAGACCTCGTGAGTCAGTCTCCTGGAAGCCAAATTTCCTTGGATGGAGTTCCGGGGTATGACTTTGGAGGTCAATTAGTAAGCGTTGATCGGCTGAGCGATCAGACTTTGAGGTTGGTGATTTCGGGGGATCTCGTTTTGGCTGCCGGAGCTCGGTTGGAAGGGGTGGGCCCCTTTCCGGTGATTCTGGAAGTGGGGAATGACGTCTTGATTGAGGATGGGGCGGTGATCGATTTTTCCGCCATTGATAGGGTTCCTGGGGCGGGTGGAGCAACTGGAAGATGGGGCGGAGACGGTGGTATCTACGGGCGTGGAGGCCGTGGCGGAGAGGGCGGAAGAGGAGGATTTCGTGGGCTTGGAGGGCTGGTGGGAGATGTGCCCGGAGTTCCTCCGATTGTGCCATTGAACTTAACGACACCGGGGACTCCGGCTTTCTCGGGGAAGTCTGGGGGAGCTGGAAAACGGGGTGAATTGGGGGGGGATGGCCGGACGGGACGCCAAGGTCGGGCGGGTGCTGGTTGGACTGGGAGCGGAGGTTCTTGGGGCCTACCTCAGTTCTCCTTGGATCAGTCGTTTCATGACTCTCCGGAGGCTTCGGGGAAAGGGCGTGCGACAAGCTATAATCCTTTGTTCGCGAGACCTCCTATCTACATCGAGAATGACTGGGAGCGGGGACTGATCTATGGGGATGGGGATGGCCGAGGCTTGGGGATACCGGGGACAAATTTGTATTTAGGAGACGAAGGAGTTGATGCTTCGAATGAGGAGATCTTCCGCAGCCACTACTATGATGGTGGCCATGGCAGTGATGGGCTCTCATTCTCGACGCCCGGGCCAACCGACGTTCAGATTCCTGCTTCGAAACATCAGGGAGATGGCGGACAGCACGGAGCTCCGGATTGGGTTCTAGGCGGAGGGGCATCAGGAGGCTCTGGAGGAGGAGCTCCAGGAGGCCGTGGGGGCACCGGTGGTGCGGGCGGAGGGGGAGGGGCCGGAGGTCAGGGCCAATTTCCCGATCCCTTGCCGATTCAGCTTTCAGACTTCGCGGCGGGGGTCGGAGCGAATTATTTAGGTGAATTTTTCGAGGCAAAAGCGAATGCACTGGCTAAAGAGACAGGAAAAAGTGCGAGTAACTTGTATAAAATCTTTAGCTACGGCGTGGGTGCGGGTGGTGGCTCGGGAGGGCGCGGTGGCGATGGCTCTGCGGGAGAGATCGGAGGGCTAGGCGGAGGAGGTGGAACTGGCGGCGCTGGAGCTGGAGCGCTGCGGATCCTTGCCCAAGGAGAGATTCGGCTGGAAGGGAAAGGGCGATTCCTCGGCGGAGAGGGTGGCGCTGGTCAGGCGGGGCTGGCTCCATTTGGTTTGGGGTCCGGGCAGAGTCCGGAGGGGGGAAGCGCTGCTAAGATTCGGATTCCGCCTGTGTCGGTCGATGAGATGTTGGAGACGCTTTTCACCTTAGGTGAAGGCGGGGTCCTCGATCCGAAGTCTGGCTTTGGCGGTAGAGGAGGAGATGGGGCTGAGGGGCAGGCTGGCTACTGGGGCGGAACGGGTGCGGCGGGGGGAGGTGGTTCGGGGGGAACTCTGATTCTAGAGGGGAGTCGAGTGCGCGTGTCGCAAGCAGTGAAGCTAGCTGGCGGTAGCGTCGGAGAAGGTGATCGAGAGGGAGGAGCAGGGCGTCTCTATGTGGCTACGAACGAACTCGTAGCGGGCACGAATTTGTCGGCGGCGGGGGTCTCGGTCGCTGGGACGTATCGGGAGTCTCAAACGCGAGTCGGCACCCGAGCTACGAATCCGTTCATTCGAGGAGGTCTTCAGACTCCGACCTTGGTCGAGATTTTCGATGGAGCTGAAGGGTTTGGCTATTTATCGGATCGTCAGGTGAGTAACGATCCTGCAGAGGCGGATCAACTCTTGGTCAATGGGATGAGTTTGGCGGCTCATGCCAATGCTTTGGCTTTGCCAGATGCGGCGGTGGTTGCGGCGGTTCGACTCGATGATGGGCCGGATGGTTTTGGGCTCGATGCCTTGTATCCAGGTTATGATATGGTGCTGGTTTTCAATCCTCGGTTGTCAGAATTATGCGAGGTTCGCTTTGGAGTTGCTGAGCAAGCGCTTCCGATAACGACAGGAAATGCGGCGGCCTATCATGCTGCGATTTTGCGCGAGGGGGGCGCGGAGAACGACCGCCACTTCGGGGGAGGTGGCGATTTGCTGACGGGGTTGTTCGCGGTTGGGAATCAGGATGTTTACGCGTTTTTGGTGCCAGAGGATACAGGAGCAAGCGGTTATAATTTCGCGATCAGTGCAACCGCAAAAGGGGCCCTCGGGGCGGAGGCTGTTTTCGTGGGATCGGATGAGCACTTTGTGAATGGGGAGTTCCTCGTGGTGAGTGCTTCCGCAGATATCCCGGTCTATGAGGCTGACTGGTTGGCCGGAGGCTCGAGTCTGAAGTGGGCTCTCGAGACAAATTGGATAGTGCTCGACCCTCAGGGGAGCCCGGTTCCGGTTCCGCCGAACAATACTCTCTTGGAGGCCTACAATGTGCGGATCGAGGCTGGAGGTGAAGAGGTGGAAATCGGGGGCGCGACTACGGCGGAAGATTACTCGGTGACTATTGACCGGATGATTGTGGGGCCGGGTGACTCGGTGAAGGTCTTCGACGGGAACGACTTTTGTATTGAGAAGTTTTTCGTCCGCAAGGAAGCGGGCGTGATTGAGAATGAGGGAATCCTGCGGGTGGAAGGAGATGCACGGCCCACTCAGCTCGGTTTCTTAGGGAGTGCCTTGGTATTGACTGGCAGTGGAGAGCTGGTGACTTCGGTTTCAGGGCAGAATTCGATTTATGGTAAGAGTGGCAATGATGGTCTCATCCAAGAAGCGACCCATACGGTGCGGGCGAGTGGTAATCTAGGGAGTGACTCACTGGTCTTTCGTAACAGGGGACTGGTGACTTCACTGACCGGTGCTGTGCCTCTGACGGTAGACCCTGCACAAGGGAGTGATTCGCCAGCGCCCGGGGTGGTGAGCGAAGGAGGGACTTGGAGTGTGGGGCTAGGGCCTTCGACGCTAAGTTTGAGGGACGGTTTTTTCGATTTTGATGAAAATTCGACTCTCGGATTCGAGGTGGATGGCGCGCAGGGAGCTCAACTGTTAGAGATTGCGGACGCGCGCTTCCGATGGACGGCGGAGCCGTTTTCCGACGGAACTGCTGATGAGGTGCTGGGGGATGACGATGCTTTGGTGGCGGATCTGCCGGGGCGCACGATTCGGATTACGGGGGATTCGACTTTGGAACAGACGAACCTTCGTGCTCGCAACGGGGGTGAAGTTCTGATCGAGGATGCGGACCTCAAATTGCGAGAGGTGGCGATTCAGCTTCCAGCCTCTGAGCAGAGTTTGCGGGTGCCGACGGTCAAGATGAACGATAGTCGGCTTGAGGGTGGGTTCTTGACCTTTGTTGACTCTGTGGACTTGTTAGGTTGCGTGCCGATTCAATATTTAGCGGGAGCTGATGAGGGTGAACAGGAGGATTTTGCAGAATCACTGGATGATTTGTTTGATTCTATTACGAAAGGTCGCGGGGTTTTCTTGCTAGGGGGGACCTCAAATACGGTAGGAAATCTCGTCATTGATGGAACTTATTGCTGGGACCAGTATATGCATCAGGCGCGATTGGTCACTATTAATTTTGGGACTGGGAACTTCTATGAACCCGGGAAGATGGCCTCATTGCGCTCTGATAATGGGGTCGATTTGGAAATTTTTGGGACGATTGAGAACAATGGATTGGTGAGTCTGACTAACTTTGACGGAGTGAGTGAGAGCGAGCTATCGGTCCTTGGCGATGTGGAATTGGCTGGCAACGGAGGTTGGCGCTTGTCTCGGAAGACGGTGCGCGGAGCGCAGAGTGGGGTGAGGTCGTTTCTGCAAGTCGGCGCAGGACAGGTGATACATGAGCCGGTCTTCGAGAGCGCGGACTTGGAAGTGGAAAATCTCGGGGCAATCTATCAGGTCGGGATGCTCTATGATGATTCTACTCTCGCGGATCCAGCGGTGCCTGATTACGAGGAGCGGGTGGCGGAGGTGGTGGCGCAGAGATTGATGCACAATGAGGGGGTGATTCAGCCGCAGGGTGCTTTCGGTGGTGGAACGATTGATAATACGGAGGGAGTGGTGGTGCTGGGCCGTGGGGTGGACTCATTCGCCCTTCTGGGTGTGAAGGACGCTGCGCTCTTTGAAAATGTGAGAATCGAGGGCGGGGAGATTTTGGTGAACGAGTTTCTCAAGTTGGCGGATCGGGTGACGATTGAGGAAGAATATGGCTTTGATAGCACGCTTAGCGAGGCCGAGGGAGAGAACCTCCAGTTCGCAAATTTAAGCATAGCGAGTCCCTTTTTCGAGCCTCTTCCCTACGCTACCTATGGGTATGAACTCTCGGAGGTAGCGTCTTCGGCCTTCCAGTTGGGCTTCCTACAAATTGGTGGAGATATCTTGTTGGAAGGGGTTCATCTCAAGACTCATTGTGCCTTGCCGCAGACTGAGGTGCGGGGAGAGTTGAAGGTGGACGCGGGTGTTGTGGTGGAAATTACGAAGCTCAACTTAAAAGATGGCGATGCGTATTTTTCATGGGATGAATCAGGAAGTGTGCCGCCAAGCTTGGTGCTCGGTCGGCTCTCGAATCCGTCGGTGGCAGTGGCCTTGACGGGGGAGGTAGGGAATACGCTGGTGGTTCCTGAGTCGGTGGTCTGCCGCTCGAATAGTTCGCTGGGAGATGATTTAGTGAGGGTGGAAAACTATGGTGAGATTCGCGCAATTGGTCTGGAAGCGGGGAGGTTGATAGTGGATCCCCCAGGGAAAGGCTTCACGCCGGCGGGGGAGGATGAGGAAATCGGCTTCGTGAACAATGGCCTGCTGAGTGGACTTCCTGGCTTTGCAGAATTTAACGATGGTGTAGTCAATGGAGATTCAACCTTACCAAGCACCTTGGAGCTGCGGGGTGGATACTACGAGAATAGTGGAGTCGGAGGAGAGCTGGGAGTGATTGAGTTCGTTCACCCAGTTGAGTTTTGGAGTGGGTTGCCTACTGGAGGAGAGAACCGAATCGCTGATGCCATCATTGATGGCGGGGTGATTCGAGGAACAGCCCCAGGAACTGTGGTGACGTTGTCTGGGGAGGTAGAGTTTCGGAATGTGGAGTTTGTGAATATCATTCTCGAGGGCTCCTACACGATTCGTGACGGCAACTTCTGCAACGACGATGAAATCTCGGATGGGGCGATCGGTGGGACAATGGTTCTCACTGGCGATACCAGCTTCAAGCGGGCCCCGGGATTCGTGCCTTCTGATCCCGATTTCTATGACTTCATCCTAGATGATACTAACAGTTTTCTCGCCTTTGGGTCTCCTAATGACGTCTTGCGCGTGACGCCGCAAACCCGGATGTATCTCGGAGAATCTGGCTTCTCTCCTGGGGCTATTGCCGGGTTATTCAATGAGGGGGAGATTTTCTTTGTGGGGGAGAGCACTTTCTCTTCTTATCGCAGCGACTCTGGCATTGTGCTGGATGAGGACTTGATCGTTTATAACCCCTTCACGCAAACGATGACCACTGCTGGGGCTTTAGGGTTGTTAGAGTCCGGCCAGACAGTGGCGCTTGAGTCGGCGGCGTCTTTGCAAAACCTTGGGACGATCCGAGTTGAGGAAGATAGCTTTTTCCAAGAGACCCTTTTTAATAATTCGAATGGAGTCTTCAAATCGGGTGGGGCCTTTGTCGTTGAGCGCGCTGTTTTTGATAATTTAGAGGGGTCGGTCGAGTCACTCGACCCTGGTTACTTCTTTGAAGCGACGGTGCGTGGGGGGACCTATGATGGCGATCTGGAAGTATGGGCAAGACCTCGGGAAGCCCTTCTCAGTGAAGGGCGCGACAAAACGAGTATCGTTGGCGATTTGCAGATGGCGGGTAATGTTTACCTTGCGGAGGGGTCGTTGCTCATGCTGGGTGACTGTTCCTTGGATGGTCCTCTCGAAGTGGATTTGGATGGCACCTTGATTGCGGCGGGAGTCTTGTCGGCTGGCCCAAGCTTCCAGATGGAGAGCTTCGGACGGGTGGACTTTGTCGAAGGAACTCTGCCTGGGTTCATTGCTTTTGAGGACTCGGTGATTTCGGGGTCGGGCCGGATTGAGGGACTTTTGGAGCTGGCTGTTCCTGGTGTGATTTTCGAAGTGCGCCTAGATGGTCAAAGCTTTGAGCCCCTCTCTGTTGCGTCGCTTTTGGGGTCGGGATTGGTTTTAGATTTAGAGTTTTTAGACGGTTACGTCCCCTGTGGTTTGGATGAGTTTGTGCTCTTAGATTCAGACCTCCCTCTCCCTACGGATCTCTTCGCGGTGAGTAGCGGTGGACGATTGACCTTGGCTGATGGAGGGTCTTTTCAGTTGAATTATGGACCTGGCAGTTCGCAGCCGAATTCCTTTTCGCTCTCGGACTTCGAGCCGGGCTACGAGATATATCATGTTGATCAACTCGCGAGTAGTGGGGGTGATGGACTGAGCTGGGGAACGGCCTTTGTCGCTCTTCAGTCGGCCTTGGCGGTCGCGGTCGATGGCGACGAGGTCTTGGTGGCGGCAGGAGTTTACACTCCGGGTGGGAGTCGGGCAGATTCGTTTATCCTACCCTCGGGGGTTGGGGTCTATGCCGGCTACGAGACTGTGGACGGAGTTTGCAAGCCGGGGCGCAACTTGGATCCTGAGACGAATGGCTGTGTGCTGTCGGGTGATATTGGGGTGCTCGGGGTGGCTGCTGACAATTGCTACCATGTGATCCAGAGTGACAACGGATCTGAGGAGACGGTGTTAGATGGTTTTCGGGTTACGGGAGGATACGCAGATGGGGGATTATACAGTGGGATGGGAGGAGGTCTTCTTTTGCGCAATGGTGCTGACATTGAGTTGGTGAATTTACAAGTGTGCGAGAATGAGGCGCGGGGCGCAGGTGTGCCGCTGGTCGCTTCGGATGGGAATGCCTTTGGAGGTGGGATGGCTGCTTTGGACTCCTCGCCTTTGGTGTCCTTCAGTGTCTTTACTGAAAATCGAGTGAAGGGTTCGAACGGAGTTGGGGTTTTGCCGGGTGGGGATGCGACAGGGGCCGGGGTCTATTTGCTCAACAGTGCAGCTCAGTTTTCGAACTGTATTTTCTTACGCAATGTATGCGTGGGGGGAGATGGTGTGGCGGGAGCCAATGGTATGGATGGCGGGACCCCGAGTGGTTCCGGTCAAGCGGGGGGAATGGGTGTGACTGGTGAACCAGGAACTGCGGGTGGCGGTGGTCTGGGTGGTGGGCTCTATGCTTCGGGATGGAGCGGCTTGCTGAGTGATTGCATGGTGCAGGAGAATGAGGTGGGCGGTGGAGCGGGTGGTCTCGGCGGCGAAGGTGGTCGCGCTGGTGCCGGGCAGGACGGGACCGGCACCTCGGGACTTGATGGAGACTCAGGGGGAGACGGTGGAGTGGGTGGTTCCGGAGGCACGGGCGGCGATGCGGGAAGAGTGTGTGGTGGTGGCGCGGGGTTGGCCGATAGTGATGGTGAATTGATTCGCTGCCAGTTCTTGGGCAATGTGGCGATCGCAAATCGAAATGGAAAAGGAGGGGCCGGTGGTGCAGGTGGCGCAGGAGGAGATGGCGAAGACGGTGTGGGCCTCTTTAGCAGCGCTGGTGATGGTGGCGATGGCGGTGACGGTGGCGATGGCGGTGACGGTGGTGATGCAGGACTGATGGGAGAGGCTGTAGGTGGAGGCCTCTGGACGGGGTCCAGTATACCTGATGTGATCGGGTCGCTTTTTGTCGGAAATCTGGTGACCGAAGTGCCCGGAATTCTTACTGCCAATCTTGGTGGAAATCGAGGAAGTGGAGGGAACAGAGGAATCCGAGGATTGGGCGGTGACGCGAGCATTGGTTCGGATGGTGCAAACGGTTCATCTGGCTCGCCTGGGAGCAACGGCGTTGATGGGCAAGCTTCTGCAGCCGATGAGCAGTTGGGCGGAGCGGTCGCGGTTGAGGGAAGCCAACAACCGAGCTTTGTGAATTTGACGCTGGTGGAGAATGTCGCCTTGGACGGTTCCGGGGCGGTGTGGTTCGCGGATGGCGAGCCTCAAGTTGGAAATTGCCTGAGCTTTGGAAATGGAATGAATGCTTGGTCCGGATTATCTGCAGTGGCCGAGACGGGTCCTAACTTGTTAGAGGAAGACGATGCGCTCTGTCTGATCCAACCCAATGCCGGCGATGGTGACTGGGGAACCCCCCTTGATAATGATTACGGAGACCTACGGCTCAGGCTAGGATCGGCGGCTTTGGAAGGGGGAAGCAACGCTCTCAATACGGAGCTCATTGCGCTTGAGGGGGAGGACCGAGTGTCTGGTGCGAAGATTGACCTCGGAGCTTACGAGGGTGGATGGTCGCGCTTTGAACTCTCCTATCCAAGTTTGGACCCTCATGCAGATGATAACGGAAACGGCCTCAGCAACTTTTCGGACTATGCAGCGGGTTACGATCCTGAGCTTTTGAATAGCCTCGTCCAACTCGTAGCGTTGGAGCCATCGGGCCAGTCGTTCATGGTTGGCTATCCGGTGCGCAGCCGAGCGGTTGATGTGCGGGTCTTGCTAGAGAAGTCGAGCGACCTTCTCAGCTTCGTGGATGCGGTCGATGGAGTCGATTTTGAAGTTCGAACGACTCTCTCAGCCACCAGTGAGCGTGACGAGATCGTGGTGGAGTTGTTACCGGCTTCTCTCTCCGAGGGGCGGTTGTTCCTTCGTCAGCGCTTTGAGCAAGTTCCGTAAGAACGTAGGGGAAGTAGGAGGGAAGGCTGTTCCTTTTTCGACGCGGAGCCGCAGAGGGCATGGAGTGAAACGCAGAGATGACGGTTCGGTGGGGCCGATTGCAAACCGGCGGTCCTAGTGAGGAGCTATTTACGGCGCTTGGCGCGGTCGAAGCGGGAGGTGCGTTGGGTGGGGGCTCCGGTGGTGGGTGGGCCGCTTCCTGAAGGAGGGAGGTTTGATTCGGGAGGAGGAGATTGGGCTGAAGAAGGGGTGTCGTTGGCTGGAGTTTGGGTGGGGACGAGCGTTTTGACCGCATTCTTTTTATTAGAGGCTTTGCCTTGTGGAAAAGCGGGAAGGACGAAGCTGGGGAGGGTCCAGCCCATACGGGAAACGAGGGCGTCTAACAGGATGAGAAGAAGGGCGGTGATGACGAGGGGGAGGCGGAGGTCGCTGGAGTAGTTGGCGGGAGGGCGGAGCCAGGCTTTGGAGAGGTCGATAAGTTCGCGGCCTCCCGTTGCTGCTGAGGCGGCGCGGAGTTCGGCGAGGCGCTCGGGTTCGAAGGTCCACTCGGTGGAGGAGCCGACGGCAATGGGGCCGAATGGGAGCGCGTTGCGGCCAGCTTGGATGGAGCCGCGGATGACGGAGCCTTCTTCGAGTTCGCGAGTGAGGGTGAAGTGGCCGGGGGCGAGGCGCTTCCAGGTGACTTCGTAGGGTTCGCCGCCGGCGGTGCCGTCGAGCATCTTGATGGTGGGCGGGTTTTGGGAGAAGGGTGCGGTCCATTCTTCCAAGTCGTAGAGGAGGTCGAGAGTGAGAGTGGTCCCTTCGAGGCGATGGCGCATGCCGAGTCCGGGAGGGATGGCGTCGCCAGCGATCCAGTTACCGACGGATTGGAGGAAGTTGCCGTAGCCCTCCCAGTTGCGAGTGCGCTGGGAGAATTCGCCGCCGAGAGGGAAGGAGATGGCAAGAGTGCGGCCAAGTCCGCGACGAGCGTGTGCCACGAGGGGAGCGAGGTATTCGTCTTGGGCGACGAGTGAGGTGGTGGCATCGGGGCGCGCGTAGGAGAGATTGTAGCCGTCTACGGCGGGGAGCCAGTCGAGTTGGCGCTGGAAGATTTCAGCACCGCGTCCGGTGGGTTGGGTTTTGATGGGGTCGGTGAGAAAAGCGGAGCGAGCGATGGTGACGGTTTCTTGAGCGAAGAGCTTGGGGATGGAGAGAGGGCGGTCGGTGAAGAACATGCGTCCGTTGCCAAGTTTGGCGATGTCTTCTAACAGGGCTGCGTCGGAGTCGGTTTTGGTGCCAAGGCCAATGACGGAGACGGTGGCGTCGGCGGCTTCCATTTCCTTGAGGAGTTTTTTGTAGGCTCCGGGTTCTTCGGTGTCGGCAGCGTCGGAAAAGAGGATGACGTGTTTGGTGCCGACCTTTGATTTTTTGAGTTGGTCCCAAGCAGCCTTGAGCCCGCGGTAGACGAAGATGCCGCCACCTTGCGATTGCATGCGCATGGCTTTGTTAGTGAGCTCCTTTTTCTTGTTCCCTATTTTGGTGAGTTTGACGATGTCGTGAGGCTCGGAGTCGACGGCGAGGATGGCGACTTCGTCCATGGCGCCGAGCAGTTTGATGGCTTCGGCAGTGCCGTTGTTGGCGAGCTGCATCTTGGTTACGGGCTTGCCGCCGTTGTTGACGGTCATGCCCATGGAGCCAGAACGGTCGATGACGATGGCAAGGGCAACAGAGAGTTTGCGGTGCTCGTTTTTGAGCTCCATGGAAATGGGGAGGAGTTCGTCAACGGCTGATTGATAGTAGCCACCGGAACCGAAAGACTGTTTGCCGCCAGCCATAAGGAAGCCGCCGCCTTGCTCCTTGACGTAAAAGGGAAGAGCGTCGAGGAAGTCGCCGGGGATTTCAAAGGCGGGGACGTTGTTGAAGATAACGGCTTTGGCTCCAGCGAGTTGTCCGACACGCAGTTTGGTGGAGTCGCGAACGACTTCGAGAGTGTAGCTCTGGTTGGCGAGGACTTTCTCGAGAGGGTCGGGATTGTATTTGGTTACGAGGAGGACCCGTGGGCCGCCGGTTATTTGAATCCAGCGTTCGGTGACGTTATTGCCGGGATGGGCGTCTTCGATAGAGGGCTCAGCGGCGGAGGGGACGATTTCAGCGCGGTATTGGTAGGAGCCAGTCTTGGCGAGGCGGTCGGTGAACTCGGTTTTGGCAACGCCATTGATGAGAGTGACGTTGGTTTCGCTCAGGAGAGAGTCGTTGCGGTAGATTTTGAGAGGAACGGCTTTGTCTTCTGCGCCACGGACGGTGATGCCGATGACAAAAGGTTCGCCGGTTTGCGCACGGGGTGGGGTGGTGAAGCGGGTGATGGAGTAGTCGTCGGCGGTCTCGTCGCGGACGAGGCGGAAGTCGAGGGGGATGCCTTGGGCCTTGAGTTTTGCGGTGGCGGAGGAGAGGGATTCGGTAGCGAAGCCGTCGGAGAAGACCAGGACGCGAGAGGGGCGGTCTTTTTCGGAGAGGGCGAGGGCGTTTTGGATAGCGAGTCCAGTGCGAGTGAGTTTGCGGGAGCCGGTGTAAAGGGCGCGGTCGTTCTGCTCTTGCTCGATGACTTCGGAGGCGTAGTCGAGATAGCGGAGGCGGTCTTTGCGAGTGGGTTTGGAGTTTTCGAGGAGTTCTTTCCATTCGGGCAAGCCTTTGTCGACGAGATCTTCGGTGGAGTCTGAGCGATCGAGGAGGACCCAAAGGTCGAGGGCTTTTTGCTGTTTGGAGATGCGGGGATCGGCGAGGAGGATGGTGAGAACCGCGAGAATGAGAAGGCGGAGCGGTTGGAAAAGGTGGAGACGCTTCCAGACGAATCCGAGCACAAGGAGTGCAGGGAAAAGGATGAGAAATTCTGGGCGTTCGAACATCTGATGGGGTTATTCGTTATCAGTTATTTGTGATTGGGGGTTATAGAATGGTGGTGATTTCGGTTTTGACGGAGTTGGCGAGGAAGCACTCTTCGTGAGCCTTGTGGTGGAGTTCGGCGAGCTTTTCGGGAGAAACTTCGATGCCGTCGGCGAAGGTGGTTTTTGGGTGGAGTTCGATGCGAGCAAGGATGGGTTTGCCGCTTTCGCCTTTTTCTAGGAATCCGACCGCTTCGTCGGTGTAGGAGTCGAGGGTGAGCTTTTGGAGGGAGCAGAATGCGAGGAAAGTGAGCATGTGGCAGCTAGAGAGAGAGGCGACGTAGGCTTGCTCGGGGTCGGGTAGGTCGGGGTTGCCGAGGTATTCGGCGGCAGCGGTGCAGGGGATAGTCTGGCCGTTGCCGAAGTCGAGTTGATGGTCGCGGGGGTAGTCTTTGTAGGCGAAGGAAGCGTCGTTGCGGGACCAAGTGAGGTGGGTGGTGTGTTGTGACATGGGGGGAGTGTGACGAGTAGAGAAAGCGAAAAAAGCAAATTCGACAGCTCGGGCGCCTGGAGGTTTGAGCTTTCTTCAGCGCACTAGGATGTCTACTTTCGATAGACTATGAAGGAAGGTGGAGAGGCTTATAGTCCCTTGGGAGGGCGCATTTTTTTCATTCTCGTTGCCGCGATATTTGCCGGGGTTTGCTATTCGCTCGTTATCGCGCTTCTATTGCCTGCGGAATATGTCAGCTCCGGTGAATTTCAGTTCATTGAGGCGGGTAATTCGAAATCAACTGTGGAAGTGCCGTTAGAAGGGACAAAACTTTCGGTTCTTACATCCAAGGAGAATTTGCATGAAGTTGGGAGGGAGTTAGACTTGCCAGTGAAATGGGGGCGGACTCGGGAATCGGTGTTGGCGGCATTGTATGCCATGGTCGAGGTCGAGGCGGTTGAAGGAACCGATCTCGGAAAGGTCTCGGTGACTCATATTGATCGAGAGACTGCTCAAATGGTCGCGATTGCCGTTCCTACGGCCTATGTGGAACGAAAAAGGAGACTTCGGGAGGGGAAATTGAATGATGAGATTTCATACTTGGTAGCTCACGCTCGGAACCGCGAAGCTGAAGTGCATGAAAGTCTCGGCCAGTTGCGCTCTGAGGCTAAGGCGCTTGGGTTCTCATCGAAGAAAATCGAAGAGATGATGGAGACTGGTATGTTTGTCCCCTCCGCTTTGATTGGCGAAGGTGAGGAGTTGGGAGCCGACGGGGAGGTCGCTCGATTTCAAGAATTGAAGACGGAGTATGAAGCGTGTTCGGAGCGACTCGCCGTGAATCGCGCTCTCATCGAGGAGAAAGAGCGCGAGTTGGCTGAAATCCCAATACAACTGGTTTTTCATTTAGTTCCTCATCTGCCTGCTGGTCCCCAAGGCCGGTTTGAGCTTAAGCCAATCTTGATTGGGGGAGCTTGGGGTCTTGGCTGGGGTGTGTTGGGGTCGGTAATTTTCTTCGTAATCTCTCGTGATGTGAGAGTGGGGCCGGACAGACAGCGAGATGGGGCTGTCGACCTTCAGCTGAATTCTGATGTTTGGTAGGGAAAAAATGACGTCCCTTCGGTTGACAGTCGGGCCGAGCTTTCTATCTTTCGCCCTTTTACGAAAGACCACTGATTATGAGCGACGTTCAACAACATGAGTTTCAGGCCGAGGTGCGGCAGCTATTGGATATTGTCATCCATTCCCTTTACACCGACCGGGAGATTTTTGTGCGAGAGCTGATTTCCAATGCTTCCGATGCGCTGGAGAAGATGCGGTTGCAGCAGCTGAAAGGGGATTCCATCTTTGAGGGTGAGCTTCCTTTGGAGATTACCATCTCGACGGATGAGGAGGCGAAGACGCTGACGATTTCGGACTACGGAATTGGGATGACTCGTGAGGAGTTGGTCGAGAATATCGGCACTATCGCGAGCTCGGGGACGAAGAAGTTCTTAGACGCGCTGAAGGAGAATGGGGACAAGGCGGATGTCATTGGTCAGTTCGGGGTTGGTTTTTATAGCGCCTTCATGGTGGCTGATAAGGTGGAGGTCTTTACCCATTCTTGGCTGGAAGATGGCGAGCATTTGCGGTGGGAAAGTGACGGTGCGACGGGATACTCGATTGAAGAGAGCCCGGACCAGAAGCGGGGAGCGAAGGTGGTGATTCACCTCAAGGAGGAGTTTGAGGAGTTTGCGAAGCCGGATACGGTGAAGGGAATTATCGAGCGTTATTCGAACTTCGTGGGTTTCCCTGTGAAGCTGAATGATGAGGTGGTGAATACGGTGGATGCCATTTGGTTGAAGTCGAAGAGCGAGGTGAGCGAAGAGGACTACAAGGAGTTCTACAAATTCGTTGCCAAGGACTATCAGGACCCTCGCTACACCTTCCACTTTTCGGCGGATGCACCGTTGATGATCAATTCGATTCTCTTTGTCCCAGACGATAATATGGAGCGGATGGGAATGGGGCAGACGCCTCCGGGAGTGAGTCTTTATTGCAAGAAGGTGCTCATCGATGCCGCGCCTGAGAACTTGTTGCCTGAGTGGCTGCGGTTCTTGAAAGGGGTGATTGATTCAGAGGATTTGCCGCTGAATATTTCGCGGGAGTCGATGCAGGACAGCGCCTTGGTGCGCAAGTTGGGTGAGGTGATGACGAAGCGTTTTCTCAAGTTTCTTGAGAAGGAAGCGAAGTCGGATCCGGAGAAGTATCAGGAGTTTTACACGCGCTATGCTCGTTTCTTGAAAGAGGGAGTGGTGCAGAGTTACGAGCACCAGCAGACGATTGCTGGCTTGTTGCGGTTTGAGAGTTCGATGACGGAGACTGGGAAGCAGACTTGTTTTCAGGAGTATGTCGATCGCATGAAGGAGGGGCAGGAGGAGATTTACTTCTTGGTTGCTCCGAATCGGGAGGCGATTGAGACGGGGCCTTATTTGGAGGCGTTCAAGAAGCGTGGGTTGGAAGTCTGCTTCTTAACGGAGTCGGTTGATGAATATGTCTTGGAGACGCTGGGCAAGTGGGGTGAGAAGAAGATTGTTTCGGCGGACCGCGCTGAAATTGATTTGGAGGATGTCGCTGATGACGAAGGAGAGTCCCTTGATGAGGAGGCGACCAAAGGACTCGTTGATTGGATGACCGCGACTCTCGGCGATAAGGTTGAGAAGGTGGCCGCTGGTAAGCGTTTGGTGAGTCACGCCATGGTTGCTCTGACACCAAAGGATGCGCCTAATGCGCAAATGCGGGCGATGCTGAAATCGATGGGCAGCGATGCGCCGGAGATGAAGGCGAGTATCGAAGTGAATGCGAAGCACAGTTTGATTAAGAAGCTGGCTTCCTTCCGTGAGGCTAAGCCTGAGTTGGCTGAAAAAGTCGCGAAGCAGTTGGCTGATAATGCTCTTTTGGCGGCTGGATTGGTCGATAACCCAGGCAAAGTAGTGAGCGGGATGGGTGAGGTGATGGAAGAGCTGATGGAAGGGTAGTTCCTGTGCAGCGCAGCTCGGTGGGCTGAGTGAGTTGAGAGGGGGTGGAGCGAGTGAGGGCACTCGCGGTCCACGCGCTACTTTGGAAGAACCTGCGATGGAATCGAGGTGGCGTCGAAGTGTTGGCGTTTGTTTTTCTTGAACCACTTGATGGCGACGGGGACCATGAAGGCGATGATAATCAGTTTGGCGATGGCAACCGGTGGAGCGCTGAATGCGAAAAAGACGAGAAGGGCGAGTAGTCCTCCAAAGACGATGAGCAACATGAAGAGGTAGCTCCACCAGAGTGTATTCGAGCAACCGGTAACCTGCTGGCAGGAAGGAGCATGATAGCCTACTTCGCGAACCAGATGGTGGATGAAAGTTCGGTATTTTTCTGATTGGTCACGGAAATCGGCGAGGCCTTGATAGAACTCGTTGCCGATCTTAATGGTTCGACCTGTTTTGGTCTTGAGCAAGCATTCGTAGCGATGGGGCTGCATGCGGGTGGGTTGAAAGCGGAGGCGGAGTTCAACAAAGTCGAAAAGGGGGAAGGTCTGCTTTTGTCTGCCTTCCTCTTCGATGATGGAAAATTGGCCGGCCCGGATACGGTAAGTGCGTTCTTTCTCTAAGGCGCTCAGGCGGGCATGGTAAATGAGCCCCTTGGGAAGATCAGGTGGTCCAGCTTCAATCGGCATCTCCCATTCCATAGCGCTAGTTTGGCGAAAGGGAGCAGAAAGGGGAAGGAAATTGGTGCTCGTCGTTGGCTCGTCAGTCCTTCTCCTTGAAGAGTGGGAAGGTGGCTTTTGGATTGAGCTTGGTAGGAGGTGAGAGCTTGATGCGCGCGTCTTCGGCGAGGGTGAAGGGCTTGTCTAAGAGCGGGATAGTGGTGAGGCGACTGACGGGCTCGTCGGCGGTGCCGCCACGTGCGATGTGGATAATGATGAGACCGTTACGAGCGCGATCGATTTCGAAAGTGTTGTCGGCGGTGATTTCGGTGTTGGCTGGGATCTTGGTTCCTGCGGCAGTGGGGAGAATGATTTCAAGTTCGACGGGAAAGGGGAGTAGTTCGGGGTTCGTGGAGTTCTCTTGTTCGGTCGGAATGGCAAGAGCTTGTGCGAGAACTGCGAAGCCTTGAGTAACAAAGTCGTTGTCGTTGAGTTCACGAACGGAAAGAATACGCCATGTACCTCGAACATAGTTCAAGTTCATGGGCTTCTTGAAGTTGGTGATGTAGTTGCGCTTGAGTTGGAGGTTGAGAGTTTGGAGGGTGGTTGGGTCGAGGAGCTTGGGCAGGGCTCCGCTGCTGGTTTGACGCTGATAAATCATTCCGTAAAGTTGCTCGGGGAGGAGAGTGGTCGCCTTGGGTAGGTTGCTTCCTTCCAGAAAGGTGATCTCAGGAATTCGCCCGAGTTTTTGAAGGAGCGAGTAGTTCCAAGGCTTTTCAGGGAAATTGAAGATGAAGTAGCATCCAACCCAAGAAAGAACGGCGAACGCGAGCGCGAGGGCATTGATCAGTGTCCACCAAAAGAAATTGGGGCGTCGTTTGACGGGGCTATCAGATTGATGGGACACGACGGAAAGCTAGCGAGTGCGACGCGCTGGGGAAATGAGGGAGTCTGTCGGTTTTTTACTGAGGTGCTTCAGGCTTTGCCGCGGACTTGGTCGAGATGCTTCTTGAAAATGGCGAGGGTCCGGTTGCGCTCGGTGGAGTGATCAAGAATGGGCTGGGGATAGCTTTTTCCGTGGCCACTGGTGAGGTCGGGAGCTTCGTGAAGGGCCTTGGGCGCGACGTTTTCGAGCTCGGGAATCCATTTTTTGATGTAGTCACCTTGGGCATCGAAGCGCTTGGACTGAGTCCAAGGGTTCTGGATGCGAAAGTAGGGTGCGGCGTCTGCGCCTGTGCCAGCAGACCACTGCCAGCCACCGTTGTTGGAGGCGATTTCACCATCAAGGAGGTGTTGCGCGAAGTGTTGCTCGCCGAGCCGCCAGTCAAGATGCAGGTCTTTGGTGAGAAACATGGCAACGATCATGCGGACGCGATTGTGCATGAATCCAGTGGTCTTGAGCTCGCGCATGCCGGCGTCGACGATAGGGAAGCCAGTCTGGCCTTCTTTCCAAGCTTGTAGTTTTTCGTCGGGCTCGTCCCAAGGGAGGCCTCGGTAGTCGGCTTTGAACTCGTGCTCTAACACCTCGGGGCAGGCCTGGAAGAGGTGGAGGTAGAAGTCGCGCCAGGCGAGTTCTTTGATGAAGGTGTGGTAGCTCTCGCGAACGCTGGGGTCGCGGGTATTTTCAAGAGCCTTGTTGGCTTCGGCGAAGGCTGTTCTGATAGAGAGGGTTCCCCAGCGGAGGTCTTGGGAGAGGCGGGAAGTGGCTGGGACGGAGGGGTGGTCGCGGTTTTGAGCGTAGGTCGGGAGCCGGTTTTTGATAGCTTCCTTGAGACGCTTGCGGGCGGCGGCTTCACTCCCTGGCAGGAGGTCGAGAGTTGAGGGGAGATTGAGCTGCCAGGTGTCGAGAGAGGGTAAGGGGGCAGAGTCGAACTCGGAGGGGGTGCTGAGTGACTTGGGTTTGAGTTTAGGGGCGCGTTTTTCGAGTTTAAGCCACCGTTTGCTATAGGGGGTGTATACCCGATAGGCCGTTCCATCGTCCTTGGTGGTTTGATCAAAGGTATGCAGGGCCACATCATCGTGACCGATGCATTCCACACCCTCTCGCGAGCAGAGTTCCGTGAGACGTTGTTCGTCCTTCTTGCCGAAAGGATCGGGGTCTCGATTGTAGTGCACGGCAGAAATTTTGCCGTGAGCAAGCATCTTGGCGATTACTCGAACGGGGTCACCCTGTTGGATGATGAGTTTGCCGCCCAGTTCTTGAATGTTTTTCGAGAGAGACTCCAAGCACTCGCAGAGAAACTGTTGGCGACCGGGGCCCGTCCAGTGGTGCTCTTTTTTCCAGTCACTCAGGACATACAAAGGGACTACCTTGAGGCCTGAACGTGAGGCAGCTGACAACGAAGTGTTATCGGAGACACGGAGATCACGACGAAACCAATGAATCACCGAGGGATTTGGAGTGGGCATTGCCCAATCAACTCTCTTTCAGCAATTTTTCAGCCTTTTTAATGGTTGTTTGGCTCAATTTCCCATTCACCTTGCGCGATTTGTCGAGGAGCTCTTTGAGGGCTTCCAAACTCGCTTCGGCTCCTTTGAGAGACTTGCGGGGTCCTCCGTAACGCTTGTCGGAGTAATACTTTGTGAAGGTTTTTCCTCCTCGGCTAATACAGAGACGCCAGCCTTCAAAGGCGGCGGTCTCGTAGGTAAATCTAGTTAGGTTAGGCTTGGATTTCATGACAAAAGAGGGAGGTGTTCAGTAAGAGAGCCAGAAGGCTAGAGGAAGATTTACGAAGTGAAAAGCAGGAAGGTGACAAAGTTGTCAAAAATTTGTTGCAAATCTCTTCGAGGTGCTGTTGCTTCCCGGCCGCGAGTTATTGAATCGCCGTTGGTCCTTCGTCGTCTGCTGGTGCAGGCGCTACTCGCTGAAGGGAAACCCGGCAAACCTAAAACTATATGTCTGAAGAAGTCGTAGAGGACGTCCAAGAAGAAAAGGATGGTCCCATTAAGTTGGACCGGTTCGAAGTTCCGAACCGGTTGATCAAAGACGAAGATACCGCAACTGATATTTATGGTCAGTTCGTGGCAGAACCCTTCGAGCGTGGCTTTGGTCACACTGTCGGTAACTCCCTTCGTCGTGTGTTGCTTTCCTCCTTGGAAGGTGCCGCCATCACCTCCGTCCGTATTTCGGGCGTGCAGCATGAATTTTCAACCCTCGCTGGAGTTGTTGAGGATGTCACTGACATCATTCTCAATCTCAAGAAGGTTCGCTTCAAGCATCACGGAAAAGAGTCCCGTGTCCTTTCCATTAACGTAAATAAGGAAGGTGCCGTAACTGCTGGTGACATCGAGGACGACAATATGTTTTCTGTGATCAACAAGAAGCATGTCATTTGTCACTTGGACCGCAAAGTAAAGTTCGAGTGTGAATTCGAAGTTTCTGTTGGTCGTGGATTCCGTATCGCGGATGACAATAAGCGTCCCGACGCGCCTATCGGCGTGATTGCAATTGATTCTATTTTTAGCCCAGTGACTCGCGTGAAGTATTCCGTGGAGAACACTCGGGTCGGTCAGATTACTGACTTTGATAAGCTTATCCTCGACATCCATACTGATGGTCGGGTTGAGCCACATGATGCCCTTTTGCAGGCTTCTGGTATTCTTCGCCATCACCTCGATGTCTTCGTTAACTATGACGACGACGCGATTGAGTTCGAAGAAGCGCCAGCAGAGCAGAGTGAAGAGAATGCCGCTCTGAAGAAGCTCCTCAACATGAGCGTCAATGAGATCGAGCTTTCGGTCCGTGCCGCAAACTGCTTGAACAACGCTAACATCACTTCCGTGGGTCAACTCGCGATGAAGAGTGAGGCGGAGATGCTTAAGTATCGTAACTTCGGTAAGAAGTCCTTGAATGAAATTAAGGACAAGCTTGTTGAACTCGGATTGGGACTTGGAATGAGCATTGATCCTTCTTTGCTTTCCGGACCAGTAACACAACTCCAAGCCCCACGTCTGGGTACGGATGAAGAAGCACCTGTTGGCCTTGCTGACTTGATTGCCCAGAACATTGACGATTGATTTAAAACGAGTTCATGAAACACCGTAGAAAAACTCCCAAACTGAAGCGCAACGCGGCCCAACGTAAGGCCCTGTTGTCCAATCAAGCCGCAGCCCTGATTACTCACGGACGCATTCGCACGACCCTTGCCAAAGCCAAAGCTCTTCGCCCCGTTGCGGAGAAGATGGTGACTCTTGGCAAGCGTGGCGACCTGCATGCCCGTCGTCAGGCGATTTCCTATCTTCGTCAAAAAGACGTGGTTTCTAAGCTCTTCGGCGAAATCGCTGAGGCTTGTGCCGAGCGTCCAGGTGGCTACTGCCGCATCACGAAGCTCGGTATGCGTGCTAGCGATGCAGCGCCCATGGCGTTCATCGAGTTCGTTGACCTCGAAATCACCGTTGGTGATGACGATGATGACGATGAGTAGAGCTTGAAGCAGCTAGATTAATTTTAGGCCGAACCATGAAAGTGGTTCGGCTTTTTTTGTCCTTTGGAAAGATGGACTGTTTCAATCACGCATATGAAATCGAAGGGGTTGGCTTCTCTAAACTCTGGGTTTATCAACGCGTAGGATGTATGGTCTTCGATTTATTTGAGGGATGAGATGATACTCTTTACTCTAAATTTCACTATCTTTGGAAATGAAACAGGCAGCCTTTGATTAAGGCTGCCTGCTCGCTAAAGTGTGTTGTTGTGAGTGAAGAGGTTAGACCTTCTTCTTGAGCTTAGCATACTCTTTGTTAAGGGCGTCAATCTCGGCTTCTTTGGTAGCCACGTGGTCGAGAATCTCGGCCAGGCGGTGAAGCACGCGTGATTGAGCTGTCGCGCCGCGCTTGGCGCCTTTAGCTGCGGATGCAGGGGCTGTGCCTCCAGCACGTTTTTTCCAAGCAGTGATGGTAAGGGGAGTGATGCCGAACTTGCGTGCAGCAGCAGCAACGCCTCCGCGTCCATTATCGCCATCTACGGAAATAACGTAGTCGATCACTTCTTGCTTTTCTTCAGCGGTGTACCGCTTTCCTTTCGTTGTCTTTTTCTTTGCCATGTGCGTCCGGAACAAACGGCTGTTTTGTTCCATACGCAAGAAGATTTTTTATAGGAAGGGTGTTTGTCCACTATTGTGGAAGATAGTTTTTAATGGTGTCAGGAAGTTGCTGAAAGTCGGAGATGAAGACAGGAGCTTGGGTTTTTACTGCTTCACGACTCACCACTCCTCCGTAGCCGATAAATAAATCAACAACGTTATTTGTTTCCAAGTCAGAGATGCCATCTCCCATCATTACGGTGAGAGATGATAATTTATCTTTTACGAAGGACTGAATAATTTCAGGTTTTCCGCCATTCCGGGCGGTAGGAGACTCTTTGTCAAAGGATTGATAGCTTCCATCATTCTTAAACAAGAGGTCGACTGCAAAGATTTTATCAATGTTCAAATAGTCTGCAACTGGTTGGATAACTTGGGTGAAACCGCCGGAAATGATAATGGGCTCCCAACCACATTTTCTCAATTTTGCAAGAGCCTCGATTACGTTTGGAGAGAGTCTTTCAATATACATTTTTCCAACCTCTTCACACATTGTCAGGGTAGGCTGAATCAAGTCGAGGCGTCGTCCAAAGACTTCGTCGATGGGGACTGTTCCGTCCATCGCTTGATTGGTGAGTTCGATGACTTTTTGCTCAACTTCGGAGCCTCTCAGGGCGGCTAGTTCGTCGACGCCCTCAATGGCGCAAAGGGTTGAGTCACAGTCGAGAAAGAGGAATTTATTCATGAGAAAGAAGTGTTGAAAATATGGACGGGAGTGCCGACGGGGACTTGATGAAAGAGGGCGGTGATATCGCTGTTTTTGAGACGAATACAGCCGTGGGAAGCAGGAGCCCCGATGAGTGCTTCCTGATTGGTCCCGTGGAAGTAAATATATCGGAGGTAGGTATTTTCTATACCTGATTCTTTGCTTTCGAGTCGAAAGATTCGACTCAGGACGAGGTCGTCTGGAGTCTCTTGCTCAGGAGTCCAGACTCCGTGGGGTTTGCGACCTTTGAAAACAGTGCCCTCGGGGGCTTTGGCTCCGTATTTTTCGCAAATGCGGAACTTGCCGAGTGGGGTACGATTGGAGCCTTCTTCGCTGCCGAGCCCGAACTTGGAAGTGGAGGCAGGTAGCGACAATAGGAGGTCGCCATCGTCATAGAGCCTGACTTCTTGGTCTGGGACGGAGACGTGAAGTGATTTCATCTCAGGGAGGACAGGGGCCGTTTACTCGCTGGAGGCGAGCGCGGGCTGGAGAGGTTGGTCCTCTTGAGGGGCGGGCGGTGTCTGCTCGCGGTTGGGCGATTGGGTGGAAAGACCGAGCTTGGAGATGAGATTGAGGTCTTTCTCGACGGCCGGGTTCGCGGCGGTGAGGAGTTTGTCGCCGTAGAAGATAGAGTTGGCGCCAGCAAAGAAGCACATGGCTTGTGCTTCTTCAGAGAGAGCGGTGCGACCGGCGGAAAGGCGGACTTTTCCTTTGGGAACGGCGATGCGCGTGACGGCAATCATGCGCACGAGGTCAAAGACGTCGACGCCTTGGTTCTCGGCCATGGGGGTGCCGGGCATGGGCATGAGCTTGTTGATGGGGATAGACTCGGGGGGCGGATTGAAGGAGGAAATGACCTCAATCATCTTGAGGCGGTCTTCGGTGGTTTCGCCAAGGCCGAGGATGCCGCCGCAGCAGACGGACATACCGGCGTCCTGTACGTTACGGATGGTTTCGAGTCTGTCGTCGTAGGTGTGAGTGGTAACAATCTCGGGGTAAAATTCGCGAGAGGTATCGATATTGTGGTTGTAGGCGGTGACTCCCGCTTCTTTAAGGGCTTCTGCTTCTTCTGGGCCGAGTTGGCCGAGGGTGACGCAGACTTCCATCCCGAGGTCAGAGACGTTGCGCACGATGTCGAGGACTTGGTCGAAGCGCTTGGTTCCGCTGCGGACACCACGCCAAGCTGCTCCCATACAGAAACGGGTGGAGCCGTTTTCTTTGGCAGCGCGGGCGCGCTCCATGACATCGTTGCATTCCATGAGGCGATCAGCATCGACTCCGGACTTATAGCGAGCGGATTGCGCGCAGTAGGAGCAGTCTTCGGAGCAGCCGCCGGTTTTGATGGAAAGAAGGGTGCAAAGCTGAACTTCGTTCTCGGGCCAGTTGGCTTCGTGAACTTCGCGGGATTTTTTCAGCAGTTCGAAAAGGGGGAGTTGGTAGAAAGCGTTGAGCTCGTCGTAAGTCATCTTTTGTAGGGAGATTAGTGGAAATTCTAGCGGGTGTAGAGCGATAATATCGCCCTATCCTTGATGGCGCAGCATGGCTTCGATGAAGCCGTTGATATCGCCGTCCATGGTGGCTTGGATATTGCCTGTTTCGTAGCCGGAACGGAGATCTTTAATCATTTGGTAGGGCTGGAAAACGTAGGAGCGGATTTGGCTGCCCCAGCCGATTTCGCCTTTTTCGGAGTAGGTGCGGTCGGCTTCGGCCATCTGCTTTTCTTCTTCGATTTGGTAAAGTTTGGCTCTCAGGATTTGCCAAGCGAGCTCGCGGTTGCGGAGCTGGGAGCGTTCTTGGGTTGAGCGAATGACGATTCCGGTAGGGAGGTGCTTCAGGATAACTGCGGTCTCGACTTTGTTGACGTTTTGACCGCCTTTACCGCCGGAGCGGGTGGTTTGGACTTCGACGTCAGAGTCGGGGATCTCGATTTCGATCTCAGTATCGACTTCAGGGGTGACGTCGACGGCGGCGAAAGTGGTGTGGCGTTTGCCCGCGGAGTCGAAGGGGGAGATACGCACGAGACGGTGGACGCCGCGTTCTTGCTTGAGGTAGCCGTATGCGTATTCGCCTTCGATTTGGAGGTTTACCCCCGTGATTCCGACGCCTTCGCCTTCTTGGTAGTCGAGGGTGGTGACTTTGAAGCCTTTGGCCTCTGCCCAGCGGGTATACATGCGGAGGAGCATGGCGGCCCAGTCGCAGGCTTCGGTCCCGCCGGCACCTGCTTGGATATTGAGGTAGGCGTTGTTGGGGTCGGCGGGTTGGTCGAGGAGAGTGATGAGCTCGAAGGAGTCGAGGCCTTGGCTGATGGCGTCCGCTTCTTCGGCTGCTTCTTTGGCGGAGTCGAGGTCGTCAAATTCTTTGGCGAGCTCCATGCTGGCGGCGAGGTCGGCGAGTCGGTCTTTGAGTTTGAGAAAGGGTTCGACCTTGCTGGCGGTGAGATTTTTCTCGGCGATGACTTTTTGCGCCGTGGCCTGGTCGTTCCAGAATTCAGGGGCGGTCATTTGCTCCTCCAAGTCCGCTAACTTGGTTTGGAGAACGGGGATGTCAAAGATACCTCCTGAGTTCCGACAGTCGTGTCGCGAGGGACTCGGTGTCGATCGCCAGAAGGTCAGCGACGGATTGGTTTTCAGACATGGTGCGCGGTGGTGGTAGGTGAGGGGGGGCGTTGATTCAAGATTAGAGTGAGTCCAGAATCGAGAGTTGTGGGTTTGGGGTGGATTGGGGTTGGATGGGGAATGGCGAAGATTGTGGTGCTGACGGGGGCGGGGATTTCCGCGGAGTCCGGAGTGAAGACCTTTCGGGATGACGGTGGGCTCTGGGAAGGCCATCGCGTGGAGGAGGTGGCGACGCCGGAGGCTTTTGGGCGGAACCCAGTGATGGTGCATGATTTTTACAATCAGCGGAGGCGCGACCTGAAGACGGTGGAGCCGAATGCGGCGCATGTGGCATTGGCGCGGTTGGCGAAGGTGTCGGGTCATGAGGTGACCTTGATTACTCAAAATGTGGATGACCTGCATGAGCGCGGTGGGTGCTCCGATATTTGGCACATGCATGGACAGCTTTTGAAGAAGAGGTGCGCGTGGTGTGAAGTGACTTCGCGTTGTGAGGAGGATTTGTCGCGGGAAGATGTTTGCGCGGACTGTGGAAGAGAGGGTGGGATGCGGCCGGATATCGTGTGGTTTGGGGAGATGCCTTACTTTTTGGATGAGATTGAGCGGGTTCTCTTTGAGGCGAATTTGTTTGTTTCGATAGGGACCTCTGGGGCGGTTTATCCGGCGGGGAACTTTGTCAATATGGCGAAGTTGGCGGGAGCACGGACCATCGAGTTTAATTTGGAGAAGACAGGAGTGTCAGAATCCTTTGACGAGGTGAGGTTGGGTAAGGCGGGGGAGACGGTGCCAGAGTGGGTGGCAGATATGGGCGCTGAATCGGGTCGTTAGCAGACACCGGATCGAAGGTATCTAACGATCCAAGTCCGCGTCTTCTTCTCCCTCCACGGTGCTTCCGAAATTTTTTAAGCCTCCAACGGATTCACGGCTTGGAATTTCAGTGCGATACGGATCCTTTTGGAGACCAACTTTAGGGAAGACCTGATTGAGCAACGGAAATTTACTCAGAATCGTTTTGTTGTCCGTTCGCAGGTCCATCTGGGGATAGTTATAGAATCCAACGGTGTTCACGGGGCCTGCTTCTACGTTCCCCTCGACCTTTACTTTTCCGTGTCTTGGTTGCGCCCAGTTCGCACTCTCGACGGTGACATTGTTTACGAAACGGGAGCCGTTCGGGTGTTCGGGTAACCACTCAGGATCGAGAACGTCGGACCAAAGTTGGGTGCTGAGTTGGTGTTCTTTTTTGAGTCTTAAGCCATACGACAGCCAAGGCTCTTCGAAAGGTTTAAAGCCCCGCAAATCCTTTTCGTATTTCGTGCCGAGCCGGTAGTTTCGTGAAATGCCTCGGTCGTCGATGCGTTGCTGAGTGTTTTGGATGAGGAGGTTATTCTCGGCAATGTTGTCGTGACCTCCTCCGAATTTGAGAGCGTCGATGCATTGGTGAATGATGTTGTAATAATGGAAGTCTCCACTGTCGCCATCGTCGCAGTAGAAACCATTCGCGCGCCTGTTATGGTGAATGAAGTTGTATCGAAAGATGTTTCCGTAGGTGCTCCATCTCCCATATCCGTAGGTCGCTCCGGTGTCGGAGGTCTTGAGCGCGCAGTTGTGAATCTCGTTGTATTCAAAAATTATGTCGTTGTCGTTGCGATGCTCGTAAGCGCGCGATGGGGTGTGGTGGATGAGATTGTGAGAAATCGTAATTCCTATGACGTTGTTTGTCCGCATTCCGCTGCTATCGAGATGAAGTCTGCCTGTTTTGGTAATATGGTTGTTCGTGATGAGGGAGCGACCAGGAAGAAGAGTCTTGCGATTTCCCACGTTGTTGATGGTCAATCCAGAGTGCCCGATTTCTCGGAGGTCATTGCTTTGAATGACATGGTGGGTCCCGCCATCGATGACGATGCCATCTTTTCCGATGCCATCGATGAGGCATCCACGGATGGTCAGATGATGGCAGTTCTTAAAGACGAGCCCTGAACCCAATCCTCCTCGGAAGGTGAGTTGGTCAAATTGAATGAAGTCGGCGTCCTGAGCTTCGATTAAGGGAGTTGCTAAATCTGCGATGGTGACTTCAAGGGTCTTGAGATCTGCAGGAGGATAATAGTAGACGCGCCGGTCTTTAAAATCGATGGCATACTCCCCGGGTTGGTCGATTTCTTCGAGCATATTTAAGGCGTAGTAGCGCTCTTCGCCCGAGCCAGTGCGATATTCTTTGCCATCGTGGGCGGTGAAAGTCTGGGTATATTTAGAGCCCATTCCGCCGGGAGGAACGCTTGCCAATTGAATCCATTTTTCCTCGGTGTTGATGGCGGTGACGAGAGAGAGGCGAGGGGCCCAGGGGGTCCTCCAATGGCCTCGGAGCCAGAGTTCGTGCCCCGAGTTCAACCTTGCTTGCCATCGTGCTGAACGCTGGGTGCCATCCGAATCGAGTTCGTTGAGTTCGTCTTCATTGGAGGGTTGGCCACCAGACCCGAAGTGGAAGCTCAAATTATCCCGCGTTCCATTCGGAGTGGTCCAGCCGGGGTCATTCGACTCGGTGATTTTTTCGTCTAAGTTTGGCCACTGGGAGAGACCCTGACGCTTTCCGTTGGCAAAAAGTATAAAGGACTCGGGAGCGCCGGCGCTGTCCTTGGCTTTTGCTAGTTGTTCGCCATTTTGAATCTTGAAGGCGTCGTAGTCTAGTTCATAAAGCGAATTGGAGTTTATGTGTGGGTGAACTCGTTTGTTGGCCTGGGGTGAAAGAGGCTTCCATGCTTCGAAGGGGATTCTTTTGTCAGAAGAGAGGGTGGCCGATTGTCCTGCTAGCGAGCGGTAGGAGATGGGAGTTCCCTCGACTCCGCTATCCTCGGTGCTCAATAGAAATGGCTGGGTGCGCTCATGAACGCCTCCATGAATCCAGACGACGAAGCCTGACGTGGACTCTTTCGAGAGAGATTTTAACTTTCGGAGCTCATCACGAGCCCTTTCGAGAGAGGCAAAGGGAGCCTCTTTTGAACCCTGTGCGGTATCATCACCCGTGGGAGAAACATGAAGTGAGTGGGGCGCTGCAAGAAGGCTAGAAGCTGAAAAGAGGAGGATGGAAAGGAGCTTTTTCATAGGAAATTAGCGAACGGCGATATGAAGAGGTCCCTGCACGAGTTCTTGGGATAGGTTACTTTCGATTCGGCGCTTTTTATCATCAGTCTGCAATCTCAGGATTTAATGAGCTGAATGGAGGAGATGACACATGGGATGGTCTGGGGGGAAGAGCTGAAGCTCGCGGTCTGGTGGGGATAAGGTAGATTTGGTGGAGTGGAGAGTGCGACTGGCATTATTATTCGAACGCGCAAGCTGACTGAGACCAGTCTGATTGTGACGTGGTGCACGGAGGAGTGGGGCTTGATCAAGACGGTGGCAAAGGGGGCGCGCAGTCGGAAGAGTGCCTTTGCGGGGAAGCTGGATTTGTTTGTCGAGGCGGAGTTTGGATGGGTGCGGAGCCGGAGCCAGACGAGTGAGCTGCATTCGCTCAGGGAGATGCGGGTGGTAGACTTGCGGCAGAGTTTACGCGGTGATTATGGGAGGACGGTGCTGGGGGCATATTTTGGCGAATTAGTGGAGAAAGCGGTGGAGAGTGAATGCGAGGTTCCAGAGATTTTTGATTTGTTGCGGCGGGGGTTGGATTTTTTGACGGAAGGCGGAGAGTGCCGGCGGGCGATGCCGTTTTTTGAGAAGGAGTTGGCTGGGTTTTTGGGAGTGGGGCGTTCTGCGGGTTATGCGGCTCGCTTGCAGGAAATCTTGGCGGGTGGATTTCCTAGGAGTCGACGGGAGGCTTCTCGGATGTCAGGATTAGAGAAGGAATGAAGGCTCAGCAAACATACTTGGGACGGGAAACGGATTCGCCAGTGGGACCCTTGACGCTGTTGGCTTCTGAAAATGGGTTGGCTGGAGTTTACTTTGAAGGGCGCTATGAGGGGGGGTGGGAAGGAGGAGAGAGCAAGTTTCTAGACCAAGCGGAGGCCGAATTGGCAGAGTATTTCTCGGGAGATCGGATAGGGTTTGAAGTCGCTCTGGACGCTGAGGGCACGGATTTTCAGTGCGCGGTTTGGAAGGCGTTGAAGACGATTCCGTTCGGGG
This sequence comes from Roseibacillus sp., assembly GCA_051251855.1. Taxonomy (GTDB): domain Bacteria; phylum Verrucomicrobiota; class Verrucomicrobiia; order Verrucomicrobiales; family Akkermansiaceae; genus Roseibacillus. The sequence goes on from JBPOGI010000001.1 coordinate 688,754, forward strand.
AAGTGGTGAGCTATCTACAAATTGCCGAACGAATCGATAACCCCAAGGCCGTGAGAGCTGTGGGACTAGCGAACGGTGCGAATCCGATTTCGATCATTGTCCCGTGTCATCGGGTTATTGGCGCCGATGGGAAGTTGACGGGTTATGGGGGAGGGTTGGAGCGCAAGCGGACTTTGCTCGTCCATGAGAAGGCGGGTATTCTTTGTTAGAACTACTCTCGGCGGCTTGGGATGAACTGGGGGACGAGGCGGCTAAGAGTCGAGACAGTCGGAGCAAATTTCTTCGTCGTCTGAAGCCACGCGGAATTCGCGGTTGGGGTGGGAGTTTTCGGTAGCACCACAGATTTTACAGCGATGAAAGCTGGTGACTTGGCCGGCCTTGGTTTTTGACTGAAAAGCGACACGACGTTTTGCGACGGCGCTGCGATTTTTTCCGCTTTTAAGCGCCATGGGAACAGCCCACCAGAGATAAGGAAGGAAGGTGAAGAGGACAAAGATGGAGAAGCTCAGGGAGCTGAGGGAGGAGAGGAGAAGGAAAACACCCGAGATGACGGCAAGAATCCAGACTTGGACAGGGATAATGAGCATCAAAAGGAAGGTGTGCTTGGGGAATAGGGTGGCGAAGGCGAAGAAGGCGGCAAGGTAGATATACATGCCGCCCTCGGGCTGGGGTCTGAGGCCGGAAAGGGCGAGGATGATGTTGGCGACGACTTGGCCGATGATGACGAGGTAGAAATAGGCAGAGGTTCGCCAGACACCCCAAGAAGTCTCCAAAGAATCGTTGAATAAGAAAGCGATCATTAAGGCGAAGAATGCGAAGAGAAGGGAGAATACGCTGAAGTTGGTTGGCGCATCAACAGGAGGGGCCGGAACGGCGAGGAAGAGGAAGGAGACGATCCGCCAGACTTCGCCAGCCAAGATTTTTGACCAATCAAAGACCATGGCGGACCCAATATCGGGACGAGCCATGAGCAGGAGAATCATCACAAAGTGGATGATGGCCAAGCCCCTCAGGAGGCTTGGAAAGGCGAGCCAGCGGAGGCGGTTTTCCAAAGAGTTGACGATTCCCATGTCGAGAAACAATCAATACTCGGATAGTCGGTATTGCCAAGGTTTTGTGGGAATGATTGCCAAGGTGCTTGTCACGAAGGCAATATGGGGAGCGTTGACAGTTTTGACGAGGAGGGGCAGCTTCCCGCCATGAGTGAATTGAAATTGAGCCCTCTTGATGAGATTCATCGGGAGGCAGGAGGGCGAATGGTGCCCTTTGCGGGATGGGAGATGCCTGTGATGTATCAGTCGATTTTTGATGAGCATCTGGCGGTGAGAGAGGCGGTAGGTCAGTTTGATATTTCGCACATGGGGAAACTTTTTGTGGAGGGGGAAGGTGCTATGGAGTGGTTGAACGGTCTTCTCTCGAACGATGTGGCTAGCTTGGAGGATGGTGAGGGGCAGTATACTTTTTTGCTAAATGAAGGTGGTGGAGTGATTGATAATTTAATTCTCTATCGTGTCGAGGAGGAGGCTTTTTTCTTGGTAGTGAATGCGGCCTATCTGGCTGAGGACTTGGCTTGGCTTGGTAAGTATGCGGTAGAGGGAGTGGCGTTGAGAAATGAGAGTGAAAATTTAGCTGGAATAGCGGTGCAAGGGCCGAGTGCAATCGATGTTTTTTCGCGGGTGTTTGGAGGTCGGACACTTCCTTCGCACAATGGAATTGATGGTCTATCCTTGGATGGACAGAAGGTGTGGGTTTGTCGGACGGGCTACACGGGGGAGGATGGTTTCGAGTTCTTTTGCTCGGTGGGATCGGCGGAACGCTGGTGGGAGGAGTTTGCTGAGGCGGGTGCCAAGCCTTGTGGGTTGGGTGCTCGTGATTCTCTTCGGCTTGAGAAGTGTTATCCTTTAAATGGTTTCGATTTGAGTCCAGAGAGGACGCCTTTGGAAGCAGGCTTGGGCTTCTTTGTGAAGTTGGATAAGCGCGACTTTGTGGGTTCTGGGGCATTAAATGAACAGAAAGAGAAGCAACCTGCAGAGCGGCTGGTGGCAATCTTGTGTGATGAGAAAGGAGCTCCACCTCTTCCAAGTAGCGCTGTTCTTGACGAAGATGGTCAAGAAGTGGGGGTTCTGACGAGTGGTGTTTTGTCGCCGACGTTGGGAGTAGGAATCGGAATGGCTTATCTCCCGATCGCGAAGGCCACGGTGGGTTGCAAGGTTTTCATTGAAGTGGGTGGAGAAAAGATGTGTGCAAAAGTCGTGAAAAAACCTTTCGTTGCCTAAGAACTCCATCATAGAAATCTAGTATGGCAATTCCACAGAACTTGAAATACACCGAGGAGCACGACTGGGTGCGCATGGAAGAAGACATCGCTATTGTGGGTGTGACTGATCATGCACAAGAGGAGCTTTCTGATGTTGTCTTCGTCGAACTTCCAGAAATTGGCCGCGTGATTGAAGAGAAGGAAGTCTGTGCTGTTGTTGAATCGGTGAAGGCTGCTAGTGATATTTATGCTCCCGTGAGTGGAGAAGTTATTGAGGTCAACACAACCCTCGAAGAGGAACCGGGCAACATCAACGAAGACCCTTACGGAGTAGGTTGGCTTTTTAAGGTGAAAGTCACCGACATGGAGATTGTGGAGGGCTTGCTTACTCCTGACGATTACGAAGAGCATCTAGGCTGATTTTTTGATGGAACCTCGAGAGTGTTGGGGGGCGAATACGAAGTTGTGATTTAAATGCTCGGGGTTGTTATTAGCCCGGTGATTTCGCTGAATCCTCGGCGATTCCTCGCTGATAGCATGTGGGGTGGTTGCTTTATTTCGACTTTAGTTCATGGGATGAATCTTTTCTAAGTCGTGACCTGTCCTTCCCACCTAGGCGTTTTTGAAGGGGAGATTTGGAAAATTACGATCATTAGCGGCTTGAAGGGGGAGTCGCTGGGAGATGGTCCGATTGAGGAAGAGTTTCGATTGAGATGATTCCTCGGATGTATTTTGGGATGATGGACGAGCAGGGCAATGCTTCATGGTGAATGCCGCTTGGTTCGTAACCGCGAAGGGATGGATGCCTGTGCGGAGGATTGATTTCTCAGGCGTTAGCGAGTGAGATGGTGCCATGAACGACGAGAAGTGCCCAGTGGACTGGGAAACGTGGGAGCCGGGGATGCGAGCGACACTGATGTTTATTCGCGTGGGCGATGAAGTGTTGCTGATTGAGAAACAACGTGGAATTGGAGCTGGAAAGGTCAACGGGCCGGGGGGCAAGATTGACCCAGGTGAGACTCCGCTGGAGTGCGCCATTCGTGAGACGCAAGAGGAACTCTGTGTGACGGCGACAGGAGTGAAAAAGATGGGGGAGCTGTTTTTTGCGATGTCGGATATGCCCGATATTCATTGCCACGTTTTTGTGGCTGATGGCTATGAAGGGACCCCTACTTCGACACCAGAAGCGATTCCACTGTGGACGCGTGTGGATGAGATTCCTTACGAGCGGATGTGGGATGATGACCGCTATTGGTTGGGCGAAATGTTAGAGGGACAAACGTTTCGAGGACGGTTCGTGTTCGACGAAGAGACCATTCTCTGGCGCGAGGTTATTTTCGACGTGGAGTGGTAGTTCTCTCTTTGAAAAAAGAAAAACCCGCCCTGCGACAAGCGCAAAAGCGAGTTAATCAAGCCCTCCATGGCCACTAGGCCGCGATAAGCTGCGTTCCGAAGACTCAACAGGTTGGGGACTCCGGGGACCGCGTCAGCCCTCCTAAAAAGGCGCGACATTCACATCCCGCGGGGCTGCCCCCATTATTTTAAATATCGGTCCGAGCTCGCTGCCTTAGTAGCGACCACAGGAGACGTTGAAAGAGTAGTCGAGTATACGTTTGGCGCAATGGGATTTTGGAGAAAAGGAAGTATGAGTGGGTGGGATCGCGGTTATAATATTGAGGTGGTTTTTGGAGGCTAGAACGGAAGGTGTTTTCAGTCGGGGAGGGTCACTTGAAGACCATGCTTGGGCGACGGGTAAGACGCGATTTGCCGTTGCTTAATTCTGAACTGTTTGAATTACCTTTATATTTCAGGTGACTTTATTTTAAATTTAGATAAAGTGATATTGTTCCATGACTCGTGATTCTGAAGAAAGTAGTGAGAAGGCTCGGAAAAAATGGGTGCCGATGATGACGGTGGTCATCATTGGGCTTCATGGGGTGGTGTTCTTTCTTCTCGCTCAGTGTGGAGTGAGTGGGCCGAGTTATCGAAATGAGGTCTCCTATATTCGTCTTCCGAAAGCGAGTGAGCAGAAGGTTTCTTTTGAATTCAAGGAGCCGCCCGAGCGCATGTTCTACCAATTTGCGAGTATGCCCGTCTGGGATGACGATAAGGAGCCAGTGCCGATGATGGGGGCTCGTTGGCGCGGATACGAGACTTTGGTTGCCTTGAAGGCGGAAGGCTACTCTCCGATAGAGAATTACCGGTTGACGATGGAGTTCAAAAGGGAGTTAAGAAAGTTGCCGCTGGCCTTGCCTCGGGCTCGTTTCGTTGATTACCGGCCGTTTCAAACAGTGGTGATTGGCGGGGTGCCACTGCAGCCCGTTTCTCCGGTTCCTGAGCCGAGTGCGTTCTTGTTGTTTGGGGTCGCGGTGCTGAGTTTCTCTTTGCGCAGGGGTCGCTAAGGGGTGGCAACCGGTTGGATGAGTTTGTCGACGAAGCGGATGCTGACATTGTAGCCTGTGTGCTCTTGTCCGGGTCCGAGCAGAATGGAGCCCTTCGTATTTCGCCAGAGGTGGGAGGCGAGCATCAGGCCGTTCTCAAGGTCGTCCTGCTTGGGGTAAGAGTTTCCTGAGAGAGGTTTTCCGTAGAGTTTCTCCAAGGTTGCGACGGTTTCGCTCCAAGTGGAGCGAAGTTTACCGTTGTACTGCGAGCTGTCGACGCCCTTGGTGCGTATTGTGATCTCGTGAAGGTTGCCGGACTCGTTCCAATCGAAATAGAGGAAGCAAGGAAGGCCCCCCAAGGGGATTGCTGTTTCAAAGATGCCGTTGAGTCCGGTTCTGCCAAAAAGGGTCTCGTCAACTTTAGTGGTGACTAGGGTGGAGTTTACGAGCTTCTCTTCGACCTCTTCTCGGCTATCACCAAAGTTTAGAGGGCCGAAGGCATCGCCGGCTGGTTCTGGCTCTCGCTTGGCTCCGCCTAGGGGGTGATTCTGGTTGAGGTGGTTCTTGCTGGCGGTGTGGAGCTCATCGATTTTTACGGTGACCGCGCTGCCGTTTGTTTTTCTGATGACGACGCTTGTCTCATCCCGTGAGACGAACTCGGCAAGGATAGATCTTTCGCCGTCTTTTGCTTTCCATTCGTAAGGTTCGGCTCTCAGAGGCGAAAGCGATAGGCAAAGGGTGAGGGCGCTGAGAGTGCTAAGATATATTTTCACTTAGTTAAAACGTTGTGAGGCGCAAAAATGTTCGCGAAATTTACGCGAAAATAGAAAAAACCCGGAGGTGCGAGACCATCCGGGTTTTTGAAAGAGGGGTGTAAGAGGGACTACCAAGTCTGGGTCCGGGTGTGGCCAAAGTAGCCTTCGAAGCCGAGCTCAGGTGGAAACTCAGAGAGTCCTTCGCTTGGGTTCATTTCGATGCGCCAATCGGAACCGCACTTAGAATAAGGAGGTTTGAAGGTGCCTTTGTAGGTAGGGCAGTGAAAAGTGAAGAGTTCGTAGAAGCCGTAACCCATGCGCTTAAACATGCGCTGGGTTCCGTTAACGAGTCCATAAGACCAGCCAGCCTTGTGTCCGCCGACATCAGTTTGGCGAGAGATTTGCTCCGGGATTTCCATTACGCCATAGAGGATGTTGGAAATGGCCCGACCAAGCTTACGGGAAGAGTTATACTGGGCTCCCGGAGGGGCTTGAATGTCGCCATAAGCTACGCCGCCAAGGCATAGGAACGCTGCTGCTAGAATCAATTTTTTCATCGCTGGGGTGATTGTGAAGGAGTGTGAAGGAGGTGACAATGAAAAATTGCCCCGTTTGTTTCATAATTATAAACTAACACCGGTGGCGAGCGTCACTCCTGGAATCGAGCGGACTTGGTCCATGGTGTCGGTTGAGAGAGGATCGTCCACTTCGATGACGGTAAGGGCGTTGCCATCGGTCTTGTTGCGGGCAAGGGAAAGGTTGGCGATATTAGCCTGAGCGTTGCCAAGCAGGGTGCCTACGGCGCCGACGATACCGGGTCTGTCATCATTGCGCACGATCAAGAAATGACCTTGGATATTGGTGTCGACGTAGAGTTTGTCAATTTCGACAATACGGGGAGAGCAACCGATGAGGCTGCCAGCGAGTCGGAAACGCTCATCGCCTTTGCGAAGCTCGATGATGAGGAGTTCGCTGTATTCAGTTTTGGCGTTGATGGTGGATTCGACAAGCTCGAGACCCATTTGGGCGGCGATACCGGGGGCGTTGACGATGTTCACTTGGCCGTCGCAGCGGGAGGCTTCGAGGAAGGCCATGAGGGCGGTCCGAGAAACGAGCGAAGTGTCCTTTTTGGCCAATGGTCCGTGATAGGAGACTCGAAGGGAGTCTGGGTTCGAAGGTCCCAGTTTTGCGATTAGCTTGCCAAGTGAGGTGGAAAGATCGAGATAGGGCCCGATGGCTTCGCGGGCGGCAGCGTCAAGCGAAGGCATATTAATGGCGTTACGAATCTCACCCGTGGCGAGAAAGTCGCGGACTTGCTCGGCGACCTGGATGCCCACATTTTCCTGAGCTTCGGCAGTGGAGGCTCCGAGGTGAGGGGTGAAAGCGACGAACTTGTTGAGAGAAAGAAGAGGGTGGTCGGCGGCAGGAGGCTCGCTTTCAAAAACGTCGAGCGCGCAACCGGCGATGTGTCCGGAGTCGATGGCGGCTTTGAGAGCGGTCTCGTCGATGAGGCCTCCGCGGGCGCAGTTCACTACAAGGGCGCCCTTGTTCATGAGAGCGAGACGCTCGGCGTTGATGATTCCCTTGGTGCCGTCGTTCAAAGGAACGTGAAGGGTGACCACGTCGGCACCAGTGAGGGCGGCATCGGGAGTGTCGGCGAGCTCGACTTTGAGCTCGTCAGCGCGGCTCTGAGTCAGGAAGGGGTCAAAGGCGGTTACTTTCATGTTAAAGGCCTGCGCGCGCTTGACGAATTCGGTGCCGATTCGGCCCATCCCGATGACGGCGAGGCGCTTACCATCCATCTCGATACCTTGGTTCGCTTTTCGGCCTGCTGCGAATTCACCGGCAAGAACGGAAGCGTGCCCGGGGGCGATGTTGCGGGCAGCAGAGAGCATGAGCGTGAAAGCGTGCTCTGCGGTTGAGATTGTATTGCCGGTGGGCGTGTTCATGACGATCACCCCGCTTTGGTTGGCGGCATCCTTGTCAATGTTGTCGACGCCAACTCCAGCTCGGCCGATGACCTTGAGGCTTTTTGCCGCTGCGAGGACTTCAGGAGTGACCTTCGTCTGGGAGCGAACAACAAGACCCTCGTAGTCGCCAATGATGGCGATCAGTTCTTCGGGAGAGAGTCCGATATTGAAGTCTGCTTCGATATCGGGGTGAGCATTGAGCAATTCAACGCCTTTTTCTGAGATAGGGTCGGATACAAGAACTCGGTGAGCCATGCCGAGGCCTTAATCCACTCACGCTTTAAGCGCAAGAGCGAGATTTGGCTGTCGCGGCCTCTTTTTCCTGAAAAATCATGCCAAGACCATTCTCGCTTTGACGGTCATTGATCTTGACGAAAGTGCACTCGCCAAGTCCTGATGGCGGGGATGACAGTGGGACTTAATCAAAGCCGAAGCAAACGAGCATGGGGCATGGGGTGGATATGTATGCTTGCAGTGCTTGCGATGACCTTTACTCCGAAGGCGTTGGCGCAAGATTTTCTAGAGGAGGCGAACGTTAAGGTTCAGCAAGTTGTCTTCCGATACAACGGACCCAAGTCCGTGGCCGAGTCTCGCTTGCGGAGCTTCACTACTACGAAGGTAGGCCAAAATTTTGATGCTGGAGTGGTCGATGAGGATGTGAAGCGTCTCTATGAAAGCGGACTGGTGCAGGACGTTCAGGTTTTGGGCGAAGAAGTGGGTGGTGGCGTGAAAGTAATTTTTGAAGTCACGACACGGGGTGCTTTTGATACCGTGGGGTTCGAGGGAAACACTGTATTTTCTGATCGTAAACTTGCGAAAGAGGTGAAGCTGACCGCTGGGGAAATTTTGAGTGATACTAAGATCCTCTCGGCTCGCCGGAACATTCAGGAATACTACCGCGGATATGGCTATCCCGATGTTACCGTGACTCATCGCCTGCAAGATGAAGGTGATGGAGTCACAGCTCTGATTTTCCTTGTGAATGAGGGTGTGAAGAGCGAGGTGCGGAAGATTCTTTTCGAGGGCAATACCGCTTTTGCTGATGTTGAGTTGCGTCGTGAGATGGAGACAAAACAGAAAGGAATTTTCTCATTCATCACGAAGTCAGGTCGTATCGACAATCAGCAACTCCAGCGTGATTTAGAGGGCGTTCGTGAATTCTACCAGAATAACGGCTATCTACGGGCTGAGGTGACGAGCGCTGACCGTGTGCCGGTGCGCGATGGGCGAGTAGACCTCGTGATTAACGTCAATGAGGGAGGTAAGTATAACGTTAATCAGATTCAATTTGGGCCTATGACTGTCTTCAAACCCGAGGAACTGACGCCGGCGCTGAGTTTGATTTCTGGCGCTCCTTACTCGGCTAAGAAGGTGAACGATGACCGTCGTGCAATTCGCAGCTACTATGGTTCTCGTGGTTATGCGGATGCAAATGTTTCGGCCGAGGTGAAGGATTCGGGTGCGGGATTGGTCAATGTGGCTTATCGCGTCAAGGAAGGGAAACGCTTTAAAGTCGGTCGGGTCAATATCTCAGGTAACGATAAGACGAAGGATCGGGTAATCCGACAGGAAGTCCCGATGAAGCCAGGAGAATTTTTTAACTCAGTTGAAGTCGAGACAACGCAGAAGCGATTGCAGAACTTGCGTTACTTTCAAGGAGTTCAGGTTACCGGTGATAGTAGTTCTCGTGCCGGTTATCGTGATCTCAATATTGCGGTGCAAGAGGGGAAGACTGGCGAAGTTAACTTTGGAGCAGGATTCAGTTCGATTGACAGCATTGTGGGTTATATCAATTTGGAGCAGCGCAACTTTGATATCCGCAACCCATGGCGATTCACGGGTGGTGGACAGCGCTTTTCAGCTCAATTGAAGTTGGGTAGCGAGCGCCAAGATTTTAAAGTCTCATTAACTGAGCCATGGTTTCTTGGGAGAAGGCTTTCACTGGGGGGAGAGCTTTACTACCAGAACCGCTTTTTCTTAAGTCCGGAGTATGATCAGCAAAATATCGGGGGAGCAATCTTCCTTCGAAAGGCTGTTGGGCGCCGTTCTTATATTCGCGGTGAGTATCGTTTGGAACAGATTAGTATCGAGGCTGAAGGCGATACTTCACAGGCCTTCAAAGATGAAGAGGGTGACTATGTGCGCAGCGCGTTGGGACTCTCCTATGTTTACGATAGTCGAGATAGCATCGTCATGCCCCGCAAAGGGCACAAGGCGACCCTTGGTTTGACTCTTGGACTGGGTGGGGATGTCGATACCTATACTTTTGAGGCGTCTGGTTCCAAGCATTGGAGCTTGCCTCTCGACCTGATTTTTAATCTCAGTGGTTCGATTGCGACTGTCGATTCCTACGGTGATGGAGACGTCCCCATCTTCGACCGGCTCTTCCTTGGTGGGCAGCGTGACTTGCGTGGCTTCGACTATCGTGATTTGGGTCAACGTGATTCCGTCGGTGGCGATGCGACTCAGGAAGCATTGGGAGGAAAAACTTCTGCTTATGTTTCGACTGAGGTGACTTTCCCCATATTTGAGCGTGTTCGCGGAGCGGCCTTTTTCGATGCTGGTTTTGTCAGTGAAGAATCATGGGACTTTGCCCCAGAAGATCTCTACGCTGATGCTGGACTTGGTCTTCGACTTGATATCCCTGGTGTCGGTCCACTGGCACTCGATTACGCTATTCCTGTTATGGTACCTGATACTGACGACGAGGCGGACCAAGGCGGTCAGTTCAATTTCTACATCAACTACCAATACTAGGTTTCTCGAATCAGTTCGGCTGAACTCCTTTGTATGAAGGGGGCTCTTTCGTTCATTAACTCTCCACACCCTTTCTCGACAAAAGAACGAAGTTGGAACTTCGCTCATGTCACTCAAACTTTGGTATGAAATTGGCTCAGCTTCTCACCGAGCAGCGGATTTTCTTAGATCTGAATGCTAAGAACTGCAGGGAATTAATGGAAGAGTTGGTCAGTCATTTTACGGAGCAAGGTTTGCTTCAAAATGGGATGCGCGAACAAGCTGTGGCTGCTTTGAAATGTCGCGAAGACGAGATTAGTACCGGTGTGGGTTGTGGAGTTGCGATTCCACATGCGTATCTCGAAGATTTGACGGAGGCGGTGGCCATCTTTGGGCGGTCTGAGGCGGGAATTGAATTTGATTCCTGTGACCATGCGCCGGTTCATTTCGTGGTGATGATGCTCATTCCAGAGTCCAAGCGAGGGCAGCACCTTTTGACCTTGGCCGATATTGGTAAGCGTTTTCTCAGCTGTGAGGTGCGACAGTCACTTGCTGCCGCGCCAGACAAGGAGACAGTGCTGGAGATTCTTACACGGTAGTTTTCTCTCAGTCAGCGTTTTGCTATTTTTTCCAGCAGCTCGAGAATTTTTCCCATCCAGCCGACGATGATGGTACATCCTGTAAGTTGGAGGCTTCTCGTAAGCTCCTCATCAAACAAGGCGTAGATTGCCCAAGCCCCGAGAAGGAGGGCTAAAGTATACAAGGCTGAGACGAAATAGCTGACATTTCGGTTGTTGCTTACTGACACCCTTGAAGATTAGGAGAAGTGGAGAAGAATACAATTTTACTTGTCGCTTTACTGAATTCGGATGGGAATAGGCCATGGCGACTGCTGGAGATCTTGACTATAATCGTGCCTTGGATGCCTTGGAGGCAGGGGACTTAAACGGAGCTCTTGTAGCAGTGGAATCGGCTTTGATGTTTGACTCCAAGGATGGCGGTTATTGGCAACTTTACTCGGTTCTCTTGGCACAGGCGGGGAGAAGTGACGATGCGGCAAAGGCAAAAGTGAAGGCGGAAGAATTTGGTTTGGATGAGGTGGATTCTCTTTTGATGAAGGCAGCCGAAGCAGCGGCTTCTCAGAGTTGGAATAAGGCGGTGACTGCATGCGAAAAGGCGCTCGAGATGGCACCTGAACGAGGTGAAGTTTGGGCAAGCTACGCAGCCAACCTCATGGAGGGAGGCTATCAGAAGGATGCTTTGGAGGCCTCGGAGAAGGCTGCTACACTGGTCGCTGATGAGCCTCAGGTCTGGTATTTACGAGGCCGTGTTCTTCGTCTTAATGAAAAGCTAGAGGAAGCTGTTCCCGCCTACCTGAAAGCGGTGGAATTGGATTCGGGCTTTGCGTTGGCGTGGTATGAAAAGGGGATGGTGCATCACCAAATGGAGGATTTTGAGGCGGCAAAGGAATGTTTTTTGAAAGCCAAGGAGCTGAAGCTTGATGACCCTGGGGTTGAGGAGGCATTGCGTATTGTTTCCGAATCTAAAAAGGAAAAGTGACCTAAAAGGGGAGGGATTTGGAACGAGCTTTCGAGGTAGAGTTTCTGTGGTTTTGCTGTTTTACCTTATCCGATTTTGGATAGGGCCTTTCGAAAGCTCTCTGAGGAAATATCGTCAGGATACCTTCGAATGCACTCGTGCAGGAAGTCCATCAGAGCCTCAATTTCTTCATCCGAGAAGCTTGAAACCTTAGCATGTGCTCCCCGTCTCGAGAGCCCAGAAGCAATGTAATCAGCGATGATGTCGGCCTCTTGAGGATTGCTCAGTTCAGCAATCATGAACGTCGGTAGCCAATAGCGATAGGCCTTTAGCGTGAAGAACGAAAGTGCATCCGCATAGCAGCGAAGTTCCGCTGCAGTGTGCGCGAAGCGTTCCCTACCAGTGAAGTGTTCGAATATTCCTTCGTCTTGTTCGCTTGCGGAAATATCTTCAAAGGTGCTCCCAGGAAATGGAGTGTGGGCAAATGCATCTTTGATTTTTTTGGTGAGATTCTCTTCGATACTCCGAGAGGCCTCGGCTTCCTCGACCACGGAAGGATCATACCCGCGCTCGCGCATCTGATAAGCGTGGTCTTCCCGAGGTTGATTCATATTTTGGCAGCTGGTTTCAGCGTTCCCGCCTAGAGAGTTTTCGGGCCTTCTACTGCTTCTACCACGCTCTCTACTCCAGTCAACGTCTGACCCGCTAGTGAGGTCTTACTGTGATACGTTCCAATTATTCGTTCTCCTCGAAGAAGTAGGCGGCTTCCCAACTGGTAGTATCTTCATCTCGCTCAATATCTAATTCTGGATGAAGCTTTTTTGCCTCGTCTAAGCTGACGATAAACATTCTAAAATTTAGGACGAGATCCTCACTCATGGTCTTGGATTTCTTGGTGTAGACGACCTCTCCAGTGGCCTCGGTGGTTGAGCTTTTCCACGATGATCTTACAAATGCATAATCGTCGATATCATAGTTGTAGCCTCCAGCCCACAACCTCCAACTCCGACGGAAAAGGTTCTCAGAGGTTTGGTTCTCAGGCTCCGGAAAATCAACGTAGAAGCTTCGATCCGCAATGAGCACATCCTTGTGAACCTCGTCTCCATTCGCCCACATAATCTGGTCGTAGGTTCGATTCCGAAAAGGTTTGATAGTCGAGCTGTTTTCAGTGCGGAAAATCGCAACCTGATTTTGATTCGGACGAGCCGTAAACCTCTGCTTCTGGATGTTAAGGTCCTCAGGTGCTAAAGTTTTATGCTTAGCGACAGAGACGACCTCGTTGCTAGGCTCTGGAGATTGCTTCTCACAGGAGGAGACGATGAAGCAAAGAAGTAGAAGTTCGATTCGCATGTCTTTATTACCGAATGTTTCAGCACAGCCAATCAGACCATCTCACGCACTTTCAGTATTTTTATCACGCGCCTTCCTGTCGTCAATCTCGAACCCGTCAGCGCGGTTGGAATTATGGTTCTGCGTCTGGTTAGATCTAGTTTGATTCTGGATAGTCGATTAAATGAATTTTCAGCGGCTTCATCGAGATGTAATTGTCTAAAAAATACCATCCGCCATCTGGCCCCTCTCGGTAAATTTGCTGAGCAATACGAAATTGTCCGGGAGTATGACGCTCCTCAGGAAAATAGACAAACCCTCGATCTTTTGATGGACTTGCGACGAATGGGCCAATTAGAGGATCTTCTTTCGAAGATGATTTGATGAAAATTTCCCCGTTTATCCACACCGCCTTGACATCAGAATTCTGTGCATCCGTTTTTTTGGAAGTGATTGGGTTCGAGTCCGAAGTCTCATTCGGTAATTGTTGCTGTTCGCAACCAAGAGGAAGCAACAAAATGGAGCCGAGTAAAGATAGCGCGCATCGAATAATCCTCATCTTCAGCCGAACGTTTAAGCACACCCGATCCGACCGATTCAGCACGCTTTCCTAAGTTCTTTAGATTTTCCTGCTCCAGTCAAGCATCCGACTCGTCAGCGCGGTCGGATTTATGGTGTTGCGTTTTGTTAGGAACTAGTTTTCCCACTCGTTCTTCATGAACCCCTCGTTCTCGACCTCTCCAGCAGGAAGATTGTTACAGAGAAAGAGTAACTTCATCATCGGACGGTCCGTAGTTCCTGTAACTCTAAACTCAATTTTACGATTTTGGTTAAGATGCTTCCCGTTGCTAATCCATTTCCTTATCTCAGGAAGCTCATCCAACTCGGCTGCGATCTTTTTAACGACGGATCGGTCGACACTGTCATACCAATATATTGTGTCAGCCGTCAGAACCTCAAACTCCGAACCTAGGGTGCTATACCCTCCAGAAGCGCTAGATTCTCGGTCTGGCCCATCGGGAAAAGCAATGGTTAGTTTCTCATTCGCCAATGCTAAGGCCAGTTGTTGCATCGTGGCGGCGCTTTCTTCTGCAATTCGACGCTCTAAACGCTTTGAGCTTTTCAATGATGCCCACCCGAGAACTAGACAGATGAGAGGAAGCAGAATTAAAGCCGTGATTTTCATATCCTCATATCTAAAGCGAACTTGGCATCAGTGAGTTTTCAGTCGAACAAGTTATTAAACAGATTCCTCCTCCTATTAAGGGATTCATCACGAAAAAATTGGGTGAGTTAGGGGGAGAAGTCAAGATGCGCTCTGGGTTTGGTGGACTGTAGAGGCAGTTTTGGCTGATTTTCTCGATAATGTTGCGAGTGGAAGTCGTCTTTTTGAGGCTGTGCAAGCCCTGAGCGTGAGATGAGTCGACTCCTTGGCTCCTCGATGCATGCAAGATAAAGCATCAATTCTTAGGCGGATCTAGGCGAGTAAATGGTCCTTATTCAGGGGTGGGCTTTTTATTTTGCAAATGTTAATCAATTCCGGCATTGTTCTGGAGATGGCTGCTCGAAGAAAGACTACCCGCCGCAAACCTACTGGTGCGGCTGCTCGAAAGCGTAAGCCGAGCCGTCAGGTCATGGAGGCGCGGACTCAGAGTATTGCGATTTTGAATCGAGGGGCCTTCGGACTTTTGATGATTTTGATTTGTGTCGCGGTCGGGGTCACCGTTTTTCCCCAGTGGGAAGAATTGAAACGGCTGGAAGTAGAGCTCGATGAGACTATTCAGGAAGAGGAATCCGCTCTTGCGATGGCTGACCAGAGGAGTCGCGAGTTGAGTGCGCTGCGCAACGATAGCGAGTATCAAGGCCTACGTGGTCGCGACCTCTTGGATCTGTATGTTCCAGGAGAGACCATTATTCGTATTCGTCGCGATTGATTAGCGTTTGCTTGCTCTCCGCAGGAGATGAGTGCCTATGGTGAGGCAGAGGATGTTAGGGAGCCACATCATGGTGGAGCAAAGGAGCGGCTGGTCCTCGAAGTTCTCGGCAGTCAGAAGGAGGACAAAGTAGATGAGGGCTACGATGAGGGCCGTGACAAGACCGGAAACGGTTTCGCGACGCCGAGAAGTGATTCCCAAAGGTATACCGATGAAGGCAAAGGAAAAGCAGGCGAGACAAAGAGCATGTCGCTTCTGAAGTTCGGTGAGAATGCCATTTCTCTTGGATTGGGATAATGGTTGGCCCAGTTGCTTGAAGAGTTTGAAGTTGGTTCGGTAACTGGGCTTGTCGGGAATGTCTTTGGAAGGAAAGGCAAGAGGCCAAGGCTCGGCGGTAGAGGCGGTGATGAATTTGCTGGCTCCGTTGTCCTTGATGGGGGCGATTTCTTCGATGAAGGCTCCTTGGAAAGAGAGAATGAACCCCTTGATGGATTCATCAGTTTCGAGGTCGACGGAGCGGGCGTAGATATAGGTTTCTGGGACAGGGTTGCGCTTGGCCTTGGAGAGTTGGTACAGGTGGAAGCTCTTGAGCGTGGTGTCGTTTTCCTTCTCGGTGATGAAGAATTGAAATTCGGGCTGCGTGGTTTCGGAGCCTGGAGCGAGGAGCACTTGCGGGTTTTCCTCGACGGCTTTGAAGATTACCACTCGGGAGTTGAGCTTGGCCATTGGCGATAGAACGCCAGCCATGAACCAGCAAATAACGCTGAAGAAAAAGCCGAGCACAAAAATGGGAGTGGTGAGTCGAATGAGGCTTGCTCCCGAGGTGCGAAAGCCGACCAATTCATTTTGAGAGGAAAGGCGCCCAATAACGAGGAGGACGGTGGTGAGAAAACCTACCGGAAGGGCAAACATGAGGGGGTAAGGCAAGCTGTAGAGCATGAACTTCGCCACGAGAATGGGCGGCGCCTTGCGGGTGACGAGGAGGTCTCGGATCTCTTGGAAGAGAATCCCCATGATGAGGACCACGCATAGAAGAACCACCCCCATGATGGTTCCTGTGAAGACCTGTTGGCCTAGATAGCGGTCGGAGATTCGCACTGCTCAGAGACTCCTATGTTGCTTCCCCGATATCAAACCCGAAAAGTTCGTGGGCGGTGGAATTGGTGAGTTCATTGCGCTCGATACGCGTGAGCCAGGCTTCTTTGCGAAACCAAGTGCGTTGGCGTTTGGCATATTGGCGAGTGGAAATGGTGATGCGTTCGCTGGTTTCGGCGAGGGTCATCTTGCCAGCGAGGTGCGCTTGGATTTCGGGGACTCCGATGGCTTTGGTCGCGGTGGTGGCGGTCGGGGCGAGGTGGGCCACTTCTTGCAGGGCGCCCTTTCGAAGCATGATTTCGGTGCGTTGGGCGATGCGGTCAGCGAGCTCGTCGCGGGGCCAGTCGAGATAAAGGCCGCGTAAGTCGGGTGGGTCAGGCTGTTCCCAGTCGGAGCGGAGCTGAGAGACGGGCTGGCCTGTGAGGAGGCAGAGTTCCAGGGATCGCGTGAGGTAGCGGCGGTTCTTGAGGTCGATGGTGGCGGCCTCCGCTGGATCGAGTTTTTCGAGCCTTTGGGCAAGCTCGTCCATAGAAAAAGTTTCAAGCTGGGCGCGAATGGTCTCGTCACCTGCGGGAACAGGGGAAGGGCCGTGGGTAAGAAATTTGAGATAAAGACCTGAGCCTCCAACGACGAGAGGCGTTTTCCCCCGTGATTGAATCTCCTCAATGACGGGCAATGCCATCTTGCGAAAGCGATTGGCGTCAAGGGTCTCGGCAGTCTCGAGGACGGAATAAAGGTGATGGGGTGCTTGCTCCTGTTCCTCGAGAGAGGGAGACGCGGCGATGGTCTCGAGCCCGCGATAGAGCTGGAAGGCATCGGCGTTCACGATTTCGCCATCCAATCTCTCTGCCAAGCTCAGTGCGAGACTGGACTTGCCTGAGGCGGTGGGGCCGCAGAGGTAGAGAGGGGAGGTCATGTTGGCGAACTGCCGGCCCCCACGCTAGAGTCGTTCGAGGATGGCGTTGGTGATCTCGGCGGTGTTGGCGAGGGTTTCTCCTTCGGATTTGCTGTAGATGTCTCCGGTGCGGAAGCCGTCCTCGATGGTCTTGGCGACTGCGGCGTCGATGGCGTCAGCAGCTGCGGCAGCCCCGAGGGAGTAGCGAAGCAGCATGGAGAGAGAGAGAATCTGCGCGATAGGGTTGGCGATGCCTTGGCCGGCGATGTCGGGAGCAGAGCCTCCGGAGGGCTCATACATGCCGAAGCTGAGTCCTTGGTCGTTGATCTCGGCCAAAGAGGCGGAGGGGAGCATGCCGAGTGAACCGGAAATCATGGCCATTTCGTCGGAAAGAATGTCTCCAAAAAGGTTGCCGGTGACGATGACGTCGAAGTCGGGCGCGCGGCGGATGAGCTGCATGGCAGCGTTGTCGACGTAAAGATGGTCGAGGGTGACATCGGGATAGTCCTTGGCGACTTCCTCGATGACTTCGCGCCAAAGGACGGAAACGGCGAGCACGTTGGCTTTGTCGACAGAGGTCAGGCGCTTGTCGCGTCCTTGGGCTGCTTTGAAAGCGACATGGGCGATGCGCTCGATCTCGGAGCGGCGATAGACCATGGTGTCGACAGCGGCTTCTTCGCCCTCGCGCTCTTCGCGACCTTTGGGAGAACCGAAGTAGATTCCGCCGGTAAGTTCGCGCACGCAAAGAACGTCAAAACCCTTGCTAATGAGTTCGTTTTTAACGGGTGAGGCGTCAATGAGTTGAGGGAGGCAGACTCCTGGGCGCAGATTGGCGAAAAGGCCAAAATGCTTGCGTAAAGGAAGGAGGGCGCCGCGCTCGGGCTGGATGTCGGGGGGGAGATTTTCCCACTTGGGGCCGCCAACGGAACCGAAGAGAATAGCGTCGGATGCTTCGCAGGCCGCCAAGGTGTCGGCTGGGAGAGGAGTGCCGCTGTCGTCGATCGCAGCACCGCCAACTAGGTGGGTGCTTGCGGAAACTTCGAGCGAGAATTTTTCAGATACGGAGTCGAGAACGCGGAGGGCTTGGTCCATGACTTCGGGACCGATGCCATCGCCGGGAAGAACTGCAATTGAGTGTGCCATGTGGGGCGAGGAGATGCCATGGCTGACGATTTTTGAAAATAGTGGAGTTGGAGAAAATTACGATTCGTTCCA
Organism: Roseibacillus sp.; assembly: GCA_051251855.1. Lineage (GTDB taxonomy): Bacteria > Verrucomicrobiota > Verrucomicrobiia > Verrucomicrobiales > Akkermansiaceae > Roseibacillus. Next base: position 706,860 of record JBPOGI010000001.1, read on the forward strand.
AGCGGGGAGGGTTTCGGTAAGGATTTCGAGAATGTGTTTGCGCTCGGACTTCGAGAGGTAGCCAAAGTCGGGGTGGTCTTGAGGGTTCTCGAGGATGTTGCGAAGCTTCTTGAGAACCTCCTTTTTAAGCAAGGGATGGAGGTGAGTGAAGGCGGCAGAGTGGATGAGATAACTGCAACGGTACTTGAAGAGACGCTCGTAAAGGCGCAAATCGCGCAGAGAGCGACCACGATTGGTGGTGTGGGCGCTTTTTAGAAAGGCTTTCTGAAAGGCCTCGGAGCCTTCGACGCCATCATCGACGAGCTCGAATTCACCTTCAAAGAGGAGGGCGCGCACGATCTTGTCTCCGTAATGGTCAAGGGCGTGACGATAGGTGTCTGCAAGGGGGCCGTCAGTGGATTCGCCTGAGGCCTTGCGGATAGCTTCGTTTTGATAAAGGAAGCGCTGGGTGGCGAGGTGCCCGCTGAGGATGGTGTTTTGGACGGTCACTTGATGTTCGAGAATCATTAGCGCAACGGCATCACTCGAGCCGCCTGTGAGATAGGGTTTGGTATTGAGGAAGGGAGAAAGATCGGCAACCGCTTGGCTCCGAGTCAAAGATTCGCGATGTTCGTCTTTGCTGAAAGTGGTGTTACCGAGGTGGCCGGGGTTGCCGGCACGTCCGGTGACATACCAACCTCCCCAGCGTTCGACTATGGGGCTGTGGTGGGTGGTGTCGAAAGAACCCCAGTCAAAAAGCGGGCGTCCTGATTTGTCGGGATAGACAGACCGGATGAGAATGCCGGGAACTCCGTCTGTGACTGAGCTGGCGTGACAAGTGAGGCAGCCGCGGTCGCGACGTAACTCGGGCACTTGTCCCTTTTTACGACGATTGAGATCGATGAGGTGGAAGACAGCCCCGAGCGTTTTATCAAAGGTGATGGCTTCAATGTTACCACCCTGAACCCAGCCGATATAGGCGTCGTCGGAGAAGTAGATGGCGCGCGGAGTCCAAGGGCTGATGCGCGCGTTCTGGGCGCTGGTCTTCGAGTAGACGAGAACTTGGGACTCGATAGGAATGTTGAGAGCAGCGAGGATTTCAGAGAGGATTTCGCGATCGGTTTCGCCACGGAGGAGTGATTCTCCGGACTCGATACGCTGGAAAATCTCGGTGAGAGGGGTGACTGCTTCGGCCTTAGAATAGTTGACGGGAGCGTTCTCGTAGAATTTTTCTCCGCAGAGTGGGAGACTCAAGATGAGAAGAAGTGAGAGAAGGCGCATGGAGGGATGATAGCTCTGTTCGGTTTTAGCCTGCTTCGCAAGGCTTGCGCAATGATGGGCGTTTTGGGTGAATAGGAGAACCTAAAAAGGGCGACACCTTGGTGCCGCCCCCTTTGAGAAAGGTGATTAGCTCTGAACTTTAGTCGCGGCTCATGAAGATGCGAAGAAGATACCAGAAGAGAAGAGCAACGCTGGCGAAGAGACCCAGGGACGCCGCGACGTATTGGTCGGTCCGGTAGTGGTGAATCATGTTCGAGGTGTTATAGAGGATAGAAGCTGAGGCGAGGACGACCATGCCGATAGAGAACCAGAGACCGAGGTCGAACCCAGCGAGGCCGGGGATGGGCAGGAACTGCATCACGATGAGGCCAAGGGCGATGAAGCCACCGATTTTGATGATGCCACCGAGGAAGGAGAAGTCCTTCTTGGTGGTGAAAGCGACGAGGCTTATACCAAAGGTGAGGGCGCCGGTGGCGACTGCGGCTTTGGTAATGACCCCGGGGTAAACAGTCGCGGCGACCAATATCATGGGTAAAAAAAGGATGGAGTAGGCGAAAACGAAGAGTCCTAGACCAAGATATTGTTTGGAGAGAGAGGTGGCTGAATGGGCCCACTTCTCGGAAATCCAAGAGACGAACATGAAGAGACCCAGCACGATGAGCCAGTTCGCACCCATCATCTGCGCCAGATTAACCATGGCGGGAATCTGCATATAGACCGCGAGAAGAAGCGCTAAGGCTGCGGTGGCTCCGGCGACGTGGTAGTAGGTCTTGCGGATGAATTCTGCACGCTGGTCGACAGAGGCAGCGCTGACGGCATAGGGGTTGGCTTGGTCAAACATTGTTTCTTTTCTACGGACGCAAAATAGTGGCTTTTCTCTAAAATGCGAAGTTTTTCGGTGGACTGGAATGTCCGCTCCTATTCTTGCACCTGAGCGCTCTCAGGCTACCTTTAGCAACATGAACGAAGGATTATTTTTACTTTCTGGCCTGATTGCTCAAATGGGGCTCGGGAACATCGGTATGAGCTATTGGGTGATTATCGGGATTTCGACTCTCGCCAGTTGGCTGGTTGGAAAGCGTTTGAAGAGTAAGTTCGCTCAGTATTCGCAAGTTCCCATCGAGATGAGTGGCCGCGAGATTGCAGAGCGCATGCTCAGTGAAAATGGGCTGAACGATGTCCAAATCATCAGCACGCCGGGGCGTTTGACCGACCACTACAATCCCGGGGACAAAACAGTGAACCTGAGTGAGGCGGTCTACAATCAGCGCAACGTTGCTGCCGCAGCGGTGGCAGCTCACGAGTGTGGCCATGCCATTCAGCATGCGAAGTCCTATGCCTTTTTGACAATGCGTTCCAAATTGGTGCCAGCGGTGGGTTTGGCGAGTCGCATGATGGGGCCGATCATGATGATTTCGGTCATGGGTGCGATGTTTACGGGGAATCCAATGATTCTAGGTCTGGTGGTTGTTGCTTTGGGAATTACCACCCTCTTTGCTTTTGTGACTCTGCCAGTGGAGTTCGATGCCAGCAAGCGGGCGTTGGCTTGGATTAACGCGAGTGGGCAAACAGGCTCGATGGGGCAGGACCAGGCGAAGGATGCCCTCTTTTGGGCCGCGATGACCTATACCGTGGCTGCTCTCGCTTCTTTGGCGCAGCTTCTCTACTACGTCTACATGATGTTGGGACGCCGAAATTAACAGGGCCGGCGAGCGAGAATTTACTCTGGGGCAGGAATGTCTTTGTCCATTTTTCGAAGGCTCTCTTCGGCTGCCTGATAGGCTTGGTGTCCGGTGGAGTTGCCGGGGAGGAGAGCTTGTTCTTCGATATTGAGGCATTCGAGCAGCATCTTTGTGAGGGCTAGGTCGAGGGGGCTGCTTTCTCGGTTGGTGAGAAGGTTGTGGTGTTCGTGGGGATCCGAGAGGTGGTCGTATAGTTCTTCCGACCCGTCTCGGTAGTGGATGTAGCGCTCGTTGAGGGTGCGCACGGAAAAGTTACCGGGACCGAAGGAGGTGATGGCGCGATAGTGTCCTTCTGATTGAGAATTCTTCAGAAGAGGGATGAGCGACTGGCCTTCTTGCGAGTTGTCGGTGGGTAAATTCGCGAGAGAAATAAGGGTGGGGAAAATATCGAGGAGTTGGGCAGGTTGCTTGGCGACTTGCTCTGCGGGAAAGCCGGGGGCAGCGATGATGAGGGGGACGTGGGTGCCGTCTTCCCAAAGGCTGCGTTTGGCCCAGCGTTCCTTTTCACCGAGGTGAAATCCGTGATCGGAGAAGAGAACGATGATGGTGTTGTCCTTGTGGGGACCGGAATCGAGAGCATCGAGAACTCGCCCGACTTGATGATCGGCGAAGGCGATGGAGGCGAGGTAAGCTTGCACGGCGTGCTTCCATTCTCCGGACTCGAGGATCCAATCGTGGGTGGGGGCGACGTGTTTGAGTGTGGTGAGGTCAAGAGCGTAGGGCGAGATATCTGCGAGGTCGTTGTTGGTGACTTTAGGTAGTTTGATTTGCTCAAGAGGAAAGAGGTCGAACCATTTTTGTGGGGCATACATGGGAACGTGTGGCCTCCAGAATCCGACACCCATAAAGAACGGTTTTTCGTGCTCCTTGGTAAGTTCCTCGATAGCCCAGTCTGCCACTTTCTGGTCCGGCATTTCGTCGTCCTTTTCGGGGAACGCGCCCCAATCCCAGAGGGGGTGACCGTGGGGCTGGGAGATTTTCTTGTCGGGAGTAGGACCGAAGCCTCCCATTTGACCGCCGTATTTTTCGAAGAAGCGTTCGTTGCCGGCGTGGAAGAGTTTACCTGCGGCAAGGGTGTGGTAGCCGTTTCGAGCGAAATACTCGGGGAGGGTGGGTAGGTCTTTGAGAAGTGGAGCCTGTTTTAGGTCAGGACTAAGAAAGTAGACGCCGCTGCTATGAGGATAGCGTCCGGTCATCAAGCTGGCCCGAGAGGGATTGCAGACGGGAGATTGACAATGAGCATTGGAAAAAAGGGTGCCGCGTTTTGCGAGGCGGTCGATGTTGGGCGTGCGCGCTTGCGGGTGGCCATCCATGCAGCCAACCCAGTCGTTGAGGTCGTCAATCGAGATGAGGAGGACGTTAGGTTTCTTCTCTGCTTGGAGGCAGGGCAGGGTCAAGAGAAGGGTGAGGAGGGCGCGAAGCATTGCGTAAGGGTAGGTTTCTTGCTTCGGTTAGCAAGAAGTGAGCCTAGGAGAGGTGGTTAGGTCTCTGAAGAACGTCTGGCCAGTGAAAGAATGATGGACCCCGCTACTGGAGGGTCTGGAGATAAGAGAGAAGATGCTCGAGGTCTTGGGGAGGGATAACGCCTTCGAAGGAAGGCATCGCTGGTTCGAAGCCCTCGGCGATTTCGGCAGCAGGGTCGAGAATGGATTCACGGAGTTTGTCTTTGTTGAGTCGTTGAGCAATTCCATTAAGCGAGGGGCCGGTAAGCTCTTGACCGTCGAGGGAGTGGCAGCCGACGCAACCGACTTTGGTGAAGATTTGTTTTCCTGACTCCGAGTCGCCGAGTTGAAGTTCGGGTTGGTCTCCTTGGTTCTGGGCGAGCTCTCGTAGTTCGGACTTGCTGGCCTCTGGAAGGCGGTTTGGATGGGTGTATAGATGGATGGGAAAGGTGGAGGTGGCGTTACTGATATTGAGCTGCAGATCGAACACGTCGGAACGCCGTAGGGTGTCAAAAAAGACGACGAACTTTTTCCGATCTTTGGAAAGGGCAAAGCTTTGAGGCATTAATTGATGTTCGCCTGGCTCATCATTCCAAAGGTAGTGTCCAGAACCGTATTTGGGCGTTCGTTTGATATTGAAGAGGCGAAGGGTCGGGTTCCCGGGGGTGATGTTTTCTTCTTTGGTGAGGGGACGATTAAAAGAGACGACGACCTTGTTGTTGTTAACCTGAAGGGCGACAGGAGTCGGGAAGGACTGACTCTGCTCGATGGAGGCGAGACCAACGAACTTGGGCGTGGTGGGGAGGTATCCCGAGATGCCAAGCCCGGTGACGTAGAGACGGCCTGACTTGGGGTGGGTGGCTCCGTTGAGAATGGGGAAGTCGGTTTGGAGAGGGAGTTGCCAAGAAAAGGGTTGTTTCCATTTCAGAGGCGTTTCGACCGCGAACAAGCGGCCGTTCCAAGAAGCTTGTAAGAAGGTTTCAGGAAGATCGGGAAAAGCCTTCGCAGAGGTGGTACAAAAAGCGGCGCTCGAGCGATTGGCCTGATAGGGATACCAGAGAAGAGGAGGAGTGGCTGGCTCCCGTCTTTCGAAGTTGGTGGGCTCGAAGCCAAGGAAGGGGCGATTCGTAGTGATCAGGTGAAGGGGACTACTAGGAATATAGTGGCCTTGCTGGTCGGAGGCGAAGATGGTGCCGTCTTTACGAAGGCCAACATAGGGGAGGCGAAGTCCGTCGGCGAGGACGGTAGCCTTTTTGCCGTCAGGAGTGATATGAAGGATAGTGCCGCGGTGCTCGGAGAGTTCGTTTTCGATGCCCTTTTTTTCGGGTTCGAAAAGGCCCCCTTTGGCAATGAGAAAAGAGCCGTCTTCTCTGATGGCGAGAGAGGTGGCGTAGTCGCGGGTGTGAAGGGTTTGCAGGAATGCGTCGGAGGCGTTGCGGAATTCGTCGATGAAGCCGTCGTCGTTGAGGTCGATGAGTTCCGTGATTTGGTCACGGCCAAGCGTAAAGAGACGGTCTTTGGAGTCGACTTCGATAGCCATGGGCTCGAAGAGTCCAGTGGCGATACGGGTCCAACGAGAGACGGGCTGAGAGATGTCTTCGATCTGCCAGATATCGCCATCGAGGGTGGTGAGGTAGGCGATTCCATTTTTGCGAAAGGCGATGTCAGTGGCGCGAACAGGGCGAACGCTTTCGGTAGGGAAATTGAGGGGCCGGATGGTGAAGGGGGCTTTTTCTTCCGGGCCTGGGTTCTTGACTGAATAAAGGGTCGGAAAGGCGGGAGTGGCTGGCTCGTTCCTGTTAGGAAATGGAGTTGAGGAGGGCGCTGAGGAGCGTCTTCCCTTGAATGGAAAGGTGACGATCTCGGTGGGAAGAGAAGATGCTGGGAGGCTTATCGTCGTATCAGACTTTGTTACTAAGGAGAAAATTTCATCATGAAGATGGGTGATGAACTGGTGTCTGATATCAGTTCCGATGCGATAGCTGAGAATGGGCTGCTTGCCTCGAAGAGAGATGCCCATCCATTCGGCTCTCATTTGCTTGAGAAAGTCTGGACGATATTTTTCGCTGAAAACGTAGCGAGTCTTGCCAATCAGGCGTGGCGCTTTTTTTGCTTTGGCCTTCTTGTCGGGGAAGGAAACTCCGGCCATGGAGTCGTAGGTAAGAGGTGCTTTCCCTTCGGGAGCGTCCCAGACGACGACCCATTGCAAGGAGTCGGGGTCGAAGCAGGCCCAGCGGTTCTTGAATCCTACGGGGACGATAACACCACGGCGAACAGAGCGTTCGCTACCCTCGTGTTCAAAAACGAGGGCAGAACGCAGGAAAGGGGTCTCGGGTTCTAGGAAGCCGTCTGCAGGTAGGTCGGCTTGGCCCTTTTGTGCAGGCACAAAGAGGGTCAAGGCTAGCCAGACGAGAAGACATCGAAGAGACATGTTGAAGACTACGTTAGCTTGGGAGAAGATTAGTCAACCTTGACCCAACGCTCCTCATTATTCGAGGTCCAGCTAAGTTCTGCAAGTTGGACTCCTTTGGCTCCTTCGCGCAGAGACCAGCGAAAAGGCTCGTCGCAGGCGACGTGTTTGAGGAAGAGTTCCCACTGGGCTTTGAAGGCATTGTCGCACTCGCCAGGGGAGACCTCTTCCCAACCGTCGTAGTAATCGATGGGGCTGTCCATGTCGGGATTCCAGACCGGGACAGGGGTGTTGTCCATGGATTGGGCCCAGCACTTGCGAAGTCCGACGATGGCGGAGCCCTTTGTGCCGTCCACTTGCATCACGAGGAGGTCGTCGCGGCGGACGCGAACGTTCCAAGAGGAGTTGAATTGGCAAAAGACGCCGGTATCGGTCTTGAACATGGCATAGGCTGAATCGTCGGCGGTGCATTTGTATGGCTTGCCGTCTTCACCGATGCGCTCGGGGATGTGGGTGGCGGCGTGGCTCATCACGCTGGTAATATTACCAAAGAGATTACCGACGACGTATTGCCAGTGACAATGCATGTCGATGATGATGCCGCCGCCATCTTCGTTGCGGTAGTTCCAAGAAGGACGCTGGGGTGGGCGTTCGTCATCGTGTCCGGTGAAGACCCAATAGCCGAATTCGCCGCGAACGCTGAGAATATCTCCGAAGAAGCCTTCTTCTTTGAGTTTCTTGAAGGCCATGATGCCGGGGAGCCAGAGCTTGTCTTGCACGGTGCCGTTCTTGACGCCAGCGGCCTCGGCGACTTCGGCAATGCGAAGGGCTTCTGAGTATTCGGTAGCGGTGGGCTTTTCACAATAGACGTGCTTGCCGGCAGCGATGGCTTTCTCGAGGAAAGGAATGCGGTAGGGAGTTCCAGAGGCGTCGAAAAAGATTTCGTTGTAGTCATCAGCGAGGGCCGCATCGAGGTCGTCGCTGTAGCGCTCGACGCCGTGCTTCTCGGCGAGGGCCTTCACTTTTTCCAAGTTGCGTCCTGTGAGGATGGGGTCGGGCATGATGGTGATGTCGCCGCACTGGACGCCACCTTGCTCGCGAATAGCGAGGATGGAGCGGATAAGGTGTTGGTTAGTGCCCATGCGTCCAGTGACGCCGTTCATGATGATTCCGATAGTTTTAGTCATTGTGAGATTGTTTGGATTGATTCACCGCAAAGAGCGCGAAGGGCGCAAAGTGACGGGGTTGTTTTTGATAGAAATTAAGTGAGAAAAATGGAGTGGGATTGTTTTTTGTGCTTTGCGTTCTTCGCGGCGGAGTTTTAGCGATAGATGGAATCGTAAGCCTTTAGGATTTCGTCGAGGAATTCGTTTTGGTCCCTTTTCCATCCTTCGGCTGAGAAGATTTCGATTTCGCGAAGGCCTGAGAAGCTGTTGTCTTGCACGACCCATTGGTCGATTTCGGCAAGGTTGCAGCAGCCTTCGCCCATGATGCCGCGGTCGAGGAGCATGTCAGCGGGTTCGGCTTTGTAGTCGCAGATATGGTAAGAACCTAACCAGCCATTGGATGCGCAACGCTTGAGTTCGGATTCGAGTTCGTGGTCCCACCAGACATGATAGACATCGACGGCAACTTTAAGGTTAGGGGCGTTGATTTCAGCGCAGAGGTCGTTGGCTGCCTTGAGGGTAGGGATGGCGCTGCGATTGCCGCAGTAGCAGGGGTGAAGAGGCTCGATGAGGAGTTCGAGGCCAAGCTGGGCCGCTTCTTCGACGATGGCGGCGATGCCATCACGGATTTGGTTGCGATTGGTGACGGGAGATTGGCCGATAGTGGCACCGCAAACGAGGACGACGCTGGGCATACCAAGTTCGGCAGCGTCGCGCAGCCATTGGCGATTGGTCTCGAGGTGTTCCTGACGGGTGACTTCCTCGATGGCGGTGAAGAAGCCGCCGCGTACGTAGGAGACCGGGGCGAGACCGGCGTCAGTGTATTGTTGCCGGACTGTTTTGAGGTTTTGGCCTTCGACGGTCTCGCGCCAGATGGAAATCCCGGCGATGTCTCTCTTGGCAAAGCCTTCGATACATTCGGAGATAGACCACGGCTTAGTGGTGAAGGTGTGGAGGGCGACGTGAGGATAGCTCATAGGATTTTTCAACGCAGAGTCGCAGAGGTCACGGAGTGGACACAGAGGACTCTTTGAGTTGAGGTTGAGAGACTTTGGTTTTTGAGTTTTTCGAGCTCGGTAGTGGATTCACTAGTAGCCGAGGCGGGTGGCGCAGTCGGCGATGATATCAGGTTCCCAGTCGGGACGAGTGGCGCACTTGGGGTGAGCGTTTGGTGTGGGGATGCGTCCGAGGTGATGCTGAAAGTGGGCACAGGAATGCTTGTAGGCTGGGACGGGGGCGCGGAAGCCGACATTACCGAGGTATTGCAGGGCGTCAGCGAGCTCGTAGTAGGCTGGATTGTTTGTTTCCCAGTATTGGTCGCGTTCGGCGAATTTTTCGGGACAGAAGGCGGCGAGGCCGAGGAGATAGTCGGATCCATATTCGATCATATCGATGCCAAGGTCGTTGCCGGTGTAGATCTTAAAGTCAGGGCGTATTTCGTCGCGAATACGGAGTCGCTCGAGTTCTTCGAGCCGGCTGAGAGAGGAGTGCTTGATACCTTTGAGGGAAGGAATGGAAATAAGGCCTCGGATCGTTTCCTCGTCGTAAATCATTCCATTGGGAGCGAACATTTTTCCGAGTTCGAAGCCAACGACAGAATCGAAGGGTTGGCACACTTCGGCGTAGAGGTCAGTGATTTGCTGAGGGCTCCAATCGTGAAAGCGGGTGGTCTGAAAGAGAATGGGAGTGCCGCCATGTTCGGCGATCTGGCGCATTTGTTGGAGATAGAGTTCGGGGAGGTCGCCTTCGAGTCCTTCCACAAAGACGCCAGCGATGAAACCGTTGGGAAGAGTTTGTTGAGCCCACTGGAGCATAGTGGCACGCTCCTCGATGGTGAGGTAGTTGGCGTATCCGGTATCCATGTTGACAGCACATCCGAGACCAGCGGCATCGGTGCGCGCAAGGGCTTCCTTGTAGGCTTGTTCAGCGATAGAGCCATCGGCTTCGAAGGGCAGGAGAATGGCGGCGTGCCCTTCGATTTTGCGGCCAGGTTGCTTACGAGAGATGAGATCGGGAATGGTCATGTTGTGATGAGGATGAGTTCGATGATAGGGTAAAATGGGAACTTAGATTGTAAGGGGGCGACTTTTTCAGTTGAATGACACTTGAATTGATGTATAATCACGACAGTGAATGGGCTGTCACAAGAAATACGTGAAGAGATTGGAGTGTTGTCAGCATTTCTTGATGGAGTGGAAGGGCTTCGCCTTGTGCTGAAGGATTTAGAGTATCGCTATCAATACGTCAGCGAAGGATGGGAGGAGTCCACCGGCCTTCGGGAAGTTTTAGGAAAGACGGTCTTTGATGTCTTTCCTCTCTGGCGGGCACAGAAGTATCATCGTGAAGAAGTGGAGGTCATCGAGTCCGAAAAGATTGTCGATACCTTTGAAGAGATCGTGATGGTGGAAGGAGGAAGAGAGCAACTCTGGCGAAGTCTTAAGGGGCCACGTCGTCGAAATGGAAAGGTTGTTGGGATGGTGATTATTGGCTTGTTAGTCGACCCTAATTTACTGCGAGGAAGACTTGTCGATGAGCGGCCAGAAGCTGTTGATTGGCTGGAGAGACATGCAATGGAAGAGATGACTATGTTAGAGGTTTCAGAGAAACTCGGGATGTCCCAGCGCACTCTCGAACGAGAGTTTCAGCGCAAGACTGGGATGAGTCCGGCGAGTTACCGGTTGAAGTGCCGAGTGGCACGGGGCCGTGATCTACTTCGCTATTCGAGTAAGTCTCTGGCGGAGATCGCAAGCGAGTGTGGGTTTCATGACCAAAGTCACTTTTCCCGTGTTTTTTCCAGTGAGGAAGGATTGACTCCCGGGCGATGGCGTCTTGAGGCGAAGGCGAAAAGCTAAAGCACGTCGCGACGTTGGAAAATTTTTGTTTCTTAGTCCGCTTCTGAGACCCGAAGTCTTACGAATAATCTTCCTTCCTCTTCTTCGCTGGAAGGGAGGGCGACCGGCGTGGTAGATGCGTTCGTCAGACTAGCGAAGGCAGGGTCACTCCAGGTGATAAGGTCGGTGGAGAGAAGCACTTCATAAAGAACTCCAGTTTGGGCGTTGCTGAAATCATAATCTGCCCCGGTGCCGTTAGGGGTGAGAGTTGGGAGGCCCACGGTGCTTGAGACCAGAGGGTCCATCCCGAGTGCGAACTCTAGAAGGTTCTCAATACCGTCTCCATCTGGATCGCCGGTGACGGTGACATCGTCACCCGAATTCCAAGCAATCCCGCTGCGCCAAGTGTAGTAGGATGAAGGAATGCCTTCGACTGTTATCGAGACCGAGACGTTCGAAGAGGTCCCGCTGCCCGAGAGTTCGGAGGTGTTGTAAGTGAAAGAGTCAGGCCCTGCGAATCCGGCTTCGGGGACATAGCTGAAGGAGCCGTCAGAAAGTAGGCTGAGTGTGCCATTGGTCGTAGGAGATACGAGGTTTGATTCGAGGGAATCGAGGTTGATATCGAAATCGTTGCTGAGCACTCCGTCGGCAGGAATAGAAAGAGTTTGATCCCGAAGAATGGAATAGGTGTCTTCGTTGGCTATAGGGTCGGCAGCGGCGAGTCCCGGCAGCGGCCAATCGTCGGTTCGGAAGGGAGCCGCAGGAAGGCCATCTCCATTTATGAGATTGACGTTATCTCTCGCGTTTGGCTTCCAAGCATATCTAACAGCGACGGGATTTGATTCGGAAGACGAACTCACAATTACGCTAGTCCCGCTGATAGTGGCGCTGGTAGCGGTATGAAAGGTTTGGTCCGAGCCAGCTAGTTGGAAGCTAGCAGGATTGAGGCTGCCACCGGTGGTTGTCAAACCGACCGCACTTGTGAATGAAATGGTGACCTGGTTCCCAACGACACTCATGGAGTCGTAAGTTGGTCCGTGAGCTTCGATGGACTCTCCGAGTGCATACTTTAGAGCTAGTCGAGCAAGGCGAACTCCGATGGGCTCTTTGTCAGTGGGATGGACGTTATAATTTCCGTTCGCGATCACGATTCCGGTGTCCACAGTGACTGGGTAGTAGGCGTTGCTCACCGCATCCAAGCCATCTCCCTGCGCTTCCCGAAACCAATGCCAGTTCGTATTTCCTGATGAATTGGAAGGAAGCTGGACTCCGAGAAAAGGAAGCTCTCCTTGGTCAAAGCGTTTTCGATATTCCTCGATCATCCTGGGGAAGGTGTGGCGGTAGGTGGCGACATTGATAATGTCTCCAGCATTGGCCTCGCCTTGATACCAAATGAACCCCGAGATTCCGTAGTTTCTCATTGGGTGAATCATTTTGTTATAAATGATATTTGGTCTTGTCCGCATGAAAATGTCTTCGTTGGTTGTCGACCAACCGTTGGTGGTGTAGTTCGTGATGGCGGCAATGTTTGAGGAGAAGCCGGCATTTTCAGCTCGGTCTGCCACTGGGTCGCCACTGCGGTATTCGCCGATGCTTTGGTAGAGTTGCATCATTTCCGCGAAGTGAGGTTGTTCGTCGGCAACGCTCAATGGGAGCCAGCCTTCGATTGAACTGCTACCCCAAGCAGCCCAAATGATGCCGACGGGAACATTGGTGGCATCGTGGAGCTGGCTGGCAAAGACCGAACCAACAGCAGTCCAAGTGGCAGAGGAGCTGTTAGATAACCATGAGGAACCATGGCTCTCTTCTTCGGTGAGGGACGCGTCTTGGTCAATTTTGAGACAACGAATTTCGTCATTGGAAGCGATTTCGTTGATGTAAGTGGTATTCCAAGAGCTGTCCATTTGGTTGAGTCGATAGACCATGTTGGATTGGCCGAAGCAGACCCAAACATCGCCAAAGAGGATGTCTGAGACTGTTTTGGAGGCGGTTCCTTCGAGACTCGTGCTGGTGACGGTGAGAGTATAGGGGCCGCCAGCGGCGAACTGGGGGAGTTGCACTTCCCAGTCTCCTTGCGGATCGGTAGTTCCGTTGATGGTGTTGCTGTCAATGGTGGCGACGATGGTGCTGCCGGCGTTGGCCGTGCCCCAGAGTTTGACCGGTTTGTCGCGTTGCAGAATCATGCGATCTTGAAAGGGGGAGGCGAGGTCCAGTTCGGCACCATTGCCGACGGGGGTTCCCTCGATAAAGTAGAGGACTTTTCGGGAAGGAGAGGTGCCGTGGCTAGTGGTGCTAATCGAGAGACGTCCGCCATTAGTGCCGTCCTCGCGATGCCGAAAGCTGGTGGGGTTGGTTGCGTCGTCCTGTTCGTAAATCAAGAAAAACCCAAAGTCAGAGTCTTCGTTCACAGTCACAGGAGAAGAGAGCTCGAAGGTGATATAGTCGTTATTAGTGAGAGTGCCGTTCAGAAGATAGGACTCTTGATAAAGAGGGGTCACTGTCGTTCCCGCATAGTAGTTCGAGCCATTGGTAGCGGTGGTATGGCCCGTTCCTGAATTCCATTGTGCTTCGGTTCCCTCAAAAAGGTGAAGGGTGAGCTTATCATTAGTGAAGGTTTGGTCGTTACTCTTTCTAATGGTGATGGCGGACACTTCGTAATCCGAGCCGCTTCCGTTGGGGAGGGTGAAGAGTTGTCCACGGCCGTGGTTGGCGTTGGCGTCTTCGTCAAAAAGAGCGGTGTCGATAGCTCCTACGCTTGAGGAGTCGATGATATTGACTGTTGGAGCTGAGCTGGAGGTGGAGATTGTCCCGGCAGTTGCCGAGACCGGAACGCCCTGAATAAAGCAATTAATCGCGCGGCTGGAGGTGCCGTGGTCTGTTGTAGTGATTGAGATGCGTCCACCGCTGTTTGATTCAAGATGGCGAAAGCGATCTGGACTGGTGCCGGTTGCTGGGTCGTAGGTCAGGAAAAATCCAAAATCCGAATTCTCGTCAACCGTTAAAGGGCTATCTAGTTCGAGGGTGATGAATTCATTGTCAGGGATCGTTCCATTGACGGTGAAAACCTCTTCATAGAGGGGGGTGACAGTGGTGTCTTTGTAAAAATCGCTATCGGATGCGACATGGCCACTACCCGAGTTCCAAGCCGCTTCATTGCCTCGAAAGATTCGCAGAGTGAGGGAATCGTTGGCAAAGGTGGCGGCGATGTTTTTTTGGAAAGTGATGGCCGAGATTTCAAAGCCAACTCCGGTGCCGTCACCTAAAGAAAAAAGCTGACCTCGGGCATGGTTGGCGTTTCCAGCGATGGGTGATGGGGCTGAACCTAGGAGGGGAAAGAGGGAGGTGTCGGTGCTTCCTAGACCGGTGGAAGACAAAATGTCTGTGGTGGGAGCTGAACTTGAAAGCGTGATATCAGCAGTTGCGATATTCCCACAAAGCAACGGAATCCAAAGGCCGCGACGCAGTGTTCTACTCACCTGTTTTTTCAAGTTGGGTTTGAGTAGGGTGAAAAAAGGTTCGGTTGGCTTGAAAAGCATTGAGTTTATTAGGGTTTGGGGGGGGCTGGGAATTGAATCCAGAGCAACATACCTCGGGAAATCAACTTTGTCGAAAGCCGAGAGATTTAGGGTTGTTCCGTTTGAATCAATAGCAGTCCTTTTGCCCTCGGGGGGGAGGGCAAAGGCCAAGGACTGAGGGAGGGACTATCCGGTTTTCGAAGGAAAGCCTATTGAGTCTCGAGGCGATAGAACTCGGCGTCACCAACCCCAGGGAAGGTCTGTGAACCTATCCCCGCAGCATCAGTCGATGCCGAGCCCGCAAAATCGGGAAAGTCATCGGAAAGGTTTGCGGAGGCTTGGATATCAAATGACGAGTTCGCAGGCCCCGTGAACTCGATGGTGACCATTGGAGGGGTCCCCTGATCGGTGGAAATAGAGGTGATATCCAGAGGAAGAGGAGCGGCTGTTACTACGATATCAACGGTGGCTGTATACGGACCTCCGGGCCCTGCTACCTCGATGGTATAGGTTGTGTCGACGGTGGGCGAAAAGGTGGCGGTATAGATTCCGCCACTGGCTGCTCCATCCACGGGATTAGAGTCAATCGAAACGGCAGTGGCGGTGTCCGAGGTCTTCCATTGCAGCTCTACTGATGTTCCAAGAGGGACTTCAGTGACATCAGAAACGAATCCAAGAAGCGGATCGCCAGCGGAGAAAAAGGCGGTGGCATGGGCGGCGATTTGTGCGTCGGTGAGCTCTGCTTCGAAGATTGCGGTCTCGTCGATCCATCCGTTCATAGACTGACTCGTGAGATTCTTGTTTGAACATAGAACCCAGTTGGCGTTGTTTACATCGACACCGTTTGCGATCACGGTCGGTATTCCGTAGAGACTGCCGTTGATGTAGATACGCATTTCCCCTTCAAGAGTGAAAGCATCATCGTCTGGGTCGGCATCATAGACGGCGTGGACCAAGCAGCTCAGGCCACTCGTGAGGGCGCTTGAATCGGTGAGGAGAGATGCTCCGCCGTCGATAAAGGTCTGAAATCCGCCATTACCGTGATAGAGAATAGAGCGCCCATTTCCAGTTCCGTTGGCCATTGCAAGAACGTTTCCGAGAGCCGCGGAATTAAAATTGTCCAGATTAAGAACGGACACAAAGGTAAAGGACGCGGCCATGTCGGAGGTGGCGGGGACTGAAATTGCGCTTCCGGTTGTTGAATTTGCTGCGTTCTGCATCCCTCCTGGCCCAGCTCCGAGGGTGATGTTTCCGATAATGTCGGTCGCGTGATGACCGTTGCCAGAAGCATCTGCCAAAAACGGAGAATCAACAGCCTCTTCGTAGCGGTAGTAGAAAAGGGGAGAGTCCGCGAGAATGGCACTGCTAAATGCATTCGAAGGAATGGCAGATGGATCGATTACTAAGACTTCGGCAGAGGCAGACTCATCGGCTTCCCCGGCTTTGGTCAGAGTAACTTGGTAGGTGAAGTCTGCCGCAGGTGAATCGTTGACAACAACAACGCCATCGTTGGGAGAGGCGTCGGCAGCATCTTCGACTTTCAAATCAACAGTTCCGCTTGGGGTTGTGAGACTGGCGGTATCAGCAGAGACATCGTAGGTGATGTTCAAGTCGATCGATGAACCCACTTCAATGAGGGTCTCTGAAAGAACCAAGGTCGGATTGATAATGCCGGTGTCGACTTCGCTCCCGCTGATGTAATAGTTCATTTGGCGAGAACTTGCGGTACTGTAGCCCGTCGTCGTTACCGAGGTGCGACCATCATCGGCGTCGCTGGGAGATCCCGATTCCCGGTAGAAGAAACTGGTGTTTGTTCCGTCGCCTTGATCAAAGGTGAAAAAGAAACCATAGTCCGTATCTCCTGCGACCACGAGTGGAGTCGTGAGTTCGAAAGTGACATATTGTCCAGCGGTGGGGGAACCAGTGAGGGTGAAGGTTTCCTCTGCAAGAGGCGTCACGGTCGTTCCTTCATAGTAGGTCGGTGATGTTTCGGTATGACCGGTGCCTGAGTTAAATTCAGCAGATGTTCCTTCGTAGATGAAGAGGGTCATGCTGTCGTTGTCATAGACTTGAGTTCCGCTTGCTACGATAGTCACGCTACTGATTTCATAGGTGTCAGCATTAGCAGTGAGGAGAAATCGGTTTCCTCGTCCGTGGTTATCGTTCGCATCAATATCGAAGATTCGTGAGCCAGTGGAACCGAATGCGGTGGACTGGGCAATGACATCGAGGGGGTCGGGTGCGGCCGCGTTGATTGTGATATCAGCGGATGAGCAAACGACCGAGGCAGCAAGCAGGGCTGCAGCAAATTTTGGTTCTTTCATGGAATGGATCTAGTAGTGTTTGAACAGGGGGCCTCAGGATAGCTGGTGTGAGGCGAGTCGTCTTGTGACGGGGACTTTGGGCGGGACGTTTCGAATTATGAAAAGCTAAGAAGAGTGCTTTTATTCGTGGGCTACAAAAAGGTTCAAATGTTGGAGGGAAGGGGGATTCGTGACCATTTCCCCCCTTCTCTTGATTTTAGAAAGAGCGTCTAAGGCGGTTGGAGATTGAGTAGTCTTCTGGACCGACTCAGGGCGTCTTTTAATTTTTTCGTAAAAGGACCGTCTATGTCTAACAATAGACTTCGGCGGACCTTGGCTTCGAGGAGATGCGGACCGAGCGGCCGCATCTCTTGAAGCAAGAGTTTAAAAAAACAGAAGTTTTACAAGCGGCGACGGCGACGGGCGAAAGCCAGTCCACCGAGGGCGAGAAGAGCGAGTGAGCTGGGCTCGGGAATAAGCGTTAAGGTGCTACCACCGCCAGTAATAGGGGTAACCAAGAAAAAATCGCTAAAGTTGCTGTCGGTGATTTGCGTTCCTCCAACGGTAACTAGGCGGGCAGCAGCAACCCCATCCACGAAAGTGCCATTCGCAACTGCACCATAGACCAATTCATCGATCCAGTCATCCACAGTATTCTCTGCTCCGGCTGTGAAACTTCCAGTCCAATCAGGGGCAATGGTGAAAGCTGAGTCAACGCCGCTGAGTCGGAGGTCAAAATTGTTAGGAACCACAATCGTAGCACTCCCACTCATGTTGATACTAGCGTCTTCAGAGTTAACAATAATATCACTGCTGGCATTTGGGAAAGTCAAAACCCCACTAGACAGATTGAAAGCGGCATTCAATCCGTTGGCATTGAAGTTTGTGGTGGAACGAATTGTGCCTCCTTGAAGATTGTAAACACTGTTAGCATTTCCCCAGTTATATGACCCCGAGAGCGTTCCTGAAGTATGGTTGATGGTTGCGCCCTCGAAGCCGCGAATCGTATTTGAGAATCTATCGAAACCACCCTCGTCTGGGGTCACGGTGCCATTACCAAGAGTAGATCCATCGGTTGCGTTCCCTACGTTCCTTTGACCAGTGAAGGCAATGAGCCCAGTGTCGCCAGTACCTGGACGAACTCCGGTAGTTACCGGATCGTCGTCTATGTTCTCCCAGTTATCGGGATTTTCAAGCTCCCCTGTAGTGTAGACAAAAGAAGCTGCAGATGACGCGAGACAACTTGCTGCCAAGCATGAGCAGGAGAGAAAGGCTATCGGGTTCTTGCGCTGATAATTCGGATTCATTGGATTAACTTTAGTTGAGGAATTGGGTGAGTTCTATGGAGGCCTTGTCGTTTAACATGAGCTTGTCAAACTTTTGGACTTCTTGCTGGTCACCGCTAGCAGTGAACGTGCCTAGTTGAGTTCTCTCCAGCTAGAAATGAATTGACGTCTGTACCCTTTTTGGGGTCAGATTGTCGCTGTGAGTCCCATTCAGGTTCATTCTGCGGCCGAACAAGTGGCTCTTTACCTGAGAGAGCGGATTCGTCATGGGGAGATTCAGGAGGCTCTGCCGGGCGTGGTGCGAGTTTCTAAGATGCTGGGAGTCAATGCAAAGACGGTTGAATCAGCTCTTGAGATTCTTGAGAAGGAAGGAGTATTGCTCAATCAGGGACCAAGGCGGAAACGTCTCGTCAATCTGCAAGGAGTTCAGAAAAATACGAGAAAGGGGCGGATTCGCCTGGGAATTGTTCTCTACGAACCTTCGGACCGTCAGTCTCCTTTAATTATGGAGATGGAGCATGCTCTCAACGAAGTCGGGCATGTGGTGACTTATGGCCAAAAAACGTTAACCGAGCTGAAAATGGATTTGGCTGGGGTTGAAAAGTTGGTTCGAGGGGAAGAGGTCGATGCTTGGCTGGTGGCTGCGGGGTCACGGGAGGTTTTGGAGTGGTTTTCCCAGCAGCCGCTTCCAACCTTTGCTCTCTTTGGTCGCCGCAATCAAGTAGTTGTCCCGTCCATCGGACCAGAAACTGACAAGGCTTTCGTGGATGGAGTGAACTACCTTATCGCACAGGGGCATCAGCGTATTGTGAAAATCTGCCGAAGTGAGAGACGGAAGCCATCCCCAGGAAAAGCGGAGAGAGAATTTCTGAAAACGCTCAAAGCCAACCAAATTCCTACTGGAGAGTATAATCTTCCGGATTGGGTAGAAACCCCAGAGGGTTTTCACAAGCTTCTGGAGTCTCTCTTCAAGGTCACTCCTCCAACGGCTCTGATCGTCGATGAAGTTTGCTACTTCGTGGCAGCCTTTCAGTTTCTCGCGAGCAAGGGTTTGAAGGTGCCAGAGGATGTTTCCATGATCGTTGAAGAAGTGGATCCTAAATATCACTGGTGTCAGCCCCCCCTAGCTCATCTGCGTTGGGATCCCTCAGTGGTGGTGCGACGAATTGTTCAGTGGGCATCGAAGGTGAGCCAAGAGAAGCCTGATGTTCAGCGGTCCGTGGTCTCAGCAGAATTCGTGAAGGGAGGAACGGTGGGGCCGGCTCCGACGAAGTTATGAGATTTCGCAGGCCTTGAGGAGGTCTCTGGGAGAGTCGAGCATGAAGGTAGGATTCTGACGCTTGAGTGCTTCTGGAGAGTTGAAGCCCCAAGTGGCAGCGGCGACGTGGATACCTGCTTTCTGGGAGGCACGGATGTCGCGGGTTTCGTCTCCGACGTAGAGCATTTTCGAGCGTTCCAAGGAGAAGGTTTTTTCAATGGCTCGCAGGTGTTTATGTTTACCTGAGAGCTTGGAGGTGCTGGAAATGAAGGTGAAAAGGTCGCGCAGGCCTTTGGCCTCGAGGAAGGCTTCGACGTTTTCGGTAGAATTGGAGGTGAGGATGCCGAAACAGGTGCAGTGCTCGCGGAGTTGGGGGAGGAGTTCTGCGATTCCGTCATTGAGAGAGAGATTGGTGATGTCTGCACGAAGGGCTTTGCGGCCCTTGGCGAGCAGGGAGGGGACGCGTAGCTTGGAGACGCCGAGATGCTTGAGCAGTTCTTTGAGCTCAAAGTCTTGCAGGGCAGGGATTTCGTCCATGGTGATGGAGCGAAGAGAGTAGAACTCGGCGAGGTTGTTATAGACCTCGACGGCAGCAGCAAGGGTGTCGGCGAGAGTTCCGTCGAAGTCGAAGATAAGGGCAGGGTAACGCAAGGAGTGAGTGGTCAGGGATTGGTTAGAGAGTCGCCAACTTTAAGTTGGGATCAATATCGGTGGCGAGGTCAGATTGCTGGCCAGAAAGAAATTTTTGATGAGCGGCGAAGGCAATCATAGCGGCGTTGTCTGTGGAAAGATTGGGGGGGCTAGCGCGAAAGGTCAGGCCTTCAGAGTGACAGGCTGTGGCAAGGTGGTCGCGGAGGGTGGCGTTGCAGGAGACCCCGCCGGATAGAGTAACAAGCGAGAGGTCGTGTGCTTTTGCGGCACGCAGGCTTTTGGCGATGAGAACTTCAAAGACGGCGGCTTGAAAAGAGGCGCAGAGGTCGGGGAGCTGGTCCTTGGGATTCGCAAGTTTTTGGAGAGTGTAGAGTACGGCGGTTTTGAGCCCGGAAAAGGAGAAATCGAGATGTTCTTCGGTGAGCAGAGACCGCGGGAAGTCGAAGGCCGCCGGGTTTCCTTCTTTGGCGAGGCGCTCGATCTGAGGGCCGCCAGGATAGGGGAGTTCGAGCATTTTTGCGACTTTGTCGAAGGCTTCGCCGGCGGCATCATCGAGAGTTTGTCCAAGGAGTTGATAGCTGCCAACGGCGTCAACTTTGATGAGCATGGTGTGTCCGCCTGAAACGATGACCGCGAGGTGGGGAGGAATGTCCTCTTCGCCAACAAAGGGGCTGAGAAGATGGCCCTCCATGTGATTGATAGAGAGGAAGGGTTTTTGCGAAGCAAGGGCGAGACCTTTGGCAAAGGAATGGCCGACTTGGAGAGAGGAGGCAAGTCCGGGGCCGCCAGTGGCAGCGAAGGCGTCGATTTTTTGAGGGGTGAGATCAGCTTGAGTGAGGGCCTCGGCAACGAGAGGCTGGATATGCAGAGTGTGGTTACGGGAAGCGAGTTCGGGGACGACGCCGCCGAGGTCCTTGTGGAGTTCGATTTGAGAAGAAATCAGGGAGACAAGGAGTTCGTTTTTGGAGGAACTTTTCTTTTTCCCGTAGATGGCGACAGCGGTTTCGTCGCAAGAGGATTCGATGGCGAGTAAAGGCATAATGGCGGGCCTAGTTGCGGTATTCGCGCTGGGCCACGGGGAGGAACTCGCGCAGGGCGGTGATGCGGGTCTCGTTGAGAGGGTGGGTGCGAAGGAATTCAGCTCCTTGGCTTCCGCGGGAATTGTTGTAGGTGGCGAAGCGCTGCCACATGGCGACGGCTTCGTTGGGGTCGTAGCCCGCGCGTGCCATGAAGAGAGTTCCGATGCGATCTGCTTCGAGCTCTTGAGAACGTGAGAAGGTGAGACCGAAGGCAATGTTGCCTGCTCCGCTTAAAAGACGAGTGGCAGAGGCAGCGCTTTCTCCTCCAATGAGTCCTCCTAACACGGAGGCTCCCAAGCCGATGGTGCTTTGGTTTTTGATGCGGGCATCGGCGTGGTTGGAGGTGACGTGTGCGATCTCATGCGCAAGGACGGTGGCGAGACCGGCATCGTTTTTGGTGATTTGAAAGAGGCCGGAATTGATGCCTACTTTTCCGCCTGGGAGCGCAAAGGCGTTGGGGGTGGCATCCTCGAAGACCACGAATTCCCATTGAGCGTTGGGAAGAGTAATCACGCGGGTGAGGCGAGTGGCGACTCGGTTCACTTGGCTGCGGTAGTTTGCGTTTGTGGAGACCTTTTTTGCGGCCTTCATTTGCTGAAAGGCTTGAGCTCCCTGATTGACGAGGGCGGGTGAAGAATTTCGAATTTGGACGTTACCGTTAGGGCCAAGGGCGCTCGGAGCTGCGCAGGATAGAACGGCGAGGGGAAGAGCAAGGGGAAGGTAGCGACGAAGGTTCATGGGTGTAGTTTGTAAACCGAGGACTTGAGTGTCAATTGAGAGATGCGGTTCCAGAATCGCTCCTATCGTGCGAGTTGAGATCTGAGCCCTGTTAGGATGGCGTCAGTGGAGGCGAAGGTTTTTATTTTCTCTCCGTTTTTCAGCAAGACTGCCGCATTGTTTCCTGCTGATGGGAGGTCCTTCAAAATTGAATTTTGGAGGATGGTGTTAATGCTATCAAACTCAGGTTGAGCGAGAGCGAGACGGAGAGATTGGTTACCCTTTTGAGCTTCCGCGACGACTAGAACGTAACCACCCAGGTTATTGAGGCCGGCTAGAAGGTAATCTGTGTGAACGACGGGAGCTCTTTTGAGCCCGGCTTCAAGCAGTGGAGTCTGGGCTTCGATTGCACTCGCGAGCTTGGGGTGTTGATGGCCCATGTTGGACATCTTTCTAAGGACTCCGTGGGCTATACCCCAAGTTGAAGGCCCGAAAATCATGTCCTTACTGTAAACTGGGAAGGTTAAGGGGTGGTTTTCGATGTTTGCCTCCACTAGATAGTTCTCTTTATCGAGGAAGTCGTCGAGGAGTATGGTTGTCAGGTTGAGAGAGACTTCAAGGAGCTGTTCTCTCCAAGTGACGCGATACCATTCTAAAAGAGCTTCAATAGTGACGGCGTAGTCATTTGCAAAGGCTTGGACCGTTCTTAAATCCCCTCTGGCAGGCACTCGAATGAGTCGTCCCTCGCTATCGACAAATTCGGTCAAAATTTCTTCCCCAAGACGATTGAGAGATTGAAGCGTTGACGGGCTAGGGGAGGCGGCATGGGCGCGGACGAGGGAGGTTAAGAGTCGCGCTTTGGGAGCAAGGATAGGCAGTTCTTCGGTTAAAAGAGCGTTGCTTGTTGTGAGGATTTCATTCCTACGCGCGCTGATCTTTTCGATGGCACTCGCTAAGAGCTTTTCGACCTCAGGTTCGTTTTTGCCGACTTTTTGCGCCAGGTCGGAACCGAAGAGTGCTAAGCCTAGGGTGTTGCGGCGGAAATAGAGTCGGCGTGGGTCATCAGAACTGGGGACGTTTCCAAGCCCTTTGAGGCCAAAGGCTGCTTTGGCTACGGCCATTTCGTCTTTGCTGAGAAGGTCCTCGACAGCGCTCGTGCTCCAGAAGTAGGCGAGTTCGTTCGTCTCGCCGGGGTAAAGAGCGGTCGATTGAATGGGGTTCTGTTCTAAGGCCTCAAGCATGTAGGCGATGGCTCTTTTGGATGCTGGAGTCGATGGACTACTAGACATTGCGGAAAGCATTTCGGCCTGGGTTTTCAGAGTCTTGCTGAGAGCCGGGACAGAGAAGGACCGACTATTGCGACGGGTGAAAAAATAGCCGTCCAAGGGATCCCGAATGGCGGATTTGACGAGAAGATCGATCGATTCTTTACTCGCCTTTCGGGCGTCTTTTCGAAGGCGACTTGGAGCCGCCGGATGCGCGCTGATACGAGCTAGGCTGGTGATCAAGTTGCCGGGTGGGATTCCTCCCGTGTTGTCAAAAGTCTTGTCGATAGAGTCGTAGAGATCGCTGAGCGACTGGGCGGTGATGAAGAGGTCGTTCCTAGCAACTTGTTTGCTCCCTTCCTTCTCACCGAGAGAAAGCGAGGATTTGATACGCCCTCGTCGTCCCTCGTTGTCGTATCGGCTGTTTTCGATGACATAGCGGGAAGATTTTTCGAGGATAGCCTCGACGGTGTTTTGAGCTCTACGGAAACCAAGGAGGAGGTTTTCTTCGTCTACGCTAGAAACGGGAATCCATGCAACAGGGTTCCCCTCATGGCTGAGCCACATGAGAAAAGGAAAGGCGATTGATTCGCGACGCTCATTGGAGAGCATGTTGCAGGCGAGAGCAAGGGCTGGATCGAGCTCGGTATCGGCCAAGACCGGAACGTATTTTTCGTTGATCTCGGTTGTGAACTTGGACTCGAGTAACTGAGCCAGACTCTGAGACTTGGAGTGAGTCGTTGAGCCAACAAAGACAAAAATGAGTCGCTGGGAGCGCTCCGCGAGATCGAGAATTTCAGGGGTCCACGGTTGCCAGTGAATGGGAGAGGTTGATTGATTTCGGAGGAAGTTAGAAGGCTCCGTCGCAAGTCGGTTGATGCCAAGCTCAGGGATGTTTTCAGGAGGAGTTGAGAAGAATTCAGTGTTTTCCTGAACTTTTTGTTCTCCATCTTCATTTTTTGTCCGACATGCGGTCAAAGAGCAAAGAATGAGAAGGAGAAAGAGAACCTTAAGATTTTGCACTCTTTATTGATGGCAAGTGGGCAGATGGTTGTCAACGGCATCTCATTGGGCAGGTATTGGGTAAGAAAAGACTTTTGCGAAGTGCCAAGGTGCACAATCATCTCAACAGAAACAGTGATTACTATTGCGGTATCGAGTCAAAAAGGGGGGGTAGGAAAGACCACCCTCTCAATTAACCTTGCTCATTCCTTCGCTAGGAACGGGCGCAAGACTTTGTTGGTTGATGCCGACCCGCAAGGATCGGTGGGACTCTCGCTCACTCGGCAATCGAGAGTTCTCCCTGGATTTTATGATCTGATGGCGGATCCAGTATATCCCATCGAACGCCTTATTGTGCCTACTCGTCTGGACACATTAAGCCTCGTGGCGGCTGGCCAGACGAGCGATTATGAGCTGGGAGGCGGAGAGATGGGGGTGACTCTTCATCGAGTGCGAGAGTTTTTACGCAGTGTGGAGGCACGGGGCTTCGAGGTCTGTATCATCGATACGGCGGCGGGACTCTTTGGGGCGACAGCCGATGTTCTTTCGGCTTCTTCGGCGGTCATTATTCCTCAGCAGGCGGAGCCGCTGGGAATACGGTCGGTGCCCAAACTGATGTCGGTGCTTGCCCGCATGCGCGTTGTGAACCCGCAGCTATCAGTGCTGGGACTCATCCTGACGATGATGCAGCCTGGTTTGGCCGAGAGCCGAGAAGCAGCTCAGGCTTTGAAAGATATTCTTCCCTCGGAACTTTTGTTCCAGACCATGATTCCACGTGATGACCTCTTTATTCGGGCAAGTGCTCGAGGGCTCCCAATCGGTGCTATGGAGAATGGAGCGGGTGCGATGGCAGTCTTTGACCGTGTCCGAATGGAAGTGGAGGCGAAGTTAACTGCTATGGCGCAGCAAAGATGAGTGATGTGATTTCAGCATGGGTGGACCAGGATGAGATGCGGCGGTTGGCCGAGTCTCTTCTTTCCCGTCCCTATGGGCATGAGTTCAATCGCTTGGAGGTCGATTTTGGAAGCCAGTTCGAAGGTTTTGCTAGTGGAGTTTCTTCTGCTCCCGAACTTCCACCTACGGCTTCAGAAAAAATCGATGACCAGCCTGCTGTGAGGTCTCCCGAGCCCGAAGATGTCGAGGCCAGATCTTCGGCAACTTCCCCACCAGGACAAGCGCCTTCGGTCGTTCGTTCTGCGGTCCAGTTTCTGAAAAAAGCGCAAGCTGAGGGGCGCGCAGGGGGAGTGATGAGAGAGTCAAAGGAAGCTCCTCCTCTTCCTACCTCTCCACCTTCACAAAATGCGGAGGTGAACTATTCCGAGCCCGCTAGGCCTGAGCCGAGACCCATCCATTCTCCCTTCCGTAGAGTGCGCGAAGTGGAAGCAGAAGCAGAAGCACCTGATCAGATGGTACAAGAGGTTGCCCAAGAAGAGCCACAGACTGCGGCCGCCAAGACGCCTGTAAGCCGGATCAAACGTCCTCCGGTTCCCTCGGCAGAGGAGCCCATTCTTGCGCGGGTGACCCATTTTGGGAAATGGTTAAAGGGGCCGGTGGGAGCGCGTAATTATTTTGTCTCTAACATCGAGGGGAAAATTCTCATCGATGAAGTTGCGAATCCGAAGCTTATCCAAGTGGCTCGTTCGCTGGCGGGAGCGTCAGGAGCCAGTGATGGCGAGGTAGGAAGTCTGCATGTAAGGATCGGGGAAGAGTCGATTTTGGAAGTAGTTCCAACCCCTTCGCAGTTTGGAACTTTGATTCTGGGACTGATTGTGGAGCACCCACTGCCAGAAGAGTTGATCCGAGAAATCCGTCTTGGCTTGGAGGAAGTCGCCAATGCCCGCTTAATCAAGACTCAGTCCAAGGAAGGCTAGGAGTTGCCTATTTGGCGAAAAACTCTTCGAGCTTCACTTTGAGAAGTTCGCGTTTGGTCGAAGGGCGAGAGGTGAGCCGTTGGAAGCGCTCGTCTTTGAAAAGCGCTTGGAAATTACAGTCCTTACAGAGGGCGCGAAGGTCGTCGCCGGTGAGGGTGACGGAGTTGATCTCAGGGACTTTGAGCACCTCTTGATTAGACTCTTCTTTGAGGGCTTGGGCGAGGTCCGCCTTGTCGCCAGAAATAATGATGAGCTTGGCCAAGTTCAATCGAGAGCGGTAGTCGGCGGTATTGAGAAGGTCGATGTTCTCATGCCAAGTCGCGATCGGAGAATCATCGAGCCATTGCTTGGCTTGAACGATGAGAGGGGTTTCGCCTGCTTTCTCGGCTCCCTCTGAGACATAGGTCTGGAGGTATTCTAGCTCGGCATTGGTGCCGAAGTAGCGGAGGGCTGTGATAGCGCCGTAAAGAGCGAGCGCGCCGATCAGAAGTCCAAAAATGGGAGCTAAAGGATTGCGGCTGGTTTTCCCTCCTGAGCCTCCTTCGTCGCTGCTTTCCGACTTTGCTTTGGGAGCCTTTTTCCTTTTTTTCGATTTGCCTGAAAAGACCCCAAGAAAGATTTGAATGATGACCATCGCCAAAAGGGCACAGACCCCGCCAGCGACTAAGGGCATCCAGCCAACGGCCTCTGGAACAAAATTTTGGATATAGGGAGGGGATTGCAGAAAGCCGAAAAGGAAGGCGGCTGAGGCGACTGAGAGAGAAATCAGGGTGATGATGGTCTTGATGATACCCTTGACGATGGAGATGAGTGCGAAAAGGAGCACGATCGCAACCATTGCGATAGTGAGCGCAGTTTGATCGAGAGGGATTTTATCGAGAAAGTCCATGGGGGAACCTTAGCGCGATTTCGAGCGAGAGAAATAGGAAAGGGAGTTCGTATCGAGGTGGATGGGAATTCTCGATGTAGCCGAGTTGATGATAACTCGGACGGGGAATACCGCCTCTTCACCAACCCAGCCCGAAGTGTCACCACTCCGGCTATTTTCCGCATTGGGCTCGTTGTCTGAGCAGGTGGTCGAGGACGACGAGATTGGCCATCGCTTCTACCATGGGCACTGCGCGCGGCAGAACACAAGGGTCGTGGCGACCTTTGCCTTTAAGCTCGGTTTCTTCTTTTGCTGAGGAAACGGTTTCCTGCGACGACATGATGGTGGCGACGGGCTTGAAGGCCACGCGAAATAGAACGTTTTCGCCGTTGGAGATACCGCCTTGGACGCCGCCTGAATTATTGGAGCGGGTGCGGACACGGTCGCCTTCCATGTAGAAGGGGTCGTTGTGCTCGCGGCCAGTGAGCAGGGTGCCACCGAAGCCGGAACCGACTTCGAAGCCTTTAGTCGCTGGGAGAGAAAGCATCGCCTTGGCGAGGTCGGCTTCGAGGCGGTCGAAGACCGGAGCCCCGAGTCCAGCAGGGCAGTTGCGGATAACGGCTTCGATGGTGCCGCCGATGGAGTTGCCGTCCTTGCGGGTGGCTTTGATGAGGTCGATCATTTCGTCTACGATGGCGGGGTCGCCGGTGCGAACGATGTTCGATTCGATCATCTCGGAGGTGACTGAGTCCACGTCGACATTCGCTTTGATATCTTTGACGGTGGAAACCCACGCGAGAGTTTCGAGCCCGGGGGCGAGGACTTTAAGGACTTCTTTGGCAATCGCAGCAGCAGCGACGCGACCGATGGTTTCGCGAGCAGAGGAGCGGCCTCCGCCGTTGGGGTTACGGCGTCCGAATTTGGCGTCGTAGGTGTAATCGGCGTGCGAAGGACGGTATTTAACCGCCATCTCGTCATAGGCCCCAGGGCGCTGGTCCTTGTTGCGGACATGAACCGAAATGGGGGTGCCGATAGTGTAGCCCTCGTGGACGCCTGAAAGGATTTCGCAAGAATCAGCCTCGTTACGCGGAGTCACGATCTCGGACTGACCAGGACGGCGGCGGTCGAGTTCGTGCTGGATAATTTCTTGCGTAATAGCGATTCCAGGAGGGCAGCCATCGATAATGACGCCGACCCCTCCGCCATGAGATTCGCCGAAGGTCGAGATTTTGAACAGGGTGCCGAAAGTATTGCCCACGGGCAGAGTCTAACGAGAGCGCAAGGATTGGAAAGTCCCTTTCGTTCCTTGAGTGCCAGTAAAGAATTTACCGCTCTAATGGAGGGTGGGTGGCGTTGTAGTATTCATGATGGTTCTTTTTCCTTCTTCGAGGGGCTCACGAGTTCGGGCGGCTGGTTTGATTCTAGTTTTTATCTCGATGGCTATTTGGAGCTGCGGCTGGGCGGTGGCGGGCAAGATTCGCTATGAGCCGGTGGAAGGAGATGTTCTTTTTCAATCATTGCCTAATGGTCCAGGGCTGGATGTGGTCGATGCTATCGAGGGAGCGACGGAGAGCCCTTACTCGCATTGTGGGGTGGTGGTGAACAAGAAGGGGAAGTGGTATGTGCTGGAGGCTATGGTGCCGACTGTTCAGGAAGTTCCTTACGAACGATGGATCAAGAGGAGCCAAGGAAAGTTTGCTGCTTACCGATTGAAAGAGCACTGGAGGATCATGATTCCAGCTTGGATTAAGGAGATGCGCCGCAAAATGGGGAAGCCTTATGATTTTCGTTATCGTATGGAGGATGACGAGATTTATTGTTCGGAGTTGCCTTTCGATGCTTGGAAGAAGCTGACGGGTGCGGATATGGGAAAGATTGTGAAGTTGGGTGATTTGAAGTGGCAAAAATATCGTCAGGTGATTCTCGATATTGAGGGTTCAGAGAAGGTTCCGGTCGAACGTGAAATGATCACGCCTCGTGATTTGGCGGCAGCCGAGCAGTTGGAGCTGGTTCTGAAGAATGGGCTATGAATGCCATCACGGTTGCTTATTGATGGCGTCTTGTGTAAGGCCTCTTGCCTATGAGTGATTTGCCGAAGATGTCTGCCATTCTGTTGCTGGGGGCTCCCGGGGCAGGCAAGGGAACGTTGGGAAAGACCTTGGGTGCTATTCCGCGTTTTTTCCATTGTGCGTGTGGCGATGTCTTTCGGTCTTTGGATACACGGACGCCGATTGGTCAAGAGTTCGTGCGCCACTCCTCATCGGGCGAGTTGGTTCCGGACGAGTTGACGGTGAAGCTGTGGGAAACTCAGATGAGAAACTGGGCAGACACCCACACTTATAAGCCTGATATCGATCTTTTGATTCTGGATGGTATTCCGCGCAACGTGCGTCAGGCAGAGATTATGCGGGACCATCTGATTATTCATCAAGTGATCCATCTCTCGTGCCCCGACCGAAACGAACTAGCGCGTCGGATGCGGAAGCGGGCGTTGAAGGATAACCGTTTTGACGACGCGAATGATTCGGTGATTGAGCATCGCATCCAAACTTATGAAGAGGAGACGAAGCCGATTCTGGAATACTATGGCGAGGAAATGACGACTGATATCGATGCCACGGGAACTCCGGTGAAGGTGCTCTACGATGTCATCGAGCGGTTGATGAAACTGGATATTTATCTCGAGATGGCCGGGAAAAAGGCCTAATCGAATGAAGTGATGAGAGTGGTGTTTTTGGGGACGGGGGAAATTGCGATTCCGACTTTTCGGGCGCTGTTAGATTCGGATTATGAGGTGGTCGCGTTGGTGACTCAGCCTGATAAACCGGTCGGTCGTCGTTCGGAGCCCCAGCCGCCGGCCATCAAGGTGATTGCACAGGAAGCGGGGATTCCGGTGTTGCAGCCTGAGAAAGTGAGAGCGGCGGAAGCACTTGCCGAATTGGCCGAGTTGGAGGCGGATGTGATGGTGGTGATGGCCTATGGGCAGATTTTGCCTCAGAAGCTGATCGAGATGCCAAAGAAGGCTATCATTAATTTGCATGCCTCGCTGTTGCCGAAGTATCGGGGCGCGAGTTGTATTCAGGCCGCGATCCAAAATGGAGATTCGGAGACGGGGTGGACGGTGATGCACGTGGTGAAGGCGCTGGATTCCGGTGACATCATCGAAGTGCAGAATCTACCCATAGCGGCCGATGAGACGGGAGAGACTCTTCATGATAGGCTCGCGGAGGCGGGGCCGGCTTCGTTGTGTTCGGGACTTGAGAAGCTTGCTGGCGGAACGGCGGGAAGGACTCCGCAGGATGAAGAGAAGATGTCTTACGCGCCTAAGTTGGAGCGTGAGCATGGAAGGATTGATTGGTCGCGGCCAGCGGCGGAGTTAGAGCGGCTGGTGCGGGCTTATCATACTTGGCCGGGAACGTTTACGACTTTCGTGGATGGAAAGGGGAAAGAGAAGCGGATGAAGATTTTTCCTCCGGTGATTTGTTCGGAAGTGACTGGAGTCGCGGGTGAGTTGATTCGCGGGGAAGAAGGAGAGGTCTTTGTCGCTTGTGGGACAGGAGCGTTGCAACTGGGAGAGATTCAGCCGGAAGGTTCTAAGCGGATGGGTGCAGCAGATTTTTTGCGCGGGGTCTCGGTGGAGAAGTTGGGTTAGGAGAAGAGTGATGACGGCCTCAGTTGAATGGCTTTTTGAATAAGGCGCTTAGCCGTGGCGTTGCCCTCTGGGCTACGAAGGTCAACCCGGGCATCCTGCCGGGGTTGAATCCTACCTCAGCCGAGACGGCTGAAGGCACCATCGTGGGCCAGAGGCCCACGCCACGTTGAGTTGTTGCCCTGTTAGAGTTTCTCGATGCGGAAGACGACGGGGCGCTCGGTGATGGAGTCGAGGGCTTCCACTTTGGCGAGGGTGTCTTTGAGGTGACCGAAGGGGGTCTTGTGCAGGAGGAAAACCATGTCGACGAATTCGGCGTCGGGGTCTTCGGGGTTGGAGGGAGAGTGGGTGCCGGAGATTCCGACTCCGGCTTCGGCGAGAATGGTGGCGATTTCGGCAATGACGCCGGGGCGATCGGTGACCTTGAAGCGCACGTAGTAGGGAGTGGCGGTGTCCTCAATGGCCATCAGCTTGGGTTCTTCTTCGGAGGGGAGGAATCCGCGATGGGTGCCACCGTGCTCCATGAGGCGAGCGGCTTCCACGAGGTCGGCGACCACTGAGCTTCCGGTGGGCTCTTGGCCAGCCCCACGTCCGTAGAAGAGAGATTCGCCGGCGGCGTCTCCTTTGACGGCGATGGCGTTGAAGACTCCGTTGACGGAAGCAAGAATGTGTTTAGCTGAGATGAAGGAGGGTTGAGTGCGAATCTCGATGCTACCGTCGTCGTGCTGGCGGACGAGGGAGAGGAGCTTGACCACGTAGCCGAGCTCTTTCGCAAAGCGGATATCGAGGGGTGTGACCATCTCGATACCGCGAACGTAGACGTCCTCGTAGTTGATGAGTTTGCCGTAGGAAAGGGAGGCTAGGAGAATGGCTTTGTGGGCGGCATCCCAGCCGTTGACGTCGAGGGTCTCGTCGGCTTCGGCGTAACCAAGGTCTTTGGCTTCGGCGAGAGCTTCGGGGTAGCCGAGTCCGGCCTCGGTCATGCGTTGGAGAATGTAGTTTGAGGTGCCGTTGATGATGCCGGTGAGGGACTCGATGCGGTTGCCGACGTAAGACTCCTGCACGGCCTTGATGACGGGAATCGCTCCGGCGACAGCGGCTTCGAAGTGAATGGGGGTGTTGTGTTCGGCTGAGAGGGCGAAGAGTTCTTTGCCCCGCTCGGCGAGGAGAGCCTTGTTGCCGGTGATGACGGGTTTACCAGCCTTGAGGGCTGCGGCGACGAGGTGGAAGGCGGCTTGGGTGCCTCCGATGAGTTCGACGACAATATCGACTTCGGGGTCTTCAATAAGAGTGGCGAGGTCGGTTTCGAAGATGCTGTCGGGTGCGTCGGCTTCGCGGAACTTGTTGAGATCGCGGACGACGATGCGGCGAATCTCGAGCTTGACGGTGCCTTGGGTTCTCTCAGAGATGAGGTCCCCATTACGAGCGAGAATATTCCATACTCCGGAACCTACTGTTCCGAATCCTGCCAAGCCAACTCCAAGTGTTTTGCAACTCACGAGGGCCATTTAGCGCGAAGATGGGAAAAGGCCAAGTGTTGTGGCTGAAAAAGTTGCAGTCCTTAACGAGGGAGCATGAGCTCGTCGTTTTCGAGGCCGGTGAGTTGGCGGAGGCCTTTGAGGAGGAACAGCATGCAGCCGACGAGGAAGGCCATGATGGGGAGGCCAATCACGAGGAATCCGACCCAGGTGATGGAGCCGACTGCTTTATTGTAGAGCTCACGGGCGTTTTCGGCGGTGTAATCGACTTTGTCGGGTCCGAGGAAGTATTGCGCGAGGAAGAAGTTGGCCACCGTTGAGACGAGGAAGGAGGCGGCGAAGATGAGGGTGCATTGGAAAAGCAGCTTCGCGTAGGGGACCTGTTTAGCATTTTCCTCGATTTTGGCGGTGATGCGCTTGATATCAAAAATCTGGTCGTTGTAGAGGAAGGTGTTGAGAAGTGGGGTTTTGGTCCAATGGGAGGCGAAGACGGCGATTCCTAGAATGAAGGGAATGGAGGCTTCTTTGAGTCCAAAGAGGATAGGGGCGGAAGCGTCGACGGAGCCGTCTTCTTTCCAGAGGAATAGGGTGAGACCACCGGTGAGGAGGACGGAGACAAGGCCGAGAACGGAGAAGAAGTTGAGCTTCTTGTGTTTGAGGAGGAACCAGATGCCGTAGCCGATGGGAAAGGCGAGAGCGACCCCGAGGGCCCACATGGGGCCGAGGTGGTAGAACTTGGGACTATCGACAAGTGCTGGGTCTTTGCTGAGTTTGCCCAAGGCCAACACAGGAATGAGAACGTTGACGAGAATGTTGGTGAGTGGATTCTCTTTAGGGGGCTGGGTATCGACTTCGGACATGGTTCGTGTACCGAGAATCTCGACTAGAAGCCCCTCGGACCCAAGGAAAATCTTGCTGCGGTGTGACCGTTGACGAGGGGGTCTTTTTCGGCATCGGGGGCCTTGTTGTTTGACTGATGGGGGTCACTGCTTTCCACTCCCTGCATGCGGAAGCGTGCGGGAAAATCGGAAGAGGGAAAATCGGGACGAAAGTTGGCGGTGCTGGGCTTTTACGGCTATTTGGCGAACTATAAGAAGACCTTCTATCCGGCACTGGTGGCTCTCTTTATTACGGCGGGACTGTCGTTGGCGTTTCCCTATTTCCTGAGTCAACTCATTGGGGGCGTGAAGTTTGGGGGCGAGGAGATGCTCGATGTGGATCATGTGAAGGCGAACATCAATCGCACGGTGTTGACGCTGGTGGGGGTGTTGGCGTTGCAGGCTTTTGTTTCTTACTGGCGGGTACGTGGTTTCATTAAGGCGGGTGAAAGCGCCTTGAATGATATTCGGCGCGATGTCTTCAAGCACTTGGTCCACTTGCCGATGAGCTTTTATGAAAAGAGCCGCGCGGGTGAGCTTTCGGGGCGGGTGGCGGCGGATTTGTCGGTTTTGCGGGAGACTCTTTTGACGACCGTGCCACAGATGATTCGCCAGACGGTGATTTTGATTGGTGGTTTGGTGTTTATCTTTGTGTTTTCGTGGAAGCTGGCGCTGTTCATGTTGGCCATCATTCCTGTGGTCATTTTGGCAGTGGCCTTCTTTGGGCGAAAGGTGCGGGGGTATTCCAAGGCGGCGCAGGATGCTTTGGCGGATAGCTCGATTGTGATTGAGGAGAGCACGCAGGGCATCGCGGAAGTGAAGTCGTTTCGGAATGAGGGCTTTGAAGAGAGTCGCTTTGAGCAGTCGCTGACGGACTATCTTTCGGTGGTGATGCGGGGAGCGAAAGCGCGTGCGGCGTTCATAGCCTTTATTATCTTTGTGCTCTTTGGGACTATTTCGGTGGTGGCTTGGTTCGGAGCCGGAATGTTGTCAGAGGGTGAGTTGAGTCAGCGTGAGTTTGTGGCCTTTGTGCTCTTTAGTGTCTTTGTGGGTGCCTCACTTGGTTCGTTTCCAGAGATTGTGAGTCAGGTGCAAAAGGCGAATGGCGCTACGGAGCGACTGAAGGAGATTTTGGAAGAGGTTCCCGAGAGCGAAGGTGAGTCTTCGGAGACGGTGGTGACGGGTGCTTTGGCGGCGCAGGAGATTCGGTTTGCGTATCCTTCGCGGGAAGAACTGGAGGTTATCAAAGGAGTGTCCTTTGAGATTTCAGCGGGAGAGAAAGTGGCTTTTGTGGGTCCGAGTGGAGGAGGAAAGTCGACGCTGTTTGCGCTTATTCAGCGCTTTCATGATATTTCGGGAGGGACGCTTTCTTTGGATGGGCGTTCGGTGGCGGATTGGTCGTTAGATGAGTTGCGCTCGGCGATTGCGGTGGTGCCGCAGGATGTGCATCTCTTTGGCGGGACCATTGCGGAGAATATTGCTTACGGAAAGCCGGGTTCGACTCAGGAAGAGATTGAGGAGGCGGCGCGCGAGGCGAATGCGGCGGAGTTTATCGAATCCTTCCCGGAGAAGTATGAAGCGGTGGTGGGGCCACGTGGAATGCGATTGTCAGGTGGGCAGCGGCAGCGGATTGCGATTGCGCGGGCGATTTTGGCGGACCCGAAAATTTTGATGTTAGATGAGGCGACGAGTGCGTTGGATTCGGAGAGTGAGCGCTTGGTGCAGGAGGCTTTGGAGAAGCTGATGAAGGGGCGGACGAGTTTGATTATCGCGCATCGTCTGGGGACTGTTCGGAGTTGTGATAGGATTCACGTGCTGAGCGGGGGGCAGATTGTGGAGAGCGGGACTCACGATGACTTGTTGGCGGGGAATGGCATGTATCGCATGTTGGCGGAGACGCAGCTGTTGTAGAAGTTCTGTAGGAGCGTCGACTTCAGTCGTCGGGCACTGTGTTAAGACACCTTGTCGTGATGCGGTAGGTCGTGTTTTGCCAAAACCGACCCTCTTGATCACCACTGAAGCCTTTGCAGACTTGGATACGCAGCCACGGTATGACCATGGTCTTATATTCATTTTCCGATGGGTAAAGAGCCTACGCCGAACAACCCTCATCACAGGGGTCGGCTTCGGCGAAGCACCGACCTACCGCAAGAGGTTAGCGAGAATTTTCCTTATCACAGTGCCCGACGACTGAAGTCGACGCTCCGGTCTTTGCTTCGGTTCGGTGGGGCGAGTGAGGGCACTCGCGCTCCGTCGGAGCACAAAAAAAACAGGGACATGAATGTCCCTGCTCCGGTAAAACTTGTTGGTTGAGGGAAATTAATCCTCGGTCTTTTCGCCTTCTTTCTCAGGAGACTTGCTGGAGTAGTGCCAACGGACTTTGTTGCGCTTGGATGCGGTGCGAAGCTTACGTTGGAATTTCTGAGTAGGAGTCTCGAAAGCACGACGGCGGCGCATTTCCTCCAAGATACCTTCGGTATCGAGCTTGGTCTTGAGTCGCTTGAGAGCGCGGTCGACGGGCTCACCTTTTTTCATTTCGACTCCGCGGAAAGTTTCGTTTGCCATATTTGAGATCAGTTAATCTTAGGGGCGCGGAGGCTATGGGCCACGGACCGAGGCGTCAAGAGGGTAATTTGTGCTTTTTTGCCTCATTTGGGGGGCTTTTGAGAGGATGACGTCATGAAAAACTGCTGTCAGGGCTTTAAAGTCGGATTATCCTGACTCGTGAGCCGGACGATTCTGCATATCGACATGGACTGCTTCTATGCAGCCATTGAGGAGCGGGATGATCCAAAATTGCGAGGTAAGCCGGTGGGGGTGGGTGGTCGTTCGCAGCGCGGGGTGCTGACGACGGCGAATTATGAGGCACGTAAATTCGGGTGCCATTCGGCGATGCCGGTGTTCATGGCTTTGGAAAAGTGCCCACATCTGGTGTTGGTGCCCACGAGGTTCGAGGTCTATCGAGAAGAGTCGCAGAAGATTCGTGCGATTTTCGGACGCTTTACGGAATTGATTGAGCCGCTGAGTTTAGATGAGGCCTTTTTGGATGTGAGTGCCTTGCAGACGGATGGGGAAGCGGTGGCGCGGGAGATTCGACATCAGATAGAGGAGGAGACGCGGTTGACGGCTTCGGCGGGAATTGCGCCGAACAAGATGTTGGCGAAGGTGGCGAGTGATTGGGAAAAACCGAATGGGCAGTTTGCGGTGCGTGTGGAGGAGGTGGCGGATTTTGTGAGGGTGTTGCCGGTGAAGAAGATTCCGGGGGTGGGGCGCAAAATGGCGGAGAAGTTGGCGGTGCTACAAGTGGCGAGTTGCGGTGACTTGCAGGCGTTCGAGCGGGTGGAGTTGGCGAGGAGGTTTGGAAAGTGGGGAAGTGAACTCTATGATCTCTGTCGTGGGGTCGATGAAAGACTGGTGAGGGTTGAGCGGGAGCGGAAGTCGGTGAGCAAGGAGACGACCTTTCGCGAAAATCGAACTTCGTTGGAGGCGTTGGATGAGTCGTTGGCTCCGTTGTTAGTGAGTTTGCGGGAGGCTCTTTCGGGGAAGCATCAGGAGAGGCGGATTAAGTCGCTGGTGGTGAAGTTGAAGTTCGCGGATTTCGAGACCACCACGGCGGAACGTGCGGGTGGGGCTGTGGATGGAGTAACTTTTGCGGAGTTGTTGCAGGAGGCGTGGCAACGGGGCGAAGGGCGTGCGGTGAGGCTTTTGGGAGTGGGGGTGAAGTTTGCGGCCAAGGAAGAAAAGACGCAGTTGGAGTTAGGTTTGTGAGTGATGGCAGGTAGCCGGAGTGGTGACACTGCGGGCTGGTTGGCGTGGAGGTTGTATTCCCCGCCCGAATTGTCACCAACTCGGCTACGGGAGAATTCTAGTCGACCCAAGCGGCGATGAGGTTGGCGGCGTAGCGGGCTTGGGTGGAGTCGGTGAGGAGGTGGTCCGCTTTTTCGAGGGCGAGGAAGGATTTGGGATGTTTGGCGGCGGAGTAGATTTTGCCGGCGTTTTCGAGTCCGACGATGTTGTCGGAGGGGGCGTGCATGATGAGAAGACTGCGTCTCAGGTTGGCGATGCGTTCTTCTTGGTCGTGACCGTTGAGGTCGGTGAGAAAGCGTTCGCCGATGTTGAATTTGCGGCCCGCAAGGGTGACTTCGGCTTGGCCTTGGGAACGGATTTGAGGGAGGTCGTTTTCGAAGAGTTGGGTGACGTGGCCGGGGTCGTAGGGAGCGCCGAGAGTGACGATGTGCGTGAGTTCGGGGATCTCGCTGGCAGCGGCGAGGACAGCGGCACCTCCGAGGGAGTGCCCGAGGATGAGAGTGGGGGCGGCGAAGTCTTCTCGGAGGTGATTGGCGGCGGCGACGAGGTCTTGGACGTTGGAGATGAAGGAGGTGTTGGCGAAGTCTCCGTCGGAATTCCCGAGTCCTGTGAAGTCGAAGCGTAGGGTGGCGATGCCTTGCTCGGCGAGCGCTCGGGAGATGGTGGTGGCCGCTTGGGAGGCTTTGCCACAGGTAAAGCAGTGGGCGAAGAGGGCGAAGGCGCGTGGGGGAGTGGCGGGGAGTTCGAGGCGGGCATCGAGTTGGTCTCCATTGGCTCCGGTGAAGGTTACTTTTTGGGAGGTAGGCTGATCGGAGGTGAGGAGGCTTTCGAGGGCGTTGAGTGTCTCATGGTCGGTGAGGTTTTCCCATAGGCTTGTAGGGGTAGGGCAGCCCGCGGCCGCGAGAAAGACGGCTAAAGGAATGGCGCGGGCTGAGTTGTCGCCGCCGGCGAGTCCGTTGTCGGAGAGGGTGGTGAGAAAGGCTTCTTCGGTGAGAGTGCTCCCTTGGCTATGCCAGCGAAGGGCGAAGTAGAGGGTGGCGGGGAAGGCTTCGGGGATGTGGCAGGTGAGGCCGAAGTCGGCGGTGGCTTGGAGGTAGTCGTCGTTGGAGAGAGCGTCTTGGGCTTGTTGAAGCCAATCTTTGGCGGGGAGGTGAGGGTATTTGGCTGCGGCTGCTTGTTCGAAGGCTGTGGGGATGGAGAGTCCGCTGAGGATAGCGTCGGTGGCGCGGACGAAGAATTCGGCGGCATCGATGACGAAGCCGTCACCATGGGTGAGCGCGGTTTGGTCGCGAGCGGCGGTAATGCGCTGGTCGAGAGTGGAGTCTTTGAGAAAGAGAGTGGGGACGAAGCGGGAGGCTCCGGCGAGGTCATTGGAATCGGAGGCGGGATGCTCGATATCGCGCGCGAGGTGCTCGAGAGTGGTTTTGCTGGCTCCGTCGAGGTAGCCGTCGAAGTCGGTCATCCCATTTTGCCAGACAGAGCGAAAGATGGGGAGAGACCATTGTGGGGAGGCTGCGGTGGCTTGGGCGACGAGAAGCATTTGGTCGCCGTAGTGGGTGAACTGGCCTTTTTTACGGTGGGGATGGTAACTCGAGTGCGGGTCGTCGAAGTCGTTGATGCCCTCGGGGTAGAGACGGGCGATTTTTCCTTGATTATAGAGCCAATGAGGGCCGAGGGAAAGGGCATCGGCGAGGAAGGCGGCTCGGAAGATGTTGGCGTTGGGGTGGCTCATGATTGGTAGAACCTTCTCTGTGCTGGTGGGAAAGTGCAATTGGATTTCGAGCGGACAGAGTTGGAGCTAGGGCGTTGGGGGGAAAGTGGGTTAGATTCCCGCCGTGATCGTTGGTTGGGACAGTGCTTTTTGGTGGTTTGTAGTTCTCTTCGTGGGAGCTTGCGTGGGTTCGTTTTTAAATGTGGTGATTTATCGAGTGCCGCTTGGGATGTCGGTGAATGAGCCGAAGCGGTCTTTTTGCCCAGGTTGTAAGAAGGACATTCCGTGGTATCGGAACTTGCCGATTATCACTTGGGTTTGGCAGCGGGGGAAGTGTGCGGAGTGCAAAATGGGGATTCCGGTGCGCTATGTCTTGGTAGAGGCGCTGACGATGGTTTTATGGGGGGTGGCTTGGTGGCTGTTTGGGGTGAAGGGTCAGCCTGGGGAGGCGTTTCTGTTGATGGTGATGCTGACGCTGTTGGTAAGCATTTCCTTCATCGATGCAGAGCACTATATTATTCCGGTTTTGATGACTTGGTGGGGAGCGGCCTTTGCGATTGTGGGGGCAATTTGGTTTTCGGGCTTGGTGACGCTTTCTGAGGCGGCGCGGGTTTGGCCGACGGGATGGGGAGAAGCCATGCTAGGTTTTGCGGCTGGTTATGCTGTTTTGCAGTTGGTGGTTTGGGGCGGGAAGCTGGCCTTTGGAAAGCAGAAGTTTTCCTTTGAGAAGGAGGTGGAATGGGCGTTGGTGGAGCCGGAAGAGGATGACCCGATGGGGCAGCTGTGTTTGGTGCTGGATGGGGAGTCTTTTGAGTGGGGAGATACTTTCTATCGTAAGACGGACAAGCTGCTGCTGGATGGCAGTGGCTTCAAGGTGGATGGCAAAGAGGTGTCGGGGGAGAGTTTGGTGATGTTTGGGGATCGGGTTGAGATTGGGGGGGAGGCTTGGAAGATTGAGGAGATTGAGTCTTTGTCGGGACGGGCTAAGGAGGTGGTGCGCCCAAGGGAGGCGATGGGGTCGGGGGATCCGCCGTTATTGGCGATGATTGGGGCTTTCTTGGGCTGGCCAGCGGTGATTTTTACGCTGTTTTGTTCGTCTTTGTATGCGTTGCTGGCGGCGTTGCTGTTGCGAGTAGGATTTGGGAAACCGCTGCCGTTTGGTCCCTTTTTGGCGCTGGCGGGGGTGACTTGGGCTTTTGGTGGGTGGCAGGTTTGGGAGTGGTATATGGGACTGATGAGTTTTGGGCCGAGTGCCACGCCTATTGTGGTGCCTTAAGAACGGATTTCTTTGGTGGGGAGGTTGTTGCTGTCCATTTGGAAAAGTGGTTGACCTTTTCAATGATTGATCACGGGGCGGCAGAGCTGCCAATGCATCACCGTTCGGATTGGGACTGTTCGGCTGCCTCTTCCAATGCGCGGTCTTTGGCTTGGGAGGTGGCGATACGGGAGAGGGCGCTGATAAGGGCTGAAGCTCCGTTTTCTAACAGTTCGGCTTCGGGGAGGTCGCCGGGGTCGTCGAAACCGAGCCAGAGGGCGACGGAGAGATGCTCGTCGGTATGGAGAGCCCATAGATCGTTAGAGGGGTTGTTGAGTGCTGACCAGGTCTTTTGTTTGGTGAGGTCAAGGGGGGCTTGGGCGGCGAAGGCGTCGAGGACGAGCTTGTTTTGAGGCTCTTGTTGGAAGAGGGAGTCTCCGTGGGCATCGAGGAGGTTTTCGATGAGATAGGTGGTGGGCTTTTTGCCTTGGTTCGCAAGGACAGTGAGGGCGGTGGCCGCTTCAAGGGGAGTGGTCTGCAGATTGCCTCGGGCGAGTTCGTCGCCCTCGGTGAAGGGGCCGTTGATACCAAGGCGTTTGGCGAGTCGGGCAATTTCGCCGTCGGGCATTTGGCGGGCGGTCTGGATGGGTTGGCCAGGGATGGGGAGGCGGCCGCGTTCGGCTGAGAAGGCGTAGAGGAAAGGTTGGAAGACGGGGCCGAGTTGGCGGCGGGTGTCGAAGGCGCGGTTGAATTGTGAGGACTCGGGGTCGCGAGCGGTGATGACGGCTCGAATAGCTCCGGTGGTGGGCTCGATGGCAACAAGTGCACATTGCAGAGCTGGGAAGGGAGTTATGAGTTCGTCGATGCCATTGCGTGCAAATTTTTGGAGTTCGCGATCAATGCTGGAGGTGGCGGTGAGTCCGCCGGAGAGGAAGTCGTTCTGGTCGAGGAGCTCGTTGAGGTGGCGGCGGGCGCAGCGGATGGCATCGGTCTGGACCTCGCGCGGGGGCAACAGGTGGAGTGGAGCTTTGAGGCTGTCGTCGCGTTGTTGGAAGGTGAGCTTACCGTCGGCTGCCATTTGACGGAGCACCTGATCGCGCTCGCGAAGGGCGGCTTCTCGGTCATTGCGGGGGGAAAAGTCGTGGGGGGCTCGGATGATACCGACGAGGAGGGCGCTTTCGGCGGTGGTGAGCTGGGATGTCTTTTTGCCGAAATAGGATTGGGCGGCTTGTTCGATGCCGTAGGCTCCGGCGCCGAAGTAGATTCGGTTGAGGTAGGCGGTAACGATTTCGTCTTTGGAATAATTGGCCTCGATGCGGAAGGAGAGGGTGGCTTCGAGGAGCTTGCGATGCAGAGAGAGCTCGCGAATCTCGTAGGTATTTCGCGCGAGTTGCATGGTGATGGTGGAAGCGCCTTGGGTGATGCCACCGTCTTTGAGATTTCGGAGAGCGGCTCGGAGGACGCCGCGAAAGTGGACACCACCGTGCTTAAAGAACTCTTTATCCTCGCGGGCGGTGAGGGCGTCGATGAGACCTTGAGGGATTTCGTCGCGGGGAATGACACGGCGGCGAGAGCCATGGATGGCGGCGAGTTCGTTGCCTTCGCGGTCGAGAAGCAGGGTGCGCTCCGGCATCTCCTTGATTTCCTTGATGTCGTAGCGGGAGGCGGTAACCCAATAGCCGACGCCTACGAGAATGAGGAGAACGACTACAATGAGGGAAACTCTGAGGAAAATCCGCCCTAAGGCACCTACCCAAGAGGGAATTTGGTCCCAGAGTTTTGGTTCGTCTTCTTCTAGCCAAGTCATGCGTTGCGAGTGCTCTTGAGTGATTTAGACCATTACTACGAGAAAAAGAATCAAGTTTGGTCAAAGAAGAGGGGTTGGTGTCGTCGTTATTCTAGGGTAACAATGAGTGCAGTGAAGGGTCTATTGCTAGTAAGCCTCTATGGAATGGTCTGTGGCGAAATCGTCCTAGGGGACCAGGATGAAGCGGGGCCTAGTACGGAAGCTGCTTTGGGGGCGGAGACCTTTGTGGAGCGTCAGCTGGCAGCGAATCAGCTCTGGGAGCGAGGTCCAGAGGCGGTGAATCTTTTGAATGCGATGGCGCTGTCGGATGATCCTGAAGAGTCTTGGCGAGCTCGGCAGATTTTGCGATGGGTTGATTTGGAGATGACTCCCGATACTCCCGACGAAATTGTGGAGCTGGTCGAGAGATATTTGATCGCTGCCAATGCTCAGGACCGCGAGAGAATTTACGGCGATCTCTTGGCCAAGGAGGCCTATGTGCAGCTTTTTCGATTGCCAAAGCATGTCTCAGACGAGGTTGTTTCGCGCAATTTGGCAGAGCGGGTGGCGGAGTTGGCGGGAGAGGTGGCTGAGGAGAAGATTTTAAGCGGAGATGATGAGGAGGCCCTCGCCATCTTGGAGGATGCCAAGAATGCGAAGGCGGGACATTTGCGTTGGGTCGCGCTGGCGAGTGCGCTTGGGAAGAAGGATGAGCTTTGGGACGAGTTGTCGGAAGATGACCAGATGCGATTTGCACGCTGGGAAGGGGATGTGGAATTGATTCGAACTCTCGCGGGGCCCGATCATGAGGTCCAACTGAGTTTGCAACTCTTGGACGGCGAGGTGCTCCCATTTCTAACAAAACAGGCGACGCGTAATGATTCCATGGGAATACGAGCGCGGATTGCGAAGGGGTTATTGACTGGAAAGGTAAAAGACGCGAAGGATTCCTTGTTAAAACCTCTCTTGGCGGCTTTGGAAGAGAATGGGGTGGATGAGTCGGAAGATGTGTTGGTGTTGTTGGCGCAGATGGGGTTTGCGGAGGAGGCCTTACCCTATTTTGAAAAGAGCTATCCTATCGACATGTTTGAGTATTATCAGGGGACTGAAAGACTGGAAGATGCTCTTAGGTGCTTGAGCTTGGAGGTGGGGAAGCCGATTCCGGCAGAGTGGATTGAGGAGGCGCTGGCGAAAGTGAAAGATGAGTTTGAGCTGGAGAATGAAGGCTGCCGTCGGTTGTTGAGTGTGGGGCAGTTTCTGGTCGAACGTGGGGAGATAGACGAGGCTGAGAAGGTCTTTGAGGCGCTCTATTCCCGAATGGAAAAAGAGGGAGTCAATGAGGTAAACAACTTGCTGGCATTCCTCGGTGGTCGGCAGAGTGATTCTCTCCAGACTGGCTATCCTGAGTTCGCGGTTCGCAAGGCATCGGAGCGAGAGGAAGAAGTCTTCAGACCTGAGAACTTTCTTTCAGAGACTTTCTACACGGACGAAAGCTCGTTTTTGCTCTTGCGCTTTTTAGAGGGACGCGATGTCGAGATGGCGGAGTGGAAGAGAGTTCGGGCGGTGTTTTCTCTATTCGGACGGCAAGTCTCCTTTCCAAAGGATGAGCTCGAAACGATCTTGGCAGAGTTCGAGATGAGCGCGGAGACCAATGCCTCGGAAGCGGAGTGGACGGTACTAATGCAGTCAGCGATGGCACGGGGAGATATCCCGCTGTTAGAGCGGTCGATTCGAGCATTGATCGATATCGTTGAGAATAAGGAGAACATGACTGCAAATCTGGCTTCGCTACTGTTCTCTGACGGACGGTTTGAGGAGTCGTCTCAAATCTTGAACGAATTGGTGGAGGCTGACCCTAGAGGGTTTCATTTGATGGAGTCTCTTGCAATTGTCTTGGAGTTAGCTGGAAGGGGGGAGGAGGCCGAGAGGTGGCTGACAAAGCTTGAGAAGCTGGCTTTAGGAGATGGCGCGTGGTTATTTTCGCTGGGGGAAACTTGGGGAGAGCTTGGAAATTGGAAACGGCAACACGAACTTAATCAGCGGGCTTTCCTGTTGTTTCCCGCTGAGTCCAGCGGATGGATTCGGCATCTCTATTATTTGTCGGAGTCGGCGCGAAAGGCGGGATTGTGGAAGCAGGCTGCTGCGTGCCGAGAGGCCTACAACACTTACTTGAATTTCGAGATTTATGGGAATCCAATGGGCTACTTTAGGGGGCGTGGGCAGCTAGATTTTTCACGAGCCATGGCCGCCTTTGAGGAGGGAGATATGGCTGGAGGAGACCGTATTTTGAACCGGATGGTTTCCTATTGTGCGCACGACTCGTTTTTTGCGGAT
Source organism: Roseibacillus sp. (assembly GCA_051251855.1). Lineage (GTDB taxonomy): Bacteria > Verrucomicrobiota > Verrucomicrobiia > Verrucomicrobiales > Akkermansiaceae > Roseibacillus. Next base: position 750,424 of record JBPOGI010000001.1, read on the forward strand.
GATGTTTTCCCCGTTTTACGATTGGCGGGATTGCACGAGCAGGTGGAGAGGGTTTGGGCTCATGTTTCTCCCTTCTACCGACATTCAATGAAGTCCTACCCGAAGGCGCACAATGCTCACAACACGGCTGCTTGGGTGGCCTCTCGGGCCGCGTGTGACTTGGACGAAGCTTTGATCTGGGTTGACGAGGCTTTGAAGGGAAAGCCGGGTGGGTCTGCCTATCAGGATACTCGAGGGGAGGTTCTCTTTGCGCAAGGGAAGCGGAAAGAGGCTCTCAAGTGGTCCGAGAAAGCATGCCAGAGCTCGGATGGGGTGGGAACGTTGGCGATGTTGCGGGTGCAGTATCGGCATTTCCGTGATGACCCTTTTCCTTTGACGAAAGATGAGGTTGAACTGCCAAAAGATGAGGAGTTGCCGGCCCGCGAAGAGTAGCTACTTGGCCCTTGGGTGGGCGTTGCGATAGGCTTCTTGAAGGCGGGTCTTGGTGACGGCAGTATAGATTTGGGTGGTCGATAGCGAGGCGTGCCCTAGGAGCGATTGCACTGCTCGGAGGTCGGCCCCATTATCTAACAAATGGGTCGCGAAGGAGTGGCGCAGTTTATGGGGAGTGACGTCAAAGGGGATTTCAGACTGCTTGAGATACTTCTTGAGGAGTTGGTCGATGGCTCGGGGCGAGAGGCGTTTGCGGAGCTTGGAGATGAAGAGTGGGCCTTCGTGGACGTTGGCTGCATGGCGATACTTTTGAATGGCTTTGGATGCGTAGGAGCCTACGGGGACCATACGTTCTTTGGAGCCTTTTCCCATCACGCGTAGAGTGGTTGTGGCGCTATCGATTTGTTCGGCGTTGAGGCTGGTGAGTTCCGATAGGCGGAGGCCGGTGGAGTAGAAGAGCTCAAGGATGGCGGTGTCGCGGTAAGGCATCCAATCTGGCGCTTGTTGCGAGAGGGGGAGTTGCAGGGGAAGGGCTAGTAGGTGCTCGATTTGCTTTAGGCTGAGAGTGACGGGGAGCTTCTTCTCGGCCTTGGGGAGTTGAACTTCGGTAAGAGGATTCTTGGGCAGTCCTTGGCGGTGGGTGAGAAATTTGTAGAAAGAGCGGAGGGCCGCGAAACGGAGACGAATGGTGGAGCGCGCGGTCTCGGCCTTCATCAACTCGAAAAGGTAGGCGCGAAAGTGCTCCGGGCCTTGTGCTTCCCAAGAGGCGAACTTCTCCCCTTGTGACTCGCGGAAGAGGCGCAAGGAACGTTCGTAGTTGGTGAGAGTGTGTGGAGAGGAGTTTCTTTCGGTTGAGAGAAATTCCAAAAAAGCGTCCTCCAATAGATCGGCAGCGGGCATTATTTTAGAAAACTTAACTAAATCGAGAGCTGAGAGCAAGGTTCGAGGTTATTTTTTAGTTTCTAAAAAGGGGTGGTGCTCTCTTCTGAGAAAAGAAACGGCTTGTTTTCAGGTGGAGCAAGTGAATGATCTGTTTTGAATGATAAAAAAATCTATTTTGTATCCCAGTGCCCTCGCTCTTGTTTTTTCGGCTTCGATTTCAGCAGAGGAGGTTCTGGTTCAGCTGAAGTTCGAGCCCGGTAAAGTCTACATTACTGAAACTGAAGTGAAGCAAAGTGCCGTTATTGCGATGGCTGGGCAGGAAATGAAAACGGCGATGACAATGAAGGCGACCACTTCTCAGACCGTCACAAAGGCGGAGACAGGAGTCACGATTGTTCAGAAAATGGATTCGATGTTTATGGATATGGATGCTGCGGGCATGAAGATGACCTTCGACTCCGAGAACCCAGAAGGCCCTCTAGCGATGATGTTTGGGCCACTTATGGAGGCTGAGACGACCATGAATTTGGGGCCGGATGGCAAGGTGATTTCGATCAAGGCTCAGGCGGTTCCGGGCATGGAAGCGATGGGGATGGGCAAGGAAGAAATGACTCAAGCGGCCCGTGAGATGACGGATATGATGGCGAATAAGACGGTGGCTGAAGGGGCGAGTTGGACGACGACTTCGAAGTTGCCGACCGGTGGGATGACCGAGAAGCCAGTGACGATCAATTATACGATGACCTTTGATAGCATGGTGGAGAAAGAAGAGCATCGCCTAGCGAAGATTCTTATTGTTGGTAAGGTGGACGAAGGAGACGGAAATTTACAGGTGACTTCGAAGGAGTTGACTGGGGAGATGCTCTTTGATCCTAAGATTGGGCAGCCTCGCGAGATGACCATGATTGTCGACTTGGAGATTGGTCTTCCAGAAGGAGCAGAGGTTGCTGAGGGGGCCCCAGGGAAAATGCCAATGAGAACAGAGACTGTTTCCAAGTTAAAAGGAGTTAAATAGCCAGGTTCAGTATCGGCGGGGGGGTTGTGAAGACTCTACGGGGAGTTCCGGTCTCTTAGAGGATTTGACATAAAAGACTAGCCCGAAACGTTATCGTTTTTCGGTCTTGGGGATGCTTTAAAATTACATTTATTTTTATTGTGGATAAGCAGTTTTCAATCGTTTGCTTTGTATTTAATGAGTAAATAAAAGTGTAGCTTTTTTGTGGTTTGGAAGTAGGTTTTCGAGGTCTTTCTTGATTGCTGCTTGTGAAGAATTTTCTATTTCTGTTTATGCTGTTAGCCACCAAGGCCCTGTTGATTTGGTGCCTTGTTTTGGTTGTCAACTAATTGGCAATCAAAGTTCTTTGGTGGCTTGGTCTTGGGTGGAAGTGTTTTTTGTTTTTTCCTTATGGAACTCGACGATGACCTATCGGTATTCGCTATGAATTATCTCCATAGAGAGGGGGTTGGAGGCCGGTAACGTAGTCATTGAGTGCTTCCGATCAATTCTCACTCAGGTAGGCAACGAGATCGCGGATTTCGCGGTGGGAGAGATAGCCGAGGGCGGAGGGCATGGGGGAGGTCAGAGTCATAGAGGAGATTTCCTTTTTGTCGACGGCCTTGGGTTTCAAGTCCACCATCAGGTAGAGGTGAGTGTCGACAGACGGGCGACTTATTTCGGGACCCGAGAGAGTGGTGCCATCCTTGAGTTCAAATTCAAGCCAGCCTTTGCCGAGAGCGATGTTGTGGTCGGGTGCGATGAGGGAGCGGAGGTTTGTGAACCTAAATACGCCTTGATCCACAGAGGAAAAACGAGGGCGCCAAATTTCATTGGTAATATGGCATTCGCTGCAGCGCCCTCTTTTGCTGGTGGCAATCTGGTAGCCCTTGATTCGATTTCCTCCTTCGAGAAGGGTTGGGTAGCGGTCCTCGGGGAGAGTGCTCCTTTTATTGGCATCGGCGACGAGCTTTTCGAAGAGCTGGTGAGCTTGAGGTTTGATGGCTTCACCCCGTGCGGCGAGAGCTTCTTCGACTTCGAGCCAGAGTGCGAGATCGAGGCGTTCCTTGAGGATGAGTCCGGTGATCGACTCTCCAAGGAGCGCGTCGGCGGCAGGAGTGGCAAGAGAGGTGAGGAATTGGAGGATTTCTTGATCGCGGGAGGTGAGCCGCTGGTTATAGAAGACGTCCAAGTCTAGATTGGCGCTTAAGGTTTCACGACAAAAAGCAAGGACTTCGGCTGGGGCCTTTTGATACCAGCGGGCGAAGACGAGGAGGCGCAGACCGTTCGTGTCTGGTGCCATCAAAAGTTCGCGAGTCATGGAGCCGTTCTCAAGCATGGCATCGAGAGCTAACAGTCGCACTGATTGTGGTTGGGTTAAGTCATTGAGGACCTTGCTGAGGTTCTTTTTCGAGATGGGAACCTCGGCAATTTTGCAAAGGGCTAGGGTGGAAGAGAGCCAGGCTGCGGAGAGGGGCTGTTCGGCGGTGCCTCGGTCAAAAGCGGAGCGGAGGAGGAGGTGGATGAGTTTTTTGTTTGCAGCGGTGAGCTTTGGAAATTTGAGAAGCTCGGCGAGGGCTTTTTCCCGCATGGGGAGTTGAGCAAAAGTATGGGAGGCGTATCGGATCAGGCGGTTGGCACTATGGGAATCGCCAAGGAGAGAGTTGGCTGTGATGGCGCGACTGATCAGTTCTTCGTTCTTTGGAGAGTATTCGAGGGACTTGGCAAGGAGGGGGATACCTTCGGGCATGGTGGGTGGACCGAGGACAAATTTGGCGGCTTCGAGTCGGACTTCAGGGTTGCGAGCGCCGATGTAGAGAAGCAGAGCTTTATCCTTTTTGAGGCCTAGGGCTCGGACGGCACAGACTTGCAGGGCGATGGATTCTTCGCCAAGGCAGGAGGCGAGTTGCTGGACTGTAGCTATTTGTAAGAGCTTTAGGGCCGCAGCCTGGCGGTCGAAGGTTTCTTCGGTTCCTTCGGCGCGAATTTCGGTAGCGATGTTTTCGAAGGAGTCAGAGGGAGAGGGTTCGCCGTGTAAGAGATGAGCGAACAAGGGGAAGAAGATAAGAACGGGGCGAAGGTTTTTTCTCATGGAGTTAGGCGTTTTCTTTTCTTTTCTTATCTGTGAGCTCTCGACTTAAAGCGACGTCTCTCGCCCTATTCCCAAGAACAGGCTTATTCTATGTCTTTGACGCAGCGGAAGCCACTGTGGTTGGTGGGTGAGAGGGATTCGGAGTAGTGACGGGCGGCGGGGCGGTAGCGGAGACAATAGGTGTGGTGGCAGAGGAAAGAGCCGCCCTTGGTAACCCAGAGACGAGCAAGAGGGTGAAAGACGTCTACTTTTTCGGGGATTGGTTGGCCGCGGGCAAAGAGGTCGGTTTCGGGTTGGGTGATCGCTTGTTCGAGGGGTGGGCCAGTGGGGTCTTTAACGGGATTCTTGGCAAAGGTTTGGTAGTAGTCAGGGCGATAGACGTCGGAGCAAATTTCCCAGACGTTGCCGGCCATGTCGTAGAGTCCAAAGTCGTTGGGGGGATAACTTTTTACAGCGGCTGAGCCTTCGTGGCCGTCGAGGGCGCTATTATTGTGGGGAAAGTCTCCTTGGAAGGTGTTGGCGGGCCATTGTTCTTTGGAGGGTTTGGGCTTGTTGCCCCAGATGAAGAGGGTGTGGTCTTTATTGCCGCGAGCAGCGCGTTCCCATTCCGCTTCGGTGGGCAGGCGTTTGTCGGCCCATTTGCAGTAGGCTTCGGCGTCTTCTTTGGTGACGCAGACGACGGGGTGGTCCATTTTGTCCTCGATAGAGCTATCGGGGCCGGTGGGATGTTGCCAGGTGGCGCCGGGGACAAATTGCCACCATTGCCATTCGGAGCCGGGTTGCCATTTTTCAACTTCGCCAGCAGGTGCTTTGAAGATGAGGGCTCCGGCTTTCAGTTGGTCCTCGGGAGCGTTGGGGAAATCCTCTTTGGTGAAGCCTCTTTCGGCTTGGGTTTGGTAGCCGGTGGCCTCGATGAATTCAGCGAACTGGGTATTGGTGACTTCGGTGGTGTCGATGAAGAAGGAGGAGACCGTGACTTTGTGTACGGGCTGTTCCTCAGGGTATTGGGCGGTGCCGCCAAGGCTGCGGTCTTCGCCGCGGGTGTAGGTGCCACCAGAGATAAAGACCATGCCCGCAGGGGCTGGCGGGATGGCGGGGGATGCCTCTTTCTTAGGCTCCTCAGCTGAAAGAGGGGTGGCTAAGGAAGCAGTGAAAAGGAGGCTGGAGAGGAGTCGGGAGCGGGAAATCATGATTGTCATTAGAGAGAGCGACCTGAGACCAAGTCTTTTGTTTTTTTGAATCGTGCTTATTCTTACGGCGATGGCGATAACGAAGTTTCGTCCCTGCATTGATTTGCATGAGGGCAAGGTGAAGCAAATTGTGGGGGGAACCCTGACGGATGAAGGGGCTACGGAGAATTTCGTCTCCCAAGAGGGGGCTGCGTACTTTGCCAAGATGTTTGGAGCTGACCAACTGGAGGGGGGGCATGTGATTCAGTTGGGCCCTGGGAACCAAGAGGCTGCGGAAGAAGCTTTGGCCGCTTGGCCGGGGGGATTGCAGCTGGGCGGAGGGGTGACGAGGGAGAATGCTGCGAACTGGTTGCAGGCGGGGGCGTGTTCGGTGATTGTGACGTCGTATCTGTTTGATGGGGAGGGACGATTCTTGCGCGAGAGATTGAAGGGGCTTTCGAAAGAGATTGGGACGGAGAAATTGGTGGTGGATCTGAGCTGTCGGCGGACTCAGGAGGGCTGGCAGGTGGCGATGAATCGCTGGCAGACTTTGACGGACATGTCGGTTACCCATGCGGTTTTGGATGAGCTGGCGGAGTATTGTGGTGAGTTTCTCATTCATGCCGCTGATGTGGAGGGAAAGTGTGGGGGCGTGGATACGGAGTTGGTTGAACTGCTAGGTGGGTGGTGCGGAAGGCCGATGACTTATGCCGGTGGAGTGGGAGTCTTGGGCGATTTGGAGTTGGTGCAGGAGAGCAGTGGAGGGAATGTGGATGTAACGGTGGGGAGTGCGTTGGATATTTTTGGAGGAAAAGGGGTAAGCTACCGGGAGTTGGTGGCTTGGAATCAACGAGGGGAGAGAGGAGTATGAAGACGCATCGGTTAGTTTTACCGGAGGATTTGAATCAGTATGGATTCTTGTTCGGAGGGCGCTTGTTAAGTTGGGTTGACGAGGCATCTTGGATTGCGGCGAGCATGGAGTATCCCGCGTGCCAGTTTGTGACGATTGGGATGGAGGCTGTGAGCTTTAAGCATTCGGTGAGGGAGGGAACGATCCTTTCGATTGAGTCTGAGCGGGTGAAGGAGGGGAGGACTTCGGTGAGTTATGAGGTGCGGGTGACGCAAGGGAGGGACCCTGAGGAGACAGTGATTTTTTCAACGAAGGTGACCTTCGTGAATGTGGATGAAGCGGGTGAGAAACAGCCTTTGAAACGATTATGATTGAGACGGTTGATATTGTGGTGTCGGTGGAAAAACGAGCGAGCAAGGAGTCTTGGTTGCGGCCTGCGGCACGTAAGTTGCGTTGTCATCCGAAGCAGATTCGCGAAATGCGGCTGCTGAAGGAGTCGATTGATGCGCGGAAGAATCCCGTGAGGTTTCAGCTGCGGCTGCAAGTGGGGGTGGATGAGGATTTACCGGTGGAAGAGGTTCCTGAGTATGAGGCCCCCAAGGTTTCGGCTGATGCGAAGACGGTGATCATTGTGGGGTGTGGGCCGGCCGGAATGTTCGCGGCGTTGCGGTGCTTGGAGTTGGGGCTGAAACCGATTGTGTTGGAACGGGGAAAGGATGCTTCGGCGCGAAGGTTTGATTTGGCACCGCTGTTGCGAAAAGGGACGGTGATCGAGGATTCGAATTACTGTTTCGGTGAGGGAGGGGCAGGAACCTATTCGGATGGTAAGCTTTATACGCGAGCAACGAAGCGGGGTCCTGTGAGGAAGGTGTATGAAATGCTGGTGGCACATGGGGCTCCGAGTGAGATTCTGGTGGATGCCCATCCGCACATTGGGTCGAACTTGTTGCCAAAGGTGGTCATGGCGATGAGGGAGAGTATTCGGGAGCGGGGCGGTGAGGTGAGGTTTGGCTGGAAGGTGACGGGCCTTTTGCGTGGTTCAGAGGGAGAACTGGAGGGAGTTGTGAACGCGGAAGGGGAAGAGTTACGCGGGGTGTCGGTGGTGATGGCGACGGGTCATTCTGCGCGGGATGTGCTGGCGATGTTGCAGCGTGAGAACATTGCTTTGGAGGCAAAGGCGTTTGCGGTAGGAGTTCGTATTGAGCACCCGCAGCCCTTGATTGATAGTATTCAGTATCATTATCCGCGGGGGCAGGAGCGTCCACGCGAGTTGCCAGCGGCACGCTACGCGCTGGCCTGTGAGATTGATGGGCGGGGGGTGCATTCTTTCTGTATGTGTCCCGGTGGCTTTATTGTCCCGGCGGCAACGGAGAATGATGAGGTGGTGGTGAATGGGATGAGCTTGGCTCGTCGAGATTCTCCTTTTGCCAATACAGGGATGGTAGTGGGCGTGGAGCCGTCTGATATTCCAGGGGAAAATGTTTTGCGAGGGCTTCAGTTTCAAAAGGAATTAGAGCGGGCGGCAAAGAAGGCGGGGAATGGGGATGACGAATTGGGGCAGGTGGCTCCGGCCCAGCGGGTGGTGGACTTTTTGGCTGGAAGGCTTTCGAAGGACTTGCCCGAGACGAGCTACTTTCCTGGGTTGAAAAGTGCACGGTTAGACGAGCTGATGCCGGACTTCATCGTGCGAAGGATGAAGATTGGATTGAAGAAGTTTGGGCACCGGATGAGTGGCTATTTGACTGATGAAGCTTTGATGATTGGCTTCGAGACGAGGACCAGCTGTCCGGTCAGGGTGCCGCGTGAGGATGAGTCTTTGCAGCATCCTGAGGTTGAAAATCTTTACCCTTGTGGAGAGGGCGCGGGCTATGCGGGAGGAATTGTTTCAGCTGCGCTTGATGGCATGCGGGTCGCCGAGGCGATTGCAAAGCACGCGTCCGCGAACAAGGTGGACTCTTGATTAAGGAGTGATGAGCGTAACCTTGAGCCTGAAAAAGTCGTTGGCGAGTAGCTGTGGGTCAGAATTGACGAGATAAGTCTCTTTGAGAATACCATTGGGGAGTGCCTTTCGGGAGAAGGGCTGACTTTCTGCTGAAAGAGTTTCCCAAGAAGTGAGTTCGAGTGAGTGTTCCAGTATGGCATTAAAACCGTATGCCTCGGGGTCGCGGATGAAGGAATAGAAGACATCGGTATCAGTTCCGGAGTTGGTGACCTCAAGCTGGGTATCGGGCATATTGGATGGGTCGAGGTCACTGGTTCCCGAGAAGTATTCGAAAAGGGCAGAGGCACCATCGCTATCGAAGTCTCCATTGGCAGCACCGATGAAAGGGCCTGGCCCCAGTGCACCCGGTGAACCATTGTCGGTGATGGACATCCATGAGAGTGGATCGGCGTAATCGACGTCGCCGCGGAGTTGGGTGAGTTGCAGGCTCAGGCCGTCACCGTCGGCCTCGAGAGGCCAAGGCTCGGTATCGTTGTAACGGAAGGAGGAGAGAATGTCGCCATCCGCATTGATGAGGCGAAGCCACTCCCCGGAGTTGCCCAGTCCGCCTGAGAATTGGCCTGCGATGGATTGAGTTGTATTGGGATAGCGAGCGAGGAAAGCTTCTTGGTTTGAGACGATGACGAGTCGCTCGCCGGGGGCCATGACTTGGCCTTCGGTAAAGAGGAATCGAACTCCTTCGAGGTGGTCGTTGACCACTTGTTCGGCGAGGGCGCAGTCTTGGAGTTCGAGAAGGTCCGAGGAGATGTTGACGAGCTCAATGAATTCGAAGTCGCCATCATCGTTAGAAACGGCGAGTTCACCTGGGAGAGCGGGGTTGGCGGGATGATAGTGGACCTCTGAAATCAGTAATTCTCCGATTTCGGGAGAACGGCCGGGGGAATAGTAGTTGGAGGCAAGGGCTGACCACTCACCGTCCGAGAGAACGCGGGCGTTAATGGTTTGAGGACTGTTGATGTCGATTCCGATAGACCTCTGGGAGGCCCAAGAGAGTTCCATGTCGAAGCCGAGATCACTTGAGCCGGCGTTGACTTGATGGAGTTCGATCGCAATGAGATTGCTGCCGGTAATCAGCAAGCTGGGGTCGAGAGGGATGACGTTGTAGGTCGATTCTGCCTCGTTGTTTACGGAGGTGATGGAATAGGTGTCGAACTGGGTGTCACCTGCGAGCATGTTCCGGCGATAGGCTTCGGCTCCATTGAGGTAAACGATGTAGCCGTCGTCACCAAGAATCTTGGCGGTGAGGCTGGTGATGTCGGTGGTGTCACTGACGGTGAAGGAACGGCGAAGGTAGGAGGTGGGAGGATTAGAGTTCCCAGGGCCACTGTTTTCTCCCATGGGAGTGGCAATGGGCACTTGGCTACCGTTGCGGCCAAGCCCGCCAAAACCTAGGATTCCAGCTCCAAAAGACCAGCTGGAGTCGTTGAAGGAGGGATGTTTCCAGTTGGAGGAATCGTAGTTGCTATCGCCTACGACGATGGAGCTGCTTCCGCGATCAGTGCCGCTGTCGTCGAATTGCCAGGTGGAGTTTGGGCCGAATCCGTTGGTGCTGGTTCCTCCGGTATCGAAAGCGGTCGCGCTTGGGTTTACGTTATTGTCAGATTCCCGAGGGTCGCTGCCGTCTGTAGTGAAGTAGATGATTCCTTCGTTGGCGCCCACTTGGATGGTGGTCCCGAGGGGGACTTGGCTGGTGATTGGGTTAAAGGTGGGGGCATCGATGAGGGGGTAGAGAGGAGGGTGGTTCGTACCTAGGCGAAGGTGGCCTACAAGGTCTGCACTCCGAGTGTCGAAAACGTTAATGAGAGACTGGACGGCGTTCTCCCAATTTTCTCTATCGGCGGGTTCGGTGCGCTTGGCGTCTCCCCAGCGTGCTGACTCGGCGATGATAACGGAATCAACGATAGCGCGTCTCGCTTCTAGCTTTTCCAGAACACGGTCTTTGGTGAGGTATCCGTCATTGAAGAGTGCGGCGTGGGCGCGGTCTGCAAAGCGTTCGCGATATTCGGGAGTCGTTTGAGCAAGTCGAATATGGATGACTTGGGGGTTACTCTTTTCAAAATCGTCCCATTCATTGAGCCCGTTGGTGGTGTTGATTCGGTCGTTGTTTCCGTTCCACCGGCCACCAGCGCCCATGGAATGCTCGGCATCATGGATGAGGCTGGAAAATCCCCGGTCATCGCGCACAAAATTACGCACCGAATACCAGTTGTTCGCGGCGCCGACGAAATCAGAAAGAGCGCTGTCATACGAGCCGCTGTAGGCAAGGACGAGCATGTAGTCGATGAGGTTGTCGACATCGAGGAGGACGGGGAGAGTTGGATCTCTTTGGCCGCTGGGATCGAGACCTTGCATCTCGTTGTAACGGGCGGTGGTGGGAGATGTCCTTTGAGCCTGCACCATATCCCAGAGGGTTTTCCAGTCACCATTGAGGTCGCCATCAGTAGCTTCGCTTCGATAGCTGTTCGTGCTTCCTGCCGATTTAAGAGTGTCGAATTCGCTGTCGTCTCCGCCCAAGTAGCTGCTACCCCAGTTCGCTTCAGCGCGTTCTTGGCTCATGAAGAGTCCCCAGTAAACCTCGTTGAGGTAGAGATGGTAGTAGCGACTGCGGGTGTAGGGCTGGCCGCTTGCAGCTTGGAGGTCGCGGGCAAGCACTTCGCGAAGAAAGGTGTTCTCGTTGATGTTGCCGTCTTTCGACCAAGAGTAGTTTTGGGCAGTGCGAAAGTCGATTTTGTCGAACTCATCGACGCCCTCGACTCCAAAGAGAGGAAAGTTGAGTTTCGAATCACCATACTCCTCGCGGAAGAAGGCTCGAAAGGCATGTTTCGGGTTGCTTGTGTTTCGGCTGGCCCCTCCACGAATTCTAAGTCCGCAGCGTGCAGAGATGTCGAGGTCTTCAGGGCCTCCGATGATTTCGAGGTGACCGGGAGTTTCTAGGCCACGTGTTTGTGGGTTGGAATAGATGCCATCGGAGGCATTGGTGAGATTACTGACGTCGGTGGAAAGGACGACCGATGGGATAGCGGTGAGAGCGTCTTCCATCTCTTGGGCGGTGTAGCGACTGGTGATGTCTGGATCCATTCCGTAGTCGTAGACTTGGCCGTTAATGTTGCTCGATGGCCAACCTGAAGGAGCGTTGCCATTAGCGTACTGGGTGCGAATATCAGAAGGAAAGAGGTAGCTCTGGGTATCGACGTTGGTAGGGAAGAAACCCGTTTTGAAGGCTGCGGCTTTTACAGTGGTAGTGCTAGTGATGTTGATGGGTGACGAGTAGACTAAGCCTTGGGTAGCAGTGGGGGTGGACCCGTCGAGGGTGTATCTGACAAGGCTCCCTGGTGTGGCGGTTGTGATGGCGAGTTGAATGGGCGCGTCGAAGATGCCGCGTTTGACTGAGAACTGGGTGTCTGCGACTTGGCCGCTGGGAGAAACGGTGTTGGCGCTGCCAGGCGAGGGATTGGTGAAGTAGCCGAAGGTGACTCCATCAGGTCCAATCCCATAAGAGATGTCTTCCGTCTGAGTAGGATAGGAGGGATCGAATGTGGTGAGGGCGGCACCGGTGGGAGGAAGTAGCGAGAGATACTCCCCACCTGCGGAAAGTCTGAAATTGGTGTGAAGTTCGTTCCCGGCGACCTGTCTATTTTTGCTGGATGCAAAGACGACAAGGTAGCCATCTGCGGCAAGGGGCTCGTCGGGGAAGGTCCACTTAGCGAGGTCGGTGGAATGATCAGTGAGGCGGTATCCTAGCAGAGAAACGCTGGTGCTTCCGGTATTGTGAATCTCAATCCAATCGGAACCTTCGAGGTCCTCGTCGACGATGCTGGCACCCGAATTGGACGTGAGAAATTCGGAAATGACGACTTCGGCATAAGATGCTTTGAGAAGAAGGAGGCTCAGAGTGAGGGATAGGATGCTGGAGTGGGGAGGAAATTCCATCACCCTAGATCTTAAAAGGTTTTTCGCTAGGTGCAACGGCAGAAGTTTGGCAAAACGGACCTCGGGGTGTTTCCAAGCTATTCGTGGAGAAGCTCTTCGAGCATCCTTTCGACGACCTCTTTGGTGATGGCGAGGGACTCTGCAGAGATGAGGTCGAGATTGTCCTTTGGGGTATGCCACCAGCCGTGGCGTTGAAAGTCTCCGATAATATCGATGGTAGGAATACCGACATTGTTCAGGGGGACGTGGTCATCGAGGATAGAGCCTTGGGCCATTCCGAAGCGTCCTTCATGGCCTGCTGCTTGAGCGGCCCGATTCAATACTGCGACGAGTTGGGGAGGAGAGTCGGAAGGAACCTTGATAGAGAGATCGTGGTGACCAACCATATCCAGAAGAATGCCGAAAGTGGGTTTGGAAGAGCTGCTTTGCCAGCGAGCGGCATAGGAACGGGAACCGTAGATTCCGTCGAAGATGCCGCCAGGCTTCGGGCCCATGTCCTCGGTGAAGGCTTCTTCGCCATCGAAAAAGACAAGTTCTAGGCGAGAGGCTTCGGAAGGTTTTTTTGCCATTTCTTGAGCCATGGTGAGGATAAGGCCGCAGGCCGAGGCGGCATCGTCAGCTCCCAAGAAGCGTTTGTTAGGATAATATTTGGAATCGAGATGGGCGCACAAGAGGCCGTCGACAGATGCCTTCCAAGGGTCATCATTTGGCTGAGCCGGAAAGCGAGCGATGAGGTTTGTAAAGGTTTTGGTGCCGAGTGGGGTCTGCGCCTGCGAGGAGTGGGCTCCGACTTGCCACCCCGCCTTGGTCAGAACTGAGGAGACATAGCTGCGGACTTCAGCGGCAGCAGCGGAGCCTGTGGGTCGAGGTCCGAAGGAGAGAATGTTGGCGGTGTGTGCCAAGGGAGTGCCTGAGCGGTCGAGGGAGTCTTCAGGCTCGGGAGCTGGCTTTTCTTTACAGCTCAACAAGGATAAAGCCAAAAGGAGGGTGGCTGAGAGAGCGCGCATGATAGGGACCTAGTCGACGCTGACTCCAAGAATGTCCAGGATGCGAGAGAGGTCTTCGTTACCGTAGTATTCGATCTCGATTCGTCCCTTCTTTGCGCCTGGAGTGATGGCTACTTGAGTCGCAAGCTTAGAGCGGAGTCGAGATTGTATCTGCCGATAAAGAGCGGCCGCTTCAGGAGTGACTTCGTTTTTGCTACGTGCTTTGCGTTGTTCTCCTTTGGTGTCGCGATGGAAATCTTGGATGAACTTTTCAGTAGCGCGGACGGTGAGCTTACGGCGGATGATCTCTTGAGAGGCCACTTTTTGCGCCTTGCCGTCTTTGATGGAAAGGATGGCCTTGGCATGACCGACGGAAATGATTCCTTGGGCTACGAGAGGTTGGACGTCCTTATGAAGGTCGAGCAAGCGCATCGAGTTTGCAACAGAGGCGCGGGACTTACCGACAGTCTTGGCGATTTCTTCTTGCTTGAGACCAAACTCGCGGGCGAGGCGAACATAGCCTTGAGCCTCTTCCATGGGATTGAGGTCGGCGCGTTGAAGGTTCTCGATGAGAGCCATCTCCAAGACCTCGCGGTCAGTGGCGTCGCGCTCGATGATGGGGACTGTTTTAAGTCCTATCTTCTTGGAAGCTCTCCAGCGGCGTTCACCTGCAATGAGCTCAAGCTCGCCATCGACGGGGCGAACAATGAGAGGCTGGATGATGCCGTGGTGTCGAATCGACTCCATGAGTTCATCGAGCTCGCCCTCAACGAAATGCATTCGAGGTTGAAGGGGGGAGGGCCGCACCTTGGTGATGGCTACCTCACGAACCGAAGCTGTCGCATCAGAGGGCGTGGCAGCAGTTACAGGCTTACCATTTCCCGAGGCCTTGCCGCCTGAATTATTAATGAGAGCACCGAGGCCCTTTCCCAAAGCTTGTTTCGCCATCTAGGTAAGCTTAGTGACAAATGGATGGGTCTTGGCAAAGCCGAAAATATTAAAAATTTATTCGGGACGAGCTTGCTTGACCTCTGCCTCAAAACGGTGCATTTCCTTGAGGGATGCACACAAAAATCTTTTTCATCGCAGCGGCTCTTTGGGGGTATTCTGTGAGCCTGGCGCAAGTCGGAGGGGTAGAGAATGCCGATGTTCTGGAGAAAGCAATTGAGCGTGAGGCAGTCCCCGCAGAGGTGTTGGCCGATGCGGTGAGGGCCACCCAAGAAGTGGGCGATCAAACGCTGAAGGGAGACTTCGTAGGAGTGGTTGAAAAACTTTATCCACGTTATCGGGATCGGGCTGCAAAACGGCTTGGCAGTAATCAGGCTTTGGCCGCGCAGATGGGTAAGTTAGTAGATGAATTTGCGGCTGGTGGGATGACGGTGACGAAGTTTGAGGCGGAGCCTGCGATTCATGGTTTTGATATTCCCGAGTTCCGAGAGTGGTTGGTCTTTGTTCCCTGCAAGCGAACGGTTCGTCGCATCGATCCCGATACGGGGCTGACTCAGTGGGTGGTGTTTAAAGACTACCAAGTGGCTGTTCGGAAGAAGGAGGTTGGCTCGGCATGGTCCTTCATCAATGGTTCTCGGCTTAAAATTCCTGAATTGCGCACATTCTTTCCGAGCCTTCCGAATGATATTGAGGAGTATGCCGTGCCAGCGATCGGGGGCGAACTCTTGAAGAAGTAGTTAGCGTTCTTGTTACGGACGTTCTTAATGCTCGCTCTGAGCCGTGTTTGCGAGAAAGTCGGCCCTGTTCATCATCACTAGCTATGCCGAAGTCTGATAAGAAGAAGCAAAAATCTTACGAAAAAGCACGTGCTGCTCTCCGTCGCGTTGAGAAGCTGAAGAAGCGTGGCCAGAGCAAATGGATTGAGGTCCGTGGTTCTGAGATTCATGGCCAAGGGGTCTATGCCGCCTGTGACATCCCCGAAGACACCGAGGTGATCGAGTATGTGGGCGAGCCTATCGATAAGGATGAAAGCGAGCGTCGGGCTTGGGCTCAGATGGCGAAAGCGGAAGAGGATGGAGACGCGGCGGTCTACATCTTTACCTTGAATGATGATTGGGACTTAGATGGCAGTGTGGATTGGAACACGGCACGTCTGATCAATCATTCCTGCGACCCTAATTGTGTGGCCTATACTGAAGAGGGAGAAGACGAGGACCGTATCGTGATTTATGCCTTGCGGGATATTGAGGCGGGTGAGGAGATGAGCTTCGACTATGGCTTTGACCTCGAGTGTTACGAAGACCATCCTTGTCGCTGTGGTTCAGCAAACTGCATAGGCTACATTGTAAGCCAAGAACAGTGGCCGGAATTGAGAAAACTCCTCAAGAAAAAGGCCTGAGCAGAATCGCTTTATTTGATCTATGAAACTTCTTTCGACCTCTCTCACTCTCTTCTTTCTCGTTGTAGCAGTCCTTCCTACTTGTGCCGATGAGGCCGGCGCAAAGCGAGTTGTCGACAATTATAAGCAGGAGGTATCCACTTGGGTCGCCAAGTTAAATGCAGCTCCTGGGGTAGAGGCCAGACGAGAACTCTGGGCCGAGGCTCCTGATGCTAATGAGTTTGGCGAGAGTCTACTTGGGCAGATCGATGGAGCTTGGAACAAGGACTGGTTCCTTGATTACGCGCCGACGCTTTTGAATTTGGCGCCGGACTATTCGGTGAAGGCTGTCGGAAACCGGGGAGGAAGAACGCCTCTGTCCGCGATTCGTGAGTCGGCTGAGCGTTTTCATTTTGAGAGCAGTAAGATTGGCCCTCTCTGTCTGGCTCTTGTGATTGATACCGGCCCAAAGAACCGTGCATTCATTGAAAAGGTGGAGGCGACCCACCCGGACAAGAAGGTGCAGGGACAAGCGGCGATGGCTCTAGCGCTCTTATCGAAAGCCCTGGGCGATGGTGGCAATGTGGCCCAGTTTAAGGAGCAGCGGCTCAACTGGGTGCGGAAGGCGATTATTGAAGCGGCTGATGTGGTGGTGGGGCAAACGACGGTTGGCGAGATGGCAGAGGACTTTTTGTTTGCAGCGGTCAATTTGGAGAAAGGGATGCAGGCGCCAGATATTCTCGGTTGGAATGCCCAGGAGCAGGCCATGCGTTTGAGTGATTTCAAAAAGAAACCGGTGATGATTGTCTTTTGGCATAGCCGGATGCAGGCCTCGGAAGAGACCATGACTTTTCTACGGAAGGTGGAGGATCGTTTAGGGAAACGAGGACTGGTGATTTTGGGAGTTGCAAGTGAGAGCCGAGAGTCCTTACGCGGGATGGTGAAAGAGGGGTCGGTCACTTGGAAGAACTGGCTCGATCAGGAGGGCAAGATTGCGAAGTTGTATCAGGTCAATAGCTATCCAGCCTGTTGGGTATTGGATGCTGAGGGGAAGGTGCAGTTTCAGGGGGTGCCAGGTGCTTTCGCAGAATTGACGGCAGAGGCTCTGGTGAAAGAACTCGAGAAGAAGTAGCAGGGAACAAAGCTGACACTTGCTTGCGAGGGGTGATTTGAGGACACTGCGCCTATGCGTGCTCAACTCACTAAAGAATTCCGCTTCGAGGCGGCTCATACTTTGCCCAGCCTCCCGGAAGATCATAAATGTCGGCAAATGCACGGCCATTCCTTCAAGATCGACATCTCGGTGGAAGGGGAAGTGAACGAGGAGATTGGGTGGGTCTATGATCACAAGCGGATCTCAGACGCGATGAATCCTTTGTTGGAACTGCTGGATCACGGATATCTCAATGATATTGCGGGGCTAGAAAGTCCTACCATCGAGAGAATGGCGGGGTGGTTTTGGAAAAAGTTAGAACCCGATTTACCGGGGCTTTGTGAGATTGTGATCTACGAAACCCCTACTGCGCGGTGTGTTTTTCGGGGTCGATTTTAGGGGGAGAGCCTAGTGCTGAAGGGTGTCTTACGTTTGAGGCTTAAAGGGAATGGCACGAGCTTAGGACAGTTACTGGTCCGAAGCGCGAGTTTGTATCGAAGGTGAGGGCCGCAGGCTTGGGAGAGTGGCTTTGTAAGCCGCTAGGGTTGATCGCGATTCGGAAGGCTAGTGTCAAAGGCTACTGATTCAAGGATTCGAAGGTCAGCAGGCCTACCCTCACCTGACCAAGATTTAAGGTAGCGGCTTTAAAAGACCTCTCTCCCGATTGCTGCCGCAATATCTCGATCAATGCGCTTAAACTCGTACCATTCGGCTTAAGGGTTTGAAGTCGGAGCCATTATCTAACGGAATGGAGCTGGGAGTTGCTTTTCTCAGTGAACTTTCATTTTTTAGCATCCACTCTCTTCTATCGGACGTTTCCATTTGGAACACCTGACTTTTAAGGCTTTTGAAATCACTTACTCGAAATCTTTTCTACCTCCTCACGATAGGAGGCTGCTCTTTCTGCAACGCATTGGAAATTCGGTCCTACGATCCTGCGAGGCATGACCGGTTTGTGAACTTTCCCTCGAACCTGACGGCCAATTCGACGTTCTATCTCGGCGGAGAGGATTGGTCGGGATTCGGCTGGAGTGTGCAGGATACGAGGAAGCATTTTACGCTGATTTCACCCAAGCATTTTGTGGGAGCGCGCCACTTTCGCCCGGCGGTGGGGAGCTCGGTGCGCTTTGTGAACCGAGAGGGAGTTGTGAAGGATTACACCGTGGCCGCACGCCATGATATCGCGAACGATGAGACCCCAGCGGGCGTGAGCGATTTGTTTGTGGGTGAGTTGAGCGAGGTGATCGCCGAGGAGGAATTGGTTTCGGCGGTCCCTTTCTATAATCTGGATACGGAGGCGGAATATGTGAATGAGGAAATCGTGATGAGCGGACGAAATTCTCGCGCTGCCATTAATACGATCGCAGGTTTCGTTGATTTTGAGGGTGGGCCGGGGTCGGGAGTTTCGCTGAATCGGGGTTTCTCTTCGACTTACACCGATCCGGGATTCGGAGGGGATCGTTGTTATTTAGTAAATGGCGATTCAGGCGGTCCTTCGGCTGTGCAAACCACGGAGGGCTTTGCTTTGGTTGGCACGCACTCTACCGTTGGGGCCGCGACGGTGTTGTTCACGACTACCTACACGAATAACGATGTCTTTGTTCCTCACTATATGGAGCGAGTGGACGCGGTTTTGGAGGACGATGGCTATCATGTGACGCGCTTCAATGAGACCCTGCCGGAGCTGACTTTTTCGGTCACTGAGTCGCAGGATCCGGCCATTTCTTCGGAGGGGGTGAGCTATCTCTTGACGGTGGCAAACTCGGCTACAGGTGAGGAAGCTCACAATCTGAAGTTGGAACTGAGTTGCGATGGTGGTGCGACTTTCGCGAGTGTGTCGGGTTCGGGTTGGGTGGTTGAGAATGGGGGCACGACCTTGCGAGCGCTTCGTGGGGGCTTGGATTCTGATGAGACTTCGGGGGTGACTGTGGTGGTGGATTTGCCGGATGAACCAGAGGGAGATGTGACGTTCTCGGCGACTTTGAGCGCTGATGGGAGTTCCGATTTGAGTCTTATGGAGACCACTCAAGTGGCGCAGAGCTTTGAGAGTTGGGCCTCGGAGTTGACGCAGAGTGGGCCTTCCGATGATTCGGATGGAGATGGGGTGTCCAATTTCATGGAGTATGTCTTAGGCCGTGATGGCGGGGTCGCTGAGGCAGTGACGAATTTTTCTGTCGAAGGGGGGGCACTCGCGGGAACTTTTACTCGAAGAGTCTATCGAGAGTTGCTGGGAGCGGAAGTGGCTCTCGAGCGTTCGAGTGATCTGCAAAACTGGAGTGAAGTTGAGGAAAGTGAATTTATGGTAGCTCCTTTGGATTCCCAGCTGGAGACGGTAACTTTCTCGGAATTACTTGGAGAAAGAGCCTTCTTTCGCTTTCGAGCCTCGTTGCCGGAGGGCCTTGACCCGGAATAGTCTGACAAAAGTGCGTGATTCGGGATTGGCGAGAGCGGAATGCTGGGCTATGAGAAGCGCGATGAAGACATTTTCCCTGATTTCTGCCGTTGCGGTCTTGTTTCTGAGCGCTTGTGATCGTCACCAATGGGAGGGCAAAGATGGAGTGAAAGAGCTCTATGAGCATGAGGTTGAGGGCCATGCAAAGGGTCACGGAGACGGACATGGTAAGGACGGTGATAAGAATGCGCACGCTAAAGAAGGTGCGCACAAGAAAGAAGAGGAAGCTCACTAATCCTGTCTTGTGGCAGCGGGGTTTGACATTCGGCAGCTAAATCCTGCCCAGAGGAAAGCTGTCGAGACGTTGGATGGCCCAGTGCTGATCCTCGCCGGAGCAGGCACGGGAAAGACGCGGACGGTGACGTGTCGGATGGCTAACTTGCTAGAGCAAGGAGTGCGGCCAGAGCAGATTCTCGCGGTGACCTTTACCAACAAGGCGGCTCGTGAGATGCAGGAGCGGGTGGCTGGAATGGTGAGTAAGAAGCAGGCGGACAAGCTGACGGTTTGCACCTTTCACTCGCTGTGTGTTCGGCTTTTAAAAGGCGGGATCGAGTTGCTGGGGTATAAGAAGAATTTTTCGATTTGCACGCCAGGCGATCAGCAGGCGCTGATTAAGCAGTTCATCGTGAAGCGCGGAGGGCTGAAGGAGAAGATCAAGCCGGGTGATGTGCTCTCTGCGATTTCGAGTGCGAAGAATTCACCGCATGGGTTTGATTCCATTGAGGATGAGCTTTTCCGCAGTATTGCGGTTGATTACCAGAATGAGCTGCGGGCGCGTAACTGTGTCGATTTCGATGATTTGTTGCTGTTAGGAGAGCAGTTGTTGCGGGAGTTTCCGGAAGAGCGCGCAAAGTGGCAGGAGCATTATCGCTACATTACGGTGGATGAGTTTCAGGATACCAACTCACTGCAGATGGACTTACTGCAGAATCTAGTGGGGACGCCGTACAATATTTGCGTGGTGGGCGATGACGACCAGAGTATCTACGGCTGGCGTGGGGCCGAGGTGGCGAATATTCTGCAGTTTGAGCGCTTCTTTGAGGGGCCTGAGGTGATTCTATTGCAGGAGAACTACCGCAGTACGCAGGCGGTGCTGGAGGTGGCTAATAAGCTCATTAAGGGGAATGTGGGGCGGCGAGAGAAGGAGCTGATTCATACGATCCCAGGAGGAGACTTGATCCAGTTGGTGGCCTTTGGCGGTGAGGATGAGGAGGCGGAGTGGGTGGCTGATGAAATGAAGCGGCTGCGGCGCTTGGGGAAAAAGAAGAAGGACGGTGAGCCGAAGATTGATGCCGCCGTGCAGCGGATGATCGGGGGAGGTTCTGGGGCCTTGATGGAGGCTGGAGGTGAGGACCCGAATTGGAGGCCTTGGGAGGATTTTTCGGTGCTGTTTCGGACCAATACGCAGATTCGGAAGATGGAGCAGGTGTTGCGTGAGAAGGAGATTCCTTATCGTTTGGTGGGAGCTCAGAGCTTCTATGACCGGCGGGAGGTAAGGGATGTTTTAGCCTACTTGCAGGTGATTGTGGATCCTCATGCGGATGTGCCTTTACTGCGAATTCTCAATACTCCGCCGCGGGGAATAGGGAATTCGACGGCTCTGGTGGCGAATGATTGGAGCCGTGACCAAGAGTGCAGTATCTGGGATGCGATGGATAACGAGGGTTTCCTGGAGCAACTGGGGACGCGAGGGAGGAAGGCGATTGGAGAATTTCAGGCATTGATTGGTGGGGCGCATGTTCGGCTGACGGATGGGGGGAATCCCAGAGAAGTCTTGGAGTCGGTGTTAGAGAGTTCTGATTATGTCGATTGGTTGATGCGGAATATGAAGACGGACCAAGAGCGCGATCAGCGGCGTGCGGGGATGGGCTTTTTCATGGAAGGCTTGGATCGGGCAATGGAGAAGGGGAAGACGGTGCGGACTTTCCTAGAGGAGACTTTGTTAGACCCGCAGAAGGATGATGAGTTGGACGATAAAAAGGGGGTGACCTTGATTACGCTCCATGCGGCGAAGGGGTTGGAGTATCCTATTGTCTTTTTGGTGGGGTTGGAGGAAGGGATTTTGCCGCATAAGCGTTCCGTCGAGGAGGGGACGAAGGATGAGGAGCGCCGGTTACTCTATGTGGGGATTACTCGGGCACAGGAGCGGCTTTCGCTTACTTATTGCGGGACTCGGGTGAAGTGGGGTGAGGAGATTCATTGTGAGCCGAGCAGTTTTATTGGGGAATTAGATTTCGAGTGGATCGAAGAGATTGACCACGAGGCCGCGATGAAAGAGGAAGCGAGCGAGGATGATGTCGCCGATTTCTTAGGCGGAATGCGCGCGATGCTGGAATAGGCAGCGGATGGCCTTCTTCGGGGGTTGTGGGCTTGGAGGAATGCGCTATCATTGCGACGTGGCGACGGTGAAATTTACGGTTGGTAATGAGAAGTTGGTGAAGGTGCTCGACGGGGCATCGAGCCATTTGCGTGGCTTGTTGGAGAAGCAAGGGCGTGAGGAGGGGGCGCTAAAGATTGCGGTAGTGGGTGGCGGTTGTAGTGGTTTGCAGTATCAAATGGACTTGGTGGATGGGCCACGAGATCGGGATGTTTTGGTGGAGAGTAACGGGGTGAAGGTGGTGATTGATCCGAAGAGCGCCCTTTTTGTGAGTGGAAGTGAGTTGGATTATTCGGATGATCTTCAGCAAGGTGGGTTCAAGGTGCAGAATCCAAATGCGTTGGTGACTTGCTCCTGTGGCGAGAGTTTCGCGGCATGAATGCTTGGGAAGAATTGGGGCTGCCTGTGGGATTGGTTGTGGCACCGGAGGAAGTTGAGGAGGCTTTTCGTAAGAAGAGTGAGGGTGCGCATCCGGATTCAGGAGGCGAAGTGGGAGAATTCGAGCGCATTCGAGAGGCGCGTGATCTTTTACGAGACGATTTTCAGAGGTTGGAGCTTTGGCTTGATTTGCAAGGCGTGGAGCGAGCGCACTCGGGGGCGATTTCGGAGCGAGTGGGAGCGATGTTTGGGAGGGTGAGTGAGGCGACCAAAGGGGTGGATGCTTGGCTGGAGAAGGGGGCGGGAGTGAGTTCGAGTTTGGGCAAAGCGGTTTGGCAAAAGGAGGGGTTTGGATGGAAAACTCGTTTGGAAGAGCTTTTGCAGGAGGTGAACGATTGGCAAGAAGGGGTGGTTGGGCTGTTTGTTGAGATTGGTGAAGGTGAGGTTGATAAAGCTTTGGAAGTTAGGGGTGAGTTAGGTTTTTTACGTAAGTGGAAGCATCAGCTTCAGGCGAGGTATGGAAAAATTTGGGAGGGGTTGGTGTAGATTTACTTTGAGAAAATGAGTGAAGAATTGATTGTGGGTATCGACTTGGGGACGACGAATTCGGCGGTAGGAGTTGTGGAGTCGGGCTTTCCGATTTTGTTGGCAGATAAAGAGGGACGCCGATTGACGCCAAGTGCAGTATGGTTCGGAGGGGACGCCGAGGTCGAGGTGGGTACTCCGGCGCTTCGTCGTCGGGGCCTAGGGGGAGTGGTGACGAGTGTGAAGCGCCTGATGGGGACTGGAGAGAAGGTTGCGGAACGGACTCCAGAAGAGGTCAGTAGTGAGATATTGAAAGCTCTCAAGACGGTTGCTGAAGAGCGGCTTGGGAAGGAGGTGCGCAAGGCGGTGATTACGGTGCCAGCGTATTTCAATGAGGGGCAGCGAGGGGCGACTCAGCGGGCTGGAGAGTTGGCGGGCTTGGAGGTAGT
This sequence comes from Roseibacillus sp., assembly GCA_051251855.1. GTDB lineage: Bacteria > Verrucomicrobiota > Verrucomicrobiia > Verrucomicrobiales > Akkermansiaceae > Roseibacillus. The sequence goes on from JBPOGI010000001.1 coordinate 773,421, forward strand.
ACGTTTGTTGAGTGAGCCTACGGCTGCGGCGTTGGCATACGGCTTGGACAAGTTGGGAGAGGATAGGCGTGTAGTGGTGTATGATTTAGGGGGAGGAACGTTTGATGTTTCGATCTTGGAGCTGCGTTCAGGCCAGTTCGAGGTGTTGGCGACGGCGGGTGATACGCGTTTGGGAGGCGATGATTTAGATGAGGCTATTTTGGGAGCGGCAGGAGTGGTGTTAAGCGAGTTGACTGAAGGGGAGCGGGGCCGTGTCCTTCAGGAAGCGGAACGGGTGAAGTTTGCGTTGAGTGAGGGTGAGGAAGCGGTCTTTAGGGTGCCGTTTTTGGGAGGCGAAGGAATCGAGAGGCCGATTTCGCGGGAGGAATTCGAGGATTTAATCGAGCCGCTTTTGAAGCGAACGGAGGCCTGTTGTCGTCGGGCGATGGCGGATGCTGATTTGAAGCCAGAGGAGATCGAGGCGGTTGTTTTGGCTGGAGGAAGTACGCGAGTGCCTGCTGTGCGAAGGCGGGTGGAGGCGATTTTTGGGCGCGAAGTGGTGGAGGGGGTGGATCCTGATGAGACTGTGGGCCTTGGTGCCGCGATTCAGGCGGGGATTATTAGCGGTGCGGTTCGGGAAGTAGTGCTACTCGATGTCACTCCACTGAGTCTGGGGATCGAGACGGTTGGTGGGCTGATGAACGTTCTGATTCCGCGCAATACCACGATTCCCTGCAAGGCAGGTGAGATGTTTACTAACGCAGTGGCAGGACAGAGTTCGATGAAAATTCGGGTCCTGCAAGGGGAGCGTGAATTGGCAAAGGACAATTGGGAACTAGGGGTGGTGGAAGTGCCTTTTGAGGCGTCGTCGAAAGGCCAGGCTCGAGTGGGAGTGCAGTTTTCGCTCGATGCGAGCGGTCTTCTGGAAATTTTGACGCGGGATACAGCGAGTGGTCAGGACACCATTTTGACGATCGAAAGCGCGGCGGTCGACGTGGCTGATGCGCAAGTGGAGCAAATGGTTTCAGAAAGTGTGGACCATGCTTTTGCGGATATGAGCGCAAGGGTTTTTGTGGAAGCTAAACTTAAGGCTGAGGAGCTTCTTGGGGCGCTGGGGCCAGCTTTGGCGGAGGTGGGAGAGGTTTTGAGCGAGGAGGATTTGGCTGCGGTAAGGGAAGCGGAGGAGAAAGTGAGGGCTGAGCTTTCTTCCCCGAAACAGAGCGGTGCCTTGCTGAAGGCCGCGGTGGAAAATCTGGATGACGCGACGGAGCAACTGGCTGCTTTGGTAGTAGAACGTGCCATGATGGGCGGGTAGATGGCCTCAGGGCTTGCAGCGAGCTCTCTTGTGTTAAAGAATCACCACTGATGAACGAACAGGCGCGGGAGGTTTTCCTTTGTCCAGACTGCGGTGGCCCCTCAACGGCTACCGGAGACGGGAAAGCTGTTTGTTCTAAATGTCATAAGGGATTTCTATTGCCGGCGAGCGCTTCTCGAAATGTCCAAGCCCGAACTCCCATCGCTCCCAAAGGAAGACCGGGTGCGATTCAGCGAAACATCGCTTTGAAGCAAAAGGGGGGCATGACTGATTTTGGGCAAATGGATAAGATCGAGGAACCGGAGTTGTCCGTCTCTGACCTTGAGCAGCTAAAAGTCGAGCGCGGTGAGAGACGAAAGAAGTTCAAGAAACGTAGTAAGCCACCTGTTCGGGTTTATTTGGGCTGGTTTGGACTTTGGATACTTGCCGTTGGCATTGTTCTTTTGGTGGTGTCACGTTTGCAAGAGCAGTTTGCTGGGGGAGAGAAAAATGCCCTGACGATCGCTGAGCGGTTGGTTGGTGAAGAGCGCGAATTTTATAGGCAAGAGTATCCTCGGATTTATTCCCAGTTTAGTGGATTCATAGCGTCTCGGAGGGCGAGCGAGATGGCAGAGTTTACCAGAGATTCTCATCAGCTGGAGCGAAAGATGGGTCGTCACTTCAAGGGGCAAACAGCAAGGCGGCCAAGTCTGGGCCTCAAGGACCAGCCTGTTTTTTGGAATGTTGCCTTCGAAGAGAGTCCCGGATTTGTGGAAGTCGTTTGGGATGGGAAAGAGTCTGGCTTTTTTGAAGGAGTATTTGTGAAAGTAGATGATGAGTGGTTACTCGATTGGGAACAGTATGCGCGCTATTCCTCTGAGAGTTGGACCTTGTTTCACAAGAGGATTGGGGGGCAGCGAAGCGGAGTCTTTCGGGTCTATGTGGAAAAAGTCTCGGAAGGGGATGGGACCGATTTTGAGCCTTGGATGAAAGTGAAGATTTCTCCTCCGCATGCTGATACTCGGCGCAGGGAGTTGGAAGAAAGCGAGTCTATTCAACTCGAGGGGAAGAGTGGACTGAGGTCTGATTTTGTCTCCTTGTTTGCAGATTTATCAGGACGGACTGAGGGCTTTTCCAAACTCTGGAAACGAGACCCAGATGGGCTACGTCGAGCGACTTTGGAGCTTGAGTGGGTGGCAGATCCGGTGAGTGGAGAAGAAAGAATGGTCATTAAGCGTCTTTTGGCTGAGAATTGGCGAGTATTGAATGCGGATGCAGGGCAACCTGCATCTGAAAATGATAGCAAGGACTTGACGAACGATGAGTAAGGAGAAGCCCCAATCTAATTTACCTGAAGGCCGGCGTGTATCGAAATCGAACTCGAGCCGTGAGAAGCTCTATTTGAAAAGGCAACAGTTGCTCGAAGAGATGCAGTCTTCGGATGACGAACGCCCAATTTCTGTTAGGGAACAAGTAGAGAAGCTCAAGTCAGGTAGTCCGGGGACAGGGGCTGATGAGGAAATGTGGGGAGCGAAGGAGAAAAGGAGAGCGAGTAGCCCGTGGATGCTCTGGGCAATCCTTGGATTAGTAATTCCGGTGGTGTTAGTTGGGCTAATTCTTTTGAGTAAGAACGGGAATGCGCCGTCAAGTGGTGGGAACTCAGGAACAGGATTGGACTTTGATACCCTCAGTGGAGCTGGAAAGGTGGAACCGCAGGATTGGTTTGTAGACAATTCGGGTGAGGCCTACTCTCGCGGTTTTGAGATTCTGGAAACCATGAGCCAGAAAGACTTAGCGATGGAGGATGTTGTTCCTTTTGTCCGGAGCAGCGCGCAGGCTGAGTTGCTTTTGGCATTGATTCAGAAAGGGGAGTGGTCAGGATTCGATACTAGAGATAGAACCCGAATTCGGTGGTCATATGGCTCTTCAGGTGACGCGGGATTCATGACTTTAGAAGGGATAAGAAAGGATTTTCGTGAATTCAGGGCCTACTTTGTGCGAGATGAGAGTGAGATTTTGCTCGATGTTGAAGCAACACAATCGATGTCAGATATTCCTGTGGGTGAGTTGACAGGGGAATCGTTGGTTGGGGGCTCTCTCGTTCGTTGTTGGATTGCGAAGGAGCCTCACTTTGATGCACGCAGTGACGAAAGTCTTTTTTCTTGGTATCAGATTTTGGGACCCAATAAGGTTGATTTTGTGTGGGCCTATTGCAAGCGAGGAGACCCCCTTGACGAGCTTCTCAGGCAGAAGTTGAACTTCGGCCGTTTGATCGGAGAGCGGAAGTCCTATATTCGTGCGACTGTGAGGCTTGGAAACGCTCGTGGTTTTCGAGATGACGAGTTCCTCTTTGAGGAATTTCTCGCTGACGAATGGGTTTTGCCTACTGCTCAGTAGGGTTTGATCCGCAGATTTTCGGCAAATCACGGGCTGGTATTTACAAATGGGCTGCTTTGGGTCATTGCAAAGCCATGTCTGTCGAAACGGATTTACCCAAAGCATACGAGCCGAGTGAGGTTGAGAAGCGCTGGTATCAAGCGTGGCTCGATGAGGGCTGCTTTACCGCGGACCCCAATTCCAGCAAAGAAGGCTACGCCATTGCCATTCCTCCTCCGAATGTCACCGGGATTCTGCACTTGGGGCATGTATTGAATAATACCATTCAGGACGTTTTGGCTCGCCGTGCACGGCAAGAGGGTAAGGAAGTGCTTTGGCTCCCTGGCACTGATCATGCCGGTATCGCGACTCAGACAAAGGTTGAACGGCAAATTCGTGACGAGGAGGGAAAGACGCGGCGTGATCTTGGACGCGAGGCCTTTTTAGAACGGGTCTGGGAATGGAAAGAAAAGCATGGGGGGATCATTATCAATCAGCTTAAGCGGTTAGGCTGCTCTTGCGACTGGAGTCGAGAGCGATTCACAATGGACGAGGACTACTCGCAGTGGGTCAGTCATGTCTTTAGCGAACTTTTCAAGCAGGGGCTCATTTATCGTGGCAAAAGAATGGTTAACTGGTGCCCTGTCTCTTTGACCGCTCTCTCGGACGAAGAGGTCATTATGAAGCCGCAGCGCTCGAAACTTTACTACATGAAGTATGAGGTCGTCGACGCTCCTGGCGAGTTTTTGGAGATTGCCACCACTCGGCCTGAGACTCTCATGGGGGATGTCGCTGTGGCGGTCAATCCCAAGGATGAGCGTTTCGGTAAATATGTTGGTCGCATGGTTCGACGTCCGTTTCCTGAAGCTGATATTCCGGTGATTGCGGATGAACATGTCGATCCCGAATTTGGAACTGGTGCCCTGAAGATCACTCCAGCACATGACAAAGCTGACTTCGAGATCGGCGTTCGTAACAACTTGGAGATTATTGATGTCCTCCATCCTGATGGGACGATCAATTTACCCGGAATGCCAGAGTTCGATGGCCTGGACCGTTTTGTTGCGCGTCGCAAGGCGGCCGCCAAGCTTGAAGAGATGGGTCTGATGCTTAAGGTCGAGGAATACGAAAACAATGTTGGTTACTCCGAGAGGGCTGATGTGCCGATTGAGCCTCGAATCTCGATGCAGTGGTTTCTAAAGTATCCTGCGGTTGAAGAAGCGCGGGCAGCAGTGGCTGATGGCGATATTACTTATCGTCCCGAGCGCTGGGCGAAGACTTATGCTCACTGGCTGGAGAATATCCAAGACTGGTGCATCTCGCGTCAACTTTGGTGGGGGCACCGAATTCCGGTATGGTATCGAGCCGATCAAGTTGATACCCTCAAGGATGCGGAGTCGTTGACTTTGACCGATATGAATTCAGGGCAGATTCATGTAGGAGAGGACGCTCCCGCTGAAGGAGATTGGGTTCGTGACGATGATGTCCTTGATACTTGGTTCAGTTCTTGGCTTTGGCCCTTTGCGACGATGACCAAGCTGGGGGAGGAAAGTCCGGAGGTGAAGAAATTCTATCCGACTGCAGACCTTGTGACGGGCCCTGATATCATTTTCTTCTGGGTGGCTAGAATGGTGATGGCTGGTTTTCACTTTCGTGGGGAACTTCCTTTTAAGAACGTTTTCTTCACCTCGATTATTAGGGACCTCAAGGGGCGCAAGATGAGTAAGTCGTTAGGTAATTCTCCTGACCCGATTGACTTGATGGAGAAGTATGGAGCAGATGGACTTCGCTTTGGTTTGATGCGCATTGCTCCAGTAGGTGCAGACGTGCGCTTTGACGAGACGCAGGTTGAAGAAGGGCGCAACTTTGCTAACAAGTTGTATAACGCTTGTCGTCTTAGGATGATGGCGGGTGGGAAGGTTGAGCTTGCTCCTCTTGATACCTCCAAGCTTCGTCCCTATCATCTCGATATTTTGGGGAAGTCTGACAAGTTGGCTCAGAATTTAACTCAAGCTTATGCGAACTACCGCTTCAATGACTTGGGGTCGTTGCTCTATGAATTTCTCTGGAGCGAAGTCTGTGATAAGTTCCTCGAGGCGGTTAAAAAGGACTTACGTGGCGATGCGGAAGGCACAGAGGCGACCCTTGCTGTGTTTGACCAAGTGATGTTGCGCTTCTTTCAAGCCCTTCATCCCTTCATGCCTCACCTAACTGAGGAGCTTGCCTCACGAATGGGTTATCTTAAGGAGGGGGATTTCTTGATGAAGTTACCCTTAGCCCAAGAACCTTTGCTTGCTGAGGTGCCAGAATCGGCAGCTCGGGCTGAGGTTGTCTATGAGGTTGCTGGGCGATTGCGTAATTTGAAGGCTGAGTATCATTTGGCAGCTCGAAGAGATGTGCGGTTTGTCGTCAAGAATGCAGTCGATTGGTTGAGCGAGGAACTCGATGTCCTCGCTCTTCTCACTGGCGCCGAGACAATAGAAATCGATCCCTCGTTCGAAGTGGCTAAGGGAACTCCCACTGCTGTGACCGATGCGGGTGAATTCATTCTTCCTCTGGACGGGCTCATCGACGTAGAGGCCGAGAAAAAGCGCCTTGAGAAGGAGATTGCGAAAGTGGAGTCAGAGGTGGAAAAGAGTCTTAAGAAACTTCAAAATCCTCGATTTGTGGAAAATGCGAAGCCTGAAGTTGTTGCGGTGGAGAAGGAACGTCATGCCTCTTGGTTGGAAAAGCTCAAGCAGTTGCGGGAACTTCATTCTGCGCTAGTATAGGTGAGGAAAGTCTACTAAGGACTCTCATCCAACTCCCTATGTCTAAAGTCTCAATAGATGAAGAGCAGAAGAAAGCTACCGCTATCCCTGTTGAAAGGGATACTCTCCGTAAGGCTCGGGTTGAGCTGAAGGACCTGCCTGCTATTCACTTTATAGAAGGTTTGGCTGAGGCTGAGCATGGCTCGGCGTCAAGTTTAGAGAAACAAGACGAGGTATCTACTCCTGAAGCTAAGTCAAAGAGTGTTGAGAATAGTCCAGCCAAGGAAGTGAAACCTCGAACTCCTGCTTTTCATCAGCCGGCTGTGGAGAAGGGATCTTCGCTCAACCGCAAAGCATTGGAGTCCACTAATCGTGGGAAGAAGCCAAGTTCGCGTCGCTTTGTGAGAGGGATCCTGCACCCTGCTGCATTCAAGGTGGCTTCGGCGGCGTTTTTTGCGATTGCAGTTCGTTTAGCGATGCTAGGAGCCGTTGTTCTAGGCACTCTGATCTTACTCGACCAAGTGGATGTTCAGTTGGCCTGGTATTTATTAATTCTTCCCATTGCTGCACTTCTTCACTTCGCGACGGTCGGAAGTGCTCGTTGCCGTGTTTGTGGGATCAAAGAGTTCGTGCCATCGGGGGCGCACAAGCATGTTAAAACCCATCGTTTTCTCTTTACTGGGCCTATTATCAGCACCGCGCTGCACTTGCTGTTGTTTAAGTGGTTCCACTGTATGTTCTGCGGAACTGCGGTGCGAATTAAGAAGTAGATTTCTACTGAAGATTTTTGGAGTCGAGGCTGATTGTCACGGGACCTTCGTTCACAAGGCTGATCTGCATCGTTGCCCCGAAGCGACCTCTTCCAACTGGCTTGCAGATGGCGGTTGAAAGAGACTCACAGAATTGCTCATAAAGAGGTTCTGAGATGTCCGGCTTCGCAGCATCAAGGAACGAAGGGCGGTTTCCCTTTTTGGTAGAAGCTAAAAGAGTAAACTGGGAGACCACCGTGATCTCTCCCTGAACATCGGTGATGGAACGGTTCATTTTGCCATCTTCATCTTCGAAAATACGTATGTTAGCGATTTTTTTGACCATCCAGTTAAGGTCTTCGTCGGTATCTTCAGTGGTCACCCCCAGAAGAACGAGAAAGCCCAGATCTTGCTCTGCGAGGGTTTGCCCTTCACTGGTGACCTTGGCCTGACTGACTCTTTGAAGAATAGCGCGCATCGATTTGAAAGTGAGTGGAACAACAGGGCTACCAGGCCCCGATGGCGCCTGAGAATCCCAAGGCAGTGGCTTCGCCTGCGCGAACAGCGGACTTTCCGACGGGGTTGGACGGGCAGATGAGGATAAGGCAAGGTAGCGCTTTATTCTCATCGGCTGCATTGATCGTTCCACGGTAGGTTTTTGCTCCAAAGGGGTCGACGAATTCGACGGGGAAGGACGAGGTCCCTGGGGTGAGACGCTCAGGCATAGCGGTGAGGAGGACAAAGTGACCCTGCATGCTTTGCCACTGACCGTTGCGCAGAACAAAACGACGAATCGACAGGATGGGGGGAAGCCCTTTTTGAAAAGATTTTCTAAGACGCTTGTGTGCGGTTTGCAGTTGGCGGTTGCTGTCCTTTCCCGGAGTAGCAAAGAAGAGTTCAGATTTAACTTTTGGGAGTTTCCAATCGAGCTTACGCATTTCCTCGGCAATAACTGCGAGATCCGCAAAGTTGATGCCTCCCTTTAGCTGCCACCGTAAGCGATTGGGGAGGTTGGTGGAGGGGGCTTGGCCCCAAGATTTGATCACCGAAGCGATACGGGCTCGGTCGCTGGTTCCGGGGACTTTGAGGTAGGCTCTTTGCCAAGAGTCTTCACCCGAACCGAAAGCGTTAAGGAGGGAGGCGGGGCCACAAGAGTTACCAATACCATTTTTTTGGTCAACGAAGTCAAAGGAGCGATTGGCTGCCTTAAGTTCGAGTTCTTGGGCTGCGAGGGGAAGAAGCCCGAAAATAAGAAGAAATAGGAAGTGTTTCACGGTTCAGCAGAGAAATCAAAGGTGCTGCTTTTGATGTTATTCTGCGGTTCGGCATCTTGAAAGGACTGATTGATGCGGGCTTCGCTGGTGACGAAGAAGTCGTTGCCGTCGGTGGGGAGTGCGGTAGGCACTTCAAAGGTCTGAATCTCTCCAGGCGAGAGCTGGGACACTCGCAAAGGAATCTCCGCATATGGGGTCGAGAGGGTCACAACAGCATTGGTGATGGACTCTGTGCCTTGGTTCTGCACCACGGTGATAAGGGTGTTGGAATTTCCGACTTCAACCAAATTAGAAACGGACGCAATATCGTAGATGCCACTAGTTTCAGAATTAATGACACGTCCGACATCTAAATGACCGAGGCCATAGCTAGTGTCAGTCCCTGGAGTGCCCGCTTCGTTGGCATAGGTCATTACGTAGTCGGCGGCCTGAGTAGCGCTCAGCCCAAATTGGCTCATTGCGGTGGCAATGGCGGCCGAGACGTAAGGTGCGCTGGCAGAGGTGCCGGTGAACTCGATGTAGCGATCGTCGGTCCAAGCCGCATAAACCTCGAGACCTGGGGCGGTGATATCAATATTTTCTCCGGTGTTGGAAAAATTGATTAACGAACCTTCTTTGTCCACGGCACCAACAGCGTAGACTTGTTCGTAGCCTGCGGGAAAGGCAGGTTGGTCAAAGCCTTCGTTACCGGAGGAGGCCACGATGACGGCTCCGCTCTCATAGGCGTATTGGACTGCTCTTTCCACTAGCGAGCTATCTCCATAGCTTCCCATTGAGACATTGATGACTTTGGCGCCCCCATTGACCGCAGCCACAATTCCCTCGGCGAGCTTGTAGGAGCTAGAGTCTCCATTGGAATCAGCGACCCTAATATCGAGAAGGGTTGCGGATGGCGAAACTCCAGGAGTCAGCTCGTTGCTTCCACCAATCAAAGAGGCCACTGCAGTGCCGTGGCCATGCTTAGCTAGAGAGGGGTTTTCTCCTTCTACGAGGTCGATGTGACGAATGTTGTCTGGGAGGGCTTCGTGAGCGCTGATTCCGGTATCGACGACGGCGATGATGACATCTTTACCCCATTGGCTATTGTCGCCAGTAATCCCCAGCCACTCGAGGGCATTGCCTCGAAATCCTACGGCACTACCCTGCACTTCGCTGTCTCCCGGAGGAATAGGGAGAGTAACGAGATAGTTGTAGCCAGTGGAATCAGGATCTAGCAGGCCGTCGAAATCAGCTAGGTTGTCGAAACCAATCCAAACCGCACGCAGAGAGTCGAGGGAACCGAGGAGGCGAAGATTGGAAGAACTCAGCGAAGAGAGGAACTTTCGGTAGTCTTTTTCGTTGTCAAATTGGACAAGACGTTCGTTCGGACGCGCGAGAAGAGGATCGAGTTTTCCTAACTGGGATGAACGGCGAGGAGTCTGTCCACTGTTTTTACTTTCCGCAGGTTGCTGGGTTACTAATCGTTGTCGGCCTGGGCCAGAATCCTTGTCAACGTCGCTCTTACTGGCGACGTCTGAGCCAATCAACCAGCCTATGAGAACAATTATCGCGATAAAAATAGCGCCCAGTCCTAGTTCGAGAGGTTTCAGTTTCATAGGAGAATACGTTCTATAAACGTCGTTCAGGGGTAAGAGTAGCACGCAAATTGAATTATTCCCATAAATTGGGGCGAGCTTCGTCATTGAAAGTGGGCTCTTCCGAGTCAATCCTCACCTATGGACCGCTGTGAACATGGTCATCTTGTCTGTGCTGATACGGTCTTGGCCCGTGCAAAGGAGGGTGGCTTGCGCAAAACCAAGGCTCTGGAGACTGTTGTCGAGGCTCTTGCTGAGACGGGAACCCCTGTGCCGCTGACAGAGCTGGAGAAGATGCCTTCGGTTGCGGGGGTTTGTGATCGAACGACTCTTTTTCGACTTCTCAACCGATTGATCGAGCATGGACTCGTCCGTCGCTTGGGGCTGCATGAGCGTGCTGCTTACTTCACCCTTGCAATGCCGGGAGGGCATCATGACTACCTTATTTGTAAAGAGTGTGGTTCAGTGGAGATTCTACAGGTGGATTGTCCAGTGCGTGAGTTAGAGAAAGAAGTGGCGCGAACAAGCGGTTATACTCAGCTTTATCACGAACTCGAACTTTACGGGGTTTGCCCCGGCTGCCATGGCTAAGGTTCTGCGAATTGGAATCACACTGCCTCCCAATCAGGGGGTCGGAACTGGGAATCTGCGGACTGCCCAGCGTTGGGTTAAGATTTTTGCTGAACTCGGGCATGAGCCTCGCGTTTACGGCCCGAGTGACCTGCTGGATTGTGATGTTCTAGTGGCGCTGAATGCGGTGAAGAGTCATGAGGCAATTTCGCGATTTCACTATCAGCAACCACGGGGAAAGTTGGTAGTGGCTGTTACTGGCACGGATATGAACCGTTCGGACTCGGAGGCTTGGAGGAATTCGATGGCTTGGGCCGATCGAGTAGTAGTGTTGCAAGGAGAGGCTCTCAAGTCGCTTAAGCCCGAGATGCGAAAGAAGGCGCAGGTTATCTTTCAGAGTGTTTCGCTTCCTGTTGGGCTTTCAACGAAGACGACTAGCGAAGGTTTTCAAGTTTGTGTGGTGGGTCACCTGAGGAAGGAAAAGGATCCGATGTTGACGGCGTTGGCTTCGCGGCTGTTAGATGAGGAGTCTGACGTGCGTGTCATACAGGTGGGTGCGATTTTGGAGAATCAATATTTAGAAGCGGTGGAAGTGGAGCGAGCCATGAATCCGCGCTATCAATGGTTGGGAGAGCTCCCTCAGCAAGAGACGTTGGAATTGATTTTGCAAAGCAATCTGATGGTTCTCTCTTCTTCTTCTGAGGGAGGCCCGGGGGTTGTAGGGGAAGCGGTAGTGGCGGGCACTCCGATCCTTTCGACACGCATCGACGGTGTCATTGGTTTGCTTGGAAAGGAATATCCCGGTTATTTTGAAGCGGGGGATGGAATGATGCTCTCTCAACTGTTGAAGAAGGCGGAGAGCGAACAGTCGTTTTATCGCAGTTTGAAAGAAGCGTGTGGACAAAAAAAGGAGCAGTTTTCAATTCAAAAGGAGACCGAGAGTTGGGAGGTCTTGTTGGAGGCGGTATGATTTCAAGTTGTTCACTCCGAGACACTTTTTTCAGGCCCTTTCTATTCGGATGAAGCTTCGGCTGGTAGAAGCTGGTGTCGATAGAACCTCTTGTTTGCTGGGTCGTTACTTGAATTTTGATTATCGAAGGCAGAAACTAGCATCTGGTGGGGGCTGCCGGGAGTCATTGATTTGAAAACAGAAAGAGGGTTCCAGTGGACGAGGTCATCTGAAAATTCAACAGAGAGTATCCACTCATTCTCAACGTCGTTTCTAGTATTTGCGCTAAAGTTGTAGGGGTAGTATGAGTAGTCGTTAAAGTGAAATACTTCTAAGCGGGAGTATGGGGCTTCTCCATCCGCAATATCGTAAAAGAACTGAGGGATATTGTTGGAGTCGCTCGTTAAGGGCTCAGTTCCAAAATACCATTCCTCGAGGTTTGAGAGTTGATCCCGGTCGGGGTTTTCAGTCTGGCTGTCCTCAGAAAGTCCACGTGATGAAGCCCACTCTGAGTAGTTGGGTGACGAAGTGATTGGAAGGTTTTTGAGCCAAAGAAGCGATCCGCTTACGATGGAGGAGAGGAGCACGTCATTTCTACCGTCTTGGTCGAGATCGTGGATAAGTAAATCCTCGGGAGCAACAAGATTGGTGGGAACGTAGATGGTTTCGCCTAGGGATCCTTCTCCAGTATTCAACGCCATCCGAAATCCATAGTCTATAATTTCGAAATAAGTATGGATTTGTGAGGATCGGATTCCAAAAACAAAATCGTCTAGACCATCTCCGTTAAGGTCTCCCGTGGCGATGGCAGTTTGAGCTGCTGATTGGAATTCAAGCGAAGCGATAGTGTAGCCCTGCCCAGTTCCCCAGTCGGGAAGGACCACGACCTCACAATAGTCGGGATAGGGTCTCTGGTCTTCAGGTTGATTTTTAAGGAAGATGAGATCGGGGATACCATTGTTGTCCATGTTGGCTCTGAGGAGCGGGCCCGCTTTGGGAGCGTACGAGCTGGTCAAAGCCTCAACACTGAATGTTCTGTCGCCATTGTTGCGATACAAGACAGGTCCGTTACCAAGAATGGAAAGGCTCATGAAGATATCCAAGTCGCCATCGTTGTCTGGGTCTGCTACCAGAACTTGATGAGGTTCAATCCAATTTGTAGTGTATCTTCCTAACCCTCCGTCACTCTCGATCCAGTAGGGAACAAGACTAATCACTGAAGACCCTGATGAACCTCCAAATCGGCAGACAATGACTCCTTGGTTAGAATCGATTTCGAGGAGGTCTGGCAAAAGGTCTTGATCGAAATCGGCGACAGCGAGGGTGTGGGGCGGAAAAAGCCCCGAACCACTCGAATTACTTAGGTCGTGAGACTGTTCGAGAGAGGTGGAGTTGAAGTGTGATTTTTGGTATACTTCATAAGTTTGGTTGAAGAAGGAACTATACGATCCTTGATTCGTCGTCACCAGTGGGTGGGGTCTATCTCCTAAGTGCAGTTCTCTGGTGAGACTAGATCCTCGAAATCCGTCAAGATTCATTGGGGCGAGGCTGTGAGATGGGAATGAAGAACTACTGCGCCAAGTCAATAACTCTGAAGAGTTAACGGTATTGAGAGCAACGAGGTCAGGGGTGTTGTCTTCATCTGTATGGGTGATGATCATCTTGCCCGGGAAGAAAGCAGAGTTAATCTGGAGTGGGGCTCGGAAGTTCGCGGAGGGATATCTAAGGCAGATGGGTAAGGAAGGGTCACAGGGAGGAAATGCATCTCGATCTGAGAAAGCGATCACCTCGGGAGAAAGGGATTCGTTGATTCTGATGAAGTCACTCGAATCTTGGACAAAGATAGACACTACGAGTTCATCGAATCCATCTTCGTCTAGATCATGTGTCGCGATCAGCTGCAGAGGGGTATCTTGGAGCTTGTCAGTTGAAGGAGGATAGAAAAGAGAACTCTCCTGAAGTTTGATGATATTGGATTCACTGGGATGAGTGAGATCGTGTTCAACAATAAACATTTCTTCCGAAAGAGGAAACGAGACAAGGAGTTCTTGCTCAGGATCGAGATCGAAGTTACCGGCCACGACGGAAGTAGGAAGTTGGTAGTATCGTTGAGAAGTGACGTCTTCTACTTCACTAGCAGAGACTTGCCAAAGCTGGGTGAGATTCCCGTCGGGGCCTAGTTTCTGGGCGCTCACAGTTTGGGGGGTCGTATTTGAAGCGTGTGTTAGAAACTCGGGAAAAGAATCTCCATCGAGGTCGATGGGAGTTATTTCGAGAATGCTCGTATCCGGGAGTTCACTGAGTTGCCATTGATTTTGAGCGAGATCATATACGAGGGTATGAGCCTTGGTTTCAGGATCGGAACCGTCGTTGGGGAAGGGTGAAGAGATGTCATGAAAAGAGGCCATGAGCTCAGTTTGGTCCGAGCTGTTAGTGAAGGAGTGCCGATGATGAATCGTGAAGGAACCGCTCTCGATGGGAGGGGAGGCGAAGGTTGGAACCTTGAGGGTAAATTGTCCGAGCGAAGTTTGAAGCGCTGGAAGAAGGTTGAGAGTGTTGTAGGATTCGTAAAGAACGGTGCTGCGCTTCTGAAAGAGAAGGTCGTCGCGCCCATCTTGGTCGAAATCTAGAGGGATACATGGTGGGGTCTTCTCATCAATACTGGCGAGAATAGTGAACTCGTCGGGCAATGTCAGCAGGAGGCCTTGGAAAAGAGGGGGCTGGTTAGCCTTCAATTCCCACCAAAGAATGGAGGTGCCGTCCTGAACCACGAGGTCCTTTTGTTCATCTGCACCAATTCTGAGCAAAGTCATTGCACGAAAAGAGGGAGGGTCAGAAAATTGGAAAAGAGTGATGGGCTCGGAAACTCCTGTCGCTGTCTGGTAAATGAGCGTGAGGCGATGTTTGAGCCTGTCGAGGATGACAAAATCAGGTCGAGAATCGTTCTCGGCTGCACTGTTATTCCAGTCGAACACCAAGACTTGGTTGGCTGAAACGGTAGGAGAAAGGTCTTCGGGGAAATCGAAGCCAAAGTCTAAATTGGACGCTCCGGCGCATGATGCTCGCACGATGAAAAGGGCAGCGATGAAGAGAAGGCAGGTTTTCATTGAGGTATAAATCGCTGAAGAACTATTTCGGCTATGTGGCCTAGATTTCAATCACAGCTCAACGGCTAGATTGAGGGAACCTGTCTGGTAATCAAGTCGATAGTATTCGGGTCTTCCCCATGAAATATTGAAACCGTTTGGCCAGACGGGGAGACCAAACGGTATCAGGTAGAAAAAATTGAACGGGCGTTGCGGGCTAGCTTTCCTTCAGTGGTGAAAGGGTCAGGCCCTTAAATTCGACTTCGGAGCCTTCGGCTTGGAGGGCGATCTGGCCTTTGGTGGCGGTGCTTTTGGCGCCGTGGTTGACGAGGTCGTCGTTGACCCAGACTTTGACTTCGTCTCCTTGGCACTCGATGACCATTTTGTTCCATTCGCCTACTGGTTTCTCAGAGTCGTCGGTGAGATTGAGAATACGTCGTGCGTCTTTCGCTGTTCCTCCGAATTCTTGGTCTTCGGATTTTTTAGGACGACGTTCTTCCATATTTTCGACTTCAATATTTTCAGCAATACACCAGAAGTCGCCGGCGTTTTGGTGCATCATCTGAACTTCGATAGAGGCAGGGAACATTTTATAAAGAGCGCGAGGGGTGGAGGCGTGGACAAGGACCCCGCAGTTGCCAGGTTTGCCTGCAAAGCGATACTCAAGCTCTAGGCGGTAGTCTTGATAGATGGCATCGGTAATAAGATGGCCCTTGGGGTTTCCGAGGCTGACGAGGAGTCCATCACGCACAACAAAGCTCGCTTCGATTTCCGGATTTTTGTCGGCCTTAGGGACGTCTACATGCCAACCAGTGAGATCGGTTCCATTGAAGAGGGCGATAGGCTTGGCGGTGGCTTCTTGGTCGGCGAAGAGAACGCTTGAAAGCGAACAAAGCAAGAGAGGGAGGAGTTGTTTATGTTTCATAGTTGGTGAAGTTTGACTGGATTAGCTTCGGGTCATAAAGGGGTCAGTGGAGCCCACATGGATGCCGCTGGCATTAATGAGAAGGTTTTCGGCATTGGAGCCTTCGGCGACTTCGCCGACGACGGTGAGAGTGGTGAGTTCCTGCATGCCACCCAGCCACTTGAGACCTTCTTTGATGACGCTGCCGTTTTCGTCGAGAATTTGAATGGTGGCAGTGGATGTTTTGATGACTTCGGGGTCATCACAGCAGACGTCCCAAGGAGTTTGGCAGCCGTCGTCGTGATTGCGATTGCAGGGAGTGATTTTGGTGGGGTCGCCGAGAACGACCATGGCGCGGCTATCGATGAAGGGTTCCATACGGCCCATGATTTCGCCGGTGACGGTGATTGGGGTCCCCGGGGTGGGATTGGCGAAGGCATCGGCTACGGAGATAGCGTCGGCGGGCAGCTCAGTGAGGAGAACGCTTTTCAAGGGGTTGACTGACGTTTCCTCGGAGACAGGCTCAATCTTTTTACAGGAGTTGAGAGCGACAAGGGAGCAGATTCCAGCAAGGAGGAGTGATGTTTTCATTTTTATTGTTACGTTTAGTTTTGAGAATTATTGCGAGCGAAGAGCTTTTGGCAAGGAGGGGGCGAGAGTGCGAAAGGCGGGGGGGAGAGTGCCGACCGTTCCGAGGAGGGTACCGGTTATCAGGCCAACGAGGATGACGGCGGGGGTGAGAGCGAGGGAGAAGGTGCCGACGGAGAGGGAGACGACGCGACCCTCGATGAGGAAGAAGGCAATGAGAAAGGCGATGAGGGTTCCTGCGAGGGTGGCAAGGAGGGATTCTTGTAGGAGTGATACGAGGAGGGCTTTACGGTTGTAGCCGATGGCTTGCAGGGTGGCCATTTCGCGAATGCGGGAGGCGAAGGCGGCGTAGAGGGTGTTGAGTCCGCCGAAGATGGCTCCAGCGGCGACGAGGCCGGCAGTGAGCCAGGTCATGACTTTGATAGGGCCGTAGAACTGGGCGAGTTTTTCGAAGTAGCGGTCTTCGCGAATGGCGGCAAGCTCGAGGTCGTTGCGTTGCAAGGCGAAGACTTCGAGGTCTTCGGCTTCGGCGCTGTCGATGCGGACGAGCACGGTGGAGAGGCTGTCGCGTTGGGTGAGGGTGGCGAGGTCGTTGCGGTCGAGCCAGACTTCGGATTCGAGCACGGTGCCGGGGGCGGCGAAAGTGCCCGCGATGCGAAAGTCTTGGCCTTCAAAGTGGAGGAGGGCTCCGTTGGCGAGTTCGCTTTCAGGCACGCCGAGGGCGCGATGGGTGAGGCGGCCTACGATGACTTCACCGGGACCGGGGAAGTGGCCGGTGAGGAGTTGCACTTCGGGACGGACGAGGAGGCTGGGAGGCAGAACGCCGCGATAGTAGGCTTGAGCTTCGTGGCCGGAGGAGGTTTTGAGAGGGGCTTGGTAAACGATCTCGCCTGCGACGGCGACTTGGCCGAGGCTCTCGGAAAGACCGCGCACGGAGGTGGCGACGGCGGATTCGGAGGCGAGGGGGATTTCGGAACGCTCGATGGATTCTTCGGAGCCTTTGCTAACGAGCATTACGTTTTTGGGTGAGCCGGAGGAGGTAAGAACGCTATCCATTCCATTGTTGAACGCTACTGCTGCAATCAGCAGGAGCACTACGAGAGCGGAACCACCTACCGTTTGGAGAAGGCGACCGGGGTCGCGGAGGAGGTTGCGGACAGCGTAGGTGAAGGGAAGCATGGCTTAGGAGTTGAGGGAGTCGACGAGGGGGCGGGCGGTGGCTTGCCAAGCAGGAAAGACGGAGGCGAGGAGCCCCATAAGAAAGGCGACGAGGAGCCCTTGCCCTTGCACGGTGAGAGAGGTCTCGAGAGCGAGGGTGACTCCTTCGTTGCCGAGGGTGAAACTTTTGAAATGAAAGAACAAGGCTGAGGAGATAACTCCGAGGAGTCCGCCGGCGAGTCCAAGGATGATGCCTTCGATGGCGACAAGGGCTCCGATAGCGGGGCGACTGAAGCCGAGGGTTTGGAGGATGGCGGTTTCCTTGACGCGGCCTCGGACGACGAGGAGGACGGCATTGGCGAGAAGACCTAGGACGGCGACGACGGCACCAAGTCCGAGCCAGCGAGTGAAGCCGATGAGTTCGATCATTTGTTTGGCAGTTTCGGCGAAGAAGGCTTGTTCTGGGCGGGTGCGGGTGGGTTGTTGGTCTGATTGAAAAGTCTCGTCGATGGTGGCGGCGACGGTTTCGAGTTGGTCGGCGGATTCAACTTTGACGTTGAATTGGGTGACGATTCCGAGACCGACGCGGGAAGCTTGTTGGAGGAAGGGCAGATGGACGTAGGCGACGTTGTTGTCTTGGGGAGAGCTGGAGCGGATGATGCCATTGACCACGACCTTGACCCCGACGGCTTCGAAGGTGTCACCGACTTTAAGAGAGCGGCGCTGGGCAAAATTCTGACCAACGAGGGCGCCATCGGTGCGTTTTTCAAAGTCTTCGAAGGAGCCGCTGATGACTTCGAGGTCTTCGGTGTAGCTTTTGAGAGTTTCGGGTGGGACGCCACGGAAAGTGATGACGTCGAGGGAAGCTCCGCAGTTGTTGACCGCGATTTGGATAGGGATGACTTCGCGTACGCCGGGGATATCCTCAATGGTGGAGGCGTAGTGTTCGGGAAGGCGGGAGGTGCTGGGGCAAAAGCGGTTTTCACGGAAGACGACAAGAGTGGTTTCGTCGGCGCTGGCCTGGGTAGAGGATTCGAGGGAGTGCTGCATCGTTTCTACGGAGCTGTAGAGAAACATTCCGGCCGCAACACCGAGGATGGTGAGGAGGGACCGCAGGCGATGGCGGGTGATGTTCTTGAGGGCGAGGGAGAGAAGTTTCATGAGGCGTGGGCGGTGACGAGTTGGCCTTTTTCAAGGTGAAGGGTGCGCTTGGCGGCGGCGGCGGCTTTGGGGTCGTGGGTGACCATGACGATGGTTTTACCATGGTCATCGGCGAGGCTAGAGAGGAGGGCGAGAATGGAGTCGGCTGATTCGCGGTCGAGGTCTCCGGTTGGTTCGTCGGCGACGAGGAGGCTGGGGTTGTGGACGATGGCGCGTGCGATAGCCACGCGTTGTTCTTGGCCACCCGAGAGTTCAGTGGGGCGGTGGTTGGCGCGGTCGGCGAGGCCCACGAGCTCGAGGGCGGAGTTCACCTTCTCGCGGCGCTCGGCTTTGCTAAGTTTGGTGAGGAGGAGGGGGAGCTCGACGTTTTCGAAGGCCGAGAGGATAGGGACGAGGTGATAGAGTTGGAAAATGTAGCCCACGTGTCTGGACCGCCACTTGGCGAGTTGAGCGCGGGAGAGTTTGGCAACGTCATTGTTGTCGATGTGGAGGGAACCTGAGGTGGGCGAGTCGATGCCAGCCACGAGGTTGAGGAGGGTGGTTTTTCCTGAGCCAGAGGGTCCCATGAGGGCGAGGAAGTCTCCTTTTTCCACTGTAAGAGTGAGTCCCTCCAAGGGAGTGATGGTGACCTTGCCCTTGCTGTAGGATTTGGAGAGATCTTTGATTTCGATGAAGGCGGACATGCTAGAGAGTGGTAGGGGGTGAGACGCGGGTGCCGGTCTTTAATTCGGTGAAGGGTGGAAGGATGACTTGTTCGCCGGAGCGGAGGCCGTCGCTGACTTCGCGGAAGCCCTCTTTGCTAGTGCTGCCGAGAGTGATGTTGCGGAGTTCTGCGGTGGCATTGGGGGTGACGACCCAAGCCTTAGCTTGTTGGTTGTTTACTTCGAAGAGTGCTTCTTCGGATACGAGGAGAAGAAGGCGTTCACTGCTAAGAGATTCTTCGTTTTGTTCGGTTGTGTCCGCTAGAGGAAGGGGGAAAAACTTTGCGCGCACGAGCATTTCGGGGCGGAGGCGATCGTCGGGGGTTTCGATAGCCACTTTGGCTTGGAGGGTGTTTCGGGCGAGATCGGCCTCGCCGGTGATGCGGGTGACGATGCCTTTCATGATGACATCGTTGAGAAGATCGGTGGTCAGCTCGACCTCTTGGCCGGGAGCGAGGGCGGCGGCCTCGTTGAGGGGGACGTCGATACGAGCCTGCATTTTGTCGGGTTGATAGATTTCGACGATGATGGCCGACTTGGGATCATCCATGTCGAGCATACGTTTCTTCCCCGGTTGAACGTGAAGGTGGAGTATCCGGCCGTCGATGGGAGAGGTGATGCGGTGACGATCGAATGCCAGTTTAGCGAGGTCACGGGTTGCTTCGGCTTCGAGAAAATCGTTTCCCATCGCGATGCGCTCGAAGTCGATGGTGGTGAGTTGAGCCTGAAGGCGGGGGATTTCGCTTTCGGCCTCGTTGACGAAGGCCTGCTGGCGATTGACTTGCAGAATAGCGGCGGTGACTTCGGAGAGGGAAATGGCACCTTCAGGAAGAGATTTGAGGCGGTTGGCGGTATCTTCGAGTTCGGCGAGGCGCGCTTTTTCGGCTTCGACCTTGGCGCGGGCAGTGGTGATGCGGGCGTTGGTCTCGGGGACGGAGGAACAATGGGCGGCAATGCGGGAACGGATGGTATTCAGATTGCGATTTGCTTTTTCCAAGTTGAGCTTGGCTTCTTCATCTACGAGGGTGGCGAGGAGTTCGCCCTTCTTGACGGTTGCTCCTTCGAGAACGTGGACTTCGGAGACGATGCCATTGACGAGCGCGGGGACTTGAATGGAATAAGGGTCGGGCTCGAGCCAGCCTGAAGCTTGGAAGAGGAGATCGCGTGACTGGGAGCTGTTAGAGGTAGAAGAACTGCTGCTGCGCAAGGTGACGACTTGGCTGGTGCGAACTTGAACTTTGGGCAGTAGGCGCTCGCCAAAAAGGAGGGCGAAGATGGCTACAAAACCGAGAAATAGGGCTGTTGGCAGAAGCCATCCAGGAAGACCTCGACGGGCAGATACCGGAGGTTGACTGGTAGAATTAGTGAGAGAAGAGAGTGACATTGGAATACTTTGAATTCGACGGGACGGCTTGCCTTGAGCGCAACAGAAGAGCGTGAATGGCAATCAGGATTACAGCCTCGAGCGGTATCGAGGAGTCCGTGGAATCAAAGTAGCAGGCGGCGCTGCAGGATGAGAATGTCGTAGCCCTGTGGAGGTGGGGGCTCGATCGGAGTCGGATGACTCTGAAGTGCAGGGAAGGACTTGAGGGAAGCAGCTGTGAAAGAAGCTTCGGTCTCGGCAACTACTGGAGTGTGAAAATGATAGCTGTCATTGCTCCAGAGATAGTCTTCGACTTCGAGCTGCAAGGGGACGACGCAATCGTCACAAGGCTCTTCTTTTTCTTCACAACAATGGTCACAAGAAGAGCATGCGGGCGCGGTCTTCGAACAAGGGTCTTTGCCTAAGAAGAGGGCGTCTTCACAAAGACAGAAGCCTAAGGCCAAGTCTTTCGCTCCCACCAAAATGGTGAGAAAAGTAATGAGGACCAAAGATGACAACCGCCGGAACACTTCACAAATAATCTCACGGATTGTCGAAAAGTCAATGGCTAGGGCGAGGTGGCGTGGAGGCGGTAGAATGCCTTCGCGTCCGCTGAGGAGTCTGGTGCTGAGAGTGTTGAGGATAGAGGAGAACTATCAGAGCCAATGGGGTTCCAAGTGTCGGGGAGGAGGGAGAGAGATTTTTCAATACTCAAGGT
Organism: Roseibacillus sp.; assembly: GCA_051251855.1. GTDB lineage: Bacteria > Verrucomicrobiota > Verrucomicrobiia > Verrucomicrobiales > Akkermansiaceae > Roseibacillus. The sequence goes on from JBPOGI010000001.1 coordinate 794,615, forward strand.
CAGGTTAAGGGCGGAGGCATTGACCGGAGTGGAAAGATTCCAAGCACCAGGGCTGCCGGTGAGCTCGAGCAGATGGGGTGCCTCGGAATTTGCGGGACTGAGCCCAACCGCATATTCAACAAGTGCAGGGTTTTGATCGCCATCAACACCGGAACCAATGGGGAGAGAAAAAGGAGACATTTCGTTTTCCAAAACCCACTGGGCGTAGCCTTCGAGGCGAACGTTGTCCACGTAGATGGCGTCTGTAAGTTCATCAACTGTTTCGTCTTTGACATAGAGCCAAGTAACTTCGTGGAGGCCGGCGGTGAGGGGTTGGACTACTTCGATCCAACCCGAGTTGCCTGATGTTACCGCTATTTGTTTCCCGTCGAGAAGCACGTATCCGTAGTCAAAGCCTTCCTCTGAGAAGGCGCGCCAATCGAAGCTCAGAGTGCCTGGTCCCATAACGGTGGCGGTCATTTCCGAACGATCGTCTCCTCCGATCGATCCGCTGCGGGTAGCGGCGGTGCCGGTGGTGCGGATCTGGGATTGGGAGAAGAACGCCGGGACATCGGAGCGAACCGGAAGGATACTTTGATCGAGAGCCGACTGGAGACTGCTGGTTGAGGAGAAAGGAGAGAGTGAGAAGTTGCGAGTAGAGCTGCCTTGCTCGTTCTCTGCTGTCGCGGAAAATGAAAAAGCGGATTCGAAGAGACCCGAAATATGGTTTCCGTCGAGAATGGCCCAATCTGACGGCAGACTGTCAATAGAGCTGAGATCACTTTCGTAAGCTGTCGAAAGGTTGAGCGATGTTTCGGTGCCGAGCTCTACGAAGAGGTCCGTGGGCTGTTCGAAGGCAGGCATGGAAAGAGACTTTAGCGTGAAGCGATCTAACCAAACTTGGTTGAAGCCACCATCGATGGAGCTATCGCGGAGATACTGGAATCCTACCGTGTGATTGCCTGCAGGAATGGTGAGGGAGTGAGAGTGCCAGCCTGTTTCTCCGCTGATAGCAGCGACAACCGTGCTGTCGAGAGTGAGGTTGAAAACGTCGAAGGTGTATTCTGTCGAGGCTTTCCACCAGAAGGTGAGCTCGTCAGGGCCCTGAACAGTGCAGGTGAGTTCGGTATCACTCGAGTCGGAAGCAGAGGAAAGAGTGAGAGCGTCCTCGCCATCGAAGGTGTCGGTAGTGGTGATGCTCCATTGGCTAGCATCGCCGCCGATAACGACTTCGCTAGGGACTTCGAAGGCGGGTTTGAGGAGGCTCTCTGCGATAGAAAGGGAAAACGTCTCACTTCCTGTGCCCGCCGGATTCGTTGCGGAGATGGTGAAGGTGTAGGTGCCAGTAGAGGGGGTGTCCCAAGTGATGAGGCCGCTCGTGGAATCGACAGTCATGCCAGCTGGTTGTCCCGCAAGTGCGTAAGAGGTGGGGGTGTTGTCAGCTTCGATGAGGTAGCCAAAGACGGTGCCTTCATTTCCGTTTTCTGAGAGGCTACTTGTGATTTCAGGGGTGATGAACTCATCGTTGGCGATAACAATGGTAGTAGGTTGAGAGGGAGATTGAGCTCCAGTGACATTGGAGAAGGATAAGAGAATGGTTTCGTTTTCTTCCGGATCGTTGTCACCGTTGATGATGATGTCGATGGTGGTGGAAGTTTGGGGGGGGGTGATGGTGGCGGTTTGAGGACCTGGGTCGATATAGTCCGAGCCGGGAGAGGCGGTTCCACCAGATGGGGTCAGGGTGAAGGTGACCGGGGAACTCGTCTCGGATGAAAGTTCGATCGTAACGGTTGCGGTCTGGCTTCCGCTATCACCTTCTGTAACCGCAATGTCATCTGCTTGTATTCGGGTGTTGAGTTCGAGTCCCGAGAGTGACAAAGGAGCGGTTCCTGAGGGTGCGAGCCAGTTAGAAAGCCGAGTGCTCGGAGTCCCTCCACCAGTCCATGAGGTGAAAACACGACCATACCAGTCTGGGTCATTGTTTCCGCAGGCGGCATCTCCTCCATGAAGCTGGCCTACGATTTGACCTGAGGCGTTGAAAAGAGGCGAACCTGAAGAGCCTCCCTCAGTGGTGCCCACATCCCAATCCAAAACGCGCAAGTGGGTGCCAGCAGAAGTGATCGTCGAGCCATAATAGTTGGTTGTGGAGAGCGGATTGAACTCGAAAGAAATGCGCTTTTCGGCAACGGCGGGATGGTGAATGCCAATCGCTTCCGTGGGGGGTGTGGAAGAACGATCCCAGCCAGCAAAGAAGGCTTCGGAGCCAGGGTTAACGGGATCATCGAGTTCGATGAGACAGAAGTCAGAAGAGCCCGAAGCGGCTCGGAGAGTGGACCCAGAATTGAAAACAGTGAGATCCCCATCGCCTAATCCACCACTGGCGTTCGTTCCAGGAATGCGACAGGTAGAGTTCTCGAAGTTCCAGTAGAGGACGATAGAAGAGTCATTGGCCGTCGTAATGTCGCAATGAGCTGCGGTGAGAAAGTAAGGAGTGTTATCGAGGTCTGAGTTGTTGATGAGGGCGCCGCTACAAGTGTCGATCCCATTGAGCGTATAGGCCGCAACCGAGCGAATTTGCTCGCGATAGCTGTCGATCATTTCAGCAAAGGTTCCGTCCAAGCCATCGCATACCACGTCGACGTTACAGTTACCCGAGATGCTTCCTCCGATTTTGCCACTACTCCTTTTGTCTCGGAAACCATAGTTGACCTTGGCTAGACGGAGGCGGAGATCAGACAAGAGAACGGCGGGGAGACTGGCGGTGAGTCGAACGGAGTCGCCACGAAAGAGAGGGGTCCAAAGTTCACCGTGGTCGTCGTTGTCTCGAGAGGTGAAGGTGATGACTTCGTCGGATTCGCTCGACTGCAGCGAGAGAATTCCGCCGGGGGGCATGTGAAATTGGTCGAAGGCAAAGTTAAGCGAGAGCGCGTTGGGGGCGTGGATTTGGAGTTCCCAAGTTGCGAGGCCGTCGGTGATACTCCACGGACTCAGGTCACTGGTGGTCTTGTTAACATCCAGCGGGGTTGCGAAACGGAAAGGGAGTTTCTTGCGATCTCTCAGACGAGCATCGGCGACGATGGGATTTAAGTCCGGAACAGGAAGTTCGAGGCGCTGAACTAGATCCGCAGGAGGAGCTATTTGGGAGGACGCTTCATGAAGAGTGTCTCCCTGCTTGGTGATTTCTTCGTCTCGAACGGAGGAAGGGCCTATTTTCGAGAAGGGGCTTGCTTGGGTCGGCGAGCTAAATTTCCAAAGACAAACGACAAGCAGGGCCAGAAGAATGAGGAGCAGAGATCCGGTAAATCGCATTAGCAATAATCTTAACCGCAGGAACAACTAGTGACAAACGGTTAAGGTGCCCAATTCGATTCTCGCAAGACTAACGCCCCTCAGCCAAGCGAGAAGCCAACATTTCGGGAAGGCCGGCCTCCAAAACCTTTTTTTGGGCCGCGACGATATCATACTCAAGGCGTCGATAAACGAGGACGTTGGCAGGGATGTCGTAAATGGCATAGCAGGCGCGCCAGTCGCCGTTACGAGGTTGGCCTACGGAGCCAACGTTGACGAAGTACTTCAGCTTTTCATCAAACTCGACCTGTTCGGCGGGTAGTTCGGTGATTTTATCATCCTTGGAGAAGACCCGAGGAACATGGGTGTGACCGTGGAAGCAAAGCTTGGTGAATTGGTAGGAGAAACTCGACATGGCGTCGAACTTGTTAGTTACGTAGTTCCAGACCTGAGGCTGATCGAGCGATGAGTGGACAATGGTGAAGTCTTCCACCTGACGCACCATACGTAACTTGCGCAACCAATCCCGCTGTTCCTCGTTGAGCTGTTTCCGCGTCCAGCGTAGAGCTTCGGCAGCGACAGGGTTCATGGCGTCCAAAGAGTGCTCTCCGCCGCAGTCTTCGTCGTGGTTCCCTTTGACAACGGGGCAACCTAATTCGCGAATCCGCTCGAGGCATTCGGCTGGATTAGCATTGTAGCCAACGACGTCGCCGAGACAGACATAGTCGGTACAGCCTTGTTCCTTCGCATCTGCGAGAACGGCCTCAAGAGCTTCGAGGTTGGCGTGAATATCAGCGAAAAGGGCAATGCGCATAGAAATTGAGTGGGCGTGGGCGGGAGATGATAACAGGCTCTCGGTGTTGGGTCCTAGGCTAAAATCCAGCGAAATACGATGTGGGAATACTAGGAATTAGAGAGATTGGCGACTGATGCTGTCATAATGCCACTTGATGAGCTCATTCATCCAGTCCTTGGTAAGGGGAAAGAGACTGGGGTTCTTAAGGGGGTCTAGGTGCTCAGGGAGCTCGGCGAGGGAGCATGTTTCCTCTAAAAGTTCTTTGACCCCATCGCGAGGAAGGTTGTGACCCTCGTCCAACCAGTAGTTGGCGAGGTCTTTGATTTTGGCCCCGTTAATCTTCGTCCCATTTTCAGGGAAAATCTTGGTGAGGGGCACGTGTTCACTGGAGTCGATTCCGGAGATGTTTTGCAATACAAAGAAGAGAACACGCATCGTGGGGAGTCCAGTTCCTCCATACTCTTGAAAGTGATCAACAACGACAGGCCAATCGGTCGCTTCTTCAAAGGGATCTTCCGACAGGGTGAGGGGAAAGGCTTCCATTGCTTCAGCGACCTTGAGTGTGACCCGCTTGATGTCAGCATTGCGAAGTGGGTTGAGAGCGTAGGGAAGTTGCAGAGGGGCGATACGTTCTTCGAGAGTTTGGCGGATATTCTGTGATGGTAGGCCTTCGCTACGACGCTGATAGTAGTTAAAGAGGGAGCGTATAGCTTCTGCGTCAGAGCCAAAAATTTCTTCGGTGGAAAGCGCTTTCTCATCGGGGTATTCGATTTGAAGGGCGTAGAGTAAACTTTTGACTGACGGGAAGCGGAATTGTGGGTTGGCGTATATTTCCCGCGCGAGCTGGAGGGCTTCTTGACGTCGTTCTGGCACACGGGCCATGAGGTAAAGTCTTTGGCGTCTCACCGCATCGGTCACGCCATCGAGAGTTATGGCCTTATCGAGGGTTTCAGTCGCGATCCGATAATCTAGGTGGTCTGGCTTGTAGGTGTCGGAGTAGATTCGCGCCTTCATCTGATACAGCTCCAGGCTATCTGGGATATTCTCGATTCCTTCATCAAGATAGGAAACTCCCTTGTGGAAAAACTCATCGCGGCGAAGTTTTCGCTGAGCATCGGTGATGCCCGCACGGTCACCGTAGTCAGAGTAGGCTTCGTCCGCAGCGTAACCTGCAGCTGACTTCCAATAGTAACTGGCTTTGGGTTGCAGGGTGTGAATCTGTTTGAACGTGTTGAAGATGCTCAGCCAGTCTTGATCCTGCCAAGCGGTGACAACTTCCGAGAAGTTCAGAACCGCAGCCACGAGAGAACGGAGCCCACCGATAGCGATCGCCGCCGAGGTCTGTCCGAGTGCTTCGGAGGTCCCCATATCGAGGGGTTCGGCGAGAATGCCAGCTTGGCGCATCTCTCGACCAAGGGGTCGTTCAAGGGGCATCCGCGCTACTCCCGCAATGAGCAGGAAGAGCAGAACCAAAGCGACTTTTCTAAAGAAAACCATCTCGTGCTAAGAAGCTAGAATGAATTCAAGCCGAGCGCAAACTTCGTCTTGGGACGAGTTGTGACCAGCTCAGCTCCGAGAGAGGTATGGCTCCTTCGGTAGATTAACGGATGTATCAGCGAGAGGAGGGTCGGGTGAGGCGGACCCTCCTTTTAAAGTAGAATCCGCTAGGAGATGGTCGCTTCCAAGGCTTCGATTTCGGCAGTGAGGGTGTCCCAGCGGGAGTAGGCGCCGTTGAGCTTGTCGGTGAGCGCGGTGAGGGCGTGGGTAGTCTCCTGGAACTTCTCGGTGTCGGTGGCGACTTCGGGGCTGGAGAGGTGTTCTGAGAGCTTGTTCTGGGAGGCTTCGATTTCGGAGATTTGACCTTCGAGCTTTTCGAGGTCGTTCTTGAGGGGGCCAAGAGATTGGCGAGCCGCGGCTTCTGCTTTGCGCTGTTCCTTGCGATTAACCGAAGGTTGCGGTGTGATAGGAGCGGGAGTCTTCTCCTTCTTGGGTGCTGCGACCGGTTGGGGAGGGAGGGTCTGCTTCTTCGCGGGGGTAGGTTTGCTTTTCTCTGCTTTTTGAGCCTTTTCATCGGCTTCGATTTTGTCGAGGTAGTAGGTCAGGTTGCCATGGAAGAGGCGGGGGTCGTGGCCTTGGCGGAACTCGATGGTCTTGGAGATGATAGGATCGAGGAAGTTCCGGTTGTGGGAGACGATGAGCAGGGTGCCTTCGTATTCCATGAGCGCTTGTTGGAGGATGTCCTGCGATCGCATGTCGAGGTGGTTGGTGGGCTCATCGAGAATCAAGAAGTTGGCTGGGCGAACCAGCATGCGGACCAAGGCCACTCGGGAACGCTCACCACCGGAGAGGATGCCGACCTTTTTGAAGACGTCGTCGCCTTTGAAGAGGAAGCAACCCAGCACGTCACGAGCAGAGAGAGAGCGGCCTCGACTGGCGACCTGCTCGACGGTCTCGAGCACGGTGAGGTCGGGGTCGAGCTCGTCGGCGTGGTTTTGGTTGAAGAAACTAGGAAGGGTTTTGGCTCCGAGGGCGTGGTCACCATTGGTGGGTTCTTCCTCTCCGGTGATGAGGCGGCAGAAGGTGGACTTGCCGGCGCCGTTGGGGCCGACGATGGCGATTTTTTCTTTGCGTTCGATTTCGAAATCGAAGCCGTCGAAAATTTTGAGGTCGCCGTAGGTTTTTCCGGCATTTTCGAGCTTGGCGACAGATTGCGTGGTCGGCGGTGGATCGGGAAAGCGGAAGGAGACTTGGGATTCGGCAGAGTCGACGGTGATGCGCTCAATTTTTGCGAGTTGTTTGATCCGTGACTGAACGAGGGTCGCTTTTTTCGCGGAGGCACGGAAACGGTTGATGAAGCTTTCGATCTGCTCGATTTCGCGGTCTTGAGCTTTCTTTTGTTTGAGGCGAATCTCTTGGCGCTCGGCGAGCTGGGTTTCGTAGGACGAGTAGTTGCCTTTGAATTCCTCGGCGCGGCCGTGGTGGAAAGCGATGGTGCGGGTCACGAGGCTGTCCATCAGGGAGCGGTCGTGGGAAATGAGGGCGATGGCTCCTTTATAGGTGAAGAGATAATTCTCCATGAAAGCCTGTGCATTGATGTCGAGGTGGTTGGTGGGCTCGTCGAGAAGAAGGATTTCAGGTTCGGCGAGGAAGAGCTTGGCCATCGCGATGCGCATCTGCCAGCCGCCGGAGAATTCGCCGCAATCGCGTTCGAGGTCCTCTTTTTTGAAGCCAAGACCAGCGAGGACCGTTTCGATGCTGGCTTTGACGCGAGAAGGGTCGAAGTGCTCCAGCAGGAGGTCGAGTTCTCCCATGCGCTCGAGAGCCTTGGAATAGGGATCGGAACGGGGATCGAGGACATCGAGCTCCTTCTCAAGCTCATCGAGCTCCTTTTGCCATTCTTGCGCTTCTCCGAAGGCTGATTCGGTCTCTTCGTAGACCGTCTTTCCTTTGACGTGGATGCCTTCCTGCGGGAGATATCCGATACGATAGCCTTTGGGTTTATTAATTTCCCCGCCATTGGGCTGGATAACGCCGCCGATGCACTTCATCAGAGTCGACTTGCCGGCGCCATTGTGGCCCGCAAAGGCAATGCGCTCCCCATCACCGATGGAAAACGACAAATCAGCGAAGACGACCCGGGGTCCGAACTCGACGCGGAGGTTTTTGATGGAAAGCACGGGAGGGGCTTAGATCGGCTCGCCAGTTGAGGAAACAAAAAAGCCCACCATCATGGAGGGCTTTGCTATTCTAATTTGGAAGAGGAGATGAAAACTAATCGGTTTGTGAGACCGCATTTTCCTGGGATGTGCCCTCTAGCATTTCCACGGTCTTGACCAGACTCCCCAATTGCTGTTCGAGAGCATTGAGCCGATTGGTCAGCTCTTTGTTTTCTTCTGCGAGTTCATCATTCTTGTCGGCCAACTCTTGAATGGCATTGACAGACGCCCACTTAATTTCGCTTGGGTTGACGCTGAGAAATCCACTCTCATCCTCAAAAACAGCATTTGGGAAAATGGGTTGAAGTTCTTGCGCAATCACTCCTACTTCCGTTTTTTCGGAGTGAAATCCGAGTTCTGGATTAAGTTTGTAACGAAAGCTGACGGTGTTAACTCTACGGATTTTTTCGAGACTCGACTGGTAAGGTTGAATGTCTTTTTTCAAGCGACGATCAGAGAAGGTGGCCCAGTCACTGCCTCCTGCGCTCTTGGTCGCGCCTCCATCCACTACGAGCGTGTTCTCGCCATTTGTGGGGACGTTATCGCGCACAATCATAGCCCTAACCCCACTGCTATTCTCTAAGAAGAGAATGCCGTCGTCCTGTGCTCTTCCCTTCACTGCAAAGGTAAAGTTAGTAGCCGGCGACATATTGATTCCCACCGCATTGCTATCCACGACTAAGTTTTGCCCTTGTCCCAGTGTCACTGCGTTACCTGTATTTCCATTGAGGATTAAGCCGAGATCCGAATCGATTTCGTTGTTGTCGATAAACATACCTCCGTTAATTTCCAACGCTGCAAGAGAACCAGTGTTGTCAGAGCCTGAAATCTCGACACCATTTGAATTCACCCGGATCCGATCAGATTGACCGCTGTCAGCGACTCGGAAAAAGGTGGTGTCTCCAGAAGTGGCTGAAATGTTCAGGGTGACATCAGCAAAGTTAGTATTAATTCCAACATTGTTGCGGGACGTGTCGACTCCAAAAAGACTTCCTTCAACATTGAGATTTCCTGGGATTGAGATGCTTGGGGTGCTCAGTGTACCAGTAATGGTTCCAGCTGTGATGTTGCCGCCGACCGTAAGGTTGCCCGTGAGATTGCTTGTTCCTGCTACGGTGAGATTTCCGTTCGTAGTGATGCTTCCATTGGAATTCCCAACTCTAAAAACTGGTCCTCCTGCAAGATTGTCTTCGTCATAGATTTTGAAGAGGTCACTGTCTCCTGGATTGAAAAGAACGGCAGTATCGCCATTGAGAAAAAATCCTGAACTTTCTCCTCCTGCGGTTGTTTGGAGGAAGAGGCCATCATTTCCCCCATCTGGCTGGAATCCAGTGCTGTCGCCAAATACTCCGGTGTCGGTCACGTCTATTCGTCGATTAGCTGCTCCTAAGGTCGCCGCGTTGAAGGCCTCGGGAGAGTGCAGCATGCGTTGACGAGGAGTAATTGGAGCGTTGCCTTGAACGGTAAGTTCCAAGTAACGGTCTCCTCCGGCGAAGGCGTCAGCGAGTAGATCTCCGTCGGTATCTTCTGGGCCAATGGCGGCATTGAAGCGTCCGTTTGCGAGCGGGATGAGAGGTCCGTGACCATCGACTGCGGTGACGCCATCCGTGATGAAGGGACCCCAGACGAGGTTTCCACCAGTGGCAGCATCAAAGAGCCGAAAGGTCAGCGTGTAATCCCCATCGGTAAAAGGGTCCCCTGCGGCGTTGGTAAGACGACCTTGGTAGTTCATTTCTTGAGCGAAGATCGGGCTGGCCAAGAACATTCCGGCTATTGCAGCCAGAGAAAGGTTGCGGATCAAGCGACTGGTATTTTTCATAGGTGTCAGGATTGTTGTTGTGAATGGATTTAGTTGGCGGTGGAGCTCACGCGGGTGGCCGCACGGTGGCGGATGATGAGTTCGATGTCCTCAATTTTGTCAATATCGATAGCCTGGTTGCTCAAGTTTGGTTGAGTGGCATTGATGACGAGTCGCCAACGGGTAGCGGCGACGCTGAGTTCGTTGAAATTGTTGAATTGAAAGGTCTGGCCGAGAGTATCTTCCTGAGTGGGGTCGAAGCCGACAAACCGGGCACTATTGCCGGAGTAGGCAATACTTCCAGAAGCGAGGTTTTCGTTGAGAACCTGAAAGACGTTGTCTAGGTTTTCGGACTGGTAGAACCGGTAAGGTTGCACGAAGAACTCGCCCGGATAGTCGGTAAACTGGGTCACAAATTGCCCCGGATTCACTTCGGCTGTGAAAGTGCTGGCGTTGCTAGCAGGAACGAGCCGGAGGTTGGGATCGCTGCGAGGGGCGAGCCGAGTCCGAAAGATAGTAAGGCCTCCATATCCGACGGCACCGTTGATAATAGTCGGAGTGGTTCCGCCGGGACCAGTATCAGGACCATCCTCCGCTACAATATTGAATTTGACGTAGATGATTTTGTCTCTCCATTGGCCTGGATCGCCAATGCTGCCATCAAGGTTATACTCCGGCCCTCGAAAGAGGGACTCGATATCTTGCAAAAGAGCAGTATTGAAGGGAACGACGATGGAGCCTGAGCCTGTCTGGTAGGACCGCAGCTTGTTCCGAAAAAGGTCGAGTTGGGATACCACCGTGGCCGAGGTGAGGTCGACGCGGAGATCGTTGCTGGGATCGCTCTCGGGAACATTTGTAAGATTGAAGGTATTAGGGTTCCGTGCCAGCAGGTCATCTTTGAGAGAGATGATGGCAGTGCTGACGATGGGGGAGTCGTTGGGTTCTCGGGCAGCATCGAAGGCTAGAAAGGCTGTCAGAAGATCGTCGAGTTCAGTCACGTTTCTCATCTTGAAGACTGAGCCGGAATCGTAGTCCTTTCCGCCGGAAGTGACGCCAAATCGTTGGGTCCATTTATGCTCAAGCGCTCGCTGGGCATAGAACATCCAGCGTTGAGCCTCGGCGAAGGCGGCATCAGCATCGAGAATGGCATTCTGACTGCGGATGAAGTGGATGGGATCGGCATAATAACGGGAGCGGACGGCAGCGGTATTGGTTTCGAAGGTTTGCTCAATGCGGTCGAGTTCGAGATAGAGCGCGGTGCGGCGAGCCGTGGCTTGGGTGATACCGTTGCTCACTTCTTGCCCTTCGATATTCGCAGAATACCGCTCACGGAGAAGGTCTTGCAGGGCATCTTTCGACTGTTGAACAGTGAGTTCATTGTCTGCCTTCTGCATCTTGCCCTCATAGGAAATGGACGCTTGGTCGATGGCGACCTCCGCATCGGCCTCGATACCTGCGAGGATGGCTTGGGCTGCTCCATTGGTAGCCCCTGCTGCGCTAATGGCGATGGCTTTGAATTTTGCGGTTAAGGGATTCTTTAGGCTGGTGAGTTGGAAGGCGGTGTCCTGCACTGCTTGTGCGGCCGCTCCGACTGGGCGACCGATCTGTAGCGCTAGGTAGTGACCATCCACCTTATCTGCATAGACTCGTCGAGCATCGTCTACATAGTCGTCGAGGCCATTCGCAAAGTTGAGCGTGACGCGTGCTTCGCTCTCGCTGATCTCGAACTGAGCTTGCAAGTTTTCGATTTCTCCCTGGGTGAGTCCGAGCAGCTCTAGGTCGAGTTCAACTCGTTCGAGTTCGGACCCCACCCCTGGCTTGGGATCTTTACCATTCCACTGATCGTCATCGATCCCGATGGAATAGCCCGTAATATCGCGGAAGCGGACCTCTCGACTCACGCGTATCGCCTTCAAGTCTTCGACAACTTGGTCCACTGACTCACGAAAATTCTCATATTCGTCGCGCGCATCATCATACTTACCGAGCGCAACGGTAAGGGGGCGATTGGGCCCACGGAGACGAGCTACGAATTGCGAGAAGCTATCGAATCCTCCAAAGTTAGGTAGCGAGAGAGGATCGCCGTTGTGGGCGACTGGAGAAGCGGCGAATTGGGTCTGGAAGAGAATGAGAAAGTTCGGGTCAAGACCAAGCATGTTAGAAGTGCCGTTGAGGAAAGAGCGGATATTCGTAAGGTCCGCGAGAGCAGTCTCGGCACCAGTGAATGCGGCATAGACGCCTGAGGTGTCTCCGGCTGGAAAGTCATGATCAGCGAACATGGAGCGAAGAAGAGAGAGGTCGTTGGGGAAGGTTTCGAAGATTTCGGCGGTTTCTGCTCGAGCAAGTTCGAGGTCACTGGGGTTTTGACTCGAAGGGGGAAGCTGTCGCAGGCCGCGCAAACGATTGAGTTCGGTGACGTGCTCAACATAGTCGCCCATGATAGTGATGAGCGTGACATAGTCCTTGAAGCCCGAGGCGAGAATCTCGTTCGAGGCCCGGGGCTCCACAGACTGTGTGTTCTCATTGTAGGTGGGCACAGGCTCAGGCTCCCCAGTGGTGGCCTCGAAGTATCGGGATGGAGTCTGGTTGCGCGAAGGTTGCTGCTTTTGGAAAATGTAGTAGCCGAAGGGAGTTCCCGGAGTAGCGGAAGGGTCAAAATCAGAAGGCTCCACTCCCTCTTGACGCTCGGTAAAGAGTTCGGTGTATTGATCGATAATCGTCTTCAAAGTTCCGGTGACTCTTTCCAGAATTTCGATTTCCTCATCAATGACGAAGACGGATACCACTTCGAGTCCAAGTCGCTTTTTACCCAATTCGACGAGGTCATTTTTAATGAATTGGACTTCGGCGACGGCGCGGTCGGTATAAGCATCTAGGAGAAGATTCCGCAACCCGCTATCCAAAGGCGCGTTTGCGAGTGCTGCCCAAATGTCGTCGATGGCAGCCTCGGTCGTTAATCGCTCGGGCTCTCCATACCAAGTATCCATCTGCTGGAAGTGACTGGTAACATCTGTCTCTCCAGGCTCTGGAGAGTAAAGTAGGGTCAGATAGCGGAAGGCTGCGCTGCTGCTTTCGACTTGGGTTTTGCTCGCAGTTGGGGCGGGGTAGAGGAAGGTTCGGATGCGGTCAGCCTCGTCCTTAGCGTAATCTTCGAAGGGGGTATAGGGAGCGAAGGATTGGCCTACAGAAAACTCTTCCAGAAAAACGACTCCGTCATTGGGGTAGTTGCCACTGTTTGCGGTCGCAAGATTAGGGTTGCCTGTCAGCCCTGTGTAGATGAAGGGATTATCCGCATCACCAGGTTCAGTCACCAGGTTGTCAAAAACAGGTCGGACCTTGGGTTCGATTGCACCTGCGGTGGCAACAAGAGCCAAGAGTAAGAAGTGGTGTCGAGTTCGTAGGAAAGTGGGCATAGCTTGGAGGAGAATTAGTTAGAGGTGAAGGTTGGGCTTATCTCTGGAGGAAGGACCCCTTGCCTCGCGATTGCGAAGGTCCCTGTTTTGTTCACATTCAGATGAGGGTTTTCACCTGACGGATCGGAAATGGTCTCAGTATAAGTTCCTCCAATGACCAAGTCGGTAACGAGGCCGTCGGGTGCCGAACCCACTGCAGAAAACTCGAGTAGGCGCACCAAGCTCAAGCCTTCTCCAAAAAGACTCGTTCTGGCAACTGGGATGAGAGGGGATGTGAGGTCGAAAGTGCTACTCGTCTGAGTGACACTCGTGGCGATATGCTGGCCAATTGGGATAATACCTGCGGACTGGTCGCTGGAGCCAACAGTGGCATCAGGATTTGCAGGTAGACCATCGAATACGGAACCAGCTACAAAGGCAAATTGGTTCACGCCGTTGGTGATTACTTGGCGCAGTCGAAAACTGGTTTCACAGTATCCATCTTTAAGCACACCGCTCCAAAAAGCATCATTCTCGTCGATTATGAGGGATGTTTCGAAATTAGATCCGCGGGCGTAGTTTCCAACAGAATTCTCAATCTGGATTGAGAGTATGCGCATTCTTTTTGAGATGATTCCGTTATCGATTAAGTTCACGGGGAACGTTCCGCTGGTGCCTGACATCGATGGCGAGGTGAGAGTGTAGTCGGTATTCTCAATTGCGGTTGAAAAAGAAAGCACAGTGAAAGTCACGGGGCCGGTGTAGGGAGGACTTCCAGGTTCAGTTTCAAGCTGGAGGTTGACCACGCCATCGCCTTCAGTGACCAAGTGGGTAGTTTCCGCAAAGCTAATTCGTGGACCGGTTGAATTGGCAGGAAAGCTGTTAATGTCGTTGGGGTCGGTGCCCGAGGCATACTCGAACCCGTCGTTGAACCCGTCACCATCGGTGTCGAACTTGGTGCCGTCTGTTCCAAGAGTATTCTCGAAGGTGGTTGGTAGACCGTCGCCATCGGGGTCGAGGCCGGTCCCTAGGAAGTTACCTATGATTTGGAAGAATTCTTTGTCGGCCGCATTGCGACTGAGAGTGTAAGTCCGAACTCCGCTGACGGGAGGGGAAAGGGTCGCGGAGAGATCGGTGCTCCAATTATTAGGATCGAGATCGGGATTGCGTTGAATCTCGAACTGATTGTTCGGTCCGTCTTCTTCGAAAGTGACTATCACTTGAGTGGCCGTGATGGAGACGTCAGTGATGCAAGGGTCGGCCCAGGCGAAACAAGCAGGCAAAGCGATGGCACAGAGAATAGACGCCCTTCGGCGTGCAGATGAGGTCCGAAACTTATCTGGAAGTTGTTGTTCCATCTGATGAGATCAATGAAAAAGGGTTGATTCTGTCGAGATGTTTCGGGTTTCGCCTCTGTCACAGCTATACGCTTAGGGCTCTAAAGGCATTGAAGGTAAATGAGTTTTTCTGAGGAAATTTATTGTCGTTCTAATGGTAGAGAAGGTGTTTTGATTTTTTGTGTTTACGGCGCACTTTGTCGGAAAAGGGAAAAGGGCGCTCAAAAGAGCGCCCTTCAATAGATAATGTATTTCTCAGTGAGATATTCTTCGATTCCGAGAATAAATTAAGGCCGCGTGCGGCCGTCTTTGTTGGCCTTTTGGAGGGCGTCGTTCAGGCGGGTAGCAATCTTGGGGTGTTTGTCGAAGACGTTGGTGGTCTTGCCGAAGCTGACGCGGTCGCCACCAGCATTGCCTTCGAAATTGTGGTCCGTGATTTCGATGGTCACGGTGCTCACATTATCGAAGAAGGTCGGAGGTGATGATGAGGATCTCGCTGAGGACGGGGGCTTCGGAAGTGTGCGAAAACGAGAGTAACTCTTCGCCGGCGCTGTTTTTGTATGCGATGTCAAAGGACTTGGCCTCGTTGCCAGCCGCTGTGGGGTAGCCCCAGAGAAGGACGCCGTTGATGGTGGAGAGGCTAGGCAGGGGGGCGCTGAGGCCGGGATCGTCGATGAGGTTACCGGCTGGGAAGCCGGACTCGTCGGTTGCCTTATACTCCGCAATTTTTCTTGAGATGTTGCCTATTAATTTGAACTTTTTGACTTACTTTGGCCGATTCATGGAGGAAAAGAAAACTTAGGAGTTCTCGAGAGTGCTCGGAATCAAGGGTGAGTGGGGAAATTTTGCCACTGAAGAGCATTTTCTCTTCCGCTTAATTTCGAAGTCAAAGCCGTTAAAAATCTAGGAACGCAGCAGTTTCTCCTAGTTTTTTTGGGCTTGGATCCGGTTTTTCAGCGATTGGGAGGGAGACTCTGATTTTGCGTGCTAAGGGCGAGGGATTTCGGCAGCTTCTTGTTATGGATTTAGCGGCATTGAAAGCAGCTTTGGCAGGTTCTCCTGAGAATGTAGCGCTCTTGGCTCTGGTGGCGAAGGCGTGTGAGGAGGAGTTCGAGCTCGAGGATGCCAAGGGATTCTGGGAGCGAGTATTGCATCTGGAGCCACAAAGCGCTGAGGGACAGATGGGGATGGCTCGTCTCTTAGACTTTGATGGCAAAACCTCAGAGGCGATTCTCCGTCTGGAGGTGCTTTGCGCGCAGGACGCAGGGGTTGCCGAGGCCTGGTTGCTACGCGCCAAGCTGGCGCTGAAAGAGGGTGACTCGGGAGATGCTCGGGAATTCTATGAGCGGGCACAAGGATTAGACGCGAATCTCAGGGACGAAGATCTGCTGGAGCGAATTGTTCGCTCGGGCGGCACCAAGGCGAGCAGTGATGAGAAAAAGAAGCGTCTGGTGATGACGGGCGACGGTCAATACATCGAGAAATACGAAGAAGGCGACGAGGATGACGATGATGAGACCGAAGGGATGGATGCGGTGATGGCGCGCGATCTCGGCTTAGAGTTTTCTAAAAAGGGAGAAGTCAAATTTGGTGATGTGGGTGGGATGGAGGAGGTGAAGGAAAACATCCGCATGAAGATTATCTATCCCATTCAAAAGCCAGAGCTTTTCAAGGCTTATGGCAAGAAGGCGGGCGGAGGGGTTCTCATGTATGGCCCTCCCGGATGCGGAAAGACCTTGTTGGCCAAAGCGACGGCAGGAGAAATTGAGTCTAACTTTTTGTCGGTTGGACTTCATCAGGTGCTCGATATGTATATTGGGCAGAGTGAGCAGAAGCTGCATCAGATTTTCGAACTCGCTCGCAAGTATGCGCCTACCGTTTTGTTTTTTGACGAAGTGGACGCCCTCGCTGCCGACCGCCGTGATATGCGCCAGTCCGCGAGTCGAGGATTGATTAACCAGTTGCTCGCTGAAATGGACGGAGCCAATGGCGAGAACGATGGGGTGCTGATTTTAGGAGCAACCAATGCGCCCTGGCATTTGGATTCGGCCTTTTTGCGGCCCGGGCGTTTCGATCGATTGCTCTTTGTGCCTCCGCCTGACTTGGAGGCTCGCAAGGAGGTGGCTCGCATTCATGCCCGGGAGAAGCCGGTGGTGAATCTGGATGAGGAAGCTTTAGCTAAACGGACGGATGGATTTAGCGGGGCCGATATTCGAGCTGTTTTTGACCAGGCCGTGGAATCGACCTTGGAGGAAGCGATGAAGAAAGGAAAGGTCGTTCCGGTCACGGGTAAGATGCTTGCGAAGACCGCCAAGCAGGTAAAGCCGAGTACGCGGAAGTGGTTCGAGAGTGCCAAGAACTATGCTTTGTATGCAAATCAGAGTGGGTTCTATGACGAGGTCCTTGAATTTATGGGGATTAAGAAATGAGTGTGGCCCACGCAACCCGATTACGGGATTTGAATCGACATGAAGAGGCGGTGGCGATGCTTTTGCAGTATCTGGCAGGAGCGCCGGAAGATGCTGATGCACACACCGAATTAGCCTTAACCCGCTACCAGATGGATGGGCAGGGGAAGGCGGCCTTGGAATCGATCAAGACCGCAATCTCTTTGGAGCCGGAAATTTCAGCGCTCTTTGCGATTCAATCACTGATCTACAACAAGCTGGATCGCGATAAGGAGGCCTTGGAGTCTGCTGAAACCGCCATTGCGATCGATGCTGATTTGGCTTTTGCATGGGCTGCGAAGGGTTCCGCTTATGGAGGGATGCAGAAGTGGGCTTTGGCAGAGGAATCTTGTCGGGAAGCCTTGCGACTGGACCCCGATTACGAATTTGCTCTGAATCAGCTGGCTATCTTTCTCCGAATGCAGGGAAAGGTTGCCGACTCGGCGGGAGAAGTGTCGGCGCGCTTGGAACGCGATGCCGAAGACCCTCTGGCTCATGCTAACGCGGGATGGGCCAGTTTTCAGGCAGGAGATCGCGATCAGGCCGAAGTTCATTTTCAGGAAGCACTCCGTCTGGACCCCACCATGGAATACGCTCGGATGGGACTGCGTGAGACCTACAAGTCACGGTCGCTTTTTTATCGGACCTATCTCAAGTGGGTTTTCTTTCTACAGAAGTACTCCGACAAACAGCAGCTCTTGATCGTGTTGGGCATCTTTTTGGCCTATCGATTGGGAAGAGGGGTGCTCGCTACCATCGACACCCGTCTGGCGGTGGCTTTGGTGATTCTCTATCTTGTTTTTGCCTTTGGAACTTATCTCGCGAATGGAATCGGGAGTTTTGTTTTGCTGAAAGACAAAGTGGCCCGTCTGACTCTTACTGGCAGTGAAAAAAGAGAGGGTCTCTTTGTGGGAGGCGGTTTTTTCGTCGGGCTTGCGCTTATTGTGCTCTCCTTTTTTATCTATCAACCCCTAGCGTTCTTGGGGGGAGGTTTGATTCTCGGCTGTATTCCCGGCGGCATGTTCTGGGACAATCACTCCAAAGCTGGACGTTTGGTTTTTGGCCTTTTGATGACGGTCGTCTATGCCTGCGGGGTAGGCTTGTTCTTCACCGTTGCCTCGACTGGTAAGATTGGTGATTCGGGGAGTTCACTACTCACCACCGCTCTCCTGAGTGCCTTCGGCGCTACCTGGCTGTTGATGATCCCAGGATTGCGACGAGAGAAAGGGGAATGAGGGAAGCCTTTCTTCCCTATCCTAAGCCAACTAAGGCCTCGTGCGACCGTCTTGGTTTGCTTTTTGAAGGGCGTCGTTGAGGCGCTTGGCAATCTCAGGGTGTTTATCGAAGACGTTGGTGGTTTCACCGGGGTCGTTCTCGAGATCGTAAAGTTCGGCGACTGCTTTCCACTCCTCATTCTTGCGTGCGATCGCTTTCCAACGGCCGCTGCAGACGGCGATGGCGTCGGCTTTTCCGTCGCCGAGGATGAAAACAGCTTCGCGCTCGGCGGTGGGCTTTTCTCCGAGGAGCACGGGGAGGATGCTGAAGGAGTCTTCCGCGCCTTCCTTCGGGAGTTCGATGCCGGCAAGGTCAGCGGCGGTGGCGAGGATGTCGGTGAAAGAAAAGAGATAGTCGGAGGTCTTGCCTGATTGAATCTTTCCCGGCCAGCGAGCGATGAAGGGGACGCGGTGGCCGCCCTCTTGGGGATACCCTTTACCGTCCTGCCAAACGCCGTTGGTGAGGTGACCCATCTTGCGGGCATCGATTTTGGCGGTTTTGTATTTCTTGAGAATATCTCCGGCTGCGCTGGCGAGATTGAGCTTCGTGCCGTCGGTGCCTCGGAAGTCTTTCGGGCTACCTCCGTTGTCGCTGGTGAAGATGACCAAGGTGTTTTCGCGGAGTTGGAGCTCGTCCAAAGTATTCAGGATGGTGCCGACATGGGAGTCGAGTTCTTGAATGTAGTCGCCGAGGAGACCGGCTTTGCTGGAGCCACGAAAATCTTCAGCAGGGGCGATATGGGTGTGGGGGCAACAGGGAGTGAAGTAGAGAAAGAAGGGGTCGTCTTTGCTGCGTCGAATGAACTCGACCGCCTTTTGGGTTAGGGTGGAGTCGACCTGATCATCAACGCGAGGCTCGGCTAGGCCTTTGGGGAAATCGAGTTCCTTGACGATTTCAAAGTCTTCCCCTGGCTTGCGACCGACGAGGTCATTGTTTTCGATGAAGGCGCGGGTGTCATCGTTGTGGTTGGAAGGGACACCGAAGTGGTAGTCAAAGCCTCGTTCCAGAGGTCCGGTGATGGGCAGCTCATTCCAGTTTTTGCTGTATCCCAGATGCCACTTTCCAATCGCGGCGGATTGATAGCCGAGGGGCTTGAGAAGAGAGGCGATGTTGAGCTGACCTGGGTCCAAACGGTAGCCATTGCCTTTCTTACCCAGTCTCCAAGGAGCCTTTCCGGTGAGAAGTCCATAGCGGGAGGGAGAGCAGAGTGAAGCGGCGGAGTGGGCATCAATGAACTTCATGCCTTCCTCGGCCAGTTGATCGATATTGGGGGTTTTGATTAAGTGAGCTCCATAACAGCTCAAATCATTGAATCCCAGGTCGTCGGCGAAGATGAAGACGATGTTGGGTGGGGTGCCTTGTTCAGTTGGCTCGGCGATGAGTCCACTCGAGAGTGAAGAGATGGCAAGGAAAGCGGAAAGGATGATTCTCATTTAGCTGGATTCGGGTTGTTGGGAGAAAAGGTAGGGATTTATGGTTTGTAACCCAATAAAAAACCCAAGACTGAGGAATCAGTCTTGGGTCCTTAATGACTTTGTTGGAACGAAGGAACTCTGAAATTGATTTGAGGCAAAAGGTTGACTCAGCCTTGCCAGCCAACTCCTGCTTCAGTCGCGATGTCCGCAAGACGTTTGTCAAGAGTCCACAAGGGACGCTCCGAGAGGATGGCTGAGGCGAGGAGGCAGGCGTCATTCCACTGGATACCTCGACCCGATAGTTGGCGGTTTTCGACCATTTGGTAGACTTCGGTCCAAGAGACCAATTTAGGTCGGGCCAGCTGCAACAAGTCGGAGAGAAATCTCTTCCGTTGGGGAAGATTGGCCATCGAAAGTTCACCAATAACAATGGGATGACTCATCACCTCTCCGTCTTCGAGAAGAGCCTCCAATAGCGGGTTGCCGTCGCGAAAAAAGCGCACCCAAACACTGGTATCTACGAGAACGTTCATGGTTTGAAGGGGTGGGTTGGCTCATTAAGAAATTGCGCGGGCGGAGCCAAGCGATCAGCCCGGTTGGGCACGTCGAGATCGGGGGCCGAGCCAGCAAGTTTCTTGAGTCTCTTGGAGGACTCCCAAGCGACAAACCTTTCGAAGACCGTATTCACCAAACGGGCTTTTTCTTCGATACCAGTAAATTCGGAAGCAGCTTGGAGTAAGTTGTCGTCAATATTGATGGTAGTTCTCACGCCATCAATTGATGCGAATTTTCAGTGTAATGCAAGCTCTAAAGTCGTAATTTGTTGAGCTGCAGAGACTGGGAAAAGACCCCTTGAATCAAAAAAGCCCGCCGATGAGGGCGAGCTTTTTAAAAGAGAATAAGAAGGAGTTTGGTCCCTTAGCTACCAACCGCGAAGCGGGTGAAGCGATTGATGGTGAGGGTATCACCAAGCTCCTTGCCTTTCGCTTCCACGAGACCAGAGATAGAGGTGTCGGGGTCTTTGACGAAGCCCTGGTCAACGAGGCATTTCTCGCTGTAGAACTTGCCAAGCTTGCCTTCTACGATTTTCTCGAGAATTTCGGGTGGCTTGCCACTGCCTTCCATTTGCTTGAGGAAGAGGTCCTTCTCAGCTTGAACCAATTCTTCAGGAATGTCGGAACGATTGAGACCAGCAGGAGCCGCAGCTGCAATGTGCAGGGTGATGTCCTTGACGAGATCCTTGAAGCCTTCTTGAGAAGGGGTGTCCTCTTTTTCGCAGCCCACTTCGAGGAGCACGCCCACTTTACCACCCATATGGATGTAAGAAGCGATGGCACCTGCGCCTGAGACGTCGAAACGGTCAAAGCGAGAGAACTGGAGGTTCTCGCCGAGTTCGATGACTTTAGCCTTGGTCGCGTCTGCTACGCTCATTTCTCCAAGAGAAACGGAAAGAGCGGCGTCGAGGTCTTTAGCGTCGGAAGCAGCAACGGCGGTAGCAACCTGAGTGAGGAATGCGCCGAAGTTGTCGTTCTTAGCCACGAAGTCGGTCTCGCAGTTCAGCTCAAGCAGGATGCCTGACTTGCCGTCAGTAGAAAGCTGGGCTGTGATGAGGCCTTCTTTCGCTTCGCGGTCTGCCTTTTTGGCCGCTTTGATAGAACCACGCTCGCGGAGGAACTTGATAGCGGCATCGATGTCGCCGTCAGTTTCTTTAAGAGCGCCTTTGCACTCCATCATACCTGCGTTGGTGCGGTCGCGGAGTTCTTTGACTTGGGATGCAGTGATAGCCATGTCTTTGAGTATTCTTTAAATAAGTTCTGAGAGAGGGATTACTTCTTCGCAGCGAGGAAGGAATCGACGAGGTTCTGAAGGACGAGACGGATGGAGCGCATCGAGTCGTCGTTCGCTGGGATGGGGTAATCGACGATGGAGGGGTCTCCGTTGGTGTCGACGATTCCGATGATGGGCACCTTAAGGCGGCGAGCTTCGGCTACGGCGATAGACTCGCGAGCGGTATCGACAATGACGACGGCATCGGGCTTGTTCTCCATGCCACGGATACCGTGAAGGTTGCGCTGAAGCTTCTCTTTCTCACGGTTCAATGCCGCGAGCTCCTTTTTGGACATGTTCTTATACTCGGGCTGCTTCTCGATAGTCTCGAGGTAGCGAAGACGCTCAACAGACTGACGAATAGTGGTCAGGTTGGTCATCATACCACCGAGCCAGCGATGATTGACGTAAAATTGGTCGGTGGCTTCAGCCGCTTCTTGAACGGCCTTTTGAGCCTGGTGCTTACAGCCGACGAAAAGGACTTTCTTGCCCTTGGACGAAAGTTCAGAGAGGAAGTCCGAAGCTTTGTCGAGCTGCTGGACTGTTTTCTCGAGGTCGATGATGAAGATGCCTCCCTTGTCCTTCATCAGGTAGGGCTTCATTTTCGGGTTCCATTTGCGGGTCTGGTGTCCGTAATGCACACCAGCTTCCACCATATCTTTGAGTAGGTCGTTTACCATTTTATTGAGTCCCGTGTTAAAGCACAGCGGGCGCTTACGAATGAACTGCCGCCTTAGCCCTCTGGAAACTCATTCATGGTTGATAAAGCGGCACTTAGCCAGAGGGGCGGCGGATTTACGAGGGGAGGGGCCTTTTGTCAATAATGGGATTGCGAAATTAGAGTCTATTCCGTCACCCAATCGTCTTCGAAATCGTCATTTCGACGTGCAACGCCGACTCCGCGCCCCTTCATGAGCTTGCGGTGCTTAGTGACGCGGCCCGTGACCCGCTTCCGCCAGAGTCGGAAGCTTCTCGCACGGAGTGAGTTACGCATCACTTTAATGACCTCGGCTTCGGTGAATCCGGTGCGTTGCTCGATTTCCTCGAAAGTGGTGCGGTCTTCCCAAGCCATTCGGATGATGCGGTCGCGCTCTGCGTCAGTCATGGAAGCAAGGTTCTGCTATTTTGCCAAAAGTCCAATGATTCGGTTTCTTACACACCTGTCAGCTTGTCGGATTCCGCAAGGGGTTTTCTTCTTAAAATACTATTAAGACAGGAATTACTGTTCTTTCGAAAAAAAATGAACTTTTCCAGCGACAAGGCGGAGAAGTGGTGTTCCTTGATCCGTCTCTTCGACGAAGAGATAAACTCAAATGACTATGAAAATGAAAACGATTCCCACATTGGCCGCCACTTTAGGACTTGCACTTGTTAGCCCCGCCTTCGCTGACCATCATAAAGAAGACAAGAAAGAGGAAGCTGCGGCTGAAACAAAAGAGATGCCTGCAACGATTGTCGCAGCTGCGGCAGGCAACGAAGATTTCTCGACCTTAGTTGCGGCTGTGAAAGCAGCCGGTTTGGTTGAGACCTTGTCTGGAGAGGGTCCTTTCACGGTTTTCGCTCCTACTAACGCAGCTTTCGAGAAATTGCCCGAGGGCACGGTCGAGACTCTCTTAAAGCCTGAGAACAAGGAGAAGCTCATCAGTATTCTGACCTACCACGTTGTGGCTGGTAAAGTGATGGCGGCAGACGTGAAGACTATGGATGTGAAGACCGTGCAAGGAACGGAAGCTTCGGTGAAAGTCGCGGACGGTAAAGTGACTATCGACAAAGCGAACGTGGTTGCAACGGATGTTGAGACCGGTAACGGAGTGATTCACGTGATTGATACCGTGATCATGCCCGCTGAGTAAGTTTCTCTGCGAAATTTTTTACCAAGCCCTTGCTGATTTCGGTCGGCAGGGCTTTTTTGTGTTTAGTGGTGCCACTCTCGTAGGACGAGGAGGGCTGATTCATCGAGAATCTCTGTAACAAATAAGACCTTTTGCTAAATTAGAGGATGACGCATGATTTTATCAACGATGTCGGAAAGCCCTCAGCGCGCGCTCTTTCAAACCACTCAATGGTCGATGGTGGTAAGGGCGGCCGATGATTCAAAGGATTCCCTAGAGGAGTTATGCCAGCAGTATTGGCTCCCGGTCTATGGGGTGGCGAGGAGGGCCGGATATGGCGTCGAGGAGGCCAAGGATTTGACGCAGGGATTCTTCAGTAAGTTGCTTGAAAAAGGATGGCTGGAGTCGGTGGATTCTGCCAAGGGACGGTTTCGAACGTTTTTGGTCACGGCCTTCAAGCGCTATATGGTGGGGGAGTGGCATCGTGATCACGCGGCTAAGCGAGGAGGACTCAATGAGGCCGTGCCGTTGGATGATGGGTTGGCTGAGCGGCTCTATTTGCAGGACGAGGCTCTGCGTTCATCGCCGGAGGCTCTCTTTGATCGCCGCTGGGCTTTGACTCTCTTGGATTTGGCAATGAAGCACTTGGAAGAAGAGTATCGCGTAGGTGATCGCCAGTCTGAGTTTCGCGTGTTGAAGCCCTGTCTCACGGCTGGTCGAGGCGAGATTGACTACGGGGCTCTCGCTCTGGATTTGAGCTTTAGCGAAGGGACTGCTCGGGTAGCGGTGCATCGCCTTCGCAAGCGCTTTCGTTCGGTCATTCGTGAAGAAATTGCCCGCACCGTCGAGACGGAATCCGAGGTGGATGATGAGATGAGAGAACTTTTTTCAGCATTGATGCAACAACCACGACCGAAACCCTAATCTACTGATATGACTGAGACTTCACCCACCCATTGCAAGCGCTGCGAGTCGCTATCGCCCGAGACGGTGGGTGGACTGTGCCCGCGCTGTTTGATGGCGTTGAATTTTGACTCACAAACCATGCCTCAAGGCGAAGGCTTGCCGCCACAGAAGGAGGCTCTCCCTCCAGAGGAGATCGCGGATAAATTTCCGCAGTTCGAAATTCTCGAGTGTCTTGGCCGCGGTGGGATGGGTGTGGTCTACAAGGCTCGCCAAAAATCTCTCAACCGCCTCGTTGCCATCAAGATTTTGGCTCCCGAGCGTGAAAGTGAATCTCACTTCTCAGAACGCTTCGCTCATGAGGCAGAGCTCCTTGCCAAACTCAATCATCCTCACATCGTCACCATTCATGACTTTGGTGAAACCGACGGGCTCTACTATCTCGTGATGGAATACGTCGATGGGGTCAATTTGCGGGACCTCTTGCGCGATGGGAAATTGGAGGCGAAGCAAGCTCTTGCGATTGTGCCACCCGTTTGCGAAGCACTGCAGTATGCGCACGACAAGGGCATCGTTCATCGTGATATCAAGCCCGAGAATCTGCTCGTGGACCGAGAAGGTGGAATCAAGATCGCAGACTTCGGGATCGCTTTTCTCGTCGGGGCGACGAGCGAGACGTCGGGCACGCCACCCTACATGGCTCCAGAGCAAGGAACCCCGTCTGAGGTGGATCATCGCGCTGATATTTATGCGCTGGGAGTTGTTCTTTACGAGATGCTGACTGGTGAGCGTCCGACTTCACCTCTCAATTTGCCCTCTCAAAAAGTCTCCCTTGATATTCGCATCGACGACATCGTCTTACGCGCGCTGAACAAAGAACCGGAACTCCGCTATCGAACCGCGAACGAGTTTCGGACCGTGGTAGAAAACGTCACTCCCGAGACGAACGTCGCGGAGCCTCCTCCAGCTGGGGTGTCTCAAACTGTCGCCAAGCCTATCGACCCGCGTGTAGGAAAGATTTTGGGAATCCTTCTCATTGTTCTAGGGGCTCTCAATGGTCTTTCAACTTTGGTTTCTCTCTTGGTGATTCCGGTTCTACCGCGCTTGGGTCTTGAGGGGTTTGGTCCGACAGGAACTCATGTCTTGCGAGGTTTTGGAGGGGCTCCAATGATGCTTTTATCTCCAGAGGTGCTCTTCGTCATTAGTGCTTTCTCCATCGTCTACACTCTTGTTGTCTCGACTCTTTGCATCATCGGAGGAATACAAATGTGTCAGAGGAAATCTCGGGCTTGGGCTCTCATCGGAGCCATTGCGTGTTGTCTCACTCCGCTGTGGTGGCCGTTGGGGTTGATAGTTGGTATTGGTACCATCATTCTCTTTGTCTTGGAGAAAGACTCACTTCAACCCCTCCGTGTTGGAGGTGATGTTGGACAATCACTTGAAGCCAAAAAGCAGGGGCCACGGCTGTCTGCCATGGCTGTAGTGGCCTTTTCTTTTCAAGTTTTTTTGGTCTTCGGTCTTCTCTTATTGCTGCTCTTGAACGCTTGAACGTTGCCTAAGCCCGCCACGCCAACACTCTCTAACGACTCGATTCTATGCCCTTCTTTAGTTTTTTCTTTATTTTCCTGATTCTCCTCATCCTACCCGGAATTGTGATGGGATGGATAGCCGCGGGGAATATTCGTCGTTCCGACGGGGAACTCTACGGGATGCGACTGGCTGTCTTTGCGGCCCTCTTTGTCCCGGGGCTTTTGCTTCTCGCTCTCCCAGTTATTGCCTTTGCAATAGTCCTGCGATTTTGTAGTTTTTCGCTGAGCATGGGGGACGGGGATGCGATGCTTTGGGCTGGTCCAGCTTTCGTGACTACACTGTTTTTAAGTCTGAAGGTTTTCCAAGGCTGTCTTGCTCACTTGCTTGGAAAGGATTCGTTTCGTCAGTTGTTCGGGCTTAAGAAAAATCGTTGGGTTTTGTCCTTCCTTGTTCTCATGTGGGGGGCTCTTGGAATCATTTTTTTCCTACAGCGCCCACTCCTGGACGGTAAGGTTAGTCAAGCTGAGTCACCTAATAGAATGTTCATCGCGAAGGGCTCAACCTGGCGTCGTATGCGAATTTTTGGAAAGGACGAAACGAGCTATCGCTTCGAGATAGTAGGGCAGGGAGAGCGGTATCACCAGCGTTGGGAGGCGCCTATTCCGGTAGCGAGGCTTGCCACCGACTACGTGAACGTCCCCAATGTGAACTTTGGGGAGAAGGGGACGATTCATTGGGACGAGGAAGGAAGAAATGTTCAATTCCGAGTGAACGGACAGGAGGTCTTCAGGGCCTCAGTGGACGATTCGAATGACTTGCATGGCTCTGCTTCCGTTATCTCCCGCTAGCGGATTTCAAGTTGATTGGGAAGCCGTTGTTGAATCAGTGGCTCTTTGATTTTTTGTCTGACCAATGGTCCAAGACTTGGAGACAAACTTGAGTGAGGCTTTCCGCCGCGCGAGTGAGATTCGCGCTGAATTGCTCGGCCGCTGGGTGAGGAAGGTCGAAGATGTCGGTGACGACTTTGAGGCAGGTGAGTGGAATGTCGTGTTGGCGGCAGACCCAGGCGAGGGCAGAGCCTTCCATGTCTTTGAGCTGGGCACCGTTTTGGAGGAAAATCTCGAGGTCGCGCTCGGTGTGGTCGAGGGAGTTACCAGTGGAAAGAATGGCGGTGGGGAGGTTCAGTCTTTGGGCGATTTCTGCCGCGCGCTGTGAGGTGGGGTGGGCTCCTCTTCCGAATTCTTCCATTTTGGGAAGAGGGATGCGGTGGTCGTGGTTGAAGATGGTGGGAGCGATGATGAAGGCGTCGGCTATTTCTGCACCGAGGGAGGAGTGGGCGCCGCAGGTCCCTGCGTTGAACATCTCGGTGACGCCGTGGTTGGTGATGAGGTCGTGGGCGATGAGGGCGGCGGGTTCGGTGCCGATGCAATCCGCTCCAGTGGCGCGGTCTTTGCCGGAAGTGGCAATAAGGAGGTCGTCGCTTTGATAGTAGGTGCCAATGACGGGTTGGGTGGGAAGGAGCTTGGCTTGCAAGGCGTCTAGGAGTCCTTGGGCTTCGGCTTGCATGGCGATGTAGAGAGCTCGCATGGATGTTCTATGGCTCTTGCGGGCTTCGGGTGCAAGGCGGATGCAATTTGGGAAGAGAATTGGAATTGTCAGGGTCAGTAGAAATCGAGAGGCTGGTGGCGTGATTGTTTGGAACTGGAGAACTCGATTGGGCCTTATGCTGGGGGCTGGGATTTTGGGAGTCTTCTTTTGGTGGCTGGTTTTTTTGAGAGGGTTTGGGACGGTGGTGTTGGCCACGGGGCAAGAGGGAGGGACATACACTGTGTTGGGCGGTGGCTTTGCTGATTTTGCAGAGGAGACAAATGCTCGCTTTCGGGTGGAGACTCTTGCGACCGAAGGCACACCTGAGAACTTAAGATTGTTAGAGGAGGAAGAAGCTGACTTCGCGATTGTGCAGAGTGGACAGGCGACTTCGGATGAGGTGCGGGTAGTGGCGAAGCTCTATTCGGAGGTTTTGCATATTTTGGTGCCTCAGAAGAGTCCGCTTTATTCGCTTTCAGAGTTGGAGGGAAAGCGGCTTTGTCTGGGGGGAGAGGGAAGTGGCAGTCGGGTGGTGAGTTTGCCGTTGTTAGAGCATTTTGGGGTTGAGGCGATAAATGAGATTCAGGTCTCTTCCAGTGAAGCTTTGAAACGATTGCGGAGGGGGGAAGTTGATGTCGTTTTTTTGGTGACAGCTTTGAATTCGAAGATGATTTGCGAAGCGGTGAGGGATGGGGAATTGCGGTTTCTGAGTTTAGGAGAATCGGTGAAGGGATTAGTGACACGTTTTCCGTTTCTGACGGAATCATCGGTGCCGGCGATGACTTATTCCTGTCCGCCATCGAGTCAGGGAGCGATGCCTGAACTGGCGGTGAAGACCGTGGGTGTTCCTTCTCTCTTAGTCTGCCGAGATGATATTCCGGCAGAAGTGGTTTATGAAGTGACCAAGGAGTTGTTTTCGAGTCGAAACAAGTTATCGAATTTAACTCCTGAGGCTTATCAAATCGCAGAAATCACACCCACAGATTTATTACCATGGTCAGTGCATGATGGAGCGCAAAGATACTTTCGTCGTCGCGAACCAGGCTTCCTTGAGCGTTATGCCGAGGTGATGGCGTTTCTGATGTCTTTAGCCGCAGCGTCTTGGGCTATTTTTGGAGCGATTTCGAAGTGGTCTTCTCGTAAAAAGAAGAATCGGATTGATGACTATTATCTAGAAGTAGCAGCAGCTTTTGTGCGCTTGGAGGAAGATGATCTGTCGTTGGAAAGTCTTGCCCAAGAGAGGGCTCGGCTACGCAAGCTGCGAAGTGGGGCCTTTCAAGACTTGGCGAAGGAGAAGCTCAAAGCCGATGATTCCTTCGAGATTTTCCAGAACCAAGTGGCCCTTTGTCTTGATGATGTAAGAAGGCGGGAGGAGAGGTTGAGGTAGATCGGGGAGATGTTCCGGGCCGGGCTCTTTTTAGAGAAGGTGAATTGAAGTTAAATAGCCAATCCTTTGAGCTGCTCTCCTGTGTCTTTTTTAGTCGTTGCCAAGTGCATTCGACGGCGTATTACTCTTAACACGTTAAATATATGGATCATTTTTGCTCTCTTCTTCGGGTGTTTTTTGTTGGAACACCTTTTTTCTTATTAACCTCAATTTTAGAGGCTGACCACTACCGCGTATATCTTATAGGCGGG
Source organism: Roseibacillus sp. (assembly GCA_051251855.1). GTDB lineage: Bacteria > Verrucomicrobiota > Verrucomicrobiia > Verrucomicrobiales > Akkermansiaceae > Roseibacillus. Next base: position 823,375 of record JBPOGI010000001.1, read on the forward strand.
CAGTCGAATGGAAATGGCCGAGGGGATGCGGCTGAGCTTTCTGTTGCTCCCTTGGATACACTGAACCTTGCTGCGCCTCAGACTGATGTTCGATTCTATTGGCATAAGACGCAGAGTACTTCGAATGGTAATCTTACCCAGGATACTTGGATCGATCTCCAGCCTGGCTCTGGTCATGGCGTTAACAGTCCTTCGGGACATGCGGTCGAATTCGGGTCTGAGCTGACATTTGGACGAGCGATGGCCGACAACGATCCGTCGGTGAATATTGCTATTATCAAGTATACCCATGGCGGGACGAATCTGCATACGCAGTGGGCTGCTGGAGGAACCAATTACACTAGCTTTGTGTCCACCGTGGAAGCGGGGCTTCAGGGGCTGGAAGACGATGGCCACAGTTATGAGATGGGGGGAATGGTTTGGATTCAAGGGGAGTCTGATACCGGTGCAGCCAACGCTCCTAACTATGAGGCGAACCTGATTGATTTAATGGCTCGAGTTCGGAATGATGTTTTTGGCGGGATATCGCCGGGTGGTTATACTCTTCCCTTTGTGATTAGTGGACTTTCTGACAGCCAATACCCGACTATCGCGACTGCAACGACCAGTGGTGCCTATATCGTGCGCCAAGCTCAAGAGACGGTTGCCGCTAACGAGCGTCAAGCTGCCTTCGTGAACACTGACGGGCTCGAGTCTTATTCGAATGGAACGATTCACTTCACCGCCTCCGCTCAGATTGCGATTGGCAATGCGAGTGCGGTTCAAATGCTGGCTCTTGAAAGCAATGATTCGGACAGGGACGGTCTTCTTTCTTCGGAAGAAACGGCTCTGACGACTGACTCAAATTTGGCGGACTCCGATGGCGATGGCCAGTTCGATGGCTTTGAAGTTGCGGCCGGAACAGATCCCGCGAGTGGAGCTTCCTTTTTCGCGATTTGCGGTATCGAAGTGCTCAATGATGAAGTGACCCTGCAGTGGCCTAGTTTGCCGGGTAATCTGTATGGAGTCGAGGTGAGCACCGATCTCCTTGAGTGGTCTGCGGTGGCGAGTGATTTCCCTGCAGCGGATCCAGAAATCCTGACGACTTGGTCTGCCACTCTCGATTCATTGACTGGTTCAGGGCCAGTTTTGGAGCCGACTCCTTTTGTTCTCTACGATGGGCAAACAGGGGGGAATGGGGACTTTAATACCATTGCTTTCGATTCGGTTGATACTGATCCTGTCTCGGTGGCAGGGCGTCTGTTTCAAGGCGGCTCTCTCACAGGCGGTGGCGCAAATTTGTTTCTGCTAAATCGCTCTCAGGATGCAGCCTACTTTGATGGGCATAGCGATTCTGGGCTTCCTGGATTTAACTTCGGAGGCGTCAATCAAGTCGACCAAGCTGCGGCTGCGATAGCGGGTGACTTCTTTGGTTTTACGGTGTCAGCGAATGAAGAGATCTCTTATGAAGCCCTTAGTTTCTACTCCGATCAATTTGGCACCAATGGTAAGGTTGATATCAGCTACTCCATTGGTTCTGCTGCGGAGGTATTTGTCGCTCAGGGCTTGATTCCGACTGGAGGCAATGCGCCTGTCACCTTGGAGAGTATTGATTTCCCTGACTTCACAACTTCGGAGGATGTCACTTGGACCTTCTATCTCTACGCGAGTGGAGGGAATAACAACGGCATTCGTTTTGATGACATCAAGCTAGCTACCTCAAGTACGACCTCGGCAACGACCAATGTGATTTCCAACTTCACCTTTACTGGCCCTCCCTGGACAGCAGCTAAGGAAGCTGATTTCGCGACCTTCGCAGCCAATACTCCCTCGGTGGATAGCGACGCGACGAGTGTGACCTCGGACCTCTCGAATAGTGGTTACACGGGTGGGGGCTACAATTCTTTTTACATCAGAGATAGCGATGGCTTTTCGATTTTCAGCACGAGTGCGACTTCTGGCGTGGGTATGAATTTGGGTGATGCGAGCGCTGCTTCGCCAACAAACTTCATTTCCTTCGAGGTTTCTCCGGTTGCCGATCCCGTGACTTATGGGGAACTCTCTTTCTATACGGGGGCGAATGGTGCCAGCGACACCTATGATATTGAGCTTCGAGTTTGGGATGGGACGACGGAGACAATTCTTGGATTGGCGTCCCACACCAGTGGCTCGAGTAATGAGGCAGTTGCCTTTAAGACCATCGACTTTGTGGACTTCAGTTCCGCGGGCGCGATGGAGTTCCGAATCTATGGCTATAACGTGAATTCTGGGGGAGGAATTCGCTTCGACGATATTGTGCTCACGGGGCCAGGTGAGACTGTCACTGGTGGCGGGTCTGCGAGTTCAATGTTCTTGCGTGTGAGACTGCAACCTTAAGATGCGCTCTTAGTAGCCAAGCCAAGGGCCAAGCCATTTTTCGGCTTCGTCGAGGGTTTGGCCTTTGCGCTTTGCGTAGTCTTCCACTTGGTCTTTTTTGAGGTCTGAGATGACGAAGTAATGGGAGTCGGGGTGGCTGAAGATGAGTCCGCATACGGCTGCTCCAGGGTGCATTGCACAGGATTCAGTGAGTTCGACTCCGGTTTTGGCTTCCGCTTCTAACAGTTTGAAGAGAGGAGGTTTCTCGGTGTGGTCGGGTTGCGCGGGGTAACCGGGCGCGGGGCGGATGCCTTGGTAAAGTTCTTTGATGAGCTCGTTGTGGTTGAACTCACCGGGGCGTTCGATGCCCCAGGCGATGCGGGCACGGTGGTGGAGGAGTTCGGCGAAGGCTTCTGCGAGACGGTCGGCGATGGCTTTGACCATGATGGACTTGTAAGGGTCGTTCTCGGCGTCGTATTTGTCGGCGAGTTCGTGGGCTCCATGGATGCCGACCACGAAGCCGCCGAGGTGGTCTTTGGCATCTGCTTTCGGACTGACGTAGTCGGCGAGAGCAAGGTTTGGCTTGTCGTTGGACTTTTGGCCTTGTTGGCGGAGGGAGTGGAACGTTGTGTCGTGGTCGGGGAGGACGATGTCGTCGCCGTCAGCGTGGGCGGGGAAAAATCCGTAAATGCCGCGTGCGGTGAAGCTCTTGTCGGCGATGATTTCTTCTAGGAGGTCCTGTGCTTCGGCATACATTTTAGCCGCTTCTTCGGGAGCGCCTTCTTTGCGGGTCTTGAGGACTTTTGCCTCGGGGTCCCAGACGCCACGGAGTTCCCAAGCGTGGAAGAAGGGAGTCCAGTCGATGTAGTTGGCGAGTTCGCGAAGAGATTGGTTCTCGATGACGCGGGTGCCGGTGAATTCGGGTTGAGGTGGGGTGTAGCTGTCCCAGCCATCGGCAGGAACGAACTTGTTGGCTTGGGCGTCGGTGAGAGAAACGCTTTCTTTCTTGGGGCCGGCTTTGAAGGCGGCGCGTGCTTTTTCGTGCTTATCGTTGTTCGCGGTTACGAACTCATCGCGCTGCTCATTGGAGAGAAGGGCGGTGGTGACGGGGACGGAGCGAGAGGCGTCGAGAACGTGCACGAGTGGGCCGCTGTAGTGAGGAGCCATCTTGATGGCGGTGTGAGCTGAGGAGGTGGTGGCTCCGCCGATGAGGATGGGGACTCCGCGTTTGCCGTAGCCGCGCTTTTCGGCTTCTTTGGCAACGGTGATCATTTCGTCGAGAGAGGGGGTGATGAGGCCGGAAAGACCGATGATGTCGCCTTGTTGCTCCTCGAAGGTGTCGAGGATTTTGTCGCAGGCGACCATGACGCCCATGTCGACGACTTCGAAGCCGTTGCAGGCGAGGACCACGCCGACGATGTTTTTACCGATGTCGTGCACGTCGCCTTTGACGGTGGCCATGATGACTTTGCCGGCAGAGTTGCGCTTTTCGGCGAGGCGGATGGCGTCTTCGTGAGAGAGCTCGGGTTGGTCGACTTGGATCGCTTTGATTTGTTCGGCGAGGCCGGCTTCTTTCTCGGCTTCCATGAAGGGCTCGAGGTAGGCGACCGATTTTTTCATGACCCGAGCGGACTTGACCACTTGAGGGAGAAACATTTTGCCGGCTCCGAAGAGGTCGCCGACGATGGACATACCGTCCATGAGGGGGCCTTCGATGACGGTGAGGGGTTTCTTGTATTTTTCGAGCGCTTCTTCGGTGTCTTCGGTGACGAATTTGTCGATGCCTTTGAGGAGGGCGTATTCGAGGCGTTTTTCGACAGTGTTTTCGCGCCAGCTCAGGTCTTCCTCCTTTTTCTTGCCGCCGACGCCTTTGAATTCTTCCGCGATATCCAAGAGGCGTTCGGTAGCGCCGGGGTCTTTATTAAGGAGAACGTCTTCGACGGCCTTGAGAAGGTTGGGTTTGATCTCGTCGTAGACTTCCAGCATTCCGGCGTTGACGATACCCATGTCCATTCCGGCTTGGGTGGCGTGGTAGAGGAAGGCGGAGTGCATGGCCTCGCGCACGAGGTTGTTGCCTCGGAAGGAGAAGGAGATGTTAGAGACACCACCGGAAACCTTGGCGTAGGGGAGGTTTTCTTTGATCCACTTGGTGGCGTTGATGAAGTCGAGAGCGTAGTTGTTGTGCTCTTCGATACCGGTGGCGACGGTGAGGATGTTGGGGTCGAAGATGATGTCCTCGGGATTGAAGCCGACTTCGTCCACGAGGATGTCGTAGGCGCGTTTGCAGATGCGGATCTTCTCGTCATAGGTGGCGGCTTGACCGTTTTCGTCGAAGGCCATGACGACAGCAGCAGCTCCGTAGCGCATGATGTGACGGGCGTTGTTTTTGAAGATTTCTTCGCCTTCTTTGAGGGAGATGGAGTTGACGATGCCTTTGCCTTGGAGGTGCTTGAGGCCTTCGGCGATGATTTCCCACTTGGAGGAATCAACCATGATGGGGACCTTTGTAATGTCGGGCTCGGATTGCACGAGGTCGAGGAAGCGACCCATCATTTGCACGCCATCGATAAGGCCGTCGTCAAAGCAGATATCGATGACGTTGGCTCCGTTCGCAACTTGTTGGCGGGCGACTTCGAGGGCGTCTTCGAGCTTGTCTTCTTGGACGAGTTTACGGAAACGAGGAGAGCCGGCGACGTTGGTGCGTTCCCCGATCATGAGGAAGTTTTTGTCGGGAGTGTGGTTGTAGGTGTCGGAGCCGGAGAGGCGGAGAAGGCGTGGGAGAGGGGTCATAAGGTTGTTCGTTTTTTTGACGCAGAGTCGCAGAGTTCGCGGAGGTAGACGCAGAGATTTTTTAGGAAGAGGATTTGGAGTTGATGATACGAGTGACTCCGTCTTTGAGGAGAGAGTTGTTGAAGTTAATTAAGAGGCCAAGTGGCTTGTCTGCGAGAGTGAGGTAAGTGAGAAGTTGGGCCTTGTGGATTGGAAGAACTTTGTCGATGGCTTTAAGTTCAACTACTAGAGTGTCGTTGACAAGGATGTCGATACGGTAGGCGTTTTCAATTTCGAGTCCTTTGTAGCTAAGGGGTAATAAAACTTCTGTTTCGCAGGAAAGGCCTTGAAGCTGGAGTTCATGAGCAAGGGCCTTCTGATAGCTTGCTTCCAAGAGTCCGGGTCCTAAGATTCTGTGGACCTCTATTGCTGCTCCAATCACAGCATGCGATAACTCATTTATTTCCATTAAAAATCTCTGCGTTTCACTCTGAGTTCTCTGCGGCTCTGCGTCGAAAAACTACTTCTCTAAACTTGGAATCGCTCTCGGAGCTTTGCCTTCGACGGCCTTAGCGATGGCGGCGATGTGTTCGGGGGTGTTGCCGCAGCAGCCGCCTGCGAGGTTGAGGAGGCCGGCGTCGGCGAATTCGATCATGTATTCGGCCATGTGCTTGGGCTCGAGGTCGAATCCGGTAGGGGCGAGTGGGTTGGGGAGGCCGGCGTTGGGATAGCAACTGAGGTGGGTGGTGACGCACTTGTCGAGGTCCTGCAGGAAGGGCTTCATGAGGTCGGGACCGAGAGAACAGTTGAGACCGACGGCGAGAGGATTGGAGTGGGCGACGGCGTTCCAGAGGGCCTCGCCTTTTTGGGCTGAGATCATGGTCTCGCCTCCGCGACCGACGGCGGCGGAGATGATGATGGGGAGTCTGTTAGGGGAGTCGTCGAGGACTTCCTGGCAGGCAACGAGAGCGGCTTTGGCGTTGAGGGAATCGAAGATGGTTTCGACCATGAGGATGTCGACGCCGCCTTCGATGAGCGCTTTGATTTGGTGAGTGTAGGCGTCTTTGACTTGGTCGAAGGTGACGGCGCGGAAGGCGGGGTCGTTGGGATCGGCGAGGTTGGTGAGGGAGACGGTCATGGGGCCGATGGCTCCGGCGACGTAGCGAGCGCGGCCGGTTTCGTTGGCGACGCGGTCGGCTTCCACGCGGCAGAGTTTGGCAGACTCCACATTGAGGCGCCAGACGAGGTCACTGATCTCGGCGTTGTTGACCACTTTTTCTTCGAAGAACTCGGGGTCTTTACGGGCTCCGTCGCCGGCTTTGCGGGGGTCTTCGACAAAGAACTCGGATTGGGAAAGGGTGGTTCCGGAGAAGGTGTTGGTTTCGACGATGTCGCTGCCGGCTTCGTAGAAGCGCTTGTGAATATCGGAAATGACGTCGGGGCGGGTGAGGGAGAGGATGTCGCCGTTGTTGAGGAGGTCTTCTTCGTTGCCTTTGAATTCCTCGCCGCGTGCGTCAGCTTCGGTGAGCTCGTAGCCGCGAATAGTGGTGCCCATAGCGCCGTCGAGGACGAGGATTCGTTCAGCGAGAGCGGCTTGGAGTTCGGCGGTTGGGTCCGGTTGCATGATAATCTGTGTGGCTTAAGTGTATATCCTTACTCAGGTGGGTCAAGATTTCGTATCAACATATCGTGATTTGTTGGGAGGAGTTTTTTAGCCGGCAGAGAAAAGGATTTTGCACCGGTGAAGAGAGTCATGGTTTCGCTCTTTGCGTCTTTCCATTATTTGGAGGTTTGGCTAAAACACGTCAATGAGCGCAGAATCGTTGGAGGATTACTTGACGGCTGTTGTTTCCCAAGGGGGAAGTGACCTCCACCTGTCTCCTAAATCTCCTCCGGGGATTCGGATTGGAGGCAAATTACGTGGAATTGCGAAGGACTTGCTGAGTTCAGACGATATTCAGGAAATTGCTAATAATGTCCTGAATGAGCGGCAACTGAACAAGTTAAAGGAGGATTGGGAACTCGACTTCATCCTTGATTCGAATGTGGGTCGTTTTCGTGGTAACGCGCACTATACCCGCAATGGTTTGGAAATGGCCTTGCGGGTCTTACCTGCGGAGGTTCCGAGATTGGAAAATCTGGGGCATCGTCAGGAAGTGGTCGCTCTGAGTGAGATTCGACAGGGCTTGATCTTAGTGACGGGAGTTGCAGGGGCTGGAAAATCGACTACTTTGGCCTCTTTGGTTCGGACGATTTCAAAGATTCGTTCTGGGGTGATTATTACGATTGAAGAGCCGATTGAGTATTACATTGGGCATGCGGCGGCCTTGGTGAAGCAACGTGAAATCGGCACTTCGACGAAGGACTATCCGACGGCATTGAGGCAAGCTTTACGACAAGACCCCGATGTTCTGGTCGTGGCGGAGCTGCGCGATCATGAATCAGCAGCGATTGCGATGACTGCTGCGGAGACTGGGCACCTTGTCATTGCAACTTTGCATACTTTGGATGCTGCGAGCACGGTGGATCGGATGATTGATTTATTTCCTGGGGATGAACAAATGCAAGTGAGGACTCAGCTAGCGACGGTATTGCAGGCGGTGCTGAGTCAGCATTTGATGCAGCGGAAGAATCAATTTGGGAAGCGAGTTTTGGCTTCGGAGCTTTTGAGGACGACGACTGCGGTGAAAGGAGCGATTCGAGAAAAGAAGCTTTATAAACTCCATGACATCATGCAGCTGGGAAGTAAGCAGGGGATGTATTCGCTGGACCAATCTCTGGCGGGGCTTTTGCGGCGTGATCTTATTGAGTATCGTGATGCTGCTGCCATTTGCCATGACCCTGGTTACTTGGCAGCGCTGGACCCCGAAAATGAGGAAGAGAATCCCAAGGTGAAGAAGAAAAAACGGTCCTCGAAGTGATGGAGGTTGATTGGCTGCTGTAATGCTGGCGGAAAAGGAAGGCTTCCGATATGGCTGTTGCGGTGGAAGCGGTTCGTGAGCGACTCATCTTTATCGATGCCCTGCGGGGTTATGCGATTTTGATGATGTTGCAGGGACATACCGTAGGAGTGGTTTTACAGGAGAAGTTTCGTGACCCGGATTATCCTGCCTATCTGGTGTGGCACTATTTGACGGGGTTGACGGCGCCGGCCTTTTTTTTGGCGGCGGGATTGATTTTTGCTTACTTGATGGCTCGTGCTGAGGAGGTGGGAGGAAGCCGTCTGATGAAAGGGGTGAAGCGGGGGGGCTGGTTGATGGTGTTGGGCTGGGTGCTGCAGCTTTGGCCCCCGATTTTGGTGGATATGTCCAAGGGTGATTGGGGAGCGTTTGGTCGTATCGTGGGCAAGTCTCATGTGCTGCATACCATTGGGCTGTCCTTGATTGTGATGGTGGGGCTGTGGCTGTTGTGCGGGCGGCGAGGAAAGGTTTTTGCGGTGGTGGCCGTGGTTTTTGCGCAATTGGCCTTGTTGGGTGGACCGGTGATTGAGAGGTGGCAGCCGGCATCGGTGATGGGCCGAGTTGTAGGCACCTTTGTGGCTCGGGATTACGCGGTCTTTCCGATCTTTCCATGGGTGGGATATTCGTTGATGGGGGGAGCGTTGGGGGTGTTGGCTTGGAAGACGAAGTGGTATCGCAGGCCTCGGTATTTTGGGGTGCTGATGGGAGTTGGGGTGATTTTAATGGCTGGGAATCAGTGGATAACGGCAGGTTTTTGGTCAGTGATGGGTGCACTGAGTCCTGAGGATTTGAGGCAGTTTGCAGGCCGCTACTGGCGTGCGGGGGAGGTGCTCTTTTTTACGGGGTTGGTGGGTTTGGTTTGTTACGGAATCACGCGCAAGAAATGGGAGGAGAGGCTGCCGGTGCGAATCTTGACGACATGTGGAAAGGAGACGCTCACGATCTACTTTTTGCATGTGTTCGTGGTCTATAGTGTCGTTTTTGGGGTGGGCTTGAGTGTCTTTTTTAAGAGAGAGTTTGGTCCTTGGGGGGCGGTTGGGACGGCGCTCTTGGTGCAGGGGAGCTTCATTTTGCTGGCGATGAATCTGCAAAAATTGCGGAAGGCTTGGCCTTGGTTGCGACTTTTGCGGTAGATTATTGACCGGAGGTGGTTGCGCGGCTACTCAGAGGGCGTGAAGGATGCCATTACAGTTTCAGTGACAGGTGCAGCGGGCCAAATCGGATACGCGCTGCTTTTTCGTATTGCGAGCGGAGCGATGTTCGGTCCCGACCAACCGGTGAAGCTTCGTCTCATCGAAATCGAGCCGGGGATGGCTGCTTTGGAAGGAGTCATTATGGAGTTGGATGACTGCGCGTTTCCGCTTTTGCAGGGGATTCACGGGACTTCTGATTTGGAGGACGGTTTCAGCGGTGCCAATTGGGCTCTTCTCGTGGGCTCGGTTCCGCGCAAAGACGGTATGGAGCGCGCGGACCTGCTGGGTATCAACGGTAAAATTTTCACGGGGCAGGGACAGGCGATTGCCAAGACTGCTGCCAGCAACGTGCGCACTCTCGTGGTAGGTAACCCTTGCAATACCAATGCTCTCATCGCGATGAACAATTCGGAAGGAGTTCCCAATGAGCAATTTTTTGCCATGACTCGTCTCGACGAGAATCGTGCTAAGAGTCAGCTGGCGGCCAAGGCTGGGGTTCATTCTAGTGACGTGACCAATCTTTGTATTTGGGGGAACCACTCCGCGACGCAGTATCCCGATTTCACGAATGCGAAGATTAAGGGACAGCCAGTCACCGAGGTCATCACAGACCAAGCTTGGTTGGAAGGGGAGTTCATCTCCACCGTTCAGAAGCGGGGGGCGGCGATCATTAAGGCACGTGGCCTCAGTTCTGCGGCTTCTGCGGCCAATGCTGTTGTCGATACGGTGGCGAGCTTGACGAACGAGACTCCTGCCGGCGATTGGCACTCGGTAGCGGTTTGTTCTCCGGGCGCTTATGGAATCGAGAAGGGCTTGATGGCTTCGATGCCGATTCGCACCAATGCCGACGGTTCTTGGAGCGTGGTTGAGGGGGTGCCTGTGAATGAGTTTTCTCAAGGCAAGATTGACGCTACCATCAATGAGCTTCTTGAGGAGCGCGAAGCGGTCAAAGGACTCATTCCCGCGTAGTAATATTTGATGACCGATCCATTGGTGATTGCAGGGCGTGAATTTGGTTCGCGCCTGATGTTAGGGACGGGGAAGTTTGGTTCTCCCGAGGCGATGAAGCAGGCGTTGGAAGCCAGCGGAACGGAAATCGTGACGGTGGCTCTTCGGCGGGCCAATCTGTCGGGGGAGAAGGATCCGTTTGCTGATATTCTGGAGCATGTCGATCCTGAGAAGTATCTTGTGCTCGCGAATACGAGCGGAGCGATGAATGCCGAGGAGGCGGTGCGACTGGCAAAACTAGCGGCTGCCGCGGGATTGCCGAAGTGGATCAAGTTAGAGATACACCCTGATCCGAATTACTTGTTGCCGGATCCAATTGAGACTTTGAAGGCCGCTGAGGAGTTGGTGAAGGATGGTTTTGTTGTTCTGCCCTATATCAATGCTGATCCTGTTTTGGCGAAGCGTTTGCAAGAAGTGGGAACGGCGACGGTGATGCCTTTGGGAGCTCCGATTGGTTCGAACCGTGGAATTTCGACGCGAGATCAAGTTCGTATCATTATTGAGCAGGCGACGGTTCCTGTTGTGGTTGATGCTGGGCTCGGTGTTCCTAGTCATGCGGCGGAAGCGATGGAGTTGGGGGCAGATGCGGTTCTTGTGAATACGGCCATTGCTGTGGCAAGTGACCCTTCTGGAATGGGTAAGGCGTTTGCGATGGCGACGGAGGCGGGTCGGATGGCCTACCAAATGGGTTTGCCTGAACAACTCGATAGTGCGGAGGCGACCAGCCCTTTGACGGGGTTCTTGCAGGGTTAAGTTACCAAGTGGTAAGTTACCAAGTGGTGAGTTACCGAGTGGTGAATTAACTTGTCTTCGTGAAGGCGTCCTTTACCGTTTGGTAAATTGCTCGATGGAAAACGAAGAACTTAATCCCTTTCTTTTTGGTAGCGTGGTTCGTGAGGTGAACTACTGTCTGCGGGCTCCGTTACAAAAGTCTATCCACGACCGATTGCGTTCAGGACAGAACCTTTATTTGGTCGGTCCGCGGCGAGTCGGAAAGACCTCACTGGTGGAGAGAATCGCGGAGCGGCACTTTAAGAAGCGTTATTTTAGGGTCGATTTCATGACGGTGAAGACCGCGGAAGAGGCTACGGAGTGGATTCTCAATGCTTGGCTGAGCTATGAGCGGGCCCACAAGCGAGTTAACGCGGCGATGGAGTTTCTGACCTCGCTCAATCTTGATGTCTCTATTTTGGGGAATCGGGTGAAGGTCGCTCCCGGAGAGCGTCTCAACCGACTGACTTTTGATACTCTCTTTGCGCAATTGGATCGGAAGCCTAAGAAAAATGAGGCTCCGATGTTAATTTTCTTCGACGAGTTTCAATCTTTGTTAGAGCTTGAGCAAGAGGAGCGCTTTGCCTTTTTAGGGAAGCTGCGAAAGGGGATTCAGCATCTCAAGCATGTTCGGGTGGTTTACGCAGGGAGTGTTGCTCACGCAGTGCAGGAGATTTTTCAAAGCACGGATAGCCCCTTTTATAACGCTGCGGAGGCTGTCGACGTCGGGCCCATTGAGCCCGCGAAGAAGTTCCGAGCCTTTCTCACTGCTAAGTTTTTGGATGGCGGGAGAACACCTGGAGAGGGGTTTTGGGAAGAGGTGGAGACGATTACGGCTCGGATTCCGAGTGATATGCAGCGTCTTTGTGCGGCTGTCTGGGAGACGACACGTCGGGGGCAGTCCTTGGGGAATCCAGAAATCGAAAACGCGTTGGAGAGAATATTTGGGCACGAGCAATGGATGAATCAATCCATCATTGAGCATTCGACCGCGATTCAGAAGAAGTGCCTCAAAGGAATTGCCGATTTTGGAGGGAAGAGCCCGACCTCACTCGCCTTTCTTGAAAAGGTCAGACACAAGAGTGGCTCTGGAGTGCTGAAGGCTCTGGGTTCCTATGTGAAATCGGGGGTTCTCTACAAAAGGGAGTCGGAATTCGTGTTTTCTAATCCGTTCCTTCGTGAATGGTTGATTCGGAGGGATGTTTGAGGTCGTTGGCTAGTCGTTAGACTTTTTAAAATCCTCCCAAATGGCGGGGGTGTCGATGTCCCAGATGGCTTCGGGGATGGGGAGGATAGCTGTCTCGGTTGAGTATTCCTCGGTGAGTTGTTTGGCACCTTGATCCCCGGTGAGTTGACAGAGAGCGGTGAAGTGTTTGCGGGCGAATAGGGCGGGTGGGCCGGAGTGTTCGCCACTGTGGGAGAGGACGATTGTTTTCTCTGGGGAGAGGGTGGAGTGGAGAGAACGGAGGTTTTCGGTGGTGATAGCGGGTTGGTCTGGGAAAAGGACGGTGATAGATTGGGTATCTTGATTCGTTAGTTGTTGGGCGGCAAGAGCGAGGGAGGTTCCCATGCCGAGATGGTGGTTGGGGTTGGGGAGGCTCTGGGCGTAATCGGGGAGAGGGAGGTTGGCGTGGGGGGCAGCGACGACGAGGATGGGGTGATGGTTGGACTCGTGCGCGATGCGGCAGGCGCGATGAAGAAGGGTTTCGCCCTGCCACTGGAGGAGGGGCTTGGGTTGGCCGAAACGGCGTGAGCTGCCGGCGGCGAGAATGACGGCGGCGGTTTTCATATGGAAGAGATCGGGCTGTGGATATTGAGGAGGCGGTCGCGGAGGAAGCCGCCTTGGCGTTGATTGAGGGAAGCCTGGATTTCGGCGACGATAGCGAGGGCAATGGAGTTGGGGTGGCTGGCTCCGATATCGAGGCCGACCGGGGCGTGGAAGCGGGCGATGGCGGCTTGATTTTCTAAGAGGCCGAGTTCGCCGAGCTCACTGAGGAGGGTTTCGCGGCGGCGCTTGGAGCCGAGAAGGCCCAGGTAGCCGTAGTTGGCGGGGAAGAGTTCTTTGAGGTAAGCTAGGTCGGTGGCGAGATGGTGGGTCATGACCAATGCGGCCGTTTGCGAATCGGGGGGGAGTTTGTTGAGGAGTTCGCTGGGGGAGAGGCTGGTGAGTAGTTCGCTTGCGGTGATTGGAGTTTCGGCAGCGAGTCGGGCGTCAGGGACAATGCGATGGCATTGCCAGCCGAGGGTGTTGGCGAAGGCGAAGACGGGGTTGAGGTCGGAGGTGCTACCGATGGCGATGAGGCGGATGGGTGGGCTGACCTGTTCGCAGTAGCCTTCGTCTTTGGCGTGGTGAGTGAGGGTTGTTTGCTGAGAGTTTGTAACAAGGGTGAAGGACTGGCGTTGATTGAGACGCTTGTCGATATCATCTAACAAATCGAAATTGGGGAGAGCTTCGGTGAATATCTTGAGGGTGCCGGGACAGCCGAAATGGGGGCGGGTGTCGATGTTCTCGGTGTGGGGAATGCCGGTGGAGATGACTTTGCGCGCTTGGTGCGCGATTCCTTCTTCGAGACAGCCTCCGCTGAGAGAGCCAGAGTATTCGCCATTCTCGGTGATGAGAAGGCGAGCCCCGGGCGTGCGATAGCTGGAGCCTTCGCGACCGACAAGGGTGGCGAGGGCGAGTTTTTTCTCTCGGTGTTTTTTAGCGAAGCCGAGAATCAGGGGCCAGTCGCTCATGCCTTCCAAGAGAGGTCGTTGTCGCGAATAGGAAGCTTGCGGACGCGCACTCCGGTGGCGGCGAAGATGGCGTTACAGATAGCGGGTGCGGTCGGTGGAAGGGCGGGTTCGCCGAGTCCGGTGGGTGGGTTGTCAGACTCGATGAAGTGACAATCGACCTTGGGGGCTTGGTTGATGCGCAGCACGGGGTAGGTCGGGAAGTTGGTGTTGGTGACTGCGCCTTCCTTGATGTCCATTTTTTGGAACCATGCGGTGCTGAGTCCGTCGAGCATGGAGCCTTCTACTTGGTTTTCGGCACCGCTGAGGTTCATGATGGGGCCGACGTCGCTGGCGGCAGTGAGGCGGTGGATGGTGAGCTCTCCCGCGGTGCTGACTTCGACTTCGGCGACCACTGCGACGTAACCGCGATGGCTGTAGTGGAAGGCGATGCCGCGTCCTTTTCCTTTCGGGAGCTTTTCGTTCCAGTTCGATTTTTGGGCGGCGAGTTTGACGACGCCAGTCATGCGGTCGTTGTCGTAGTTGCCTTTTTTCTTTGATGCGAGAAGGTCGATCTTGAAGTTGAGGGGGTCTTGCTTGGCCTGATGGGCAAGCTCGTCGATGAAGCCCTGAATCGCGAAGGCGAGGGCACAGGAGCCGGGAGCGCGCCACCAGCCCATGGGGATGTTGGTGGGGAGGATGCTTTGATTCGTGCTATGTTCTGAGACGAATCCGTTTGGGAATTCACCAGATTTCATATTGGCTCCGTTGCCTGTTTTGGAATCGCTATTGAGTCCAAGGGTGACGAAGTGATCATGCCAATGGGTGATTCGGCCTTTGTCGTTAAGTTTGCCTGAGAAGCGGTGCCAGCCTGCGGGACGGTAGAGGTCGTGGGCGAGGTCTTGTTCGCGGGTCCAAGTGAGCTTGATGGGGGTGCCGGGGACTTTCATGGCGATAGCGGCGCATTCGACCATAAAGTCAACGAAAAGACGGCGACCGAAGCCTCCCCCGATGCGGGTCATGTGAATGGTGATGTCTTCTTCGCTCAGCTTGAGGTCGGACTTGATTTGCTTGAAGGCCGAGCCGGGGTTTTGGGTGGGAGCCCACATCTCGAGTTTGCCGTCTTGGTAAGTGGCGGTGCAATTCTGTGGTTCTAGCGTATTGTGAGCGACGTGGGGGTATTCGTAGAAGGCTTCGAGGTCGGGCTCGAAGTCGATTTCACTTTCCTTGCTTTTTTTGACAGCGGTAGCGGTGAGCTTGATTGAATCATCGTTCCCTTGGGAAGGGATGTTCCATTCAACTTTGAGCGCTTTCATGGCCTGCATCGCTTGCCAAGTGGAGTCGGCAATGATGGCGATGCCGGGGAGAAGCCCCGAGTGGTTTTGGGTGCCTTCGATGATGAAGGCGTCGTTGACTCCTGAGAGAGCTTTGACTTCGTCGAGGTTGGCTGATTTGACCGATCCGGTGAAGACGGGGCAGCGTAGGTAACTGGCAAACTTCATGCCTTCGATTTGCTGGTCGATACCGAAAAGAGGCTCGCCGGTGACGATGGCTTGGTTATCGACACCTCCGATACGACGGCCCAGAATCTTGAAATCGGCGGGGTCTTTGAGGATAACGTCTTTGGGCTTGGGTGGAGAGAGCTTGGAGGCGGTCTCGGCCAATTCGGCGTAGGTGAGCTGGCGCCCGTCGCTGTGGGTGACGATGGCGTTGGCTGCGGTGCATTTTGAGGGGTCTGTTTTCCAAATCTGAGCGGCGGCTTCGACGAGGAGGTGTCGGGCGGCGGCGCCAAGCTTTCGGAGTGGTTGGTAGTTGGAAGGGGTCGAGTTGCTTCCGCCGGCGGCTTGACCTCCAAAGGTTTTTTGGTCCACGGGGGCCTGCTCGACGGTGACGGATTCCCAAGGGACTTCGAGTTCCTCGGCGATGATCATGGGAAGGGAGGTTTTGACGCCTTGGCCGATCTCGGGCTTGTGGGCCATGAGGGTGATCTCGCCAGTGCTGGTGATTTGGATAAAGGCCGAGGGCGAAAAAATGGCTCCGGGTTTGGTGGAGTCGGCGTGAGCGGGGAGCCCGAGGAGGAAGCCGCCTCCTGCGAGAGAGGTGAGTTTGAAAAAGTCGCGGCGTGGGAGGGAGGTCTTCATTTTGCTGCGGTGGCGGTGGTTTTGATGGCTTGGCGGATGCGCTTGTAAGTGGCACAGCGGCAGACATTTCCAGACATAGCGGTGTCGATAGCGTCGTCGTCGGGATTAGGGTTTTCTTTCAGGAGGGCGGCGGCGCTCATGATTTGGCCCGACTGGCAGTAGCCGCATTGGGCGACGTCGAGGTCGCACCAAGTTTGTTGAAGGGGGGGAAGGGTGGCTTCTTGGGCGAGTCCTTCGATGGTGGTGACTTCTTGATTTTCAACGGAGGAAACTGGGACGGAGCAGGAGCGAGCGGGTTTGCCGTCGAGGTGGATGGTGCAAGCGCCGCATTGGCCGATGCCGCAGCCGTATTTGGTGCCACAGAGGCCGAGATGGTCGCGTAAAACCCACAACAGCGGGGTTTCAGGGTCGACTTCGACCTGATGGGCGGTGCCGTTAATTTTGAGTGAGAGATTTGTCATTGTGAGGAAAGACTTTTCGAGCGGATAAACTCTTAACAGATCACTGCCGGAGGAGGCAATCGGTTAACGGATAATCGTGAATGAGTGGCCCTTGGAGCAGTTTCCTCGTTTCCTGCCCTTCGCTCAGCATCTCTTTGCAAAGGTTTGACTGTTCTGCGGGCTGGGTTAAATAAGGGGCAAGATGGATTTGACCAAAACTTGTTTCGGAAGCTGGAGCGGCGGACGCTTTATGCACTTTGGGGAAATGGTGAGCGAGGAGCGTTACCTCGATCTGATTCGCCGTTCCTTTGAAAAGGGGATTCGCACCTTCGTCACTGCCGATGTCTATGGGGCCGGCCGCGCTGATGAGATGTTGGGCAAGGCTCTCGCTGATTTCCCTCGCGAAGACTACTGCCTCGTCGGAATGCTGGGACATGATTTCTATAAAGGGGAACGCCAAGGGAGCGCCGGCTATCCTCGTTTTACGAATCCTGATCTCCATAGCGAAAAGGAATACGCTTCCTTCCTTCGCATGGCCTGTGAGAAATCTCTCGAGCGCTGCGGCACCAATCACTTCGATGTCGTGATGCTGCACAATCCTGACGAAGCCGGTTACACCAGCGAGGCCGTTTGGGATGGGATGCGTCGTCTCAAGGATGAGGGGCTGACCGAACAACTGGGTCTTGCTCCGGGGCCTGCCAATGGGTTCACCCTCGATATGCTACATTGCTTCGAGCGCTTCGAGGAGGTGATGGATTGGGCCATGATTATTCTCAATCCCCTCGAGCCTTGGCCAGGGCAGCACGTGCTCAAAGGGGCGCTCAAGCATGACGTGAAGCTACTCACACGAGTGATCGATTACGGCGGAGTTTTCCACGGTGAAATGAAACCTGGGCATGAGTTTCGTCCTGGTGATCACCGCGCCTATCGCCCAGAGGGTTGGGTTGAGCGTGGTTGTGAGCGTCTCGAAAAGATGCGCCCGTTGGCCGAAAAATATGGACTGACTCCCATTCAATTTGCAGCCATCTGGAACCTTTCGCAGAAGCCGGTTCAGAGTGTCGTTCCGACCTTCATTCAAGAAGCAGGCGAAGACGCGCGGCAGGTGGAGGAGCAAATCGACGACTTGGCTGCGATGCCGACGGATATCGTTTTCACCGCGGAAGAACTCGAAGAAATTCGAGTGATTGGAGACAACACTGGCTGCATGAAACTCAAGGGTGCGAGCCAGCGTCACGATGGTCCTTGTGAGAGACCGGATGAGTGGCCGATGCGTGAGGAGTTGTTAGAACTCGCCGACTCACTTGGAGTTGGACGGGAGTGGTAGTGCTTTCTTAGCCGCAAAGAGGCGCCGAATTCGCAAAAATCGTAATGGCGTTTTTTTGTGTAGCCAAGTTGGTGACAACTTGGGAGGGGCTGGTTTTGTTGGAGTCGAAGCAGCCCGAATTGTCACCAATTCGGCTACGCTGAGTGGGGATGCTTGCTCTTACGTAAGGTAGCCAACCGGTCCTGTTGCTTGGGGAGTCCAAAACCGTGAGAGGTTGGGGAGGACATCAAGGAGAGAAGTGTCTGAGAGACCGAACCAGCGCAGCGCTTCGGCGACGACTTCGTCCGTCGAGAGGGTGGGTAAAAAACGTCCACCCAACCCGAGGTCGAGGGGGCCAAACTGGTCACCCATTTGCTCCATGGAAGGGTATTGTCCATGAATTCTTCCTGCACGGACGGAGCCGCCGAGCGCCATGAGATTACCTCCCCAAGCGTGGTCGGAGCCGCGACCGTTAGAGCGCAAGGTGCGCCCAAACTCTGAGACCACGAGGGTAAGGACGCTGTCGGCCAAGCCGAGTTCTTCGATGGCTTGTTGATAAGCATGAAGCGATTGGCTGACATCCCCGAGCATGCGAGAATGGGTGTTGAGGAGCTCGACATGATGGTCCCAACCGCCGGCTTGCAAGTAGAAGGTTTGGCGAGGGTGTCCGAGGGTTTCGCGAGCGATGATGCCGCGGAGGGTGGCACCGAGTTCGGTCGCGAGAGGGGGTTGGTTTTCGAAAAAGGCGGCCGCTTCCGGGGGGAGTGGGTGTTGCTCGTAGGCTTCTTGAAAGGCGTTTTGCGATTCAAGGGCGTCCTTGGTTCGATTCGCTAACCCTTCTTCTAAGACGTGGGCATGACTTTGGGATACAAGATCGCGGAAGGCGTTGGCGCGAAGGTTTTGATATTGGTCAGGCGACGAACCATCGAGACCTTGTGGCAGGATGGAGGCTCCATTGGGTCGGAATGCGAAGGGTCCTTTATTGGGGCCTGTTTGTAAAATATTGGTGCCTGCCACCGAGAGGGATGCGGGCACAATCGAGTCTCCCGTGGACTGGCGAATGCACTCGATGGCACGTCCCGCCCAACCGGTGATGTCTTTCTGTCCTTGGGGAACTGATGTCTGCCAGTGCTTAATCTGATCGATGTGAGAGAAGAGTCCCTGCGGTAGGGCGGTGCTGCGGTTTTGATATTCGCTCAGGGTCGTTGGCTCGACCAAGGCTCCCGCATTGGTGACAAAGGCGAGACGTCTCTTGCCTGCGAAGGCTCCGGTTCCGTTGAATAATTCTGCGATCCCCGGGATGTTCGGATGGAGGCCATAGCTTTGACCGTCACCGTCGGCCAGTTGATCAAGAGGGAGGAGTTCTTCTTCCGGGATGGCCAGTGATGTCCGGGCGGCGGCGTAGTGAGAATAGCGCGAGCCCGTCGGGACCAGCTGATTGAAGGAGTCTTGCCCTCCATGCAGAAAGAGGACGACGAGAGACTTGGGAGGTGAACCGGCTGGGAGGCCATCAGCGGCCGCGCTGCGCGCAAAGCGAAGGTTGGCGAGGAGGTTCAAGGCGGTGACTGAACCAAGGGCGGCGCAGGGTGCTTGGCGTAGGAATTGGCGGCGGGAGGAATTCATAACGTTAACGTTGCACAGCGGCTTCGGGGCAAGCGGTGACCAGTTGGATGGCGAGGCGCGCTCGGGTGAGATAATCTTCAGGCGGGAGAGAGTTGACGGCGTCGCGAATGGTGGCGCGACTGGCCACTGAGAGTCCGCCGTTGCAGCACATGATGTTGAGATGTTCTAACAGATGGTCGGTGTCTCGCGCGAGAGCGGCCTCCCGACTCCAGTCGAGCGAGGTCTGATAGGCACCGTATTCGACGAAGCCCTCTTCGATGATTTCC
Source organism: Roseibacillus sp. (assembly GCA_051251855.1). GTDB lineage: Bacteria > Verrucomicrobiota > Verrucomicrobiia > Verrucomicrobiales > Akkermansiaceae > Roseibacillus. Next base: position 842,895 of record JBPOGI010000001.1, read on the forward strand.
CAGAGTTTGACGGGGGCGGCGATGCTGGTGAAGGAGTCGGTGATCTGGAAGACGGGTTCGACCAAGTTGCCCTCGTCTGTGAGACCGCGGGGACGGTGGTCGGGCTGAAAGAAGTTGAAGACGCTGGAGGAAAGAAGGGGGGTCTGGAGAGTGGCTTCTTCGAATGTTCCTGGGGTGGGTTGCCAATAGAGAGCCTTCGGTTTCTGGTCGAGACCTCCTAGGCGGGCGAGACGGGTGGCGCGAATGACGGGCTCTTGCATTTTGCCGAAGGTGGGGGAGAGCACTGAGGACGAGGGAGACTGCGCTTCAGGGTCTAACAGAATAGCTTGGGCGACGGCGGCAAGGTTGCCTCGTTCTCCGAGGCCGTCATCTTCGAAGACTTGAGCGACGCGGTCGATGTAGGCGGGGGAAGGATTGCTGGTGACGAAGAACTGAATGAGAGCCCGACTGACGAAGGGCGCGGTGTTGGGATGCTCAAAAATTACCTGAAGAGCGGCGTCGATTTCGGTCTCTGCATTGAGGAGGGTGGGAGCGCGTTCTGGGAAGGTTTGTCCGAGAAAGGTCTTTTCGCCGAAATCGTGACGAGAGGGGTCGAGGCGCATGGGGATGGCAAAGTGCTCTTCCTGCCAACCAGCGTATCCCCACGGTTGGCCTCCATACCAGTGGCCGGTGAAGACGCGTGCGAGTTGAGAGATGTCGGCATTCGTGTAGGTGGGAATCTCGTTGCCGGAATCATCGGTCTTGCGGGAGCCGTCGCGATTGAGCTCCCAAAGGCCAATGGTGAAAAGCTGCATCAGTTCACGGGCGTAGTTCTCGTCGGGATTGCGATTCTCGCCGGCGAGGACTCGCTCGTTGCCAATGTGACTGAGGTAGGTGCCCATGCAAGGGTCCCAGGTCACTTCTCGCATGAGGTCGAGGTAGTTGCCCAGAGAATGCTCAATGAGAATATCGTAGTAGCTGGAGACTCCTAACAGGTGTTGGCCGAGAATGGCGTCCATGCGCGAGACGACGAGGATTTGGCTGAGGGCAAAGGCCATTCTCTGGCGCAATTGATCGGGACCAGCGATAGCACCACGGTAGAAGGAGGTCGTGAAGTTGTTGGCTGGAACAAAGTTCTCGAAATCGACCCGGTAGTAACCTTGGTCGGCTTCTTCGGTGTGATAGTCGTGAATCATCTCGTAGGCGTAAGGGACGGTGAAGGAGGGGGGCGCTTCCATCTGTTCTGTGAACCAGTCATCGTAGCCAAGAGAACGGAGGTGATTGATGCTGGAGACGGTGGGGCCGAAGGTGGCTTGGCTGAGGAAACGGGCGGCTTCTACGGTGCTCATTTCTCCCGGTAAGCTTCCGAGTCGAAGAGCGGCCGCGGCCAAATCGCCTGGGATAAGAATGGCGTTGTTTTCCTCGGAGGGGTCATTTTGAGGGAGGGAATCCAGTCCGAGGCTTTGTTGTTGGGTAGGATCACTTCCGAGAAACGCTTCCGCCCAATCGCTGAGACCGTCTCCGTCTTGGTCGTTGTTACCCACCTCGAGACGGACGAAGTTGCGTTCGCCAAAGAGTTCCCAAGAGGCTTCGCTTGGGCCCCATTCCGTTGTCTCCCAATCCAAGAGATCCTCGCTGACGAAGAGTCGGGATTTTTTGAAGGGAAGATCGGAGGAAAGAGCAAAGAAGCGGCCGTCTTGGCGTCCGAGGGTCAAGGAGGGGGCTGAGTCTTTGTCAAAGGGGTCGGTTCCGGCGATGGCCTCGGCTTGGTTGTGGTAGCCATCTCCATCTGGATCATCGAAGGGGTTGAGGTCGGGATAACCAAGGGAAAGTTCCCAGATGTCGGAGAGGCCGTTGAGGTCGAAGTCTTCACCCGATTGGCCAGAGAATCCTGCGAGAGGAGGAATGCTGTTGGCGTCTGCAGGGTCGGAGCCGGCGCGCCATTCCGCGAAGTCTGACCACTGATCGTTATCGGTGTCTTGCTGCTGGGGGTCGAGACCGAGGGTGAATTCCATGCGCGCGCTCAAGCCGTCTCCGTCTTCGTCGCCATCTGCTCCAGCGCCCCAATAGGGGTTCATGCCATAGCGCTGCTCCCACTCGTCGGGAATTCCATCACTATCGCTATCAACGGTCTCGGCGAATGCGGGAAGGGGTTCCAAGGGAGGGTATTCAAAGTAGAGGCTCGCCCCTTCGAGGACTGAACTTCCACGGGGTGCTCCGGGATCCTTGGAGCGCAAGACCCAAGGTTCTTGCCCGTTATCGGCCGAAGGCGCGGCTCGCAACCCCGTCAAAGTGGTTTCGAAAACAAGTTGGAGTCCTTCAGGTTCGTCGAGGTTAAGGATTCGGTAAGTGAGGGACCAGAGATTCTCGTTTGGGAATTCACGGGTCGCGATTTGTTCGATGCCGAGAATGGCGGAGACGTCGGCGGCTCCATAGCCGCTGAAGCCGAGAGGCACCTTCAAATCTACTGCTCCTTGGCGGTAGAGATCGTAGCCATAAAATCCGAAGGAACTGGAGGCGCGGGTGAGGAGACGCCATCGGACTTCGTTGTCAACGATACTGAGGCCCGCTTCCCAAGCATCGGTTGTTCCCGTGCTCGCCCCCAGATGAAGGGTGATGAGATCCTGAGGCCCGTAGATGGAGACTGTCTGGGCGGAGCGATGGTGGTCCCAGACGATCTGGATTTCATTGCGCCAGGTCCATGTTTGAGTTTCGGAGTCGAAGGTGGGTCGTCTTGGTTCGAAGATCGAGGCGTTGGTGGGGTCGGTGCCATCGCGCACTTCGTCGGCGTCGTTGACTCCGTCGCCATCGGTATCGGCAAGTTCGGGGTTGGAAGGGCGGGGCAACTGGCTTTCCAGCCAATCAGAGATGCCGTCGCGATCGGTGTCCTTGCTTGCGGAGCTGTTAGGACCTTCGTCGGGGTCGAGGACACCGTCTTGGTCACTGTCTGCGGTCCTCGGATCGCTTCCGCGGGTGTATTCGTCGGTGGCTTGGAGGCCGTCGTTGTCCAGGTCACTGGCTGCATCGGGAACTTCGGGATTGGTTTGATAGGTGAACTCCCACCAGTCTGGCAACCCGTCGTTATCGCGGTCGCTAGAGGTGTCGACGATTTGAATGGCGCTGATTCCTACTTGATAGGATTCGGTGCTGAGCTGAATGGTGGCGGTTGGTCCCTGAAGTCCTTTGAAGTGTGCGTAGGTCGCCATATCACTGGCTCGGTTGAGGAAGCGATTGATGAGGTCGGGATCGGTGAGTCCTTCAATGGCGTCGGTGAGTTCCTGCGGTTTGGTGTTAGCTAAGAGAAAGCGATCGTTGGGAGCGATGTTGGCGGTCGCGAAGTGGACGCGGGAGTCAGGTTGTTGGAGCACTTCGACCGCGCCACGAATCTTGGTGTAGCGACCGGCGAGCAGGACATAGAGGTCGTATTGCTGAAAAGGGATGTTTGAGAGCACGATCTCAACGGGCGTGGTGTCTTCAGCCAAGGTGTATACGATTCCTCCGAAGAGGCGTCCATTGACCGAGCCAGCATTGGCACAAGTGGTGGTACCCAATCCAGTCCAGGAAGCCGTCACGCCCGAGGAACTGCCGTCGCCTAACAGGAGGTTGCTCTCGGCTCCGGAGGTGGCTCCTGTTGCTAAGGGTGAAGTGGTGTTCCAGTTTATTTGAGGAACGGGTCCTGCCAAAGCAAAGGAAGGGAGCGCGATTTGGGGTTTGGCTGCTGAGACGAATTGGAGCGCGATCGTTTGGCCGAAAGAAGTAGCTGTTTGGGCTGGGTCGCGGGGATCGGTTCCGGTGTGCTTCTCCCAAGCGTCGGGCGAGCCGTCTCCATCGGTATCGACGAGAAGTCCATCGGAAGCGCCTTCGATTTCGACTTGGTCTGAGAGGCCGTCGTTATCGCTATCGGCTTGCAGAGGATTCAATCCGGCCGCAACTTCGGCTCCGTCTGAGATTCCATCATCGTCGCTATCAGCGCGGTAGACTGAGGTGCCGTGGAGCCACTCTTGTTCGGCGGTGAGTCCGTCACCATCGCGGTCTTCGGTGCTATCGGATTGTTCAGGTGAGAACCCGTTTTCGACTTCCCAATAGAGGGGGAGGCCGTCGCCGTCGTCATCGCTTTCGCCGCGGTCGAAGTAGGAAATGGTGACTGAGTCGATCGCAAGACTGCCTCCCGGGGAGCCTGAAGAGCGTTCGATAAAGAAAGAGTTATTCGTTTCGTCGGCGGCTTCATTGGAGTTTACCTCGAAGAAAAAGGTTTGGGGGCCAGCTTCGACGAGCACGGAACCCAGTAAGGTGTCGTTGAAGCGAAAGGTGAGCTCATGCCATTCCTCCGCTAGATATTGACCGGTGATGGGGTCGGCGGGGGCCGACTGCTCACAGGTGACGACGAAGCGCAGCCTTCCATCAGAAAGGCTCCGTGAGCTGAGGTCGAGAGGGTAGGTCTCGGTTGTGGTTAAGGTCCGCTGTTGGTCACTTTGCACGACCTCCCAACGTTCGGCTCCCGAAAGAGAGCCTACGAGGAGTAGGAGCGGAACAAGGATGAACAACGACGAACCCAAGGGGGGCTTGAACATGTCGGTGCTAGGTGAACTAGCAGTATTTTATGACAAAAGGAAGAAGATTCGGGTTGGCCTGGTATGCTGGGAAGGGCGTTTTTAACTCTACTAGAGTAGGTTATGGACGGAAACTCCTGGTTCGGAACCGACGAGGAGGTAGGCTTGTTTTTCGTCGCTCCAGCCTTTGGTTTCGCGGTCGTGGAAGACGATTACTTTTTCGAATTCGGCTTCGTGGGCGGGGTTGGACTCGAGTTCGGTGCGATCGAGCACAAAGAGATGGACGATTTCGTTGTCGTTGTTCTTGAAACAAATGAGGCCTACTTTGCGCTCGTTCCAATTGATTTTCTTACAGCCCATGCCTCGGTACTGAGTCAGCTTTCCTGGTAAGTTGGTGAGGGTGGGGAATTGCTCGGTGGCGAGCCAAGCTGCGGACTCGGTATTTGTCTGGAAGGTCTCGTCGAGAACAAAGCGCTGGCTGGCAAAGTAGGCCATTTGTTCACGGAGAGTTTCGACGGTGGGGTTGGCTGTTTGAGCGAACTCAACGGGGGGAGGGAAGGCGAAGAATTTGATGAGTCCTGCGGTGGAGAGAAGGAGAATGGCAGCGGCAGCCCACACAGCGTTTCGGGGAATTCTTCTTTTTGGAAGAGAGACGACTTGTTGCTCCTGGTAGGCAGTGAGCAAAGCCTCGCGACTGCCCAGCGGTGGTTCGGCTTGTGAAAGAGTTTGGGCGAGTTCGCGGTCGAAAGCGATTTGATCGTCGAGCCATGCCGAGAGCTCGGGATCGGCTTTGGCGGCGCGCAGGCTTTCGGCGATGAGGGGGTCGTCGTCCTGATAGAGTTCGGGACGGTAGCCAGCGAGATTTTGGCGGATTTGGTCTTTATCCATGGGTGGGCGTGGGTGATTGGAGTTTTCGGCGAAGCTGGGCTTTTCCTCGGGAGAGGCGGGACATCACGGTGCCGATGGGGACTTTGAGGATGGTGGCGATTTCGGGGTAAGTGTGGCCTTGAAGGTAATAAAGAGCGAGCGTTTCGCGGAAGGGTTGCGGGAGAGTGGCGAGGACTTTGAGCGCGGCTTGTCCATCGGAGTGACTGGCGGCTGAAGGGGTAGGAGAATGAAAGTCGGGGTCCAATTCTTGAGTGGGAAAGCGGGTGTTTTTACGTTTTTGGTCGATAAATTCGTTGCGAAGAACAGAGAAGAGCCAGCTCTTGGCTTTCTTGGTTTCGCGAATTGAGGATCCTTTGCGAGCGAACTTAAGAAAGGCGTTTTGGGTGAGGTCGACAGCGTCACACTCCTGGCCGGCTAAGCTGAGCGCAAAGCGGTAGACGTCGTCGTAGCAGTCGGCTACGACTTGCTCAAATGTTGGTGGATTCTTTGCCAAAGGAACGATAGTCAGAGGAACCGAAGCCTCTATTATTCCCGATTGTTTTCTGGAGTTGGGAAATGACATTCACGGGGGGAAGTTTCCCAGCGCCCGAGTCTTAGGGAAGCGGGCGCTGGGAGTTCCAAGTAACAAATGTGCTAGGAGCGACGGCGGCGGAGAAGTCCTGTCGCGAGAGCGAGTCCGGCGAGTAGGCTGGTGGAAGGTTCGGGAATGACTTCGAGGGTGACAGTGGCGATGGAGGAACCGGTGAAGTCGAATTGGGTGGAATCGAATCCCGGGCTGGCGTTGGCGAAGGAGCTGAACGGGTCCGGACCTGAAACGAGGCTGATGACTCCGTTTTGATCGGTGCCAAAGTCGGCTGCGCCGCCACCGGGGTTCGTGACGCCGATGAGTCCGTTGCCTGGGGAGAAGTCGAAGTCTTCCAGCTCGGTGCCACCATCCCAAACGTTGGTGAAGTCAAACATGAGGGTCGCTCCATTCGCTGCCCCAAGCAGGGAGGAAATGTCGTGGTCAGCTCCGTTACCGTTACCAATGAACCAGTCATTGGAGGGAAGGAGCATGGAGGCGAAGTTGAACATGTTGTGTCCGTCGGCGACTGAAAAGATAGCCGAGCTGCTGGCGCCTGGCGCGAAAATGGGGGGAGAGCCGGGCCCGACGCCAGGGCCGAAGATGGGGCCGCCGCTGTTTCCTCCGAGAGTGCCGATGAGTCCCATCGGGCTACCTGTTTCGGCGAGTTGTTCCAGTGCCGAAGAAGATGCGGTGCCGGGAATAAAGAGGTTGAAGGAACCGTCAGAGAAGGCGGCGAAGCCGGGGGCGAGCCCGACGGGGCCGGTGGTCTGAACGGTCACGCGGATAGAAGTTGCAGCGTGGGCGGAGGCGGAGAAGGCGAGTCCTCCGGTGATGGCGAGTAGTGTAGTTCTGGTTGTCTTCATAGGAAGCTGTCCAAGGGACGAAGAGCTTCCGAAAAGTATTCCCGAGAAAGTTGAGGGGATGAATTTGTGGGCCTTTGGAAGGCTGGATTAGCGAGCGACCCACTTGACGGCGTTGACCAAGAGCTTTTGGAAGGCGGGGTTGCCGTGGGCCTTCTCGTCGTGGCCTAGAGTGATGCAGACGATGCGGGTCTTGGGGTCTTTGACTACCCACACGCTGGGGATGGGGCCATCGGTTTTGTCCGCTTCGTTGTGGGCGCAGACGTGCACTTTCTCCTCGTCTGCGAGTTCGACACGGTAATTTTCATCCTGAATGGTGAAGTTTGGGGGTAATTCATCGGTGACGGCGTGTTCAGTGTCGCTCACGGTGACTTCGAAAAGTCCTTTGCCATGGCTGGGAGTGCGGCCCGCTACGAAGCGGTCGTTATAGCCTTCCCAAGGGTGGGACCAAGTGGCGGCATGGAGGAGGACTATTCCTTTGCCTACATTAGCATGTTTGTGAAGGGCTTGCTGGAACTCTTTCTTGCCGAATTGACGGTGATTTCCGCTGAAGACGAGGACGTCGGCTTGAGGCAGGAGGGAGAGGGCCTCCTTGAGGTTAGGGGTGGCTGCGACATCAAGGCCGCCGCTGGCGAGGAGAGTCTCCTTGTCGGTGCCAAGGAAATCGCGCGGGAAGTGGTGGGAGCTGCCCGAGCCTACCAAGAGAACTTTCGTGGTGTCAGTGGCTTCTGACTTGGCGAAACTCTGGCCCATGGGCTCGATAGTTTTCGGATCCGAGGGGTCTCCAGAGGTGGTGCCAGCGACGACTAGGAAAAGAACGAGTGCTGAGGTGAGAGTTTTCATTTTTGGATGTAGCTTGGGTTCTATTTTTTGAGGTTTGCCTTCAGTTCTTTAGCGGTCCAAGGGACGTATTTTCTGCTTTCGATCTCGGGTCGAAGCCGTTTGACCCTTCTCGGATTGATGGGGTTCTCTTCAATTTTTCCAAAGGCAAACCTCACAAAATTGGCGATTTCTGCGATTTCTTTGTCGGAGACATGGCTGTGACCGGGCATTACACCATCGTATTTCTCTCCGTTGACCTCGATGGGGCCGGACAATCCGCCTAACAAGATTCGGAGCAGGAGGTCACTATTTCCTTGGATCCATTCGGAGTCAACGAGAGGAGGGAAGGTTCCTTCGACTCCTTTGCCGTCGGCTTGATGGCATTCTATGCAAGCCTTCAGATAGGCATCACGACCAGCGAGGAGACGTTGGGGGGCTTTCAAGGTCATGGGTGCAATTTCTTTGGGACCGGCAAGCACTCTCTTGATGTGAGTCTGTAGTCCGCTGGGTGCTTTGTCTGCCCATTGAGCGAGCGTCTCTCGATGCTTGCCGGAGGAGACGAGTTTGATTGTTTCGATGACTTCGTTTTCCTGCCAGTTCTTGGGTTGCTTCGGGGAGATATCCAATCCGCTCTGGAGAAGTGAGAGCCGCTGTTTTCGCAAGGCCAGGCGGGCGGATTCTTTGAGTGAGTGATCAAAGGTCTTTTCTTCTTTTAGGCGTTCCCAAAGAGCTTGGGCAATCTCTGGAGATGCGGGAGCGAGCGCGGCGGTATTGAGCACGTGGAGTAGTTCCCGCTGGTCTTGGGTCGAAGAGATCGCTTCGGGGAGGGCTGCTTGTAAGGCCGAGTTTTGCCCCCCAAGAGCAGTCATCGCATGACGGCGTAGGAGAGCGTTTGAGGAAGAAAGCGACGGGACGATAGCATCGAGTTGTCTCAGTCCTTCGAGAGTCCAGAGCGCATGAATCGCTGGAAGGGGAGCTTCTTCGCTTTTCGAAAGAAGTTTTTCTAGTTCGGGGACGATTGACTTGTTCTGGCTCTCGACTAGGAGTCGCTGGGCTTGTAAACGAATGAGCTGGGAGGGGGAGGAAAGCTCCGCCAAGACAGCCTCGGGACTCTCTTCATTCAAAACCATGCTTTCGCGAAGGGGGGTGTCTGTTGGGACGACTCTCCAAATCCGGCCATGTTTGCGATCCCGCAGAGGAGTTCGGTAGGCGTTTCCTTTACCGGGACCTTTTTTCTCGCCGGTATGAAAAGGGCTGTGGGCTTGGTCATAGCCGCGCGCGGGGTTGTAGTAGCGAAACACGACGTTGTGCTGGATGATGGGGTTATACCAATCGGCGATCCAAACGGCTCCATCTGGACCCACTCGGCATGCAACAGGGGCAGCCCACGCATCTGAGCTGGCAAAGATATTGTTACCGCGAAGGATGGTCTTGAGAATGGAGCCGTCGGGCACCACTTCTCCAGTGGCGACAATGTGACCAGTGGGCTCACAGATAAAGACGTTGTTTGGGCTGACAACCTCTTCCATAATCCGGTCGGTGTAGAATTGGTGGCCAGCAACAGCGGTGTATCCTTCAATCTGATCCACTTGGGTGACATCCAGGGTGTTGGTATACATGGGCAAGATGCGCGGGCCATCCTTCTGGGCGCGACTGCGCGACATATCGATTCTGGGTGTCTTGGATTGTTCAATGTTGCTGCCAAGGTAGGCTTTGGCGGGAGTAGACACCATCCACGAGGGGTTGTTGTTCGCAGTAGAACCGGTGATGTCGCCTTCTTCCGTGAAACCGAGGCCCCAAGTATTGTTCGTGGTAGTTTGGATCAGTTCAAGCTCGGAAAGATCGGGCCGAAATCGAAAGACGGCTTTGCTGAACTTCTTCCGTTTTCCAGAAATCTGCATGTCCACTCCACTGTAGCCAACGGTGGCGTAGATCCAGTTGTCCAGGCCATAGAATAGGTTGGAGGTAGAGGCATGGGTGTCGTTCATGATGAGACCTGTCGCGAGAACGTTGCGAACATCCGCTTGGTCATCGCCATCGGTGTCCTCGAGATAGACGAAGTCGCGACCATCGGTAGCGATGAGTCCTTTTCCGGTGAAAACAGTGGCAGTGCAGTGGCGGAGTCCTTTGGCGAAAACGGTGACTTCATCAGCGGCGCCGTCGTGGTCGGTGTCGGTGAGAATTTTAATGGTGTCTGAGCCACTGCCGGGTTCTTCGGGAACATCGTTGGGGTAGCCAAAGCTCTCGACTACCCAAGCTCGTCCTTGGGTGTCCCAATCGATGGCGATGGGATTCATAATCATGGGTTCGCTGGCAAAGAGCTGCAGACGCGTGCCTACTGGAACCTGAGTGTGAGCGGCACTGGCAGCGGGGGAGAGTGGCTTCTGTAACTCCATCATTGGGATGTCGGGATGGGTGCGATTGTCGAGGTCGGGGATTTCAGTTTCGAGTGGAGGAAGGTTGAGCTGGGAAAAGAGCGAGGCCTTCTGGTCACCGATGGTCCACAGGATAGCCCGCTGCACTAAGGTGAGGTAGGCTGGTTCTTTCCAGCAACGAAGGTCATGTCCACTAGCGGTGTAGGAGACGCGACCTTTTCCCTCGGTACGAACCCAGGTCCAGGGCTCAGGCTCGGTTTCACCTTTGTTCATCGGGTCGCGCACTTGTAAGACGAAACGGTCTTCAGTGAGGTCGGTATGCTGGTAGGTTTCGTCCCAAGACTCTAGGACAGGAAGCTCGCGGGTGATGGGGTGGTCGTCAGCAATGGTGCGTGGGCTGAAGACGCCTCCTTCGTGACTGGCAAAACGCCCACCGACCAAATCAAACCAATCCTCGGAAGGGTGAAAGCAGCCGCAGGCGGAGTGCAGAGCAACCAAGGCTCCTCCGTCCTTTATCCAAGGGAGAAGGTCTTTTGGGACAGTCTCTTGTTCGTGATTGGCGTAGACGATGAGGGCGTCGTAATGGGACAGGTTCTTGTGAGTGATTTGACTCAAGTCCTCTTCGAAGGTGAGGTTGAATCCTTGGGGGCCGAGGAATTGCTTGAGGATGCGGTAGCGCTCAATTGGATTATGATGGCCATCGTCACCCAAGAAGAGAACCTCGAGTCGGTGCGGTGTTTTCTCCGTCTCTCCAAAAACGGCAAGAGAGAACAGGAGGCTTAGGAGAAGAATTTTGAACATGAATCGAAATTTAATGGTTTAGCGTGAAAGGAATGAGGTTGAAAAAGTTTTTGTTTGTAATCGTCACTCAGGTGGTTTCCTAGCTTAGCGTTTGACGTTAATTGATTTGAACTCGCGGGTGAGGTTGGTGAGTGACTCTTCAACCCCCATTCGTTCGAGGCTGGAAGCGCCTACGAATCCTACGCAGTCCGTTGCCTGAATCACACGATCAGCATCTTCGGGAGTATTGATGGGGCCTCCATGGCAAAGATAGAAGATGTCGTCGCGCACAGCCTTGGCGGCTTCGATAATGTTTTGAGTGCGTTCAATGGTGTCGTCCCAAGAAGCAACAGCGCCGGTGACTCCAATTGAGCCACCCACCGTGGTGCCAACGTGAGCAATGATGGCATCTGCCCCCTGACGGGCCATCTCCGCAGCCTCTTCGGGAGAGCCGACATAGACGATGGAAAAGAGATCCATTTTGTGCGCCAGACCTACCGTTTCAAATTCCTTCTGAACACTCATTCCCGTTTCCTCTAGGACATCGCGGAAGTGTCCATCAACGATGGTGTGAGTGGGAAAGTTGTTGATGCCGGAGAAGCCCATCTCCTTGACCTTGCCAAGCCAGTGCCACATGCGGCGACGGGGGTCGGTGGCGTGGACTCCGCAGATGACCGGGATTTCCTCTACCACGGGAAGGACCTCATACTCGCCGATTTCCATCGCGATAGCATTAGCGTCTCCGTATGCCATCAGGCCGGCGGTAGAGCCATGACCCATCATGCGAAAGCGTCCCGAGTTGTAGATGATGATCATGTCGGCTCCACCTTTTTCGATGAATTTGGCGCTAATGCCGGAACCGGCTCCAGCTACGATGATCGCTTTCTCTGTCGCAAGGGTTGCGTTGAATCGTTCGCGAACTTCCTCCCGGGTGTAGGGGTTTCCAATTCCGGTCCATTGATTTGGCATTGCAGTTTAATAGGATTCAGTTCACTTCCTGTCGAGATAGAGAAGGAGAACCTCTCCACGAACACTTATTCAAAATCCACATTTTCGAGAGGTTGGGTATTCCTGTGACCTCAATTATGTGGTAGTTTTCCCTCGTATTTGAAGCCTCCCTCCACATTTTCGCACCCAAGTTCTGATATCGAGATCTTTGGGCCAGAGACCAGTCTTCTGGCGGTTCGTTCGAGGGAAAGCGATCTTCGCGAGTGGATGCGGGATGATCCTATTTGCACGCTTTTACTGCAAAACAATATTTCACACTGCGGAATCATGAATGCGGCTGCTCCCTATCACATTGTGAGGAGGCATCAAACGGGCTCGTTCATGCTCAGTTGTTTCGAGGGGGAGGGGCTTGTCCTAGCTGATGGTAAATGGCGAAAAATTGTAGCAGGACAAGCGTGTCTCTTACCCCCCTTTACGCTCAATTCCTTAAAGTGTCTGCCTAACAAACGATGGGGTTTTTCTTGGGTGCGTTATTCAGAAAGCAATGAAACCCGACCTGTAGTCACCGCGCTCTCTCCTGTAGTAGGAGTATTTGCTCCGCAGTCCATGCAAGCGGCGGTGACTGGACTCCATGCTGAGTGCCTTGCGAGCCAGAACTTGTCCGCACTTCACCACTGGAGCGAGTTGATTCATCATTATGTCCTTCAGTTTGCTCAGCCTCATAGTAGTGACGAACGGCTTTGGAGAGTCTGGGAAAAGGTGGAGGGGGATTTGAATTATGCTTGGTCCCTGGATGAACTTGCGAGGATTGAATGCATGAGCAGCGAGCATCTCCGGCGCCTTTGTAAGAGCGAGTTGGGTCGAAGTCCTATGCAGCATTTGACTCATCTTCGTCTGCAAAAGGCCCGTCAGCTCCTCTCGACGACAGAGGATAAGGTGGAAGTGATTGCCAAACAGGTGGGATACGAGAGCGTGACTTCTTTCTCTAACACTTTTCGGAAATGGATCGGATTTCCCCCCGCCCATTTTCGGCGCTAGCGCAGCGATGTCCAAGGCTCCTCGTCGAATACATCCACGGTCATGGGGCCTTTCTGAGACACCGGGCTTAGTATCGCGAGGATAACGGCGTCTTCTTCAGATTCATTGAAACTGGCGTGAACAAGGCCTCTTCCAATATGGGCGCATTCACCCACTTTGAGGGTTTTCTTTTCCTTCTCAACCCACTGCACTACTTCGCCCTCTAGCACGTAGATCGCTTCCTCCAGCTCGGGGTGGCGATGAAAATCATGACCTTCGCCTGGAGGCAAAACTGCGCGGCAGATTTGGAGGTCTTTTGCATTCGTGATGTCCGGATGGCACACCCAGAAATTGGTGCGGCCCTTGAAATCTTCGCGAATGGCATTGGCTTCGGTGATGAAGGGGGTCTTGTTCATGGATTTGATGAGGCGGTATGAAAGGAGTCATTGACCGAGGAATTGGTCTCTTTCCTTTAGTTGAAGAGTGGTGGCGAGAAAGGGGGGAAGTCGTTTTCTTGTCTAACAGGAGCGGCCGCCGTCGAAGTTGGCTGGGGAGTCGGAATCGGGGTCGGTTTGTTGGCGGTCGGGGTTGCGCCAGGTTTTGAGGCCTTCGATGATGATCCAGACTTCGAGGATGACGGTGGCGATGGCGAAGGTGCTGAGGAGGTAGTTGGGTTTGGTGCCGGTGAGCCAAGCGGCTTCGCCTTGGAAGAGATTAAGACCCATCGCGATCCCGGGGAGGATGAGCATGAGGATGGCGGGAGGGACGATGAACCAGATTGGGGCTTTTTTCAGGCGGAGCCAAAAGAGGATAACGAGGAAGGCGAGGCCTCCGAGGAGTTGGTTGGTGGCTCCAAAAAGAGGCCAAAGGAGGAGGCCGCCTTTGCCGAGATTGGCGAGTTCCCAAGTGGCTCCCGGTGCTGGCATAGCGGCGATGATTCCAGCGACAACGACTGCAAAGATGGTGGCGAGATGTTTGTTGGTGAGGGGCTTGATTTTGAGTTGAACGGCGAGCTCTTGGGTGACGTAGCGTTGGAGGCGGCAGGCGGAGTCGAGGGTGGTGGCGGCGAAGGAGGCGACGAAGACACCCATAACGGCCACGGCGAAGGTGGCGGGGAGGCCGAGGGCTTTCAGGAAGTTGGCGGCTCCGTCGACGAAGGCTCCTACTTTGGCCGCGAGTCCAGCGGCGCTGCCCCACGTTGCGTAGCGAGCTTGGTAGGCGTCTTCGCCTGTGAGGAGGACTCCGGTTTTGACGCCGTCGATGACTTGGGGGATGCCGAGTCCGAGTCCAGCGACGCAGGCGAGAATGACGATGGTGGCGAGGAAGCCCTCAGTGAGCATGGAGCCGTAGCCAACAAAGTGGGCATCGGCTTCGTTTTTGAGCTGCTTGGAGGAGGTTCCTGAAGAGACGAGACAGTGGAAGCCGGAGATGGCACCGCAGGCGATGGTGATGAAAAGGAAGGGGAAGATGAAAGGCGCGCCTTCGGGATTGAGGCGGAGGGCGGGAGCGGCGATTTCGAGGCTTTGTTTTCCGGCCCCTTGGTCGAGCCCGATGAAGGCGGCGGCGATGAGGCCGAGGAAGACAAGGGCGAGGGTGGAGACGAGTTGGAGGGAGTTGATGTAGTCGCGCGGCTGCAGCAGGAGCCAAACGGGGAGGACGGAGGCAAAGTAGGAGTAGGCTAACAAGAGGACGACCCAAGTGATGATGGGCCAGCTGGCGAGGGTGGCGTTGAAGCTGTGGAGGAATCCGGCGTCGCCGTAGAGCACGCTGAGATACATCAGGGCGAGAGAGATGAGGGAGGGAATGAGGAGGTTGATACCTTTGCGGTGCAGGACGCTGCCGATGATGAGGGCGAGGGGGATCTGAATGAGGCAGGGGAAGATGGCGGCGGGGTAGGCCTTGAAGACGGCAGCGATGACGAGGCCAAAGATGGCGAGGACGATGGTGAGTGCGAGAAAGAGAATGGCGAGGAAGAGAATGCGTGCGCGACCGGAAAGGACCCGCCCTGCGATGTCGCCTACGGTTTGGCCTTTGTTGCGAAGAGAGACCACGAGTGCTCCAAGATCATGCACTGCCCCGATGAAGATAGAGCCAAAGAGGACCCAAAGGAGGGCTGGAACCCAGCCCCAGATGACGGCGAGTGCGGGGCCGACGATAGGGCCGGTTCCGGCAATGGAGGTGAAGTGATGACCGAAGACGATGGATTTGCTGGTGGGGACGTAGTCGTTGCCGTCTTCGAGCTCGATGGAGGGAGGGGTGCGGTTGGGGTCGAGTTTGAAAATTTTCTGAGAAAGCCACTTTCCGTAGGTATGGTAAGCGATGAGGTAGGCGAAAAACGCGCCGAGAGCGATGAGGAGTGTGGCCATGTGGTAGAGTTACTATGAAGAGCTGTTCCGGTCGGGTGAAACCCTTTTCTAAGTGTCATCGCGTCGCGCATCTAGCACGGAATTCGATTTGCGGGCGACAGGAGGGGGAAGTTATGGCAAGAAAAGAGGGTGAGTAATCAGAATTTCGAGGGTTTCACTCCTTACGACAGTCAGTCTCCTCCGGGGATGCCACCTCTCCCTGAGGAGGAAGGCGTCGGTCCATGGGGGCCGTGGTGGAGTGTTCTTTGGGCATTTGTGGTGGTGTGTGTCTGGCAATTGGCGCAGCTTGGTGTTCTCGCTTTTCTATCGTTCAAAGAGTCGGGGGCTGACGGTTTGAAGGAGGCTGGGCTCGCTGACTTCATGGACAAAGTCATGAAGGATGGCGACTTACTAGGGATCATGGGCTTTTCTTCCGCTGTGGTCGGCTGCCTGATGATCTTGGTGATTGTGAAAGTGCGCGGGGTCTCGCTTTCGCGAGGATTGGCTCTGCGAGCACCTAAGAAGTGGTGGATGTGGTTACTGGTTTTTCCCGCGTGGATTGTGGGAATGATTGTAATCAGTCTTATCGTGAGTCCGTTTCAAAGTGACAAGTCGGTGACCGATCAGGCTCAGATTGCAGGAATGGTGGAAGGTACCAACTACATGATTTTGCTGTTTCTCGGAGTTTCAGTAGGGGCTCCGTTTTTCGAGGAGTTCTTGTTTCGGGGGCTTCTTCATGAGGGGTTACGACAGTCCTTTTTAGGGCCGATTGGCTCGGGGATTCTGACGGCTCTGGCCTTCTCGCTGATGCATGGACAGTATCAAGATCCAGCAGCATTCCTGATGCTCTTTTTGTTAGGATGCTTGTTCACCTTGGCGCGCGAGCTGACGGGAAGTCTATGGGTGGCAGTGGCTATGCATGCGATCCAAAATACGATGGTAACGGGGATGATGTTCCTAGCGCTGAATGGTTATATTCCCGAGGACCAAATGCCGGAGGATTTGCGTGAAATTTTCAAGCAGAAGGAGCAGCCTGCTGTGATCATGGGGTTGGGGACTGGGCGTGGAGTTGATGTTTTAGAGGAGAAGTAAGGTAGGCGAAGAGCGAGGGCCAGTCCATGGTGCTCCAGTAACGGTTCTGGCGTGAGTTTACAGCTTGCTTGAACACTTGACCGTTACGAAAAAAGGAAGGTGAACGCCGAAGGGTTAAGGCTGCAAGCTGCTCTCTTCGATATTTTTGAGCGTTGCGGAATTGACAAGGAAAGCGGAGGCAAGCCGCTCGCACAATCCGAGATTATTAGAGACCGTCGAAGAACTCGACGAGGCCTGTTTTGAGAGAGTATTCTGCTCCGATAACCTTGAGATTATCGTTCTCTATGAGGTCTTCCAAAATGGCGGAACCGTGACGCAATTGGTTGGCGGATGCTCGAATATTAGCACGAACCGCTTTTCTCAAGAGAAGCTCATAGTCGTCTTCGCTACGAAACTCGAGAAGGGGTTCTACGGCAGGGCGAATGCGGTTGACGATAGAGTCGAGATTGGGAGAGCGTTTCTCTGTGGGTTGTTGGAGCTCATTCAAGGTTGCTTTGATGGCTCCGCATTGAGTGTGGCCTAGAACGATAACGAGGCGGGTGCCGAATTGCTCAGCTGCAAATTCGACCGAACCCACCATGGAGGGCGCTACGATGTTGCCTGCTACCCGAATGACGAAAAGGTCCCCAAGGTTCTGGTCGAAGATGAGTTCGACTGGTGCACGTGAATCCGAGCAACCTAAGATGATCGCAAAGGGGTGTTGTCCTTCGAGTAAAGTTTTGCGCTGTTCGTCTGTTGTCTGCATGACGCGGGCAGGAACCCCTGCGGCAAAGCGAGTATTTCCTTCTTGGAGGAGTTGGAGAGCTTCTGATGCTTTCATGGTTTTTTGTTAGGTTTGTATTCGGGATTCAGTGTTGAGGGGATCGGGGCCTTCGTCTCCGTGCGCCATTCCGAGAGTTCGAGAAGTAGCGCTTTGGCCTGTTCCTGATTCGCTGGTGCGAGATTCACTTGTTCGGAGGGGTCGTCTTTGAGGTTGTAGAGCTCGATATCGTCGTTTTCGAAGTAGTGATGCAGTTTCCAATTTCCGGAACGAATGACAGACCCGGGGCGAGTGCGGAAGATAGGGTCGCGGGTTTCGAGGTCGTTTTTTTTGTAGGCCTGGAGGTAAACTGGAAAATGCCAGTAGAGCGTGCGCTCTGGGAGGGGTTTGCCTTCGGTGAGAAGAGGGAGCAAGCTTTGGCCATCGAGAATTTTCTTTGGTGGCACCTTGGCTTTGGCCGCAGCGATTATGGTCGGAAAGAGATCGAGGTTGGCGATCGGGGTGTCGTTAATTTGTCCTGGTTCGATGCGTCCTTGCCATGAGAAGAAGAAGGGTTCGCGAATTCCTCCCTCGTAGTAGCTGCCCTTGCCTGCACGAAGAGGTGCGTTGGAGGTGACTGCACTGTGACCACCGTTGTCGGAGGTGAAAATGATGAGGGTTTTTTCTAACAAATTATGCTTCTCAAGAGTGGAGATGATTCTTCCCACGGCCATGTCGAGTGAGCAAATCATGGCTGCGTATTTGGCGTTGTTATGGTGTTTGTTGGATTCTTTGGCGTTAAATTTCTCGACGAGATCTTTGCGGCCTTGAATGGGGGTGTGAACGGTGTAGGTAGTGAAAGAGAGAAAGAAGGGATTGTCCTTTTTCTCCGTGATGATTTTTGTCGCTTCTTGTGCGAGTCGGTCGGTGAGATACTCCCCTTCGTCGTTGTTCTTAATGTTGGGGTAGTGGTAGGGGGAGTGATAACCGCCCTTGGAAGGAGAACCACCATGAAAACCGGCAATATTGACGTCGAAGCCTTGGGTGAGTGGGTCTTCGGTGAGATGCCATTTGCCAACATGTGCGGTGAAGTATCCGGCGTCTTGGAGAACCTCAGGAAGAGTGATTACCTCGTCGGCGAGAGTTTCGTTGTTAGGCGTGGGGATGAGTTTGCGATCTTTCGACTTTCCGCGTTCGGAGGAGCCGACGGTGTAGATGCCGTGTCGTTGGGGCCACTGTCCAGACATGGCGCAGGCCCGAGAGGGGGCGCAGTTTGCGGCGGCGGCGTATCCGTTGGTAAAACGGATTCCGGAGGCAGCTAGCTGGTCCAGGTTGGGAGTCTCGTAGTAGGTTGAGCCCTGCACTCCAAGGTCGGACCATCCGAGGTCATCAGCGTTGATGTAGACGATGTTTGGGCGTTCCTCGCCCCCAGCGATGAGGGGGAGCAAAAACAGGAAGAGGTGATTTCGAAACACGACTTAAGTTTCAGGGATTTTGAGACGCTTGGCCAGCGAGGAATCGAGCAAGTTGGGATGGGGGCGGGGTCGATGCTTGCCAAGAATGGCAGAGAGGACTTCTATCGACGGTGATGGCATTCAATCAGGTAGCGGTGCTGGGTCCCGGTTTACTGGGGGGCTCGATCGGGCTTGCGATTCAAGAGCGAGGCTTGGGAACCGTTCGTTTCTGGGGGCGTTCCGAGGAGAAGTTGGCTGTGGTGAGGGATGCTGGTTTCTTTGCTAGAGGGAATTTGGCTGAGGTTTTGGAAGGAGTGGATTTGGTGGTGTTGGCGACGCCGGTGCCGTTTTTTGCTGGTTTAGCGAGGCAACTTGTCGAGTTAGGGGGGGAGTTTGTGGTGACGGATGTGGGGAGCGTGAAGGGTTCGGTGGAAGAGGGCGCCGGTAAACTTCTTCGCGAGGCGGGGATTTCCTTTGTGGGAAGTCATCCTATGGCCGGTTCGGAGCAAGGTGGGTTTGAGGCGGCGAAAGGGAAGCTTTTTGAGGGGGCAACTTGTTTTGTTTGTCCATCAGAGTCAGAGGAACGGGCGTCAGTTGAGGATCTTCAGAAATTTTGGGAGAGCCTGGGTTGTTGCGTCAGGGAGATTGGAGCGGCAAAACATGATCAGGTGGTGGCGCGTATTAGTCACTTGCCGCATGCTTTGGCTGCGGTTGCGGCACGGGTTTCGTTGAGGAATGAAGGCGAGGGCTCGTTGGGAGGGGGAGGTTTGGTCGATACCACGCGAGTGGCGGCAGGCAATGCGGAGATGTGGACTGGGATTCTCTTGGAGAATCAAACGGCGGTCCTCGATGAACTCGAGCGTGCGGCCCAAGAGGTTGCTACTTTGCGGGAGCTTTTGCTGAGTGAGAATGCCGAGGGCGTGCTGACCTGGCTCGATGATGCCAAGCGGCTTCGGGATCAGTTGAAGTAGTTTGCCCGATTATGCCCCGCTCTGAGGTGGTATGCTGGTTGAATTTATTCCACTATTTTGGAGATGAAATTGGTGCCTTTCGAAAAACGTGACGAGAACGAGGTTCCCGCTCCGATCCCTGAGGTTCCCGCGAACCTTTATGGGGAGCTTTTTTTTGCGGCAGATTGGTCGGTGTTGAACAGTCCTTGGGAGAAGTGTGACTCGGAGCATTTGTTCGAGCTGGTTGATACGACGGGCCAAGAGACTTGGCAGGCTTATCTCAATGGTGACGGAGGGCTCAGCGTTCTTTTGCTTGTTCGTCAAGGTGGAGCAAAAGTTTCGGGGGAGCATAGCCGCTTGGAGGTGCAGTTCATTGCAAGCGACTTTCTACAAGGCCACGACTACGAATTGAATGTTCGCTATGCTCCTGAGTCCTGGGATGCCTGTGAGCGAGACGTGATTGTGCTGCGGGCCTTTGATGGTGAACGAGACCCTGAACATCCGAATTTGGAACAAGTGAAAGTTCTGACGAGAGCTTTGCGGAAGCTTCAAGAAGAAGGAGAATCTGATTCGTCTGGAAAATGATGTTGGAAGAAGAGGAGGACTCGGAAGAGATTTCAGCTGAGTCCTTGCAGCAGCTCAATGCTTTATTGGAGGATGGGCCTGGCGAAGATGCCAGTGAGGAAGAGGTTGAAGTCTTCATGAAGAAGTTTGCTGAGACCCCGGGCGGTTCGGCGATGTTGAAGACCTTGAACCAGCAGCTTGCGGACGGTGGCGGAGCGCTTTTGAACGAGGTTCTCGGGCAGCAACTACCGTCCCTTGTTGATGGACCTGACTGGTCTCTTTATCAAGCTCCAAAGAGTCCGCTGCGACTGGTGTTTCGAATTCAGCCTATTGGCGCTAAAGTTTCTTATTGGCGCCGGGTCACCTTGCCTACGGACGCGAGCTTTTATGACCTTCACTTTGCCTTGCAGGATGCTTTTGAACAGTTCTCCACTGCGCCCCATCGCTTCGAGTGGTGTGAGAACGAGCGGGTGGAAGCCGTATTCCTAAGCGGCCACGCCGAGGTGAAAGGGGGGGATGATTATTGCGAATATCAAAATCGCCCGTTGGATCTTTTTTCGGAGAGCGTGGATCGCTTTTTCTATTATCAAGATGGGGCTGCGATTCCTGCCTTCATTGTTTTGATGGAAAAGGTGGTCGAGCCTAACAGTTTTGAAACGCCAGTTGCCTTTGGCCCTTGCTGTATTGGCGGTGAAGGTCCGGAGGAAGGCTTTGAACCTTCGCAGGTGAAGTTTCGTTTGATTGAGAGGAAGAGATCGCAGAATTAGGCCTCTGTTTTGAGTTCTCCGTTCGGTCCTTTGGCCGCTTCCACTGGCGGAGGGTCCGCGGGGGATTCGATGATCTCGATTTCAGCGCCATTGGCCGCGTGCGCAACGCGGGTTACAACGACGGAGTGGTTGTCAGGAAGGTCATGGCTGATGACGAAGTTCTCGGCATCTGTCCAGAAGGGTGAAACTTCGTGTCGTAAGAGCTGGAGTGTTTCATTATCAACGAGAAGGGTTTCGAAGGCACCGCGCAGGGTTTCGCGAGGGATGACGAAAACGTTTTCTAACAGGTTTCCCTGGATTTCGGCGAGGATGGGTTGACCAACTCGTAGAGGAGGACTTCCTGTCTGGAGACCGTAAGGATCTGGGATGCGCGCGATGAGGAAGAGCTCGCGGGAGGTTTCGTCGATGACGCCTTCGCTGCGGACGAGCTGGGCCTCCCACTCGGGTTCAAAGTCGTCGTGATGCTCGGTGAGGCCATCCTTGATGATCGCGGGAGTGGCTTCGAGGGTGCTTTGATTTTGGAAAGGGGTGAAAGGGAGGTCTTTAGGAGAAACAGGGAGGCGGACTTCGGCGAAGTCGGTTGCAAAGATTTGAGCCAATGAAGTATTGGTGCCTACTGATTGTCCGGGGCCGACAGTTCGCTCGCGCACGCAGCCATCGAAGGGGGCGACAATTTTGGTGTAGATCTTGTTGCGGCGGGATTCTGCCAACTGTGCTTGCGCGGTTTTCAGGTTTGCGTTTGCTTCTCTGAGTTGAGGAATGCGGAGAACGAGGTCGTTGGGCTTTTCGGTGTAGCCAAGGTCTTGCCAGTTGAGTTCGGCCTGCTTGGCGCGGGCTTCTTCTTGAGCCAATGCGGCTTCGGCTCGTGCCACTTGAGCCTCCCCGGCAATGATGTCCGCTTCGGTGTCAGTGGCGTCTAGGGTGACAAGAATATCTCCGCGCCGGAAGAAGGCTCCTACCTCGAAGTTGGGATGGAGGCTTTCGACTCGGCCTGAGATACGAGAGGTGAGGCTGGTTTCGGTTTGAGCTTGGACCACGCCCCGGGTTCGAATTGTGATTTGATAATCTTGACGTTCCAAGGGAATGACTTCCGCCTTCTGAACTATTCTTTTTCGGGGGCCTCCACCCGAATCTTCTTCTTCCTTGGTCCACTTGTGCATAGCAGCCCAGCCAAGATAGAATCCAAGCCCAAGAATAGGCAGGGGAAGCAGAAATCGAAGAAGCAGACGCATTGTTGGGTTATCCTACGCGACCTAGGCCCCTATTTCCATCGTTGGAAACGCATTTTTTTCGGAAAAGTGAAGGAAAGTGGTGTTTTGATGCTTTGGTGCTGTTTTTTGGGGGCTTTACCGTAGTGGTTCTATCACTCAACTTCCTCCGAAGAATGCCCGACTACTCTTTTGAAATTTCAGCCCGTGAAAAGGGCTATCGCTTTGTGGCGGGAATCGATGAAGCGGGGCGGGGGCCTCTCGCTGGACCTGTCTCAGCAGCAGCGGTGATTCTTCCCGAGGGCGCCGAAATCGAAGGCCTCAATGATTCGAAGAAGCTTTCGGAGAAGGCGCGGGAGCGGATTTTCGAGGAGTTGATGGAATTATCTTCGATTCAATGGGGGCATTCCTTTGCCGAGGCGGCTGAGATCGACGAAATTAATATTCTGCAGGCTACGCATGTAGCGATGGCTCGAGCTGTGGGTAAGCTTCCCAAAACGGACTATGCGCTGATCGATGGAAGACCAGTGAAGGATTTTCCACTTCCTTCCGAGGGGATTGTGAAAGGGGACGGTAAGAGTCTCTCTATTGCCGCAGCGAGTATAATCGCCAAGGTGATGAGAGACCGCTTGATGGTAGAGTGGGACCGCGAGTATCCTAAATATGGCTTTGCGAAGCACAAGGGATATGGCACCAAGATGCATCTCGAAGCACTTCGAACCTATGGTCCTTGCCCGCTCCATCGTCGCTCGTTTGCACCCGTTGCTTTGGCAGCCAGTGGCTCTGGGCAAGGGTGAAGAGCGAATTTCAACTCAGGAAATCGGTGACCTCGGTGA
This sequence comes from Roseibacillus sp., assembly GCA_051251855.1. Lineage (GTDB taxonomy): Bacteria > Verrucomicrobiota > Verrucomicrobiia > Verrucomicrobiales > Akkermansiaceae > Roseibacillus. The sequence goes on from JBPOGI010000001.1 coordinate 865,634, forward strand.
AAAAATTGCTCGAGAATGGCTCTGGTCATCGAGGCGGAAGGTGCTTTATCGCAATTTTAGAGCTCCTCATGGTGGGGAGGTCGATATTGTGGCTCGCGATGGCCGGATGCTTTGCTTTGTAGAGGTGAAAACTCGGACAAAACGAGGCGAAGGCCGTCCTTTGGATGCAGTCGACCGGCCTAAGCAAGAGTTGATCGAAAGAGGGGCCCGCGAGTGGCTGAGGCTATTAGGCCGACGCGATCTGCCGTGTCGCTATGATGTTATTGAGGTGATTCTTATCGAGGGGGAGCGTCCCGATGTCACATTAATTGCCAATGCGTTCTAGAGACTATTTTTTGCTAATTTTGACCGCTTGCTTCACTAGTTTCATGGCGAAAGAGAGATCAAGGTCTTCGAGTTTTTTGAATCGAACACAAGATTTACCGCAATTCACTTTCCCCAAGTCGTTTGCGTGCTTCTCCACCAGATAGCCCTCATCGTCACAAGCCGAGAGGTAGAGCGCAAAGTTGTTCTTTTGTACTGCTAAGCCGACCAAGAACCATTCACCTTCGCTTCCTGACTTGGTCTCGTAGGGGCCGTAGCCGATCATTCCATAGGCAATGGCAGGTTTGAGTGCTGGAGCGGCCTTGCGAATGGCTTGGTGAACCCGACTGATGTCTTTTCGACGCTCTCTTGGAACCCACTCAAGATATTCTTCAGGAGTTTTCACGGTAGTAGGGCACTTCATCTTGGCAAAGAGACCAGAAAGAGAGACGGAATAGGAAAAAACGAGAGCTCGTAATGCCTGATAGCCGGCGACGAGGTTGGTTCAACGCAATTCCTGTCCCGCAATTTCTTGCATTCTTTGCAAAGACAGTGGTAGCCTTCGCGCCCCTCGCCCTATTGCATGGGTAAGGAATTACAGTTCTCTATTATGTCGGAATCCTTGATGTCGTCTCTCAACCCGGACCGGGCCACTCTCAATTTTCTCAACAGCTTCCCAGAAGCCGTTCAAAAGCGCGGCGAAAAGCTGCAACAAGAGGGGGGAGTTTCTCAAATTTTTGGTAACCATCTCTTCATTCAAGGACGGGTCGAGGAAAAGGGGAGTACCCACCGCACCACCCTTCGTTTGCAGGGCAATCGTTGGTTCGGAAGTTGTACTGCGGAAGACGAGAAGTCCTCAGGTGCAGCGCAATACGCGACCATGTTGGAGCGCTTACAGCGCGGCGAAGACCTTCCAGAGTCTCCCAATGAGTTTGACGACGCACCCGTTCTCGACCTGATCGAGGAAAAGCTCGACCGTGAGCTCGATGACAAGGAGGCCGACTTTGTTTCTAAAGTTGAAAAGCGCTATCGCCGCTATGCTATCGAAGGCGAAATGCACGACCACGACATGGTACGTTTAAGCCCCCGCTGGGAAATTCAGAGCTACGAGCCCCTCGAGCTCTGGCCCGTGCCTCCCGGAGATATTCTCGAGTTCTGGAACTACATCGCCTACGCTTTTTACAAAAAGAAGCTGCCATACCCTGAGTTCATGAACTGCATTACCGACCTAGCGGACGTGCAGAAAAAGATGAGCGAATGGGAGCAAGAGCGAGAAATTGCTTCTTGGTATGAGCGCATCGAGAGTGTCAACGAGCGTCCGCCTCAGGAGCTGCCAGTTGAGATTGAGCTTCGTATTGTTGCCACAATGAACGAGGCGCGTCTGCAAGCACGCGAAAAGAATGGAGCGGAGGATGGTCCTTGGTATCCAGTTGCCGAAAAGCCCGAAGTGGAGCGCCTGAAGTCACTCTATTCGGATTCAGCTCTACGCATGGATGCTTCGAGTCAGATTTTGTGGGAAGAATTCATCTCTTACCTCGATCGCACCAATGATGCCAAGCTGGACCTCGACGACGAAGAGGCTTGCGCCATCATGAACCGGCTTTTCCGTCAGGAAGCGCTCAAGGGCTATTTGGTCAACCTCGACGAGAAGCACTTCAAAGTGGTCAATGAGCCGCTTAAGTGGCAGTGCGAAGATGTTCCTGGGAACCAAGGACTCTTTGGACTCCAGTTGGTAACGAAGTCGGGTGAGCCTGTTTCACACTCCGTCCGTCTTCTCCCTGGTCGTGAGGAACTCTATCAGTCCGACGAAACCGTTTTTCCCGGGCCGCCACGCTGGTTAGATGATACCGAGGTGATGCCTCGATACGATATCCCCAATGGAGTGATTGATTCTTTGGAAGGGATCGAATTTCTTCGCAAGATTGGCGCGACCTTGCCGCCATCCATGAAGCGCCGCGTCGTCGACCTCGACCTTTATCCGCGTTTCGAGATGCGTATTGAGCAAGGGCTGACCGCTGCCGAGACCGAGCACCTCGTCATGGATGTGACTGCGCTTGAGAAAAAGGAGCGTCGTACCGAGAAGCTCATCCGAAGTGGTTGGGATGTGACTGAACAGAAGCCAGTAAAAGGAAATCAGCTTCTTCGCTTTGCGCGTGAGAAACTCTATCCGGTTCCTGACCTCCTCTCTGAAATGGGGCTGACTTTTGATGAGAAGTTGGGCGAGTTTAAATCGCGCGTTACCAAGCAATTTCCCGAGAAGTTTGCAGAGTGGGCCGAAAACATGCCCGACTTTGTCGATGTCATCATGGATGGGAAGCTCAAGACCATTCTCGCCGACCCTGTTTCAGCAGCGATTCGCTTTGAGGTCATCAACCAAGAGATCGACTGGTTCGACCTTCGTGTTGTTATTGATGTTGAAGGAGTCAATCTTTCCAAAGCGCAAATCCGCCAACTCGTTGCTGCCCGTGGGGGATATGTCCGCATGGACGACGGCACATGGATGCGTCTCGAAATCAAGCTCGACGACGACCAGCGGGATGCTGTCACTCGTCTCGGCCTCGATCCCTTTGACCTTTCTGGTGAAACCCACCGCATGCATGCCATGCAGTTGGCTGATCCCAAAGCTGCCGAGGTCTTCGACCCCAAAGCATGGAAGCGTATCAAAGACCGCGCCAAGGATATACAATTGGACTCCAAAGCGGAGGTTCCTGATTCCCTCGATGCCGAGCTTCGTCCGTATCAGACCGAAGGCTTCAAATTCCTCGCCTACCTTGCAACCAACGGTTTCGGTGGAATTCTTGCCGATGATATGGGGCTCGGGAAGACCGTGCAAAGTATCGCCTACATTCTTTGGCTACGTGAAGCTGCAATTGCCTCGAAAACAAAGACTCCGGCCTTGGTTGTTTGTCCCAAGTCCGTCCTCGACGTTTGGGCTATGGAGACCACCAAATTTGCTCCGTTCCTCAACGTGCAGGTTCTCCGCAGTCGCGACGAATTCGACGAAGAGAATATCAAAAAGAACGTTGATGTTCTTGTTCTCAACTATGCCCAGCTCCGCGTTTGTTCGGAAGAACTTAAGACCGTGCGTTGGAACGTGGTGGTGCTCGACGAAGGTCAGCAGATTAAGAACCCAGACTCCAAGGCTGCCAAGGGTGCCCGCGAACTGGAAGCTCAGAACCGTCTCGTCCTCACCGGAACTCCTATTGAGAACCGCCTCATGGACATGTGGTCACTAATGGCCTTCGCGATGCCTGGTGTCCTCGGCAGTCGCGCTTACTTCAAGAAACGCTTCGACAAGCGTAAGGATCCGATGTCGCAGAACCGCCTCGCGGCGCGTCTCCGTCCTTTCCTTTTGCGCCGAACTAAGTTGCAAGTGGCGAAAGATCTTCCGCCTCGGACCGAGGAAGAAGTCTACTCCAAGATGGAAGGCATCCAGTTCGAGATGTATAAGGCTGAGCTCAAACGTATTCAAAAGGCTCTTCTGGGACTCGATTCTGACGAGGCAGTTAAGAAGAATTCCTTTGCGATTCTACAAGGTCTGATGCGCTTGCGTCAGATTTGCTGTCACCCCGGTCTCATCGACCCGAAGTATCTCAAGGAAGAAAGCTCAAAGCTCACTTCTTTGTTCTACCTTCTCGACCAACTGCGGGAAGAGGGGCACAAAGTTCTCGTCTTCTCTCAGTTCGTTTCGATGTTAGAAATCATCAAGGCGCAGCTGGAAGTGGATAGCCGGCCCTTCAACTATCTCACCGGACAAACCAAAGATCGTCGTGGTGAGATCGAGAAGTTCCAGACTACCAAGGATCCATCCGTCTTCCTTCTTTCCCTCAAAGCTGGGGGAGCAGGCCTCAACCTTACCTCGGCCTCATACGTTATCTTGTATGATCCCTGGTGGAACCCAGCGGTTGAGAACCAAGCGATTGACCGAACTCACCGTATTGGTCAGAAGAATAAGGTTATTGCTTACCGACTCCTTACTCGGGATTCCGTGGAAGAAAAAATTCGTGTTCTTCAGCACCAGAAGACGGCGCTGGTGACCAATGTCCTCGGTGATGAAGGCTTTGCGAGTAACCTCGGAATAGACGATTTGCAGTTCATCCTTAGCCATGGCGGGGAGCAGGAGGAAGAAGAGGAAGTTGCCACGGAATAGGTGAGCCCCTGGGTTTGCCTATCATTGAAAGCTCTCGCACTTCTTGCGTGATTCGGGTCTAAGGTTACGACAAATGCGTGACTTGTACGAAGGCATAAAAGTGTCTAGGGGCATGGATTACCGTCCGCTCGACCTTAAGGACAAGATTTCGACCCTAAGCCAAGCCGAAGCTTTTGCTCTTCTGCAGGGCAACGGCATGTTGGTGAAAAGGCCCTTTCTTATCAGAGATGGCAAAGCTCTGACTGGTTTTCGTGAAAAGGAATGGGTCGTAACTTTCTCAGGATAGAAGAATCATTCCGAGTAGCCCTAAAATCTGTCCGGATTTTCAGTAAAAGCACAAAGAATCCGCAATCAAGGGTTGAAAGCTGGGCGAGGATTCGCAATGTCGCTGGACGCAAATGCTGACGATCAAAAATCTCACCAAGGCCATGGGCGGTCGTACGCTCTTTAGGGAAGCTAATTTGACTGTGAACTGGGGTGAGCGGGTCGCGCTGGTGGGTCCCAATGGAGCCGGTAAATCGACTCTCTTTAAGATCGTGCTCGATGAAGAGACGATGGACGAGGGCACGGTAGAGCGCGATGACTACGCCATCACCGGTTTCCTCGCCCAGGAAGCGGGAGAGCCAACAGACGAGACTATCATCGAGATTGCGATGGGCATCGATGATGAGATGGTGAACATTTTGCGTAGCATCCGCGAAGGAGAGGCGAGCGGTAAATTAGACACACCCGAGTTTGCAAAGGCACAGGACCGATTCACGGAACTCAATGGATATGCGCTCGAGCCTAAAGCCAAAAAGATTTTGTCCGGATTGGGCTTCAAGCAGGACGATTTCGAGAAGTCAGCACGCGAGTTTTCTGGAGGTTGGGTGATGCGTTCTCATATCGCTCGATTGTTGGTGATGGAGCCGGACTTGTTGATGATGGATGAGCCTACGAACCACCTTGACTTGATGTCGCTGCGTTGGTTTCAACGCTATCTTTCCAATTATCCCGGTGCGATTTTGATGATTTCGCACGACCGTGAATTTATGGATGGCCTTGTGGAGCAAGTGGTGGAGATCGACCCAGATGAGATGGCGCTGGTGAGTTACACTGGCAACTACTCTTCCTACCAGGAGCAGCGCCAGGCGCGCTACGATCAGAAGGTGCAGGCGTGGCGTAATCACAAGAAGGAGATGGACCGGGTTCAAGAGTTCATCGACCGCTTCCGTAATGTGGGCTCGAAGTCTACGCAGGTGCAGGACCGGATTCGTCAGTTGGACAAGATGAAGGAGAAGATGCAAAAGCCGCGTGCGCCGCGGAAGGCTTTCAAGTTCAATTTCCCGGAGCCGCCACGCGCAAACCAGAAAGTGGTGGAGCTTGAGAAGATTCATCAGGCCTATGGCGAAAAGAAGATTTATGAGGGTCTCGACCTGACCTTGGAGCGGGGAGAGAAGATTGTTCTCGTGGGGCCGAATGGTGCCGGTAAATCGACGCTGTTGAAGATTATCTCCGGTCACTTGGAATTCCAAAGTGGTGAGCGCAAGGTCGGTTATGCCACCAAGATGGGCTATTTTTCCCAGCACCGCACTGATTCATTGAATGAGGACAACACCGTTCTCGATGAAGTGATGGCTGCGAACAAGACGCTTGCAGAGGACGAGGTGCGAGCGGTCTTGGGTTCCTTCTTGTTCCGACGGTCCGATGTCGACAAGCGGATTCGAGTGCTCTCCGGCGGCGAGAAGTCCCGCTTGAACCTCGTGAAGTTTTTGGTCGATCCACCGAACTTGTTGTTGATGGATGAGCCTACGACTCACTTGGATATTAATTCTATTGATGCCCTGGTGCAGGGCTTGAAGAACTATGCGGGAACGCTGGTCTTCATCTCACACGATGTTCACTTCATTCGGTCACTGGCGGAAACGACGCTGCATATCAATAATGGTGCGGTGACGCGTTACACCGGTGGCTACGATTACTTTATTGAGAAGAGTGGCTTGGATGATGACCGAGCGGCTGTGACAGCGGAGTAGCGAATAGACCGCGAGCTGAAGACTCGCGGTCCGTAGGGACAATCGTTTCTTACTTTGCCAAGTATTTCTTCACCTCGTCCAAGGGCCGAGTATTGAGAAGGTCTTCTTTGCGGAGCCAGCCTTTCTGAGCGACTTTGATGCCGAAGTGGAGAGCTTGCAGACCATCAGTGCTGTGGGCATCCGTATTGAGTGAGCAGAGAACCCCTTTGTCGCGTGCCCGCTTCCAGTATTTCCAATCCATGTCCATTCGTTTGGCTGAACAGTTGAGTTCGATGATGGTGCCAGTGGCAGCGGCGGCATCGATGACTTTGTCGAGATTGATGGGGTAAGGGTCTCGGCGAAGAAGAAGGCGTCCTGTTGAATGGCCTAGCATGGTGACATGAGGATTTTCAATGGCTCTGATGACACGTGCGGTCATTTCCTCTTCGGGGAGCGAGAAGGAGTTGTGAACGGAGGCGACAACGAAATCGAGTTGGTCGAGGATGTTATCGTGAAAGTCGAGACTGCCATCGCGAAGGATATCGACTTCGGAACCGGCGAACAAGTGGATGGCGCCAGCGAGCTCCTTGTTCATGGCCTCAATGTCAGCGACTTGTTTGAGGAGGCGTTCTTCGTCGAGTCCACGCGCTTGCGGAGAAGATTTGGAGTGGTCGGTGATGCCAAGATATTCGAGGCCAAGGTCGATGGCAGCGTCTGCCATTTCACGCAGCGTATTACGCCCATCGGACTCGGTGGTGTGGCAATGGAAGGTGCCTTTGAGTTGCTCTTGTTGAATGAGCTTGGGGAGCTGGTTGTCGGCGGCCGCTTGAATTTCTCCCCGGTTTTCGCGCAGGGCCGGATGGATGTAGGAGAGGTCGAGAGCGTCGTAGAGCTCGGCTTCGGTGCGAATCTCGGGGAGTTCTTGGGCGTTGTCCTTAGTGGGGGAAAGATCGTATTCGTTGAGGGACCATCCTTTCTTCAAAGCGAGAGAGCGAATGGCGACGTTGTGTTCCTTTGAGCCAGTGAAGTATTGTAGCGCAAAGGGGAATTGAGAGGAAGACACCGCGCGAAGGTCGCATTGGAGGCCATTGCTGAGACGGATGGCGGCTTTGGTGTCTCCTTGAGCCATCGTTTCGATGCTGTCTTCGTAAGCGACGAAATATTTGGTGAGTTCTTCGGGGGCATCAGTGGCGACGAGGAAATCGACGTCGTGCACGGTCTCTTTGCCGCGACGGTAAGAGCCTGCCACTTCGAGTTGGTGAATGGCCGGATGTTGGAGGAGATACTCACGAAGAGGCTCGGCTGCGTGAGCTGCAACGGAGAGGAGGTAGCGACCAGAGAAGCGTTCGCGGGTCTCAATGGCAGCGAGGATTTTCTCGGCGGTCTTGGCGCCGAAGCCTTTCATGCTTGCGACGGAACCGTCTTCGCAGGCTCGCTTGAGAGCTCCCAGAGTGCTAATGTCGAGTTCATCATAGAGAGCTTTAATTTTCTTAGGTCCAAGCCCTTGTAATTCGAAAAGTTCGAAGAGGGTTTCGGGGAACTCGTGCTTGAGGTCGAGATGGTATTGCAGGACACCTTTGGAGGCGAGTTCGTGGAGCTTTTGTTGGAGAGCGTCACCAATCCCTTTGATGCCTTTCAGTTCGTCGTCTTTGGCGAGTTGGAGGAAATCGCCTTCGAAATCTCGAATAATATCGGCACCGTTGCGGTAGGCTCGGGTTTTGAAAGGGTTCTCGCCCTTCAACTCCAGCAGGAGGGCGATTTCTTCGAGAGTAGCGGCGAGGTCTTCAGCTGTCAGGGACACGCCAAGAGCATGGCGCCTCCGTGATTTTCTTCCAGTGCGGAAGGTGAAAATTTTTGGCAGTTACTTCACCAGTCGGGGAGCAGAGAACCCTTGGAGGCGGATTCTTTCCAGCTCGGCTTTCATCGCCTCGACCTTTTCGGGGTTCTCGGCAGCAAGGTTGTGCTTCTGACCGATATCTTCTTTGAGATTGAAGAGACCCACCTTTTCCTCGCTCGGCTCGTAACCGAATTTCTCTTCCCATGCTACCGCTCTTTTGGGAATGGCATGGCCGGTTGGAACGTCGAGATAAAGCCAGTCCCCGATACGGATTGCGTATTTATTGGGAGAGGTGTTGTGAATGTGGCTTTCGCGCGCCTTCGCAGCTTTACCATCAATGAGAGGGAGAAGATTGTGGGAGTCTTCCGCCGCATCCTCGGGTAATTTGAAATCGAGGTAGCTTGCGAGGGTGGCCATAAGGTCGATTTGAGAAACAAGGGCGTCATTGACGGAACCGGCTTCTGTTTTGCCAGGCCACTTGATGATGAAGGGCACGTGATGACCACCTTCGTAGATATCACGCTTGAGGCCTCGGAAGGGAAACGCTGACCAGTGTCCAAAGGTCTCCTCGCGCTTATAGGCATAGTGCTCAGGGCCGTTGTCGGCAGTGAAGACAACAATGGTGTTCTCGTATTCTCCGCTTTCCTTTAAGGCGGCGATGAGCCTGCCAATGATATCGTCTGTTTGGACGACAAAGTCTCCGTAGGGGCCCGCCTGAGAGGAATCGTCGAATTCGTCAGTGGGAATGATGGGGGCGTGGGGACTCGGAAAAGGGAAGAAAAGAAAGAAGGGCTTTTCTTGGTCTTTCCGGCCACGGAGGTAGGCTTCGCCTTCTTTGGCTAAAGTTGGAAGGACTTGATAAAAGTCCCAGTCGTCCATCGCTGGTCCAGGGCGAACTTCCCAATTTCCTTCCTTGGTCTTCTGTTTGATGTCGGCGGGCAGTAGGGTGACGTTGGGCGCAGTCTCGACCTTGTCGTCACGAATCCAGCAGTAGGGGGGGAAGTTGATGACGGTGTCGCCGAAGTAGTGGTCGAAACCGTGAGCAAGAGGGCCATCGGGAATGCTCTGCGACCAATCAAAATCGGTGTGCTTCCAGACCTTTTTGTTCTTGGCGTTTCCAGAAGAATCGGTCCGAACGGACATCCAGTCCCAACCGAGATGCCACTTGCCGATACAAGCGGTATCGTATCCTTCAGCTTGCATCATTTCGGGAAGAGTGAGGCGTTCCTCTTGAAAAACGGAGCCACCCATAGCCTGTACGATGCCATGAAAATCGCGCCAATGATGACGGCCTGTGAGAAGGGCGTAGCGGGAAGGGGTGCAAATACCGGAAGAGGAGTGACCGTCGGTGAAGCGGGTCCCTTCCTTGGCCAATTGGTCGAGATGAGGAGTGGGGATCTTGCTATCGGCGTGATAGCTGGTCAGGTCGCCGTATCCAAGGTCGTCGGCGTAGAGAACGAGGACGTTAAGCTTTTCCTCAGCATGGGAAAAGAAAGAGAGTCCGATCGAGTTCGCGGCAAAGAAGAAGAGTGAAAGTGATTTCGTCATCATTCATGACGATACCGCTCTAGTGGTGGACTCATTTCAAGCCCTTTTAAAAATTGCGAAGAAGACGGCTCCCAAGGTTTTCCTTTTGGCTGAAATGACCTAGCTTATGCACGTACGTGAAACAGATTTTATTAGCATTTCTTCTCCTTACCACTTTAGGGAGTGGCCAAGTCCTGACTCCCGAGGAGATTTCAGCGCAGATTGAGCTTCAAAAAGAGAATTCTGCTCAAGGCGATTCCCAGGCGGTTCTTGCTGTTTGGGAGGAAGCAAAGACGCTTTCTGAGCAGCTAGGGGCGGTAAAGGCTACGGGTGCCAGTTTCCAGGCGATGGAAACGTCGGAGGGAAAATTGCCAGAATTGAAGGACATCTCGGCACCAGCTGATGAAGCAAATCTGGAGGATTTATCCAAGGCGTTGACCGAAGTGACGTCTGCATTAGAGAGTTCGACTAAGCGTCTCTCGCAGGCAATGGTGGACCTCAAAGACGCTCCTGACCGGATTTCGGTTTTGTTAGGCCTGATTTCAGAGGCACGTGCGCAGATGTCGGAGGTGGCGACGCCCCCGGAGGGAGGGACCGAGTTGGCAAAAGCCCAGCGTGAACTCAGTCTTTTACGAACGTCGTTCTTGGAAGCTAGTGTTGAGAGATTTCAATCAGAGCGAATCTTTTTGCAGTCGGAACTGGCCAATTTGCCTGAGCGAATTCGACTGAGGAAGGAGCACAATCGCCGGCTCGTCCAGCTGCAAGCAAATCTTCAGGTGCAAGTCGCGAATCTGCGTAGACAAGAAGCCCAGAACACAGAGATAGAGCTGGAAAGGTCTGCTCAAGAGCTATCCCACATTCCTGAACTTGGTGTAATCATTGCTGAGATTAGTGAGCTCAATCAACAACGCACAGGGAAGGGAGGGGTGCAGGCTCAGATCAAGGACGCGACAAAATATGCTAGAAAGATCACTCGTCTCTATCAGAGCGTAGAAGCTCAAAAGAGAAATGCTCAAGAGAAGATTGAGCTTCTCGAAAGCGTGGGCCTCGAAATTGATACCGATACCGGAATTATTTTGCGCGAGCAAAGGGCTGAGTTGCCGAGCACCGTTGACTTGGAAAAAGAGTTGAGAGGAAAGGTTGAAATCGCAGTGCGAAATCAAGTGACTCTTTTGGAGTTGAGCGAGAAGCAAACCGGCGATCAGCCTTTAAGCAACAAGGTCATCAAAGCCCTGAGCGAAAAAGAGGTCGATCGAATCCTCGCTGAAGATCCCGTTTTGCAAAGGAGCGAGGTGATGGTCCGATTCGAGCAACAAGTGACGGCTTTATTCGAACAACGGAGGTCCTTGCTGGAGACTTTGATTTCGGAACGCAAGAGCTTGAATACCACTTTGAAGAAATCCAATAGCCAAGCTCAGTTGACTATTAATGCGATTAATTCCTATTCGGTGTTTTTGGACCAACGGCTGCTCTGGAGTCGTAGTACTACCCCGATTCGACTCACGGAACCTCGGAGTGAGATCGCTAATATTCGGACTCTCTTTGGCGGAGGAATGTTCGAAAAAGCATGGGCCAGTATTCAAGAAAATTGGTTTCCACGATTCTTCCCAGTCTTGGCCTTTGCGACGCTCTTTCTCTTCGGACTCTTTCGGCGACTGCGTCTGCGGAAGTTGGAAAAGGAATCGAGCGAACAAGCGTGCAAGAGAAATTGCACTAGTATTAAGCCCACGGTGATTACGATTGTGAGCTCGGTTTTGATTGCGGGAACCTTCCCTGCGCTTCTCTTTTTACTCGCGCTCTTAATCTCAGATCCGATGCCCTACCGCATGGGGCTTTTGAACGCTGGCTTGTTTCTCTTTGTTGCTAGTCTGCTCTATCGTTTTTCGAAACCCGCGGCTTTGTTTGAAGCTCACTTCAAGTTTTCAATGATTAAGGCGAAGCGGATACGGAATACGCTCCGCTTCTTTATTCCCATCATTTTGCCTTTTGTCTTTGGGATAGGAGCGCTCTCGGTAAACGGCGGAGTAGGTTCTTCGGGCCGAGTCGTCTTTATCGTGACGATGTTGCTGGTGTCTACGGTGGCTCACCAACTCTTTCATCCCAAGCATTCGATCGTCGGAAATCCTGAGAAGCCGACTTTACTCTCTCGCTTGAGTTATGTGATGGCGCTCGGTCTTCCTCTTAGCTTTCTCGTAGGAGCTGCCTTGGGTTTCTTTTCTTCGGTCTTGACCCTGCGAGCACAGGTGTTGGCGACAGCTGGGGTTTTGCTAGGTGCTTTTTTGGTTATCCGTTTTTTCACTCGTTGGATTCTTGTTTCGCGTCGTCGCTTGGCGATTCAACAGGCCTTGCTGAGGCGTGAGGCGACTTTGGCAGAGCGAGCGAGGAAGGAAAGTGGTGAGCTGGAAAGCGAGCCGGATGTGGCGAGCCTTGAGGAGGTGAAGGCGCAGGCCGTTGATGTCGTGGAGGTGGAGCAGCAGACCAGTCAATTGCTTCGCTTTGGAGTCTATTTTTCAGTCTTTTTTGCGATCTTCTCGATCTGGTCGAGTTCGTTGACAGCCCTTTCGGTCCTCGACCAAAAGCCGCTGAACCCAAGGATTAAACCTCGTGTCGTTGAAATCACAAAAAGGGAGAGTTCCCCTGCGATGTCGGTGTTTGTTCCCCAACAGGGGGCCAAGGCTGACGAGACTGCAAGCGAACAAGCGGGTGATCCCATTGTTGAGAAGAGCGACCCAATTACTGAGCTTGTTCTCCCTCCTAAGGATTTTGTGAGTTGGCAGGATTTATTGCTTTCGTTGTTTATCTTTTTGCTGACCTTTGTGGCGGCTCGAAATATTCCTGGATTACTCAGTTTGGCGGTCTTTAGTCGACTCAATTTGGGGCCGGGTGGGAACTTTGCGTTCACTACTATGGTGCGCTACTTTATTGTCCTAACTGGGGTGGTCATCGGCTTAAACAAGATTGGGATTACGTGGGACAAGGTTCAATGGTTAGCTGCGGCGATTACTTTGGGGATTGGCTTTGGTTTGCAGGAGATTTTTGCGAATTTTGTAGCGGGTCTAATTCTTCTCTTTGAGAGACCGCTTCGGTTGGGGGACATTGTGACGATAGGAAACGTCTCTGGAAAAGTGACCGAGATTAAGATTCGAGCGACGACGATTCAGCAATTTAACAATCGTGATTTAGTAGTGCCGAATAAGGATTTTATCACTGGTCAGCTGACGAACTGGACCTTGAGGGATTCTGTTTTGAGGTTCGAGTTGGCGGTAGGGATTGCCTATGGTTCAGATACTCGGAAGGCGGAGGAGATTTTGAATCGAATCGTCATGGAGCATCCGAATGTGTTAGCGGATCCCGCTCCAGCGGTGATTTTCAATTCCTTTGGGGCAAGTACGCTGGACTTTTTGATTCGAGCGCACGTGGGGCAAACAGGAAATCTCGTAAGTACCCAAAGTGACTTGCACTTTCAGATCGATGATGCCTTTCGGGAGGCGGGTATTGAGCTAGCTTTCCCTCAGCAGGATATTCATGTCAGGTCCCTTCCGGATGGAGTGGTGCTGCCGCCGGTGGGGCCGAAGTAGGAGTAGTCGTTTGAACGAAGGAGCTTTTTCTTTCGTTAGCGTAGCTGAATTGGTGACAACTCGGACGGTGAGGATGTGGAGTGAGCCCACCCAGCCCGCTTTGTTACCAAAGCGGCTACGTAGAATCGCAGAGTTGACCGCGAATCAATAAGGAGTATGGCAAGAAACGGAGCGAACACGAAAGCCTGTTCCCGCAGATTGAGCTCTGCCTGTTAAAAGACTTCCTGAGCAAGAAGGTCGTCGAAGGTTTGGCGCTTGCGAATGACAGTCGCTTGATTGCCATCGACGAGCACTTCGGTGGGGAGAGGGCGTGAGTTGTATGTGGAACCCATGACGGCTCCGTATGCTCCGGAAGACATGAGGGCGAGGAGTTCACCTTCGGCAAAGTCGGGGAGGTCGCGGTCTTGGCAGAAGAAGTCGCCGGTTTCGCAGACAGGACCGACAACGTCGGTTTTGACGGTGCTAACAGGGCCTGATTGGGTGACAGGGACGATTTCGTGATAGCCTTCGTAGAGGGCGGGGCGAATGAGGTCGTTCATGCCGGCGTCGACAATCTTAAAGGTCTTGGCTTTGCCCTTTTTCTCGTAGAGGCAACGGGTGAGAAGGACGCCGGCGTTACCTACGATGTAACGACCAGGCTCGAGGAGGATTTTGAGGCCAAGAGGCTTGAGAATAGGAATGAGCTTGGCTGCATATTCGGCAGCAGTGAGAGGCTTGTCGGAAGGGTGGTGAGAGTCCCACCATTCAGGGCTACCCGACTCGAGCGCAGGGTCGTAGATGATGCCGATACCGCCACCGATGGAGAAGAATTCAATGTCGTATTTCGCTTTGAGTTCAGCGGCAAGGGGCGCCGCTTTGGTGACGGCGTCGTGGAAGGGTTGCACAGTGGTAAGCTGAGAGCCGATGTGCATTTGCAGACCTTTAAGAACGACGTTCTCCATCTTGGAGGCGCGCTCGAAGACTTCGGTGATGACGTCGAAGTCGATGCCGAACTTGTTCTCGGACTTCCCCGTGGAGATATACTTGTGGGTTTTGGCGTCCACATTGGGATTCACGCGAATGGAGACGGGGGCTTTCTTGCCTGCTTCTCCGGCGACTTTGTTGATGAAATTGAGTTCGGCTTCGGACTCGACGTTGAAGGCGTGGATACCGAGTTCGAGAGCATATTCGATTTCTTCGCGGGTTTTTCCAACTCCAGCGAAGGTGCATTTGGCGGGGTCGCCACCCGCTTTGACGACCCGGTAGAGTTCGCCACCGGAGACGATGTCAAAGGAGGCACCGATGCCTGCGAGCAGAGAGAGGACCGCGACGTTGGAGTTGGCTTTGACGGCATAGGCGACCTCGTGGTCAATGGGCTCAAGAGCTTCGTCGAGACGCTTGTAGTGATCGCGAATGGTGTTTGCCGAGTAGACGAAGGTGGGGGTCCCTTGTTGTTCAGCGATTTCGACGAGGGAAACCTGTTCGGCGTGGAGGGCGTTGTCGTGAAAGGAGAAGTAGTGCATGGCTCGGATCGGGGCGGACTATGGGTTTGAAGTGGGTTTTCAGCAAGCGAGGAAGTTGTCTTTGAACAGGGAAGCTATCTACGAAGGATGGTGGTGCTATCGGAAAGCTCGAGGGTCGGGCTGGGACCGTCTTTTGGTAGGACAACGCGGGTGAGTTCTTCGTCTCCCTCGAGGGTCAGGGTCATATGGGCTGGGACGGTGATGACGGTTCGGACATTGAGTTCGGAGAAAAAGCCAGTGCGCCTGAAGTCGACAGTAATGGTGGGTGGGCTATCGGAGAAGGTGCTGGTTGGATAAAGGCGGCTTTTAGGCGCGCGGTGGCCCTCGGTAAAGCAGGTGATGGTGAACTTCTTGCCCGGGACGATTTCGATGATGTCTTCGCCGTTGAAGTCGAGGTGGAGTTCGCTGAGAGGAGGGAGGTTCTTTGGAGTTGCTCGGATCTCTTTGTCATAGGGCCAGATGGAGGCGGCTAAGCCCACGAGGATGAGCACGAGAGGAGCGGATACCCAAGGGACCCACTTAGGTGGAGTTTTCGCCCCTTCTTGGGGTTGCCATAGAATGGAGCGGTCGAGTTTGAGGAGTTTGTAGAATGCAAGGGAGGTAAACCACATCACGGCAGCGGCCCAAATGACATCGGAGGTGAAGTGGCCGCCTTGGGCGATTCTGGCGACACCGATGAGGGAGCCAAAGAGGAGGGAAATGAGGAAGATGAGTAGACGACGGCGTCCGGTGAGGAGGGGGACGAAGGCGAAGAAAAAGTAGCCCACGGTAGCGTGGCCACAGGGGAAGGATTTTCCAGTCGATTCAGGCTCGTAGTGGAGGAGACGCTCGAACTTTTCGGTGCCATCAAATGCGATGATTTGTTTCGGGCGTGGTCTGCCCCATTGGTCTTTCAGTATGGCGTTTGTTATGAGTCCCGAACCAATTAATAATACGAAAAAAAAGTAAGCGCTGAGCTTGCGATACTTTGCCAGAGTTGGGTTGCCTAGACCGAGGAGGAGGACGAAAATCGAAACGATGCCTAGGAGTATGGCTGGGAGGGGACCGACGGTGTAAAAAAAGCGCCAAATGGGAGCTTCGCCAGTGGGCCAAGTCTTAGTGGCGGACTCGTAGAAAGGAGTGTGGATGTTGAGATCGAGGTCGCTGACCACAAAAGGAAGGGAGAGCACCGCAAGAAGGGCGAGAGGAAGATAGACAGCGATTCGCGCGGACACGGAGGGAGTTTGTGAAAGAACAGGCTCCTTGTCACTTGTGGGATTGGTCACGGGCGGTTTTTGCAGTGTCACTTTCTGGACTGGCGTGGGAGGACAGGTTTCGCTCCACTGAAGCCGTGTCTGTTTTGTTTGCCGATTGGAAAGCCTGCTGGAGTGATTTTGCGGGGCGATGGCGGCAAGGGGCCAAGAAGGGATTCCTCTGGGTCTTCGGATGGGTGGCAGTGACTTGGCTGATTTTTGGATGGTTTGATGAGGCCTTACTCCTGTGGCTGCAGGGGCGGAGTGGTGCGGATTTGAATGTGAAACGGGTGGTCTCGCCGGAGCAGGAAGCTTGGGTGCAGTTTTGTAAGGAGTTGCACCATTATACGAAATTCGAGTGGTTGAATCTGCTTGGAGCCGTAGTTTTGATTGGAGTGGGATTTGCTCGTAAAAGTGCTCACTGGCGGCAGACGGGTTTTGCTCTATTGCTCGCAGGCGGAATGGCGGGGTTGGCGGTGCAGGTGATTAAGACAACGAATGGGCGGCCTCGGCCTTCGACTTTGGCGAAGAGCGAAGAGGCCCAGTCAGCGTATGATTTTCGGGGAGTCACCTTTAAAGGGGGCTGGCGGGGGTATCCAAGTGGACACTCAGCTTCGGTGTGGGCGAGTTGTGTTGCGCTAGGGTTACGGTTTCGAAAGTTTCTTTGGCCGTTAATGCTCTTTTCGGCGCTGGTGGCTTGGTCTCGCGTGTATGGCAACTACCATTGGCCGACTGATGCGTTACACGGTTCTGCCTTAGGGGCGTTGTTTGGTTGGTTTTGGGGTGGTGCAGCTCAAAAGAAAGAGGAGGCTGTCTGATGCGTTCGGTTGTGGAACTCACGGAATATTTACATGAGCATATTCCACTCAGTGAGACGATGGGGGTTGAAGTGGTTTCAGCTTCGGAGGCGCGGGTTGAGTTGAAGGCCTTGTTTGAGCCGAATGTGAATCATCAGTGTACTGTTTTTGGAGGAAGTGCTTCGGCAGTGGCGATTCTGGCGGCTTGGACTCTAGTGCATGTGCGCTTGAGCGAGGCTGGGCTGGATTGTGATTTAGTGATTCAACGAAATTCGATGGAATACTTGGCGCCCTTTGCGAATGATTTTGAGGCGGTATCTTCTTTTGAAGTTGAGGCGAGTTGGGAGCGGTTTCTAAAACTTTATCATCGTCGAGGTCGGGCTAGGCTTGTGATTTCTGCCTCTCTCTATTGTAAAGGGGAAGAAGTGGGTGTGTTAGAGGGAGCATTTGTGGCTCTGAAGAGGCCGACTCGTTGAACTTGGAATCGCAGAGGACAATGTGAGTGAGGGCGATGTCTCGCGGTTGGCATTTTTGGGTGTTCTTCGCGGAATCTGCTGACTAGATTCTCGAATGAATGATGATTCCATTTCTCGTCGCCCGTTTTTGAAAACTGCTTTGGGGGCGGGGCTTGCCGCTTCAATGGCTCAGGGCCAAGACCAAGGGGAAGAAGAGAAGCCGAAGGGGAAGAAGCTTGGATGGGCTTTAGTTGGCTTGAGTCGGCTCAGCGAGCGAGACATTGCTCCCGCGCTGCTGAAGACCAAGCATGCTAGGTTGGCAGGCATTGTGACCGGGACTCCAGAGAAGGCGAAGGTTTGGCAGAAGCAATACGGTTTGGAGGATAGTGGAGTTTACGATTACGACAATTTCGACAAGGTGGTGGAGAATCCCGACATCGATGTCGTCTACATCGTTTTGCCGAACTCGATGCACTGCGAGTATGCTTTGCGAGCGGCGAGGGCTGGGAAACATGTCTATATGGAGAAGCCGATGGCGACTTCGTCGGAAGAGTGCCGAGAGATGATCAAGGCTTGCGAGGATGCAGGAGTGAAGTTGGGGATGGCCTACCGCTTACAGTTCGAGGCCCATCATAAGGAGATGATTCGTTTTGCGAAGGAGAAGGTTTTCGGAGAGGTGAAGCATATGGAGGGCGGTTTTGCGTTTCGAATGGGGGGCGCTAACCAGTGGAGGTTGAAGAAGGCTCTCGGCGGAGGAGCAATGTTTGATGTTGGGGTCTACGTGATTCAGGGAGCGCGTTACATCTTCGGAGAAGAACCGGACACAGTGAGTGCTTTAGAAACTAAGACGGATCCAGAGAAATTTGCGGAAGTGGATGAGACGATTGCTTGGACGATGACCTTTCCTTCTGGAAAAACGGCAAGCATGTTTACCTCTTTCAACTTGTCAGGCTATAATAGAATGACGGTTTTTGCTGAAAAGGGACGCTTTGGGATGGAGCCTTGTTACGGAATCGGCGCTCAAAAAGGTTGGACCTCTGATGAAAAGATTCCGTTGTCTTTTCCAAAGACCGACCATTTTGAAGTGCAAATGGACCTATTCTCGGAAGCAATTATAAACGGCCAAGAGTGGAAAGTGGATGGGAGCGAGGGCCTTAAGGATCATCTCGTCATGGAAGCAATCTTTCAGTCAGCTGCTAGCGGTAAAGCGGAGCCGGTGGGGAAGGTGTAATACCGTTCTCACAGTTAAATTGATGTAATGGTTTTATTTTGGGTTTTAAGAAAAGCGCTGCGCGAGCACTCAGAAAGTCGGGCCAAATTTCCCAATACCGGCGTTGCTTCTCGGTCAGAGTGCACCCAAGGGGCATACCACTCGCACTCCTCCCTCGGCGCGCCTTGGTCTTGGAAAACCTGACTCCGACCATTACACCAATTTAACTGTTCAAATGGTATAAGTTGAATGGATACATCCGAGGATGATATTCGTAGCGCTAGTTCACTCGCCCTCGGAGCGATAGCGGAAGAAAAGCTGCTCCGTGCTTCTAGGGAGAAGGCTGTCGTCGGGTAGAGTCCATAGGCCAGAAACTTCGCCTTGGGAACCAGTTGATCGCAGATCGATAAGACCTGGTGGGTTGTCGAACCAGTTCTTTAAGTCATAGCTGAACTGAGGAACGAGGGCGTTGCCCGCGGAGAGAGGGAGCTGGTAGTCGCCTAAAATGGAACCTGGTTCCATGCGAATACAGAAAGTGCCATTCAATCCTGTTCCAATCTGCCACTGGGGACGGCTCGTTTGCAGAGTGGTGCTCTCCACTTGATAGCCCCAAAATTGGAGCGGGCTGATTGCGGTGCCGAGGTTAAAGGAGAGTGCAAAACTTCCGAGTTGGACTTCGCCAACCCCGTTATTGGGATCAAGGACAAGGGTGAGCTCGGCACGATTTCCAGAGAAGTCGGCGGTGGTGAAGCTGTCATTGGCGATGAGACTTCCTTGGTGAAGGACTTCCAAGAGGAGGGTGTCGGAGTTGATGCGAACCGCTAAGGCCTGGGCGGGGTCGTTGATGGGGCTCAGGAGGAATGAGCCTGCGCCGCCGGAGGGGAATTGGAGCGTCGCGTTGAAGCTAGTTGGTTCGCTCAGGCCGGTTTCGAAGGGAAGGTAGTTGAAGCCGTGTCCGGTTCCGCTGGAGACAAGACTGTAGCCATTGGACGTTCCGGTACCATCAGGGGTATCGATTTGGAAGGCGGACTCGGTGAGGTTGGACTTGGTGAAGAATTCATCATTGACCTTGAAGTAAGCACCGAGAGTCGGTTCGTGAGAGCCCTCCACGAGGGGAATGAGGCGATTGAGAAGAGCGGCTTCGGAGCCAGAGAGGTTATTCGCTTCGAGAGGGTCATTGGCGAGATTGAAGAGCTCATAGGTGGGGGCGGCACCGCCAGTGGCACGATCGCGAACAATTTTCCAATCACCTTGCCGGACGGCACGCCAACGGCGGCTGCCTTCGGTGAAGGACCAGTAGTGATAGTTGCGTGGCTCGAGACTGCTTTCATCACCTCCTAACAGAGCTGGTAGGATGGAGCGTCCGGTGACTTGCGAGGGGGATGAGACTCCGGCGGCGTGGGCAAAGGTGGGGAGCATATCGGCGAAGGTGCCGATAACGTCGGAGGTGGATCCAGCGGGAATCTTTCCGGGCCACCAAGCGATGAAGGGCGCGCGGATGCCGCCTTCGTAGGTATCGCGCTTGAGGCCTCGGAAGTCAGTGAAGCCTGGCTTGAGATGTTCTGGGGTTAGAAAGGTGGGTTCGTCTTCGCCGTTGTCGGAGCAAAAGATGACGAGGGTGTTGTCGGCGATGCTGTCGGAGGTGTCGCCATCACCATTAGGATCGTATAGTTTGTCGATGATGCGGCCGGTGTCGCGGTCAGCGGCAGAGACCATAGTTGCGTAGACGTGAGGAACGAATTCGGGTCGTCCTTGGTCATCGGTTCCGAAAGGGGCTCCGGGATAGAGTTCTTCTAACAGCGTTTGGTCTGGGTCGTTATGATCGTAGATTAAGCCGTCTGCATCGGTGAGTGCTTCGACAGTAGCGGCGTTGTAGAAGAAGGCATGTGGAGGAGTCCAAGCGCAGTAGAGAAAGAAAGGGTTGTCGGCATTGTCTTCAATAAACTGAAGGCCTTCGGACACCACGACATCATGTGAGCAGACGTTGCCTACCGCGTCGTCCCAAGTTCTGGTTTGGATATTAAAGTTTTGAGCGCCGGGAAGATAGAGCTCGGCATTATTGGCATCGGCGAGGGTTTGGTCGAAATAGATGCGCTCCTGATTTCTCCAAAGGAAGAG
Source organism: Roseibacillus sp. (assembly GCA_051251855.1). Lineage (GTDB taxonomy): Bacteria > Verrucomicrobiota > Verrucomicrobiia > Verrucomicrobiales > Akkermansiaceae > Roseibacillus. Next base: position 886,337 of record JBPOGI010000001.1, read on the forward strand.
GGGGAAAAAGCGATGGGCGTTAGTCTGACTGAGATAGCCACAAAAGAAGTCGAAGCCTTGGTTCCATGGGGCACCTGTTGAGCCACCGACTCCCCACTTTCCTACGCAGCCGGTGGTGTAGCCTGCCCCTTTGAGAATTTCAGCGACTGTGACTCGGGCTGGGTTGAGCTGGCTACCGGAGTTGTGGCGATCGTGAGACCGGCGCGAGTCTTGCCCAGTCAGGAGAGAGGATCGGCAGGACTGGCAGACGGGGCTGGCAGTGTAGTAGTTCGTGAACATCATGCCTTGTGCCGCCATGGTGTCCACTCGCGGGGTCTTGAGGGTGGCTTGGCCATAGACTCCGATTTCCTGAGTATCGAGATCGTCGAGCATGATGAAAATAATGTTCGGGCGCTCACTGGGCTGATGAGTGCTGTCGAAAGGATCGGAACCAAGAGAGATTTCGATGTCGTCATTGATATTGTCGCCATCGGTATCGGGTAGGAGCGGGTTGGTGCCGGTATCGTTGGGGGAAAGGTAACGGCCGGAGCCAGACTCGATGCCATCGAGGAGGTTGTCGTCATCGCTATCAGGGTCGAGCGGGTCGGTGATACCTGCGACCTCGATGTCGTCATTGAGTCCGTCATTGTCGGTGTCAGGGAGGTTGGGATTGGTATCAGCATCTTCTTCTGCAGTGTTATCGAGTCCGTCGCCATCAGGATTTCCGGTGCCTGTTTGGGTGAAGTTACCGAAGTGAATCAGTTCCCAGAGATCAGTGAGACCGTCCATGTCGTCGTCAGAGTTCGCAAGGCTTTCGTCAAAGGCGCTGCCGAGGATAAAGTGGCGCATGTGGCGGGAACTCGCGATATTGTGCCCGGTCGTAGTCACCTGAATTCGTTGTCCCGAGCTGCCTTCGTTGTATTGAAAATATTCGGGACTGGCGGCTGTCGATTGGTCGTAGGTGATTAAGAACCCAAGGTTCGAATCGTCAGCCACGATTACTGGAGTGGCGAATTCAAAGGTCACGTAGTCATTCCCGCTTACGAGCCCGTCGATTGTGTAGGTTTCGAGGTAGAGTTCAGTTACAGAGGTGTCGACGTAATAGTTGTTTCCATCGGTAGGGGTGTCGTGGCCCGTTCCGGTTTCCCAATTCTCCGGGGTGCCAGCGATGATCCGGACTGTGAGGGTATCGTTGGAAAAGGTCTGGGCGCTATTCTTGTGAATGGTAATTCCAGTGATCTGGTATCCTTCGCCTGGGTCGGTAGGGAGATAGAATAGCTGGCCGCGTGCGTGGTTGGTGTTGGTGTCTTCGTCAAAGATTCTCGAGAAGGTGCCACCTACATTGTCGGAGAGAATAATGTCTGTTGTTGGAGCAAGAGATGAGACAGTGATGTTTCCAAAAGCAACTGGGGCGAATACTGCCACCAAGGAAGCAGCGAGGGAAAGGCAGGATGGGTTTGTCATGGAAAAAACTTTGAGGCAATGCCGGTCTATAGAGTCTGCAACTGTTTGCAGTAATAATTCCTATTGAGAGGAGGGAACCCCAAAGGTGGTGAGGGTGCCCCACGAAGCGTGTTGGGAGTGGGAGCCTTCGGGGCGTTGTTGTTCGGCGGCTTTGTGACTCCAGGGTAGTTCGAGCTTTTTTCGCTCTGTATAATGGTGGACGAGACGCTCGTAAATAGGACGAAAGCGTCCTCTCCCTCGGTCTGAAATTGAGGAGTAGTCGTAGCGTCCTTGGTAGCTGCGAAAACGCTCAAAAGGCACTTCTTCGCCAAGATTGTATTTGGCCGTATATTCGAAGCCTTTGGCCAATCGATTGTCGGAGATGGAGTAAAGATCCACGCCTTGTCTCCATGCGATCTCGCAAGCCACACTCAAGAATCCGAGTCCCATCTGGACGTGCAGTTGGTCGCGGCCGCTTTCTTGGCATTGGCCTGTTTCCTTGAGGTAGTTGTTTATCGCGCCATTCCCCTTGCCAGTGCGGTAGTAGGTCACTGCGCGCTCGAACATTTGGCGGTCATCAAGAAAGACGCCCATCGCTATCATCGTTTGGAGCATGGCGGCATCCCAGTTTCCGTTCGCCGAGGGATAGAAGTCTTTGATGGTGGGATAGAAGACCTCGCGTAGCATGTGCTCGAAGCGCTCGACCTCCTTCTGGGGCCAATCTGCATCGCTATAGCGAATGAGTTCGGCAGCACAGCAGTAGATGACGCCGTCCATTCCTACCAAGAGTTTTGCGTCATGGCCTGAAATGGACTCGAGGGTTTGAGACCAGGCATTGAGAATCTCAATCGTCTTGTTAGCGTGTGCCTTCTTGCCGGTGATTACCCATTGCAGAGCATGATTGTAGGCAGCTCCGCCATCGCTCGTGAAATCAGAGCTACCTAGATCTGGTCTATTCCGCGCTCCTCTCACCACTTGGGCGCGAGGGTTGGGCTGATAACTCAGCGAGGCTTGCTTGGATTGGCGCAAGTTATTCCAAGCGCTCTGCCAAGGTTCGCTCTGGGATTCGAGCTTGGATTTTACAAAGGAGAGCTCCTCCTTGCTATGAAGTAGGCCAGGATGGTTGAAAGTAACTTCTTGGTTTTGAGTTGCTTCCTCCGAGTGAGAGTGGTCGCTTAGGTGAAAGATAAGTAGAAGAGCGACTAGGCTCGAGTGAATCGTTTTTCTCATTCGCTGGTGGGCTGGTATGACTCTCGGACATTTTTGATGTTACCACCAGCAGCTTTAATCATTGCTCTCTTGTCGAAGAAAGGAATTGTCTGCCTAAAGTATGAGAACCTTCCTCCAAGTGGCTTTGCTGATGTTGATTGCTGCGCCCCCGATTCATGGTGTGGAAGTTCCTGAGCCTGGAGATGATCTTAAAAGTTTTCTTGAGGGGGTGACTCTCGCGTATGTGCCTTTTAAGGAGGAATCCAAGGTCGAGTTCTTAGACGCCTTAGGCTATGTCATTAGCAAATCTATTACTTTGGATTCGAGGGAGAATGGAAGTCGGCTGGGGATGATTCGATTCGTAGAGAACGAAAAGAGACATCACAAAGATTGTGTCGTCGTTCCCGACGAATTGGACGGGGTCTTTATCGTTTTTGAAGAGCGGGAGGTGTCTTTGCTGAAAGTGGTCATCGAAATCGCGAAGCAATCCAAGCTCGACTTGTACACGTCCTCCGCTGGTCTTGTTTTTTGTCGGCCAAATCAAGTACCCAAAGTTGATCGGCATAATGATGCCTTGGTTATCGGAGCACCTCTCTACAGGGTGAATGGTAAGCCTAAGGCTCTAGGTTCTGAAGAGGGCGCCAGTAAAGACCGCCCCTCCAAATAAGGTTACGAGTTGATTCGGGTCACCAGTTGAGCTGCGGCTTGGTGGTAGGCGGTGTCGCTTTTGTTCATGGCGATGGGGGTGCCGTCGTCGGCTCCCTGGCAGGTCTCGGGATTGATAGGAATCTGCGCGAGGAGAGGAACTTTGAGTCGTTCTGCTTCGCGCTCGCCTCCACCTGAACCGAAGAGAGGGTAACGGGTGCCATGGTCGCACTCGAACCAAGACATGTTTTCGATGAGTCCCAGGATCGGGACGTTCACTTTGGCAAACATGGTGACAGCTTTGCGAGCATCGATGAGGGCGACTTCCTGGGGAGTTGTGACGATGACGGCCCCGGTGAGGGCGACGCTTTGGACGACGGTGAGCTGGATGTCACCCGTTCCTGGGGGGAGGTCGAGCACGAGAACGTCGAGTTCACCCCAAGCGACTTGTTTGAGAAATTGTTGGGTGTAGCGATTGGCAAGAGGGCCGCGCACGATGACTGGGGACGATTCTGAAAGAAGGAAGCCCATGGACATGAGTTTGATGCCATAAGCCTCGATGGGGATAATGTTTTCCTCTTGGTCGGAGGTGAGTTCGTGGTGTGCCACCCCAAACATGTGAGCGATGGAGGGGCCGTAGAGGTCGCAATCGCAGAGGCCAACTTTGAGGCCTTGGCTGGCGAGAGATACAGCGAGGTTCGCGGATACGGTGGACTTGCCGACGCCCCCTTTGCCGGAGGCGACAGCGATGATGTGTTTGACGCCGGGAAGAGATTGTTTGACGGCTCCGGAGTCGCCTTGGGCAGGTGGGTCTTTGATGTCGATGCCGACTTTTACTTTTTCGGGGCCCCCTAACAGAGGATCGAGAAGAGCGTGAATTTCGGTGAAAATCTGACGTGGGATTTCGGCATCCTTGGTTTGGATTTGAAGGTGGATGTCAGCGACGTCATCAACCATCTCGGCGAGTTTGATAAGGCCAAAGGAGGCAATGTCGCGAGAGAAGCCAGGGTATTTGATGGTGGCGAGTTGGGCGCGGAGTTCTTCGGTGGTCATGAGGAGAATAGGGATTCGATTGGAGATGAAGTCAAACAGGAGATAAGGAGAGAACGAAGGAGCTTTGGTTTTTGAGTTTTTTCGAATCTGGGGAAGTCGCTGCTAGGGCAGGGTTTGTTAGAAGCTGGCTACGAGTTCGAAGGTGAAGCCTTTGAGGTATTCGGTTTCGGGGAGGTGAGCGAGGACGGGGTGGTCGGCGCGTTGGGTATGGGTTTCGACGAGGCGAAGGGTTTTTTTAGCGTCGTTGGCGGCGGAGCGCACGCTTTCGAGAAAGAGTTCGCGAGTGGCATGGTGGGAGCAACAGAAGGTAGCGAGATGACCTCCTTTTTCTAACAGACGAATAGCGCGGAGGTGGATTTCCTTGTAGCCTTTCATTGCTGAGTTGACGGTCTTCTTGTTGCGAGTGAAGGAGGGTGGGTCGAGAATGACGAGGTCGTATTTTTCCTCACGCTTTTCGCGATGGCGGAGGTTGTCGAAGGCGTTTCCTGTTTCGGTGGTGATAGTAAGGCCATTGAGTTCGGCGTTGCGCTGGGCGGCGTCGGTTGCTTTCTCGGAGATGTCGACGGCGGTGACGGATTTGGCTCCAGCTTGGGCGCAGGCGAGCCCGAAGCCTCCTTGATTGCAGAACATATCGAGGACGGTGGCGTCTTTGGCAAAGCGCGCGATGGAGGGATAGGCGTCGGTGATATCCAAGTAGAGGCCTGTCTTTTGGGCGTTGGCGAGGTCGAGTTCGAACTTGAGTCCTTGCATGGTCACTTCCATGGGACCGGGGTCTTCACCGTGTAGGATGGCAGTTTCGGGCTGGAGGCCTTCGGCGGTGCGCATGGGGGTGTCATTGCGCAAGATGATGGCGCGGGGGGAGAAGACTTGTTTGATGGCGCTGACGAGGAGGTCTTTGCGGAGGTCGAAGGCAAGGGTGGTTGTTTGCAGGACGAAGACGTCGTGGAAGCGGTCAAGGATGACCCCGGGGAGGCCATCGGATTCGGACCAAACGAGGCGGCAGACATCTTCGTCGATGGGGAGAGCTTTCCGGACCTTGAGGGCGCGTTCGAGACGGCGGACCATGAAGTCAAGGTCGAGCTTCTGGGCGCGGTGAGAGAAGCGACGAGCGATGATTTGGGAAGCGGGATTGTAGATCGCAGCGCCCATAGGTCGGTCTTTAAAGTCCTTGAGGGTGATGACATCCCCGGGTTCGGGCTCTCCGAAGGTCTTTTGTACCTCCGATGCGTAAATCCAGTCGTGCCCTTGAAAAATTCGTGCCCGTGGTTTGATGACAATGCCGCCCATGGCCCGCTTATTAGGACCTTCGCAAAGAAGTCGCAAGAAATGTTTGGAGCGAAGGGCGGGTGGTCTGCTAGGATGCGGGCAATGGACGCATTGATTTCGACGGTAAAGGAGGGCAAGGAGTTGGATTCGCGGCACGCGGAGGCGGCGGTGGAGTTTCTATTGGATGAGGGGGCGGATGATTCCAAAAAGGCGGAGTTTCTGAGGGCTTTGTCGGAGAAGGGGGAGACTCCAGGTGAGATTGCAGCCTTTGTGGAGGCATTTTTGGAGCGCTCGGTGTCGGTTGAGTTACCGCCCGAGGAATTGGATGGTCCGACGATTGATGTTTGTGGGACGGGTGGAGATGGGCTGAATCTCTTCAACGTTTCGACCACAAGCATGTTCATTATCGCAGCCGGTGGCGGAGTGGTGGTGAAGCATGGGAATCGTGGCGTGACTTCCAAGAGTGGAGGCGCGGATGTGTTGGAAGCTCTCGGGATCGATATCGAGCAGGACCCAGAGATGTTCCGGGCTACGGTTCGGCGAGCAGGAGTGGGTTTTCTTTATGCGCGGAAGTATCACCCTGCCTTCAAGGCGGTGGCTCCGGTGAGGGCGCAGTTGGCGAAGGAGGGGGTGAAGACGCTCTTTAACTTAGTGGGGCCGTTGCTGAATCCTTGTCGGCCCCAATGTCAGCTGGTGGGGGTGACCCAGCGAGGGATGGCTCCGGCTTTTGCTGAAATTTTGCAGCGACTGGAGAGGGAGTCCGTGTGGGCGGTCCATGGGCAGACGGCGGATGGGCGTGGGGTGGATGAAGTGAGCTCGATGGGCCCAACGCGAATTTGTAAGAGCGGGGTTTTGCAGGACCACGAGGATGAAGAGGTGAGTCCGGGGGACTTCGGGCTAGAGGTCGCTCAGGTGGAGGATTTGGTGGGCGGTGAAGCCAAGGAGAATGCTCAGATTCTGATCAATATTCTAGGAGGCGAGGATAAGGGGCCGCGTCGCGATATGGTGCTGATGAATGCGGGAGCGGGGTTGGCCTGCGCGGGGTTAGCAGACGATTTAGGTGATGGCATCGAAATGGCCCGTGGTCTGATTGCCAGTGGGGATGCCATGGAACGATTGGAAGCGATGCGTGGCTAAAGAAAGGGAACCGATTCTAGCTCCGAAGCCCGAGCGTTTCGTGAGCGTGCTTGGAGGCATTCCGCAGAAGCACGGAAAGTTTTTTTACAATTTGAAGGGTGGCCTCCGCCGGTTTTCCCTCGTCGAGAGATGGCCGGCTCACTTCAAGTAAGGGGGCTATTGTTTCTTTGGTGACAAAAGGCTCCAGCCCGTAGCCGACCATGAGACCTAAGCGTCCATGAATGGGATCGAGGCCTAGAAGAATGTCTTGGTTTGCCTCATTTTGGGAGCTCTGGGGAGAGAGTCCGGCGGTGTTAAAAAGCCAAAAGAGGTGAGTCGAAAGATTGAACTTGGGGTCAAATTCTCGAAGAACGATATTGAGATGACTCTCGGGAAAAGCACGCTCGAATCTTACAATGGCCGAGTTAATGGTTCGTCTTTGTTTTTCGGAAAGGGCTTCGGTGGTGTCGGTCAGGCCACGATTAAGGAGCGGGACAGGGCCAAGAAGAGAGGTGGCTCCCTCAATGGAAAGGGCACACTGAGGACAGCTGGGGGAATTCTCCAGGACGGGGGCCTGACAATAGGGGCAGTTCAGCATAAGACCCCTGATTGATAGATGAGATGATAGGAGCTGAACAGCCTCCGCTTTGTCGTGCGCAGACTTTGGGATTGGCAGAGGGGCCGGACTCGGGTGCAATCCTTCGATGTCAAAATTTCAAGACAAAGTAGTGGTGGTGAGTGGAGCGGGGCGCGGTATTGGTTTGGAAATGGCGAAGTCCTTCGCTGCCGAAGGGGCCAAGGTCGCGGTGATTTCGCGAAATGAAAGTAGCTGCGGAGCGGCGGTCAATGCAATCAATGGTGAGTTTCCGGGAGCTTCGAAGGCCTATGCGGTTGATGTTGCTGATGGGGCGGCGGTGGATGCGATGAGTAAGACTATTTTGGCTGACTTTGGTTCGATTGACGTGTTGATTAATAATGCTGGCATCACGCGCGATGGACTTTTGATGCGCATGAAGGAGGAAGACTGGGACGCGGTTCTCGATACCAATCTGAAGGGTGCTTTTAATATGACAAAAGCCTTTCAAAGACCGCTGATGAAATCGTCTCAGGGGCGAATCATCAACGTGAGCTCGGTTATCGGTATTATCGGTAATGCTGGGCAAGCGAACTATGCGGCGAGTAAGGCTGGGTTAATTGGCTTCACGAAATCAGTGGCGCGTGAGTTGGCTGGCAAGAAGGTGACCTGCAATGCTATCGCTCCTGGCTTCATCGCGACGGATATGACGGATGGTCTCGATGACAAAATCATTGAGGCGATTCTTGGAAAAATTCCTCTCAAGGAGCTGGGCAATGTCGCGGATGTAACAGCTCTTGCACTGTTTCTTGCGAGCTCTGATGCCCGATATATCACGGGGCAAGTGGTGGCGACAGACGGAGGGATGACGATGTAATGGACGTCATTTTTGTCAGGCACGGTAAGGCGAATGATCATGGCCCTGATGGGGGTGATCATGGTCGGCGGCTGACGGATAAGGGCTGGAAGCAGTCTCGAGCAGTTGGTGACTTGTTGACGAAGTTGGAGCTGGTCCCAGATTTGGTGCTGAGTAGTCCGCGGACCCGAGCCTTCGAGACCGCGGCGGGGGTGATGGCTGCTGCGGGGATGGAAGGAAACCCCGTAATCCAAGAGTGGCTGAATTTTGACCTACGTCCCCAGACGGTGATGGAGGAGTTAGGCGCTTTGCCTGATGAAATTGGTCGGGTGGTTTTGGTAGGTCATGAGCCGACTTTCTCGGGGATGGTGGCTTGGCTGTTAGGGGCAGAAACGGGATACGCAGAAGTGAAGAAGGCGAGTGTTGTGAGGTTCGAGCTGTCTCCACCTTCGCGGCACGGGGCTTTACTCAAGATGCTGGTTCCGGTGAAAGCTCTTTTTTGAGAAACTCAGTGAGATGAATTGCCCGAGAGATAATACGGTCCTGCGTTCTGTTAGGAAGGGGCTTTTGGAAGTCAACGTTTGCGATGAGTGCAATGGTTTTTCAGTTCTTTTGAAACAAGAAGCGGCCAATGCGCTAGAAGCTCAGTTGAATAAGCACTTCTCAAAAGGGGGAGAAGGGAACGTAGTTGCGACGCTGGTCTCACCTTATACTGGTGAGCCAATGAAGCGTTTTGTCTATCGTGAAATACAATTGGACTATTGCCCAGCTACGCACTCGATCTGGTTCGACTACGGGGAGTATTCGAGGATGTTTCAGGGGCCGGAAAAGGTTGCGGCTCGACCCACAAAAAGTGTTAGCGAGGCTGGTGGTAAAGCTTGGGAAACGGTTGAGAATGTAGGCAACTCAATTGATGTTCTGGGAGTGGTCGGCGAGGTGATTGGAGAGTTGCTTACAGGAGTGGATATTTTTTCCTAGAAAGTCACGCGACAGATGCGCCAATCGGGCATGACGTCCGCATCGCGGGAACGATAAAACTCGATGGCGTCCTTGTTCCAATCGAGGACCGACCATTCGGCGCGCCCGTATCCTCTTTCTTTGGCGATTTTGAGAAACCCGTCGAGCAACTCGCGGCCAAAGCCTTGTCCTCGGAATTGGGGGCGAACGTAAAGATCCTCGAGCCAGAGTCCGGATTTTCCGGTGAAGCTGGAAAAATTGCGATAGAAGATGGCAAATCCTGCCAAGCCTTTTCCGTCGGGAGAATCGATGACGAGCCCTTCGAGGAGGTTTTCTTCAAAGATGGCGCGTTCGATATCGCTAGGGGTGGAGCGCACGAGGTGGCTAATTTCTTCGAAATCAGCAAGTTCAAGAGCCATGGCGTGCAGCTCGGCGATTTCGAAGCGGAGGGGCAGTCTTGGCTGAATCATGGGTGGACCCTAAAGGCAAGATAGGCTATTCCTCAAACAGTAACGCTTAAATGGGTTTCGAAAATCTGGCTCTTGGCGAAGTTCGTCGAGGACTTGGAGCTTACCCCCTATTTGAGTGAAAAAAAACTGCAAAGCCTCCTGAAATGAGGCGGTATTTAAAAAACGATGAGAAAACTGATATTGGCGATAATCGCTGTTGGACTTTTACCTGCGGCGCAGGGGCAATTGAGCTTCAAGGGCAAAGAGGGAGTTGGCAAAGGCAAGAAGATCGTCCTTTTGTCGGGTGACGAAGAGTATCGCTCGGAAGAGACAAATCCCATGCTGGGCAAAATTCTCAGCCAGCGCTTCGGATACGATTGCACGGTGCTGTTTTCAATGAGCGAGGACGGGAAGTACATCGATTCGAACAATCAGAAAAGTATGGTCGGTATCGAAGAGCTGAAGGACGCCGACCTAATTATCATCGGGACACGCTATCGCCAACTCGATGACAATGCGTATCAAATCTTAGCGGATTACCTGAACGCGGGTAAGCCCGTCATTGCCTATCGCACCGCAACCCATGCCTTCACTGGTAAAGGTGAGACGGACGGTTTCCAATGGAAAAATTTCGGTCCCAAAATTGTGGGAGAAGGTTGGGTGAGCCACCATGGCAAGCACAAGGTCGAGGGAGCGCGAGGCGTGATTGAAGCCGCAAACTCAGACCATCCGATTTTAACTGGTGTTCAGAATGTCTTCGGGCCTTCTGACGTTTACGGGGTCAATGCAGTGACTCCTGAGAATGCGACGATTCTGTTGCGTGGGGAGGTAACCGAAACTCTTGCTTCTGATTCCAAGGCTGTTGCGGCCAAAAATGACCCCATGCAGCCACTGGCTTGGCTTCGGGAATACACCGCGCCTAACGGTAAGACCAAAGGGAAAACCTTTGCCACTACGATGGGAGCTTCTGTCGACTTTCTGAACGAAGATTTGCGCCGAATGGTAGTCAATGCTTCTATTTTCCTGACGACTGGCGATGTTCCCAAGCAATCGGATGTCACTCCCATCGACGGATTTGCTCCGACTTTCTACAGCTTCATTAAGGATAAAAATTACTACAAAAAGCGTAATCTTCAGCCTTCTGACTTTGCTCTTGGCAGCAATGCTTCGACCGGTCTTCCCAACGCTAATGTTCCTCAGGTTTGGAAGGACGAGCTGAAGAAGTCGGCCGCCGCGTCAGCTCCTGCTCCAGCAGCTGCTGTAGGTGAGGGTACTTCCTTGCCTCTTGAGGTGAAGGATGGCCAACGAATCGTTTTTGTCGGTAACGGCCTTGGTGATGGATTTCAGCGCAATGGTCATTTCGAGACCTTTCTTCAGACTGCTTTTACGGGTAAAGAGTTGGTAGTGCGGAACCTTTGCCATCCTGGCTTCACTGCTGGCTTCCGTCCTCATCCTTCTCGCAAATCTCAGTGGGCTTTTCCTGGCGCGGAGGCGTTTCGACCCGAGTTCAAGCCCCACAAAGGAAATGGCCACTATCCCACCGAAGATGAATGGCTTGGGACTTTGAAGGCGGATACTGTGCTTGGATTCTTTGGGTTCAATGAGTCCTTCGATGGTAAGGCTGGACTTGAGCCTTTCGAAGGCGAGTTGAGCGCTTGGATCGACCATACTCGCACTCAGAAATACAACGGAGAGTCCGCTCCACATATCGTTTTGGTGGCGCCGATTGCTCCCGAAACTTGGGTTGAAAACTATGAGGATCGAGTTCTCGCTCTGACTGACTACACCGCGGCGATGGCCAAGGTCGCTACCGAAAAAAAGGTAGCCTTCGTCAATCTCTTCGAGATGACCAAGCAGTCAGCTGAGCTCGGTGGTTCAGCAGTAAAAACTCCCTACGGTGTCTTTCCAGGTGAGGAAGGGTATCGCTGGTTGGGACGCGAGCTGGTGACTCAGGTTTTTGCTGGTAAGGGCTTTGAGAAAGGACCGTTGCAGGATGTGCAAAATGCGGTGATGAACAAGAACTGGCACTGGATGAACGACTATCGCATGCCGAACGGTGTTCATGTCTATGGTCGTCGTTATAAGCCATTTGGTCCCGACAACTATCCAGATGAGATTAAGAAGAATCGCGAAATGACCGAGATTCGCGATCAAGCAATTTGGGCGGTTGCAGAAGGACGCGAGTTCGATGTTGCAGCAGCTGATGCCAAGACGACTCAGCTCAAACCCATCAAGACCAACTACAAGCCGAGCGTGAAGAACGGCTCGATGGAATACAAATATGGCGACGATGCAGTAGCGAGTTTGAAGATGGCCGATGGCTTTAAGGTTGAGCTTTTTGCGGACGAGCGTCAGTTCGAGAATTTAGCCAATCCGGTTCAAGTGGCCTTCGACAATAAAGGTCGTCTTTGGGTGGCCACGATGCCGAGCTACCCTCATTACCGTCCAGGTGATGCCTATCCTGACGATAAGATTCTGATTTACGAGGACACCGATGGTGATGGCAAGGCGGATAAGGAGACTGTGTTCGTTGAGAATATCGACCTTCCTATGGGCTTCGAAATTACTGACCACGGGGTTTACGTGTCACAGGCGCCACATCTTGTTCTCATGAAGGACACCGATGGTGATGACAAGTGCGACACTCGTGAAATTGTGATGACCGGCTTCGACCATCACGATACCCACCACGCCGTGAGCGCATTCTGCGCGGATCCTTCAGGTGCGTTTATTCTCTCCGAGGGTGTGTTCCTCCATTCTAATACTGAGACCATGCGTGGACCTGTTCGCGGAGTTGATGGTGGTTTCTACCGTTATGACCCCCGCCTTAAGCGTCTTGAGCGTAAAGTGCAGGTTTCAATCCCGAACCCTTGGGGAGTTGCTTACGATAAGTGGGGACAGGACTTCTTCCTTCACACCTCGGGAACGAAGGTGAACTGGATGATGCCCGTTTCTATGAAGACTCCTTATGGAGTTCAGAATCCAGGCACGATCGACTTGATTCCATCTAAGGAGCGAGTGCGTCCTACCTCTGGAATCGAATTTGTTTCGTCACGTCATTTTCCTGAGGAGATGGACGGCGACTTGTTGCTCTGTAACAACATTGGTTTCCTTGGCATTAAGCAGCACCAAATCGAAGATGACGGCACAGGCTATAAGATTGTGAAGAGCCAGGACTTGCTTGTGTCGAGTGATGGTAACTTCAGACCTGTTGATTTGGAGTTCGCTCCTGACGGTTCTCTTTATGTTGCGGACTGGCACAACGTTCTGATTGGTCACATGCAGCACAATGCGCGCGATCCACATCGTGACCATGTTCATGGCCGTATCTATCGTATTACTGCAGATAAGCGTCCTCTGGTGAAGGTAGTGAAAGTAGATGGTGCTCCGATTGCCGATTTGCTTGAAAACCTCAAAGAGGAAGAATACCGCGTTCGCTACCGCACCCGCCGTGAATTGCGTGGACGCGATGCTGATGAGGTAGCTGCTGCTACGAAGTCTTGGGTTGCCAAGCAATCCGATGAGCATGCTCGATTGGAAGGTCTCTGGGTTGGCTGGGGAATTGGTCAACTCGATGTTGAGTTGCTCAAGAGCTTGCTCCAGTCCGATGATTTCCATGTTCGCGCTGCCGCTGTGAAGTGCTTGCGCTACAATGCGGATATTGTGTCCGAAACGGGTGATTTGCTTCTGGCTGCTGCTGGAGACGAGCATGGCCGTGTTCGCTTAGAGGCGACCGTCGCTGCCACTTGGATGGGTAAAGAAAAGGGACTCCCAGCTGCTGAGAAGGCCGCCTCTCTTCCTTTGGATGATTGGAGCAAAAAGCCCATCGAAACTTCCGTGGGTCGTTTGAAGGGTGAAGCTGAGATTGAGAATGCGGAACCGAAGGCGAAGATTCCTAGGCACCTTGCGAAGGAGTTCCGTGGCGCTTACAAAAAAGGTTTCGAGATTTATCACCGCGAAGGCTATTGTGGCACATGTCACCAAGACGATGGCAAAGGTCTGCCTGCTGCAGGGTTCCCGCCCTTGGCTGGGACAGAGTGGGTCAAGGGTGATCCTGAAGTCATGACCAAGATGGTTCTTCATGGTCTTATTGGACCTATTGAAGTCAATGGGGTGAAGTATCCAGGACAAGTGCCTATGACTCAGTTTGGTGGTCTTTTGAACGATGAGGAAGTGGCTGCCGTCATGACTTATGTTCGGAATTCCTTTGGTAATAAGGCTGCCCCAGTGAAGCCAAGTGATGTCAAAAAGGTGCGCGATGCCCATAAGGGACGCACTGACCTCTGGACTGTAGAGGAACTTCTCAAAAAGTAGTCTCATCTCATGGCTTGGAAATTACACAACGCGATGTGGCCCGGCTTGGTCGGGAAAGAGGTGGGCTCTGCGGAGCCTCCGATCAGCCTCGACCGTATGCTGGAGCTGACGACCAATAGTTCGGTCGCCGGCAGCAGTTATGATGGTGTTGATTTGTTTCTCTATCAGCCGCACCTCGATATCGATGCTCATGAAGATGAGATCCGGAAGCTTGCGGACAAAGTCGCAGATGCGGGTTTGAAGGTGGGCACGGTAGTCGCTCCGATTTGGCCCGATACCGAAGGCGGTAGTGCCATGGGTTCTGCTGAAGAACGGACTCGTTTCGTGAACGCGGTGCGCAAAGGTTGTCGCTATGCCAAGGTTCTTCGTGAACATGGAGTGCGGGAGTATGGCAATATCCGCATCGATTCAGCCTGCGGAGTTGAAGATTGGGCCAAGGACCCTGCGGCTCATACCAAGCTCATTGCTGATACTTTTTCAGAAGCGGCCAAGGTCGCAGAGGAGTTCGACGAAGTGCTCGTTGCTGAAGGCGAAATCTGCTGGGGCGGAATGCATTCGTGGAAAGATATGCTCGACCTACTCGAAGCGGTTGGAAAGCCGGGGCGGGTTGGTTTTCAAGCAGACCTTGCTCACACTTACCTCTATTTGTTGGGATATAATGCCCCTGAGCACGCCATGATTTCTGCTGGCCATACTGACGAAGAGTTCTATTCCGCCTATGCTGAAATGACTTCGAAGTTGGCTCCGTGGACCTATGATTTCCATGTCGCTCAGAATGATGGAACCGTCCATGGGACCGGCGCACACGATAAGACTGGACGTCATTGTCCTGCCAATGATCCGAACGGGAAGTTGGATATCGTGAAGTGTTCCTCCTACTGGCTCCTTGATGAGCAGGGGAATCAACGCCCAGAAATCGGTCACCTCTGTTGGGATGGATGCATGTTCTCCAATGAAACCTTGGAGCAGCAGCAGACTTGGAACGATATTTTGGAGGTGATGCAGCAGATCAACGTCGCTCATGGTTGATTAAGCGATTTTTAAAAGATGAGGCGAGGTTGGCGGTTTGATCGCCAACCTCGCCATTTTTATGGCCTCGGCTAATCGGCTTTATGACGGAGTTGAGTTGGTAACAACTCCTCGGGCTGGAAGGATGAGGTGAACGCCAACTCAGCCCGCTTTGTCACCAAAGCGGCACCGTAAAAGGTTGATTTAGGTCTTAATTATTTTGCCAAACAGGGAGTTCCAGAGACGTATCCTTGTCAACGGAGCTCATCGTTCTCAGTCTATTAAAAATCACTCATGAAAATCGGATTAAACATGCACTTGTGGTCGACCCACATCACGAGCGAACACTTTGGGGCCATTGAGGAATTGAAGACCATCGGCTATGATGGTGTGGAGGTGTTTTTGGCCAGCCCAGAGCGCTCAAGTTACGATGAGCTAGGAGCCTTTGCGAAGTCCATCGGCATTGAGGTGAACGGTTGCCTCGGTGTGGGGCCTGAACAGGATCCCATCTCGGAAGACCCTAAGATTCGTCAGGCGGCGCTCGATAAGCTCAAGGAGGCTATCGACAACATTCACGCTGCGGGAGGAAAGAATATCTGTGGACCGTTTCACTCGGCCTTCGCCAATTTTTCGCGTAACTCGCCACAGGAATTCGAATACGAGCGCTCGGCTGAGGTTCTTCGCGAAGCGGGTGAGCATGCTAAGCAGGCGGGGGTGACTTTGACTCCCGAGTCGTTGAATCGTTTCGAGTGCTATTTGTGCAATACGATGGCTCAACTTCGTCATTTGGTCGACTTGGTAGACCATCCCAATGTGCGTGGAATGTTCGATAGTCATCATGCTAACATTGAGGAGAAGTCTTTCACTGAGGCTATCGAAATTATTGCTCCAGTCATGACTCATGTTCACATCAGCGAGAACGATCGAGGCACTCCCGGTGAAGGCCATATCGACTTTGATGAAATTTTCTCAGCGGTCGCGAAGACTGGCTATGATGGCTATTATACCATCGAAGCTTTTTCTCGCGATGATGTCGACTTCGCCAATGCCATCAATGTTTGGCGCGACTATAATCCTCGCATGGATATTTGCCGCAATGGGTATCAGTTCGTCAAAGAGATGCACGCCAAGCACAACTCCTAGTCTGCTATGAAAATAAAATTTGGAAACGAGTGTTACACCTGGTTCATGAAGGAATCGGGTGCTTATTGGGAAAATAAGCTGGACCACATGATTGAGGTTACGGCGAAGGCGGGGATGACGGGTATCGAGCCCATTTTTCCATGGATGGGCGACTTGGCTGATCCGGGGCTTTTGGCAGAGAGCTTGCAGAAGCACGGCGTCGAACTTTCGGCTATCGCCTTTGTGGAAGACTGGAATCATCCTGAGGAAACGGAGGCCGAGAAAGAGAGTGCAGCTAGGGCCATTGAGTTGCTGAAGCATTTTCCTGGAGCGGTTCTTTGCACCGTGCAGATGCCGACGGGGCGTCATGACTTGGAGCAACGCCGCAAGAATCTTGTCGCCAACGTGAACGCAGTTTCACGTCGTGCCACGGACGCGGGTATCAAATGCAGTTTTCATCCTAACTCTCCCGAGACTTCCACCAATCGCACCGAGGAGGACTACAAAGTGATTCTCGAGGGCCTTGACTCTTCGGTGACAGGGTGGACTCCCGATGTGGGACACATCATCAATGGCGGGATGGACCCGCTTTCTAAAATGAAGGAGTATGCGCACTTGATTAATCACGTCCACTACAAGGATTGGGATGGGAACCCAGAGTTTGCTTTGATGGGACAGGGGAAAGTTGACCTCGTCGCCGTGACACAGTGGTTGAAGGATCGTGATTACGATGGTTGGGTCATTTGCGAAGACGAAGCTCCTCGCGCAGTGGACGATCCCGATGGCGTGACTTTGCACGACGGTCAATGGATTCGGGAAACTTTGATTCCTTCTCTCACATAGTTTCACACCTAAAAACAGATGCCAAAATTATCAACCAACGGAATCGAGATGCACTACGAAGTGCATGGCGAAGGGGAGCCTCTCATTTGTATCATGGGCATCACTGCCCCAGGAGAAGTCTGGGAAGATCACGTGAAAGTTTGGAGCCAAAGTTATCAGTGTATTACGCCGGATAACCGCGGAGTCGGACTTAGTGATAAGCCTGAAGGAGAATACACGAGCGCGATGATGGCGGATGATTATGCCGGTCTCATGGATGCTCTCGGTATCGAGAAGGCAAGTGTGGTTGGTTGCTCCATGGGCAGTATTATCGCTCAGCAATTGGCGTTAAGGCATCCCGAGAAGGTGAAGAACGTGGTGCTGATGTGTTCTTGGGCTCGTTGTGATGCTTATGCGAAATCAGTTTTTGGTCATATTGAAACGCTCAAAGCGAAGGTGACTCCTGCGGAGTTTATGGAGTATATTCAGCTCCTCATCTTTAACAAGAGAAGCTGGGATGACGCTGATACTTTGTCCTCGATGGTTCAAGGAAGACAGGAAGCTTTGGAGAATGAGAATCCACAGCCTCTCCACGGACTTGTCGGGCAGGCGGCGGCTTGTGTGAACCACGATGTCTACGATCAGCTGGGAAGTATTCAGGCACCTTGTCTCGTGATTGGTGGTGAAGACGATATTTTTACTCCGCGCTGGATGTCGGATGAGATTCATGCCGCACTGCCGAACAGTCAGCTGTATCTTTATCCAAAATCGGGTCACGCTTTTCACTGGGAGAATCTGGAAGACTTCAATCAGCGGGTTTTGGATTTTGTGAGCGAGTAAAGGAGCAGGGATATTCCTGTCCCTGAAAACTGCCGAGATACACAAAGACAGGATTGACCCCTGCTCCTGCCTGCGAGGGTTGACCCTTATGTCCCATGTCAGCGCTGTAGAGAGGATTGTTTGTAGCTTTGAAAATCTCGCACCGTGAAAAGTTGGTGCTTGAGAGGTGAGAGTGCGCCTCGGGGTTTGCGTGCGCCGGTTGTTCGGTTGGGGCCGAAGCGATGTTTGGATTTTTGGAAGAAGGAATCGACGAAGCCTTTGCTGCCAATCACCACTCCATCCGAAAAGTAGCGAATGCGATGTTGAATGACCTTCGAAATCGCTAAGTCGCCCTTGCTGGTGTTGCTGGTGCTCTGATCAAGCGCCGCGAGTTCGCTCTCTGCTTTCTCCTTGTTCATTCCCTTCTTCACAACCTTGGCCTTGAGAACCACTTCCTGTCCTGCTCTCAGAAGCAACTTGCGATACTCCTTCCCAATCCCACCCTGAGCCCAAGCATGCGCCGCACTGGAGATTTTAATGTTCGATGCTGAGCGTTGACTGTGGGACGTTCCCAAAGCCCTCACCAACCCAGCTCGCGCCTTCTTGCCGCCTCCCATCGCCTCGCCATAACTCGACCAACGATACTCCGCTGGGTCCTCGACAATACCTGCTCTAACAGGATTCAAATCAATGTAAGCCGCCACAGTGCGAGAAGCGGTGCCATCCTGCACAATCATGCTCTTGAATCTCTCCTCCCAAAGCCGCCCCGACCGATCCTGACTACGATTGAACCAACGTGTAAAACGCTGCAGCAGGTTCTTCATGAACTGGCTCAAATCGTTCATGCGATAAGTGTAACGCTCAAAAATACGCGAGACTTCCGCCCAATGCTTCGCTTCCTGTGCACGCAGGAGTTCCTTCTCAATCTCCCCAATCGCCGCATCAGAATAGAGCGCCTTGAGCCGCTGAAAAAATTCCTTCTCCTCCAAGACAATTCCAATCTCAGGCAAGTCAGCAGGGGAGACCCCTGGTCCTAACTCCTTCGCGCGTTCCTCCTGAGCTCGCAAAGCCGAACTCAACTCAACCTCGCGCCCATCCCGCAACCTCACCGCCCGAATCATCGGAGCCACCTCTAGGAGAATGTGAAAGTGATTGGACATCACGCAATAGGACAACACCTGACACCCCGAGAAGTTCTCCACCATGCGCATGAACATCTTGAACTTCTCCTTCTCCTCATCACCGAAAGCAAAGCGCCGATCCACCACGCGATTGATCACATGATAGATCGAGGGAGAGCGAGGGTCATCCTTCCAAGGATTCAGAAAACGAGGTTGAGCCATGACGGGGAGCTTGAGATGGGGAATTCAACGGCGCAAGCGGTTTCTTAATAATTTGTCTGTCCAACTACGAGTGAGGTGAAAGAGAGTTTTCATGCGATGTTGACTGCTAGGAATTTGCTTTTGGCGTGGGGTGCTTGAAGCCGCCTTTGGACCGGAGCGGATGGGGGAGAAAGGGGGTTGGTGTGAGTTACGGATTGTATTCCGATTCGAGGCGGTAGAAGGCTTTGGCTGAAGGGCGACTATTATCCAGTAAGGAGAATTGATTCCCAGAGAGCACAAAGGTGTCGTTCGAGCCTACGGGGACGGAGGTTTGGTCTGTAGTC
This sequence comes from Roseibacillus sp., assembly GCA_051251855.1. GTDB lineage: Bacteria > Verrucomicrobiota > Verrucomicrobiia > Verrucomicrobiales > Akkermansiaceae > Roseibacillus. The sequence goes on from JBPOGI010000001.1 coordinate 905,635, forward strand.
GCGTCGTAAGATGCCAGTTCTTCGAAGGAGTTTGGCAGAAGCGTGGTGGAGCGAAGAACGGTGAGCTTTGCTCCGGCTGGAATGGTTCCGGTGGTCCGACCGAACAGGAGGTTGCTTTGAGAACTGTTAGGAAACGAGAAGGTGACGTTTTGCGTGGAAGTAGCATCACTAACTGCGGGGTCTGTGCCGAGGATCAACTCAACCCCGTAATCGGTTCCGTCTTGGTCGAGGTCCGTGGGCCAGATGGAAGGGTAGTCGGCAAGGCCGGGGTTGGTCCAATTGGGGGCCTCGGTCGCGCCAATGTCGGGGGCACTGGTGCCGTCGTTATCGCCGTCGAGGGGGCGGGAGAAGCCACGTTGGTCAGTGCTTATGGTGGAGGTCGTCGCGGCGTCGATGACGGGAGAACCTGGAAGGGGAATCATCGTTTGGGTTGGTCCTCCGTTGTCTCCAAGAGGAGAAAGCATGGCATCTCCTTCGATGAAACTCGTGGTGCCAATAAAGAGAGGATAATCATCGTTGAGAAGATTGTTGTCTTCTCCGGATTCGTTAGCGAAGTTGCCCGCTACGATTGAATGAAAGATGGTATCTTCCGCAATCGAAGCCACTGTGGTGATACCGCCACCTGAGCCGTGAAGGTCGCTGGAGAAAGAGTCTCTTCTTTCCCCAGTATGATTGCCTGAAATCGTCGAAGAAAATATAAAAAATTGCGAGTTGGACACTTGGATGCCCCCTCCGTTTCCTCCAAGTCCCCCGGGAGTAAACATCCCACTTAATCCTCCGTCGCCGGTTCGGTTGTTAGCGATCGTCGAGGAGGAGATAGTGAAGGAGTCTAGGGGTTGAGCTGAAATTCCTCCACCGCTTCCGCCTGACCCACCTTGCTGAAAATCATTACCGATGACGTCGCCGCCGAAACCAGTGCGGTTGTTAGCAATGGTGGAGGAGAGGATGGAGAGGGAGCTTCCTTGGGAGGCGAAGATTCCGCCGCCACTGCCCCCATCGCCCGGGGCCATGCTAGCCGAGCCGCCAGCCCCAGTTTGGTTGGCTGCCACCGTGGACTGAGATAAGGCGAGGGCGCTACCGGAGGAGAGAAAAATCCCGCCGCCTGAACCGCCTTCTTCGCCGCTGCCGTCAGCGCCCTTTCCAGTTTGGTTGTTCGAGATGGTGGAGAAGATCAGGTTGAGGGAGCTATCGGTATCAATAAAAATTCCACCGCCATCGGAGCCAGTTGGCGCTTGGCCACCGGTGAGAGTGAGGCCGGCGAGGGTGACAGTGGAGTTGGAATCGATACGAAGGACTCGATGCTTGGTGGCCTGCCCATTGGCATCAATGATGAGCCCGTTGGGCAGGGAGGAGGCATCGATGAAGAGGGCATCGGTGGAGGAGGGAACGACGAGTTCGCCATCGAAAAGGGTGAGGGTCTGGCCATCGAGAGCGGGGTCAAAACAAATCACTCGGCCCTGCCTCTCCTCGGCATTCCCTGTTTCGATTTCGAAACGCAGGCTGGCTTCGCTGACGACTTTGGTAGGAGTGGGCAATTTGACAGCTCCTATTGTCGGTGGGCCTGTGAGAGTGAAGCCTCTTTGATCGGTGCGAGTGCTTATGGTGCCGGTGAGGATGGCGGGGGAATTGATCAAGGGATGCATGGTGAGAGTCGGTCCGCCATGATCTCCCAAAGGGGTCAGGAGGGGGTCATTGACGAGGGTGATGCCAGTTGTGGGGTCAGTGAGGCCAGAGCCGGAGAAGTCGGAGAGGAGGGTGCTCCCGAAGGTGCTTGTCGTGCCCGTAGTGAAGGTGCCGATATCTGGCCCAGAAAGGGTGGTAGAATTACTGGCGATGATGGAATTGCGCAGACTTAGGCTCTCGTTTCCGCCGTTCCCCTCCCGGAAGATTCCGCCCCCTCCTACTGCCGAGTTGTCGACGAGGGTGCAGTTGTTCAGGAACAGGCTGGCATCACCGTTTAGGGCATTGTTTTGGATGGCACCGCCCTGAGAGTCGGCGTGATTGCTAGAAAGGGTGCAGGAATCTAGGAAGAGGTTCCCATTCCCATTGAGTAAGCCCCCATTAAAGATCGCTCCTCCTTGGAAGCTGGTCGAGTTGTTGGAGAAGGTGCACTTTTTGAAAGTCAGGCTGCTCCTTCCACTCGAATTGCTGACACTGGCGATGCCGCCACCGTCCCCTTGGGAGACATTGTTGGAAATGGTGCAGGTGTCGAGGCTCAGGCTGACAAAACTTCCGTTTCCGGAGCCATCGGCGAAGATCGCTCCGCCATCAGAGCCCGAGGAATTGGCGGAAAGAGTGCAGCTTTTTAGGCTGAGGGCGAGTTGCGTTCCCGACGTCGGTCCGTCGAGCAGGATCGCGCCGCCCACGAATGCGGGATTGCCTCCAGTGAGTGTGAGGTTGTTGAGGGCGACAATCGAGAAAGCTTCGATTTCGCCGATGGAGAGAAGGCGGTCTTCTCGTGAGTTATTGGTGGGAGAGGAGCGACTAATTTTGACTTTGCGCGCGGCAAGTTCTTGGGGCAGGAAGACATCAATGGAAGCGGGGTTTGGTTCCACGAAGGGAAAGGCAGTGAAGCCGAGGATGTTGTCTGGGTTGAGAAGAAGGGAGGTGTGGAGGATGTTGTCGTTGGCATCGAGAAGCTGGACGGTGAGATTCCGTAAGCGGTTTTGACAGCAGCCATCACCGCGATTGTGAAGGCGAAGGAGGCCCATATTTCGGTCGCTGCCAAAATCAAGGGTGAGTGATGCCATGGCATCGCCGTCGTTGGTGTGGGTGAAGTTGCCAAAATTCCCGTCGATGGCGTTTGAGGCAGGAAAACGGGGCGGAACTTGGACAGGATTGTCGATGTTGGAGGACTGGGTGGCGGTGCTTCCCGTGAGGTCGATTGCCTGTAAACTCGCGCTAACCTCCAAGACGCGGTGGTTGGTGGCACTTCCATTGGCATCGATGACCACGTTTTCGGAGAGGTTAGAAGCGTCGATGGTAAGCCGATTGTTGATCAGGAGTTGGCCTTCGGTGAGGGCGATACGGTTGTTGGCCCCTCCGGTAAAGACAGTCGGGTCGAAGGTAATAATCTCGCCAGCGCTGGCGTCGCGGATAGCTTCCCGTAGGGAGAGCAGAGTGCCGGAGGGGGAGTCGAGTTCGTCGCTAGCGGTGGTGACGGTGAGTGCGGGAAGGGCGCTGGAGAGAGCCGCGGTGGCGAGGCAAGTCGAAAGCTTCTGCATGATGAATTCCTAGTCAAAAGGGTTGCGACCTGACAAGGAAGAACTGCTAGGAATTACTGCTAGGAATTTGCTTTTGGCGTGGGGTGCTTGAAGCCGCCTTTGGACCGGAGCGGATGGGGGAGAAAGGGGGTTGCGGGGGAAAGAGGGGCGGAGGGGATGAATTGTGAATGTGGAATTTGGAATGGTGAATGTCAGAGGCTCTAGAGCCAACAAGTCGTGTTGGTCGCTTAAACCCCGCCTTCGGGTTGGAGTTTGATGGAGGAACCGGCGGGAGTTGTGAATTCGAGCCGGAGATTGGACTTTTTGTCTCGGTGGAAGAGGAATTCGTGGCGGCCTTTTTCTAGGTTTAATGGGGCGCTGAGGTCTTTGATTTCGCTGCGGTTGAGCCAGAGGCGGAGGCTTTGTTTAAGGTTGAGGGATGAAGGTTTAAGGCTGAAGGTTTCTCCGTCGCTAAAGTTCAGGAGGACAGGGCCGGGGGTGAGGACTTCGATGGTGGCGCGGGCGTAGATGGTTTTACTTTCGGTTTTTGGGAAGTCGGTGGCGGGGAGGGTGCCGTTGACTTTGGAGTAGGCGGTTTGCCAGGGGGCGTCTTTTGTGGGGAGTTTGCTGTCGGTTGGTTCGGCGGGGGCGGGGAGGAGTTGCCACTTGCGGATGACGGGGCTTTCGTCGTTGGCGAAGTCGCCGGGTTGGCCGAGGACGGAGAGGAATTTGGTGAGGTCGAGGAATTCTTGCCGGTTCTCTAACAGGTCGGCGAGTCCGGCGGGCATGAGGGAGGGGAGGCCTTCTTCTTTGACGATTTGGTCGGCTTGGAGACGGACTTCTTTTCCGCCTTGGGCGGAGTCCATGAGGAGGACTTCGTTGTTGCTCTTGGAGCTGATGACGCCCATGCGGACGCTGCCGTCCTTGAGGGTGATGAGGGTGTTCTCGTAGTGCTCGGCGATGGCGGCGCTGGGCTCGAGGATGGATTGCACCATGTAGTCGGCGGGGGCGGAGGATCCGATGGTGGCGAGGTTGGGGCCGATTTGCGCTCCGGCGGATCCGATGGCATGGCAGTTGGTGCAGGCGAGGGCTGGGCGGCGGTAAATGTCTTCGCCGCGATAGGGGTCGCCGAGTTGAAGGACGTCGGCGGCGAGGGCGGCGCGGTCTTCGGCTTGCAGGGAGGCGGAGAGGGAGGTGCCGGCTGCGGTGGGGACGGTGAAGAGGGCGGCGAGGTCAGAGGGGAGTTGGCCGGAGCGGTGATGGAAGGCGGCGACGCGGGCTTTGACTTCGGGGTGGAGGGTGAGGCCGGTGAGTCTCTTGGTGAGGACTTCTGCTCCTTGGCCATGGGCGAGAATGGCTTGGATGAGGGGGACGGGGTCTTGGTCGCCGGGGTCCTCTGTGAGGAGGGGGAGGGTGGCGTTGATGCCTAGGTTGAGATTGGCGACGATGAGTCCGTTGGTGGCGGGGTAGCGGGTGGCGAGGTCCTCGGCGGTGGTGAGGTCTTTCCGCGCTCCTTTCTGCGGGCAAAAATGACTCAAGACTAGGGTGAGGACCCTGTGGAGGGGGCGAATGATTGGATGACGCCGTTTTTGTGGCGTGGGGCTTTTCGTTGTGGTCGGATTCCGCTTGGCTACTTGGTGTGAGACACTTTCACTTTATTGGTATTTGCGGGACCGCGATGGGTTCGGTGGCGGCGGCGATGAAACGCGCGGGATTTGAGGTTACGGGTTCGGATACCAATGTCTATCCGCCAATGTCGACCTTTCTGGAAGGCGAGGGTATTCAGCTTTTTGAGGGGTACAAACGCTCCAATATCCCTGCCGATGCAGAGGTGATCATTGTGGGGAATGCGGTGAGCCGTGGCAATGAGGAGGCGGAAGAGGTTCTGGATCGCAAGCTTTTGTATCAATCTTTACCGGAGGTGTTGAAGGAACACTTCCTTCGTGGGCGTCGGAATTTGGTGATTGCGGGGACGCATGGTAAAACGACGACGAGTTCAATGGTGGCTTGGCTGCTCAAATCGGCGGGACATGATCCTAGCCACATGATTGGTGGGGTACCCAAGAACTTTGAGCGCGGAGCGGAGTTTACTGATTCGGAGTTCGTGGTGCTGGAAGGTGACGAATACGACACCGCCTTTTTTGACAAGCGCTCTAAGTTTTTACACTACCTTCCAGAGGTGGCGGTAATCAACAATATCGAGTTCGATCATGCCGATATTTATGAGGATTTGGATGCAGTGTTGCTCACCTTTTCTCGTCTTCTTCGGGTGGTGCCAGGGAACGGAATGGCCTATTTGAATGGCGATTGTGAAAATTCATTGACGCTCGTAGAGGCCGCTCCTTGCCCGATTGAGTTGGTAGGACTGGGTGAGAATTGTGGAGTGCGTATTAGCGATCTGGTTCCGAAAGATGGAGCAACCACTTTCAAAATTAACGGCATTGAGTTCGGGTTGCCGATGACGGGCGAGTTTAACGTGCGTAATGCGGCGATGGCGATTTCAGTGGCTCGAAAGGCGGGTTTGAACGACGACGAAATCAGAGAAGGACTCGCCACATTCGCTGGTATCAAGCGTCGCCAAGAAGTGCGCGGCGTGGAGCGGGGAGTGACAGTGATTGATGACTTTGCCCACCACCCAACTGCGGTTGAACTCGTCATTGAAGGTCTTCGTGAGGGCTATCCGGGTCGCCGTTTGATTGTGGTGTTGGAGCCACGCTCGAATACGATGCGGCAAGAGGCCCACAAAGGAAATTTGGCGGGAGCGCTTGCGAATGCAGACTTGGCAGTGGTACCCCCCGTTTTGGAAGCAGGGCAGATCGCGGAAGATGACCTTCTCAATGTGCCGCAACTCGTTAAAGATGCTAATGCAGCGGGAGGAGATGTGCGGAGTATTGAGTCCGTGGAGGATATCGTGGCTTGGGTGGCTTCCGAAGCAAAGGAAGGTGACCTAGTTGCTGTGCTAAGCAATGGAGGTTTTGGTGGAATCCATGGAAAGCTCTTGGATGCCTTGCAGGGCTCTTAGGATTTAGAAGCGTCGACTTCAGTCGTCGAATGGCTCTTTTTAGTAAGACAATCGTGAGAACTTTTGTCCTATCGGCAAGGAGAATGGAGCGCGAATCTTTAGGTCGCCCAACTGGTAGGACGATTGCAGCGGGGCAAGCTAAAGTCTCGCGTTCCTTTTTATCTCGGCTTTGCGCATGGGCATGGTGTCGATGAGGGCGAAGAACTTTGCGAGATTGAGATTTTCCTCCTGGCGTGCTTTTTCGCTTCCGTCTTTTCCGATGAGAATGAAAGTTTCCTTTTGGGTTTCGGGCACTTTGTAGAAGTCGCGTAGCTTTTTGCGTTGTTTATCAGTGAGGAGGACTTCGTTCGGCAGCTTCGTTTTGCTGGCAGAGAGGTTTAGGATGATTAGGTGGCGTTCGGTAAGCTCGGCCTTATGCTTGCTGAGGTCTTCCAAGGGGGCGCTGGAGTGAATGAGCAAAATTCTGTTCTTCCATCGGTAGTCTTTGAGCGGGGAGGCAGACAGGGGGAAGAGCAACCCGAGAGTGAGAAGGAGAAGGTTTTTCACCCTTTAAAGTAGGTGTAAAAGAGAGAGTCGCAAACTGTCTTTCATGCGCGAGTATGGCTTGTGTCGGGGATCGAGTCCTGACAGCTTCCGCCCTATGAGCAACTTTGACGTCGAGCGGTCCAATCTGATCGGGAAACCAGTGGAAGAGGTCTATGCAACGGTGCGGGACTTTAAAACCTGGCCCATGTGGTCCCCTTGGTTGTGTGCCGAGCCGAATTGTCCGTTGGAGTTTTCTCCGGATGGCAAAGCCTATTCTTGGGATGGTGAAATTGTGGGGGCGGGTGAGATGAAAGTGGTCGCTGAGCGCGAGAACGAATTTATCGAATACGAGCTGACGATGACGAAGCCTTGGAAGTCGGTTTCGAAAGTGCGCTTCCAATTTGGCCGTGAAGGCGATCGGACGCGGGTGACCTGGTTAATGAGTAGCAGTCTTCCTTTCTTCCTTTTTTGGATGAAGGGAATGATGACTTCGGCGATTGGAATGGATTACAAGCGAGGTTTGGCGATGTTGAAAGATTTCATTCAGAAGGGGTCGGTGCCGTCAGCATTGGAGTTTGAGGGGTCAGGTAAGTTCGAGGGATTCGCCTACGTTGGGATTAAGACGAACTGTCCGATCTCTAGTATTGCTGAGAAAATGGAGGCGGATTTGCATCGCCTCAGAAAATGGGTGCAGGACCAGCATATTACTCCAAGTGGAACGCCGCTTTCAATCTATCACAAGTGGTCGCTCACACAGGGAACCACTACCTACACGATTGCCTTTCCCGTGGACAAGGTTCCCGGTTGGCTGCCTGAGGACTTTGTCTCGGGTAAGATTCCGACCTGTCAGGTGCAGCGGATTCGGCACACGGGCTCCTACTTGCATCTTGGTAATGCTTGGTCTGCCGGAATGGCTTCAATTCGTGCGAAAAAGTGGAAGAGCCGCAGAGGGATTCATCCTTTTGAAACTTATGACAATGACCCAAGCGAGGTCGCGGAGGAAGAACTGGTAGCGACGGTTCATTTTCCCATGGCAGAAGGGAAATAGTGGGGGGCTTAATAGTCGTAGTCCCACTTGTCGTTCTTGTAGGTGATTGTGACAGACTTGTCGAAACTAGTGCAGAGTGGGCAGATGCCTACTTCGCCGAAAACACGCCCTTTGCCGGAGAAGTTAAAGTCGTTGCCGACTTTGGCGCCGATGAGAGTGATCTCACCGCCAACTTCTACCGCACAAAGAGCGCGTCCTGATGCTCCCACAAGCATTTTGCCACCCACGGTGGGGCCTTCGGCAAAGACGAAGACTCCCACACCAGCTTTCGCGCTGAGACTGAAAAGACACCCGTAATTAATGATGGGGATTTGTGCCTCGCCGTAAGCGTAAATCCCGGTGAAGGGAGGGTCTCCCAAAACGGCTGCGACTTCTGGATCGACGAGAATGAGAGGGTCCAGGCTGCAGGTGCGGCCAAAGAAGACTCCACCTGCAAGAGCGTAGTCGTCGAATTCGAGCCCAACCTTGGCGGCCATGTAGTTTTCATCGATTCCAAACATGGCAGCTGCACCTAGGGAGGTGATTTTCATGGCTTCGAAGTTGAGTTCGCCTCCGGTCATTTCGATGGAACCTCCCATACCACGGAGGGAGAATCCGTCGGTGGTGGAGAAGGTGAATTTGGTTTCGACGTCGAAACGGGGTTCGCCACCGAGGAAGCGGGCGGGGATATCGACCGCTCCCATTTTGACTTCAGCGGCGTAGCCTCCGTCGGCGTCGAAGCTACAGACGTCGCTGCCAAGGGAGTCGAGTTGGTTGATTTCGAGGTAGCCGGCGATATTGAACTCGTCGGGGAGCTGGAGTTCAATCTCGGCATCGAGCCGGAGGTGACGAAGGGCGTCGCCATTGATGTGAGCATAGCCATCAATTTTTCCAGCCGCTCCCACGCTGGCAAGCTCGTCGAGCATACCTTGGAGGCCGGAGTCGATGGGGAGAACGTCTTCTACCAACTCGGTGAGCATGCGGTTGAGCTGGGAGAAGCCGGAGGAGATGGCTTCGTTGAGAGAGTCGTTGAGATCGTAGAGATAGGTGACGAGAGTGAGGCGGATCTTCCCTATAAGACTGGAGGCGTCGAATTGGTCGCGGAGGGCGATTCGGAAAAGTTCTTTCACCTCCTCTTCACTGTATTCGTCGAAATCCACATTGTTGAGGAACTGTTCGGCAACAAGTTTGACGCTGTTGAGCATGGTGTAGATCTCGGCGCTGTTTTCATTAAACTTGTCGTCCAGCACGTTGAAGATGGTGAGATCCGTGCGGAGGTCGCCAATGGTGTTGTGGACGTCCATCAGAGTGTTCTTAATGGCTTCTAAGGAAGGGGCGACTTCGGCGAGAGCGGCATTGAGTTCGTCTTCGACCTCGTTCAAGAGCGCGCCTGCGGCAGCGTTGAGCACGGCAGAAAGATTGTCCGAGATGTCGGGCGCCAGCTCTTCTAGAAGGGCGATGACGAGGACTTTTGCAATTTCATAGCCAAGTTCGTCGGGGGTGCCGTCGTTGTTAGAGTCGGTGCGGGCAAAGATACCTTCCGCCAAAGAGTTGCCTGCGGAGGCAACCGCTTCTTCGGGGAAGGTCAAAGTGGGATTATTGAGGACGACCTCGCCGCTGCTATCGAGTTCAACCTGTCCAATGATGGAGCGAATGCCGGCTTGGAGATGGGCGAGGGAGTCGTCGACGGAGCGGGCGAGCGATGTCGAGTCGGTGGGAGAACCGACGAGACCGAGAATGCTATCGTAGATGGGGCCGGTGCCACTTTGATTGGCGTAAGTATCAATGGCGTTTTGAAAGGCCACTGGGTCAGTCCCTGCGGCAGCGAGGGCGTTGTAGAAATCGTCGATGACGGGGTCAACGTTGGAGGCAAACAGTTCGTCAAAGAGCTCGTCGAGGCGGTCATTGAGAAGGCTTTCGCCGGCGTCGAGTCCACCGATGAGAACGTCGGTGAGTTCGCCGGAGAGGCTTTGGGTGAGGGCTTCTAGAACTCCCGTGGATTCATCGAGGGCGTTGAGGGCGAGCGAGGAAAGGTTGATTTCAGGGATTCCTAGGTCGAGAGAGGCTCCGAAATCGAGTTCGGCATTTTCTGCCGATAGATAGAGGAGCTCGTTCTCGGTGGTGATCACCATCAGGTCATTGGTTTTAGGTGCAATGGACTTGAAGGATCGGCTGGCGGTAGACCATTGCAGGGCGTAGTCGAAGTTGACGACGTTGAGCCAATCGTGGATGGCGTGGACTTGGTGTTCGGAGTTGGTGGTGTCTCTGTATTCTTGGAGGCTGCCGGTGGCGGGTCGGCCTCGGTTGTCGATATCGAAAAATTCGGAGGTCTCAGCTCGCTCGTTGTTTTCGAGCCAGCCGGCGGTCAGGTGGATGAGGTCGGTCTCGTGTCCAGGAGTGTCAGGGGCTTTCGCGCCGGTCTGAAGGTGGACGACGGGGCTTTCGAAAAAGGCGACATCCAGTTGGCCGAAGAAGTTCAGTTGCCCCACGTTGGGGTTAAGTGGATCGGTGGGAGGCTCAGCAAGATCGTAGTTGTCGAAGTAGGCGTTGGTGATGGGGGTGAAGTGGTATTGTTCTTCACCAGGGCCATTGATATAGGCATTGCTCACTAGGCTGAGCCGCGAGTCCACTGCTTCAGGTCCTGTCCCGTCGTCCGAGTCTTTGAGTGTGGTCAGGTTGCCGTCAGCTTTGAAACCGAGTTTGCCCGCGAGTTGACTTGAGAAGTTTGAAGCGGAAGCGGTAACGCCGAGGGTCAGGTAGGCTTCGGAGGGGTCGCACTCGCCTCCTGCGGGAGGTTCGAATTGAGCCGCGCTGGCGACGAAGGGAGCTTGCCAATAGTTGAGGGAACTCTCGAGGGTTCCGCCATCGATTTCGGCGGTGGTGAGCGCTCCGAGGCAGTTGAGATAAAGGGGGTCGAAGTCCAAGGTGAACTCGGAAGGGTAAGGGACGTCCATGCTGCCGGCGGTGATGGAGTCATGGACTTCGCTGGAGAGGAAGGAGAAGCCGAAGGCGGTGAAGTCGAAATCGTAGCCGTAGATTTGGACAGGACCGGTGAAGGGGTTGCTGGTGGGTTCATGAATACCGCTAACGCCGGAGAGTCGAGCGTAATATTTAGCACGGTTTCCGAGGGTATAAGTTGGGCTGGTTGTTCCTCCGATGGTGCTGATGGCGGAGACGGTCGAAGTTTCGTCGGCGACCCGGAAGTTCATCCCGGGATAGTCTGCGAGTCCGTCGAGGTATTCGGGAGAGCCGGGGCGTTCGTCGATGGTGGTGTCGGTGGGTGAGAACCCTGAGCTGAGGATGCGACCGGGTCCGTTCCTGACATCGAGTCCGTATTCGGTTCCCGAGAGAAAGTGGCCAGCCATGAGGAAGCGTCCCTTACCAAAGACGGTGGTGTCGTGAGCGTAGGTGAGATTGGGTGGGGCTGTGGAGAGGGCATCGATGTATCCCAGCACGAGATCGCGGCGGGAGCTTTGTTGGATAATGTTTCCTCCCACGGAGAGACCGCCATCGAGGGTGAAGGCGAGGTCGTCGGTAGGATTGATTTTTGTATTGGCAAAACCAACAGTCCCGCAACCAAGAGCGGCAGCATCCGCGCAATCACGCGCATAAGGGAGTGCGAGGTTGGAAGGGTTTTCGAGGGCGCTGGAAGCAGGGACGGGGAGGTCGTCCTCGATAACGAGAATGCTGGGGTCGGCCCAGGCAACGAAGGCGGCGTAGGGGAAATGGCTGTGGAAATCGCCAGGATCGAAGTCGAGTTCGATGGTCAGCTCGGCGGTGCCGAGATTGGAGGGTTCGATTTTGGGAGTTGGAAGCTGAGCCGTCACTCCAGCAACGTGCTTGTAGTAGTTTTCGTTGGAGAGGTAGACCTTGTCGGCCGCAGGAAGGGGCGAGGACGCAAGGATCTGTTCCTCCTGCTCGCGAAGGTATTGCACGGTGATGGCTCCCCAGGGTTTGATGACGCCGTTGGCAATTTCCCAAAGAATGGTGTCTGAGGTGACTTCGATGGGTTTTGTTTCCTCGACGAGAGTGAACGTTCCTCCGCCACCGGGAGTGAAGAGGATATTGTTGGTGGTGGGCTCAAGGTCGTCTGTCATTAAGCGAACGCCCGAATTTAGAGTAGATTTGTAGACGCGGCGTTTCACGTTTCCGAGCGATTCGGTGTGAACTCCCAAGCCGGTCGGGAGAATAAGACCGATGTCGGCATGGACTCCGTTGCCATCGAAATACATGTCAGAGCGAGTGAAGCGGATTTGGTTGATGGTCCCAGTAAGACCTTGCAGAGGAATCTCGATATCGATGGGGGTGGTGGTGTCGATGAACTCGGCGTGGCCATCGTCGTAGAGGTCAACAAAGTTGGTATTGGTTCCGGCGAAGGTGTAGTTGGGAAATCCTGCGATGGAGCCGGTGGGTGAATCGATGATGGTGACGAGGTGATCGACATCGAAGAGATCTTGGACTTCGCTATCGTCGTTACCGAGCGAGTCCATGATGAGGTTGACGGTGTTGCCGTCATTTTCTCCAATGAGAGTACCGTTAAAGTGATGGAGGGTTTCGTTACTGGATTTTTCGTTTTTCTCGTCGTCGCGGTTGGAGCCGGTGGATTCTTGGTGGGAAAGGCTGACGGAGATAAAGTATTTCTTGGAAGCGCTTGCGAGCTGAGTGTCGGGTTTGAATGTGAAGACCTTGTTCACGGCTTTGCTTTCGGGTTCCTGAATGGCGCCATTGAGGGTGAATTCGGAAAGGTTTCGGTTGAAAAGTTCTTCGTCGAAGGCGGTCGCTATCACGGTGTTGGTTCCTTGTTCACGGAGCTCATAAGTGAGCCTGAGGGCGATGGAGTCCGCTCCAGGCGAAGCGGCGAGAAAGTTGTCGTAGCGGTGAAGGAGGAAGTGGGCTCTGACTTCGAATTCTTGTTGAGCAGGATCGAGGGCGGTTTGTAAGGACCAGCGTCGGATCCAGTCTATGGAGGTGACTTCTGCGATCACGTTGACTGCGGCATCGGTGTCGACGGTGTTTTCAAAGTGGAGGAACTGCTGGGCGGCGGAATCGAGGGAGTCTTGGAGACTGGCAGAACCTCCGATGTTTTCCTGAAGGCCAGCCCGGATGTAGTAGTTCTTCCACGGAACAAGGGTGACGGTGGGGGTGACTTTGATGTTCCGAACTTCGGAAGTGTAACCAGTGACGGCATTGACTGAAAAAGGAGTGCCAATGAACTCTTCTACGAGGGCGTTGGTTCCTGCCTCGCGAATTTGCAGGTCGATGCGGTAATCGGTGGACTCACCGGCAAGGACATTAGTCTTGTATTTGAAGGCGACGTCGGTGCTGATTTGGTCGCGCTCGAAGCCTGGGTCGGTCCGATTTGCGTCGGAGGCTAGGACGAAGGAGCCACTAATGATGGTGACGGCGGTGATCTCTTCGGTGACCGTTGCTTGAGCGGCGGCGGTGTAGAGAAGGCAGAGAAGGATGGATAGGCGTTTCATGGAAGTCCCGGTTGCAAGGGACTACCACGTGGCGCTGGCTTTCTGACAGCGAAGGGCAGAAAGTTTTCTAAATGGGGAAAACGGTTGGCTACTGAGGTGCCTTACGAGTGTAAGTTCTTGGCGGCAGCGGCTTCTTGCTTGGCAAGAATCTGCTTTTGGTAGCGGCTCTGCACAATATCGGTGAGGACGAGGACGGCGATCACGAAGTAGAAAGTCGTCTTAGTCATGGGCATGATGGGATTGCCGGCGATGTGAAGGTGGGCGAGGTGTCCGCCTTCGGTGAGGAGCATAATGCCGACGATGAAGAGGACGAAAAGACCCAGGACTTCATACATGCGATTTTTCTGAAGGAAGGCCGCGACCCGATCTGCAAGCCAAATCATGAGAATGCCGCTGATGATGATGGCAATGACCATGAGCTCAATACGTTGGTTTCCTGTGGCTTCGTCTTTGGCTAGGGCCATCGCAGAAAGAATGGAATCGAAGGAGAAGATGACGTTCATGGTGACAATGAGACTCACCGTTTTCGCTACTGAGGCAGGCTTTTGACCGTCATGAGCCAGGTCATAAGTGCCTAGCATATGAAAAATTTCTTTCACGGCCGTGTAGAGGATAAAGGCTCCGCCAAAGAGAACGATGATGGCATGAAAGTTGAAGGTGCCATCGACGATGCTTTTAATAGTGGAACCTGTTTTTTCGGTCTCGATGCCATGATGAGTTGTCTCGGTTACAATATCGCTCCCAAGATGAATTCCAAAGATGGGGTCTTGGAACTTGGAAACTAGGGAGACCACGATGAAAAGCAGGACAATCCGAAATCCGACGGCGAGACCGATACCCAAGCGTCGCACGAAGGCCTGCTTCTCGGGGGCGACTCGTTTGGACTCAAGAGAGATGTAAAGGAGGTTGTCGAAGCCGAGAACGGCCTGAAGCAAAATCAACAAGAAGAGGGTGATGACGTATTCCATGCAAGCGATGCTAGAAAAATGCTACCGACTGGCAAGAAAAGGAACTGACTGTTATGTGTGCGCCTAATTAAGCCTTCCTTGAGACTCGACTTGAGCGTGGGTGAAGGGAAAATTGCACCACGATATGGATGAGACAATTTTGATTGCGGTGTTGATGGGAGGCCCTGGTTCTGAGCGAGACGTCTCTTTGGCTTCAGGAAAGGCTGTTTTGGAGGCTTTGCAGGAAGAGGGCTTGCAGGCGGTGGGAGTGGATGTGGTGGATACGACTCCGAAGCTGCCGGAAGGCACAGGTTTGGTATTTAATGTCATTCATGGGACATTTGGGGAGGACGGAGGTCTTCAGTCTTACTTAGAGGGGTTGGGCGTGCCTTACACAGGAGGTGGAGTAGACGACAGTCGCGTTGCCTTCGATAAGGCCTTGAGCAAGGAGGTGTTCTTGGAAAAAGGAGTGCCGACGCCTCATTCTGAGATTCTGGATGTGAGTGACGGGGCTAAGCTTCCTTCGATTCAAGTGCCGTTCGTAGTGAAGCCGCCGCGGGAGGGAAGTAGCGTTGGTATTGAGATTGTGAAGGATGCCGCTAAGGCACTGGCTGCGATTGAGCGGGGCGCAAAATTCAGTGATGACCTTCTTATTGAGGAATTTGTGGAAGGGCGCGAACTGACTGTCGGGGTTCTAGATGGCGAGGTTTTGCCGGTGGTCGAAATTATTCCCCCTGATGGTGGAAGCTATGATTTCGCAACGAAATATACGTGGTTGAGCGGTCAGAAGAACGCGAGTAATTACCTCTGTCCGGCCGAGATTACACCTGAAGAAACAGCGATTGTGCAGGCCGCTGCATTGAAAGCACACGAATCATTGCAGATTGGAGTTTACTCTCGGGTGGATGTTCTGCTAAATTCGTTAAGCAAACCTTACGTTTTAGAAGCCAATACTATTCCTGGAATGACAGCGAGTAGCCTTTTGCCCATGGGGGCCAAGGCTGCGGGCTATTCTTTCGGGGCCCTTTGCCGCCGTATCGCAGAGTTGTCTTGGCAAAAGCGCGGGGCGAAAGCTTAAGCCATTCATGTCACGTAAACGAACCAGTCGGGTAAAAAAACAAGTCACCGGATCACGTGGGGTGAATCTACGTGCTAAGAGTGGGCGTGTGATGTGGTGTCGGACTAAGGCGAGCACGATGCGCGCAACGAAGTGGCTAGTGTTACTCCTGATTTTGGGGGTGGGTGTGGTTTTGGGTAGGTCGGCGATGCAGCGGGTCTTTTTAGATAGCGAAGAGTTTGCTTTGAAGAGTGTGGAGTTGTGGCAGTGGGAAGGTGAGGAAACTCCACGGTTGCTGAATCACAAACGTTTGACGGAGGTTACAGGCCTAGACCCTCGGGCGAGTATTTTTTCTTTCCAGCTCAATCAATTGGAAGAGGAGCTTGAAGCCTTGCCAGAGGTGAAGAGGGTGAGAGCAACAAGGCGCCTACCTGATGTATTGCGCATTCGGGTCGAAGAGCGTGAGCCTGTGGCTTGGATTGAGTCTCCTATGCAGCGAATCAAAGGGCGGAGTTTTAAGTATGGGATGTTGGTTGATGGCGAGGGGTTTTGCTTCCGGCCGACAGATGCAATGTTTGAGGTGGTGAACGATTTGCCTGTGATAACGACTGGTGAACGAGGTGAGGGGGATTTTGTTGCGGGAACGAAAGCGGATGGACGTGAGTTTTTAAGAGCATTAGAATTGGTGAAGCTCTCTAAGCGTTATCTTGGTGAGGCTGGATGGAGTTTGCCGGCGATTGGCCTTCGTAATGAGTTTTCGCTGTTGGCTAAGACTCATACGGGAACTGTCGTGACCTTTGGCTTGTATGAGCATGAGCGTCAGCTGGAAGACCTCCTCTTGATTCTCGATCACGCTCGCAAGACTTCACGTGGTGTGAAGCGTGTGAACTTAATTCCAGAACGAAATATTCCAGTGGTGTTCGCTAATGCGAACGGAGAGAATGTGCTAGAGGTGTCGAATTCACCTCTAGAAAGCAGTTTAGATTCAATTTTGACTCGTAGCTAAAAGAAATGGCAAAGACTCGTATTCATGTTGGTTTGGAGATTGGCACCACCAAGACGGTGATGGTGGTTGCAGAGGTGAAACCAGATGGATCGGTAAAGATTCTGGGCGTTGGAGAAGGAAAAACAGCGGGCGTTCGTAAGGGCGAAATCGCTGATTTTCTTCAGGTGAAGGCTTGTGTGAAGTCGGCTTTGCTCGAAGCGGAAGATGCGAGTGATGTTGAAATCAATAGTGTCTTTTTGGCTGTGACCGGCAGTCATATTCAGGGAGTGAATAATGTGGGAACGTTTCGTTTACCAGATAACGAGAAAGAAGTGGCCCAAGAGCATGTTGAGGAGGTAAAGGAGATTGCTGCTGATCTGCAATTGCCGGCAGAGCATGTTTATCTCCATAATCTCGTTCGCCATTTTAACTTGGATGGTCAGCAGCACGCAAATAGCCCAGTGGGTTTGATTGGGCGGACGCTGGAGGCTGATTTTCATATCGTGCATGGGATGGAGACGCGGATTCAGAATTCGATCAAGTGTGTGCGGGAGACGCCTTTGGATGTAGACGATGTTGTCTTTGGACCTGTGGCTTCAGCTCAGATTGCGTTGACTAAATCGCGGAAGGAAGCTGGGGCGATGGTGATCGATATTGGAGGTGGAACTACCGACTACATTCTTTATCTCGAAGGTGCAATTGCGGCTTCGGGATGCGTGCCTGTGGGGGGAGATCATATCACTAACGATATTCACCTCGTGACTCATATCCCGCTGTCGAAGTCCGAGAAGATTAAGGTCAATGAGGCTGATGTATCGGGAGACCCGGCTAAGTCTGTGGGGACCGTTAAAATTACCGACGATAAGGGCTTTCCGGACGTTGAAGTTCAGCGACAGGAGTTGAATGATGTTGCCCGTTGGCGTCTCGAAGAGACTTTTGAGATCGTGAAGGGCAAGTTGCCCGAAGGCTGGAAAGAGCAGGTCGGAACCGGGGTGTTCTTAACAGGGGGAACGAGTTTGATGAACGGTATTGGTGAATTGGCTTGTGAGGTCTTTGGCTTGCCTGTTTATCGTCCGGAGCGCCCTGAGGTCAGTGGAGTTCATGCCTATTTCAAAGACCCCCAGTATTCCACTGCGCTAGGTCTGATTCGTTATGCTCAGATTCTAGATGAAGAGCGTCCTGAAAAGGGTGGTGGAATTGGGACCTTCTTTAAGGCCTTGTTGCCTTTTGGGCATCGATAGCCGGTCTTACGCGGCCAGCTCAAGAGGTTCTAAGTGATGATGGTTTGGGCGGTTTCGGCCTTATCTTTTTCCAAGGAAAGCACCGCGAGGTGGCGGTCGACGGATTTTCCTTCGGTTTGAATGACAGGGCGTGAGCGAGGATTTTTGACAGTGGTCAGCAGGTGAGCTCCGAGGGATTCGAGGGCGCTGAGGGCAAGAAGGTGCTCTTTGTCGAAGTAGGAAGTAATCACAAGGAGGCCTTGGGGATGCAGTTGGTGAAGGGCGTGATCGAAGAGTGAGGTCCAGAGTTTTGGCCCGTTCCAGAAGTTTTGGTGTCGGAAGAAGGCAAGGTGGGTGGGACTGGGGATTTGCTTGAGGAGGGGAAGTTTGGAGGCGTCGAGATTGAGAAAGCTAGCGCGTAGGTTGGGGGCGCTGTGGGCTTGAGCTGACCAGCGTGCGGTGGCCTCATCGAGTTCGGCAGGGCGGATGTCGATGCCGGTGAACTGGATGTCGCCGAGAGGGTGAGAGAAGAGGTCCGCGAGGAGTCCTGTTTCGTCCGACCGTCCGCAGGCTAGATTGAGGATGTTGCGCTGGGTGGGGAGCTGGCGATTGAATTGCGGCACGGCGTGAGCTTCTAACAGAGAACGGAGTGAGGCGAGGTCTTCGGGAGTTTCGCGGTAGGAGAAGGGTCTGTTGGGCAGATGCACGACGAGAGATGTAGCCATGAATCGGAAGTAAGGGCGAGGCTGAATGGTTGGGAATGGACTTGGTAGACGTGCTTGGGGGTTGTGGGGATCGAGCCAGCCAGGGTAGATTGACGCGACGTGAGCGATTTGGGTTCAGAACAGATTGGAGCAATAGCGGACTTATTCGCTATTGAGGGGGCGTTTGTGGGTGCGGAAGAGGTGGAAACGGGGTTGATCAATTCGACTTGGGTTGCGAGTTACGACTTGGGGAGGTCCAAGCCTTCACGATATATTCTGCAGCGAATTAACGAGTCTGTTTTCGGCGATCCTCTCGAGGTCATGCGCAATGTAGAGACGGTCACTCGCCATATTAACGAGAAGGTTTTGCGGGTGAAGAAGGATTCCAATGGGCAGACCTTGAGCCTTTACCCTGGGCGCGGTGGGCAGAGCTTCGTGGAGGGGCCGGGTGGCGGCATCTGGCGCTGTTACAATTTTATTGAGGGGTGCCGGACCTATGATGTGGTTGAGAATACGCGGCAAGCGTATCAAGGAGGGCATGCTTTCGGATCTTTTCAGAACTTGGTGAGCGATTTGTCGGCAGAGGATATTGTGGAGGTGATTCCTGATTTTCACAACACGCCCCAACGCTATTGTCAGTTGTTGGATGCGGTGGAAAAGAATGCAGCCGGCCGAGTGAATGAAGTCGCCGATGAATTGCGGCGGATTCAGGGGTTTGAGGGAGAGATGAGTCGCATAACTGAACTTCAGGAGAAGGGAGCGCTTCCGGCTCGGGTGACTCACAACGACACTAAGATTAACAACGTTCTTTTCGATATCGCGACGGATGAGGCGGTTTGTGTGATTGACCTTGATACCGTGATGCCGGGTCTTTCTTTATACGACTTTGGCGATTTGGTGAGGACTTCGGTGAATCCGGCGGAGGAGGATGAGCGAGACTTGTCGCTGGTGGAGATGCGGATGCCGATTTTCGAAGCGCTGGTAGAGGGGTATTTAGAAGCGGCAGGGGGAGTTTTAACGGAGTTGGAGGTCGAGCTGCTGCCCTTTTCGGGAAAGTTACTGGCAGTGGAGGTGGCGATGCGTTTCTTGGCTGATTACTTGAATGGTGATCAGTATTTTCGGGTGAAAAGAGAGGGGCAGAACTTGGACCGGGCACGGACGCAGCTGAAGTTGGCGGAGGAGATCGGCAAGGCTGAAGAAGCGATGGGGATGTATGTTAAGAAGGTCATGGGCATTTAACATTACTCTGCTTTTTCTGGCGGTGATGAGGTCCATCAAAGCCTCAGCAGAGAGTCGGTAGTTCTACTGGTGGAAAAGCTTTGCAGAATTGGAGCGAGGGCCTATGGGTCGGAAGACACGTGATGAAATTTCTTACTCGTAAATGGATTAAACCAGAAGATCTTAACCCGAATGGCACTCTCTTTGGCGGGAGTTTATTGGCTTGGATTGATGAAGAAGCGGCCATTTATACCATCCTTCTTCTCAAAAGTCCTTACGTGGTCACTAAGTTCATGTCGGAGATCAACTTTGTGAGCTCTGCGCGGTCTGGAGACATCATTGAAATGGGGATGGAGGTGCTGAAGTTCGGGCGGAGCTCGGTCACTCTGCGGTGTAAGGTTCGCAACATCATGACTCATCACACGGTCCTCGATATTGATCGGATTATTTTCGTAAATCTAGATTCATCGGGTTTACCGGCACCACATGGAATCAAAGAGATTCCTGAGCCTGAATCAATAGAGTCCGAACTTTAAGCGCTCTATTGGTTTCCCTGAAGCGCTGCATTTCGAGAAGACAGAATACTCTGTAATTAATGGAGCGATTTCCTAGATGGTCATCGCTTGGAAGCCGCCGTCGACGATGACTTCGGTGCCGGTGAGAAAGCTTCCGGCGTTGTTAGAGGCCAAGAGCAGAGTGGCTCCGATAAGCTCCTTTGGATTTCCAAACCGAGATGAGGGAGTGTGACGAAGAATTTCTGCGACGCGTGCCTCATCGAGGACGCTTTTATTCTGTTCTGCTGGGAAAAAACCGGGGACGAGAGTGTTGACGCGGATGTCGCGGTCGGCCCACTCACGGGCAAGGTTGCGAGTGAGGTTGTGCACGGCAGCCTTGGAGGCTGAGTAGGTGAAAACTCGAGAAAGCGGATTAAGGCCCGAAATCGAACCAAGGTTGATGATGGAGCCTTGCACGTCGCGGGAAAGGAAGTAGTTGCCGAAAATTTGGCAGGCTCGCATGACGCCGACGACATTAGTGTCGATGATGCGAAGAAACTCTTCGTCTGTGATTTCGACAAAGGGGGTGGGAGAGTTAACTCCGGCTCCGTTGATAAGAATGTCAGCCCGGCCGGATTGAGCGATGACGGAGTCGAGGAGGTCGTTGAGCGACTCGCGCTTACCGACTTCACCTTGAGCAAAATAGCCTTTGCCGCCAGCTGCTTCAATCTTGGCCAAGCGAGCTTCCGCTTTGGCTTCGTCGCGTCCTACCAAGACGACCTCAGCTCCCGCAGCGGCCAATCCTTCAGCCATGGTGCCGCAGAGTTCGCCGGTTCCGCCGATGACAACGGCGACTTTGCCTTGAAGGCCAAACAGATTTGAGAGGTAGTCATTCATGATTTAAACTAGGTGGAGTGTGTGTGGTCTCGTGAATTTTGCGAACTTTTTCGGGCTAGGATTCGAGATGAAACTTCAGCTGAGGAGTATAGAGATCGGGTTCGAGAAGAAAGGAGTCATGACCCTTGTCCGAGTGGACGGTGAGGTGGGTGACGGCGACCTTTGCTTTCTCGAGGTCTGCGACGAGCTCGGCTTGTTCCTCAGGATAGAAGCAGAAATCGGAGTCGATAGAGAAAACGAGAAACTGGTGTCCTGCTTCCTGCGAAGGTGCAAAGAGAGCCACCTCGTCCTCGGCTTCGGCTTCGGTAAAGGCATTGTATGAGGACCACATGTCAGCGATGCGCAGGTAGGTGTTGGCGTCGAATCGCTGGGTGAACTTTTTCCCCTGATGTAGCATGTAGGACTGGAATGGGTCAGTGACGCCATACCAAGAAAGCATTTCTTTCTCGGGGACGATTTCGCGCTTAGCTCGGCGCTCGAAGGCATCGATGTGAACAAAGGTTTTGTGCGAAATCATGCGGGCTAATGCGAGTCCGAGATTAGGTAGGCCGGAATCGTAGTAATCGCCGCCATTGAAATAGGGGTCATTCTCAATGGCGAGAATTTGTTCGAAGAGAAGGAGCCGGTTGAGAATGGTATTCTTGTATGATGAGGCTAACGAGACCACCTTTTTAACTCTTTGTGGAAAGATGTTGGCAAAGGTGAGCGCACAGAGTCCGCCGACGGAGGGCCCGATAATGGCGTGAAGAGTCTCTACTTCGAATTGATCGAGTAGGGCTGCTGCAAACCGCGCTTGGTCTCCTACTGTGACTCGAGGAAACTGGGAACCGTAGGGTCTTCCTGTCTCGGGATTCTCAGAGGCGGGTCCGGTGGAGCCGTAGCAGCCGCCAAGATAGTTGGGAGCTAGAACGCAGAAGCGGTCGGTGTCGATAGCTTTACCCGAGCCGATAAAGTCGTTCCACCAGCCATCGTACAATTCGTCATTGAAGAGAGGAACGGTAGGAATGCCTTGATTGAGTCCGGCCGCGTGATGGGAACCGGACAGGGCGTGAAAGAGGAGGATGACATTGGAACGGTCTGCGTTCATCTCGCCGTATTGCTCGTATGCAATTCGCGGAGACGAGAGCACAGTGCCGCTCGCGACTTGGAATTGGTCGAGCTGGCAGAATTTGGTTGAGACGGGTTCGTTGGTCACAGGTGAAAGGGAAATTTGAACGGAATCGGTGCGGAAAGACAGTCTTTGTTTTGAGTGAAACTAGTAGGCGTTACGCAATGCAAAAATCTCTACATCGACTCCAGGGCTGTAAAGTGCGGAAACAGGAGCTTGCGAGGGCTCTGGAAATTGATTCCAAGTGAAGGGAAGAAGAGAGGGGGCTTCGCAATGAGCATTTTGAAAGGGATAGGGCCGGTGGTGGACTTGTCCGATTTTGACTTTCCCCGCTTTGTTTGTGGAAAAAAGGAGGTAGCGTTCGAGGAGAAAGAACTCGAGAGAGTCCGGGGAGGCGGTGAGACTTTCGCCGATGCCTTCGTAGCGGTAATGGGCGACCTGGTCGGTTTTCTTGCGGCGTGAGCGATAGTCGATGAGTCCTTCGTTTCTAGGCGCACTCATCTCGGCATGTTGATAGGGAAGGTGAAAGAGATTGCGTGCGATCTCGACGGCGATGGGTTGGTTCGCATCCAAGGAGTAGAACCAGACGCCTGGGCGGCCTTGATCATCGTAGACGTATGTTCGTAGATTGAGCTCAAGAAACGAAGAGAGGCCGGGGAAGGTGGGGAGAAAGCGGGGACGCACCTTTTTCATGAAGAAGGGGACTACTCCAAGGTAAGCATTCTCTTGGAAGGTGTCGAGATGCAGGCCGGGGGGCAAGGTGTCGACGAGTTGTTGGGCGGGGACTTGCCAGTGAAGGAAGAGAAGGTCGGACCAGCGTTGATACATCACGGGTGAACCCTTAGGTCGTTGACGTGGTTCTTGGCGTTGGCTGGGGGTTGGCATACTACTTCAATGGATCGAAGTCTGAGTCTTCCTCCCTATTGTCATCCTCAGGAATGATGTCTTCGTTGGTTTCGTTAGGCTCGATAGGGGTCTGAGAATAGAGGTCTTCTTTTTCGGGGTCAGGACCGACGAAGCCGTCATCACTCTCTGATTCGTGCTCATGGTCCTCCTCTTCGAAATCATGATAGGGGTCATGGTCCATGCCTTCATGATAGTCATCTTCGGCGTGATCCTCTTCGTCATTGTGAAGATCTTCCAACTCGGTCTCGTCGGGACGGCTAGCGGCACCGGGGGCGGCTAATAAGCGGGCCATGCGTTCTTTTTCTTCGGCCGCTTCGCGAACGCGCTCCTTCTTGTCCATGAAGTAAGCGAGCCAGATGCAAATCTCGTAGAGAATATACATGGGGCCGGCGAGGAGGCCGAGGGTGAGGGCGTCGGGAGTTGGGGTGATGATAGCCGCAATGACAACGATGGCGAGAACGGCGTAGGAGCGCGTGGTGCGCATCATTTCGTAGGAGAGAATGCCCAGTTTGACCAAGGTCATGACTACCACGGGGAGCTCGAAAGCGAGACCAAAGATGAGCACGAACTGGGTGGCAAAGGAGATGTAGTAACCAATACGCCAGTCGTTCTGAATCCCCATATCCAGAGAGTAGCTGTAGAAGAAATCGAGGACGTTAGGGAGGATGATGAAGTAGGCGAAAAGAACGCCTGTTAGGAAAAGGAGAAAGCCGATTCCGAGCGCTGGGAAAAGTGCTCGTTGTTCCTTTTTGTGAAGCCCCGGCAGAACGAATTGCAGCAGGAAGAACAGGAGGAGAGGGAAGGAAAGGACGAGGGCGGCGAAGAAGGCCAGCTTGACGGAAAGCATGAAGCCTTCGGTCGGGTTGAGAGATTGCATCAACACCATACGGCCTTTGGCGTTCAGCTCGGCGTTGGGATTGCCCTTGATGAGGGCCTTGAGCTGTTTGCGCTGCTCTTCGGAAACATCAGGAATTTTAGAGACGTATTCGGCACGTTGCTTTTTATCGACGGCGAGGGCGATGCGAAAATGAAAGGCCGATTCGACATGGAAGGGGAAATTTTCGTCCTTGGAGTCGGCATATTTTTGGAAGTGCTGACGTTGGGCGGCGTTGAGTCCAATTGCGTTGTTGGAAATGCTGACCGCTCGTTCCCAAGTCTCGACAGACGGTCGCGGCTTGAGGTCTTTAAGCGCTTCGTTTTGGGTTTGGGCCCAAACTTGCTCAACGGGGTGACGAATCACGTCCATGAGCTGATTACGAAAGACGTAGCAAAGAAGCGTGGCAGCGACGAGCGTCAGAATGATCCGCGAGAGCGTGATTCGGAGGTCATCCAAATGGGAGAGGAACGGTTTTTCGGCCTCAGGATTGGATTGGTCGCGGATTTCAAAAAGCTTCTTGAGAAAAAACATAGGGTCGTGCCGCGTCGTGCAGGCGGGAACCTAAGAGAGCTTTGGCTCGCTGACCAGCGAGTTTTCCGACAGGCCTCGAAAACGTTCAGTGAGGCGAAGTGGTATCATCGAAAATAGAGGTCTATTCCGACTCCAGGAAGTTCTTGAGCAGTTGTAAGCCAGTGTGCTGGCTCTTTTCTGGGTGGAATTGGGTGGCAAAGAGGTTTCCTTTACGAACCGAGGAGGCAAAAGGTTGTCCGTAGTCTGTAGTCGAGGCCACGACGCTAGGGTCGGTCGGGCAAGGGAAATAGGAGTGTACGAAGTAAAAGTAGGGATCGGATTCCAATTCTTTCCAGATGGGGTCATCGGTATGAGTAGGGCAAGCTGTGTTCCAGCCCATGTGCGGCACTTTGAGGCCTTTCTCTTTAGGGAATTTTTGAACCTTGCCTTGCAGGATGCCGAGTCCGGGGGTGTCCGGGGATTCTTCGGAACCCTCGAACAAGAGTTGGTAGCCAATGCAGATGCCAAAGAAAGGGCGATCGGCTTGCAACCACTGCTTAAGGGGGTCCACAAGCCCTCGGGACTCCATGTTTCGCATAGAATCTCCGAAGGAGCCTTGGCCTGGAAAGGCGAGATGGGTCAGCCCTTCGAAATCCTCAGGACAAGCCACCGTCTTAGGGGTGGCTCCTAAGAATTGTAAGGCTCTGAGCAAGGAACGGAGGTTGCCTCCGCCGTAATCAATGACACCGAGTTCCATCGTTGTTAGAGGACCGCTTTGGTGCTGGGAATAGCACCTTCTTGGCGAGGGTCAATGGCGACTGCGGTTCGAAGGGAACGAGCAAGCGCTTTGAAGATGGCTTCGGCAATGTGGTGTCCATCGCGGCCAGCGAGTAAGTCGACGTGGATGTTGGCTCGTAGGTTCGAAGCCACAGCACGAAAAAATTCTTCCACCAGGGTGAAAGGAAGGTTGGGTGCGGAGGCGGTGTTGGCCTCGGGATTGAAGGCGAGATAGGGCCGGTTACTTAGGTCGACCACCACGCGAGCGAGGGTCTCGTCCATGGGGACATAAGCGTGACCGTAACGTTGAATGCCAGCCTTGTTGCCTAGGGCCTCGCGAATGGCGTCGCCGAGGACAATACCAGTATCTTCCACGGTGTGGTGGGCGTCGACCTCGATGTCTCCATCCACCGATACTGTTAGGTCGATAAGCGAGTGCTTGGAAAACAGGGTGAGCATGTGGTCGAAAAAAGGGTGACCCGTTTCGATCTTACTGACCCCAGTTCCGTCTAGATTGAGGGAAAGGTTAATTTTTGTCTCCGCTGTTTCGCGGTTGATGGTGGCTTGGCGCATCTATTCAGAGATATCGGATTCGTCTTGGTCTACGGCTTCTTCAGCTTCTACGGCTTCGTCTGCACCGGCCTCATCCTGACCTTCTTCCTCAGCAGGAGGAGCGTTGATGGCTGGGTCAAAGCGGTCGATGAGGACATTGATCTGAGCTTCCGTCGCCCCTGCTGCTTCCATTGAATCGAGGATGATTTCAAGCTCTTCTTGCTTCTTTTCGCCAGCGGCAATCCATCCTTCGCGGTGGAGTTTGGCAAGGTCGCCCATATCGGCGATTTCTGCGCTGACTGCAGAAAGGCGCTCACTTTCTTTTTCGAGGTTTTGAATAGTGTCTTCGAGAGATTCGTAATTGTTCGTGTCGACGGTGAGCCATAGCTGACCTTCTTCCTTTTCTTTTTCCCAAAGTGCTTCGATGACTCTGATACGCTGTTCTTCAGCTTGAATTGCTCGCTGTCGATCGTTGGCTCCCAACTGGTCGAGCGTGACTGCCCGTCGTTCTTCCCTTTGGGCTGCGTTGTCCAATTCCCGAGAAAGGAGAGCGGCGTAGTTGGAGACAAGGTTGGACATGATAGGAAGAATTTCGCGATGAGGCCCTGTTCCAAGGTGCAACTCTTCCACCACGCTATATTGACGCAGAGCTGCGAGGTAAGACCGGCCTTCTACCAAGTTCTTAAACTTCGTTGCCTCAACGCTTGCCGCGATACCGATGGCATCCTTCTCGCGGTCTTCGGCTCTGATGAGACCTGAGGGCTCAAGAGAGGTCTTAATCCCGCCAGCGGCGATCAATTTACGTTCCTCCTCGAGTTCAGTCAGCATTTTAGAAGCCTTGATTCCTGAGCTGGTTCGCCGGTGTTCTCTTAAAAAGGCTTTCAGGGTTTTGATTCGGCTGTCGTATCCTGCGAGGTCGAGAAAGGCTGGGGCAGGCGCCAAACCAGCGATTTCCTCTTCAAAAATGGCGTCTGCTTGGTTGGTTGTTTCTACTTTGACCACGTCAGAGCGCTTCACCGTGCGTGGTTCCTTGATGGATTTGGTGACGTTTACTTCCAATTTATATTCTTCGGAGTTCTTTTCGAGAATAGTGGCGTCCAGTTTGGTGCCGTCTTTTAAGGTCAGGATATCGGCTGCCGCTGGTAAGGCGAATGCTGCGAGGAGCGAAGTAGTAAGGACTTTCATAGAAGTTGGTGTGTTTCATTGAAATGTCTGCCAAAATTGACGGCACGAAAAGAGGAAATTTGGTCGAGGAATCAAATAGAGCCATCCGCCCAAAATTTTCCTGAGAATAGAACCCGCCAAAGTCTTGCGGTGTCTTTCGGTTCTCTTAATGATTTTCTCCTTCACCGATTTTCATGAGCGCAGAAGAAGAAAAAGACCGCAGCCACGAACACACGAGTCTGGGCGACATGTATAAGGACTACTTTGTCCTCTACTCGAGCTACGTTATTCTCGAACGAGCTGTGCCCCACCTCTTGGATGGCATGAAGCCTGTGCAGCGCCGGATTCTCCATGCCATGCGGCAAATCGATGATGGACGTTATACCAAGGTGGCTAACATTGTGGGCGATACCATCAAGTATCACCCCCATGGTGACATGGCGATCAAGGATGCCATTGTGGGCTTGGGGCAAAAGGAGCTGATGATCGATACTCAGGGTAACTGGGGCAACATCCTAACGGGTGATCCTGCCGCAGCTGCTCGATACATTGAGGCGCGCTTGACGCCATTTGCACTAGAAGTCGCCTTTAACGCCAAGACAACTGAATGGACGCCGAGCTACGATACTCGCAACCAAGAGCCAGTGACCTTGCCCATGAAGTTTCCGCTCCTCTTGGCGCAGGGTGCGGAAGGAATCGCAGTAGGCTTGGCCTGCAAGATCTTACCTCACAATTTCATCGAGCTCCTCGATGCTTGTATTGCGACTTTGCGAAAGCAGCCTTTCGTGTTGCTTCCTGACTTTCCGACCGGAGGAGTCTTGGATGCGAGCGATTATCGAGATGGCCTCAGGGGCGGCCGCTTACGGGTGCGCGCCAAAATTGCTATCGAGAAGGCTCGTCAGTTGCGAATCACCGAGATTCCTTTTGGAACGACTACCAAAGGACTTGCGGAGTCGATCGTGGCGGCCAATGAGAAAGGAAAAATCAAGATTTCTAAGGTCGAGGACTACACTGCCGCTACGGCTGATATTGTGGTGACTTTGCCGACAGGAATTGATGCCGAGAATGCGCGCGACGCTCTTTTTGCCTTCACTGACTGCGAAGTGTCGATCTCACCCAATGCTTGTGTGATCCGCGAAGAGAAGCCGGCCTTTATTGGAGTAAGTGAAATCCTGCGTGCTTGCGCGGGGCGGACCAAAGATTTGTTGGAAATGGAATTGCAGATTCGTCTCGGCGAGCTGCAGGAGAAATGGCACTTCAGTTCCCTTGAGAAAATTTTCATCGAGAATCGAATCTACCGTGATATCGAGGAATGCACCACTTGGGAGGCTGTGATCGAGGCAATTGACAAGGGCTTAGATCCCTTTAAAAAGCTTCTACGTCGAGAGGTGACGCGAGATGATATTACTCGACTGACCGAAATTAAAATCAAGAGAATCTCCAAATACGATGCCTTCAGAGCGGATGAGGAGATCAAGGGGTTTGAGGACTCGATAGATGAGGTCGAAAAGAACCTACGCAATCTCACTCGTTATGCGGTGCGCTATTTCGAAAACCTCAAGAAAAAGTATGGCAAGGGGCGCGAGCGTCGCACCGAGCTGGTCGAGCTTGAAACCGTTAATCGTTCCCAAGTGGTTGCCATTACCGAGACCCTCTTTTTGGATCGTAAGAATGGTTTTGCGGGGTGGGGGTTGAAGAAAGAGGAGTCCATTGCCAAGTGCTCGCGGATGGACGACGTATTGACGATCTTGCCAGATGGGAAAATGCAGGTGAGTAAAATCACCGAGAAAGCCTTTGTTGGAAAGAGGCCGCAGCACATCGCTATCTTTCGTAAGGATGAAGAGAAGATCTATTCTATCATCTACCGCGAAGGCCGCGATGGCCCAACCCTCGCCAAGCGATTCCGCATTGGAGGAGTTACTCGTGATAAAGAATATCCTCTGGGCAAGGGCGGTCCTGGGACGCGGATTCTCTATTTTGCCGTTCATGACAACGAAGAGGAAAGCGCGGCCAACACGGTCTTAGTGCATCTCAAAGAGCAGCTTCGCCTTCGGAATCTATCGCGGCCATTTCACTTTGGTGAGATCGCAATCAAGGGCCGAGGAGTGCGTGGAAACGTGGTGACGAAACATCAGGTAGACCGGATTGTCAGGGCCCCAAAAGAATCTGATTAATTCACTTGAACACCTGTTCGGATGTGTTAATGTCTTTCGCATGACAACATTCAAATGGAGGCTTCGTTTATGGTGGGTAAAAATGCGAGTAGGTATTCTCAAGAAGCGGTTAGTAGCGATTCAGCGCAAGATGGCGGGGCGCGAGCGACAATTTTTGGCAACGCAACTTGACCTACCGTTGCGCGGATAGGTTCGATTCATCTGAGATACGATGACTCAATAAGGCCGTTCCTGTCGTCCCTTGTGAATTTAGGGGTGGCAGGAACGTATTTGACTGTTTATAACCCTTGGAGGTTGGAACAATTCGGAGCAATTTTGAAGAAAAGCGGTCTTAAATATCGGACGTTTCAGTCGTCCATGGTCTCGATAGTGGTGGGCAGTCTCGCGACTGGGCTTTCGGGGCAATCAGTGATGCAGCAAGAGCTTGAGCGCCGTCGCGATAGTGTGATTGCGGCTGAAGAGGCGATCATGGCAGGTGACGAGGCCTACCAGAGCTCGTCTTTTCAAGATGCGGTAGTGAAGTATCGTCAGGCGTATGCGGCCATTCCTGCGGGAGATAAAACTGACAAATTTCGAGATGCGGCAAAGGAGCGCTACGCTCAGGCTGCGGTACAGGCTGCTCGGGTCATGAACCGACAGGGTGATCGTGATGGGGCGATTGCTTTGGTCGATGAGGTGCTGGGCGAGACAGGTTTCCCTGATTATTTCCCTGCGCAGAAGCTTCGTGCTCAATTGGATGACCCCATTCGGACCAATCCTGCAGCGACCAAGGAGCACGGGCAAAAAATTGATGAAGTCCGTCGTCTTCTTTATCTAGCGGAAGGTTTTTTCAATTTGGGTGATTTCGATAAATCCATTGCGACTTACCAGAAGGTCCTTCAAGTCGATCCTTATAATAAAGCTGCTCGACGTGGTATGGAGCGCGGAAATGCGAAAATTTCAGATTATGCTGATGCTGCGCGAGACCACACTCGGGCCGAACTCTTGTCGCAAGTAGGTTCCCAGTGGGAATTGAAGAAGAACGAGAAGAATCTGGTTTTGAACAATGGTGTTGTGGAGGACAGACTTCTTGAGGGAAACAGGAGTCGAATTTCTCAGAAACTAGACAGCATCGTTATCCCTTTTATTGATTTTGATGACTCTACGTTGGAGGATGCAATCGAGTTTTTGCAGGGACGGTCTCGGTCTTTGGACACCGAGATTGTTGAGGAGAATAAGGGGGTTGATTTCGTCCTCAATATGGGCCGAGGAAATTCACCTGAAATCGAGAAGATTTTATCACGAACATTTTCTCTTCAGTTGAGGAATGTGCCACTTCGTCAAGTGCTTGACCTAGTAACCCGTCAAACTGGGACCATCTTTCGGGTCGATCGTTTTGCGGTAGTCGTTCAGCCTGCTGGAGGCGCGACTGATGACTTGCTCATTCGTCGTTATAGTGTGCCGCCGAATTTTCTAAGCCAAGCGTCGTCCGGTGGCGGCGGAGATGGCTTAGATCCGTTTGCTGATTCCGATGATTCAGCTGCGAGATTGGCGCCTCGTCTATCTGCCCGACAGTTTCTTGAGCAGCAGGGTATTCCTTTTCCTGATGGCGCAAGCGCGAGCTTTAATTCTAGCAATGCCGAGTTGACTGTGAAGACGACTTCCATCGGTCACGACGATGTTCAACAACTCGTTGACGCGGAGAACATGAAGGAGCCAGTTTCGGTGATTATTGAAACGAGAATTGTCAGTATTTTAGAGGAAAACTTAGAAGAATTGGATTTTGATAGTGCCCTTCAATCTCTGGCAGATAACGGTCAATTCCGGTTTTCTGGTGGCACTGTTGGTAATGCTAGGGAAAGTGATTTTATCGGTGGGCAGCCAGTAACGGCTGGTCTTCGTAGTGGCGATTTCTCAACAGGTATTGATCCTATAAACCAGATTTTGCAGCGTGAGAGTCGTGAAATTCCTACCATAACAACAGGTTTCGATGGCACTTCGGCATCTTCTGGCATTGCGGAGGGTAGTAGTACGCCAGCTCTAGCTTCTGCACCCGGTATCTTGTCGGTTGTTGGTCAAGCTAACGATTTAGGTGTTTCGGCGCTGATGAGGGGTTTGCAACAGAAGAAGGGAGTGAGTATTATGTCAAAGCCTTCGGTGATTACTCGTTCTGGTCAACAGGCAACGATTGAGTCTGCTCGCGAATTTATTTATCCAACCGAGTATGAACCACCCGAAGTTCCTAATAGTATCGGAAACGTTACCCTCATCGACTTAGTCAATAATGAGACGTTTGAACCGAGCACTTTTTTTGCTACCCCGTCGCATCCCACAGCCTTCGAAACAAGGAAGATTGGCACCGTTCTAGAAGTGCAGCCCACGGTAAGTGCAGACCGAACTTATACTGACCTAGCCTTTAATTTGAGACTCGATGACTTCATTGGCTTCATTAACTACGGTGAACCAATTCGGGGAGGAAGCACTCAAGGGGATTTCGGTTTTGACGATGACTTCAATTTCTTAGGAATTGTGACGAGTTCCCAAGAGGGTGAGGTCACTCCAAACGATATTCTTATGCCTCTTTTCACCTCAACCGGATTGAAGACGAATGTGTCAGTGGCCACGGGGTCAACACTTGTGGTTGGAGGGATCGTGAGCGAGCGGGTTGAGGATGTGCAAGATAAGGTGCCCCTTCTAGGGAGTATTCCCTTACTAGGTAAGTTGTTCACTTCAGAAGCCTTGCGTCGGGAAAAACGTTTGGTGATGGTCTTTGTGACGGTTCGTATTGTTGACCCTGCTGGGAATCCGGTTCAGAACTAAATCGCTGGCCTTGTATCAGGTTGGCTCCACCAGAGATGAGCGAAAAAACTTCCGACAAGAGGACCTATTCCGTCGATGAGATGATGGATAGGTTGCGTGATGGCGACCGTGAGAAGCGCGAAGAAGGAGAGTTGGTGACTCGGGAGGATGGGACTCAAGTAATGCGGGTCAAAAAACGGAAGCGCCGGAGCAAGCAAAAGAAAGAGGAGGAGGCTAAGAGACGGAAGCAGGCGTCCCTTTTCCGAACGCTAGCACTCATTGCTATTCCCTTGGCTCTTGGTTTAGGAGCCCTCTACCTCTTGGCTAAATATAATAGCCCTAGTTTTTCGCAAGATTTGGAGGCAACGATCTGGGAGGAGACGGGTGCTCGTGCTAAAATGAGTCAACTGAGTCCGAAAGGGACTGTCGTTACTGCGAATTCAGTGCAGTTGAATTGGCCTGATGGTTCTCATCTTGACCAATTTAAGGCGAGTGGAGTTTCAGGGGATTTGAGTTTGCTTTCTTTTGCCACTGGAAAATTTCGAGGTAATGAGTTGAACTCGAAAAAGGGATTTCTTCTAACCTCGGGTCGCGGCGGTCGCAAGGTGGCTGAGCCCAAGGGTGCCGTGAAGGACCTGCCCGGATTTCAGCGTTATACGAGCGATTTCTTCTCATTCTTTTTCGGAGCGACGAACTCTCCTTTTCGTCTTGTGGGTTCTAAAGTGAAGCTGGTTTCGACAGATTATTCCCATCTGCTTTCGCTTACTGGGGGTGATATGTTCGCAGGTTCATGGGGGGAAATACCTTTAAAGAGAGGAACCCTTGAGTTCTTGAATGATTCCATTCGGGTTGTCTCTTTGAGATTCGAAGAAGAGGAGCGCAGCCTGGTTGTTTCGGGGGACCTAGGATTGAAGGATTCCATCCACAGTCTATCTGTCGAAGTGGTCGAGGGGACTATTGGAAATGTCGCGGGTTTTGGAATCGGGAATCTCTTTCATTCTGACGTTTCAGAGGCGACTGGAACGCTAGTTTTTCGTCCTTGGGTCTTGAGTGGTCATGAGGTGACGATTGCGGCTTCGCCTGAATATCTCACTATTTCTAACTTCAATTTTTTAGACGTTTTGGAGGGGCTCTATGGGAACGCACAATTTCAGGCGTTTGAATTTGAGGTTGAAAATGATTTTGAGGTGATTAGAGGAGCCTCGGGTGCCGAGATTCGTGGGCTTGAGCTGAACGAGCTGGGGGTGCTGGCAGTTAAAGGAACTGTAAAAGTGGTTGGTGAACAGTTGTCAGGCACTTTGCGGGTTGGATTACCTGATCATAAGCGACTCACTATTCGTAGCGATCAGCGGGAGGAGTTCTTTTCCAAAGGTCAGCTTGAAGACGGTTATTTTTGGTATGACGTTGAGTTGGGAGGCACTGTTGAGGAGCCGACTGACAACTTTCTTCAGATTCTTCAAGGAGGAGTTCAAGAAAGTGCAGAGGACCTTTTTGATCAGTTGACGCAGTAGGTTCGGTGGTCATTTAAAGTGAGCTGAGACCTCCATATGTAGGGGGAGAGCCTTCGGGAGCTCTGTGTTCCGTTTCTAGGTGCAATCTTTATCTGTATTATTTGCACATCCGAAGTTTCTTGAAGGATATGAGGCAATTCTTGGGTGGTTCCTTCGTCTGGTGAAGTTGGTCCTTGTTTCGAGAGTTCTTGGTTTTCGATCTTCAAGCGCTGCATTTTGAGCCAATAATGAACTTTTCCTCGCTTTGGGAACACGGAAAAGGGGGTTAGTACTTCATTGGAGCTTGCGGCCCATGAAGGAATCCAAAAAACTACCGCTAGCAATCTGCTCCTTTCTCATGTCCACCGCCTCTAAGCAACCGACCCTTTTTGAGGTCTTTGGTCGTAGCCAAAGTCCCATCGTGCCTGAAATCAACGAGGAGGCCTTGGATCGATTAACCAACGTTCTCACTTCTTCGGGAGATGAAATGGGGAAGGTGGTGTTGCTTCGTTCTCCGCGCGCTGGCTACGGGAAAACACTTTTGCTTCAATCAACCCATAATCGGTTGAGCGAGTCTTTCCGCTTTTTGGCGGTAGAGCCAAGTGGAGGGGGACGTCTTGACGGGGAAGTGGTTCTAGAGAGTGTCTTACGCCAACTCTCTGAGGTTTTGCCTGCTTCAGGTGGACTAACAGAATTTGATCTGTTTGCTCGCCGTCTCTTTGCCCTCGGACTCAAACCGCTTCTTATCAGTGGAGAGATTCCAAGCCATGATCGTGAAGGTGCCTTGTTTGCGATTGAGAATCGTCCTATTGAGACCTTTGATTTTCACCATCAGCAGGCGGCGACGGCCCATTGGACCCAAGCAAATTTTGAGGTTTTGGGACCTCGCTTGGCTTCGGAATTGAGCGAGCTTTCTGGATGTGGTCTTCGGGGCTGCGCCTACTGGGTCGACCTTCTGTTCCGCTATGCGACTACCTCGCCGGAGAAGGTTGAGCGTAGTCGTTTGCTGAGTGAGAGTGTTTTTGGTGATCTGTCTGGTCAAGCCAAGAGCGGGGCAGAGGAGCAATTGCAGAGTCTCTTAGCCTTGTTGAGTTTGATCGACCCCGTTGTCTTGGTTTTTGATGAGACTGAGGGTCTTTCCAATCAACCAGATGCAGGTTTGCGGGTTGCGGCTTTTGTTGTTCAGTTGCGTCAGGCCTGTCCTGCTTTGACCGTGATTCTTAGTGTGAACGAAGACGTCTGGCAGACAGGACTAAGTCCGCTGATGCCCGGTGGACTGGAGGATCGACTGACAGAATTTGAGGTGCGGCTGAGTGAACTTTCCCGTATCGAGGCAGAGAGTCTATTGACCAGTCGATTTGGAAGTGATTCTGAAGCAATTTCTCAAAAAATGGAATGGCCTGAACCTCTGTCGGCCCGTGCTATCTTGAGGGAAGGTGCGGAGGCCGCACGCTCACTATCTGTCGAAGAATTTTCTTTGGAGGAGGGATCGCCCTTGGCTGGGGTGGTAGCAGCTACACCTCCACCGTTGCAAGTCGCTTCGACAGAGGCGGCCGCTGAGACTTTTGAAGAGAAGGCAGAGCGCATTTTGGAGCCGAAATCTTCGTTCGAGGCTGAAACGGGGGTTGGCTTTGAGGCGGCCCCACATATTGAGGAAGGAACTGTCGAAGCCAAAGAAACAGTTCCTACTATTTCTGAGGTTCAGCCCCCCACTGAGGCTCCTCTCTCAGCCTCGTCAGATGATCCGTTTGGTGAGGCTCCTGCTTCTTCGATGAATGATGAGGTTTCAACTCCTGTGGCAGCCGTGCAAGAGGAAGCTCCTTCTCCATTTGAAATTGTGCCCGAAGTGAGAGAGCCAGCAGCTATGAGGCAGGCCCCTGAGCCTCCAGTCGATGCGACGCCTTCGCCATTTGAAGCAGTGGATGCGCAGGTAATTGAGAGCGTAGCATCAAGTGAAGGAGAGTGGTCAGCAGAAAGTGCTGTGGAGCATTTTGAAGCGGCTCGAAGTGAGCCTACTCCGGAATTCAATCCTTCCGTGCGTCATGGGGAAGAGCAGTCTGTGTCGCAACCAGCAACGGGAAGCGCATTTGACGAAGTCGCAGCCTCAGCTCAGTCACCGCTTTCTGAGCAGGTCGAACGCAGTCCATTTCAGCAATTGGAAGAAGAGAAAAGTCGCTTGGAAGCTGAGTTGAGGCACAAAGAGCTTATGGCTGCTCAGCTAAAGCAACAGCAGGAAGAAAGAGTTGCTACAGAGCTTGTTGAATCCTCGCCTTTCTCAGTCAGCGAACCTATTCAGGAAGAGCCACCAAAATTTGCTGAGCCAAGTCCCGCTGCGATTCAACACCCAGTTCAAGAAGCCGAGCCCTCTCCTTTTTCTATTCGCCCAAACGAGTTGGAGGTTGAAAAGGCTCCGGAAGTAAATCCAAGCAGCGTCCCTGTGCAGACCGTTGTGCGAGCGACCACACCTGTCGTTGAAAAAGTGGCCCCGCCGGAAACTCCGACTGCTCCTCCAGTTCAAGAGGCAAGAGTCGCTGTGACTCGAGAACCGCAGGCAGCGGCGAGTAATCCTCCTGAGGCTGCTGCTCCATCGCCTTTTGCCGCTACAGGAGCGCCAGTAAGCTCGCCCTTTGCTTCTTCGGCTGCGGCTACAGAAAGCGCGAAGACAGAGGCTCCTTCGAAGGGGCAGGAGACCGAAGATGTTGAAGAGTTACTCAATCAGTTTAAGAAGAGATTCGGGCAGCCTGATTCTTAAGAGACTGTTCGTCTAAGATTTGAGTGAGAAAGATCTCCAATTTTGGTGGCTAAAAGTTAGTCTCCTGCGAGCCAGTCCCCGTAGTTCAACGGATAGAACACGGGTTTCCTAAACCTGAGATTCAAGTTCGATTCTTGACGGGGACGCCAGCTCTTAATCTTCTTACTCAGTAATTAGTAATGAAGAATAAATACGAAAGAATTCAAAAAGGGTCTTGCACCCAAACGGAAGTCAGTTAACTTCCGCCTCCGGCCACGCAAGAGGCTGGAAAACATAAAGTCGCGGGGTGGAGCAGCCAGGTAGCTCGTCAGGCTCATAACCTGAAGGTCCTCAGTTCAAATCTGAGCCCCGTAACCAACTGAAGGCCCTTAATCTTAACGGATTAAGGGCCTTCTCCTTTCAACGTTGGAGCTTCTCTCAATGCGGGGATATACCCTTTAAATGCAAGGTTTAGCGGTATCTATTGCGGGAACTGTCGCGGGAAAAGTGAGCCGAAAAAAGAAGGCTCTAACTCCAAGGCTAGCGGATCATTTTGCAGCGTTCCTAGTAGCTTTAAATCCTTCAAGGCTCAGAAGGCCCTTTTGATACCAACGACGGGCGAGGCTCCTTTGACGGTCTCCAACCTTTGCGCTCTTCCTTTTGTTGAGGGTGTCAGGCATGAACTCGAGATTGAAAAGGCAGTTGTCGAGCTCGGGACAGACTGAACGGGGGATGATGTGATCTCCGGTTGCCAGCTCGCCCGCATAGGGGCCTCGCGTGATAGTGGGAGCATTTCCTCTTCTGAGCTTCTCCAAGCCTTCAGAGTCGAAACAGCCAAGGCGGGAAAGGATCGTGAGGTTTCGCAATAGCGCGGCTTTCTGTTCGGCTTGGCGAGCGGGGCTTTTGGGAAGCGCGGCGGCGTGTGCCTGGTCAATGACGGAGCCGGGATCGTGCCCTTCCTGCTCGGCAATGTGGAGCCAATAGCAGGCCTTTCGTAATCGGGGAGTTGCCGCGCGTTTCCCTGTGAGCGTGTCGAGTTTATTGGGGTCAATGAGAGGGGAAAGGATGGCAACGACCTGAGTAGTCGTCTCTGTTGGCGCGCTGGGGGCTGTGGCCTCGGTCTCTGCTCGGTCGCATCCAAAGAGGAACAGAGCTGTGAGGATGAAAAGGAGCGGGCGCACGATAGGACTATGCGGGAGTCCATACCGGTGATCAATTCCGGGGGTGCTTTTCTCTCGGGGATTGACGGGAGAACCACAAAGCTTAAGACAGAGTGCTAAATCGGTCGGATTAGTGATGCTGAAATATCCACCCTTGACTTGTATGGAACCAAGGAACCTCAATAACAATTCTTAATATTATGCCGACTCAAGGTGAATTCGAACCGCTAGTATTTTTCATCGCGCTAGTCTTTTTTATGCTCGCCGGTGCTGCTTGGGAATACGTGCGACTGTTCAGAGCATGGGGGCGAACGAAATTGAACCGATTGCGACCGTCAAGTTTTGGAAATGCCTGCCTAGTCGGGATGCCGAGAAGTGGGGGAATGTGGGTTGGTTTAGTTCTAGCTCAATATTTTGGAGCTATCTTTCTGCTGATCACGGTCTTTTTCTCGTTTGTGTGGCCATCGCTTACAAGGGTAAAATCGGATTCAGGCTCATTTGGAACCCCAGATCATGTTAAGGAAAATAACCCTGCGGGAGCCCAAGGTGTTAGTGGAGATGCGGAGGCGGTAGGGTCACAAACTCCGAAAGGACGGGCGGAGCTAATTGGCGAGTTTCTGCGAGACCGGGTTAACGTCAGGCCGGGGGAGGAAGGCAGAAGTTTCAGGTCTGATTTGGGAATGCAGAGAGGCTCACTGTTTATTTTATTAGATGAGCTCGGTGAGGATTTCGATCTCAATATTAGTGCAGACGATGCAGATTCCGTGGACTCTATCGACGATGTCCTTGAGCTGGCTTCGAGACTGTAAAAACAAAACGTCGGCCCCGAAAAATCAGAATAGCAAACAAAACGCCGATCCCCCTGTTTGCCTGTCCACTTGTTGGTAGATTGACCCAACGGGCGGACATTCTGATTACGGCTTGCCGGCTGCGTCATATTTGACGAAGACGGTAAATATGACCGTGTTCTCGAAAGATGGTCTCAATCTCTTCCACGCTGTCAGGGTTCAAGGCTTTAGCTTCACTGGGAAGTTCCCGATCTGTTTGTGCTCTTATCCATGCTAGGGCAGCCCTCACTTCAGGGGTTTTTAGAAGGCGACTTGCACTGGCTCTTGCTCCTGCGTTGCTGCGGGCTCGGGGGAAGACAGCTTGATAGGCTTTGCGGCCATTGCAGTAGGGCCAAATGGTCAGGTAAGCCTCAGCAAACCGCCAATGTCGCATTGAGATCAGCACGGGAATCTCGCTTCGATATGGTGGGTATTTCGCGACTAGGGTTTTGCTAACGGTTTCTACGATTTCCGATGGCCTGCCTGTTGGTGGCTTTCGTTGGTAGGTTTTGATCCATCCAAGCTCTTCGGCCTGTCGAATTTCGTTAGGGCCTATCACGTAGCTTCTCCAAAGGTCACGAATCGAAAGTCTTCCATCGTGGCGCTCTAGGACCCCGAGTAGATATTCCAAGCGCTCGCGGCAAAGGGTGTGGCCTCTCATAACTAGGTAGTGACTTTCAGCTTAACTATTCCAGAAGGTCGACCGCCACCTTCGGGTTTTTTGGAAGAAATCTGTAACCGGTGAGGGAATTCTTGGGCGAGTGCCTGGACTTCTTCCTTGTCGAATCCGTGACTTTTGGAGAGGTCGCGCAGGGTTCGTTCTCCTTGGTGGTCGCTGAGAATACTTTGAAGGCGCATGAATCGCCCTCGGTGGCGGTTGCTTCTCTCGGGGGCAAGGATAGCAAGTTGTTCTTCGGCAAACCATGAGACAATCCGCACGGCATCGCGGGCGGTGTCGGCTTCGAGGTGGAGCCTGCCAGCTTCCCGGCCATGCTTGGCGGCATGGAGAACAAGGGCAAGTCGCCAAGCGTTCTCTCCCCATCGTACAACGAAGGGAGTCACGTCTTGCAGGTCGCCATCTTTGCGGGTGCGGGCTTTGCTTTCATTTGTGAAGCGGACAAGGGCGCGGCGGGCTTCGGGGTTGGCTTGGATAGTTAGCGGCATGCCGCCATTGGCTCGGTAGTCTTCGAGAAGTTCGGCCACAAGTCCACGCCAGCTTGACAGGGTTTCGGGGGCGGGGTGATGCGGTTCCTCGGGTTCGTCGAGAGCTTCGGCTTTGGAGTCGCAAAGGAGAAAGCGCGGCAAGAGTCCGCTCTCGGTGATGGCTTCGCTCTCGGTGAGCTTGCGGGACTTGTCGGGTTGAATGAGCCACAAGATCGCAAGGCAAGGCTTGGTGAGGTGAACAGGCGGGCGGTGGACTCGGGAAACTTTGACCGCTTCGCGAGAGTAGGCGGAAAGGTAGAGGTCTTCGTCGGAGTCCTTACCCTTGCCATATTTCCCCATCAGGACGTCAATCACTCCGCGCCCTTCGGGGGAAAGGCTAGCGAGGGCTTGGCCGGGTTGATTCTCAAGGGTGATCGCAAGCTTCTCCTTGGTGATGTCGGCAACGGAAAAACCCGGTTCGGCGGCAAGCTGGCGTTCAAGTTCGGCCTTGCGCTTTTCGAGGTCTTGAATCTCTCGCCCTGCTTGCTCTCTCTTTGATGCGTTCCCTTGGTCGCTAAGAACCTTTTCGGCTTGCTTGAAGTCCTTTTCAATCAAGCGGAGGTCTTTCTTGATGGCGGGCAGGGTTTCGCTTTCCCAGTGTCGCACCTCTTCCGCTTCGAGGTCTTGGAAGGGTTTCGCGGCCATGGAAAAGGCGCGGCCCTTTCCGGTTCCACTTTCGGCAATCCCTAAGAGAAAGAGGTTGGCCGGGGTGATGCGCCCGCCGCCTGAGTCAATAAGGAGTCCGCCGCCAAGGGATGCGGAGAGAATCCCTAACAGGTTTACCGCTGCTAAGGACTCGGGCACAAGGGCGGTTTCGACAATCTCCCTCGCCATGGTTTGCGCTGTTAGGGGGAGGGCTTCGAGTGGGAACGGCATCGAATCGAGATCGTCTTGCCCCCCTTCGGCAATACTCCCAAAACTCCCGCTATTCGGTTCGGGGACGGCTTGAAGATAGGTTTTGGGAGTTTTGGGGGTTTTGTCTGAGGGTGTTTCCTCAAATTGAAAAGTTCGGTCTTTCATCGTGGCAAGACTCCCTTCCACTCTTCCCGGCTTGCTTCGTCGGCAAGCAAGAGATCGTTCAAATCTGAAACGGGTTTCCCGTCCTTGCGGGTGAGTCCATCGAAACGAAAGCCATCGACTCGGCAATCAACGCTTGCGAGCTGTTCAAACCAGACTTGTGCGGCCTCCATGCCGTCAGTGTGGGGAAAGATGCGGACTCTTCGGCCTGCCATCACTTCGAGGGCTTCTTTCGCAATCCTGTTAGACTTTCCGAGAATGGCCACGGGTTGAAAGTTTCCCGCCTTGGATTGCGCCATAAAATCGAAAGCGGCTAGGTAGTCTGGCCCGCCTTCTACCAGCAAAATTGTAGCGTCTAAATTGGCTGTGCCATAGGCAAGGGTGAGGCCAAGAGGCCAAGACTTCGAGGAGCCTGCCAAGGTGTGGGCCTTGCGAGCGGGAAGAGTCCCCACGGCATCGAAGGGATTGCCGTCGAGTCTGCGGGCTTCCGCAATCTTGCTGCTGGCATCGAGGAGAATCCAGCATCTTTGACCGCAAACTTTTCCAAAGCGAAGAGTCCCGATCTCGATGGCGACTTTGACAGCGTAGGACCAAAGACCACGGCCTCGGGAAAGTTGCGAGACGCTAAGGTCGGAGCCTTTGAAAAGCTCGGGAAGTTTCAGCTCCTTACGAGGCTTCTCTTGATATGGTTGGCGAGGGATGCGCGGTAAGGGCGAGGGGCGGGCGGTGTCGCCATCGAAGGCAATCATTCCCGCCCGCTCTTCGCACCACTTCGCCGCATCCTTGAAGGCAAACCCTAGCGCGATCATCACGAAAGAAATCACGTCTCCGGTTTCGTCGCTGGAGAAGTCTTTGAATGCTTTGCCGTCATCATAGACGGAGAAGGACGGCTTGCGGTCTTCTCGCCAAGGGCATCGGCAAGACTTCGAGGGCGAGTCCTCAAAGCAAAGGTCACGCCAAGCATCGGGAATGCGGTAGCGCTCTTTTAGTTCTTCCCGGCGGGCGGGGTATGTAGCTGAAGTTATCACAATCGTTTAGGATTGCGCCTTGTCGCAGAAATGGGATCGAGTAACCTGCTGTTGCAAATATTTACAGGGAACGCGCTTTCATTCTTCGGGTGAGGCGCGTTTCTTTTTAGTCGATGGCTTGAATAGTGAACCGCTTATCGAGGGCCTTGCGGACTTGAATGGGATCGAGGAAAACCCGCTTTCCAATTTTCACATAAGGATAGAATCCCCGCGCTCGCCATTCGTTGAATGTTCGAATGCCTGGTCTTGTAGCCTCATCAGGAAAAACGAGTTCAAGTCCGGTTCTAATGCCAACAAGTGTTGGCTCCTGCTTCGTGGTAGTAGCATCGTGCGTTTCCATGCTTCATTGTGTAGCACACTTGAAACTTAGGGATTCTCCTCTCCTCCCTGCAAAACTCCGCCAAACTCAAACGAACTTCTTAGAGAAGGCTGCGTAATTCCACTATTGAGTTCTCAACTTCCTTCCTTCTTGTCGGAAGTTTCATTTTCGGCCTTCATTTCGTGCTCATAAGCTTTTTCTCCGCATTTTTTCACCGCTTGAAGTATTTCGAGGTCATCGGAGACGCCGTATTCAGTCTCTACGCGCCAT
This sequence comes from Roseibacillus sp., assembly GCA_051251855.1. GTDB lineage: Bacteria > Verrucomicrobiota > Verrucomicrobiia > Verrucomicrobiales > Akkermansiaceae > Roseibacillus. The sequence continues at coordinate 947,305 of JBPOGI010000001.1, forward strand.
AATCGATATTCCGCTATGAGTCTGTTAGAAGAGGCCTTTGCTCCGGTAATGCCGGGCAAACCTATCCTTAATAGTTCTATCACCTCTCCAACCCCGTCTGGCTTTTTTCCTAGAACTAGTTCAATGAGTTTCTGAAAATTAGGTTCTTCAAAACGTTCTTCGAGGAAGTCTCTGAAAACCTTTAGTCTTTGTGGATGCTTTGAGAGTCCGACAGCTTGTTTCAGCCAGTCTTCAAATTTCATGTCTACCGCTGCTTGACTGAATTCTCCAGAACTTAGTTCGGGTAGGTAGTGTCTACCCACTTTCAGCGAATCTTCGCTATAAGCTCTAGCTTGAACCCTGTAAGGCATCTCTTCGAGTGGCGTTGAATCTTTGCAAAAAATTTCGTTAGAGATACGGGAGGCTGAGGCCTCAAATATTTTAAAGGCTACGCCAACGGCTCTCCGAATGACTTCCTCTTCGTCGGCCTCAGAGAAGTCGTTAAAATGAGTCGTGTAAATCTTTGTCGCTAGTTGCGCCAACTCTGCAGGGGTAGGGAAGTCTTCTTCATCCATCATGATTAACGAAATGTGATTTGGATTGCCGATTTCGAGGCTTAGACCGCCTTCAAATGAATTATTCCCGTCGGTGATTCAGGGATAGGGCCAAAGACTGCGCGGCGAATGTCCTTGTCTGGGATGACGGCGAAAAAATCGGCGCCTTCTTCTTGCGGGCGCAAGTTGAGGTAGTGCTTTTTCACCATGCTCTCGGAGTTCCCCGCTTGTAGGGCGGCATCACCTACGCTCCGGTGGAGGGCCACATGATAGGAAATGAAGCTGTGCCGGGTTTCATCATGCGAAAGCTGGAAGTGCTTCCTTGCCTGCTTCATGAGGCGATCAAAGTTCGTCGGGATGATCGGCTTGTCGTCGAGGGCCTTGAGCCATGCCGCCAAAGAGTCAGAGACTTTGACCTGCCGGGCCTCTTTCGTTTTTGAGACTTCGGCGGGAATGTGAATTGTCCCAGTCTTGAGATTGATGAGTTCTTTCTCTCGCTTAGCAAGTTTACCCATTTCCTCATCAGGACGGATACCGGCGAAGTAGGTTAGAGCAAAATACTTGGCCAAGCATCCTCCTCGCCAACGTAAGAGCACTGTGAGAAGGTGTTGAACGTCACAAGGGGAGGTTATAACAATTGGGCCCTTTTGTTCAGCTACCTGTTTCGCTGTGAAGATTCGCACGCTTTCGACGGGGTTGGAAAAGCACCAAGGGCGATGGGTTGCTAGGTCGTTTTCTCCTGCCCACTTGAAGAAGTGATTTAGCTCGTTGCGGTAATTGTTCCAAGTCTTGCGCGTTGCCGAGGCCTTGCCATCCTTGGCCCTCAGGCCCTTCAGGAAAGCTTGAACCGTGGAAGCGGTCACTTCATGAACAAGAGGGTCGTCGGACTCGCGAGCAAAGAGAGAGAGCACGCTCTTCTTTCCAGTTATGGTGCGTTGCCGGATTCCTGCTTGCTCGCACTCATCGAGGTAAACTTTCAAACCCTCGGCAAAGGGGATCTCGAAATCGGGGGCACGGTGATTCTTCAGAAAGAAGTTCACGGCATCGGTTAGCGAATAGGATTTTCCCAGCTTGTCGAAAGCAAGTTCGGCTTCACTAACCTGCTCATCACTCATCGAGGTGTTGACCATGCGGACGGCGCGGCCCTTGTTCTTGATTTCGATTTCCTTGAGGGCGGCAAACGTCTTGGCCTTTTGCTCATCCTTAAACTCTCGCTTCTTCCACTTCCCATCTTCTTTCCACCCTTGGACTAGGTAAGAGGTGTAAAAAACTCCCTTCTTCTCGTAGCTATAAGGGCGAACTGTAATATTAACGGCGGCAGACTTGGCCGCTACGATTCGAGTTCTCTTCTTCGTCCTGCTCATCCTTGCATCATGACGACATTAAGGCGCATTTAAAAGCATCTATTGCGGGAATTGTTGCGGGAAAGTCATAAAACCCTTTGTTACTAGGAGTGACTTGCAGGCTCATAACCTGAAGGTCCTCAGTTCAAATCTGAGCCCCGTAACCAATTGAAGCCTCACTTTGAAAGAAGTGAGGCTTCTCCATTTTACGAGGATTCTAGGCTGAGAGAATCATCTCGGCGAGGGCGAGGTCGGAGGGGTAGGTGACTTTGGGATTGGGGCTTGGATTGGGAACGAGCTTGATGGCGTGGCCGAGGTGTTGGAGGGCGGAGACTTCGTCGGTGACGGTAAGCTGGTCGACGGCGACTTGGCGGTAGGCTTCTTCCAAGAGGCGGAGACGGAAGCATTGCGGGGTTTCCATCGCCCAGAGTCTTTCGCGGTCCACGGTGGCTGCAGTGCCTTTGACAAAATCGTCAGGGTCGGCACGCTTAAGAGTTTCCGTGATGGGATGGGCGAGGGTAGCTGCTCCATGCACGGACGCGCCATCGAGAGCTAGGGAGATGGCTTCAGGAGTGACAAGAGGCCGTGCTCCGTCATGGATGGCTACGAGGCTGCAGTTGGCAGAAAGAGCGGCGAGTCCGTTGGAGACTGAGTCTTGGCGCTCGGCTCCACCATCGACCCGAATCACTTTCTCTTCGAGTCCTGACAAGTCGAGGGACCGAAAACGTTCGGGGTCGGTGACCAAGATGATTTCGGTGATACGAGGGCAGGCCCCAAAGGCGGAGAGAGTGTGGTCGAGAACAGTCTTTCCCGCAAGGGGTGCCATCAACTTATCGAAGCCCATGCGGCGAGATGAACCCGAAGCAACGATGATGGCGGAGGTCATGATGGGCGAGGCTGCTGATTCACGTTGGCGACGCTAGGCGAGCTTGCTTTGGACTGCTTGAGAAAGGGTTTTGCCGTCAGCGCGGCCTCCAGTTTTCTCTTGAAGAACTTTCATGACTTTACCCATGTCGGCTCGAGTCGTTGCTCCCGTTTCTGCGATAGACTCGGCAACGGCTTGATCAAGCTCGTCTTGGGTGAGAGCCGCGGGAAGGTATTTCTCAAGGATGGCAATTTCTGATTTCTCTTTTTCGGCAAGCTCAGTGCGTCCCGCTTGCTCGAACTGTGAGATCGAGTCTTGGCGCTGTTTGACTTGCTTGCGAATGACTGCGGTGACTTCAGCATCATCGAGAACGGCGTCGGCTCCACCCTTTTCGATAGCGACATTCTTAATAGCTGATTTAAGGGCGCGCAGAGTTCCAAGGGCGATTGTGTCCTTGGCACGCATCGCATTTTTGATGTCTTCGGTGACTTGGTCGGAAAGTGTTGCCATGGGGCGCAGTGTGCAGGGCTGGTGAGGGGTGAAAAGTCTTTTCCTCATTTCAGGTCCTTGCCAAAGGGACTCCTCACGAACCCATTACCGCTTGCGGCGGAGAAGAGCCAAGAGACCCAAAGTCCCGAGAGCGATGGTCGAGGGCTCAGGGACTTTGTTATTATCGATGGTGAGGTTATCGAAGAAGGCTTGGCCGGAATTGACTTCGACAGTTCCGCTTTGGAGGGTGCCATCGGTGCTGAAGGCCCCGCCTCCTAGGCTGAAGGTCAGGTTTTTGTCTTCATCGAAATCCCAAGCGGAGAGGTCATGGTCACCGAGAACGACGGCACCAGAGCCGGTATCGTATGAGATAGTGGCTAGATTGGTATTGGGGTCAAAGCTGACTTTGAGGTCGGTGGCACCAATGCTGCCTAACATTCCAGCGATAAGGGGGGTGGTTTCGGTGCCATCATTGGTGAGACCCGCACGGATGAGCTTGTCGGATGTTCCGGTCCCGAGAGGGTCGCCAGCGGTTAAGCTGATTTCCAAGTTGTCTTGAGAGTTGTTGGTGTTTTCTATGCTGATGTAGATGGAGACGGCCTCGTTGGCACTAAATTTGCCAAAGTCTTCAGTTGGGGACAAGTAGGCTAGGACATCCACGCACCAACCTTGGTTTGCGGTTAAGACGTTGTAGGATGCGTAGCTTGCATAGTGGTTTGCACCGATAAGGTCGTTCGCTGGTGAGGCGGTGAACTCGAGTCGGTCGTTGGTCGGGCTGATTTCGCCATTGTTTTCGATAAAGGGAGTTTCATCCCAAATGGCCTTGTTGAGTCCGCCATCGAAGGTGTCGACTAAAATCACTCCATGCGAGAGGGCTGTGAATGAGGCAGAAGCAAAGACGATGGGGAGCGCTTTCGAAATCATTCCTATTGGGTATCCCGATATTTAGGGTGTCTCAAGTATCTATTCTGTCTCCTGTCATACTCGCGAGGAAGGTTTCGGCATTGGTTCGATGTTCCGCTTTTTTCTCGGGTGACATGCGCTCGCAGGTTTTAGCCATCATCGAGAGGCGGTGGTTCTTGGCGAAAATGTCGAGATGGTCATCGATGAAGGTCCAGTAGAGTCCATCCCAGATAGGGGCCCAGTCTTTGCTTTTGGGGTAGTCGGACATCTTGCAGATGTAGTTGGAGCCTGAAAGATAGGGCTTAGTCGTGAAGAGTCCGCCGTCAGCAAATTGGGACATGCCATAGACGTTGGGGACCATGACCCAGTCGTAGGCGTCGACGAAGAGCTCCATGAACCAACGGTAGACGTCGTCAGGGTCGATGCGGCAGAGAAGCATGAAGTTGCCGAGGACCATGAGGCGTTCGATATGGTGGCAGTAACCGGTTTCTTTGGCGCGGCGGATGGCGTCGTCCACGGGAGGGATGCCGGTAGTGCCATCGTAAAAAGCAGAGGGCATTTTGCGAGTGAAGCCCCAGAAATTCTTGGTGCGCATGGTGGTGCCATGGCGGTCATACATGGCTTTCATGAACTCGCGCCATCCGATGATTTGGCGGATAAACCCTTCCAAGGAATTGATGCCGATATCCTTCTTCTTGGCAGTTTTGATGGCTGCTTGAACGATCGTTTCTGGCGAGAGAAGGCCGATGTTCAGCATGGGAGTGAGAACGGAGTGAAACATTACCCGATGTTGACTGGAGAGGGCGTCTTCGTAAGGGCCGAATTCTTGAAAGCGTTCGGTGAGAAAGGTTTCGAGCCACTTTTCAGCATCAGAATGGGTGACGGGATAAGGAAAGGTGGTGAGATCAAGGTCGGCTTTTTCGAATCGGTTCTCGGCCCAAAGTATCGCTTCAGTGAGAAAGGGATTAGATTGAGCGATTGGTTCGCTAGGGACAGGGTGGCCTTTGGGCAGTTTCTTGCGATTGTCTTCGTCGAAGGAGTACTGCCCACCTTCGGGTTCGTCGCCGTTCATGAGGATGTCCATGCGTGCGCGCTGGTTTTTGTAGAAGCGGGCCATGAAGGGCTTTTTACCTTCTGGGAATTGTTGCTCGAGAAAGTCGTCGGGGGTCAGAAAGTTGGGAGATGGCGCGATGACGAGTTCGATGCCTTCGTCTTCGGTGAAGCGTTGCAGTCTTCGATTGAGGAGGTAGTCGGCGGGCTCGGCGAGATGGAGTTTCTTGAGTTTAGCTAGGGGGAGCTTTTTGAGCTGGTCTTCGGTAGTGGCTGGACCGGTGGGGAGGTTGAGAAGGGTGACCTGGTAGTTCCTTTTTTCGAGGAGCTGTTGGAAGGCCAATAAAGAGGCTCGGTGGAGGACTGGCTTGAAGGGGTGAAGCTGCGGGAGAGGCTGGTGCTGGTCCGTGCCGTAGAAGAGAGGGTCTTCGAAGAGGTAGACTGGCCGATCCTTTGCAAGGCTGGGGTGGTCTAGGAAGAGCTGGTGGGGAAAGATGAGAGTGATTTCGGCAGGCACGGCGGAAGGTGGAGCGGATGGGCGTTTTTGCAAATGAAGGAGAGGCTGTTGGGATGAGGTTGGCGAGAATGGTCGTTGCCATAGCGGGGGTTGGGTTGTTACCACTTGGGCTGCAATGAGCGAAAAGGTTTCCAAAGAAGCGCGCGACCGTTACTGGCGGTCCAATTTGAAGTGGTTGGCGGGTCTGCTAACCGTGTGGTTCTTGGTGTCTTACGGTTGTGGGATTTTGTGGGTGGATGCATTGGATAAAATCACTATTCCTGGGACGGGTTTTAAGCTTGGTTTTTGGTTTGCTCAACAAGGAAGCATTTACGTCTTTGTGGTATTAATCGCGATTTACGTAGTGGTGATGAACCGCTTGGATCGACAGTTGTTAGGGGCCGGTGGAGTGGAAGAGGGCGGGGACGTCTCGGATCATTAAGTTTTAGAAGAGGTGTATTAGAATGAGTGTTGATTTTTGGACGTATTTGTTAGTGGGGTTGAGCTTTGCGCTCTACATCGGAATTGCGATTTGGTCGCGAGCGGGAAGCACGGGGGAGTTCTATGTCGCTGGCGGCGGGGTGCCGAGTGTGGCTAATGGAATGGCGACTGCGGCGGACTGGATGAGCGCGGCTTCCTTTATCTCGATGGCTGGAATCATCTCTTTCGCGGGTCGAGATGGCTCGGTCTATCTGATGGGTTGGACGGGGGGGTATGTTTTACTGGCCTTGCTTCTGGCCCCTTATCTGAGGCGCTTCGGGAAGTTTACGGTGCCGGACTTCATTGGCGATCGTTACTACTCGCGAACAGCTCGCCTGGTGGCGGTGGTTTGTGCGATTTTTGTGAGCTTTACCTACGTGGCTGGTCAGATGCGTGGAGTGGGAGTTGTCTTCTCTCGCTTTCTCGGTTTGGAGGTGGAGGAGGGGGTTCTCGTGGGGATGGTGATTGTGCTTTTTTATGCCGTCTTAGGCGGGATGAAGGGGATTACCTACACTCAGGTGGCCCAGTATTGTGTTTTGATTTTCGCCTTCATGGTGCCGGCAATTTTCCTTTCGTTGATGATGGCGGGGAATCCGATTCCCCAGCTGGGTTTCGGAGGAATGGTGCCTGGCGAAGATATTAGTCTTTTAGCGAAGCTGGACGGATTGAGCGAAGAACTCGGCTTTAATAAGTATACTGAGGGAAACAAGGCGACGGTAGATGTCTTTTTTATTACGGCGGCCTTGATGTGTGGAACGGCGGGATTGCCGCATGTGATTGTGCGATTTTATACCGTTAAGAAGGCGAGTGCGGCCCGTTCGTCAGCGTTATGGGCTCTCTTGTTTATTGCGATTCTCTACACGACGGCTCCTGCGATTGCTGTTTTTGCGCGCACGAACTTGCTGAATACGGTTTCGAATGCGGAGTATTCTAGTTTGCCAAAATGGTTTGGGAACTGGGAAGAAACGGGTCTGATTGCTTGGATGGATAAGAACGGTGACGGGAAGATTCAGTATACCGGAAGTGGGGCTGCCTTTGCCAAAATGGATGGGGCTTCGAAAGTGGCGCCTGAGTTTAAAGAAGAGCGAGGAGCGAATAATGAGCGCTTGTTGAACAATGGTGCGACTGAGAATGACAACGAACTCTACATCGACCGAGACATCATGGTGCTGGCGAACCCTGAGATTGGGAATTTGCCGAACTGGGTCATTGGTTTGATTGCAGCGGGAGGGCTGGCTGCGGCGCTTTCAACTGCGGCGGGACTCTTGTTAGTGATTTCGACTTCGGTAGCTCACGATTTGGTGAAGAAGTCTTTCGCTCCGAATATGTCTGAGAAAATGGAGTTGCGATTGGCGCGTGGTTCGGCTGCGGTTGCGGTGGTGATTGCGGGTTACTTTGGAATTAATCCACCAGGATTCGTGGCGCAGGTGGTTGCCTTTGCCTTTGGCTTGGCGGCGAGTTCGTTCTTCCCGGCTATTATTTTGGGAATTTTCACGAAGAGAACTTCAATGCAGGGCGCTGTTTCAGGAATGATTGTGGGGCTTGTATTTACGATGAGCTACATCATCTACTTCAAGTTCGTGAATCCTGATGCGAATGTTCCTGAGAACTGGTTTTTTGGGATTTCTCCGGAAGGTATTGGAACTCTGGGTATGTTGCTGAACTTCGTAGTAGCTGTGGTGGTGTCACGTTTCACTCCTGCTCCACCCGCTGAGGTGATGGAGATTGTGGAAAAGGTGCGCTACCCCCGTGCGGCAATGGGCGATGACTCAGAGGCTGAGGTGGCGGTCCACTAGGCTGAATCGAATGGTTCTGCTAGTCTTGGAGTGCGTGCAGCTTTGGCCGTTTTGGGATGGATGGGAGAATTTCTCTAGAGTGACTGAAAGGAGCAAAGCTTGCTTGCTCCTCTCTTCTCCTAGTTACCTCGATTCAGAAGCGACGAAACGTCCAATGGTTGGTGCAGCAAGCTACTCCTTCTCGACGCGCGAGTGAGTTGCGAAGTTTGCTGCAAAAGCGGACACTCCGAGAAGACGAGCCGTTCATTGCTGGCTGGCGTTGAGGTAAAACTCGCAGAGGTCGGCGTATATGAGGTCTCCTTTTGCGAGAACGTTGCCGTGCCCCGCTTCAGGGATGAGGCGGAGGCGCTTTTCGGGGTGAGGCAGGTTCTGATAGATTTCCTTGGCATTACTTGGGGGGATAAAGGTGTCGTTTTTTCCGTGAGCAATGAAAACGGGGAGGTTGATACGTGAGGCTGCTTGCGCTGGTGAGATTTCGTGGAGGTCGAGGTTGTGGCGGACTCTCAGATCGAATTGGACTGCGGGAACGAGGGTTGCCAGCAGAGGTGATTTCTTGTCGGCGGTGCGTTTGATGGTATTCGAGAGATGAGCAAAAGTTGAGATGGACGCGACCGAATGGAAGCTACTGTTGTCGGCTGCGGCGAGCTGCAGGGCGATAGCGCCGCCCTGTGAGAGACCGAAGATACCGAAATTGTCAGGAAGACTGTGCTCTTCTTGGAAATAGGAAACGAGTTGGAGGAGAGAGGGCACTTCGTTTTTTCCGAAGGTTGCTATCTTTTGAGGATTCTCACCATGACCAGGAAGGTCGGGGATCAAACAAGTGAAGCCAACGGCGCAGAAACGCTCCGCTATGGCGAGGTGATGTTCCTTGCGGCTGGCGTGACCGTGGAGCAGGAGAATGGCGGCGGGTTTCTGGTGTGCGGAGACTTGGCGATCATGAAGTTGTTTTCGAAGAATTCGGCCTTTTTCGCCGGTGATATTGAGACCAAGACAGAGAAGGTAGGGAGTGCCGTCAGGTGCCGTATGGGAAGTAATCGTCATGCCGTGTTCGGTGGGTTCGGCGAGAATCTGATGGTGAACTTCTCGGAGGCGCGCTCGTTCTGGCGAGATGATTCGATTGCTGGCGGTCTGAATGAAAATGATGCAGACGAGAAGGATGATAATGAGGGGGATGGCGATGAGACGGCGTTTCATTGGATTTGGAGAGGACGGCGTGGAGACTCGCGTTTCTTTATGAAGACTTGATGAAGGCAGGATGAATTTGTCTCTGGTCTTGCTGAGGGGCGAGAGGGTGAGTAAAACTCCAAGCGATGGCAGTATTGCTCGACGAGGAAGAGATAGCGGAGGCGGTGGATCGTCTTGCGGAACAGATTTTGGAGGCTGGCGAAGGCCCTATTTGTGTTGTGGGGATTCGGAGCCGAGGAGATGAGGTGGCGGAGAGGGTTTGTAATCGCTTGGCGGAGACGGACCGAGATTTGCAATATGGGGTGCTTGATATTTCGCTTTATCGGGATGATTTGGAGCATTTGAAGCAAAACCCTAAGTTGCAGAGCAGCGAGATTTCCTTTCCGATGGAGGGCGCACACGTGATTTTGGTGGATGACGTTCTATTTACAGGAAGGACGATTCGAGCGGCATTGGATGCGTTGACGGATTATGGCCGACCACAGAAGGTGGAGTTGGCGGTATTGATTGACCGCGGTTGGCGGGAACTGCCGATTGAGCCGACTTTTGTGGGGAAAATTTTGGAGACGAATCGATTGGACCGGGTGGTGGTTCACTTGCAAGGGACTGACGGGAAGGATTTGGTAGAGCTACAAACAAACGATTAGACCATGGTGAGAAAAGATTTGCTGGATCTCGCTTCTCTCAGTCGCGAGGAGATTGAGGAGATTCTAGGGCAAGCGAAGCCTCTAAAGGACGTGTTCCAGCGTTCGGTGAAGAAGTTTCCTGCGCTGAAGGGGAAGACGGTGTTGATGCTTTTTTATGAGCCCAGCACGCGAACGCTCAGCTCCTTTGAAGTGGCCGCGAAGCGGATGGGCGCAGACGTAACGGTCTTTGATGTCCCAAGTTCTTCGGTGGTGAAGGGGGAAAGTGTGAAGGATACCGTGGATACTTTGCAGGCGATGCAGGCTGATTATATTGTGGTGCGGCATCAGATGCCTGGTCTTCCGGGACGGATTGCGGATATGACTCGGGCTAGTGTGATTAGCGCGGGTGACGGAGCTCATGCTCATCCGACGCAAGGTCTGTTAGATGCTTATACCTTGCGAGAGGTCTTTCCCACGGAAGAAGGAAAGCGAGTGCTCATTGCGGGAGATATTCGGCATAGTCGAGTGGCTCGTTCGACCAGTACGGCACTGAAAAAGTTGGGGTTCGAAGTCGCTTTTCTAGGGCCGGGCTCGTTGGTTCCAGAGGAGTCAGGATTCAAACGTTTTACGAATTTTGAGGAGGCTTGGAAGTGGAAGCCGGATGTGTTCTACATGTTGCGAGTTCAAAAGGAGCGACAAGGTTGCCAGTTCTTTCCTAGTGTCAGTGAGTATCATAAGCTTTATGGCCTCACGCAGGACCGCTTTCGTCGTATTGAGGATGAGGGACTCTGGGTGATGCATCCGGGACCCGTGAATCGAGGAGTAGAATTAGTAGACTCGGTAATGGACTACGAACGATGTCTCATTAATCAGCAGGTTGAGAATGGAATCGCAGTCAGAATGGCAGTCCTCTATTTACTGAAGCAAGGTGAGGAAGAGGGAACGGTTTAGCTCTGTATTGAGCGAGTAGTAATTATTAAGTAATGAAGATTCAAAAGGCTGCATTCATCGCGTTTCCCGCATCTGATTTCGAGGAGTCGCTTCGCTTCTATCAGGAGTTGTTAGGGCTGCCTTTAGTGTGTGAAGGAAGGGATGACTTTTCTCGCTTCGCTCGCTTTGATTGCAGCGGTTTTGGAATCCATGTCTATGAATGGACGAAGCCTTTCAATCGTGCTCATACAGGTCTTCAGCTGTATGTGGATGATGTTGATGCGCTGCATACAGAGCTGCGGAGTAAGGGGGTGAAGTTTAGCGGTGCTATTCGTGACGAGCCTTGGGGAGGTAGGGTTGTTACCGTCAGTGATCCCGATGGCAATCTGTTCGACCTGCTCAACTCTGACTTTGATCGGATCATCCCAACCTAATAAGAATCTCTGCTGTTTTGCGCGAGAATTCTTGGGTTTTTGCGACTCAGGCTACTCGTTCTCGCTGTGATCGCGAATCATGGTGAGGTAGCGCAAAAGAAGATCGTAGCGCGCATCGAGCGAGGGTTCGCTGAGAATCTGAAGACGAATATCGGGGTCTTGCACAAACTGTTGGGCGACAGCATCGGCGAGGATGACGGGTTCACCGTTGGTGCGGTCGAGAACGTGATTGATTTCCTTTTTGACTTCGAGAGGGAAGCCGGACAGAGCTTCGTTCACTCGGTCTCGGAGCTTTGAGGCCATGAGCGGGCCTTCGTCTGAAGGAAAGGGGTCCGCGGTCATGGGGACAATGTGCGCGTATGGGTATGTCTTACCTCCAGGCCAAGCAGAAAACCGGACACGATAGACGCCATGGAGCACGAGGTTGGAACGGCCATCGTCCATCTCGCGTGAAGCTCGGATCAGGCCCACGGTGCCGATGGGATGCACACAGCTGTTAAGGTCTTTGCCTTCCTCTTCGACCAAGGTGCCGACACAAATCATACAATGGCTTTCGAGGGCTTCCTCGAGCATCTCACGATACCGTTCTTCGAAGATGTGCAGGGGAAGCGCTCCGTGGGGGAAAAGAACGGTTTCGGGCAGCAGGATGGCGCCGCAGAATTCGGGAATATTGATACCACTCATGATGGGTTGGGGACCTTGTTTTTTCGTTTTTTAATGAGGCGTATGGAGGCGCAGACTGCCAAAATAAGCAAGAGGCCTGCCAACGCTAAATAGCGCGAGAGATGAGGAAGGGGAGCTGAGAATTTCATCTCAACCGGACCTGCCAGCAAGGTTGTGAGAGGGACTTGCCACTGGAGACTTTTCCCGTCCTTGGAGACATGGTCGGCGTTGTGGGTTGTGGCGGGAGTCGGGAGGTGGATTTGGTAAGTAAGTTTTGAGTCGCCGAGAAGTCGGTTCGTCATGGGATTGATACTTTCGGGCGGGACGAGAGGACGAACGTCAACTTGCCGAGAGAAGAGAAGCTTGGGGAAGGAGATCTTGAGGCTGGTATCTCCAAACAGGATTTCTTCGTCGGACTTTTCAGCGGAGCCGGGAGGATCTCGAAATTTCTGAAGGACCGAGCCGACTTTACGAGCGTCTTTGAAGGAAAGCTTGGCCGTGAGAATCGTTTTGGAGCCGTCTCTAACGGCCTCGAGATGATTGAGAGAGACGTTGTCGGAATCGGCGAGTCCTTCTTTGGCGTCTGCGATGACTTGCTCCACGCCACCAAACCTTGAGAAGAGAAGAGTGGGTGCTGAAACTTTGACACGGGCGTGTCCGGAGGCGTCGGGGTTAACCCAGACCTCTTCCTCGCCCTCGATGCAAGAGTTGAGAAAGAAGGGCGTCAGTAGAAAAAGACAGAGGGCTGTAAGGCGGTGGAAGGAGATGCGTTAAGAATAGAACGAAAGAGGTTTTGCGATAGTGGATTTTCGCAAAACGGCGCATGTTTTTTCTCCACTAGAATCAGGGCGAGGAGAGGATTATCCGGAATTTCTACCTAGTTCTGATGAATGGTAGAATAAATGGTGCCGATCAGCACCTCGCCATCGGTGGACTCAAGGTCATAGGCGATTTGCATCTGCTGGGCAGGTTTCAAGGTAGGGATGGTAAGGATGACGGTCTCGCGGTCTTCGCTCAATTCTGCAGCTGTTACTTCCACGCTGTCCTGTTTTTTGTGGCTTTTTTTCTCTTGCTCAAGAGCACTTTTCTCGGCTGCAAGGTCGGGGTTGTCGATGGAGAACTGGCCGGAACCATACTGGGGCCCTCGAATGTATTTCCAACGCTTGATGGCGAAGGACTCGGGGTCGGTGGCGAGTTCTTCATCAAGCTCGCTATCGAATCGCAAGGTGAGCTTGTCGCCGGAAACGGACATGGCTTCAGGGAGTCCAAGGAGAGTGCCTTCGTTGTGGCGGATGCGCTGAATTCCGGATTCGGTGGCGGCATTGGATTGCCAGCCTCTCATCCCAGCCACATACATTGAACCGTCTTTGTGGAAGGCGGCACGTTGAGCTGAGGATGAAAGTTTGATGGGCAGCTTAATGACCCCTCCTTGAATTTGGCCATTATCAAGCTGCTGTGTCAAAACGCGGTAGACAGTTGATTGACCGTAGGAAAGATGGAGGAGTTCTCCGGGAGAGAGGCCAATCTTGGCCTGCTTGGGAACCCAGATTTGGCCGCCGCCCGAGTTATCGACATTCATGGGGAGATAGCAAAGAGGCTCGTGGAACTCTTTCTCGAGGCCTTGTCGTGCTTGTTCAGTGCCGAGAAAGACAGGGCGTTGGTCTTTCGTGAAGTAGTTGATTTTGCAGCAGGGCTGCCAAGTGCCTTCGTTTTCGCCGGTCGTGAGCTCGCCATTGGGACCGACTCCAATGCCACCAGGCGCGCGCAGCCCTGTGGCGACAACGGTTAGGTTTTTGCCGTCAGGAGTGAGCTTCATGAAGGCTCCATTGTGATCGAGGATTTTGTCGAAGTTACGGCCACCTGGGCGGACGGGGGATGCCTTGGCAAAGTAGAAGTTGCCCTCGGAGTCGGTCTCGAGTCCGAAGGAGAACTCGTGGAAGTTGTCGGTGATGAGAACGTCGTAGTTGAAGACTTTATAATGATCGGCCTCGTTATCGTCGTTGAGGTCAATGACTTGCCAGATGCCATCGCGGCAGTTGAGGTGAATGACATCGTTAACGATCTTCAGTCCCAAGGGCTCGAAGAGACCTGCGGCGAAGCGCTTCCAAGTAAGGGTCTTGAATTCATTGAGCCCTGAGACGATCCAGACATCGCCACCCCACGTGCAGACTGCTGCGCGGTCGCCCTCGGAGAAGATGTCAAAATCGGTGATGCGAACCTTGTTTTTGTAGGGGGACTGTTCGAGTTGAGGTGGGAGAGGAATCTGGTCGACAAGAAAGGCACCGTCACTGTTGCTAAGGGCTGCTGCCACTTCGAAGGTTTCGGGATAGATAGATGGTCCGCCTTCTGTTTGGCTATCGAGGCCAAGAATTCCGCTTCGCATCAGTTCGATGGCGCCACCTGGATAGTAATCGATTCCAATGATATCGGTGCTTTGCTTAGTGAGGTCCCAAACAATCCCGTCGTCTCCTTGAGTCATGGTGACCGTTCCCTTGGGTTTGGACGACTCTTCGGAAGGGATGGTGGAAAGACGGGTGCGATAGGTGCCCTCATGGCCTTCGATATGGAGAATGCGTCTGATGTTTTCACCATCCATAACGACTTTTTCAAGGATTGGAGTCCCGTTAACCTTGTAGTCGAGAATAACTTCGTGCCCATGGCGGTAATAGCCTTTGAATTGCAAGTGCTCAAAATTCCCATGACCAGGATGTTTTCGAGTGTCAGCAAAGGACCCTTCTGAGTCGGCCCAAGCTGGGCTGTTGGCGTTGTTAAAATAAGGAGACTCCTGATTGAGAATTTTGTTCTGGGTCCCATGTTTTCCGGCGAAGGGTGTGTTATCGAGTGAGACTCCCTTATTGGTAGCTGTGACGAGTTGCAAGGTCTCGGTATTGAAGACGGCGACCAAGTTTCGATTTTCGGGATCGGGATGGAGGAGAATCCCTTTGATTGCCGCATCGGAACGATATTCGCCCTGATAATAATCTCCCCAAGTTTGCGCAAAGGCTGGGCCAAAGTCCGCGTGGTCGAACCAAGTGCTTTTTTCCTTTTTCTTAGGGGCGGCAGATAGGGAAATAATTGAGAGAAAAAGAAATGAATAGAGAACGTTCATCAGTGGTAGATTCTGCATTTAAGACCTTCTCCTACGAAGTAAAACGGTAGAATATTCCGACTTTAACACTGGAAGTTCTAGAAAGCTGAATGAAAATGGGCTTGTTTCCGTCTCAAAGCAGTGTTCAAAGATACCAACTCCTCGATGAAAAACCTGACTCTCCCCACGCTATTCGCCTTCAGCCTTTTGCAGACTACTCCCCTTGTAGCCAATGAATTATCTGATTTAGTAAGACCGAATCTCGATGAACTTCGTGAGGCAGCAGAGGAGGAAAGGCTCAAAGAGGAGGCTCGCCTCAAGAGGTTGCAGGAAGAAGAGGAAGCCAAGCGTCTTGAGGAAGAAGCTCGTTTGGAAGCTATCGAAGCCGCGAAAAAGGATCCTCTTGTTGATCCTGAGAGCTTGAAGCTCGCAGGTGATACCGCTGGCAAAGAGTCTTACAAGATCGAGTCGGGTGGAACCCTGGGCGCGATTGCGTCAGACCGTTATGGAAGCTCACAGTATTTTCCCATTGTGGAGCACTGGAATGGAGTGAACGCGACCAAAATTTTTGTGGGTCAAGTGATCAAGACCCCAAGTATCGCCACCATCATGAAGATTAAGGGCAAGAATGTGCTCGCCCGTTATCCTGATGAAATGTCAGCGATGCTTCAATTACGAGAGGACTATCTCGTTCTTGAACCTCAGTTGCGAGCGGGTGGCGAAATGAGTGAGGAACTCAAGACGACGCTCACTGAGATGCATGCGACGGCAAAGAAGATTCATGCGGGCTTTCTAGTGAAGCGTCCCGGAGTCCATGAGTATGCAAGTGGACTGTTGGCACAATGTAAGAATGTGGTGGACCAGTTTGCGGCCATGAAGAATGGAGACCTAGGAAACAAAAACTCTCGGATTACCCGAGTGCATACTTGCTTGGGATACGCGATGAGGAATGCGATGGTCTGGGGTGAAGAAGACTTTAAGTAAGGGGCTTGTCTCTTTCTTTTCACTCGTAGAGTGGGCTTCGGCCTTGAAGCTGATCACTGTTTTAAGGAGAGAGCCACGGCTGATATGCCCTCAGAGCTTTTGAGCTCAGCGCCCTCTGGGTAGCGAGAGCTAAGATAGCCCAAAGCTGGATAACCATGCTCTGTCTTTTTGTTGGAAACTGACGTCACCTCGAGGAGCGTTTTTTCTTCACCAGGTATCGAGAAGGTAAGAGGTAGGTTGCTGGTAGGCTGGTCGAGAGAAAGGGGGATAAGCTTGCGATTGGTTTTTCCTGCCCGCTTCATTCGGGAGATGACTTCTTGGCCAAGGTAGCAACCTTTGTGAAAGGAAACAGCGAGGTCTTCGAGACCTGTTTCGGCCGGAAGAGAGCCCAAGAGGTCTATCGTTCGAGGTACTCCCTTGGCGATTCTCAGAGCTTCTTGGGTACTTTGAGAGGTGAGGTCCTTCGCCTGATTGGTAGCTTTCTCTACGGCGCTGGTGGCTTGATAGAGGTCGCGCCCGAAGGTCCCAAAGCGGTTCACGAGCCCGTCCGCGGCATCGCTTTGGGAGGGCTCATGGAGGAGGAGCCAGATTTCGCTTTCGTCGGTTAGCTCACAGTCGTCGGCGATGAGATACCGGTCCATGCGTGCAAGGACATCATCCGTGGAGCGGCCTTCAACGCTCAAGAGAAATCCCTCAGCATCACGATGGATGGTGCCATCAAAAAGAATACGCCCCTTGGCATCGCAGACGAAGGTATAGCGCGACTGGCCTTCTTTAATGCCGGTGACTTGTTGGGTCACTTGGCCATTGAGATAGCGTTCGGCATCGGGGCCGCGAAATCGCAGGTGGGTCAGACCGTGAAGAGGAATGAGGTCGCTCATTAGGAGTCCTTAAGATCGGGATTCATTTTTGCCAAGAGTCTTTGATTGAACTCGTCGGCCATGTCATAGCCGAGTTTGCGCAGCTGTAGATCGAGGGCTGCGACGGAGACGAGTCGGGCGGTGTCTCGTCCGGGGGCCACGGGAATCTCGACATTGGGCACTTTAAGTCCGAGAATTTCAAATTTCTTTCGTTTGATACCCAGTCGGTCGACTTCGTTGAGGTCCGCTTGTCCCTTAAGGGTGATAATCATATCGAGTCTTTTGTGAGGGCGAATGGCCGAGAGCCCGTAGAGGTTGGCGACGTTGATGATGCCAATTCCACGCATCTCGATAAATCCTCTGGAAAGTTCTGGTGAGGAAGCGATGAGCTCTCCACCCAGTCCTTGGACATGAACCATGTCATCAGCGACTAAGGCGGCTCCTTTTTCTAGAAGTCCGATGGCTGTCTCGCTCTTACCGGCTCCAGACTTACCCATAATGAGGATACCAATACCGCGATAATCCACCATGACGCCGTGGATGGTGGTGGTTGGCGCAAAGTCGGTTTCAAGACAACGGGTTGCCTCATTGAGGAACTTCATTGTCACCATCGGAGAGGTAAAGATAGCTATTTTCTCTTCTTGCGCGGTCTGGATGAGCTCGGCAGGAAAAGGAAGGTCGCGTGCAAGAACCAAGCAGGGAGGCTTCTGTTTGCAGAAGGCTTGAAAGCGCTTGGCTCGGGTCTTGTCATCGAGCTTTTTAAGGTAAGAGATTTCCGAATTTCCAAGAACTTGAATTCTTTTCTTTGCGAAATAGGTGAAGAAACCAGCGAGGGCGAGACCGGGTCGGTTGGGCGCAGGTTCTCGAATGAGTTCGTTAAATCCGCATTCCTCTCCAACAAGTGAAAGCTGAAGTTCCTCTTGATGTCGGGAGTAGAATTCTCCGACTGTAATGGATTTTACTATCTTTGCTTTCACACCGAATTCTATTCCGGTGTCTGAAGGCTTGTCGAGGGTGGTTCCGAGTTGCGTTGCGCCTTTACCCGAACAATCTCGCGCTCGTAACCACGACTGCTATCGACATAAGATTCTAAGATGCCGATTTTGCTGAGAAGGAGGGTGATGCCGAAGCTGATATCGAGCTCGTTTTTGGCGAAGCCAGACTTGGCGCTGGAACTAAAGCGGTGGTGATTGTCGTGCCACTCACTGGCAAGGATACCATAAATCCATTGGTTCACTGCAAGCGAATGAGTATCAAGTTTGGGCTGGTGCTCGCTTTCTTCGTCATGACCGCGAAAGTTGAAGTCGCGCATGATGAGCAAGAAGGTCACCGCTCCGAAGTAGAAGGCAGCTAAGAGGTCGGGGCGACCCAGAAGGAGAAACAACGAAATCCAAAAGGTATTGCAAACTAGAAATCGGGCGGGGTAACGCCATTCCTTTTCGAAGGAACCGGTCTCTCGGAAACGCTCAATGGTGTTCCATTGGGAGGGAATGCGTGAGAGGAAGTTGAAGCAAAATCGGGCCTCTTTTTCCGACATTTGGCGGTTAAAAAAATTGGCAGACTCAGTGGCCGAGAAGCTTCCCCAATAGCCATTCCGAGGGCCATAAGGATCGCCCGGAGTGTCCGAAATCTTATGGTGCACAAAGTGGGGAATGACATAAGTCTCTTCCTTAATCATGAGAGGATTGAGCCAATAGATGACCTTAGCGGACCATGAGTGGCGAAATTTAAAGGCTCGGTGTGAACCGTAGCGATGATACCAGAAGGTGTGGAAGAAATGGGCATGCAGGAGAGCGAAACCGAGCCACCAAAGGATACCCGACCAGCTTAAGTAATCGCGAAAGAAGAAAAATGCGGCAACGAGTCCAAGAGCATGTTGGCTCAGCCAAATCCAAGTAGCGAAGGCTTCGCGGTTGCGAAAGATATTCACGGTATCGAGCCACTCGGGGAAAACATCACGAAAGGTCGGCTTTCGTTTAGCACGAATGACGGAGATATACTTGCGGGGCCGGAGGAGATTTTTGGCAAGCGAAGACATTGGAGCAAGTTTTTGGGAACTTATCTTATCTATCGAAAATTGCTAACCATAAAAGCGAAGCCTCTTCTGAGACTTCGCCTTTTGAAAGTGCTTTGCGCAGGGCTTCTTTAGAAACTTCCACTCATGCCGAGGGCGAAGAGGTGGATGTTGCCTTCGCCGATACTGTCGGTTCCGATGAAGCCGCCGTCATTTTCTCCCAAGCTCACTTCATCAACCATGACAAAGGAGTAGCCTGCATCGATTTTCATGTTTTCGGTGACTGCATAGCTTGCACCCAAGCTCAACCAGATGCGATCTCCGTCGGGGATACGAAGAGTACGGAACTCGTCGTCCACTGGGCTTTCATCATAAGCAATACCCGTGCGGAAGGTCCAAGAATCGTTATGCTGGTAGGTAGCACCGATCGAATATCGAAAGGCATCATTCCAGTTTTCGGGAGTGGCAAGAATAGGGTCCACTGGCACTGGAGCAAAGGGGTTGGCATTGACCACGCCCGTTTTGGGCTCAAGGGTTTCGAAAGAACTCCATTGCGTCCAGAGAATGTCTCCATGGAATGCCCACTTATCATTCACTTCATGATAGAGGCTCAACTCCACTGTGGCGGGCAGCTCCACGTCCAAGGTGCCATCATAGACTCCATCTACATCAAAGACTCCACCGGGGACAAGAGTGTTGAAAGCGGGGGATAAGGTGACGTCGCCCTCCAGCTCGAGCTTCATCGAGGAACGGTAATGAAGACCGATACGAGTGCGCTCTGAAAGCTCGTAGAGAAAGCCGATGTTGTATCCGAAGGCGATGTCATCTCCTTCCAAACCGAAAAGCCTTGCTCCCATACCTCCAGGTGCGAGAGAGGTAATCTCACCTTCCGCATACATAACATTAAAGCCTGCTCCAAGAGTGAGTTGATCATTGATTCGATAGGCAATCGAAGGATTAAAATTAACGGTGGTGATTTCTGAATAGTCGGTGGCAACCAAGGCTGCGGTGGAGGTCTCGTAGTTAGTGCGCAGACCGAAAGTAGAAAAGAGACCAGCGCCGACGGCGACCTTGTCGTTGATACGCTTAGTTCCATAGACGTAGGGAACCCAAGCGGACTCGGCGATATCGTCGTCCTTCAGTGCAGGGCCTCCGTTGCCACCCGTCAGCGCGGGATAGAGGGTCGCGTTCGCACCTGGGTCGATATAAGTGATCCCTGCCGAAAAATTCCATTCACCACCGAGCATGATCATTGCCGCAGGGTTGGATGCGACGACGGAGGCGTCATCGGCAATGGCAGCTTCACCAGAGAAAGCGCGACCCAAGCCTGAAGCCGAGCGCTCCGCGAGTTGAAATCCAGCTCCCAATAATGAGGGGGTCATAAGAAGCGAGGTTACAAGAATCGGGCTGACAATTGGTTGGTGTGGAGTCTTCATTTGAGAAATGCGGAATATTAACCGATTGGCTATATTGCCGACAATCGTCACTTGAGGTCAAGGGGTGAGACTGACCACGGTGTCAGCAGAAAAGTTTCTCAGGCAGCTAGAAAGTGCTGAATGAGAATCCCCCCTGCTGTGAGAAGACCAAAGAGGGCATAAACCGAAGGTTTGCGTCGTAAACTGCGCCCTCCGTGTGCGAGAAGTCGTGACCACAACACCAAAAGAAAAAAGAAGATAGTAACGAAAGCCGCTCCGGTGAGGAAGGGCTTGAATCCTCCGTTCACGAGCCAATGAACGAATTCGAGGAGAAAAAAACCTCCACCCAAAAGAATGATGGCACCGACGACTACTCTCAACGTGGCATCGAGTTGATGGTCAGGAGGGAGGGGGCGGCTTTCGTCCTCAGGAATCACAGAAGAAGTTTAGCCGCCATGAGTGATTCTGCAAATCGTAAAGGAAGAGAGAGCACTGGCGGGAATAGGCATTGCGAGAAGTCACTGGAAGGCTACGTTCACAGCATGATTGACATGCTGGTTCGGCTCTACGATTTGCCGGAAATGGAGCCGACTTATCAAAGAGTGGCTGGAGAGGGAATTATTTTGAGACGACCGAGTGTTTATGAGAAGCACCTCGTAGCAAAGTGGGTAGGCGAGCACTTTTCGCCAAAGTGGGTGAGTGAGGTGGAAGTGGCGATGAGCCATCAACCGGTGAGCTGCTTCATTGCGACTAAGGACAAGGAGATTCTAGGGTTCGCCTGCTATGATACCACCTGCAAAGGCTACTTTGGTCCCACCGGAGTTGGCGAAGCGGCACGAGGAAAAGGGGTCGGGAAGGCTCTCCTCTTCAAAGCTCTCGAGGGGTTGCGTGACCTTGGTTATGCTTATGGTTTTATTGGAGGAGTCGGTCCTCGCGAATTCTATGAGAAGGCATGTGGAGCAGTAGAAATCCCGGGAAGCGATCCTGGGATTTATCAGGACATTTTGCCCGAACCCCCAGCTCCTAACCCTAATTAGAAATGGGTAACGGAAAAGAAATTGCTCAAAGTGGGGGGCAAGACGCTGGTTACGTCAGGGAAGCCTTTGCCAAAATCGCGGATCGTTATGTAGTCACGAATCATGTGCTGAGTGCTGGCACTGATATCTTGTGGCGCCGCAAAGTGGCCCGAATGGTCAAGAACTGGGAACCTTCACGGATTCTCGATGTGGCAACAGGAACAGGCGATTTAGCTTTGGAAATGCAAAAGGTGAGCCCAAATGCCGAGATCGTAGCGACTGATTTTTGTGCGGAGATGTTAGCTCATGCGAGCCGACGTGGTATTGGGCAAACCCAAGTGGCTGATGCGCTCAATCTGCCGTTTGAGGATGGAACGTTTGACGCGGTGACTGTTGCCTTTGGACTTCGCAATATGGCCGACTGGGAGGCGGGGCTGCGTGAAATGGCACGGGTGTGTCAAGGGGGGCACCTGCTCGTTCTTGATTTTTCTCTACCCAAGGGGCCTTTGGGTCGTCCGTATGGTTTTTATCTCAATAAAGTGCTCCCAAAGGTTGCGGGGTTACTCACCGGACAAGGGCAGGCATTTGAGTATCTTGCGGGAACTATTGAGAAGTTTCCGAGCGGTTCAAAGATGGTAGAGCTGTTTGAGAAGAGTGGCTTCCGAGAAGTGAAAGCTCAGCCCCTGAGCGGAGGAATTGCATCCGTTTACACCGGTTTTTCTCCCAAGCCTTGAGTGCTAATTTTCTTGAGCGAAATCTGCTCTCGTAATCGCGTGTTTACTAGCGCAACGAGGACATTGCACAGTGACTTGTTCGGCTCCATCAAAGAGTTCGTCCAGCTTATCTCTCCAGACAGCGAGGGCAGGCATGATTCGCTCGCGGTTACAGCCACAGAAGAAGTGAAAGGCGCGATTCTCTAAGGGGGAAAGTTCTTCGGTTTCCTCAAAGGCTGCTACCTTCTCACTGGTAAGGCTCTCAAACCACTCTTCGTCAAAGTCTGGTTGTGCAGCGAGGAGGACGAAGTTCTCGTCAGGGAGTTCGAAAATCTTCCCGGGCCGCTGTTCGGATTGTTTGTAGTAGTGGCTGAGCCAATCAAATGGTTGGTCAGTCTCCAACGCTACGGTCGAAAGCCGAGGCTGGCTCTCGGGCTCGGTAACTTGACTGTAGAGAAGGTTTTGAGGAGGCTCGCGAACATCTTCGGTGAAGATTCGGCCAACGATGTTTTCGTGGGTCGAGGACGCGGTGGCAAAAAAGTTAACGCGGGGGGCTCTCAAGTTGACGGTCCAAGCGTGGACTTCGGCCCAAGGACGAGCAACCGCATGGAGAGTCAGGGCGACGAGAAGTTCCTTGAGCTTGTGATCGAGCTCGGCTGGGTATTTGAGGTCGTGATCGGCGAGATGAAGGTAGTGATCCATGAAGATATCCGTAAAGTTAGCTCGAACCATTAAGGTGTTGCGATGACGGATGAAGATGGATTCGACGCGGGTGCGGTCGGACGCTATGGGCATGGGGGTAGTGGGATGAATGGGAGGCCCTGAGTCAAGAATCAAGACGTTGAATTGTCTGGTTTTAAGAATCTGATGGGAGCAACGTATCCGGAATATGAAGGTTCTTTTTCTCTCTCTTCTATGGATCGGCTATGTTTCAGCGGTCACCAAGGAAGTGGTTCAGGTGTTTCAGCCAGTATCATACCACGATACGGATAGCGCGATGGAATTCGGAGTCAAGGGGGAGTTGATACAGGCTGCGGTCGTGGAGCGTGCAGTGGTATTGTCAGGCGCATTTCCAGAAGACTTGGTCAAGGCTGTCGGAATGCCTTTTCGATTTGAGACCAACAATCCAACCTATGATGTAAAGGAAGCGAACTTGGTGGTGCTTTGTGGTTTGGCGATAGAGGTCACTCGAGAAGAGAAATCCATTGAGGTAGTGATCGATTGCAGCAAGTTTGCGATTCCTGAGCTGGTCGAATTGACTGATAAGCAAATTTTGACGATGACAATCGAGGCCATTCGGCGCACGGCACGAGTTTACTACCAAGCCGGAGCTTATGAGGCTTTCAAGTGTCACCTGCGACTCGTGGGGTTAGGAGAAGATCGGAAGGAACTTCAGAGTTTAGATTCCAAATTTCAAGTGGGCCCAAGTCGCGAGAGTGAGTCGAATGAAAGCGATTAGAGACTCTCATTACTTGCCAGTATTTTCTTGGCAGCTTCCTGCCCTGAAATAATGGCCCCCTCGATGGAGGTTGAAGTGCGATAGTCGCCACAAAGATAGAGAGGGGGCTTCGGATCCGCAACGCATGCTGAGTCCGGAAGTTGTTCTGGCAGGGCTTCAGGAATGAGGATGGTCCGGAGGTGCTTCCAATCCGAAACTTCTTCTCCAAACCAGTTGGCGAGATCTTCCTTCACCTCGTCAGGTAAGGACTCTTGTTCGTGGCTCCCAATGAGTGATACGGAGATGAGTGATTGGCCAGAAGGGGCATAGTCTGGACAAAGATCCGTGAGGACGGCGACGTTGTTAACGAGACCCGTTTTCTCGCCATTGAGCGCGAGAATAGGCTCATTGAGAGGGGACTTAGATGAGGAGAAATAGAGGTTCGTAACAGAGCGCCAAGTGATGTGAGGAATTTGGATCTCTGGAGCAATTGCCTTGGCTGCGTTGTGCGAAGTTGCGAGGACAATGGAAGACGCTTCGATGGTTTCTCCAGAGTTGAGATGAATTTGGTTCCTCGAGACTTTCTGGACTGGGCAATGATAGCGAATTTGCCCTTCAGGGATACGAGTGGCTAGCTGCTTGGCTAACTCTCCCATTCCCTTGGCGGGAAGGCAGGCTGAACCTTCGGTGAACATTTTAAAAGTGAACTCAAACATCTTGCTGGAAGTTCGAAGTTCTCTTTCGAGAAAGATGCCGCCATAGAAACTCCTGAAAAAACCATCGATCATTCGTTCGCTAAATCCGAAGCGGCGCAAGTAGTCTTTGGTAGTTTGGTCCTCACGTTCAGCAATCTCAGTGAGTGATGACTTAATGAGCATCATTCTCAAACGGGCCACCAAGGCCTTGTCAAAGAGGTTGCCAATGGGAGCGGTAGCGCTTGCCCAGAGATACTTTGGCCTCCGGAAAATATCCATCACTCGATGCAGTTTCCCGTCGGAGTAGACTAAGGCTCCAGGTTCGAATTTTTTAAGGTTCAGTTTGGAAAGGTCAAAGAGACTCCCCGCTGTTGGATAAGAATCGAGGTAGACTTGAAATCCTCGGTCGAGCAAGAAACCATCGACTTCGTCGGTGCGGACTCTTCCGCCCGGTCCGTCAGAGCTCTCTAAGATGAGCACCTTCTTCTTGTGTTTCTGCAGTTCAAGTGCGCAAGAAAGGCCTGATAACCCTGCTCCGATGATTACGGCATCATATTTATTATGGAGCGTCATGCTTAATGAAAAATATGTCTATAATCATTATATCAAAAACGCAACTTGTTTTACTGCTTGGAGTCTCCAACTTGCCTGTTTCCTTTTGTCTTGGTCTTGACTCTGAGGAGGTCTTTGTTGGCAGTCAGATAGAGCATGGAATACTCGGCACCACCCCAAGCAAGGTTCGCGGTTCGTCGCCCGGTCAGGATTTGGCCCAAGAGTTTTCCTTGAGGGCTGAGAACGATGACTCCACCGGGGCCACTGCTCCAGATATTACCCATAAGGTCTACCTTAAGTCCGTCGGGAAGTCCGGGGAGTTTTGGCTCGAGAGTTGCTGAGTCGAAAAGAATAGTCGGGGGGCCTAGATTAAGTTCTTTATCGACGGGGTAGCTTAGAATGTGAGCTGCGGGGCCGTGGGACTGGGCGATATAGAGCGTTTTTTCATCTGGGGAGAGGGTGACGCCATTGGGTCGCACTAGGTCGGAAATCACTCGGGTGAGTTGTCCATCAATATCCCAGCGATATACACCGTTCTCTTCCATTTCCCGTTCTGGACCCTCTCCTTGGTTAGGTAATCCATAGGGAGGATCGGTAAAGAAGATAGAACCGGAAGAATGAACCACAAGGTCGTTAGGAGAGTTGAGGCGCTGCCCTTTGTAGTTATCGGCGAGAGTTCGTTTTCCGCCGTTTTTGGTGAGAATAGAAAGCCGGCGGTCGCCGTGTTCGCAGGTAAGAAGGCGGCCTTGAGCGTCGAATGCTAAGCCGTTGGAACCAGGTTCGTTTGAGTTAGAGGATGGACCAGTGAAGCCGGAAGGCTTGAGGAAGGTAGTCAGTCCATCTTCTTCAGACCAAGAGTGAACGATATTATTTGGGACGTCTGAGAAGAGAAGTCGCTGATGAGCCGTATCCCAGACAGGACCCTCAGACCAACGGAAGCCTGAGGCTAGGACTTCAATCTCGGCATCAATATCAATGAGAGCTTTAAAGGAGGGATCATGGCTAATGATGGAGGTCTTGGGAAGTGGGTCTCCAAACAATTGGGAAGCAAGGAGAAGAGTTGTGAGGAGCGATTTCATATCGATAAGAGAATATTTTGTTTGGCTTTTAGGTAAGTTTAGTCAGCACTGCTGATGCAAGAGAGAGGACGAGGAAGAATCCACACATGTCGGTGCAGGTGGTGAGAATGGGACCGCTGGCGAGAGCGGGATCGACTTTGCGGCTCTTCAAGAAGAGAGGCACAAGGCCACCCAAGAGAACGGACAAGATAGTGTTGAGCGCTAGGGAGGCCGCGACCACTCCACCCAAGAAGAGATTTCCTTTCCAAACGAAGGCCACAATTCCTAACAGAATCCCAAGAAGAGTGCCGTTGATGACGCCGACCAGACCTTCTTTGAAAACGACGCGGAGGTAGTCACCGGGGCGCAGGATACCGAGGGTAAGTTCACGAATGCTGACTGCGACAGCCTGATTGCCGCTGCATCCCGACATGTCAGAGACGATGGGGAGAAAGACAGCCAAGGCGATGACCTCTTGCAAGGTTGCCTCGTTCGCGGCAATGACGCTTGCTGCGGCTAGATTCAATACGATGTTAGGAGCGAGCCAAGCAAGACGCTTGCGGCAGCGGTCGAGGAGGGGCATTGATCGTAATTCTTCACCATCGACAATACCTTGTGATTGTAGGTAAAGCTCTGTTTGTTCGTCAGAGGTCTCACGCTGGACGGTGTCGCGTGGGACGACCCCTAGCAGGCGACCTTCCGCATCCACGACGGGGAGACCGAGGAAGGGTCTCTTTTTGAAGATTTCAGCTAAATCATGAAAGTCCAACTGGTCAGAAACGGAGAGAGGGTCCGGAATCATGAGGTC
Organism: Roseibacillus sp.; assembly: GCA_051251855.1. GTDB lineage: Bacteria > Verrucomicrobiota > Verrucomicrobiia > Verrucomicrobiales > Akkermansiaceae > Roseibacillus. The sequence continues at coordinate 973,739 of JBPOGI010000001.1, forward strand.
CTTCAGGGGCTTGCTACGTGGTGCCCAGAAGAGTTGGCGGAGTTGTAGAACTCCCTTGAGCCGTCCTTTCTCATCCACCACGTAGAGATATTGAATGTCGCGGTCGGAGTAGTCGTCGGCGTGATCATGCAGTTCATCGAGAAGCTTCTGCACGGTGAGGTCTTGGGGAAAGGAAACGGGGCTTCCTCGCATCAAACTGCCGGCGCAACCCTCTTCGTATTCGAGGCGACTCTTGAGTTCGGTTAGGGTCTCATTGTCGCCGATTTCTTCCAAAATCTCCGCTGAATCCTCGTCTTCCAGCTCACGGAGGAGGCGGCTACTCGTCTCCGGCGGGAGGCAGCTCACAGCGGCTGCGGTTTGTTCACTGGGAAGGGTGTCTAGCAGTTCGACCGCCTGTGCTTCGGGAAGCTCTTCGAGTAGTTGGGCGAAATCTTCGGAGCCGATTGTTTCCGCCAGTGCTTCGCGCTTTTCCTGGGTGAGTCGGGAGACGGCACGCGCTTGGTCCTCGGCATCCAAACTGTTGAGGATTCCCATCGTTGAAGAGGCATCTGTGGATTGAAGGGCGTCGTCGAGGGCTTGCCAAGTTTCGCTCTCGGTAGGAGGGGAAAGGGGCTCGGGTGAACTCATGCGGCGGAGACTACGCAAGCCTCAGGCCCTTGACCATCATTGGGTCCGTTCTTATCGAGGAATTCTGTGATTAGGGCGAGGCGTTAGGGCATCTTCTCCGGATGGAGTTAGGCAGATTCCGGTGAGAACTGTCATTTGAGCCTTTTCAAGAAGGCTTCCAATCGTCAGTTTTTCGGCCGCATGGATAGAACGATTTGGTTGGATGGGAAGTTGGTTCCCGAAGCAGAGGCGAAGGTATCGGTTTTTGATCACGGCTTGCTTTATGGAGACGGTGTCTTCGAGGGGATTCGTTTCTACAACGGACGGGTTTTTCGTCTTGAAGAGCATACCAAGCGACTTTTTCTTTCTGCGAAGGCGATTCTCATCACCCTCCCTTGGACAGCCGAGGAGATTAATGAGGCAGTCTGCGAGACGATCCGTGCCAATGGGTTGCAGGATGGTTATATTCGACTGGTGATCACCCGTGGAGTGGGAGGATTGGGGCTGAATCCATACCTCTGCAAGACTCCTTCAATGTTCATCATCGCCTCGACGATTTCTCTCTATCCTAAGGAGCACTATGAGAACGGCTTGGAACTCGTCACTTGCGGGACTCGCCGACCCGCGCCCGGTGCCCTGAGTCCTCAGGTGAAGTCTCTCAACTATCTCAACAACGTTATGGCCAAGGCGGAAGCGATTAAGGCAGGTTGTGTGGAGGGATTGATGCTGAACGAGCAAGGCTATGTCGCGGAATGCACCGGAGACAACATCTTCATCGTGAAAGACGGCAAGGTCTTCACTCCGCCCATCAGCGATGGCTCGCTTGACGGGATCACGCGGCAAGTGATTTTTGAGCTGTGTGAGGCCGAGGGGCTCACCTTGGAGGAGAGAACCATGACTCGATATGATGTTTTTACTGCCGACGAGTGTTTCCTGACGGGAACAGCAGCGGAAGTGATTCCCGCTACTAAATTGGACGAGCGAGAGGTCGGTGATGGAAAGCCAGGACCTATCACTCGACGTCTCATTGAGGGCTTTACCAAGGTCACCCGTTCGACTGGAACCCCGTTTTAGACATCTTTCTCAGTTCGTTCCGCAAAATGGCATGGATTTTCTTTTAGATATCCGCCGAGAGGGGGCTAACTTGGGGGAGAGATGAAGTGTCAAAAGTGCGACGAGAAAGCCACTGTCCATTTTACCCAATTGGAAAAAGGGGAAATGAACAAGATGTCCTTCTGCGAGAGCTGTGCAACTGAGGAGGGAATTATGGATTTATCTGGCTTTGGGCTTGCTGACTCGGTGATGGCTGCGGGCTCAGCTACAACTCCTGTGAGTAAGGTGGGCGAGGCTTGTCCTGGATGTGGCTTCACCAAGAGTAAATTCCAGCAGACTGGCCGACTAGGATGTAGTCAGTGCTATCTGACTTTCTCAGACGAGATTTTGTCACGGCTGGGGCCAATGCATCGCGGACTGCGTCACTTTGGAAAACATCCTGAAGGATTTCAAGGAGACGCGTTCTCCGAGCGGCTGCTTGAGGAGTGCAAAGAGCGTTTGGAAGCGGCGGTGACTGCTGAGAACTATGAAGAGGCAGCTCGTATTCGAGATGAGATTCGTCAACTAGAGGAAGGTCGCGAGACGGCAGAAAGCGGTGCGGATCTTTCTGCCGAGCAAGGAGACGTCACATCATGATGCGATTCTCGACATTGTTGAAGAATCCCGCCGACTGGATGGCTGGCGATCACGACGACCATTCTGTGGTGCTGACGAGTCGAGTGCGGTTGGCTCGAAACATTGCGGGAGAACCTTTTCCAGGATGGGCCAAAAAAGAGGAGCGGGTTGCGGTTTTGGAACGGGTGCGCGAGGAAGTTGAGAATTTACCTGGGATGAAAGACGCCTTTTCGCACGGGTTAGAGGAGCTTTCGTCCGTCCAGAAGCAGGTCCTTGTTGAGCGGCATTTAATTAGTCGCGAGCAAGCTGCTCGGGGCGAGGGCAGCGCTGCGATTGTGAATCGCAAGCAAACTTTCAGCCTGATGCTCAATGAAGAAGATCATCTCCGGATGCAATCCATTCGTGCAGGGCTTAGTTTATCGAAGGCTTTTAGACAGCTTTCAGAGCTCGAGGCCGAACTCTCTCGCCGAGTGCCGTTCGCTTTCGACGGTCGTTTGGGATATTTGACCGCATGTCCTACCAATGTCGGCACGGGGATGCGAGCCTCGGCGATGTTGCATCTGCCAGGATTGGTATTGGCTGACGAAGTGGGCCCCACTCTTCAAGGGGTGGCCCGCCTGCGTTTAGCTGTGAGAGGCTTCTATGGAGAAGGTACGGAGTCGTTAGGAAACCTCTTCCAAGTTTCAAATCAATCAACCTTGGGTGAGTCCGAGGAAGAGATTGTCGCTCGGTTGGAGCGTGTCATTGGGGATGTCGAGGTTCATGAACTCAATGCTCGCCAGCGGTTACTAGAGAATGATCCCGAGATGATTCTCGACCGAGTGGGGAGAGCTTACGGTGTTTTAAAGTATTCTCATGTAATTCCTTCCAAGGAAGCGCTCAACCTCTTGTCTCTGTTACGTTTGGGGGCCGAGTTGGGCTTCTTTGAAAAAGGTCTTCGGCGGGTCTGCGATCTGCTTCTGATGGATATCCAACCTGCTCACCTCCAACTTCACACTGGTAAAAAACTAGATGCCGAGAGCCGTGACTCGATTCGGGCAGAAATCATCCGGGGTCGGTTGCAAAATCTCGCTCCTCCTGCTATAAATAAGACAACGATTAAAGAGCTGGAGAATTCCAGCGAAACAGAAAATGAATAATTTTACACCAAGAGCCCAGCAAGTTCTGGCGCTGGCCCGCAAGGAAGCGGACCGATTCAACCACAATTACGTCGGTACTGAGCACCTGTTGCTCGGTCTGATTAAGTTGGGTCAAGGAGTGGCGGTGAGCGTGTTGGAACGTCTCGGTCTCGACCTGGAGACCGTCCGCATGGAAGTCGAGAAGGAGGTGGGCACTGGGCCTGACACTAAGATCAGTGGAAGCGTTGCCTATACCCCTCGAGTCAAAAAAGTTCTGGCACTGGCGAACAAGGAAGCCAAGTCGCTCAATCACTCATACGTGGGTACTGAGCATCTCTTGCTTGGATTACTGCGCGAAGGAGAAGGCATCGCCGCTCGGGTGCTGCAGCGTCTCGAAGTGGATATTCAGAGCACTCGCAACGAGATCCTCGCTGAAATCGACCCCAATTTTGCTCCTGACGACGATGACTTGTTCGAGGAATTTGATTCAGAGGATGAGATGGAGGAAGAAGAGGAAGTGGAAGGGGAAGGCAAGAGTAAGACTCCAGCCCTTCGTGCTTTTGGGCGTGACCTCACTAAGCTGGCTCGAGATGGCAAGCTCGATCCTGTGATTGGGCGCGCTCCCGAGATTGAGCGCGTGATTCAGATTCTCTGCCGCCGCACCAAGAACAATCCCGTTCTCGTCGGCGAAGCTGGTGTCGGTAAGACCGCAATCGTGGAAGGTTTGGCTCAGGAAATTTCCTCGGGTAATGTTCCTGAGATTCTTAGAGAGAAAAAGGTAATCACTCTCGACCTCGCTCTCATGGTGGCTGGCACAAAGTATCGTGGTCAGTTCGAAGAGCGTATCAAGGCCGTGATGGACGAAATCCGGAAGGTTGGAAACGTCATTCTCTTTATCGATGAGCTCCACACCATCGTTGGCGCTGGGTCTGCCGAAGGAGCAATGGATGCTTCAAATATCATTAAGCCGGCCCTCAGCCGAGGCGAGTTGCAGTGTGTGGGAGCTACCACTTTGAACGAGTTCCGCAAGTTTATCGAAAAGGATGCAGCTCTTGAGCGCCGTTTCCAAAAGGTGAAAGTCGAAGAGCCATCCCCTGAAGATGCCATTGCTATTCTGGAAGGTCTCCAAGAAAAGTATGAGGCCCACCACAAGGTTAACTATACAGAAGAGGCAATCGAGGGAGCAGTGAAGCTCAGTGCTCGATACCTCACTGACCGTTTTCTTCCTGATAAAGCGATCGACATTATTGACGAGGCTGGAGCCAAGGCGCGCATTAGCACGATGACCCGTCCTCCTTCCATCAAGGACCTTGAGAAGAACATTGATGTCATTCTCAAGAATAAGACGGACGCTATTGCCGATCAGGATTTCGAGCGTGCGGCTTCTCTTCGTGATGAGGAAAAGGCAGCTAAGAAAGAGCTGGAAGATACTATCGAGAATTGGAAGGCCGATTCGGAAGAAAAGATTGTCGATGTCGATGGCGATGATGTGATGTCCGTGGTCTCCAAATGGACCGGAGTTCCTCTCCAGCGCATGGAGAAGAAGGAAGCGGGCAAGCTTCTGAAAATGGAAGAAGAACTCAAGGAGCAGGTCATAGGACAAGACCCTGCGGTGGAAGCCATTTCCAAGGCACTTCGTCGTTCCCGAGCCGACCTTAAGGATCCCAAGCGCCCCATCGGATCGTTCCTTTTCTTAGGGCCGACCGGTGTAGGTAAGACTTATCTCGCGCGTAATCTTGCTGAATTCATGTTCGGTGATGCTGATTCACTCATTCAACTCGATATGTCGGAATACATGGAGAAATTCACCTCCAGCCGACTGATTGGTTCGCCTCCAGGATATGTGGGCCACGAAGAAGGAGGTCAGCTCTCTGAAGCAGTTCGTCGCAAACCTTACTCCGTCGTATTGTTCGATGAGGTGGAGAAAGCGCATCCCGACGTGATGAATCTTTTGCTCCAGATATTGGAGGAGGGAACTCTCACCGACAGTCAGGGCCGCAAGATCGACTTCCGTAATACTATCATCATTCTCACTTCCAACGTGGGAGCGAGCACCATCAAGAAGCAGACCTCCCTCGGTTTCAATGCAATGACGGCAGAAGACGGCGGCTTTGAGGATATGAAAGGCAAGATTTTAGAGGAATCTAAGAAGCACTTCCGCCCTGAATTCTTAAACCGTTTGGATGAGCAAGTTGTCTTCCATACTTTGGAAAAACCTGCGCTTTCTCGTATTATCGATCTTGAAGTCGGTAAGTTGGAAGGACGTCTTTTAGAACGTCAGATGGAGTTAGATATCACTTCTGATGCGCGTGACTTCCTGATTGAGCAAGGGTATGACTCTGAGTATGGAGCGCGTCCCATGCGCCGAGCGGTGGAGCGCTTCCTTGAGGATCCTCTTGCGGAAGCATTGTTACGCGGTGACGTGAAGGATGGTGACTTTATCGAAGTGACCCTCGTAAAGGATGCGAAAGAACTGACCTTTAAGCCTAAGAAGCAAAAAAAGGAACCTGAGCCAGCCGTTTAATGAAATTAAAGGGAGGTCATAGAGTGCTTCTGGCTGGACTTGTCTTCGCGAGCTTTCCTGTGGCTGGGGGAGCTCAAAGTCTCTATTTGATTTCTCCTGTCAGCGACGCTTTGGAAGACCAGTTAGTGGTTACCAGAGCATTCGACGCCAACATTGGATACGGCACTCGCGTTGTCGAAACTCAAGCCAGCATTCTTGGTTCAAGCGCACAGTCGGCGTGGTCGGTGAGGAGAGAACTGGTAGCAATCGATTATAATTTGGCCTCTAGCTGGCTCGCGCAGCTGGAGGATGCTCCTAGGCGGGAAAGGCCAACGATACCAATTCATGGTTTACCTCTCGATTCTGCGTCGATTTGCTCATGCACAGAATTGGTGACTAATAATGGGTCCAATTTGTCGGTTATACCGGAGCCCTCTCAAAGCTCTCTCGTGCTTGCTTCTGCCGTTCTTTTATTGCGGAAGCGACGCAGTTAGCTGGTGGAACCCTCCAATTGCAAGTACCTAACGACCGAGTGGGAAGAGGCCTCGAGTCGTATCTTATTTATTTAAGAAATTTCCACTTTCCCTAAATGTTGGAAAAATAGCAAATAAAAGAACAATTCTCAATTTGGTCCTCGTTTATGAGGAAGACTAAATATGAAGACGATGAATTGGATGGTGATGGGACTTCTAGGACTGGTGATGACGACATCGGCCCAAGAAGATGTGCAAGTTGAAGGAGGAGTAACCGGAGAAAATCCTGAAGAAGCTATTCCGGCTCAAGTGGAGGGAGATGAGCAGGAAGACGCTATTCGAAGGGTGACCCTTTATCAAGGAACGGCCTTGGTGACGCGGGAAGTCCGCGTTTCAGCAGAGCAGGAAGGAGCCTTTGAGGTCATCGTGGAGGGGCTTCCCACCGCAACCGATCCGGAGTCGGTGTTCGCTGATGAAGGTCAAGGTTTAGAGGTTCGCTCGGTGACATGCCGTATGCGTTCCAGTGAGGAAACCAAACGCGTGAAGTCTGAGGTCGCCAAGTTGGAGAACTTAATCAAGGAGTTGGACCGAAAATGTTCTGAGGCGCGCAACGAGATTGCTCTTCGAAGAATCCGTCAGGACTATCTCCGCAATCTGGGAGCTTTTGTTGCCCCGGCGGCTCGGCAGGAAATGTCGCATGGGGTTTTGCAAGCTGAGGAGTTGGCGACGGTGACTCAGATGCACTTCAAGGAATACGAAACGGCTTCACAAGAGATCATGAAGCTGTCGAATCAGATTGATGACGATAGTGAGACTCTGGCTACCTTGCGGAGAGATCGCGATAAGCTCGCATCAGGACCGACTCAAATTTATGATGCCGTTGTTTTTGTAGAGAAGGAGCGGGGCGAAGAGGCGGTCTTCAACTTGAACTATCTCGTGAGCGATTGTGGTTGGTCGCCAGTTTATAATGTGAGAGGTGTGAGTGGAGGAGATGAGGTGCGCATTGAGTTTAACGCCTTGATTCATCAAGTCAGTGGTGAGGACTGGAAAGACGCAGGACTGGTTCTGTCAACGGCTTCTCCCACCGTTAACGCCAAAAATCCAGAGCTGACGGCGCTTCATGTTCAGGTGCAACAAGGAGGGGTTCTGCCCAATATGGTAGAGGCGCAAGAGCAAGTGAATCGCTACAATGTCGCTCTCAAAGGGAAGAAGGAAGCGAATCGAAAGGTGCTGAGCGGTAAGTCGGTGGAAGATTTTGCGGATGCTAACTTTGCGGCTAACGAATTAGCAGCCAGTGCGCAGCTAGTGGAGCTTTCCATGAGGGCCGGTCAGTTGAAGCAATTGAATCAGAATCGAGAGGAAGAGGACTTGGCGATTCAGTATGAGTTAGAGCGATCGGTCACCTTGGTGAGTAGGAGGGAAGCGCAAATGGTTCCTGTTCTAGATGCACAATGTCCAGCTGAGTTCTATCATGTCGCAACTCCGGTTTTAACGAGTGCGGTCTCCCGAGAAGCGGAGTTGATTAACACGAGTGAAAGGGACCTGTTAGGTGGTCGAGTGAATGTCTACCTCGATGATAAGTTCATCGGCAGAACGGAGATGCCAACCATCGCGCGAGGTCGCAATTATACTCTAGGATTTGGAGTCGATGGCCAACTGCGAGCACGCCGTTCGTTGGTGGATCGCACTGAGACGGTCCAAGGAGGAAACCGTTTGGTTGAGATCGACGTCGAGGTTGTGATCGACAACTTTAAGGGAGAAGAAACCAATGTTCGTTTGCGTGAGCGCACTCCCTTCATGGATGACACCGCAAGTCTCCGAGTTTCTTTGAGCCAAACCTCGGAGCCTCTCTCCACAGAACGCGACTATGCACGCTTCGAGCGACCCAAAGGAATTTTGCGATGGGATCTTCTGGTAGGCCCCGGTGCTGGTGAGAAAGCAACGGACATCAATTACTCCTATCGTTTAGAGTATGATAAGAACGTCACCTTGGAAGAAGTGAGTGGAGAGAAGAAGTCAATTCTCCGCAGCGAGTTCATGGAAAAATCGCGCAGATCGCAGGGGCGGTAGTTCTCTTTATTCGTCTCTCGCCGCCTTTTCTAGGCAAGGATACCTTTCACCACTTTGGGTGATGAGGTGGGCCCAATGAGGCGTTGATTCAGACCTTGGTAGGGGAAGCTATGCTTGTGTGGGTCGATACCTAGAAGGTGCTGAATGGTGGCTTGAAAATCGTGAACGTGGACGGGGTTTTCGGCGACGGAATAGCCAAGAGGATCGGTGGCACCATAGGTGATGCCTGGCTTTACCCCGCCGCCGGCCATCCAAGTGGTGAAGCAGTCGGGGTGGTGGTCGCGGCCGAGGAATTTGGAGCCACCCCGAGCTTCGTTCATGGGGGTGCGTCCGAATTCGCCTCCCCAGACGACAAGGGTGTCTTCCAACATGCCACGCTGCTTGAGGTCTGAGAGTAATGCCGAAATTGCCTGGTCGGAATCACGGCATTTTTTCGGGAATTTTGTTTCTAGGTCATCACCAGGACCAGTGCCGTGGATGTCCCATCCCCAGTCAAACAATTGCACAAAGCGCACTCCTTGTTCAACAAGGCGGCGGGCTAACAAGCAGTTGTTTGCAAAGGAAGCTTCCCCAGGTTTCGCTCCATATTTTTCGAGTATCTGAGGAGACTCGTTGGAAATATCCATCACGCCGGGAACCGCGACTTGCATGCGATAGGCCAGTTCGTATTGCTCGATTCGGGTCAGGGTCTCTGGATCTTGATATTGCTCAAGTTCCATGCGGTTGAGGTGACTCAGAGTGTCGAGGCTCTTGCGGCGGATATCACGGGACATGCCGTCGGGATTGGATACGTAGAGAATCGGATCGCCTTTGGACCGGCATTGCACCCCTTGATAGACGGAGGGAAGAAAGCTGCTGCCCCAGAGGGATTTTCCGCCCGAGGGATTCTTCCCGCCGGAGACCATGACCATGTAGCCGGGCAAGTTATCGTTCATCGAACCAAGGCCATAAGTGGTCCAAGCGCCCATGGAAGCACCGCCGAATTGAGCGCTTCCAGTGTGCAGGAGGAGCTGGGCAGGAGCGTGGTTAAACTGGTCGGTGTGCATCGACTTGATGAAGCACATGTCATCGGCGTGTTGGGCGAGATTTGGCATCATCTCACTTACCCAAGCACCGGACTCTCCGTGTTGCTGGAAATCATAGATGGAACCCAGAAGTTTCGGTCTACCCTTGATGAAGGCGAAGGTCTTTCCTTCGATGAGTTCTTCGGGACAGTCCTTGAGGTGGTTCTTAATGAGCTCTGGCTTGTAGTCCCATAGCTCGTGCTGGGGTGGGGAGCCCGCCATGTGAAGATAGATGACTTGCTTGGCCTTGGGCGCGAAATTGGGGAGGTTGGCTTGCACATCACTAAGGGGAGCGCTGGCTGCGGTGGCAGATTTCCCCATGAGTTGGCTCAGAGCAGCGGCACCGATGCCAGCATTGCAGCGCTGTAAAAAGTGACGACGAGTGAGCGCGCTTGCTCGCGAGAAGCGAAGTTCGTTGTGTGGGTCGAGTCTGTTCATCTTATTTGCACAAAAAGGCGTCGAGGTTGAGGAGGACGTTGGCGACCACGGTGAGGGAGGCAAGTTGGGCGGCGTTTTCTGGGTTGGCAGGAGTGGGAACTGTGCCCGCAAGCTCCAAGGCTTCTTCGGGATTGGCTTCGTATTCGGCGAAGGTGTCTTGGTAGAGTTGAGCGAGGGCATCGACTTTCGCGCTTTCGACCTCATCTAACAGGACGAGTCGGTATCCTTCACGGATTTGTTCGTTCAGGTCTTCGGAGTGCGCGGTCATCTTGCGGGCCAATGCTTGGGACGCTTCCACGAAGACGACGTCATTGAGAGTCATGAAAGACTGCAGCGGAGTGTTGGTGCGGAAGCGACGCATCACGCAGACGTCGCGGGAGGCCATGTCAAAGGTGTCAAAAAGGGGATGGGGGTTGCTGCGCTTGAGGTAGGTATAGAGCGCGCGTCGATAGCGGTCGCGGCCCTTGCTTTCGACCCAAGCAGTGTTGCCGGAGAAAGCATTGGTGAAGGTCTTGATGGGGCTCGGGGGGTAGACTGGAGGTCCGTATAGGGTTCGATCGAGAAGTCCCGAAACAGCAAGCGCTTGGTCGCGGACGACTTCGGCAGTGAGTCGGAAGCGAGGACCGCGCGATAGCAAGAGATTGCGTGGGTCGAGTTCGAGCTTCTCGGGGGTGGCCGTCGACGCCTGTTGATAGGCTGAAGTCATGACGAGAGTTTTGAGGAGCTTTTTCTGGTCCCAATCCTGCTCCATGAAGGTGACTGCTAACCAGTCTAACAGTTCGGGGTGAGAGGGGAGAGAACCTTGGGTTCCGAGGTCTTCTTCGGTCTCTACGATACCGATTCCGAAGAGGCGGGCCCAATACCGGTTCACGGCGACCCGAGCGGTGAGAGGGTTTTCCTTAGAGATAATCCATTGGGCCACTCCTAAACGATTCTGAGGCGCGCCCTCAGGCATACTGCCATAAGTTTGTGGGATGGTAGGGCTGACTTCCTCGCCAGGCTGCAAGAATGAACCACGGGTCATGATGTGGGTCTTGCGTTGCTTGTCGGTAGGGAGTTCGACCATGACCGGCACGCGCAGAGGCGAGTGGAGCTTTTGTTTGAGCTGGGCGAGTTGGCGTCCCAGCGGGTCGAGCTTCTTTTGTTTAAAGAGAGTGGCGGCATCCGTCACCTCAGTAGCGGAGAGCCGAACGCGGCCGGCGGTCAAGCGAGGCCACTGACCTTTGAATACGAGTTCCGTTTCTAGAATGGAGCCTTTGGGAGCTTGGATGGGCTTTGCGAGACTGAAGACCGCAGTGCGGCGGACTTTGTAACCCTCTTGTCGGTGGTTCACGGCCCACCCGTTCTTGTGGGGTTTATCGTCAATGACGTTCTCAATGTTGTAATTGGGTTGCGCGTGATCGGCAGCCGCCTTGGAGATTTTTTGAAGGGTTCGTTTGCCATCAGGAGTCAGGAGATAGAGCTTCACTTGACTCAAGATGAAGGCGCCTTCTGGGGCGCGCCCGACGTGGTCATTGTGTCGGATGTCAGGAATGACTTCGAGGCGCAGGGCACTCGTAGCGTTGAGAGGGGCGGGTGCGCGAAGGGTGTAAGTGGGGTATTCCGCATTGTTCCCGACGGCAAGTAGGGAGCCATCTTCCTGCGGCTCAAATTGAACGCCATCGGTGGCCGAGGAGTTGTCGAGAGGGAGAGTTTTCCACGGCGATTTCTCGAGTGCTTCTTGCTCAATACGAGCGATTTGAGAGCGGAGCTCTTCCTTTTCGTGCTCGCGGCCCATGGGCTCGACATCCATCCGTGGCCGGTCGTCGCGATGGTCGGTGTCCTTGGTTTGATTGAAGAAGGCGTAGAATTCGTAGTATTCCTGATGTGTGATGGGATCATACTTGTGGGTATGGCACTCGGCACAGCGAATGGTGAGACCCATGGTAGAATTGACAGTGGTGCTCAGCCGGTCTTTGACGGCAATTGTTCGAAACTCTTCGTCGTTGGTTCCTCCTTCATTATTACTCAGAGTGAGTCGGTGAAAAGCAGTTGCGAGTCGCTGTTGGTCGGTGGCGTCTGGGAGAAGGTCGCCTGCAATTTGTTCAACGAGGAACTGATCGTAGGGCACGTTGTCGTTGTAGGCCTTGATGACCCAGTCACGCCAAGGCCAGATGTCGCGGTGTTCGTCACCAGAATAGCCAACGGTGTCGGCATAGCGGGCGAGGTCCATCCACATTGAGGCCCAATGCTCTCCGTATGCGGGAGAGGCTAAGAGGCGGTCGGCGGCGCCAGCAACGGCTTGTTGGGGAGCGCTCGCATAAGCTTCCGAAAAGGTGGTCATCTCTTCCTGAGTAGGTGGAAGTCCTGTGAGGTCTAGCGAGAGTCGGCGAAGCATTTCGACGGCGGGAGCAGGCTCAGATGGGGAGAGATTTTTCTCCTGGAGTTTTGAGAGAACAAAACGGTCGATATCGCTCTGGCCCCATTCTGATTTTGCGACTTCGGGCAGGGCAGGTAAACTTGGAGGAACGAATGACCAATGGGTCTCGTATTCAGCTCCCTCAGTTATCCATTGCCTGAGAAGACTGATTTCCTCTTCGCTCAGAGAGTGCCCATGGTCTGGTGGAGGCATGACGTCGTCGGGGTCGTCTGTTTCGACGCGCTGGATGAGAAGACTCCCATCGGGGTCACCGGGAATAGCGCTCGCTTCGCCTTCAGCCGTGGAGGTGGCTCCTTCGAAGGTGTCAAGGCGTAGGTCTGCTTTTCTGTCTCCCGGGTCGGGGCCGTGGCATCCGATACAGTTCTTCGAGAGGATGGGGCGAATCTGAAAATTGAAAGAAATCTCTTCTGCAAGAGAGGCCGTTAAGAGAGCACAAGTGGTTGTGAGAAGAATAACAGGTGTTAAGTAACTCATCGCTACGACCTAAACGTTCCTGTGAGGGCCAAGTTTGCAGTTTTCTCGATATTATCGCCGTCGTTTGGACATGAAAAGGGCCCTTGTGATGGGCAGCCTTCAGTATCGACATTTTTAGCCAGTTTACTTAGGGTCTCGCGCAAATGAGCGAGTGGAAATCAGTGTTGGCGGCCGCAGTGGCGGATGGGAATGTTTTGGACAGTTCTAAGGAGAACATCGAACAGTATCTTTTGGGAGCCAGCGGCGATGTCGCTGAAGCAGCCATCTCCGAGTTGGTGGAGGGCGCTCATTGGGAGGAAATCAACGACCGTTTCTATAAGTCTCTTGAATTCGGAACTGGTGGATTGCGCGGCCGTACTATTGGCAAAGTGGTGACCAAAGCCGAGGAGGGTGTCGGTGGGCCCCTTGACCGTCCTGAGCATCCTTGCCAAGGAACTGCCACGATGAACTATCACAACGTCGGCCGCGCGATGCAGGGGTTCATTAAATATGTGAAGGCGAACAGCTCTGAGGAAAAACCGCGTTTTGTGATTGGCCATGATACTCGTCACTTTTCCCGCGACTATGCCGAATACTGCGCGAAGCTTTGCGCTGAGTTAGGTTGTGACGCCTACCTCTTCGATGGTCCGCGTGCGACGCCTCAGATTTCTTATCAAATTAGGCAAGTGAACGGGGCTGGGGGAGTGATTTTGACTGCGAGTCACAATCCCTATCATGACAATGGCTTCAAAGCTTATCTCGATGATGGCGGTCAGATTGTTGAGCCGGCGGCGAGTGGGATTATCGGTGAAGTGAATGCGCTACAAAGTGCCGAATACGAGGCGGTTCCCGCAGACCAGCAGGGCCAGGTGATTACTTTAGGTGCGGAAGCTGATGAAGTTTATATGGCCGAAACGCAGACTCTTCTTCTTCAGCCAGAGTTGCTCGAAGGTCGTTCCGCGAAGGTGGTCTACACGAGTATCCACGGCACGGGAGGACACATTGTGGTGCCACTCTTGAAGAAGCTTGGATTCGAAGTTTTGACCGTGCCAGAGCAGGAAATTTCAGATGGACGTTTTCCAACAGTGGCTTCTCCCAACCCTGAGAATGCGGAGGCCTTACAAATGGCGATGGACCTCGCGATCAAGGAAGGTGCTGAGGCCGTGATTGGAACCGATCCTGATTGTGACCGGATGGGGGTCGCAGTGCGTAATGCTGCAGGTGAGATGGAACTGATTACCGGCAACCAAATCGGTTCCTTGATGGCCTGGTATCGGATCAAGACGATGTTCGAGAAGGGTTGGCTCACCGAGTCGAACCGCAGTCGCGCGGTGCTTATCAAGACTTTTGTTACGAGCACGCTGCAGGATACCATCGCGCATCAGAATGGCATTTCGGTAGTCAATACTTTAACTGGTTTCAAATGGATCGCGGCCAAGCTTCGCAAGTATGAATACGCTTTGCCGAAGGATAAGGTGTCTGACTATCGCGCTTTATCGGCTGAAGAGAGCCGTAAGCTCCGTCTCGAGTATTCTAAATTCTTCGTCTTTGGTGGCGAAGAGAGCTACGGCTATCTTGGAGATGACTTTGTGCACGACAAAGATGGCAACGGAGCAGTGGTAATGTTCGCTGAACTGGTCGCTTATGCCGCGAGCAAGGGGTGTAAAGTGACTGACTTGATGGACGAGGTTTATCAAGAATACGGGGTCCATTTGGAAATCGGGAAATCGATTTATATGGAGGGCGCTGAAGGAGCAGCCAAGATTGCTAAACTTGCGAAGAGCTACTCCGAGAACCCGCCGACGGAAGTGGACGGAAGCAAGGTTGCGAAGGTGAGAGACTTTAATACGGATACCATTTTTGACGAAGAGGGGGACGAAGTTCCAGCTCAGGCAATGCTCATCGTTGACTTGGAGGATGGTCGTGTCTTTGCGGTGCGGCCCAGTGGCACAGAACCTAAGATTAAATACTATCTCTTTGGGAAAGATGGAGCCAATCCTGCCGATTTAACCGCCAGCAAGGGCAAGGTTCTCAGCTCGTTGGAGTCGATGTGGACGGCCATTGAGGCTGATATTGCCAATAGGATTTAGGGTCCTTTTGCGCCTGTCAGATTTTTGCTGCGACTTTTGGTCGATATTGGGGTTTAGTTCGTCCTATGAACAATTCTCTCGTTGCGGTTGGAGTCGGAGGCCTTCTTTTGGGTGGCGTTGGAGGCTTTTTGGCGGGAGGCAATGGAGTTTCCTCAAATGGAGCGGATGGCGACTCGAGTGCAACTAAGACGGAGCGAGCCAAGGTTGTTGCCGTTGATACGCGCCGAAGCGAGGTGATCCGTGATTTGTCTGAAGTTTATCGCGAGCCTAGCCAGACTGCCCGGGTTCAGAAGATGTTGGACTATTACGCCAACTTGGGACCAGGAATGTTTGAGGCGGAAGCGGCGAAGCTGGATGAGTTGCCATTTTCTGAACGTATCCTCGCATCCTATCTTCTCTTCTCGCAATGGGCAGAAGTGGATCCCATTGCGGCTCTTGCGCACACCGATACGATGGGGCGTGGCGGTTTTTTTGTGAAGCCAACTGTTCTTCAAAGTTGGGCTTCTACGGATCCCGAGGCGGCGGCGCAGTTCCTCAAAGAGAATCCACGTGACTTTGCAATGATGGGCATGATGGGAGGAGGACGAGGACAGGGCGCAGCAGGAACGATTGCTACTGAGTGGGCTCGTCAGGATCCGGAAGCGGCTCTGGCTTGGGCCAAAGGGCTCGATGGCCGAGAGTCTACTGGAGCGATTGCAAATGTGATTAAGCAAGTAGCGAGCGAAGACCCGGTGGCGGCTCTGGCCATGGCTAATGGTCTCGATGAAGAAGGGAAGTTGGCTGCCTACCGGTCAATTGCGCCGGAGTGGGCAAAAGACGATTGGGACGCGATGGAAAGTTGGGCTCGAGGTCTACCTGCTGAACAGCGTGATGCTGCTCTGGCGGAAGGTGCACGTGGGCTCGCGCAGCGTGACCCGATGGAGGCTGCGGCCAAGTTGCTGACGATTGCGGAAGGAGATGCCAAGAATCGGGCCTTCGATGATGTGATCGAAAGCTATGCCCAACAGGACCCACAAGGCGCGATGAATTTCCTTCTCACCAATGGTAGCGAGGATATTCAGGAAGATGCCATGCGTGAAGCGATGGGACCGCTGGCACGCACCAATCCTACTGCTGCGCTCGAGGTAATCAATTCTCTAGATGACAATGCCGTTCGTGATCGAGCGGTCAGTACATACGTTTTTAGTGCGAATGATACGGACCCCCAGGAGGCAATAACTTTGGCTGCGACCATCGGCGATGATGAGACTCGGGAGCGAACAGTGGGGATGGCTGCCGGACGCTGGTACCGCGAGGACGAAGCTGCAGCGGACGCCTATTTTGCCGATTCAGGTTTGATTGCTGACGACACACTCCAGCAGATTAAGGACCGCGCCGAGAATGGCGGAGACCGAGGTGGACGTCGGGGTGGTGGCCGAGGACGCTAAGAAAAAGGGGGCAATTTGCCTCTTTCTGATTCTCCTGCACAAAGCATGATGGAGCTGAAATGATTCCGTTTGCTGAGAGCCGGGTAGCCAGTGTCTTCGAGTGCTATCCTCGCGAGGTTAGGATACGAATGCTGGCGATTCGGGATCTCGTTTTCATGACTGCTCAGCGAATGGGTTTTGAGCAGGATTTGGTCGAGTCCCTGAAGTGGGGAGAACCGAGTTATACATGTCCTCAAGGTTCAACTCTTCGGATAGATTGGAAAGAAAAGGCCGCGGATTACTACCGGATGTTTTTCCACTGTCAAACGAACTTAGTTGAAACTTTTCGGAAGTTGTATCCTCAAGACTTTTACTACGAGGGTAACCGAGCGATCCGAGTCCTCGCAACGAGTGAACCGGATCTTGGTAAGCTTGCGCATTGTGTTGAGCTGTCTCTCAACTATCACTTAGTGAAGCATCTTCCTAATTTGGGTGTAGTGAAGGAGTGAATGAATGGAATCTCTCTCTATCCCACAAGCGAGGAAGCTTGTCCTATTATCGCAGAGGGTTCTGACAGTGCAGGGTGGCTCTGCCCAAGATGCGACGCTCTCTGCAATTGAGCATCTCGGCTACATTCAGATTGACGCGATTTCCGTGATAGAACGGGCCCATCATCATACCTTGTGGAATCGTAATCCACGGTATCAGAGTTCACAACTTGAACAGCTTGTCGAGAGCAGGCAGGTGTTCGAATACTGGGCTCATGCGGCGGCTTACTTACCCATGCGCGATTATCGGTTCAGCCTACCTCGCAAACAGTCTCTCGCAAGTGGAGCGCAAAGCCATTGGTATGAGCGTGACGAGGTGATGATGAGGTGGGTGAGTGAACGTATCGAGAACGAGGGTCCTCTGATGGCGAAGGATTTTGAGGTTGGTGAAAACAAGGTTGGTGAATGGGAAATCAAGCCCGCGAAGCGAGCCCTAGAATATCTATTTATGCAGGGAGACCTCATGGCTTCCCGACGGATTAACTTTCAAAAAGTCTATGACCTTACCGAACGGGTGTTGCCTGAAAATATTGACACAACTCAACCGAGTTCAACAGAATACGCTCGATTCCTCATTACAGGATATCTACGAGCGAATGGCTTGGGGCAAGCTGCAGAAATCGCGTATTTATTGAAGAAGACGAAGCCATTGGTAGCCGCCACTTTGGCAGAAATGGTTTCCAATGAGGAGCTGATTCAGATTCGAGTTGAGGGGCAAGTCTTCTATGCCTTGGTGACGGCATTGGAACTGTTAGGGAAGCCGCTCAGGCGTCGTCGGCTGAAAATTCTTTCGCCATTCGACAATTTGGTCATTCAACGTGAACGGATGAAGCGTCTGTTCGATTTCGACTATCTGATTGAGTGCTATGTCCCGATGGCAAAACGGCGTTACGGATACTTCTCACTTCCTATTCTATGGGACGGGAGAATGGTTGCTCGCATGGATTGCAAGGCAGAGAGAAACCTGTCTTTGCTGCATATTCATCATCTCGCGCTGGAGGCTAAGAAGTTAGACCTAGACTCGTTTTGTTCGGCCCTTCGAAGAGAATTGAAACTCTTCCTATCGTTCAATCAGTGCACTCGAATTCAGCTTCATAGAACAACGCCGATGGATATCAAATCGAGTTTGCAAGCTGAGTTCGACAAACTCATTTCCTAGGGCTTTGGCTCACGAAAGGCACAGCCTTCGAGGTGGTCATTCACCATTCCACACGCTTGCATGAAGGCATATGCGGTGGTGGGTCCAACGAATTTCCAACCACGTTTCTTAAGTTCTTGAGAGAGGCGTTTGGAGGTGGGAGTGGAGGCAAGGGTAGAGAGGTTTGCTTTAGTGAGCTCTTTAGGGCGTTCGTCAGGAGGAGGAACGAATTGCCAGAAAAACTGGTCGAGGCTACCCGCTTCTTCTACCAGTTCACAGGCGCGTTGGGCGTTGTTGATAGTGGCTTCGATTTTGCCTCGGTGGCGAACGATGCCGGCATCCGCGAGAAGACGAGTGATATCCTTTTCATCAAAGCACGCTACTTTCTCGAAATCGAAGTTGGCAAATGCGGCGCGAAAATTTTCGCGCTTTCGTAGGATGGTGAGCCAGCTGAGGCCGGATTGAAATCCTTCAAGCACCACTTTTTGAAAAAGAAGATGATCGTCGTGAACGGCCTTTGACCACTCGTGGTCATGGTAATGCCGATAGTCGTCAAAAGAATTGCCCCACCAACAGCGGGGCAATTGATCAGGACCATATTCGAGTCCGTCTGGAAGTTCCTTAGAAATCGTTCTACTCGGCTGCTTCAGTGGCCTCTTCTACAGGAGCCTCTTCCGCTGGAGCGTTTTCTTTGGCAATGCGCTCTTGGAAGGCTTGCATTTTGGCCATCAGCTCAGGCTGCTTGGCTTGGGCTGCATTCATTCCAATCTGCATACCCTTTTGAGTCAGCTCAGGCATAGTCATGAGGACCTTCTTACCGAGGGGGGTCTGATAGAAGAGCTCAAGTTCGGTGAGTTCTTCGGCGGAGAAGGTGTCAGCGTAGAGCTTCTTATACTCCGCGATAATGGCATCTTGGTCGATATCGTTTTCCCACCAACTACTGAAGATCGCATTGAGCTCAGCAACTTGTGTAGGATTGAGACCCATCTGTTGAATCATGGGTTGGAGCATGGGCTCCATTGCGGTTTTGAAGCCTACGGCCATTTCTTCGCGGATTCCCATCGTTTCGATGAGCTTATCAGCGGCTGTGAGAATCTCTTCATTGGCCTCCTGAGCAGGAGCAAGGACGGTCAAGAGAGCGAGAGTAGTGGATGCAATCAGTGCTTTCATAGCGGCGTAAGTTTACGTGGGTTGTTCGCCTCTGGCCATGACAACTTTCCCGGTTCTCACAGTTTCGATAATTTCAAAGGTCGAGAGCATTCCAACTGCGGCATCGATTTTGGGGCTGTCGCCTTGGAACATCGCAATCATGGAAGTTGGAGTAAGGTCGAGAGCTTTACCGCTGAAGTGATCGACGATTTGAAGAGCTTCAGTGCGCTTCGATGCATCGACGAGGACTTTGACAAGGAGCATTTCCTTAACGACGGCATTTTCGGCTGAGTGCTCAAAGCAATGAATGACGTCGATGAGCTTGTTGACCTGTTTAATAATCTGCTCGAGCCCCTCGGGGTCGCCGGAGATGCCAATAGTCATGCGAGAGAAGTCTTTGGTGCGACCTTGTGAGACGACAAGAGAGTCGATGTTAAAGGCTCGACGGGCAAAGACTTGGCAAATGCGCATCAGCACGCCGGGGTCGTTGTTGACCAAGACGGAAAGAGTGTGTGCTCCGCCCCGGGTGAGGTCTTCGACGGGAGTGTCAGTGGTGACGATAGTTTTCATGAGAAATTTAGGTGATATGATTGATGTTCGTTTTGAGGAGAGGGTGGCCGGTTTGAATCCAACACACCCACAAAGGTGAGCGAACAGGGCCTAGGTTGAGCCGACAGGTTTGGCCATTTTGGTCTTGGGTGCCTCAGTAATCATGTCTTCGAGGGCCGCTCCGGCAGGAATCATCGGAAAGACGTTCTCGTTCTTGACGCACTCGGCGTGGATGAGGATGGGGCCGTCGTTGTAGGCGAGAGCTTCCTCAATCTTCCGTGAGACATCGGCTGGGCGCTTAATGTTGACGCTCGGGATATCGTAGGCGGCTGCCAACTTACAGAAGTCTGGGTTACCGAGGAGATCGACACCGGACTCGCGATTGTCGAAGAAGAGTTCCTGCCACTGGCGAACCATGCCGAGGTAGTGGTTGTTGAGAACCACAATTTTGATCGGGAGCTTGTGAATCTGAGCCGTTGCCAATTCAAAGAGGGTCATCTGGAATCCTCCATCGCCAGAAATAGAGATCACGCACTTTTCAGGTTGGGCGAGCTGGGCGCCGATAGCAGCAGGGAAGCCAAAACCCATAGTGCCTGCTCCTCCAGAGGAGAGCCAGTGATAAGACTCGTCGTTCTTGTAGAACTGAGCCGCCCACATCTGATGCTGACCAACGTCAGTCGAGACGATGGCTTTGCCCTCGGTCTGCTCGTAAAGTTCATGGATGACCTGCTGCATGCGGAGACCGCCTTGCTTGCGGAATGAGAGAGGGAACTTCTTCTTGTAGCCGTCGAGGTGAGTAAGCCACTCAGCGGTTTCAAGAGGTTGAATTCTTTCGATCAGCTGAGTGAGCGCTGCTTTGGCATCTCCAATGACTTGGACGTCTGGACGGATCATCTTGTCCATCTCGGCGGGGTCGATGTCGATGTGGATGATTTTCGCATCTTGGCAGAACTTTTCAGGATTACCGATGATACGATCGTCGAAGCGAGAACCAACATTAAGAAGGAGATCGCATTCGCACATCGCTTTGTTCGCATAGGCCGTTCCGTGCATGCCGAGCATGCCGAGTGACAGGTCGTGAGTTTCGGGGAAGACGCCTTTGCCCAAGAGCGTCGAGGTGACAGGGCAACCAAGAGTCTCAGCAATTTGCATGAGTTCGCTATCGGCCCGTGCAATCATACATCCTTGGCCAGCCAAAATGACGGGGCGCTTGGCTTGAGCAATGAGAGCCGCGGCCTCTTCAATGGAAGAGGGCTCGATGTTCATGGACTCGTAAGGGTCATACCCAGGAAGGTCGATGTCGGCGTTCATGTCGCCAGAGAACTCGCCTGAAGAAATATCCTTGGGGATATCGATCAGGACGGGACCGGGGCGTCCGGTGGTCGAGATGTGATACGCTTCCCGAGCGATGCGGGAGAGGGAGTTGGTGTCCTTAACAAGATAGTTATGCTTCACCACTGGGATAGTGATGCCGAAGATGTCCGCTTCTTGGAAGGCGTCTTTACCGAGCATCCAGGTGACTTGCTGACCACAGAGGACAATCATAGGGACTGAATCCATCATGGCAGTCATCAGACCAGTGACCGTATTACCTGCTCCGGGACCTGAAGTCACGAGGACTGCGGCAGGCTTGCCAGTGGCACGAGCGTAGCCATCGGCCATGTGAACGGCGCCTTGTTCGTGACGAACTAGGATGAACTTCATCTTAGTTTTTACCGTTTCAAGGGCATCAAAGATGGGGATTGCGGCTCCGCCAGAATAACCGAAAATATATTCAATACCCAAATCGTCGAGGGTCTTAATGAGAGCCTGCGCTCCGTCGAGTGGTTGTTTTTTAGCCATAAGATTCGCTACGGAGTGACTTTGCTCTATTTTTCAGGCGTCCGCAAGGCGAAAGCGAGTCGTTTTCCCCTAAGTTGATTGTTTTTTCGCGCCAGTCCTCTCGAAGTTGAGTGTTTTCACTGGAAGTCTCTCTCTTCGGGGGGACGAAGGTTCTAAAATTAAGGCTGTTTTCGCTAAGGGGGCAGTTTTGTCGAGGGTCGGGGGACTTGAGGTAGGCCGTCTGTTAAATCTGAAGTTGCTGGGTAAAGTGGAAATTAGTTAGCGAGACTATATGTTTTCGAGCGTTTTAAGAGGGCGATTCACATGGGGTTAACGCAAAGGAAATCAAGCGATTAAGCTAATCTTAGCAGTCGACAAGTTCTTCCTGTTTGGCGACTTCCAGTCTTTTTGGTATCTGTTACGAGGAAACAACAACAGTTTATGAATATTAGAAGATTCCTCTTTTGGATCGTTCTGGGAACGATTCTGTCCGGAAATTTGCTTAGGGGGCAAATACCACCAGTCAACAACCCAGAGGTGTGGCTTCGAGGGGATTTGGGAGTGGTAACCGACGGTGGTGGATTGATCGAACGGTGGGAGGACCAATCGGGGAATAGCTATCATTTCGAGCAACTCGATGGAACAAAGAGGCCTTCGTTAGCTCCTCATGGTTTTGTTGTCGGTGGTGGTGTATTGAACGAGATTCCAAGAAATAGTAATGGGAACGCAACTTGGGGTGGGACAGTTGCGACAGACTTAGTGATTGATGAAGAGGTTCAGGTCACCGAGTTAGCTGTCTTCGATCAAAACCAAGATGGACTCTCGGAGACTATTACAGTTGCCCTTTGGCAAAGACTCGAAAATGGTACTCCTAATGTATTCGAAGATGACATTGAAGGTGCCATTTTGGTGCAACTGGACTTTACGACGGCGAGCCCAGGAACTCTTGATGGCAATCGACGTTGGAAGACGCTTGCAGCTCCGCTGACGCTGCCACCTGGAAGCTACTCACTGGGGGCATGGGGATATGGCGTCCAGAATTACCACTTTTACAATGATGCGACTCCTTCTCCAGCAAGCCCTGTCAGGCGGGTGGGTTGGGGGCGGTTCTCAGACACGACAGCTCCAGGGGCTTGGCCAAATAATCGAGGGTCCGGTTCCAGTACAGATCGGTATGCGGGAGCGGTGGATATGCGATACGAGGTCACGGGGACTCCGACTTTGTCGCGGGCAGCGGTTCGGTTCGATGGCTCTAATGATGGGCTGCAGGCGGTGGATACTCTTTCGCTGAGTCGTCCTGGGAGCGTCTTTGTCGTCTATCGAAGAGATTGGGCTGATGCGGGATATATTTTGCAGAATACCAGTGGGACCCACTGGTATCTGGACCACAATACCGCTTACGCGGGAGGAACGGTCAGGGAGCAAGATCGTAGTTGGACTGCGCCTTGGTATGCAGAGATGCAGAACAGTGCCGATGGCACTCGCTTTCGCACGAATGGGGAAGACTGGACGTATTTTGGCGACTTTAATGGTGCCAATCCCGGTCGGCTTACGATTGGCGGCGGCGCGGGGCGAAGTAATAGCCCTTTAGGGGTTCGCATCGCTGAGGTCTTGGCTTACGAACGGGAGTTGACGGACTCCGAGAGGTGGCAGGTGAACGACTATCTCGCGGAACGTTATGGTTTTGAAACTTTGCCAGTGGCGACTCCTAAAATTGCCCCCGAGAATTCGATTGGTTCTGGTTCCGTTTCGGTATCGATCACATGCGACACTCCCTCGGCAGAAATTCGGTATACGATCGACGGAAGTGAACCGGACGGGTCTTCAATATTGTATGGCGCGTCCTTTTCGGTAGCGCGCGGGGTAGAGGTGAAATCAAAAGCGTTTCTTGCTGGGAATACTGATAGTGGGGTGGCTGCTCGCTACTATGAGGATAGTAGTGATAGTGAGAT
This sequence comes from Roseibacillus sp., assembly GCA_051251855.1. Taxonomy (GTDB): domain Bacteria; phylum Verrucomicrobiota; class Verrucomicrobiia; order Verrucomicrobiales; family Akkermansiaceae; genus Roseibacillus. Next base: position 997,204 of record JBPOGI010000001.1, read on the forward strand.
TCCGGTAAGTGGCTCCACGATGTGGTTGCGAGCCGATCGTGGGATCGAGCTTGATTCTGCAGGAAGGGTCGCTCGCTGGCAGGACTTGACGGGTAATGGGAGGGATATGACTCAAGGTACGGGATATCAGCGTCCAGAGCTGGATCCGAGCGGGATGGAATTAGGGCAAGGAATAGCGATTCAACCTTCAACAAGGAGCAATAATGGGGGCAATGCTTATAACGGAACATTGGGAATGGACTTTGTAGTGACTGAGGAAATTGAGGTCACCGAGTTGCGTGCGTTTGACCATTTGGGAGATGGTTTCGCTACTCCTGTCACGGTGGCGATTTGGGTGCGCGATGATGGCGGAACGGCTCTGACTCCAGAGGACGATCTTCCTGGAGTTTCTTTGGTTGAGATCGAATTTTCCGCAGCGAATCCCGGGACGCTTGGGGAGTTTTCACAAAGGGTTCAAACCCTACCCAGTCCGCTGGTGTTGGCTCCGGGTAGTTATACTCTGCTGGGATGGGGGTTCTCAGGTGACAATAGATACCACAATGGCACGAGTGGGAGTTGGCCTTTGGACAAGGGCATCGAATTTGTGAATCGTTCTCGCTATCTAGGCACTCTTGGGAGTTGGCCAACAACTTTGGATATTGATGAGGTCAAGTATCACAACTCCGCCAACTTCCGCTTCAATCGCACGAGCGGGACTGTCGTTTCCCGTCCAACGGTGACCTTTGATGGCGCTGATGACGGGCTATGGGCGCTCCCTGCCACCGATTTAGCCAATCCTGCTACGGTTTATGTGGTTTACGATCGGCAGGGAACAGACAGTGGCTATGTGATGCAAAGTAGCCCCGGTCAAAACTGGTGGTTCTTGCGTAATGATGGGGCCTTTAATAACAACTGGATTCAGAATCGGGCTATCCCTCGCGCCAAGGTGACGATTGCTGGAATGTCGAGCGATGGCTCCGGCACTCGATTTTTTGTAGATGGCAATGATTGGACCGAACGTCCGGGGCAAGTAGGTGCGCCGAGTCGTTTGACGCTGGGTGGCGGCGTTGGGAGGTCCATTGACCCCCTCTGGGTTGAAGTTGCAGAAGTGGTTGCCTTTGATCGGGTCCTCGATGCCAATGAACGTTTGGAGGTTGAGAATTGGCTACGCACTCGCTATCTCGATGAAGGCGCCATCGGTCCTGAGGTGGTCGTTTCTCCAGAAGGTGATTTTGGAGCGAGCTCGGTTTCGGTAGAACTCTCTTCGATTTCGGGTGCAGAGATTCGTTATACTCTGGATGCAAGCGAACCCACTCCTAGTAGCGCTCTCTATTCGGGGGCGATTTTGGTGCCGCGTGACACGAAGGTTCGAGCTCGGGCTTGGCTCAATGGGAACGGAGGAACGATTAACGACGAATTTTATGGTGATTCAGGAACAATCGAGCTGCCGGTTGCAGGGGCGAATTTATGGGTGAGGGCTGACTGTGGTTTGACTTACGATGAGGATGGGGCGGTGAAGGCTTGGAAAGATCTCACTGGGAATGGGAACGATTTTTTGCAGGAAATTCCCGAGCTTCGACCCCGACTAGATGAGTCCGGTTTAAATTCGAGTGAGCGTGGAGCAATCCAAGCAACGGATGGCAATGGTAATGGAGTTTACGCCGGATCACTTGGTAATGATTTGTCGGTGACGAGCCCAATTGAAGTAACCCATCTCGGTGCCTTCGATCATCTGGGGGATGGCTTCAATGGGACGATCACGGTGGAGATCTGGACTCGGAACGACAATGGGACGGCCTCAAGGTCCGATGATACGGGAGGAACGATGTTGGCGTCGGAGACTTTTACCACGGCTTCTCCCGGCACTTTAGTTGGGCGTCAGCAACGATTTAAAGCTCTCGCTTCAGCAATCACTTTGGCACCTGGTGAATACACAGTCTTTGGTTGGGGCTATGTTGGTGGAGACCGCTATCGTGAAGGTCGTGGTTCGACTCAGATCAACGATAATCGGTTTTCGTTTCCCGCTTGTGTCTACAATGGAACCGCAGGGGCTTTCCCAACTGTGGTCGATGGAAGTGGTCCTCTCGATTACAACGGAGTGGCGAATTTTCGAGTGACGCCTGTTTCGCCAGTTGCTCAGGTGCCTGCGATTGTGTTCGATGGCGTCAACGATGTCATCCATGGGGTCGATACCATGAACTTTGGTCGCCCTTCCACGGTCTTTACGGTTTTCGAAATCGATCGTGATGAAAATGGTGATGTCATTCAGAATACTTCGGGAACTGCTTGGGCTATTGATAAGCGAGGCTTCTATGCGGGGAACTGGGTGAGGCTTGAGGATTTTGCCATTGGTCAGCCGACCTTGGCTACGATGGTCAACGGGGCTGATTATACCGAGGCTTGGCGCAACGGGAAGAATGTGACCACCAATAGGACGTTGTCCACGGGTTCACCAGGAAGACTCATTATGGGTGGGGGTGAGAATGGTGTGTCGGTCGATCCTCTTCCGGTCCGAATTAGCGAGGTGATCGTCTTTGAACGAATTCTCGATGAAGGAGAGTTGAATTTGATGTCTAACTATCTCGCCGAGCGGAATGGTCTCTATTTGCCTCGGGCGGAGATGCCGGAGATTGGACCCTTTGCTAGTTACGGATCTGGTCCTGTGGAAGTGAATTTGAGTTCGGTAACACCAGGGGCGGAGCTTCGTTACACGATTGATGGAAGTGAGCCGACTGCAACATCACTTCTCTACTCGGGACCATTTAATGTTGCTCGAGGGACCCTTGTTCGTGCGCGGGCATTTGGGCCTGGTCTTCAAGCCAGCACGATTTCCGAAACATTCTTTGGAGATGAGGCGATGCATCCTCTTCCGGTCACAGATCCTGCGATGTGGCTTCGGGCCGATGTTGGGGTTGAAGAGGGGGTGAATGGTGGGGTCGAGCGTTGGCGCGACTTGTCAGGAAATGGCCATGATGTGGTCCAAGTTTCAGAGGCAAGAGCACCGCAAAGAATTACAGGACAGTTTGGCGGGAGTGGCCAAAGCCGGCTCATGGCACCGAATGAGAGCCCTTTGGGCTTGGGTGCCTACAATGGGTTTCTGGCTGCCGATTTTCAAGTGGACTATCCCATCGAGGTGACTCATCTCGGAGCTTTTGATTCTCTTGGTGATGGAATAGCGGGAGCCATTACGGTGAAGCTCTATGAGACTGATGATGGAGGCACTTCTGGAAATAGTAATGCCGACCGAGCAGATGATACCTTGGTGAGCTTGTTGGGGGAGCTTACTTTCACAAACGCTAATCCAGGAGTTCTCGACCAAGGAATTCGGCTTCTCCCCTTGCCGAGTCCTATCATTCTACAGCCGGGGATCTACACTCTCTATGCGACTGGCTATACGGGAGCCGATACCTACCTCAGCCAAGATTTGACCAACCAACCCGTTGGTTTCGGGGTCACAATGCTGAACCGAAGTCGCTATTCCGGCACGGAAGGGGCTCTATTTCCTGGGATTGCAGTGAACGATGATCGCTATCTGATGGTGGCCAATTGTCGCTTTCAACCTGTTGGATTTGGAGGGACATCGCCTGCGAGTGATGCGATTCGATTTGATGGTTCGGATGACGGCTTGTTGGGGCCTGCTGATTTTCTTGTGGACCGTCCTTCGACTGTTTTCATGGTTTTTGATCAGCTTTCGTCTTCACAAGGAAGACTTCTCCAAAGTGGCAGTGGCGCCAATTATTTGCTGGGGCCACATAGTGGAACTCAAGGCTTGTTTGCCAACGGGTGGGTTGCTCAGAGACCAGTGAGTCCTAATCAGCCTGCTCTCGTGATTGGTGAGCAGGGAACCGACTATAGCCGCTATTTCTACGCGGGTAGCGAATTTACCCAAGAACCTAATTTCACCGGAAATTTAGGTCGAGTCGCTCTGGGCGGTGGAGAAGGAGTTTACTTCCAGCCCACCAATGCGGATTTGGCTGAGTTAGTGATCTATGATCGTGTGTTGAGTGTGAGTGAGCGTCAAGCGGTTGCCCAATCGCTTTCCGATAAACATGGTTTGGCACCTCAGCCTCTGCCCGCGCCCGAGATGACGCCGGACGGAGGACTCTATGCTTCCTCTCAGACGGTGACCATCTCCTCTCCAATTCTGGGATCTGAGATTCGCTATACCTTGGATGGAAGTGAGCCTGATGTCGCGTCGACTCTTTATACTGGAAGTCTCACGATAGCGGCGGATACCGTGGTGAAGGCTCGTTCCTATGCTGCTGGTTATCTCGCAGGGCCCGTTCAAACGGGAGCCTTCTTTATCGATAGTGGTGCGCCTGTGCCTCCTTCTCGCAGCACGATGGAGCTTTGGCTCCGAGCTGAGAAGGGAGTCGAGGGCAGTGGCTCAGATGTTACTGTTTGGAGAGACCTTTCAGGTCGGGGTGCAGATGCCACCGTTGTCGGTTCTACTAACCTTCCGCAATTAAATGCCTCTGCTATTGGAGGGGCTCCGGGGGTTGTCTTTGATGGAATTGATGACTATTTGAGACTTGAACCAGGCTTCGAGGGCTTTGGCTCAGGGCATACTGCGATTTTTGTCACAAACCCTGATGAGTCACTTTCTAACTGGGAGCGGCTAATTGATTTTGGTCGTGCCACCAATGTCGATAACCTCTTCTTTGGAAGGAGTGCCGCCACAACCGATTTCGTTCTTGGTACTCGTTCGGGTAGCACGGCTGGAGGTCTGGGCGCCACTGATGCTTTCCGTTCCTTGTCTGACCAGATTCTCACAGTGGTGCAGAATTCTGATGGAAGAACTCGAATCTATCGAAATGGCAATCTCGAAGTGGAATCTCCTTCGATTCTATTACCGCGTGATATTTTGAGGACGAGAAACTATGTGGGGCGGAGCAATAGGACAGCTGATGCCTACTTTTCGGGAGCCATTAGTGAAATCATCCTATTTGAGGGAGCGCTTGATGATTTCGAGCGAGAGGTTTTTGAAGACCAGATTCGTGCGACCTACGGAATTGCGAGTTCAGCGACAGGCACGGTTGGTTTTTCACCGGATTCGACCTCTCTTTATCCGTCAGGAGTATCTGTTGTTCTTCAAAGCGCAACTCCTGGAGCCGCGATTCACTACACTTTGGATGGCTCCATTCCGGACGAGGCTTCTCCATTGTATGCCAGTCCGATTGCTCTGGCTCAGTCGAGTCGCGTTCGCGCTCGCGCCTTCTTCGTAGGTCTGAATCCAAGTAACCTTTCTGAGACGACTTATCTTGTGGGTGATCCTCCTTCGAGCGGAGACGGCCTTTTGGGTAATTATTATGACAATGAGGATTTCACCGGAGCGTCTCTTACTCGAGTTGATCCCACTGTTGCTTTCGACTGGGGCTCCGGAAGTCCGGATCCGGCGATCGATTCGAATTCATTTTCGGTGCGTTGGACGGGGCAAGTGGTGCCTCGTTTCACGGAAGATTATGTCTTCTCGACTTTTGATGATGGCGCTCGCCTCTGGGTGGACTTGAATCAGAATGGTACTTTTGAGGACGCGACAGAACTCCTCATTGATGAGCTGGATGCGAGCAGTTTCGTTGAGAGGTTCGCGCCTCCGGTGGCGATGGTGGCAGGCGAACTTTATGATATCCAGCTAGAGTATCAGGAGGAGACAGGCACTGCACGAGTCAGTCTGCGCTGGGAGTCCTTTAGCGAACCCTTGGCTGTCATTCCGCAGAGCCAGCTCTTTAGTGATGCAGAGTTTGGACAGACTGTGACAACGCCAGTAATTTCTCCTGTAGGAGGAACCTACACTGCAGCAGTCGATGTCACTATTGATACGACAACTGCGGGATCGACTCTCTACTACACCGTTGATGGGAGTCTTCCAGACGAAGGTTCGCCTGTGTATACTGGAGTGTTCGTGGTTCCCGCAGATACAACTGTGCGAGCGAGGGCCTATAAGGCGGGATTCAATCCCTCCGGTGTAGATACTAAGGTTTACGATATAGATGCGCAGCCTCCCACAATTACTTCCTTTGCTTGGGATGGGTCCGAACTGTTGGGCGGGGAGACGTTTGTTGCGTCTGGTCAATTCAGTATTGAGGCGACGGACAACCAGGGAGTTGCGAGCGCGGAGTTCTATTATCAGCCGGTAGGGTTTTCCAATCAGGTCTTGATTGGGCGTGATACTTTTCCGAGTAATGGGCTTACTACCAACTGGAATGTAGCGAGTGTTCCGGATGGTTCCTATGATATTATTCTACGGGTGTTCGATACAGCAGGGACGTTTTCAGAGACCTCGCGGCAAGTTGACGTTTCTCTCATCACCCTCGCAGCGCCGGTCATTTCGCAACCTGTCACTGGTTTTGAAATTGAGGAGCCTACAGTTTCCCTACGAGTGGACACTTTGCCATCAGCCAATGTTCGTATTCGCCGCGATGGAATACTGATTTTTTCAGGCTATGCTAATACTTCCGGTATTCTCAACTACGTGGCGTCGGTGCCGGTGGGAACTAGCTCTTTTGTGGCCACTGCGGTCAATCGTGCGGGATCGAGCCCAAGTTCGAATTCAGTAGCGGTGACTCGGGTGCGAGAGTTCCCGCAGCTCACGCTTTCTTTCTCGAGCGATACTCTGGCAGAGGGTTCGCCCCTTAATGGCTTGGTATCGATTCCGGTGGCAGTGGCGGAAAATGTTTCGGTGGTGATTTCTAGCAATCGACCCGGTGAAGTTGAAGCACTCGCAGCGGTTACCATTGTTGCCGGCGACACCAGCGCGCCTTTCATCTTAAATGCAGTTCAAGACGCTCGCGTGGAGGCTATGAGCATGGTGAGAGTGACCGCGACGGCTCCGAATCATCGTGATGGAGTTGGGAACCTAATGTTGATGGATGATGATACTCCGATTCTGACTTTGGAGATTGATGAAGTCTCGGTGGCGGAGGACTTCGGAACGGTAACAGCCCGAGTGAGCCGAGCGAATTCTACCAGCCTTTCGCAGCGGATCTCCCTCTCGAATTCTGCTCCTGACCAAGTGAGCGTGCCAGCCTTCGTGACCATTCCTTCGGGACAGACTGAGATTGGCTTCACGATGAGCGTTAATGATGACGACCTTGCGGATGGCAATCAGTTCGTCAGTATTCAGGCAATAGTGGAGTCTAGTGGGCAGGTAGTTTCTTCCTCGACGGTGGAGATTCTCGAGGTGAGAGACAATGAGGGACCATCGTTAGCGCTCATTCCAAATGCCTCTTTGCTCACCGAGGGTTCGGTCAATACCTTTACTCTCCGACGTTCGGGGATTGCCGTTACCGAGTCTTTGGTGGTGTCGTTGGAACAGACTCCGACCGGAGAAGTGACGGCTCCTGCAACGGTGACTTTCCCAGCGAACAGTTCTGAGATTTCGGTTTCGGTAACGGCTTTGGACAGCAGTAATCCGGGTACGCGAACGGTGATCTTGCGAGCGACGGCGGTTGGCTATACGGATGGTTTGGCTCGTTTCTCGGTAACTGACGAGGTGTTGCCGGACCTTGCTCCTGATCAACTAACGTCTCCTTTGATAGCGAAGTCGGAGAAGAGCATACCTATTTCTTATCGGGTGCGGAATCTGGGCTTGGCGGAGACCGAAGATGTCTCCTATCTGGAGCGAGTTTACCTGTCCGATGATCCTTCGCCGAGTGATGACGATACCATTGTATATCAGGTCGAGCAGACAGGTGCTGTTGGCGCGGGAGGAAGCTACGCACGGAACGTCTCAATTTTCACTCCTAGGGAGGAAGGGCAATACTTCATAATCGTGACGATCGATGCTGCTGATGCGGTCACAGAGGTTCTGGAATCTAACAATACGATTGTCAGAACCACGCCGCTAGAAGTGCAGCCAGCTTATTCGGTGACGGTTCAGACTGCTGAGACCATGATTCCAGCTAACACTCCGATCGAGTTTACGGGTTCGGCTACCACCTCCGAAGGACTGGCTGCTGCTTTCTCAACGGTGAGTATCCATATTGGGATGGGAGATACCGAGCGAGTGATTACTGCCTTCACAGACGCGTTAGGAGTTTTCAGTGCGACGTGGACCCCACTTCCCAATGAAGGCGGCTCTTATACTATTGGCGCAACCCATCCCGGAACGACGAGTGCGCCGGTGCAGGATTCCTTCGAGATTCTGACGATTGGATTCGACCAGCCACCGGCTGTGAGTTTGAAAGAGGGCGAGTCGGTCATCGTGCAGACCACTCTGTCCAATCCCAATGAACAGGCCCTAACGGGAGTGAGCTTGGATGTGGTGAGCGACCTCCCAAGTGGACTCACTATCACGCCGATGCTTCCTTCCACGACCATTCCTGCGGGTGGCGAACTGATGGTGCCCATCACGGTCTCGGCAGGGAATGGCTTTTCGGGCACTGGCTTCTTTGGTCTTGAAGTGTCGACTGCTGAGGGAGTGGTGAGGTCGCAGGGGATTTCGGTTCGTTCACAACTCTTAGTTCCGGTTCTCACTTTGGACCCCTCCAGTCTGGTCTGCTCGGTGCTCAGAGGGTCTTCGAAGACAGTGAGCTTCGAGGTCACAAACACGGGCGGGTTGCAGACGGGAGCAATCCAGGTTCTCATTCCAGATGTGACTTGGATGAGTTTAATCTCCAGTAATCCCTTGGCCTCACTGGCGCCTGGTGAATCAACAACGGTCAACCTTCAATTGGCTCCTGATAGCACCGTGGACCTCACGCTCTTCACCGGTAATCTAGCTCTCAATGCCGAGAATGGAGGTTCGCGAAACATCAACTATCGCTTCCGAGTGGTCTCCGATTTGATGGGAGATCTCGCCGTCACGGTGGTCGATGAGGCTTACTACTTCACGGAAGAGGCGCCTGCTTTAGAGGAGGCGCGGGTGGTGGTTCGCGATGCCATTACTTCGCAGCAAATTGCTGAGTTCACTACTGGGGTGGACGGGGTGGCTAGTTTTCCGAATTTAATGGAAGGATGGTATCGGGTTGAAGTGACTGCCGAGCAGCATGATCGTTTTTCTGGCAATGTTTTTGTAGATGCAGGCTCTACGAAGGAGGAGCTTATTTTCATTTCTCGCCAGCTGGTGAACTACTCTTGGACCGTCGAGGAGATCGAAATTGAGGATACGTATCGTATTAAAATCGAGACCACCTTTGAAACCAACGTTCCGGCTCCAGTGGTCACCTTGGCTCCCGCTGTCATCAATGTGGAAGAGCTCCAAGAGCTGAGTCAGCAGAAGGTGGTCAATATAACGATTACGAATCATGGTTTCATCGCGGCTCAGAATAGTGAGTTCGTATTTTCGAGCCATCCCTTCTACACGTTCACTCCTTTGATTTCTAGCTTGGGGACGATTCCACCGAGGACGTCGGTTGTGATTCCGGTGACGGTGTCTCGGACTGGGATTTATACTTCCGAAGGGAACGTCATTACTCTCGATCCCTCGGTCGTGATTCCGACAGGACCCTGTGGGATTCCCTGCGGAGCGGGAGGCGGGCTCTGCTATAGCTACCCTTGTGGCCCGAATGATGTCAATAAATGCTCCAATATAGGTTTCAGTGGAATCGACGGGGATTGTGGGACGAAGGGTGGGAGTAGCGAAAGTTACCTTGCCTTCCATGGCGGATTCTATGGGGGAGGCGGCGGAGGTGGTGGTGGCGGAGGTGGGGCTGGCGGTTCGGGGCTTTCGTTCGCGCTTCCTGATCCTTGTGACCCCTGTTTGGCACGAGCCTTCGCAGAATGTCTCATCGGGTTTGTTCCGGGATTGGGTTGTGTCTACGGAACGATGAAGTGTGTATCTTCGGCCAACCAGGCTGCGGGTGGAGCTGGGGGAACGGCGTCCACGATTTTTGGAACAAATGGCAACACCCAAGCCGAAGCTTACGTGAATTGCATGAATGCCATTGCCAGTTGTGCCGCCGATGCTTCCAAACTCAGTCCTTTAGGCTGGTTTATCTCCGCAGTTCAATGTCAGCAAGCCTTCTCTGCCTGTGGTGGCAGTGGCGCAAGCGGGGGCGGAGGAAGTTCCTTGCGAAGTGCCGAGTCCTCGGATTCGAAGAGTGACAAGAGCTTAGGCGGCGAGAAATCCGGTGGATCTCTAAATGAGACTCTTGCTTCTCAGCTAGGTGAACCATGGTTGGAGCTAATGAGCGAAGGTGATCGAGCGCGTTCGGCGGAAGTTGCAGATGCCGTTTCCGGGGTGGAGGCCTTGTTCGACTTGATGGCAGTGATGCTTGGTTCTCGTGAGCGCTATCTCTTGACCAACGAGCCAGGCGGAAAAGAGTGGTTTGCGGCCTATATGGTAGCAATTCAAAGCACGAGCGAAGACGGGCGCATCATGAGCGCCAGCGAACTGAGCCAACTGACGACCCTTGCTAACGCGGTTACTGGTGGTTCGGCTCCTTTGGGGGCGGCTGCGGAGCGATGGAATCGGTCTGTTGTTTATGGAGCGATGGAAATCTTCGAGGATAGCGATGTTCCCGCTGGTGACAGCACGGACTTTATCGCCAATTCGCTTTTCTTCGCAGCTATCGAAAGAGGAACTGTGGTCTACGATGAGTCGCTTGAGGATGGCTTCCTCGACCCTACGGAAAAATTTGCAGTAACTCTAAATGACTACCTAAATTCCTTGACTGAAGGAGGAGGGGGAGTTTGCGCCCGGGTGAAAATTGAGATTTCGCAAGATTTGATGCTCACTCGGACTGCCTTCGAAGCGACCTTGGTGTTAGAGAACGAACGCGAGGATGCCGAGGTGACGAATGTCGGTTTCGATCTTCAAATTCGTGACCTGTTAGGGGAGCCTTCCGAGGACCTGTTTAATATTCAAGTCTCCAAATTGGAGAACTTGGGCGCAATTGATGGCACGGGGGTGATTGCAGAAGATCTCTCAGGTAAGGTGCAGTGGACTTTGATTCCGCGGGATACGGCGGCCTTGACTGAAGAGACGCAGTATACTGTTGGAGGGGTGATTACCTTTACTCAAGATGGTCTCTCTTACACCATTCCAGTGGAGAACGTGCCTATCACGGTGCGTCCAGATGCCTCTTTGACGCTGAAGTATTTCCACCAGCGTGATGTCTACAGTGATGACCCTTACACCGATGCTATTGAGCCATCCGTCCCTTACAAGTTGGCGGTCCTAGTTGAAAATAGTGGCTATGGGGCTGCGCGGGATTTGAAGATTATTTCGGGACAGCCCGAGATTGTTGAGAATGAGTCGGGGTTGATTATTGATTTTAAAATCATCGCGACTCAGGTGGATGGGCTACCAATGACGCCGTCGCTCACGGCAGATTTTGGAGACTTACCTCCTCAGGAGAGTTCGATTGCAACTTGGTTCTTAACGTCGACTCTGCAAGGGCTCTTCATCGATTATAAGGCCACCTTCGAGCACTTATCAGGACTGGGTGATTCGCGGATCTCATTGCTCCAGAGTGTTGAGATTCATGAAACCATTCGCTTCATCGAAGCAAAAGATGGTTCACAAGCCTTCCTGGTGAATGATGTGCCGGATGTGAATGACTACCCGGATACGATTCACTTCGAAGATGGCAGCATTGACTTGGTGACGGTCTCGGAAAGTGCTTCCGTTATCGGTTCTCTTGGTGGTGGGAATTTTCAAGTGACATTGGAGACAGGTGCGTTCTCAGGATGGAATTACATTCGGGTTCCTGATCCGAGTGAAGGGGACTATCAGCTAGTGGGGGTAACTCGTTCGGATGGTGGAATTCTTCCGTTGGACTTCAATGCCTGGACTTCTGATCGGACCTTTATCGGGCAAGGGCGTCGTCCCCGTTACGAAGATATTTTGCACTTGGTTGATTGCGATAGTCCTGGGTCTTATATTCTCACTTATGCAACGAATCCTGCTGCGGATTCAGTGCCGCCGAGCAGTAGCGTTACGGCGTTACCCGCAACCAGCCCTAAGGATATTCCTGTCTTTTGGAGTGGTACCGACAATGTCGGAGTCGCGCTCTACGATGTCTTTGTTTCTTCGGATGGAGGACCGTGGGCTCAGTGGAGAGATAACACTGCTGAGGTTGGTGCGGTGTATCCCGGCACCGTAGGGGAAACTTACTCATTTTATTCCGTCGCCATTGATGTGGCAGGAAACAATGAAGTGAAGCCACCTTTGGCGGAAGCGACCACAGAAGTGGTCAATAATAACTTGTCGCCGAGTATCGTGGCGATTTCTGACCAGTCTATTGGGGAGGGGGAAACTTTCCAGCTCCAAGCCTTGGCTAATGACCCTGATGGGAACAACGCTGACATCCGCTTCTTGGTGGGCACTGGTGCCACGGGATTAACAATCGATCCCATCACGGGACAGATGCAGTGGGTCACCGGGGAGACCACGGGCGGTTCCGCCGTCAGTGTGATTGTGGTCGCTCGCGATGCGGCTGATCCAGCCGGAGTGGCGAATGAGGAGTTCACGATCACGGTGCAAGAGGTAAATAGCGCCCCGACCATTAGCAGTGTTGGACCGCAGACTCTGGAAGAAGGGGGAATGCTAATTGTTGATATTGACTCTGATGATGGTGATGTTCCGGTGCAGGGCCTGACTTATTCTCTGGGAGCGAGTTCTCCGTCTGGTGCGAGCGTAGATTCGGCTAGTGGGGTGGTGACTTGGATGCCGACTTCAGCACAGGCCGATCAGAGTCACGTTATTACGGTGAGAGTAGTCGACAATGGTAGCCCTAATCTCATGGCTGAAACGAGCTTTTCGGTGACGGTCATAGGTGAAGACGATCTTGCTCCAGTCTTTAATGCCGTTCCTATTCTGTTGTGGCTAGAGGGGCAGAGCTACAGCTTCGATGTTGTTGCTGTCGATCCAAATGGCGACCCGATCACGTTGGGTGCGAATGTCTCAGGAGCTCCAGGCGCGAGTTTTGCTGACTTGGGTGGAGGCATCGGTCGAGTAGACTGGGATACCTCCGGAGTCCCATCATCAAGCTATATTATTTCACTGATAGCGTCTGCAAACGGGCTTTCTACTAACGGGCAGTTGGTGATTCGAGTAGAGGAGGATGATTTGTATTGGTCCTGGGTTGAAGATGAATTCGGGGAAGTGCTACCGGCAGGACTCGCTGCTGCGGATATTGCTTTCGATGGAGATCCTGACGGTGACCTGAGGACGAATGTTCATGAAATGGCCCTTCTGACTGACCCTCTTAAGAGTGATCAGCCCAAGATCGAACTCGAACTCATACAGCAGGGTAATTTCCGTCTTATTCAGCTAGAAATCCTTCGTCGGACGGGCTCAGAGGCCTACGTCGAACTCTACCCTTTCCGCAGTGATGATTTAAAAGGTCCATGGGAATTTGTCCCTGAGTCGGATTGGAACGTGGCTTTCGATCGATTTGGCGATGAAGATTCTCGGCCGGAAACTGAGTCAGTTGAATTCTCGATTCTTGAGTTTGATTCAGAGGAACTTCCTGCTGAAAATTTTTTCCGAATTGAGTCCTATGAGACACTTCCCTAGGAACACAAGCAGGGTATTCCTCTCACTATCTTGACGGAGGTTCCTTTGGCACTTCTGAATGGTTACGCTAACATCTTTGGGAGATGGCTAGAGTTGATTATCCTGAAGTAGTAGGGGAGTTAATCGGTGAACTGAAACGTTTGCCCGGAGTGGGACCGCGTAGTGCGGAGCGCATTGCGATTTGGCTGTTGCAGAATGAACGAGCCAATCCGCTCGAGTTGGCCGCGGCTCTTCATAATGCTAAGACCGAGATTAGCAATTGTCAGGTTTGTGGTTTCTTCGCCACACAAGAGGGTTGCCCAGTTTGCAGCGATACTCGCCGAGAGCTGAATCGCATCTGTGTGGTGGAGCAGCCGGCCGAAGTGTTGCCTCTCGAGAGGTCAGGGGTGTTTAGGGGGCTTTACCATTGCTTGGGCGGCAAGCTATCTCCGCTCGATAATGTGACTCCCGATGACTTGCGAATCGGGGAGTTGGTGCGCCGAGTGAGTGTGAGCGAGGTTCCGATTGAAGTCGTTCTTGCGGTGGGTGCAGATGTGGAAGGAGAAGCGACTGCTAGTTATCTTGCTGATGTTTTGAAGGGGGAAAATTGTGAAGTGACCCGATTAGCGCAAGGACTCCCGGCAGGTGGTGGATTGGAGTTCGCAGACGATCTTACACTGACGAGAGCGTTTGAAGGTCGCAAAAGCCTTTGAGGGAAATTTGGACAATTATTCAACAATGTTTGAACATCTCGATAGGTCGAGAGTCTTAACCCCTGAACATCGCATTGGAACACGGTGTTCAACTTCATAAAATGGTTACAAAGTGTTTGAGTTAACTCTCGTCCGTGAGTGCGGGTCCGAGGGTGACGACAACAACGCCGCCGGGCTCGAGTGAGTCTGGCGGCGGTCTTTTGTACAGAAGTCTTATTCTGCCTCTTGTGTGTTAGGGGTATCCGCTGGAGCGCTTTTATTCAGGCGTTCTACAATCAGGGAAGTGATATCAGTCTTGTTTCTTAGATAGATAACAGGAGAAATCTGGGAGGAAGTCTTACCCGCGTTTTCGAGGACAAAGTCGTAATTCTCTTCTCTACAGACTTTGGAGATCTCTTTGCGAACGATAACAATAATCTCTTCAAGTGATTCGACGAGCTCGCGGGTAGCCTTTTGCTTTTCATCGGCAAGATACCGTTCCATCTCTTGGATGAGAGATTGATGCTCAATCGCGAGCGAATTGAACTCTTCGGCAGCTAACTCACGGGTCTCCGCGGCAAGGGTTTTGTCACGGACGGTCTTCGCTAAATCCTTGAGCTTTGCATCCGTTTCTTGGACCGCAACGACTCGAGATGAAGTCTTTAGAGCCTCAATTTTGGCTTGGACATCCTTCTCGATTTTTAGTTTCAGGTGATAATTTAAGTAAACTTCATCCATGTTGATCACCCCAATCTTCGGTTGCGCGGAGGAGGTGAGGGCGCTTAAGAGAAACAAGAAGCTGAGGAACACTTTCATGATACCGATGAAAGTGTTCTTTTGTTCCGGATCTGTCGAGTGGTGGCTTTGTCAGGTGATGGAGCGGACCTTAGTAGCTCCGTCCCCACAAGGCACGTTGCCGAGTAGGCTCCCCAGTAAGCAAGCAAGGAGCCTCGGTAGCGCCGTCTTCGATGAGAGGAAGACAGCGAATCGATATTTTGTGTTTTTTGGAAAGTTCTTCTTCCTTCTCTCGGCTGCCATTCCAAGGAGTCAGCAACCAGCCGGGATTGTTATCTGAACTCCAATGGCTTTCGAAGACCTCCAAATCGTAACACTCCTGAGTGCCTTCATCGCGCAAGCTGGTAGCCCTTTGAAGGAGACCCTGATGAACGGCGTCCAAGTGGGTCTGGACTTCGCGAAGGAAGTCTTCTCGGTCGAGAAATTGTTTGTCGCGAATGGGTTGGTCACGGCGTTGTAGACAGACCTTCTGCCCTTCAAGGTCGCGCGGTCCGATTTCGATGCGAAGAGGTACTCCTTTCTTGACCCATTCCCACTTCTTTTGACCACCGCCCATATCGCGGTCATCAACGTGAACGCGCAGGGGTTGTCCGTGGAAGGTCTGAGCTCCGAGAGTGGCTGCGAGGGCCTCACAAGAATCCAAGATAGCTTGGCGGGAATCTTCTTTGGGCGTGACGGGAATGATGACAATTTGTTTAGGAGCCACGCGTGGGGGCAGAACGAGACCATCATCATCTGAATGCGCCATGATGAGGGTTCCGATGAGTCGGGTAGATACGCCCCAAGAAGTTGTGTATGCGAACTGCTTCTGATTCTCGCGATCGACGAAGCTGATGTCTTGAGCCTGCGAAAAATTCTGCCCCATGAAGTGAGAAGTTCCGGCCTGAATGGCTTTGCGGTCTTGCACCATAGCTTCAACGGTAAGGGTCATTTCGGCACCAGGGAAACGCTCAGCTTCGGTCTTTTCCCCCATCACTACAGGAATGGCGAGAATGTCGCGGAGGAAGTCGGAGTAGAGTTGGTGAATGGAGCTCGCTTCGGTGACGGCTTCGGTGGCGGTTTCGTGAGCGGTGTGTCCTTCTTGCCAAAGGAATTCAGCGGTGCGCAGGAAGAGGCGAGGGCGCATTTCCCAGCGCATGACGTTTGCCCATTGGTTGATGAGCAGAGGAAGGTCGCGATAGCTCTCGACCCAGCGTGAAAAGGCAGCCCCAATGATGGTCTCGGATGTGGGGCGAATGACGTAAGGTTCGGTGAGCTTTCCAGCGGGAACCATAGTTGTTTTTCCACTTTCGGGATCCTTCTGAGCTTCGAGGCGATGATGGGTGACCACAGCGCACTCGGTAGCAAAGCCTTCGGCATGCTCGGCCTCTTTTTCTAAGTAGGAAAGAGGAATAAGGAGAGGGAAATAGGCGTTTTCGTGGCCAGTGGCTTTGAAGCGGGCGTCGAGATCGTTTTGAATAAGCTCCCAGATTCCGTAGCCCCACGGTTTGATCACCATGCACCCGCGGGTTTCCGAGTTCTCGGCCATATCGGCACCTTTGATGACTTGCTGATACCATTCGGGAAAGTCGTCGCTACGAATGGGAGTGATTGCGGTTTTGTCAGCCATGTTGTTAATACGATGCGTTAGGATGTTTGAGCGTAAAATGCAATAGGTTCGATTGCCCTAGCGAATCCAAGAGCCGTTGACCTGAGGCATTCTTCCAAAACTGAGGTGTGAGTAGTCGGTCTTGCCCTTGGCTCCGACCAGGGTAACTCCGGTGGCACGCTTCCAATAGGCTGACATCGATTCGCCGGTGTGGCATCCGTAGGACTGGCAAAGAGCATTGGAGCTGAAGACGCTCCCTTTGATGCGCCCGAGTTCAGTTTCATGAATCCACGATTTACAGGAAGCCATGATTTCGTTGCTATAATCGAGGAGGAAACAATGTTTGTTGGAGTGGCCAAAGAAGTCGAAGTTGGACACTGAACCTCTGGGCAAGGCATTCATGTTCCGGAAAAAGTCGGCACTTGAGTTGAGCCAGATGAGCTTGGCGCGCCGCTTGGTCGCTTGTTCGGTGATCCAAGTGACGTAGGGCTTTCCCTCTTCACGCCCACGAGTGACGTAGCCTGGTTTATAGACCATCCAGACAACTTTGGTATTCTCGCCGTAGGCTTTCTGGAGAATGTCCATGCGCATAGTGGAAGCGCGCACAAAGTTAGCCCACCAGCGGTCGTGCTGGTCGGGGCCAACTCGAAGCTCTTCCCAACTGCGCAGAGCAGGGCCGCCACAGAGAATGACATGAACCTGCTGAGCCGTAGCAGCCAGTTGGCTGAAGGAGAGGAAAAGGAGGATAGCCGCAAGCGTCTTCATGGCGTGATCCTAGCGAAGGAGAAGGGGGGGACCAAGCGAAGAGTGTGACTGAGAATGGGAACTTTTCGGTTCGGGCGCGGTATCAATCAGCTTTGCAAAGAAACTCTCGATAAAAAGTAAGAGACATCTTAGCGCAAGCAGTGGTTATGGTTTTTGGGCACCGTAAGCGAATCCAATAGTGGCCGCTTCAAGAGGCTCCTCGGAATGATCAGAGAGGGACTCGAGAACAGCTTGGACACGGGTTTTCCCTGAGGGAGGATTTTGCATGGCTTGCAGAGCGCTCATGAAGGCAGGATGCCGGAAATCGGCCTCGCCCTCCATCCGATCAAGACGGTCTAGAAACGAGGCGATATCGATGAGCTTTGCACGCGAATCCATGAAATAGAGGTCTTGTGTTTCTTTTTTAGTCATAGGGAATCTTTGATGAGATTGAATGAGGAATCAAGGAGAAGCATTATTACTCAGAAGGTTTTTGAAGGTGTTCTATAGCGGCCTTGAGCACGGGATCGGTCCATTTCTTGAGGATGTCCTGTGTCTCAGGGGGAGCCGTGAGCCGTGTTTTAAAGCGTTCAAAATTCGAGAGGTCTACTTCAGAAATCGCGATAGCAATATCGGGGTCAACCCCAACTTCATGGGGAGTGCGGCCTGAAGGGGTGTGATAAGTGGCAAAGGTGAGGCGAAGCGCGGTGCCTCCATCGCGGCTGGTGATGTTCTGAACGGAACCTTTTCCAAAGGAGGTCTCTCCAATCAAAGTGGCCCGTTCGAGGTCTTGTAAAGCGGCTCCCACGAGTTCGGAGGCGCTCGCTGAGTTGCGGTCGAGAAGAACGACAAGAGGGTATTCACGTTTTACGCGCTGGCGCTCCGCAGTCTTGAGCGCAGGTTGCTGGGCACTAGGCGAACGGCCTTGTGTCGTCACCACTTCAGTGTTGGGTGGAAGGAAAAGGCTGAGGATGTCGACAGAAATATTGAGGAGGCCTCCGGGGTTTCCGCGAAGGTCAAGAATGAGGGCGTTCATTCCTTGGTCCTCCATTTCGTCAAGGGCAGCTTCCAATTCGCGGGCCGCGGTCGCGGTGAATTGGGTCAAGCGGGTGTAGCCAATTTCGGGAGCTCCATATTGGTTTAGAAGAAAGGCATCAGGGAGGGCTGCTTGCTTGATGACTGCATGAAGGAGGTCAACGGTGATCTCTCGTCGAGCGCTCTTTCGGTAAATCGTGAGCTGGAGGCTTTGACCCGGTTGACCCATGAGAGTTTTGGTTGCCTCGGGCAGGTCGAGTTCGGTGAGGTCTTGTTCATCTACTCTGAGGAGAGTGTCGCCTTGCCTGAGGCCCGCGCGTTCGGCAGGGGAGTGGGCTCGAACGCTTCCCAGATAGACTTTGCCATCGCGTTTGCTGAGACTCATACCAAGGCTATGAACCGCAAATTGCTCTTCGATAGCGGGTCCATCAAAGTCCATGTGTTGAACCGTTTCGGGATGATAGAAGGCAGTAAAGGTATCGAGAGAGTCGAGCATTCCTTCCAAGGCATGATTTACAAGACGCTCGTAACTCACCTTGTCGGCATCGGGATGATTGCTACGAACTTCTTCTAGAATTTTGATGAATCGTTCGACGTGTTGATAGCCGTCACCGTCATCGGGGAGAGAAGTGATTTCACCTTCCTGAGCAGCGAGGCAGACGCTGAAGAGAAGGGAAGTCGTAAGGAGGTTTCGCATAGCTGAGCCTTTCGAATCTGGAGCATGGAGTCCAGACATCTCATGAGGAGGACGCTGGCGAAATTTTCGAGTAAGAAGGGCTGATTGAGCGATCTGGTGAACACGATATTGTCAAAAAATACTCTTGAGGTGACTGTAAGTAACTCCCAGTAAGAGTGATATTGATATTTTAATTTTGCGGGAAAGTGAGACCCCAGTGTTGGCATGAGGTGGTCTCCACGATAGTATTCGGGCTTCGAGTGATAGCGTTGGCTGCATTTGAAACAAACCAAACCGATTTTGGAATTTTTCGATAAGATTAAGCGAGAGCGTCTAGCACGACGCGGATTGTCTTCGGGTAAGAAGCGACGAACCCAAGAGGATCGTCATGTGACGGAGTCTCTCGAAAGTAGCTTGGGACTTCGGATTGGCCTCTATGGTGTTCTGGCTCTGATCGCGGGCTGGCTAGTGACGACCGTGCCGGGTGGCACCTTTGAGGGCGAGATGGTTGCTGGCTGGACGGTGACTCTGGTGATTCTCGCTGCGGCTATTCTCATCTTTCACTTTAACTACCCGACGACCTCTGGCCGCAGCAGTAAGACCTTTTTGGTTATTGGTGGACTGCTTGCTGAGCTCTTTCTCATTCGAGGCGTGATGGCGATGGACCCAGCCCATGAGATGTTGGTGCTTCCGGTGGCTTTGATCCCCATTTTTCACTCGGTTCTCATGGGCCAGCGAATTGGAACGTTCTCGGCAATTTTCACCTCAATTCTGGGGGCATTGCTAATGGAACCAGGAAAGGCGATGCAGTTCTTAGCTTTTTCTCTGGTGGCGAGTTACACTGGCGTGCTGGTTACAAGACGCGTTAAAAAGCGGGGGCGTTTACTGAGAGCAGGCTTCTATGTGGGAATCGTGAGCGTGCTGCTTGGGGTCCTCTTTGGCGAAATTAGTGTTTCTGGCTTATGGGGTGGCCAAGAGGCCTGTCAAACATGCTTAGCCCAACTGGGAATGTCTTTTGGAATGGGTCTGTTAACGGGAATGGCAGTCAGTGCAGTGTTGCCCATTCTGGAGGGTGTCTTTCTCGTCACCACGGAAATCAGCTGGCTGGAGATGAGTGATCTCAACCATAAGCTTCTCAAGCGGATGCAACTGGAAGCTCCTGGCACCTTTCACCACAGTCTGATGGTCGCCCAACTCGCGGAAGCCGCAGCAGAAGCAGTCGGAGCGAACTCGTCGATGTGCCGAGTTTGCGCCTACTTCCATGACATTGGCAAGCTGAAGAAGCCTCTCTACTTTGTGGAGAATCAGTCGGAAGGGAATCCCCATGATGACCTGACCCCGACAATGAGCGCGCTCGTGATTGTGGCCCACGTAAAGGACGGGGTCGACATGGCGATTAAGGAGAAGCTTGCTCCAGAGATCATCGATGTCATTCAAGAGCATCATGGTGATTCTCTGGTCTATTACTTCTACCGGAAAGCTCAGGAACAACAGAGTAAGGAGGAAGGTGAAGTCGAAGACGGTCAAATTTCTGATGAAGAGGTGGTGGAAGTCGATCGCAAAAATTTCAGTTATCCCGGGCCGGTGCCGCAGTCTCGCGAAAGTGGAATTATCTCTCTGGCTGACGCAGTGGAAAGTGCCTCACGTAGTCTAGAAAAGCCCAATCCAACAAAGATTCGCACCTTAGTAGACGACATCGTATTGGGTCGAATTAAGGATGGTCAGCTCGATGACTGCGGTTTGACTCTGAACGATGTGAAGGTGATTCGAGAGGTGTTTTCAAAAACACTTCGCAGTATGCTTCACACTCGCATCGCATATCCTGAGGAGAAAAAGAAGAAGGCTAAGAAGTCAGCCAAGAAAGAGGGCTCCAAGACCAAGTCCAAGGACGAAGCGAAGAACGTGGTTCCGGTCGAGGAACTGGAGCGTCAGCGCAAAGCCGGAGGCAAGTAATGGCAGAACCGGAGGCAGAGCTGTTTGTGCACTACGCAGGCGGTTTAAATGAGGAAGATCTTGCTTGGTTGAGTGCGCAGCTGGGGCCTGTTCTTAAAGAGGTCATCGGCAATCACCCCGGAACTGGATTAGAGGAACTTGAGGAACTGGAGTTCTCTCTTGTTGATGACGCTACGCTCGCCGAAGTGCACGGCGACTTTCTCGATGACCCCACCGTGACGGATGTGATCACTTTTCCTCATGGCGAGATTCTGGTCAGCGTGGAAATGGCGGCTCGCCGTGCGGAAGAGTTTGGTAAGGGACTGCGAGGGGAGACCTTCCTCTACCTTATCCATGGTATTCTCCATCTGGCTGGTCTCGACGATCGCAGTAAGGAAGATGCTGCCGTCATGGCCAAGGAGCAGGAGCGGGTTTGGTCCAAATTTTACCAAGCAAGCTAAAGAGCTCGGATGTGAACTAATGTTTCCGGAGCTGCAGGCCCTTTAGGGTGCTAAATCCCCATTCTCCCCAGAGCATAGGCAATGCGACGGAGAAGGCCTTCGGCCTTGGGGTGCTGAACGGCGAAGTCAGTGGCTGTCTCTTCGATTTGAGAAATGACTTTCTCGGGAATCGTCTCTTCTTGGTTATCTTTATCCAAAAGGTCTTCGATTCGCTTCTCGAGCTTACTGAGTTCTTCACGAGTAGTGTCATCTACTTCATCAAGATTTTGAAGGTCACGGCGGAGTTGGGTGATTTCCTCTTGCAGGTTTTCGTTGCTCATCGTGCAAGGATGATACAGCGGGCTACGGGGGCTTTGCCAAGCGTGGACTTGTTCCGGAACGCCTTTTTCAACGCCGTCAGCATCCGAAAAGACCTTGCATCAAGGGGACTTCCTTGGCATGGCGCATCTCCCGACAATGTGGCGGGAGATGCGTTGTGAATAAGAAGTCGATCAAAGAAGAGTGGTTTTCGAATGTGAAGGCCGATATCCTTGCAGGGCTCGTGGTGGCGCTCGCGCTGATTCCCGAGGCCATTGCTTTCTCACTTTTGGCCGGAGTCGATCCGAAGGTTGGGCTCTATGCCTCCTTTATTATCGCGGTTATTATCTCTTTCATTGGCGGACGTCCTGCGATGATTTCGGCTGCGACGGGCGCGATGGCGTTATTGTTCAAGCCCCTTATTGTCGAATATGGTCGCGTGGAGGGACTTCAGTTGGTTCTGGCAGCGACCGTTCTCACTGGCATCATTCAGTTTGTCTTGGGCTGTTTCAACATTGCAAAGGTGATGCGGTTTGTTTCCAAAGCGGTCATGACGGGCTTTGTCAACGCCTTGGCGATTGTCATCTTCATGGCTCAATTGCCGGAACTCGGCTATGGAAAATTACTGGATGACGGACCACCGGTGACTCCAATGGCTTGGGTGTTTGTCGCGGGTGGCCTCGCCATCATTTATCTTTTGCCTCGTCTGACGAAAGCGGTGCCTTCGCCACTTGTCTGTATCATTGTGCTGACTGCGGTTGCTCATTTCTTTAAGTTGGATGTCAGGACTGTGGCTCATCTCGGCGAGTTGCCGAGTTCCTTGCCGGTGTTTGCCCTGCCAGAGTTTGCCGCCAAGTGGACCTTCCTTGAGGTCTTAAAAGTAATTCTTCCGGTCAGCTTGGGTCTGGTCGCGGTAGGTCTCCTCGAGTCGTTGATGACTGCTCAGATCGTGGATGATTTCACCGATACTCCGTCGGATAAAAATAAGGAGGCTCGGGGTCAGGGGATCGCGAACTTCGTGACTGGATTCTTCGGAGGAATGGCCGGCTGTGCCATGATTGGTCAATCTGTGATTAACGTGAAGTCAGGGGGGCGGACCCGACTTTCTACCTTTCTGGCTGGAGCGGTGCTGATTGTTCTTTGTATCGCGCTCAAGGACTTGGTCGGAATGATTCCCATGCCGGCGTTGGTGGCGGTGATGATTATGGTTTCCATTGGAACGTTCAACTGGGGTTCCTTCAAGAACTTGCTCGTTCATCCTGCGACCACCAGCATTGTGATGCTCGCAACGGTGGGGACTGTTCTCTATACCCACAATTTGGCGATTGGAGTGGGCGTGGGTGTCCTGCTGGCCGCTATCTTCTTTGCACGCAAGGTGGCTCAACTCATCGCGGTGGAGAGTGAACTCGATGCGGCAGGCGAGTGCCGGACTTACCGCGTTTCAGGGCAGTTGTTCTTTGCTTCCTCCGATAGCTTTGTGGACTTCTTTGACTTTAAGGAGGTGGTCTCCAAGGTGGTGATTGATGTTTCTGAGGCTCACTTTTGGGACCTGACTTCGGTAGGCGCTTTGGACAAAGTGGTTTTCAAGTTCCGCCGTGAGGGCGCGGAAGTGGAAGTTCTGGGAATGAATGAAGCCAGTGCAACCATTGTAGGTAAGCTGGGAACTCACGATAAAGAAGGGGCCACAGGAGAGCCCGGTGGTCATTGATTCCCTTTTTTCGAAAAACACGTTAACGTTCTCATTATGAAACCAATTCTTGCCTGCACTGATGGTTCCCAATATTCGCCCAGTATCTATGACCATGCCGCTTGGGCTGCGCAAAAGGCCGGGACGGCGGTGCGTGTTTTGCATGTTCTTGAAAGAGAAGAGAGCACTCGAGGCCGAGACTTAACGGGTAGCCTTGGGTTCGATGCTGGGGCTGAATTGATGGAGGAGTTGGTGCAACTTGACGAAGCTCATGCTCGAGTAGCGCGGTTGCGTGGAAAAGCGGTTTTGGAAGACGCTAAGAAGCAACTTACGGAGCGGGGAGTGCAATCGGTAGAGGCCTTGCAGCGGCACGGGGCGCTGGTAGACACCGTGGAAGAGTTTGAAGATGATGCGGAACTGGTCGTGCTCGGGAAGCGTGGTGAGCATGCGGATTTTGCCAAGGGGCACCTTGGAAGTAACCTGGAGCGAGTCGTGCGGACTGCAAAGATCCCTGTGATGGTGGCTTCGCGGGCCTTTCATCCCATTGAGTCTTTCCTAATAGCTTTTGATGGGGGCGCGAGCGCGCTCAAGGCAGTCCACTATGCGGCATCGAATCCTCTCTTGAAGGGGTTGAAGTGTCACTTGATTGCGGTTGGAAAACTAGGGAGCGAAGTGGAACGTGAGCTGGAAGGTGCCGCTACGGGCTTAAAGGGTGCTGGTTTCGAGGTCGAATCTGAACTACTTCAAGGAGACGTTGAAGACATCATCACCCGCGAAGTAGAGGCTAGAAACGCAGGCTTGTTAGTGATGGGTGCTTATGGGCATTCACGAATTCGACGCATGGTCATCGGTAGTACGACGGCGCAACTTGTGCGTGATTGCCATGTTCCTGTGCTGATGTTCCGTTAGGAATGTAAATTGGCGTTGGTTCTTCTTTGTAAATTTTGGGTTTGAGTGTGCATCCAATGAAGATCCCGAAATGAGGATTCTGATTGCTCTCACGGGGTTGGGTTTGCTCACGCTTCTCTTGAGGCGGATCCCCGAGTCCACGTTTCTGATGTTTAGTTCTCCTTCGAATAGGACGTTTACTCTCTCACGAACAGGAGTCTCCGTTGGAGCAAAGCCTCAAGTTTTTGAGAACAATGGGATTAACCAACTACGACCTTTTGTTGAGCGTCTCAATACCTTTTCTGAAGAGTTTCAGTCGGTCCACATATTTACTCTGGATGGTGAACGTGGGTTAGGCCTGGATTCGCAGGACGGTGTGATTTCGGTAGGCTTTACTGTGGAATGGAGACAGGAAACGGAACGGGAGGATGCCATTCGAGAGTTTTTAAAGGTAAGGGATTATAAGCCATCGAGCGACTATCTGGCTGCAAATGGTGACGTTCCAGATGCTACTCGGGTTCTGGACTATGAAATTGCCGGCACCACTGAAGAACTCACCGAACTGTTGAGAACTCTCTTACAGGACATCTACGGTATTCAGCCGAACGAGGCGATTTCGGTATTGTATGAGCCTCGCTGAGCCTTCTGCTGGCAGCTGCCCGCAAGGTTCAAGGTGAGGAACTCTCGAAGATGGACGGGAACCTACAAAGGGAGAAAGTGTATCCTCGACCATAGCGAGGCTAGTATGGAAGACTCGAATAAGATGATATCGGAGTATGTAAGAAGAGGACTTGGGGGACTGGGTGTTTGTCTTGGACTCTGGTGGATAGGGATGATTGGAAACCCGTTTCTGGCAAGTTTTTGGAGGAGCGAGTGGGAGCCTTTTGATCTCGGGTTCCTGCTGACGATAGGTCCGATGATGTTGGCGCCTGGAATCTTCCTAGTGATTCACGGAGTCCGGCTTTTTCGCAGTTTTCGCGAGTCTTCTCTCCGATGGACTACCGGAATCTTAAGCATTTATGGCGCGTTTTGGCTGGCTGCTCGGCTTCTTGAGCTTTTCCCAAACCTGCATTCTTCAAGGATTGGGGATTCCGTGTTTCTTTTTGCAAGTAGCTTGGTGGTAATCCCTGTTCACCTTTTTGTGGTGCGGTCTCTTCTTCGGTATTTTACAAACGAGGAACGGTCTTTGGCGTCTCTCCTGAGTAGAGGAGTGTTGTTTTTAATGGCTTGGCAATTGTGGCTTTTGCTTTCTTCCGTCTTCGATAAATATGCGCCCGTGAAGGAAGGCTTCACTCACATTTATGAGGAGCCTTGGGAGACTCTTGGTCTTTTTGTGCCGATTGTGATCGCAGTGGGTTCCTACTGCATTTTTTCCTCTATCCTGACCAAGGCACAAGGGGGGAATGTTAAAGCCGTCGATACTCCTATTGAGTCCTAGCCAGGTGCCCCTTCAGTTCGTCGGACTTGTGGAACTAGGAGTCCTTGTTTGCGTCGTGAAATATGGAAATTTCTGCCTCCTTAGTGCCGAGGAGTTGTTGGGCACGGATCAGGGCGTTGCGGGTGGAGATATTGGGGTTGGAAGAGCCATACATGAAGAGGTTGGAGGTGCCTTCTTCTTTGCTCGTTCCTTCTTGGAGTAGTTCGAGGACTCCTGAGTTCTTAAGGACACGATAGACGGGACGTGGGGTGCCAGAAATGAGAACGTGCCGATCGCGCTCTCGCATAAACTTGATAAGGTCGGCCAAGGCGAGAACGGAGGTTGCATCGAGGTGGCGTGCATTTTTGAGCCGAAGAATCACAACTCTAAGATTATCATCGGCGGCAATCCGTTGAATCTGAGAACGGAAAAGCTCGGAGGCACCGAAGAAGAGGTCTCCTTCGACGTGAACGATTGAAATTTCAGGATTTGGCCGAGGACGCTTCTCTCCTAGTTCGCGAAGGTCGCCATCGTCGTGAACCGCGTATTCGACCATTTGGGGGACGGCTGCCTTCCGTAAGAAGAGAGCAATGGAGAGCGCCACGCCAATGAAGATAGCGACGTGAAGAGGAGTGAGGAGAGTGGCCAGAAAAGTGGTAACGAGAACGAGTGCATCTGAACGGGTCGAACGAAGGCAAACGCGAATATTCTTGGGAGATATCAGCGATATAGCGATGGCAATCACGAGCCCAGCGAGGACGGCCTTAGGGATGAGAGATACGATAGGAACAGTCGCTAACAAAAAGGTAGCACCTAGACAGAGTAAACCGCAAATAATCGAGGCGAAAGGGGTGCGCGCTCCCGATGAATAGTTGAGGGCGGACCGAGTGAGGGAGCCGGAAGCCGGCATGGCCGCCAAGCAGGAGGCTGCGAGATTGGCCATTCCTACTGAAAACATGTCTTGGTTGACGTCGGGCCTATCTCCGGTTTGGGAGGCAAGGGATTTCGCCATGGCGGTGTTCTCTAGCGAAGCGAGGAAGGCAATGGCAAAGGCAATGGGAAGGAGCGTGGCGGTTTGGTCGAGAAGGTCCTGAAAACCGCTGATTTGGGGTAAGGATGGAGAGAGGTCGGTGAGACTGAAATTTTGAAAAAAGACGAGGCTTTCGCGCGGAAAAAGGGCGCCGGCGGCCGAGGTGATAAGGAGAGTGAGTGCAAAATTAGGGAGCTTCTTAAGGAAACGCTCTAGAAATAGAAAAATGGTGAGGGCCAGCAGACCAAGAACGGCTGGTTGCCAACTCGCGTGGTAGAGATGTTCGCTGATTTTTGCGACAAGAGTTGGAAAAGTTCGGCCGTCTGTTTTTTCGAAATATTGAGCTATGCCCAGCAGCGGTTTGAGCTGATTGAACATGATGAGAGTCGCCGCTCCAGTGATGTAGCCCACGAGGACTGAGCGAGAGATGAATTGCAGAAGGTCGGCGAGCTTAAGCATAGCGCCAGCGATCGAAAGAAGGGCGACGAGGATGACCAAGAAAGGAACTGCTTCGAGTCCTAGGGTCCCTGCGGCGAGACTCGAAAACAGCATGAAGGAAGTGGCATTGGTGGGGCCGAGAATGGTGTGCCGCGAGGAGGCAAAGACGGGAGCGACCAAAGCGGCGATGGCCGAACAAAGGATGCCGTTGACGATGGGGAGTCCTGCGATGGTGGCGTAGGCCATTCCCTGGGGGACTGCTAAGAGGGCTACATTGACTGCGGCCTTGGAGTCGGCTCCAAGATTTCCTGGGGTCAGGTTCTTAAAGTGATGTCGGAGAGGGAAAAAATCAGGCAAGCTATCGAACTTGTTCCGACTGGCGTTGCGCCGCACATGTCTCCAGAAAAACCGCATTGAGGCCCGACGCTAACAGATGAGGGCGGGGTTTGGGAAGTGATTCTGAGTCAGGTTATTCCTGAATGAGTTCGAGCTTGAAGGGATACCGGCAAGCAGCGTTCCACTCCATCACGTAGATGTTCCCCAATTCATCGACCATCAAGTCGTGAACGTGCAGAAAAACGGGATGCGTTTGGTGGAGAGGCTGAAGTTTTTCGTTCTTGAAAACAGGCTCACTGCCCCCAGGAGCGGAAACGACTTGCTTGGTTGTACGATCTAGAACGGCGACAAAACCACTTTTTTCAAGACGTTTACCGGTCTTAGGGTCCTTTGACCAGCATACCCCTGTATAAATGTGATCTCCGTGGAAGACGGCCTGTCCAGCATAGGCTCCTGGAAGGGGAATTGTTTCGAGATGCTTTCCTTCGAGGGTAAATCGCTTCAGCTGATTTTGCTCACGAGAACTGACCCAAAGGACGGGATTCTCAGGATCGCTCTCATCGATCGAAATCCCATGACCGTTTGAAATATCCGAATCTTTACCAGGCTTGCGGCCGCCCCAATCTCGAATGAGTTCGCCGTCGATGGTGAAATGAAGAATTCGGTTGGTGCTATAACCATCAATGACGAGGATTTCGTTATCGGCCGTCACCGCGACGTCGCAAGGTCCGTAGTAGGTGCCTTCATCTTCGAGGCCTAGGTCGATAGGGGAGGGCAAAGTGCGGACGAGCTCTCCTTGCTTAGTGAGCAGATTCACTGAGCCGGTCTTTTTGGTCGCTTTGCCTTCAGCGCTAAATTCCCAGCCACAATCGACGTGGATAATGAGTTCGCGGTCATCCTCTTGAATGAGATCGATGCCGTGACCGCCCTTAAGGCCCTCACCAAAGCTGCGCACATAAGTCCCATCGGGTTTGAGCACAATGATGGCATTTCTAGGATGGTCGTTCACGAGATAGAAGAAGCCGTCTTCACTCGCTACCATGGCATGGGCGTTGATCACGGGCGCGACTTCGCGGTCTACTTTAGCCCAGTCACGGATGACGCGATAACGCAAGTCGTTGTGACCGAGGACTTTTTCTTCCTCAGCCAAGGGGAGAAGAGTCTCGGTTGGTTGAAACTGAGCTGAGAGAGGACTTGAAAGTAGGCCTGTGAGGGTGAGGAGAGAAAGCTTCACGGGAGAGGACTCTGTGAGTTCAAAACTGAGCTGACAAGGGTAAGGTTGTTCCTTGCTCTGGAAAAACCATCGTGTTTTCGCAAGCTTTGGGGTTCACTTTTCGCAAGCTTAACTATGTCCGAATACCAAACTAGACCTGGCAGCCACACGGGAATGCCGCCCGGAGTGCCGCACATCATCGGGAACGAGGCTGCGGAACGATTTTCGTTCTATGGAATGAAGGGGATCTTAGCGGTTTTCATGGCGCAATATTTGCACCTGATGAATGACACGCCTGGCGAGGCCATGAGCGAAACAATGGCTTCCTCGAACTATCACGCTTTCAACTTTTGGGTCTACATAACGCCATTCGTGGGTGCCCTTTTGGCAGATTTTTTCTGGGGAAAGTATCGCACGATTATCTGGCTGTCGGTGGTCTATGTGATGGGTCATGGCGCGCTGGCGTTCATGGGGACGACCGGTGATGCGCGATGGTGGATGTTTGGAGGTCTCGCTCTCATTGCGATTGGTTCGGGTGGCATTAAGCCCTGTGTTTCGGCCCATGTGGGCGACCAGTTTGGGGCCAGCAATGCGCACCTGCTGCCTAAGATTTTCAATTGGTTCTATTTTTCAATCAATGTAGGGGCGATGGTTTCGATGCTACTGACGCCATGGCTTCTCGAGTGGTATGGCCCACATTGGGCATTCGGCGTTCCTGGGGTGTTGATGGCATTGGCAACCTTGGTGTTTTGGATGGGGAGAAAACGCTTCGTGCATATTCCAGCTCAGCCAGAAAAGACAAGAAGAGAGCTTACAAGCCCCGAGGGCATGAAGAGCATCCTGTCCCTCATTCCGCTATTCCTATTTGTTGCCATGTTCTGGGCACTCTTTGATCAGACTGGCTCGACTTGGATTTTTCAAGCGCAAGATATGGAGCGAAACTTTCTAGGGAAGGAGTGGCTACCTTCTCAAATCCAGTCTTTGAACTCGGTGTTTGTCCTCATGTTCATTCCTTTGTTCGCCTACGGACTCTATCCGCTCATTTCGAAAGTGTGGCCGCTGACTCCGTTGCGGAAAATTGGCGTTGGGCTTTTCCTGATGACTTTGTCCTTCGCGATGGTTGCCTTAGTGCAATCACGCATCGACATGGGTGCGAGACCGAATATTTCATGGCAGGTTCTCTCCTATGCCTTGTTGACGGCGTCCGAAGTGATGGTCTCTATTGTAGCCTTGGAGTTTGCTTACACGCAGGCACCCAAGACTTTAAAGTCGATTGTAATGAGCCTCTTTCTTGCCGCGGTGGCTTTCGGTAACCTTTTTACTGCAGGTATCAATCGCATCATTGTCGTTGCCGAGCCGAAAGAATCCGAGAGTTTCGAGGGAAATAAGGTGAACTATCTTGGCGAGGATAAGGTGCTTGGCTCTGAGGATGATTTGATGCGCTTAGAAAATGGGGTTTTGACGCAAGGGCTGAAAACTGTCGAACTGGTAGATGGAAAATTTCCCCAAACGATAGCGGCCTTTAAAACATTGAAGGATCCCTGGGGGAATGCACTCCGCTATCGAGTGATGAATTCACGAACGGCTCGAATCTCCTCCGACGGCCCAGACGGGAAGGCTCGAACAAAATGGGACCAAGGGGTTGTGATGTCGCTGCCGGAGCCAGAAGCCGTGCAGAAAACATCATGGTCCGATACTTGGCGACCTCAGGAAAGTTGGCTCACAAAGAGAAAGCGTGAACTTGGTCTCATAGAAGAATCCTCGGATGAGAAGAATCCCTATCCGTTCTCAATCGATTACTATAGCGGAGGAGGGACTCGTCTGGAGGGCGCATCTTACTTCTGGTTCTTTGCCGGGTTGATGTTCTTAACGGCAGTCGGGTTCATCCCTTATGCCCTGAGATATCAAGGAAGAACAATTCTGCAAGACTCTCACCGTGAAACCTGATCAGTCATCAACCAAGAAAATCCATCGAAGTGTTCTCGACGGATAAAAGAGGGCTGAAATCGCTTTTCATTACCGGCGTGGATGAGGGAGGAAAACTCAGCCCCACCAAGAAGAGCTGATTACGACTCAGGAGTCTATTGTGACATCACAGCGACGCTATCGTTCTTGGCATCAAGCGGGAGATAAGTGCAAAGAATAGGCTTAAAAGATTAATTTTTAACCTTCTCGGACGATTTAGGAATGCGATACGGCAATCGTAAACGGGAAAACGCATGGAGTTGCGGTCGCTTCGGCTTGACTTCGATGGCTTTGGTCCAGAAGTCACAGTAACTTATCATTAGAGCGTGGAACATTTTTTTAAAGTTCTTCACCGCTATTTCTCATTCGTTTAAGAAGTCTAAACTAAACTGGAGTAATTTCTTAGGGGAATCGGGTCGAAATATCTGACTGAAGATAATTTTCATTAATTCATTTAGAAGGCATGACTCAGAATGACAGTTTATATTATTGCCTTCGGTAATTTTACCCTTGGTTAAGCATTCATTGAGAGTAGGTTAGTGAAGTTCACCAGTAACACCTATCCACTATGAAGTATTTGAAACTATCCGGAATCGTTGCTGCCGCTTTACTTGCCTGTAGCTGCAGTACCTCTAGCGTCGCGGTCAAAGAGACCTCGCTCGTCAATAGCAACTCTTCGTCCCGCGAACGTCATCTTGCGAGTTCGATCCACCAAGAAATCAATCGGTATCGGGCCACCCAAGGCCTCAAGGCACTGAAGCTACACAGTGGTTTGACCAAGCTGGCAAAGCCCCACAGTAACTATATGATGACGAATGCGGGCTCATTTAGTGTGGATTCGCAGAAGAGTCTTATTACTCACTACGGGTTTGGTGCTCGGTCGACGATGGCCAATCGCAAGTATCAAATCGAGTCTCTCGGCGAGAACGTGATCGCTAGTTACGAGATGGGGCAGGGAACCGATTTGGCGGCAAAAATGGTGAGAGGTTGGCTGACGTCTCCCAATCACAAGCACAACATTCATTCGAAATGGACCCGAACAGGGATTGCCGTTTCATTCGATGCGCGAGGACGGGCCTTTGTTACCCAGCTCTTTGGCACGGAACCGTCTCAACTTCTGAAGGTCGGCGGTCCTGCTCAATGGTAGTCTTTTTAAATCGAACCTCCGAGAGCGAGAAGGAGATCGAGGTGATTCTGCAGTCTCCTGTTCTTGAGTGAAATCAAACTCGCTCGGGCATTGAGAGCTCTGCGTTGCGCCTCCAGCACCTCCAAGATACTCGGTCGATTGCCAACGTCGAGACCTTCGACAAAGTTGCTCTCAGCCCATTTTTCAGCAAGAGCAGTATTTTCCACTTCGGTGAGAAGATGCTGCTCTTGTTTTTTGAGTGAGTCGTCAGTAGCGAGCGCGGACTCTACTTCCTGAAAAGCTCGCAGAACGTCGCGTCGATAAAGACTGATTTGATTCTCGTTGTCTGCGAGTGATTGGCGGGCTCGGGCAGAAAGCTCACCACCTGAGTATAGATTCTGGGCAATGCTCGCAGCTAGAGAGGAAGTGAGGTTGCCGACGTCGAGGAGATCGCGAAGCTCAGGCGATGAGGTGCCTGAACTGGCAGTGAGCCGAAAATTTGGAAGAAGATTTTTGCGAGATGCGTCGGCCCGTCTGGCGGACGCAAAAACGCGAATACGGCGAGCGGTCAAATCGGGCCTTCGCTCGAGAAGTTGAGAGGGTAGGCCCGCCTTAACGGGGGGAATCCTTGGCAATTGGGTTGAGGAATCGATTTGAGAGTTTGGGTATTCTCCGAGCAACAGCTGGAGAGAGCGCGCAGCTTCATCGCGGGCCAATTGTCGAGACTTGAGGGAGCGCTCGGCGGAAGCAATGTTACTGCGCCCAAAGGCATCGTCGAGGGGACGTAACGTCCCTAGTTTGTAACCTCTTTGGATAATTTGGTAATTATCGCGGAAGGACTGAAGGGTTTCCTTAGCCAAAGTGAGTTGGTTTTCGGCGGTGACAAGATTACACCAGCTTTGAGCGGTATTGACTGCGAGGGAAAGTCGCGCGGAACGAAAGTCGGCGACGGTTGCTTCGTAGTCAGCAACCGAGGCGGATTCGAGATCTCGGAGTCTTCCCCAGATGTCAGGTTCCCAGGATGCATTCAGCGATAGGGCGTAGGAATCACTGCTTTCTCCGTCGCTTCGAGAGCGTGTTCCGCGTCCTGAAGCATTGATGTCTGGCAATCGGCTTGCTCGACCGATGATGGTTCCTTCGCGAGCGGTCTTGAGCCGGGTTGCAGTCGCTTGCAGGTCAGGGTTATTTTTGAGGGCAGTTCTGACAACTCGACTCAGTTGAGGATCTCGGAGGCTGGCAAGCCAATCGGTGGTGATTTTGGCGTTTTGACCCTCTTGGGCGGCGGCGAATGCAGAGAGGGTATCAAATGCGACTCCTTCGGCGGGCCTCTGACCTGGGATTGGGTTGCAGGCACTCATAAATAGAGTGCACCCAACGAGTAACAAAGAAATTGTTCTTTCGTGACGAAAGTGGGGTGAGATTTGTATTCTGGATTGCATTCTCCGATGAAACAGTCAAATACCGCGTAAGCAATGAATTGGTTTCAAAAAACGTCTCTGATGACCACAATCATCTCCATAGCCCTCTCGGGAGGCCTCTGGAGTGAAGTCGAAACTTCGCGAGTAGTGGAGAAAGGAGATACCTTGGAGGAAGTCAAACCTGAGGTCAAGGTCGAGGCTAAGACTGAGATTGAAGAAGGAGCCAAGAGCAAGGGGGAAACGGAGCCTGAAATTTTAACAGAAAAGGCAGCGGAGGCACTCGAGGAGGCAAGAGATAAAGAAAAGAAGGAGCCTTCTGAGCCCGTAGAACGGCAAGTCTTTGGTTGGAAAGAGTGGGTGAAGGTTGGAACGAAGGCGGATGTGATGAGAGCCAAGTTAGATAGTGGCGCGCGAACCTCTTCCCTCCATGCCGAAGGCATCGAAGAGTTCGAGCGTGACGGTCGCGAGTGGGTACGCTTCACGATGCGGGATCCTGACGAGAAGGATTCGAAGTCGATTCTGATTAAGGCCCCGGTTCAACGTGTTGCAAAGGTCAAGAATACCGATGGCACGATGGAGAGACGTTTTGTCGTCGAACTTGGTTTCTCAATGGGAGACCGCCAGCTGCGCGAGGAGTTCAATCTCAATGATCGAACTGGGATGACCTGCCCCGTCTTGATTGGGCGCAATGCCCTCCGTCATCTTGGTTATGTTGATTGCAGTCGCGTCGACCTAGCTACCAAAAAGATTCTTAAATAAACTCCCATGAAACGAAAGAATGCCCTTCTTTGGGGCTTGGTAATCTTGCTTTGCGGAGTAGGGGTCGGACTTACGATTTACAAGAGTGGAAAATTAGGTGTTCCTTTCTTCCCTGGAAGCAAGGTGACAGCTTGGATTATCGAGGCGACAGTTCGTCTAGAGGCGAACGGGAAAGAAGTTGAGGTTGAGCTAGGGCTTCCTCCCATGAAGGAAGGGGCCGAAGTGAGGCAGGAAGTGGCTTCACTGGGATATGGTTACCAAGAGCGAAGTCTACCAAGGCAGGGACGTCGGGGGATTTGGAGTGCCCGTTCTCGATCGGGAGTGCAAAGACTCTACTACCAAATTAGCCTTGCAGAAGAAGACTTACGCCTATTGGAAGAGCAAGCGAGTTCAGCTCCTCAAGTGGAGCCAAGTAGTGTTGGCGGAAGTGCTTCTGAAATGGCGGCTCGCGAGACCTTACGACTTGAGTGCCGCGAAAAATCAGCCAACGCCGAGACCTTTGTGAGTCAGCTGAGAGCACAACTTTTCGGAGAGATGCTCAGCCAAGAGGCGGGCTTCCTACGCCGAAGTTATGAGGCGCGGATCGGGGAGGGGTGGGAGCGTTCGCTCTTACAGGACTTCCTGCAGATGGAAGGTATTCCCTATCGAAACGCTTGGGGAGTAGTGCTCAATGAGTCGCTAGGTTCTCAACGCCCCGTTCCAATGATCGAGTTTCATGATGGCCGTAACTGGGAATCGGTGGAAGCCGTGGAAGCGCGCGAGACAGGTAAGCTCGTTGTTTGGTCACGTGGTGACTCATTGTTGGACGTGCGAGGGGGAGAGAATTCGCAAGTGTTTTTCACTACTGCCAAGAATCTTGCTCCATTGGATGCAATGGAGGCGCTCAAGGATGCCCCCGCTTGGATTGGTTCCATTTCGTCCTTGCCGGTGAATGAACGCCGAGTCTTTAGGTATATTGCATTAATTCCGGTGGGGGTTTGCTTGATCGTCTTTTTAAGAAATATTGTGGGTTTCAATATGTTAGGCACGTTTATGCCGGTTCTTTTAGCTTTGTCCTTTTTGGAGATGCCGTTGGGGCCCGCGTTGCTGATGTTTGCCCTTCTCTTGACTGCTGGGCTAGCATTTCGATTCTTCTTAAGCCGCCTCAACTTGCTCGTGGTGCCGAGGGTGGCGGCGTGTGTGGTGGTCGTGAGTTTATTGATGATCATGTTTGGTCTCTTTAGCTGGCGAATGGGGATGGCGGTCGGCTTACAGGTAACAGTGTTTCCAATGGTGGTTCTTGCATGGACCATTGAGCGGATGTCGTTGCTTTGGGATGAGGAGGGACCAGTGGCGGCTTTGGCCCAAGCTGGCGGAAGTGTTCTGGCTGCTGTTTTGGCTTATCTCTTAATGCGGATTAGGGTCGTCGATTATTGGGCTCAGTATTTCCCGGAACTACTTTTGATTCTATTAGCAGGAATTATTTTGATTGGGCGATACACTGGTTACCGACTTTCTGAGTTGGTGAGATTTAAGAGTTTCCCGAAATCATGACTGCAAAGTGGTGGCACCGTTGGTTTTTAACACCTGGCGAATTGAGTCGCCTAGGGGTGGTGGGTATCAACGCGCGCAATGGTCGCTACCTTTTGCCCAATAATTCACGGAAGTACTATCGCACAGTCGATGACAAGGTGATGACCAAGAAGTTGTCCATCGAAATGGAGATTCCGGTTCCCGAACTCTACGGAACGATCGATAGCCCAGGTGGACTCAAAAACATTGGTAAACTGGTCGAGGGTAAAGACGCCTTTGTGATTAAGCCGGCCCGAGGAAGCGGAGGGAAGGGGGTGCTCGTGATCCAGGGGCGTTCCGGTGATGCTTTTCTAAAAGGCAGTGGAAGTTCATTGACGTTGGAAGAGGTGCGGTTCCATGTCTCAAACATTTTAGGTGGACTCTTCAGTTTGGGAGGTCAGCGCGATGTTGCGATGGTGGAGCAATATATCGCGTGTGCTGATGAGGTGATGGCGATGAGCTATCGTGGAGCGCCCGATGTGAGGGTGGTCATGCTGCATGGATATCCAGTCATGGCGATGTTGAGAGTCGCGACCAAAGAGTCAGATGGTCGAGCAAACCTGCACCAAGGAGCGATTGGAATTGGTATAGATTTGGAGACGGGAATTAGCCATCATGCGGTGTGCCATGGGGAACCGATCGAGACTCATCCTGACCTTGGAACACCTCTGTTAGGCCAACAAATACCGGATTGGGAAACCGTGTTGAAGCTAGCAGGACTTTGTTATGAAATGACTCATCTCGGTTACCTAGGAGCCGATATCATGATCGGTAAAGGGGTAGGACCAATGATTATTGAGGTAAATGCTCGGCCAGGTCTCGCGATTCAGCTGGCGAACGGGGAAGGGCTCCGTAACCGGTTTCAGATTGTGCACGACGAGGCCCTTCGGATGCAGCGCACGGCGTCGCTGGAGGAGAGAATCGACTTTTCCCGTGGTAAGCTCGTTCATCTCGCTCTGAAGGCAAAGAAGAGCCTAGTCTGAGCACTTACTTTTTGGCTCGTTGAAGTTCTGGCTGAAGACAGCCGAAACTAGGTCGAGACTGGCAAAGTCCATGATAAGAATGCCCGGAGGCATTTGTGTGTTTGAGAGATGTAATAGGAGGCGCTGGTTGACCCTGTTGCTGATTGCGGTGATGTTTGGGATTCCCAGCTTCCCCTTCGTGTAGCCACTCGTGAAGTTGAGGGAAAGATGGTTAGGGTGTTTCAACGAATCCTGCCAAAGCTCTGCAATAAGGTTCCATTTTTCTTCGCCGCTCGAGAGCTGAAATCGGTCTTGGATGAGAAGGCGCTTGCTACGGTGGACACCGCGGTGTCCCCAATTGGTGCCATCTATTCCTAGGAGCTTTCTTGCGGGAAAGCGGCGAATAAGAACTGCTTGTCCTCTTACTTGCCCAAGATCGGGCAACTTGGAACCAAGATGCCAGAGGGATCTTCTGTGAGAGAAATAGGTTCG
The DNA here is from genome assembly GCA_051251855.1 of Roseibacillus sp. Lineage (GTDB taxonomy): Bacteria > Verrucomicrobiota > Verrucomicrobiia > Verrucomicrobiales > Akkermansiaceae > Roseibacillus. The sequence continues at coordinate 1,034,126 of JBPOGI010000001.1, forward strand.
CGCGGTTTCCTCAAAGGATCGGGAATTCTGAGAGGGCTTGGAAGTTTCTTGGATCGATACAAGAACGAACTCGCTAGGATTCTCTTTAAGGAAACTGATGAGCGTTTCCTGCAGCTCAGCAAAGGTCTGTTTTTGGGGAATGAGACCATGATAAAGCAAAAAACCGTCCTCTTCGTGGCGGCAGCGGATGTCAAGAAAGCGCACTCCTGCGTCAAGTTGCTGTCGAACCGTGAGGCTTTGGCAGCGAGCTGTGCCTAGCAAGGGTTCGAAGAGGGCAGCAGAATTATGGGTGCCTGGCAATCGAAGCTCCACTAGGGGCGTTTTGCTGGAAACCTCTTTGAGCCATTCATGACCAAAAGGAATTTCTGCCCGTAATAGGGGCGACGCTATGAACCAGAATGCTAGCGCAATTTTTCTCACCTCTAAGCCAAGGCTTCTTTGGCTGCAGCGGCGATGTAGTCGCGGTTCAGCTTGGCGATGTTATCGGCTGAAATCTCTTTAGGGCAGGCACCTTCGCACTCATACTGGTTGGTGCAATTACCGAAGCCTTCGTCGTCCATGGCGCGAACCATGGCAAGGGTGCGCTTATCTTTTTCGGGCTTTCCTTGGGGGAGCTTGTTGAGGTGTGCTGCCTTGGCTGAGACGAACAACATGGCGGAGGCATTTTTACAAGCGGCAACGCAAGCTCCGCAACCGATACAGGCCGCTGCGGAAAAGGCTTCGTCGGAAACGGTCTTGGGAATGGGAACCGAGTTGGCGTCAGGAGCGGAACCGGTCCGCACATCGATATAGCCGCCGGCGGAGACAATGCGGTCAAAAGCTGAACGATCGACAACAAGGTCGCGCACGACAGGGAAGGCGTTGGCGCGGAAGGGCTCGATCCAAATCGTTTCGCCATCTTTAAAGTGGCGCATGTGAAGCTGACAGGTGGTGATCGCCTTTTCCTCGCCATGAGGAATACCGTTGATGGTGAGCGAGCACATTCCGCAGATACCTTCGCGACAATCGTGGTCAAAGTGAATAGGATCGCCGCCGCTGGTGATGATTCCTTCGTTGACGATATCGAGCATCTCCAAGAAGGAAGCCGAGGTCGGAATGTCTTTGGCGTCGTAGGTTTCAATGTGACCCTGTGCTTCAGGGTTTTCTTGCCGCCAGACTTTGAGAGTGAGGTTCATGTTCGGGAAAGGGTGGTTGTCTTATTTGTAGCTGCGGATACTGGGTTTGACGTCTTGGAAAACGAGTTCCTCCTTGTGGAGGACGGGGTCTTTACAGGCTCCAGTAAATTCCCATGCGGAGACATATTGGTATTCGTTGTCGTGGCGCTTGGCTTCGCCAATTCCGGTGCGACCGTCTTGCACTTCAGGATCGGATTCGGTGAATTGATGTTCCAGTCTGAAATGTCCGCCGCAGGACTCTTCACGTTCCAAAGCGTCGTGACAAAGGGTGTAAGCAAACTCAAAGAAGTCTGCAACGCGGCCCGCTTTCTCCAGCTCGGCGTTCATGCCATCACCGGAGCCTGGAACTCGAACATTTTTCCAGAAATCCTCGCGGATGCGGTCGATTTCTTTAAGGGCGAATTGAAGGCCTTCTTTAGTGCGAGCCATTCCACATTTGTCCCAAACGAGAAGTCCGAGTTCGCGGTGGAAGGAATCAACGGAACGAGTACCGTTGATGGAAAGAAGGGTTTCGAGCCGTTCCTTGACCGTTTTTTCGGACTCGGCAAAGGCAGGGTGGTCGGTAGTGACGGCGCCTGCTTTTTCATTGGCCAAATAGTTAGCAATGGTTGTTGGTATGACGAAGTAGCCATCGGCAAGTCCTTGCATCAGGGCGGAGGCGCCTAGGCGGTTCGCTCCGTGGTCTGAAAAATTTGCTTCCCCTAGAACATGCAACCCAGGGACATTGGACATGAGGTTGTAGTCTACCCAAAGGCCACCCATCGTATAGTGGACGGCAGGGAAAATCTGCATCGGCTGCTTGTAAGGGTTCTCTCCGGTAATCTTCTCATACATCTGGAAAAGGTTTCCGTAACGAGCGCGAATGGTGTCCTCGCCGAGGCGGTCGATGGCATCGCGGAAGTCAAGGAAGACACCCAATCCAGTAGGGGCCACTCCTAGCCCTTCGTCACAGACCTCTTTTGCAGAGCGGGATGCAATGTCGCGGGGAGCGAGGTTACCGAAAGAAGGATACTTACGCTCCAGATAGTAATCGCGATCGTCTTCGGCGATGTCAGAAGCTTTCTTTTTGCCTTTGCGAATGGCTTCTGCATCTTCCTTACTCTTAGGAACCCAAATCCGTCCGTCATTGCGAAGAGACTCGGACATCAGGGTCAACTTGGACTGGTAGTCGCCAGAGACGGGGATGCAGGTGGGGTGGATTTGAGTGTAACAAGGATTGGCCATGTAGGCGCCCTTCTTATGAGCCTTCCAAGCGGCCATCACGTTGCAGCCCATGGCGTTTGTGGAGAGGTAAAAAACGTTTCCATATCCGCCGGTAGCGAGGATGACGGCATCGGCAGCGTGCTTGGTGATTTCGCCGGTCTTGAGATTGCGCATCACGACACCTTTGGCATGACCGTCGACGATGACGAGGTCGAGCATCTCGGTGCGGGTGAACATTTCGACGCCGCCCTTGGCAACTTCCTTCTCGAGAGCTTGATAGCAACCGATGAGAAGTTGCTGTCCAGTTTGGCCGCGAGCGTAAAAGGTGCGGGAGACTTGGGCGCCACCAAAAGAGCGGTTGTCGAGAAGACCACCATACTCGCGAGCGAAGGGAACACCTTGCGCGGTGCACTGGTCGATGATGTTTCCAGAGACTTCCGCGAGGCGATGAACGTTAGAGTCACGAGAACGAAAGTCGCCACCCTTGAGAGTGTCGTAAAAGAGACGGCGAATTGAGTCACCATCATTGCGATAGTTCTTAGCGGCATTAATGCCCCCTTGAGCCGCAATGGAGTGAGCGCGACGAGGAGAGTCTTGATAGCAGAAGCACTGAACCTGATAACCTAGTTCAGAGAGAGTGGCTGCGGCGGAACCTCCTGCAAGCCCAGAGCCCACGACAATGACCTTGAATTTCCGCTTATTGGCTGGGTTGATGAGCTTGGAGTTCATCTTGTGGCTAGTCCACTTGTCGGCAAGAGGGCCATCCGGAACGTTACTATTGAGAGTGCTCATAGAGTTGGAAAAATAGAGAAAAGGTGAAATTAGTTGCTGCCGAAGCCGAAGATACGAATAGCAAAAGGAATGGAGAGGAAACCAATGAGGACTAGGAGAGCGTATGCTTTGCCTGCCTTGTCGAGGATATCGCGGGTTTTGGCTGACCGGAAGCCGAGGGTTTGGAAGACAGAAGAGAAACCGTGGCTCAAGTGAGAGCAAAGGAGAACCATGGAAACAGTGTAGAAAATCACCACAAGCCAATTCTGGAATCCTACAATGACCATCTGGTAGGGACTCTCTTTAGCGATTTTAGCCAGTTCGGGGTCGACACGCACCGTGTAGTGAAGAATGTGAAAGATGATAAAAGCGAGAACGGTGAGCCCCGACCAAATCATGATTTTCGATGACCTGCTGGCTCCGATAGTCGCTTCGTGGGCGTAGGCAGGTCTGGCGGCTTTGTTTTGGCGGACAAGGGAGACCGTCGCTACAACATGGAGAATAAGGGAACCAAGAAGAACGAAACGAGCTATCCAAATGACCGAACCGTGGCCCATGTGATGGAGAAAATAGGCGTAATCGTTGAAAGATTTCTCACCAGCAAAGATGAGCATGTTTCCTGTTAGATGAGCCAAAAGAAAGCCAATGAAGACAAGTCCGGTAACGGCGACTACCGTCTTTTTTCCGATCGAGGAGTTCCAAAGAGAGAAGACAGATTGCGTAAGTGCGGTCATGGAGTGAAAGACGGCCGAAGGTGTGCCCAGAACATGGATTTCGCAAGTGAGAATGTTGGCACTTTGTTCTGGAAGCGAGGTCTAAGGCTCTGGCGAGTCTTTTGTCATTAATCTTTTTAAAAGAATTGCCTATTTGTTAACAATTAAGTATTCTTAAGTTTGTTATGAGAACCAATGCTCTCCCATCATTACTTGTGGCGTCTGCTGGCTTCGGCTTTGCAGGCGAATCTCCCAAGCAGGCGATTATCCCTGCAGCTGTTATTCCTCAATCATCAGGTTGTCCTGAGTGTTTGAATTTTTCAGGGCTCTTCTTGGGCGCTGGAGTTGACTACTTATTTGATGCCGAGAGCGAGTATTACAATGGACGTGTGGGCTATGAGTTTGCGAACAAGAAGGGTTATTCACAATCTCTCTTCTTGGAAGTTGGTTGGATGGACAACGATGATGATTACTTGAACGGGCTCCAAGCTATTCCAGTAACTCTCAATTATGAGTATAAGCGTGCGCTCACTCGTTGTTTGAATTTTTATATTGGAGGTGGTGTTGGTGTGGCGTTTACAGACAACGACTCTGAGGTTCTCGATGATAAGGGAGCTCCTACCGGAGAATTCGATAGTCACGACGACACTGTTTTCGTGGTGCAGGCTTTCGCTGGTTTAACCTACTGCGTGACTGAAAGCGTTGAGCTTTATGGTGGCGTTCGTTACCTCTGGTCTGACGACATCGGCGACGGTGAGGGCATTGATGACTGGTCGATCGGTGCAGGACTTCGCGTAAAGTTCTAGCCAAACCTCTTCATATTTTTTTGGCCGATTCCATCTGGGATCGGCTTTTTTTATGCCCTAGTATCCACCTTTCTCAGACGCTGGGGAGGTGTGCGGGCCGTGACCAGGGTAGATGCGGGTTTCATCGGGGAGGGTTAGCAGCTTGGTTCTGATCCCTTCGAAGAGTTCTTCGTGACTGCCGCCGGGGAGGTCGGTTCGTCCTGCTCCTTGATTGAAGAGGGTGTCGCCTGCGAGAGCTAAGTTGGCTTGGGGTAATGAGTAGACGAGAGAGTCTGGCGAGTGTCCGGGAACATGCAGAAGGTCGAAGGCGAAGTTGCCGAATTGAAGGGTTTCTTTGTCCTTTAGAATGACATCGACATTGAAGTCGGGAACCTCGATGGGAAGGCCCCAAGAGCGTGCTTGTTCGTCCAGTATGAGATCGTGGGAAAAGGGAGCGTAAGCGTGGATGGGGCAAGTGAAGCGGTGGGCATCTTCGACATGGTCGAAGTGTTGATGGGTGAGGAGGAGATAGTCGGGAGTGAGGTCTTTCTGGAGAAGCCAATCGAAAACTCCAGCAGGAGCATCGACCAGAATGGTAACGCCCCCGTCTTCGAGCAAATAGGCGTTGGTAGCGACCATGCCGCCAGTGAACATCTCAAGATTCATGGGGGTGATCTATGAGGTGTGAAGACGCTTGTCGATAGTTTGCGGGCGGATTGTCGGCAGGCTGTTAGCGTCCGTCGCCGGTGTAGATGATTTTTCCGTCCTTGGGTGCTTGGGGCCAGGGAGTGGTGCCGGGCGCCCATTCTTTGGGTTGGGTGTCGCGGATTTTTTGGACGTGGTCTTTGACCCATTGGGGAGCGTTTGCGTTTTCGTCTTGGCCATAGACCCAGGGAAGAGCGGGGCTCATGAGGCGGTCCATCCCTTCGAGAGGAGGACGTTCTTTAGCGGCTTGGTCGAGGATGGCTTGGAGGCTGGCGACGATGTCGGGGTGCTTGTCGGCGATATTGGTTTTCTCGCTCGGGTCCTCTGCGATATTGAAGAGTTCTTCGCCAAGAAGCTTGTAGTCGCCGCGCAAGATGCAGGGAGGACGCACGGAGCCGGAGATTTCGAAGATAATTTCGTCGCGAGGGCTTTGCTTTCCTTCGAAGAGGGCGGGTAGCATGCTGAGACCGTCGAGGGGACGTTCTTGTTTGAGGCTGCCGCCACCAAGTTCGACGAACATGTTGTAGAGATCCACGATGTGGAAGACGGCTTCGTTCTCGCCGCCTGCTTTGACTTTTTCAGGCCAGCGCATCACGAAGGGAACGCGGACGCCTCCTTCGAAATTGGTGTTCTTGGTGCCACGGAAGGGAGCGTTCATTTCTTCGCGAAGACCGCCATTGTCGTTGGCAAAAATGACGACGGTGTTGTCACCGAAACCAGCTTGGTCGACGGCTCCCACGATGCGGCCGACGGCGTCGTCGAGGCATTTGAGGGCGGCATAGCGCTTGTCGAGGGTGTCGGTGTAGCGGGGGATTTCTTCTAGTGGACCGTGAACAGCGTTGAAGGGCACGTAGAAAAAGAAGGGCTTGTCGGCGGTTTGTTCGCCGATGAGACGAACGGTCTCGTTGGCGATGAGGTCGGTGGCGTAGCCTTGCTCAAAGACGGGCTTCTGGTCGCGGTGCCAGTCGTAGACCGCGTAGCGTGCGGGGGCGTTGTGCGGGATGGTGTAATTGTTGTAGTCGATGCCCCAGCCATAGTGGCCGTATTGATGGTCGAAGCCTTGTCCCATGGGAAGGTTTTCGGGCAGCCACTCGCCGCAATGCCACTTGCCAATCATGCCAGTGGTGTAGCCGACTTCTTTGAGAGCTTCGGCGACGGTGCGCTCTTCGGTGGCAAGGGCGTGAATGCGTCGGGTCTCGTCACCTTCATCGTTTTTGACGAGCTCCATATCTAACATTGCGAGGTAGCTGGGCTTGCCGAAGTCCTCTGAGCGCCAGTCACTCCAAGTCCGGAAAGCATAGCGTCCGGTGAGAAAGGCGGAGCGAGTGGGCGCACAAACAGCATGGACATAAAATCGGGTGTAGCTGGTGCCTTCTTGGCGCAGCTTGTCGATATGCGGAGTGTGGTTGGGGTCGCCACCGTTGAAGCCGGGTTCGTTCCATCCCATATCATCGGAGAGGATGAAGACGATGTTGGGACGGGTGCCTGCGACTTCGGCGTGAAGGACAGGCGAGAGGAGAGCGAGAGCGCAGAGAAGTGTTTTCATAAGGTTGTGGGAAAGTGAGATGTTAGACGTCGCAGATACTGATGGCTTCTTGGAGGCCTTTCAAAGGGTCGCCGACGGGGAGCCATTCGTGTCCGATATAGCCGGTGTAGCCAGTGGCGAGGATGGCTTTCATGAGGCCGCGGTAATTGATTTCTTGGTCGTCGCCGATTTCGCCACGACCGGGGTTGCCGGCAATTTGGACGTGGGCGATGAGGTCTTTGTTTTCTTGGAATCGTTTGATGAGGTCGCCATCCATGACTTGAATATGATAGGCATCGAAGAGGAGTTTGAAGTTGGGTGAGTTGACGGCCTTGATGATTTCGAGGCAAGTGTCCATGTGGTCGCCTTGGTAGCCGGGGTGACCCTTCATGGCTTCGTCGTTGCGGGTGTTGAGGGGCTCAAGAATGAGGGTGACTCCAGCTTTTTCGGCGATGGGGGCCATTCGCTGGTAGCCTTCAACACAGCTAGCAAAGCCTTCTTCGGGGGTGACTTTGCTGCCGTTTTCTTCGGAAGAGGTGTCGAGTAGGCCGGTGAAGGTCATGACGTTGGGGAAGCCAGCTTCGGAGGTGGCGGCGATGGCTTTTTCGAGAGTGGCAAAGACTTCAGCGTGGTGGCCCTTGTTGTTCATGCCGCGAACGAAGGTGTGGGATTTAGTGGCGCCGCAGACGAGTCCGGTGCCTTTAAGGAGAGGGAGGTCTTCGGCGGGGAAGAGCTCGATGCCGGCTACGCCGAGGTTTTGAGCGTGTTTGATGAGTTCTTGGTGGGTCCAGCCAGCTTTGGTCATAAAGGGCCAGGCGGCGATGACCTGCTTGAGATTGCCTTTGAGCTTGGTGGGAGCTTCTTTTTCGGCCCCTGTGAGGAGGGAGGGGCTGGCGGCGGCGCAGGTGGCGAGAAATCGTCGTCGATTGGTAGATAGGCTCATTCGGGAAGAGTATGTGCACTGGAATCGCTTTTGTGCAGTCAGAAAAGAAGGGCTGACGGCGAAACTTGCTCTTGTCGGTAGCGCGGGGTTTGCGCAGGCTTTTGCCGATGGCAACAGGTTCAGAAATTGTGCAAGTGGGGGTCGTGATGGGGAGTGACTCGGATTGGCCCACGATGGTGAAGGCGACCGAGGTGCTGGAGGAGTTTGGGGTCGCTTACGAAGCCCGAGTGGTCAGTGCGCATCGGACGCCGGAGCTTTTGATGGAATATGGGCAGACTGCTTTAGACCGAGGCTTGAAGTGTATTATTGCGGGAGCGGGTGGCGCGGCGCATTTGCCTGGGATGTTGGCTGCGGCGACCATTGTCCCTGTGCTGGGGGTGCCGGTGCGGTCGAAGGCGCTGAGTGGGATGGATTCTTTGCTGTCGATTGTGCAGATGCCGAAGGGAATTCCGGTGGCGACGTTCGCGATTGGGGAAGCAGGGGCTGCGAATGCGGGTTTGGCGGCGGTTTCGATTTTGGCGAATGAGAATGCGGAGCTACGCGAGAAGTTGTTGAAGTTCCGCGAGAACCAGCGGGATACTGTTTTGGCGAAGACGCTGCCACCGCAACTCTGATTTTTTGAAGACGATGATTTTACCGGGTGGAACACTGGGGGTTTTGGGCGGCGGACAGTTGGGACGCATGTTGTGTCTGGAAGCACGGCGCATGGGTTATCGCACCATCGTGTGGAGCGGTTCGGATGTGGCGGAGCCGACGCAAGGGGTGGCGGATGAGGTGATTTTGAAGCCGTTTTCCGATGCGGAGGCGCAGGCTTACTTTATTAAAGAGGTCGATGTCGCGACGGTGGAGTTTGAGAATATTGACCATGATGTTTTACGAGCGGTTGATGAAGCGGTGGGTCTGCATCCTCGACCAGAGGCGGTGGCGATTTGTCAGAATCGTGAGCGAGAGAAGATGTTTTTGCAGGGACAAGGGATTCCTTGTGCGCCTTTTCGTGTGATTGAGAACGCGGCTGATTTGGCGGCGGGGGTGACGGAGTTGGGTGGCAAGGGAGTGCTCAAGACCGCAGCCTTTGGTTATGATGGTAAGGGGCAGATTCGGGTTTCGGAGGGAATGGACTGGGAAACGGTTTGGGCGGAGTTTGATTTTCCGCGGGCGGTGTTAGAAAAATGGATTCCGTTCGAAAAAGAGGTTTCAGTCATGGTGGCTCGGGGTGGGGATGGTGAGATGGTGGTCTATGATGTCGCGGAGAATGTGCATCGAGAGCATGTCTTGGACTATTCGATTGTTCCCGCCGAGATTGACCCTGCGATTGCGCAGAAGGCTCAGGAGTTGGCGAGGAAATTGGCTGAGGGCCTCGATTATCGTGGGATTATGGGGGTGGAGTTTTTTGTCTCGGAGGCCGATGGGTTGATCGTGAATGAAATGGCGCCACGTCCGCATAACTCGGGGCATCACACCATGGATGCGTGTGAGGCGTCGCAGTTCGAGCAGCAGTTGAGGGCGGTGATGGGGATTTCGTTGGGAAGTTCCAAGTTGTTAGAGCCGGTGGTGATGTTGAACCTGTTAGGCGACCTTTGGCGTGGGGAGGGGCTCTTTGATAAGTTGGCTAATTCGGAACGGACGACTTGGCATGTTTATGGGAAGTCTCGGAGTTCGGGATTGAGGAAGTGTGGGCACGCGAACTTTTTGGGGGGAGGGGCGCTAGAACGGGCCTCGACGCTGAAGAAGTCGGTGTTGGGTTCCTGACTGGGTTTGTCACTGGGAGCGCTGGTCTTCGACCGGCCCCACTGGTTCGTTTTTCCGAAGTGATTGGGGTGGTTTGGGGTTTTGACGAACCTGCTTTGACGGGGCAGTGGGGCCGGTCACAGACCAGCGCTCCCAGTGACGGTTCTTGTGAGAATTTCGGCGTGGTCGAAGGCGAGTAGGGGGAGGTTGTGGAGGGGGTGCCATTGGACGGCGGTGGCGTCGTCGGCGGCTTTGGGGGATTGGGTGTCTTGATTAGTTTTTGCGAGATAGACGAGTGAGACGGTATGACCTCGAGGGTCTCGGTTGGGGCGGCCGTAGAAGCCGGCTTGGTGGAATGTGAGTCCGGTAAGGTGGGTTTCTTCTTCCAGTTCGCGTGCGACGGCGTGGTCGGGATTTTCATTCTCGTCAACGAAGCCTCCCGGGAAGGCCCATTGGCCAGCGAAGGGTTCGTTCTTTCGCTGGATGAGGAGAACGTGAGTGGGGTTCTCCTCGGGCGCGAGCACGATGGCGTCGACGGTGACCGCTGGGCGAGGGTAGTCGTAGGTGAAGGGCATGGCGTTAGAGTTCGTTCAGTTCTTTGGCGAAGCTGCCGCTGAGAATGGGGAAGCGGCACCAGGTCTTGGGGTCGAGGTTGTCGTCGTCGAGGTGGAAGCCGGGGGCGTAGCGTTCGCGTTTCCATTGGTTGCGGCTCCAGAGTTGGAAGAAGCGTTTGACCCAGGCCTTGAGTTGCTCCGGTTGGTATTGAGGGAAGGCGTCGGTGACGAGTTGGAGGATGTCTTTCGGGCTGCGCTTGTCGCGGATGGCCCACTTTTCGATTTGGTCGAGGAGGGGGTAGGGCATGAGGTCGCCTTCGTCGGTTTGCTCCGCTTCGCCGGGACGGAGTTCGGCGGTGGGTTGCTGTTTGTTCACTGAGGCGAGTGCGGGGATGGGGGAAATCTCGGGAGCGCCGGTTTCTTCTATCCAGCGCAGCCAGTGACGGAGGAAGGCTTTGTCGATCCCTGCAATGGGGGCAAGTCCGCCGCAGGTATCGCCGTCCATGGTGGCATAGCCGACGGCTGCCTCTGAGCGGTTGCTGGTGGTGAGGAGGAGGGCGTTGCGAATGTTGGCGAGCATCCAGATGCCGGGGGCACGGACGCGGGCTTGGATGTTTTGGCGTGCGATGTCGTCGTCTTCCCAAGTGAGAGGGCGATCGAGGTGTTTTTCGAGAATACCTTCATAGCCATCAACGAGGGGAGCGATGTTCCAGTTGTCAAAGGTGCAGCCGAGAGCCTCGGCGAGGTCGCGTGCGGCGTTGAGGGTGGTGTCGCCGCTGTTTTCGCTGCCCTGATAGATGCAGGCGAGGAGGGTGGGCATGGCGAAGGCGTCCTTGTCTTTGCCGAGGTGAGCGAGTCTCTTTTTGAGGGCTTTGGCTCCGAGTTCTTGTTCGGCGAGTTGAAAGGTGAGGGCGACCAAGACCGCGCAGGCTGCTGAGTCGGCTCCGCCACTGAGAGAGACGATGAAGCCGCGGCTGTAGCTTTTGCGGAGGTAGTCGAAGAGTCCGAGGGTGACGGCGCGGGTGAATTCTTCTTCTTTGCCGAGAGGCTCAGGAAGTTGCGCGGCGGTGGGAAGGTGGGGACTCTCTTCCAAATGAGAGGGGTGCCGATGGAGTTGGTCAGACTCGAGGATGAAGGGGCGTCCGGCAGAGCGTGCTTGCGCCAGGCGGTTGAGTTCGAGGTCGACGGTGGCGGTGGTGAGGCAGTGGTCGCGGAAGCTGAAACGAGGGCCTTCCGCAATGAGTCGTCCACTGTTCGCGATGAGGTTGCCGCCGTCGTAAATGATTTTGCCGGCTTCGTTGCCGAGGAGGTTGGCGTAAAGGTAAGCCACTCCGAAGGCGCGTGAACCTTCGCGCACGAATTGACGGCGGGTGGTTTGTTTGCGAAAGGCGAAGTGGCTGGCGCTGGGGTTGAGGATGATGTCGGCTCCGAGTGAGCTGGCGTTGCGACCGGGGCGGTCGGGGACCCAGGCGTCTTCGCAGATTTCGAAAGCAACGCGCACGTCGCCCAGGGTGAAGACGAAGTCGCCGAGAGGGTATTCGCGGCCGTCGATGCGCACCTGTTCTTGCATGGTTTCGGGCCAAGGTGAGAACCAACGGGGCTCGTAGTGGAGTCCGTCGCCGGCGAGGTTTTGTTTGGCGTAGAAGCCGACGAGTTCGGCGTCAGAGATGAGGGCGACGACGTTGAAGAGTCTGTTTTGGTAGCGGAGAGGGAGTCCAATCGCGACGGCGAGGCCTTGGGTCTCGGGAAGCATGTTGAGGAGGATGGCGAGGGCGCGGTCGGCGGTGTCGGGAGCGAGGAACTGGTCTTCGCAGCCGTAGCCGGTGATGGCGAGCTCGGGGAGGCAGAGGAGGGCGGCCTGCTCTTTTTTTGCTTCGGCAATGACGGCGAGGATGCGCTCTTGGTTGCCGTCCCAGTCGAGTGGGGTTTGGTTGATTGAGGCGGCGGCGAGGTGGAGATTTCTCATGTTTAGGCGGGAAGGTGTTTTTGAATGAGTTCGTGTCGAGCGGCTTCTAACTGTGGGCTTCTGACGAGGGTGGCTGGATTTTGGCGATAGTGAGCCCAATTGGCGAGGGCGCGTTCGCGAATCTTGCTGAGAGGTTCGGCGGGTTGGGTCGCTTTGCCTTTTTTGAGGATGGGTTGCAGGAGGTGAGGCGTGGCGGGGTCTTCTTCGAGTTCGTTGAAGAGAGTGACTACGTTGTTGGTGTGGGTGGCGTTGAGGCAGCCGGGGTTCGAGACTTTGATGGCGTCGTTGCTGAGTTTGACGGTGTAACGCCAGTCCTTTTTTTCGCGGATGGCTCCGAGTTTGTAGACGCCACCGAGGGCGGGTTGCTCGTAGGCGGTGACGAGTTTGGTGCCGACGCCCCAGGTGTCGATTTTTGCTCCCTTGGCTATGAGCTGCTGGATGGTTTCGACGTTGAGGTCGTTGCTGGCGACGATACGAGCTTGAGGGTAGCCGGCTTTGTCGAGGAGTTTGCGGGCCTCGATACTGAGAGCGCAGAGGTCGCCCGAATCGAGGCGGATGCCAGCGAAGGTATGACCTTGGGTTTTGAGCTCGTTGGCGATTTGAATGGCTTTCTTGACGCCTTCGGTGGTGTCGAAAGTGTCGACGAGGAGGGTGGTGTTGTTAGGAGCGGCTTCGGCATAGGCGCGGAAGCTGTCGAGCTCGTCATCGAAGCTCATGACCCAGCTGTGGGCGTGGGTTCCTTTGACGGGAATATTAAATTGTTGGCCGGCCAGAACGTTCGAGGTGGCGACACAGCCTCCGAGGTAGGCGGCTCGGCTGGCGCTGAGCCCACCATCGGGGCCTTGCGCGCGACGGAGTCCGAATTCAAGGACGGGATCGCCTTGCGCTGCTTCACAGATGCGTGCGGCTTGGGTGGCAATGAGGGTTTGGAAGTTGATGATGTTGAGAAGGGCTGTTTCGACGAGCTGACATTGCAAGATGGGACCGCGCACTTGCAGGATGGGCATGTTGGGGAGAGCGAGGCTGCCTTCGGGGAGGGCTTTCACGGTGAGGCTCCAGTCGAGGTCGGCGAGGGTGTCGAGGTAGCCTTTTTGGAAGAGTGGTTGCTCGTCGTTGCCGGTGAGAGTGGCGAGGTAAGTGAGGTCTTCTTTGGTGAAGGTGAGGTTGCTGAGGTAGTCGAGGGCGGGTTGGATGCCGGCGACGAGGGCGGCGGTTTCGCCGAAGGGGGCGCGGCGGAAGAAGAGATGGAAGACCGCTTCCTGTTGGTGGCGGTCATGGTGCCAGTAGGCTTGCCCCATGGTGAGCTGGTAGAGGTCGGTGAGGAGGGGGCTGTTGGTCATGGAAAAGATGATAGGTGTATTTTTTACACGAACAAGTTTTTTCTGTTTTGAATGACTGATGGCGAGTGAACTGGGGGCATGATTGAACGGGCGGCAGCTTGGGTGACGGAGAAATTCTGGCTATGGACCTTGCTAGGGTTTGCCTGGGCTTGGCTGGTGCCGGCTCACTTCACTTGGTTTTTGGGGACAATTGGTGAGGTGAAGCTCACTGCGCTAGGGTTGGGGATTATTATGCTGGGAATGGGGGTGACTCTGACGGTGCGCGATTTTAAGGAAGTGTTGAAGATGCCGTGGCAAGTGGGCATTGGAGTGGGGGCCCAGTTTGTTGTGATGCCGTTTGTTGGCTGGTCGGTGGCGAATCTGTTTCAGCTACCAGATGAATTGAAGTTGGGGGTGATTTTGGTGAGTTGTTGTCCGGGAGGAACGGCGTCGAATGTGGTGTGCTTTTTGGCTCGTGGAAATTTGGCGCTGAGTGTCTTGATGACGATGACTTCGACGCTGCTGGCGGTGGTGTTGACGCCGCTTTTGACGAAGGCTTATGGGGCAGGGACTCTAGAGGTGAATGCGGGGGCGATGATTGTGACGATGGTGACCATTGTGCTTTTGCCGATTATTGCGGGGGTGTTGCTGAATCAGTTCTTTGGAGAAAAGTTGAAGTTGGTGAAGACGATTTCGCCGGTGCTTTCGGTGTTGGTGATTGTGTTGATCGTGGGTGCGGTGGTGGGAGTGACGAAGGAGAATATCATCAAGTATGCGGGGACGCTGATTCCGGCGGTGTTGACGGTGCATGTCTTGGGTTTTGGTTTGGGATATGGGTGGGCGAAGGTCTTTGGGTTTGGTTTGCGGGAGCGGCGGACGGTCTCGATTGAGGTGGGGATGCAGAACTCGGGGCTGGGGTCGGAGTTGGCGAAAACACATTTCAATTTATTGGTGGCGGCACCGTGTGCGATTTCGGCGTTTTTTCACTGTGTGATTGGGAGTGTGCTGGCGAGTTGGTGGTCGCGGGTTGATGAGAAAGAAGAGTCAGACATTTGACTTTTGTTGGCGGGGTAGTGCCTTAGCTTGGAGGGGCGATGGGTAAGGTGCAGGTGATGTCCGAAACGCTGGCGAGTCAAGTGGCTGCCGGTGAGGTGGTCGAGCGCCCATCGAGTGTGGTCAAGGAGCTGGTGGAAAATGCGCTGGATGCGGGGGCGAAGGAGATTGTGGTGGAGGTGCGGAAGGGCGGCATTGCGCTCATTAAGGTGCGCGATGATGGTTGTGGGATGTCGCGCGAGGATGCGGTGAAGAGTTTGGAGCGCCATGCCACGAGTAAGTTGACGGCGGTGGAGGATTTGGATGGGATTCGCACGCTGGGGTTTCGGGGGGAGGCGGTGCCGAGTATTGCCAGTGTGGCGCGGTTTCGGCTGACGACGCGGGAAAAGGGGGCGGACTTTGGCACCGAGGTGCTGGTGGAAGGCGGGACTCTCGGTGAGGTCAAAGAAGCGGGTTGTGCGGTGGGGACGGAGGTGGAGGTGAAGGACTTGTTTTTCAATGTGCCGGCGCGACGAAAGTTTTTGCGGACGGAGCTCACGGAGGGGGGGCATGTGGAGCATGAAGTGCGAATGCATGCGCTGGCGTCGCCGGGGGTGCGGTTTGTGTTTCGGAAGGACGGGAGGACGGTGTTCGATGTGCCGGCGAGTAAGGATGCGCGGGTCAGGATTGGGGAACTGGATGGGCGTGAGTTGATGCGCTCGATGCAGGAGGTGAATTGGAGTGAGGGTGGGATGACGGTGAAGGGATACGCTTTGCCGGCGGAGGGAGCGCGTAAGACGAGGCGCGGGCAGGCGATGTTTTTGAATGGGCGTCCGGTGGATGATCGGGTGATTTGGAAGGCAGTGTCGGATGCCTATGGAGAGAGATTGGGTCGAGGATTGTGTCCGGTGGCTTGGTTGTGGTTAGATTTGCCGGCGGGTTCGGTGGATGTGAATGTGCATCCGGCGAAGAAGGAAGTGCGCTTTCATAAGCCGAGTGAGGTGCGGTCGGTTTTGATGGAGGCGGTGGCTGCGGGGCTGAGGGGGGAGATTCAGGGGGAGGATGACATCGTTGAAGGTGAGGAAGTGGCGGCGGTGGAGTTGGTGGGGGTGGCTACTGAAGAAGTTTCTGCTGAGGCGAAGGTTTCGAAGAAGAAGGTTCCTTTGACAGGGAAGGGTGCCTCAAATTTGCCTCCTTTGCCGTCGAAAGAGGCGTTGCAAGAATTGGTGAAGGCGGCGCCCAAGCCTGAGATGAAGGCTCGCACGATTGAGGTGCAGCAGCAGGGGGAGTTGGCGGTGGAGAAAGCTCCCACGGAGGGGGCGGAGAGTTTTCGGGTGGTGGGGTGCTTGCAGGACCGCTTTGTGATTTTAGAGGGGAAGGAAGGCTTAGTGCTGATGGACCCGAGAAACTCACGGGAGCGTATTGTGTATGAGCGCTTGTTGGGGAGAAAGCAGGAGAGTTTGTCGCAGGGACTGTTGGTGCCGGTGGTGTTGCATTTGGATGCGCGGGATGCGGCGGTGGTGTTTGCGAATCGAGAGAACTTTGCGGAAGCAGGGATGGATATCGATGAGTTCGGTGGCAATACGGTGCAGGTGCGGAGTGCGCCTGATTTTCTGGGTGAGGGGGAAGTGGAAGAGTTGGTTTTGAGGTTGGTGGATGAGTTGGTGGAGAGTGAAGGGACGCGAGGAGGGCGCTCGGTGGCGTTTGAGATTTTCGCGGCGAAGTTTGCGAGGCAAGGGGCCAAGGGCGAGAAAGCGCGAGTGGGGACGGCGCAGGGATTGTTGGAAGCGCTCTTTCAATGTCAGTTGCCGTATTGCACGGCAGATGGGCGTCCCACGATTGTGCATTATTCGACGAGTGAGCTGGATAGACGTTTTGGGAGGAAGTGAGTTTTTTAGCCGCAAAGATGCTCAAAATCCGCAAAAATGAACTACCGTTGGAGAGTTGTCTCAGTTAACTTCTCAAGGAATGGAGAATGCGTTCTACAAACTGATAAAGGATGAAGAAGCGATCCGTCTCGCAAATAGTGCTGTTTCTGATGATTTCCTGAAACAAAGAGCTGAATGCACAAGGTTTCAGTTCTATTTCAGGATATTTCAGAGCGAGCTGACCTTTCGTTCTTTTGTGGTGGTTGCGGTGTGGTTTTGGATCGGACACTTTTTCGAGGACTCCTTTTTAGTAGCCATGCTGCTTGCTCTCCTCGTATTGGAAGTGAACTGGCGGCTGGTGAAAAGGGATGCAGTGAAGCAACTCTATCGGAGGGAAACGGAGAGAGAAAAGAAGTCGGAGGAATCGAAGCAAGACAACGTATCCCAAATTCGAACGAGTTCGTGAGTCGAGGTGGTCAGGTTGAAAGGGCTGGAAGATTAGGCCAAAACTCAAGGTTACCGGTTCGAGAGGTCTCTTTGGGGCAGAGAATTGCAGGTGTGTTCTTGGTGTTGATGAGTTGCCTCATTGCGGCTATCGGTGGGATGACTGTTTTTGCTGGAATTTCCCTTTGGATACGGTTGCAGGTGAACTCTGCAAAAGCTTCCGGGCAGCATGAATGGTTGCTGGCTGTTGGGATGATTCTGGGAGGGGTGAGTGCAATGTTCGCGGGGAATATCGCGGTGCAAGTGGGTCATTGGATTGCGGGAAAAGAAGTTTGGTCTCACAGCCGGAATCCGGTCAGAGCTGCGTGCCGAAAGGCTGTTTTTGAACTTGCTACTGTTTTCGGTTTTGCCGGTTCTATTGCGGGATTTCTTTGGCTGAGTATGCTTGTTCTTTACCGAGATTTTTCGATGTTGTGGTTTGCTCTCGGAACTTTTGTTCTCAGTCTGTTTCTTCTAGCGAGTGTGGCATGGTGGAGCAGAAGGAAGGGGCGTAGTTCTACTCCCTTGGGTGAGTGAAATAGTGGAGACTGAGCGCCGAGATTCTCTCGCCCTTTCAGGGCTTGGTTTTCTACTCAATGGCTTAACCCGGGGTGCCGCTTCGCTCTACCCCGGGCTTTGTTCTCTCGTCCCGTTGGGACTCTGATGCTACCTCGAAGGGGTGAGTTGGTTGTGCCAGTGTTCGGCGATTTCGGTGAGGGCGCTTTTGGAACCTGATTTGGAGAAGGCGCTTTGTTGGAGGTCGGAGATTTCTTTGCTGAGGTCGGCGGCCTTTTCGGTGGGGACGGATGTCTTGAGCTGTTCGAGCCAGTGGAGGAGGCTGACTTCGGTGAGGTTGGAGGGGATGGCTGGACCGGAGACGATTTGTTCGGTGGGCGCGTTTGATTTCTTGAAGAAGCGCCAGGCGAAGAAGGCGATTGCCACGAGGATGAGGAGGAGAATCCAGGGCCAGATGCGAGGGCCGGTGGATTCGTTGAGTTGAACAGTCTCGCCAACAGGGAGAAGATCGACGTCTTGATAGCGCTGACGAAGGATGGCGTCTTCTTCGGCGAGAGAGTCGGTTGCGAGTTCGGTGAGGGCGGGGAAGGTGAACTCTGAGGGGGAGGAGCCTTTGGGCTTGAGGGTGACGCGGTATTCATGGGTGGACAGGGGGGCTCCGTCGTCGGTTTCGGTGGTGAGTTCTTCCACTTGAAGTTCGCGGTCATCGATGCTGACGACTTCGAAGCCTTTGGGGGGCATGGTGACCAGTTTATCCAAGGAGGGAACGAGTCCATTAGCGGAGGTTTTGACTTCGAGTTGCCATTCTTCTTTTTCGGCGGCGGTGCGCTCGTCCAAGGTCATGGTGAGCTTGAGGTCGCGCACGGGGCGAGGGCCTGCTTCGGCTGCGACGACGGAGACGTTTGCGGAGCTGATGGGGAGGACGACATGGCCGGAGGTGTCGAGGAAGTCGAGGTCGATTTTTAAGGGAGGGACGGTGTCGGTTTGGGGGCCTTTCGCTTTCAGGAGGAAGTAGGCGTAGGGGGTGGTTCGCCAGCCGATACGGGGGGAGGTGCGGGATTCGATTTTGTCGGTGTGGAAAGTGAGGGAGACCACTTCGAAGTTTTCTTCGAGGGCGGCGCGGGAGGCTTTCTCGAACTTGTCGCGGTAGTCTTCGGTGGGGCGGCCGAAATTATAGGAATAGGAGACGGTGTTTTGATTTTGGAGGTAGCGTTGGAAGCCGCCAGACTCGCGTTCGATTTCGCGGGTGTGATGAATGTTGATGAAAAGTCCGAAGGGCTCGGTGCCGATTTGGGCGGAACCATCTAAAGTGGAGACGAGTTCGATTTCGGTGATCAGATCCTGATAGTAGTCGAAGACGGCTTGCGCGGATTCGATTTCTTCGCGATCGCCGACGATGCCGATAGCGGCTTCGAGATAGCGGTATTTGAGATCGGGAGAAACGTTGGCGAGTCGGGTGTTGAGGGTGCTAGCGAAGCTCTGGTAGTGACGTTCGCGGGTCTTATCGTCGGGAAGAGCGTCGAGAGCAGCTTTGATTTTTGCGAACTCGGAGGAGACCGGCATGTGATGATTCTTGAGGGCTTCTAACAGAGGAGAGCCGAGGGCGGCATAAAACCAAGTCTCATAGACGGCAGAGGATTCGTCGCTTTCTGTCTCCAAGGGCAAGGATTGGGCGTAGAGCTGAGCGGCATCTGCAAAGTCGTCGAGGGCGGTTCTCTTGGTGGTGGAGTGGGTAGATTGCGGCTGTAGGGCGGAGAGGTAGTTGGATTCCTCGTAAGTGAGGGCGGCCAGTTGGGTGAGGAGTTTGGAAGACTTGGGCTCGTTGCCCCAGGCGTTGGCGGTGACTTCGCGGGCCATTTCGTAGCCGGCGAGAACCTGTTGATGGAGTTCTTTGTCTTTTCGCTTGGTCTTGAATTGCTCCTGGAGTTTGGGATTGGGCCAGAGGGCGGCCAAGTTGATACGCATCTTTTCGATGAGAGAGGCAATGGTGTCGCCATCGACGGCTTTGATATCGCCGAAGACGGTTTGGAGGGCTTCGACGCGCCAGACTTCAGCTTGGGAGTGAACGGTGATGAAAGCACTGGCGAATTCTTCGTTGAAGTTCTCTTCTAGTTTAAGCTCGCGCACGGAGGTCACCAGTTCAGAGAGTTCGACGAGGTTGCGCTCTTGCTTGGAGCGGGTGAGGGGGATGGTTTCGGCGCGGTTGTTGTAGCCGTAAAAGTAGGAATAGGAGGAGCGGTAGCGGCTTTGCTGATTGGGGTTGTGGTTATCGGCCCAAACGTCGATGAGGTTTCTGACGAGTCCTTCGGCGGTATCGGGCTTGTGGGTGGAGAGCTGCTTGATGAAAGGGAAGGCTTTCTGGTGTTCTTTGACCTTGAGAAAGAGGCGGGGGATTTTTTCAATAAGCTGTAACTGAACGGTCTCGTCGACGGCGGCGATCCACTTGTCAGAGGGCGCGACTTCGATGATGTCGCCAGCGGGGATGGGGTTGGGTTGCTCGCGATTGTTGTTTTGAGAGTATTGCCGAGAGCCGTAGTATCTGTTGCCGTAGTTATCATACTGCATTTGGGGGCGCATGGAGTCGGAACGGTCGAGGCGTTGGGTGAGGTCGGCTTCTTTGAGCCAGTTGAGAGCGTAGATGGTGAAGATTTCTTTCCACTCGGGGAGGTCGATTCCGTCGGTGGCGAGGAGGGCTTCGGCGGCGCTTTTTTGGAGCTTGGCTTGTTGGAGGCGGAATTGGGAATTGCGAATTTGTCCTGCTTGAGAGGCGAGGGTGCCGACGGCAGCGAGGATGTCAAAGCCTTCGCCTGCGGGGTCGGAGAAGGTCTTGCGCAGCCAGTCTTGACCGGAGCCTTCTTCGAGTTCGGAGACGAGAGAGAGGGCGCGGTAAAGCGCTTCGCCGCGTTGGTCCATGGGGGCGTTCTCGGTGGACATGACCTGTAAGGAAAGTTCCCAAGCGAACGGGAGGTGCTCTTTACCTAGGTCCTTCTGGTGGGCTTCGGCGTGGTAGCGAGCGATAACGTTGAGTTCTTTGACTCGTTCGTATTTCTGCGCTTCTTGAACAGGGGGGAGGAAGTCTGCGGCTTGCTCGACTTGTCCCGCGTTGAGAAGAAGAGAAGAGGTGCGGAAGCGTTGCTCGGAATCGCTGGCACCGAAGTAGCGGGTGCCGGTCTTGAGTCGGTTGAAGAAGCTTTTGGGGGCGTCTTTGGAGAGAAGTTTAGCGAGGGACTCGATAGTGGAGACTTCAGGGTCGACTGGAGATGCGTCGGAGAGTGCGAGGACGTCGTCGGGGCTGAGGTAGTTGTTTTGGTTGTGGGGCTTGGCTCCCATGACCATGACTTCGGGCCTTGGCTTTACTTGAACGGGTTTGCCGAGCTCGGTGAGGAGGTGGGTGTAAGTCGTTTTGGCGAGGTCTTCGGGGAGGTCGGCGAGGTATTCGCGGACGGCGGTCCACTCGCCGAGGATGACGTTGCTTTGGAAGGTCTCGGCTGCTTTTTGATAGTCTTTGCGTAGCTCTTCTTTTTTAAGCGCTTCGGGATCGGGGGGAGGCTGTTTTTCGGCGTTGGGATTGGGTGCTGGTGGCACCTTTTCTTCTTTGGGGGGCTCGGGGTGGCGGCGTTCGCTTTCTTCCTTGAGGATCCCTGAGGGAGTGCGGTCGAACTTGAGCTTGGCTAAAAACTCCTTGCGAAAGGCTTCGGGGTCTTTCTGTTTGCTGCCTTGGTTTCCTTGGCTGCTACTTGGTTTCGCCCCTTGGGCCTGAGCCTGTTGGGGGTTGTCGAGATTCATGGGGATTTCGACGCGTTGACCATTGATGGTGATCTGCGAGAGGACGGGCGTGACGAGGAGAAGGAGAGGAAGGGTGAACTTCATACGTTGAGGTAGGAGAATGTTGTGTTGGAAAAGAGACGTTTTTAGCTGCCAGAGCCATCGGGTGGAGGACCGCTGCCTGCTCCGCGAGCGTCTTCGGTTCCTGGCTTTTTACCGGACTTTCCTGCTTTCGGGCGACCGCCCGAGGAGCAGCCTTGTCATTGGCTGGGGATGGGAAGGCCGTAGAGTTCGGCGGGGTCGATACGTGCGAGGCGGATGGTGGCTTCGAGGTCGTCGGCGG
Source organism: Roseibacillus sp. (assembly GCA_051251855.1). Lineage (GTDB taxonomy): Bacteria > Verrucomicrobiota > Verrucomicrobiia > Verrucomicrobiales > Akkermansiaceae > Roseibacillus. The sequence goes on from JBPOGI010000001.1 coordinate 1,055,520, forward strand.
AGGTCTTGGCGAGTTCGGGATCGGCGGCGGTTTGGGCGAGGAGCTTGTATTCTTGGCGAGCGGCTTCGATTTCGGGCTCCCACTCGGAATCGGGGAGGCCTTCGAGCTTCATGAGGTAAGTCATGTAGTACCGCGCATTGGCGAGGGCAGCCCGGGTTTCGTCACGAAGCTGCGGGTCGGCGTTGGGGTCTTGGTCGAGGACGAGCATGAGTTCAGCGAGTTCTTCGCGGGCTTCGGGGAGCTTCTTGTTGAGCATTTTCGCTTTCGCGATTTCGAGCTCTATGCGACGGGCAGTGGTGACCTCTTCTTTGGGAAGTTTGCCCATGGCGGCTTCCCAGCACTTAATGGCTTGAGAGTAGTCCTCGTCGGCAAGAGCGGCTTCGGCTTTGTTGATGGACCCTTGAGCCTCGTCGAGGTCGAGATGGCTTTGTCCGGGGCCGAAATGCCATGCGGCAAATGCGAGCGGGATGAGGAGCCAGAGGGTTGTCAGTGCGATTTTCATGAGTGGTTGATGGTTGTGAGTAGTCTTGGTCGCTTCCACAAAGCGGAGCCAAGATTGTTCCTTTGTGTGATTAAATAGAGAATGAGCGGCAAAGAGGCCAGCAGGAAAGACGCACATGCAAGGATGATGAGGGCATACTCGCGAAGGGTTAGTTCGACCTTTTCGGCGGTGACTTGAAGGGTGCCAAGGCTGCGCAGGACGTTGGTGGGGACGTGCTTGAGGTTGCCGTCATGATACTCGCCACCGAGGCGGTTGGCGATTTCGCGCAGGGTGGAGACGTCTTGGCGTGATTGGCGGCCGTCGATGAAAGAGCCCTTCATGGGGTCGCCGACGCCGACGACGAGGGCGCCTCCGACGGAGGGTGGCATACGTGGCATTCCAGTGGGAGGGACGGTGTCGCCGTCGGAGATGAGAACGAGGGTGGTGGAGTTGGGGAGCCAGTCCTGTGCGATTTTGGCGGCTTCCTCGAGGCCGTCGAAGAGGCGGGTTTTTCCGGTTTCAAATGCGTAGTGCATGGGGAGGTCGCCGAGGATATTGAGAAGGACTTCGCGGTCGCGGGACTCTTTGACGACGGGTTTGGCTGAACTGTAAGTCGCGACTACGGTGAAGTGCATTTTCTCGTCTGAGACGCGTTGCAGGAGAGACTTCACCAAGGCAGAGGCGCGACGGGTGCGGGAGTCGGTTCCGACTTCGCCGGCGTCTTGCAGGCGCATGGAAGGGGAGACGTCGAGGACGAGAAGAAGGTGCTCGCGGTCGGCGGGTTCGATGGTTTCGAGCTTGGAGCGATGAGCCTTGGGTGAAAGGAGGAAGAGGGTGGAGAGAGCCCAGGCGATGATGGTGAGGCAGAGAGTCCTAACAAGAGGAACAATCCACAGGAGGAAGGAAGGGGTTTCTTGGAGCAGTGACTTTACCGCCGAAACGCGCTTCCAGTGCATGACTTCGGCCGCGGCGACAAGAATCGCAACGGCGAGTGAGATGAGAATGGAGGTGGTCATCATTACCAAGGGTTGTAGCGCAAGCCGAAGAGGGTGAGAAGGTGGAGACCGATGACGGAAAAGGCGGCGAGGACAAAGGGTCTAAAGTTGTCGACGGGGTCGGGGGTGAGGCGCTTGATGGGCGCTTGTTTCATGGCGTCGATTTGTTTGAAAACAGCCTCGAGTGCTGCGGGGTCACCGGCGGAAAAGTATTGTCCTCCTGTGATTGAGGAGATGACAGACACCTCTGGAGGGGGTGCGCCTTGGGCGACATGCACTCCGTAGAGAACGATGCCGTTTTCTTTGAGCGAGTTGGCGATTTCGACATCTTTGCCGTTGTAGAGGTCGAAGGATTGTCCGTCGGTGATGAGGAGAATCATCCGGTCGCCGTCCTCGCGTGAGATGAGAACTTTTTCGCAGGCTCTCACGGCCTTACCGATTTCGGTGCCACCAAACCAGCGTGGGAGGCTTTGGGGGCGAAGAAAAGGGGGGGCGCAGCGGAAGGCGGAGACGTCGGAGGTGAGCGGAATCCAGTGTAAATAGTTGTTGCCGAAGATGGTGAGGCCAAAGGCGTCTCCCTTGCGATAGTCAATGAAGCTATTGACCGCTTCCATGGCAGCGTCATAGCGGTCCCCGTCGCCAAAGTTGGCGGTCATGGAGCCAGAGACATCGATGCAGAATTGAATGTTGGTCATTTCCTGCGCGGTGCGTGGTTGTTCGAATTTGCGAGGGCCCGCTAAGATGACGATGGCGAGAGCGAGGATGAGAGCGGGGAGTGAACCTGCGAGGTCGAGTACCCAGGTGAGGAGGCGTCGGCGTTGATGGGGGTGATTGTCGCTGGGAACGGGAACGGGCTGGGCCTTGAAGCGATGTTGGAAGACAAGCAGTCCGATGGGGACAACAAGGAGCAACAACACGAATGGATGGGCGAAGAGCAAGGTTGGCTAGGTGCGGTAAGGTTCGAGGAGGGTGTCGATTTCGGAGGAGGAGACCTCGCTGGCAGGGGCGTGGAGCCAATGCTCGAGCTTGCGGAGGAGGGGGGAGGCTTCGGGGTGGTCGCGCAGAAGGGCGAGAGATTTGGCGGGGGGAAGGTCGGTGACTTCGGGAACACGCTTACGCCAGTGGGCGAGGATGAGGCGCTCGAGTTGCGCTTGTTCTTCGGTGGCGAGTTGGCCTTGGGATGCTTTTTTGAGAATGGGTTCGAGACGATCGGCGAGGGTGGGAGGAGGCACTTCGGTTTGGTGGCTTTCCTTTCTTTTGCGGCTGGAAAAGAAGAGCCAAGTGAGCCCCGCTATCCAAACAAGGCCAAGGATGAAAAGAAGAGCGCGATAGCCTCCAATGCGAGGAGCGGGTTTGGGTTGGAGGGCGGCAGGTTGCGGTAAGCCCGGAGGGAGGCCGGTGGTGATGATGAGTGGGATAAAGTGGGATGAGGTTCCGGATTCGGTGGCGGTGGGACGAAGGTAGTCGCCGAGATTGTAGGAACCGGGGTCGAGGCCTTGCACCTCGAAGGTGTAGCGGAAGCCGTCTTGGGCAGGTTTGGTTTCGACGAGGCGAACGATGAGCGGGACTTCGCGGTCTTTGCGGGGGACGGGTTCCGTGAGTGGGCCGGTGAGATAGAGGTCTTCGAGGAGGAGGGGGAGGCCGACGCGTTGGGTGGGTGTTTCGGCGTGGAGAGGTAGGGTGCAGAAGAGCGCGAAAAGGAGAAGGAAGATGATTTTCCCGAAATCCGCCTGAAGTGGGACGGTTCGTTGATGCGGCTTGCAAAGCCACGCTCCTGTTTCTTTCATCGGGAGAGGAGGTTGCGGGATTGTAGGAAGAGTCGGAGGGAGGCGAGAAAGGGTTGGTCGGTTTTGAGGAGGAAGTGGTCTACGGAGGCGCCTTGAAGCTCGCTCACGATGTCATCGGTGGTGGTGAATTGCTGGCGTGCAGGGGCGGTGATGGTGCGGTTGCTTTCGGCATCTTTGGCTCGGAGGAATCCGGCGCCAGCGAGTCCGTCTTCGGCAGGGTCGCGCAGCAGGATGGTGACCACGTCGTGACGACCGTTGACGAGCTTGAGAGCGGGAATGGCGGAAGGGTCGTGCAGGTCGGTGAGAACGAAGATGAGGGCGCGTTGTTTGAGAGAGGGATTGAGAGCGAGGAGTTTTTCGCCGAGCTGGGTTTTTTCCACGAAATCGAAGTGCCGGAGCTGGTGCAGCCAGAGCATGAGGGTTTCGCGGGAGAGGGAGGGGGAGACTTTGAGGTCGCGAGAGCCGGCTGCTAACAAGCCGACGGGAGAAACTCGGTCGAGGCAGGCAAGGGCGAGTCCGCCGGTGATTTGAACCGCGAGTTGATATTTTGAGAGCTTGGTGGAGCTCAAGGTCATGGAGGCGGAACTATCGACCACGAACCAGACGGGGAGCTGCTTGGGAGTTTCGTATTCTTTGATGTGGGGAACGCCGGTGCGTGCGGTGACTCGCCAATCGATGGTTTTGACGGGGTCACCGGGGACGTAGGGGCGCGATTGGACATACTCTAAACCTGAACCAAGGAAGGGACTGCGGTCGGTGCCGTAGCTGAGGGAGTCAGCCAAGCGCTTGATCGCGATCACGAATTGTCGCGAGTCAAGAGGATCGGTTTGTTGGAGTTCGGGCATGGCTAGCTGACCGAGGCTTCGAGGATCTCATTGAGGACGCCCTTGGGAGTCTTGCCTTCGGCGAGAGCTTCGTAGGAAAGGCGGATGCGGTGGAGGCAAACGTCTTCGGCGAGGGCAAAGAGGTCTTCGGGGATGACGTAGTCGCGACCGTGGATGAGGGCGCGAGCGCGGGAGGCCTTGAGGAGAGAGATTCCTGCACGAGGAGAACAGCCGAGTTCGAGGTCGGGGTGTTGGCGAGTGCGCTCGACGACGTCGATGACGTGTTTGAGAAAGACGTCCGAGACGTGAATGTCGTGCACGGCTTGGGTAGCGTTGACGAGGTCTTCGGTAGTTCCGACTGCGTCGCCGCCGATGAGATCGAATTCCGTTTTGGCGACTGCTCCGCCGTCTTTCTTGCTGATGCCTAGCCTCATGTTGCGACGGAGAATTTCTTCCTCTTCCTCAGGGGTGGGGTAAGTGAGGCGGTGACAAAGCATGAAACGGTCGAGCTGGGCTTCGGGAAGCTCGAAGGTGCCGGATTGCTCGATGGGGTTCTGGGTCGCAATCACGAGGAAGGGGGTGGGAAGGGAGTAGGTCTCAGCTCCGAGGGTGACCTTACGCTCTTGCATGGCCTCTAGAAGAGCACCTTGAACCTTGGGCGCGGCGCGGTTGATCTCGTCGGCGAGAAGGAGGTTTGTGAAAATGGGGCCTTTGTGGGTGCGGAAGCTGCCCGACTTTTCATCGAGAATCTCGGTTCCAACGATATCGGAGGGCAAAAGGTCGATGGTGAACTGGATGCGGCGGAAATCGAGATGAAGCGCTTTGGAGACAGTGTTAACCAGAAGAGTCTTCGCCAGCCCGGGCATTCCTTCGAGGAGAAGGTGACCCGAGGTGAGAAGGGCGATGAGAGTGCGTTCGACGACCACGTCCTGTCCGACGACAATTTCGCCAGTTCGTTCTCGGATGGATTGGAGCCACGCGGACGTGGCCTCGGATGAAGGGTGAGGTGCGCTCATAGAAAGGGTCATTGTTCGGGAACTGGTCTACTCTGATGAAAACGAGAGAGGAGGGGAAGTTTGTTTCTTGAAGGGAACAGTTCATTTGGTTGATGGTCCCCTGAAGTAGTTTCCACAAAAAGAAAGTTCGCCTCTCAAATTTAGATTCAAGCGAAGTGCAATTTGATGCGATCAGCGCCGGTAGTATACTCTTGGAATTCTGAAAGTTGTGACTTTTTTTTAGAATACAATTTCTAGCAAGTTGTTAATCAGGAGTTGTTGTCGCGAGGGCGGAATTTTGATTTTACTCATTTAATTAAAGCGTTTTAATTAAGCGATTTAAGTTTGAATTGCACGTGAAAGAAGCAATCAGGAAACCGGGAGTTTTTCATGATTTCGCAACAAGATTCTTAGGTCGAGTTAAGCTTCTCGAGCGTCAAGTATGTTAGAAATAAAGCCGTGGAACCCATGTTTTTAAAAGGGCCAAAAAGTTCCCCGCAAGAAGTGGTTCTAACTCTTGGCCATGTTAGAAAATCCTCCCTAAAACTTCGCTCTCTTCCGGAGAAACCGAGGCCGTGGTCAGTCGCAGTGGCGCCGACGTTGATACTGGGAGAGACATTCAATAACGCCCCATGTCCCAACCCTCAACCTCTCAATCCGATGCTTCTTTTCCAGAAAACTTCCCCGGCGCAGCAGCTCAACCAGAACTCGAAGAAGAGTTCGTAGCCCGTCAGATCGCCGATCCTTGGGCCAAGATCGCTCCAGTATTGAAGTCCCTTGTTCACGAAAACGTTTTCAACCGGTGGTTTGCGAATGCTGAGTTGCTGAGAGAAGATGACGGCACTTGGGTGTTAACAGTGCCAACCGATACCCATTGTCTTTGGATTGAGACTAACTTTATGCCGGAGCTCTGCACTGCGCTGGGAACAGCGCTCGATCTCGCAGAGGCAGGACAGGTCCGGATTCGAGAGAAAAGCCTTTCAGACCAGCAAACCTCCGAACCCCATTCCGAGCCGACAGTAGTTGAGCGGGAGCTTTTCGAAGACTTGGCCTCGTCCAGCGCCGACGAAGAAGATTTCCTCAAGCGAATGAAGCGAGCTCGCCTAAATCCAGCAAACACCTTCGAGCGTTTTGTGGTCGGTGGAAGCAATGAGTTCGCCCATGCGGCATGCCTTGCGGTTGGTCAAGGCCGAGGACAGGCCTTTAACCCCCTCTTCATCCACGGTGGCTCGGGAATGGGTAAAACGCATCTTGCACAAGCCTTGGGACAGGAGTTCCTTAAGAACCAACCGAAGAAACGAGTGGTCTATTTGACCTGTGAGCAGTTCTGCAATGAGTTCATTGATGCCGTTCAAAAGGGAAGTTTGACCCAATTCCGCAACAAATACCGTAAGGCGGAGGTTCTGATTGTGGATGACATCCAGTTTCTCAAGGGAAAGGAAAAGACGGGAGATGAGTTTTTCCACACTTTCAATGCCCTGCTTGAGCTTCAAGCACAGATTATTTTGACCTCGGATCGCCCCGCTTCTGAGATTCAGAGCTTGGAGAATCGACTTATGACGCGGTTCGAGAGCGGTCTTACCGTCGCGCTTGAACCTCCTTCACTGGAAATGCGGGTCGCGATTCTCCAGAAAAAGATGGAGGAATGGCAGGTTCAGATTTCTCCTGAAATCCTTCACTTTATCGCTGAAAGGGTGCGCACAAGCGTGCGACGTCTGGAAGGCGCCTTGGTGCGCGTTGCGACTTTTTCGTCGCTGGGATCTGGAGGGCTCACCTTGGCGCGCGTGGAGTCTTTGCTGAAAGACATTTTTCATGAGGAAGCGAGCCACAAAGTCACCATCGACTCGATTCAGCGCACCGTTGCGGATTACTACGACTTGCGGATCGCAGACATGACAGGTCGTCGTCGTCCTAAGAAAATCGCCCATGCCCGCCAGGTAGCGATGTATTTGAGCCGTAAGTTGACCAAGAATTCGCTCATGGAGATTGGCGAGGCCTTCGGAGGTCGGGACCATGGAACCATCATTCATGCAGTGAAAAAGGTGACCACTCTGGTTGAAAGCGAGACCGACACCAAAGAAGAGGTCGATCATCTGGCCTCACGCTTGAATCGGTAACTTCGGCTGAAAGGGCAGATCTGCTGAAAAAGTGAAGAACGACGAGTTTGGAGCGCATCGGGTCATAATTCGATAGGGGCTTGCAAAAGGTCGGGACTTCTTAGAAACCTAAGGGAGCCTTCGGGCACACCCTTATGAAGTTTCGTATTGCAAAGGAAGCCTTTCTCGATGGTTTGCAGCAAGTTCAGCATGTTGTCAGCACTCGCACCACGCTGCCTATCCTCTCTAATGTTCTCATTGAAGCCAAAGATGGCGAATTGCGGCTTACCACGACCGACCTTGATGTCGGTGTCAGTGGCAGCGTCAAAGCCGAAGTTACAAAAGAGGGTGCGACGACCCTGCCTGCCAAACGTCTGGTGAGCATCATCCGTGAGCTGCCTTCTGCCGAGATTGAGATCTCAATCGATGCCAAGAACGTTGCGAGCATTTCGAGTGGTCCTAGTTTCTTCAAGATCATTGGGCTCCCGCATGACGAGTTTCCGCCTTTGCCTGATTTCAATGATGCCAAGGAGTATAAGATTCCGCAGGCGATTTTTAAAGAAGGTCTCAAGAAGACTTCTTACGCAATTTCAACGGATGAGACGCGCTATGTTCTCAACGGCATTTTCATCTCCTTTAAGGAAGGGAAGATGACTCTTGTTGCCACTGATGGTCGTCGTCTCGCGATGGTTGAGAACGAGTTGGAGTTTCCAGCCACACACGAGACCGAAATCATTGTTCCTACTAAGGCTATTCAAGAGCTTGCTCGCCTAAGCAGTATGGAAGGTGAAGTGCAGGTGAAGTTACAGTCAAACCAGATTTCCTTTGAGATTGGCGATAGCATCATCGTTTCCAAGTTAATTGAGGGGAACTACCCCAATTACCGTCAGGTCATTCCTGGGGAAAAGAAAGAGCGCCTTGACCTCAATCGCGAGTCGTTCTTCGAAACCGTTCGTCGTGTTTCATTACTCTCTTCGGAAAAGTCCAATTCGGTGAAACTCGTCTTCGGACCGGACACTCTCGACATCACTGCTAACTCTCCAGATATTGGTGAAGCGAAAGAGTCCATGGCGGTGAAATATTCTGGACCCGAGTTTGCGATTGCTTTCAATCCAGACTTCCTAATGGCTCCTCTCCGCGCCTTGGATGAGGATGACCTTCATCTAGATCTCATTGATGAGATGAGCCCGGGTGTTCTTCGAGCAGCAGGGAACTTCCTCTATGTTCTGATGCCCATGCGGGTGACAAACTAGGAGAATTCTAGGACTCGAACCTTTAGGTCGTCTGGCACGGCTCTCTGTTTAGGGAATCATTTTCCGCGTGCAGTCACACTGCTCACGCAGAGATTATGCTGCTCTGGGCGACAGGGCCTAATCTTCAGATGACGGCGTCCTTGAAAGGCTCGCATTCGAGGTTCCGCCTATGGGAGGAGTTTCTTATATTTGGCAGCGGCAGCGAGCGAAGTCGAGTCTCCCTTCTCTTCATACACTTCGATAGCTCGCTTGATGGCTGAAGTCTTCGTTTCCTCTGTTCCAATGATTTCGGCGACCACCACGTAGTGACTGAGGGCTCCGTCCAAGTCGTCTTGGCGATGAGCGATGTCGCCCATGGTGATGCGAAGTTCGGCATTGAGTCCACCTTGTGGTTTCAGCTCAAGTGCTTGTTTGGCAACATCGCTTGCTGCTGCGAATTGGCGCAACCCCAGAAGAGCTTTCGATTTGCGGTGAAGAAGAACTGCACGCAGGTAAGCGCTTTCCTCAATAGGCATGAGAATGTCGCAGGCTTGAACGGTTTCCTTATGATAGCCGAGGGCTTCCGCGCTTTGAGCATAAGCTTTCCATACCGCCTTTTTTGTATCAGTGGGCTTGTTAGGTGTGACCGCTTTGGTGAGATACTTCCAAGCTTGAGCATAGGCGCCATCGGCTGCAAACTTTGCTCCGAGCCATGCATAGACGGGGCGGGGAAGTCCTGAATCGGGAAACTCCTTCATCAACCGATCCAACTCGGGCTGGAGAGCCGCTTGGTCTTGGCGCGCGAAGTGAATGAGAGCAAGGTGAATGGAGCTATCTTTCCCGAGCCCGCTAGGATTAAGCTCGCGAGCCTTAATGAAGGCAGGGAGCGCTAAGTCATGTTCTTCCTGCTTAAAGTGAGACCATCCCAGAATGAAATGAGAAGCGGCAATATCTCGCGCGGCTCGTTTGGGGAATTCTTTGAGAAGCCGGTGATGGGTGGTGATGAGCTTCGGAAAATTCTCTTTTTTACGATAAAGCTCCGCCATTCCCGAGAGCGCTTGGAGACGAAACTCGGCCTCGTTGGTCTTGGATAGCAAGAGTTCGTAATCCGACACTGCAGCTTCTTCCGCACCCAATGCGACGTTGATGGCGCCACGATGCGCGAGGGCCCGAACAGCATTCTTGTCTTCAGGATGCTTGGTTAGGAAGACGTTGAAGGAATCGAGTGCTCCTTTTCGATCGCCAGTTTTTAGGCGTGAATAAGCTAAGCGATAGCGTACCCGAGGAATATTCGCGGCGTCGATTCGGGAGAGGTTTATGTCGCCATATTGGCGAGCAGCCTCGCGATACTTGCGTGCGGACGAATACTTTTCGGCGAGCATAAGGTGGACATTATCCACCCGGGGATCCTCGTTATGATTCTTCTCGTAGCGTTTGAGGAAATCCTCCCCGGCTTTGAAGAAGCTGGCTTGCCCTTTTTTGTATTCGCGAGTGAGAACGGCGTAAGCGGCGTCGAAGGCTTGGTTCTTGTTTGTGGAAACTTTGGAGAGACGCTCGTAAAGCTTATTGGCAGTGTCACCATCGCCAGTTTGGCGGAAGGCTTCGGCGGCCATTGCAATGCGCTGGGCGTCTTGATCACGAGGGAGCTTGTAGTTACCGCTTTGGTAAAGCTTGACCACGCGAGGCAAGTCTTTGGCGTCGTAGGCCTCCGACATGAGAGTGAGCTGGGCTTTGCCATGCCATTCAGCGAGTTTGGGGGTGGTAAGAATGGTTTCGAACCATGCGGTGGCTTCGGCGTTCTTACCCAACTCGCGCGCGAGAAGAGCTGATTGCAAAATCGAATCAGAGGCGATCTTAGAATCCTTGGAATCGGTGAGAATCTTGTAGTTGGCATAGGCGCGACTCGCTTCACCTGTTTTGGCATAGATAGCGGCAATAGCGACGCGTGCTTTCTCCTGATACGGGGATCCTTCATCAAAAACCACGGCTCGAAGCGCATTCTTGAGGTCGTCAGTACGGTCGAGCTGCTGGAGGCAAAGCGCCCTTTGAAAAAGTGCCACGTGGCGCGTCTCGGCCTTGGTTGCGACTTTGGCTAAACGCGCGAAGAGGGGCTCGGCGGCTTCATACTTCTTGTTTTGATAATAGGTATTCGCCACTTGCTGGGCAGCTGCTTCGACTAGTGGACCAGCAGCCCCGGAGTTCGCTAAAGCGGTATAAACCGAGAGAGCTTGGTCCTGATTGCCCAGTTTTTCGTAACAAGAAGCGATATAGAACTGAGCCTCGGTCGCTCGGCTGTCGTGAGGGAAGGCTTTGCGGAAACGTTCGAAGGTGCGGAGGGAACTCTCGTAGGCAATTTTTCGAACTTCTGCTTTCTTCGCGGACTTGGCTTCTGCGTAGGCCAGTTGAGCTGCTTCGTAAAGGTCGCGTGCGGGGTCTGCTCGGAGAGGCGCAGGAGGAGCTTCGGCTGGGGAAGGCTGAGGCTCCTGTGCACTGGCACCTAGAGTTAAGCCACTTGTAATGGCCAAAAAGATGGCTTTGTTGGGCGAGCTGTTGGGGAGGGGGCGAATTTTCATCGTGGGCTAGCTACCACTGGAAGAGCCACCAGCGGTCTGGGTTGCAAAGGAAATATTCCATACTCCGGCACGGGTGCAAACGTCCATCACACGCACCACATGTTGGAAGTCGGTATCCGCATCGCCGCGAACACGGACGGGCTGGTCGCGGTCGACTCGGGTAATTGCGGAGAGCTTATCGAAGAGGGCTGTGTCGGCGACGAGTTCACCATTGACGTAGGTAGTACCGTCCGCGCGGACGTTGATGATGATTTCCAAGTAAGAACGGCTTTCGCGTTCTTTGCTATCAGTGGAAGAGGGAACGGAAACTTTGAGGTCGAGTTCAGCACGGGAAAATTGCCAAGTGACGATAAAGAAGATGAGCAGCAGAAAGACGATGTCGATCATGGGGGCAAGCTGGAAGCCTGCAGGCTCGGGTTCTGGACGTTTGAATTTCACAAGTAAGAGATGGGAAAAAAGTTACTGGCCTTGAGGTAACACCACATCTTGTGCGCCATACATTTCGCCAGTAGGGGCGGGCATGGGTGCTTGTTGTGGCACGGGAGCCGTGGCAGGCGTCGCTTTCAACTGAGACGTTAGCAACGAGATGATGTGGGTAGAGGCGGCTTCGAACTCGTGAAGAAGGCGATTCACACGCCCTTTGAAGAAGGAGTGGAAAACCATAGCGGTGATGCCGATAACGAGACCACTCGCAGTGGTAACCAATGCCTCCGAGACACCGGAAGCCAATTGCATGGGGAGGTTGCCAGGGCTTCCTCCTTGGGAGATGAGCATGAAGGATTTGATCATACCAATGACGGTTCCCAAGAGCCCCAGCATGGGAGCAATGGCACCGATGTCACCGAGCCATGTGATACGCTGAGCGAGAATGCCTGATTGGCGTGAACCTTCGGACTCAGCCACTTCCTTGATTTCGGTAGCCGAGGCGGCAGGGTTTTCGGTGACGAATTGCAGGGTTTTGGATGTCAACCTCGCGACCATCTCAGAGCGGCGATGGCTATAGGAAAGAAGGCCCATGAAGTCGCGCTTGCGCAACATTGAGTCTGCGGCATTCATGAAGCGATTGGTCACTACCGTAGGACGTCGAATCGTCAACGTGTATAGAATGATGAGGATGATAGCAATGAGCGCCATGGCAGCCAAGGGAATCATCATGATGCCACCTTCGCCAAGAATCTCGATGAGAGGGACTTTGGGAAGGGCTGTGCCGCCTTCGGAGGCCTCAGCAGGGGTGTCTTGAGCCATCGTGAGACCGCTGGACAGAATCAGGAGCAGGGGAAGTGATTTCATAAAGAAGTTCAGACCAAAGAATAGCAATTCCCAGCCCGTCTGCAAGAGCAGTGCGTGCTGCGAAGCTGACTGCGTCTTGACACTATTTCGACTGAAAAGCGTCTCTGGGTATTCAATTTGTCTGACGAGTAGCGGGTCTGTGCTATCGTTGCCTGAGAAAGCAGACAATGGCGGTTGATTTGAAAGAACAGATGCGCACGGTGCCGCACAAACCGGGGGTCTACCTCATGAAGGACCGATTGGGCTCAATCATCTACGTTGGTAAGGCGAGAGATTTGAAAAAACGGCTTTCGAGCTACTTCATGCCTTCAAAAAAAATGCGAGGTGACCTCAAGACACGGGCTCTCATCGACTCCATTTGTGATTTTGAAATTCATGTCGTGCGCAATGAACCCGAGTCGTTACTCCTAGAGGGCAAGCTCATCAAACAGTATCGTCCGCGCTACAACGTGGCCTTTCGTGATGACAAACGTTTTCTCTTGGTGAGAATCGACTTGGAGGATCCTTGGCCCAAATTCACCACCACGCGTCTCAAGAAGGAAGATGGCGCGCGCTACTTTGGTCCGTTTGCCCATTCGGGTGCGTTGCGTTCGACCTTGGCTTGGTTGCATCGTGAGTTTGGATTGCGGACCTGCCAGCCCAAGGTTCCTGGGGAGAAAGATTACAAGCACTGCAACGCGGATGTGATTCGAAACTGCACCGCACCCTGTGTGGGTAAAATTGAGCGTGCTGCCTATTTGACTCGAGCTGAAGAAGCGTGCTCTCTCCTAGAAGGCAAAGGGAGACGGGAGCGTCTGAAGGGATTGCGAATTGAGATGGAAGCTGCGGCAGTGAGGATGGATTTTGAGAGAGCAGCCAAGCTGCGTGATGTGATGCAGAACTTGGAAAAAACGCTGAGCCCGACACGACAGTTTACGCGGGGTCGTGGAGTGCCGACGACAGTCAAACCGACCGAGGACTTGGAGGAATTGGGACGCTTAATGAGTTTGCCCGGGCCTCCTGAGATTATGGAGTGCTTCGATATTTCGAACATCTCGGACACGCACATTGTGGCCAGCATGGTGCGCTTTCGCGGGGGCGCTCCAGACAATCAGAATTATCGCCGATATCGGATCAAGACGGTGTCGGGCCAGGATGACTTTGCGAGCATGGCCGAAGTGGTCCGGCGGCGGTATGCGCGGATTTTGGCGGAAAACGGAGAGGCGAATCCTGAGATTGCGGAGGCGAGTCAGGAACGACCTTTGGAGGCCTTGCGGCGTCTGGCGAGGGAAGGGAAGAGTCCAATTACGATTCCAGATCTGGTGATTGTGGATGGTGGAAAAGGCCAGCTCTCTTCAGCGGTAACGGAACTGGAGAGATTGGGGTTGGGAGAATTGACAATTGTGGGATTGGCTAAGCAGCGGGAAGAGATTTTCTTTCCGGGAGAAAGCGAGCCCCTTTTGCTTTCGCATGATACAGGTGCGCTGAAATTGATGCAGCGAATTCGTGACGAAGCGCATCGATTTGCCAATGGGTATAACGAATTGTTATTAAGGAAGCGAATGAAGGAGAGTCTACTCGATGAGTGCCCTGGGATTTCGCCGAGACGGAAAGCGGCTTTATTGAAGAAATTTGGTAGTGTCGCACGGTTACGAGAGTCCACCGCCGAAGAAATAGCGACCTTACCTGGAATTTCCGAGAAGGCCGCTGAGGGGATTTTAGAGTGGCTGGATAATCAGTAAAGTAAGTCACCACTACTCAAGCGACTCGCCGGCTAACTTATCGCTCACCAATTTAATGAGATAGTTAGGAGTCAGTACTTCAGGCGTGATGTTCGGAACCTTCTTTTCCGGAGAGTAGAGCACATTTACAGGGATGGCTGAGCGACCAAGCTTGGTAAGTTCGGCATCGATTTCTTCGTTAGTCGTAGTTTTATCGGCCTTGAGGAAAAGAACGTTCCGGTTATTCATTAAGTCGACGACCTCCTGAGTATAAGCGTTCTTTTTGTTCACTTGGCAGGTGAGGCACCATTTAGCAGTGAAGTCCACGTAGACAGGACGGCCCTCGGCAAGAGCTTCTTGCTCTTTCTCTTTTGTCCATTTCCCCCATTCGATAGTGACTACTTTCGACTCGTCAATTGCTTGCCCTGGCTTGGCAAGAACAAAGCCAGCAAGGAAGAGCGCAAGCGTCACGCCGCGAGCAATCCACTTGGTTTTAGCTTTACGAATCGGGGTGGTCCAACGACCCCAAACCCATCCTGCTGCCGCAATCAAGGAGAGTCCAATCATCACGAAGAGTCCTTTTTGTCCGTAGTCTTGTTCGAAAACTTGCGCTGAATAAACCCAAAGCAGGTAACCAACGGTAGCAAACAGGAGGAAGGACATCCCTTGCTTGAAGGATTCCATCCAAGCTCCAGGGCGTGGGAGTTTTCTCACAAGGCCAGGGAAAGCTGAAAGGGTCAAGTAGGGAAGCGATAGTCCGGCAGCCATCACTGTGAAAGCCATAAAGAACCAGAAGGTTGGCAGGGCAACCGCAGCACCGAGAGCGGCACCCAAGAAAGGAGCTGAACAAGGGGTCGCGACTACTGTTGCGAGAACGCCGGAGAAGAATGAACCTCCGAGGCCGTCTTTGCGGGTCAGATTGGAGCCGACTCCGGTTGCCCCAACTCCGATTTCGAAGACCCCATACATGTTCATGGCCAACAACAGCATCACGATGATGAGGGTGAACATGACGTAGGGGTTCTCGAGTTGGCCGCCCCAGTTCTTGATACCTCCTAGAAGCATGATGAGAGTAAGCAGCCAAAAGCTTGCAAAGACGCCACCAGCAAAGGCGAAGCCATGCATCATGATCTTCTTACGGTCATGACCCGCTTGGTCAACGAAACCCATGATTTTGATTCCAATCACGGGGAAGACACAAGGCATGAGATTGAGAATCAGTCCGCCGACAAACATTCCAGTGAGGATGGGAAAGAGACTTGAGAAACTGACAGGAGTCTTTTTTTCCTCGGGAGTTCCAATCGAAGTTTCCACGAGATAGGATTGAGTGCCATCCGTTAGAATTCCTGTAAGTTGGTCTAACACAGGTCCCGGATCAGCGAACTCGTTCCCTTGGTTACGGGGGAGGTTGAGGGTGATAGTGTCGCCTTCCATGGTCGCGACGTGGGGGGCTTGCACGCTGACTTGGCCATCTTCGTCGAAAAATTTGAGACCGTCGGCATTGAGGTTTCCAGCAGGAGAAACGGTGACTGTGATGATGTTACTGACTTCGGTAGCCTTGATGTTGAAGTCCTTGGCTTCTGTGGGGTAGTGCGCGCGTGCTTTCTGGAATTCGGCAGTAAGAGAAGGGTCTGGAGATGATGTTGCGGTGATAGGTAATTTGAGAAATTGTTGTGTCTTCTCAGGGACGCAGCCTTTGTCGTCACAGATTTGCCAACGAGAATTCAGGGTGATTTCGGCTGTTCCACCAGCGGTGAGATTTGCTGGGGGGGTGATTTTATAGAGATGGTGAACCGTCCCTTCGTAGCCGATTGTTTTGAAGCCAAAGGAGCTACTGAGGTGAGGGGTGGGCCATCCCAAGTATTCTGCAGTGAATCCTTCAGGGAGGGTCCACTCGGTGCTGAGGACTTCACCAATGAGGCCCGTGTTGAGGTAGTAGCTATGCCAGCCTTCAGGATGGGTGAGCTTAAGAGCGACGGTGAAGGGTTGACCAGATGCGATAGAGGAGACTTCAGAAAGGAGGCTAGCCTGGGTTTCCTCTTTCTTAGGTTTGCTCTTGGCACTGGGGAGACTGAAGGGATCGAAGTCATCAGCGGAGAGGAATCCAGTAAAAGGAATGAGGCTGAAAAGAAGAAGGAAGAGAATTTTCATGAAGTGATTGATTACTACTACGATGAATCGAGAGCGATTTCATTCCCTGATTTCTGCATTATCTTGCCATCGAGTTAGGAAAAAGTAGGTCTGGCTCAGATGTTCCCATAAAAAAGGCCCGCCGAAGCGAGCCTTTCTAAAAGAGAGAGTTGAGGAAGGGTCCTAGTATTGAGGATAAACCTGCTGGGATTGTCCGTATTGCTGTTGCTGCTGAACGGTATAGCCTCCGCCTTGCTGGAGGTCTTTGTTATTCCCAACCGCAGCGCCACCGGCGCCACCAAGAAGTCCGCCAATAGCAGCACCACGGGCACCGTTGCCGTCACCGACGTTGTTACCGATGATTCCACCGAGAATAGCTCCGCCGGCAGCTCCGACGGCAGCATCACGTTGCAGGTTGTTTTGAGGAGCGCAGTTGCTCAAAGCGATTGCGGCGACGACGGTCAGGGAGGCAGTAATGGTCTGTTTCATAATAAATTTGAATTGTTTAAGGAATGTTAATCAAATACAGCTCGGCGTCAATTGCTTTTCGTGCCTGCTGTCTGGATTATAAAACAGCTTTGGTTGGGAGTTTATTCAAGATTTCCTGAATCAATTTGGGGCCTTTGTAAATGAAGCCCGTGTAGAGCTGTAAAAGAGTGGCTCCGGCTTCCAGCTTTGCGAGGGCATCTTCAGCGGTCATGATACCACCGACTCCAATGATTGGAACTGATGAACCTAACTCGGAGTGAAAGGCCGCGATCGTTTTGGTCGAGAGTTCGGTTTCAGGGGCACCTGAAAGTCCTCCTTGTTCGGCGGCATATCGATGACCTTCCACTTTCTTGCGCTCGATGGTGGTATTGGTCGCAACGAGAGCGTCGAGGCCCCCGTCTCGAAAAACTTGGGCGAGCTCCTTGATATGATTCGCGTGAAGGTCGGGGGCCACTTTGAAAGCGATGGGAACGTTTCGGCTTGTGGTGCTCCTTAACTTTTCGCGCTCTTGTTGAAGCGTATCCAAGAGCCGAGCCGTCGAATCTGCAGCTTGGAGGTCCCGCAGACCTGGGGTATTAGGCGACGACAAGTTGACAGTGATATAGTCGGCCACAGGGTAGGCCGCACGGAAGGCGATGAGGTAATCGTCGACGGCCTTTTCGTTGGGTGTGGCCTTATTTTTCCCAATATTGAAGCCGACTGGGCCTTGGAAGGTTCGATGATTGCGGACATTGGCGACTCCGATATCGATACCGGGGTTATTGAATCCCATGCGATTAATGAGTGCTTGGTGTTCAGGTAGACGGAAGAGTCGTGGTTGGGGATTTCCGGATTGGGGCCGAGGAGTGATGGTTCCGATTTCGATAAAGGAGAAACCGAGACGACCAAAAGCATCGATAGTGTTGCCTTCTTTATCAAGACCTGCAGCGAGTCCGACTGGATGGGCGAAGGTGAGGCCCATGCATTCCACCGAGTCGGTAGAAGGTAGTTTGGGAGCCATGGCTCCGAGCAGGCCTGACTTTTCAGCGATCCGAAGACTCGATAGCGAAATGTCATGAGCCTTCTCTGCGTCGAGGGTGAAGAGAAAAGATTTGAGGAGAGGGTAGGTCGTCGTGAGCACGTGGCAAAAGCTTCAACAATATTGTCCCAAAAATCCAACCTCGTTTCGAAGAGCTGAGTCAGTAGAAGCCCTACTTGAAGAACTCGCGAAGAGCTTTCTTTTCGTCGGGATGCAGATCAGGAGCGACCTTCCAGATGAGTTCGCCGCCTTCGCCCAAATCTTCGACGGTTCCTCCGCCGCGCACGCCCACTTTACGCTCATCGACGCGGTGCTCGCCGTCTTGTAATTCGAGAAGGTCTCCGGGAAGAGTGTTTGAGAGGTCGCGCGACTCGAGCCCCTCAAGGTCGCCCGCATCAAGTTCATCTCCCTTTTGCCCCAGCACGCCTGGTGCGGTTCCAGGCCCTCGACCGAGGCCTCCGTTGCCAGCACCCTCTTGGCCTTCACCATCTTGTCCTTGACCCTGACCAGGGCCTTGTCCGTTGCCTTGTCATCCAGGGCCTCCTTCCTGCATGAGTTCGTCGAGCCACTCATCGCCCTGTCCCTGACCTTCGCCGGGCTCTCCTTCGCCCCCTGCGTTTTGCATTTGCTGGGCTTGCTTACGCATGTTTTCGCGTAGCTGATCCATCTGCTCTTGAGAGAGATTTCCCAGCTTCTTGGGATCCATGCCACCGAGTTGTTTGAGCAACTCTTTATTCGGTTTCATTGCTCCGTTGTTCATCTTCTCAAGCGACTGGTCAAACTCATCAAGAAGGCGTTCACGCGTTTCGGGGTTCATGCTTTCGCTATGATTTTGGAGAGCATTGAGGGCGCGCTCGGCTTTGCGTATGTCGCGTTCCAGTTCTTTGAGCTGCTGCTCGTGAGCCTCCTTAAGGCTATCGGTGGCTTCGAGCGAGGAATGGTCAAACCACTCTTCTTTCGGTTGCTCGCGGAGCTCTTCAACTTTCTCTTCAATTTCGTCGAGATAGTCCTCGTCAATGATGTCGTCCTTACGAAGCTCATCGATACTGGCCTGAAGTGCTTGCCGGTTGGCCGGCTCTTCGGGTGGGGCCGCGTTGGGATCGTTTTTAGCTGAAATCGGAAGAAAAAATGCAGCCGAAAGGAGCAGTAAGGTGGCGAGAGGAGGGATGAGAAGTCGAGGCCAATTCCAGCTCGTGCCATCGCTGGTCTCTTCGGCGACTTGGGGCCAAGGAGCGACCCCTTGTCTAGCTGCGGTGAGAGAGTTGTTTAACGCCATAGCAGACTCGATGCGGACCAAGGCATTTTCCGTCGAAGTGAAATGTCGGCGAGCTACGAACCAGGCGATCAAGATCACAATGGCTAGGATACCACAGGCCACTGCGAGGGAGGGCATCCAAGGAAAGGCGGCCCACTCTCGGCGAGCGAGCATGACGAGGCCTGCTCCCACGAGACCAGCGATGAGAAGGGGGAGAGAGAGCTTTTCCAAAAACCACGCCCAATTGAAACGCCGAGCCGTCGCCTTGGCGATTGCGAGCCAGCGTGATTGGACAGAACCTTCAGCCATAGTGGAAATCTAGTCGGAAATATCGAAAAGTCGAAGGGCTTTTCTTTGGTTAATAGTCACGATTTTGTGCTAGAGCCCCATCGGCTGAGCCGACTCCTCCTCTTTAGACTTAGGCGCTTCATCAGGGACTAAGGCGTAGATTATAGTTCCGTCCGGCACGCTCGCGGGTTCATCGCTGGACTCGAAGGGCATCAATCCCTTTTCAGGATGGTTTAAGAAGAGGACACGCGCAGAAGGCCCGTGCTCTCTGATGAAGTCTTCGAGAGTGAACTGCTCGGTAAGCAAAGTGTTCTTGATGACTGCTCCGCGTAAGGCAGTGGCTTCGAGATCGCGGAACTTGGGACCATTGAGGAAGCAGAGGCGCGCGCGTTGGCGATGGTCGACGGCCTTGGAGTGGTGGCCATCGCTATCGTAGGGAGTCAGTTGCCAGCAGTTAGCCTTTCCAAAAAGGTGCCCGAATTCTTGGGCAGCCATGGTGTTAATTTCATCGTTGGGGGTAGCAGCAATGAGTTGGCCAATACCAGTGAGTTCGAGATTCTCTTCGGCAAATTCGGAGAGGATGTTGGCGCGAATGGCTGAGAGGCCTTCCATCTTTGCGGAAGATACGTTTTCGTATTTGGTATCTAACAGAAGCACTGGATGACCGTCTTCTTGGAGCGCTTTGGCGAGCATGCGAGTCCATTTGTCCGCGCCCGCAAAAAGGACCCCTCGGGTAGATTTGGCAGCGACTCCCAAAGCTCGTGCCATGGGCACCGCGAGTAGTCCGTAGATAAGAACTGTGCCAATAATCACAACGAAAGTCACGGGCACGAGTTGCTCGGCTTGCTCGGCGATACCTTCTGCTAATTTGTTGTCGTGAGCAGCATGAGAAAACTCGAGAGCGAAGATGGAGGCTACCGCAGCGGCAACGATACCGCGAGGAGCCATCGCTGCGAGAAAGAGGTTTTCGCGAAAGGTGGTTTGCTTGGAACCTAGAGTAGCGATGAGAACCGAAGCAGGACGAACCACTAGAACCAAAAGCGCTAGGAACATGAGTCCAGGAACGAGGGCGGACCGAAGTTCGCTCAACTCAATACGACCAGACAAGAGGATGAAAAGGAGAGAGATGATTAGGACGCGCAGGTGCTCCTTAAACTCGAGGACTTGCTTAACGGAGACGCTTTTTTGATTAGCCAGCAAGATTCCCAAGACCGTGACGGTGAGAAGTCCAGACTCGGCCTGAATGGCATTCGAAATGGCAAAGGAGGCGGCTACGACTGCGAGGAGAAAGACGGATTCGAGGAAGTCGGGAATGAGGTGCCGCTTAAGAAGCTGCTCAATAATCTTCCCCAAGAAGAAGGCGAGTCCAAAGCCAACCACCAAAGTTAAGAAGAGCGCTTTTAGGAGATCGCCAATGGCATCCTGCACCCCTGAAGAGATGGCAACCTGAAAGACGAGAACAGCAAGAATAGCTCCGATGGGATCAACAACAATGCCTTCCCATTTGACGATGGAAGCGACCTTCCGAGTGGGCTTAATGAGTCGCAGGAGGGGACCGATGACGGTGGGACCCGTAACGACAAGGATAGCTCCCAATAATGCGCAGACTCGCCAGTCCCAAGCAAAGACGAGCTTGGCGGCGATACTGGTGAGAACACCTGCGATGACAACGGTCCATGTGCAAAGCCGTCGCACAGGGCTACCTGCTTCTTTTAGCTCCGAGAATTTGAGAGTGAGCCCACCTTCGAATAGAATGATGGCCACGAAGAGCCCTGTGATGGCGAGCAAGGTGGGTTCTGGAATGAACTCGTCAATGCGCGTGCCTCCTGTTGCTGCAGAAAGCCCAAATCCAAAAGCGAGTAGCAAGAGAATCGAAGGCAAGCGAAAACGCCATGCGAGCCATTGAGCTAAAATGCCGAGAGCGAGGACTGCGGCGAGATAAGTAAGAGGGGTCATACGGTGAAGGAACTGTAGGAAAACAAGTTCTCTACGCGAGACCTAATCGGGTATCGCAGATTGTCTGTAATATTCCCACTAGGACACAAAAAAACCGCAGGATAAACTGCGGCTTCTTTTGAATTACTCTTTATGAAAGAGTGGCAACCCGTAGGGGGATCGAACCCCTATTGCCAGGATGAAAACCTGGAGTCCTAACCATTAGACGAACGGGTCATTTTCGGTGGGGCGGGAAGATTGTCTGAAAAACGCTATATGGCAAGATGTTTTTGGCGGGGCAGAGCAAAAAATTGTCATGATATCGACTTCGACGGTCTTCGTTATTGTATAAAACAAGAGAGGGCACCCTGTGGGTGCCCTCTTTTGAGTAATTAAAGAAGTTGGAACTCCCTAAAACACACGCTTTGCAGAAGTCGCTCTGCGCGTATTAGGAGAGGTCTAACGCTTCTTGCGACGGACGATTTTCTTCTTCGCCACTTTCTTGGTAGCCTTTTTAGCCTTCTTTTTAGAAGCCTTCTTGGCAGTCTTTTTCTTAGCAACCTTCTTCTTCGCTACTTTCTTTTTGGCGACCTTCTTCTTGGAAGCCTTTTTCGCTACTTTCTTCTTGGCCGCTTTCTTAGCTACTTTTTTCTTCGCTACCTTCTTCTTGGCCGCCTTTTTCACTGCTTTTTTAGCAGCTTTTTTGGCGACCTTCTTTTTACCAGCCTTTTTCGCTGCTTTCTTAGCTACCTTCTTGACTGCTCTTTTAGCAGCCTTCTTGGCAACTTTCTTCCGCGCGGGGGCGGCCTTTTTCTTTGCTGTTTTCTTTTTCGCCATAGCTTTATGTGCTGTGAGTTCGCGCCCGAGGGCGGCTTTCTCTTCCGGGGTGAGAGGTCCGGTCGAGAGAATGGAACGGGCAGCGTCACCGACACTTCCCGCAAAAGCGTGATTTACCAATTCGCGCATCAGGGGAGCCATCACTGATGATTGGTCTTTTGTCGCAGAGTAAGTATTAGCCCTGCCGCTTCGAGCTGACTTCACCAGCTTCTTTTTTTCAAGACTCTGTAACACCGACAGAATGGTGGTGTAGGCTCGGTCTTTGCCATCAGGAAACATCTCGATGATCTCACTAACGGTAGAAGGACCCTGACTCCAGAGAACGGAGAGGGCCTGAACTTCTAGGTCAGATGGAGCTATCGACTGATTCATAATGGGAAGAGACTATTTAGTAAATCCTAAAAGTAAGGGGAAGTGCAAGGTTAATATGTCTAAAGTAATACTGTTTGGCGTTGCCAAGTTGTGGTGATAGGAGCCTTACGAGTTCTACGAGAGTCCAAGTAATTGAGAGAGGTTCTAGCGTGGAATGTTCAAAGATTGTCCGGTGATAATTACATCGCTCGTTAATCCGTTGGCTTGTCGAATCTCGTCTACGCTCACTCCATACTTGCGGCTCAGTCCCCAAAGGGTGTCTCCGCCACCCACAGTGTGACTACTTCCTCCGCTCGATGAGGTGGGGGCGCTCGTTACGGGGGGAGTGTAACTTGGAATAGTTGCTGGAGGATTAATGGGGCTTGTTGGGATGGATTGATAGGGGGCGCTTTGAGCTGGTGCTTGGTAAGGTGCTTGTGCCGCAGGAGCATAACCTCCTTGAGTCGTCACTCCAGGAACAGCGTAAGGATTGTTGGGATCTTGATAGGTGCCACCCTGTGCGGCACCGCCTTGTTGAGATACCGGAGCCATACAACTGACAACGAGAAGGGGGACGCTTGCGAAAACAAAAGTTGTAGTAACAAATTTCATGTGGCGTTCTTTGTACAAAAAACAAGTCGTTAAAGAATCGTAATGTGCGTCTGCAATAAATAAGAGCGTGAAAAAAAATCGGAAGAAATCTTCATAACTTAGCGTAAATTCTCAATATCATGGAAACAACTTCTCGACGACGCTTCTTACTTGGGCTAGGTGCTGCGGTTAGTTTGCCATCCTTCGAATCTTCGCGAAACCTTATGGCTGCGAACTCTAACGTTCGTCCCTTGGCAACTACTGCAAGCGGCGCGCCTCTGCGGATGGCTTATCTTTACGTCCCCAACGGAGTGAATGTTGGGAAGTGGAAATCAGGGGAAACTCTCTCTCCCCTAAAAAATCTCCGCGAAAATTTTTCAGTCATCAATGGCCTCGAATGCGAAAAGGCGACCTCCGGAGGCGACGGCGGAGGAGACCATGCACGTGGCAACGCTGCGTTTCTAACAGGTGTGCGTCCCAAAAAAACAGCTGGAGCCGACATCGCTTTGGGTCAATCTATCGACCAATTCGCGGCAGAACGTTTGGGTGGAACGACTCGATTTCGTTCGCTTGAGTTGGCAACCGATGGAGTCAGGAAATCAGGTGCTTGTGATTCAGGTTATTCATGCGCCTATCAGTTCAACCTCTCTTGGCGTTCAGAAACGTTACCGATGACTCCTGAGTCTAATCCTCGTCTTCTCTTTGAACGCCTTTTTGGAAAAGGCTCGGGCAAAGAACGTGAGGAAGGACGTGCTCGCCGTTTGGCAAGTGAACGGTCGATTCTTGATTTCGTAACTGAGGATGCCAAAGCCTTGCAAAAGGAACTCGGACGGGGTGACCAAATGAAGCTCGATGAATATCTTACTAGTGTTCGTGAGATCGAGCGGCGCATTGAGCAGTCGGAAAAGTGGTCTTTGCCCAACATCGAGGGAGTGGATGTTCCAAACGGGATTCCACCCAGCTATAAGGAGCATTTGAGGTTGATGTTTGATATGATGCTTCTCGCTTTCGAGACAGATTCAACTCGCGTCGCGACCTTTGCTCTCGCGCATGAAGGCAGTAACCGTAACTTTAATCACATTGGAGTCCCAGAAGGACATCATTCGCTATCTCATCATGATCGCCAGAAAGAGAAGCTGGCGAAGATTGCCAAGATTGACCTCTTTTACGCCGAGCAGCTTGCTTACTTTTTAGAGAAGGCCAAGACGAAGAAGGATTTTGATGGGAAATCAATTTTAGACAATTCGATGTTCCTTTATGGCAGCGCGATTGAGGATGGAAATCGCCACGCTCATAACAACTTACCCATTGTCTTGGCCGGGGGAGGGGGAGGTGTTCTCGCACCGGGTAAAGACATCACTCTTCCAAGTGATACCCCGATTACCAATCTTTACCTGCGAATGCTGCAAGAAATGGGGGTGTCCGCAGAGCGTTTTGGAGACTCAACGGGAACATTGAAGCTCACTTAGCAACTCACACCAGACTTGTTCTTTTACTCAAAAGAGTGTCGCTAGGGGCGGTGATATCTTTCGCAACAGTTCTTGAGGCCGTTCTACCTGTCTATCTCCTGACAGGAGCAGGAGTCGTTTTGAGGCGCTTTAAAGTCCTCACCCCTGATCTGGATAAGGGGATGCTGAAGCTTGTGATACACGTGCTCTATCCTTGTCTCATTCTCGACAAGGTCTTGGGCAACGATTTACTCCGGTCTCCTTCGGTGGTTGGTTGGGGGATTGGATTAGGTTTCGGCCTCATTATGTTGGGGTATGGTGTTGCCTGGCTGGTCAGCAGAATGTTGGGGATGAAAAAAGGGTCGGGAAGTCGAAGCTTCACCCTCGCTGGCGGCTTGCAAAACTTTGGCTACGCCGCCATTCCAGTATTACTGGCTTTGTTCGCGACTGAATTCACCGGTGATAAAGTGCTCGGGGTTCTCTTTGTACACAATCTTGGGGTGGAGATTGCGATTTGGGTGGTTGGAGTGATGATTCTTACGGGCCAATTCTTGAAGTCGGCAAAGGTTCTTTTGAATGGACCATTGATTGCGATTTTCTTGGGCTTGGTGGGTGTCTATACTGGGGCTGGAAGGTTCTTTGATCACGAAGAGGGTCCATTGATCGGCTCTATCCTTCGCACGGGAATGAGTTGGATGGGTGGTTGTGCCTTCCCAATGGCTCTCCTTTTGATCGGAGCAACGATTGGCGACCTCTTTGGAAAAGAACGGATTGATTGGAAGGTAGCGACGGGCGCGGTTCTGGTTCGCAATGTCTTGATGGCCTTTTTGATTCTTTGCGCTGCAAAATACTTACCGCTGATTACCGAGCTCAAGCAGGTGCTCGTGGTGCAGGCGAGTATGCCGGCGGCAGTGACTCCAATCATTCTCGCTCGCGTCTATGGAGGAAAGCCGCAAGTGGTCATGCAAGTGGTCATGGCGACGAGTATTGTATCCTTGTTCACGATGCCCTTCGTTGTGGCGTGGGGTGTCTCGTGGGTCGGATTACTCTAACTCGATACGGAAGCGGAAGAACTGTTTTGATTCTGCTGGGAGAGGGATTTCCAAACGATAGACATCGTTCCCGACATCGTTGGCTTCGGAACCGGATACTCTTTGAAATGAAAGAGCTAAGTCAGATTGGGTGAGAAGAGCGAAGCGAATGTCCTCACTATAAAGAGAGGGAAACTCAGTCTCCAGTTGCAGGTTGCCGTTCGAGAGCTTCGAGATCACGATACAAGGAGGAGTGAGAGCAATAGCTGGGCCGGTTGGTGAGCTCCCATTGAGCGTTGGGTTGGTGTCTTCGAGGAGTTCTTGCAGATTGGAGTAACCATCACCATCGGCATCGTCAAAGGGGTCGGTTGGTTGCCCAAAGAAAAAGAGCTCCCACTCGTCATCAAGTGCATTAAAATTGCTATCAACAAACGATGGTCGCGGAACGACAACAAGCTCGGCGGAAATGACATCAAGAGAATTACCCAGTTTTGCGGGAAGATGGTCACGATCAGTAAAGGCGTGGACTTCTAACTCGGCACCCACGGGAAGAGGCTCTTGAAAGAGGTAGGGAGTGCCATCACTGCGGAAGAGTTCGTAGGGAGTGCCACCTGCGGTGAAGAGCAGAGGAATCTTCCCTTCCTGGAAGGAGTCCGGACCAACTGCAAGAGTGAGAGTCGTGGTGGGCCGAGCAGGGAAGGCAGCCATAAGTTGTACCAGAAGAGCGTCAGCTGCAGCAAACTCAGCTGCAGATAAAGTGATATCTTGTGCGTAGCCGACTCCATTCTCTGAACCTGGCAATGCAATCTGTCCGTCGATGGAGCTACTCGTTGCTTCTAGTTGAGCAATGACTCCTCGCAAAGTGTCGAAAGGGTTTGGATAAAGGCCCGGGGTCGAGTTGGGATCGACGAAGTCAGAGTAGAAGGCGATCTCCGAGGAGAGTTTTTTCATTGCTGTCACCTCTGGAGTTGCCGAGAGGATGAGGCCTTTGAGAATTCCAGCATACACGTCTTGCAGAAGATGCCCTGAGTCGGAGGGCGAAATCCAATCTTGCAGAGCTAAGAGCTCGTCTTTTCCAACTGAAAAGGGATGTCCTGCGGTTGCCTCGGCCAAGGGCGTAGGAATCTCGGCATCACGAAAGGCGGTCAAACTCAGTTGGCTATTGAGGGGCAAAGTTTGACGGTCTTGCAGATACTCTTGTATGAGTCTTTCGAAGAGAAGAAAGGCGAGGCTATCGTCGGGGGTGAGGCTTTCATCAATAGTTGACCGAGTAAGCGAGAGGTAGTGATTCTGCGCTGCGGAGAGCCAATCGGCAGCAGCGGTGGCTGTTGAGCTCACGCCGTCGTATGTGAAGTCAAACTCTCCCACTGTTTGATGAGGAACAGGAATGAGCGCAACGAGTTCGCGCCCATGGTCCGAAGTGACCACAGGCTGAATGGGAAAGGTAGGACTCGTTGAAACGATGACGAACAAGTCGCGATCACTTGCAGGGACTTTTTCGAAAAGAGCGGTGGGATGAAGGTAGCCTGAGATGTTGCGAGTGACCTCATGGCCAAGAAGTGTTCCATCGAGCGCATGTAGATAGAGGTCAGCGGGGGATTCGGAAGCTCCATCCGGATAGGCGAGCCCAGGAGTGTTGAGGGCAGTCGGTGCAAAGGGTGTGACGGCGAGATCGAAGACGTTTTGAAGGTTGAGAGAGAGCGGGGTAGTAGGGGTGCTATTGATGTCGGCAGGGTCGGTTCCGAGGAGAAGTTCATATAAGTCATCGACGGCATCGAGGTCTGCGTCTTTGCCTGCGGTGGGGTCGAGTCCGTTGGCAATCTCAACAAAATCAGGAACACCATCGCCATCTGAGTCGAGGTTGCCGGGCTCCCCGTAGTATGAGTAGCTCGCTTGGTAGATCGGGGAGCGCCCGCCGCTCGCACTGGTGGCATAGTATTGCAGAGTGAATGGCGAGAGGGTGTCTCCCACTGCCTCAATGGCGGCACCCGGAGTGGCGCTTTGCCAATCACTATCACCTGCAAAGCGATAGAAGACTGAGGTGCTTCCGTCTACGGTGCTGAGGACGGGCGAAACTTCAGTGGTGAACTTTCCAGGCAGTGGAGAGACCGATACTTGGGGGGGGAGCTGTCCGACGAAAGTTTGCAAGCTCAAGAGAGAGACGGCGCCTTCGCTTTGATTACCGAGGACATGTGTCGGGCTGGTATCAGGACTGAGGGTGAGGGCACTGCCTGCGCTTAGACCTCCAGTCTCGGAAGTGAATGTTTCCGGAGTAACCATAACGTTGCCCCCAGATGTGATGCTGAGAGAGCTCGTCCAGTCTGGGACCTGAATGGTTTCAATCAGTTTAGCCCCTGGGTCGATGAGAGGTTCGCCGTCGTAGAGAAGGATATTGGTGAGAGCAACTTGGCTACCCACTGCTGGCAAGGGAGTGCTGCCAGTTTGCTTCCATTCATTACCATTGTGCTCGTAGTCCAAAGCAAGGTTAGCGGCATCACCGAAAGGTCCCGCAAGAAGTGACATCTTGTTGTCATTCAGTGCCACGAGACCAGTGAATCGCGAGTCCAAAGGTGCGACAAATCCTTGCCCAGCGATTGGAGCTCCGCCTGTCGTTAAAGTGTAGAGACGAGCATATTCGAAACCATCATAGATAACGAGAAAGGAGCCTGAACCGAGTGGTGAGATGCTTGCGATGGGCGCTTCTAAAGTGTGAGAGACTTTGGCGAGGAGGCTGAGGCCATTGCTACGGCTCACTTGGAGAACAGGACTACCCTTCACATAGATAAGGACGTGTTGCAAAGGTGAACCGCTAAAGGAGCCTGCAAGAAACTCCGCGTTTTGAGGAACGTAGATGGTTTGTTTGTTCGAGAGGACGGTGTTGCTATTGTATACCCGAAGACGGGGGGAGGACCCTCTCAGCATGGCAGCGTAGAACTGAGAGCCTCCTTCGGTATAGCGATAGCGCGTTCCTCTTTCAGCAACGAACACCGGATCGGCAGTGAGGACTTCGGAGGTGTCGCCAGAGAGGGATCGGAAGAGATGGCGTTGGTCTTCGTCGGGGGCATTGTTCTCACTGGTATGAACGACTAAGTCCATCAAAGCAGGGTCATTGCCTGCTACGGGGAGCTCTAACGCAGCTACTGAGCTGGGTGCAATGCCGCTGGGAAGGATTTGTTCCGTCGTGCTTGTCGCGGCAGAGAGAGAGGGTTCGACGAGGACCATCTGATTCGCGAGGCGACCAGCCAAGACGACAGCGTCTTTTCCTGCGACACGAATCGGCCCACAGGTCATGGCATCGACCGATGGGAGGCCACTAGGGCGGGTCTGACTCCATTGCACGCTGCCGTCAGGTTGCTGAAATGCGACACGATAAAGTCCGTTAGCTCGCTGGACGAAAATAGCATCGAGGTCACCATCGGCATCGAAGTCGCCATAGCCGGAGATTTCGGCAGGAGTAACGATCACTTGTCGCGAGTTGACAGCGTGAAGAATTCCGCAAGTCGCAAAGAGGAAGAGAAAAGGAGAGCGCATGATATCGGAGTAGGGCTTGAGCTAATTTTGATAAAAAGGAATCGTGAGAGGGTTGGTCGGAATGGTGCGATCGACCTCACCATCCTCTCGAAAGCGAACGAGGAGATAAACATAGGTGTAGCCCTCGACCACGCCTTGAGAATCGATGAGATAGATCCCGAACTCTTTGGGTGACTCTGGGTCTTTGACGATGGTGATGAGAGGGTCTTGAATCTCGAGATAATCCTTTCCACTCTCGTTCACCTCATGGGTGCGGAGCTTTTCTAAAAGAGGAGCCACCTGCGCTACATCCCCAGAGACGAGAGGGAAAAAGGCATTGGGAACCTGATAACGATAGAGAGTGAAGGGGAGGAGAGACTCTCCTTCCTCGGTTGTGAATATATTATAACTGTAACCTGGGGAGTCTAAGATCCGGGAGGGGATGTGATTAATCCCGCCATCAGAGAGGATGCGACCTGACTCCACTTCACTTTCTTCCTCATAGTCGACGGAACCAATCTTAATCATCGCCGCAGGATCGGTAAAGTTACCGACGTCAATCATCTGGGCCTTCACTTCGGGGATGAAGTCTTCGTCAATAGGAGGGAGCGAACGCGCAGGCCAGGGGACTTGGGGGCCTGTGGGTGGTCCAGACTCGGTCCAAGTAAAATTGACGATATTACTGGGTTCTCCGACGTCCCCCGCTGGGGACATGGACTTAACGTAGAACTGATATTCGCGACCTGGAAGAAGGTCGACGGTTAACTCGTATTGGCCAGGGAGGGCAGGATTCCCAAAGTTGCCTCCAACACGACCTGTTTTGAAATCGTGATGCTGCACGCCATTGATGAGCTCTCCAGTTTGTCTTTCAACAGTCACCAAAGCTCCTCCATTAAACGGATTGATGTAGCTGAACGAAATGATACGCGGGGCAAGTTCCGTTGAGTATTCCATCTCGATGGAGGAGAGGCCGTCACCGATACCCACGAGGAAGCGCTCCACCCCATTGGGTTCGCAACTCCACCGCAAGGTTCCTTGAGGAGAATTGGTGTCTCCGGCATGGTCCACTTGGGCGAGAAGGGGAGTGGGCATCTCGACTCGACTATGCATTCGAATGCAACGCACAAGGCTCATGGGCGAAGGATTGCCGTGGCGATCGAAAAGCTGTAAAAAGTAACAGACTACTGAGGCATAGGCAGGGTGGTCATAGTCTGGGACGGTGACTTCGCTTCCGACAGGATCGACGATGCCTTGCTCAATCATGACTAGCGGCCCAGCGTCAATACGCTCGTAGAGTTTGTATTCTTGAGTTTCGGGAGTCGCGGTGAAGGTGAATTCAATCGGATTAGGATCTCCGTTGGGTTTGGTTGGATTATGGAAGCCCGACCCGCCACCAGAGACGTCAAAGGCTTCTTCGGTGATGACTTCGACTTGGCAGACTTCGAAGCAAACTTGCAAGGCAATAGGAGGATCCATATTTGGGTAGTCGATCCCAGCAATAGAGAAGCGCTCGCAAACTTTTTTTCCTTGTTTGTTTTTGGCACAGATTTCCACCATCGCCTTAGAGTCTGGCTGGGTCTGTTTATAAGGCACAAAGTGATGGACATTGAGGTCGGTCGCCCCTGGTTTGAGCGCTCTTTGACCAATGACTTGTTCGCCAATCACGACGCCGTCATTAACGAGGATCAGCTTAACTTGCAGAGAGGCAATGCCGGGGTCGACCGCATCAACTTTGAAGATGAGTGGGACACCTCCCTTTCGAGTGCCCGTAAAGAGGTCAAGCAAAGGCGTAAGTTGAGGAGTTGCCACCTCACCCACTTTTTTGATTTCAGGACAAAGTTGAGAGGTCAGCACTGTTCCGCCAGCCTGAACAGGGCCTTGCCTATCACGCAGCACGCCCCAACCGGGAGCAGAATGCCCTGACGGCAGGTCCCCGCACGAGGTCTCCAAAACTGCTTTCACTGAATACCATACCGTGACGCCCGCTTGCGCAGGAAGAGCAGGGGCTCCTGTCCCACCATCGAGAAACTCATAGTCTTCCACACCACTCACATGCGGGATTTCACCAGAAACGAGATGGCCTGCTTCTATTGTAGAATGATTCACGGCGAGCTTCATCTCTTCGAGGCTATCCCAACGATAGACGAGGTAATGACTTGGCTCAGGAATTGATGGCGGAGGGGACCATGAGACGGCGAGACGGGTGCTGCCGCTATTAGTCGCAGTGTTGTAACTGTATTGATTTTCCACATCGACAGCCACAGGCACGAGAGGGGGATGGCGATGACAGAAGGTGACGATTGTTCCATCGGACACCGCTGCAGGACGTCCAAGGATATCTAAGGTAGCAACGAAGTAATAGAGCTGCTGCCCATCTTGAAACGCTGGCTTGTTCTCCGCCTGCGCTTGGTTGTCGTCAAGGATGAAGTAAGGATCTGGGACGGGAGGGTCAGCACCAGGATAAAGCGGAATGGTAGCAGCCTGAGTGAGAGTAAGGAGTTGAGTCGGCAGGACTGGGAGAAGGTTGACCTGTTGAACAAGGCTAGACTGATTAACGAGATAGTTATTCAGCTGAGAAGGTGTTGGAGGGGTAGTGTTATGGTTGTTTGACTCCGCAAAAGTCTTTTCCATACGATAGACACCATATCCATAAGTGAGGGGCGTATCGCGTTTCAAGTTGTCGGGAACTCCCCAGCGTAGGGCGACGTTGAGGTGACCTTTAGGTGAGTCATCAGGAATGACAACGGGTGGCCCCGGCGCCGTGATGGGTGAGGGATTATTGCGGTCCAAAGTAATGCGACCGACGACTTGGGAAAATGCGGTTCCGGGAGTATTGCTTCCATCGGGTTGAGTGCGAACCTCGAAGGTCGAAACCGCGGAGGCCATGGGCACAAGCGCCCCAGTCCCCATGGCTACCGCGACAGCGGGTTCGGTCCGCGACAAAAAGTAGAGTCGATTGAAAAGCTCAGGTTCTTGCGCTGTAATTTGGAGGAGAGCCGACAGCTTATTTCCGAGTGAGAGACCTACTGCCGGCATGACATCACCGAACAGTCCATCGAGGGTTTCATCGACCATAGCTTTATTTGCTAAAACGGGAGGGAGACTATCAATGCGCGCATCCAGAAAGACGGAACGGGTGGTCGGTTGCACGAGGGCGACTTGGGAAAAAGCATGACCCGAATTGGGCTGACCATTTTTACGATAGATTGCGTAGGTGCGCCCCTGAAGGAGAGATGTGTCCTGAGCCTGCCAGAGCAGCCAGGCATGGTTGCCATTCTCAACATAGGTGGTTCCAGCAAGAAAAAGGAGCGAGTCCTCGGGTGCTCGGTTCTGAGAAAAACTACTGCCTAAGCAACTCAACCAAGCGAGAAATATGTAAAAGACCTTCATGACCATTGCGTTCACTAGGGCTTACCCGTTTGAATCTCCGGTCTGACAGTCAGGAGTGAGAAAGTTGAGAAAAGCGACGATTCCTCGACTTCAGCCGTCAATATACCTGGGCCTCAACCCCTGCGGGCAGAGCCGTAATAAGCTCAAGCTCCAAAGAAACAATCGTCGCCCAAGCATCGGCAGTAGTGGCATCTGGAGCCGAAACTACAACGGTGCGCAGGGCAGGGGGGCTTTGACCTGAGAGAGGTGAGAGGAGATGATTATCCTTCCCCGCCGCACTCAGCCGATGCCCTGATCCTGATGAGACAGCTAAGCTGCGGCTTTGCAGGGAGAATGACTGGAGAACTCTCTTTGTTGCTGAAGGATGTCGAATCTCGATTTCGAAAGGGCCTCCTATGGCGCGATACTCGCCCAGATTCACTAAGGCAGAGTGCACCCCTTGGCTTTTTAGGAAGAGAGCCAATCGGTCGGTGGCGAATCCCTGAGCAACTGCGTTGAGGGTGAGCTGAGTCCCATTGAGTTCAACTCTACTGGGACTGATTCCGACTCTCGCAAAATCCACCTTCCTGCGTGCTTGAACTCGTTCCACCTCGGTCGGCTCATTGCCCAATCGATTCCTTTCACTCAGCCAACTCCAGTAGCTTTGAACTGTAGGATCAAAGAGGCCCTTGCTGAGGCGGTGAAGGCTGCTGCATTTTGCTAGAATCTCTAGCAGTTCATTGGAAGGTGACGACGAGCTACCCGTCGAGTTCAAAAGAGCGAGTTCGGACGAAGGCTCATAGAGAGAAAGTATCAGCTCAAGCTTCCTGACCTCCGCCGTGATCGCCTTGTTGAGACTACGATCAGAGTGATAGCGAATACTGACTGGGTTATGAAACAAGACTCCTTTCCAAATGGTCTCAGCTACCTTTTCACCGCATCCGTAGTAGAACGGAGTGGTGGCGAGTAAGGGCAGCAGTCTTCGACGCGTCATGAGGAAGTCCTAGTTCTTTTTTTTCGAGAAAGTGCCAGCCCTGTGAGAGAAACAACGATAAGCCCCACAGTTGATAGAGTAAGAACCCATTTTCCAAACCCACCTAAGAAGGCAAACTTATGAAGATCTAGCAGAACGCGGCTAAAGGAAATGGGTGTTTCTGAAGCCAGAGTCCTCTGAAGATCGTTGCGGTCTTCTTTCGACAAAGGGACCAGTCGCGCCCCTATAACAACACCTGAAGATTGCGGCGAAAATTCGAGTAAATCTTCATCAAATCGGAAGACGCCCTGAGCGGTCTTGAGCGTTCGTGAAGGTTCCGTCTGGATGGCCTCGATTGGGATGCCTGGAAGAGAGGCTTCATCAAGGCTATCAATCAGTTCGCCTTGTGGTCCAAGAAGATAAAGATGCTCCCTAGTGGCGACGAGAAGGTCGGGGCCAAGCTCCGACGCTCCGACTAACTTGCCAGAGAAAGGGAGGAGGCCCGCATCGAGAAAAAGACTTCCTCCCCATCCCGAGATACGACGGCTGCCCACTTCGCACCGAAATCCCGGTTCGGAAGGAGGCTCGAGGTAGAAGGAAGTGAGAAATGGGGAACTGAGATAACGCTGATCCAATCTCAGCTCCGCACTGTGATTAAGAATAACACCCGTGAGACACAGCCACAAAAGCGGTAGGGCAAGGATAAGCCCGAGGAGTCGATGGTAGCGTCTTCTAGCTCTCACTTTATAGCATCAAGATAGAGCGCTACTCGGCCCAATCGGTCAAGAGCGCGAACCGAAAGAGTGGCTCCCGCGATATTTCGAATTTGCTGAGTGAGCCGACCACTCGAATCGAGAGAAGCCCCTTTGAACTGTTTGCAAAAACCTTTGCCGGCAACTTCGTAACCGTGGCTTTCGCGATAGATGAGTACTTTGACTTGTTCAATGCGATTACCACTCACCACGTATCCCGTGGTAATAGGTTCGGTCTTTCCAATTTCTTCCAAGATCCAAGCCGTTTTCTGCCCCTGACTCCAGTAGCGCACCTTGGAAGTGCGATAGGAGTGACCGAGTAAACGCTGGATACGTGTTTGGTGCTTGGAGCCTAAAGTGAGGGCTTGGGTGGGTGGGAGACTGGCTCCAAAGACAGACTTAAGAAAGTCAGACGGCTTCTGATAGACGCGCTCGCCCGCGAAAATCGACGCAGAAGAAACAAGTAAGAAGAGGAGAATTTTTCGGCAAAAGGTCATGAGAAAAAATGGGGTGTAGAACGCTGAAAAAGCGGCCCGCTCTCTCGGAAGAAAAGCGAGCTGCTTGGAATAACAAGAGAATCAGGCTGAGTTAGAAGCTGTATCCAACGCCGAGGTTGAGGAGGCTCTCCACCTTATCTTCTTCGTCGATGATGTGGCTGTAGTCAGCTTTCAGAACAACGTTGTCAATAGGCCAATAGTTGACCCCGATATCGAACTGGTCAAAGGCTCCGCCTCCATTGTTGTTATTGAAGCCAACGCCCATGCTATCAGTTCCCACATTGCGCCGTGCAAACTCATAGTGACTATAGCGAGCAAAGACCCCCACCTTTTGGTCACCCGCAAAGTTCCAAGTGTAAGAAGGCTCAATATAGCCACCCCATTGATGGTCGGCGTCATTAGCCTCGAAGGAATCTCCATCAATATGCCAAGAGGCGAGCAGGGCCTTGAGACCGAAGCCACCGCTTTGATAAACAGCAGTTCCACCCACAAGTAACGCTGAGTTATCTTCGTCTGATGTGGTTTGAGTGATGTCGTTTTGATACTGGGCGAAAGCACTCAACGAGAGACCCGGAACGCCATTGTAACGAATACGTGCTGTGACAGCGGGATCTTCGGCGGCGGCTTCCGCTACTTTTTGACGACCGGAACGAATGCGGAAAGCACTGCTACCTGTGGTTGAGACATTCAAGCCCGAGTGCACAGCAAGGTCCCAGCCCAGTCCGCTGTCTAAAGTTTGAGAAGCGCCTGCTCCTGCTTCCCACCAAGTGGTCGGGATGATGTTGCTCTCCACACGGTTTCGTTCCACTCCAAAAAAGGTGTTCGGCTCGTGTGTCTCGTTGAGCAATCCGATAGGCAGAAGAAAGAGACCAGCCTTCGCGCTGAGACCATGGTCAAGGGTGAAGTCAATATAGGCTTGTTCTAACTCAACTTCTCCCGGCTTTCCCTCACCAGCCAGCGAGTGCTCTAGCTCAAATTCGGAGTAAAGTTTGATGCGGTCAGAAAAGGAATGATTCACGAAAAGAACCCAACGATGAAAGTCGATCTGATTGTTATCTCCACCACCGAGGTCGCGATTAAGATGAAGCTCACCATAGCCTCCGATCTGGGTGTTGCGTGCCCAATCGAGCCCAAAATCACGTGTTGCGCCGCTTGCTCCAAAATCAGTAGTTGCGGTAGGATTTGTGGCTCCTGAAGACGAAGGTGTTGCGGCACCGTAAAGCGAATCAATATCATCATCAGACGATGGCTCACTGATGGATTGGCTTAGATCAGAACTTTGTTTTTCAAGCGGTCCATATTTCTGTTCGTAAGCGTTTACTTTGCCTTCGAGCTTTTCAAGACGAGCGGCGAGCTCCTCTACCGTCACCGCCGAAGTCGGCAGCGTGGCGAGCAAGAAAGCCAATAGCGTGTGTTGGGTGGCTAATTTCATAAGCTGCTGAACTGCTATTGAGACTCGGTATCAATAGCAAGCGGAAACAAAAGAATTGAGCAAATAAAATGAGTCCTGAGAGCGAACTACCGGACTCTAAGCGCTCTCTGTGGCTAAAATCTTCGCCTTTTGCAGAGCTAGGACACAGATAAGGAACTCTAGGACAATTATATCGAGGGTGAGAATTCTTGAAAAATTGTCGCTTGAGTGCGTAAGCCGCAAAAACGCCAGTTCTATGAGGGTCAAAGTCTGATTCCAAAAGCCACTCGAAGGTGGCGGTATCTAGATAATCCGCACTAGTCGCGAAACATCATGCATTCACGTTCAGGAGTTCTGAACAAGGCTGGGCAAAATTGAGCAAAAGATTCAGGCAGGCACTTCTTGAGCTGAAACAATGGCTTCGCCAACATTATCAACATCTAGTCGACGAGTTGCGACATTGCATCCGATCGATGCGTTTCTTAACAGCATTAACAGCAGTCGCAATGGCCTTGCACTTGCAAACGGTTCGCGAAGCCAATGTGATTTCTCCAAAGGTGTCTAAAGCCATGCCATAGCGCAGTTGTGATTAACTGCACCAGACACCGGCGACGCTAATAATGCGAACGTGATTCATGGCGGAACATTCAGGAAGAGTGTGGAGCCGTGGTAAGAACTGAGTGCGGGGACAACACCGAATTCCTTAAGAGCCTTTGAAAGCAGATTGGAACTGGAGGAGACACTTCGGAAGAGGGGAAATTAAATTGAGAGCGCTTGAGGAAAAGAGGAGCCCACTTCTTGGCTATTCGCCAATTATCAATTCCGCATTACATTTATTATGCGAAGTTATTAAAGCGGCAGTTGGATCAGAGGTGTAGCGAGAAACCCTTTTAGAATCGGCGCTCAGGGCTCTTTCCGTCAACTCGTCCTGAAGCTGTCATAACATTACGCCAGCTTTTCGCGCACCCAAGTAGAGCTTGTCTTGTGAGTGGCTTTAACGTCAGGTGTCTGGGCTCACATGAAAGTTGTCGCTATTGCGAATCAGAAAGGCGGCGTTGGCAAAACGACGACTTCAATCAATCTCTCTTCCGCACTCGCGCGTGAAGGTCAGCGCGTGCTGCTCATCGATCTCGATCCTCAGGCCAACGCGACCAGCGGACTCGGATTTCCTGCGGACGAGCATGAGTCAATTTACGCCACGCTGGTCGGTGATGACTTACTGGAATCCAAGATTCTGACTACGAGTCAGGAAAACCTTCATCTGATACCTGCTGAGATGGACTTGGCCGGTGTCGAGGTCGAATTGGTTCGATTTGACAACCACCTGACACGCTTAACCGAAGTGTTCGAGAACTCCGAACGCGTTCAAGCGGCCTACGATTACTGCATTCTAGATACACCTCCGTCACTGGGAATTCTCATGACCTCAGCACTGGCGGCTTCAGATGAAATTCTCATTCCGCTGCAATGCGAGTGGTTTGGCCTCGAAGGCTTGGCAAAAATCACTCGGGTTGTGAGTCAAATTCGGGAAGCAGGCGTGAACGAGAACGTCTTTATCGAAGGGATTTTGATGACTATGTATGACGGTCGGACGAACCTCTCGCGGAGCGTAGTCGAAGAAGTTCGTAA
This sequence comes from Roseibacillus sp., assembly GCA_051251855.1. GTDB lineage: Bacteria > Verrucomicrobiota > Verrucomicrobiia > Verrucomicrobiales > Akkermansiaceae > Roseibacillus. Next base: position 1,093,007 of record JBPOGI010000001.1, read on the forward strand.
TTTCTTCCCAAGTGAGCTCTACAACACTGTGATTCCACGCACCATTCGTTTAGGCGAAGCTCCCAGCCACGGGCTGACCATTTTTGACCACGATGGCAGCGGAATCGGCGCCCGAGCTTACCGCGAACTCGCAACCGAGTTCCTTAGGCGCCACGAGACCGAATTAAGCGCTGCTGAGCAATAACTCTTTGTGAGTCTCGGATGGGTTTTAATCAAAGAGCATCTTTGCTCGGCGAGATATCACAGACACCGCTCAAACCCTCTTCGTGACAGCATTGCAGCTTGCCGCAAGGGGCTGCGGCTTCGATAGTTGCCGCACACGGAACGCTGTCCGAATAGCTTGTTTGCGTAATTTTGCGCTTTAACTCGTTTTCCGAGAGTGTTTTAAGTGAGTTTCTGACTACTTAAATGCTAGTTTTTCCACCCTTATAAAATAGACGCCCTTCATATGATTTTTTCAAAGTTTTTTGGTCTGTTGTCGAATGACATCGGCATTGACCTTGGCACCGCCAACACCTTGGTGAACGTCAAGGACCATGGAATCGTGCTTCGCGAACCCTCTGTGGTCGCCGTGAAAGCAGGAACAAACGAGGTGCTCGCCGTAGGTGATGATGCGAAACGGATGCTAGGCCGGACGCCTGGTAATATCGTCGCAATTCGCCCCCTTAAGGACGGTGTCATTGCCGACTTCGAGGTCACTGAAGCAATGTTGCGTCACTTTATCCGCAAGGTGAACAACAAGCGCCGCGCACGCCCACGGGTGGTGATTGCGATTCCTTCAGGAATTACCGAGGTAGAGCGCCGAGCAGTCAAAGAGTCTGCAGAGCAAGCAGGAGCCCGTGAGGTTTATCTTATCGAGGAGCCCATGGCTGCGGCAATTGGAGTCGGACTGCCAGTGCAAGACGCCTCGGGAAACATGATTGTAGATATCGGCGGCGGCACAACGGAAGTGGCTCTCATTTCTCTCTCGGGAATTGTTTATGCACGAAGTGTTCGCACCGCTGGCGATGAGCTCGACGAAGCCGTCATTCAATACATGAAGCGTGGCTACAACCTCATGATCGGAGAACGCACCGCCGAGGATATCAAAATCCGTATTGGTTCTGCTTCTGCCTTGCCAAAGGAAATCAGCATGGAAGTGAAAGGCCGCGACCTCGTTTCAGGTCTCCCCAAAACCGTGACCATTACCTCCGAAGAAATTCGCGAAGCGATGGCCGATCCCTTGGCCACTATCGTCGATGCCGTTCGAACGACTTTGGAGCGATGCCCACCAGAACTTGCCGCCGACCTCGTGGACCGCGGATTGGTTCTTGCAGGTGGTGGCGCTCTGTTGAAAGGCCTCGACAAGTTACTACGCGAGGAAACGGGACTACCGGTTCATATCGCGGAAGACCCTTTAAGCGCGGTAGCAGAAGGAACGGGCAAGGCGCTGAGCGAACTCGCCTTCTTGAAGCGTGTTACCAATACGGATTATCACTCCACTCGCTAAAGAATCGCCTGACGCGTCTCCGAAAGCTCTATGAAACCACTCACGCTACTTGTTTTGCTGATTTTTCTCGGCGCAGGTACTTGGGTACTCACTTGGAGCCCAATGACGGTCCGCAAAGTTCAGGAAACCTATTTCCGAGCGATTAGCCCTTTTCTAAAAAGCGGTTCTAATATTGAAAAATTCAGTCGCGAATTTGTTCGTGAAGTTGAGCACTCGGAGAATCTGCAAAGAAAGCTCGAAGCTATTCAGTCTGACTATGGTGAACTCAAGATCATTGAAGGCCGCTTTCGAGAATTAGAGCGCGAGAACATTCAGCTCAACCAAGCTCTCGGATTCAAAAAGCGCACGACCTTCGAAGTGAAGGCCGCCAAGGTCATCAAACGTCAACCGTCAACGTGGTGGGATACTTTAACGATCAACCGAGGAGAAAAAGACGACTTGGGAACTCAGCTCACGGTACTTGCAGAAGGCGGTTTGGTGGGGCGCATTGATCAAGCATTCGAAGATGTAGCGAACGTCATTCTAGTGACTGACGAGAGCTGCCAAGTATCGGTCTATGTTGAAGGTTCTCCAGAGAAGGGCATTTTGAGTGGAGAGCCTGGGGAATACGGCACCACTCCCCTTCTCCGTTTGCGCTATTTGAGCCGCAACGCAGTTATCCAACAAGGAATGAAGGTTTTCACCACGGGGCGAGGAGGGATTTTTCCTCCTGATATTCAGGTGGGAACAATCACTGAAGTCATCTCTGGAAGCTACGAGAGTGAGGCTCTTGTGAAGCCGAGCGTAGAGTTACAAAATTTGGCCGTTGTCTTTGTCCTCGCCGGAGACCAATCGGCGGCCATTAAGGAGGAAGAGCCCGAAGAATGATTCGCTATCTCCTGACGGTTTTGGTGCTGCTGTTAGTTGCCTTTATTCTGAGGCAATTCATCCCAGTGTTTCCCGAGTTTCATCATGTGCGCTTCTTTCTGGTTCCACTGATCTTCATTTGTGCCGCAGTGACCCTTGATGTCATCGGGATGCTTCTGCTTTCCTTCGTCTGCGGGCTTCTCTGGGATGCACAGCATATCATTATGCCCGTCGTGGGCGATCCCGAGGTTTACCCAGAGATTGCAGCGACGCTGAAGTTTGGATACTCGATCTTTCTCTTCGCAATCGCTGGATTCGTGATGCAGGGGGTACAGCCTCTTTTTCGTGAGGGCAAATGGCAGGTTTCGGTCTTGGTGACGGGAGTCGCTCTCTTTCTTTACCTCTTCGTTGAAATGATGCTTCTCTCTTTTGTACGAGGTCGGGTCGCATTGACGGGAGACACCTTGAGGTTTATCTTTTTCAGTTCGGTTCTCACCATGTTGTTCTCTCCTCTTGTCTTTCTCGTTTTATTCAAACTCGCAGATTCGTTTCAGTATCGAATGAGCTACAAAGGCCTGCGCAAAGGCCATCACTAAAATATGGAATCACGTTTTCGGTTTCGTCTCTACCTCCTCACCGCGCTCATTTTGTTGGGGACGGTTTCATTGCTGCATCGCTTGCATCAATTTCAGATCAAAGATCAGCATTACTACATTCGTAAAAAACCCGGCTTTAGTGTGGTGGCTATTCGCGAGCCAGGCGTTCGGGGTGAAATCAAGGACCGCAATGGAGTCCCGCTGGCCGAGAATTATCGCATCTACGAGTTGGTCGTCAACTTGGGCGAGATACGAGAATCATGGGTCCGCCAATGGAAGGTTGAAAAAGCCAATAGCGATGAAGAGGATACCAAGCCTCCTGAAATCGATGAGATTGTCGAACAGCTCATTATCCCTCGCCTCAAAGAACTAGGGGTTGAACCAAGGTTGAATCGAACAGCGATCAAGACGCACTTCATTACCCATGGCGACCTCGTTCCTTACGTCTTTCCCGGGGAGTTGGATTTCGATCAATTCTCGCGTCTCGCAGAGCACAAATTGGGTCTACAAGGAGTCTATGTGAACTCGCGGCCCCAGCGCCGATACCCATTAGGCACCTTGGCTGGCCATGTGGTAGGTTACGTTCAGCAGTGGAAAAAAGGAACTTACACCGCCGCAGAGAAGGCTGAATTCGCCCACTATTTTGGAGATAGCAAGGGCGTGAGTGGAGTCGAAAAAGCTTATAACGATATTCTCACCGGGCAACACGGGAAGCGCAGCCTCTACAAAGACGAAAAGGGACAGATCATTGGGCGCACAGTAGATTCCCGCCCCCCTGCCCAAGGCGCTGATTTGACCCTTACGATTGACGCGGGAATTCAATGCCTGACTGAAAACATCCTGAGAAAGGCTGGTCGTGCAGCAGCAGTGGTCATGGACGTCAACACTGGTGAAGTTCTCGCCCTAGCCTCTGTCCCAAACTACGATCCCAACGACTACATACCCTCCCTTTCGCAAGCCTCTGCCGACTACTATTTTCAAAATAAGGGTCACCCTTTTACCAACCGCGCAGTCTCGAGCTTCATGTCTGGCTCTACGACAAAGCTTCCTGTTGCCTTGACTGCTGCGATGAACGGCCAAGTCGGCTTCGTCGATAACTGCCGTGGCTATGTCGCCTTTGGGCCCCGCACGAGGATCCACTGCCACAGGACTTCTGGCCATGGTTCTTTAGGAATGGAGTCTGCAATCCAGCGTTCTTGCAATCCCTACTTCATGGACTTGGCCAACAAAATGGGTCGTCGGAAGATTGTCGAAGGCTTTTCAATTCTCAATCTTGGACGACGAACAGGGGTCGGCCTTCCCGACGAAAGTCCCGGAGTCCTGCCGGGCAGCGAGCTGTGGCTTCAAAGACAAGAGCCAGGCTCGATTGTCACCGCTTCTCAACTTGCTCAAACTGCTATCGGCCAATGGCACATGGAGGCCACCCCCCTTCAGATTTGCGCAGTCACTGCCTGTATCGCTAATGGAGGAAAATACTACCGTCCTCGCCTCCTCAAGGAAGCAAAGCTGCAGAATGATATTATCGAACAGGATCGCCCCCAATTAGAGGTCGATTTAGTTGCCGAAAAGGGTGTTTCCCCTTCGGATATCAAGCGAATCCAGCGAGGTATGTGGCTCGCAGCCAACCAAGCAGGCGGAACCGCACAAAGAGTTACCGTGCAGGGGTTTATCGCTGCAGCCAAAACTGGAACCGTTCAGCTCGGGACAAAAAACAATCGAAAAAATAACGCTTGGGTGACCGCCTACGCCCCCTTCGACAAGCCTCGCTACGCAGTTACCGTCTTTGTTGAAGGAGGAGGAAGTGGCGGAAAAGTAGCAGGTCCCCTCGCCCACATGCTCTTACGTGGAATTGCCGCCACCGAGAAGGGCTTGAGGCTGCCAGTGAAGCGAATGGGAAAATTCGCTGGTCATTTCGATGCAATCGAAGAGATTGAGCTTCCAGAAGATTCACTTCTCTCCATTACCTTGGAAGAAGAGGGAGAGACGGCGGATACGATCATTGAGTCGTCTGACGAAAGTCAGCCAGTGAAAGTGAAGCCTCGCATTATCCCTCTGCCAGGTACTGGCAGAGACCAATCTGAGGACGCAGGCGAGTAAGTCGCTTGCAAACAACGAATTTCAAAGACACACATGTTGAAACAAATCAAAAGAGCCTTTGGCTTCGGGGAAGTTGACCCCCGCCAAGGTAATACCATCGTCATCAACGCCGAGACCCTCGAGCGCCGCGTCGCGCTGCTCGAGAACGGTCAGTTGGAAGAGTATAATATTGAACGCGAGGGCGAAGTGAACCTTGTGGGCAGTATTTTCAAAGGCCGCGTCAAGAATATCGAGCAAGGCCTCAAAGCCATGTTCGTTGACATTGGCATGGAAAAGAACGCCTTCCTTCACTTTTGGGACGCCATCCCAGCTGCACTCGACAACTCCATGGAGGAAATTCAGCGCAGCGACCGGCCGCGCAAGAAGCAAAAGAAAATCAGCTCCAAAGATATTCCGAGTATCTATCCCATTGGCTCGGAAATCATGATTCAAGTATCCAAGGGGCCCATTGGTACCAAGGGACCTCGCGTCACCACCAATGTCTCATTGGCAGGCCGTTACCTTGTGCTGATGCCCTTCTCTGAGCAGTTCGGTATTTCTCGCAAGATCGACGACCCCAAAGAGCGTGATCGCCTCCGGAGCATCATGCAGAAGCTCGATGTCCCTGAAGGAATGGGCATCATTATGCGTACCGTGGCTCAAGGCCAACGTGCGCGCCACTTTATGCGGGACCTCGACATGCTTCTCGATCAGTGGGAAGCGGTCGAAGACAAGCGCGACGCCAATCCTGCGCCCGTTTGCGCCTTCCAAGAACCCGGGATCATTGAACGCACCGCGCGCGACTTCCTCACTGAGGACATCGACAACGTCATTTGTGATGACCTCGAGACCACCGAATTGATGCGCGGCATTGCTGAGAAAATTTCTCGGCGGGCGAAGCGTCGCATTCATCACTACCCCACTCGCTCAGCCATTTTCGACAAGCTCGGAGTGCAGAAGCAGATCGATGAAGCCTTTCATCGCCAAGTGTGGATGCCCTGCGGGGGCTACATCGTGATTGATGAGACTGAAGCTCTCATTGCGGTGGATGTAAACTCGGGTCGCAACCGGGGTGGCAAGGACGTCGACAAGACCTTGTTGCAAACAAATATCGAAGCGGCCGAAGAAGTGGCCCGCCAACTTCGCTTACGTAACATCGGCGGATTGGTTGTCGTCGACTTCATCGACATGCGTCACCGCCGTGATCAGATGGCGGTTTACCGCGTTATGAAGGATCGCATGAACCGTGATAAGGCCAAGACTCAGGTCCTCCAGATTTCATCGGTCGGCCTCATGGAGATGACCCGCCAGCGTCTGAATGAAAGTCTGCAAGAGACACTTTCGGAGCCTTGTGAATATTGCGAAGGTCGTGGCCGCGTGAAGACTTCCTTTACGCTTAGTGTCGAAATTCAGCGTGCACTTAACACCGTGATTGCACGTCATCAGGAGGAAGCGGGCGACCTCGTCGTCATCGTTCATCCTGTCGTACTCGAACGCTTCAAAAAAGAGGATTCTCACATCCTCATGGACCTAGAGAGAAAGCACACTGGCCGCCTCATTTTCCGCACCGATTCGACGCGCCATCGCGAGCGCTACGACATCATCGATGCCGCTACTGAGAAGTCCTACGCTTCGGCTTAAGAACGAGGCGGCACCTTATCCTTTAATTATAGGACTCAGTTCGATTCGCTTCTTTTGGCGCTTCGCTTCTGGGTCCTCTTTTTTGCTGGGAGGCTTCCGCATTTTGGGACTCTCCGAGTTCGTAGACCTTCAATCGACAACGAAGAAAAGAAAATGGTAGGCCCACCAGGAATCGAACCTAGATCTACGGTACCGGAAACCGTCGTTCTATCCATTGAACTACAGGCCCTACGCGGGCGCGGAGAATGCACTGCTCTCCCTGCTCCTGTCAATCGACAATGAGCCCTTTAGTTGCTTCTCTGCTGGACGAGGCGGCCTAGATTCGGGAACCTTCATTCGACGAATGATTCTCACCAATCCATGGGGCCTCCTTGCCCTTCTCGGAATTCCTGCGGTCCTGCTGATTCACTTTCTGCAAAGACAAGCTCAGGTCATTCCCGTCTCCACTCTTTTTCTTCTAGAGCAAACCCAGCGCGAATCTACTTCAGGCCGTCGCTTTGACCGCCTCACCAACTCCATCCCTCTGTGGCTCCAACTTCTGATGGTGCTCTTGCTGACCTGGCTACTCGCTGAACCACGTTACAAAAGTAAAACATCGACTCAACAAGTCGCCATCGTCATCGACTCTTCGGCCTCGATGTCAGTCTTCCGTGACGAACTCAAGACGACCCTAGAAACAGAACTCCCCAACCTCAAGGGCCCGGCTTCGAAGCTCCAAATTTATCTCCTCACTTCTGATCCTGATGAACCGATCCTTTACTCTGGCGACGACCAAAAGGAAGCCTTAGCCGCTATCGCAGAATGGAGCCCTACTGCAGGGGCGATGGACCCGAACGCGGCCCTGCGCCTTGCTCGTTCACGAATTCGTAGCGAAGGCCTCCTCATCTATCTCACCGATAATTTGGAACGCACCGAACTCCCCTTTGACGCTCAACTTCTCGCCATCGGAAAGCCCACCGACAACCTCGGTTTCACGGGCCTCAGCTTTTCCGAAGACGGGAAGTCCTGGCAAGCCACCGTCCGCAACTATTCCGACACTCAAGCAGAACGCGGCTGGCAGGTGCTATTTCCCGACGGGTCTCTCTCCGAAAAGCGCGAGCTCGTCCTTTCCGCCGATGGAATTAGCACCATCACTGGCACCTTTCCCACTGGCGCAGACTACCTCACCGTCAAACTCGACTCCGACTCCTTAGCTCTCGATGACCACCTCCCTATCATCAACCCTCAGCCCAAAACCCTCAATACTCTCTCCGAACTCCCTCCCAAGTTCAATGACTTCGAAAAACGCTTCCTCTCCTTTTTCCCCAATCTCGAAACGAAAACAAGTTCCACTCCCGACCTCACTCTTTCTTCCTACGATCCTCTTCTCCCCATCATTCCGGAGACTCATTCAATCATCACCATTAACGAGACCGCTCGCTCGCGAAAATTCCTTTCCGGCGGCATCGTCTCCGAACCTCACCCATTGACCCAAGGCCTCAATTGGCAAGCCCTCCAGTCTCGCGAGACCATCCCCTTCCCTGTTACGTCTTCGGACAAAGTTCTTCTCTGGCAAGGTCAGCGTCCTCTCATCGTGCTTCGTGAAGTTCTCGCTATCGAAGGCGAAACCTCCTCTAGCCCCAAAGAGCATCTTATTTTCAACTTCGACCTCTCACTCTCTAACGCTCTCAAGCTGCCTTCTACTGTCATTCTCCTCCATCGCTTTACGAGTGGACTTCGCGAACAAAAAATAGCTTTCGAAGCTATCAATACCGAGACGAACCAAGAACTCGACCTCGCCCACGATCCTTCTCAGCAACTCATCATCAAACAACTGGCGGCAGAAGGAGCCTTTCTAACCCGCGAAATGCCTCTTAATGAAATCCTTCACACCCCTAGTCAACCTGGCTATTTCGAAGTGTTTCAAGGCGAGACCCTCCTCCTCAAATCAGCTAGCCATTTCGCAGACACTCGGGAAGCTGACCTTCGCAAGGCAGCCACTCAAAACGAACTGACTCGTCTCACGGCTTCCGCAGTGGACCAGAATACCAACGAGGACAAGTGGTGGCCGGTTTGGGTCCTCCTCACCATTACGGCCCTTCTTGCCGCATGGCACTTCACTAAGACGAAAGCCAACGAAGAGGATACCAAGGAAGCCACATCCATTGGTCCAAGCTCTCACCCCACGGGTTAGCTCAGAATTTCTCGCTTCGTATCTTTCTCTGTCCGCTTTTCCGTGAAGCGAAGTGCCATAAACAGGCCTTTTTCGCAGCGGAAACGACGGAATCGGACATTGGTATGTAAGAAAATCAACAGGAGAGGAGCTTGAGCTGACTTGTCCCAAGGGGGATTTGTCTTTGAGGCGGGGATATCTTGGGCTCTTCCCAGCACGACATGCTGCCTCGCCCAAGCTTTTTTAGTTCGGTTTTCAATTTAATCTGATAGGTTGAAGCGATCAGTTCTTTAAATGTCGTTAAAAACTAAGCTGTTAGTAATTTTTGTGCTCGTTGGAGTCCTTTCTTTAGGACTGCAAATTCTGCGCCCTGATACGAAAGACTTCCCTGATTCTTCGAAAACAGCAGTTAACGGGCCAAAATCTAGCAACCAAATCTCCACTCCAAATCTCCTCGAAACCGAAAAGCAGATCGCTAGTAAAGGCTCTTATGCTACTTCGCAGATCGAGAGAGTTGAGCCCGTCACTTTGGATGATATCTCCACCGATCTTACGCCAGAAGAAGCAACTGGACTTTTTCAACGCCTTTCTACCGAGCTGATTATTGAAGTTAATAAACTGGCTGAGAATAACGATCGAGCTCAGATAGAAAGCCGACTCTCTCCAATCGTCCAAAAGTTCTACTACCTTAACCGGACCACTCCACCGACCGAAGACGTGATTCAAGGGCGACTCCCCTCTAGCTACCAATCCGATATTCGAAATCTGGAAGAGCTTTGGACCAACAACCCTGAATTGGCCACCGCCGTTGATGATCTCTTTGCCCGCTTCGATTTACTCGATCACGAGCATGTCCCCTATCAGCTCAGAAATGAGCTGACGTTGCATTAGAAAACACCCCATTAAAACCCGATCCGCCCATGTTTAAAATAATCCCACGTTTCCAGTCTTCATTTGGAACGACCACAACTTTCTTGGTTTGCGCCCTCGCCTTTACTGAGACCCTGATGGGGCAGCTCTCAAGTGATCTGACAGCCTACTGGACCTTCGACAACAGCCTTGATGATGTCGCAGGAAGCTATCTCGGAAATGCGAACACCAACGACGACAACCTCACTTTCCAAGGAACGGGAGCTCAATATGGCACAGGTCTTTTTGGCGCGGCAGGCTATACGAGCGCTGGACAAGGTTATGCAAGCACTCCCGACAGTGTAGATGTCGATGCGAATAACAATACCATCTCCATATCAGTCTGGACCCGTGTCGAAAACTTCAACAAAAATTGGCAGACCTTACTTTCGAAAGGGGAAGGTTCTAATTTCCGGATTTCACGTTATCAGAGTTCAAACTTTGTCAACTGTCGGGTAGGAAGCGGCGACTTCTCCAGTAATCCGTTCGGAATTAATGACGGCCAATGGCACCATATTGTGACGACTGGAGGCCCTTCTGGCTCCCTTCTCTACATCGATGGCGTACTAGCCAACAGCAATACGAGCCCTGCCGTTCTTTCGAATGATAACACTGACTTTTGGATTGGTGACAACCCCGAGGCAACCGGCCGTCAATGGGATGGCGAAATCGATGATGTTGCTCTTTGGCATCGGGAGCTTTCAGCTGCTGAAGTGACTTCAATCTACCAAGCAGGAACCGATGCTCAAGGCCCTCAGTCTCTTGGTCAACTCATCATCGCCTCCTCCGATGGTGACAATGATGATGACGGCCTCCCCGATGAATGGGAGTTCACCCATGGTCTCAGCTTCAGCGCCGCCAGTGGCGCCCTTGGTGACGATGGAGCCAGCGGCGACCCAGACGGTGACTCACTCTCGAACCTTGACGAATACTTGGCAGGAACCAATCCCGTCTTAAGCGATACTGATCAGGATGGCTTGTGGGATGGTGCAGAAGTAAACACTTATCTTACCGACCCGACCTTGGCCGACTCCGACAGCGACGGTTCCCCCGATGGCGAGGAGATTTTGTTCTCTTCAGACCCTAATGACGACTCATCCCTCCCAGCGGCCAACGAGAACGCTTCCGGTCTGACTAGCGTGGGAGGAATCGGCCCCTATTTAGATGGAAATCTTCCATCCCTGACTCCCAATAATGGAAATGCTACCGGAGACCTTTGGTCCACAGCCAACGCCTTCCCGGCTTTGGGTAACTTTGGTTCCTTGAAGGGACTCGTCTCGGAGCCTCTGTCTAACAATCTGCATGTGATTGAGCGTGGAGGTACCATCCAGCGTGTTGATGTCACCAATCCAACAGCCAAGGTGGAAGTGCTCAATATTTCTGCTCTCACCGTTAATGGAGACAACGGTGGTCTTCGCAGTGTCGTTTTTCACCCCGAATTCAATGAAGTGGGCTCTCCGAACCGCAATTACATGTATTGCTTCTATTCCACCGACGCAGACGCTTCGCGCGGGTTCACAAACGGAGATGGCAATTTCTTCTATCGTCTTTCGCGCTTCACCCGAAATGAAAGCAGTGGACTCTTCCCTTCCTCTTCTGAACTCGTTCTTATTCAGCAGAGTTCGCCTGACGAGGGCCAACACTTCGGAGGAAGTCTAGGTTTCGACCCTGATGGCTTCCTCCTTATCGGATGGGGTGATATGGAGTTTAATAGTAGCCGTGTCGGGGTCGATTTCTATCAAGACGCGCAACGGGTGGATCGCATTTTTCAAGCTGCTGTCCTGCGTATTGATGTCGATATGCAAGGGGGCGCAATTAGCAGCCCTCCGACTCGAACCCTACAAGGCTCTTCTGGTCCTAACGCGGCTGCAGGCACCGACCAGAGCTGCCCCACCGGTCACGCCTACTACCATGTCGATAACTTCTCGGGAATCGATTACTATATTCCTAGTGACAACTACTTTGTCCTTAATCCGCCTGCTCCTGGGGATGGTTCTTTTGCTAACACTCCTTTACATGGCGACGCACTCGGCGAACACATGGCCTTGGGCACCAGAAATCCATGGAGAATGGCAGTAGACCCCGTTGATGGTGACATTGCCCTTTTCAACGTTGGTTCCAATTCTGGTGACGATTTTGAAGAAGTGGAGCTTGTCAGCCAAGGCTACAATGGTGGCTGGCCCTACCTCGAAGGTCTGACTTCCCAGACTTCCGAAACAGGACGCAATACTCCTCCTTCACAATATGCTCCAACAGCCCTAGGCACCGAGACCAGTCCCATCACCTATTGGGCCCATGGAACAGGAAGAGTCGCGTCGGGAGGCCTCTTCTATCGTGGCTCAAAGTGGTCCACTATCGACAAACATCTCATTTTTGGAGATCACGGGAACGGTAAGATTTGGGCTCTCGACTATAAGGACTTCGGCGCTGCTGCCTCCACCTATACCGAGACCGATGGCGCGCTTGCTCCCTCCAACTATACCCTTCGGGAGTTGGTGGACTCCACTGGCAACATCCGTCAGATGGCAGCTGGACCAAGCGGTGAAGACATCTACATCGCCACCAGCAACCAGATTCATATTCTTACCAATGCAGCCGCACCCAACCCCGAGCCACCAGCACTCCTTTCTGCCACGGGAGCCTTCACCGACCTTGCTAATCTGGTTCCCCGAGGCGGACTAATTCCATATCAACCGGCCTCTCAATTGTGGTCAGACCGCGCTGCTAAGCTTCGTTGGATTGCCGTTCCTAACAACGAAGGTGTCAGCGGTGAGTATGATGATGCCAGCCAGAAGATCACCTATTCCGAAGAGGCAGAATGGGCCTACCCGATTGGCACCGTCTTCATTAAACACTTTGCACTCCCGTCTGATCTTCGTGACCCAGGCAACGCCGCCCTTTTGACTCCAGTCGAAACTCGCTTTGCGGTGAGAAACGAAGACGGAGACTATTATTACTTTAGCTATCGCTGGAGAGCTGATGGTTCGGATGCGGATTTGATCCCTTCGGCCGCCGAAACTGCAGCTATTCCTATTATCTCTGAAACGGGTCAACAGATTGACCAGATTTGGGAATACCCGTCGCGACCGCAGTGCTTCGAATGCCACCAAACGAACGCCGGCAACGTTCTGGGAATGAAATCCCGAATGCTGAATTCGCTTCTTCACTACCCATCGACCTCCACGACGGCCAACCAACTGACCACCTTCGCCAGCTTAGGACTCTTTGACCAAGGACCAGACTTCACCACTCTTTCTACTGCTTTGAAATCGGTAGCCATCGACGACCTGGATGCAACTTGGGAACACCGAGTTCGTTCTTACCTTGATTCTAATTGTTCCTACTGTCACCGCCCCGGTTCCGATTCTGGACGAGCGGAATTTGACGCGCTTCTAACAACGCCTCTTGGACTCTCAGGCATTATTGATGGCGAGCTATTTGCCGGACATTTAGGAGTTCCTGGTTCATTGAACGTAACTCCCGGTGCACCGTCTTCATCCGTCTTGTATCTACGAGACAGCTCCACCGATCCCAGCGTAATGATGCCACCTCTAGGGCGCTCGATTACTGATGAAGTTTATATTGAAGTTCTCAAAACTTGGATCGAAACCATGGACCACACGAACTACATTGCTTGGGCCCAAGCCAACAATATTGACACCGGCTTCACCGGAGATGCCGATGGGGATGGTTACCCTAACGTATTCGAGTTCTTGTTTCTTCAAGACGGCAAGAATCCTGATATCTCGACGCTCCCCGAGGTCGTGGTTCCTGGAGCATCCACTCCTCTCATTCAAATCCCCGTATCAGGATCAGCTCTTTCCGACGGATTCCAAGTCGTCGTTCAAGGTTCAACTGACTTGGAGAATTGGTTTCCGGTCGGACATGCTCAAAGCGGCTTGGCGCTCTCAAGCAACACTTCAGCCCCAGAAACCAATGGCATGATGGAAATAGAGATTTCCACTGATGCAGACAAACAGTTCATTCGATATGGAGTCACACTCCCCTAGGCCTCTTTCGTACATTTCCTTCACCAGGTGATTTGATTGCCTTTCTTTTTGGGCAACATTGGCAGCCTAGGTCCTTTCGCCCAACGATTACCGGGCCTGAGTTTGTCGGGAAGGAGGACTACCCAGCCCACTTTGTGACAAAGGAGGTTATTAGATATGCGCTACGAATCATCGCAATTCACTTCCTTGTTAGAGGGAGATTGCATTTCCCCCAGACTCTTGCGGAAGGAGCGACTACTGCGCCTCTTTTATTCCCCCGAGCACAGCTAGCCTGGTAGGCGAGAGGCAGCTGAGCAGTCTCTCTCAGTCCGACTACAGAATCTATCCTGCTAAGCGCGCCCCCTACTCCTCTGCTCTCAGGCGGATGAACTCTTTACCGGAAATTCTATCTCCGACAGGCAATGCACTACGATAAATAACAGTACTGGTGCCGTCCAAGTTATCTGTCTCGGAGACCAAGACGACGTCCGGCAATCCATCCCACATCACGAGATCTTCCGAAACTTCCGCCTCGATATTCACCGAGTTGACTGTGTGGAGATTCCTGCGATAGCGAATTGTGAGATAATTTTCGGTCGAGCCCTCCACGAGGAAGGAGTTGATTGTTGCGACAATCGTCGAATCACCAGCTACGGAATCACTCGAACTTAGGGCATACTCTAACAAAGCGACAAGACCGTCGCCATCGGCATCAGCAGAAGGATCTCCCACGAAGCCAACCGAATCAACTGTGCCTGGACTCCCACCGTCTTGACCGCTCGCTGCCCAGTTGGTTGCGACAGTATGGTCAGGAAGTTCCAATGGAGAAATGAGCACAAGTGAGAAACCTCCATTGTCAGGGGCTGGCGGCCAAGGAAGGACATCGTCGTATGTGAAATCCTGAATTACTGAACCCGCCGCATCCTGTATCAGTAGGCGTTCTCCGCCATTGGAGAGCTTTCCTCCATATTGAACCAGACCTAAGCTGTCGGAGCCGAAAGCTATTCCATTAGCCAAGCCGCCATACCTCACTTCGAAGGCATCTCGGTTTTCGACAATCACCAACCTTTCTCCACTAGGCAAAATATTGTTCGGCCCAAAGGTGAAGCTAATCCCGACTGAAATTGTCACTCCCTCCAAATCGATCGGCTGTCCGCCCACATTCATCAACTCAAGAAACTCAAACTCGTCGCCATCCGCAGCGACAGCTTCCTCTGCTGAGCCTGAAGGGCCTACGGGATTGTAGTGAAACTCAGAAACCACGAGATTATCAGCATCCGCTGGGATCGGCTCTGGCGTGAAGAATGCAGCATTGAGAGCACTCCACTCTCCCGTCGTCGTATTGTAAGTCCTCGAAAGCAACCAACCTGGAAAAGTTACGGGAATAGGTTCTGACACGGGGCCGCCACTACTTCCGGGGGGATTACCGATCAGCTCGATATCAAAGCTAATATCCGAACTTGTTGCAGACCGATTGTGAATCTCTGCCGCAATCGTGTTGTTTCCGGCGACAAAGGCAGTCGAAGGAAGAGTAACGGATCCAAACTGATTCTCGGAGCTTGTCGCAGTTGAGTAATCGTCATAGGCCGCATTTAAGGCCACATTCTCACGAGCTACGGGAATGGCATTTCCGTTGAGATAGATCGTCACGCCATCATCGAAGACATAGTTGAGAGTGAAATCCTCGAACATCGACGGATCCGGAATATTGATATCTGACTTTCGAAAATAGGTCGTCGGATTCTTCTGAATGCCAGAAGTTCCCGGATCAGAATCGACAAACCCAACGTCGGTCGCCTCGTCGCCGTCACCGTATCCAAGAGGAGATGCTCCACTGCCCCAAGAAGTCGCGTCGAAGCTCACATCTCGCCAAGTCGTCCCCTGATTCGAGCCGTCAGCGAGATAGGACCAATTATCGCCCTCCTGAACGAAGCTTACTGGATTCGCCCCTCCTCCATCAAAAGAAATCATCGTCGCCGCTGAGCTAACAACTCCCCCAGGAAGACGTGGGTCGAGTGAATTCACATACTCATCAAGATTGGTATCCGCTGAATCAAAGAGGTAATAGACCTCCAGATTAGAGTCGCTTACCGAGATTGTAGGGCCAGTCCCCGTTACGAACTCTCCCCCGTGCTGACTGTAGACCGGAGCTTCTTGCGAAGGATACATCCCCGCAGCCACAAACTTAGCTATCATATCCGCGGTCTGGCTCGGGTTCCCCTGTAGTTCAGGGAAAAAATTGTCGGTAAGATTCGCGTGATACGAGAAAAATGACGCCGGTGAACGATATCCCCAACGCGCAGCTTCTGTGAGAAAAGAAAGCGCAGTTTCATCCACTCGGTCTTGGAGCCGTTCAATATTCTTCTCCGGGGTGAGGGCTCCATTGTTGAAAAAGTGCTTATGAATTCGATCCGCGACCAAAGTGGTGAAGTCAGGATCGCCTTCATCACGCAGTTCCCTCATCAAATCCACAGGACCGTCGTCCAAAACATTGCGTCCACCAGGATTGCGAAGATAGCCATCGGCATCCTTCAGGAAAAACTTGAAGGGAACCTCCCGCGATTCCGAGCCTGCTGCCCGAAACTCGCTTTCGCAGCTTCCATTCACATAGAGGAGGATGAAATCAATGGCGTTGATGACATCGATATGACTCCGGACATTGGTAAAGGGCGCGGCACCGGCAGCGAGCACTTCCCCCGCCCTCCAAAAGTCCCCGCTCCCGTCATAAACGGTGAGTTGTGCTTGGAAGTTGTCATTGGCATCGACCGCTTCGTAATCTTCCTTACTCCCACCGTAATATTCCGAAATCATGGAAGCATCCCACCCTTCTCGCAGGTGATACTGCCCCCAGTATTCCCCCCTGATATAGACGTGAACGAAACGACCGTGCGGCGCGATGTGCCCCATATCCAAGGTGGCATCATCCGAGTATCGATTCGAGAGGTAAGCTCCTCGCGCAGCCATGTCGTGGTTGCCTGCACGCAGGTCAAAGGAGTTCACCTCATTCGCCGGTTGAAAGCTGCTGTATTCATGCCCCCCCCATAGCTGGAAGTCGAGCTTCCCTGGCCCATACTCACTTCGAAAAGTGAAGCGCATACTATTCTTGTCGAAATTGGTCACGAGACCTCCAAAGCGCGAAAACCCAGCATCTGCCTGGGTATCTCCATCCTCAAAGCCAATCATCTCGACGGATACTTCTTTCTCGTCACGACTGACCGAGCCATTGAATTCCCCATCAAAGTTCAGCGAGATTGTCGGTATCGAAATCAGGGCTGCCTCGAGGTCGGGCGCATATTGCGGGTCCTGAGTCACTCCAACATCCATCTCCGGCTGCGTGATAACGTCGGTAGGGAAAATATAAGTGTGAGTATCCACATTGGTAGCACCGAACCCATCTTTGAAAGCCGCGGCCCGCAAAACGGTCGTCTCGGAGATATCGATAGGCCCAGTATAAAGAATGCCAGTCGTAGCAGTCGGTTTGGAACCATTGAGAGTATACCTGATGTTGGCATCGGTGGTGAGGGAAGAAACGGTCACCTGAATGGGAGTTGAGTAGAAACCTCGGTCTAAGCTGAAGCTCGTGTCTGCCACAAAGCCGAGTACCGATGCCTCATTCGCCGCGCCTGGAGTCGGGGTGGCTAAATACCCTTCCGTTCCCCGCACTCCGTCGAATCCATAGGAGACATCGATTTCCTGCTCGGGATAGCTCGGGGCGTATTCCGTGATAATCGAAACTCCGTCCGTTTTGGTCAAAGCAAGATACTCCCCAGCCGATGAAAGCAAAAAATTGGTGTGCAGTTCAGAAGTTGGATCGGGGGCAACCCGATTCTTACCTGACGCAAATACGACTAAATACTCCCCAGCAGCGAGGGTAACGTTAGGCAGCATCCACTTTGTCAAATCAGTGACGTCGTCGGATAAAAAATATCCAGCTAAAGACAAGGAGCTGGTGCCTGGGTTGTATAGTTCAATCCAATCCGAAGGGTCACCATCTTCATCGAGTATGCCTTGGTCATTTGATGCCAAGAACTCAGAAATAATCGGCACTCCGTCCTCCACGGGTCTCAAAAACAGGGTGCGACTTACGGTGCCATTGCTGTTGCTCGCTTCTAACAGGTACTCGGTCTCTTCAGTAGGAGAGACACTGATTCCATTGCTTCCCAAAACGTCCGTTCCATTCAAGGTAAGGCTGGTGGCGTTGCTTCCCACTTCCCAACTGAGATTCACATTGGTGCCTGCTTCGACAAATAAGCTATCTCCGGCATCGGAATCGTAAGAGTAGATGAGTGGTTGATTCGTGACCTCAATGGTCGCGATAGCCGTGGAGGTCCCGCTCGGGTTAATCGCGGTCAACTCGTAGTCAGTGGTCGCTGACGGTGCTATGACGTCAACACTTTCATCCGGATCTGTAAGAACGTCGCCTACTCCGTTGTTAATCTGAAGAGAAGTGAGATTGTCCGACACTTCCCAACTCAAGGACACCGTATCACCCGAGGTCACTAGAGTCCGGTCGGACTCAAAGGAGATGATACGTTCAGGGTCTTCAGCAGTGACCTCGTTCAAAGAGAGAACCCTAGCATTGTTAGATATCTCCGCTTCTGGCGTCCGCTTGACTCGAATCATGTTTCCGGTTGCGCCGCCAGCGTCCACAATGATCTCCGTGACTGTGTCCGCATTGGGGCCGGGATTTTGGAGCTCTGAAGTATACACAATAGTGCCCCCGTTGAAATCACTCCCCAAATTTCCATTGAATTCCACCACATAGACCGTGATATCTCGCAAACGAGGCGCCGCGCCACCATTACGATTCAGGAGCTTGATTTCCCCAAAACTTTTGCTCTCTGGCAACAAGACCTGCCAAGTCGGATCATCGTCGGTCGCTCTGGTATGGGTAAAGTTGTTGGTCACCCCATCGATCGCTAAACTTGCCGGAAACTGATCCTCATTCCCTGTTTCATAGCCAGTACTATGTGCTGCAGTGCCAACGGTGAGATCGATTGGCTCAGCAGTCAAAGAAGAGGTCAGAAGGCTTAGGCTGGCAAGTAGCGGACATGCGACTGCGGGTTCAGTCAAAAACTTAAGGGTCATTTTAAGGAGGAATTTTTGGCGGATCTGAACAGACTTTGTGAGCCTGAGCCGATCTTTTCGGCTATCCAGTCAAACTATCAGGTCTAAAACACCTTGAGAACACGAAAAAACACTCCAATCCAAAAGCAATGTCACTTATAAAGTAGTGACTATTAGGAATTTAAACATTCCCCGCAAACTTAATATACGCGGGGGAAATCGAGAATCTAGCCCTTGGAATGAGCTCCGTTGCCGCTTCGTCCTTCTCCGAAATACTTCTCGCTCCGGTAACGCAGCCACACCCGTAAAGTTTGAGGAACCTTCTCTTTCTCAACTTGGGTTAAGGTTTCATAGAGTTCCAGAGCTCTCAAGCGTTCCCTTCGACAGGCTCCATTATTGTGGTCGTCCCAATGCTTGCGTGCGAGCCGGATACGCCGATTCACTTCCTTAACAAGATTGTTTCCCACCAAGGGCTTATTCATCTTTTTTTTGGCAGGCATATGATTCGGATTACCGCGTCGGCGCCTGAAAGAATACTCCCCTTGAACACAAAAGTCCAAGGGGAGTTTCCAGTCTTAAGCCTTCGCAAAGACGACCTTACCATCGTCGACCTCAGCCTTGATGACATCTCCGGACACAAAACCTCCCTCGAGCACCTGCAAGCTGAGTTCATCCAAAAGATACTTCTGAATTGCTCGCTTCAGCGGGCGGGCGCCATAGACAGGGTCGTAACCTTGATTGCCAATGAATTCCTTGGTCTCTTCTGAGAGAGCCAACCCCAGCCCTTGCTTGGCAAGACGCTTCCGAACCCTCTCTAGTTGAATATCCACAATGGTCGTCAACTCGGCTCTATCGAGGCGGTCAAAGATCACGGTCTCATCAATGCGGTTCAAGAACTCGGGTCGGAAGTGACCTCGGAGGGCTTCCGTCACCTTCGCTTCCCTTTGTTCAACATTCGACTCATCCATGATGAATTGGCTTCCGATATTAGAAGTCATAATGAGAACGGTATTGCGGAAGTCCACCGTCCGTCCCTGTCCGTCCGTAATGCGGCCATCATCCAACACCTGCAAAAGCACGTTGAAGACATCGGGATGTGCTTTCTCAATCTCGTCGAAAAGAACCACCGAATATGGCTTGCGACGCACATGCTCACTAAGCTGTCCGCCCTCTTCATAACCGACGTATCCTGGAGGTGCTCCAATCAAACGCGAGACGGCGTGCTTCTCCATGTATTCCGACATATCGATGCGCACCATCGCGTTCTCGTCATCGAAGAGGAACTCTGCCAAAGCTTTAGAGAGCTCAGTCTTACCCACGCCAGTAGGTCCCAAGAAAAGGAACGAGCCAATGGGCCGATTTTCATCCTGTAGCCCTGCTCGAGCTCGACGCACGGCGTTAGAGACAGCCTCAATCGCTTTGCGCTGGCCAATCACGCGTTCGCCCAGACGGCTCTCCATCTGAACCAACTTAGCGCGTTCGCCCTCTTGGAGCCGACTCACCGGAATCCCAGTCCATGCCGCCACCACTCGAGCAATATCCTCCTCGGTCACTTCCTCTTTCAAAAGCCCATTGCTTCCCTGCAACTCAGCCAGACGCGCATTGGCATCTTCGAGGTCCTTCTCGGCATCAGGAATCTGCCCATAAGTAATCTCCGATGCACGGGTCAGATCTCCAATGCGTTGCGCCTGCTCAATCTCAGTCCGCAGGCCATCGAGACGGCCTTGCACTTCACGTACCGCGTCGATGACCTCCTTCTCATTTCTCCAACGCGCCATTAGCCCTGAAGACTCTTCTTTCAAGTCTGCCATCTCGGCCTCAACCTTATCCAAGCGCTTCTTACTAGCCTCATCAGTTTCCTTGATTAGAGCCTGGCGCTCCATTTCCAGCTGCATCACTTGACGCTCAATTTGGTCAATCTCAGTGGGCATAGAATCGAGTTCGATCTTAAGTCGGCTAGCTGCCTCATCGATTAAATCCACTGCCTTGTCAGGAAGAAATCGGTCAGTAATATAGCGGTCACTCAATGTCGCCGCAGCTACGATGGCACTATCCTGAATCCGCACCCCATGGTGGACTTCATAGCGCTCCTTCAGCCCTCGCAAAATGGCAACGGTATCCTCCGTGCTTGGCTCGCCCACCTTGACCGGTTGAAAGCGACGTTCGAGAGCTGCATCTTTTTCAATATACTTACGATACTCATCCAAGGTGGTGGCTCCTACCGTACGTAACTCGCCACGAGCCAACTGAGGTTTCAACAAGTTGGAAGCGTCGACCGCACCCTCGCTGGCACCAGCACCTACGATGGTATGCAACTCATCGATAAAGAGGATAATCTCTCCATCCGATGCCGTCACCTCCTTCAAGAACGCCTTGAGACGCTCCTCGAATTCACCACGATATTTTGCTCCCGCAAGCATGCTTCCGAGGTCCAATGAAACCACGCGCTTGTTCTTCATGCCCTCTGGCACATCTCCGCTCACGATACGTCGTGCCAAACCTTCCACAATGGCGGTCTTACCCACCCCAGGTTCACCAATTAGCACCGGATTGTTCTTCGTGCGTCGAGAGAGCACCTGCAAGACTCGACGAATCTCTTCATCTCGTCCAATCACAGGGTCAATCTTTCCTTCCCTCGCTCGCGCCGTCAGGTCGGTGCCATACTTTTCAAGAGCCTCGTATTTTCCTTCCGGATCGTCGTCGGTCACCTTTTGGGCCCCTCGAATATCCTTCAAAGCTGCATCAAAGTTCTCCTGAGTGAGCCCCGCGTCTTTCAAGAGCTTTCCAGCAGGAACATCTGCCTTTAGCGCTCCTGCCAAGAAGTGCTCCACACTCAAATAATCATCCTCCATCGACTCCCGCACCTCATCAGCGGCATCCAAGCTTGCTCGAAGACCATAGCTCATCTGCGGCTGACTTCCCGAACCCTGAACACGCGGTTCCGAGCCCAGCGCAGTTGCTACCGAAGCCTTTAAACGTGGCACATCCACCCCAGCCTTTTCTAAAATCGGAACCACGATCCCCCCCTCCTGAGTAAGAAGGGCCAAGAGCACATGATTCCCCTTCAACTCGGGGTGTGCGGACTTCGCGGCGGTCTGCTGCGCTTGTTGGAGCGCTGCCTGTAATTTTGCAGTTAATTTATCTAATCCCATACCCTCTCTTTTGCAGTTTCCTAGCCAATCCAGAACCAACAAAAACCTTCGTAATTACAAGGGTTTTCAAGACCCCTTTTTTTCAATGCGTCACATTGCCCCCCAAAGTGACACACCTTGTGCCGAAGTGTCCCAAACCTTTTCACGACAGGGCTTTTCCTTTCAGCTCTCCCTCGATTCAGTAGCCTGAGCACCATGAGCAAGTTCGCGGTCATTCTCTCTCTCATCTGCCTCCTCTTCGGAGGAATGCTGGGATACTCTCTCGCATACGGCAAAATATTCCGCCACCTCAAAGAACAACGCCAACAATCCTTCCCAAGCCAACCTCCAGCGCCAACCCCTTCAAAAACCCTTCCCTCTGGTGCCGCGCCCTTCTGGCAAGTCATTGAAGAAGCGAGCGGAAACAAAGTTCTTCCTCTCGACAGCGTCTGCGAGTCTGTTCTTGATGCCATTGGACAAGCGGCCGATGCCACCTTGGAAAAACTCAACAGCCCCACCTCGCCCATTGTTGGTCTCCGGCGTATCAACGAGGCTTCCCGGCATTTTGAGGACTCATTGCTGATTCTCCTCGATGCTAGGCCCGACCTCCGTTGCCAAATTCCTCTCACTCGCGAAGGCAAAGCCCAACGCTCTGGCTACCCTGATCTTGTCATCACTCACATACCGACGGGGCGCACTTACTACCTCGACCCCAAACTCTACGAAGCCTCTTCGCAAACTTCCAGTCTTCGCACCTTTTACTACACTCCTCGTTACGAGACTTCCAAAATCCTGAAGTCTGGCCATCATCTCCTCATCGGCTTCGCACACGATGGCAAAGATGGTCAATGGACCTTTCAATCTTGGAGACTCGTGGACCTCTCGAAGACTCACCTCAAGTTAAAGTCCGAATACAACTCGTCCAACAAGGACCTCTATCAAGAAGAGAACATTGTGAGGAACAGTCAGTAGAGAAGCGGAAACACTCCTGCCGCCGAAAGCTTCACAGACAGGGACAGCAATGCCCCTGCTCCACTCTAGACCTTCACTGTCAACCAATCCCCGTTGGCCACAACCTCATAATCGGCTACCCCCAACTGCCACTCGTAGATCCAACACTCTAACTCACATCCATCGTCCAATAGGACGACCGCCGACACTCTCTTATATTCATCGTTCCGTTCGTCTTCGATACCAATTCCCTCGAACACATCGAGCTCCCCAATGGTCTGCTCATCCACCTCATAGACCTCGCCATTCACCTGACCATCCCCCTCTAACACCAGCCCAGGATACCAGTCCACTTTGACGAGAGTGCCTAGAACAGTAGCCTCGCCCACGAAGGTGGCTCTCTTCATCCGCCATGCATTCGAAGCTCCCTTTCGCAGTGCTCCGTATACGAAAACACGCGCGCTCATTACTTCTCTTCTGCAGTATCCTTAACGATGATAGAGTCTCGGGGTTGTTGACCCACTTCCTCACAAAGTCGTTTCTTTAGCTCTTCTAAGCCCTCTTCCTCTTTCGCCGAAATCGGAATAATCTCGACCTTAGGAAAACGCTGCTTCAGATACTCGAGATTCTGCGCCGATTCGGGAAGGTCCATCTTGTTGGCTAGAATCTTCCAAGGAAACTTCGCCAAGTCCTCGTCATACATTTTGATTTCGGTACGCAAGATCTGTAAATCCTCAATCGGGTCGCGGCCTTCTAGCCCCGACATATCGACCACGAACATCAGCAAGTGGCAGCGTGTGATATGCCGCAAAAACTCGTGCCCGAGACCCCGATTTTCGTGCGCTCCCTCGATCAGCCCCGGAATATCGGCAATGGTGCACCGCTTAAATCCTGGGAAATCAATAACACCCACCGAAGGAGTCAGCGTTGTAAACGGATAGCTCCCAATCTTCGGCTTGTTGGCCGACAACGCTCCTACAAGAGTCGATTTTCCAGCATTGGGAAACCCTACCAAACCCACATCAGCAATGCGACGAAGCTCTAAAAAATAGACCCCCTGCTCGCCATCAGTACCCATCTCACGCTCTTCGGGTGTTTGATTGGTCGAACTCCGGAAATGCCAATTTCCCCGACCACCTTCACCTGGCTTACAAAGAACAATTCGGTCTCCCGTCTTCATCAGGTCAGCAATAGGTTCCGCATCGATACCTTCCCCGTGCTGCATCTCGAGAGCCTCCGCCACCGTCTTGGCATCGGTGCGATAAACGACCGTGCCAGGCGGGACTTTACCCACCGCAGGGCGCCCCCGTTTTCCGGTTTTCTTATACTTCTTCCCTGCTTCACCGTCTTGGGCAATGAGCTTGGGACTGTAAGAAAACGCCTTAAGATTATCAACGTGCTCGCTCACTTCGAGAACCACCTCGCCCCCATTAGCACCATCGCCTCCATCCGGCCCCCCCTCGGGCACGAACTTTTCACGGCGGAAGGAAACAGCTCCATTTCCACCGTCGCCGGCTTTGCAGAAAATTCGAATACGGTCAACGAACATGCCCTTCCATGCGCCAAGACCCGTCCAGATGCAATTCTGTTCTCGCTTGCACCGCTTTCATTCCGAGGCACCTTGCTCAATGTTTGCCCACACTCGCGAAGCAGCTCTCGCTCAGCTCCAAGATTTTATTCCCGCTTCCGGCAAGTATTCCCGCGACCGAAACCACGTTTCCCCCTATCAAAATCCCAACGTCTCTCGTCTCTCACCCGCCATTCGCCATCGACTCATCACTGAAGAAGAAGCGGCCGCAGCCCCCCTCGTCCGCTACGCACCCTCCACCCTCGAGAAATACACCCAAGAAGTCTATTGGCGCCGCTATTGGAAATCCTGGCTCTCGCTCCGTCCTCAAGTCTGGCACGAATATCTCGCTGAGCACTCCTCAATCCAACTTTCCGGAACCGACCAGATACGTTACCAGCAAGCAATCGTCGGCAAATCAGGGCTCGCCATCATGGACCTTTTCACACGTGAATTGTTAGAGACCGGCTACCTCCACAATCATGCTCGGATGTGGTGGGCTGGTTGGTGGATTCATGTTGCACGTCTCCCATGGCAACTTGGCGCCGATTTTTTCTACCAAAACCTGCTCGATGCCGACCCAGCTTCCAACACTCTTTCGTGGCGTTGGGTGGCCGGACTACAGACTCCTGGAAAAGCCTATCTCCCTCGTCGTAGCAACTTAGCAAAGTATCTCCCCGCCGAAGTTCTCACCGAGCATTCCTCCGGATTAGAAAAACTAGAACACCCGCAACCCTTCCTTCCCGCCGAAATTCCACCCAAACCTTCCGTCACGCAACCAGACTTGGAACCCTCCCGATTCAAGGCAGACTTAAAAACAGTCTTCCTCATCCACGAAGAAGACCTGTCTCCCGAGACGAGCCCCGCTCTAAATCACGCCTTCGACGAAATCTGGTGCCTCGCCGACCGCAATAATTGGAAAAACTACCAATACTCTGCACTTAAAAAAACATGGACGGAATCGGCACTCAAAGACGCCCAAGCAAGGACATGTCAGAACTTTCCGAATACCACTCTGCGAGCAGACATTCTCACCCTTGAAGCAGAGAACATTATCTCTGAACTCAAGGATTCCGAGGTTCAACAAATTTCCACCCTACGTCCAGAAGTAGGCCGCCTCGCAACCTCCCTTGAGAGCCTCTCAAAACTCTGGCAAGAGTCCGGCGGCTTCTGGCACTGGATTGACCGGCCTGAAGACCTCACTCTTAGACCCTTAGCCACCGCGGGCTTCTTTGGTTTTTGGAAAAAGGTTCAGTCTAAAGGACTTCTGCCGTCCAAAGAAGCCGACTCGCAGGCCGAACTCCTCTAGGGGCTGACAGCCTCAATGGCATCTTCGACCACTCCCTCAGGAACTTCGTCGGTGAAGAACGCCTGATCCTCTGCCGGCAGATTCTTCTTCCATGCTTCCGCTCCATCAGCATCGTCACCATTCCACTCGTCATACAGCCGAGTATAATTTTGTTTTCGCTGGTCCTCATCCAGAATCTGCCCGAACCATTCTGCCGAGCGCTCATACTCATCATTATGCATCAGCTGATTACCAGAGTCTCGGAAAACCGCATCGGTCTTGAATTCATCAGGCTGACCCGCGAGCCACTTCGCAGCCTCAGCTTCATCTTGCCGAACCCAATTGCCGAACGTGCTGGAAATCTCATCTCCCGCATTTTCTTTCCCTTTCAAATCCTCACTCATGTGCTCAATCGCCGCCTTGGGGTCCGAGTGCGACCACATGGAGGTCGCGTTTTGCGTCAGTTCCACCTTGGTTTCCGCATCCAGATTTTCACTCTCGATGAATGCAAGCGCTCCCTTGGGATCCTGCCACGCCATCTGTTGCACAATACTCTGCCGCGCGTCTTTCAAGAGCGAATCGTCACCACTCTGTTTCAAGTAATCAAGGAGCTCCGTCCGGCGCTCTTCATCCATTCCTGCTGATTGAGCAAGTTGCTGAATGACCGCCTTCTGGGTTTTACTCTCCATTCCATCGAGCTGAGCCATCGTGCCTTCGAAGTCGGTCTTCGCTTTACTCGCAAAATACATCGCTTCAAATTGCGCCTTCCCCATCCCCATCGCACCACCACCCAGGCGGTCTCCATTTTCTTGGAACCACGCATAGGCCTGTTCGGGATCGGTTCGCATCCAACCCATCATCGCTCCCATCGCGTTTATATTTTGCATCATCCCCTTATCCCCCTCAAAGACATTCTCCATCGCGGCAGGGCCGTCTTTCGCTGCCCAGCGGTTTAACAGCATCATGCGCACCGCCATCATCTCCTGACCGCCTCCCATCTCATCCAACCCAGCCATCAGGGCTTCCAACTCATAAGCGTCTAGATACTGCACCATGTCCCAAATCCCAAACATCGCTTCGAAGTCCATCTGCGACATCGGCGATTGACGTAATTCTTCAATGAGGGTCTCCAGCCCCGCTCGCGGATTCCGCGACAGTTCATACCCTCGGATATTCGGTTCCACCGATCGTCCACCCAAGCCAAGCCCCTTCGCCGGAGTAGTAGCCCCTCCCGACTTGGAACTGAACACTTCAACGCTCTCTCCGTCGTCCCCCCCTCCCGAACCTTTTCCCAAGAAAAATCCTCCCGCGCCAGTCACAGCGGCGAAGACAACAGCAATCGCGATTCCAGTGTTGTTCATAACCGTTCCACACTGCGCCAAACCCCACCATCTCGCCAATTCCAAAAAGAGACTGATTTCCCACTCCGCGCAGCCGCCTTCTTTCCGAGGGTTGTTTTAGGAGCAGTTCTAGTGTCCATTAAGGCCTTCGATGACCCCATCTCAGAAGCAACGTTACCTCCGCCACACCCTTCTCCCTCAAGTGGGAGAAGCCGGCCAAGAAAAGCTCTTGGATGCCTCCGTCCTTATTATTGGTTGCGGTGGGTTGGGCTCGCCTGCAGCTCTCTAC
Source organism: Roseibacillus sp. (assembly GCA_051251855.1). Lineage (GTDB taxonomy): Bacteria > Verrucomicrobiota > Verrucomicrobiia > Verrucomicrobiales > Akkermansiaceae > Roseibacillus. The sequence goes on from JBPOGI010000001.1 coordinate 1,120,338, forward strand.
CTCGCAGCTGGAGGGGTTGGGAAAATTGGGCTCGTAGATCCCGATCATGTCGACCGTTCCAACCTCCAGCGCCAAATTCTTTTCAACGAGACACAGGTTGATCATTCGAAGGTCAAAGCGGCCACCGCTCGGCTCAAGGAGCTCAATTCTGACCTCATTATCGAGCAACACCCCGTCCGCTTCACAGTCGACAACGCCATGGACCTCGCTCGGTCCTACGACCTCATCCTCGATGGGTCCGATAATTTCCCCACCCGTTACCTGACCAACGACTGCGCCTTTTTCCTGAAAAAGCCCCTCATCTACGGATCCATTTTTCAGTTTGATGGTCAGATTACCGTCTTCGATCCACATCGCGAAGGCCCCTGTTATCGTTGCCTGCTCCCCGACGCTCCCGCCGCCAATGCGGTTCCCAATTGCGCTGAAGCAGGCGTCCTCGGAGCCCTCCCTGGGATCGTCGGATCTCTGCAAGCCATGGAAGCTCTCAAAGTGCTGTTAGACATCGGCGAATCACCACTTGGAAAACTGATCTGCTACGACGCTTTGCGCACCAGCTTTCGAACGATCAAGCTTCGCAAAAATCCTGATTGCATCCTCTGTGGAGACAACCCCAGCCTTGAAACTTTGCGGCACGAAGGCCATAGCTGCCCCGTGAACGCCCCTTACCAAGATGTCACCCCCGAGGAATTCCGTCAGATGCAGTCCCAAGGTTGGGACGGTATCCTTCTCGATGTGAGAACTCCTGAAGAATACGCTGCCCAGTCTATCGCAGGTTCACACTTTCTGCCCTTGCAGGAACTTCCCACTAGAATGAGCGAGCTTCCCAAGGACAAGCCCATCGTCATCCATTGCAAATCTGGAATACGCTCCGCCAATGCCTGCATGTTCTTAGCCGAGAACGGCTTCTCTGACCTCGCCAACTTGGCGGGTGGAATCGACGCTTGGTAGTTGATCAAACTCTCGTTAATCGCAACTGATAAGGGGAGTGTGAAATTCTGGGGGCCCTCCTCTCTAAATACGGGCCCATAAAAAAGCAGGGACATCGCTGCCCCTGCTCAAAAAATTAAACAAGAAGCCACAAGGCCCCTGCTCAGCCCACAAATGACTAGGCCTTACCAGCCGTGTAATTTGCAGCCACCACATCCCAGTTCACCACATTCCAAAATGCGTTGATGTAATCCGGACGGCGGTTCTGGTAGTTCAAATAGTAAGCGTGCTCCCAGACATCAAGTCCGAGCAAAGGAGTGCAACCGCAGGTGTCCGCAGCTTCTCCCATCAACATGCTATCTTGGTTAGGAGTTGAGGTCACACAGAGCTTGCCCTCGGGCTTCATACCCAACCATGCCCAGCCAGAGCCAAAGCGGGTCGCAGCAGCAGTCGCGAACTTCTCCTTCATCGCATCCAAGGACCCGAAGGCCTCATCGATAGCAGCGGCCAATTCGCCGCTGGGAGCATTCGCACCTCCAGGAGCGATCACTTTCCAAAAGAGACTGTGGTTCGCGTGTCCGCCACCATTGTTGCGCACCGCGCCACGGGCCGACTCCGGCACTGCGTCGAGGTTAGAAATCAACTCTTCAATGCTTTTGCTCTCCAAATCAGCGTTACCTGAAATGGCATCGTTCACCTTGGCAACATAAGCCGCGTGATGCTTGCTGTGGTGAATTTCCATAGTGCGCGCGTCAATGTGCGGCTCCAATGCATCGTATCCGTATCCCAATTCGGGTAATTCGTAGGCCATGATCTGTTTTCTGTGTCAGTTTCGTTTTGCCAGCGTCCCGACGTTATGTCAGAAAGCTCTCCCGCAAAGCAAAGCACTTCCTTTGTTTTGCGCAAGTGACAAACACCATGCCCTCTCTTTCTTTCGACATACTCCTCTTGTCCCAACTCACCCAAGCGGAAGCCGCTCGTTTCCAAGTATACTTCCAAATCGGTTGTGGAGTCTTTGGATTCCTCGCTGGGCTCTTCCTGATGTGGCTCATTTTACGGGCCAAATTCGCGACCTTAAAAGTCCGTCACGAAGAACAAGCACGCACCGCCGAGAAATCTATTGCCGCCCTCGAGGCCGGTTCCGCCAATCTTGAGTCCGACCTCGAGGAGCTTCGCAACACCGAGTCCATCCTCCTCAAGCGCCAAGGTGAGCTCGAAGCCAACCTCACGGGCCACAAGCGTCGCCATGCTGAACAGCAGCAGCTTCTCAACGATATGGAGGCCCGCTTCACCAATACCTTCCGCACCCTCTCCAACGACGCCCTGCAGAATAGTCAGAAGCAGTTTGTCACTCTCGCCCAACAGGCCATGCGTGCCACCCAGGAGGAAGCGCAAGGCGTTTTCGACAAGCGCCATATCGCCGTCGAACAACTCATCGCTCCCGTCGCTCAATCTCTCGAAAAAGTTCAGTCCCGCGTCGGTGAAATCGAACTCGCTCGCGAGAATGCCTACACCTCTCTCTTGGAGCAGGTGCGTCACCTCGCCGAGTCGCAGGCCTCCCTCAACCAAGAGACCCATCGTCTCGTCAAAGCACTTCGCCAACCTTCTGGCCGCGGCCAATGGGGCGAAATGCAGCTCAAGCGCTGCGTCGAAATGGCCGGAATGCAAGAGCACTGCGAGTTCCTCAATAATCCCGCCGCCAACGGCAACAAAGACGCTCTCATCACCAGCACCCAACTGCGCCCCGATCTTCTCGTCAAACTTCCCGGCCAACAGCAGGTTGTCGTCGACGCCAAGGCCCCCATGGGAGCTTACCTCGATGCCCTCGAGGCAGAAGACGACCAAGAGCGAGATACTCTCCTCATCCGTCACGCCCAGCAAATCAGCGAGCACATTCAGAAGCTTGCCTCTCCCGACTACTTGGAACAGTTCGACACCGCCCCCGAGTTCACCGTCCTCTTCCTTCCTTCCGAGTCCTTCTTCTCGGCGGCACTCAACCACGATCCCGCTCTCATTGAAAAGGGAGTCGACCAAGGCGTCATCCTTGCCACTCCCACAACCCTCATCGCTCTTCTTCGTGCCGTCTCCTATGGCTGGCGCCAAGAAGCGCTTGCCGAGAACGCTCGCCAGATCTGCATCCTCGGCGGCGACCTCTACCAGCGCCTCACGACCCTCACTGAGCATTTCTCAAATATGGGCCAATCTCTCGACAATACTGTCAATGTCTACAATCAGGCAATGTCGTCTCTCGAGACAAAGGTTCTCCCTGGAGCTCGCAAGTTCGAAGAACTCGGTGCTGCCAATGCGAACCAGCCCATTGCCGAGCTTCCCCGCCTTCAAGTTCAAGCGCGCAACCTTACCATCTCCAACGAGCAAGAATTCAGCCCAGCTCTCGACAGCTTTGCCAGCGAATCCGTTAGCGAGGAACAGTTCGAGGGCTTCACTGCTGAAAAGCCAGAGCCCGAAATCGAGCAAGAAGCCGAGAAAGAAAGCAAGGCCAACGCTGCAGCCGACGACCTCCGTGCGGCGCTCGAAGGGTCCAAGTAATCGAAGACAAGCAGATCGCCTGATGTCCACGGCGCTGCTCTATTCCTTCTCAAAGAGGTAACGCCTATTCTTCACCTTAACATTAGGCGGCACCTTCTTCTCCTCGAACCAATCATAGCCGACCTTCAGGTTCTTCCAAAAATCTTCCCACTTCTCCCCCTTACTCTGAGCCATTCTTTCGGATGTCATCCGAAAGGGAAAGCAGTGGACACGAAAATAGGGCTGTCCGCCTGCCAACGCCGCATCACAAAGGGTATAAATTTCCTCAATTTTAGCGTCTGTCATAGCGAAACACCCAATCGACTGACGATCACCGTGCACCATAATAAAAGAGCCCGTCCGCCCATGAGAACGGTCATAGGAATTTGGGTAGCCAATATTAAAAGCGAGATGATAAAGACTCTTCGGGTTCATCATCGAGCGCGGCACGAAGTAGAATCCTTCTGGAGCTTGAAAATCCCCCTCTGCTAGCTTCGGCCCCAGTTTACCCGACATCGCCGCAATGGAATAGGTGCGGAATTTCACGAACCTGCTCCCTTCCAGAACCCAGAGCTCCAGCTCCAGCTCTTCCTTAAAGACTCGGATAAAAACGGGTTCTCCCAAAGAAAGTCCTAACGATCCTAAATCCTTTTTCAACTTCGGATTGATTCGATCTGCAACCTTCTTAGCACGGTCACCCGACTCTTCACTCTTCACCTCCGAAATACTTGCAAACCAAGCCAAAGAACCAAGTAAAACCATGAAAACGGCAAGAGTTCCCATTCCCCCGCTCAATCGACTCTTCTCTGACTTCATCTTACCCATCTAAACTAAGAGCTAACCTTTTCCGGCACAGTTCACAAAGCTTCAGTTCCAAGAAAGGCCTCACTTTTCTTAATTTCCACTCATCCCAGTAATCCCCACCTCATCCCAACCTTCACCTCGAAGACAATTTAAAACATCCATAAATCTCTGATAGCTGGCACCATCCGCCACATCTAATCGGACCCCTTTCCGACTCCCTCTCAACATTGCGAGCCGGTCTTTCAAACCCACAAGTCCATGATCTGCATTTGCCCCTGCGACTTCCTCTTCGAAGCTTTGCCTAGGATGGAGCACCACACGATTATCTTCCTCAACCCGAATAACGATGGGCTTTAAGTCCCCAGGCATCCCTTCTCTCGGCACCGCCATCGGCATATCCTGCTCTTTCGCTAACAATGTTGTAGTCGCTAAAAAGAAGACTAACAGTAAGAAGCTCAAATCAACCAGTGAACTCATATCAACGTCCACCGAACCACCTGCTAACTTCCCGACACGTCTTTTCCTCATACTCCTTATGAACGCGCTCAAACTTATTCTCTTAGAAAAACAATATCTCTTAGGAGCTCTCACGGATTTCTATTCATTAGGCATTCCAAAAATGCGTGAACTGCCGCAACCGTGTCATCCTGTTCCGATATGTCGTAAGATACTCTCGGTAATCAGACAAACAGATGGTTAAGGTTAATTAACAACGCTATGAATCCCAAATTCGCTATTGCAGCACTATATTTCCAGGGACAGATGTTCGCCTTTGACATCACCTTAGATTACTCACACGACAATTTTTTCACCAACATTGACAACCCATATGGAGCTGTGGGGCAGGCAGCAATCCAAGCGGCAGCCGACGAGATTTCAGGCCTGATTACGAACTCCTTGGCGCCCATCACCAACGACGTCATCAGCGCTTCCTCGGGGGGAGCTACGGCCCAATTTACCATGACCTATAACTACGTCGACCCCAACACTGGCAGCACAACTAACCTACTGCAACGTTCCCCCACTGGTATTGGTGCCGACGAGATTGTGGTCTATGTCGGAGCTCGTAGTATGGATATCTCAACCTACGCGGAAGCGTCTCCCGGAACCCCTTCTGTATCGATTGGCGGTGGAGGTTCGGAGGCCGGTTGGGTCTCGGCGATGTCCCAAGCCAACACCGCAATGAATCTCATGTATGGCCGAGGAGGCTACGACATGCAACGAATCTCAGGCGGAGCCACTTTTGGTTCTACGACCGCTAACTACGACCTGAATTTTGGACCAGTGACTGGCAGCATGTGGTTCAACGACTCTCTTGGAGACTCGTCCTCAGGACGAGAATCATGGGAGGAAAACAACGATTTTTGGCATTTCGATCACACCACGGAAGTAGACACTGGAAAAATCGATATCTATAGCATTGCCCTACACGAGATACTCCACGTCCTTGGCTATGGAACGAGTGAGAGCTGGGATGATTACACCTCGGGTTCAGATTGGACAGGCCCTGAGGCAAGCGCGCTTTTGGGAACAGGCGAAGACGCGCTCCATTCCGATGGCTACCACATTGCGTCTGGTCTAGAGAGCCCAGGCTACGAGGATGGAGTTCTGCGCAACACAGTTATGAACCGCTCTCCGGTGGCGGGTGAACGAGATCAACTCACCCTGTTAGACCTCGCCTTCCTCCAGGACTCAGGATATGAAATCGGGGCCATTCCTGAGCCGCAGAGTGCTATTCTAATCACCCTCACCTGCGGCCTTTTCCTAAAGCGCCGGCGGTAGAGCTGCTTTCTCTACTGGCGGAAAAGACCTCCAAATTTGGAGTTCTTTCTCTTATCACTTGGTGCTGGTGGCTGCCAGCTTGTGACGACTGAAGGTTGAGCTTCTCCTGCTACGACCTCTTCGGGGACTGATTCTACAACCTCCTCGACGGCTTCCAGTTTTTGAAATGGATTAGGGCGTTCAGTCTGAACAGGCTCAGAGAATACTTCCAACTTGGTAGAAGGCTCCTCGACCTCTTCCTGCACTTGAACAATGGGATGTGAGTCCACAATTGTTTCAGCTGGTTCAACCAACTCGGCTTCAACAATTTTCCCAACGGGAGCTTCCTCCTCAAGTCGTTCAACTTCTTGGATAGTCTGAACAGGCTCTTGCTCTGGCATCACTTCATCAAAAATTGATGGAGAGACAGCTTCAGGAACTTCCACTTCATTTACCACAATGGCATCCTCCTCCATTTCGGTAGCCATGAGAAAAGGACTCACCAATGGAGCTGTATCTTCTACCGCTGGAGCCTCAGACTCTGTCGTAACAGCCACAGGCTCAGCAACAGGAAGTGTCGTGACTTTGGACGCTTCCGGTAAAACCTGAAACTCAGGGATAGGAAACGGCTCAATCTGAAAGGCAATTTTTCCGGGACGAGGAGCAACGGACTGGAACATGACAGTATAAAACCATAAAATGTCACACTTTGTCAACAATTTAGCATTTTTAACCATCTTCTTCGAATGGTTCTTGTTTCCGAAGGCACCCCTATTGCACAAAGACCCGTGCTTACGTTGGGAATTCTCGGTTCTGGGTCTGGTTCGAATATGCAGGCAATTCTGGATGCTATCTCCTCAGGGCGCTTGAAGGCCCGCATAGCGCTAGTTCTGTCGGATCAACCTGAAGCATTCATTCTTGAACGGGCAAAGAACAACAATTTGCCAACAGGGCTGATTGACTGCCACGGCTACCAAACCCGTTTTCCGGAGTCAGCGCAACTCGCGACTGCGAAGATGCTCCAAGATGCGAAGGTAGACCTCGTGTGCCTCGCTGGATTCATGCGTCTGGTGAAGACTCCGCTCCTCGAAGCCTTTCCTAGCCGCATTCTCAATATCCATCCTTCCCTTCTCCCAGCCTATCCCGGCATGGCTGCTTGGGAGCAAGCCGTTGACGCTGGAGCCCAAGAAAGTGGTTGCACGGTCCATCTTGTTGACTCGGGAATGGACACTGGTCCGGTCCTAGGCCAAGCGCGCGTGCCGGTGCTTCCATCCGATACTGCAACTAGTCTGCATCAACGGATACAGGTTGAGGAACATCAACTCTATCCGGAGGTAATTGCGCGTTACGCCCAATCTCTTGCTGATTAGATTTCTCTAATGGGTGTCCCTCGACAGGCAAATACTCCCATTCTCCTAGGTGACGAGGTCTGGTGTCAAAGACCCTGACATCGAGCCACATTTTCACCCTCGCCGCGACTTCCCTGAGATTGGTCTTCAGCCCCACACCACTGGGAACATCTTGTGCATTGTAGCCCACAAACTCGAGTCCCTCATTCTGGGCAATGTAGGCAGCTCTCTCATTGTGAAATTTTTGCGAAATAAGAATCACCGAAGGGGCCCGAAAAACCTCCTTGGCCCTCACCACGGTATCAAGCGTCCGCAGCCCTGCGAAGTCGCGAACGATGACCTCTTTAGGAACCCCTCTTTCAAGGAGAGCATCACGCATCTTGTTAGGTTCATTGTAATACTTCTCACGATTATCGCCTGACACCAAAAGACACTCCACTTTTCCCGCTTCCCAAAGGTCAACTGCAGCATCAATGCGGTGAGTGAAATAGAGATTATCGCGCTCTCCAACCTTATCTGTAGTTCCGAAAAGAAGTCCTACCGGCTGGGCCGGTATCTCGCTCACTTGGTCGTAGAGACGCCCTTCTCCTGCCCTCGCTGCCGTCAAATTAGCATAGAAAATGAAAGCCACTGCAAGGAAGCCTGCAACGAAAGCAAACTTCACGAGATGGCGGAACCACTTCTTCAAATTGACGGATTCTAAACTCATTTGTTCGGGGTCCAGGGAGAAAGAGCCCTGAGCATTTCCTCCCACTTGGGCATTCCTGCATCCTCTGGCGCCAGGACTCTTAACTTCTCGGGGATATTTTTGAAAGTCGCCACCTGTGTTTTTCCCCAGAGCTCCCCATCCACTTCAACTGGAATCTCGCGGTCGCACTCGACTCTTAAACCACTCGATTGATGGTAGGCAACCGTGTCCATTTTTTCGTCAAACCCTCCGCGAACTAAACCGCCCAACGAATCAGCTACCACCTTATACCCGGCTTCTTTAAAGACCAGCACGTCGAGAAGGTCATCTGCATTGTTCGCCTTCCCGAAAAGACGAACCTGTCCTCCGTAGAGAGAGCCATTCCCGACCAATACGGCCACTCCTTCTTCAACCTGTCCTTCATCGAAGTGCACCGTCATTTTCGGAGGCTTATCCCCCAGAACCTTCATCGCCGAAATGAGGTAAGCCAAGGGCCCAAGAGCCTTCTTAGCCTCCCACTTCGTCTCCTCAATGACTTGAGCGTCAAATCCGACTCCCGCCATCTGAACGAAGGGAGCCCCATTCATGGTAAACAAGTCGACATCAACTTGGTTCCCTTTGTCGATGACTTCAAAGGCCAACTTCAACTGATCAACGGGAAGACCGAGCTCACGGGCAAAGACGTTCATCGTTCCCGTCGGCAAGATTCCCAAAGCTGTCTTTTTCCCGGCCAGCCCTTTCACCACTGCATTCAAGGTTCCGTCGCCACCTGCCGCAATTACAATAGGTTCACCTGCGTCAGCAATGGTTGCGGCAAGTTCCTCAGCTTCTTCCCCCGAGTTCGAGGCATAGATCGCGAATCGCCCAGCATGGTCCATGATGAAGCGTCGTGCTCCATCCGCACGCTCGCTGCGCGCCTTTGGATTCATAATGAGGGGATATCGATTCCCGTGGCTTGTCTTAATCATGTTGAAAATTCTTCAATTCAGTCACTACCCGCGTAACCGGCAGTCCCATCACATTGTCGCGGCAACCGTCCACTTCTGCAATGATCAGTTCGCCTCCGTCTTGAATAGCGTAGCCACCAGCCTTATCGAGGACATGAACTTTGGCATGGTAATCCTTAATATCTTGCTCGCTGAGTTCTTTGAAGCGGACTCGGGTGGCTTCATGGAAGACTTCCTCTCGCTCCCCTTTCAAAATCGCGAATCCCGTCACGACCTCATGCCAGTTGCCCGCAAGCGAGCGCAACATCTCGGCACCCTCGTCTAGATCTTGCGGTTTTCCGAGGGTATGCCCGTCAATCACAACCACCGTATCTGAACCCAGCACGATCGCCTCGGGATTCTTCGCGCTGATATCACGCGCCTTTAATAACGAATTCTCGCGAGCTAGCTCAACGGGTTCTCGAGAGTTAGCCGCCAATTCCTCCACTCCTGACGGCTGGACCAAAAAGTCAATCCCTTCGCGCGCAAGGAGCTCGCTGCGCCGAGGAGAACCAGAGGCCAAAATTAACTTCACTCCCGACCTTAGGATTGAAAACTCGTCCCGTGCAAGAGGTCCTCGCGACTTGATAGCCCGTTTTCATCATTACTCCTCTTCTAGATGCCTAAAACCTCCAGTTCATGCCTGATTCACCTAGGAACTATAGGGAAAATCTATCTGTTGAGCTCTTTTCGCGGAATCCCCCTTCTACGAGGGCCTATCGACCGAGTCGCATTGACTCTTGCCCTCGTTCTGCTTAGTTTTCGCGCATCAGCCTATCTCAGATAGCTGCACCCCTCAGGCCTGTTCTCCCCCCAGTGTTCAAAGCCCGATCTGTTCAAAAATGAAAATCCCCCTTTCCGCTCTGGTTTTTGCTGGAATCTCATCGGCCGCGGCCAGTATTGAGACCGTTTTCGTTGTTGGTGAAAACGATGGGCAACATTTGCCTTTTGGCGCCGAAAACTCGATCACAGAGCCACCTCCTGGTTCTACCACCCAGATCGATGACCACTACTACGTATCCCTCGGAGAACCCGCCGCCAACTTCGAGCGCGCCCTCACCACATGGGACCCCTCTAATACCGTTCATTTTGACCTGACCGCAGCTCAGACTAATACCAATGGCGTTTTCAACTTCACTATCAACTTTCTGTGGTCCGGAAACAGCCAAGATACTACCACCGCAAACGTGGTTTCGTTTCGTTTGAATGGAGTTGAGTTTTTCCTCACCCCCTCTTTTGAAGCTTACGAAGAATTTAACATCGAGTTCGCTACTCTTCCGGGAATGGTTCAAACTGGAGCCAACACCCTCGAAATCCGCCGAACTGGAGGAACGAACGACACCTGGTTGGGAATCGACTCCCTCCAATTGACCGTCGACCCCACTGCAAATCAAGATGAGGACTCAGACGGGCTCCCGCTGCGATGGGAAACCCTCTACCAACTCTCTGACAACGATGGTTCGGACGCGGGAATCAGCTCGGACGAAGACCTCCTCACCAACCTGCAAGAATTCCAAGCGGGAACCAATCCTCGCTCTGCAGATAGTGATAGCGACGGTCTCCCTGACCATTTGGAAACAGCCACCGACCCGCTCGATCCCGATAGTGATCATGACGGCCTGCTTGACGGTGAAGAAACGACCTCCAGTCCAGTCCTCGCCGACACCGACAGTGATGGAGCCCCCGATGCTTGGGAAATTCGCACCGGTTACGACCCGAGCAATAATGCCTCAGCCCCTCCTTCTTTTTCGGGAGCCATCGGAGTCAATTTCCGTTCGGGTGTCGACTCCGGCGAAAAAGGTCTTTGGACTGCCATCACCCCCAACGGCTGGATTCCTCAAATCAATTGGAACCAGACCCAGCCCCTTCGTGAATGGGGAGTTCCCGATGAAACGGCACTTCTCACCGGCGACACCACCGACATCGAGCAGCCCGTAGCAGAAACGATTGTCGACTCTTCCGGGAGTCCGCTCGCTACCACGATCACCTTTAGCTATGATGGTTGCTGGACCAGCGCCAACTCAGGCACGGCGGCAGCTGAGCTTTTACACGGATTCTTAAGAAGCGACCCTACCTTCAACGCCTCCGTTTCGGTTGCCGATATTCCCTACAGCAACTACGATCTCTATCTTTACCTGGGGGCCGAGTATGTCGCTCCTTCCGTAACGCTCAGACTGAATGGAGACCCCAGCAATGAGCAAACCCTCCGCGTGCAAGCCACCGCACCCACCAAAAACTTTCGGCCAGCCTATCAAGTCGCTGGACCTCTTTTACCGCGATACAACACCGTCCGGTTCGCGGACCTTACTGGCAGCAACCTCTCGCTAGAACTCATTCACGGGTCTGATATCACCGGAATCGCTGGCATCCAAATTGTAGATACTAATGCCGACTCCGATAGCGACCTTCTTCCCGACTACTGGGAACTTCAGCACCGCACTGACGCCGGAACCAGCAATGCAAATGCGGACCCAGACGGAGACTTGTTAGATAATGCCGCTGAGTTTGCTCTCGGAACCGATCCCAACAATCCCGACTCCGACAACGACGGGCTGAGCGACCTTGTCGAGACCAACACCGGAACCTTCATCGATAGCAGCAATACCGGCACTAACCCTCTCTATGGCGATACTGATGGCGACGGTTTAGGAGATAACGACGAACTTCAAAACGCCTTTCCAAGCAACCCTCTTTTAAGTGATACCGACAACGATGGCCAAAATGACGCCGTCGAAATCGACAAAAAATCAGACCCCTCCAGCGCTGGCGAAAATCAGGTCCCCGTCCCAACCTTTCCTGCGCCAAACAGTTTCTCATGGGAAGTGAACAATGTTCAAATCGAGCAAAACCACGATACACCGGTGAACACTTCAGGAGCGGGAAGCCAACGTGACTTCCTTTCCCTTAACGTCAGTAATGCCCTCGCGCCCATCTATCGAGGCCTCGACTTTCGCATTGCTCAATCTGGCAATGAAATCGGCTACACTTTCGTCTCTCGCGGAACCGCTCTTTTTCAACACTCTGACAACTATGACCTCTACCACAGCGATTTCAGCAACGACTTGAGAGCGAGCTTTGGGCTTTCTGGTTACGGAAGCCACGACATCTCAGACCCACTCACCTTCCAAGTTCTGGCCTCTCCCAATCCAGCCCCTTCTACGAGTTGGAGTCTTACTTTCAACATCATCAATCAGAAGAGTTCAATCGTCGTCGCGACCCACACCTTCTCCAACACCACTCCCAGCGCTAGCATTGCGGCTCAAACCGCCACTTGGGTAGACCAGAACGAAACTCCTGATCAGGCCTCTCTCATCACAGGTATTGGCATCACTGCCTACCGTTCCTCGACTGCACTCGAGTCTCTACCTGCCTTCGCCCCCTACCTCGACTCCGACAACGACGGCATTTCCGATGCTTGGGAAGTCCTCCACAGCTTGGATCCAAACGATGCCTCTGACGCTCTGTTAGATTCTGACAACGATGACCTGACCAATCGCGACGAATACTTACGGGGAACTCTCCCTTCCAATCCGGACAGCGACAATGACGGCGCAAACGATGGTGAAGAACTCGCACAATGGAGCGACCCCTCAGACCCCACTTCAGAGCCACCCTACTTCCACAACCCGCCCGTTTACGAACCAGACCTCGACAACAACGGACTTCCAGATGTTTGGGAAGCCGCCTTTCAAACATCAGGCCTCAACGCCTCCGATGACAATGACGGTGATGGTTTTAGCAACTACCAAGAAGCCGTCGCCGGAACGGATCCTCTCGACGTGACTTCGATGCCCTTTTTCGAAGTGTCACCCGCCCCTACCGACGGCATTCTTCGCGCCAGTTGGCCTGTCATTCCCGGCAAAGACCAAACCCTCCAATCCTCCCCCAATCTTTCGGATTGGAATTTAGTCGCTGGAGCAGCCACCACAGCCGACGACACCTCAACTCAGGATGTCGCAGCTGCTCTCAACCAACAATTTTTCCAAGTCGGCATCTCCGACCGCAATAGTGACGGTGACCCACTTAATGATTGGACCGAACTTGCCCTCGGTCTTTCACCCACCAGCGCCCATTCCGTTTCTCGTCCAGTCGCGATCGATACCACGAGCGATGGTGAGGGTGACTCGGAGATTTCGGGAGATCTCGCCTATTGGCAAAGCACCTTTGGAAACCTCACGGAGCTCAGTTCTGGTGGTTCGGTCAATACCCCTTCCCGCTATGATGCCTCTCGCCTTCTGTTGCAGTCCACTTTTGGACCTACTTTGGAAGAAATTGATGACGTGCGCGCTTTGGGACTGGAAGGATGGATCGACGACCAAATCACCGCTCAACCCCCAACCCGACACCGTGACTACATCGACGAAATCTACCGCGACTTCGATGGCCCGCGCACCAACATCGACTACTCCTACAATGACCTCGATGACTTCTTAAACGACAACAACGTGAACACCTCGTTTGCTCGTGCTGCCATCTCCGGCCCAGATCAACTTCGCCAACGTGTCGCTTTCGCGCTCTCTCAAATCATCGTCGTTTCTCGCCGCGACGCTAACCTCAACAACCGGCTCATCGCAGTCACCGACTTCTACGACTTATTTGTCGAGCATGCCTTCGGGAACTACCAGGACTTGCTCATGGAAGTCACGCTGCATCCCACCATGGGACGCTACCTTTCACACATCGGCAACCGACCTCCCGCGCCCGAAATCAACCGCTACCCTGACGAGAACTACGCCCGAGAGTTGATGCAACTTTTCACCATAGGAATTTGGGAACTCGAACAAGACGGAAGCCGCAAGACGGACACCAGCGGAGCTTTCATCCCCACCTACTCTAACGCAGAAATCACAGACCTAGCTCGGGTGATGACCGGGCTCTGGTTCGGAGACAACCTTTGGGGTGCGGGTGGTTGGCAGGATTTTGACTATGCGGTGCCCATGGACATGCATCCCAATTACCACGACTTCGAGCCCAAGACGCTCCTTGGAGGATTCACCATTCCGAAGCGAACTCCCAGTAAGGAAAATGCTCTCTTGGACGTTCAGGATGCCATTCGAAATCTCTTCGAGCATCCAAACTGCGCCCCTTTCATTAGTAAGGCTCTCATTCAATTTCTCGTCACCTCTAATCCGACTCCGGCCTATGTCGGACGGATATCCTCCGTCTTCGCCGATGATGGCACTGGAGAACGCGGAAATCTCGCGGCAACCATCAAAGCTATCCTGATGGATCCCGAAGCGAGAGACCCCACCATCGCCAATAGACCGGAGTTCGGAATCTTCCGCGAGCCGGTCATTCGCACCATGCATTTAGCCAGGCTCACGAACGTCAATCGCGATAACAACGTGCTGTGGTGGGACTATGGCGACTATTACGCCCAGTCGCTGCAACAAGCGACCTCCTCGCCCTCAGTTTTCAATTTCTTCCGCCCCGACTACAGGGCTCCCGGAATTCTTACCGAGAACAATTTGGTCGCACCTGCGCTTGAGATCACCAACTCCCACACAGCAGTCGCCTTCCCCGATGAGCTTTGGGGTCACGCTAACTTCGGATTCGCGCTTTATACCGACTACTCCTTCCCCGCCGATTACTCCCAACTCCTTCCTTACGCCAACGAGCACGAAGCCCTCCTTGATTATGTGAACCTAGTGGTTTGTGGCGGTAATATAAGCGCCCAAACCCGCTCCATCATTCTCAACGCCCTCAACACTACCGACCCAGGTGACGACTCTGGTCGTGTTCGTCTCGCCCTCTACCTCGCCTTCATGTGCCCTCAAGGGGCCGTGCAACGATAACTTTACTAGCCCCCTCAAACGATGAAACGACGTAAATTTCTTGGAGAGTCCGCCTGCGCCGCCTTGGGTTCGACTTCCATCATGTCTACCCTGCTCAACCTCAAGATGGCAGGACAGGCCGCCGCGGCGGGACTGCCCGCTGGAGGCACTGACAGAAAGACCCTCGTCTGTATCTTCCTTCACGGTGGCATCGACTCCTTTAACGTCTTGGTTCCTCGCGATGCCGCCCGTTACGCTGACTATGCAGCCTCGCGCACCAACCTCGCCTTGGACGACACCTCTCTCCTGACCCTTAATCAGTCTGGCGGCGACGGCCAACTCTACGGCCTTCACCCAGGCACGGGCGGAATTCAGGATCTCTTCAATGGTATCGGAGGCGACACCACCAAACGGCGACTTTCATTCGTATCCAATGTCGGAACCCTCATTGAGCCCACTTCGATGACTGCTTATGAGAACGATACCGCCTCCCTGCCAGTCGCTCTCTTCTCACACATCGACCAGATCGAACAGTGGCAGACCTCTCTTCCCCAGGGCGGCAACAACCTTACAGGCTGGGCCGGACGTGCTGCCGACGTGCTCCATTGCACTCACAATCAAGACCAAGCCTCGATGTCGCTTTCCTTCTCGGGGAACAACATTTTTCAAGTCGGTCAGACCACTCAGCAATTCGTGATGACTCCCGAGGGCGCCCTTTCCTTCTCACAAGATGGAACCGACCCCACCAACGCCACCGTGCAAAAGAACATTGCGGTCAAGTCTCTCGTCGACCAGCACTATACCAACTTGATGGAAACTGCTTTTGCTGAGCTCACCAAACAAGCTCTCGACCAACAGGAGTTCATCCAAGAGAAGTTCGATTCCCTCGCAGAGGATTACCTCACCACCACCTTTCCTAACAACTACCTCGCCCAGCAAATGCAAGGAGCCTTGCGCACTATTCATCTTCGCGAGCAGTTGGGATTACGCCGCCAAACCATCTTCCTCTCCTTCGGCGGCTGGGACCATCACGGCGAACTGTTAGACACCCAAGATGGGATGCTACGTCAACTTTCCCCCGCCCTCGAAGCCTTCCAAGCAGGCCTTGAAGAACTCGGACTCGAAGATTCCGTCATCACCTTCACCGCCTCGGACTTCGGCAGAACTCTTCGCTCTAACGGTCGCGGCACCGACCATGCTTGGGGCGGAAACCAACTCGTCATGGGTGGCCCTATCGCCGGCGGCCAAGTCACGGGCACCTACCCCAACCTTGCCATCGATGGTCCTGACGACATCGGACGTGGCGGACGCCTGCTCCCCACCACTTCCGTTGACGAATTTTTCGCGGAACTACTGCTGTGGTTCGGCCTCTCCCCAGACGACTTTTCCGCAGTGCTCCCCAACCTCAGCAATTTTTACGATCCCAGCACCGCAGACCCCAGCGACCCGAGCACCTTCCCCATCGGTTTCCTCAAAGCCAATCAGTTCGACGCCTCTACCTAGCACAGCAATACCGTTCTCCTATTGCATGTGCTTTCTCATTTGCCTTCTCGATTCCAAATCCAGGTTCAAGAAGGCTAGTCAAACGGGGTCGCATTGACTTTTAACCTCATTCTGTATAGCTTTATGAGGTTTAAATAGTTTATCCCCATGGGTCTGTTCTCCCATAGGGTTCAAATTCGGCCCTTTTCAAAAATGAAGCACACCCTTTTCACTCTCGTTTTTGCTGGCTTCTCCCTTGCTCACGCCAACATCGAGACTCTCTTTCTTATTGGGGAAAAGGACGGGGACCACAGCCCTTTTGGACAGGAAACTCCGGATACTGAACCCGCCCCCGGGTCCCCCACCGAACTTGATGACCATTACTATGTCTCCAGCGGAGAGCCAGCCAGCAATTTTGAACGTTCGCTAACCACTTGGGATCCTTCGAACACAGTTCACTTTGAGCTCACGACCGCCCAGGCCAATCCTGACGGGCTTCTTTATTTTGACATTGGCTTTATCTGGTCAGGAAATTTGCAAGATGAAACCTCTGCAAACACCATCTCTTGCCGCCTCAATGGGGTTGAATTCTTACTCACTCCCTCATTTGTATCCTATCAAGATTTCAGCGCAGAAGTAAGTTCACTCGTGGGACTGCTTCAAACGGGAGCCAACACCCTCGAAATCGTTCGAACAGGAGGAACGAGCGACACCTGGTTGGGTATCGATTATCTGCAACTGACGGTCGATCCTACCGCCAATGAAGATGCGGACGAAGACGGACTTCCGCTGCGATGGGAAGTTCTTTACCAATTGTCCGACGACGATTCTTCCGACGCCGGAATCAGCTCGGACGACGACCTGCTCACCAACCTGCAAGAATTCCAAGCGGGAACCAATCCACGCTCTGCGGATACCGACCATGATGCCCTCCCTGACCACTTGGAAACAGCCACCGACCCACTCAACCCTGATAGTGACGATGATGGCCTGCGCGACGGAGAAGAAACGACCTCCAACCCAGCCCTTGCCGATACGGACAACGATGGGGCCCCCGACGCTTGGGAAATCCGAACAGGCTTCGACCCTGCCAGCAACACCTCGACCCCACCCGTATTTTCGGGAGCCATCGGTATCAACTTTCGTTCCGAGGCATCGAGCGAGCATGGACTTTGGAGCGACCTCGCGCCCAATGGTTTTGTTCCGCAGATTCATTGGAATCAAACTGAACTGCTTCGCGCTTGGGGAGTCTCCGATAGCGAACCCCTTCTCAATGGAGACACCAACGCCATTGCCTCGCCCAGCGAAAATTCACTCGTTAACGCTGCTGGCGCGACCATCGCAACGACCATCAACTTCGTTCACGATGGCTGCCGCTCCAATCACAACAAAGGCAGCCGAGCCGCCGAACTACTCCAGGGAGGGCTCAGCACCGACACCAATCAAAGCCCCCGCGTAACTCTGTCAGGAATCCCTTTCACCAACTACGACCTCTATCTCTATGTCTCGTCCGCCCACCTAGGTCCTACTGGCACCGCTCGCTTGAACAATGATCCCGCTACCGACATTACGGTGCGCCCCATCAGCTCGGCACCGACGCAAAGCTTCATTACAAGCCATCAATCGGCCAGTCCCAATGTTCCCCTCTTTAACACTATTCGCTTCTCTGGACTGAGCGGAAGCTCTCAGATAGTAGGACTCTTCGAAGTAGATCAGAATATCGGAATCGCCGCTATTCAAGTCGTGGACATTGATGCTGATAGCGATGGCGACTCTGTACCCGACTACTGGGAATTCCAACATGGAACCGATGCTAACACCTCCAACGCCAACTCCGATCCTGATGGAGACGGCCTGAACAACGTGGATGAATTCGCTCGCGGAACCGATCCCAACAACCCCGACAGCGACCACGACGGTCTTTCTGATTTCGTCGAGACAAACACCGGGACTTACCTTAATAGCAACGACACCGGCAGTAATCCTCTTTATGGCGATAGTGATGGCGATGGGCTTTCCGATTCAGCAGAGCTCGCCCACGCATTCCCATCCAACCCCAACGAGATCGACTCGGACTCCGACGGCAAAAATGACGACGTCGAGTTGGCTGAGGGCTCGAATCCAAACAACGCTCTCAACCAAGTCATACCTGTCCCTACCTTTCCTGCTCCCAACCGTCTTACTTGGACAGTCGACAATCTACAGCTCGTCAGAAATCATGAAACTCCGCTGACTTCTACTGACAATAATCAGCAGCTCGTTTTTTCTCTCGGCGTTATCAACGCAGCTCAACCAGCGTGGACCAACCTCGACTTCCGACTCGTCATGGCCAATGGAAAATTGGGCGAATACACCGTGGCTCAAGGAGACGGAGGCTTCCGTCATGTCGATGGCTGGGACCTATGGTATGGGGACTTGAACACCGATCTGACCGCAGCGTTTGGATTCTCAGGGAGCGGCACCTTTGACGCGTCAGACCCTTTTAGTTTCCATTTTACTGCTGAAAAGAATCCCGACCCCAACTCCAACTGGAGCCTCTCATACGTGGTCACTAACGAGGCTACCAACACCATCATTCTATCCCGAACCATTGAGAACACGGTGGCCTCAACCACGATTGCAAACCAGACCGCAACTTGGCGCAATCAATCCGGAATCGCCAATCGTTGCAGTGTTTCCACTGGCCAAGGAATCACACTCTACCATCAAGAAGCTTCCTTGGAGACCATTCCAGCCTTCACCCTCCATCGCGATTCGGATGACGACGGAATTCCTGACTGGTGGGAAAACCTCCACAGCCTCAACCCGAACAACTCCAATGACGCAATTTTTGATAGTGATAACGACCAGCTCAATAACTTAGCAGAATATCGTGCGGGCACCTTTCCTGACTCTGCCGATTCAGATAACGACGGCGTCAACGATGGTGAAGAATCCTATCATTTCACTCATCCTTCAGCACCAAACTCAGAGCCTGCTTACTTTAAAACAGGCCTCGCCTTCAATGCCGACCGCAACGGCAACAACCTCCCCGACATTTGGGAGGCCGCCTTCCGCACTTCTGGCCTATCAGCCTCTGGTGACGACGATGGTGACGGGTCTCTCAACTCAGAAGAAGCCCTTGCGGGCACCGATCCTCTCGATGCCACCTCGAAGCCCAGCCTCGAATTCAGGGACTCCTCCTCCGAACCACCCGCAGTCTTCTGGCCTACCATCCCGGGAAAAGAACAGACACTCCTAAGCTCTTCCTCGCTGGTTCTTCCCTTCGAACCCGAACTCACCTCAGCCTCCTATTTTGAGGGAGGTAATACGGTTCAAGAAGTCTCCACCGCTGCTATCCGCCGATTTTTCAGAGTAACCACCACAGACCAAAATTCTGACAGCGACCCTCTCAACGACTGGAGCGAACTGGCCCTTGGTTCATCACCCGTCTCAGCCAACTCCACCGCGCGCCCTGGCCGCTACGATAGCAATGGTGACGGCGAGGGAGAAAGCGAGATTGCGGGAGACCTACTAACTTGGCAAAAGACTTTCGCGAATCAGGAGCAGCTGTCCACTGGCGGCACAGTTTCCACTCCCACCTCTTACGATGCGGCCCGCCTTCTGATGCAAGGCAGCTTTGGTCCCACTATAGCTTCGATTGAAGAAGTGCGTTCGATGGGATTAGAGGCTTGGATCGATGATCAGATCATGGGCCAGCCCCCGACTCACCATCGCGATTATGTTGATGAAATCTCGCAAGATTTCCATGGTCCGCGCACCGACCTCACTTATTCCTACAATGTCGGGAGCGACTTCATCGACGGCAACAACGTCCAAACGGCCTTCGCCCGAGCCGCCATTTCAGGCCCCGATCAACTTCGTCAACGGGTCGCTTTCGCCCTTTCTCAAATCCTCGTAATTTCACGTCGCGACGCGAACCTTGCTCACAACATCTACGCACTCTCGACCTACTACGACCTCCTCGTTGAGCACGCCTTCGGCGACTATGAGGAACTCCTTCTGGAGGTCACCCTCAATCCCGCGATGGGCCGCTACCTTTCCCATCTCGGCAACCAACCTGCAGACCCATCCATCAATCGCTATCCCGACGAAAACTACGCTCGCGAGGTCATGCAACTATTTTCCATTGGTCTTTGGGAACTCCAACCAAACGGTGAACGCAAGACCGACGCCAATGGCGACTTTATCCCAACCTACGGGAACGCTGAAGTCACTGAACTCGCCCGCGTGATGACTGGTCTCTGGTATGGCGACCAAAGTTATGGCTACGGAGGCTGGCAGGATACGCACTATGCGATTCCAATGAACCTCTTTCCAGATCATCACGACTTTGGAAGCAAGACTTTGCTCAACGGCTTCACCATTCCAGCTCGCCCACCCAGTGAGGAGAACGGCCTTTTGGATATTCAAGACGCCATTGAACATCTCGTGCAGCATGAAAACTGTGCCCCCTTCATCTGCAAAAGCCTGATTCAATTCCTCGTCACTTCCAACCCGTCTCCTGAATACGTCGCGCGAGTCTCAGCCGTCTTTGCCGACGACGGAACAGGCCAAAGGGGCAATCTCGGAGCGGTCGTCAAAGCTCTTCTCCTTGACCCCGAGGCCCGCGATCCTGTGGTGGCCAATTCTGCGACCTTCGGTCTTCTTCGCGAGCCCGTCATTCGCACCATGCATTTGGCACGCCTCACTCAGCTGAATCGTGATCAAGACCTCGTCTGGTGGGACTATAACAATTACAACGACGCGGCCTTCCAAGCCCCCCTCTTCTCGCCCTCAGTTTTCAACTTCTATCGCCCCGACTATCAGCCGCCTCAGACCCTGACCGACAATGGACTCTTGGCCCCCGCTTTCGAAATTACGAATTCCTACAGTGCCGTCTCTTTTCCCAATCATCTTTGGCAAACAATCGACGATGGCTTCTCTCACTACGAATTTTATCACGTCCCGCCCGACTACTCACTTCTCCGTCCCTATGCTGACGACTCAGAAGCACTCCTCGACTACGTGAACCTAGTGATCTGTTCAGGTCATATGACAGCCAAGACTCGAGACCTTATCCGAACAGGGCTCAATCAACTCGATGCTTCCGACCATTCCGGTCGCATGAAGCTCGCTCTTTACTCCGCCTTGATGAGTCCACAAGGAGCCATCCAACGTTAACTGACCCATTTCATGAACCGTCGTAAATTTTTCGGAGAGTCCGCCTGTGCCGCCTTGGGCTCGACTTCCATCATGTCCACCTTGCTCAATCTTAAGATGGCCGGACAAGCCGCTGCAGCAGGCCTGCCCTCAGGAGGAGATGATTGTAAAACTCTCGTCTGCATCTTCCTGCACGGAGGCATTGATTCCTTCAATGTCTTGGTTCCTCGTGATGCGACTCGCTATGCCGAATACGCGGCTTCGCGCACCAATCTCGCGCTAGACGACACCGCTCTCTTGACCTTGAACCAAGCAGGAGGAGACGGACAGCTTTACGGACTCCACCCTGGCACGACTGGCCTTCAAGAACTCTTCAACGGTATCGGAGGAGACCCCACCAAGCGGCGTCTTTCCTTCGTTTCCAATGTCGGAACCCTAGTGGAACCCACTTCGATGACGGCTTACCAAAACGACTCCGTTTCCCTACCGATTGCGCTCTTTTCTCACATCGACCAAATTGAACAGTGGCAAACCTCTCTTCCTCAAGGCGGCAATAATCTCACCGGCTGGGCGGGGCGTGCGGCCGATGTCCTACACAGCACCCTCAATCAGGACCAAGCTTCGATGTCGCTGTCATTCGCGGGAAACAACATCTTCCAAGTGGGCAACACCACCCAACAGTTCGTAATGACGCCGCAGGGTGCCCTCTCCTTTTCTCAACAAGGAACGGACCTCAACAACGTCACCGTACAGAAGAACATCGTGGTCAAATCCATGGTAGACCAGCACTACACCAACCTGATGGAAACTGCCTTTGCTGAACTCACCAAGCAATCCGTCGACCAGCAGGAGTTCGTCCAAGAGCAGTTTGATTCTGTTTCTCCGGACTACATTAACACCGGCTTTCCTGACAACCCCATCGCCCAACAATTGCAAGGTGCCCTGCGCATGATTCACCTTCGCGAAGAACTGGGGCTTCGTCGCCAAACAATCTTCTTGTCCTTCGGAGGCTGGGATCATCACGGTGAACTGTTAGAATCCCAAGACGGGCTACTTCGTCAACTCTCCCCCGCGCTAGAGGCCTTCCAAGCAGCTCTGGAGGAGCTCGAACTTGAAGACTCGGTCATCACCTTCACCGCTTCGGACTTCGGTCGAACTCTGCGTTCCAACGGACGAGGCACCGACCATGCTTGGGGAGGGAACCAACTCGTCATGGGAGGCCCCGTGGCAGGAGGCCAAGTCACCGGCGACTACCCTAGCCTCGCCCTCGATGGTCCTAACGATGTCGGTCGCGGCGGACGTCTTCTTCCCACCACTTCCGTTGACGAGTTTTTTGGAGAGCTTCTTCTTTGGTTTGGTCTTTCGCCTGATGACTTTTCAGCAGTGCTTCCCAATCTCAGCAACTTCTACGATCCCGGAACAGCAGACCCCAGCGATCCGAGCACTTTTCCCATCGGATTTCTTAAGGCCGACCAGTTCCAGAACCCAACCTAGCTGAAGCAACGATGCAAAGTTCCGCTCGCCGCCTTATATTCTCTCTGGGAATCGCCACTCTTTTGATTGGATTGATACTCCACTACACCCGCCAGGAATCGCCCCAAGAGGAGAAGCCCCCACTGAAACCGGGACCGCCTCAAGTATCCCAGCCGCCCGCGTTGGAGGAAAAGCCGCCCACTACCTTTTCACAGCCTTTGCTTGGTGACCAACTTCTCTCTCAATACCGAAAACCGACTGGCAGCTTGGCCAGCGACATGGAACTTTTCGAACGTTATCTCAGCAACGTCTTCATTCTCGCCAAGCAACGGGACCCTCGTCACTACGCCACCAACGAAGATCTCGTTCTCTTTCTTACCGGTCAAAAGGGCAATCTCACGCCCTACCTGTCTCCTGATTCCTCGATCTTGAACGAAAAAGGCCAACTCGTTGACCGCTTCGATAGCCCGCTCATCATCCATCCCTTCTCACGAGACCAAATCGAGATCCGATCCGCAGGGCCAGACCGTGTTCCCTACACCGAAGACGATGTCGTTCCCTAATTCATTCGATCCCATTCGGCAGCAAGACCGAAAGCTTGCCTTCACCGAGCCATCAGTTCACCTTTTCTCCAGATGATTCAGGTCGAGAACCTCACCAAAAGCTACGGACGCCACACCGCCGTCGACTCCATTTCCTTCGAAGTGAAGACCGGAGACGTGGTTGGCTTCCTTGGACCCAATGGTGCGGGAAAGACATCCACTATTCGCGTTCTCACCGGATACCATCCCCCAACCTCAGGAGCCGCCAGCGTGGCAGGCTTCGATATTTTCCGCCAATCCATCGAGGCCCGCCGTCAAATCGGCTACATGCCCGAGAACGTTCCCCTTTACCGCGAAATGCGGGTCCGCGAATTCCTCAAGCATCGTGGAATTCTCAAGGGACTGCGAGGTAAAGAGCTTGGCAAACGCCTCGACACCGTAGTTGAAGAATGCGGTCTCGGCGATGTGCGCCGCAAGATGATCAAAACCCTCTCCAAAGGATACCGTCAACGCGTGGGATTAGCTGACGCCCTAGTGCACGACCCACCACTTCTTGTTCTCGACGAGCCCACCAACGGCCTCGATCCCAATCAAATTCGAGCTATCCGCAACCTCATCAAGAACCTCGCAGCGGACCGAACCATCTTCCTCTCCTCGCATATTCTCTCTGAAGTCGAGATGATCTGCAAAAAAGTCATCATCCTCGAAGGAGGCCACATCCGAGCCAACGACACACCGGCCAACCTCGTGAAAGACATGCGCTCCGCTGGAAATATTTCGCTCGAAATCCAAGCACCCAAGGACGCCCTTGTTGAAGCTGTTGAAGCATTGCCTCACATCAAGAAAGTCACTGTCAACAAGTCTACTAAAGACAGCTGGCAGAACCTCACCATTCTCGTCGATTCGAACACCGAGACCCGCCCTCGCCTCTCTAAGCTCGCCGAAGAAAAGAAGTGGCCCTTGCGAACTCTACATCGCCATGTCGGAACTCTAGAAGACGTCTTCGTTGAGCTCACTCGCAAGAACTGAGACTCCCACTCCGTAACGGAGCTACCAATGCTTCTTCTTCGCCAACTGACCTACCTCTTCGTCGGATCCTGCTCTCTTCTGAATGCGGAGACTACTGCTGACGACCTGAAGCTCGTCGAGAAGATCCGTGCAAAGATCGTCACTAACCTTGGCGAGATGGAGGCCGAAGCGATGAAGTCCTATCAAAGCAAGGTGCCCGAAACCGGAGCCCCGTATGCGATGGTCAACATCCCTGGTGGTCAATTCCTCATGGGAAGCCCAAGTAATGAAAAAGATCGTCTTGAAGACGAAGGGCCTCAACGACAAGTGGCGATTGCCCCATTTTGGATGGGGAAGCATGAGGTCACATGGGATGAATACGAGCCCTTCATGATTACCAACGTCTCAAGGAACAAGGATGGCTCTCCTTCCAAAATTCCCGAAGGCGCGAATATCCCTGACGCCATTTCAAAGCCTACAACCCCCTATACCGAAATGAGTTTCGGCATGGGCACCAAGGGGTTTCCTGCCATTAGCATGACTCAACATGCCGCGCTCAAATACTGCCAATGGCTCTCCGCGCAAACTGGTCACTTCTATCGCCTTCCCACCGAAGCAGAATGGGAATACGCCTGCCGAGCAGGAACAACAACCGCTTACAGCTGGGGAGATGACGCCAGCAATGCGGGCGACTACGCATGGTACTGGGACAATAGTGATGGCAAGTATCAGCCGATTGGGAAAAAGAAGCCGAACCCTTGGGGACTGCACGACATACACGGCAACGTTATCGAATGGGTTCTCGACGGTTACGAACCTTATCCTGCTAGCAAAGTGCTCCTCGAAAACCCTCTCACCAATCCATCCGAAAACATCTATCCCCGCACCGCCCGAGGGGGCAGCTGGTATGACGGTCCTGAGTTCTTGCGCAGTGCCGCCCGCTTCAAATCTGCTTCCGCTTGGAAAATCGCAGACCCACAATTGCCTAAGTCTATCTGGTATCACACCAACGCCATGTGGCTCGGTTTTCGACTCGTGCGACCACTGGAAATCCCTTCTGCCGAAGAAATGCATCGCATTTGGAACTCAGGCCGTGGCATCGAGAACGAATAGACGTGAAAGCATTACCCTCGTTTCACCGTAAACTGAGGACGATGGAAAATTCCAACACCAACCTTTCGCCTACCTCTCAGGCATCTCAGCCCACCCGCCGAAAATTTCTCGCAGGAGTGGGAGCGACTGCAGCCGGTCTCGGCTACCTTCCCATTTCAGCTTCAGCCAACGTTGCTGGAAGCGACCGTATCAAAGTAGGTCTTGTCGGCACCGGTGGCCGCGGGTCCGGCGCCGTTCTTCAAAACCTCAAAGCGAACCCTGCAGCACAGTTAGTTGCGGCCGGAGACGCCTTCGAAAGCCGCCTGAAAGGAAACGGTCCGCGCAAGTCCGGAGGACTCCAACTCATTGAGCAGCAAATCAAGCAACAGAAACTAGAAAGTCAGATTGACCTCCCCGCCGAACGCCAATTCACGGGATTCAATGCTTATCAAGAGGTTATCGAAAACTGCGATCTCGTCATCCTCGCTACCACCCCAGGCTTCCGCCCACTCCACTTCGAAGCCGCAGTCGCCGCAGGAAAGCACGTCTTCATGGAGAAGCCCGTCTGCATTGATGCTCATGGCTACAACCGGGTCATTCGGTCAGCTCAACAAGCCGACGAGAAAAACCTCAAAGTTGTGGTTGGCCTTCAACGACACTATCAAGAGGTCTACTTGCAGGCCTTCGAAAAGGTTCACAGCGAGAACCTCATTGGGGACATCATCTCAGCCCAGTGCTATTGGAATGGCGCTCGCCCATGGGTTGTTGCTCGCGATCCCAGCTGGAGTGAACTCGAGTATCAAATGCACAATTGGTATCACTTTAACTACCTCTGCGGCGATCATATTTGCGAACAGCACGTCCACAACCTCGATGTCGTCAACTGGTTCATGACGGGTGACAGCGAGCGAGGCGGACATCCCGTCAATGCCCAAGGCATGGGAGGTCGCACGGGTTGGGAGGATCCCAAAACCAGCGAGATTTTTGACCACCATTACGTGGAATACCGATATGGCAACGGCAAGATTCTCAACAGCCAATGCCGCCAAGTCCGCGGAACCAAAAGCCGCGTCGGAGAAGAAATCCACGGTTCCAAAGGGATTCTCAGCCTCGAAAAAGGCGAAATCAAGGACTTCTCGGGCAAGACTCTGTGGCGCTACCGAGCACCACGCGACGGAGCCACCAACCCCTTCCAGGTCGAACACGATCATTTGCATGCGGCCATCAAAGACGGCTCAAAACTCAACAATGCCTACTACGGAGCCGATAGCTCCTTTACCGCAGTGTTGGGCAGATTGGCCACATACACCGGCCAGCAGGTGAGCTGGGACGAGGCAGTTAAAAGCGACTACTCTCTTCTCCCCGACGACCTAGACTGGGACAAACCCGCACCGGTGCAGCCACAAGCAGACGGCACCTACAAGAGCCCTATGCCTGGCGTCACTAAATTACCTTGGGCCTAACGGTCAGTCTTCTCAGACATGGCTTACAGCTGCTACCGAGAGTAAACCTTTTCCTTCAACACTCCTACGAAGGGAAGATTTCGGTAACGGCCTTGATAATCGAGGCCGTAGCCAACGACGAACTCATCCGCAATCTCAAATCCAATGTAGTCAGCCTCCACCTCTTCGGCTCTCTCCTTTTCCTTCGAGAGTAACACGGAAGTCTTTACCACCTCCGCACCCATTTCTAAAAGTCTCTCTTTCACTGCCTTCAAAGTCCGGCCCGTATCCAAAATATCGTCAATCAGCAAAATCCGCCGCCCTTTGACTTCCGGCAACTTGGCATCCAAGAACTCAACGACCCCGCTACTCTCCGTTCCTCCATGGTAACTCGCTACACTCAAAGTTTCGATTTGAAGCGGTACCGGAAGCCTCCGACAGAGATCAGCCATAAAAACCAAAGCTCCCGTTAAAATCCCGACCACGAGAATTTCTTCCCCTTGGAAATCTGCGAGCACCTTATCGGCCACCGTATCCAAGCGACGGAGAATGACTTCTTCATCAATGAGAACCTTAGCAATATCGTCGTTCATGAACCAAGCAATCAGAGAGCAACGTGCGAGGAAACCCGAAAGTCTCAAGAAGACCAAAATCTACCGACTTCATGTCATTTTCACTAATTCCTGAAAAAACGATTGCGCGACAGCGGACTTTGTGAAAAGTTTCACAAGCCATCCGGAACTTTCAATATGAACCGAAAATTACAAACACCCGGCCGAGCCAATTTGATGGCGCCGTTCGATTTGGTAAGACCTCACCTCAAAAAAGTAGAGTCCTTGCTCAGCGAACAGGTCAACGACTTCGATCCAGGCGTCGAACCCTACGTAGACTACGTTTGTAATACCTCCGGCAAGCGTCTGCGACCAGCCCTTGCCATTCTTACCGGTGGAGCCTTAGGACCAGTAAGTGACGACCACGTAAAACTCGGCAGTATCCTAGAGCTGATTCACGTCGCCAGTCTCGTACACGACGACATTATCGACGGCGCAGATATTCGGCGTAAAGTCGCCACCCCCAATGCTAAGTGGGGTGAAGGTTTAGCTGTTCTATTAGGAGACGCTCTCTTCTCACATGCTCTGATGCTCAGCACCGATTTTGATGATTTGCATCTCAGCCGAGAGATCGCCAAGGCCGCTCGCGAAGTCTGCCAAGGAGAAATCCTCCAGACCCAACGCCGCTTTGACCTCACCATGACCCGGAAGGAGTATTTCCGTCTTTTGGAGATGAAGACTGGAGCCCTTTTCGCCGCCGCAACAGGACTTTCTGCCTACATTAGCGGTGCAGATAAAGAGACACAGGAAGACCTCTATCAGTTCGGCCTCAAGCTTGGTACCGCCTATCAACTTTATGACGACTGCCTTGACCTTGTCGGCGAAGAAGAAGAGTTCGGTAAGACCCTGCGTACCGACTTGGAGAAGGGGAAGCTCACCCTCCCCATCTTACGCCTATTGGAGAAGGCGAACCCAGCTCAGCGGGATAAGTTACAGGCGCGCATCATCAAGCAAGAGCCCCTTGATCTAACTATTCTCAGCGGCATCGCTGACTATGAAGGCGCGATCGACTACTCGATAGAAACTGCAATCAAGCTAGTCGATGATGCTCGTGACCCACTGCACTTCCTCCCCGACAACAAGCATCGGGCAG
This sequence comes from Roseibacillus sp., assembly GCA_051251855.1. Classification (GTDB taxonomy): domain Bacteria; phylum Verrucomicrobiota; class Verrucomicrobiia; order Verrucomicrobiales; family Akkermansiaceae; genus Roseibacillus. Next base: position 1,149,038 of record JBPOGI010000001.1, read on the forward strand.
CGCTTTTCACCTTGGCAGACTACCTTTTAGATCTCCTTCACAAACTTCGGAAGTAAGAGCCCCAAAGAAGAGCTCAAATTCTTAAGCGTTTTGATACCAGACCGAGTCTTCTGACTCGGTTTTTTTCTGCCTATTCATCTCACCGATCCCGTCGCCCTCTTTGGTAAGGGCAAGCTCCCCTCTCGGTCTTTTGGAAACTTACTTCACCAAACTGGACTACTCGGGCCACTCGACTCTTTTGAACGAGCCTCTGTTTTATCGCTAGTAATTTGAGACCGGACGCTATCACAAGGGATTCCCGCAGTTCGTTTTCAAAAACTTTCCCCACTTGAGTCATAACGTCGTGATAGCACGATTTTCTCTTTCGTGGGTCCCGATAGTGCAAAGACTGGGCTTCGCCTTCGGGCGATTCTCAATGCGATGCGTTCAATGCGGTTCTCTCAAAGACAAAGTCCTCGACTCTCGAATGTCGAAGGATGGCACCTCGATCCGTCGAAGGCGCATGTGCGAGAACTGCGACTACCGCTACACCACCTACGAGACGATCGAGCGAACCGAACTACAAGTCGTCAAGAAGGATGGCACACGGCAACCTCTCAACCGCGAGAAGCTCACTCGGGGACTGACCAAGGCTTGCGAAAAGAGACCCGTCCCCCTCAATCGCATCGACCGAGCCGTCGAAGAGATTCTTACCGAACTTCACCACGACAACGTTCCAGAGATCCCTTCCGCAGCCATTGGCGCAAAGGTCATGGACAAGCTCCACCAAATCGATCCTGTCGCCTATGTGCGCTATGTCTCGGTCTATCGGGAGTTCGACGATGTCGGCGAGTTCATTGCCGAGATTCAGAACCTTTCCAAGCGAGCCCTGCGCGACCCTATGCAGCGCGAGCTTCTTCCTTCCAACACCAAACCCAAGAAGCAACTGAAGTAGCCTCATGATTTGTCTCGTTGGTAATCGTCCTGTCTTGCAAGTTGGCAATCATCAGATTGTTGGCTACGGCGTGGACTGGATCGAGACCGCGCTCAATCGGGCTTCAGTCGCTGCCGACCGTGACGATTTTCCGTTCATCGATGATATTCGCGACGGCATCATCCACTATCTGGAGAATAAGTGTCCACTACGCCTCCTTCCCATCGAGGATCTTTATGCGCGAATGAGCCGAATGCTAGAGCGGATTGGATGCTCCGCCATCAGCGACCACCTCAAGATTCTCACCCCTCCAGTAACCCTCTCACTAGCTCGAACTGCTAGAGAAATGGAGCCAGGATTCGAGTTAGGATTTTTCCAAACCCTTCGCGCGGAAGTCGATGCTCTCCATCACTTGGGCACCGAAGAGGTTCACTTCACGGAAATTAGAGAAGCGGCCCTGCTCCTGGTCGGGACTAAACGCTGGAATCCTGCTTGCGAAGTCTTTCAGCATGACATCCTTGCCTTCTTGGAGAAAACTGCCGAAAGGAACTCGACCCCGCAAAGTCAATTGCTCCTTACGCTCGATGCGGCCTGAGGGGAAACCCCGCAGACCGCATCACGATTGAAATTTAGTGCAATTTGAGAGACCCTACTTAATCTTCTTTTTAAGTTCGCTATATTCACTCTCCATACGCTCAAGCTCGTCACGCTTGGACTCAATTGAAGAATGAAGATCCGCCAGTCGCTGAAAAATTTCCACAGCACTGGCATTTTTAGGAAGTGGCAAAGTTGGACCAGACTCCTTTTGATTCCGCAGCCAACCGTTTACAGTTATTGGTGAGATACCAAATTCTCTGACTGCAGCAGATACGCCACCCCTCCCTTTGTCTTGGTTGACTTGTTGAACAAAGCGCAAAATCTTGGCCTTTTCGTCGTCAGTGTAACGTTTCGCTGTCTTCTTTCTAAGTTCGTCCGTCATGTTGATAAAAAATATGCATTATGATTTTATAAAAATCAAGAATTAAGTAAGCACTTCTTAATAGTCGTCTTTTGTTTGAAATCGACACTCTAGAAAACCCTCTATCTCCCCAGATACAAACAAACAGACACTTTTGGCGGCTGCAAAGTCACATTCCCTACCAGAAGATTCCTTAGATGCATGACAAAACCTTATTCGAGAAAATCGTAGCTCGAGAGATTCCTAGTGAGATTATTTACGAGGATGACCTCGTTCTCTGCTTTCGTGATGTCGAGCCTCAAGCTCCAGTCCACCTTTTATTAATTCCCAAGAAGCCAATTCCCCGCATTGCAGCGACAACCGAGCAAGACGCCGAGCTTCTGGGACATCTCTTTACCCGAGTCCCACTCATTGCCAAGCAAGAGGGCTTCGAAGAGTCTGGATTCCGCGTAGTCGTCAACAATGGTCCTGACGGCGGCGAGACCGTCCCCCACATGCATGTTCACATTCTCGCGGGGCGTCCTCTCTCTTGGCCTCCTGGTTAGACAAGTTGCGGTAAAACCCAATCTGTGATGCAACAGGAATTCCGGTAAAAACCTTGCTTGCAAGGGAGGAATCTGGAACCTCAGCCCCCGACAGATGAACACCTCACTTTCTTGGCTCAATGACCACATCGACCTCGCGGGACTTTCCACTGCTGAGCTTTCAGATTTGCTCACCTTCTCTGGGATCGAAGTCGAGGGTATTGATTCCAAGGGAATCCCTTCCGAACTCATCGTCGTGGCCCAGATCAAAGAAGCGAACCCACATCCCGATGCAGACAAACTGAAAGTCTGTATGGTCGATGCAGGAGAAGCCGAACTTCGTCAAATCGTCTGTGGAGCCAAGAACTACTCCGTTGGTGACAAGGTTCCCTGCGCTTTACCTGGCGCTGACCTCGGAGGCGGCTTCGTTATCAAAGAAGGTAAGCTCCGAGGAGTCCCTTCTTTGGGGATGCTTTGCGGTGCTTCAGAAATTGGAATGCCAGATGCCGAAGACGGCCTCATGATTTTACCGTCCGATTTCACTATCGGAGCCAAATTAGTCGATCTCTATCCTTCCGATACCGTCTTCGAGCTCGAGGTCACCCCCAACCGTCCCGACTCTCTTTCTCATCGAGGCGTCGCACGCGAGCTCTCTGTTCTTTCTAAGCGCGAACTCAAAAGCCCCGCCCCATCTCAAATTCAAACCCAATCCGCAGCGGTCTCTCTGCAGTCAGGCACTTGCCCCTATTACACTGCCACTCGCATCAGCGGCGTTCAGGTGACCGATTCTCCTGCTTGGCTCAAGTCCAAGCTCGAAGCCATTGGTCTTCGCCCCATCAACAACGTCGTTGATATCACCAACTACATTCTCCACGACCTCGGCCAACCCCTACACGCCTTCGACGCTGCCAAGGTCACTGGTAATCTCGTCATTCGCAATTCAACCGGAGGCGAAGTCTTCAAAGCGCTCGACGAAGCCGACTACACCCTCCTCACCGAAGATTGCGTGATTTCCGACGAGAGCAACGCCCTTCTTGCCCTCGCCGGCGTCATGGGAGGACTCGATTCCGGAGTCACCGAGTCCACCACCGACCTCATTCTCGAGTCCGCTTGGTTCACTCCCTCTGAGATTCGCAGCACCTCCCGTCGTCTCATTCTCACCTCGGACTCGTCGTATCGCTTCGAACGCCAAGCCGATCCCGCCATGGTTCTTCCTGCCGCTGCTCGAGCCATCGAGCTCATCCTCGAACTCGCAGGAGGCACGGCCGAGCCAGTCAGCGTAGCGGGAGAAATCCCAGCTCGCTTTCCCTCCGTCGCCTTCCTCCCCGAGCAACTTACCCAAGTCAGCGCCGACAGTATCTCCGTTGAAGAAGCCAGCGCCTGTCTCACTCGACTCGGCCTCATCGACAACGGCGATGGCACTTGGAACATCCCCTCCAACCGTCCCGACCTCACTCGACCTATCGACCTCATCGAAGAAGTAGTGCGCGTCATTGGCTTCGACCGCATCCCTGTTTCCACCCTCGCCCACACCGTCCCCAGCTCCGAAAGCGACCGATTTTACGATGCAGAGATTTCCGTAAAAAAACAACTCAGCTCATTGGGTTTCTATGAGTGCCAGACCATCAAGCTCATTTCCGAGAGTCAACTCGCAGATTTGCTCCCACTCAAGCCGTTGCAAGAAGCCGACTTCATTCGGGTCGCCCTTCCTCTCTCCGAAGATCACTCCGTGATGCGTCCGTCGATGGCACCCGGCCTCATCGCCTCCGCCGCCAACAACGCGCGCCAAGGCTCCAAAGCCATTCGTCTCTTCGAGGCCGGCCAATGCTTCCGCCACTTCGGCGGTGGAAAGAAAAAGGACAACGAGTTCCCTGTTCTCGGAATTCTCCAAACCGGTCAACTCACTCCTCCCACCTGGGCTCAGACAAATCCTGCCGAAAGCGACATCTTTGACCTCAAGGCCGTCCTTCAATCACTCGCCCCCAACGAGCCTCTCAGCTTCAAACCCAAGGACCTCGGCAACGACTATCTTCTCACCGCCACCATTCATCTCGGCGAAGCGAATGTCGGCGTGATTGGACGGCTTGCTCCTGCCCGATGCCGCGAACTCGACCTCCCTCTCGAAACCCACATTGCCGAACTTGATTTGGCAAAAGTAGTCAAGCTGGTCCAACAAGAGACCCCCGTCACCGACCTTCCGCAATTCCCTGGTTCCAGCCGTGATATTGCGATGGAGCTCCCTCTTGAACTACCGGCCGCAGACGTTGAGAACGCTCTCGCTAAATTCAAGGAACCGCTTTTGGTCTCCAGTCGCTGCGTGAGCCTATTCAGCGATGCTTCAGGCGAAAAAATCGCTGCTGACAAGAAGTCAGTCGCTTACAGTTTCCTCTATCGCTCCCCCGACAAAACCCTCAAGACCAAGGATGTCGATAAAGCACACCAAGCCCTGTTAGAGCATTTACAAAAGAGCCTCCCCGTCACCTTCCGTTAAAGGGAGTGAGTGACCTCTTCATTCTTTAAAAGGGACTGACCAAAAAGCCCCACCACTTCGTAAAGTGGCAGGGCTAGAAATTGCTCTGAAAGCTTATCAGGGTTGAAGCTTACTCTCCCTCCTCAATATACTCTTCGTGACCGTCCTTGCGGGATTTCTTCACGAGGTCCATCGCATCGTCAATCTTATCCTGGTCCTCAGAAAGATAGGCTATCTCTAAACCACAGAGGGTCTGGTAAGAAGCCGCGAGGGTCTTCTTGTAATTCGCTAAAGCAACTTGCTTCTCTTTTCCATCCGGCATCTTTTCAATCAGAGCAGGGACAAAAGCAAAGGTCTCCAGCAACTGCGTCTGCGCTTGGCGCACGAGTTCCAAGCATTTGGCAAAGTCACCATCGGCGCGGCGTAGCATCTTCAATGAGCCACTCACTTCGTCCATTTTCTCAGCAAGAGGGGTATCGTCAGCCGAGCCCACTCCGGTTGCGAGAAACGAACTAGCTACAATTGCGTAAAAGTATTTTTTCATCATCGAGGTGCATATACGAAGCCATCGCACATCGATCTGTCAACCTTGTCGCAAGAAAAGCCAGACAAAATAGATAAGGTAGCCCGTCACAAGAATTCCCCCCTCCAATCGCGAAAGAGACTTACGGGAAAGCATAAGAGGAAAGGCCAGAAGAGTCACCCCACCCATGACAGCCAAATCAACATTCTGCAGCGAACCCGCATCCAAGGGAGCAATCGTCGCTGTAATACCAACCACTGCCAAAATATTGAAAATACAGGACCCTACCACGTTGCCCGTAACCAAATCTCCCTCCCCCTTGAGCGAAGCGACCGTTACCGTCGCAACCTCAGGCAAAGAGGTTCCGAAGGAAACCAAGGTCAGCGCGATCACTGCCGGCGGAATTCCCATCACCATCGCAATCTCACTTCCTCCAAAAACCAATCGATCGGCACCAAATCCCAGCGCTGCCAGCCCCAACAAAATAAAAGCCAAGTCCTTCAAGAAGAGTCCCGGACCAGCCTTCTTCAGGGCCGCAATTTCTTCCTCAGTGATATCGAGGTCAATTTCCACCTCTTCACCCTTTTTTCCCCGTCGTATGCTACTCACCGTATAAAGCACGACCCCTGCAGCCAGAAGCGCTCCTTCCCAGCGAGCAATCGCTCCGTCCAAGAGCATCACGACAAAAACAATCGACGCGCCAATCAAAATCGGCATCTCACGCTTCAACACCTGACGATGAATCCCCAACGGCTTAATCAGAGCGGCAATTCCCAGCACCAAGGCAAGGTTGCAGATATTAGAGCCCACCACATTTCCCAGCGCAAAATCCCCTTGTGGAGGAGTTTTCATATTCGCGCTCACACTCACTAACAGCTCAGGAGCACTTGTCCCAAAGGCCACTACTGTGAGTCCCACAACAAGTGGGGAGATACCCACTCGTAGCGCCAACTCGCTACTGCCCTTCACCAGCCATTCTGCCCCGTAATACAAAAGAACGAGTCCCAAAATAACCCAGCCACTATAGACAAGAATTTCCACGGCAGTAGTCTTCGCACCCTTTCTACTGCTCGCAATGGTAAAGGATGGCAAAGCGAAAAATCACCGCGCCGAATCCAGCACTACAATCTTCTCATACAAAGCCCTCATCCGAGGCACCTCCACACCTGCAGCCTCCGCCCGTCGAACAGGCTCTCCCCAAATCGCCTCCACCTCCAGCGGCAATTCCCTCACGTAATCCAACATACTTGACGGCTTGTAGGGCCCCATCGGGCGCGTGATTTCAATCTGATTCACCAAAAAATCATCTGAAATCTCGTGACCCAGCGCCGAAGCTGCGGCCTGCACCTCCTTCATCAACATCATCACCTCATCCTCTTTCCCCGGCAGCGATAAGAGCTTTTCGGTGTCAATCCCCCCTTCGGCCACGCAAAGACCATTGAAGGGGATATTCCACACGAGCTTTCGCCATTGCGCTTCTGACAAATCAGCGGCCAACCGCACCTCGACCTTTTCCCCAAAAAGATCCGGCATTTCATCCAGTATTCCCGTTGGCGAAGGTTCTCCAATCGACACCATTCCCCCGCCACTATGAACAATCGTCCCAGCTGCAGTCCGATTAATACAGACAAAACAAAGCCCACCCAGCACGCGCCCCCTTCCAAAGAGATTCTCCAGAAGCTCCACGTTACCCAGCCCATTTTGCAACGTCAGGATCCGACTCTCTTCGTGTAACAATGGAGCGATTACCGCCTCTGCATTCTCATTGGCCGTCGCCTTCCAAGCTAACACCACCAAATCAACGGGCCCCATCTCTTCCGCACTTTGAAAAATCTGAGGCGACTCCACTACAAAGTCCCCCGCCACACTCTGAATCTCAAACCCCTTTCTCTTTACCTCCTCAAAATCGCTTCTCAGCAAAAACCGCACATCATACCCCGCCTGCACCATTCGGCAGCCATAGTAGCTTCCCACCGCGCCAGCGCCCACAATTGCAATAGATCCAATCCCCATCCCCGAAGAAGAACCAATCCCCTTCGAAAATCAACCACCCTAACCCCAAAATTTTCAGATCGAGAGTAGACGTGCCCTCTCTCCTATTCAAAATTCCCTTCACTCCCGAATCATGACCTATTCCGAAGCAATCGACTGGCTCTACTCCACCCAGAGCTTCGGCATTAAACTCGGGCTCGATAACCCCACTCGCCTTCTCCGCGAATTTCTCGCCTTCCCCAAGCACACCACCAAGGTCATTCAAGTCGCCGGTACCAACGGCAAAGGCTCCACCTGCGCCTTTATCGATTCTCTCGCCCGAGCCACCAGCGCGCGCACCGGTCTCTTCACCTCTCCTCATCTCGTCAGCTATCGCGAGCGCATCCAAGTCATCGGCCAACAAATGCCCGAAGAAGAGATCGCAAAGGGCCTCACCGAGCTCAAAGAACTGGTCAAGGGCTGGAAGCATCATCCCACCTTTTTCGAACTCACCCTTGCCCTCGCCATGCGCTACTTCCGTGAGCAGGACTGCGAGCTCATCATTCTCGAAGTAGGCATGGGAGGCCGCTTTGACGCCACCTCCGCCGTTCCTGCCGACGTCACCGTCCTGACGCCCATCGACCTCGATCACCAGCAATGGCTCGGTGACACTCTCGCAAAAATCGCCTCTGAAAAGTCCGCCATCTTCCGCGAGGGCAAGCCAGCTGTCACTTCCTCACAAGCTCCCGAAGCCACCACCGTCATCGAGCAAACCGCTAATCAAACTCGTGCACCACTTACATGGGTGCATAAACCTCTCCTAGGCTATCCTCTCGGAATCCTAGGCGAGCACCAAGCGCACAACGCCGCCCTCGCCCTCGAGGCCCTGCACCGTGCCGGTTATCAGCTCAACTACGACACCGTCCTCACCGGAGTCTCCAAAGCCACTCATCCCGGACGCTTCGAAGTCGTAAAAACTGTCGAAAACCAGACCTTCATCTTCGACATTGCTCACAATCCTCATGCTATTAGGAGTCTCGTCTCAAGTCTGAGGCAGCTCTATCCACAATCGAACCCTACTCTCATCTTCGGAGCCGCCGGTTCCAAAGAAATCGCACCCATGCTCGGAATGCTTTCCGAAGTCGTCGGCGACATTCACTTCACTCCCATCAACTCCCCTCGCAGCACACCTACCGAGGAACTTCTCGCCGCCCTACCTGAAAATCCTCAAGCAGAAGCAACTCAGCATACTTCTCTAAAACAGGCGCTCGAAGCATGCTCGCAAAAGCCTCTCATCCTCATCACCGGCTCCGCCTTCCTCGTAGGCGAAGCCAAAGCAAGTCTCTCATCCGAACCACACCATGCATCAAGCCAATAGCGAACGAAAGTTTTCTAGGGAGCGTCGATTTCGACAGCGCTACTCCGCCTGATGAATTGTCACCTGGGTGAACGGAATGCCCCATTCCTTCTCATTACACACCTCAACACAAATCCGCTGAATCGCTCTCTTCAGCTTCTCATAGCGGTCCGCAGCCTCTCCTTTAAAGTCCGCCATAATGGCGTAATCCAGCGATGATGCCCCAGCAGACGCAAATTCAACATTCACCGAGTTCAACTGCTCGCGGTCTGCTAATACCTCAACCAACCCTGCCGCTAACTTAGCCTTAAAAATCGCCGCGACCTCCGTCGTCGCGATTGCTTGATGCGCATAGTCGATCCCGAATATCGCTTTCACTCGAAAACTCTTCGAAAGATTGGCCGGCGCCAGCGCCAGAAAGTCGGGAGTAAGATACGTCTCCCGCGTTCCTCCCAGTCGCACCAGCTGCACATACTCCGGAGTCTGCGTCACCACCTTACCCATCGCATCATTCGCCAGAACCCAATCTCCCGTCTTCGTCGGAAACCACGATTCAGAAGGATCATGCGGACGGGAGCGAAGCGTGCTCAACCTCTTAATCGACATCCGAATCAATCCCCCCGTGAGTTCACAATTTCTCAACTCCGTATAAATCCCTATTGTTCCCACCTCCCACGGAACTCCCTCAAAGGTCAGTCGCTCTCCTTTTCTAACAGGACCCAAATTCAAGAGCATCTTCGTCTGCTCAAACGTCTTCGGAATCGTGCTCTTCGCCGTCCATCCCAGTCCCACTAGCAAGACGATCGCCAGAGTCAGCAGCAGCCAATCACCACTAAAATAGAGCACAAACAGAGCCGCTACCGCCGCCAGACCCCCCGAAATCACCACCGCGCTCAATTCCAGCAATCGCCAACCAAAGGCCCCATGATTCTGCTTTCGAACCAGAGGCAGCTTGCCAATCATACGCCACAACCAACGCAAGAAGAGCCAAGTTCCCGCCAAGGCGCCCACCGCCTTCAGAAGATTCAACCCTCGCCCTTTAAAGAAACTCTCAAAAGCATCACTGACGGGCTTCAACACCGGCTCCTTCTCTGCCTCCTGCTGCTCCATCTGAACCGCCAAGGCTTCTAACTGCCCCTCGGCATCGTTCTGTCGTCCCTTCCACAATTCCCTCAACTCCTCGATCCGCTGCCCCGTTGACGACTCCGTGCCCCCGTTCCATCGAGAAAGACGTTCTAGGGCATTCTTGGCTAATTCAGCCTGTTCGCTCAGCCTTTGTTCGCGTGCCCTGAGCATCTCTGTTTCGCGTGGACGCTCAGTAGCCTTCTTCATCGCCCTCACCCCGGGTCGCAGAATTTCCTTCACCTCTTCTGCCAAATCTAAATTGGCCTCTTCCGCTGTTTTTAAGTCCTCACCCCGCACCCCCGTTGCCAGCTCATCGAATTGATTCTTCAGCTCGTCGAGCCGGGCCGCCAACTCCGTCTCTCGCCCTTGGGCCGTTTCCACATCTTCCTGAGTGGTCTTCCCTCCCAACTTCACATCCCTTACCAACGAAAGAGCGCTACTCGTGTCATCGATTACTCCCGCGAGTTTCACCAATGTCTCCGCCGTCTTATCATCAACCTCACTATCCGCCCATAGGAGCGCAAAGCTGAGAAACCAAAGGAAAAAAGGGACACGCATCAGCAGAAGAATAGAACCGAGCTCAATCAGCAACAAGACCCCAACCGAAAAAAAAGAGGCCGTCCTCCAACCGGAAGACGACCTCAGAAATTTAAACACTGGCCGACCGGCCAGAAGTGATTAGCAGCCTCATCCGCCGCCGCCGCCTTCGGCATCACCGCCACCGCAGCAGCCGTCATCTTGAGAAGCAAAGTCCTCACTTGTCGGAACCCGCCCAAGCTCAAGAGTCATCCCCACATACTTGCCAATACTTCCCTGCAAAGTCTGCAGCGCCTGCTGAGCGTTCAAAAAGCTGGTCGCTACCGGATTTTGGAAAAGAGCTTCGCGAGCGGTCTCGAACTCCTTAATCTCAGTCTCTGCTAACTGAAGACCAGCCTGCTGCTTCTGATTGAGTTCGTCGCCCCACTCCTGCACTTTGCGAAAGCCGTCACGAGCCGTATCATCCGCAAAAAATGCCTCTACATCCTTCTGCAAAGCACTGAATTCGGCATCTCCAGCAATCGCCGCGCAAAGCTCGCGCGTCTTCTCCATAACAGGTGAACTGTCTTCCAAGATATTCATCGGGCGGGACGCTAACGGGCATCCTCGCCCCCCGCAACCCGCGATTTCGCCAATTTCTGACCATTTTGAGGCAAACTTTTCGGATGCGAAACCGAGAAGAAACGCTATTCTTTGCGCGTAGGACTATATCATGAACTCGAAGCCCATCGCCATCGCCTCAGTTTGGGGAATCTCCGTCGCCGCCGCTTTCTTTGCTGGCAAAGCCATTTCTCCCTCTGCCAACGAGTCCGTCGAGACCATTCAGGCGGCAAAATCTACTGCCAGCATCGGCAATGAAGGTTCATCCAACCTCGTCTCCACAGGAGGAAGCACCACCAGTATGGCTTCCGCCCGAGCCCGTCTCGACGCCGCTCCCATGATTGAGCGCGGCTCGACTCCCGAGCAAATGATTGAGGACATCGCCCGTTTTGATGATGCCATCGAGCGTAATAACGCCCTCCTCGCCCTCATCGATAGTCTCTCTCCCGACGAATTTCTCTCTGTTGTCGACTCCTTCAGACAGTTAGGCATCACCGACGAGCGAAGAGGCGAATACGAGATGCTCCTAACCGCATGGGCTAAGGTCAATCCTTCCGAAGCACTCGCCTACGCCTCCGAGAACACCCGTGGTGGTTTCGCGCGCAACACCATTCTTTCCACTTGGGCAGCCACCAATCCTGACGCTGCCATTGCTTGGGCAGAATCCAACCACGACAATCCCGACCGCGCAAATCCTTGGCTTGTAGGAGTCATCGAAGGCATCGCTCCCTACGATATCAGCCGGGCAACCGATCTCATGGAGACCCTTCCCCGTTCTGAGCAACGAGGTGAAGCCCTCCGCAGTGTCCTCTCTCAACTCATGTCCAAGGACCCCGAAGATGCCAAAAACTGGACCTCCACCATTGAAGACGACTACCTTCGCTCTGGTGCCGCAGCCTACACCGCCGAAGCCATTGCTCGCAAAGACCCCGCCGATGCAGCCCAGTGGCTCGCAAGTCTTGGCGATGTCGATGCCCTTAATCGCGCTGGTGAGGACATTACCGAGGATTGGTATCGCGACAATCCGGAGGAAGCTACCGCATGGATCAGCACGCTGCCCCCCGAAGCCATGAGCGAAGCAGCCGAAGGAGTCGTAAGTAATATTGTTCGCGAAAATCCTGTCGAAGCTGCCGAGTATCTTTCTCAACTGGCTACTTCCAACCCCGATGCCAACTTCGACAGCGCCATCCGCGACCTCGTGCGCGGAGCTGGCCGCAGCGATCCAGAACTCGCCGCCATTTGGGTAGGTGGTCTCAGCAACAGCGACGACCAGAGCCGATACTACCACCGCGTCTTGGGTGATTGGAAAAATAGGGACTCCGGAGCGGCCGAACAATGGATGATACAAAATGAAGCCAGCCTTCCCGAATCCATCGGACGCCGCTTCCTTGGCCGCCCTGACCAAAACAACGGAGGCCAGTAGCCGCTTGTTGGGGACCGTCTTCCACGGTAAGTATCAAAAAAAGAGGTCATCACTCGACCTCCGCTTGCCAGAACTCCTCTTGCCCATCATCTCTCTTCAGTTCCTAGTTGTTCTTCTCATCAAAAATGAAAATCCTTTCGCTCTCCGCCCTCACTCTTGCCGTCCTCTCTCTTCCCCTTGTCGCTCAAGACAAAGATAAGAAAAAAGAAGAGAAGGGCGACAAAGAAGCTATCAGTCTCGAAACAGTCGAAGCCGAAGTCACCATCGACGGCCAGACTATTAACTACACCGTCACCGCCGACACTCTCATGCTCAAGGCCGATGATGGCAAAGAGCGCGCCTCCGTCTTTCACGTCTCCTATCTCAAAAAAGATACCGAGGCCAAAGACCGTCCTGTGATGTTCGCCTTCAACGGGGGGCCCGGTTCTTCCGCCGTTTGGCTTCACCTTGGCGCCCTTGGCCCCAAGCTCGTCCCAACCACCACCGATGGCACCGAGACTCTGCCCCCACCCATCACTCTCATCGACAATCCCCACTCCATTCTCGATGTCACTGACCTCGTTTTCATCGATCCAGTATCTACCGGCTACTCACGTGTCGAAGGCGACGCCAAAGGTGCCGAGTTCCACGGGCTCAACGGCGACATCGAGTCGGTTGGAGACTTCATCCGCCGCTGGGCCACCGAACACAAGCGCTGGAGCTCGCCCAAGTATCTTCTTGGCGAATCCTACGGCGGCATCCGAGCAGCCGGCTTAGCGGAAGAGCTCCAGTCCTCTTACGGCATGAGCCTCAATGGCGTCGTCATGCTGTCCTCCCTTCTCGACTTTCGCACCCTACGCGGGAGCCAAGGCGACTACCTTGTCAACCAAGTCTACCTCCCAGTCATGGCGGCGGTGGCTCATTACCATGGGAAAATCGACCGCAATCGCGACGAACTCCTCACCGAGGCCCAACTCTTCGCCAACGGCCCCTACACCAGAGCCCTCTTTGCGGGAGCCTCTCTCACCAAAGCCGAAATCCAAACCCTTGCCAACAAACTCGCAGAGCTTACCGGCGTCTCTTCCGAACTGTGGGTCGAGACCAGCCTCCGCCTTTCACCCACTCGATTTCGCCGCGAACTTTTGCGCGACGAAAATAAAGTGCTCGGGCGCTTCGATGCACGTGTCGCTTGGCCAGCTCAATCAAAAGACAGCGACTACCCTTCCTACGACCCATCCTACGCCGTCGCTTACGGAGCCTTCTCCACCGCCATGCTCGCCTACCTCACCGACGACTTAGGTGGCAACGAGATTCATCATCCCTATCGCATTCTTACCGGTAAGGTTCACCCTTGGAAATGGAACTCCGAGAACCGCGTCGTCAACGTCTCTGGCCGCCTTCAAAGCGCCATGACCGACAACCCCAATTTGCGTGTCCTCATCATGGGTGGCTACACTGACTTCGCTACCCCGCCGAGCGGCATCGAATACACCCTCAACCAACTCATCGACCTCCCCAAGCAAAGCCGTGATCGCATTAGCTACGTCTACTATGAAGCCGGCCACATGTTCTACCTCAACGAACCCGACATCATCAAGATGCGCGTAGACCTCGTCGATTTTCTTAAAGCCGGCGAATAGTTTTCACCGGTTCTCTCCTTTACCTTTACGGGGGTAGAAGCCCCTTCGAAATCAACTTCGGAGTCCACGAAAAGCTAAGAGTTTCTGCAACTAGCTCAGCGCAGTAAGATGCCGACAACTACCAGAGTCGCCCCAAATAGAGTGAGAACAACTTGAGGGAACTGAGACATTCTAGGTCCCTTGATACCCGCAAGAAACCCAAGGAAGAATCCTCTGAGAAGCCCCCAAAACCCTTGGGTGATTCCATCTGCGATTCGGTCTCCTGTATTCTCAGAGTCAGGACTAGAGAGAGCTAAGGCAAAGGCTCCAGCAAAGAAAAACACCCCACCAAACGCCAGCAGGATTATTCCAATGATTTCCATCTCAAAACTTGGACTCTATCGACACGAAAAGTAGCTATGAGCCTCGGGAACCCTGAGACTAAAACTCCGGAGCCGCCACTCGTGAGTTCTCGCGTTCCTCACTCCGTCTTTGCAAAATCGAATCAGCAATTTTCAATACCGTCTCTTCCAAAATCAATCGTAAGTGACTCCCTGGCCGGTAGTCGGCCGGAGCAATGTGCTTCACTCGATCTGCGCCTGCAGAAAGCTGGAAACACTTCCGAAAGCTCCTCCGAGTATCATCATTGGGATTATAGACTGCCACTGCATGGCCTCCATTCTTCTTCATCACCGTGAAGCAAGGAACGTCTGTAGGTCCATCGCCAATGTAAGTCATATTATGAAAGGGAATCGGACGCTGCTCCGGCGGCATGTGATCGTTCACATCCTGATCGTAGCCCAACATTCCCTTGTTAATCCTAAAGAGGAACTGCGTCTTTGTGGTGTGTGATATCGTCCGCTTGGGAAAAGAAATGCACCCATCGCTATTTTCTCCAAACTCACATCCGAAAATCGCCTTCACCTTCCCCTTGAGGCTGCTGCCGTCCAACAACGCCTTCAAACCTGAAGAAATGATGTAGTGCTCGACCTTGATTCCCGCCGCTTCATGCTCTGGACGCAAAATTGTATTCAGTTGGTCAAAAAGCTCATCCACTCCCGGAAAGTAGTGTAGATCCTTTCCCAAGTTCGAAAGATCCGCGTTACTCACATTATCCATCCCCAAATAATCCAGTAAACACTTCATATAAGCCAGCTCCCCATCCCAGCTCTGCTCCTTCACCAGCGCATTACACTTCTTCCAAAACTGCTCCGGATCGATGCCAAAGCGCGGAAAAAGAACATCATCCTGCATATAGCTCGGACTCAGTGTTTGGTCGTAATCGTAAACGAGGGCAATGGTATTTTGGGGTGCAGCCACGCAAGGAGAGTCTCATTTTGCCTCCTTGCGAGCAAGAGAAAGCAACAGGCCGAATTGCAGGACATTCTCCCTGCTCTTCAATTCTCCTGAAATCCCCTAAACTCTGGCATTCTCATGACCGAACTCCTCCTCAACGAGCAAATCTATCACCGCGTGATTGAGGAGTTGGTGCCCGATACCCAGCGCTATCTCTGGATTGTTACCGCAGACCTCAAAGACCTTCATGTCAAAAAGGGCCGCCGCTATGTCCCCTTCCTCGCAGTCCTCTCTGACCTCGTGGAATCGGGCGTCGCCGTCCGCCTCTTCCACGCCAAGGAACCAGGGCCTCGCTTCCGCAAAGACTTCGATCGCTACCCCGCTCTTTTAGAGAGCGAACTTTTCGAGCGTATCCTCTGCCCGCGTATCCACACCAAAGCCATCATCATCGACGGCAAAACCGCCTTCATCACCTCCGCCAACCTCACCGGAGCCGGAATGGGCGCCAAGGGTCCGACTAAGCGTAACTTCGAAGCCGGTATCCTCACCGACGAGAAAGCTCACCTCACCCCCCTCATCGAGTGGATCGACGAACTCTACTTGGGAGAACCCTGCCTCAAATGTGGCCGCCGTGACTACTGCCCTGATCCCATTGCTTAGAAACACCCCGAGTCGGATTTACCGCCTTCCCACTTGATTCTTCTGCCCTCTTACGCCATTCCTCCCGCCTCCGATGAACTCTGATCTCGCCGAAATCCAAACTGCTGCCCTTGCTGCTATCGCGTCTGCCTCCGATGGTCAAAGCCTCGAACAGGCCAAGATCGATTTTCTCGGTAAAAAGGGTCGTCTCACTGCCGCCTCGGCTTTGATGAAGAGCCTTCCCAATGAGGAGAAACCCGCTTTCGGGCAATCCCTCAACGCCGTGCGCGGTGCCATCTCCGGTGCGTTGGATGAAAAGCAGTCCGCCCTTCAGAACATCGCCGACCGCGAAGCCATTGCCGGCATCGACATCACTCTCCCTGGCCGCGAGATCCACACCGGAGGCCTACACCCTCTCACCCGCATCAAAGACGACGCCATTCAGATTCTTCGTCGCATGGGCTTCGCCCTCGCCGAAGGCCCCGAAATCGAGGACGAATTCCATTGCTTCGATGCCCTCAATACTCCTACCGATCACCCCGCTCGGAACGAGAAAGACACCTTCTACTTCGACTCCGGCAAACTCCTCCGCACTCACACCTCGTCTGTACAAGTGCGCACCATGGAGAACCAGACCCCACCCGTTCGTATCATCGCCCCCGGCTCCGCTTACCGTCGCGACGAAATTGACGCCACTCACCTCTCTGTCTTCAACCAGTTGGAAGGCCTCTATGTTGCCGAAAACGTGTCCCTAGCCGACCTGAAAGGCACCCTTATCTACTTCTTCCAAGAACTCTTCGGCGCTGAGACCGAACTCCAATTTCGCCCTCACTTCTTTCCTTTCACCGAGCCCTCCTTCGAGATCGATATCAAGCTTCACATCGCAGGCCGCGCGCCCAAGTGGATCGAGGTTGCCGGTTGCGGCATCGTAGACCCCGCCGTTTTCGCCGCGATCAGCAAGTCACGTGGAGACGATGCCTTCGACCCAGCCAAAGTCACCGGTTTTGCCTTTGGGATGGGTCTCGACCGTCTCGCGATGATTAAGTGGGGAATCAAAGACATTCGTCTTCTTATTGAAAACGACACCCGCTTCCTCAAGCAATTCGCCTAGGCTAATACCCTTGCGTCTTCATCACGACGAATGCCGCCACAGCTAAGAGAGTTATCACAATCAGGCCAATTCGACCCGACCGGGTCTTGGCTGCTTTACATACCATTCAAATCATATTGGTAGTTTCGCCTGAATCTCAGAAAACTCAACAGAAGATAATCTGTCCTGTCGCTTGAAACTGTGGCTCAATACTTCACGTGAAAACTGCCGTCTACGCAGGATCCTTCGATCCCCCCACCAATGGCCACCTCTGGATGATCGAACAAGGCCTCGCTCTTTTCGACCGACTCATCGTCGCCATTGGCAATAATCCCTCCAAAAGCTACACCTTCAGCGTCCCCGAGCGCCTCGAACTCCTGCGTGAGTCCACCGCCCAAAACGATAACCTTCTTATTGAGCATTTCGACAATCGCTACCTCGTCGACTACGCCAAGGAACAGGACGCCAAATACATCCTCCGCGGCATCCGCTCACCTGGTGACTACGAGTATGAGCGCGTCATGCGACACATCAACAACGACCTCGCTCCCACCGTCACGACCTGCTTCCTGATGCCACCCCGCGAACTCGCGCAAGTTTCTTCCAGCATGGTCGAATCCCTCATCGGACCCAAAGGTTGGGAAGAAACCGTCGAGCGCTACGTCCCCCCACCGGTCTTCCGAGCTCTCAAGGCAAAGTGAGACGAAAGAACATTTCTGCCTCTAGTGAGGAAGACTCACGGACCAGTACAATCTCACTTCTCAGTTTCCATTTAAGGCCCTCCCATGAAACTTGAAGAAACGACTTATCCCGAGGCAGTTAAGACCCACAGACCAGAGGTTTTCGAAAAACTGAAAACGAACACTCCCCGACATGTCGTAGCCATTCTCGAAAAGAAAGGTTGGTCCCGCGAGTGGGCGTGTCAAATTGTGGCTGGCATCGAGCGGAAACGCAATCCCGCTGGCTTGATGAATGGCTCTGATGAGAACCAGAGGCTCCGAAAAAAATACGTCTTGAGAGCAATGCTTGGTGGGGTGTTTTTCTTGATTGGCTTGCTTGTGACTATTGGGACTCTCGTGATTTCCTTCGCTCAAGGCGGAATTGCCATCATTGCTTACGGAGCGATTATCTGGGGAGGAATCACATTCTGGAGCGCATACCCGAACATTTCCCGTTACCCTGATCGGGAAATACCCGTCTATCATCCTCCCAAAGCGAAGGGTCATAATCCTCAAGACTACTAGAAGAGCCGTCCGTTTGTTAGAAGGACAGTCTCTCTTCCAAGGGTAGCTCCAACCCTAAAGCTTCTCAACCTCCGCAAAATAGGCGCTCACCTTTTCTCCACCTTCGAGAACAAAGGTAGTCTCAAGCTCGACCTCGCCCTTCGTTAACTCGACTTCAAAGCTCACTCCGGCGTCATCGGCAGTCACTTCTTGCTCGCCAGAAAAGCCACCTATCTTCAAGAGAGCTTTTTTGACCGGAAGCGCTTTCCCCGGTGTTTCACGGAACGCCTTCAATCCAGGAACTGGTGCTCCCGGCTCCATGCCCGAAACAATCTTTGCTCCCGTTGACATCGGCCAACGACGAAGAGTAATACGATACTTTGCAGTCTCGGTCACATTGAGAGCCCACCATCCCTCTGTCAAAGGAGCGGCCCGCAACATCGAGTGATTCCATGGCACCATATTTGCCTTCGTTAACCAGTCATGCGAAGTCAGCACAGTTGGATTTTCAAACTCGGTTCCCACTTGAATACGAGCAAAGCGCTTGAACGCAGGCTGCAAACTCTCCCACCAAGCATCGTAGTCAGCACGTAACTTCTCGACCACTTCGGGATGCTCCTCGGCGATGTTCTTTGCCTGACCGGGGTCAGCCTCGATATCATAAAGTTCCTTTCCGTTCAGCAAGCGCCAACGCTCAGTCATCGTGCTCGAATTACGCCACTTTTTAGGATCAACCACTCGTTGTGAGTCAGTAATGATCGTTCTTTCCTCCCACTCCGCATCCTCTGATTTCAAGAGAGGAACCAAAGAGCGCCCATCCAAAGGGTAGTCTTCAGGAATCTCAGGCAGCTCGCACAATTCAACCAAAGTCGGCAGAACATCAATGTGCGCCGTCAGGGTGTCAATATCGCGCCCTCCGTCCAGCCCACCATTGGGCCAATGCATGAAAAACGGAACGCGATGTCCGCCATCGAAGTTAGAGCCTTTGCCCTTCTTCATGCCGCTGTTGTGAATATTCACTCCGCGTGCACTTCCATTGTCGGTCATGAAAATGAAGAGGGTATCTTTCGCCAACCCTTCCTCTTCTAACCAACCCCGCAACTTAGCAACATTCTCGTCAATGTTCGCAATCATACCGAAAAAGATGGCCTGTTCCTGGCTCTTTTGGTCCTTCATTTTCTCGTCGTAAGGCTTCCAATACTTGTCTGGACAATGATAGGGGCCGTGAGGTGCGTTAGGTGAAATGTAGGCGAAGAACGGCTTTTCCTCTTTCACGCTTTCTCCGATGAAGCGCTTGGCCTCTTGGAAGTAGACATCCGTGCAATAGCCCTCGTATTTCTTGGGCTCACTATTGTGCATGTAGGTGTCATCAAAGTAGGCATTGTCCCAATGGTCAGGAGCTTGCCCCACCCCACCGGCAGCATGGCGCACCACCTCTTGAAAACCACGGTCTTCCGGACGGAAAGGATAGTTGTCACCCAGATGCCATTTACCGAACATCCCGGTGGAATATCCGCCATCTTCAAAGGCATCCCCCAAGGTCATCTCTCCCTCGAACAAGAAACAGCGCCCCATAATGGTGTGCCAAGGTCCAGCCCGGTTCGTGAAGTGACCGCTCATCAAGGCACCTCGGGTCGGAGCGCAAGTAGGGCTCACATGAAAGTCAGTCAAACGAACACTTTCCCCGTGGAGCTTATCAAGCGCGGGAGTCTCTAGGATTGGATTCCCGTGACAGGAGAGATCGCCATATCCTTGATCATCAGTAATCACTAGCACCACATTCGGGTGCGCGTTCGCCACGACAGCGAGTCCAACAAGGGCAAAAGTAGTTCGTATCAACGACATGTGTGCAGAACGCTACCGAACTTCCCCTTCTTTCGGTAGCAAATATTTCTGCTCAATTGTCTCTCATCGCTCACAGACAGATCCGTCAACATCACTAGGCGCTTCAAAAGGGCCTCGTAACCCGCAACATCTTGTCTCCAAAGAGCTTCCTACCGAATCTCCATCCCCGTCTTGGAGTGAATCCATTTATCCAGCTTGCCTTGCTTAAACATGGCCTTCGCTTGCAGAGTCTTTTCTCCCAAAATAGTCATCTCTTTGTAAGTCGCCACTCCTACTTGGAAATCTTGCCCATCGAAAGACTCATCACCGATAGCCTCCCAATTGATGACCTTGGAGGCGTCTAGCTCCTTAATTTTTCCTCCTTCTAAACTCTCCTTCATTGCCGCGATAATTTGCTCGTTGCTCAGGCTTGCAGGAGTTTCCGGCACTGGCGCTGGCTCAGGTTCTTCAGCTGGTTCAACGGGAGTATCTCCGGCCATGCCGCCACCCATTCCAGAATCAGGAGTGGGAGCTGCAACCGCAACCTCTGGCTTCGGTGGAGTTGGCTCTGATGGAGTCGCCACCGGTGGTTTCGCGCCTCCGCTCGCGGCATCAGCCATCGCCACTCGGCGTTCCATGCGCTTCATCGCAACGCCGTGGGCAAAATCGGTATCAAGAACTGAAATCTCGCCAGTCAAGTGGCTTGCCAAGGGCGAAGTGACCTCCAGAACCATCTCAGTAAGGAGGAGAGGCTTCGCAGGGCTCCCTGGATCAAGCTTTAGCGGGCTCAAACCGTTTTTATCGGTAAGAACTGTCGCGTCAGACAAAGTCACCTTCTCAGGGTAGTCCTTAGGATCGATATCATGATAGTCGATCGTCTCTGTAATGGTTCCCATGGGAGACCTCACCTTAATCTCGACCACAGTCTCAGAAGTTGCACTTCCTGACTCTTCCTCCCCAAACAAGGGCGAATAAAGAACCTTCCCCAGAAAAAAAGCGGCAGGGATCATGAGAACGTAAAAGATAAATTTCATAGAAAATCAGGTGGTTGCTCTTCTTAGAACGCCACAAAACGTCCTTTCTTCGCAATACTTCCCGAAAATTTCCCCGTCAGCCACTCTCAAAACCAACAAAGTGCGCCTCCCGCAGAATTCGGTCTTCATACTTGGCTCGCCTTCCCCAATCCTCGCGCCATGACCGAAGCACCCGAGCCCAACCGCCTCTTTCTCCTCGATGGTATGGCCCTCGTCTACCGCGCCCACTTTGCCCTCATTCGCAACCCCATCATGAACTCCAAGGGCGTAAACACCTCCGCCCTCTTCGGATTCACCAATACTCTTCTCTCCATTATCCAAAACGAGAAGCCCACCCACCTCGCGGTTGCATGGGACACCTCAGCCCCCACTCCTCGTCACGTAAAGTATCCCGAATACAAAGCCAACCGCGACGAGATGCCGGACGAGCTCCGCACCGCCATCCCTGCCTGCAAAGAACTCTGCAAAGCCTTCGCCATCCCACTGCTCGAAATCGATGGCTACGAAGCAGACGACCTCATCGGAACCCTCGCCAAGACAGCAGACGACAAAGGCGACTACCACACCTTCATGGTCACCCCCGACAAAGATTTTGCCCAGCTCATCTCTCCCAGAGCCACCATGTGGAAGCCCGGCCGCAAAGGCTCCGAATTCGAAGCCATCACACCCAAGCAGCTCCCCGAAATCTGGGGCGTGGAAGAGCCGCACCAAATCATCGACCTCCTCGGCCTCATGGGGGACGCCTCCGACAACATCCCCGGAGTCCCTGGCATCGGTCCCAAGACCGCAGTCAAACTCATCGCACAATTTGGTTCCATCGAGGAACTCCTCCAAAACACCGACAAGCTCAAAGGAAAGCAGAAGGAAAACGTCGAGAACAACAAAGAGAACGCGATCCTCTCCAAAGACCTCGCCACCATCATCCGCGACGCTCCCCTCGACGTCACTTTCGAAGACCTCGTCCTCAGTCCCTACAACGAAGAAGCCATTCAGAAAATTTTCGCCGAATACGAATTCCGCACCCTCGCCACCCGCCTCTTCGGCAAAGGAGCGCGGAGCACCAGCTCCGCCCCAGCAGAAACGTCCTCCTCCGAAGAACTCCCCACCCTCAAAACCCTCGCCGACACCAAGGCCAACTACATCCTCGTCAATTCCCCCGCCCTCGAAAAAGACCTCTTCGCCGCCCTCGAATCCGCCGACAGCTACTGCTTCGACCTCGAAACAACCTCCCTCGACCGCTTCGAGTCCAAAATCCTCGGCATCGCTTTCGCCCTCGAAACCGGCACCGCCTACTACCTTCCCTACAACCGCGTCCATCACGCGCGCCTGCAGGAACTTTTCTCCCAGCCCACCCAAAAGATCGGCCACAACCTCAAGTTCGATCTCCACATTCTCAACAGTCACGGCTTTACCGTCGCCGGTCCCTTCTTCGACACCATGATAGTCCACGCCTTGCTCTACCCCGAGCAGCGTCACACCATGGACCGCCTCGCCGAGAATCTTCTCAGCTATCAAACCATCAAGCTCACCGACCTCGCGGCCAAAGCCCAGGAAGAAGCCGAGGCCAAGAAAGCCAAAGAAGCAGCCGAAGAGGATCTCTTCTCTCTCGCCGCCACGAAGGAAAAGAAAAAGCCAGCCTCCAAGAAAGTCGAGATCGACATGAAGGCCATCCCTCTGGAAGACCTCGCCGAATACGCCGCTGAGGATGCCGACATCACCCTTCAACTCGCTCATCTCCTCCGCCCACTGTTAGAAGAAAACAAACTCACCGAAGTCTACCAAACCATCGAAGCCCCTCTTCTCCCTGTCCTGGTGCAAATGGAAGCCGAAGGCATCGCCCTCGCGCCTGACCTCCTCGCCGAAGTCGGAGTCGACCTGACCAACCGCATCGACAATCTTTCCCAAACCATCACCGCCGCCGCAGGGCAAGAGTTTAACCTCAACTCCCCCAAGCAACTGGGCGAAATCCTCTTTGAAAAACTCAAACTGGTCGATAAACCTAAGAAGACCAAGACCGGTCAATACAGCACCAACGAGCAAACCCTTTCCCTCCTCGCCGTAGAGCACCCCATCGCCGCCGATATCCTCCTTTACCGTCAAGCCACCAAGCTCAAGTCCACCTACGTCGATGCCCTCCCCAACGACATCGCCCCCCACGACAACCGCATCCACACCCACCTCCACCAACACGTCGCCGCCACCGGTCGCCTCGCCTCCAGCGACCCCAATCTGCAGAACATCCCCGTCCGTAGCGACCTCGGCCGCGAAATCCGCAAAGCCTTCGTCCCTCGCGACACCTTCACCCTCCTCGCCGCCGACTACTCCCAAATCGAGCTCCGCATCATGGCCGCCCTCTCTGGCGACCCCTCCATGATTGCCGCTTTCCAAAACGACCGCGACATCCACACCGAGACCGCCGCCAAGGTTTTCGGAGTTTCCAGCGAAGAAGTCACTAGCGACCAACGCCGCACCGCCAAGATGGTCAACTTCGGCATCATCTACGGCATCTCTGCCTTCGGACTCTCCCAACGCCTCGCCATTCCCCGCGCTGAAGCCTCCGAAATCATCGAAGCCTACTGGAAAGAGTATCCCAGAATCAAAGACTTCATGAACGCCACCATCGAGTCGGCCAAAGAACTGGGCTACACCGAGACCATCAGCGGACGCCGCCGCTACTTCCCCGAAATCAACTCCGGCAACGGCACCGTGCGCGCCAATGCCGAACGCGCCGCCATCAACACTCCCATTCAAGGAACCGCCGCCGACATGATCAAGCTCGCCATGATCGAAACCGCCGAACTGCTCACCAAGCAAGAGACCCAATCAAAAATGCTCCTCCAAGTGCACGACGAACTCCTCTTCGACCTTCACGACAGCGAAGCCGAAACCCTCCCCGCCCAAATCGTCACCACCATGGAAGAAGCCCTCGTCCTCCCCAACGACGTCCCAATCAAAGTCGAAGTCGGCACCGGCCAAACATGGCTCGAAGCCCACTAAAAGAAGGACCTCAAATGCCCACACTCGCCGCTACGTCATGCCCCACAGCCTTCTGGACTTCAAATCCCGAAATGCCATCCTCGCGGAATGACTCTCCGCAACATCCTCCCAACCATCACTCTCATAGTCGGGATTGCTTTGGGACTCATGGGAGCAAGGACCTTCCCTTCCTCCGGACAAACCTCCAACACCTCCGCTCACACCAAATCTAACGCACAAAACTCCTCGAGATTCAGAAATCCTTCTCACGCCCAAGCCAACAAAACCTCCCCTTCAAGCAATATCTTTACCGGTTCCGCAGAAGATCTTCTCGCCCTCCTTCCAGCCAACAACACGTGGATTCCGACTGTTCGGTTTCTCTCCACCGTCGAAAGACTGCCCCAAGAACAGGTCGAAACTTTGTTAGAGGAACTGCAAAGCGCCTCCCGTTCGGAGGGGGTTAGGATGGCTGAAAACACCCTCATCCGTCGCTGGGCTCAACTTGATCCCGAAGGGGCATTTACTGCTACCCAAAGCTTTGACCCTAAAAAAATCAGATTCGATCTCATTGCGACCGTCACGACAGAGATGGCTTCACAGAATCTCGAACGATCCATTTCCTATGCGGACACTCTCACCAACAAGCTTGAGAAAAAACTCTTTTTGGAGGGGATAGCAAAGGCCATCACCGAGCAAGACGCTGAACGGGCCCTTAAACTTTTCGCGCAGGCAATCAAAGAAGATTCATCTACCGGAACCATGTCTCAGTCCTCTTCGCACTACTCTAACATGACCTATTTAGCTTGGCTAAAACAGGACCCAAACGCCGCTATCGCAGCAGTCGCAGGAATTGAAGACCCTGCCAAACGTTTTCAAAATCAGAAGAATTTTGCACGCGCACTTGCAACAAGAGATCCGGAGAAAGCTCTCTCTTTAGCTTTGAGTTTGAAAGGAACTGAGCGACTTGAATTGCTGGATGGTGTGATTACAAATACGGCCCGTAAGGACCCTCAGAAAGCTCTCACTTTTCTCAAGGAAATTCCTGACGGCCCGAAGAGAGACGACGCTCTCAACAGTCTGTATAATAGTTGGTTAAAAAAAGATCCCGAACAGGCCCAGGCTTGGATGCAAGCGCTCCCAAAAAAGGAACAAGCAAAGGTTCTTCGAGAAAGTATCAATCATCTGGCCAAGCACGATATCGAAGGAGCGCTCGACCTCTTGGATAGCTTTCCTCCCAGCGCTGATACTCCGGGCCATTATTCAAGTCTCATTGACCGCTGGGCTGATTCTGATCCTGTGGCAGCTCAAGCATGGGTTGAGCAACTGCCTCCCGGGCCGGCCCGAGAATCAGCCTTGGATGAACTCGTAGAGCACCTCACGATAAAGAAGCCTTCTCAAGCCGCCTCTCTCCTCGCGGGAGAACTCATCAATAGCGGGAATAGCCGCGATGTCTCCCAAATCGCCGAGAAGTGGGTTCTCACCGATCCAGACGCCACCTTAGCTTGGTTAGGCTCTCTGAAAGCCTCCGGAACGACCCGACAAACCTTCATTGCAGAAACCATCTATCACCTCGCTGAGAAAGAACCCGCAAAAGCCGCGGCCTATACCCTCGACATCGAGGATCCTAAAGTCCGTGAAGGAGCAATCAAGTCACTTGTCTTTGGATGGGGGGAGCAAGATTTGGAAAGCGCCAAAACTTGGATCAAAGCCCATCTCACAAAATCCGAACAAGCGAGCGCTCATAGCTCCTTGATCAGAAAACTCAGTTACAAGGAACCAGCCAAAGCCCTCGCGCTTCTCGAAGAAGCATCTCGAGGGCTCGCCCCTGAGGAAATTAGAACGCATTTCAGTCGTAACATGAGTGCTATTGCCACTTCTTGGGCCGGGACCGATCCTGCCGCTGCAGCCTCATGGGCACAGGGCCAAACTGACCCCAAGGACCGGCAAACATTGATAGCCAAGGTGGTCGACAAGTGGGCTCGATATGACACCACTAGCGCCGCCAATTTTGTGCTCACTCTCGACGAAGGCGGGGAACGCGATTCCGCGATCAAGAACTTAGCTAAGGATCTCGCTCGGTGGGATCCCGAGTCAGCCTTCCTCTGGGCGGATAGTGCCGCAGATGAGAAAGCCCGCGAAAGCATCATCCGTTCCACTATCAACACTTGGAAGCAATCCAATCCCGAAGCCGCCCGAGAGGCCGTTCTCGGAGCCAACATCACCGAGGAGCAAAGAGCCAGCATCCTCAAAGGATTCAAATCGAACTAAGGCGAGCTCTTTCGTAGTTGAATTGGCCGCAAACTCAGCAGCCCTTGCTAACGCTCAACTTCCAAGAAGGCATTTACGATAGAAAGAAGCCACAAGTAAGGAACTTGTCCCAACTACGAACAGCTCGACTGAACCCACGAAAATCACAACTTGCTAGTTTCGCAAAGGGGTCAGATCTAACATTTCTAGAAAT
The DNA here is from genome assembly GCA_051251855.1 of Roseibacillus sp. GTDB lineage: Bacteria > Verrucomicrobiota > Verrucomicrobiia > Verrucomicrobiales > Akkermansiaceae > Roseibacillus. Next base: position 1,175,580 of record JBPOGI010000001.1, read on the forward strand.
GCTGAGCTCTATATCATGATCGAAATGCGTTACGAAAACCATGCTGACAAAGCTTGAAAAGGCGGCTTGTTTGGGGGGGGGAATACTTGATATGAATCAGCCATGACCTCATTCCAATTTCTACGCTCATTGTGCACTCTCTGTAGCATAGGCCTCGCCACCCAATTGACCCTTCTTGCCGCAGATCCTACTCCAGAGCGGGACTGGAACTCCAAGGCTGGCACGACGATCAAAGCGGTAGCTCAGACGGTTGAAAAGAAGACTGTTTCTTTGGTTACCACTGATGGCCGGACTCTGAAGGTCCCACTCGACAAGCTTACCAATGAGGACCAAGCGTTCCTCATTGAGCACTTTTCCATTGCGATGCCCAAGCCAGGTGAAGCCTTTGGCAGTGATTTAGCCCCAGCCAGTGGACTCCCGCAAGATTTGGGTGAATCGGCAGCTCCGATTGTCGCGAGCAGCACTTCCAAATACCTTATTTATTTACCGACTACTCTTAAGGAAGGCCGCTCTGCGCCTCTCCTCTTTTGGACTCATTCTGGCGGTGGCAGCCCCAAAATCTTGAACCACATGAAGCGCGGTGCAGAGTTCAATGGTTGGATCGTCGCCTGTTCAATGGAGTCTCGAAATAACAATGGTTTCGAGCAGAACCACGAGAACACGAAAGACTGTCTCAAGCACATCAAAGAGAACTTCCCCATCGATCCAGACCGCATCTATTTCACGGGATCGTCGGGTGGTGCCGCAACCGCGTTCTACAACGCAGTTCATCTTCCCCATGCCGGAGTCCTTTCCTCTGTCGGCTATCTCAATGGAGGAACCCCTTCCGGCGGCGACTACTTCATTTCGGGAGGAGCTTATGACTTTAACCGCTATATTTCTGCACGTGCCGGGAAAATGGTCGGAGAAAGAAAGAGCACTCTTCGCTATCACCCAAAAGGACACGGTGTCGTTCCCGATTGGCTCATCAACGACGGAATGCTCTGGCTCAATCTTCGCTATCTTGAGGGCAAAGAGAAGAAGATGACCGCCGAGTGCCAAGACTTTGAGTTCCAAACCTTAGCTTGGCTTAACGAGCGCCGCGCCGAACACCCTCACCGAGCATACCATGCCGCCTTACAAATAACTCAGGCGCTTGAGATTTCGGACCACAACGCCCCCTTCTTCGAAAAGATGATGTCTGAGCTAGGGACGGAGCTGAATAAACGCTACGTTGAGGGCCTTGAAGAAATGGAAGATTTTGGACGTTCCAAGTTAGAACCTTATGGGGATTCATCTCAGATGAAGCATACCACTCCTCAGCTAGAAGCTGCTGCTCAGAAACTCTCCACAAAATACGCAGGCGTCCCCGAGATCGAAGAGCTCGCCCTCTTGCTAGGCCGGATCACTGATAAGCTTGGGAAGTAAGCCGTAAGCTCAAAGTGAATCTACTCCCCTTGACGACGTAACTCGGTGAGGGACAACCCCAAAAAAACCGACTCCACAAATCGTGGGTCGGCTCCCCTTCTTCTCCTCAATGAGGCCGGAGAGACCGGTTACCTCTGGGTCACTTCTTGCCAGAAGTAGCCGCTTTTAGAGCTTTATCGAAAGCTCGATCCATAATCCCTTGGAAGATTAAAACTCCTGCTTCGTCGATGATCATGACCTTAGGTGACTTTCCTCCATCCAGAAATTCTCCAAACTTCTCTTTGTCGTATTTAATCCCTTTTTCGTGATAGACGGGGAGCCTCAAGTCTAAGGCTTCAGCGGTAGCCTTTCCCTTGGCTGGCTTGTCTGCTTTGTGAGCGACAAGAAAGGTCGCGCCACTGCTCTTCTTCCGACGGGCCAGTTTCTCAAACTGAGGAAGGCCCGCGTTGCATGCTTGTCAGTGCGAAGGCCATGAGGCCAACACGACGACTTTCCCGTCAATATCCGAACGCTCCAACTCAGGGCCAAACAGGTGCTGCTTAAGAGTAATATAGGAATTCTTCCCTTCGACATTTTCCTCTGCTGAAATCGAAGCAGATAGAAATGCGAATACGAAGATGGGTAACAATTTCATTAACTTCATCTTCTTTAAAATAGGCCGCATCCCCCTACTGAAAAGCTTAAAATGAGTTCAACCTCGATACCTAGACCACCATCCGTATTCGAATTTGGCGTAGCGCCAATTTCAAAGTGACGATAGTTCGATCTTCGACGAAACCAACCCTCGCTTTCTCACCAATTCCAAAATGCGTTCTCGATTCTCATTGCGAAAATACGGGAAGGGCTGACTCTGTGGACATCGTGAAAGACGTCGTCGACATCAACCGCCCTTCCCCGCAGGCCCTTCTGCAGAAAATTGCCCGATTCGGGTTCATTCCCGTGGCCATCATCCTTCTTGGCCTTATCGCCATTTTCACCTCCATTTACCAAGTTCCGGCCGACTCCAATGCGGTCATCCTTCGTTTTGGAAAGTATACCAAGACCGTCGACCGCGGACTCCATTTCAAGATGCCCTTCGGCATCGACCGTAAATACGTCATTCCCGTCCGCCGCCAGCTTAAGATGGAATTCGGATTCGGCACCGCAGGTTCAACGAATCGCTACCAATGGGCTTCGCGTCAGGTGCAGGCCGAAGAAATGTCCATGATCACCGGCGACCGCAACGCCGCCCTCGTCGAATGGGTAGTGCAATACCGCATCGATGACGCTCAGAGTTACCTCTTCCGGGTCCGCAATCCTGAAATGACCTTGCGACATGCTTCTGAATCCGTGATGCGTGAAGTAGTCGGCGACCGCACCGTCGACGAAGTCATCACCATCGGCCGCCAAGGCATCGAAGTTGAAGCAGTGGAAAAACTACAAGCCCTCGTCAACGATTACGGACTCGGCTTCGGCATCACCCAAGTGCAGCTCAAAAACATCAACCCTCCCCGCGCCGTTCAAGCCTCCTTCAACGAAGTCAACCAAGCGCAGCAAGAACGAGACCGCATGGTCAACATTGCTCGTGGTGAATACAACAAGAAGGTCCCCCGCGCCAAGGGTGTGGCCGACCAAAAGGTGGCCGAAGCCGAGGGCCAAGCCACCCAGCGAATCAACGAAGCTACCGGTGATGCCGAGCGCTTCCTCGCTCTCTTTACCGAATACGAAAAGGCCCCCGACATTACCCGCGAGCGCCTTTACCTAGAACGCATGAAAGAAGTGCTTCCCAATATCAAAAGCAAAATCATTATCGACGGAGAAACCGGCAACGCCCCTCTCCCTCTTCTCCACCTCGGCGGAGAAGCAACTCAACTGAAAGGAAATCAATAGAATGAAACGAGGACTCTACGCCTTCATCGGCCTCATTGTTGTGCTGGTGCTCTTAGTCGCAACTGGCTCCTTCTTTACTGTTCGAGAAGACCGTCAGGTCATCCTGACTCAGTTTGGAAAACCCATGGGCGATCCTATCGTCGAGCCTGGGCTCAAATTCAAGCTCCCCTTCATTCAGGTCGCCAACCAAATGGAAAAGCGCGTGCTCGAGTGGGACGGTCAAAGCACCCAGATGCCCACTCGGGACAAACTGTATATCAAGGTCGACACCTTCGCTCGTTGGGAGATTGAAAACCCGCTCGAATACTTTGAGAAACTGCGAGACGAGCGAAGCGCCAAGTCTCGTCTTGATGACATTTTGGGAAGTGAAACTCGCAACATGGTCGCCAAACACGACCTCATCGAAATCATCCGAAGCACCAAAGGTCGCGAACCTCAGCAGCAAGAGGACATCGGGGAAATTCTTGGCGAGCAAGGAACTCTCGAGCCCATTCGGATCGGCCGCAGTGCCATCGAAAAAGAAATTCATACCGCAGCGAAGGGGAAGCTCGAAGACTTCGGCATCCGCTTGTTAGATGTTCGCTTCAAGCGCATCAACTACACCTCTGCCGTGGAGAGCCGCATCTTCGAGCGCATGATTTCTGAGCGTCAGCAAATCGCGGAGCGCTTCCGCTCCGAGGGAGCTGGTGAAGCCGCCCGTATTCTCGGAAACATGGAAAAAGAAGTTCGCACCATCGACTCCGAAGCTTACAAGCGCATTCAAACCGAACTCGGTCGTGCTGATGCCGAGTCCACCCGCATCTATGCCGAAGCCTATGGCGCCACTTCCCAGCAGGAAGAATTCTACAGCTTCACCAAAACCCTGGAAGCCTATCAGGAAATTCTTGGTAAAGATACTTCGCTCATTCTCTCCACAGACAGCGACCTTTTCCAAATGCTCAAAGGGCATTCGAAGAAGCCCGAGGTCAAAGCGGTTTCTGCCCCCGCCCCTGTGAAAAAGAAAGCTCCGCGACCTCCAGCGGTTGTTCCTCAGCCCCAAGTGGAAGACACACCTCCACTATCGATTAGCGAAGAGTAATTCAATTGAACGTAAGTCAGGCCTCCGGCCAACAAGTATGAATCCGGTCGTCCTCGACCGGATTTTTTATGAGCGGCTATTCGCCTCCCCCCCCAGGCAGCCTAGAGAGCAGCGCTACTCCTCGTCGTCCAACCGAATCTGAAGATCCGAGAGAGCATTCATAAAATACAGATAAGCATCGTAAGGAGTCTCGTAAGGACGAAGTCGATCGTGAACTTTGCCAGCCTCCCCTTCAATGGTGCTCATGTAGTAGAAATGCTCCGCGGTCTGCATCTTCCGCCATTGGTGTAATAGTTCGGGATTGTTCTTCGACTTCACCAAATCTTCGATCACGAGAATCTTACGCCGGGCTTCCTCCTGCATCGCATTCCCCTTCCATGCGGAAAGGTCCTTGGCTTCATGAGCCCAAGAGGTCGGTTCGTGGCAATCATACTCTCCCACTACCGGAAACTCCTCAGCAGCTTCCGAGACAGTCAAAAAGCGGCCTCCCAAGTCTTCCCATGCTCCTGGGAAGGCTTTGAAGAAATCGAAAATGCCCGTATCAACATCCTGATGCTGCCCAATGCTCTCGTAATCCATGAACAGATTGATCACTGCGCCACCGTTATCGTGGCACCAGCTCGCAAAAGTTTCTGCCATCAGCGGATGCTGCGGCCAAGCGTGGTTACCAAATCGGAAAGCGAGATCATCAGTAAGGATTCCATTGCGGAGATGAGCCTTAATGGTTTCGCAGTTGGGCGAACGGTAAAGATAGTTTGCTTCGCGACCACCAAGAACACGACCAACAGCCTCACCTAACATAGACTCGAACCCAAGACCTTCAACGTAAGCGGCCAACTCGTTATAATAAACACAGGCGGTGTGGCGGAAGGCTTTGGGAGTCGCTCCAAAAACCTCTTTCAGTTTCTCCATCTGCTTCTCAACTTGAGCAGCAAATTCCTTCTTGCTGCGGTGAAAACCAAGAGAGTGATAGTAGGTCTCCGCTACCATCTCAACGCCTCCCGTGGCATGGAGTTTTTGGAAACTTTCTAGAACATCGGGGCGCATCACCTCCAGTTGTTCAAGGAGCACCCCACTGACCGATAACGAAATCTTAAACTGTCCTCTTCCTTCTTCGATGAGCTGGGTCATCATTTTGTTTGCAGGAAGATAACACTTCTCGCAGGCCTCATCGAGAAGACGGCGATTGAGTTCGCCGTCCTCATAGAAAGGATCGTTGCCGATATCGAAGAAACTATATTCCTTGAGACGATTTGGCTGGTGGGCCTCAAAGAAGAAACAAATGGGCTGTAAATCTGGATTTGCTTTCACTGGTGTTTTTCTCTTTGAAGCTGACTGAGACTCTTTCTTTTCTGTAAAAGAGTCTTTTGATAACGAGGCTGGCTTGGTTGCCACCTTGTCCTTAGATGATGTCGAAACCTCTTCTGAAGAGGAGGAGCCTTGAGCAATGACCTTGCTCAGTCGTTTAATAAAACTTTTCATCATGGTTCTAGTTGTTGATTCCAAGTTGGTCACGATAGAGTTCAATAATACGCTCCGTGGCCGCTTCCCAAGTGCAGTTCTTTTGATCCTCTAACGAGTGCTGAATCGCTTCTTCCCTCGCTTTAGGATCTGTCAAAAGCTCGTTAATATGGTCGGCCATCATGTTGACGTCCCAAAAATCAGCGTGACGTGCATGGGTCATCACTTCCGCAACTCCGGACTGTTTGGAAATTACCGCCGGGATGCCATATTGAGCCGCCTCAATGGCAGAAAGACCAAAAGGCTCACTCACTGAGGGCATACAATAAACATCCGTCATCGAGAGGAGTTTGTTCACCTTCTCTTTATTAAGGAAGCCCGTGAAATGAAGCCGATCACCCACATCTTTGAACGCTCCGTATTCGATAAGTTCCTTCATCCTCTCCCCTGTTCCCGCCATCACGAAATAAACTTCAGGATTCTTCTCGATCACCTTCGCCGCAATCTCGAGGAAGAATTTCGGCCCTTTCTGCCCAGTCAAACGACCGAGAAAGAGGACCAAACCATGCTTGAAGGGACTCTCACTTCGGAACGTATCTACCGGATCCGCGCCATTGTGAACGAAGTGAACCTTCGCGGGGTCAATGCCGTAGTGCCCGGTGCAAATGGTTCCTGTATAGCGACTCACCGGAATCACGAGGTCGGCAGCTTCCATGGCGCTCTTTTCAATATCAAAAATCCATCCCCGAGCATCCGGGCCGCCACGGTCATAGTTGAGAGAATGAACATGAAGCACGAGCGGTTTACCGGTGCGCTTCTTAATTTCCATTCCCGCCACAAAGGTCATCCAGTCGTGGGCATGAACAATATCGAAGTCCATATCTTCAGCGAGTGATGCTGCCACCTGCGCATAGGCCCAAACTCGCTCCCCCACATCTTCCCCATAAAGAGTGTCCTCACGGAACATCGCCAGACGCTCGTCGAGCCCCACAGCCTTGAGTCGGTCGATGACCTTTTCTCCTGCCAGCGTCTTCTTGGTCTTTTCAACCGTTTCCTTCGAGACCTCATCGCGTCCAACCGCTTTCTCAACCTCTTCCAATTGATAAGGCAAAAGTCGCGAAGCAACCTCCCCTTCGATCCACTTTACGTTAGCGACATCGGCGAGACTCTTTTCAACGCGGTCTCGATCCACCGAGCGATCATCGAGATGATTCAGACCAATGAGTTCCAGTTGATCCACTAGAAAAGCCGGGTCCACTTTTGGCAAAATAAAGCTGAGTTCCACCTGCTGTGCCATCGCTCGACCAAGCCCTAAACAAGCAATGCCAAGACCTCCGTTAATCAATGGGGGGAATTCCCAACCCAACATTAGTACTTTCATAGTTCCTTTGCGCTTAGTGCGTCGCTGCACTGTCGTCGTCCAACGCAGTTTCCGCGCCAGCCGCTTGATCCTATGTCAAAATATTTGCAAACCTTTTTCGAGATTTATTACGTTCGCATGTCTCGACACTGGCCTAGCTCATGCTAATGCCTTCTCCAGAAACTGTATGAGCGACAATTACGAAGCAGAGCAGGAAGAGCCCCAAGCCTTCGAAAAGGAGAACTACATGGACTCCGCCAAGAAGGAAGAAGCGAGAGATCTCTTTCCTGGCGAGGTGCTTGAAGTTGCCCAGAGTGAAGGTCGCACGATCCTTTCCTGTGACAACAAAGTGAAGATGTCGGTCAGTGCTTTCACCGACGAAATTCTTCACTTTAAATTCGCTCCCGATGGTCATCTCGGCGACGGCTTTTCCTATGCAGCCTTGCCCGAAAATTTCCCGAAAAAAACAGCTCCCGAATTGTCAAAGAAGGATGACTTTTTCCATCTTTCAACCAAGTCTCTCCAAGCCAAAATTTCACAGAAAGGACTCCTCTTAACTATTTCCGATTCCGAAGGAAATGTCATGAGTGAGGATGATGAAAAAGGATTCCATTGGGAGCCTAATCAAGCCTTCGGAGGCAACATCGTGCAATGCTCTCGCCGCATCCAGCCTCGTGAGCATTTCTATGGCTTGGGCGACAAGTCTTGCCACCCCGAAATTCGCGGACGTCGCTTCGAGCTCTGGGGCTCGGACACCTACGCCTACGGCTCCGAAACAGACCCTCTCTATAAGAATGTCCCCTTCTTCATCGGCATTCACCATGGCCGCGCATACGGTATCTTTTTTGACAATACCCACCGCTCCTTTTTTGACTTTGGTAAGGAGCGTAAGGACACCTCCACCTTTTGGGCTCAAGGAGGCATGATGGACTACTACTATCTCCATGGACCCACCGTCGCGGACGTGGTGCGTAATTTCGCCAAACTCACAGGTGTTCCCGAGCTGCCACCGCTTTGGTCCCTAGGCTTCCACCAATGCAAGTGGTCTTACAAAACGGAGAAGGAGTTCACCGAACTCGCCAAAGGGTTCCTCGACAACAAGATCCCCTGCGATGCCCTCTATGTCGACATCGACTACATGGACGGCTTCCGCTGCTTCACATGGAACCTCGAGTCCTTCCCTAAGCCCGGAGAAATGATTCGCGACTTAGAAGAAAAAGGCTTCAAAACCGTCGCCATCATCGACCCCGGTATCAAGGTCGACCCCGGCTACTTCGTCTATGACGAAGGCATCGCTGGCGACCACTTCTGCCGTCAAATGGATGGCGATGTCTACACCGGCCAAGTCTGGCCTGGCGACTGTCATTTCCCGGATTTCACCAAACCTTCCGTGCGCGATTGGTGGTCCGGCTTGTTCGGCGGCCTCATTAAAGAGGACGGTATTGCGGGCATTTGGAATGACATGAACGAGCCTGCCGACTTCAACGAAGATAAAACCTTCCCTCGGCACATTCGGCACGACTTCGACGGCCACCCTTGCTCCCATCGCAAGGCCCACAATATCTACGGCACTCAGATGATTCGAGCGACCCGCGAGGGCCTTATGAAATTCAACGATGGCAAGCGTCCCTTTGCCATCACCCGCTCTGCCTACGCGGGAGCTTGGCGCTACGCATCTGCTTGGACGGGCGACAACATTTCCACTTGGGAACATTTGCAAATGGCCAACATCCAGTGCCAGCGACTCAACCTTTCCGGATACAGCTTTGTCGGCTCAGATATCGGCGGCTTCCTCGACAAGACCAATGGCGAGCTGTTCACGCGCTGGATTCAGCTCGGCATCTTCCACCCCTTCTGCCGCGTTCACTCTTCTGGTGAGCATGGCAACCAAGAGCCTTGGTCCTTCGGCGAGCCCTACACCTCCATCGTTCGTAAGTTTATCGAGCTCCGCTACCGACTCCTTCCCTACTTCTACACCGCCTTCCATCAGCATATCGAGACCGGCGATCCCATCCTTCGCCCCCTGCTCTACCTCGATCACCTCGACACCGAGACCTTCCACCGCGCTGACGAGTTCGCCGTGGGTGACAATATCTTTGTCTGCCCAATCTCTGAAAAAGGAGGAGTGGGCCGCTGGATGTATCTCACCAAAGGAAATTACTACAACTACTGGACCGACGATCTCGTTCCGGGAGGCGAAGAGATCTTCTGCGCTGCTGAACTCGACCAAACCCCCTTCTTCATTCGTGCTGGTGCCGTGATTCCCATCGATCCAGTCCGCCAATATTCTTGGGAAGAAGTCGACGAGCCCCAAGAGCATCACTTCTACCTACCCACTGAAGACTGCGGAAAAGTAGAGTCCAAGCTCTATGCCGACTCAGGAGACCACTACGAGTATCAAAAGGGAGTTTATGCCTTGGCGACCTTCACTGCCGAAAGAACATCGGCAGAGGCAGACAAAGTCTCTCTCACTGTCACCCGCGAAGGCGACTTCCCTCTTCCTCCCACCAGACTCCACCTTCATGGGCTCGCAAAAGAGCCCAAATCCATCACGATCGACGGAAAGAAGTGCCCCGTGGGAGACGTGGTCGAACTCCCCTCAAACTATACTCTTGTTGAGATCACGTTCTAAGGTGTATGGCAGGCTAGGAGGCCCTCGTTCTTGTAGGATTTGGGCTCTCGCCCTCTTCTTTTTTAAAAAAATCGCATATTAGTTAAGGTTCCCTAAAAAGGTTAAGACTCGAAACCCCCGCATTCCTTGGCTTTTTCCATAACAAGTCGCCAAATGCCCCCGAGGCTTGCTTTAATCAGCATAGATTTGAGTTCAACCTGAACTAAGGAAAGCCAGCTTTAGGCTGATTTCCTCCCAAATCAGTCCCCAATCACCAGCCCCCCTGTTTGTTCACCCATTTATGAAAGCAATCACTGCGTATTGTAGGCACCTCCTGTTCGCGAGTTGCCTTTTCCTCCCTTTGGCTCAAGCACAAGAGGTCGTCTGGACTTCCGGAGTCACCGCCAAGGTCTTCGACATTCAGGAATCGATGGACCGCGTCTATGAACTCGTTCCCAACCAGACTCCCAATGTCGACCAAGTGCGGCCCACCATCGACTTTGGTAACGGCTCCTTTGTCGATCCCACCATCGGGCAAGATTACGCCGACTTCTTTCTGGTAAAGATCTCCGCTGAAGTCTTCGCCGCCACCTCGGGAACCTACACCTTCGAGCTCGAAAGTGATGACGGCAGCATTCTCTATTTTGACCAAGAAATCGTCTGTGACAACGATGGCACCCACGGCCCCGAGACCGTCAGCGGCACTCGCTACCTCGATGCCGGTTGGCACGAGTTTAATATCACCGCTTTCAACGATGTCGGCGACTTCAAGCTTCAGCTGCGCTGGATTCAACCCGGACAGTCGAACGCGAGCATCATTCCCCAATCTGACTTACGCACCGACAACAACGTCGTTCGAGTGATAGCCCCGGGAAAAAAATTCATTCTCAACAACGGTGACCTCAGCCCCGGCACCAGACTACCCGTTTCGGACATTCACCCTTCATGGGAGCTCACCACCATTCGTCCCGACGACTTCGAGCCCCAAGTGGGAGCGATGACTCTCGCTAACGAGGACACCCTCTACCTTGGCACCTTCGAGCCCAACCAGCAGGACGACACTGGCTTCGATGCCAAAGCCAAGGTCTGGCGTGTCGACAATGTCAACGGCGATCCTGCCAACGTCACCTACACCCAAGTTGCCGGGTCCCAGCTTGCGGGCACCACTTCTCTCACCGAAGTGACTGGGCTCGAGTGGTTCAATGGCGAGCTCTTTCTCGCCGAGCGCACCGGCATCTTCCGCATGGTCGATGACAACGGGGACGGACTCTTCGAAGACAAAGAACTCATCGGCGATTCCTGGGACTGGGACAACTTTCACCAATTCCCCTTCAGCCTGAAACATCGCACTGAAGAAGACGGTGACTACCTCTACGGAGCCCTCTCCGTCGCCATCAGTTTGGGCGGCAACAGCGACTCCAATCGCGACGACTATCGCGGTTCCGTCTTCCGTCTCAAAATCCCAGCACGCGGCCAAGGTAACGACGTCGAGTATCTCGCAGGAGGCTTCCGCACCCCTAACGGAGTCGGCTTCGGCCCTGAGGGCGGACTCTTTGTGACCGATAACCAGGGCGCATGGAATCCCTCTAACAGCCTCGTTCATGTCGTGCCCGGCCGCTTCTACGGCCACTTCAACCCCACCGATGTTTGGCCGCAACCAGACGACTATGTCCCAGTCCCTGGGCGCTTCGAAGACCAGCCGATTTCACCCAAGACAGTTCATTTCCCTCAAAACGAAGTCTCCAACTCCCCCAGCGATATTCTTGCACTCGAAGAAGGTCCTTTCGCCGGACAACTTCTCGTGGGCGAACTCACCGCGGGAGGTATTCGCCGTGTCTTTCTCGAAGAAGTCGGAGGCGAGTTTCAAGGAGCTCTCTTCCGCCACTCTCAAGGATTCGAAGCTGGGGTCAATCGTCTCCGTCTTTCCGACGATGGTTCCATCTACGTGGGCTGTATGGGCTCCAACGGTGGCTGGTCTTACCAAGATTTAGTTTACGGCCTGCAACGAATGCAGCCAAAAGCAGATGCACCAACAGTCTTCGAAATCAAAACGGTCAAAGCACTGAAGACTGGCATTGAGGTCGAGTTTACCAAGCCCGTCCCTACCGCCCTCCTCGGCAACGTGGATAGCTACTTCGTGCAACAATGGCGCTATCTCCCCACCGAAAATTACGGCGGCCCCAAAATTGATCTAAAAGAACTCCCCATCACAGCCACCGCAATCTCCGGTAATCGTCAGCGGGTCCAGCTCACTCTGCCCGAGATGGAAGCAGGCCATGTCATCTACCTCCGCACCGGCATTCGCGATGACTCCGGCGAAAACCTCTGGAGTGGAGAAGCCTGGTATACCATGAACCAAATCCCCGACACGGCGCCGCCATCCCTCGGTGTTGGCGAATGGGTCGACCTCTTCAATGGAGAAAACCTTGATGGTTGGCGCGCCTTTAAAGGAGGAGCCCTTCCTGAACGTTGGACCGTGCAGGATGGAGTCCTCACTCTTGACCCCGACCTACCCGGCGAAGTCACCGACATCGTCACCGAGCAGAGCTATGACGACTTCGAATTCGAGATGGAGTGGAAAGTTGAGCCCGACCAAAACTCAGGACTCTTCATCCGTTTGAGCGAGCAATACAATCAAATCTGGGAAGGCGGACCCGAGATGCAAATCGTCGATGACGAACTCAATATCGACGGTCAAAACGACATCACTCGCGCAGGTGCCATCTACAACCTCTACCCCTTCCCCGCTGGTTCCTCCAATTCCGCTAATACTTGGAACCAGGTGCGCATCATCGCCGATGGAACTCAGACCAGCTACTACCTCAATGATGACCTAGTCGCCTCCTTTGACGTGGAGAGCGCCGATTACTGGAGCCGCGTGCAAGCCTCCAACTTCAATTACATTCCCGACTTTGGTCGCCTCCCATCGGGGCCAATCGGCTTTCAAGACTACAATAACCACGTTCAATACCGAAACATTCGTATCCGCTCCCTGAATGGCATTATTGTTCCAGATCCCGATCCCAATCCTGACCCCAATCCAGATCCCGACCCCGATCCAGATCCAAATCCAGATCCTAACCCCGACCCAGATCCGGAGCCCAATCCAGACCCCTCCACCTTGACCGATGGCTTCTTGCGCTTCGAGCTCGAAGAAGGAGTGCTCGCCAACGGGGCAGAGTTCAGCAACGAAGACCCAGGCTTCAGTGCCGACGGCTTTGTGGGCAGTTGGGACGGAATCGATGACAACGAGACAGTCACGGCCACGATCGACATCACCGTAGCTGGCCTCCATCAAATCGTGCTTCGCTATGGTCGCGGAACCTGGTCTGGTTTCGGTCAGCTCATCGGTGAAGGACAGATCGAACTTCTCGTTGATGGCGCTCTCCTCGAGACCGTCATCCTGAACACCTCCCCCGAGTGGACTGATTGGCAAGACTCGGCAACCATCCCCCTCCAGTTGGAGGCAGGAACCCACACCATCACCTGGCGCAATCCCTACTCCACCTCTTCCGACAAAGGCCTAGGTATAGCCAACTTAGATTATTTTGACCTCAGCTTCTTAGAAGGCTCAAATCCCGACCCCGACCCCGACCCCGACCCAGATCCAGATCCAGATCCCAACCCTGATCCTGATCCAACCCCCGACCCAGATCCGGAGGCTCCCGCTCTGGTCGATGGCTTTTTACGCTTCGAGCTCGAAGAAGGAGTTCTTTCTAACGGGGCTCAGTTGAGCGACGGAGATCCCGGCTTCAGTGGCAGTGGTTTTGTCGCCAGTTGGGACGGTATTGGTGACAACGAAGAAGTCTCGGCAATCTTCAACGTTATTGAAGCTGGCTCCCATCAAATTGTTCTTCGCTACGGTCGCGGCACTTGGTCAGGCCTCGGTCAGCTCGTTGGCTCAGGAGAAGTCGAACTCTTGATCGACGGTGTCCTGGCTCAATCCGTCGCCCTCAACACCAGCGCTGAATGGACAGATTGGCAAGACTCCGCAGTCGTCCCTCTGCAACTGGAGGCAGGAACCCACATCATTACTTTGCGAAATCCCCATTCTTCCTCAGCCGACAAAGCCCTTGGGGTCGCCAACTTCGATTACTTGGACATCACTTTCGATGGCGAGATTCCCCCTCCGCCACCCGAACCAGAGCCTAACATCCTCCGCCTCGAATTCGAAGACGGCACACCAAGCAACGGAGCCACGGTGAGCAGTATCCACCCCGGCTACAGCGGCTCTGGCTTCATCACAGGATGGGAGCAAATCGGTAGTAACGAAGAGGTCGCGCTGACTTTTTCTGCCCCCTTCACCGGAAATTACCAATTTCTATTTCGCTATGCCCGTAGTTCTGACTCTTTGGTAGGCCCCCTCACCGGTGACGGTGAAGTGGATCTTCAAATCGATGGCAATTGGGCTCAATCCTTTACCTTAACCACGCAAGCAAGCTGGACGGACTGGCAAGAAAGCGCGGTCAGCACTGTTCATCTCACCCAAGGAAGTCACGTCATCACCTTCCGCAATCCTTACGATGCAGCCCCAAACAAACAAAAAGGAGTAGCCAATTTCGACTACCTGCAAATCACCTCCCCGGATGAAAACGAAACCCTTCCCTTTTCAGGACCGCTTGTTCCTACTTTGGAGAGCATTTCCATGACTCAGACCGATTCCGCCCCCCTTCCCCCGTATTCGGTTGAGATCCTGCGAGGAACTCTTTCCGCCAACATCCTGACTGAAGCAGGGATCTCCTATGACCTGCTCTACTCAACAGACCTCTCGAACTGGTATACCCTCGCCAGTTTTGTGGGAGATGGCACTCGCAAAGAAGCCCAAGTCGCCAACTTCCTCCCTGACGCCTCTGAGGCCTTCTTCTCTCTCCGTTTGCAACCGGCCAGTGCCTTTGAGTAGCAATTTCCCTTGGCCCGATGCCATCGGTTTTCCTTCGGACAGTTCACCACTCGAAATCGAACAAGAGCCTTCAAATAGGAACCCTCGTTAGTGGAAAACCGACGGAACAGCACTGAATTATAAAAAAAACGCAGTTTAGTTCGGAAAACTTTATTAAACAGAACCTGAAATTCGGCCTTATCCTTAGGATTTTTAAACATTACTCCAAAAATGGATAGTTCTTTAATAAGGTAGGCCTCGATGTGAGTTCAACCTGAACGGAGAAATTGTTGCTGCTTCGGCAGCGGCCTTTGCCCGCCAAGGCCCATAATCATCGCCCCCCTTTTTTGTTCACCCCCTTTATATGAAAGCAATCGTTATCGCGCGTTGCAGGAAACTCTTGTTTGCCTGTTACCTCTTCTTGCCTGTCGCCCAAGCACAGGAAGTCGTATGGACCTCCGGCGTCACCGCCCAAGTCTACGACATTCAGGAATCGATGGACCGCGTCTATGACCTTGTTCCCAATCAAACTCCCAATGTGGATCAGGTACGGCCCGTCATCGACTTTAGCAACGGGTCTTTTGTCGATCCCACCATCGGGCAGGACTACACAGACTTCTTTCTGGTAGAAATTTCAGCCGAAGTCTTCGCCGCCACTTCAGGAACCTACACCTTCGAGCTCGAAAGTGATGATGGTAGCATTCTCTACTTCAACGAAGAAGTCGTCTGCGACAACGACGGCGCCCACGGTCCCGAGACCGTCAGCGGCACCCGCTATCTCGAAGCCGGCTGGCACGAGTTCAATATCACCGCCTTCAACGACGTCGGCGACTTCAAACTCCAGTTGAGATGGATTCAGCCCGGACAATCCAACGCCAACATCATCCCTCAATCAGACCTACGCACCGACGACAACGTCGTCCGCGTGATCGCTCCGGGAAGAAAGTTTATCTTGAACAATGGCGACCTTAGCCCTGGCACGGGACTCCCCGTATCTGACATTCACCCCGGATGGGAGCTGAGCACGATTCGCCCCGATAGCTTTGAACCCCAAGTAGGAGCGATGGCCCTCGCTAACGAGAACACCCTTTACCTCGGCACCTTCGAGCCCAACCAGCAGGACGATACCGGCTTCGATGCCAAGGCCAGAGTCTGGCGCGTCGATAACGTCAATGGCGACCCCTCGAACGTGACTTACACCCAAGTCGCCGGCCATGACCTGAACGGAACCGCGTTTCTCAACGAAGTGACCGGTTTGGAGTGGTTCAATGGCGAACTCTTTCTCGCCGAGCGCACCGGTATCTTTCGCATGATTGATGACAATGGCGACGGGCTGTTTGAAAACAAGGAACTCGTCGGCGACTTGTGGGATTGGGACAACTTTCACCAATTCCCCTTCTGCCTCAAGCATCGCTCCGAAGAAGATGGCGACTACCTCTACGGAGCCCTTTCGGTCGCCATTGGTTTGGGTGGCAATAGTGACTCCAATCGCGACGATTTCCGCGGCTCCGCCTTCCGTCTTAGAATCCCCGCTCGCGGACAGCGCAATGATGTTGAATATCTCGCGGGTGGCTTCCGCACCCCTAACGGTGTTGGCTTCGGGCCCGAAGGCGGACTTTTCATCACCGACAACCAGGGAGGTTGGAACCCTTCAAACAGCCTCGTCCATGCCGTTCCCGGTCGCTTTTATGGTCACTTCAACCCCACCGACGTCTTCCCCCCTCCTGCGGACTACACTCCTGTGGTGGGACGCTTTGAGAACGAGCCCATCTCTCCTAAGACGGTTCACTTCCCTCAGAACGAAGTCTCTAACTCCCCTTCTGATATTCTAGAACTCCAGGAAGGCCCCTTCGCCGGACAACTCTTGGTGGGCGAACTCACCGCTGGAGGTATCCGCCGCGTTTTCCTCGAAAAAGTGGGAGGCGAATTCCAAGGAGCCCTCTTCCGTCACTCACAGGGATTCGAAGCCGGCGTCAACCGCCTCCGCCTCTCCAATGATGGTTCCATCTACGTCGGTTGCATGGGCTCTAATGGAGGATGGTCTTACCAAGACCTCGTCTACGGTCTCCAAAGAATGCAGCCCAAAGCTGACGCCCCGTCGGTCTTTGAAATCAAAACCGTCAAAGCCCTCCAGACCGGTATCGAAGTCGAGTTCACCAACCCCGTTCCTACTGCCCTTCTCGACAACGTCGATAGCTACTTTGTCCAACAATGGCGCTACGTCGCCACTGAAAACTATGGCGGTCCCAAAGTCGATCTCACTGAACTTCCCATCAGTGCCACCGCAATCTCCGCCGACCGCAAAACCGTTCAGCTCACTCTTCCTGGAATGCAAGCCGGCCACGTGATCTACCTCCGTACCGGCATTCGTGACGACGACGGCGACAATCTCTGGAGCGGCGAAGCATGGTATACCATGAACCAGATTCCTGACTCCACTCCCCCCATTGGCAACGGCGATTGGGTCGACCTCTTCAACGGAGAAAACCTCGATGGCTGGCAAGCCTTTAAGGGCGGTGCTCTTCCTGAGCGTTGGACAGTGCGCGATGGCGTGCTCACCCTGGACCCCGACCTTCCCGGCGAAGTCACCGACATCGTGACGACCCAAAGCTTCGGCGACTTCGAATTCGAGATGGAGTGGAAAGTGGAGCCCGACCAAAACTCGGGAATTTTCATTCGTCTCAGCGAGCAATACAACCAAATTTGGGAAGGCGGCCCCGAGATGCAAATCGTCGACGACGAGCTCAACATCGACGGCCAAAACGACATCACCCGCGCCGGCGCCATCTACAACCTCTACCCTTTTCCTGCAGGTTCCTCCAACTCCTCTAACAGCTGGAACCAAGTCCGCATCATCGCCGACGGAACCCAGACAACCTACTACCTCAATGGACAACTGGTTGCCTCCTTCGATGTCGAAAGCGAAGATTACTGGAACCGGGTGCAGGCCTCCAACTTCAATTACATCCCCGACTTCGGTCGTCTCACCTCAGGACCGATCGGATTTCAGGATTACAATAACAAGGTGCAGTATCGAAATATTCGCATCCGCGATCTCAATGGCATTATCAACCCCGAACCTGAGCCCGAACCTGAGCCCGAACCTGAGCCCGAACCTGAGCCCGAACCTGAGCCCGAGCCTGAGCCCGAGCCCGAACCGGAACCTGGCACACCCACTCTTACCGATGGCTTTGTGCGCTTGGAACTCGAAAACGGCAATCCCTCCAACGGTGCCGTGGTCAGCAACGAAGACCCCGGATACAGTAGCACTGGATTTATCGCAGGATGGGATGGCATTGGCCAAAACGAAGAACTCAGCATCGAGGTCAACATTCCAGAGGCTGGCTCTCACGAATTCCTTCTTGGCTATGGCCGTGCCACTTGGTCGGCGGTGGGACAACTCATCGGAGACGGAGAAGTGCAACTCCTCATCGATGGAAACCTAGCCGCTACACTCGCGCTGCCCACCTCTAGCGAGTGGAGTGAGTGGCAAGTGACGACAGCCCTCTCGCTTCAACTGGATGCCGGGGTTCAGACTATCACTCTCAGAAACCCCTATTCTTCCGAAAGCACCAAAGGACAAGGAGTCGCCAACTTCGACTTTCTTGACCTCTCTTTCCAAGGCTCCCCCCCCGAACCGGAACCGGAACCGGAACCGGAACCCGAGCCCGAACCAGGCACCCCCACTCTCGAAAACGGCTATGTGAGACTTGAGCTTGAAGAAGGCTCACCCAGCAATGGCGCACGCCTGAGCAACGAGGACCCCGGTTACAGCGGCACAGGTTTCATCGCTGGCTGGGACGGTATCGGAAACAACGAGCAGACCCAGATTTCCGTCAACATTCCCGAATCTGGCGTCCACCAACTTGTTCTCTCCTACGGTCGCGCAACCTGGTCAGCGGTAGGCCAACTGATTGGTGAGGGTGAAGTCGAGCTGATAGTCGATGGCACCTATGCTCAAACTCTGGCCCTCCAAACATCGACCAACTGGGACGAGTGGCAACAGGTCGAGATATCGCTTAACTTGGAGGCAGGTTTCCGCTCCCTCACCCTGCGCAACCCTCATTCTTCAGAAGCCGACAAAGGAAGAGGAGTCGCTAACTTCGACTTCATTGACCTCACTTTCGGAGGAACAACTCCTCCAGAACCTGAGCCCGAACCCGAACCGGAACCAGAGCCAAGCGTTCTTCGTATCGAATTCGAAGATGGCACCCCAACCGATGGGGCTTTCGTCAGTTCCGATGACCCCGGCTATAGCGGCAGCGGCTTCATCGCCGGATGGGACGGTTATAATCGCAACGAAACAGTAACAGTCCCATTTTCCATCGTCACCTCGGGAGATTACGAAATCACTCTTCGCTATGGACGCGCCAATTATTCCGGAGTGGGACCACTCTCTGGCTTCGGACAAGTCGACATGGCCCTTGATGGGGTTTACCTCGACTCCGTTCTTCTCTCGACAAACGGTGATTGGAGCGTGTGGCAGGACTCACCCACAACCGCCGTTTACTTGGAGGCTGGCAACCACAGTATCACCTTGCGTAACCCCTTCTCGAGCGAAAGCGAAAAGGCCCTTGGAGTCGCCAACTTCGACTTTCTGGAACTCACATCTGTTGGCGGTCCCGTTACTCCTCCACCCGTTGGCAATGACATCCAGCGTCTTGAACTCGAGAACGGCACCCCTGCCAAGGGAGCCGAAGTCAGTAACGAAGGCCCTGGATTCAGCGGCACAGGCTATATCAGCAATTGGGATGGCATCGACACCAACGAAGAAGTAGCCGTCCCATACGAAGCAGCCACCTCAGGGAACTATCAGTTCACCGTGCGCTACGCCCGTGGCCCGGACTCAGCAGTGGGCCCTCTCACTGGAACTGGTGAAGTCGAACTACAAATCGATGGTCGCTGGGTGCAAACATTCAAACTACAAACTCAGACGACTTGGGATGACTGGCAACTAACGGAGACTCTTACCGTCTACCTTGAAGCAGGTCTTCATAATTTGATTTTAAGAAATGCCTTCGGCAACGTAGCCGAAAAGCCTGAGGGAGTTGCCAACTTTGACTACTTAGAAGTGGAGGCCCCTCGCGAAGAAATTGCGGCTTCTGCTATCGAGGGCGCTTTCGCGAACGCCTACCAAGATTTTTCATTGTCGTTCGATGAACCAGATGAGGAAACCCCCTACTCATCCTCACTTTCGCGCGGCATTCTATCTGCTCGCATTCTCACCGAACCCGGAACCACCTATTACGTCGAATACTCTCGTGATTGTAGTGTCTGGCAACGTGGACTCACATTCGTGGGAGAAGGCTCGATTCAATCATCAGAAATCGCGAACATACTTGTCGACTCGCCACAGGGGTTCATGCGCATCCGCTCGGTCCCGACTCCTTCTGATGAAGCTCCTCAATAAAGCAAACTTGATATAGGGCACCTCGCCCGAGGTGCTAACAAGGAACTCAATAGACAGGGGTTCGTCTCATCCTTCTGCAGAGCGACTCTGAAAAGTCGCTAAAAAAAGGGGGGCGGCCGCTCTCCTGTAAGCCGGATTCTGTTCCGTTGGCCCTGCGCCAACTTCGATGACCATTTCTCTGTGCGACTAGTACCCGGGGATCAACGGACGGGTCGCCCTTTCCCCTGTTCTGTCTTGCACCACGTGGGGTTTGCCCTGCCACCTCAGTTGCCCTTGGCGCGGTGGGCTCTTACCCCACCATTTCACCCTTACTCTGGCGAACCAAAGCGGTATATTTTCTGCGGCACTTTCCGTCCAATCTCGCTTGCACGACACTGTCCCCCGTTTTCACGAGGCACGCTACCCTATGGAGTCCGGACTTTCCTCACTGAAGCAGAAGCCTCACTGCGGTCATCCGGAGAGCGGACGCGCAGTAAGCCCCTAAATCCAGAAAAGATCGACTACTAAATAGCCAGCCATCGCGAGGGCCAGTCCGAGCTTGATGGAGAGCCCCATCAAGGTGCCAACCGCAGATCCGACGCCGGAACGGGTAGCTTCGGGGACTTCCTTTTTTGCAAAGAGATACTCGAAGGCAAAGGCGCCCGCGAGTGGGCCTAAGATGAAACCCCAAGGAGCAAAGAAGAGCCCTACGATCCCTCCTAAGATTGCCCCTCCTACGCCCCACTTGCTTCCGCCAAAATACTTACTTCCGACGGCGCCGCTGATATAGTCCAAGGCCATGGAGATGGCGAGGAGCACACTCAAGATAGCGAAGGTCCACCAGCCGAGGTGCGAATCATCTCTCTTGACCCACCAGTGTGCTCCTGCTGCTACGATGATGAGCACTTGACCAGGAAGAATAGGCAAGAAGGTTCCGATGAGCCCAATAGCGATCAGGAGCCACGTGACGATCCAGATACCGTTGTCCTGCAGCCAGCTCATGAGTCCTTGCTACTGTCTTTGTCAGCCTGTTCTTCCTCGAGATTTTCCAGCTTTTTCTTGAGCTCACGTTCGCGGTCGTTGAGCCCAGTGATCACTTCACGCAGACTCGCGCTCTCGCTCTTTTCCTTGTTGATTTGAGACGTCAATTGGCGTTCTTTTTTGGACCATTCTTCACCGCCAACCTCGTTCTTTGCTTGTTCCTCTTGAGCCTTTTTGACCTTTGCCACCACTTCGTCGTGTTCACGATTTAGATTTTTCAGATCGTCCTTCAACTCCGTTAGTAGGGTTTCCGTTTTTTCTGCATTGGACTTAATCTCTGCTGCTTCGGCTTCCACTTCGGATGCCCGTTTTTCAACCTTCTCCATTTTTTCCAGCTCTGCGCGAGAAGCCTTGAGATCAGCGCTCAAAGTCTCGCGGTCTTTCTGAAAGCTTTCTTCATTCTCGAGATTGTTTTCGCGCAGACGAGCAGCATCGTCGGCCAAAAGTCCAACTTCTCGCTCGCTTTCGGCGAGACTGCCTTTGACTTTGGCTAACTGCCCCTTGAACTGACCCCACATCCAGTGGCCCATAAGAAGGCCAAAGAGAAAGGCAAGGGTGGCAAGGAGGATATTCCAGAGTGCCAAGGAGACGAAAAAATGGGTGAATGCGTCCATAAAACTAACGAACTAGTAGCTCAACTTGCCCTCCCAACCCGCCTCTATCCTCCGTCATCTCGAAAGGAACAGCTTCTAGCCGAACGGCAGGGACTCCGTTCTCGGTGAGGAAGACTTTGACCTTCTCGGCTCTTTGTTGGCCCAGCCCGTCTCCAAACTGGTCAGGATGTCCGCCGAGCACGAAGGTGACTTCGGGGGGCGATTGGAGAATTTGAGCCAAAAGCCGATGAGCCGTGGCCCGGCCTTCTGGAGTGAAATTCGAGCTCTGGGACTCAAATACCAAAGTACTATCGGCGAGCTTTTGAGAAAGGGAGCGCAGAGGCTCTCCCTCGATGGGAGAAGTGAGGACTCGGGAATCGAAGTGAAAGGGTGAGGGCCAAGCTTTCATTTCGCTTTCAAAGTTGATCGTTGTCCCCAGAGCCATACTTTTCTTGCGAAGAGAAGACAACTGGCTGGGAGTGACTTCACCGGACACGAGAAGTCGATTGCCAGAAAGGTTAAGAGAGCGGTCTCCTTCGGGGCGAAGAAAGTCGTCAATAAACAAGCCCCAAGCGACCGCGCTTTTTCCGGCCAATTGAATGGAATCACGCCAGTCGAGGTGATTGGTATCTGCCGTAGACTGCCCCTTCAAGAGCTCGCTCTTCCAGTGACTGGGAACGACCCCTTTCACCAAAAGCGCGCCTCCAACCCTTTCCACAGTCATCCAGCCTTGGACGATAAGCTCATTTTTAACGGAGCTGACGCCCCGAATCCGACCCACTTCCGCGACCACAGCCTCTGCTTCAGCTTCGCTTGTCACCGAGCCTGCAATGGTGGCCTCCAAATAGGATATCGAGACAATTGGCTCGATGACGTTCCTCTCCTTCAAGACCTCACTGACTTTTTGAGCTGTCTTGGGATTACTTTGGGCCAGAATGGTCTGCGCTTGAAACTTCATCATGATCGGCACCAGCATGGCCGTCGCGAGAATGATGAGAATTTTCATGAGCAAAAGGCTGACAAGGCAGACTCCTTCCGCAAACTGCTAATTCTGTCCTGACCGATTGTGTTCACTTTGAGAAATCGAGCTGCATTTTCCTTAGGAAGTGCGAGAATACCTGTGAAGGAGGCTGTCTGGACGAAAATTGCTTACCCAATTTTCCCGCTGGCGCACGCTCGGCTTCTTTGAGAACCTTTCCTGAATCGAAATCATGGCAGAATCTACCGGTAACGATACCTCAGCACCTGAGATCCCAGCTGAATTGCAGAAGCAACTGCAAGACTTCCGGAAACACCTCTGGCGCACCAAGTTGGTTGAGGCAGTTCTCGCCGGTTTCTTTGGCCTCCTGTTCTCGTTCCTGCTCGTCTTTCTCCTCGATCGCTTGATGCCAACTCCAGGGTGGTTGCGATTGATGATCCTCGTGGCGGGAACCTCGCTTTTCACCTTTTTTGCCCCCTATTGGATTCATCGTTGGATTCTTAAGAATCGCCGGGAAAACCAACTTGCACGGATGATTTCGCGGAAATTTCCTCGCTTAGGCGACCGCCTGCTTGGTGTTTTGGAGCTTTCGGGCCAGACAGAGTCAAAGACAACTCTCTCCCCTGCTCTGCGCGCGGCGGCGACTCGTGATGTCGCAGCGGCGGCGGCTAAGCGTGACTTCACGGATGCCTTGCCCTCCAATCGCAATCGACTAGGTCTTACAGTAGTTGCTTCATTGGTGATTTTAGCGGTAGGAGCTTTCGTTTTTCTTCCCAAGGCGGGGCTCAATGCATTGCAGCGTTGGTTGATGCCTCTCTCGGATACCCCGCGCTATACTCTCACCAAATTTGATAAGAACCTCCCTGGGCAAATCGTGGTCCCATTAGGGGAACCTTTCGAGGTCGAGGTCGCGTTAGCGAAAGACTCTGAGAAGCGCCCGGGGACCGCTCGCGCGCGTTTTGGTGCTCAATCTTGGATGGAGACGAAGCGCAGCGACAATCGGTATCAGTTCCAATTTGCGGGGCAACAACAAGAGGGACGGATTTCCCTCGCAGCCGGAGATGCTCGGGCGCGGATGCGCGTAGTGCCAACTCTTCCGCCTACTTTAGAGTCAGTAGACGCGACAATTGAGTTGCCGGCCTACCTTCAATTACCTGAGCGGCAGCTTGATGTTCGGTCAGGGACTCTCAGCATTCTCTCGGGTTCTCACGTGAGCCTGCATGCCAACGCATCGCGAACGCTGGAATCTGGAAAAGTGGAGGTAAAGGATATTCCCCTCTTTGATCTGGCTCCAGCGGAGGAAGAGAGCGTCGCGCCACCCGAGCCTATTACCCAAAGATTGGTGGCGACTGCTCAAGGGCGCCGCGCAAGTTATCCCGCGCTTGAGGTCAAGGATGCGACAAGAGAAGTGAGACTCTCATGGAAAGATGATCTTGGCCTGGAAGGGACGGAGACCTTCCGCCTGCGCTTGGAGCCACGCCCTGATGAGGCACCCTCAGTCTACATTCAAGATGCCCAGCGCCAGATCGCAATCCTCCCCGAAGAGACGGTAGAATTTGAAGTAGCGGCTCAGGACGACTTTGGCCTCAAGAGCTTTGGACTCGAGTGGCAAGGCGAGTTTACGAAACCCAGCCCTGATAGCCCTGCCCAAGGCGAACTCGAACTTGCTCCTGGTGGCCCCTCGGAAAGCCAGCTCATGTCCCCTGCCTCCTTCTCTCCGGTGGTCTTTGATATCAAACCCCAGAAGCTGACCTTGCGCGCCTTTTGTGAGGACTACCTCCCCAACAGAGAGCGCGCGTATTCTCAGGCGATTGAGGTCTTCATCCTTACTCGTGACGAGCATGCTCAGATGCTTAAGGATCGTTTCGACCGAGTGATTGGAGAGCTAGAGGATGCCGCGCGAGAGGAACAGAACAATTTGGACGAGAATAAGCGCCTCGAGCGCTTGGAAGACGAGGAGTTGAGAGCTTCCGAAAATGAAGAACGACTGGAGAAGCAACGGGCAGCCGAGCAAGAGAACGTTGAGAAAATGGAGAAGCTCAGCGAGGAAATGGAGAAGCTTTTCCAAGATGCCCTGCGCAATGGCGAAATCGAGGAAGAAACGATGAAGAAGCTTTCGGAAACCGAAAGTAAGCTACAAGAACTCGCTGACGAAGACCTCCCAGAAGTGGAGGAACAGTTGCAGAAAGCACAAGACCAGCGGTCGACTCCTGAGCAATCGAAGAAGGACCTTAAGGAAGCAACCAAGAAACAGGAAGACGCGCTCGAGAAGATGAAAGAAACGCTCGAACGAGCCAACAAAGCGAATGAGGATTTCGAAGCCGCCACCTTCGTTAATCGACTCAAGAAGGCTGCTACTGAGCACGATGGTATTGCAGGGGCCCTCACCGGTTCGATGGAAAAGTTGATTGGATTACGGAGCAACGAGGTCGACCCCGTCGAAGAACGCTTATTGGGCGAACTTACTTTACAGCAAAAACGGACAGCCTCCGATGTGCGCTGGATTCGGGAAGACTTGGGTCACTTCTACTCCCGCACCGAGAAGGAGATCCACAAAGAGCTGCTGGATAAAATGAATGAGTCCAAAATTGAGGAAGGGCTCGAGATCAACCGCGACCGCTTGGCGCGTAATCTCACCTTCCGCAGCATTGTCTTTTCCAAGCAATGGGCCAATCAGCTGCGCGAATGGGCTAAAGAACTAGAGGGCTCCAATGAGGATCAAGGCGGCGGTGGTGGTGGTGGTGGCGGAGGGGGTGGTGGCTCTCCCGAGGATGAAGATTTCGAGTTTATGTTAAAGGTGATGCGGATGATTCAATCTGAGCAAGATATTCGCGCTCGCACCCGTGCAATCGAGCAGCTTCGCCGATCCACCCTTCCCCGCTCACGACAACGCCCCCGCCTCCCCTAACAGATGAAATTGTTTTCTTACCACCTCTTAATTACTTCTATTCTCGTCACTCCGGCACTGGCTCAGGTGAAAGACACCGAGGTCTCCAAGCTGTCATCAAAAGACGCCGCAACCCAAATCCTCGAAAGTTCTGAGGCCTTGGCGGAGGCGCAGGACGAACTGTCTGCTGATGTCATGGAACTGGTGGAAAGCCAAACCGTGCCCGACGTGATCAAGCTCTTGGAAGAAGTCGAACAAATCATGGCCGAAGTGACCGACGACCTTATTGAAGGTGAAACGGGAGGCCCCACGATGGCTGCACAAACTGAAATCATCGAAAAAATTCTCGCGGCCGCAAAAAAGAAACAGCAATCCTCAGAGGAAGAATCCGAACAATCCGAAGAATCAAAGGAAAGCATGGGAGCGATGCTCGACATGATGGAACGAATGATGGGAAAGGAGCCGGGCGAGCAAAAAGGTCCTCCCCAAGAAGGCGGCGAAGAGCCCAGCGACCAAGGTGACGGCGGCGGGGTCACGGGAGACTCCGACACCCAGAACGGGCAGGTCCAAGGCAAGATGGACGAAGACTCTAACGAACGGGTGATTCCAAAAGGAAGTGCTCCCGCCGGACGCAGCCTCCCCAACGAATTTCGCAAGCTGCTAGACGCCTACAACACCAACCCCTCGACTAGCCAATGAAATTTCTCCTCTCCGCTATCGTAATTCTTTCCCTTGGCTCTGCCTTGGGACAAAGCCTACCTCGACGCGAGGCCAACCCTATCTCCCCGCAAGTGGAGGCCATGTATACGAAAGGGCTCCGTTTTCTGGCCAAGGAGCAACTAGACACCGGAGCTTGGAATGGACGCTATAGCGCTGAACCAGGTGTGGTCGGCCTTTGCGTTCTCGCCTTTCTTGCCCATGGTGAGGATCCCAACCACGGTCCCTATTCTGACAACATTTCAAAAGCCTTAAGTTACATTTTGGAGAAGCAAAACTCGGCCAATGGCTACATTGGGAACAGTATGTATAACCATGGCTTTGCCACGCTAGCTCTCGCCGAGTCTTATGGAGTGGTGAACGACCCTCGTCTCGCCCCGGCACTGTCACAGGCTGTGGAGTTAATTCTCTCGGCTCAAAAGCGAAACCGACTGGATGCTTGGCGCTACACTCCCGACAGCCATGATGCCGACAGCACTGTTGCCGGTTGCCAGATTGTGGCCTTGTTAGCTGCTCGCAACGCTGGAATCGCCATCCCTGATGAAGCCATTGAGAAGGGACTAGCCTACTTGAAGCGGTGCCGTTCGGCTCGCGGCGGAATAGGTTATACCTCACCGTCGGGAGAGAAGCCTACTCTCACCGCGATCGGCGTCACTTGCTTTGCGCTTGCCAAGCAAAAGGAAGGCAAGGGATTCGCAGCCAGCGTCCAGTATCTACGGGAGAACCTAACTTACCGCGACCGCTACTACCCCTACTACTTTGAGTATTATATGTCTCAAGCCCTCTTCCATGCAGACCAAGAACTATGGGAGAGCTGGAACGCCAAAAATATTCGCTACCTCTCAGCTTCTCAAAGCAGGGATGGCTCATGGCCTGACAACAAAGGCGCCCACTTTGCTACCTCGGGGGCTCTTCTTTCGCTCGCTCTGAACTATCGCTTCCTTCCCATCTACGAAAAATAATTCGTGAACACTCTTCCTTTCTTCCTCCTTCTCTTTTTGGCAGCGGTCCCGCTGGTGGCCGAACCTGCTCAGGATTTTTTACGATTCAAGAACGGTGACACCTTGCACGGTCAGTTCAAAGGACTCGATGAGGGACCTCTTGTGAAATGGCAGAGCGACGAATCCCAAGACCCGATCCATTTCGAAACCCAGAATCTGCGTAAACTCAGCCTCAACAACGGACGCTCGCAAAACCATTTGGAAAGCCCTGGACTTGTGATTCTCAACAATGGGGATCGCATCCCAGGGTCACTTATTGGAATGGGCGAAGACTCAGTCAGCTTACAAACTGAGTTTGCAGGCCTTCTCACTATCCCACGCGAGAACATCGAGCGAATCTCCCCCAATCGACATGGCGGCGGAGTTCTCTATGCAGGCCCCTTCAACGATGAGGATTGGAGCATTCCGGGAAAGACGCTCACGGCTCGGGGAGAAGAAGCCCCTCAAGAAGATGATGAGGAAGTCGCCCCCCCTCCTCCGAAAAGTTGGGTTCATGGCTCTGCGGCTTGGTATAGTAACTCCTCAGAGATCCTTCGTCTCAATAAGAGTCTTCCCAACCAAGTTTCCATCCGGTTCCGTCTCGCTTGGCAATCCCCGCTCAATGCCACCATTGCAGTCTTCGGCGACTTCCAGAGGCCCTTTCGTATAGACTCACCACGAGTTCACCGGGTGGTCCCTCTGGCACAAGAGGTAGAACCCAACGCAGAAGAAGCAGAAGAAGCAGAAGAAGCAGAAGAAGCAGAAGAAGCAGAAGAAGCAGAAGACGCAGAAGAAGAGCCCGAAGAAGCTCCTCCCAAATTTGTCGATATTATGACGGAGGGAGTGGGTTCATCTGAGGCAGAGTCCTATGGTAGCGGTTATCTTCTCTCAATTCTCTCAAGTTACTCCAGACTACAACGTCTCGGCTTCGACGATAAATTGCAGGGAAAGAAAACGTCGTTCCCGAATTCAGGGGGGCGCCTCAATCTAGGTGACCTCTATTCAGCTGATTTCGAGATTCGCGCCAATCGTGAAGAGGGAACGATGACCCTCTTTGTGAACGGTGTGTTTTACTCAGAATGGCAGGACTTGGCTGAACCTCTCGAAGAGGCTGAGCGCTATTTTGCTATTTCCGCCGGTGGAAAGTCCCGCATCCGAATCAGTGATGTGGTCATCGCAGAGTGGAATGGCATGCCAGATTCAGCCCGCAGTATGCAGACCAAGGACCGTGACGTGCTCCTCCTCACCAATGGCACTGATCGATTCTCGGGAGATATCTTAACCCTTGAAGAAGATGTCATTCGCCTCGAGTCCGACTATGGAGTGTTTCAAATCCCGTCTTCCGAGATTACCGATATCCAACTTGCTACCAATTCAGTTTCTGAACCGCCGGAGTTCGAAGACGGAGAAATTAAGATCAGTTTTCAACCTAACGGACTTCTCACTCTCGTGCCCAAGGAAGGCCGCACAGAGACGCTCCAAGGAACCCACTCGATTCTTGGAGAACTTTCGCTCGACTTAACCTATGCCTATCTTCTGGAATTCGATGCGATAGGTTCAATTTTTGACAACTGGGATGATGAATTTTAGACCACTTCTTTTTACTTTAGCCACTTCGATCTGCATGGGCGAAGTCCTCACCCTCACCTCAGGCGCTCGCTTCGAGGGCGAGCTCCTGTCCATCAGCTCAGAGGAAGGAATTCTGCTCGATAGTCCGCGCGCACCAGAACCACTTGCGCTAAAGCTTGATTCTTTTTCTCTCTTGGAAATGGATGGCCCAGTGGAGGCAGACCCATTTCAAACAGAACGCCTCGTTCTCGCTAACGGAGACATCTTACCAGGCAATCTTCGCTCGCTAGACAAAGAGGAAATTGTTTACGAAGGACTCGTAGGAGGCAGCCTCATTTTGAACCGAAACAAAGTCAGCACCCTTCGCTTCGGAATCAAACCTCAATCCCTCCAATATGAGGGTCCTGCTCCTCTCAGTGAGTGGGCTGGCAATGGTCCTGAAAAGTGGATCATGAGCGAAGCCTCTTCAGATGGCCTACTGATGCTCGAGCCGGGTAAGATGGAAAAGAACGTAGACCTAGGCTCTCAGTTCATTCTCAAGTTTGATCTCAAATGGCAGGAACGTCCTGCTATCCGTATCTACTTTGGCGCCGAAGCTTCCGAAAAGGCGCAACAGGACCGCTATTACATCGATTTGAACAGTGGAGGAATTCAGATCCGACGAGAGCGCTCGGTCGAGCCTCGCTGGCACATGCTGGTTTCCCTCAGTCAACTGGAGGCCTTCGATGATGACCAAGTGAGTGTCGAGCTGAGGGTCAACCGTTTGATTGGAACTCTCGACCTCTATCTTGATGGCAAACTAGTACGTCAGATGCTGGATTCGGCTCCTCCGACCCAAGGTGATTGCATAATTATCGAAAGAAGTCGTAGTGATAATTCGGCCTCATACCTATCGAACCTTCAGGTCTTTTCTTGGGATGCGGTCTCCCAGCTAGAACTGATGGAAGAACCCGGCGAGGGCCAAGTGGATAGCGTGGTTGATGCAGAAGGCAAAAGAATCTCCGGCCAGCTGATGGGACTATTCTCGCCTAAGAATGAAGGCAAGGAGGAAACAGAAAAGACGCCCGCTTCGTCTCACTTTCTACTTCAAAGCCCTTTTGCTGATGAGCCAGTTGAGATCCCCACGCAGAAGACTCGCATTATCTATTTTCAAAATACCATCAAGAACGCCCCTCCCAGCGTCTTCCCCAAATATGAACTCGACCTTGCCAACGACGGCATTGTTTCGGCCACCACCCTTTCGATGAACGACGATCAAATCACTCTGGAGCATCCGCTCTTAGGAAACTTGCAAGTCGCTCGATCAGCCGTGAAGCAGATTCGATATCTCCAAGAGTTGACTGACGAAGACGAATGAAAACTACCCTCCCTCTCTTAATACTCGCGCTCGCAGCTTATAGCTCTTCCGCAGAAGAAAACTCAATCAAAGGTGAGCTCGTCTTTCCTGATGGGGATGCTTTCCCAGGAATTCCGGCAGGAGTTTCTGAGGAAGGTTTTCTTCTTTGGAAAAGCCCCCTCTTTATGAAGGACAAAGGCTCCTTCCTCACAACAGAAGTCGACACCATCAAATTGAGCGGACAGCGACCTGCTAAAAAAAATAAAACAGTTGCGACGATTACCTTTCAAAACCGAGTGGATAAAGCCTTCGATGTCATGGAAGCGGATCTCTTGGGCTTCGATGATGAATCAGTAAAACTTCGAACGTGGTATGCGGGAGATCTGACCCTCAAGCGTTCAATGCTTCACATGATTGAGGTCTCTACCGAGTCCCCCGCTATCATTGATGGTCCGGGACGGATAGATGAGTGGCAAACACTCGAAAGCGCTAGTGCCTGGCGTATCGATGGCAGAAACCTAGTGTCATCTGCGCGCGGTTCTATTGCTCGAGAGCTTCCGCAACTCCCGGATCAAATCCATATTGAGTTCGACCTATTTTTCGATTATTCCCCCTATTTGAGGCTGCACTTGTTTGCAGATTCAGGGGACGAAATCATTCCTCGCACTGGCTACTCAATCTCGATTCAACGAGGCACGATGCAATTCCTTAAGAAAGTCGACAATCGCAGCGTCCCGATACAGATGGACCACTTTGGACGACGACATGATTTTCAAGAAGATGATCGCACCCACGCGGAATTGTTTGTTGACCGAACCAAGGGTAAGTTTCACCTCTACCTCGACGATGAACTAGTCAGTGCCTCAACCGATCCAGAACCACTTACAGAGGATCACTGGTTTCACCTTGCGACTTTGCGCGGTCTCGAACAAACAATCTCTAACTTTGCGATTCGAGCTTGGGATGGAAAGCTCCCCGAACGCCGAGACTTTCTTGATTTCCGCCAAGAGCTTCCCATGCAAGGAGAGCAAATCGAGTTGCAAAACGGAGACACCATTATCGGCAAAGCAACCTCGATTTCAGAAGGAAAACTCAAAATCAATACCGAATATGTGCCCGTATCTGTCCCTATTGAGCGCCTGAGTTCCTTTCAAGTCACCAGCAAAGAAAACCGTGAAGAACCTCGGCTCTACCGCGGGGACGTTCGGGCATACTTCCATCATGGAGGACATGTCACTTTGCAACTGAAAGGTTTTACCGAAACAAGTATCACGGGATACTCACAGGTCTTTGGAAATGCCACTTTCGAACTGCAAGCCTTCACACACATCGAGTTCAACCCCTACGACCCAGAGTTTAGGGCGCGCAGGGGTCTGCCTTTCTAGGAAAGACGACAGACCTTTTCCTGTTCGCTGGCAGTAAGACTTTGTCTACTCAGGCCAACGGTGACGGTCCCTTTCAAATTCGCAATTCCTCTCCTCTTCATCATTCCACTCGTGATGTGGTTGTCGGGTATTCGCAAATACGACTTTATGACTCCTCGGGACATTCCTGCGAGCGAGCTCCGACCTGAATTTGCTTCGCCAGTGGAAATCGAACTTGGCGAACTGGCGAAAGGGCAAGACCCGTCAGCAAACGAGATGGAAGCGCCTGCAATGCCTGAAATCGATCTCGGAGACTTCCAGACGGCACCGGGACTCGACGAATATCGTGATAGTGCGGAGCTGGGTGCCTCTTCCCTTTTGAAGCTCGCCCAAAAACTACAGAATGCAGGCCAGGTGCAACGGGCAGTATTGGCTTTTGAGCGTATTCTGGATTCGACCCCCACTGGAGGCTCAGCAAACATAGAAGCCGAAAGAGCACTCGCGAATTTAAAGGCTAACCTCCCCCTTTGGAACTCGGATTCTACAGCCGCAGTTCCCTTAGAGATCCATTTTGACACCGCGAGGGACCCCGACTCGTTGAATGGCGCGATAGCGACCCTATCCGAGCTCATTTCAGTTGGTAGTGGAAACCAATGCCAACCAAACTTTCAAATCCGAGTTTCGGCAATGCCCAGCGAACAGCTCCCCTCCTTACCCGTAGCTATTTGGATGACGGTTCCTGGAGAAGACCCCGACAAGCCCTCTCTTGCTGTTGTCACCTTGGCTCCAAAGTCTGATGAGAACCTCAACGCTCGTCTCACTCATGGACTTTATCGTCTTCTCTCGCGACGAATCACCTCTATCGGCCAGCTAACCCCTCTCCCCCCACTCCTCCAAGGGGAAGACCCTGAGAACG
This sequence comes from Roseibacillus sp., assembly GCA_051251855.1. Lineage (GTDB taxonomy): Bacteria > Verrucomicrobiota > Verrucomicrobiia > Verrucomicrobiales > Akkermansiaceae > Roseibacillus. The sequence continues at coordinate 1,208,016 of JBPOGI010000001.1, forward strand.
CCGTGGTCAACAAGGTGACTCGACTCGCTTGGAAACAAATCCTCGCCACCCCCTTTCAATCTCTTGAGGCAGGACCGCCCAGCGAAGGCACCAACGATGACTCCTCCGAGAGCTCCGAACCTGCTGATGTATCAGAAGGAGAAGAAATCGCACAGTAATGACGATTTTCCAAAGACAGCGACCTTTTGGGACGTTACGGTGGAGAAGATATGAAACTGATTTGTGTTCTTGTTGCTTTCTTACTCAACAGCACCCCTGTGTGGGGCGACAAGCCCGAGGTCATTGAGCTAGGTGAGGGCAAATACAAGTTAGGCCAAGTCACCTTTGACGAAAATACGCGGCGAATCAGTTTTCCTGCCGAAATCAACCAACAAGAAGGCATCATCGAGTACGCCATAGTACATGAAAAAGGGAAAATTCATGAGTCCCTGCTCATCACCACCACTTCCGCTTTTCATCTCAATGTCGCTTTGCAACTGCTCCGCTATCAAAGCTCACCCGAACTCTTTCCTATTCTCAACGACGACTTCGAGAGCACAGGCAAGTATCCTCAGGTTCCAGAAGCTCAGAAGACGGCCTCTCGCCTGCAAGTGCTAGTCAGCTGGGAGATTGACGGAAAGAAGGAAGAAGCCTCCCTAAACGACCTCATTTACCACGTCGGAAACGAGAGCGCGATGGAACCCTTACCATGGATCTACCAGGGCTCATACATCCACGAGAACTCCTTTAAAGCGGAGACCTCAGGAGATCTCGCTGCCATCTATATCACACGCTCATCGCTCATTAATTTTTCAGGGAAAGATAACGAAATGGACGAGCCATGGATACCCAACCGAAAACGAATTCCTCCCGTCACCACCCCCGTCACCGTCACCTTCGCTCCTCTTCTTGAGAAAAAATAATCGTCCCATTAGTCAACTCACCATGAAAACACTCCTCACTCTCCTCTGCATCACGGCAAGCCTCGCTGCCCAGCAAGTCACCGAGAACAAAGAAGTCGCTCACCCGTATCTCTCGCTCAAACTCGAGTCCGAACGGACGATCTCCACCGGCATCGCTTTCCTGAAAAGCCAACAGCAGCCTGAAGGAAATTGGGGAGACCCGAAAACTCCAGCGATTACCGCTCTCGCTCTCACTGGCGTCTTAAGGGACCCAAATTTTGATAATAAAGCCGAAACGCCTGATTGGCTGGCACGAGGATTTGAATTTCTACGCGCCAATCAAAAATCTGATGGTGGGATCTACGGAAAAGGAATGGCTACCTACAACACTTCTACCTCCATGATGGCCTTTCTCGCGCTGGGAAAGAAAGAGGACGAGCCTTTACTACTCAAGGCGCGCGCCTTCCTCATCAATCAGCAAACAGACTGGGGAAACAAGGGAGAGTCAGACGATCAGTTCGATGGTGGCATCGGTTATGGAGGCACCTATGCCCACTCCGACATGTCGAACACTTACCTTTCTTTGGAAGCGCTTTATCACACCAAGCAATTGGCAACCGATTCTGAACACGGCAAACAACCTAAACTCGACTGGGAAGCAGCGATGACCTTCGTATCTCGCTGCCAAAACCTTCCTGAAACCAACGACCAAGAATTTGCCTCTGACGACCCAGACAACAAGGGAGGATTCGTCTACTTCCCCAACGATAGTAAGGCCGGCGAACAGGAACTCGCTGATGGCACTGTTGCGCTTCGCTCCTATGGCTCCATGTCCTATGCAGGTCTCCTATCTTTCATCTATGCTGATGTCGAAAAAGATGACCCTCGCATCGTCGCTGTCATTAATTGGCTAAGCAAAAACTACACCCTCGATGAGAACCCCGGCTTGGGAGAACAAGGCCTCTACTACTACTACCAGACCATCGCTAAAGCCTACTCCGCTGCGGGAATTGACAAAGTTCAGTTGCCCAATGGCAAGGAAGTAGACTGGCGGATGGACCTCACCCGCAAACTCCTTTCCACTCAGCGAGAAGATGGGTCATGGATCAATGCCAATTCACGTTGGTGGGAGAACGACCCTGTGCTGGTCACTTCCTACACTCTCCTTTCTCTCGCTCAGTTACACGCTGTGATGTAGCCTCTCTCCTGGCCATTCCGTCTGATGACTGTTCGTGATTACGCCGAGAAGATTCTTCTTTCCGAAACTCTAGAGGAAAAGCTCGCGCCACCCCCTCAAGGGCTATCTCTAGATCCACCTCGCAAAGGAAGCTATCGCTCCCCCGACCTCCCCGGACGTCCAGAGCTGCTTCGCCCGAGGAGTTCCAAAGAAACAAGAACGAAGATCCCCTCCGTCGAGCAACTCGGCAACGAAGAACACCGTTCCGTCCTTCTCCACTTCTTTTGCAATCATGAGCTCCTTGCCGTCGAGCTCATGGCGCTCGCGCTCCTCAAGTTTCCCGATGCGCCAGACGCCTTTCGTCGTGGCCTACTCCATACTCTCCAAGAAGAACAGGAGCATACTCGGCTTTATCTCGACCGAATGGCGGCTACAGGCACCCAGTTCGGTGACCACAGCCTTTCTAGTATGATCTGGGACCACATCGCAACGATGACTTCTCCCTTGGAGTATGTCTCACGGCTTTCCCTCACTTTCGAGCAAAGCAACCTCGACTATGCAAACTACTATTCGAAGGCCTTCGCACGTGTTGGTGACGAAACCACTTCTGACCTCCTCGCCAAAATCTATAAAGATGAGATTGCCCATGTCGGTTATGGGCTCAAGTGGCTTCGTCGCTTCAAACAGGAAAAAGAATCGGACTGGGATGCTTGGCATCGCTCTTTAGCACACCCCTTGAGCCCAGTGCGTGCCAAGGCTCCAGAGCGCACCGTCCCTTTCAACACCCAAGGACGCGAAAAGGCAGGGCTCGACTCTGACTTCATCGACAACCTGAAAATCTATCAGCGTTCACGAGGTCGGACCCCATTCGTCCATTTCTTTAATCCCAATGGAGAGGCACACACCGCGGCCGCCCTTCAGCAGAAACAATATCAACCGAATAAGTCGGCCTCCCATTTAGAACAAGACCTCGAAGCACTCATTCTTGCAAATGGACATCCGGACGACCTCGCTTTGATGAGAGTCCCTCCCTCCGCCCAGCATCTTGCAACATTAAGAGACGCAGGCCTACCTCTTCCCGAAGTAGCCTCTCTTGAAGACGTGTCGCTCTTGTCTCAACGCAAGCTGGGAGGGTTTCAGCCTTGGGCTTGGACTCCCGATTCGAGCCAGCTCTTTGCTCCCCTGCGAAATAATCCAACTTCGAATTCTATTCACTCTTGGAGAGCCCCTCTCGCGCCTGAACTACTTTCGAAATCTCTCACAACTCAAGCAACTCAACATCTAGGATTAGCCAACAACGAAAGCTTCTTCTTTGATTCGGCTTACAACGCTCACGCCTTCATTGGGCAGGAAAGGAAGAAGGGGCCCCTTCTCTTGAAGCCCAACCTCGGTTGTGCAGGCCGTGGACATCTCACAGTAGACGATAATACATCTGAAGAGACCCTATCCTCGTGGATTCAGCAAACGATCAAGGCTCAAGGGGCTTTCGTTATCGAACCCCTACTCGATCGGTGTTTCGACTTTTCAGCTCTCTACGATATCAATTCGGAGGGAGAGAGCCGCTTCATCGCCTTCACTCAGCTGATTACAGACTCGCGTGGAAAGTATCTAGGCACACGCGTCGCACCTAAAATTGGAAACCTTTTCCCGACTAACCTTACCGTTCTCTTCCATCAGGAATGTATTGAAGCCGAGGGAGAGCAGATGTCAGGCCCCCATTTCTACAAAAAAATACTCCCCCGCGCCCTTTCTCGCCTCTTGCCGGACTACTCCGGACCGGTAGCGGTGGACGGACTCTTTTACAAGAACCGCTCAGAAGATATCCAAGTCCGACCCATTGTCGAAATCAACGCTCGTTGCTCCATGGGCCGCATTGCCCACAATTTGCGACGTAAGCTTGCCCCCAATTCAGTGGGAGAGCTGACGATTCACAGTGTTAAAAAGCAGAAAGGAAAGCTTCCTGCGGGCCTCCCCATTAACGACCCCTCCACCGCGCAAAGCTTCCTTGCTGTTTGGAGCACCGACGAGAACATCCCCTCTAAAGAGCACTAAAAAATTAGTAACTACGGTCCCAACGCTCGATACCGGCAAGGATCGCTCTTGCAGCGGCATCTTGAAAGGAAGAAGTATTACAACGACTTCGCTCGCGAGAATTACTAATAAAGCCGCATTCGACGAGAGCGGCTGGGCAATTCGTATTTCTCAAGACAGAGAAACGTCTATATTGCGAACCACGATTTTTCACCTTGCAGTAGCTCACCAGATTTCGCTGTAACGAAGACGAGAGATAACTACTCGACCTCGACCCTCCGTGAAAAGTCTCGGCTCCGTGGACATAAGTTTCGCGAGTCGCATTATAGTGAATACTCACGAAAACAGCATTTCGATACCGGTTGGCGATCGCGGCCCGACCAGTGAGAGAAACGTAACGGTCGCTTCGGCGGGTCATTACAACCCGGTAACCAGCCCGCTTAAGATAGTATTCCAACTTAAAGGCTGTTTTAAGATTAAGGTCTGATTCACGCACCCCTCCCCAAACCGCTCCTTTGTCACGTCCTCCGTGGCCAGGGTCGATGATAACGGTTTTGCCCTTGGAGCCAAAAGACCGAGTCACTGTGGTTGCCTTGAGCGATACCCTCGAAGTCTTCTTCGAACTCGCAGCAGAGGAAGACTTACTCGGAATTGTAAGGCGCTTGCCGATGTAGAGCTTGCTGGCATCCTTGATTCCATTAGAGCTCATTAAACTTTGGACGCTCACCCCTTTCGCTCGGGATATTGAATAGAGGGTATCCCCTTTCTTCACGGTATGGGACGCTCCCTGAACCTCGGCCAAAACTGCCACCAGACAGATACCACAGAGAAGAAAAGAACGGATGACACGATAAACACTCACTGGATCAACGTTATGACAAACAAATTAAGTTTTGTAAATATCTTTGTCACATTTACCTTAAATTAAACCAAACCTCTTGCCGCGAGTGTTATTTTTAAAATAAAAAGAGTGAAACGTACCCGTTACAGCCTCTTTTTAATATTAAGGCCGATTCCCAGCTAAGAGAGAGCTCTAAATCTCATCAGTCTTTACCCACTCGAGGGAGAAGCTCGCAGTAGCTTACTACTTCGTTAAAACACAAAAAACGACATCAACACCGTAAAGGCGCTAGATGTCGCTTTGTTGAACCGCTCTCCCTATCGAATTTCAGAAACGCCTTCGCGAAACCTTCCTCTTTGGGAATGATTAAATCTCGTGAGTGGGTAAATTGCTGACCTCTTCTTTAACCGCTTCGGCCAATGGGGTGCTGAGATAGCGTTCCGTTGAGGAACACCCAATCGTCACAATACGGCCGCCTGGGAACTTCTTAGCAACCTGCATCGCAGCCCAAACATTTGCTCCCGTGGAAATACCAGCAGGCAAGCCTTCTTCCTGAGCAAGACGCTGCGCAGTCGCAAAAGCATCTTCGTTGCTGACCTGCACCACCTCGTCGATGACTTCGGTATTCAAGTTTCCTGGAATGAAGCCAGCGCCAATGCCCTGAATCTTATGCGGACCAGGTGCGCCGCCCGAGATGACCGGACTTGCCACCGGCTCAACCGCCACAATGTGCGTGTTTCCACGAGCCTTAAGAACTTCACCAACCCCCGTGATCGTTCCACCCGTTCCGACACCTGCCACAAAGGCATCCACTTTCCCATCGGAGTCCTTCCAGATCTCTTCGGCAGTAGTCTCTCGGTGAACTTGTGGATTCGCAGGATTGTCAAATTGACTCGGTCCAAAAGAACCTTCTCCATACTCTTCCAGAAGCTGCTTCGCTTTCGCAATCGCTCCCCCCATCCCCTTTGGTCCGGGAGTGAGAACAATCTCTGCTCCCAAAAGTCGCAACAAGACCCGACGCTCCATCGACATCGTTTCTGGCATCGTAAGGATACAGCGATAACCCTTGGAACGAGCAACGAAAGCGAGCGCGATTCCAGTGTTGCCAGAGGTTGGCTCGATAATCGTCCCGCCCGGCTGTAACTTTCCATCACGCTCGGCGGCCTCGATCATGGCCTTGCCGATCCGATCTTTCACGCTAAAGAGCGGATTGAAAAATTCCGCTTTCACGAAAATTTCCGCACCCACCTCCGCTGAGATTTTAGGGAGCTTAATCAAGGGCGTGTTGCCCACGGTATCAACCATACTATTTGCAATCATGTCTCTTAGTTCTTAGTCCAAATTAAAAATTTCTAAATCGAAAAGGCGCTAAATCTGAAAATCGTTCACACCTGAAGAAAGGTGTAAGCCGCACTCATACTTTTCGCCTTGGAAACGCGTCTCTTCAGCCGAGTCAGCATCAGAACGCTTCTTGGTCGAATGCCAATCCCCCATCGTCACGTATTCCCCAGCCAAGGGGTGGCGAGGTAATTCGGAGTCTCCGAGGTAGCGCTCCACCTGCTCATCATCCCAATCAAGAATGGGATAGGCTTTGATTGTTTTGGATTGTTGCTCAGCGAAGGGGCGAGCAACTCGGGTTTTGGAATGACTGCGACGTAAACCACTCAGCCACACCTTAGCTCCCGTTTCCTCGATTGCTCGATTCATGGGTTCGACCTTATTGAGTAAAGAATACTTCTCCATCTCCTGCTCGCCTTGTTCCCAAAGTTTACCATAGATGGCTTCCTGCCAAGCGGGACTCCACTGTGAACGATAGACTTTCACATTCAGCCCAAGTCGCTCAGTGAGGTCCACCGCATACTGGTAGGTTTCATCAAAGTGGTAACCAGTATCGATGAAAACAACCGGCACTTCGGGAGCAAAATCTCGCAGTAACTTTAACATCACAGCGGCCTGTAGCCCAAAGCTAGTACTCGCTACCACCTGTCCAGGATAGCGCCGTGACAATTCGGCAATGCGTTCCCCCGCAGATTGATCTGCTAGGAATGAAGAAAGTGAGTCCGCGTTTTCAGCGGCTTTCACAACTGATGCTGCGCTGCTCATGCTTCAACAGGCTTATCCTTCACGTTGAATTGAGTGCAATCCGTAAGCTCTTTAACATGACCCTTACGAATCACGAAATCACCGAACTTCTCACCTTCATTACGGTCCTTGGCATACTCTTCAAAAAGAGGAGCCAAGGTCGCAGCCAACTCATCACCAGGAACCATCTCCTTCCAAAGACGGTTGAGACGGTTACCCACAAAACCTCCGCCGAGAAAAACGTTATACTTGTTAGGAGCTTTACCCACCATCGCAATTTCAGCGAGATAAGGACGAGCACAGCCGTTCGGGCAACCCGTCATGCGCATGGTAATTGCGTCGTGACGAAGTCCAGTCGACTCCAAGGTCGTTTCCAACTCTTCAATTACAGAGGGAAGAAAACGCTGCGCTTCAGCCAAAGAAAGACCGCAAGTGGGCAGAGCTACACAAGCCAACGCATTTAATTTCACTCCGCTCAATCGCTTCCAGCTATCCAACTCATATTGCTCAAGGAGAGCCTCGATTTCAGGCTTCTTCGCCTCACTGATGTTGCTGACCATCACGTTCTGATTTCCCGTCAGACGGAAATCACCTTCGTGAATTTTTGCGATTTCAAGAAGGCCTTCACGCACCTTATCCATCACACGGCCGCTCTCAACATACAATCCGCAGTGCCAAGCACCGGTCTCATCTTGAACCCATCCATAGGCATCACCATTTGTGTCGAATTCGAAAGGTCGCGCTTCTTCCAGAGAGAATCCTTGATACTTCTCAAGCTCGCTGCGGAACCAGTCCACTCCACGATCATGGATGGTGTATTTCAAACGGGCCTTCTTGCGGTTACTGCGGTCACCATTGTCACGCTGAACCTTCACCACATTCTCGGCAACATCGACCACCTTGTCAGGAGTCACGAAACCGATAACATCAGCGAGACGTGGGAATGTGGCCGCTTGACCGTGATGCATTCCCATCCCGCCACCAGCAAGCACATTGTAACCCTTAAGTTCCCCCTCTTCGATGATAGCAACAAAGGAAAGGCAGTTGGCGTAAACGTCCACGTCGTTACTTGGTGGAATCGCGAAAGCGATTTTGAACTTACGAGGAAGATAGGTCTTTCCGTAAATAGGCTCCACCTCTGCTTCGCTGCTCTCCACTTTTTCACCATCGAGCCAAATCTCATGATAAGCACCGGTCTGCGGAGTGAGGTGGTCGCTCACTGCCTGCGCGTGCTTGAGAACCTCAGCGTGAGTCTTTGAAATTTTCGGGTTCGGATTGACCATCACGTTGCGATTCACATCACCACAGGCAGCAATCGTGTCCATCGCAGCATCGTTAACTTCCTTAATGGTCTGCTTGAGCTCGCCCTTAATGATGCCGTGTACCTGAAATGCCTGACGGGTGGTCAGCTTGAGAATGCCGTTGCCACCAAACTGCTCGGTCAGGCGATCCATTTCAATCCACTGTTGAGGAGTAGATACTCCCCCAGGAACCCGTACCCGAATCATAAAGGAAAACGCCTTCTCCTTACCTTCCGCCTTCATCTGCTTCCGCAGGTCGCGGTCATCTTGTTGGTATGTGCCGTGGAATTTGAGCAACTGCTCGTCATTCTTGGCAACCGCTCCCGTGGAATCATCATTGAGACTCTCCACAATTGTCCCGCGAAGGTAATCACTCTCGGTCTTGATTCCCTCGTTTTTTGCTAGTTTCACTTCGCTCATCGCTTAATCTTTAGTAATTTGATAAAGTAACTTATGATTCAAAGTTACCCTCCCCTTCTCACTTTTCAAGTGAAAAAATGTAAGGAACCTTAATCACGCCCTGCGCGCCTTATCAGACAATGGTTCAACGCGCCATGGTTGCTTTCGAATTTTACATTCAAAGAAGAGCAAGCTTCGTCCTTTTCAAGCCCGCTGCTTCTCCTCAATGTGGGATTGATGTCCGAGGAAACGCCCGCAGCCTCTCCCCCTCCACTCCCACCTTCGCCGATGGAGAAGCTCAACGATTTCTCGGATCGGTTCAGCCCCATGCTCGTGAAGGAGCTCCGCCAAGGACTGCGCACGCACACCTTTGTCATCCTTTTCCTCATCTTGCAGGGACTTCTCGCCCTTATCCTACTTACAACAGCTGCCGCCGACGCCAACGCCGGAGGAGTCGTTTCCTCGATCATTTTCTTTCTCTTCTCAATTGCGGTCCTCGTCGTGCAGCCCCTGCGAGGAATGTCAGCCATAGCCAGCGAGGTCAAATCCGACACCATTGACCTCATGTCGCTCACCAAGCTTTCGGCCTGGCGCATCGTCTTTGGCAAGTGGTCCTCCATCATGGGCCAAACAGCGCTCCTTCTCTTCGCCATCATTCCCTACCTCATTCTGCGCTACTTCTTTGGAGGCATGCAGTTGTTCTCCGAGCTCCTCCTGCTCTTCACCATTTTTCTATTTGCGGGAGTCCTCACTGCGGTGACGGTAGGGCTTTCCGCTTCTACCTTGGCCCTCATACGAGCGATTCCGCTGCTCGCCAGCTTCGTTCTCATCTGGTTCATTGGTTACTACTCTTTCGGTGGCTTTGATGTTCTATTAGACGTTTTCACCCCTCAAGGTGCCGCTCATTGGTTTGGGCTTTTGGCAGGTTACTTGATTGCGGTCTTTGTGGGATATTTCTTCATGGAACTGGCGGCGACTGCGATTGCGCCTTCCGCAGAAAACCGAGCGACTCGTAAGCGCATGGCAGCTCTCGTGATCATCCCTGTTGTCTTTCTCGCCTTTCTTGCTGTCGATGAGCAAGGCGGCTGGGTTGTTGTCTTTTTCCTTTTGGCATTGGTTTCACTCGATTTCTTCACCGAAAGTAATGACTACCCTTCCGTCGTCGTTCGCCCCTTCCTCAGGTTTGGTCCATTGGGTCGGCTTGCGGCTCGCTTGCTTGCCCCAGGCTGGGCCACCGGAATCCTGTTTCATCTTTTCATCGTAGCGATTGTGGCAGGTTTGAGCCTTCTCTTCGGCGACGAACTTCGCAATGGCTCCATCAACCCTTCTGTTTCGAGCGTTCTCGGCATCGTTCTGGGCATGCTTTACCTCCCACTCCTTCTTCTTCAACTCTTTCAAAAACGAATCACCAATCGGCTCGTCAGCTATCTCCTCTTCTCGATTCTTCTCCTCGGCTTGATTCCGCTCCTTCTCATGCTTGATGGCATTGGAGACACCGAAATGGTGGTTTGGGGATTTTGCTTCATACCCCATGTTCAGCTCTTTTTAGAAGACTACACCTCGAAAGAAACCTTTTCCCTCGTTGTCTGGAGTAGCACCGCCGTCTACATCGGCCTCTGTTTAGTCTTCACCTTCCGCCCCCTCCGAAATCTCTCTCTGTTAGAAAGTGAAGAACTCCAGCGCCTCGCCTCCGAAACCGACTCGAAACAATGACTCCCGAAGCTCTCAAGGACGCCTACTCTCGCAGCTCTGCTTGCGCTAACCGTCTTCGCTTACCCTTGCGAAGTAAGGTTTGGCGCGGCGGTTCGGGTGAATTCGCAGGTGCTGGCACCGGGTCTTCGATGGACTTCCAAGACCATCGCAACTACGTCCCCGGAGATGACCCTCGTCATATCAACTGGCAAGCCTACGCCCGCACCGGTCAGTATACGATGAAGCTTTATCGTGAAGAGGTCCGCCCTGTTATCGACCTCATTTGCGACGTCTCGCCCTCCATGTTCTTGGATAGAACGAAATCAGCCCGCACTGCTGAGCTCCTCTCCTTTTTCACCCAGTCCTCCCTCCGAGCAGGTGCTTCGCTCACCATTCATCTCGTCTCGGGTTCTGCTCACCAATTAGTTCCCAACGAAGCTATCCCAAGCCGCCAATGGTTTGATATCGCGCAAAAACTTCAAAATGACGACCCTGCTGGAACCCTCAATCTTTCCTCAGTCCCACTCAGACAAAGCTCCTTCCGCGTTTTGCTCTCCGACCTTCTCTTTCCTGGTGACCCAGCTGCCATCCTTCACATCCTCGGAGCTCGCCACGGGACTCCACTCATCTTCGCGCCATTTCTTGAAAGCGAAGCCAACCCCGACTGGCAAGGGAACTACGAATTTGTCGATGCCGAACGGTCTACCCGCCACCCACATCGTATCGAACCTCGCGTGCTCAAGAACTACCTGAAGGCCTACCAACGACACTTCGCCCTCTGGAAAAACACCTCCCAGCGCTTGCAAGCACTGATGTCCCGCGTCCCCGCCGATCAAGACTTAGAAAAAGCGCTCTATAGCGAAGCCGTTCCCATCCAAGCTCTAGAAATCCTCGGATAAAGAAGCTACTTCTTCACAATCGACTCGCCCGTCATTTCCTTTGGCTTCGAAAGCCCCATCATCTCCAAAAGAGTGGGAGCCACATCCGCCAAGATTCCATCTCCGACCGAACAATCCTTCGCATCGTCAGCGACGTAAATGGCATTCACTAGATTCGTAGTATGTGCCGTATTCGGTGAGCCGTCTGCATTCCGCATAAACTCGCAGTTACCATGGTCCGCGGTAATCAAAAGCTTGCCGCCTAATCTCAAAGTCTCTTCCACCACTTGCTTCACCGCATCATCAATGGTCTCAACCGCCTTTATCGCCGCTTCCACGATACCCGTGTGACCAACCATGTCTGGATTGGCAAAGTTCAGTATTACGAGGTCATAGTTCTTCAACTTATCGACCACTGTTGCTACCACTTCTTCCGCACTCATCTCCGGCTTTTCGTCGTAAGTCGCAACCTCTTTAGGTGAAGGAATGATGAAACGTTCTTCGCCCTCAAACTCCTTCTCGACCCCACCGTTGAAGAAGTAGGTCACGTGAGGATACTTCTCCGTCTCAGCGATGCGCATCTGGTTTTTCCCAGCTGCCGCCACCACTTCTCCCAACACATTTTCGAGGGTCTGAGGAGGAAACGCTACCGGCACTCCATACGTTTCATCATACTCGGTAAGAGTAACGAAGTGCACGTCAGGCGCCCCTCCGTTGTCAAAACCATCGAAGCCATCCTTTACGAACGCCTCTGAAATTTGACGCGCCCGGTCGGCACGGAAGTTGAAGAAAACAACCACGTCCCCGTCATTAATCCGACGCTCATTCGCAGCCTCAAAAATCATCGGCATCAGAAACTCATCCGTCTTCTCGAGCTCGTATTGTTCGGCTACCGCTTCACTCGCCAGCACGCTCTTCTGCTCTCCTTTTCCTTCCACGATGGCATCCCACGCAAGCTGAGTTCGCTCCCAACGTTTGTCTCGGTCCATCGCATAGTAACGTCCCACAACGGTAACAATGCGCGCTCCACTTTCGGCAAGCTTCTCTTCAACCTCGCTGAGATATCCCTGTCCGCCCGTGGGTGAAGTGTCCCGTCCATCGGTAATAGCGTGAACAAAAATATCATCGACCCCCGCTTCCTTCGCCTCCTTGGCCAGAGCCACGAGATGGTTCTGGTGACTGTGCACCCCACCATCGGAAAGCAGACCCAAAAAGTGAAGCTTCTTACCTTTCCCCTTCGCTTTCGCAAAAGCCTCTTTCAAAATCTCATTCTGACCCAACTCACCGTCTGCGATACACTTGTTAATCCGTGTCAGGTCCTGATAAACGATCCGCCCTGCACCCAAGTTCAAGTGACCGACCTCTGAATTTCCCATTTGTCCTTCAGGCAAGCCCACATCGAGCCCCGATGCCGAAAGATTGCCGCGAGGATAGTCTTTCAAGAGCACATTGTCGTGAAAGGGAGTATTTGCCAACTCGACCGCGTTACCATCTTGCTCTGCCGTCGCGGCTCCACCGGGATTGAAACCCCACCCATCACGAATAATCAACACAACTGGTTTCTTGCTCATGGGACCCATCTACCGAAGTCCTGCCCCTCCATCAAGCCTAGCCGAGAATCTTTTCATAAAGGGTGGCAGCCTCACAGTCTGCGCTTTTCACCGCGCTCGCAGAGTTCTATCCTCCGACCGTGTTCCTGCGCATCGAAGACCTACATGTTCATTTCCCCGGCCGTCGTGGTTTTCTGGGAAAAAGCGAAAGCGAACCCGTGAAAGCTGTTGATGGTGTTTCGCTCTCCATCGCAAGTGGAGAAATCTTAGGTCTGGTGGGCGAATCTGGATGTGGCAAGTCCACCCTTTCTCGCACCGTAATGCAGCTCCTCCCACCCACATCCGGTAAAATTATTCTCGAGGACCGCACTCTCAACCTTCTCCCGAAAGCTGAAATCCGTCAGCATCGGCTGGATTTCCAGATGATCTTTCAGGATCCCTACGCTTCACTCAACCCTCGCATGACAGTATTCTCCATGCTGGCTGAGGCCATTTCAAGACGCCATCCCACCCTTTCTAAGGACAAAACCGAGATGACCAAACGAGTTGTCAAACTCATGGAAACGGTCGGACTCGACCCCCGCCACATGCGTAAATATCCCCACGAATTTTCCGGAGGACAACGCCAACGGGTTGCTATTGCACGTGCCTTAGCCCCAGAGCCAAAGCTAGTTATCGCTGACGAACCCGTCTCCGCCCTTGATGTTTCCATTCAATCTCAAATCCTCAACCTTCTCCTCAAGCTTCGTGACGAATTGGATCTCACCATGATCTTTATTTCCCACGACCTCTCTGTCGTCCGCTACATCTCCGACAACATCGCAGTGATGTATGCAGGCAAGATCGTCGAATACGGCACCGCCGAAAAAGTCTTTAACGAAGCGGAGCATCCCTATACGCAAAAACTCCTCAGCGCGGTTCCTCGCATCCAAGCTGCTTCATAATTCTCGAAAATGGACCCTGTTCTTTACAAAATCATCCACCTTGCCGGCGTTGTTATTCTCTTTGGGGCCCTTGGTGCTGGCGTCTACACCGCTTCTAGCAAAGACAACAAGCTTGCCGGTATTCTCCATGGTATTAGCCTCGTTCTCATTCTCGTCTCGGGCTTCGGTCTTGTAGCCAAGATTTGGGACAATCAATTCACTTGGTGGGTCATTGCCAAACTGGTCATTTGGCTTCTTTTGGGCGGCTCCTACGCACTAGCAAAAAAACGCCTTCTTCCTGAGAATACCGCCTTTGCCTTCATTCTAGGTCTTGGTGTCATCGCAGCCGTTCTAGGCAACATTCCCTACCTCGCCTCCTAGATGATTTCCACTCTGCTGGGCGGACCATCGTAAGCGTTTATTTTGCAGAACAGGTTTGTTTACACCGCGAGCGGAGCTGGCCTCTTTCATTGCTGCCATCATTTTCGCGTCTCTTCGGGGAATCCTAATCTAGTTCTGAGCTAGGCATCTCGCACAATTCAGCGGATCCTCGGCCTAAGATGAAGGGGTGTTGCTCCACCAGATCCAAGAACTTCTGCTTATCAACAGAATCGAAACGCATGAAACCCACGATATGTTTTGTCGTTTTCAACGACTCGGAGTTCCCTCCGATAGTTCGCTCTCCAATCTCACTGCCCCCACAAAAGACTCCACTCTTTAGTGCCGCAGTGAAAAATCCGTCCCACTCGGCTTCTGTGGGCTAGCTTTGTGCGCTCCCCTGTATGAGTAAGATGTAATGACTCATTTTCTCAGCCTTCTTCGCAAAGTAATGAGCTTCAGGATCTAGAGCCCCAAGGCTTTCCATCCCCCGGCCAAAACAAAAATCTGGCCCTCCGGTATCAGCTCCAACTCGCGAATCTTTTGTGAAACAGGTTCACTCGAACCACACCCCTCCGTGGCGCAATACACAACCACCGTCTCAGCCGTCGCTAGACTCTCAAACGCCTCCGCCATCAAACTAGGAAAATCTTCCGAAGGATGGTCTGTCAACAACACCGAATTCGGATAACCATTCAGCTCCCAAAGCTCTCGCGTGCGCGCATCCACCCATACGACAGCGGGCATCTCCTCGGCATCTGCAAAGCAAATATACCCCGGTTTTAAATTCTCAGGATCACACTTCACCTCTCGCTGCGGGCCTCCCGTAAAGACCCAGGTCCCAACGGCCGCCCCCCCTGATAGAGCGACAATCGCCAGCGATTCAATGACCGTCCGCGCAATCATTTCTTCACCGCCGGATTCATGAGACTCCCCTTCGTTACCACCGCGTAAGCCTGATAGCTCTTGTGCTTCTTGAAGGCACTATTAGTCGTAATCCGCAGAAGCCCAAAACCACGCTGGTCAGTTTCGCTAGGAGTCACCGAAAGGCGGTAGATCTTGCCCTTCTCGATTGTTTCTAACTTAAATGGAAACTTTCCCTCATTCGTCCCACTCACCTTCAAAATTTCTAGCGGATATTCATCGCTAATGGTCAGTAGAAAAGCCTGCTCTTTAGGTTCAGTCCCTTCCTCCCACTTGAGAGTTTTGGGCTCGATCTTCAATAACTCCGGCATCGTCATTCTAACCGTCAGATCGTGTCGCGCGCCATTGACCATCAAAATTGAAATCTGCTTATCAACGGTGCCTCGAAAGTTCCCCACCTTGAACAGCCCACGGACCGTTCCCTCTTCTCCCTCTTCCCACTTGAGACGACCGCCATCGCTTATTTGAGCTTCTAAGCAAGAGCATGGAGCATCGTATCGCTTGATTTCAGCCGGTCCTGAACCTGAACTTTTAAATTTAAAGTCAGCCGTCACCGTCTCTTGGTCAGGCTCGGCTAGAACTTCGATAATAGTCTTCTCGAACTTGAGCCCACCTGCGCACGCTATCGTAGCAAGCGAGTAATAGAGGCCTAATGCGAGTAGACAATTCCTTTTCATTTCTGAGCTAAAGGTAGCAGCTCGATTCCAACAATCAACCTTCCACCTCTCCACTCAGGACCCGCAATATAAAGCCACTTCCCGTTCTTCATCGGTTGCGTGGTCTTCATCACTTTACGCTTTCCCTGCCAAAGCTCCAAATCCAACTTCACACCATCGTTCTCAGCCTCACTGTTCGGCTCGAAACTTAAGAGAATTTCGTCCGACCCCTTCATCGGTGACGCCCAATTGGTATAGCTTCGCCAGATGGGCTTGGTATCCGTTCCCAGAAGCCCATAGCTGCTAAAGTTTAAATCTTTCAAGAGCTGCATTCGAACTGAATGCCCTTTCTCTGCAGGTTTAGCAGAGGGCACAAGTTTCGCCAAATCACCGTGAGTTCCAAATAAGAGAACAGTTCGCAACCGAGCAACCGCCTCCTTACCTGGATCCTGAGCAGCTGAGCATCCTGCGAGCAACATCCAAACGAAGGCAATGACTGAAATTCTCATCTAGTAAACTTGAGGTGAACCTTTGGTAGAAATCAGCTGCACATCAGACGGCAACTCCCGCACGCTCTGGCCTCCCGCCATCAAATCGTATGAGTCAGGAATTGGTTGTAAGCCATCGAGCACAATCACACTCGTCCCCGCCGCATCCGCATTGACGATGGTTGAGGTCACGCCTCCTTCTGGAGTGTAAACAAGAGGCCGGCTTTGCTCCTTAGCCACCACAAGTTGATTCTCCACTGGAGCTTTTCCTACTCGCGTGCCAGCAAGAAAGGCAACCGCCATGGCGCCCACTGCCACCGGAGCCAGCCACCACTTCAAAGCATCACGCCAAGTGCCTGATGCTTTAGAGGGCGCAGCAACTCCCTCTTCACGATCGGCATCTCGAATAGCCTGCTCCAGCTTCGTCTGGAAAAAATCGCCATAAGGAACGTCACCTGTCTGACCAAACGCGCTTTGCAATTCGTTCCTCAGCTCCGAATGCCCCTCCTTCATCGCATGCAATTCAGGTTCGGCCTCCAAGATCAGAGCCAACTCCTCTTTCTCGCCAGTAGACAACACATCGTCATCCATCCAACGCACAATTAGTTCTTCTTTACGCTCCTGATTCATCACTTAGCAGTCCTTGTAGTTTCTTACGTGCATAAAATAAACGGCTCATCACCGTTCCCATCGAAATTTCCATCACATCCGCGATCTCTTTATAATCCATTCCCTGAACCTCGCGCAGCATCACCACCTCTTGATGCTCTGGCGAAAGCTTGCTCATCGCATCTTCGATACGGGTTCTCAGCTCATCATTGCGCATGGCATCATCCGGCCGAGCCTCTTGAGTCGGAGTCGTCAGCGCCCCCACCGCAATCTGGCTTTCCTTCATCAAAGTGTCGTCAAATTCGCCTGCGCTTTTTAATTTTCTCTTTCTCATCCAATCGTAAACCACGTTGTGGACGATTCGATACAACCAGGTCGAAAACTTGGCGCGCGCCTCGAACTTCGGAAGCGCCTTCCAAACCTTCAGAAACACCTCTTGAGACAAATCCCAAGCATCGGCGTCGTTTTTGACCATATTTTGAATCATTGCATATACTCGTCCGCGATGACGGGTCACGAGATCCTCGAAAGCCCGGGAGTCGCCTCCTTGGCTACGAGCCACAAGGTCCAGATCAATCTGGGCATCGTCACCTCCTCCTCCGGCACTATCGCCAGAGTCCTTCGCCATCACCCCTTTCGACGCTGACCTAGTGAAAAAATTCATCAAAATTTAACGAAAACGTAGAATGCCTAAATACCACCAAAAAGGCAAGGCAGGGCTCGCTTCAAAAAAAATCGAAAAAAAAGTGCCTCTTCTTTGAACGGATCGCTTCCTGACGGGTCTACTCCCTATGTAGCAAGCAACTTTGCTTGTTGCAGTCTTCATATAAAGGGTGAACACCGTAGGGGATCTGAACAACCCTCTACAAACAAAGCTGGGGAAGTCTTTCGGGACTTCCCCAGTTTGTTTTCCCCCAAAAGTCTTACGCTAAGCCTCGCTATCGAGCTCGTTCCTGCCGTCCATCCACCACCCCATGCATCTCGTTGCGATGGACCCAGATACTTTGGACCAATCCCAACAAAAACATGCAGATCAGGACAAATGTTCCCGAATAGCTAATCAAAGGCAGCGGAATTCCCGTAATCGGCATCAGTAGCACACACATCCCCACACTCTCAAAGATGTGCGCAAAAAACATCGCCACCACCCCCGAAGCCACCACCTGCCCTAAAAAATCGCGACTATAGAAAGCCACGAAGAGCACCTGGATCAGCAACAACGCAAAAGAGGTCAGCATCAGCAGAGACCCGCGAAACCCCTGTTCCTCCGCAATCACTGCAAAAATGTAGTCGTTGTGAGCCGTGGTCCACGGAATGTATTTTTTATCGTGAATCGAACCCCGTTCAGCTTTCGCCTTGTAGCCCATCCCCTTCCATCCCGCTTGGCCCACCGCGAGGGAAACGTAGTACGATGCGTAGGTTTCATCACTCTTCTCCACCTTGCCATCACGCAAAAACTCCAAATACTGGTCAATCCGCCCACTGGCACGATCGGAGACCTCCGGCAGAATCAAATAGTAAATAATCGGCAACATTCCGACCCCGGTGAGAATGATCGCGCTCAGGTAGCGGAACGGAATTCCACCCACCAGCAGCGTCACAAATGCCACTGGCAGAAAAACAATCGCCGATCCCATGTCTCCGTTCTTCACAACGAGAACGAAAGGAACTCCACAGACCACCGCCACAAAGGCCAGCTTCACCAGAGGTTCCCCAAAAATGCGATGAAAGCGCGGCAATTGGTCAAAAGCGGTTCCCAGTAGAATAATTCCTGCCGCCAGAACGAACGTCGTGGGCTGAAAACTAAAAGGAATCCCGGGAATCTGAAGCTGGTGAACCGCCGGCGCAGGAGCCTCCCAAATCCCAAACATAAGCATCACCTGCAAAGTAACACCGCCCAAATACATCGGAATCGCCAGCCATTTCACCCAACGATAGTCAATAAGCGCCGTGCAAAAGTAGACCACGCTCCCCAAAAGAATAAACATCTTCTGATTGCGGGAAAAGTACTCACCTCCTTGAGGCAGGTGACGAGCGGCGCTTTCAATCGAAAAGACCCCAAACACCAAGAGCCCAAACATCACGATCACGAGGACCCAGTTCAGACCGAGGATTTTTCGAAGAAGAGGAGTCACAGGATGAGTCCCAAAAAGTGCCCCCTACCTAACCTCGACACAAGCCCCAGCCGTGGCTGCAACCGAATATTTAAAAGGAGGACCGAATTCAGTCGTCCACCATCCTCAAAACCACTTCGCCCAAACCTCCGACCCTCGCCCACTCTCTTCCAACTGCTTTCTCCGCCCCTCAGGCAAAAGCTCCATCTCCCTTCTCTCATATCCACGCCCCTCAAAGAACTTTGCGGCCCGGTTGGTCAGCGCAAAAAGCCCCTTCATACCTGAATTCTTCCCTTTCTCTTCGGCAGCATTCACCAGCTCCACCCCATAGTTTCTCCCCATGTGGCTTTCCTTCACATAAAGACAAGCCAGCTCCCCCAAGTCATGCCCCGAATAAGAATGCACCGCCACGCAGCCCACCACGTTGTCATCTACGGTCAAAAGCAGAAAGTCACCCAACCGAGTCGCTACCTGCTCGTAAGTTCTAGGCACCAAATGCGCGGCCCGAACCGAACGACCCATCATCGCTAACAGCTCTGGAATATCCTCCTCACGCAACGCCCTGACCTCGCGATAACTATCGGTGTGAACCATCGTCCCGACCCCTTCGTTAGAAAAAATCTCCGAAGTGAGAGCCCCCTGCAAATGCCCGTCCAAGAGATGAACCCGCGGCACTCCGCGACGACAAATCTCTGCTGCCATCACCAGTAGCTCCGGATCCTCCCCGTTCTGAATCGTCGCCTCAGCCACACTCGGCAACCTCCCGAAGTCAGGCATATCGTTCAGCAAAACCATCAGCTTCGCCGCCGAAAGCTCTTTCGCCAAATTCCCAACCGCTGTCGCTAGCACCCGGCTCCCCCGACCATCGACCATCGCCGCCTGCCCGCGCTTCAACAACGCGTCACAAGCCTCAACGCAACCCTCCTGTCCCAAAACTTCCTTCACGGTCTCCGCCTTAAACTCAGACTCCACCGCCCAATTCGACAAATCACCAAGATCACCCCCCACCACGACCACCACCAGGTGAACCCCGATGCGTTGCAACGCAATCAAGTCCAGCAATGTCTCCGCAACTGCAGACTCGGGCAAAAGCCCCTCATCAAAGACCACCACAAAGGTCTTGCCCGCAAAAAGCGGCACATATTGCAGAACTTCGCGGACGTCACCATTCATTGCACTCGCCTTTCATCACAGGCCTAGCCCTGCTTCGCCTTCCAGAGCCTTCCTCAGCTCACCTTGGAAAGCCATCAAGTCCGCCTGCGTCGGCTGATACCCAGCAGTATCAGGGTCCAAAGAAGGTCTCCCTGCAGGATCAATCATCCAACGACCATTCTCACCATCACTGAAGGTCACCCGCCCCGAAACCATCGCGCCTGCCACCGTAATTTGGTCTACAGACACCGAAACCGCACCCGTCCCTCCAGCCTGAGGCGCGATCGAAGCATCTTCAGAGCCCTCTTCTTCAGCAGGCTTCTCTGGCTCAGGCTCCTCTTCTGTCTGAATCTCCAGCCCCAAGTCCAAAACCACAAAGCGCATATCCATGTAGGTGACGTTGCAGGAAAACTCCTCCTTCATCTTACGCTGCAAGTCCGCAAGCTGGTCTCCTTCCGCAGCCCACTGGCGCAAAGTCTCGATTTGCTCTTCGCTTAAGTCTTTCGATTGAAACATCTGAGGGGGTGTAAACTCGGAAAGGCTGCAAACTCAACAACCGATTGCGGAATCTCCTCTCCAGCGCCTCTCCGCAAGCGACTATTTTTTCTCGGCAAGCTCGGCCTCGCGCCGCTTCTTGAAGGCATGTGAAATCTCAATCGCTTTCGCCTGGTCAGCGGCATCGTAGTCCCAAAACTCCTGCACCACCGCCTCGCACTTTGGAAAATGGCTTCCATCGTCTCCCACCTTCAACCGCAGTTCCGCGAGTTCCACCTTCAGCTGGTCACGAATCTCAGCATAGTCAGGGCTATCGTAGACATTGTTCAGCTCCGCCGTGTCCTTCACCAGATCATAGAGTTCCCAAGCCGGAGGAGTCGCGTTCTCGCCTTCATAGTCCACTCCGTAAAAATAGACCAACTTGTGCGTCTTGGTCCGAATCGCCATCTCACCAGGATTGTCGTGGTGAGCCATATGCATCCAATAACGGTAGTAAGCAGCCTGCTTCCACCCCTCAGGCTCTTCACCTGTCTCCGCAATTTCTCGGAAGGACTTACCCTGCACCGTTTCAGGAATCTTCGCCCCCGCATAATCGAGCATCAGCGCGGGAAAATCGACATTCTCAATAATGGCATCACGGCGAACTCCCGCCGGCATCGCCTCGGGATAGCGCATAATGAGAGGCATGCGCATCGATGGGTCATAGGCCCAGCGCTTATCCTGATAGTCGTTCTCGCCCAACCAGAATCCTTGGTCCCCTGTGTAAATAATCAGGGTATTATCGTAGAGCCCCTCCTTCTTTAAATAATCGAAGAGACGCTTCAAATTATCATCCACCCCCTTCACACAGCGGAGATACTTTTTGAGATAGGCCTGATAAGCCAACTTGGTCGTCTCCTTCTCCGAAGACTTGGCTGGGTCATAGTCCGCTGGAAACTCTTCTGGGAAAAGCGTTCCCAAATCCACCGCATAGGAACGCCTTGGATTGCGTGTCCCAATCGAGGTCCCGATATGAGGCATCAGCTCGTCTAAATAACCCCGAGTCGCCAGAGAGCCAAAGGTCTTGGGAACCTCATAGAGAGTCGCTGGCTCTGGCACCTCGACCTCAGCGAGGTAACTTTGATAGCGCTCCGCATTCTCGAACATATCGTGAGGAGCCTTGAATTGATGGCAGAGGAAAAAGGGCTTCGACGGATCACGCTTTTCCTTAAACCAAGCCAGAGTCGAGTCCGTGATGGCGTCCGAAGAATGCGCTCCCTCGTGGCTCACCAGATTTTTTCCGAACGGCTTCTCCCCCTGCACCCGAAACACAGGATCATGATACAGGCCTTGGCCAGGGAGCACCTTGTAGTAGTCGAAGTTTGGCTCCACCTTGAGATGCCACTTTCCAATCATGGCCGTCTCATAACCCGCCGCCTTCATCTGAATCGGAAGCATTTGATTCTCGGGCAAAATCTTTCCCCATAAATCCGGCACCCCATTCACATGAGGATATTGCCCCGTAATGATACAGGCACGACTCGGCGTGCAAATGGCATTGGTGCAAAAGGCACGGTCAAAGGTCACTCCCTCGGCCGCCAAATTGTCGATCGTCGGCGTCGGATTCAGTTCCTTCAAGAGAGTCGCATAAGCTCCCACCGCTTGGGTGGTGTGATCATCCGACATAATGAACAGAATATTGGGTTTCTTTCCCTCTTCAGCAGTAGAGAAAGAGGCAAGCATCGCAAAGGCGCCCACTGCGGTAAAACTACGAATCGTCATGTTGAGAAGGTTATGCCCTGCCAAGGCTGCAAATTGTCCACAAAATGACCAAAATCATGGCATAGGCCCTTTTTTTCTATCTACAGGGCTACTGCGAGCCTCCTCTTCGCCCGAGCTCACTCTGACTCCATTTCTCGATTCTATTGATAGATTTTCTCCACCTCTGAAGTAATTTCGCCCAGTTTTATGTCTTTCCAAACGAACACCACCAGCCGCCGGTCCTTCCTGCGCATCGGAGGCTCCGTGCTAGCATTGCCCTTCCTCGAAACCTTTGCAGCTCCCAAAGCAGCTGTTGCAGCTCCAGCAAAGCGCATGATCTTCCTCGGCGGCGGCTTCGGCTTCACCAATGACACCTTCTATCCCAAAAAAGCCGGCCGTTTCGAAGAAATCGGCATGACCGAAGGCCTCTCCCCTCTGGAACGCCACAAGAACGACCTCACCATGGTCTCCAACCTCACCAATCTCGGCGCCACCAACCCCCACGGCGGCTCCACCTCCTATCTCACCGGAGCCAACGTCGCGGGAACCCCCGGCAAGCGCTTTCACAACTCCATCTCCTGCGACCAAATCGCCGCCCAGCATCTGGGCCAAAACACCCGCTACGCCTCCCTCGTTCTTGCCGCCAAAGAACCCGACGGTCTGCAAAATGCGGGTCACGGCAACGGCCTCTCCCTCTCCTGGGACGAATCAGGCAACCCCATCCCCGGCATCCAGCGTCCCCTCGACCTCTACCACCAACTCTTCGCCCACGCCGGCGACTCCCGGGACGAACTCGATACCCGCCTTAAGAAAAAGCAGTCCATCCTCGACCTTGTCCGCATTGACGGTTCCAGCATGAAGCGCACCCTCAGCAAGGGCGACCGCGAAAAACTCGATGAATACTTCACCGGCGTGCGCCAAGTCGAAAAAGGGCTCGAGCGCCAAGCTCAGTGGGCCGACGTCCCCAAGCCAAAAGCTCCTTTCCAAGCACCCGACGAAGGCCTCACCGGAGAAGAAGCCATTCACCTCATGTACGACATGATGATCATCGCCCTGCAAACCGGCATGACCAACGTCATCTCTTACCGTCAGCCCGTCTGCTCCCTCCTCGCCGGCATGGGCATCACCATCAAGGCTCACTCCCTCAGTCACTACGGATTCTCCGAGCCCCGCATTCAGGCCTC
Organism: Roseibacillus sp.; assembly: GCA_051251855.1. Taxonomy (GTDB): domain Bacteria; phylum Verrucomicrobiota; class Verrucomicrobiia; order Verrucomicrobiales; family Akkermansiaceae; genus Roseibacillus. Next base: position 1,231,511 of record JBPOGI010000001.1, read on the forward strand.
TCGCGAACGGGATAAAAAGTGCAGCGGATTGTTAGCCCACTTCCTCGACCGTCTCAAGGAAGCCAAAGACAGCGACGGCTCCCGCCTCTTCGACAACTGCATTGTCAGCTACGGCTCCAACCTGCGCAGCGGCCATCAACTCAAGAACGTTCCCGCCATCCTCTCTGGGGGCGGAGCCAAAGACATCTCTCTCGGTCGCCACCTCGCCCTCCCCAAGAAAGACACCCCCCTTGCCAACTACTGGCTCACCCTCATGCAACAAGCCGGGGTGCCAGCGGAAAAATTCAGCCATAGCACCGGCATCCTTCCCGAACTCATTAGCTAGTCTCATGAAGTCACTCCTCTTCCTAGTAGGTTGTATCCTTGTGCCTCTCTCCGAAGCCGCTCCCAAGCATGCCAGCGTTTCAAAAGGCGTGATGGAACCCTTCCTCAACAAATACTGTATCCAATGTCACGGCCCCGACGAGCAAGAAGGCCAAATCCGCTTCGACCTCACTGCTTGGGACATTTCCGACAACGACACCGCCCAACGCTGGCAAGACGTCCTCGACCAACTCAACGGTGGCGATATGCCTCCCTTCGAAGCCGACGAGTTTCCCACCGACAAAGAACTCACCACCGTCCTTAATTCCCTCACCCGCTCCGTAAACACCGCCCGCAAACGCCTCACCGATCATGGAGGAGAAATCAAAATGCGCCGCCTCAATCGTCGCGAATATTCCGCCACCATCGAAGACCTTTTTGGCTTTAAAGTCGACCTCCACGACATTCCCGAGGACGGAGAAATCGCCACCTTCGACACCGTTGGCGAAGAACAATTCTTCACCTCCGTCCACCTCGAACAATACCTCGAACTCGGACGCGAAGTCGCCAAGAGCGCCTTCCAATACAACACTCGCAAACGCGAAAACGTCAAACCAGTACGCTTCGAAGCAGAAAAGGAATACCTCGCAAAAATGCGCGAAGACCTCGCCGAGAAAGACCGCAAAAAAGCCCTCCTCGACGCCGGGAAAACTTGGAAGGAAGCCGGCTTCAAAGATGAAGGAGAAATGAAAATCCTTCTCAGCCAGTGGGACAGCCGCGCTGAGATAGCCCGCAGTTACCTACAATACCCTCATATCGAAACAGGAGTCTACATCAGCTCCCGCACTAAGAACAGTGGTGCTCATCGCCACACCGACATTCGTGCCGACTATCTCGTTCGTGTCCATGGAGGCTTAGTCGAAAACCCTCCTGAGCTCAGAAAATTCATTCGTGTGATGGGCAATCGCGTCCCCTTGGGCACTCTCAAGATGGCGGGAACCCCTGAAAAGCCTCAATCCGTCACCTTGCGGGTCCGTCAACCCATGGGTTCCGCCCTCCTCGGTGTTCGCGTCCAGGAAAACACCCCCAACGACAACACCCGAGGCTACATCAATCAACTGGGTCACTCCCGCGAATACCCCGACCCCCGACCTTCCGTTTGGTTTGACTGGGTCGAAATCGAAGGTCCCTTTTACCCCAAGCAGCGCCCACTCTTCGAAGACCTCCTCTATCCTGGAATACCCACCGGACAAAATGGCCCCTATCTCAATCACGACGCACCCTCCCGCGAATTCATTGAGAAATTCGCCACCCTCGTCTTCCGCCGCAAAGCTCCTCAGCCCGCCTATCTAGACGCCCTCCTCGCAACCTTTAAAGAACTTCGAAACTCCGGGGAAAGCTACAAACAAGCCATGGCCGAAGTCATCGCCATCGTCCTCTCCTCCCCTAGCTTTCTCTTCATCCAAGAAGCCGAGCCAGCCCAAGACCAGCCTCACGAACTCCTCAGCAACCGAGAGCTCGCCATCCGTCTTTCGTACTTCCTCTGGAGCAGTCCTCCCGACGACCAACTTTACCTCGCCGATCTCGCCAACCCCAAAGTCTACGCCCAACAAGTCGACCGCCTCCTCGCCCACCCCAAGTCCAAAGCCTTTCGCGACGGCTTCATCAATCAATGGACCGACCTCGAGCGCTATGACGCCATCACCATCGACTACCGCAAGCACATTCACTTCAACCCCGGACTCACTTATGATGCCAAGCGCGAAGTGCGCGAATTCTTTGGCACCCTCCTCGCCGAGAACCTCCCCGTAGGCAACCTCATCGACTCCGACTTTGCCGTCCTCAACGGCGCCCTCGCCAACCACTACGACCTCCCTTACAAAAACACCCGTGACGACTCCTTCCAGAAAGTTAAAATCCCAAAGAAGTCCCACCGTGGCGGCCTGCTCACTCAATCCGCCTTCCTCATCGCCGGTTCCAATGGCGAACGCTCCTCCCCCGTCATTCGCGGTGCTCTTATCTTGGAAAAAATCCTCCACGACAAACCCGCCCCTCCTCCACCCAACGTTCCCGAACTCGAAGAAGCCTCCAAAAAGCCACACTCCAACCGCGAGCTCGTTCTCATGCACCAAAAGCGCCCCACCTGCGCTTCCTGTCACCAGAAAATGGACGTCATTGGATTCGGCCTCGAAAACTTCGACACCATCGGTCGCTGGCGAGACGCCGAGAAAGTGGGCCGCAAAGACGTCCCCATCCAACCCGGCGGCACCCTTCCTCAAGGAGGCTCCTTCGAGACCGTGAGCGAACTCAAGCAACTCCTCCTCCAACACGACGACGCCCTCGCCGAGGAACTCACCGAATCCGTCCTCGCCTACGCCCTCGGTCGCACCGTCGAATTCTCCGACGGCGACGACGTCGACAAAATCCTCTCCAAGCTCAAAAAGAAGAACTACCCCCTCCGCGACCTCATCCGCGAAGTCGCCCTCAGCCCGCTCTTCAAGAAGAAGTAAAGCTTCTCTTTCCAAGGTGAGCCTACTCTAGTGGCTCTGTATTACGTGTCGAGGGTAAGAAATGGGAGCGTGGTCTTTCCAAGCCACCACCTTAAGATAGAGAATGGTGAGGGTAGGCCTGCTCGTTCCCGAATCCGCTGCTCCTATGGTGATTCGTCCGCTCTCCTATGAGCGAAATCCACCCCAGCAGCTTAAAAAGCCACGCTCCTGAGCCTGCGCCACTTTTCTCGCTATTTGCCTAACACGGTGCGATTCGACTTCAGTCGTCCCCAATCTGTCCGGCCCTATTCTCCTTTCCCAATCACCCTAGGCTCCACCAAGGTTATTGATGGTCTGAAAAATGGCCGAAATCATAGCATAGGCCATCGTCCCGACCAAAGTCGCCATCAGCAGCAAGACTGCCGGCATCACCATCGCCATCACTTTTTGCAGCGCGGCATCGAGTTCTTTGTCAAAACGCTCAGCAGCACGCCTGAGCGCTTGGTCAATCTTACCTGTCTGCTCACCCACTGACACCATGTCGATCAACAAGGGCGGAAAAATCTCAGACCGAACCATCGTCGAAGATAGAGAACGACCGTCACCCACCATCTCAATCATACCATCCATGCTCTCGCGCAGGTGAATATTCTGGGCCGCATCCCGCGTCAGCTCTAACGAACGCAGCAACGGCAAACCGTTACCAACCAAGTTCGCCATCGTTTCCAAAAACTGAACATAGAAGCGCCCTCGAATCACGTTACCGTAGAGCGGAAGCTTCAGCTTAATCCGATCCCAAGCGGGCTTGTTCCGCTCAGCATCTTTCCACGCCTTAAAGAAAATCAACGCTGCCACCAAAATCAACAACATCACCAACCACCACTGGCGCAAGAAGTCACTGCTCCCCACCATAATCCGAATTCCCAATGGCATCTCCGAACCCGGAGCACCTTTCAACAGCCCCGTTAACTGCGGAATGAGCTTGGTAACAAAAATCACCGAAACACCGATGCCCGTCGCAATCAGGAATCCGGGATAAATCAACGCCAAGGTAATTCGTCCCCGAAGGTCTTGCAAAGTCTTCAAGTAATGAGCCTGCCGCTTCAAAATGGTATCCAGCGCTCCACTGGCCTCACCAGCTGCCGCCAAAGAACAATACAGAGGCCCAAAACTAGGACTCACCCTCTTGAGCGCATTCGAAAAACTTGTTCCATCACGCACCAAAGTCCGAATTCGGCGTGAAACCTCTTTAATATTACCGTCCTCTTCCCGATCTTCCATCGAACGCAAGGCAGGTTCCAACTGTAAACCCGCAGCAAGCATATCGCTCAATTCTTCCGTGAAGTAAACGACCTCCTTATACTTCATCTTCAGCGGCCCATCTGACTCCTCAGCCTCCGCCTTCTCCTTCGCGGAAGGCTTGGGAGAAGCTTTCACCAGCCCAGGAGCTTTCTTCTTTTCCTTTGGAGCTCGCTGTCGCGCCGTCTTGTCCTGCTTAGGAGCTTTTGCGACCACCTTCGCCTCAGCCACCTTCACCGGCTGCAAACCTTTCTTATCGAGTTGGCGCAGCGCTTCCCCACGATCCCCCGCTGTCAGCTCACCAGTGACAACCGCACCTCCTGCGCCCAATGCTTTGTAGTTAAAAACAGCCATCTAGTTCACCTTTAAAAAAATCACTTCCCACCCAAATCAACAGCAGTTGCAGAAACCACTTCTTCAACCGTAGTCATCCCCGTCATCACCTTATACCAACCGTAGTCGCGCATGGGCACATAGCCATCCTTCACTGCTTGCTCTTTCAGCACATTCCCGTTCGCTCCTTTAATTACCAATTCTTGCATCGGCTCGGTCAGTAGCGCGACCTCGTAAATAGCCAGACGACCCGAGAACCCTGTATTACGGCATTTGTCACAACCTTCACCCGCCACATAGGCTTGCCCCTCCAAATTTGGAATCTGGAAGCGTCGCTTCTCCTCATCGGTAATATCAGAAGGAACCCGGCAGTGCTGACAGAGCTTCCTGACCAGTCGCTGCGCCAAAAAGGCTCTCACCGCCGCGCTCACGAGGAAAGGCTCCACCCCCATATCCACCAACCGGCTGATTCCACCCAAGGAGTCGTTCGTGTGCAGAGTGCTAAATACTAAGTGCCCAGTCAGCGAAGCCCGAATCGCAATCTCAGCCGTCTCCAAGTCACGGATCTCACCAATCATCACAATGTTGGGGTCCGCTCGCAAAATAGAGCGCAGACCGCTCGCAAAGGTGAGCCCAATCTCAGATTTCACCGCAATCTGCATCACGCCATCCAGCTTATTCTCCACCGGATCCTCCACCGTAACAATACGAGTATCTGAGGTGTTCAGCTCACTGAGGAACGAATAAAGGCTCGTCGATTTACCGGAACCCGTCGGGCCGGTAATCAAAATAATCCCGTTCGAAAGGTCTAACAACTGACGAATCCGGTCCAAGACAAAGGATTCCATCCCTAGCTTCGCGACATTGAACTTCTCTTGGTTTAGGAGACGCAAACTAACGCTCTCACCTTCAACCGTAGGCACGGTCGCTACTCGAACGTCAATCGACTGACCTTCCAGCGAAAGGTTAATCCGTCCATCCTGCGGAAGCCGCTTCTCCGCGATGTCCAGCCGCGACATGATCTTCAAACGAGCAATCACCGAACTCTGCAAAGTCTTGATCTGATCCGGCACTGCGACATCGATGAGCCGCCCATCAATACGGTAACGGATGCGGAGAGCACTGGACAAAGGCTCCACATGAATATCAGTCGCACCTTGGTCCAAAGCCTCGCGCAGAATCTGGTTCACAAACTTGACCACCGAAGCCTCAGTATCGTCATCATCAATGACATTGGCCTCATCCTGAACCTCGAGATTCTCCAGATCCATATCGCGACCTTCCAAAATCTGCTCGAAGGTATCCGCACCCACACCATAAAGCCGACGCAAGCCATCATAGACGCGACGACGCGACGCCATTTTCCAGATAATAGGAATCTCAATCGCCTGCACCGCCGCCTGCTTCGCCAAAAGATTAAATGGGTCGTAAGTCGCCATCACGAGGCTCTCATCCCCTTCGTCTCCCACAACCTCCACCGGCAGCACCTGATGGCCCAACGCGACCCGAGGGCCACAGACATCCCGCAAATCGAGAGGAGACTCTGGCGCTGGAATCTCAGCCATCCATTCCATGCCCAGATTGGTCGCCAGGCGCTCCATGTAGGGCTCCTCATCCACCGCGCCGGTATCCAGCACGTCGTCAATCTGAGAGTGCTGACGTTGCTTCGCTGCGCCAAGGATTTCTTCGACCGCAGCCAAGTCTTCACATCCGATCTCGCGGGCCGGTTCCAAAAGGAGATTTGTCATCGTAAGATTACATAACCAGAACGCCGCAAATGGGCCCAACTGTCACCCTTTTTTCAAGTTATGTTGAGTATTTGCAATCCTCGCCAACGAGGCAATCATCCTCAGCCATGAACACACTGCCTCAAAAAGGAATGATCGCCGCCACCATTCTCATCGCCCTTGGCCTCTTGGGCTACTTCGCCGGCGGAATGGCTAGCCTCACCGCCCTGATCCCGACGTTTCTCGGGCTCCCGCTTCTCCTGTCATCGCGTTTCGCTAAAAACCCCAAGCGACGAAAACTCTGGATGCATCTCGCTGCTTTCTTGGCCCTACTTGGCTTCATTGCCCCTCTCGGCCGCATCATCCCCAAACTCGCCCAAGGCGAATTCGAGCTCAACATGGCCACGAGTTCCATGCTCCTCATGATCGTTACCTGCGGCATCTTTGTCTTCCTCTGCGTGCAATCCTTCCGCGCAGCTCGGAAAACGAAGTAGCAGCCACAATAGGCTCATTAGTGCGCATAAAAAAGCAGCGAGAAAACTCGCTGCTCTTTCCCCCGATGAAAATGTGTTGTTGCTGCAAAAGCCTAAGAAGAACTGAGGCTTTGAAAAACAGGTTATGGTAGGCCCGGCGAGATTCGAACTCGCGACCAAGGGATTATGAGTCCCCTGCTCTAACCGCTGAGCTACAGGCCCCTAAAATTACTTCTGCAAAGCGAGGCGCTTTTAGCTCAGGACCAACGCTTTTTGCAAGCGAGGTCTTAAACTTGTTTTAGGCAGCGATATCGTAGTGCTTCGCGATTTCGCGAAAAATTCGGTCGCGGCGCTCGCGGGCTTTCTCAACTTCGCGGGTCTTCAGTGAGAAGCGAAGACGCTCGGCAGTGGCGTCGGGTTTGTGGACAGTAAGGTGACACCACCAGATTCCCCGATTGTTCCACAAGTGGTGGTTGGGGTTATCTTCATTTACTCTAACAGCTAGAACGGTTTTGCGTTTCATAAGGCAAGCCAAGTTCACGACTTAATGGTGTCATGGGACAACGTAAAATAGTCTTAAAATTTCAGATTGTTTTAAAAAGTTTTACAAGTCTAGGCCTGTTCGAGGGCTGTCTCAAGGGCTTTTAACAAGCCTTCCACATCTTCCATACCGCACGACAATCGAATCAAATGAGAAGGCACTCCACACCCCGCAGCCCAGTCCAATTCCCCATAGTGAGCCAAGAGTGTATAAGGACAGGCCAATGAAAACTCAGTCCCCAAGCTGGGCCCCTTGTTCCACGCTAAAGCATCGTAAACTCGGTTCGCTTTTTTCTCGTTGCGGAGAGTAAAACTCACTAAGCCACCGTATCCTCCCGTCTTCCGACGAACAGCATCATAGTTCTCACGATTCCGGTATTTCGGATACCAAATCTGTTCCACAGCCGAGTGTTCACTCAGCATCGCAGCGACGGCTTCTCCATTACGGTTCACCGTTTTCATACGGCGAGGGAAGCCCTCAGCATTCGTTTTAAGAATGCGAGAATCTGCCGCATAGATACGATTGTGAGTTGGGTTCGATTCCTCCAAAGACGCTAATAAATTTTCCCTAAAAGCAGAATCCGGATTCACCCGAATGGCTCCTCCAGTCACATCTCCCTTCCCTGAAATCCATTTGGTGAGACTTGTCGTCACCGCATCTACATAAGGAAACACTTCCACATTGTGATGAGAAGCAACGGTGTCATCTGCAATCACAGGAGTTCGACCAGCTTTGGCAGCTTCGGATAAAGCCAGAAGGTTGACCGAGCTCAAAAGCGGATTACTTGGCAACTCGACGAATACGGCAGCAAACTCTCCCGTACGAATTCTTGAGAGAGCCTCATCAAAGTGCTCCCCCGAGGCGTCAGGCAGAAAAACAACGCCAGATCCAAAATTCTCCTGCACCTTCAGAGCATCCACGTAAGGAAAATCAAGCTGCAGAGTCTTCTTCGCCGGAGAGAGTCCTGTGACCGCACGGTGAACCGAGAAAAAGGCAGCCATCCCTGACTCGTAAAGAAAGAGATTAGAACGAGAACAAACAAACTTTTTGGCCAGAAAGCGATGCAACCCCTCATCCAACCCCGGTTCTTTGTGCAACAGCGTATCCTCAGCCATGCGACTACTCACCACCTCCCCACTAAAGCGCCAATAGAGCAACGCTCCCTGGTAGGCCTCCTCATTCACCGCAAGCGCCTGTAACCCCTCGAAACTCGCAATCCGAGACGCCGAGGAATACCTCTTCTCAACGAATCGTTGAGCACGCTGAGCAGACTCTTTGGTGGGAAAGACCATCACCCGCTCTCCTTTACGACCAATACTCGTCTCAGCCTCGTCGTTGAGAGCCTTCACGTGAGGGTTCAGAAAGAAGCGGGGGTAACCCGCACGTAGCTTCCGCAACACCTTGTCTCTCTCCTCCTCATACCCAATTACACTGTCCCACGTCGGAAGGCAAACCGAGCAGGCATGTGGGGAATCTGGTAAGGGCAAGCCAAGGTCTCCACTTTCCCAAGCGGGCTCGGCGACTAAGTCTCTCAAGGACTCTATTTCGGAGTGATTTGACCGAAAGAACAAGTCTCTTTCGGTGCTCATTTCCGTCACCTTGAATTCTAGCCCTCACGAAAACGCTCCGCCCAACCTTATGACACGAATCTCTGCCCGTTCCGCGAGAAGAAGCGGCGACTTCAATCCCCCACCTTCACCAGCGCGCTCTCATCCCAAAGCCTCCTATTTTCCGTAAGTAGCTCACTCGTCAGAGTGGGACACCCTCAGAGAGCTGCCCCCAACACGAAAAAAAGCCTCAGGACAAATATCCCAAGACTTTTCTTAAAAGAGATTTTCAGCGAAAACTTACGGAAGCAAGTTGACGTTACGCGCTCGCTTGATTTCGCGAGTGATACGGCGGTGCATCTTGGCAGAAACACCTGTCACTCGGCGAGGGAGAATCTTCCCAGTCTCGCTTGTGAACTTCGCAAGGACTTCAGGATTCAAGTAGCTGACCTTCTCAAGCGGCAAATCAATGCGCTTGCTAGTCATGCGGCGGTTCGCCTTACGGAACGCAATACGGCGTTCAACTGTTTTCGGTTCGGACATTAGCATAATAAATAGTTTCTAGTAAATGTTAGCGCATTTCACGGTGCAAAGTCCGGCGCTTAAGGAATGGATTATACTTCATCTTCTCAAGACGACCAGGAGTACGCAGGCTCTTCTTGTTGCGGGTGGAGTTATAACGGGAGGTTGGTCTGCCCTCAGCTTTCGCTTCGGTGCACTCAAGAATGATGATATCGCGTGGCATGGTTCTAATTCGGAAAAGGGGCGGGAGACTAGCTCAATCGTCGGACGCGTCAAGAGAAACTGACTTACTACTTTCAGCAAAGGCTCCAAAACCATAATCACCGGGATGAACCCCTCGTGTTCTTTGGTCAGCCTCCCACTTAGTTTGGTTTCCGATGGTCAGTCTGGCGAAGGGTAAAACTTCCAATCTCTCCTGAGGAATTTTTTCTCCATCCATCTCGTCGAGACCATAAGAGCCCTCAAGAATTCTTTCCAAAGCCGCCTCTACTTCTTGAAGAGCGTCCTTCTCTTTCGCGAGCATGCTCAAGGCCAAGTCGCGGTCATACGAATCGCTTCCCGCATCCCCCTGGTGCTGACCATTACCTGCGTCAGACCCTTCCGATGCCGCTTTGATCGCCTCACTTTGAACTCCGTGCAGGGCTTCCATCAAATCATCACGCAGATCCAAGAGCTTCTGCTGCTGCTTCTTGATAAACGCCGTCATTTTCACCGGAGCCACTTTTTTCACTGGAGCCGCCTTCTTGGCGACAATTTCTGACTCATCCTTGACTGCTGGGGCTGCTTTTTTCGCTGCCTTTTTGGCTGGCGCCTTCTTTGCCGCGGGGGCTTTCTTGGCAGCTGTCTTCTTAGTGGCAGCTTTTTTTGCGGTCGTTTTCTTGGTCGTTTTCTTAGCAGGCATAATAAAATTCAGGGGACAGGAGCGTCTCAAACGGCTCTCTAAAAGAGAAAATGAGGGGCGTGAATTACGCAGGACACCGAGACACCGCAAGCGGAAAGTTGAGCCGTGACATTCCACGCCAGAGAGCAAGCTTGCACTTGATCCTCTCTTTCGACCACTTTACCCCCATCAACATCATGGAATTGACCGCAATTATTGAGGCCCTCATGGTCGCTTCGGACGACCCACTTCCCTCAGCTGAGCTCGCTCGACTCATTCGTGCGCGTATCGCGGAGATGGAAGACGAGCTTTTGGCTCAATCCGAAGAAGAGGGAGATGATTATGCAGAGAAATCCGATGCTTCTGAGGTGGCAGCCCCAAACCTGAGCGACGACTTAAAACAACTTGCTGAGGTCACTGACCTTGAAGTCATTGAGGCTATTGGACAATTAAATGAGAGCTACGAAGAAAGCGGTCGCTCGTTTCGCGCCCTAGAGCGAGCCAAAGGCTGGAAAATTTACACTTCTCCCGATTACGGAGACTTCGTCAAACACCTCTTCCCAGGCAGGAAACCCAAGCGTCTCTCGGGCCCTGCGATGGAGACGCTAGCGGTTGTCGCTTACCGTCAACCAGTCACCAAAGCGGCCATCGATGCCGTTCGGGGGGTTTCTTCTGATGGAATGCTTCAAAAGCTCCTCGACCTCGAACTTGTCAAAATCGGCGGTCGCGCCGATTTGCCCGGGCGTCCTCTCCTCTACGAAACCACCGATTATTTTTTCGAGCACTTTGGGATCAAATCTCCCGAAGAACTTCCCAACGCCCTCGAACTCAGGACTATGGAGCTTCCCGAACCCGAAGAGGAGGTCGAAGAAGAACCCGCCGAAGAAAAACAAGCAACCCTTGCTGAGGCTGATTCTTCTGCAAACGAGGAAGCTCCCGAAGTTGCTGAAGAGGAAGTGGAAGACTTTGCCCAGCCGGAAGACGTCGCAGACGAACCAGAAGGCAACTCCAACCCGACCCCAGCAACGACCGAATAGCTTTCCCTATATTTATTGTCCCTTCTTTAACTTTCGCTAACACTTCTCTACTGTGACCCTCGACGAAATCCGCGTTCAGATTGACGCTATTGACTCCGAACTTCTCGGACTTCTTTCCCAACGTGCCGACTTGGTCCACGAAGTGGGAGTGGTCAAAAAACGAGACGGCCTTCAAATCTACGCTCCAGAGCGCGAAGACGCTCTCCTTCGTAAGCTGGTCACGATGAATCAAGGGCGCCTCCCCGAGCGCTCCATTCGCGCCATTTATCGCGAAATCATGTCCGCGGCCCTCGCCTTGGAAGATGACATGAAAATCGCCTACCTTGGCCCTGAAGGCACTTGGACTCATCAAGCAGCCATCAAAAAGTTCGGTCATTCCGTCGAATATCTTCCCCAGCCCAGCTTTGCCGAGGTTTTCGATCAAGTCGCCCGCCGCAAAGCTTCTTATGGCGTGGTCCCCATCGAAAACTCCACCGAGGGAGCCGTTTCCCACACCCTCGATCTCTTCGTTGACTCGCCCTTGCGTATCTGTGCCCAGATTCTTCTTCGCATTGAGAATAACCTCCTATCCTCAATCCCCCGCGACCAAATCAAGACTCTCTACTCTCATCCTCAAGTCTTTGGGCAGTGTAAAAACTGGATCTTACGCCACTTTCCCAACGCCGACCTCGTCGAAGTCTCGTCCACCACCCGCGCTGCTCAAATTGCCTCCGATCGCGCTACCGAAGGGGCTGCGGCTCTTGGGGGAACCCTTGCAGCAGAACTCAATGGACTTGAGGTGCTGGAATCCTCCATCCAAGATCGTGCTACTAATACCACCCGTTTCCTGGTTGTCTCGGAGAAAACCTGCCCACCCACCGGTAACGATCGCACTTCAATTCTCTTCGCAGTCCGCGACCAACCCGGTTCACTCGTAGAAGCCCTACGGGCCTTTAACTCCTTCGAGATTAACATGTCGAAGATTGAATCACGTCCATCCAAGCAAAAGGATTGGGAGTATATCTTCTACGTCGACCTCGCAGGCCACTGCGAAGACCCCAAGCTCGCAGATGCCCTGCGCGAGCTAGAAAAACACTGCTCCCTCGTCAAACTCTTGGGCTCCTATCCCGATACCGAGGAATAAACAGCCTCTCTGGCTCCTTAAATTTTCAGTGGTGAAATCACGCATCTCGACGACTTTCAGTCAGCAGAAAAGCTTACAGGCTCCGATATTTACAAAGGCCCACCTTTCACGTATTGTAGACACCTACCCCTTTACCCTCTAACAAATTTTCATGGCACGCGCATCCAATCTCACCATGTGTTCCTTCTGTGGCAAAAGTCACTCCGAAGTCAAAAAGCTCATCGCCGGTCCCGGCGTCTACATTTGTAACGAGTGTATTGAAGTTTGCTCCACCATTCTCGACAAAGAGCTCGCTGGCGAAAGCCGTGAACACGTTCCCGTCCAGCACGACAGAGATATTCCCAGCCCCAGCACCCTAATGCAAAAGCTCGATGATTTTGTTATCGGGCAGGACCACGCGAAGAAAGTTCTCTCCGTCGCCGTTCATAACCACTACATGCGCCTCTTTAGCGATGACCATGACCTCCCCGCCGAGTTCGCTGACGTCGAGGTCGAAAAGTCCAACATCCTCCTTCTGGGGCCCACAGGCTCAGGAAAAACTCTTCTCGCCCGAACCCTAGCACGCCTTCTGGACGTTCCCTTTTGCATCGTCGATTCCACCAACCTCACCGAAGCTGGCTACGTAGGGGAAGACGTTGAGAACATTATTCTCCGCCTTTTACAGGCTGCCGATTTTGACGTCGAGAAAGCCGAGCAAGGGATTATCTACATCGATGAGATCGACAAAATCGGTCGCAAGACCGAGAACGTCTCCATCACCCGTGATGTTTCAGGTGAAGGCGTACAACAAGCCCTCCTAAAAATCCTCGAAGGTTCAGTTTGCAACGTCCCCCCCCAAGGTGGACGCAAGCACCCCCAACAGGAATACATCCAGGTCAATACCGAGAAAATCCTCTTCGTCTGTGGCGGCGCCTTTGTAGGCATGGAAGATATCGTCAAGCGCCGTCTTGGCAGCAACTTCCTAGGTTTCCGCCCCGATCAGGAAGAAAAAAACGAAGAGGTAGACCAAAAGAACATTCTCGAGAAGGTGCAGCCCGAAGACCTACTCCACTTTGGCTTAATCCCCGAGTTTATTGGCCGCCTCCCCGTCCACACCTCACTCAACAAACTTTCTCGCGAGCACCTCGTCCGTATTCTCACCGAGCCAAAGAACGCTCTCGTAAAGCAATATTCCAAGCAACTGGCTCTTCATGGCGTCAAGCTTAAGATTACCCCTGACGCCCTCGAAGCCTTTGCTGACGAGGCTGTTACTCGAGGAACGGGAGCTCGTGCTTTGCGTAGTATCTTTGAGCGCATCATGCTCGACGTCATGTTCGAAGTCCCCTCTCGCGATGATGTCGAGTCCGTCACCATTTCGCGCGAAGTGGTTGAAGGCACAAAGGAGCCTGTTCTTCGTAAAAAAAGAAGAGCAGCCTAGGGCCACAACGCTCTTTTTATGCACTTCATGAAATTCCTTTCCCTCCTTGCCGGCTGCTCTCTCCTCGGTCTCAGTTCCTGCGCGCTCAGTTCTGACAAGGTCGAGGAGGAAGATACCGACGGCCCTTCCATCCCGCCGCCGACGGGCTTGCAAGCCTCCAACACGAGCGAGTCAACTCAGGAACAACTTCCTGAACTCCCCTCCTCATCTGAACAAAGCAGTAAACCTACCGAAAAAGTAAGCGTTAAAGAAATCGACGGCTTTGTCTACGAAGATGTCCTCAACACCCTCCCATCCCAACGCGATTTGGCGACCCCTCCAACCTCTCTAGTGCCCTCAAGCCTCAAGGATGAGGAGAGCCAAACAACCGATGACGATACCAAGCCCCTCGTCATCAACCCCTAAACTCTTTTCTGCAATCTACCGTGCGCCCGCCGAAAAAGTTCAAGGACACTCCTTTCCCTTACCATCACGAGCTCACCCTAGAGGTGGATTCTCTCAGTAATCTCGGAATAGGAGTCGCCCGCGTTCAGCTGCCTGATGCCCCGCCGGAACAAGGCCCGTGGGTCGTCTTCGTGCCTTTCTGCCTCCCTGGCGAAACGGTAAGGGCCCGTATCTATCGCAACGACTCCAACTGCTCTAGCGCCGACCTCCTCGAAGTCCTCACCCCTTCATCTGATCGCGTCGAGCCAAAGTGCACTCTCTTCGGCCTTTGTGGAGGTTGCCAATATCAGCACCTTTCCTATGAGAAGCAGCTGCAATGGAAGCGTCAACAGGTTGCCGAGCTCACTGAACGTCTCGCAGGACTCGCCATTCCCGTCCTCGATCCTGTCCCTTCTCCTCGTGAGTGGAACTACCGTTCCAAGCTCACCCCTCACTTCAACAAACCCAAGAACGGCGACACCGGCCCTATTGGATTCCTTGCTCAAGGCACACGCAGTCGGCTCATCGACGTTCCTCAGTGCCCCATCGCCATGGAAACCATCAACGAAGCTTTCCCCGCCATCCGCAAGGATGCCAAAGACCGCGCTTCGACTTTTAAAAAGGGCGTCACCCTCCTCCTTCGAGCTCACTCCGGCAAAGTCGAGACCAACAACCGCGCCGTCATCAGCGAAGAAGTCAATGGACTCACCTTTCACTTTCTCGCCGGCGATTTCTTCCAGAACAATCCCTTTATCCTCCCCGAGTTCGTCAACTACGTCGCCGAAGAAGCCGCTCAAGATGGCTGCACCCACCTTGTTGACGCCTATTGTGGTTCCGGGCTCTTCGCCCTCTCCCTTTCGAAAAGATTCGAAAAAGTCGCCGGGGTTGAAGTCTCCGAATCCTCTGCCGACTTTGCACGCCGCAACGCAGAGCTGAACCACCTCTCCAACGTCGAAATCCTCACCTCATCGGCCGAAGGCATCTTCGACGACCTCACCTTCAACGGTGACAAAACCGCCCTCGTCATCGACCCCCCTCGCAAAGGTTGTACCGAAGGCTTCCTTGACCAGCTCGCCAAATTTGGCCCCCGCCGTGTCGTGTATGTTTCCTGCAATCCCGCTACCCAGATGCGCGACTTCGTCCAACTCAACGAAGCAGGCTACACCGTCGAAAAAATCCAACCCTTCGACCTCTTCCCACACACGCGCCACCTCGAGTGCGTCGCCACTCTCACCCGTAGCTGACGCTTCCAGCGGCAGTCTATCTCGTCAGCATCGACTTCGTCATCAAATACGATCTTGAACTTCTCCCAGAGCGTCTAGGTCCGTCCCTCTCCCAGAACGCCTAGGTCCGTCCTCCCTGAGCCTTCAGGTCCGACCTCCTCCCAGAGCCTCTAGGTCCGTCCCCCTCCAAAAAACAAAAAGCCAAGAGCACCCCGCGGCTCCGCTTTTCCCTTTAACTCACTCCCACTTTCCAACAACCTTTCCTCAATCTTGAAAACCGTCTTTCTACTCCTGTTTTCGCTTACTCTCCTGCCACTTTTCGCAGCACCCAGCCCCATCCTCCCCGAAAAAACAACCCGCTACCACGAACTCCTTCTCAACCGCCCCGATAGCAGCACCCTCTTCGAGCGCTTCCTGAACGCTTGGCTCGACACCCACTCCAAAGAAGAACTCGAAACCTTCCTCCAGAAAAAAGCACAGGACAACTCCCCCAAACACGCCCTAGTCCTCAACACCTTTCACCAATGGGTCGGCCAAGAAACACAAGCTCTTGCCACTCTAGACCAAGCACTTCTCAGAAATCCAGACTCAAGCCTTCTCCAACTCGCTCGCGCCAAGCTCAAGGCCCAACTGCTCGACTTCGAGGGAGCCCTCAACGATCTCGAACAGGTCGGCCCACTCAGCAACCCCGAAGACCTTCTCCTTCACGGCACTTGGCTGGCCCGCTCCGGTCAACAAGAACAAGCGGTCATCGTCTGGAAAGAACTTCTCGCAGCTGATCCCCAAAACGAAATACTCGCCGAAGATCTCATCGAACTCGAAGTTTCTGAAGGGTTCTACAAAGAAGCACTCGAGACCCTCAATAAGCTCATCACCGACACTCAAGACCCTTACCAAAAAGCCCTCCGCACCCTCCGCTTCGCCGAGATTCAAGAACGAGCCGGTCAAAGCCAAGAAGCTCTCATCACTTACCAAAAACTTCTTCCTCAGTCTGGCCAAGACTCTTGGCTCGAAAAAGAAATCCTCGCCCAAATTGAAGAGTCTTTTCGCCGCCAAGACAACCTCACCGGCCTGCGCGAATTTTACCAAATTCTGCGCCAAGACCTCCCTCTCCGTATCAGTCTTAAAAAAGGCCTCGCTTTTCAAATGGCCAACAACGGCGAAGGAGAAGAAGCCATCGCACTCTTTCGTGAAATTCTCAAAATCACCCCCGGAGACCGCGCCAACCGCCTCCAGTTCATCACCCTTCTTGAAGACATCGATAGCTTTGACCTCGCCCTCTCCGAAGTCGCCTTTCTCCTTCGGGAACAACCCGAAGACCAAAACCTCTTGGAGCACCAAGCCCGCCTCCATGACTTAACCGGTAATCGAGAAGGGCTCAAGGAAACCCTCGCTACCCTCACCGAACTCCGAGGACAGGAAGCAAACGCCCTCCTAGCGACCGTCGCCCTCTATCAGCGCTACCAATTCGACACCCAAGCAGAAGAACTTCTTCGCACCACGGCCCTACAATTCCCAACCCTTGTTGAACCCCGCGAAGCCCTCGCCTCCTTTTTGGCAAATCCACTTCATGATGAAGCCAAGCAAGCCGAAGCCACCCAAATTTGGCTCACTCTTGCAAACAATACAGACGCCGAAGGACTGCTCCGAGTCGCTCGCTCTCTCCAAAATAACAACCGCCCTCAGGAGTGCTTTCAACTTCTCCAAAGCCGCCTCCCAGACTTTCCTAACAACGCCCTCCTCCTTACCCAGCTCTGCAACGCTGCCCTCGTCACTTCTCAAGAAGAAGAAGCCTTTCCTCACGCTCTCCACCTCACCAGCCTCGCCCAAGTTCCCACCGAATTTGAAGCCGCGCTCAAGCTCGTGGCTCAACTCGCGCGCCAACTCGATCTCACAGACCTCATTGCCGAGCTGAGCGCCCAAGACAACAAATCTAGTATTCAATGGTGTGTCCTCGCCGAACTTCACCAAATCCTCAACGACTTCGAAGCTAGCGCCGAGGCTCTTGCACAAGCGCGTCTCATCGACGACTCCGTTCTCGTTGCCAGCCAGGAAATTCGACTCTTCAAAGCCCAAGGAAATTGGCTCCAAGCCATCGCCCGTCTACGAGAACTCATTGCCACCCCCGGTGGCAACCGCCCCGCTAACCTCAACAAACTGATTCAGCTCCTCATCGACTCTGGAGATATTTCCGCCGCTCTTGTTGAGGTTGAGAAGTGGAAGAAGCGCTCTCCGGGCGACAAACATGCTTGGCTAAAGCGCGCTGAACTTCTCACCCAAAGCGGACGCCTCACCGAGGCCGCCCTCGAACTCCGCCGTGCGCACACTAAATTCAATCAAGACTCCGATCTTCGCAATCGACTCGCCAAAGCCCTCCTCGCTGCGGGTGACTACCCTGCTGCCGAGCGCCTCTATTTCAAAATCTATCAGGAAGCCGACGACGCCAGCGCCCGCAACCACGCCATCACCGAACTCGCGATTCTTGCCAAACAAGAGAATCGAACCGAGCAACTCCTCGCCGATTTCCAGCGCCGCAAACGTCAGAACCCCAGCGAAGCCGGCCCCCTCCTCGCCCTTGCTCGCATCTACGAAATTTTCGAACAATACGACCAACAGCACAGTGCTCTTGCCGAAGCTCTCCGCCGACGCCCGAGCGACTCAGTCCTCCGTCTTCAACTTTCCAAACTCGAGGAGAACGCAGGCCTCGTTGAACAAGCAGCTCAAACCCTTCGAGACGGCCTGGCCCTCTCTTCCGGTCCTCAACTCCGACAAGCCCTCGCCGACTTCTACTTCCGCAGCGGAGAGTTGGAGCTCGGCCTCGACCTCTCTGCCGCGCTCAACCAAGACGACCCTAGAGCCTTGGAAGCCACGGTCCTCTCCCTCTGCCAACAACAAGAATGGGAGCTCGCTCTCCGCCATCTCAACCTCACTTCTTCTTCAGACCCTCGTCTGCAATGCCTCCGAGCACTTGCTTTGGTTCATCTCAACCGAAGTCAGCAAGTGTCTCCCCTCCTTGCGCAATTACTCTCCAACACCAACAGCACCTTCCCCCCGAATCTGAGCGTTACCAACACCTCCGTTTTCAAGCAAACCCGCTTATGGAGCCAGGCCAACAGACCCCTTCCCGCGCCAGAGCTACTTCTCTTCACCTACTTCAACAATCAGATCGACTCTTTCCTGCAAAGACGGTTCCAAAGCTACTCTTCATCCGGCTCGCAGCCACAACCTTCCGACCTCCTACCTGGGACCTTAGCCGAACTACGAGCCTTCACCCTCGCTCTCATTTATAGAGGTAGTAACCTCCTCTCCGACTCTGACGAGAAAGCGCAATTCCTCGCTCAATTTTCCATCCCCACGGTTCCCTATCTTCAGTCTTTTTTCCATCCTGACTTTCGAGAATGGCTCCTCGACGAGTTCAACAACCAGCGCCTCACCCTCCCTCAAGTCACCCCGTATCTCAACCAGATTGCCTTTCCACGCCAATCCCTCATCACAGCCCTCGAGGACCCTGTTTTTGTCGAGGAACACCCCGCCGTTGCCGTCCAAGTTGCCCTCCACCTCGCCCAAAACACACCAAACGAGGAGGAGGACGAACGCGACTGGTTCGCTCGCATCTTCAACATCATTCCCCAACTGGAAGAAACAGACAAAGACTACTACCTCACACTCCTCAACAGCTATCTCACCAGAAGCAGAGGCAACGCCTACTTCCTGAAGGGGAATCTCACCCCCAACTATGAAGACTTGTTCCGCAGATTGGCTTGGAAAGAGATCTCAAGCCACAACTCTCACTCAACTCCAGTAAGCCAGAAACTTTGGTTCCATAATTTCCGACAGAGTCTTCGCGATCACAAACTTGCTGCCGACTACATCAAGGTCCTGAACCTCTCGTGCCAGGAGTTCATCGACCACCCTCTCAAAAAGAACAGCTCTCCAAATAGCCCTTACTCTCTGTGGGGTGGGCATCACCAACCCCCGTGGGGACATTATCCTTCAGCCTCTCACGGTTCTCCTTCTAACACTCCTAGCTTTCCCCCGACAAGCTCACCCCTCCCTCTCTTCGTCCTTCAAGACTTCGCAATCCGCACATCAAGCAACCCGTCGCAGAATCACGAGAATACTGCAGTCCAACAACGACTCCTCAAAAAATGGCGGGAGCATATTGGCAGCGGTTCGATTGCGTCCGGTTCCATTGCCACTCGGCATAGTCAAGACCTTGATCCCGATGCCTTGCTCCCCTTCATTCCGCAGATTGAAAACAAGCGTGTTCGTGCTATTGCTTACCACTGGGCCGGAGCCACAGAGGAGCTGGAAAAACTCATTGGCGAGTTCGCTGAAAGCAACGATCCTCAACTCCTGCTCTTTGCGCTCTGCTACTATTACGACCCACAAGACCGAACTAAGAGCTTCTCTATTCTGAAAAAGCTTCCTCGAGAGCAGCTCCCAAAACTCCAAAGAGTAGAAGTGGATCGTTATTGGGTACAAATGGGGGCAGACCTCAGCTCTCGCAACAAGCTCTCACCCGAGGACAGTGCTCTCGTCAAGAAGGCTGCGCTGCGCTACCGCCACTCTTCCGAGGCGGCCAACAATCAGAACTACCTCAATAACCTCCTCACTCGAATCGACCCCAAGCTTCAATACACCGCACGCCGAACAAGTCGTTCTACTCAATATAACCCTGGGGCAGGCCGCTATCGTTCTTCTCAAAAAATAACCGATAAAATCGCATATCTTCTCTCCCTAGCCCAGTTCGAAACAGCCGCCACTCTTTCTCTTCGGCACCTACACTCAGACTTCCGCCTTCGCCGCAACTTTCAATCAAGTAACAGTCGCGAATTGCTTAAATCAGCCAACGAGAACCCCTCTTTCAAGACCGCTCTCCTGACCGCAATCGATTCCACAGCTCAAAAGAGCTTTCAATCCCAGTTCTTTGCAGCCGAGCTCCATTCCACCCTCGAAAGTAATAGCAAAGCCCTCGCCATTCTGCGCGAGCTCTCCCTAGCCCGTCCCCACGACGAACAACTCACCAAAAAAATAGAATGGCAGGAAATGAAGATCGCGCACCTCGGTCTCCTCGCCGACCCCAACCAAGACCTCACCCTCGCCGAACTCGAACCTATTCTGATACATGCTGGCTTTAGAGACCGATCGAGTAGTTATAATAATTCACAAAAGAAACCACTTCCCGTCTACCTAGCCGCCGCCACCCGCGCTCTCAATGCCACCGAACCTCAGAGCCTCGACGACAGGAATTTGAGTTGGCCCCTATTCCTGCTCCGCAACTGCGCTGGGCAGACTTACTTCGGTGACCTCGAGCAGCGTTCCCCTTCCCTCGCAACCGCTGAACAAGATTTCGACCCCGAACGCATCCGCCTCATCCGTGAGAACATCACTGCTTGCCTACGGCATCCGCAATTAGCGAACGGTGCTTTCCGGATCGCCACCGGCTGCCAAGAAGCTCTTGGCTACACTCCCGAACAACTGAGAGAATTCGCTCTTGAAGCCCTCTCCGTTTCTTTGATGCCGTCAACCTCTGAAGAAGAGAAAGAAAAAGCTGGAGATGAACAAATCGATTCAGAGCCTCACCCATCCATTTCAGTTTGGAATTCCTACGACCCGTCCCCTGAATTCGGCCCCACCCCCCAAACCTTTCTTATTACTTGGATCGCCCAAAATCAAATCCCCGAAGACGGGCCTGATTTCCAAGCAGTTATCACTGCCTCCCCCCAGCTTGCTGAGCAGGCCCGCTGGGCACTTGAAATGGCAGGGCCAGACCTCGCCACCGCTCAGGTCGCTTTTTCCGCCTGGCAAGAGACGCTCGACGAAACCGCTCAGACCAACTTTCATTACAAACTCCAGCATATCGCAAACCGCCTGCAAGACCTCGCAGACATGCCTGAGGCACCTCCGCTGCTAGAAACAATCCGCCAAGACTACCTCACCCTCACTCTCGCCCACTGGAGAAAACAAAACTTCAACCACTCCACACTTCTGACCCCTTCTTTCAAGAGCTACCTCACTCGTCTCTGGGACCCCGCAGAACCACAAATCCTCCGTTCCGTCCTCGAAAGAATAATCACCCAATCCCTAGGCGACCAAAGCCTCTGGCCAGACTTCGTCACCCTTTCTAAGGGCAATCAACTTCCCATCCCCCTGCGCACACTCTCTAACAGCTACCGAGAAATCATCTCGAGTCTTCTCGCGCAAGATCAAGAACTTAACATCTTCCCTACCCTCCTCTCTCTTCCTCCGCTCGCCTCTTCTCTAAGGAGTTCGAACTACCGCGACGCGCTAAAGAAATACTATTCTTTCGAGACCGACGAAGAAGGCTGGGAGGCCTTTCAGAAAATCGATTTAGACAACTTCACTTGGCATACCCTTGCCTTCGGATCAGCTGAAGAATCGGAAACCTTCTTCCACTCTCTTTGTTATCACTTCTCCAGACGTTCCAACACCAAGAAACACATTCTCGAGAAACTTACCGCACAAGAGAGTTCCGGTCTCAAATCCCTGCTCATTGCTCACTATCTCGCAGGTAGCAAAGAATCTAAGGAGAATTTGCTCGTTCATCTCGAGGAAAACTCACACCACATCTTGGCCCTTCCCGAAAGCGAACAAAAGGCCATCAGCACCCTTTTGCAACCTCCCTTCCCTGCAGGTGAAGCCCCTCCAACATCTTCTCCCCATCCGAACGCCACCCATCTTCTTCTGACCCTCAACAAAGACCGCCGAAGTCAATTCTACTCTCGCCTTCAACAGTTGCTCAGCGAGGGATTTACCACCGATGACCTCATAAAGAACAGGCCTCTCACTGAGAAAGAAATCATCAAGCTAGTTAACCTAAGCCTCTTCGAAAAACCCTCTCTCGCCAGCCAGCTCACCATCAAATATCTCTCCTCCCTTCGAGAGATACTTACTACGAGCACTCCTGAACGAGTAGACAGTGATTTCGAGTCCAGTTACGACTCTCTCCTCCAAGGAATCCTCACCGAGAGCCGTCCCTTCATCGATTACATCCCTTATCTCACCGCTCTGGAAGCCAGCCCCCTCTCAGCACAACTTCCCTTTACCCATTCTTACTCCACCCAGAGCAGTCACTTCAACGCCTTCATAGACACTCTTCCCGGACCCGTGGAAGACCCTCTCTTTCACCGCTGGCACTGGGACGACCTCGCCCAACAGCTCCAAAACCTCTCGCCTCAGCATCGCCAAATCGCCAGCTATCATTTTCTCATCCACCATAAGATGAGAGCATCCCAAACTACCTCCGAATATTGGAAATGGGCTGAAGACTCCGGCTTCCGAGAACGCCATCCCCGACTCTGCGAAGACCTTCTTCTCAGTCTTGCCTTCTCCAATTGGGGACAATGCTCACCCGAGCAAAAAAGCACTCTCTTTGAGATTTGGCAGAACCGTCTTTCTGACTCCTCAATCTCTATCCGCCTCCGCGTGAGCCTTGCCACTCATGCAATGATAAGGGCGCGAGACTTCTTAAAAGAACCAGCCGCTCTCATCGCCACCATCCCCATTGCCCGCGAATGGCTCTCTCAATCAAATTCCACCCTAGACAAGAGATTCCCTTATGTTCTCAAGTCCTACCTCCCTATCACTGCTTCAGAGCAAGCTGAAGTGCTCAACAGCCTCCTTCGAGAATGCTTGCAGAAGGTAACCTCTGATCCCTATCTCTCTTTTCCCAGAAACAACAGCCTTCGTTCCCTATACTTGGAAGAACTGGTCCCACTCTTCCTCCAACTTGAGGATCGGGAATCCTTTCAAACCCTGTCCCAAGCCCTCGGCCAGACTCTCAGCGGAAGACCAAAGCTGCTTTTTCTCCTCGCAAAAATGAATGATCGCAAGTCCATCAACCACCTACTTGCTCGCGAAGACTCCCTCTACTCTAGCTTCAAGAAGAAGTGGAACAGCGACACCGCCAAAGAGGTCTCTCATCTTCTCTCTTTCATCGACGACCCGAAAAAGCGCTACCGGCTCGAGTGCCATCTCAGTTGTGCCACTGACGATACTAGAGTCCATGATCAGACCTTTCTAAAGCGCCCCGAACGTATCCTTCGGCTCGCAAAGCAATTCGAAGAACTCGCCCCCCAAGTCCCAACCGCCCGCATCGAATGCCTAGCCAAGTTGAGCGCCCCCTTCAATCTCGAGCGCGCCCGCTTACTTGAGGCCCCGCTTGCCGAGACCTACCAACGCTGGCCGTTTCCTCAAGCCTTAGAAAGTTCTCGCGACATCCCCTCCTCGGCGCTCCTAACCATCTCGGAAACCTACCTCAAGCTTCGCATCGCGCAAGGCGACTGGACTCCCGCCATCACCGCCGCCAGAACTCTCTTCGCTCGGATGCAACAAAACGACCGTTCCTTCAGAGACAAGAAAGAAGCCCTCTCCAAAATCATCTCTCTCCTCACTTCCCAGCTCCTCGAATTTGAAGCGGACAATCAAGCCCCCCCCATCGACCCAGAGCTCGCCCTACTTGCAAAAGAACTTCTTCCTATCCTCGGCCAAAAAGAAAGAGTGAGTGGCAAATTATGTCCCTCCATTCTCTACCTCGCCATTGTAACTCACCAGCGTGCTAAGAACACCCCGGAACTTTTCGCTCAACTAACGAAGCATGCCGGTCAATCAGACGTAAACTATCTCACTGCTCGGACAACTCTTGTTACAACCACAAGTAGTCACCAATTCGAGCTTTCGAACCAATCGAGAAAAATTCTTTACCTAGAATCTCTCACCAAGGATCCCACTGTCTCTCAACATCTCTTCGCCTCCCACAAAACATTTGCAGCCCTCATCAGAACCATAAAATTCGATAAGGAACCCCTCTCAGAATGGAGTCTTCAGCTCCCCGCAGATTATCCCCGACGTGCGGAACTCCTCCTCGGTGCAGCCAACACCATTACCAAGTTCGAAAGACGAGAGGAGTTTTCTGTTCCGGTCTTCGAGACCGCGCTCGCCCAAGCGGAAAAAGACCAGGATGAGGAATTGATCAGCCTGATTAAAATCTGCACCGCCGTCAAAATCAGAGCCACTGATCGTCAGAAGGCGGCCGAACTCATCAAGTTACTCACCCTTTCAGACCTCTCGGAAGATGAACAAAAGGTTTACAAGTACCTCTTCGAATGGGCGGAAACCGTAGACACTTCCGTTCCAAACGACCCCGGCCCTGGCAACCCCTGACAAAACACGGAGCTCACTCCTTAGGCAAACCCTCAAATCCCCTCGCCGCGACACCCCAATCCCTGGTTCATGCCCATCGCAGGATTCTCTTCATCAGTTCGCCCCACCACCTCAGCAGGCACCCCCGCTACCGTCGTGTGCGCTGCCACATCATTGAGCACCACACTGCCTGCGCCAATCTTGGCACCCTCGCAAATCTCAACACGCCCCAAAATCTTTGCACCCGCCCCAATCAATACCCCCGAGCGCACCACCGGATGACGAGCACCCGTTGACTTGCCCGTTCCTCCCAGCGTCACCTCATGCAGAATCGAAACATTATCCTCAATGATGGCCGTCTCACCCACCACAAAACTCGTTGCATGGTCCAGCATGATTCCGCACCCAATGCGCGCTGCAGGATGAATATCGACGCCAAAAACCTCGCTGGCCAGGCTTTGAAAGTAGTAGGCCAACTGTCTCCGCCCATTTTTCCAGAGTTGATGCGAAACCCGATAGGTCGAAATCGCAGCAAATCCCTTAAAAAACAAAAGCGCCTCCACCGGACTGTCACATGCCGGATCCCGCGTATGAATCGCCTCAATATCCTCGGCAGCGCTCCTCACCAGCTCAGGATGCTCCTTAAAAACCTCGCGCAAGAGCGATTGTAAATCCTCACGGCCCATATCCTCACGCGCCAATTTACGCGACAGACGTGCCGACAACGCCTGTCCCAAACACTCGGAATCCAAGAGCACCCCTTTCACCAAGGACTGCAAACGCGGCTCTTCTTCGTAGACTCTCCCTCCTTCCTGACAAATGACTTCCCATAGTTCGGCTAAATCCACCGAATGATTCTCGCACAACCGTGGTTCCTTCCCGCTGGCTTCTCCAGCCTCTTCATGCTCTTCTTTCATCAGTGAGGGTCTCCCAAAAACTTGAATACGCCTGCCGCGCTGCCATTCAACTCGCAAAACATCACGACGGGGAGTCTCCTCTCCGCCTTGATGACCTCGCGACGCGAGAGCATGTGCCAGCAACCTTCCTAGTGCAAATCCTCTCTGACCTGAAACAAGCCAATCTCGTCATCTCCAAGCGCGGCAAAAGCGGCGGTTACCTCCTCGCCACCGATCCCGCCCAAATTACCCTCGCTAAACTCATCGAAGCCGTTGACCCCCAGCTGCTCGAAGAACCAGAAGCCGGAGAAGGAGAATCAGCCCCCGCCCTGCACCTCATTTGGCAAAACCTCACCGGAATCCTCTCCGAGACCCTCCAAAGCACCACCCTCGAACAGCTCGCCAACCCAGAAGAAGCCCCCATGTGGTTCATCTAGTGTCCTGCGCGCTAAGTTCGTTGCAGAATTCCGAAGGGGATTTTTTCCAAGGGCAAGGCGTGAGGAAAGAGTTAATCGGGATTCATGACTGACAAACAACGCAGCCATTGGAAAAAAGACCCAAGTCATAACCAAGCTTCGACATCGGAGGTGTTTTTCTGAGCAAAATGAAAAATTGAATTCTGTGACGAACTTAGCGCGCAGGACACTAGCCGGGTCACTCCTTTCCATTTACCAAAAACCAAAAGTGATCCAGACTGACGTCATGCGCCTCGTGTTCGTTTGGATTCTCGCCTCACTCTCTGTGAGCGCCGACAACACCGCCAACCTTTCCCTCTATGCCAAGGGCGTTTTTGCCGAACAAAACAAAGAGTTGCGAACCGCACGCAGCCTTTACGAAGAAACCCTCGCTCAAGACCCTAACGCCTACCCCCTCGTCCAAAAAGTCGCCTCCATCCAGAGCCGGCGAGTAAAAAACGACCCCTCCTTCCAAGACATTCCAGCTGCCACCGCAACCCTACGCACCTTTGCCAAAAACAACCGAGAACACCTAGCCTCCCAACTCAACTACGCCTCCTTCCTCCGTCAACATGCCCCCCGCGACGAAATCGCTCGGCAGGCAACCCTTGAAACCCTCGAGCTCGCCGAAGAAAACTTCCCCCACGACGACATCGTCTTCAGCTTTCTCATCTCTCTTTACGAAGACCTCGAGCGCCGCAACGACTCCCTCAGTCTTCTCGAAAAAGAACTCAGCGCCAGCAGCGACGACCCCAATCATTGGCTCGCCCTCATTCCCATCATCAAGACCCTCTACCCCGCCGACGATCCTCAATACGCGGCAAAACTCGCCCAAGCGATGGCCAAAGTGGCAGAGCACGGTCTCCATCGTGCGGACATAGCGCGCCGCGTCTCCGAATACCACCGGAACCAAGGCCGCATGGACCAAGCTCTTACTACCCTAGAAGAACATCTCGAACTCTCTCCATCCTCTCACTCTCTTCGCACTCGGCTCGGCCTCCTACAACTCTCTAACAAAGACGAGAAAGCGGGAGAAGAGACCCTCCTAGACGTCATCGCCATCGACCCTGACCAAAGCCTCGCCCACAGCTCTTTGGCCAAGCTCTATACCAAGCGCAACGACCCTCTCCGCGCTCTCGGTCACCGAGCCGAAGTGCTCCGCATTCGCGGTGGAGACCCCACCGAGGCTATTCAAGTCGCGGACGAATACCTCGCACTGGACATGCCTCACGAAGCACGGCTCTTGTTAGAAAAGTTTCGCTTCGACCACCCCGAAAGCCCCGGCATTCATGCCCGCCTCGCCATCGCCACTTTACGCGATGGACTCACCCAAGAAGCCGCCCGACTCTTCCGCCAAGCAGAGGCGCTTGCCGAAGAATCGAAAGAAGATGACGCCAAAGAGTATCTAGACACGGACTTTCAAATCGAGTTCGCCCATATCCTCGTCGAGGCAAACGATCTCGCCTCAGCCGAAACCCGCCTTCGCCAGGCTGCACAAGGTCTCGACCTCGACGCTGAACCCAAAAAATACGCCCGTGCTGTCACTGCGCTCGCCAAGCTCTGGCTCGACCAAGGGAAAAACGAAGCCCCTGCCAAAGCCCTTCTCCAGCGCGCCACCATGCTCGATCCTGAGAACGAAGAAGCCGCTTCTCTGCTTAAATGATCTGCTCAAATGAAACCCCTTCTCTACCTCGGAGCCTTTCTCGCACTCCTCCTCACCTCCTGCAGTGTCCAGCCTCCGCTTCCTCCCGAAGTAAGAACTCCTTCAACCCTCGTGGTGGTTCACGGCCTTTATGCCAATGCCAATCACGTTCGTCCCATCAAAGAAGGCCTCGCGTCTGCCGGCTTTACCAGCTTCGCGCCCAACCTGACCCCCAACAACGGCAGCACCTCGATTGAGTCCCTGGCACAACAACTCGGCACCTACATCGACCAACACGTTCCGGCCAATGCCCCTATCCAAATCGTGGCGCATAGCATGGGCGGACTGGTCGCTCTCCAATACCTCCAAGACCCCCAAACTGCGGTCAAATGCCGTGGTCTCTACACCATTGCCACTCCGCATAACGGCACCCTCCTTGCTAGCTTCCACGGTGGGCCTGCCGGTCGACAAATGGTCTCCAATTCGTCATTTCTACAAAAGCTCAACGCGCGTCGCCCCTCATTTCCCGTGACAACCTACCGTACCACCAACGATTTGGTGATTATTCCTAGCTCCAGCTCAATTCTCCCCTTCGCTGACAACCAAACTATCTCAAGTGGTGGCCACAACGAAATCCTCCAAAGCTCCGAACTCCTCTTCGACCTCACGCGACGTATTCAAGAGCAAGATTCCTAGTTGCTCTCTGCAGTAATAGAAACTCCCCAGCGCTCCTCTGTGGCTTCATCGCCAAATCATCACAAAACCTTTGCTGTCCTTCTCGAAACCACTCCTTTATTATCCCACGAACAAAAACAAGATGGAGCTGGAAAACGAAGAATCGACTATCCCCCCCAAAGAATCCTCCCCCAACCAAGAAACACCAAAAGGATTCCAGTGGAACCTCGTCGGATGGTTCGGCGCCTCCCTAGGGGCCTCCCTCTGGATGATCGCCACGCCCTTCTTCCTAAGCTGGCCCGCCTCTGGAGTCTTCGCAGGCATCGTTGGCACTCTCGTCATCTGGTCCTTTTCTTCGATCGTCTGGGCCTTCCGAGAAAAAATTTCGGCTTTTAAAGGGATCGTCGGCCTTTTGTGCTTCACAGTCCTCTCTAACCTCGGGTTTCTGCTCTTTGCACATACCAACAAACTCCCTCTGGACACCGCAGCCGATGCCATTGAGACCAACTACGGTCTCTACTATGGGGCTCTTCTCGCTCTGGTCGTATCTCTCCTGATTCTCTTTTGGATCAAAGAAAACCGCGCCGCCAAATCGTAGCGAACGCCCCCTTTGCCAAGAAACAACCGCTCCTTTCCAAGGAGTTCTGGACTCAGAGCGCCATTCTCCCTTACCTTACAGGGACACTCATGATGGACCTTTCTGACCACAAGCTCATGGCCGCGAACCGCGGTGAAATCGCCATTCGCATCTTCCGTGCTGCCAACGAACTCGGCATCCGCACCGTCTCTATCTACGCTGAAGAAGACCGCTTCTCCCGCCACCGCTTCAAGGCCGACGAAGCCTACCAGCTCGACGCCACCAAAGGCCCCGTCGGCGCCTACCTCGACTACGAAGGCATCGTCGCCTTAGCCAAAAGCAAGGGCGTCACCATGATTCACCCTGGTTACGGCTTCCTTTCCGAAAACCCCGACTTCGCCCGTGCCTGTGCCCGCGAAGGCATCATCTTCATCGGCCCTAACAGCGACCTCCTCGGCTCCATGGGCGACAAAACTGCGGCCCGCGCCCAAGCGATCGCCGCCAACGTCCCCGTCCTCCCCGGAACCGAAGACGCCATCTCCGATCCCGACCAAGCGATCACCACCGCTCAGGAAATCGGATTTCCTCTCATCATCAAAGCTGCCTTCGGTGGCGGCGGACGCGGAATGCGCATTGTCGAAAAGCCTTCCGAGCTGCAAGCCCGTCTCGCCGAAGCCCAAGACGAAGCCCAAAACGCCTTCGGCAACTCCGCCGTCTTCCTCGAGCGCTACATCAAGCGCGCCAAACACATCGAAGTGCAAATCCTCGGCGACCAACACGGCAACGTGGTCCACATGCACGAGCGCGACTGCTCCGTGCAACGCCGCTACCAAAAAGTAGTCGAAATCGCCCCCTCCATCGACCTCCCCGGCGACTTGCGCAAAGACCTCTGCCAATCCGCCGCCAACCTCGCCAAGTCCATCGGCTACGACAACGCCGGCACCGTGGAATACCTCTACGACATGGACAGCAAAGAGTGGTTCTTCATCGAGATGAACCCCCGTATCCAAGTCGAGCACACCGTCACCGAATGCGTCACTGGCATCGACCTCGTGCAGTCCCAGATCCTCGTCTCTCTCGGCAAAGAACTCCACGGCCCTGAACTCTCCATCCCCGCCCAAGACGAGATCCCCTGCAACGGTTACGCCATCCAGTGCCGCATCACCACCGAGGACCCCGAGAAAGGCTTCGCCCCCGACTACGGCCGCATCGTCAACTACCGTTCCGCTGCTGGTTTCGGCATCCGTCTCGACGCCGGTTCAGGCGACGCGGGCTCAGTCATCACGCCCTTCTATGACTCCATGTTGGTCAAGCTCACCGCCACCGCGCGCACCTTCGAAGGCGCCTGCCGTCGCATGGACCGTGCCCTGCGCGAGTTCCGCATCCGAGGCGTCAAAACCAACATCCCCTTCCTCGAAAACATCATCAACGACAGCCTCTTCCTCAGCGGAGACGCGCACACCAAGCTCATTGACGAAAAGCCCAGCCTCTTCGAATTCTCCCCTCGTCGCGACCGCGCCACCAAGCTTCTCAACTACCTCTCCGACATCACCATCAACGGCAACCCCGGAGCCAAAAACTGGAAGCCCGCCCAACCCTTCGCCACTCCGCGCCTCGTCGACTGGACTCCGCGTGCCGCCGAATCCAAAGGCTCTCGCGACATCCTGTTAGAAAAAGGCCCCACCGAATTCGCCAACTGGATCAAAAACGAAAAGCGCCTCCTCATCACCGACACCACCATGCGGGACGCGCACCAGTCCCTCATCGCCACCCGCATGAGGACTCACGACATGCTCGCCATCGCGGAAGCGGTTTCTAACAGAACCCCCAACCTCTTCTCCATGGAGATGTGGGGCGGTGCCACCTTCGACACCTCCATGCGCTTCCTCAAGGAAGACCCTTGGGAACGCCTGCGCGAGCTCCGCGAACGCGTCCCCAACATCTGCTTCCAAATGCTCTTCCGTGGCTCCAACGCCGTCGGCTACTCTAACTACCCCGACAACGTCGTCGCAGGCTTCGTCAAGCACGCCGCCGACTCCGGGATGGACATCTTCCGCATCTTCGACTCCCTCAACTACCTTCCTAACATGAAGGTCGCCATGGAAGCCGCCGCCTCCCATGGCACCGCCGTTTGCGAAGCCGCCGTCTGTTACACCGGCGACATCACCAATCCCGACCGCGCCAAATACTCCCTCAAATACTACGTCGATAAGGCCAA
This sequence comes from Roseibacillus sp., assembly GCA_051251855.1. Taxonomy (GTDB): domain Bacteria; phylum Verrucomicrobiota; class Verrucomicrobiia; order Verrucomicrobiales; family Akkermansiaceae; genus Roseibacillus. The sequence goes on from JBPOGI010000001.1 coordinate 1,262,476, forward strand.
GGAGCTCGAAAAAATGGGCGCCCACATTCTTTGCATCAAAGACATGGCCGGCCTCTGCCACCCCGCCGCCGCCACCAAACTCTTCTCCACCCTCAAGCAAGAGATTGGCATCCCCATCCACTTCCACACCCACGACACCTCCGGACTGAACGCCTCTTCCATCATGGCCGCGTCCGATGCCGGAGCCGACATCGCCGACATGGCCCTCGCCTCCATGTCCGGTTCCACCTCCCAGCCCAACTTGAACTCCGTTTGCGCCGCCATGAAAGGCACCGAGCGCGACCCCAGCCTCGACATCCAGGCTCTCAACGAGTTCTCCGACTACTGGGAAGAAGTCCTCACTCACTACGAGCCCTTCTACTCCGCTCCCCGTAGCGGCACCGCCGAAGTCTATCTGCACGAAATGCCCGGCGGCCAATACACCAACCTCAAGGAGCAAGCCAACGCCATGGGCCTGGGTCATCGTTGGCAGGAAATCGCGCACACCTACGCTGACGTCAACCAAGTCTTCGGCGACATCGTCAAAGTCACCCCCAGTAGTAAAGTGGTCGGCGACCTCACCATGCTTCTCGTCACCCAAGACCTGAAAGCGAAAGACCTTCTCACCAACACCGCCAAAATTGACTTCCCCGAAAGCGTCATCGACATGCTCATGGGCGGTCTTGGACAACCCGATGGAGGCTGGCCCAAAGACATTCAAAAAGCCGTCCTCGGCGAAAAGACCCCTTACACCGTCCGCCCCGGCGAACTCGCCGCCCCCATCGACCTCGAAGAAACCCGTGCCGAGCTCTCCAAGACCCTCGGCCACCCCGCCAGCGACGACGAGCTCTACTCCTCCCTGATGTATCCTCAAGTCTTCACCGACTACGTGGCCAGCCTCAACGACTTCGACCGTCTCACCGTTCTTCCCACCCCCGCCTTCTTCTACGGCATGGCCATCGGCGAAGAAATCCACGTCGACATCGCCAAAGGCAAAACCCTCTTCATCAAACTCCTCTCCATCGGCGAGCCCGACGACGAAGGCCGCCGCACCGTCTTCTACGAACTCAACGGCATGCCCCGCGAGACCACCGTCGTCGACAAAGCACTCGGCAAAGAAGCCGCCAGCAACCGCAAAGCCGATCCAAGCGACAGCAACCAAGTCGCAGCCCCCTTGCCAGGCATGATCAGCGAAGTCGCCGTCAAACCCGGCGACGAAATCGCCGAAGGCGACAAACTCGTCGTCCTCGAAGCCATGAAGATGCTCACCACCGTCTCCGCCCCAGCCGCCGGAACCATCAAAGAAGTCCTCATCGCCAAAGGCAAACAAGCCGATACGGGTGATTTGCTGGTGGTCCTCGAATAGCCGCTTCCGCTCCGCACGATTTGAGGCCCAATTCAAAAAATTGGACCTAAATGGATGGAATTGGGTGGAATCGGGTGAAAACGGAGGTAGGCTTCCGCATGGACATCCATTTACCACCGAATCTTCAGCCGACGAATGAAATCTTGTCGCTGATTTCGGCCATTGACGAGTTCAAGGGCGAATGGCGGGCATTTGAAAGCCTCGGGCCGGAGACCCTATCCTCTCTGCGGCGAATCGCCACCATCGAGAGCGCCGGCTCTTCTACCCGGATCGAAGGAGCGAAACTCAGTGACGCAGAGGTCGAAAAGTTATTCGGTCGTCTCGGAAAAGAATCCTTCCAGTCCCGTGACGAACAAGAAGTGGCAGGCTACGCCTACGTGATGGAGTCGATCCAGACCGCATGGCAGGACCTCCGAATCTCGGAAAGCATCCTCCTCCAGCTGCATCGCGACCTCCTGCGATACAGCAACAAAGACGAACGCCATCGCGGCCAGTGGAAGACCCTCGACAACCACGTCGCGGCCTTCGATGCCGATGGCAAGCAAGTCGGGATCATCTTCGAAACCGCTTCTCCCTTCGAAACCCCAGTGCTCATGGAGCAACTCCTTTCTTGGCTCATCAAGGAAGAGAACGATCCCGTTCTCCATCCTCTGCTGCGAATCGCAATTTTCAACGTCGTCTTTCTCGCCATCCATCCCTTCCAAGATGGCAACGGTCGCCTTTCGCGTGTCCTAACAAACCTGATGCTCCTACGTTCGGGTTATGCCTATGCTTCATACACTTCTTTGGAGAGTGTGATCGAACATCATAAGGACGCCTACTACCTGGCCTTGCGACGCACCCAGACTTCTTTCCAAGAGCAGGCCGACTGGGAGCCATGGATCATCTTCTTCCTTCGGGCCATGAAATTCCAAATCGAGCGGCTACGGGAACGGCTCTCGGATGGTCCCCCATCAAGCATTCAAAATTCGCCCCCTGTGAGCCTTTCCCCGCTAGCGGAACGCCTTCTCACGCTCCTCCAAGAACGCCAAACGCTCTCCGTAGCGGAGGCCGAGAAAACCCTCGAAGCGAACCGGAACACCCTCAAGAATAAGTTCACTGAGTTAATCGAAAACGAATTGGCCGAACTCCACGGAAAAGGCCGAGGCGCACACTATCGTCCCACGAGACAGTAGCGGTCAAACTCAACGTCTTCGAATGAACCAACGATGCCCTCCGCCACCGGAACCGTCAAAGAAGTCCTCATCGCCAAAGGTAAACAGGCAGATACGGGGGACCTCCTCGTCTTCCTAGAATAGCGCTCTTCGCTCGCTGAGTTGATAAAATGGCCATTCTCGCTATTGTTCGAGCATGAATTCCTTCGCAGCCACGGATGCCAAGAACAGCTTTGGTCGTCTCCTCACTCAGGTTCAACGAAGCCCCGTTGAGATTACCAAACAGGGAAAAGGAATTGCCGTGCTGCTCTCGATGGAAGCCTACCAAGAGATTCAAGAGAGGCTCAACAAAAGAGAACCCACCAACTTTTCGTGGCTCGAAGACTGGCGGAAATCGACCTCACCCACTCCCGACCAAGAACCGATTTCAAAAGAATCTTATCGCGGCCACCTCGACGAAAAATACGGCTAACTTCTGAAGACCAGAAATGAGGCTCTTTTTTGACACCACCATCCTTCTGGATCTCATCGACGAGAGACGAACCGGACATCAGTCAGCCAAACGTCTAGAGAAGCACCTCGAAACGCACAATGTTTCCTGTCTTTTCGCCTGGCACAGTCTCTCCATCATCGACTACGTGGGAGGGAAAGCATTCGGTCGCCAAGAAATCCACCGAGTTTTGAAAGGACTCCTCAACACCTTCGAACTCCCATCAGAGGGAACCAACGAAGCGAAAACGGCCTTTCAATACCTTTCCTCGGACTTCGAAGACGCCCTTCAAATCGCAACCGCCGTTGCGGGGCGAGCGGAATACATTCTGACAAACAACCCCAAGGACTTTTCTCGCAGTCCTATCTCATGCACGTCAGCCCAAGAAATGACATTGATTCTTGAGCGGATAGATTAGCCGATTTTCAAAACTAAAAAAGCGATAGAGGCCGCCAAAGCCCGCCACGCAAAATAACAATTCCCGGCCTTCAACCAGCCGCTACGGTTTTTACCCCTGAGGGACATCCCCCAGAACAAGCTTCACACAGGCAAACTCAAGGTATGTCTTGTCTCAACTCTTAGGGTAGATAATCTTCGCCGAGATGCAGCTTATTTTAGGAAGTCTGAACCTCTTGGTCGAGTCTCTCACCTCAGGAATCAGCATCTATTTCGTTGGGGCAATGAGCGTCCTAATCCTCATCGATGGAGTAAGCTTCTTTACTACTAAAAAAGCCCACTTAAATTTTAAGGGGATCGTAACAGGTCTAGGAATTCTTGGCACATTTCTTGGAATATTTTTAGCGCTTCTCCATTTTGATCCAAATAAGATCGATGAGAGTGTCCCTTCTCTTCTAGAAGGAATGAAGTTTGCTTTCGGCTCATCGGTCTTTGGTCTCTTCTTGTCGCTTACTTTGTCAATTTTCCAAAATTTTTTCCCCGATCGTGCATCGGGAACTCCAGAAGAAAAAATAGCAATCGAGCTTGGAAAAATCCGCCACAACCAGCTCGAAAGTCATACCTATTTTGGAGCCATTCGAGCAAGGATTGAGGAATCTAAGGAATCGATTATCAACCTAACAGCAAGCCAACAAAGCGATACCAAAGAAATCATCAAATCACTCTCGCAGCTTCAAAACTCGAACGAAGCCACTGCAACAAGAGCAGAAGATATTCTAGAGAGAGTTTCTGAATTACCAACGCCGCTGAAAGAGCTGGCATCTGATTTCAGCCAATTCAACGGAAAAAATCAGACGTTTCAATCAGAGATAAAAGAAGATTTCAGACAAACTAGAGAAGGACTCGAAAACGCCTTAGAAAAGCTCTCTGAGGGAGCGAATAAAGAAATAATCGAAGCTCTTGAGTCCGTCATGAAGGAATTCAATTCAAAGCTCAGCGAAATTGTTGGCGACAAATTTGACGCACTAAAGGATGGTTGTATTAAATTACTCGAGTGGCAAGAAGGATACAAGTCGAGCGTCGCAGAATTTGAGCAGCGTCTCAATCAAGCCGTTGAAGGAATCGAAAAAAGCGAAGACTCACTGAAGACTATTTCGGGGTATCAATCTGAATTCTCTCAACTCTCAAAGGATTCAAAGACCGCAATTGAAGCTGGCCGTGGACTACTTGAAGGAAACTCTAAGGTCGCGCAGGAACTGTCCGAGCAACTCGAACGTTTAAACAAAGCAACGATTACAATGGAAGGGCTTCCGGAAGAACTGATCGAGATTAAGAAGAAATACGAAGAGCTTCCTGAAGTAATGCAAGCCTCCTTGGATACTGTAAATCGAAGTTTTTCGGAAACAAACGAAGAGATGGGGAAAGCCACTAACGAGCTAAACAACTCCCTCACAAGTCTAACTGTAAAATTCGCCGATAACTACGAAGCATTTCTTTCTCAGTTAGAACGACTAATGACCAAAACTAATCTGTAACAATGGACCAGAAGAACGACTGGATGGGAAGCGTCTCTGACCTAATGGCAGGCTTAATGATCGTTTTTCTCTTCATCGCCATCGTTTACATGATGGACGCTCAGGAAGACAAAAAGAGAGCTGAAGACCTAACCGAACAGCTGAAAGCCGAAAGCACGAAAATCCAGGAAATCACCGCTACATTTGAGGGGCTCAAACAGGGACTTCACGAGGACCTACTTTCTGAGTTTGAGAAGGATTTAATTGCATGGGATGCCACTCTGGAGTCTGACTCGACGATACGATTTAACGAGCCGGATATTTTGTTCGCTACGGGAAGCGCTCTACTCAGCCCAGAATTCCGCGAGATTCTTGACGATTTTTTCCCACGCTATATTAAAATTCTAAACTCAAAAAACTACGGAGAAGAAATCGAGGAAATCAGGGTCGAAGGACATACTTCCAGCGCTTGGGACGGAGCTGAATCCCTGAGCACTCGCTACCTTAAAAACGTAAGCCTTTCCCAAATGCGCTCTCTTGAAGTGTTGAGTTACTGCTTTCGAATCCAAGCACTCTCCGCCGAGCAGCCTTGGTTACTTAGACATCTTCGAGCGAATGGATTATCCTTCGCCAAGCCAATTCTCACCGCTGAAGGAAATGAGGATATTGAACGTTCCAGAAGGGTGGAATTTAGGGTCATCACGAAAAGTGAAGAGAAGATCGTCAAGATATTAGAAATTCAAGAATCCGAAACCCCATGATTTCAGACTTTAGCTCCTTAAAAAAGGCAGTCGAAGGCCTAGGTGTGAGCATTACCGTTCATCAAAGGGAATGGGAGAAAAAATTGTGGAGTGGTCTCGAAATTGACTTCGATGAAATCGACAAGATGGAGCCGAACGAGGCCTTTTTCGATGTTTCTCCAAATGGGCAAGTCAAACCCACTGTGGTCTTCATCACTCAGACAAATTTATTCGGAAACAAGGACCCTGATAAGACCTCTGATCTTCATAAATACCACTTCTTCAATTGCAAAGTAGTTTCCAACCATAGGCGAAAATCCCGCTACAAAAAATCAACCCGACTAGACGGAAAATTCAACTATCGAATCTTTAAGGACAAAGACGAATACATTCCTGAAAATTACAAGAATGGTGTCCCTCTCTATCTCTGCGGATATTGCCATAAAATAATCGAGAATCTCTTTGGTTCATACTCTAAGAAAGAGCTGTTCGAGCTAGAAGCATTCCTCACTCAATTCTGTTCTCAGGGAGGTGTTCCTAATTCTACCTTGGACTTTAGCGGCATGGAACTTCGCCCAGACATTGGAGATAGGCCTAGAGTTTATTCTGCCGGCTGGGAGCGGATATCGAAACGCTTTCGCGAATCAGCCAACTATACTTGTCAAGAATGCGGGATTTACCTTGGAGATTCATCAACCCGTAAGTGGTGCCACGTTCACCATGCCAACGGCGACCCTTCAGATAACGTTGTGGCAAATTTGCGATGTTTGTGTATCGGATGCCATGCGAAGGAATGCATGCACCACCACGTAACCAACCTTCCAGCCCACTCTGAATTTTTGGCCAGCAACGTCTACAATCAATTTGTGAGTCGCCAGTCCTCCCGCCTCGCCTACGCCCCGCCAAAAACGTAGCAACCGCGTGACTCCAGCCCTCTCCTTCGTAGTATGAATGATTCATCTCCAGACCAAGCACCCAAAGAGAGCACCCGTTGGGACTTGCGCGTCGTTTCAGGAAGGCAAACAATTACCTCCTCTGACGTTGCCGACTTCCTTGCTGAGGAACCTGAGCCCTCGCAAATCAATCCTATGAACTATCCCGAACTCGCTGCTATTTTAGAGGAACGTCTTGTCATCATCGCGGACCATGAATCGCGTGACCGCGATCCTGAGGCTCACCTCGCAAAGCTCGTCCAAGTGAGCGAAAAAATCACCAACTGGCACGAAGCTCATCGACATGAAATCGATGGCAACCTCGAGCACTTTCTTTCCGGGGCGAGTTTCCAGAAAGCCTTGGAATATCTCAACACCGGAACCCGCAGACCCTGCGGGACTTAACCAATTTGGGCTTTAGTGCAGGAGTTCCCCTTCTCTTTCCGAAGACTCGCCCGGTCATTTATCCGCCCAAACGTTTCCTGAATTCCTCGGCGGTTCATCGACAGGAACCACTTCCGCCAACGGGAAGAACCAGTCAAAAATCTTACACACGAGGAGGTTTTGCCGACGTATCCCTTTCTGATCAGTCCGATCCTAAGAACCTAGAATTTTGCTGACACATAGAAACATGAAACGTCCTCTCCTGCTCTTTACCCTTTGCGCCCTTTCCTTCTCCCCTTCGCTTCCCGCTCAAGAGACTCCGTGGAAGAGCGGCGACCGGATCGCAATCAGTGCTGACGGAAATCCTGATGCTGATCCCGATGACATCGGGGCCACTCCCTTCACTCTCGCAGTCCTCGCGAAGGCTGGATTGCAGAAGAACCTCGTCCACTACGATTTCAATAACTTCATGGAGTATAAGCCCATCCCTCCCGCGAAGAACGAGATGTGGCGGGGCGCGATGGGTGGCCAATCCCGCTGGGGATTTGACCGTAGCAAATTCTTCGACGTCGCTCAGGACCCGAACGCTCCGATTGAAAACCTCAAGAACGAGATCAACCAATCATCCGCCGAAAATCCTCTTTTCATCATCGAGGCTGGACCCGCCGAACTGATTTACCAGGCACTCAAGGCCGCCGATGAAACAGCCCGTCAGCACGTCACCCTCGTCTCCCACAGCGGATACAACGACTACTACAAACCTCGTCCTTGGCTCCGTAACCTCGAAGACATTCAGACTCTCGTCCCCAACCTGAAGTATCTCAAAATCCCCGACCAAAACCAAGACCTTCGCACGCAAGGCGACTACTCTCCTTGGCATTGGCTCCGTGACCACGCCGACCCCAATCTCAACTGGGTCTTTCAGCGCATGGAAACCGGCCTTCCCGATGTCTCTGACACTGGTATGCTCTGCTGGCTCATTGGACTAAGCGGAGAGAATCAGCGCATCACCATTGCTGAGCTCATCGACTGGTTCGGAAGCGAATCCATCCCCTCCAACGGCGGTTCCTCGGAAGCTCCTTCTCCTCCTGCGGCCGTCACCCCTAAAATCAACTACCCTGCGACTGAACACATCTTCCAAGAGGTCGACGGCAAACTGGTCATCGAAGCCGAAAGCGTTCCTCTCACCGGCGACTGGATTCTCGAAACCACTCAAGAAGGCCACACCGGCGAAGGCTACATCCGCTACATGCCCGATTACATTCACGCCATCACCTCACAGACGCGCAGCGTGCTCACTTACAATTTTCGAATCACCAACCCTGGCAAATACCGCCTCGCCCTCAAGCATTCTAACAAAGGAGCTCCAGAGCGCGACAAGTGGAACGACTGTTGGACTCTGATGGGAATCGACCCCCACCCTTGGGGCCGCGTTCGCAAAACATATCAATCAGTCACCCAAGAACAATTTGAGGACGGCATTGGCTTCAACTTCAACACCACCCACAACAACTACGGCCCCGTCGCTCACGCCGATGGCGAATTCTCAAAACCGCTCTACGACCTGCAAGCAGGAGACCAATACTTCTTCATCATGGGTCGCTCCGGCGGCTACCGCCTCGACAAAATTCATCTCTTCAAACAAGGCGTTGAAGGCTTCAAGGACGACGCCGAACCAGCAACGCCTCTCCAACCCGGCCGTTAACACCTAAGCTAGCGCAACTTAGTGCCATCATAGGAAAGAAGCTCCTCCGCGGTGGGCGTTGCAATGGCCACACCTTCCTCGGGAACTTCCATTCCGAGGGTCCAGAAAACACTGTTAGCGAAGCTCTGGAAGAAATGCGGGTTGGCCCACGTGCGATAGAAATGCGCGGAAGTCATCGCCACCGAGCGGCCTTCGTCTTCTCTCTCGAAAGACCAATAGGCAGCTTGCTCACGCCAGCTCTCTTTCTTTTCGATATCACCACGCCAACCCGGAGCATTGGCGGTGTGCAAGAAGGTCACTTTGTCCGAACCGGGATTGCGACCCTCCTTCACTGTGAAAAAGTTGAAGTAGTATTCGTCTTGAAGCTCAAAGGAATCGGGGAGCCCGTTAGAAATAGGATGGCTCTTGTTCACCTTCAAATCCAACTTGGGAAACTTCCAAGTGAAACTACTAGCGGGGTCGTTCCCCTTCTTCACCCAATAGTAAACACCTCCAATCCAATCCATCATCATCTGGGCGTTTTCAGCATGAAGCTGCCCCATGCCTCCGGAGGGAGCATCCGTCGCCCAATGAATCACGATGAGCCCCGCCTTGTTCTTTTTCAAAGCGCCATCGAGATGCTTCATATTCTTAGTAGGATCCTTCTTATTCCCCAAGACATGCCTTCCCCCCCCGTCACTCGAGACAATGATCAAGTCGGCATTCTCGACTAAGGAAAGATCCTTAGGATAACCGAGAGTGGTCTGAACCTCCAAGGAGCCCGCGTATTCCGACCCCTCAAGCTTGTCTTTAATCAATTGCCCCACTTGATCGTTATTGTGCGAATCCGGACCGTGAGTCGATTTCCCACGAATAATGAGAACCTTCTTTTTCTCACCCGTCAGCTCAGTGTCTTCGCCATGACTCTGTAGTCCGACGAACATTGCGCCGATGCAACAAGTGAGCAGCACTAGTAGTGAAACCGAATGAGGGGAAATTTTCATATTTTAAGAACTCAGTCCTTACCCAATCACGCGAACGTTCTCAAAGAAATTCTCATACGCTCACCAAATCCCGAAAGAATTCCCCGATTTCTCCTAGGTTCTCTTACTCAACGCCAAAAGAGCCTTCGCCTCGTAAGCTTCAGCCCCTCCTAACACACGCTCTTTTCGGCATTAAGAATTGTTTCACAGCAGTTTATCAGTATTCTCTTCGGTCCTCTCTTTACGAGTGTCAACCATATCAGAGATACCAGCTAACGCTTCAAAATGACGCCTTCACTTTATATTACACCTATCGCCGGCCTTGTCGGACTCGCTCTCGCCTTCGTTTTCTATCGTTCCATTGCAAAGCGCTCAGGTGGCGAAGGAAAAATTGCAGATATTGCCGAGAAGATCCACCGCGGATCCATGGTCTTCATGAAGCGAGAGTTCATCCTCATCTCCGCATTCGCTCTGGTCATTGGAGCTTGCCTCTTTTTTTTCCAAGAAGGCAGCTACGGCCCCCAACAAAGCCTCGCCTTCTTCCTCGGAGCCCTCGCCTCCTCCTTCGCTGGCTACGTCGGAATGACCACTGCCACCAAGGCCAACGTGCGTACCACCCTTGCGGCTCACAATGAAGGAGCTGGCCCTGCGCTCACAGTCGCGTTCTTCGGCGGCTCGGTTATGGGTCTTACGGTCGCCTCCATGGGCCTCATCGGATTAGGTGGACTTTTCCTCATCTACAACAATCACAATGAACTCGCCGAAATCCTCGAAGGTTTTGCCATGGGCGCTTCCCTTGTCGCTCTTTTCTACCGGGTTGGTGGTGGAATTTTCACGAAAGCTGCTGACGTCGGAGCTGACCTAGTCGGTAAAGTCGAAGCCGGAATCCCCGAGGACGACCCCCGCAACCCAGGCGTCATTGCCGATAACGTTGGTGACAACGTCGGCGACGTCGCCGGAATGGGCTCAGATATCTTCGAAAGCTACTGCGGCGCGCAAATCGCCACCATCGCCATTGCCGCTGCTGCCGCCTCGACCGGAGCCAATGCCTTGGCCGATCTCAGCTTTAACGGCGAAGGGGCAAAGAACCTCGCGATGCAGCTCCCTCTCCTGCTCACCACGGTAGGACTGGTTTGCTCCGTTTTAGGTATTCTTGTCGTGCGTCTTATGTGCCACAAGGATCCAGCGCAGGCCCTCCGCTTTGGCACCATTGGCGGCGCAATCCTCTTCATCGTAGCCTCGTTCGGCCTCGTCAACATGTTGGGACTCAAAGCCAGCCTCGCCGCCTGCGTCCTTTGCGGTGCCGTCGGCGGAATCGTCATCGGTCTCGTCACTGAATACTACACCGCTGGCAAGCCTATCCGCGAACTCGCCCGCCAAGGCGAAACCGGAGTCGCCACCATCATGATCGCAGGTCTTTCCCTCGGTCTTAAGTCAGTGGCCGTCCCCATGCTCTCTCTCGCCGCTGTCATCTACGGTTCCTTCGAACTCGCTGGCCTCTACGGCGTCGGTCTCGCTGCCGTCGGAATGTTAGGCACCGTCGGAATCACCATGGCCATCGACGCCTACGGACCCGTTGCAGACAACGCAGGAGGTATCGCCGAAATGGCTGGCCTCGGCGAAGAAACCCGCAAGATCACTGATGGTCTCGATGCGGTTGGAAATACCACCGCCGCGATTGGCAAAGGCTTCGCTATCGGAGCAGCCGGCCTCGCAGCCCTCGCCCTCATCACCGCCTTTATCCAAAAAACCCAAATCGACCTCACTCTCGGCGACCCCGAAGTTCTGCGCACCTTCTTTGTGGGTCTCTTCATCGGCGGCGTCATTCCCTTCCTTAATGGAGCCATCACTATGGACGCCGTCGGCAAAGCTGCCTTCGAAATGATTTCCGAAATTCGCCGCCAATTTAAAGAAATCCCCGGCCTCCTCGAAGGCACCGGCGAGCCGGACTCCGACCGTTGTGTCGATATTGCCACCAAAGCGGCGACCAAGCGTATGGTTCTTCCTGCCCTCCTTGCGGTTGGAACGCCCGTCATCATCGGGTTCGGGTTTGGTGCCAACGGAGCCACCGCTCTCGCTGGAACCCTTTGTGGCGCCCTCCTCGGCTGCCTTCTCCTTGCTCTCATGATGTCAAACGCTGGTGGCGCTTGGGACAACGCCAAGAAGTATGTCGAAGAAGGTCATTTTGGAGGAAAGAACTCCGAAACACACAAAGGTTGCGTCGTGGGTGACACTGTTGGCGACCCCTTCAAGGACACTTCGGGACCTTCTATGAACATTCTCATCAATGTCATGGCAATCGTCAGTATTGTGATTGCTCCTCACCTTGTTAAATAAGGGCTGTCCCCATGTCTGATTCACCTCGTAAATTGCCCTACCAACAGCGAGCACGTTCACTACCCCACAAGCATTTTTACCGTGTCTCCCTCTGCTGGGCAGTTGTTCTCTATACTCTTGTCTTATGCATCATCGCCGCTGGAATTGGATTTGCGCTCGTTGATAACGTAAGCAACGGCTACCTGCTCGTGGCTCTCGTACTTTCTGCCCTCCTAGTCTGGGTCTTCAGCTTCTTCTCAAGAAAAAAGGCCACCTGTCCTCTCTGCAAAGGCACCCCCTTTCTCGACAGTCGAGCTTCCAAACATGTAAAGGCAGTTCGAATTCTGCCTTTCAACTACGGAACTACCAATATCCTGCGTGCACTCGTCACTCGTCGCTTTCGTTGTCATTTCTGTGGCACACCGTTTGATATGCTCAAGACCAACTTGAGCACCAAGAACGACCATCCTCCCTACAAAGAAGCCAAGGACTCCTAACCACATCGTGGTAAGGCCCCCCAAACATAAGCCCTAGAGACCCGACGGTTTCGCGCCTAAATTTGAGACTGCTACACTAAAACGTCGTTTCGTCCTCCCCTAGGATTTGCACCTCGGTATCTAACTCCACGTCGCGCTGCTCTTTCGCCTTGTCTTGGATCTGACCAATCAGCTCTAGAACTTCTGTAGCGGTTCCCTTCCCGCCATTCACAATAAAGTTTCCATGCTCTTGGGAAACCAAAGCCTTACCCACTGCACTCCCTTTTAAGCCCAACTCATCGACCAATTGACCAGCCCCCATTCCCGCATCCGCAGGATTCTTAAAGATACAGCCCGCACTCGCTCCCCGCGGCTGCGTTGCCTTTCGCTTTTGACGAGAAAGTTCTAACTGCTCTTGGATATGCTCCGCAGTCGCAGAAGGGTCACCTTTAAAGACAACCCGAAGTGCATAATTACGCCTCAACTCAGGAACACTACGATAGAATGCTTGAATCTCGCCGCGACTTCGAACCCGACGATTACCATCTTCATCCAAGAACTCTAATTCGACCACTTGGTCAAAAGTCTCAATTCCCATCGCTCCCGCATTCATGCGCAAGCCTCCTCCCACATTACCGGGGATACCTTCCATCCACTCGAAACCACCGATTCCCTCCTTCTGAGCAAAGCTCGCCAGCTTCTTAAAACGAACTCCGGCTCCTGCCTCAATAAGTCCTTCTCCCACGACTCGCAGCGCGCCAAACTCACCCTTATTCGAAGGATGGATCACCGCCCCGCGAATCCCTCCATCACGAACCAGCAGATTCGAACCTCGTCCAACCACGCGCACCGGAAATCCCTCTTCCTTAAAGTAATCCACCGAGTTCACAAACCCCTCAAAGGTCTGCGGCTCCACCCAAAATTGGGCCGGACCACCCACCAACATCGTAGTATGCCGCTTCATGGGCTCATAAAGCTTCACCTTCAAATCAACTTCGCCCCCATCACGCTTCAGCTCCTCAACAAAAGCGACATCACGAATAATTTTACGACCAATCTCATGAACATTACCCGCTCCCAAGGTCATGAGTAAATCACCCTCCTTGAGAGCATTGCCCACCACATGATGAGCATTTTCAAAGTCGTCCAAATACCATCCTTCCGTCGGCCCTTGACGCTCCATGGCCTCGACGATCGTCGCTCCGCTCACCCCCTCGATAGGATCTTCGCTCGCCGCATAAACGGGCACCACATAGACAAGGTCAGCCAACTGCAACGCCTTTCCAAACTCCTCAGACAGACGTTGGGTTCGTGAAAAACGATGGGGTTGAAAGACCACTACCAACCGCTTGTTCCCAAGACTGAGAGCCGTCTTCAGGGTCGCATCAATCTCAGTGGGATGGTGCCCGTAGTCATCAATTACTCGCAAAAAATGGGTGCGCCACTTCGTCTCAAAGCGACGCTTCGCCCCAGCAAAAGTAGACAATGCGCGCGCCACAAGGTCAAAACTCGCCTCCACTTCGCACGCCAAAACAATCGCCGCCAGAGCATTGAGAACATTGTGCTGCCCAGGAATGCCCAGCTCCACTCGTCCAAGCTCTTCCCCCCGCCGAATCACCGTAAAGGCAGTCGTACCACGCCCCTCCAAGATATCACGCGCCACAAAGTCATTATCTTCGCCCAAGCCATACGAAATCGAATTCTCACGCTTGCCACAAACCCGCCGAGCACCCTCGTCGTCACCGCAATAAATAGCGGCATCACTGGTCTGTCCCAGCAGGGTCGTAAACACGGCATCAATCTCCTCAATCCCATTGTAAAAATCCAAGTGCTCCGCCTCGACATTAAGCACAATCGAATACTTCGGATGATAGAGCTGCAGCGTGCCATCACTTTCATCACCCTCAGCGACCATCAGTTCTCCCTCTTCGTCCCAAAACGCATTCGTGCCAAGCACTGGAATCTCCGCTCCCACGTAATGACTGGGCTTCTCGCCCGCCTTTCGCAAAACATGCGCACACATCGCCGAGGTCGTCGTCTTCCCGTGCGTCCCCGAAACGACCACGCCATCCTTACCACCCAAAATCCCCGCCAAACACTCCGCACGCAGCAAACACGGAGTTCCCGCAGCTTCCGCAGCCGCCCGCGCTGGATTCTCTGGCCGAATCGCCGAGGAATACACCACAGCATCTACGCCCTCAACAGCCTCCGCCGTATGCGGACTCGAAAACTGCAAACCCAGCCCCTTCAAGCGCTCCACCTCACCGCTCGTCACCCGATCGGATCCGCTCACGCGATGGCCCATCTGCAACAGCAAACCCGCCAAACCACTCATCCCAGAGCCTGCCACTCCAATCAAATGCACCCTCGCCGGATTACCCCGGTCCAAAAATCGCTTCGTCCAATCAGCCATCAGTTGGGAGAGTATTGGAAACTACCGCCTCCGCCTCAAGGGCATTCCGTGGCGGCTAAGCACATCTTTTTCTCCCTTGATGAACAAACTTTTTGGCCTTCGCTCTTCTTTCCTGCTCAAAAAGCCTCCATCATCTCATCCGTGGCCATTCTGGAAGTCTCAAATCTCACCACCCGCTTTCACACCCGTGACGGAATCGTCCACGCGGTCGAGGGCGTATCCTTCACCGTCGAGCGCGGTAAAACTCTCGGCATCGTCGGCGAATCCGGCTCAGGAAAATCCGTCACCTGCTACTCTCTTCTAGGACTCATCCCCAAACCTCCGGGAAAAATCCACTCTGGCAAAGCCCTCTTCGACGGCCACGACCTTTTGGCCAAAGACGAAAAGGACCTCCGCTCCATCCGTGGCAAGCGTATCTCGATGATTTTCCAGGATCCGATGACCTCGCTCAACCCTTACCTCAAGATTGTCGACCAACTCACCGAACCTCTCACCCTCCATCTCGGCATCAAGGGAGACGAAGCTCGCGAGCGCGCTATCGAAGCCCTCGCCGAAGTTGGCATCCCCGATCCCGAATCCCGCGTCGATAGCTACCCCCACGAATTCTCTGGCGGCATGCGCCAAAGAGTCATGATCGCCATGGCCCTCATCACCAAGCCCGAGCTCCTCATCGCCGACGAGCCCACCACCGCCCTCGACGTCACCGTCCAAAAGCAAGTCCTCGACCTCATCCGCAAGCGCCAACAAGACCTCGGCTCCGCGGTCATCCTCATCACCCACGACCTCGCTGTCGTCTCCGAGACCTGCGACCACGTCAACGTCATGTATGCCGGCCGTGTCGTCGAAAGCGCACCTGCCGCCACCCTCTTTGCCAACCCTCGACACGCCTACACCCGCGCCCTCTTGCGCAGCATCCCCGCCGGCCAGACCAAAGGTGAAAAACTCTACACCATTCAGGGGCTCCCTCCCATTCTAACATCCCCTCCCACCGGCTGCTCCTTCCAGCCCCGCAACACCCTCGGCGACCCCAGTAAATGCCTCACCGACAAAGCCCCTCCGCTCGTCGAAGTCGCCCCCGAACACTTCGTTCAAGACTGCCCCGGCTGTCTAGCGCTCAGCGGTCATTCCTCAGAAGCCCCATCTGGTGCGCCTTGTTGATGGCTGCTGGTGAATTGGGCACGTTCAGCTTCTCGAAGATATGAGCAATGTGATTGGCCACCGTTTTGTGGCTGATATTGAGTTGTTCGGCGATTTCCTTCCTCGCTAGGCCTTGACTAATGAGCGAAAGAATCTCTCTTTCCCGATCTGATAAAACGGAGTCGCCATGGGCCTGTTCTTCTCTGAAAGTATTCAGAAGAAAGAGGGCCATTCTCGGGTCTACCGAAGCCCCTCCCCTCGCTACACTTTCAATCCCAGTTCGCAACTCTTGAATTGACGAGGACTTCAACAAGTATCCTGCCGCTCCCAGTCTAATAGCGTTCAAAACATCAGCTTCGTTTTCTGACTGCGTGAGAATCAAAATCTTCGACTCCGGAGTGAGTCTAGCCAGCTCTGGCAACGCCTCTAGCCCAGAAATCCCTGGCAAGTTCAGATCGAGTAGTATCACATCTGGGACGGCACAAGCGGCCTTATTCTCAAGGCTACGCAAAGCCTGCTCCGCTGTCCCGAACATGCCAACAAGATCGATCGCAGGATCGTCCCGAAAGGCAAATTGAATGACGTGACGATATTCATCACTGTCTTCCACTAGCACGAGTTTTGTTTTCTCTTTCGTTACCTCAATCATAGTCAGTTCATAAGAATCTACGGCGGGACTTCAACTTCAGAGAGATACTCGAACCTCCCTGGCGCGGTGTTTCGATCATCACCTTCGATCCCAGATACCGAGCTCTGCGCGCAAGTGAAGGCGGAACGGCACCCTGCTCGCTATCGTGAATTCCTCGCCCATTATCAGAGATACTCAGGTGAACCTTACGCTTATCAGCCTCGATCCGAATGGTCACTTCAGTGGCATCAGCATGGCGGTTCACGTTGATAAGACATTCTTTGAAAAAGAGGAAGAAGTCGGAGCGTACCCGGGGCTTCAATTGCTGGAGAAGCTCCTCACCTTCGACCTCAAAGGTGTAACTGAGATTAGCAATCATTCGACCCGCCGTCCTCTTGAGATCTCCCAAGAGATTTTCATGGGCCTCCTTTGCGGATTGCTGGTTACAGAAATCCCGAGTGGCATCACCTGCTCGCTGGGTCATCAACCCGATTTCATCCAAGGCCTTGGTCAACTTGTCCGGCGAATCAACGATATCTTTGGTGTGAGAACTCAAAATACCAATCGCATGCAAACTGGCACCAACATGGTCATGAAGATCAGCCGTGAAGCGCTCTCGAATACGAGCAGCCTCACGGACCCGAAGGTGCCTACCCACCAGTATTGATACCGCCACCAATACTGCCAGCGCGATAATGAGACGCTTCAAGAGCAAAAGAGTTTCCTGTTGCTTATCGTAGAGCGCATCGAGACGTATACTGACAAGAGCAAGCTCCTTCTCCAAATCGTGGCGCCTTGCGAGCTGATTCATCCAAGAGCGAATCGGCAGAACAACACCGTAGACATTGTAGCCATCGGTTAACTTGCTCAAACTCGATTTTTCATTTTCGGTCGCTTTGATGGGACCTTTCGATTGCGCTACGTTTCGTCCTTCAGCCAAAATTTCGATTTCGGCAAAACCAATCTTGTTGCTTCCTCGGTAGGCAAAAAAGCGCTCCCCCTCCACTGCGTCAGAATTCCCCTTAATTCGTATATAACGACATGGCGTCGATGGAATATTCCACATCAGAATGGGCCCAAACTCTCCGATATCTCGAAACTTATGCTCCAGAAGCAAAGTCGAATCCGAAAAATCCAGCTTCCGAGCCCCTTCAATCACGATGACGCTGGGGATTCCCATATTCACGTTGAATTCCGGAGGCGCACTTTTGCTTTGATACGCGGCATGGAGATGAATTCCCGAAACAGGATACTCCTCTTCCAAATCAAGAGTGAGAAATGGGTCCTCATTCAAATCTTGAAAATGGGCACTCCTTTCACGTCCCTGAGCCGAATCCATTAAGTAGGGCATTCCTCCATCAACAATGCGGTTCGGCTTCCAGATTCCACTGTTGAGCGGAACTTCCGAGGCCGAAATAGCTGTTTGATGAAGAGCGACATTTTTTTCCCCACTGAAAACCAAGATTTCGGAAAGTTGAAAAATGTATCTCCGGTCGCGTTCTCGTGAAGTCAGTATGGTGGGTTCAATTCGAACCCATGAGGCACGAACTTTTGGCAAAGGCACCACAACGGGGGCAACTCGCGGCAACAGCTGATCGGTCTCGTCAAATTCAGCCACAATTCTGCCGGACTCTTCACCCTCTATTCCAACAATGACTCGAAAGGCTTCTGGAAAACCATCGGAACGATAGCCCTCCTCATCGCCATAACGCCACAGGGTTGGTACCAGTATGACTTCGTTAATGGAGACTTCCTCTTCGAAATCAACTTGTATCCATTCCCCTTCGATATTGGGACTGTCTTGTGGGAAAGATCGGTAACCTGAAGTCCCCAATGCTCCGGTCCGGAGATTAATCACGGCAAGCTGTTCCAACTCGGCTTTGATCGAGTCCTTCCTCTCCTCGAGTTCTGAAATTGTCCCCACGTTGAGTGGTTCAGCATAAAGTCCTCCGGTCATGAAGAGGACTCTAAACAGCAGAGCGAGAGTCACTAGTATGGAAGTGGGAGCAGTCATTCTTGTCGTCGTTCTTTCAACCTCGCGACAGCGGACCAGAATCTTACTCTGCAGAAACGAAAATAGCCATAGGACAAAAGACCCATAGACGAGAAACAGGGGGAGACATAATCTCAGAACCGGAAATCGGCTATCGAGCTTGTCCGGCTATGAAATTTGCTGTCCTGCGATACGACTGTTCTAAAAACGGCCTCTTCCAAGGTGGTCCTCCCAATTCCTTCAGCTTTACCAAAATTCGTTTGAAAACCAGCCCCTTCCCAATTCTTCCAATCAACCTTCTAAGGGTCCTCTCCATTCAATTTGCGGCCTTAACGACCGCCTCTGCCCTTGATTTTAACTGGGATAATAGCGCCGCAGACAATGACTACTCAAATCCCTCAAACTGGGAGGGAAACGTCGCCCCCACAGCAGGGAGCAGTAACTACGTAGTCATTGACCGAGCGGGTTCCGACAAAGCCATTTTCAGCGGTGGCACAGGACCAAACCTCGCCGGCCTTCGAATTGGCTACAACGGCACCGATGGCGAGCTCCATCAGACAGGTGGCACCCTCAACTTCACCGCCAATACCGGAGGAGCCACTCGCATCGGACGCAACGGGGAGGTGGGCACCTACCTCATGACGGGGGGAACAGCCACCATCAACGCCGTCCAACTGGGTCTCGGCAGCAGTGGTGCAGGTAATATCACCATCTCCGGCGGCGACATGACCATCTCCCGAGGAGCGGGAACGGGAAGTTCCAGCCTCATCGTCGATTTCGGGAGTGGCAGCACGGAAGGCAACTTCGAAATCTCTGGTGGCTCTTTAGAAACCCGCACCGATGTCATCATTGGTAACAACGGTACTTTTTCAGTACTCGGCAGCGATGCCACGAGCATCAACATCGGCACCCTCAGCTCCCTCGATGGTCAGTGGACTCAAGAAGCCGGCGGTACCCTGCGGGGTCGCATCGCGGACACCCCCGCAGGCATCACCAAGATTTTCATCGATGACAAGGGCGATGCCGGTGACGGCGATGGCAATGTCACCTTCGGGGAAGGCGCTCTGTTAGACATCGGGTTTCTTGATGCCAGTGTCGAGGGAGAGTGGGACCTCATGAGTTGGGAAGGTATCCTCACTGACAACGGACTCACCCTTGCCCCCGGAGTCGATCCCTCCATCTGGAGTTTCGACTTCATCGATACTAATTCTTCCGGAACACCGGACACCTTAAGGGTGAAAACGAGTAGCATCGTGGAGAGCGCGGAATACACCTACGATGCCAATGCTGGAAACGTTAACATGAGCTCGGTCTCTGGCGCCTACAGTGACGACGCTAGCGCCACGGATGCTATCAACGACGGCAACCCTACCTTCGCTTCCGAAGTCCAAACCACGGGAGTCAACTTTGGCCCCACGGGACTGAATGACGGCACAGCCTTGGGCACCGGAAATGTCCTCAACACCTACTACGACAACATCAAATTTCCTGCCACGGTGACCTTTGCCTTAGACACCACTCTCGTGCCGACAGGCTACGATATCACCGGCATCACGACCATTGCCGGTTGGGAAAAGAACGGAGCCAACCTCGCTAATCAGGTTTATGAGGTTTGGATTAGCGCAGTCGGCGATCCAAATTTCTACCTCCTCCACACAGTGGACTACAAGCCCTTCACCAGCACCGGACTGAATGGCAACACCGCTTCGACGAAGGTCAACCTCGCCAGTAGCGGCGGGATTCTCGCCAATGGAGTCGATGAGATCCGCTTCATTTTCCTCGATGATGGTGAGAACTTCGCATTGGTAGATGGCACCGTCTATCAGGAGATTGATATCTTCAGCTCCACTACCCCTCCACCCGTTTTGGTGATGAGCGAAATGTTCAGCGACTCCATGGTTCTTCAACGCGATGTAGATGTGCCGATTTGGGGTGCAGCCCCAGCAAACGCAGAAGTCACCGTGGCGCTCGATAGTGTCGTGGTGGCGACCACTACTGCGGACAGTTCGGGAGATTGGATGGCTCAACTCGGCCCCTATCCCGGCGATGGCGGACAGCCTCATACCCTTACCGTCTCAACTCCTGGAGAAGCGGACGTCGTTCTCACCGACGTGGTCTTCGGGGATGTCTACATTGCTTCGGGTCAATCGAACATGGCCCGCTCCCTGACCGGCATCGGTGCGAGTTCGGAAATCACCGTCGCGAACTTCCCTCTCATTCGCCAAATTAAAATGGCTGAAGTCACCTCCTCAAGCGAACAAGATGAGCCCACCGTGCAATACGATTGGACGGTGTGTAGCCCTCCTGTCGCGGGTAACTTTTGTGCAGTCGCTTACTTTTTTGCCAAGGAACTGCAGGCCGTCACTGGCGAGCCGGTCGGGATCCTGTTTTCGGCTTGGGGTGGTCGAACCATCGAGCGCTTCATCAACCCGCAAGGCCTGGAAGCCGTCCCCGCCCTCTCTGGTGTGCTGCAGAACCGAGAAGACGGCAACATCTCCCAATACTCCGACATCTACAACGCCATGATCGCTCCGATGAGCCCTTACGCCGTGCGTGGCGCCCTGTGGTATCAAGGGGAGCAAAACGCAAGCGCTGGTGACGGCGACATTTACCAACTCAAGATGCGAGCCCTCATTCGGGGCTGGCGCGATCAATGGGGCCAACAAGACTTCTCCTTCTACTGGGTCCAACTCCCCAACTTCATCACCGCTGCAGATTGGCCCCCTCTTCGGGATTCCCAACTCAAGGCACTTTCGGAGCCCGACACCGGCATGGCGATCATCATCGACGCAGGCAACAACAACGACATCCACCCCACCAACAAGAAGGATCCCGGAGAACGACTCGCCAGCCTCGCCTTAGCTGCCGAATACGAACAATCCAATATATCCAGCGGACCTCTCCTCTACACCTCCACCATCGAAGGCTCTCAGGTTCGGGTACATTTTGACCATGTCGGGAGCGGACTGTTAGTCGGAACCAAGAGTGGCACCAACGCCGTCGTAGAAACCACCGGAGCCCTGCAAAACTTTGAAATCGCAGGCGCTGACAAAGTGTTTGTGAGTGCGACCGCATTGATTGACGGAGCAACAGTCCTCGTCTCAAGCCCATCAGCGCCCTCCCCCCTCTACGTGCGCTATTGTTACTCCAACGCGCCCACCGGCGGCAACAAGCTCTACAATCACGCGTTGCTTCCAGCCTCCCCCTTTCGCACTGATGTAGACTACGAGCTGGAAGTCTACGCTGGAACCGGAGATGCAACTGGTATGCTCGCCGGAGAAACGCGAACGATCGTCGCCGATTCTCCTCCCTCCGGCATGGTGTTCGACCGCTGGATTGGGGCTGCCTCCGCGCTGGCCAATCCCAATGCTACTTCGACCACCGTCACCATGCCCGACCACGACCTCTACCTCCTCGCCAGCTACCGAGCATCGAGTGCCACGAGCTATCTCGTCACGGTAAACAACGGTTTTGGGGACGGCACTTCTCAAAGTGATTCCCTCATCAACATCGAAGCCCAAGCTCCCGCCGCAGGACTCATCTTCGACTACTGGAGCGGAGACACGGCGACTATCGTGAACATGAACGCTCCCGTGACCACCCTGCGCATGCCCTCAGCATATGTTTCCATCACCGCAGTCTTCAAATCTTTAAGCACGGTTGGCGACGGCATCCCCGACAGTTGGAGAGCTCTCCATTTCGGCGGAGACGGCACCACGACAACCGTTCTATCGACCGCTGGCGCAGACCCCGATCAAGACGGACAGAACAACCTCGCGGAATACAATGCAGGCACCGATCCCAACGACTCGAATTCAGTCTTCAAGCTCACTCACTTCGAAGTGAATGCCGAGGAAATCACCATCGACTTCACGACCCAGGCCTTCAATCGCTATCTTCTTCAGAGTAATGTGTCCTTAGCTCCCGAATCTTGGAGTCCTGAGTCCTACGAACTCATAGGCGATGGGCTGCCTATCCAATTTGAGTTGGTTCCAGGTGCCGAACCCCGTAAATTTTTCCGGATCAGAAGCACCTCCAATACGCCGTCACCTCCCGACGGACTCAATATTCCATGAGAATATTCAGCAGCTTTGCCCTGACCAGCCATTACCCCGCAATCGTTCGCTTCCTATAAAATGAACTTACGAATCGATCAAGAACCTCAATCTCTCAATAAACTTCGTCGAGTTGAGCCACTGGGCTTTGCCTTGGTTGCCACCATCACCCTGATGATTCTGCTCAGCCTCATCGCAGTAGGCATCTTGTCACTCTCAGCAACTAGCCTCAGGAAGAGCGGACCCGAATCTGATTTGATAACGGCCCGTTCAAATGCCCGTCTCAGCGTGATGATTGCCATCAGCCAACTTCAAAAAACACTGGGGCCCGATCAAAGGGCCTCTGCAACAGCGGACCTTACCGTTCCTAATGGTTTTGCAAAATGGACGGGAGCCTACGGCAACGAGGAAGTCGCGGACTACTCGCAAGCTCCATCAGCGATTCCCGCAAGCCCCTACAAGCCCGTGCTCCTCAATTGGCTGGTCAGCGGAAACGAAACGGTCAACTTCGAGTCATCGACCGACGCGACAGACTTTGGTAAAATAACCACCCCGCCCTCTTCAGTCCCATACAGCCCCACCGACAGCTCCCCGGGGCTTGGTAGCGGGAATAGCCTGCTGACTATCAACGACACGAGAGCGGCCCTACTCGTCGGAGGAGGTTCCACTGATAGCAGTGCCAACACGACTAGCTTGGTCGCTGCACCCATCGTTGAAATCAAGGACTCGCAAGATACGGCCGTCAAAGGAGGCTACGCCTACTGGATCGGTGACGAAGGCGTGAAAGCGCGAATCGACTTGCGTGATAACTTTCGCCAACAGACCAACTCTGGCGATATCGACGAGGCGAAGAGCTTTAGCTTCCTGACTTCCCAGCGCAGCGGGATTGAGACGATGCGAAGGGATGATAACTCAACGAGTAAAATCGGAGAGGACTATGACCCCGACAACAACGGCCTCGAGAAACTGGCTTCGACCGGAGAGTTCCCGCTTCTCTTTAAAAATCTAACAACGGTCGCGAAGAGGAGATATCATGATCTGACCGCGTATTCGAAAAGCGTGATCGCGGATAGCTACGCTGGTGGATTGAAACAGGAAATGGGGGCCCTTATCTATGGCAATGCCGGCCCAGGAGATTCTGAGCCCATCTTCACTCCGGAAAACGCGAGCGATTTCGGCCTCCCGACCTGGGGACACCTTCGCAGTTGGGCAAAGCTCACGGCACCTCATGCAACGCCCCCTCCCATTCTTTCATCCTCAGGCGCCAGACCTTACACCCAAAATCAGTCCCGCTTTGGCCCCGTGATTCTGGTGGCTCAACTCGCCTTCGGGGTCGAACAAGTTCCGGGTACCACAGACGAACTTCGCATCCTCCTTTTCCCCGCACTCGTTCTCTGGAATCCTTACACCGTGGGCATACCCTCATCCGACTTTGAAATCGGATACCGATTTATCCCTAATGACTCTGCAGAGGGCACCATGCGCGTGCAAATGAACAGTCGGGGCTCGTCCTCCCCTCGAGCGGATCCTTGGCAAGAGATCGGATCATGCGATTTGACTGGAGGGGACGCCCAGCTGACCTCCGGCGACGGATTCTTTCGTTTTCAAGTTCAAGGCTCCGAGATTCCCGCAGGTGAAAGCCATATCTATCTCATCGACTCATCCGGCTCATCATACGAGCCTGGCAACACCAAGCTCGTTCGAGCACCTGATCGAGCGCCTATTGGCCATCTCACTCG
This sequence comes from Roseibacillus sp., assembly GCA_051251855.1. Classification (GTDB taxonomy): domain Bacteria; phylum Verrucomicrobiota; class Verrucomicrobiia; order Verrucomicrobiales; family Akkermansiaceae; genus Roseibacillus. The sequence continues at coordinate 1,286,855 of JBPOGI010000001.1, forward strand.
CGCTGTCTACACCTCGACATCCTTCACTTTCGACCAAACTGCATTCTTCGCTGGTCCCTACGTAAAACTTGATTGTGATCTGGGTCTTTCTCAAGGCATGGCCAATGGAAATCGTTTTGAGGTTGTTTTGACTGATCCGGGAGAACTCGCCAGCGGCTTCACCAAAGACACCCCAGTCTATCAGGCTCTTCTGGATATGAACTTCTATCCCCGGTCTGCAGATGTCGTGGCTGCGAAGCAACTTTCGCTCGCTGACTTGCAAGCGATGTATTTCATGCGCAGCCAAATCATGATGGAGGCACGGGGAGGGTTTGCAGCAGATTGGTCACGTGTCGGAGCCATGAATAGCAATGGCAGAGGCGAACGAAACCGATGGATCGCCAGCCAAAACCCAACCGCTCCCTACATCAAACGCACCGCCAATGAGGAAAGCTTGAGAGGAGGAGCATTCTCGCACGGAAACGTAATCAGTGGAGAAAATGACAACACTCGACACATGTTAGGAATGGCGAGTACCAACAACCACTTGGCTGGAATCGGGGGCGACCCTAGTCCAGGAGCCTCCGCATCACTCATCGATGTGCTCCCCTCAGAATTACCCCTCATGTCCCTTGGACAATTCCAGCATGCCCAACTGGATCCCTATGGCTTCGGCATGACCTACACTTTTGGGAACGGAGCCGCAAACGTGAACATCCCTCGCACTCAGCAATACGAGTCGGGGCAAGTCGCACCCCCAGGAAACGCCCCCACCCGCTACTCCGACACTCTCTACGACATGTCTTGGCATACCAACAGAGCCCTTTGGGACCGCTACTTCGTTTCAACGGCTCAACCGTCTCTGACCCAATCGGATATCGACAACAACCTCCCCCTCCCAAACGCAAGAATGGAATTCGTGAGAGGAAGTCGAAACAATCCAACGCCCTCAAATTTCCTTCCGAAAAGCCCACAAGCTCTTTTAGAATCTGCTGCAAACCTCATGGTAAAAGGCGGCTTCAACCTGAATTCAACTTCGGTGGACGCTTGGCGAGCCATTCTAACAGGAACGAACCAGCTGACAGTCCCTTCCAGCTTAGCCAACCCCCAATATTCCTCCAACCCTCTGAATGCGATGATACCTCGTTTCTCCCGCGACGTGCGGAAGTCAGATGCCACCAATACCGATGGCCTCACGAATATGTGGAGTGCTTCAAACGCGAGGACAAACATGTATCGTGGAAACCGAGAGCTCTTGCTGTTTCGTGAAAACGGGAAGACCAACGAGTCCATAAGCGACGCTCAGGAAAGGCTCCATGAGGTAGCCGACGAGCTCGCTGAGAAAATCGTTGCCGAAATTCGTTTGCGAGGCCCCTTTCTTTCCATCAGCGATTTTGCGAACCGAAAGCTGGTGAATGAAGACGAGGGCATTCGCGGAACACTGCAAGCAGCCCTCGACAAAATGGAATCTAACAAGGTCAATCCAGAAGCCAGCTTCTCCCAAATTGGAGCCTTCGTTAACACGGATACCAAGAACAATGCCGTCCCCGGCTGGGATGGAGAACACTACATGGGGACTCCTTCCTCGGAGAGAGGTTCGTCATCGAATTCGCGAACGGCGATGGCACCGAAACACCTGACCCAAGCGGATATCCTTTCCACCATCGGCCCCTTCCTGAGCGCTCGCTCCGACACCTTCACCATCCGTGGCTACGGAGAGTCCCTTGATGCCAGCGGAAACATCGTTGCGCAAGCATGGTGCGAGGCCATCGTCCAACGCCAACCCGACTATGTGGATCCCGCTGATGATGCTTGGGTGTCTCCCCAAAATCTCACCCAGTCAGTTAACAAGACCTTCGGCCGTCGCTTCTCTGTCGTTGCATTCCGCTGGCTATCTGAGAAGGAAATCTAAAAAATAACTCATGAACTTTTCCAACCTAATTTCAGCCGCCGCTCTTTTCCTCTTGGCCTCCGTGCTCCCCTCCTCCGCGCAAGGGGAGCCACAAGACGAGGGAAGCTCCTCCAAACGCACCATGCGGATCATCACCTTCGGAGGACAACTCGACTCGGTATTTTATGATGACGGCGGCACAAAGACCGAGCTCTTTGCAGGACCAGGCTCCTTCTCTTCCGAGATGCCTATTCCCAAAGACAGGGTTCTGAACCTCTACCATCAAAACGCCCTTCCTGAAGGTGAAGAGCCCAAAGAATCTCCCCCACAATACAGACAGGTGGGAAGCATTGAAATCCCTCAGGGCTCCAAAGTGATCGTCTTGCTGTCGGTCCCTTTGGATCTCAACAAAGCCCCCATCAAGGGACGCGCCTTCAAAGACTCCTACTCCAGCCATCGCGCCCTCACAGCCCGTGCTTTCAACCTCACTCCCAAGGAAGTGGCGGTCCGCGTGGACAACGAGACCATCTCACTCAAACCAGGCGAAGAGGACCTCATCTCCTGGAAGCCTAAAGCCTATCACTCGGTCTCCTACCAAGTGGCCACTCGCAACAAGGACAAAACCACCTGGGACCAAGTCGAAAGCGGAGAGGGCGTCAGTCGAGAAGATCTCCGGACCTTCTTATTTATCGTAGAAGACCTTTACGAAGATGTTCGCGCCGTCACCGCTTTAGCCGTCTCCGACCCCATTCCTGACGAAGCTAACGACTAAGGAAGAGAACAAAAGCCCCATAGACGGAATTCCCATCCTTCCCTACTTTGCCCCCTCCCTTCTGATAAGCCTCGCCTCTTTGACCACTTTCAAACTCAAATCTCATTCATCAAAACAATAGACATGAAAATCCTCTTCAACCGAAAGAACCTTCTTTCCTCTTTCGCTCTCGCCCTCTTTGCCAGCCAGGCCCAATCCGCCTCCCAAGTCACCTCCCCCGACGGCAACCTCACCGCCACCATCTCCCTCAACGAAAAAGGCGCCCCTCACTATTCCGTCAGCTACAAAGGCCAACCACTTCTCACTGAGTCCCCCCTCGGCCTCTCGTTGAAAGACGCCCCCGCCCTCGACCAAGGATTCGCCCTCACCAGCGCCAAGACCTCTACTAACGACACCACTTGGACTCCCTTCGCCGGCGAGAACAATACCGTACGCGACCACTACAACCAACTCTCCATCGGGCTCTCACAAAGGGAGACTGCCCAAAAACTCAACCTCACCTTCCGCGCTTTCGACGAGGGCCTCGCCTTTGCCTACGAGATCCCCAAACAAGACCAGTTCACCGACTTCACCATCACCAAGGAACTCACCGAATTCCACTTTCTCACCGACCATTTCTGCTGGGACACCAAAGACCCCCAAGAACACTACCAGCGCATCCCTCTCTCCAAAATTGACAAAGGCTGCAAACGACCCCTCGTCGTCGAAGTCTCCGGCGGCCCCTACCTCGCCATCGGCGAAGCACGCATGGTCGACTACTCCCGCTTCAGCTTCCAAAACGCCTCCGCCCCCCACAGCCTTGCACTCAAGCTCGATAGCGTCGTCACCGCCACCGCTCCTTACTCCACCCCTTGGCGCTACCTCATGATTGGCGACACCCCCGGCCAGCTCATCGAGAATAACCACCTCGTCCCCAACCTCAACGACCCCTGCGCCATTGCCGACCCCTCGTGGATTCGTCCCGGCAAAGCGATTCGCTCTGAGCTCAGCACCAAAGACTGCCTCGCCACCATCGACTGGATCAAAAAGATGAACGCCACCTACCTGCTGATCGATGCCGGTTGGTATGGAAACGAAATGAAGAACGAATCCGACGCCACCACCGTCACCGTCGATCCCAATCGCGAGTGCGGTCCCTTCGACCTTCAAAAAATCATCGATTACGGCAAAAAGCACGACGTCGGAGTCATCCTCTACGTCAACCGCCGGGCCCTCGAAAAACAACTCGATGACCTTCTCCCTCTTTTCCAAGAATGGGGTGTCGCAGGCATCAAGTTTGGCTTCGTTAATACCGGCCCCCAAGAGTGGACCAAATGGCTTCACGAATCGGTCCAGAAGTGCGCCGAATACGAAATCGTCGTTGATATTCATGACGACTATCGCCCCACCGGATGGAGTCGCACCTACCCCAACCTCCTCACCCAAGAAGGCGTGCGCGGAAATGAAGAAATGCCTGATGCGGAAAACAACCTCATCCTCCCCTTCACCCGCTATCTCTGCGGCCCAGCTGACTACACTGTTTGCTACTACTCCGGTCGTTTGCAAACAACTCGCGCACACCAACTCGCCGCCTCCATTGTCTACTTCAGCCCCCTTCAACTCCTCTTTTGGTATGACGGACCGGACAAATACAAAGGAGAACCCGAGCTCGATATTTTTAAACACGTCCACACTACTTGGGATGAAACCAAAATCGTCCAGGGCCAGATCGGCCAATACATCACCGCCGCCCGCCGCAAAGACGAGCAATGGTTCATCGGCAGCATGAACGCCGGCGAGCGCCGCCAACTCGAAATCCCCCTCACCTTCCTCAAGCCCGGCGTCACCTACACAGCTAGCATCAACTCTGATTCCAGCCCCGAAGGAGAAGTCCGCACCAAGGTCAAACACGAAACCCAAACTGTAACCTCCCAAACCGTCCTTAGCGCCGACATGGCTGACAATGGCGGACAAGCAATCTTACTCACCCCCCTTCATTAACCCTTCTCTCCCAGCATGTTCAGCCGAAAACGAAGCCGAAAACCCTCCCCCTGTCAGAATCCTCTCCAGCCGCTGGGAGCGGCCGCTTATAGGACAAAAGACCCATTGACGAGTTTTGGGCCTCCTATACGGTTCATCTTCTTAGTGGATATCGTTGGATCTTTTTTGACGATTTTCTTCAAATTTTTATAAATTGGCATCAAAACGAAAGCCCTTTAAAAGTCTCTCTTCAACAAACAACGCTCGCATCTCAAAAAATTAGAATAAAACCATGAAATTCAAAAGACTCTTCAGTCCATATTCAGCATTCGCGCTCTGTTTCGCCGCCAATCTGCCCCTCAGTGCTCAGATATCCACCTGGAACGGAGGAGGAGCGGACACCAATTGGTCCACTGCCGCCAACTGGGACTTTATTCCGATCGATGGAGATAACTTGGTCTTCGACGGCACGACCGCTCTCACCAATACCAACGATTTCATCACCTCGCTCGGCAGCGCTGGCGCAGCCTTCACCTTCCCGGTAACTGCGGACTCCTTTGTGATTAACGACGGCGGAGCAGGGACCGTCACTATCGGCACCGCTGGTGCCAATGGTGACCTCGCGAATGTGGATAGCATTGCGCCCCAGGAAATTGCACTCGACCTCCAGCTTGCGGGCGGCAACAAGGCCAACATTATCAACCTCGCGGCCGGGAGTAAGCTCACGCTCAGCGGAAACATCGACTCCTCCAACAACTGGCTCTTCCCGAACGGCGGAGCAGGCACTGTTGAACTCACCGGCAACAACACGGGGCCGGGCAATGGAATGCACACAGGAGGCACCAACAACATCCGTGGCTTCATGCGACTCAACTCCAGCGGCCAAACCATCGCCCTCGGCAGCCCGACTGCCTTGGGAGATCCCAATGTAGACTTCGCAAATCAACGTGGACTCCGGATGAATACCGGCAGCCAGACCCTCACCACCGTGGGCGGCATGGATCTCGTCGGTCCGAACATGGTCAACAACACCATCAGCTTCAACGAAAGCACCAGCTACATCGGTGCCGGCGACCTTGAAGTAGGTGGCCTCGTCTACACCAAGACCAACGGTCGGGCTTGGAGTGTCGATGGCGGCGGTGAATTCATTATTTCAGGACAAGGAGTGATGATGACCACTCGGACCGCAGCACAAGTGATGATCCTACAGCCTCTCAACGGCAACGTTATCACCGTCAACGGTCAGGTTCACGACACCTTCCAAAGTGGCGGGATCGAGACTAAGCTGAATGGTAACGGTACGGTGCCAGCCGATGGCATACTACGCCTCCAGGGTAGCGGCACCATCAACCTCAATGCCAATAGCAGCACAACGATGAATGCCGAGGTCCTCCTCAACAGCGCCAACATCACCGTCAAACTTGGCGACGCCAACGCACTCGGATCCTCTGGAGACCCCTTCGAACAGGAGGTATCCGTGGACAAGCTGTCCAACACCTACACGACCGCCCCTACCAACGAAATTGACGTCGCAGACACGGTTGGCATTGAAGTAGGTTACCTCATTAGCGGCCCCGGAATCCCAATTGGAACCTTAGTCACCGGAGTGGATGCGGGTGCCAACACTGTCACCATGGATATGGACGCAACCGCGGATGCCGTCGGTGTCACCTTGAACTTTGCGCAGCTAGCTTCTGTGGACAAGGTGTCTAGCACCTTCATTGATGCCCCTGCTAACGAAATTAACGTCGCAGATACTGACGGTATTGAAGTGGGTGCCGAGATTAGCGGCCCCGGAATCCCAATTGGAACCGTAGTCACCGGATTCGATGCGGTTGCCAACACTGTCACCATGGATATGGACGCGACTGCGGCTGCCTTTGATGTCATTTTGACCTTCGCTAGCTCCTCAACCCCAGCCACCGAGACCATCACCCCCGGACGGACCGACATGAACGCCGGAGTCCTCGACCTGAATGGTTTCGCCGTCAACGAGACTTTTGTGAGGCTCGGCAGCGGTCACCGGTTCTTCAACAGCAACACGGGCACTCCAGCTGAAGTTCTCACCGAAATCGTCGGCCAGGGATTCTTGCGCGTCGATGGCCCAGGAGATTTGGTCTTCAATAACGTCCGTCACCCAGGAGGCGTCGGCCGCGGAACCATTAAAGATGGAGCAGGCACCCTCACTCTTGGAGGTGACGTCAGCAACAACCGTTATGGTCTGACCGTTAACGAAGGAAACGTCATTCTCGCGAAAACCGCTGGCGAAGCCGTCTCCCGCTTTGCTCTCATCCTGAACAATGCAGCCAGCACGGTGACGCTCACCAACGTCGGCGAGCAAATCGGAAACCAAACCGACGTCAACGGATTGCACCAGATCAACGAGGGCACCCTCGACCTGAATGGATTCGATGAAAGCCTAGGTGCGCTGAGCACAACCAACGGAACGGAGCACGGCGGCATCGTTACCAATGGCAACACTGGCACGACCTCCACCCTCACCCTTCTTGGTGCGGGCACTGACGCCACCTTCCCTGGCACCATCTCCGGCGACCTCAACCTCGTCAAAGGAGGCGCACCCACCCAAACCCTGACCGGAACCCTCGCCTACACCGGCGACACTACCATCAACGACGGTATTTTGGCCTTGGGAGCAACCTCTGACCTCGACGACAACTCTGCCGTGTTCATTAACGGCCTAGGTGGCATAGATATCGCCGCAGGTGTCACCGATGTGGTGGACCAACTCTGGATTGATGGCGCGCAGCAAGCTGCCGGAACTTATGGTTCTGTCGGTTCAGGTGCCACCAACGAAGACAACTTCCTCTACCCGGGAGATGGAATTCTCTCTGTCACCAGCGACCCAGTTACCGGATCGGCAGACTACGACACTTGGGCGGCATCATTCAGCCTCACCGGCGGTCCTACCGACGATGACGACAACGATGGTGTGAGCAACAACGACGAGTATGCCTTTGGCTTGGACCCTACCAGCGGAAGCTCGGTATGCCCGTTCACCGGCCTTCTTGAGATGAGCGCTGGCACCTTCAGCTACACTCGCCGTGACCCAGTCGACAGCAACTTGACCTACACCGTCTACACTTCCACCACTTTGGAAGCCGCTGACTGGACCCTCGATGCCACTGCTACTCAAATCGCAGGAGCGACCGATGGCGCCGGCAACCAAACTGTTGACGTCACTCTCTCAACCGTGCCCACCGCGACGAAATTATTCGTCCGCGTAGAGGCCAACTAAACAATCAACCTAATAACCTAGAATATAATGAAACTAAAACGCCGAATAGGCACCCTACTGTCCCCCAGTATGAAAAATAAAAAGAAAACTAGTGAATTGACCAAATGGTGCGGACTTTGTGCCGCCATGGTCGTGATGACTCCTACGGCTTCGAACGCCGCCGCCTGGGTCGGTGGAACTGGCGTTTGGCATGACCCTACAGGTTGGAGCACTGGCGACGTGCCCGATTCTGCTGCTCCAGAGAACTTTCAACTGAATGCTGACGGAGGCCATTTAACTGCCAACGCAGCTACTTGGACTTACTTGGCCGCTAACAATCTGCTCGCTACCTCAACCAGCTATACTGGGGTGCAGCGGGCGCTTTTTGGTCAGACTGCATCCGGCACCCAAACGGTGAGTTTCACTCTGGATATTGGCGATGCCAACGCGTTCCTGCTGGGTGCAGATTCCAATAACAACTTTGGGGAGAGACAGAACACCACCACCACGGTCAATATTGTCAGTGGCACAATGCAAACAGGGAGGATTACGACCATTGCGAATAATGCTGCTGGAACCGCAACTCTGAATATCTCCGGCGGAAAATTTACGGTGGGACGCCGCCAGCTCATAGTAGGCCAAAACGGAAGTGATGCGCTTGTCAGCATCTCTGGCGGCATTTTGACAACACGCTCTGGCATGGAGGTTGATGTCAACAGCACATTTGAGGTGCTCGGCAGTGGTGCCACTCAAATCGGCATTGGCTCCCATTTGGGCGGCGATGGCTTTGCCACCATCAATGGCTCGTTGAGTGCCATGATCGACGCTGGTGGAGTGACGCCTATTTTCGTTGATGACCTAGGTGGTGGCGCTGCCGCGACATTCAACGCAGGTTCTGAATTGGACCTTGGTTTCCTCGGCACCCCAGCGGCCCCTGGCTCATGGACCGTGCTTGAACTCGAAGGCGCTGACATTATTGACAATGGTCTCGCCCTTTCAGCCGCTACCTTGGCTGATCCGAACTGGGAATTCTCCATCGACAACGATGGAACTAATGGCCTGCTAGTTGCGACTTACATCCCTGAGCCAAGCACTTCATTGCTTGCTGGTTCGGCTCTTCTCCTTGGACTCGGCTTCCGCCGTCGCAAGGCCTAAGAGCTAATCGAATTCTTCTCTTTCAAGCCGCAGCCTCTCATCGGGCTGCGGCTTTTTCAAGTCCCCCACTCTCTCAATCTACCTTATGAAAACGTCCTCTCTCGCTCTCGCGTCTTTTTTGAGCCTTGGCCTTCCATCCCTCGCCGCCGACGGCATCTGGTCCGAACAAACCGGTGGCAGCTGGTCAGATTCTACCAATTGGTCAGGCAACACCATCGCCAGTGGCCCGGGAGCCTACGCCAACTTCCGATCCCAAAATTGGGCCAATGCTCTCGCGGTGGACTTGGACATCGATATCACAGTGGGACAGCTCCTTTACCGCGACAACGGGGGAGTCAACCGTGACATGACCCTCAATTCTTCCTCAGGAAAAATTCTTACTCTCGCAGGAGGTGGTATCCAAAGCCCGCCCGAGATATCAGCGCTCAACCGCAGCCTCACTATCAATGCCTCCATCGCCGGAACAGAAGGCGCCTCTCTCTCCAGCCTACAAGGCGGCCGATTCCTCAATCTCCAAGCACCCTCCCTCTACACCGGCAACACCTTGATTACTCCAGGAGGCGGAACTGTTCTCGTTGGAAGCGCAGCAAGCCTAGGCACCGGCACCGTGACCGTTCAAGACGATGCTGACGCCGCCGACATCGACCTCCGACTAGAGAGCTCTCAGGCGCTCTCCGCACAGAGCTCACTCACCATTGAGAACAATGCAAAGGTCTTCCTGAACTTCACAGGCAACACCCTTCTCGTCGACAGCCTCACCATCAATGGCAGCTCGCTTGCCGGTGGAACCTACGACGCCACTACCCACCCCAACTCCTTTTCCGGCACCGGCAGCATCACGACCCCATTTTCCACCAACGGCGACGGCAATTGGATCAACCTCACCGAGAGCGATGTGAGCTGGACCGACCCCACGATGTGGGAAAATGGCGTTATCGCCTTCGGGGTCGATCGCATTGCCGACTTCCACAATGGCGGCCAAGACCACCTCTCAGGAAAAACCGTCGACCTCTCCACCGACATCACCATTGCCCAAATCATTTATCGCGACAGCGGCAGCCCCAACCGCGACCTCGTCTTCGCCAGCGAAAACGGTAGCGAACTCATCATGGCGACCACCACAGGCAGCCCTCTCATCTGGGCACTCAATCGGAGCATCTATCTCGACGTCCCGATTTCCGGAAACAGCGGACTCAGTCTTCGAAGCGATAACGCCTCCAGCCCAGGAGTCACTTTGCGCCAACGCAACAGCTACACGGGACTCACCACAATTATAGACAGTGGAGGCTCCCCCACTATCACCTATCCAGGAGACTTGGGAGACAGCGATGTCCTCGTCGAAAATGATACCTCGGACTCTGGAGTCGAATTGGAGCTCCAACACAGCCTCGCCATTCGCCCTGCTGCCTCCTTAGAGATCGAAAGCGGCGCTACCATTCTCCTCGATTTCGGAACCGCCAAACCAAACGAAGCCGACCCATCAGACATGTATCTTACCTCCCTTGTTTTGGGAGCAGACACTCTTCCGCCCGGCATCTACAATGCCTCCACCCATCCCAGCTACCTTCAAGGCGAGGGAGAAATCGTAGTGCAAATTTCACGCTCCGACTACACACTCGAACTCACTCCCGCAGCCCTCGACGAACTCAATCTCTCTTGGAAAAGCATCTACGGAAAAGTCTACGATATTGAGGAATCGACTACCCTGCTCCCCGATAGCTGGAGCACAATCGGAACCGTCAACGCGACTCCTCCCGACAACGCCTCTCTCGTCACCTCCTCAAGCGACCCCGCTGCCTTTTATCGTATCGGCGAACGCGCCGACCTTCTCCCAGCCGTTCGCGCGGGTGTCATTGCCAAGCTCGATTTCTACATCACGAATAACTATCTAGTGGACCAAAACACCACTCCGGGTGACATCCGCAACGGACAGTTCCACAACTCCGACAACATGCGCCAATCGGAGTGCACCCCCGTCCTCGTCTACGCCTACCTGCAACCCGACAGCCAGTATTACCAAGACCCCGCCGTGCTCGAGGCCGCCATCCGGTCCGTGGACTACATGGTGCGTGGTCAGGGAATCAATGGCGGCTTCAACGAGAACCACGGCTGGTGCGGAGTCCCCAATCGCACCAACGGAAAAAGCTCCGTCACCGGCTTCACCTTCCACGCCCTTGGCTCTGCCATTGAATTAATGGCCGGGCTCCCCGAGATGCAACCACGCCTGCTAGAACTCATGGACCAGAATGGCACCGGCACCAACACCACCGTTCGCCGCACCGCTTGGCAAAGCATGCTCAGTCAGGCCATGCCCTTTCAATTTTCAGGAAATGGTCGCGGCCACGCCCCCAACCAAGACCTCTGTGCACTGATGGGAGTCTACAAAATCAACGACGCCTACGCCGCCCTCACCAACGGCACCCTCCTCAAGACTCCTGCCGAAATCGCGGTCCTCTCCAACGAAATCTTCTACGGCCAACCATCCGCTGCCTCCAGCCGACCCGACGGCAAATGGTTCACCAGCACCGGAATGCTGGGCGAGCACGGACATGACTTCTACGGCTACGACGGAAACTATGGCGTCATCGTCACCCTGAACTATCTGGGCGTTCTCGCTCCCCACGACGCCATTGCCGCCAATTTCCTCGCCACCCTCTACGCCGAGTCGATCCAATACTTCCTCGTTCCCGATTCCGCGGCCAAGATTGGCGTCTTTGCGGAAAACGCGATCTCCCGACGTTCCACGGGCGACCCTCTCAACCAAGGCATCCTCCCCTTGGGTCTCACCCACACTCATCATCCCGCCATGCAGCGCCTCTACGGGATTGCGATGCCCTACTTTGCTGCGGCCGCCGAGGCAAACATCTCCTTCAGCTCACCCAATATGTTCCAAGTCGGGGTCTGGATGTATTGCGAATGGCTGGAACAGCTCTCTGAGCCCGTAGAAACCGACTATCGCGTCCCCGCCGAGCGCAACGAAGCGTGGACCTTCACCGACACCACCTTCAAAACCCAAGTCTCCAAGACAGCCAACGGCCCCATCACCTTCTACGTCGAGCATTGGGACGACGCTGCTACCGCCCGCCGCCACATCTGGAACCTCCCCCCTGAAACAATTCCCAGCCTCGGAGTTTTCCCTTAATCTACCAGAGATGACGTGCAATGGAGTCCACTTCACACTGCTCCATTGGTTGACCTACTAGTCTTAAAGCTCAAAAAAAACCAATGTCACAAAATTAATATCGTGAGACACTAGCTCCATTACTTCTCTAGGAAAGCTTTCAACGGCCCCAACGATCTGTATATCGTTCACTGTTGCGATAGAGCCCGCTTCTCCGCTCCAAAGTGGCGCGCGCCTTCCCCAAAGACATGGTGGTCACCGATATCCTCTCGGGCCTTTTCGGCAATCTCTTTTAGCTGGCCTACCACCTCGGGATGCTCACTCGCAAGGTTGCTAGACTCTCCGATATCCACCTCCAAATCGTAAAGTTGGGGAGATTCGATACGCGCCGCATCCTTGGGAGCGATATGCTTTTTCCACTTAGTCGCGATACTCTCCTTCACCGGTTCAGAGTGAGGCAGCATCAGCTTCCACTTCCCCGACCGAACGGCTCGCAAACAATCATGCTGATAGTAATAATAGTCCCGCCCCACCGACTCCTCTTCGCCGTGCCAAATCATCGCAATGTCCACGCCATCAATCACCCGATCCTCCGGCACTTGACCACCTGCAAGGGCTACTAGCGTCGGCATCAAATCAATAGTCGCCGCAATAACCCCACTTTCCGAACCCGCCTCAATGCGTCCCGGAGCCCGAACAATACACGGAACTCTCAGACCACCCTCCCAACACGAAGTCTTGCCACTGCGCAGTGGCTCGGCATGCCCGCCATGGTCTCTCCGAATCAACCAAGGCCCGTTATCGCTGGTAAAAATCACATAGGTCTTCTCGTCCAACCCCAGCTCCTTCACCTTGTCCAAAACACGCCCCACATTGAAGTCCAACTCCTCAATGACATCCCCATAAAGCCCATGCGCAGACTTGCCCTTGAAATCTTCCGAAGCCGCCAACTTGGTGTGCGGCATGGTGTGGGGTAGGTAGACAAAGAAGGGCTGCTCCTTCCTCTCCTCAATAAACTCCAGCGCCTCATCGGTATAGCGTTTCGTGAGAGTCGCCATCTTCGCCTTCGACTCGATCTTCTCCGCTCCTCGATAGAGATCGACAAAACTATCGTTGCTACCCGGAGTCCAAAACGAGACATCGAAGCCCTGCTTCTCCGGACGCAACTCCGGCACAAACCGACTAGGATTGTGCCCTGCCAAGTCCCACTTCCCAAACATCCCCGTCGCGTAGCCCAAGGGCTTCAGTAATTCTGCAATGGTGATTTCCTCGGAATGCATCTCCGGATGAATCGAGTTCGGATCCCCATGACGCGCCAGTCGCAAAGGATAACACCCCGTCATCAACGCCGCCCGCGAAGGCCCACAAACCGTCTGGGCATAAAAATCCGTAAACCTCATCCCCTCCTGGGCCATCTGGTCGATGCGCGGCGTCTTGATATCCGGCGACCCATAGCACCCCAAATCCTGATACCCTTGGTCATCGCTGAAGATAACAATGAAGTTCGGCCGCTCCGCCGCCACCGATGCCGCCAAAAAAAGAGCCGTCACTAAAAGGATGTGCTGAATCATAGACCATATCCAAACTCCCAAAAAACCACCCCCAACGGAAGCCAAAACGGCCCGCGAGTCTTTCATTCTCTTGGGAGGGTCGGCTTCAGCCATCCACCGGTATCTCCTCTTTTTACGACTTCAATCGAATACCACTGTGATAAGCCACATGGTCGTGATACGACGAAAGAAACGGGAAAGTGGTCTTTTCAAGCCGCCACCTTGAGCTATCGACAGTGAACGGTAGGCCCGCTCGATTCCGAGTCAAAACCATGTCGTCGTTGGACTGTCGTATTTGGACAGACAAATTATTGACAGGACCGAAGCTAACCACCGGTGCACGCAAACCCCGAGGTGCCCTCTCTCTTCTCAAGAACCAACTAACTATGGTGCGAGATTTTCAAATTCCATGACAACTTAGGCAAGAAAAGCTTCCGAAAGTCAGAAAGCGTCGGAGTTGGACCGATATAGTCGGACAGAGCAATGATTGAGAAAACCTGACTTCAATCAATTTCAACCTTCTTACGGCTCAAATCGTTTAGAGTAGAAGCCCCTCAGTCGACTTTTTGATTTGCTGGAATTGCTTTTTCGAGGGCTTGTTCGAAGGCTGTCTTTTCTGTTCCTGCAGGTAGACTCGACACGTATTCGACAGCCTCAGCGGAGTCTTTTTGCACCCAAAACCTCATAATATCGCGCGCAAGGATATGGCGCTTCTTAGGGGGGTCATTCCTGAGCTCTAAAATCTCTGAATAATGTTGAGCCACTTCAGCAGGATCTGCGACGACCCATCTTCTAGCGAAAGCCTGCGCCATAAGTGACCGGTTAGACCCGACCCGGGTATCTTGGAGTGCCTTGAGGACTAATTGGGGGTTGTTGGCGGTAGCTGTTGTCAGGAGAGGAACGACAAAGGCCTTGTACTCCGCAGCATCGTTAAAACTAAAAGGGCCGGAAAATCCCAGTTTACAGGCCCGAGCGGGATCTTCTTCGGCAAGATGCGCTCCCAGAAGAGAGAGAAAACTCAGCCTTGTGACTTCTCTCTGCGCAATCTTGGCTTCCCAATCTTCGAACGAACTCTCCGAAAGAAAGAGAGAAGCCTCCGAGTCGGCTCGCAAGGGACTTTTGGCCTGCTGATAGAGACGATCGAGAGATTGGGTGAAGGTCTCTCCTTGCTCTCCCAAATTCGAGCCCGAGTCTCTGATTAGTTGAGAGAGATGCGACTCCGATTTCTTACTACTCTTTGTGGGCAAATTCTGTCCGCCGCTCGATAAATCGTTTTGACTTCCATCCTGAGCGGGAAGAACAAACTTCCCTACCCAAAGTCCTGCAAGAAGCGCCAACCCACAAGCGCATATCCGAATCATTTTTTCCTGGGACATCACTTCTATTCTAATGGTTTTGTTGGAATTCCTCGCTTCTGACAAAATTGTTCAGAAACTGTTTCTTGCGTCCCTCGGGTTGTGCCTGCAACCAATTCTCAGCATCCTGTGGAGAGAGTTCGCTCCAACGAGAGTAAAAGTTCTTGAAACCTTTTCTGCCATCTTGAGTGTCCAAATAGCTTCCGCTGATATTTTCGAAAGCGGGGAGCAGGGTGCTCGGCTGCCCCTCACGAGCTCCCCGAACGACGCCCTGATAGACAAGTTGCCGTTGCTCATCATTTTTTGCGACTTCTAACAGATTGGGGTAAAGTTTGCTGTGATTGTCGACAAACCCCTCTGAGTATATTCGGATCTCGCTGTCGCTCCAATCTGAGGGAAATCCCCCTCTCAGATCCAAATCAGGGTCGCTCACCTTTGACCCTACGCTTTGATTGCCACTCGTTGAACCCCAGAACTTAATCCCTGAAAGGCGAGCTCTCTCACGCAAATTGGGGTCATCGATCAGGTCGGCGACTTGGAGCCCGACTCGCCCCTGACTACTGGTAGCCTTGTGCGTCAATCTGATGAGCAGCCCGTTCCGGGTTTCTCTATCCCAATGAGATGCAATCCATGCCGCCGCAGACTCAGGGTCATCCTGTCCCCACAATTTGGCGGTCTCGGGAAACAATTTGGCCTCCGCCTCAGGCCAGGTTTCAAACAAGCTATCCACCAGCTCGGCCGCGCGGAAGGGACTGTGCTGAGCAAGCTGGAAACTATAGCTTTCGAGCAATGCGATGTCAGTGGGTTCCTTACTCTGCAAAAGTGCCTCCAAGGCGCTCTCAGAGTCAGAATTCAACCAGGTAAAAAGAACACCTCTGCGAGCTTCTTTGGGAAAGTGACTCTCCTTTCCCAACCCAGCCCAAGCAGCCACCGGATCAAGTTCAGCCCACCTGGCATAAACAGCGGCCGCAATTTCTCCAAAACGGTCGAGGTGCTGCAAGTCGCTAAACCTTGCGATGACTTCCTCGATTTCGTCGCCCGACAAACGAAAGATGAAAACTTTTAGGCGGCTCTCGATATCAAAGTCTCCTTCTTCGAGACCATCGTATTGAAGGATCGCCTCTATGACGTCCTCGTTAGAAGGACGAGCTCGAACAGTCGAACTTTTGGCAGTAGGACGGATCGATGAAGAGCTCTCTTTGAGCTGCTGGCCTTCGTGAGGCTGTCCATCAACCTGGCGACCGAGTGCAGTCCAAGTCACCGAGACCAGCAAACCTGCTAGAAAACAAACTCCTACCCACCACTTCATAACTTCCTAGGAAATAGACTACCCTGCCACGTGTCTAGAGAGAATTTCGGTACCGCCAATAGGCCCCGCTATCGCCAGTCGTAGTAGCTGGACCGTCGTAGTTGGACTGACAAATTATTGCGAAACCGCTTGGACCCCTGAATTCCACATCTCAATCTCCCTAGAAGGCATAGAACCACGTCGCTACAATAGGACAGACAAACTATCGATAATAGAATGGGTTGATGTTCATTGGCAAAAGTGTTTAGGAGAAGGGATCTGATTGATGTATAATTCCCAGCATCACTTAGCGTTTCTTGCGAAACTCCTCTTCCGTCAACATGGAACCGTCGAAGCGGCCCCGTTCAAAATTCTCTTTTGAGATATACTTCGCGTCGAGAAAGTCGGCCCCCGCTTTGGTGAGGCCGCCGTCGGCGAAGAGGAAGGGAAAGCGTTTCAAGCGGGTGACCGGGTCGGCATTCTCGGCCCACTCCTTCCATGGTGCCATGGGTGCGCGTGAGTATCTCGCCGCATGGACCTTGAGATCGTTTGAAGTGCAGGACCGGAAGGGATCCACTTCCTCCATGGAATCTCCAACGCGAATTTCATCGAAGTAGACCTGGAACTCGCGTTCGTGCAGACAGGGGTGATAGCAGCCAAAAGTGGTCCAGACAAAGCGCTTTCCTGATTCGGGATCTTTGGAATCCGAGGGCTCGGCCTTGAATCCCGGCACGTCCCGATTGGCGATCATCAATTCTTCATGCGCAAGATTTTGAATGGTGTTCCCTTTCAGCTCGGTGATCAGTTGATACTCCGCGCCCCAATTCACTCCCGTTTCGTCGCTCGGCTTACCACAGTCGGCAAGCCAGAACTGAAGATGCCCACTTCCACTCCCGCTCATGCCAGAGTGGTGAAGGCCGATCTTCAGGATGACCTTGTACCATGCTCCGGGTTCGATATCCACACTGGCGAGAATGGTCGGGAGCGGGCGGCGGCCCGAGGGATTATCCACATGATGAATGAAGCGCAGCACGTTGCAGCCGCGCGCTCTGTCTTCCGCGTAGGCGAACTTGATCGCCGCCGCCCGCGAAGTCCCCTGGGTCCAGGTCTGGAAAAGAATGGCCTCGCGTCTTTCCGGTCCAGCGGTGCGCGGGCTAATGGCAAAACCATACCATTTCACCTGGCCGAAATAGTGGAGGTTTTTCTCGAAGGTCGCATTGTCATACTGGCGGGTGCCAGGCAGGTCGAACATGAGCTTCTGACTGTAGTTCCGGTTATCCAGCTGGTGGGGTTTCGAGGTGAAGGCATAGCCATTTTTCCCGGTCGTACCGAATCTCGCTTCGGGTTTGGCTTCAATGCTCAGGTATTCCCGCAGCCCCTTCAGGCCCAGTTTATGATCGATGCCGTTGTCGTAGACCATGCCGAATGGCACACCGCCTCGGATGTCATCAGCATCGAGATACTGCTCTTGCTCCGCCTGCCCAAATCCGGCACCCATCCAGGCAAACAACACGAGAATGACGATCCCATGACCAGCAAAGGAAAGACGGATCATGCAAGGATCTGAGTGCAAGGACCGCATGGGCTGGCTTGTTGGAGATTTATCAGGACTGAGGAAATGGTGTAACATCTCTGCTTGATACGTGGGAGACTGGGCGCTTCATTCATCAAACCTTCCGACAACTCCTTTCGCTGCTAGGAATTTGCTTTTAGCAGGAGGGCCTTGAAGCCGCCTCTAAACCGGACCGTCGTAGTTGGACCGTCGTAGTTGGACAGACAAATTATTGAGAAACCGCTTGCACCGACGATTCCCCCATCTCGAGCTCCCATCATGGCTCAAACACGTTGGCTGGCACCTTGGAAGGATGACCCTCATTCCAAGGCGATTTATCATGTGATCAATCGCGTGGTCGATCGGCGCTCTGCATTTGGCGGAGAGATTCAAAGATTCAAGAGTGTGATTGTGCAGAATGGCACCGCTTCTCGCACCGTAGCGGCTTATATTGATTTGAATCCGGTGCGAGCGGGAATTGTCGAGGATCCGGCGGATTATCGTTGGTCGAGTTATGGTGAAGCTATGGGTGGCGGTAAGAAAGCTCGAGCAGGATTGGTGAAAGCTTTGGGAACGTCTCACAGCCAGCATTCAAGAACGAACGTGAAAGTGAGCAGTGCGGCTCGTGCTTGGGCTCAGGGAGGGATTGGGAAGGAGTATCGCAAATTGCTTTTGAGAGCAGGACAAGAAGTGGTTCTCAATGCCAAGGTCGTGAAGAAGGGCATGTCCAAGGAGAAAGTGGAGAACGAACTCGCCGCGCTTGAT
Source organism: Roseibacillus sp. (assembly GCA_051251855.1). Taxonomy (GTDB): domain Bacteria; phylum Verrucomicrobiota; class Verrucomicrobiia; order Verrucomicrobiales; family Akkermansiaceae; genus Roseibacillus. The sequence goes on from JBPOGI010000001.1 coordinate 1,305,477, forward strand.
GAGAGCACCAGCAAAAGCGACAGAGTGATCTCGAAAGTCATTCAGCATCGCATTCGTTACTTTTCAGATGGAGTGGTCATTGGAAGCAAAGACTCCGTGGAAACCTTCTTCAACCAATTCAAACATCGATTCGGACCTAAACGAACCACAGGCGCACATAAACCCCGAGGTGCCCTCTTCCCCCTCTAGAACCAACTTTCCACCGTGCGAGATTTTCAAACTCCGTAAAAACCGTCGGAGTGGGATAGAACAATGCCAGAGAACCTTTGGAAGGCTCCGTCACTTTCACTTTAGGATGGATTGAGCAGATCTCATTTATATTTTCAATATCCAAAAATGATACCTCCGCATGCCGTGGTGACCCCTATTCCGTCAATATTTCCGTCCTTGGTTTTCTTTCCTATGGACATCTGACCTGCCCGAATGGAGAATCCTTGCTTAGATAATTATTTATGATTACGCAAAAATTGTATCAGGGAGCTCTTTTTATTTTAGTGACCTTACTAGCTACCTTCACACCAAGTGAATGCAAGGCGGATATCACCCTGACCGGAACCGTCCCGACAGACTTCACTGAATTCGGCGTAATTACGGTTGTTGATTCGAACGGTATTCCGGACGTCGGAATACCTTCTGGATTCCCACTAGGAACGGTCAGTGGCGTCGACCTCGCTGAGGTGCGGTTTTTCTTAAATGTCACCACTGATACGCTCTACGTTGGGATGAACACGTTTACGATCGCTGGCGATGTTGATGATGATGGAGATCCCGGAGGAACGAGTTCTCCCCTCGCAGGATTAGGAGGTCAGGATAGCCCGGACTTTGGCGGAACCGAATCCTTCGCGGTGATGCTTGACCTTGACGAAGATGGTATTTTCGATGTCATTGCGGGAGTTTCAACCTCGACGGACTTAAGCGGTTTCGCCGTGGCAACCTTTAGCGGCAATTCATCTACCCCAGGCCTTGCATTCGGAACGCCTTTGCCGACTCACACAGGCTCAGTATTCGCAAGCCCTTCCATAAGCACTCCCGATATCGAATTCACGATTCTTAATTTTTCAAACCTTCCTACCTCTTCTGGCAGCGACTCCGAAACATCGCTGTGCATCAGGGCCTTTATGGGGTCGTATAGCGATGCCGGCATTGGCCAAGACTTTGTTCCATCAGAAAGTAACAACGCACTGATTGTTTTTCCAGAACCCCTTGCTCTGAGCATCCTCGGAGTGTTAGGCGACACGCTCACCCTCTCCATCGAAAATATTCCTAGCGGGCAGACTTTTCACCTAAGGCAGTCTTCCGACCTGACCAGCTTCCTACCGCTCTCCTCTCCTATTACCTTCACTGACGCCACCCCGCAGCCGATAGCAATCACGGTAGAAACCGAAGCGCACCCTGCATTGTTTTTTTCTGCATACGCTGGCGCGTCGCCGTAACCCCGAAAATCATGTCGCCGCTGAATCGTCGCGAGAAAGGGGCCAGTCCTTGCACTTTAACATTTCTATCACAAGCGCGTCAAAGCGGCATCGCCCGGTGGGAATAGCTCATGGATTCAGAGAAGAACGTTCCAGTTCTCCGCGAGTTTGTAGCGGCGACTTCTGCATTGGCCGGGTGGGATGAGAGAACCTTGTGCCGCCCATCCTGTTGCAAAGAGTGAGCCCGGTGTGCGGGGTGATGCCGAGAGCGTTGGCTCTCTCTTTGGTGGTGAGATAGCGGCTTTCCCAGAAGGCACGGTAGGGTCATTTTCAGATGGAGGACTTCATTTCGTCGGGCGAGGTCGTCTTGGTGATTCGACGACCTGAGGTCTTTCGCGGACCATCTATCAAATGGTCCCTGCCAGCGTTTACCAATACCCAATCGGAACCCCTGACGATACGTATTCCCTCTCATCATCTTTTCAACAGCTCAATCTTTTAAAGTCAGAGTGAGCGGCTTTGGGTTCTCGACCAGACCAACCGGGCGGACTTCTCTTGCCATCTCGGATTCAAAGTCTTTCATCGCTGTTCTTAACTTCGCCACAATTTCAGGGTTCTGGGCTGCGAGGTTTTTCTTCTCTGAGATATCTTCTGCGAGATTGTAGAGCGCCTCTTCGCCATCCGTGATGCGGAACTTCCAATCCCCCCAGCGAACCGCTTCTAGGTTCCCCCAGTAGGCGTAGAAGAAATATTGGTGCGGACTTTTCGCTCCCTCGACGAGAACGGGCATGATGTCTTTACCATCGATCTCGCGGTCTGCATCCAAAGTCGCCCCGCTCACCTTGGCGAAGGTGGGCAGGATATCCATCGCGGTGAGAACCTCATCATTCACGCTCCCCGCAGGAATCCCATTGGGCCAGCGGATGACGGTGGGCATGCGTTGCCCCCCTTCGAGAGTTTTTCCTTTCTTTCCTCGCAACGGTTTGGCGGAACCTCTGGAGGGACCGTTGTCGCTCGTAAAGAGCACGATGGTGTTTTCATCAATCCCCTGCTCCTTGAGAGTGTCCAGCACCTGCCCCACCGACCAATCGATTTCGTTTTTTGCGGTGTTGTAAATATCTCCCCTTCCTGGTGCGCCCGCTTTGCGAACGGCGGCATAGGACTTCCTAATTTCCTCGGAAGCCGCGAGTGGTCCGTGCGGTAAAGGATGCGCGAGATAGAGGAAAAAGTTCTCTTCCTTGTTTCGCTTGATGAAGTCGACCGCTTTTTCGGTGAACCGCCTGGTGAGATAATTCGTATCAGGATCCAGTTCAACCACTTCTTCCCCCTCCAAGAGTGGAAGCGGCGGAAACTTGAAATACTTCTGCCCGGGATGCTTCGGCATGATGTCGTGGCTGTAGGGCAAGCCAAAGAACTCCTCAAATCCCTGCCGAGTGGGTAAAAATACTGGTTGGTCACCCAGATGCCATTTGCCAAACATGCCTGTCTTGTAGCCTACTGATTGCGCCACTTCCGCAATCGTGGTTTCGTCAGGATTCAACCCCTTGCCGTCCCCCGCCAGACAAACTGGAAAGTGTTTTCCCTTTGGAAGGTTCGGCTTATCAATCGTCAGACTCGAACAAATCTCCATGTCGATACGCTGCGGATAACAGCCCGTCATGAGTGCGGCGCGCGAAGGGGTGCAAACCGGAGCTGCGACATAGAAGCTCGTCAGTCGAGCCCCCTCCTTGGCCATTTGGTCGATGTGAGGAGTGTAAACCTGCTTTCCCCCAAAACATCCCAAATCGCCATAGCCCTGATCATCGGTGAAAATAATCACCAAGTTAGGACGTTCAGCCGCTACCACGGCCCCCACCAAAAGGGCGGTTACCAAGAATATTCGTAAAATCATCATTTGAGTTTGAAGGAACTGAAACACCTCCAGCAAGCGCCAAACCTATCAACATCTTTCCCTTTGAAGTGAGATGGTGAAGGCCGGGACAACAGGCTTGGGAATCGGACCGTCATTGCTCCTAAGCTCAGACTAAACAACCTAGCTAAGCTGCTTCCTTCGAAAACTCTTTTGACAAAAAGCGTCTTAATTTCGGTGCTAAATTTGCAATCTCACCATGAAGAAAGACAAACTAACCCCTCAATCTATCGGTTAAAAAGAGAGGCGGCGGTCGGATTTGAACCGACGAATACAGGTTTTGCAAACCTACATTTTCACTAATCATTAGTGAGTTACAAACCCTTCGCCACTATTTCGCCACTAAATCCTTGAAAGCCTACTCTTTTTCCCGAATCGTTGCAAAGAGATGCAGATGGGTGCACAGAACCGAAATCGTGGTGACTACGTCGATGTTAGAGCCGTCGCAAAGACTTCAGAACACTTCAAGAAACACCGCTATCGATGGATCGTAGAAGCCAGACTAAACGATAAACGAATCAGGAAATACTTCCGGAACGGGCAGGCTAGCGAACGCGATATTTGTGAAGCCGAACTCAAGGCCCTTATTGACGAACACAGTAAAGACACTCGTGACAAAGCTGCGGACCACAAACTTCAAAAGCTCGCCGTAGAGGCTGACTCTATGCTCGCCCCCTTCGGCAAGACGATTGTCGATGCCGCGCGATTCTACGCAAACTATCTGGAACAAGAATCAACCAAAGAGAGCACTCCCCTTTCACAGGTCATTCAAAAATTCCTCAAAGAGAAAAAACAAGAAGGAGTGAGCGACTTACATCAGGCTGACCTCCGTCAACGTCTGGCCCGGTTCGATAAGGCTCACCCCAACCGCAGCCTTTCGAGTTTCACACGCAACGAAATCAGCGAGTGGATCTTAGCGCTTCCAGTTGGGCCTCAAGCAAGAATCAACCAGAGACGCATTCTACATAATCTTTTCCGCTATGCTGTAGACAGTGAACTACTCTCAACTAACCCCGTGACTACTGCTGCGAAGGGCATCAAAGTGAGACGAAAGAAGACCGTTATCCTGCTCCCTGAAGAAGTTTCCACCCTACTAAAGCACTGCACTGCAAAGACACTTCCCGCTGTCTGTCTGATGGTCTTTTGTGGAATCCGAAAAGACGAAGTTGGACGCCTCGACTGGAAAGACATTGATTGGGAAGATTGCACCGTCGAGGTGTCTGCTGAAAACGCCAAACGAGAAAGTCACGCCCGCCATGTGACGATACCTGCCAATGCGATAAAGTGGCTACGTCCCCTTAAAAAATTGCGAGGACCCATTGCTCCTTTTAAAACTAGCAATGTCTTCACGAAGGCCCTTCAAGACACGCGTCGTGAAGCCGGGTGGGAACCCGGCCAGTGGCCCAACAATGCCCTCCGAAAAACCTTCATTAGTTGCCACTATGAAAGCTTTGGAAGCATCGACGAGACAGCTCGCCAAGCGGGAACAAGCGTTGGCATCATTCACCGCTACTACCGGAAGCTCATTAAGCCAGCAATGGCCAAAAAACTCTGGAAAATCTCCCCCTAAACGAACCTATCACCTCAAGATGGAATACCGGAAAATTCGTAAGCCTCTTCCTCCTCATCTGGGTGGTCGTGAGGGAAATGAGGCGCTTTTTGAATATTTCTATAATTCCGCTTGGGCGCTTACAGGACGGGGGCGGTGTCCTTTTCCCGATTTTAGCGAGGCTGAGCAGGCTCACAAGGGGTCAATTTCGGCGCTGATAACAGATCCACAATGGAAAGAGTTCGCAGCAAATTTTGATAACTGCGAGGCTATGGAGCGGCGTCTCAAAACGTTCGTCAATCAGTTCCCAGCTTGGAGAATTCCTAGAAAAAACGAGCGCCAAGAGACGTCTCAGAAACAATCTTCTTTCCTTGTAGAAGATGAGTTCATGCATATTGATTCTTTCACCCGTGGGATAGTGGAGTCACTCAGGCTTGATGGCAATGAGACTTACGAAGACTTTGTAGCTGACCATTTCACCGAGGATCAAGAGAACCGGTCAGCGGTCACCGCAGACCTCATTCACGAACTTGATCAAGAAGTCATTGATGCCCTTTTAACTGAACGAGACGATTGGGAAAAATTAGCAACGCGCTTCGCTTATTTCATCCAAGACATTTTGACAAATGAGGAATCTTACAAAGACTTCTGCAAACGAGCAAAAAAAAGGACGAGAGCTTCTCAAGAAAACGTGAACACCGTTCCGATCCTGAACGGCTTTTTATCCTTTTGTCACAGAGAGAAGAGACTGCCCGAGAAGAGCGAACTAAATCGGGAAGCTAATAGCTGGAACAATGCCACCGCTTACTTCCTAGGAAGTGGAGTGACTGCTCCCAGTATCGGCAAACGAATATCCCAGAAGGATGAAGGTGAAATGGTGGTAATAGAGCCTCTGTTTGGCCTCCTAAAACACCATGGGCTGCCAATTTTTTGGACAATTCCAGCCCCCAAGCATGAGGAGCAGTTTCTGGAAAAATCCTCACTTACCAAAGCCCTCAAAGACCTAGGCTTAAATGGTCTAAGAGCAAGCCGATAGGCTTTCGTTTGACGCCTCATGGCTAGTCAAGAACTCACACTACTAATGACGTGTTTTATTCTTAGTAGTGCTAAGGCTCTCGCTCGGGCTCTTCTCTGTCAGGTTCTGGCTTCAACTTCATGCAGCCTCAATCTAGTCACCGCCCTCCCCCCGCAGAGCCAAGCAGCTTAGTCGGCATACAAGCTTGTCTCGAAATTATCTTTCCCGACGAAAATTCCCGTCCAAGTCTTCGCGCATTCCACGATTGGAAACGGCGAGGCTACTTCCCCCAAGTCAAAATTGGAAGCCGCGTCTTCTTGGACCCCGAGCAGGTCCGGGCCTCACTTGTCGAGAAATTCTCGTCCGAACAGGGCGAAATATCAAATCGCTAGCAATACTCGCTCCAAGGGGTCCCCGCCCCTCGAAGCAAGATAACAACTAACAGGGGAACTAAGAAAAAAATATGAAAGAAAATAGCCCGCTCCCCCCCGAGGGAGATAGTAACGAAATCCAAGATGACCAAGCTTGGGAAAATACCGAAAGGGGTGGTGAGACACCCCTCCCGGATAAGGAAAAAAGCAAGTTCGAACCTACGATCTTTCCGCCGGAAGGTTACACCCAACAGGATGAAAATGTCACGCCAGAAAAGACTGATATTTTCGATGATCTCACATCACTTGGACGGCCCTTAGATGAGGTCATTCCATCTCGTAAGATCATGACGTCGTTGCCTCTACGGAAACCTCGTAGGGATGAATGGGTCCGACTTCACCGAGAGATTCTGGCCCGAGTCTACATTTACGAATCAAAAAGTGACGGTTCCTCGTATCTTGTAACGCCAGAGGTCGTCGAGCCTTTGTCTGATGTCGTGAGGTATGTCCAGTTGACCTTGGCGGTGAACTACGTCGGCTCGGTATTCGCTTGGCCCGTTCCGGTTCCGACCGAAAGCAGGCCGCACCGGGCTCATTTGACTGCCTTTGCAGGTGCTGAACAGGCGACTACTAAGTGGATTCGTATTTCTTGGGGGGATGGAGAGTACGATGTCTTCCAACGCTCCTCGACTAAAGCCGAACCTGTTTGGCCAGAAGAAATCAAAACCCCGAGTGAGATGTTACGCTTCATTGCGAAGTCAGGCGGCTTCGAAGTGATCGATTCAGCTGACCACCCGGTAGTTCAAGGACATCTAGGCCTCGACTAATGTTATAACCAGTAGAGCCCTTCATCTTTCCGATGGAGGGCTCACTTTCTGAATGAAAACATTTTGCATAGACTTTGAGTATCGCGCAGAGAACGGGCGATCTCTCCAAATTTGGTGCGTCGCATGGGTTTGTCTCGAAACCGGAGAAGAAAAAACACTTTGGCTTGATCGCGACAATACCACCACCCCTTTCCCAAAAGAGTTTCGAATGGTCGCCCACTATGCTCTCGCAGAATTATCCTGTTTTCTCGAACTAGGATGGAAGTTGCCAAATGAGGTTATCGACACCTTGGTTGAGGCGCGAACTGTGAGAGGACAAAGAGCGCCAGCATTGGGGGGCTGGAGTTTACTCTCAGTAGCCAACTCATGTGGCATACGAACCATGAGCTCTGAGCACAAAAACGAAATGCGTGACCTAGCGATGGGCCACATCGTCCCAGAGGATAAAAGGACAGAGTTAGAGCTATACTGTCTAGATGATGCGCTCGCAGGGCTTGCCGTATACAAAACCCTTGAACCCAGAATAGAACAAAATGAAGCGATCCTCCGGGGGAGATTCTTAAAATCTTTGGCACTGATAGAGCGCCGAGGAATTCCGAGTGATCGTGACCTAGTCGTGAAGCTAACAGAGCATCACTCCGCAATCCTCGAAGCCTCTTGGTTAAAGGCTAAAGACAGCTACCCTGGGGTCATCTCCGAAACCGGAAAATTCTCATCAAGGGCTTGGGCCGATTGGTGTGAGAGCCACAACATTCGTTGGCCTCAACTCGCTAGCGGCTTACCAGCCTTGGACGCAGACACTTTTAAAAGAGCTGCCGAGATTCACCCGGTTGTTAGATTGATGGGCAACGCACGAAAAATGAGAGGTCAAAACCGAAAGTTTGATTTTCCCTTGTGCTCCGATAATCGCCTTCGGTGCATGTTGTCACCTTTCTCTTCCGATACGGGGCGGAACCAACCGCCCAGCAGTAAGTTCATATTCGGGGCGAGTTCTTGGTTGCGGTCTATTGTATCTTGCCCCGAAGGCAAAGTTTTAGCCTACGTTGATTACACTTCACAAGAAGTTGGTCTAGCGGCAGCCCTGTCGAAAGACAGAGCCCTTCTTTCGGACTACGAGAGCGGAGACCCTTACATCGCTTTTGCGATTCGAGCGGGTGCTGCGCCCTCAGGTTCGACGAAGAAGACACACCCTAACGAGCGAGCGAGCTACAAAACCGCAGCACTTGCGATCCAGTATGGCATAGGTGAAGTATCTCTAGCCGGAAACCTTGGTATTCCACTCCCCGCTGCCAAGCGACTAGTGAGAGAACACCAGTCTGCGTATCCCAAATATTGGCAATGGCGCCAAACTGTTGTTGATGAGGTAAACTGCGGAGGTACTATCTCAACTCAGTTTGGATGGCAGCGTAAGGCTAAGCAAAAAGATTCAGCAAACTCAGTCGCCAACTTCCCTGTCCAGGCCGCAGGCGCAGAGATTCTCAGGATTGCCATCATTGCTCTGGAAGAATCCGGCCACAGTGTTGTTGCTCCTGTGCACGATGCTGTCTTGGTTGAAATGGAGTATGAGGGCTGGACCGAAGAGCTAGCAGAAGTTCGTAGACTGATGAGTAAGGCGGCTAAGGCTGTCACCGGAGGTCTTTCTATCCCCACAGATGTTGAACTTACCTTTCCAGGCGAAAACTTCCTGGATTCAAGAGGACAAAGCTTCTGGGAAATCGTGAAGCCCGTCATTGGACGAGGTCCTCTGATGAACCCTAAATTTGATGCATTCCGAGCCTCAGAATCCCAGATGTGAGGATTCCCATTCTCTTTAATATAATAGACATGAGCTTCCCTACCAACTCTTCAAAAACAACTTCTCCACGTTCGCCCTCATGGGTAGCTGAACGAGATGCACTCCGCGAACTTGGCGATAGAAAAACTCGCACCATATTGGCTGTTTATCTGGCTCGGAGAAGCGCTCGAAGGTTGCACTTTTTCGTCCACCCAGATCTAGCCAAGCTCTATGGCCTCAGTCCTTCAGATCTAAATTGGGCTCTCGATAGACTAGAGGGTGAACTTGTTGAAACGCTGGGAAGTAAAAAGGGCCGATATCGTAAGCTTAGACTTATCCCCGACTTTGAAAACTCTGTGGGGAATGAGCCACATCCTCAGCATGATTTTGAGAGGAAATCCAAAAGAGCCTCTCTTCATGGAGAAAAGCTTATCCCCCACTCCGACCTTTTGGTCCGTCAGCCCCCCGATAGCCAGAGAGGACTTGCACCTGAGATCATTGAAACGCTAAGGCAACTAGGAGCGACAAAACAGACACGATTAGAATCGAAGTAACAAATTTTTTAAGCTCTCTGCACATACTCCTCTGCACTCATTCAATTCTATGTGATCTTGAGAGATCACAGATCCGCTGCGCCCCGGCGACGAAATGAACCTTTATTCTTCAATCCCATGGAATCCAAATCAGTCGAACGTCTTCAGGCCTTCCTTTCGCAATTCAATCTCACCGATCTCGGTGACGGCGATCTAGTCGCAGGTGCTAACACCTTGGCCGCTCACCTCTGCTCGATAGCCAACCTTTCCCGCCCGGGTAGCTGTATCATGACCGAAAACGAAAGGACTTTCGGAATCGGCGTCAATCTCGTGGTGAGCGGTGGCTTGAGTTCCAGCCTTTGCTCTGAACACATCGGCTCCCAGCTCGCGCAATACCAAGACAGTTTCAACGCTCACACGAAAAGCTTCTTACTAGCGGCCAAGGAGGATCAAGAGTCCCCGAATCGGCACGAATGGTCCAACCTATCTGAGTTCAAAGGCAACCCGGCGCAAAACACCTTCTTTGGCCTTCAACAGGAAGAGCACATGCCTTTGCAGACCACAGAGAAAGAGTGGGAATACGTTCTGTATTCTCCCCCTCACCCCTCCCGAGAAGAGCTTTATCGAAACTCCCAAGTGTATCTCCGGACAAGCGAACCCAACAAAACCACCCCATGCCTCGCCCATGCGCATAGCGGGAAGCCCTTTCTCCACTTTGGGATGCAGTCTCCCGAACAGTTCATAGGCTCTCAAGCTATCCTCAGTAAGATCATGGATGGCTACAATGTGGGGTCCTCCCCGCCCTCTTTCCATCGAGGCTCTGTCCTTGTTGAGGATTCTACCAACTCCTTCTACCGAGTCATCAGGAATAGCCCTGACAACTTCCCTAGATTCATTTGGCTGCTTGATGGTGGATCGGGCATGAATCTACCCCAGCCACCAATCAATACGAAGAACACCTCAAAGCCAGTTGAGTTGAGGCATTTCAGATTGAGCCTCCTCACTGCTTTTGCCCGCCGGATTGATCACCATCAAGTTGGCCCTCAGTTCATCTCCCACGAACTCTCACGGCTACATGCAAAATGGGTTCGCTTTTTAGCAACTCAAGAAGAGGACTACCCAGGAATAACAGGCTTCGCAAAAAGTCTTCCTGCCACTCTCTTTTTTGGGCTCCAGGGGATCTCCAGCACATACTTCGAAGAGTCAAGGAAGGCTCTCAACGCGGCAGGCCTCTTTGAGTTTGCGCAGTATATTATACTGCGCTCCGTTGCGGCGCGAAAGGCCATCCTTTGGGCCGAGGAGATGGAGAGAGACCAACAGCTCAAAGTTCGTCTGTTAGCTAGGCTTCAGCCCGAGGCTCTGGAGAACCGTGAAATTTATCGCTCGCTCTGCATCTCGGCTGCTAAGTGCGAGGAACTCCTTACCGGCCTTGAGCGAGATGGAACCATCCGGCGAGAGAATAAAAAATGGCTTCTCACTAGTGAGCACCCCGAAAGCGCCCCAGCTCTCGAGCTGGCTTCATAGGCAATGAATGCAATCGGCAACTTTACGATTCCAGACAAGCTCAAGAAGCTCTCCGAGCCGAGTCTCGATGCTCTTCTAGAGTTTGCTACTTCGTGCTCTGAGGACCGCGATACTCGGACACTCGTGGTAACCGCAGCAGTCCTGAGCTTCTGGCAGCTAGCTGGGAAGAGGACCGCCGGGACATTCCCCTCCCTAGTTTTCGTTAACGACTCTACGGCTCCTCAAAGCCATGCCGTCGAAGCCGCTAAAAAACTTCTCACCCTACAAAGCGACCATACGCCACATGTGCAGAAAGAGGGCCCCTTTGCTTTCGGTGCTATCGAAAACGCCCCCGTACGAATGGCTACTGCTGTCAAAGACTACAATCACTCCTTAAAGCTAACCAAAGGGATTCCCGGCTCGAAGACCGCTACGCATTACCGTGGTGATTTCTACGCAGCCCAGAGGACTGGTTATGGATATGGTCGCAGCCGTCCTTATGCCAGTTCTTGGGACGAACACTTCGGACTTATCAGCGACCAAGACAGCATCGTCACTTTGCGTCTCGAAACCGATGAGGACATCACCCTTCTCAAGCAAAATCTTCGGGACAAAAAAACTCTTCTCCCACCAGAAGGATTCGGCAGGCCGTTAGCAATGGTTCCTAAAAGGATAGCCTTGGCCGGATCGCTTTCAGTCGAGCAATGGGACTTTGTAACAACCTCTCACTTGCTAACACTGGGACTCCCAATCATACCCCTTCCTGACATCAGCAAAGGAACTCTCATCGATCCCAACTGGCCGCATCTCGAGAATCTAGCGACGATGTGGCCCCAGACACAAGTTTCGCAGATAGGACCCATTTCCCGGTATTCGATGAAGAGCGAAAGTGATCGCCTCTACGAAAGACTTCGCCAGCGCCTCCATCTTCTTCCCGCAGACTACGAATTCGCCATCCTCACTCTCGTTCGCGAACTTTACTCGATGTGCTACAGCCTCGTCGGGCTGGCAGCCTCACAAAGCCCCCAGGAGTCGTTTCCCAAAATTGACGAGACGATCCACAAACTCTACGGCGAAACTCTACGCGGCATTACCCTCGGTGTTGAGTCCCTCACTTGGCACGGCCTCGGCCTGCCCACAAGCCACCCACCGGAACTGATCTCCAAGACTCTCCAGGTCCTTCGTGAGAACGGTTCCCTTTCACTCCGGGATCTTCAACGAAGTGCACGTCTCCTCACATCCACAGCCCGAGACGAGATTCTCGCTGGCTTGAAAGAGGTTGGCGTAGTTCGCGTTCAAAACAAGACTGCAACTGCCGCTACATTCTCGGAGTTCTCCCACGGACTCAGCGCTCGCGTGTGACACCCTCGAAACGTCACACCTCATAAGGCGTTAATAATGATAAACTTGAAACGAAGAAGAAACCTTCTCTCGCGCTTTGTCACAGCATTTTAGCCTCTAGGTAATCAACAACCAAAATGGCTCTCTGACAAACCTGACAACTCAGACCCCGACTGACTATTAGCTGACAACACTATGACATCCGCCGCCACTACCACTCAGCTGTCAAATAAGAAAATATTACTTCCGAAAGTGAGCAAATAGACCTCCACCCAATACGACAGCTAGAGCATCGAATCCCTCCTCTTCGAAGGAGACTTCAACGATAGTTTCTCGCCTTCTCTGCTCGTTTATTCATTCTCTTCCCAATGTCCCGCTACCTCTTTGGCCTCCATCTCGATGGAGTCCCCACCCCTTCTACTCAGCCGGAAATCCAACCTACTATCTGCGGTCCCGAGGGCCTGCTAACAGCCCTAGAATCTTCTCTGGGATTACCCCCCGTCGGGGTGTCGCCCCTCCTGCGGAGTCTTGCTTTCCGTGATGTCGTCGCAGAGTCGCTCACCGACGATCATTTCTACGCCCGGTCTTTCGACAATGATCCGCTTGCCACTGCGCGCCTGCTTCTCACTTGGCGGGACACCCTTGTCGAGGCGGGTTGGCATGCTGGTCTCGACCACCGCAGCGCTCCTCCCCGCCTCAGAGCTCTTGCGGCTCTAGAACCCTCCTTTGACAGCTCCGGCCTCGCCACAGCCACTCACGCAGGCCGGATCGGTAGCATACGTGCGGAACTGTCTTCCGGGGCAACACCAGCTATCGACACGCTCGTCATCACCGACTCTCCAGAAACACTCCCCCATTGCTGGCGCGAACTCCTCAAGGACCTCGGTGCAAGCTATGAAAACCCTGCTCCAACTAAAGCCCTCCTTGCCGCCTCCACCACCCTCGGCCTCGCTCAAGCGAATTTCCTCGGAGAGAAAGGTAGCTCTCCAGACAACGACAATAGCTTACGCATCGTCACAGCCTCGACCCCGGAAGCCGCAGCCGAAGCTCTCGCCTCGCAACTGAGCTCCCTCGACCTAACGTCTACCACACTCATCGCAGACTCGTCCGAACGTGCACTCCTCAATCGACATCTCGCCCACCACGACCTCCCCCTCACCACCGCCAAGACAGAAACAGCCGCTGCCCTTCTCGAACTGCCAGCCCTCTTTCTGCGCTGCCGAATTGGTCCCTTAAACCCACAGGCCTGGATCGAATTCCTCCTCCACTCTGTTTCTCCAATTCCTACCAAACTCCGCCATCGTCTTGCAGGCGCAATCAACGACATCCCCGGTCGAGGGGCACATTGGGAGAAAGCTCTTGAAAGGAGTGTTGCCGACAATGACGACAAAGATGCCGTGACTCGAATTCGAAAGGCCTACGCCGACTGGATCGAACCACCCCTCGTCGAACCAGATCAGCTCACGGGCCCCGTCCTTGCGGACATACTTTCGCCCCTCACTCAATGGCTCAGCAAGCGAGCTGGCGGGAAAAAATCGAACAATGCCTCCGACGCCTTGGAATGGCTCGTCGCCTCCCGTGCTCTGGCACAACTGGAAGCCATTGTCCGAAACGAGAATGAACTCACCAGCACTGGACTCGAAAACCTCTTGGTCGAGTGGCGTCAAAGCGTCTCCATCTCGACCCGCTTTCCGGGCCAGGTCGGCGCCGCAACAACACTCGCATCCCCCGCTCAAATACTCGCGGCTCAAGACCATCTCATTTGGTGGTGTCCCACGCCCACCCAAACGCTGCGCTCCCCATGGACGGGCTCTGAGCTGGACTGGCTCGCCTCCCAAAACGTCAGCCTCCTTGATGAAAAAGCCCTCGCTCTCGCCGCAGAGAAAGCCACCGAACGTGCCGTCCTACTAGCGGGCAAATCCCTCACGATCTATCATGTCACTCAGTCTGCCGGAGGAGCCACCGAACAGGCCGGAATCCTCACTCGTCTGCAGACCCAATCTCAAACCTCCCTCATTGTCCCGGCGCGGGATCTGATTGCTACTCAAGCGATGCCCCTCCGCGCTCTTCCCCCGCTCCGCCGTTGGTGGAATCTCAAACAGACTCACCTTTTAGGTCCACGTGAATGCGAGTCCTTTTCGTCCCTATCCAAAGCTATCAGCTTCCCTGTGGACTGGGCTCTCGAATACCATGCCAAGCTAAGGCGGGGTCCCATCAGAGAAAGCCGCGTCAGCGACAGCGCACTGCGGGTAGGCTCCATTCTCCACGCCGCTGCCGAAGAGCTTTTTACGGAAGGAGCACTCAACTGGCAAAACTCAAGCAAGAACGAAACCCATCAATTCCTTGCCGACCTATTCCCTAGTCTCTTGGCCTCCCAGGCTGCCCACTACCTCACTCCAGGGAATGAGGCCGCCCGCAGCCGTCTCCTGAATACAACTCAGGAGAGCCTTTGGTACCTGATCGAAATTCTCCGCAGCTCCGAGGTCGAATCCGTTACTCTCGAAAAAGCGGTTGATGCGGTCCCTTTCACAGGAGGTCAGGTTGCGGGTCGCATCGACCTCATCGCCCGCCGCAGTGATGGCGAAACAGCCGTCATCGACCTCAAACTCGGAGGAAAAAGTAGCCGCACAAAGTCGCTTCAGTCCAACCTTCACCTCCAACTGGCAATCTATGGTCACCTTTTGTCCCAGAGCGAGGGCGTCCAAGCAGCCACCGCCTTCTTCATCCTTTCCAATGGCGGCACTCTCCTCACCCGCAACGACACCTTCTTCCCTAACATCACCCCCATCAGACCCAAAAGTGACACCCCCGAATCTGACTGGGAGGACTGCTGGCAGGAGTTTGAAGAGATTTACCGCTGGCGTCGTCAGCAACTCGACGAAGGGCTCATCGAAGTCCCCGTGTCTGGCACTGAACCGAACGACCCTCCCCCCATCGAACGCTGGGAACCACCGAAGGAAGGCAACCCTTATAGCTCTTATTCAAACCTCACCGGATTCCCTCTGAACGCATGAACCCTTCCATCGAATTCACCTCAGCTAGCGCGGGTTCCGGCAAAACCTATCGCCTTGTCGAGATCGTCTCGGAGGCCATCCTCGACGGCTCTGCACGCCCCCAAGGCATCGTCGCCACGACCTTCACGGTGGCCGCCGCCAATGAACTCCGGGAACGACTCAGCGCAAAGTTTTACGAGACAGACCGCCACACCGATGCCGTCCTCCTCCGCTCGGGGATGATTGGCACGGTCCACGGTATTTGTCTTGATCTCCTGTCCCGGTTCTCCCTTGAGGCTGGCCTCTCGCCCGAGGTCACCATTCTCGACGACAATCAATCCAAGGAACTTCTCTCCCGTGCCTTCGACGCCATTCTAACCGGAGACGACGAGCAACAGCTCTATCAACTTTCGAAGCGGCTCTCCCAGGTCGACCCTCAGTCGAGCACCCACAACTTCCATTCGGTCATTCCCAGCATCGTCAATAATGCGCGGAGCAACGACATCGATCCCACAGACCTCCCCAAGACCGGGAAAGACAGTTGGGAGGAAATGAAAGCCGCGCTTCCTGCTCCAAGCAAAGATGATCTGGACAAGGAACTTGCAGACGCGATCAAGTGCGCCCTGAAAGAACTCGACCCGAACGCCAAGGCCAATGTTGTTCAAACCTACCGCCAACTCCTTCAGCAATGCTTGCGCGCTCTTGATAACGAAGGGCTCGATTGGTCGCACTGGAACAAACTCACCACTGCTAGCCCGGGCAAGGCTCAGGCTAATCTAGCCATCGCGCTCCCAGTTCAGGAGGCGGCCTCCCGTCTCGGTGAACACCCACGCTTTCACGAGGATCAAAAAAGCTACCTGAGTCTCCTTTTCAAAAAGGCTCAGCATCTCGCCGAGAGCTTTGGGCAACTCAAACGTGAACGCGGCGTAGCGGACTTCGCCGATCTCGAGAAAGAAGCGCTCGACCTGCTCACGAACTCGGAAGAAGTTCGCTCTATCCTCAGCGCGGAGATCGACCTCCTCGTTGTCGATGAATTCCAGGACACAAGCCCCATCCAGCTCGCCCTCTTTTCTCGTCTTGCGGAGTGCGCCAAGCGCGTCGTCTGGGTTGGTGATGTCAAGCAAGCCATCTATGGTTTTCGTGGTTCCGATCCCGAACTCATCATCTCTGCCGTGGCCGGCGCGACAAAGACGCCTCCTCTCGATCTTTCTTGGCGCTCGGCTCCCGACCTCGTGCATTTCGTTAATGGATTTTTTGCCAAGCCCTTCGAAGAGAGCCTCGGCCTCCCACCAGAAGAAGTCACCCTCACCCCCCATCGCGAAACTCACGCCGAGGCCTCTCCTGCGCTGCGTATCGCCAAGGTCACCAGCGGCGAACAGACGGCAAAGGGACTTCCGAAAAAAACCAAAAACGAACACCGTATCGCTGCCACCGCCGACGCCATTCAGGTCTTTCTCGACTCCGACGAAAAGGTCATCGACAAGAATTCGATCACCCCACAAGACCCAGTTGGGAGCCTCCGCCCCGTCACCCCTCGCGATCTCGCCATCCTGGTCCGCACGGGTAAGAACGCCAGTGATCTGGCCGACGATCTGCGCGCCCGGGGAATCGACGTCTCGCTTTCCACCTCCGGACTCCTTACCACTCCGGAGTGCCAACTCGCTCTCGCCTGTCTTCGCGTTCTCGTTGATTCTCGCGACTCCCTCGCCTCCGCAGAAGTCATCGCCCTTGAGGCGAGTCATGCGCCCGAATCGTGGCTCAGTGATCGCTTCGAATACCTCAAGCAGAGAGCCGAGAATCCTCCCGGGGAATCCTCGAAAGCATGGGGGCGCAAGGGCACAGTCTCCTCCCCAAGTATCGACGCCCTTCTCACAATCCGGGACGAACACAACCTAGCGACCCTGAGCCCACTCGCTCTCTACGATCTTGCTCATACCGCAGCCGATGTCCCCTCGCTCGCCTCAGCATGGGGCCCCACCCAACAACGCGCTGAGCAGCGCTTTGCCAATCTCTCCCGCCTCCGCGAGCTTGTGCAAGAATACCAAACCGCAGCTCATTCCAGCGCAGCCCCCGCAACCCTCAATGGACTCTTCGTTTGGCTAGATGACCTCGCCGATGACTTTGGTTCCAAGGAAGCCAAAGACAAGAGACCCATCGATCCGGAGATCGACTCTGTCCATATTGGCACCTACCACGGAGCAAAAGGCCTCGAATGGCCGGTGGTCTTTGCCTGCGACCTTGATTCCAAGACCCGCTCCCGTCTCTTCACTCTTCGCCAACTCAGTGAGTCCGCGAAACTCGATTTCGCGGACCCTCTTGCCGGGCGTACCCTACGCCTCTGGATCAATCCTTTTGGAAAATCCAAGTCCCAGCTTGTCGACGACCTCGAAGCCTCTCCCGTTGGGCAACAGTCCGAGCAGAATGCCCAGTCCGAGGAGCTTCGCCTTCTCTATGTCGGATTCACCCGGGCACGCGACACCCTCGTTCTTGTGAACGACCCTGCTACCACCCCCGAATGGCTCGACTTGACCTCTGCCGGTGACTTCCTCAAGGCCGAGAACAGCCCCTTCACTCTCGGAGAACACAGCCTACCTCTCACCACTAGCACCCAAATTTACGAGCCCTTCGTTTCGCTGCCTCCCCCGGCCCCAACGATCCAACTCCCTGTCCGCGCCCCATCCCAAACTTCCCGCTTACCACTCCACATCACACCCTCCTCACGCGAACCGATCGCCGGGGCCATCGTCACCGAAACCATCGAGTTTGGAACAGCTCTCCAAGTCCCATCGAGAATCAACGCCCGTGATTACGGAGATGCCATGCACCGCATCATCGCGGCAGAGATTCAAAACCCAAACCACCCAGACCGGAACCTGCGCGCCGAGCGCCTCCTCACTCACTGGGACCTTCAGGAATCCATCTCCACGGACGAAATCCTAACTACCGTCGACACCTACCGCAAATGGATTGAGGATACATTCAACCCGACTCAACAACTCATCGAAGTCCCCTTCACTCACACCACTCCTGACGGGCAACAAGCAACCGGCTTCATAGACCATCTCGTAATCACCCCGGATGGTCCGATCATCATCGACCACAAGATCTATCCCGGCCCCAAGTCGACCTGGGACGAGACCGCCCTTTCATACTCTGGACAGCTAGCCCTCTACCGCCAGTTCGTCTCCACGATCTTCCCCGGGCAAAAAGAACCCGAATGCTGGATCCACTTCGCAAGCCACGGAGCCTCTCTCAAGGTCGAGATCCCCTCGACGAGCTTATCATAGCTACGTCTATCGACCTCCTCTATTCATTAGGAAAACCTAGTCACCCCCGCTTCTCCTCAAAGTGCCTCTGAGGCTAAAAGACAACAAGGGACGGCACGACCTATTTCGTCGCCACGTTATCGCATTCTGCCATCAACCAGCGCATTCGAGAGCACACCATCAACGGCGAAGACCTCCTCCCCAGCCGCATCTCTCTTAGCAACGGTTTCCCCGATGCGCTATTTATTGACATTTGCTCGCCTAACCAAAAAACTTGAGACAGTAGCGTAAAAGAAAAAAGCAGAAGACGAAATCATTTTTCCTGAACACCCTCTACAATATCCAAGTTGTTTGATATATTGGAGAGTTTTGAGGAAACGTTTAAGAGTTCTACTTAAGAAGCATTAAAATTAATTAGAAAATCACTATATGGCGACGATGTTCCCTGCATACTTCCCCGACCTCAATCATGTCGACAATCCAGAATTTCAGGTCTACCAACTGCTAAGAGAACTTCCTGATAGCTTCTCTGTAATCCATTCGAAGAAGCTCAAGGGAGGCTTAAACTGTAAAGAGGAGACTGAAATTGACTTTCTCATCTTTGACGGGGGAAAAAACCTCATTTGCTTAGAGGTGAAAGGTGGCGAGATCGCCTACAATGGCTCTGAGTCTCGCTGGCATCAGAACGGGAAACCAATGAAACGTTCGCCCGACAGGCAGGCCTCCGCAGCTTGTCACGCCATTATCGAATTCCTTGGAAAAGACGCAGGCAACATCAACATAAATTGGGCACTTGCATTTCCTGATTGTAGTCGGCCTGCCGGATCGGGCCGTATACTAGAGGTCCCTGACGACCTCATCCTTGACTCAACGGCCCTTCTCAAACCGGTTGACGCCGTTCAGCGGGTTTGTCGATATAATGAGACTCATCACGGTCGACCGGGGGTAAAACGATATCAGGCTTCGAACATTCTTGAACGCCTACTTCGTTCCGTTGGGTTTGTCACCAAAATCGGAGTCAACCTGATCCGAGACCAATCTCAACTCGTCAAGGCCACCGAGCAGCAGCTCGAGATCCTTGAGGATCTCGAATTGAACGAGAGAACCGCCGTCATGGGCTATGCGGGGACGGGCAAAACAATCATTGCAACCGAATTTGCGAAGCGGATGTCGAATTCAGGTAAACGGGTATTGCTGCTCTTCTACAATCGCATGGTGGCAAACTCAGTCCGCTACGGACTCGGTCGAGAATCCCCTATCGACTGCGCTACCTTCCATAGCCTCGCACGAAGAGAAATCGAGGCCAGCGAGAAGAGCTGGTGGAAAGCCAACGTAAAGAAAGACGATCCCGAGTTCTGGGAAACCGAAGTTCCGCTCAAAATGCTCGAGGTGCTCGAGTCGAAAACGCCAGCCTACGACACAATCATTGTAGATGAGGGGCAGGACTTTAAGGCCGAATGGTTCGAGACGCTTGAAAGGCTTCTCGTTCGAAATGACAGCAGCCGTTGCGTTGTTTTCTATGATGACAATCAAGACATTTTTGGCCGATGGAACAATCTCCCCTGGGAGCCAAACACTTACACCCGCAAACGACTGAAGAAAAACTGCCGAAACACCAAGGCGATTATTGATTACCTCAATTTGGTCATACCCTCCGAGATGATAGGATTCGCAAACTCTCCGGCTGGCCAACCTGTCCTCCTCAAAGAGCCCCCCAATCAGAATGAGGAGAGTAAACTGATCAAAAATGATATCGCCTTATTTCTGAAAGAAGGTGTAGAGCCCGGAAAGATCGTGATTCTCATCAATGACTCACTTGCTGAAAGCGCTGTCTCCTCGATCCAAAAAATTGGGCGTCACGCAGTCGAATGGATGGGTAGGACATACCGCCGCGACTCATCTGTAATCCAAGTTACTAATATTGAAAACTTTAAGGGACTGGAAGCTGACGTCCTACTTATTTCAGGGCTAACACCACAGGATGCAAAAACCGCGCCGGAAAAGCTCTATACTCAGGCGTCAAGAGCCCGCTTATATTTATCCATTTATTGCTCAGCCTCTGACAAGCCAGAATCCCGCACCCACATCAACAATCGACAACTGTAAAAACGAGCCCATGAGCGCTTGAGTTGACCACCGTCGCAGTGATAAAATAAAATTAAACTAGTGGAAGATGTAGTAGGAAACCTCCCCTTCCGCTACAGATTTTATAGCCTTCTTTTTCTAAAGGATCGGCTCGTCTCCAGGACTCATTCCTCGTAGAGCGATGACCTGATCACTTGACTCTTAGCGCCCGGAACTGACCAAGAAACATCATCGAAGCAATAAGCTAACCACGGATAAAGGCGGGCTATAGCATCCTTAATTTCAAACCGATAAGGCAGCGGGACATCTTGCGCATTTTCATGAACAAATGCAGTAACTGCTCCGAAGTTCATTGATGGCCTACTTCGTATTTTCTCCACAATACGCTTCACAAAAAGTTGACTCTGGAAAGCCTGCATCGAGATCTCTTCAAAGTCTTCTTTTAGCAGATCACTCTCAGAGAGCTTGAGGCTTCCGATATCATGCAACATTTGAGGGCACATTTCATGGCCCTTAAGATAACTGGAAACGGCATCAAAGAAGGCTCGGGGACTCTCCGAAGCGGGCAGATCAGAAACCCTGAATTCCTTCTCCTCCATTGGGGGAAGAACGAGATTTCCGATAAACTGTGGGTCAACTTGAGATTCGTCGATCGCCCTCTGGTATGCCTCCACTACTTCTTTAGTTACTCTCCTGCTCTCATCGCAAAGACGACGGATATGACCGTAAGAATTGAAATCTAATGGACTTAAAACCCCCATCTCCTCGTTGTAGGAATCACTCAATGAGAGCCCTTTATCCGTAATATTCGAACTCCCTGAATAGGCGAGACCTGATGAAAATTCAAAGAGCTTGAGATGAATCTTCGAATGTTGATACAACGGAATTTTTCTCTCCTTTAAGACGTCAAAAATCCCCAGATCAGAAGCACCTGCAAGAAGGTCCTCAACTTTCCACCTCACAACTAAGCGAGCGCTTTTAACAGGAAAAGTATCAAGAAACTCCTCTAGCGCACCACTCCTGATGAAGGGAGAAAAGGCAAGAACCAGGGACTCATCTGCTGAAATATTAACTTTAAGATTTTTTAAGATCGGAGGCCAAATTGAGGGAAAACTGGACATACGCCCTTACTTAAGACTCCCTTGATACGCTTCGATCATATCGCTAACGCCTTTGCCCCACTTCATCCGCAAACTTTCATAATGTTTACGATCATCGTCGGTTATCCCCAAAGTGTCTTCGAGACGAGCCCATGAGGCGAAGATTAATTTCAAACAATCAAATCCTATTCCCTCCTTCTCTTCAAGCTCTTCAATAAAAGCAGAATAAGCAGGATGCAACTTATTGATAGTAACTTTTAGTTTTCCAGCTGGGGTAGACACGTCGAAAATCACATCGCTCGCTCTGATGGGAGCTGAATTAAAAATATACTTCTCCCCTGCTAACCACTCATTGAGTATAACCTCTTTATCTTCTTCAGCCGTATCTGAATCGTCCATTTCAAGCTCATCAGTAAGCTCCCTCTTTTTCTGAGCATCGGAAAGCTCAGCTGCTTTTTTATCGCTTACCCCTTCCTCGCCATCATGTTTAGCGGTCTTTGACGCTGCTGAAGCCGCTCGATCAGTTTCCTTGACTTTCTTTGCTTTCTTAACTCCGACAGTCTGTGACTTAATCGAGTTACGAATCCCACTTAAGAGTCTACGAATCTCATCGCAAATTTGGATAATGGGAAGCCTGGGATCGTCTTCAGACTCCATTTCCATTTCAAGTTGGGCAGCCTCAACGTCCTCGTCTTGTGCAATTTCACCTAAGCTGAGATTAGAAAATGCAGTGGCAGACTGCTTGTTGTTTGTCACACCAAAAACTTCGTCTAGGCCAGGCTCAAAGGCTACTTCGATACCCCACCATCGCTCAGTAGGATTATATGAATTTTCGAAGGATCTATTTAACTCTAGCTCTCGACCAGCTCTCAGAATTGAGACACCCTGATTCTTAGCAGCATGCTTTCCAAGAGGAGTTGATCCTGCAGGTAGATTAAGAGCATCGCAAGCCCGTCTAAAATCCTCTCTAGCTTCTGAAGCTTTAATTACCACCTCATGTTCTTGTCCACCCCAATTTATTTTTAAGGTTTTCGAGTCTCCGTATTGGACAAATTGAGCCTGCTTTTTATATCTGAAAGTCTCGTCTCCAACCTCGATTGACTCAGGAGCCTGCGTTCCCGTCATGAGATAAAGAGGGTCGTTAGGCTTACAGAAAGATTCGGTAAACGTCTCGTCTCCACCACTTTCAAGATATGCTGCGAGCCTAATCGTACAGGTCCCATCGTTAAGAAAGTAACGATACATTCTCCCCACAATAGCTGCAGTGTTAGCAAAAAAGGCCCGGCTTCGCCCCCACTTCATTCGATCAAGACGACTCCAAACTACCAATGTTCCGTGTTCCTCAAGCTTAGACTTTATTCGGCTTTTCCACTTTTCGGGAATTCCATCTACCTTTTCGGGAACTGGAACTTCATCCTTACCATCAATAATTTCATTTATATCTAGGTGAGAATGATGAACAGCGCCATCTCGCCAAGACCACACGTCAACCCTCTGACATTGAGAGACCGAGGAGTTGGGAAGCCCCATGCCAAACTTGCCCATGCCGATCTCAGCATCTAAATTAGTTCCTTGGGCAAACGCGAGAGACAGTTCCAAAGTTTCAGCGTCCATTCCACATCCATTATCGTAAACAGCAATCTCTTTTATTTTTTTGGAAGACCTGCGAGTTATGATAGTTTCTTCTTCAAGACAAATCAGCTCTACATCGATATTTTTTTCAGTTTTAAGTCCAGCCTGAATGCTGTTATCGATTATTTCGGCTATAGCATGAGCGGCATCTTTGTAGCCACTGTCACGCATCGCCTTTACGGTTAGCCCAGAAGTGAAATATTTTTTTGGCATTATGTGTATGTGTTAAAAATGAGAATTCCAGTGATTGAAACTTTCCGCAATACTGGTGAATGCAGGAAGATCACTATCGATAACAGTATGGACTTCACAGCTTTTCGTCCCATTCACCTTCGGACCACGTGTTGCTCTTCCAACCATCTGACTGTAAAGAGACAAGGAAGTAGTAGGACGAGTAATGATCACGGCTTGAGTCTGAGGAGCATCGAAACCGGTTGTAAGCACGCCGTAGTTAATCAAAATTTCGATTTCTCCAGATTTATATTCGGCAATGCGAGATGACCTCACCGCTCCTGGCGTCTTCCCGGTAACTAGTCCAACCTTCACCCCTTTATAAATTAAAAGAGCCGTCAGAGCCTCCGCGTGGGCAACCGAACACGCAAAGAGAATGGTTGGTAGCCCTCTTGCTATAACATCCAAAGTTCTCAAGATAATTTCGAAGTTTCGCTTAGTATCTTCCCCAAGCCGCTCCAGCATTTTAGGAGTAAAATCCTCTCCAATATCTAGCCGTTCTAGCTCGGATGAAGAAAAAAATAAATCAGATTTAGCCAACTTGAGGGGCCTGTATTCGACAAAAGACAAGTAACCTTCGGCTTGAAGAAATTGGATAGGTGAATCGAAGCCTTTAACCTCGAGCATTACCTTATTTTTATTGAAATATTGAGCAAATTTTGCATTTTCTTCTTCGTTCTCAGTAGATCTTCCCGGGGTAGCGGAAAGACCCAATAGGGATGCACTAAAAGCAGTGAGGTGTGTAACAACTGAATCGTAGGTAGGAGCCAAGATGCGATGCGCCTCATCAAAAACTACTAACGATGAATAAGAAAGAATTTGGTTTCTTTGAATCTGGTCCTTGAACGCCGCGTTCAACTTTTGCAAGCTAGCTACGACAATGCCAGGCTGAAGGTCGCTTAGAGGACAGGAGTAAGCGCCGTACAAACGAGTGAGTCTCTTTGGAGCCATCCCCAGAGCAGACCAGGCTTTATCAAATTCTTCAGCTGCTTGCGAACAAAGCTCCTCCGTATCAGCCAACCAGAATACAATCTTCTCGTCTCCCGATCTAATTTCATCATTAAGATGCTGGCAAATGATGCGCATCGCTGTCCGAGTCTTACCTGACCCGGTTGGCATGTGTAAAAGCGTTCGACCACCTTTTCTCAACAGTGCAGTTACTTTCTCGGCGGCATGCATCTGATGCTCGAAGAGAGCGTATTTTGGAGAAATCAGCTCAGATTGCTCACACAGGTCTACTGCTTCTCTTTCCTCATAAACAGGCTTTATCAAACCAAAGAACTCTAACAACTGATCCTCTAAAGAAGAATCGTAGTTTAGCGCTACAGCCGTTTCCCAAGGATCATCTCCCTTGTCCACATTTACGGCCTCAAGAAAGGCCACTACTTCACTCTCATCAAAATGACGTAATACACATCGTCTTCCCTTTTTGTCGAGGAGGATCCCTTCTGGCGTGTAGACATCACACAAGCATTGAGCCAGTTGAAGCTTATTCGTTTCGCCGCCAGAAACGTTTATCAGTGCGATGACCGCTGGAGAGACGAAAGTTTCGAAGTCTTCCATCCCGGCACGGGACAAAACTCTCGACAACTTTAAAGGTGACATATCGCGCATCCGTTCGTTTCGTCCACTGGTTGGATTGACTTCTTTTTCCCGGCAACAACTTGGTCTAAGGTTTTTCCGTCCACCCAGGTAAATTGCCTATCTCCGATCTTTTTTTCGTATTCCTTGGCCTTCTCAAATAAATCTGGGTGATGTTTTTTCAGATTTTGCCATTCTCCAATCTGTTGATAAAAGCAAAAATAGCATCCTGAACGCGACCTCCAATCATAGTAGGATGGCCATCCCAAGCCCGTTTCTTCAAGGATGTCTCTTACTCCATCGATTCCAATCTCAGCATCTCTAAATGGGTAAACCGCCTGGATTGTGGGCTTCTGCGAAAACACAGGGGGCTTTTTCCCCTTGTAGCCCTCACGGTCTTCATCGCCTCTAATCCCGATATAGGAAATCGCGGTTGAGCCTTCTAGATGTTTCTCGAGAGGCTTAATTTTTAAGGTTCCGGTGCACCACCGTGAACGAGCACTCGGAAGGTAATTTGACCAAATCTCAGTCAGAAAAATATCGAAAGGATTACGGTCCTTTTCTTCGATATTCAGGTAATTGAAAGCATTGATTCTCTCGATCTTTTTTCCGAGAAGACGCTCTAATTTCTCAAGGAAATCGTAGGTCTCAGGGAGTTCGCACTTGGTGTCACAAAAGACATACTCTGCAGGAATCTGAGGAAAGTTGAGTTTGAGATACAATGCAAGTGCGGCGGAATCCTTACCACCACTTATGTTGACGATGTGTCTTCTTTCAGAATCTTCCGTAATCGCCGCTAAGGCTTCTTCCATGGATATCATTGTACTCATCAGCGGCGTTTTCCTTTCTCTTTGGTAGCTTTTCCAAGCGATTCTAGAAAATCTGCAGCCAACTCTTCTCCCCCGACATCTTTAAGTTTTTGCAAAGCTTCCTCAATCCGAGACTGAATCAAATTAATCATACCTTTCGACTCGGTCTTGCTCGGTTTTAGGGATGATACGTCCTTACCGAAGGCGAAGTCCTCTACACTGCGAATACTTTCGGATAGTGTCGTACTAAAGTTATCGACGTCCCCGTCACCCCAGCGAGAAACCGAAGAGGATGAGAGTTTTGGTAGGTCGGAAAGTGAGTCGATGAGTTGAGCATCACCTTCATAGTCGAATTGCATTCGCATAAGGATAACGTAGTCGGGATGGCTCTTTGAAATAAACTTGCTAAAGCTCTTCGCCCAGTCGTGAGCAGCCTCGCGCGTTGTTCTTTTGTCTGAATCTGGCACCTGAAGCGCTCGCCGAAGGAACTTGGCTGCGGTCTCGCGGTATTTGACGGTCACCGATTCAATTTCGGTTTTTGCCTCCGCTACAGACTTTTGCAGCTGCGGCCCGGACTCATCCTCAAAGATTTGTGGGATTCTAGTTAAAAGCAGAAACACAGGATCGTTACTGCGAAGAAGAGCATTTCTTAGGTCTTTTGCCGGTTTGGAAAGCTGTCGCGACTCCCTAACAGCCTCCGGCAGCTGGCGAAGCCAAGCCTGCAGAGCCTCAAAAGTTTTCCTTATTAAATCGGACTCATCACCCAGATGTTTTTGTTGGCAGAACAAATGACGTAGCTCTTCAAGGTAGCTCACAGTGTCAGAGTCCAAGGCGAGGACTTTGACTCTGAACCTCTCCGGCTGCTTGCAGATTGTTTCAATCACTGACGGCAGAACGTCTGCGATATATTCCCCGTCTTTGAGGAGGCTCGTTGAGACAGCGAATGCCTTAAGACCTGCAGCAAAAAGAATGGGAAGAACTCCTGCCCTAACTCCAAAGGGTGGTGCCTGTAAGGTATCAAACAATTCTTGGGGCGAGCGCCCTTCCGGACAAGGGTCACGAAAGAAGTCTTCAATCAATGCCCAAACTTTAGACAATCCAGGATCTTCAATGGCTGAAGGCTTAGTAAATCCCCATCCGTCGCTGAAAGGTGCATAAAGCCCTGTGTTGAGCAGAACCGTTCTAAAGATTGCGGCGTCAGGAAAATTCCCGGTAATTCCAAGCCCTTCTTTCCCCGTTCTCTCTAAAAGTGCTAACAGAGCTTTCTTCCGAGAATTAATCATCACAGGGGTCGGCTTCTTCTTAACGATCAGCTCATTCTGAATAACAGGGGTATCAGGATAGCTTTTGCCAGTAATCGCAGACAAAAAGATTTCGAGCTGACGGACAGATTCAATTTCAAAATCTTGCCCGCAATAGACCCAATCGGTTCCACTGGCGGAAGGTACAACAAGCTTATCCACCAATTTTGTTAGGTGGAGCCGAGCATCATCAAGCATTTGCTTAATCTCGGGAAGGACAAGTGGATCTGATTCAATGAGACCCGAGTCTCTTTCCATGCTCGAAAGAGCCGCAACCTCGGTGGCAGCATCGCGGATTTGAAGAGGTTCTGAGGGAATAGCAAAGACAATCCGCTTGTTTACCGAATCCTTGGTCTTGCTCGTTAGATTGATGGCCTTCCTGGCCTGTGCGATCTCGTCAGCGGTTTCTCCAAGGAGGTAACAGACACGACCATCCACTGTCGAATCAAGCTCGAGGACCTCCGGGCGAATCACATTGAGATGATCTAGAAAATCCTGCGCTCGAAAGTAGACACTCTCGAAATAACGTCGTACCCCGAAGGTGTCATTGTGCTCTCGCGGCCTCCAGCAAGGAGGAAGACACTCCCGTAGGAGGAATTGATTGAGATTGAAGACGGCCGACAGCCGTTGCTTCTCGTCCTCAAGCTTTGTGCGAAGATCCAAATCGGCTCCATGCCAGATAGAGACTTCATCAGAATGCTTTCGGTGCAGTAAAAGTTTACGCGCTACCAGATTCTCAATCGTAGTTTCGGCTTCCGCTCGCGAACCATAGGAGGCACAAGCTGATACAACCTGGTCGAAATTTACGCGGTATCTTTGTCCAGAGCTACCTAAGCTCATTAGGCAACAGGTTTTGAGAGCTTCTTCTTCAGCTGTAGTCTGAGCCTTGGAAAGAGCGCTCTCTGTTTCTAGCCACTGCCTAAACGTCCCACCCGCCTCGGAGTCGGTTCGCATCTGGTCACTAAAGAAGTCGTAGAGAACAGACGGCGTTATCTCTTTCTCCAAGTCCAACGTGAACAAAAAGGTGAATAGGGTTCTTTCGTTCTGTGAGACACGTGCCGCAATCTTCGGCAGGAGAGCCAATGTTGAGGGACTCAACGGCCATGCCCTTTTGAAAATCTCAGTGAGTTCTTTAATTGAAAAATTGGTCCACATCCCCTGCGCCTTTAACGTCTTAGCGGAACTCGCAATCTTAGCTTGAGAAGGGCTCTGAAGATCTGGACTACGGGACGAAACAATCTCCCCAAGGAGCCGGTAGATTTCCTTGCTGTCTTCAATGTAGTCGAGAGTTTGGAAGCGACCTTCAATCTTCTTCCACTCTCGCTTTGCCCCCGAAGGAAGCTTCTTCCCGTAGTGCATGAATCCCTGATGAAGAAACAGACTGAGAACTGTCGGTATTTTCTTCTGACGGGATACTCTTTCAGCAAGAGTCTGGAGGTCATGAAGATTTCCAGTGAGCCCCTCCGAAACGAGATACTCGAGATGACGCCCAAACTCATCCCAGTAAATGACAACTCGATCAGCTGAGGCTTTCTCTGCTGAATCTCTTAGTGCTACCATTACATCCTCAAGTGAACTCTTCTCTGATATCTCGGCAACGGGATAAGTCGCCGATTTTTTGCCCAGCCTCTTTAAAGAAGCGATAGCCGCATTAGCGATAGCGAGCGGAAGCGATTCAATCGCGCCCTCAAGGGCTAGGCCAAGGCCTTGCTCGCCACTTTCGATCCTTTGAATTGCAGCTTTTGAACTCGCAGCACTCACTTCACTCATTCTGCTCGCAATCTCAGAAAGAATGGTTGCTCCCTTTCCCCGGTTCTCCACAAGTTGCAAGGCAAAGGTCGATGCTAGGCTCTTACCGGAACCGTATGGTGCGGTAACAAGAAACTCTCGTCCTTCCGTCTGACCTAGAAGCTTCTCAATGAGATCGACTGATTTTGCAGTTGGAAAAAAATGCGCAATTCTACCTGCGTCTCCTGCATCAAGAGCGACGTTTATAGACCGAAGGAAACGCTCTTGGGTTATCCGACTTTCTGGAGCTTTTTGTCTAGTTTTTGCCGCCATGATTTTAGCTTTGATTGTTCGTTCGATAGTGACAATTTCAGCCACTCCTCTTTTGGTGCGTTCTTGATTTCGACCATTCGGTTACCCGCCATCCCGCGAACTCTGATCCACTCTTCACCCAATTCCTGCTCTGCCTTGAGAGCATAATCGTAGAGTTCTTCTGGACGCATCAGCAGAGCGCGTCCCGGGCCCGAACGACGTGACACGGCGTCCCCAATCGAGAGGGAAACGTAATCTTTGTCGTCCTCCGAAGAATCCTTAGCCCCACTTGCCATTACGCTGTAACCCAGCATGGTAGACGGAATCGACTTCATCCCGAATTGGGGAATATAAAAACCCGACTCTCTCGAAAAAGTAAGTAAACCAAGACGAAGAAATGGGCAGTCTTTGGTATCCTCCGGTGTCAGGTCGAGCCGAGGTATCGTCTGGGCATAACTGGCTAGAATCACTGAAACGTCCTTCTCTAGAGTCTTTTGTGCCGGACATCTGAAGCTCGGATTGTATTCGAGACTTCGTTTTAAGCTCTCCACGCAATAGGCCTTTTCAAAACGATTCGCTTTAAAGTCGTTGAAAAACCAGTTCCAAGCGAAGGCAAAGTTGGAGTTGTTTACCAGATTCACATGCAAGGCCCACCAAGTCGCCTCTGATTGAAAGTAAGGATCAAATTCCTGAATCACTTTCGCAAGCTCACTTCTCTCGGTGACCTTCCCGCTTTCAGCTTCGAGAATTCCATTCGTTAGCATTGTTGCGCTTAGCCAATGCCGAATCGATTTAATCATATTGCTACCGACACCAAGGATGTCAGCGGCCTCAGGAGACAAGAGCCCTTCTTCTCCAGGAACGTCGCAGATAGAGAGCCCCTTACGAAGCCACCCGTCCCTCAAATGGAATGTTTCGTGTCCTGCAAATTTCATGATACGAGAAGTTGTGATTGCCGAAGCAGTTGAGTGAAGCTCGAGCCAATTCTGTTCACGGCGAGATCAACTTCCTCCGGTGAGTTGTAAATTGAAAAAGAAAACCTTATACTCGAACGCGCGACTTCCTCAGAAACCCCCATGGCAGTGAGCACATAGGAGGGTTCGGGACGTCCAGTAATGCAAGCTGACACCTGAGAACAGATCACTCCTACAAGATCGAGTTTTGCGACAAGAGCGGCACCATCGACTCCCTCGAATTGAATGTTGGTAGTATTGGGGATACGCGGGCTTGTTGCTCCATTAATTCTCAATTCGGAATGAGATGAAAGAAGCTTGGATTCAAATTTGTTCCGTAATGACTCGAGGTATGCTGCGTTATTTCGTTCCGAAGCGAGGCGCTCCTGAACCACTGCTCCAAATGCAATAATCCCAGGTGAGTTCGGAGTATGTATATTTGAAAATAGAGTCTCGAAGTCACCCTGACTGTCTCCCACTAGGATTACCCCTACTCCTTGCGGTCCATGCATTTTGTGTGCGGTGAAGGTCATGAAGTCAATTCGTCCGACAAGGTCGGGATCAATTTCAATCTTCCCTACTACCTGGGCAGCGTCGACATGAAGAGTCGCGCCATGAAGCTTGCAAATTTCGACAATTTCGCAGATGGGCTGAAGTACCCCGGTCTCACTGTTAGCCCACTGAATCGAAACGGCTCGACACTCGTTCTTCTCGAGCTTGAGTTTAAATGCCCCTAAATCGATCAGCCCGTTAGATTCCACAGGGAGAGAAAAAACCTTCTTGGACCGAATGCCTGAGTAGGCTTCAACTACAGAAGAATGTTCGGTTTCAAGAAAAGCCAAAACCTCACACTCCTTTGCCATGTGCTCTATGACCTTTCGATTTGCCTCTGCCCCCCCCGAAGTAAATCCAACGGACATTTCGTTGTCGGTTCCAAGAAATCTCGCAACACGATAAGCGGTTTGATTGATTGCACTGCGTGCGGATTCACCCACTCCGTGAATATTCGAAGGATTTCCCCACAACTCTCCAAGAGCGCGGTTCATCTCTTGAACAGCAACCCTCGACGGCATTGTTGTGCTATTATTGTCTAAGTAGATCATAGGGAAGGATCTCCTCTCATCTTTGAATGTGGGGAATCAAATCCATCTTTGGATTGAAGATTTGTAGCCTGACTAGCAAACAACGACGGCTGCTTTTTATCTTCAACGTAACCGGTTGCTTTCTCAAGGAACCACGCCTTCAGATTGGTCTCATCTTCACGAAGAGCCGAATAAAGTTCATTTTTGAACTCCGGTTCTAAATCGATCACTATCCTTCCTGAATCACTCCGTGGCACCCATGTAACATGGCTCATGTAACATCGCTCTTGAAAGAAAAATCTCTCAGCTCCTAGAGCTTTTTCAACCCGTAGCTGTAACCCATTTGTTTTAAAGCCTTTGTTAATTGCTCCTTTGTCGGACCGAACCTGCCGACTTGCTCTTCGTTGAGACCCAAACGCGCGAGTCTACGTGAAAATGTCTCGGCCTTCGCTCGCAGTGGAGAATCTTTCGCGACCAGGCGTTCTTTAAAGTAAAGAAGCTGTGTTTTGTCGCTCTCGGCGTCAAAAACCCTGATAAAAAGGCGACGAAGGTCGATTTTGATCCGAGTCTTCATTTCAGGCAGGTTGAATCGCTCAAAACCCTTGTAGGTTTGGAGAGTCAACTTTCCCGATGTCGTGTGAATTTTAAACACATCGATATCGCTGAGATCTCCATAAAGCATCCCTCCACATCCCACATAAACTCGCAGCAAGGCGGGCAATTTATCGAGTAGAGAGTGATGAAAAAGGAAGTGTCCTTCATCATCATCATAATAGCCGAAATTCAAGTTTTCGACAGCAATCTCCAGCTCCATAGGATCGCCTGCTGAAAAAAGGAGGTCTCTTGCTTGGTCACAGGCCTCCGAATAGCTCGGGAAGAAGGCCTTGATATCCCGTCTCAACCCCGGAGAAAGTTTAGCAATCGGAGTTCTTCTCTTTTTGAACTCCTCCTCGGCTAAATAAACCAAAAGATCTTCGACTCTTCTCGCTCGGCGTTCCTCGATGACTTCGAAACCATATTTGTCCTCGAATAATGCAGCCGCACGAGGAATGGATTTGCAAACTTTGCGAACTTCGTCAGTCCGCTCATACTCATCGCGGTGGGGTAGACGCGCCAACTCGAGGTAGCTTTTCCAGAAATCATCGAGAAGCTCTTTATTCTTCTCGTAGGTCGAAAGACGCGGTTTGCGCTCTTTTGGACTAGGAGCACCAAACCCCAAGCGGGTTGCTAAGGCATCCCAATCTATCACACGACGACTACGTTTTGCCAGATAATCTTGCTGGTCTTCATTATTGCGAAAAACAAAAAAGACACCGGGAGCGGCAGCCACTGCATCTTTATGCAAGGCTGTTTCAATAAACGCTTGAAGCTCGGCCTGCTCGAAATACTTCTGGAACGTATTCGAGTTGGTTATCACTCCGTCACCGTAAGACTTCGCATTGGCGTAGGAGTCTCCGCCCCTCACCATCGCAGAGACAACAAGAAGTCGTTCAGTGAAATCCCATGCCTTAAAAAGAGTTTCTACCCTTTCAGCAGGATCTTCGATTACGTTGATAACGTAGCCTAAATTCACGAAGTCTGCCTTCCTAAGCTCTCCTTCCGGACGATGAACTGGATCCCAGGCAGCAACGTTATGACCAAGATTCTCTAGCCCTTTCACATCGGCGCCATGTCCGCACCCGTAGTCAAGGACAGTGGATTTGTTTTGTAAAAACTCGGACTGCAGAAGCATTTTAATCGGCTTCGAAAAGTCATAGCGAATCATCGCAGTTTTGTGCCTGTCTACCTCAATATCCGGCGACGCCTTCTCACCCTTCTTCTCTGTATGAAGAAGCTCATGGCCTACAACAGACAAGCCTTTGGATAAAAGAAGCTCTTCCCAGTTTTTTCGAAAGCCAATTATTCGGGGATTCTCGTAAAGTCCTGCTTCTTCCTCTGCCCGTGTTAGCTGACGAAATTTCGCTGCGTCTGGATGACCTTGAATTAGAAACTCTTCCTTACGGTGAAGAAGGGGAGGATTGCCACGTTGATCGAAACTAGCGGTCTTAGCTTTACCTGTGGCTAGGTCGACAAGAATCGACTTCAGGAGAACAGGATGAGCGATATCGAAAAACTCAGGATACGCTAAAAGACTGACCTTGAACTGGGCCTTGTGAAGCTTGAGAACATTAAACTCATCCTCCACTGAGAGCATTTGTACAACCTTGGTGACTAGATCTTTCAGCTCTTCACCTAGTTCCTCGATACCCTCACGGTGAACGTAGACCGCATCAGGCAATTTCTTCCCAAACCCCAGGTTTCCTAAAACCTTTTTATATTCGAGGAACGTCATCGGGGACCTTATGTCAAAGACAATTCAATTCTCAAGGAGGAAAGCCCCAACGCCCTGACAGAAAATAAAATATGACTGATAGCGAGAACCCTGAGACTATTCCAAGCCGCACTTCTTCAAGTGCCCCCCCTTTTGATGCCCGACGCTCTAACGGTGAAGCCGAGCTCCTCAGCCTGTCTGAACAGCCTCTGCTACCGCCGAACGAAGAGGCCTATTCACCAGATCCCGCTGCTCTTGAGTGGCGGTCGCAGCAACTACTGACTGGATAAAGGTGCCGCTGCACCCTCCTCTTGCTCTCGCTCATTTGACAGACGTATTATAATCTGTCCTCACAGTAAAAGTAGAGCCCCAAAAAACAAAAGTTACAGGATGAGGTTAAACTGTCTTTTCATTTTATCTTGACACTTTGTAATGTGCGGGGTAGGGTGATGCTGTGCCGATTCCCCCTTCTTCTCCTGAACACGCCCTCCGCGTTCCACAAAAACTCTCCTCAATTCTCTCGAACGCGCGGTATGCGCATCACCCCTTTCGCCGGGGTCAACTTCAGGAATTTGTCCAAATCGTTCCTGAGCTGACTTCGTTGCCCGAGCCCTCTTTTTCGAGTGCCCTGCGCCAAATCGAGCATCTTGTTCAGGAGCACGGAAACACCTGCTCCGGTTGCTATGGCAACGGACTCGCCTATCTCGTTCAACTCATTTGGAGCCGCCCTCACGAGGCTCACTACTGGCCTCACTATCTTGAACTTTGGGAGACCTACGTTCACCGCCGATCCTCTGGCCAAGAAGAGCGCCAAGCCCGGTTAGAGAGGATGGATCAACTCTTCTCGGATGCCGAGTCTCAGTCCCACTCTTCTCGAAACGAGCCCAGCCTGATCAGCCTCTAGCACCACGACCATGATCTCCCTCCTTCTCTTCCTCGATATCGATGGCGTTCTCAACAAGGCTGGCTGCTTGACTAACGAGCCTCACTTTGAGCCCTCCTGCGTCGCGGCCCTCAAGCGGCTCATCAAGTTTCCAGACACCCGTATTGTGATGACGACCAGTTGGCGTCGAGGAATCTCCACGGAGAGCTTTGGCGAGCTTCTCGCCGAGCAAGGCATTGACAGCCCTGTCATCGGGAAGACTCCCTACCTCACTACTCGCTGGGACGAACAGGAAGACACCGGTCGAGGCCATGAGATCCAAGCATGGCTCGAAGAGAATCCCCTCCCTCCTTTTGATCCAGCCAGAGAGGATGCCATCCTCATCCTTGAAGACCAAGAAGACCTCGGCCCCGTTCGCAACCGTGCTTACTACACCAATCCCGATACCGGACTCACCGCCAGCGACATTCCAAAGATCGCCCGACTCCTCTCATCCCAATATTCTCAGAATTTCTATGCCTAACAACTCTGATACCACCAGCGACTTCTCCGAGAAGTTCCATCCGCTCTCCCGTGAAGAGAAAAAAGCCGTTCCCCTTCCTCCTCTCATCGAATTTACAGGTCGCGATTCTTCTCACGGTAAACTCCACCGCCTTCATTACAAACTGATGCGCGGCCGCAGAAACATCACCTGCATGGGTCTCCACCCCAACGAAGCACCGGGAGTTGGCAAATTCATTGTCCCCAGAAAAACCATTCGACAACGCTGCCTCATCAACAGCGCAAGAGCGAACAACCTGACCCACGAACTCACCTGCAGCCAAAAGGGCTGCCACAATGCACCCGAGGGTCAGTGGCTGCTCAAGACCATCTCCGATTCTTCTCTCCTTCCACTCGATGCGGGCAGCGAATCATCCACCTACACCAATGCGCGACATGAACTCAAACACCTCTGATCCACCTGAGCCTTCCGCGACCCCCAGCGATTCCTCCCCAGGAAATGATTTCGAGGCCTCTTTCCAAAAGGAAGTCAATGTCCCCCAGCTGGAGTTCGACACCCTAGAGCTCGACTACATGCTGACTCACACCTCCGGCCCTCAAATTTTCCGCGCCATCGTTCACTACTACTATCAGCGCGAACTCACCCAGAACGGGACCCAAGAGCTCCCTCTCATTCGAGCCGGAGCCGTTCTCACCCCCGCCGACTACCCCCTCCAGTCCAACCATACAAAACCCATTCACCACCTGGGTCATCAGCGCTTCTTCGATCTCGACCTCCTCCCCGAGCCCCTCGATGCCGGCGAGAACACTATCGAATGGATCAAAATCAACCGCGACCATACCGACCTCCTCGATCGCGATGAACTCGACCTCAGCGACATCTTTTCCACATAACTCACAACTCACAACTCACAACTCACAACGTGCCCCAACTCATTCGCCATATCGACGAAATCGCTCGCCAAAAGCAGCGGGACGTCATCTTCCTCAGCTTCTCGAACAACGAATGGTCCGCCCCTAACAAGACTGCTCGCCAAGAGGCCGTCACCTGGTTGGAGGCCCACACCATCCCCTACGAGCCCTGCGGCCTCATGGCCAACGAGCATTGTATGCCCAGCTACGAAGGACATCTCTACCTCGATATTCCACCTGCTCAAGACAACCCCCTCTTCCAAAAAATCCTCGCCCACTTCGAGCACGAGGACGGCAGCAGCAAATTCCCCCACACCCTCATCTACTCCATGGACCTCGCCATGGCCCTCAAAAACAAACACCACGACGAACCCGGCTTCTGGGAACGCCAAGCTGAGAACTTCTAGCATCAAGCGCCCCCCAGTGGCGGATAAACTTCAACATATCCGCCATGACCAACTCATCCCTTTGGCAGCATCCTGACTTTCCCTCGTTCTACTGGAATGAGTATGCCTAGAGCATCCAATTTAGCCTAGAAATCGCCCCACAAGGTCAAACAATTTCGGCAAAAGAGAATTGAACACCATCAACGGAATATCCAACATCCTCACAGAATTAGTAGAGACCTCCCCCAAGAAATTAAGACATGCCCCCTGAATCCGAAAAAACTGAAACCGAAGCCAACACTTTACTAAGGTCCAAGGCCTATGAAATCCTAGAAAGTTTCTTAAAGAAGACTGATGAGTGTACAAAAACTGTTCTAGCTTCCAACGGTAATGAAAGAGCAATCTCATTAAAACTCAAACGTGATGGCGACACAGATGAGCTTTCTAAATCGACTCACGGAGACATCCACACTTATACAGCCTTGGTAGGGTCAGACACCTTAACTGGCAGTGAACAAACGTTCGAAATCAAATTTCGAACCCTGTTTTCGGAAGGACTTTGTAAATTCTCGCTCTATAGTCCAACACTCGGAATCAACCATCCTGAAGCTTACGAGTGCCTCACAATCGATTCGGAAAAGGCTCTATTCGACCTTGGAGATTTTAATTCAATTAGCGGAGCAACCAAAAACCGTAGTGAATATTACTCCGAGATCTTCGAAAGAGCATTTGGCAAAACACGCTTCAAAATTGATGAAGAAAACAAAGTCACCTACTCTGAGAGTAATGAAGCAACCGGAGATGCCGTAGCTGACAAAGATAGATTCCTCGATCTACTTGCTTTCATAGTTTTCAGGAGGTCTCTGATTAAAAGCAATGAGAGTCATTGGCTTGGTGAAAAATTTCTGAGCAACTGGGAAGGTTTTCTAGAAAAAGACAAAAGCAGGGGAAAAATAGCAGTCAACGGCAATGCAGAAACAACCCTAAGTGCTACTCTTATAAATAAGGGACTCGTTTTCTCACCACCCGACTTGGAAAGGATTGTTCGGGCATACAACTCAGGAAAGCACATCATTCTCTCTGGGGCACCAGGATGCGGAAAGACAGAATTGGCGGAGTGCATCGCCATAGCCGCAGGAAAAGAAAAGGAGTCTATAACCTGTACCGCAAGCCCCAGTTGGACCTCTGACGACCTGATCGGGAGATATCTCCCTTCCCCTGATGGAAAGGGTCTCGATTTTGCGGAAGGCTTCCTCCTAAAAGCACTTAAGAAACAAGACAACATCCTCATCATCGATGAGATCAACCGATGTGATTTGGATTCCTGTTTCGGAGAACTATTTACGGTTCTCTCGGGCAAGACAGCAAGACTCCCCTTTAAGATGAAGGCTGACGGCGAGTATGCTGACATCAGAATCGTCCCCTCTGGAAAGGCCTCCACGACGTCTGAGACCATTGACTACCCTGTAAGCGAACATTTCCGTATCATCGGGACAATGAACAACTACGACCGCTCACGACTTCATCAGTTTTCCAACGCTCTGAAAAGGCGCTTCTGTATTATTCAACTTTCGCCACCAGAAAAAAGCGTCCAAATTGATCTCATCAGGGGCTGGCTTAACTACACACCGGAAGGACTCCCGAACTACTGGAAGCAACTTTTCGTCGAAGAGCAGTCTCTACTTGATTCCCAATGCGTCACGCTAGCAATTATCAAAGACGCCTGCAAATACGCCCTTGACGAAAAAGACGCTATCGGAAACAGGATGCTCGAGGCACACCAAACAGCACTCGCTGATGCTCTCGCTCTATTTATTATTCCAAATATTGATCCAGAGCAACCTGGCGTTGACCTGAAAATGGCTTGGAACAGTATTAGGGCGGCTTTCAAAGACAACAAAACGGAACAAGAAACCATCCAAGAAGCCTTTAAGCATACTGACTGGTATGAAAACGCAGATGATTTTCATCCCGGAATCTCCGCAGCCATCACCAACTGGGACGCTCTGTAGGACCAATTTGGATGAACAGTGAAGAACTAGCACAGAAGGAGAAAGACCTTTTTTTGGACCTAAGCAGATGGCTCATTTTAGAAGCCACAGTGACGGGAAAAAGTAGAATCACATGGCTCAGATTCTTCCTTGCGCATTGTGTTGATGAAGTCTCGCTCGATCTCGAGAAGGAGTTGATAAGAGCGTTCAAAATAGTGCACCCAATCTTCCTTGAAGGTGAGCAAGCTCTTTGTGAAATCGTTGACAATCTCTGTTTCACCTCCACCTCTCAAACAACCCTCAGTCACCCATCAAAGCATACTGATTGGGCTAAAAGCTTATCGAAAAGTCCATCAGGAATCCTCACCCGATTCATCGATAAACCGCGAAAAAATCGCTACCACGCTCAACTCCTTTCCGCTTTGTTTCGTCTCATCGGGGACCAACTGTCAATTTTAGAAACCTTCTGCGGCGGCCAACAGAGCATCGAGGGCCGAATGCGAAGATTAAAAGCCGCAGCCAAAAAACTACAAAATCATGCCTCGAACAAGTTCGATAACCGACAAAGATTCACCAAAGAAATAAAGCATCACCTGTTCATTGGCTACCCTCACCAAGCCGTCCGGGTATCTGCTATGCTCTCTTTTCTCCACGACGAACTTGACCCAATCACTGACGCAACAGCCTTTCAATCCTTCCTCGAAAGGATAGCTCACATCTTTGTTGCAGAGAACTCCGATCATTTACTCGAGGTGATTTGTCGCCTCGCCATTGCAAAGGCTGCTTACGATGAGGGCTTTAAAATCGAAAAAATCGTCACCGAAAATAGCCGTTCAAAAAAGGAACTCACAGTCGAAATGCGAAATGCTGAGGGGGTACCCTTTTTGATTAGTAAGGGCCGTAGATTCATTAAAGAGAATACCCAGTCAAACGATTTATCCTCTCAGATCCAAAATTGTGGGCGAGCAATGGGTGATTTTCCTTCCGGGCTAGAACCCGATATTTGCATCAAGTTCAATGATCGGATTTTTCTCGGTGACGCCAAGAGGAACCCAACTGGCGACGGAAGGGCCTACCGGGCAAGTTCAATCAAAACCTGCGCGAGCTATCTCCTAGAATACAAAAACGAAATCGAAAATTCCCATCCTAAGCTTACTCTCTTCTTTCTGCAGGGAGGCTCAAAAATCGCGAACATCACACGTGATTACATTGAGAGAGATGGCCTCCCAGATTGCAGACAAATTCCAATAATTGGCTTGGGTCTAGATCAAGATGATTTTGAAGGAACAGTCATTATGAAATGGTTTCAAAAAATCTCTGAAATCTCTGCATAGGGCTCAAACCACCTCAGAGTTTGGGGAAACAAGCCATTTAAAACCTCCCCGCCCACTGCGCTGTCTTTTTCAGCAGTGGTGACGCTGATTGGAGGGTCTTGACCAGGCGGCGATGTTGCTTGAGGTATTGTTCGAGCACCCGTAAGGCGTCTTCCCCCATCTCTTGGCCAGCGAAGAGTTCCTTGCTACGTTCGGCAAAGTCGAGGCCGGGTTGAAGGCTTTCGCTCCCCAGCTCTGCTCCCACGGGATAGTGGCTGAGGAAGAGTCGCTCCTTCTTCTTCCCGGCTAGGGCCCAGCCATCGATCATCCAGGTCGGCGAACCAAGAGCATCTCCATGAAGAAGCTCAATCAACTTCATCTCGACTTCCCAGAGGCTCTGAATGGTCGCCAAACTCATCCCTGCAATTCTCAGATACACCACCTGCCGAACACATTCGAACAGGCGCGGGTAGACCTCTTCTACCTCAAAGGCCTGCCCTTCCAAGCCCAGCGCTCGCAGGACTGCCCCGACTTCATCCTTGCGGCACAAGAGGTCGCACGCGATTTGCTTTCTTAGGTCCATGATTTCTTAAAGCTACCGAGTATAAAAAACCCACTGCCCACCAGCTAAACCTCAAACACTCCCTCGATCCCAAACTTCTTCACAGCGGCGGCGGCCATCTCTTCGTCGAAGAGGTTGCTCGTGAAATCAAAGTCCTCGCTCCGCAGCAGCTTCTCGAAAAACACCTTTGGGTCCATCCCTAGAATAATCTGCAAATAGGAGGCAAACTCATCGAAGGAAACGGCACAGAACTTTCGCCACTCTTCCACGGTCTCTTCCCGTTCATCAAGAATGCGGTAAGGATCCAGCATTTCTACTTTCCCGTCTTCGAGCCGAACCGGGTAAGGTGAGCCTCCGGTCTTTGACAACCACTCGTCAAAGCGCTCAGGGAAACACGTTCGCAATCCCCAGTCGAGAAAGGCGGCCCCATACCATGAGAAACGAAAGCGGTCTTCCGAATCCTCCAGCAAATACCGCTCCTCCCCTGCCACCACCTCCAAGACCACCGCGCCACGATGGGTCAGGATGCCGTCGGTTTCGGGAGCTTGGTGCTTTTGCCAATAGGCCAAAAGCTCAGAAGGAAATTGATTGTAAAAGTAGTCGCGCAAGGGGGAAGACATCTTTGCAGAGTTTGGTGATTTGAGACCTGTTTGAAAAGCTCAGAAGAAGAGAATCTAGCTGATTCTCCCAATCTCGGCCAACGCCCTCCGCGCTCGCGCATCGGCATCCCTCTCCACAGGATTGAGTTGCCAGAGTTCCCAAAAGCCCGCCCATCGTTTCTCACGATGAAGAATACGCACCCAGTGGACGAGATAGAACCAACCGAGCAAGAGCGAAACACCCAAAGGAGACCAGGCCCGCATTTGTTCTTGATGACCTTCCTCATGAGCCAAGACCCACTCGTTATCTCCACCGGGAGTGACCATGATCAATCCCGGTAAGGCTAACCCGAGCGCGCCCGACTTCCAAAGACGCTGCACCCGCACCACGCGCGCGGGCACAAACCAGACCCACGCCCATAGGGCCATGTTGACTACTACGAAGACCAGCAGCCCTGCTAAATTCAGTTTCAAACTCAAGAGATGTTCCATTTTTTTGTTCTAATATTTTCGATTACTATACTCGGTTTCACAGTCACTGCAGATGGTCGCGGCGCCGGGTCCAAACGCTTTCACAAGCACCCAAATCGGAAGCCCAAGAATCACAAATCCGCCCAAGCCAACCACCAGAACTCCAGAAACAACGCCTTCCAAGCTCGCCTCCGCAGCCCAACCGACCGCTACGCCCAGCATGAAAAAAACCAGGAGAAGGGGTTGCAGACAACCCATACGCTCTTCCTTTTTCGGCACCGTCCCACTCCGGCAATGTTCGCAGTATCTCTTAGTCATGGCTTCCTCCCTCCACTTGGGGCTCGCTACCATCGGGTAGGTCACTTCCCCTCTTCTCCGGGATCTTCGCGGCCCCCAACTGAGTCCTGACTTCCGCTAGCAGAGACTCCAGAACACCTTCCGAAATACCCCGCCCGGTCTGTAAAAAGCGGTGCCATACCAGAATAGCGACCTCCTTAAACAAAGACTCCGGCAGTTCAGAAAGAGCCATCTCTTTTGGAAGCGCAAAGCCATAGCTGATGCGCTCTTGGGGCAGCGTGAGGGGATGCTTCTCACCGGCCTCGATACGGATGGAAATCGAGGCTCGGTTCCAAGGCTTTCGCGCCACCGCACCCTCCACAACGACCACCCCTCCCAGGATTTGCAGCTGGTAGAGATTGGGCACCAGAACGCACAACTCCTCGGATCGGACTTCGACTCTCATCACTTGGTCCGAATCCAAGTTCAAAGGAAAATGCCCATCAGCAAAAGTGTTCGCGATCACCTCTGGGCTCTCCAACATCAGATGGCAAGGATACTCCCCAGTCACCTGGTGCTGCTTCTTCATGAAGGGAGGAAAGAGCCGCCAGTCGGCTTCCCACAGCGGGCGCAAAGAACCACCTCTCTGGTAACTCTCGTCTTCCCCCCGAGAAGGAAAGGTCAGGAGACTCAAACAGGATAGAAGTTCATTCTTAAGAACAAAAAAACCTAACTGCTCGAACTTAGAGACCAAGTCAGTTGCCAGCACATCCAGCTCCTCAAGCCCCATGTTCTTCAAGTCAAAATCAAGCTCAACCGTCTCGAAAAGAACCGCAACGTTCTTGGAACTCTCAACCGGGGAGCCCATATCCTTCAGGCGCGCTCCTGGCAGCAGGAGATACTGGGACTGTTCTCCCGGAACGGCGACCAGCCAAAACCGCAACCACAACACGAGGGAACAACCCACCCTCTTATCGGATAGAGCCCGTTCTGGAGTCTCGGCCACGAAGTAGTCATGCCCTTTCCCGGAGCCCCCGAGCGTCAGTTCGTCCACAATCTTCTTGAACGAAGGCTCCTGCAGGACAGGCCGAGAACGCTCGTCATCGAGCAACTCAATGGCTAGGCCCATCGGTCACCTCCCTACCACCAAAGCGAAACAACTCTCCCGAAAAACACATCGGCATCTCCCTCCTCTTGACCTCTCGCTCGGTCCGCCTGCTCAGCCGCTTAATAGCGCCACCCACTTGCCCGCCATTACCACTTCGAGCCCAAACCGACTCCAAGGTCTCTGCACCTAGCCCAGTCATGCAGAGGGTATCGAGAAGAGGGCGACGGCAGAACCCAAACGCCAATCCCTCGCAAACAGCCTTCACATGCCGAACCGTGAACAAGCCGGAGCGCATCAAATACTCATAACCATTATGATTCTCGACCCAGAGATACAGAAACGGCACCCGTTCGACATACCCTGTCTCCAGACAAGTCATCTCCATCACCGCCAAGATTCCGTCCGAGCCACGCTCTCGAAAGACATCCTTCCGAGCAGGTCCATAATAATTATGACGGCTTGTTCGTCGCCAAAGATCCTGATCCTTCAGTTGAACATGCTCAAACTCCGCAATCCGCAACCGGGAGCGCCCATCATTGAAGCACTGACGGTCCTCACTCTCGAGAATCGCCATCAACTCGTCATCATAAACCGCCAGATTGGTCATCACGTGGAAGGTCGCTGGAGTCAGATCCTGATAGCTCTCCTTACGAGCGAGGTATCCCTTCGAGTAAAAAACGAAGGCACTCCAATCCACCCCCGCCGAAGGATGCCAGAGCACCGAGCTGAAATCACTGGGCTCCTGTTCCAGCTCCTTCACAAATAGATCGCTCAAGCGGCGGACCTCAAAATCCGGGGCCCACTGGAGGCTCATATCATAAAGATCCCGCCCCATGCGCCCCATGCGTCGGGGGCGACGCGGCGAAGGACGACGCTCACTCGGCCCAACTGGCTTAGCTGGCTCTGCCTCCTCATTGCTCAACCGGAAGTCCGGCTCCGCTTGCTCGTTTCTCTCTTTCATTTTCATCACTTTCATAAACACAATTCTCCTATGAAAAGCCCACCCGGGCCTTTCCACACAACCACTCTGACCCCAATCCTAACCAGCCTGAGAGAAGCCCACCGCTGGAGCCTTCTCCTCGGGCTTGACCGGCTTACCGCAGTAGACCTCCGCGAGGGAATAGGCCTCGCGCTCAACCTCTAACTGCCGCCCTAACTTCGTCGCCAACGCTTCCGCTTCAGCACGGGGCAGTAGCCCAAACTCGCGAAATGTCTTCAAGCGCCCCGAGCGCAACAGCGCTGGGTCAATCTTATCCACATGGGTATTGAAGGTCGCCACCACGTGGAGCCCCAGAGCCTGCCCCAAGATTCCATCCGTGCAGTTGAGCAAGTTACTCACCAAGGAGGCCTGGTAACCCGTGACCTGCTCGCGAGCCTGAATCAAGGCCTCGGCATCTTCCACAATCAGCACCGTCCGCTTACCTTCTGGTCTTTTCTCCGCCAACTCAGCCCAGAACGAAAACGACTCAGGGCTCGAAATGGTCTCGAAATACTGGGTGGGCAAATAGATAATTTGGTGCTGCGACTTAATGGTCGAAATCAAGTGCAGCAACAACGAGGTCTTTCCCACCCCGGGAGCACCCTGCAAGAGATGCAAACCCGAACCGTCCTTCTCGAGCGAATCCAGCAACTGCTTTTGATAACCCAGAATTCCTTTCCCGCCGTAGTGCATGGTGAGTTCCTCCGGCGACATCTTTCGATCATCCTCCATCTTCATGGGCGTTAGATTCAAATCTCCCCGGCGAGGGCACTTTGCCAAAAACTGCACCGTGGGCATCGTCCTTCGTGAGGAGGGCAACTCGTGCATGATGAAATACTTGTCCATCACCCTCTGCCACATCTCCTCACACTCCTCGTGCGAATCACTGACAATATCGACGAACCAGTTGATTCCCTTGTGCCCGCGAAAGCGAAGAAAGCGGCGATGAGACTCGTCACTCAGATTCACAATGAACTGATAGACCACCCGCAACTCACTCCCCACCTGACGAATCCCCAGGTAGTTGCCGCTTCGCAACTCTTTCCGAGGCGGCTCGAAGCATTCTTTGAACACCTTCTCATGAACCTCTGACCAAGTATCCCGGTCACTCAATCCATCCGTCTCGTCCCGAAGCGAAAACTCGATCTGCTCGTGAAAATCCTGCAACAGGTTCTCAATGCGAAAAATGCCTCCCAAACGAATGCGATGGAAAGGCCCCGCCCCCATCTGGTGGGTGATGAGCGCCTCATCATCCTTATTAGCCAAT
This sequence comes from Roseibacillus sp., assembly GCA_051251855.1. Classification (GTDB taxonomy): domain Bacteria; phylum Verrucomicrobiota; class Verrucomicrobiia; order Verrucomicrobiales; family Akkermansiaceae; genus Roseibacillus. Next base: position 1,350,343 of record JBPOGI010000001.1, read on the forward strand.
TCGCACTCATTGAGAGCACGAACAGAGGGAAAAGGAGCATGAGACGGTGACTGCGGGGCGGGCTGAGACCGAGGTTTTGTGATAGAATTACTCATAGACAGGGACGCCTTTCGATGACAGGATAGACGAAGTCAGAAAGACGAGACAAACTGTAAACAAGAAGACGGGGAACATCAAGATGTTTTTACGCTTCATCCTGTAATTTTAAATTTTCATCTATTTTCCATGCTCCTTCTCGCCTCTATTGACGACCTCAAGCCTGAAAACAGCTACCTGATTAAGGGGCTCAAATCCTTTGAGGAAAAAACCACCCTGATTGGCTTCGCAGAACAGCTCATTGGATTCTTCAAAGCCTTCCACAAGGCAAAGGGCCTCACCCCCCTCGAACACAACATCATCGCCGACCTCGAGAGTAAGCTTGGGCTCGACGTGAATCAGAACAAGAACGAAGACCCCAAGGACCTTCTTCGCACGATTCGGCACATGCTCTATGGCCACCAAACCATCTCAGGAGATCGAAGCGACAAAGAAATCACCCTCGATCACCAGGCACGAATACAGATCCTACTCGCCAAACGCCTCGCCATTCACCGCGTCCCCCGCGAGATACGAGAATCCACATTGCAACGTCCCCTGCCCGAACTCGAAAAACTCCTCATCCTCCCCATCGAGAACCTCAAGAGCGAACTGCTCCAATCTCCTCCAATCAAACCCAGCATAGTTGAACTCGACCGCAAACCCAACAGCCTCCTTGAGGGCCGTGCCCGCAGCGTTCTCCGTGTCCCTCTCACCCGAAACGCCGGGGATATTTTTCTCGAGCTCAACGAAATCAAAGCCAAACAACACCTCAAAGCACCTTCCATCAAACTGGAAGCGGTCGAACTCCTCATCGAGTATCTCTTCGAGCTCCAGCCCGACTCCAAGGAAGTGCAGAAGATTCGCTCCTTGTTGGAGAAAGCCAGCAAGGAGTCTTAACAAAGGAGAGATTGCAGGCTCTCGCTCTTCCAGCTGAAAGCGCCCAAAGCTATACTACTAGCGTGAAAGAGCCGCTCACCTCAGCTTCTGTTTCACCAACCTAGACCACTCCATGTCGACAACAAACGAAGCCCCTTTTTCTCCTCTCCAAGCCTTCCTTGAAAGCGAGGGCATCTTATTCGAACATCCATCCCTCATCGAATCTCGTTTTCACGAAGAAATGGGTGAAGAATTATTCGAAGAATTCTACCAAGCGGAAGACAGCTTCATTGCCGGGAGAACTTCTCTCGAAGGGCTCTTCAGCATCCCTCAGACGAAGTCCCAACTTCATACTCTCTTCAGCCGCCAGAGCTACACCCTGAAGACTTGCTCCGAATGGCTCACCGAGAAAGTCGAACAGCTACCCCCAGAACAACGCGAGCACATAACGGAATTGGGGTGCGCCACCGGCCTTCTCTCCAAATGGCTCAAAATCCAATTTCCTCACAGCCAGATCACTGGCCTAGACCGCAGCCCTGAATTCATCGAAATCGCGAGAGAGTCAGCCCCAGACTGTCACTTCATCGAATGGGACTATTCCTGCGGTAGTCCGCCCGAGGAGCTTCAACCCGCGACCGTCACGATCTCAGCCCTCGGAATCGACTTCTCCCTGAGACAAGATGAAATTTCAATCGAGCAAACCGACCCCCCCTATCGCAAAGCCGATTCTTACGAATGGAGATACGAAGAGGCTAAGCGCATTTTGAAGTATTGGCGGGCCTCATGCGCCGAGGGAGCCACACTCCACACCATCCTCCGCGTCCCTCAACTCATTCACCTCCTTCCCTTTATTGATGCAGCTCAAGATGCCGGTTGGCAACTCGACCTCAAATCATCCGAGAAAGTCAAAATTGAAGACCCCTACGGTGAAGATGAAGTCATGCCCGGGCTCTGCTTCAAAGCGGTTCAAATCGAAACGTCACCAACCCGTATTCCCGAAGAACGAGTGACCGGGTTCTGGATCTCTGACAGCATCGAAACAACCTTTCAAAACATTGAAGCCAGAGAGGTCTACAATCAACTCAAAGACGGAGTGGTCACCTCACGAAAGGAGCAGGCATACGCAGATGGCACGACTAAGGTCATCATCGAGAAAACGTTCGGAACCTTCCGCATCCGATACAGCTACACCAGCACCGAATACGCCGAGCTCGAGTTCCTTCCTCTCTTGCAGTTGTGAAGTGTCCCCTCACCCACTCCACTAGAACTTTAAAACTGCTTTGAAAGAAAAGCGTGGGAGTGGTTTTCCTGACAAACCTCTGCACAGTTGCACCTCAAGAACCGACTCGCCAGCGTGGTCGACTTCTTAACACCTAGTCTTGTTAGGACCTGATGGTCGCGGATTTGTCCACCGCCTCTTGCTCAAGAGGTGCTTCCGGGTATCCAACCGTGAGACATTCAGTCAAATACTGCCTCAGAAATCTTTCAACACTGCCAAGCCTCTCATATTGGGACGTGTGAACACATTCGTGGGCAATCAATTCGCGCTCTCCCCAGCAATCCGTTCTAATGAAGATCCCATACCGAAGCGCCATTCCTCCTGTGTTAGGTGAAATCAACCCGGTAGCTGTTGCGGCAGCACTGAGAACGGGGTCACTTGGACTGGGAACAACGCTTACCTTCAGCACTCGGATCTTCTCAGGATGCGAGACTCCAACTAGTCGCGCATCAGCAATCCCCTCCTCTGAAAGTGGCTCGCCCTGCAGCAGGATCATCTTCTCCTGCTCTTCGACCCATTGTGTCGCGAGAGGAAGAATCGTCTCAAATTGGCTGAGGATACTATTCATTTTCTAAGACAACGTTTCAACACGACCTATCCGACTGGCTTGACGCACCTTCGCTACCCGTACCATGCCCCTGCCTCCAGTCAAGCCTTCGACCCACCAGCGGGGTCGAATTTATGATTCTTCGTATTGTCAGCCTTCTGGAACTGCCGCCTTGCGAACGACGACTTCAACGGCACCGTAGCCACCGTGCCTATGAACCTCCTCTATCTCGCAGAGCAAGCAAACACCATCACGCAACTGTTTCCAAATCGCTACATTACTCGTCCGCGGAATATACCCCAGCATAGCACTTTCAAATAATACAGCCACGGCATTGGCGTCATGCGGGTGAGAGGTCAACGCCACCATCCTTAAAATCCCCCCAATTTTCAGTGTTCTCTTTATACCCGGTCCGTCGTAATACTGAAAGCCAGCAATAGGATACCTCTTTCCGTCCTCATAGAGGCCTGGAGCGCTTCTCTTGCGGCGTCGAACCGGTTGCTCACTCCGCTCATCACTGCAAGTAGGTTCAGGAAATCGGAGAATCCTCTCCGGCTTAAATGGATGAGTCAGATCTAGGATATCGATACCCAGCTCGCTAATCATTCGTTCAATGTCCAAGCTACACTTGTCACTCTGACGGATTGCTAAATCTAGCGAGTTTTGGCGCTCACCCAAAGCGCCATTCGCCGACCCGCATGCCAGCCTGAGCAACTTGTGAACTAGGTCAAATTCCCTCATCGATCCCCGAGTATGCTGCAAACTGGGATAATAAGTCGATCTTTTACTGGGGTGTCACTCGGCCGATTATGCTCATCGATTTCTTCAGCCGAACGTTCAATTACACCGAATCCGACCGACGCAGTGCCCTTTCATTATTTTCACCACCTTCCCTCCTCCAGTCAAGCCTCCGACCCACCAGCGGTGGTCGAACTTATGGCTCTTCGTTTTGTTCTGATACACCTTTCGCCTCTCATTTATGTAGGGTCTTCGCGAGTCCTCAAGAGTCGCTTCCCATAAATTATTAGAGATTGTCCAAGCCTGAACTTTGACTCACCGTTAGTCTTGACTGTCAAAGTGACGTCTTCGTCACGCTTCCAATTCTTTCTCTCTAACAATGCCCTTGGCCTGACTCCTACCCTGCCGAGGAGAGGTCAACCGTATCCTTATGGCGGCACCTTCGCTCATATTGCGGTCGGCAAAGCCGCTAGGCTTTCCAGATAAGGAAGAAGCCATCGCACTCGGAATGCCACAAATTCACAATGGCCAGAGGCGATCAGGCAATTTGATTCGCGGCGAAGAACTGCAGGGCTAAGACGAGAATTAGATTACGCACATCTAGAAAAGTAGTGCTATTGGAAAATTTTCATAAGTGAATACGCAATTTTCGCACCTCTGGTGTCATTAGATTCTGAGTAGGGAGCAGTTAATCTGTGGGGCCGGGTTAAAGGTGATTCTTTGCGATGCTGGGAGCAGTGGGCTGCTTCGTGCCAGTTAGCTGACTCGAACCTTTCTCCCTGACCGCTCCTGACCGCTAGGAAATCTCAAAGACAACGAGCCATCCTGTAACAAAAATATCAGCATCGCACGGAGGGTGGATCCTCCAATCTTGACGAGCCGACCTTCGCGCGATTCAACCACTACCAACACTCTCCCCGCGTCTGCTATTCCAGCAGGTCCGGGAGCCACCTGGCAATCGCCACGGCAGGCTCCTGAGTAGGGGTCGTCGTGTTGTTTGCCTTTCACAACCAACCGAAAGGAAACCCCAACGATGAGTCCCATGATGGAAGAAATGTTAGTACAAGAAGTCGTGCCTCGCCTGCGAAATGCAGCAAGCACAATTCCGAAAATCGGCCATGAAGACAACGATGAAATCGTTCAGGACGCCACTTTGATGGCGGCCCGAATGATGGACTCCGCCGAAAAGGCAGGCCGCAGATTCACCGCCGGAACCATGTCTTACTATACGATCAAAGCTGCGAGAAGCGGACGCCGTAGTTATTACAGTGGTCGCAGTGAAGCATTATCAGCCGGTTGTCAAATCGACGGCAAGGCAAAGCACCAATGGATGGATATGGAGGTCGAGTTCGAGAACGGAGATGTCGGGACCTTGCACGACGTCATAGCGCCCAGTCGCTACTTTGGCCAAGAACCCGATCCTGCCGAGGAAGCCGCACGTAATCTCGATTGGGAGGCCTTTTTCGCCAATCACTCGAAGCGCCACCGCAAAGCCATTCTTGCACTAGTTGAAGGTAATACCATGCGCGAAGCTGGAAGACGATGTGGCCTCAAAGATAGCGCCGCGCTGAACTTGAAACGCCGCATCGCCGCCGACCTCATCGAGTTTTTCGGCGAGGACGTAATCCGGTGTTTGTTGGACGGCGCGCGCCCTCACTGGGAATCCGGTCTACAGATATCGCGTTAGCGGTATCTACCGTGTTACCGATGAATTCAATGCGTCAGAGCAGTCGAAGACACGAGGTCACTCCCAGAATCCTGAGCATAAGCTTCGAGATGACATCGCCGCGCGAAAAAGCAACCTGAGTAAAAGTCTTCAACAGCCGCAGAATAACAAAACAACAAGCTTGCCACGCCACCTTCGTTGAGGGTGGCGGGCCTGCTTTTTTATCTCCCTCCATCGCGACGGCTTCATCAAAGCTGGCTCAACACCCGGAGGATTGATTACTGAAATCCTACCAACAGTTTTAAAAGGCTAAGCAATGTCCGTTCAGACACTGAAAACGTTCGACCCCACAAAAAACGCAAAAATCCTTCGCCACTATTTCGCCAGTAAGTGGCCACAAACCCCTGCATTTGGGTGCATACTGCTGCATTTCCAACACACACTAAATCCGATTCAACCCTTTAACAGAAAGAGATTTAAGAGAGAGGCGGCGGGCGGATTCGAACCGCCGAATACAGGTTTTGCAAACCCGCGCCTTAGACCACTTGGCCACGCCGCCTTAGTTTTCTTCCGCTCAAACGCGAACGGGCGCAAGGCTTAGAGTCTCGACGGGAAGCTGTCAATCCCCCTCTTGCTCGAATCTTCCATTCCGTCACAGAAAAGCGTGTGCCCTCCAGCACTCTTGGGGTTAGAATATCCCGCGCATGGAACTGTATCCCCGAGAATCCGAAAATCGCCCTGAGGCTCCCGCCATTCGCGCCTCCATTCATGTCGGCGCTTCGGCCATCTCCATGCTCATTCTCGACTGCGGAGATCCCGAACAACCACTCCCTCTTGAATTCCTCGAACAACCCCTTCCCTTAGGTCGAGACGTTTTCTCCAATGGTCTGGTTTCGCGCTCTACTACAGAGCGAGCCGTCGAAATCCTTACTGGGTATCTCGTCTCTCTTCGCGAGCTCGGAGCTGGTCCTGAAGAAGTCTCACGCGTGGTCGTTTCCAATATTCTTTCTGAAGCCACCAACAAGGAAATCGTTTCCAACCGTCTCTCGGTAGCCACCGGACTATCCATCGAGATTCTTGACGATGGTGAAATGACCCGACTCGTCTACCTCAAGACCCTACGCCGACTCCACGAAATTGAGTCCATGAAAAAGCGGGTCACGCTCGTCGCCCACGTGGGTCCCGGTAATACGCGCGCCCTTCTTTTTGCGAAAGGCCACATCGACGAATACGAATCCTACCGACTTGGCACCCACCGTACTGCCGAAATCATCGACGCCTCCTTCACCGAGGGCGAGGCCCAGCTTCGCCTCATTCGCGACAGCGCCTCGGGACCAATCTCGCGCGTCCAGTTCGACCTCCGCGAGCACCAAGTAGAAGAGCTCGTCCTCATCGGTTACGAGATTCAACTGCTAGCCCCTTACCTTCTCAAGTCCGAAAACGCTTCCCGTTGCTCAGTCAAGGCGTTACGCACTCTTTGCCAAGAAGCGGCCAATCTTCCAGAAGACCAACGCGCTGCCGCCTACCAACTCGACTACCACACCGCCGACGCGCTTCTTCCCGCCCTCCAGATCAATCTCTCCATCGCAGAGGCATTCGGAGTTAAATATATTCACATCCCTACCTCAGATTACGAGCGAGGACTCCTCCACGATCTGCCCTTCTCTGCTGGCCTCACCCGCGAGTTTGAAGACGAGGTGATTCGTTCCGCATCCAACCTCGCCGAAAAATACGAGACCCATAGTAATCACGGAGAACAAGTCGCTTTTCTCTGCAAAAGACTCTTCGAAGAAACGCAAAACCTTCACCGCCTCTCGGACCAAGACAGCCTCCTCCTCCACGTCGCGGCTATCGTTCATGAGGTTGGAGGTTTCGTCAGCCCCCACGCGCACCACAAGCACTCCCAATACATCATCCTTAATTCCGAAATCTTTGGACTCTCAGAGCGGGAGCGCACCCTGGTCGCCTTAATCGCTCGCTATCACCGCATGTCAGCCCCCAAGCTCACCCACGATCTCTACCGCGCGCTCTCCCACCCCGACCGCATTCGGGTGAGCAAGCTTGCCGCCCTCCTCCGCGTCGCCGACGCCCTTGAGCGTACCCACTCAAACCGTGTCCGAGACCTCACCGTATCCATCGTCAAAAACAAACTCGTCCTCCAACTTAAGGACATCCCCGATGCTACCGCCGAACGCCTCGCCCTTGAGGGTAAGGCCGACCTCTTCCAAGACATTTTCGGCCTCGAAGTGATCATCAGCGAATAACTTGCCTTTCAAACATGCCCGACCAATTCATCAATCGCGAACTCTCCTGGCTTGAGTTCAATCAACGCGTCCTCGAACAAGCAAAGAGACCTAACATCCCTATTCTCGAGCGTGTCAAATTTCTCGCCATCACAGCCTCGAACCTCGACGAATTTTTCCAAGTGCGCGTGGGTGGGCTCACAATGATGCGACGTTCTGGTTCAACCCTGCGCGATCAGACCGGCCTTACCCCCTCCCAACAGCTGGCCCAGATTCGTAAGCGCTGTCAGCAAATGTCCGAAGAGCAATATCGCATCCTCGTCGACGAAATTTCTCCCGAGCTCTCCCAGCGTGGATTGATCTACTTGCAACCCAAAGACCTTACCCCCGAAGAGCGCATTGGAGTCGACGACTACTTCTCCTCTTTCATTTTCCCCATGCTCACTCCTCTGGCACTAGAGTCTTCCCAGCACGCCATTGCCCTTCCTTCTCTTCAAATCGTCATTGCGGCACGCCTCGAGTCCGCCGAAGAGACTCGCTACGCTTTCGTCCCCATCCCCATCAACATTCCTCGGTTCATCTCGGTTCCTCGTGAAGACGGCGAAGGGTTCGTCATGTTAGAGGACCTTGTTCGCTTTCATCTCGGCGACCTCTTTCCTCGCGAAACAGTCACTGGCACAGCCCTTTTCCGCCTCACCCGCAACACTGACATCGCCGTTGACGAGGAAGACGCCTCTGACCTCATTGACGACATGAAGGAAGTTCTCTCCGCTCGGCGCTTCTCGGCCACAGTCCGCCTACAACTTCGCACCGGAGCCCCTCGCGACATCACGCGCCTAATCCAAGAGCTCACTGGAACCGGCCCCGGCCACCTTTATCGTGTCCCAGGTCCCCTGGCGCTCGCCGAGTTCATGCAGCTCGCTTTTCGTCCCGGTTACGATCATCTCCGAGAGAAAAATTGGGCCCCACAACCCCCTCCTGCTCCCGACCCTGCTATCTCAATCTTCGAAGCCATTGCCTCTAAGGATGTCCTGCTTTCTCACCCCTACGAGTCCTTCGAACCCGTCGTGCGCTTGCTCAAGGAATCAGCCGAGGACCCCGGTGTTCTCTCCATCAAACAAGTTCTCTACCGCACCGCCGAACAATCGGGTGTTATCGACGCTCTCATTCGTGCTGCGCAAAACGGCAAGCAAGTCACCGTCCTCATCGAGCTCAAAGCACGCTTCGACGAGGCTCGCAACCTTCACCGCGCCGAGGAGTTGCAACGCGCCGGAGTGCAAGTCGTCTATGGCGTCAAAGGGCTCAAGACCCACGCCAAGATCACCCTCGTCTCTCGCAACGAAGACGGACGTTTACGCCGCTACGTCCATCTCGGCACTGGCAACTACAACGAGTCCACCGCCCGACTCTACACCGACATTTCTTACCTCACCTGCCGCCCCGAGTATGGCGCCGACGCTTCCCTCTTCTTCAACGCCGTCACTGGCCGCTCCAAGCTCGTTCGTCTTCAAAAACTGGCTCCCGCACCCACCATGCTCAAGCAACGAGTCCTCGAGCTCATCGAAGGTGAAATCAGCCGCGCCCAGCAAGGAGACACCGCCCTCATCATGGCCAAGATGAACTCGCTTCAACATCCCGAAATCATCTCCGCACTCTACAGAGCCTCCCGCGCCGGAGTCGAAATCAAACTTAACGTGCGAGGCATCTGCTGTCTCAAGACCGGCAACCGCAAGGACGCGAAAAACATTCAAGTGGTCTCCATTGTCGATCGCTTCCTCGAGCATGCCCGCATCTTCTACTTTCATCGCGGGGGCGACCCCGACATCTACATTTCCTCCGCCGACTGGATGGTTCGTAACCTCGACTCCCGCGTCGAGCTCATGACCCCCATCGAAGACCGTTCATGCAAGCGCCAACTCATTCGAATTCTTGAAGCCTGCTTCAAAGACAACACCAATTCATTTCTCATTAGAAGCGACGGCACCAGCACCCCCATTCAGCCAGCCAAAGGAGAACGCACCTTCCGGCTCCAAGAGCACCTCTACAAGCAAGCCGCCAAAGCTGCTCGCAACCACGAGCGCCAGAAAGCAACCACCTTCGAGCCCTACCTCCCCAACGACTAGTAAAGGTTTCGCAAACAAGCTTCCAAGTATCAGCCTCGACTCAGCGCCAAAAAACACCCAGTCTCCCGCCCTCAATGCCTCAGCAGGACAAAAACATTCGCCGCGCCGCCGTCTCTATTCTTCGAGCTTGGTCCAAGGGCCACGTCTACGCTGAAAACCTCATCGACAAGCATGCTCGCAAGAACAAGCTCTCGACCGCTGATCGTGGCTTGCTCAATGCCATTATTCTCGCTGTTCTGCGCAATCGGCGACTCCTCGATTTCTACATCGGGCATCTTCGAAAAGGGAAACTCGACCACGAAACCCGCGATATCCTCCGAGTCGGACTCGCCCAAATTCTGCTCCTCGGCATCCCCGAGCACGCCGCCGTCAACGAGACCGTGAACTGCGGTCGCGCACCCGTGCGCGGGCTCATCAATGCCGTCCTTCGCCAAGCTATCGAGCGTCGCAAAGGCATGATGTCCAAAGCGGCCTCTCTTCCACCAGCTCAACTATACTCCCACCCCGATTGGCTCGCCAAGCGATGGCGCGGACAATTTGGTAAAGACCACACCACCGAGTTGATGCACTGGAACAACTATCCCGCCGACACCACTCTGCGACTCAACCCTCTGCGTCCCGACTCCGCCGCACTCGCGACCGACCCACGTCTCGAAGCCATTCCTGAAGTCGACGGATTCTTCATCCTCGACGGAGCCGTTCCCCGCGATTGGACCGAAGCAGGCCTCGTCTACATGACCGACCCTGCCACCCGCTTATCGGTCGAACTCCTCGACCCTAAGCCTGGCGAAAAAGTGCTAGACGCTTGCGCCGCCCCCGGTGGCAAAGCGGCCTTTATCGCGGCCAAGATGAATAACCAAGGCCAAGTCCTTTGCACCGACCTCAACGAACTTCGCCTTCCCCGCCTTCAGGAAAACCTCACCAACTTAGGCGTCACCATCGCTGAGACCAAAGCCTTCGACTGGACCTCCCCCCCCCCCGAAGAGTGGCTCAAAAGCTTCGACGCCATCCTTCTCGACGTCCCCTGTTCTAATACAGGTGTTCTGCGTCGTCGAGTTGACGCTCGATGGCGCCTCACTTCCGAACAAATCGATGAACTTACAGTCATCCAGAAAACCATTCTCACCAACGCTACCAAGTGCCTAAAGCCAGACGGACGCCTCGTGTATTCAACCTGCTCCATCGAAACTGATGAGAACCAAGACCTCATCTACCCATTTGCAAAAGGCCACAACCTAACCGTCGCCGAAGCCCGTCAATCCTTGCCCCATCGCGACAAGCAGGACGGAGCCTTTGCCGCCCTACTGCGCTTCCGCGAGGGCGCGTAGTCCAACCTTGCCCTCTCCCTCTCAAAAGAGTTAAACTCTCTCCATGAAAACCTTCGTCAACTTCACCCTCGCCATCCTTCTGCTGATTGCCTTCGTGGGTTCAGGTGCCTTCTTCGTCATAATTTCCAGCGATCTCAAGCTGGAACGTAACGAACCCGCGAACACCATCCCTCCAGCTACAGAGGCTGGAGAGGCTCTCGAAGAGTAGTAGTGTTAGGCTTGGATCAGCTCATCATCCTCTTCCCTAGACAAGGCTAGCGCGCAGTCAATCAGTGCCAAGTGACAATACGCCTGAGGAAAATTCCCGAGATGGCGACGAGTCTTGATATCTAGATCTTCTCCAAAGAGACCATGCTCGTTTGATGCCGCGAGCAGGCCTTCATACATCTCGCGAGCTTCCTCCTTCTTCTTAATCTGCACCAAAGCTTTCACCAACCAGAACGAACAAACGGTGAAGGCACTTTTAGGCTCGCCAAAATCATCGTGATTTCGATACCTGAACATAAGCCCATTTTCACAAAGCTCTTCTTGGGACTTCACCACCGTCGATACAAAACGAGGATGGGTCGGCTCGATAAATCCATACTCAGCCATCAACAGATTAGAAGCGTCCAGATCATCCTCGCCGTAAGCTTGTACAAAGGCGCCCTTCTCTTCGTCCCAACCCTTTTCATGAATATCTTCATGAATCTCTTCCATTGCAGGTCGCTGCATATCGGCCCACTCATTCTTACCAAGAAGCTCCGCAATCTTAATCGCACGATCCATTGCCACCCAACACAGCATTTTAGAAAAAACAAAGTGTCTCTTATCTCCACGAATCTCCCAAATTCCCTTATCGGGTGTTTTCCACGTATTCAGAACAATGCGAGATACCGCTCTTACTCGTGTCCAAATATGGTCTAAGGACTCTGGCGTGCGCTGCCTCTGTAAAAGATCTTGATAGACGACATCAAGCATCACCCCATAAATATCATGTTGCGACTGGGTGTAGGCCGCGTTGCCAATCCTCACCGGATTCGACCCCTGATAACCCGACAGGTGATCCAGCGTGTGCTCCGTCAAATCACGTTCTCCCCGAAGACCATACATGATCTGTAAGGAATCATCCTTCGTCGGCATCGTGCGGAGCATCCAGTCGATGAAGCGCGTCGCCATTGCGGGATGCCCAATTTTGTGAAGAACCGCCACCGTCATCGAAGCATCACGAATCCAACAAAAGCGATAATCCCAATTTCGTTCCTCCCCAATCGTCTCCGGCAACGAAGTGGTCGCTGCCGCCACCAAAGCACCGGTAGGGCTGAACTGCAGTAATTTGAGAAGGAGCGCACTCCGAATCATTTCGTCCTGATACTGAACCGTCTTGTGTGTCCTCGCCACCCAGAGCAACCAATAGGAACGCGTCCGTTGCAACATCAACTCCACCAACTCAGAATCCGGCTCCTGCACCTTATCGTGATAACTTAGTAAAAAATAGCCATCCTCCGTAAGCTCAAGAGCTTCCCCGCGCTTCACCCCTTCAGCATCCAAATCAGTCCACAAATAGACCGATTCATACACATCACCCTTCTCGGACTGCCACTCTGTCGTCGCTTTCAGTCCACCTTTGTGACTCTCAATCTTGGTGACGTCCTGCGCATACTCTAACTGTGGGTCGAAATTCACCTTCACTCGGGGCTTTCCGCTCACCACCCGCAAGACGCGCACAATATCAGAGGCCACGTCCCCCCTCGTACCCGCTCGTCCATCCCATGTGTAGCGAGGCATGAAGTCGATCACTTCAAAGGCTCCTGAGCGGCCTTCAAACCGGGTCACGAAAATATTCGTGTTCCGCTCATAGGCTTGCGAAGCCACCTTCCCGTCCTCCATGGCGATTCCAAAGCGTCCACCTTTTTCCTCGTCTAACAAAGAGGCAAAAACGGTTCCCGAGTCAAAGTCAGGCAAGCAGGCGAAAACAATACTCCCCAGCGCGTCAACAAGAGCACAAGTGCGCCCGTTGCCAATCAGAGCCATGTGGTAATCATCGTGGAGGCCGATCTCGTCGGCAGAAGAAACTGAAGTCATCGAAATATTTTAAAGGGAAAGTTCACGCTGCAGGCTCTCAAGAAAGACCCGCACACCGCTCGTATCAGTGCGATATCCAGCACGCGTCGATCCAGTGCCCACTTTCACGGTGTAATAGTCCGTCCCTTCCGGGGTCAACGCAAACATCGTCTCGTCAGTCTGATCATCGCCAGCCGCAAACGCGACCTTCGTCTTCCACAATCCCATTAGATAGTCAACAGCAGCTCCCTTGCTTACTTGAAGACTCGACACCTCCACAATTTTTTTCCCGTGGTGCACAGTCACCGGTAAGTTCGCGGCCATCGCCGTCAACTCATCTAACAATCCGCGCGCACGCCAAAGACCAAACTCAGGTTCAGCCATACGGTAATGCCAAACTACCGCTGACTGCTTCTCCTCTACATGAGTCCCCGGCGTTAAAAGCGCTGCTTGCTCCAAGTGCTCTCGGATTTGATGCCTCCACTCCGTATCAACGTGAGGATTGAAGAGCGCCCACTCACCCTCTCCACCATCCAACCAGCGGTAGCCATGCTCCCCTACGAGGGTCAGCCCCAAACCTCCCAAATGCTGTTCGAGAAATTCAGGTGGCCTTCCACTCACAATACCAATCTTCATGCGATCCGCCGCACCCAATGATTTTAGTAAAGGCGGAAGCTCCGCATCTGGTATTGCATCTTCCGGCTTATCGACGAAGTCACGTAACGTGCCATCATAATCCAGAAAGAGACCCACCGACTCACCCTGCCGCCAACGATTCGCAATTGTCTTCGCCAAGGGCTCCATTTCAAAGACCGCCACCCGTTGCTCACGCGCAGGCACCTTTTCCAAATCTTCCACAAAGCTCTGCGCCCAAGGTCCGCTGTGTCGCAGCCGAAGCCGCTTCTGCATCGCCTCGATGCGTGACTTACGTTCCTCATCCGGCATCTCTAGTGCATGCGCAATCGCCCCCGCCACCTCATCAGTATTGTGCGGATTGACCTGAATCGCATTCGACAACTCCTCCGCAGCCCCCGCCAATTCGCTCAAAATCAAAACTCCCGGGCGCCCCGCAATTTCCTCACGCTGACAGTCCAAAAATTCTTTTGCTACCAAGTTCATACCATCACGCAGTGGCGTCACCAGACACAACTCCGAGAGAGCATAAAGAGCCGCCAAATCCGCAGGAGGAAAGCCACGATGCAAAAATTGGACTGGAGAATGCCCCACCGAACCAAACTCGCCATTAATCGCCCCCACTGCGCGCTGCACCTCCTCAGTGAGCTGATCATACTCTTCCACTCCTTGTCGCGAAGGAACCGAAATCAGTACAAAGACCACCTCCTCGCTCATCTCAGGATGATTCTCCAAGAAGCGATGAATCGCCTTAAGCTTTTGTGGCACTCCCTTGGTGTAATCTAATCGCTCCACACTCAACACCAGCCGCTTGCCATTCAACTCAGCACGATGAGTCGCCACGATCTCATCGAACCCCTCGCTCTCCATACTCTTCTGGAATCCAAGATGATTGTGCCCAATGGGCGCCGCCAACAAGCGGACCTCCCGCCCTCCATACCAAATCCCATCCATCTCAGACTCCATCCCCAACACCCTCAACAAGGAAGAACGGAAGTGACGGAGATAGGAATGGGTATGAAAGCCAATTACATCCGCGCCTAATAACCCCCGCAACAACTCCGTACGATGCGGCAAGACTCGAAAGACTTCACTACTACAAAACGGAGTATGCAAAAAGAAGCCCACGCGCAGATTTAAGCCCTTACCGCGCAACAGCTCCGGCAGAAGGAACAGATGATAATCGTGAATCCAAACCATATCCCCTTCTTCCGCGATACTCAAAATGACATCCGCAAACTTCTGATTCACCGCCTTATAAGCTTCCCACCACTCCTGAGAGAAATCGGCTCGTTCCACCATGTAATGGAGAATAGGCCACAAAGTCGAATTGGCGTAGCCCTCGTAGAATCCATCCAACTCCTGCTGCGAAAGATAGACCGGCCACGTATTCTGCGCATTGAGCTGCTTCGTAATCGCATCCGTGTCCTCAAAATCCTCTTCCGCCCCTCCCGGCCAACCTACCCAAACTTGCTCATTCTCCAAGTCAGCTCCCTCTAAGGCACTCGCCAAGCCTCCCGCCGTTCGCGTCGCAGTGCCATCCGCTGCAATTTTCACAGGAAGCCGGTTCGATACCATAAAGAGTCTTTTTTTCATAAATCTTAAGAGGAAAAACGAGAGTCAAACCGTTTACCTTCACCCCCTAAGCTACCATCCTCAGAATTCTACCCAAGACCCGAAAACTTTTTCCTAAAGAGCTCTCAGCAGCCCCCCTAAAAAATGGCCATTCCCTTTTGCTCCGACCTTCGCTCTGATAGCACGCGTGAACCACTCCGTCTCCTACTGGCCCTTCGCCCAAATCCCGCTCTCTGAATTCGCTCATAAGCTTCTCAGCTTTGGCTACCAAGGCATTGACCTCCTCCACCCCGCGCAAGCTCTCACTGTCGCTCCATTGGGCATCAAATGCCCCGTCACCGCAGCCCCCGAGCATTCCTCTGGCCTCGGTTGTATCGAACGCGCTTTCAATCGCATCGAGCACCACGAAACACTCTATCAAATCTACCACGATCTCATCCCTGCAGCTGCTGAGGCGGGAATCCCCCAAGTCATTTGCTTTTCAGGCAATCGCGAGGGTCTCGACGACCTCACCGGACTCGAAAACTGCGCTCGCGGCCTCGAACCTCTCCTCCCCCTCGCCGAAAAGCACGGCATCACCCTCCTCATGGAATTGCTCAATTCCAAAGTCGATCACCCCGACTACCAGTGCGACCACACCGCTTGGGGAGCCGCCCTGTGTGAAAGGCTCGCAAACCCACATTTCAAGCTCCTTTACGACATCTACCACATGCAAATCATGGAAGGCGACGTCATCCGCACCATCCGCGAGTTTCACCAACACATCGGCCACTATCACACCGGAGGCAACCCGGGTCGCAACGAGATCGACCACACCCAAGAGCTGAATTACCCCGCCATTGTCTCAGCCATTCGCCAAACTGGCTTTGAAGGCTACCTCGGCCAAGAATTCATTCCAACGAAGGACCCCTTTGAGTCGCTAGCAAACGCCATCAAGCTCTGCTCGTAAAAGCACGAACTATTGCGAAGGACGCCCTGTAGCATCAATCCTATCAACCGTAAGGGAGTGATAGAGGTTCTTTCCCACCTTCTTGACCCAGGCACAACGATTCGGAATCACTTTTGTGTAATTACCCTTGGCATAGACGGGCTCGCTCTTGCCATTGGCATAGGATTGACGAACTTTGAGATTCCACGCTTCCTCCCGAGCGACCCTTTCATTTTTGCTCGGATTGATTTCCAACACAACCCCTTCGTTTCGGCGTGAAAAGCAATCAATCCTTCCCGTTCTCTTCTCTCTTAAAAATCCATAGTTGAGATTCACCTCGCATCGGATACCGGCACCATCCGTCGCCACGCTCATCTCCCCTCGATCGCCGAACCAACTTCCATCGCTCGAAAATCTTTCCCAATCTCGGCCGCGCTTAGGACCATCTAGAGGCATACTCTCACCACTGCGAATGAGCACGGAGGGCAAGCTGTAGATGCCATTTCCTGATTCCCCTGCCAAACGCCGGTTCAGGAGAGCAGCTTCATCCTCGCGATAAAGACCTTCCCTAATCTTACTTCCTCCGGAGACGACAAACACCTTTTGCATCACCCTGATTTGATTGTGGACCCGAGTGGCCACTTTGCTCGATTGGGAACAGCTTAACAGAAACAAGGTTGAGGCAAGAGCCTTACAAATAGAAGGTTTCACACCAAACATTCACTGATCAACCTCCAATCAGTCAAGATAGAAACCGAATAGTTGAGGAACCCATACAGCCCTTGCACCAAGGCAAATTTTCCGATAAAGCCACCTCATGCCAGTCGCAACTCCAGCCCAGTACCGGGACATGCTCGATGCCGCTCAAAAGAACGGTTACGCCTATCCTGCCATCAACATCACTTCCATCATCACCGCGAACGCCTCTCTCAAGGCCTTCGCCGATGCTAAGTCTGATGGCATCATCCAAGTTTCCACCGGTGGTGGCCAGTTTGCTTCCGGACTGAACGTCAACGACGCCGCTTTCGGGGCCATCGTCCTCGCCGAAGCCGTCCACCGCCTCGCGGAGAAATACGATGTCCTTATCGCCCTCCACACCGACCACTGTCACCCCGAAAAAGTCGACTCTTTCCTTCGTCCCCTCCTCGACGAATCACGGAAGCGCAAAGAGGCCGGTCTTGGGCCACTCTTCAACTCTCACATGTTCGACGGCTCCGTCGTTGAGCTCGACGAAAACATGAAAATCTCCGCCGAACTTCTCAAGGAATGTGTCGAACTCGACATCATCCTTGAAATCGAAGCCGGCTGCGTCGGTGGCGAAGAAGACGGACACGACACCTCCGGCCTTCCCATCGAAAAGCTCTACACCAGCCCCGACGACATGATGCAGGTCTACGAAACCCTCAACCCCATCGGACGCTTTATGTTCGCAGCCACGTTCGGAAATGTTCACGGCGCCTACAAGCCCGGCTCAGTCAAACTCAAGCCCACCATCCTTCGCGATGGCCAAAAAGTAGTCACCGACAAATACGGCGCCGAAGCTGAAATGGACCTAGTCTTCCACGGTGGTTCAGGCACCTCTGCCGAAGACCTGCAAGAGACCCTCGACTACGGCGTCATTAAGATGAATATCGACACCGACACTCAATACGCCTTCACCCGCCCCATCGTCACCCACATGTGTGAGAACATCGAAGGCGTTCTTAAGGTCGATGGCGAAGTCGGTAACAAGAAGGTCTATGATCCACGTGGCTACCTCAAAAAGGCCGAAGCCTCTGTCGCAGCTCGCCTCGTGCAGGCTTGTGACGAGCTCAAGTCTAGCGGACAAACCATCTACTCGGCCTAAAATCCTCTTCCCCTTTTTAAAGACCTCCCGAGCAACCTGCTCGCGAGGTCTTTTTTATGGAACTTCAGGCTCTAGCCTGAATTACCCACCAACTAAAGGCCCCAACTGAATCTCCTGAGCCGAGAGAGACTCACCATCAAAATCCAGCGCGAGCCCTTTACTCACCTTCATCAAGGATCCAGTATTCCAAACCGTTCGCTCACCCACCACAAATTTTCCGCGTCGATGAAAATGCCCGCAGACGAGAATCTTACTTTCAGGCGCAAACCGATGCAGAAAACGTTCCCCTTCCTTGAAGAACCCTCCCCAAACTCTCACCACCTCCGTCAGTCTCTCAGGCGGCCACAAGGCAATCTTGAGATAGTCAACGATGCCATCGGGAGCTTTTCCAGAAGGCCGCAACAGTCGACCCACCTCGCGGGCACATTCCCAACGAGTATCCAAAGAGTCGCTCTCTCTCTTCTTAAGAAGTTCGTGAACCTCTTCCCGTTTCGCAAAGAGTTCACGACTCCAAGGAGACATGGTGTCGTAAATCATATCACCGTGAGTCACTAGAATGTGCCCCCCGGCAAGCTTCAACCAACCCTCGCCTGAGACATTGGGGTCGTGATTCCCTGTCAGAGCGACGAACAAAATTCCACGCCTTTCGCAGGCCTCTTCCAAATCCTTCCAAAGACGATTGGCTGCATTTCGCCAACCTTCGACCAATTCCTCCCGTCCATCACCAACCATTACGAGAGTTCCAACTCCTTCTAAGAGATGCTCCACCCGTGCAATCGAATTCACCTGCGATCCCGGATGCCCCAGATGCCAATCGGATACCATTCGAACCGGTAGCGGTAGCTCCCGAGTCCCCGTGGTCAACTCTGACAATGCCGCATTCAAGACGAAGTCACTTCCAAGCGCTGTCTCACCGCCTCATAAAGACAGACCCCCGTAGCCACGCTCGCATTCAAACAAGGCACTTGACCCAACATCGGCAACTTCACTAGAAAATCACACCCCTCTTCCGTCAAACGGCGCAAACCATCCCCTTCCGCCCCGATCACCAGTCCCAGGCTTCCCTTCAAGTCGGTCTCAAAGAGAGTCTTCTCAGCCTTATCGCTGGTTCCAACCAACCACATTCCAGCCTCTTGCAAAGACTTCATTGCTCGCGACAAGTTCGTCACTCGCACAAAAGGCACCGAATCGGCCGCACCGACTGAAATCCGGCGCACCGTATCGGTAATCCCTGCCGACTTGTCCTTCGGAACAATCACCGCCTGCACTCCAGCGCCATCAGCCGTCCTCAGAATGGCACCCAGGTTGTGAGGATCCTGCACACAGTCCAAAATCAGGAGAAAATTCATCTCCCCCGACCTGACTTTATCGACAAGGTCTTCCTCTACCAAAGTATTCCCACGCACGGGACCACTGGGCCGGCCACGGACATGTCGATTCTCGCGGGCTTCACCGGTTCGTTTTCGCATCGCGGAGAGACTACGAAGTCCCCTCAAAAATGTCCACTTACCAAATCCACACAACCGGACGAACGACTACCTTCACGTCCCCCCCGTTCTCCTGCTCACTCTCCTCAATGGCCGAGGCCACTCCATCCTCGAACTCAATCACCACCTTCGAAGTCTCCTCTTGAGTCGTATGGGTATATCGACGATAGACCGCCCCAGTATAAGTATCCACCACCGGTTCGAAGTGCTTCACCTCCTCGTATTTGGTAAATTCCATCGATCCTCCCATTCCTTCTTTAGTCCGACGCAAAGTCTGCTTGGTAGGTTTCCCCAATACCCGACAAACCTCGTCACGTGACATTCCAAGCGCAATCTCACCCTCTTCGATGAGCCGCTTCACCTCCATCTCACGGGTATAGACCGTCTTGAGAAGCTCTTGAATATTTCCTTCTTTCGCAGACAACAGCGACGGCTTAATCCATCCAATCTGCCCCTGCCCTTGGACCTTACAGGCCCGATTATCGAATCCAATCAGCTTCACCTTTCCCCCTTTGATAACCCCCAGCTTACGCCCTCCATTCTTGGAAGTATAAACCTGCGCGGGCTCAGTAACCGTCAGCTCAACGCCCTCTTTTTCAGGGACAAGATCAGCCACATACACGACCTCTGGATCCGAATCGATCAGCGAGCGCTTCCCTCCACCACGTTCCCGCTCCGCTGCTAGGACCATCACCGATCCCAAAAATATCCCAATAAACAGGTGGCTCTTCATTCCTTATTCTACCCCACTAAGACGGCAGTGAAAGGGAGAATATTCGCGATAAATGAGGGAAATCAGCCCTCCTTCGAAAACAAGACCACACGATTCGTGTTGGTTCCCTTACCCAAGTTTTCCACGCCCCAGCAATTAGCTGTTTTGGTGAATTCTTGTTCATTCACCAAAATCAGCTCCGCTTTCAGGCCCGCCGAAATGCCTGCCGGCACCACCAATTCCTCCAATAGAATCGAGCCATTCCGCACTTCACCAACCTCAAATGCGACCTGCCCACCAGGCTTCAAAACCCTTACTATCTCGCCAAGAACCCTTTCCATTGCCTCTTGCCACTCTTCGGGTTTGCGAAACCCCCAAATCTTGACCGCTGAAGCATCAAAACCGTTGAACCAACATCTGAGCCAATTATCTCCCTTATAATCAATCACATCCAGAAATGGCGGAGAGGTCACCACCAGATCCACGCTCTCCGAAGCTAGAGCAAAAGTCTCCGCAGCCGATGAGGTAAGAATCCGAGCCCCTTGTCCTCGCTTCACAAATCCTCCCTCCTTCTGAGAGTCAAAACTCTTCAAAAGAGAGCGACTCTTTTTCAACACAATGGCAGGAACGTCACGAACAGGGGGAACCTGCTCACGCTTGGCATTAATTTTTTCCTGAGCCCGAATCGAAGTCGCCTGATTGGGTGGAAGAGTATAGACCGAAAAAAAGCCCGGTGAATGTCCCGTCAGTCGATTCGTTGCGACCATCCGGATCCACCGATCCACTTCATCCATGAGCTGCCCTTTCTCCCCAAAATAGCGCTGCAAGGCTCTCATTTGAACCAATGTCTCAGGGTGAAAAAACACATTAAGTTTCTCACTCTCCACCGATGGACCCTCAAAGGAAATCTTCAGCAACCTTTCCTCCACATCTTCTAACCTTGGAGGCTGCAGTCTCGGAAGGCACAGAATTGGAGCCAAGGGATTGATGTCACAGCCAATCACTTCGCGGTCCAACAACGCGGCCTCTACCAGCGTCGTCCCTCGTCCCATAAAAGGATCGTAAACCACATCACCAACCTGGGTGAGACGCTCAATAAAAAAACGAGGCAGCTGAGGCTTAAAACAGGCCCGATAAGAGACCTCATGAAGAGAATGAGCAGCTCGCTGCTTTGAAGTCCAAAACTCATTTACATAGTAAGGAACTTCGACTCCTCCGAGTTTCCGCTTTAAGCACCGAGTTTGTTCTCCAAACTCTTGAAAACTTTTGAGGTCGGACGCGAACTGAGCCGCTGTCATTTTCCTAAACCTCGAATAGCTTGCTCCATCATTTTGCGGGCCTTGCTTCGATGCTGAATTGAAACCTCGGCGTCGGCCATATGAAAGGAAGAAAAAGTATGCGAACTCATAGACTGCTCTGCCGCATTGCTCTGCGCTGTGGCGTAAATCGACCGATACTTTCGACCCACGTCACTTTCACTCATCCCCATTCTCTTTTGGCTCAACTCCCGATTCAATTCTAGAATCTGTGTCACAACGTTCAGTTGACGATTATCTTGCAGCACATCTCTCACCGTTTGATCTCCTCCAGCCTTCGAGTTCAATGCCAGACCATCCGACTTTGGGGGAATCACCGCCAATGAAAGGAGAAGCCGAGTCACTCGATCAAAACGCTCCATCTTCTCGCGCGCCCCCACGAAACTCCCCAAACTTGCCTTCTCCCAAACAATTGGGACATCAATTCGGCAAGCAAAACGCTTGGAGTGAGAACGTGTCGACGATGACGCCCCTTTCCAAACATCGTTTCGAACAGCCATTGGCTCAGTCAGAATAGCCAAGACGTTCCCCTCACTCGTCACAACGGGCGCACCGCTCGACATTCTGATAAGGGAAGAAGTTCCCTCGTAGCTATCAGCGTTCACCTTGCGCAGCTTTCCCAATTCCAGCGAAACAGAGTTAACTCCACTTAGAAACCCCAAGGACGCTACCGCAATCCCTAGCACCGGCACTTCTCCCTGAGGCTGTACCGTCAAGACATGGTCGACAGGCTCAGAAACCGCCAAGCGAACCAAATTTACTCCCTTAGCAACTTCCAAGTCGCCAAAAGATTTCCTCTCACGTCCAGTAGCATCAACAATTTTAAGCTGACTATTTCCGTCGAGGACATGGGCCGCTGTATAAAGATAGGTCGTAATGCCATCTTGAACAAAAAAACCAGTTCCTTCCCCCCCACTTCCCGAAATCGAGACCAGCGCACCTTCAATCCTGCTTTGTAAGGAGTCTAATTCATCTCTCTCTTTTTGCTTATCAATTCGACCCTGTTTAAAGGCTGAGAGCGGTGGCTCAGCAGCTCCTACCTCCCCAGAAGGGACCTGCACAGGAGGAGGATTCAGAAAAAGCGCCAATTCTCTTGCCCTCTCCGCAACCTCTTCTTCACTACGCAAAAAAAAACGCTTCGTCCATTCTGCAGGAGCGGTCTCGCTATTAAGAGTTGCGAAACCACTTGCGTGACGAACTTTCACCCCAGTCTCGGTGATACCATTAATTTCTACATTTTCGAGAGTGCGGCCGGCAACCTCAAGGACCGCATATTTCTCGCCAAAGGCCTTACTCCTCACTTTAGCCTCATACTTCTTCTGATAGGCGTCAAATTTCTTGCGGAGTTCCCGCATTTTTTCCTCGGTTGCCTCCTTCGCCTTGCGCAACTCATCAAGCTGCACATCTTTCTCATCGGCCGAACGCGCTTTCGCCTCTACTTCATCATAGGTCTCAAATTTGAGGTCATACTCATCCAGTTCCAAATAAGCCTCCTCAAGCTCGCTTTCTAAGATTCCCTTCTCCTCTAAGAGAAACTCAAATTCCTCCTGTTGGAGTCCGTCATCCTCTTCTTCAAGACACCCGCTCAAACAGAACGTTGATATAAGAGCTAGTGAGAAAATAGACTTCATCAAGGTCAGTTCTAAACCAGAGTATGGTTGCACCAAGAGCAAAGTCACCTGCTGCCAAGAAAAGTGGTAGCATTGAATCATTTTCCACTTGTCAAGATAGCGCCCTTCGGACTAAAACGCCGCCCCCTCACTTTGAAGGCCTGTTAGCTCAGTTGGTAGAGCAGAGGATTGAAAATCCTTGTGTCCTTGGTTCGATTCCGAGACGGGCCACCACTTTTTCGCCATCTTCGGCATTCCCTCCCACTCCATATGAAAACCGGCAAATTGATTCACGATTTGCCGGATGGAGAAAAGCCCCGCGAGAAGATGCTACGCCTTGGACCGGGCTCTCTGGGAGACGATGAACTCCTTGCCATCTTCTTGCGAACCGGAGTCCCCGGTGAAAACGCCATCGCAATCGGTCGCCGTCTCCTCGACAATCACGGAGGGCTTCCGGGTCTCGCGCGAACCGAACTCCCAATTCTGGCCAAAGAACATGGTCTGGGCCCAGCCAAAGCCTGTCAACTGGCTGCCGCCTTCGAGCTGGGAGTCCGCCTCGCACGCCGTAACTTAGATCGCACCGAGCTCAGAAGTCCTGAGCAAATCTACCGCTTTATGGCCCCACAGATGCAGGCCCTCAAAACAGAGTCCCTCCGTGTCCTCGCACTCGACTCTCGTCTACGATGCCAACAAGTTCAGGAGGTTACCCACGGCAGCAGCAACCAAACCCTTGCTATTGTGCGAGATGTCTTGCGACCCGTCATCGTCAGTCAGTCACCTTCCTTCGCTATCGTCCACAATCACCCTTCAGGCGACCCCACTCCCAGCCAAGCGGATATACACTTCACTCGTAAGCTACATGAGGCGGCTTCTCTTTTACAACTAGAGCTCATTGACCACGTCATTGTCGGACATCCATCCTCGGAGGGTGAGGCTTATTACTCGTTCCTTGAAAATGGGAAACTTGATTAAGGGAGGCTTCTCTCTCGGCCGCTCACCAACGAAAAAGAGCCTCGATTAGGAGGCTCTTTCGAAGACTAAAGACTAGAGAAAATGCTCTCTTAATTGACGGCAACCTCAGGAGAAGACTCCTCTTTCGTATTACGCTTGAGAGCTGCTTCCGACTGCTCATCAGCCCAACTGTCAAAGGAACCCTGCTTCACCACTTCCATCAACCCACGCATGTTACCATGTTGGTCGCCACAAAGCTGAGCGCACACCACATAGGTTTCGAGAGTCTTCGTCGGAGTAAACCACATCGGAATGTCCTGTCCGGGAATAGCATCCTGCTGAACACGCATTGGAACAATGGCGTAGTTGTGAATCACATCTGTTGCCGTGACCATGACGATAGTTGGCTTATCAACCGGAACCTTCATTGTCGCTGCAGTAAAATCGTCCCATCCATTTGGATCGTCAGGGTCAATACAAGGATCCCCTACATTCGCTACCAAGTGACGGTCGATACGGCCGAACTTACCATCCTTACCAGGATAATGGTAATTCCAAGCAAACTGATAACCGATAGCGCGCACACGCACTGGGTCCTGCTTTTGAATGTCTTCATATTTATCAGTCCGTTCACGCCAGAGAGGAAAAGCAAAACCAAGAAGGAGAACTGCCTCAATAATCACAACGCCAACCTCCAAGTGGCTCGAAACGTGATTTTTAACACCCGTATAATCCGCCTTAGGATTGCGGCGAGCAGCAAAACGCCAACAGCAGTAGAAGAAAAATACTGTCCAACCTACAAAGAGGATGAGCATGAACCAATGCACAACAGCAATCAGGTGGTCGACACCACCGCCGTGTTCGGAAAAGTTTTCGGTTACACCGAGAAGTTCGTTCATAATTTAGTGAGAGCTTTGAGGGTTGAAATCGTCTTTGTAGCGCGAGTCGAGGTTGGCTTGCTCACGGCGCATCATGCGTGCCATGAGAAACCCCACAATTCCAAGAATGCCAACGATGACGATGAGGAGAAATAAAATGGCCAAACCAGCCGCATTGCCTCCAGCAGCATGAAATGCCTTAGCACATGTGGTGCATCCGAGTATAAAGTTCATTTCGATACAGAGTTATAGAATTAAATTCTTGGCCTTACGGTAAAACCGCACGCCGTAATACGGCAACAGAACTGAAGCAATCGACATAACGACGCCAAGAATCGTCACCGACATCCCGCTCCCGCGAGGAGCGAAACCAAAACACCAAACGGCAAGTCCTACACAAAGAAGGGTCGCAAAGGTAATGAAGACAAGATGGAATCCGCGTAGAGACATGACTTAATCTACTGTGGTGGTTTCGAGGGGTCGTAGAAGCCCGACTTATTTTCCTTGGTCGTCCCTTTGCCATACTCAATGGGATCCGAAAACGCCCAAGCAGTAATTGCCATAAGGAAAACGCCAAGAACGATACCCATGATAAAGAGAAAATAAACCAGTTTTTTCTCATGGTTCAAGTGCATGAAGATTAACATCACTAACGAAGCCTTAAAGGCTGCGATCACGAGTCCCAGCACCATATCATAGACATCGAAACCATGTCCCCCGAAATCGAGGGCAGGCACAGTCGCAACTGCAACTGTTATACCAGTGAAAATGAAAAGGGTAAGCCCAATAAAGGTATAAAGCTTCTTAGCTTTTTGAATTTCTGCAACAGAGTCAGCCATGGTGAATTACATCAAGTAAAGGATTGGGAAGAGGAAGATCCAGACGAGGTCAACGAAGTGCCAAAATAAGCCTCCAACCTCGACTCGGTTCGCGAGACGCTCGGGATTGTTCAAATACATTTTCTTTCCGAAGAAAAGAAAATGACCTAGGACAATGATACCACCGATAACGTGGAGTCCATGCAGTCCGGTAATAAGGAAATAAATAGCGTAGTAGTTATTCCAACGGGGGGTGAACTTACTTTCCAAGTTCACCTCTTCACGAGGAACGACTACTTCCGGGAAATGCTTCGCATAATCTTTCTTGTGGTTAGGGCCCGCAAATCCACTAAAGACACCCTTCTCATCATTACCCTCCCCCATGTTCACCAATTCCTGCCATCCCATACGGTAGCGTTCAGTGTCGGTAGGAACATGCGTCGGCTTGCCATCTTTCCCCAACCCATGCTTTTTGAGAAGTTCCTTCTCCAACTCCCCGATGTGCTTTATATGTTTCTCCCAAAGCGCTTTCACCTCTGGATTATTCTTAATAATCCATGTGGACTGAATCGCAACCTCGGGGTCGATGCCCTTCTCCTCTGCTCGCTGAGCAACGAACCGAAAATCTACAGCATCAGCCGCCATCTCAATCTGGCTATGCTTGCTGTCCATCTCACCTCCAAGAAGAGTACCATCCTTAAAGCTAGCCGAAGAAGCCGTTTCGAGAACATCACGTGGCTTGAGAACAAAAGTTACCTTCGGCTCAATATTGAAAGTGACGGATGAAGGAGCCCTAACGATAAAATCATCAAAAGCAGGGTTAAGCTCAAGTTTGTCCTTAATCTTGTAGGAAGGCTCATTACGCATGTCCTTAGGAAGATCCTTCCTAAGACGCGCCCATGCATCGCGATTTTGCTTTGTGCGAATAGCAGCATTGTGCGCTTTCGCATCGAGATGCACTTCACGGAGTTTCTTGAGAAGTCCCAAGGTAAGAAGCTCACCCTCTTTCGCCAACTCAGTCTCGGCAACTTCGGGGTTGCTTCGACCACTCACGGTTGAAGCGAGCTTCACGTCACGCTTCTGAGATTGAGCCTGTAGCATCAAATCCTGAATAGTCGGGTCGTAAAAACGCTCAAGGTCGATCGTAATCGTGTCTGCGTTGAAGATTACCTGATTGAAGTAATGCTTCTCTTTCTTACCCTTGGATTTGCCACCATGATCGTCGGCAGACTCTTCCTTGTCGGCAACAAGAATCATGCCACTAGATTCGAAGGAGCCATTGGCATGTTCCTCGGCTTTTTTGGCGTGGGAGTCCCCATGCCCTTCGGGGTGGTAGTGTTCAATCTTCCCCTCGGAATCGATAGTGAATTTGTGAGTGTGGCCTTCCAAGACAACAAAGTCTTTCATGCGCACCGCTTGGTGACTCCACTTTGCCTTATACTCGATCCCTTTGAGGACCATAAAGAGACCAGCACAAAGTAATGTGATCACCATGTAGACCTGAAACTGACGCCACTTGCGCATCTTGAGAGAAGCCCAAGCAAAGACGATCGTAACTGAAGAAAAGATGAGAATGAAGGTATTGATCAAACCAGGCACCACAGGCAACGCCCGCTCTGGCCAAGGAAAGTCAGCATAGACTCGCAAGAAAACGTATCCGGAGAAGAGACCTCCAAAGAGCATCACTTCCGATGCAAGGAACAACCAAAGGCCTACTTTTGCATTGTAAAGGCCGGTGTCCTTGCGGGCGGTAACAGTATAGGGAATATCCATGATATCAGGAAAGTCGACAGGTTAGGCAACAGTAGGCTTAGACTCCTCTTTGGTTGGAGCGGACTCGGGTGCAGCCTTAGAAGGCTCATGCCACTGTGGCATGTAATCTTCATCACAATCAGGACGAGAATATTCGTAAGGACCGCGATAGACTGAAGGCTCGGTAAGGAAGTTTCCATGCCCTGGAGGCGTTGGAGTCGCCCACTCAAGGGTCGTCGCATTCCAAGGATTGTCGTTCTCAACCTTCTTACCACGGCGCCATGCGAAGAAAACGTTAAGGATGAAAGGAATCTGTGCCAGCGCGAGCAAGAAAGCGGCATTCGACATCGTGATATTGAGAGGCATATACTGCTCAACCGTATTGCCGAAGACGTTTGCACTCTCGCTCGCTTGGGCCAAGTAAGCGTCTCCTCCGTTATACCAACGACGATGGAAACCAGCCATTCCCTGCACCAACATTGGGAAGAAGAGCAAGTTAACGAAAATCAACGAAGGCCAGAAGTGAAGGTGCCCCAGAAGGTTGTTCATGTATCGGCCAGTAATCTTTGGATACCAGTGGTAGACGCCTGCGAAAAGACCAAAGAGAATACCAGGTGCTACCACGTAGTGGAAGTGACCAATCACGTAGTAGGTGTCGTGAAGGTGAAGCCCCACAAGGTTGAAGGCAAGAGGCAGACCGGTAAGGCCACCAATTCCAAACATAGGAATAAATGCAGTTGCCCAAAGCATCGGCACTGTGAACCGAATCGAACCACCCCACATCGAGATAATAAGTGAAGTCAGAAGAATCACCGACGGAATCGAAATCAATACCGTCGTTGTCTGGAAGAAGGTCGAAATCACGGGACCCATTCCGGTGAGATACATATGGTGAGCCCAAACAATGAAACTCAAGAAACCGAGGATAATTACAGACCAAACCATGGGACGGTATCCCCAGAGAGGCTTACGAGTATTGCAGGGAATAATTTCCGCGACACAAGCAATGGCAGGAAGGAGAAGAACATAAACCTCGGGGTGACCTAGGAACCAGAAAAGGTGCTGATAGAGAAGAGGACTACCACTACCAGCAACCTCCAAAGCACCACTACCTGTCACCAAACCAGAAGGCATGAAGAAAGAAGATCCAAAGACACGGTCACTCAGCTGCATCAGAGCTGCTGCTTCAAGGGGTGGGAAAGCAAGCAAAAGAAGAAAACCGGTCACCAGCATGGCCCATACGAAAAACGGCAAACGCATCCAAGTCATCCCCTTCGCTCGAAGGTTAATAATGGTGGTCAAGAAGTTGACCGCACCAAGGAGCGAGGAAGAGATGAGAAAGACCATCGCTAGTAACCACCAAGTCTGTCCGGTCATCCACTGGTTGGGAGCACCCGCCTGTTGCAGACCAGCAAGAGGAGAATAGTTTGTCCAGCCTGATTGAGCTGCACCGGTATTGAGGAAGAAACTTGCCAACATCAACATACCGCCAACGAAGTAGAGCCAGAAACTCCACATGTTCAACTTAGGGAAAGCCATGTCGATTGCTCCAATCTGAAGGGGCATCACGTAATTACCGAAAGCGGCGAATCCAAGAGGAACCACTCCCAAGAAAACCATAATCGTTCCGTGCATCGCACCGAACATATTGTAGGTCTCCCCCTTCACCATTCCGTCCTGAAGCCAACGAGCCTTCCAGTCTGCGCTGAAAAAGAAAGACATCCACTCGGGAAGTGGCTCATGAGGATAGGCGATTGACCAGCGCATCACCATCATCAAACAGAATCCGATGAGAAGAAAAATTAGGGAAACTAATCCGTATTGGATGCCGATCGTCTTGTGGTCAGTCGAGAAAAAATACTTCTCAAGAAAGCTCGGATTATGATGGTCATCATGGTGATGATCATCGTGAGAATGGTCTGCGGTTGGTGCTGCTGCGCTCATCGTCGGAATCTAGATCAAGTTCTGTTAGTTTCCACCAGCATTTGCAACTGGAAGGTATGTTTCGAAGTCAATGATGGTTGCGGGATCCATCGTTTCGCCTGGAAGAAGTTTCATATGGCCGTCCAAAAGCTCTTGAGCACTCGTAGCCTTGCCGGCTCCACGCGCTTCGTAGGCATCAATTGCAACTTGGGCCTGCTCGATGGTGACGACATCACCAACGTTGTTTAGTCCATTGCGAAGATATGTCATCAAAGGTGCGAGCTCTTTCGCTGAGAGAGGTCCTTGTGCGGGCATCGCCCCATTCCATGTCTTACCAGCCACCTCGATAGGTCCTTGGACTCCGTTAAGAATAATCATTCCTAGAGCTTCGGTATTATCACCAACCACCCACTCAGAATCAGCAAGTGGAGGAAAATTCGCTCCATCACCTTTACCGTCAGCGCCGTGACAACCAGCGCACTTACCGTAGGTTTTAGCTCCTTGCTTCACGAAGAAAGGAAGCATCTCTCCTTCAGTAACTTCTTCGACCCCACCGGAAGTGTCTGGCTCGAAGTCATTCGCCCACATAGTGCTCTCATCGTATGCAAAGAGAGCTCCACCCTTACCGAGCACACCACCACCTACCAAAAGAGCTATACCAGCGCAAAGGAACAGCCAGAGCGGCACGGGCTCCATACCGTTTTCGTGAAGACGACGCTCACGAATCGTCGCAGGGGTCGCCCCCTCAAAAACAGCGTGCGTCTCAGCTACGTTGATCTCCTCGTCGAGGTCAGGTCGAAGCCGGGCGTTAGGTTCTTGCTCAGAAGACATGGTTAAATTCGTTAGCGCTTACTTTTTGCGAGGGTTAAGAGAGGTCGGAATGGTATTATCCTTCCGCATCGAAAGGAGGTAGGCCGCAAGTGCTTTCGCCTCAGGCTTAGGTTTACTGGCACTTCCATTGAACATGAAAGAAAGTGACGGGCACACGGACTTGTAGTCGTAGTCGCGTGGATTGTAGAGGTGATTGAGTAGCCACTGCTCGGGTGTAATCGCCTGCTCTGCCCCTTGACGCTGTGCGCGAATCGCAACATTACTTAAGTCCTGACCGACTCGGCCCTGACCAATGTAGGCAAACTTTTCGCCGGCAAAATCGAAAGGATTGGTCTCGCGACGGGAATCTTCGATACCTTCCGCTGCATTCGAGGGAACACCCGCCCAGTCTTCGCGATACATGTCTGTCCCCGCATAGCTTGGACGAATCAATTGAGTGTGGCAAAGAGCACATCCATTGGCGGCATAGATGGGAGCGCCGTCAGTGCGGCCGGTCCGCTGAAATTCGTAGACACCGTCGAAGCCGTCCTGTGCCTCGTTAAAGGTAGGAGCCTCCAGATTGGCCATCTGAACATAGGGAATCGCAATTGCGAAAACCCATGGAAGTCCAAAGGCGGCGCTGAGACCGATGAGAAAAGTTTTAAAGTTCATTATGCCTTGGCTGCTTGAAGTTCTTCAATATCACCCTCTGGGCCGTGAGGAGAATTCGCATGATGTCCCCCATCAAGCAATGTGGGATGGGTGCTTCGGCGACCAAGCCGTGCCCACATCAAAAGGAGGTGAGAGAGAAAGATGAAGTTAGCAAGGGCGATGAAGAGCCATGCGAGAGTCGTTCCCACCGCATAAGCCTTACCAAAAGTCGCAGCATCTGCCCAGGGGGCACTGGAATCATTCTGAGCACCTCCTTGGAAAGCTCCCCCAATAATGGAACACAACACGACGGCTGCGACACCATAGAGAGACAGGAAGAAATGGCTCTTGATGAATCGCTTAGACAACCACTCGCGACGAGTGACGCGAGGCACCACAAAGTAGATGAGTCCGAAAATGCACATGCTGAAAAATCCGTAAATCGCAAGAATATCGAAACCGTACCCTGTGAGACTAAATTGAGTCGCGGCAAGGCTCCCGCTCGTGTTTAAGAAGAGGCCAAAGATTCCCAAAAGAAGCATCCCAACCATACCACCTAAGGTGAAATGAAGAGAGGGACTATTGCGAGCA
This sequence comes from Roseibacillus sp., assembly GCA_051251855.1. GTDB lineage: Bacteria > Verrucomicrobiota > Verrucomicrobiia > Verrucomicrobiales > Akkermansiaceae > Roseibacillus. The sequence continues at coordinate 1,381,745 of JBPOGI010000001.1, forward strand.
GCTCCACTTTCATCCTGAAGAATCGTGCGTAAAATATTTACTGCAACCGCCAGCGCAGGAATCAAGAAAAGAACAGTCGCAGCAGCACCAACATAAGGCAAAAACTGGGGAATGGGTGCACCAGCCAATTTTTGGAAGCCAGCCCATGGCGCAATGACCATCAAAGACCAAAAACCGAAAAGCGCCAGGTGGTAGCTGTGAACCGGCCGACCGGTGACCTTAGGTGCCAAGTAGTAAGCCGAAGAAATGGCCACCGGTGCGAGGAAGAGGAAGAGCATTCCAGAACGGAACCATTCTGAAACAGCAGCCTTCATCAAGGGATGTCCATCGAGAACGAAGACAAATAAGTGAGCGCTGAAGAAGATCCATGGAAATGCAATAATCGCGGCCAACAAATACCATTGAGAAACATAAATATGCCCCTTTTCGCGAACCTGGAACTGAATCCCCGACCAAATGGTGGTCAAGATGTAACTAATGAGAAGCATAGGCCAAACGAAAGTAGGAAAAGCCATCCAAGTCACCCCAGTGCTACCACCCAAAAGAATACCAACAAGACCAAGACTGATAGCGATATTCCAAATGTGACCAGCAATCAAAATAAGAACACTGTTCTTCGACTCTTTGCGACAAAGACGAGCCATGAGCCAAATAATGGCACCAAAGGCAGCCTGACAGGCCCATCCGTAAAGAAGGATATTCTGATGAGCGAGAGAGAGACGACCAGTTGTTGCCCATGCCGCATCTCCGAGGAAATCCGGTGAGTGGCTCTTGAAAGAGGAAGCAAATCCAAGAAGCACCGCAACGAAAAGCCAAAGGGCTCCGCTGGTGAAAAAGAACATCACCGGGTGCCGCAGCGAGCGGTCGATATCGGCGCGCAATTTGGCGTCCTTGGGATCAGAATTCTGTGCAGTTGCAGACATGACTTAGAGAGCAGAAGGGTCAGCGGGTTTAAAGAGAGTCTCCGGGCGAGGGGCTTGCGGAGCTGGAGCGGGAGATTTCTTAGCAGCGGGAGCTGGCTTCACTTCGGGAGCTGGTTTCGCTTCAGGAGCTGGTTTCGCTTCGGGAGCTGGCTTCGCTTCGGGAGCTGGTTTCGCTTCAGGAGCTGGTTTCGCTTCGGGAGCTGGTTTCGCTTCAGGAGCTGGTTTTGCTTCAGGAGCTGGTTTCGCTTCGGGAGCTGGCTTCGCTTCAGGAGCCGCAGCCTCGTCCGAGCTCTCCCCTTCTTCTGCGGGAGCCTCCTCGGCAACTGTCGCAGGGTCGCGGAACATGTCGTTCTTCATTGCCAAAGGCTTGCTGCTCACCCACTTGGCTCCAACGAGGGCAAAAACCTCTGAGGGAGGAACTTGAAGCTTGTCGCCATTCTCAACACGCTCAAAATTTTTGAGCTGCTCAGCTTCTACAAGCTCCCTTACCGCAAGACGGCGAGTCGCGCCGGCCTCATCAGCGGCAGTCACTTCAGGGGAACTGACCATAGGAGCTAGAATGAGTGCAATAATACCGAAGAGCAGAAAGGCTCCCAGCACGAGCCAAAAGGCCGTGAATCGCTTGATTGGTGTATCGTTCGTAGCAGACATTTAGTTGTGAACGTTGGCAGATTCGAGAATACGAGGATCGCGATGCGGATAGAGCGAAACCGAGGTGATATTGCGGAGCAAGAAGAAGACAAATCCACAGCCGACAATGAAGAAGGCAATTAAGTCGCCAATCCAAGCACCGGGCATCCAGAGCTTAGGGTCGTGAGAAACAACATTTCCAACCGAAGGACCGCGCTCAGGAATGATCATGTGGTAGATATCGAGGAAGTGCATGAAGAGAAGGTATCCCGCAATCGCCAACATGAAGTTATTCTTCTTCTTCAGGTCTGAACGAAGAAGCAACAAGAACGGCGCCCCAAAATGCCCTAAGACGAGAACGTAACTGAGAACATTCCAGTTTTCAGTGTTCCGAAGAATGAAGTAACGGGTCTCCTCCGTGACATTCGCATACCAGTAAAGAAAGAATTGTGAGAACGAGATATAGGCCCAGAAGATGGTAAAAGCGAAGATGAGCTTACCCATTAAATGGTCGTGCTCAGCAGTGACCACCTTCTTCATGAAGCCAGCCTTCCGAAGAAGAATACTGACTATCAAAATGACCGCCATGGAGTTCAAAGCACTACCAGCGAAGATGTAAACACCCCACATGGTAGAGAACCAAGTGTAGTCGAGGCCCATCACCCAATCAACACCGATAAAAGTGAGAGTCACTCCAAAGATTGCGATTCCCCAGGAAGACATCGAGCGAGCCTTAAAAAGGCGGTCAGTTCCTGGCGAAGGACAAGTATCTTGGTCGACTGACAACTTACGGAGCTTCCAAATCACGAAGCCGAGACCAAGGAAGAAGATCACGAAGCGAGCGTGCCAGAATTCAAGGCTGAGATACCAAATCTTGGCAATCAACATTCCGTCATGTTTAGCAGCGCGAGCTTCAAGTCCTGCTGCCGCACTGGTATCTTCAAGACCATAGTCCTTCGCATACTGAATTGCGGTTTTGTGCTCAGTCATCCACTCGAAAAGGAATGTCTGAACACTTGGGAAAAGAAGAGGAAGGGCGAAGATGAACATGAACGGGAAAACAAAGCCCACGTTCTCAAAAATACGGCGAACTGAAGTCCCCCACCCTGAATTCGACACGTTGTGAAGCAGCGTCCAAAAACAACCACCCAAAGCAATCGTGAAAAAGTAGAAAACGGCAAATAACCAAGAGAAGGAATAGTTACCTTTCAGTTCGCTAGGTTTCTCTGGATTATGTCCCCAAAGGAAAACTGCGCTGGCAAGCAAGCCGATCAAAGCGACCGCTCCACAAACAAGCATCATTAGCTGAACCTTGCTCTTCGGCAATTGTTCTCCATTAACCGGAATATCGGCGGATGTTACTCTATGTCCCATTACTGTCCTTCCCCTTTCTGTCCCAAATCTTCTGCTGAAACCTCGCGGGCTTCTTGCATCGCACGCACATAAGCGACAATCGCCCAGCGGTCTTCAACTGGAATGTTCATGCCGTAGGCACCCATCATTCCCTTACCGTGAGTAATCACGTGATAAAGCATCCCATCAGGGTAGCTCTCAGTTTGAAACGTTCCTTCGTGCAAATTACGCACTCCGGTCAAACCCAACTTTGAAACAGTGCCGCCTCCGTCGCCGGACTCACCGTGACAAATAGCACAGAAGATTCCGTAGCGGTCATGGCCACGAGCAAAAAATGCTTCTGCAGTCTCTGCCGTGAGCGCTAACTCTTCGGGCATCCCTGTTCCGTAATAACCTTCCGTCAAACCGGTGTAGTAGTAGCCGGTGCGACCTTCGCCGAACTCCACCGAAAAGACACCGTCATCACCTGAATTAGGAATGGTGCCCACTACTGGGAGGCGTGAGCCTTTGCCATCTTCGAAAAAGTCGTTTGGCTTTTGCCCCTTGACCTTATCCTGCTCGTCCATATCTGGGAAGAGACGGAAAGGTGGACGCTCGAACTTACTGCCCGGAATCCCGAAGATTCCGACAACCGCCAAAGCGATGAAGGCGTAGACTATGAAAAAGTATTTGAGCATGGTTTTGCTTTAGTTTTCGTCTTCGACCAGTTCGATGTTAGCTCCGCCGATTTCGTCGAGGAGCGCCTTTGTTCCCTCCGCAGAGAACTTGGGGTCGCGTGCTTCGATAGAAATAAAGAATCCATCGTCGGTTGCGCGGGCGAACTGCTTACTAGCAAACAAAGGGTGATTAAGGCGTGGCAACTGCATCAGACCAAGAAGTCCAAACAAAGTAGTGAAACCTGAGAAAAGAACCGTCAGCTCGAACATGATCGGGAAGAAGGCTGGGACGGTGAAGATGTTTGCGGGTTTTCCCTGAACCACCGTGGGATAAATCTCGACTTGAGTAATATAGGCAAGGGCAAGAGCGGTACAGAAACCAGTCAACCCTCCAAAAAAGACGAAGTAAGGAAGGATTGAGCGCTTAATCCCCATCGCATCATCGAGACCGTGAATAGGATAAGAAGAGTGGCAATCCCACTTCTCGAAACCCGCATCGCGAACTTTCTCTGCTGCCTTGTAGAGCTTCGAGGCACTCTCGAATTCTGCCAAGTAACCGTAAACTCGTTTGACCGTGGTGCTCATCAGACTTTTGCCTCCCCATTTTCAATTTCAAGTTGATAGGCAGGGATAACCTCTGTGCCTTCGTCAACATGCTCTTCGTTATCTTCGAAGTGCGGGTCGCTTTCCAGCTTGGTCCACTTCACCTCCGCAATGTTAATGCAGGGCAAGAATCGGAGGAAGAGAAGGAAGAGCGTTAGGAACATTCCAATCGTGCCCACGAAGAGCATAATGTCGTTTCCGCTTGGGTAGAAATACTTCCAGTCGCCAGGCAACCACATGCGGGAAAGAGTCGTGACAATAATCACAAAGCGTTCGAACCACATGCCGATGTTCACACACATACAAACTGCCATCACAACCCAGAGATTCTCGCGGCATTTTTTCCACCAGAAAATCTGAGGAGAAATTACGTTACAAGCCATCATGGTGAAGTAGGCCCAGTTGTAGGGACCAGCGATACGGAACTTGAAGGCTTCCATCTCATATTTAGCCGCTCCGTAGAACGCCATGAAGAGCTCCATAAGATAGGCGTATCCAACAATGGAACCGGTCAGGAGGATGATTTTCGCCATGTTATCGACGTGCTTCATCGTGATGAGGTCACTGAGGCCGTAGATGAAGCGAGCAGGAATCATGATGGTCAATACCATCGCAAATCCGCCGAAAATCGCACCAGCGACAAAGTAAGGTGGGAAAATGGTGGTGTGCCATCCGGGAACGACAGAGGTCGCGAAGTCAAACGATACCACGGAGTGAACCGAGAGAACGAGTGGTGTCGAAAGAGCAGCCAAAAGCAAGTAGGCCATCTCATAGTGAGACCAGTGACGGTTCGAACCACGCCAGCCCAAACTGAAGACTCCGTAAAGAAGCTTACGAATCTTTCCAGTCGCTCGATCACGAATAGTCGCAAGGTCAGGAACCATTCCGAGATACCAGAAGATAAGAGAAATGGTAAAGTAAGTCGAAACCGCGAAAACGTCCCAAAGAAGCGGAGACTTGAAGTTCTGCCAAATCGCGTTCGGGTTTGGAATAGGAGCTAAATACCAAGCCATCCAAACACGACCAACGTGGAAGGCTGGGAAAATACCTGCGCACATCACCGCAAAAATGGTCATCGCCTCAGCGGCTCGGTTAATCGAGGTCCGCCAGTTCTGACGAGTCAGGAAGAGAATGGCCGAAATCAGCGTTCCTGCGTGACCAATACCAATCCAGAAAACGAAGTTTACAATCGGCCAACCCCACATCGCACGGTTGGAGTTTCCCCAAACGCCTACTCCAGTAGAAACAAGCTGGAACAAGCCCCCTCCCACTCCGATGGCTGCGATAAGAGCACAAGGAATGAAGAGCATCCACCAAAGCATAGGCTGGGGATTTTCGACCACTCCACAGATCCGCTCCGTGATCCAATTGTAGGACCGCTTGTTGAGAATCAACTTCTCACGTTCAAGAACGGGCAACTTGGGCCCTTCTCTCTTCGCTGAAGTCTCGTTACTGACTGTTGCTTCCGCCATGCCCTATTAGTGAATGTTGATGGTCGCTTGTCCCACGCTCTTCGCGTCGGGCATTGCTGTGTTAGGATTTTTCACCCGCGCCAGGTAACTGGTCCGTGGCAAGGTGCCGATATAGTTCAAAAGGTCGTAGTTGCGCTGCGAGTTCTTAGCGCGCACCATGGCAGACTTGTCGCCGTCAAGCTTGTTACCGAAAGTAATGGCTCCTGCTGGACAAGCGTCCTGACAGGCCACCTTCGCAGAATCAACCTTGATGCGAAGGTCTTCGTTAGAAATCTCAACGCTAGTAGAAGCGACTCCAAGAGACTTCTTCCGAGTAATTTGTTTCTGCTTAATTTTAGCATTCTCAAGACGCTGCACGCAATAGGTGCACTTCTCCATCACCCCGCGCATGCGCACAGAAACGTTCGGGTTACGTTGAAGAGAGCGAGAATCACCCACCTGCTTCTCGCCCCAAGGACCCTTGTAGAGATTCTTCTCAACAAGAGGATTGCGCTTGTTGTAGTCGAAGAAGTTGAAGCGACGTGCCTTATAAGGACAGTTATTCGCGCAGTAGCGGGTTCCGATACAGCGGTTGTAGGCCATCGCGTTGAGACCTTCCTCGGTGTGAACCGTTGCGTTGACGGGGCAAACTACCTCACAAGGAGCAAGCTCACACTGCTGGCAAGCAACAGGCTGAGGAATCATCTCTGGATTATCCTCATCTCCATCAGGAGTCGCAGCATAGTAGCGGTCCATCCGAATCCAGTGCATTTCGCGACCTTTCGCGACTTGCTCTTTACCAACGACAGGAATCGTATTCTCAGACTGACAAGCGACCAAACAAGCGTTGCAACCCATGCAAGTATTGAGGTCAATCGCCATCGCCCACTGGTGAATTTCATCCGAAATCAGTGGCTTACCCTCAGTATCGTTGGGCTTGTAGATGGAGTGATTCTTCGGCATGTGCGAATCCATGCCTTGCTTCGCGACCTTCTTGAGTTGGGTCTTGAAGTCCTTGGTGCCGTGACCTTTTGTCTCGACATCAGCGGTAGAAATTTCACGAGCGAGCGCGCGACCATACATCGCGTGGTGCTCTTGGGTAAGCGCTACCGGATAGCGACCTGAATTCTTAGCAACCTTGGCACCGGTAGCGGCCCAAAGAGCGTCGAAGTTGCGGAGAGGATAAACGTTGAAGCCAGCATTGAGCCCCACATCACCAACCGTTGGCTGAGCAGAATTAAACTGAATGGCTCCACTACGGTCTTCATCGTCTGTTGCCTGCCCATAACCCACTGGAAGAACGATGGTGTTTTCAGCGAGACCAAAAGAAACAAGGACAGGCAGCTTAACTGATTTGCCACCGAGCGTGACATCGATCATGTAAGCACGAGCCTTTTCCCCTTCTCCAATCTCAGGACGGGGAGAGTTCTTAACGTCGACCCCTGCCACATTGTTAATGGGCTCGAGCTCAACCAACTCCTTAGAAATTCCCAAAGCATCGGCTGTTTTGGGAGAAATGTAAGCGACGTTGTCCCAAGTGAGCTTGGAAATCGGGTCGGGAGCCTCTTGCAACCATGAGTTATCGATGTAGCGACCGTCCCAAACGGAAGCATCAGCTGCGAAAATCACATCCAAGGCATCTTTGGTCGGAGCAGCTGCCTCGAGAGCTTTGCCAGGGTTAGCATTTACGTTAGGAGCCTTAGCTTCGGGATAAGTAGCATCAACGAAACCTTCTTGAAGAGCCTTTGCCCAAGAAGAAGCGTCTTTGCCAACAGCGGCATCAAAGGTCTTGCGAACTTCATCGTAGCCCGCAGAAGGAGTCGTTTCGTCACCCAGCTTCAGCTCGCCTCCATTAAGAAGTGCGCTCAACAATTCTAGCTCGCCCACTCCGTCATAGAGAGGAAGAATCAGAGGTTGAATCAGAGCATGGGTTCCTTTTGCCGTTTTGGCATCCGACCAGCTTTCCAAGTAGTGAGCGGCAGGAACGTGCCAAGTGGTAGCGTAAGAAGTTGCATCGGTGCGAAGACCCAAATGAATGGAAGTCTTCACCTTGCCGAGCAACTCCTTGAAATTAACATCCGCAGGAGAATCGTAAACAGGGTTACTAGGGGTGAGGAGAATGAGAGTCTCCAGCGCGCCTCCCTCAAGGTCCTTCACCAACTGAGTGAATCCAGCAAAGTTCTTCGTTCCGGTTTGAACGAGAGTGGCAGGCTTTCCTTTTCCAACGTTACCAAGAGCAACGTTGATAGCGGCAACCACCTCATGGAGTTCTTTGGACTGACGGCTACCCGCAAGAACCACAGACTTGCCCTTGTTAGACTGTAAGTCCTTCGCACACTCAGCGACCCACTTGGCATCGGACTCTGAAAGAGAAACATCTCCTTGAACCTTCGCTCCAACAGCCTTGCCAACTGCAGTTGCGATCTTAATAAACTGACTTGGAGCGATGCGAAGACGATGATCAGCTACCCCACCAGTGAGAGAGTAGGCTGCCTCTACCTGGTAGAGACGGTTCATCTCCTCCGCCTTCATCTCGTGGGCGTAAAGCTTGTCCTTATCGTGCGCACCACCTTGACGGCGGTCGAAGAACGGCTTCACAGGACCAACTTGGTCAAGTGAGGTGAAATCGCAGTCGAAAGAAAGAATGCGGTCCGCTTTTTCGAAATCAACCACCATGCGAACTCCAGCGCCAAGAACCTCTTCAGAAGCGTGACTCTCTAGAGCCTCGTAACGGTAGGCCTTGGCCGCGGGAAACTTCTTTTTAATTTCGCCCCAAACACGATTGCGGGTCGGGCTGTCATCTTCTCCAAAAACAAAGCCTACTTTACCAGGATTCGCAGAGAGCTCCTTGAGCGCAGCATCCAATTCGGCACGAGTAGACTTTTTACCGTCCTTGAGGACATCCTTGGAACGGAAGGGATCGTAAAGATTGAGAATGGAAGCCTGAGTGAAAGCATCAGTTCCGCTTGCGTCTGCAAAAGCGTTGTTAGGCTCCAACTTGGTGGGGCGACCCTCGAAAGTGGTCACCACCAAAGGAACCGCTCCTCCTGGACGAGGCATGGTGGTCGCGTAATAGAGAGCCTTTCCGGGAATCACCCACTCAGGAGCCTGGGTATAAGGAACAATGTAAGTCTCTGGGCGACGACAAGACGCCAAACCAAAACCGGCAAGTGCTGAGGAAGCACCCATCAATTTGACGAAACTACGACGGGAAAGCTCGCGCTCTTCTTCGGTCAACTCGCCGCTTTTCTCGGGAAATTCGCGATGCAGCCAATCCTGAAACAGAGGATTACCTTCCAACTCGGCGGGACTGCGCCAAACCTGAGTCTCCAGCTCGTCAGCGGGCACTTCAGGATGATTCCAAACTCGTTTACTCATCTTGGGCGTAAAATTCTAATTAGCGGTGACAGGTAGCGCAGCTCTCTTTGGGCTTCACATTCCAGTGTGCCTTCAGGTAATTCCCGAAATCGGTCTGGGACTCAATGGCGTTGCCTTTCGCATCCTTGATGGGATTGGCCTTCAAATACTTCTCAACGTCGTAATCGAGGTTAGTCACCTCTTCAATAGGACGAAGATGCTCCTCGGGGGCTCGGTGACAATCAAGACACCATCCCATTGAAAGAGACTCTTCATGATGAACAATCTTCATCTTATCAACGTCACCGTGACAACTCTGACAAGAGACCCCGCGGTTTACGTGTGCAGAGTGGTTAAAGTAGACATAATCGGGCGCCTTGTGAACACGCACCCACTCAAGAGGAACCGGCGTCACTTCAGCACCGCTTTTTTGGTCAATGCCCATTGCAGCGTAGAGAGGAGAAAGCTTTGGACTATCCGACTTTACCTTGTTGGGTCCGTGGCAATTCCAACAGACATTCGCCGATGGCACATTCGCGTGGGAACCATGCTCTACAAAACTGTGACAGTAACGACAATCCATCCCCAACTGGTTCACGTGAATCTCGTGACTGTAAGGGATTGGTTGGGTGGGTTGGTATCCGACCCGTAGTGAGCTTGGGTTAATGTAGACCGCAAACACAAACGTCACTCCGAACGCAAGAGCCCCGAGGCAAATTGCGAGTTTGAGTGGTGTAAAATTGGACCAACGAGGAAAGAAATTCGCCATGGACGGACTGAGGTTACGAGCTTGTGAAATTTTTCACAAGCTCAGTTTGTGAAATTTTTCACAAAGTTTGTGACAGCCCGAAAGAGTGTCCTCGTTCGTGCTGCGCGGACGGTGTAAGACCCAATCGAACCTTCACGCAACTGCTTTCTGCAAAAAAGTCTGACTGTGAGATCGAGTCTCAATAACAAGTGGATTTGGGAGTAATTTTAGTCCCGAATCAGAGTCCACTCTTCGAGCCCTTTCAAGGAACCTCTATTAGTCTGCCTTCTTCATAAGGATCGATGTCAGCGAAAGAACAACACCTGCGGCAGGTCCTATCTTCCCCGACGCCCTCGCCCTGGTTTCTCGTCGATGACCCCGTCTCCATCCCGATCCTCGCCGTAAGGAATCTCATTCTTAAAGTGGACCCCCTTGCGGCGCCCTTCCTGAACATGCTCGCGATAGACCTTGCGCTGCTCAGCCTTTGCAAAGACTGCGTTCGCCTTTTCCAGAGCCTTCTTTAATTCTCCACTCGTCGCTGAGAGAGAGAATTCACCCAAAACCTTTCCTTCTTGGCCAAAAGCATCTGCCTGAATCACAAAATACCCTGCCTGAGACTTCTCCCCTGCCACCAATTCAGCCCAATCAGCATCCGAACTCTTTTCCGCAAAATCATGATGAAAACGCCCCACAACCTCGGAATCATTAAGAACCGCCTGCAACACCTTGGTTACTCGCCTACGCTCCTCTTTGCTTGATACAGTCAAGAGCAAGAGCCGTTGGTCTCCCGAAGCCACATTGAGCGCCTGCCGTGAGGTATGAAAGTCCTGAACGACGGCTTCACTGGCAGCTCCCTTAGCTCGGTAGTCTCCCGCTATTTTCTTCAAAACCGTGATGAGAGCCTCAGGATCATCGGCAGCCCCTCCTCGACGTCCTAACAACGAACTCGGGCCACGGCCACTTTTCGAGAGTCGCGTTTCACCATCAGGAGCAAGAATACAAAAAGCGGTATTCGCAAAGGCTCCTCTCAAGAAAGTGCGAACCATCTCTTGATGCTTCTCGGACTCATAAGATTCCAAGCGAACACACACGAAGTCGCGACTGGAGGCGATAAAGTCATCTTGCGAGAACAAACTGTTCTGCGTAGCGGTATAGCCCGGTCAGAAAACCCCAGGGATGCCATTACAAGTTGCCGCTGCAGCCATAAAAAATATCGGCCGCTGGGAACGCTTGGCCTCAGCCAAAGCCGAATCCCAAGTAGTATACCAAGCCACCCCTGGTGCGCCTACAGCCTGAGGCGAGGCCGTCAGGTCCTCTGGACGCGGGCCTTGCGAGAAAACAAGTGCACTACTACTGAATAGAAGGAAAAATATTCTTTTCATCACTCCTACTAACCCCGCCTTTCCAAGAGAGTCGCGCTGATTCTTGTTAAGAATCGGACATACACTCCTCACTCTCGCCACCCCTCAGCTTCTAAGCAGAAATCTGACGCGGTATCTCATCGGTATTTTGCGGTTTCATCGGCCCATTCAACTCCCCCATGCGACGAAGAAACTCGGAATAGTAGAGCACTTCCAAGCGCCCGTCGGCGTGCTCAACCACGCAACTCATACTCTCTACCCAATCTCCCGAATTAAGATAACGAATATCCTCCATCGTCTTATCTTCTGCGGTATGAATATGCCCGCAGATGATTCCATCGCAACCCCTCTTGCGAGCTAGACCCACAAGCTGTTCTTCGTATTTACCGACAAAGCTCACCGCATTCTTCACCTTCTCTTTAATCCTTTTGCTGATGGAGTGATACTCTTGACCCCGCCACCTGCGGTAACGATTGTAGACCCGATTGACCTTTAGCAAGGAATCATAACCAAAGGCTCCCAACATCGCCACAAAACGAAAATTGGACGCAATATGATCGAAGCCATCTCCGTGAATCACGAGATATTTTCGTCCATCCACCCCTTGATGGATCGCCTCCTTCCTCAACTTTATTAGCCCGAAGTCGATGGGAAAAAAGCGCTCCAAAACATCATCATGATTTCCTCGAAGATAGGTCACCTCGGTCTCCTCCTTCTCGCTCTTTTTTAGTATCGTTCGAATTACGCGAGTATGGCGCTTGCTCCAGATAGTTCCCCGCTTCAAAGCCCAGCCATCAATGATATCACCATTTAGGTAGAGCTTCTTGCAGCGGGTATGCTTCAGGAAGTCGACGAGTTCCTTTGTCTTGGACTCTGGTGTTCCTAAATGAATATCAGAAATAAAGATACTCTCGAAACGGAGAACGCTACTCCCCGTCCGGACTTTCTTGGGGGCACCGTATCGTTCGGCAGTTGCCGAAAGCAAAGACTCAAAGGTGTCGACAATCTGACTCCAGCCATTCTTCTCGCTGTGAGAGCGCGCCATTTGGCTCAAATCCCTCCAACTGGAAGCCTTTGCTAACACTTTCGCACGGCGCACAAATCCCTCCTCGTCACCTCGTGGCACTTTCAAACCATTGCCCCCATCGACAACATGAATCCTCGAAGCCGCATAATCGTAGCTCAAGGTCACAAGTCCACTGGCCATCCCCTCTAACAAAACATTCCCGAATGTCTCTGTTTCACTCGGAAAGAGAAGAACATCAGCTGAAGCATAGTGCCGCGCCAACTCCTCCCCACAAAGAACCCCAGCGAAGATCACCTCAGGGAACCCTCGCTCAAGCTTAGCCCTCAATGGACCATCCCCCACCACCACGCACTTCGCCTCCTCACACTCCTCTCGCGCCCGTCTAAATGCCTCTAACCCGAATTCCAGATTTTTCTCCGCCGCCAGGCGCCCAACGATCAGATAGACTGGTTCATCTTCATTGACTCCCCACTCTCGCCTTAAGCCCGCATCTCTCTTCTCAGGATGAAAAAGAGCAGCGTCCACCCCTCGCCCCAACACCTCCACGTTCTCAAAGGCATGCATCCGCAGGGTCTCCGCGACATCAGCCGAAGGAGTCACCGTTAAATCCGCTAACTCATGAATCTTCCGCAACCAAGCTAACATCGGAGCCTTCAGCCCGCCCAATCGATACTGCTCCAAATAGTCGTGAAAACAGGTATGAAATCCTATTACAGACGGAATACCTAAACTCTGTGCGGCTTGCAAAGCCGAAAGCCCCATCGGACTCTCCGTCGCGACATAGACCACGTCTGGCCTCTTCCGAAACCAACGCTTCCGGAACTTCACCGGCCGAGGCAGACCAATGCGAATCTCTTTATACCCCGGCATGCGAAAAAACCGCGCTGTAGTATCGCCCCCTTCTTCCGGCTTCTCATCCGCAGTGTGAATCACGTGCACTAGGTGCCCCTTGAGACGCAAGCCTTCCACCAAGCGGCCAATCGTCATAGCCACTCCATTGACGTCCGGAGTAAAAGTATCTGTTACAATATCAATTCTCATAATTTGAGAGGCCCACTGGTCTCTTCGTAGTGTTCTTTTTCATGAAACCTAAGGAATTCAAAACAACCTGAGGTGAAGATTTCGTCACACAGAGACTTATAAGGTTTCCCCCACAAGAGCTGAGCAACCGCTATCTCATGACACTTTCAATCCCCATCGCCGACTTCCTCACAAACTTAGGCAGCGCTTTTTCACCATGCCTACCCACCAGTCGATAAGCGAACGATAGCAGACTCAGAACCACTAAATGGTCGAGCAGACGATAGCCTCTCCGCTCACGTAGGAGAACACTACTAACGAACCCAATTGTCCGTCGCTTGAGCCGAAAAGGTTCGAAATCGATCTTAATTCGGTAGCGAGAACGCTCACTGCGCGGCCATTTCTCCTTATACTCAGCCTTCACCACCTTGATTGCATTAACAGTCTCTGGATTCCATTCCTGAAAGTAGTACCTTCGCACCAAAGCCATGACTTCAAAGGTATCCTGCATAAACTCGATATCGCCTACTGGCAGTTCAGCCTCCCGTGCTAAGGCTTTCATTTCATCAAACAGCGGCAAGATCTCTCCCGCATCCCGAAGGGCTGCTTCGTGGTCGGGAACGAAATAGCGCATCAACTTGCGCACCGAAGAGGTGCAGAAAATACAATCCCAATAGACATGGAACAAAGGAGGAACCCTCACCCTTCGAAAGAACATTTCTTTGCACGCAAAACTAGGAATGTAGAGCAAACGACGAATTACGGTCTCGGAGAGCCTCAACAACTTGATTGCGGCCTCCGCTCGCAAGTCTCCCATATAAAGTCGAATCGACTCTTCACTTGTCCAACCATGCCGAAAGCTTCCGATCGCGCTTACGCAATTCAACACAATCCAAACTTCTTCATCGGTTGCCTGCTCGCTCACAAAAGGGCGACGACGGAATCCATGCCATCCACCCGTTTGGCACCACATCGAAAAGCCCACAAGACTCTCGTCGCCAGCCAATTCTCTTTGAAACTCCTCACAGTCCCACCCAATGAAGGATGGATATTCCCCCGCACCCTCATACTCACGCCGCCCCTGAAATTCAATAATCTTTGCCTGCTTTGTCTTCGCCAAGACCTCGCTCAATGGCAAATAGCGAAAGAAATCTGAGTCTCCATGCTTGAATGATAATATCAAGGCATTGGACCGAACACCCTTCACCACCTGAGCCACTCGATCCCGATGCCAAATCAAGTCTCCAATCGGATGAGCTCCCACCGTCCAGGTCCGCAGAATCAGAGTCTTCCCCAACTCCTCAAAGAGAGGCAGCAGCCGCTGTAACAAAACACGTGCGTCTCGTGCTGTTCGCACATGTAGTCGCGACCGAATTGCATCCTTCACATCCAAGCCATCACTCTCCCCTATCCGCAGCACCAAACCCGACACTTCGGGAAAATCCTCAAAGAAGCCTCGTATCATCTCCCCATACCATTCCTCGATAGCCTCTCGAGAATTCCCCACCCGCTCGTCTATTGCCGCACTCGTGCAAATCACATCCGAGGTCACGAACACTCTCAGCCCTCTGTCCAAATGAAAGCGCATCACCCTCCTTACCCGCTCGCCGAGCCTACCATTACGCTTTCGCACCTCCTCCTCAAACCAATGATGAACACTCAGATGCGCCAAGTCATCGAGGGTCACCGCATTGTAACCCAGCTCCCCAACCCTGCGCGCAAAGTGCTCGCTTTCCCGCTCAATCATCTCCCACTGCGCCTCCGCCTCCAAGCCATCCGCTTTCAAATGGTCGAAAGGAATCTTTGACCAATTGATTCGCCTCTTCAAGTAGCCCCGAAAGAACGGTGCGATAGCATCAATGAGAAAGAGCTTCTCCACCACCCCGTCCTACTCTCTAAGCCCGTCCAACACCCACGAATCTCAGTGACAAAACCGTCACTCTTCTTCCATAGCAGCAGCCGGTTCATCGCCGAACCATAAGAGGGAGCATCAGGCTTTAGCCTGATTCAAATTCAGAAAAAGTCCTTCACATTCTCGAAGTCCCCCGTCCATCACCGGCACGCTTCGATGCCGGAATCTCTGGGAGCTCCACCATCTCAGCCCCAACAAGCTTCTTCCCAGTCCAAGCGAGGAGATAGTTTGCGATTTCGGTCTCATCCAAGTCCACCTCAAGCATCTTAGGATCGCGAAACCACTCAGCCGGCCAGAGAATCAGATCCGCAACTTCCCCGCCAGGCAAAGTCATCTCGATGAGCTCCCCATAGTAGCCAGCCACCTCTTCTTCGGTGTCAGGATCGCTGATCACTTCGATCATAGCGACAAGCTCGTGATATTCGAGGTCCTCGACCGCATGAGGAGGACTCTCTACATTAAATTCAGGCCGAATCATGATGTTAAGAGAACTTTTCGCCCTTCCAACCTTCGAGGTTCTTCCAGAAACTTGGCCAGGTCTTCGCCACGCACTCTGGCTCACCGATCTTAAATAAATCCTCCTCCGCTGGAGCATCATCATTCTTGTCCTTAGCCCGAATCGCCAAAGCCGAACGCATTACTCCGAAACACATCGCGATACGATGATCGTCGAACGAATTCGTCTCCACTTTCCGCGCAACCATTTCAACCAACTTCTCAGGAGTCATCCAATACTCTCCACCGCGAACTATCATATCATCCTCTTTTACCGTCACCTCCACGCCTAACAGCGCCAGGCCCAAACGCATGGCTTCGATTCGGTCACATTCCTTGACCCGTAGACTCTCCAGCCCCGTAAAGGACCACTCCCCTTCATAAAAGGCCGCCATTACCATCCCCGTCATGGCCACATCAGGCATCGCCGAAAAATCGAATCGCTTCTCCTCCTCTTCATCCACCTTTTCGAAATCCTCTAACTGAAACCCATCCCCCGAGCGCCCAAACCGCGCACCGAAGGACCGACACACCTCTACAAATCCCTCGTCTCCTTGAAGCGTCTCTTCTCCCCATTCCGCAATTTGCAAGGGTTGCTTAACCAGAGTAGCCCACGCACAGGGATAACTCGCCCCGCTCATATCCGCCGGAATCAAGTAACGCGCCGGCGCCGTCAAACCTTCCGCCACCTTCATCATCCGACCCTCATCTTGCACCTCAACCACCACTCCCCATTGCCGGAGAATCTCCAAAGTCATCTCCACATAAGGCTGCGACGGCGGAATCTCCTCCATTTTCACAACCAAACCACCCGAAACCCTTGGTGCAACCAACAAAAGGGCGCTCACAAACTGAGAGGATACCTTTCCTGAGAGAACTATCTCATTCCTCTTCAACTGCCCTCCCAAGCCAGTAAATCTCACCGGCAAAAAGCCATGTCTTCCACTACATGTCAGGGGGACACCCAACTCCATTAAGGCTGAGAACAAGTCCTCCTGTGGGCGCTCATGCATTCGACTCACCCCCTTCAAACCATACTCTCCCTCGACGACCAAACTCGCCGCCGACATAAACCGCGCCACTGTTCCCGCGTTCCCAATGAACACTTCCCTGTTCGCGACTTGCAACCGTTCCGGCGGACGCACCAGCAACTCCTCCCCGACCTCCTCAAACTCTACACCAAAAGCCGACAAAACGGAACGCATGTGCACCGTATCATCACTCTCCAACAAATTCGCCAACGCCACCTCCTGTCCACTCAGCGCCGCCAAAAACAGCACTCGGTTCGTCACCGACTTCGACCCTGGAATCCTAATCATCTTCAAAGCATTCTAGATAAACGACCCTTACTAAAAAGGAAAGCCTTGCCTACAATTCTAGCCTAGCTAGCGCAATCGAAGCTTAGCAATCCATCCAACTCATCGCTAAGGAAGAGCGCCCTTCGCAGATACGAGGGTCGACTTCAGCCGCCCACCATCAGTCTGGCCCAATCAAAACGTCGCCTAATACAGCGCCCTCCGACTAAAGTCGACGCCTCTTATCTCCCCCCTTCGGTCGCAGCCTTGACAGCGTATAATTAGCGTACCTCCGGCAACTCGATAGCAGCAATCTCGGACATCACTTTGTCGGCAATCGATTGGTAGACTTCGCGGCCCTTGCCCTTCAAGTCCTCCGCATCGAATTCGATGGGCTCACCAACCACAAGAGTGACTTGGTGAATCTTCCAAAAAGCAGCTCCTCGCGGAAGAGCTTCGTGTGCGCCGAAAAGACGACAAGGAACAACCGGAACCTTGGCCTTAGAGATAATGAGGCCTACCCCAGCCTTCGCATCTAACATCTTACCATCCCAAGAGCGTTCACCCTCGGGAAACATGACCACCCGCTCGCCCGACTTCAGGATCTTGATCACATTTTTAAGACTACTCATATCAGGATTCTCCTGATCGATAGGAATCGAATTCCATCGAGGATAAAGCCAGGCACAAAAGCCCGTGAAGAGGGTTTTGCGAGCCAAATAAAAGACACCGTTCTTGTGAGCAATCCCTACCAAAGGAGGATCAAGAAAACTGACATGGTTACAAACGATCAAGGCACCCCCTTCTTCGATGAGATGCTCTCTTCCGACCACTTCATAGTTAAAGGACGCCTTCGCCACTCCACGGAACCAGCTCCAGCCAGCCCAATAGACCCAATTCATATCTTGCAACAATTTCATGACTACCAACCTAGTTTCTTAAGTTCATTTTTCACTTCGACCACTACATCTTCAATGTCCATTTCCGAGCTATCGACCTCAACGGCTCCATCCGCTTTTCTTAGGGGAGAAGTCTTACGCTCTGAATCGTGCTTATCTCTCTCCGCCACTGCATCATCTGCTCCTTCTGCCTCCCGACGCTTACGCCGTATCTCTTCACTTGCAGTGACAAAGACTTTAAAAGGGGTGTCAGGAAAAACCACCGTGCCGATATCCCGCCCCTCCATCACAAGGTTACTGTGATTCAAAAACTCTCTTTGCTTAGCGACCAAGAGTTCACGCACTTCAGGAATGGCGGCCACATGTGAGACCGCCGCATTCACCTCATCGCTCTTAAGCTCCTCGATGCTTGGCTCCACTTCGTCGACCTTCATCACAGTCTGGCCATCACGAACAACACAGCCCCACTCCACATTGGGAAGCAGAGCAACCACCTCATCCGGCTTAGTGGGATCGACTCCGCGCTGCAGAACTTCCCAAGTGACAGCTCGATACATTGAACCGGAGTTCACCATCGTCATCCCCCAGTCTTCGGCCAGTCGGCGAGCAACGGTACTTTTCCCGGATGCAGCCGGCCCATCAATCGCGATCGCTCGATAAGAGCTCATCAAAGTTGAATCTCCCCTCCACAAAAAAGAGCTTTGAAAGCCTCATCTTCCTTTCCCTCCAATTCCAACCATGATCGCACCGTCAACATACTTGCGTTGAACATGCCCCCACCTTTAGAGAAAAATCAACCCCAACTCCTTTTGCACACGCTCTTTTCCTTCGAGAAAGACTATCAAGCCAACCTGCAGGCGAGTGACTCCGAAAAAAAGCCCCTCTTTTTCCTCATCGAATGCGCAAGCAGCCTCCAGCAAAGACGACTTTGAGCCCCTTTGTCGCTTGCTTGATTTCACTAGTATGTCTTTATTATTCCAATGACTGGAGCGACCGACGAAGAGCTGATCGAGCACTGGAAAAAGGAGCCCGCGCCTTTGCTCCCCCTTTTGCACGCTTTTCATGATCGGGATGGCTATCTCTCTGATGACGCCTTGCGCGCAGTCTCGGAAGGCCTCAAGACTCCCTTGGCCGATCTCTTTGGGACCGTTACGTTCTACCATCACTTCTCAAGAACACCCGGTGGCTTGGAAGCCCCTCGCGTCTGTACTGGAAACATTTGTTGCTTCCACGGTGGAAACGAAATCCTCGCCACTCTGAAAGCCCAGGGCCAAGCGGCCAGCGCCATGCCTTGCAGCGGACGTTGTGATGGCCCCGTCCCCGTCTTGCAAGGGCACACCACTCTCATCGGAACCTCTGCAGATAATCTGACCCCGACACCCAGCGCAGTCCCAGTCGCCAATCCGGGCGGTATCGAGGAATGCGTTTTCGCAAAAATCCGCGAGCCACAACGCAACACCCTCGACGGCTATCGTAACTCAGGCGGATTCGAAGCTTTAACAAATGCTCTCAAGGGCACACCCGAGCAAGTCATCGAGACCGTCACCGCCAGCAAACTCGCAGGACGTGGTGGAGCAGGCTTCCCAACCGGAATCAAATGGAAGGCCGTCGCCGACGCTCCCGGAGACCCCAAATCCATTGTCTGCAACGCGGACGAAGGAGAACCCGGCTGCTTCAAGGACCGCGCAGTGATGGATTACGATCCCTATGCTCTGTTAGAAGGTATGATTATCGCCGGATTCGCCACTGGAGCACCACAAGGTTTTGTCTATCTGCGGTACGAGTATCCCGAGACCAACGAACTTTTAGAGCAAGCAATCCTCGACCTGAATGCAGGTGGACTACTCGGAGAAAACATCTTGGACAGCGGGTTCACCTTCCAACTCTACGTCCGCCGCGGAGCTGGCGCCTACATCTGTGGTGAGGAAGGCTCTCTTCTGAATAGCCTAGAAGGCAAACACCCTTTCCCTCGCAACAAGCCACCCTTCCCCGTCACTCACGGCTTTAACAACAAGCCCACCGTCGTCAACAACGTCGAAACCCTCGCCTCCATCCCTCCCATTCTCGTGAACGGGGCCGACTGGTATCGCGGACTCGGCTCCGGCGAACATCCCGGCACCAAACTTATCAGCCTTTCCGGAGATATCGAACGTCCAGGTAACTACGAGGTGCCCATTGGTCTTCCACTCAAAACCCTCCTCTACGAATGGGCTGGCGGACCAAAAGACGGTCGCTCCATCCAAGCGGTCACCATGGCCGGTCTTTCAGGGGGCTTCCTTGGACATCAAGTTCTCGACGATATCACTTTGGACGAACCCTGCATCCGCTCTCACGGTTCTTTCCTAGGTGCTGGGGGAATCATGGTCTTCGATGACACCCGCGACATAGTTCAGGTTGCTCATGATGCCATGGCTTTCTTTGCGCACGAAAGCTGCGGCAAGTGTTTCCCCTGCCGCATCGGAACTCAGCGCCTCACCGAGCGTCTCGACGACCAAATCGTCCAGACCAAGCCCGAGGCATGGAAAGCCGAGGTCAACGACATCGGCGACGTCATGAAAGCGACCAGCGCCTGCGGCTTAGGTATGGCAGCCCCTAATGTGACCGAAAGCCTCCTCAAATACTTTCCCGAAGAAGTGGAACGAAGCCATCTAAAAACTGATAGCGAACAACCAGCCTTGACGTAGATTTTAAGAAATGACCATGCAACAATTGACGATGACCATCGATGGTCAGGAAGTCTCCTTCTCCGAAGGCCAAACTATTTATGAGGTCGCGACCCAGATGGGGAAAGACGTCCCCACTCTTTGCTACGACGACCGCCTCGAAGCCTTTGGCGGCTGCCGCCTTTGTGTCGTGGAAGTGGAAGGTATCCGCAACCCCGTCGCCTCCTGCACCACCAAAGCCACCGCCGGCATGGTAGTGAAGACCGCTCCTCAAAAAATCGAGAAATATCGCAAGACTCTTCTCGAGATGGTCAACTCAGAGAATCCCGAGTTAGAGGTCAGCCCTCTTCGAGGATACGCCAGTCAGCAACTCACCGGGCTGGTCAATCGTTACGATGCCAATCAGGGACGCTTCAAAGGAAAGACTTCTGGAACCAGTAACAAAAAAGATCTCAACCCTTTCATCCTGCGCGACTACAACCTCTGCATCTCTTGCTACCGCTGTGTGAGAGTTTGTTCAGAGCAAGAAGGTGATTACGCCATCAGCGTGATGAACCGTGGTTTCGACACCCAAATCACCACCGAGTTTGGCAACGACCTACGTGACTCCGATTGCACCTTCTGCGGCCAATGCGTGCAGACCTGCCCTACTGGAGCTCTTGCCGACAAGAAAGCTCTCCGAGACGAGGACACTCCAGGCGAAGTCAAGAAGACGCGCACCGTCTGCCCTTTCTGCGCTGTCGGTTGCTCCATCGACCTGATGAGCAAAAACGACAAGATTGTCGGAGCACAGCCCGCCATGGACGGCCCAGCCAACAAAGGAGCACTCTGCATCAAAGGACAATTCACTTACGACTTCATTCAACACGAAGACCGCCTCAAGAAGCCTCTTATCAAACAAGCGGATGGCAGCTTTAAGGAAGTGGAATGGGATGAAGCTTTGAAAAAGGCAGCCGAAGGCTTTGCTAAAGCCAAAGATAAATACGGCCGCCATAGTATCTTCGGTATCGCCTCCGGTCGCGCTCCTCACGAGGCCGCCTACACGATGCAGAAGTTCATTCGAGCCGGCTTCGGGACGCATCATATCGATAACTGTTCGCGTGCTTGACACGCTCCCACGGTCGCCGGTCTGGCGGCCCAAATCGGAAGAGGCGCAATGTCCAATCCTCTGGAGGACATGCAAAAGCCCGACACTATTTTTGCTATCGGCACCAATATGACCGAGTGCCACCCCGTCGCCGCGACAGGACTCAAAAAAGCACTCACTCAAGGAGCCAAGCTCATTGTCGCCGACCCGCGCAAAACGCGCTTGGCGAAGTTGGCCCATCTTCACTTGCCCATTCGGGTCGGTTCAGATGTCGCCCTTCTCCTCGGCATGGCTCACGTGATTGTCCGTGAAGGTCTCGCCGACACTGAGTTCATCGAAGAGCGAACCACCAAGTTCGAAGACTTTGCCGAACACCTCAAAGAGTTCACTCCCGAGTGGGCCTCAGAAATCTGTGAATGCCCGGCCGCCGATATCGAGCAAGCCGCCATTTGGTATGGCCAAGCCGACCGCGGAGCCATCTATTATACCCTCGGAATCACGGAGCACATTTGTGGTGTTGATAACGTACAATCTCTCTGCAACCTCGCCCTCATGACCGGAAACCTCGGTCGCGTAGGAACAGGCATCAACCCCATGCGTGGCCAGAATAATATCCAGGGTGCCGGAGACTGCGGGGCCGTCCCTGCTAACTACCCTGGGTTCCAACCTGTCAAAGATGAGAAATTCCAAAAGAAGTTTGCTGAACTCTATCAGCAGCCTGACATGGACCTCGGCAATCACATGACCAAGGTCACCGCTCTCAACTTGTGCGGCGCCGAGGAGAACGGAATTCACGCCATGCTCATCAATGGCGAAAACACCGTCGTTACCGACCCCGATCGCAAGCACTGCGAACACGCTCTCAAATCTCTCGATCACCTCGTGGTAGTCGACATTTTCCTAACAGAAACCGCTCAACTCGCCGATGTCGTGCTCCCCGCTTCGGCTTGGGGTGAGACCGATGGCGTGCAGGCCAATACCGAACGCCGGGTGCAACGACTTCGCAAAGCTGTCCCCAGCTACGGAGATTCGATGCCGGACTGGTGGATTCTTTCAGGCATTGCCAAAGAACTCGGCATCCCCGGGTTCGAATACGAAAGCGCAAAGGACGTCTTCAACGAACTCTGTTCACTAAGCCCCATCTATGCCGGACTCGACTGGGACATCATCGGAGACGGCGAATACCAGTGGCCAGTGCCCCACAAAGGACACCCCGGCACGCCTATGCTGCATGAGAACGAATTCAAAGACGGTAAACCTGGCCTCTTCCGCCTGATAGGCTACCGCGACCCAGCAGAAGTCATTGATGCCGACTACCCCGTTTGGCTCACGACCGGACGCCGACTCGAAGCCTATCACACTCGCACTCAAACTGGTCGGGCCTCAGGAATCGACTACCTTCTTTCCCGCGAAACCCTCGAAGTCCACCCTGACGACGCGCGCGATTGGGGCCTCAGCGACGGAAGCCGAGTTAAGATGGCGAGCCGCCGAGGCGAGATTGAAGTCGAAGTGGAAGTCACCACCCAAAGCCCACGTGGCACCGTCTTCACCTCCTTTAGCTTCGCTGACACCCAGGTCAACATCCTCACCGGTTCAGGTTACGATCCCGTCACCCAGACCGCCGAGTTAAAGGTCTGCCCCGTGCGTATCACGCCGGTCTAGTCTGAGGGAGCAAGGACATTCCCACCCTTGAATTCCAACCGAGACTCAGGGACAGAAATGTCCCTGACCCTCAAAAAAAACAAACTAGGTAATTAGCCGTGACGCAGAACTCTGGGATGGGATGAATGCGAGACTTGCGCCTCGGCGCTTTCTCTTGCTGGACAGCACACCTTTTTCCTCAGGAAACTCACAATAAGTCCCTCGAGACGAATGGCTTCACAACTATAGCCCAGAAGACTGCGCTACTTGCTCCGACTTCTTGAAGAGTGAAACGACAGCCTTCACCATCACCCCAAGTCCCCCCACCAAAAACAAGATGGGAAACCAAATGGAATATCCCGGCGCCTTAGTCTCCTTCTTAAGGACAGCCATCTGAGGGTCCTTAGGATTCACCCAACAGACTTGCTTACTTCCGACAGGATACTTCGTAACTAAACCGCCAATACGCTGGGCATCCTTCAGCCAAGCATTGCCACGAAGGTCATAATTCTCCGAACTATAGGGCTCCCCATTGAAGTCGTATCCGAACAGAATTCCTAAGCGGTAATCCATTGGAACCTCCGGCCCTATTCTTCTTTCTCGAATCTCAGACTCGAGGATGAAACAAGGAGTCTCCTTCCAACCGTCCATCTCTTTGGCACGACCAAAACTGGTTCCAAGTAGCCATGTAAAAACAGCGCCTGACAGAGCCAATAGCAATCCAATCCCTATTAGGTAAAAACTTCCAGCGGCTCCTTCTTTCACGAGCGGAAACTAGGCTGCTTGCTGAGCTCTGACGAGTGATATTCTCACCTACTCTAGACAATAAAAAAGGCACCGAATGAACTCGGTGCCTTCTGAAATCTTCTGGTTAGACAAAAATGAACTTTAACCCTTAGCGGCCTCGCGAAGCTTTCTAATCGCTTCCTTAGCTCGCTCTTCAGGAGTCATCGGACCGTCTGCCTTCTCCACCTTCTCTTGCTCTTCCGCAGGAGCCACCTTCTTCACCTCTTTCTTCGCGGGAGGCTTTGGAGCATCCACCTTCTCAGGAGTAGGAGCTGGGGCAGCTGCTTTTTTGACTTCCTTCTTTTCTGGAGCAACCGCAGGGGCAGCTTCCTTCTTCTCAGGAGCCTTCACAGCCTTCTTCACTTCCTCCTTTTTTTCGGGAGTCGGTGCAACCTTCTCTACAGTCTCCTTTTTCTCAGGTGTTGGAGTTGGCTGAGCTACTTCCTTTTTCTTAGGGGTGGGCTCGGCTGGCACCGCTTTTGGCTTCTCTTCCTTTACTTCCTCTGGCTTTTCTTCGTCAGCTTTGGGAGCAGGGGCTGGCTTGGCCTTAGGAGCGTCCTTCTTCGCAGGAGCTTCCTCGACCTTCTTCTCAGGGGCTGGCTTGGCCTCAACCTTCTCTTTTGGAGTCGGAGCCGGCTCAACGACCTTCTTCTTATCCTCTGGCGCTGGGGCAGCCTCAGCTTTTTTCGCTGGGGCAGGTACGGGTTTTACTTCCTCTTTCTTAGACTTCTCTTCGGCCTTGGGCTGCGCCTTTGCCTTTTCTGCCGGAGCTGGCTTCGCGCCCTCTTTCTTGGCCGCTTCTTTCGGAGCATCCTTCTTTGGAGCTGGAGCCGCCTCAGGCTTTTTCATTTCGGCTTGCTTGAGAGCAGGTGCATCTTTCCCCTTCGCCTCTGCAGGCTTCTTGCCTGGCACAGGAAGAACCTTAGGAGTCGCCGCTTTCGCTTTAGGGTCTTCCTTCTTGGGCTCCTCTTTCTTGGGCTCGGCCTTGGGCTCGGCCTTGGGCTTAGGAGCAGGTGGTTGAACGAACTCCACTTTCGCTTCCGGAAGATTCTTACTCAACTCCTCAACGCCAGCCTTGGTCACTTTCGTATTGCTCAGGTAAACATTCTTGAGAGTCGCAGTCTTAGCGAGTTCAGCGATTCCCTCGTCGGTAACGTCTGTCCCAAAAAGAGAGAGACTTTCCAAATTAGGAAGAACCGCGAGCGTCTTGAGTCCAGCATCGGTCACCTTGGTCTCGTTAAGCATCAACTTCTTCAAGTTGATCATGGTGGCCACAGACTTCATTCCCTCGTCCGTTACCGCCGTCTTTTTGACATCCAAATCAACGATGGCGCCCGAGACCGGCTCCAGTTTGGCCAGACCTTCGTCGCTAAAATCCTTTCCTTGGCTCACAGCTGTGAAGAAGAGATCTTCGGAGTCCTTCGAAGAAAAAGTCAATGCCCCGGGCATTACCTTATCAATCGCTCCCTTCGCTTCTTCAACTTGATCGCGACGACTGACCTTTGGCTCTTCTTCTTTTTTCTCAGCGTCTTCAGCCGGTAGCTCTTCAGAAGCGGCTTCTCTCGCAGGCTTAAAAGCTTCCACATCCGCTAAGATGGTTTCATATCCTGCAACCTCAGAGAGAGGCTTATCCCCCTCTTCGTCAATGAGAGGAGTGCTATCAATCCACCAAGCGAGAATGCGCTTTTCGCCGTCGGTAAGATGCATTTCAGGCTCATCCTCTTTGCCAGTCGGCATGAACTCGTCATCATCAAGATCGAGATGAACTCGAACGATCATCTCACTGTCTTTCGAATTTCCAGGGATGAGAGTCGGGAAGTCTTCCCCTCCTTTTCCTCCTTCGAGGAGCTTGGCAACCGAAGTCATTTCCAAGCCACCTTTAATCTTCTTCTTACCCAGAGGATTGAGTTCCGCTGGAGCGTGGCACTCCCAGCATTTGCCATACAAGATAGGCTTCACCACTTGTGAGTAAACCAAGCGTTCGTTAGCAGGAATATCAGTAACCGCAGGCAACTTGGTAACTTCGTCTTCAGCCACTCCTAGAGGCTCGCCATTTTTGAGCTTCATGAAGTCGCCCGCAATATCCTTGTCGGTATGAACCATCTCGCCGCCCTTGTGCGCGCCAATCCCCATTGAAACCGCGGCAACGATGATAAAGAGAGGGTAAAACGGAGACCACTTCTTTTGGTGATGAGCCCACATCTTCGAGACGAAAGCCAGAACTACGAAGGCCACAAACATGATGGAGAGCCACATGTGCATCCCCATGCGATTGCCTTCGGCAGCGAACTCAAGAGGAGCGTTCCCGTAGTCACCGCGCAAGAAGTGCAAGTAACCGAACCCTACAGCAACGATTCCAGATATCGCAGTGAGAAACAGCGCGCCCCGAAGCTGAGGTTTGAACTTCCCGAAAGACAGAATTCCAAAGAACTCCATTGCGAGGACGTAGACAAAAAGACCAATCGGAACGTGAAGAACGAGGACGTGCAAGTCGCCGAGCCAAAGCATCCAATCATTAAGAACTGAGGAGTCTGGGGAAACGGCTTTTCTATCTTCCAAGCCCCAAACATACGGAAATACAAAAAGCCCCACAGCAGCAATAAGCATGAGCAGGGTTAAAAACTTCAGGCCTCCTGAAGATTTCTTAGGGGATGAATTTTCGTCTTCGGGCTCTGGCACTGCGGCAGCAAAGTCCTCTTCTGGGGTGTCATTTTCTTCGGACATAAGGGGTGATTGATTTGTTACGGGCTATATTTCTCTGACCTTACCAAATCGAACAAGCTAATTAATGTCGATGGGCTTTTCCGTGCCCTTTTTCTTGCTGCTTTTCATTCCGACAAAGCGCTTCAAGTCGAGACCGAGCATTGAAAGCGAATTGATTAGGATAATAAACAAGAGTCCCTCATCAATAAAAGGAACAGGATCAGGGATGGCCAATCCGAAGACGGAAGCTAAGAGCAAGAGAACGGCAAATACTTTTTTCATGTCGATAATCTGGGTGATTTCGAGCCTTTAGACAAACAGAACTCCTGCCAAGGCACTACAAATTCGTCGAAAAATTGCATCGAATCGTCCGATTCAACCAATTGCCGTCGTTTTTTCATTTCACAATGGCCAATTTTACCTCAGTTTCCGCGCCCCGCCGGTGAGAGCCCGGCCCGTCTTTATGAATATCTCGGTTCAAAAACAGCCCCAATGCCAAGCGACCCTCGAAGTGGAAATCCCAGCCGATGTGGTCTCCACCGAACGGAAACAGCTTTTGCAGAATTACGTCAGTCAGGCCAGCATCCCAGGCTTTCGCCCTGGCAAAGCCCCACTGAAGGTCATCGAAAAGCGCTTCGGTGCCTCCATCAACGAAGAATTGGATGGTCGCCTCATGGACAAGGCCTTTCAAACGGCCCTCAAGGAGGACGAAAGCCTTAAGGTAATCGATGTCAAATGGCCCGACACTCTCGACCATAATGACAGTGGTTCTGCGACCCTCAAAGCAAACCTGATTCTCGCTCCTGAGTTCACTCTTCCCCCTTACACAGGCCTCACCGTCGAAGTCCCTAAACAGGAAGTAACCCCTGAGTTAGTCGAGCAAGAGCTCAATACTCTCCGTGAGCGTCACTCCGACTTCGCCGATGTTGAAGATCGCGCGGTGCAAGAAGATGATATTGTCGTCATCGACTACACCGGCACTTGTGACGGTAAGCCTGTCTCAGAAGTCGCTGGCCAACCCGTCCCTCAAGTCGAAACCGGTGAAGACTTTTGGCTCAAGGTCGACGAGGAATCCTTCCTTCCCGGCTTTGCAACCCAACTTGTCGATTTGAAAGTCGGCGATAGCAAAGAAGTCACCGTCTCCCTTCAAGAAGACTTCCCTCTTGAACCTCTTCGCGAAAAAGACCTCGTTTTCCAAGTCACCGTCAAAGGTATCAAGGAGCAGAAGCTTCCCGAAGACGACGCCCTTGTCGAAGCTCTTATGCCTGGTGGCTCAATGGATGACATCAAGGAGACCATCGAGTCCCAGATGCGCTTCCAAATCAACAAGCAGTTGGAAGAGTTCAAGGAAAGTAAACTCCTCGAACAGATTGCCACAGCTGTCGACTTCGAGCTTCCAGAAGAATACGTTGCTTCCGAGACTCAAGGCCAAGCTGATCGTCTCGTTGAAGACGCGGTGAAGCAAGGAATGAGCGAGGAGCAACTCCAAGCAGAGCAGGAGAAAATCTTCGAAACCGCCGGTGAGCGCGCTCGCAACAATCTCAAGGTTCAGTTCCTCCTCGGCGAAATTGCCCAAGAGGAAAAAATCAAAGTGCCTGAGAACGAGCTACTGCAAGCCATCACTAGTATGGCCAAGCGCGAAGGCAAGCCCCTCAAGGCATTTATCAAACAATTGCAGCGTGAGCGCCGTATTGATTCCCTCCGAAACCAAATGCTGATCGGCAAGACCGTTGACTTCTTGCTAGAGAGCGCGAACTTCGTTGAAGTTGAACCAACTGAAAATGACAGTGAATCAAAATCCGATGACTAATTCCTCCGCCGGCGTCCCTAGTAACAACTACTACGTCCCTACTGTAATTGAGCAAGATGGCCGCGGTGAGCGTGCCTTCGACGTTTACTCGCGCCTTCTCAAGGACCGCATCATCTTTATCGGCGTCGGTATCGATGACTACGTGGCCAACTCAGTGATTGCTCAGTTGCTCTTTTTGCAGATGCAGGATCCTAAGAAGGACATCCACATCTACATCAACTCCCCCGGCGGCTCCGTAACCGCGGGCCTAGCCATCTACGACACCATGCAGTTCATTACATGCGACGTGAACACCTATTGCATCGGAATCGCTGCTTCTATGGGAGCAGTCCTCCTAACAGCCGGAACCAAGGGCAAGCGCTTCTGCCTTCCTAACTCTCACGTCATGATTCACCAAGTCTCTGGCGGAGCACAAGGCACCGCTTCAGACGTAGAGCGAACCATTGGCTTTATGTTCAACTTGAAGCAACGCCTCAATCGCATTCTTTCTGAGCATACTGGGAAGACAATTGAAGAAGTAGAGCGCGATGCAGACCGAGACAACTATATGACCAGTGAGGAATCAGCTGCATACGGACTTGTCGACAAAGTTCTCGAAAATCGAACCGAGCATCCCGTGATCGCTCCTGCCGAATAGAGCGAGCTCCAAGACCTTACTTTTAAGAAGCCCGGGCATCACGTTCGGGCTTTTTTTGATCCCCGATTCCGCCGGAGGCTCGACTTCAGACGACTGGCTCTGGTTTGATGGCACGCATTTGTTTGATGGCACGCATTTCTCTCAAGCCACAAGAACCAATCCGAGTAGAGAGCCCGTCTGGACATCCTGAATGGGGAAGGTCGGCAACCTTCGAGACCTGCAACCCACGAGGTCGCCTAGCTCAACTCCTACGAATCGTAGTCCGCAGGAAATCATCCTAGCCTGAATTCGAAAATCGAAACAATGGTCGACAACTAAAGTCGCCCTTCCCTTCCACAAAAGGCGAATCTTAGCCTATCGGGATCGGACAACCATCGAAATATTCGACTACCACTTCAGCTCGATAAACTCAGCCTGATTGATTCCATCAGTTACGTTAGGCTGAATATTCTCAGGAACCTCAAAACGAGGAATCTCAGCAATTTGAGTAACCTGAGTTGGATCCGGAGTGAGCGGGTCAAATGCCTTCTCCTTAGGAGTCGTCGGAGTCGGAGTCGGAGTCGAAGTCGGGGTGGTCTTCGGCTTCGTAGTCTTCTTTGGGCGATAAGTTCTTTTCTTTGGCTTACTGACCACGGTCGGGGCCTTTTTCTCTACCACTGGAGGAAGTGTTTTCACTGTTGGAGTGTTTTGCTGACAGCTTGTGCCTAAGAAGGCTACAAGGGGGATGACTGAGAGGAGTTTTTTCATAAGCAACTGTCGTTAAGACGAAGGACCCAAGTAATGAATTCAATCTTTCATACCAGTAAAAAAAGTAAAAAAACTGCATTTCGTGTTTCACTAGTATCTTTAGGACTAAGCAATCAGTTTTTCGGAGTGATTCCCCGAAAAAGATTAAACCTTTCCATGACAGAACCATAAGGGCACCCCAACGCCTCCTTGGCACACAAATTGCTTTTCCCTGTGAGACACATTGCGTGCATATTATGAAAAAGGTAGAAGCCATTATCAAACCCTTCAAATTGGAAGAAGTTAAGGAAGCCCTCGCCGAGGTCGGAGTTCAAGGAATGACAGTCACCGAGGTCAAAGGTTTTGGTCGCCAGAAAGGCCACACTGAAATCTACCGCGGCAGTGAGTATACCGTTGATTTTCTCCCTAAAGTGAAAATCGAAATCGTTGTGAACGACGAAGAAGCACCAGCTGTCGCTGAAGCTATCGTAAAGAGCGCAAACACCGGCAAGATTGGTGACGGAAAAGTCTTCCTCTCTCCTGTTGAAGAAGCAATTCGTATTCGTACCGGCGAGACCGGTGGCGAAGCTGTTTCTGTTAACTAGTTTTCCTTTCCTCTATTTTCGAAGAAGGCCAACCACTGCGGTTGGCCTTTTTTTGTGAGGGTGGAAGCCCGCTGCTCAACGAGACTGAGAATGGAAGACAACCAAGCTGGTCACTTTCTGACCACCGCTAGGTCAAGGAACATCCAAAATCCATTTTCCGATTGCCAAAGAATGGCATAGTCTCTCCCCGTGCTCGGTTCCGATCCCATCAATCTCCATTTTCACATTCCTGCTTCTGACCATCTCGGACGTGAGGAAGTACAAGGACAGCTGCGCTTTCACGCCGATCACATCGACCTTCACTGGCGACTCAAAGGCAACGTCTTCACCGGCGGACCGGGAGAGATGAAACTCATCGAAATCCCCTATCCCGTGGTTGCCGAAGTCACCATGAAACGGCGCTGGTTTCGACCCGCACTACTCATTCTTAGGCTCGACACCCCCGAACTCGTGGCTGAAATCCCAGGCATCGAGGTAGGAAGGATGACCCTTCATATCGACCCTCAATCCAAAGAAGCCGTCAGCAAAGTCCACGACCTCATCGACTATCGGCGCTCTCTCTTTGTCCTCGATGAGACTAACAAGCGCCTCGATTCCATGCGCGGCTAATCGCACTAAAAACCCGTGTCCATTCTTCGCCTCACCCTCAGCCTTAGCCCTCTGTTTCTAGCTAGCTGTAGTTCATTCTCTTTTTATACCCAAGCATTTCGCGGTCAGACCGAGATCACCTTCGGACGCCGCGCAGTTGCCTCAGTCATCGCCGACCCCGCGACCGACGCTAAGCTTGCAGCCAAACTTAGACTCACGCAAAAGCTCGTCGATTTCGCGGAGCAGGAACTCGCCCTCGACGCCTCCGGTTCCTATCGCCACTACCGAGACCTCAAGCGTGATCACGTCGTCTATATCGTTCATGCAGCCCCCGAGTTCTCGCTCGAACCCAAAACTTGGTGGTATCCCGTTGTTGGAGCCCAAGATTATCGGGGTTACTTCAAAAAAGAAGACGCTCAATCTCTTATCAACGAGCTCAAGGCAGAAGGCCTCGACACCTACACAGGCGGCGTCAATGCCTACTCAACTCTCGGATTTTTCAACGATCCCATCCTCAACACTTTCATTGATTACCCCGAAGTTGACCTTGCCGAGCTCATTTTTCATGAACTTACCCATCACCGATATTACGAGAAAGACGAAACTCCTTTCAACGAAGCCCTCGCCGAAGTCGTAGCCCGCGAAGGCACCCGCCGCTGGCTCAAGCAAAAGGGAGACGCCAAAGCCCTTGCCAAGTATGAACTCAGGTTGGAGCGACGCTCCCAAATTCGGAAAGCGATCGAGAACACCGTCGTCGGCCTCGAAAAAATCTACCAATCGCTTACAACGACCGACGAAAAGCGCCGCCAGAAGAACGCTGAAATCGAAGCGCTCCGCAAGGCTGTCAAACAACTCTACGCCGGCTGGCAGCAAAAGCCCTCCAACTTCCTATCCACCCCTCTCAACAATGCGCGCCTCAACGCCTTCACCACCTACGAATCACTTGTTCCGCCGCTCAAAAAACGACTTGCGAGCCACAACGGCGACTTAGAAGCCTTTTTTGAGGATATCCAAGCCAACGGTAAAGAGCCGAATCCCCGCCCCTGACTTGACAGAACCGAGTTTCGCGCAAGACTAATGACTGACAGGGGCGTCCGGCATGTGCGGACTGAGACTTTCCAAAGTTGCGGAAAAACCCTTCGAACCTGACGCGGGTCGTGCCGCCGGAGGAAGTCGAATCAGGAAAGACGTCTTACGTTTTTTCCTTTCGAATTTCTCTAACGGCCGTCCCTTTTCAGACGGCCTTTTTTGGTCATTCAACTACCAACAACTCAACTCAATGTCTTCCTTCGACGAACAAAATCAAACACTCGCCCCCGAGAATTCCCATCAACGTTCCGACTACACCGGAAACTTCGTCGAGAATATCGATAACTCCGCTGAAATCGAAGCCATCGAGAAGGACCCCACCAACTTTCCAAACTCTTCCCGAGTTTATATCCAAGGCGCCATTCACCCCGAGATTCGGGTTCCCATGCGCGAGATTCGCCAAGACCAAACCACCCACTCCAACGGAGTTGTGGAAGAGAATGCCCCTATCCGAGTTTACGACTGCTCAGGCCCATGGGGCGACCCCAGCTTTGAAGGTGACGTAACCCAAGGACTTCCTCCTCTCCGCCGCGACTGGATTTTCAAGCGCGAGGATGTGGAAGAATACGATGGCCGCAACATCAAGCCCGAAGACAACGGCTATATTTCGGACAAACACGCCGAGACCTACAACGCTAGCAAGGCTGCCAAGAACAAGCTTAAAGAATACCCCGGACTTCGTCGTAAGCCTCTCCGCGCTAGCGCAGGCCACCCTGTCACCCAGAAGTGGTATGCCGAACAAGGCATCATCACTCCCGAGATGGAGTTCGTTTCCATTCGCGAAAACCTCGGTCGCTTAGAAGCCTTCCGCACTGTAGCCGACTCCTATCCTGCGCCTGAGTCAGCTACTCCAGCCGAGACCAACTCCTTAGAAGAGAAAATCGCTCAACTCGAAGAACAACTCGCCGAAGCCAAGCAAAAACTTAACAACCCTTCCGGCACTCCCGAGGGTTACTACATGCCACGTCCTTCCGAAATCAATCCTCAGACTCAGGTCGCACGCAACCGGATGGACCACCAGCATCCAGGCCAATCTTTCGGAGCCAGCCTCCCCGACCTCATCACACCCGAGTTCGTTCGCAGTGAAGTCGCCAGAGGCCGCGCCATCATCCCAGTTAACATCAACCACCCCGAGAACGAGCCTATGGCTATTGGCCGTAACTTCCTCGTTAAAATTAATGCCAACATCGGCAACTCGGCCGTCGCTTCTACCATCGATGAAGAAGTAGAAAAAATGCGTTGGTCCACCAAGTGGGGAGCCGACACCGTGATGGACCTTTCCACCGGGAAAAACATCCACGCCACCCGCGAATGGATCATCCGCAACTCCGCCGTGCCTATCGGCACTGTCCCCATCTACCAAGCGCTCGAAAAAGTAAACGGCCGCATCGAAGACCTCACTTGGGAACTCTACCGTGACACTCTCATTGAGCAGGCTGAGCAAGGCGTAGACTACTTCACCATTCACGCTGCAGTCCTCCTCCGTTTCGTTGCCCCCACTGCCAAACGCATGACCGGCATCGTTTCACGAGGTGGCTCCATCCTTGCCAAGTGGTCTATCCACCACGGCAAAGAAAATTTCCTCTATACTCACTGGGACGACATCTGCGACATCTGCGCTGCTTACGACGTCAGCTTCTCTATTGGCGACGGCCTCCGTCCCGGTTCCATCGCCGACGCCAACGACTACGCCCAACTCGCCGAACTCGAAGTCCAAGGAGAGCTCACCAAGCGAGCTTGGGAAAAAGGCTGCCAAGTCATGAACGAAGGCCCCGGCCACGTTCCTCTTCATCTCGTGCAAGAGAACATGCAGAAGCAAATCGAGTGGTGCCACGAAGCGCCCTTCTACACCCTCGGACCACTCACCACCGACATCGCACCCGGTTACGACCACATCACCAGTGGCATCGGAGCCGCTCACATCGGCTGGCACGGATGCGCCATGCTCTGCTACGTCACACCCAAGGAGCACCTCGGCCTGCCCAACCGCGACGACGTTCGCGAAGGCGTCATCACCTACAAGATTGCCGCCCACGCCGCTGACTTGGCCAAAGGACACCCTGCAGCCCAAGAACGCGACAACGCCATCTCCAAAGCACGCTTCGAATTCCGCTGGCGTGACCAATTCGCCCTCGGACTCGACCCCGCGCGCGCAATCGCCTTCCACGACGAGACTTTGCCAGCTGAAGGAGCTAAAACGGCTCACTTCTGCTCCATGTGCGGCCCCACCTTCTGCTCCATGAAAATCACCGGAGACGTCCGCGAATACGCCGCTAAAAACGGCTACGGCGACGAGGCCTAATTTCCTCGAAAGAGGAAGCATTGATTAACAGATAGAGGGGCGGCATTTATTGCCGCCCTTTTCACTGCAGAAGACAACAGTGAACAAAAAAGCCATCTGCAGCTCATCGTAGGCGCACCCCAACGGAATCTGCTCATCACCTCACGGCTAGACCTCTAGTCGAGAATCACGACCTTGCCCTGCACTCCTTGAGCGGCAGCTTCAGCGCGTGCTTGAGCTTCGTGTTGCTCAGGAGAACAAGATGAATCAATCGGCGCATCTGCAGCCTCTTCACTGTGAGAAATCAAATTTTGCTCTACCATCCAGCTCTCCACTTCTTCTCCGCTCACATCAGCCAGCATCGTTCCGTTCACCTCCACACAAGGAGAAAGAGGCTGCCC
Source organism: Roseibacillus sp. (assembly GCA_051251855.1). GTDB lineage: Bacteria > Verrucomicrobiota > Verrucomicrobiia > Verrucomicrobiales > Akkermansiaceae > Roseibacillus. The sequence continues at coordinate 1,416,492 of JBPOGI010000001.1, forward strand.
ACTCTTCATCTCCATCTCCATGCGCATAGCTGGATTCTTAATGATGTCCTTTTCTTCCCACTCAAGGCTATATTTACGGAGGACAGCGCGCACGCCTTCACTCCAGCCACAGTAAGTCTTCAGATAACACACGATTTTTGGTTGGTCGCTCATGAGGACTAAACTACCCCGATTTTAGAAAACCTCAAGCGTGCTTCCCGCTCGTTTCCCCACAAAAAATAACTACCCTTCTTCCCGTGGACCGACCTCGTATTCTCATTAATTTCGCCATCTCAGCCGATGGCAAGATCGGAACCTCACAAAAAGGCCCTTCCCGCTTCACATCCAAAGCCGATCTCGACCGTTTGCTCCAGATACGGCTCCGGGCCGACGCCATTCTTGTGGGGCGCGGAACCTTGGAAGCCGACGAAATGTCGATGACCATCCCCGCTGAACTCAACCCTCCCAAACAACCTCTCCGTTGCATTATCTCCCGCTCAGGAAAGTTCGATTCCGCCCACAAAGTTTTTCATAGCCCCGGTGGCGATATTCATCTCATTGCCACAGACACCAAAGAGCCCTTCGACGAAATTCCGCACACCATCCCGCATCTTTGCTCTCTCGAGGACTTTCTCGCCCGAGCAAAGAACGAACTTGGAGTAGAAACTCTCCTTTGCGAAGGCGGTGGTTCACTCGTCAAAGACCTCTTCGCCATCGACGCTATCGACGAAATCAATCTCACCCTCGCCGGCCACTCCCTCATCGGCGGAAAAAACGCACCGACCATCACCGGAATTCCTAGTGACTTCCTACCCACCTCTCGCGACTTCAAAATCACCCACTTCGAACCCACCGAGGACGGTGAACTCTTTGCAACTTGGTCTCGAGAGGAGACGACTACTTCGCCTTGATCTGCCCTTCACCGCGCAAGCGATACTGGTAACTCGTCAACTCACGTAGAGCCATCGGCCCACGCGCGTGAAGTTTGTCGGTCGAAATTCCAATCTCGGCCCCGAAACCAAACTCTTCCCCATCACTAAACCGAGTGGAAAGGTTATGAAAAGCACACGCCGAATCCACACCACGCAAGAAGCGCTCCGCCTCATCATGGTCTTCCGTGACAATGCAATCACTGTGCTTGGAGCCATATTGATTCACATGTGCCATCGCCTCTTCCACTGAGCTCACCACTTTCACTGCAAGAATGTAATCGAGATACTCCATCTCCCAATCCTCTTCCGTCGCCAGCTTTACGCGCTCGCCAAGAATCGCCTGCGTCTGCTCATCACCACGCAACTCGACCTTCTTCGCCTCAAGCGCCGCTGCCACCAGTGGCAAAAATTCTGCCGCCACTGACTCGTCAACGAGCAAGGTCTCCAGTGCATTGCAAACACTTGGCTTCTGAGTCTTGGAGTCTACCGCGATATCCACAGCCTTCGCAAAGTCAGCCTTCGCAGCCACATAGACATGGCAGATGCCATCGTAATGCTTAATCACCGGCATTCGCGCTAAGGAAACAACCGTCTCAATGAGACCCTTGCCACCGCGTGGAATAATCAAATCGAGATACTGGTCCATACCCGCCATCACCTTCACACTCTCTCGGTCAGTAAAGGGAATAAGCTGAATCGCATTCGCAGGAAGCCCCGCCTTCTCACCACCCTCTTGCAGAGCCTTCGCAATGGCACGGTTCGAGTGAATCGCCTCACTACCACCTCGCAAAATCGTCGCATTTCCACTTTTCAAGCAAAGCACTGCCGCGTCACTCGTCACGTTAGGACGACTCTCATAAATGATTCCAATCACCCCAATCGGCACTCGAACCTGCTCAATCGAAAACCCCTGAGGATGTTCCCACTGTGCCAGTTGCTCACCCACCGGATCATTCAGACCAGCTACCTTCTCGATGCCCGCGGCGACTGCCTCCAAGCGAGCCTCATCAAGCCGCAATCGGTCTAGCATCGCCGAAGAAAGCTCCCGCTCTTCTCCTGCTGCAATGTCCTTGGCATTCGCAGCCAAAACCTCAACCGCGTGCTCTCGAAGCTCCCGCGCCATGGCTCGCAAGATCTCGTTCTTCTTATCCGCACTTAGAATTGCCAACTCCAAAGCCGCTGCGCGCGCCTTCTTCCCCATCGCCAAAACCTGTTCTGTTACTTCTTCCGTGGTCATCGCCATTTCAATCTACTAAAAATCTCGTACAAACTCCTCCACCGCTCACAATCTCATTCAATCGTTCAGGATAACGACCGTTTCCAATCACCACCTGAACTCCTGCCAACAAAGCCAATTCCACCGCACCCAACTTCGAGCGCATGCCCCCGATGGAAAACTTACCGGAAGCATCACCCACCTGCGCCTTAGCTTCCGATAAATTACGCACCTCAGGAATCAACTCACCGCCCAGTCCTTTGCAGAGGCCATCCGCACTCGTCAACATCACCAGCAATTTAGCCTCCATCAATTCGGAGACCCTGACCGAGAGCATATCATTGTCTCCTTGGCTCAACTCCTCAACCGCTACCGAATCATTTTGATTCACAATCGGCACTACCCCCCCTTTGTCTAACAAGCAGTTGATCGTATTCTTCACCCGAGCCCGGACTTCCTCATTCTGCAAATTATCTCCCGTCAAAAGAATCTGAGCCACACTCAAACCAAATTGCGAAAAAAGATTCTCGTAGGTATGCATCAACCTCGCTTGACCCACTGCTGCAGCCGCCTGCTTCTCGGACAACTCACTCGGATACTGTTCTAATCCTAACGCCGAAACTCCCGAGCCCACCGCACCGGATGAAACTAAAACGACCCGCTGACCACCATTCACTTGTTCCGCCAGCGCCGTCACTAGCTTCACCAAAGAACCGCCGTCGATGCGGCCATCACTGACGCGCGTCAACACGCCCGTTCCAACCTTAACCACAATCAAATCGCTCATCTCAGGAAGACGCTGATAACTTACTCGCAGCCGATCGGCAAGCCCCCCAAACCGCAGGAAAGACCTGCTTCTTACGGCTCACAACTCCAGGAGCAATAAAGACCCCATCTTTATTCTCGTAGGGCAAAGCTTCCAGAAGAGCAGGATCACCGCTCGCCAGAATCAAACTGTCGTGCTTCGAGATATCCGTAATCACCAACAAGGCAAAGTCACAGCTCTCCTGGATACGCAGCGCCTCCAAGGCACTCACCAGCTTGCTCTTCCGTTTGGTAAAGCCACCCAAACCACGCTCCTCAATTTGGGAAATACTGATCTTGATGCCGTCCTCGAAGAACTCTTTTCGATCCGTAGTCAGAATATCAGTAGGAGTTCCTCCACCGAGCAAAGAACCCACCGCAAAAAACTCATCTGTGAAACTCTCGGGGTCAACTCCCGCAATCGGTGCGAGCCAAGCCAACATCTCACGATCCAACTTCGTGGTCGTGGGAGAGGTCAGCATTAACGTATCGGAAATCAATCCCGCGCACAAACACATCGCTACCCCTGGAGTCGGCTCTAGGTCGCGATGCATAAACTTGCGTGCGACCAGCGTGCTCGTAGAACCAACCGGCTCATTTAAAAATCGAATCGGTTCCCGTGAGGCTAAGTCACCCGCCAACCGGTGATGATCAATGACTTCATAAATCTCCGCTTCATCCACCCCCGTCACTGCCTGCGCATATTCGTTGTGGTCCACCAGCACCAAACGCGTGCGCTTCGGCTCCACTAAATCACCCTTCGAAAGCACTCCCACCATCGTTCGCGTGCCTCGCCTAACAACAGGAAACAAATCTTGCTTCTCAGCAGAGAGACGCTTGCGCAAAAGAGAAACAACCTCTCCCTCTTCGACTACCATAAAGTCACCAGAAACCACACAACTCACCTTACGCGAACACTGAATCAGCTTCGCCACACTCGCTGTATCGAGGCTCGCCATGAGAATCGCGACACCCTTTTCACGCGCCAAAGCCAACAGCTCAGTTGAAACTCCAAACCCACCCGTCACGACCAAAGCACGGACGCCATGCTCAATCGCAAACTCCTGAATCCCCGGGCGGTCTCCACAAATCACAAGATATTTGTCAACGATGCCATCATCCTCGGCGGATTGAAGACGCTTCTTCACGGTCTTCTCACTCGAAGCTCCTACCAGCAAATGCAACTCCTCCTCGTTCCCATCACAATCATCACAAGGTGCCCCCATCGACTCAGCCTGCAAAGTCAGACAAATCTTCTGTAACGAAGCTTGAACCGTCCTCACCGCAATCCCCTCCATTTGGGCAGGTAGAAGCAACTGCAAAAGGTCGAGATAGCGAAGCAAGCCCTTCACCTCCCCATCCCTATCAACGACGGGCACGCTTTTCACCCCACTCGCCAACATCCGGCGATAAACCGTCAAAAAACTGTCTTCCGTCGAAACCGAGATGACCTCCTTGCGAGCAATCTGTCCCGCAGTCACCCGCACATCCGTCACCAACCTTGGGGCCTCTAAGCCAGCCTTCTCCAAAACCCAAGCCGTCCGCGACGGAACCTCACCACAGCGAATCGCCTCCGCATCTGAGCCCGTCATTCGCAACAACTCAGCCTGCCCAATCGCCGAACAAATGGCATCAGTATCAGGATTTTTGTGGCCAACCACCAGGAGCTTAGATTCTGAACTTTTCATGAAATTACGGTTTCCCGTTGGGTAGAAACTTTAAGCCAAAGCCCCCCTGCAAACAAGGAAAGACTAACAAGGGACCCGAACCTCGGAACTACATCTTTTCGGGGACTTGAATCCCCAACAACCCAAGCCCTTGCTTGAGAACCCGCGCCGTCACCTCACACAAAGTCAATCGCGAAGCCTTCGTAGGCCCTTCCGACTTCAACACGGGACAACTCTGGAAAAAGGAGTGATAAGCCCGGGCCAAGTCCAGCAAGTAACTCGCCAACACATTGGGCCTTAAATCCTCCAGAACCTGCGGCACCACTTCACCATAACGCGCAATCATCCGCGCCAGGTGAACTTCTCGCTCATCTTCCAGAATTAAATCATCGCCCGCCAGCGCCACTTCTCCCTCTAACTTCCTGAAAATACTACGGCAGCGGACATAACTATACTGCAGATAAGGGGCGGTGTCTCCTTCAAGAGCCACCATCTTCTCGAGGTCATACATGTAGTCCGACTCACGACGATGGGAAAGCTCCATGAATTTGATCGCACTCAAGCCAATCAATTCCGCCAGTTCTTCCTTCTCCTGAGCATCTTCCAAGAAACTTTTCTCCGCCACCGACTTGCGCGCCGCTTCCACAGCATCATTGATGACATCCTGCAACTCCGGCAAATCGCCCGCACGCGTCTTCAGCGGCGTGCCGTCCTTACCGAGAATCGTTCCAAACTTCACATGCTGTAGCTCAGCCTCGCACCCCCGACGCTTCGCCACTTCAAAGAGCCTTGCAAAGTGCTCCTCCTGACGAAAGTCCACCACATACCAAATCACCTCCGCCTGCCACTCCTTCAAGCGGTAGTCGATGGTCGCGATATCGGTCGTAGCATAGTTAAAGCCGCCGTCACTCTTCCGAATAATAAAGGGATAATCCTCCACCCCCTCCTTGGTCGTCTTCAAGAACGGATCCTTCTTCGGAGGCAATTCACCTGCGGAAAAGACACAAATCGCCCCTTCGCTCTCACGAGCCATCCCCGAAGCCACCATCTCATCCACCACGGGTCCAAGCTGGTCATTATAGAAACTCTCGCCCAACCAGTGATCAAAACTCACATCCAAACGGTCATAAATCGCATTCAGACCCGCCTTCGACAACTCGATACAGCGCTGCCAAATGGCGGTATTCTCCTCATCGCCGCTCTGTAGCTTCACCAACTCAGCCCGACACAAATTCGCAATCTCCTCGTCGGCCTTCGTCGAACTACTGCCCAGACGATACAAACGCAGCAGCTCACGCAACGGCTCTTCCTCCAGCGCCGCCTCATCCAGCTCCTTCTTCCAGGCCCACAAAACCATTCCAAATTGCGTGCCCCAATCCCCGATATGGTTATCCCGAATCACCTCATGACCCACGAAGCTCGTGATCCGTGCCAAAGACTCCCCAATCACCGTCGACCGGATATGGCCCACGTGCATCGGCTTGGCTACGTTCGGAGCAGAAAAATCTAACACAATCCTTTGAGGCTCTGCAACTAAAGGAATTCCCAACCTTTCATCCCGAAACGTCGCCCTCAGATGCTCCGCAAAGAAGGTCGGCTCCAGCTTAAAGTTGATAAAACCAGGCCCCGCTAAAGAGCAAACAGCCTTCCCCGCCAACTCAGATTCCAGCAATTCCAACACCTCTTCAGCCAGCACTCGTGGATTCTTCTTCGCCGCTTTCGCCAACATCATCGCCGCGTTCGACTGATAGTCCCCATGACGAATATCAGACGCCGCAACCACAGCCACGCGCCCAAGGTCATCGCCCTCAATTCCCGCTTTCTCAAATGCCGCTACTAAAAGCCCACGCAAGGTGTCCGCCAAAGTCATGAGGGGTAGTTGCCTCCATTGCCTCTCTTTTTCAAGTCTTGCGTGAAGCGGAGAAGATGAGAACCGCAGATGAACGCTGATAAACGCAGATTTGACGAGGTCGTATCATTTTTTGAAGAATATTGAATGAATCAGATTGAAGCTGAAATTCCGCTAAGACCCCATTCAATCCAAATTCCAAATAAGCAATGGTTCGTCAAATCTGCGTTCATCTGCGTTCATCTGCGGTAAAAAAGACCAAAGAATCTTAGCCATTCCCAGTATCACTCCTCATACTTCCTCAATGAAAACTCTCCTCATCCTCTTTCTCACCACCCTCCTCTGCTCCGCAAAGACGCCCCTCAACGTCATCGTCATCTTCACCGACGACCAAGGATACAACGACCTCGGCTGTTTCGGCTCCAAAATCATTAAGACCCCCCACCTCGACCAACTCGCCAAAGAAGGCAAAAAATTCACTTCCTTCTACGTCGCAAGCCCCGTGTGCTCCCCCTCCCGCGCCGCCCTCCTCACCGCCTGCTACCCCAAGCGCGTCGGCATGCATCGCCACGTCCTTTTCCCCAAATCCACCTACGGACTCAACCCCAAGGAACACACCCTCGCCGACCACTTCTCCTCCCACGGCTACGCCACCGCCTGCGTCGGCAAGTGGCACCTCGGCCACCTTCCCGAAGTCCTCCCCATTACCAACGGTTTCGACAGCTATTACGGCATTCCCTACTCCAACGACATGAATCACCCCGACAACAAGGGGAAGCCCAAGGGTGGCCATGACGGCATGGATGCCCTCTGGAACGATCCCGAAAGCACCCTCACCGCTTGGAAGACCCCGCTCATGGAGAACGAAAAAATCATCGAGCTCCCCGTCGACCAACGCACCATCACCCGTCGCTACACCGACAAGGCCATCGAATTCATTGAGAAAAACACCGCCGAAGAAAAGCCCTTCTTCCTCTACCTTCCTCACTCCATGCCCCACATCCCCCTCTACGTTCCCGACGAGATTCAGGACAAAGACCCCAAGCGCGCCTACATCAACGTCATCGAACACATCGACACCCAAGTCGGCCGCATCATCACCACCTTACGCGAGAAAAACATCGCCGAAAACACCCTCGTCATCTTCACCTCCGACAACGGCCCCTGGCTCCGCTTCAAACACCATGGCGGCTCTGCCCTCCCGCTCCGTGACGGTAAAGGAACCACTTTCGAAGGCGGCCAACGCGTCCCCTGCATCATGTGGGCTCCCAGTCGCATCGAACCCGACACCACCTGTGACCAAATCCTCTCCACCCTCGACCTTCTCCCCACCCTCGCAGCCCTCAGCAAAACCGAACTTTCGGTTGAACATAAAATCGACGGCCTTGACGCCTCCCAAACCATCCTCGCCAACGAGAAGTCACCTCGCGACGAATTCGTCTACTACACCTCTAGAGGCGACCTTGCTGGCATCCGCAATGACCATTGGAAACTCCTCCAAACCGGCTCCGCCAGCAAGAAGAAGACCCTCCTCTTCAACCTCGCCAAAGACCTCTCCGAAACCACCAACCTCGCCGCTGAGCACCCCGAAATCGTCACCCGCCTCACAGCCCGCATGATCGAAGTAGATGCCGAAATCACCACCAACGCCCGCCCAGTCTGGGGAACAATGAATCGGTAACCGGGACCGTCACTGGGACCGCTGGTCTTCGACCGGCCCCAACGGTTGATTATTGCGGCTGCGAACAGGAGAGTTTTGACGATGGCAGCGGGGCCGGTCACAGACCAGCGCTCCCAGTCCGAACCCAACAGACAGAGAACCTTCGTGCCCTTCGCCCCCTTCACGGTTAATCATCAGAACAGCGCATGACCGACCCTTTCGACCCCAAAACGGCTCCCGAAGAAGACACCCCCTTCGACGTCTCCCTGCGCCCCCCCGACTTCGACGACTTTCACGGTCAGGAAAAAGTCAAAGACCGCCTCATCCTCATGGTCGAAGCCGCCAAGCAACGCGACGACGTCCTCGAACACGTCCTTCTCTCCGGCCCTCCCGGACTCGGCAAAACCACCCTCGCCAACATCATCGCTGCCGCCACCGGCACCACTCTCCACACCACCTCCGGCCCGCAAATCGAAAAAGCCGGAGACCTCGCCGGCATCCTCACCAACCTGCAAAAAGGCGACCTCCTCTTCATCGACGAGATTCACCGCCTCCACCCCGCCATCGAGGAATACCTCTACCCCGCCATGGAGGACTACCGACTCGACATCATCATCGACTCCGGCCCCTCCGCTCGTTCCATCCAACTCAACCTTCCCAAGTTCACCCTTGTTGCCGCCACCACCCGCGCTGGCAAACTCACCGCCCCTCTCCGCTCCCGCTTCGGCCTCATCAACCGCCTCGACTACTACACCGCAGAAGAACTCGCCCACATCATTCGCCGCACCGCCGACATCATCGACGTCCCCATCGACACCGAAGGCTCTGTCGAAATCGCGCGCCGTTCCCGAGGCACCCCGCGCATCGCCAACAACCTTCTCCGTTGGGTACGCGACTATGCACAAGTCCGCGCCCAAGGCGACATCACCGGCCCCGTCGCCATCGCCGCCCTCGGCATGATCGACATCGACTCCGACGGCCTCGACGAAATGGACAAGCGCCTCTTAGAAGCCCTCATCTACAAATTCCAAGGCGGACCCTGCGGTCTGAAAACCCTCGCCACCGCCCTCGGCGAAGACGAATCCACCCTAGAAGAAGTGCACGAACCCTTCCTCATCATGCAAGGCTTCCTCAAACGCACCCCCCGCGGCCGCGTCGCCCTCCCCCCCGCCTACCAAAAAATCGGAGCCGAACCACCCAGCCCCGATGGCCAAGCAGCTCTCCTCTAAAAAACGGACAGTACGGAACGCAGGTTGATATGCCCTTTGGGTGCTTCAGCACGCCCCGCCGGTCCGTTCACGAAAAAGTCAGCCTACTTCTTTTTTGAGTCCTCAGCCTTGACCTTCTTCTTCAACACCAGCATTCCCGTCTTCGTCTCAGAGACCACCCGATCCACTGGCACTTTCGCGAGCGGCTTGCCTTTCGGATTTTTGGGATCTTTGGCAAAGTAATACATCGTCCGCACCTTCGTTGAATTCTTAAGCTTCACCTCTGTTGAAAAAAGGTAGTATGTCTTGCCCTTCGAATTGGTGTGCGCATACGGACCGGCAGCCTTTGCTGATTCGGGTGCCTGCTTGGATTCCTCAGCCTGTGAATAGGACGCGGAACAAACGAGCACCAGGATGACTAGGAGGTTTTTTAATGAGTTCATCGTCTCGAGCTTATTCCCAAGCGCCTTAAAAGCGACTACCATTTTCAGAGCTCATCTACTAATCCACCTGCAGAGCGCCCACACAGCACAGAGTTTCTACATTGCAAAATGGGTCAAAGAAGAGAGGCTTTTCTCACCCAATCATCATATTCCATGAACAACCTTTTCCCCGTCTTCATTCTCGTTTCGCTTTCAATGGTCGCGAAATCACAAATCCAAGTGGCTTGGCAATATGATTTCGATGTGAGCCAAACTGACAACCCCACCTTGGAATTTTCCATTTCGCAGATTCGAACCTCAGCATCGAATTACTGTTTGGCCGAGTATCGAGCCAGTGATGGCGACACTCCAGTGGAACAGCGACTCGTGTTCTTGGACCCTGCGGGCAATCAGCTTTGGATGAGCGAAAACATCACTACTACCTATGGGCTCCCCTTATCCTCATCCTTCAATGATATTGAGATCCAACGTGTCGGAGCAGGGTCACTCACGGTCGGAATCCTCTCCATTTTTGAGGAAAGCGATCTGTTTGCAAGCGAGAGCATCCTTCGATTCGCTCAGGATGCCAGTCCTCAGGTTTTGACCCTAGACCTCGCTCCGGGAGAATATCTAGCGCTTCAAAAAGTAGATCCCGTCCAAGACTTCACTTACGATGTTCCCGCTTCTACCTCCGGAGAAAACGGATTTTTCACGACCGGATTTTTAGCTGAATCAGCAAGCGCTGAAAGCATTCGCCGCTACCTATTCTCAGCAACTCCTTCCTTGGATATCGTCACCACCGCAGGTGTTTCCTCTGGAAGCGCAGTTCTGGTTTGGGAGGGAGAGGCAGGAGCCAGCTACCAAGTTCAAAGAACAACCGACCTGTCGGACTCCGAGTCTTGGGTCAATCTGAGCGGCTTAATTTCTGGTAACGGAGCGACTCAAACCTGGGCCTCAGAAATCCAAAGTGCGAGTGCGTTCTTCCGCTTGATCCAATTATAGCTTGCGAAACGTGGATTTCCAAAAAAGAGCAAGCCAGAGCCTTAGCTCCAACTTGCGCTCGTATTCAAGAAGGTGGTTCTCTAGCTCAGGCTATGCAGCCCCACATTGTTCCCCTCGCTGTCCTCGAAGACCGCGATGAAGCCATGGGGAGGAATCGCCATTTTTTCTAATACAATCTTCCCTTCCGCCTCTTGGATCCGCGCGACCACCGCGTCGAGTTCACCCTCTACATTCAAGTAGATCAGAGTTCCACCCGGTCCCGGCTGACAATGCTCAATCTTCATCAAGGCTCCACCCACGCCCTCCTTCTCATCGCAAGGAAAAGCAGCCATCTCGCACATTTCCGATGGCATATCGGTCAAGGTCACGCCCAAAATCTTCTCATAAAAGGCCTTCGCTCTCTCCAGATCAGCCACATAAATCTCAAACCAATTCAACGCATTCTTTTTCATAATCTGTTTCTATTTAGAATCCACTCAATGAATTCGATTCCATAGAAACATATCCCACTGACAACCCTATGTCAGGAGGATTTCACCGACTTCAATCCTTCAACATCCTCAGTGAAATATTGGGCAGCAACCTCCTGCGCATTCAACTTCACCTTTTCCACCAACTCATCGGGAGAAATCGCTCTCACCCCTGTCCCCAAGCCCAGCAGCCACGCCGCGAGCCAATCAATCGAATAAGCCCCTGCACGCAACCGAGCCCCTCCATTTGGCAAATCCTCTCGTTCGATAAGGCGCGCAGGCATCTCCGACAGTAATCTCTCCAAAGCCCATCTCTCGCACTCAAGGGTCACCTCCCTCAGCGCATCTGCATGGACATCACCCTCAAGAAACTCCATCACCGAGAAATCCTCATGCCCTACGAACCCTTCTTCCATGACCTCCCAGCTTCGAACCCGGTCCAAGCGAAAATTCCGCATCGCCTGCCGCATTCGACACCAAGCTAACAAATGCCAACACCCACCATAGAAGACCACCCCCAGCGCCTCTACCACTCGTTCCGAAATTTCTCCCTTCGAAGCGGTATCATAGCGCAACGAAAGACACTTTCTCCGCACCACCGCTTCCTGCACCGACATCAACGACTGCACCTCCTCCAAGGTTCTATTTCCGCCCCAAACACTCACCGAATTCCCCAGCCGCGATAAGTAATCCTTCTTCTCCTCCGGAAGAACTGACCGCACCTTCAACAACGCCCCTTGCAGCGAACGCTTCAAAGATTCATCTCCGAACTGCTCCACCAACTCACCGCTCATAAAGAGAGCGGCAGCTTCCTCTTCAGTGAACATAATGGGTGGCATGTGATAACCGCGCATCAAACTATAGCCCACCCCCGCCTCTGCCACGATGGGAACTCCCACTTCCCCCAACGAAGCAATATCGCGGTAGACCGTCCTGACCGAAATTTCAAAATGCTCTCCAATCTGGTCAGCCGTCACTACGCGCCGCCCTTGCAGCATCAGAATCATCGCAGTCAGACGGTCAATACGATTCATCGTATCTATACTTTCCCCATCATCCCTCCATGAGGCAACGAAAATCTCACTCTCCGCCATGAAAGAATCGAGCAGCAAAAAACTGGCTAGATAGGAGAGGACCTCTTTTTCTTCCAGCAAGAATCCTAAGCCTGAAGTTAGAAGAAAGTTGCAAGAATCAGCTTAAGTATCAAATCCGCATAAGAACGATTTTCCTCATCCCATGAGGCGATCAGCCTCGGATCGAGTAATCAACCAAAGCCAATTTTTTCCATGTCTCATATCCTTCCAAATACAAGCAGAGCATTCGATGTCCCTCGTCGCAGTTTCCTTTTCAGCACTCGACTCAGACTCACTTGCCTCCTTCTCGCTGGACTGGGTTTTACGAGATTCGTCTCAGCAGAGGATTCTCAAACCATCCTGAAACCGCGACTCGCTGGCGACTATGTAAACATCTATCAACCCGTTGGAGACGTATTCCCCGGACCATCGACAGAAGAATTGGAGGCCGGAAAATTTTACAAGGAATGGGTGCCAAACGACCATTGTTTTGTTCGAAGCAAATCAGGACGCTGGCACTCTTTTGGAATCACCCACCCTCGTACGAGTCTCGACCGAATTCACGATGGTGAAGTGCTTTCTTTTCATGCCTTGGCACCCGAAGGTCCCTTGTCCGCTATTCTCGAAGAGGGCAGCTGGGAAGATCAACCGAAAGTTCTTCCCCCCTCGCAGCGACCGGGAGAACCCTTACCGAATCACGCACCCTACATCATTCGCCGCGAAGGCCTCTTTCATATGATTTACGGTCCCACCCCGATGCGGCTAGCCGTTTCTGAGGACCTGAATCAGTGGACGCCCAAGGGAAATTTGGAAAACGCGCCCGAAGGTCGCGATCCCAGTATCTTCATCCACGATGGCACCTACTATCTCGTGGTGTGCGATGAGGGCAAAGTCCACGTCTCGACTTCCACCGATTTCAAGTCGTGGAAACGGCAAGGAGTAATCGTCGAAATGCCCGAGGGAACCGATCCCGAATCACCCTCGATCATTCAACTTGGCGACCGCTTCTACCTTTTTGTCTGTGGCTGGGACGGAAACTGGGACAAGAAAGAATTACAGGGTGCCTATCAACACAAAACATACGTCTACATGTCCCGCAACCCATTGCTCTTTGAACAGCAAATCGCAGTGCTCGATGCTCACGCACCCGAGATTTTTCAAGACGAAGTGGGAGATTGGTTTATCTCAAGTGCAGAGTGGCCATATCGCGGAGTGAGTATTGCCCCCTTGGCTTGGGACTCTATTCCAGCGCCAGATTCTTCTCCGTCTCTCGATAAGTAAAGCCGAGGTCTCTTTTGAGAAAGACCGACTCAACTCTTCGATTAAACCAGACGCTTCTTTAAGGCCCCTTTCTCCGCTGACTCGGAGAAACCGGTCCTCTCATCTGCACCACATTCCGTTCATTCGCGATTCGCAGGTTTTCAGCTCGATCCCGCTGTATTCCTTGCACCGCAGCCCCCACTCCAGCCCAAAAAACGGAAATCAACAATACGAACGGATTCCAAAACACTCCCCACAATGCCAGAACCGGCGAAGCCATCGCTAAAATCACCAGTCCGCTTAGCAGCAGCATCACCCTACGCCCCGTCCCCGGAGTCCCATCCAGCGCGAGAACAATGCCAAAGGTGAAAATCACCAACGCCAACAACGAAGCCGGCGAACTCGAGCCCATTGCCTCCATCTTAGGAAATCCCCGCCCCTGGTAAGCAGCCAAAAGACCTTCTCCAAAATGAGACCCCGCGCCCAACAAGAGACATACCAATCCAACTACGAGCCCCATTCCGGCAGCGAGCCAAAGAGTCGGAGAAATGAGTGGATTGCGTGAATTCATGAGTCGTTCCCAGAATCCTCATCAGACTCTGTTTCACGACCATAGCTCAAAACCACCATCTGACTCAAGAACTTGTCTGGGTCCTCAACCGACTCAGGATTTAGCTCGAACTCTTTCCGCCCCGTATTCTTCTCAATCAGCTTCAGCCCGAACTGATAGTCCTTAAATCGCTCTCGGCAAACCTGTAACACGCTCCGGCCCTGCTCACTCGCCCTTTTAGCCAACGCCAAGACCGCCTGATCATTCAGCTTCACCTCCAATTCGTGCTTCTGATTGAACTCCTTTTCCCAAATACCAACTTCGGAACGAGTCTTTTTCACATCCACCCTCTTCCCTAGCTCCGCGAATTCCTTAAGCTTCGCGTCCCGATTCTCTAATAGCGCTCGGTCAATCACCAGCTCACTCACTGATGTCCCTGGCAGGTCGAACTTAAAGTCGCGCAACTGCTTTTCCAAAACAGTCATTAACGCGCGCGCTCCAGTCTCCTCTCTCTCCGCCAACTGAGCGATCATCTCAATCGCATCAGGCTGAAACTTGGCATCAATACCATAGGCCTCAAATTCACGCTCATACTGCCGCAAAATACTCCCCTCCGAATCGTTGAGAATTTTTACAAAGTCATCCGCGGTTAGCTTCTCACAAATCACCCGCACCGGCAGGCGCCCCACAAACTCAGCCTCAAACCCAAACTCCACAAAGTCCCGGGTCTCCACCTCTCGGAATGACTCCCCATCGAGCACCGCTTCCGAAATCTCGGCCCCAAAGCCCATCTGACCACTCTTCAAGCGCGCTTGCACCACCTTCTCCAAACCAGAAAAAGCGCCACTCACAATGAACAAAATATTCCGCGTATTGATCGTCTCTTTCGCTGAATCTGCGCCTGAGCGCATCTGCATCATCGCCTTCATCTGAGCACGCATATCGGTGGGATTCGTCATCGGCACCTCGGTCTCTTCCATCAGCTTAAGCAAAGTCGTCTGCACTCCCCGCCCACTTACATCGCGGCCACCCATTCCCGCCTTGCTCGCCAACTTATCCACCTCATCGATGTAGATAATCCCACACTCGGCTAGGTCTACATCGCCATCCGCCTTCTGCACTAGCTCACGAACGAGGTCATCAACATCCCCTCCCACGTAGCCGGTCTCGGAAAACTTGGTCGCATCCGCTTTCACAAACGGCACCCCCATCAGCTCCGCAATATGCTTCACCAGATACGTCTTCCCAACTCCAGTCGGTCCCACGATCATCACGTTTTGCTTCTGATACTCCATTCCATCCGGCAACTGCCCCCCATTCTCTTGCTCTAACACCCGCATCTGCTTGGCATGGTTGTAGTGATCGCATACCGCGATCGCCAAAGCCTTCTTGGCCTCATCCTGACGAATCACAAACCGGTCCAAATGCCGTTTCACATCACGCGGTAATAGGTCGAAGTCAAAAATCGACGAACTTTCCTCCACCACAACCTCCGGTTCACCCTCAACATCTGGCGTCGCCTCCATGCCCATTCCTCCAATATCGAAACTCACATTCCCAAACTTCCCGAAAAAATCCTGAAAAGCCTTCTGCAGCTCCTCAGGGGTCTTAGGATTCTTGGGATCATTTGGTTTATCGTCTGCCATAGGGGAAGGTTCGACCACCTTCTAAAAATTTCAACTCTCTTCCCAAAAAAGGCTACACCGACCCCTCATCCACAAGCATCTCCTATCCATCGTCTCTCACTCCACCGATCAATGGAAAAACTGATCAAGCAGAGAGGAGAGTCGACTTCGAAACTTAACAGCTAGCTTCCGCCTTTTTCAAAGTCCAAACGCAACACCTCCTTCATCAAGCTATCCGCGCTCGGCTTTAGCTTCTTCCCCCTCCTCTTCAAGGTATTGATGGCCCGAGTCGGAACCGGATCTTTAATGCGTAAATAGCTCACTCCCGCAATCGCATGATGTTCCCGAAACATCTGCGGGATAAAGGCCACACCCAACCCAGTCGCAACTAAAGCCTGCAAAGTCGTCAACTGCTCGCACCGAACCTGCTGAGACGCTCCTTCCACCTGACAAACTTCCAACGCCTGCTCCCTCAAACAATGCCCTTCACCTAACATCAATAACTCCGCCTTCGGAACATCCTCTAAGGAGATCACCATCTGCCGCTGTGCCGCCAAAGGGTGATGACTCGGAACAGCTAACAGCAAAGGCTCTCGAAAAAGCGTCTGCAAATGCAACGACCAGCGGTTCAAAATACTCTTCGCCAAGTCGCTCATCACCGCAAAGTCCACCTCCTCCGAAACAACCATTTCCACCAACTCCAAAGTCTGAGCTTCCCGAACATTTACCAGAACATTCGGAAATTCCTCCCGAAATGCTCCCAAAAGCTGTCCCAACAAAAATGGAGCAATCGTCGGAATCACCCCCAAGGTGACCTCACCGCTGCGCGCCTCCTCCCTCTCTCGGAAAGTCTCCACCAAACCCTCGCGCCCCGCCAAAAGCTCCTTCGCCTGCTCATACACCCGCTGCCCACTCGCCGTCAGCGAAACACCACGCGGCTTCCGCAAAAGCAAGGGCTCCCCCAGTTCTTCTTCCAACTTCTGAATCTGCGCGCTTAACGAAGGCTGTGCAACTGAGCACTTACGCGCCGCCGCCGTAAAACTGCCCTGCTCCACAATCTGGGCAAAATACTCCAATTGGCGAAACTCCATGGATGATAGCTAAAACCTATCGCAACTCACATCGCAATCACTTTCACCCGCTCAAAAAAAAGCAATCGAACCCGCCTATCTTTCACGCTAGTCTCATCCTATGAACGTTGTCAGCAACATCGGATGGTTTGGTCGTATCGGGCGCTCGCTCAAAGGTATCTTCGTCGGACTCGTCCTCGCCCTTATTTCTGTGGTCCTCCTCATCGCCAACGAGCGCAATGCTGTTCGCGATATCCGCGCAAATAAGGAACTTGATAAAAATGTCGTTTCCGTGGGCAACGACAAAGTGGATTCCAATAAAGAAGGCCAACTCATTCACCTCAATGGCCCCTCAGTCACCAACGATCGGGTGACAAACCCGCAATTCGGCATCGACGAAAATGCCATTCGCCTCAATTGGTCCTCCGAAATTTATCAATGGAAGGAACGCAGTGAGAACAAAACAGAGAAAAAAGTAGGCGGCGGTGAAACCACTACCACTAGCTATTCATACGTTAAAGAATGGGGCCCCGACCCTGTCGACTCCTCTCAGTTTCAAGAGCCCACCGGACATCAGAACGGATCCACCCAGCAATTCACCTCGGGCCAGTCCCAAGCCAAAAACGTCACCGTAGGCGTCTTCACCCTTCCTGAAACTCTCATTAACAAAATCTCCTCCAGCGAACCCTATCCCCTCAAAGAAATCCCCACCGATCTCACCACCGAAACCTCCAACATCTTCGGGGGTGCCTTCTACACTGGCGATGCCAACGCACCCATCGTCGGCGACGAGCGTGTCACCTTCAGCCTTACCCAACCCGGCGATGTTTCCGTTATGGCCGTCCAAAACGGTAACACCTTCGAGCCTTGGCGCGCCAAAAACGGCAAAACTAGATTCATCCTGATGGAAGGCCTCCTCAGCGCGGACGAAGTAATCATGGCCGAGGAGCAAAAAGCAAAATTCCTCCGTTGGGCCGCACGAATCGGTGGCTTCATCCTCATGTCCATCGGACTGGGACTCGTCCTCAAGCCCCTCTCCGTTTTAGCTGATGTCATTCCTTTCATGGGTAACCTCGTCGGAACCGCCACTGGCTTCATCGCTATGATGATTGCCGCAGGAATCACCCTCATCATCATCGCTGTTTCATGGCTCACCTTCCGACCTCTCATCGCGGTCCCCATCCTCATCATCGCTGTTGTCGCCCTCTTCTTTGGAATCAAGAAACTCACCGCCAAGCCCGCGACTGCTGCTGCGTAGCCGAGTTGGTGACAACTTAGGCGGGGAAGGGCTCCTCCATATCAACCTCGCCCGAATTATCAGTAATTCCGCGCTCCCTGTCAGGAACGCGGAGCACCAGCTTCGCCCGACTCCTTAACTCTTTCCTTTTCTTGGCAAGCTGGTGATAACTTGGACGTGGACGACGGCATTCAGGTCAACCCAGCCTGAATTATCACCAATTCAGCGACAAAGAACCTTTTCGCAGACCTGCCAGCCACTTGCACGATTTCGCTTTTTGCCCTTCATTACCCTTCGACATGAAACTAATTACTCCATTCCTCTCCCTCTTCGTTTTGGCCTCTTGCCTCGAAGCTGATGATAAAGCTCCTGCCGCAGTAGAAAAGGAAGCTCCCGCAGCCAAAGCTGAAGCCAAAAGCGCTCACCCAGCCATGAAGGACCCTTCTAAGGCCGTTGAGAAAGCTCCCGATAAATTCACCGCCGTTTTCACAACGACCAAGGGCGAGTTCGAAATCAGCGTCAACCGTGAGTGGTCGCCCCTCGGTGCGGACCGTTTCTACAACCTCATCAAGATCGGCTACTTCCAAGATGTCGCCTTCTTTCGTGCGGTCGACAACTTCATGGTTCAATTCGGCATTCATGGCGACCCAGCTGTCAACAGCGTTTGGAAAAACGCCAATATCAAGGACGATGGCAAAGCAGCTGTTACCAATGCTCCAGGCAAAGTGACTTTCGCCAAAACCGGCGCGCCAAACTCTCGTTCAGTCCAGTTCTTCATCAACTACGGCAACAACGGCTTCCTCGACAACCAAGGCTTCACCCCCTTCGGCGAAGTCACCAAAGGCATGGAAATCGTCAACAGCCTTTACAAGGGCTACGGTGAACGCCCATCCGGCGCTCAAGGCACCATCCAAGCCCAAGGCAACGCCTTCCTGAAGAAAAGCTTCCCTGAGCTGGACTACATCAAGTCAGCCAAGCTCAAATAAACGGTTTTCCAATCAGTCACTTTTTCAAAGGCGGGGCACAACCCCGCCTTTTCCTTTCCCACTCAACTACTACTCTCTCCAGCATGGCCTACGTCCTTCCCATCATTGCCTTCATCATTGCCGCCACCCCATTTGGGCTCATTATTGGCAAAATGGTCAAGGGCATCGACATCCGTGACCACGGCTCTGGCAACATCGGCACCACCAACGTCTTTCGCGTTCTCGGCAAAGGGCCCGGTATTATCTGCCTCATTCTCGATATTCTCAAAGGATTCGTCCCCGTCATCCTCGCCATCAACCTTCTACAATTCGGCGACCGCGAGCCATGGCCTCATCTCCCCTTCCTCGACTCCCTGCGCCAGACCCTGCCCGCATCACAGCAGCTCTTCGTACAAGTCATCCACGTCGTCACCGCCCTCTTTGCCATTCTTGGCCATAACTTCTCCCCATGGCTCGGTTTCAAGGGCGGCAAAGGCATCGCCACCTCCCTCGGCGTCCTCCTCGCCCTCATGCCCTTCGGAGCCCTCATTCTCTTCCTCCTCTTCACAGTCATCTTTCTGACCACACGCTACGTCTCCCTCGCTTCCATCATCGCGGCAGGCTCCCTTCCGTTGCTCACCCTCTGGGGTTCGTGGCACCACGGCCGCATTCAAGACGGCACTTGGAACATCCCCCTCTTCGTCTTCAGCCTCGTCATCGGTATCCTTGCTATCTGGAAACACCGCTCCAACATTCAACGCCTCCGCGATGGCACCGAAAACCGCTTCTCAAAAAAGAAAAAGGCCTAAGCTCACCCTTCACCTCCCAACATGAAAACCACCATCATCGGAGCCGGATCCTGGGGCACGGCCCTCGGCATTCTTGCAGCTTCCAACAACCATGAAGTCACCCTTCTCGCTCGCGAACAGGAACAAGCCGACACACTTAACACCACTCGCGCAAACGAGCGCTATCTTCCCGGGGTCTCTTTCCCCGAAAAACTCTCAGCCTGTGCTACCCCCAGCGACTGCCTCCCCACCTCCGAACTGGTCCTCTTCGTCATTCCCACCGCTCACTTCCGAGCCACCGCTGAGAGCTTTAAGCATCTTATCAAACCCGAGACCATCCTTCTCTCCTGTGCCAAAGGCATCGAGCGCGGCACCGGCTTGCGCATGACTCAGATCCTCTCCGAGGTGTATCCTGACAACCCCGTCGCAGTGCTCTCCGGCCCCAATCATGCCGAAGAAATCTCTCGCGGCCTCCCCGCCTGCGCCGTCATCGGAGCTGCTGAGGAAAAATTCGCTAGCGAACTGCAGAACCAATTCGCCACCAAAACTTTCCGCACCTATACCTCAACTGACCTCATTGGCATCGAATTCGGAGGCGCCATCAAGAACGTCTACGGACTTGCCGCCGGAATCGCCGCGGGTCTCAAACTCGGGGACAACGCCCTTTCCGCCCTCACTACTCGAGCCCTTGCCGAGATGACTCGGCTCGGAACTCAACTCGGCGGCCAACCCGAAACCTTCGCCGGTCTCTCCGGCATCGGCGACCTCATCGCCACCTGCTTTTCCCACCACTCGCGCAATCACCAAGTCGGACTCGCTCTCGCAAAGGGCGAATCCCCAGCCGAAGCCGAAGCCCGCCTTGGCATGGTCGCAGAAGGAGTGCCGAACACCCTCTCCATCTACGAAGCCTCTCAAGCCATTGGAGCCCGCACTCCCATCCTCGATGCCATGCACGCCATTCTCTATCAGGATCAACCAGCCTCCGAGGTGCTTCACCAACTCCTCACCCGCGACCCACGACCAGAAGCAGAGTAAGCACAAAATCAGCAACTAAACTTCCCGCTTTACCCCACCTGCTTCGGCATCCTTCACCTTCGCCGCTTTCGCAGCCTTCTTTTGTGAACTTTCCCACATGGAAAACGCAGCCCCTGTCGCAATCACGAAGATGGCAGCTCCATAGAAAATCCAAATCGCAGACTTACCGTCGGTAAAGCCGTAGGAGTGCAGACCAGTTCCCAGCATGTTCACGTGGAACCAAGAAAAGGTCACCACGATGCCACCGAACGCCGCAGCCATATTTACCCCCCACTCGCGCAACAAACCTGCCGCGCGGCCATGGAGCACGAAGAGCGACCAGAGCACAATCATTAGGGCTCCATTCTCCTTAGGGTCCCAACCCCAAAAACGGCCCCAAGAATAGTTAGCCCAAATACCACCTAGCACAGTTCCAATCAACGAGAGCACCAACGTGAAACAGGTAATTCCATAAACCATACGCGTAATCGAGCGGCGGAAAGCCTTATCTTCCCCATCCAAACCAAGCACTCGATAGAAAATATAGACGAAGCCAAGAATCGCGGCTCCAAGTCCCGCCGCATAACCGAAGGTGATCGTCAAAACATGGGTCACTAACCAGAAATTCGACCGCAATACCGCCACCAACGGATCTAACGAATCCGAAGCTGCTGCCACTTCAAAAACCACTGCTAAAACCATCCCGCCCATTCCCACCACAGGAGCGGCCAAGAGCGCAATTCGTCCTTTCGTAAAGACCTCAGTCAGTAAGAAAAGAAACACGGTCCCCGCCGTAATATATGGAATCGTCTCATAGAGATTCGTCACCGGAGGCCTCAACACCACCATGTAGCGATGAACAATTCCTGCCAGAATAAAGAACAACCCCACCGAACAAAACGCCCAAAGAATCGCCCGCAGAATCTGACCGGCTTTACCCGCAGGAACAAACAGGTAGCCCAGCAAAAAGAGAGAACCAAATCCAAAGGTATAAAGGGCTTTCTTGAACCACTCCATTCGATTGAACGAAAGCTCCACCTTTACCGAAGCAACTGCATCTTCCCCCGCTCGCTCCATCGTCGAGTCTCGAAAATCAGTCAGATTTTCAGCAAAAGCCTCTTCACCTTCTCCA
The DNA here is from genome assembly GCA_051251855.1 of Roseibacillus sp. GTDB lineage: Bacteria > Verrucomicrobiota > Verrucomicrobiia > Verrucomicrobiales > Akkermansiaceae > Roseibacillus. Next base: position 1,438,415 of record JBPOGI010000001.1, read on the forward strand.
TAGGAATCGTAGAGTTCCTCTAATCTCTTGATATCCATCACCGCCTGATTCGGATCGGCTACTTTCCCCGTCAGGGTCGCTTCGATCAACTCGCCCACCGAAGACCACTTCTCTTCCTTCGGGTCTGTGGGTGGAAGTGGATGGAAGTTGAATTTCGACTTCATCACCGATTGGTCAATCTGACCCAAGAGTTCCTCGATATGAGGAGGAAGCCCCCCCGCCTGCTGCCCAGCCCGAATGGCCTCCACAATCTGACGCGATGTTGCCAAGACAGTGCTCATATCCACCCGCTTGCCTTCTCCTTCCGCCGAACGCAGGACGATTCCGTTTCTCACAAAATCAAAGTAATGCGCGAGATAGAAGTAGCTCTGCATCGATGTCGCCAAGTCCAAAGTTTGCTCCTCAATGGGTGTCAAATCCGCGCCCTTTTCCTTCAAGGCCTGATAGTCGCCCGCCTTCTGCATCACTTCTGGCAAGTGCGGCTCCAGTTCAGCGAAGGCATAGCGGTCACGCTTCTTACGATCATCAAACTCGATGCCCAGCGCCTTCAACACCTCCGCATTATCAACTCGAAAGCTCGGAAGCTCAGCTGCTATCTCAGGACGGAAAAAAACATCCATCATCCACTCCACTGGCCCAATCTTCACCTTCTCGCCCCCTTGACCAATAATCGTGAGCCGACGGTCACCCCTCATTTGAAGCATCGCATAGCTAGCCCGCGTCTCCAAAGGCTTGATACGACCGCCCTCCTGCACCGGCAAACTCTCCGCGACCTTGAGCACTTCCTCAGACCACGGCTTGTAGTCAGGAATCTCTACTTGATGCTTCTCTGGACGAAGCTCCTTGATGCCCATGAAGAAGAGGCCCAAGAGAAGGGTAACGAGAAGAACAAGAGCAATGATTTTTCCAACGAGAATTCTCATGAGGTAATGGCTTTACGGGGTTTCTTTAGGAACGAGATCAACTTGTAGAGGAAGTGGCCAATCAGACCGGCCATTGAGATAAGAAGAGAGTAGAGAGGCCAGTGGTCGGCGGGGTTTCGAACCACCTCAAAGACCGAATAATACTCAGCTGGGTCCACTTGGTCCTGAGGACCCCAGTTCGCCTGGAAAAAGGTCCACCCTTCGCGACGCATGGGCTCGTTCATCTGAATCAAAACCTCTTCTGTATCATCCCCCTCCAGTCGAGTAACATCACTCTCATAGGCCGCGGCCCGATTGGTCCCTGGATCCCGCTCTACTCGAAAGTCATCCAACTGTACTCCGAATGGCAAAGGCCAAAGTTTCTTGCGCAATCGTAGGAGGTAGGGACGCCCATCCACCGTCACAGTAGCCGACTTCAGACTACGCGAAGCGAGTAGTAGCTCCTTCAAAGACTCACCCTCTTTCGTCAGAACCGAAACCTCGGCTCCCGACATATGCGCTTCCGTCTCTTTTTGACGCGCAAGCTTCTTCAAATAGAATCCATCCCGGACCGTTTCCCCCGCCATCGGAGGCACGAACTGAGCAGGGCTCACTTGCGCGTTTTCGTAAAGTTTCGTGACCTTCAAGTTGAACGGGAGGTCCGTCATCCGGAAGAGCCTCTCCCCGCCCTTGCGCAGGTCCTTCAAATACTCCCAATCCACGAGGTGAACCTTGGTCACCTTGCCATCAGCCAACTCCGAAACCTCAATCACCTCTTCATGGTAATCCTGAGCAGCGTCGCTGACCTTACCCTCATAGATTTGCAGCGCACCCCGCTTCTCAGTCAGCTGGGTCACCCCTGCCGCGACCATCAGGAATACGATGGAAAAGTGGGAAAGTAGAATACCGATTTTCTGTGGTGATTTGCGAAAGCGAATCAATCCTCCCAATGTCAGATTGATGGTAAAGAGAACACAGAGCCAAAATCCACTCAGCATCGGAAAGTAGATCTTAATCGGAACCAAGGCTCCGTCTTCCTGCCAAGGCTTTCCAATCTCGGGAAAAAAGAAGAGTTCTTTCCAATTAAAGTATTTATCCATCATCGGCTTCAAGCCGTTGACGGTCTGCTCCAAGGTCGCAAACCAAGTGATGACGAAAAGACCTAACAGAAGAAAGGTCGCCAACTGCATACTCGCCAAAAAGTTGACAACTTTCCCTAGTGGGCCCGCTTCTTTTTTGAAGCTCTTCTGCGGTGATGTTGATTGATTCTCCATTGAGAAAGATGAAAGTTAAAAGGTCCCGATTGAGATAGATTTCCGCCTTCTTACGCAAGGAAAGCGAGAGGTCGTTCAATTCCGCTGCAATGAAGCCACGAATTTGATGAATTGTTCACGGCGGCTCGCAATTTCTGCTTCAGCGCCAATCATCTTAACCGTGACCAAACGGCCCTCGTTTTCGACAATCGCACCCAAAAGAGCCTGCCCATCTTTTCCTGGCCGTCCCATTCCGGGCTCGTAGCGCCCTGCGGTCTCCACGAGATAACCTTTCTTCCCTATGAAATCCAGCTGACCCATTTCAGTAAGGGACTTCGTTGCCGATCCAAACTGACGGAACCAGCGGTCTACATTGGGCTGAATTCCGCCTCCTACCACACTCAGATAGACCTCCCCCTGCGTTTCTCCTTCGCCAAAAGTGAGATTCACATCTCGCATCGGCTTCTTCTCGGCCACCTTCCAATCCGCCGCAGGCATTTGGTAGGTCCAAGGAGAAGAGCTCTTGGCATCTCCCTCTCCACCATCGATCTTCTGTCCTGAACCTTCAATCTGAGCAAGAATCTCAGGTGGTAAAAACTGCTCCGCACTCGTTGCATTCACCGCTGGTTCCTCATCGTGAGTGGTCAACACCCGTGTCTGACTGATATCAACTTCAGCTGGCTGCTTACGGCAACTTACCGAGACGAGACCCAACAAAAGGGCTGGAACAAGAACGATTGTCTTCATCGGGCGCACTAGTAACCCCTCTTACCGTTTCGCGCAAGCTCCACTCTCGCGACTCATTTCATGAAATCCATATCACCTAAGAATGGTTTTCATGAGCTTCAAGACGATTAGCGAAAGAAAAGCCATCCACTACCGATCTAACGCTACCGTTTCCAATTCCTTACCCGCGGGATCAACCATTCGGAAGACGACCTGAGGTCCGCCGCTATCTTTACTGAAAGCCAACTCTCCAAAAGCCCAAGTAGGCCCTGCATAGCCGAAAAGTTGCTCTTCCTTATTCGCGCCAAAAGCACTCGGCCCCGGCACGCCACCCATTCCAGCAATTTCGAGTTCATGAATGACTCCTCCATCCGCTCGCGGAATGGCAATCGCCCTCGCTCCATGACGATCTCCTGAAATCAGAATCACCTTCGAGTCCTTCTTGCCGTCGATCAGCTGGAAAATCTTTTCCCGCCCCTCCGTATCCCACGTTCCCCAGCTGTCTTTGCCAGCAGAAATATTATCGCTCCACATCGTACCTCCACTGATGAGGATGTAAGGAGACGTAGAATCCTCAATCTGCTTCTTCAGCCACTCCATTTGTTCGTCACCCAAAAACGAATTCAGCTTTCCTCGACTCTCGTTAACGCGGCAGGATCGAGTATCGAGAGCAATGTAATGAATCGGTCCCATTTGGGTCTGAAAGTAGATCCCCTCCCGTTCGATCTCGCGCTCGGGGTTGTTCCATTGTTTTTTCCAAGAACGACGTAAGCCATCGACATCAATCGGCTTCTTCCCGTTCGTGAACCTTCCCGAGGTATCATTTCCCCAGTAATCGTGATCATCCCAAGTCGCCGTCACCGGCACATAGGCGGTCAATCCCCGCCATGGCGGAGAAAGGTCACGTAGAAGGTAATCTGCATCGATAAGACCAAAATCATCCTTCCTGCCATCGACAGCTGAATCTCCGCAAACCAACATCGCTCGATTTCCTCGCTCCCGAATGAGCCGCATCAGCTCCGGTCGATACATCCCGACCTTGTGATAGCAGGTTCCGAACGCGATTTTGAACGGCTTCTCCGAAAGCTCATGAGGAAGCGTTACAAAGCTCCCCTCTCCCAAAACCTGCTTCTTCGAGTCCACGACTTGGTAACGGTATTCGGTATCCGGTAAGAGTCCCTCACAAGCGACCGAGAAACAACGCGCCGCTTCTTTTGGAGAAAATATCTGATGCTCACCTTTACCTTTCCAAACCACCACCTTCACCGAATCGGACTCCGGCAAGTTCATCCACACGGCAACACTCGTCGCAGTAACATCGCCCAACATCGGCCCGCCCAGTGTCCCACGCTCAAATTTTTGGCAAACCTCAGCGACCTCGCGGTCACGATCCTTCCCCACCATGGCCGCCCGGCAAGCCTTGTAAAAGTCCTGCATCTCCTGAGGCTGAGTCGTGTATTGATTCATGATCCGCAGGTCAATTTCGAGGCTCCCGATATGCGCATCCTTCAACGAAACAATGCCTGACTCGTCAGTGACCCCAGCCCGCCCCACCAGCGTTCCGCCAACCGTTGCCGCCGTCAGCATTAGGAACTCTCTTCTCTCAAGGTTCTTCTTCATATTCTGCGTTTGATAGCACTGAGAACAACTTGGGTCTCAACTCTCTTCTTTCTACAGCAACTTCGCAAAAGCCTTCAACGACTTGCGCCCCACCATTGCATAAAGAATATCACCAACCTCCAAGACATCATCCCGTCCCGGAACCTCCGCTTGGAGCCCACGTTGACGACCGACGAGCACCACTCCTGGAGGCCATTTGACTTCACTTACCGGCTTTCCCGCCAAGGCTGACTTGCTCTCAATCCGAGTCTCAATCACTTGCCCCGGCCCCAACTTTTTCACCACGTGATATTTTTCCGAGGTCAGATAGCGCTCAATATCCCGCCGCGTTGCCTCCCGTGGACTTACCGCCGCAACCACTCCAAAGTGTCGACCACTACTTCCAATCGCTCGCGCATAGTCTGCTCGGTGAATAATAGTCAGACAATTCTTCACCCCAATATTGTTCGCCTGAAGACACGTCATCACGTTATCCTCGTCGCTCGTACTCGTAGCCACAAAGAAGTCTGCGTCCCCGACTTGCTCGTCCTCCAATTCGGCCAACACCGTGGCATCGACATTGATGACCGTGGTGTTCGCCAAGCGATCCGCCAGCTCCAAGCAACGAGCTTCATCCTCCTCAAAGATGCGCACCTTACAATCCCAGCTCTCTAACATCTGAGCCAAAGAAAAACCGTATTCACCACCACCAAAAATCACCACCTTCAAGCCCTCGAGGCCTCCATCCGTTTTCTGAAGATTTGCCGCCAGCTTCCGCAGCCGACGAGGCTCGCCAAAAATAGTCGCAATGTCCCCCGCCTCCAAAATACTGTCCGCATTGGGAATCGTGTGGGTATCCTCTCGGGAGATAGCCGCAATTCGGGTACGCTCAGGCAACTTCACTTCGCGCAGGGGCTTACCCACCACCCCACTTTTCGCATGAACCCTCACTTGCTGAAGTTCGATCTTCCCCTGAGCCAATTCTTCCACGGTGAGGGAGTCAGGATTACGAATAAACTTCGCCAACTCAATCGCAGTGAGTCGCTCAGAACTAAAGAGGTGGTCGATATTAAAGTGCCCCCGATAATCGAACAACCACTCTTCCCGCTGAAGCCCCGGATGCACTCGAGCAATCACCCGTTCCACACCCATCGCCTTTGCCATCGAGGCACTCATTAAGTTGGCATTATTACTACTCGTCAGACCGAGAAACAGGTCGCAATCCCCCACATTCGCCTGCGCCAGCGCGTTCACCGAGTTGCCATCCCCTCTCACCACATTTGCATCAATGGTCTGCTCCAACTCTTCCGCTAACTTGCTATCAACCTCGATCACCGATAGCGCATGTAACTTTGACAACTCCTGCGAAAGGTGGCGTCCGATTTCACCGGCTCCTACAATGATGATATTCATAATCTGGGAATGCCGAACAAGCGGCGAACAAAGGCAAGGAAACGCTATTGAGGACTATTTTCCGATGCAAAACTGGCTAAAAATACTCCCCAAAATTTCATCTGTATCAATCCGACCAGCAACCTCGCCCACGGCCTGCAGGGCCTCGCGCAAGGGTAAGCTAACGAACTCTGGCTCTTCGCCCGACGCCAGCATCTGCCGAGCTTCAGACAAAGCCTCTTCCGCTCGTCTCAAACAATCTTGATGCCGCGCATTAATCGCAATCAGCGCACCTCCCGAATTCTCCGACAACCCTCCCCCAAGACGATCTGCCACTTCCTGTCGCAACACCTTCACTCCCTGCTCTTCTCTTACAGAAATCCTCACCGCCTCGGTCCCGTCCCAAGAATCGTCCTCGCCCAAATCCACTTTATTAAGAACCAAAAGCGCACTCTCGGACAACCGTTCTTCTTTTGGCCGGGAGACATCTACAAGCTCAAGAATCAGGTCCGCATCCTCCATCCGCCGCCTCGCGCGCGCCATTCCCTCTTTCTCAATCACGCTTCCCTCATCACGCAGACCCGCGGTATCGATCAACCGCACCGGAAAACCATCAAAATCTAACACCTCCTCCACAGTATCTCGAGTGGTCCCCGCCTCCTCGCTCACAATAGCGCGTTCATAGCCTAACAAGGCATTGAGCAAACTCGACTTTCCAGCATTGGGAGCGCCAATAATAGCAACGCGCGCTCCCTCGCGTAACAGACGACCTCTTTTCGCGGTCCCTAATAGCGAACTAATCGAGGTTTCTAATTTCTTAAACGACAACTCCAAAGCCGACCCCGTCTCCGGTGAAATATCCTCCTCCGGAAAATCAATGTAAGCCTCCACATGTGCGGTCAGATTAATAATTTCCTCTCGAACCACCGCGACAGCATCACCCAAACTACCCGACAGTTGCTCGCGGGCCGCCTTCGCTGCCAAATCTGTCTGGGCCGAAATCAGGTCCATCACCGCTTCCGCCTGAGTCAGGTCCAGCTTACTATTGAGAAAAGCCCGCAAGCTGAACTCCCCCGCCTCGGCCAAGCGAGCGCCACACTCCAAACAACGTTCTAACACCCTACGCGTGACATGGATTCCGCCATGGCCACTAATCTCCACCACATCCTCCCCCGTATAACTGCGAGGATTCCGGTATGCGACGACAAGAACATCATCGATTGAGTGCCCCTCTTCATCAAGAACATCATCTCGAAAGGTCAGCCGAGGGGTGAGCGTCTCACTGCGAAACCGCTTTAACAACCGCTCGGCGACTTTAAACACCCCGGGCCCGGACATTCGGACCAACGACACTGCCCCAACTCCAGGTGGACTCGCTATCGCCGCGATGACGTCGCTGCTACTCACTTGCGTTCTCTTTCCAATTGCCTCGCTCGCCACCTAAATCAAGGAACTCCCAGCAAATGAGTTCACCCATCTGCAGCGATGGCTTTGGATCGTTTGACCAAACCAAGCTCACAGTCGCATTTCGAACAGGGGCCTTCACCACAATACGGTCACGCCACTTCAGAGAAGCCATAGCTCGGCCCAATTCGCTATCGTCCTTTACCAAGACCTTGGCATAGTCGCTACTGTTCGCAGGGTCGCTAAACCGAAATACAGAGAACCCTTCTTTATCTCGTCCGTCCAAATCCACATCCTCTTGCACAAAGACGCGGAAAATTCCTCGAGCTCCAGCTTCAGGATTATTTACAAACTGGTCTAGAAGACGAAATTTAGTTTGGCCATAAGTTTGCCAATCCAACTTAAGGCCCTCTGGAGTCTTCGCGAAAAACGCCATCACCTTCAAAGGACGATCCACAAAATTGTTCACCGCGGCTTCGGATACCAACCATTGATCTGGTTCTTCTATACCATAACGCACTCGCAAAGGAGGGATGGGCCGGAAGAAGTTTCGAATCGTAAACTGCTCAGGCCGGTTATAGGTCATCAGAAAAATCCCCCGCTTGGTGTCGCTATCGCTAAGAGCTACTGGACTGAAAATACTCACGGGCGTACGAAACCCATCTTCCTCGAACTTCGAGTAGACAGACGCCATCTCGGCCTCGTTACTCGTTCCCCTAATGGTCCACTTAGCCCTCTCCTCAATCGTCTCAGCCTCTAGAAACCCTTGTAAAACAGTCTCAGCTTCTTCAATCCAACCTCGGGTCCGATAGGCATTATCCTTCCTCTCTTCAGGACTCAGTGAGAGGCCGGCAGAAGGCTCCTCTTGAGCAACCTTCTTCTTGTCAGAAGAAAGAACCACCATTGCCGCCGCAGCAGCCAAAAGTAAAACTGCTCCAATCGAGGCAATGACAATAATCAACTTCCCTTTCCCCTGGCCTTGGCTTGGCTCACTTGGAGGGCTCCCTTGGGTAGCTGCCACGGGCTCAGGATTCTTGGGCTCAGGATTCTCGGCCACAGCCTTCACTGCTTGCTGAGGACGTGCCGCAGGCTCCACAAGAGGAGCTTGCGCTTCCAACGCTGGCGAAGTCACAAGCTCTCCGCATTTAGGACATGGGGCCGTCGTAGGCGGAAGATTGACCGGCACTTGGATGCCAGTTGCGCAATGCTTGCACTGGAACGTTCGAGTGGAATTGACTTCAGACATAATGAAATTCGGAGAAATTAGTGGGCTGCTAAAACATCACGAAGGACCGAGAGGCAACGTTCGTTCTCAGCAGGAGTCCCTACCGAAATACGAACCCATCCGGGGAGCTTGTAACCACGCATAGCTCTCACAATCACTCCCTGCTTCAGCATTTCGCTAAAGACGCGGTCGCCATCTCCCACCTTGACCAAGACAAAGTTCGCATGACTCGGAACATACTCGAGGCCCATTTCCCCGAAAGTCTTCTCGAACAAATCCCGCCCAATTTTGTTGTTATCAACAGTTGCTTGAATGTGAGCCGTATCCGCTATCGAGGCCAAAGCCGCCATCTGAGCGAGTTCGTTGGTATTAAAGGGTTGCCGCGCCTTTTGTAGAATCCCAGCTAGAGATACCGGAGCCATACCATAGCCAATGCGCAGACCAGCCAATCCTTGAGCCTTGGAGAAGGTGCGCATCACCACCACATTGCGCCCCTCCTTGACATATTGAATGGTATCAGGCGCATCCTCTAAAAACTCGTAATAAGCCTCATCGAAAACCGCGATGACATGCTCAGGAAGTTTATTCAAAAAGCGCTCAATTTCCTCAGCCCCGACTAACGTCCCCGTCGGATTATTTGGATTGGCTACAAAAACAAGCCGAGTCTTATCAGTCACAGCGTCCGCCATAGCATCGAGATCATGCACAAATCCTGGGTCAGGAACCTCCACATATTTGGCCCCAAACAACGTTGCCATCAGCTTATAGACAACAAAGGCATGCTCCGCCGCAATCAAGGCCGCTCCCTCATTCAAAAAACAGTGGCACAGCAACTCGATGATTTCGTTCGAGCCATTGCCAAGAACAATATTCTCCATCTTCAACCCATGCTTCTCAGCCAACGCCGAACGCAAGCGCACCCCGCCACCATCGGGATAGATATGCATATGCCGAGCCGCATCAGCCATCGCCTGCTGCGCCATGGGAGAGGGGCCTAACGGATTCTCATTACTCGCCAACTTCACAATCTCGGCAGGATTTAATCCCAATTCGAGGGCGGTCTCCTCAATCGGTTTTCCTGGCTCGTAAGCGACAAGATCGCACACAAATCGATTAGCGTATTGCTCTAAAGACATCTCCGGCAGCTTCCACCTTGCCTGACAGAAACTCAAATCCCAATTCCGCCAGTTCTCAAAACACCTTTCCAACCTCCACTAGCCTACTGCGCCCTCCTCTCCAAACCCTGTCTCGTTTTCTGTTTGGCGCTCATGCCTAACACGTCCATCCTCCTTTCCTGTGGAATTCCCTGAAAACTTTCTCTTTGGAGTCGCCAATGCTGACCATCAGGTAGAAGCCTACGATCCTGAGCGAGAAGACGTTTGGGACCTTTGGGAACGAAGCCAAAACCTCACTCCACGTAAAAAGGCCGTCGATTTCTGGAATCGTTATCCCGAGGACATCGACCGAGCAGCGGATTTAGGCAGCAAAGTCTTCCGGTTTTCGATTGCTTGGGCCCGCGTTCAACCCTCAGAGAACGAATGGGATCAGACAGCCCTCGACCACTATCGTGACCTTGCTGAATACATCCGCAGCAAAGGAATGAAGGTCATGGTCACCCTCGTTCACTTCGCTTGGCCGGTTTGGGTAGAAAAACGAGGAGGACTCATCGGCGAAGACTTTCCCGACCTATTTGCGGACTACGGCGAAAAGATGGCCGACCTTCTTGGCGACATCACAGACTATTGGATCACCTTCAACGAGCCCACCCAGCTCGTCTACGGTTTCATCAAGCCTTGGTGGCAGAACAACTACTACATGCCGCCAGGCCTCCCCGAAGGCACCGGAGCCAGCGGCGAAGCCGAAGCCATCGGCAAGCTCGTCTACAACCTCTTCCTCTCCCACGCGCGAGCACGCGTCCGCATCAAAGGCCTCTTTCCCAACACCAAGGTCGGCACCAATCCGCTCGTCACCGGATTCCCCCCTTGGCTCCAAAGCATTCTCGATAACCAGGCACACTCCCCGTGGCTCCTCAAGGCCACCTATCGCTTCAGCATGGCCGAACCACTCGTCGCAGGCAAAAGCAAAGTCGACATGGTCATCGGTGGGCTCAGCCAAGAAAGCCATGACAATCTGAGCTACAGCGACCCCTACGTCACCACAGGCAAGGCTATCATGGTGACTCGTGAGAAGGACGCTCAGGACATTGAAGCTCTCGCCGAAAGCAACGTTGGCTTCGTGGGACCATCCGCCGACCGAGGCCTCGCCGCGACCCATCTCCCCGAAACCTGCCAGCTACAGCCTTTCGAAAACTATCGCGATGGCCGCGAAGCTCTCAAAGAAGGAAAAATCACCGCCCTTTATGGCGACGCCCTTCTCCTTCTTCCTGCTCAATTCAAGCAAAGAGACGACTTCCGCTTTCTCCTAGAGGACATCACCCGCGAGACCCATTCCGTCGGCCTACCCCTCGGTCACCCCGGTCTCATTTCCGTCGTCAACAACACCATTGACGACTTTAGTTGCGAAGTCTTCGGAGCCTGCACCCCCACTCGCCCTGAGGAACCCGTCAAGGATCCCGTTCCGCCTGTATCCTTGGCCGACTTTTTCGCCAACGACTCTCTCCCCGGACCTCGCAAGATCATCGAAGGCGAAGGTCTCCGACGCATTCGCCGTCGAGGTTTTCTCAAAGTGGGCATCCGAGACGACCTCCCGGGAATCTGCGAAACTTGCCCCGAGCCAGGGGTCGAGGTTCAACTCGCCAAAGCCGTCGCCAAAGCCATCTTCGATGATGAAGATAAAATCGAATTCGTGATTCTGAACCACGAAAAACCTCTCAAGGTTCTCGAAACCAAAGCCAGTAAACTTAACCTACTCTGGCGCTTTGCCGGAGCAGCCGGACTCATCGCCAACTCCAATTGGTGGTATCTCGGCATTCGCGGCAAACTCCCCAAAGGCCTATGCCCACCCGAGGCCCACCAAGCCCAAGACTTCGTCGGTATGGACTACTACTGGGGTCTGCCCACCAGTAAGCTTCATCGATTCAACAGCCTCGTCGAAGCAGGCGAAGGACGTTTTCTCAACGCTCCCGTCTGGCCCGAAGGGATGGGACACGCCATGCGACGCTATCATCGCTGGTTTCCTAATCAGGAAATCATGGTCGTCGAGAACGGCTGCGTCCCCCTCGCCGATGGCGTCACCCGCAAAGAATACCTCCGTGTCCACCTCGAAGAAGTAGCCAAAGTCTGTGCCGAAGGCGTGCCCGTCAGTGCCTATCTTTGCTGGTCACTCACTTCTAATCGTGAGTGGGGTCACGCCTTCAATCATCAAACCGACTTTGGCCTTTACCACGTAGGCTTGGACACCGATCCCGAGCTCAAACGTAAAGCCACTCCCGAAGTTGAATACTACCGAAACTTCATCGCGGAGCATCAAGCTAAGAAGACTCAACGATAGAACCCCAGTCGACTCTACGTTACTCATAGACAAGCACTTGAAATGAAAAAACTTCTTATCCTCTTACTCCTAGCCGGCTCCTTGGCTGCCGAGAAGAAGCCCAACATCGTCTTCTTCCTCGTCGACGACCTCGGGATCAACGACCTCTCGGGCGAAGGCTCGACCTACTACGAGACTCCTCATATTGACCAACTTGCCAAAGAATCCGTCCGTTTCACCAACGGCTATTCCACCTGCCAAGTCTGCTCTCCATCCCGCGCCTCCCTTCTCACTGGAAAGTATCCTCCACGCATCGGCATCACCGATTGGATCGGAGCCGCTACCGGCAAAAAGTGGAAGCGTAACGACAAAGTCCTACCAGCTCCCAATGCGAGTAAGCTCTCCACTGAGGAATACACTCTCGCCGAGGCCCTCGCCGATGGCGGTTATGCGACCTGGTTTCTCGGCAAGTGGCATGTCGGCGGCGAAGGCTCCCACCCCGAAGACCACGGCTTCCAAGTCAACATCGGCGGACACCATCGTGGTTCCCCTCCTGGAGGCTTCTTCGCCCCCTTTAACAATCCCAAGATCAACAACGACCCTCCAGCAGGAACATCCCTTCCCCTTTGGCTCGCCGACCAAACTTCCGAACTCATCACCACTCATCAAAAGGAGAGCGCTGAACAACCCTTCCTTGCCTATCTCTCCTTCTACTCCGTCCACGGCCCCATCCAAACCACTCCGGAACTCTGGAAAAAGTATCAACAAAAGGCCGCAACCTCCTCTCATCAAGGAGACCGCTTCGCTGTCGACCGCACCCTGCCCGTGCGCCAAGTGCAGGACTGCCCCATCTACGCCGGCATGATGGAAGCCCTCGACCAAGCCGTCGGCAAAGTGCTCAACACTCTTAGCGAACTCCAACTTGAGAACGACACCATCGTCATTTTCACCGGCGACAACGGCGGCGTCACCAGCGGAGACGCCTTCGCCACCGCCGCTCTTCCCCTGCGCGGTGGCAAAGGTCGCCAATGGGAAGGTGGCCTGCGCGCGCCCTACTACCTCAAAGTCCCCGGCACCAAACCCACCAACATCGACATCCCAGCAACTGGCACCGACTTCTACCCCACTCTCCTCGACCTCGCCGGTCTCGACGCACAACCCGAGCAACATCTTGACGGACTCTCTCTCAAGCCACTTCTCGAAGGCTCAAAACTTAAAGAGCGCCCCCTCTTCTGGCATTACCCTCACTACGGCAACCAAGGCGGCGAGCCCTCCTCCATCCTCCGACAAGGGGATTGGAAGCTCATTCAATACTTCGAAGACAACCGTCTCGAACTCTATCACCTCCCCTCCGACATCGGTGAACAAAAGGACGTATCCAACGAAAACGCTGAAATCGTAGCAACCATGCTCACCACCCTAGAAAGCCTTCAAGAGGAAACCGGAGCTCTCATTCCCGAGAAAGACCCTCGCTTCGCTCCCGCAAAGAAAAAGTTGCAACTCGAACAGCTTCACACCGTCAAGAAATCCCAACTCGAGAAGCAGCACGCCCGCTTTCTCGACCCTGACTTCAAACCCAACAAAACTTGGTGGGGCTCTCTCCCAATCGACTAAGCCTTCTGTTTGACGAAAAAATTGATCATGAAAACTCTCTTCTTCCTCCTCGTCCTCACCAGCGTTGCTTCTGCCTTCAAATATCCGCCAAAGCTCAAAGACGCCCGCAGCGAAGTCTATCGCACCATCGACGAGCTCGAGCTCAAGGTCCACATTCTCGGCGAAACCGATCCCAAGAACCCCAAGCCAGCCATCGTCTTCTTTTTCGGAGGGGGCTGGAACGGCGGCTCCCCTGAGCAGTTCGCAAAACAGGGACACCACCTCGCTGAGCGCGGCATGATTGCCATTCTCGCCGACTATCGCGTCAAATCACGCAACAAAGTCAAACCCGTTGAATGCGTCAAAGACGCCAAAGCCTGTCTCGCCTGGGTTCGTGAAAACTCAAAGCGCCTCGGCATCGTTCCCGACAAAATCTGCGCCGCCGGAGGCTCTGCCGGGGGCCATCTCGCCGCGGCTACAGGCACCCTCACGGGCTTCGGAAACCACGAGCGCCCCAATGCCATGATTCTTTTCAATCCCGGCGCCCAAATGGCCGACTACGGCGAATTTATCATGAAAGGCTTTGGAGAAGGCCGCGACCTCGGAGCGCCCGCCCTAAACTTCTGTCCCACCAACAACGTCGGTGAGCACACCCCTCCGACTCTCATTGTGCACGGAACCAAGGACAAAACCGTCCCGTTCTCTTCTGCTCAAGCATTCGAAGCCGCCATGAAGAAAGCCAACCGCCCCATCACCCTCATCGGCTACGAAGGACGCGGACACGGATTCTTCAACCGAGGCGAAGACTTCACCGCCACCCTCGCCGAAGCAGACAAATTCTTGGTCAAACTCGGCTGGATCAAGTAGTTCAGTCTGGACTCTCCCGCCCGAATTCTGAATGGTCCCCCTCCTCATGGACGACATTAAAATCACCATCCACACCAACAAGGGCGATATCAACATCACCACCTTCCCCGATGACGCCCCCGTCACCGTAGCCTCGTTCCTTCACCTCGCCTCCAGCGGGTTTTACGATGGCCTCAAGTTTCACCGAGTGATCTCTAACTTCATGGTTCAAGGCGGTTGTCCACAAGGCTCCGGCACCGGTGGCCCAGGCTACAAGTTCGAGTGCGAATGCAAACCCAACCGTCGCCACGACAAGCCCGGCATCCTCTCCATGGCCAACGCAGGCCCCAACACCAACGGTTCCCAGTTTTTCATCACTCACGGACCGACTCCTCACCTCGATGGCAAGCACACCGTTTTTGGAGAGACCACCGAAGGCCAGGACGTGATCAACTCCATTCGTCAAAACGACACCATCAAGAACATCACCATCCACGGATCTACCGACGATCTTTTTGCCGCCCACGCCGATCGCATCGCCGATTGGAAGTCAGCTTCCTAGGAGCATCATTCCTTTTATCCGCCGAGGGTGCTTCACGCTCCCTCGGCTTTTTTGTGGTCATTTCGGGGAGAAAACGAGACCCTCCCCTTATTGAAGGCCCTCTTTGCATTTCTGCTCTTCGCTTCGTGGTGCCCTGCCGCACCACCAGACGACTACTATCAATCCGCCAAAGGGCTGCAGGGGGAAGCATTGCGTAATGCTCTCCATGACATCATCGACGACCACAGGTTCCTTAAATACGGCAATACCCGCGAAGCGATGGCTCTTCTTCATCAAGACCCGAAGAATCCAGCCAACCTCATTCAGATTTACACTCAACAATCTGTTCCCAAAGAAAAACCCGACCTCTGGAACCGAGAACATCTCTGGCCCCGCGCACGTGGCAACACCGACAAACGAGGCCCTGACGACACCGATCTTCACCACCTCTTTCCATCGAATTACAAAGTGAATGCCAACCGTGCGTCTCTTCTTTTCGATATCACCACCCCTCCGCGCCTCCCCAAGTTTTGGTCCATGGACGAAGACTCCTTCCAACCGCCAGCCGCAGTGGTCGGAGACATCGCCCGTGCGCTCTTTTACATGGCGGTCCGCTACGACGGATCAGACCGCCAGACCTCGAATCTCACCCTCGTCTTCAGCGACTTTAATGGAGCCGAGATGGGCCACCTAGAAACGCTCCTCAAGTGGCACCTCTCCGATCCTCCAGATGCCTTTGAAAAACGACGAAACCAACTCATCTTCGAAAAATTTCAAGGTAATCGTAACCCCTTTGTCGATCATCCCGAATTCGTAACCTCCATCTGGGCTCAGCCATAGAAAACCTGCGCCCTTCTCTCGGCATCAAAACGATGATAGTCTGACCGAGTTATGCGCAAAATCTTCCTTCTTTCGTTCCTTATCACCCTCACCAGTTGTGCCGACCGCACCCTCACGAAGGTCGAAGAAGTCAAAGAAAAGGCAGCCCCGACAACACCGGTCGTTCCTCAACCCGAACCAGCCGTTGAGGCACCCAAGCCAAAACCGAAGCTGATTGCCGGCAAGTACGTCGTAAAGTCGACTCAACGAGGGAAAATGTCGTGGTATTCAGTTAAAACAAATGGTGGCACTGTCACAGCCTCCGGCAAAAAATTCAGCAACTCGGGAGCGACCGCCGCTCACCGCACTCTCCGCTTCGGCACTAAAGTTCGCGTCACCAACCTCAGCAACGGACGTTCCGAAATTGTCACCATCACCGACCGTGGCCCCTTCATCAAAGGGCGCATCATCGACGTCTCCATCGGCACCGCGGGCAAGAGCAAACTTAACTTCGTCAACGCCGGGGTCGTCTCCTGCAAAGTCGAAGTGCTTGGCACCCCTTAAGCGCAAGCATTCAAAGAAGCACTACCCCCTTCGACTCTCCTGCAACAACGGGACAATCATCAAGGTCGCAATCGTCATCAGAATCGCCCCGACCACCCCCACCACTTGTGGCGACAAGGCCGCTGCCACCGCAAACCCCAAAAAGGGAGCAGCCGTTCCTCGGCATCCAGTGAGAAAGGTATGAACGCTCATGTATTCCGCCACATGTTCCGCCTTCGCAAACTTCGTTACCCACAAGCTCCAAGCCACATTGCCACCCGCTTTCCCGATCCCGTGTAAAGCCAATCCCACATAAAGAGTCCACACCTCGCCTCCGAGGAAAAATACTAATACCGCCGCAATAAAGAAGAGGTTGATCACGATACGCGTCACGAAAAAGTTCACGCGGTCGAAGATTAGTCCCCACAAAAAGACCGTAATCAAGAAGCAGGCTTCCGGAGTCGTCGTCGTAATGAGACTGACCTGATCTGCACCTAATCCATATCCGTAGGCCGGATTCGCCACGAACTCGACGAAGATCCCAAAGCAAATCAAATTGCCAAACCCCAAGACCATCCAAGCAATCAGAATCAACCGAAACTGACGGTCTCTCTTCACATGCTCGAAGGCATCGAACAATCGCACCCCTGCCGTCTTTCGCAGATGAATGGGCGTCATCGCCTGCACGCAAAATGCCATCAACAAGCAGCATACGGCATAAACCTTCAAAAGCGCCGGAAAGCCCACCGGATTTTCGCGTAGCCAAAATCCAAAACTCAGTGCCGCTACAATGGCTGCCACTTTTCTCACAATCGCAGTCACAGCAAAGAGGCGTCCGCGATTCACATCAGGATAATGTCGTCGATAAATCTGCGAATACAGCGGCAACGAAAGCGTCAATCCCAACTGAGCGGCAGACAAACCAAACAGATACAGCAGCAAACTCCCCGGATTGAATGCCGCCACGAAAAAGCCTGCTGCCGCAAATACAGCAATGGCCGAAATGGCAATATTGATACTGCATCCAATACGCCGCACGAATTGGACCATGAACAGACTCAGCAAAAGCCCCACACTCGCAGAAGCCACCAACACCGCCTTCTCCATCTGGCTCGCGCTAAAGACGGACACCGCCAAAAACACAGCAAAGGTCGTTCCCACCGTTTCAATCACTCCCGCTGGGACCGACCGTAAAAGCTCAAGCCGAAAGGTACGGCGATTCCACTCACTCTCGATCAGTGATGAAGGGGTTGGAGATTCCAGTTCAGCCACAGAAGGTTTCTAGCTCTTCGCCCGCTGCAAGACCAAGCTCCAGTCACAAAGGATTGTCACCATTAGAGAAGCAGCCCCCACATGAAGCACCTGAACCCAAGGAAAAATACCTACCTGAGCCATCACCAATCCCATCACCATCATACTCAGCACCAAGCCCACCATCATTTTGGCTCTCACTTCCAGAATCCCCAGCTCTTTCGCCTTCCAAGCCAAGAACGCCATCAAAAGCACGATGAGCCACGAAAAACTTCGATGGATCAAATAGATGCCACTTTGCTCCAGCTCCCAAATCCAATCCGCCCGTGCTTCACCCACATGAGACTTCGCCAACACATCGGTCATCTCCCTCACCTGCGTGCCCAGAATCCCCTCCAGCATCACCAACGCCATCATCCCCCAAACCCAAGGAGCGAGCTTCTTCCCCACCTTGAAGGGAACCTTGCCGCCTATTTCTCTGCGACAGTAGACCAAGATGAAAATCAACAAAAACGCGAGTGCCAAGTGAATCGTGATAATGCCCGGTTTCAACCCCGAATAGACAATCATCGCCCCCATCACCGCATTAATCAGAACAATCACCAGAGAAGCCATCGAGAGTAATATCATCTTGTCACGGCTTTTTCCTCTCGGCAGAAAAAACGAACAAATCACTGCGCCTAGAGAGAAGAACCCCACCGGCAGACTCACTAGGCGATTGATGAATTCTGTCCACGTATGAACAGGATTAAAACTCTCCAGAATATGCTCCGGTGTTACCGTCGAAGGGTCCCGCCCCAGCCGAGCCGCTTTTTTCTCGAAGCGCTCATAGTTGATCTTATTCAGGTCTACCTGCTCCACCTTCCATGGCGGAATGAGCTGCCCCCAGCATTTCGGCCAATCAGGGCATCCCAAACCTGCTCCCGTCGCACGCACAATCGCTCCCACAAAGACCAAAAGCACCACAAAAGCCAGCACCCCAGTCACCATTTTGCGAAACCACTTTTCCCCTCTCGTCATCTGCGGGGACTGTAGCCTGCCCTTCGTTTTCGTCTAGTCACGAGACCCATCTATTTTCCAAAGAAGCTTTAACCCTCCACTGGAGTCTCGGGCACTTGACCGTCAGCCTCTTTAACCGCCTCTTTCAACTCCTCGACACGTTCTTTAATACGAGCCTTATCCTCCTTACTCATCGCCACTGCAAGCCAACGGAAATCTTCACTATTCAACATCGCCACCTTGATCAACATCGTCAGCGGAACTGCCAACAGCATTCCCACGGGTCCCCAGAGCCAGCCCCAAAACATCACCGAGAGAATCACCATCAGGGTAGAAATACCAAATCGACTCCCCATCATCATCGGCTCCACAAAATTTCCCAAAAAGACGTTAATCGCGATATAGCCCGTTGCCACCGCCATCGCCTGGGGGCCACCACTAACGATCAATGCCAAAACTGTGGGAGGCACCCCCGCAATCACCGAACCCACCACTGGGATATAGTTTAGAAAGAAGGCCAGAATCCCCCAAAGGATAAAGAAGTCCAAATCCGCGACCCAACAGAGAAAGCCGGCCAAGAATCCCGTAATCAGACTAATCGCCGTCTTAATTCCTAAAAACCGCTGAATGTCGCGCGTAGCGCTAAAGAGTCGCTCGAAATCAGGGCCTTTGGCCTCACAAATCGCAGTCAATCTGCGACCATACATGCGCGCTTCGGTGAGCATGAAAATCGTCATCAACATTACAAAGAAGGCTGTTCCGAAGAAGGATGCTACTCGCCCTACCACGCCGGTTCCCAAGCTCCAGACCTGTTCAAAGTCAATTTGGTCCAACTGGTCGAGCGCCTTAGTGCGGAAATAGTTATCCACGGTCTGCTGGGCATTCTCGAAACCTCGCTTATCAAGCTGATCCACAATGAAAAGCGACAGATCGAAAATCTTCTGGGTCATCAAGCTCTTGTAGGACTGCGGATCGTTGAACCCGCTCCCTGCCCACTTGTCGCTGAAGTCGCCAATTAAAATCACCGCAATGACCACCACCCCCACAAGGAAGGCAAAATCAACAAGCACCGTCAGCAAAACCGCCAACCAACGTGGCACCTTGTGATCGCGTAACCAATTGGTAATGGGGAAGGAAACAGTCGCGATGAAAAAGGCGAGAAGAACCGGAACAAACACCCCTGCAGCCGCCTTCAATCCAGCAATCACAATCACGGCGCACGCAATCAGAAAGAGAAGCCTCAGCCCTCCACTTGCGTCTCCGTAACCCCCTTTATGCGAAATCATCGTTGTTCTCTAGAAATCCTATCTCATCTTGAACGATTTAACCAACGACTTCGTAGAGGAATTTTGTTCCGCAATCTCTCTCTCTTGCCTAGACCTCCCTTGTTGCCTCCTCTTTCATGAAAATCGCCCGCCTCCCTGATGGCTCCCCCGAAGTCTTTCGAACCCTCCAAGGTGAAGGCCCCTCGATTGGCTCCCCCGCCGTATTTCTTCGATTATCGCTCTGCAACTTGCACTGTTCATGGTGCGATACCCCCTTTACTTGGAATTGGGAAGGAACGCCGTGGACACACCAAGACGAACGAAAATATCTCAAGAGCGACCAAATCATTGAACACTCCCCAACCGAAATCGCTGACGTTCTCCGAACCCACGCCCACCCCGGCGACCGCTTAGTCGTCACTGGCGGCGAACCTCTCCTGCAACAAAAAGAGCTTCGCGAACTTTTCCAGAATCTCTCCTCCGAATTCTCCGCCATCGAAATCGAAACCAATGGCACCCAGCGGCCCGACGATGTTCTCGACCAAGCCGCCACCCAATACAATGTCTCACCCAAGCTCGAGAACTCAGGGAACTCAGCCGATCTTCGTATCCAAGACTCCCCTCTTCAATTCTTCGCCCAATCGTCCAAGGCCTACTTCAAATTCGTTCTCACAAGTCAGGATGACCTCGCCGAAGTCCTCGATTTACAGAAACGATTCCAAATCCCTTCTCAACGCATTCTTCTCATGCCCGAAGGGCGCACCTCGGCCGCGCTCGCCGAAAACCGAAGCTGGATCGCGCAAGCTTGCCTCGAGCATGGGTTCCGCCTTACCGACCGCCTCCACGTTCAACTCTGGGGAGATGAGCGAGGCACCTAGATTTTGCGCTCAGACTCATCCCTTCCTCTGACAGACTCACCTCTTTCGCAGGCTGCCCAACTAGTAGCTAATCGAGACCGACTAATTCCAAGTGCTATGCCCTACCTTCACGTCCAAACCAACGCCAATCCCTCGGTTCCCGAACGCTCAGCTTTCCTCGACGCCGCCACTGATGCCGTCGCACGCGAATTGGGAAAAAACAAAGCTTACGTAATGGCCTGCATCGAGACCGGTCTCTCGCTCAACTTCAACAGCTCCGAAATCCCCGCCGCCTTTCTCGAGCTTAAAGTTCTTGGACTCGACTCCACAAAGAACCAAAAACTTGCCACCGTCCTCTCCGACTTGGCGCGAGTCCATCTCCACGTTGACGAAGACCGCTGCTTTAGCCGCTTTGTCGATACTCCCCGAGGTCATTGGGGCCTAGGAAACGACGTATTCTAGTGAAACCCTGACAAAACAGCCTCACATTTTCAAACAACCGTTTGAATAAAGAACGCTCCCTCATCGTTCCATGAATAACGAACCAAATCGATGATGCTCAAAACGACCCTACTTTCCGTCCTCTTCGTTTCCCCCTTGGCCTGGGCCAAACCCACCTGGATGCAGGAGGTGAACCTCACCAAGATGGGTCCCCATCACAAAGCCCGTCCCATTCAGCTGACTTATGACCTCAGCTGGAACGGAAGTGTCACAGCTGGCCAAGCAACCATTCGCTTCGGCCATCCCGATCCTCGTTATCCTAAGAACTACATTGCACAGTCTTTCGGTCAAACTACCGGATTCGCACGCAAGCTCTTTCCCTTCGACTTCAACTATACCTCGTTCCTTCGATCCACAAACTACCGCCCACAGGTTTTCGTTGCGGACGAAACAACGAAGAAGGAGCGAAAGCTCACCGACACCCGTTTCTCAGGTAAAGGCGTCACTTCCACAGAAAAGGAGACCGACCTCACTAAAGGAAAGACTGACACGTCCTCGTCCTCTTTTGCCTATCCCAGCGCACTTGGAGCCCACTCCGCTGTTCTCTGGGTGCGCTCCCTTGATATGAAACCCGGCGAGGAGGCGGTCTTCGTCGTGATGCCTTTCAAATCACCTTACCTCTGCAGAGTTAAACATCTCGGCAACGAGGTTCTCGCCTCTCGCCGAACCATCAAATACGACCTCAAGCTTCAGAAAATTAATAAGAAAACTTTGGAACTCAAAAACTACGACAAGGTCAAAAGCCTCGTTCTTTGGGTCTCTGATGACGCCGAAAGACTTCCCCTTGAATTTCGCTCCAAGGTCTTCATCGGCGATGTTCGCGCAGTACTGACCTCACGGTCATACGACTAGCAGAAGGGTTTTCACCGTGCTTAGTAGGATTTTCACGTATTCTCCCGCTATTTAGTCTGGTCAACTTATTGCTTATTAGTTAACAATCATGAAGTAATGCGCCTCCTAACTCCCCTTCTCTTCTCGGCTGGAACCCTTTCCGCTCTCGATATCCAGATCGACTACACCTACGACGGAAACAACTTCTTCGATACCCAAGACAAGAAAGACGCCATCGAAGCCGTCGCAAAGTTCTACGGTAATCTCATCCAAGACAACCTTCTGAGAATCGATAGCTCAGAATTTTCTTCCTCCTCCAAATGGGTGCCCCAGTTTTTCCACCCAGTGACCGGAAACAGCACTACCATAGCTGAAATCGTGGTTCCGGAAGATACCATCATCATTTACGTGGGCTCAAGGAACCTTCCAGGATCAACACGAGGAGTGGGTGGCCCCAATGGTTTTGCCACTGGCACAAGCGGCACTTCCTCGTGGATCGACCGACTCTTGGGTCGCGGTCAAGAAGGCGCGGAATTCCGATCATCCGAAGCTCACCTCAGAACTGATATCGGTATTTGGGGTGGTGCTATCTCCTTCGACGACGACTCCACTTGGAATTTCTCACTCGATTCGAATCAATCCGGGGTTGAATTTTTAAAGATTGCTCTTCACGAGATGGGTCACGTCCTAGGTCTTGGACCCTCGGACCCCTGGGATAATCTCATTGATAGTGGAACCTTCACCGGGCCCGCTGCCACCGCCTCCAACGGTACCGCTCCTACTGCCGATGGCAGTCACTTTCAGTCAACACTCTCGAGCCCTCTTTTCGGTTCCTTTGGTGTGACTCACGGCACCTCGCGTCCAGCACTTATGCTCCCCTCGAGCACCGACACAGGTAGCAACTTTGATGTCATCACCGACCTTGATCTCGCGGCCCTCATCGATATTGGTTGGGAAATTGCCATTCCTACTGACTTCGACACCAACAGCCTCTCGCCCTCTGGAGCGAGCTTCAGTTGGCCTTCCAACTCCTTTTGCTCCTACGAGCTAAGAAGAACCACCGACCTTGAAAGCTTTAGCGGAGGCAGCAGCCTCATCACTGGCGACGGCTCCGTCCAAAGTTGGAGCGATCCTTCTCCAGACTCTTCCGCAGCTTTCTATCAATTCACAGTGAGCTCTAACACCTCATTGTCAAAGTCACAGCCTACGGCTCAATCGAAAAAATCCGCCGCTCGCTCCGAAACATTCGAATCCATCGAAATGGCTCCTCGAGTCGCCACTGGCTGCTATTGCGACGATCCCGAGGGACACTAGTCAGCCTTCGAAACCCCGACATTATCGGGAAAAGTTGGCAAGATCTCGGCTGAACAAGCGTAGCCTCATCCTACGTGTTTCGCCCTTTTATTTTACCCGCCTTCCTAGGAACCCTTCTCCCCCTCTCTGGACTCGCTCTTCCGGATGAGATGGACGAGATTCTCGAGTTCTATTGCTACGACTGCCACGGCTACGGCAAAAAAGAGGGTGGAATTAAGCTCGATGAGCTCTCTCTCAAAGACGACCACGGAGACCTTTGGGAACGAATTTGGCGCAATGTCCGCACCGGAATGATGCCTCCCGCCGAGGGTGACCCTCTCGACGCCGACGAAAAGAAAGAGCTTCTCGACTGGCTGGAACGCAACCCTCTCAACATCGACCGCAACAACCCCGACCCCGGGCGCGTCACCGTTCGACGACACAATCGCTCCGAATACCAAGCAACCATCAAAGACCTCCTTGGTCTCGACTTCGACACCGCCGAGCACTTCCCTCCTGACGACACTGGATATGGCTTCGATACCATCGGCGATGTCCTCACCATCTCCCCCCTCCTTGCTGAACGCTACTTTGAATCCGCCAAATCCCTCATGGCGCAAGCCGTCACCGACAATGCAGCTTCCTTTCCAGAGCTCAGCATTTCGGCTCCTGACTTCATAGACCTGAACAACCCCAAGGACACAGGACGCTTTATCGAATTCAATCGTCCTCAAACAGTCACCGCCAAACGTCGACTAAAACAGGCTGGCGATTACGAAGTCACACTCACTTGCGCCGTCGAAGGCAGCTCTGAAGCCACCGACCAAACAGCTACCCTCATCATGGCCGTCGATGGCAAAGAGCTCGCTCGCAAGGATTTGGGCTGGGATTTCAGCAAGGGCCTAGAACTGAAAGCACGCACTCAACTCGACGCCTCCGAACACACCTTCACCCTTCAACTTATTGCTGGAGAAAAGCCAAAACCCGGCCAAGGGGAACTCGGAGTCGCCGTCTCCTCCGTGAACATCAGTGGCCCAATGGGCTCACAAAGCAGGGAATATCCTTTAAGCTATCGCTACGTCATTGCATCAAGGCATCAGCCCCAACACAAAGAAGAATGGCCTGTTAAAATGAAGGCCGCTATCTCAGCCTTTGGCGAGCGTGCTTGGCGTCGCCCCCTTCCCAAAGACTCCCTAAACAAACTTACCGACCTTGCCCTCGAAGCTGCCCGTCGCGAAGGCACCTTTGAAGCAGGCATCCGCCAAGCAGGCACCGCCATCCTTGCCTCACCACGCTTTCTACTTCGAACCGAAACTGCACAAGACAAAAAACCTAACGATAGCTATCCCCTTATCGACGATTGGTCTCTCGCTTCTCGCCTCTCCTACTTCCTCTGGAATTCCCTGCCCGATGACGAACTACGAAGCCTCGCAGCAGCCGGTGATCTTCGAGCAAACCTCTCTCAACAAATCGAACGCATGCTACAAGATGCCAAGAGCGAGCGCTTTGTCGGAAACTTCGTCGGCCAATGGTTACAAGCACGAGATGTCGAAAGCCAAGGAATGCGCCCCGAGGTCATTCTTGGAATTCGTTTTTCTGCAGGTCAACGCCTCTTCAACAGTCGCCTCCGCCAAAACATGCGCGAAGAAACCGAAGCCCTCTTTCGTCATATCTTGGAAGAAAGAAAGGCTGCAGTCGAACTCATCTCGGCCGATTACACCTTCCTCAACGAGCGCCTCGCCGACTTCTACCAAATCCAAGGTGTTCAAGGTGAAAACCTCCGGAAAGTTCAAGTCCCTAACAACCGAGGCGGCCTCCTTACCCAAGGAACTTTCCTCGTCGTCACTTCCAATCCAACTCGCACCTCTCCCGTCAAACGAGGCCTCTTTGTTTTAGATAATCTCCTTGGAACCCCTCCTCCTCCAGCTCCCCCCGATATCCCTGAACTCGAACAAGCCGGACACGGTAAAAAGAATCTCACCATGAAAGAGCGGATGGTCGAGCACCGCAAAAACCCCGATTGTCGTTCCTGCCATCAAAGGATGGACCCCATTGGCCTCGCCTTCGAAAACTTTACTGCCATCGGCACCTATCGCGACGAAGAAGACGGCCAAGCTATCGAAACGGAAGGCGAACTCGTGACCGGAGAAAAATTTGCCAGTGTCGCCGACCTCAAACGAGTCCTAGCCACCGACCGTAAAGGCGACTTCCATCGCTGCCTTGCAGAAAAATTGCTCACTTACGCCCTCGGTCGCGGCATCGAATACTACGACGCCCCCGCCATCGACGAGATCGTCGCCCGCATGGAGAGCAACAACGGCACCCTCCACGAAGCCATCTACGCCGTCATCGAGTCAGTGCCATTTCAAAGGAGACGTCCTTAGATAGATCCTGAACCGATCGACAAACGCCAAAAATATCGGTCGTTCGCTCCGGAGAAGGTAAGCGACTCAATTGCAGCCTCCCCTTCGTCAACTTCCTCGGTAGCCGTCTGAGGAGCGTTCATCCAACTTTCCAAGTCAGAACTTACCTCCCATCGGTAGCTATATCCCGACAACTCTAGATTTCTCACTTTTCGGTACCGTAATACCAAATTACCTCCTTCGATTTCGCTTTCAGAAAAAGGCTCGCTCTGCGTTGAGAGAGGGTCGGAATTACTCACAAACTCGACCAAGTTCGCATACCCATCCTGATCCGGATCAGCTTCCGGCCCACTCAATAAATCATCTCCAATTTGAGCGAGGCTAAATGATTCTAGCTGCCACTTTCCAAAGGTGAGTACATCACTCCCCAAGAATATTGCATCCGCGAATTGAGGAAAGTCTACGAACGGATTTCGATTTCCCTGACGCAAGAAACCAGCCGTCGTAGAAACCCCTTCATAGATTCCATCGTTGCGCGCTCTCTCCGCCGCCGTAGGTGGAAACATCCGATTCCAAGCCAACATCGTCGTCAGCACCCCCATTCGACAGGAACTCGCGTCAGGAACATCACCCAACTCCATATCGCCAGTTCCCGAATCACTTCCATCATACCTTACCACTACATACAGCACCGCTCTCGCTACCATTCCTTTATCTACATCATCAGGCTCCCACGAGTCGCTGTCATAGGTATTTTCAGGCGACACCGAGTTCATTGTTCCTGACCCAGTCGTCTCATCGAAAAACTTGTTCCCCCGTGACGAATTCACCGAAGCATTACAGGGGTAAAGATTGTGCAAATCGGAATTATCAGGACCGCTATTCCCAATACAATAGGAGCGAGGCCATACATGCTCCCTATTCCAAACTGAAGCCCCCGATGACCCGAGATCACCTTTGGGCATCGAAAAGTCCGAGTAAATGAGCTCAACATTAGCCGAGTTTTCAGGGTCCTCGAAGACCTCTCTCATCACCTCATCGGTCGAAGTGTAGGAAATCACGTTATGGTCGTCGATGATCTCATGCAGAGTCTGCTTCAACGCCAACCCCGTTAAGCCTTCAGCCGAGTCGTAGTAGCCCGCAGGGGCCGCCCCTTGAAGCATGCCCCCCTTGCACAGAAGCAACAAAAGAATGTTCAAACCACGGAGCACGCATGAACTTAGTGCCCACCAGCCTTGTGTCTAGCGACAAAGACGCAGCCTTGACCCCATGTCCGTCACCCTTCAAAGAAGCCTTCGCAAATGTCGTGGCTTCTTCTCACCGTCTTTTCCTCCGCCTTGCTAGGGCTCTACGACTTTCTAAAGAAAATCGCCGTGCGCGACAACGCCGTCTTTCCCGTCCTTTTTGGAGGTATCTGTGCCGGAGGCCTCGTATGGCTGCCCTTCATCCTCTGGAGTATCCTCGCCCCCGAAAGCCTCCCCCATAACAGTCTCAACGTCACTGGTATCAGCGCCACCGAACACGGTCTTCTTCTCATCAAATCCATTATCGTCGTTGCCTCATGGATTTTTGGCTACTTAGGCTTGAAAGAGCTTCCCCTTTCCATCGCCACTCCCATTCGAGCCACCAGCCCTATCTGGACCATCACTTTCGCCCTTCTCATCTTTTCAGAGAGCCCGAGCCCCCGCCAATGGCTTGGCGTTGCCATTATTCTCGCCGCCTTTTTCCTCTTTTCCTTCGCTGGTCGTAAAGAGGGCATTCACTTTCACCGTAGCAGAGCAGTCTACCTCATCATCGCGGCCACCCTGTTAGGAGCCAGCTCATCTCTTTTCGACAAATACCTTCTCCAGACCGTCCAGCTCAACGCCACCGAAGTGCAGGCTTGGTTCTCTCTCTATTCCGTCCTTGCCATGCTTCCCGCCTTCTGTTGGTGGCTGCGACGTGCCGACCGCAACCATTTCGAATTTCGATGGTCGATTCCTGCCATCGGAGTCACCTTACTGGCGGCCGATTGGCTCTACTTCACCGCCATCATCGATCCCGACGCCCTCATCTCCATCATCGCCCCCGTCCGCCGAGCCGCCACCGTGGTCTCCTTCACACTCGGCATCCTCATCCTCAAAGAGCCCTTCCGCCCCTCTAAAGGCTTTGCCGTTCTGGGAATTCTCATCGGAGTCTTCCTATTGGCTTAAATTTGCCCCCAACACCTTCAGTTCTTCCCCGTCAGGCTCCGCCAGATAGCCAGACCATAAATCATCCTCCCACTAATTGCTGTAACACAGTGTTGCTTCTTGACCTGCTAACCATGCAAAATACCATCATAAACGATATACATGAAAAACCTTTTACTCATTTTTTCCGCTACCATCACCGTCCTGCTTTCGTCATGTGCAACAGGACCCCCAATGGAGGACTCACGGGTTCAGAAGGCAAAAACAGAAGGTTTAGTCATTGTCCCCTCAAAGAGGGTAGCGCCCCGATTTAGTTTTGTCGGGACAACAGCTTTCCAAAATAAAAATGAGCCCATCAACGAGCCCGACTACTCCTTCAGTGACCACCTCGCAACTCGGCTACGCGCGAAAGGCTACAAAGTTAGCGTCGGAGAAAGCTCCGAAACCCGCCTCAACCTCTTTTTGCGTGACAGTTATCCCTATCAAGGAGACTTCATCTATGGAGTTGGTATCCACAAGCGCAGCCTTCTTGGCATGAGCGGACCTTACGTCGCTCATTGCAATGTCTTCGCGGACCTCACTGATCCAGTCACGAAAAGCCGACGAGTCGACCACGTTAAAGTTTCACTACTCGAGGGTTCCAAGTATTTCTTGGGCAACACCCCTCTCAAACTCAAGAAAAACACATGGGCTCAGTTTACCCCGGCTGAGAAAGAAACTCTTCGTCTCAGCTTAGAAGGTTACATACGGCAATGCGCCGACCACATCATTGAAAATCTCAACCTCTAGACAGCGAAGCGTAGTTCTCGTTCGTCTCTAAGAACAAAGCCCTCACTCAAACAGAGGTCGTAAACAGGACTCCTTCAGAGTCGCCAGAATTTCATAGGGTTCTTCCTCTAAGTTCTCACTTTTCCTATCTCCCTCCAGCACGGGTCTCAGAGTGCTAATGATAAAAGGCGCCTGCTCATACGTATCCAAGTCGAAGGTTTCGATTAGAACAGCATCGAGAAGTATCGCTCCAGATTCACTAGGCTCAATCAGTTCTCTCAACCATCCGAGAATGGTTGCGGTGGGTGACTGCTCGTCAAACCTCTCTCCCACGAACGCAAAGATGTCATCGCGCGTCGGCACGTTCATTAGCAGTGCGAGAAAGAAGCGATGTTCAGGATCCTCGATATAGTACCGCAGCTGCGCAATGGTCTCCCTTCGAAGCCCTTCCTTCAAAGTCTCCGCCACCCCCATCGCCAATTCCCCATGCTTCTCTTGAAAGCACAACAAAGTAGGCTCCCACTCATCCAACTCCAGCAACCGCCCCATCGAGTGCTGGAGCACATGGAATCCCCGCTCGAAATCCAACCGCGCCACCATCTCCTCCACTCGCTGGCCATACTCCGGATGATCGAGCGTCTCTAACACCCCCAGCAACTGCTTGCGACGCATCGTCAAAGCGTCCTCACGCAGCGGATCAATTGCCACCCGTGGTGGCAAATAGTTAAACTGCGGGCCAGCGCCCTCATCATTGTGTGTGCGCACCACCATCGTCACCGAAGGAGTATCGAGGTGAAACAGCGAATGAATACATCCCTGCCCCGAAGAAATCGCAACAGTCCGTCCCGTTTCCAGCAACTCGACCTGCCTCATCTTCAAGTCGCCCACCTGCAAATGCGGAGTTACCGCCTGCGCATTCGCGAAATCAAACTCAGCATGAATACTCGACCCATGCATCACATGAAACGCCCCCGAAAACGCGTGCTGATGAATATCGGTCGTACCATCCAACCAAAAAAGAACCTGAATATAGAAGCGCTCATGATTAAACGCCACCAACTCAGGCTGCCCGAACCCCGACTCGCTCTGCAGAGGTTGTTCGTCATTCAAGAGAAACTCCCTCATCATTTCCTCAATCTCAACTTCCCCAGCCGGAGGCCACTCCTCAATAGCCACCCGAGCCACCTCAGGAAACGCCTCCAAAGAGAAGCTCACCTCACGCCATCGTTCCAGCACCTGACTCCCTAGCGTATCAAAGTAAGAATTCATAAAAGCAAAATCCTGCAGTCACTCCACGGCTTACCGCAAAACGTCTGACTTCAAAGAACTACCACTCTCACCCTTCGAATGGCAGAACCAAAACTCCCCCACCACCCACAACCACTGGAGTGTCGACGTCAGCCGCCGACACCTTTTGAGATTCGCAGATTTAACAAGCTTCGCGCTCAATTCCCACAAGGCCACTAAGAAGCACCGAAAGAAGATTCAGACTCCCTTCTCAGCTGGCTCCCTCCAACCAGAGAACAATAGCCCCTATGTTCCATACTCCTTCAGAATCTTCTCCGTCTTCGCCTCCTCAACCCGATTAATAATACGATCATACTCGTGCTTATCACGTAGGGTCTTAGAAACCGAAATCGTGCTACTCACCAAAAAGAAAACCCCCATCCCGAAATAGCCTTTGATCCAGAGGTCCAAGGGTAACATCACAATTCCGAGAACCATCGCACCCAGAGAAATCAAAAAGGACATTTTGGTGAAGGAAACCCAAGCACTCGAATCGGCATAAAGACGCGTTTGTTTCATAACATCTCTATTTACCCCGAAGAATGGCTCCCTCTTCATCGTTTCCATCTGCCAAATCATCGATTCAACTGATGTCAACTTACCCAGAAGCGTTCGAAGACCTTGAAGACCTTGCTACCCTCAAACCAGTTCAAGCAGACACTCTCAATAAAGAAAAAAGCCTCAGCAAATTTGCTGAGGCTTTTGAAAGATTGGTGGAGGCGAGGGGGATCGAACCCCTGCTTGGGACTACGCGACACTGTGACACACCGTCAAATTATTGAATTCAAAGGAATTCGTTGGCTCAAACAATTCGTCGCAGGGTAGAATTGAAGAATATCTTGAGAACATTTGTAGAACACTGGGGCAAGTGTTGGTCAAATACGAACATTTCTACCCTATGAGCTCATCCTTTCCCTTCCTCTTAATTCTTGGTTTAAATCTCCTCACACTCTCTGGCCTTTTACTTCCTCGGTCGTTTCACCCCTCGCTGTAGCAGACCTCGATTCTCGGGTTCACTCTCACTCCAAACTGAAACGTCACCCCATTGTCAAAGCCCAAAAATGGAAGATAATCCTTGAGACCAACCCCACTCTTTCAACCACAGATATCGCTCACCATGAAAGACTTTCGAATTCTCGTATAAAGCAACTCCTGCGGATTACGAAGCTGGAACCTACCATTCAGAAATTTCTCGCTAACCTAACAGATCCAAAAGAAATCCGAGTCTTGAACGAATCGAAATTTCGACATTTTTACGAACTCACTCACCAAGAACAGGTCCATCAATTTACAAAGCTCGCTCAAGAAAACGGAATTACTGTCAATACGTTTGAGCCCAATGGAGAATCTCAGAAGAACAGTTTCCCAGCAATACAGACAACCAAAGCCTTGCACGATTAGACCCATTCGATTCAGACCTGTCTCTATTCTCAATAAATTGCTCTGACTACAATGGAGTAGAGACCTCAAAGTCAGAGACCGCTATGCAAAAAGCACGATCTCGCAGCAATGCTCGCTCGTTGACTATCTGAAGGAATCTCTCCGTGAGATTTTGAATGGAATCGTAGTATTACAGATAAGGAAATACGCCGGACCACAAAGACCACTGGGATTGGATATTGCCACCCACCCCCTTCTCTCTTTAGAAACGATTGTTAATCGATCGAAAAACATCTCTTTATCAAATGAGCAAGCTCTCACTCAAAATCAACGGCAGCGACCATCAGGTCGAGGCCGACCCCGACACCCCGCTCTTGTGGGTTCTTCGCGATCACCTCGGACTCTGTGGCACCAAGTTTGGCTGCGGAGTCGGTCAGTGTGGAGCCTGCACCGTCCATCTTGATGGCACTCCGGCCCGCGCCTGCTCAGTCCCCGTGTCTGCCGTCGAAAAAGCCGAAGTCACCACCATCGAGGGCCTCGCCCCAGAAGCCACTCTCACTCCCCTGCAGCAAACTTGGTGCGACCTCGACGTCGCGCAATGCGGCTACTGCCAGGCGGGACAAATCATGAGCGCCGCCGCCCTCTTGAAAGCCAATCCCGACCCCGATGACGACGCCATCGACGAAGCGATGTCGGGCAACTTCTGCCGCTGTGCCACCTACAAGCGCATTCGCCAAGCCATCAAAACCACCGCTACCGCCGCCAAATGAAAACTTCTTCCCTTCCCCGTCGCGACTTTTTCAAGCTGACCTCGCTGGCAGGCGGCGGCTTTCTCCTCGGCCTTCCTGCCCACGCGGACACCACCCAACCGGGAGCCACATTTTCTCCTTCCGCCTTCATCAAAATCACCAGCCAGGGCGAAATCACTCTCATGGCCCACAAGCCCGAGATCGGCCAAGGAGTAAAAACCTCTCTTCCCATGATTCTTGCGGAAGAGCTCGAAGTCCCTTGGGAATCCGTCCAAGTCGAGCAAGCGCCCGTGGACCAAAAGACCTTCGGAGGCCAAGCAGCCGGGGGAAGCACCTCGACTCCCTCCAACTATGATCGTCTCCGCAAATTGGGGGCAGCCGCGCGCTATCTTCTTGTCGAAGCCGCCGCCCAAACTTGGAATACGGACGCCACCAAATGTATCGCTTCCGGTGCGGTGGTCACCCATCCCGACGGTCGCAGCCTCACATACGCGGAACTAGCGGAACCCGCTTCGAAGCTCTCACCACCTAAACCAAAGGACATAAAACTCAAGGACCCGGCCGATTTCAAAATCCTAGGACGACGGATTGGCGGAGTGGATAACGAAGCTATCGTCACTGGCGAGCCCCTCTTTGGCATCGACCAAAAGGTGGAGGGCATGAAATTCGCCAGCTATTTGCGCTGCCCCGTCTTCACCGGCAAAGTAAAGTCCGCCAACCTCGACGAAGTGAAAGCCCGCCCCGGCGTAAGTGACGCCTTCATCATCGAAGGCACCCAAAACCACTTTGGCCTTCTCCCCGGCATCGTGGTGCTTGCTAGCTCAACTTGGGAAGCAATGCAGGGCATGAAAGCGCTCAAGGTGGAGTGGGATTCCCCCCAAGTCGCCAACGACGATTCCGCTCAACTGACAGCTAGTGCAGTCGAAAAAAGCAAGGAGAGCCAAATCGACTTCGAACCTGACTTGGAATCCTTTTACGAATACCCACATGTGGCCCACAACACTCTCGAACCCCAAAATTGCACTGCCGTTTTCAAAGACGGCAAGCTGGAAATGTGGGCTCCCACTCAGAATCCAGGCTCGGCGTTCAAGCAAATCCAATCCGACCTCAAGCTACGCCAAGAAGATATCACCATCCACATGACTCGCATCGGCGGTGGATTTGGACGACGCCTCTTTGTGGACTTTATGGTGGAATGCGCCGCCATCGCGATGAAAGTGCCCGGAACTCCCATCAAGCTCACCTGGACCCGCGAACAAGACCTTGCCCACGACCTTTACCGGGCCGCTGGCTGGCATCGCTTTTCAGGCAAACTCGATGACGAAGGTCAAATCTCTCATTGGCACGATCACTTCGTCACCCTTGGGCTCAACACCGAATCCAAGCCAGGCAATGGAGCCAACATGCGCGCCACCGAGTTCCCTCACAATTTCGTTCCCGAATTCAAAATTGAACAAACCGTTCTCCCCACCAACATCCCCATGGGCTGGTGGCGCGCACCCGGCTCCTGCGCTCTCGCCTTTGCTATCCAGGGCTTCATTGATGAACTCGCGGTCAAATCCGGACAAGATCCCGTCGCCTTCAAGCTGGCCCTCCTTGCCTCCAAAAAGAAAGGCAACTACGGCCACGAACGTATGGCCGGAGTGGTCAAACTTGCGGCAGAAAAAACAAACTGGGGTCAAAAACTTCCCCAAGGTCGCGGCCAAGGAATCGCCTTTCACTTCAGTCACCGTGGCTACGTCACGGTAGTCGCTGAAGTCGAAGTCTCGCCAGAAGGTGAGCTTACCATTCACCGCCTCACCGCAGCAAGCGATGTGGGACCCATCATGAATCTCAGTGGAGCCGAGAACCAGGTGGAAGGCTCCATGCTGGACGGTCTCAGCACCGCTTGGTTCCAAAAAATGGATATCAAGAAAGGAGCGGTCACCAACACCAACTTCCCCTCCTACCCCGTGCTGCGCATGAACCAATCGCCGTCCGTGGATTGCCACTTCATCGAGTCCGACAACCCACCGACTGGTCTTGGCGAACCTGCCCTCCCTCCCACTGCCCCCGCAATCTGCAACGCCATTTTCGCTGCCTGCGGAGTGCGCGTTCGCAAACTCCCCATCCGCGACAACGATCTCTCTTGGAAAGCATGAATGACTGGCCACTCGTTCTCGGTTTCGCAAAGGAGCATCGAAACCAGCGACTTGCCCTCGCCACCCTTGTGGGGCGTGAAGGCTCGAGCTATCGCATGCCGGGCGCGCGCCTCCTCATTGCGGAAAGCGGCGAGTATTGTGGTTCACTCAGCGGCGGCTGCCTAGAAGAAGCCATCGCTTACCAAGCCCGGGAAGTGATTGCCACCGGAGTACCCCGCACCGACTACATCGACACCCGCCCGCACTTCGGTTGCCCGGGAGTGCTCGAAATCTTCACTGAACCTCTGCCCGACTTCGAGCTCCTAGATAAAATTGATTCTCAACTCCAAAAGCGTATCCCCTTCGCCCTCGCCACCGACACACTCGGCACCAAAATCACCCCTGAACCCTCCGAAGAAGCGTTCATCGAACAAGTCACTCCACCCATCCGACTGATAGCTATCGGAGGAACCTCCGATCTACTGCCCGTTTTTTCCTTTGCCCAAACGCTCGGCTGGCAAAGCCACCGCATCGTCCCAGACCCCCGACTCGCAGCCCAGTGCAACAGCAATTCAGGCGAGACAATATCCAGCCTCACGCCCAGCGAACTTCTCACTCAACTCCCCCCTGATTCACAAACTGCTGTTCTCGTGATGAGCCATCATCTCACGACCGACCTCGCCTATCTCAAAGAGCTTTTCCCTGCCAGCTACGGCTACCTCGGCCTCCTCGGTTCCAAACGTCGGCGAGAAACCCTCCTCAATGAACTCGGCGAACTCGACCTCTTAGGTGACACCGCCGCCATCGCCCGCTTTCACGCTCCCGTCGGACTCGACATTGGCGCCAGTCATCCTAACAGCATTGCCTTGGCCATTGTTGCCGAAATCCAAGCCGCTCTCTCCCAACGCCAAGGAGGCTTCCTGCGCGACCGCCTTCTCAACATCCACAGCATACCAAGCAGGTTGTGAAAATCGCTGCCGTTATCCTCGCCGCTGGCAGCTCGCGTCGTTTTGGTCAGCCTAAAGCCCTCCTCGAATGGCAAGGCGAAACCCTCCTCCAACGAACTTGCCGTATCGCCCTCGAATCCGGCCACTCACCCATCCTCGTCGTTACCCAGCCCAACTCCGACGTCGAAATCCCCGACTACGCTCAAGCTCTTAGAAATCCCAAGCATCATGAAGGAATGGGGACTTCGCTCGCGCTCGCCGCCGAGTTTCTGAAATCCACCGACACCGACGCCTTCACCATTCTCTTCCCAGACCAACCCGCGATTACAGCCGACAACCTCCTTCAGCTTCAGAGCCAACTTTCCCCACCCCAGACAACCATCGTGCTCTCTGATAGCGGCCAATTTTTGGGCCCTCCCTCGGTCTTCGCCCGTGATCACTTTTCAGCACTCTCCGAACTCACTGGTGACCAAGGCGGTAAGAATTTGGCGAAAGACTTTCCCACCCAGACGCAATCGGTCTCAAATCCCGAAGCTTTGTGGGACATCGACACCCCAGAAATCTGGAAAAAATTCAAAGTTTCACAATCAAACTTTCCGTAATTCTCTCCGTGAGTTTTCGCCCCATTCTGGAGTAGTTTTAAGAGAATGACACCCAACGATCCAGACGCGGAAACCGAAGATCACTACGAGAGCTTCGTAAAGGTCTTCACTACGCACGAATTGGACCTTCGTCGCTTTATTCGCTCTCTGCTCCCCACCCAAACCGATGCCGACGACGTCCTCCAACAGACCGCGCTCGTGATTTGGCGTAAATTCGAGCAATACGACCCCGAAACTCACTTCATGAAATGGGCTTGTGTGATCGCCCGCTTCGAGGCTCTTGCCTATCGCCGCAAAATTGCTCGGGACCGCCTCGTATTTCGCGAAGATATTCTCGATTTGATGGCAGCTGAAGGAATGGATGAAATCGAAGAACGGAGTGCCGAGTCACGAGCGCTTGAGATTTGCCTCCGTGCCATGACCGAACAACAGCGCAAATTCCTCACCCTCGCCTACACTTCTGGCATCAAAGTGAAAGAGATGGCGGAAGAGTCCGGCTCCACTGCCGCAGCCTACTACATGCGCCTCAAACGCTTACGTTCCCAATTGCAGAAATGCGTGGAGAGAAAACTACTCACCCCCGAAGAACAAGCATGAAGACCAAAGGCTGGAATTCCCTTTCTCCCAAAATAAAGGACTGCATCAATCAATATCTCGACGGCACTGTTTCCGCCGAGGACTTTGAGCGGCTTCAAGACGAGATGGCAGATTCAAAAAAACTGCGACGCGTCATGCGACAGTCTCTTGCATTGGATCAATTCCTCAGCGAGCGCGGCGACGAAGAAGCAAAACGTGCTTCTCTCGAAATATTTTCGCCTTGGTTGGAAGAGGAGGAAAAGAAACAAGCCCACAGCAAGGTCGTTCGCTTTTCTAACTTCTGGCCAGCCACTCTGGCAGCCTGCCTCGCTTTCGGATTGGGCCTTTTCTTGATGAACCTCAGGAACACTCCTCTCACTCCCATTGCCTCCTACAGCCCGCTCAATAGTCAGAAAGAAAAGAACGTCGCCAACGGCTTTGCGGTCGTCAAGAGCCTCTTCGAAGCTCAATGGAGCAATCGACAATCCGCCATTCGGGAAGGTGACGCTCTGGGTGCTGAAACGATTGAGCTAGAGTCCGGGATTGCCCAAATCCAGTTCTACTCCGGAGCGACCATGACCTTGGAAGGCCCTGCCCGCATCACTTTGAAATCAGCTTGGGAGGCTTATTGCGAAAGTGGTGCCGTTCGCATGCGTGTTCCTCCCGCCGCACGTGGATTTCGCCTTAATGCACCTAAAACGCAAATCGTTGACCTAGGAACTGAATTCGGCTTCAAGGTCACCGATGGCCAAGGGCAAGTCGAGGTCTTCGATGGTGAGATTGCCCTCTCGCATAGTGGCGGCCAAGAGCAGATCCTCGAAGAAGGAGATGCTCTGAACCTCACCAGTAGCGGCTCTGCTCACAAAATTTTGAAAGGGACCGTTCAGTACCCTGATGCCGAGCGCTTTGGAAAGTTAGTGGCCCAGCAAGAATTAGTGGACTTCAAAAAGTGGCAGCAGCAGCGTGACGCCCTCGCTGCGGATGAGCGTGTGGCTGCCTATTTCACTTTTGAAAAAGAAAACGGAGTGGGCCTCTTTCCCAACTTGCGAAATGCCGGCAACCACAATCTTGATGCCGCTCCTATCCTCGCAAATAAAATTGCCGGTCGCTGGCCCCACCTCAAATCAGCCCTCGAATTCCGCCGGCCGGAAGCCCGTGTTCGCGTTAACATTACCGACAGTTTTGAAGGCTTCACCTTCATGAGCTGGGTTCGTATCGATAGCCTCGACCGACAATATAACGCCCTTTTCATGGCTGATGGGTATGAAACTGGCGAACCCCATTGGCAGATTCGCGACGATGGCTGCATGATGCTGTCGGTGATGGTCGATGACAGTCGTCGCAGCATCTACGAAAAAGATGTTTCTGGTTACCACTACGTCTATTTCTCGCCTCCCATGTGGGAACAGAAGATGAGCGGAAAATGGATTCACCTCACCTCAGTCTACAATCACAAACAAGGTTACGTGGCCCACTTCGTCGATGGCATTCGAATTTCGGGACAAAAGATCGCGCCTGAATTCAAAGCTCCTTTCCTGAAAATTGGAAATGGAGAAATTGGAAACTGGGGCCATCCCAATCGGGCGGATGCCAACTATTCCATCCGCAGCATTAACGGCAGCATCGGCGAAATGACAATTTTTAAGAAAGCCCTTCGACCCAAAGAGATTCTCGAACTTTTCCGTAAAACCAGCGCCCTCCCCCAATAACCTGATTTCAAACCTAATGAACTTCAAAACTACTCTCCTAATCGCTTCCGTCCTTTCGTTGGGACAGGTCGGAGTCAATGCCCAGACTACTATCCTAGGTGGTGCAACCGGCAACGCCGACTTCGAAGCTTCCTCCCCTGCCAGTGGCCAAGTCCCCTACGACTCTACCAACAACTGGTTCAATGCCAGCGGAGCGGAGACCCTCAACTTTACCCACGACACCCAGATGAACGGAAGCTCTCAGTCCGCTTCGCGCGGGGGGATGCCTTTTAACAATCGAGCCCAAGTCAACGACACTGGATACACCATCACTGCGGCAGGAAAAGTCTTTACCCTGAGCTACGATTTCGGCGCTGGAGGTGGTCTAGCAGGATGGAATGGCGACGAATTCTTGGACGCTTTTCTCTTCACTATTGCCGCCGGTGATACCGTCGATGGCGACCTCGTCGAAGGTAACTTTACCGAAACATTGGTCACCAATACCTACAACGTAGATCGTGCCAACGATGGTCAATGGACCACCCACACGGCACCTACATATTACACCACTAGCGCAGCAGACGTCGGAAAAACCGTTTACTTGGGAATCAAATTTTCCCACGGCACCGGAAACATTCTCTACCCCCGGATCGATGTCATTCAATTGTCAGTAGTGACTCCGACCCCTCCTCCTTCATCCACCATTCTCGGAGGCTCCACAGGCAACGCCGATTTTGAGGCTTCTACTCCCGCAACCGGAGCTCTTCCCTTCTCTTCCACCACCAATTGGTTCAATGCCAGTGGCGCGGAAAGCACCAACTTTAGCAATGACTCCCAAACTGCTGGAAGCTCACAGCCCAATTCGCGCGGCGGGATGCCCTTCGATAACCGCATTCAAGTTAACAGCACGGGCTTTACCATTACTGCCGCCGACGAAGTCATCTCCTTGAGCTACGAATTCGGCGCCACCGGCTTGGACACCAACTGGACCGGTGATGAAGTGCACAACTCCTTCCTCTTCACCATCGCCAACGGTGATGTTGTCGACGGAGACCTCGTTGAGGCCGATTTCACGGAAGTCTTGACCACCGACAGTTACAGTATGGATCGGCCTAACAACGACTCATGGACCACTCGTTCGGTTCCCTATTTCTATATCACCACCGCAGCCGATATTGGAAAGACCCTCTATTTTGGAATGAAGTTCGATCAAGGCACAGGGCCTACCGTCTTTCCCCGTATTGACGTAATCAGCCTCACTATTGGAACGATTCCCCCACCACTCCCTGCGACAGGCTGGGATGAGTTTGTCACCCAATACGGTCTCACTGGCATTGGCACCGATGACTTTGATGGCGACGGTCAGGTTGACCTGCACGAGTTTGCCTTCGGAGGAAACCCTACCGATGCGAGTAGCCAGGGGGCCCAACCAGCCATCGAAATCGTTAATGCAGGCAATGAAGCTGCTTATCGAAATCTTGCTACCAATCACTCCGACCCAGGCATTAGCTATGTTACGGAGTGGAGCGAAGACCTCACCGCTACCATTTGGCAGCGGACTTGGGATTCATCGAGCACGGCAGCGACCTCCGACCCTGATTTCAATGAGAAAACTCAGGAGATCTCCACCAGTGGGAAGCCACGGCTTTTTGCTCGCACAATGGTCACTCAACCCGATAGACCTAATATTCTTCTCATTCTCGCGGACGATCTTGGTTACGCAGATGTTGGCTTCAACGGTTCCACCGACATCATCACCCCCGAGATGGACGTCTTGGCCCAGGACGGCACCATCTTTTCTT
Source organism: Roseibacillus sp. (assembly GCA_051251855.1). Lineage (GTDB taxonomy): Bacteria > Verrucomicrobiota > Verrucomicrobiia > Verrucomicrobiales > Akkermansiaceae > Roseibacillus. The sequence goes on from JBPOGI010000001.1 coordinate 1,478,137, forward strand.
CTGCCTACGTAGTACACCCCTTCTGCGGACCCAGCCGGATGGGACTCTTCACCGGCCGCTACCCGCATGAGTATGGCGGCCCCTTCAACCTCCCGCCTTACAGCTCCGGCGACTACCGCGATCAAGGCACTCCTACCAGCGAGACCCTCATCAGCACGGTGTTGAAGAATGGAGGCTACTCCACCGGTCTGATGGGCAAATGGCACCTCGGCCATGAACCGCAATCTCACCCCAATGTGAGGGGCTTTGACCATTTCTACGGATTCCTGGGTGGCGGCATTCTCTATTTCGGCCCCTATCAAGCCAACAACGCTGCAGGCACGGTGTGGGACTACCGGATCTATCCGCAGGAGAATGGAGTCGACGACACCTCGCTCACTGCCAACGATTACATGACCGATGTCCTCTCCCAAAAAGGCATCGATTTCATCAATGCCGAGGCTAGCAACGACGACCCCTTCTTTTTGATGATGTCCTACAACGCTCCGCATACGGTCCTAGCAGCCAAACAGGAAGACCTTGATGTATTCCCCACTCTCACTGGTGATCGTCAGACCTACGCAGCGATGGTCTACGCCCTCGACCGTGGCATCGGCGACATCGTCGATACGCTCAAAAGCACGGGTCAATACGACAACACCCTCATCATTTTCCTAAGCGACAACGGAGGCCGCACCGACCAAGGAGCCAACAACAGTCCTCTCCGTGGAGCCAAGGGAGACACTTGGGAAGGTGGATTCCGTGTTCCCATGTTCATGCACTGGCCCAACCGAGTACCAGCTCAAACGACCTACACCCACCCGGTCTCTGCTCTCGATTTTTATCCTACCTTCGCGAGACTCGCTGGAGCAGCCATCCCCGCTGGCAAAGAGATCGACGGCAAAAATATTTGGGACGAAGTGCTCGCTGGCGAAAGTGCGCGTCCCGGCGAACTCATCTACGCACTGCGCCACCGTCCCGGCGCCACCAGCCAATACCATAGTGTTGGAGGCCGCATGGACCAATGGAAAGCCTACCGGGATCAGAATTCTTGGAGCCTTTACAATATCGAGACTGACATTGGCGAAACCACCGATGTCAGTGCACAGAACCCCACCATTCTCACCCAGATGATCGACGACATCGAAGCGTGGAGTAACAGCCACGTCCAACCCCTCTGGTGGGACAATACTAGCCAAGAACAAGTCTGGAACGATAACAACATGCCGCTCTATGACCAAACCTTCTCTCACCCCTAATGAGAGTTCTTCAAGAGCCTCACCCTAAGATGAGTCTCGATAGCGTGAGAGGCGGATCTCCTCCCTTTCGTAGAAAATATAACATGCTCTCCAAACCTTTGTTCACCCACTTAGCTCTCATTTGGCTGACAGCTGGTGGCGACTTTGCGGGCGGACAAACCATCGATTTTGAGAGCCAAATTCAGCCCATCTTCGAAGAAAACTGCAGCGACTGCCATGGCGAGGATAAGGTGAAATCGGGCTTTCGGGTCGATCAGCGACCCGTGATGCTCAAGGGAGGTGATTCCGGCCTCAAAGCAATCGTGCCGGGACAACCTGAAAAGAGCTTTTTGATGGAGGTGATTCAAAAGCCTGATGATCCAGACTATCAGATGCCCCCCAAGGGTGACCCCCTCGCTCCTGAACAAATCGCACTCATCAAACAGTGGATCGAGGAAGGTGCCCAGTGGCCTGGCCAAATGGAAGCCGTTCTCGACGATGGCTCCGACCACTGGTCCTTTCAAACTGTCGTTCGCCCCCAAATCCCCGGCGACTCTGCCCAGGTTATCGATGCCTTTCTAAATCGAAAACTCGCCGAAGCAGGAATCACACCTAACGAGCCTGCGACCCCTCCTGTCCTCCTCCGTCGCCTTGCAATCACCCTCACCGGCCTTCCTCCTACCTTTGAAGAAATCCAAGCTTTCGAAGAAGCCTACGCACAGGATGCCGAAAAAGCCTACTCCGACGCTGTCGAAAGATTACTGGCCTCTCCTCACTTCGGCGAGAGGTGGGCGCAACACTGGCTCGACGTCATTCGCTGGGCCGAGACCAATGGTTCGGAAGCCAATCTCTATCGCAAGAATGCCCACGTCTATCGCGACTACGTGACTCGTTCTTTCAATGAGAACAAACCCTACCACCAGTTCATCATCGAACAACTCGCTGGCGACCAACTTGGCACTGGCGAAGCTACTGGATTCCTCGTGGCTGGACCTCACGTTCCTGCGGCTACCGTGGGTGCAGAAGCCACCGCCATCCGCCAAGCCCGCGCCGACCGCTTGGACGAGATGATCAACACCCTTGGCGCGTCTGTTCTTGGCGTCACCGTCAGCTGTGCTCGCTGCCACAATCACAAGTTCGACCCGATCTCCATTCAGGACTATTACTCTCTTTCGGCGGTGCTACAGGGAGTCGAATTTGGCGCCCGATTTCCAGAGTACGATCAGGAACACCCCAAGAATAAAAGAGCTCGTGAAATTCGGGAACAGATGAAGCCTCTCCGCCAAGAGCTCTCTAGCGAAGTCGAATCCTGGGCCGAGAACTGGGGCGGCTTCACAGACTTCCATTTTCCGGCCACCACCACGAAGAAGGTTCGCTTGGAGTTCGCGCAAAACTCGGTACGGATAGACGAGCTGCAATTTTTCGGACCTCAGAATCCCCGAAAGAATCTCGCCTTGGCCTCTGAGGGAACGACCGTCGTAGAGGACGAAACCCTCTCTGGCCCTAACTCAAGAGTGTGGAAGGTCAACGATGGTCAATTCGGCACCAAAGGCTGGAGTGCCAAAGCTCGAAAAGGTTCTCAAGGTCGACCCTGGATCGAAATAACTTTCCCCCAAGCAGTCAAAATCAACCGGCTACGATTCAGCTCAAACCGAGAATACTTTTTCGAGACCGATTATCTCACTAGCTATAAGCCCGGAGACTTTCCCGATTACATCCTCAAGGTCGAACAAGACGATGGGTCGTGGTCACCTTTGGGCAGCACCTCGGATACGGAGCAAGCCTTCAAGACCAATCCTACCCTTGGCCAAACCTTCCAGAAACTGCACGGTCAGATCACACGACTGCAGGAAGAAGGACCGCAGCCTAGCTTCGTTGGCCGCTTCGTCGAACCAGTCGTCACCAAGGTCCTCCTTCGTGGTAGCCCAGAAACTCCCCGGGATATCGTTCCTCCCGCTGGGTTCGAGATTATGGATGGAGATTTGGGTTTGGACAACAAGACTCCCGAGTCCGAGAGACGCCTAAAATATGCGCAATGGCTTGTTCGAAAAGAGCACCCCCTCACCTCTCGAGTGATGGTCAATCGCATTTGGCACCACATTTTCGGTTCGGGCATTGTAGCGACTGGGAGTGATTTCGGTCTCGCAGGAGCACCGCCAACCCACCCCGAGCTTCTGGACTGGTTGGCAGCCGAATTCATGAATCCCACTCAAAGCGAGCAAGACTGGTCTGTTAAAGACATGATTCGCCTCCTCGTCAAAAGTGATGCCTTCCGCCGCAGTAGCCACCCCAATCAAGACAGCCTCGCAAAAGACGGCCTTTCGCAACTCCTCTGGCGCTTTCCACCTCGTCGAGTCGAGGCGGAAGTCATCCGTGATAGTATCCTGCAAGCTTCCGGCAAACTCGATCCCACGCTTGGGGGCCGCAGCTTCCGAATTCACAACGTCAAAGCCACCTACGCCCAATGGCAGGTCGAGGACAACTACAGTTCCAAGACCTGGAGACGTATGCTCTATCAGGAAAGAATGCGTCGCGTAGACGACCAAATATTCACCGCTTTTGACTTCCCTGACTGCGGCCAAGTGCGAGCCAAGCGTCCTGTTTCCACCACTCCCCTGCAAGCGCTCAACCTGATGAACAGTCCCTTCGTCGTCGACCAATCGAATCATCTCGCCCAACGTGCCATCGCCGAAAGTGGCGACGAAAAAGAAGTTCAAGTTCGTCGCGCTTTTCAACTCCTCCTCGCACGCCAGCCGAGCTCGGACGAACTTGCCGCCACCAAAAACATAGACCTTCTTCTCGTCTGCCGCAGCCTCATCAATTCAAACGAATTTTCTTTCCTGCCATGAAAAAATTCTTCGTCCTTCTCGCCACCACGATCATTCCGCTCACCGCAGCGCAAAAGCCGAATGTGTTATTCATCGCCATCGATGATTTACGTCCCGAGCTCGGTTGCTATGGCTCCCCCATCGCGCAATCGCCCCACCTCGACAAGCTCGCTTCCGAGGGAATGCTCTTCAAACGCGCCTACTGCCAACAGGCCATCTGCCACCCCTCCCGCTCCAGCCTCCTCTCCGGACTGCGCCCCGAAAGCATGGGCATCGTCCACAACTACATCGCCTTTCGCGAGGGTAGTCCCGATGTCGTGACTCTACCTCAGCACTTTGCTGCCAACGGCTACGAGACTGTCTATTGTGGAAAAATTTTCCACGGCAAGTGGACAGACGACGAGAAATCGTGGACCCGCAAACCGCACCACAAAGGACTGGCCCCAGAAATAAAGAAGCCGCAAAAATTCGCTCTCGAAGAAAACAAGAAACTCCAAAACAAGCAGTTCAAAGCCATGTTCGAGAAGTATGGCGAAGCCGCTCGTCGTGGACTCTCAAGTGGACCGGCCTACGAGGCTGGCGATGTCCCGGACCACTTCTACCTCGATGGCTACAATACAGAGCTCGCGGTCGCTACTCTGGCTGACATCGTGGCAGATGAAAATGAAAAGCCCTTCTTTCTCGCTCTCGGCTTCAGCAAGCCTCATCTCAATTGGATCGCGCCCAAGAGATACTGGGACCTCTACGACCGCGCGAACATCAAACTTGCCAAGCAAACAGAAGCTCCCCAGGGAGGTGCCGCGATGGGACTTCATGCCTCTTTTGAATTACGAGTGCGCGACCTCGTACCCAACTATGGCCCGTTTGAAGACCAGCTCTCCAAGACCCTTCTTCATTCCTATTATGCCTGTGTGAGCTACGTGGATGCTCAAATCGGAAAAATGCTCACCGCTCTCGAGGAATCGGGTCAGCGCGAAAACACCATCATCGTGGTCTGGGGCGACCACGGCTGGCACCTCGGCGAAATGGGCATCTGGGGCAAGGCCACCAACTACGAAATCGGGACCCGCGTTCCCCTGCTCGCCTGGACTCCTAACATGAAAGCGCGAGGCCAAAAAAGTGAATCCTTGGTAGAACTGTTAGACCTCTACCCCACTCTCTGCGACCTCGCCGGTCTTCCGATTCCGGAAGTTCTCGAAGGAAAAAGCTTCGCTCCCATCCTCGACGACCCAGCGGTTGAGATCAAAGAAGTCGCCATCAGTCAGTTCCCCAATCCTGCTCTGCGCGAATGGGCCGCCAATCCACTTTCCGAAGGGATGCGCGAAACTTTCTTCGGCCCTCTTATCCGTGACGTCGAGGCCCGTATCATCACGCAACAAGGAGAAAAATGGGACCGCGAATTCTTCGAAAACCATCTCATGGGCTATGCCGTGCGCTCCGACCGCTTTCGTATGATTCTCTGGCGCGACATTCGCGACCGCAACGCCGAAGCTACCTTTGTCGAACTCTACGACCACCAGAACGACCCCACCGAGACCGTCAACGTAGCCTCCCAACACCCCGAAGTCATCGCCGACCTCACCCGTAAACTCAACCAGTCCTTCACCAAATGAACGAAGCCGAAAACATCTCTGCTCACGGTCGGGAGCTCCTGAGCCGACGCAACTTCATGCGCAATGCTGGCTTTTCGCTGGGAGGCCTGGGTTTAGCTCAACTCTTGGCGAGCGATGACCCGCTCAACTTTTCCGGCAAACAACCTATCCGACCGAAACTGGATGCCGAGCAACCCTACGCTCCGCGCTCGCCTCACTTTGAGCCCAAGGCAAAGCGCGTCCTCATCATCTACTGTCCCGGCGCCGTCAGCCAGGTTGACACTTGGGACTACAAGCCCGCACTCACCAAATATCATGGCCAAAAGCCTCCCGGCATTCCCGCGGTCACCTTCGAAGGCCCCACCGGAAACATCGCCAAGCCCTTCTGGGATTTCAGGCCGCGTGGCGAATGCGGCAAGATGACCTCCGACCTCCTCCCTCACATGGGCAAACATGTGGACGAGTATTGTTTCATTCACTCTCTCACCACCCAGACCAGTGCCCACCCGCAGGGTGAGAACTTCTTCAACACCGGCTTCACCATGGAGGGCTTTCCTTCCTTTGGTTCTTGGGTCACCTACGCCCTTGGGTCCGCCAGCTCGGACTTGCCTGCTTTCGTCGCTATCAACGATCCCCGTGGCATGGCCCGCTCGGGCAAGAACAACTTCGGCAACGGCTTCCTCCCCGCCGCTTTCCAAGGAACCGATTTCAACGCCAAGAACCCTCCCGCCAACTTGGCCCGTCCTTTCTCCATGTCTCACGCGGATGACAAGGCCACCAACGAACTCCTCAAGAAGCTCAACAACAAGCATCTCGAACTCTACCCCGGCGACTCAGATTTGGCTGCTCGTATCGCCAGCTACGAGCTCGCGGGACAGATGCAAACTTCGGTCCCTGAAATAATGGGGCTCGATAGCGAACCCGCCTCCATTCATGCCGAGTATGGCACCGATAGTGGCACCGTGCTCAAACGTGAATACGCCAAAAACTGCATTCTCGCCCGTCGTTTGTTAGAAAAAGGAGTGAGAGTGGTGCAACTTTTCAACGGTTCTGATCCTTCGGGCGGAAACGGGATCACGAACTGGGATTCCCATTCAAAAATCAAAGAGACCCATGCCATGCAGGCCGAAATCATGGACCAACCGACCGGAGCCCTCATCGGCGACCTCAAAAGACGCGGCTTACTCGAAGACACCCTCGTCGTTTGGTGCACCGAATTCGGACGCATGCCCTTCTTGCAAGGAAACGGAACCGGACGCGACCACAACCCAGACTCCTTCACCTGCTTTCTAGCGGGAGCCGGGGTCAAAAAGGGCTTCAGCTTTGGAGAGAGCGACGAATTCGGCTTCAAGGCTGCAATCGAGCCCAAAGAAATTTACGATTTCAACGCCACCATCCTTCATCTCATGGGCCTCGATCACGAGCGTCTCAGCTATTATCACAACGGTCTCGAACGCCGCCTCACCAATGTTCACGGCCACGTCATCAAGGAAATGCTGGCATAGAGTCGACACTGGAAACATCAATGCAGCGACAAACGCGTTTCTGCCTTTAGCCCGACTTTGTCGGGGCTAGAAGTCCTAATCTTCTGGCAAGGGCGTAGCCCGAACACGGAAGAAGCGCTTTTCATCACCATCTGCCGACACATCGGGGTAGGTTGCGTTTTCCAAGCCGCCACCGAGAGAAACTGCGGTCACTGAGTCCGTAGCCACGACATCCCAAGACTCCAAATCATCGCCGGCAACAAGCTCGTAGTTCACGTCAATGGTGTTTTCCGGTCGAGCCACAATCGCTGCTGGGTGAGTCTCCGCCATCTCATCCTCCCACCAAACCAATGAAGCATCGATTCGGTCCGCCACTCTCGGATTCGTTCCAAAGGCATACTCCGAAAAGTTATTGCGACCATCGCCATCCGGATCCGCATCCGGCCCCGAAATCAACGCATCGTCACGCTCTTCAGAGGTAAAGTGGAAATTATCCCAACCATAGTAAGCCTGAGCAAGACTCGCATCTCCAGCTCCCGGACTCCCCTGCTCCGCTAAACCCATCCCCCAGGACTGCGGACTATCAAATTGGTCGTAGCTGAGACTTTCGACATCTCTCACCACCAACGAACGGCCATCGCCATCGCTCGCAGGATACCAGCCATCCTTGTATTCAAAATCCAACACCACCTCACCAACCGGATCGAGCAATTGCAGACGCTCACCGCTGTTAGAAAGCTCTCCCAGATAGGGTCCCACCACATTGGCGGTCGCGGTCGGATAGCGAACCGAAAAAGCTGCTGGATTGCGGGCCAAGATAATCCGCTCTCCCACCGCCAAAGAAACATTGGGGAACTCAAACTCAATTCCTTCTCCAAAGTAACAGTCTTCCAGAGCAAGAACTGCGCCTCCAACATTCATCAATTCCAAATACTCAAAATCACTCTCATTCACCCCTAACAAAGCCACTGATTCAGCCGCAGTCGGGTCGACAGGATGATACTGAAGTTCCGAAATCCGCAAACCCACTTGAGCTACCGTCGGATTGGCACCATAGCTAAAACTCGAAATCAATTGCCCGTCGGCATCCCGTAAACTGACGGTCTCACCCCGTGCCGAAAGCTGGCCCTTGTAGTTCCCCTGCAAGAACCGCTTTTGCCCCGCACGCGGGCCCGAACTGCGACTCCGAAATCCAAACACGTTCTTTGCCACATGCAGGAGCCCCCGATACTCTGCCGCAGTCGTGCCATTGCCTGCAGGAATGACCACTCCACCCTGAAAGGTATGTTCGATACCTCCGTCGAGCGTCCATCCCGAGATATCAACTGCGGTCGCGAGGTTATTTCGCAAAATCACATACTCCGCTTCCTGCGTGCCTTCGGACGGCAGATAGTCCACACTATCAAAAGTCACCGATTGCGAACCCGCGATTTGAGGAGAGTTCGGAATTGGAGTCCCCCCCGAAAGGCCCTGTCGCTGCATGAGAGGACGATTCGAACTTTGGTCAAAAAGAAAGCTGCGACGTGGGACCAAAAAATCTGAAATCACCCGCTCAACTTCTTCTCGTGGTCGATTGTCGAGAAAATCAGGAGGGTTTCCCCACCGCGCATGGTCCCGATCTCCATCGGTCAGCGGAGACGGATTCGCCGGATTGGGATCAACCAAAGCCGCTAACTGGCGCATGCGCACCTGATAGGGGCTGTTCGCCTCTCCCGGAGCGCCCAAAATTTCATCCATCGCCGAGCGCAAGCGTCGAGTGATCATCTGCTGAAACTCAGGCGTCTCATACAAGAGATTATACAGCCGATTGTTAGAAATATTGCCTCGTAACCGAATATCCGAAACCATGGCATCATTAAAATAGCCCCCCTGCCCATTGTCGCCATTCCACTTGTGCCCGTGACTCAAATCTACGTCCCACACCATTGGCCTCCAAAGACCACTGCGATTAAGGTCATGGTAGAGATAGTAGTTCTTGTGACCGTGATCCATATCCGAGTTCACCTGCCGGGTGACGAGATAATTCACCGCAGCCGGAATATCGAGATAGTCATAAGCGTAGGTCCGTCGATTTGCGAGAGAACGATTTTCGTCCAATTGTGATGAGAAAAACTCCAAATCACTATTGCCTTCTTCCTGCCGGGTCTTTTTTTCCACATTCACCGTCGGAACCGAATCGTAGACTTTGTAGAGCGAGCCCTCGGGGTCGAACCCGTTTCGCTCCAACATCCGGTCATCGCCATCTTCCATCAAATCCATAACACCGTGAAAGGCACCGTTGAGATGCACTCGAACCGGTTCACAAAAGTGGTCCGGCGTCCCCATCCATCGCCCAATCTCATGGCAAAAACTATTCCGCGTCTTGGTCTTGTCGGCGTAATTGCTCAGCAAGTTCAGGTCCTTCACCTTGCGCTCGCCATCTTTCCAATCAAAGCGGAAGCCATCGTTTGAATCGAAGTCGTAACTCTTTTTGGCGAAAGTTCGTGATGACTGCCCATGAATCTTATGCCCGATGTTGTCGTAAAAATAGCCTCGATAAAGCATCGATCCTCGGAACGGCTCGTTCACCGGCCCATCAGCAGGAGCGCCCGCCACGAACCAATCCATCACCTGCAACAGCGTATCGGCTTCATCGGTTCGTTCAGCAACAGTCCCCAAATATTCGGGCGAATCCAAAGGATCGCGAAAAGCAGGCCATTTCGAGAGATTGCCCTCCGCATCCTGAACCTCAAACCGCCAACGAAACATCTGGCCATGGGAAATCATATTGGTCGGCAAAAGCGCTGTGTAGACATCATCCCCAGACTCCGCATCAGGTGCCACGCCATCATCCTTCATGACCACCGGAGCCAACTCCCCGGCATAGCCAATTCGCGCGATGGCCCGCACTTGAGAAATGACACTTCCAGTCTCTACCACCGTGGCCGAAACAGTCAAAGGCGGACTCGAAGACTGCCCCGTAGGTCTGGGCACATCTGGGTCCTGCGGGCTCACTTCCGAGATGAGTGCTCCAGGAGTCACCTCTTGCAACAGAGACCCGGGACTCGGCGTGTCGAGATATCCATACTCACCCGAATCCTGAAAGGCCGTTCCCACAATCTCAGGCAGGGCCAAAAAATCAGAGCTACCCGAAGTTCGGTTTAGCCCCTGAATTGCCAGTAAGTTCTCTCCCGCCACTAAATCTGAAACATCAAGAGCTGTCTCCGACCACTGCTCCCAATCATTTCTGTTCGCCCAAGACGTCGCTACCGAGTTGTAAGCCAAACTCGAAGGAGCCCTATGCTCGGCAACAGGATTTGCATCGCCATTAAAAAATGCCACCGCGCCATCTTCAAACTTCATCCGCAAAGTCAGCGAAGTGAAGAGAGACGGGTCACTCACCTCAAACTTCATCCTCAGCAAGACGGAAGTATTCACGTTTCTCATCTGCGACAGAATATCAGTCCCCACCAAACCATTGAGCCTCCCCATGGTGTCGTATCCGATTCCGGCTGCGCAAGAAGCCCATGCCGAATCATCAAAGGACGCACTCCGGTTCCAACCATTGGCATTGCCATGCCCGAACTGACCCGCTCCGAAATTCGTTCCGGAATACTGATTGGCTGAAGAAGGAATGCGATAGCGACCGGGACTGCCTTGCGTCAACAAAGTGGTGGTAGTGACCTCCATTCCCCGTCCATAAGAAACGTCGCTGACCTGCTTCGGATACTCGGGCGAAAACTCCTGCACCACCTCCGGCAACCCATTAGAAGCGGCGGGTTGAAAGAGCCCGAGATACTCCCCCCCTCTCGAAAGCTTAAAATTCGAATGGAGCGGCTGCCCTGCCACACTGCGATTTTTTCCCGAAGCCCAAACCAACATCGTGCCTCCCGGCTCCAAAGTAGCGGCCGGAAAAGTCCACTTGGAGGGACTACCATCATCATCGGTCAGCCACCAGCCCTCCATCTCAACAGCGGTGCTCCCGCTATTAAAAAGCTCAACCCAATCTTCCCTGTCTCCGTCTTCATCACGGATACCACCGTCGTTGTCAGCCAAAAACTCCGAGATCACGATTTGCCCAGGCAGGACCATCGCGGTGAGCAGAAGAAAAAATAGGGATTTCATCGGCGGGTTGAGATACCTTCCCATGATAAAACACTGTCTGTGGACAAAAAACCTAACAATGGCGTTTTTCCACTCGGTCAATTCACGCACAAAAAATACGCAATCCAGCCACCTCAATCGACAATCCAAGCTGGTCTCACCTCTCTGAGGAAGGCTTCATTGAGGACATGAAAGCCCACCTCCTTTTCACAGCTCTCCCACTCCTTCATTGTACGACGCTTTCCTTGCTAGCTGAAACAATCGACTTCAGTGGTGATTGGAAATTCGAAAAAACGAAAGACGACGCCGATTGTTCCAATCCCGCTTTCGAAGACAGTCACTGGCAAGACGTGAGCCTTCCTCACACCGCCAATATTGAGCCCCTCGTGGTCAATGACCAATGGCAGGGCGTTTGTTGGTATCGCAAGTCTTTCGATGTTCCATCCGACAAAGCCGGAAAACAAGTCTGGCTCGAATTCGAAGCCGCCATGAACGAATCGAGCTTTTGGCTCAATGGCGAAAAAGTTGCCGACCACTTGGGTGGCTACCTGCCCGTCGTCATCGACATCAGCGACCAAGTCAAATTCGGCGAAAGCAACACCATCGCCGTTCGCCTCGACAACACCGACAACATCTACTCCGGCCCCAAGCCTCTCGAGCGTCTCGACTTCAACATGTATGGCGGCCTCTACCGGCACGCCCATCTCACTTACAAGGATCCCCTCCACATCACCCACCCCATTCTTGCCAACAAAGAAGCGAGCGGTGGCACCTTCCTCACTTTTCCGCAAGTCAGCGCCGAGCAGTCCCAAGTCAAAATCCAAACCCACCTCGCGAACAAGTCAAAGGACAATTCCTCCTTCCAAATTCGCCACCGCATTCTCTTCCAAGAGCAAGAAGCCGCCACGAGCAAAAAGGAAGACCTTGCTCTCGACTCCGGTCAAGATGCCGAATTTGAAGAAACCTTCACTCTCAATAATGCAGCCCTCTGGTCCCCGCAGTCTCCTAACCTCCATCACTTGGTCACCGAGGTCGTCGTCGATGGACAAGTTGTCGATAGCGAAACCACCCGCTTCGGCATTCGGCGCTTCGAGTTCCGCGAGGGCCACAAACTCTTCATCAACGGCGAGAAAACCTTCCTCCGCGGAGTCAATCGTCATCAGGAATATCCCTTCGTTGGCTATGCCCTCTCGGACAACGCCCAGTATCGCGACGCCAAGAAAATCAAGGACGGCGGATTCGACTACGTTCGCCTTTCCCACTACCCTCATTCGCCCGCCTTCATGGATGCCTGTGACGAGCTCGGCTTGATCACCATGAACGCCATCATGGGTTGGCAATACTTCCTCGAAGACGAACGCTTCCGCAACTACTGCTACCAGTCCACCCGCCATCTCATTCGTCGCGACCGCAATCGCGCTTCCGTTCTTTGCTGGGAGGCTTCCCTCAACGAGACCAAAGTTCCCGAGGACTTTCTGGAAGAACTCCATCGTCTCGTTCACGCCGAATTCCCCGGCGACTACGTCTACTCCGCCTCGTGGGACAACCATTGCCACGACATTTTCCTGCAAGCACGCCAGCACCGTATTCTCCACAACTTCGAAGTAGACCTCTCCAAACCTTACTCCGTTTCCGAGTATGGCGACTGGGAATACTTTTCTAACAACGCAGGCTTTCATCAGGACAAAATGAGCAAATCCGAGCGCGCCGCCCTGAGCAGTCGCCAGCTCCGAAGCGCTGGCGAGAAGAAGCTCCACCTCCAAACCCACAACGTGCAGGAGTCCCACAACGACAACCTCACCACCTACGCCTTCTCCGATAGCTACTGGGTGATGTATGACTACAATCGCGGCTACTACGACGACCTCGAAGCCTCCGGCCTGAGCGACATCTACCGTCTTCCTAAATTTGGCTACGACTTCTATCGCAGCCAGCGATCACCCGAGGAAGGGGTCATGGTCGATATTGCTAGTTTCTGGACCGAACAATCTCCCTTCGACGTCAAAGTCTACTCCAACTGCGACGAGGTCGAACTGGTAATCAACGACAAAACTGTGGCCCGCCAAAAGCCCGACACCGACGAAGATTGCACCAAACTTAATCACCCGCCCTTCACCTTTCTTTTCGAGGAATTCGAACCCGGCACCCTCACCGCGATTGCCTTCCGCGACGGAAAAGAAGTGGCCCGTGACAGCGTCACCACCCCGGGAAAAGCCACTCGTCTGGTCGCGTGGTTGGATGAAAGCGGCCGTCCTCCGCAGGCCGGAGTCAACGACGTGCTCTTCCTCCACCTTGCCGCCGTCGACGACCAAGCGGTCATCGTGCCCACTTTCACCAGCGAAATCGACCTCCAACTCGAAGGCGACGCCGAAGTCCTCAACGTGGGCCCCATCGTCGCCGAAGCAGGTGTCGCCACCGCCCTCCTGCGTATCGGCAGCGAACCGGGAGAAGTCCGTTTCAAGGCCAGCAGCAAAGAACTCACCATCATCGAATCCAATTTTCAAACCGGCAAGTAGTCCTCAGTTATGATTTTTCCAAAACTCCTCGCCACTCTCGTTCTCGTTGGCCAACTCGCCGCCAAACCCAACATCGTCTTCATCCTCGTAGACGATCTCGGTCACGCCGACGTGGGCTTCAACGGCTCCACCTACTACGAGACCCCTCACATCGATGCCTTGGCCAAAGAAGGCCTCATCGTAGACAACGCCTACATGTATCCCACTTGTTCGCCCTCGCGAACTTGTCTCGCCACCGGGAAGCAGTCCTTCCGCACCGGCGTCTACACCGTTCCGGTTTTGGAAAAGGGAGACGCCCAAGAGAACATCTTCTCCCGCTGGACGGTCGGCGAAGAACACCTCATGTATTCCCAGCCCCTCGCGGAAGCAGGCTACAAGTCCATCCACATCGGCAAGTGGCATCTCGTGGGGCCCTATCCCAAGGAAGAATTGGCGATGGAGCATCCCTTCCAAGAAAAGCTGACCCAACCCGATCCTTGGGACTTTAGCTGGGTACCTTACCACAAAGAGCATTGCGTGAAGTACTACCCCGAAGGCCGCGGCTACCTCAAGAACGTGGCTGGAACCTATCGCGGCGACCCCGCTCTCGAAGTCGATGGCTACCACAACCCCACCGGCGGCTACTTCGCCCCCTTCAGCAATCCCTTCCTCGAACAAAAACCCGACGACGAGTGGCTCACCGATCGCCTCACTGACGACGCCATTGCCTTCATGGATGAACACAAGACAGGCCCCTTCTTCATCAATCTACACTACTACACCGTCCATCGCCCCGTGCGCGGACGGGATAAGGAACTCGTCGAAAAATATCTCAACAAACCCGGAGACCCCATCACCGGGCAAGGATTAACGAAAGGAAAGCGCGGACAAATCGAAGCAGAATACGCCACCATGATCGAGTCCCTCGATGACAACGTGGGACGCTTGGTCGCCTTCCTCGACGAGAACAACCTTCGCGAAGAGACCCTCATTATTTTCACTTCCGACAACGGACAAAACATCGGACCCAATAAAAAGCTCCGCGGAAAGAAAGGGCACATCTACGAAGCCGGCATTCGCGTTCCTACCTGCTTCAACTGGCCCGGAAAAATCGCACCCCGTCACACCGAGACCGCGATCACCTGTCTCGACTTCTTTCCGACCTTCATGGATTTGGCCAAAATCGACTACGACGGCACTCTTGACGGACACTCGCTGAGAGAACTCTTCAACAAGGATCCCAAGCCCCTGCAAGAACGACCTCTCTTCTGGCACGTCGCCAGTCGCAACGTCCACGGACCGTGCTCCGTCATTCGCAAGGACAACCACAAACTCATCCAATACCTCATGGACGGAAAACTAGAGCTCTACGACCTCGTCAACGACGAAGCCGAGAAGAACAACCTTGCAGAGAAGAACCCAGAACTCGCGCAGTCCCTTCTGAACGAGCTGGAAGCCTGGAGAAAAGAGCACCAAGCTCCGCTTCCCCCCGGCTCCAAGTTGAACGAACTCGAATAGCTGTAACTCACGAACTTCCACGCCAATATCGACTCAGCGATTCCCTCTGCCTCCCCCTCGGAGGCTCGCAACATCTTCCTGATCAGCTTGCAGCAAGCGGACTCGGACCATCCCAATCGCGTATATTCCATGCGTAAATGGGTATTTCATCCTTCCACTCAATGGATTAGGGTTGAAACCCTTGAAAAACCCGTTTCCGGTTCCTCGCATTTGTTTTGGCCCCAGCCTGCTGACAATTTGTTGCTTCTCGCTCGCCGTTTCCCGCGCCGAGATCGTCAACTTTACGACTGTTGAGGGCTATGCCGACGGGAGCTTGAACGCCAACTCCAACTGGGACGCTTCCGACGCCTCCCAATCAACGGTCAATACCAGTGGCACGGGCACAGCCTCGGTCGCAGCCTATCGCGATGCCATTTTCTTACCTGCTCTCCCTATCGCTACAGGAGACGTCTTCACCACTGCTATCGACTTCACCTTCACCGGTTCTACCGTTACCGATTACGGGGTTGCCAAGTTCAAGCCCTTCCTCGATGCCAGCTTCTATGCCTCGGATGCGAGTGGGGAACTGCTGAAGATCGGCTTTGCCCGCAGCGATCAAACCTATGCTCTCAACCTCCAGGCAAATTGGAGAAACGACATCGTTCCTCCTTTCACGACCGGAAACGCAGTGGTAGGCGGCATCTCCGCACCCAGCGTAGGAATCAATCGCGATGGTGATTTGGAAAGCGACCTCCTCCGACTCACCCTCGATCTCATTCGGGGCACCAGCGACACGGACTGGTCGTTGACTGCTACTCTCTCCAATCTCGCCAGTGGGAGCCCCATTCAAATCAGCCAACTAGTCGTCAGCGGCCTCACCTTTCCAACCACGGGAACCCTCGCCGCTGGTTTCGGAGGCGGCCAGAGCGATAACAACGCCAAGGTGAGCAACCGCCTCATTCATCGCTTTCAGTTTGAAAGAGAGTCCAACACTCCCCCTCCTCCTCCAGTTGATCCACCGCCTACCGGACCGGCGCCAGCGGACTTGAACCAAAACGGTATTCCAGATCTTGCGGAACTCACCATTCCTCTCATTGCCCAGTATCCGCCTGCCGGGGACACCGACGGAGACGGGCAATCCAATGCCGATGAACTGGTGGCAGGGACCGACCCCTTTGATGCCGAATCCACTTTCGGCGAAGTCGCCTTAGCCTACCTGACAGGCACCCCCGACCAAGTGGACTTCACCTTCGCTACGGTGCCGGGAGTCCGCTACACCATCGAAATTTCCGAAACCCTGGCCGCGAATAGTTGGACCACTCTCACCCCCGAGGTGACTGCCTCCGAACAGGAAACCACCCTCTCCTACGATCCGGCCACGCTGCCTATCACGGAAGCTCGTTGCTTTTTCAGGGCTGGGATTCTTCCATCACTCGACAGTGATTCCGATGGTCTCGAAGACGCCCTCGAACTGTATCTCGGTTTCGGAATCAATAGCGCCGCCAGTGTCCGCGCCGCCAGCGAAGGTGGAGACTATGCGCAACTCTATCAGCTGCTGCACGGGGCCAATCCCAACGGTGGATTGATGAATGAAACCACCCCCGGAATTCCTTCGGAGGAGCAAGCCGCGCGCTTTCTCAACCAAGCCACCTTCGGAGCCACCCCTGAAAAAATCGACGCTCTTCGCCTTTTGGGAAACAATGCCTACGAGTTCTGGATTGACCAACAGTTGGCCCTCCCCGCGAATAGCTTCGCCAGCCCCTACCTCGACCTCACCAGTGCCCGCCGCCTAACAGACTACAATACCAACGACTGGGACCAGTTTGCACACAAAGTCGACTTTCAGAGCTATTGGGCCGACTACCTGGAAAATCTCCAAACCGTTTGGATGCGGCTGGCGCTCTTTGCCCCCGACGAACTTCGCCAACGGGTGGCTTGGGGACTGAGCCAAATCTTCGTAGCCGGCCCCGATTCCTTCTCCCATGCCAGAGGGCAGGCCGAGTGGTACGACACTTGTATCCGCAATGCCACCGGCAATTACCGTACCCTGCTTTTCGAGATCGCAGTCAATCCCTGGATGGGAATTTACCTCTCTCACGAAGGGAACGAGAAGGCGGACCCAAGCCTCAATCAGCTACCAGACGAGAACTTTGCCCGCGAAATCATGCAACTGTTCTCCATCGGTCTCTGGGAGCTGAACAACGACGGCACCCGCAGGCTCGACTTCAATAGCAAACCGATTCCGAGCTACACCAACGACGACATTACCCAAGTGGCTCGGGTTTTCACGGGCTTGAAGCGTAATTTTTCAGAATTCGGAGGCAATTCGCAGGACATTTTTTCCACCGCGCCCATGCTGATGAAAGACAATCTCCACGACAAGGGAGATACGGTTATGGTTGGAGTCTACGGGGTAGCGGAGAAGACCTTTTTACAGAGTCCCTTCTACACTCCCGCCTCGTTACCCGCTTTTGAGAATGACCCCGGACGCACGGGCATGGATGACGTCAATGACACCATCGATATTCTTTTCAACCATCCCAACACTCCCCCTTTCATCTCCAAACGACTCATTCAACATCTGGTAACCTCCAATCCATCGCCTGATTACGTGGAACGGGTTGCGAATGTCTTTATCGACGACGGCACTGGGACGCGCGGAAATTTGGCTGCTGTTGTGAAAGGCATCTTCCTGGATGATGAGGCCCGTGGTGCTTCCGCCATGCTTGCCAGCAATAGTGGTCGCCTCAAAGCGCCCATGCTCCGGCTAACCAACCTGTGCCGTATATTTGAGGTCGGAATTGCTACTCCCTCCATAGACGACCTTTCTGGAATCCAAGCTTGGAACCCTTCCATGAGCGCGCTTCAGGAAGACTTCAAACAGGCTCCCCACCAATATCCCTCCGTCTTCAACTTTTATGAACCTGGCTACAGCCGACCCGGAGAAATCTCCGACAGTGAATTGGTGAGTCCGGAATTCCAGATTTTGGATTCCGCCTCCTCAATTACGCTTCCGAACCGAATCTGGCAATTTTTCTCCAACGGTCATCTGCACACCCCTCATCCCGATGCCGCGGCCACCACTCCCAACACCGACTTTCAATTCTCGGTGCTCAGTACTTTCGCCGATGATACCGACGCCTTGTTAGACAAGCTCAACACCCTCCTTTGCCAAGGTCAAATGAAGGCTCTTTCCCGTAGTCAAATCGCGAGTGCCGTTGATGGAGCTTACCCCGCTAGTGCGGCAAACCGGGTGGATCGAATCAAGCTCGCAACCTACCTGGTCACTATCAGCCACGATGGCGCCGTCCTCAAATAAACTCTACTTCCCGCAATGAAACGCCGCCAATTTCTCGGACACGCCAACTGTGCCGCCTTGGGTTCCCTCGGAACGATTAACACCTTGCTCAACCTTCGGCTCATCAACAATGCCATTGCAGCTCCAGCTGACCCGAACGACTACAAAGCCCTGGTGGTGATCATCCTCGGGGGAGGCAACGATGCCTTTAATATGCTGGTCCCTACCGAGACTTCCGAATACGCCAACTATGCGGCCATCCGCAGCAATCTCGCCTTACCTTCGCCGGACCCGATGAACCCGGACGCGCTGCTCCCTCTCAACGTCAGCAACACCCCTGGACGCACCTTTGGCCTCCATAGCGCGATGCCGAACCTGCAAAGTCGATTCAACGAAGGCAACGCTGCTTTCCTGGCCAACGTGGGAGCCTTGGTGGAACCGACCACGGTTTCGCAATTTAATAACAAGTCGGTAGACCTACCTCGCTCACTCTTCTCCCATAATGACCAGCAAGACATCTGGGCCAGCACGAGCCCCTTGGAGACAACCAAGACTGGGTGGGCGGGGCGCCTGGCGGACAACATCATGTCCTGCAATCCGTCCAACAATGTCTCGATGAACATTTCCCTCGATGGAAACAACTTCGCGCTCGTGGGCGACACCTCTTTCTCCTACGCAATCA
Organism: Roseibacillus sp.; assembly: GCA_051251855.1. GTDB lineage: Bacteria > Verrucomicrobiota > Verrucomicrobiia > Verrucomicrobiales > Akkermansiaceae > Roseibacillus. The sequence continues at coordinate 1,497,313 of JBPOGI010000001.1, forward strand.
CACCCGATGGCGCACCGGTGCTCAATGGCACCTCAGGCAACGCGATCGAACTGGCTCGTGGCGACACCGCCAAGTCGCTCGCCGAACAGCAGCAACGTGAACTCCTACGCAGAGCCTTCAACAACGAGAACAAGCGCGCTTTTGATATTTCCGAACTGTTCAACGATGCCGTCTCCGGGGCTTCGCTGGGGACCAACTTTGGTAATGCCGACATTGAAGAAAAGCTCGAAGCGGTGGCCAAGACTATCGCCTCCCGCTCAGCGCTTGGCCACAATCGCCAGATTTTTGCCGTTCCGACGGGAGGCTTCGACAACCACCCCGAACTCCTGAACAAGCAACGCACTCTTCTTGGTCGACTCGACAACGGACTCGATTCCTTTTGGAGCGCTCTCACCAATCTTGGTCTCACTAACGACGTCACCGTGATTACGGTCTCCGAGTTTGGGCGCACTTTGCGTTCCAATGGACAAGGGACCGATCATGCTTGGGGTAGCCATGCTCTCATGATGGGTGGGGCGGTAGATGGAGGGAAAATCTTTGGATCCTATCCAGACGACTCCGACTTGACGCTCGGTTCAGGCTTGGATGTGGGAAGCGGCAACGGCCGTATTTTGCCCACAACGTCTGTGGAAGAGTATTACGCCGAAGCCGCGCTCTGGATGGGCTTGCCATCGGGTCAGTTGGACGAAGTGCTTCCCAACCTTGACCGATTCTACAGCTATTCGGCGGCCAACCCGCCATTGGGATACTTACTCTGAGTTTTTCATGAAGAAGCTGCCTCTCATTCTTTTCTCAGCCGCTGGCGTGTTTTTTGCAATCACCCTCTTTCTTTGGAAAAAGGAGAAACCGTCACCTCCGCCGAATGACCTTCAGGCAGAAGAGAACTCGTCACTTCCTGAAGAAGTCGAAGAGACCAACCCCCAAATCTCCGGCTTCCTACGAAACTACGGTTCCCCCGACCTCCCTCCAGAAAACGACCTCTTGCTGTTAGGCGACTTGCTGGACCTGTTCCGCACCACTCTGAAGCAGGCAGACAGCCTCCCCACCAGCGGCAACAGGGAAATCGTGAAGGCTCTGCAGGGAAGCAACGCCCATCGCGAAGTGTTCCTTCCCTCCGGTTTCACTTTTCTCGACAAACAGGGCCGGCTTCTTGATCGTTGGCAGACTCCACTCTACTTTCACTTCGTCTCCGCGAGGTCTCCCGAGATTCGTTCTGCGGGTCCGGACCTTCTCCTTTGGACCGAAGACGATCTTTCCAAACTCCCATGACCAAACTCGTCCTAGCCACTTCGCTCGCCCTCAGCACATTCGTACTCGGAGTCTCCCTCTATGACGAAACCATCGATGGCGATTTCTCCAACGACTACCTCAACCCCACTTCCCTGAACCTGAAAACCGGCTCCAACCAGATTTCCGGCTCCCTGTTCGGAGCCAGCATAGATGTCGATCTCTTCACTTTTCGGCTGGGACCTGGAGAAGCCCTGAGTGCCATTCGGGTGCTGGAATTCTCGACCTTTGGAATAGGAGGAAGCTTTTTGGGAATGCAAAGCGGTACCCAGCTCTCAGCCAATCCGGCTCTGGGAAACGCCTTTCCAGACGCGGTAGGAGGACGAGTCTTCACTGCCGCTGATGCGGCCGTCGACCGAGATATTCTCCCATTCGTGGTCATGTTTCCTCCTTTCAACTCTGTTAATCCTCTCCCTGAGGGAGACTACGTGGTTTGGCTCAATGAGACCGGACAGCCCACTCAATACACCCTCGATTTCGTCGTTGTTCCGGAACCGTCGTCCCTAGTTCCTCTTGGCCTCAGCGTTTTTTTGTTTCGCCGATGGCGCAAATGAGAGGAACAAACGCTCATTTTGGTCAAATCGCGTATATCAGAAACGCAATTGCCCCTATCTCTCGCCCCCTTTTTCGCAAAATCTTACGGGGTAAATCAAAAAAACCATGAAACCAAAGCTATTTTTCCCATCAACATTGGTCGCCTTTTCCGTTCTTGGCCTCGCCTTCGCCGCAGCCAATCCTGTTGACTTCACTACCGGTTTCACCGTCGACACTCCTCTCGATGGCCAAAACGATTGGGTCACCGATGGAGGCGTCACCGTTAATAGCGCTGGCGCGACGGACAATGGCTTCAATTTTGGAATTCTCACGAGTGCCTCGGAAAGCCTCACCAAAGGAGGTTCGGTCACTTCCACCATCCAGTTCACCTACAGCGTGAATCCTGATGTCAATTCGACATCCCCCCTTCTCAACGTTGGATTCTTCAACAATTCCGATCCTGCCCTCGCGACAGGAGGCGATGCCGCTGTGCATGATCGACTTAATGCCTCCGTTGTTCGGATTGGTGACGGTCTCCGCATTCGCCTCTATCAGAACTGGGGTAACCGAAGCCCAGCCGAAAATGGGGTCGATAATACCTTTGCGCAAACGGGTGGATCGAGTGGAATTGATACTGGACTCGACTCTAATGGAGCCGATCCCATGAGCATCGATGGCGATGAGGACCTCGACTCGGATGTGTTGGAACTTTCTCTCACCTTGACCGCAGGAGATGACGTCGATAGCTGGACCGCGGTAGCGACCCTTCGCAACGTGACTTCTGATTTTCTGATTCACACCCATACTCGAACCAACCTCTCGTTCGACGCCCTCGGAACGGCTCTCTATGGCGGCATCGGCTTTGGACAAGGTGACGGCAACACTCAGACAACCAGTCGTACCATTTCGGACTTCAGCTTCGTCTCCACTCCTCTCGCCAGCGCGACCGAGTCGGTTGGCTTTATCGAATCAGAAAACTATTTCGATGGAAATCTCAACGCGAATGGTGACTGGTCCAGTGACGGGGACACATTGAGCGATGCTGCAGGAACCGGGATCGTGACTCTCGATGGATTCGACGATCACATTTATCAACCTCTCACCGGACTCCATATCGACGGTGCGACCTACCAAGCCTCCATCGATTTCACCTTCACTGATGATGCGACCTACACTCCGCCGCTTGCACCCGGTGATCCGATTACCGACGTCAATCCGGCAAACAAGCCGATTCTCAACGTTGCGATTTTCAACCAAGGGAGCTCCAATTCAACTTCGGCGGGTTTTGCAATCAGCTTCGCTGACCTCACCTCAAATGTGGTCACCATTGATACCACCACCGACCACGGCTTCGCGGCCGGGCAATCCGTTTTCGTGAAGGACGTCGACTTCCTAACAACCGATCCCAACGGAACCGTAGTCGTCACCTCGGTGCCAACGACCACCTCCTTCACCTACGCTCTTACCGGAGCAGATGAAGTTTACACACTCGACGGCAACTCCTACGCCTTCGACCCCAGCACTGCGACACCGCAACTCCGAGCTAGCATCGGGCGCGTTGGAGGCGACTCCTATCGGGTCCAACTGCAATCTGGGTGGAATCGCTTTGCGACCAACGTTAACCCTCTCCCCTTCGTTGGTGGAGTGGAACAAGCCGTCGGAGCCCTCCAAGGCGCACCCATCCCTGCCCTAGACTTGGGGGTTGATCGCACCGCGGCAGTTCCCGCAGCAGGAGACCTCACCAGCGACAACCTACGTCTCAACCTGACTCTCGCAGCTGGAGCAACGAACAATACTTGGGAGGCAACAATCGAGCTCTTCAATCTTGATAGTGCCACTCCTAGTGTCCCAATCGCGACCGAAGTCTACCCCGACCTCACCAGCTTCACAGCGGAAGAGCTCTATGGAGGCTTCGGCGCTGGACAAAGCGACAATAACGTTAAGATCAGCAACCGCGATGTGGACAACTTCAGCTTCGCGGTGACTTATCCCACCACCAGCCAACCGGTAGATATCGAAATCACTTCTTGCTCGTTCGATGGCTCGAATTTCACCGTTAACTTTACCGGAGCGGCCTCCTCGGACTTCAAGCTCACCTCTTCTCCCGACCTCGTCACCAGTTTCGGCGATACCGGCGAAACGACAACCACGGACGGCTCCGGTGTTGGCTCCTTTTCGTATGCAGTGACAGGCTCGCCCACTGAGAGTTTCTTCCGAGTAGAGGCCAACTAACAACCCTGAAGCTATCGAGGGAATTCTATCCTCAACCGCGTATCTTAGGCCCTCGCTTTTTCAAAATCTCTTAAACAATTATCATGCAAAAAAAACTCATCCTCAGCTACCTGTTCGCCGTATCCACCTCGGCAGGCATTGTGAGCGGAGCGAATATTCTCGTCGATTCCTTCACCGACACCAACGCGAACACCAACAATTTCGCCTACAATGGTCTCGGATGGCATTCGAAGACGTTTTGGCAAGATGGCCCAACCGCCGATAGTCTCCAAGCTCGGCAAAACTTCGGCACCGATGGCGTAAATACCTTTGGGATTGCTCAAACGGTGTCTGTCGCCTCCTTAGGAATCGACGCAACCGACCTGACCTTAAGCTTCGATTGGACTCCCGATGCAACGGCAACCCAAGCGGTCTCCCTTGAACTCACCTATCAACTCGTGGCTTGGGATACTGGTGGAGTCGCTCCAGATGCGGCAGATCCGATGTTCTATGGAATGAATTTCAATGGCACCACAATCGGAGGAGGCGTCAACTCACCAATGCCAACGGGAACCATCGGGTTTGACCTCATCAGTGGAACCTTCAGCGACCCAGTCACGGTTAGTGGGGGAAGCCTCTTCGAGCATCCATCGACCGGTCAGCTTTTTCCCAATGGTCCCGTCGTTTCGAGCGCAGCAGGGGTCACGACCAGCTTCAGTCAAAGCTTCTCCTTGGATTTGGGAAGCAATTCGGTTCTCTCGGACTACGACTACGTTGGCGTTCGATTTTTCATCGGTGATGGCACCGCGAATGCCACAGACCCTGGAAATGATGGTGACGCCCTCATCTCCAACATCTCACTGGACGCAGTCGCAGTTCCCGAACCCTCTGCAGCCCTGCTTTCTCTCTGTGCTCTTAGCCTTTTCTTGAGGCGCCGACGCTAACCCCTCATCTTTTCGCAGGCAATCCCACTAAAAATGCCATCCCAATTGGGATGGCATTTTTACTTTCGGATGACGAAGCACCGAAAGAACAGTGACTAAATCCAAAGCATTTTTAAGCCATTCTAAATCTATTCTTGGTGCCCTCTCGTGCTATCATTTCCGCTCCATGAGAAAAGTCCTTTCGTCTCTCCTGCTATCATTCTCGGTGTCATTGGCATGGGCTGAAACCGAAATTAAGAAACCCAATATTCTCATGATCGCGATCGACGATCTCAATGATTGGGTTGGTTTTCTCGACGGGCATCCCCAAACCCAGACGCCCAACATGGATCGTCTGGCGGCACAAGGAATGGTCTTCACCAACGCCCATTGCGCCGTCCCTTCTTGCAATCCCTCACGCTCGGCAATCATGAGCGGAATCGCTCCCTGGATATCTCACCTCTATTCCAATAATCAAGTGATGCGGGAAAGCCCCGTTCTCAAAGACGCCATCATGATGCCGAAATACTTCAGCAATCACGGCTACTTCTCACTCTCACGCGGCAAGATTTTTCACCACGCCGATATGGAGCAAGATTCCTGGGACCTTTGGAGCGACCAAAAGAAGGACAAAATCAAAGTCCCTAAAAATGAGCAAACCGACATGACTCCTTACGCGGCGGTCGAGGTTAAGGAGGCCCTCACCTTCGTTCAAAAACCGCAAATCTCGTGGACCTCAACCCAGCAACCGAAGGAGCTTTCCAAAGACTACCAGAATGCCATCTGGGCCGCCCAATGGTTGACTGACCATGGAGAGAAAAAAGTGGAACAACCCTTCTTCCTCGCCTGCGGAATCTTTCGTCCCCATCTCCCCTTCACCATTCCAGCGGAGTATTTCGAACGCATCAAGTTAGATAAGGTCACCCTCCCCCCCATCAAGGAAGACTACCAAGGCGTTCCCGCGGTCAAACCAACCACAGAGTATCAGGATGCCAAAGAGCGAGGTCTTCGCGAACAAGTCGTCTGGGCCTATCTCGCCAGCATCGCCTACGCTGACGACTGCGTGGGCTGTATCCTCGACGCCTTGGAAGAAAGCCCTTACCGCGACAATACCATTGTCATTCTATGGAGCGACCACGGATGGCATGTGGGAGAGAAACTTCGCTACAAAAAAACGACCCCGTGGGAACGAGCCACTCGATCACCGCTGATTATCAAGGCGCCCGGCCACTCCCCCGGACGCACCACGCGACCAGTAGGCCTCATCGACCTTTTCCCCACTCTCATCGACTTAGCCGACATCCCCGCGAAAGAAGAACTCTCTGGGCGTAGCCTCACTCCCCTGTTAAAAGACCCCGAGACGAAATGGGAGTTCCCCGCAATTACTCAAGTCGGTAAATCCAGCTACTCCATTCGCTCGGAGCGCTTTCGCTTCATCAAAAGTACTAAGCGGAACATCGAACTCTACGACTTAGAAACCGATCCGAGCGAATGGAATAACTTAGCCTCCGACCCGGCGCATGCCGAAGTACTCAAATCGCTCGATGCTCACCTCCCGAATTCGGAAAACTAACCACCTCACGATGCCGGTAGTCGCTTCGTCGGCACAAGCCGACAGCGCTCCCTGGGTATTGCGGACCAATAAAAAACTATCCTTCTTTCGGAAAGACAGCCCCAGCCTCCGCACGTATCCTAAAGAATCACGCAAACAACTTGCACCCAAATCCGCCAAAAAACATCCGCACCTGCGCCAAGCTCCTTCAACCATGAATTCCAATCGCCGCACATTCCTCAAAGGCCTCGGTGGAGCCTTGGCGCTTCCCCTGCTCGAAGCACGGGCTCTTCCCACCACAACCACCCCCACCCGCTTCCTCGTGGTCGGAAACCCCTTCGGCATGCATCCAGACTACTTCTTTCCTAAGGAGTTTGGAAAAGGCTTCACCCTTCCCAAAACGCTGCAGTCCCTCGAATGGATTCGCGAAAGACTCACCATTCTTTCACACACCGACCACAATATGATCAGTGGCCATGGACGGGAAATTTCCTTTCTCAGCGGACTCCTTCCAACCGATAGCCAGACCTTTCCCGAGAAAAACATGTCGCTGGATCAACTGATGGCTCGCCACGCCGGCTCACAGGTTCGCTATCCCTCCATCGAGGCCGGTCTCGGTAGTGGGATCCGCATGAACTGGACCGCCAACGGGGTTGAGAAGACCCCCTTCACCGACCCTCAAAAGCTCTACGATCACCTCTTCGTCAACCTCACGGCCGAACAAAAAACGGAACGTCGCAAGCTCCTCGACCGCAACGGCAGCATCCTCGATAGTCTTGGCGACCAATTCAGCGCCATCGAGAAAAGCTCCAGCCAAGCCGACCGCGAACGACTCGACCAATACCAAACCTCCATCCGTGAGCTGGAGGGCACCTTCGCTGACCGCAAAACTTGGATTGGGCAGGACAAGCCCGTCTTCGACATCTCCAACCAGCTTGGCCACTCCGAAGTCACCATCGAAAATCGCTACCATGCCATTTTCGATATGATCAGCTACGCCTTCGAGACCGACCTCACCCGCGTGGCATCCATCGCCTTTCCCCAGAGCCTCAGCTACTCCGACGTGGGAGGAGTCACCCGCAGCTACCACGGTTGCACTCACAATGGCAAAATGGAAAACGTCACTGCCGAACTCGTCGCCATCGAGTCCTTTCAAATCGCTCAACTCTCTCGGCTCATGAAGAAGCTCGATGCCATCAAGGAGCCCAACGCTGATGGCACCCTCCTCGATCACACCATCATCCTGTTCGGCAGTGGCATGGGATACGGAGGAACCCACTCCAACCGAGACCTGCCCATTCTCGTCGCAGGAGGAGGCTTCCAACATCTCGGCCACGTCGATACGCGCAACGAGAGCGGGCAGAACATGCCCCTCTGCAATCTCTACCTCACCCTTCTGCAACGATTTGGGGTTGAGCGCGACCAATTCAATACCAGCACCGGACTTTTTGACCTCAAGTATGCGTAAGCTCATCACCCCTTTCCTCGCTTGGGTCATCACCGCCACCCTCAGCGCGGCCCCATCTCTTTCCTCTCTGCTGGAGGAAAACTGCTTCGAGTGTCACAACGACAAGAAGAGCAAAGGAAAGTTCAAAATACTCCACCTAGGCGACGCACCTACGGAAGAGAACCTCGACCGTTGGCTCGACTGTCTAGACCTCGTCGACAGCGAAGAGATGCCACCGGAAGAAGACAGTAATCTCTCCGCGCTCGACCGCGCCAGCCTCATCGCCCTCCTGGAAGCGAAACTCGACGAATACAACTCCAAGCCCCGAGTCAGAAAGCCCGACACCCCTCGACGCCTAAACAACCGTGAGTTCGCCAATAGCGTCCGCGACGCCCTCCTTCTCGAGCACATTGGCACCAACGATCCAGTCGACAACCTCATTGCCGACAACCTCTACCACGGTTTCGACACCCACAGTGAAACCCTTGGATTCAGCCGCTTTCACCTGGAACAATACATGGTTGCCATCCGAAAAATCGTTGACGCCACCATCCTTTCCGGAGAACAGCCCCCAGCCAAACACTATCACATTCCCGCTGAGGACATGCGCCGCGAGCAGCTGCGACAAGTCACCGTTCGCGATCTCGTCCATAGCGTCAACGGAACCATCGACCTCAGCGATCCTAGTCTTGGTCTCTATTTCGAAACCATGCGTGCCACGCCCTCTACCGGATTCTACCGAATCAAGATTCGTGCTGCCGGCATTGATCGTGGCTACTACCCACAAGAAAAAACTGGAATTTGGGATGACGACCCCATTCAGCTCAAACTCGATTTCAACAACCTCGGCTTCACCTTCGACCTCCCTGACGAAGAGCCTCAGGAGTTCGAAATCCGCGCGTGGCTTGCCGAAGGAACCCGCCTGCGATTAAGCAATCCAACCGATGGACTGCGAATGCGCGGCAACGGGAACTTTAAATTTCAAAACGCCATTGCTGGAGAGTTCACCAAAAAGAACGAACCCGAGCGCTATGCCCGAATCGTGGCAAAAATCAAAAGCTCTGGCGGCAGAGAACGCGTCACTACCCGACCTGATTTCTGGCCCAATTGGGTTGCCTACTGGCGGGGTCCTCGCCCCCGAGTCTACTCAGCCGAAATCGAAGGCCCTCTCTTCGATAGTTGGCCCCCTCAACGCCAAGTCTCCCTCATCGGCGAGAACCCCTCCGCAGAAAACGCCTCCGAAATCCTTCTCCCCATCGCCCAGCGTGCATGGCGCCGCTCTGTCCAACCAAATGAACTCAGCTCCTTCGTCCAACTCGTCCAATCGCGTGCCCCAAGCATCGGCGACCTCGAAGCAATCAAAGACGGCATCGTCGCAATTTTCGCGTCCCCGTCCTTCCTCTTCATCAATGGACAAAGCAATGAACCTAGCGACCACTTTCGCACGAAACTCAGCTACCTCCTACGCAGCAGCCTCCCAGAGCGCGAACTACAAAAAGAATCCCCAGAATCCCCCCTGAATTCCTTCGAGGACATTCTTGCTCACCTCAAGAAGGAGTCCTCCTCCCAGCGCATGGAGGAATTTCTCGACGAGTTCCCCAATGCTTGGTTCGAGCTCGACGACATCAACTTCATGTCACCCGATCCCGCAAATTACCCCTACTACCACAAAAAGAAGCTCAGCCAAGACATGGTCGGCGAGGCCAAAACCTTCTTCCGCCACATCATCGAGAACAACCTTCCCGTCACCGAGTTTCTCACCGCCGACTACAGCTTCATCAACGCAGACCTCGCCGAAATTTACCAAGTTACAGACATCCCCTCGGATTCGAAGTTTCGCAAATACGTCTTCACAGACGGACGCCGGGGCGGCCTCTTGGGAATGGGTGCCTTTCTCACCTCCACCGCCGACAGCCTCTCCACCTCACCCATTCACCGTGCGGTCTACGTGATGGAAAACTTCCTCGGCATCCATCCCACCCCACCCCCGGCCGACGTCAAGATCACCGAGCCAGATGTACGCCAAGCCAAAACTATCAAGGAGATCCTCGCCGCGCACACCTCCGACGTCTCGTGTGCCAGTTGCCACGCAACCATCGATCCCTACGGATATGCCTTCGAGAATTTCGACCCCACAGGAGCTTGGCGGGAACACTACACCTTACCTTCGGAAGAAATTCTCTCGGAGGAAGAAACCCCAAAGCGCAAACGCAATCGCCCGAAGATCGTTGCTATCCCTATCGATACCAGTGCCCAATTTCGCAGCGGCGACAGCTATCAAGACATCACCGAATTCCGCGCTATTCTTCAAAATGACCTCAACCGAGAACGCTTCGTTAAGAGCTTTGTCGAGAAGCTCCTTCTCTATTCTAACGGAGCCGAACCCGATACCTCTGACTTCGCCGAAATCGACCAAATCCTCTTAAAGTCCGCCGCCCACGACTACCGCATCATCGAGACCCTCGCCGCTGTGATCGATAGCCCCTTGTTCCACAATTGACTCATGGCTCCATCGCAAAAAATCGCGCGAGCCTCACAGCCTATACTCGTCGACGTCTAACAAGTCCGAGACCGGCACAAATCGCAAGCAGCCCGGTGCCGCTTGGCTCAGGGATGCTGTTAAAGGAAATGTTATCAATGGTGTAGGTGCCACCCGTTTGGGCATTGAAGGTCTGCAGGACGAGGGTATCGACCCCGCTCGTCGGAGGCCCTTCACCCTGACCTGAAACATTCTGGTCATTACCACCGGACTTGGAATTTCCAATCCAAAGCTCATAAGAGTTATTCGCAAGACTGTCGGTGGAGCCATCCGGGGCAGTATAGTCGATAGCCGCTCCGCTCACATTGAAGTAGTAGTTGATGGTCGTTGAGACCACAATAGTGGTCATATTCAAATTATCAGCAAAATTGGGTACGGGGTTACCGTTTGTCGAACGCGCTGCCCCATCGACCATCTGAACAAACAAGGTGGCATTGGCGGTATCACCCGGATCCAAAGGATCGTCCTCAACGCGAAAAGCATCGAAGGTGAAATTGCCAACTAACGTTCCTGTGGTCGATTCCAACTCAATTCGATCCGATCCTCCATCGGGGTCTATCACAATGGATCCGCCTGCGTAGGACACTGTTCCCGTGACGTCCAAGTTCTGACCTGCACCTGAAGTGGTTGTAATGGCACGGTCAACAGCCGCACCATCAGCATCCGGAAACGACTCCGACCAAATGAGGGCAGCAGTGCCGTGTGAGGTGAGAACCGCGAGGCCTAAAAGGGAGTAGAGAGAAGTTAAGTGACTCATGGGGAATCTTTTGGGGTTTTGAAGAAGGGCTTTTCCTTCAAAACTCACCCTTCAAATTATCATTTGACCAGTCAATCTCTTTTCGAAGTTTGGTAGGGAAATCAGGAATGAAACGAAACTAAACGCCCCAAATGGGCAGATTTGAGTCATTTTACGTATGTCGTATGCGGAATCGCGACTATTCGTGAGTTGGCGCAATCGCATACTTTCTCACTAAGAAAAACCATCAGTTTTCCCAATGAAGTGCCTTTTACCAACCGCCCTCTTTTCGCTGTTTCACTCGCTGAGTGCTGAAATCATCTCCGTAGCCGACCACGGAATCGTTCCTGGCAAAGACGCCACTTTCGCAGTCAATCGCCTCATCGAATCTCTCGATGGAGACTCCGAAGCGACGATTCAATTTCCAAAAGGTCGTTATGAATTCTTCCCTGAGAATGCTCTCGAGACTCATCGCGCAGTCTCGAACCATGACAATAGCCTCAAGCGTCTCGCCTTTCCGCTCTTCAATCTCAAGAACGTCACCATTGATGGCAATGGATCGGAGTTCATCTTCCATGGCCGCATTTCCCCCATCGCGATCGATGGTTCGGAGAACATCACCCTCAAAAATTTCTCTATCGACTGGAGTCGTTCTTTTCACGACGAATACGAAGTCATCGCGCGAGACCTCGAAAAGAAAACCGTTCGGCTGAAAGTTGATCCCGCGAAGTATCCCTTCGCTATCAAACACGGAACCCTCTTTTCGAAAAAGTATGATTGGGAAGACCGCATGGGTTCGAACATGACCTTTGACCCAAAGACACGTTCCCCCATCTACGACACCAAACGATATAACGTTAATTTCACCCGCCCTCATCACGCTTCACCTGCAGGAAAAGGCCTCATCGACCTACAAGCCCACTTCAGCAAAGAACCCCCGCCGGTGGGCAGCGTCCTTATTTCCTACGGAACTCACCCAACCAGTCGCCTCTGCCCCGCCATGCACCTCGCCAACTCCAAAGACATCCTCATCGAAGGCGTCACTATCTACGAAGCGGGGGGAATGGGAGTGATCGCCGAACGCACAGAGAATGTGCGCCTGCAGAAGGTGACCGTCACCTCCAACAGCGAGCGCTTGGTCTCTACCCGAGCGGACGCGACTCACTTCATTGGCTGCAAAGGACTCATCCACCTGGAAGACTGCCTCTTTGAGCACATGCTCGATGACGCCACCAACGTCCACGGAGCCTACGTGAAGGTCATGGAAACTCTCGAAGACAACCAACTCATCTGCGAGATCAGCCACTTCCAACAGTGGGGATTAGTCTTTGCAGGCCCAGGAGACGAAGTCGCTCTTCTCTCACGCGAAACCATTCTTCCGTTTCATAAGACCACGGTGACTGCGGTCAAACCCATCAATGAGCGCCGCTTCCTAATCACTCTCGCTGATATCCCAGACAACCTTCCCGACGTTCCCCTATCGGTTGAAAACCTCACTTGGAATCCCGACTTCGTGATGCGCAACAACATCGTGCGTGAAAACCGGGCCCGGAGTGTGCTCGTCACCACCAAGGGCAAAGTCCTCATCGAGGGAAACACTTTTGCCTCCCAAATGCATGGCATTCTCATCGAGGGCGACAACAACGTTTGGTATGAGTCAGGCGCGGTCCAAGACATTACCATTCGCGACAATGACTTCATCAACATCGGGTTCGAGGCCACGGATCGCTACCCTCTCTACGTTGCCCCCCTCCTCAACGAAACCCAGCGTTTTGGAGAAGGACACTATCACCGCAACATTAAGTTCACTGGCAATCGGGTGAAAAGCTTCAGCGGTCACTTTGTGCACGCCCTGTCGGTCTCCAATTTGGTCATCGAGGACAACGTGATGGAATTTAGCCGCGACTACCCTGCCACGAATAGCCATCCCGCAATCAACCTCATCTATTGCGACCAAGTCTCCACCAAGAACAACACCTTCAAAGGCTTCGAAAGAGTTCTTCGCCACACCGTTTCCAATCAATCAACGGCTATCAAGTTTGAAAACAACCCGGGACTCGAACCCACATTAGTTCCCGCAGAAGCGAAGAACTAGCGGTCGCTCGCGCATCGATTGACCAAATGACCCTCCCCTCACTACTCCGCCCTCAACCAGCGATTGCTCTTCTTTTTCAAGGGGTATCATTCGGCGAGGAGTCTCTGAGCAAAGAGAGAGCGTTACTCAGTTTCGACACGGGTCACACCATTAGTCGAATTCGCTCCGCCCAACAGGGCGAATCTTCCCGCATCGTTGCCAGCAGCTACGAAGGCACGATCCTCTCCTTCTCATTCTCCGGAAAAGTTCATTGGAAGCAGAAGCTCTCTGGATTCATGAATCGCGACCTCTGGTGCGCGGACCTAACCGGAGATGGCAACGACGAGATTCTCGCCGCAAACGCGGATGGCCACCTCTACTGCCTCGACGCCGAAGGCAACCCGCTCTGGAAGTTCCGTCCCTCGCAGGCCCCCATGAATAGCGTGGCAACGCTTACACACGAAGGAACCACCGTTGTGGTCTGCGGAGGTTACGACAAGAACATCTACTGGCTCTCTGCCAAGGGCGAGCCCATCAAGACGGTCCCTTCTTCGTCCTACTCAATTGAAAAAGTCTGGGGCAAAAAGAGCGAGAAGAAGCTTCCTAACAGCAAGGAGCACATTGCGAACTTCTTACGACCCGCCGAAGGGGAGAATGGACAGGACATACTCGTCCTCCATGCAGCCATCAACAGCAACTCTGGGAACGGAAGCCTCTATCTCTTTCAACCGCTTGCCGAACATCCCTTCAAGGTCATCAAGAAACCCATTCTCAGGAAGCCCTCTGGCGACCTCTCTCTCTGTGATACCGATGGCGACGGCATCGAGGAAGTTCTGTTAGGATCCAGCTCAACGTCCAATGACGGGGGCTTCCTGCATATCGACCTTCAGTCATCAGAGATGGCTCTCAGAAATTTCCAAGACCTCCGAAAGGAAAAAGCCCTCAGAGAAAAAATGAAAGGACTCGCCTATCGAGTCGCGCAAACTTTGCCGCTGGGTCCCCCTCCCCACAAACAATTTTTAACCGCCTTTGGTTCCCGATTTGTTCTTTCCCCTGCTGACTTAAATGCGGAGAACACCGAAGTCATCGTCAGCCCCTATTCCTTCAACGACATTTGGAAAGACCCTCGTTCTAACAAAATCCTGCTGGCAAGCATTCAAAGTGGCGGCAGTGGGATTCACATCTTGGACCCTTCGCAACCGGATTGGAAAAACGCACTCGAGAACTTTCAACCCACGGGAAAAATCGCGCGAGTTCTTTCCAACACGCAGCAAGTTCGAGAACAGCTTCAGCTCGAAGAACGTCCTTCAGTAAAGACCTCAGCTCGCAAAGTGTATTTCCTAACCGAGGCGCTCTCCGGCGAACTCGAACAGCACGCTCTTGAGCTCGAAAAAGAACACGGGAATCCCGTCTTCTTGCAAGGCCAGCACATGAACAAAGTCGAGGACTGGGACCGAGTCACCGTCACTAGCGAGCTCTATCGCGAAAAGAGAGACCGCAGAAAAAGCTATGTCCTGTCCCCCGAAGAAGCGCTCGACCAGCTCTCAAATCTCTACCAGACCACCCGCTCAGGAGTCTCTTATTGGGGAGGCCATGGAAACGACCCCTACATGTTCAGCAGCGAAACGCTCATCAAAGCGCTCGCCAATCACCCCGAGAAGAAGACCGTTCTCATCTACCCAGAACTGGAGAAGTGGAATGACGACTTCGCGATGGTGCTAGACGATCACATCTACCCTTTAGCGAGCACCTTCCAAGGCACCGAGAACCGGCTCTACATTCGAACCAAGCATGCCTTTTGGCACTCGATTGTCTATGAACCGCTCTGGAGTCGGCTTCTCTCCGGCGAGTTTGCCGACGTCTTTGTCCCGTCCATGGAAGAGACCACGGATAAGACGCCCGAGCAAACCGTTCCCAGTCGCGTCGGCATCTGGGCCAGTGGTGCAGTCAATCAATGGGGCTCGCGAGTCGTTCGTGATAATCCCAGCTTCGACCGCCTACGCCAGCATTCCGATCAGATGCTACCCAATCACTTTCTGCGCAACCAAATCTATCACCTCTCTCTTGGAGCCACCTACCTCAACAACTTTGCAATCGATCAGGATTACTTCAGCGTTCTCTACGATCTCATTGCTCAAGGTGTGCTCTACGTTCCCGCACGAAATGAAATCGTGAGCTTTAATCCTGTCCACCTCGGAATGACCCGCCCTGATCCCTTCTATCTTGATGAAGGAAACAACGCCAAGTGGGTCACCTTTTTTGACGAAGAAGAAGAGGCCGAGAACCCCCGCGTCTTTAGCCGCCTCAACGGAACCTGGCCCGGCGCGCCTGTTCACGAATGGGACTACTCCTCATTCGCTGCCGGGGTAAAGGATCGTCGCTTGAACTATCTCCCCCCCTTCGAGAATGGTGTCGTCCTCATTGCCCCTGCCCAAAGCGGAAAGTTCGCCAATCCCGATGCCCCTCGAGGTCGCATGGTCGATCACCTCCACCCGCTCTACCGCGAAACCATGCACGAGTTCATCACCAATGGCCGCGAATACCTCTCGCCCGATGGCACCGAAAGCTACCCCGCGGACCAACACTATCAATCCGTCGCTCAAGCCATTGCCAAAGGCGCCGAGCTGCTTCCTCTCACCGTCGCAGGCGAAGTGGCTTGGACCGTGGCCCAGACCGCACCCGACCGACTCCGACTCACTGTCATCGATGGCGGCTACCTCAATCCCAGCAGAAAACAGGCAACGATCACCTTCCGAGCCGCCCGCGCCAAGGCCATGACCGACCTTCTTTCTGGTGAAACCACTGATTTAAAAGGAAAGAATTCGGCGGCAGTGGAAGTCCCTAGTGGGCTCTTCCGTTTCTACGATGTGGAGCTCACCCAACCATTCCATCCCAAAAAATGAAAACTCTCCTCCTCGCCAGCCTCCTCTTTCCTCTTTTGGCCTGCGCCGAAACTTCGCAGCCTAACATCGTCCTTTTTTTCGTCGACGACATGGGTTGGGACGACATGGGCTATCGCGACAAACTTTACGAAACACCCCATCTCGACCAACTTGCCCAGGAGAGCGTCGATTTTCAACAAGCCTACATTCCCTGCCCCACTTGCAGCCCCAGCCGAGGTGCCTTGGTCACAGGACAGCACCCCGCCCGCCTCAAGCTCGTCCGCCACATTCCCAACGATCCCGAAAACGGATTCGACGAATTTGGGCGCTCCGAAAAGAAATTCAATCTCTGGCCCACCGACCCCGCCCAATTCCCCTGCGTCAATTGGCTCAGTCTCGACCACCCCACCTACGCCGAGGAGCTGGGAAAACTTGGATACTACAACTTGTTCGTCGGAAAGTGGCACTTGGGCCACGAACCCTACCATCCTGTCAAACAAGGATTCGACCGCCAGATTGGCACCTCCAACTTCGGCCACCCCAAGTCCTACTACCCGCCCTATTTCAAGAACGGCCCGGTCTTCGCCGATGAGAAAGAACGCTACCTCACCGACAAGCTCACCGACGAGACCGTCTCCTTCATCGCCGACTACGAAAAGGAGAAGCCCTTTATGATTTCGCTCTGGTATTACACTGTTCACGGTCCCCACGTCGGTCGCAAGGACCTCATTCAGCGCTTCAAGGACAAGGGTATGGAGAAGAAGGAAGCCACCTACGCCGCCATGTGCACCGCGATGGACGAATCTGTCGGTCGCGTTCGCAAGGCCCTTTCCGAGAAAGGAATCGCCGACGACACCGTCATCATTTTTCTTTCCGACCAGGGAGCGATGTTCGAGAACAAGCCTTTCCGCGGAGGGAAACGAAGCGAGACCCTCTACGAAGGCGGGGCGCGCGTGCCCTTCATGATTTCCTGGCCCGGAGTCACCAAAGCTGGACCGAACAGGCAGGTCGTCGAGTCCACCGACCTCTTTCCCACCCTACTGGAAATCGCTGGCGGCGACCCCTCCGGAGTCAAGAACCTCAACGGTGTCTCCCTCCTTCCCGCCCTCAAAAACGGAGCTATCGTCGAGCGCACCAATCCCATCATCGGCTACCGCGCCTACGAAGACCTCTACGCCTCGGTCCGCGATGGTGACTGGAAACTGCTCGCCTACCGCAGCGGCACCATCAAGCTCTACAACCTCGCCCAAGACATCAGCGAAACCACCGACCTCTCCGAAAAGGAAACCGAAATCACAACCCGTCTCGTAGAAACTCTCAAGGCGTGGGAGAAAGAAATGCAGGTCGAACAATACTCAGGCGTCCAATCATGAAAACCCTCCTCTCTCTTATCCTCCTTCTCCCTCTGTCCGCAGCGGAGAAGCCCAACATCGTCCTTTTCGTCTCCGATGACCACGGTCTCGATGCCCTCGGCTGCTACGGCAACCCCGTCATCGAGACACCTAACATGGACAAACTTGCCGCTGAGGGTGTCCGCTTCACCAATGCCTACTGCACCAGCGCCAGTTGCGCCGCCAGCCGCTCGGTCATTCTCACCGGACTCTACGGTCACGCCACCGGCTCCTACGGTCACGTCCACGACTACCATCACTTCAGCACCTATTCCCACGTCAAGTCTCTCCCCGTCCGTCTCTCGGCTGCTGGCTATCACACCGCCCGTATTGGTAAATACCACGTCGCCCCCGAGAGCGTCTATCAGTTCGACACCACCCACGAAGCCAACCCCCGCAGCACCGTCGAAATGGCGGAAGCCTGCCGCCCTACCATCGCCGGCGACCAGCCCTTCTTTCTCTACTTTTGCCCTGACGATCCTCATCGCGGCGCACCCTTCACCCCCGACGATTGGACCGACCCCAACACCTTTGGCAACCGCCCCGAGGGCTATCCCGGAGTCGAAGCCAAAAAATACGATCCTACCAAAGTGATCGTTCCTACCTTTCTTCCCGACTCCAAGGAATGCCGCGAGGAGTTGGCCGAATACTACCAATCCGTCTCCCGCATCGATCAGGGTCTCGGGAAACTTTTTTCCATTCTCGAAGAAACCGGAAAGGCCGACAACACCGTCGTTATCTACCTCTCCGATAACGGCATCGCCTTCCCCGGAGCCAAAACCACGGTCTACGAACCCGGCATCAAGCTTCCCCTCATCATCACCGACCCCCGCAAGCCTGACCTCAAGGGAAAAGTGAACGAAGCCTTTGTCAGCTGGGTGGACCTCACTCCCACCATCCTAGAACTCTCACAAATCGACGAATCCAAAGAACAATTTCAAGGCCGCTCCCTCCTTCCTATCCTTGCCACTCCCAATCCGAAAGGATGGAACGAAGTCTACGCCGCCCACAACTTCCACGAACTCACCATGTATTACCCCATGCGCGTGATTCGCATCGATGACTTCAAGCTCATCTGGAACATCGCCCACGGTCTCGACTACCCCTTCGCGACCGACCTCTGGGCAGCTTCCACCTGGCAAGCCGTCTACCACAGCGAAGAGCAGCAATACGGCAAGCGCTCGGTGAAGGACTATCTCAAGCGACCACAATTCGAACTCTACAACCTCGCCACCGATCCTGACGAAGTGAACAACCTCGCAGAGGATCCCGCTCACTCAAAACAACTCGCATCCCTCAAAGAGAAACTCAAAGCCTTTCAATTGAAGACCAAGGACCCTTGGCAAATCTCTTGGGGAGACTACGAAACCGAAGTTCAGGGAACCGGAGTCGGCCTCTAACAAAAATAACATGATGAAAACTGTATTCGCCCTCCTCCTCTGCTTGAGCCCGCTTCTCACGGCCCAGAACAAGCCTAACATTGTGTGGATCATCCCCGACGATATGTCCGCCCATTTTTCCAGCTACGGAGAAACGGCCATCGAGACTCCCCACGTCGATCGACTTGCCAAACGCGGAGTCAAATTCACCAACGCCGTGGTCACCGCTCCCGTCTGCTCAACCTGCCGTTCGGCGTTCATCACCGGAAGGTATCAAACCTCCATTGGAGCTCATCACCACCGGAGCGGACGTGGAGTAGAGAAGATCACCTTACCGGATGCTATCAAGCTCGTCCCCCAACTCTTTCAAGAGGCCGGCTACTTCACCACCATTTCCGCTTGGCCAAAGCAGGGAAAAAAACTCGGCAAGACGGACTATAACTTCGAATGGGACGAGTCAGTCTACGATGGCAATGACTGGTCAGAACGCGAAGAAGGACAACCCTTCTTTGCCCAGATTCAAACGCCCGGTGGAAAGCTTCGAGGTAGCGACAAGGACTCATGGGAACGCATCCAAGCAAAGGCTGAACAAACCTTCGGCGACCGAACCCCGGATAGCGCGGTCAAGCTGCCCCCCTACTACCCGAACCACCCCGACCTCATTCGGGATTGGGCCGCCTACCTTGATTCTGTTCGTCTCACGGATCACATGGTGGGCGAAGTGGTGGCTCGACTCGAGAAGGAAGGACTCTTGGAGAACACTCTCATCCTCTTCATGACCGACCACGGCATCAGTCACGCTCGCGGGAAGCAGTTTCTTTATGAAGAAGGCATCTACGTCCCCCTCGTCATCGCAGGCCCAGGCATCACAGCTAACTCGGTTCGCGAGGACCCAGTTGAGCACATCGATATCGCCGCTCTATCCCTCGGTGCCGCCAACATTTCTGTTCCCGATTGGATGCAAGCTCGCGACATCCTTGCCAAAGACTACCAACCCCGTAGCGAGGTCTTCTCGGCTCGTGATCGCTGCGACGAGACCGTTGATCACCTTCGCTCCGTCCGTACCAAAGACTTCAAGTATATCCGCAACTTTCTTCCCGAACGTCCCTATCTCCAACCATCCGCTTACAAGGATGCGAAACAGATCCTCATCGCTCTCAGAGAATGGAACACTGCCGGCAAATTGAATGAGGTTCAAAAAGGCCTCTTCCAAGAAACTCGACCACCGGAAGAACTCTACGATCTCAAGAACGATCCCTTCGAAGTGGAAAACCTCGCAGACAAACCCGAGTATCAGGAAAAACTCGGAGCTCTTCGTGCCAGCCTCGATGAATGGATGAAGGCCACCAATGACCTCGGTCAAACTCGAGAGCCAAAGAAAATGTTCGAAAGCGACATGAAGATCTATCTCGATACGGTGAAGCGAAGAAAGGATTCCCAACACGTGCAAATTCTGGAAGCCAACATCGAACTCATGAGAAAGTGGCGCTCTGAAGGCAAATAGAGAAAAGGACCTCAATGGGTCCGAGGTCGATTTCTTATCGGCGCGAATCGGAAACACGAAAACTTCTCATCCATCATAAAAAGTAAGCCGGACATTCCCCAGATCGCGATTCAGCTCAATACCATGCAGTCGTGGAGCCGCTCGATTCTCAAGGGCATCCTTTCCTATGCTCAGGAGGTGGGTCCTTGGCACGTCTGGATTGATGCTTCGGGGAAACACGAATTCCCCGTAGGTTGGCGAGGTGATGGAGTGATCGCTCGAGTCGATAGCCCCGAAATTGCAAGCTTCCTCAATGACTTGAACCTCCCCGTCGTCGATGTCTGCGACGACC
Source organism: Roseibacillus sp. (assembly GCA_051251855.1). GTDB lineage: Bacteria > Verrucomicrobiota > Verrucomicrobiia > Verrucomicrobiales > Akkermansiaceae > Roseibacillus. The sequence goes on from JBPOGI010000001.1 coordinate 1,518,103, forward strand.
CCTCCTCCACATTCCAAGCTCCCAAAATCCGCACCGACGACCGAGTCGGCACCGAACTCGCCGCAGGACATCTCATCGAGCGTGGCCTGCGAAATATCGGTTTCGTTGGCCCCCAGAACATTGCCAACGCTCAGGTGTATCATCGCCATTTCCTCACTGCGCTGGAGGAACGAGACCTTGAATGCCACTCCCTTCAATTCGACAACAACGACCCAGACATTCTAAAGAGCATCACCGAGTGGCTACTCCAAGTTCCCAAGCCCATCGGTATTCTCGCCTGGGGACATGGCTTTGCTCGCAATGTCATGGACTGTTGCCTGGAGGAGGGAATCTCGGTTCCCCACGATGTGGCCGTCATCAGCGGAAGCTACGACGAACTCTTTTCCCATGCCTGCTATCCCTCGCTATCGGGAATCCTTCTCCCCACCGAGACCATTGGCTATCAGGCGGCTCAAGTTCTCCACAAAATGATGCTAGGCGAACCTGTGGAATCCGAAGTCACCCTCATCCCTCCGCGTGGAGTGATGGCTCAACTCTCGACCGACACCCTCGCCATCGATGATCCCAAGCTCATTCAAGTCATCAACTTCATCCGCGCCAATGCCTTCGAGCCCATTACCATGGACGACATCTTACGCGAGGTCCCCATGGCTCGTCGTTCGCTTGAACGACGTTTCCGCCAGACCTTTGGGCATTCTCCTTCCGAAGAAATCCGAAAAATCCGCGTCGACAGAGCTCGCAAACTTCTCGCCGAAACCGATCTACAAATGCAAGAAATCGCCGAGAACTGCGGATATGCTACCTACAATTACCTGACTCACGTCTTCAAAAAAACCACAGGCAAGACACCACGGGAATATCGCAACCAGTTTCGTTCTTAGTTGCGAGTCCAGACTTTTTGACCAAATCGCGCACTTTAAAAGCGTGAGCTACATATTGCTGAGCCCCAACAGAAATGTATGGTAATTGTAAATTCATGAAATGGTTTCATTTCACATTTCAATTCGAATCTTTTCCAATGCAGAATCTTCCCTCAAATCTTCCGCCTCAAAGGGGGTTTTCTCTCATCGTCACAGTCACGATGATGATCCTACTTTCCTTGATTGCGGTTGGTCTCCTTTCGCTCTCCACCACGGTCCTCCGTTCTTCGGGTCACACCAATGCCGAAATGGTCGCCCGTGCCAATGCTCGTATGGCTCTCCAAATGGCCATTGGCGAACTTCAAAAAAGCCTCGGTCCCGACACCAGAGTGACCGCCAACGGTTCTATTCTTGAAGGAAGAGAACCAGTCGGAAAAGGCAATCAACATCTCCTCGGGGTCTGGAACGCGTGGCAACAAAACCCTCTCCAAGTGGGCAACTACGACCAGCAAAAACAAGGCGAACCCAACGACGAGGAGGACGACTCTGGAGCTCCCCTTCCCAACGGCGGGTTCCACCGTTGGCTGGCATCATCACGCGATGATGCAAACATCTCAGAAGTCAGCTTCATCTCCGACACCCCGCAAGAACCCACTGTTCAGCTCGTTCCCGAGACTCAGGCAGGCCAAGATGAAGTCAGAGTGGCTGCTGTCGCACTGAATTCCGCCGATGGCCGCAACTCGGGCCGTTACGCCTGGGCGGTCTTTGACGAGAACCAAAAAGCAGCCCTCAACCCAAGTGTCCCCGACCCTCAACAATCGACCCACACTCCTCTTCAAACCGTAGCCCTGCAACAAGAACCCGCCTGGGAGAACAGCAACGAGCTCAAAGGAGTGGCCTCTATTCCCCGCGAAGAACGGGAAAAGCTTCTCTCCAACAACACCATGAAACTCGCCTCCGTGCCAGACGCCGAGAGGTATTTCCACGACGTCACGGCCTTCTCTTCGGGCCTTCTCACCGACGTTACCAAGGGAGGCATGAAGAAAGACTTGAGCCTACTCTTTCAAGACGAGGAACTCCCCAATAGCTTTTCTGAAGAGAAAATCTACCTCTATTCAGGAACCCAAGAAGGTCTCATCGACGCGCCGGACCGTGGTGATCATCCCTTCGCTTTTCCCAGCCCCGATCCCAAGTGGAGTCTCCTCCACCAGTTTCACCGCATTCCCCTCGACCACTTGAATGGAAGCGGCGAATCGGCCCGCCTCTCCTTCAACATGCAGGGCGAAGGCAACGATTCGAGCAACTCGTTCCCTTTCCGCATGCGCAACCTTCGGCCCAACACAGAGTATCACGACGCACTTAAGCTTTCGCCGGTGATCTCCAAAGCTCAGTTCATTTTTTCCATCACCTACACCACCTCCAACAGCCTCTATCAGAACAGCGCCAACTGGAGAGCGGGCATCTGGCGACATGACCCCCAAGGCGAAAACTCGGAATGGACCGCCTCCGCAGTGATGTATGTCGATCCGGTGATCACCCTTTGGAATCCCTACGACATCCCCATGGACGTCGAGGACTTTCGCATCTATCTCTATCGCATCCCCCTCGCCTTCGGTTTTAAAAATCTCACCCACAACGACTGGCGCACGACCAAGCCCTTCTTCGACTTTGCGGAGATGGGATTCTATCGTCAAAACCGCCAGAGCAATGGCAATGGCGACATCAACCCCATTGGCTTTCCCCTCGCTATCAAGTCAGAGAACCCCGGCGAACCTCTCGTCCTCCTTCCCGGCGAACACCGGGTCTTCTCAGCCCACAACCGGGTCACCCTTTGGCAAAGCATTCGCGACAGCAACGCGCCCACTCCGACCCTTGAAATGAAACCCGGATGGAACCCTCCTTCTGAAAATTCCTCCTCCAATGCCGATGTCGGCGGCATCGAAATTTCCTATCTCTGCCCTGACCCCGACAACTGGGGACACGGTGCGGAATACATCGGCTACCCCATCAATCCCAACAAACCAAGGGTGGAGCAAGCTTGGGGAACCCCTCACATTCTTGTCAAACAGGGAGACCAACTGGGCATCACCGTCAAGCCCTCGGTCTCCGATGCCGGCAACTTCGAAACCGTAGGCAAGCAATCCCTCGACTTCTATCTCCGCTACGGCGAATGGGTTTCCGACGACAAAATCAAGCCCAAGAGCGAACACAAAGAGCACTCCGATTTCGGAGCCATCGAATTCAACTTCGGTCCCGATATCGAAGAAGAATTCACCCAACTGGATCCGGAAATTCATATTCCGGTTTTTCCTATCGAATCTGACGACATCGATTCTAACAAAGCCACTGCTAAGGTTCGCAAAAAACCCTTTCTAGCCGCCACCCTTCATCTCAAGTCGCTCATCGAGGAAAGCTCGTCGGTTACCAATCAATACCCCTCGAAAGCTTGGCTCCACTCCAACCCCACCCTCATCTATGCCAGCGCGGGGATGGGAGGCGACACCACCAGCCTCGGCGCCCAGCAATATCAATTCACCTACGAACCCATCCAAGGCGACTGGCTCGACGGAAACGTGCCCGAAATCGGTATCAACGAGCGCGACCAAGGGTTCGGCGGCCCTTCACCCGGTGTGACCTATGGCCGTCCTTTTGCGCCCTTCGTTTCCCTTCCGCGAGAAGCTCCCACTTCGCTCGCTCAGTTCCGGCACGCCCCCCTCAACCAATCCGGCCAACACCCTTTGCAGGCGCAAGTCCTCGCCAACTCCTTCGCCCACCCCCTCCTCGCCCAGGACAAGGTTGTCGATACTGCCAACAAGAGATTGGACCACTCCTTCCTGGCCAATCTTGCTCTCTTCGATAGCACTTTCCTTTCCTCCGCTCAAAACGACGACGCTCTGATTGACGCGCTCGACGGCAAAGAAGAACTGCCCAATTCACGCTTTCAAGTGAGCGTTCCCACTTCGATTTCTGACCCCTCCGGCATTCTCAACGAAGGGGACGACTCCTATCGCAAGTCCGCGGCCTTCCTCTCGGTAGACGGCGCCTTCAATGTCAATTCCACTTCCAAACTCGCGTGGATGACTCTGCTCTCAGGCTTCACCGGCGAAGACATCCCCGCCCTCACCGCCATGGATTCGAAAGAGTTGGGTGAAGTGAAACGAACCCCTGGCAACCCCCTCTTCTCGCGCTACAACGTGCCTCTCGAGGAAACCCTTGGCGATAATCTGGACGAATTTGGAACCACCAGCGAAGGACTCGCCTGGACTGGTCAGCGCCGTCTCAACCAACAGGAAATCGAACAACTCGCCGAACAAATTGTCGTCGAAGTCAAACGCCGTGGCCCCTTCCAGTCGTTGGCGGAGTTTGTTAATCGACGGGCCGAAAAAAGCGAATTGGCACAAGTCGGCTGCCTCCAAGCGGCCATCGACAACAGCGGCCTCAATGAGGAGGCCGAGCAAAGCGAAAGCCTCGAACTCAGCGGAACCGAACCCGGTAGCGAGTCCTTTGAGAATACCGAAGCAGCCGAAGGAAACTCCATGGAAGGAACCCCCGGCTACCTCACCCAAGGCGACCTTCTGCATACCATCGCCCCTATTCTCACCGTGCGCGCGGACACCTTCAAAGTGCGAACCTATGGAGCCGCTACCGACCGGGCAGGACGAGTCATCTCCGAAGCCTGGTGCGAAGCTATCGTGCAACGCAGCCCCGATTTCCTCGACTCAGCCAATCAAGCCTACGACTACCGCAACCCCTCCACGGGAGAATTCGAACTCAGCGAGACCAACCGTAAATTTGGCCGTCGTTTCAACCTCATCTCTTTTCGCTGGCTTCGCAAAGAAGAGGCTGAACAAACTGTCACGTAGCAATCATGAATCGAACCTACCTCCCCTTGCTCGTGGCCATCTGCTCTTGTCTCAGCATGCCCGCTCAGGATGTAAAAACCCAGAAAGTCGGCTTCTTCGCTTTCAAAGCTCCCGTTTTTCCCGCCGAAGTTTACCTCCAGATCGGGAAAGGCAAGTTTGAGAAAGTCCGCCTCGTCGGAGCCAATGCCAGCAAGCCCCTCGCGGTCATCAACAGCAATGACTCCATCACTCTCTATGCCGAACCCATTCTCGATGCCGAGGGTGAAGAGCGCTATCCCATCATCGGACGCGTCAAGGTGCAGGCCAGCTGGCCCTCGGCCTTTGTCGTTCTCAGCGGAAAAATGGAGGACGACCAGGTCCGCTACACAGGAACCTCCTTTCCCATCAGCAAAGACAACTTCCCCAGCGGCAGTATCAAGTTTGCCAATCTCAGCAAGAAACCCATCCGCGGAAAACTCGGCAGAGCAGTCTATAGCATCGCCCCCGGAAAAATCGAAACTCTTCGCTTCCAAGACCCGGAAGGAACTCTCGTCCCGGTTGTTTTCCAATTTCAAAATAAGGACAAAAGCTGGGCCCGCATGACCTCCAATCGCTGGCGCGTCCCCAAGGACGGCCACCGCATCATGTTCGCTTACCAAGAACCAGACTCCAAAGTCGTCCGCACCAAAACCATCCCCATCCGCGACAACTAAGTCCAAACTCTTGTTCGCCTCCCCCCGCACAAATCACACAAAAGCCCAAAGCGAGCGAAAGCTTTCCTCTTCAAGAAAAGCAACTAGGCTGACAATTATGATTACTCGATTTATTCTACTGATGGCCCTAGTTGTCAGATTGGAAGGCTCATTTGAAGGGCAGTGGGCACTGGAGATGTCAAATGGAGATGCCGGTTGGTTATCATTGAAAAAGGGAGCGGATGCATGGCAGGGTGAACTCTGGGTTGTGGGACAGGGCAAGAAGCTGCAGAAATTTTCGGAAGAGGATGAGTGCTTGGTGTTCTTTAAGAGTCTGCGGGTTGGGCCATCCGAGTTTCCGGGCGGTCCGCCGACCGGTAAGCGCTTGCCTTGTCGTCACGAGATTCGACTCAAAGGAAATGGTATTGAAGTCGAGACAATCTTTCCCGAAGAGTCGGGACGAAATGGCAGTCAGATTCATCTCGGGAAGCGCCTGCCAGCGATGCCACCCCGACCTGATTTGAGTGTAGTCAGGTTTGGAAGCGAAACCTCCTTATTCAATGGCCAAGACTTGGCGGGTTGGGTGTTAACAAACGACGAACAAATCAATGGTTGGAAGGCGGCAGACAGCGAATTGGTAAACGAGACGCCGAAGATTTCCTTCGATCCTTTTTCGAAGTATGGCAACCTGCGGACAATTCAGAAGTTTGGCGATGGAAAGTTGACGATTGAATTCAATGTGCCCAAGGGAGGGAATAGTGGAATCTATCTTCGCGGGGCCTACGAAGTCCAAGTGGTCGATCGGGAGAGCAAGATGCAGGGAATCAATGGAGTGGGTGCGGTTTTCGGCCGCGTCGAGCCGACGGAGAATGCAGGCCGCGAAGGAGGTGAGTGGCAGAAATACGAAATCACCATTGTTGATAGGCATGCCACCGTGGTTCTGAACGGGGTGACCGTCATTGATAACGAGCCCGTGATCGGCAATACGAATGGAGCCTATCAATCCGATATCACTAAAGCGGGACCGCTCTTTCTCCAGGGAGATCACACCGCCGTCAAATATCGTAACATCACCTTTCGTCCTGTGATCGAGAAGCTGAAAGCAGATGACAAAAACCCGACGAAGAATTTTTCCGAATGGGATAAGAATCAGGATGGCATGGTGCGCAAGGACGAGCTGCCAGAAGAGTATCGGGGTGACTTTGCGTGGGCTGATTTGGATGACAATGGCGACTGGTCATTGGAAGAGGTTCGGCAGTTCTCAATCTATTGGCCTCGCATGGAGTCGGGCAAAGCGCGTTTGCCTGAAGGGGTAACGGTGTTAGAGGATGTTCCCTATGTGAAGGACGGGCATGAGCGGCAGAAGCTCGACCTCTATTTGCCAAAGGATGGCGGAACGAAGAGACCATTGGTGGTGTGGATTCATGGTGGAGGTTGGAAGACGGGCACCAAGGAGGTCTTGAAGGGACAGGAAAGATTACTGGAAAAGGGTTTCGTGTTAGCTTCGATCAACTATCGCTTGTCGAGTCACGCGCTCTTCCCTGCTCAACTCCACGATTGTAAGGCCGCGCTGCGTTTTCTGCGCTCCCATGCGGAGAGCTACGGAATCGATGGCGTTCGAATTGGGGTTTGGGGAAGCTCTGCGGGAGGTCATTTGGCCTCCTTGATCGCTACCAGCGGTAACGTTGAGGAGTTGGAAGGTGACATTGGAACGACAGGAGTCTCGAGTTCGGTGCAAGCGGGGGTCATGTATTTTGGCCCCACCGATTTGGTGGCTGCAGGAAAAGAAGAACAAGCGTTGAAGGAAGGCTCTGCCTTGCGTCGTCTCCTGGGAGGTTTGGCTGGAGAAGAGAAGCTCGCACTCGCTCGACAAGCATCGCCCATCGCGCATATCGATCCCGAAGATCCTCCAATGCTCACCTTGCAAGGAACGGCAGATCCTCTGGTGCCAGCTTGGCAGGCGGAGCGTTTCCACGCCAAGCTGCTAGAGTCAGGTGTCGACTCGCAATTGATGATACAGGAGGGTGCGGGTCACGCATTCTTTGATGGTGAGCAGGAGCTCGCTGCGGTGGTCGCCTTCTTTGAGAAAACTCTGAAGGAGTGAGTCACGCTACTTCTTTGTTTGAGACAATCGAAGGACGAAACCACCACGTCGCGCGAGATTGGCGACAGCCAAGACGATAGAGCCTTCGGGAGTTCTCTTGTAACAAAGGCAAAAAGTAAGGTCCGAGGCCTTTGTGATTTTCTTGAGTCTCAGCCCGTTGGCAAGGTTGAAGCTCGCGCATCTCGAGTTCTCACCCCGACAACTCTCAAAAAATAATTGAAGGGAGACGTGACAACAATCACTTCAATCCCCTAGCCCATTCTGTATCCGCTTCACTTTCTCTTCGCTCAAATCAAATCGAGAAAGGACGAGGATCGCCACCAAAATCGCCACACTCGGAACAACAGTGTAGATAATGCGAATCCAGGTCACCGTTCCCTCACTTTGATTGCCACCCAATGAGGCGTCGAATCCCGAAAGGTCCAAAACAAACCCCGAAATCACCAAGGCAACTGCGGATCCCACTCGAATCGTGAGCCCGAACACGCCTCCGAACATTCCTTCTCTTCTCTCGCCCGTGCGCTGCTCCTCCAAATCAACAACATCAGGAATCATCGCCCGCTGTAAGTTCCAAATCGAGGTGAAGGCAAATGCCTGAATCAAGTCCGGAATCAAAACCAGCACCGGCAAGACTGGAGTGTAACAAGGCCACTTCAACAAATTTCCAATGAGAGCGATCACAAGGGCCAATATCAGAGTTTTCTTCTTTCCGAGCAATTTCGAGAGACGGACCATCGTTGGAATTCCTAACAAAGACCCTCCGATAGCCGCATAGCCAGCCATACTCAGGATCATCCCCGAAGCACTCGACTTCTCTCCTCCGTAGACATGGTAGATAATCGTGTAGTAACCAAGGGGAGCAACCATGGTTGTCCCCACAATCAGAATCGAATTTGCTGAAACGACGAGCGCGAAGTATCGGTTTTGCAAGGTCTCTCGGGCCGCAATCAGGATCTCGAATCTTCTCTTCTTAATAGGCTTCAGCAACTTACCCTTCTCGGAAGCCACGAAGCATGGACCCAAAGCCATTGCTAAGATTAAGAAGGCGAATAAAAATCCCGCATAGCGCATTCCCTCCACCGGGTTGTCAAACATCGGAAGAGCGATGAACCAATAGAGACTCGCAACGAGAAGTCCTCCAACCTTCGCCAAAGCCGCTCGGTAAGCCATCACCGATGTCCGGCCTTGATAATCGGACGACATCTCCATCCCCAATGCGTCGTATGGAATCGAGTAGAGAGAATTGCTGAGATACAGCAGCAAGCAGGTGCCCAAGAACCAGACGGCATAAAACTGCTGTGACATTCCCGCAGGAGCCATCCACATCAGGGCGAAGAAAATCGCGCTCAGTATTCCACCAGCTATGAGCCAAGGGGTCCGTCTCCCGAAGCGGCTGCGTGTCTTGTCTGACAAATGCCCGACAAAAGGCCCGAGTAGCGCTTCCCCAAGACGAGAAATAGCCAATACCGCACCCACCAATCTCGGGTCAACCCCTAGCGAATCGTTAAATATCGGATTCGCCATTTGCCCCACGGAACCATTCAAGGTTCGCTCCGAGGCTCCTCCCCAACCAAAGGCCACTCTGGTCCGGAATTCAGATTTCTTCTCGTTAACCACCTCCGCCACCAAAGGAAGGTAGCAATCCGAAAGCAGATTGAAACAAGGAAGCAGACCCTTTTCACCCTCGCATCACTGCTTGTCCTTGATTCGGCCGCTATGCTTCTTCCTCGACCACGAGGCTTCTGAAGACCATCTACCGCTACCTCACCAAAGAAATGCTAGCATAAACTCGACACTTAAAACATCGTGTCGTGGCAATCTCCTTTGAGCAACTGAGACCCACCTTAGCTTCACCAATGACTATTCCACTCACATTTATTTTATTCACTTCCTTTGCGACCGCGCAGATGAAGGAAGCTCCCGTTTTCACTCCGAACACCACTCTCCCCTACCTCGAAGAGGGAGGTGTTCAAAGCTACTGCATCAATAGTAGCACCGGACCTTCTCTCCGCGTGGAGGTCGGCACGAGCCATGACTGGCCATTCGCGACTCTTGTCCCCGAGGGTGGATTCGACTTTTCCGACTATGGTTCACTGAGCTTTCCTGTCACCAACTCCGGTCATCATCCAGTGCAAGTCTATTGCGTGCTAGAGAGCCAACTTCCCGACAAACCTGAAAGCCTGGTGAAGCGCCAGTTCAGCATTGAGCTCGACGTTTCAGCAGCAGGCGTCATCACCATTCCTCTTGTCGAGCACACCATGCCTGCCAACCTCAAACGCGAAGACTTCTTCGGCATGCGCGGCCTTCCCTTTTTTCATATTCATTCGCTGCATCTCAAACACATCACCAGCATCAAGTTCTACCTGAAGGGAGAGAACGTTCCCCGCGCCTTTCTTGTCGGCCCTTGGCTCCTGAATAGTCCTCCCCGCTCCGGAGACAAACCCAACGGAAGTCCCCTTCCCTTCATCGATGAGTTTGGTCAATATGTTCATCGGGACTGGCCCGGAAAGACAGGTTCGCTGCAACAAATGCGAGACCTAGCGAGCTCGCAAGCCAAGCTCCTGGATACCACTCCCCCCCCGGCCCCTTGGAATCAATACGGTGGCCATAAAGAGGGAACCCAGCACGAAGCGACCGGATTCTTTCGGGTAGCCAACTATGAAGGCAAGTGGATTCTCATCGACCCTGAAGGCAAACCTTTCTTTTCGCTCGGCGTGGATCATGTGGGCTACTCGGCAGGAACCATCATCAATGAACGCGAGACTTGGTTCGAACAACTTCCTGCTGACGATGAAGAGCATCAGCGATTTTACTCCACATGGAAGCCCGACATTCCCAGCTATCACTTCTACGACAAAGACAGCCGCGTCTTCAATTTTCACCGCTACAACATCATGCGCAAATATGGTGAGAACTGGGAGCAGAAGTTTCTTGAGACCACCGCTCGCCGCCTTCCTGCGTGGGGAGTCAATACTCTCGGCTGTTGGTCAGATCCCAAGCTCTTCCCTCTCCGCAAGACTCCCTATGTCGGCTTTCTAAAGCCACGGGGCCCAGCCATCGAAGGTTCCTCCGGGCACTGGGGACCCTTTCTCGATGTTTTTCACCCCGAATTTGCAGCCAGCCTTGAGCGTTTGTTAGCGAGGGAAGTGAAAGCCCAGCGCACCTCTGACCCGTGGATGATTGGGTACTTCGTCGACAACGAGCTTTCCTGGGGAGATGCCACCTCATTGGCTCTGGGAACTCTTAAAAGCCCTCCTACCCAGAGGGCCAAGATCGTCTTCATCGCCGACCTGAAAGCAAAGTATACCGAGATCGCAAAACTCAATTCCGCATGGCAATCTAACTACGCTTCGTGGGAAGCACTCTCTAAAAGCACCACTCCCCCCGCCATCGAGCCCGCCCGGGCAGACCTCGAGGCTTTTGTCATCAAGCTCTCCAACACTTACTTCCGCAAGGTCGCGCAAGCCCTCGAGAAACACGCACCCAATCACCTCTACCTCGGTTGTCGGTTCATGAAAGGGGCCGACAACTACCACGCTGTTCAGGCCTGTGCGAAGCACTGTGATGTGGTGAGCTTCAATGCCTATGTTCGCTATCTCAGCGAAGCTCTTCCCTCTTTTGACCTTGCGGGTAACAAGCCCATCATCATTGGCGAGTTTCACTTCGGAGCCCTCGATCGCGGCATGCTGCACACCGGCCTCGTTGATGTCGCGGACCAAGAGGAACGGGCCCAAGCCTTCACCCAATACGTCACCGACTGCATCTCCCATCCAAATATTGTCGGCTGCCACTGGTTTCAATATGCAGATTCCCCCACCACCGGCCGCCAATGGGATGGCGAGAATTACCAGATCGGATTCACCGACACTGCTGACACCCCCTACCCCGAAATCATCGCAGCCAGCCGCAAAATTGGAGAGAAACTTTACGAATAGAGAGCTCCTCTTTTTCATTTCCCACAAATTTCCTCGTTAGGTTCGCCCCGCGAAGGAAGTCTTTTTATGGTAGCATTCTCGCTTGCCACCTAGACCTCATGAAAATCACAACTCTCTCTCTCCTCTTCGCTCTCGCTGCTACCGCAGAAGAGGAAACCACCAAATTCATCTCTGGCAGCACTGGCAACGGTGATTTCGAAGCTTCCGAACCCGATGCCGAAGGGGCTCAAGAATGGCAAGACACTCCTCATTGGTTTCACCTCAACGGCGTCGAGACCACCGCAGGAAACTTCACTCACGATCAAGGGACCTTAGGTAGTCCGCAAGCCAGCTCCCGCGCTGCTCTTGCCTACAAAGGCCCGGTCACAGTCAACGACACCGGATACAAAGTCACCAAAGCTGGCGAAGTTATCGATGTGAGCTATGCCATGGGACGATTTGGAAACGGCTACGACGGCGACGAGTCACTGCGTGTCTTCTTATTCACTACTGAAAAAGCGATTAACGGTATGCTTGCCAGCGCAGACGTTATCGAAGTCGCCGAAGAAAAAATCGCGGTGCAAGCTCCTCCTGCTGAAGTTTGGAATACTTATGCTTCCAAAGAACTCTACACCACTACTGCCGACGATGTTGGAAAGACTCTCTATTTTGGCTTCGAACTTGAGAATAAGTCAGGAGAAGCCGTCTTCCCGAGGGTCGATCTGATTGAAGTTTCGGCGAAAAAAGTGGCAAAATAGTAATCAGTGAGAAACAGCCTTTCAGCAGGTTGATTTGGGGCTGAATTTAAACAAAAAATACGTGAGGTTTTAACCACAGCGGAAGTGATCTATTGGAGCTAAGAATCCTTAGGAACGTCTTGGATGTGAATGAGCGGCAATAGCTACCGAAAAGTAAACCAAACACAACCAATCAGGGCTGTTCTCTCCGAGACAAGCTACTTCACAAACGTAAAAAACTCATGAAAAAAAATAATATCAAGCTACTCGCAATCCCAAGCGCGCTCACGCTAGCTGCGCTGTCGCAGACGGCCTCTGCTGTGGTCATTTTAGGAGGATCAACCGGCAATGCTGATTTCCAAGCCACCACAACCTACCCAAACGGAGGCGGCAATACCGCTCCCTTTTCTAATACTGCTGGCTGGGTAAATATAGGCGGAAGCGAAACAGGGCCTAGCTTTGGCGCTGCGAATCAACTGAATGCCAGCCCTGATCCCGCGCACGATCCCAAACAAGGTGCCTTCCTGAGCGTTGGTAACGAAGCGGCCAACACCACCGGATACACCATCGCTGCTGCTGGCGAAGTCTTCGACACCTCTCTATTCTTGGGTGCCACCGGAGGGTCTGCTGGTTATGGCGATGCTGATCCAAATGCCCCAGGGAACGGCAACCTTGACGACGAGATGGTGACCATCTTTCTCTTTACCGCACTGGCTCCCGTCGATGACTCCACAGCGCTGGCCAATATTACCAGACTGGCCTCGGCGTCATTTGACTTGGACCGATTGGTTTTCGGCACCCAAACTGTCCCGAACTTCTACACCTCCACCGCAGGTGATATTGGTGAAACAGTCTACTTTGGCATCGAACTTATCAACCCCACCGGAGGCAATCCCTTCCCCCGTATTGACGTAGTCACTCTTGACGTGACACCTGTCCCAGAGCCAGCTTCCGCTGCCCTTCTCGGATTTGGAGCCCTCGGATTATTCGCTCGTAGAAAACGCGCTTAGTTCGAACTCGATAATTTCCTCAATTTTAAGAGAGCCGACTCCAGTATTGGAGTCGGCTTTTTCATGTTGGTCGCACTGCTTCTTCCCTGAATTATTCAGAAAAATAAAGTGAGCTATGGTCAAAGGGGTCAAAATACAGAGACCAATATCCCGAAAAGATCTCGGAGGTAACGCCCATTGACCCCATAGAACTAGTGCTCCGTATTCCTCATAAATGAATGATAGAATTTTCTATTTTGAAGGGTTTGATTCAGCTCCCTTTGGTCGTCGAAGAACACTAGGACTATTGGCTAATCCGCTGCTACTCTTTCTCGGCAGTCTTTCGCTTCTCAGTTTTGAAAGCAGGAACATCGTAAAACTTCTTCAGCAGGACAGGACGGTTCTTATCTCCACTATCAAAGGCGAACAAGAAGCTCCGTCTCTCCGGACGGTGACCCCACACTGAAGAATAGACCGAATCGATTCTCTTCTGCTTCGCATTTTGAATCCCTAACGACACGTTCACCGAGCCCATCTTGCGACTCCAGGCCGCTCCAGTGATCTCAGCGACCTTTCCCGAATCCACCGCTACTTGCGAATTCTTGTCTTGGAAGATAAGAAAGACCTTTTGTTTCGAAAAATTGAAGATGCGATAGTCGCCCTCCTTTAATGAGCGATCGTCCACCGGGTAAGCTTTCACTCCTGGTGTCTTCGCCTTTTTATTAGGAAAGGCAAAAACCAACAAAGCCCGATCACTCGTCTTGGGCAATGTCGCCACCACCGCGGGCTTGGGCTTTTCTTTATCCTTTTCCGGTGGGTTCAAATCATTCTTGCTTCGAAAAAATTCCAAACGTCTTGGCCCCTGATAAAAGACGGGAGGACTAATCCCTTGAGTCCCTGCCGCCAGCTGCACAATTTCGCCGCCATTGCGGTAAAAAAAACCCGGTGAAATCATCCCGTTAAAGGTGATGGTGATGAGCTCGGTCTTCACGATCTCAGGCTGGTCTTGAGCCTGAACCTCCGAACCGAAGGAAAGAAAGAGCAAGGAAACAAGAGCCCACTCGCGGATGCTGCTTTTTAGTTTTACTACTGGCATAGAAATTTTAGTTACGGAGAACCTGCGGAAGGGTTTCTTCACCCATCAGATTTCTTCTGTTGCGAGCCAACGAAAGCTCACGACTTGGAAGCGACGACCGAAGTCTTTATTCACTTCTGACTTAAGATCCTTAGTCGCGGTGTAAGAGGCATCGGCAGAATCCAAATACTCCGATCGTCGCTGAACCGTGGCCTCGCAAACGGCAACAGCCACAACCTTCCCACTCTTATCGACAGACTGTCCCATCGCACGCACCGCAAAGAAGTCTGAGCGCGGTTGAATGATTGGCGCGAGGGCCTGTAAAACATCACTCTGCAACACATAACCCGCGAACCCAGCCGCAGTCCCCTCATTTCCTTCGATCGCTTTCGAGAAAAGCGCCCCTTGAGGCTGGTCGGCTTGTTCGCCGACATTGTCTACCAACGATGAATTCAAGGCCTTGTCCAACGCCGCCTGTAAAACCCCTTTACGCCGATACTCCTCCTGATCCGAGTCAGGATCGCGATTGACAAATTCCGCTAAAGAACGAAACGGTCCCCGTTGTCTGATCTCTTCTACAATATTCTCCGCAAGCGAATCCAATTCCTCGTCTGTAATTTTCCGGAAACCGCTCCAGAATGATGGTGATGTGGGACTATCGCCCCCAGTCCAACCCACACTCTGCATCGGATGACCAAAGCGAGGCAATCGAACACCATCGCCAGTCTCCCAAGAGACCTCGCTGCCATCCTCACTTAGAACTGGCATCTCGAACCTAGCCAAGCTGGAGAGAAGAGCTTTCCAAGATTCCTTCGACGTCGAGTTTACATTGAAAGCTCCTTTGATACCTATCCTGGCGGAAATCTCGCGATGGCCATTGCCCTCATACCCTTCGAGGATTTCTCCAATCGACTCTTCCCGATCAGTAGACATGAATTGATGGCGACGATTGACGAGCTCGATTTCTCTACTCAATAACTTTTCAACGGGATAAGCCTCATCGATATCATCTCCTCCCCCTTCGCTGTAATCCGCGCCCAAGGTAGAGAAAAAATTGTCGTCCCAAATCGACTCGTTGACCGAGTGCGAGATGTCCACCATGCGAAATCCAGGAACACCCGCAAAGTCGTCTACAAATGTTTGCTCGAGAGGAATTCGAATACTGGCGTAGGAATTACCAAACGGAAAAGCAGGTTCAAATCCATAACGGGATAACTGAGCATGTTGAAATTGGCCTAAGGAAACCAAAGGCGCTCGGGGAACATCGAAAAGAGGCACGTGGGTATTTCCTGCTGAGGAGGTAGAAAAACCGCCAAACATGCGATAGCGCCCGTTGGAAAGCGTAGCTTCGGGAAAAGCTCCCGCCTCATCCTGTCCCTCCGCTACCAGCCCACGTCCGGGAGGACCTCCATCCCATGGTTCACTGTCATAGGTCCCTCCCAAAAGAGGAGAGATAAAGTGAAAACCGTCTTCTTGGCTTTCGGTGGTCTCCGAGCCGTCCCAAAGAGGATTCATAGGACCAAAGCGCGGATTACTATCAACCCATGTCCGAATCTGTTGAGAACCAGCATCGCCGCTCGCAGGCTTTGCGTCCGTCGCAGTTCGGGTGAAGAAGCGCCACGTTCCAATATGATACGGTGTCAAAGCCAACAACCCGACAGGAACTCGGTCAGCAGCAGAAGCGCCCCCCGTCTTGACCCACGTGCTCACCACCGGTTCGGGTACGACATAGGTATTTCCATTTTGAACTCCCGTCGAATCCCGCCCAGATTCTGTCATCGGCTGCCAGATATCAGAAATTCGATGAGCGATATTTTGCGCTCCGCCACCCACCGTAATGTAAGATGAAGTCACTCCATCTAAAATATCATCTCCAAAGTACTCACGAGTCCGTGGCTTGACCGAATCCTCGAGGTAAGCACCACCGTAGAATACCTCACTACTATCAGGCACAATTATGGGTTCGCCGGGCTCGTCCTGATCATTGGTTCCGTCTCCTTGACTTGCCTCGCTGTATACCAAATCGAAGTCAAATCCACCTTCTTCGCTCCATGTTGGCACCAGCTTGTTGACCCGTTCCATATCAGCCCTCTCACCTACCGAGAAAAGAAGGAACTCTCCTGGCTCAAAATCAATATCTGGAGTCTGCAACAAAAGCCGTGAGCCATCGTTGTCAGCGGTTGCTACTCCCCCCCCCTGCTTCCAGTGTTCCCTCATCCAGACGTTCGTTCGGATCCGGCGCTCCCTGGTAAAGTGATGATCTCCCTCTCCACGGATTCTGGGACAGTCCGCATTGATTCGAATATGGGGATAAAGAGCCCACTGCACCTGAATGGACTTTGCTTGAATCTTAACATTGTAGGGATTCCAAAAACCAAGCAATGGCTTCATTTGCAATTGAAGCTGGTTTCCCATGCGCTGAGGATCGGTTCCCGGAATCGGGGCAGGTTTGGCCGCAATTCGAAAGCCCATCTGCATCATGGCAAGGACTGGTTGCAAGCTTGAGTTCGTATGCTGAATATCGCGAGACCAAGTGCCACTGTCATGATTGCTATAGGGCGCCCAGTCATTGGTCCGAAGGTCTGATGACAAGCCGGGGTTGAAAGAAAATGGAGCAGCCGAACCATCGGCCACGTGCTCCCAAAGACGACCAAAGTTATAAAGATTCCCCCAGTTGGGGCCAGTTTCAAATCCGCGCTCACTACTGGCTTCAGGAGAGATGAAAAACGTTTCCGCATCCTCAATGTCACTAAAATCATAGATAGGAGCCCCCCTCCGCGAAAGACGCTTGGCAGTTGGCATCGCTCCCAGGTGCTCGCTCAGCATTTTCGTATTCTCCTGCTGGGAACTATCGAAGACAACCGACAGATCCGCCTTCATTCCCCCTTTGATCACATTGACTGGCAAACCATAACCACCGAGGGTCAACTCATGACGAAACTTGTTAGAAATCTTACCCGCCCCTTCCTCAGAAAACAGATCGAGTGAACCTATGGTAGGTAATCGTTCTTTGTCAAAATCAGGAGAATCAACGAAAGCCAACTCCCCTTGGTCAGCTCCTCCTCCGAACGATTCGAAGAAGGCTTCCTGAGTCACACTCGCATTGGCCAACCTCTGCTGTTCGGAGGGTTTCTCCGAACCTTTCAAATCCACCCTCGTTTTGGTTCCTTCGTCAGAAACCCACCAGGCATATCTTCCGAAAACCTTTTCGTCCGCGACAAGGTCCACCAAGGGAACTCTCACTTCGTCTTCCGGCTTGTTTCCCGAGAAGACTACAATTGATTTGTCGCTACTCCCATTGGGGGTGTGATATCCAGCAGGGTGACTACCCCCATCCAAGTCGTTGTAGCTGAGAGTCTCATTACCACTCACCAACCAAGCGGGTTCACCGTCCTCAGCTTGTGTCCCCCAAACTCCTGTCCAATGTTGTTCACCGGCAGTCGGACCGAGTAAACCACTTGTTCCCGTTACCCGTTGATCAGGACCAGCATACTTTTGCAAAGCTCCAATTGCCTGAATGAGAGCCAGACGCGCATTGGCTTGCGCCTCAAGCTGCGACTGACTGGCAGAAGTGGCCCTGAGGGTGGCACTGCTTAAACTCAACAATCCCACCGCAATCAACGAAAGCAGCACCATCATTGTGACTGTGACAATCAGAGAAAAACCCGACGGTTGTTCAAGTGCTGATCTTTGAATCTTCATTTTGTTTTCGGATTCGAGAGTAAAGAGAAGTAAGTTCCGTGGGGCTTGGATTGATTAAGAGGTGGCCCAGTATGGAAACCAGACCACCTCGTGGATTGCCCGGAAAGGATAACTAGGGACGCTCGACGCGGTAGAAACGCTTAGTTTGGCCAACTGCACTAGCATCAGTAAAGGTCAGGGTAGTGGAAGCACCAGTTCCTGGTCCAGAAGTCACCAAATTGGCGGAGAATGGGTCCCCGTCCAAATCGCTGGAAGCACGCACCTCGTAGCTCACCGCATCTTCAGAGTTGAAGGTGATAGAACCAGCCCCAGTAGTTGGGTCAAAGGAACAATCTGTGATAACAATTTCATCGGAAGGAACCACCACTTCGGTATCCAGAATCGAGCCATTGATAACAACTTCGTCCACCCAAGAGGCAGGCGCATTGTTGAAGGCGGCACTGAAACCGATTTCAGCCAACTTTTCGTTGCCACCGGTCGGTGCACCTACTCGCCAGAGCGAGAATGGCTCGGAAGTAGCCACGGTAGCTCCGATATCATCTTGAATTTCAAGAACAGTGCTCGGATAGGGAGTGCCCCACCCTTTTCCTGTTATCTTCAGCTTGTGAACAATTCTAGTATCACCGGCTTCAAAGATGCCATTTCCATTCACATCAGTAGAAGCGGCCAAGGCCCCTCCCATCTGTGCATCACTGAGAACATTGTCCCAGGTGAAACCTGCTTCATTACCATTTCGTGCCTGCCAGTTTCCACCTTGGTAGCGGAGGTTCAATCGCTGGGAAACTACGCCCTCGGAATCAACACTAGAGAGAATCACGCTGAAAAGACGCTGCCCAGCTGTGCCTTCGGAAATCGCAAAGTCACAATTGACTTCAAAGTTGCTCAACTGCGTGGGCAAGTCCGCACTCATGTCGGAACCAGCTGACCCACCCGGATTGTTGGGGTTGTCAGTGATGCCTCCGGCTACTCCCTGCAAGAAGGCTGCGGTAGTGCTTCCCGCCAGTAGACCGGGCACATCCATCACCTCTGCCGCCGCTGCGAAGTCGTCATCGACCTCATCCCAGTCCGCGAACGTATCCAAGTCATCTCCCGGGCTCGTGCCGGGAGTTTCGAAGTCTCCGTTGACGAGCACATCACTCGCCGTCGAAATCGGCACTCCGCCCGCTACCACGACATCGAAGGTGGCATTATCAGGGTCATTGCTGGAGATGGTTAAAGTTCCTTCTTCGTAGTCTCCGCCAGCAGTGCTGTCCCAGGAGACCGTGATTGTTTCTTGCGCTCCCGGCGCGACCGAAAATGCTCCTGCGGGAGAAGTCACTGAAAATCCAGTTCCGGCAACAGCGATTCCGCTCACCTCAAGGTTGTTGACCTCGGCATCATTGCTGATGACGAAGGTGGTCGTACCAGT
This sequence comes from Roseibacillus sp., assembly GCA_051251855.1. Classification (GTDB taxonomy): domain Bacteria; phylum Verrucomicrobiota; class Verrucomicrobiia; order Verrucomicrobiales; family Akkermansiaceae; genus Roseibacillus. Next base: position 1,537,426 of record JBPOGI010000001.1, read on the forward strand.
TGTTGCAGGACTCTCGGGGCAAATGAAATCCGGATTCTCATCAACAACGATGGTAGGAACGTTGTCTACGATTGGGGCATCATCGATGGTCACCACAATGGCATCAATTCGCGGGAAAAGACTAGCCCCGTCCCCCTGAACAAACTGAAAGCCGAAATAGAGAGTCTTCCCAATATCGTCGGCCGTTATCTCATAGAGATTCTCGACGTTTCGGATCGTCCATTGCCCATCGTTGGCTCGGTCAACCTCGTAGTCATCTTGGCCGAGAATCGTAGTCTCACTTCGGACCAGAATTTCATCAACAGGAACTTGGGAACCCAAATCTTCGATAGTCTCGAAGATAAAGGTCTGCATGACCTCGTCTCCGTCCCAATTTGCTGCTCCACCGCCGGCACCGAAATCATAGCTCACCTTGAATACTTGGCCCACATCCCCTGCCACGACAGTGTGACCGACATCATTGGCTGCAAAGCGATTATTGAAAGGCATCGCTGCAACTACGGGAGGATGAGCTGGATCCGTTGAACCATTACTTGCAGTACTAAAAGTAAAAAACTGGGAAGACTCATCGCTTCCATCAGCACTGCCCGTGATGAAAAACCAATTGGGAGTATCCGTGTAATTCGCTCGGTCCGAGTTTGTCGAGTTGGACAAATCAGAAGCGTTAAAATTCGCATTGCCGACGGTACCGCCAATGACGGTAGTTTGACCGACTGCGACTGCAGATAGCGACATCAGGAATGCTCCTGCCAATAATCGAGTTTTCGTATATTTCATGGTTTCTAGGTTCAGCTTAGTTCTATGCGGTAATTTTCCCTGAGGATTGGCACATCATCACAAAAACATTGCGAATCGTAGTGGAGGCAGCCCTTCTTGCTGATTTTAGCAACTTGGAAAACCTCACTGCAGATGGATATAACGTGCAAAGACACCACTTAGTAACTCCACTACCGATGCAAACCTAACGCAATCCGGGCCAATTTTTACAACGGAGGATGAAATTCGTAAGATTACCATAGTTGGAGGAACGGAATGTCCAACTTTCGAGGGATACACGCGAGATAAGAGTGAAGAAAGAGAGCGTCCCCCACTCCGACTTTTCCCTCACCCCCCTCTTCTCTACCCGTATTCGAGACCCAAAAGGAGAAACCATTGGCCCCAGGAAGTCCTCGCTTGGCACCGGCTCCTTTTAGCAATATGACTAAGCTGAACCGCCAGTCTCCTTCATGTCTCTTGTCACCTCTCGCGAAATATTTCCTGATCGTTCTGTCCCCGTGGCAGTGGATTCAGTGACCGAGCGCCGCCAGATTCAGAGCAACCTTCATCGTCACGAATACCTCGAACTCCTCTTTGTTTATCGCGGGTCCCTCGTCAACAAGTTCGTGAATAGTGAAATTTCCCTCGCTGCAGGCGATTTGGTTCTACTGAAGCCCTACGTCCGACACTTTCTTGAACTTGAAAACAATCAGGCACCCATGCTCGCCTACTGTTGCAGCTTCCTCCCCGAAATCGTCGATTCTGGCATTCGCTCACTTTCGGAGGCCTCGGGAGCCAATCCCGGCCATCGCTACCTTTTTCAACCCTTTCTCGCCCTAACTGACGAGAACACCTCAGCGGTACAAATTCAACTGTCCAAAGCCGAACGAGAGGAAGTTTGCGAGCGACTTTCAATTCTCAGCGAATTATCGAAGAATCCCGATGCCAGCGCGAGTGCTCAAATCCGCTGTCGTTTCCAAAGTCTCCTAGCCTACATCTCCGACTATTGCACCCGTTCCGGCCAGACTCCCGATCAGATTCAGGCCGGCTCCGCAGGCACCAACGCTCGCTTCCGACCAAAATTACAAAAGACGCTGAACTACATTCATGATCACGCGGACGAATCGCTGGCACTCAAAGAGATGGCCTCCATGTCCGGCACCTCCCCCACCTATTTTTGCCAGCTTTTCAAGCACGAAACAGGAATGACTTTCCTGCAATACCTTAACGACTTGCGGATCCAGAATGCTTGCACCCTGCTCCGCGAGTCAGGAGACAGCATCACCGAAATTTGCTACCGGGTAGGCTTCAATGATTACTCGCACTTTAGTCGCCTCTTCAAAAAGCACGTTGGCCAATCAGCAGCTGAATTTCGGAAAAAGGGGGCTTAATCCACTTTCTTGCAGCGCTCCAGAGATTAGCAATGCCAATTGCAAAATGTGCAATGTCCCCCCATTCATTGTCCGCTAGTTTTCAAATGTCGTCTAGCAGACCCAACGCGCGCCTAACATGACTATCACCTCTTCCAAAATCACGGCCATTCGAACCTATCGTCTGCAGCACGAACTGGAGGAACCTTTTGGCTTTTCGCAATGGTTCTACGACAAGCGAAATGCACTCTTGGTTGAGATTGAAGACAGCGATGGAAACGTTGGCTGGGGTGAATGCTATGGTCCCTCAGAGGTAACCCAATCCGGTCTCCACTCTTTCTATGCCCCCTTGCTCATTGGCTGGGACCCTTTGCAGAATGAGGCCGCATGGCAACACTGCTGGCGCGCCTCTCTAGACTTTGCCCGCAAAGGAGTGATGATGGGAGCAATATCTGGCATAGATATGGCGCTGTTAGACCTCAAGGGCAAAATTCTGGGCGTCTCCGCTTCTGAACTCATGGGTGGCCGCGTTCGCGACTCCATCGATTGCTACGCCACTGGAATGTATTTCAAGAACGCCTCTGAGTCCGAATTGTTAGATACCATTCTCAAAGAGGCCGCTGGCTACGTCGACCTTGGTTACGGCGCCCTTAAAATTAAGGTCGGAAAGAACATGGCCTTTGATGAAAAGCAGGTCCGCGCTATGCGGGAAACATTCCCCGATATCACTCTGATGGCGGATTCCAATCATGCCTATGACCTTCCCGAAGCCATCGCGATGGGTCGGGTGCTCGACGAATGCAGATACTCTTGGTTTGAGGAGCCGCTCTCTCCCAATCATGCCGGCCTTTTTGGCAAGCTCGCTGAAAAACTGGACATCCCCCTTGCAGCCGGCGAATGCGAGCAAACCCGATGGGGTTTTCAAGACCTGGTCAGCGCTGGTGGTATTCATATCGCCCAGCCAGACCTCGCCTACTGTGGCGGACCCACCGAGGCTCTCAAAATTCGCGCCATCACCTCCTCTCATGGAGTCAACGTTCTCCCTCACGCTTGGGGCACCATGCTCAACCTCGCTTCCGCCACCCACTTCCTCGCCAGCACCTACGTCGAGCCTGGTCGTGCCGAAGCCGCGCATCCGCTTCTCGAAGTCGATCGCACTCCCAACCCCCTGCGCGATGAAATGTATTCAACCGCTCTCGAAATCGAGAATGGCGTAGTATCCGTACCCACCGCACCAGGCCTCGGAGTTGAACCCGACCGAAAGGCGCTCGAAAATTTCTGCGTTCAAAAAACCGAACAAAAGTAACCCGTCGCTATGCAAACAATTCCCATGCTGATTGACGGAAAAGCCGTCACCACCGATGCTATTCTCGATGTCGTCAATCCGGCAAACGGCGAAGTCTTCGCTCAAGTCCCCGACATGACCGAGGCCCAGGCTCAAGACGCGCTTACCGCCGCAGATAATGGCTTCAAGGTCTGGTCTGCGATGTCTCCCGGCGAACGTCGCTCCCTCATTCTCAACTATGCCGATGTTCTTGAAGCCGAAAGCGAGCGCCTCATCGCTCTTTTGATTGAAGAAACCGGCAAACCCCAAGACAACGCGGAGTATGACTTCGGAATGCTCGTCACTTGCCTGCGCTACTTCGTGGAAGAAGTGGAGCGTCTCGACCAGCCTGTCCTCCACGATCCCGATGGTCGCTTTCTTCACTACCTGCAACGGCAACCTTTGGGTGTGGTGGTTGGCTTCCTCGCCTGGAACTTTCCCCTGCTCAATGTGGGCTACAAAATCGGACCCGCCTTGGCTGCCGGTTGTAGCATCATCCTCAAGCCCGCCACTCTCACTCCGGTGGCTTCGCTCGAAGTGGCTCATCTCGCAAAGAAAGCAGGGATTCCCGACGGAGTCATCAATGTCGTTACCTGCGGCAACCATGAAGTCCCCAAGGCTCTCGTCGAAAGCGAGATTCCCGAGCTGGTCACTATGATTGGTTCCACTCGCGGAGGGCTGGAAGTGATGAACAACTCGCTGACCACCGTGAAACACTTCTCTGTCGAGCTTGGAGGCAATGCTCCCGTCCTCGTCTACCCTGATGCCGATGTTGAAATGGCGGCCAACAAAACCGTGGACCTGAAATTTGCCAACAGCGGCCAAGTCTGTGTCTCACCTAACCGCTGCTTTGTGCATGAGGACGTCTACGACGAATTCATTGCCGCTGCCAAAAAGCGCGCTGCTGAAGTCGAGATCGGACCTCTGATATCGGACAAAGAACGCCAACGCATTATCGAAGTGGTCGAACAAGCCAAGTCTTCTGGTGCGGAAGTGGTCTGCGGTGGCAACGCTGTTGATGGCGCAGGCTACTACATGGAGCCTACTATCCTCAGCAATGTCAGTCGTGCCATGCGAACCAGCTGCGAGGAAATCTTCGGACCCGTCCTTCCCATTCTCAAGTTCAGCGATGCCGACGACGAGATCGCGCTCGCCAACGCCACGGAGTTCGGGCTCGCGGCTTACATTTTTACCACCAACCTCTCCACCGGACTGCGCGCAGCCCGCGACATCAAGTCCGGCAGCGTGTGCGTGAACGAGCCCCACTATTCGGTACAACTTCCTCACGGCGGCCTCAAACAAAGCGGCATCGGAAAAGACTGCTCCAAATACAGCCTCGAGGAGTATCTCACTCTCAAACGAATTTCCGTTCTCATCGAAAACTAACATCATGTTTCCCGAAGATATCATCACCCGCTTAGAGAAGACCCGCATCGTAGCCGGATTTTCCATCGACAACGTCGAGCACGCTGTGCCGCTGGCAAAAGCCCTGCTCGCTGGTGGCATCGAAGTCATCGAGCTCACTCTGCGCACCCCTCAAGGCATCGATGCCGTGCGCGCCATCGCCTCCGAGGTGCCAGAAATCCTCATCGGAGTCGGCACCATCCTCACTCCCGAGCAAGCGCAAGAGGTCAAAAATGCAGGCGGCCACTTTGGAGTCGCTCCGGGCATGAACCCCAAAATCATCAAAGCGGCCAAGCAGGTCGGCCTCCCCTTCGCGCCAGGCATTGCGACTCCTTCCGACCTCGAAGCAGCCATCGAGCTTGGTTGCCGTTTCGTGAAGTTCTTTCCCGCCGACGCCCTCGGCGGAATCCCCTACCTGCGTGCTATGAGCGCTCCCTACAAGCACCTTGGCATTCAGTATTTCCCTCTTGGCGGCGTCAATGCCTCTAACATGAAGGAGTATCTCGCCGAACCAAATATCCCCACCATCGGCGGCTCTTGGATTGTGCAAGGAAGCCTCGTTGCCTCCGAAGACTGGGCCGGGATCACCGCACGTGCGGAAGAAGTCACCAACGCTTTAAAATAACATCTCACCATGAGCAATATCGTCGTCACTTTTGGAGAAATCATGGCCCGCATGGCCGCGCCGGATAACATGCGCCTTCGCCAAACCCGAACCATTGATGTCACCTACGCAGGTGCGGAGGCAAGCGTCTCAGCCTCTATTTGCAACTTTGGTGGTCAGGCCCGTTACGTCACTGCCCTTCCCAAGCATGCCTTGGCTGAAGCAACCGTCGACTCCGTTCGTGCCGTCGGAGTAGACACCAACTCCATCCTTCGCACCGACCAAGGTCGCCTCGGTGTCTACTTCCTCGAAACGGGAGCAAACCAACGACCCAGCAACGTCATCTACGACCGCGCGGACTCCGCCATCGCGATCACTCCTCCCGACCAATACGATTGGGAAAGCATTTTCCAAGGCGCGAGCTGGCTCCACCTTAGCGGGATCACCCCCGCTCTTTCGGAAAACGCCGCCGAAGCGACTCTCGTCGCCGCGCAAAAGGCCAAGGCCGCCGGAGCCGAGGTCTCCATCGACCTCAACTTCCGAGGCAAGCTGTGGGCTTGGAGTGAAGGAAAGAGCAATCGTGAACTTGCCCAAGAAACGATGCGCAAAATCCTCCCCTTCATCGATGTTGTCATCGCAAACGAGGAAGATTGCCACGACGTTCTTGGTATTCGCGCAGGTGATACCGATGTACATGCTGGAGCACTCGATACCTCCCGCTACCCCGATGTCGCCCGTCAGGTGGTCGCTCAATTTCCGAACGTCAGCAAAGTCGCTATCACTCTTCGCGAGAGCTACTCCGCCTCCCACAATAACTGGGGTGCCATGCTCTACGATGCCCAATCCGATGCGGCTTCATTCGCCCCCCTCGACAGCGACGGAAACTATCAGTCCTACGAAATCAAGAACATCGTCGATCGCGTCGGTGGCGGCGATTCGTTTGCAGGCGGATTGATTTTCGCGCTCACCACCCCCGAACTCAGCGAGCCCCAAACTGCCGTCAAATACGCGGTGGCCGCATCCTGTCTAAAGCATTCTATCAAAGGAGACTTCAACTTCAGCACCCGCTCCGAGGTCGAAGCCCTCATGGGCGGCTCGGCGTCCGGTCGCGTGGTGCGATAGTCAGACATCGTTTTCGGAAAAGCTTCTCCCTCCCAACGGTGCCTACAAATCGGGCACCGTTTTTTATTCCCACCACTTCACTATGAAATCACTTCTCCTCAGCATTCTCTCCGTCGCTCTCGCCTCTGCAAACGACGCACCGCCCAACATTGTCCTCCTCTTTGCCGACGATGCTGGCTATGGCGACTTTGGCTTTCACGGCAGTACGCATTTCCAAACTCCTCACCTCGACAAGCTAGCTCAATCAGGAGTGCTCCTTTCACAATTCTACGTCACTGGGGCCACCTGTGGACCCTCCCGTGCCGGTATGCTCTCTGGAATCTATCAACAGCGCTTTGGCTTTGAGGAAATCAACGTTCCCGGCATCATGAGCGACCGCAGCAAGCTCCTCGGCGACGAGATGGGCCTTCCCACTGACCTCAAAACGATGGGCGACTATCTCCAAGACCTCGGCTATTACACGGGAATCTTTGGAAAGTGGCACATGGGAATCGCCGAGCGCTACCACCCCCTCAAGCGTGGATTTAATGAATTCTATGGCTTCCGTGGCGGAGCCCGCAGCTTCTTTCCTTACCCAAACCCCAAGAAGGCCGACCCCGCCAACCTCATGGAGCGTAACTTCGAGGAGTTCCAAGAGCACGAAGGCTACCTCACCACGGTTTTAGGTGAAGAAACTTGTCAGTTTATCGAGAGGAATAAGGACAAACCCTTCTTCGCCTATGTTTCTTTTACCGCAGTTCACACTCCCATGGAGGCAGACCCCCAAGACGAGGACCAATTCCCCCAACTCAAAGGAGACCGCCGCACCGCCGCTCAGATGACTCTCTCCATGGACCGAGCTTGTGGGCAGATTATCGATAAACTGGATGAGCTGGGCTTGCGTGAGAACACCATCATCGTCTTCACCAACGACAATGGCGGCCCCATGGATAAGAACGGTTCCAGCAATTTTCCCTTTGCAGGAGTGAAAGGCACTCAACTTGAAGGCGGCCTCCGCGTGCCCGGCCTCATTTCATGGCCAGCCCAACTTCCACAAGGGAAAGTCTACCAAGAAGTCAGCAGCACCCTCGACCTAATTCCGACCTTCGTCGAAGCTGGCGGTGGAAACCCAGGCGAAGTAGCAGATCTCGATGGCGTGAACCTCTTGCCCTATCTCCGAGGCGAGAATCAGGAATCTCCGCACTCCATCCTCCACTGGAAAATGGAAACCAGAGGAGCCATGCGTGAAGGCGATTGGAAATTCATTCGCTACCCTGACCGACCAGCAGAACTCTTTAACCTCGCCAACGATCCCGGCGAGCAAACCAACCTCGCCATCTCCGAGCGGGCGCGTCTCGAAGAGATGTTCAAAAAGCACTTCCAATGGGAGATGACCCTCGAACGCCCCCTCTTTCTTCTGCGCCGTCAAGAAGAGGGCTGGTCCTCCCGCCGGGCTAATCAGTTCCGCCAACCTCCTGCCGAGGACTACTAGAAAAAAGGCCGTCCCCGTTGAAAAGGGACAGCCTGAAAAATCAAGTTCTCAAAAAAAGAGCTTAGCCCTCTTTCTTCACAATCTGGATATCGTCGAGGAAGAGAGCTCCATCACCCTCCTTGACCTTATCCTTCTTGATTCGAATGCGAAGCCGGTCGAACTCACCCGATGCAGCATCGCGCTTGAAAGTCTGCTTGAGCTTCACCCATTTGCCTTTTTCAACTCCATCTAACTTGATGGGATCCAAGTGAATTTCAGGATCAGCGAGGCTCAAATTGAGAGCTTGCACCCCGCAGCTTTCTTCTAACTTCACGTTCAGTGACAATTCGAACTCGCCCGCGGGAATCACTACTGCCTTCACAGGCGTGACGATGGAGACATTGGAAAGCATCCCCTTCGGCATGAACTTCAAACTCTTGATACCCTTCATCGCTTCGTCCTTGGTGATGGTGAAGCGCTCCATCTCATGCTCACCAAACTGCCAGAACTTCTGGTATTCATTTGGCTCCGCACTTTCGGGCACGAGGTCGAGAGGGATGGCGTTGTCATCAAACAGAATCGGCCCCTCGAACCCAAACAACTGGGGTGCGACCAAGTTCTGAGTCGGTTTCTGCCAAACACGGCAGTAGTCGATCTGATAGTCCACCGGCAACTCCTCTTTGTGAGGAAGCCCCAACCAAACGAAAATCTCGGAGTCGAACCAAATCTCAAGCGGATTATTCAAAACCCAGTTCTTACCCTCTTTCTCCTGACTTGTCTCATAGACCAACTCGCCATCGAGATACATCTTGAGGTAGTCTTCGCCCCACTCCGCTCCATAGACATGAAACTCGTCTGCAACTCGGAAGGGCAGCTTTTGCTTGTGCCCAAAGCGCCGGGTCGGACGTTTTGCTGGTGGGGACCAATCGTGGATCGAGGACTTCCACATGTCTTCTTGGATGTCATTCTTCCCGTTTTTGGGATTTCCAATCTGCTCGTAAATATCGAGTTCGGACTCATAACCGATGGTCCAAAATGAACTCGTCATCGACGCATTACCCGCCTTGGTCCGCACCTCCATGTAGCCATTTAGAAAGCGCTTTCGTGAGATAATTGCTCCGGTCGTAATGGGCATCGGCTTGCCTTCCCAGACTCCATAAGTGTCATTGCGGGCGCCGTCGGCATAGCTCTCTTGGGCGAATTCGAAATCTGGCTCCCATTGGCTGCGAATCTTCAGCATGCCATCCTCTTGGAGAACATTGTGCTCTGCAAACTGAGAAGGAGCGCGCCCTTTCCAAATGTAGTAGTCACCACCGTTCTCGCCTTGAACAAACCACTTTTTGCGATCGACGCTTTCAGTATTGAACTCATCGCTCACCTCGGGATTCAAGACCCAACCCGCTTTATTCTCGGGATCCGAGGCCGGAAAATGCTTCTCTTCTGCGGAAAGCGCGCCCGTCGCACAGACGGTCATCAGGGTAGCCGTCGCCCGGCGTGTCACTTCAGTTCTCATAGTATGATTGTAGTTGAATAATTCAGTTTCTAAAATTAGGTCCTTAACCTGATTAGGCAGAAGCGTTGCCCCAGAGGACAGGTAGAAAAACAGTCATCTCACTGTCTCCCCGATTGCTCCAAGCGTAATATGGCACGAACTGGGAGGCACAGGATTTCCAGCTCGGTTTCTTAAGGGTGCGATACATCCCCTCGCCTTTATCCTGGCGGATTTTCAGCTCTGCGGTAATTGCCGGAACCCCCGCCAAAGTAGCTGACTCTTGCACGAAACAAAGCTCGCTCTCTCCGTCCAAATAGACATCCAGGATACTCGTCTCCTCAGGTAAGTCTGGTGACTCCACACAGTAGACGATGGGCCCCCGCTTCACCGCGACTTGATTGCGCACCTCCTCAATGCGGGGATGACCTTCAATCAGGTTAATTGGCATCGGCATGTTCAACTCGATGACATCTCCCGCCTGCCATACCCGCTCCAACTTGGCAAACTGGCCCGGAGTCACTTCGCTCACCTCGTCCCCGTTCACACTGAGACGACTTCCTTCAGCCCACTCGGGAATTCGGAGCGCAATCTCAAAGGCCTCGGTCTTGCATTCTTCAACCGTAATCGAGACGACTCCATCCCAAGGAAAGTTGGTCACTTGCGAGAGCTTGAGCTCACTCCCATCCCGCATCGTGGTGGTCAACTTATTGCCACCGTAAAGATTCACAAAAACTCCGTTCTCAGAAAGGCTGTAGGCCCAGCCCGAAACCTTGGCAATGGTGCGCACCAAATTGGGAGGACAGCAAAAACAATAGAGATAGGGTTCCCGATCCGGTGACTCAGTGTTCATCTGCGAGTAGTCCCGCGAGCCATGAATTTTTCGCAGAGGATTGGCGTAGTAGTATTTTTTGCCGCAAAGACTAATTCCCGAGAGGCTGCTGTTGTGCAGGACCAACTCCATGACATCGGCGTACTTGGACTCACCCTTGATACCCAGCATACGGTGACTGAACATGGCGTTGCAAATATTGGCGCAGGTCTCGTTATATGCCGTCATGTTGGGCATCATGTATTCGTCGATGAACCCTTCCTCAATGGTGTCGCGTCGAGAAGAAGCCCCGTGATGGGTCTGCCCCACCGCTCCGGTGGCATACATTTTCTTCTGCGTGACATTCTCCCAAAGCCTATCCAAGGCTTCTAACAAATCCTTCTCCCCCGTCTCGGCATAGACGTCAGCCGCACCGGCATAGTAATAGAGCGCCAAAACCGCGTGACCGACCGCTTCAGTCTCATCGCGCAGCGCAATCCTCTCCTGAACCATGTCCCCGATGGGATACCCGATGGTCGTAGAATCATGGACCATCTCGGACTGGCCCCGATTGTTGATAAAAATCTCAGCCAGCGACAAATAGCGCTGCTCGCGTGTGAGGCGGTAAAGCTCCACCAGCCCCATAATCTGAGTCTGATTGAAGCCAAAGCGCTTCTTGTCAGGCGGACAAGGATTGAAAGTTTGGCAAAGGAGTTCGGCATTCTTGAGCGCAATCTCAAGAAAGTTACTCTTCCCCGTCATGCGATGGTGAATGCAAGCAGCGGTGTAGAGATGACCGCAATTATACATCTCGTGATACTTCCGATTCGAGAAGTGCTCGATACCCTGAATCTGAATGTAGGCATGCAAATAACCATCGTCTTCCTGGGCCTGCGCAATGATTTCAATAATTTCATCCAGCTCAGCGAGAATCTTTTCATCGCCATTCATCCCATAGACGTAGCAAGCCGACTCCATCCACTTGAAGAAGTCCGCATCATGCCAAAACTCGCCTTGGTGCTCACTCTTCTTTAGCCCGGCCGCAATCTTGAAGTTGTTTAAGCCATGCCCGATGTCTCCCTTCATGAGGGAGCCCATGTAGGGCACCATCACCTCTTCGCAGAGCTTGCTTTTCTCAGCCCAAAAGCCCTCGGTCCAGCGGCAGTCGCCGATATTGATGGACGTGAGTTTGACGTGGGGACTGGATGAAGTATCGATTTCGGCTCGGGAGCGAGCTTCGGTTGGCAAGGCGGACATATTCTAACAGAAAGAGTGAAGTTTACTTGGAGCGGAGCTTAGCCTCGATGGCCTCAATGCTCATGTTTTTGGTCTCAATCAGCGTGAAGAACAAGACAACGAGTCCGATCGCAACGACCACGCCATAGGTCAGGAAGATGGAACTCATGCCCATATTCTCAAGTTGCCAAGGGAAGAACTGCTGCACCACGTAATTCACCAAACTACTGATGATAGCGAACAAGGGAATGGCAAGACCACGCACCGAGATTGGAAAAATTTCGGAAAAGAGAACCCACATCAGAGGCCCGATGGAGATATGGAAAGCCGCTACCACGCTCAAGATACAAACCAGAACAAGGGTCGCATTCATCTTGAGCGATTTCTCTACCACCATATTTTGGTGCTTCTCAGCATCAACCTTTCCAAGAGCTCCCTTGAGCGCATTCTTGAATTCGACATCGCTCCCATGCTCTACCCCCACCAAACTCTGCAGACGCTCGACTCCTTCGAATTCCAAATCACCATTCGCAATACTCTGGGTGATTTCGCTAAAGGAATCTTCCCCCAAGGTGTATCGCGCTTGCTTGAAAGCGAAGGAACTGATTCCCAGGCTCGCCACAATCCAAATCAGTCCCCCAATGATGAGCGGACGGCGTCCCAGTTTGTCCACTAACAGAAGACCAAGAATGGTGAACACCAATGCGGTCAGGCCCACCCAAACCGCCTGCGAAAAGGCGGCATCATCCCCCCCTCCTAACTGCTGAAAGACAGTAGGAGCATAGACCAGAATGGCATTGATTCCGGTCGCTTGCTGAGCAATCGCAATCGTGAAGGCAATAATCAGAGTCAATCGCATCGGACTGCTGAAGATTTCTTTGAACTGCTCCACGATGCCCGAACCCACAGAGCTGCTTTCAAGACTCCTCTTCATGTTCGCCACATGGTCATCGACCGCATCGTCCGGCAGAATCTTCCGAAGGATCGCTTTGGCCTCATCCAGACGGTCACGAATCACCAGCCAGTAGGGACTTTCCGGAATGAGGAAGAGAAGGAAAAACCAGAGAAGCGCAAAAGGAATCTCCGCTCCTAACATCCATCGCCAGGTTTCGGTATCGAGCGCATACTCGCTCACCCAACCAGCGTCCGACTTCGCCAACTTGAGAATATAGTAGTTCACGAAGTAAGCTCCCGAAAGCCCCACCACGATATTGATTTGGGTCATTGAAACGAGCTTTCCGCGCCAGGCGGGAGGAGCAATTTCGCCGATATACATCGAGGCCAGAGTAATGGAGCTGAAAGCTAGCCCACCCAGAAAGCGAGCCGCTACCAGAAACTCAAAACTAGGAGCGAAGGCCGATCCCAAAGCGGAGACCAAATAGAGAATGGCCACAATCAGAATGGCTTTCTTACGGCCAAATCGGTCGCTGATAAATCCCGCGAACGGCAATGCCACCAAGACACCCAAAGCAGGAGCGCTGGCCGCAGTTCCCACCTCAATGGCGCTCAACGCAAACTTTTCCTTGAGAAAGTCGAGAGTGCCGGAAATGAGCACTGCATCGAGACCGAACAGAAAGCCTCCCATGGCGACAATCGTTGCGTAGAGAAAGGCACTTTTGTTTTTCTTATCCATCTGATTTTAATCCTGCGTTAAAGACTGCCTGTGTGAGCGCGATTCTAACTCCAAAAAGAAGCTAGCAACTCGGCAGTCTGAGAATCCTGCGCTAAATCCCCCCTCGTCGCCCAGTGAATATCACATTCTACCTTGCGGATTCTTCTCTCGAGACGACGCGGTGTTGACTTTCAGCCATCCCAGAAAAACGAGAACAGAAACTGCCAACTTGGGAACCCACCCCCTTCGGTGGGGCGAGACTCTAGCCCGTGAGAAATGCAGGCTAGTGACTGATTGAACCAGATAATGTCAAATCTTGAAGCCGGCAAAACGGAGAGAATGCGAAAAATCCACAATGTTTTTCGGAAGTAAGGCTCATTTACAGAAGCGACCGGTTCGAACTATTCTCGGGTTTATGGGTGTAGGATCTTCTACGTTTCTCCCTTAAAAAAATCATCACAAAACCCATACTTGCAATTATGAAAGCCACTTGTTTGCCACTAGCAGCAGCTCTTTTCTCCATTTCACCCTCCATTCAAGGTGCGGTCATTTACTCCGAAAATGCCGATGGTTTAACCGCGGGGAGCAGCACATTGGGTGATTCCTCCGCCGATTGGGGTGCTCCCGCCGGGGACTACGGAGTGGTCGCAGGCGGCTCGGTCTTTGCAACCAATCACTTTACTATCTCTGCTCCTGACGCGAACTTCAACTTCGCGAACTGGGTTGACGGGGTCACCACCCGTTCCCTCGTAACGGTTTCACTCGATGTGGCCGACACTGGTGGCGGCGGCACGAATGCTGATGCAGGACTTCGTCTTGCTCATCGCCGAAGCACGGGAAGTGCGTTTGCCACCATTATTTCCACCGCTCTCACAGACAACACCATTTTCCATTACGATTTCATTATCAATACTGGAGCCTCCGCTGCTCTCTACGAGGACGGGGTCACTTCAATTGCGGCAAATACCATCGAGGTTTGGATTGATGGAGTCCTGGCCTCCAGTGGCACAGCGGGTGGTTCTGGAGACACGATCGGTGTTGGCCTCTGGTCCCGTCGTCCCGACAATGCCATCCTAGGAGACAATATCGTGATTCGCGACACCGCCTTCTTCGCTCCAGTTCCAGAGCCAAGCAGCTTTGCTCTACTGGGTCTTGGTGGCCTTGGCCTCCTTGTGAGACGCCGCCGATAGGGTCTCGACGAGACACGAACGTCTCACGACATTAGAACTTTCCGGCTGTATAGGCTTTGTTGAGATCACTGATGGTGAGCGGTAACACTTCACCATTGCTCCACCTCACAGACGCGCTTTCGACTCCCTCCAACTGACCCAATCCGATGTGAAGGTGGTTGTTGAGACTGTGGGAAAATCCGCCGTAAGACGAACCAACGGTTCTTCTCATTGTGTGCTCCCCTGCCTTTAGGCTCAAAACCGCACCTTGGGCCGTGGCTTTTCCGGTGGGTGAGCTTCCTACTTTGATGGTGAGGTAATTCCCCTGTTCCGCTCCCAGCGAGTTGTTGGTGAAAAGGTGCCATCGCCCCCGCTCATTGCAAAAAATGAGGTCGAGGTCTCCGTCTTCATCATAGTCCAGAGCTTCAGCTCCGCTCCCCACTGAGCCCAACTCCTGTGAAATAATGCCATGATTCTCTATGCGGGTGAACTTGCCACCCTCATTGAGGAGAAGGATTTGCTCGCTTGCTGAGGCAGAATTGCCGTAGCAAACCACGAACAAATCCAACCAACCATTGTTGTCGAAGTCACCTACGGCTGACCCCGTGGTCTGCTCCGCAACCCCTATTCCTGCCGCCTCCGTTACATCATGAAACCTTCCCTCCCGATTCTCGAAGAGCCGGGACGGCATGGCCTTGAGTATACTGGCAGCGGGTAACTCCTTCATATTATGGATCACTCCTGCCGTTGGCGACTTGGACTCCCCTCCAACTCGCCAAGTTTCCTCACCCAGAAATCCAATGTAGAGCCCGTTGGCATCAATGTTCTCAGGCCAACCCTCGGCTTCTGCAGGGGTCAAGGTGAAGTCCTTGTGCCCATGGCGCTCGACCTCGAACTCTAACAAGCGTTTGTCCCTTCCCACAAAAACATCGAAGTCAGGGTAAGCCATCTGAAGGTTCTCGAACTGAAAGTCCCCCTCAACTTTCAGATTATCATAGAGGAACCTCTGCCGACGGGCAAAAAATGCGAAACGACTTGCCTCTTCATCGACAAAGGTCTTCTCAGCAAACGGGTGATCGGCCCGAGTGACGAACAAATCTTCGTCGCCATCATTGTCAAAATCGATTTCCACCACGCTGGTGGCAAAAGTGGTCTTGCTCAGTTCGCCCAGCACTTTTCCGGTCACATTCTGAAAGCTCATTCCCTCTCCGCCTTCCGCGATCACAATGTTTTTGCCGCCAAAGAAGAGCACATCAGGGTCACCGTCCTTGTTATAATCCGTCACCTGTGAGCGAAAGCCCATCCATTGCGCGAAGGGAAGGCGCGAATGATATTCAAAGTTCCCCGCGCCCTTGTTTGCAAAGAGTAAGTTAGCTCCTTCCTTCTGCTGAGCGGGCAGCGGAAAACCAGTAAGCACTAGGTCCAGGAGACCATCTTGATCGGCGTCAATCATCTTGGTCGCCCGCCCCCGAGCACGCTCAAAGTCTTCAAACACCACCTTGGGACCAAAAGTCCGATCCTTGTTCACCTCGAACATGATGGGGTTCTTGGGATTCGCGCCATCGCCACCGCCGGGATAGAAAATGAGCTCTATCTTGCCATCCAAATCGTAGTCCGCTGCCACTACCCCGTGAGTATCCCCTCCCACGATTTTTTGCGGTTCAGAAAAAGTGCCCCCTTCATTCCAATGCACACAAGCACGGAAAGCATGATCCGTGGTGACAATATCGAGATGCCCGTCCTGATCGAGATCCACAATGAGAGGGCTGTCCCACTTCCGTCGCGAACGCTCTTCAAAAGGAATGACGCCTGCTTTTTCAGAGAAAAAAGGAGTCGAAGTCTTCTCCGATTTTTCTTCTTTGGCAAAAATTGTGAAGAAGGTGGCAGCACACATAGTAGTGAGGACAAGAGTCCAGGTGGTAGAGGGAGAAATCTTCATTTGTTTGTGGCTAAAACCCCTCAGCACCCTTCGCAAGGAGAAAGAAGCCTCGACGCCTCCCAGAGACAAATCGACAATGCAAAACGCAGGAATCGCAATCACTTGCAGAAGTGAGCGGCGTATCGTGTCCCATCTCGATTCATCTCATGCACCGAAAACCACTCCTTTCCCTCAGCCTGCGCCTTTTGGTTGCACTGACTTTCGCCACTCTTCCCGTTTCGACCTTGCAAGCAGATGATTCTAACCGACCCAATATTCTCTTCATCGCGGTAGATGACCTTCGCCCCGAACTCGGATGCTATGGTTCCGAGATTGCGATTACCCCAAACATCGACAAGCTGGCGCAGAACGGAGTCCTTTTCGAAAGAGCCTATTGCCAACAGCCGATTTGCGCCCCCTCCCGCGCCAGTCTCATGTGCGGCGCGCGCACCGACACTCTCAAGCTTGCCAAGAACGCGGATTACTTTCGCGACCTCAATCCCGAAGTCGTTACTCTTTCACAGCACTTGATCGCCAATGGCTACGACGCCGTGCAAGTCGGTAAAATTTACCACAACGACGCCCACTCCGATAACGAGAAGTCGTGGAACCGCCAGCCTGCCAAAATAACTTTACCCAAAGCAGTCACATACGCCCTCCCCGAGAACCGTGCTATTCAGGCCAAGAACAAAGAAATTCTGGAAGCGAAATATGGCGTCGGGATTGGTCGCACTGGGCTTGTACAAGGCCCAGCCTACGAGATGGCCGACGTGCCCGATACCACTTACCGCGACGGCCGCAATGCCCAAGTTGCCATTGAGACTCTCAAGGAACTTAAGGAGGACGGCAAACCCTTCTTCCTTGGCATGGGCTTCTACAAACCCCACCTCGACTTCATTGCTCCAAAAAAATACTGGGACCTCTACGATCCGGCGAAAATCCCCGCCGCACCCAATCCCGTGCCACCCGAAGGTTCTGCTGCAATGGGGCTCCACGCTTCCTTCGAATTGCGGGTGCGAGACGGCATCCCCAAGAAGGGCAACATCGGTCCCGAGCTTGCGACCACCCTCAAGCACGCCTACCTCGCCTGCGCCAGCTACATCGACGCCCAAATCGGAATGGTGATGAACGCTCTCGACGAGTCGGGATTGCGCGACAACACCATCGTCGTGTTCTGGGGTGACCACGGCTGGCATCTCGGCGAAATGGGTATCTGGGGCAAAGCGACCAACTACGAGATTTCGGCTCGCGTCCCCCTCATCATCTCCCTTCCCGACAAGTTCAAAGGAGCGAAAGGCAAGAACACGGATGCCCTCACCGAGCTCGTCGACCTCTACCCTACCCTCTGCGACTTCGCCGAAATCGAGACCCCCGCGCACGTGGAAGGCACCAGCCTCAAGCCCGTCCTGCTCGACCCCACCCATCCTTGGAAGAAAGCGGCCTTCACTCAATTCCCCAACCCTGCACTGCGCGAGTGGGCAGCAGCACCGCTCTCTCCTGGAATGCGCGAGACCTTCTTCGGTCCTCTCATCGAAGAAGTGGAGGCCAAAATTACTGCGCAGCAAGGTGAAAACTGGGACCGCGAACTCTATGAGAACCATCTCATGGGCTACTCCATGCGCACCGACCAACATCGGCTGGTGCTTTGGCAAGACATGCGCAAACCCGAATCCGACCCTGTCTTCGTCGAACTTTATCACTACGCCGATTCCACCCACGAAACCAAAAACATCGCGGACGAAAACCCTGAACTTGTAGCCAAGCTTCTCAAGCAATTCCGTTCCGGCTGGAAAGGTTCTCTTCCTTCAAAAAAATAACTATCTCGACCACCAATTTTCATGAAAATCAATCTCAGCTCCAGAATCTCCCTCGTCAGCGGGCTCCTTCTTTCTTTTATTCACCTTGCGCAGGCCGAAGCTCCCCGCCCGAACATCATCGTCATCATGTGCGACGATCTGGGCTATGCCGACGTGGGATTCAATGGCTCACAGGACATCCGCACCCCCCATCTCGATGCTCTCGCCAAGGATGGAGTGGTCTGCACCTCGGGCTACGTGGCCCATCCCTTCTGCGGCCCCAGCCGGATGGCAATGATGACCGGTCGCTACCCCCACACCTTTGGAGGCCCATTCAACCTTCCTGCTGCCAGCGCCGGCATTGAAAAATACAACAGCCAGGGCATCGACCCGAAACAGAAACTGATGAGCACTGTTCTGCAAGAGAGCGGCTACCACACTGGAATCATTGGCAAGTGGCACCTCGGAATCACCGCAGAGCACCATCCCAACGCCCGAGGCTTTGATGACTTCTACGGTTTTCTCGCGGGCGGCCATGACTACTTCCCGGAGAAATTTCAGCCCAAGTACGAAGCCGCAGTGGCTCGGGGAGCTAAGAACATTTGGGACTACATCCTTCCTCTCGAACACAATGGTAAAGACGTGAAGGAGACGGAATATCTCACCGACGGACTTTCCCGCGAAGCTTGTCGTTTCATCGAAGACTCAAAGAAGGCCGAGAAACCCTTCTTTCTCTTCCTCTCCTACAACGCTCCGCACACCCCAATGGAGGCAAAAGAGGAGGACATGGCCGAATTTGTTGAAATCGAAAACAAGCAGCGACGCATCGTGGCCGGAATGGTCTATGCCGTTGACCGCGGAGTCGGCAAAGTGGTCGAGACTCTCCAGAAAACCGAGACCGCCGAAAACACCCTTATCGTTTTCCTCAGCGACAACGGCGGACGCACCGATCAGGGCAACCTCAACACTCCCCTACGGGGTTCCAAAGGCGACACTTGGGAAGGCGGCATACGGGTTCCGATGCTCTTCCACTGGCCTGCAGTGATCAAGAAAGGCCGCACTCATCAACATCCGGTGAGCACCATTGACTTCTACCCCACTTTTGCTGCTTTGGCTGGTGCAAAGATTCCCGAAGGAAAAAAGCTTGATGGCAAAAACCTGACTCAGTCCATCCAGTCCGGTGTATGCGCTCGCCCGGGAGAAATGCTCTACACCATCCGCCACCGCATGTCCAAAAACGACACCCCGCATCATCAGGTTGGCGGTCGTCGCGACCAGTGGAAGATCTATCGCGGCATGCGTGACTGGCAGCTCTTTGACGCCAATTCCGACCCCGGCGAAACCAGCAACCTCGCTGCCAAGCATCCTGAGATTTTGAAGGAGATGGTCTCCGAGATGGCCGATTGGGCCAAAACTCACACTCAACCCCTCTGGTTTGACGATCTCGCACAAGAGAAGCGTTGGCTCGAAGGTAAACTCCCCTACTACGAAGAAACCTTCTCCTTCACCCCCCTTCCTTTTCTGCAAAAGAAGTAGTATTCAGGTTTGGTAGGGACGTCTCACCGAGGCGTCTGCGATTGGAACCTTTGCGGATGCCTCGGCGAGGCATCCCTACCCTCTCCCACATCATCTCCTTAAAATCCGCACTATTTTTTGAATCATGCTCGGCTTGCCGAGACGACACGCGGGATTAGCTTATTAGCAATACGGCAGTAAAACGAGCATCCATGAATTCCTCAAAACTATCCCTCCCACTTCTAGCTTTTCTGAGCCTGGCCAAAATCGCTACCGCCGAAATCGTCTATGAAGACGACTTCACGGGTGCCGCACTCTCTTCGGATTGGAACATCACCATCGGAACTCCGGTCACTTTGGATGATCCCAATGACCAAGCAGACTACGACCATGTCGCAGGCACTTCCCGGCGCTTCCTCAACTACAACGATCTCCTTGTCAGCAAGACCGGCTACTTCAAGGCTGAGATTTCCAACCTCGTAGGTGCTTCGGTTTGGATCGGATTCGTCAACAATTCCCATGGCAACAACGCCAACTACGCACAGACTCTGGTCAACGCGAACGGAACCTATGAAATGTTTTTCAACAACACCACCGGCTCACTTCCCTTCGACAACGGAGCAGGATGGACGGGCACTCTGGCAGCCGGCGCCGGAACTTGGACCACCGACGGCGGAACCACTGAAGCAGCATTGATTGTCGGTGGCAGCTTCCCCAACGACAGCAACATCTTCGGTTTCGGTTTTGCCAACTTCGGGAACGGCGGCGTTTTCCCCTCTTCCTCTTTCAGCATCGACTCCGTCAACGCTGGGGATTCCCTCACCGTGGTGCCCAGCGGCAACACCGCTCCCACAGTCAATGTCACCGCGCCCGCCGATTCTACCACGGTCGCGATTGGAAGCACCGTCAACTTCACCGCCACCGCAAACGATACCGATGATGGCGACCTCGGTGCCAGCGTGACTTGGACCTCAGATCTCGACGGTAACTTGGGAACGGGAGCGAGCATCAGTGCCAGCTCACTCTCTCTAGGAACCCACACCATCACCGCCAGCGTGACCGACAGCGGCTCTCTTTCGGGCGACGACTCCATCACCATCACGGTCAACGACCCCTCTAACACCCCTCCCACCGTCACCATCACAAGTCCAACCACCGGGACCGAGATTGACACTGGAACTCTTCTCAGTTTCTCCGGAACCGCGAGCGATGTTCAAGATGGCAACCTTACCGCCAGTCTTTCGTGGACTTCCAGCATTGATGGCAATATTGGAACCGGAGCAAGCTTCAGCACTTCCGCCCTCTCCACCGGCACCCATCTCATCACCGCTTCTACAGTTGATAGCGGCACCCTTGCTGGTGACGACTCCATTACAATCGTCGTCAGCTTCAATGGAGCAACACGCCCCAACATCATCGTCATCATCTGCGACGATGCCGGTTATGCCGACTTTGAATTCATGAACGGACTCAGCGGCGAAACATCCGAGGTTCCCACTCCTCACCTCAATGCTCTCGCCGACCGCGGAGTGACTTTCTCCCGCGCCTACGTGGCCGCCAACTGCCAGCCCACCCGAGCCGCAATGGTCACCGGAGCCTACCAAGCACGGATCGGTAACGAAAACGTCGGAAACAACAACTTTCTCTCCAACCAAATTTTCGAAGGAGTTCCTGTGGAAACAGACACCGTCTGGGACCGCATGAAAGCCCTCGGCTATTCCACCGGAGCAATTGGCAAGTGGCACCTCGGCTCCATCGCCGACACCCCCACCCAACTCGGCAATCGCCCCGAGAATCAGGGCATCGACGAGTTCTATGGCTTCTGGCACGGATCCAGGAACTTCTTAGCGGGAAGTTACAACGAGCAAAGCGACCCCACCAACCCGCTGCAACTGCGCTACATTCGCGAAGCCATTGTCCATCCCGATGGCAGCAAGACCGACACTGTCGTTGAGTATTCCAAATACGCGGATGTCCCCAGCGCACCGCAATACATCACCAACATTCTCGGTGACTACGCCGAACAATTTGTCGCTGACCACCACGCCGACCCCGATCCTTTTTTCCTCTACGTCGCTCACCCCGCTCCCCACAAGCCCTGGACCAATGAGTCTCCGGACTACAACGATCCTCGCATCACATCATTGGCTCCTGTGGAACGACGCCAAGTGGCTTCCATGATGATCACCATGGACAAGGAAATTGGCGATTTGATGGACCAGTTGGAAGACCCTAACGAAGACGGTGACACTTCCGACAGCATCGTGGACAACACCCTTGTCATCTTCATCAACGACAACGGCGGCGTCTCGGGCGGCGGCACCGACAACGGCATTCTCAATGGCGTCAAAGGCTCTCCCCACGACGGCGGAATCTGCGTCCCCATGATTATGGCCGGCGCCGGAATCGATCCCAGTCTCATTGACACTGTCTTTGATAAGCCCGTCCATGGCATCGACATCCTCCCCACTTCTGTCGCTCTCGGTGGCGGCACCATCGACCCCGTCGCCGACAAGGTGGACGGCGTCAATCTCATCCCCTTTATCAACGGCGAGAACACCAACGACCCGCACGACGTGCTCGTCCACCGCTGGCGCGGAACCTTCTCAGTCATCGATGGCGACTGGAAGTTAGTCAACACCCACAATACTGATGCCGGCCCCGACCGCTATCGTCTCTACAACCTCGCGACCGACCGAGGCGAAACCAACAGCATTATTTCCGACCCCACCCATGCCAACCGCGTGGAAGCAATGAAGCGTGATCTCACCGACCATGAAGCCACTTGGGACAAACCAAGATACCCCATCCTCGCCCGCACCCTCGAAACCGAGCCCCTCAATATCTTCGACCACTTCGTTTTCCGCCCGGGCCTGAGCACTGAGTGGGATGGCGGCGCTGCCTATTCGGGCTCGACCTACACTGGCGGCGTCGACAACTGGTTCCGAGCCGGCACCACCGAAGCCCACCAAATGTATTGGTCGGACTCCTTCACTGGAGCAGTCCTCGAGTTTCCTGTTCACAATGCCGACTACACCGCCAATAACGACATGCGGCGCAAAACTGGAATGGAGTTCATGCTCAACAAAATCATTCTCAGCGGCGATTTTTCGGAATCCACCGACCACACTGCCACCATGGGAGGAAACGACATCCTCTTCACCAACACTCTCGCGGGTGTGGCCCCCGAGATTTCTAACGAAACTCTCCAAAGCGGAACCAATCAGTTCACCTACGACCTCGACCTCAACATCCAGATGTATCACGACCTCACTCTCTCCGGTGATGGCCCTGCCCAAGTCAACCTCAACGGCGAACTCACCCAACACTTCGCTGACCGAGGCTTGAAGAAAACCGGAACCAGCTCCGCCGCGGTCACCGGCACCCGCACCTACGCCGGAGACACCACCGTCGAAGGCGGAACCCTAAGCTTCGGTCAAGCCAACCCCAACGACGAAGCAGCCACCGTCACCATTGCGCAGGCAGGAGCTACCTTGGAACTCCTGTTCTCCGGCACCGACACCGTGGACAAACTCTTCATCGGAGGCGTGCAGCAACCTGCAGGGGTCTATGAAGCAGTAGGCAATCCCGGTTCTGGCATTGAAATCCCCCAAATCACCGGCTCCGGAACCTTGACCGTCGTCGACTCTCCGGAGGGTTACTCGCAGTGGGCCGGTGAAAATGCTCCCGGCCAAGCCATCACCGAAGATCACGACAATGATGGCACTCCCAACGGCATCGAATACTTCATGGGAGAATCAGGCTCCTCCTTCACTCCAAATGCAACCTTGGATGCGAGTCTGGTCATTTCCTGGCCCATGGGAACCAACTACTTGGGAGACTATTCCAATGACTACTATGTCGAAACCTCTCCCAACCTGATTGATTGGACACCGGTATCCAATCTCGACGTCACTATCAATCCCGGCCTCTCTGTCAGCTATTCCTTGCCTTCTAGTTTAGATACTCTCTTTGCGAGACTAGCAGTCATTCGCTAGCGCTCGGCTTGCGAACGTTAGATATGAAGCTGGCAGGCAGTGTTAATTATGCGTCCTGACACTGCATCGCAACAACTTGAGGCGCTCCGACCAAAGCCATTATGATTCCTCACCACTCCCTCCTCGCCCTTCTGTTTTTCCTGTCTTTCCTAGCTTTTTCACAAGGGCAGGAACAAACGGTGAAGACAGAAATCTTAACGCTGAGCTTCGGTAAGAGCCTGCCAGAATGCTATATTCTCAACGGCAACAAGACGGAGAAAATTTCCATCATTCCCCAGCGACTGAGCGTTCCCCTAAAATACAGCGGTTCGTCCAAGCTCCACTTCTTTGCAAGTGAAGAAGAAGCTAAGGCTTCCAGACTGGCAAATAGCACCAGCGAACCTCTCGCCACTTTCGACATTCCGAGTTCAGGCGATCAAACACTTCTCGTTCTTGATTTTTCCAACAAAGAAGTGAAAACAGAAGGAGAAGAAGAGGTGCCAGTGCCCGTGGCGAAAGCCTTTCCCATTTCCAACAAGGATTTTAAAGTTGGTGATTATCTCGTTTTCAATTTCTCCGAGAAAGACGTCCACCTTTATCTGGGCGAGTTGGAACTCGAGTTGGCCGGCGGCGAAAATGGGACCATCAGTGATGCTACCCTTCGCAAAGAAAGCTCTGACCTTACCGTACGTCTTCAAACTGAGGTCATGGAAGAAGCACGTGACGTCTACTCGTCTATATGGGGGCACCGAAACATTCAGCGTAACTTTCTCTTCATTCTTGATCGGGACGATAAATTTCGCCCTCTCAACCTCCGCAAATACAGCGACGTCCCCTCCTAAACTGGTTATCGCTGACTTCAGCCAGCTATCAGGAGATTGACCGAAACAACAACCCCGATGAAGGAACGACTCAAATCACGATTCAATTAAGCGAGGCTATCGGCGATCAGAGTCAACAATTTTACCGAGCCAGCTGGCAGTTAGAATAACCGCAGTTCGCCCACCCCCCTACCGAGTGAGGGCGCGAGAATTTTTGGCCTCAAAGAGAAGAAATTACATCTCAACTTGATAGACTCTGTTCGTCTCCTCAACTTCCGCTGTAAAAACCTCACCATTACTGAGTTTCACTTTCACCGTGACGGGCCCTTTGTGTTTGCCCAGACCAAAATGAAGATAGCGATTGAAGCTTCGCGAATAAGGTGCTCCTCCAGTTCCACAACGTTTAGTTTGAGTGCTCTCGCCCGCTTTGACCGAGACGAGTGCTCCGAGGCGAGTCGCCTCCCCCGCCACCGGATTGCCCAAATCTACCAGCAGATAGGATCCCTTTGCGAGTCGTTGGTTGCGGAAAAGATGCCACTTACCCCGCTCGTTGCCAAGAATGGCATCAACTTTACCATCTAGATTGTAATCCAAGGGTTCGACCCCCATGCCAATTGCAGCGAGTTCAGGGGCCACAATACCATGATTCTTCGACCGTCGGAAAGAACCGTCACCATTGTTTAACCAAAGAACAGACTCGTTAGACGTAACGAGGTCACCCCGGCAGGCAACAAGAATATCTTCAAAGCCGTTGTTGTCGAAATCCGCCACCGCCGCGCCAGTGGAGTGCTCCTCGCTCACGATACCAGCAGACTGAGTAACATCCACGAAGCGACCCTCTTGGTTTTCCAACAAGATATCACGAGGACCACGTTTCTTCTCGTTCACGGAGGGATTCTTGACCCCTTTCACCACCGCAGTCATTGGACTCCAGCTTTCCCCTTGAAGTCGCCATTTCTGATTTCCGACATAGCCGATGTAGAGACCCTTCTCAATTTGAGTATCAGGCCAACCGAGAGTGTCGCTGTTCACGAAACGAATATCCTTCCCCGAATGAGTCTCACCAGGAAAGGAATAAGAGAGACCTGGCTCTCCGGTAAAGACCTTCATATCCGGCCAAGGGGTGAGAAAGTTCTCCATTTCAAGGACCTCACCCACTTCCAGGTCTTCAGAGCGCCACCTCTGCCGTTTGTTGAAAAAGCCCCAAGTTTCACTAGATGGATCGTAGAAGGTGTCGCCCGCCTCCATCTCCTCCCCGCGGCTCAAAAAGAGATCGAAGTCGCCATCATTGTCATAGTCGAGTTCGACCGCCCCAGTGACCCCCTCGATAGAACCGGGAAAGATGGCCTTACCCACTTCTCTAAAAGTGACATCTCCCTGACCGGCGAATGCTCGCAATGCCCCGTGACCATACATCACGATGTCTTCAGTTCCATCATTCTGAAAATCGGTCACGAGCACCTTTTGCCCGTCCTTATACGAGAGCGGAAGAGGAGTATGGGGAGTGAGGGTGCCGCTCGCATTGAGGCGAACGTAGTTCTCACTTTGACCCCGCCGCTCTGCAGAAGGAAAGGCCAGATTGAGAAGATCCAGATCACCGTCATTGTCACCGTCGAAAAAGGTAACCGTCCGACCTCGCATTCCTTCCAAGGGAACATCCAACTCAGGCAAGCGGGTAAAACTGCGATCTTTGCCCACCCGATAAATCATCGCATTCCGTGCGTTCGCTCCTGCCCCGCCACCGCGAGAAACAACTACCTCGTGCAGCCCGTCCTGATCGTAGTCGCCGATTGTGATCCCATGCAGATCACCCATAACGAGATCCCACGGCTCAGCGAATCGACCCTTGTTATTCCACATAATCTGGATGGCATAACCATGCTCATTGATAATGAGGTCCGGCCAACCGTCTTGGTCCAAATCTGCTACGTTCGGACCCTCCCATTTTCTCAGGTTCTTATCCACGCGAGGAAAATCCCTCGAGCTGACTCCAACAAATCCCGAGGGTTCCCCGGAAGCATTTTCATTCAACTTTGAATAGACTGTCACCGCAGTGAAAATGCCGCAGGAACACGCGAGGATCAAAGGGAGGGAAACAAATTTCATAAGGTCGTTCATTCTCGCGGAAGAAACTCTCACGCCCTCTCACACAAGATCGACGTGAGGCAAGACCGCCTTCTACCCAATACTGCCACCTAGCGGCCCATTCTAACTTGAATAGCCCAAAGAGACCCCAGCTTTTAACCTTAAGCGTTAGGAACCCAAACACTCGGCAGTCTTTCATCCGAGGCAGTTGTGGTTTCAAGGGATTTGTCGATCTCATCCCCAAGCCGGTGATCGATTCCGATTTGGAACGGCTTCCATGGCCCGAGCGATCAGCTGAAGTGGTTCGTCACGCTCTCCTGAGCGCCGAATACTGGCTCAGCCGCAGTGGCTGGCTCCGTGAATGGATTCGATTCAACCTGTGGCTGGCCGTTGTCCTAATCGTCAGCGCCGTCCTGATCGTCCCACCCGTGACGGCCCTGCTAGAGGGCGTCAGGGATTGGAGCGGGCTGGTCAGCGTGACCTTAGTCAATGTGAATACTGCGGTCGCAGGGTTACCCCCAATCGTCTTGGCACTCGTCACTGCCTTCTTGGTAGTGAAGCTGTTCAAACGATACTTCGAAAACCGTCACCCCCAACGCCACCACCCCTACAACAACTAAGAGAGAATCCCCAAGGACCCGTCCCCGGCTTCACGGCCGGGGGCTGGTCTTTTTTTAGCTATCAGTGAGTCAGATTAGTTTGCAGCGATTTCCTGTAATTATACACTTTGCTGGGGTGCCTGTCTCAGCAGTAGCTCGACCTTTCCGAATTGGGATCGTCGACCCTCTTCCAGAATATGTACAGCCTGGGGAAGTATTTCAGAGGTCAAATCCCACCGTAGTCTTGACGCAATCTCGACCAGTTAGTTTTATTTACCTACCTAAGGCAACTTGTAACAAACACAATAAAAGCGACTTGAGATCACATCAAGACCCGGCGCGTCAGCCAGTCAAACCAGATTACCAAAATTTTCTAAAAACAGAAAAATGGGGGCTGTTAATCTCAACGGCCACCGGGGTCACAGACACTGCGTGAAACTGGTAGCTGCCGCACTGTGAGAAATACCTCGTTCAAGCTCCGCATCAACATGCAGGAGGACAAGGGAGAATCTGGTTGAAGGACATCTCGAGCACCCAAAATTCATGCCCGTTTGTTTGAAAAGTGTTTGAATCACCACAAAGGGAATCAGGGTAACATCACAACTCACTGAAAACAAGTGATTTGAAAAAGTGGAGGCGAGGGGGATCGAACCCCTGTCCTAGATGCCTTTCTTGCAAGCGTCTACATGTGTAGCGTGACGTTTCTGTTTTAAGAAATCCGAGCCTCATCGCGCCCGTTCGGAAATCCGATGTTCCTGTTGTGTCTCACTGTTTTGTCCGGAACCCCGACGCTACAGCCAGTCTGCTAAGTAGTCGCCCCGCACCCTAACAGACATCAGGATTGGGACGTTGCCGTCAATTAAGCAGCAAGTGCGAGCTCGTTAGAGTCTGCAATTATGTTTTTGGGCGGCTTTTTAAGAGGCCAACCGACCAACCTCTACATGCAGCCAGCGATTCCAACATCCAGTCGAAGCCATGGCGCCCCCTATTTGGGTTACCCATAGGATGCACTACAACGGATTTTATTCAAGCGAATCCGCATAAACTGCGCGAACCAGTCCCAGACCCCTTTCACCCGGAAAAAGCCCCAGCTCCATCTGGTTCATGGTGTAGGCAAAAGAAAGCCCCGTCACCGGATCACAAAAGGCATGGCTTCCCCCCGCGCCCGGATGACCGAATGCCTCTGGGTTGGGACCAAAAAGCTGGCGCAACTTTTGTCCATCGTTCCCCACAGGATCGAACATCATTCCAGCTCCAAAAGATGTTTCCAACTGCAACACTTGGTCTGGCCCTTGCAATAAACGCTCCCTCAAAATCTCTCGTATCTCAAGAGGAAGAACCTCCTGCTCAGTCTCCCCCAGCACAGCCTGATAAAAGTGTGCTAAGGCCTGGGCTGTCCCCACTCCGCCAAAGGCCGGATATCCGCCCGCCCATGCCGCGGAATCATTCATCTCACTCGCCGACTGATACCCCTTCAAAGATCCAAACGCGCGCCGCGCCAAACTCCCCTCGGTCTGCATCGCCTCGTAGAACGCCTTCTCTTCCTTCCGAATCACATAACGTCCCGGATATAATGTCGCAACCCGATCAAACTCTTCCTGGGGTAAACCAATCCAAAAATCCAGTCCCAGCGGTTCCGCAATCCACGTCCGCCAGCATTCCCCCAGTCGCCTCTCCAACAAACGTTCACAAAGCTCATCCAACAGGAATCCAATCGAACGTGCGTGATAGCCGTGCTCCATCCCCGGCTCCCAAAATGGTTCCGTCGCCACCAAAGCACGAACCACTTCTTTCCGCTCTGCAACATCGACCACTCCAGCCACCCCTGGCAAACCTGCTCGATGCGACAGCAACTCCACAAAAGTGAGATCCCCCACTTTCAATTCAGGCCAAACCCGCCGCACCAGGTCATCTGACGTCAGCCCAGCCTCTCGCAGCACCAGCAGGAACGTCGCCGCCGCTAGCCCCTTGGACACGGAATAGACCGGTACTAAAGTATCCTTGGTCCAAGGACGCACCTCATCCCTCTCACACCACCCTCGCGAAAAACTCGCCACTTCACGCCCGTTCTGCCAGACCGAAACCGAAGCCCCCATCTCACCTCGCTCGGTAAAATTACGGTCAAAAGCTTCTTTTAAACGCGCGCTCAACATACCTTCGGAATACTCCCCGCCTCCACGTTCCACAAAGGGAAAAGAGCGACAGGCGACAGGTTTCTAGAATCTGGGCAAATCTCAACCAGCTTCGCAAGCTTCCCAGTCAATTCCTTGGAGCACTATTCTGTCCCATAAAAGTCTGGTCTCCCGATTCTGGATTCGGGACTCTCTTTCTATGCCCACCGTTCTGCTCATCGAAGACGAGCCCGCAATCGCGGACACCATCCTCTACGCCCTGAGAACCGAAGGCTTCGATACCCACTATGCCCAGACCGGACTCGACGGCATCGAGTGGCTTCAGCAGAACCCCTGCGATTTTCTCGTTCTCGACATCGGTCTACCCGATATTCTCGGCTTTGACGTCTGTCGCCAGGTGCGCGAGTTCTCGCAAGTCCCCGTCCTTTTCCTCACCGCCCGCGCCTCCGAAATCGACCAAGTCCTCGGTCTTGAGCTCGGAGCCGACGACTACGTTACAAAGCCCTTTTCCCCTCGTGCAGTCGTCGCTCGCATCCGAGCAATTCTGCGCCGGTCCAGCAGCGCCACAACCGCTCTTCAGGCTCCAGATGAACCCACAGGATTTCTCGAGCATGATGAGTCGGCAATGTCTATCCACTGCCTCGGAAAGCCTCTGAACCTAACCGCTCACGAATACAAAATCCTAGCTCTCTTTCTCCAACAACCTGGCCGCACCTTCACCCGTGATCAGATTCTCATGCAAGCTTGGGAAGACCCTGGCTCAGCGATGGACCGCACCATCGATGCTCACATCAAAACTCTCCGAGCAAAAATCCGCCAAGCCGCCCCAGACCAAGACGACCCTATCCAAACGCGTCGCGGCCTCGGCTATTGCTATGTCCATTAGCTCGCGAGAGACTCCTTGAGTTCCTGAACAATCTCCGATGCATCCTCGGTCAGCTTTTCGCGCTCCCGTTCGTCCACTTTCTTATCGGACTTTGCCTTCTCCTCAGCTGTCAGAAGTGCCGACTGCTTGCGCGTAATCGTCGACCGCTTTCCTTGACTGATTTTGTCCGAGACAATTCCGAACCAGAGCAACTCTTGAGCGTCAACCTGTTGACGATTCACTTGCAGAGTGGCCGTCGCCGCATCTAACACTCCATCAGCAGCAGCCATCGCTTTGGTCCGGAGACTCTCTAACTCACTCGCAACGCTGGCAGCACCTTGCTTCTGCCCCTTGAGAACGAGTTTGATATACTCTTGCCCAAAGTCCGCAAAATCCTTGTCTGACAGCCGCTCCTCTTGAGCAGCCAAAACGAGAAACTGATAAAAATCTCGCGAAGCCCCCTCAGCACCATTCTCGCCGGGTATCTTGAGCGCACCCGACTCCAAGACCACCTTCTTCCAAGCGTCAAACTCTCCTTTGACACTCTGAAACTCTCTTTCCGCAGCCCTATCGCCTCCGCGGCCACCACCCTTGCGCTGTGCTGAAGTGGTTGTGAGACTTACCAAGAGGAGAAACGCCGTCGTTTGAAAAACCTTTTTCATATCTCTCACTAAAACCCATCAAGCCACCATAAGTTGCAAAAAACCAAAACAGTTCTCCCTTTCGACATGCGACAAGGAAGCCACTGTCTTTTTTTCCTGTTTCAGTCCAAACTCGCACTCTGCCATGCGCTTGACCCGCCTCACCCTTATTCTCATCGCCGGGATTCTCACCCTTGGGTTCTTTCGCTTGTGCAGCTACCTCCTCGATGACCTCGAGTTCCAAACCTTTCAGGCCTCAGAGGAAGCCATGGTCGATGCTGCCCATCTTTTTGCCTCCGCAGCAGAAGCCCATCTGACAGACGGAGAGTTTTCACCTGAGCTCATTACCGCATTTACAAACACTTTTAAGAACGCTCACCGCCGCGACTTCGAAGCCAATATCTTCGTCAAGAAGAAGACCTACGTTTCCATCGACTGCTACCTCACCGACAAAGAAGGAGTCGTCATCTTCGACTCCCTAGAAGAACGTTTGGGGCAAGACCTCTCCGTCTTTCATGACGTCCTCCTGACCAAGCAAGGCAAATACGGAGCCCGCTCCAGCCGTATCAGCGAGAATGACGCCACCTCTTCCGTGATGTATGTCGGGGCCCCCATTCGTTATGAAGGAGAAATCATTGGCGTCGCCACCGCCTACAAGCCGCAGAAAGAACTCCTCCCCTTCGTCAACAAGCGGCGCGGCCAAATCCTCAAGCCAACCATTGCCATCGCCCTTGCCATTCTCTTTCTCATCTGGTCTGTCCTTTTCTGGCTCTATCGCCCGATTGGACGACTTGCCGAATACGCGCGCCACATCACCGCTGGGGAGCGCCCCAAATTCCCACTCTTAGGAAAAGGCCAAGAGGTCAACTCCCTTGGAAAGGCCCTCCGCGATATGCGCGAAACTCTCGAAGGTCGTTCCTACGTCGAGAACTACACTCAAACCCTTACTCACGAACTCAAGTCTCCCCTCGCGGCTATCCGGGGATCGGCCGAACTGTTAGACGAAGAGATGCCTCTGGAAGACCGTAGCCACTTCCTCTCCAATATTCGCAACGAAGTCGATCGCTCGGAACGACTCATCAATCGGCTCCTTCACCTATCGACTTTGGAGGGAAAGACCGAACTTCAAAAGCGTGAACCCATTGACCTGAAGACACTGTTAGACGAATCAACGCGACTTCTCAGTTCCCAAGCCAACCTCAAGAACATCGAACTCAAAGTCATCACCCCTCCCAAGAAGATCGTCTTTGAGGGAGACTACTACATCCTAAGAGCAGCGCTCGAGAACCTCCTTCAGAACGCCCTCGATTTCAGCCCTGAGAACTCAGCCATCGAAGTCTACCTCGCCACCTTCGGGAAAGAAATCACCCTCTCCGTGCGCGACCATGGCCCAGGCTTCCCCCACTATGCTTTGGAAAAAGCCTTTGATCGCTTCTACTCCCACCGGCCCGAGAACTCCGGAACCAAGGGCTCCGGACTCGGCCTTACCTTCGTCAAGGAGGCAGCTCAACTCCACGGCGGCAGCGCCACTATCGAGAACAGCCCTGAGGGGGGAGCGATTGTTTCCATCCGACTCCCCCTCAACAACTAACCGAGCATTTGCCCCTGCCGGAGTGAAGGCTTCAGCCGTCATAGGATTGCCGCTGGACCACTAAAGTCGCCCCTCCTACCTCTCCAACAAAACCTGTTTACCTAAAACGACCACATCAACACTCCCCTTGAGAGTCTGTCCATAGAAGGGCGTATTAACACTCTTCGACTTCATAAACTCCCGCGAGAAAGTCGTCTCTCCATTGGGGTCAAAGACCAGCACCTCCGCCGCCTTTCCTTCCTCAATAGGCACCGGCTCTAAACTCATCATGCGACGTGGCTCTGCGGAATAAGTCTTCACGATCACATTCCAGGACAAACTGCCCTTCGATACAAAGCGGTCGTATAACGAAACCAAAGCCGTCTCCAGACCGTTCAACCCATTGGGCGCACTCACAAAGTCCTGCGACTTTTCAAACTCGGTATGCGGGGCATGATCGGTCGCAATCAAATCAAAAACACCATCCTTCAATCCCTGCAGAAGAGCCTCGTTGTCCGAAGCTAAGCGCAGCGGTGGATTCATCTTATAGTTGGTGTCGAAATCCCCAATATCCTCTTCGTTGAATAGCAAATGGTGTGGCGCCACCTCGCAGGTCACCTTCGCGCCCATTTCTTTCCACCATCGAATGGTCTCCATCCCCAGTCGGGAAGAGACGTGCTGAATGTGCACGTGAGCTCCCGCTGCGTGCGCGAGTCGAATATCGCGGTCAATAAACAACTCCTCAGCACAAGCCGGCGTGCCGTCGATTCCCAGCTCATAACTCTTCTTCCCCTGATTCATCGCCCGCGGTCCCGCCAAGGCAGGGTCTTCACAATGGCTGGCAAAGAACATTCCAAACTCCTTGGCATAGCGCATCGCCTGGAGGAGTAGATTGGAATCCGGCACCGCGTCCCCATCATCGGTCAACATCAGCACCCCCAACTCCCTCATGCCATCAATCGCCGCCAGTTCCTTGCCTTCCCGACCCTTCGTAATACATCCCGAGGTATAGACCGGAATCCGAGAGACCGCTTTCGCCTTATCCAAGACCATCTTCACCACCGCCGCCGAATCGATGGCAGGGCTCGTATTTGGCATCATCACGATTCCGGTAATACCACCGTTAATCGCGGCCTCAGTTCCGGCTGCGATATCTTCCTTGTGGGTCTGGCCTGGCTCGCGAAAATGCACGTGAGTATCAAACATCGTCGGCATCACCACCTTACCCGAGCAATCAATCACCCGCGCTCCCTCAGGGACAGACAAGCCGACCCCAACCGCTTTTACCACCCCGTCCTCGATCCAGACGTCCCCCTTCACCAAGGGGCCCTCTTCCGCGGCAATCTCGCCTCCTTGTAAAAACAACGCTTCGCTCATCGGCGGTATTCAAGGCCACATCGCCCTCGCATTGAAGCCTCAATGCAAGTCATCCTCACATGTTTTCCATTTGCCAAAAATCCGCCCCACTCGGCAACCATGCCTATGGCGTGAGAGTAGTAGCTAGAACGGCACAACCAAAGCCGGTCTCACCCATGGTAGAATCAGGATCGCAGTCGCGTCAGTAGATCTCGACCAAGCCACCCACTTTCTGGGCATAGTAAACGAAGGCCTCACCAACGGGCCATCTACAAAATGACCTTCCCCTAGAACGTAAAGAGCGTCCCTAACTGCCTCTTCAATGCTTCGTAGCCATAATGCTTCTTCCCGAGTTCGTAATTAGTATGAGTCATTTCTCGGCGATAGTTCTCATCGGCCAAAAGCAGCTGAGTGCGCTTAACCACCTCTTGAGTGACATAACCACTCATGGCCACGGTCTCAAAACCCTTCGGTTCGATATCCTGCACAAAGATCGAATAGCGATTTACCACCACCGGCTTTCGGAAGTAAAAGGTCTCAATCAACGCATTTCCAAAACCTTCGTAGAGACTAGGATACGTTACTAAGTCCGCATGAGGGTAAAGGTCCCACAAAGTGTAGACTTTACGACCCTTCTTATCCCGCTGGCGCTGCTCACCGATACGATCGCCCACGAGCAATAACTCCACCCCCTCATCTTTGGCCAAACGTTGGAGCATTTCCAAATACTCGAACCCCTCGTCACCAGCCTCGTGAGAAATCACCAGCTTACATCGAGGATCCTCCAATCGAGCCACCAACTGAATCGCCATCTCAATACCCTTCCTCGGAACAATGCGCGTAGGCTGAAGGATAAAAACATCATCCTCAGCTAGTCCCAGTTCTTCCCTGACATCCGCCGAATAATCGTCGATTCCTGGCGGCTCTTTTTCAAATTGGAACACATTAGGCACCAAAATCGAGCTCACCCCTTTGCGCCGTGCTAGTTGGTCCCCCGCCTGCCGATTGATTACGCCATGTCGTAAGTTCGGCAAGCGCGGCGGAAACGACATATCTAAAAAGTCAGGGACTGCGTTCATCGAGAACCGATCCCTCTCCCAGTAAAAATCATGATGATGCGCCACCGCCTTCATGTTCGTCTCGGCCAAGAATTCTGTGATCGCCACCCCCAGAGGCAAGTGAACTGGAATCGTAAGCGCGTTTTCGGGCACCAAGACATCGATTTGAAATCGATTCACAAAACGCCGCAGCATTTCCTTTAAATAGCCCGCCACATCTTGAATCCGCTCAGTCACCGTCGGATCACGCTGAGTGCAGCCCCACATCCGCTTCGCAAGCCACTGATTCTCTGGATGTCCAAAGAAAGCCTCCGGTACGCACATCGAAACCTCTCCGGGGCGATCACTGAGACCGCTAAACCAAAAAACCTCGTGCCCCATCTCCTCGAGGACTTCCGCCCACTTCAGAGCCTCTAATGACACCCCGTCAGTGCCCGCAAACCGTGTTGAAACAAATCCCAATCTCATCTTCTTACAGAAACGGCACGCATCATGCGTTCCACTTTTCAAAAAACCAATTCATACAACCTCTTCAACCTCAAAACCCCGCTAGTCTCAACCCTTTCTCACGGAAATAACTTTTCGCAGGCAACATAAAAGCCGACTCTAAACTCATCCAACGACCCATGCCGACACCCACCGAACTTCGCGACCAACTTCAAGCTCATCAAGAACTCATTCTCGCCAACGCTCTCATGTTGGGCGAATTCCCTTCTCCTTCCGGCGGAGAAAAGGACCGCATCAACTTTCTTGCCGAGCGCCTTTCGTCCCTTCAAGACGTCTCCATCGACGAGCAAGGCAACCTACAGGCAATTATTCCTGGCAAGAATCCGGAGTTCAACGTTCTCATCGCCGCTCACGCCGACACCTTACTCACTCAAAAGCCGGAACAGCGCAACACCATCAATGTCGGCCCCGAAGGCATCACCGGCCCCGGCATGGCCGACAATACCGTTGGTCTTGCTGCCTTAGCTGCTATTCCTGACCTTCTGGAGCGGCTCGGAATCCAACCGGAAGCCAACATCATTCTCCTCGCCCACACCAAGTCGCAAAACAGCCACGACCTCGCCGGACTTCGCTTCTTCCTCGAAAACTTTAAGCGCCCCATCCACGCCGGCCTGGTCCTCGAAGGCATCACTCTAGGTCGCCTCAACCACAGCTGTCTCGGTATGGTGCAGGCCGACGTCATCTGTCGTGTTCATCAGGAGCCCGGCACCCGCTGGGAAGCCGCCGAGAACTCCATGATCATCATGCACCGCATCATTCGGCGCATCCTAGAAATCCCCATTCCCCAAGAGCCGCGCACCTCCGTTATCCTCGGCTCCCTGCGCGCAGGAAAGACCTTCAACCGTCCTCCTGAGCTCGCCCGCCTCAAGCTCGAGATTCGTTCCGAGGAACCCGGCAAGGCGCGAGAAATCCGCCACCAAATCGCCGATATCCTCGACGAAATCTCTTCCGAGACCGCCTCCGACTGCTCGATCACCTTCCCCGCCCTTCGAAAACCCGGTGGCATCCCCTTCAACCATCCCCTTGTCGCTGCTGCTCGCGAAGTCCAAGAGCAGCTCGGCGTCAAAACTACCACCGGACCCAGCTACTCCGACCTATCCATCCTCATCGAGCACAACATTCCCGCCCTCACCCTCGGCCTCACCACCGCCACCAACCTCAACGAAGCCGACGAAACCGTCGCCCTCGCCCCCCTCTTCACTGGCCTGGCACAAGTCTTTGGCATCATCCAAAAAATTGACACCCTCGAACCCGTCCTCACCGTTTAGCTGACAGCTTGCTTCAATCAGCTTCATCAAGTCATGGCCACCATTGTCAAACTTCGA
The DNA here is from genome assembly GCA_051251855.1 of Roseibacillus sp. Lineage (GTDB taxonomy): Bacteria > Verrucomicrobiota > Verrucomicrobiia > Verrucomicrobiales > Akkermansiaceae > Roseibacillus. Next base: position 1,573,938 of record JBPOGI010000001.1, read on the forward strand.
GACTCTCATCACCACGCTATTCTATTAGGGACGGGCTACGGCATGTATCACTCTTCACGCGGCTCAGCGCTTTTTGGCGATTGGGCCCCTTCCGTAAAGGAGGGTGAATCACATCTTGCCTGTGTCGCGGCAGCCGACGGCACGATCCTTTGGTGGCCCACCCAAGACTTCGAAGTCATTTCAATCGACGAACAAACTCCTGCCGAAATACTCGCTCCCTTTCTCAACAAAACTCCTTCCAACTCATAACCCTTCACAAGTAACACTTCTTCCATGTCCTGGCTCAAATCCAATACCTACCACCACTCTGACTTTGCTGACCTCGAAGCTCTTTGCAAAAAGAAGAAAGAAAGCGGCCTCAAAATCTCTCTCTGCATCCCCACGCTCAACGAGGAAGCCACTATCGGCAAGGTGGTTGTCATTCTCAAGAGTGAGCTCATGGATCGCTTCCCTCTCATCGACGAAATTGCCGTCATCGACTCCGGTTCCACCGACAAAACCGGTGAAGTGGCCAAGTCCTTTGGCGCCGAATTCTACTACTCAGGCGACATCATGTCCTCCACTGGATTCAAACGTGGCAAAGGCGAAAATCTCTGGAAAGCCATTCACCAACTCAAAGGCGACATCATTGCCTACGTCGACGCCGACATCGCCAACATTCACCCGCGCTTCGTCTACGGCCTCATTGGCCCACTGTTAGAAAAACCTGAGGTCAGCTACGTCAAAGCCTTCTACGAACGTCCTCTCGCCTTCTCACAAGGCATTCGACCCACCGGCGGCGGCCGAGTCACAGAAATCCTCGTACGCCCTCTTTTCAGCCTCTTCTACCCAGAGCTCACCCAACTTTTCCAACCTCTCTCTGGCGAGTATGCCGTCCGACGCGAGACCCTCGAAAAAATCCCATTCCCCATCGGCTACGGGGTCGAAACCTCACACCTCCTCGACGTCTACAAAGACGACGGCATGAAAGCCTTCGCCCAAGTCGACCTCGACCAGCGTGTTCACCGCAACCAAGACACCAATGCCCTCGGCAAAATGTCTTTCGGCATCCTCCAAAGCTTCTTGGGGCGCCTCAAAGACCACGGCAAAGTCACCGACCTCACCGAACTCTCTTCCGTCTACCGCTCACTTCAAGCCACCGGCACCGAGTATGAGCAAATCGAGAAAGAGATCCTCGAGGAAGAACGTCCTCCCATCAACACCATCCCCGAATACCTGGAAAAATTCCCGGGTGCGACCAAAGGATAATTTGCAGTTAGGCTACCACACAAAAGTCGCCATACTGTGGCCAGGGATTTCGTAGCCGAACCCCTGCTCACCATCAGCAACGCGGAAGCTACGCCCGTCGCCATTACGATTGAACACCACAAGCGACGCTCGATCTTTAGGTAGCAAGAACGCAATCGTATCAAGTCCTCCACTACCCGAACCACTGGCGGATACTCCGACTCGTTGCGCTCCTGGCAAAGCGGCCCTCGAGAGCTGCGCCATCGCAAAAAACTCTCTTTCATAAGCGATGTCCTTCTTCTCGGTATTGTAGGTTAAGAGACCATATCCTCGTGAATCATCTCGCGGGCTCGGCCCCCAATTTTGATCCAAAACTAAGTTCCACTGCAACGCCGCTGCACTCCCCTCCAATTGCGGCCGAAGCCAGACGTGCGCCATTCCCCACTCAATATCACTCCACCAGTCACCACGAACATCTCCCCATGCCGTGGCCTCCGTCGTTAAGATCATCTTCTTAGGGAGTTTCTCATTGAGTGCCCGATAGACCCTTTCCATCTCAGTCGCGTCACCCGAATAACAATGCCACGCACTCCCTGCAATCGCATCTTTAACGGTCGGGTCCGCAAAAATCTCAAGGACGCTTTCAAGCGGATCCTTTTTCACATCGCCTCCCATCACTCGATAGTCATTGGCATGCAGAGTCCAATTATGGTCATGCACGAAAAGCTGGGTCTTGAACCCTTCCGTTTCCAACCTCGGTGCGAGGAACTTTACCAATTGGATTTGGTCAGCGGCATCCATTCTCATACACGGATATTCCGAAAGGTCATTCTGAGGTTCGTTCTGCAGCGTGAGCCCGTAAATCTCAATTCCCTCAGCCTGGTAGCTTTGCAGGAACTTGATAAAGTAGTCAGCATAGGCCGAAAAAGAATCCCGTTTCAGGCGCGCAAAAACCCCAGCCTCCTTCTCCTCTTCACTCACCCCTCCAAGGCTTCCGTTTTCCTTCATCCATGCCGGCGCACTCCATGGCGTGCCAATGAGGCGCAAGTCGGGCGCAATCTCCAAAATATCTTTCAGAACAGGAATGACTGCCGCTTGATCGCGGGCAATCGAAAAGCCTTCTAAGTCTGGCGAAGGCTCATCGCAATACGTCCAATAGTCCTCAGTCGCGACATAATCAGAAGCACCAACCGCCAAACGTAAAACCCGAAATCCCGCCCCCTTCTCAATCGAGAACAAGCGCTCAAGCACGGCGCGATACCGAGCCTCGTCGTCCGAGCGCAGATTCAACAAGAGAACAGCCGCGCTATCGGTCAAAGCAGCCCCATAGCCCAACATCAACTGAAACACCTGCGAGCGATCAATCGAGATGATCGCGCCATCCCCGGCCCCCTTGCTATCTAGTTCCAAAGAACTCTGCTGAGCCAACCGAGCGTCGTCTGTATCGATGGTTGATAACAACACCTCGACTTCGGCACTGAGTGCGAGCGTCGAACCGACGAAGACGAAAGCAAGATACGTCTGAGCTAATTTTCTAATCATCAGGAAAGTGACCATACCTTGCCCCTTCCAGAGTCTCTGCCAAAATACAAATCTCAGAAAAGAATCATTGCCGACGCCTTCCCACGATAGGCAGTCACCGGAGGGGCGGCCTTTATTGCCGCCCTTTTTGCCACTCCGGCGGCAGTAAATGCCGCCGCTCCATTTCTTTGCTAATCTCTCTTCTTGCGGAAGTTCTTCTTACCACCCGTCCCGCCGTTAATCCCTCCAGGGGCACCAGGATTCTTATCGAAGTCCAAGCGAAACGGCTTCCCTTTCAGCTTCGCATCCTTCGCCACCGCAATGGCATCATCGGCGACATCGCTTTGCACTTCCACGAGACAATGCTTGGGGAACATGTGAATACGACCCACAGCTCCGCGCGGAAGGTTCGCCTCATTGTAGAGGAGACCCGCAATATCCTTGGGCTGCAGGTGCATGGCCTTACCCATATTCAAGAAGAGTCGGGTCATCCCTTGCTCAGCTTCTCCACTATCATCGCGGCTGCGACGAGGTCCACGCTCATTGCGCTCGCGACGATCACCACCCATCTCACCACCGCGATCACGGGGTTCGCGCTCGCGGCGACGGCCGGGGCGGTCCTCATCAATCTCCTGACCTTCGCGATTTTCTTTCTCGGACAGCATATTGAACAATACCGAAGCGATGTCCGTTCCCGTATGTCCTTGGTCTAGGAGACGGTCGATCTGCTCGGAGTAATCTTTCCATTCTCCCGCCTCTAACTTTTCACGCACACTTTCAAAGAGCTGGTCAGCAAGTTTCCCCCCGACTTCTTCCAAGGAAGGAATCCGAGCCCGCGGAATACTCTGCTTAATGTAGCGCTCCACATTCTGGAGCCTGTAAATATCACGCCCATAAACAAACGTCACCGCACGCCCCTTGCGCCCCGCTCGGCCAGTCCGACCAATACGGTGAACATAATCCTCAGGGTCTTGCGGTAAATCATAGTTCGCCACCAGGTCAATTTCATCGATATCGATGCCGCGAGCTGCCACATCCGTCGCCACCAAAATCTCCACAGTGCTCTTACGGAAGCGCGCCAAAGTCCGTTCGCGCTGGTCTTGCGAAATATCACCATGAAGGCGATCCGCTGAATAACCCCGCGCATTCAAAGTTTCACAAACTTCATCCACCACTCGGCGCGTGTTACAAAAGACAATCGCCAAACGCGGCTCATCCATATCGAGAATCCGCGAAAGCACTTCCACCCGAGAGCGGTTGCGCACTTCATAGGAAACCTGTTCAATCGCCTCTACCGTCAGCGTCTTGCGCTCAATCTCGATGGTGCGGGGATTATTGCCGAACTTCCGAATGAGTCCACCAACGCCCTTGTTCATGGTCGCAGAGAAAAACAAGGTTTGGTGCTCATCCGGCATCACCGAGAGCAATTCCTCCATTTCCTCGCGGAAACCCATGTCCAACATCCGGTCCGCCTCATCGAGAACAACCGTCTTAATCTTCTTCGGATCAAAAGTGCCCCGACGCAAATGATCCTGCAGTCGACCAGGCGTTCCTACAATGACATGAACACCCTTCCGCAACTGACGCAACTGGCGGTCAATAGGAGCTCCTCCGTAAACCGGAATCGCCCGAAAGCCTTTCAAATATTTCCCCAAGACATGAATCTCCTCACAAACCTGATTCGCCAGCTCACGGGTCGGACAAACCACTAGGACCTGAGGCGAAGCATCGTCCAAATCAATATTAGAAAGGAAAGGCAAGCCAAAGGCTGCGGTCTTGCCCGAGCCTGTCTGTGACAGTCCAATAATGTCCTCACCCGACATCGCTGCCGGAATGGCCGCCGCCTGAATAGCTGACGGATTCTCAAAACCCAGCTCTTTCACCGCCCGCAGAAGCTCTTCCGGCAGGCCCAACTCATCAAAACTCAATTCACTCATGGTCAATAACCCACGATGACTTGACGGTTCATAAATGCTCTTCAATGAGAGCGTTCAAGACGCTGCGGGGGCGAGGGCCTTAGCAGGGGGAATTCAGAAAAGAAATAGAAATCGAGATTATTAGTAAATACGTCACGATTTTGTCACCTTTTTTGCTTTCTAACTTGGCCCGAAGCCTGCTGACTTTATTTTGTCCCAATTATCAAATCATGAAATTCCACACTCTCCTTGCTCTAACGACCTTCACAGCTGCCTCGGGTAGCTATGGTTCCCTAATATTCACAGGCGTTGTCGACGGCACCCAAACTGGGGGAATTCCCAAAGCCATCGAAATTATGTCCACAGTCGACGGAACCGAGCTTTCAGATTTCTTTATTCTCCGTGATACGAACGGAACCTCTGGTGGACCATTTACGGTTTCCAGCGACTTTCAGCTTCCAGCAGGAACATTGGACGCTGGAGAATTCTATTACATCTATGGTGGCACTTCTTCTGAGACAATCATGGAAGGTTTTGGAATTGGAAACACTGATACGAATGCAGTGGTCGATGGAATCGCCAACCAGAATGGTGACGATATCCTAGCTATCTCAACTTCGTTACTCCCAGCGGACGTCGTCGATGGTTTTGGTCTTCTAGGTCAGGGCGACACTGACTTCTACGCAAATAGTGTTTCCTATCGCCAAGCGGGCACCGATGCGAATCCTACCGGTGTTGCTGATGGAGGAAACTTTGATATCTCAGCCTATAGCGACGCTAGTCTTCAAGCAACTTTTGGAACTTACGTTATCCCTGAACCTACCACAGCTCTTCTGGGTGGCCTCGGCTTCTTGGCCCTCCTTCGTCGCCGTCGCTAATCTCTTTTATTTGTTTAAACTTTCTAAAAAGCAGTCTCATTGCGAGGCTGCTTTTTTTTGTGGCCTGCCCCCTCACCTGTCCCTTGTAATCGTCAAATGACCCAACTCCTCCTCACCTTCTTATTCTGCGGAACCCTTTTCGCTGAGAAACCCAACATCCTCATGATTCTCGCCGACGACATGGGATACAGCGACTTGGGATGCACTGGCTCGACCACCATCAAGACCCCCCACATCGACGGACTCGCCGAGCGCGGTATTCTTTGCAAGCAGGGCTATGTCCCCTCCTCAGTCTGCTCCCCGTCCCGCGCCGGCATTCTCACCGGTCGCGATCCTCGGCGCTTTGGCTACGAAGGGAACCTCAACAAGGGCGGCGACTCCTATCCCACCCGCCACGACCTCCAGGGCCTCCCCGTCTCCGAGCACACCCTTGCCGATCATCTCAAAGCTGTCGGCTACGCCACTGCCCTAGTTGGAAAATGGCATCAAGGTACCACCGCTCCATTCCACCCCAACGTGCGAGGCTTTGACCATTTTTACGGCATGCTTAACGGAGGCCACGACTACTTCCCCACTGCTGAGAAAAACAACCTCCAAGAAAATGGCCAACCTCTCACTGAGTTTTCCTCCTCCTACATCACCGACCTCTTCACCGACGAGGCCATCAAGTGGATCGGCTCTCAGGAAAAGGAAACCCCTTGGTTTCTCTTCGCTTCCTACAATGCGCCGCACACTCCGATGCAGGCCACCGAGAAAGACCTCGCCCTCTACTCTCATATTCAAAACAAAACCCGTCGCACCTACGCCGCCATGATGCATGCCCTCGATCGTGGAGTGGGCAGGCTCGTATCACACCTCGAAGAATCAGGAGAATTGGAAAACACCCTCATCGTCTTCTTCTCCGACAACGGCGGCGCGACCAACAATGGCTCATGGAACGGACCATTCGCCGGTCGCAAAGGTTCCCTGCGCGAAGGCGGCACTCGAGTTCCCTTCCTCATCAGTTGGCCCGCCATGTTGCCCCAAGGCCAAACCTATCAAAAAGCGATCTCCGCCCTCGACCTTCTTCCCACCTTCATGGCCGCAGCAAATTCCGAGCCCCTACCTTTAAAAGCAGCGCCATCCCACGAAGATGCCCGCAACCGAAGAAGAGCCAGCCAGCGCTATGGAGACTACGATGGCCAAAACCTACTTCCCAAATTTCTCACCAACGACGACGACTCCGAAGAACGCCTCCTCTTCTGGCGTCTCCAAGGCCAAAGCGCGGTTCTCTCCGGAGACCGAAAATTAGTCAAACTCTCCCACCGCCCCGCCCAGCTCTTTGCGCCCGCAACCGACTTAGGCGAACGCGATGACCTCGCCAACGAAGAGACCGAAGTAATGGCCGAGCTCTTCCGACTTCTCGGCGAGTGGGAATCCTCCCTCGCCACCGTTCCCCTTTGGGACTCATCACCCCATTGGAACGCCGACTCCGCTAGAATCTACGACACTCCTCCTTCCGAAGAGCCCAAATAGAAAACACTCAGGGCTAAACCTAGCGCTGTGCTAGAACTGAGGTATCATCACCTATGAATCAGTTTTTCCAACAGGCCTACCTGGGCTCTCTCGTCGCTGATGCCCTCGCAATGCCCGGCCACTGGTACTACGATCGCGAAGCTCTTGAACGCGACTACGGCAAGCTCGACCACTACCAAACACCGCGCAATCCTCACGCTGATAGTATTCTCTTCCGCTCCAAATACACTCCTCTCAACGAACAGGGTGAAATCCTTCACGACCAAGCACAATACTGGGGAAAACACGGCATCCACTATCACCAATTTCTAACAGAAGGCGAAAACACTCTCAACCTTCAACTCGCCATCTTGCTGAACAAGCTCACCTTGGCTACCGGACATTACGACGCTGGTCTCTGGATCGACTTTTACACTCAGTTCATGCTGACCCCCGGCAACCACCGCGACACCTACTTGGAAGAATATCACCGCGGCTTTTTTACCAACTTTTCCAAAGGCAAGGACAAGCGCAAATGCGGCATCAAAGATGAGCATATTGGCGGTCTTTCCCAAGTCCCCGCCCTCCTTGCCGCGCTGCCAGAGGACGCCGATTGGCGCACCACAGTGAAAGAGCATGTCGCTCTCACTCACCGTCACTCCAACGTCCTTCGCGCCGCCGATTGCTTCGCCCGCATTCTGCACGCGATGGAAAACGGCGTCAGCCTCCGCGAAGCCATCGCCAAAGCCGCCGGAGATTGGTTCTCCACCCGTAAAGCGCAGAAGTGGTCTCTTCGTTCCGACCAAACGATTATTGGACGAGTTCTCAGCCCCGCCTGCTACATCGACCAAGCCTTTCCCGCCGCCCTCTACCTCGCTTGGAAGTATTACGACGACTTCGAAGCGGGCATTACTGCCAACGCTCAAGTAGGAGGCGACAGCTGTCACCGTGGCGTCGTCGTCGGAGCCCTGTTAGGTGCCAGTAATGGTGTCGACTCCCAATGGACCGACGGGCTCTACAGCCTCTCTAACAGCGCCGACCGAATCTCACTCAGTCGCTCAGGTGGGTAAGGTTCCTTCGCGTCACTACTCCAGACCACTCCCGGCCAAGCGGGGTCATCGGGCGAACGTCCCACCACATGAATGTGCATCTGCCGCACCTGATTCCCAATGCAAGCCACGTTCAACTTCTCCGGCTGGAAATACTCTTCGACCACCCTCGAGACCGCTCGCAGCAAAAACATGACCTCCCCATATTGTTCCGGGCTCAATTGGTGAAGGTCTTCGATTCCAGACTCCACCTCTGGGACGATAATGACCCAGGGAAAATGCTGGTTGTTCTTCAGCAAAACCCGACAGCCATTTCGAACAACGACTTCGACTGAACTCTTGAGGAGGCGGGGATTCACTTCAAACGACATGATGCAAAGGAGCTATTCCCCATGCTGCACTCGACGTCGAATGAGGTCCAGCACCACTTGGCTAACCTGTTCCTTGAAAGACTTTCTACCACGTGGGTAACACCTCTTAAAGACCGCCACTTCCTTCCCCTTCTCGGCGATTCCGATGAAAACCGTTCCCACCGGCTTTTCATCGCTCCCTCCATCCGGTCCCGCAATCCCCGTCACCGAGACCGCTAGATCCGCGCCACTCGCCGCCAAGGCTCCCGCCGCCATTTCGCTACATACCTCTTCGCTCACCGCTCCAAAGTTCGCCAACGAGTCCTCACTGACTCCTAACATCTGCGCCTTTGCCTCATTCGCATAAGTCACAAAACCATGGGTCAACACCGCACTCGCTCCCGGCACATCCGTGAGTCGGCTGGCAATCATTCCGCCCGTGCAGCTCTCTGCCGTGGCCAGCTTCAGCCCACGATTCGTCAACTCCCGAATAACCACCGTCTCCAAGTTAGCGCCATCATCGCTCACATAGAATTTCTCAAAAGCCTTCTCAGCCAACGCTCGTCCCGCCCCCACCGCTTCAGAACCACCAATGAGACGTAAGTCCAACTCCCCCAAACGCGCACAGTAGCCAAATTCCAGTCCCTCGATCGCCTGCAGCTCATCATCGAGTCCTTCCGCAAACGAGCTTTCGCCAATTCCCACAAATTTTAACTCAATCGCCTCCCCCGCATCCTCAATCCCCGCCAACGCCTTCAGACGCGGCGCCACTTCAGCTTGAAACATCGGCTGAAGCTCTCTCGGCGGCCCGGGCAGCAAAAAGACCGCACACGCCGAAACCTTACCCAAGCGCGGCGGAACATAGGTCCCTGGTGCCGTTCCATTGGGGTTCACCAAGACATCGGAACCCACTGGAACCATCGCTTGCTTCAAATTCGCCTCCGGAAAATGACCATAACCTCTCTTCTCGAAATACGCCTTCATGGTCCGAACAGCCTCCTCGTCCTGAATCAGCTCCACGCCCAAGACTTCCCCCGTCGCCTCCCGTGTCACGTCATCGCTCGTAGGCCCCAGCCCTCCCGTCACAATCAGAGCATCGCATCGCAACAACGACTCCCGCATCGTCTCCAGAATCGCCTCTCCGTCTGGAACCGTCGTCTGACGCTGAACCCGCAAGCCCATTTTGAGCAACTCCTGCCCCATCCAATGCCCGTGAGTGTTTAACGTAGAGCCTAACAACAACTCAGTTCCCGTATTCAGAATTTCGATTCGCACGCAGGCAGCTTCGTCCCATTCTCGAAATGCTCAAACCCGGATTCAGAAAAATCGCGACAAGGCTCAGAACAGCCCTTATCTTTTCTCCATGAAGCTTACAGCTCTTCTTACTCTGCTCAGCCTCGGCAGCCTTTCTGCCGAAGTGCGCGACTGGACCAGCGCAGACGGCACCCGCACCTTCAGTGGCGAAGTCACCGCCTACGAAAAGGCGACCAACACCGTCAAAGTCTCCGTCGATGGCCAAGAGGTCAGCTTCACCACCGACAAGCTTTCCGAAGAAGACCGCGAATACCTTTCCACTTGGACTAAAGAAGCAAAGCCCAAGATCGAAACCGACGTAGCCCAAACCATTCCTCTGCTCCTCAAATCGGATAAACTCCACCGCCTGAGCGAGAAAAAGTTCGTGGAGACCGAGCTCGAAAAGACGCCCCAATACTTCCTCCTCTACTACTCTGCCTCCTGGTGACCTCCCTGTGTCAAAAGCGCTCCACAGTTAGTGGAGAAATACAACAAGCTCATTGGTCCCAATCCACTCTTCGAAATGGTTCACATCTCGATGGACGAAGACGTCAAGTCCGCCACCCAGTGGGCCGCCAAAGAGTCTTTCCCTTGGCTCACCATTCTCCCCGAGGCCAAGCCCGAAGGCGTGATGAGCTACTACCCCGAAGAAGGCGTCCCCGAGTATATGCTCGTTGATACCGCTGGAAAAATTGTTCTCGTCGCTCCCGGAGAGCAAGTTTTCGAAAAAATGACCGAGCTTGCCAACACCGCTAAATAACCTCGGATCAAGCCAAAACCTTCCCTCGCAAACTTGCTGGGGGAAGCTGGCACTCTTCGCTCGCTCCGAACCACTGTCGGCGATTGCGTGCAATCAGGTCGTAGAACCAGTCGCGAATCGACCTTGGAAAAAGACCTCCCACAACTGAAAGGAAGGCCCAAAACCCTCCCAACTCCCTCAACAGGGACAGCGCCCCACTGCTTTTAAAGGTCACCTCCTTCCTTTCTCGATCCCAATAGACAAAAGTCTCCGCCCCCTCCCCAGCCTCGGGCAAGCCTAACTCCTCCCGATACTGCGACGCAAACTCGCTCTCAAGGGCCGCGAACCATATCTCCCCCCGCCGGTCCCTCCTGTGTGTCCACTGAACCGCCGCAGAACAGAGCAAACACCCCCCGTCAAAAAACACAATCTTACGCGCCTGCTCCATCTTCCGAAACATAGCAGAGCCCTTTCGATTTGCGAATCGAACTTCTGGAGTGAACAGTGGTTTTGCCCTTTGCGCCGCGAGTGAGAAACCAGTCATCTCGGCGGGATAGAAAAAGAACCAGCCCAAACGACCGGCACAGCCTTCGAGCGACAAAGGCACCTGCCACACTTCAGAAATAGTTTAACTGACAACCATGAGATTGCTTCGCGACAGAATCCCCTTTTTCCGATAGTAGATAAGGCAAGAACACTTAGAATTTCTCATGCACAACTTCACCTCCCGTCGCCAAGTCCTCAAAACTACTACTGCTGCTGGAACCCTAGCAGCCATCGGAATGCCTCACATCGCAAAAGCACAGGCTGGTAACAACGAAACAATCAAAGTGGGCATCATTGGATGCGGAGGACGTGGAACAGGCGCCGTTGGCCAAGCCCTCAAGGCAGATCCTAATGTCAAACTCTGGGCTGCCGGCGACGCCTTCCAAGCCCCCATGGACCGCTGCCTTCAGAACATTTCCTCTTTTGGCGAACGGTCCAAAGTTCCTGCAGAGCGTCAGTTCACTGGCATCGACTGCTACCAAGACGTCATTGCCTCCGGCGTCGACCTTGTCATTCTCACCGCAGCCCCAGGCTTCCGCCCCCGTCATATCGCGGCTGCGGTTGAAGCTGGAATTCACATGTTTGTCGAAAAGCCGATGGCTGTAGACCCAGCAGGCCTGCGCTCTGTGCTCGCCTCTGTCATGAAGGCCAAGGCCAAAGGGCTCTCAATTCAAAATGGATTCTGCTGGCGATTTCATCCCGCCGTCATTGAAGCTTATACCAAGATCACCTCTGGCGAATACGGACGCGTCAACGCCGTCTATGGCACCTACCTCGCCAGCCCTGTCCGCCCTCTCGCCAACAACGCCAAGAAGCCCGAGGGTATGGGCTCAGTCGAGTGGCAAGTCGCCAACTGGATCAACTTTGACTGGCTCTCCGGTGGCCCCCTCCTAGAGCAAGCCATCCATACCACCGACAAAGTGGCTTGGGCCATGAACGATGCCAAACCACTCGCTGCGGTCGGAACAGGAGGCAAAGTGGCCCGCACCGATCCCGGCAACGTATACGATCACCACAACGTCACCTACGAATACGCTGACAACGTTTTCTGCCACGTTGGCCAACGGCAAATTCAAGGCGTGCACAACGAAGTCATTGACCGCGTCACCTGCGACGACGCCACTGTCGTCGGACCTGGGCGATGCTTTGCCAAGGACCACAAGGGCAAAATGATTTGGCGCTCCAAGGCCAAGCCCGGTGAAGAACAGGACATGTATCAGATCGAGCACAACCAGCTCTTTGCAGCTCTCCGTGCAGGCCAACAGGTCAACGGCGGCGAACACATGATCAACTCCACCGCTCACGCCCTCTTAGGAGCCTATGCTGCGCAAACGGGTCAGCGTGTCACTTGGGATGATCTCTGGAAATCCGACCTCGATCTCGCCCCCGAGACTCTCGCTTTCGAAGACGACTTCCAACCCGCCAGCCTTCCGATTCCCGGCCAATTCAAGCTCGCCTAATCCCGCAGCGTGAAACTCTCTTATTTTTGGCTCCCCAGTCTTGTTCTGACCCTCGCTTTTGAGGCGAAGGAAACTACCATCCTTCCCCAAATACCAGAGAAACTCCCAGCGCTAGAACAGCTCGAACTCACAAAAAAACTACACGCCTTCATCACTGAACAGGCCAAGCAGGAAGGACACCTAGACTACGAACAAAAGGTTCCCAAAGCGGACAACCTCCCACTCCAGCTCATCGCCATATCCGGAGGCGACTTTCAATTCGGCGATGCCACAGCCGAACAGCGTCAAATCAAGCTCTCCCCTTTCTGGATTTCCGCTACCGAAATCACTTGGGCACTCTACGATCCCTTTTGGCAAAACGACCCAGAATTCAATAACCCCCGCAACAAAGACGGTAGCCGCGACCGTGACAACGATCGCTACACCGTCGAAAAACCCGACCTCGAGAACTCCACCCTCGTCGACGCAGTCTCCCAGCCGACCATTCAGTATCACGACATGTTCATGAACGGCAGCTTCGCTCACACCCCAGAGCATCCCGCCATGGACATGACCAACCACGCCGCAGCTAAATTCTGCCAATGGCTCTCCGCTCAAACCGGATACTTCTACCGCCTGCCCACCGAAGCCGAATGGGAATACGCCTGCCGCGCCGGCACCACCACTGCCTACTCCTTTGGCGACGATGCTGAGCAACTCTCCGAACACGCCTGGTTTGTCGACAACGGCGATTTCACCTATCAAAAAGTAGCTCTCAAAAAGCCCAACCCCTGGGGCCTCTTCGATATGCATGGCAATGTTGCTGAGTGGACCATCGACGCCCACCACCCCGATCATCTCTCCAAACTCAAGGACGGCACCACCAACCCCTGGTTTTTCCCCACCAAGCGCTACCCTCGCGTCATCCGAGGAGGCTCTTGGGACGACGATCCCGACATGCTCCGCAGCGATGCACGGCTCGCCTCCGACAAAAATCTCAAAATTCAAGACCCTCAGACCCCCAACTCAATTTGGTATCACACCAATGCCCAACACGTCGGCTTCCGCGTAGTGCGTCCGCAGACCATCCCCTCCGTCGAAGAAATGCATCTCTTTTGGAACTCCGATTTCCTCAGCGTCGAACGGACTCAAGAAGATCTATAGCGGAACTTCCTTAACAGACTCCTTTTTCGCTCCAATCATTGCGACTTCGTCTCAGGTCAGTTACACCGCCCTTGTGCAAGTCACCCAAACAACCTTCCTCACATCCTCGCCCGATTTGGCGGGATGCCCCGAGACCCCGTTGTCTGAAGTCGCCTTCATCGGTCGCTCTAATGTCGGCAAATCCTCTCTCCTCAACATGGTGACCACCCGCAAGGAGCTCGCCAAGACCTCCTCCCGCCCTGGTAAAACAGAGCTCATCAACTACTTTTTTATCCCTCCCAAAACAGGACATCTCGTCGATCTTCCTGGCTACGGCTATGCCCGAAAGTCGAAGGAGCGCCGCGACATGTTCGCCTCCCTCATCACCGAATACATCTCAGATCGCGAACAGCTCAAACACGTCTTTGTCCTTGTCGATTCCATGATTCCACCCCAACAGATCGATCTCGACTTCATTCTCTGGCTCGCAGACCTCGGACGCCCTCACACCATTCTTTTCACCAAAACGGACCGAATCAAGAAAACCGCCTTGGCTAAAAACATCGAGAAGTTTCGGGCAACCCTTGGCGAACACTACAACCCATTGCCAGAGATGATTCTCACCTCTTCCAAAAAGGGCACCGGCAAATCCGAAATTCTAGCGGTGGTTCGCAACTCCTTAGCCACCAAATAAACTCCCTAAACACCCGCAATAAGAGCTAACTTCTGCTTCCTAGTAAGAGATTTGATCCGAAGTTCCTCTTTGCAGGCCTCTGAGCGATTTCCAATCTCCCTTTGATAAACCAATGTGAGGGGCTGCTTACCACGGGTATACTTCGCCCCCTTGGGACCTTGAGACCCGTGTTCCTCGAATCTTCTCGCTACATCGGTCGCTATTCCGGTGTAGAGAGAATCATCACCACAACGAATCAGGTAGACAGACCATCGTATCACCGCCACTGCCTCCTCGCTTTTCTTCCCCTTCATCGTGCTCCATCGCAGTGTTGCAGTAACCGTCACCATTCCAAGTGAGAAGAATCGTTTTTCTATTCAGGCTTGGAGACCAATGCAGCCACTCCAAACTACCGCAGACCAAGAGCTGGCTATCATCAGACCATTAGAAAAACCTTGTTCTTTGACTCTCAGAGCCTTAATGTCCCTTCGTTCACCCTATAACTTATGAAGAAGTTCCTCATCTGTCCCCTTGCCTTGTTCGCTTCCCTCTCATCTCTGAGCGCGTTTTCCTTGGATTTCACTGGTTTTTACGAAAGCCTCGGTGCTGAACCTGACTATTCTTTCAGTGAAGGTGATAGCGGTGCTATCGCGGTCGACGACTATGGATTCTTGACCTTCATTATCCCCTCTGAGAATCCAAGCATTGTCCCTCTCTCTGACACCTATGGCGATGCCGCTCTTGAGTTCACCGACGGCCAGTCCATTCTCGTGCAATTTGTTCAGAATGCGGAAGTTACAGGCACCCCTACCAATGTGAGCCTGAACTCGATTGGTGATGGTGGCACTGGAACCTACAGCATCTTCTCAAGCAACCCAGGCGAGCCAGTCATCGGACAGATCACTTGGGCCGGTGCTAATGGTGGAGTTGAATCAATTAGCTTTGATACCGCAGTCATTCCTGAACCTTCTGTTTCCCTGCTGGGAGGAGTTGGAATGCTCGCCCTTCTTCGCCGTCGTCGCTAGACCGCAGGCCAATTCGCTTAACTTTTTGAAGAAGCCCTCGAGACCGAGGGCTTTTTTGTGTCTTTCTCTTGGCCAAATCATATTCCAACGATTGCGCCTCTGCCAATTGAGCGTAAAACTCTCCTTTGTCTCTCCGTAAGATTATGATGCTTCGCCGCTTCCTCTCCCTCTTCTTTCTCACCTCCATTCTATCGAACTCAGCCGAGACTAAGCCTAACGTTATCCTCATCTTTGCCGACGACCTCGGACCGGGCATGCTGGGCTGCTACGGGCAGAAACTCGTAAAAACACCTCACATAGACCAATTGGCTCACGAGGGCATCAAGTTCTCCAACTACTACGGAGGAGTCTACTGTGCTCCTTCTCGCTGGACGCTCCTCACCGGTCTCCATGATGGCCGCATCGGAGGCTGGTCCCAAACTCGGGCTGGACTCCCCATTCAGCGCGATGCTGAAAGAATCACTGAACAAGTTTATCAGGAACGCCTCGCCGAACTAAAAGCAAAGGCCCACCCCATTGCCGAAAACGAAGTCTTCCTCGCCCAAGTTGCACAAAAAGCCGGCTACCGCACCGCCCAATTTGGAAAGCTAGACCGAGGTTTTCTCACATGGCATGAACGTGTGAAGCGATTTGGCTGGGACTTCTACGAAGGCTATTACGATCATCAGCGCTGCCATGGCTTCTACCCCGCCTATCTTTGGCGCAATGGAGAAAAGTTCGAACTCCCAGGCAACCACGATCCCGCTTGCGGAGTGAGAAGCGAAAAGGGAGACGAGCCCGTGGGATCTGGAGGCCAAACCTACTCCCAGAATGTTTTCATCAGAGGTATTCTCAAGTTCATCCGCGAAAACAAGGACAGGCCTTTCTTCCTCTACCACCCCACTCAACTCCCCCATGGACCTGTTGCCATTCCCCAACTTCATCCCGACTTTGCCGACCACCCCACTCTTTCCTTGGCAGAAAAAAAATATGCTTCCATGGTCAAAATGCTCGACGACCACGTCGGTCTCATCATGGCCGAATTAAAAGAACAAGGTATCGACGATAACACCATTGTCATCTTCACCTCCGACAATGGACACGAACTTTATTACGGACCTAAACCTGAATTCAAACAACAACTCCTCCCCGACGGCCAGAAAGCGAACCTCACTAACCGTAAATGGCGCACCTCCGAGGCTGGCGACGTCTTTGATGGCGCAGGTGGCCGCGCGGGACTTAAGCGCAGTGGCTATCAAGGAGGAATGCAATGCCCCCTCATCGCTCGCTGGCCCGGGAAAATTTCACCCAATACCGAGAGCAGCCTCCTCTCCGCGCACTATGACTTCATGGCTACCCTAGCAGAAATTTGCGGAAACAAGGCCCCCTCTGGCAAAGACAGCATCTCCTATCTCCCTACCCTTCTTGGCCTCCCACAAGAGGAAAAACACGACTATCTCATCATCAACAATAAGTTCGCACGCATGGCATCCAGCGCCCTCATTGCGCAAGACGGGATGAAAGTGGTGGAAGCAAACCGGAAAGAGAAGCGCTATCAGCTCTACAATATCCTCACCGACAATGAAGAGCGCCACGAACTCTCAAAAGAGCATCCCCAGCGTCTCAAAGACCTCCGCAAAACCCTCCAAAGCGAACTCAACTCCAAGCGTCCCGACTTACCGTAAGGCTCGAGTCTCTCTAAAGATTTCCTTCAGTCGCTTTCTTCAAAATCGAGCTCCACTTTGAAGAAGGCTTTTTCGTTTCCTTCATGAGTGCGAAAACTCATCCAACGGTAACTTTCGTTGAGTGCCGGCAAGCCCGTAGGATTGGGAATCACTGAAATCGCTTCTCCCCATTCTTGTAAATCGAAAGAAGAACGAATCTGATAGTTCATTCCACCAACTTGATAGGAACTCCCTTCACCTTGGCCTCCAGCGAGGACAGGGACGCTGAAAAACTTCATTCCATTGTCGTCTTCTTCACTCTGGAATAGAAAAGGACCACACGCACCAGAGAAGAGATTCGGATTCAAGCCAAAGGCAAATTCCTTGAGAGACTGAGACTCAAAGCTATTCGCAAAATAATCGATCCCAGCCTGCTGAAGCGCCAAAGCCTCAGCTCCCGCGGTTATCTCGAATTCAATCCAGTTGAGATTCGTTCCGTCTCCAGTCGTTTCGATGCGCAGAACTTGCTCTCCCGAAAACGGAATCACGATTCCCTCCAATTCAGACGATTCCCACGAATTGAAAGCCCCCGTATCAGGGACTACGAATAGCCCTAATTCCTGTCCACTCATGAGCAACCTCAGCGGTGCGGGATTGTCTAGGCCACTCGCCGTTCTTACTATCACCCTGTATATTCCGGGAGTGACGTTGACCGTGTATTCCACCCACTCGTTGGAGTCAAAATAGCCAAGACCGAAACTCCCATCCACGTCGCCCGAAGGCTCAATATCGACTCCCTCATCCCGATAGCTCCCTGTGATGTTAAAGTCCTCGTTATCTTGATACCCAATTCCTTGCCCACCGGTATCGAAATTTTCCGCCTCAACTCGATCTGGAATATTAGCGAGATTCCCGTCGAAAGGAGCTTGGCCTTCATTGTCTTGTGCGGTCTCAAAACGAACCCAATCGAGCGCAAAGCCACCGCCCTCAAATTCCAATCTCAAAGTGACCTCTCCCGATGTTTGTAGGCTCAGATCACTCAACTCCAGAGTCCTCCATCCTGATTCCCCGCCATCAGCAAAGACCGCGCGTCGCCCCACTTCCTCGCCATCAATCAAAACTCGGATAGAACTGGCCAAGAAAGGCGCTCCCGCCACACGAGCTAAGAAATTGTAATCTCCAGAGCTCAAATCAACGGTGTACTCCAGCCATTCCCCATCCTCAATTTGAGTGACGACATAACCACCGTCAGATTCAGTAGAAGGCAATAAATCGACCCCTTCATCGCGATAATCGTCGCCTAAGTTCTCCGCATCTCTGTCGAAATACGCGACCTCTCTTCCCCCTTGATCGAAATCCTCCGCCTCAATCGAACCCGGAATTGAAAGCTCCTCGTTAAAGACAGCTTGTTCCGGATAAATGATCGTTTCCGCTATCAATTCGAGGTTCGTCAGGCTCCCTCGCACAGTATCGGTGCTGTAAACGGTTGCTAAACCGCTTCTACTCGCGTCAGTAGAGGTGGCGCTGAGTGTCGCGGTATCAAATTCTGACAGGGAAAGAATCTCTGGCAGCTGATCTGATTGAAAAACGGTTCCTGATGAATCTTCAAAGAGAAATTGAAAGGTCGTCCCACTGGATGTTCCTGATCGGTAATCAACCTGATAGGCACGATAGTAGAGCGAAAGGCTGTCTTCAACCGAAGCCGCTGGTGTTTCGAAATCTGACTCCGTGAAATCATTTTTCACAGTCGCAGTTAGCCTTGCGAAGGAATTCGAACTGTTGAACCACGTCGACTGGTTTCCAAGCTTTGCTGACTGATAATAAATACCATATCTAGCATCTCCAGTATCTTTCAGACCATCGAATTGGCCTAACGAAGGATCCAACGGCTGAGAATCAGAGAAGGAGCGATTTAGAGTGAACCTTCCAGCCGTCAGGTCACCAGTGAAGATCTGCCCGCTTCCTCCACTAACACCAGGAGGTCCGTTGCTTACCCTGCCCGAAGATTCTCTACTGTCTATCGTCTGCTCGAACGAATAGTGCTGAATATGCAACACCTCAGAAGAGGTCGGAATTGAAATAGAGGACCACTCGTTATAAATATCCTCATCAGAGGTAATGATATTAAAACGGTGAGAACCGCTAACAAGGTTCTCCTTGATTGGAATCTCGATCCAAAACGAAAGACTCCCTTCAGAGAAGGTGTAGTCCACTTCCCTTGGAAAATCGAAGGAACTCAAGCTCGCAGGGTCATCTAGTGAGAGGCTGAAATTTATATCTCGAGGAGCAGGAATGAATTCAATCACTCCAGACTCCCTTAAGCGGACTTCTATTTTAACCACCCCATCCCGCTGATTGAAATATGAGTCAAAACTCAAAAATGTGAGAGCCTGAAGTTGGCAGAGAGCTCCGGAAAACAGGAACGTCCAAAACAAAGCTGTGGTCTTGTGAAAAATCATTGCCTTTGAGGGTTAATTCTCAGCCAAAGATCAATTTTCTCGGTTGAGATTAAGGACACCTAACAAATACACCTATAAGTAGCGACTAATTTTTTTAAACCCAGGCAATAGGCACCCACAACCAACGACTTAGGAATAGTTGAAATTGAGTTCAATTTGCTCTTTAAAAATAGATCTTCGGCAATACTTCAGGACCCTCCCCATCCTTGCAGCTGGTTAGAAACGCAAAAAATCCGGATACCTCTTTCGAGATATCCGGACTTAAAACTAATTGAGCGACTCTTAGGTCGCCTTGCTGTTAGGCGCTTTCCTTGATGTCTTCGTCGGAATCCATCTCGGGTTCCGCTGCTGGCTCAGGAGAGACTTCAGCGACAGTATCCTCAGCTACTTCGCCTTCAGCAATTGCTGAAATGGCTTCGATTGCTTCGTCAGCTTCAACTTCGGCAGCAGTAGGTGCTTCCACGAGGGACTCTTCGCCTTCAGGGACTTCTGAATCAGAAGCTTCCACAATGGGCTCGGGCTCTTCAACGGTCAGCTCGATGTCGACTGAACGGTGAGTATGGAAACCGGTTCCGGCAGGAATCAGATGACCCATGATGACGTTCTCTTTGAATCCAGTGAGACGGTCAATCTTGCCCATGGTCGCGGCCTCGGTGAGGACACGAGTGGTGTCCTGGAAGGACGCGGCAGAGATGAAGGACTCAGTCTCAAGAGAAGCCTTGGTGATACCCAAGAGAACAGGCTCAGCTTCAGCGGGCTTACCACCCTGCTCAGCGAGTTCCTCGTTCACCTTCTTGAAGGTCACCCGCTCCACTTGGTCACCCCAAAGGAAATCAGAGTCACCAGGCTCAGTGATACGCACTTTGCGCAGCATCTGGCGAATGACGACTTCGATGTGCTTGTCGTTAATCTCCACACCCTGGGCGCGGTAGACGGACTGAACTTCGGAGACGAGGTGCTCTTGGAGAGCTTGAGTTCCGCACGCTTCGAGCAAATCTTCGGGAGCCACAGGGCCCTCGGTGATTTGGTCACCACGCTTGAGAAGGTCACCCTCGGTCACGATAATCTGACGGCCCATAGGGACGAGGTGGTCAACGGACTCGCCGCTTTCCACGTCGGTCACGATGACCTTCTTCTTACCACGAACGGTTCCGCCAAAGGAAACGTCACCGTCAATCTTGGCGATAACACAAGCGTCTTTCGGACGACGGGACTCGAAGAGTTCCGCAACCCGTGGTAGACCACCGGTAATATCCTTCGTCTTGGCAACCTTACGAGGCGTCCGCGCAACCTGCGTTCCACCGGCGACTTTGGCACCTTCTTTAACAGAAAGGTGAGCGCCGACAGGAATGGAGTAGTTGGCGAGAACTTCCTTGGACTTGGGGTCGACGACGACCACCTGTGGGTGAAGGTCTTCCTTGTGCTCGGTGACGGTCATTCCCTTCTTACCGGTCTCCTTATCGGTCTCGGTTTGAACGGTAATTCCGACAATCATATCGCGGAATTCAACCTTACCAGCCTTCTCGGAAATAATCGGCACGGAGTGAGGATCCCAAGTGAGAATCTGAGCTCCTTTTTTCACCTCGGCGCCATCGGCCGCCTTAATGACGGAACCAATCACAACCTTGTGAGATTCAAGCTCGAGACCATCTTTGTCGCGAATGGAAACCTTACCGTTCTTGTTGAGAACAACGAAGTTGCCATCGACATCCTCTACCGCACGCAAGTCAATAAAGGTGATGAAACCTTTGTTCTTGGCAGTAATGAAGGGCTGTTTGGTGGCACCAAAGGCAACACCACCGGAGTGGAATGTGCGCATGGTCAACTGTGTTCCAGGCTCACCAATGGACTGTGCCGCGATGATACCCACTGCTTGACCAATCTGAGCAAGCTCGTTGGTCGCAAGGTTGAGGCCATAACACTTCACACAACATCCACGGTCTGACTCACAAGTGAGAGCAGAACGGACGCGGAGTTGTTCGAGGCCAACATTCTCGACGGCAAGAGAAGTCTTCTCGTCGATGTGCTGTCCTGGCTTGAGGATGACTTTGCCGGTTACGGGGTCAGTCACCTTCTCCAAAGAAGTTCGGCCATAGATGCGGGATGCCAAGGAAGTGGACTCCTCGTCACCACTATAAATGGTGTGCATGGTGAGTCCGTTGACAGTTTCGCAGTCAGGGATGGTCACGATGACGTCCTGAGAAACATCGACCAACTTACGGGTCATGTATCCGGAGTCAGCGGTCTTCAGTGCGGTATCGGCAAGACCCTTACGCGCACCGTGAGTGGAGATGAAGAACTCCAACACCGAAAGACCTTCACGGAAGTTCGAAGTAATGGGGCGTTCGATAATCTCACCAGATGGCTTGGCCATGAGACCACGCATACCGGAGAGCTGCTTAATCTGGTTCTTGTTACCACGAGCACCAGAGTCGACCATCATGAAGAGTGGGTTGGCGATGACTTTGCCATCGTTGTGCTCAATCTTACGATAGAGCGCACTCGCGATGTGATCGGTGGCACGGGTCCAAATATCGACCACCTTCTGGTAGCGCTCGCCGTTGGTGATAATACCATTGCGGTAGTGCTTGGTGACGGTTTCGATTTCGGCGTAGGCCTTAGCCACTTCGACCTTCTTCTCCTCGGGGACGACCATGTCGACGATACCGATGGAGATTCCAGAACGAGACGCTTCTTTGAAACCGAGCTCTTTGAGCAAGTCGAGAGACTCAACTGTCGGTCCTCGTCCGGCGGCCTGATAGGAACGCCAGATGATGTTTCCGATCTGCTTCTTACCGACGGTCTCGTTGACGAAACCAAGACCTTGCGGCCAAATCTCGTTGAAACGAACACGACCCGGAGTGGTGATGATGTGGCGTGACTCTTTGTCACCCAAAATGGTTTCCTTACCGAAGTCAGGGTTCTTGATGCGAATCCATTGGTGATAGTTCACTCCACGCTGGGAAATGGCATACTCGACCTCGTTAGTGTCTGAGAACGAAGGCAGGCTCACGTCAGTGGCTGGCTTCACCGCAGAACGCACGTAGGTGAGGTAGTAAATTCCAAGAATGATGTCCTGAGAAGGAGTCGTGATGGGCTGACCACTTGCTGGTGAGAACAAGTTGTTAGGCGCCAACATGAGCTGACGACACTCCATCTGCGCTTCCACGGAAAGTGGAACGTGCACCGCCATTTGGTCACCATCGAAGTCGGCGTTGTAGGCCGAACAAGTCAATGCGTGCAAACGAATGGCAGAACCCTCAATCAAGACGGGCTCGAAAGCCTGAATGGACAAACGGTGAAGAGTAGGAGCGCGGTTCAACATCACAGGGTGACCTTTGGTCACTTCTGCGAGGATGTCCCAGACCTCGGTGGTCTTGCGGTCGATCATCTTCTTAGCGGAACGGACGGTGTGGCAATAGCCAAGCTCCTTAAGGCGACGGATGATGAAGGGCTCAAACAAAGTGAGAGCCATCTTCTTCGGCAATCCGCACTGGTGAAGCTTGAGGTCAGGACCAATCACGATCACGGAACGACCGGAATAGTCGACACGCTTACCGAGAAGGTTCTGACGGAAGCGACCACCCTTACCCTTGAGCATGTCAGAGAGGGATTTGAGAGGACGGTTACCCGCACCGGTGACTGCACGGCCGTGACGACCGTTGTCGAACAAGGCGTCGACCGCTTCCTGGAGCATGCGCTTCTCGTTTCGAATGATGACCTCGGGGGTCTTCAACTGGAGAAGGTTGCGGAGACGGTTGTTGCGGTTGATGACACGACGGTAGAGGTCGTTGAGGTCAGAAGTCGCAAAGCGGCCCCCTTCCAAAGGAACCAAAGGACGAAGATCGGGAGGAATGACCGGAAGGGTATTCATCACCATCCACTCAGGGCGAGTGTTGGAACCGTGGAAGCCCTGAGCGAG
This sequence comes from Roseibacillus sp., assembly GCA_051251855.1. GTDB lineage: Bacteria > Verrucomicrobiota > Verrucomicrobiia > Verrucomicrobiales > Akkermansiaceae > Roseibacillus. The sequence goes on from JBPOGI010000001.1 coordinate 1,597,255, forward strand.
CTTGAGTCGCTTGGCGAGCTTCTTGCGGTTCTGCTTGGAGCGAGTGGCATCCATGGCCTCTTCGAGCTCGACGATCAATTTGGGTAGATCGACTTGCTTGAGGGATTCTTGGAGGGCTTCAGCACCCATTGCGGCGCGGAAGGCGTCTTCGCCGTAGTCGTCCTCGGCGTCGCGGAGCTCGACTTCCGTCAAAAGCTGACCGAGTTCGAGAGGCGTGTTGCCGGGATCGATGACCATGTAGTCCTCGTAGTAAATCACGCGCTCGAGTTGGCGAGCAGCCATATCAAGGACCAAGCCGATGCGGCTGGGCATACATTTGTAGAACCAGATGTGGCTGACAGGAACTGCCAACTCGATGTGGCCCATACGCTCGCGACGGACACGGGAGAGGGTGACCTCTACTCCACAACGGTCGCAGATGACGCCCTTGTGCTTGATTCGCTTGTATTTTCCGCAAGCACACTCCCAGTCCCGAGTAGGACCAAAGATTCGCTCACAAAAGAGACCACCCTTCTCGGGCTTGAAAGTCCGGTAGTTGATGGTTTCAGGATTCTTGACCTCACCGTGACTCCAGCTCCGAATGGTTTCGGGATGGGCAACAGTGATGGCGACGTGGTCAAAAGCTTCAGGCTTTTCGTCTACCCCGTAAAGGTCACGTAAATTGGTTTCAACGCTCATAAATCGTATTTAGTAAATAGGTTGGTTATCGGGGAAATTAGATAGTGAGATCGTCCAAGGAGAAGTCGTCGGAGAGTCCCACCCCTTCGCCAGCTTCTTTTGCTGCAAGTCCGCGGCCTGGCTTGACGTCCAGTCCGAGAGATTGCATTTCCTTGATCAATACGTTGAATGATTCGGGAGTTCCCGCTTCGAGGGTGTTATCCCCTTTCACGATGGACTCATAGATTCGGGTCCGTCCTTGCACGTCATCCGACTTCACAGTCAAAAGCTCCTGCAAGGTGTAGGCCGCGCCATAGGCTTCGAGGGCCCAGACTTCCATCTCTCCGAAACGCTGACCACCGTATTGGGCTTTACCACCCAAGGGTTGCTGCGTAACGAGCGAGTAAGGTCCCACCGCACGAGCGTGGATCTTATCGGCAATGAGGTGACCGAGCTTGAGCATGTAGATTTGACCGACAACGACAGGCTGGTGAATCGGGTCACCAGTCCGGCCATCATAGAGCATGCTCTTACCGGCGACGGAACCGTCTTTGCCATCACCAATCCAGTCAAAACCAGGAACGGCCTTGGCCTCTGACATGTATTCCCAAATCTTGTCCTCGTGGATACCGTCGAAAATCGGGGTCGCCACTTTGAATCCGAGGGCTTTGGCAGCGACACCGAGGTGTGTTTCCAAAACCTGTCCCACGTTCATCCGAGAAGGAACGCCGAGTGGGTTCAAGCAGATGTCGATAGGAGTTCCATCGGAGAGGAACGGCATGTCGGCCTCGGGAACGATAATGGCGACAACACCTTTGTTTCCGTGACGTCCCGCCATCTTGTCACCGACAGAAAGCTTACGCTTCTTGGCGACAAAGACCTTCACTTCCTTAATCACGCCGGGGTCGACTTCGTCTCCGCTCTCGATTTGGTCGAGGCGACGTTCGCGGTCGGTATCGAGCTCGCCGAAGCGGGACTCGAAGCTCTGGATGATTTCGAGAATCTTGTTCCGAATCGGGCTCGGGTCGATTTCGATGTGGTCATGGGCACTCGCGAGCTTGCGAAGAAGAGTCTTCGTAATCTTGCGGTTGGCCGGGATGATGATTTCGCCGGTTTGGGCGTTGACGACATCGAGAGGAATTTTCTCTCCCAAAAGAATGTCGGAAAGCTTCTCAGTGAGGTCGTCAGTGAGCTTGTCTTTCTTCTTCTTGTAGTCGTCGTTGATCTTCTTGAGCTGCTTCTTGGCTTCGGCGGTATTCACCTCTTCGTTGCGCACGCGGGCAACTCCATGGGAAGACATCCGAATCTCTTGCACGATACCAATTGTTCCAGAAGGAACGCGCAAGGAAGTGTCCTTCACGTCCGCTGCTTTCTCACCGAAAATGGCGCGCAAGAGGCGCTCTTCCGGTGCAAGTTCGGTTTCGCTCTTGGGAGTGATTTTACCAACAAGGATATCTCCGGGATGCACTTCGGCACCGACGCGGACGATTCCGTCGTGGTCGAGGTTCTTGAGAGCCTCTTCCCCTACGTTTGGAATATCGCGTGTAATTTCCTCTGGTCCCAGCTTGGTGTCACGGGCAGCGACATCGAACTCGGAGATGTGGATGGAAGTGTAAACGTCATCTTTCACGATGCGCTCGGAAATCACGATGGCATCCTCAAAGTTATATCCGTTCCAAGGCATGAACGCGACGAGCACGTTACGTCCAAGGGCCAGTTCGCCTTGCTCGGTGTTCGGTCCGTCCGCGAGAACGTCGCCGACTTTGATCTTCTTCCCTTTCGCCACGATGGGCTTCTGGTTGATGCAAGAACCGGAGTTCGAACGCATGAACTTGCGGAGAGGATAAACGTAGATGCCTTTATCAGGGACGGTCTTGAGAACCTCGGGGGTGCTCAGGAACTTTTCGTCCGAGATAGGAAGCTCGCCGTCCTTGGTGGTGACGATGAATTCAGCAGTCGCGGCAGCGACAACGCCGTCCGCTTCGGAGACGATGACTGCGCGTGAGTCGCGGGCCGCTTTGCCTTCCAAACCAGTTCCCACGAAGGGAGACTCGGAAACCAAAAGTGGCACCCCTTGACGCTGCATGTTCGCTCCCATGAGGGCGCGGTTGGCATCATCGTGCTCGAGGAAAGGAATCATTCCGGCCGCAACTGAAACGAGCTGCTTGGGAGAAACGTCCATGTAATGAGTCTCGGAAGGAAGAACCTCTAGGAACTCACCACGCTCACGAGCGGTGATGCGCTCGGTGGTGAAGCCGCCTTTGTCGTCGATGGGGTTACTCGCCTGGGCGATGAGATAACCTTCTTCTTGGTCGGCGGTGAGATACTCGATGTTCTTGGTCACCTTGCCGTTTTTAACTTGGCGATAAGGAGTCTCGATGAATCCGAACTCGTTGATACGAGCGTAGGTGCACATCGAGTTAATGAGACCAATATTGGGACCCTCAGGAGTCTCAATCGGGCAAATGCGTCCGTAGTGAGACGGGTGAACGTCACGAACTTCGAAACCAGCACGATCACGGTTCAGTCCACCAGGTCCAAGAGCCGAAAGACGGCGCTTGTGGGTGAGCTCGGCGAGCGGGTTGGTTTGGTCCATGAACTGGGACAACTGGGAACGACCGAAGAAGTCACGAACGACGGCGCTGAGCGCTTTCGGGTTGATGAGTTTCTGTGGCGTCATGCCCTCGATGTTCACGTCGAACAAAGTCATGCGCTCTTTCACCAAACGCTCGGTGCGGGCAAGACCCACGCGGCACTGGTTGGCGAGCAATTCACCGACCGCACGGACGCGGCGTGAACCAAGGTGATCGATATCGTCGAGGACACCTTCCCCTTTTTTAAGCTTGAGAAGATACTTCACGGCCGCGAGGAAATCCTCGGAAACCATGATGCGCTCATTGGGGTCAACTCCCACTTGGAGCTTCTGGTTGATCTTGTAACGACCGACGCGAGTGAGGTCATACTTCTTAGGATCAAAGAAGAGACGCTTGAGCAATGCACGGGCATTGGCTGCAGTTGGCGGGTCGCCGGGGCGGAGCTTCTTGTAGATATCCTTGAGCGCGGACTCTTCGTCGTGCGCGGGGTCTTTGCGAAGGGACTTGAGAAGAATCTCGTCTTCGGTGGAGTCGATGACTTCAAGAGACTTGACGCCGAGAGCGAGAAGCTGGTTCACAACTCCGATAGTCATGGGCTCGTAAGCACGAGCGACCACGATTTCGCCATCGTGAATGTCCTCGAAAGGAACCTTCGAAGCGAGGAGGTCCTCGTCCATGCTGGCTGAAAGCTTGAGCTTCTGGACGGTGTAGAAGTTCTCCACGATGTCCCGGTCGGTCGGGAATCCGAGGGCACGCAAGAAGGTCGTGGCGAGGAACTTTCTTCTCCGGCGACGACGGTCAAGATAGACGTAAAGAAGGTCGTTGGTGTCGAACTGGGTCTCCAACCAGGAACCACGGTCCGGAATGATGCGGAAAGAGTGAAGAATCTTACCATTCAAGTGAATGGAAGTCTCGAAACAGATACCAGGTGAGCGGTGAAGCTGGGCGACAATCACGCGCTCAGCACCGTTGATCACGAATGTGCCACGACGAGTCATCATCGGAAGCTCACCCATATAAACACGCTCTTTCTTGGTCGCGCTTTCGTCTTTCAACTTGAACGTCACATAGAGAGCCGAGCTGAAGGTCTCGCTGGACCGCAAAGACTCGAGAGAGCTCATTTTGGGTGCTTCAATGTCGTAAGCGACAAAATCGAGCTCGACGGTGTCGTCATAGCTCTTGATCGGGAAGACCTCTTTAAAGACCGCTTGCAGGCCGGTGTCGGCCCGCTGCGATGGAGGAATGTCCTGTTGCAAAAAGTCCTCATAGGACTTGCTTTGGACCTCGATCAGGTTTGGTGGTTCAATGACCTCTTTGATTGTTCCGAAGTAACGGCGTTCCATCTTAGGTAGTATTAGTTAGTTTGGCGGTGGCGTGAGCGAACCGCGGGCGGTTGAATAAGGGCGGGAAAGGATTTCCCTATGTGAAAATTTTCGGACGGTTTTTGGACTGTCCGGCTTCTAATATCAGGGCGATTTTCGTGGAAAAACCCTTCCTGATACCAGAAGCCGAAAAGTCCGAGGAGGCGCAAAGGCCCCCTCGGATTTAAAAGAAATAAGGTAATTACTTAAGCTCGACTTTGGCGCCAGCCTCTTCAAGAGCCTTTTTGGCCTCTTCGGCAGCATCCTTAGCCGCGCCTTCAACGAGGACGACAGGAGCACTCTCGACGAGCTTCTTAGCATCCGCAAGTCCGAGTCCAGACACAACACCACGCACTGCCTTAATGACAGCGATCTTGTTGCCTCCAGCTTCGGCGAGGAATACGTCAAAGTCAGTTTTTTCTTCTGCAGCTTCACCTCCGCCAGCAGCGGGGGCTGCGGCAGCAGCTACGGGAGCAGCAGCGCTAACGCCCCACTCTTCTTCCAATTTCTTCACAAGTTCTGCCGCTTCAAGTACGGTGAGCTTGCCCAATTCTTCTGCAATGTTGCTAATGTCAGCCATTTTTTTGTTTTTCTGGTTGGTGTCGTCGCGGACCGGAAGCCTCCAGTCCATTTCAGTTCTCACAGCCGTGAGTCCCGACTAGGGACCATTCCCTTTGCAGCTGCGGAATGCGAAAACCCGCAGCATCTGTTCTAAATTCGTTTATTCTCCGTCTGGATATTTTGCTTTGATGACGCGTGCAAGCGCCGACCCTGGCTCGTTGATGGTGCGCACCAGCTGGGAAGCAGGAGCGTTGATGACCGCCAAAAGCTGTGCGAGAAGCTGATCGCGAGACGGAAGGTCTGCGAGAGCTTGCACCTGTGAGGGCTCAAGAAGGGCTCCATCAAGGATACCACTCTTAATCTCAGGCTTCTTGAACTCCTTATTGAAGTTCTTGATAACCTTCGCTGCACCACAAACGTCATCAGCACCTGTGACGAAGGCGGTCTGCCCTTTGAGCTCGTCACCGAGGCTCGGAAGACCGGCTTCCTCGATAGCGATGCGCATGTAGCGGTTTTTTCCAACGTGGACTTCAGAACCAGCCTCAGAGAGACGGTTACGAAGTTCGCTGAACTCAGGCACGGTCATGCCGTTGTAGTCCACGACGAGGAGGAAAGGAGAGCCATTTACTCTTTCGAGAAGCTCGTCGACGATGATTTTTTTATCTGGATTCATAATCGGTGTTTCTCGGGATTACTGGTTGATAACGTAAAGTGATTGCTCAAGCGCGATGCCGGGCAACATGGATGAAGCAAGGGTCGCGGACTGGATGAAGTCCCCTTTTGCAGATGCAGGCTTAGATTTAACAAGGCTCTCAAGGAGAGAAGCGGCGTTCTCCACCAATTTTGCCTCGTCAAAAGAAACTTTTCCAACAGCTGCTGCGACACAGCCGTTCTTGTCGACCTTGTAGTCGATCTTACCAGCCTTCACCGCGTTGATCGCCTTAGCTGTATCATCGGTGACAGTGCCAGTCTTGGGGTTAGGCATCAGACCACGCGGTCCAAGAACCCGAGCAATCTTACGAACCTCCTTCATCGCGTCCGGAGTAGCGATAGCAGCGTCGAAGTCGAGGAAACCATCGGAAACCTTCTTGATGAGGTCGTCCATGCCCACGATGTCTGCGCCTGCATCTTCGGCAGCCTTGGCGGCGTCACCGGTGGCAAAGACAATCACGCGAACCGTCTTACCCGTGCCGTGTGGCAAAGAGACAGAACCGCGAACCATCTGGTCGCTTTTACGAGGGTCGATGCCCAACTTGAACGAAAGAGTGACGGTTCCGTCAAACTTAGGTGCAGGGAGAGCCTTGAGGAGTGTTACCGCCTCAGCGAGGGGGTAACCTTTTCCAGCTTCGATTTTCTCGACAGCTTGGAGGTAACGTTTGCTTGGTTTGTTAGCCATTTTATTTGTTTGTAGTGCGGGCAAGCCCAGCGAAATTGCCGGGCTCTCCTACGTTTTATGCGGGCCCTTCCGAAGAACGACCCAAGATTGATTACATGCCCTCGATTTCGAGGCCCATTTGACGAGCGGTGCCTGCGAGAATCTTCGCAGCTTGCTCGGGGTCGTTGGTGTTAAGGTCAGCGATCTTAGCCTTCACGACTTCCATCAACTTCTCTTTGGTGATGCTGCCTACCTTAGTGGTGTGCGGCTCGCCAGAACCAGAAGCGATGTTCGCTGCCTTCTTCAACAAAACAGCCGCAGGTGGCTGCTTGGTGATGAAAGTGAAGGAACTATCCTTGAAGACCGTAATCACGGTCGGCAAAAGATCGCCTGACTGCGCCTGCGTCTTGGCGTTGAAATCCTTACAGAACTGCATGATGTTCACGCCTGCCTGACCGAGTGCTGGACCAACTGGAGGAGAGGGGTTTGCCTGTCCTGCGTTAATCTGCAGCTTTAATATTGCTTTTACTTCCTTAGCCATCTGAGTGTTGCTTAAATATTATAAATTAGGCGCTTTCCACCTGCCAGGTCTCCAACTCAACAGGAGTTGAACGACCAAAAATTGTAACGGAAACACGAAGTTTGCCGCGCTCGTGATCGATTTCCTCAACCACGCCATTCTGAGATTCGAAAGGACCATCGGCCACCAAAACGGTGTCGCCCACTTCGAAAGCGATGGACGGACGAACCGAATCCTCACGCTCTTTGATCTGGGCCAACATGCTCTCAACCTCACGCGCTCGCATGGGGATGGGCTTGTCCTTGGTGCCAGCGAAACCGATGACACCGTCCATTTCCTTCACGAAATACCAGGACTGATCCATCAGCTCCTTGTTTTCGTCGAAGAGATACATATTCACGATGATGTAGCCGGGGAAGAATTTCTTCTTTAACTCGACCTTCTTCCCCTTGCGGTTTTCCTCGACCATCTCGGTAGGAACCAACACCTCAAAGATGTAGTCGCCCAGCTCTTCGCGCTCCACGCCACGGCGGATTCGCTTGGCTACACTGTTTTCCTGTCCGGAAAGCACGTGAACCACATACCACTGGTCTTTGGCCTTGGGAATATTCGGCATCGTTGTATCGAAATCGTAAAAAAGTTATAAAATTCAGGGAGTTGTATCCCCTATCCCACACCGAGTCCGGTGAGGAAATCAACCACATTGCGGTGAATGAAGTCCCAAAAGGCAACAAACCCCGCGAGGAGGAGCATTGCAATAATCACTACCACAGTAGAATCAATCAATTCCTTGAACTTTTTAAAGCCCTTGACCTTTGGATCGGGATCCCAGGGCCACGCGGCCTTGCGGAGTTCGCTTTTGACCTCGCCGATAAATGTAAACGCTTTGCGCATGAAATTGGTTGATTTGAACCGAGTGAAATTGAAATTTGAGAAGAGTGGCAGGACAGATAGGACTCGAACCTACAACCCTCGGTTTTGGAAACCGATGCTCTACCAATTGAGCTACTGTCCTGTTGAGGCGACTTGGGGCATTCCGGTTTTACCCGGAATGCCCCGCAAAATATCGCCAACCGAATACTTGCGCACTCAGTGGATTTGTAAATTTAGTCAAGAATGTCGCCGACACGACCAGCTCCAACGGTGCGACCACCTTCGCGAATCGCGAAACGCATGGTCTTCTCCATTGCAATTGGCTGAATCAACTCAACTTCGAGCTCAACATTGTCACCAGGCATAACCATCTCAACTCCATCAGGAAGTGCGATGCTACCAGTAACGTCCGTTGTGCGGAAGTAAAACTGAGGACGGTAATTGCTGAAGAATGGAGTGTGACGTCCACCCTCGTCCTTAGAAAGGACGTAGATCTCAGCTTTAAACTTCTTGTGAGGAGTGACTGAACCAGGCTTCACAATAACCTGGCCACGCTCGAGGTCGTCTTTCTTAAGACCACGCACGAGAAGACCCACGTTGTCACCTGCACGACCTTCGTCGAGAAGCTTACGGAACATCTCAATGTCAGTAATTGTAGTGGTCTGAGTGTCGCGGATTCCCACGATCTCAACTTCACCCATCTTTTTGATGATACCACGCTCAACACGACCAGTAGCAACAGTTCCACGACCTTCGATAGAGAACACGTCCTCAATAGGCATGAGGAAGTCTTGGTCAATGGGGCGCTCTGGCTCGGGCACATAAGAATCGACAGCCTCCATGAGCTTGAGAATCGCTTCCTTATGGGCAGGATCGCCTTCAAGAGCCTTCAATGCAGAACCCTTAACGATTGGGATATCGTCACCAGGGAATTCATACATGCTGAGAAGCTCACGGACTTCCATCTCAACGAGTTCGAGGAGTTCCTCGTCGTCAACTTGGTCAGTCTTGTTCAAAAACACGACCAATGCGGGAACACCAACCTGACGAGCAAGAAGGATGTGCTCACGGGTCTGTGGCATCGGGCCGTCTGCTGCAGAAACAACGAGGATACCACCGTCCATTTGTGCGGCACCTGTAATCATGTTCTTAACGTAGTCAGCGTGACCGGGACAATCAACGTGAGCGTAGTGACGATTTTCAGTCTCATACTCAACGTGTGCGGTAGAGATAGTAATACCGCGTGCTTTTTCCTCGGGAGCCGCATCGATCTGGTCGTATGCCTTAGCCTCACCGCCACCTGCTTCAGCCAACACAGTCGTGATAGCTGCAGTCAAAGTAGTTTTACCATGATCAACGTGCCCAATCGTTCCAATGTTAACGTGGGGCTTGTTTCTTTCGAATTGTTCTTTCGCCATTTCCTTTAATTTTTTGCGGATTTTTCTCCCGGGACCTGGAGCTTATGGTGGGAATTGAACCCACGACCTCATCCTTACCAAGGATGTGCTCTACCCCTGAGCTACATAAGCGATTTGTCCGGTCGCCTGACGAGTGGCAGTGACTCAGTTTGAACTGAAAAGCAATAGAAACTTGCAACAGTTTAAACGAAGGCCGCCCCGCGAAAAGCGGGCGGGAAGTTAGCAGTGACTCGCAAGCTGTCAAAATCAAACTAAACAATTAGTAAAAAACTCCTTGAGGCTTGTTCCACAGCCTGTTCTTCAACTCTCGCTCACTCGGGGCAAGTAACCACAATGCAAATCAGCTGTAAAATCGATAACTGCTGATGATTTGTATGTGCGAAGGAGTCCTTTTTTCGTGGATTCATGACACAATGCCAATCTAGTTTGCCCCTCAATTTCACCTCAACAACGCTCGTTCAAATCTTAGGCGCGGAGAAATTGAAGACTGCAAGACTACTTCCATGCCCGAAACCAAGTTCAACCCCTCTCAACAAGTCGAACGTATTCGCGAAATCCTCGTGGGACGAGAAATGGGCCGCATTGAGCGCCGCCTCGTCGAACTCGAGACTTCGACGACCGAAACCACCCCATTCCGGCGCGAACCCGAAGTGGAAAACCGGATGGCCTCCACCCAGCAAACACTGCTGCGTGAGACCCAGGAACTCAAAATCCGCGTTCAAAAGGAATCTGCCGCTCGCCAACAACAGTTTGCCCAACTATCGCAAAAGCTTGTCCGCAGCGGCACAGGAACTCCTATGAGCTTGGCTGAGCAGGGCTCAATCGAGCGCCACGTCAGCGAACGGATGGAACGCGTAGCTGCCGAGATGACCTCTCTTATCGATGCACGCACTCGCGAAATCCTTCATCATTTGCAAAACGAAATTCTCCAGTGGAAGAACCAGATGGATCGGGATCTTCAAAGCATTCGTGATGTAAAAGCCGATAAAAAAGAGATAACGAGCCGTTTTGCCCGCTTGGCTTCCGCAGCTATGGAGGAAGACAGTAACCTTGAGACCCCAGAAGGATACCTTCTCTAACCTAACCAAATTAGACGCAGCTTATCGACATGACGATTCAATCTCCGTTCCCTGAACTCAAGCCTTTTGAGACCCCTCCTCGGTTGCCATCTCTTCAAAGCCTGTTAGCGGCGCTCCCAAGTGGTCAATCCGAAGCGGGCAAAGAAGCTTCTGCAAGGCAACCTCAACATTTTCCCTCCTTCCCGATGGAGAACGCAACTTTGCCCAAGCATACTCCAACCAAGACTCTCAACGACCCCCTCCCTCCCCCCTCCGAGTCTCAATCTACAGGCAAGCCACCCTCCACCGTCCCGACCGCACCGATGCCAACTTCAATGGCCTCAACAGTCTCCCGAGCCATGGAGGATGAGGAAACCCCGCCGGCTACCGATGACGACCTCCGCAGAGCTTTTGAGCCGATTGTTGAAAAATCTCTTGAGCGAGTCCTTTATGCTCCCGACAAGGGATTACACACCTACCTCGAACCAATGCTGCGTAGCACAGTTCGCAGGGCCATTGCAGAACAAATTGACGCCGCTGTTCAGTTCCGCTCGACAGGCACTGTCGATCGCTTGGGTTGGCGTCTCAAAGCCTTAATAACGAGCCGAAGCTACGACGAGGTCGTCTTCCGCTCCACACGGCGCTATCAAGTTGAAGAAGCATTTCTTCTGCGCCGCGAGGACTACTCTTTAGTCTCTTTCGCTTCCCATGATCCTGCTCGCCATGCTTCTGAGAAGCGTGTCGCCAACACCATCAAAAAACTCATTCGTCGCCTGGCCGACGACGAGGGGAGACTCCGGAAGACCTTCGATTACAGCGAGGACCAAATGGCCATCATTCGACAGGGCAAACATACTCTACTTGTCGCCTTGGTGAGAGGACGCTCAAACGCTTTGGTTCGCGCCGACCTCGATTACGTTCTTCGCCAAGCGGAAGACCGGTTCGGCGAACGACTCGAAGACGAAACAGACGCCTTTCTTCACGTCCTACAACCCATTCTCGAGGGCTGCCTACTTATTCAGTCACCAGCTCCACCCACCTAACTAGTTCTAGTAAGCCTCAGCCTCAAACTCTCCACCAGACTCTAGGAAGCGCCCAATCACAGCCACTCCATGCACTGAGATATCGGCTACGCAGCCCTCTCCGTCTTCGAGACGCTCACCAAGACCAAACAAGTCGGAACACATAGAACCCGCCATGCATTCGGCTTCTCAGAGAAAACGAACTATCCGTAGCTTCGATAGAAGTCCACGGGAACGTGGATAGCCTTCCAAAATCCGCCTATTCTCGCCCTAGCACTCCAGCAAAAGCCTTGCCGGATTCTCGAGACTATCTTTGATGCTGATCAAGAAGGTTACCGCCTCTTTACCGTCGACGATGCGATGGTCGTAACTTAGCGCGAGATACATCATGGGACGAATCTCGACCTTGCCATCAACCGCCACGGGACGCTGCTGAATGGTGTGCATGCCCAAAATTCCACTCTGGGGCGGATTCAGAATCGGCGTGCTCAGCAAGGAGCCGTAGACTCCTCCATTTGAAATCGTGAAGACCCCACCCTGCAAATCTTCGATCTGCATGGTGCCGTCCTTTGCTTTTCCAGCCGCCTCTGCAATGGCTTTCTCGATCTCGGCAAAGTTCTTCTGATCGCAGTCCCGAATGACCGGAACGACGAGCCCCTTCTCCGTTCCCACCGCTACGCCAATATCGTAAAAATCATTCTCAATCACCTCATTACCATCAATGAAAGAACGAATACCCGGAGTCTCCTTCAGAGCATGGACGACCGCCTTCGTGAAGAGAGACATGAAACCCAGTTTCACACCGTGTTTGCCGACAAATTCTTCCTGAACCTCTTTCCGAAGCTTCATAATCGCACTCATATCGACCTCGTTGAAGGTCGACAGAATCGCGGCGGTCTGCTGTGCGTTGACCAAATGTTGAGCAATCTTACGTCGCAGCATGCTCATCTTCTTACGGGTCGAACGCCCATCCTCCGCCGGGGAGGCTGCAGGAGTGGAAGACGAAGGTGGCGCGGTAGCACCAAGGCTCGGCTTAATACGGGCCGATTCCGCAGCTGCGGCGGCAAGTGCCGACTTCACTTTTTCGGGTGCAGCCTCGGCCTTCTTGGATGGCTGAGGTGTCGCAGGAGACGCCGCTGGAGCACCAGCTCCTTCCGTCAATTTAGCGATCACAGTTCCGATCTCCATCTCTTCCCCTTCTTCCACCAAAATCTCAATCGTCCCGGAGTAATCAGCATCGAGCTCCTGAGAAACCTTGTCGCTCTCCAACGTGATCAGCGTCTGCCCCTTAGAGACGGCTTCACCACTTTTCACCTTCCATTCCGCCAAGCTGGCGGTGTTGATGGAATCTCCAAAAGGAGGAATCTTAATATCATGGACTTCACCATCAGAAGCCGAACTTTCAGCCACCTCACCAGCAGAACTCGGAGCACTCTCCAACGTACCGCTGGAACCTGCCGCAGAGGTGTCGATTTCCGCAATCACGGCTCCGACCTCAACCTCTTCATCCTCGCCCACAAGAATCTTCAAGACCCCATCGAACTCAGCTTCAAGGTCCTGCGAAACCTTGTCGGTCTCCAAAGAAACCAAGGTTTCCCCCTTCTTCACAAAGTCACCATCCGCTTTTTGCCAACGCGAAACATTCGCGGTGGTAATCGACTCGCCAAAAGGCGGTATTTTCACTTCCTCTGCCATCTCTTTAATTCTTTAAACTTCGAATGCACCTTCCACGAGCATTGCTTGCTCCCGTTTATGCATCGCCTTTGATCCTGCTGCAGGACTTGATGCTCGGTCGCGGCCCGAATAACGGATCCGACTATCAAATGTGTCTTCTAGTCGCGGTCCCACGAAGGTCCAAGCCCCCATATTGAGCGGCTCCTCCTGACACCAAATCCACTTGGTATTGTTCGTGTAAGGCTTCGTTGCTGCTAAAACAGACTCTTCGTCGTAAGGATAAACCTGCTCCACCCGCACAATAGCAGCGTTATCGATACTGTTCGCTTTGCGATACTCGATGAGGTCGTAGTAAACCTTTCCAGAGCAGAAGATCACCCGCTCCACCTCCTCTGGCTTTTGCTCCATTTCGGCATCACCAATCACTTCTTGGAAAGAAGTCTCCCCGCTTAAATCAGCCAGAGTCGAGACTGCTTCCGGCTTGGTCAAAAGACTCTTAGGAGTCATCAAGATCAGCGGTTTGCGGAAATTACGAAGCTTCTGACGTCGAAGAGCATGGAAATACTGTGCTGGAGTCGTGAAGTTACCAACAATCATATTCTTCTCCGCACACAACTGCAGAAAGCGTTCCATACGAGCACTCGAGTGCTCAGGCCCCATCCCCTCATAGCCGTGAGGAAGCAACATCACGAGGTCCGTCGGCGTCTGCCACTTCGACTCTGCCGAAGCAATAAACTGGTCAATAATCACCTGAGCTCCATTGCCAAAGTCACCGAATTGCGCCTCCCACATGATGAGCATGTTGTCACAGCCCAGCGAGTAACCATAATCGAAACCAAGCACGGCCGCTTCCGATAAAAGACTGTTATAGACACAGAATTTCGCCTGATCCTCCCCAAGATTCTTGAGCGGCGTGTAGCGCTCTCGAGTATTGTGATCGTAGAAAAATGCGTGCCTTTGACTAAAGGTGCCACGACGACAATCTTGGCCCGACAGCCTCACCGGATAACCTTCTAACAGTAGACTTCCCCATGCCAGCGATTCCGCAAGCGCCCAATCAATGCCCTCCCCTTCGGCCATCGCTTGCGCACGCCGCGGGACAAAGCGCTTTTTGAGAGTCGGGTGAAGATTGAAATCAGCGGGAATATCCGTCAGCACGCTTCCCACCTTCTTCAGAACCTCTTCCGAGACCCCCGAAGTCACGGTGTCGTGCTTGTAAGCCTCCTGCTCAATCGCAGTCGAACCACTGAACACCGTGCGCTCCCCCTCTTCCTCCAAGCGACGCATCTCCTCGTAACCCGCCTCTAAGCGAGCCCAAATCTTCTTATGCAGTTCGTCGGCACGCTCCAAAGTCACGGACCCAACCCCCGCCAACTCATCACGGTAGAGCTGACCCGCGGTTTTGCGCTCATCCAACTTGCGATAAATATGTGGCTGTGTGAAAGCGGCCTGATCCGTCTCGTTGTGGCCTTGGCGACGATAGCAATACATGTCGATCACGATATCGCGCCCCCACTTCTGGCGGAACTCCAAGGCAAACTCAGCCGCCCACCAAAGCTCCTCCGGCTTCTCACCATTCACGTGCAAAATGGGAGCTTCAATCATCTTGGCCACATCCGTCGCATAACTCGATGAACGCGCGTCCGCCGGCATGGTAGTGAAGCCAATTTGATTGTTAATAATAAGGTGAATCGTTCCTCCCGTGCGATAGCCGGGAAGCTGCGAAAGGTTCAAAACCTCCGCCACCGAACCCTGTCCCGCAAAGGCAGCATCTCCATGAAGAAGGAGTGGCAAGACCTGCTTGCGGTCCGTCTTCACACCATCATCGCCAATCACCCGCTGACGTGCGCGTGCTTTTCCTTCAACAACGGCATTAACGGCCTCCAAGTGACTAGGATTTGCCGCCAAATTCACGCGAATCTTACCATCCTTGACCTCACGAACACTTTCGTAGCCCAAGTGATACTTCACATCTCCGTCACCAGCGACCAAGTCAGGCACATAGTTAGGAGTAAACTCATAGAGCAGAGTGCGAATCTTCTTCCGTAAAAAGTTGGCCAGAATGTTAAGACGCCCTCGGTGAGCCATTCCCATCTCGATCTCCTTGACGTCGCTTGACGGACAAAGCTGCAAAATCCGGTTCAAAAGCACCATCACCCCTTCGCCACCCTCCAGAGAAAATCGCTTTTCCCCCAAAAATCGCTTCCCGACAAACTGCTCGAAAATCTCGGCCTCAAACAACCAGCGCAAAGCCTGAGATTGCTGCTCCTCGTTCATGACTTTTCGCTCACCGCGATGCTCCACCCTCTCCCGAATCCAGTTCCGGACCTCGGTATTGTGAATATGCATGAACTCAAAACCAATCGATCCCGAGTAGGTCTCCTTCAGAGCTTCCACCATGTCGCGAAGAGTCATCCCCTCGCCTTTGCGGAAAAACTGAGTCGCAGCAGGCCTATCAAGGTCTTCCTCCGTGATTCCAAAGCGGCTCAACTCCAAACGAGGATTCACGGGGGCCTCATCCTCCAGCGGATTGATATGGGCCTGAGTATGACCCAGCGTCCGATAGTTATAAACGAGGCTCACCACCCGTCCTAAGAAGTTCAGGTTGTGGTCGCTATCAAGGTCCGCACCCAAAGTCGCCGCACCCGAGGAGGGACTCGACTTACTTTGTGCTTGGCCAGACGCAGCCTCACTCTTCGGCTTAGCCTGCACCACCCCCAGCTCAAAACCTTCGAAAAAAGCGGCCCAAGTGCCATCGACAGACCGAGGGTCAGCGAGCCAGCGCTCGTAGTTTTCATCTAGCAAATTCGCATTTAAGCGTGCCGAAACGGAGGAACTCATGAGTGGGTGAAAGTAGTCTTCGCTCCCTGCTAGGATTGACCTTGCTTGGAACCGCCAAGGCGTATGCGCCAATTGGCCTTTAGTCAATCACGCTCCTAACCTTCTGCGACTGCAAACCACATTCCCCGATCTCGACCAATCGTCCTCTACAAAGGATAGCGACCGTCCTCGTCTTCCCCCTCCCAGCCGAGCCCTCGAAACGCTCGGATAATTCCGACCTCCAAATCATCCTCACCCTCCGCCGCCTCAATCACCGCCGAACGAGCCAATCCTCGCTGAGATTCGATAGAAACCACCGTCTCCTTGCCTTCAAAAACAATCCAGTCTCCCCAGCTTTGCTTATCGTGCTTCGCCGGAATCTTCTGACCCTCCAAAGCCAGCACCACCTCCTTAATCGAAGCTGGAGGCTCTCCCTCGCGTACCATAACACGTGTTTCCATCCCCCGTTCCTTGGCTAAAGAGATTGCAGCCGCAAGAAGATTTCGAAAAATCACTTTCTCTCGGGAATTTACGGCGTAACTTTCAACTCTTATCTCTGTATGAAAACTCTTCTCACCCAACTTTTGGTTTGCTTTGGATTGCTCACCGCAGCGTCCTGCGAACCGAACACCCAAACCGCAACCCCACCCAAAAACGTCAAATTGAAAGAAAACATCGACGACAAAGAAGGAGTCCCAGAAGGCTATCAAATCATCACTCTCGGTGGAGGCTGCTACTGGTGCGTCGAAGCCGTCTTCCAACAACTCGAAGGCGTCCACTCTGTTGTCTCCGGCTTCACAGGTGGGCACATCGCCTCCCCAACTTACGAAGAAGTCTGCAGCAAGCAGTCAGGCCACATCGAAGTCATCAAGGTCGTCTACGACCCCAAAAAGCTCCCACTCGGCGATGCTCTCGCTTGGTTCTGGTCATCCCATGACCCCACCACAAAAGACCGTCAAGGCAACGACGTCGGCCCACAATACGCTTCTGCTATCTTCTATCACAACGAAGAGGACAAAGCCGTCATCGACGCTTCCATCGAGAACGCTCAGAAGGAATTCGACAAACCTATCGTCACCGTCGTACGCAAGGCTGAAAAATTCTACGAGGCTCCTGCCGACCACCAAGATTACTACTTCCAGAATAAGAACGCGGGCTACTGCCAATACGTCATCAAGCCCAAGCTCGAAAAGCTCAAGCTGAAGAAGTAAAAGGCGCGTCGACTTCAGTCGAATGGCACTGCGTTAAGCCATATTGTCGTATCGGGCTCAGAGAATTGGGAGCGCGGTCTTTCCAAGCCGCTACCTAAAAACCTACAGAGTTGAAGGTAGGCCCGTAGGTTCCCGAATCGATTGCTCCGATGATGACTGAACCGGCCTCCTGCGATCGATATCAACCCCAGCAGCTTAAAAAGCCACTCTCCCGAGCCTACGGCCACCGTCTTTTTGTCTCCCGGCTTTTCTCTTAACACATGCCATTCGACTCAAGTCGACCCTTCAGGCAGCCGAGACAACCTCCGCAAACGGATGTACTAGAACTCCACCGTCTTCCCAAGCTCACCGACCTCGACATCGCCGTCATGAATCTCACGCAGCGCATCGCACAAGGCCTCCGAGCGAGACTGCTCCCCGTGAATCAGCCAGACCTTACTCTTCGGCCCCGTCGTCGCTTGAAAGTAATCTAACAACTCCGAGTGGTCGGCGTGACCCGAGAAGGAATCCACCATATCGATGCGCGCCTTCACCGCATATTCATCGCCAAAAATCTTCACCTTGTCCCAGCCCTCTCGCAGCTTCCAACCGAGGGTCTGCTCCGCACAATAACCCACAAAGAAAACGGTATTGCGCGGATTGCCCACCCCATTCTTAAGGTGGTGCAAAATCCGACCAGCCTCGCACATTCCTGAGGCAGAAATAATAATGCACTGCTCCTCACTCGCATTGAGAGCCTTCGACTTGTCCACCGAACGAATCAGCGTCAGCCCATTGAATCCAAAGGGATCGCGCTTTTCGTGCAAGAACTCATAGACCTCATCGTTAAAGCACTCCGGATGAAGCCGGAAAATCTCGGTCGCATTCGTCGCCAAAGGACTATCCACATAAACGGGCACTTTCGGAATCCGGCCATCTTCAAAAAGTTGATGCAGCACAAAGAGAATTTGCTGAGTCCGCTCCACCGCGAAGCAAGGGATAATCACCTTCCCGCCTTTTTTCAACGCCTGCTTGAGAACCGCAGCCACCTCATCATCGGCCCCCGTTCCCAACTCGTGCTCGCGGCCCCCGTAAGTGCTCTCCATCAACATGAAGTCGATGTCCTTACCCGGAACCGGATCGCGCAAAATATCGTTATCACCTCGACCAACATCTCCTGAGAAAAGGAAGCGCTTCGTCTTCCCGTCTTCTTCATCCTTCACTTCTAACAGCACCTGAGCACTTCCCAAAATATGTCCCGCATCGAGGAACGTCAGCGTCACCCCGTTCGCAATCAACATCGGACGATTGTAGCCAAGGTTTACGAACTGACGGAGGCACTTCTCGGCATCGATCTCATCGTAGAGCGGTTCAATCGGCGGCAAGTCTTCTTTCTTACGACGCTTGTTCATCCACTTGGCATCACTGGTCTGAATCCGTGCCGAATCCGGCAACATGATCGCGCACAAGTCACGCGTTGCGAAGGTCGCAAAGATATTTCCAGCAAAACCCTTCTTCGAAAGATTGGGAAGGTTCCCCGCATGGTCAATGTGCGCATGGGAAAGCACCACCGAATCAATCGTCGCCGGGTCAAAATGCGGAAAGCAGCAATTGATCTCATGAGCATCATTCCTCCGCCCCTGATACAATCCACAATCCAGCAAAATGCGCTGACCATTCACCTCCAACAAGTGCTGAGAACCAGTCGTCGTTCCCGCCGCTCCACAAAAAGTTAACTTCATCGCTCTCAAGCTAACACCTCCCCCTTTCCCTCCAAGGGGAAAAACAGTGCGTAAGCGTAAGTTCCTCCCTCAATTCAGCGGACATTCACCGGACATCTTCTTCACAAGAGACCTTCCCCTCAACATACTCATGGGATGAAGGCCTGCTTCTCATTTCTACTCTTCCTTTGCCTACCACTCGCTGCCGCGCCAAAAATCTCGGGCGAGCTCCAGCAATGGCACAAAGTCACCCTCACTTTCGACGGTCCCCAAACTTCGGAAACAGCCTCCCCCAACCCCTTCACCGACTTCCGCCTCGACCTCACCTTCACCCAGGGCAAAAGAAGCCTCCTCGTCCCCGGCTACTTTGCGGCCGACGGAGACGCCGCCAACACCTCTGCCACCGAGGGCAACAAATGGCGCGTCCACTTCTCCCCACCCACCACCGGTGAATGGACCTGGCGATCCTCCTTTCGAACCGGTGAACAAATTGCGGTCACCGAAGCTCCCTCTGCAGGTTCACCCACCTCGTTTGATGGCACTACCGGAACCCTCACCATCGCACCCAGCAACAAAGTCGCCCCTGATTTCCGCGCCCTAGGCCATCTCGTCTACGACGGCACCCGCTACCCCAAAACCCTCGGGACCAATAAAACCTTCCTCAAAGCCGGGTCCGACGCCCCCGAAAACTTTCTTTCCTACGCCGACTTCGATGGCGACTTCGCCAGCGACGGCATCAAGGACCATCTCGTCAAAACCTGGCAACCCCACCTCCGCGACTGGAACGAAGGCGATCCCGTGTGGCAGAAAGAAAAAGGCAAAGGCATGATTGGAGCCCTCAACTATCTTTCATCCAAAGGCATGAACGCCTTCTCCTTCCTCACCATGAACATCGGCGGCGACGACGCCAACGTCTTCCCCTACCTCGATAGCAAGCAACTCGACCGCCTCGACGTCTCACGTCTCGCCCAATGGGAAATCGTCTTCAGTCACGCCACCAGCAAAGGCCTCTTTCTTCACTTCAAAACCCAAGAAACCGAGAACGAGCTCCTTCTCGACAACGGCGACCTCGGCCCTCAACGCCGCCTTTACTACCGCGAACTCATCGCCCGCTTCGCTCACCATCCCGGACTCAACTGGAACATGGGCGAAGAAAATGGCCGATGGAAAAACAAGCCCGAAAAGCCCTTCCAAACCACCGAACAAAGACTCGCCATGGGTCGTTTTATGCAAAAGAACGACCCCTACCAACACCCCATCGTCATCCACAATGGCCAATGGTATGACGACCTCTACGGACCCGACTCCCCCTACAACGGAGCCTCCCTTCAAACCGCAAACCCCGAATTCAAAAACGTTCACCGCGCCACCCACGGTATCTTGCAAGCCAGCGCCAAGAAGGGAAAACAATGGATGGTCGCCTGTGACGAACCCGGCGACGCCCAGCACTCTCTCGTTCCCGATTCCGTCGACCCCGAACACAACAACGCACGCACAGGCGCTCTCTGGGGAAACTTCCTCGCCGGCGGCTGGGGCATCGAGTGGTATTTCGGCTACGCTCACCCCCACTCTGACCTCACCTGCCAAGACTACCGCAGCCGCGACCTCATGTGGGACCAATCCCGCCACGCCCTCGAATTTTTCAAAGCTCACAACCTCCCCCTCGGTGAAATGGAAAACAACAACAGCCTGCTCTCTCACAAAGGCGACTTCTGCCTCACCAAGCCCGGCAACACCTATCTACTTCTCTTAAAAAACGCCTCCCAACCCACCCAACTCGACCTCGCCAAACATGAAGCCGAATACACCGTTCGTTGGTTCAACCCTCGCAACGGTGGCCCTCTTCAAACAGGCTCCAAAGCCACCATTTCCGGCCACAACAAACAAGACCTCGGCGCCCCTCCCGCCGACCCAGAAAAAGACTGGGTCGTCCTTATCACTCGCAACTAACTTCCCATGAAAACAACCCTTTTCACCGCCACACTATTAACTACATCACTTTTGTTATCTGCCAATGAGCGACCCAACATCGTTTTCATCATGGCCGATGACTTGGGCCTGGGAGACGTCGCCTTCCATCGCAAAAATTTCCAGCAGAAGGACATCATCGTCCCCACCCCCAATATCGACGCCCTCGCCGAGCAGGCGCTTTGGTTCACCGATGGCCACTCCTCCACCGCCTTATGTTCTCCCACGCGCTATTGCGCTATGACCGGCAATCACAACTACCGCAGCTATGCCCCCTGGGGCGTCTGGGGAGCCTTCCGTGAATCTCCCATTAAGAAAGACGATGCCACCCTCGGCACCGTTACCCGCGATGCCGGCTACACCACCGCCTTCATCGGCAAGTGGCACCTCGGAGGCGACTTTTACACCCAAGGCACTCAAGAAATCTACCGCAGCACCGAACGCGGCAACCCCGATTTCAAAGTCGATGTCAGCCAATGGATAGGCGGCAATCCCAAATCCTTCGGTTTCGACTACGACTTCACTCTTCCTTGCGGCATTCAAGGCCCCGTCTACACCGCCTACGAGAACGGCACTTGGGCCCCCTTCTCCTCAGACTCCACCATCGTCTTCCTCAACAAAGACAACGCCCTCGACCCTCGCTTCATCTCCGACAAAGGCCCCGGTCCCGGAGACTCCCATTGGAACACCAAAGAGGTCGGCCCTCTCCTCGCCAACAAAGCCGCCGCCTTCATCAAAAAGCAATCCCGCGAACAACCCTTCTTCCTCTGCTACTGGAGCCCCAACGTGCATCTCCCACACTGTCCACCCGAAGAAATCAACGGCGTCAAAATTGCCGGCCAAACTCCCACCGCTCACCTCGACACCATCCTCGACCTCGACCAACAGGTCAAAACCATCACCGACGCCCTCAAAAAATCGGGAGCCTTCGAGAACACCCTCCTCATCTTCACTTCCGACAACGGCGGCCTCAACGACGGCCCCGCGCAAAAAGCTGGCCACGCATCGAACGGTGGCTTTCGCGGAACCAAAAACGCTCCCCACGAAGGCGGCCACCGCGTCCCCTTTTTCGCAACCTGGCCCGGTATCATCCAGCCCGGCACCAGCGACGCCGTTGTCACCACCCACGACGTTCTCGCCACCATTGCCGCAGCGGCCGGAAAACCCGTCACCAACGAGCAAGCTCCCGACTCCCTCAACTTTCTCCACATCTTAAAAGGCAAAAGCAAGAACACCGGCCGCAAGGAAGTCCTCCTCCAAGGGGGCAGCAAAAACGAGCTCATCTTCCGCCAAGGCCAGTGGAAACTCATCATCCAAAGTAATCACAAGCTCTCCAAATTCGAGCCCACTGGCCTCTTCAACCTCTCTGACAACGTTAAAGAGCTCGAAAAAGACAATCTCATCCAATCCCCCGAGTACCAATCCCGCGTCCAAACCATGCTCACCCGCTACCTCGACCTCCGAAAAACCAAAGCCCCCACCGCCCAATAATCTCAAGGAGATTCGGCTTCAGCCGTCCCCACCAAGGACCGAACAGGAGCGCGGTCTTTCCAAGCCGCCACCTTGAGATGTTGGCTGTTCAGGGTAGGCCTACCAGCCTTCGGATCCTTATATTCGAGTTCAAATACCCACCGACCCGAAAACTGAACTATCTCAGCGGCATTCAATACCGCGGAAGCCTTTGGCTTCTTCATCGCTCAACTCCAATTTTCGACCACCCTGCCCAAATCACCCCAGAAACGACCAAAATTAGTCCAAGATTCCTTCTTGCCATCCCCCCGCAAAGCCCCTAGGTTCCCGCCCCCGAACGACCCGAAATTCTCATGTCTAAGCATAACAGTCTCAAAGCAGCCAGCACCGCAGGTGGAAAGCGTTCCGTAATGAAGCGTTTCGAACGCATCAAAGTCTTGCGCGAGCGCGGCCAATGGAAAGAGGGCCAGAGCCCTATCGGCCTCCCCAAGACCAAAGGCGAAGCTTAATTCCCCTTTCTTGATTTAATCACATTTCGAGCGGAACCCCACGCGTCGCCCTCTGGCTTCGCCGAAAAGGTTCCGCTTTTTTGTCGCCACACTTAGCGCCACCCCGATGGAAGAAATTCGCCTCAACAAATTCATTGCCTCTTGCACCGAGCTTTCCCGTCGGGAAGCTGATCGCAAGATTCAAGAAGGCGAAGTCAGCGTCAACGGCTCCATCTGCGAGACCCCCGCCATCCGCGTCACCGACGACGACACCGTCCGACTCGGGCGCAAAGTCCTGACCCGACGCAGCATCCTCGTCGTCGCCTTCAACAAACCCCGCGGCGTGGTTTGCTCCAAAAGCGACGAGCGCAATCGCGAGACTATCTATCATCGGCTCCCCTACAAATATCACCACCTCAAGCATGTCGGCCGTCTCGACCTCGACTCCGAAGGCCTTCTCATCCTTACCAACGATGGCGACCTCGCCCAAAAGCTGACTCACCCTTCCAAAAAGCTGGAAAAGGAATACCAAGTCACCGTCGACCAAAACTACGAGCCCAAAGTCCTTCTTCAGCTCGTCAAAGGCGTCCACATCCCCGAAGTCGGCCAAGCGCGCGCCAAATACTGCAAGCGCGTCTCCTCCCGCCGCCTCACCATCGTTCTCGAATCCGGCCTCAAGCGCCAAATCCGTCTCATGCTCGAGACCCTCGGCCTGCGCGTCACCAAGCTCGTTCGAACCCGAGTCGGCTCCCTAACGATGGATAAACTTCCCGTCGGCGCCACCGAAGAACTGCGCAAAGAAGACATCGCGCACCTTCTCACCAACCCCACCCCGCCCAAGCCCAAGGAAGAGGCATCCTAGGCTTCAATCCCTCCACCGGAAATCCGGTCGTCCTCAATCATCTTTTGAAACATGGCCCAGCCACGTTTTCATCCTTCCTTCGCAATTTTCAGCATTGTCTCATCGTGCTCTCTCCGCTTGCATAGTCGGCAACACTTTCCATGAGCAAAAACATCGAGACTCACCTTCACGAAAAACGCATTTTCAAACCCAGCAAGGAGTTTTCAAAGCAGGCCCGCGTGTCCTCCATGGCAGAATACAAGCGCCTCTATCAAGAGTCCATCGACAAGCCCAACACCTTCTGGGCTCGCGAAGCGAAAGAACTCTCTTGGCAGAAGAAGTGGACCAAAGTTCTCAATTGGAAAGCCCCCTACGCGGAATGGTTTGTGGGCGGCAAGCTCAACGTCAGCGAAACCTGTCTCGACCAACACCTCACCACTCATCGTCGCAACAAAGCCGCCATCATCTGGGAAGGCGAGCCCGGCGAAACTCGGACCCTAACCTACCTCCAACTCCATCGCGAAGTCTGCCTCTTCTCCAACGTCCTGCTCAACCAAGGCATCAAGTCCAAGGACCGCGTCATCATCTACATGCCCATGGTCCCCGAAGCAGCCATCGCCATGCTCGCCTGCGCACGCATCGGAGCCGTTCATTCAGTCGTCTTCGGAGGCTTCTCGGCCGACTCCATTGCCGACCGCATCGAAGACTCCGGAGCCACTGCCGTCATCACCGCCGATGGAGGTTACCGTCGCGGAAAAATCGTCCCTCTCAAAGCCAGTGTCGATGCCGCTCTTAAGAAGCAAAAAGGCATCAAGACCGTCATTGTCCACCAACGCACCGGTGAAGATGTCGCTATGAAAAAAGGACGCGACGTCTTCTGGCACGAGGAAGCCGCCAAAGCATCCCCCGAGCACCAAGCCAAAGCCTTCGACTCCGAGCACCCTCTCTTCATTCTCTACACCTCCGGCTCCACCGGTAAACCCAAAGGCATCCTGCACACCAGCGCAGGCTATCTCACCGGAGCCTACACCACCTGCAAATACATCTTCGACATGCGCGACGACGACGTCTACTGGTGCACCGCAGATGTCGGTTGGATCACTGGGCACACCTACATCGTCTACGGCCCCCTCGCAAACGGCGTCACCCAAGTGATGTATGAGGGCGCGCCCAACCATCCCGACTTCGGTCGCTTCTGGGACATGGTCGAGCGCCACAAAGTCTCCATCTTCTACACCGCTCCCACCGCCATCCGCGCCTTCATCAAGGCCGGCGACCACTTCCCCGAGAAACACGACCTCTCCTCCCTCCGTCTCCTCGGAACCGTCGGCGAACCCATCAATCCGGAAGCTTGGATGTGGTATCACGAAAAGATCGGCGGCGAGCGCTGCCCCATCGTTGACACTTGGTGGCAAACCGAAACCGGAGCGATCATGATTTCCCCTCTCCCCGGAGTCACCCCCACCGTCCCCGGAACCGCCACTCTACCTTTCTTCGGCATCGACGCCGCCATCCTCGATGAAAACGGCAACGAGTGCGCACCCAATGAAGGAGGCAAACTCGTCATTCGCAAGCCATGGCCTTCCATGACCCGCACCATCTACAAGGACAAGCCCCGCTACCGCAAAACCTATTGGGGTGACTACCCCGGCAAATACACCGCCGGCGACGGAGCCTTCCGCGACAAGAAAGGTAACTTCTGGATCGTCGGTCGCCTCGACGACGTTCTCAACGTCTCCGGCCATCGCCTCGGCACCGCCGAAGTCGAGTCCGCCCTCGTCGAACACAAAGCCGTCGCCGAAGCCGCGGTCGTTCCTCGTCCCCACGAAATCAAGGGCCAAGGCGTCGTCGCCTTCGTCACCTTAAAAGAAGGCGTCCTCGACAGCGCCAAGCTCAACCAAGAACTACGCTCTCACGTCGCCAACGCCATTGGAGCAATTGCCCGCCCCGACGAAATCCACTTCGCGCCCTCCCTTCCCAAAACCCGTTCCGGTAAAATCATGCGCCGCCTCCTTAAAGAGCTCGTCTCAACGGGAACCGTCTCTGGCAACATCACTACCTTAGAGGACGTCCAAGTCATTGAAACCTTGCAAAAAAGCATCGCCCAAGCCAAATCCTAATCAATGACCCGCTCAGCCTACATCGTCGCAAGAGTGTTCTCGACCTTCGGACTTGCTCCTCTCGAGAAATTTCGTACTGCGGCTGCTTTTGAAGCCCACCTTCTGCGAGATGCCGAAACCATCATGGGCGAGTTAGCTTGGGACAGCCTCGAAGAGATGGAAGAGGTTTCCTCCGAATATTGGCAACTTCGTAAGATCACCAAAGCACGCGACGAACTCGAGGTGAAGATTTCAGCTCTCAACGAAGAACTGGAAGAAGCACAGGAAGCTCGCGTCAGAGCCCTCGAAGAAGTCGCCGAAGTCACCAAGGATAAAGTTGATGCTCGCGACAAAGCTGCAGAAAAAATCGACCGACTGCATCAGGAACGAGACGATATTCAGCGCGATGGTCGGACCATTAAAAGAGTTCACTCCGGACTCAAAACAAAGCTCGAAGTCCTCCTGGAAGAATTTGATAACGAAGAGAGTCCCGACATCTCCAAGACTCGCGAAGAGCTAAAATTAAAACGCCTTCAGTTTGAAAAAATCAAAGAGAGGCACCGCACGATCGACAAACGTATCGCAGAGCTTCAAGAAGAACTCTCAGAACTCAACCAAGTGATTGAGAAAGAAAACGATACCATTCGAGAAAAAGCCGAAAAGCAATTCAGCACGATTGGAAAGACAAACAAGGAGCTCACTGACCTTGGAAATAAAGTAGGAGTCATAGATGTAGAACGATCGGCACTTTTCGCCGAAGTTGGTCGCCACGTCCTTCAAAACTCAAAGGATCCAACGATTCGCAAAGCTGCACAGAAGCAACGAGGACTTTTGTCTCTCATCGATGAGATTCGCGCTTCATCCAATCGTCACCGACGCCTTATTGGCAACTAAAAGTGCTTTGGTCTCCCTCCACCCCTTCCTCGAAAGCTTCGCGGACCAAACCGTAAGTGTAATAAACACACCTTTCCCTTGTTAAGTGCCAATAGAACACTAAGGTGGGGTCATGCCCACATACGAATACGCTCGCCCCGCCCTCACCACCGACTGCGTCGTCTTCGGCCTCGATGACGAGGATCTCAAAGTCCTCCTCATCAAACGTGGCCTCGCTCCCTTCAAGGGAAAGTGGGCTCTCCCTGGCGGATTCGTCCGAGTTGGCGAAGACCTCGAAGCCAGCGCCCGACGCGAACTCCAAGAAGAAACCGGCCTCAAGAAAGTCTTCCTCGAACAACTCTACAGCTTCGGCCACCCCAAACGCGACCCGCGCGAGCACATCATCACCGTCTCCTACTACGCCCTCGTCAATCTCAACGAGCATCCCCCCACCGCCGACACCGATGCCGATGAGGCCGCTTGGTTCCCCTTCGACGACCTTCCCAAACTCGCCTTCGACCACAGCGAAATCCTAGCCACCGCCCAAGAACGCATCCGCTCCAAGCTCCGGCACACCCCTATCGGATTCGAACTCCTCCCTCGCAAGTTCACCCTCACCCAGCTGCAAAGTCTCTACGAACGCATCCTTGGAAAACCCCTCGATAAACGCAACTTCCGCAAAAAACTCCTCAAGCTCGAAATCCTCGAAGAAACCGACGAAATCGAACAAGACGTCGCTCACCGTGCCGCCCGACTCTACCGCTTCGACCGCAATGCATACGAGAAAAAGACCAAGGCTGGCCTCAATCTAGAAATCTAACAACCACTCATGAAAGCTCTCCTCATAGTAGACCTTCAAAACGACTTCCTCCCCGGCGGAGCCCTCGGCGTCAACGGTGGCGACGAACTCGTTCCTCATATCAACGAACTTCTCCCCCACTACGACCTCGTTGTCGCCACCCAGGACTGGCACCCCGCCGACCACGGCAGTTTTGCCAGTAATCATCCCGGCAAGGAAATCGGCGACACCATCAAACTCGCCGGCCTTCCCCAAATCCTCTGGCCCACCCACTGCGTGCAAGGAACCACCGGAGCCAACTTCGCCCCCGGACTCGACACTGGCCGAATCGACACCGTCTTTCGCAAAGGCATCGACCCCGCCATCGACAGCTACAGCGGCTTTTACGACAATGGCCATCGCAACAGCACTGGGCTCGCCGACTACCTCCGCGACAAAGGAGTCTCCAACCTCCACGTCTGCGGCATCGCCACCGACTACTGCGTCAAATTCACCGTCCTCGACGCCCTCAAAGAAAATTTTCCCACCACCCTTCTCACCGACGCCTGCCGCGGAGTCGACCTCACCCTTGGCGACATTGAGCGAGCCCTTCAGGAGATGAAAGCCGCAGGAGCAGAAACCCATGAAGAGGCGGCCTTTACTGCAGCCTAAACTACAAAATCGGTGGCAAACCTACTCAAACCCGCTATCTTTCCCTCATGATTACTCTTTCTCCCAAGGCGGCCATCGCCCTCAAGGACCTCCTAGCCAAGAAGGAGGCTCCCCCTTCCGCAGGCCTGCGTCTCGCCATTGAGCGTGGAGGCTGCGCAGGCCTCGCCTATACCATGCGTGTTTCTGAGCCTCAAGAAGGAGACACCATCGTCGAACTCGATGGCGCTCGAGTCCTCGTCGCCGCCGACTCCATGGAAAACCTCTCAGGCTCGGTGCTCGACTACTCCGACAGCCTCTCCGACGCCGGATTCAAGATCACCAACCCCAATGCCGCTCGCTCCTGTGGTTGCGGCACCTCCTTCGAACCTGCCGAAGAAGGCAAAAAACCTGAATACGACCCCGCCCTCGACGGCACCGCCTGCCGTTAATTGGGAGCGCCGGTTTTCAACCGGCCCCAGCGGTTGATGGCCACTATCCGGAGGAGTCGAACCGACGGAGCCGGTCGAAGACCAGCGCTCCCAGTGGCTCACTAGCTCTTCAAAAAGTTCGCCAACAGATTCTTCCCCTCCGCCGTCAAAATCGACTCCGGATGAAACTGCACCCCATGAATCTCGTGCTCCTTATGCTTGAGCCCCATGATTTCTCCCTCTTCGGTCCAAGCAGTCACCTCCAAGCACTCAGGCAAAGTATCCTTCTTCACAATCAGTGAATGATATCTTGTCGCCACAAAAGGCTGAGGAAGACCTTTGAAGACACTCGCCCCCTCATGCTGCATCATGGAAGTCTTTCCATGCATCAAACGGTCCGCTCTCACCACATCCCCACCGAAGGCCTGCGCAATTGATTGGTGTCCGAGACAGACTCCCAGAATCGGCACTTTGCCACCAAACCTCTTCACAACCTCAACACTGACCCCCGCTTCATTCGGGCTACAGGGGCCAGGCGAAATCACGATCTTATCAGGCTTGAGCGCCTCGATTTCATCAATCGTCAATTCGTCATTACGAATCACTTTCATGTCTGCACCTAACTCCCCAAAGTATTGCACTAGATTGTAGGTAAAAGAATCGTAGTTATCGATAACAAGCAGCATGACTAAGAAGTAGTTTCAGGTTTTAAAAGGGTTTTCGCTAGACCAATGGCGCGCATCATTCCTGCCGCCTTGTTAGCCGTTTCTTCAAACTCAGAGGCCGGCACACTATCAGCAACCACCCCCGCGCCCGCCTGCACATAAGCTTTCCCGTCTTTCAACAGGACCGTGCGCAGCGCAATACAGGAGTCGTGACTCCCATCCCAACCAAAGTAACCCACCGCCCCCGAGTAAGCTCCACGCTTCGTCGTTTCAAGCTCATTGATAATTTGCATAGCCCGAATCTTAGGCGCGCCACTTACCGTTCCCGCTGGGAAAGTCGACCGCAAAACATCGTAACTACTATGAGTATCGTCGAGTCTTCCGCTCACATTAGAAACTATGTGCATCACGTGGCTGTAGCGCTCCACAATCATGAAGTCATCCACCGAAACACTGCCATGCTGTGAGATACGCCCGACATCGTTGCGCGCCAAGTCCACCAACATGAGATGCTCCGCGCACTCCTTCTTGTCAGCCAACAAGTCCGCCGCCAAAGCATCATCTTCCGCCTCCGTCTTCCCCCTCCAACGCGTTCCCGCAATAGGACGAATATCAATCCGCCCCTCAATAGCGCGCACATGAACCTCCGGTGAACTGCCCACCAGAGAAAAACCATCTAACTCGAGGATAAACAAATACGGGGAAGGATTTACATGCCGCAAAGCCCGATAGAGGTCCGTCGCACCACCCTCAAAGTCTGTCTCGAATCGCTGACTCGGCACGATTTGAAAAGCATCTCCGGCTCCAATGTATTCCTGAGCTTTGCGCACATTATCCTCATAGCGCTCGCGGGTGACATTGCTCTTCGTCACCGGCGTCTCATAATCCACCAATCCGTTCAACGCGGGAACCTGCAGCGGCCGTTCCAGCATCTCCTCCAACGCCGCAATTCTCCCACGCGCATCAGCCCATGCATCTTCGGGAGTGTCGTGCTCGTCCAAAAAGGCATTCGCCACCACCAAAAGGCGTCTCAGCTTGTGGTCAAAGATGAGAACCTCCCCCGAAATCATAAACAATGACTCCGGCAAGCCCAAATCATCCTCAGGCGTCGTCTTGATGCTCGGCTCAAAGGTCCTGACCGCATCATATCCCAAATAGCCCACTGCTCCGCCGAAAAACGGCGGCGCGTCTCCATGCTCCACCACCTTGTAGCGGCCCATCACCTTTTCCAGCTCAGCCAAAGGATCGCCCTCCAACTGCTCTGTCTCTTTACCATCCCAAGCCACCGAACACTTCGTGCCATCGGAACGAAAGACTCCCCGCGGACTTGTGCCCACCAACGACCAACGTCCGCTGGCATCCGTGCTTTCCGCGCTCTCTAGGAGAAATCCCCACTGACCATCACGAATCTTCAAGTAGGCCGATAACGGGGTCTCAAAGTCTGCCGCCAACTGGGCATAGACCGGCACCACGTTTCCCTGCTTTGCCAACTCGCAAAACTCTTCTATTTTCGGTTGAACCGCCACCTCTCGCACGTGCGAAACCCTAGCGACCATTTCGCGAAGTCCAATCCTTGATTTTTAGGGCGACAGAACTTTTTTTGCTCAATTACGCGACCTTTTCTTGCCCTAAGCACAAAGTTTCTCCATCTTCGCCGCTCGACGCTGAAATCCCCGGAGGGGTGGCAGAGTGGTCGAATGCACTGGTCTTGAAAACCAGCGTAGGGAAACCTACCGTGGGTTCGAATCCCACCCCCTCCGCCAGCTTCCTTTTTTCCCCGCAATCAGGAGCCTCCGATAACGGTTCCCAGTTGCCGTTCTCTTTCCAAGCTCAACAACAGCATCCCTCGTCTTTTCGCGGAAAATCACTGTTTCCAAACTGAGAAATCCAGCTTTCATTCCAAGATGGGCTAGTTCACGGAAAACTTTAAAGTGGCCATAAGTCTGTTTTCTGGGCACTTATGGCCACTTATAGAAAATGAAACTGACGGGTCGGGAACAGGAAATCAAGAAGCTCAACCTGCTGCTGAAGAGCAAGGAAGCTGAATTCCTAGCCCTTTATGGACGACGACGGATCGGTAAGACTTTTCTCATTGAGCAACACTTCAAGAAAGAGCTTTGCTTCCAATTGAACGGCCAGAAGGACGGCACTCTGAAGGAACAGCTCGGAAATTTTCATAGCACGCTCAGTGACCGGAGTCGGAAGAAGCGGAACTGCCCGGGGTCTTGGCAGGAAGCCTTTCAGCAACTCACCGCCCACCTCAAAACACTGCGGGGAAAGGGCAAGTATGTCGTCTTCCTCGATGAGTTGCCCTGGTTGGCGAGCCCACGTTCGCGCTTCCTGCAGGCTCTCGATTACTTTTGGAACAGCTTTCTCAGCAAAGACCCGCGCTTCATTCTCGTCATCTGCGGTTCGGCCGCCTCGTGGATGATTGCCAAGGTCATTGATCACAAAGGCGGTCTTCACAATCGAGTGACCGCTCGCATCAAACTCAATCCCTTCACCCTGGCGGAAAGTGCTCAATTTCTGCGTTCACGCGGGGTCAAACTCACTCCCTACGATCAGCTCACACTGGCGATGGTGATGGGCGGAGTCCCCCACTATCTCAAGGAAGTCCAAGCCGGCCAATCGGCCGTGCAGGCTATTGATGCCAGCTGCTTTCATCCTTCCGGCCTTCTCCACGACGAGTTCAATCGCCTCTACACCTCCCTCTTTGATAGCTCGGACCGTCATGTCGAACTGGTGCGTGAACTGGCGAAGCATCCGCAAGGATTGACCCGCAAGGACCTCACCAGCGCCTACAAGTCAGGCGGGCGACTGACGCACACTCTCACCGAACTCGAAGAGGCAGGTTTCATCAGCATTCAGAATCCTTTTGAGAAAACCAACCGCGACGCCCTCTACCGCTTGGCCGACGAGTTCTCCCTCTTCTTTCTCAAGTGGATGGATGGAAAGCGAAGCACTGGGAGCTTTGCCAAAAAATTCAAAACACCTGCTTGGCATGCCTGGAGTGGTTACGCTCTTGAGTCCATCGCCCACAAGCACATCGCACATATCAAGACCGAGATCGGAATCGCGCAAATCGAGACCGAACATTGTTGCTGGGTTCATCGTGCTAACAAGACTTGGCCGCAAGGAGCACAAGTGGATCTCCTCATCGACCGCGCGGATCGCAGCATCAACTTAGTCGAAATCAAATTCTCGCAAGGCCCCTTCACCATCAAGAAGAGCTATGCCGCCGAGCTCCGTCGCAAAGTGCAGGTCTTCCGCGAAGTGACCGGCACTCCCAAAAACGTCTTCCTGACCTTCCTCACCACCAACGGGCTCACCGAAAACGCGTACGCGAGCGAGCTGGTAGACACCGCCATCACCACTGAATCACTCTTCAAGGAAATCCTATAAGTGGCCATAAGTCCTCAAAAAACAGACTTATGGCCACTTATAGCGAAAACCCTTCTCCGGATTTTTAGGAACAGAGTCCTTCAATCGCCTCAGACTCACCCTGAATTCAGGCTGAAAAAACAAGGATGAGAGAGACCGCGAAAACAGCGAAATGAGCGAAAAAGAATCAGGCCGAAATTGGACTTCGTTCTTTGAGCAAGTTTCGCCCCTCCCCCGCGCTCCAAACGATTCCTCTCTGTCTCGTTGTCGTCGGACTTCTTTTCCTCACATCCTCCAGACGGAGCGCGGATCTTTAGTCCGCCCCACTGCCATGATGACGGATCGTTGGGGCAGGCTAAAGACCCGCGTTCCATCAGGTCGACCTAGACTGTAGCCATAGTGGTAAGGCATGAGCCTCAAGATTTGGTCTCGAGCGCTTTCATCTCTTCCAAACTGATCCGGCGATCACTCACCTTCTTTTTCGTAAATCTTCTAGGAGTACCATCAGGGCGATGACTTACGCTATTCCTCTTCTTGGATGGTCGCCAAGACCTCAGAAATACGACTCTCAGGCACGTCCCATTCTCGGAGGGCGCTGGCCACCATTCCGGGTTGAGAAAACCCGCGAAGAGCACTCAACTCTTCGATTCTCGCTTCGTTGTCCGGGAGGTCGTTGAGTAATTCTTGAGACATCATAAAACCTGTTGGGGGCCGGCTAGAGAGGGCTGCGAGGCGGAGCTGTCGTGCGGGTTCCTCTTCCATCAGGGGAAGAATCTTCCGTGTCCTAGGGCTGTTGTTCACGAAGTCGGAATTCTCGACAAGCTTATCGAATTGGTTACGAGAGAGTGCTGATAGACGCTCTGCCATTACGGTATGGCTTTCGATGCTACCAATTTTCTTTTCAAGACCGTAAAGAGCCATCGAGAAGCTCACTCTTTTTCCGTCCAAAGAACGGTCAAGGGCATAGTCGATAGCAGCATCAGGATCTCTTTCAACCCATTCTTTGAGCGGAGAAGTGGAGATTGCGGCTCTCGGCACTTCATCTCTCATGCCATCGAGAAGTCGCTCAAAATCGAAGTCTTCGGGGTAATCCATCCCCACCCCTTGACCCTGATTGGTATCATTTTTTGGAAGGCGTTTCATGGTGGCTAGTAAAGCTTCCGCTCCTTCCGCAGCCGATTGAAGGAAGGCCTTTCGAACCGTTCCGGCGAGTGGGCTAATGAAGGCTCCCACAGAATGCTTTTCGCATTCACAATAGAGCT
Organism: Roseibacillus sp.; assembly: GCA_051251855.1. Taxonomy (GTDB): domain Bacteria; phylum Verrucomicrobiota; class Verrucomicrobiia; order Verrucomicrobiales; family Akkermansiaceae; genus Roseibacillus. The sequence continues at coordinate 1,631,003 of JBPOGI010000001.1, forward strand.
CAAAGGCGAGCTCGGGTTCGCTGCGAGCGAGAACCGAGGCCACGGAGCACAAGGCCACTTCTTGCTTCTTGCCTTTCTGGCTGCGGACCCAGGCAATACAGCCCTCTTGGTCTCTTTTGAGCCACTCTCCGAAAAGCCGTTGCAGAAGACGGACATCATCACGCCCCATCCCACCCCACATTCCGCCCATCGCTTCGTTCACAAGAAACGGAAGTTCATCGTCGTCCGCCTCTTTTGCGACCGAGGGGCCTTCACTCTCCAAACGGCTGATGAGCTGGGTCAGCCTACTGGCGGACTTGGCTTCGCTCGTATTGGATTTCATTCCCTGCGCACTCTTGGTGGGAGCGGCCTTCACGAGGGGAGTTTTCTCAGGTTTAACGAGCCAGCCAAGAGTGAAACCAATGAGCAAAGTTCCAAAAGCAATCACACTAGTCTTCATTCCTTCTAGAGCGTTCTCTAGTGGCCTTTTTTTGTCGATATCTCTTTTAGAGAGAAAATTCTTTTGACCAGAACCCTAACCCTTACCCTTACCTCCGCCTGCTGGACTGGAGACTCCGCTTGGCAAGCCACCGGGAAAGGATAGTCCAGACGGAGCGCGGTTCTTCAGTCCGCCCCACTGCCTCATGACAGGAGCAATGGAGGCAGCCCTCGCATCTAAAAATTTTAGCAACACGCACGCATCATGGGGCAATCTTTGCTCCCTTGCTGGCCTGAGCTGCGATAATTCTGCAATAAGCGTCGAGACTCTTTGGCCAGCATGCGGCGCACCTCGCGGCGGGCTCCTTTTTCGCGAGGGATGGTCATGTGATCATAAGCGGTCGTTTGATGGCGCATCCAGGCGATCACTGCCGATTCGGCGCGCTGCTCGATGGGGATTCGCTGCGTGCGAGCCACGGTGCCACTCCCGACCGGAACGGCGTGCTCGGCCACCGCTTTTGCCATCTTGTTTGCCAGCTCCAGATGTTCCTGATGGAAAGCGAGAAACTGAAACACCGCCTGTTCAAACTCCTCCGCATAGGCCTCCTCCGCCTTCGCGCGGCGTGAGCGACCGGCATCGAGCTTCTTGAGATATTTGGGATCGTTTTTCTCTGCTTCGCGCTCTGCTTTCAGTCGCTCAATTCGATCCGCGGGCGCCAGAATCCCGTGTGAGAATTTCTTGCGCCGCTTGAACTCCACCACGGTCCAACTCGGCCCCTCCATTTTCACCCTCCGGCTCAAAGCGGCATCGCCCGGTGGCAAGCGCGCCCAATCAGTAGGAATCTTCATCGGCTCCCCCTCCATACTGGACACGAAGCCCTCCTTCTCGCCCAAGCGAACCTCAATCGCCTCTTCATTACTCTTACTCATCGCAGACTCCAACAGGAACCTCCCCTACCGCCGAGCGCAAGGCCAGCCTTCAACATCCTGTCATCCCAAGGAAAAAGGGTCAAAAAAAGCAAAGATCGAGACTCAACACCCTGATTTTGACATTCTGTTTGGGAGAATGTAGTATTCGCCTTGTTATGGCCGAAGAGTCGCTCGATATTCCGATTTCAGAACTGCCTTTTGAGGCGGGGCAAGGGTTCTCGGCGACTGTTTCCGAGGATGGCATTGCTCACATCACGGTCTTGCTAGCGAAAACCCAGGAACGAACTGAAAGCGCTCACTCTCAAGAGGCAGCCACCGCGTTTCTGAGAAAATGGGGAGGCTCTCTTGCGAGTTCTGATTCCTTTCGGAAAGACCTCCACTCTGATGATCCTAGAATGCTTCACTACATCGAAAAATTCGGTTTGGACGCATGAGGCTCTTTCTCGATACCAACATCCTGCTCGATGTCGCTCAAGGACGGGAATCGTTCTATGAGGCTTCTTCCAAAATTGTACAGTTCGCTCATCGAGACGAGAACGAGGCCTTTCTCTCGTGGCATTCGATGGCGACTCTTTTCTACATTCTCAGCAAACCGTGGGGCGAATCGAAAACAAGAGAATACCTAACCGATATTCTTTCTTGGGCTGAATTGGCCCCAACGAGTCAAGGATACGCGCTCAAAGCGCTTGCGATGGACGGCAAAGACTTCGAGGACGATCTCCAAAGTCAATGCGCGGTGGCGGCGAACTGCGATTACATCATTACCCGCAACACGAAGGACTTTGCCAGTTCCTCCATCGGGGCTCTCACTCCAAGCGACTTTTGGGAGCGATTTGGCTCGGAGGAGTAATGGGGTCGCCTCTGGTCTTCATCCTCACACTCGAACGTCTTCCACCAAAGGCACGGTTTCCTCGTTACAAGAGAGGAAGAATGGGACATTTTTGACCAAAGAAGTCCCATGAATGACACCGCGCGAACCTCTCCCTTCTCCGACTACACCACACCCCAGCCAGATCTCGAAGAGTGTCGCGGACGATACGAGGTCTTCCATCAGAGACTAAATGACGCCTCTTCCTTGGATGACTGCTTGAAAGTGATTGCCGATTGGGACGCGCTGCTGATGACCATTAAGGAGTGGAGCAGTCTGACTGAGATTCGCTTCAATCAGGACACTCAGAACAAGGCCTTCATCAAAGAGAAAGAGGAACTCGATGAGAGCTATTCGAAGTTCGTGGATCTCGAAACCACCTTCAAACAGGCGCTGTTAGACTCCCCGTTTCGCAGTGAACTGGCTGCGGCAACTTCCCCTCACCTCTTTGCGCTCTGGGAGTGCAATACGCGCAGCTTTTCTCCCGCAATCGAAGCGGATGTTTCTGCAGAGGCCAAGCTCGCTTCAGAATACACTTCGCTGACCGCGGGGGCGGAGATTGAATTCCGAGGCGAGACCTTCACCCTCTCGGAGCTCGACAAATTTGCCGACGATTCTGACCGAACGATTCGCGAGGAAGCTTGTCGAGCGAGTTCGCAATGGTATGCCGACAACGCACCGGACCTCGATCGCATCTACCATGGCATGGTCGAGCTTCGCCACGGAATGGCTCTCAAGCTGGGCTACGACAACTTCGTGGAAATGGGCTACCAGAGAATGAGACGCATTGGTTACGGGTCAGAAGACGTGAACGTCTTTCGGGAAGAAGTGCAACGGGAAGTGGTTCCTTTCGTCACCGAGATGGCCAAGAAACAGGCGCAAACCCTTGGGATTGAGAGCCTGAAGTTCTGGGACAATGCAGTTTTCTCGCCCCATGGAAACCCCGCTCCGCGGGGAGATCACGATTGGATGATCGAGCGGGCAACGGAGATGTTCTCAGCCATGGGACATGGTCTTCCCGAGTTCTTCGAAGAGATGAAATCTCGCGGCGTGATGGACCTGAAATCACGGAAAGGAAAAGCAGGAGGAGGGTTTTGCGACTACCTCCCCCTCTGCGAATTCCCCTTTATTTTCGCCAACTTCAACGGCACCCGAGCCGACGTGGATGTCTTCACCCACGAAATGGGTCATGCCTTTCAGGCCTACTCAGGCCGCAAGCAAGCGATGAGCGATCTGGTGTGGCCGACGACGGAAGCCTGTGAAATCCATTCCATGGCCTTGGAGTTCCTGACTTGGCCCTCCATGGACTTGTTTTATGGCGAAGAGGCTGCCGACGAGCTTCGCAGAATTCATCTCACGGGCTATCTCATGTTTCTGCCCTATGGAGTGGCGGTCGATCACTTTCAACATCTCGTCTACGAGCAACCAGACGCCACCCCCGAACGCAATGCGATGTGGCAGGAAATGGAGCAGCGCTACCTCCCCTGGTATCAATATGACGACCTGCCCAGCGAGAGTTCCGGACGTCTCTGGCAAGCCAAGCAGCACATTTACGGAGCTCCTTTTTACTACATCGACTACTGCTTGGCACAGACGGGCGCGATGCAGTTTTGGACCAAATCGCGCAGTGATCGGGAGGGAACGCTCCAGGCCTATACCGACCTTTGCCGTCTAGGCGGAAGCAGGAATTATAGCGATTTGTTAGAGTTTGCAGGTCTCAAGTCACCGTTTCAAAAGGGCTGTTTGAAGGACGTGATGGCAGATGCAAAAACGTTTCTGAACGCCTCATAAACAATGGACCGCCGACATCCCATTTCAGAATTCAAGGCTGAGCGATTCAGAGACTTCTTTGGAAGTCAGACAAGCCCTCTTGAAACCCAGTTGCTAAGCGGCGGAGCCTGCAACAGCAACTACTCGGTGCGCACACCCAAGGGCGAACGCTTCGTGTGCCGAATCCACAACCGAGGCAATCCTCAGGCGGAAAAAGCCATCGTTGCCCTTCTCGATGAGGCCATCCTTACCCCCGAATATCTGTGGGCTGGTGACGGAGTTTCGGTGATGTCTTTTGTGGAAGGCACTCATTTTCGCCCCACCAAAAAATTGGTCCGCGAAGCAGGCCAGATGATAGCGAGACTGAAGACCATCACCTTCCAAAGCTCTGGGCAAATCCTCCCCAGCGGTGACGTCATCCCCTTTCCAGGCTGGCCCACTTTCAAGACCGGTATTCTGGGGCAGTTGGCCAAGGATTCAGTGCGGGACTATCTGGGAAAAGAAACGCTCGTTGCGGTGGAGAACCTCGTGAAGCAGCATCAGGACCTCTTTCACTCCTTCGATAGCTGCCACAATCTCGTGCATGGCGATTTCAGGCCCGATAACATTCTCGTCTCCGACGATTCCATCACCGGAATTTTGGATTGGGAGTTCGCTCACTCGGGGTGCTCCTGCATGGATATCGGAAACCTGCTGCGCCACCTTCCCTCAGAATGGGAGCAAGACCTCGCTTGGGGACTGCAAAGCGAAGGCTTCGAATTACCCGGTAATTGGAGATTCCGTTCCCTCCTCATCGACTTGGTAAGCCATCTGGAGTTTCTCACTTCAAACCACTCAGATACTTTCAAAAGGAGCTGTGTCGCGAGAATCACTGCCCTGATCAAACAAAGCGCCGCGCTGGCCTGATTTCCTTTCCCCAGCCTTAATCGCTCGGCCCCCTCTCTACTTCATTTTTTTCTGGAAGCGCGCTCTTCTCTCGGCAACACCTTTTCTCGTGACCGAGTCCTTCCTTTCGCGCTTTTCTGGCATTGCCCGTCTTTATGGTCGGGACGCCTTGGAGCGTTTTCAGCAATCACATGTTACCATCGTTGGGGTCGGGGGCGTCGGTTGTTGGGTCGCGGAGGCACTCGCTCGCTCGGGAGTCGGCAAGCTCACTCTCATCGACCTCGATGACTTATGCGTCACGAATACGAATCGTCAGCTTCACGCCACCAGCGAGACCATTGGGCAGTCCAAAGCCCAGGTGATGGCCGACCGCCTGCGCAGCATCAACCCCGAGATTGAGGTCGTGATGCGGCAAGAATTTTTCAGCGAAAGCAGCGCCGAAAGTATTCTAACAGACTCGGGAGATTTTCTGGTGGACGCCATTGACTCCATTAAAGCGAAGTGCCTCCTTCTAGCTCTTTGTCGGGAGAAAGAGATTCCGGTCATCACCTCAGGAGGCGCGGGTGGACGCATTCGAACCGACAAAATCGAAATCACCGATCTCTCGCGCACTCATGGCTGCGCCCTTCTCTTGCAAGTGAGGAAGAATCTGCGATCGGACTACCGCTTTCCCCGTGGCGGAAAGAAGGCCAAGAAGTTTGGGATTCAAGCGGTCTTCTCTTCCGAGCAACCCCGCTATCCCACTGCGGATGGTTGTGTGAGCATCGAGCGCCCCGATGACGTTGACCCCGGCATTCGGTGTGATGCCGGCTATGGCACTTCCACTCCAATTATCGGCAGCTTCGGACTCGCGATTGCAGGAGCCATTCTCGAACAGCTGGCAGAGGAGAAATAGAAGGTTTGGCTTTTGACGATTGCAGCGGAAAGGGCGGCAGTAAAGGCCGCCCCTCAGTGCTCACTCCTTCGGCTTCGCGGCCCTAGCTTCGATGAGTTCTTTGTTCGGATCTTCGAAATCAGCTTCGTAGCCTTTGGCGTAGCTAAAGAGATGCTTCCAGCCATACTCAAAGTAGGCCTCTTTTTCCTCGTCAGAGAACCCGTGCCAGATGGTGACGTTGAAAGCACGGGTGACTTTCATCATCATCTTGAGGGTCAAACGACGGCCTTTGCGAGCACGTTGAACCTGCTTGTGAGTCAACTGCTCGGTAGAGATTTCCACCAAGTGATGATTCGAAAGCCCCCAGTCATCCATAAGCTGATCGAGAGGCTGAGGTCCAAGGTCCATTTCTTCCATGACAGGCAGGATAGTTAAATTTTCACTAAGCTAAAGCCGAAAACGGAAGGTCTCTATTCCCACTCGATACTCGCTGGTGGCTTGGTCGAGACATCGTAGAGAACCCGGTTCACTCCCGGAACATCATTCAAAATACGGTGACTCGTCTCACGGAGAATTTCGTAGGGCAACTCCACCCAATCGGCAGTCATAGCGTCCTCGCTAATCACCGCGCGTAGGCCAACTGCCCATTCGTAGCTTCGCTCGTCCCCTTTCACTCCCACCGTCTTCACAGGGATGAGACAGGCATAGGCTTGCCAAGTCTTGTTATACCAACCGTGCTCGTGGAGCTTGCCAATGAAGATGGCATCCGCCTCTTGAATAATCCGAATCCGATCGCGGTCCACGACGCCAGGACAACGAACAGCCAGACCAGGCCCAGGAAAAGGGTGGCGATTCACGATGTCGGGCTGAATTCCTAATGAAATCCCCAACTCGCGCACTTCATCCTTAAAAAGCTCTGCCAGCGGCTCGAGCACTTTGCCCTGCTTCTGCAGTTCAAGAATTCGATCCACACGGTTGTGATGAGTCTTAATTTTGGATGCTTTCGAACCTTCGTTGGAAGCGCTCTCGATAACGTCAGGATAGAGCGTTCCCTGCGCTAAAAGTTCAGCGTTACCAACCGCGTCCCAAAAGACATCCACGAAAAGATTACCAATAATTTCCCGCTTCTTCTCGGGCTCCGCCACGCCTTCTAACTTCCCAAGGAAGAGGTCACTAGCATCCACGGTCTCGATAGGAACGCCCATGCGTTCGAAATTCTTCCGAACCTCAATCCCCTCATCTTTTCGCATCAAGCCATGATCCACAAAGATAGCGCGCATGTTGATTCCAGCTTCCTTCAACAGCACCGCTAAGACCGTACTGTCCACTCCACCACTGACGCCGCAGACCACTTGCTTATCCCCGACAGTCTCCTTAATCTCGGCCAAGAGATCACGCTTCATGTCCTCGATATGAAACTCGGCTAAGCCTTCCGCCAAATTTAAAAAGTTACGTAAAACCTGAGTCCCTTCGTGGCTGTGCGTCACCTCAGGGTGAAACTGAATCCCGTAATAGCGGTCTCCCCATCCCAAGCTAACCGGAGTGCCATGCTGATTGACGGCCAACACGGTCGTCTCTCCCGAGAGCCCCTTTACAGTATCAGAGTGGCTCATCCAAATCTGGGAACGCTCTGACAAATCAGCGAAGAGTCCCTCCTTCACCTCCGGAATCAACTCAGCAGGACCATACTCACGCTTGTCGCTGGGCTCCACGGTGCCGCCGAACTTTAAGTTCAAAAGCTGCATCCCGTAACATACTCCCAACACCGGAACTCCAAAGGCATCCAGAGTATCAAAGTCGATATCAGGCGCATCCGCATCCGCAGTGCTCTTTGGGCCTCCAGACAGAATCACGGCCCCGGGCTGCCCCAGACGTGACAAATCTTCGGGACGATAGAGCTTAGCAAAATAGCCAAGCTCGCGCACACGGCGAACAATGAGTTGAGTATACTGCGAGCCAAAATCGAGCACCGCAACGTGGTTTACTTCTTCCATAAAAAAATTCTGTTAGAACTAGCTCCCCAAAGGTTGATAGTTGGTAGGCTCTTCGGTAATGGTCACATCGTGCGCATGACTTTCGCGCAAACCTCCCGGAGTAATTCGCACGAACTCAGAAAAATCTCTTAACTCTGCCAGATTGTTCGCGCCTACATACCCCATTCCTGAGCGTAGGCCTCCCATCAGTTGAAAAAGCACATCCGCCAAAGGTCCTTTGTAAGCCACTCGACCCTCCACGCCTTCCGCAACGAGCTTGCCGCTACTATTCTGACTGTAGCGATCGCTGGCTCCCTTCTTCATCGCTCCCAATGATCCCATCCCGCGATAGGTCTTAAAGCGACGTCCCTGATAGTGAACCGTAGCGCCGGGACTCTCACGCGTCCCTGCTAACAGAGACCCGAGCATCACCAAATCTGCCCCCGCAGCCAAAGCCTTGACCACATCTCCCGAGTAACGAATGCCACCATCAGCAATCACCCGCACCCCTGCTTCGCGTGCGACTTCGGCCACATTGCGAATGGCCGTAAATTGAGGCATCCCCACTCCAGCGATCACCCGTGTGGTGCAGATGGAACCCGGCCCCACGCCCACCTTGATGGCACTTGCACCAGCAGCAATCAGATCCTTCGCGCCCTGCGCAGTCACCACGTTTCCGGCGACTACAGGTAGATTCCCCAAAGAACGCAATTCCGTGATGACGTCCATCACCCGATCAGTATGTCCGGTTGCAGCATCGATGAAGAGTGCATCCGCTCCTGCTTCAATAAGCGCTTGTCCCCTCTCTTTAAAATCTGGGCCCACGCCCACGGCGGCTCCACAGCGGAGGCGCCCATCGGGATCCTTCGCAGCACTGGTATAGGTGATTCGCTTCTCGATATCAGCCCCCGTAATCAGACCCACAAGCTTTCCGTCGCCCTCAACCAAAGGCAGCTTCTCGATACGATTTTCGTAAAGAATACGTCGCGCAGCTTCCATCCCAGTGTCTGGTCCACCCGTAACAAGACGCTCGCGTGGAGTCATTACTTCGGAGACTTTCTCGGTATCACCATCAAAGTAACGCAGGTCGCGGCCAGTCACCATTCCCTCGAGGATCCCCTCGGCACTTACCACCGGAAACCCCGAGAACCCTCGCTCCTCCACCAAATCCCGCACTTGGCCCACCGTCATTTCTTTGGTGACGATTTCAGGACGATGAATCACCGCATTCTCAGAACGCTTGACTCGAGACACCATCACCACCTGCTCCTCAATGGAACAAGCTCGATGAATGACTCCAATACCTCCCTCGCGAGCCAGCGCGATGGCGAGTTCTGATTCCGAAACGGTATCCATTGCTGCCGAAACAACGGGAGAAGTCAGTTCAATATCGCTTGTCAAGGTGCTCCCTAGACTCACCAAATTAGGAAGCACACTGCTTCGCTGGGGAACTAAGAGAACGTCGTCGAAAGAAAGGCCTAGAATGGGCTCTGCCATGGGCGAATGAATGGAAGTGCGAGCCGATGTTCAAGCCCGAAGTGCAATCAAATTGGCATGATGTCCATATTTAGACCACATGCATGGGAACTGGAACCGCCACCACCTGCATTCCCGCAAGTTGTGCCGATACGATACCAGGTGCGGCATCCTCGAAGGCCACGCACTTCGTGGGGTCCACCCCAATACGCTCAGCGGCCAACAAAAATACCTCAGGGTCTGGCTTCCCAACTTTCACGTCGTCCGCGGTCACCACTTCATCGAAAAGATCAGAAAGACCGAGAATCTGGAGAGTCCTCTCAGCGACCATCCGTGAGCCACCCGTCGCAATCGCCATGGGCACTTTTCCTCGCCAAGATTTCGCATACTCCACCACTTCTTCGTTCAAAGTCACCTTATCCAGACGCTTCATGAACGCTTCCTTCTTTGCGAAAGCGACCGTATTTGGATCAAGATTAAGACCATATTCCTCGTTCAACTGAACCACGATATCCTTAGTCGGGCGGCCTCCCATGGCATAAAAAACGTCTTCCTTAAAAACCCCCGCAGCCCCGACCTGAGCAAGGGCCTCGCACCACGCCTCAAAATGGGCCGGCATGGAATCCACTAGGGTTCCATCCAAATCAAAAACTAATCCTTCAAAGCCGTCTGTGGGAAAATCCATATCTCGCAACCGCAATGGCCCAAAAGACACCAACACTTCAAGCGGATATTCAAAATTTTAGGTAACAACTTCGTCACCCCGCTCACTTTATAGAAAAAGAGAGCTCGGCCGGTGGAGTTCGGCTATTCGCAACCGTGACACTAACTTAGCGCCCGAAGTCCACTTTCTGAAGCTCTCCACTAACCGCCTTCCGCTGGCCAACCCAACGAGTACGTCCTCCGGTTGGTTTCTTCTCCAAAATCCAGAAGGCCAGCACCTTACCTTCCTCGCCTGGCTCAAGTTCGCGCAGAAAGAGCTTCCCTTGGGAATAGTTATGCCCCTCTAGAAGAAACTCTCCCCGTTTCCCTCGGACAAAACGAGTATCGTGCCACTCTAGCCCCACGGACAACTCCTCAGTACCGACTAAACCCGAGTAGCTTGTCAAAGCCACATTGTAAGAAACCGGAGCAGGCTGCTTGCGAAGCTTCAGAACGATTGCCGACTCTCTCCGTCTGTCATCAAAGAAACGGCCTCGCAGGTCACCATCTTCATCACGAACAAAACCTCGTCCGATACGTGTTCCTTCCTGCCAAGCTTCGAAGACCATACCACCCCGCTCCATCTTTCCTCCATAAAGAACAATCGCGTCACCACGCTCGGCAAGAAAGACGCCTCTCCAAAGTTCCTCCCCTCTCCACTGACCAGCCAAGACCCCCGAAACCCCTTCGATTTCGGCCTCAAAGAGCTCAATAGGATCGGTGGTCGAGCTGTCTCCAACCTCGGACTTCCAATCACGCGCCGAACTACTTTCGGAGGCTGAACTTTCTCCCTTCTCGGCTAGGGCAGCTGCTCCTCGTCCCCCAATGCTCTCCGCTTCCAAGCGGGAGAGACAACCTTCCAAAATCCGGGTCCGATATCGTGTCAGCTCTCGCATCGTTTGAAAATAAGATTGCGGATACTTGGCTTCCCCACTGACCCCGTCCGCATCCGCTTTGGCCTGCTCTTTCACATATTGGATCCATTCATTCTGGGCCTTTCTGAACATCTTGCCGCGCTCAGAATCTTTCCCAACGACCTTCAGTATCTCACCAAGAGTCGCCTCCATAATTTTTCTTTCAGCTTCCGCTGAGGTCGCCGCCTGCTCGTTAGGATTACTATCAGCCTGCGCCAAGAGAAGAACACTGCTTGCCAGCAAGTTAAGGAGAAGCACTTTAAAAATCACGCTGTAGTCTTTGCGGGGATTAATAATCAGTCAAGACCTCGCCCTGTTCGAACTTCTAAACCTCTCAACAAGATCGCCACTCCCATTCTTCATCGAAAGCGACCTAACGACCGCTACGCTTATCCTTCTGGGCCTGCAACCATTGCTGGTCGGTCCTTGAGAGGTTCGACTCTTTGGTGACATAACGGGCCCCATTGGGAGCAATGAGCAGGAGTTCACCGTTTTGATACTTTGCCAATCGGGCCAAAATCTTGAGATCATTGTTCCCTGTCCAGCGGCGGTAACCCTTCTTTTCCAGCCGCGCTTCCACTTTTTTCTGTCGCTCAGAACTCAGCACCACCCCCGTTTTCAAGAGCCCCCAGGTATACTCTGCCGACCCATTGCGATATCCTCGTACATGCTGGACTATCGAGCCATCCGCAGCGACAACGATCAGCGCAGGCGAACCGCCCACCTTGTATTGCTTTCTCAACGACTCGATATAACTTGCCTTCCTCAGGGCCAGACTCTTCTTATCCTTATCGACTGATCTCCGGTCTTTAAAATTACGATCAAGCTTGAGCCGAATAAGATTCTCTTTCGCCCATTCAGCAAAGTCCGTGCGTGCAAAGAGCTCCTTCTCCAAAACCGCCGAAGCGAGACTTCCGCCATTCCTCCCACCAGGAGTGTCCGCAAAGAAAATCAAAAGAGGTTTTGACTCCATCAAGGCTCGGTTCTTCGCCACCGTATGACTCGAATACCAATCCTTCTTCTCTTCGCCAAACAAACCTTGAATCGCAGCCTCAGAAGCCTCGACATCATCGGGATCGGTGAAAATGATGTCTGACTCGGGCGTGAGCCCAACGACACCGCCTTGCTCAGTGCTCAGAGAGGCCGGATCCACGTCTGCATCCACCATGATATCCGCAGCGGGTTGAATCGTCACGTTCGCGCTCCCTCCCGCCCTCAAATGACCAGGAATCTTGGGCACTTTTCCAAAAGAATCATCCTCTTTGCCTGGCTTCAGCTTCGACACGAGGCCACCCATCTGCCCACAGGAGACGAGTAAAGAGAGAGGCGCAAAGAGCAGAAAGAATCGAACCATCGCGCAGAAGGCTAGCTTGCTTTCCACCCCTTGACAATCCTGCCTCAGCCTAACTTTTCCTGTCCTCAAGACTTGGTTTCGCTTGCCTAGTCCGGCTCTTCGCGCCATGTCTCCCCCAGTATTCAAGCCATGTCCGCTCTATCGCGTCTCTTCCTTCTTCTCTCCGTTGTTCTGCTCCCGACCTCACTTTCCGCTGCTGGGGGAGGACATGGCGTCGAACCCTTCTACCCCGAAGATAAAGAACTCCACCGTGGCGCTCAATACGCAGAATTCCCTGTCCCCACCTACAAACTTCCTTCAGTGAAGAATGAAGAAGGCGTCGTGGAGGTCGGTCCCACTTTAGCTGCGCGCATCAAGGCCGATCCATTCAACCTTGTTGCCACGCTCATTTTCCTCTTCGCCATTGCCCACACCTTTATGGCGGGATGGTTCAACAAACTCGCTCACCAAGCCGAGGTCGAGCACCATGAAAAAATCCACAAGCTCGGACTGACAGGAGCAGCGAAACCCCAAGACGACGCCCAAGACGATGTGTCATTCAAAGCGACCATGCTGCACTTCTTCGGTGAAGTAGAAGCTATCTTCGGCATCTGGATTATTGCCTTAGCAGCCGCTGCCATCGGTTTCTATGACTGGGAAGCCTTCAAGCTCTACGTCGGCCACGACCGCCAGTTCATCGAACCGGCCTTCGTCGTCATTATTATGGCCATCGCAGCCTCTCGCCCCGTTCTCCGTGCCTCAGAAAAAGTGATGGCTGCAGCCGCCAAACTAGGCCACGGCTCACCGGCAGCCTGGTGGCTCTCGGTCATGACCATTGCCCCCATTCTTGGTTCTTTCATTACCGAACCTGCAGCGATGACCATCGGGGCCCTCCTTCTTGCCAAGAAAATCTACAAGCACAAGCCCAAGGCAATCTTCGCCTACGCCACCCTCGGTCTTCTCTTCGTCAACGTTTCAGTAGGCGGAACCCTCACCCATTTTGCCGCCCCACCCGTTCTCATGGTGGCCAGCACTTGGGATTGGGACATGCCCTTCATGTTCACCCACTTCGGCTACAAGGCCGTCATCGCCATCATCCTCGCCAACCTTCTTTTCTTCTTCAAATTCCGAGGCGAACTCACCCGACTGGCTGACTCCGCCGACGGAATCGAGGACGGCATCCAGCACCCCATCGCTTGGCACGAGCGCGAAGACCCCATCCCGGGTTGGGTCATCGGCACCCACGTATTCTTCCTCGCTTGGACTGTCTTCAACGCTCACGACCCCATTCTCTTCATCGGTGGATTCCTCTTCTTCCTCGCTTTTATCGCCGCAACCCAACATCACCAAAATGCAGTCTCCATGAAGGGGCCTCTTCTCGTCGGCTTCTTCTTGGGTGCTCTGATTATTCACGGCGGTTGTCAGGCTTGGTGGATCGAACCCATTATCGTCTCACTCAACGACTCTCCTGGGCTGCTCATGCTAGGCTCCACCATTCTCACCGCGTTCAATGACAACGCAGCCATCACCTACCTAGCGTCGCAGGTCTCCGACATCAGCTTTGGGGCCAAAGAAGCGGTCGTTGCAGGTGCAGTCGTCGGTGGCGGACTCACCGTCATCGCCAACGCACCCAACCCCGCTGGACAATCGATACTCTCCAAGCATTTCGAGGGAGGCATCTCTCCTCTTAAGTTACTGGCAGGCGCCATCGTCCCAACCATCATCTGCTATCTTTGCATGAGCTTCCTCCCCTCATTGGGTGGCAGCGCAAAATATGCACCTAGCAAGCCCGTCGAGCATCACTCGAACGAGAAGGCTACCGAACCTCACTAATTCTATGTTTACCGGTCTCGTTGAAGCAGTTGGCATGGTCTCTAGCCTTGTCGAAAAAGGTGAACAAGCACGCCTCACTGTCAACCTCCCCTTTGCCAGCGAGCTCACTCTCGGGGACTCCGTCGCCATCAACGGCTGCTGCCTCACCGTCACTCAAGTCTCCATCTTCGAAGCCTCCTTCGACATTCTCGCTCAGACCCTCAAGGTTACCTCGCTAGGCCAACTCGAGGAAGGCTCGCAAGTCAACCTCGAGCGCGCGCTGCGCGTCGGTGACCGCTTGGGTGGACACTTCGTTCAAGGCCATGTCGACGCCGTGGGCGAGATTCTCGACTGGTCCCAGCACGGTCAAGACCACCGCCTCGAAGTCAGCCTCCCAGCCGACCTTCATTCTCTTTGCATCCCCAAGGGCTCTCTCGCCATCGACGGCATCTCCCTGACCCTGGCCGAATTAAACGCGCAATCGGCGGTTTGTTGGATCACTCCTCACACCGCTGTCGCCACCCATCTCGAAACCGCCAAAGTCGGCCAGAAGGTAAACTTAGAGGCCGACTTGCTGGCAAAATATGTCCGCCAGCAGCTGCCATCGCTTCCATCGACTAAAACGACGAAGTAGTCAAAAAAATCGATTCGCCCTTTTGCCCAAGCCTGCCTTTAATAGGGCTTACATGAGCACCGCCAACGTCGAAATCATAGGAGCAGATCGATTGCCTTCTACCGGAACTATCCTCATTCCGGGCAGCCTCAATCTCCCTCAGCTCCTCGCCCTGGAATCAAAGCTTTCCGACCGGAACGTCACCTTCTTGGCGGAGGAATCTCTCACCCTCGACCCCGAGGTCCAAAAGTACTTGGACCGACCTAAGGTCAGCGGCGCCGCTTTCTCACGCACCGACAACCCCGCGTCCGTCAAAGGCGCACTCGCACAAGGACTCGCTGATAATGGAATCGTCCTCTTCGTGCCCGGAGTCGCCAACGCCCGCCCTGGCACCCCCACCCTCGTTCCTTCCGACATCCTCAAATTTCTCTGTCAATTGGACCTCGGCGTCACCCCCGTTGCCATCCACGTTCCCGCCGAATGCAAGCTCAGCATCGAATCCGCTAGCTCACTCCCCGATGCCATTCTCACCTTCGGCGTCCCCATGGCCGCGGGCGAAGCCAGTTTAGCGGCCTATCAAGAGTCACTTTTCGAAGCCTCGGAAGCAGCCTTCTCCAGCAGAGAGTTCCTCAATGGCTCTCTCTCCGTCGCACTTCTCAAAGGCCTCAAGCGCCACGCCAATACCACCGTCTTGCACGACGGAACCGACGACTCCGAACTTCCCTTCTCCAAAATTCTCGGAGTCTCAATCGCTCTCTCCAAAGAAATCACGAAAGCAACCAAAAAGAAGCGCGTCGGCATCCTACTCCCTCCCGGCAAAGGAGGCATGATTGCCAACCTCGCCGTCCTTTTCGCCAACAAAGTCCCCGTCAACCTCAACTTCACCGCCTCTCAGGAGGCAGTAAAGTCCTCCATCAAGCAGGCTGACATCGACAAATTTATCACTGCCGACCCCTTTGTTAGAAAAGTCTCCTCCTTTCCTTGGCCACCCAATCGCGACCTCATCTTTATCGAGCGGACTCTCCCCCTCATCAAGAAGCACATCATCAAGTGGGTTCTTCTTTCCAAAGTCCTCCCCGCAGAAGCACTCATCAAGATGCTCGGTCTCGGGCAGGAATGCGGCGACGACGAAGCCATCCTTCTCTTCACCTCTGGTTCATCTGGCGAGCCCAAAGGCGTCCCCCTCTCGCATCGCAACCTCTTAGGCAACGTCTGCCAATTCTCCAGTCGCATCAGCATTCCTAGCGACTCCAAAATTCTCGGCTGCCTCCCTCTCTTTCATTCATTTGGCTGCACCGTCACCCTCTGGTATCCCGTCATCGAAGGACTCAACCTCGTCACCTACCCTTCCCCTCTCGAAACCAAGAGACTTGCCGAGCTCATTCACGATCACAACATTCCCCTCTTTCTCTCCACCCCCACCTTCCTGCGAGGCTACCTCAGGCGCATCAAACCCGAGCAACTCGCCCCTCTCAAACTCGTCATTACCGGCGCCGAGAAACTCCCCGAGTCCCTTGCCGACTCTTTCGAGGAAAAATTCGGCATCCGTCCCCTCGAAGGTTACGGCCTCACCGAAACTTCCCCCGCCACCAACGTCAACCTTCCGCCATTGGAAGATCGCGAAGGTCTCACTCCAGTTACCAGCAGCCGAGGAGGCTCAGTCGGACATCTCCTCCCCGGCATCGCCGCGCGCATTACAGACCCTTCCACCGGCGCTCCATTGCCTCTCGATCAATCAGGAATTCTCTGGCTGCGCGGCCCCAACATCTTCCCCGGCTACCTCAATCGTGACGATCTCACCGAAAGCGTCTTTGAGGAAGGTTGGTTCAAGACCAACGACGTCGCCCGCTTCGACGAAGACGGCTTCCTTTACATCGAAGGCCGCATGTCCCGCTTCTCCAAGATTGCCGGCGAAATGGTTCCCCATGAAGTCGTAGAGGCAGCCGTCGACAAGGCTCTTGGCTACGATAAAGAAGACACTCGCAAAGTCGCTGTCGTTAGCATCCCCGACGAGGCCAAGGGCGAAGGCATCGGCCTCCTCTCCACCGTCGCGAGCGACATGCTCGAACAAGACGTCATCGACCTTCGCTACAAGCTCCTCGACGCCGGACTCCCCTCACTCTGGTGCCCCAAAGTCATCATTCCCGTCCCCGAGATTCCCGTCCTCGCCTCCGGCAAACTTGACCTCAAAGCCTGCCAAGCCATTGGACAGGCTCACAAGAGTTAATGACCCGCTTCGACCGTTTCATGCAAGCCGCCCTCTATCATCCCGAGCGCGGCTACTACACGTCCCGCATTAAGGCGGTCGGCACGCGAGGCGACTTCACCACCACTCCTCAACTCTCCGACATCCTCGGCAAGGCAATCGCACATTCCTTCCTTGAATCAGGGCTACGTCACCTCATCGAAATCGGCCCTGGCACGGGCCTCCTTGCCAAGCAAGTTTGCCAGCGACTCCCTTTCCTAACAAAACTTAAGACCCAACAACACCTCGTCGAAGTCTCCCCTCCGTTGCGTATCCTTCAGAAGGAGAACAACCCCAAAGCGCACCATCACGAGTCCATCCAAGACGCCCTCAAAGCAGCGAAGGGAGAGGCCTTCATCTACTCCAACGAACTCGTCGACGCCTTTCCGGCCCGTATTTTTCGCAAAGACAAATCAGGCTGGTCCGAACTGCACCTCTCCGGTGCACAACCTCACCTTGAAGAACACTTTCTTCCCGTCGAAAGCCTCCCCGACTCCCAGCTCTTTCAAGAAGACCACCCCCTCCACCAAAGAATCGAAATCCACGAAAGCTACCACCAGTGGCTCAGCACCTGGCTTCCAGATCTCACCAAAGGACAACTTCTCACTGTCGACTATATGGCCCCTACTCCACGTCTCCTGTCTGGAACCCTCCGCGGCTACTTTCTACAAGACCGTCTCACGGGTCCCAATCTTTACCAAAACGCAGGACACATCGACCTCACCACCGACGTCCACTTCGACGACCTCGAGCACTGGGGAAAGGCACTTGGCCTTGCCACCCTCACCCGAACCAACCAACACGAATTCCTCACCCCCTTCTCAAACAAATCACACCCGGAAAACTACCTCACCGAACCCAGCGGAGCAGGCAACGCTTTCGGAGTCCTCCTCCAATCCCATTCCAAATAAGGAATAACAACCCGCTGTCTAAATCCCCAACCCCTCCAAACCTCACCAATGAAAACTCTCCTTCTCATTCTTCTCTCTGCCCTTCCAACCCTGGCCTTCGAACTTCCCAAAGACTCCACCCAAGCCATCGTTGGCATCGCCAGTGGTTGGGACTCATCTCACGTCACCCTTCATCGCTATGAAAAAGACGCCCAAGGAGCCTGGCACCTTGTCTCTCAGCCTTGGAAAGGCCGCCTCGGCTCCAGCGGAATAGCTTGGGGCCGCGGACTTCATCCGGTTCCCACCGGAGCAAAAATGAAAAAGGAAGGCGACCGCCGAGCACCCGCCGGGGTCTATACTCTCGGCGGAGCTTGGGCCTACAACGCCGCGATACCCCACCATCCCAACCTGCCCTTCAGCAAGATCACCACTCGTGACCTATGGGTCGAAGACGTCACTTCGAAGTATTACAACCAGCACGTTCGTCTCGATCACGAGCCCTCCGCGGCATGGGAAAAAAAAGCCCAGATGCGCCAAAACGACCAAGCGCATTCCATCAAGCTCTTCATCAATCACAACGCACCTAAAGTCGTCCCCGGCGGCGGGTCTTCAATCTTCTTCCACATATGGCGCGGCGGCGGGTCCAAAGCCACCTTCGGCTGCACCACCATGCATGAGAACGAACTCAAAGCCCTCATCAAGTGGGTAGACCCCAAACGGAACCCCGTCTACATCCTCCTCCCCCAAAGCGAATACATGGCCAAGCGCCTCCAGTGGAAACTACCCTAAGCCCCTGCCAACATCCGTTGTTGCCACCACTCCCCCGCGCTCATTTCAGGCGGAGTACAAAGACGCTCCAGACAAGCGTGCCACTCATCCTCTCCCTCAATAATCTCCACTTCAATCCTGAGGAAGTAGAGCGGCACACTATCTTCCGTCGGACGAGGAAACCGAACCGCATCCTTCTCAGTGGTCACAATGAAATCAACATCACGCTTCAGCGCTCGCTCAAAAACCGCATCGACATCCTTTTGCGGAAAAACCTGATGGTCTCCAAAAGTGCGGTGAAACATCACCTCCGCTCCCAACTCCGTGAGTAAACGTTCAAAACTCTCGGGCACCGCAATGCCACTCATTGCCGCCACATACTTTCCCTTCAACTCCGAAAGCTCCATCCGCTCTCCTGTCTCAAAAACCTTTTCCAAGTGCTGCGGCGCATGGCGTGTCTGAATAATGGGTGCCGTCTTGTTGTGCTTTTGTAAGCGAGTAATCTGAGCCTCACTCAAAGGCTGAGCACAACGCGTCACAAAGATGTAATTCGCCCGACTCAGATTCGAGGGCGGCTCCCGCAACGTCCCGCGAGGAATCAATGCCTCCGTTCCGAAAGGCCGCTCCGCATCCACCAGCACCACATCGATGGCATGGTCCAACTTCAAATACTGCAACCCGTCATCTAACAGCAAGATATCAGCCTCCAATTCCTTCACCGCAAAACGCCCCCCCTTCACCCGATCTCGATCCACCACCACTCCCACCCCTGGCAAAAGATTTTTCGCCAACATGTAGGGTTCATCCCCCGCATACTCCACCGGCAGCCGTAAGCGCTCGCCATCACTCACCACCTTCGGAAAATCTCCCGGCTCCTCCTCGCGCTGCCCTCGCCAAACCTGCCGCTCCTCCAGCTTTCGACTCTTATACCCTCGACTCAAAATCACCGGATTGCGCCCTCGCTCGCGCAATGCCTTGCAAAAAAACTCCACCACCGGCGTCTTCCCCGTCCCACCCATCGTCAAATTGCCGATACTCACCACCTTCACCCCCAGCAAAGCCTGCTTCTTCAGTCCGGCCCGAAACAAGAGAAGCCGCGCCCTCACCACCAAAGCAAAAATCCACGAAATGCCCCGAAACACCAAGCGAGCCACCCCCGCCCAAAATCCCCTCTCACGCCCAAAAATGACGTCAGCTCCCCACTTCTCTAAATCTTGCCCAAGGCTCGACACCCCAATAGCAAACACAGGAAAGCCCCCCAACGGAACTCTCAATTCTGACCGCCAAGTAACAACCCACACAATTCATAGCCATTTTGGGCCTCCTTTTCCCATCCCAGAATGCGACTTTGAGAGCTGCCGCCCCCCCCAATCGTTTTCTCTTGTCTGAATTCCCCAAAACTTAACACTTAGATTAGCTTATGAATCTGTTCTTCGTCCTGTTTTTTGGAACAGTGCTCACCGTATTGTCCAATCCATCTCCGGTGATAGTGACGACGTTTGAAGACGAAGACGATGGCGCGCTCTCTCTCACCCAACTCGAGGATATTTCCCTGCGCGAAGCCATCCTCTACTCCGAAGAAGGGGCGACCATCTCCTTTGCAGACGAATCCAGCGCAGGGCTGCCTCTTAACGCCATCATCACTCTCGAAAGTCCTCTCGTTATCGAACGCAGCCTCAACATCGACGCGTCCGCCCGCCAGAGCGGAATCATCATTGATGGACGTGGAAACGGAGACGACGCTCTTGATTTTGAGGAAGACCCGCAGTCAGTCGGGAGTTCAGTGACCTTTCACGAAAACCGTTGCTTGATGATTCTAGGAAATAGCGGGAACAAGCCAGAGGTCCTATTGGACAATCTGACGGTTCAAAATGGAACCGCCTTTCATTGCGGTGGTAATATTTTCGCCTATTTCACCAACCTTACCGTGAAAAACTGCTCAATTAAAGAGGGCCGCGCCTTGTCTCTACGCCTATTCTACGATCCAAATTTCCCATCGTCCCATCTCTCTTTTGACCGATATTATGGCGGAGGCGGGCTCTACTGCTATGGCTGCGATGTTGCCTTAGAAGATTCCGTTTTTGAAAGCAATCGCCTCAACGTTCATCAGGGAACATCCTTTCTTGAAAATCGAGATACCGACTTCAGTCATGTAGAGCCAAGGTTGGCTGGAGCAGGGGTTAATTTATCTAATAGCACCGTTCAAATGACCGGCTGTCGCATCATCTCCAATCATGCAGAGGGCACTTCGCTTGAACACTCTTCCGACCACATTTACGGAGGCGGGGTCGCCGTTCTCCGGAACTCTACTGCTACAATCGACCAATGCCTCGTTGAAGACAACTCATCCCACGGTAGTCAATCTGATGGCGGTGGAATCTTTACGAGCCAGAGCCAATTAACTCTGACAAACAGCTCAATCATTAACAACCGCACGGAAGGAGGCTCTTCGGACGGAGCTGGCGTTCTTCTCACAGCCAATCGGGTTGGCCTCAACATTATCGAAAATTGCACCCTCGCCGACAACCACAACGCAGACGCTCATGGCGGTGGCATTAGCTGCTGGAGTTCTCCCCTCCTTATTTCTCACTGTACAATAGTCGATAACTTTGCTCCCGAAGGCCATGGAGGAGGGGTCTTCGCGGCCTACACCGGTTCGTCTCGTGAGGTCTTCCTCCAAAATTCGATCGTCGCCGCAAACTCACAGCAACAAATTGCATTTTGGAATGAAACCGAAAAAATTTCGAGCATAGGAGGCAATGTCTTTGGCTCAAATTTAGTGGAACCTGATAGCGGAATTCTAACTCTTTCACCCCTTGACCATCTATCGGTAGCCGACCCCCTCCTTCTTCCTCTAGGACTTTATGGAGGCTTTGGCCCCACTCGCCCCCCAGCGCCGGTTTCCCCTGCCCTCAACGCCGGCGTTTTCTCATTAACCGCTCACGACCAACACCAGAATTCTCGCTTCCACGGATTTCCCGATAGCGGATCGGTCGAACATGTTTCGACCGAAGATTGGGACTCAGTGCGAGACGAAGATTGGGACGGAGATGGACTCAGTCTCAGCACCGAACTAGCGATCGGAAGCGATCCCTATTCCGCTGACAGCCTTTCGAGGTTATCCCCCTTCGATATGAGAGTCTCCGATGGCGAAGCGCTTTTTTCAGCCCCTTATTCTAACGAAGCGTTCCTCGGCACGCGCTGGCAAGTGAGCCGCTCCCCCGATCTCGTTGGCGAATTCGACCCCATATTCATCTACGAATACGGCACCGGTCTAATTCTAGGTGATTTTTCATCCTTTTTTAGGACCAGTGACGACCTGTTCCAAATTGAAGATCCCAATCCTGCCGAAGAAAAAGCGTTCTATCGCCTCGAGGTAATTGACGCAGGCAATGCCCCCTCTGATTAGTGTTGTCCGTGTCGTGCGATGCAATTCACCCAAACACATTGGGCGGACATGAATCAGTCCAAATAATTACATTCTCCTGACACATCACCTAGTTTCGGCATGCTATCGTTCAGCGTCATGAAAAAGATACTCCTTACCTTATCCCTCCTCATTGCATCGCTTCAGCTGTCCTTTGCCGGAGGCAGCACCTCGCTTGTGAAACTCCATAAGATGACCTCGATCAAGATCGAGGCAGAAAGAATCATCATTGTGGGTAGCGGCATGCTGCAAAAGCGGGTCATGAGCGATGCGGAACACGGCGATAGCACGGCCTTGGGTCAGCCGACCCAATGGCTTCACGCCAAAGTAACCGATTGTGATTTCGAGATCGTCCCCTACTTCACCCAAAGTGATACGGCGGAAGTTTCCGGGCCCGACTCCGAGAAAATCGCTCTGGAAATGAAGACGAAAAGTAAAGAGTGGTGGGCGGCAACTCTGGCGAGAGCAAAAAAGTTCAAGGTCGGCGATGCTATTTCAATCGGCTACCAGAGCGAAAAAATGACCCTCACGAACTTCTCTGTCACCAAAATCGTAGGTGCAGGTACCATCCAAACTCGCGAGGTTGAGAAGGAATAGCTCTCCCAAATTTCATTTTAGGCGCCCAAGCCCCGTCCATTGATTTGCACTTTATTCGACGCAAAAAAATGGACCTTCGCGCGGTTCTCAGCCAAGTTCCCTCTGATGTCAGTTGGACCCCTTTCTCAGAAGATTTTTGCCCGCGCTAAGACCCTGATCCCAGGTGGAGTCAATTCCCCCGTGCGTGCCTTTAAGAACGTCGATGGCGACCCCTTCTTTGTGCGCCGCGCCAAGGGCTCTCGCATTGAGGACATCGACGGCAAGCACTACATCGATTACGTCGGTTCATGGGGCCCCAACATCCTCGGCCACGCGCCCATCCCCGTCACCAATGCTATTCACGAAGCAGCCAAAGACGGCGTCTCCTACGGCATTCCTCACGTCGGCGAAGTCGAGATGGCGCAAAAAATCGTCGATTGGGTTCCCTCCGTCGAGAAGGTTCGCATGACGAACTCCGGCACCGAAGCCACCATGTCTTGCGTGCGTCTCGCTCGCGGCTTCACGGGTCGAGACAAGATCATCAAGTTCGAAGGCCACTACCACGGCCATGTCGACTCCCTCCTCGTCGCGGCCGGTTCCGGAGCCCTTACCTTCGGCGAACCCGATTCAGCAGGCATCCCCAAAAGCTTCGCAGCCGAAACCATCACCCTGCCCTACAACGACCCCGAACGACTCGAAGAAGCCTTTGCCAAATTCGGCGACCAAATCGCTGCCGTCATCACCGAGTCCTATCCTGCCAACGCCGGACTCATCTTTCCGCGCCCCGGCTTTCTCCAACTCATGCGCGACCTCACTACAAAGCATGGCTCACTTCTTATCTTTGACGAAGTCATGACCGGCTTCCGCCTCGCAAAAGGTGGCGTGCAAGAACTCGAAAACTTCACCGCCGATCTCGTCGCAATGGGCAAAGTCATTGGCGGCGGCCTTCCTGTCGGAGCCTTTGGAGGCCGTGCCGACATCATGGAGCACCTCGCGCCCAACGGTCCCGTTTACCAAGCTGGCACCCTCTCCGGAAACCCCCTCGCTATGGTCGCGGGACTCACCCAGCTCCGCGAACTCGAACATAACAGCGGCTACCGCAGACTCGACGAACTCGGAGGCCGCTTCGCCGATGGCCTTCGCAAAGTCCTCACCGAAAAAGGCATTCCCCACCGCCTCAACCAAGTCGGCTCCATGTTCTGTCTCTACTTCCTCGACGAAGACATCATCAACGTCGATACCGTTACCAAACAAGACTTCGACATCTTTAAAAAGCTCTTCTGGTCCTGCCTCGACGAAGGCGTCTACCTCGCCCCCAGCCCCTACGAAACCGGCTTCATCTCCATGGCCCATACCAACGACGACATCGACGAGACTCTCGAAGTCATCGAAAAAACGGTTTCGGGTTGGTAACCGAAAGGAGCGCTCAAGACTCCTTCACGGAGGGGCGGCCTTTACTGCCGCACACCACTGCAATCGTCCTACCAGCACCCAGCGGCAATAAAGGCCTCCGCTCCATCAGGTCTACAACCCTGCTCTAAACGACCCCAGACCTACATCTTCCAGCTAAAACTCGCAATTCCCCGGCGTCCTTGGGAACGGGATCACGTCCCGAATGTTCGCCACTCCCGTCACGAACATAATCAAGCGCTCGAACCCAAGGCCAAAACCAGCATGAGGAACCGAACCATACTTGCGTAGGTCCAGATACCATTCATAACCCTCGCTCAACCCTTCGGCATCCATCTCAGCCTTCAATAACTCATAGCGCTCTTCCCTCTGACTCCCGCCAATCAACTCCCCAATCCCGGGCACTAACAAGTCCATGGCCGCGACCGTCTTACCATCCTCATTCTGACGCATATAGAACGGCTTAATCTCCTTAGGATAGTTGTAGACGGTCACCGGAGCCTTAAAGTGCTTCTCGGTCAAATAGCGTTCATGCTCACTTTGCAAATTCTCCCCCCAAGATACGGGATAATCGAAGGTCGCTCCGCTCTTCTCAAGAATTTCCACCGCTTCGGTATAACTCACCCGCACAAACGGCTTCTCTAACACCTGTCTCAGTCTCGGCTCCAACTCCTTGTCCACGAACTTGGAAAAGAGCGCAAAATCCTCCGGCATCTCCTCAACGACCACCCGCACCATCTCGCGCACGAACTCTTCTGCCAGCGCCATATCGCCTTCTAAATCACAAAACGCCACCTCCGGCTCAATCATCCAAAACTCCGCCGCATGCCTTGACGTATGCGAGTTCTCCGCCCGAAAGGTGGGCCCAAAGGTATAAATATTCGAGAGAGCACACGCAAAGGTCTCTCCCTCCAACTGACCACTGACCGTCAAATAAGCCGCCTTCTCGAAAAAGTCCTCCTCTGGCTTCCCGCCGCCCTTCATGGGGTCATGTATCGTGGCTCGAAACATCTCTCCTGCTCCTTCGCAATCACTTGCCGTCAAAATCGGGGTATGCACATTCACAAAATCCCGCTCCGCGAAAAAGCGATGCACCGCCTGCGTCAACCCACTGCGCACCCGAAAAATCGCCCCATACAAATTCGCCCGCGGACGCAAATGAGCAATCTCCCGCATGAACTCTGCAGAATGCCGCTTCTTCTGCAGCGGATAATCCTCCGGAGCCTCACCCACCAGCGCAACCGTCGTCGCCCGCATCTCCCACGCCTGCCCTTTCGCTGGCGAAGCCACCAGATCTCCCGTCACCTGCACCGAAGCCCCCGTCAACATGC
Source organism: Roseibacillus sp. (assembly GCA_051251855.1). Taxonomy (GTDB): domain Bacteria; phylum Verrucomicrobiota; class Verrucomicrobiia; order Verrucomicrobiales; family Akkermansiaceae; genus Roseibacillus. Next base: position 1,656,217 of record JBPOGI010000001.1, read on the forward strand.
GCTTCACATCTTCCGACCCTGGAATCCCCTCATCCACCACCACCTGCAAGCTCCCCAGACAGGAACCATCGTTCACTTCTAGAAACGAAAACCCCTTTGCATCCCGCCGTGTCCGCACCCATCCCGCCACCGTCACCCCAGACCGTTCTTCCGAACTTTCCAAAACCCGTCGAATCAACTCACGCTTCATCGCCCACTTTTCGCGGAGAAAGACCTCAAACTCAAGCACTGCCTCTGACCGAACACACAAAAAGAACCTCGCGAGCGACCCTCCATTGAGCCTTGGCAAACTCGGAAGGTTTCTGATAACAGTCCTTAAAGAGCCTCTTCGAAGGCCGTAGTCCATGATTGTTAGACAACTCCAGATTCTGCCCCTCCTTCTTCTGGCTCCCTACCTCCTTGGCGAAACACCTCTTTTTCAACTCGTTCCAGCGAGCGAATCGGGTATCGACCACCAAAACGAATGGAGCGCTCCCGCCGACGACCCTTACAGTTTCAATTCCTATGCCCCTTTGAGCGGAGTGGCTTTGGCCGATATCGACCAGGACGGCGACCTCGACCTCTTTCTCGGCAACCAACAAGAAGGCGGAAATCTCTATCGCAACTTGGGCGGCTTTAAGTTCAAAAACGTCACCAAAGAGGTCGGCCTAAAGATTCATGGAAAATGGTCAACTGGGGTGACTTTTGCCGATGTCAATAACGACGGTTTTCCCGACCTCTACCTTTGCCGCTACAAGGAGCCCAACGCTCTTTTTCTCAATCAAGGCGACGGAACATTTCAAGACGCTTCCGCCGCCTCAGGTCTCAACTTTCAGGGAGCCTCCACCATGGCCGCCTTTGCTGATTTTGACCGCGATGGTGACCTTGACTGCTACCTACTCACCAATCGTATCGCGGCCCCTGAAGGCCTGAAAGCCGACGCAACCACTGTCGACGGAAAGCTTACTCTACCCGAAGAAGCTCAGGAGTTCAAAAACATCGTCTACGACAAGGATGGCCAGTATCACATTATCGAATCGGGACAGCGGGACTATCTCTTTCAAAATGATGGCAAAGGAGGGTTCACGGACATCACCAAGTCAGCCGGCCTCTACGACTCAACCGCACCAGGCCTTTCTGCCACGTGGTGGGATGCCAACAACGACTTCTGGCCTGACCTCTATGTCGCCAGTGACTTCTATCAAAGCGATCATCTGTGGCTCAACGACGAGGGAAAGCAATTCGTCGATCAGCACCGCCAACAAATGCCCCATCAGCCTTGGTTCTCGATGGGCTCTGACTTTGCTGACCTCAATGGAGACGGACACTTCGATTACATTGCCACTGATATGTCTCCCAGTTCTCACTTTCGCTCCAAGCTGACCATGGGCGACATGTCGGTAGAGTCTTGGTTCCTCGATTCATCCGACCCGCCCCAAATGATGCGCAATGCCGTCTATCTCAATGGCGGCAATGGTCATTTTATGGAAATGGCCCACCAGCTTGATTTGGATTCCACAGACTGGACTTGGGCGGTTCGTGCGACGGACCTCAATTGCGATGGCCATCAGGACCTCTTCTTCTCCACGGGAATGATCCGCGATATTGAAAACAGTGACCTCAACATCGAGCTTCAAGCCCTTCTCTCCAAAATCCCCGCCTCCGACCGAGCGACTCGCACCAGAATCAGCGTTGACTTCTGGAATAAGCTTCTGCCCCAAAAAGAACACAACTTCGCCTTTCGCAACACTGGCGACCTTGCCTTTGAAGACCAGACTCAAGCCTGGGGACTCGACGGCAAAGCAGTCAGCAGCGGAGTCGCCACCGGTGATCTCGATAACGACGGTGACCCCGACCTTATCGTCATGAACTTTCAGGAGGCTCCCTCCATTTATCGCAACAACAGCGAGAACGGGCGCCTCAAAGTCCGGCTTCAAGGTGAGACAAGTAATCGTGAAGGTATCGGCTCCCGCCTCATTCTCACTCGACCTGATGGCACCGAGGACCACCGTTTTATTTCCCTCTCTCGCGGCTTCCTCTCATCCAGCGGACCGGAAGAGATTTTCGGACTAGGCAGTCAGAGTGGTGATTCGTCGCTGCGTGTCATCTGGCCGTCGGGCAAAGAACAAACACTCACCAAAATCGCCCCCGGCTCCACCATCGAAGTTCGCGAACAAGAATCTGGACCAGCGACGACCAAGCCCGTCGTCCCCACCCCCTCCCCCCTCTTCTCCTCGAGTGATCTACTCTCCACCTTCGCTCATCGCGAAAACACCGACTACGACGAATTCCTCGCCGAACCCCTCCTTCCGCAGCGAGTCTCACAACTCGGTCCCGGCCTCGCGGTCGGCGACCTCAACCAAGATGGCTGGGACGACCTTCTGCTATCGGGTTCCTCTGGGCATCACACTTTTCTCGCCTTCCTCACCCCCAACGGACTCGCTTCCATGGCTCCCTCGCAAGAGACCCTCAATAGCCTGCAGGAAACCGAAGTTCTCGCGCCCCTGCTCTTCGATGCTGACCGCGACGGCGACCTCGATCTCTTTCTCGCCGCCGGAGGCTCCGAAGCAAAGAACGGCGAACCGCCCCTGCAGGACCGCCTCCTCATCAACGTGGGCAAAGGCATTCTCAAGCCAGCCCCCACCGACGCCCTCCCCGACCTTCGTTTTAGCAGTGGTCCGGCCGCCGCTGCCGACTACGACCGCGATGGCGACCTCGACCTCTTTGTCGGAGGACGCATCAATCCGAGCAATTACCCAACCAGTCCACGATCGGCTCTCCTTCGCAACGACTCTGAGCCTCGAAAGCCCCTCTTTACTGACCTCACGAAAAAAGCCGGCCTCGAAAACCTTGGCATGGTCACTTCCGCTCTTTGGTCGGACGTCAACGATGACGGATGGCCCGACCTCTTACTCGCTCTCGACTGGGGCTCCATCACTCTTTTCATCAACAACAAGGGAACTCTAGAAAACGCGACCGCCTCTTCAGGACTCGCTACCTACACGGGTTGGTTCAATAGTATTTCCGGTGGCGACATCGACCATGATGGCGACCTCGACTACGTTGTTGGCAACTTCGGCCGCAATACCAAATACCACCCCACTCCCGCCGCACCGACGCGCATTTACTACGGCGACTTCGATGACTCCGGCAAAGGCCAAATTGTGGAGGCGGCCATCAAGAAAGGCGAACTCCTCCCTATTCGAGGAAAAAGCTGCTCCCAAAACGCGATGCCTTTCCTCGAGAAAAAATTTCCTACCTACCAATCCTTCGCCGTTAAGGGCCTCACCGATATTTACTCCGAAGACAAACTCGCCACCTCCCTTACCTTCGAGGCCAACACCCTCGATTCACTCCTTCTCATCAATGACGGCAACGGAAAATTCACCATTCGCTCTTTGCCCACCCTTGCTCAAGTCGCGCCCACCTTTGGAACCACCATTGCGGACCTCAATGGCGACACCCATCCCGACCTCGTTCTCGCCCAAAACTTCTACGGACCTCAGCGTGAGACCGGCCGCTTCGATGGCGGACTGAGCTTGCTCCTTCTTGGCGACGGCAGCGGAAATTTCAATCCCGTCTGGCCCAACGAAAGCGGCATCTCTGTCAAAGGCGACGCCACCGCCCTCGTCGTATCCGACTTCAACCAAGACCAAAAGCCCGACCTCGCCATCGCGACCAACAACGGCCCCACTCACACCTTTCTCAATCAGGAAAAGAGCAACACTTTCCGCACCCTGAAGCTGAAAGGGCCTCCGGGTAATCCCACCGCTGTCGGCAGTCGCGTCACCCTCCAATACGGCCTCAACGAGCAACGCATCTTCGAAGTCAGCTGCGGCGGCGGCTATCTTTCCCAATCCTCTGCGACCCACTTCATCGGTGAACCCGCCGACCTCAAGTTAAACGGAATGAAAATTCGTTGGCCCAACGGCAAAACTCAATCGATCACGCCTCCCTCTTCCGGCCCAATCCTCGTGGAACAAGAATCTCCGTGACCCTTCGCCTCCTTCTCCTCTCCTCCCTCTTTCTTCTCATCTCTTGCAAAGAGGCACCACCCAACACGGACTCAGAACGTCCCAACCGTGAAGCTATCCAAAAGCGACTCGTCACCCAAAAGCCATCACTCGCATTTGGTAATGACCGAGCTTCGCAACTCGTCAAAGCCCATTGCTCCCGCTGCCATCATCTTCCCGCTCCTACTACCTTCTCCCAACAAATCTGGGTGAATCAAATCCTGCCGGAGATGGGCTGCTACTTGGGTCTTCATCACCTCATTCCCCAATACGGCGACTATCTCGAGTCCGGCTCAACCCCGGAAGAGAAAAAGCTCTACGCTGAACGCAACCTTTACCCCTCCCAACCACTCATCTCCCAAGCGGACTGGGACCAAATTGTTCTTTGGTTCCTTCAAAACAGCCCCAAGGAGATGCCCGCCAGTAGCAATCCCATCTACCCTGAACTCCCCGCAGGAAAATTCGAAGTCTCTTTCATTGGACCACCCAACCCCACCCCGCAAACCACCTACCTTCAAATCGACTCCGCCAACGCCCGCTTTTTCGCATCCGACTCCTCGGATAACAGCCTCTCTCTCTATGACGCCTCGGGTCAGCTTCAAAAGCGCAACGCAAGCCTCGCCACCTTCACGGCAGGTCAACTTTCGGACAGCGGCTCTCCCTCCCATTTTCTCGCCGTAGGCACTCTCATCCCCAACGACCAAACCACCGGAGCCATTTTCACCGGTTCAGATTCCAACAACCCCACCGACCTCTCGCCTTCTCCCATCAAGAACCTCAAGCGTCCCGTCTCGGCCGTCTGGACCGACCTCGATAACGATGGTCGCGACGAAGTAGTGGTTGCCGAGTATGGCAACAAAACCGGCCAACTCTCCCTCTACCATGAAGACTCCTCTGGAAGCCTCACGAGGAGAACTCTCAACCAAACTTCGGGAAACGTCTCCGTCAAAAGCGCCGACATGAACCAAGACGGATGGCAAGACATCATCGTCTTACGCGCTCAAGAATTGGAAGAAGTGGTCATCTACTACAATTTAGGTGATCTCAAATTCGCAGCCTCAACCGTCCTCAAATTTCATGCCGCCTGGGGAAGCAACGGGCTCGAACTTGCCGACCTCAACAACGATGGCCATCTCGACCTTCTTCTCGCCAACGGAGACAACGCCGACCTCACTCCCGTCCTCAAAAATTACCACGGACTTCATCTCTACCTCAATGACGGCAAAGGCCGTTTCACTCTCAACCAATCCTTCCCCATCCACGGTTGCTACGGTGTCCGAGCCTTTGATGCCGACCTCGATGGCGACCTTGACCTCATCGCCTTCTCCTCCTTTGCAGATTTCGCAAACGACCAAGCGTCCGTCATCTTCTTCGAACATCAGGACGCACTTTCGTTTCAACCCTATCGCATTCCGCAATCAACTCAGTCGCGTTGGATCGTGATGGATTGCGGCGACTTGGATAACGATGGGGACGCCGACGTCGTCTTCGGAGCAAACCTTCCAGGCCCTTCCCCAATCCCCTCAACGCTCCTCGAAAGAGGCAGAGTTTTGCCCGGTCCTTTTCTTCTCCTGCGCAACCTTGCTCAGTGACTTTCAATTTTTTGTCGAAAAGTTTGCACAAAAACCTTCCTTCAAGACATGCAAAATTTAAAGATATCTTTATATCGACAAGCTCTCTCTGATTTCTAGAATCTTGTTAATCGACCCTATTTTTGGTCGGAAAATCGGCAATAAAACCTCTATGAAATCAGAATTCATTACCCTCCTAGGGTCAGTGGCTCTTGCTCTCCCAGCATTCGGCCTCACGACCCACATTGGAGGCACAATCCTAAACGGCGACCTCGAGGCAGCGACTCTCGGTGACTTCGCTGGTAACCACGGCGGCACCATCTCTACCGTTCAGAACCACACCACGGGCGGAGCTCAATCGGTGGCAGTCGACCTCACGGCTAACAACGGAGAGGGCCAATGGAAAGCCCTCTGCGACACGAACAATACTGGTCAATCTCAAATCGATATTGCGATCACTGATGATACTGAAGTGATCAGCCACTCGGTTTGGGTCTATATCCCTGCCGCAACCACCTTCGGCGGTAACACCGCTTTGAATATTGGGATCGAGGCTTCCAGTAACGGAACCGCTGGCCCTTACCCCAATGTCCCCAGCTCAGGAAGCAACCTCGAACTCAGCACCGCAGTCCGAAACACTTGGATCAAAGTAGAGAGAACAGACATCCCCATCCCTGCGGGAACGACCAACATACGCACCCGCTCTTACAACATCGCCACCGTCCAAACCCTCGCCGGCGGAACGATCAATGCATCCAACACCGATTCCTTTGGAGGAACAGGACTTCCCATGGCGGTTCCTGGCGATTGGATTGCTGATGGTTGGAGTGGAGTGGTCTACCTTGATGACTTCGAACTCACCACCGACACCGCACCTCCACCACCCGACCCCAACATTCTCATCTGTGAAGACGTTAATAATGGCGATTTCGAAGCGGCCTCTTTGACTCCTTGGAACCCACGTCAAAGCACCGGTTTCATCGAAACCACTGTTGTTCATACGGGGCTTCAGTCCATGAAGATTGACCTACAGCCCGCGAACGGCAACCAATGGAAATCACTGGGCCTCACCGGAGCCAACCAAATTAACGGCCCTGCCGTTGCCGGTGATCGTATCGAAGGCTCGGCTTGGATCTACATTCCAGCAGCCACTCAATTTGGCCCCAGCGGTTCGGAGGTCGCCAAACTAAACTTTGAAATAAGGAGCGACCGCAATATGCCAGCAACAGCAGGCAACGGTAATATCTTCGACGGATCTCTGACTGCAGACCTAACGACCTACGCCCGGGACACTTGGGTCAAACACGAGTTTCAAATTGTCGCAACTGATGGCGACCAAGCAATCACCACCATCAATACCAGCGGATGGAACCTCGAAACAGTGGCAGCTCCTGCTACAGATTACGTTGGAGAGATTTACATCGATGACGTCACCCTCAAAAATATCGGTCCCGCTCCCGAAGGCGTCTTGGTCGATGATTCCACTCTGAATGGGGACATGGAAGGATTTGGATTGTCCCCATGGACCTTCTCCGGAGCCGCTTCTACCTCCACAGACCAAAACCACACCGTTGGAGGCTCCCAGTCGCTCTCAGTTGACCTGACCGCCAACAATGGAAACGCGCAATGGAAAGGAATAAAATCAGGAACCACTGCTCAAGATATCATCGCCCTTGGCCATGACAGAGCTGATATCAGCGCTTGGGTATACATCCCGGCTGCCACCACTTTTGGAGATACTGCGCGCATCAATCTTGTCGCTTGGGATGGCTCCGGCTTTGGAAATGGGTCCGCCAACCTCGACCTCACCACCGCGCCTCGTGACCAGTGGGTCGAAATTAGTTCCACCGAAATCGACATCAGTGGCTTCACCACCAACTTCGCCATCAACAACTGGAACCTACAAACCGTGACAATGGTAGGGGCAGCAGCGGATGTCCCAGCAGACGATCCTACCACCACTCCTCAGGACTGGATCGATGCCGGCTATGAAGGAGTCATCTATTTTGACGACGTCTTCGTGAGAACTTATTCCACGACCCCTGGGGTCGGCCCGATTTCCATCAATTCCTGCTCCTACGATCCTACAGGTGGAACGTCGGGAACGGGAGCAATGACCATCAACTACAACACCTCTTTTGACTTCGGAGTAGATGTTTACTCAACTGTCGATTTCATCACTTGGGATGACGAGAGTTTTGTGGATGGAGCAGGCACTAACCTCGATCTGAGTCGTGACTCCGCCGACCCGAAGAGATTCTTTATCCTAGTTGAACCCAATTCCGGGCCTCCAACACCTTAAGAAGCCTATTTAGTTTTCCTGGCAATCCAACAGAGCTGTCCGACTTTTCGAAGTTGGGCAGCTCTCTTTTTTTGGTTCCTAATCGCGCCTACCAGCCTCCGCCACCCACGCGCCACTCCTCCATCATCTCCGACGGACAATCATCAAGGAATCGTGAAGGCCTTTGAATGATATCACCGGTATAACTGCGCGGATTCATCTGTGGATAGGTGAGATAAAGCTCATCCTTGGCTCGCGTAATCGCCACATAAAAAAGCCGCCTCTCCTCTTCCATCATGGCCTCATCATTCGCTTCAATAATACGGCCATTCGGGAACATGCCATCCGTCAACCAAATCACAAAGACGACCTTATATTCGAGCCCCTTGGCTTGGTGAATCGAAGACAGAGTCACCTGCTCGGGATCGATTTCCTCTTTCTTACCTGTTGGCTCACCGTCGACCGATCCCATCAGAGACAGCTGCGCCAAAAACTCCTCGATATCATCAAAGGTCTCGGCATAGCTCATCAACTGCTCTACATCCGCGCGCCGATTGTCGTAGTTCTCAAAGTTCGCCTGCAACACCTCGTCGTAGATGCCCTCCAGAATCGAATAAATCATCTCCGAAGGCCGTGCGAACTCACCGTTGGGCACCAGTTCGTCGAGAACGTAGCACAGGTCTTCCCAATGCTGTTTAGCCTTCTTGGGAACAGTAAACTCCAACATTTGCTCAGAGAACTTTTCAGGAGGCTTCTCTTCGCTCCCCCATCCCGTCTTACGCCAGGCAGCCCAAAGCTTTACCGCCCCCTTCGCCCCAATACCCGGCAACATCAGAGCCATTCGTTTGAAACTCACCTCATCCTTCCGGTTCACCACCAGACGAATAAACGCGGCCACATCCTTAATGTGCGCCTGCTCAAAGAACCGCAATCCACTCGTGACTTGAAACGGAATCCCCCGATTCGTCATCTCCATCTGAATCTCCAGACTTTGATGATGCGCCCGATAGAGCACCGCCATCTCCTCCAGCTCCACACCCTCATCTCTCAGCTCAAGAATCCGCTGAGTGACAAATTGAGATTGCGCCGTTGGATCCTCTAACGGCACCAAAGCCGGCGGTGCCGAGCCTGCTTCCCTCGATGATCGCAACGTCTTATGAAACTGTCGCGTATTCGCCCGAATAGCACTGTTAGAAAGATCTAAAATCTCAGGAACACTCCGATAATTAGTCTCAATTTTAAAAACCTTGGCGTCCTTAAAGCGGTCTGGAAACCCAAGAATATTGTCCATATCCGCCCCCCGCCAAGAGTAGATCGACTGTGCATCATCCCCCACCACCATGATGCTCTGATGCTTGCCCACTAATAATTCTACCAACGCACTCTGAACGTAGTTCGTATCCTGAAACTCATCTACCAGCACATACCGAAACCGTTTTTGATAAAGCTCTCGAAGCTCTTCATTCTTTTGCAGAAGCTCCAGCGTTAGAATCAACAAATCATCGAAGTCCATTGAATTCACATCGTGCTTCTTCCGTGCGTAGGCATCCTCTACCTGCGCAATCTCCTCCGCCCACTCTTCAAAGTAAGGATAGCGCACCTCAATCACCTCCTCCAAAGTCTCCCCTGTATTACGCATCATCGAGAACATACTCGCCAGCACATCCGCCTTCGGAAAACGCCGCGTCTTTGTATCGATATCGAGTTCACCCACCACCGTGTTCATGAGCGCCTTTTGGTCATCACGATCTAGAATCGAGAACGAACGTGTATATCCAATCTCATCTGCATGACGACGTAGAATTCGATTTCCGATCGAGTGAAACGTCCCCCCCCACAGCGTCGACAAGTCCTGTGGCACCAACTGCTTTACCCGCTCCAGCATCTCTTTCGACGCCTTGTTGGTGAAAGTCAGCAAGAGAATATCCTTGGGATTCACCCCTTGGTCTAACAAATACGCAACTCGGTAAGTGAGTGTCCGGGTCTTCCCTGAACCAGCGCCCGCAATGACCAGTGCCGCCCCCGGAGGAGAAGTCACCGCAGCATACTGCTCGTCATTGAGCGCCGCCTTGTAGTCAATACCCGAAGTACCCTTCCGCTCCGGCTGCTGCAATTGATAGTCACGCGCCATTACTCCGCTTTCTCAGCCTCGTCCAAGGTTGCCCCTTCATCGACCCGCTTCGCAAAACGCTGAAACTCGGCCAGCTCTTTCTTCACGATAGGGAGTAAGAAATAGAGACCAATCAAGTTCGGTAACACCATCGCAAAATACATCGCATCCGACAGCTTAAGAACATTCTGCAAAGAAGCTCCCGCCCCAAGAACAACGCAAAGACAGAAAACCACCTTATAAATTAGAACCGCCGTCTTGTTGTTTCCTGTCAGATAGTCAATCGCCTGTTCACCATAGTAAGACCACGAAATCATGGTTGAGAACGCGAAGAGCACCACCGCAACTGTCAGCACATACGGGAACCAGGAAATCACCGAACCAAATGAACGCGAAGTCAGCCAAATCCCTCCTGACCAGCCCGTCCGGTCCACAAGGGAATCCAAAGCCATAAAGCCAGCGGCATCTCCTTCCGGAGTCTTCACCTGAACCCACTCACCTCCAGCCTCGGTAACCTCTCCGATACTACTCTCCGTAACCTTAACGAGATCACTCGCCGCCAGCGTCTTCACGACCTCGGACTGAGCGTCCTTCTGTAAATAAATATCAGCTTCGCCCGCCAAACTCGCATCGGCCTTCCAAACACCGGTCACCACAATCACCAACGCGGTCATTAGGCAAATCACCACCGTATCAATGAAGGGCTCTAACAGTGCTACGACCCCCTCACTGGCCGGCTTGCGGGTCTTGACCGGAGCGTGCGCAATGGCAGCAGAACCCAGGCCCGCTTCGTTCGAGAACACACCACGCTTAATTCCCTGAATGAGTCCTCCAATAAAACCTCCTAACCCAGCCTCCGCAGAGAAGGCCTCACTGACAATCACTCCCAGTGCTGCAGGCACTTCACCAATGTAACCAAAAAGAACAACAAGACAGGCAATCACATAAATGATGGTCATAAACGGCACCAGAAAGGCCGTCACCCGAGCAATGGAAACAATCCCTCCCAAAATCACCGCTCCCACCGCAATCGCCACAATCACTCCCAGCTTCCATTCCGCGCCTCCAAAGATGCCAAAAGTCTCCGTCACTTGCTGAGCCGATTGGTTCATCTGGAACATATTACCTGCTCCCAAAGCACCTCCCACACAGGCAATCGCAAAGAAGATGGCGAGCACCTTACCGAAACCGCCCAAACCTCGCTCGGCCAAACCATCCTGCAAATAGCGCATCCCTCCGCCGTGGACGTTCCCCTCGCTGTCAATTTTTCGATAGCGGACTCCCAAGGTACACTCAGTAAACTTCGAGCTCATTCCCAAGAACCCCATCACCACCATCCAAAAGACCGCACCCGGTCCACCGATGCCAATCGCCACCGCGACCCCTGCTATATTTCCCAGCCCAACCGTTGCGGACAAAGCCGTCGCCAAAGCTTGAAAGTGCGTAATCTGCCCAGGATCATCTTTTTTGGAATACTTTCCTTTCACTGTTCGAATCGCTAAACCAAAGGCCCGCAAGTTGATGAACTTGAAATAAAGCGTCAGGAAAATCGCGGTGAAGGCTAACAGGATTAAAACCACTGGTGCCGACTGCCCTCCACCGACCGGAATCGAAAAGAAGACCACCTTGTCCGCGAAATCTGCCACCGGAGCCAACAGTCCATCCATTTTCGCACTGACTCCTTCCGCACAAGCTGAAGCAGCAGAAAGCAGCATCACAAAAAACCCGAGTAAACCCTTCTTAAACATGCCAAAAGGCTGTCTCGCTCCAGCCCCCGCCACAAGTCGGAAAAACGCCATCTCTCTCACCCCAGACCACGATCCTCAGCGAACTTCATCCCTCACGTCCACAGTTGCCTTTCCCGACATCCGAGCCATCATCTCCTACATGACCGTTCTCAAGACCAAATACGCTCTCTGGGCCGCTGACTGGCAGCGCGCCGTCGCCTTTTATCGTGACCTCTTCGGCGGCACTGTGACTATGGAATCCGAAGTCTGGTCCGAAGTCCACGTCGCCAACGGCATCATCGGCATCCACGGCGGAGGCGAAGGCAAACGAACTTGGACGGGGCTCTCTTTCCAAGTCGAAGATCTTCGCTCGGCCATCGAGGAACTAAAAGCCCATGGTGGCAGCCTCACTCGCGAGCCCCACGACACCCCTGAAGATCCTCTTCACCTCGCGATGTGTATCGACCCCGACGGCAACGAGTTCATGATGACCCAGCCCCGCCACTAGGGATCGCCTAAAGAGACCCCGCGATCACCCCCGCTAGCTTATCCACCAGGCGACTTTGCGAAGCGGCCAACTCCTCGAAACCATCGACCCGTAGATCGTCACGCACGGTCGTATTCTGATTCTTGACGAGTACGCCTTCCGGCAAACGGTAGGCACGCCAATTGGCCTCCAAAACCGTCTCTCCGTCGGGCGTCCCTTGAAAGCGCACTACATCCACCGTCACTTGATAGCTTAACTCGCTCTCCCGCTGCCAAGGATACACCTTCACATTACCAGTTCCGAGACGCCGTCCCAAATTGGTGGCCAGAACACGACTGAAATTATCCTCTAAATCCCCCGCCCACAGGTGGTCCTCCGAAAATTCCAGCCGGTTAGCCGTGCTTTGAAAGAGGAGGTTTGGCCTCTCGGTGAGAAATGGAGCCAAGTCTACTGGTCCAACTCCGACTCCCATCCCACTGCGCGTCGGCGCAGAACCTGCAGCCGACAAAACATAGTAGCCGCGACTCGGCCCTTTCTTGAAGAAGGAGCACGAGGACAACGCCAAAATACCGACCAGTAGAAAGCAACGGGATACCAAGAAGTTTTGAAAATGCATCATCGTTTTGCGCGGGGAATCTTATCGGAAGAGCCTGGCTTTCCGAACAAAAGTGAATTCGGCTTATCGCTAATCGTGTCTGTGAGGCGCTCAATGGAGCGTGTCGCCGAGCGTAGCTCATCCATTGTTCGCCGCAAGTCACCATAAACCGCGCCATCGTTGGAAAGCGGTTTCAAAGTATTATTAATCTGGGCCAAAGTCTCTCGCACGTCATCTGGGATCGACCGCGTCGATTCCGATTTTAAAATCTCATTCAGTGACGCCAAACTTGCCTTCATCTCCGCGAGAGTCGCTTGCGACTCAACCAGCACCGGCCCCGTGCTCTCCAACTTTTCGTTCATAACGTGCAAAGTGTTTTGAGCCGCGAGCGTCGTTGCCTCTAACTGATTCACTAAGCTTTCAATAGGCACCTCATTAATCTTCTCGACCACCGCAGTCACGCGCTCCTCAAGTTGCCCCAAACCTGTCTCTACCGTCGGCAAAACCAAGTAGCTATCCATCACCACCAGAGTCTCCTCACCCTCTTCGGGATAATAGTCCATGTCCACGTAACGCTGACCAGTCAGTAGGTTGCTCGACTTCAAACTCGCTCTCAGACCTTTACCCAAAGCCAACTCAATGCCTCCCCCGCCTTCATCCAAAAGCTCAGGCGGAAAGTGCTTCTGCAAGAGACGCCGATTCAACTGAATCAACACCGGAGTCTGCTCATCGTCTCCGTTTCTTACCAATCCGTAGGAAATCTCACTCACTCGTCCCACCTTCAATCCGCGAAACTCAACAGATGCCCCCACAGTCAACCCCTTCACAGATTGCTCAAACAGAAGAAGAAATTCACCCTCAGACTCGAAGCTATTCGCTTCAGCCTCTGCTAAACTTTGATAAAGGCGATAGACGTAACCATCCGTGATCTCTTCACCTGCCACTTCACCTTCCATCAGGCCAAATGCCACTTGCCCTTTGAGGAGAGAATCTAGCGAAGGCAACTCGATATCAACGCCCTCAGCTCCCACCCGGACTTTCAAACCACTCGACCCCCAGAAGAACGTATTCGTCGTCACCAAATCTCGATACTCCTCCTGAACAAAGACGCCAAGAGTCACCTCTTCCCGATCAGGATCAAAGAATCGACTCTCAATTTTGCCTACCAAGTTATTTTTAAAGTAGACACCACTCCCGACATCGACCACCCCCGGATTTTCCGTAACCAACTCCAGACGGAGTCCCGGAACAGAGTTAGGAGTTGGAGGCGGATTCTCCAGGCCTACAAAATCTCTCTTACCTTGTTCGCCTGTCCCCGGATCCAACTCGATATAGGCTCCACTAAAAACGGTCCCTAGACCAGAGACGCTCCCTCCACTAATCCGCGCTTTAACGACCCAGAACTGAGAATCCTCGCGGAGAAGATGGAGATGCTTCGGCTTAATACGAAGATCGAGCTCGACCTCCAAATCATCGGTCAAAGTAATATTCTCGAGTTCCCCGACTTTTACCGCACGACACCGCACTTCGGTCTTCCCCACCGAGAGTCCTTCTGCGCTCGGCAAGCCGACCCTCACTACTTCTCCAAAATCATCGAAGTGCCTCTTCACCAGCCACAGGCCGAGAATCGCGGCAATCAGGGGCAGCAACCAGAACCAGCTCAGCCGGCGGGCAGGCTTAACTTCTGGCTCATCAGGCTCGTGAGATTGACTCTCTCTTTGTTTCGGTTTTGCCATGGTTTATCCCTCTCTCTCATCAGCTCGTAGACGGTCCCAAATCAACTTCGGTTCAAAAGCATGCGCTGCAAACATTGTCAAAATAACCATTAACCCAAAAGCGACCGCTGCTGGGCCTGCTGCAATGCTCATGAGACCAGTAAACTTCACCAGCCCCACCAGAATTGCGACCACAAAAACATCCACCATCGACCATCGACCGACCAATTCTGTCAGCCAATAGATTCGGTTGGCTCGGTGCGGATCAATTGGCACCATTCCAGCCGCCGCAGCACAGAGAACTCCCAGCGCCATCAACTTCAACCCTGGGATTAAGACGCTCGCCACAAAAATAGTAATGGCGACCGGATAAGCGTGCATCTCCCAGAACGTCGCCACTCCAGAGAGAATCGTTGAGGGCTCCTCAGCACCAAATTGAGTCACCACCATGATAGGAAGAATATTGGCAGGGATATAGGCAATTAGGGAGGCAGTCAGCAAAGCCAAACACCTCTGCAAGCTATCCTGCTTCCGAGCATGAACAGCGGACCCACACCTCTCACAACGGTGAAGCTCAGCCCGCTGCACCCGGCTGCATGTATGACAAGAGGCCAAGTTTTCTTCTAAGGCGGTTGGGGCAGTAAGCTCATTCACGCGTCCACCTCCTTTTCACGCTCACGAGCAGCTTCAATCCGGTCCCAGAATTCCACTTTGTCGATGCTACTCAAAGCGCCAGCAATCATGACAACTAAGAGTGCAAACGCCCAAAACCCTTGCCCGAGACTCACCTCTGCCAATTTCACCAGCTTCAGCAAGCTCACAATCGCACCCAGAAAGAAGACCTCCACCATCACCCAAGTTTGCAAATGACTGACCGCACGAAAGGCCACCACAGCCCCCGTCAAGCAACGCCCAAAAATGAGTGGAAAGGTCACATAAAGGAGACACGAAACCAACATTACAGGTAACACTACGATGAAGGCCGCCGTAGCTACAGCAATCGCAATATCTCCTTGCGCCCACAGGCTCCCAGCCGCTCCCCAGACAGTCATCGAACTCTTAAGCCCATTATTATCAAGGCTTAGAAAAGGAAACAAAACCACCAACACCATCAGGAAAAGCGCTGAAAGGGAAAACGAAACCGTGCGCTGGAGACTATAAGGCCGATTCTCGTAAAGCTCTGCACCACAGGTGTTGCAATGAGCAGACTCCCCCTCTCGCAATGCGACCACCTTCTGCAGGGTATCACAGTAGTCACATGCAGCATACTTTGACGCCCTTTTGGCCCGAGGCCAACCTTTACTCCTCTCTGCCATCGACCTAAGCCTAAATCAGAAAGGCCTCATTGAGAATCGATTGTTTCGCCAACATCCAGAGGTCACTCGTTCCTTTCAGTTTCTCTGAAATAGCGGCCTCCTCCAGACTATGAGTGTAATCCTAGGCATCCCGACTGACATTACATTCACAGCCCGAAAGGCTTCACTACACAAAAAACCGCACCTGAAGAGATGCGGTTCGGTAAAACGAGTTTTCCCAAGAATCTAGAGTAGGTCAGCAGCTGTCACAGATTGCTGCTCACGGGAGCCCAGTTCCAGAGCTTGCTCAATCACCCGCGGAGCCGAAGCATCGAAGCGATAACCATGACAGTTTGGACAAATGGCAACTCGAGCAGCCACAATAGAGTCACACCCCTCACAGACTTGAAAGTCATCTGGGCTAGACGCAATCTCGCGCGCCTTAGCGGCCCGACTTTCGATCGCGGTTTCCTCCATTAAATTTGGGCGCTCTACTTGGCAGCAGCCTTGATGGCAGCAGCAGCTTTGCTTTTGAGGTTAGCAGCTTTGTTACGGTGGAAGATGCTCTTTTTAGCAGCACGATCTACAGCGGAAGAGTAGCGCGAGAGAGCCTCTGAAATCGCCTTGTCATCACCACCGGCAGCGGCCTCGTCAACCCCCTTACGGAGATTTTTGACTTTGGTTTTGAAAACACGATTATTAGCGGTGCGGGTCTCGATCTGACGGACGCGCTTAAGAGCAGAAGGATTGTTAGCCATGATGTTTTTTAGCAGAAAGGGGCGCGAACCTAGAAGGACCGCGGCCAGTGTCAAGAAAAGGATTAGTTCAATTTCAAGCTCAAGTATTTTTTCACGTGAGCAGGCCGGCCATTCCTAGCGTAATACTTACGGCCTTCGGGAGTGCGGTCAAGGGAACCACGGATAATCTGAATGTCAGCGCCAACCCCCACGCGGCGGTAAAGATCGATTACGTCTTTGGAAGTCATCCGGATACAACCATAGCTCCTTGGAAGGCCGATATTGCGCTCTTCTGGAGTTCCGTGGATGTAAATCAAGCGACGGAAAGTATTAGAATTGCTCTGCTCCTTACCACGCAACCACATGATACGAGTCACGATCGGATCGCGACCTGGGGTGTCGGGACGAAGAACTTCACCAGTAGGACGACGGCCCTTAAAAACAGTTCCTGGACGAGCGTTGCCACCAATCTTTTGGGCAATTTCTAATTTTCCAAGCGGAGTGCGATTGCTCCCTGGAGCACTTCCTTCTCCGAACTTAGAAGTCGAAATCGGATAAAGCTTGGTCGCCTTCCCCCCCTTGACCAGCAACATGGATTGGTCGCGAACGCTCACGATCATCTCGCTGTCGTTGTCGACCCTGCCACCACTGGAAGAAGAGCTACAGCTCGATAAACCGATGACGGCGAGAGCAGCAGCGCCAAAAGAGGCAGCCTTAAGAAGTTGTTTTCCGTAGTTCAACATAATGAGAATTTTAATTTTTGAATGTCACTTTTTCGGGTGACTTTTTGCGGATGACGCCTGTCTCTAGCAGGATACCAGCCAAAGATGCAAGAGAAGTGTATAAGAATCCTATTGGAAAAGGAAGCAGAAATATAAAGGAAACTAAATTACCTGTCATCAATGCGTCAGCAACGACGAATAGGAAGAAACACCCAAAGAGTAATTCTACTAGGGGCGTAATGGATTTATGGGCTTTGTAACTGCCCGTGCGCTTCTGTATTGTCCCACCATTTTGGGCAGCGTCTCCATATTTTGGAGTCCTAACGAAGCCGGATTCGCGATTAAAGAGCGCCTCAATGACTGCTTTCACGTTGTTTAATGACATCCCTATTCCCAGAGCAATGAGCAAAGGAAGATACTTCAGCTCCTTCAACCAAGAATCAGGGCGAAGAGCCTTCTGTGAGGTCACATAGAAGAAAAGAATCGAGGACATCCCGAAGAACATGATCGGAAGATAGATCAGCTGCTGAGCCCATCCTGGCATATCAGGCTGAAACTTCTGATTAGGAAAAATCAGGAATAAAAGTAGGAACAGAAGCAAGTAAGCAAAGTTCGCCGTAAGATGCGCGGTTGCCTCCAACTTAATATAAAGAGGAAATTTGCTCTTCCAAATCTTAGGAAGCACCTTCTTGCACACTTGGATTGAGCCCTTAGTCCAACGATGCTGTTGGTTCTTGAAACCATTCATGTCGACCGGAAGCTCTGCAGGGGTTTCTACATCATTGAGGAAAATAAACTTCCACCCCTTCAGCTGCGCTCGGTAGCTCAGGTCCATATCCTCAGTGAGAGTATCATGCTCCCAACCACCAGCATCATCGATGCAACTCTTGCGCCAGATTCCCGCAGTGCCATTAAAGGTAAAGAATCGGCCGCTGCGATTACGTGCGGTTTGCTCCAACTCCAAGTGACCGTCCAGGAACATCGCCTGCACTCGGGTCAGTAGATTAAACGTGCGATTCAGGTGACCCCATCGCGTCTGAATGAGTCCTACTTTTTCATCGGTGAAGTGATGAACCATCTCGAGGAGGACGTTTGAGTTCGGGACAAAGTCGGCATCAAGAATGAAAATATAGTCCCCTTTTACGGTCGCCATCCCATTCTCCAATGCTCCAGCCTTAAAACCAGAGCGATCCGTGCGATGGATGAACTCGACATCGAAACCTTCAGAGCGGAGACGGTCACATTCCCCTCGTGCAATCTCAGTGGTGTCATCGGTTGAATCATCCAAAAATTGAATGTGCAGCTTCTCCTTTGGATAATCCATCTTGGAGACTGCCTTCAATAGACGCTTTACCACATGCCTCTCATTGAAAACGGGTAATTGAACAGTCACCAAAGGCAATTCTTCGAAAACCCCCTTTGCGACGGGCTTATTCCGCGAATGCTTTAGATAGAGGAAGATAATCCCCAATCGATGAAAGCTATACGCACTCAATCCAATGAGGACTAAGACGTAGCTGACAAACCAGAACCAGTTGATTGCTTCCATAAATAATATCGGGGAACACTTACGTAGACTCCCGAAGCGCTCGTTTGCTCGACTTTTTTCCTTTTGTCAAGACGGGCGCGCGACTTCCAGGCCACCCCGAAAGCTACGTTAACCCTTAACATCCAGTCAATTGCAAAAAACTTATTAACATTCAATAAACCGAAAATAAATTTAATTGTGACCATTTATTGTTTCATTTGATTGCTTCAAAAGACAAAAAAGAGAGTCAATCCCACTTTCAAGCAATCAACCTCAAAAAGGAATAACCAACACCGAATCCATCGGACCACCTCTGACCGAGAAAATGGGGTCAACTCACATTAAAGACAGGTAAACACAATTCCCGTGTATTGGTCGTTGTCTCTTGGCTCAGGCCTCGCCTAAACTCACCAAAGTTTTGAGCTATCAGGTTTTCGCCCGCAAATATCGCCCTCGCACCTTCCAAGATGTCTTGGGACAGGATCACGTGGTCCGCACTCTTCGCAATGCCATCGAACAAGGCCGCCTAGCGCACGCTTATCTCTTCGTTGGTCCTCGCGGCACGGGCAAAACTTCTACTGCTCGCATCTTTGCTAAAGCCCTCAACAATCCAGGAGGTCCCTCCATCGATTTCGACCCCGATGACCCCGATCTCATCGAAATCGCGGAAGGAAACTCGCTCGACGTCCTCGAAATCGATGGAGCCTCTAATAATGGCGTCGAACAAGTCCGCCAACTCCGCGAAACGGTGCAATACGCTCCCGCGAAGTCCCCCTTCAAGATCTACTACATCGATGAGGTCCATATGCTCTCCAACGCGGCCTTCAACGCTCTCTTGAAAACTCTGGAGGAGCCGCCCGAGCACGTGAAATTCATCTTCGCGACTACGGAGCCCAACAAAATTCTCCCCACCATTATTTCTCGCTGCCAGCGCTTTGACCTCCGGCCCATCCCCACCGACATCATTGCCAAGCAACTTCTTCACATTGCCACCGAGGAAAGCGTCAATCTCGACGAACCTGCCGCCTGGGCTATTGCCAAAGGTGCCGACGGCGGCATGCGCGACGCCCAGTCGATGCTCGATCAACTCGTTGCCTTCTGTGGAGAGCATATCAAGGAGGATGACGTGCAACACATCTTCGGTTTCACCTCAGGCGAAACCATAGCCACCCTCATCGACGCCGTCTTTGAGAAAAACACCTCAAGCCTCCTCAACCGCCTCAATGACCTTGCTGCTTCAGGAAAAAACCTCTCCCAGCTCCTCCAAGAGCTCATCAACACCATTCGTGCACTTCTCATTCACAAGATTGACCCCAAAGCTGGGCGAGAAGGTCTCTCCTCCGAAGTCTGGGAAAACCTGACCACTCTTACCAAAGACACCCCCACCGACCGTCTTCTTGCGCTCATCGAGATTCTCTCTACCGCTGAAGCCAGTATGCGCTGGGCTGCCAACAAACAACTCCATCTGGAGCTTGCTCTCATCCGGTCCGTCGAAGCCCTCGACGAGATCCGCATCTCAGACGTCATTCGAACTCTCGAAAAAGGAGGACTCTCTGAAAGCATGACCGAGGTCGCCTCTGCGAGCCCTCCTGCCCCTCAATCTGAAGCAGTAGTAAAAGCAGAAGCAGAAGCGCCCTCCCAAAGCGAGCCTACTCCGGAAGCGCAACCAAACCCCGAGCCACAAACTCCTCCTCAAGAGAGCAAACCAGACCCTGCTCCCGAAGGAAAGGCACCCGTCAAAGGTCTCAGTGCTATCGAACGGCTCATGCAGGACGCCCCCGATGAACGAGAGGACGAGCCTGAACCCACCCCCACCGCATCAGCCCCTAAGAAAAAGGACGAACCAGCCCCTGAATCCAAAACGCCTCCTCCTGCAGACAACTTTCACAACGACCCCCTCATCCAAGACGCCGTCGAAATATTTAAAGGCAAACTTAAGAGTTAGCCGAGACTCTCACCAAAATTAAAAACCTCCAACCTTCTCATTTTATGAATATCGCCAAGCTCATGCAGCAAGCCCAGAAACTGCAACAAGCCCAATCTGAACTCTCAACTAAGACTGCTCAGGCCATCGACCCCTCCGGTAAAGTGACGGTAGTCGCTAACGGCGCCGGTGAACTCCAATCTCTCTCTATCGACCCAGCTATCATCTCAGCGGACGACACCGAGTTCTTACAAAATCTCATTCTGACGACCTGCAACACCGCCCTCAAAGAAGCACGTGAGCAAGCCGCACAAGAGATGGCCTCCAATCTCAACATCCCCGGCTTAGGCTAGCATTCCTCGCCTTTCTTCATGACAAGAACTCGGCACCCTTTCGGACTAGCTTTGGTGCTCATCTCGCTTGCGCTCAATCTCGTCGCGATTGTCCTTTTCGTGCGGCAACCAGACACCTTTACGGCGTTCACCGTGCTCCCCTTTTGGCTTTGGGGAAGCCTTGGCCTCCTCCTCTCACTCACCTCCTATTTCCTCTTCCGTTCTCCGCTCGCCCTCTTTACCTCCACGATTTGGTTCGCATCCATTCTTGTCCTCTCTGATGAAGCACCTGCACTCGTCCGCCTAGGTCAAACCTCTCCAGAGAAAGGGGCTCCTCAACCCTACCTCAACCGCAAGCCCCTCCGCATTGTCTCCTGCAACTGGTCAAGCTACAATGGCCCTCTCTTCTCTGCTATCGCTCCTTGGGAACCTGACATCGTCTTTATTCAAGAGATGCCTCATCCCTACCTCCTCAAACAACTTGCCAACTCCCTCTACGGAGATACTGGCGACTACCGCTACGACGAAGACCACCTCTGCGGTGTTGTGCTCCGTGGCCGGATTAAAAAAGCCCTTCTCGAGCCCCAATACCGCTCGCAATACCTCACCGCACTTCTCCCGAACGGGAACCTTGTCGAGCTCGTCAATCTGCACCTTCAACCTGCCTCAACCAACCTCACTCTCTGGCACCCCAGTTGCTGGAAGGAACATCGTAACAACCGTATCCAACGCCGTAACGAGATTGGCTTCGCTCTTGCATTCCTGCGCGAATACACCCCGTTCCCCAATCGTCCCACCCTCATTGCTGGCGACTTTAACGCCCCAGCTTCCGACGGGGCCACCAACGTCCTCCAAGAAGATTTCACCGATACCTTTCGCGCCGTCGGCACCGGTTGGGGCAACACCTATCATCGCCGTGTTCCCGTGTTGAGACTCGACCGCATCTACGCCTCGCATCACTTCCTGCCCCTGCGCTCTCGAGCGGTTGCTATCCCTCAATCGGAGCACCGCATCATCGTTTCCGACCTCCTTCTCGAGTAACCCTCTACTTTAGAAAAATATCCGAAATCCTCTTCGCAGTCGTCACCGTATTACGATGAATTTTTGCAGTTCCTTCCGACGTTCGATTGTAGCCTCCGCCATACAGCACCGTCACCGGAATTCGGTTCCGCAAAAACGCACTCAGAATCACCTCATCTCGCCGCTGCAGGTCCTTCACCGAAAGCATCATTTGCCCAAAGCGGTCATTGCGATGGTTATCCGCACCCGCAATCCAAATCACCAAATCCGGTGAAAAGACATCCAGCGCCGCCGCCAACGAAGTAAAAAGCTGCTTAAGATACATCTCCCCCTCGACATAGCGCACCGTCTCCACATCCATCGAGGAAACCTCTTTGCGCGAGGGATAGTTCTTCCCCACGTGAATCGAATACGTAAACACTCTTGGATCACCCTCCAAAATCGAAGCCGTCCCATTCCCCTGATGAGCATCCGTATCCACCACCATCACCCGAATCCCCGGCCGCTTCAGTTGCACATCCTTAATCGCAATCGCGACGTCATTGAAAACACAATAGCCCTCGCCATGTTCACGAAAGGCATGATGCGTTCCTCCCGCTAAACAAATCGCAATGCCATCCTCCAGCGCCGCATGGCAAGCCTGTCGCGTCGCCTCCACCTCAGTCGAACTCCGCTCGAAAAGCCGCCCACTCACCGGCAATCCAATCTTCAATTGCTCCTTCCGATCCAAGCGCCCCAGATAAATCTTCTCCAAATAGCTCTCATCATGGACCCGACGCAAAACATGCTGATCCGCTGCCCGCACCTCCACAATATCTTCCCCGCGCACTACGCCGCTATCGATCAGCATATCCTTAGACACCCGAAATTTATCCATCGGAAAAGGATGCCCCGCTGGCAGGGCAAGTTCGAAGTCTGGTGAGTAAAAACACTTCATAGAGCGGACCGCAAAACTACCCCTCCTTCACTGCTAGCGCAAACCCCCATCAGGGCAGTTTTTTGAACTCGTTCCAGCTACTTTCCCTCCCAATTGTGCTTGGGATAGCGCCCCGCCAAATCTTTCTTCATCTGGGGAAACCCCGTCTCCCAAAACCCCTCCAAATCCTTCGTCACCTGCCAAGGCCGCTGGTTGGGCGCACAAATTTTCACCACCAGCTTTTGCCCTCCCGGCAAAGTCGGCGTCTTATCCACCCCATAGAGCCGCTGCACCTTTTCCTCAAACCAAGGCTCTTCTTGGTCCTTGTAATTCACGCGCGTATTGATGCCATTGCTCAGGCTCACCTTCTCAGGCGCATACCCCTCCAAGCTCGCCCGCTGCATCGCCGAGAGAAACTCCCGCAACACCGGCTTCACCTCGCGATTTTTCACCTCCCGCAAACTCCCCGCCCCTTCACACACTCCCGCAATCACAAAGCGTCGCTCCTCGACCCCAAACTCCGGCATCTCCAACTCCGGCATCGCCTTCGCCAAAAAATTCACCCGTGCAATCCACCGCTCCACCCCCGCATCCCAGTTCTTCAGCGGCGCATTCCCCGCCAACACCTGCTCCGCCAAAATTTCCCCCGCTAGCTCCTTGCTCACCGTCCCGCCATCGCTCTCCTCCACCACCAAGTCATCGAACATCACCCGCTTGCGCGCCACCACCTTCCGCGTCGCCTCATCCCATTCCGCGCCATCGGTCAGCCGCAGCACCCCCGGAAAAAACTCTTCCAACCACTCGGTCTTCACCCGCACACAGCTGCGCAGGTAAGTCACCATCTCACGCCCCTCCACTTCCGTCGCTTCGCAAGCGACAAAGACTTTGGAAAAACGTCCCACGCTCGTCTCATCTAACTTCCCTTTCCGCTGTCCCACCAACCGCGAAGACAAAGTCGCCTCCCCCAACCGCACTCCCACTCGATCCCCAAAGGCCAACAACACCGCCTTCGCCAATGCCTCTCCATTCCACTCGAACCTCACCCGGTCCAAAGACATCTTGCGACTCTTTGCAATGCCACAGAGCTGCTTCCAAGTCGCCAGCATCTCGCGCGCATTGCGACCCTGCACCCCCATCGAACGACAATTCTCCACTCGAAAGTTCGCCTTCTCCGCCTCCGCTACCGCCCGCCAATCCGCCTCAAAGTCCGACCAGTCCCCTTCCTCCACAAAGCGTTCCCGATCCTTCCCAGCCTTCTTAGCAAAGACCCCCTCACCCTGCAACACCGCCGCCGCAAAGCAGGCCTCACTCACACAATCCAAGTCCTGCGCCGCCAACAACAAGCGCGCCATCCGAGGATGCAACGGGAACCCCGCCATCAAACGCCCCTCCTTCGTAAGCTCCCCCTCATCGACTGCTCCCAAGCGCCCTAACAGAGACTCAGCTCGCGCCAAAGACTCCTCCTCCGGTCCATCCAACCATCGAAAGCCCTTCACCCTATTCCACCCCGCCGTCTTTAGATAAAGCACCGCCTCCGCCAAATCCACTCGCTTCACTTCCGGCAATTCAAAGCCCTCCCGCCGACCATGGTCCGCCTCCGACCACAAGCGGACACACTTCCCCGGCCCCGTCCGCCCCGCACGCCCTGCCCGCTGCTCCGCTGCCGCCCGCGAAATCGGAGAAACCAGCAAGGAGTCAATCCCCCGCCGGACATCGAACTTCGCCATCCGCGCCAACCCCGAATCGACCACTAAAGAAATGCCATCGATCGTGATCGAAGTCTCCGCCACATTCGTCGCCACGATAATTCGAGGCCCGCCCCCAGTCGCGACCGCCGCTCTCTGCGCCTGTGGTGGCAACCCTGAATAAAGCGGCAAAACCTCATACCCACGCGCCACCGAAGACCTCCCTAACAATTCCACCGTCTTCCGAATCTCATGCATCCCCGGCATGAAAACCAACACCCGCCTATCCTTCTCTGGATCGAGCGCAGCATCCCGCAACACCTTCCCCACCCGTTCCCAAAGCACCTCATCTTCCATCCGCCCAAAACGATTCCGCTTCCGCTCACTCGCACCAGCGTAACTCACCTCCACCGGATAACGCCTCCCCTCCGACTGCAACAACTCACAAGGCGCCAAGTAATCCTCCAACCCCAGCAACTCCAGCGTCGCCGACATCACCCCCACCCGCAACTCCGGCCGGCGTTCCTGTAAATCCAATACCCGCCCCAGCGCCAAATCACTCGCCAAGCGCCGCTCATGAAACTCATCAAAAAGAACACAACTCACCCCCGGCAACTCTGGATTCTCCGCCAACCACCGCTGCAAAACCCCATCCGTCACATAGACCAAGCGCGTCTTGGGACCGTAGACCTTCTCAAATCTCACCGAATACCCCACCGCCTCACCAACTCTTGAACTAACCAAAGAAGCCACATACTCGGCCAGCATTCGAGCCGCAATCCGACGCGGCTGCACCACCACAATGCGCCCCGTAAAATCAGCCTCCTCCAATAGCAACTTCGGCACCACCGTCGACTTTCCAGACCCCGTAGGAGCCTTCAGCAAGACCCGCCCCAAACCACCGTCCGCGAAGGCAGCCAACAAATCATTCTTCACCTCCAAGACCGGTAAGCTCATCCTCTCAATCCTTTTTCAAATTGCGCAAATACGCTTTTGCGGCCCGAGGATGAAGCTGATCGGTCACCTGCGAGTAGGGAGACCCCTCAGGATACAAACTCACCCGAGGCCGCCCTTCCCGCCGAGTATTCCAATACCCTGGCAGTAGCGTATGGTCCACGGTATCTCCTTCCCCTCCATTGTAAAAATCGAACAAAACAGAATACCCAACCTCGTTCTCTTCCGCCCACTGAAAAAAGCCATCAATAAAAAGAGGATTATCGTCCCCACCAAAGGCAGCCGAACGCAGGAACTTCTCTTTGTCACTGCCCTCTCGCCAATTGCGAGTCGGAACCCAGTTTGCCCAGGGACCCCATTCGCTCACCACGAAAGGCAAGCCCTTCTCATCCGCTAACTCCTTAAAGTAACGCATACCATAAATCGACGACTCTTCGCCCGTGGCTTGGTGGCCCCTGCCTTCGAAGACCTTCCAAACAAACTTCTCGTAAGCCACTTTTCTCCTCTCGTCGTGAGCGTTCCAATAACCGGGCACCAACTTGTAGTCAGCTTCCTCAGGATCATCGGGCTCATAGTAACATTCCCCATCAGCATCGTAGACGTCCACACTCACGAAATCAGCCAAAACCTTATCCTTCTGATCCGAAGCGTTGCCAAAAGCATCGTCAGGATACTCAGGGAAAGCCGCGCTAGGATCAAAATGGTCAAACCCTACAGTGCTGCACCACACCCAAGTGAACTTCGGGTTCACCTCTTCCATCGTGAGGTAGATAAACTTCCAGCAAGCCTTGTACTGTTCTGCAGTCCCCATCGTCTCACCGCCCTCCGGATCAATCCCCCACGGAAACCAATCCCCGACAAACTCCCACCCCAAACGAAGGCGAGCTTCGGACATTCCACTCTTCACCAAAGCCACCGCAAGCGCCCGAAAGGCGTCCTTGGCTTCTTCGTGATGACGACTCTCGGGAAAACCCATTTGCCATCGATCCGCCACTGCCCCGGCATCAATCAGCCCCCCCTCGATGCTCTCCAAACGATTCGGAAACATCGGAATCGCCAACTCCACAACATAGTCATGGAGCGCGCCCTTGGGTCTTCCTAGATAGTGCTGTGCCCCTTCGCCATACTCAATCACCCCATCACCATCAAAGGCGCTCTCCCATCGACGAAGCTGTTCTGCCATCGCCCCCTTGCGCCCCTCCTCGCTAAAAGTAAGAGCCTCCTTATAAACTTGCCAACGATCCGCCGAAAGGTTGTCACCGATGATATCCGCTTTCTGGCCGGTAAACTTCTCCCACTCCACCAGAACTGCCATATTCGACGGATTCACATTTGGACCATGCAGAGTTTCTCCACTCACTAACCCCGCAAACAAGCCCCCTAACAGCACACACCACCTAACCTCAAAACATCTCCTTCTCATCTTAGGAAAAAGCCCCCAACAAACACGTTTCCAGCACCAAAGTCTCTTGCGCATTGGTTTCTAACAAAGAGACCAATTCCTTCAAAGAATCGGTCCGCCGCAACAATGACTGCAAGTCCTGGCTCTCACCGAATGCTTTCGTATAATCCGTTTGCCTTGGCAAATCAAAACGGTCACTCCCAAACTTAGCGCGCACCGCATCGCCCATCCACGCTGCCAACCATTGCACGAGAGCTTGCCGCGCCTCAACCAACTCGCCTGCCAACTCCGCTTTCATCGCTTCCTCACGCTCTTCTAACCACTTGCCTTCACTCGCATTTTTATAGTGCGCATTCTCCGCCTTCAATTCATCCGCAAATACCTTCTCCCTTTCCTTTTTCCAATTCGCCAGAATGTCTTCAAAGGAAGCCTTCACCCCCAGTGCAGCCCACACCGAAGGTCCGTTGCGGGAAATATCCGCAAGCGCCCGCTCCAAATCACGAGTGCGCTCCTCGAGCCGCTCCTCCATCCCTCGTCGATTCGTCAAAGAAATCTCAACACATCGCGAAAGAATTGTGGGTAAAAGTCGCGCCGGCGAGGTGGTCAAAAGAAGCAGCAGACAGTTATCAGGTGGTTCTTCCAAAGTCTTCAAAAACGCATTCGCCGCTGACTCGCCCATCCGGTCTGCATCCACAATCACTCCCACCTTCCACGTTCCGTCCGGAGCTGCCAGATGCAGCGGTTTTTCAATTTCCCGCATTTGCTCAACCTTGATCTGACGAGAACGTGACTTCGGCCGCACGATGCGAACGAATTCGCCTTCCAACTCGGCCAAAGGCTTGGCAACCACCTCAATCGGCTCCCCCCAGAGATCAGCACCTTCATCCTTGGGCTGATTGATGTGCTGAATCAGATTCGCCGCCAACTCAGCCTTCCCGCTCCCTGCTGGACCGCTCAAAATCAAGGCATGCGCCAGCCTTCCCCGCTCATGGGCGGATTCCAGCAATCCCTGCGCATCTTCGACCTTCATTGGCATGCCGCTAAGATTGGCCAAATCCCTCCCTGATTCAATCATCCTTTCATTGCTGACTCCCCCCTTGCCAGATGCTTCCCCACAGCCGAGACTACCCGCACACACATGAGCGAAACGACAAGCAAACCGGAGTCCCAAGTTCCCGTCATGATTGCTGGTACAGGGAGTTACCTTCCTGAAAAGATTCTCACCAATGCCGAGCTCGAAGCCCTTGTCGAAACCTCGGACGAATGGATCACCTCTCGGACTGGCATCAAAGAACGTCGCATCGCTGCCGACGATGAGTTCACCTCCCACATGGCCACCAAGGCCGCCGAGAAGGCACTCGAACAAGCCGATATTGCCGCAGAAGACGTGCAACTCATCATCGTTGCCACTATCACCCCCGACACCCTCACTCCCGCGACTGCTTGCTACGTGCAGCAGAACCTCGGGAGCCTTCAAGCTGTCGCCTTCGATATCTCAGCAGCCTGTTCGGGCTTTATCTATGCTATGAAGATCGCCAAGCGCCTCATCTCTGATGGAGCTTTTGAGAACGCCCTCATTATTGGTGCAGAGAAACTCTCATCTTTCGTCAATTGGGAGGACAGAAACACTTGTATCCTCTTCGGCGACGGAGCCGGTGCCGCCGTATTGCGGCGCTCCAAAGAAGGAGAAGGCAACATCATCGCCACCGACATCGGCACCGACGGTCGCCAAACCCATCTTCTCAACATCCCAGGTGGTGGCTCAGCCTGCCCCATCACTATTCAAAACGCCGACCAGAGACTCGCCTCGCTTGCTATGCTCGGAAAGGAAGTCTTCAAACATGCCGTCACGCGCATGAAGCAGTCAGCCGAAACCGTTCTCGAACGCGCCGGCATTTCCTCCGAAGAGGTCAAACTCGTCATTCCCCATCAAGCGAATCTCCGCATCATCGATGCCATCGCCGACCGTCTTACCGTGCCCAAGGACCGTGTTTTCACCAACCTTCAGAAATACGGTAATACCTCCGCCGCTGCCGTCGCCATTGCCTTAGACGAAGCCCATCGTACTGGACGTTTCGAGCGTGGAGACAAGATCGTCCTCGTCGTCTTCGGTGCTGGCCTCACATGGGCCGCCGCCGCTATCGAATGGTAGCGCTGGACCCGGCAACCCGTTCCTGACGGGCACTTCTAAACTCCCACTTCTTGCTTGGGACCCTCAACCACTGGTGGTGCTGGCGGAGCAGCTGGAACCAGTTCTGGCGTCACAGTCACCTCAGACACCTCCGTCCCACGCAAAAATTTAACCACTTCATCTTCTCCCTCTTTTAGATAGAAGAAAGCGTTGAGCGCATCCGAGTAACTTCGAATCGGACGCTCGCCTATCTGCAGAAGAATATCCCCCTTCACAATGCCAGCCTTTGCTGCCGGAGACGCTTGTCGCACCGCCTGCACTACCGCAAACGGATCACTCGCCAAAAGCTCTACCCCAAACCAACTCCGCTGAACTACCCCGTCAATGACCGTCGCTCCTTGAATTCTTTTCACCACCTCCACGGGGTAGGCAAAACTCCCGTTTCCGAATTCCACTACCTTCCGATAATTAATGGCCACCAGTCGCCCCGCCGAATCAAATAGCGGATGCCCCAAAGCAGGATTCAGATCATCCCTATGATGAGCACGGAACAATTCGAGAGGGAGAGGCTTCTCATTGTATTCGCTCTCTCGACTCACAAAGCGAGAAAGAGAGGTATCGCCCTCCACGCCGAGGTAAAGAACATCCCCAGGAAGCAACGAAAGTGAACTGCCTAGTTCGACAGGCTTCGTTCTCAATCCTTCGGCCATAGGGACACGAACCAAAGTCAGTCGGCTCACCGGATCATGCGCAACCAATTTCACTGGCTCGGTCTGGTACCTTCCCGAGCGAAAATCAACTGTCGCCTCAGTAACAACGATCCCCAATCCATTCTCATCCAAGAAAATCACCTCGGACTTCGCCTGTCCGGGCCCCTCCTTTTTATTGAAGAAAACCGAGCTCGAAAACTCCTGTGCCGCCAACGAAAAAACGCTCCCACTCGCAACGAGGAGAACGCTCACTATCAGAGTTCCAAAACTAGAACTCACTCGGAAGAATTTCGCGCGATTCGTCGCTGCGGTCCTGGCCCGGAGCATCGGGTGTGGCAGTTTCCAATTCGACATGCTGTAACTTACTACCTTCTGGAAGAAAGTCTTCTGTCTCTTTTGCAAAACCCGAGGAATCTTTCGTGCCCAGCGTTCCAAAAAATCCGAGAGCAAGAACAGCATAGGCCACTCCGGCTCCAATAGCCCACTTAGCAGCCCCTAAGTCCTGAAACCATTCTGTGAAACGGCTCCAAACAGAACTTGTGCTCGAACTCGCAACAGTCTGACGCTGACGACGGTGAAATTCATCCAAAAAGTCCTCGAAGTAGCCATCAACAGGCTGCTCGTAGTTCTTAAGACGTAAGAGACGTTGGAGGTCTTCCAACTCGTCAGCTGGGATGTCTTGGGTATCGGTCATGTCAGAAAACTTTCGCAAAATTATCAAAAAAAATTAATTTAGCAATCTTAAACTTCAGCAGGCCTCAGGCGAAACTCTTCCAAGTGTCCCTGAAGCTGCTTATGAGCGTAAAATAGCCTCGAGCGAACGGTCCCCTCCGAGACACCCAGAACCCGGCTGATTTCAGCATGGGGAATTCCTTGGATATCAAACATTGTCACGACAGCTCTATGGTCCTTCGACAAAGCTTGCAGGGCATCGTTCAATTTTTCTTGTAAAGAGTGGACATCGCTCTGTTTCCGAGGATTGGCGCGATTAGTATAATCAACGAATGCGGGGTCGTTTTGAATCCCCGAATCAACCTCATCGAGACTGCTCGCCATTCTCCGCTTTCGCTTTTTGAGAAAGTTCAGCGTCATATTGGTCCCGATCGCGTAAATCCAAGTGTAGAACGTCGATTTCCCCTGAAATCGGCCCAAGGACCGAAACGCTTTCGCAAAGACATCCTGCAAGAGGTCGTTAGTATCATCCTTGTTCGACGTCATGTTGTAAATCAGCCCGTAAAGCTTGGGACTGTATTTTACAATCAACTCATCAAAGGCACGAGTATCCCCGGCTTGGGCTCTCTCGACCAACTCAAGATCGGGATCTATTTTACGAACGATACTCATTCACTACTAACAAAGGGTGGCTATAGGGTAGGACTCTCGACGGAACTGTCAAAAGCAGAGCGCACGTTCCGTGGCATCAACAGAAACCTCTACCCTCGCAAAGTCGTGGTCACCACGACCCCTTCACAATTGCTCAAAATCGGCTTCTCCACCTCGACCTTCACTGCACGTGCACCAAATTCACCTACCACCAAGACCGCAATCTCTTCCGCCAAAGTCTCGATGAGCTTGCGAGGTCTTTCCCCCACCAACGCCTTAATGGCTTCGGTCACCTCGTAGTAGTCGATGGTTCCCATAATTTCATCCCCAAGACCACTGATTCCGTTTCTCGTTTCGATAGTCAAACTCACTTTGATATCTTGCGACTTCTCACGCTCCTCGTCCGGCACTCCGATAAAGACCGGCAATCTTAGCTTCCTCACCACAATATCAGCGCGCACCGACTGCAGCACCGGAACACAAAGCGCGGGCAACTCCCCCACATGAGGCAAAAGCACCTGCGGAAAGGCCTTTGCCAACCTTTCGACAGGGTCATAGCCAGATAGGACTGCCACTGAGACCACCCCCCCAGATTGAGCAGCATGAATATCGTGAACCATGTCACCCACATAGGCAGTCTCGGCACTCACAAGCGCATACTTACCCGTCACCTCCGCCATCTTCTCCCGCTTATCCAACACCCCCGCGTAAATCCCCTCAAAATAATGGGTGAGACCGAAACTCTCGGCCTGCCTCAGCAAGGCCTCCTCATTCATGCTCGAAAGCACAAAGAGACGCAGTCCCTTTTGCTTAGCATCTTCGAGAAACTTCCGCGTATACTCCAAAGGCTGAACGAGATGTTCGGCTTCAAAAAACGCCTCCTTAAACAGAACCTCCAGATCAGCCAAGGACTGCTCTGGCAAGAATTCCTCATAAAATTCTGGATAAGGCAACCGGAAGTCACGCCGGAAGTCATCCGCCGAAAAAGCAGACTTTCCGTGCGCTTCAAAGACAACATTGGTCGCGACCAATGTTGCGGTGAAGTCGTCCACCAACGTGCCCGACCAGTCCAAAATGAGATTTCGAATCATAAATTATCCTGTAATCAACCGTACCTCTCGTACAGCCTCTTTTCCTAGCTCTTTTTGCACCTTACGCAAAAGTTCGCCACGCGATTGCTCCAGGTGAAAACGCATCGCTGGCTGCAGGACTCGCAGAACGAGAACTCCGCGCTTGAGCGAAATCACCTCAGTCTGAGCCGCTACGAAATCACCCGCGACGGCTTTCCAACCCTCACGGATTCGGCCTTCCTCAACGCCATCGGCGATTTTCAAGCCTCCCAAAATGGCACTGACCCAGTCAGCAGCCTTTGAGCAATTTTTCTCTGTAGGCATGGGAACATCTCCCCCTTGCCAATCACGCACAACAGGCCTTGTTGAATAGACCTGACGCTTATCGCGCGACTTCTTCATTCCCCATCATCGCCAATGGCCTCGACAGGACAGCCTTCCATCGCTTCCTCGCATTGCTCTCTTTCCTCGTCAGACTCGGGCTGCTTAAAAACGTAGGAGTAGCCCTCATCTTCCTGACGGGTAAAATTTGCGGGAGCTGTTTCGCGACAGAGGTCGCAATCAATGCACTGGGTATCTACGTAAAAGATCCCCTTGATGTTCTCCTCATGTTTATCGTCTTTATCAGCCATTAGTATCGTTAGGTTGCTGCAGAAGGTGTCCGTCAAGTCCGGTTACGTTGCAACAGTTTTTTTAGTCTTTCCTAAATTGTCTTGATGGGATTTCGGGACTCGCCAAGAGCCGTCACCCTCCATAAAGTCCCGCCCACCACTATGAGCCGTCGGCGCAAGCGCAAAAAACTGAACTCTTTGGAGACCAAAGGCAGTGATAAACAAGAGGTCGTTTCTTCCCACGAGAATAAGCCTGAACAGCTTTCACCAACAAAAAAAACGCCTTCAACATCGCCTGAAGTCCAGCCTCTTCCTTCCAAGAGAATCGATAACAAAAGCGATCTCGGCGAAGAGTTCGATTTGGAACTCGATGATGACTTTACCGAAACCGAGACAAACTCTTCTGAGAATAAAATATCTCTTCCTTCGAGCGAAAATAAGACGGAAATGCGTAGTCTCCGGAGGCCAAGCGAGCCCTCCAAAAGTGAGAAACCGCTCGCAGACGAAGCCTCTGAATCGACGAAAATGCGGCGGATTGCAAAGTCCGCTGAAAAACGCAGCCCTCACGAAGTCGACCTTAGCCCCCTTGATGACGAAGTAGACCAAAAGAAAAACTCTAAATCTGAGGTAATCTCCACACCTGAACTAAGCTCCAAGCCTCAGGAAGAACCCCAACCTGAGCAACAAAAAGCACCTCAAGTTGAAGAGAGCCATCCTGACACTCCCCCTCTCACCCCTGAGGCGAACAAAGCCGACTCAGAGAAATTCTCGTTTCGCACCTTAGTTCAGAACTCGTTGGGCTCTTTGTCCCTCATTGAGCAAGCATCATTAGGAGCTCTGACAGTCATCCTCGTCGTTGCCGCCTTTTGGTCCACTTCGGTAGTCTCCGCCCGTATCCCCAATACTATCATAGCTTCGAAGTTGAAATACCCCCTCAAGGGTGAAGCTGTTGTACTCGCCAGCTACGAAAGCTATTGGCGAAGCCCCATCCGTGAAGGGGAAAATATCGACGAGGGTGTTTCCGAGTCCATTGAGATCATCCCAGAAGTCAAAGTTTCACTCGACTCCAATTCGAAAGCCAAAGCACTTCGATTTCTGTTTCGCGATGAGGAAGGCCGCTATGTAGGCGACTCCTCAACTGTAAAAATATCAGGTTCCACATTCCTCCCCTCCGAAAACGTGACCTCCTCCACGAAGGGAAAAAGCGCCATTATTCGCTCCACGACCGGATTTGAACACGAAGGAGAGTTGATTTCCTATCTCGCCGACGAAACCTTTCAATGGGAGATCGTAATTCTCGAATCTAAAGACGGTATCGAATACACCGAATTCATGGCCATCCCAATTTCAGCAAATCGCAAAGACAACTCATGACCGAAGCATCTCAAGCCCCAAACGTGCGCCCCGAAGAAGGTTGGCACGTCCTCCATCTCTACTATCAAGTCGATCACGCTCAATGGGCGACCCTTTCACGTGACGAACAACTCGAGGCAAAAACCAACCTTACCGAGCTCATCCAAGAGATCCGGTCATTTCCTGAGACTCAACTGCTCGCCTTTGCGGTCACAACTCCCAAGGCAGATATCGGGTTCATGCTTTTGACCCCCGATTTGGTGGCTGCCACTCATTTCGAAAAGCGCCTCACCCTCTCCCTCGGGCCCGAGGTCCTTGCCCCAGCTTACTCTTACCTTTCTCAAACCGAACGCTCGGAATACACTACCACCCGCGAGCAATACTCAGCGGAGACACTCATCGCCGAACAAGGACTCGCCGAGAAGAGCGAAGAACACCAAACAGCACTCAAGGAGTTCGACGAGCGCATGGAAAAATATTCCCAGCACCGGCTCTACCCAGTCCTCCCGGATTGGCCAGTCGTTTGCTTCTACCCCATGTCTAAGCGACGCGGCAGTCACCCCGACTACAACTGGTATGGCACCGAATACGACGAACGCCGTCAACTGATGAAGGGACACGCCACCACTGGCAGAAAATACTCCGGCAAGATTCTTCAACTCATCTCTGGTTCTACCGGCCTCGACGAGCATGAGTGGGGAGTCACTCTTCTTGCGCACGACACCTACCAAATCAAAGCGATTGTCTACGAAATGCGCTTCGACGACGTTTCAGCTCGCTATGGCGAATTTGGGGACTTCTACATCGGCCTGCAACTCCCCCTCGACGAGCTTTTCCGCCGAATTTGCCTATAAAGGCGAAACACCACTAGATTCCATGGAAACTTCCAGCCTCAAAATTTGACCCCAAATTTCGGGCTTTTCGTTCCCTCACAACCTCCTACACTTTCCTCCTCATGAAGGTCGCACACTCCTTCTTCAGGGTCCTGTTTTTGAGCCTGTTGACCATTTTCACGGCAGTAGCTCAGGAAGAAACAGACCCTTCAAAGCTCGATCCCTCCGATATTTACTTCCAAGGGTGGATGGCCCTTCGAGATGCCGACGAATATCATAAGGAAGAAGATTTCCAAAAGGCCTTCGAGGCAGCCACTCGCTGCAAGCGCCTTATCGACACCGTCACGCTCTACCACCCTCAATGGAAGCCGCACCTCATTGAACGTAAGCAAAAAGAGGCTCTTTCCAAGCTGGAAACCTTAGCCTCACTCCTTCCTGACCTGAACAACTCAGGCCTCCGCCTCTATCAGGGAAATGCCGCCGCTCCCACTCCCACAGTCTCTCCGGGGCTTACTCCTGCGGAAGTGATGCAAGCCACCCAGATTCAACGAGAACTCGCCGAGATAAGAACCAAACTCTCTAAAGCTGACGACCTGCGCAATGCTGAGGCCGCCCGTTACCAACGCCGCATTCGCGAACTGACTGCAGAGCGCGACAAACTGGCCGAGTCCACACTCCAAATGGAGGTCAAGGAACTCAAAAACCGCATCGACCTCGTCGAAGAAGAGAAACGTATTCTCGCCCGCCAGCTCTCCGACACCCGAGGCGAACTCGACCAAGCTCTCACCAAAGTTGCGGACCTCGACAAAAAGGAAAAAGAATCACGCAAGGTCGCCAACCAACTTAACGAAATGCTCAAAAAGGAGCGGAACGTTGCCGGAGACGTCATCGACGGACTCCGAGGACAGCAGCAAAAGCTCACCAAGGAGCTCAAAGAAACCAAGCAACTTCTTGCTGTCGAACGCCAACAATCCCAACGTCTGGAACGCCTTCTCACTGACGCCCGCGGAGAAGTCGAATCTCTCACCACCGAGCGCAACCACCTCTTAAAGGAGCGAGACCACCTTTCCGAGCTTCTGCAACTCAACCAGGGCGACCGTATTCAGAGGCTCATCGAGCAAAACATGACCCTCGCCCGCAACCTCCGTGAGGCCGAGGAAGCGATGCAAAACCTCGTCAACAACGCCGATGCTAACGCCGAGGATCTTCTGAATGCCAAACGCGACCTCGCCATGGCTAAATCTCAAATCATCGATTCGCGCCAAGAGAGCGATGCCGAATTAGAGCGAAATCAGAGCCTCGAACTTAAACTCAAAGACGCTTACGCAGAGCTGAAGGCCCGCGAGAATCTCGCTGATATCGACTCCGACCTCTTGGAAGAAAACCGAGTGCTTCGCGATGTTGCCGACCGCCTCATCCGCACCCAAAAACGACGCCGAGAAGAAGCCAACCTCTTACTTCAAACAGCCAAAGAAGATAAAGAAGACGAAACCCTCATGGCCGCTGTTCAGCAGCTTGTCGGCGAGGAGATCAACCTCACTCCCGACGAAAAGCTCATGTTCAACCGCGCTGGCGCCGACGGGCAGTTCAAGCTCAACATGGGCCGTAACAATCCTGAAGATGTGGAGCTCAGCAACGCCCAACTCCGCCGCTACATCTCCGCCCTCGGAACCGCTATCGAAAAGGCCTACTCACGTGGCAAAACCGAAGTTGCTTTGGACCTCTGCGAACAACTTCTCGACGAACATCCTGGGCACGTCCCAACCATGGTCAACCAAGGGGTCATTCGGCTCAAAATGGGCTTTCCTGATATGGCCATCGAGTCCTTCAACAATGCCGCCACTATGCAAATCGCCCCCTTGCCTTACGCTCATTACATGAAGGGTGTGGCCTACCACTCCCTCAAAAAGTTCGAAAACGCCCAGAAGGAATACGAACTCGCTATCAAACTCGACTCAACCAATGCCGACGCCCATAGCCGCCTCGGCGGTATTTACGTCCAACAAGGCCGCACCGGCGAAGCCCGCGAATTATTCGAAAAGGCCTATCGTATCGACAATAACAAACCCGGCCCCCTCTTTAACTTAGCTCTCCTCCACAGCAGACTGAACGAGGAAAAAGCGGCCCTCAACTACTACCGACAATTTAGGAAAGCAGGCGGCCAACCCAACCCCGACTTTGAACGCATGCTCTCCAAAGCAAAACCTGAGGCGACGGAAGAACCCATCCCCTCGACCGCAACACCAGTGATCTCGGCTCCCTAGTCTTCTTAGCTCGATCTACTTCTCGCAATGCCTGGCCCTACTACCGAGCACCCCGTGGCGCTCACCATCGCCGGCTTCGACACCTGCGCGGGAGCGGGACTCCAAGCCGATCTACTCACCTTCCACAATCACGGATACCACTGCCTCACTGCTTGCACTTCACTTGTCGTCGAGACACCCCATCAAGTCCGAGAAGTCAAAGCCATCAGCGCCGACCTTCTTCTGCAACAAATCGAACTCCTTCTCGCCACCTATTCCGTCAGCGCTATCAAAGTCGGTCTTCTCGCTTCCCCTGACCAAGTTATGGTCTTGGGCGAAATCCTAGGAGGCCAAAGGGTGCCCATCGTCGTCGATCCCGTAGGAACCTCCACCACCGGCTCAAAACTCCAAGAACCAGGAACATCCCAAGCCCTTATCGAACAACTTGCCCCCCTATCAACCCTTCTCACCCCAAATCTTCCCGAAGCGAGGCTCCTTCTTGGTGGCAACTCAGACCTCCCTGCTGACCAAGTCGCCTCCCTTCTTGCACGTAAAATCGAAACCAGCGTACTTCTCACCGGGGGGCATAACGACTCTGGCTCCGATGTCTGCGATCTTCTTATTCACGAAGGCCAAAGCGAGCCTTTCTGCGCTCCCCGAATTGAAACGTCCGACTCTCTTCACGGCACCGGCTGCGTCCTTTCCTCCGCCATCGCCGCCGCGCTAGGAAAAAATGCAAATTTCCCAACCGCAATCACTTCTGCACGACGCTATCTTCGTGCAGCCATGACTCATCACCTCTCTTTCCCTCATTCGGCGCCCCTCCTTGCGCTCAATCATCATCCCACAGGAAGCCACGACCAATGATTGCGTCCCTGCCATTCTCGGGCTAACTTTCTCCGCAAGGGAGATGATTCTCAGGCTCATTTCCTTCGAAAACCAATGAAGTTTTTGCGACTTATACCCCTACTTTCACTGACTTTCGCACTCAATGCGAAGGCTCAGGAAAATTTAGACCCTGCGATCGAGCGTGCTGCCGTCGAGGAA
This sequence comes from Roseibacillus sp., assembly GCA_051251855.1. Classification (GTDB taxonomy): domain Bacteria; phylum Verrucomicrobiota; class Verrucomicrobiia; order Verrucomicrobiales; family Akkermansiaceae; genus Roseibacillus. Next base: position 1,694,531 of record JBPOGI010000001.1, read on the forward strand.
TCACGAGCCGAATCTTGGTTTGCTGAAGCCAACAAAGTCTACGAATACGGCAAAAGCGAACAAACCAACAAAAATTTTTCTACCGCCGCCCGTGCTTTCGCCGCCTGCATTCCGATGTTCGAGCGTTTTGCCAACACCTACTCCAAACATCCCGACGCACCCAAGGCTCTTTATCGAGCTGGAGTTGCCAACCTTCTCATCGGTCGCCGCGAAGCCGCTGAATCTAAATTCATCAGCACTCTGATGATGACCAAAAAGAGAGGTCAGACCGCTGCTACGGCTGCTTTCCGTTTAGGAGCGCTCGCCTACAACGACGAGTTTTTTAAAACCGCCCTTCCTCATTTCGCCGTCACCGCGAATCAGACCGACAGTCCCGACCTCCGCCACAAAGCGCTCAACTACCAAGCTCGCTGCCTTCTTCTCACCCAACGCATTCCAGAAGCCAAAACCGTCCTCAAGAAGCTAGTCGACGATACTCACAAACCGAATGACTTCCGCGACCAAGCCCGCCTCGCCTTGGCCCACATTTCCGCCACCTCTGGTAAGCTCGCTGAAGCTTTTGAGCTCTACCAAGCCCTCGCTGGAATCAAGACCACCGACCCAGCGCTCTTAGGAATCAAAGCTCAAGCTATTGTCCACGGTGGCATGACTGCCATGCGATTGGGCAAGTCGGAACAAGGATTCAGCATGCTCAACGAAGCTTTGGAAACCATTGGCCTTCCAGACGAGTCCAAAGCTGAAGCTCAGCTCATGCTTATGCAGCACGAATTTTCAGCGGGAAAATATGACCGTGTTCAGGAGCTCTATCGCCTCGGCCCCTTTAACGCTGCCCGCCCCGAAACCACTGCCGAAACTCTCCTTTACGCCGGACGAGCCTCGGCCAAACTCGGCCAACACAATGCGGCGGTAGAGATGTTTATCAGTGTCGACCGTATCGTCCCTAACACCAGAATGGCTTACGAAGCCAGCTATCGCAAACTCCTCTCCTTTTACGAGATGAGGGGCACCAATATCCCAGAACTCGTCAACACCTTCGTAGAACTCTACAAAGGAAGTAAGTTTGGCAAAAACAGCCCTTGGATTCAAGAAGCTCGCGTCATGAAAGCCGAAACTTATTTCAGCTTCGAAGATTATGAAAACGCAACCGAAGCTTGGACGCGTGTCAATATCGCCAAACTTCCCAAACCTCTACAAGGCCCAGCGCTCTTTAAAACGGGATGGTCTCTGGTCGAGAATGGCGACTACAACAGCGCCATCGGAATTCTCTCAGAATTCATCTCACGCTATCCCGAATCTCCTGATGTCCAAGCGGCCACCGCCAAGCGCGCTCAATCCTACCTTGAAGTGGGCGACCGCGTTTCCGCACTCACCGATTGCGAACGCATCCTTGAGAATAAGCAGAACTCTCCAGCCCTCAGTGCCTTTGCCCTCCAACTTTCCGGTCGCCTCTATCGCGCAGAGCGCCAGAATAAAAAGATGATCGCCGCGTATCAGACTCTGCTGAAGGACTACGACCAACAGAGCCAAGACACCGTTGCCAGGGCCAACTACAACATGGGTCTTGGATACTTCGACGAAGGAGAATTCGATACTGCTCTCGTTCACCTCAACAAGGCGCGCAACCTCGTCCCCGAGTTTTACGAAGACCCAGCAGGAACCACTATTGCGCTGTGTTACTACCGCCTTAAAGACTCGGACGAGCTACGCAAAACAGTGTCCCGACTCTACGCAATCAACCCTAAGAAGGTTCTCCCTCGTCGGCTTCTCGTATGGCTCGGCCTCCAAATGTATGAAAAGTCCAACTTCGCCGCCGCTGATCACTATCTCTCACTTGTCGTCGCTGCTGACAACCCAGATGAACCCGACACCGGGCTCTGGAAAGCTTTAGCCAAATCTCGCCTCGAACTTCCGGGTAAAGAAACAAGTGCCTTGGAGGCCGTCGAAGTCATTCTTGCCAACGAAGATGATGCCTTCTGGCGTTGTGACGCTTTCTTGGACAAAGCGAATGGGCTCATTTCTCTTGGTCGCTGGGATGAGGCTGAAATCTCCGCCCACCGCGGTCTTGACCTCGACCCACAAGGCACCATTAAGGCCAGCCTGCATCTCGCCCTCGGTGATATCTCGCTCGCCCGCGCCGACTACCACGCCGCAGCTTCCTCCTACGTTCGAGCCGCCGAGTTTTTCCTTAACGACACTTCCATTCAGCCCTTGGCTCTCTATAAGGCAGCTTGGTGTCTCAACAAAGCCGGTGACGATTCGGCAGCGAGCGCCTTCGAAGAAAGACTCCGCATGGACCATCCCGACTGGAAGGCCCCCGCCAGCTTCAATATCAAGCCGGGCTCCGCCCTTCAGCCCAATACCGTCCAGACCCCCAAACCCCAAACCACAGACTCTAACAAGCCTGCTCCCAACCAAAAGACTCCAGCTCTCCCGCCTGGAATTACCCCTGTGAGCAATTAGCTATCTGACTTTCATGCACGCCAGCGCATTCCAAGACGCGATTTCAGCCATCGTCCACCGCGACTCGCGCTTTGAGCCCGACGCCTACTTTTTTCTCAAAGAGGCCCTCGATTTTACCGTTAAACGAGCAAAAGAAGAGAACGAAGGAGAAAACCGTCATGTCTCCGGTCCTGAGCTTCTCGTCGGATTTCGCGACTTTGCGCTCGAACAATTTGGCCCTATGGCCACCACTGTACTCCGTGAGTGGGGCGTTCGTTGCTGCACTCATGTAGGCGAGATGGTCTTCGCCCTTATTGGCGAACAGGTCTTTGGTAAGCAAGACTCTGATACTCTCGAAGACTTCGGAGACATCTTCGACTTTCAAGATGCGTTCGTCGTGCCCTTCCTACCGAAAGAAAGCGCTCACCTTCCGAGGACCTAATCTCCTAACAATCCAGCTTAGAGTAACGCTTAATAAATTTTCTGAATATGAGTTCTGCCCCAGCCACCAAAAAGGCCAAACGAGTCAACGTCCGCCGCCCCGAAGTCATGGAACTGGTGCAAGCCGAAGTCGAAAAACACTACCGCTCTGCGGTTGTGGAAAAGCTCAAAAAACTCGGTGGATCTCTCACCATTGGCAACACCACCGTTCGCCTCGCCCAGCAATTTGGATTTTGCTACGGAGTCGAGCGAGCCATCGATCTCGCCTACGCCTCCCGCCGCGTCTTCCCCGAACAGAACATCTTTCTTATTGGAGAAATCATCCACAATCCCGAGGTCAACCGTCAACTTTCCGACATGGGTATCAAAACCCTTCCTTGGAAAGAGATGAACGAACAATACGAAGAACTTACCGAAGAAGATGTCGTCATCGTGCCAGCCTTCGGCGCTCCTAGCGAGTTCATGGACAAACTCGCTGAAAAGGGCTGCTACATCATCGACACCACCTGCGGCGATGTGATGAAGGTTTGGCGCCGTGTTCGCACCTACGCCAAGTCCGGGGTCACTTCCATTATTCACGGCAAAAAGGGCCACGAAGAAACACGTGCCACCGCCTCCCGCGCTCTCGGAGAAGCCGGTAACGGTCACTATCTCATCATCCTTACTCTTTCCGAGACCGACTACGTTTGCGACTACCTCGCCAACGGAGGAGACCGCAAAGACTTTTATCAGCGATTTGAAGGAGCCACCTCTCCCGACTTTGACCCCGACATCCACCTCAAGCAAGTCGGTGTTGCCAACCAAACCACCATGCTCAAGTCGGAGACCGAAGAAATGGGCCGACGCATTCGAACCGCTGTCATGAAACGAGATGGTGACGACAGCAACTATCTCGTTTTCGACACTATTTGTGGAGCTACTCAAGAACGCCAAGATGCACTTTTTGAGATGCTCACCGCCCCCATGGACATTCTCCTCGTCGTCGGCGGCTATAATTCCTCCAATACCACTCACTTGGTAGAAATCGGACAAGAAGAACTCCCCACCTTCTTCATCCAAGACGCCGAATGCCTCACCTCTCTCGAGACCATTGCGCACTACGATTTAACTCAAAAGGCCGAAATTAATTCCGACTACCCCGGCAAAATGATGACCGATAAACCTATCGTCATTGGCGTCACTGCCGGAGCCTCCTGCCCTTCCAACCTTATCGAAGCCACCATTCTAAGAGCTTTCGAACTCCGCGGCATTTCTCGCGATCAAGTTTACGCAGCATAAGCCCCACTCCATTACCGACCATTTTTTCGCATCCCATTTGAACAACGAGCCTCACAAGAGCGTCCCAACTATAGTAACCATGCTACGATTTTTCATTTTCCTTTCTCTTCTAACGACACTCGCCGCTAAGGAGTTTCAGATCACAGCCATTGCAGCTAAAGTCAACGGACACGCCATCACTAAGAAAGAAGTCGAAGGCCTCTTGGCCCCTCGCCGTGAGATGCTCCAAGCGATGTATCCCCGCCAAGGCGAAATCTACCAACGACGCCTCAAAGAATTTCGTGATAAAATTCTCGAACAACTTATCAACAACGAACTCCTTCTTTCCGAAGTCGAAGGCAAAGGCAACATCCCTGACCACATTGTCGAACAGGAAATTGCCCGAATCATTCGTGAAAACTACGATGGGAAGGAAGAAAAATTCAATACCTTCCTGCGAGAGAACGGGCTCACCCGACGCAGTTTCCGCGAGCAACAGCGCGAACAAATTCTCGTTCAAGCCTACCGCTCCCAACAATTCGGGGACATCGCCCCTCCCACCGAAGCTGAGATCAAAGCCAAGTATCAAGAACGCAAAGTCGCCATGCGCGATCGAACTAAAGACTCCATCGATTTTCGAAAAATTTTCCTCATTGCCCGAGATCGACTCGACCCCAACGTCACTCCTGAAAGTCAACTCGCCCTCGCTGAGCAAATCCACCTCGAACTCGAAGGCGGAGCCGACTTCACCGAACTCGCCAAGAAGCATTCCAACGGAGCCTTCGCCAGCGAGGGAGGACTTCAAGAAGGTGCAAAGCGTACCGACTTTACCATGTCTTTCGGCGACGCCCTATTTGAAGAATCCAAAGCCGGCGACCTTGTTGGCCCGCTCACAGACCCTGCCGGATTTACCATCGTCAAAATTCTCAAGATTCACTATGGCCCCGCTCCACCACTCTCCGACAAAGAAGTGAAGGAACGCATGAAGAAAGAGGTCAATATCGAAAAGCGCACCGAAAAGTATGATAAGTGGATCAAGACTCTCAAAGAGCATGCCATGATCGACATCCGCGAATAAAAAGAAGCGTCTCTTTCACTTTTTCAGTTTTTCATTTCACCATTTTCCGGTTTCCTCTCCCCGTGCCCACCGAAACCGTCTCCCTCGCCTCTGCAAACTACGAAATCCTCGTAGAGAGCGGCTCCCTTCAGCGCCTTGGGCAACACGTCAAAATCGCAGGTCTTTCCGGCAAGGCAGCCCTCATCACCGACAGCAACGTCGGCCCCCTTTACCTTGCCACTGCTCAGTCCTCGCTAGAAGAGGCCGGATATCAGGTCTCCACCCACCTCTTCCCCGCAGGCGAAGGCTCTAAGTCCATGACTCAGGCCGATGAACTCTGCCGCAGTCTCATCCAAGCCGGCCACGACCGTTCCTCCTTCGTTGTCGCTCTCGGCGGTGGTGTTACAGGCGACCTCGCAGGCTTCGTCGCGGCTATCTACTACCGAGGCATCCCCATTGTCCAAATTCCCACCACCATCGTTTCTCAAGTCGATTCCTCGGTAGGCGGCAAAACAGGCGTGAACACCCCTGAGGGCAAAAATCTTCTTGGCTCTTTCCATCAGCCCTCTCTCGTCCTCATCGACCCCGCTACCCTCACTTCTCTCCACCCACGCGAATACCGCGAAGGCTTCGCTGAAGTCATCAAACATGCCGCTATTCGCGACGCCGCCATGCTTGACGACCTCGCCCAGCTTGACCCTGAAGACCTCCCCCCACCCGCCGAACTTCTGCTACGCAATCTCGCCATCAAAGCGCGTATTGTAGAAGAAGACGAAAAGGAAACATCTGGCACCCGCGCTCTTCTCAACTTCGGCCACACCATTGGCCACGCTATCGAAGCTTCCCTACCCTACGGCGAACTCCTCCACGGCGAAGCCATCTCCCTCGGCATCCGCGCCGCTCTCTACCTTTCCGAGAAACACTCCACCCTTACTCCCGAAGACAGCGAGCGCATCATCGCCCTCCTGCGTCGCTTTCAACTCCCTCTCATCCTCCCCGACGGCCTCAGCACCGAAGCCCTCATCGAAAAAATGGGACGCGACAAAAAATTCTCCGGCGGCCAGCGCACCTTCGTCCTTCTCTCTCAAGCAGGGCAGGCCCACACCAGCACCGAAGTCACCCCAGAATCCGTTACCAAAGCTATCGAACTTCTCAGGACTCCTTGCGAGCCGCTCTCTTAAGCTCCTCGACAAAGACCTCCTCCCAAGCTGCCAGCGTCCTCGTGGCCAACCACCCCACTCCCACGCAAAGAGGTTCCGGCTCTGGATCAAGCTTGATAACACGGATTGGCTTGGGCAAAGCAGAGCCATCAGCCACGAACGCAAGCCCCATCCCCGCCTGTAACCCCATCCGCAGACTCGAAATTCCATCAAACTCGCCCGCCACCTTGGCATTCAGCCCATGGGTGGAAAAGTAATCCGTCACCTGCGCCCAATACCCGGGATAATCCGTCCTTGAGAGCAGAATCAACCTCTCTCCTTCTAGGTCTCCTGCCTTAATCTTCCTCTTCTTTTCGAAACGATGGCCTGCTGGCACCGCGATCCGAAAGTTTTTCTGTTTCAACACTTCCCAGCGAATCTCTGCTTCACGAGTTGCCACCTCCAAGATGAGATCCAGGCTTCCTTGGCGCAACCCCTGCCACATCTCCTCCGTCGTCGAGTCATGAAGATGGACCTTCACGGTCGGATGCAACTGGCAAAAAACAGCCATCGCCTTCTCAATGATTCCACTCGCTAAACTTGGGGCAAACCCAATCCTCAGCTCAGCCCCCTCCACCTCGCGCCGCATCCGCGACTCTCCAGCTTCCACCGCCTTCAGAATTCGTCGTCCTTCCCTCATGACTGTCTTTCCGGCTCGAGTCAAAGCTACCGACTTTCCGCCCCTCACCAAGAGCTCCCAGCCCATCTCGTCCTCAAAGCTTCTCACTTGGCGGCTTAAGGCTGGCTGAGTGATATTCAACACCCGTGCAGCCTCAGAAATATTTCCCCTCTCAGCAACTTCTACAAAATAACTCAACTTTCTCACATCCACACTCTCAACTTACCCAAACCAGAACAAATACTCAACCATGCTCTACAAACATACTTAGCCAACCACGCTGGCATTGGCGTATTTTACCGTATCGAGGTATCTCTCGGATATGCAAACAAAGGGCATATCCGCACTCTCTATTCGCCGTGCGGGAGACCGCTTCCACTCCAACTTCGGTTGGCTCAACGCTAAGCACACCTTCTCGTTCGGTGAACATTATGACCCAGATCATGCCGGCTTCCGTGCTCTTCGAGTCATTAATGACGACACGGTCGCTCCAGGCAAGGGCTTTGACACTCACCCCCACTCTTCGATGGAAATCTTCACTTACATCATCGAGGGGCAACTTGAGCACAAGGACTCCATGGGCAATGGGCGAATCATCGAAACTGGTGAGTTCCAATACATGTCTGCCGGTTCAGGCGTCGAACATTCCGAGTTTAACCCCTCAAACGAAAATTCCGTTCATCTTCTCCAGATATGGATCACACCAACTCATCAGGGTGGAGAGCCTCGCTACGCCGACTTCGACACCAAGCCTCTGCGCCAAGAAAACGGACTCACCCTCCTCGCATCGCCCATGGGCGAAGGTTCCTCTTTCGGCATCCGACAACACGCCGAGATTCATTTCGGGCATCTTGCTGCAGGAGCAAGCCTCAGCCCCCAAACAAATTTTAGCCACCAGTATCTTCACCTGATAACAGGTGAAATAAAAATCAGTGGCGAAACTCTTACTAGTGGCGACGGTGTTGGCTTCACTGGCACCCAGTCCCTAAAGGCCTCCGCCGAAAGCGAGTTCCTTTTCTTTGCCCTCTCTTAATCAAGAAAACAAACAAATCAAAACTAACCAACCATCCAAATGAAAATTAAATATACCCTCCCACTCCTTGCCGGAACAAGCGTCCTTGCCCTCACGTCTTGTAAGAACCCTGCAGACGAGACCGCTGATGCCACTGTCAGCGAAGCCGCTCCAGAAGCGACAGTCTCTGGCGGCACCACTTACATCTTTACCGATAGCTCCACTATAAGCTTTGTCGGCTCCAAAGTCACAGGCTCCCACGAAGGAGGCTTCAAGACCTTCAAAGGTAATTTCGTTGTTAAAAACGGAGAGCCTCAAGGCGGAAACTTCACTATCGATATGAACTCCACTTGGTCAGACAACGACAAGCTCACCGAGCATCTCAAAGCTCCCGACTTCTTCAACGTCGCTTCATTCCCATCCACCGCGTTCGTCGTCACCAACTTCGCGAAAGAGGCAGGCAATACGTATCAAGTTTCAGGTAACCTCACCCTGCACGGCGTCACCAAAAACATCACCTTCCCGACCACTGCAAGCACCAGCGAAGACTCAATCAAAGTCTCTTCTGAATTCGATATCAAGCGCAGTGACTTCGGCATCACCTATCCCGGAAAGAAGGACGATCTCATCCGCGACGAAGTAATCATCAAATTCAACTTAAGTGCCGAACCCGCCGTTTAACTAAAAACTATTAGCCATATTTACGAACAGCCCTACCTTCCAAGATCATGGACACAAATATCAATACCCTTGCTAAAGAAATGAAAGTGGAAGTAGCGGCTTCCCTAGACACTCTAGGAAACCGCCTACGCAAAGTTGAAAAGGAACTTGATCTCGAGTGCATGAACTTGCGAGACCTCGTGAATTCCCACGACCCCCAACTCAATCGACAGCTCGATGCTTTGAGCGGGAGCATTGCGGAGTTGCACGAAAGCCTATCCGAAGTGCGCTCGCATCTTGAAGCTGCCGTAGTCGACAGCAACCAACTCGAAGAAGCTACTCAAGAAGTCACAGAGCCGGCTTCTTCGGAGAGAAAAACTTCAACTCAAAATGAACTCTCACCGAAAGAAATTGGTCGCATACGCCACGACGAGGAAATCACCCTCAGCGGAATATTCCGCGCCCTCCTCATGGCCGACGAACCCGCCCAGCGTGCCAATCACGACTAAGAAATCACTGCAATGAAAGACCTCGAATAGAGGTTGAAATGAACATGTAGCGCGGCCCTCACGGCCGCGTTTACGTTTCCTACACCCTAAGGACGATTTCTCCTGCCCCCTCTCTAAAGTAGCCTCCAAAGTAACAAACCAGCGAGCACCCAAAGGCCTCCTCCAAAGCCCAAGTCCAGCCACTTGCTCTTCCTGTGGTAGGTCGCTCGGATTCCCTCGTGCTGCAACACCACCACCCACAATCCCCATAGAACTAGTCCCTCGAACACAATCGTCACCCAGAGAAGAAATGGCCACCACCCTTCCTGTTCCTTCCTTAAGAAAAGAGCCGTCATCCCCGCGAAAAAGAAAACCACTTTCGGATTTAGCAAATTACAAATGAGTCCCTGTAAAAACCAAACTCGCCCCAACTCGGCTACCTCCGCCTCATGAATCGACTCGGAATCCGCCAAGAAAAACGACCGCAGCATTTTCCAGCCTAGCCAAATCAAATAGCCAGCCGCCAACAAACTCATCCCTCGCTCCCACTGCCCCCCTTGGGCCAACAGAGCAGACACCCCCCCAATCGCCAACGCCGCATGCATACACAGGCCCGCAACAATCCCCAACATCACCAACCACCCTGCGCGGCTTCCCTCTTTCAGTGACACCCGCGTCAATAAAATCATATCCGGCCCTGGGCTAAATTGCCCCAAAGCCATCACTCCTGCAAAGAGCAACCATTCAGCGAACCATTGCTCAGGCATTTTTAGCCAGTTCTACCGGAAACTCGCCGCCCGCACGTATTTCAGAATCGCCGTCTCCTCGCTCACCGACAACCCCGCATTCCCAGACATTCCCTTCAACACCGGATGCCACTGCCCTTCCATCTCGCCCATGGGCAATTTTGCCTCATGGCATTCCATACACTTCCGACTAAAGACCCAATACCCCTCCCCCATTTCATCCAAAGAAATCCCCGCCTTTCCCGCCATTACTGGATTTGGCTGCGGCAATCCACTTTCGTCCAAACCATTTGAACCACAAGCAATCAAAAGCACCGCAACCAAACCAGAAAGCCCACAAAACAACTTCATGTCCCTCTCATAGCAAGAGCTCACCCTCCTAGACACTCCAATTTACACCATCCTGAGACAGCAGCGCCCCCCTTTCCCTATTCAACAAACACATTCCGCGCTAGCCACCAGCCGAGAAAGCCCCTAAATCCCATCGGGTGCACGCGCTCTACGTCGAAAAACGCCCCGAACACAATCAACCCGCTCAAACCCTTCTCTCCGACCTGCGAGAGATCCTCAGCCTGCCCCAGTTGAGCGACCTCCGCCTGCTCCAGCGCTATTTTGCCGACGGTCTCAGCGACGAACATTTTCATCAAGCCAGCGAGCACATCCTCTCCGAACCCTTCACCGAAGAAACCTTCTCCCAACTCCCTGCCGCCGAACACACCTTCGCCATCGAATTCCTCCCTGGCCAATTCGACCAACGCGCCGATTCCGCCGCCCAGTGCATCGCCATCCTCACCGGCCAAGAAGCCCCTCCCCTCACCTCAGCCCAAGTCTACCTCCTCCAAGGCGACCTCTCCGACGAACAACTCCAAGCAGTCAAAGACTACCTCATCAATCCCGTCGATTCTCACGAGGCCTCCCTCAACCTCCCTGCAACCCTCACCCCACCAGTCAAAGACCCCGCCGACGTCGCCACCCTCACCGGTTTCATCGCCAAGTCAGAGCCCGAACTCAGCGCCCTCCGCGCCGACCTTGGCCTTGCCATGACCCTCGCCGACCTCGCGCATACCCAGACCTACTTCCGCGATGAGGAAGACCGCGACCCCTCACTCACCGAGATTAAACTCCTCGACACCTACTGGTCGGATCACTGCCGCCACACCACCTTCCTCACCAAAATCGCCGAAGTTACCTTCGGCGAAAATACCGAGACCATCCAAGCCACCTACCGCAACTACCAAAACACCCGCGACGCTCTTTACGGCAAAGACACCCATCGCCCCGAGACCATGATGGACCTCGCCATCATCGCCGCCAAAGAACTCAAAAAATCAGGCGAGCTCGACAACCTCGAACTCTCCGAGGAAATCAACGCCGCCTCCATCATCGTCGAAATCCCTCTCACCAAAGACGGACAAGAGAGCACCGAAGAATACCTCATCCAGTTCAAGAACGAGACCCACAACCACCCCACCGAAATCGAACCCTTCGGCGGAGCCGCCACCTGCCTCGGCGGCTGCATCCGCGACCCCCTCTCTGGCCGCGCCTACGTCTATCAAGCCATGCGAGTCACCGGAGCCTGGGACCCTCGCACCCCTTTTTCAGAAACCCTCCCCAACAAACTCCCTCAGCGCAAAATCTGCCTCGAAGCCGCGCGCGGTTACTCCTCCTACGGCAACCAGATCGGACTTGCCACCGGCCAAGTTTCCGAAATCTATCACCCCGGCTACGTTGCTAAGCGCATGGAAATCGGTGCCGTCGTCGCCGCCTGCCCGCGCAGTCAAGTGCAACGCGGCAACCCCGCCCCCGGCGACATCATCCTCCTCATCGGCGGACGCACCGGACGCGATGGCGTCGGTGGAGCGACGGGTTCCTCCAAAGAACACACCGAGACAGCCCTCGAAAACTCCGCCGAAGTCCAAAAAGGCAACCCGCCTACCGAGCGCAAAGTGCAGCGCCTCTTCCGCAACCCCGAGCTTTCCTACAAAATTAAGCGCTGCAACGACTTCGGCGCTGGCGGAGTCTCCGTCGCCATTGGCGAACTCGCCGACAGCCTCGATATCGACCTCGATGCCGTCCCCAAGAAATACCAAGGCCTCGACGGCACCGAACTCGCCATCTCCGAATCCCAAGAACGCATGGCCGTCGTCGTCGACCCCTCCGACGTCGCCTACTTCATCGCCGAGTCTGACAAAGAGAACCTCGAATGTGTCCAAGTGGCCATCGTCACCGACAACGGCCGCATGACCATGACTTGGCGAGGCCAAAAAATCGTCAACCTCACCCGCGACTTCATCGAAACCAACGGCGTCCAAGGCTCCGCCAAAATCCACATCAATTCCCCCACTAGTACCGTCACTGGGAGCGCTGGTCTGCGACTGGCCCCGCAACCCGATCAAAACCTCAAGCTCTCCCTCCTCGCTCACCTCTCTCTTCTCCATAACGCCTCCCAAAAAGGCCTCGGCGAGATGTTCGATTCCTCCATCGGCTCCGGCACCGTTCTCTCCCCCTTCGGCGGAAAAAATCAACTCACTCCGCCCGACTCCATGGTCGCCAAAGTCCCCGTTCTCGACGGCGAGACCGACGTCTGCACCCACATGTCTTGGGCCTTCGATCCCAATCTCAGTAGCGCCTCACCCTTCCACGGCAGCGTCCACGCCGTCGCCGAATCCGTTTGCAAGCTCGTCGCCACCGGAGCCCGCCTCAGCGACACCCGCCTCACCTTTCAAGAATACTTCCCCAAGCTCGGAGACGACCCCGCTCGCTGGGGCCTACCCTTCGCCGCCTTGTTAGGCGCATTCCACGCCCAACAAGGACTTCGCCTCGCCGCTATCGGAGGGAAAGACTCCATGTCCGGCTCCTTCAAGGACCTCGACGTCCCCCCCACTCTCGTTTCCTTCGCCCTCGCCCCCGGCAAAGCAAGTCAAGCACTCTCACCCGAGTTCAAAGCCGCAGGCTCTACCCTTAGCCTCGTCACCGCCCCCACCGACAGCGAAGGCCTACCCCTCTACCCCGAACTCCTCGCCCTCGCCGACCAACTGCACCAACTCACCTCCAGCGGACAAGTCCTCTCCCTCAAATACCTCGGCCAACCCGGTCTCGGCTACGCCCTCGCCCTGAGCACCCTCGGCAACACCATCGGAGCCAAAGTCTCCAACGGGTCAGACGTCCTCGCGCCCGCGCCCTACACCTTCCTCCTCGAAACTACCCCAGAAACCCAACTCCCCGAGAACTTCCAACTCATCGGCGAAACCACCACCGAGGCCACCCTCGTCATCAACGACGACACCATTCCTCTCATCGAACTCGAAAGCGCCTACACCACCCCCCTTGAGTCCGTTTATCGCACCACTTCCACTCACCCCTCGGCCACCAGCGAAGCCACCGTTGCAGCGGTCACCCAAGACAGCCCCGCCAAAGCACCCGCCCTCCTCAGCACCAAACCGAAAGTCATCATCCCCGTCTTCCCAGGCACCAACTGCGAATACGACACCGCCGCCGTGTTCGATCAAGCCGGCGCCGAATCCGAGGTCCTAGTCTTCCGCAACCTTACTCCCGAAGCCGTTGAAGATTCCCTCGCCGCTCTCGCTAATTCCATTCGCCAATCCCAAATCCTGATGCTCCCCGGCGGCTTCAGCTCCGGCGACGAACCAGACGGCTCAGCCAAATTCATCGCCACCATTCTGCGCAACCCGCAAATCGCCGACGCCATCGCCGACCTCTATCAGACACGTCAAGGCCTTATCCTCGGCATCTGTAACGGCTTCCAAGCCCTCGTCAAATCCGGACTCCTCACCCCCGGCGGCTCAGCCACTCTCACCCACAACCCCATCGCACGTCACATCTCCACCTACGTCACCACCCGCATCGCCAACACCAATTCCCCTTGGCTTTCGAATAGCAGCGTAGGCGACCTCCACACCATTCCTGTCTCCCACGGCGAAGGCCGCTTCCTTGCTGACGAAGCCACCCTCTCCACCCTGATTGCCAATGGCCAAATCGCCACTCAATACACCGCACTCGACGGCACCCCCACCATGGCAGAGCCCTTCAACCCCAATCGAAGCGACCTCGCCATCGAAGGCATCACCAGCCCCTGCGGCCGCATCTTTGGCAAAATGGGCCACACCGAACGCCGAGGCGACCATGTCGCCAAGAACATCCCCGGCACCAAGCACCAGCCCCTCTTCAAGGCGGGAGTCTCCTACTTTCAGTAAGGCCCCATGCCCTCTCTCATCGTCTTTGACCTCGATCTCACTCTCTGGCATTGCGGCCCCCTCCTTTGGTGCGACCAACTCATGCCACCCCTCAAACTCAGTGAGGAAAAACAAGTCCTTGATGCCGATGGAGTAAAAGTCTCCCTCTTCCATGAAGTTCCAGACCTCCTAAACGAGCTCGCTGACACCGGAATTCCCATGGCTGTCGCTTCCCGCACCAGCGCACCAAAAATTGCCCGACAACTCCTCGAACTCTTCAAAATTGCCCATCACTTCGAGCACCAAGAAATCTATCCCGGCGACAAGACAGCCCACTTTGCAGCCCTCCAAAAAGCGACTGGCCTGCCCTATTCCGAAATGACCTTCTTCGATGACGAACTTCGCAATATCGAAGACGTCTCATCTCTCGGTGTTCAATGCCATCTCGTCACCATCGGCATCAGTCGCCAAATGCTCCGAAACCTCGCCCACTGAGCGACCTCCTTAAGGCTTGTTGATAGAGAAAAAAACCGCTTCCGATGCTTTGTTCAGATCGGCGTCAGAAAAGCTCGGCAAAGGAGAGCTACGTTTTTCCGATTTCTTTTTGTCAGAGGCTATTTGTGAATGCTTCCATTGGCGAAGTGGTGCCTGCTGGTAGGTGAGAAAACTAAATAGGGCCGAATCATAGAGATAATCGTCTAACGTCATGCTGAAATACCAAATAAGCCTCTCCATCGTCTCTATGCTATTCTCAATAGTACTTTCGGTATAAAGCGTTGGAACAACCGCTAATTCAGGCGCACTGCAGAGGGCTTCGTCCATCGGCACAACAATCCACTTATCGACCGATCTTCTTAGCAAATCATCAAATATTTTTTCACATTCCTCGGGAGTTCGAGTCCACTCAACAGTCCTCGCTTCTTCGCCTTGATCGGAAGTATATACGGTCATCCCATTAATCGAAAGGGTAGAACGACTGCCTTTTCTCCCCCCTCTCTTTCGAGTCCGGTAAACCACATCCTGCCATGGAAGCTTTGGATAGACCAACAAGAGCGTTACTCCACTCGACTTCGCTGAATTTTCGTGAAGGCTCATCAGCCTCTCAAACCTCCTGTGAGCATCTTCGTCCTGATAAGGCAGCGCTGACGGGTCCAAAAGAAAGTAGCGCTCAAATTCATCATACTTCTCATTCATCAATGACTTGTGAATCAAGTCTACATTCTCGATATCCCTTAGAGACTCTCTCGGAAAGAAGGTGAGCAAATCGATTTCATATCCCGAGAGCCTTGCAAATTCGGGCACGGTCCAGCCAAGAGCCTTTGGGAAAACTCGTCTCGTCTTGTCTTCTCTTAATCTCCGCTGGCTTGTTGCAATCACAACTGAACTCTTCTGCAAATGAGCGTCCATCGCGTAACTTCTGTCCGCCGGAGAAAGCGAACGAATGGGAACGCTCAACTTCTCTCCCTCGTTCGTATGAATTAAAACAGTCTGAGCTTTAACGCCGCCGAGAGTTCCTGTGATCGAAGTTCCAGCGGCTGAAGTCCAAATTCTCTCCGACGGCTTTTCTAACTCCTCGCCAACGAGTCCTTCACTACAAATTCCAACCATCAACAAAGCTATCAAACACCGTCTCATAACAACCTAATATTTTAATTCCTAGAGTCAGTGAAAACCAAGGTTAAAAATGCGCGAGAAAGACACAAACACTCCACGCCTTTAGACTAGGCCTTTCAAAACTTACAAAGGACTATCCGCAATCGGAACCGGAATGGCCTCACAATACTTTTTCCACCCCTTGAAGTTCCACTCATTCGGAAAGCCTGCGCACTGCTTTGGCTTCACCTCCTGCAACGAGCAATCTTCTCCCTCTAACCACACACAGGAATGGTCAGGGTTTTCCATCAGCGAAAGGTGCTTTCGATTCTCACTGAGGTGAGTGTGTTCTTCAATAAAGTCTTCAATCCCCATCCCTAAAAAGGCAGCAATCTTCTCAGGCTCACCCTCTTCAAGAATGACATCACCTGGCCACTTGCAGCAGGCCGTGCATCTCTGACAGACGTAGTAGACGCCTTTATGGGTCGCAGCAGCCATCGCGTTTGCAGACGACTATCGACGAGCGTAGGCCGAGCTCCCATTCACCTGACGATAATAGCGATCAACTTTCGCCAAGAAAGCCTGCCACTTCACGCCAGGCTTACCGTTTGTCATCAGGAAGTGAGGACAATTTTTGTTGGGAGGATTCTTACCCCAACGTGGCCAGTGATAATGAGGAACAACGCGAGAAAGTGGGATATCATGCTTCACCATCAGGTAGGCTGCCAATTTCGCCGACCGATCCATGGTCGAGGTCTTGCTGCAACCAGGGTGTTCGCACATCTCGATACCAATACTGTATTTGTTTCCGGGTCCATTGTGATCGGCGTGGTTTCCTTGCTCAGTAGTGGGCAGATGCTGCACCGCTTGACGGTCATCCGTGGTGTAATGCCAAGAAATCCGGCCCAACTTACTATTTTTCAGCGCCAAAGCGTGACGATTGGAGTCCGCGCCCTTTGACCAGTTCTGCGTGCTGTGAATCGTAATATAACGCGGGGTCATCGAGCGGCCCGTTCTGCCGCGAGCGCTACGTGAGATAATGTCCTGCTTCAATCGCACCTCGGATAAGAGAGAACGCGTGCTTCGCGCATTCGAAGAGCCTGAGCTGGAGCTGACGTAGGTGGGATAGGTATTCTTCGTCGTATAGCCACTGGAACCTCGATAAAAGGAGTCCGGACGTTGATTTTGAATCGCAATGACTTCGGACTTCTTTTTACCGCCGCAGCCGGTGAAAGAAAGACCGATAAGCGGGACACTGAGGAGGAGGAAAAATCGATTCATTATAGGCAAGTGAGTCGGTGAAGCGCTAATATTATTCAATTTATCTCAAAAGTGAAGTTAGCATTGCGTGTTTATTTGACGCGACGATACTGCTCTAAATGCCGAACGGTGACGCTTTCGTCTCCCAAATCCTCGACTCCCTCCCCCCCCAATCCAGCCCATCTACGGGGCAAATCTGGGGCCCAGTCGAAGAATGCGCGCGTACTTTTGTCGCCGCCAGCCTCGCTCTCAGCCAACAAAAGACGGGCTCGCGACTCTGGATCGAAGTCCCTAACCCGCGAAAACGCAATCAGTTGGAAGAAGAACTCTCTTCCTTTCCGGGCCCTCCCCCCATCGTCATTCCTGCTCCCGAACTTCAAAATGAGACCAATATCGGCCCCGGTGGAGATTGGCAGCTCGCCCTCCATCAACTTGCCGCCGATACCCAAAACTCCCCCGTTCTTCTCTCTTCTTCCGCCTGGACCGCTGCCGCCCCCAAAGCTGACACTCTTCGCGAAGCGGCCCTTGAGCTCTACCCCGACCTTACTCTCGAGCCCGCTGACCTCGAAGCCCAACTTCTCGCCCAAGACTTCGAAAAAGTCCCCAAAGTCCACGCCCGACTCCAATTCGCCCGTCGCGGTGGCATCTTGGACCTCTTTCCCGCTAACACCACCCACCCCATCCGCCTCGAGTTCTTCGACGACACCCTCGAGTCCCTGCGCGAGTTCGACATCCACAGCCAAACCACCATCAAGCGTCTCGACCATGTCCGCCTCCAACTGACTTCCCCCGAGAGCGATACCGTGCTCCGTGACTGGATGGCCAAAGACGATCTCGTTCTGACCTTCGAGGAAGACGAGGAACCTACTCCTAACACTCCCGCACATCTCCGACTCAGCGACGAACCCACCGGACACGACCTCGAGTTCCCCGCCCTCGCGCTCCCTATTGCTACCCTCGATTCCGGCGACTTCGTGATGCACGACTTCCAACGCGATGCCGTCTTGCGCCAAATGAATGACTGGCTCCAGCAGGGGTGGACCGTCTTGCTCTCCTCCTCTAACAAGGGCGAGCATCACCGCTTCCACGAGCTCTCTAACAAGCGTTTCGAAAAAGAGAAAAACGTTCTCACTTGGAATCAATGGCTTCCCCGCGGCTTTATCCTTCCCGATAAAAAAACCGCCTTCATCTCCCTCTCTGAACTCTTCGGCCGCTTCAACAAACCCGCCCGCCTCTCCGAACTCGACAAACAACGCTCCCACACCACTCGCCTCGAAGTGGAAGAACTCCGCGAAGAGGAACTCGTCATCCACGCCGAATACGGGCTCGGCCGCTTCGAAGGCATCCAATACGACGACGAGGGACGCGAAGAGCTTATCCTCCGCTACCGCAACGAATCCTCGGTCGCAGTCCCTCTCTCTCACGCTCACCTCGTCTCCCGCTACATCGGCACCGGAGGGGCCACCCCCGATCTCTCCAAACTCGGATCGGAAAAGTGGAAAAAGACACGCGTCCAAGCCGAGAAGGCCATCCGCGACTACGCCGCCCGCCTCCTCAAGATTCAAGCCGAGCGCGAAACCGTCTCCGGCCACACCCACCCTCCCGATTCCAAGTGGATGTGGGACTTCGAGAACGCCTTCCCCTACACCGAGACCCCCGATCAGCTCAGCTCCATCTCCGCGACCAAGGCCGATATGGAGTCCTCCCAACCCATGGACCGCCTCATCTGTGGCGACGTCGGATTCGGAAAAACCGAGGTCGCTATTCGCGCCGCCTTCAAGGCCGTCACCGGTGGCAGCCAAGTCGCCATGCTTTGCCCCACCACCGTCCTCGCCGAGCAACACCACCGCAACTTCTGCGCCCGGATGTCGGAGTTCCCCATCACCATCCACCTCCTCAACCGCTTCCGCACCGCCGCCGAAGTCCGCGAGACCCTCAAAGGCCTCGCCGACGGCTCCGTCGATATCGTGATCGGCACCCACCGTCTCCTTTCTCCCGACCTCGCCTACCAAAACCTCGGCCTCGTCGTCGTCGACGAAGAACAACGCTTTGGAGTCAAACACAAGGAAGCCCTCAAAGAACGCTTCCGCCAAATCGACGTCCTCACCCTTTCCGCCACCCCCATCCCGCGCACCCTCTACTTCTCCCTCATGGGTGTGCGCGACATGTCCACCATCGACACCGCGCCACCCAATCGCAATCCCGTCAAAACCGAAATCCATCAATACGACGAGCGCCTCATCAAAAAGGCCATCGAAAATGAACTCGCCCGTGGCGGCCAGGTCTTCTTCCTCCACAACCGCGTCGGCACTATCGAAGTCCTCCGCGACCGCATCCAAGAACTCGTCCCCAAAGCCAAAATTGTCGTCGGTCACGGCCAAATGGAAAAGGACGAGCTCGAAATCGTGATGCACAAGTTCGTCGAGGGCGAAGCCGACATCCTCCTCGCCACCACCATCATCGAGAGCGGCATCGACATCCCCAACGCCAACACCATCCTCATCGACCGCGCGGATCGCTTTGGCCTCGCCGACCTCTACCAGCTCCGCGGCCGCGTCGGACGCTCCGACCGCCAAGCCTACGCCTTCCTCTTTCTCCCCCGCGACGCCGTCACCGGAGGGGACTCCCGCAAGCGTCTCAACGCCATCCGCCAATACACCGCCCTCGGCAGCGGCTTTCGCATCGCCATGCGCGACCTCGAGATTCGCGGTGCCGGCTCCCTCCTCGGCACCAAACAATCCGGTCACATGGCCGCCATCGGCTTCGACCTCTACTGCCAACTTCTCCGTCAATCGGTAGAAGAACTCCAAGGCAAAAAGCACACCCGCCCCGCCGACCTCGTCCTCCGCGCCGACATCCTCTCTTTCACCGAAGGCCGTCACGACAAAGGACAGCTCCCCGCCTACCTCCCCGCCGCTTTCATTCCCGAAGCCAAAGAACGCGTCGCCGCCTACCGCGCCCTTGCCACCCTCGGCAATCCCGCCGAACTCAAAGCCCTCGGCGACCAATGGCGCGACCGCTATGGCCGGCTACCCAAACCCGCCAAAAACCTCCTCCTCTCCACCCGACTTCGCCTCGCCGGAGCCTCCATTGGAGCGGACTTGTTAGAAATCAAAGAAAAACGCCTCATCATTCAAAAGAACGGCGGCTACCTCGCCGGCAACACCTTCCCCCGCCTCCACGCCAAGTCCCCCGAAAAACAAATCGAAGAAGCCATCTCACTTCTCGAAAACTTCTAAGAAAATAGGATTCATCAGGCTTCAGTTCCACCTTCGGTCCGAACCTCGTTAAAGAGGAAACCGAACCCTATCTCGTGGGGCTAGCTCGCCTCTTCAATCCGTCGGAGCACCTCTTGGTAACCTTCCATCACACCCCCAAGGTCTTGCCGGAAGCGATCCTTATCGAGCTTCTCTCCCGTCTTGGCATCCCAGAGACGGCAAGTGTCAGGACTCACCTCGTCGGCGAGAACGATTTCTCCGGAACTTAAGCGCCCAAATTCAATCTTAAAGTCGATCAACCGAAGCCCTGTCTTCAAGAAAAAGTCTTTGAGCACCTCGTTCACCACGAGTGCCTGCTTTTTCAAAAGAGCGCACTCTTCCTCAGTGGCGAGCCCCATTTCGCGGGCATAATCATCGTTGATGAGCGGATCTCCCAGCTCATCCGACTTGTAGCTGAACTCTACGATGGGCGTCTTGAACAAAGTGCCCTCTGCCACTCCGGTGCGCTTACTGAAGCTACCAGCCGCGACGTTGCGCACAATCACTTCCACCATCAGAATCTCGACCTTTTTCACCATCAAATTGATGACATCCTTGTCGGCCGCCAAGTGGGTCTTAACTCCCTTATCCTCAAGCATTCGGTAGAGAAGCAGCGTAATCGCTTTATTGAGCTGTCCTTTGCTCTCGAAAACCGCCTTTTTCTCGGCATTGAAGGCGGTGGCCTCATCCTTGAACTCCATCCGTAGGATTTCAGGGTCATCTGTGGTGTAGAGGCGCTTCGCTTTGCCTTCGTAAAGTGGTTCCATCCCCTTTGCTAATGCCCCGAGGGCTGCGCGGGAAGCCCGAAATCTGTTCCATGACCCAAACCTGCCTTTTCCCTTCTGCACCTAAGGCCCATAACTGCCTACGTGTCCGATGCCGTAACCTTGCGCAGCCTTTGCCGCGCCCCCGAAATTGGGGCTAATTCCTATCAACTGAGCTTCGGCGAAACCAACCTCGTCATCGACGCGGGAATGCATCCCAAGCAGGATGGCGAAGAAGCCATTCCACGCTTTGGGATACTCGACCACGACTCCGTTGATGCCATTTTCATCTCCCATGCGCACTTAGACCACATCGGAACGCTACCGGTCCTCCAGCGAGAGCAACCACGTGCACGTGTCTACATGACGCCTGAGGTCGTCGATTTGGCAGATGCCCTCCTCCACAATTCCGTCAACGTGATGACGAGCCAAGGGGACGAACTGGGTATCGATGCCTACCCTCTCTTCACCCATGCCGACCTGGATGAACTGAGTCAGGTCTGGCAAGGCCAGCACTACCGCAAGGAGTTCGACCCCGTTTGGGATGCGGATTTGAAGGTCACCTTTCGCGATGCCGGCCACGTCCTCGGTTCTGCCGGAATCCTCTTTGAGGGAGGCGGGAAGCGCGTTTTCTACTCTGGCGACGTCCAATTTAAGGATCAAAGCCTCATCAAGGGAGCCGACTTTGGCGATTTGGGACCCCTCGATACCCTCATCGTCGAGACCACTCGCGGAAACACTCCAGCTGAGCCCGGTTTTGATCGCGAAGAGGAGGTCCAACGCCTGATCGCGGACGTCACCAAGACCATTAACGGCAACGGCTCAGCTCTCATCCCTGTCTTTGCGATGGGAAAAACCCAGGAAGTACTGACCATGATCCAAAATGCGAAGGAATCAGGCGACCTCCCCGATGTGCCCGTCACCATCGGAGGGCTTTCCACCAAAATGACGACCATCTATGACCGTTACGCCTCCAATAAGAACCGTAAGCGACCTGACTTCCGTATCTTACGTGACATGGAGCTGCGTGCAGGCACTCGACGACGCGGCAAAAGTGTCCCCATTCGCTACCAAGAGCAGGCTATCTATGCCCTTTCAAGCGGGATGATGTCTGAGAACACCGTCTCCAATAAATTTGCCCAGACATTCCTCCCTAATCCCGCAAATTCGGTTCACTTCGTCGGCTACTCCGATCCTTCCACCCCTTCTTATCACCTGCGCCAAGCTTCGACCGGCGACATGATCAGCCTGGACGAGCGTAAAGACCCCGTGGCTCTGAATTGCGAAGTGAAGGAATATAATTTCTCAGGTCATGCCGACCGCGAACAATTGATGGAGTTCATCATCGGAACCGGAGCCAAGAATATTTTCCTCGTTCACGGAGACCTTCCAGCATCGAAGTGGTTCCAGCAAGAACTCGCCAAACGAATGCCCTCGGCTGAGGTCACCATTCCCGATCCCGGAACCAATTACGCGCTCTAATCAGCGCTTGATTGACGCTTCAATTCGTCGAGTTCACGGCGCAAATTTTTGAGCTCTTCTCGCATCTCGGGAATCTTACGGGTACCCACCAGTCGGCGCTTCTCCACCTTAATAGGTTTAGCGGGCACTCCCCAATAAGTCCCGGGCTCTTCGATGCTTTTCGACACCCCTGTTCGGGCAGCTAAGACAACGTGGTCGCAAACCTCCAAATGCCCAGCCAGCCCAGACTGCGCCGCAACGGTAACGTAGTTCCCAATCTTGCAGCTGCCTGCAATCCCTACATGGGCCACGATCAGGCAATGCTCGCCGATGATGACGTTATGACCAACCTGAACGAGGTTGTCGATTTTCGTGCCTTTCCCAATAACTGTCTTCCCGAAACGTGCACGGTCGACGGTAGAATTGGC
This sequence comes from Roseibacillus sp., assembly GCA_051251855.1. Lineage (GTDB taxonomy): Bacteria > Verrucomicrobiota > Verrucomicrobiia > Verrucomicrobiales > Akkermansiaceae > Roseibacillus. The sequence goes on from JBPOGI010000001.1 coordinate 1,717,405, forward strand.
TCCAATCTCCACTTCGTCCTCCAAAACCACAATACCCACCTGAGGTATGGAGCGATGTCGCCCATCGACCAGTTCATAACCAAATCCTTCGGATCCAATGGAAGCTCCCGGCTGCAATAGAACGCGATCACCCAATATACAGCGCTCGCGCACCACCGCATTGGCAAAAAGAATGCAGTCCTCGCCGATGATTGCTCCTCGTTCAACAACAACGCCGGGCCCAATTTCGGTCCCCTTACCCACAACCGCACCAGCCTCCACCACCGCGTTGGCTCGAATCATTGCTCCGTCCACTTGGGCCGTTTCATCCACAAAAGCGGAAGGATGAATCGCCGCTTCATAAGGCCTCTTCTTTTGAACTTCTTCGACGACTTGACTGAAAGCTACCGAAGGATTCTCGACGTCGATCACCGCCATGCCTTCCCGCGCAATCGGGGCCCGAGCCACAGTGAGCACCGCACCCGCTTGGCAGCCTAAATAGTCATTGAGATACTTCTCGTTCCCAAGAAAACTGAGGTCCAATGGACCGGCATCACCCAAAGAAGCGAATCCTGTGATCCGAAAATCAGGATCCCCGACACGAAGACGCCCTCCGCAGAGGGCGACAATTTCAGAGATGGAAAAATCCACGATGAAACAATTAAAACTTACTGTGCGGGAGCATCCTTATTGAGCTCCTTCAGGAGACCTTCGGTGATGTCGTAGGTGTCCTTAGAATAGAGAAGAACAGGAACCTGAGTGGTGCTGTTACCTGACTTATCAAAAACGAAGTCGTAGTCCTCAGCCTTAGCCTTCTCTTCAAGCAACTTGGTGATTTCCTCAAGAATACCACGCATTTGGCGCTGCATTTCTTCCTGAACCTGACGACGCTTACGGTCGAGATACTCTTTGAGTGAACGGCTCATCGCGATGCCTTCTTGCTGTTTAAGCTGGAGTTGCTCGTAAATCTCCTTCTTTTTGGCCTCGTTGAGGGAAGGATCCTCAAACTGCTTGCGAAGAGTATTGATCTCCTCCTCGAGCTCTTGAATCTGCTTCTGCTTCTCATTGTTCGCTTTCGTCAACAGAGCCTGCTTTTCATTGAGTTCCTGCTGGGCTTCCTCAGTACGATAATAGTCCTTGAGGAGGCGCTTCATATCAACGGTAGCGACCTTGATTTCTTGCGCTCCAACTTGAGCGAACGAGATGAGGGCAAAAAGGGCTGCGAAAAGAATTCCTGTCTTCATAAATATTTTGGGTGGACTGTGATGTCTGGCCGAGACGTTGGAGAGCTTTTGGACTCTCGTCAACGATTCTGGTCGTCTTTTAGCGTTTGTCGTCCCCACTCTTGCTCAATTCTTTTTCCATGAGCGGAGTCATATCAGTGGCATTCTTGGCGAAGAGCATAGGGATCACTTGATTCGAGTTACTCCCAGAAATATCAATGACCATATCAAACCCCTCAGAATCAGCCTTCTTTGCGGTCAACTCGACGATTTCCTCTAAGATTCCGGCCATTCTTCGGACCATTTGTTTGTTTAATGCCTGATTGGCCGTAGCGCGCTCGCCGCTCTTCTGCTGTTCCGCCATTTGAAGCTCCCGGGTAATAATGGGAAGCTCTCGCTGCAAGTCCGCTATTTCAGCCTCTGAAGCATCGCCCTTTCGAACGTTAAATATGCGCTGTTCGGCGACTCTTCGACGTTTTTGAATCTCATTCGTCGCTAACTGACTCTTCTTCTGAATTTCAGCTCGTGCGAGGTCGATCTCGCGCTCAGCAACCAAAGTCTTTCGATAACCTTGAAAAAGCTTTTGAATATCCACCGTGGCCACCTTCATGACCGGAGCTCGGCTCACTTCCAGCCGACTGGGAGGCTCCTGACCAAAAGCGAAGAAGGAGATCAGAAAACACACGCTGACAAAAGAACGAAGGGGCACAGCTCGAATTTGAAAGTTGCCACTCCTTTCCGACAAGAAGAAACTCCCTCCCCCCTTGTCATCCATGAAGACCTCCCAAACGACCGCCGATCTCCTAAACCAACGCATAAACTGGTCTGGCCCAGTGGCTTTCGTCCCTACGATGGGCGCCTTGCACCCAGGGCACGCCAGTCTCTTCCAAAAAGCGCGTGAGACCGTGGGCGAGAAAGGCACTGTCGTTGCCTCTATTTTTGTCAATCCGCTGCAGTTCGACCGACCAGAAGACCTGCAGAATTACCCTCAAACACTCGCTACCGATCTCGAAGAATGCCGTCAACAAGGGGTGGATCATGTCTTTCACCCCACTGCCGCAGATTTTTACGCCAAAAACCACTCCATCCAGGTGCTTGAGAAAAAGCTCGCTACGCATCTCTGCGGAGCCAGCCGCCCCGGTCACTTCGACGGCGTTTGCACCGTCGTTCTCAAACTCTTCAACCTCGTCCAACCCAACTTCGCTGTCTTTGGAAAAAAGGACTACCAGCAATTGGCCATCATTCGCCGTATGATCCGAGATCTCTCCCTCGATATCGAAATCGTTGCCGCCGATACCTTTCGGGAAGAAGACGGCCTCGCGATGTCTTCCCGCAACCGAAACCTCACTCTTGAACACCGCGCTGACGCCCCTCGCTTGCGCAAAGCTTTGCTCGCGGCGCACAACCTCGCAGTTACCGGAGAACGAAGTCCCGAGCGTTACCTCGCCGCAGCACGCCACCAACTTCAAGGAGCGCCCGAAGGCTTTAGCGTCGACTACCTCGAATTCGTTTCCAGCGAAACCCTCCAGCCTCTTGCCTCTGTCAATGAGCATGCCCTCCTCGCCATTGCTGTGTTCTATAGCGACGTTCGCCTCATCGACAACATCGAGATCGATGCGGCTTAGCCCATCGGGTTCGTCATCCTACCATTTCCGCATTGGACCATTGCCGATGCCTTGTCCATGGTAGACGCAATGCTTGCTTTCTCCACTTGTTGGAACAACTCCCGCCATAGCGATGGCGAGGAAATGGTGGATGAGATCCTCGAACTCGGATTCGACCACTTGGAACTCTCCCACGGGATGACCATCGCCAAGCTCCCTGGTCTGCAGAGAGCCTACAAGGCGGGCAAGTTCACCTGCGTGGGTGTCCATAACTACTTTCCTTCTCCCACCGAGGTTATGATCGATGCGCCCGATGCCTATGAGTTCACCTCCTTTCGCGAGAACGAGCGCCAGCGTGCGATGGACATGACCCTCAAGACCCTCGATGTCGCCGCTGAGTTCGAAGCCAAATACCTCGTCCTTCATATGGGCTCCATCCCCCAAATGCCTCATAAAAAGTGGACCGGCAAACTGACAGCCATGGTCAAAGATGGCGAACAGGACAATCCCGACTACGTCAAACATAAGTTGAAGTGTGTCAAAAAGCGGGAAAAACACGGCCCCCTCTACTTTGACCGTGCTTGCAAGACCCTCGAAGTCCTGGCCGAACGAGCTGCTGAACTCAATATCAAACTTGCAGTCGAATCACGTTCCAAGTTCGAGGATATGCCCACCGAACGAGAGATGCTCGTGCTACAAGAACGATTCAAGGACCACCCGAATGTTGTCTATTGGCATGATTTTGGCCACGTGCAGCTCAAGCACAACCTCGGTCTGTTAGAGCATGCTGATTGGCTACGCAAAGTTCAGCCCTATCTTTATGGAGCTCACGTGCACGACGTGGAGTGGCCAGCCCGCGACCATCGAGTCCCCTTCACCGGCGAATTAGACTACAAGAACCTCTTCCAATACTTCCCCAAAGATGCGCCCCTCACTTGGGAGCTTTCCCCCACCAGAAAGGCCGCGCAAATCAGCACGGCCTTAGAAGTTTGGAAAAGTCTTTATCCTGAGACCATCGTCACTCGTTAGGGAACCAGTTCAACACGGAAGAACTCGTAACCAAGAGCACCCAAATCGAGTTCGCTCTCAGAAATGGTAAAGCGATTTGCCCCATCATCGGAAGTGGTCACCGCAGTAAAGCCTCCTGCCAAGTCAGTAGCTCCTGTGACAATCTTTCCAGCAACGCCTCCTTCAACCTCGATGAAAAAGTCGCCATTACTCTCAAAGCCACAGCTCGTGATCACCAGCTCAACAGGCTCAACCTCGTTAGCCGGAAGACCAAAGAGGGTGAACCTCAGATTACTATTCGTGGTGAACGCTCCCGAGCCATCGCTCCGGACCCGCAGCCCTGTTCCAAAACCATTCTGAGCCTTGAGTCGCAGTGCAGCCGTGCTTTGCATACGAACCGCTAAACTTGTGCCCGCGCTCGTGAAGGTGATGGGTTCCTCAAAGGCAAAGTAAGAAACTCCCGTGGACCCTGAAGGGCTCAACGTTCCGCGTGCAACGCCGACTAGTGTCTCGCAGTCAACGCCATCGAAGTCATCATCAGCGTCGGCGGCCGCAGGGTCATAAAATTCGAAAGAGATATCACCTTGCCCGTTTCCACCTCCAGTGACGACCCAAGCGATTCCTGTAATCTCAACTTCAGTTCCTGCCTGAGGAAACAAGCCCGGAAAGAGGGTCGTAAAATTCGGTCGCCCAAAGCCAAAGGTCAGATCGGCACCACCTTGAGCCGCTTCGTTGAGAATCGCCGTTGCCAGCGCGTCAGGGTCGCTTGCAACCGGACGGATGGGCAAGGCATCCGCTGGCCCAACCACTCCGAAATTCATAATGGGAGTCAGACCGAGAGGTGCCGGGTTGATACCGTCTCCTGGGAACTCACTCACATCGTCCGGATTCGTGCCATAGAAGAGAACCTCTTCGGCATCAGTAAAGGTATCGCTGTCGAAGTCATCGTTGAGGAACGGATCAAGGCCATTGGCCAACTCGTAGGAGTCCGACAATCCGTCATTATCGGTATCGCGGTTTACGGGATTCAAGAATCCTGACAATCCGGTGGAATCAAATTCAAAACGGTCACTCAGTTTATCGTTATCAGTATCACTATCGTTGGGGTCTGTGCTTTGAAACCCGCCATTAAACTCGTCGATATTGAGGAGCATGTCCAAGTCGGGATCGTCTTGAGACTCATCGCTGTTGATAGGGTCAAAACCGTTATCAACCTCCCACCCGTCGAAGAGGCCGTCCCCATCGGTATCAGATTCGGTTGCATCGGTTTCTGTCGCTTCGACCACGCCGTTCCTATTGACATCTTCTTCAGCATCGGTGAGCCCGTCTCCGTCAGAGTCCGCACTGTTAGGATCCGTCAGCATTGTCAAAACTTCGACTCCATCCAGAATCCCATCATTGTCAGAATCGTCATTATCAGGGTCCGTCTCTTCGTTGAAGAAGGCCGAGTTGAGAGAGCCAAATACCTCATCCTTATCTCCAAGATTGTCTCCATCTGTGTCGGTTAAAAGAGGGTTCGAAGTAAAGCCTGTGAAAAGGTCACCAAACACCTCATCACCATCTTCCAAGTCATCGCCATCTGTATCGGGATTATTCGGATCTGTTCCCGTATTTGACGCATTCACATAAATCCCGGTATTTGTCTCGAATTCGTCGAGAATACCATCGTCGTCGGTATCCACATTCCCGGCAATAAAAGGAGTAGAAGTTCCCGCGATGGTAAACTTGGGACCATTAAAAGTTTCCATCGAGAGTGCTGCAGCTTTGAATCGGACCGAACCTGCCCCAGCACTGTTAGAGGGAACAACTTCGATTCGGAAGCGGCCTTGGGAATTCGGCATCGGATCTGGTATCACTGCCGAGAAAGGGGCATCGAAGACAACATAGTATTCTCCCGCACCGTCATGAGTATAGTTCACGGTTTCCTCCCCAATAAAGAGGTCATCAAATGTATTGAGAGTATTGTCTGCTCCGAGATATCTCAGTCTCACTGTGAGTTCGGTCGCATCATTAGCTCCCGCAGTTCCCGAGGTCGCAAATGCGAAGCCAGTGATTTCGACAGTCGAACCATCAGCACCCACATTTAATGCTGCAAGATTCCGATTTGCGGCAAATTGAGCCGGCTGATTCGTGGTGACATCGCTCCCTCCCGTAGCCGCATCATCGACAAAAAAGTCTGTTCCGAGACTAGCAGTTGCATCCCCTTTCACAAAACTGGAAGCGCAAGCGAAGCCACTCAGCAGGCTGGTGGTAATAAATATTGAATTAGCTATTTTCATGGTTTTTGGTCCTATCGTTGGTTGAAGCGCATCCGGAAGAATTCACGTTCCTCGTTAAGATCCGGCTCGATGGAAAGGCGGTAGCGGCCACCACCCAGAGACTCGACGAGCACCGAGTCATCTTGGTTAAAATCCTCTAAATTCGTTGCACGCTCGGGAGTTGGCGAGAAAGGCCCCTCTGCAGACATGTCCAGAGAAAGCCCTAGCAGCCCAGTGCTCTGACTGAAAAAATCAAGCATGGAGCCAGAAAACCCAACCTCCCCTGGACGAAGACTCGTAAGCTCTCCTTCCATCGCCGATGCTCCAACCGCAAAGTGGCTCAGCCCACTCGCGTAGGACCCAGTAAGAGAGAGCGAAAGAGTTTGTTCTCCTAGCGTAAAACTCAAAACACTGGTGGAAGCGTCGAACGAAAAACTTCCCAGACTGAAATCTTCAGGGAGGGCTATAAGAGGCAACGACTGCGAACCTCCCGTTTTTCCCTCCATGAGAGAAACCTCGTTATTTCCGAAATCAACCACCGCTTGAATCAAGTTCGAGCGGGACGAGGAATCCCCGATTGCATAGACAAGTTTTGCATGACCAGCATTGTTCTCTTCAGTTGCACGCAGGAAGAAATTAAAGTCCCAGTCTACAGTCATTGACTGCGTCTCACGGAAGGGCCCAGACAAGAAAACAGGCGAAGATGAATTCGTCCTCAGTCGATAACCACCTGGAATCGCCGTCCGTTCCAATCCCGCATCTAACTCTACGCCGCCGCTTCCGTAGAGGGGCACTGTTGTCCGCGCATCCCATGCCAAAAAACGCTCCTTCAATTCCTCAAAAACATCGGGATTGGCTCCCGCAACATTCGTCGTTTCTCCGATATCACTTTCTAAATCATAGAGAACAGGATTGAAGCCAGGGTCGCTGTTGAAGAGCTTCCACTTCCCTTTCCTAAGCGCTGAACCACCGCCCGTCGAGCCACTGGCACGAAACGGAATCACCCGTTCATCAGGCAGCGCCTCCCCCCCATTCAAGAGTGGCATCAAATCCAAACCATCCAAACCGTTGCGGGCGACCGCTGGAGCTCCCCCCGCATTCACGAACGTCGCCATAAAATCTAGCGAGCTTACGGGAGTATCAATCACTTGATTTCCTGGCATTCCACCAGTCCACTGAATCGCACAAGGAACCCGAATCGAGCCTTCCTGCATGCTGCCACTCTTCTTTCCCTTCAAAGGAAGGTTATAAGAGTAATTCCCACCAAATCCGGTCACCCATTCCGCGCCACCGTTATCCGTCATGTAGACAAAGATGGTGTTATTGGTCAGGCCTTCGGCTTCCACCTTATCGACCACTTTACCAATGTTCTCATCCAAAGCCAAAGTCATCGCAGCTAGCTCGTATCGATTAGCATCGACTGTCGCTTGATTGGAATTGGCAAAGACTCGTGGCGAATTCAAATAGTCTGCGGCCGTCAAACCAAATTCATTCTGTAATCGAGCGAAGCGCGCATCTGCGGACTGAATATCCATCGGGCCGTGGACCGCAGTGAATGACATGTAGATGTAAAAGGGCTGCCCCGCATGGTTCTGCAAATGCTCGTCGATAAAATCAACACTACTATCCCCAATTCGATCGGTGAGATAACTTCCATCCTCATCGCTAAAAACGGGCGTCATTTGGTCTTGAAAAATCCGACTCTCATCCGAGTTATTGTAGTAACTTCGACTCCCTGACCACATTCCATACCAGCGATCGAATCCACGGACATTAGGATGATACTCCACAGTATCTCCCAAGTGCCACTTCCCTACCCCGTAGGTCCGATAGCCCAACCCTTGCAAACGACGCGGGATGGTTTGCACCCCCACAGTGAGCCCATTATGGCTGGCTCCACTCAGGTTGTTATCAGTTCCAATGCGCTGCTGGTGTATACCGCTCAAAATCCCGCAGCGCGAAGGATGGCAGACCCCCGCAATGGCATAAGCGTCAGTGAAACGAGCCCCTTTGGTAGCAATCTGTTGCAGCTCCGGCATCGGATATTTCGCCGCCCAAGTGGGATGTCCATTGAGCTGAATGTCCGAGTAGCCTTGGTCGTCCGAAAAGATAAAGATAATATTAGGAGGAGTGGAGACCGTCGACCAATTCTCCAAAGCGGTCAGGACAATCTCAAACTGACCACTGGTGGGAACATCGTAGTCCACTCGAAATCGATTCGGCCCCCAACTGAACTCTTGTCCATTGCGAGCATTTCCAAACTGGCCATCACGACTCCCATATCGAATCAAGGAAATGGTGCTACCAACAATGTGAGTATATCCCGCGTCGAACGTCAAATCGAGCGCGCAACGATTCAGGATCAAAGCCCCCTCGGCTACCACCGCTGGTGAGCCCCCCGGATTGTGGAAACGCATCATGGATCCCCCTCGTTCGAAGGCTCCCATCGTCAGGTCTCCAGCGACCTCGAAGGCACCGCCCGCAATCGTCACCGAACCATCACAAGACTCCACACTTGTTCCAAAATTTGCATTCCCTTCCACGGAGAGCGTGCCCCCATTCACCTCTACAAAAGAGTCGTTCGCACTCACATTGCGGCCTACCACCAAGTCGCCGCCCACATTGAGGGTCCCCGACTCCACCACCAGCGTCCCTTGCCCGTCCGCAGTCCCGTCGATTCCCAAGTTCAAAACACCAACTCGCTCATCGGCTGGAATCCCCCGATAAGCCACCCTGCGATACTCACCGACTAACACCTGGTCCTCATCACCCAGATCACCCGACGCCGTCCCCCCTGGCACTTCCCAGCTAATTTCATCCCAAAAGCCACTGGCGGTTGCGGTGTTGGAAACCGGGGGCGTTTCCCCACCAGAGGAAGAGCCAGCCAGGCTCAACTTTACAGCCCCTTGACCTGTGCTCCCTGAAGGCGAAGTTTTACGCCTGATATTCCCATTAGAAGTGATCGAAATCCGGAGTGAACCACCACCAGCTGTGAAGCTCAAATTGTTGTCAAAAATCCAAAGATATTCTCCCGCTCCCGAGAAAACGAGGTCATCTGAATAAGAGCCGAGCACGACATCATCAGCGGTTCCTACGGCTTCATCCGCACCAAGGTCAGTAAAGGTCACTGTCGCTTCCGTTGCCGCTGTTCCAGACCCCGACGATGCCCATGCCAACCCCGTCAAGTTCACCATCGCACCTGTAGTCCAATATCCGGTGACCGTGCGATTGAAGTTGGAGGTTGTATTGTCACTTCCGCCTGTAGCGGCATCATCAAAGAAGAAGTCAGGGCCTAACAAGGCAGTGGCATCACCAGACACAATGTCGGCAGCCCCCGCCATCGTTAAAGAACCCGCGAGGGCGACGAGACAAAGTTTTTTCACGAGGACAAGATTAACGGCGGCGGCGTAGAAGTGACAAAAGACCCATTCCGCCCAACAAAGCCACCGTCGGCTCGGGAACAGGAGTCACTAGGCCTGCAACACTCAAACTCATCTGATAACCAGTTCTCGTGTTGCCATTGCCAGTATTCTCGGCCTCGGCACCAGTACCAGTAGGACCAGTCTTTAAGCGAAGAGCTGCCGTATTCGCGATACTGAAACCAAAGCCATTGGAATCTGCGACCCAAGAAATCGGAGTATCAAAGTTGACGTAGTATTCGTCGACGCCTGCGGCCTCGCTTGCAAAAGTCGTTGCGACCGAACCGAAGATGGTAGAATCGCCGGTATCGTAGTCGTCATTAATACCTAAGCTCCGAAACGAAATGGTCATGGTTCCGTTCTGGGTATTATTGGTTGCGTTATTATTGTTGGACCAAAAAGGCAACGCGACCCCCGTAATCTCTACGGTATCACCAATTGTCCAATTCCCCCCGCTTTGAACTTCCCAAATGTGGGCAGAAGCATTTCCTCCGTCAAACCGCAGATCGTTACCGCCGGAAGTGGCCAGGTCCATGAACAGAGTCTCACCCGATGGTGCGAGGTCAGCACTACCAATCGTATAACCTTTGACCCAAGTCGCTGATTGGACACTCCCTGCCGCGAGGCCAAAAAGAAGGAGAGAGAGATTTTGAGGTTTTTTGTAAATGAATGCCATCATCACCTACCTACAGAACCTCATAGAGAAACGTTAACCGCAAAAATCTCTTTTTGCCAAAAATCAATTTTCCAGGTCCAATCCTGAGTCGGCTAACCGCCCTTCATAGAGAGCGCAAACCCCAATACTATCGACGATTCCTTCCGCAATAATCACCTCATCAATGAGGCCGGCAAAGCTCGCCAACTCCCAAGGAGATTCTTCAATCGCTCGCATAAAGCGTCCAATCATCAAAGGCTCGGAACCCGGATCTGTCGTGACCGTATTGAAGGTGTCGAGACTCGCCATCTTTCCATCCATGGGAACCCGTGGCGTCATTTCCTCCGGCACACCATCAATATAGAGCTGCGTCACAGGCCAAGCCCCCTTCTTGTAATCCCCCGTAACAATGACGACATGATGCCAGGAACCTCCATCTAATACACTGACCCCTTCCAACCAACGACGTCCCGAAACCATTCGTAATCGTCCCTCTTTACCTAGTCGGAGCCCAAAAAAGGACATTCGGTCGTTACCGGCGGCTAGCCCCCAACCCAATATCGGATTCGCTCGCCCACCTTTCGAAGTCTTAAACCAAAAAGAAACAGTACGCGCTTGTGAGCCTGAAATCCCAGGCCAGTTCGCACGGGCATGGGTTTTCTTACCATCGAACAAAAGCCCCTTACCAAAGCGACCCTCGACCAACTGAGGACTATATGGATCGTCCATCACCAACTGAACACTATCTCGACTCGCAATCGAGCCAGAACAACGACCAGCTTCCTCGTTTTCTGTATCAAAGGACAACAATAGCGCCGGAATTCCGCTTCCTAAAGAAGAAGGAAACCGTTCCTGATCGATAGGGATGGGAGTCATAAGCCCTTCCTCGGCTAAGACCATTGCTTGTCCTCCCTCCACTCTCGTTTCTTCACGGTTGCCGCTTCGCCCTTGCCCAATCACCAGACCACTGAGAACGTGAACTTCCGGCGTCAGATTAGTAGCATCAACTCCGAAAGAGGTGCCTAGGTCAGTTAACTCGAGATCTCCGGATATTACTTGAAAACCTCGCGCCTGCTTTTCGACGTCGAAGCGAGCTCTCCCCCCCTTTAGGTGGACGAGTCCCTTTTTCTCGAGAGAAAGCTCAGCAGGAGCCTCTATCAGACAACGCACTCCTTCGAAAAATTGAATCTCAACCGTGCCCTGCACGACTCGAAGGGTAGCCCCCTTCTCAAGTTGGCCCGCCTTACGACTGCCCTCCGCGGGTCCGCTCACCGCGATGAGGCCATGTGGAGAAACCGTCATCTCAGCTAAGATTGGTTGGCGTGATGGGCTCAAATGAAAGAACAAAGCCAACCCGAAACTCAGCATCAACAAGGCGGCTGCAGCCAACATCCAACTTCGTTTCGACCGATGAGCCACTGGACCCATGCTCGCTAGCGGCACCGAAACCGAAACTTCACGCAGTGTTTGCTCAAAATCAGCCTCGTCACAGAAGCGCTTCAAGAGCTTATCATCGGAATGCAACAACTCCTTAAGCTCTTCGATTTCTCCTTCTTTCAGCGTTCCACTAAAATAGGCTGAAGCGAGTTCTTCTAAGCGTGCCATCATCATTGATCCCTCCTCTGTTTGCGTTCAATGCACTGCCGCAAGGTAGCTCTTAGTCTATGGAAAGACACTCGCAAACCGCCCTCACTTCGCTCCCACTTAAGAGAGCACTCGATGAGTGACATTCCCAGCCCGTATCGGTCGTAAATGAGGGAGCGATTCTTCGCTGACAGCTCTTGTAAACAGTCGACCAAATCCTCCTCATGGTCCTGCCAATGACTCTCCGTGCGTTGAGAGAGCTCTTCCTCCACCAGAACAGCCAGCTCCGAATCAAACAGAAGCCAAGAACTCCGCTTCTTCTCTTTTAGATAGGCCAAAGATTCCCAGCGAGCGATTGAGAAGGCCCAAGCCTTAAAATTCGTTCCCAACTCAAACTTCTCTCGCTTGCGCCAAATCACCAGATTGACCCGCTGCAGGATATCCTCCACTTCTCCGCCAGTTGGGACCAAACTCCTCAAAAAAGCCTGCAAACTCGATTGATGGCTCGCAATGAGAGCCATCACCTCCTCATCCCCTTCGCAGGAGGGATCCACACTTGTCGGATCCAGAACTTTTAAAGAACCGCTCATCTATCACCGTTCTACAGTAACTCACCCCACTCCGTTAGCATCAAAATGATGCGATACTCAGAATGCGGCGATAAAACACTCTCGACCAGCGACGGCCTTCTCTTCACAGTGGTCGCGTTAAAGATAGTCCTCATCTGCACGATTTAAGGACCTAGCCACTCAAAGCCATGCCACCCGATCGCCGCTCCTTCCTCAAGACACTCGCAGCCTCCGCCGTAGCGCTCCCCCATCTCAATGCGGAGGAGACTTCAGACAAACTCGGTAAAATCCTCCCCACTCGACCTCTCGGACGCACCGGCGAATCCATCTCGGCCTTCTCGCTTGGCGGAGCACACGTCGTGCGCGCCGAAAACGAAGCCACCTCCGAGCAAATCATCGAAACCGCTATCGAGTGCGGAGTCCGCTCCTTCGATCAGGCGCAAAAGTATGGCAACGGCGAATCCGAAGTTCTCTACGGGAAATACCTCACCCCCAAATACCGGGACCACGTTTACCTGACAACCAAGACCCACGCCAAAACGAGCGCAACCGCTCGCAAGGAACTGGAGACCTCACTCCGTAGCATGAAAACGGACCATCTCGACCTTTGGCAAATTCACTCCATCACCAGCGCCGCTGATGTCGACAGGCGATGGGAAGGTGGCGTCATCGACGAATTTCTTAAAGCCCGCGAGGAAGGTCTGGTGCGTCATATCGGTTTCACCGGTCATCGCTCGCCTTCTGCACACCTGCACCTCATCAAACGCCTCCGCGAAGCCAACCTCCTTTTCGACACCTGCCTCATGCCGATGAACCTAGTCGATCCGCATTGGGACTCATTCATCGTGCAGGTTCTCCCCGAGCTGCTCAAAGACAACTACGGCATCTTTGCGATGAAAACCCTCGCCCATGGCAACATGCTCGGCGCTGAGCCCAACAACAAAAAGACCCCTGACATCGAAGGAGTCGGCACCATCGTTGACTCTGGCCTCACGGTGAAGGACATGCATCACTACATTTACTCCCTCCCCATCACATCCCTCATCTCCGGTTGCCTCAAGCCCCATGAGGTCAAGGAGAACACCACGACCCTGCGCAATTACCGCAAACTCGATATCGAAGAGCGCGACAAGCTCCTCGCCCGCGCCAAACCCTTTGCGGGTAACCAAATGGAATATTACAAGGGCAAGCCCATCTAGTATTCCTGCTATTCAAAAACAAAAAATCGAGCTCAATTCTTCGGTAGATTCGGAAGAACAATTGAGCCGCGTCACCATCGACAGGCTTGCCTCTTAGCTATTTTTTCATTAATGTTTCTTAATGAAAATAATTGCTCTCTTGCTCCTCACCAGCTTCGCCCTCATGAGCTGTGGTGGCTCCCAAAAGTGGGCCAAAGGTACCGTTGAGCACGAAAAAAAGTTCATGCGTTCGGTCAACCTCAAGCAAAACGGGGAAGCGCGCGCACCACTCTTTGCACCTAAGAAAGTCAAACTCGCGGTCGCAGCAGCCAACCGCCTCCTCGACAAGCCCTACAAATACGGCGGCGGGCATGCCGTGCTCAATGACTCGGGCTACGATTGTAGCGGCTCCACGAGCTACGTCCTCCGTGAGGCCGGCCTCCTCCAAGGCCATCTCACTTCCAACGGATTCTTCAACTATGGAAAAAAGGGAAAGGGTGACTGGATCACAGTCTATGTCCGTCGGGGCCACGCCTTCATGGTGATTGGAGGTCTCCGCTTCGACACCGGCGGTAGTGGAGGCAATGGAGAAAGCGGCCCTCGCTGGAAACCTCAGCCTCGCAGAGTCGACGGCCACGCCATGCGCCATCCCCGCGGGCTATAAACGCCAAAAAGGGAAGGAAACCGAATCGTAGCGCGGGTTACCCTCTAAACAGGTAGGTGACAAGAGGTGAGTCTCGGTCAATACTTGGAGAGTAGATTTAGGAGAATTTATACCCCTGCTCCAGCTCTACCTCAAAAAAACCACCCCATTTTGAACCAACTCTTACTTCTGTTTGCGAGCTTCTTGATGATGAGCATAGCTCTCTCTCAAGATAAGTCCGACGACCTCTTGCTCGTCTCTGTAGGGGAAAGCTCGAACCGTTATTCTGAAGTGGCGCTTCATCTGCAGGGACTCTTCGCTGGCACGCCTGGAATGAGCGAAGTTCAAATCGATATCCATGAGGACTCAAATATCGAATCTCTCGCCGATGGTTACTACGACAAGAACCCGGAGGACATCGCGCTGCGTGCCAAAGCCGCCGAAGGTTACGGCAACGTCATTCTCATTCCTACGATCCACACCACTCCGACCGGCACCATCGAATACTCTGAGTTTGGTGGCGGGCCCGCCAACGTCTACGACGATGCTCCGCTCGACAACGAATACTTCGCCCCAGAGGTATTCTACGAAGGTTGCACCCAGCTTTCGAAAATCATTCTTAGCGGCGGCAGCAAGCCCATGGTTTTCCTCCCGCTGAATTCTGATGAAAATCTGTCAGACTACGGCCCCGTAATGTATCGCGTGGCTAATGGAGTCGGGATGGAACTCGTTCCTGGAGCCTATGCAGTCGATGCGGCAACCAGCCCCACTCAGGCCGAGCAGCACTACCTTTATGCCTGCACCCTCTTTTCTCATCTCACTGGTCTCAACGCTACGACCTCAAGTTACAGTCCTTCGGGCATCTCCAGTGAAGACGCCACAACCTTCGCGAACACGGCCGAAACGGCTGTCACCCTCAATCGCACGACCTCTCACTATAGCACCAGTTACGAAAACGATGGCGCCGTTGTCTACCGAAGCCTCGATGTCACGAGCGCTCCCTTCAACAATACCGTTCGATACATGTATAAAGGCTCGAGCACACAAGACTGGACTTCGGACGCTCTCGACAAAATTATCGGGAGCAACCCTCCCACAACTGTCGCAAGTCGCAAGCTAGGCACTCGAAACGGCGTTTACTCTCCAGGAGTGCGATATTGGCATCCCGACGACATTGCCGACCAAGGCTTCAAGTTTGCCTTGGAACCAAACCAAGCCGCCTTGATGTATGTCTCTGGGTCTTGGGCTGGAGCCGGAGCGCAAGAGACGATCGACATGACTCAGGCAAACATGATCCCCTTTGCTTTCGACTGGATTAAGTCCTTCGCAATTTCCCCCGCGGTCAGTGGCACCGCCTCGACAGTCGACGCCCTCGATTATCACAGTTGCGTGGAGCTCTACTTCAACTACGCCGAGCGAGGCTGGAAACTCATTCCCTTAACGATTGGGATGGGCCGTATCAATGAAGCAGTCCCCAACTTCGTTGCTTCCGACGATGCCCTACACTCGTCAGACCCACTCGTCTACATGAACGCTTACATGATGCTCAGCTCCGCACTGGGCACACAGTTCCCTCTCCCAGCCACCATTGACCCCGCCGACATCCATCGCGGCTCCTACACCACTGAGCAAATTCACGAGGCCTGCCTCATCGGCCACGAGCTCATCAAGGAACTCGCTCACCTTTCTGAGACAGGCGACTTCGTGCCCGACACCGATCTCGAAATTCTTACCGACGAACTGCCAGAGGTGCCACTCGACGTGCCCTTCACCCATCAATTGTCCGCCAGCGGTGGAGACTCTCACTACACTTGGGCACTCGCGGCTGAGACCTCTCTCCCACTAGGGCTCACCTTATCTAACACCGGCCTCATCTCTGGCACTGTAACAGGAGGATACGGCACCAGTGGCGTAGCCTTCCAAATAGCCGATGGCACAGGAGCCTTTCGAAAAGTGGGCTTAAAGCTAGCCACCCCTTTCCCTGCTAGAGGCATCACCTCCAACGTCAACATCTTTGCCGCTGCGGACACCAACTACGGGACAGACACCGTGGCGACGATGTATTCTGCGATGCAAACCGCCCCCGATGGCTTGGCGACCTTTCGCATCGCCATTAACATAGACCCGATGGCGGGAACCTCTATCACAAGCCAAGCTCAAGGTCTTTGGGGCATCAATTCTGGCGAAGGTCCTAGTGGATGGTGGACCACCTTCGATGGCAGCCTTTCTCAATCAGTTGACTCCATCTCGAACATCCACATTACCGACTTCAATGCCAATGGAGGAAATCTCACCCTAAGCGATTTCACCGACCTCTCCTTCACTTCAATCACGGTGCGCAATGGAGCGAACACAGCCGACCGAGTGAAAGTCGTCGCGGAAGGATTGGCGAACAACCCGAACGGACTCAGAATGGCAAGCGACCCCGCAACAATCGATTTACTTACCGTTGCGGGGACTCGCCCCATTTCCAGCTTCACCATTGCTAACGGCAACATTGGCAACAGCAAGGACCGCTGGAACATCGAAAGTATCGCCGTCGAATTCACGGTTCAGTCAACCACTGTTGAAGACTACGCATCTTGGGTGGCCAGCTATGGCCTTGCCGGCAACGACGCTTTACTGGATGCCGACACTGACGATGACAACTATGACAATCTCATCGAATACGCCCTCGGCATGAATCCGACGCAAGCGGATGCGAGTTCAAAAGAGACCTATTTCACTGAGGAAGATAATGGAGCCGTCTCCTTCGTTTATGAGTATGAGCGCCGCACCGACTACTTTGAGCGAGGACTCAGCTACACCTTGATCGAAACTCAAGACTTAATCACTTCCGCGACCGGCGCCCCCACTCAGGTCACTGTTGGCGACCCAATCGACGGCTTCGAGACCGTCACCACTCACTACCTCATTGGCGACCCCATCAAATTCATTCAGCTAGAAGTCACACTGACTTCTCAGTAGAAAGGTTCCATCAATTTTCAAATGAAACATCAAATCACAATTGCGCTTTCTCTCCTCTTCGTTCAAATTAGCTCAATTCAAGCGGCTCCCGAACAAGGCTCAAGAGCTGAAAAAAGGAAACAAGACTGGAGCTTCACCCCGAATCCCGACCTTCCTAACGTTCTGATTCTCGGCGACTCAATCTCAATCGGCTACACCCTCCAAGTGCGGGAGCTTTTAAAGGACAAAGCGAACGTCTACCGCCCCACTGCAGCCAATGGTAAAAAGGCCATGAACTGCAGCGACACCATTTCTGGCCTCCGACGTCTTGACTCTTGGCTAGCCGGTCATGAGTGGTCAGTGATTCACTTCAACTGGGGTCTCCACGACCTCAAGCATGTCAAAGAGGCCGGTAAGCAGATCAACTCTTCAAATCCCAAAGACCCTCAACTCACCACGCCCGCCCAGTATGCTCAGAACATCAAAAGCATCGTCACCAAACTAGAGGCGACGGGAGCAAGATTGGTTTTTGCGACAACGACTCCGGTAACCCCTGGCACCACAAACCCACTAAGAACGCCCGAATCTCCTCAAGTTTACAACGAGGCAGCACTCAAGATTATGAAGGCCCACAACATTCGGGTTAACGATCTCCATTCTTACAGTGTGCCTCATTTGAAAGAATGGCAGTTACCAAAGAACGTGCACTTTCGTTCTGCTGGCTCTGCAGCCCTAGCGAAGCGAGTTGCCTCGGTCATCAGCGAAGAGCTCGCTGTAGCAAAAACTGTTGATACGTCACCTTAGATTTCACTATGAGCACCACCTTCGTTCGACTTGCCACCTGCCTACTTCTCACTGGAGGAGCACAAGGTCAAGGCAGTCAGTTGGGGTTGCGTGCGGATTGGCTGAGAGGCTCGTGGGGAGCCTTGTGGCTCCCTGAGAGAACTTACAATGGAAACATCGAAGGAGTCACTATTGATGCATTCCTTACTCAGATCGAGGAGCTAAAAACGATCGACTACGTCCAAGTCCCTCTTACGAGCCCTAATATTTTCTCCCCAGCGCACACCGGACCTCACCCTATCCTTCAAAGCCTTTGGCAAGGAGACACCGACGCCAATGGCGATCCTATTAACTTGATCGTCCCCCGCACTTCCGCGCAGGATCCGTTATTAAGCTGGCTAGAAGCCCTCAACGCAGCGGGGCTCAAATCCGAAATCTACGTCAACTCTTACAATCTACTGGCTCGCATTCCTGCGAATATCCCAAGCGACTACCCTGACCTATCTGCTCGCTGGGAAAACTTTTGCGACACCAACCCTACCGTCCAAGCCTTCATCAGCAACCACCCACACCTCGCGCCTGAAGACCCCGAGAGGCGAAAATACATGTTCTGTTACGCGGAGTTCATCTTGAAGGAATATTCCCTCCGTTACGGGGACCTCATCGATGCATGGACTTTCGATTCAGCCGACAACATCATGGAAGACTGCGGCGACGATGCCGCGAGCGGCGTGCTAGATGACCAGCGAATTTACGAGGCTTTTGCTAACGCCTGCCATGCCGGAAATCCCAATGCGGCGATTTCCTTTAACAATAGTGTCGGCAACGATATAGCGCCATTCGCAACCCCATCTCTCTTCGATGACTACACCTTTGGACATCCCTTTGGAGGAGCAGGCAACATGGTTGTCCCTGAGATTCTCTACACGAGAAATTTTGCGATTTGCGAGTATATGCAGGAACACAACGGTCTGCCTTTTGTCACCACTGATGACAGGCTTTGGAACGACAATGTCGTGGCCCACTTCTTTCCAAAGCAAAGCACCACCTCTTGGAATGCGGGGTCTGCGCCCTGTCTTACCGATGCTCAATTCGTCGAGTGGACCGCGGAAGGAGTTCTCAACGGTGGAGCAATCACTTGGGGCACGCCGCTCTTTAGGACAAACTTGGAGAACTCCCCTATTCTCACCCTCCGTGAGTATGCGCTCAACCAACTAGAATTGGTGGACGAACATTTCAGTGAACTCCAATTCCCTGATGTGCCGAACTGGCGAAGAGCGGAAACCCCTTTTCCTAAGGCCAATGGCCAAACACCCTATACCCACACCTTGACCGACGGTGTTGATTTTTGGGATCCCGCTGGAGGAAGTATCACTAGCCTGACAGCCATCGGTCAGCCGTCTTGGTTAACAGTGGCCGAAACGAGCCCTAGCTCAGGTGAGTGGACTCTGAGTGGAACTCCAACGGAAACGATTACGAGTGAGCACTCTTTTGATCTAAAGATCATGATGGGAACCGTAGAATCAACGAGGACCGTTCAGCTCGTAGTAGAAGTTCCCGTCCCTCCTCCAGTGGGGCTCGTTGCCTATTGGAGATTGGATGAGGAGTTCGGCCTGACCGTGACAGATTTTTCGGGGAACGAGTTTCATGGCTCCCCCGTCAACACTTCCTCGACTACTGGAGTGAGTGACGGTGCTTTAAATTTTAATGGCAGCAACTCCCGTATCTTAATTCCAGAAGCGACCTTCGCATCTATCAGCGACCAAATCACTCTCACGATGTGGATAAAAGGAGACTCCACGCAGCCATCCAACGACGCCATCTTTCAAGCACGTGACACCAATGGAGACCGCGCGATCAACATTCATCTTCCATGGAGTAATTCGACAGTCTTTTGGGATGCTGGAACCGGTGGCCAACCCTACGACCGCATTTCGAAAACTGCGCTCCCCT
Source organism: Roseibacillus sp. (assembly GCA_051251855.1). GTDB lineage: Bacteria > Verrucomicrobiota > Verrucomicrobiia > Verrucomicrobiales > Akkermansiaceae > Roseibacillus. The sequence goes on from JBPOGI010000001.1 coordinate 1,737,207, forward strand.
CAAACTTCAAGGAGCGATGGAATCACTGGTCCTTCACCAAGAATTCGACCAGCGGTGACATGAACATCTACCTTAACGGATCTCCTTGGCACAGTGGATCAGGAAAATTCAAGTCAATGTCAGGAGTTACCGAAGGAACTCTCGGGAGCGGAGTGAGTTCAGCTCGCTATGGCGGCATGGTGGACGAAGTCATGCTCTTCAACACCGCCCTCAACGATTCCGAAGTGAAGGAACTTTACGAGGGTTACCAAGGCTTTGAATCGTGGCTCACTCGACACCCCAGCTTGGAACAAGTGGAACTTCTCTTCGATGCTAATTCGGATGGCACCCCGTTGTTGCTTGAATATATTTTTGACGGAAACCCCTTCGTCTCAGACCCATTGATTCTTCCGTCAGCAGAAAGCTCTGACGAGAACTTCATCTTCAAATACACTCGGAGATCAGAATCAGCTAACGACACCGAACAAATCTTTCAACATAGCGCAAACCTCATCGATTGGACCGACATCCTCATCACCGGCCAACAAGCTGCAGAAGTCAGTATTGACGAGGAAGTCAATGATACCGAAGAAGTCACGATCACGATCAGTCAAGACGTTGAAATTGGTGGACGACTATTTGGGCGACTGAAGGCGACTCGATAATAAGAGAACACAAAACCAACTTTAAAAGATGAACCTAAAACTCGTCCTACAATCGGTCCTCCTTTTCACTTACTCACTCCTCACCGCAGCCCAACCCAGTATCGACCTAGCCGGCGACACGGACAAGGATGGTTGGCGCGACACAATTGAGGTCACCTTGGGCACCGACCCCTGCGACTCCACCAGTAACCTCTGTGCAAAGATCGAGAGTCTGGGAAACGACTCCTACTCTCTCACTTGGCCGACCGGCTTGGATTGCGGCTACCAAATCGAGTTCAGCAACGACCTCGAATCAGGCTTTTCTCAAGTCGTCGCGGGCCCCTTTATAGGCGACGGCAGTTTACGCACCGAAACTATCGACCTCAGCACTATTACTCCCCAACCATCCGCTATCGAACCCGGCTTCTTTCGCATCAGCGCTACTCTTCCTCGGCCTAACATCGTCTTCATCATGTCCGACGACCACGTTGCAATGGCAATGGGTCACATGAATCACCCAGACCATTCAGAAGTCTTGACTCCTAACATGGACCTCTTGGCCTCTCGCGGCGTTTGTTTCAACCGTGCCTACTCGAACACTTCCATTTGCCGCCCTTCTCGTGCGACTACGTTCACGGGAACTTTCGAATACAAGCACGTCACCAACTTTGGGAACGTCAGCTCGAACTCCCTCGATGCCGACCTTTGGAACCAGTCCTACCCCATCCTAATGGCCAACAATGACTATCGCATTGGTTTCGCGGGTAAATTTGGCTTCGGGATGGAGCTTTCCGAAGCTACCTACTCCGCACAGTTCGATAAATGGGGCGGCTTTGATGGCGATGGCCAAGGCTCATACGATACCGCAGCCAATGCCGCCCTCACTAATTACTCCACAGCCTATCCTCACGTCAGCAGAGCCTTAGGTGCGTTTGGGAAGGACTTCATTCAGGAGTCCGTCTCCGCCGGAGAAAATTTTTGCCTCACCCTCTTCCCTAAATCACCTCACCTTCCGAACGACAACATTGACCCATTGGACCAGAACAAGTTCGACGCCGTGGTCCCCTTCGCGTTGCCCACCACTTGGGCCCAAAACTTCAACGACCTCATGCCGCCCCAACCAAGGTTTGCCCGCCCTCACCAAAGACGCTGGCTTGACGAACCAACCTACCAATCTTTTGCCCTCGGCTACTACCAACTCATCGCGGGCATGGACGCTGGAATCGGCATCGTCTTGGACGAACTCGAGGCCAGTAACGTTGCCCACAACACCGTCGTCATCTATACCTCGGACAATGGCTACTTTTTAGGCTCGAACGGCGGATGGCATGGTAAAGTGCTTCCTCATGAAGAAGGTTCTCGCATCCCCTTCATCGTCTACGATCCCTACGCCCCCCTTGACACCATCGGCACAACCTCGGACGCGATCATTGGCAACGTCGATTGTGCCGCCACTCTCCTCGACTACGCTGACCTCCCCGTTCCCGCGCATATGGACGGAATCTCCATTCGACCGATCGTCGAAAATTCCGCACCACGCATTCGTGACTCCATGCTTCTCATTCAGAACTGGACCGCTGGCAACGACGACCTCAGCCGAGCTCTCTCAGTGGTCACCGAAGAGTTTAAATACACCTACTGGCCTTATTGCGACATCTACGTCAATCCCACCGAAGAGATCTACCACATCCCCTCCGACTCTTTCGAAAACAACAATCTGATCGACACGATGGGAAATCTAAGCGCCCCTCTCGACACCACTACCTTAGCCCAACTCCGGAGCGACTATGACGGATTCGCAACCGACTGGGCGAACAACGTCCCGGTTGGAGCAACCGGTTACCAAAGAGTCGGCGTTCTCTTCGATCGAAGTATCGACCACACTCTCAAATCGTTCACCCCCATTTCCCCCACGAACACCAACTACCGTAACAACTACCAAGATGTTACCGGTCAAACCTTTCCAAATTAAAGGACCTCTCGGAACCTCTTGAAAATTCAGGGGCTCTTCAGACTCTTTACCAAGAGAAGGGTCGCCCCTAAATTATCTCCCCCTTAAAAAACCAAACCCCCGCCTAGAAAAACTAAGCGGGGGTTTGGCGGAGCGGACGGGACTTGAACCCGCGACCTCCGGCGTGACAGGCCGGCGTTCTAACCAACTGAACTACCGCTCCAAGTAGAACAAAAAGAAGACTGAAAGTCCTCCGCTTGCGTGGGCGCGCAAGCTACGGAGTTTCCCCCAATCGCGCAACAATAAATCGCACCTTATTTCACTTTTTCGATCATGGCCTGCAAAGAATCCCAATCTCCGGCTGTCTCGATGGTCGCACCCTTGTCGATCCGAGTCATCAAACCAGCCAAAACCTTACCTGGTCCAAGCTCTAGGAAGAGTTTATGCCCTTGTCCGCGAAGGAGCTGAATCGACTCCACCCAACGCACTGAACCAGTCACTTGCTTCTCTAGAGTCTCTCGGATTTCGGCGGGGTCAGTCACAGCTGTCGCTCTTTGATTTGAAATCACTGGAAAGCGAGGACTCGAAACCTCGGCCGCGGCTAAAACCGGCCCCAACTTGGCCTCGGCTCCCGCCATCAGTCTCGAGTGATAAGCTCCTGCGACCTTCAGCTTCTTGGCCAACTTAATCTTCCGCTCTTTAGCTCCGGCGACTGCTTTGTCGATGCCCTCCACCGTACCCGATAGCACGATCTGCCCAGGTGCGTTTAAGTTGGCCACGTCGACTCCGCTCTCTTCCGCTAAGGCTCTCACGGCCGCTTCATCACCACCCACCATCGCAGCCATCGCTCCTCTATTTTGGGCGCAAGCCTCATCCATGAGCTGTCCCCGTTGCGCAACCACTCGCAGACCTTCCTCGAAAGTGAAACTCCCTGCAGCAGTATGAGCCGTCATCTCCCCTAGCGAAAGACCCGCCGCAGCCACCGGATTCAGATGAGGACAACTAGCCTTCAAGACCGACCACATCGCCAATCCGTGCACAAATAACGCGGGCTGACAGTTGGCGGTCTTCGTCAACTCCTCTTCAGGTCCTTCGAAGATGATCTTGCTCAAGTCCCGTCCCAGCACCTCATTGGCGTGCTCGAAAAGGTCTTTTGCAATCTGGCTTCCTTCGATGAGATCTTTCCCCATCCCCACCTTCTGGGCTCCCTGTCCGGCAAATAGTAAAACGCAATCGCTCATGTGAGCGCCAGCCAAGCCTCTCGGTGGATTTCGTGCAAGCCTGGAAAACGAACCTCTGAATCCACCTCCCTCCCCCTTTCATGTTGCCACCCTTCGTTGTTTTGCGACTTGAAAATCGATGATTCTCAACGAAATTCGAGTATGATTATTTCCTTCACTAAGATGAACGGAGCAGGCAACGACTTCGTGGTACTCGATAATCGAGATCTCACTTACAACCTGACCAAGGAACAAATCACCCATCTCTGCGACCGACACCGTGGAATCGGAGCCGACGGTTTACTCGCCGCCGAGCCTAGTGTTGGAGAAGCAGATTTTCGCTTCCGCTATTACAACGCCGATGGGGGCGAAGCAGAAATGTGTGGCAACGGAGCACGCTGCTTTGCCCGTTTCACCGCTGACCTCCTTCCGCAAGAATGCGACCAAGTCAGCTTCGAAACCATCGCAGGAGAGCTCTCAGCCAAACTTATCGGAGACGATGTTGAAGTCGCCATGTCCGACCCGTTCGACTTGGAGCCTGAGTTGAAAATCGAAGTCGCAGGACTGAAGTCGCCGATTCATTCCGTCAATACAGGAGTCCCGCACACCGTCTCGTATGTAGACAACCTCAACGAACTGGATGTCGTTGCCGCCGGTGCAGCTATTCGCTACCATGAGCACTTCGCACCTGCTGGAACGAATGCAAACTTTGCCCAAGTCCTCGAGGCTGGACACATCGCGATCCGAACTTACGAACGTGGAGTCGAGGGAGAGACCCTCGCCTGCGGAACAGGGATGGTCGCTTGCGCACTCTACCATCACCTCATCACTGGCGCCCCCTCTCCCATCAGGGTTGATGTTAAAGGAGGCGAGACCCTGCAAATCGGGTTCGAGAAATCTGGGGACGAGTTTGTTAATGTCACCCTCACTGGGCCAGCTGAAATTACCTTTACAGGTGAAATCGAAATCTGATTAACCCCTCCTCGCCAAAAACCTCCTTTTCTGATAACGAAACCCCATCATTACTGACGTAGCCGATAAAATACCTCAATCTGCTACGTTATCTCTTCCGAGATGAATCTCCTCCTCCACCCCCTTTTGGCGGCATCCTTGCTACTCGCCAGCCTCACCGCATCCATGCGCGCCGAAGCCAACTTCAACGAGGTTGGTAAAGCGATGACTATCATGCTGGGAGATTCTCACTTCGAAGCTCTCGGTTTCGATGAGAATCTCAATCAGCGCATCCTCGACCTCTACTTAGAAACTCTCGATCCCGACAAACTCTACCTCACCCAAGGAGACGTCCGCGAGTTCCGTAAAAAATATGCCGATGACGCGGCCAACGCATTCGACATTCTCCTTCTTCGGTCACGTGGAATGGAGCCGGCTCGAGATATCTACACCCGTTTTGCTACCCGTGTAGCCGAACAAACCGAATACATCGAAACCCTCACCGACAAGGCCGCCTTCGACTTCACTACCGACACCCTTGTGCCCCTTTCTCGAAAAAGAGCTGATTGGCCGTTTGACCGCTTCGCAGCACAACGCATTTGGCGACTACGAATCGCGGATGAACTCTTGAGCGAAGAGTTACTGCGCGTTGACCCCACCCCCAAAAAGGAAGAACTAAAGACTTCATCTGCACCGACAGAGACCGAAGCCCCCTCACCCCAGGCTGAGGAACCCGCCTCGGACTCCCCCCAGCCCTCCTCAGAACCCCAGAAGCCAGAGCCAGAAGCCCAACCAAGCGAGAAAACCGCTGAAATCAGCGAGACGGTTACCCCCATCATCGCTGCCGAAGAAACACCCATCGTTAAAAAACCGAAGGCTCCCGCACCTTCAGCCGCTCTTCCTGTGATCCAAAAAGAGGAACCACGCAAAATCATTAAAAAGCGCTATCTTCGCTTTAAAGAAACTGTTCAATCTGCGTCCGACGAAGAAATCGCCGACTACTTCTTTAGCGCTGTCGCTCAAGCCCATGACCCGCACTCCGATTATCTCAGCGTAAAGGAAAATGAGCGCTTTGACCGCGAACTCCGCAATCAACTCACTGGAATCGGCGCAGAGCTCTCTTCAGAGCCCGACGGCGCTACCCGCATCGCTGGAATCATCGTCAATGGCCCAGCCCATCGCCAAGGTAAACTTAAACCCGATGACCGCCTCGTAGCCATCGATCCACTGAACGATGGCAAGATCGTGGATATCACGTTTCTCCCCATCGAGCGCGTCGTGCAGCTCATCCTAGGCCGCAAAGACACTCCCGTTGGTTTGATTGTCGAAAATCATGCACCAGAGGACAACGAGCGACGCAAAGTGGTCATTGTTCGCGGAACTATCCAACTCAAGAACGCAGCGGCATCGGCCGAGATTGTCAATATAGCTCAGCCAGAAGGACCGCCTCGCACCTTGGGCTGGATTAAAATCCCCCTCTTCTACCTCGACTTCGAGGACGCCGACCCAAGTGTCTATAAAGACGTTAAAAAGCTCGTTTCCCGATTGAAGCGAGAAAATGTCGATGGCATCGCTCTTGATCTGCGCGACAACGGCGGCGGCTCACTAACCGAAGTCCCTCGCCTAGCCGGACTTTTTCTTCCGCGAGGCCCTGTCGTGCAAGCGAAGAATCAAAGGGGACAGGTCGAAGTCCTTTCCTCTACTCCCCTCAAGCCAGACTACGAAGGCCCCCTTATTGTGGTCACCGACCGCAACAGCGCCTCCTCCAGTGAGATTCTCGCCGGCGCGCTTCAAGACTACAATCGCGCCATCATCGTAGGAGAATCTTCCACTTTCGGCAAAGGCACCGTGCAAGAAAAAATGGGCGTCGCCAACTTCCTCCGCTTCATGCAAGACCCCAGAAGAGCTGGCGATCTCAAGACCACCGTTCAGAAATTCTACCGCGTTACCGGAAGCTCTACTCAGCTCCGAGGCATCATTCCCGACATCATCGTGCCGTCGATAAACGACGCTAGAGAAATCGGCGAACGCTTCCTTCCGCATGCTCTCCCCCACGATGGAATTGCCCCTGCCCGAGACTTTAAGCCAGGGCCACGCAATGCTCTTTTTCTTCCCATCGTAGCCGATCAGAGCCGACAGCGAATTGAGAAGTCACCCGACTTTCAATACATCCGAGAGGACTTGATTCGAGCCGAAGTCGAGCGCATGCGTAACGTCGTTACCCTAAATCGCGAAAAACGTATCAGCGAATCCAAAAAGGAACTGGAGCAGGAAGCTGAGCGCAACGACGAGCGAAGAAAGCGTTTCTCTGAAATGGAAAATAAGGATGCTCAACGCTTTCACTTCTTACGCCTCACTCTTGAAGATATCGAGCGCACGAGGCTCGTAACAGTCGATCGCGAAAGAGACTCACAGGCCATTATTCTGCGAGCCCAGCCCAAGGCAGCCGATCTCTCCGCCACTCCCGGCTGGCCAAGCGGACTCGACCCCGTAAAACGCGAAGCATTGACGATCTTGGATGACCTTGTGGACGCACGACTAGCTGACGCCGAACTAACAAAGCTCAAAAAAGCAGTCGAAGCTGGAACGAATCCAAACTAGCTTAAAAAAACTCAACGGAGACCTACCCAAATGGTTCCGTTTTCCCCCTCAACGAACACCTAGGCGCCCTAACTTCCCTCACCTCTCCTTAACCCTTCGGAGTTTTCTGGTCCCGGAACTTCCTGCCGAGCTCCTTCCTCCTTCGTTAAGGCTTTGTGATCGCGCTCATCGATTGCTGGCGTCATCTCTTCTTCCTTACTGAAGGCAAAAGGAAGAATCAGAGAAACTACTACTACAAGGAAGAAAAACATCCCCAGCTGCGACCATCGCGATATATTTAACTTCCCAAATTTCTCCACAACCATACTAGACAAACTAATTAGTTCTGAATGTCACAAAATTCGCTCCTTGCCAAAGAAAAGGTGCAAAATTTTCAGACTACAGGCACAAGAATGGCATCTTCCATGCCGTGAATCTTCTTTTTGTCAGCAGGAACAATGGTCGCCAAGCAACCTCCTAGCATGACCTCCTTTTCTCCAACAAAATAGTAAGGACAAAGCCTCGCTCTCCCGACCATCGTCTTCACCTCCCCCGTTTCACGGTCATAATAAGGATGCTCAATTAATTTTGCCTCGGTGAACTCCTGCATCATCCAAGGTCGTGTCGAAAAGTCCTTTTCCGCCTGCTCGATAAGCTTTGCCCATCGCTCACCCGGCTCATCATGCCCAATATAGACTCCACGGCTCCCCCACGCCAGCTCGCTGAATCCCGAGACCTTCAACACCAAGCGACGTTCTTTCTGACTCATGCCCCCTACTTCCGCCCAAGAATTTACATTCAACTTCGGCAATGCTGCATGAGGCGGCAGCGGTGAGGAGTCGACGACCCACCCCATCGGAATCCACTTTTTCAACTGCTCAAAGTATTTTCCACGAAGCTCCTGCTCCCACAACGACTTCAGCCCAGGAGTGTGAAGCAGAGCCAACCAAAGCTTCTCTTCAAACAGTGGCTTCACAGGAGGAGTCAAACCACCTTTCCGATCACTGCCTTGCAGATGAGGAATAGACAGCCAGTCGAAAAGCTCAAAAAAACGATACCCGGACTCGCCGTCCCATTCTTCAGCACGATGAAGAGACACGTCTCCCAATTGTTCCGCCAACCACTGCATCTCTGGACGATAATCACCAGACTCATCGGAAACCCAAATCCTCCCTTCGCCTTCACCCATAATTGAACGCAGCCCATCAATCATTCCTCTCTCCCCGCCCACAACACCCTCATACAGCTGGCCCAACCAAGCGGTTACTCCCATCCCACCCGGCACGGAATCCAACTCAGTGATTGCAAACCCCTCCTCCGTCAAAAGAAGATCCGGACGAATCACCCGAGGCACCACTTCGGCCTGCGCCCCATCTCGTTGCCAATCCACCATCCACTCTGGTTTCCCACTATCTAGTAGCTCCGAGATCCAAGGTCCAACCCTCCCCTTGGCACTTCTGCGATAAATCCGATCTTGCGCCTCTTGAAAGGAAGCGAGCACGCCCCCCATCCGCTCGAGCTCACGCCTCTCCTTCGACTCCAGCCTCAAAGGCTCTGGAGATAGATGCCAACTCTTGTCAGCAAACAACCCCTCAGCAGGGAAAGCTTCTTTAAGTGCAGAAAGGGAAACCATGGTCGGCGCAGAAACCATTCGCACGCTAACTCAATCCCCGCAAGGCTTCCCGAATCAAATCGTCTACTGTTGCCTCCGCATTCGCCTTTCCTGCCGCTGCAATCGCCTTTCGGGCCTCAGCCTGCTTGTAACCAAGGGCAATCAAAGCCAACTCCGCATCTCGGGAAATGTTCACTCCCATTCCCGCCTCATCGGTATTCCAGCTCTCGACCACTCCCACCTTATCCTTCAACTCCAAGATAATGCGCTCTGCGGTTTTTTTGCCTAAACCCTTGATTCGAGATAGCTCCGCAACATCCGCTCCCACCACATGACGCTTAAACTCCTCCACAGGCATCCCCGAAAGGATCGCCATCGCAATGGAAGGACCAATCCCGCTCACCCTTTCAATCAAAAGAAGGAAGAGATCCCTCTCGTCGTCAGTCGCAAACCCATAAAGATTTTGAATATTCTCTCTGACGTACATGTAAGTTTTTAAGAAAACTTCAGAACCTTTGAACGGATTCAACCGATCGAATGTCGAAATCGGCACATGCACCAAATATCCTACACCACCACAACCCACCACCATCCGATTAGGAAGCGCCTCCCACACTTCACCCTTAAGAGCTGCAATCATTTAATTGAACTAAAACAGTTTTTCGCGACGCTCCAAGATTGAAACCTTTTCATGACAACGATTCTCCTAAAATAGCTTAAGTAATCTTGAATATTTACTTGACTAACTAATTATAAAAAATAGGCTAAGTGGCTTTTTTCGGTCGCTTTTGCCACAAAAATAAACTATACTTCCACTCCACTATGGCAACTACGAAACGAACCCGATTCTCCCGTCGACTCCCTGACCACGTTACTGATGAACTTGTCACTGTTCTCTCTGCTGAAAAGAAATTCTTTGGCTTTAATGAGCTTTTTGAGAAAGTTTTCGACCGCCTCAAAGCGCGCAACGCAGTAAGCGGTGGCGAAGAAATGCTCCGCCTCCGTGCATACGAGAAATTACAAAATCTTGTAACTCGTGGCCTCGTCGAAAAGGACGGCAAAGAGTATAAAGGCCTCGACAAGGTCATGGATGCTCACAGCGATAATCTCGCCAATCAGCAAGCGTAAGTAATTCACTTTCCTGCTGGCGATTTTCCGCCAATCTTTTACAAAGCCCGCGTTGCCCAACGCGGGTTTTTTATTTCAGCCTTACAACAACATGCTTTCCGATTTTTTCCCGGTCTTTCTTCAGATTCTCCTCGCGGTAGGATTCGCTGGTATCGCTCTCGTGATGAGCCTCTACCTCGGCAAGCGAGGAAAAGCGGAAGGCGTCAAAAATGAAGCTTACGAATGCGGTATGCTCCCCATCGGTGATGGAGCCCCCCGCTTCTCCGTCAAGTTCTACCTCGTGGCCATGCTCTTCGTCATCTTCGATATCGAAGCCGTATTCAGCTATGTCTGGGCCGTCGTCTTCAAGGATCTCATCATTGAAGGTCACACTATGGTCCTCTGGTCCATGCTCACCTTCCTCGGCGTCCTTACCCTCGCCTACATCTACGCCCTCAAAAAAGGCGCCCTGAGCTGGAAGTCATAGTCGCAGACACTGCGTCTTCCTTTTCTTGCTCAGAGCTTATCTCACCAAAGGATTCATCGGGATTCGCCTCTTCTCCGTCTCGGGCTTCACCTCGGCCCCGCGAAGCTGAGTCCCGCGCGATTGCTCACGCGCATAGTCGAGAATCTTACCGACTCGCTCATAGTCCTTGGCTGCAACCTTCCCTTGAGGTGAATCAGTCGCCTTCTCAGCAATACGCGCATGACCTGCCACCACCTCTTCGAGGTCCTGTAACGTCTTCTTACCAATTTCCTTTGCAAGCAAGCGGCGACTCTCCTTCAAAATCCGAGCCTCCCTTTCAATTTGAGGGTCCTTCTCCATCTCCTCACGCAAGGTATCTCCTTTCAGCGAGATCGCGACACTCTCCGCAACAAACGGCCGCTCCGAAAACTCAACAAGACTCCACCACTTCTCAAAATCATTTTCCATCTTGGCAATCACCCCCAACTCCTCCTCCAACCCATCCAAATCCGGCTCCCGTCCAAGCCTCAGCGCAAGCCACTCCTTCAGCCCAGTGGAACCCCAATCTGGAAAACTATGCCCAACTCCTCTCCAGGTCTCCATATCAACCTTCGCTCCCAACTTCCGAAAAAAGACCAGCCCCTTGAGAGCAAAAGGGTAGTTCGCATCCAATCGACCCACCCCAATAAATACCGGTGTATCTTTCGCCAGTGGCTTAGGCACCGATTCCAAGGCATGCATATGCCCAGCTAAGAGAATCGCAGCTCCAGCCAAACTCCTTTCTTTTTGAAGCAACAGCCCACAAACCCAGCCGCCCTTGCTCTGTCCCGCCAGATAAACCCGTGCCGGATCCAACCCCGCCCTCCTCTGTAGCTCAGCGCGAACCGCCTTCAAGACCCGAACCTCCTCATCCATTCCAACCGGAGTTAACTGAAACGTTCCCCGCCTCGCATAGGCCATCCCCACTACAATCCAATCCTTCTCACCCGTGTGAGCACGCATCAAGGTCGTGCTCGGTCGCCCATTCGTCCCATGATAGAAAAAGACAGAGGGCCAGCTTTTCGAAGAGTCATGACCTTCGGGGAGCGAGACCAATACGTCATCTTCCACTCCATCGACTTGGATCGTAAAGTCCTCACCAAAGACCGACATCACACTGAGAGTCCAAAAAAACCACCATTTCATCACGCAAAGAACCATGAAAATCCTCGCTTGGCGAAAGCCATCCATTCAAAATCAAAAATAAGCCGCAATCAGTTAGTGGAAATTTCTTGACCCATCGCCCGAAAAGGCCTTTTCTCCCCGCCCCGCAACACGGGAGAATTTTTATGTCTAGAGTTTGTAGCATCCGAGGTTCGAAAGTCCGCGTAGGTCGTAAGATCCACCGTTCTGGTTTGGCAAAAAAGAAGGGCGGAATCGGACGTCACGTCACCCAAGTGAACAAGCGTCTTGTTACGCCTAACCTTCACGTAAAGCGTATCTGGGTTCCTGAGCTCGACAAACACGTCAAGGTCAAGCTGACCGCCAAGGCTCTTCGTACCATCAACAAGAATGGTGCTTATGTGACCTTGAAGAAGGCCGGCCTCATTTAGTCGACTTTCAATTATTCTACTCTCAAAAGGACGGCCAAAAGGCCGTCTTTTTTTGTTTCTGGGTATTTCCTCCGCTCAAGTTACCAGGAAGGAGCTTCCATAAAGGGTCTCACGGCCTTTCCCTGCCATGAAACTCTTTCCAGCTAAGGGCTTTCCCTTTAGGCTCTTAGAAGAGGTGCACCGCGTCATCCACTCGCGAGAATCGGTGATTTTGTTCGTCAGTCACTGAAAAGCCAGTAACGTGTAGTTGCATTATAAATACAAACTCACCCCCACGAATGCACCTTTCCCGCCAATTTTCCTCCTTTCTTAAGGGGTTCTTGGCTCTCCTACCCCTCACCTTACTCCCCGCCGCCGAAATCACCTACACGGGAATCTCAGGGGGAGAATGGACCACTGATGCCAACTGGAACAATGGGTCCTATCCTGCTACTGGCGACCAAGCCGTTCTCAACACCACTGCCAATCTCAGCGTAGAGACTTCGAATAACATTCAAGGGCTTCAAATTGGAACAAGCGGCAGCGGACGCCTTCAAATTACCAGCCACGCGGTTCTCAATGCCAGCACCAGTTCGTCTGTGACCAGCCGAATCGGTGATGGAAACGGAAACGAAGGTTCGGTGCAGCAAGAGGGAGGAAGCGTAGTCATCAATCGACTCGAAATCGGTCGCAATTCGTCGAACGGAAGCTACCACCTTCACGGCGGGAATTTCGAAATCATTCGCGACACCCAAAGCTACTCCCTCTTTCTCGGCACCAATGTGGGGCGTAACGAAGTCGGCAATGGCACCTTTCAAATGAGCAGCGGCAGCTTTGAAACTCGGGCCGGCGTCTACCTTGGTTCCACTGCGGGAGGAATCGGACGCTTCGAAGTCATCGGTTCTCATCCTGGCTTCATCGGCATTGGTTCGGGAGGAAATAATCTCGATGGTATTTGGACCCAAAATTCCGGTTCCACTCTGAGCGTTCGCATCGACAAGACCAGTGAAGGAGTCACCCCCATCTTCATCGACGACCGCGGCCAAAACGGAGGAGGTAATGGAGACGTTATTTTCGAAAACGGATCTCTCCTCGAAGTTGATTTCACCGGAGCCTTTCTCAACGGCGGCACCTTCACCGTCATGGAGTGGGAAGGCGACGTTATCGCCAACGGCCTCCAGTTTGCCCCCTCGGTCGACACCAATATCTGGAGCTTTCAAGTTGATGCAGCCAACAAGCAACTCACCGTCACCGCCACCGGAAACGCTCTCAACCGAGACTTCGTCCACCCCGGCCTCTCCCATAAACGTTCCGACCTTGAACGGATGCGCGATATGGTGGCGGCAGGGGTTGAGCCCTACGCGAGTTCGTTCGCAGCTTTGAGCGCGAAGGGCCGAGCCCAACACACCGCTCAACCCAGCAGCGCCGCAGTAGATTTGGCAACGAACGGCGGAACTGCGAACAACAATGCCCTGAGAAACGATGGCATCACCGCTTACTACAACGCCTTGATGTGGTTCATTACGGGAGACAGCAGACACGCCGAGGCCTCCATTCGAATTTTCACCGCGTGGTCGCCTACCCAAAACATTGATGGAATTCCTTTAGATGCGGGACGCCATTGGCGTCTCATCGAAGCGGCTGAAATCATCAAGAGCACCTATAGCGGATGGGACCCGGGCGACCTGCAAGCCTTTAAGGATATGCTCGTCTACCCCGGATACTCGAACACCTCCGAACCGAGTGGAAACCGGAGTATCTATTGGAGAGCCTACCAAGGGGACCCCGCTCGACACGGTAACCAAGGACTCTTTGCGATGCGATGCGTGATGGCCATCGGGGTCTTTCTTGACAATGAAATCATGTATGACCGAGCCCTCCGCTACCTGCAGGGAGCCCCTGCCCGGACCGACGACATCCCCTACATCACCGGTCCTTCGATTGCGAACACCCAGATTGCAACTTATGAGCACTTCCTCGAATTCAACCGCACTGGGGAGGAATCGACTGTCGCGAACTACGGCTACAACGAGGTCATCCACAACTACATCTATCCCAATGGTCAAAGTCAGGAATTCTCCCGTGACATGGCCCATGGCTTGGCTGGAATCGGCATCATTGCCACTATGTCTGAAATCGCATGGAGCCAAAGTGATGACCTCTATGGCCATCTTGATAATCGTCCCCTTCTCGGTCTCGAATATTACTATCGATACAACCTCAGCTTCGTAAACTCCTTCCCAGACCAAACGTCTCCGTGGGAGCCCACCGTCGAGAACGGAGAATTTATTCAACGTCTTGATCAGTCCGGACGCTGGTTCTCGCTCAAGGCCAATCCCTACCTCGCCCAAGATGTCAGTAATATTCTTCGCGGCACCTTCAATGACGACCCGGTCTATGAGATGAACTTGGCCCACTATCGCGATCGGATGGGAGTTCCTTCGGACGACACAAAGTGGTTAGACCGTGGACTCGATCTCCTCATTGCCGATGAAGGCTTTGAGGGTGAGGGAACCCCATGGGACCATCCTTCGTGGGGTGGCTTAACCTTCCGCCGCACCAGTCCTGGTGATCCCATGCAAGGCTTCAGCAATGGAGTTCCCAACTTTGCCATGAACGAGCTCCCGATGACCATCGAGGCGGAAAACTACGACTACTTCCCTCTCGACGGCGAGGGGCGCACTTACCATGACCTCACCGTAACAAACGCGGGCCTCTCATACCGCCCCGTCGGTGGAGTCGACCTCAGTTCGGCCTCCGAAGGCAACTTTACCATTTCTAACATCGAGGCGAACGAGTGGGTCACCTACACCGTCTCCGTCCCCATGGATGCCGACTACGATCTCGCCATCCGCTACGCCTCCACAGCTCCCGGTGGCACTATCCGATTCAGCCTAGACGGCAATGACATCACCGGCAACGTAACCATCCCTCATGGAGCCCCCGGATCCACGGGAGATTCCGATTGGCAAACCTTAGCCGTCGCCTACGACCTCCCTCTCACCCAAGGAGTGAAACAGCTGACCGTGAGCTTCGGCGGCACATCCAATTCTTTTCTCCTCAACAACTTCAGCATCGAGCTGAGCCCTCTTCCCATCGTTCCGCCGATTGCCCACTGGCGCTTTGATGAGGGCCTCGGCAACGTTGCAGCTGATTGCAGTGGTAATGGCTATCACGGCACCATCAACAACGCCACTTGGACCACTCGCACAGGCGGTGGCAACGCTCTTTCCTTCAATGGAACCAACGCCAACGTGAGCCTGCCCGCGAACGCCTTCTCCTCTATCGACGACGAAATCACCTTCACCTTTTGGGCTTTCGGTGATGCCAGTCTTCCCTCGGAGAACTCTGCCTTCTGGGCGGGGAATTCAGGCGGCAGCCGTATCCTCAACGTTCACCTCCCTTGGGCGGATTCCAAAGTCTACTTCGATGCTAGTGACCGCATTAGCAAAACCGCCTCTGCCACGGAAACCGAAGGAGCTTGGGTCCACTGGGCCTTTGCCAAGGATGCGGCCGCCGGTGCGATGAGAATCTATCGCAACGGTATTCTCTGGCACTCGGGAACTGGACAAACCAATTCCATCAGCACTATCGCGCAAGCCTTCATCGGGAGCCAAAACAACACCCGCTACTACCCGGGCCTCATCGACGACTTCCGTCTCTACGATGTCGCCCTGACCGACGCTACCATTGCCCAACTCTATGTTGACTCCCAGAACACATCCCCCGAAGACCACCTCTGGGCGGCAGGCGACTCGCTCAACGTCTCCTTCACCGACCTCAATGGGACGGCTGGAACCAGCTGGGACCTACTCACAGTGAACTGCCCCCTGATTCTCGACTCCAGCCTCGCACCTAGCACCCCCTTTCAAATCACGCTCTCGGCTCCAGACCTGAGCTTTGACAGCACAAGCGACCAATCCTGGCTTCTCGTCACTGCTAACGAAATTCTGGGTAGTTTCGACGCCAACGACTTCGTGATCGATAGCGCGGCCTTCGAAGCGAACAACCCGCTCAACGGAGGAAGCTTCAGCTTCCGAAGACTCAACAACGAGTTCTATCTCGACTTCACTGCCCCTCAGTTCACTGCCTTAGAAAACTGGCGCTTCCTTCACTTCGGGACATACGCCGACTCCGGCATCGCGGCAAACGACTTCGATGCCGACCTTGATGGACTCGCCAACCTCGTCGAATACGCCACCAATCTCAACCCAAACGACTCCTCCGATTCCTGCGCCTTTCAAATCGCCTCTTCCCCCACCAATCCAGACGAGCTCCAAGTCACCTTCCATCGCATCGCCGATGCCAACCTCAGCTACATGGTTGAAGGCTCTCCGGACCTCAGTGCAAGTAGTTGGTCAACAATCTGGAACAGCTTTGGGAACTCCGCCGGGCTCGTCACTCTCCCCGAAGCTTTGTGGCCCAGCAATGAGCCCACTTACTTCTTAAGGTTAAAGGTGAGCAACTGATTCTGCCAGCTAGCTTAAAATTCATTGTTCAGGCTGTGACTCGCTAGCTCCTAGAAAAGTCCAGCTTTGGGCAACGGCTTCTCTCTCCAAGAATCGACAGATGAAGAGCAACAAGTGAACGATACTTCTTTCTAACGAAAGTGATGACCTCCAATCAGAATTCGTGATTCACGATCTGCCCTCCCAACAAAAAAACGCTCCGAGACCGAAGTCACAGAGCGCTCTAAAAAAATAATTCCAAGAAGGCTTAGCCAAAAATAGAGGTAATGGGACTTCCAATATCCTTATCAGGCCCCCCCATGCGGAAGGGTCGTCCACTTGGCGAGAAAATCACCTGTGAGTGGTCAAGACCTAGACCATGAGCGATGGTTGAATTCAAATCCTGCAAGGATACGGGATTCGAGTCGGGACGGTTTCCATCCTTATCCGAGGCTCCGTATTTAACACCGCCTTTAACGCCGCCACCAGCAATCACCGTACTAAAACATGCAGGGTGATGATCTCGCCCGTTGTTGTGCTCAGCAACAATGTTAGGTGACCGTCCAAACTCAGTCGCAATCACAACCATAGTTGTCTCAAGCAAGCCTTTGGCCTCCAAATCTTCCACTAAAGCCGAGAAGCCTCGGTCCAGAACGGCTGCCTTGTTCTCAACAGACGCAAAGTTGTCGTAGTGAGTATCCCAGCCCCCCAGAGTCACCTCCACAAAACGAACACCTGACTCAACCAGACGACGAGCCAACAAGCAGCCCTGGCCGAAATTGTCGTTGCCATACTTAGAACGCATGTTGCTTGGCTCCTGATTGATATCAAAGGCCTTGAGGTCAGCGCTGTTCATCAACTTCACCGCTTCATCATAAAGACTCTCGTAGGCCTTAATCTGCGGGACGTTATATTTCTCGTGAAACTTCTGATTCAGAGCATCGGCAATCGCAAGACGCTTGTTAAAGTCATCTTCACTCACGGTGTGCGCACGCGTGGAGTCCTTCAATCCCTCATTCGCTCGACCAAGTGGAACGCCCGCATACTCAGCACCCATGAACCCAGAGGAGGCATTCTTTGGATTTCCACCGACCGAAACAAATCCCGGTAAGGTCTGATTCTTACGACCCTTCAGACGCACCACCCAAGAACCGACAGAAGGGTGGGTAATTGTGCCACGCTGTGAATAGCTGCTGTGAAGCATATACTGACCTTGTTCGTGAGCACCCTGTGTAGAGGTCATGGAATTGATCACACACATCTTATCCCCCACTGCCGCCGTCTTCGGGAGGAACTGTGAGATTTGGTAGTCACCCGTCGTCGCAATTGCTTCGGTAGGGCCTTGCACGTCGCGTCCAGGCTTAACGTCGAAGGTGTCCAAGTGGCTCATACCGCCCGCCATATTCAGGAAGATCACATGCTCAGCCGCTTTACGCCCGGTCTTGACTCCCTGAGCAAAAGCAGGCGTCGCCAAGCCGGCTCCCAGCATTGGAGCCACCGTCACTCCCAAATAGGAGCGTGCAGCATTAACCATAAACTGACGCCGTCCGAGCTCATCGGCCTTATTGAATTCGTTATTTTTCATAGCTGTTTTTCCTTTTCTTAAATTTTTCTACTGAACGAACAAAAACTCATGCGTCGACAGTAGAGCCGAAGACAAGTTGCGATAACTCTCCTCAGAGCCATCAATCACGTCCCTCATGAGAAGCTTCATCTCATCATCTGAAGGGGGACGGCCAAGAACAGCGTAGTAGAGATAGCGAACCTTATCACGGTCGGTGCTCCCCGCTTCCAACGCTTTGTAGAGCGCCGAATCGTCATTACTCACCACCATCTTCTCGACATGTCCGTTCATCATCGAAAGAACCTGCGACATGTTTGCTTCGTTTGTGGCCGAATCCAAAAGAACACGGTCGGACTGTCCAAACTGACGCAAAAAGTGACCCTTTGGCGCAGGAGACTCCAGTTCAGAAGCGCGTGCCATTCCCTTCACGGGACCTGAACGTCCTCCACCGCTCATCATCATCCCCATAGAGTCGTCCTTCTTCTTTTTCTTACTCTTAGAACCTCCATTATACTTAGCGGCATCAAGGAGACCGTTGATATACTCGCGGTAAGCGCCGGGAGATTTGATCGCAAGAAGCTCCTTTGAGAGCTCGGTCATCGTCTTCTCTCCGTTTCCGAGAGCAATACGGCTGTAATAAATCGAGTTACTGAAGTTACGCTTCGGGAGAGCATCAGGGTTCCCCTTCACCAATGTCACCATGGAGTCCCAAACCTGTTCCGCAGTCATCCGCTCAAGCTGGCGACCATTGAATGATTGAGGAACGCCGGCATCAAACGCCTTTGGATTGGCTGCGAACTGGAAGTTTCGAGTAAGAAGCAAAACATTCTGGAAAGCCTTTAGATCATAATCCAACGTCTTCATCAAAGCGATCAAGTCGTTCACCAATGCAGGAGAAACAGTATCTTCAGGCTCCTTGTATTCGTCAACAGGCTCCCAAATTCCACGGCCCATCACTCGCTGCCACATCCGATTGACGATAGTCGCATTGAAACGAGGATTATCGTTGCTAGAAATCCAAGAAGCAAAGGTCTCGCGTGAATCACCAGCATTCTTGCGGTCAGACGTCCGCTCACGATTACCAAACGGAGTCTTTCCTCCAATCATCTCACCAGGGTCGCCATCGCGATACTGATAATCCTTAGGCAACTTGATACGCCCGTCGCCTCCACCAGCAAGTGTTGCATAGTGAATATTGTCCCCAATCCAGTCCACAAGGTAACCAAAATCGGTACGTTCTTCTTTTGCATCACGCACCTCACGCCAAACAGTGTCCCAAGGTCCGCGATTCACTTCCCGCTGACCGGTCACGAATGCCGCCAAATGATAAAAATCCATCCGCTCATACTCACCGAATGGATCGTCGTGGCACTGCGCACATTCCATCCGAGTTCCCGTGAAAATGCGCATTGTGTTGGAGAGGTTATCGAGCTCCATTCCCTTATCGCGAACGAAGTAGCCCACCGCGCCATTGTCAGCTTCCCAAAGAGAACCTTTAGACGCGAGTAGCTCCTGGGCAATCTGGTCCCATGGCTTGTTCTCTGCGACTGCGGTGTGCACATACTTCAAGTAAGGCTCCGCGCTGGAACGCCCACTATCAAAAGTTTCCTGAGCTCGCAGAATATCGAGAATGTAATTGGTCATGTGACTCCGGTATCCATCGGAGTTCATCAAATAGGTAACAAGAGCCTCTCGCTTATCGGTATCTTCAATTTCGAGGAAAGCACGTGCCTCTTCCAAATTCGGGATTCGCCCACCGGCTACGAGAAAACTGCGACGCAAAAATGTGGGGTCATCAACCACCTCAGGTACAGGCAACTTTTTCGACTTATAAAGAGCCGCAACGTGCCGATCGACCATCAGAGCCGACTTTTTAAGAAACTCAGGATCTTCATTTTGAGAAGACTTCTGAGCCAGCAAGGGGCAAGGGAGCAATGCGAGTGCCGAAAGCACTCCAACCACTTTTGAGTTTTTCATCATAGACATTTACGTTTAACGCTTTGCAAAATTAGAGGTTTTTCAGGAAAATGCCGAGAAAACTTTCCTACAATACCAAGATATCGTGAAACTTAACTCAAAACCGCAGAAATCAGTCAAAAAATCGTCAGAAACTGAAGAGAAAAGCCTAAATCTGTGAACCTGGCTGAAATTTGAAAGAGCAGTCTCGCCATTTCATCCCAACAATGGCGATAGACTTTCCCTTCCCCTTCCGTCTAGGCTCACATCGTAACCAATGAATCGACGTCATTTTCTCACCGCTACCTCTGCTGCCGCCCTCATGCCCTCCGCTTTTGGACAAAAGCCAAACAAACCCCTCTTCGATATCTCGATCGCCCAGTGGTCGAACCATCGCATGCTTAAGGCGGGTAAATTGACAAACCTTGATTGGCCCCAATACACCAAAGACACCTACGACATTCATGCCTTGGAGTACGTCAATCAATTCTTCAAAGACAAAGCCGAGGATGCAGCCTATCTCGCCGACCTCAACAAACGCGTCGACGACTTAGGCATGACCAACGTCCTCATCATGATCGATGGCGAAGGCAGCATCGGCGCTATCACCGAAAAAGAACGCAACAAGACCGTCGACAAGCACAAGCGTTGGGTCACAGCAGCCAAGACGCTCGGCTGCCACTCAATTCGAGTCAACGCCTACGGGGAAGGCTCTCCTGAAGATGCCGCCAAACAAGTCACCGACGGCCTCCACAAGCTTTCTACCTTTGCCGCTGACCACGACATCAACATCATTGTTGAAAATCATGGGGGAAACTCCTCGAACGGCAAATGGCTCTCAGGAGTTCTCACCGCCGTCAATCTTCCCAACTGCGGTTCCCTCCCCGACTTCGGTAACTTCCACGAATACGACCGTTACCAGGGCATTAGCGACCTAATGCCTTTCGCCAAGGGGGTTTCGGCTAAATCTCGTGAGTTCGACAGCGCTGGTAACGAAGTCCAAACTGACTTCACCAAAGCAATGAAACTCGTGCTCGAAGCAAACTACCGCGGCTACGTTGGCATCGAATACGAAGGCAAGAAACACACCGAAGACGAGGGCATCAAACTCACTAAAGCTCTTCTCGAGAAAGTGCGCAGCGAATATAAGAGCTAGCCTCAGATTTTCAGGCGACGAGGAAAACGGCTTCAACTTGGGCGTCAGCGGCTATGATTCGGTAGTATTGTCCTACTCTGGGCCGCCCGAATCATCCATCCAAAGGTCGGCCGGTCTTTGCGGGTGACCATCCCTTGCGACTAACCGCCAAATGAAGAACTAGGGCGCGTTCAGCCGCCACTCCCTATCGTCAGATTGGCCGGTATCGCCTGATTGAGTGACGCTATCTATTTTCAGCAAGCCTTAAAACCTACACTGTTAGACACCCAACCAATAAAAAACCCCGCCAGCCGAAGCTCGCGGGGTTTTGAAAATTATCGGAAGCGTTAGCCCACTAGCCTCGCACCTTCAACTCGCCGACGAAGACAGCCTCGTCACCGAGCGCTTCTTCAATACGGAGAAGTTGGTTGTATTTAGCAATCCGGTCAGAGCGGCTCATAGAACCAGTCTTAATCTGACCTGCGTTGGTAGCTACCGCAATATGAGCAATGGTGCTGTCCTCAGTCTCGCCGGAACGGTGAGAAATCACAGATGTGTATCCATTAATCTTACCCAACTCGATGGCATCGAGAGTCTCAGTCAAAGTTCCAATTTGGTTTACTTTAATCAGGATTGAGTTCGCAACTCCCAGGTCGATTCCTTTTTGGAGGAAGTCGACATTGGTCACGAAAAGATCATCGCCGACAAGCTGAACTCGGTCACCAATCTTATCAGTAAGAGCCTTCCAGCCATCCCAGTCGTTCTCATCACAACCATCCTCGATGGAATCAATAGGATACTTATCACAAAGTTCAGCCAAATACTCAGCTTGCTCCGTAGAAGAACGCTTGGCTCCACTGTCACCTTCAAACTTGGTGTAGTCGTAAACGCCATTTTCGAAAAACTCGGAAGCCGCGCAATCGAGCGCAAAGGTGATGTCGGTTCCAACCTTGTAGCCCGCCTTCTCAACCGCAAGGCTGACGGTATCAAGAGCATCTTCGGTCCCTTCGAAATTGGGAGCGAAACCACCCTCGTCACCCACTGCAGTGCTAAGACCACGGTCATGAAGAACCTTCTTGAGATTGTGGAAGACCTCAGCACCCATGCGCACAGCTTCGCTGAAGGTAGGAGCACCGACAGGACGAATCATGAACTCTTGGAAAGCAATAGGAGCGTCCGAGTGAGAACCACCATTGATGATGTTCATCATAGGAACAGGAAGCACTTTCGCATTCGGGCCTCCTAAGTAACGGTAAAGAGGCAAGCCCGCAGAAGCAGCTGCAGCACGTGCTACAGCGAGAGAAACTCCCAAGAGTGCATTTGCTCCCAAGTTCTTTTTATTCTTAGTTCCATCAAGCTTGATCATGGTGTTGTCGATCAAGGTTTGGTTGCTGGCAGCCAAGCCAATGATTGCAGGCGCAATCTGCTCGTTTACGCTCGCAACGGCTTTGAGGACGCCTTTTCCGAGATAACGAGCCTTGTCGCCATCACGCAACTCATGGGCTTCGTGCTCTCCAGTGGAAGCGCCACTAGGAACGGCGGCGCGGCCGAATGAGCCATCGCACAAAGTAATATCGACTTCCACTGTAGGATTACCGCGCGAGTCAATAATTTCGCGGCCTTTTACTGCTGTAATTGTCGTTTCAGACATTTCTATAATTAGGTGTTGGGGTGTGTATGGTTAGTCCTTCTTCCAAGCGGAGATGGACTTCAAAGTAAAACTCTCGGCTTTTTCGGTCTCGAGGTCTGTCACCTCGACGGAGTCGCCAATCTTTTTGCCGACGAGCGCGCGACCAACATTGGAGAGATAAGAAACCACGTTGTTCTCGGGTTCACTATCCCAAGCGCCAAGAACAGTGTAAGTCTTTTCGCCTTGTTCGTTTTCAAGAACAACCACGGTGCCGATTGCTGCCGAAGAAGTATCTACGCCAGAGAAGTCGGTGCCTTGGGCAAGGTCCAATTCTTTCTCCATGTCGGTGCGGCGACGAGCCAAAACTGATTGCATGTCCTTCGCCGCCTTATACTCAAAGTTCTCACGAAGGTCTCCGTAGGAACGAGCATGGGCAATATCCTTCACGTTCTGTGGAATCTTATTGTTCACCAAGTCGGCGAACTCTTCCTTACGCTTCTCAAGACTCTTCCAAGAAACGACTATCGCTTCATCTTTCTCTTCTTTCGCCTCGCCGGTCACCAAGTCTTGGGTCTCAGGGTGAGCTTTGATTACTCGCGCCATAAGGGACTTACGATCGAGTTCAGCAAGAGCTGGGCTTTGTAGAAGCTTACGCGCAAAGTTTCGCGCTTCATTGATATCGATATCGGACAGAAGATCTGGAATGAGCTTCTTGTCATCCATGAGAAGGTTCTGCAAACGCGTTCCCTTGCGAGGTCCATCATCCACCGCTCCCGCCTCAATGACGGAAAGCATCGCAAATCCAACGTCCGTCGAGAAAACATTCTCTGCATTACCGTTACGCTCGCGGCAAATCCACATCAGCGCCTCACCACTCAGAGTGCGTAGGGAAATCCCCTTCTTGATATGCTTCAGAAGCGGCTCGAACTGGTCTTCAGCCAGGAGAAATTTGGCAATCTCATTCACTCCGCGAGTGCCCACTTTTTCAAAGACCCCCATTAGCTTCTGAATCCAATCGTCACCATAAGCGGCTGGAAACGCTTCGTAAATCCGGCGTTGGCGAGCAGCAGCAAGAGAAGTCACTTGAGCCGCGACGTCCCCGTCAGCTAAGCCAAGAGCATCTGGAATACGAAGCGAACCATCGGCAAGCTCGGCACCGTCGACTGCTGAGAACAACTCGTCGCGACATGCCAAGAGATCGAGAGACTGGCCGAGATTCAGACGAATCCCCTTTTTCACAGACTCATCGATTTCCTTCGCAAGGCCTTGAATAACTTCAGGGTCCTCTTGGAGCCCCTTCGTCTCATTCTTCAGCGAGTCCAAGACACCAATCTTAGTCTTCAGGTCTCTCGCTTCACTAAATTCTCCCACCAAAGACTCCAGTGGGCTCATATTCTCATCACGGAGAACGAGCGGCTCGGTGCGCTTGGACGGGACGACCACACGTCCACCCTCGCGAGCAATCTTCTTCGCCTTATCCCACCACTTCTTATAATTCTCTTCGGGGACAATCGTTCCGCAAAGCTCTTTATCCACAGCATCGGGCTTTAAGCTACCGCCATGGCTTTGAAGCATCCGGACAATCAACTCCGCAGGATTATTCTCAGCCAGATCGCGCAATTCGCCCAACTTGGCAACACGCTCCGCACGGAAGTCATCAACCTCGAGAGTCTCTGTCTTTTGGATCGCCAACTTCAACCCCATCGTCTGCGGCTCACGGGCCCGCTCGAAGTCGATCGTGACTTTTCCTCCAAACAAGTCCCACTCAGTTACGCGCCCAGCGCCCCAGCTTTTATGAAGACAAAAACTATCAGGGGCTAACTCAGACAAACGGTTTCCAACGGCTTCGGTAATTCGACCCGCCTCTACGAGTTTCGCGACATCAGGATGCATCAGGCGAACCTTGCGAACACCACGAACAAAAGGCAAAGGTTTTTCGCTTCTTTCTCGGAACTTTTAATCAAAAGTCACTTTTTCGACGAATCTTGAGGCACTGGAACTCGACGCACCCGCGGTACTCGTGGTTCGTCCTCCTCTCGCTGCTCAGCATTCATGAGAGATTGGAAGAGAGCGTGTAGCTTTCGTCGTGTTTTATCATCGATGGTCTCCGGCCAAGAATCACTATCTTCTCCCGCCAAAGTTCCGTGATTTACAACATCACCATCCTTAAGAACATGAAAATCAAAGCCCCCGATCTTTCGAGAAAGACTGACCGTCACTCCATCCTCAGAAATAAAGCCGGAACGCTTCCCGAGGTCCACCTGACGCACAATCACTCCCGGAAGAGGTGGCATTAAGACCTCGGCAGCGGCCTCTGCTAACTCCCTACCATTTTCAGGCCTAACCCCCACCGTCACCGGCAGTACCAGATTCTCTCCCGCCCGCGAAACGGTGAGAGTCCCCTCATTTCCCACTCCCTTAAGCTTTAGCAAAGCAAAGAGCTGCCCTTTATTCGCCACGAACTGATTATCAAACTTCCAAATCACATCCATGGACTGCAACCCTGCTTCAAATGCGGGAGAAACAGGCTCTACCGATTCAATCAGGAGACCAAACCCAGCGGGAACTTCGTTTAATTGAGCCGCGGTCGCTTTTTCCAACCACGTCGTTTTAATCCCCAGCCAAGGTCCCCCAGGCTCGGGACAATGACCACGCATCCACTTCTTGGGGCCATCAGCATGAGAAGGCACCACTACAAAAAGAATCAAAAGTAAAATAGGGATCCTCATTACAGACTACTAGACGCATACAGTTCAGCCTCGAACTCACGCTGCAAAATCACTTCATAACCCGAACCCTCATGAAGGATACGCTCTTCCTCTACCCCAACATAGCTCCACCCACGACTCACATCACCCGCATCATTAATCGCTTGAACCCCAAGATCCGTACCCCCTTCAATCCAAGTCATCTGCTCAAGAATCTCAATCCCAGGAACTACCTCCAATACTGCGAGCGGCACCATGGCTGGAGCATTTAGAGCTGGAGGAACCTTCTTGGCTACGAGCGCTCCTCCCAAAGTCGTTATCAGTATCGCAGCGGCAGACTGCCAAACGAAAGGCCTCTTCCAGAAAGAAATCACCTTCGAGTCACTCGCCAACTCATCCACCACCGACTCCAAATCTTCACGGGCAGTATCAGTCAACCCACGGGGCATCAGACGCTCCAAACCCGCCTCGATATCATCTAAACTCAATGAACCTGCGTCCCTATCCATTGCGAACCTCCTTCAAGTGCCCGAGTTCCCGTTGCAAAAGCTCCAGCGCATAACGGTAGCGCGAGGCCGCTGTATTATGAGAAATCTTCAAAATCCCCCCAATTTCAGCAAAAGTGAGGCCTGACCAAATCTTCAACGTAATGACCTCTCGAAGCTTTTCACTTAAGCTTTCCACTGCCTGCCTCAGCATCAGCGCATCCTCATCATCCTCTAAAGTCGGGTCCAACCAGTGTTCGTCGTAATCGTGAAATTGAATCACCTTCTCATCGCGCTTCTTAATACGGCCCTTCTTACGACCAGCATCCATCGCCACGAAGCGAACCACCGAAAAAGCGAGGGGCACATCCGGCGGCCGATATCCCCGCTCCTCCTGATAACCCCACAACCGAATCAACGAATCTTGCAGCACATCCTGAGCTTCTTCGAGAGAGCCCGTTCGCTGCCGCGCATACATCAGCAGGCGACCGCCCTCGGCCGCCAACCAGTCTTTCCACCGGTCTGCTAAATTTTGCTGCTCACGTTTCATCCTTCTTCTAAGGTAACAAATGCCACAAAAGTCAGCTTATGTCTGTCTTTTCAGAAAAAATTATCGCGCTTTCCAAAGACAGGAATGTCGAATCCGGAAACACACTCCCCGTTCTTGCTCAAACTCTCGGTCAATCTGAAGCGGCCAAATTCGCCACAATACGAACTTACTCTACCGGCAGCGCCTTCAGAATCTTCTTTGGCTCAATCTTAGACAAATCCACATTCAGCCACTTCTGCTTTCCCTCGTTCTCTTGGGCCGAATTGTCCTCTTCCTTTTGCAAGAGAACATCTTTCGTCACTGCCAACCCAACTTCACCATTCTTCTCAATCGTGTTGGAAGTCACCGACAATGTTGTGCCTTCATCCTGAGCAAAAATTCCTCCTAAGATATTACCGGAGACTAAGTTCCCATTTACCAGAGCCGTCACCCCCGAAGAAGCCACGAGCCCGACCTCACGATTCCGCTCAATACTGGAACTCTCGACCCGGCACTCTTGACCCTTCGAAGTCAGCAGAATCCCAGTCAAACCATTGTCCTGAAAACGCGAACGCTGCACCCAAACCTTACCACCGTCCCAGACATCCAACCCATGATGTAAATTAGCAATCGAACGCGACTCTTGCAGAATTGCCTCGCTCCCAGCGCCCACGACAGCAACGCCGTCCCAACCACAGCCCTTGACCTCGGTCCCGGTAATTTCACAGCGAGCGCCTTCAATCACGGCAATTCCATGCCCTGCCCCATAGCCAATCTCGCAATCTTCAAAAACAGCCTGCGCTCCTGTCACCAAGACCACGGGATAACGTGTCTCAGTATTAGAAACTCCCGAATGCCGAACCGTGAGACCCACCAATCGCGCGGGAGCGCCTTCCCCTTCAACAACCAAGACACTGCCTTGGTCCGCGCCTCCCTCGACAATTGTCTTGCCCTTGACCCCTTGAAGAATGACCCCAGCAGGTATCAGGACTCCTCCAGCAAAGGTTCCTTCTCCCAAAGACACCTTATCTCCCGATCTAACCAACCCCAACGCCTCCGCAATAGTCTCCGCATCTTCAGGGACCGAAATCGTCTGCACATAGCTGGACATCTTTGCCAGCAAAGCGGAAGCCTTTTCCGAAGGAGCCATCCGTTGTGCTTCTCGTAAAAGCTGCAGCGCCTCCAAAGAATACTCCCCTGTGTCTAAAGCCAAAGCCTGCTCGTAAATCCCATCTGCTTTCTCGCGAAAGCCAGCCAACACCAGCTTTGCCTCTTCAGCCTCTTTACGAAACTCAGACAACCGCTCATTCTCAGGATCGGCCTCAGCCAATTCAGCGGTCTTATCAACAAGGATCTGCCACTGCTCTTCGCGACGTGCCTGGTCAATTTCTTCTCCTAAACGAACGATATTATCGACTTC
Source organism: Roseibacillus sp. (assembly GCA_051251855.1). Lineage (GTDB taxonomy): Bacteria > Verrucomicrobiota > Verrucomicrobiia > Verrucomicrobiales > Akkermansiaceae > Roseibacillus. The sequence goes on from JBPOGI010000001.1 coordinate 1,765,163, forward strand.
CCGAGCTTCTTTCATTCGCTCTTTGAAGGCCTTCACCTGATCATCGTTAGGAGCCAATCTGATGGCCGCCTCCATCTTAGCCTCAGCTTCATCCCACTTGCGAATATCCATCAGCCCCTGCACATCGGCCAATGCAAAGCGCACTTGCATACGTCTCTCGATCTCACGCCCATTGCTCACCCGCTCCATCCCCGCCAAAGCCTTCTTAGACTTGGGGTCGATTGCCAGGATCTCCTGATAGACACTCTCTGCCTCGGTCCAGTTAAGTCCATCCTCTGCAACCAAGGCCTCAGGAAGACGCGCTTCCACCACCTTCAAAGCCGCTTGATTCTTTGCCAGATTAGGCCCCCAGATCACTGCCGCTGCAATCAAAGCCAAAATCACGAAAAGAGAGACTAACCCGGCCGCGACCTTTTTTTTCTTGGGGGCATGATGCTCCGCCACCTGAATCGCCTCTTCAAACCGAGCCAATTCGAGCTCGTAGTTGACCCGCTTCTCTGGCGTATCCGCCTCGTCGCGCAATCGCTGCATGTGCTTGCGAACCTCATCAAAGGCTCGCTCGTAATTATCTACGGTTTCTCCGCGCTTGAGACCAAGCACCTTAACCGCTTCCTCGTAGGACATGCCGCTTTCTGATTTCATGTAAGGGGGGGACTAGCCTTGGAAGTTTTGCACGATTGGCATGCGCCTCCCAACGCCGAAAGCCTTTGACGTTACTCGCAGACCCGGAGCCGCTTGATGCCTTTTCCATTCGTTGAGGTCAACTCTCCTTTGCACCCATCTTACAATTGATTCTTGATAATCATGGCATTCAATAATGTCCGAAGCACTCATCTGCTGCTCGACGTAGAGTTCTAAAATTCCATCCAACTCCTCATACGGCGGCAAAGAATCCTGATCCTTCTGGTCAGGAGCAAGCTCTGCACTGGGCGGTTTTTCAATCGTATCCCACGGAATCACCTCACGCTCGCGATTCATCCATCGCGCCAGTTCATAGACTCGCGTCTTGGGCAGGTCCGATATCGCCGCCAACCCTCCACACATATCGCCATACATCGTGCAATAACCCACCGCCAACTCACTCTTGTTTCCTGTCGTCAAAAGGATGGCGCCCGTCTTATTCGACAGCGACATCAGAAACAGCCCTCGAATCCGCGCCTGCATATTCTCCTCGGTGACATCCTCTTTCGCTCCCTCAAAAGGTCCTGCCATCGCCGTCTTCACCGTCTTAAAAACCTCTCCAATCGGCACCTCCTCACAGCGCATCCCCAAGTTCTGCGCCAACTTCACCGAATCCCCGATACTCCCTTCTGAACTAAACCGGCTCGGCATCGTGAGCCCCCTCACATTTTCCGCCCCCAACGCCTCTGCAGCCAAAGCCGCCGTCACCGCCGAATCAATGCCTCCACTCAATCCCAGACAGGCCTCCCGAAAGCCGCACTTCGTCGCATAATCACGCAATCCCAACACCAAGGCTTCATAAAGCTGTGCATTCTCATCCAACTCCGGCCACATCACCCCTTCATTTTCACCACCCACATCAACAACCTCCACCTCCTCGCGGAATCCCGCCAAGCTCGCCAAGACCTCTCCCTGTCCGTCCACCACCGCCGAATGACCATCAAAAATCAACTGATCCTGCCCCCCCACCGCATTGCAATAAACTAGCGGAACGCCCGCCTCCTTCGCCACCGAAGCAAATAAATCTCGCCGCGCCACCGGCTTATTCAGCGCAAAGGGAGAAGCACTCAAGTTCACAATCACCTCCGCGCCCTTCTCTTTAAGCTCCCTCACCGGCTCCCGCTCATAGAGAGGCCGATAGAGAAAATCCTCCGTCCAAATATCTTCACAAATGGTCACTCCCACCTTCTGCCCCTTAAACTCGATCACCTGACACTCCTCGTTGGGCTCAAAGTAGCGCCACTCATCGAAAACATCGTAAGTCGGCAAGAGCGTCTTATAGATCCGCTCCCGAATCTCTCCCCCTTCCAACCAAGCCACCGCATTGCGAAAAGCCCGCCCCGGACGTTTGGCCGAACGGTCCACATACCCCACTAACAAAGGCACTTCGCCCACTTCCCCTTTCAAGTAATCGAGCGCCTGCAAACAACGCGGCACGAACTGACTCTTAAAAACCAAATCACGTGGCGGATAGCCCACCAAAGACAACTCTGGAGTCACCACCAGCTCAGCGCCCTTCTCCAACGCCTCTCGGTACCCCGCAAGAATCCGCTTCGCATTCCCCGGGAAATCCCCCACCACCGCATTGATTTGAACTAGAGCAATCTTCATACTATCGGGCTCCGCAAGCCTTGCTCAAAAGCACTAGCTTTGCAAGCCGCCACCAGTGCCACTTGCCACTTATCCTTTTCAAAAAAACACCAGACAGCCTCCGATCAAAATCGGCTTACTCGTTTTCCAACCTCACCGCCGTTCCGTAGCAGGAAGCGAGACAAAACCCTTCCAGAATTTCGAAGTCGACTTGAGTCCCCACAACCGCGTCCGCCCCTCGCTCCTGAGCTCTCTGCAACAGATCCTTCATCGCGGCCTCCTGAGTCTCTGCCACCAGGCTGGAGTAGTTGCCAAACTCTCTCCTCTCCATCGCCAACTGGAAGCCCCCTCTCACTCCCAAATTCTTGGCCGAAAACCCACTCACAACCCCCAAATACTGAACCACCTTTCTATCTTCGAAGGAATCCGTAGTAGTCATCATCGCAGGCAAAGGAGGAGGCTTCATAAGGCCACCACCATGCAAACTCCTCCACCTGACCTCCATTCCAAAATCGAAGCGAATTTCCAGTTCAAAAACTGCTCCAACCACCTTCTACCAATCAATTGAAAGCCTGGCCCGGATTTCTCACGGAACATGAGAAATTCGCCCGCAGGGCCGACTGTGTCGGGGCTAGCCCCGATAGGCACTGAGACAGGCTGTCTAACAAGTCATTAGGTTTCACCTCTCTCAGTGCCGTATCGGTCTGGCTTTCAGCCAGATGCATTTCTCACTCGTGAGAAATGCAGGCTAGAAAACTCCGAGCTTCACTTCGTTCACCCTTGCCGCCTTCCCTTTTTTAAACTCAGTTAGGGAGGTCTCACAATGAAAGTATCTAGCTCAAAACCTACCGCTCTCCTCGCTATCGCGCTGCTGATTCCCTTGCTCTCTTCCTGCTCCACCTCTTCGAGCAATGGAGTCAGTGCTGAAAACATCGAATCCCTCGCTATCTCCACTCCCGTTATCGAAGCGGAGTCCTACACCATTCCCGCCCAAGTCTACATTCCGCCTCAGACCCAAAGCAGCAGCGTCCCCTTCACCCCGACCGGAGGCAGTTTCGCACAAGGATTCGTCGCCGGCGCCCTTGGCCAACTTCTCCGTGAAAGCATGAACCAATCCGATGGCACTAATCCTGTCGTGCAAGACTTTGAACAATGGAAAGTAGACGCTCAAAAAAACCTTCCTCCCACGTTCCAAAACCAACTCCAGAAAAGCCTCACCCGACAGCTCTCATCCCAGCCCGGCTTAGCAGGAAAAATCACCGCAGAATCCCCCAATATCATCTCCCTCAAAGTCATCGAATACGGCTACAAGAAAACGGGACGAAAAGAGCGCGCCATCCTCATGACCCCCTACGTCGTCGCCGAACTCTCCCTCACCAGCGAAGGCAAATCTCTCATCAAAAACCGTAAAATCAGCGCCCAAACCTTCGCCTCCAAGCTCATCGACACCCGCAAAGAAGGCTACGAACTTTCCACCTACGCCGCCAGCCAACCCTCAGCTCAAGCGCACCTAAACACCGCCCTCAACAAGCTCGCCGAAAAAGCAAAAGACAAAGTTCTCAAAAAGCTCCAATAGCCTCACCACAACCCCAGCTTTCCAATCTCACAAAAATCCCTCTACCCGAACCATCATCACCGCAACCTCAGGCAAAGATCGATAGCTGGATTTTTGCCGAATTCAGAGACAGGGAACCCCGCCTTTCTCGTGGTTGGCAGGCAAGAATTTCCTCTTCATAGTCTCGAGTTAGAAAGCTGATGAAACTCCTTCTTTTTTTCACGCTCACGCTAGGCGGTTTTCTCCACTCTGAGGCTCAAGACAAAGTCCTCGAAAACTACGATCCCATTCTCAACGAAATCGAGAACTTTGATCCCGCCGACTTAAAAACGATGATGGAGATGGACCCGCCTCACGCCTCCCTATTTTTCTTGAGGCTTACATTTGACTACAACCTGAGACTCCCAGAAGCAGCTCCCTATCGCGAAGCTCTCGGACAAGAACTATTCAAGCACCCTCAGCTTGAAGATTACTTCATTAAACGCTTCAAAGAAACACCCCGGCACTACGACACAGCAGAAAAAATCAAATGGGTCTGGGGACCGTTGACTCTCATGCGGTATTCTTGGGCCGTCCGTCTCTTGGGCGAAGAGGTGATGGACGACACGCTAATGACTCAGCCGGGAGCTACCGAAGCTGAAATTGATATGGCAATCCTCAATAGGAAATGGACTCTCGGGGAAAATAGTTTTCAGACTAAATCAATCTATGCTCTTGCACATCTTCACCTTCCCAATGCGCCTTTCGACGAAACGAGTCCAAAAATCCGCAGAATCCGCCCGAACGTCGTCGAAGAATGGAAGACATGGTATGTGAAGCATGGAGCAGAAGTCATTGCCCAGTTGGAGGCCGAAGAAGCCGAACGAGCAGAACTCGAAGCTCAAGCGATCGCGGTAACCGAAGCTAAACGCCACCTGAACCTTCCCCGTAGTCCACCGGTAACCATTTTCAGCTCGACTCAAGAGGAGGAAACAAAAGCCACGTCCCCTCAGAGCGCGTTGCTTGCGGCAATCATACTCCTAGCCATCTCATTAATCGTTTATTTAACACTCCGCCTTCGTCGCTCAAAGACCCCATAAATCGTCCTATTTCGGCAAAAAATCTCTGCGTCCCCCTCCGCGTCCTCTGCGGCTCTGCGTCGAAAAGCGAATCAACTCCCCCCCCCAAGAAGCCTCACCAAAGCCCCAGCTTCCCCGTCGCCACCGCATACCAGCCCATCAGCAAATTCGCCACCCCGTGCATCACCACGCAAGCGCCTAAGCTCTTGGTCCAAATCGCACAGAGATACATCACCGTTCCAAAGGCAATCGCTCCCGCATAATCAATGGGCGCATGCGCAATCATGAACGCCAAAGTCACCACCCCGTAGGTCAACCAACTCGGTTTCCCGAACGGCACCTTCCAATAGTTGCCATCGCGATCGAGCAACCAACGCATCAAAAAACCGCGCCAAAAAATCTCCTCCACCAACGAAACAATCACCACCGCTCGAAAGAACCGGAGCGACAACGAAGTCCAATCCGCCGCACTATCAAACGCCAACGCGTTCGCCCCAAACATCCTGGCATCAAAACCATCCAAACGCTCCTGCACCCCGAGGCGCTTCAGCCATCCCGGAACATCCTCATCCGAGGCAAAGCCCATCCACTCGTAGGTTTGCGTCGGCAACAACCAAAACCCAATTCCAATTGCTCCCAACACCGCCCCGATCAGACTCGTCTTCCAGGACCAATTAAAATCGAACTTCTTCCACCAAAAAACTAACAACCCCAAACAGATAACACTCTGCATCGGGTAAATCCACTGGTCCGCATCACGACGCCACCAGGGCAAATCAGAATGGTCTCGAAAGAAGCCATCAAAGCTCCCCACTACAAAACCCACCACCCCCATAAAGATAAGAAAAGCCATCAACGGCACCACATGCGCCAGATTCTTGTCTGCTCTGATTTTCTGAAGGTCCATAAGTGAAGATATAAAAGAGAGACGCTATCCCAACCGCCCCACAAACGCCTCCATCTTATCCATCGCCAATTCCAACTGGTCGAAAGCAGTAGCATAACAACAACGCAGGAACCCTTCCCCTCCCTCACCAAAAGCCGTCCCCGGCACCGCCGCGACATCTTCCTCTTCTAACAATTTCAAAGCAAACTCCTGACTCGTCAGCCCAAACTTCGTGATATCAGGAAAGACATAGAACGCGCCTCCCGGCGAGTGGCACTCTAAACCCATCTCATTCAGCCGCCGCACCACGAAATCACGCCTAACCTTGTAGTCCTGCCGCATATTTTCCACCGCAACCAAGGAGTCGGGATTATCAAGAGCTTCCAGCGCCGCCACCTGACTCGTAATCGGGGCACAGAGCATCGAATACTGGTGAATCTTCATCATCGCGTCCGTCAAGGGAGCAGGCGCACACGAGTATCCCAAGCGGAACCCCGTCATCGAAAACGCTTTCGAAAATCCGTGCAACAAAATCGTCCGCTCACGCATCCCCGGCAGACTCGCAATCGAAACATGCTTCTCCCCATCATAGCGCAGCTCCGAATAAATCTCATCCGTCAGCACAATCAGATCATGCTCAATCGCAATCTGAGCGATGCCCTCTAATTGCTCCCGAGAACAAACCGCACCCGTCGGATTGGTGGGAAAGTTTAGCATAATCACCCGCGTCCGATCCGTCACGGCCGCCTTCACTGCTTCCGGAGTGAGCGCAAAGCCATCCTCCTTCTTCGTCGTTACCTCCACCGCCTTGCCGTGAGCCATCACCACACTGGGCGAATAGGAAACATAACAGGGTGCATGATAAATCACCTCATCCCCCGGATTCAGCAGTGCACGCAACGCTAGGTCCAGCGCCTCACTCACTCCCACCGTGATTAAAATCTCACTATCGGCATCATACTCGACATCGAAGAAGCCTTTGCAGTACTTCGAAATCGACTTCCGCAAGCTCAACAACCCCAGATTGGAGGTATAGCTCGTTTGCCCTTTCTCCAAAGACTCAATGGCCGCGGCCCGAATGTTCCAAGGCGTCGGAAAATCTGGCTCTCCCACCCCCAGCGAAATGACGTCATCACGCCCAATCACGAGCTCGAAAAAGTCACGAATACCTGACCGCGGAACCTTGCCCACTTGGTCTGAAATTTTACCTTCGTAGTCAATCATGGCGAAACCAACAGACGATCACCCTCAGAATTGCCCCCAAAGAGAAATCCGCTCTCTTTGTATGTCTTTAGTCGGAAATGAGTCGCCGTCGACAACACCCCCTCTAACGAGCTCAATTTCTCACTCACAAAGCGCGCCACCGACATCAAATCCTCCCCACTGACCATCACCATCAGGTCATAGCCCCCGCTGGCCAGATAACAGCTTTCCACTTGGTCGAACTTCGCAATCCGCGACGCCAAGCGGTCGAAGCCACCGCCACCTTCAGGTGTCAATCTCACCTCAATAAAGGCCGAAACTCCCGCCTCCTTCGCTTTCGCAGTATCAATCACCGCTTGATACCCAAGAATCAGACCGTCCGCTTCCCAGGCCGCAACTTTAGCTCTCACCTCGTCTTCGGGCATAGAAAACCTCTCCGCAAGCGACGCCAGAGACTGACGTCCCTCGCGCCTCAACACTTCCAGCATCGGGTCAAGCGACATGCCTTGCAAATAACGCCCCCCCCACAATAAGTCGAGGCCAATACCAGCTGAAAGGAGCCTTCAACACCGCTTAACAAGAGTTTAACAAGCGGAAGCTATACTCATCCTTGCGTTCCCCTATAATCAATGGGATCTTACTTCAGTTCGTTCCTACTCAACCGAGTGCCATGAGAAAGCCCACTCCTCTCCCCCTCGCCTGCCTTGCTCTTCTGCTGGTCCTCGTTTTCGTCGTCACTTTGCTTTCTCCAAAGAACCAAGACAGCCCCCTCCCACAAGACTCCCCTTTGACTGCCTCAGCCCCCCCATCTGAGCAAAAAACGACCAACACCCGCCCCAAAGAATACGTTATCAAAGGCCTCACCCAGTTTTCCAATCCGCAAAAATCGAAGCCAACCTCCCCCTCCCTCAATCCCTCGCAGGACAGCGTCGCGCCCGCGCACCGTCCTCTTCAGCAAGAGCTCCTGCAAAGACGTCTCCTCCGCGACGAAAGCCTCCTTACGAGAGAGTTGCTCGCCGACGGCACCGAGCTCATCCACCTCAATGGCACCCAAGGCCACTTTTCAGCAGCCTCTATCGCTCCCGATGGCACAATAGAGACCCAATGCCATAGTAGCTTTGAGGGTCTCATCAACCAAGCCTCCCTTCCTGTAACCGCAGCTGCCGTCCCCTCTTCCACGAAATGAATTTTCTTTCCCTCCTAGTCTCCTTGGCACTCGCCACTAGCACCCTTTGGGCCCAAAGCCAGAGCGCCACTTTCGTATTCATCTCCACCGATGCTGCCGGCGAAGGCTTTAACGACACCACCCCTCGCTCTGAGGTTGAAAGCAGCCTCCTAGGTGATAACCCGGGCACCACCTTAGGAGAAATTCGGCAAAACGTGCTCACCAAAGCAGGTGACCGCTGGTCCGAACTCCTCCTCAGCAACGTCCCGATTCGAGTGGAAGTCGACTACGAAGATTTCGGTGGTTCCTCAGGCGGCTCCATCACCCTCGCAGGTGCCTTGAACACCACCGTCGCCCAGAATTTCACCAACGCCCCGCTGCCCAACACCCTCTACCCAATTGCTCTCGCCAATAGCCTCGCGGGCATCGACCTCTCCACGCAATCCGATATCGAAGTCTCCGTCAACGCCAACGCCGAACTCAACGATACCCAGACCGGCAGCTTCACTTGGTATTATGGTTTCGACGGCAACGGTCCCTCAGGAACGGTCGATTTTCTCGACGTCATCAGCCACGAACTCGGCCACGGTCTCGGATTTGCTTCCAACGTGAGTAGCACCACTGGAGGCTACTTTGGCGGAAGCCCTAATGCCTTCGCCTCCCTCATCTATGATGCCAGCTTAGAACTGCCATGGACACAAATGACCGCTGCCCAGAGAGTCACCTCGTCAACCTCTGACCCCAACCTCACTTGGAACGGCCCCAACGTCACCGGAGCCATCAACGGAATCGAATCGTTTGTATCCCAAGGGAGTAATATCTCGGACGACAACACTTTCGCTGCCATCCAAGCAGCCTTCGGAGGCAGTATCCCTGCCACCGGGACCTCCGGGAGCCTAGTTCTCGTCGACGATGGCGTCGGAGAGGAACTCAGTAACGGAGTCGGCTCCACTGCCGACTTGGTCGAAGAAATTCAAAACGGAGCGGAAGTCTCCGGCAATATCGCGCTCATCGCTCGCGGCCTAGTGAACTTCGACCTCAAAGTCGTTCGTGCCGAAAACGCCGGAGCCATTGCCGCCGTGGTCTACAACAACGTCGATGGCGATGCTCTCCTCACCCCCAGTGGCGGCACCGGCGAGAACGTTCCCACCATCCCCATGGTTTTCATTTCAGAAAATAGCGGCAACGAGTTGCGGGCCCTTCTCACCGACGACGTCGTTCTCACCATCTTCAATAACAGAGTCGTTGTCCAAACCGAGAACCCACCCCCCACCATCACCCGCCTTCGTCTGCACGCCCCCGCCACCTTCGAGACAGGGTCATCCATCTCCCATTGGACCAACGACTCCTTCCCCAATCTCCTCATGGAGCCCTCCATCAACAACAACCTCACCCCAGACCTCGATCTTTCTGTCCTTCTCATGAAAGACATCGGCTGGAACACCCAGAACATCGACATCCCCTACCTCACCTACGACTTGTGGCTTGCCGAGACCGGTCTCGATGACGAAGCAAGCAACACCGCGCAAGACGACGATTTCGACAACGATGGTCTTTCTAACATCGAGGAATACTACCATGGCACCGACCCCTTCACTCCACAGCCACCTCAACTCGAACTCGTCCTTGAGGATGGCACCCTCCAACACCAGCGCTCCACCCTCTCCAACGACCTCATTCTCGAGTATCAAAGGGGCGAGACGCTCACTGACTTCACCACTTTTTCCGCATCCGAAACGACCTCCTCTCTGGACGAGCCATTCGAAGACACCGAAATAGACATCGACCTCAACGAGGTTCGCCAATTCTTCCGCCTCCGCATCCAAGCTTTGGAAGGCAACTAAATGAAACTTTCTGACGACATCACCAGCGCGCGCCTCCTCAAAGTCAAAGGCCTCCTTTTCGCCGCTCTTGGGCTCGTCGCCAGCACTCTACTCCTCATCACCAGCCCCACCCTCTCGACCGCAATTCTTCTCGCCATCGCCATTTGGGCCTTCTGCCGTTTCTACTACTTCCCCTTTTACGTTCTCGAAAACTACGCCGGTCAGAAGCGCCCTTATTCAGGACTCTGGGATGCCCTCCGCGAAGCAGTGAAGATGAAAGAATCCACCCACAAAGAGGACTCGCAATAGAGGCCATTCTTCCTAAACTTCGCCCATGAATTCCGAAAACGGTCCTCCGCCACTCCAACAACACCAGCAACCACCGCCCGGGCTTCCACATCAAGTCATTACCCACCCCGACAACCCACACGCCCCCTACGCTCCCAACGACGACGAGCGCACCATGGCCATGCTCGTCCACCTCCTTGGACTTCTGACTGGCTTCGTCGGCCCGCTCATCCTCTGGCTCGTTAAACGAGAGACATCTCATTACATCGACCACCACGGCAAAGAGTGCGTTAACTTCATGATCACCACCCTTATCGTCTCTATTCCCATGCTTTTCATCGTGTTCATCACTTTCGGCATCGGATTTATCCTCTACATCCCTTGGATCATCATGATTTACGTCTTTGACATCATGGCCTGCATCCAAGCCTACAAAGGCTCCTGGCACCGTATCCCCCTCACCATCCGCCTGATCAAATAATACCATTTGAGCGGTTCAATTGGTGTAATGGTCGGAGTCAGGTTTTCCAAGACCAAGGCGCGCCGAGGGAGGAGTGCGGGCACTCTGACCGAGACGTAACGCCGGTATTGGGAAACTTGACCCGGCTTTCTGAGTGCTCGCGCAGCGCTTTTCTTAAAACCCAAAATAAAACCATTGCATCAATTTAACTGTGAGAATGGTATAATCGCCTTGATAAGGCACACGCCTGCCTTGCGTCCCAGCCCACGCGCGTGTAAGAGTCCGCCTTTCAAGCTCAGCGCAACAATTTCATGCTTAAGTGGACTCTCCAAAAAATCGTCGGGACTAAGAACCAACGCGAAGTCAAACGACTCCGCCCAGTCGCGGCCAAAATCAACGAAATCGAAGAAGGCCTTCAAAAAGAACCCGAATCTATTCTCGTTGAGAAAACCCGTGTCTGGCAGGCAAAACTGCACCGTTTTCTCCCTCTTCACACCCCAACCAAGCGCACCATCGAGCAACTCGAGCCCGAGCCCTTGGCTGAACTGACCGCCATGGTTTCGGCCCGAATCGAAGCCTTGCGCCCCGATTTTCCCAGCCTTCCTCAGGTTACCGCTTCTCCCGCCTCCATCGAGGAAGCCAAAGAAGCCTTCCGCGGCATCGAAGACCAATTTCCCAAGCTCCGCGAAAAATATCTCGAGGAAATCCTCCCCGAAGCCTTCGCTGTCGTCAAAAACGGAGCCCGTCGTATGTGCGGCCAGACCATCAACGTCGCCGACCAAGACCTCCTCTGGGAAATGGTCCACTTCGACGTTCAGCTCGTCGGCGGAACTGGCCTTCATCGCGGTATCATCGCCGAGATGCAAACAGGTGAAGGCAAAACCCTCGTCGCCACCCTTCCGGTCTACCTCAACGCCCTCACCGGTATGGGCGTGCACGTGATCACCGTCAACGACTACCTCGCTCGACGCGACTCCGAGTGGATGGGCTCCCTCTACCGCTACCTTGGCCTTACCGTCGGCTGCATCCAGAATGCCCAGCCCCCCCAAGAGCGCCGCGACCACTATGGTTGCGACATTACCTACGGCACCAATGCCGAATTTGGTTTCGACTACCTGCGCGACAACGGCATGGCCTCCTCCACCAGCCAACAGGTCCAGCGTGGACACTACTTCGCCATTATTGACGAAGTCGACTCCATCCTCATCGACGAAGCTCGAACTCCACTCATCATCTCCGGTCCATCCACCGTCGCCACTTCCACCGAGAAGTATGTCGAATTCAAGGGCATGATCGAACAGCTCGTTAAAAAGCAGAACGGACTCTGCGCCGAGCTTGCTGCCGAAGCCAAAAAACAAATGGACGACGGCGAACCCGAAGAAGCAGGCCGCACCCTCTTCAAGCTCAAGCTCGCCCAACCACGTAACCAACAGTTGATGGGCTTCATGGAAGACCCAGACACTCGCCGTATTGTGGAGAAAGCCGAGCTCGCGATGTATCAGGACACCCAAAAGAAGGACCTCTACGCCGCGAAAGAAGAACTCTATTACACCATCGACGAGAAAGCGCACGACGCCGACCTCATGGAGATGGCCCGCGAATTCCTTTCCCCCGGGGACCCCGAATCCTTCGTCCTCCCCGACCTCGCCGGAGCCTACGCCGACATCGATGCTCAGCTCGACATCGATGACCAGACCCGAGCTCAGATGAAGGAAGACGTCACCGCCAAGCTCGATGCTCAAGGCGAAAAGATGCACGTCATCTCCCAGCTGCTCAAAGCTTACTGCATCTACGAGAAAGACGTCGAATACGTCGTTCAAAACAACCAAGTCGTCATCGTCGACGAAAACACCGGTCGCGAGATGCCTGGCCGCCGCTGGTCCGACGGACTCCATCAAGCCGTTGAAGCCAAAGAAAACTGCGAGATCGAAGCCGAGACCCAGACCTACGCCACCATCACGATCCAGAACTACTTCCGTCTCTATCTCAAGCTTGCCGGTATGACCGGAACCGCTGAGACCGAAGCCGCCGAGTTCAAGGACATCTACAACCTCGACGTTCTCCCCATCCCCACCAACCGCCCTAACCAGCGCGAGGACCTCAACGACCAAGTCTTTAAAACTCGTCGCGAAAAAGAGAACGCCGTCATCGCCAAGATTCAGGAAGCACACGACAAAGGCCAACCCGTCCTCTGCGGAACTGCTTCCGTCGAATCCTCTGAGAACCTCTCCCGCCTCCTTAAAAAGGCCAAGATTACCCACAAAGTTCTCAACGCCAAATTCCACCGCCAGGAGGCGGAAATCGTCCAAGCCGCGGGCCAAAGTGGCTCCGTCACCGTCGCCACCAACATGGCCGGTCGCGGAACAGATATTAAGCTCGGCGAAGGCGTCCCCGAAGCCGGCGGACTGTTCGTCCTCGGCACCGAGCGCCACGAATCACGCCGTATCGACCGTCAGCTGCGCGGACGCTGTTCCCGTCAGGGCGACCCCGGCATGTCCCAGTTCTACATCTCCTTCGAGGATGACCTCATGCGCAATTTTGCCGCTGCCGACCGCATGACCAGCATGATGGAACGCTTCGGAATGGAAGAAGGCGAAGCCCTCGAGCACAAGTGGCTCAACCGCTCCGTCGAAACCGCCCAAAAGCGCGTCGAGCAACACCGCTACCGCCAGCGTAAATACGTCCTCGATTTCGACGACGTCATGAACAATCAGCGCGAAGTCGTCTACGGCTACCGCAACGAAGTTCTCAGCAGCGAAGACCCCCGCGAACTTCTCTATGAACTGATCGAAAAAGTGATTCCTGAGAAAGTTGACTTCTACATCAACCAACGCGACGAAGGCTCCTCGGACATTGTTGAGCTCATCGGCTGGGCTAATACCACCTTCCCTCTCCGTCTCGACCGCGACGAAGTCAAATTCGAAGAGAAAGAAGCCGACGAAGTCGCCACTTTCATCCTCGAAAAAGTCAAACAAGCCTACGAACTTAAAGTTAGCCACGAGCACCCTCAGATGCTCGACGACCTCGAGCGCCAAATCATCCTCGTCGCCATCGACCGTCAGTGGCAACAACACCTTTACAACATGGACTCCCTCCGCGACGGCATCAGCCTCCGCGCTCAAGGCCAAAAGGATCCCCTCGTCGAGTATAAGAACGAAGCCTACAAGCTCTTTGAAGAACTGATGGGTAATATCGAAGAGGAAGCCCTCGGCAACCTCTTCCGCTCCACTACCAACCTCGAAGCCTACGAGAACTTCCTCCAGAACCTGCCCATGCAACTCGGTGGCGACGCACCCTCACCCGGTCAAGTCGCCCAAAGCAACATGTCCGTCACCACTAACGTCGGCGACATTAAGCCCAATAAGCCCGAGCTCAAACTGAACCTACCCAAACGCCGCCCCACCGTCAAAGTCGGTCGTAACGACGACTGCCCCTGCGGATCCGGCAAAAAGTTCAAATCCTGCCACGGCCAAGAAGAATAACAGGTCCGTCCCTGGGAGCGCTGGTCTTTGACCGGCCCCACCGACCCCGTCCCTTCTACCGGACCGCGAATCTTGAGCTCGCCCCACCGGTAAGAACGAACGCAGCACTAGACCACCCCATTCACGGCAGGGTTCTTTTTAAACAGAAGGCCGCAAAGGACGAGGTTCTAGTTTTCTAACCACCGCTCTGCGGGGCACGGCAGGAGATAAGGAGGAAAAAGGAGCTCGTCCGTCGTGGTTCCTCTAACAGAAGGCACCGAACCGACTCCTTTTTCCTCCTGACCTCCCTTTAAAAAAATCTCCGCGTTCCCCACCGCCCTCCAAGTCTCTGCGATTAAAATCATCCCTCACTCCCCAATATCCTCATTCCACAGCTCCGGCTTCGCCTCAATAAACTCCTTCATCATCTTCACACACTCCTCACTCTTCACCACCTCAACCTCCACCCCACGCGACCTCAGCAACTCCTCTTCCCCCATAAAGGTCTCATTCTCCCCCACAATCACCTTCGGGATTCCATACAACAGAATCGCCCCACTGCACATGCTGCACGGCGAAAGCGTCGTATACAGCACACACTCCCGATAAACCTTCGCCGAAAGCCTCCCCGCCTTCTCCAGCGCATCCATCTCCCCGTGCAAAATCGCACTCCCCCCCTGCACCCGCTGATTGTGCCCCCGCCCCAGAATCTTTCCCTCGTGCACCAACACACTCCCAATTGGTATGCCTCCTGCATTTAGTCCCATCTGCGCTTCTTCAATTGCTGCCTTTAAAAACGGATCCATAATGTCTAAAACTACGCTACACTGTCCCTCCTGCCCAGCACCTCTCTGGCCAAATCACCAATAACTTTCCACAAACCACACCCTTATGCCCACCGTTCGCCTTTCCGGAACCGTCATCGGCTCCGAAGATCCCAATCGTTCCACTCGTGCCAAGCTCCTCTTCCACCTCTTCAATGCCGGCTGGGACATCTACAACTCCAACGGCGACCAGAAAATCACCCTCGGCAATATTGAGGAAAAAATCATCGAGTCCGAGGCCTTCGTTTTCACTCCAGGAGCCAGCCTCGAAGACTTCTTCAAGGCCATCTCCATCTTCGTCGGCTACCAAACTCTCGACAAAAACCTCGCTGCCAAGCCCACCATCATCGTCAACGACGACAACTCTTGGGACATCATTTTTCAACTCCTCGACCACCTCAACAAGCTCGGCACCGTCAAACAAGACCACCGCGACTACCTCCTCGTCGCCGAAACTGCGGAAGGCGTCACTGAAGCCCTTAGCGAGTTCCGTGACAAAGGCCTCCCCCCCATCGACCGCGCTCCGCTTGAGGAAAAACAGGCCATGCCTACCGCGGCCAACACCCCGGTCCCCGGCGACTACCTCGGTAACGTCTGCGTCTTCTGCTCGGCTACTATCGAGAAGGAGGATTACATTGCCGACGGCGAAACCCTCGGACGCGACCTCGCCGACAACAAACTCGGCTGTGTCTCCGGGGCAGGCAAGAGCGGAATCATGGGCGCCGTCGTCCGCGGCTCCGTCGCAGGCGAAGGCTGGACCGCAGGCTCCAACGTCCCTCACATCATCGAACTCGAAGGCCTCCCTGACGGCCTCGACGCTTTCTGGCTCCGCGACGACATCTACACTCGCATGGAGGTCATGATCGAAAACTCCGATGCCTTCGTCATCTTTCCTGGCGGCGCCGGCACCGTGCAAGAACTCCTTGCCCTCATGATCTTTCACCAGCAAGACCATGACCTCATGAAAGGCAAGCCCGTCATCATCTTCAACCGCCTCGACAGCAGCGGCGACCGCTTCTGGGAACCACTCGTCGAACTCCTTGGCAAATACTGCAATGCCGACGACTACACCATCGTCAACGAGCTCGACGAAATCGTCCCCGCCATCAAAGCAAAGCTCAAAAAATAACTCTCCGCTTCGTTTCTCCACCGCAGAAGCGCAGAAATCTCGAACCACCGCGGGAGCGGGGCACAGCAGGAGATAAGGAGAAAAAGGAGCCGGGGTTCTGTGATTTCAAATAGAAGGCCGCAAACTTCGCAAAGGACGGGGTTCTGCAGTTTTAAGCAGAAGGCAACGAAGGAAACGAAGGACAGCGTTGATTTTTCTAGGCTAAACTTGAAAAAGCAGTGCCAAATAGAACTTCTATCTCTCTTCAATCACTGCCGAACCGTCCTTCGCTTTACTCTGCTCAAAAAATACACAGAACCGATTTTTGCGTCTTTTGTGCATCTTCGCGGCCAAAAATCATCCAACCCCGATAGCCCAACCTCGTCCTTTGCTTCCTTCGTTGCCTTCTGTTTAAAAAATCCTACCGAACCGACTCCTTTCTTCCTCCTTATCTCCTGCTGTGCCCCGCTCCCGCGGTGGTTCCAAAAATCTCTGTGAAACTCAGCGTCCTCCGCGCCTCCGCGTTGAACGAACAATCCTAAAATTCCCTTTACTTAACAGACTTCCGCATTGCCCCAACCGCCCTCATCCCTTAGACCCTCCCCCAGAATATCATGTCCACCATCATCTACACCAAGACCGACGAAGCCCCCGCCCTCGCCACCTACTCTTTCCTCCCCATCATTGAGCGCTTCACCAAGTCCTCCGGCATTAACGTAGAACTCCGTGACATCTCCCTCGCCGGCCGCATCCTCGCCGTCTTCCCCGAATACCTCACCGAAGACCAGCAAGTCCCCGATGAACTCGCCAACCTCGGCGCCCTCGCCAAGACCCCCGAAGCGAATATTATCAAGCTTCCCAACATCTCCGCTTCCCAGCCTCAGCTCAAAGCCTGCATCGCCGAGCTCCAGTCCCAAGGCTACAACCTCCCCGACTTTCCCGACGAGCCCTCCACCGACGCCGAAAAGGACACCAAGTCCCGCTACGCGAAAGTGATGGGATCCGCCGTCAACCCCGTCCTCCGCGAAGGCAACTCCGACCGCCGTGCACCCAAGGCCGTCAAAGAGTTCGCCAAGGCCAACCCGCACCGTATGGGCAAGTGGGCTTCCGACTCCAAAACCAACGTCGCCACCATGAGCGCAGACGACTTCGCGCATAACGAAAAGTCCGTTACTCTCGACGCCGACACCGACGCCCGCATCGAGCACGTCGCTGCCGACGGAACCATCACCGTCCTCAAGCAATCCGTTCCTCTTCTCGCGGGCGAAATCTTCGACGGCACCTTCATGTCCAAGAAGGCCCTCCTCTCCTTCCTCGCTGAACAAGTCGTCGCAGCCAAGGAGCAGAACATCCTCTTCTCCCTTCACATGAAGGCCACCATGATGAAAGTCTCCGACCCCATCATCTTCGGCCACGCGGTGCGCGTTTTCTTCCGCGACCTCCTCGCCAAGCACGGCGACCTCATCGACCAACTCAGCGTTGACTTCAAAAACGGCCTCGGCGACCTCACTGCAAAACTCAATGGCGGAGCCACCACCCAACTCGAAGCCGACCTCGAAAAAATCATCGCCGACGGCCCCGACCTTGCCATGGTCGATTCCGACAAAGGCATCACCAACCTTCACGTCCCCTCCGACATCATTATCGACGCCTCCATGCCTGCCATGATTCGCGACTCCGGCAAGATGTGGGACAAAGACGGCCAGCGCCAAGACTGCCTCGCCGTCATCCCCGACTCCTCCTACGCCGGCGTCTATCAGGCCACCATCGACTTCTGCCGCGACAACGGCGCCTTCGACCCCACCACCATGGGCACCGTCCCCAACGTCGGCCTCATGGCCCAAAAAGCGGAGGAATACGGCTCCCACGACAAGACTTTCGAAGCCCCCGCCGACGGCACCATCGTCGTCATCGCTGGCGACAAAGCCCTCCTTTCCCATGATGTCGAAAAAGGCGACATCTGGCGTGCTTGCCAAGCCAAAGACGCCCCTATCCAAGACTGGGTTAAGCTCGCCGTCACCCGCGCCCGCGCCACCGGCAGCCCCGCTGTCTTCTGGCTCGACGAAAACCGTGCTCACGACGCCGAGCTCATCAAGAAGGTCAACACCTACCTCGCCGACCACGACACCGCTGGACTCGAGATTCACATTCTCTCTCCCATCGAGGCCACCCACTTCACCCTCAAGCGCCTCAAGGCCGGCGAAGACACCATCAGCGTCACCGGCAACGTCCTGCGCGACTACCTCACCGACCTCTTCCCCATCCTCGAGCTCGGCACCTCGGCCAAGATGCTCTCCATCGTTCCCCTCATGAACGGCGGCGGCCTCTTCGAAACCGGAGCCGGCGGCAGTGCTCCCAAGCACGTGCAACAATTCCTCGCCGAGAATTACCTCCGCTGGGACAGCCTCGGTGAATTCCTCGCCCTCGCCGTCAGCCTCGACCACCTCGGCGAAACCACGAACAACCCCAAGGCCAAAATCCTTGGCAAGACCCTCGACGACGCCACCACCGGCTACCTCCTCAACGACAAATCCCCGACCCGCAGCGTGCCCGGCAACGACAACCGCGGTAGCCACTACTGGGTCGCCCGCTACTGGGCAGAAGCCCTCGCCACCCAAAGCGACGACGCCGACCTCGCCACCGAGTTCGCCCCCATCGCCCAAGCCCTCAGCGAAAACGAAGACACCATCGTCAACGAGCTCCTCAGCGTCCAAGGCAACCCCACCGACATCGGCGGCTACTACCACGCCGACGACGCCAAGACCGCCACCGCCATGCGGCCGAGCGCAACGCTAGCAGCCAGCCTCTAGAACCGTCACTGGGAGCGCTGGTCTGTGACCGGCCCCACTGCCCGATAAAAACCTGCGTCGATGGCTCCCCTTCAATTCTCAAACAGATTAAAAGTGTCTCCTCTGTGAGATACAACGGCTGGAGACGAAAGCTCGTAAAAGAGCAATTGCAGTCTTGTCGAGTTCGGTTCTGGATGGACATACTGGTGGGGCCGGTCACAGACCAGCGCTCCAAGAAAGGATGGCACTCCCGTGGGTATCTGCCTCACTTTGATGGCACCGCTACCATTCAGGCTTTGACCTTTCGCCTAGCCGACTCACTTCCGCAATCAGTTCTCGCTGGTTGGCGAACCCAGCTTCGCGACCTCGACGAAGCCCAAGCGCACATTCAACTCTCTCGCAAAATCGCCCACTACGAAGACGCTGGCCACGGCGCTTGTCTCCTCTCGAACCCGTCCAATGCAGAGATCGTGCAAGACGCTCTTCTCCACTTCGACGGTGAACGCTACCGCCTCCTCGACTGGGTCATCATGCCCAACCATGTCCACGCTCTCGTTAAGACCGATACCGAACCTCTTCCTCGTATCGTCAAGAGTTGGAAGACCTTCACCGCTCGCCAAATCAATCTCGCCCGCAAGTCCTCCGGACCCGTCTGGGAACGCGAATACCACGATCGCTACATCCGCGATCTCGCTCACTATCACAACGCTGTTGCCTACATTCGCAACAACCCCGTCAAAGCCAAGCTCTGCCCCACGCCCCGAGACTGGCCCTACTCCAGCGCCTCAGCAAAAACGTAGTTCCCACTGGGAGCGCTGGTCTGCGACCGGCCCCACTGCCCGATCAGAACGTGCGGTGACCAATCCTGCTGGAAAGTTCTACTACCATCCAGCCGCTGTCGGTTCGGTATAGACGTAACGGTGGGGCCGGTCACAGACCAGCGCTCCCAGTGCCACCTCTCCAAAGACCTCGCCCTTTTCAAAGCACTTTGACAACTACCAGCAAATAAAAAACACTCAAAAATTCGGGCCAACCCTCGCAACGGAACATTTCTCAGTAGAGAAGCTGGAGTCAGCCCACGATCTAAACATTCTTCATTCAGCCCCCTTCTCCTTCGACACCGGCGCCAACCATGGTCTTCACCTCTTCTCTATGGCTTCGACTCCTGACCTAGTAGTCAATCTCCCAAAATCCCAGGGTAATTTGCCTCTATCCAATCTTGCGATCTCCGGTGAGTTGCGGAGGTTCTCCGGTGAGTTGCGGAGGCTCTCAGGTCGAGTGCACCGTATTGTACGGCACTTCCGGCGGTTGAACCGTATTCTATGTATCTCTCGTTTTGATAGGCGGAAAAGGCTTCGATTTGTGCGACACTTCCCTCCGAAGACAAAGGCGGAGAGGCTGCCGTGCCTGTGAAATCGTTCGTTGAGATCTGAGGAGAAAGCTCCAAGCTCACCACTTCAGAATCTATTGCAGTGAAGTTGGCCACTAACTCATTGGCATAACCTTGCAGATTCAAATCGCCGATATAGCTCACGAGGGTAGCCGGGGTTTCCACTCCAATCTCAGGGTTACTCAAAATGCCTTCGATGACGAGGTAGAGACCCAAGTCGATGTTTGTCCACGAGCCCAGATCTGCCACAACATCGGGGAGGGTCTCTGGGGAAGCGGCGGCAAGTTGCTGCAAGTATCCAGCCGCCACCAAAGAGGCTACCTCGGGATCAAGAGTTTGGAGGTAATCATTAAAAGCGACTGAAGAGAGATCGGCGGAATTCCAGCCCACGTCGATGGCCGATTGTAAGACCGCTCTTCTGTCGGCGGAATAACGAATCCAAGAACGTGCTTTGGTGCTAGCCCGAGAAGCCATCTCCGAAATGCGCCGAGCGGTTGAGTGAACTGAAAGCCCCTTCGGAAAGTCGACGAGAGCCTGAGTGGCAAGATCGACAGTCGAGCTATTCTCATCGCTCTTCACCAACCCCTCATCGGAAATTTCTAGCGTCACATCGACCTCGACTAATTCCTGCTCTGGAACTGGCTGTTGGAAGGATTGCCATGCGAGCGCATGCGGGGCTAGTTCTGAGGATTGCAGCGCAGTGTTGAGCGCGAACTGAAAACTTTCGTCTCCCATTTCGAAAGACCGAGCCAATACTTCGGCCACTCCTTGCGAGCGCATCCAGGCATCGAAAAACAAGGTGCGCTCGTGAACGGTTTGGAAAAGAAAGCCAGTAGCCAAATCGCGAAAGTCTGTCGGACTACAACGGTCCAGATGGAGCAGGAGTAAAGAGAGACGCTCCAAAGGATCGTTTTCCTCGGCGAAGTAACGAGGGAAATCTTCCAGCCGACTATCGCGAGTTGAGCTGAGAAGCTCAGTGTCGGATTTGGTGCCCGACGACAACCTCGAAGAGGCCAAGCGAGCACTCTTGAGCGAGGTTTTGCTCGAGCTCGAAGAAAGCGCCGAAGTCTTTTGGTCGGTCTTGAAGCCGAACCAAAAGGAAATCAACAACATCCCAAGCCAAAGACTAGTGAAAAACGTTACTCTCACTCTAGGGAGAAAACTATCAAACCCCTGAACGAGAACCAGCCTAAACACAGCAGCGGCAGCCATTCGCCAACCGGGTCAGTCCTGATTGGCACTGCATTAAGCCACATTTCGTTCGAGAACCGAGAGTTTATCATAGCTGAGGCCGCAGGCATAGGAGAGTGGCTTTCTAAGCCGCTGGGGTTGATCCCGTTACTGGGCAGATAAATCAATCGACGACAGTTCAGTGAATTCGGGAGTGCGCAGGCCTACCTTTAACGAGCAACAACTTAGCTGCCATCATGAAGTTGCCGATAGTAACCGTGAACCCATCGTGATCACACGCAGCGGCAAGCCTCTGGTGGCTCACCTCCCAATGGACGAGTATGGAAAGCATGGTCGAAACCCTCCCTCTTCTCTCGTCCCCAGCCAACCAGGCCCGCATCAATCAGGGACTGCTAGACTACGCCGAAGGCCGCTTCGCCAAACACGCCTTGATTGAAGAGTAATGGAACTCGTCTGGCTCGAAGGCCCTTGGGAGGACTACCTCTAATGGCAAAAAACTGATAAGAAGGTCCTCAAAAGACTCAATCAGCTCATCAAGGAAGCAATGCGCGCGCCCTTCGAAGGCATTGGCAAACCCGAACCTCTCAAAGCCAATCTCACTGGCTGGTGTTCCCCCCGCATGACCGGCGAACTTAGACTCGTCTACCGAGTAGAGGCTGACCACTTCATCGTCTTCCAATGCCGCTTTCTTGACTGACTATAGGAGAGTGGCTTTTTAAGCCACTGGGGGTGATCTCGTCACTTTGAAGACGACATAATCATGGCAAGATTAATGAACAAAGAAGTCAGCAGGCCTACCCCGAACTGCCGATACGACTAGGTCGCGGCTTGTAAAGACCGCGCTCCTGTCATCTTTGCCTTCCTGCGAAACCTTCACCTCGGCGGCTTTCAAATTGATCTGACCAGACTCCTAGAACCTAAAAAGAATCTCATTTTTAAAAAGGCTCCTGATGCTATTTTTTCCAAGACATCTCCGTGCCAAAAGGTTATCTCCTCTCTATTGAGAATGGTGGATTACCCTTCGCCTATTTTCTTCCCCTTTAACTTGAGAGCGAGAGTATGGACAAAGAAGAACAGAGAATAGCCATCGCTGCAGCCAACCGTGAATTGTGGGCAGACAAGGGGTATCGCTGGACCAACACCGGATTTCTCTATCGAGTTGAGGATGGCCATATGTTGACCTTGGATCCGCTCGACGACCTAAATGTCATGGCCGAGGCCAAGAAAGGCCTCAATACAAATGAACGCCGAAACGACTACCTCGCTTATCTCTGGGATCTTCTCGGATTGGAGAGAGATCGTGTCTTTTGGGACGAGAACAATGCTCAAGGTTTGCAGACCATTGTCATCGACGTCACTGCCGAGCAACAAGCCGTCGCCTATCTCAAAGCCCTCGATTTGTGGAGCTCTGAGGAGCTTCCAAATTAGAGCCTGAAGCTAGTGGTCCGAATAACAAGACCCCGTGTAACTCGGTGCGTTGGTGTCGATGCGACCCACCCCCTTGAGAGCCGAGCCTTTTTTACCTTCCTGCGAAACTTTCACCTCACCAGATTCAATCAACTTCTTCACTGCCGGACGCTCGGCGGCTTTCCAATTGATCTGACCAGACTTCCCTGGCCCCAAGAACAGCTTCTTCCCACCAGGAAGAGGAACACTCAGAGGCTTTTTGGTTTGGTTGGTAATATCCATGAGATTGGCTAGAGAAGTATCATAGCCCAAGATTAAGGT
The DNA here is from genome assembly GCA_051251855.1 of Roseibacillus sp. Classification (GTDB taxonomy): domain Bacteria; phylum Verrucomicrobiota; class Verrucomicrobiia; order Verrucomicrobiales; family Akkermansiaceae; genus Roseibacillus. Next base: position 1,788,363 of record JBPOGI010000001.1, read on the forward strand.
GAGGTCGAGACTGACTCGACTCGACCCTGAGAGTGATAGCAGAGCGGCCGAAGGGCAGACCTGCATTGCAATGCCCTCGAGGTTCCTGAAGCCTACTGGGACATACTAAAGTCAGCATCGGGTTGGGTGAAAGCTCCGCACTTGGTCCCCATCTTCTCAATTTCTGACGTGACGGGCTCCCCCTATTCGGATTTCAATTTAAGGCCAGCCCATGACTCTCAAATCACTTTGCTTCCTCACTGCCTTCTTGCTCACCCCTTTCACGAGGGGGCAAGACTCAGACACTTTCAATCTCTCTGCGGTGCTGCAAGGAGTGAGCGAAGACAACATCTTCTACAACGAAGAGTTTTTTAATTGGGGTTCAGGAATCGTGAAGGGAGACGATGGCAAGTATCACCTCATCTATTCCCAGATGCCTCGGAAGCACGGATTCTATTCCTGGCTGACGGACGGTATCGTCTCACGTGCGGTTTCCGATCATCCCGCCGGCCCCTACAAACATGTGGAAGTCGTCTTGTCGGGAAGAGGACCAGGACACTGGGACGCCTACACCGCACATTGCCCCAAGGTCTACAAATTCGACGGCAAATATTACATCTACTATATGTCGACGAACTCGGGCGAGATGAACCTGACTCCAAAGCAACTCGAAGAGGTGCGTCGCACGAAATGGAATGAGGGAAACCTCAGGGACATGATGCGTTTAAACCAACGGATTGGCGTCGCAGTCGCCGACAAAATCGAAGGCCCTTGGCAGCGATTCGACGAACCGGCCGTCGTTCCAGCATTGCCAATCGCAAACATCGTCAACAACACAAGCGTAACGAAAAGACCGGAAGGAGGCTACCTAATGATCATTCGCGGCGACCAACCTGACCAGCCGGAGGGAACCATCTTGCGGAGCCAAGCCGTCGCCCTCGCCGACCACCCTCTCGGACCCTGGGTGATTCAGCCCAAACCCGTTATCAAGGACTACAACTCGGAAGACCCCGAGGTTTGGTATGACGCCAGTCGCAAGCGCTACTATTCCCTCTACCACGCTTTTGGATACATGGGAATGATCACTTCCTTGAACGGGCTCGATTGGCAGCGCGCCAAACACTACCGCGTCTCTGATAAATCCTACACCACTAACGACGGCCAAACCGTCGAAGTGCAACGATACGAAAGACCCACTATCTACCACGAAAATGGCAAGCCGTTAGTGATGACGGCCGGAATCCGCAAGAAAGACGGCGACACCTTCTCCCTATTCATTCCACTCAAACAAGAGCCGGTCGAATCAGAACCCTAAGATCCCCTCTCTCCATCCTTAAACCGCTCTCAGTCCAGACTACCGCTTCACTTCCCTCACCACGAAACTCCGAATCGCAATGGGACCGTGGTCGCCTTGGATAGAAATAGGCCCTTTCTTCGCTTCTCCTTTCAAAGGATGAGAAATGGTGGGGCCGGCTACGGACACATTCTCCTGCACCACCTTTCCATTCACACGCACCCACTCAATGACCGCATCTTCTATCTTTTCTCCCTTTTCAGAAAAGCGAGGAGCTCGAAATTTCATCTCCAAGCGTTGCCAGCTTCCGGGCTCTTTGGCGGCATTGAGGCTTGGAGCTACCCCTGCATATTTTTTCCTCTCCTCGTCGGGTAGTCCCTTCCCCTTCACTCCCTCATAAATTCCACCGAGGTCGCCGAAGCCCACTTTCTTTTTTCCAAAGCTATCCAAAATCTGAACCTCATATCGCCCCATCAAATAGACCCCTGCGTTCGACCCCTTGGGAATCAGAAACTCCAAACTCATCTCCAAGTCTCCATACTCTTGTTTCGTCAACAGGTAAGGCAGCCCCTTCACCCGCTCGGTCGCATTCACGAGAATCTTGCCTTCTTCGTTAGGCTCGACACTCAGTTTCTGAGGGTCGTCTTCATCCAGCGCGACAGAAGTCACCAGATGCCACCCTTCCGTCTTCTGAAAATTTTGTAATGGATGTTCCCCTATCAACTCTTCATCTGCAGCCACTGACAGCATCGTCAAAGAGAAAGAGAGAACTAGGAACCGTGGCAAGAGCTTCATCGCTTCTATCCTAGAGAAAATCCATCACCCGACAAGCAACCGCTTTGAATCTCTCCGCTTCCAGCGTTCCAGGGTATTCGAACTTTCAAGGGAAATTGGAATTGCCAATGAGAGAGGCTCTCCTTCAACCTAGGAGGCAGAACATGAAAAGCATCAAACCTGGCAGAGGTCCTTCCGCAATGGCGGCCGTTGGTGGAGTTATCGCCGTGATATTCGGCATCTTTTGGATTGGAATGGCGTCTGAAATATCAGGAAGCTTTGGAGGCGGAATTGCTTCCTTCTTTCCTCTCTTCGGAGTCTTGTTCGTCGTCGTAGCTATCATTGGAGTGCTCTACAACGTCAAGAATGCCACCTCCAAGGACCGCTTTTCGACCTTTGATATTACCGATGAGTCCGAAGAGTCCGATCCCCTCAATGAAGCTTTTGGCAGACCGCAACCGTCACCCACAAAACCTGCGAACGCAGAAAAAACCGTGCGAGAACGACTATCAAAACTAGAAGCGCTGCGAAAAGACAACCTCATCACTGAAGACGAGTATCAAGCTCAGCGAAAAACAATCATCACCTCTCTCTAAGTCCCCCTCCTCTTCCTCACGCCTAATGGGCGAATGCCCCACTCCATTCTTTCGCTAATCCCGTTCCTTCTCCGGCTAGAAGCATCTCACGAAACTCGTAAAAATCGACTTCCAGTAAATTTCGATAGTCATAGCAGTAAAAAGGATTCAGGCGTTTCCCCTTCAAGTAAGATTGAGAATAATGCTTCAAATACTCGGGCAAGACCAACGTCCCAATCAGGACTGCCCCAAACAGATACAGACTACGCTTCCCATTGCCTAAACAGAGAAACTGAAGGGCAATCTCATCCTCCACCGCCGTCCCATAGCCAGTAAGAACATGATAAATATCGTGCTGCTCCACTTTGGGAATCAACTCAAAGTCATTCTCCTCGAGAAATCTCCCTAAGTGATACCCCAAAGTCGCTGGCTCATACTTCAATAAATCACGACGCCGAATCCCCCACTCTGGCGAGGACTTGAAGAGGGTGGTGTAGATTCTTTGCGAGTGTAAATAGAGGGCGGTCAGGAATTTCTTTCTCATGTTTTTGGAGAAGCGGTTTCACTTCTCCGCCATCACATCCCGCTCCCGTGAAGCCACCATGAACCCTCGATGAAAAACGAGAGAATTTTCTCTTCATTCGAACACCTAACAACCGTGAATCCCTGACTACAAAAGCCCCTACTCTTCCTGCACCGCAAGCCCCTTAAGATATTCTTGATCGCCCTCGCTCAAGGTGTCGAAGTCGAGGTCCGTTGTGCGGCCATTCCGTTGACGAATCCGTACCAGACCTAGCCGATGGTCAAAAGCAACCAAACTGCCTTCAAACGAAGCGGTTCTATCCGCGTTGGTAAACTTTCGAAAGGCACGCTCATTAGACTCCAAGAACTCATTCTTCTTAGCGACCTCTGCTCCCCCCTCCACCCCATGAACACGGAGCTTGGGACTGGAGAAACTATAGACGAACGCCATCGCGGCAGTGGTGTGATTGCGAATATTTTTGCGGTAATAGGAGCCGTCCGCATAGTCGCGGTTCGGGAGCACGACATAGGAGTCACTGCCATGGCAGCGGGCCATATTGAACCAAGCGATGTAGTATTCGCTGATCTTCTCTTTCAGCTTTTCATCGTCGGAGGCATAAACTCCCGCGAGTCCCCAGGTGAACCCCATGAGACCGCAGGCGTGCCCGTCAGGTAAATCCTTGTAAGCTGCATCGATGTTAGCGAGATGAAGTTTTTGATACTTCTCCGAGTCCTCTCTCTCCGGTGAGAGTTTATGCACGAGATAAGCAAGGCCGGACTTGTGTGAGAACCCATGGCGCGTGCTCTTCTTCCACTTTGCGGAATCCACGGGCCCATTGTTCAAAGTAAATTCGCCGCCGTAAGCCACCTTACCCGCATCGGTTGTGCCGTAATCCAAAAACCGATAGCTCCGCTCGGGCGCATCATAGGGAGCCTCCACTCCACAATCTTCAGCAAGCTGCCAAGTCATCAAAGCCAAACAAGTGGGCCACTGCATGGGTCCATAGCCACCTCCACCACGCTTCTTAATCACGTCGTAAGGAGCGTGACCGAAGCCTCCCTCATAACGATCTTGATGCGTATTGAGCACCTCCTGAGGAACTGGATTTTTCATTTTTTCCACCTTCCAGTGACGGACGGGCGATTTCCACTGCGCTTTTGCCATGAGGTCCATAGAGGACTCTAGTGTCTTCAATACTTTCCTATCCCCCGTCAACAAATGGTATTCCGAAAGAGCGATTCCTTGAAAGCCGAGATGCCACGCCCAAGTCTCTTCGCTATAAGGCTTGTTCCACTCTAAGGCCATCTTCTCCCCTGCCCGAGAAACCTTCGGGTCGTCAGCACCTAGCATTGCCAGAGTCGCGACACATCTCCCTTGCGAATCCAAGCCACCGGGATTGTCGATGAGATACTGATAGGCACGCTCTTTGAGAATCTTTGTCTTCGCACAATCGACCGGAAAGGTTTCAGCGAAGCGCCCTAACTTCTCCAGCTGCACCTTCACTTCCAGCTTCTCTTCCCCGCGGTTGACCATCAATTCCAAGACGCCATCCTCCCCCTCACTATCTTCAATCGCCAATCCCAGGTCTCGCAGGGGGCCTTCCATACCAATATTGATATTAGTTCCGGCAAAAGTGTGTGCTGAGAACTTCTTCCCATTCGCACCGTAGACTTCATCTCCGAGCACGAGCACTTCAGAAGCGGGAGAATTTTTAAAGATATGTTGCACCACATACGAGCGTTCCTTCAGAATTCCTCGCGCTCCCGTCGGTCCCATATTGATAAGGAAACCAGGCACTTCAGCATCGGGCCCCGTGTTGCAAGGCTTGCTCCACCGACCTTGGTTTTCTTCGTTCTTAACGCCTTGAACTTGACCCGCACCTAAGAAAAGGATGGCCATCCAAGGAAACACTCGCCCATGGCGAGAAGTCTTTTTGATTCTAAGGTGTTGTTTCATACTCAATTCTTTCGAGCGAAAGTATTGAGAAGCACAAGAATAGAAAAGAAGCAAATCGGCCCAAAACACGCCGTCTCCTCGCACTTTCAGCTCTGAACTACATTCTAAAAATCGATTACAAAGCCGCCACGACTCGTCACCGCACGGGCAATGTCGACATGGACCCAACGCAACTCGTATCGTGGTCCCCAAGAGTCACTAACTCCCACCTCGTTGGTCACCTCATTATAGCCAACAACCATACAGATATGATGGTTAGCCTCCACATTTTCAACCTGCGGAACAACGCTCTCTGCTTCCTTGGCTATGTCCTCTGCCCAAACAGCGAAATCTTCCGTTTCGCTCCGTTCCTTAGTTCGGCGGTTAGCGAGTTCGTTATAAGGAGTCAAGCTGCACATCTGCCAGAGAACGGGAACTCCTTTATCGATATATTTCTTTAGCTTAGAGATCTCAAAATCATCCTGAAGCTCGAGCTCTCTCACCTTGCGGGCCTTGCTTCGAATGATGCGCTTAGAAGTCTCCGCTAATAGGGTCGTATTCGTTCCCCCACCCTCACTGGTAGCAGCGGTTGCCAAGAGATACATATCGGCAGGGACCTCCATGTATCGCATCGCACGCTCAAAAGTAGCTGGGGCACAGTATCCTTTGGGGCCTTGATCCACCATGGGAATATTCTGAATGAGAACGTCACCGTTGCTCTCATGCATCACGTTTTCGATCAACTTAGCCTTCAGATCTGAGTCCTTAATCAGCTCAACTTTTCCCTCGGCGTCCGCGTTTGCAGTGCTAACGATGAGCACGCTGGTGTATTCGTCATCCTGTGTAGATAGCAGAATACTGTGCTGTTCTAAATCCCAACGCTGCACCCTGCGCTTGTCTTCTTTTTCCCCATAATACTGCTTTTGAGGTTCCCCCAAAGTTTTGGAGAGCTGGGCCGCAATAATTTCGGCATCAGCCTCTATCGCATCTGCGAGGGACATGGGCGCCTCCCGGTCAGGATTGACTTTTTTGAAATGGTCTTCTCCGAACCCCGCGGTGGAGCCAAAGTCACCCTTATTAGCAAAGACGAGTGAAAGCTGCTCAGCCTTTCCGTTCTCATTACCATAAAGAGTCACACAATAGGGATGGGCTCCTGCGAAGAGGTAGTCGACCTTGGTATAAAGACGATAGCTGCTCGAGAGTTCAACCGATGATTCCAGCTTGAGTCCCATACGCTTCGCCACCGCCGCAGCATCTTCGTTCCAAAGAGAAGAATTTCCACTCAAAAGCGGTTGACCAAAAGCGTCGTTTGCCTGGGTCGAAGCTCCTGCAAGCGCATCTTTGATCGCTTCGATGCTGGCATCCGTGAGAGAAGAAAGAGGCACCTCAAAGTTCTTCCCCGTTGCATTCTCGATCGTCACTACATCATCAGCAAGGCCCACAACATTGACAGAGAGCTTCTTGCCGGAAGCCTTCTGGGTAATCTCAATCGACTCTCCTTGGAGAGCAAACATGCTTCCGCCCAAGAATAGCGACATCAGTATCAAGTGTCTCATATCGACAATAGTTAAGCCAGTTCCTGCCAAGAGGTAAGCGAAAATTTCTATTTTGGTGGGAAATCCTCTTCTCTAAAGAAGCCTCTTCTTTTAGTAGCGCTGGTTAGGACCTCGTGGTGGCATCCAGCTTACCGACGACCAGAGAGTAGAGACCGATTCCCTTGACCTCTTGATTTCACAAGCCACTTGCCTAAGGGGCTATGCGCCGCGACCAGGATTCCCACCTTGGCTAAATCTAAGACGCTTTGCAGAATCGTCTAATTCCATTCTCCCGTCGATGCGACCATCTTCGGCATCAACATCACGAATGAAATCGGCGAGTGCATTCGCATCGACCACTTTTCGAGAGACCAGATAGCGAGTAAGAGCTTGGGTGGCTAACTTTAACTCTTCGACCTCTCGCTTTAGGTGGGCAAGCTCCATTTCCCGCGCCCCTAGTTCCATTTCAGCAATGGACTGACTCCGTCTCAGCGCACCTATTTCTCTCTCCGTATCCTCGATATCAAGACGGTTCCCAATATCTCCCAACAAAAGTGTTCGCATCCATCCCATGTGCTGAAGGCTAGCGGATCCCTCAGAGTTTCCCATTACACTTTTGCCAGAATATTCTCCCCTACCCTCGAGCGGATAAAAGCCACTCCTCACTCTTGCCCCCTCAAGATGCAACACCTCGCACAACTACCCCTGAGCACCTATGAAGCGCTAGTCGACAGACCGACTATTCACCACGAACTCTTTGAAAAAACAGAGTAAAGAACAGTTCTGAGAAGTCCCTCGATCTCTATGAAGTGCGCTACCTCACTCGGTCCCGACCTTGAGGCACCACCAGAATCTCCGCCTACCACATCAAACTCTATTTCGAAGTAGATTGTCTTTCTCGCAATATCAAAAGACATCTAACAAAAGTGAAACATCAACCCTCGAGAAGAAGCTTCCTATTCTCCGCTCCTCTCTGCCAAGCTCTCAAACTAAGAAAAAGTCGTCCCAAGGTATTCACCCTCCTTGTCTCACAATAAAACTCCTACCCCCCAAAAAACGAGGGCCTAAGCGGTTGCCGAGTCACAGACTCCCCTCGTTCTCGGCAAGATAATCACCCATAATCACCCCGACAGTCCAAGAAACTCAGACTCACTTCTTTAGAACGATTTTTAACTAAAACCATCCAAATCGACTCCCCCCTGTTTTCGGCTTGATGTTCTGGGGTAAGTCTCTGAAATGGCGGATACATCTTGTAACAAAAAACCAATGAGAATGAAAAGAACCTACCTAGTCGGCTCCATTGTCGGCTCCCTCATGATGACGGTTTCGGCCGTCGATTACACGTGGACCGGTGCCGCTGCTGATGGCGACTGGAATAATACTGCCAACTGGACCGGAGGGCTTGTCCCCCCTGATGATAACGCAGGAGGAGGGCTGACCATCAACGCAGCCGATTTGATCATCTTCGATGGCGCGAACATGCCCACCAACAATCCTGATATGGGAGGTGAGTATGACGGCGGGACCAATGGCGGCGACTTTTCCACTCCTGCCCTGCAAATCAACAGCGGAGGCACCATTGGATTCGATATCACCGGCAATGGCGGCTCCATTTGGACCAATCTCGGCACCTCTGGGCTGACATTCCGTGAACTATGGATTATTGGCGATGGCACCGGAGCGCCCGGAGAAGTGACCGTCAACGTCGATCCCTTCGGGAACCTGAGCCGGCACCCCGGCAACATGGTTCACACCGTCACGGTCAATTCGGACGGCATCCTGAATTTCCTTGGAAACGTCGATATGACTGCAAATGCGGGAAACCGATGGGCTGCCCTTTCGATCAACGGAGGTGTGGTGGAGATTACCGGCACTGTGAACGACCTTGATAACAACGCCAATAACGAGGTTCTCTTCACAGACGTTGGAGGAAGCTTCACCGCGGATTACGGCGGAGACTTCGCAGATTTGGCCGCGGTTGAGGCCCAGGTTGGCCCCACTGGCAGCTTCCGCTCCAACGACGTGGTGACCATCACACTTGAGGTTACCGAGGACTTGGTGAGCGTTCCAAATACCTTCACGGTGTCCGCGGTGCCAGCTCCGGACCCGAACAACTGGACCGGCAATGGTAGCGGTGTTCTGGGTGATGCGAGTAACAATTTCACCTTTAACAATGTCGGCGATACCCTCGATGAAGGACCGTTTGGGGATCTCATCGGAGACTCGGACAAGGCGACTTTCGCAGACCAGTATTTCCATGTTTCGGGGCCCACTGCAGTGGCTACCTCCACCCTGACGACTTTGACTGGGGGCGTAGTTATTGACGACCTCGCATTCCTCAATGATGCGGTGAGTTACTCGATAAATAGCCCTGATACTTTCGGGATCGCAGGCACGACCAGTATTTCCTTGATCGGCTCCGGCGAACTGACCTTGACAGGTGAGCACGCAACGTCAGGCAGCACTGCCATTCTCGCGGGCAACACCCTGAATTTGGGAGACGGCACAACGGATGGCTCCATCAACGACAGCGCCATCGGCAACAGTGGAGCCCTCGTCTATAACACTCTCGGCTCGATCACCCAGACGGGTGCACTCAGCGGAACTGGGAGTATTGAGAAACTCGGTGCAGGAACTGTCACCATCGCTTCCGGAAATTTAAGCGGAAACACCACCGTCACCGAGGGGAACCTCGTCTTCAACGACCCGACCGCTTCTCCGCTCTATACAATCGCGTCCAACGCCACCTTGACTTTCGACATCGACGGAGGTCAGCTCAATCTCGGGCCGAACGGCACCGTCATTGACGGGACGGGTACCTTGGTGAAATTGGGCACCTCCACCCATCGTTGGGGTGGCGCAGTGGTGAACTGGGAACTCGATTCCGGTGCTCTCATTGACGTGCAGGAAGGCATCCTCCGGGGTGGTTCGAATGCCAACGATATTTGGCTGATCAACAAGGCGGACCTCAACATCGGCAGCAACGGAGTGTTCCAGACGAACGAGTCCAAGGTGAGGGTGGATTCCCTCACTGGTGATGGTGAGCTGCAAAACGGATCCACCAACGGCTTTTACGAGCCGCTGAGAATCGGAGTCGACAACGGCACTGGTATTTTTGATGGTATTATCACAGGCGCCGATGGCAGCTTGATCAAGCTGGGCACCGGCACCCAAACCCTCAATGGGTCCAACTCATTCGGAACCAATGGCGGCACAGTGATGATCGGTGAAGATCTCGGTGGTGGTTTGATTGCCCCAGGTGGGGAGCTTATCCTCGACAATCTGAATACCTATACCGGCGACACCACGATAGTAGACGGAACTCTCACTCTGACCGCCGATTCGGCGATTGGATTCGTCCCTACTGCGAACGGAGTGAGCAACAAGGTAACTGGAACCGCAGCAGGAACTGCTGAATTTGGTGGTATCATCAGCATCGACCTCTCGAATGCGTCTGCCGCACCAGGCAACAGCTGGACGTTGGTAGACACCAGCGGTGGCTTGTCGGTGAGCTATATTTCGGGGGCACTTGACTTTATTGTCGAAGAGACCACCGAAGGCTTTGTGTTCGAAGAAGACACCCCGGGCGTCTGGACCTACGACCTAGGTTTTGCTGTTTGGACATTCACCCAGTCTACTGGAGAGCTGACCTACAGCGCCGGTCTTGACACCAAGTTCTGGACTGGAATTGGCGGAGCGATTTGGGATCAGGCAACCACTGCCAACTTCACCGACAACCTCCCAACGGACCCAGTTTCCAATGTCACATTTGACGCTGCAACAACGACGACGATGCGTGCCGCATTTGCCGACGTCTACGTAGCAAGTGGTGGTTCAGTTGCAGCGACTAACACCACTATCGACGTTGAAGCGACTGGGGTATCCACTGGCGACGTTGACTTCTTTAACGATAGCCTAACTTACGTCATCGATAGCGATGGTGGAGCCGGTATCGCTGGCACGACGAATATTAATGCCAGCAACGCGGGCACCCTAATCTTCCGAGGTGATCACACCACCACCGGAACGACCACGATTGGTAGTGACAGCGTCGTGACCTTCGAAGCTCTGACTAGTGAAGCTTCCACCTTCTCGTCTCCATCGACGGGCGGCGGCAGCATCACCAAAACGGGTGATGGAGTGACCACTCTCGCTGCCAATGCCGGTTCCACCGGTACAACGACAGTGACAGCTGGTGAACTCATCCTAGACGCGAACCACTCGGCTACCGCGATTGACATCGCAGCCGGTGCTACCCTCACCTACAATTCGACAGGCAACTTCCGCTATTCAGTAGACGGTTCCTACACAGGAACGGGCATCCTGAAGAAAACAGGTGCAGGCACCAATGACTGGAATGATGGCGAATTCGCCTTGGGTTCTGGTTCACTCATCGACGTGCAGGAAGGTATTTGGAAGGGTGGTTCAGGCAGGAGCGAAGGATGGTCTGCTAACCTCTCCGATCTCAACATCGCTGCAGGAGCTGGCTTCACCTCGGTAGAAGCCAACGTGTTCGTCGATGGTGTAACCGGAGAAGGAACCCTTGCCACTGGGTTCAACCTCGGAGGTAACCCCTCCTATGCGCAGTTGACCATCGGGGTCGACAACGGCGACGCTACCTTTGATGGCACCGTCCTCGACCAAGGCGTGTTCGACAATACTCCAACTCAGCACTTCGGCCACTTACACAAGGTCGGAACTGGTATGCAGACCTTCACTGGTGATGTCGCCCTCCATGGTGATTACGACATCCAGGACGGCACAGTGACCCTGACTGACACTGGAAGTATTACCTTCTTCCCTGAAGGCAATGGCGTAACCAACCAAGTGCTCGCTAGCGTGGACACAGGAACACCAGTCTTGAACCTCAACGGTGCAGTCAACTTCGATCTAAGCGGAGCTGACACCACTACGGGGAACATGTGGACGGTCCTTGATCCCACAAACTTCGACACGGTGACCATCGGTGCCACTGCTACTGTAACAAGTAGCGCCTTCGGAGCCTTCACCGAAACGGTTGTAGACACCACGTTTGAGCTGGATGCGGGAGGGTTCCTTTGGACCTTCGATGTCGCTAGCGCAACCTTGAGCGTGGGCCCAGGAACACCTCCTGCTGGATACGCAACCTTCCAGACCGACTTCTTCTTCCCTGCTGAGATCACTGCTGGCGATGCCGATTTCGATGTCGATTTCGACGCTGGTGGACTGGACAACGGTATTGAGTTTGTTGTGGGTGGTAATCCCACCGATGCCTCCGATGACGCTGCTCTAGCGCCCACCTGCGCGAAGACCGCGGGAGGCTTCACCTTCACCTTCCGTCGTACGGACGAGTCGATTGATGACAACCCTGGAGTCGAGTATGGCAGCGATATCGTTGGCTTCACCTTAGCTGCAGATGGTGTTGATGGCGTGATTATCACAATCACCGATGACGGCTTCGACACCGGTGTCGATCAAGTGGACGTCTTCCTCCCTGACAGCCTCGCAGTTGGCGGCAAGCTCTTCGCTCGCTTGACCGTGACGCCAACCCTGTAGGCAAGCCTCAGTAAACGATATTCCTTTTCATTTCACGAGCTGCATCCTCACGGATGCAGCTCGTTTTCTTTTCGAAGTAGATCTCTGATACAAACCAGAACGAATGCCTCTAGACCGTTTTCCAGATGGAGTGGCCGATATCGCTGAGATGAGTTCTTTCAAGGACAGGCAGTGACGAAGGAGTTGGTCGAGACCAACGACTGAGAAATATCGCAGTCATTGGATAAACTCATCCAGAACCATCGAAACATGCGGCCTTGCCACCTGACTCAAAGACCAACTCAACATCGATTTCGGCAAGCTCAGTTGGAAACTCGTCTAATCTTAAGAATCCAACTTGTCGCCACACTTACGACAAAAGCGGGCATCCGGTAGATGACCACAAGAGCCACAACCGGGACAAGCGTCGGTCAAGTCCTCTTCCCTTTCCCTCGCATGAGCAACCTCGGAAACAAAGATACCCGTCGGAACAGCAATCACCGCAAAACCTGACAAGGAAGTGATCATTGTGAGAAATTTTCCCAAATCCGTGACTGGAATGATATCGCCATAACCTAATGTGGTCATCGTCACGACCGCCCAGTAGATACCTGAAGGGATACTTTGAATGCGGCTCCCTTCGTGCCCATTCTCAATAAGGTAAGCCAGCGTGCCCATGATGGATGCGAAAATAGCCATCGCCATTAGAAAAACGCTAATCTTGGCTCGACTCGCATAGATGGAACGTAACAGCAAGTTTGCCCCTTTGACATGGTGCACCATTTTCAGAATCCGAAACATGCGCAAGAGGCGAAGAATCCGAATTACGAGCAATGACTGAACCGTCGCACCTGGAAACAAGAGCGTCAGGTATGTAGGGAGACATGAAAGCAAGTCAACGATCCCGAAAAAACTCGTCGCGTAACGAAGCGGCTTACGCACCAGCCACAATCGCACAACGTATTCGACGGTGAAAAGAATCGTGAAAATCCACTCGAGCACGATAAACAGCGCCCCATACTCAGCCTTAATCGACTCCACGCTCTCCAGCATGACAGCGGCAACACTGATAACAATGAGCCAAAGCAAAGCGACATCGAACATCTTTCCCGAAGGGGTCTCGGCCTCGAAAATGATCTCCCAGAGCTTCTGCTTCAATCCCCGAGAATTCTCTCCTAACTCTTGATCGGGTTCACTCATCTCAATCGCGCCCGAGAAGGCGCTTACTATCGTTCAAAGACATCTTCTCGTAATCCTCATTATCCATAATCAGCGGCTTTGGACTGTCTCTTTGGCGAATCTCAGTCTTAAGGTCACCCGGCCTCGACAGTCGATCACCCGCCTGCTCACGTGCGGTGCTCGTACGGTAATCCCCCGTTGCATAAGCCTGCCCCTGGCTGCGTGCCGCCGTTCCCGACTCCTGCGCCTGCTTCTGCACGAAATATTCTTCGTTGTCCCAGCGATTTTTAGAATTCGTAAATTTCCCAGTATCAAAGTTCTTTGACCCTTTCCAGTTCTTCTTGGAATAGCGCGTTGCAGCAAATTCCTTGTTCGTCAAGTCGCCCCCAATATTGCTCATCTGCTTCCCCTCAAAAGAGCTCCGCTTGGAATCCTTTCGGTTCAAGTTACCTTCCCCATCAAAAGCGAGATCCTTACCATAATCCGCAAACTTTTTTTCCAGCGCAATTTGGCCAGATCCCTCATCCATAGCCAGAATCTGTCCCGCACTTTCTGTCGCAGTTGGAGCCTTGCTTCTCTTGCTACACGAAGACAGGACCACCCCACCAAAAAGAGCGGCTAAAGTTCCGATGATCGCGTTATGCATAGGAGTTCTTTTAGCATATCGCCACTTACCCCCAAACTCCAATTTCACGCCCCTTTTCTCATCACTCACTTCCAAGTCCTTGTCACGATGCGCCAAAAAAACCGTCCAAAGAATGCTCCCAATAAACAAATGGGAACCACCAGCCCACTTGCACCCAAAAGAATCGAATCCACGCTCGCCCCGTTGTCCGAAAGAAGCTTCAACAGGTCGGCACGGCCCTTCTGAACCATCGTCAGCCCAAGGCTAATCAGTCCAGTCGCCAAAAGACACCAATCCATTCGCCAACTCATTTGCAAGTGCAGCTTATCAATTTTTTTTAACAAAAGGGAGCCAAAATTTTCGCTCCGACAAAATCGGCGTTGGACCCCATCGCTACTTGGTTCGATAGTCTCCCTGTGATACCCACCCTTCCTGACCCTCAAAGTCCTCTCCGTGAAATCCTTGCGAGCTACCCCTCAGCCCGTAGAGCCCTCTTCGCGGCCTACCATATTGGAGGCTGCCAATCCTGTGCTTTTTCTGAAGAAGACACTCTCGCCGAGGTTTGTCGACAAAATGATATCGACGAGCTCAAAGCACGGGAAACCATCGCTCAAAGCCATCAAGAAGAGCAAGAACTCCTAATTTCTCCTCACCAACTCCAATCGGAACTCTCTTCTGAGCACCCTCCCAAGCTCATTGACACCCGCACGCGCGAAGAACACGAAGCGGTAAGAATAGAACCTTCCATCCTGCTGACTGAAAACACCTTATCATCCTTATCTACTGAAAACACGGAAGAGAGAATCATCTTTTACGACCATCTTGGCTCCTCCGTTTTCGACCATGTCTCTTGGTTCCGCGGCCACGGCTTTAAGAAATGCTTCGCTCTTGAAGGCGGCATAGATGCCTACGCCAAAAATGCCGACCCCTCCCTCGCCCGTTATCGCCTCGAGATGGACTAAGTCACACCAATCCGAAACCAGCTGATAACAAAAGAGCTCTCACCACGTTCTTCTCCTCTCTCGTTCTTCCATGATCTCCTTCTTCGCCCGCAATGACATCGCAACCAACATTCTTATGGTGGCGATTCTTATCGTGGCTGGCTGGTTTGCAGCGGAGAAAATTCCCTACGAGATCCAACCAAACGAGGTCTATAACGAAGTCCGAGTCAGAATTTCCTATCGAGGAGGTAACCCTGCCGACGTTGAGCGTGACGTCGCCATCCCCATCGAAAGAGCGCTCGAAGGCCTCGGCGGCGTCAAACGTCTCCGTACCGAGAGCAATCGCGGCGGCTGTGAGATCGATGTCGAAGCCAAAGATGGAGTCGACCCCAAAGAACTTCTCGAAGAAGTCAAAGCTCGCATCGATCAGGTCAACACTTTCCCAAGTGAAACCGAGCCTCCACGTTACTCTGTTCCATCGAGTGAACAACGGCGTGAAGTCCTTTCCGTTGCCGTTATGGGTGAGCTCAGCCAACACGACCTTCTCAATGCCACCCGCCTAGTCCGCGACCAAGTCTCAGCCCTCCCCGGCGTATCCACCACAGATATAGCAGGAAACACCCCGCTCGAAATTTCCATCGAAGCCAAACCCGACCGACTCCTTCACTTCGGCCTCTCCCTCAGCGACATCACCAACAGTATTCGCCGCTCGTCTATCGATCTTCCTGCCGGCCAAGTCAGCACCCCCTCCGGTAACGTGATGATTCGCACGACCGGCCAAGCCTACTCCCGCGAACAATTTGAAGACATCGTCCTTCGCTCCCGTGACGGGGCTGAGATTCGCCTTGGAGATGTCGCTACCGTATCCGACGGCTTCGAACAAAATCCCAAGATCGTCCGATTTAATGGCACCCCTGCCCTCATTGTCGAAGTCTTCCGTATTGGCGACCAAAGCGCGCTCGAAATCTCCGATGCGGTGAAAGAATACGTCCGCACCTCGCCCTCTCGATTACCCTCAGGTATTTCTCTTTCTGTTTGGGACGACGACTCCATTGCCCTCCGAGGCCGCCTCTCCACCTTAACGAACTCTCTCGTTCAAGGAGCCATCCTCATTCTCATCGTCCTTGGGCTCTTTCTCAGACCCACCCTCGCCCTATGGATCCTTATCGGCATCCCCGTCGCCTTTGCCGGAGGAATCATTTTCATGCCCCTTCTAGGTGGCACCATCAACATGATGTCCCTCTTTGGATTCATCATCGTGTTAGGAATCGTCGTCGATGACGCCATTGTTACCGGAGAAAACATTTACACCAAACTTCGCGAAGGTCTCGAACCTACCGATGCGGCCATTCAAGGGACCAAGGAAGTTTCCACGCCCGTCACCTTTGGAATTATCACCACTGTTGTCGCCTTTATTCCTCTCATGTATATGCCCGACTCTTGGTCCTCGTATACCAAGCCCATTCTTCCCGTCGTCGCCCCCGTCCTCCTTTTCTCACTTATTGAGTCCAAACTCATTCTTCCCTGCCACCTCAAACACCTCCGAACCAATCGCGACCGCAAACGCCTCAACTGGTTCGAGCGCTTTCAACAGAAAATTGCCCACGGCTTGGAACTCTTTGTCGAAAAAGTATTTCAACCAATTCTCAACCTTGTCCTTCAATTCCGCTATGCAGCCCTCGCTACCTTCCTCGCCATTGCGATGGCCTTTGGTGGCTATTGGAAAGGAGGCCACCTAGGATTTGTCACCCTGCCCTCCATGGACCGCGATATGATCAACGCTTGGGTCGAGATGCCCAACGACACTCCCTTTGAGGAAACCGATCGAATGGTGAAACGTATGTATGCCGCCGCTCTCACCCTTCAGGAAGAGTTCACCGACCCCGCCACCGGTCAATCCATCATCACCAACGTCATCACCTCCACTGGCGGTTGGCACTCCCGCCGAAACATTGACCCCCGCCAAGGCTCCATCGCCTTCGAACTCCTTCCTCCCGAAAGACGTCCCAAGCAATTCTCTCGCATGAGAAATGCCGAAATCTCCCAACGTTACCGCGAAATCATCGGCCCATTGGACGAGGAAGTTAGGCGCTTTAACATCTTCGGCGAGATGGGCGGCGGCCGCTACGGCGAAGACTCGGGACGCTCCATTGAGGTCCAAGTCAATGGACCTCATTCCCCCCAAAAGATGGAAGCCATGGACCGAATCGAAGAACTCTTCGACTCCTACCGACCTCGTGGCATCACTTCTACTTGGCATGATGCAGAGCGGGGCCGCGAAGAAATCCAACTCACACTTAAACCCCGTGCCACCGAGCTAGGCCTATCCCAAAGAGAACTCGCCTCCCAAGTCCGCGCCGCCTTCTTTGGCGAACAAGCCCAGCGTATCCAACGCGACCGCGACGACATTCGCGTCATGGTGCGCCTTCCCGAAAAAGACCGCGAAACCCTCGACACTCTCGACAACCTCACCCTGCGCGCCCCCGGTGGAGCAGAAATCCCCTTCTCCGCAGCAGCCGACATCAAATTCACTCAGGCACCAGGGAAGCTCAATCGCATCAACGGTTCCCAGATCAATGAGTTCCGAGGCGAAGTCCGCGACGACGAAGTCCCCATCATGAGCATCGCCAAAGATGCGGCGCCGCAAATCGACGGAATCCTAGCAGGAACCGGCCTTACCTGGCAATACACCGGATTCATCGCCGACGATGGCGAAACCCTCCGCCGCACCCTCCTCGGCGCCGGGCTCCTTATCCTCACCCTCTATGCCCTTCTCGCTATTCCCTTCAAATCCATCATCCAACCCCTCTTCGTTTTACTCGCCATCCCCTTTGGCGTTATTGGGGCCATGCTCGGACACATCATTCTTGACCAAACTCCCTCTTGGCTCTCGGTATTCGGCATCCTCGCTCTCACTGGCGTCGTCGTAAACGACTCTCTCGTCCTCGTCGACTTTATCAACCGTCGACGTGAATCCGGCCTCGACCTTCACCAAGCCGTTCTCCAAGCAGGGGCCAGACGCTTTCGTCCCATTCTACTCACTTCCCTCACCACCTTCGCTGGCCTCATGCCCCTCATGGCGGAAACCTCTCTCCAAGCCCAATTCCTCAAGCCTATGGCCATCTCCCTCGCTTACGGAATCCTTTTCGCCACCTTCATCACTCTCCTCCTAATTCCTACCGCCTACCTCATCACCGAAGACATCAAGAACCTCTTCCAAAAATTCTGCCAGTGGTATCAAGCTCCCTTTAAGGACAAAGAACAGACTCGCAAAGTAGCGGAAGAAAAGGCCTGAGTCTCTTTTGACATGAAACCGCTACCCCTCCTCCTCACTCTCTTAGGAGTCGCCCTCATTGGCGCGCTCGTCCTCACTCTTCGCAAACCCTCCGAGGACCAACTCAGCAGCTCCCAGCTCAGCCCCATTCCCGACGCGCCCCTCCCCATCGACTTTCAGGAGCCGGAATTCCCTCTCCCGCAACCACCCATCCTCGAAGAAAACCTCACCCCCGATCCTCAACTCGTTTCCTTCGTAGAAGGTCACCTTGGCCTGACCTTCAGCAAACCACCCATCTTCACCCCCACCCCAGCCGAAGACATCATTGGTCCTATCGAACTAGGCATCGCTGACCACCTCACACACAAACAACTCACTGAACTCAACCTTGTTTGCCACCGACTTAAACTCTTACCAGCCTTCCAGCAAATCGACCACAATGCCGTCACCATTCTCGCCGGCGAAGTCCGAGGCCTTATCACACCCACCCGTAACCTCGTCCTTAACGACCTTCAACCCTCTTCCCCACCCGAACAAGCTGCCCTTGTCAACCTCCTCGCCCAGCGACTCCTGACCCAAGAGATCCCATTTCCTAAAAAGAGTGCCTCCATTGACCAAATCCTAGCTCGTCACTTCACAGTCCAAAGCCTCTCTTTCGCCGCCGAAAAAGAATTCCGTAAAACTCTCCCCGAGTATCCCGCCTCCCTCAACGAGAACCTTCGCGAAAGCATCCTCCTTGGCCTCCCCGCCTTCTTCCACGAACTCTCCACCTTCTCAGAATTCCATCTCTGGAAGAAACTTCAGGCCAGCACTCCGTCCCAAGCCATCGCCCAACTTTCAACCATCTCGTCAACCCCGTCGCGAGACCTTCTAGCCTTTCCCTTTGCAACTGAGCCCTCCAACGAATCCAGTCACCTCGGAGCCATCCCCCTCTACCTCATCCTCCTTGAAGCCACCGATCCCACCACCGCCAGCACTCTCGCCACCGCTCTCATTGGCGACTCCATCGAACTCAACGAAGACCTTCTCACTTGGACTCTCACTTTCTCATCTGAAAAAAGCGTCCCTCGCGCTGCCGAGTTCTTCCGCAGCTACTTCTCCCTTCGCGACTCAGAACGAAAAATCAAAATTACCGTCGATTCTAACCAACTGCTTATCCAAAGCCGATAAGCTCGGAGGCCTTGGCTTCGCGACACTTTGATTCGAAAGCGATCCCACCCTACAGGGCGCCTCCACTCCAAGACAGCTTCTTCCTCAGCGTCTCATAGAACGAGTGCCCGGGCAATCTCACCACCCGCAGCGGTTCTGGAGCCTTATCAACGACCACCACACTATCCGGTGCTACTCTCAGAATATCCCTGCCATCTACCGTGAACAAAATAGGTTCCGGATGATTTGCGCTGGGCGAAAGCTCTACCACCGAATCATCACCAATCACTAATGAACGGCCACTCAAGGTATGCGGACAAATCGGCGTCATCACCATCACCTCAGCCCTCGGCCCCACCAGCGGGCCGCCTGCTGCCAACGAGTAAGCCGTCGAACCAGTCGGAGTAGCTACAATCAAACCATCGGCCCGATATTCATTCAAAATCTCGCCATCCACCTTTGCCTCCAGCGAGACCAACCTTCCCGTCTCACCCCTCATTAAAACCACTTCGTTCAACGCCAAAAATTCGTGCTCTACTCCCTCGTCATCAAACATTCGCACCCGCAGCATACTCCGTTCAATTTCCAGATGCTCCCCCACCGTCACCACCTCTGCCAACTCATCAACTTGCTCATCCTGACAAGCTGTCAAAAAACCAAGATGACCAATATTTACTCCCGCTACCGGCACCGGACAACCGCCCATGCGATGCAACGTCTCCAAGAACGTCCCATCTCCCCCAATAGAGATCACCAAATCCGTCCCTTCCCAGAACTTTTCAACTCCTGGCATTCCGACGACTTCGCCACCCTCAGTATCAATCACCACTGACCAGCCCCGCTGCTCAAAAGCAGTCCGCACCCGTCCAAAAGCCTCCACCACGTCTGGCTTCCGTGGATTGACAAAAACTCCTAATTTCATTCCCGAGTAGTGTGACCGACTTTTGCCCTTAAAACCATCCTAAGAATTCCACATTGCCATCCATCCCTTGAATCGGGCTCTCAATCACTCCCCGCCACTCTCTCCCCGACTCCTCGACAAAGCCTCTAATCTTATCCACCGCCTTCTGCCTCAGCTCTGGCTCTCGCACGATTCCTCCCTTACTCACCTCATCCCGCGACAACTCGAACTGCGGTTTAATTAGCGCCACCACCTGCCCCTCCTCCTTCAAAACCGAGAAAACCGCCGGCAACACCTTCGTCATCGAAATAAAGGACAAATCCAACACCGCTATATCTACCGGCTCTCCCAAATCCGCTACCGTCAAATTGCGCGAATTGAACTTCTCCTTCACAATCACTCGCGGATCCGTCCGCAGCTTATACACCAATTGATTCGTCCCCACATCCACCGCATGCACCCGCGACGCTCCCCTTTGTAAAAGGCAATCCGTAAAGCCCCCCGTCGACGATCCCGTATCGAGACAAACAAAGTCCGTCACCTCGATGCCAAACTGCTCCAGCGCCCCCTCCAATTTCAGCCCCCCACGCCCCACGAACTTTGGCTTCTCACGCACGCTCAAGTCACCATCGACTGGCACCTTCGTCGAAGCCTTACTCACACGCTCCGTCCCCAAGAACACCTCGCCTGCCATCACGAGACGCTTCGCGATCTCGCGCGACTCACACAGTCCACGCGATACTAACAAACTATCGACTCGTTCTTTCACGCGCGGTTAATGGCATCAATCATCATTCTCAACTTCCCAAAACTGCCCTTTCGATTACGAAAAACCAACCGCGGCAACTCACTCAACTCAGGCTCATCATCTTCGGCCTCCAACGGACCACTCATTTCCATCGGCCCTGACGTCACCAGAGTCGCAAAATCCTCCTCTAACTGAGCAACAAACTCCGCACTCAACTCCTTCTTTAACCGAATGACAATCTTATCCCCCACATAACGGTAGCTGTGATAATTGCGGTAGAACCCTGTAATCTCGGCCACTGCCTCCTCGACATCATCCGTCACTTTGAATAGCGCAAAGTCATGATCCGAAATTAACTTCAACCGGTGCAAATGCTCCTCAATGAATTGATTCCAAAACTTCCAATAAGTGCCCCCCGGCGCATCTAACAACACAATTGGATAGACCGTCGCCTTCCCCGTCTGAATCAATGTTAGCGCCTCGAAAACCTCATCCATCGTCCCAAAACCACCCGGACAACCCACCGCTGCGTCCACCTCCTTTACAAAGGCCAGCTTGCGCGTGAAAAAGTAATCATAATCAATGAGCTTCGCATCGCCTTTGATAAACTCATTGGCCGAAGCCTCGAACGGCAACGTGATATTAAGTCCAAAGGAATCATCACGCCCCGCCCCCTCATTACCCGCCGCCATGATACCTGGCCCCGCCCCTGTCACCGTCATATAACCTTCTTCGCACATCCGCCGCGCGAACTTAACCGTCGTCTGATACTCAGGTTCCTCCGGCTTCGTGCGCGCTGAACCATAAATCGCGATCTTCCGGCAATTGCGATAGGGATGAAAGACCTCCTCTGTGACCTGCATCTCCTTAAGAGCCCGATTCATCAGCTTAAAGTCGGCCTGTTCCGTGCGGCTGCGCGCCACCCTCACCGCCGTCGTCATCAATTCAGCCAAAAGACAAACTCGACTTTCGTCTTCCTCCACTTCTCGCGCCAGCCCCATAATACGGTCATCTGTCTCACTATCGCCCGTTGTTCCTACAAAAGAACACGAAAACGAACGCGTCATTCCCGCCGTAAAGTCACGTTCCACCGGAATCTTAGTCGGTTGCACCTGCTGAGCCATATCCAAGAGCCTGAATCACCCACCAAATTCAGCAAGAACCTTGCGCCCGCTTTGCCGTCATCAGGAGTGGATTTTTTTCAACCCTCAGGCATGGTTTCTTCATGAATCTGGCCGCTCTCCCTTCCGTGGAAAAACTTTCGCAACAACTTGCCAAAAACTCCCAACTGCCCAAGTCCCTCGTCGTTGGCTTCGTCAAGCGCCACCTCACACCCTACCGCGAACGCCTCCAGTCGGGAGAAGAACTCACCCGCGAGGACATCACCTCCGGCATCACCTCTGCCCTCGAAACCTTCGAAAGCTCCCGCCTCCAGCCCGTCCTCAACGGCACCGGCATCCTCATCCACACCAATCTCGGGCGCTCTCCCCTCGGTCACCGTGCCGCTCAAGCTGTCTACGATGTTGCCACCAACTACTGCAACCTCGAGATCGACCTTACCACCGGCAAGCGCGGCAAGCGCGGAGCCTTCCTCGAAGAAGCCCTCGCTATCCTTGTCGAAGCCGAAGCTGCCACCGTCGTCAACAACTGCGCCGCTTCCCTCGTCCTCACCCTCCGCGCCCTCATCGCCGAAGGCAAAACCGAAGTCATCGTCTCCCGAGGCGAACTCGTTGAAATCGGCGGTGGCTTCCGCATCCCCGACATCCTCGAAACCTCCGGCGCCAAGCTCGTCGAAGTCGGCGCCACCAACAAGACTCACCTCCACGATTACGAAAAGGCCATCACCGAGCGCACTGCCCTCATCCTCAAAGTCCATCGCTCTAACTTCTATCTCGGCGGTTTCACCGGAGAACCCGAACTCGAAGACCTCTTTCAACTCGCCAAGAATCACAACATCCCCCTTGTAGAAGACCTCGGCTCCGGCGCCCTCATGCACACCGACCACCTCGCCCCAATCGAGCATGAGCCCCGCCCGCAAGAGCAACTCGGACGCGGAATCGAGCTCGTCCTTTTCTCCGGCGACAAGCTCCTCGGCGGCCCTCAAGCTGGCATCATCGCAGGTCGCGCCGACTTGGTCGAAAAAATCAAAAGCGAACCCTTCTACCGCGCCGTCCGCCCCGACAAACTCATTCTAACAGCCCTCCAAGAAGTGGTCGTTGACTACCTCACCATCAAAGACGACCCCACCCGCCTCGACCTCGTTCCCGTCCTCGAGATGCTCAACCAAACTCCTGAAGACCTGCAGGAAAAAGCCACCGCCCTTCAGGAGCGCATCGGGGGCGAATCCGAAGTCGTCCCCACCACCGGAGCAACCGGCGGCGGCACAATGCCCCAAGCTCACTTCCCCTCCATTGCAGTCAGAACAAAAGACAAGCCCAAGCTCCCTCATCTCTTCACCCGGGTCGAAGACGATCAACATCACACCGACCCCCGCACCCTCCGCGAACCATCCAAGAGTGAGGCAGTCTCGCCGAGGCAGCCGCAATAGAGAACCTTCCCATGGAATAGACACCCCCTCCCATTCGTCCCATCCCCAACGACATGAAGTCTTTCCTTCCTCTCCTTTTCATCCCGCTCATGGCCTGCAGCTCCCAGAATCAAGAAACCCCTCCCGAGCTCGGCACCGTCCAATGGCAAACCGACCACGACAAAGCCCTCGCCCTCTCTGCCAAATCAGGCAAACCCATCTTCCTCCTTTTCCAAGAAGTCCCCGGATGAGGCCCTTGCAAAGTCTTCGGGTCCGAAGTCCTCAGCCATCCCCTTCTCGTCGAGTCCATCGAAAGCGATTTCATCCCTCTCCTCATTCGCAACAACAAACCCGGCCCTGAGACCGAACTATTGGAGAAATACAACGAGCCCTCTTGGAACTTTCCAGTTGTCCGCTTCCTTAGTCCAAAAGGCCAAGACCTTCTCCTCCGCAAGGACCGTCAATTCAAGGTCGACCAACTCCTTCCACGCATGACCGAGGCTCTCACAAAATCAAAGAGAACCTCCACCATCCTCCCCCTCGTCCAACCCGAAACCGTCCGCCCCAGACTCATTGCCCTTTCCCAACATTGTTTCTGGACCGGCGAACTCGCCATCGGAGGCATCGAAGGCGTCACCAGAACCGAAGCCGGCTGGCTCAAAGGCAAAGAAGTTACCCTCGTCTACTTCGATAGAGAAGCCATCACCCAAGAGCAAATCGTCAAACAAGCCCAAGCCGAATCCTGCGCTGACGAAGTCTTCTACGGAGCCAACCTCAAAGGCTACCGCCCCGCCAGAGACTCCGACCAAAAGCGCCAACTCCAAGGCACCAAATTCGCCAGAATCAAGAACCTCACTCCCTACCAAAAAACCAAACTCAACGCCTTCGCCCGCACCAACCCCGCCCGGGCCAAAACCTACCTTACCCCTCGGCAAAAAACTCAGCTATGAGACTTCAGCTCATCTTCACGAACTCTCATTTACACCCCACTTCGCCTGCTATCCTATAAACAGCTTCGTAATCACGAGAACCACCGCACAAACCCCAAGCACCAAGGGACTTCGGACCAGCCTCTTGGTAGGTTCTGCAATCAAAGAGAGAGCAAAGACCGATCCGACAGCCAGCAACGAACAAAAAACGGGAAAAAGAGAGAGCTCCTCAGGATTCGATATCACCAGCGAGAAAAAACCCCCAATGCAAAAAACGATTCCACTCAAAAACACCATCACAAAAACCCAGCGCAATAACTTATCCGCCCAACCATCCGAATCACTCAATACCTCAGAGCCACTGCTCAACTCTAACTCTACGCCCTCACTCACAAAAACTCTCACCCCTCCCACCGTAAGAGGCCCCCAAAGTGACGAGACCGACTCGTCACAGATATCGGCGGCATAGCCTTCGCTCCGGAGTCTTGAAGCGGCAATAGCAGCTTCGATATGGTCGCTGAATACAAGAGTCCTCATCTTTAACAAAACTTAAAGAATAGACGTAACTGTAGCAAGAACCAACTTTGTCCCTCTCCCCCAAACGCTCGCGAGACTCTTCTGACTCCCATTGACAACCTATACCGACGCTACAATTTCCGCGAAGAGAGCCGAAGCCCAAAGCCAGAAGCCTGCTAGAATCGGCAGGACGGTTAGATAAGTCACCTTCCCCAATCTCACGCTCAAAAGGAGAATCAACACCCCAACAGCAAGAGAGAAAAAGACCCAATATTGAAGCACCTCATACTCATCGAGATTCGTAGCTTGGGCAAAAAACGAAACAACAATCGGAGAAAGCAAGAGATATCCAACCCACCAAAATGAGACGATTGAGGGAAACTCTAAGGATTTATACTTCGGTATTAGTGAAAACAGACTCACTAACAATACAATCAATCCTCCTACGGAAAGAAAACCGTAAAGCGATATCGCAATCGAAAACTCGAAAGGTAAAAAGTAAATATCATCGAGCACAACAGTTCAAAATAGTAACATTCTTAAAGAATCGACCTCATCGACTGAAAGTCCTCCTGACTTCTATCACGCTCCCTCCACTCGGCAATCCCCCTCACAACCAACACCCCAGCCTCATTCCTTACTTTTCTTCTCAATTTCCAATGGAAGCTCTGCCTCCATCAAGGAAACTCCCTCAGGTGCAATCCACGTGATCCTGATGGACTTCTGAGAAGTGCCTACGAGCGTCTTCTGTAAACAGATGCCAGTCAACTTCATCACCTGCATCATAGTCACCCCAAGGTTGTCGGGCAACTTCGCTTTCGAGAAGTCTGCAAAGACCTGATGCTCCTTCTCTCCATACTCAGCATAAACACTGCCACCGACAAGAACGACGAGATTGCTTTCGTTAGGAAAGTTCTCGCTCGCCCCCGCGATTCGATGAGGAAGCGAGATGGCATGAACGACCCCCTCAGGCACGGCCCCTTCCACAATGACCGGACGCGAAACAATAGTCGCCGGAAGACTCTCTCCATTCTCGAACGGATCCGAATCCAACTCAGTCCCAAGCAAACTTGTGGGCTGAAAGACCTCTATCAGCATTCGTTCCGCGCTGAGCTGTTGCGAAAGGAAAGAACCGAGAACAACCGCAGAGATGAGAAGAAACTTCATATTCGATAAAGAACATATCAACACACCAAACCTAAGAACCAAGAGTATTCTCAGTAACGCTTCTTTGCGTTCCCTCAACTCCTAAAGCCAAAGAGCGTTCGCCTTCCAATCTTCCTTCTTCTTGGATTCTTGCCAAAGTTCAAACGCCCGTTCACGGTCACCAGAAGACGCGCCAGCATACTCAGGACGAGCTGACAAAAAGACCTCCATCTTCGCCGGAACCTTGAAAGCAGGCCAAACCTCCACCTCTTTATCGTCCTCAAGTGCGTCATGGTATCTTCTCAAATAGAAAAATCTCGCTCCCAGCCTAATGAGTCCTCTAACAATAGAAAGCCCTACCGGACCTCCAATACTTATCTGATCGCCGCCGCCCGAAGTCAGAAAAAAAGCGCAACCAGAACGAAGAGAACTAGGGCAACGCCTCCACCTACAGCAAAGGTTTTCTTCTTGTTATCTAACAGAGTCACCACGAACTTCTAGCCCCCCTCTCCTCATCAACCTCCGACTCTTCGACTCAATTTAGTTTCCTATTTAACGTTCTGTTAGCCTCTCTCTTTACCATGAAGCCCCTTTGTCAATTCTCTTAATCACAAGCAAAAGCTCAGAAGACCTATTGCCGAACAGTGAGTCGGAAGAATTCAGAATCGGCAGAGGTAAGCGGAGCTACTCGTTCAATGAGGCTCCCGTCGCCCACAAAGGGCTCCATGCAATCACCCCACTCGAACATGTCCTCGCTTTGCTGCCATTGGTAGTGACGGCCGGCCTCGGTGACAGCCCCCAGAGTGTGAGGTAGAACGGTGAACTCGACATCAGGCACTGGGGGCAACAGTTGAGTGATATCGGTCGTCGGCCACGTGATAGTGCCACTATCAAAAATAGCATCAAGAGAACTACGCATCGTCGAAGAATAGCTTCCGGAACTAGGACGCTTGTTAAACATAACCGCGTAGTTGATCCCATCTCCACGCTGGCGCGCCAGTGCGTTGGTACCTGTCAAGGAACCAGTATGATTCCAGCGCCACCCGCCCGGGCTAGGACGTGGTCCTCCGATATCGGCTCCTGCAATTTGATAGCGGTGCAACTGCCGTAGAAGGACGTAACCATGGGCCACGATTCTTCCCTGCCCCGTCCGCGCCTCGAAATCGAACCCTCCATAGGGCCAGTTCACAAAGGCATCATCGCTTAGAGCAGGATAGAACACGTTATTTGCATTAAATTGATAATCGTAAAACGGCTCACGCGCGTCCTGTTCTGAAGCAAAAGTGCGCCCCAGAAGCCAATCGTTCCCGTCTGACCCCTCTGGGCCCATAATATTGTTCTGAAGAAAGCTGCGATAGTCCGTTCCGGATACCTCTTCGACGATCAGCCCAAGAAGAAGATAGCCGATATTCGAATAGGCATAGGTCGATCCTGGTTCGTTCTGGAGCGGCTGCCCCATGATGTAGCGAACCGTGTTCTCTCGCCCGGGAGGACTCGGCACATCCATCGCGGCAGCAATCGCCCTATCCATATAAGTCAAATCTCCCGCCACTCCCCGGTCCCAGCCGCCGTAATGCCGAAGCAGGTGATCGATAGTGATATCACCAAGTCGGGCGTCTGGTGTTCCAAAAGGCACGTAATCGAGAATTCCTACCCCAGGTGTCCCCAAGCTGAAAACCTTGGTATCGAGAGACAGCAAACCGTCCTCAATCAAGTTGCGAATAGCCGCAGCGGTGAACGGCTTTGTGATACTAGCCACCCGAAAGAGCGCGTCGGGACGAATCGGCTTCTGCTGCTCAAGGTCTTGCCAACCGTAGGTATGATGAAAAACAATCGTCCCATTTCTCATCACAGAAAGAGACCCCGCAGTAATCTCATTTGTCTCCATGAAAGTCTTCATCTCGCTATCGAGCACCATCAACTCGGGAACCGGAACACCGACAACTGGAATTTGAGCCCACAGCAACTGCGATGGAAAAAGAATAAGCAGACTGGCGAGATCCATCGCAATACCGGGCAGAGATTTCATTAATGGCAGCCACCTTAACACACTCTATTCAATCAGATTAGAATTATATTAACATTTATTAACAAACTCCCCCTTGAGCAAAACCACCACACTTCAACGCGGGCGAATTTATTGTCCTCCGTCTAGTTATCCTCCAATAAAATAGCCATTCGTTGAGGCTAATCCTGATTGGTAAGCTGAACCCTAACTCTGGAAAAAACCTGAGCGCTTGAGACTGGCTCTTTTATCACAACCCTCTCCCAATCGGAATCCATGACCTCAACTTCAACCTCCGAAGTGAATGCCTGCCACTCCGTTCCTATGAGGTTTCCGGTAAACTGAGGGGTGTATTCGATATCCCCTGCGCGACTCCGCACGAACTCTAAATGCCAAGCTGGCATACTCAAATCATCATCAACGAATCTACCAACGGGAAGCCCGCTCGCTCTCCCTTCAGACATCTCCAATCCACCGTTCGAATTGGGCGGAATTCCGAATCCATATTTGACAAGATTCGTCATTCCATCGGAGAGCGGCGCAGCCTCTGGGATTCCCGCCAGCCCATAAAACCCAGATTGACTCGACCAACGTTCGTAACCAGACAGCTCGTCCCTACCAGCAAGACGACAGAACAAGAGATCCGACCAACTCCCTCCATAGATCTCGCGAACACCCCGCAGCTCAGTAGTATATCTCAACTGTCCTTCTCCGTTGTCACCCCACGCCACAACCGATCCATCAGCTTTGAGAGCCGCTGAGTAGGTTTGTCCTGCAGCAATATCAACAACCCCGCTCAGCCCTACCGGAACTGAAATTTGGCCATAGTGATTTTCGCCCCATGCCTCCACGGTTCCGTCGCTTTTAAGAGCTATCAGATGGGAATCCCCAACCTCAATATCCACTACATCTGACAGATCGGACGGCAAGTTTGGGATGGCAAATGATTCTCCCCATACCTCAATTCTCCCCTCCGAACGAAGCGCTGCAGAAAAGTGATAAGAGGCGACGACTTTTGTCACGGAAGATAAACCACTGGGAACTGAAATCCGATAACCAGCAGTTGGAGAATACTCCCACGCGACCACCGTCCCATCATCTCGGAGACCAACGACATGAAATCGGCCTGTGGCGATCTGCGTCAGCGGTCCAATTCCAACCGGTGTCATTGGCTGACCATTAGAAGACTGACCCCAGCCGACGACAGTACCATCGGCTCGAAGTGCTATGCTGTATTTCTCACCTGCCCCTACCGCTATCACTTGGTCCAATTCAGGGGGTACATCCAGCTGACCATACCCATTTTGCCCCCAAGCAACGACGGTTCCATCGGCCTTCAGCCCAACGCAGTGATGAGAACCTGCCGCAACTTCTTCAAGTCTAACCAACCGGTGAGGAACCGTACTCTGGCCATCGAATGGCCGTCCCCATGCAAAGACCCGACCATGATTGCTCAATCCGACCACATGCTGAAAACCCGCATCCACTTCCTTAAAGCCTTCAGGAACCTCCGGAGCAACACACTGCCCATAGAAATTGCCTCCCCAGCACACCACAGTGCCATCACTCTTAAGAGCAACAGAGAAATCACTTCCCGCGGCAACTGAAATCACGTCGGTCAGCCCAGCTGGCACCGCGGCCTGCCCATCAGCGATGTTCGTCGTTCTTCCCCTCCCCCATCCAACCACCGTTCCGTCATCCTTAAGGGCGAGGGTATGATAGTCACCTGCATCAATCGCCACCACTCCCGATAGACCGACAGGAGGTCGTCCCTGCCCCTGAGAAGTGCCTCCCCATGAGACCACGGTTCCATCTGCCTTCAATGCCACCGAATGATACTGACCAGCATCGATCGCAACCACGTCGTTGAGATTGGTAGGCACCGTGGCCTCATACTGCCCATTGTCACCCCAAGCAACGACCGTTCCATTAGCCATCAAAGCCAGACATTGCCCACGCCCCGTTGCCACCTGAATACACTTACCCAATCCTAGCGGGATATCCCCCTCTCCGTTGATTCCTCCCCAGCCCCGAAGAGTTCCATCTTCCAGTAGAACCAGCGATCGAGATCCTTTAGAGGACAGAGAAACCACACCAACAAGATTCTCTGGCGCTTCTGATTGGCCCCATATCCAAGGACGACCATCACCTTGAAGAGCGAACGATGAGGACACTCCAGCGATGACTGAGTTGATCCCCATAAGCAATGGCTCCGAATGCTCTTCCTGGGTGCCACTGAACATCTGACCAGAATACAACCATCCCGGATCCTCCCCTCGCACGAAGGAGAGGCTAAAAAGCGGCAGAAGGGCGACGAACCTAAATTGAAGCATTTTAACAGAATGTTGAGCACAGCCAATCCAACTGACCCAGCGCACACTTACTATCTCTACCACGAGCCCTCCTCCAGTCAATTTCCGACTCTTTAACACCGACAACTTCGTAGCTCTGCGTTATGTTCTATCCTTACTCCATTGCTCACTCACCAGAGACCAAGAGATCTACCTGAAACATCGCCGGCGCTTGCTGCTCATAGCCAACTGACCGATAGAAATCGTGAGCCATCTTGCGGTGGCGGCCAGAGTAAGCCCTGAGCCTCTTAAAACCGATTGAACTGGCCCACACCTCCGCACCTCGAATCAACACACGACCGACACCCCGCCTCCTCCAACTCTTATCCACGACAAGCGCACCCAATTCTGCGTAGCCCTCACTCTCAAGAAGTCGCACACCATAGACGTGACACCATCCAACGACACCTCCCTCAGCTTGAGCAACAAATAGCCCGCTATCGCTCGAACCTTTAATCCCATTAAAGCGGTCGACAAACTCGACCCTTGAGACTGGATATCCAAGCTGTTCGCTCAGGACTCCAACCCTTACGAAGTCGCAAGGATTCATCTCTCTTGTCAATATCTCGGGCTCTTTCAATTATAGGGACATTGGTGAGTAAAGTTTCTGAGAGAACGTTTTAGCATACACAACCCCAATGAATCAGCACGCTTCCACTACTTCTACCACGCGCATCTCCCTAGTCAAACCCCGACTCGCCAGCGAGGTCAAAGTCTTGATACAGCGTCTTGTTCATCAGGCTGGAGGTCACTAACTAGCCTTACTATTCTCGGCCCGCGAAAAATTAGTGGATTAGACCACTCGCTTCTGGTCGAGACCATGCCCAGAAAGCAACAAGCACGAAAAGCGAACAAGCGAGACTGATACAAACCATCGCCCACGTCTTCTTCATTTCGTAGAGACAGGCACCTAACAAGGACACAGGAACAACTGCTAGAGTGAAACCAAAAACGACGTTATCCCATAGGCTTCCGTAGACTCGGAAGTTGTCGCTGAACACTAGGATAACCAAAAGCATCAGTGCTCCGAGAAACATGGAGATCACTGACGCCAGCCACACCAGAACACGAACGATCAAGCTGTAGGGTTTCATATTTTCTAGCCAAACAGTGGGTCAACTTCGAAAAACTTATATAATCACCTCTTCGCAGTCGAAACTCAAAGCGGCCCCAAGGAAAATTTGAATAACTCAAACCGTTCAGATTCTTGAGGCAGCATCTCGCCCCTATATATTGATTCTCTTTAGAGGGCCTTAGTTCTGAGCTCTTCGACTAGCCCAGTTGCCTAGCGGCCTGCAGGGTATTTTTCATCAGCATTGCGATCGTCATAGGTCCCACCCCTCCGGGCACGGGAGTAATCGCTTCGCAGAGCTCGGCAACTTCTTCGAAGGCAACGTCACCAGTGAGGCGATAGCCACGCTTCTTACTCAAGTCCTCTACTCGATTGACTCCGACGTCGATGACAACGGCACCCGGCTTGACAAAGTCTTTGGTGATCATCTCGGGGCGTCCGACTGCCGCGACGAGAATATCAGCCCGACGACAAACACCGGCTAAATCATTCGTGCGCGAGTGCGCAATCGTGACGGTGGCATCCGCGCCCTTGGCGACCATGAGCAACGCCATTGGCTTCCCCACAATCATACTACGTCCAACGACGACGACCTCTTTGCCCGCTGTCTCAATTCCGTATTCCTCGAGCAAGCGCATACAACCCGCTGGAGTGCAGGCCACGTAGCCAGTCGGATCTTCCAAAGTCAATTTTGCTACATTCTCGGGATGAAACCCATCAACATCTTTAGCCGGATTGATCGCCTTCACAACTTTCGCCTCATCAATCTGCGGCGGAAGCGGCGACTGCACCAAAATCCCGTGCACAGCGGCATCAGCATTCAAGTCCGACACCACCTTCATCAATTCTTCCTCCGAAGCCTCTACCGGCAGCACAATCTTGCGCGAGTAGATTCCCAAGTCTTCACAAGTCTTCACCTTGGAGCCCACGTAAACCTGAGAAGCCGGATCCTCCCCCACCAGCACCACGGCCAATCCAGGGGTGACTCCACTTTCCTTCAATGCCCGCACTTCCGCTCGACATTCTTCCAAGACTTTCGCCGACACGGCTTTACCATCAATTCGTTTCATCGGTCACCGAGATTCAAGCTGTCTCGCATCACTTCCTCCACCTTTTTCCGCTCCATCTCGAATTCTTCTCGTCCTAATTTACGGGGAATGCCTATTTCCGGCCCAAAAGTGACCTGAACCTTCGAAAATGGCTTCGGAATCTGAAACTTGTCCCAAGACCCGAGTGCCCAGAAGCTCTCGTAATTCACCAGAAACGGAATGATCGGAACTCCAGTCAGGGAGGCCAGCTTCACGATTCCTGGCTGAACCACATACCGAGGACCTCGAGGACCATCGGGCGTAATACAAACGTGCTTCCCAGCCTCGATTTCTTTCTTGAGGGTCACCAAGGCCGCCGCACCGCGCCGCGAGGACGAACCACGAACTGAACCTAACCCAAAACACTCCATCGCCGCCGCCAGCGAAGCCCCGTCTTTACTCGCACTGGTCAGAACCACCCCGGGTCGCAATGCCAACCACGGGGCAGCAGCCGCGGCCGCTCCAATCATCCGATTGTGATAGAGGGCAAAAATACACGGGCCCTTGGTGGAAGGACCATTACACTCGTAGGCAGTCGACAGCCGCAGAGTCTTCGCCAATGAGACTGCAAACCAGCCTGCGGCACTTCCTACGGCAGATGCCTTCCAATCTCCTCTCACCTCGTTTTTCTTACTCATCTCATCCTCTCCACTAACTCAGCGCCGAACCACGCAGACTCTCACTTAAAAACTGCCGCCGAGAAAGCACCTCGCGATAACGTTCATGCTCTTCTTGGTCAGGCTCACATCGACTACCCTCGGCAGGTTCAGCCGCATAGGCCGCGATTTCCTGATAGCTGAGGTCTTCCCCGCTCTCTGCAAAAAAGGTCACTGCCGCTTGCAAGGCTCCACCCAGTGCAGCCCCATCTCCCCCCTTCACCGCCGCCACCGGCAATCCAAAGACGTTCGACACCAGCTGCCGCCATACCCGACTCCGAGACCAATCTCCCGCCACATGCACATGCTTAGGTTCGAAACCCAGTTCGGCGATTCGCTCCAAGCTATGCCCGAACTCGAGCGCCACCCCTTCAGCGGCCGCACGAGCCAAATTGATGGAATTGTAGTTTTCACGCGTCATCCCGTGGAGGAATCTCGCCGGAACGCCGCTTTCCCCCGTCTCCGCCAGCGGCAAAAACACCAGCCCCCCCGCCCCACAAGGAGCCGCATGAACCGCCTGCTCCAACTTGTCAGACGACCAACCAAACGTACTGCTTACCATCTCCAACGGGTCTGTAGCCCCCAGCGTTGCCACCGTCGGCATCCATTGGTCGGTGCTATCGCAAAAACAATTCACTTCCCCTCGAGGGTCCACAATGGGTTCCCGGCTCACTCCCGAAACACGGCCCTCATAGCCGAGCCTGACCGTCACTCCCCCAGAAGAAACATTACCCGCACCGATAGCTTCCATCATCGCAGTATTGCCACCCGCACTCACCAAAATCTCTCCTGACAACCCCCATGAAGCCGCCAAATCCGCCCGCAATAACCCCTGCGACCCACGCGACGACGACAATGCTGGCAAACACTCTCCCAAGCGCGCATCGATCAGATTCAGAATCGGCTGCGACCACTCGCGACTCCGCACATCCATCAGCCCCGACACAGAAGCATCGCCAAACTCCATTCGCTTGGCGCCAGTCAGCCAATAGTTCAGAAAATCATGGGGTGTCAATATCGTCGCCAACTGCTCAAAGTGATGCCGCTCACGCTTCTTCAACCAATGTAAAAAAGCCGGCGCGCCATCGTTGGAGACGACATTACCAGTCAACTCAATCATCCCAGGAGGCCCCCCGAATGCTTGGCTAATTTCCTCGCTCTCTTGCAGCATTGTCAAATCGCCCGCTAACTTTGCTGGCCGCAAAATACGGTTATCACGATCCAGAGTAACTAGTCCGCCACTCTGAGCACTCACTCCAATCCCCGCTACCCGATCCCGGCCAGGCCCTAATCGCGCTAAACATTGCCGCACCGCTGAATCCAGCGCTGAAATCCAACCCGCAGGATCCTGCTCACGGGCTCCCTCCGGCAATCCCGAAAGCAACTGGTGATCCGAGGTCCCCTCAGCCACGACCGCTGCAGCCTCCAAATCCAACGCTGCTACAACAGTGCGGTGAACATTAGAATCAATACCGAGGAAGAACATGAGAGTTGGATAGTCAATAACCTTTAAGCCTCTCTGACAATCGCGAAGACCGTTCTACCCTGACCGCATTGAATCCCGCCTGTGAGCCTATCTAGGGGACACCCCCAAGAAAGCGAAAGCCCCTGAGCAGTAAAGAGGAGCCCGTTCTTCACAAAAAGTGCTCCTCAAATTCTCATACGAGAGAGAAACTCACCGCAATCACTCTTTTTTACGGCGACCTCGCGAGGACTTCGTAGCGGTCTTTTTTGCGCTCGCCTTCCTAGAAGTGCGCTTTCGTGAACCACTGCTCTTAGAATTTCCACCCGAGTCACCCGAGTCACCCGAGTCTCTCGAGCCACGAGTATTTCGTTTCACTCCGCTCTTACGAGCCGAATTCTTCTTGGAGTTTCCTTGCGACTCTCCACCGGGAACGGTGGCAATCTCAACAATTGAGAAGTCTACCCTCTGCTCAACGAAGTCAATTTTCTTCACCTTAAGCTTCACCGGCACCCCACCCTGAACACGCTGGTCCCGGTTGTCGAAAGAAGGACCACTGCCATTAAACCTCCACCCTCGCCCCGGAAGGTCGTCAAATTTCACCAAGCCCTTCTGCATGATATCTGTTGCCTCCACGAACAAGCCCATGGAACGCACCTCAGTTACTACCCCGACGAAGACGGGAGGATCGTCGGAAGTCCGAGTCATCTCTAGCCACTCTAAAAGCTTGAGAGTCTTCGTCTCTTGCTCAGCAAAGCTCGAGTTGCGCTCAGTCTCAGATATATGAACTGCAGCTTCTTTACACTCCTTCTGACCCATGGTTCGGTCAGGATTCTCAGGACGATTACTCAGTAATCCCTGCAAAGCTCGGTGAACCACTAAGTCCGCATACCGCCGAATCGGACTCGTGAAGTGAGCATAATCTGCCTTAGCCAAGCCATAGTGACCTAATGGCTCTTCAGAATACTCAGCACGGCGCAAACTACGCAAAAGACCTAACTTGATATTATGCTCCTCAGGAGTTCCAACCGCCTGATCAATTACGGACTGCACGTGAGCTCGATTGGTCAAATCCCCCACCTCATAGCCATGGGCGCGGGCCGTCTCTCCAAACATCAGCAACTTTTCGGGATCCGGATCATCGTGAATCCGATAAATGGCTGGCTTCTGCTTATCACGTAGAGCTTTAGCCACCGACTCGTTCGCCGCCAACATACATTCCTCAATAAGCTGGTGGCTCTCACAATGCTCCACCTTCAAGTAGCCAGTGGCATCTTTAGTCTTCTCATCGACCAAAACCTTAATCTCATCCATCTCCATGTCGAGGGCACCCCGCTTGAATCGGCGCTTGCGTAGAATACTCGCCAGCTTCCAAGCCTCTGGAATCATCGTCTCAAGCTCCTTCTTGAGTTTACCCTTGAAGCGAGGTGGGACACTACCCCCATCCAACACCACCTGAGCATCTTCGTAAGCCAACTTAGCCTGACTATTGATAAAAGCATCCACAAAGGAACTCTTCTTCATCAAGCCCTGCGCATCGAACTCCATCACAGCGCACTTCGTCAGCCGCACCTCATCGGGCCGCAGCGAACAAATGCCATTACTTAAATTCTCCGGTAACATCGGCAGCACTCGATCCACGAGGTAAGTCGAGTTCCCTCGCTTGAGGGCTTCTTTGTCCAATGCCGTGCCCGGTTTCACATAGTGGGATACGTCTGCAATGTGCACCGCAAGCGTCCAACCGCCCCCCTTCTTGGCCTCTATCCAAATCGCGTCGTCGTGGTCCTTGGCATCCGCAGGATCGATAGTCACCACTAAGCGGTCGGTCCAGTCCTCACGGCGAGCCTTCTCGTCTTCAGGCACCTCAATCGCCACTCTTTCGGCCTCGTCCACCACCACGTCGGGGAAGTGTGTTTGTAAGCCATACTTGTGGACCACGCTCATAATATCGACCCCGGGGCTATCTGGCCAACCGATGATCTCCTTCACGCTACCCCGTGGGTCTTGTCCTTTGCGCCACTCGATGAGCTGCACCGCCACCTTCTGACCATCCTTGG
Organism: Roseibacillus sp.; assembly: GCA_051251855.1. Lineage (GTDB taxonomy): Bacteria > Verrucomicrobiota > Verrucomicrobiia > Verrucomicrobiales > Akkermansiaceae > Roseibacillus. The sequence goes on from JBPOGI010000001.1 coordinate 1,825,118, forward strand.
CCTCGGATTTCCCCTCCAACTCGAGAGTCTGGGGCAAAGCCTCCGAATCAGGCTGCACGTAGGCAAAGCCTTTTCTGTCGAAATAGGTTCCAACCACGAGACGATCGGTGCGCTTCACGATACTCTCGATCGTTCCATGTGGATCCACCTCGCCATCGCGACCTCGCTTAAGAACGACCTTCACCTGCACCGTATCTCCATCCATGGCCACACCAGTGCGGCCGCCAGGAATGTAAATCCGCTTCACCGTATCAAGGTCAAAGCCGCTGTTCTCATTCGCTGGTTCATTGAGGTCTGGATAAACGGTGCCATGGCCCTTCGGAAAAATCCGAATACGTCCAATGAGCATCCCTTTGCCACCTGAATTCTTACTCTCGGCAACGTCGATACGTGCTTTCTTACCTGGCTTCAGACTCCCGTCCTCCACCATCTCACTTAAAATCCTTCGAAATTCAGCGCGTTCCTTAGGCGCTAGACCCAACTCACGGGCCATTTCACTCTTCGTCAGAGGTCGAGCCCCTGGTTTCGCGAGCAACTCAACGATGCTCTTTCTCAATTGTTTTTCGTTCACTAAAAAAGTTTTTCTACTAGGTTTCCCGTAGCTCAATCCCTGACCTGCCAATATGCATGAATATAGAACGAGCCCTAGGGGTGGGTTCGACGAGACGTCGGGGGGAGAAGGAAGGGCCAAAAGGAGCGTCTGCTGGGGGGCGCTCGCACATGAGTCTTAATTCCGGTTCGGAAACTCGTCGGTTAAGAGAGCAACAAATCGCTCTCCCGATGCGGTGAGAGTCGCAGTAGATCCCGTTCCTGTCAACCTCCCGATTGTATAGTGCTTATGATCAATGCGGGTAGAGCGAATATAAGTCACCGTCGGCTTGGCCACTTCACGGTTACTGGGAGCCACTCCGATCAAGAATCCCGACCGCGTAAAGGCCATCTCCCATGACTTGCACTGCTTATCATGATTACCAAAGCCCATCCAGCGATAGCGACGAACAATCGGCAATGGGCCCGTCGTAGTCCGCGGCACCGTAATGCGATAGTGCTGGGGCAAGGCATGAATATGCTTCGCTAAATTGAAATTGGGGTCCTGCCGCAACTTCAGGTAAATATCAGCTAAATCAATCCCCGACATGTTGATTCCATTGTGATTCCCATGCGGATTGGCCGACCCCATGTAATGCAGCATCCAGTCGTTAAAACGCTCAGACATCACGATATTGAGCTCAAGATGAACATGAGCTCGCGAATTATTGAGACCACTTCCAGTCGAGCCTAAGATGCCCAGAATCGAACCCGGCGACACCCGCTGCCCCGCCTGAACAGCCGTCGAAGCCAAATGCGCATACAAGGAACAAATAGGCCCATAGCCGAAGTCATGCTCCACCACGACATACTTACCATAGTTTGAGCGATTCGCGGTCGCATTGACATAAGCCACTACCCCTCCTGCAATCGACTTCACGGGGTCGGTCGGAATCCCCCGCGAATCTCTCGCCACGGGTCGAATATCTAATCCTTCATGAAAACGAGTGTAGACCCTCCCCTGCGGAAACTCGCGCACATTGCGAACAAAGCCCCATGAACCTGACTCCGGAGGTCGGCTCGTCAAATTTGTGGGCATATAAAAACCCGCCAAATCACCCCGAAAAAGAGCATCGTTCGCGGTGGGTAGCTGTAGCGACAATCGCTGCCCTAACAATACAGATGAAGTCAGCCCTCCCGCAATGAGAGCCAGAAGTAGTTGTCTCATTTCTTCTTCTGCTTTTTCCACTCCTTCACTGACTGTCCGATGCGTGGCATCATTTTATCCGCCATCGAAATCTCCTTCACAGTGACACCCTGCCAAATCACCAAGAGACCATCGTTTACGGTCCGGTCAATCTCAACGACATCCAAGGGACGACCGTTGATACGAGCCATTAGCAGCTTCCCTTGATTGGCATTCGTGGTTGCAGCGAGGCGCTGGGCTCCTGTCCGAGTCAGCTTCAACATCACTCCGTAGGAATAACCATCGTCAGCAGGAAAAGGACGAAAAGACTCGATATCATGAGTCGAAATCTCAGGCGAAAGACGAAAGAACACTCGCGCTCCAGCCACCTCTTGCGGGACTGACATCTTTGGACCGTCCGTCTCCGCCCCTTGTAAATTAAACTGCACCACCAGCTTCTCATCCTTCTTGCTCCCCGCCATCAGGCTCAGGCAGCAAAGAAGCCAAACGGCCAAAATTGAAGTCTTCATCGCCTCCTGAGTATCGGAAATCCCTCTCTAGGTCAAAGTCCGACCCCGCTAATCTTTGACACCCGTTGAATTCCCTCGCTTCCGACCTCGAGCGAGGAACGATAGATTCCTCACAATTCGCCAGTAATGCCCACAGACAACCACTTCATGAGACTCTCCTCACTTATCCTCTCTACGGCCTGCCTTTTCATCTCAACCGTCCTTTCTGCAGAAGAACCCTCATCCCAAAGCCTCACGCAGCGCCAAGTCTTGCAAAAATTCAACGATTTTGGGATTCCTGAGCTCGAAAAAGGGAAAGAACTCTACGAACGCGTCTGCCTCGTTTGCCATGGAAATCAGGAACAAGGGGTCATCAACGAGACCATCCGGCAGTTCCACACTCAGGAACTCAAGAATGGTTCCGATCCCTACTCACTTTATCAAACCCTCACCAAAGGCTTTAACACCATGGTTCCCCAAACCTGGATGAAGCCCGAGGAAAAATATTACGTCATCCATTACATCCGAGAAGCCTTTTTCCGCGAGGCCAACCCCAGCCAATACATCGATATTGACGAAGCCTACCTCGCTGCTCTCGACACCGAAGAAATCAACAAGGAACCACTCCAGTGGCCAATTGACAACACCCCTGTCCAGCTGCGGGAGGAAGTCGCGCCCTCTGAAGTCGACCTCGGTCGCGCCCTTTTTGGACACTTCGAAGTAGACGCCAACAACACTGTCCCCAAAGGCCTCATCGTGGCCTTAGACCCCGATGCAAAAAGCGTCGCTGACTCTCAGCACAACGCCCTCTACGATCTCGATACCGGACGCCTCGCCGCCTTCTGGACGGGCGGCTCTCTCGATTGGGAAGATCTCAACTACAACGGGAAACACTCGCGCAACGCCCGCATCGTCGGCGAAGCCGTTTTAGAATCTCCCATGGGCCTCGCCTGGGCCACCTCTACCGAAGTACTCCCCGGACAAGGACCAGACTTTCGAGACCCCCGAGAAGAAGGCCGCGATGGACGTCGCTATGGCCCCTTACCCAAAAAGCATTATCAATACATGGGACTCTTCCTCGATGGCGAACATCCCACCCTCCACTACACCGTTCATGATGCCGAAGTCCTCGATAGCACCTACCTACGGGTCATCGACGACGTCGCCTATTACGTTCGCTCCCTTCATATCGCTCCCCACCAAAAAACGCTCTATCTTCGTGCCCAAGGCAAACAAGAACACGTTACTACCAAGACCAACTTACGCCCCTTCAACTCCATCGGCATCAACGACGGCATCTTTCGTGTTGAACCATCCAACAAACGGCGAGTCTTTCACTTCGTCGCCACCGCCCCAGAGCATCGAGAGACTCTCAATAAAACCCCTTTGAACAAACTCTGGTATCCCACTCCTCCCCCCTTCACAGAAATCACTGCCACCACCGCCCAGTACGGAAAATCACCCACTCAAAAAACCTTCCCCTCAAACGAAGTCGGCCAAGCTGTCTACAAGCAAGGCAACCCCGACGAGTCCTTCCGAATCGACACTATCGAACTTCCCGAAGACTTCACCAACCCTTGGAAGACGCGCCTCCGATTCTCCGGTATCGACTACCTTGACGAGAATACGGCTGCCATCTCCTCTTGGACAGGAGGACTCTACCTCGCCAAAAACATTCGAGGCACCGATGGTCCTACCGTCTCTCTTTCTCGCATCACTGCCGGACTCCATCAACCGCTCGGACTCGTCGTTCGAGATGGCGAAATCTTCGTCGGCTGCCGCGACCAAATCATGCGACCTCACGACTTCAACAACGATGGCGTCGCCGACTATTTGGAGGCCTTCAATACCGACCATGTTGTCACCATGCACTTCCACGACTTTGCTGGAGGCCTTGATACCGACCCCGAGGGCAACTTCTACTACAGCAAGTGCTCCCAGCACCTCGACCCTGCCATCATCGAACGCCATGGCTCCCTTATCAAAGTCAGATCCGACGGCGAGAATTCCGAAATCGTGGCCCGTGGACTCCGCTCTAACAACGGCTGTTTCTTTGATGAAAAAACCAACCTCGTCTGGCTCACCGACCAAGAAGGATTCTGGAACCCGCAAAATAAAATCATCCGCGTACAGCCTGACTCCTTCAACGGCAACATGCTTGCCTTCTACGACTCTAACAAAGTCACCCACGCTGATACCGACTCCACCGAACCCATGGTCTGGCTCCCCAAAATATTCGCCAACTCTCCCTCCGAAGTCTTCCGCTTTCCCGACCGTGGCTGGGGCGGACTTAATGGCGTCCTAGGCTACTTCGAGTATGGCAAGGGCCGCATCATGGTTCTGCCTCACGAGGAAAAAAATGGCACCGTGCAAGGCGCATCCCACGGGCTTCCCATTCCCGACTTCCCCACTGGCATCATGCGCGGACGATTCCACCCAGATGACCAATCACTCCTCGCCTGCGGGCTCTTTGGCTGGGGCAGCAGCCGAACTCAGACCGGCGGACTCTTCCGAATCATCCCCACCGAGAAACCTAGTCATAGCCTCGTCGGATTCGAGGCCTCACCGGGCAAATTGAGCCTCACATTCTCGGATCCCATTTTGAACCATCAAATTGACCCCACCGATATTCAGTTAACCTCCTTTCACATCGAGCGCTCTGCCAAATACGGCTCCCAACTCAAAGGCGAAACCCATTGGCCCGTCACTGACCTCTCCCTCTCGGACGACGGCCTCACCCTCGCCTTGCAAGTCCCCTCTCTCGCGCCCACCCGCGTGCTCAACATCAAACTCAAACTCCCCGGAGAAGACGGCCCCATCCAACGCGAAATCCACGCTTCTATCTACCACCTTGGAGAGCAAAGCTACGATTCCATCCAATCGAGGGAAAATGCGAAAGAAGTAGATCGGGCTCGGACTGAAATCATTGTCCCCTCAGCCCACCCCATTCCAGGAAAAATCCAAGCCGAAGCCTTTCGCAACGGCCCAGAAGGAGACGCATATCACGACACGGACGACAAAGAAGGCACGAAAGAATTCCGCCCCAAAAGCCGAGTCGACCTAGAGCCCAGCCGAGACAAAGACACGACCCCCAGCATCGGATGGATCCGCAATGGGGAATGGCTCACCTACACAATCGAAGTTAAGAAACCCTTCCAAACAACCCCCAGCTTCCGAATCGCCTCTAAAGCTCGCGCCAAACTCATCCTCGAATTGAAAACCGAAGAACAGGACAAGTTCCTTGAATTATCGAGTCTCAACATCGAGAGCACCGGTGGCATCTACAGTTGGAAGAACCAAAAGGGCTCAGCCTTCGAACTCCCTGCAGGCACCCACACCCTCCGGATTCGAGTGGAGAAGGGATCCTTCAACTTCAACTGGTTCGAGCTGCCTTAGCACTTCCAACAGACAGCAACATTCCTAAGACTGTTGAAAAAATCCTCCACTGCCGCAATTGCGCCGTTCCCGTCTTGCCAGAAGCGGCTGCTCTCGCTCAGTCTCCCCTCATGAAGCATCTGTGGCTTAGCCTCTTTTCCCTCTCCGCTCTCCTGTTCGCCAGTTGCGGCGTCTCTGGTGGAGCCTACACCGGCGGCGGCAGCCCCAATATGGGTGGCCCTACCGCTGATGAGCGAAAGCTTCAAATCGCCACCGAGCCACGCGGGGATTTTTTCTATGGTCGTCGTTATCACGTCAAAAAAACCCGCTTTTGGGGCTTCATCCGCAAGCCGGGACAAGACTGGACCAAAGCCAAGCTCGTCGTCTTTAACGAGAAGATGGGCCGCCAGCCCGACCGCTACTCCGAGATTGGTCCTCCAGAAAAACGCTACGGCTTCGACAACAATTACGAATACCGTATCAAAGGCTACTTCAGCGGCGAAAAGGTCTATGAGATCAACTCGAACCAGTTTCTCCCCGAATTTGTCCTCACAGGCTACGAGCTTCTCGACAAAGACCCTGGCTGGCTCTTTTCACCACAGGACCACTTCGACCACTCCCGTATCACTCTTACTCCACGCTTCTAACTAATCATATGAGCTCACAAAACGACCTCAACGTCGTCGCCAACAATCCTCTCCCCTCGCCGGCCTTTCTCCAATCCGAGATCCCAGCCACCGCCGACCAAGCCGAACTGATCACCACTTCGCGGCGCGAGATTAGTGACATCATCTACGGTCGAGACGACCGCTTTTTACTCATCGTCGGTCCTTGTTCCATTCACGATCCTGAAGCATGCCGCGAGTATGCCGAACGTCTCGCCAAACTTTCCCAAGAAGTGCGCGAGAAAATCCTCATCGTAATGCGCGTCTATTTCGAAAAGCCCCGCACTACCGTTGGATGGAAAGGGCTCATCATGGACCCCGACCTCGATGGCTCCGACAATATCATCAAAGGCCTCACCGCCGCGCGAACCTTCTTGCGCGAAACCCTCTCACTCGGTCTCCCCACCGCCACCGAACTCCTCGACCCCATCACTCCGCAATTCATCGCCGACCTCATCAGCTGGTCCGCCATCGGCGCGCGCACTTCGGAGTCACAGACCCATCGCCAAATGGCTTCCGGGCTCTCCATGCCCCTCGGCTTCAAAAATGCTACCTCCGGCTCTCTCAAAGCAGCCACCAATGCCATCAAAGCTGCCACCCAACCCCAAACCTTCCTCGGCGTCTCAGCACAAGGCATCGCTTCTGCCGTCTCCACGAAGGGCAATCCTCATTGTCACCTTATCCTACGCGGAGGCGAAAACGGGCCCAACTTCGACGAGGCCAGCATCGCCCGCTCTTGCGAGATTCTCCGCGAGTCCAACCTTCCCGAGACCGTCATGATCGACGCCTCCCACGCCAACTGCGGCAAGAAGCAGGAACAGATGCCCGCCGTCTTCGAGAACATCATTGCCCAGCGAGTCGCCGGCAACAAAGCCATCACCGGAGCCATGCTTGAGTCCCATCTTGTAGCCGGCAATCAGCCCTTCCCGCAACCTCTCGACCAATTGACGCGCGGTCAGTCCATCACAGACCAGTGCATTGACTGGGCTACCACCGAGCGTCTCATCAAGGATGCCGCCGCAGCCCTCTAACACGTGAGTTCTCCTCCCCTTGACGTCCTTTATGAGGACGAATGGATCATCGCGATCAACAAGGAAGCAGGACACCTCGTTCACGCCGCCGACCACCCCCAACCCGATGACATCGTCGTCATGAAGTTGGTGCGAGATCTCGTTGGCCTCAAAATCTACCCCACCCACCGCCTCGACCGCCCTACCTGCGGTGTGGTAGTCTTCGCAAAGGGCCGAACAGCCGCCCGCGCCCTCAATCGATCCTTTGAGCGCAAGCAGGTCAAGAAAGCCTATCTCGCCATCGTCGTTGGCCACCCAAAATTAGATTCATGGACTTGTTCAGAACCTCTTCGCAAAGGAGAGGACGCCCCGCTCAAAGAAGCCTCCACTCGGTTCCTAGTCCTTCAACTCCTTTCTAACAACCTTACTCTCTTGGAAGCGCACCCACTCACCGGTCGCTATCATCAAATCCGCAAACACCTCCTCCATTGCGGGCATCCCATCGTCGGGGACTACTTCTACCACGGCTTCGAACCCTGTGAAGCCATGGGACCACAGCTAGGAATCGGCACCCGCATGCTGCTTCAATGCCATCGCCTCCAATTCGCGCACCCCATCACCAAAGAAGAAACCGTGATCACCGCGCAAACGGAAAGTCATATCGCTCGACTTAGCCAAAGCTAAAAAAACTCATCACCAGCGCTCCAACTGCCCATCCAAAAAACAAGACTCCCGGACCACCAAGAGAGCTGCAGGCCATACGCTCAAAGACTTACTGACACCCTCCCCCTCCAATTCAAGCTCAGCACTTACGAATATTTCTTCAAAAACTTAAGACTTATTAAGTAACTTTTTCCAAAAAGAACGCACTTCCCGCTTGGTGAAAAGGCAGTCCTCTCATTTCTTTGTAGAAAGCTTTCTGCCTGCCCAATGAGTCTTCGCCAACAACTGTCCGACAACCTTCCCGAAATCCTCCCCGCTGATCCAGCTCAAGCCATCAAAGGAACGGAACTCATTCGCCTCGTTCGCATGCGACTCGAGGGAGACTACTCCGACGCTTCCCTGCGATATCACTTCTCGATCATGTCCTGTGATCCAGCCTCCCCCATCGCTAAGGTAGAAAAAGGCCAAGGCTACTATCGCCGCGCCCCCGCGGTTCCCGACCTCGTGAAGGCACGCGAAATGATGTCTCAAGGTCAACTCGACGAAGTCGGTGCCGACCCTCGCGCCCTCGACTACGCTGTCGCTCGCATCCAAAAGTTCCGCGCCATCGTCACCCGCTACTCCGAGACCAACAACCGCTTCCCCTATCAGTTCCGCGCATCTCTTGGCAAAGGAGCTCCTATCGGTAATCTTTGGAAAATCCCCGATATGGTCATCGTCGACTGGGAATCAGGTGAACCCGACGACACCGGCTTCGACCTCGACCGCACCAACATCATGCTGCGTCGCTCTGTCGGACTCGCCCCCTACCGTCTCGACGCCGTCTCTCTCAAACTCGCTCCTAACCTCGAACTTTGTCGCGAAGACTTCTTCCAAGCTTTAGCCGTTTCTTCTTGGTGCAACTCAGGCGAACTCTTTTACGCCAACCCTATCCCTGACGAAGCTCTTGCCGAGGCCCTCCGTCACCTCGCGGGCCGCTACGGAGTCGGCATCACCACTTTCGGCCTTTCCCTCCAAGCTCTCGACGAGCTTCCCCCTGCCGAGCACATTCTTAACGCGCAACCACGCGAGACCGAAGCTCTCATGGAGCGCCTCGACGTTCGTCGCATCGCCGCTTCCAAGCGCCGCGATCACCTCGACTGGTCTTCCCTCCAGAACCTCCGCATGGAGAACCCCGAGGTGCACGAACTCTTCGTTTGGGTCGCCAAATCACTCGACGCTAATCGCGTGGAACCGCAGAGCTACGAATAGCGCATCGCGCCATGAACCGCCGCCACCTGCTCGCCGCAAGCACCCTCGCTTCCGCATCCTACTGCCTAGGACGCACCACCAAAGAGCCCTCCACCAAAAAGGGTTGGTGCGGTGGAAACGCCGAATATCGCAAGCTCTTTGGCGCCCACTGGCACTACAACTGGACCCTCGGAGGACCGAATCAAGACGCCAGCTTTGTCCCCATGCTCAAGGGTAAAGCACAGACCAACAACGGCGCCCTCAAACGCCTCGACTCCTACCCCAACCTCCCTCACCTCCTAGGCTACAACGAACCAGAGCGCACCAAACAAGGAAACCTCACAGTAAAGGAAGCCCTCGCCTTTTGGCCCAAGCTCCAAGCCCTTGCCGAGAAGAAAGGGGCTCGCCTCGGCTCCCCCGCCCCCTCCTCAGATGCCGGCGGCTTAAAGTGGCTCGATGACTTCATGACCGCGGCCAAGCGCCAAAAACTCAAAGTGGACTTCATCGCCATCCATTACTACGGCGGAACCGATCCCGAGCGCTTGGAAAAGCTCATCGATGATACCGCCAAAGAATACCGCCTCCCCATCTGGCTCACCGAATTCAATGGTTGGTCTGGCACGCATGATGAACACGAAGACTTTCTCAAAGACGCGCTACGTTTTCTCGAACGAGAGCGCAAAGTCGAACGCTACGCCTATTTCAACCCCGGCAAAGGCAAGCCCCACTCTCTCCTCAACAACGACGGCTCCCTCACCTCCTTGGGCGAACTCTACCGTGACGCGGGAACCAGATAGAACCGCGAAAATTTTTGCCACTTTCCTCCGTGACAAGACGTAACCATCCCACGGGTTAACACCTCCTTTGAACTTATGAGCTACACCATCGGAATCGACTACGGAACCAACTCAGTCCGCGCCATCGTGGTCCGCACTTCAGACGGAGCCGAGATCGGCACCGCTATCTTCGACTATCCTAGCGGCCATCAAGGCATTTTACTCGATCCCGCAGAACACAATCTCGCCCGCCAACACCCTGGCGACTATCTCGCCGGAGTTGAAAAAACGGTCGCCGAAGCCCTCACCGACGCCGAAGGCAACGACCCTCAGTTCTCCCGCGCCAAAGTCATCGGACTAGGCGTCGACTCCACCGGCTCCAGCCCCATTCCCGTTGATAAAGACAACACTCCCCTCGCCCTCAAACCCGAGTTTAAAGACAACCTCGCTGCCCAGTGCTGGCTCTGGAAAGACCACACCTCCATCGTCGAAGCCGAGAGAATCACCATGCTCGCTCTCGAGCATCGTCCCCAATATCTTGCCAAAATTGGCGGCATCTATTCCTCCGAATGGTTTTGGGCCAAGATTTGGAAATGCCTCAAAGTCGATCCCACCGTATTCGATGCCGCCCACAGCTGGGTCGAGCTCTGCGACTTCATCCCCGCCACCCTCGCAGGCATCACCGATCCCACCAAAGTGATTCGTGGCGTCTGCGCCGCTGGTCACAAGGCCCTCTACGCTCCCGACTGGAAGGGACTTCCTGACAAAGAATTCCTCACCCTCCTCGACCCCAAGCTCGCCGACCTCCGCGACCGCCTCTACGAACAAGCCCATGACGCCAGCGCCACCGCAGGTCATCTTTCCGCAGATTGGGCCGCCAAGTGGAACCTCCCCGCAGGCATCCCCATCGCCGTCGGCGAATTCGACGTTCACTACGGAGCCATCGGATGCGGAGTGGAAGAAGGCACCCTCGTCAAGGTCATCGGCACCTCTACCTGCGACTGCGGTGTCGTCTCCGCCGAACAAAAGGTCGCCGATATCCCAGGCATCTGCGGCATCGTCAAAGGAGCCATTCTTCCCGGTTACTACGGCATCGAAGCCGGCCAATCCGCTGTCGGCGACATCTTCAAATGGTGGGTCGAAGGCGTCTGCAAAGGCGACGACTCCCTCCACAAATCGCTTACTGAAGAAGCCTCCGCCCTCGCCCCCGGCCAAAGCGGGCTCCTTGCTCTCGACTGGAACAACGGCAACCGCACCATCCTCGTCGACCAACGCCTCACCGGCGCGCTCCTCGGACAAACTCTTTACACCACCCAAGCCGAAATCTATCGAGCACTCATCGAAGCCACCGCTTTCGGAGCCCGCGCCATCATCGAGCGCCTCAGGGAACACAACGTCCCCATCAACCGAATCGTGTGTTCGGGTGGCATCGCCGAGAAGAACTCCATGCTCATGCAAATCTACGCCGACGTCACCGGCTGCGAAATGCGCGTCTCCCGCTCAGCACAAAGCTGCGCCCTTGGCTCAGCCATCGCAGCGTCCGTCATCGCAGGCGCTCACCCCGACTTCGACGCCGCCAAGGATGCCATGACCGGACTCAAGGAATGCACCTACACCCCCGACCCTGAGAACCAAGAGAAATACAACCGCCTGTACTCCCTCTACCGCCAACTCCACGACGCTTTCGGAGGAGTCACCGACGACGCTAATTTAGGCCACCTCATGAAAGACCTCCTCGCCCTCAAAAGCGCCTAACGAGACAAAACGCATAAAAAATCATGAGCGACTACCAAGCCATCAAAGAAGAATGCTGTGAGGCCAACATCCAGCTTCCAAAAACCGGTCTCGTCGATATCACCTTCGGCAATGTCAGCGTTGCCGACCCCGAGCGTAAAGTATTCGCCATCAAACCGAGCGGCGTCGATTACGACGACCTCACCCCCGCTCACATGGTCGTATTGGACTTCGAGGGAAACATCCTCGAAGGCAACCTCCGCCCCTCCTCCGACACCCCCACCCACCGTTGCCTTTTCCTCAACTTCGCAGGCATTCGCTCCGTGGTGCACACCCACTCACGAACCGCAGTCTCCTTTGCCCAAGCCGCCAAAGATATCCCCTGCATGGGCACAACTCACGCCGACTACTTTTACGGCGATGTCCCAGCCAGTCGCGACATGACTGCCGAAGAAATCGCCGCTGGCTACGAATGGGAAACCGGCGAAGTCATTGTCAAAACCTTCGCCGAGCGCAATATCGACCCTCTCCAAATCCCCGCCGTCCTCGTCCGCAACCACGGCCCCTTCGCTTGGGGTCCCAGCGGAGCCAAAGCCGTTGAAACTGCTCTTGCCCTCGAAGTCGTGGCCGAAATGGCGCTCAAAGCATTGCAGCTTAACCCCCAAGCGCCGCGCATCGCCCAACACCTGCTCGACAAGCACTACCTTCGCAAGCACGGTGCCAACGCCTACTACGGGCAAAAGTAGAAAAAAACGGGCATTCTCATCGGCATTAAATGTGCTTACAATAGCCGTAAGCACAATGGCTGACGCTGAATTCACCGACACCCTCCTACTTGTCGACTCCGACATTGATTTTCTCGACTGGGCAACCAAACACTTGGAAGCCCCAGACTTGCGCATCCTACGTTGCGATAGCTCAGAGAAGGCCCTCAAGGTCCTCGCAAGCACCCAAGTCGACCTTGTCCTCGCCGACCTCCTCACCAAGCCCATTGACGGCCTCGAGCTCCTCACCAAAATTCGAGCCCATGATGCGGGTATCGTCACCATCCTCTTAGCAGGCTTCCCTTCCACCTCCCAAATCATCGAAGCCACCCGACTCGGTGCTCGCGACGTCCTGCGCAAAGAGTCCCTCAACTTCGAGCTTCGCCTCGTCGTCGAAAGCGCCTTTCAAATCATCGGCAACCGCCGCACCGCCGATCAACCCAAACAAAAACTCCCTGCCGCCGACGCCCGCATCAAGATGATCGGACAGTCACGTATCATCCAGGAAACCTTCAAGCTCGTCGGCCGCGTCGCCCCCTCCGACGCTCCTGTCCTTGTCACTGGAGAATCCGGCACCGGTAAAGAACTCGTCGCCGAAGCCGTGCATGAATACTCCCCCCGTCGCAAGAACGACTTCATCGCGATCAACTGCGGAGCCATTCCCGAAAACCTCCTCGAGTCAGAACTCTTCGGCCACGAGAAGGGTTCCTTTACTGGAGCCATGGCTCGACGCGCCGGCCGATTCGAACAATGCGATGGAGGCTCTCTCTTTCTCGACGAAATCGGAGACATGCCCCAATCCGTTCAGGTCAAACTTCTCCGCGTCCTCCAAGACGGAACCTTTGCCCGCGTAGGCTCTAACGAGACTCTCAAATCTGATGTTCGCATCGTTGCAGCCACTAACAAGGACCTCGCCGAAGAAGTCGCCAAAGGCACCTTCCGCGAAGACCTTTACTATCGACTCAACGTCGTCGAAATTCATCTCCCTCCGCTACGCGAACGACGGGAAGACATTCCTCTCCTCGCCGAATTCTTCTTGCAGCGTCTCGCGAGAAAATACGGGCTCGCAAAAATCAAGCTCTCCGGCGAAGCCATCGACACCCTGCAAACACATCGCTGGACGGGCAACGTGCGCGAACTCGAGAACACCATGGCCCGCGCCTGCGCCCTCGCCGAGTCATCCCTTCTTCTCGCCGACGATATTCCCTTCGCCCGCTCCCCCTGGTCTCAGGAAAATCGCATCAAAGCTTCGTTCAAAGGACTTCTCGCCCTTAAGCCCAATAAGGAAAAGAACCCCAAAGATTGGCTCCTCAAACTCCTCGCCGAGAGTGATGACTAAGCTAAAGAAGCGATTAAACGGTTCATCATGGACTAGGTCCTCGGACTCTGGCTCCTCTCTCAAGCAGCGTTACGGAACGAGAATTAGCCTTATTGGACTAGCTCCCTCCCGCGTTCGTGCCCTCCTCGCCTTTAAACACGGCGAGACTTCCATCATTCTCAAAAGCTCCATTTTCTAGCGATTCGAAGCCAGAACTGTCCTTGGGTTCGATCTCCCTCTTCTTATAGGTAGAAATTGCCCAAATAAGTAACGAAAGAAAGCAGCCCCCGATCAGAGCCCCCCCAACTTTCATCATAGTGAGGATAGAGATGATTCACTTCCCATATCCGAACAAGGTCAAAGCCCATGGCAAAAAACACCTTTAACTCCGTGAGTTAGCTGACCCGAGACCCATTTAAAGCCTTCCCATGGACTTGCCAGCCTTCAATTTCGATTTACTGTCTCTTACATGACGAAACGAATCGCGCTGATTGGCCTGCTGAGCCTTTCTCCTCTCTGGGCCCAATTGGCTCCTCCCGCTGATCCTGCGACCGCCGCCCCACCCAAGCCTGCTCAAGCTGCCACTCTCTTCGATTCCGTCTTTCGTATCGAGGTCGCCACCCAGAATCCCGATTACCGCACCCCTTGGAATGCCGGCGGATTCTCAGGCGGCAACGGAACGGGCTTTCTCATCGGCCCCAATCAAATCCTCACCAACGCCCACGTCGTTTCCAACGCTCGCCGCATCCTCGTGACCCAGCGCAATTCGGCCCGCAAGCTCCCCGCAAGCATCCAACACATCGCGCACGACTGCGACCTCGCGCTCATTAGCCTCGACGACCCAGCACCGCTCGAAGGCCTCATCCATCTCCCCATTGGCGGCATGCCCGAGCTCGACTCCGAAGTCCGCGCCATTGGCTACCCTGTTGGCGGCGACCGACTCTCGGTCACCCGAGGTATCGTCTCTCGTATTGATTTCCGGCCCTACTCTCACTCGCGTGCTGACTCCCACCTCATTATTCAAGTCGATGCTGCTATCAATCCTGGTAACTCCGGCGGCCCAGCCATCCAAGGAGACAAAGTGATCGGCGTTGCCTTCCAAGGCCTCACCCAAGCCGACAACACCGGCTACATCATCCCCACTCCCGTCATCAATCGCTTCCTCACCGATATCAAGGACGGGAACTATGACAAATATATGGACATCGGCCTAGGCACCTTCCCTCTCTTTAACCCTGCCATGCGCAAAGCCCTCGGTCTCCCCGACGACGATAGTGGCGTTCTCGTTTCCAACATTATCCCCGAGGGTCCTTCTGACGGATTTATCCAAGAACAAGACATCCTTCTCGCCATTGACGGCAATCCAATCGACTCCGCAGGCAACATTATTGTCGATGGAGAAACCCTCATCCTTCACGAGATCGTCGAGCGCAAGTTTGCTGACGACACTGTGACTCTCGATTTCCTCCGCGACGGAAGTAAGCAAACCGCCGAAATCATCCTCAAACCCCTCCCCGGCGCGCCTATCTTCACCATTCTCTACGGCGAGCGACCCGAGTATATCTTCTACGGAGGACTTGTGATTCAACCACTGACTCTCAACTCTATGTCCGCTCACCGTCTCAGTGACGTCACCACCCGCTACCTCACAACCAACTACCTCAATAAGGCCATTTTTAAGGAGCGCCCAGAGATTCTTATCCTCACCCGTGTGGAAAGCGACGAAGTGACCGCCAACATGGAAGGCTTCGCTGGAGCCATCATCAACACCATCAACGGCGAAAAGGTGAAGGACCTCAAGCATGCGTATCAATTGCTCTACGAAAGTGCACAACCCAACTTTACGGTGTTAGAATTTGAAGATCGCGGCCGACCTCTTGCCCTCCCGAGTGCGAAGGTCGAAGCTATCAATCAGCGTCTCATGCAGACCAACAACATCCCAACCACTCACTACCTCGGCGAGTAATCCCAACCCTTTTTTCCGATGAAATTTCTTTCTCAAACCATCTTCGTCTCAGCGGTTCTCACCAGCTCTCTCTTCGCAGACAGCCCAGAAGAACATGCCGAAGCCATTCTCGCGCCCAAGACCACAGTTACAACCGAGCTTGTGGGTGCAGCCAAAAGCGAAATCCTCGACAGTTTCGTGCGCGTCAACGCCACGATCCAAACCTTCAACGCGGGCCAACCTTGGCAGCGCAATAGCCCCCAACGTCGCAGCGGTCTCGGCACCTTGATTTCGCGCACCGAGATCCTCACCACCGCGGAAATGGTCGCCAATCAAACCTATCTCGAACTCGAGTCTGCTGACTCCTCACAAAGCGTGCAGGCCCAAGTCATCGCCATCGACTACAAAGCTAACCTTGCCCTCCTTTCCCCAGTCGGCGACCCCGGCTTCCTTGCCCAAAAGACTCCTCTCGCACTGGGGTCGCCCGCCAGTATCGGTGACGATCTCCTCGTTTGGCAATTTGAGAACAATGGCACCACCCTCAGGACCGATGCCACCATTCGTGCAGTCGACACCTCTGCCACCTTCCTTTCCGGCTACTCCTTTCTCAGCTACATCGCTAAGGGCTCCATGCAATCGGCCTCCTCATCCTTCACCCTCCCCGCCACCCGCAATGGTAAACTCCTCGGTGTTCTCACCTCCTACGATTCTGACGATCAAATATCAGAAATCATCGCTCCGGAAATCGTAGCCACATTCCTCAAGGACGCTCGCGACGGAACCTACGAAGGCTTCCCCTCACTCGGTTGCGCCATCCAACGCACCGAGGATAAATCCTTCCGAGAATTCCTAGACCTCTCGCCAGACGGAGGTGGCCTCTACATCTCTAAAGTCAAAGAAGGCTCACCCGCCGATCAAGCAGGTATGAAAGAAGGTGACGTTCTCCTCGCAGTCGACGGAAGCGACCTCGACCGCCGAGGTTTCTTCCAACATCCTCGCTATGGTCCTCTTCCTTGGACCGTCCTCATTCGTAGCGATAAAACGGTGGGAGACACCCTTCTTATAAGCATCTTGCGCGATGGCGAACCTCAAGAACTAACCGCTACCCTTGCCGCACCCGAGCCTCCCCTCGTCCCGCGTCACATCAACGACTCTCCTCCCCCGTTTCTCATCAAAGGCGGCATGGTCTTTCAAGAGCTCTCACGTGAATACCTACAAGCCTATGGCGACAAGTGGACCACCCGCGCCCCTCTCGCCCTCATGTATGCCATGGAGAATTCCGATAAATATGAGGAGGACCGCGACAGCATCGTCTTCCTCGCCCGCGTGCTTCCCAACCCAGCCACGATTGGCTACGACCGCTTGTCAGCAATCATCGTAAATGGTGCCAACGGAACCCCGGTAAGAAATATCAGCGAGCTCGCAACCGCCCTTTCCAAGACTCCCGAAAACGGCATCCACACCATCGAGCTCGACGACGCCCCCAGCACCCTCTACCTCGATGCCACCGTCTCCGACGAAGTCGATCAGCAATTCCTCCAGCAAGGCTTGCCCATGCTTTCCCGCCTGCCTGAAGCCGAGACCAAAACTGACAATGAGTAACTTCGAAGAAAAAGCCAAAGAAGCCCTCTCCAACCCTCAAAACGTCGGCGAGATGAGCGATGCCGATAGCGTGGGCACCGTGGGCTCCCCCGATTGCGGCGATATGGTTCGTATGTGGCTCAAGTTTACCGAGAAGGATGGCAAAAAAGTCATCGACCGGGCCTCATTCCAAGCATTCGGTTGCCAAACCGCCATCGCTGTTGCCTCCATGGCCACCCAACTGCTCAAGGGAAAATCTCCCGAAGAAGCCGCCGCCCTTAAGCCCGAGGACCTCACTGGCGACCTTGGGCCCCTTCCTCCCATGAAAATTCACTGCGGTCAACTCGTCGAAAACGCCCTCAAAAACGCCCTCGAAGGAACCACCACAGAGAGCGCCGCCGGAGAAACCATCGCCTCTAACATTTCCCAGAACAAGCCCAAAGGCACCATCCGAATCGTGCCCGTAGAGGACTAGCTTTGCCTCTCAGGAGTCAGCAATCATAGTAAGACCGTAGGGAGCGACGGCCCTGTCGCGCCACGATCATTGATTGAGAGTTCAAGGCCTCGGATGGATTCCCGCTCCCATATTTTCAAGTAAAACCAAATGGTCCTAGCGAGAAAACTCCCCAATCTTCACGCTGCCTTCTCCCTCATATCCCTCCGGCTTAAAGACGGTGAGCACATGCTTCCGCGTTTCCATTCTGGATTCATCTTCGTTCAAAAAAATCACAGCTGGCTCAAACTCCTTAGTCGCCACAAACTTCCGTTCTGAGACATTTTTGATGCGATAGCCTTCTTTCCGCAAGATTTCTTCCGAACCTACCATCGATTTAGGAAGGTTGAGATATCCCTCCATCTTAATCTCCTGTTTCGGTGTGGGTGACGCGGCCATCTTTCCTTGGTTGGCGCAGGATGCCAAAACGAAAACTCCGAACGCCACAGAAGAGACCAACATCTTTTTCATAGATTTCCCGTATACCAAATCGACACACTTTTCTATTCGAAAAAGAATCGCAACTCTTGAGCCTTGTCTCTTGAAGCCTGTTGTCCTACCTCCCCCTCATGTCCGTTCGCACTCGCTTTGCCCCCTCGCCCACCGGCTATCTTCATGTCGGTGGCGCTCGCACCGCTCTCTTTAACTGGCTTTTCGCGCGCAAGCACGGCGGTTCCTTCGTCCTTCGCGTCGAGGATACCGACGAGGCACGCAACACCGACGAAGCGCGCAAGGCCATCTTCGACGGCATGAGCTGGCTCGGTCTCGACTGGGACGAAGGCGAAGGCCAAGGCGGCGACTACGGCCCTTACAACCAATCTGAGCGCACCGCCATCTACCAAAAACACTTCGACACTCTTCTCGAAGCCGGCCGTGTCTACGAAGATGACGGCGCTTGGCGCTTCCGCTTCGAGCGCAAACCCGTCATCATGAACGACCTCGTTGCTGGCGAAGTCACCATCGACTACACTGACGAATCCAACACCCCCGACATGGTCATCCGCCGTTCCGACGGATCTTTCGTCTTCCACTTCGTCAACGTCGTGGACGACCTTGAAATGAAGATCAGCCACGTCATTCGCGGCGAGGACCACCTCATGAATACCCCCAAGCACCTCCAGCTTTTTGAAGCCCTCGGAGTCGCTCCTCCCCAATACGCGCACCTTCCCCTCATCCTCAACTCCGACGGGTCCAAGATGTCCAAGCGCGACGAAGGCGCCGCCGTCGCCGACTACGCCATCAAAGGTTTCCTCTCCCCTGCTACCGTCAACTTCCTAGCCCTCCTCGGTTGGTCACCCAAGGACGACTCCGAAGTCTTTTCCCTCGCTGAACTCATTGAAAAATTCTCCCTCGAGTCCGTCAACCGCGCGCCTGCAAAATACGACGCCCAGAAGTGCACTTGGCTCAACCAGCAGCACCTCCTCGCGCTCACCCCCCAAGATTTTGCCGCCGCTGCCACCCCCTACTGCCAACCTCTCCCCGACAACTTCGAAGCCATTGCCACCTCCATACAAGAGAAAGTCTCCCTCCTCACGGAAGTCCCCGAAGCCATCGCCTTCTACTCGGATCCGAACTACCCCATCGACCCTGAGCAACTCTCCAAAGTCGCCAAGAACGACCAAGCGGCACCACTTCTAACATCCCTTGCCGAGACCTTCCAAAGTTTATCTGACTGGACCCTAGCCAAAGACACCATCACCGAAACAGCCAAGGCCAATGGAGCAAAACCCGGTCAACTCATGTTTCCCCTTCGCATTGCTCTTTCTGGCAAAGGGGGCGGACCCGACCTCGGCGCCATCCTCGCTATTCTCGGTAAAGAAGAGTCTGTCCGCAGGATTTTGCGCACAGTCAGCCTTTTAAATTGAGCTTGTCAGATTTCTGGCTCATCCCCTGCTCATCTCCGACGAGAAACCTCAAATCTCCACTCCGAAATGAGCAAGAATAAAGAATTAAAGAAGCTCGAAGAACAGGTCGTAACCCTTCGCAACCAGAAGTTCATCCTTGATGCCAATTTGGCCAAAATGCTGGGAACCACCACCTCCAGCCTTCTACAAATGGTCGCGAAGAATAGCGCACGCTTTCCAAAAACCTTCATAAGTCCGGCCAAGAAAGAAGAAGTCGACCTTCTCATCGAGAAAAAACACCTCACCAAAAAGCAAGCTACTAGCCGCACCAAGCCGCCCCTCCTCTTCACTGAGCCGGGAGCCTATATGACTTCCCTTCTTCTCAAGACTGAGACCGCCGACAAACTTTCCGTCGCCGTCCTCAGCACCTTCCTCGAAAAGGAAAACGCATAATCGGCCCCAAAAGTCGGCCCAAAAAAACTGCCGAGATCTTTACGCGATTTCGCGTGAATTCGGAAGCGTTCTCGGTTGGAATCTCCCCATGCGCGAACTCAAGGATGGCATCCGGTCCAAGGTGAAACTCGACTTTCAAGGTCGCGTTCACAAATGGTTCCGAGGCACTGACGCCGACAAGCGCTACGCCAATGAAGTCGCAGTCCTCAAGACCCTGGAAGAACGCGGCTGCCCCTATGTGCCCCAACTACTCGAAGAACACCCCGAGGAAGTCTACTTCGTCTCCACCAACTGCGGAGCACCCGCTGATGGCATCTCAAAAGCCAAATCAGACGGCCTTTTCGCCGAGCTCGAGCACGACTACGGCGTCCGTCATGACGACCCTGAGCCACGCAACGTCACCTACAATGCCAAGCAAGGACGCTTTAATCTCATCGACTTCGAACTCGCCACCATTCTGCCGCAAGACAACACCACGCCCTCAACAGGCGACAGCGATATCATCCGCGTCACTTGGGCCGCAGCCTCCCGCCAAGGCAAGACACACAAAGCCAATGACGATTTCTGGCTCGCTCTTCGCATCAACGAAGAGGGCTCTCTCAATGCCGCCGCCGCTGGCGAAACACTCCTGGACCCCGAACATCTGGTCCTCGCAGTGTCTGACGGAATGGGCGGCAATGCTGCCGGCGAACTCGCCTCTCGCCTGATCATGGCTTGGATTCGCAAGCACGCGGCCCAACTTTACGCAACCGCACAAGACGATATCGAAATGGCGAAGCGCCTGCGCACCCTCGTCGAAGAAGCTCATCAGGGACTCAACGAAGTCGCGGCCAAAGACCTCGCCGCCCTCAAGGGCATGGGAGCCACCCTCTCCCTCGTCTACATTGCCCCCGGCAAAGCGCACTTCGCTCATATCGGAGACTCCCGCATCTATTTGGCCGAACCTACGACCGGCGAAGCCCCTCGCGCTCTCACCACCGATCACAACTATGCCTGGCGCGATTGGAAAGCTGGAAAAATTACTGAAGTCGCCTATCGCATGCACCCCCGCCGCTCCGTTCTCTATGATGTCATGGGTGGAAACCACGCTAACATTTCACCTCAAATCGGGACCGTCCCCCTCACCCTTCCTGCGCGCTTTCTCCTCTGCACCGACGGAGTCAGCGACGGCTTCTGGGAAAAACACTTTCATGGGGCCATGCTTTCCCAAGCCAAGACGAAAGAACTTTGCCACGAAGTCCTCGAAAAATCATATCAAGCCTGTGGAAAAGACGACACTTCACTCATCATCGCTGATGTGGCCTCGCTTCAGAAGTGATGTGTATGCTGGAGTCCTGTCGGCCCCGCCAGAACCTATCGGTTCCAAGCGAACACTATCAACCCGCCCTCCTTTTTCTTGACCTGAGACCTCCACGTCTTCCCGAGGATTAGCGCGCTCATGATGCCGCACCGTCTCCTGAGACTCCTCGACATAGAAGGAGGCGGAAATAAAGATACAAGCCATTCCAACAGAGACAAAAGGGACAGCAATAGCAGCACTCATTTTTCTTAGATTTCGACGTTCCGACTGAGAGAAAACTAGTTAAAGAGCAAACGAAAACTCCCAACTAAAAGTTCCCGTTATTTATATAAGTATTAATATATGATTGCAAGGGTTTATTTTCTTATAGCTCGAAATTTACGAGAATTTGGATGGAAGTGCCTCCTTTTCCAAAAGGCCATATAGGAAAAACACCATTATCGCATGAAAGTCTCCATCCCACCCCGCCTCTGAGCACCCCTCGAGATAAAATCATGCCGCCTCAACTGAATAGCGTTGACCTCCTTGAGCCCACCCGTTTCTCTCTTCTCCCGACACGAATGGCACAATACCTGCTTTTTCGTGAGAAGATTCCCAAGCAACACGAGGGACTCTCTTAAGAACCACATAAGAAAATGGCAAAATACAAACTCGAATACGTTTGGCTCGACGGATCTACCCCCGTTCAAGGCCTTCGCAGTAAGTTCCAGATGAAGGAGTATGCCTCCGAACCGACCCTCGAAGAGATCCCAGAATGGGGTTTTGACGGTTCCTCAACCGGTCAAGCAGATGGCGGCGACTCTGATTGCATCCTCAAGCCTGTTGCTCTTTACCTCGATGCAACTCGTGAAGACAGCTACCTCGTCATGTGCGAAGTAATGCTTCCCGATGGCTCTCCGCACCCCACCAACACACGTGCGGGCATCATCGATGACCCAGGTGCTTGGTTTGGTTTCGAGCAAGAATACTTCCTCGTTAAGGACGGACGCCCCCTCGGTTTCCCCGAAGGCGGATACCCCGAGCCACAAGGACCTTACTACTGTGGCGTCGGCTTCAAATCAGTCGGAGCCATTGGCCGCTTGATTGTCGAAGAGCACCTCGACCTCTGTCTTGCAGCTGGCATCAACCACGAAGGCGTCAATGCCGAGGTGGCTTCTGGTCAGTGGGAATTCCAAATCTTTGGGAAAGGATCCAAAAGGGCAGCCGATCAAATCTGGATGGCTCGCTATCTCCTCCTTCGTCTCTGCGAAGCCTACGAAGTGGAAGTCGACTTCCATTGTAAGCCCATCAAAGGCGACTGGAACGGATCTGGTATGCACGCCAACTTTTCGACCGATAAACTTCGTGACGAAGGCGGCAAGGAGTATTTCGAAAAGCTCATGGCTGGATTCGAAAAGAACATCGAAGAGCACATCGCCGTCTACGGACCCGACAACGACATGCGCCTCACTGGTCTCCACGAAACCCAGTCCATCGACAAGTTCTCTTGGGGGATTGCTGACCGTGGTGCCTCTATCCGCGTTCCTCACAGTTTTCCAAAGAACGATTGGAAAGGTTACCTCGAGGACCGTCGCCCCAACTCCGAGGGTGACCCATACGCCATCGCTGCGCGTATTCTCCAAACCATCGCCGAAGTGGGCTAGTCTTTCGACTTTCAACTGATTTCAAGAGAACCCTGGGTCTTCGGACTCAGGGTTCTTTTTTTGGCCCGAAGCGACAACCACTGCAGCTCAAGCTAATCCCCAAAAACAATGGCGCGCGTACCATCAATGATCGCCCGGTCCTGCACATGATACCGGATCCCCTTTGCCAACGCCGAGCGCTCGCAGTCCCTCCCTAATCGAACCATATCTAGCGCAGAGTGAGTGTGCTGAACCCGCGCCACTTCTTGCTCAATAATTGGACCTGCATCCAAGTCCCCTGTCACATAGTGGCAGGTCGCACCAATCAACTTCACGCCCCGCTCATAAGCCTTACGATAAGGATTTGCCCCAATAAAGGCAGGCAAGAAACTGTGATGGATATTGATTACTCGTCCCTCGTACTTCTCGCACATCCACTGCGGTACAATCTGCATGAAACGCGCCAAGACCACCAACTCCACTCCTTGCTCATCGATGAGACGCTCAATCTCTCTGAACCCAGCCTCCTTATCCTCGACCATCTCAACATAATGAAAGGGAAGTCCCTCGCGCTCAGCGAGATCACGACAATCCTCTCGATTTCCAATTACCGAAGTTACCTCAATCGGCATCTCTCCAATCCGAGTTCTCCACAGTATCTCGTTTAAACAATGATCTGTTTTCGTGACCAAAACAGCCGTCTTCATACGATAAGGAAGTCGCCGAAAATGCCACTTACCGCCCACAGCTTTCCCCATCACCTCAAAGCCCCTGATGAAGTCGTCCACCCCCACTGTCATATCTGAAGTATCAATCTCAAGGCGCGCAAAGAACCGAGAGCCTTCAGTGTCGGTAAACTGATTAAACTCCACCAAGTTACCTTTGTACTCTGCTGCATAACCCGCAATCTTGGCAACCAAGCCAGGCTGATCGGGACAATCAATTTTAAGAATAAGACCTTCTTGAGACATTCGAGGTGATTCTCCCCTCTTCGCCTCCATCTGCCAACGACTATTTCAAAATCCTAGCCAACTCACTCGGGTAAGCGGTTCAAAACCAGAATCGGAGGAGTTGTTTTGACAAGACAGCCCCCAATCGTAATAGAGCGGTCGAATCGCCAGCACTCAGCGGATGCGAGCGGCCAGAATAGAGACCTCCAACTTCTCGCCGACCGTTCATCAAGTGCTCTCTATCGCACTAATCCTTCTGCTCCAGAACACTCTTCCCAATCAAAATTCCTCCCACAACCGAAAGCACCGATCCAAAGCCCACTCCTATCGCCAAGCCAACCGGACCTTCCAAGGGCCCCTCGCCAGCCAATAAAAAGACGATCATCGCCAGCAAGAGAGCCACCCCACCTGCTACGCGCTTAAACATATTACCAGAATTGAGAGCCTATCGACTACCGCCCTGCGGCCGCTCGCTTCTTTTTATCATAAAGCGCTTTTTGGATAGGAGACATTGGACGACGTTCAGCTCCACCAGGCGTCGTTGAACCAGTCTGGGATACACCTTGTCCACTGTTAGAAAGACGAGGAACGATACGATCAATGGCACTATTTCTTCGCGGCTCATATTTAGGAGCACTAAATTGCTTACGAGAAGCTCCACTGATGTTGCTGCCGTAATCGTAAACTTCCTGATATTGATTCAGCTGAACCTGCCCATCTACGATCGTAGGACGAATCATAATGACCAGCTCTGAACGCGCGAAAGCATCAGAGTTTTCCTTGAAGAGCTTTCCAAGCAAAGGAATTGACCTAAGAATGGGAACTCCTGAGTCAGCTTCACTCTCGTCATCTTCGATTAATCCTCCCAACAAGACCGCCGCCCCATTTGGAACCGTCACCGTTGTCTCCAACTGATCTGAAAGAAAGTCGGGAATATCTTCATTATCGACACTACTACCCGAGCCCACGTTTTCTCGAACAATAGAAATCTCCAAGGTGATCTCTTCACTCGAATTCACAAGTGGTCTTACGAGAAGCTCGAGGCCAACATCGCGAAAATCAGTACTCACGTTACTAAAACTCGCACCTGAACTCTCCGTAGTAATCGCAATTTGCCGGCCGGAAGAGATACGAGCCTCTTTATTATTCGTCGTAAAGACAGTCGGACGGGCAAAGCTCCTGAAATTGGTGTAAGACTCGAGAGCTCTCACAAAAATCCCAAAGTCACCAGCGATTCCCTGCGCGTTAAGACCGCCACCAAAGCTAGAGGTAGCCAGCGCACTATTATCTGCGATATTCGCAAAACTATTGATGATGTTAGGGCTAATGAATCCAGCACCTGACAAAGTCTGAGCCGCGATCCCATTGCCTTCGAGCAACTGAGCTAGATTGATTCCAAAGGAAAGGTTGTCGACCACTCCATAGCGGGCAAAGACCGCCTCGATGGCAACTTGCTCATTCCTGACATCGAGCTCATTCAAAAGTGATTCAACCATCTCGATATGGTGAGGAGGCCCTTGGACAATGATACTGTTAGTTACATTATCGCTCACCAAGAGAGTGCTGCCTACCAGAATACTTTCCGGCTCCGTCGGACGATCAGAACCATTCAAGGAAGCGGATCCAATACTTCCTCCACTGCTGCTTCCTCCACCAAGCCCCGAATTCGCACGATTATTCGTGTTATTGTTTCGAGTATTATTGTTGTTGGTCCCTGTCGTTCTGTTGTTGGCACCCGCTGTCGAACGGTTGCCTCCTGCAGAAGCCCCTCCCCCAGCCGCATTCGCTCCCAAGGTGCTATTGATCGCACTTTCAGCAACCGGCATGAACTCATAAACTGGCAGGTACTTGAGCTTCCGACGTAGGAAGTTTCGGTCGCTACTCTTCACATCCCACTGCGCAATCAGCTCCTTGATGAACACGAGGTCGATAGGACGACCCATCAGGAAAATCCGGTTGGTGCGGCTATCTGGCGTGATTTGAGGCGGATTCTCTTCTCCCGCCGCACTGCTTCCAGCAGAGTTCCCAGCTAGACCTGGAATGGGGGGCGTATTAGTCGCCTGCTGACGCTGAACTCCCGCTGACTGATTCGATGAAGCCTGCGAATTAAACATCTCATTGAGCTGGTCTGCCAACTCCTGCACGTCTGCATAAACAATCTCTACCCAAGCAGTCCCCACCTGTGCGGAAGGAACGTCAATCTCTTGTTTGATCTTGAGAAGACTCTGAATCAAAGGAGCTTTCTCGGTGATAATCAAAGAAGAAGCATTCTTCACCTCAGCAATCGTGCCGCCTGGTCGAAACTGCCCATAGATTTGAGTAAATGCTCGCAACGCCTCTTCTGGCTTCAAATACTGAAACTTCATCACGTAAGTGACGACCCCGTTCTCGAGTGCGAGCTGTGAAGCATCGGTCAACACCTTCACCGGAGTAACCGTCGTAGCCGGTCCACCAGGTTGATTGACCCCCAGCATACTCACAATGTTAGGATTACGCTGAGAAGGATTCAGCTGGTAACCTTCCATCAGTAAGAATTCCTCAAGTAACTCGGCAACCTCACGATTAGTCAAGCCACCCGCCTGCACAAAAGAGAACTGCACATCTTTCACCACCGATGGGACCAACACCCTCTTACCAGTCACTGACTGATAAAGAGAAGCCATTCCATAGCCGTCCACATTCAAGAGCTCGAGACCTCCCGGATAAAGAGCATCAGGGTCAGGCTTCTTGAGCATCTGCGTCAAGTTCTGAGGAGCAGGATCGCCTTCTTCAGGCTCGCCACCCGGGATCCCACGAACGCCAGGCAAGCCGGGAATGGGAGGAGTCTGAGCCATGGCAAAGCCCACTAGGGCAGCGCTCAGCAATAAAAATTTACAAGTAGACATGATAGATTATTTCTTGGGTGGGACAGGCACCCGACGGACGCGAGGCGTAGGTTTGGTTGCTTGCTTATTGGAGCTGTTAGAATTTGGCATTGGAGGCTTCTGCTTAGCAGCCTGTTGCGCTGCCGCGTTATTTTTGGCTGCCGGAGGCTGTTGCAGTGTCAGAAACTTATCTTCGTATCCGATCCACTTTTTATCGCTCCCCATCTGAATCAAAACCTCGCTCGATTTATAATTCATTGGATCGCGTTTCACTTCCACTACTTGATACCCCCCCTTGTTCGGCATTCCAGGCGCAATCGTAATGCGCTCCTTAGGATTCTTACTGTTGATGAGACTGACCAAATAGCCCTGCGAAGTCTGGGTCCAACCTCCGAGAACGTAATCATCGAGTTCGGTCACCTTTACCACCTCCTCTTTTTCCGGCGGTGGCGGCGGCACGGTCACCAATGACTTCTCCCAAAGCTGACGATACTTGGTCAACGGGTCCTTACGAGGTGCCTGCGCAGAAGCCAACACGCTTCCCCCCACTAAAAGAATCAAAACAAATTTCATGATTGCCCTCCTTCCGGAACGAACCACTGGTCGAGATAGATTTGACAGTCAGCACGTGTGGCATCGTCGCGCTGAGGATTCATTCGAACAAAAGTCACCACCCTAAACTCATTGGGGTTATGCAAACGGTCCAACCAACGATAAATCGAGGACTCCGTTCCATTGACTTCAATATCATATCGAGCACGGTGATAATTCAAGGTGGGGTCCACTACATCGGAGCCAAACCCCTTCTTCTTCACCGTCAGACCTGCTCTAACCGCTTCGTTCTCGGCCAATTGCTGAATGCTAGTCTTCATCTTACCCACCGAGCTGGGTTGAGGCTCAAAACGGTTCAGCCAATCCTTATCAGCGCTCACCGCATCCAGAATATTGCCCATTCCCTCATTGGCCTCGGCCTTTCTCTCTGCCCCCTCCATTGCAGCCTGCATTTCGGCCATCTTAGGGGCATACCACATTTTGTAGCCCAAGAAGTTGACGGCCACGAAGGCCATAACCACTAAAAGAATGAGAAGATTTCGTTCGCGTGAAGTCATGTCGATTTAGAGCGTTCCCACAGGTTCCGCTCTATACTCAAAGCGCCAAGTGTTCGTATTTGTCGGTGAAGGACTGTTAATACTCCAATCAAAGCCGGAGAAATAAGCGCTCTTACCCAGATTTTCTCCGAATTGCACCGCTTGCTCAGCCTTGTCACTCTCACCAATGAGAGTAATGAAGCGCTTGAGAACGGCTTGCCGCCCTTGTTGAAATTGGATTTCGTTATGCATCTCCGCGCGCTCGATCCGCAATCCCTCTTTGGGAGCGGCAAGGTAGGCATTATAGTATTGCTCAATGGGCCAGAATTCATTCTCAACCACCGGCTTAAGCTCATCCCACTTTGCGGTAAAGGTGGCCACCTCTTCCGCAACTGGATTGGAAAGTTCAGCACGCTTTTCGGCGACTTCGGTGCGCTTCTGGGCATCGAAATATTTGTAAGCCATAAAGCCCACTACTCCCAAATAAGCCACCACTCCTGCTGCAATTGCGAGCTTAGTTTGACGTGCTTTCTGAACCGCAACCCGCTCCGCGCGAATATCAGCGGGAAGGAGCTTGCTCACCTCTTTAGGCAAGCGAGGCGCAGGCTTAGCAAGAGACTTTACCGGCAGATTAAGTAGCTCACCTAAGGCCTCAAGACTTTCACTCGAAGGAGCAATTTCTCCCTCTCCGGTCCACACTTGGCACTCAGACAACGGCTCTGGCAAAACTTGCTGCATCGAAAGCTGAGCCGTCCCGAGAGCGACCTCTCGTGCAAGCTGCTTATCAAAAAGCGCACCAGGCAAAGCCTGAAAATACACGGCCTTTCCGGCAGGATCCGAAACGGCAAAAACCCAGCGACCAAACTCACGCCAAAGAACCACCGCCTTATGAGGAAGAGGCAGACAGCGAGCCGAAACATCGAAGGCATGGGGAGACTTCTTTGGAAGCCCTCCCTCAGGTGGAGGCGAAAGCACCACCGGCAAAAGCAGCGCCTCTTCCGCATCGCTCCGCAGCATGAAACAATCGCTCAAAGAACCGGCCGACTGATCCGCGCGCAGTCCACTACGCTCTAGATGAAGGTCCGCCAAATCACGGAACATCTCCTTGTCTCCAGTCGCAGCCACAAATGGAGCCGCCGAAACATCACGGACGGGAAAGGCCATCGTGAGATTACCGCCAGGCACACCATCAACAGCGAGAGCCTCCCGCTCGCCAGTTGCCTTCAGCAGAGAAAGCTCATCGCTCCCCCGCCAGACTTCCCAGCCTTCGGCCCCTGGAAACAGGAGCACTTGGTCGTTCTTTTTTCCCTTTTGACTCACGTATTTACTACTTATTAAAGCTATTGGCTCTTACTGCACGATTTCTTCCCGACGTTCTAGCAGACTTGGGTTTCCTTCGCGATTCCTAATAATCAAGGTGACGCGCCTTTTTACGTCACCCGACCACCCCGTGCTTTCCAAGCGCGTCGTCGGGCTATTGGCAGTGATACGGTGTCCATTCTGAGCAAATTCCTCTTCGGTCATAAAAACCAACCCCTGGGGTCCAGCAGCAGCTTGCGCACTCTGAAAAGGAACATCATCTTCCGTTCCCCGAATATCATCTGGCCCCCGAACCGTCTCCGGAATGATGTCCGCATCCTCAACCGTAACATTGAGAACCCGAGCAAGCTTCTCTGCACTCGCCTCGTTGACATCGAGCCCACTCTGAGTCCAAATCGTGAACCAATCCTGCCAATTCGGATTTACTCGCTCCAAAAGATCCATCCCTCGGACGAATCGCATCTCTTGTAGGTTGTAGAACGGGCGATTGAAGGGGCGATCCAAATACCCAAGATTTTCGTAATACGGCGCCTCCGCCCCATTCATTTCTTCCGTATCTCCCGCATCCACCCAATCCACCAGGGCATCGGCAAGATCCTGAGCATCCTCCAATTCCATCCCAAAGTCGTAGAAAAGCTCTCTCAGCCATCCCTTGTCGTCAGCAATGGGATCCTGATTACTGAGCAAAAAATTGATATCAATTTTGTCGGCTTCGGATTCGATCTTACAGGTAAAACCTTCGGTCCCGCCTTCCATGACTTGTCGTAGGATTGGGTCGTCACGCTGCACCACTGGGTTAGCACCGACCGCAATGCCCATCTCTGCCAAGTGCCGCGCCCTTGTTCCCTGCGTCAGAGAGGAAACCAAATCGCTCTCGAACTTCACCAAAGTGATCACCGAAAAGAGAGCGACCCCAAGAATCGAAAGCAGCCAAAAGACAGCCACCATCGTGGAGCCTTTTTTATTCCCTCTAGAATTCAAACTTCTCATTTTCAACCTCCTCCTCCCCCACTACCAGGAGTCGTAGGAGTCGCCGTTGGTGGAGTCCCTTGACCCTGGCCTCCTCGCCCACTTCCTCCCGTATTTGCTGCTCCGTTTTGCTGTTGATTGAGACCTTGCATCAATGATGACGGATTGGCTTTAGGAGGAATCCAAAAGTAGTGCACCACTTCCTCACCATCGGGATCAAAAACGGCATTCAACTCCACTTGGAGCGGAAGTCGACTTGGAATATCCCAATCACTAATCCACTCATTGGTGCGGATATCCAAGACACGCAACTCAAAGCGCCAGATATCACGGTAGAGAATGATCGTTCCTGCGGGCTCCTGCCCGGCATCCCCAAAACCTTCCTCACTATCTAACAAAGACTCCTCATAATACTCAAGGACCACATTTACCCCTCCACTGGGAACAGGGACCGTCGTCAATACAATCGCCTGTGCCGAAATCGGCTGCCCCGCGAACGAGAACGAAGCCGGCGCATTTTCAATCGTCAAAGTTGGCAAAAAGCGCTGAGAAGTCTCCCTCGTCTGCAACTCAATCACCGCATTACCAGGAAGCTGCTCAAAATTACGCCCGAGGAAGTTCAAAAAAGCCTCCCGGCGAGTCTGCATCCGCCCTTCCGTCACGATCTTGTCGGCCAAGCTCAAAGAACCCGTCGCGATCGTAAAGATACCACCCAGCAACACAGCCGCTAAGCCCATTGCAATCACCACCTCTAACAGTAGGTAGCCTCCCCGAGGAGACCTATTGGTTGTAAAGCCGCGCATACCTCCAAGTTTCTGTTGATTGACTTTGATACTCCCCATCCGCCCACCAGTAGGCCGAAACTTGAATCCGAAACATATTTGAGAGCACTTGCCCGTCCTGATTTTCCATCTCCAGCATCGGCTCGACGAGAGTTTCGATTTCAACTCCCAACTCATCCAACGAGACCGACTCTTTCCCTTCCTCCAGATTCGGCAAAGACATCGTCCGCCGCAATTCGCTATCTAGAATCCGCGAAAGTCGTTGGCCCCGATGAAGCTCGAAGGTGAGGTTACCGATATCATTGATGGCAACCACCATGGCGGTTCCCACCATCGCGAAAAGGGCCACAGAGATAATCACCTCCATCATCACAAAACCGCCGGCTGGAGAACGTTTAATCATAGATTTCACTCGCTTCATCAGCAACTCGGGCGGTTAAGGGGTCCATTTCCAACTCGGTCCAACTCTTTTCAATCTCCATGCGAAACGAGACCGGCTCACAAAGCCCCCCCTGCTCAAAATTCCAAAAAATCACCGGATCTTCAGGCTTTTCCTGATGAAACCAAGCCTGCGGAGCAGCCCCCCAGCGACGGACAAAGAGCTCTAACCCTTCAGGGAATTCGAAGGAATCATAGTCCACAATGAGCGACTGGACCTGATTCGCCTCCTCCTCTTCTTCTACAAAAGTAGAGCCAAACTCATCATCGAGTCCCGAGGTATCCACTGAAGTGAGTTCCGCCCCTTGGAGCAAAACTCGATTACGTTCGAAGCGCAGCCAGAACGGCTTCTGATGAAGCATCGCCATCGTATGACCTCGGGCCGACAAAGCCTCCAACTGAACCACCGCCTTTTTCATCTTCTCCGAATTGCTGTCCGGCCTATAGGCCAAGAAAACAAAAGTCAGGAGTAATACGATGAGCCCCAAAGTCACCATCATCTCCAACAACGTGAAACCACGCTGACGCTCCCGAGAGAGGCTTGTCGAAGATGAAAGAATCATAGTAAAAAAGGAGCAGGGACATTTCTGCCCCTGAAATTCAGCCTTACGCTTGCAGAGCACGCTCTACACGGTGGCCATTTGGTCAAAAACTGAGCGTCTTAATCTTGGCTGCTGATATCGTCTTCGCTGCCAAAAACTCCGTCAATTCCAGCCGAAATAATCTCGGGAGAACCCGCGTCTTTGCTACCAGGATAGACATACTTCATCTCTTTCCCCCAAGGATCGAGAGGCAACTCGTCATAAAGGGAGGTCCAGCGCTTCGGCACTGGAGCCATCGAAGGCTTTGAGACTAACGCTTGAAGTCCCTGAGCCTGTGAAGGATACATTCCTCCAAGCATACGGTATTCCTTCAATTTCGTATTCACTCCCTGCACCATGGTCTCTGCCATCTTAATTTCTGCCGAAGCGCCGCCTTTTCCGATGACCGCCGCAGCAGCACCCAGAATGAGGGCAATAATTCCAATCACCACGATCATCTCCAAAAGAGTGAAACCGCGACGCTGATTTTTAAGAGTGGGGAGATTTTTACCTGTTCCTTTCATAGTGATCGATTCGTTTATGCTGTGCCAACACAGTCTACGCTGGATGAAACGCCCGCGAAACGAAAAGTTGTCAGCAATTTTCGTCAATATGGAGCTCTAGGCTTCAGCTGAGCCATTCATATTACTTGAAAAACATCTGCAACATCCCCGGCACGCAGCGCCGTGCCGCCAGAGCCCTCATTGCCTGCGAAATCGCAATTCGGTCATCCTCGCGTGCAATAATAGCCCGCTTCTTCAAAAACTTCCCTGTCAACCCCGCCGCCTGCCACTCCACCCAAG
Organism: Roseibacillus sp.; assembly: GCA_051251855.1. Lineage (GTDB taxonomy): Bacteria > Verrucomicrobiota > Verrucomicrobiia > Verrucomicrobiales > Akkermansiaceae > Roseibacillus. The sequence goes on from JBPOGI010000001.1 coordinate 1,857,909, forward strand.
CCGCCAAAAAGCTCACTAAAGTCCCTCCCCCAATCGCCAATGAAACCGCAGGCAAGGCCCAGCGCACAAAACTTCCCACCACCGCTGCGAAAATCACCACCAAAATCGAAAACGCCGGAAAGGCCCACGAAAATTTCAAAGCCCAATCGCGCCACTTCAACAACTCGGGCTGACTTCGAGCTAAAAGCGCCAAGCCAAACAGAAGCCCAGCCTCCGCCAAAGGCACCACCCCCTTTTCCTCCGCAACTTCCCGCGACAGAATCATCTCATCGTCAGTCAATCGTGTTCGTTTGGCAGTCTTCACCTCCATCGCCAACTTGGCGCCCTCCTTCAATGACTCCAAAAACTCCTCCGCATTCAATTGAGTCTCATTCGCTGGCAACTTCTTAAGAACTCGCTCCCCAAACCACTTCCGCATCGCGATGCCGATAATCACCGGCAAAAGGCCCAATAAGAAAAGTGTTTTGACCACAACGAAGGTTGATACGGACCTCCCCCTTCGACCAATCAAAAGAACGAAAAACGGGTCACCTCAAATAGACCTCTTCCAATCACCCGTGCTTCCCTCGCGAGGTCGTCCACTTACCGCGCACGACGGGCTCTCCAAATACCAACCCCTCTTTAGAGGCAGCCTCACGAACAGCAGGCCATTGCTCATTCAAGATTCCAGATACGATCACCGTCCCCTCGTCTGCAAGCCAGCTCGCAATCCGAGGCATCGCCGCAATCAGTACATCTGAAAATAAATTCGCAATCAACACCTCGGCCTTGCCCTCAGGCTGCCATTCAAAAACATCTCCCACCTCGACTCTCGCATCGTGGTCCGAGAGCGAAAGACCATTACGCTCACAATTGCGCAATGCCACCGCAATCGCGGCCTCATCATAGTCAACCGCCTCCACTTTTTTCGCTCCTAAGTGCCTAGCTGCAATCGCTAACAATCCCGAACCCGTCCCAAGGTCTAAAAAGTTCCACTCACTCCCCTTCCTCTCTCGCGCTTCATCTACTAACAAGCGTAAGCAATTTGCGGTCGTTGGATGGTCCCCTGTTCCAAACGCCATCTCAGGCGGAACAGAAATCACCAATCGATCCCGATACTCCTCACGCAATGCATCCAAGGCAGGACCATCTCCCTCCATCGTCACCACAATCTCATCACGAATCTTGAGCGGAGGCTTTACCACCGCCGACTTCGCCACCCAATCCTCTCGGGCAAGTCCTCGCACTGATCCTCCCCAATACTCCTGCAACTTCTGAGCCTCTTCCTCGGTCTCGTGATAAACTTCCACCCGCAAACGGGCGCCCCCCTTCAACAAACTGATCACCGCATTCTGGTTTCCATAGAACCGCTCCTCCCAAGCATCCATCCACTTCACCGCTGATAATTTTGACCAAACCCAAATCATTCCTTTCATCCTATTGTGCAAAATTAACGAGGACGATTTTAAAATGCCCTCAATTTCAGAGGCTCGAGACTACTCGAATCTGGTCCGCCGCCACATAACGCTTCAGCAAGCGATCTTCCCACACCTGCAAATCACCCGCCTCCCCAATGCCCTCGCAGCGTCCTCTTCGTCGTTCCTGCCCATCCAAAAATTCGACCTCTTTGCCCGCCAAAGCGCAACGAGAACGCACCATTGAAATCAGCGAAGCGAAGTCACTTTTCACAAGCTTCTCCAGAGACTCGAAGCTCTTCAAAATTTCCAACAAATACTCCTCACGTATCACCTCTTGAGCCCCCTCTTTTGCCAACGAGGTCGCAATCTCACTGAGTTCTTCGGGCACCTCCATGGCCCCCACATTCAGCCCAATCCCCACCACCACGAAGTCTCCCTCCGCCTCCACCAGAATTCCACAAACCTTGCGACCTCCAATCAGAACATCATTTGGCCACTTGATTTCCGGAGCCAAGCCCGCCGCCTCAATACTCTTCGCCACCGCCATCCCCGCAACCAGAGATAGCCGAGGCCAAAGCGCCTTCTCGAAATCAGGTCGCAGCACAATTGTAAACGCTAGCCCCGCTCCTTCACTACAAAACCATGCAGCCCCTCGCCGACCTCGCCCTGCCCACTGCTTTCCAGCAAGAACCACGGCCCCGCTCGACATCCCCTCTCTGCCCATCTCCAAAGCCTGCTCATTTGTCGAGCCCAGCTCCGAAAAATACTGGAGTCGCTCCCCCAACTCAGCATGCAAGAGTTCCAAATCATAGTCCCCCATCGCCTCTTAACTCTCCTCCACAAAATCCAAGCCCAAGTCCAGCCCCACCGCAGAATGCGTCACCGCACCCACCGAGATAAAGTCTACTCCCGTCTCGGAGATCCCCTTAACAGTGGTCAAATTCACTCCCCCACTCGCTTCTAGCGAAGGTGTCGAGCCTTCCCGCATCGCCACCGCCTCCCGCAACTCATCCAACGACATGTTATCTAACAAGATGTAGTCCACTCCCTCCAAAGCAAGAAAGTCCTTCACCTGATCCAAACGGTCCGCCTCTAACTCTACCCCCACTTCAGGCTGCTCACTCTTCAATCGCCGTATCGCCTCCTGCAAATACTCGAGCTTCCCCTCCGCCACCAGATGATTGTCCTTCACCATCGCACGGTCATAGAGACCCATGCGATGGTTCGTGCCCCCCCCAGCAGCCACCGCCGCCTTTTCCAAAAGACGCCAACCCGGCGTCGTCTTTCGCGTATCCAAGATGCGCGCATTCGTCCCCTTCACCTCATCCACAAAACGACTCGTCAAAGTCGCCACGCCACTGAGCCGCTGCATAAAATTCAACGCTGTCCGCTCCGCCGTCAACACCGCACGCGACGGCCCCTCCACTTCAATCACAAGCGCTCCCGTAGAAACTCGAGCGCCATCCTCTAACAAGACTTTCACCTGAATCTCATCACTGACGCGGCGAAACACCTCCGCTGCCACATCGGTCCCAGCAATCACCCCATCCTCCCGCGCATTAATAAACGCCCGCGACCGTCTTTCAGCAGGCACGAAGTAAGTTGAAGTCACATCACCCGGCCCGATATCTTCGGCCAAAGCCATGTCGATCAATTGAGAAACAGCAGCATCCATCACTCACACTATCTCCTAATCCAACCCCAATCACCAAGCTCGAAAAATATTCTCTACTCGCCCACTACCGCCACCACAATCTCACGGCGATGAGGGGCTCTTCGATGCTCAAAAAGGAAGATGCCTTGCCATGTGCCAAGTGACATTCGATTTTGCATGATTGGGATGACCTCACTCGTGCCCGTCAGCGCCATCCGGATATGACTCGGCATGTCATCCGACCCTTCGTAAGTATGGATAAAGTAATCCGCGTCCTCTGGAACCAAGCGCTCAAAATACTCCTCCAAATCCGTCCGCGCCGAAGGATCCGCATTCTCCATAATCACGAGGCTGGCGGAAGTATGCCTGACAAAAACCGTCACAGTCCCGTTCGAAATCCCCGCCCCAGCAACAATCGAAGCCACACTCTCCGTGATCTCGTAGGTTCCCTTACCGCTTGTCGCCATCGAAAAACACTCTGTATGCGCTGCCATCGATCAACAGTCAGTCTCCAGCCCCATCTCGTCCATCCCATTTTCGATCGGAAATCTCTCAAAAATTGACTGGCATCCCTCTTTGCCTTGGCGCGAATCGAGCTGATAGTAACCCCCTGTCAGAGAACGAACCAACTGAGGAAGACGACCTCCCGGAAAAGAAAAAGAAAGGCTGCTCCGGCTGTCTTCTTCGTCTTGGCATTCTCGGACTTCTCTTTCTTGCCCTCCTGATCGGCGGTATTATCTGGTTCAGCGGTCCAGGTTTCCGCTGGCTCGCCCAGAAATACGGACCCGAGCTACTCGTCGAAAATGGCTTTCAAGGAGACTTCCAACTCTCAGGCTCCCTTCTCAAAGGCCCCAACATCGACTCCATCAACCTCACCAGTGAGACCTCTCCCCTCAAAACCCTCTCCGCAACAAACCTCAAACTCCGTTACAACCTCTTCGATCTCAAAGACCTCAAAATCGAAGGAATCACCGCCAACTCCCTGACCGTCGACCTAGACCTCAGCCAGAGCTCGCCAAAACCAGAAAAGGAAAAGAAAGAACCATCCCAAACCACCCTGAGCGAGACTTTAGCTAAATACCGCTCGATCGCCACCCATCCCCAAATCGAAATCGGCGACCTCAATCTCCACGTTCACAAAGCCGACCAAAATTTCTATCGTCTACAAAATGCGAGTCTCGCCCACGCGGCTAAGTCCGACACCTTCAGCCTCACCCCCGGCACCGTCACCGACTTCGAAGACAAATCCTTCCAACCGCCTACTGCCGAAATCACCTGGCAAGAAGACAACCTAAACCTCGCTCAAATCCCTCTCGCCCAAGACATCTCAGTTCCCGGCCTTCGTTTCGAACTTGACCCTCTCCTGTTAGACGGAAATCTAACAATCTTCGGAAGCTCTCTCACTTTCAACACTGACATTAAATCTGAAGTCACAGCCTCCCTAGGCACCCAGAACCTCGACCTCGCACCCCTCCTTGAGGTCATTCCCGCAGCCAAAGAGGCGACCTGCATCATCACCGATTTTCAGGCAACAGCCTCGCAGCTTGACCAAGAGTTTTCGCAATGGGCGCTCGATCTCACCCTGACTCTCGACGACCTCAGCTTTCAAAATCGAGCCATTCCTAGCACCACTCTCGAACTCCTCAAAAGTGAGCTCGATCTCGACACTACCCTCAGCGTCACCCTCCCAGAACAAACCCAAGTTGTCAGTCTCATCACTAACTTCGCCCCTGAAACCGCGCAATCACCTAGCACCGCTTGGAAGAACTCCCGCTCCGACCTCACCACCGAACTGCCCTCCCTTGGCTCCTTCTTAGCAGGCATCGCACCTACCCTCAACCTCCCCGTTCCCCCAGACGGCTGGCCCGATGGCAAAGCACTCCTTCTCGCTAACATCGGCCTCAAAGACGGCCAACCTCACGCCTCCAAGGCCTCCCTCAGCTTTAACCGCCTCAATTGGGCCGAGGCTGAATTCGAAAAAGGCGAACTCACAGTCGACTACATCGATGCTAACTCCGACATCAAGGCCGACCTCATCATCGAACAAAGCGCCACCTCCACCCTCACCTCTCGCGCCAGCTTCCAGCCTCAGGAACAATCTTATGCCGCCACCTTCTCTGCCAAAAATTTTGACGCTCAAACCCTACAACCTTTCATTCGCCTTTCTTTAGGCAACATCCCTTTAGCCGGGACAATCAGCCTCGATTGGAAGGGCTCGGGTGACCTCCCTGACCTCAACACCCATCGAGGCAATCTAACTCTCAACCAAACGAGAGTCAGTATCGACAAACAACAACCCATCCGGCTCAACTTCGCCGCCAACTACGAAGGCACCAAGCGGGTGGAAATCTCCCAACTGGAAGTCCAACAGAACGACCAAATCTTGCAGGCACAAGCACTTTGGAATGGCGAACGGGTCGAGCTCTCCAAACTCTCCTTCACCCAGGCCCAAAAAGAACTCGTCACTGGCGAAGCATCCCTGCCGCTCTCCCTCGATATGGACTTCAAGAACTACCTCGCTCTTGAAGAACCTTGGTCAGCCCAACTCAATGTCGACCGTCTCGACATTCCTGAGACCGCCGAGATGTTTGGGTTCGCCAGTGCTCTCCCCGACGGTTTCTCCGGAATCATTACCCTTGATGTCGATATCGCAGGAAACCCTGCCACCCCCGCGATCTCCACCAACCTGCTTTTCGAAAGCGACCAGCGCCTCGAAGCAAGAGCTAACTGGAATGGCGAACGAGTCGAAATCCCCATCCTCTCGCTCACTCAAGCTCAACAACAACTCGTCACCGGCAACATCTCCCTCCCCCTTTCCCTCGAAACCGATTTCAAAAAATACCTCGCCGTGGAAGACCCTTGGTCGGTCAACCTCAACGTGGACCAGCTCGATATCCCTGAGACTGCCAAGCTGTTAGGGATGTCAAGTAAAGTCCCCGAGGGCCTTGCCGGAATCCTCACCCTCGACATCGACGTTGGCGGTAGCCCAGCCACCCCCGCCTTAGCCGGCAGGCTCTTGCTTGACAGCTTTGCGCTCCAGAACATCTCTCAACTCCCCCCGACGACAGCCCGCCTTGCATGGGCCACTGCTGGCTCAACCCTCACTCTCGATGGCACCTTGGAGCCCGATGGACGCAACCCCCTCGTCATCACCGGCAGCACCGCCTTCCATCCTAAGAAATGGACAGAGAACCCCGACCTCTTCCTCGACGAGAACTTCAACTTACGAGTCGATGCTCCTAATATCGAACTCTCCCCCTTCGCGGACCTTTCCCCCACCATCAAATCTCTTGACGGTAATCTCGTGGTCCAACTCAAAGCCGACGGGACCTTCCGCACCCCCAACCTTACCGGCAGCCTCGACCTCGACCTACCAAAGGCCCGCTTCAATATCGATCGCCTCCGCAGGGTCCGGCAGACCTCCCTCAAGCTCGACTTCGCTAACAACAGAATCAGCATCTCCCCTTTCAGCACCTCTATCGACGGAGGTCTCCTCGACCTTAACGGCACCGTTGACCTCACCGACACCAGCAACCCTGCCTTCGACTTACGCGCCAATATCGACAAAGCCCTTCTCTGGCGGGACGACAATATTAACGCGCGCGGCGACGCCGCTCTTTTCCTCAAAGGCTCCCTGCAGCAAGCACGCCTCAGCGGCGAAATCGGCATCGTCGAATCACTCTTCTACAAAGACATCGAACTCCTTCCCCTCAATGTTCCGGTATCTATGCCCAAGGCCCCTACGCTTCCGTCTGTGGCTAAGAAGCCCAAGACCTCTGGGAAAGAAAATGCCATTCCTATTCCCGAGCCCTACGCCAGTTGGACCATCGACCTCAAGGCCACCACCGCCGACCCTTTCCTCATCCGCGGAAACCTGACCTCGGGAGAAGTGATTGGCGACCTCACCGCCACCGGCCAACTGGCTAACCCCCAACTGAACGGGGAACTGGTCATCGAGAAACTCGATGCCGCCCTCCCTTTCTCCACTCTCACCATCGAAGGAGGGAAAGCCATTTTCTCCCCTAAAAACGGCTTCATTCCCGCCCTCGACATCCGTGCCCAATCCCGCATCCCTCCCTACGAAGCCGACCTCTTCGTCGCCGGCCTCGCGACCTCCCCCTCCATTTCCTTCGCCTCCAACCCACCCCTCCCCGAAAACGAAGTCATCACCCTTTTAGCCACCGGCACCACCACCGAAGCACTGGAGGACTCTGATGCAGCCAAAAGCAAAGCCTTCCAGCTCCTCATCGAACAAGTTCGCCGCGCACCACCTGGTTCACGCCTCCATCCTTTTGCCAAGCTCGCCGAACCTCTTAAGGACGTCGAGTTGCAAATCGCTAGCGCCGACCCCTTCACAGGAAAACGCCGCAACTCGGCTACCGTCCCCATCCCCCGCAGCGAGCGCTGGTTCATCACCGCCGCCGCCGACTCCGAAAGCAACACTCGAGGACTCGTTCTCTACATTCTCAAATTTCGTTAGATGCACCCTCGCCGTCAGACCTGCTTCCCACCCTCTTCCCTTTGGAGATGGGGTATAGCAATGTTTACGCTCCTCGGATTGTTCGCCTTTTCGCTCAGCGCAGCAGAGAAGACTCCCCTCACCGCAGTCCGTATCGAAGGCCTGACCGGCTTATCCGAGGAGGAAGTAATCACCCGTCTCGGTGGCCGCCTCGACTTCGTCACCTCTCGCCCCCCTTCTCGCTCCCGCGCCGATGATGCAGACTTCCTCGTAAGCCGCCTACTCGAGAAGGAAGGCTACTCCGACGTCACCATTTCCTGGAAAATCCCTGCAGATCGCAAGTCTATCATTCTCCGTGTTTCCAGCGGTCCTCGCCTCACAATCAAAGATGTCGAAATCCAAGGCGCCCCCGAAGAAGACGCCGACATTATGAAGCAATACTTCACCGGAAAGAGCCTCCTTGGAGGCGAAACCGAAGTCCCCTATTTACCCGACAAAGTTGAGAAAGCCTCTCAAAGCGCCATCACCTACCTGAAGGCCCAAGGCTACTGGAAAGCCAAGGGCAACTTAGGCCCCCCGGCCATCAACATCGAATCGCGAACAGTCGATCTTTCCGTCGACGCCAACCCAGGTCCCCTGCATAAGATCGTCTCCCTCGACCTCGACGGAAAACTCATCCCTGAAATCCCCAAACTCCCGAAACAGCTCGAGCGCTTTCTCGGACGAACCTCTTCCGCCGCAACCTTGCGGGAAATCCGCGATGGCACCACCGCAGCCATGCGCGACAAAGGCTACCAATTCGCAAACTCAACCCTCGAAGCCGACCATAGAAATGGAGAAACCCGGCTCAACCTCATCCTCGAACCTGGCAAACGCTACCGACTACGCCAAGCCCAAATCACCGGGGCCGAGGGAACAGATATCAGCCGTGTTCAAAAACTATTCAAGCGCTCCTCAGGCAAGCCCTATGACGAGAACAAGATCAAGAAACTCCGCAACTCGCTCCTCTCAACCGGCGCCTTCGATGCCGTAAATCGCGACCGTGAAATTGACGAAGACGCCCGCTCAATCGACGTCACCCTGCACCTCAAAGAAGGCAAACCCAAAGGCATCTCCTACTACCTCGGGGCGGGTTCCATCGAAGGCTTCATCGTGGGAGCTTCTTACTACAACCGCAACTTTCTCTCCAAGCTCTACAACTACAATATCGCCGCCGAATACTCCGGTATCGGATTCCTTGGACAAGTCTCTGTCACCGACCCCTTCGTCCTCGGCTACGACCTTCGCGCCACCCCCCGAGCTTTTGCCCTTACCCGCACCTATGACGAATACCGCAAGCTCGAAGTCGGCTTTGGCCTCAATGTTTCCACCGAGCTCACTGACCGCCAAATCCTCGAACTCGATACTCAATTCTCCTACGCCACCGTTGAACCGGAAGACCTCCCAGCGAGCGCACTCGGATCTACTGACTACCTTCTCACCAGCTTGGGTGCGACGTGGTATTACGATAGCCGAGACTCCAAAGCCTCTCCCACCAAAGGGCTTTACGCTCGCGTTCGCGCCGAACTAGGAGCCGTAGCCGCCGAAACACCCAACGCCTTTCTGCGCCTCAACGGGCAACTCTCCTATCACCTTCCGATCAATGACAAGAGCCGCCTCGGACTCAACCTGCGCACCGGCATTCTTTCCCCCGCCGACGGAGACGAGCTTCCCATCGACCTGCGCTACTTCCTTGGCGGCGCAGATTCGGTCCGCTCTTTTCCCTTCCGCGAACTGGGCCCAAACATCAATGGAACCGCTCGAGGAGGCGAAGCCTTTTGGTATGCCAACGCCGAATACATCCGCAAACTCGCCGGCCCCGTATATGGCGTCGTCTTCTTCGACGCGGGCTCCCTTGATGAGTCCGCACTCGCATGGCCCTCCTTCGATCCCAAGCTCGCCGCTGGACTCGGCCTGCGCATCGACCTCCCCATCGGACCTGTTAGACTCGAATACGGCCGCTCCCTCAACCCAGCTCCCGAAGACCCAGCCGGAGCCTTCCACTTCGCCATCGGCGCCTCTTTCTAATAATCCGTTGCCATCTAGTCAGGATAACTAGAGTCACACTCATGCTTCAGATGCACGTGCCTCAGGAATCACTCGAAAAGGAAAGCCTCACCCTTCGCTACCGTTCTCTCTCGGCTTACTAATCTCTCATTTTCGCCATAACGAATTCTCGCCATCTTTTCTGCTCCGACTCCTCAAGCTCCATAAAGCGGTTTTCAACTTCATTGAAAACGTGATTACAGGCGCAACAAAACTCGCTTTCGTAAAATTCCGCTCCCTCATAGGAAGGCTCAGCGTCAAGGTTCCTTCCATCACTTCCATTACCATTGGGACAATATTGACTATCCCTAGCCAGAAGCACGTAGGTAATATACTTGTCCGAATGGCTGAGCATCAGCCCATCGCCATAGCCGCTTACTCGATAGATTGGCGTTTGATGAAGCTCACAAACTTTCAAAGTTCGCTCCGCGTGAGGGTCATCCGTAAGAACATCTTCTTTTGTGAAAACAATATCATCGAAAAGTTCAGCTACTGCCAATGATTTCAAATTCTCCTCCACTGGAGAAGATTCGGCAGCTTTCGCCTGAGGGTCAGAAGATTCCTCACACGACAGAAGAAGAAAAAAAATGGCCAAATAGGAGCCAACCGAGAACGAACCAAAAGTCTTGAACCCAATCTCGAAGTGAGAGCCTTTCAAATTTCGCACCCAACACTTATTCATCAGATCCCCTATCGTCTAAACAGACTGACTCAACACTTCCTCAGGCCTCACTTTTTCAAAATCCTCCGCTTCCAAACAACAAAGGTCTGGAGCCACTAAATGACCAGGCGAAATTTCCACTGGAGTCAAATCCACCCCAATCGTTTTCTCATAATCTGGGTGATCAATCCGGCTTCCAAAGGCACTTCCTTTGGGAGGATTAATCGGCGAGGGCACCTCTCCCTTTAGAATCGTCCGCTCTCGACCACTACTGGGTTCCGGCACCGGAATCGCAGAAAACAAAGCCTTAGTATAGGCATGCTTAGGCGCCTCATACAGTTCATCCGCAGGTGCCTCTTCTACCAGCTTCCCCAAATACATCACCGCCACCCGGTCACTAACATGCTTCACAACCGCAAGATCGTGCGCAATAAAGAGATAGCTCAGCCCCAACTCGCGCTGAAGCTCTAACAACAAGTTAATCACCTGCGCCTGCACACTCACATCTAGCGCACTCACTGGCTCATCGAGAATCAACAAATCCGGATTCACCGCCAAAGCCCGTGCAATACCAATCCGCTGGCGCTGACCTCCACTAAATTCAAAGGGAAACTTCTGCGCCGCCGACTTAGGCAACCCCACTTGGTCTAACAACTCAGCCACCCTTTGGCGCCTCTGCCGCACATTCCCCATCCGCTGAATCACCAGCGGCTCCCCCACAAGCTCATTCACATTCATTCGTGAATCCAACGACTCCGCCGGATCCTGAAACACCATTTGAAAGTCTTGCCGCAAGGGTCGCAATGCAGGCTGCGCCATCGTCGTAATATCCGTCCCTTGAAACTTAATTTGCCCCGCAGTCGGATTCAATAAACGCACAATGGATTTACCGAGCGTCGACTTCCCGCAACCACTCTCTCCCACCAATCCAAGCGTCTCTCCGCGACCAATCGTCAACGAGATATCATCCACCGCCTTCACATCCCCCACCTTCTTGCCAAACACTCCCCCACGAACTGGGAAGTACTGCTTTAGATTCGCGACCTCCAAAAGAGGCTTATCCTTCTTCGAAACTGCCTTTTGCTCACTCATCCTTCGTAGCACTCTCTACACGCTTCCACCCAATGACCGTCTGAAATCTCCACATAGGGAGGGCGTCGATGAATCATCGTACTACGACGACCCATCCGCTGACAAAATCGACAACCCGCCACAAAATCCGAAATCGAGGCCACCTGTCCAGGAATCGTGTTCAGCTCCGACTTTCGCACATTCTCCAAGCGCGGTATCGAGTTTAGCAACCCCTTCGTATAAGCGTGCGCTGGATTATTAAAGACATCCTCCACCGACCCCTTCTCAACAATGCGCCCCGCATACATCACCACAACCTCCTCGCACTGCTCCGCAATCACCCCCAAGTCATGCGTAATGAGAAGAACCGACATTCCCAGTTCCTTCCTCATGTCCTCTAACAACTCCAAAATTTGAGCCTGCACCGTCACGTCGAGCGCCGTCGTCGGCTCATCTGCAATCACCAAGTCAGGTTCACAACACAAAGCCATCGCAATCATCACACGTTGCCGCATCCCACCCGAGAGCTGATGCGGATAGGACATCGCGCGTTTATCAGGATCCGGAATACCCACCTTCTCCAGCCACTCGATCGCAATCTGGAGCGCCTTGCGCGGCCCCACCTTCTTATGCAGGCGAATCACTTCCACCAGCTGCTTACCCACTCGCTGCACCGGATTCAGCGCCGTCATCGGTTCCTGAAAAATCACCCCCACCTCACCGCCTCGCACCGCACGCAAGCGCTTATCCGAAACCTTCCTCAAATCCTCCCCCTTCAGCAGTATTTCTCCTTCCAACACATGGCCTGATGGCTTCGGCAACAAATCCACCAGCGACATTGCGGTCACCGTCTTTCCACAACCCGACTCTCCCACAAGACCAACTGACTTTCCAGCGTCCACAGTGAAGCTCACTTTATCCACCGCTCTCACCCAGCCACCGTCGGTTTGGAAGCTGGTCACCAGATCATGAATCTCTAACAATCGCTTACTCATTCTTCGATTCCTCCCTCAAGGTTGATGGATTGGGTCTCTTGCGGTTCAACATCTTCCTTTTCAGACTTCGTCTGATAGTCATCCACGATCCGCTCCACTTCTTCAAAGACCTCTCCCTTTCGTTTCGCCGCCAAAGTCTCCTTTTTCATCTCCTCGTCAATCCAATAACAATAGCTTTCCATTGGGATATAGGCCAAGGGAGGAGCAAACCGTGTTTCCGGCACATCCGGCCAACGCACCCAACGCCAAGTCGCCACTCGCGAGAACTCATTCGTATAACCCGGGATAAAAAGGTCTTCTTCCGCAACAATCTCCTGAATCTCATGCGCATTGGAAATAACCTCCTCCATCGTACGAGCATTGCTGTAATTCTCTACCAACTGATCCATCCGATCATCAGCAAAGGAAAAGACATTGTTCGTTTGCGCCTTTCGATTCCCTTTTTCATCGAAGGCATTCCTCGAGTGAAAATACTCATAGTAAGCTGGTGCAGGAGGCTGAAACTGCCACGCCGAAAAATAAGTCTGATGCTGCTTCGACACCACCTTCTTGTAGGACGCCGTAGCCTCCCGCCCGTCGAGAATCAAGTTCAGTCCAGCCTTCTTAGCTTCCTCCTTCAAAATCACCATCATCCGCGTCCGCTCCGGAATAGAAGTAAAGGTCAGCGAAATCTCCAAGCGCTCCCCTTCTTCAGTCATCAAAATACCGTCCTTATCCTCCTGAGTGTACCCGGCCTTTGCAAAAGCCTCTCGTGCCTTCCGAATCGAAAACGGCCTCGCTTGAATCTCTGGATTCGTAATCGCACCATACCCTTGCGTAAACCCCTGCAGGCGGGAAAAATCTCCCCGAAAAACATCATCAATCACCCGTTGCCAATTGGTCGCATACGCCAAGCCACGTCGAATAGACTTTTGGTCCAACGGCTTCTCGGCCGTATTCAGAAACAACCCCCAAGGGAGACGAGGATATTGGTTATACCAAGTGGTTCGCTCCACATAACCGTCAAAAACAGCAGGCATCTCCGAGCGTTCATAGTAGTAATCTGGCAAGGTCACCGGAAAGTAATCCAACTCTCCTGCTCGGAAAAGTTCCCAAGCTTTTGTCGGAGTCCTCACCACTCGATAGTTGAGCTTATCGGCGTTGTAGCGATTCCGGTAAAATTTCCTCTCCTTAAGCCACCAATCATCGACTCGCGTCAAAGTAAGCGACTGCCCCTTCACAAGGTCTCCCGGCAACAAACGATAGGCTCCCGTTGTTGGAGGAACAATCCACTGATAACGCTCTTCGAAGTCAGGTCCAAAATCGGTGTAAAAGTGCGTTGCCGCCGGAGGAATCCCTCCACACTCGTAAGGCATCCAAGCCTCAGGCTTTGCCTCGGGAAGAGTGATACTCAACAGACGTGGTCCAAAGACCGAAAACTGTGCGAACTGCTCCCGAATCACCTGTTTAAAGAAAATCGAGTCCACCTGGTCAGCGAGCCGCAAGCGCGCCCACGACAAGACATCCTCCGCCTCAATAGGATGCCCGTCATTAAACTTCGCCTCAGGATGCAGGCGAAAATAGACCGTGCGACCATCCTCAGACACCGCCCACTCTTGCGCCACACCGGGGATAATCTCCTGCGTGACGGGATGAAGATGCACTAGATAGACATCCAGCAAATCATACATATCACCCCGGGCCCCGTTGTTCGAATTTGAGCCAATCTGTCGAACCGTCGGAGGAAACCCCGGCCAATAGTAACGAAAGAGACCACCCTTTTTGGCTGCAGGATCACCAATATCTGGAGCTTCCATCCCATCCTCCCAAGTTAAGTCAGTAGGAATCTCGGACTCATCCTTAAACGCAAAAAAGTCTCCCAAGCCTTGTCGGAACTCAAGCCGCTCTTGAGTCCTTTCCAACTCAACAAGGCCACTCTTCAGCCTCTTCTTTTCTTCTTCATCCTTCGACTCCGCAAAGGCTTTTTCTTTCTCCGCAATCTGTTTTGCCGTCTCCCGTTTTTCATCGGACAACCACGTCACAATATAGGCGTTATACTGTTGGTAGAACGCCTCCGAATTCAGACCCAGCTGAGCCTTCTCCTGCTTCTTTTGGCACGCTGCGAGACCGAGCAGCAAAGCCGCCGCTGCAAGAAGCGCTGTGAAATTTCGAGAGAGGATCATTTGTAGAAACTGAATTTTTTCGGGTCAAAGGCCTCGCGAACAGCCTCCCCAACAAAGGTAACGAGAATGAGCAAGCTCACCAACGCGATGAAGGCAGTGGCCGCCAACCAAGGAGAAGACAGATTATCCAAGCCTTCCCGCAAAAGCTTACCCCAAGTGGCATACCGGGCTGGCACCCCGAATCCCAAGTAGTCCAATGAAGCCAAAGACAGCACCAATCCCGAAATCGAAAACGGAATTAGGGTCACCACAATCGAAACCGAGTTCGGCAAAAGATGCTTCCTAAGAATTCGAGGCGTAGACGCCCCCATCACCCGAGCCGCCGCCACATAGTCACGCGACTTCTCTTTCAAGGCTGCGGTCCGCATCAGATAGGTCATTCCCATCCATCCAAAAATCACCAAAATCGCGACAATAATCCAGAGTCCGTAATCTTCCTTCATCGACTCAGGAACCCCCAAACTAATAATCATCACCACAAACAAGAACGGCACGTTGGACAGAACCTCAATGAAGCGCTGCACGATGAGGTCGAAAGTTCCTCCAAAGTAACCCATCAACAGCCCAATCGTCACCCCAATCGCGTAAACCAGCGGGATATATACCAAAGCGGCCTGGAAGTTCGCCTGCAAGCCGCCATAGAGATACGAAATCACATCATAACCCTGCGCCGTCGTCCCCAGCCAATGGTCTCGCGAAGGAGGCGAGGGCTGGAAGTGAACGTTCACCATCTCGCTACTCTCGAACTCAAGAAACTCGTCCTTCGTCTTTTCCCCTGTAAAGGTCTCTGAGCCAATCACCACCTTCCCTTTTCGATAGGTGGCCCCATAAACCCGCACCTGATTTTCGTCCCAGCCCTCGGCGCGACCATCCCGCAAACCATCTCGAAAACGATAGCTCACATGGCGCAACTCTGGCGTCTCCAGGTCATACACCCGCGAAGCGTAGCCATTATATTTCTTACGCCCTTCGTAGAGCACATCTCCCTCCATTTTCAATGGAGTCGCAATCGCCGTGATCGAATCACCCGTCGGCGCATAAGGCCACAAAGGCATGATCACCTTTCCCTCACTATCCGCAGCCTTCCAGTCCTTCTTCAGCTGACGATAATCCGGAGGCCCCGACGCGCCTTCCCCTTCCAGCCCGTAAAACTCCCCCTTCTCAATCCCGTTACTAAAAGCAGGAAAAGTCCACTTATCCTTGTGCTTAACCGCCAGCGCCTCCGAACCCACCAAGATAAAATCGAGCGAAGCCAAGAATCCAAAGAAGAGCAACGTCACCAGCGACCAATAACCCCGCTTAATTTCGCGAAAGCGCTGCATCCGCCGCAGAGTCAAAGGGCGAAACTTCGTCGCTCCCGAAAAACTCGCTACCAACCAAGCACCCACTACCCATAACAGAATCGTGAACGCCCAGCCCAAGTGCTCAAGCGTCCACAACGACCAATCCGCCTTTAAGTAATCTTGAAAAAAGCCCCAGCCCTCGATCACTCGCGCCAAGGTATCACCTAACGCAAAGCCCCACCCCACCGCCGGCAACCGAAAGTCATTCCAATGCGCAACAAAGGCGAGTGTCGCGCCCAGCATGAGTATCCATCCAACAAGTTTCGCCATTGTCTTTGCTCTAGTTGAATTTAACCCGTGGGTCGATCATCGCCACAATCAGATCGGAAAGAATATTACCCACAATTAACAGAAAGGCCGCGATGGTCAGAGTCCCCATAATCACCGGCATATCGCGATCTTGCAGCGCTTGAAATTGTAGCAGCCCAAACCCCTGAATATCGAAGACACTCTCCACCAAGATACTGCCACCCACCAAAACGGTGATCAGCTGCCCCAAAGTCGAAGCCACCGGAATGATGGAATTTCGAAAGGCATGCTTAAAGACTGCTCGCCGATAGTTCACCCCTTTGGCCACCGCTGTCCGCACATAATCCGAGGCCAGATTGTCCATGAGACTGTTCTTCATCATCATCGTCAAGAAAGCGAAGCTCCCCACCACATAACTCACCAAAGGTAAGACCGTGTGATGAGCTCGATCCACGATCCGCTCCCAAGTCCACCACGGCAAATGCGCCAACTCGGGAGAATCGAGCCCGAACATCGGAAACCATCCCGCGCGTGCCGCCAGATACACCACCATCAAGGCACCCAAGGCAAATCCCGGCACCGAATACCCCACGAAAATCAGCACCGAAGTCGAATTATCAATAAAAGTCCGATGCTTAATCGCCTTCAAAATCCCCAGCGGCAGACAAACCGCATAGGTAATGATCGCCGTCAAAATCCCAAAATAAAGCGCAATCGGAATCCTGTCCTTAATCAAAGTTAAAACGGGGTCTCCAAATTTCTTCGATTGCCCAAAGTCACCCTGCAAAATCCCTGAAAGTTTCGGCTGATAGAGCACCGCACGAAATTTGTAATCAGGGGCATCTTCCACCTTCTGTGCCCGCTCACGATTCGCCCAACGCACCGCACGATCTTTGGGGGTCTCAATACGCGCCTTCCAACCATAGTCAGCAGGCTTCTCCTTCTCACTATCCAGATAGCGCATTTCCACCACCCGAGATCCATCTCTCTTCACGAAAACCTCACGCCCAATCCCCTTTAAAAGCACTATCGTCTCATTCTCCGGATCCTTAATGAGCCCAGAACCCATGGTATCCTCACCCCGCTCGTAGAATTCACTTTTCGACACCACCCGCTCCCGCGACCAGAGACCCAACCACTGCAAATACGCCACGACCACCGGCTTATCGAAACCATACTCCTCCTCATTGGCCTCAATAGCCTCCTCATCCAAGCCTCCAGACTGGTTACCACCGCTCCCTCCACTCTCGGTGGCCATCTGAGCCTCCATCATCGCCTTTTCCAACGGACCTCCAGGGGCGGCTCGGGTAATAAGAAACACTAAAAAGGTCACCCCCAACATGGTCACAGGAACCAAAAGTAGTCGGCGGATAAAATAGTCTTTCATGGAGGAATTACAGCCCTTGGTTTAGCGGGACTACACCAGTGATCAAGCAGCCATCTTGCCCTTCTGTCAAATCCTTGCATAAACACAAAAAAAACTGCCCAAGTCCCCTCCCTGCTGTAAAGCTAGCCCCGATGGTTCGTGCCCTTGTTCAGCTCTCCTTCCTGCCCCTCTTGCTCATCCTCGCTGCCTGCGACCCGCGCAGCGACGTCGAGCGAGCCAATGAAGACCTCATCCTTATCGTCGGAAATTCCAACGAGCCCAAAGGCCTCGATCCTCACCTCGTTTCCGGAGTTCTCGAGTCCAATATCATCCGAGCTCTCTTCGAAGGCCTCTGTGTGGAAGACCCCTCCAACGACGGCATCGCCCTCCCGGGTGCTGCCGAAAGCTGGGAAGCCAGCGAAGACTTCACCCAATGGACCTTCCGCCTCCAACCCGAGGGCATGTGGTCCGACGGCATCCCCGTCACCGCTCACGACTTCGTGTTCTCTTACCGTCGTATGCTTTCCCCCGACCCAAATTGGCCTGCTAAATATGCCGAGATGCTCTACTTCATCGAGAATGCTGAGAGTTACTCCAAAAACCGCCGAGGCGAAATTCTCATGGCGCGCGACCCAAACTTACCCACCAACTGGGTCACTCTTTCCCAAGCCAACTTCGGAGGCGACGAAGACCTCGACCTCGACAGCCTTTCCGGAAAAAAACTCTCAGACCTCGACCCCGAAGAGAAGGCTGTCGTCCTCAAGTATATCCCCGCCCAAAGCGAAGTCTCCTTTCGCAAAGCCGCCGGCGCTGACTTCGACAAGCTTACCCCGCCCGAACGCCGACTGCGCTTTGCCAACAAAGGCCTCGATAAACTGAACAAAGAAGAACTCACCTATCTCAAGAGCGGCCCCGACGCCTTCTTCTGGCCAGAATCCATCAATCCCGAAGTGCAAGCTGTCGTCATCGAGCGCCTTCTCGAATACGTCGAAAAAGACCTCTGGGATATCGCCCGCGTTGGTATCACCGCCATCGACGACTTCACCCTCGCCATCGACCTCCGAGGCCCCGTCCCTTTCCTCCCCGAAATCACCAAGCACTACACGTGGTACCCCGTGCCCCGCCACATCATCCTCAAACACGGGAAAATCAATACCGCCTTCGCCTCCCAATGGACCAAAGAGGGCAACATCGTTTCCAACGGCCCCTTCCAACTCAAAGAGTGGCGCACCAACCACATTATCGAAGTCGAGCGTAACTCCGAATACTGGGACACCGAGCGCGTTCAACTCAACGGCATCCGCTACCTCCCGATTTCTAACTACTACACTGAGAACCGCATGTTTGGTGACGAACAACTCCACGTCACCTACACCATCCCTTCCGAGCTCATTCCCTTTGCCAAAGAAAACTTCCCGCGCGAGGTTCGGCAAGAACCCTACGTAGGGGTCCGCTTTCTCCGCTCCAACATCCGCCGAGAGCCCTTCAACAATCCCAAAGTCCGCCGCGCTTTTGCTTTGGCCATCGACCAGCAGGCCATTTGTGAAAAGATTCTCCAAGGCGGCCAAAAACCAGCCTCCGGCATCGTCCCTCCCTTTGGAGACTATAAGCCCCCCGGGCTCATCAGCTTTGATCCTGAAAAGGCTCGCCAACTCCTCACTGACTCCGGATACAAAGCGGCCTCCTCCTTCCCCGACATCACCATCCTCACCACCGACTCCGACACAGGCCGCCGGGAAGCCGAAGCCCTGCAAGCAATGTGGGAGAAACACCTTGGCGTTAACGTTCGCATTATCCAGCGCGAGTGGACCACCTACCTCCAAAAGCAGTATGACGCCGACTTCGACCTCTGCGTCGGAGGCTGGATCGGCGACTACCTCGACCCCACCACCTTCCTCGAAATGTGGATAAAGGACGGCGGCAATAATAACACTGGGTGGAGCTCCCAAGAATTTGCAGATCTCCTTAACGAAGCCGAAAATACTGCCGACATCCCCACTCGCATGGCCACCCTGGCCGAGGCAGAAACCATCCTTCTCAAAGATACCCCCGTCCTCCCCATCTACTGGTATACCACCAACTACCTCATCCGTCCTGAAGTCCAAAACTGGGACCCTCTTCTCCTCAACAACCACCCCTTCAAGTTCGTCCGCATCGAACCTTAATTACAGGAGCGCGGTCTTTCCAAGCCGCCTCCTGAAAATGTCGTCAGGTCAGTGAAGGGTGGCCTGCTCGTTTTCGAATCATACGGACCGCGAATCTTTAGTTCGCCTCACTGCAATCGTCCTACCGATATCGCGAGCTACAACTCGCTTCCCTGCCCCTACTCAGCCTCCTCCATCGCCTTCCGGTAATTTCCTCGGAAAAACTCTCCCAACTCACGCTGCATACGCACCGCAGCTACCGAGTCTCCAGATTTCAGAACCCCTCGGATCTTCTCCCCTGTCGCCTCATACCGCACCGACGGCCAGCCGCCCTCCGCTTCCAATTCAAAAAACACAGGCAAGTCCGTCTTCCCCGCCTCAGCCATCACCCCCCACGACTCTTTCAACTCAGGATGCGAGTCGATACACATCACCCGCACAATCGTTCTCAACGGCGTAAACAAGCGCCCCGTCCAATCCCCACGGTACTCGAATTTCTTCGCCAGCTCATAAGGCATGACATCGCCATCAACCATCTCCGCCCGATGCGCCTCATCATATAAATCCCGTCGAATCGGCAATCGTCGCAGAGTCCTAATCTTCGGACCTCCCTCCGTCCCCTGTTGCTTCGCCCAAAGCATCTGCGCATCCTCCGCAAACAAAAACTCCACAAACTCCTGAGCCAATTCGGGATGAGGAGCCCCCTTCAACACCGCCACCGGATCGACACTAATTGAAGTCCCCCCTTCAGGCACCACGAACTTCACCCGCGAACTCCCATCATCCTTCCGCTTCTCTTCCTCAAAGGTCCGCCCATAAAAATCGATACACATCCCCGCCACCGCATTACCCTGCGCCACATCATGCGGAATCTTTGCTGAACCATCCGTAAAGTAGCGCGAGTTTGCCGCAATCTTCCTCACCCGATTCACCCCCTTGTCCCAGCCCTGCACAATGGCCTCATCCTCACTCATACCGCCCGCAATCTCCTCCGCGATCGCCTCCTGCACAATCATCTCAAACATCTTCGCTACCGAGCCACTCTTTGTTGGATCCGCCAGCGCCACAGAACCGTGATATCTCGGGTCCGTCAAATCTTCCCACTTTACTGGAGGCTCTAAGCCTAGTCGCCTTACCCCATCCACATTGTAGACGATTCCAAAGCTCGAAAGCACGACCCCCACCCAATCCCGATCCGCACCATAATACTTCTCGCCACTCATCGTCGCAGGAATCGGAGGCTCCTCACCCTCGAATAGCTCGGGATGAGTTTCAAAAACCTCCAGTTCAACAAACCGTCCCAACTTCGACTGCGCCGAGAAATCATACTCTCCCCCACCAAAAAAGACATCAATCCCTACCCCTTCACGACCTCCCTCTTTCGCTGCATCGAACCCCGAATCCAGCACCCTCTTAATCTCACTTGTCCCTCCGGGAACTAACCAGTTCACATAAACTTCTTCTCCAGTCTTATCCTGATACCACGCTACAAAAGCCTCCCCAAATTCCCGCTGAATTGTTTCATTGTGCGGCGTAATCACATCCAACCTCAAGACCCCCGCCCTAGGCACCACATCCACGTCGCGCCGCATGGTCAGCGGAAGCGCTACCACAATTCCAAGAGGAACCAATACCGATGCTAGCTTTTGCCAAAGTTTCATCGTCGTATTCTACTGTTCTAACAAAACGACATCAGATGCATCCGCCTGAAGAAACACCTGCCCCTCTTTAATCACATGCGGATTCATCTCTGCGACATTCAGCTGATGCCCCGCTTCCCCCACCTCAACTTTATATTGCACTAAAGCCCCCAAATAGGAGGTCTCCACTACTCGCCCCGAGACACAATTGGGTTGCCCTGCAACACTCGCATCCGCAAAGCGCCAAGCCTCGGGACGCACCGAAATAATGCTTCCCTCTCCATCCCCTTCAAACGTTCCCAGTTCCCCTTGATCAAAGATATTCGTCTCTCCAATAAACTCCGCCACAGTGCGACAATTAGGGCGCCGATAAACCTCCTCCGGCCTCCCCACCTGCAACACCTCCCCAAAGTCCATCACTGCCATGCGGTCCGCCACCGAGAGAGCCTCCTCTTGGTCGTGCGTCACATAGACGGCGGTCAAATCATTCTCCTTAACGATACGACGAATCTCCGTTCGCATCTCCACCCGCAACTTGGCGTCCAAGTTCGAGAGCGGCTCATCTAACAGCAAAACCTTCGGACGCACCACCAGCGCCCGCGCCAACGACACCCGCTGCTGCTGCCCACCTGACATCTGATCAATCCCCCGCACATCGTAGCCATCCAATCTGACCATCTCCAAAGCCTCACCCACCCGGCGCTTCACCTCTGCCTTCGATACCCCCCGCTCCTCCAGCCCGAAGGCCACATTCTGCCCCACCGTCATGTGAGGCCAGAGGGCATAACTTTGAAATACCATCGCAGCTTCCCGTTTGTGAGTCGGCAAGCTCGTAACATCTTCACCATCAAATCGAATCTTCCCCGATGTCGGTGATTCCAAGCCAGCGATGCATCGCAACAAGGTCGTCTTCCCACATCCACTCCCCCCAAGGAGGAAAAAGAGCTCTCCTTTTTCAATCCCCACAGTAATGCCTTTCAAAGCTCGGACCTCTCCGAACTCCTTCACCACCTGCTCCGCCAAAATCGCATCACTCACGGGGTCGATAGTGACCAGAAGCCCCCACCTGTCACAAGCTCAGAAGCACCATACAAGACACTCGAAGTCCGACATAAACCAACCGAGGTTCAACTTTAGAGTTACCAAAGGTCAAACCGCAGACAAATCGAGAACACCCCAACCCTCTAACCCGCAGCTTCCGACAACCGGATCCGAACCGGACTGGGCAAAAGCGCATCTCTACAGAGCTGCCAGTCGAGTATTGAACTTCAAGTGATTCCAGCTTGAAAAAAGAGCCAAGGAGGTTGACTTGCAGAGGGCAGATCGCTTTTTTCTAGGAGTGAAAAGACGAAATTGGCTCAAAATAGCAGGTCCGGTAGCCCTCATTAGCTCACCTCGGCTTAGCATGGCCAAAGAAAGCACGGGGAGATGGTCAGATGAAAGCCGAATCAAGTATTCAGGCCTACTTCTCAGCTGGCTCGAGCACAACTTCGCCGAGCGTGCAAAGACACTCGAGCTCCACACAGGACAAGAGTGCAAGCTGGACTACGACTATCTCACCATTGGCGACGATCGTAAAAAAGAGAGACTGTTCGAAAAATTTAAGGAAGGCGGCCTTTCCGACCGGCAAGCAAACGAGCACATAGAAAGGTCTTTAGCAGAGTATGAGAAAGTCCGTCGGCAGCTAGAAGAACAGGAGAAAAAGGCAGCTGCAGAGTGGAAGCCGAAAACGACCTCTATCAAGCTTGAAAAAGGCGACATCTACGGAACAGGAATCGAGGCTGGGCGACTCACTGTCATTCTCGACAACAGCCGCAGCATGACACCTTACCTGGAGAAGCTCCGAACAGAAATTTCACGAGACTTCTCTCGGGCCTATTTCGTGGAAGTCAATGGTTGCCATCTCGACAGGAACGATGGAGTCCCCTGGTTCTATTCCGCCCCTGCACCAGGTATCAACCCCTTTACTGCGGATCGCCATATCCCGAAAGTCCCTCAATTGGATGACTCCCCATACTCCGAATACATCGGGTGGACGCGAGAGCTCCCCTCCGCCATCGATTGCATGATCGACCTAATGAAAGCCGATGTGATCTACTGGTTTTGCGACTTTGACGATGATGACAACGACGCCGTAGTGAAGGCCTTGGCGCGCAAGATTCTTGACCAAAAGATTCGCCTCTTTGTTCATACCGTTGACCGCCGACCACCCACTCTAATTTCCCTCCTTGCTGAAAAATCAGGTGGAGCCGTCATTAAGAAGAGGATCTAACAGCCTATTTCTCAAGAGTGTCGACTTCAGTCGTCGAGAGGAGAGCCATCAAGTCGACAATCCCTGATGACTAGAGTCGAATGGCACTGTGATAGTCGAAGAATAGGAAACTTACAAAAGGAGTGGCCGCAGACTCGGGAGAGTGGCTTTCTAAGCCGCTGGGTTGGACTTCGCTCACAGGAGGACGGACGAACCACCATAGGAACAGCGAGTTCGGGAACAAACAGGCCTACCCTCAACATTCTCCATTTTAAGTTGGCGGCTTGGAAAGACCACGCTCCCGTTTCCTTGCCCCCGATACGACGAGGTGCCTTAGCACAGCGCCATCCCTCTAAAGTCGTCACTCCTCACTTCACGGCATTTTTAACAAAGTCCAAATACATATCGCTTCCTGCAGCCGCTGGAAGAGCTAACACCTCTGGCACTTCGTAGGGATGCAGGTGCCTCAAACTCTCCTCCAGCTCCGGATACCTCTCCTCTGTCGTCTTCATCACGGCCAAGACCTCCCCCTCCTCACAAAGCTTTCCCTCCCAGCGATATATCGAAGTCACCTCTGACATCAAGTTCACGCAGGCCACCAACCCCTTCTCCACAAGCTCTCGCGCCACCATTCCTGCCGACTCCCGATCTCCAAAGGTCGTTAAGACAATCCACACATCGCTCATAGCCTTCTCATACCAAATCACCTCTCAAAAAGCGGTCCTGGTTTTTGAAGAATTCGGTAAAACAGCTCAACACAGTAAAGGAGCAATCAAGCTGCGGTTAAGGTTCGCGGTCAACATCCTCAACCACAAAAAAGACCGGCAGGATTGCTCCAGCCGGTCTCTCTAAAAATTGTTTCTCGCTTCGATTAACGGGAGTAAAGCTCAACCACTCGCTGGACATCGACGATAGGATCAATGTCGGCAGTCTCAGGAAGACGGGCAACCGTTCCTTCGAGTTTATCGCGCTCAATCGTCAACCAATCCTTCAAAGGAATGGACTGAGTGAGGTCAAGGCTACGCATTCCAAGCTGCTGGGAAGAAGGCTTTTCAGCAACTTTCACCACGTCACCAGGGCGCACTTGATAAGAAGGAACATCAACACGATGACCGTTCACGAAGATGTGACCGTGGTTCACCATTTGACGGGCCGCTTGACGGCTGTTTCCGAATCCAAGACGGAAGGTCACGTTGTCAAGACGAGACTCAAGCTGCTGGAGAATCAAATCACCAGTAATACCACGCTGAGCAGCCGCCTTCTCGTAATATGCACGGAACTGCTTCTCAAGGAGACCATACATGAACTTGAGCTTTTGCTTTTCCCCCAAAGCAACCGAGTAATCGGACTTCTTCCGGCGTCCAGCGCGTGCGCCATGCTGACCAGGAGGGTAGTTGCGACGCTCAAGCGCCTTTGAAGGGCCAAACAGCGCCACTCCAAAGCGGCGGCTGATTCTTTCTTTAGGTCCAGTATAACGAGCCATTTTCTATAAATTCTTTGGAGATTAAACGCGACGGGCCTTCTTAGGACGGCAACCGTTGTGCGGGATAGGAGTCACGTCTTCGATAGCGGCGACGTCGATGCCGAGAGTTTGAATGGCACGAACTGCAGATTCACGTCCAGCACCGGGGCCTTTGACGCGAACTTCAGCAGACTTGAGGCCGTGAGACATTGCTTGGCGACAAGCGTCTTGGGAGACAACCTGAGCAGCATAGGCAGTGCTCTTACGAGAGCCTTTGAAGCCCATCTTACCGGCACTTGACCAACCGATGGTGTTGCCCATCTCGTCGGTCACAGTAACAACGGTGTTGTTGAAAGTTGCTTTCACGTGAACGATACCTTTAGCAACGTTCTTGTTCTTCTTGGCTTTGTGGACTTTCAGCGCATCGGCTGGGTCCTCACCCATGATTTCGGCAAAAATATCCTTTTTCGGAGCAGGCTTACTATCCTCACCCTCTTCGGCAGCCTTGGGGGCATCTTCTGCAGCAGCCGCAGGAGCAGCTGCATCATCTCTTTTAGGAGCCTCATCGGCAACAGCAGGAGCTGCAGCTTCGGGAGCTTTTTCTTCCGCAGCAGCCGGAGCTACTTTCTCTTCCTCGGCGGGCTTGGTTTCTTCGTCAGACATCTCGCTAAATTATAAAAGGTTATTACTTCTTGGCGCCCACTGTTCTCTTTTTGCCCTTACGGGTACGAGCGTTCGTCTTCGTGCGCTGACCGCGAACGGGCATGCCTCGACGATGGCGGAGACCTCGGTTACAGTTAATCGAAGAAAGACGCTTGAGAGCGGCCTGTTTCTCACGACGAAGGTCACCCTCAATGATGATCTGGTCGCCTTGGATTACTTGCGCAATCTTCACCAACTGATCCTCTGAGAGCTCTCCGGTACGCAAGTTGGGGTCAACCCCAGCTTGCTCGAGAATCTTCGAAGCTGTGTTCGGCCCAATGCCGTAAATATACGGAAGAGAAGCTTCGATCCGCTTCTCATTAGGAATTTCAATGCCAAAAATGCGTGCCATATCGTGTGGACTAAAAAACTCTCACGCGGCAGAGGCCGAGCGAGGGGCGAGGTGAATACCAGAGGACCAACCTGACGCAAGCGGGAAATGTCTCTTTTTTGCGTATTCGCTCAGAAAACTCTCTTTTTGTTCCATTTCGATGGCCTTTACCTTCCCTCCCTCAAAAAAATGAGCATTTCCCAGCAAAACCCTCGACACCGTTGGCTCTCTAATTCCATGTTAGTCGGACAATGAAATTAGGCCTAATTGGATGCGGACGAATGGGAAGAGCTCTGGTGATTGGAGCGATCGAGGCGGATAAGCTCACTGCAACCGATGTCGTCGCTTATGACATTGAGACCGCTGCCGTTGAAAACCTAGTCAAAGAGCACGGAGTTTCCAGCGCAGCCTCGCTCAGACAGGTAGTCGAGACCTGTGACACCATCCTTCTCTGCACCAAGCCGGGCGATGTTCCACAAGTTCTTCGCGAGATCGCGACCTACGGAACCGATCCGAACCGCATCCTGCTCGTTTCGGTTGCTGCCGGTGTTACCATTTCCTCCATCGAAAATTTCATCTTTAATCACGCTCGCGTGATTCGCGCGATGCCCAATACCCCTGCCCTTGTTGGCAAAGGAGCCGCCGCTTTTACTCCGGGCACCAATGCCACTCAGGCAGACATTAACTTCGTATCTGGTCTCTTTGGCTCGGTGGGAAAAGTCGTGGAAGTTCCTGAGAAGCTCATGAACGCAGTCACTGGTCTTTCCGGCTCAGGACCTGGCTTTGTTTACATTATGATCGAAGCTCTCGCCGATGGCGGTGTCGCTAGCGGGTTGACCCGAGAAAAAGCTTTGGAGCTCGCGACCCAAACGGTCCTAGGCGCGGCAACGATGGTGATGGAAACAGGGCTCCACCCCGCGCTCCTTAAGGACATGGTTGCGTCCCCTGGAGGTACCACCATTGCAGGAATCGGAGCTCTCGAAGAACACGGATTTCGGAACTCGATCATTAAAGGTGTAGAAGCAGCAACCTCGCGCTCGATCGAACTCGGAAAGCCGAAATATTAGTGAGCCTATCCCCATAGAGTCTCGAAAGAGACACCAATCCATTCGAGCCATCTGTTAAAGACAATTGATTGTCTGCAACTTACAAGAAAAGCGATTCATAGTCGCTGTTTTCGTTGCGAAAATGTCGCCTGCAACTACTTTACCGACGTTGTTCGGCGGAAATCGTCGGGCACCTGAAGAGGGAGCGCAACTCTCGCTTTTGAAGAAATATTTCGGTTATTGGGTTTTCCGAAATCAGAGAGGTTCTCGATTCATTTCGAGGACCTCTTTGCATTTTAGGAGCTGTTAATTCTCGCCATACTCATCCCATCCAGCCTTCTGAATTTCCATGCTTCACTCTTTTCAAATCTTACTTTTGGCCTTGTCCCCTCTCTGTGCTGAACCGTCAACCAACCCCTTAGAAAGGAATGTCACCAACGAATTCAAAAAAACTCCCCGAGAACTACTTTCCATCGACAATGGAGCCATCAAGATCGGCATCGACCGCGCCAAAGGAGCTTCCATCACTTGGCTCTCATGGCGAGGCTATCCTAAAAATACCGTCAACGAGGCCGATCCCGGTCGCCTCATTCAACAATCCTATTACGCCGGTCGCTCGCTAGATCGTACCGAAGATGGCCAACACGAAGCCTGGAGTCCTTGGAACTGGAACCCCATCCAAGGCGGAGGAGTAGGCTCGTGGGCCAAGGTCACTCACTTTGATCGCCTCGATGGCAACACCCTCTTCGCTCAGACCACCCCCAAACTCTGGGACATGCCAGATGAAGACGCGGAAGCCACAATGAAGCAATGGACCTCCTTCGAACCTGACCTCACTCAAACAGTCGTAGTGAAGTGCCTTTTCGAATCCGACAGACAAGATGGAGACCGTTGGGGTCCGGCACGAAACAGTCATCAAGAAGTCCCCGCTCTCTACTTCACTCGCAATTTCGACCACTTCCAAAGCTACCTTGGCAACAACGAGTGGCGGGACGAGATTCAGATTCCGGGCCCGCCCTGGGGGAAAGCACACCCTCCCCGCCTAGCGATGGCATGCTTTGAACCCAACGGCCAAGGGATCGCCATCTTCAGCCCCACTGCCGGGCCCACTTGGAACTTTGGACCTCATTCTGAGGGCCAATCCTCCAATCCTAAGGCAGGGCCTTGTGTTCACATCGCCCCTGTTTCGCTGGTCAAATTAGGTCCCCAGTCAAGTTACCACTATCGCTATTGGCTCACCACAGGCACCCGCGAGGAAATCACAAAACAACTGGACCTCCTCTGGGGAAAATACTCTCAGGAAAGAGGAGTTCTGAGCAACGCAACATCAGACGAGGAAAAATAGCGGTTAATCCTGCTCAGCGAGCGCCTCCATCATACGCAGAGCCTCTCGATTGGGCCGAACATCATGCACGCGGTGAACCTGCCCCCCATGCTCTCGCGTCCAGGCGGTCAATGCCACAGTTGCCCAATCGCGGGACTCCATTGCCGTTTCCTCCAAAAGCGTTCCAAGGAAACTTTTGCGCGATAGACCAATCATCACTGGACGACTTCCAATCCCCAGTTCGTTGGTAGCTCGTAGCAATTCCAAGTTATCTTCCAGTCTTTTGCCAAAGCCGATCCCAGGATCCCAACAAAGACGCTCGGGCTCGATACCCGCCTGAACAAGGGTCTCCAACCTCTCCGCAAAGAAGCTCTGAATATCAGCTACCACATCTTCATATTGGGGAGCCGCCTGCATCGTCTTTGGCACCCCCTTCATGTGCATCACCACAATTCCACAGTCGCTTTTCGCGCAAACTTCAATCATCGCAGGATCGCGAAGTCCTGAAATATCATTCACAATCGCCGCGCCCGCCCTCAAAGCTACTCGCGCAACTTCCGCTTTGCAGGTATCCACTGAGATCGGAACTGATGTTTGGGAAGCCAGCTCTTCGATTACAGGAATGACCCGAGCAAGTTCATCATCCAACGACACAGCATCGGACCCTGGCCGGGTGGATTCGCCCCCCACATCAATCATATCCGCGCCCTCTCTGATGAGTCGGTGAGCATGCTCGAGGGCAGCCTCTGTTTGCGACCACTTCCCTCCGTCAGAAAACGAGTCAGGCGTAACGTTTAGAATCCCCATCACCAGAGCTCCGTTCTGAAAATCGAATTCCTTGCCAGAGAACCTCCACTTCCCTTCTTTTTTCTGTTTTGACCTCACGCGCTCCTTTCTTTACCTTGTCCCCTATGTCGAGACCATTACTTTTCGTCGCACTGATCTCATTGATTCAGCTTCTCTCTAGTTGCTGCTGCTGGGCCGTCGATAAAGAAGTTTGGGAAGCCATTCAGCACAACGTCCGTATCATGCGACATCGCGATGGCACTCACACTGAGTACCGTCGCTCAAATGACGAAAAGACACTCAGAAAGCGCCGATTCTCTGACTCAAAGGGAGGGCGCAACGCCATTCTCACCACGACCATCTATCGTATGGATAAGCGCGGGAACCCTCTCTCTTGCAAAATTTTCGACGGTAAGGAAAACCTTCTCTACAAAGTCGCTTACGGATATCACCGCAAAACCGGACAACTGATTGCCGAGGATATGTACGATGCCCGCGTACCGCAGAAAGATCCCAAGACCGGTAAAGAAGCTCCCGTCCGTCGCATGTATTGGTTCTATGACGGTGCTGGCAATGTCACCCGTGCATTCTCCTACGTCTGGCGAAAAGGCGAGTATGCCGAACAGAAATACGCCAAATCTAAGGACATTGAAACCAGCTTCCCGACCGATAACCCTTTCCGAAACGGGTCTAAGGCAGGAACGCCCGCCGCCCCCCAGAGTGATGAACCCTTCGACGAAAAGGAAGAGTTCGACGTCCCTCCTCCACTTCCCCCGCTCCCCTTCGAACGCTAACCCCAACGAAGGCCGGCCCCCTTCAATCAGGACTCAAGCCTCTCCATCCCTCCACTACCGGAGGATTGCGCCCATCTCAGCCTTCATAGACCCCTCCCACACGAGAAGGAGGACCGGAGTCGTCCACCGCCAGTTCGGCTTCAGCACTCGGCATAGCCGCCCGCACAGCAAAAAGAGGCTCCGCGAACGGAGCCTCTTTTGGTGGCTTCAAGGTTTGATTCTTCTGTTAACGGCAACGAGCAAGAAACCTAGTTTCCATAAGCTGACTCAACACGCTCCGCCACATCGCGGTAGCCGTAGTCCACTTCGTAAATCTGCTTGAAAGCACCAGTGGCCTTCTCCTTGTCGCCCTGTTTTTCGTAAATAAGGCCGACTTCGTAGAGCACTTCCTTCTTGGTCGCATCCATCTGCTTAAGTTCGGCATTGGCTTCCACAAATCGGCTCACCGCCATATCCGCCATTCCCATCTTGTCGAAGGTGCGGCCCAACAAGACCAAAACCTTCGTCCGGATGTGCGGATTACGCGTCGCCTGCTGAAGGTGCTTAATGGCATCCTTATATTGACCTGCATGGAAGAGAGCCTCTCCCAAAGAAAAACGTAACGCAGGGTCGGTGGGGTTTTCATCCACCCGAGCCATCCGCTCCTCGACTTGAGCCGCACTCAGCGCGCTCTGAAATTCTTCCAACTCTTGGCGAGCCGCATCGTCGTCTGGATTGGCCTCTACCTGAGCCCGGAGAGTCTTAATTTTCTCATCAGCAGCCTTATCCTTCATCTTGCCGGCCTTGGCCTTCAAAGCGACGTCATTATTACTGATTTGGAATCCCCAATCGAAAAAGGAGTAGGCATTATCCCAGTCCTCAAGATTCTCATAGACCGCAGCCAGATCCCTCACCACTTGGATGTTGTTCTGGTCGGCAGCGTACTGGGCAGCGAGGTCATCTCGCTTGGCCTCCATCTGCTCCTTGGTCAGAGCCGTGCGAGACGCTTGCTCCAAGGCTAAAGTCTCATCAGAGTCCTTCTGCTTAAGCTCAAGCTCACCAGATTCATTTCGATTCGAAAGCATCGAGGCCCGTGCGGTGCAATCCTTAGCAGCCTTCACCGCATCGATGTCCGCAGGATTAGCCTTTACGATATCCTCATAAACCGCAGCAGCTTCCAGAGCTCTCTCTAATCCAAGATAGTAGTTCGCCAGCTTGTGCATTAGCTTCCCCTCCTCTGGCGTTACCTTTCGCACTGTCTCAAGAGCGAAAATCGCCGTCTCAGGCATGGCGAGCTTCACCGCGACGTCGTGAAGAGCATCGTTGAAAGAGGCATTGTAAGGTTCCTTTTCCAGTTCTTTCTCAACAGCTTGCAGCGCGGCATTGCCGTCTTTTTCAGCTTGTGCCAGATACTTTTTCGACACCGAAGCAGTTCCCGTTCCCACGCTCGTCCCAAAGAGACCGCGCTTCTTCTTCGGGCCACCCGTCAACTTGTCTTCCGCCAATCGAAGAGCCTTCCGAGCATCTACAAAGCCCGGAGCCTCCTTTAAAATCGCCTGCAAAAGAGTAATGGCATATTTATGGTTATCGATCTGAATCGAATCCTGAGCCTTCTTCCAATAGCCTTGAATAGCGGGGGCCAATTCGGCCACCCCAACTTCGCGAAACGCGTTCTCTTCCTGTGTTTCTTCCATGAATGTGATCTGTGTGCTCCCGTCATGATGACAAGTCCACCTCTCATGGCAAGAAAACGCTCCCGAAAATCTCACTAACAGGGCCTTCTTTAGACCTCGCCCTCTTTAGTTCCTTTACCAAAAAGTGGGGTCTTGGCCGCTCACTTCCCCGCGTTCATTAACTCCTCAATTTCATCGACCTCAATTGGGATGCTCCCCATCAAATCAAAGTTCGAACTCTTTCCGATCACGACATCATTCTCCAATCTCACTCCAAGACTCTCCTCCGGAATGTAAATCCCTGGCTCAATCGTAAAGACCATCCCCTCCCTCACAGGCTCATTGTGCGGCCCCACATCATGAACATCTAAACCCAAATGATGAGAGGTCCCATGCATGAAATACTTATTTACCAAGGGCAACTTCTCACGGTCTTGCTCTCGGGCTTCCTTCGCATCTAGGAGCCCCAGGTCCACCAACTCCTTCTCCATGAACTCCCTCACCTGATGCTGGTAATCCTTGGGAGTAATTCCGGGCCGTAAAATACCGTCCGCTTGGCGCATCACACTTAGGACCGCGTTGTAAACATCTCGCTGGCGCGGATTGTAGCGACCATTCACCGGCACCGTCCGAGTCATATCCGCATTCCAGTTGGCATACTCCGCAGCAACATCCATCAGCAACATGTCGCCGTCTTGGCAGACATCCTTGTTCTCCAAATAGTGCAAAACACAAGCGTTCTTTCCCGTCCCAATAATGGGCGAATACGCAAAACCACGCGAACGTGAGCGAACAAATTCATGGAGATACTCTGCCTCAACCTCCCACTCCCCCACGCCGGGCTTGAGAAACTCCAATACTCGACGAAATCCGGCCTCCGTGATATCGCACGCCTTTTGCAAAACATCGATCTCCACCTGATCTTTGATAATGCGCAACTCACTCGTCAAAGGAGCCAAGCGCTCATAGCGGTGCAAGGGAAAACGTGCCTGACAATCCTTGATAAAGCGGTCATTGCGAGTCTCCACTACCCTCATCGCTCGTAAATGCTCGTTGGTCGTTAGATAAATATTCTCAGCCTGGGGAACGAGGGCCATCAAAGTTGCCTCAAAGGACTGATTCCACTCCACCCTCTCGATACCTGAGACTTGGGCGGCCTGCTCTTTGTCCAGCTTTGCTCCCTCCCAGACCGCAATATGCTCGTTTGTTTCCCGGACAAATAGAATCTCCCGATCCTTCTCAAGCTTGGCGTCTGGAAAGAGAATAAGAACAGTCTCCTCTTGATCTACCCCACACAGATAAAGCAAGTCTCTGTTCTGCTGGAGCAAAAATGTTCCATCCGCATTCGTGGGTAGGATATCGTTGGCATGAACTACCACGATGGAGTTCGGCTTCAGCAAGCCACACAACTTCTTTCGATTGCGGTTAAAAAGTGACGAGTCTATCGGGTCGTAACGCATAGCACGACCTAAGCAACAAACGTGCTAACAAAGAACAGAAAAGTAGCGGAAGACTC
This sequence comes from Roseibacillus sp., assembly GCA_051251855.1. GTDB lineage: Bacteria > Verrucomicrobiota > Verrucomicrobiia > Verrucomicrobiales > Akkermansiaceae > Roseibacillus. Next base: position 1,890,999 of record JBPOGI010000001.1, read on the forward strand.
ACTTTCCTCACCACATCCTACCCGTCAAGCGCTCAGGGAAACGGGCCGCCATTATTCGGGGGCCAAATAATCAGGGAGGCCCAAGAGTTTCGCGCTCACCCCGTAGGTCCTTGCCCAGTCGTAGTAAACCATATCGCGGTAGCCGGCTGACCAATCAACAATCACCCAGCCTTTTTTCGTCTCTAAGAACAACGCACAGGTGTCGTCGCTCCTGTAGGGCTCCAAGGCGAGGCTTTTCGAATCCTTACCCAGACTCTTTCCAACAAAAAAGCCCCACTTCCCTTCGAGCTTCAACGACCCTTCGACTTTCACCTCTTCGACTTCTCGACTCGCCTGCTTAGCAACCTCTGCCACGAGCAGAGCTCGCAGAATTTTACTCTCCTCTGAATTTACAGGCTCATCAAATAGTTCTGCCCCGAAGAGGTTCGCCGTCAAAAATAGAAAAGCCAAAAAAAGTTTCATCTCCTGAAACTGAACCCCAAAACACCTCCTTGCAAGTCAACACTTTACTCCAGTTTCCAAGGGGAGTGCCCCCGAGCCTCACCACAAGATCAAGGAAGACCAGTTTGCTCACAAACTCTAACAACTTCCTGCTCATCTAGAAACCGCCACTGTTCTTCCTGAAGGCTAGCATCCAATACCAACGGACCCATGGCCTCGCGGTGAAGTCGTATCACCTTGAGACCAAAGCCAGCAAACATTCGCTTCACCTGATGATGCTTCCCCTCATAAATGGTCAACAAACACTCTTTCTCTGTAAGAAACTCCATTTGAGCAGGTTGAGTCGTCATCTTCTCCTTCGCAAACCAAACGCCTTCTTTGAAAGCTAAGACGACATCTTCACCAATGGCTCCGTCACAACTGACTCGGTAGCGTTTCCCCAATTTTCTCGATGGTTCCGTTAGCGCCTCGGAAAGCACGCTGTCATTCGTGAGCACCATCAATCCCGTGGTAAAACGGTCGAGGCGCCCTGCGAGATGGAGCTCACCTGCCCACTCCTCCTCGATGAGGTCAATCACCGTTCGATGCTCCGAATCCACTGTCGCGCTCACCACTCCAAGAGGTTTGTGCAGCATCACACTGCGAGCCACCCGCTTCTGAACCACTGTTTCTTTCCATTCCACTCGGTCAAAGTTTCCCACCAATACCGATGCATCGGACACCACCACACCATTCACGCGCACCCATCCCTTTGAAAGCTGCTCTCGGACCTCTTTTCGCCCCCACCGCCCCCACGACCTCAAAAGGCGTTCCAATTTCACCCCAAGAGATTAACCATATTCGTCAAAAAATACGAGAACCGCTTCCCACCCCCCACAAACACACAAGCAAGCCACTCACTATGAACACTTTAAAGAAAAAAACAAACCATCAGGAAATTTTTGCAAAAAAGATGCAACTCTTCGTTTGCACGGTGGTTTTTCTCCTCTAGGTTACTCCTGAGCTAAGCTCAGTGTATCGATACCAAACTATAGTTAACTATGAAAACCATCCTAACGACCGCCCTCGCTTCATTCTTCCTCGCTGGATTCGCCCTCGCTGGTGATTGTGGCAAGTGCAAGAAAGGCGAAAAGAAAGAAGAAGCTGTCCTCGCTGGTGATTGCAAGAAGAAGTGCAAAGACGGTGAGAAAGAAGAAGCCGTCATCGCTGGTGACTGCAAGAAGAAGTGCAAAGACGGCGAAAAGGAAGAGGCCGTAATCGCCGGTGATTGCAAAAAGAAGTGCAAGGACGGCGAGAAGGAAGAAGCTCTCATCGCTGGTGACTGCAAGAAGAAGTGCAAGGACGGCGAGAA
>JBPOGI010000010.1:0-3117 GCA_051251855.1 Roseibacillus sp.
GACTGAAGAAGGGAGCGTGGTAGAAGTATTGAAAGCGCGCTGAGACGGTCGGATTGGGTGTGCTGAAACGTTCTGCTAAAATGAAGCTGTTGCCTTTTCTCGTGGCCTATTTTCTCTCTTGCTCTATTTCCTCAAGCAAGGTGCAAGAAACCGAAATCCCTGCTGTGGTTCGAGCTGAGGCAATGGTCGAAGCATTTAAGCGTGGCGAGTTACGCCCTGGATTTAACATTCGAGGAGTCAGGGCCGACGTGGATCCCAATGGCAGTGGTCCGATAGTAGGGTCTGGACCCAAGGTGTTGGTTGAGCCACTCGTTGCTAAATCTGATGATGCGAGGTCAGCGAGGAGGTGGGTCGATGTGCTAAGGATGAACGGCCGTGATTTGGCTGAGTTGGGGGATGGAGTCTTTCCATTAGCTTATGCCTTGCTCGACCATCCTCATGCCTATTTGCGGATAATTGGTGCCTCTGCGCTCGCCGAGTTGAGTGGCAGGAATCCGGTATGGTTTAACGCTTCTCCACCTTGGGACGAAACCGGAAATCAATTAGAGTGGGCCACGAAAGCCAAGATTGAGTGGGCATCTTGGCATTCGAAGAAGCTCGAAAGTGCTTCTAGGTAGGACACAGAGTGCAGAACAAGACGCAGCACCACAAATCCGACCGCGCTGGTGGGTCGCAGGCTTGACTGGAGGAGGGAGCGTGATAGAACTATTGAAAGCGCGCTGAGACGGTCGGATTGGGTGTGCTGAAACGTTAGCCTGAAAAAAAATGAGAAGAGTCTTCGAGGTTGCATTAGTCGTCATCTTTTTGATGTTGGCTGGCTGTTTCTACCAGCGATCACGCAAGACTACATTGCCAGATAAGGGCGAGTGGCATTTTGATGGATTTGTGGAGGTTCGTGCATTTCAGACGAACTGGGATGACGAGCATGGATATGGCCTAATCCTCGAAGAGGGTGGCGTTTTGAATGAGACGCGGATTCCGAAGGCAGGAATTTTACTTACGTCAGAACAGGTCGAAAAGCTCAAGCGTGCAGTGACAGTTGAGCAGCCGCCGCATCCTATTGCAATGTGCTTTAATCCGCATCATGCGTTTCTCTTCTACGGCGAGACTGGAGACATTGTGGGCCAGATAGACATCTGCTTCATGTGTTCGAATTATTCAGGCCTACCAGACGGTTACGCTGAATATTGGAGCCTCGACCGGCTTAAGGCGCTCTTTAAGGAACTCGGAATGCCAATCAGAAATCCCGATTGGCTAACAAGTCGCAGCACCACAAATCCGACCGCGCTGGCGAGTCGGAGGTTGACTGGAGAAGGGAACGTGGTAGAACTAGTGAAAGCGCGCTGAGACGGTCGGATTGGGTGTGCTGAAACGTTCGGCTGAAAACAAAAACACTAAAGTATTAACATTATGGGAGAGATGTCTGATTATTTCGAAGATTTTCCAAAGGAGAATCCCGGCAACTACGTGAACGGAGTTTACGAACTCGGAGGGGCAGCCCGTGTAGCGAAGGCCACTAAGGAGCAAGAAGAAGCCAACGCGGAATTGAGAGCCAAGCTTGAGCGTGTCGCCGCAGAGGCCAAGAAGAATGCACCTTCGGCGGATTCGGCTTGAGCGTCAGTTTTGAAAACGAAAGTCCTCGATTAGATCGGTTTGAATAGGGCCTAGAATCTTTGTTTTACTCGCGGCCTAGGGTCTTGGTTGTTCCCGAATCACCCTCTACGGCGGAGGGTTTTAAAGTTGTAGGTTTATGATTGGCCGTGGAAAATACTGATGCCGAACAAGACGCAGCACCACAAATCCGACCGCGCTGGCGGGTCGGAGGCTTGACTGGAGGAGGGTTCGTGGTAGAAGTAGTGAAAGCGCGCTGAGACGGTCGGATTGGGTGTGCTGAAACGTTCGGCTGAAAATATGACTAGAATAGAGGCGCTCACAACTAACGCGTTTCACGAGCGACTCGATTCAATTCTTCTCGCTCAACCAGTGTCGGATGAGGCTCGCGTCTTTGAATCCGCAACAGAAGAGAAGCTGTTTCAGAAGCTAGACGGAGAATGGCAGAATGGCTGGGATTTCGAACTGGTTGATGCGTTTTTCGACGGCAGGGGATGTAGTCTCCTGATTCAGAATGCGGAGGTCGACTGGCGAGACATTTGGCAATGGCTTGAATCAACAGTGGCAGAGGCTCCTGAGGGCGCGATTTTCAATTTTGAGGTCTGGGATAATATTCACGATGGTATCATGGACTCTAGTAATTCAATTCTCCGTAGGGTCGTCACGCGAGAGGGCACTATCGAAGAAGCCGAAACCTAGGCCGAACAAGACGCAGCACCACAAATCCGACCGCGCTGGTGGGTCGGAGGCTTGACTGGAGGAGGGAACGTGATAGAAGTAGTGAAAGCGCGCTGAGACGGTCGGATTGGGTGTGCTGAAACGTTCGCCTGAAAATATGAAACGCAGTCTTCTACTTTCCACTATCGTAGCTCTCTGCGTATCCAATCTCTGCAGAGGCCATCAAGATACCCGCTTGAAGCTGGAGGATAAGAAGATTATTGGCCTCCCCGAAAGGTATGAGCCAGCATCGTTTGTTCGAGCTGGGCTTAAGCTCACAATCGGAGGAAAGACACTTGTTCTACCGAAGGTTCTAAACGCGGTGTTTACTGACGGAAGCGATACAGAAATTTTCGGCAAGAAAGTCCACATGGAGGGGCATCCCTATAAGCTAGTGTTCTCAGCCTCATGGTATCACGACGATTTTGACGGTGCTTTACCGCCCTATATGCTAATAAGGGTTGAACCATCGGATTGTGATTACGCCTTCGAGATCCTAGTGAACATGGATGAATTGAAGATTCTGAGGGCTGATGTTTCGATGTCTAAGGTCGGCAAGCTCCCAATTGACCTCGACGGAGTCGTGGATCTACCCGAACCGGAATAGGCGAACAAGACGCAGCACCGCAAGACCGACCGCTCTCGTTGCTGACTTATTGACAGGAGATTTGAGCGTGATAGAAGTATTGAAAGCGTGCTGAGGCGGTCGGTCTGGGTGTGCTGAAACGTTATGCAATAAAAACTACCGTTGTAGTCGTTGCAGTAGCTGACGAAGTTGATGTGACGGAT
>JBPOGI010000011.1:0-2497 GCA_051251855.1 Roseibacillus sp.
CTTGACTGGAGGAGGGGACGTGATAAAAGTAGTGAAAGCGCGCTGAGACGGTCGGATTGGGTGTGCTGAAACGTTCGGCTGAAAAAATACATCATGAAAACGATTGCTCTACTCTTTATCGTCGGTTCAATGCTCCTCATCGGCGGATGCAAATCGAAAGGATCGGATGAATTTTCAATGAGCGCCGCCCAAATTAAGAACCAGCAAAAAGAGTTTCCCGGTGTTTTCTTTGCTTCGAGAGGTTCTTTGTCAGACGAGCCTTTCAAGGAGACGATGGTTGTTCCTGGGGTGGTGGGCGGAGAAATATCTATCGCTGTCGGAGGAGTTTCTTTGGTCTGCCCAGCCGCAGCCGGATACTATTATGAGGGCCGAGCATATCTGAATAGCAAGAACAAGGGATACATTGTCGCTCGGAAGATCGAGGATCCGGCTCCCTAGGTCGAGGTTTTCAGAGGGCCGAACAAGACGCAGCACCACAAATCCGACCGCGCTGGTGGGTCGGAGGCTTGACTGGAGGAGGGAACGTGGTAGAAGTAGTGAACGCGCGCTGAGACGGTCGGATTGGGTGTGCTGAAACGTTCGGCTGAAAAATGAGAGATGAATTCCAGGCATGTTCAATCGAGGGAACGTGGCTGATATCGGGAATGCCATTCGGTGAGGACGGGTTGTTGATAATTCGAGAAGACGGGCGCACGGTCCAGTTCCCGACTTCCGTTACGAAGCCACGCCTAAATCAAACTTTGCGGCTCTGGCACTCGGACTTTAATGGTGCATCAATTCGATTTCGATCCAAACCTGCTAGTTCGGGATGGCTTCGAGGTGTTGAGCCACTCGGAGACGACTGGAATCTGGTGGCGGAGTGTGAAGGGGAGACAACGAGGTTCCTTTGTGTCAGGGCTAGTGAAGAATGTCTTCCTGATTGGCTCCCAGAAATGCTAGAGAAGAATCTCAGTCGTATGGACGAGGCTGAACTCAATCAGAACTAGTGCCGAACAAGACGCAGCACCACAAATCCGACCGCGCTGGTGGGTCGGAGGCTTGACTGGAGGAGGGAACGTGGTAGAACTAGTGAAAGCGCGCTGAGACGGTCGGATTGGGTGTGCTGAAACGTTCGACTAAGAAATTTTAAACTCGCGTGTCTACCTTATGATGAAAGTAATATTATTTGCGGTCTACTTTATGGTGTCAGGTCTTTTAGGGGCATCGGAAGAGCCTATTATCAAGCCTGCTAAGGCGGTCGATGGAGTCTTTTTCACTTATGGAATGCACAATCAAGTGATAGAGCTGAAGGATGGAAGATTCCGCTACTGGTTCAACTCCGATCGCAAGGGTTCTGATGTTGAAGGCTTGGAGGGGACCTTTAAGATTGAGGGAAATAGGGTGATTCTCTCACACCCTAAACTTTTTGACCTCGTCGCGAATTGGGAAGTTTTGAGTGTTGATGGAGTGGTTACCCTATGGCGTTCCGATGCCCTAAAATTCAAAGAAGAAGGCAAATCGAATCTCTATTCACGGGGTAAGGAGGCATTCTTTAAGGGTGGAGGAGGTTCGATCCTAGTGCCGAGTAAACTGTCTGCTGAGAAGACTTGGGCTCCGGCAGCACCAATGACAATGCTGACAGAGGAGCAGGTCGAGGAGAACGGAAAGTAGATGCCGAACAAGACGCAGCACCACTAATCCGACCGCGCTGGTGGGTCGGAGGATTGACTGGAGGAGGGAACGTGGTAGAAGTAGTGAAAGCGCGCTGAGACGGTCGGATTGGGTGTGCTGAAACGTTGGGCTGTAAAATTTTTCTATGAAGCGTGCACTAGCTACTGCCCTACTTTTGTTATGCGGAGCGGCAACGCTTTCGGCGAATCCCGGAGCTGCGCCAACGATGAGCGCGTTCTACACAGCAGTGCTAACGAGCCCTCTTGCGCTGGTAGCTGAAGTCTTAGCCGTTCTATTTCTGTTGAGGAAACTCGGAGGCAGGCCCCTAAGGCGACGATACGTAGGCCTGACTTGGACGACATTTACGGTTTCAACACTCTTGGTCTTTTTTCCGCTTTTGTTCCTAGTTGGGCAAACTGGAGCGGGTCGTAATGTTAGCCTCTTTGTCGGAGAGTTTGGAGTGGTAGGCATCGAGTTTCTAATGATGCTTTTTATGGTGAGGAAGCTTCCAATTACCAAGGACGGAGCAGTCCTATCTCTCGGAAGGAAGTCAATAATAGGAATCGTTTTTGGTGCAAACCTCCTCTCCTTTCTGGTCGGGTATGTTCCGAGTCGAATAGCCTACGAGCACTCAATGAAGACTGTCTTAGAACGCTATGGTCCCGAGATATTCGAACCGCGCTAAGATGCCCAACAAGACGCAGCACCACAAATCCGACCGCGCTGGTGGGTCGATGGCTTGACTGGAGGAGGGAACGTGGTAGAAGTAGTGAAAGTGCGCTGAGACGGTCGGATTGGGTGTGCTGAAACGTTCGGCTGAAAATATGAATCCTATTTGTTTGTTGCT
>JBPOGI010000012.1:0-2336 GCA_051251855.1 Roseibacillus sp.
GACAGGAGATTTGAGCATGATAGAACCATCGAAAGTGCGCTGAGTCGGTCGGATTGGGTGTGCTCGAACGTTCTGCTGGAAATAGCGTGGTAGCTGTGGAACGGTGAGCAAGTTCGAAGCATCGGATTCTTTGGCAGGCAGTGCGTGAGGTGGGCGAGTTCGAGGTGATGGAGTCTGTGGCTGGCAGTGGATGAAATAGGCGAGTTCGAGGTGACGAAGGCTCTGTTTGCTGATGATTCGAAGTTTTGACGGGGCTGCGAAGACGAGCAATCGCGGTCTGTTGGTCCACGGAACCGGTTCGGTGCCCGAGATGCAGAACAAGACGCAGCACCACAAATCCGACCGCGCTGGTGGGTCGGAGGCTTGACTGGATGAGGGGACGTGGTAGAACTAGTGAAAGCACGCTGAGACGGTCGGATTGGGTGTGCTATAACGTTCGGCTGAAAAAGTAGAAGGCTCTAGTATGTATAAAGCATCAAAAATATTCGCGGTCCTTGCATTGACGTCGCTAAATGCTCTAGCCCAGCCACTCGATTCTGGAAAAGCGCCTGAGGTAATCGTGTATAAACTGGAAGGCAAAGGGCAAGTCGGTGACGAAGGAGCGACTATTTATTCGGTGGCAGGCAGTCAAAAAATTGAAGGCGAGAAGGAGGCGCTCTCAATTTCGAAAATTCTTGGAAGAAGAGGAGTGAGGCCGCCGGCCCTATTAGATATATACGAAGGGCAGTGTGCTGTCGTGGTCAACAAGAAGACCTACTACGTCATTATGCTGAATCGAGGAATTGAGATTCGTGCCGCCAGGGTGGAGGGCAAGAAATTGCAGGTTTCTGGTGAGAGCAGGTTACTTGGACGCTATCCCAAACTAGCTGACTTTCTTTACAGAACTACAAAGAAGATAGAAGACGCGAAATAGCAGTCGAAAGGCAGTGCCGAACAAGACGCAGCACCACAAATCCGACCGCGCTAGTGGGTCGGAGGCTTGACTGGAGGAGGGGACGTGGTAGAACTAGTGAAAGTGCGCTGAGTCGGCCGGATTGGGTGTGCTGAAACGTTCGGCAGAAAAATAATGATGAATCTGGCAACTTCGACAGGTTACGGGCCCTATCTCGTCTTCTGGATATTGCCCTTCCTAATTGTCGCGGCGGTAGGACTTCTGTCGCTATTCGAGCATCATCGCTCAGGTGAGCGAACGGATTTGATCTGGAAGTGGCAGCGATGGTCACTAATTATGGCGGCGGTTTTTGGGATTCTAGTTCATTGCAGTGGATTGATTCAGATTCGTTCCACACCTGAAGATGTGGCTGTGTCCAATCCAAAATGGAGAGAGGACGGAGAAGAGGTGATTCGACTAATGGATTCAGGATTCTTTGTGATTATTGGGTTTGGGGTAATTCTATTGCTCATCACTCTAAAATTCCGAACACTAAAGAAGAATCGAGGCTTCAGCCATAAGGCTGAATAGAAGACGGCTTCGAAGGTCTCCGTTGAACCGGCTAAATAGAATGCCGAACAAGACGCAGCACCACAAATCCGACCGCGCTGGTGGGTAGGAGGCTTGACTGGAGGAGGGAACGTGGTAGAAGTAGTGAAAGCGCGCTGAGACGGTCGGATTGGGTGTGCTGAAACGTTCGCTTAAAATGAAATACCTGCAACTCGCATCACTCTTCTTCTCCCTGCTCTTCCTCGCGAGCTGCAGTTCTACTTCGTCAACTATGGTCAACACCGCAGCAAGCGGTGAGGCGGCGATAGCAGTTCTTCCGCTCCAAGGAGAATCAGGCGAGCAGATGTCTGACTTAATTATCGAGCAACTCGCATTAAACGGAGTTGCAACAGTTGAGCGTGCCCAGATTGATTCGGTTCTCAGAGAGCACAGTTACCGCTCCAACGCCAATTTTGACAATTCTTCGTTTGCTCGTTACGGGAAGCTGCTTGGCGTGAAGAAGGTGATTACTGGCACAATTTCGAAGGAGGGTGGTCCGTTATACAGTTTCGACCACGTCAACGTTACGCTGAAAGTCGTGGATGTTGCGACAGGGAAGGTGACTTGGATCGGCCGATATGGAAACAGTCTTTGGACTAGCGCCATTTCTACGCAGGGGGACATGCAACGAGGGGCTAAACATATCGTCAAGGAGTTCGTGGCTGTTCACGGCACCAAGTTCTAATCGACCCAGCGAACAAGATGCAGCACCACAAATCCGACCGCGCTGGTGGGTCGGAGGCTTGACTGGAGGAGGGAACGTGATAGAAGTATTGAAGGTGCGCTGAGTCGGTCGGATTGGGTGTGCTGAAACGTTATGCAATAAAAACTACCGTTGTAGTCGTTGCAGTAGCTG
>JBPOGI010000013.1:0-2184 GCA_051251855.1 Roseibacillus sp.
GAGATTTGAGCATGATAGAACCATCGAAAGTGCGCTGAGTCGGTCGGATTGGGTGTGCTCGAACGTTCGGCTGAAAAATACCCATGAAAAGCGTAATCACAATAGTCTCACTCATCCTGTTGCAGACTGCGCAATCGCAGATTCGTTGGGAAAATCTCGTAAAGGTGGAGGCAAAGGACGAGGTTCTAGCTCCCGTCGCCGACTGGAAGGAACAAGTTAGGACCAATTACGGGAAGCAAGGTTATATCGTGCCCGAGTTTTCAGACGCATATGAACTCCCGTTCGACTCGTTGAAGAAGCTCTTTCCCGAGACCCGCTTTATTGCTCTATCGTGGGCAGAAAGGCCGGCGCCAGGGAAGGAAGACGTAATGTTTGGACGTGCTCTAGGGCTAGGCGTCACCCTCGTATTCGACTCTGAAAACAAAATATTGAAAAGTTTGTCACACCACGGGAATTACACTGCTTTTGGGGAGCTGATGAAAATATCTAGAGTTCCACTAAGAAACGAAGGTCACGGAGACCTTATCTGGGAGGCTTTCTGCGATATACACCAGAACCAATGGAAAGGACGGAAAGCCCTGAAAATCGATGAGAGAACGTGGCGTCTCGGGATGAATGAGATAGAGGGAACTCGGTATTTCTACGAAGTCGATTTGGATGAATCGGGATTAGTGGTCTCTTCAAGATTGAACTCGGAAAGGGCCGAACAAGACGCAGCACCACAAATCCGACCGCGCTAGTGGGTCGAAGGCTTGACTGGAGGAGGGGACGTGATAGAAGTAGTGAAAGCGCGCTGAGACGGTCGGATTGGGTGTGCTGAAACGTTAGCCTAAAAAAATGACTGAAGTTGAAGCATTCGAGATTCTGGCGTTGCATTCAGGTTCGTCACCGAACGTGGATGATCCTCGATTCGATTCTGGTTTTCTGGGGTCTCTTCGGCCTTATAAAGGCGCGCTGAATGAAAATAACTTCAGAGAAGTGATGGATGCGATGTTCACGCTTCGAACTAGAATGATTATTCCGGGGAAGATTGGCTTAGAGGCCATTAAGGACGTGCATCGGATTCTGGACTTGGCGAGATATTGGGCACTCCACCCTGACGGGATGCTTAGGCGCAATAAGTTGATCGGAGAAGATGAAGTGGCCAAGATGAGCGAATGGCTGGATATTATGAGCGGAACTTGGAAATGGATTCTTGACGGTGCAGATGACGAGACAATTTTCGGGCGCTACAACGAATACAAGGCAGGAGGCTAACAAAACGCAGCACCACAAATCCGACCGCGCTGGTTGGTCGGAGGCTTGACTGGAGGAGGGAACGTGATAGAAGTAGTGAAAGCACGCTGAGACGGTCGGATTGGGTGTGCTGAAACGTTCGCTAGAAAATGAGTGGCTTTTTCAACATCATCGGTATTCCTGAAACCTCAGCTGAAGTAGTCAAGGAAAGCTTCGGCGGTCTCTGCTCCAAAGACGGTGACGGGGTGGCGCTTTTTAAGTGCCCTAGCGGCTCGACGGTGGTGTTTGCAGACACAATTCTTAACGATTCTGAGGGTGTAGCCTCGGAACTATCTGCGGCGGTTTCGTCTCCAGTTATCTTGCTCTTTTACGCTGAGGACGTTGTTTGGGGCTATAACCTGTTTAAGGCAGGGCAGGAAGTAGACCGATACTCCTCACGTCCCAATTATTGGGGAGAATTAACTCGAGAGGAGTATGTGCGAGAGAGCGGAGATGCGTCGAAAGTCGCAGATGTTTGGCCGAACTTGGACGCAAGTCAAATTTCTGCCTATCTGATTGACAAGGAGAAGGTGTCTGAGAAGCAGAGGACACAAAAGGCGTACGCCGACGATGAACACGAAATTTGGGATGGATGGCAAGTTGCTGATTTTATGCGGAAATTGAGTCTTAGTTTTCCGTTTGACGATGATGGAGAGCTAGTCGTAGACCATCTTGTATCGATGACGGTAGGAACGACGAAGGGGCTGGCAGAGAAAGCGGACCAAGAAGCAAGGTCTAAAGCATTCGACGAAGTGCAGAAATACTGTAAGGAGAGCGGTAGGACATTTGACGAGATTTGGGCGTATTACCAAGAACACGGAAATACTCCAAAAGGAGAATTCAAGTTGAAACGCAACAGACTTTAGATGTTCACGTAGAGTCGTTTAAGGAATGATGCGGGTGATTTGG
>JBPOGI010000002.1:0-813604 GCA_051251855.1 Roseibacillus sp.
GGTCAAGGCGAGGGTCAAGGCGAGGGTCAAGGCGAGGGTCAAGGCGAGGGTCAAGGCGAGGGTCAAGGCGAGGGTCAAGGCGAGGGTCAGGGCGAGGGTCAAGGCGAAGGTCAAGGCGAAGGTCAGGGCGAAGGTCAGGGCGAGGGTCAAGGCGAGGGTCAAGGCGAGGGTCAAGGCGAGGGTCAGGGCGAGGGTCAGGGCAAAGGCAAAGGTCAGGGTCCGCAGGGTAAGTCAGAGCAAGGCGAGAAGCTCGCTAGTGACTTGAAGCTGAATGATGAGGTTCTCAAGTTTTTCGAAGGAAAGACCGAAGAGGATCCTGAACGTGCACAGCGATTTGCTGAGATGCGGGAAATGCTGGAGACCGAGGCTTTGCCGGAAGACTTGAAGGAGGCTTTGGAGGGGCAGGGAAATCCGAGCTCTCGACTTGAAGAGCGTCTGAAGGGTTTAGCCAAGGAGCTTCGCAAAGAAGCGGAACGAACCCGACAGGGGAAGATGGAGAAGCTTGCGGAGGCTGAGTCGAAAACTCTGGTAGCCAAAGACGCCGAGGGCCAAGGCTCCGGCCAAGGTGAAGGAGAGGGTGCAGGGCAAGGTGATAAATCCGGGAAAGGTTCGGGCGGAAGTAACGGAGGAGTGTCACCGCTTGAAACTGCAGTTGCCGCTTTGGAGGCAACCGGTGATGAGGAGCTCAAAAGAATTGCGATCAAGTTAACGGATACTCCTGAGGCTGGGGTGATTGAAGATTTGGACGCAGCAGCAGCTCGTATTTCGGATCTCATGGCCCAATTGATGGGGGCCGCTTCAGCTGGTGGCTCGACGGAGGTTCCTGGAGCCTATCGCCGGGCTGTGGAGGACTATTATCGCGCTCTTTCCGATGATGAGTAAAGCGAGGCTTGGGATCCTAAATAGGGCTCGTTGGTTTGTTCTTCCGCTGTTTTTGGCTGCGGGAGGGTCGGTGGTTGGTGAAGGGTTTTTGTTTGATGAAACTCCCCCAAGTCGTGCGAGTGATTCTCCTGCTAAGATGCTTGCGCGGGTGACTCCGGCTATTGTGAGTGTCTTTCCCGCCAGGATTTTGGAGGAGGAAGGGCTTTCGAGTGAAGAGGCGAGAGAACGCTTCTTCAATCGGGAGTCGGAATCGAAAGAAGGAGAGGAGCGAGAGGCAGGCGTTGGTTCGGGAGTTTTAATTTCTGCGGATGGGTATGTGCTGACTAATGCTCATGTGGTTGAACTTGGGAACGGGGCCTTGGCTGATGCGGTGAACGTGGAGTTGACAGATCGGCGGAGGTTTTCTGCTCAGATGGTGGGTTCGGATTCAGCGAGTGACATTGCGCTGTTGAAAATTGAGGGAGAGGGCTTTCCCTTTCTTCCTTTCGCAGACAGTGATCATCTTTTGGTCGGAGACCCAGTTTGGGCCGTTGGCAATCCCTTTAAGATTGGGCTGACGGCGACTGCGGGAATGGTTTCGGCGCTGAATCGGACGGGCTTGTCGATTACTGGCCCAGGAGGCTACGAGGCCTTTATCCAAACAGATGCTCCTATCAATCCCGGAAATAGTGGAGGGGCGCTGGTTGATCATGAGGGGCGTTTGGTGGGAATCAATACCGCGATTTGGGGAGGTTTGAGGGCTAACGTGGGCATCGGGTTCGCGGTTCCTGCGAATTTCGTGCGGCACATTGCAGGTCGCCTGCGCGAGGATGGGGAAGTGATGCGAGGTTTCTTAGGGTTGAGGGTGACGGAGGTGGAGCAAGAGTTTGCTGAGGAAGCTGGGTTGCCCGCTATTCGAGGGGCACAGGTGGAGGAGGTCCTTACTGGAGGGCCGAGTGGGCAGGCTGGGTTGAAGGAGGGAGATGTGATTCTTGCGGTGGCTGGAGTGGATGTTTCGGATTCAGGTTACTTTCGCTTGTTAGCTTCTCTTCCTAAGCCCGGAGAGGAGTTGCTATTAACTGGAGTGAGTAAGGGGAAGGATAGGGAATGGAAAGTGCAGCTCGGCGACTCCGCTGATTTTGCCACCCAAGCTACAGACGACTTTGAAGTCCCCATGTTGCCTGGGGTGCGACTGAAAGCTGTCGAGGAGGGCCTGGAGGTGGTTTCGCTTTCTGATGAAGCAGGAAAAGGGATTCGTAGTCGGCTGAAGGAGGGCATGGTTCTCGTTGAGGCCAATGGCGAGGAGATTAAGAGCTTGGAGGATGGTGATGCGCTACGGGCAGGGGTAAATCGGTTGAAGGTCTTACAGGAGGGGGAAGAGGTGACGTTGTCGCTGAAGCTTTGATGATGAAGGAAGGCTTGCAGAGTTGGTTGGGAGATTTTGATTGGGCACCTGTTTGGGGAGGGGGGGCAGCGATTGCTCTTGGGGTGGTGGCTGCCTTGCTAGCGCTTGTTTTTGCTTTGATGAGTCGGAATCTTCGGCCGGGTTTTGGTCGTTTCCTTGTGGGAGGATTGCGTGCTTTGTTTTGTTTGAGTCTGGTCTTCTTGCTTTGGAATCCAGTGCAGGAAAAAGAGGTGGGAAAAGAAAGCGGGACGACCGTTTTTCTTTTGGACCGCAGCGGCAGTATGGCCTTGGGCGAGGAGTCTCGCTTAGAAGAGGCTAAGGAGTGGGCTGTAGGGGTGAGTAGTGATTTGGATAAGGTAAGTGTCTTGTCGTTTGCAGAAGACTGCCGGTCCGAGGAGCTGGAGGCAATTGAAGAGGGGGGAGGCCCGACGCGTTTGGCTGCAGCTTTGAGAAGAGCGGGAGAGGAGGCAGGTAAGGATGGGCAGATTGTGGTGGTGTCAGATGGCTGTGGTCATGACCAACGGGATTTGCCGACGGTGTTGACTGAGTTGGGAAGCCGAGGGACGAAAGTCTTTGGCAAGGTGGTGGGTGAGGATGTTCCGATTGGGAATGCTTGGCTCGAGGACGTCAGGGTCTCGCGAACGGCAAAGCCAGGTCAAAAGGTGCCCGTGCAACTCACGGTGGGAGTGGATGGATTGCAGGACCGTTGGGCGATGCTGAGATTGCGGGATGCGGCCCAAGAAATTGTTTATGAGGAAGAGGTGTCGTTAGATGCGGGTAAGTCAGTCTTTGCCTTCGAGATGGAGGCGGGACTGCGCTCGGAGACTTGGGAGCTCTCTTTGGAAGAGGTGGAGGACGAGCGAATGATGGAGGATAACCGAGTTTCCTTTTCTTTGGAGATTAAGGATCCGAAGCTGAAGGTTCTCTATATTGAGGGAACTCATGCCATGCGCTTGGTGACGAGCGAAGAGAAGAGTGGTTGGTGGAATGAGTGTGAGGTGAAGACGAGAGCTTGGGATGCGGCGGGCGATATCGATTGGGCACTCTACACTCCGCTTTCTCAGTTTGCTCGGGAAGAGAATCTCCATCGGGTGAAGGGTTTTGCGGAGGGGCGGTTCATCTTCGATCAAGCGCGTGGTTTTCCGAAAACGCGGGAGGAGCTCTTTCAATATGATGTTGTGATTTGCGGGGACATTCCGCGTGGTAATTTTTCGCCAGAGCAAATGAGTTGGTTGGTAGAGTTGGTGACGAATCGTGGAGGCGGATTTTGTATGATCGGTGGATACACCTCTTTTGATTCGGGAGAATACGATCAGACTCCTATCGAGAAGATTACCCCAGTGGATATTCTCTATCATGGATACGGCTACAACAATGGTATGATGGCGATGATGATTCCAGAGACTGTCCGGGATCATCCAATTTGGCGTATTTCTGATGATGCGGCTCTGAACGAAACGATTTTGAAACAGCACCCTCCCTTCACGGGTTACCATGATATCCAGCGAGCAAAGCCTGGAGCGACGATTCTTGGCGTGAGGGAAGATGGCGAGGGGCCGCTCATTGCCGTGCAGAGCTATGGAAAGGGTCGTTCGATGGCTTTTTTGTCTGATACCAATGGGGGATGGGCGCGGTCTTACGTCACTTGGCAGAATCCTAGCTCCTCGGCATTTACCGAAGGGAGGCACCAAGAGCTGGGGCGCGGTGCTCAGATTCTCTACCAGGCCCAAGAGTTTGAGGGTATGGGGCCGGCGGATACTCCCCATCCCTGTGAGTATGTGGGACGATTTTGGGTCAATGTAGTGCGATGGCTGGGCGAGAAGAGTCAACGCTTAGAAGAGCGAGGCTTGCTGGGGAGAAGCGAGATGGTGGTGGTCGAGCCGGGTGGTCGCATTAAATTAAGCGCGGAAGTACTGGCAGCGATTGACCCCGCAAGTCTTCCGGATGTGCGGGTATCCGCGAGCCTCGTTGGTCTCCCGACAAGAAGTGATTTGCGATGGGATCGCGAGCGCCGCGAATTCGTGGGAGAGCTTGTCGTTCCGGAGGAATTGAAAGGGTCAGTTGTCGATGTTTTACTTTCAGCGAGAACCTCGGAAAGAGAGTTCTCGGATCAATTGCGACTGGGGCTATTGAAAATTGACCCCGAACTCCGGGACACGGCTCCGAATGAAAAATTGATGGAAGATCTGACTCGGGCGACGGGAGGTGAGCTTCTTTTCAGCTCGGTGGCGGCGGGAGGGATTCTTCGCGAGGCTCGTCGCGAGGTGGAGGCTGCGCGAGTGGCCTTTCGTCAACCGGTGTGGGTGAGGTGGGATGTGTTTCTGCTGCTCGTGGGCCTCTTGGCTGCGGAGTGGCTGTTCCGGAGGGTGTTTGCTAAGTGATGGGAGAGGAGTCCTAGACCGGACCAAGAGTCTGAATTTAGAGGAGCTGATGATGCCTAGCTAAGGTAAGAAGCTAGCATTGGTGCAGCGTGTTTTGGATGAATTCTCTCGCGTTTTTGAGGAGTTTTCGGAAGGGTAATGCCGCTGAATGGCAGTCTTAAGGAATGGTGGCTCAATATCTATCTTACTTTAATCCAGCCATTAAGTGATTGTTAGAACGGTAATCATGACTTCTCTTTCCCTTCCAAAGCTTCTTTCGTTAGCGCTCAGTTTATTGGTTCTCAGCTGTGCTAGTGTTCCCTTAAATCCCGATGAGGAAAGTGGAGAGGACTCGATTGCCTCGAAGCCGATCTACCTCGAAGAGTCTGACACTACCTTCTGGAACAATGAGCCAGGTGATGGCCCTTTTCGAGTTGAGATAGATTTGAGCGAGCAGTTGGCTTCTTTCTACAGGGGAAGTGTTCAAGTGGGGCAGACCCAAGTGGCTACCGGCAAGAGCGGTCATGCTACCCCGACGGGGTCGTTCCGGATTACCGAGAAAATCGTCGATAAGCGCTCCAACCTCTATGGCCAAATCTTCGGTTCGAATGGCGAACTGGTAAATAGTGGGGCGGATAAGAGAAAGGACAGCGTGCCCTCTGGCGGTAAGTTCGTGGGAGCTCCTATGCCTTATTGGATGCGATTGACTTCTTATGGGATTGGTATGCATGTGGGGGCGATTCCCTACCCGGGTTCACCTGCGTCCCATGGGTGCATTCGGATGCCAGAAGCCACCGCGCGGCTTGCCTTCGCAAGTTCTCGTGTCGGAACTCCTGTTAAAGTAGTGCCGTAGGCGGCAGTGTGTAGCTTGCTACTTTTGTGCTCGGTGGCCTCCGATTTTCAGCCCTTCGGTATCCCAGATGTGTGAGTCTGAAAGAAGCGCTTCGTATTCTTTTAGCAAGAGGGTTTTCATCTCAGCTAACTTGGCTACTTCTTCCTTAGAAAGGTCGTTGGTCTCGCCTACGTCGTCGGATATTTGGAAGAGCTGATAGTCCGAGAGTATAGCGGCTTTGACTTGTTCGGCATTTTTATGGTCGACTGCGATGTAGGTTGGGATGTTCATCTTGGCCATGATTTTCCAGTCGCCATGGCGCATCGCGACGCGGCGTTCATTCAGGGCATTGTAGAAGACCCAAAGGAGAGGTTTTTCCCGTTGCAGGGGTTTGCCTTGGAAGAGAGGGAGAATACTGGTGCCGTCTAGAGTGCGGTTTTTGGGAGCTTCCTGTGCTGCTAGTTGGAGAAAGGTGGGAAGAAAATCGAGACTGGAAACGGGAAGGGGCGATACTCTATCGCGTTCGATGACTCCGGGCCATGAGATGATGCCGGGCACGCGGCAACCGGCTTCGGTGGTCCAAAGTTTCATGCCTCGAAGGGGAGCGGCGGAGCCAAAGGAGTTTTTGGCGCGGCTGTATCGGCTAAGGGTCTCGGGCCCATTGTCGGAGGTGAAGATGATGAGGGTTTCTTCCGAGAGGTTCATTTTTGCTAGTTCCGTGGTTAGCCGGCCGACAGCGGTATCAACATTGGCAACGTTGGCAAAGTAGAGGGCTTCTTCTTTTTGGCGGGCGAGGGGAAGGTATTGCTCCACGAGCTCAGGGGGAGAGGCGATGGGCTCGTGGGGCTCGTGAAAGGCGAGGTAGAGAAAGAAGGGTTGCTCGGCATCTGCCTTTTGTTGTTGGGTGATCCAGGAGAGAGCTTCGTTGGTGGCGATTTGGCAGGAGTAGCCTTCGAGAGGTCCCGCTTTTTCACCGTTGCGGACGTAGTTGGTTGGGTTTGCGTGTGAAGGGCTGGCGTTGTTTTGAGTTGCGAACCAATGGTCGAACCCAGCGGCGTCGGGTTGAGGTTGCGCGGGACTGTTGAATTTGCCATTGCAGTGCCATTTTCCAGAGAGGCAGGTGGCGTAGCCCGCCTTTTGAAGGAGCTGGGGAAAGGTGACTTCGCTCTCTCGCAGATAAATCCCTCGATTGCCTGGAATGAAGTCGTAGACGCCGGCTCTGTTTGGGCTCCGTCCGGTCAGTAATCCCACCCGCGCGGGCGAGCAAACGGGCGCCGCAGAATAGAAGTCGGTGAAGCGGATTCCTCCTTTAGCAAGAGCATTAAGGTGAGGCGTCTTAATGTGAGGATGTCCATAGCACTCGAGGTCGCCGTAGCCTAGGTCATCACAAACGACGAGAATGATGTTGGGTTTCTTTCCGACGAGAGAAGGAGCGGAGTCGTCCTCAGCCATCGTGGAGAAAGAAATGAGGGTGGCGGCCACAAAGAGGAGCGTGCGAATCATGGCCAGATCATGACCAAGCGACAGGTCTAAGGCGAAACCTTTTTGGAGACTGTGTGTGGGCGTGAATTCTGTACGGCTGAAGTTGACCCTCTAATTCTTTCTAGAAGGACGCGTCCTCACTGTGTCGGAGCTGATTTGGTGAAAACCCGGGCAGCGAAAACGTGGAGCCAGTCGAAACAGCCTGCCTTGTCAATAAGAGCAGCTCCGCAGACCGGACCATAAGCTAGCTCCGAATCTGGCGGAGAGTCACAAAGTCTTGGCTTCTGTTAGAAGTCCAACTTGGAGCTCGGAGGAAGGGGGGCGGAGTGAGTTCTGCGCCAGTTAGTCAGTTCTTCGAGGAGTTCTTGCGCCACTTCAGGATGGCTTGTGGCGAGGTTTTTGCTCTCTTTAAGGTCGTCTTTGAGACTGTAGAGTTCCAGTTTTCCGCCCTTGAGAAATTGAATCAGTTTCCAGTCACCTTTGCGGATGATAGAAGAGGGAGGGTTCTTGTAGGTGCTTGGAAGGTGCCAAAAAAGAGAGCGTTCTACAAAGGGCTCTTCGGTGAGCAAAGGCACGATACTTTTGCCATCTAGAGTGCCTTCGAAGTCGGTGATTCCAGCAAGCTCGAGAAAGGTTGGGAAATAGTCTAAGCCTTGAATCATCTCCTTGGAGCGACTAGGAGCGACCGTTCCTGGCCAATTGACAAGAGCGGGTACTCGCAAGCCGCCTTCGTAGACGGAGCCCTTCGCGGCTCGCAGGTTTTTGGTCATGCTCTGGAGGCCGTTGTGTCCGTTATCGGATGTGAAAAAGATTATGGTGTTTTTACGAAGGTCGGCTTCATCTAAGTAGTCGATGATACGCTTCACGTTTTCATCCAATGACTGGACCATGGTCGCGTAGGCCGCGATTTCGGGTTTCTTTTGGCTGTCTTGTCCGGTGGCAGGGTCGGCTTTCTTTTTCTTAAAGTACTGCAACGATTCTTCACTGCGAGCCACCGAAGGACGATGGGGCGCGTAGTAGTGCAAATTGATAAAGAAGGGGGAGTCTTGATTCTCCTTCATGAACCTGATGGCTTCGCTCGTGAGTCGGTCGGTAAGCCATTCGTCGCCTTCTTCTTCTTTGATGAATGGGTTCTCGAAGGGTGTGATGTAGCCACCCTTGGGGTCGTTGTATCCTTTTTGCAGGCCGCGAGCGGGGTCACCCCACCAAGTTCCGCCGACGTTTCTGTGAAAACCTCGCCCAGTCGGATAATACTGCGCGATTTCGGGCGCTCGATGAGCGGGCAGCCAACTCAAGTCACCGTTCCTAGGTTGCTTGAGCGGTCTTTTGAAAGGGAGATTGTTTTCGGCTTTAGGATGAGGTCCCACGATGTGCCATTTGCCAAGGTGAATGAGGCGATAGCCTGCCCGGCTAAGAGGCTCCGAGTAAAGGGGGTGCTCTTTGGTGATGGTCCACTTCGAGAAAATGTTGTCTTGAGCTTTCCCTTTCTCCAAAACCGGAACGCAGTAAGAACCGGTGCGAAAAGACTGCTGCCCAGTCAAAAGTGCCGACCGAGAAGGGGAGCAGGTGGGATACATGTAGGCTTGCTCGAATACCAAGCTCTCCTTCGCCAAAGCATCCAGATGAGGAGTCTCGAAGTATCCACTGCCCATAAAGCCAACATCCTGCCAGCCCAAATCATCCGCCATGATGAAGATGATGTTGGGTTGGCTCTCTCTAGCTGAAGCGATGCTAGAGCCAAAGCCAGCCAATAGGATGAACGAAAGAATGAGGCTCAGTTCCTTGAAAGCGTGAGTCGCAGGTTTTAGAATCGTTGATTGTTGAGCCATAGTTTACTCTTAGGAAAGCATTCCATTCATCATTATGCAGCTCTTTAGTTTTCTCGATTTCTCCTGAGCAAAATTTTCCAAGAAAGGACAGGTTCTCTTGAGAAATTGCCCGAAATTTAAGGAGTCAGTTGAATCGGTGCGAGCAAGGTAAAGGGATTGTGGGGGATGTTTCTCAGGATCGCAAAGAGGAGCAAAATACTGAGAATGACCCACGGGCCCCAGCGGGGAAGTTGCCAGTTGGGAAGCAGGCGGTTGCGACACCAAGCGATGAGTGCATAGGCGCAGGTAAAGATGAGGATCGGTAGCAGGATGACACCGAGAACATTCATCCGTAGTGCTTCGAGAAAGCGGCCGTTGGCTAAGAGATAAGTGGCCCGCGTCATGCCGCAGCCCACGCAGTCAAGCCCGGTGGTTTTCTTTAGTAAGCAGCCGGGATAAAGGGTGCCATGCCCTGGAGGATGCTGGCTAAGATAAAGAAAGGCACCTCCGCCGATGGCGAAGACTGCCAAGGTGAACAGCAGGCGATAGGGTTTCAGCAGGCGAGAGAGTTATTGTTTAGAGCTCGCCAGCAACACCAAGAACCACGAAGAAAATCACGTAGAGAACAACCAGTAACAGTGTGAGACCGGCAGAGAGATTGGTCCAGAGTTTCGCCTTCTTTGACGCCTCGACGGCCCCATTGATGTCTCCTTGTGCAACGAGAGTATTGACTTTGGAGGCAAAGATGATTCCAACGATTCCCAGCGGCCAGCAGCAAAGGATGGTCGCCGCAATCGATTGCCAGAGATAATTGGGAACTGGCTCTCCCAGAGGGAGGTTGTTAGCCAAAGTAGTTGCTGTGGGAGGAGTGTAAGGGGAGTCCGGTTGAGCCAAACTGCCTTGAACTTGGAGTTCGGTGACAGTGGAAAATGCTGTCCACTCTGCCATCCCTTCTCTCCAAACAAGAGAAGAGGCTGGTAATTCACCCCCTTGAACTTTCGCAGTAAGCTCTTCCTTTGAGATAGGGCCCTTCTGTTCTCCGTTTAAGCTATAAAACCAGTTCACGGCTTAGGTTATAGGCTCTTGGGTGAGGGATGTAAAGAGGGGGGGAGAGGAGAGCTGGTGGGATATTTTCGAATCTCGGAAGCCCAACGAGTATGTTTACTCGGGCGCAGTTTTGCCAATTTGGCGTAGGCTGTGGAGTCGCTCTTGCTTGGGAATAGTCTTCATCCTGCGCAGTGAGTGGGCACTGGATATTCTCTCAGGGTGAAAATGGCCACGAGATTCTTGAAAGACCTCTTCGATGAAAGTCTTAGAATCAATGGCAGCGCCATCAACGAAGTAGCGCACTCGGCAGCGGAGGTAATCCGCCTTCTCAAGTCGCCCTTCTTTTTTCAAAACCTCGAGAGCTTTTTGACGGGGGATTCGTCTACGAAAAATCTGGGCCTGTCCTCCGGCTTCTTCGCGAGTAAGTTCAGCCTTCTGACGCGCTTCGTTCTCCGGAATTCCTATGAGAAAACGACGCCAACGCAGCGCCGCTTTGGGGCCTTTTTCGCCCTATTATCTCCAGCCACTGCCTCCTCATGAGAGAACCAACGATAAACCTTCGGATTCTCACAAATCCCAGTCCGCACCGGATGGAGAACAGTGCAGACCGCCATCGCCTCCAGAGCCGGCCCCTTGCCCTCAATCAGAACACTCTTTAATAGATTTTCCCTCAGAATGCCGCGACGGTTATTGCACCTATGGTGCTGCGTCTTGTTCGTTTGGCCAATTACCAAAAATTCGCTGCTCTCCGTCGAATGGAGCAAGTGAATACTAGCCCCCAAACGCCAATAGAAACCACTGCCAATCTTCCATTTTAGTCGAACGTTTCAGCACACCCAATCCGACCGACTCAGCGCACTACACCGCAGGTTTCTACCAAATCCGCCAAAAGTCAACGTTCAACTTACCAGCGCGGTCGGATTTGTGGTGCTGCGTCTTGTTCGCCCATGCTTGAGCCAGAGACTACCTCCGCATATTCTTTAGCAAGGTGAGGACCATAAACACTGGAAAGGAGAGAAACGTAATGAGCAAAGCCTTCTCATCGAACCTGAACAACTTAAACACTTTAACTACGACGGGAGGACCACAGAATATGCCAACAAAAGCCAAAACGAGGCCGAAAATGGTGAGAAGCCCGAGCAGACCGTACGCATAGGCCGGCCAATCGCCCAGTGATTCCCTTCCATTAGCGAGCGCAAAGGCGGCAACAGAGAGGAATAGCAATCCAGCAGTGAGAACAAAGCTTCGTGAACCGCTGGCCACGCGATACGGACGATTGCTTTTTAATCTCTTTGGTGACCATCCCATTTCAGGCGAACGTTTCAGCACACCCAATCCGACCGACTCAGCGCGCTTTCACTACTTCTATCACGTTCCCTCCTCCAGTCAAGCCTCCCACCCACCAGCGCGGTCGGATTTGCGGTGCTGCGTCTTGTTCTGCATCTTAGGCGGATGGAACCTCGATTGTAGGAACACACGGAGAAAGATGTGGATCAGGCATCTCAGAACAATGACCGCGAGCGCATCTAAAGACCCGAAATTCGTTGTGATACTCGGAGTGCTCGTCGTCCCATATGTGCAGAAGACCAAAGCTTTCGGGATACTCCGCCGCCGCCCACCGGAAGAGACCAACCGCATCTTCGTTTCGATGGTTGCGTAGCCCGTGCGCGATTAGGACGATCATCCCGTTCCCGCCGCGCTCAACGGAAAATCGTGAAATCGTATCTGAAACTTCAGCTATCCTTCCATTTATCAGGCTGATAGCAACGTCACTCCGCTGGTGATGCTGTTCCCCATCCTCTTCTTCGACTTCGTTGAGTTCGATGTGGAGCCATCCATGAAATGTCATTTTTCTGCAGAACGTTTTAGCACACCCAATCCGACCGACTCAGCGCACCTTGAATAGTTCTACCACGCACCCTCCTTCAGTCAAGCCTCCGACCCACGAGCGCGGTCGGATTTGTGGTGCTGCGGCCGGTTATGCAGGTAGAGCCATTGCCGGTTGATGAAATACAGGTCGAGCCTACTGGACCGAATACTGTGCCTCGTCAAAACCCCGAACCGTAACGCTGCCAGCCAAAACCTGCCAGAACCTGCCACAGAATCTATCACTCCGAACTCGCTTACCTCACGCGCTGCTAGCCACAGAATTCGTCACGCTGCCCTGTCAATCTGCGCGACATCCGTCACATCAACTTCGTCAGCTACTGCAACGACTACAACGGTAGTTTTTATCGCATAACGTTTCAGCACACCCAATCCGACCGACTCAGCGCGCTTTCACTACTTCTATCACGTCCCCTCCTCCAGTCAAGCCTTCGACCCACTAGCGCGGTCGGATTTGTGGTGCTGCGTCTTGTTCGGCCCTTTCCGAGTTCAATCTTGAAGAGACCACTAATCCCGATTCATCCAAATCGACTTCGTAGAAATACCGAGTTCCCTCTATCTCATTCATCCCGAGACGCCACGTTCTCTCATCGATTTTCAGGGCTTTCCGTCCTTTCCATTGGTTCTGGTGTATATCGCAGAAAGCCTCCCAGATAAGGTCTCCGTGACCTTCGTTTCTTAGTGGAACTCTAGATATTTTCATCAGCTCCCCAAAAGCAGTGTAATTCCCGTGGTGTGACAAACTTTTCAATATTTTGTTTTCAGAGTCGAATACGAGGGTGACGCCTAGCCCTAGAGCACGTCCAAACATTACGTCTTCCTTCCCTGGCGCCGGCCTTTCTGCCCACGATAGAGCAATAAAGCGGGTCTCGGGAAAGAGCTTCTTCAACGAGTCGAACGGGAGTTCATATGCGTCTGAAAACTCGGGCACGATATAACCTTGCTTCCCGTAATTGGTCCTAACTTGTTCCTTCCAGTCGGCGACGGGAGCTAGAACCTCGTCCTTTGCCTCCACCTTTACGAGATTTTCCCAACGAATCTGCGATTGCGCAGTCTGCAACAGGATGAGTGAGACTATTGTGATTACGCTTTTCATGGGTATTTTTCAGCCGAACAATTTATTTAACAGACCCCTTGTTATCTTCGGGGTCTGTGGCGTGATTTTCTCTGGAAGAGGTTGCGGAGTCAAGCGAGTGCCCAGAACAC
The DNA here is from genome assembly GCA_051251855.1 of Roseibacillus sp. Taxonomy (GTDB): domain Bacteria; phylum Verrucomicrobiota; class Verrucomicrobiia; order Verrucomicrobiales; family Akkermansiaceae; genus Roseibacillus. The sequence continues at coordinate 12,889 of JBPOGI010000002.1, forward strand.
GTCAGTTTTTACTCATTTATTGTGCTAAAAGCGATGATAATAAGGTCTGTTTATTTCCAGATGCATAAGATTCCACGTCAAATTGAAGCGGTCCTTAGAGTAAAGTTTGTTGGAAAAGGGTTCAGTGAGGCCGAGATAGGGCAAGGTCTGAAGTGGTGCCGTTTCTTTATCGATTTTTGTCTGAAGTCCAATAGTTCCCCGCGAGAGGTTGGGTCGATTCCGTTATTCCTTAAGAAGATTGCCTCGAAGGGGCAGGGGGCTCATCGGCAGAAGCAAGCTAAGGCTGCGGTGGCGACTCTGCAGGAAGTCTTACCTCAATTCGGAGAGGGGGCGGTGGCGAAGAATGCGGAGCAGCAGGAGGGCGGTGATAGGATTAAGGAGGAGGGGTCTGCTTATAGCGTTGCTTCGTCTGATAAGGTTCCTCCTAGTGCAGGAGGTGAAAAGGGGTCTTCAGAGGTTGAGCTGTCTTGGGATTCAATCTATTCCCTTTTGGACGGTAAGTTTGCGAGTGGGCAGTACGCGAAGACGACGAGAAGGGCTTATCTGTCTTGGTTGCGAGGATATCAAAAGTTTCTGAACGATGCGGGTTCGGAGGCCGTTTCTTCAGAGACTGCGGCTACCTACCTCACTTTCCTTGCGAAAGAGAGGGGGGTGACGGCTTCCAGTCAGAATCAGGCTTTCAATGCGCTCTTGTTTCTGTTTCGAAAAGTGTTGGAGCGACCCTTTGAGCCGGAGGGAGTTCAAAGGGTGAGAAGCAGGCGATATGTGCCGGTTGTTTTGAGTGAGGTAGAGGTGGCGGAAATTTTTGCGGAGATGGAGGGAGTGGAGTTGTTAGTCACGCAGATGTTGTATAGCTCTGGCCTGAGATTAACGGAGTGCCTTTCGCTACGGGTGCAAAGTTTGGATTTTAGCCAGCTGAAAGTGACGATCCATCGCGGCAAAGGAGGCAAGGATCGTACGGTGCCTATGGCGGCCAGATTGGCGGATAAGTTAAAGCAGCAGTTGGAGCGGTGTCGGTCTCTTTACGAAGAGGATTTGGCAGCGGAGTATGCGGGAGCTTTTGCTCCGGAGGTAGGGAGTGAGCAAAAGTGGAAATCCCGGATGAGGGATTGGCCATGGCAGTTTTTGTTTCCGCAGAAAAACTTAAGCTTGATTGAGGGGGCAAACGAGCGGCGGCGTTTTCATTTACATGAAACTGTTTATAGTCAGCGTCTGAAGGGAGCGGTGCGGAGGACGAAGATTCACAAGAGGGTGACGGCCCACACCTTTCGTCATTCGTTCGCGAGCCATCTTCTTGTCCAAGGTCACGATATCCGTTCAATTCAAGAGGTTTTAGGGCATAGCGATATCAAAACGACAATGATCTATCTGCAAACAGTGCCGATGATGGCCAAGAAAGAGATGAGGAGTCCTTTCGACTGTTGGGCGGCTGATTGAAGTGAGGGTTTATGGCTCTATCAGTGCCTGTTACGGATACAGGGCGGGGCTTACTACCAACCAATCCAAACCTTCTCCATTTTTTCTCGAAAATTACCAACTTTACTCTTGTCAGTTGGCCGAATTTTTCTAGAGTCCGCGCCCCGCAGGTCGCGACTGGGCTCCGTAAAACGTCCTAATCGCTTCATTTTGCAATAACCTATCGGGTAGCCTCCGGACAAGTCAGCTGATGCGAGTGAGATTCTCGCACGTTGTTTGGTCGCGTCTACTCAAGGTTTTTGGAAAGCGGGGAACTGAGAATTCTCCGAATTTTTAATCCAAGTTTAACCACAGCTCTTAAAAAGCAGACATTATGCCGACTATTAACCAACTTGTGCGAAAGGGACGTAAGAAAATTACCGTCGCTTCCAAGTCACGCGCACTGACGAATTGCCCGCAGCGACGTGGCGTGTGTTTGCAGGTCTATACCCGCACTCCTAAGAAGCCTAACTCCGCTCTTCGTAAAGTTGCGAAAGTTCGTCTTACCAACGGCCACGAAATCATCGCTTATATCGGTGGTGAAGGTCACAACCTCCAGGAGCACTCCATCGTGCTTGTCCGTGGTGGTCGGGTAAAGGATTTGCCAGGTGTTCGTTACCACATCGTTCGCGGTGCGCTCGATACTCTCGGTGTTGATAAGCGGATGCAGTCTCGTTCCAAGTATGGTGCCAAGCGCCCTAAGAAGTAATTTTAACATTTTTGAATCATGGCTCGCAGATCACGCAAGTATAAGAAGGACCCCGTTCACGACTCGAAGTTCGACAGTCCTCTCGTCGGCAAATTCATCAGTATGGTGATGAAAGAAGGCAAGCGCTCTCTTTCTGAGCGTATTGTTTACGCCGCTATCGATAAGGCTAACGACGGAACCGACACTGTTGACCCTCTCGAGGTTGTCAACCGTGCCATTGAAAACTCTAAGCCTCGCGTTGAGGTGAAAAGCCGCCGCGTCGGTGGAGCGACTTATCAGGTGCCTCTCGAGGTGGACGGTGACCGTTCCGAGGCGCTCGCAATGCGCTGGATTGTTGGTTATGCCCGTGGCCGCAAGGGAACTCCCATGCACCTCGCGCTTGCCAACGAAATCAAGGACGCCGCTAACAATACGGGCAGCTCTGTTCGTAAGCGTGACGATGTTCACAAGATGGCTCAGGCGAACCGCGCCTTTGCCCACTTCCGTTTCTAATTCTTTCCCGCTGAATTTATCACTCTCGCCGTCCAGCCACAAAACTCCCGGAGCTCTGCTCCTGTGAAGAGTGTGTCGCTATCGGCTAAAGAAAAAAACTCACATCCTACGATGTCCGCCAACCCCAATAGTCCAAATAGAGCATTCCCGTTGCAGCGCACGCGCAACATCGGGATCACGGCTCATATTGACGCGGGGAAGACGACTCTCACGGAGCGGATTCTTTTCTATACGGGAATGATTCACCGCCTCGGCGAAGTTCATGATGGTGCGGCTACGACCGACCATATGGAGCAAGAACGTGAGCGGGGGATTACTATTCAGTCCGCTGCGGTTACTTGTTCTTGGGAGCAAAGTCCTGAGGATGGTGTGACTAAGCTTTTCCAAGGTGAAGAGCAGCGCGTCAATATTATCGATACTCCTGGGCACGTGGACTTCACCGCTGAAGTCGAACGCTCCCTTCGGGTTCTTGATGGTGCCATCGTTGTCTTTTGTGGTGTCGCAGGTGTGCAGCCACAGACCGAGACTGTCTGGCGCCAAGCGAATAAATACTCCGTCCCGCGAATTATCTTCGTGAACAAGATGGACCGAGTTGGCGCAGATTTTAATGCCGTTGTGGAGGAAGTCCGCGAGAAATTGGGAGCGAATGCGCTCCCAATTTTGATCCCACTCGGTTCTGAGGATACTCTTCGCGGTCAGTTGGACGTCATCAACCAAAAGGCGGTCATCTACACCGAAGACGATCTCTTGGGTTCTACATACACGGTTCGTGACCTCGAGGGTGACGAAATCGAACTCGGCAAGTTGGCCTACAGCGAACTGCTCGAAGCAGTTGCGGGTGGCAACGACGAGTTGGGTGAGAAGTTTCTTATGGAGGAGGAAATCACTCCTTCCGAACTGAAGGCGGCTTTGCGTGAAGCGACCATCGCGAACGAGATTGTTCCAGTTGCGGGCGGCTCTGCTTTCAAGAACAAGGGGGTGCAATACCTTCTTGATGCTGTTGCGGATTACCTTCCGAGCCCGCTTGATATTTCAGCTGCGGTTGGAATGGACCCTAGCAACGAGGAAAAAGAGGTTCTCGTTGAGACCGATGATGCGGGTAAGTTTTGCGCGCTCGCGTTTAAGTTGACCAACGATAAGCACTTCGGCAAATTCGTTTTCTTCCGTGTCTACTCTGGTTCTGTTTCCAAGGGTGACCAAATTCTCAATCCTCGCACGGGCAAAAAAGAGCGCGTGGGCCGACTGATTCAGATTCAGGCTGATGCTTTCAAGGATATCGACACTTGTTACTCCGGCGACATTGCAGGAATGGTCGGTCTTAAGGACACTGCTACTGGCGACACTCTTTCCAATCTTTCATTCAAGGTCGCCCTCGAGCGTCCCACTTTCCCTGAGCCGGTTATCGGTCTCGCCGTTGAGCCTCGCTCGACTGCTGATTCTGATAAGATGACCGTCGCTTTGGACCGTCTTTCTGATGAGGACCCGACCTTCGTAGTTTCCTCTAACGAAGAAACCGGTCAGACCATCATTTCCGGCATGGGCGAGCTTCACTTGGAGGTCATCGTTGATCGTCTCTTGCGTGAGTTCAAAGTGCATGCCCGCGTCGGCAAGCCCCAAATTTCATACCGCGAGACCATTTCTCAGCCAGCAACTGGCGAAGGATTGCTCGAACGTCAAGTGGGCGAGACCAAGCAATTTGGTCACGTTATTCTCGAAGTGAAGAGCAACGAGAAGGGGAGTGGTAACACCATCGAGAACACCGTTGGTCGTGACGTCATTCCTAAAGAGTATTTTGCCTCTATCGAGCGCGGTCTCAAGGAAGCGATGACCACTGGAATTGTTGCCGGTTATCCCGTGGTTGATGTTCACGTCAACGTCAAGGGTGGTTCTTTCCACGAAACCGATTCCAACGAAAACACTTTCCGCATGGCTGCTATTTTTGCCATTCGTGATGCTTTTGCAAAAGCGAACTCGATTTTGCTTGAGCCTGTCATGGATGTCGAAGTAAGCACCCCGCCCGACTATCAAGGAGATGTCATGGGTGACCTTAATCGCCGCCGCGCTCAGCTCGGTAGCATGGAAACCAAAGGGACGATTTGCACTCTCAAGGCGCAAGCTCCTCTCTCTGCGATGTTCGGTTACATGACCGACCTCCGAACCCTTTCTTCGGGCCGGGCCTCATTCACAATGGAGCCCAGCAGCTTTGAACAAGTCCCCGACAAGTTGGTGGACGAACTGACGGGCCGACGCCCTGCCGCATAACCAAAACGAACGACTAACTTTTCTATAAACTGATGAACCAGAAAATCCGCATCCGACTCCGGGCCTTCGACCATCGCGCGATCGATCGCTCGTCCGACGAAATCGTGGAAACTGCGAAGCGCACAGGCGCACGTATCGCAGGCCCGATTCCACTTCCAACCCGGATTGAGAAGTTCTCCGTGAACGCATCCGTACACGTCAACAAGAAGGCCGCTGACCAGTTCGAGATTCGGACTCATCGCCGTCTCCTCGACATCGTGGACCCAACAGCTCGTACTGTTGATGAACTCAAGAAGTTGAATCTTCCCGCTGGTGTGGACATCACCATTCAAATCTGACCCACCTACGACAATGGCTTTAGGACTTATTGGAAAAAAATTGGGCATGACCCGCGTCTTTGATAAAGAGGCAGGCTCCATGATCGCAGTCACCGTCGTCGACGTGACTGGTAATGAATTTGTGCAGACCCGCACCGTTGAGAAGGATGGCTACTCTGCTGTTCAGATTGGCTATGATGACCAGAAGGAGCACCGTCTCACTGGTGCTGAAAAAGGTCACCTCGACAAGGCAGGTGTTGCACCTAAGAAAAAGCTTGTTGAATTCCGCTTTGAAGACGGCGCTGAGCTTCCGAATACCGAAGAGGCTCACCCCGGTGCTGGTCTTTTCGAAGACGGAGCCTGGGTCGATATCATCGGCACAACTAAGGGTAAAGGTTTCCAGGGTGTTATGCGTCGCTATAATTTCCAAGGACAACCTATGGCCCACGGTCATATGATGCACCGCCGAACGGGTGCCATTGGTGCCGGTTCGACTCCCGGTCGTGTCTGGAAAGGACAGAAGATGCCCGGTCGCCACGGTAACTACCGTCGCACCACACAGAATTTGAAGGTGGTCCAGAGCCGCCCTGACGACAACGTCGTGCTGATTTCCGGAGCCGTTCCTGGTTCCAAGGGCAGCTACGTTGTCATTCGCCCCGCGCTTAAGAAGTAAGCGCAAACCGTAAGAATTTAGAAAGGAACGAAGATGGCAAAAACATTGAGTATTGATGAGGCGAAAGCCGCAAACCTCACCCTCGAAGAAGAGGGTCGTGGAAACCAGGCAGTGCACGACCTCGTCGTCGCATATCAAGCCAACCGTCGCAGCGGCACCGCGTGTGCTAAGACTCGCGGTGAGGTCTCCGGTAACAACAAAAAGATGTTCCGTCAGAAGGGAACTGGTAACGCTCGTCACGGCACCAACAAGGCCCCGATTTTCGTGGGTGGTGGTGTTGTCTTTGGACCTCGTCCACGCAGTTACTCCAAGCATGTGCCACGTCAGGTGCGCAAATTGGCTCTCCGTCGCGTCTTGAACGATGCTATCGCTGATGGAAAAATCACTACTGTTTCAAGTTTCGCCATTGCCGATGGCAAGACCAAGAGCTTCCTCAAGACTGTTGCTGATACCGTTTCTGCTCCAACAGTTCTCGTCGTTGCCAAATCCTTCGACGACAAGACTTACCTCGCCGCTCGCAACATCAGCTGGGCTCTTCTTGAGACCGTTGATAGCGTCAACATCGAGCAAATCATGAAGTATCAGGCCGTTATCCTCGCGGAAGACGCCTTCGAAACCCTCGCCGCTCGCACCGCTTAACCCGCAGTAGAACCCCAAGGAAAATGAAAGACATTTACCAAGTTATCGACACCATCCAGATGTCGGAAAAAGCCGCTCTCCTGCAGGAGACGAACAACGAATACGTTTTCAAGGTTCACCGCGCCTCTAACAAAATCGAGATCAAGAAAGCTGTTGAAAAGCTCTTCGCGGTCAAGGTTGAGGACGTTCGCACCTGCAACTACGCCGGCAAGCTCAAGCGCAAGCGTCGTTCCGACCAGGGACGCACCGCTCAGTGGAAAAAAGCATACGTCCGTCTTAAAGAAGGGGACTCCCTTGACCTGGTGTAAGTCCATTACACCCGCCTAATTACCTAATAATTTCTAATCCCGTATCGAGATGTCTCTGAAAACATTCAAGCCCATCACTCCGACCAACCGGTATAAGGAGCACCCTGATTTCGCAGAGGTGACCAAATCTACCCCGGAAAAAAGCCTCACTCGTCCTCTTAAGAGGTCTGGTGGACGCAACAACCAGGGTCGTATCACCTGCCGTCACATCGGTGGTGGTCACAAGCGTAAGTATCGCGTAATCGACTTTAAGCGTAACAAGCGCGACGAAGAAGCAACTGTCATCGGTATCGAGTATGATCCCAACCGCACTTGCCGTATCGCGCTCTTGGAATATGCCGACGGCGAAAGAGCCTATATCCTCGCTCCTGTTGGTTTGACCGACGGCGACAAGGTGATTTCTGGCGAAAACGCCGCTCCCAAAGCTGGTAACGCCATGCCTCTTGGCAAGGTTCCACTTGGAACAGCGATCCACAACATCGAGCTTCAGCCTGGCGGTGGTGGCAAAGTGGCCCGCTCTGCTGGTCAACAAGCCGTTCTTGCTTCTCGCGAAGGTGATAACATTTTTGTCCGCATGCCTTCTGGCGAAATGCGTCGCTTCAACGCGAATGCCTACTGCACCATCGGTCAGGTCGGCAACCGCGACCACATGAACGAGGTTTCAGGTAAGGCTGGCCGCTCACGTTGGCAGGGTGTTCGCCCAACCGTCCGCGGAATGTGTATGAACCCAGTCGATCACCCCAACGGTGGTGGTGAGGGTAAGTCCAAGTCCGGTGGTGGTCGTCAGCACTTGAAGTCCCCTTGGGGTCACGTCAAGGGTCAGAAGACTCGCAAGAAGAAGAAGCCTTCTAACACTTTCATCGTTGAGCGTCGTAAGAAGAAGCGCTAATCCCCGAATTTAACAATTTAGAATCTCTATTTTACTATGCCACGTTCACTGAAAAAAGGACCCTTCGTTGACCAAAAGTTGCTCGCGAAAATCGATGCTGCTGTTGAGAAAAAGGACAAGAAGCCTATCAAGACTTGGAGCCGTCGCTCCATGATTACTCCGGACTTCGTTGGTCTCACTTTCTCCGTTCACAACGGGAAAACATTCCTCCCTGTTCTCGTCACTGAGAACATGGTGGGACACAAATTGGGTGAATTCTCACCCTCGAAGACCTTCAAGGCTCACGGTGGTGTGGGTAAGAAGTAAGAACTGACTTTCAACTGAAATCTCTGCGTAAGAATCCAACCATGACCTTCCGACTTTCCATGCCAAACATGCTTGCTGCCCTTCTGGGGATGGCGACGTTGGCGGGTGGTTTGCAGGCTCAGGATTTACGGGGAGAGCTCATCCGCCTTCGTCGCGAAAACACCAACCTCAAAGAGAGTTTGGTCGCGGCACAGAAACGCGCTGATGAGAGTTCAGAGAAGCTCGCCGAAATTAACCTTCGCCTCGAAGCGATGGGCTCCGGTTTACTTGATGGGGGAGAAGACCGCCTCGTCAAAGCCGTCGCCGACCTCGAAGTGATGGCCCGCAAGCTGAAGGAAATCGAAGAGGCCGCCCTCGGACTTTCCTCCAGCACTCAAAATTACCTTTCAACCGCTATCGCAGCCGACCCCGAAGCCCGGGTGGACGTTGAGACCCGCATTCGCGAGCTCGACACCGTTATTGGACTGCGTGAAGCACCCCGCAAAGACCGTCAAATGGGCAACCTGCAGATGGCCGAAGTGATTAGTGTCGATTCCGAGTCTGGGATCGTGGTCGCTAATGTGGGAGATAAAGAATCCGCTGTTGTCGGCATGGCCTTCGAGGTCCGCCGTAATGACAGCAAAGTGGGTGATGCCCTCATCGCGCAAACGCGTGCTGATGTCAGTGCCCTGTTAGTAATCGATTTAGAAAACGACGAGAACCCCGTGCGCAAAGGCGACCGGATCTCATTTAAACGTAGCAATTAAGGAAGAAGAATCATGGAAGTCCGCGCGATACACAAATATGCGAAAATCTCGGCCAAGAAGGCACGGGATGTAGCTCGGGAAATTCAGGGCATGCCCGTTTCCGATGCCCTCGACACTCTCACCTACACGCCCAAAAAGGCTGCTCTCCTCATCGGAAAGACCCTTAAGAGCGCTGTCGCCAATGCCGAAAACAACCACGAGATGGTTGCCGAGACAATGGTGGTCAAGGAAGCTCACGTGACCGATGGTCCGACTTCCCGTCGCTTCAAGCCCCGTGCTCGTGGTTCTGCCGCTGCGATTCGCAAGCGTACCAGCCACATCTACATCACTCTTGTGGAAGCTCCTGAAGAAGAGGAGAAGCCCAAAACAGCTAAGAAGGCAGCCAAAAAAGCGGCTCCTAAGAAAGCTGCGGCCAAGAAGGCTGAAGCTGCTCCTACTCCCGCACCGGTTGCTGAAGAAGCTCCTGCCGCCGAAGAAGCTGCTGCTCCTAGCTCTGACAACCGCGGATTCGTTTACGACTCTGCTCCTGACAATGCGGACGACCTCAAGAAGATTTCTGGCGTCGGACCAGCCCTCGAAGAAAAACTTCACAGTTTCGGGGTTTACACTTTCAAGCAAATCGCCGATTGGACGCCTGAGAACATTGTGGCTTTCGATGACCTGCTTTCCTTTAAGGGACGCATCGAGCGCGACAACTGGCTCGACCAAGCCAAGACACTTCAATCTGAAAACGGAGGTGAGGCGTAGAGCCTCTTTCTCAACACTAACTTTTATTTAACGAACGATTATGGGACAGAAAGTCAATCCAGTGGGTTTCCGACTCGCATTCAACCGCGACTGGCGGTCGAAGTGGTATGCGCAAGGTGAAGATTACACAACTAAGCTTCACGAAGACCTCGCCGTACGCAAATACATCAAGGACCGCTTGCAGTTCGCTGCCATTTCCAAAGTCGTCATCGAGCGTGCTTGGAACAGTGTCCGAGTGACCATCCACACTTCCCGCCCCGGTTTGGTGATTGGTAAGCGTGGTGCTGAAATCGAAACCATGACCAAGGACATCTCCAAGGTTTGCGGTGGTGCTCAGGTCAAAATTGACATTCTCGAAATCCGCCAGCCGGAACTCGATGCCCAGCTCGTTTGTGAAAACATCGCCGTTCAGCTTGAGCGTCGTATCAGTTTCCGTCGCGCCATGAAGCGTGCCGTTCAGACTGCCATGGACTTCGGTGCTGATGGCATCCGTGTCCGTTGCGGTGGACGTCTCGGTGGTGCGGACATCGCCCGTGCCGAGCAATATCGTCAGGGCAAAGTGCCCCTTCAAACCCTTCGTGTTCCTATCGACTATGGTTTCGCTGAGGCGAGCACCACATACGGTATCATCGGCATCAAATGCTGGTTGAACGTGAAAGAAGAGAAGCTTAAAGGCGGCCAAGGTGGCGGCCAGCGTCGTGGTGGCCCAGGTGGCGGACGTCGTGATAACCGCGGTGGCGGTGGCGGAGATCGTCGCGGAGGCGGAGGCCCTGGTGGTGACCGTCGTGGTGGTGGTGGAGACAACCGCGGTGGCGGTGGTGGACCCCCACGCAGCTAGCGAGCCCCAAGACACAGACAATTTTTTTCGAACGAACCAAACTTTACTAAGGAGGACCTAAGATATGCCACTCATGCCCAAGCGGACCAAGTTCCGCAAATCACATCGCGGAAGCCGCGCTGGTAACGCCCAGCGTGGAACAGACGTCAGCTTTGGAGACTTCGGTCTGCAAGCACTCGACCGTGGTTGGATGACCAACCGCCAAATCGAAGCCTGCCGTATTTCCATCAACCGTTACCTTAAGCGTAAAGGAAAGGTTTGGATCCGAATCTTCCCTCACAAGTCCACTACTGCACGTCCCCCTGAAACACGGATGGGTAAAGGTAAAGGTCCAGTTGCAGCATGGGTCGCGGTTATCCGTCCTGGTGCAATGCTCTTTGAGATTGCGGGTGTGCCCGAGTCTCAGGCGAAAGAGGCCATGCGCCTCGCCTCCAACAAGCTCGGTATTCGTACCCGCTTCGTGGTTCGTGGAAACCACGGCTAATCCCTTACAAATTTAGAAGAAAGACAGTTATTATGGCAGCGATAAAAGCAAAAGACCTCCGCGAGAAGAGCAGTGAAGAGCTGATCAAGAGCTTGCAGGAACTCAAGGCGGAGGGTGTGACCCTTCGGATCCAAGCGGCCACCGGCCAATTGGAGAACACCGCCCGCATCCGCACGGTTCGCCGTGAGGTTGCCAAGACGATGACTATCCTGAGCGAGCGTCGTAACCAAGCCTAGTTGACTGAGCAGAATTAGAATCAAGAACGAGATGAGCGAAGAAACAAAAACAGAGTCAGGTCCCGGATTGCGCAAGCAGCGTGTCGGTATCGTGCGCTCCACGGGCATGGATAAGACCATCGTGGTTGAGTACATCAACCGTGTCCCACACCCCCAATTTAAGAAAATCGTAAAGCGTTCGAAGAAGTTCTACGCTCACGACGAAAAAGAAGAAGCAGCCGTCGGTGACAAGGTGCGCATTGAAGAGTGCCGCCCTCTCTCCAAAAAGAAGTGCTGGAAGCTGGTGGATATTTTGACCCACTAATTTCCCACCTCACCATTTCAAGTAACCAATTTAGACCAAAAGGAACGAAGCTATGATTCAGATGGAATCCAAATTCGAGATTGCCGATAACACCGGTGCTCGTCAGGCAAAAATGATTGGAGTATTGGGCAAGCGCTCACGCTCCGCAGACGTGGGTGACATCATCACCGCACACATTCGGGAATCAATCCCAACAGCTTCTGTGAAGAAGGGGGCCGTGGTCCAGTGCGTGATTGTGCGCACCGCCGCACCTATCCGCCGTGCTGACGGTTCGATTCTCCGTTTTGACAGTAATGCCGGCGTTATCATCGACAAAGATGGCAACCCCAAAGGCACCCGCATCTTCGGCCCCGTGGCTCGTGAGTTGCGCGAGAAGAACTTCATGAAGATTGTTTCCCTCGCTCCCGAGGTGCTCTAACCCCAACGAAATTTACAAGATGCGTACGAAAACACACGTCAAAGCAGGCGACCAAGTCACCGTCATTGCAGGCAACCACAAGGGTAAGTCTGGCAAGGTGATTTCCGTCAATGCTACCAAAGAGCAAGTGGTCGTCGAAGGCGTCCGCGTGATGAAAAAAGCGACCAAACGTTCCGAGGAAAACCCTGAAGGGGGAATTCTCGACAAAGATGGTCCGATTCATCTTTCCAATGTCAAGAAAGTGGGCTAACCCCCGCTTCCCGCAGATAACCTCTGCATCCGAGCGCTTAAGCAAACGAGCTGACCCGCGATTATGAAAAACGAAACTAAAGAGAAATACGTCAACCAGGCGGCTCCTGCATTGAAGGAGCAGTTTGGTCTTAAGAATCCCAATGAGGTTCCGACACTCGAGAAGATTGTCCTGAACACGCACATTGGTAAATATGTCAACGACCGTAAGGTGGCTGTTGAAGATGCTGTCGAAGATCTCGGCAAAATCACCGGACAGAAGCCTAGTGTTGTTTTCGCTCGCAAGAGTGTTGCAAACTTTAAAGTCCGCGAAGGTGAAGCCGTCGGAGCCCGTGTGACCCTTCGTGGTGACCGTATGTGGGAATTCCTCGACCGTTTTATCAACATCACCGCACCCAACGTGCGTGACTTCCGTGGTTTTCCGTTCAAGAGTTTTGACGGCCGTGGTAACTACGCCATGGGCATCAACGACCAATCCATTTTCCCAGAGATTGAACTCGACCAAGTCAAACGCCAGTTGGGCTTCGACCTCATCGTCGTGACCACAGGCAACTGTGACAAGCAAGCCAAGTTCTTGCTCGAGCAATTGAACTTCCCATTCCGCAAGCCCGCCGAGAAATCAGCAGCCTAACCAATAACAATTTAAACAGGAAAAAATTATGGGAGTCATCAGTGATCCAATTTCAGATTTTTTGATTCGTCTCAAGAACGCGTCCCGCGCGAAGAACGACGAATTCACCGCCCCTTCTTCTAAGATGAAAGTCGAGCTCGCTCGCATTCTCAAGGAAGAGGGATACATCGTCGGCTATGAGGTAGATACTACTACCAAGTTCCCGACCATCAAAGTGACCGCCAAGTATGTGGACGGCACTCCAGCTTTGACCGACCTCAAGCGTGTTTCACGCCCCGGTCGTCGTCACTATGTCGGTGCGGGCGAAGTGCCCCGCGTGTTGAACGGCCTCGGTATTTCCATCCTCTCGACTCCTCGCGGAATCATGACTGGAACGCAAGCCAAGCGTGAGAACGTTGGCGGCGAATTCTTGGCCAAGGTTTGGTAACCCCTAGACAGAAAGAACGAATAAAATGTCACGAGTAGGAAACAAACCAATCGCTCTTCCCGACAAGGTGAAGATTGCGAACGACGGTCCCCACATCACTGTGGAAGGCCCCAAGGGTAAGCTTGAGTGGACCATGCCAGCCGGCATCGCGATGACTCAGGAAGACGGAAGTCTCACCGTTACCCGCGAGAACGATAAGCGCGAGAAGCGTGCCCTCCACGGCACCTCCCGGAGCCTTGTTCAGAACATGATTGTCGGAGTCTCCGAAGGCTTCGTCAAAGAGCTTGAGATTCAAGGAGTCGGTCTTCGTGCCGCTCTCAAGGGCAAGGAACTCGACCTGAGCCTTGGAAAATCTCACCCGATTTTACATCCCATCCCAGAAGGTTTGACCGTCACTGTGACGGACAACACCAAGATCAAGGTTGAGGGTATCGATAAGCAGATGGTTGGACAGTTCGCCGCTGAAGTGCGTCGCTTCTATCCACCCGAGCCTTATAAAGGAAAAGGTGTCCGCTATGTGGGCGAATATGTGCGCCGTAAGGCCGGTAAGTCCGTGAGCAAGTAAGGAACCAAGAAGATGAGTATTTTAAATCGAAAAAGAACACGCCAGCGCGTCCATAAGCGGATTCGTAAAAAGGTGATTGGAACCTCTGCGCGTCCTCGTTTGGCCGTTCATTGCTCCAACAAAAACGTTTACGTGCAGTTGATTGACGACTCGGTGGGCAAGACTCTTTGCCAAGCCTCCACTCTTGATAAGGAAGTGGAAGCGAAGACCGCGAGCAAGGATGCTGCTGAGAAGGTCGGTAAGTTGATTGCCGAGCGCGCTCAAGCCGCTAATGTCTCCGCAGTGGTCTTTGACCGCGGTGGTCACTTGTTCCATGGCAAAATCAAGACTTTGGCCGACGCCGCCCGTGAAGGTGGATTGAAATTTTAATTGAAGAACGATGTCAGAAGATAACGACAAGAAGCCAGAAGAGGCCAAGACTCCCGCACCAGAAGCCAAGCCCGAGGCCGCACCTGCAGCGAAAGCTGAGGAAGCAGCCCCCGCAGCGAAAGCTGATGAGGCCGCACCTGCAGCAGCTGCCGGTGAAGAAAAGCCAGCCGCTAAGCGTGGAGACCTTCGCAAGCCAGCGAATCGTGACAACAACCGTGGCCCTGGTGGTCCCGGCGGAAATCGCGGTGGTGGTCCCGGAGGCCCTGGTGGCAATCGTGGTGGTTTTGGCGGTCGCCGTGATGGTGGTCGTGGACGCCACGAAGAGGAAGATGATGGCCTGACCGAGAAGGTCGTCTTCATCAACCGTTGTTCGAAGGTTGTGAAAGGTGGACGTCGCTTCAGCTTCTCTGCTCTCGTAGTTGCTGGTGATACTGCCGGCAAAGTGGGCTTCGGTTTCGGTAAAGCGAACGAAGTCGCCGAGTGCATCAAAAAGGCGAGCGGAATCGCCAAAGGCAATCTCGAGAAAATGAATCTTGATGGGGGAACCATTCCCCACGAAGTGCAAGCTGCCTTCGGTGGTGGAATCGTTCTTCTCAAGCCAGCTTCTCCCGGAACCGGCGTTATTGCTGGTGGTGGAGTGCGCGCTGTCTGCGAGGCCGTTGGCATCAAAGACGTTCTCGGCAAGTCCCTCGGTTCAAACAATCACGCCAACGTGGTGAAAGCCACACTGAAGGCTCTTTCGGAACTTCGTAACCGCGACGAGATTTATGCTCTGCGTGGCAAGAAGACTAAGACCAAGGAGACCGCCAAGACCAAGGCCATTTAATCCCAATTTAGAAAGCTATTAGCATGAACTTGCACGATTTATCACCAAACCCCGGCTCCAAGCATAAGACTAAGCGTCTTGGTAAGGGCGAAAGCTCCGGTCAGGGAAAAACGTCCGGTAAAGGACACAAGGGACAGAAGTCTCGCTCTGGAGGAGGCGTTCGCGTCGGCTTTGAGGGTGGTCAGATGCCTCTGAACCGTCGTTTGCCTAAGCGTGGTTTTAACAACTACACTTTTGCCGACAAAATCGCACCTGTGAACTTGGCGCGTATCGAGGAAAAATTCGAAGCGGGTGAAACCGTCAACGAAGAGTCACTTCGCGAGCGTCGTCTCATGAAGGGTGTCTACGACGCCATCAAGGTTCTTGGTCAAGGCGACTTGAGCAAGGCTCTGACCTTCGAGGTTCAGTTCGTCAGCGAGGCCGCTAAAGAGAAGATCGAGAAGGCTGGGGGAACCGTTAATTTGATTCCCAAGCCTAAGAAGAATCTCCCAGGGTCCTCAAAAACGGCTGCAGCTGAGTAGATTTTACTTTTTTTATATTTCACTCCCAAGTTGAGCTCTGGATCCGTCTGGAGCGCTTGGGATTTTTCCATAGTTACACCACACACTGCTCTCATAACTAATGATTTCGGCTTTTGCTAATACGTGGCGGGTTCCCGAATTGCGGGATCGCATTATTTTTACCCTCGTGATGATCGTGATCGTCCGTTTGGGGGTGAACATTTCTCTCCCGGGCGTTGACTCGACAGTCATCAAGGAGTGGTTGGAGATTCGAGCAAATGAGGAAGGTTCATCGGCAGGAGCCCACTTGGGAGCCTTGCTCAACGTCTTTTCTGGAGGAGCCTTGCAAAACGCGGCCCTCTTTGCCCTCGGCATCATGCCTTACATCTCGGCATCGATTATGATGCAGTTGATGTCTGCGGTGGTTCCTAAGCTCGCCAAGCTCAAGCGTGAGGAAGGCGGCCAGCAGAAGATCAACCAATACACCCGCATCATGACCATCATCATTGCGGCGGTGCAGGGTTTCCTTCTCGCGAAGTCGTTAGAAAACCCAGCAGCCATTATTTATATGGATGGTATCGAGAAGGTGGGACGCCCCCTAGTTCCTGACTGGGGATACGCATTTGTAGCGATCGCTGTCCTCACCATCATCGCAGGCACCATGTTCCTGATGTGGATTGGTGACCAAATCACTGAGCGCGGTATTGGTAACGGTATTTCTCTGATTATTTCAGTAAACATCATCGCTGCTCTTCCTGGTGGTTTAACCCAAGCATGGCAGACTTTCATCGGAACTGATGGTGATTCTAGTCCTTTCCAAGCGATGACGTTGGTCGGATTGGTGGCCTTCCTCTTGTTGATTACGGCGGCCATTATTGCCATCACGCAAGCACAACGAAGGATAGCGGTGCAGTATGCGAAGCGAGCGAGTAATCGTAGCGCGAAGCAGATGACCGGTCATACCCAGTATCTTCCTCTGAAGGTGAACTACGCCGGTGTGATGCCCATCATTTTCGCGAGTGCGGTTATGAACTTGCCTCTTCTTCTTCTCAGTCAGATTTTCCCCGATGCTGCTTGGGTGGCTGACATGTCTAGTTGGTTTAATACTGGAGCCTGGCAATACTACATCGTTGCAGGCCTCATGATCTTCTTCTTCAGTTATTTTTGGGTGGCGACTATGTTCCAGCCTAGTGAGATTTCTGAAAACTTGAAAAAGGGTGGGGGATACATTCCCGGAGTTCGTCCTGGTAAACCCACTGCGGACTTCCTCGACTTCACAATGACTCGTCTCACCTTCGCGGGTGCGATTTTCCTGACCATCATCTTTGTCTTGCCTGGTCTCGTGACTCATATTTTTAAGATACCGCCCCTCGTTTCTCAGTTCTTTGGTGGCACCAGTCTCCTCATTCTGGTTGGTGTCCTTTTGGACATGATGCGCCAGATCGAAACTCATCTCTTGCAGCGTAACTATGACGGCTTCCTTCGTAAGGGTAAGTTGAAGGGCCGCATTGAGCGTCGTCAGGCAACTGGTAACTCTGCCTCCGGTGGAATCATCCTCTGGTTGTTAGTCTTCGTATCCGTGATGGTCGTTCTCGGCATCGCTGCTTGGATTGCTAAATAAGCTGATGCCTACAGATGTCCGGTGTTTTGCCATGCTCGGTCCGCCGGCATCAGGTAAAGGAACACAAGGGCGTCTCTTAGCAGAGAAACTCGCGATTCCTTATCTGAGTACTGGTGCACGCCTCAGGCGGGAGATTGAGAGAGGCTCGCCTTTAGGCCTGAGAGCCAAGGATTTTTTGGACAACAATCAATACGTGCCTGATTCGCTTGCCGTTGAGCTGGTCGAGTCTTGGGTCCGTCGCCATGATGAGGGTTGGATGCTAGACGGCTTTCCTCGCAGTGTTCCGCAGGCAGAGGCGCTTCTCAGCTTTACAGATCATTTCTTTCGAGTGATTCATCTTAGCGTTGCTGATGCTGAACTCCGGAGTCGAGTGACCACGCGGCGCGAGTGCCTTTCTTGTGGAGCAACCACCACCAGCGAGTATGTCAGCTGTCCCAAGTGTGGGAGCCAAGAGCTCGAGGCTCGCGCTGATGACTCAACCGAAGGCTTTGAAAAGCGTCTCATGGCTTACCAGAGCCTGACGGTCCCCGCGCTTGAGCATTTACGAACTCGTGTTGAGGTAGTCACGGTTGAAGGCCATGGCACCCGCGAGGAGGTCGCTCGGAGAATCCACGACAAACTCAATTAGATGGCTAAGAAAAAGAAGAACAGAATCCCGATTAAGACTGCCGAGGAAATCGAAGCAATGCGGTCAGCAGGGGAAACGGCATCCCAGATTCTGCAAGCTACTGCGGCTTTTATTGAGGCAGGAAAGACGACCCGAGAGATTGATGAGTTTGCGGCTAGCGAGATTACGAAGCATGGATGCACGAGTGCCTTTCTTGGTTATCGTGGTTTCCCAGGAAATGTTTGTGTCGGCCTCAATGAGTGCGTGGTTCATGGAATCGGGGATGAGCAAGAGGTGAAGGACGGTGATATTGTTAAGATCGACGTGGGTGTCTTTAAGAACGGCTGGATCGGGGATAACGCGACAACGGTTCCGGTAGGAGTCATCGATGATGGCACGAAGACTCTTCTTGCTGCGACGGAGCAATCACTTTTCAACGCGATTGAATATGCGGTGGAAGGCAATCGGCTTTGGGACCTTTGCGGGAGTGTGAATAGCTATGTGCGGCAGTTCAAATTTACTGTTGTGCGTGATCTTGTTGGTCACGGAGTTGGAAAGGAACTTCATGAAGAGCCCCAAGTTCCTAACTATCGTCCGATGGGAAAACGTTCTCCAGTGCTCAAGGCGGGGATGATTCTGGCCATCGAGCCGATGGTGAATGCGGGGACATCGCATGTGAAGACGCTCGCCGACGGTTGGACTATGGTGACTGATGATCTTGCGAATTCTGCTCACTTTGAACACACCGTTCTGGTTGGGAAAGAAGCACCGGAGATTCTTACTTGGCGTCCTCGTACTGCCTTGCCGGAGCAGTTAGGTATTCCTGCTTTGGGGTAGCGGAAGGACGGGAGCTGAGTTGTTATGAACTCGGGTCTGGGGGGAAGAGTGAGACTGTGAAGATGTTCTCTCTCAGTCGCTTCATAGGCACCTTCGATTTTGTGACTCTACGTCAATGCAAGCGTGTAATCAGGTCGTTCTAATAAGGCGACAGAGAATGGCCCGAGGAAAGCGCGAATCTTTAGCGGGTGGAGTGCGTGGTTGCGCAGAGATGGCGATTCGCGAACATTCGCGGCCCATTTATCAAATGGTCCCAACCAAGAAAGTCGGCCTCATAGTGTAAGCACTGCAACCGCTAGAACGCGGTTCGGAATGCGAACGTGTAGGTTGTCGCTGAAATCTCGTTGGTTCGCGCGCTCATGAGGTCATGGGATACACCAGACATCAATTGGATGCTGTCTTCGCAGAGATGCAGGTTGAGGCCTACGTAGAAGGAGTGGAGTTCGTCGCCGTAGCCGCCGTCGAGGTCTGTGGTTGGAGGGAGATGGCGGCCTCGCACATAGCGGTTTTGAAGGCGTAATCCTTCAGTTTGTTCGGATCTTGCGTAGTGATAGCGGCCGACGAGTTGAAGGCGGTCTTTCAGAACCCAGACCCAAGGAGTGAAGACGCCGCCGTAGAAGTCTCCTTCGCGCAGGGGGTTGCGAAGTTCATCGTCACTATTTTGACCGTAGATGAGATTGGTGGTGACTCCCCAGCGTCTGGAATCATAGGTCAGAGCAAGGGAAGTGCCATGGTTGTATCCTAGCGCATTACTGGTTCTAGTGGGATTGGTTTGGGCGTGGTCCAAGAGGAGTATCCATTCATCGGAGATTTGCCATTCGAGGCTTCCGTAATAGAAGACTCCATCATCCCAGTCTGCGAGAAGGTCTGAGCTATCCTCATTACTAAAAACACCGAGAACCGCAGTCCAATCTGCTTTTTCGAGTTCGATGGTAAAGCCGGTGGGTCGTGATTGGGCTCCACCCAAGAGGTCGCTCAAATTACTGCGTTCGATGGCTTTGAGGTTGTTGGAGGAGGTGTGGACTTCTTCGGAGAGTTTGAGCTTTATTCGACCATAGGATAATTTGATTTCGTCAAATGGCCCTTTGCCGAGAGCATCTCCTAAGTTGAATTCGAGAGCGACGGTATCAAAGGTGTCGTGGCCCCAGTCGAGGGAGTTTTCAGGGGCAACGCGATAGCGACGGTCATCCACAAGGTTGATACCTACTTCGAGTTCGAAGTATTTTAGAAAGTCGATCTCGGCTGCGACACGTGCTCGGCGAAATTCTACAAAGTTATGGTCGAAGCCAGTGCCACGAACATCTTCTCCTTCGACTCGTCCAAATTGGTAGTGGAATTTGCCGCTGAGTTGAACCTTTTCAATCCAAGGGTTCTTCTTGTTTCGATAGATTTCTCCGGGGTCATCCGACCACCATTCACAGAAGTCACTGGCCCAGCAACTGGTCTCGTTTTCAAAGACCTCAGGCTCATAGTCAAAAGCCTCTTTCCCCTGGGAGATCGAAGCCAAGAGCGCGACGGCTGGAAAGAGGAGTTTTTTCATGGCGGTTAGAAGCTAGCTATCAAACTCGTGTGAGGTGGGAACAAGTACGACGCGATTGTTGCCGCAAGCAAGGTGCAACGCCTCCATGAACTTCTTAATGCTGACTCCTTCTTTCAAAATGAGGCCATAGCGCAGTTCGGTCATCATTCCTGCTTGTGCAGAAGAGACACGAGTAAGATGCGCTGATTCCGCGAACTCTTTGAAGATAGTTTCCATGAGCTCATCGTAATCGATATCGCAACCAACGCGCACGGTGAGGAGGTGAGAGGCTTTCTTGGGCGCGAAGGCATCCATGCGCGTAAGAATGAAGATCGCGGTGCTGACGATGACCGTAATCACGGCAGCCATGGCGTATTCCCGAGCGCCGACGACCATTCCAATCGCCATGGCGAAAAAGACAAAACCAAGGTCGCGAGACTGGCCTAGATTGCGGCGAAAGCGAATCATGGAAAAGGCCGCAAACATTCCGAACGCCACGGCGCCGTTGCCATTCACGACCATGATCAAGACCGTGGTGACTACCCCAATCATGATGAGGGTTTGAACGAAGTCCTGAGAGTATCGGGTGCCCTTGTAGGTTGATTTGTAGAGGGCCGCGATGAAAAGGTTCAGGGCGATACTCAGGAGCATGGCCGCGATGATTTCTATCACTTCAGGAAGGCTACCGCTGTTTCCAGAGCTTAGGTTGTCGAGGAAGCTGCCAGCGGCGAGGAGACTTGGATGGTTACTAAGGAGGTGTGCTATCATTGAGAGAATTGAGAACGTTCGATGGCGGCAGAGTATTTACTGAAGCCGCGGGGAGCGAGGCGTAATTCGCCAATCACTTGTCGAAACCAAAAGGGAACTGGGCCAATGGTTTTGACTTCCATGATGGATTGCCCAGGTTCAAGAAGATTGACGTCAAAGTCTTTGTCGCCAGGGGTGAGAGCTTTGCCGCCGAAGCGGCAGCAGACATTGTCGTCGAAGGTGATGCGGATGGTTCCATCGGGACCGCTGTCGTAGGCGAAGCGGTCGTAGCGAATCTGAACCATGGGCTTGCCATGTGATTCGACGAGTTCATTGACTTCGTGCACGACGTGCTCGAATTCGGATTCGCTGTCGCAGGACATGCCGCTCTGGTGGACTTTAGCAAGTTGCTCGACTTCGCAGGGCATGCGTCTTTTCACCGTCACGCCATCCAGCTTGTGCTTCACCTCAATGAAAGCGGTTGGGGGAATCGTGGCGTCATCGCGACCGTAGAGCCGACTCCGGAGTTTGCGTCTGTTAGGCACTCCGAGCATTTTTTGCCAATAGTTGTGGAGATCGTCAGAGTCGTAATATTCCGATAGGATAGGATAGCCACCAACCGCATGTTCATCTTCTTCCAAGTGCTCGGCAACGCGTCTACGAACTTCTTTGGAGGTGCTTTCATCAAGCACAAATTTGAATTCTCTCCTGTTCTGACTAGCAAGCATAGTTGTTTTGGCACTCGGCGACACCGAAGGTTCTTTTATTGTACTTCGAAAAGTGGGTCCAATTCCATCGTAAAGTTCACGGAAGAAGTCGTTTGTGATTTTTCTGAGAACGGGGAACGGTTTTTCGAAGGTGAAATTGGAGGAGTTAGGAAGCAACAACCTCCGAAAAAACACATTTATTATTGATGTTGAGTCTCGTTATCAATAAGGGTTTTCTCGAAGAGAACCCCTTCTTTAAGTATTTACTCAACTACTCTCCATCAAGAACTGGGACCGCTAGCGACTCGACTGAGGCGATTTAGCGACCCTTTGGGCGGCCGTCACGATTGGGTCAATGAGCTGGAAGAGAATTCTTTGCATCTCATTCTCAATCTCCGGGGTGAAGGGCTCGTGATGGCGCCGGGAACGCGTATCACCCTCCTTCCAGAAACCCTCGCCATCTTTCAACTCGGTTCTCGAAGCAAAAATTGCATCGCTACCCGCTTCGATCATTCGAAAGAACACGATTTTCTTCTTTTGACGGCGGAGTCTCATGTTTTGGAGAAGCTGTTTCGTTCCCCGATTCCTTTGCTGACGAAAAATCTGGGATTCATTCGACGTTGGAGTTCACGAGAGCAGCAGCTTTTTCAAGACCTCGTTTCTCCGCCTGTTGCCGAAGCGGCGCGGCATGCGTGGCTTCAGGCAAAGACTCTTGAGTTACTCACGTTGAATTTGTTTCACCGCCAAGAGGGAGGAGAGCCTCTTTTCTGCCAGAGTTTGAAGGAAAAAACGCACCGCTACGTCCGGCAAGCGCTAGAGCTTTTGCAGGGGCGCATCACCGAGTCGTTAGACCTCAAGGATTTGGCGGAAGATGTGGGCTGCGCGCCTCACTATCTCAGTCGATTGGTAAAGCAAGAAACGGGGAAGACCCTCTCGTTGCACTTGCGAGCTTTTCGAATTGAGAAAGCCGCTGAACTTCTCGCTGGGGGTCAATACAACGTGACCGAAGTGGCCTATGAAGTGGGATACAACTCACTCTCCCATTTTTCGAAAGCATTTCAGGAGGAACAAGGAGTCTCTCCTTCGTCGTTTCTACGACGTAAGCAGTAGCATCAAAATACGTTCATCGTGGTGGTGTCGTTATCCTAAGCTGAGAGCTGGCCAATTGGCAATCGAGCGCTAACTCAGCACAATGCCCCGTTAGCGGACTGGTCGTGAAAATGCAGAATGAGGTCGATGAAAGCACCACTCGTTTCCCTGTTTATTGCCACGCTTGCCGCTCCGCTTCTTTCTGCGGAGAGTCAATTCGAACAAGACCGTTCAGCTATTCTTGCGATGGCAGGGGCTTTCAAGGTTGAGTTTAATTTTGAAGAGGTCGTGGCATTGGTTCCAGACTATGAACTTACGAAGCCCTATCAGTCCGAAGCCAAAGAGTTGGTCAAAGTCGTCGAGGACAAGGGAGACGAGATCACGCTTCAGCATCTTCTTGTGGTGAACGATATGGATGGTCCTAGAGTCATCAAGCACTGGGCTCAGATTTGGATCTACGAAGACCAACATACACTCACTTATGAAGGGAATCTCACTTGGTTGCCTATCGAGCAAGAGGAAGATGAGGTGAAGGGGACTTGGAGCCAGTATGTGACTCAGGTTGATGATAGCCCGCGCTACAAGGCTTCGGGGCAATGGGTGCATGAGGGGAATTATTCTTCTTGGACGTCGGAGGTGACGAACCGTCCTCTGCCTCGCAGAGAGTATACTAGGCGCTCGGACTATGATTTGCTCAAGGTAGTGAACCGCCACATCATCACTCCGACGGGTTGGGTGCACACTCAAGACAATCGCAAGTATGTGCGTCGCAACGGTGAGAATCGTTCTCTCTGTATTGAGGCGGGAATCAATACCTACGAGCGCGTCACCGAGCCCGATGAAGTCGATAAGGAAGACTTCGCTGCGGCGGAAGCCTATTGGTCGAAGACCTTCCCGTTTTGGGCAGAGGTTCGCGGTGTTTGGAACAAAAATATTCACGAGGTCGCGGGCCCTGTGAGCTATCGTTCTCGTCTGAATCCCAAGGATAAACAAAATCTCATGGCGCGTATGGGTGACCTCGCCCAAACCTTCACTTCGGACCCTGACGCCGCAGGTCGAGCGCAAATTGAAGAGCTTCTCAGCGAGCATTTACAATAGCCATTTCACTTCTTCAGATTCAATCAACGCTCTTAACCTAAATATCGTCTTGCTTGCTTTCAAATCATCTTCGTCCTGGGGCTGGGTTCTCTTGGGTTGCGGTCTCTCGGGGACGGTAATTGGTCAAGAATTCGAATTGGAAGAGGTCGTGGTGGTTGCTTCCAGAGTGGAGGAGCCCAGGCCCACCAATCGAACTGTTGGCTCTTCAACCGCCATCACGGCAGAGGAGATTCTTGCCGCGGGTGCAACGAACCTATCGGACGTCTTTAAGTATGAACCAGGAGTTTCGATCCCTTTCGATACCGCAGGGGTAGATGGCCTAGTTCCCTATCTTGGAGGGGGAGATTCTGCGATTAACATTCGCGGCCTCGAGGGCAACCGCATCTCGATCAATATTGATGGCATTCGGCAGCCTGAGGATTTCGTGGCTAAGTCCTTCGATGGCTCAGGTGGACCGGGCCGAATTTACTTCGACCCCGCGGTTTTCTCGCAGGTCGAACTTTCTAAGTCCGCAGCATCGTCTCTCTACGGTTCTGATGCCTTAGGGGGAGTGGTGTCGGGGCGGACCGAGTCTGCCCTCACTTTGCTGGGACCGGAGCTGGAGGGATATGCGCTGCGGAACAGTCTCACCTTTGCGTCCGTGAATGAGTCGCTTCACAACCGAGTGGCTCATGCTTTTGGAAATGGTCGCACGGCGGCTTCTGTTGTTTACTCCTACCGTCGAGGGCAAGAACGCCAAAACAATTCCTACTTCCCCGCGAACCCAGCCGATTTTGAATCTCATGCTTATGTGGCGACTCTGAATTGGCGGCCTAGTGACGACTCGTTGGTGACCTTCACCGCCGACCATTATCTCTCGGACTCTTTTGTCGATGTCAATAGTTCCGAAGGAGACACGGGGCAGGGGATCGTCAATCAGTTTGTGACTTCGGAAGACGCGCGGGAACGGCTTCGATTCTCCTTGGACTACGAAACCAAGCCCGACGTGCCGCATCTGCTTTTTGATTCTCTCAAGTTGTCTTCCTATTGGCAGGATGCCACTTCGGCGACCGACAATATCCAGCAGGGAATTGCCTTCGGAGGGCTGCGGGATTGGTTCAATGATATCGATTACCGGACCATCATTTTAGGGCAAAGCTTAGAGGCTGAAAAATCACTGGGGAACCATACCATCACCTATGGAGTGGAGGGTTCCCACACTGAAGTGGAAGCCTCGTTCTTTCGGACTCAGAACTTTCCGGGAGGGAGTTCCATCCTTCAGGACCTCATTGGAATGGCTCCCTCGGATGTCTTGCGCGGAGGGATTTATGTCTCGGACCGCATCACTTTTGGAGACCGCAAGCAACTGGTCCTCACGCCCGCTCTTCGGCTCGACTACTATTCGGTGACTCCTGAGAACACGGAGTCCTTTCTCGCCCTCAGCCAAGATACCACTGCTACGGACTATCAAAACATTTCGCTCTCTCCCTCGTTGGCGGTCCGCTACAACGTGAGTGACGAACTCAACTTCTTTGGTTCTTGGTCGCAGGGAACACGCAATCCTTCGGCGGAAGAGTTGAATGGAGTTTTTGTTCATGGCGCACAATCCATCGTCATTCCAAATCCCGACCTCGATGAAGAGCGTTCCAATTCGTTTGAGATCGGGTTTCAATTCGAGAACTCCATTTTCAACGCCCAAGTTTCTGGATACTATAATCTCTACGATCAGTTTTTTGAGAGCAATATTGCTACGGGAGAATTCACCACGACGGGGCAAGAGATTCTGCAAACCCGTAACCTCGCCGAAGCGGAAATCTACGGAGTGGAATTCAAGAGTGACTGGCGTGTTGGGGAGCAGTTCGATTCTTTGCAGGGCCTTTCCGTGGGAGGTTCTCTCGCTTGGAGCGAAGGCCGATATGATGATGGTATCAATGGAGATGCTCCTCTCAACTCGATTGAGCCTTGGAAAGCGGTTGGCTACCTCTCCTACGATCATCCCGATGAAAAATGGGGAGCGCGCCTGACCGCAACTTATTCCGCCGCTAAAGAAGATTCGGATATCGATGGCGACTCTTCCATCCCCGCTGATTCTTGGCTCACGCTGGACTTCGCGGCGAGTTATCAATTAGGAGAAGGGGTCACCCTTCGCGGAGGCGTTGCTAACCTGTTAGACGAAGAATATATTCTTTGGTCCAACGCGCGGCGAGGAAACGGGCATGGCTCGACTGAGTTGCCCAACTCCTTTTTTACGCAGCCGGGCCGCACCTTCTTTGTCGCTTGTGACATTGCTTTTTAAGGGGCACAGCCCATCGGCCACTAAAGAAGAGCAACCGAGCGACAGTGCGTTTCTGGTGTTTGAGCCACCTTTGAGATATGAAATTGATGTCCTGTAGCCTCCTCCTGGCTGTTCCGCTATGCGCAGACACGAGCGGCTTGCTTGTTCCTGCGTTGCGAGGTTCTAACAGTACTGCCTATGCTGAGTGGGATACCTTCAGCGGCCTCAGCACCGTCAATGGCACGGGTTCCGCCTCACCCGATGCGGTGCATCAGCTTACTGGAGCCGTGTTGACTCAGTCCTCGCCGCTCTCTTTTCCGGGAGGATTGAAATACACTACCGCCACTGACTTGCGGGTTTACACCTTTGATTCCGCCACGAACTGGACTCTTTCGGGCACTTCCGATGTGGGCTACAATCGTGCCACTCTGCGCACGGTGGAGCTTCTCGACTCCTCTCGCGGCGATGGCGAGGAACCCGTTGGTCTTACGGATTACAGTGTCACTCTCAATACAGTGTTGCCTGCCTCGACCTCCACTGAGGCCCGAACTGAAACGGTGACCATCAACGGTTATTCCTTCGACCGCGATATCGCAATCACCACCTTTATCTGGGAATTGCCCCAAGAGGTCACTGCCTTGAATCTCATTCTTCTTGGTCCCGCTGATTCTCATGATTCTCTTGATGCCTTTGTTCTCGATCTAGAAAACGTTAGTGAGCTGCCCACACCGCAAATCTCGGTAGCGGGTAATCAGGTGACGGTGTTGTGGCCTGAGAGTTCATCTGCCACTTTGCAATCGAGTGACGATATCACGGACTCTCACAATTGGCTGGATGTCACCACTGGCGTGGGCATCGTCAACGGATTTCACTCCATCACTTTCACTGCTGGTGCTGTGCCTACCTTCTTTCGTTTCCGCCAATGATTCGAGCAATCGAGCACTAGCTCTCGACAACTTAGCGACAGCGCTAATCTGATAGATACTCCAAGTTTTCCTCAACCAAATGAAAAACAAATACATTACGAGTCTACTCCTCGCCGGTAGAATCTCTTGCTCTGCGACTACCACTTTTCTCAATGACCCCAATAGTCTTGTGGGGGCTTCCTGGGATGTTTGGACTCAGCAGAGCGCGGTGGTGGTCAGCGGTCTCGACCAAGGCGCTACCCAGTCTATCTTTGGTTCCTTAGGTGTGACTGGTAGTTCGGTATCTACTGATATTTTGCAGGCTTATGATAATGAGTCCTTCACGGGTCTTGGATTTAATTCGAGCACGTATTATGTCCATAACGGAGCTTTCCAATGGAACGGACTTCTCTCGATATCGGAGGCAGTGACTTTTGCTCGAGTCAGCTATGCACTCGTGGGTGGGGGACCTGGGGGCGCGCTCGTGGGCTTTGAGAATGCGCCATCGATTGCGGGAGCATCGCTCCTTGCTTCTGGGAGCTATGACACCACTGAATCGACCGTGTTTTACTATGATTTTGCCCTTTCGAGTGCGAGCGCCAGCTTGCAGAGCTCGTTTGGCGATGTGGTCACTCCTGGTTTTTACCCTGGAAGCTTCCGCTCATTGGATGCCATTCAGATTGAGGGGCTTGATGTGGCTCCGACTGTGATTCCAGAACCTTCATCACTCCTCCTTTCTTTTCTTGCGGGCCTTACTGCTTTGGCTCGTCGGAGACGGTAGCAATTTCACGAGGATGGCTGGTTGCTCATGGCCTGTTCTTTCATTTATCAGGCCATGAGCCCTCTTCAAAATGACAATCGAGCGACAACTTCGGGCAATGGCCCATCAGAGGGCTTGCCTGATTGTCCTTAAGCTAGAGCCCTTCCAGTTGATATGAATCATTCACCTTCCGACAGCGCCAGACACACCCCGAAGTTGCTTGTGGTGCCTAGTGAGGAGTTGACACTTGCTCCGAGCTTGGTGCAGTCGAAGAAACGCTGGGGGAGTGGCATGGTTTCTTTTGCGATAGCCTCTGCTATTTTGTGTCTTTGCGGAGTTGCTTTTGCATTGGCCCATATTTCGACCCTCGAGCCCGACGCCTCTCCTATCTTGGTTCACTCGAGTCCACCTTTGAGAAAGGAGAATACTGAGGAGAGTGCGACTCCGGTATCGGCCTCTAGTCGTGTGGTTTCCCTTCCTCCGAGTCCTCTACAAAATCGAGTCCAGCCTCATGCAATCCTCTCGGTGTCCGCTCCGGAGTCCTCGTTCTCTTTTCCGTCAGTTGAAGAGTTAGGAATGGATGCCAGCGAGAAAATCGCTCTTCTGGAAAAACTTAACGCGCAGGAAGAGGAGCGCATGAATCAACTCTTACTCGCTGAAAAAGCGGCTGAGGAAGAGAAGAAGAAGCTGGTAGAACTGGCTCTTCAGAAACGTTTGGAAGACGAGCGGCGAGAGAAAGAGCTTCTCGCGCAGCAGGAGGAAGCTGCTCGCAGGCAGCGTGAGGTGGCTGCACTCCGTCAGTCCCAAGTGCGCGAGCAGGCTGAACGGGACAGGGCGACTTCTTTGGCGCGGCAGGTGTCGAGGGCGCCTACGGTCTCAAAACGGTCTCAGCCTCGCTATCCGAGTAGTGCCCGCAAGGCGGGGTTTGAAGGAACGACGCGCATTTCCGCAACGGTCACTTCATCAGGAAAAGTGGAAGCTCCCCACGTAGTAGTGAGCTCGGGTCACAGCTCGTTGGATTCTTCGGCACTCGCGGCGGTGAAGAAGTGGCACTTCAATCCTGCCCAGAATTCCGTGGGAGACTCGATCGCCTATCAGCTGACGATTCCTGTCACTTTTCGTTTAAACTAGCTGGTCATTGCCCCAAAGGCTGGGGGAGGAACCCGAAGACGCGTTTGACCGCTTCGCGCTTGAGTCGGAGTTCCCGCCACTCATTGACAAGGCGGCTTGGTTCAATGACGCCGCAGCCTGCAGGAATTTGCACTTGTTTGCCCTGCCAGAGGGTCATGCGAATGCCGACTAGAGCTTCAAATGTGCCGTCCATGAAAAGCCCAAAGGGAGCTCCGAACCACTCTGGGCACCCAAGGCGTTGCCGCCAGTCATAGAGTGCGGCGAGGGTTTCAGAAGTGCGGGGGAGGGGGCCTAGTGCAGGAGTAGGATGGAGGCGGCGGACGAGGGTTTCGGGGCTCTCGGGTCGGTAAAGTTCGACCTCGATGGGGGTGTGAAAGTGAATCAGTTCTCCGAGGTCGAGAATTTGTCTGTCCTTACGCTGCACCATGCCAAAGTCGGCGAGTTTGGCCATCAAGGTCTGGGCCACAAACTCATGTTCACGTATTTCTTTCTCATCGACGCCAAAGAGCTCGCGCTCTTCGCTCCGGGCGGTGCCGGCGAGGGCCATGGTGGTGAGAAGGCCTTTGTCCAAATGAAAGAGCTGCTCCGGAGTGGCGGAAAGGACGCCTTGCTCGCCATCGGCCCAGCCAAAGAGTCGCATGTCTTGGGCGAGTTGTTTGGGAAGGTCTTGCCAGCGAGTGGGCGGGCCTTCCCAAGTGCCGACTTCGGTCACTACAGGGACGGACTTTTCTAGCCCGCCCCCTTGGATTCGCTCCATGACTTCGCGGAAGACTTCGGCGAAGCCTCCAGCTTCGGGGTCTTGCCATTGAATGGGGCTGTTCGCTTCTTGGGTGAAGAGGCCCGCGAGTGAGTCAACGAATTCGACTCGGGCGGGTCGGTGCCAAGGCTTCTTTGATTGCAGGGCGAAGTCGTTGCGATAGAAGGCGATGCCTTCAGTCGGGCATTCTTCCAACTCTTCAAAGGGGCCATGCCCGAGAACGATGCGGCCATCCGCGGTAGCGAAGCAGGCCCAGTCCATCATTCGTGAGTGGGGGAGTTATTCAGCAACGGCTGCAGAACCGTTTTCGATGATTTGCAGGAAGCTATCCACCTCCATGCTGGCTCCTCCTACGAGGGCTCCGTCGATGTCAGGTTGGCCCAGAAGCTCGGCTGCATTGCCAGGCTTAACGCTACCACCGTATTGGATACGCACTTTATCAGCAACGTCGCCCCCAAAGGCTTCCGCGAGAATGACGCGCACTTTCGCGTGGGCTTCTTGTGCTTGTTCGGGAGAAGCAGTGACTCCAGTGCCGATGGCCCAGACGGGCTCGTAGGCGAGGACAGTGTCGAGAATGTCTTTTTCGGAAAGGCCTTTGAGACCTTCTGTGAGCTGACGGCGAAGAACTTCGTCGAGCTTGCCGGACTCACGTTCTTCGAGGGTCTCTCCGATACAGAAAATGGGTTTGAGGTTTGTCTCGCGAACCTTGTGCATCTTGGCGTTAAGAATTTCGTCTGTTTCACCATAAATTGCGCGCCGCTCGCTGTGACCGATGATGACGTAGGGGATGTAGAGCTCCTTGAGCATCATGACATTGGTTTCGCCCGTATAGGCACCGGCATCGTATTGAGAGACATTTTGTGCGGCGACAGACACGTCGTGGCTCGCAAGAAGGGTCGTTGCGGTGGGAAGGCTGATGAAGGAGGGAGCAATCACCACGTCGCATTTGTCAGTGGCCTTTCCAATTTTTGAGACCAGACCTTTGATAAAGTCCTCAGTTTCTGCTGGACCTTTATTCATCTTCCAGTTGGCGGCAATTATCGGCTTTCTCATAAAAATAGGACGTTGTTTTGGGTGAACCCGTGGGGTCCTTTACCCTGAGATTGCGGGGCAAGCAAGACTTGAAATAGAGTCAAAGTGGCGCGGTTATGGTCGTCCCGCCTCCCAAAGCTCTTTGATTTCCTCTTCACTCCAAGCTTTTTTGGAGATGATGAATTCGTCAATTTGGCCGTCGAGGTTACGAACTTCGAACTCGGTGCCTTGTGCCCATTCCCGATAGGGCCAGTTGCCGATGTCGGCGACTCCGATGCTGAGTGGGCGCACCTCATCAATTGGCTGGAAGTCAATCAGGTGGCCATTTTGGAAGTGGTTAACGCGCTTTTTCTCGGGATCGTAGACTACCGCAAGATGTACCCAATCTCCCAATTTGGTCGCCTTTGGTCTCAGGAGGTTGATGTTTGAGTGATAGTGGTTGCGGAGTTCCCTGCTCGGAGGAATAGGGCCGCCTTCGCTATCTGTCTCTGAGAAGTGAAGGTGGAGCCCGTCGGTCTCGGTTTTGGTGATGGTCCAATGGATAAAGCTCTTTTGTCGGGTCTCTGGGTGCAGGAGAGAGACTTCAGCAGAGTTGAGGCTGTCCAGTTTAACCCAAGTAGCGAGGGTGAGATTCTCGTATTTTCCAGGGAGATTGAGTCGGATTCGGTGAGACGAATTACTAAAGGCGAGGCTGCCTTTGTCGGGCCAGCGCCCTTTAGTCCAATCGCAACCGACAATCGCTCCGTCGGTGTCGGGGGGACCTTGGAGGGCTCGATTTCGGACGGTTCGTTCCCAAGCCGAGTCTCTAGCAAAGAGATAGCCCACGAGGGTATCTTCTTGGGCCATGAGGGCGCGCTGATAGTCTTGCCATTGAACAAACCGCTGTTGAGTCTCACGGTCAAATGCCCGCCAAGTTGGAAAGTTGTCTATTTTTGCAAAGGTCGGAGTAACGATTCCTTCCGATGAGCAGATGATTCCGTGTCCTTCATCAAGAGCCTGCTCTTTACCGGTATCCTGCAGAAAATTCAGACTGCCAGAGAGGACGTGCACCTCACCTTGGCCTTCCTTAGATACTTGAATTCCGAACTCCGAATGGTCGTTGATGATATCGAAGAAGGGGGTTTCTACTGAAAACCCTTTGGCAGGGGGAGGGATCTTACCGCGCAGGGAGCCATACTCTAGTTTTGCTCGCTTCGGATTTTGTAAGTCAAGCCGAGCAGGACCTTCCACAATGAGGACCGCGCCGGAGTAAAAGTCGATTTGAGCCATCCCCTCGAAGAGCTCGATTCTTCCCTTGCCGACGGGTCTTCCGCTCTTGATAGCGGCAGAAGAGAGGGTTGTCCCACCTCCCCAGACGGCTCCTACGGTGTGGGAGACGACGGCAATACCTTTGACCTCTTGCGCTTCGATGCTCGCGAGAATTTTCGAGGCCTCAGTTTGGGGCTCGTTGAGATCGGAGACCCACTTGAGGTGAGGAAGGAGGAAGTAAGCGAGGATTCCAATGGCAGCGATTCCCAAAACTGGGATCACCCAGCGGGGCACCTTCTCGCGACTGCTAGCCAGCCGTTCGTCCTGACCGCTCCAAGTGCGGACAGCATCTCGTACAGCAGCCCCGAGGTAGAGGTGCTCAACAAGGCGACGTCTCTCCTTGGGGTGGTTTCGGATGATTTCGCGGAGGTCTTTTTGGGCCTCTTCATCCATCCGGTTGTCACGCAGCTGCTCAGCAAGCCTGTCGACGTCCTTCTCGGAGTAACTGCCCCGTCTCACGCAAGGCCCTCCCGCTGATTTTTCTTTCGGGATTGCATGCGGTTCTTGATGCAATCCAAGAGCAGGCCGTGTGCTTTCTCCAAAAGAAAATAGATGGAGCGAATGCTCATGCGCTGCTCTTTGGCAATCTCGGTAACTGGAGAGTCCTTTTGGTAACGGGCCCAAACGACTTGGCGGCACTTTTGGGGGAGACGTCCAAGGCAATGGACCAAATCGTCACGTTGGTCATCGAAGTCGCAGCCAACAGCAACCGCCTCATCGGCAAGAGCCATGAGTTCATTGTCGTCGAGAGAGAGGGGCAAGCGTGCTTGTTTACGACGCCAGTTGAGAGCGCAAAATCGCGCCACACTCATAGCCCAAGCAGCGAAGTCGGTACCTTCTTCGAATTGGTCGAACTTACGCCATAGCACCATGGAGACTTCTTGCAAAAGGTCTTCCGAGCCCTGGTGATTATGGGTCAAAGAATAGACAAAGCCGTAGATACGGTGGCGGTTGGCGATAAGTAACTGTGAGAAGAGGGCGCCTCGATCGCCGTCTTGCTGCGTTTCTTGCTTGGGGTTGTCTTTGTCCGCTGGGTCGCTCACTTGTGTGGAAAGGGTAGGGGATAAATGCTCTTTGGTGAAGTATTGAAACGCGAACTTATCTCCCAAATTTCATAAACTATTCTGCACTTCTGGCCTTGGGGAGACATTGAATCTCTGACGCGAGCGCGATTCCTTATGAAAACACTCCTCTCTCTCTTTTCCCTGATATTCGGTTTATTGACATCTCTTCTAGCACGGGGTGAAGAGGTTTCTACCCGTCCCGCTGCTCCAGAGGGGTACCGTTGGGAATCGGTGAGTGCATTGAGCGACGAGTTCGAGAGCGATGCCCTTGATGAATCCAAGTGGCAGCCAACGCATCCTTATTGGTCAGGCCGTGAGCCAAGTCGTTTTGATTCAACGAATGTTTCTGTAAAGGATGGCTTTTTACGGTTGCGGTCACATAGCCTTGTCAAGGAACTCTCGGAGGTCACCAATCCTATGGAAGATGTTTGGGTGCATAGCTCTTGCGTGACTTCTCTTAACCCCACTGCTCGGCCCGGTTCTTACTTTGAGTGTCGGATGAAGGCTTCTGAGTTAAGTATGACTTCATCTTTTTGGTTTCAGGGGAAGAAATTCGAAATTGATGTGGTGGAGCAAATCGGAGCGCCTATCAAGGAGCCTGAGCAGGCCTACAAGATGTTAATGAATAGTCACTGGTTTGAGACTAAGAGTGGCGGCGAGTCCGACCACTCAACGCCCACCAAATGGATTATGCCCGACAAGTCATCGGAACGCTTTCACACTTATGGTCTCTGGTGGAAGAGTGAGACTGAAGGGTGGTTCTATCACGACGGAGTGAAAGTGGCTGAGATGACTTTTCCCACTGCCTTTACAACGCCGATGTTTCTCTTTTTGGATACCGAGGTTTTTACGTGGGCTGGGCTGCCCACCTTGGAATCTCTTGCCGATGAAAGCAAGAATACCATGCTGGTAGACTGGGTGCGGAGCTGGAGACTCGTGCCAGAGGAGTCGCAGTAGGTCCTACTTAATGAGTGAAAAGTCGGTGGCTTTCATCATTAGAGATTGAACCCCCTTCTTCACGAGAATACGGCCGCCTGCTTCCTCCTCGGAAGCGGTAGCAACAGCTCTCCACTTGGGATCGTTGCGGAAAAGGTCCCAAGATTTTTTCGCGGCGTCGGCATCCTGATGAGCAAGGAAGTAGATGAGGATGTTTTCGGAGTTTTCTTGGTCAGCTAACAATTCGAAGTATCCTAGGTTGGTCATGCCGTGTTTTTTGAAAAGTTCACAGGTATGGTTACGGAAGCGTTTGTGGAGAGCTGGTAGCATTCCCTCCGCAGTGGTGTAAGTGCGCATCTCAAAGATGCGAGCTGGATCTTCTGTTTTGCTGAAGTCACTTGAGAAGTCGGTTTCCTTGAGAAAAAGGGAATCAATTTTAGCAACAAGCTTACCGTCGGCTATGGAGGCTTGATAAGCAGTCTTCCAATCGGGGTCATCAAGAAAGCCTTTCCATGAAGCTTCCCGAGCTTCCTTACTGGGGTAGGAGAGCAGGTAGACGAGGGTGTTGCCGGTGTTGTCGGTGGGGACCCAATAACCTACGTTGGTCATGCCGTGTTTTTCGAAGAGGCTTACCGTGTGATCTCGAAAGCGGGATTGCAGAGCATTCAGCTTATTCTCTTTAGCGTGATAGGTTCGGAGTTCGAAGACGCGGGCGTCGGGTTCAGCTTGGAGAGAGGCGAGGGTCATGGTGAAGATGAAGGTGAAGAGGCAGAGATTTCGGAACATGGTGCAAATAGATTAAGTGAGAGAGCGGGGAAAGCACGTGCAATTTTACCGGCTCAAAAAAGCAACATCGCCAAAGCCATGACAGCCATTCCGACGTCTTCGATGACGGCCACGGTAGAGAGGGGGACGTTGAGAGAGCTGCCCATACAGGCGCACTTGAGGTCGAGACCTTTGGCGAGGGCGCGAAAGATGCCAACGGCTCCAAAGGTCATGAGAATGATGGTGGCGAGGTAGACGAGTTGTGGCTGCCAGTGGGAGAGGTAACCCAAAGCGAGTACGAGCTCTAGGAAAGGATAGAGTAGCGCGTAGGGGCGTGATCTTCCGGCTAGCAAATCATACTTCTGGAAGCCATCCGCAAAGCCCGAGAGGTCGAAGAGCTTGAGCATGCTAAAGCTGAGGAGAAAGAGTCCCATGAAGTCGTGCATGGCCATCTTTCCGTCCCAAGCACCGTAGTGAACCTGTTTAGCGGCCGCAG
The DNA here is from genome assembly GCA_051251855.1 of Roseibacillus sp. GTDB lineage: Bacteria > Verrucomicrobiota > Verrucomicrobiia > Verrucomicrobiales > Akkermansiaceae > Roseibacillus. The sequence goes on from JBPOGI010000002.1 coordinate 47,912, forward strand.
CCAAAATCGCCAAGGCAATGAGCACAATCAACGGGATGTAGCGATGCCAGCGAGGGGGCTCAGGCGCTCCTCCCGAGCAGCAAGAGGGAGTGCTTTCTTCCTTCGATTCCATGAAGCCAGACTATGGACTCGTCTCACTCTCGACGCGAAAGAATTCTTTGGCTGGGGAAGTGACGTCGATGGTGAAAGAGAGATCGCTTTGCACTCCGCAGTCATTCTCGGTGAAAAAAGAGACGTCATGAGAGTCGAAGGAAGCGAGGTCTTCGGAGCCGCCGATCCAGAGCTTGGTGGAGCCGTCGCGCAGAAGATATTTCTTATCAATACCTGCAGTAGCGGTGGAGTCCCAAAGCCACCAAGCCACCGGGAACCCCATGGTGAGGTCAGGGGAAGAGTAGTCAGTGATTTGGAAGAGGTGGGGGTGACCTTCGGGAAAAGTTGGATCCAGCCCATGGACATACTCCTCAAGGTTGGAGTAGGGGTCGCCGTCGTCGTTGTCGCTTTCGCTCACATTGGTGAGAAGAAACCAAGAGGTCCAATCATCGTAGCTAGTGTAGCAACCCGGATAGATGGAGTCAGCTTTGACCTGTGGATAGCTGATGCCACCATGTTCGATGGTGGTCGTGTGCGTGGAGTGGGTGATGAAGTCGTTTGTGAGATCAATGGGCGAGAGCCATGGGTTGGCAGAGTGGAATTGGATAAAAGAGCCCGCGGCGAGAGCGGCGGAAGCAGAAGTTCCGGTAAAGAGCTTGGTCGTTTGCAGGCCGAGGACCTCGGTTGCGACAACGGTATTTTTTCCCGGAGCAAGGGCTCTCAAGGCTGGTCCAGAATTCGAGATTCCTAGGAATCCTCCGGACAGGTCTGAGCTTCCAACGCAGAGCACACCAGGCGTGGTGCCTAATTGAGAGGGCGCGTAGTCTGCGGCGAGTCCCCCTTCGTTCCCAGCTGACATAATGATGGGCATGTTCACGGTCAGGCAGGCGTTGATGCTGTTGTTCAAGGCGTCCAAATCATCGGAGTCCACCAGCGAGACCGAGTTTGAGGCAATGAGAATGACGGCAGGGGTGTAGAGATTTTGCGAACTTGTGCGGTCGACTCTGGCTTCGTTGAGAGCCTTGACGAGGGCTGAGGCTCGCGTGCCACCGAGGGATGGATAGATGTCGTAGACCTTGGTCGTGATGGGGGTGTGCTGGGCGGCACCTTCATTGGGACCTGCGACAAGCGATAGGAGGTTGGTGCCGTGCTCCGAGGTGATGATGGAGTGTGGTTCGGCTCCTGAGCGGATGAGCTCTCCGTAGCCGCCCACGAGAGGGTCGAGAATGTTGAGGTGACTGTTGGATGAAAAGTAGCTCCCACCAGGATCGGTGACAGCTGTGTCGATGAGGTAGAGGCGCACTGGTTGGCACATCTCGGGGTAGCTATAGGAGTATGGGCTGGCAGCGGAGGCGTCATTGAGGTTGGCCAAGTTTTGTGACGAGGGCGAGACGGTGCCTGAGGTTCTGATAAGAATATCTCTATCGACCTCATAGAGGTTGGAAGCCTCTATGAGGTCGATATCTTGATCGGAGATAAAAGCAGCATAGCCAACTACGCCAATATCGATGCCACCAGCGCCAGGAATGAGGTCGGGGTAGTCGAACTCGTGGTAGATTTCGGCAGGCGTCGAGAGCTGGGGGATAGTGCCTTGTTCTCCTTGTAGCACGGACTTTAAGTTGGCAAGGAACTGCGCCGAGGGCGTGGGGTCGTCTGGAGTTTGGTGAATAATATAGGCGGCTTGAAGAGGAAGGTTCTTGGTGAAGGCTGCAAAGAGGTGGGTGCTGCCCCCGGGGAGGATGTCGCTGCCAAAGATGAGGTCTCCGGAGTCTTGCTGGTTACCTACGATGACTTGTTCTTCTCGAAGAGGGGCCGAGATTCCTTGGGCTTTTGCAATCGATCCTCCACTGGAGGTGAGGAAGCGGTAAGGCAGCCCTCCGTCACCGACGGAAAGAATACCGGTGTCTTTGTTACCTACTCGTTGCTTCCCCTCGAAGGTGAAGGGGCCGTTGAAGTTGACGGCAAGGTGAACGTTGCCCATGGGATCGTGAGCAAGGTCGGTGGAAGTCATGGTGGAGGTAGCGGCATCTCCAGCGGCAATACGGGTCGACCACAAGTAGTTGCCGTCTGACTGAATGCGGACCAGATAGCTTTCCTGAATGGTTAAGGGAGATGACTGAGCATCGAGCAAAGAGCCTTCATAGCTGACCTGAGCATTGGTGGTGGAGAGGGAAAAGGAGATGAGGCCTTGGGGAGAGACTCCCAACCCTCCCGCCACTTCGTCCTCGCTCGAGGAGGCAAACTTTTCCCAGAGAAGAGTTCCCGTTTCCGAAATCGCTGAAATGCGAATGTCGCTTCCGTTGCTACCGGTCGAATCGAGGACGGTGCTCAGGACGAAGCTTTTGGCCTGTCCGTTGATGAGCGATTGGGTGGCAATGTGTTCCAGCGTGATGGTGTCTGTATTGGCGTTGATGTCCCACAGGAAGATACCATTGTTATCACGTTTCATGACGAGCTTGCTGGGGCCGGTGAGGTACATGGAATCGTTGCTGTCTACGGCGATGGAGCGCGGGATGAAGCTGCCGAGAGAGGTGGCGGATATCCAGCTGCCGGTCGCTTGATCGAGGATTGCGACGAAGCCTTCGGAGTCCGTTGGTGCTGGCAGCGAGATCGTTTGGCTGGGGTCGAAGAAGACCTCGTCTTCATAGCTGCCACAAACGTAGATTAGACCGGTATCCTCAGTGAGCACGAGGTCGCTGATGAGAACCGAGCCATTCGAAGAGGTAGTAGCTGCCCATTGGGTGAGCCAACCACCACTCGTATTGGGGGAAAGTTTGACCACCAATCCCCCAGGCACGCTTGAGGAAAGATTGCCGCTCAAGCCCGGTAATACAATGACTCCCTCAAAGTGTCCGCCCGCAAAGGCTTCGTCGTGGGGAGAGGAACGCGGGGCTTCTACGGCCGTGAAGATCGCTTGGCTGGTGGAGCCCCCCGAGTTGAGCGCAAAGTTCCAATCGACGATTTCGGAGCCTAAAAGGGAGCTGATACTCAGGGCTAAGAGAAAGAGAAGGTGGCGAAACATGGGTTTGGCGGTTGTTTTTGAGAAGGCATCGGCTGGCTTCAACCGTAGGAACTACCCCCGATTTTCTCATTTTTGACAATGAATCGTGATCCTCACGGTTCTAGTGAAGATGATACGGCGAGAGGCGAAAAGGGAAAAGATGCTCTCAGAGAGGGGGAGGCTGCCGTTCTTTGGGAGGGACATCCGTCGGCACTACGCTTTTATAAGGAAAGTGAGAGGATGTTTTCTGGTTGGAGTTTTGGCCCTGCTGCCTTGCGCGTTGTCGGCGCAGGACCGGTTTGTTCCTACCGTGGAAAACGAGTCCCGCTCGAGCGCCTTGCCCTTTGGGGGGAATCAACCGGCGGTCGGTGATGATCAGGTGGTGCTGGTGGACCCTGTGATGAGCTTGAGCGTGACGACGGCTGAGTCGGTGACTTTGACTCAGGAGGGAGTGATTTTTTCAGGATTGACGGTGGCGAGGCAAGAAGAGCTTCGCATGCGTTTGCAGTTTTTTCTTAATCGACCCCTCACCGAGCAAGCACTCCTGACGCTTACCGAGTTAGTCGTGAGCCACTATGAGGAGAATGATCGCCCGGTGGTTGAGGTATGGGTTCCGCCTCAAGACGAGAATGACCAGCAGACTCTCACCGTGCGGGTGATTGAGGGCAAGGTGGGGCAGGTGCAGTTACGTGAGCCTCGTTATTTTGACTCGGGGCGATTGGCGCCGGCGCTGTGGGCAAAGAACGGGCGCTTGCTACGTTCTTCGGATCTTACCGCGACCACTTCATGGCTGAGCCGCAATCCGTTTCGTAAGGCTGAGCTCTTTGTCGCTGCAGGCAGCGGGGAGGGGGAGGCTGACTTGGTTTTTGCCCTGGACGAAAAGAGGCCTTGGCGGGGTTACGTGGGTTACGAAAATACCGGCACCGAAGTCACGGGGGAGAGTCGTTTTTTACTCGGGGGGATTTGGGGAAATGCCTTTGGGTTCGATCACATTGTGGCTTATCAAGCGACGCTCGGATCGGACTTAGATCAATTCCAAGCGCATGGTCTTTCTTGGGAAGCGCCCATTCACCATCGACATGAATTTCTACGTCTCACATCGAGTTGGGCCGAAGTCTCCAGCGAAGCGATGACAAATCTGGGGAGTGCGGATATCGAGGGGAGCAGCTTTCAGGTGGCCTTGAGCTATGGGCGACAAGTGATTCGTGGGGATTGGCAAGGAGAGTTCAGTGGAGGCCTCGAGTTCAAGCGTTCCGACACCTTCCTAACTTTTAGTGACCAAGTGGACCTCTCGTCCGACTCTCCGGTGGAAGTGGTTCAGTTTCGGTTGAATGCCCAGTTGCAAAAAGCAGCCAAGACTGAGAGCGGGTGGAATACTGATTTGCGGGTTTCTCTAGTGGCCAGTCCAGGAGGGTTTTCGGGGCGAAATACTGACGGCGAGTTCGCATCCTATCGCGCGGGCGCCGATGCCTCCTACCTCTATCTGCGAGGCAATGGGCAATGGTCGCGAGGCTGGAAGGATTGGACTCTTCTTGTGCGAGCGGAAGCCCAAGTCGCCAGCGGTGCTCTTCTCCCCAGCGAGCAACTAGGAATGGGAGGGATGCGCACCGTGCGCGGGTATCGTGAGAGGGAATTTCTGGCGGATAGCGGTTGGTGGGGCAGTGTGGAAGCACGGAGCCCAGCATGGAGAAGCCAGTTCTGGGAAAAAGAGTTCAGCGTCCAAGGCCTGTTCTTCGTGGATCATGGATTTACTTGGCGGGAAGGGGAGGATGCGGAGCAGCTCTTTAGCCTAGGTCTTGGAGCTCGCGCCCAGTGGGGTGGTGCCACTTTGCGAGCTGACCTCGGAGTTCCTTTGACTGAAGGAGAGCAAGATAGCGACCCACGCGCCCACGTGGGGCTCACCTACCGCTGGTAGACGGGGAAGAGGGGGAGTGGAGCGGCTCAAAACCATCGTGAATGGGGGAGAACAGGCAAAATCAAAGAAGATCGCGAGAGAAGATTGACGCTCCCCCCAAAATCTGATTTTCTCCCCGTCCCCTCAATAACTGGACCAGTGGCTGAGTGGTCGAAAGCGCTCGCCTGCTAAGTGAGTATACTCCAAAAGGGTATCCAGGGTTCGAATCCCTGCTGGTCCGCCATATTTATAACTCGCTGTAATCAAGTTGATTGCAGCGTTTTTGTTTCAAGGTGGTTCGGAAGTGACACTAAAAGTGACACTGCGTCCGTGGTGAACTGGAGCTGTTCGGGTTTGTTCGCCACCGCCGATTTCTGCTCTTGTTCTTTGTTCAGGAAGGTTGTCTTTTTTGAACGTGAACTCTCCCAAAGCTCCTTCCCCAGAGACACTGAAAAAGCTTCACGAAGACTCGGAGAGGCAGCAGGCCAAGGAAAGAGCTGATGCTGCAGAAAATAGGAAGAAAGCAAAGAAGGCCACAAAGAAGGCGACCTCTAAGACGAATAGACAAAAAGGAGCTAAGAAGTCGCGTCGCAAGAAGGCAGTCAAGAAGGAGCGAGAAGAGAAAAAGGTGAAAGCGAAAATGGCTAGGGAAGAGATCAAGTCATCGATCACGCTGCAGAGAGCTTTGCCTCCCGAGAAGAAGCAAGAGCTCATTGATAAACTTAAAAGACCATTTTTAAGTTTATATGGATGGGCTGGTCCCGATATCAGAGATCGAAGATTGGTTCACTCCTTCGAAAGTGGGCACAAGGAACTTGAATTAGCGGGTTGGGACAAAATCGGTGAAACTTGGGCGAAATTTGACGCTGATGGCTTTCTAGTATTCGGTCCCTGTAAGTCTCTGGTGGAGACTGTGGGCACGAGCCGTGAAAAATGGAAAGTTCCGTCCTACCACGATGGTGAAAAAATTCTGCCATTCCCGGTTCCTCCACCGGAAGCATTTTGGAAGAAGCGTTGGAAAAAGTTACCGGAAAGTTATCTTGAGGGTGAGCTCGTTCCGGTGGTGGAAAAATTAACATGGGATGATGATGCCTATCGTGATGCCGAAGACTCTTGGCGTGAGTCTCTCTTGGTCTACTCTTCGTTCAGAGGGCATCCTGTGGATTTTTTAGCTCGTTACCTCGGCAACTCTCTGGCCCCGGATTTTAGGGTGAAGGGATTGGATGTTGTGCAGGAGCAATCGCAGCTGTTTGCCACGACATCAGAAATTAAAGGGCTGAACCAGAAGCTCAAAGAGCTGGGGTTGTTTGATGGCGATTCCTTTTACTCAGACAGCTATGGCTCTCTTGAAGATGAACACGGAAAAGATGCCAAAAAATCTCCCCGTGAGCGCGTGGACACCTTTAAAAATGATCTCAGCAAACTAGCCGCCTCGGACCCCAGAAAGCCGTGGGTCGATCTGTTCGTGAATGGATCGGCTGGTACTGAACTTCGGGCAGAAATTCAGGCGCTACTCCTGAGGTGTTTTGTTGCAGGGAGACAGTTTGAACGGGTCTTGTCTAAAGACAAATCCAAGGTACTTTTCTCCCAATATTCTAAGCTCAAGATCCAGGGTGAGAAGAAACCAGAGGTTAGGGCGCGAGAGCAAAAATTCGCCGAGATTCTTGCACTACGGATTAAGGTCACAGGGAGCCTGAATAGATTCGGGCCGACGACTGCGAAGAAATTTCTAAAGGAACAAGAACGGGATGACCTTTTAGCGATCCTCGAAATGCCTCCAGCTAATGCCTTTAAGAATTTTCTTAGAAACGAAAGAACAAAGCCAAAATCCGCTTGAAGGCGCTAACTAGCTCGCCAGCTTCAGCATCTCAAAGATCAACTTGCTAAAGCTCTTTGCCTTCTTGGCATCTCCCAAGAGTTGAAACATCTGGTTTTGGTGGGCGGCACTGCTGTCCATGATTGCGTCGTCCATAGCCTGCGGGAAATCCCCGAGCATTGCTTGCTCGCTGGTGTTGTTATCAATCTGCTTCATTACCAGTTCGTTCTCTCGGATCTTGTCGCAGACGGTGTGGGCGTAATTCACAAGGTCTTGGTCACTGAGTTTATCGGTATTGAACACCTCGTTGAGCCGGTCAATCAGCTGGGAGAGCAGCTCTTCCTTTTTATCCTTGGGACGAGATGAACCAGCGGCGTCGCCTCCCTGAAGGCCTGGGTTTTCATCTTGGCTCTCCAAGCGGAGATCTTGTTGCCGGAGCTTGCTGAGTCGGTAGTGGCTCAGTTCCACATTGCTCAGGTCTGGCCCTTCTTCCTCCTCGAAGGTTTCCTTGAGCATTGGGCGGAGATTACGGGCGTAGAGGCTGAGCTTTTCCAAGGCGGTGTCATCGTAGTCTACGATCTGGGACATGAACTCGTAGAAGCGAGTAAAGGTTCCCAAGTCCTTCTTGAAGACGTCCAAGGTGTCTTTGGCCTTCTTTGCGTCTTTGAAGCGATTCTCAGCGTTCGTGATCAGAACGGTGTCTCTTGTCTTCTTGGCCCGTTCAAACTCGTCCTTGCCGCTCTTGTAGAGCGAGAGAGCTTCCGTATAGCGCACTTGCCATCGTTCAACGGCTGGCTTGCAAATATTTGCCAGAGCGGCTGCGCTTTTACTCTTGGAAAAGAAGGCCTCTGCGAATTGCTCGACCTCTGTCCACAGAAAGATGCCGACACCACGGAGCTTCTCGAAGAGGTCAAACACCATATCAGGGTCGGAGACATCGTTGAGTTCCGCCGTCTTGTAGTAGGGGAGAAAGGAGCCCAGAATTTCCTCGGGCTCATTGAAGAAGTCCAAGACGAAGGTGCCTGACTCAGCCTTTCCAGGATAGGTCCGGTTGAGACGCGACAAGGTTTGCACGCATTCTACGCCCGCGAGCTTCTTATCAACATACATTGCGCAGAGCTTGGGCTGGTCGAAGCCAGTCTGAAACTTGTTAGCAACGATCATCACTTGATAATCCTCGGTGTCGAAGGCCTTCCTCATGTCCCTGCCCTTCAGGTTGGGGTTCATGTTGATCTCGGTAAATTTCTCTCCCAGCATTCCACTCGAATTCGGATCCTTTTCGGTGAATTCCACTTCTCCCGAGAAGGCCACCATTCCGTAGAGTTTTTCATAGCCTTGCTCAGAGATGTATTTGTCGAAGCCTAGCTTGAAACGCACCGCTTCCTTGCGAGAGCTAGTCACCACCATGGCTTTAGCCTGACCTCCCAGAAGTCCCATCACATTATCGCGGAAGTGCTCGACGATGACCTGCACCTTCTGGGCAATGTTGTAGTCATGAAGCCGGACCCATTGATTCAGTTTTACTTTGGCCTTCTTGCTTTCCACTTCGGTGTCTGCCGCTTGGACTTTTAGGGCGAGATTGTAGGCGACTTTGTAGTTGGTGTAATTTTTGAGGACATCGAGGATAAACTTTTCCTCAATCGCCTGCCGCATGCTGTAAACGTGGAAGGCTTGGGGCTTGTTCGTTTTCGAGGGAGCTTCTGCAGGATTCTGAAGACGGCCAAAGAGTTCGAGCGTTTTGGGTTTGGGGGTAGCGGTGAAGGCAAAGAAACTCAGGTTCGAGTTTTCCCTTCGTGATGCGACCATGGCCTGGACCACTTCTTCGGAAGTGAGAACGTCGTCGTCATCCCGTTCCTCCACCATGAGCACTTCTTTTAGTTGTCGGGCCGTGGAGCCACTCTGCGAGGAATGCGCTTCGTCTGCGATAATTGCGTAGCTTCTCTCTTTCAGGCTTACGCTGTTCTCAATCGCTTTTAGCACGAATGGAAACGTCTGGATGGTGACAATGATGATCGGCTGCGCCACTTCGAGAGCCTTCGCCAGCTTCTCTGATTTAGAGCCCTCTCCTATTTCCTTGTTGATGCAGCCCACCATGCCGTCGAGGTGCTCAAATTGGTAGATAGTGTCTTGAAGCTGATCGTCGAGAACGGTGCGGTCGGTTACCACAATGACGGATTGAAACTGCTTCTCACCATTGTCCCGGTAGATAGACGACAACTGATGGGCAGTCCAAGCAATCGAGTTCGATTTACCTGAACCCGCGCTGTGCTGGACAAGATACTTGTGCCCCGGACCTTCTGTTCGTGCAGTGTCAATGAGCTGATTGACCACGTCCCATTGGTGATAGCGGGGAAAGATCATCGTCTCCTTGCGATACTTTCGCCCGTCCCAGTCCTCCTTTTCCTCAATTTGTAAGTGGATGAAGCGCGCGAGAATTTTAAGTAGGTTGTCCGGTGCCAGCACCTCGTTCCAGAGATAGTCAGTAGCGTATTGGTTGACGTCGTCGGGGGTGTCATTGCCTGCCCCACCATCTTCGGTGCCTTTGTTGAAAGGGAGAAAGTAGCTATCGCTTCCTGCCAACTTCGTGCACATGTGGGCTTCGTATTGACTCACCGCAAAATGGACCAAGGCTCCTCGTTTGAAGGTGAGCAGCGGTTCTGGTTTCTTAGTCGCGGGGTCAATCGGGAGACGCGTCTTCTTATATTGCTTGATGGCTCTCTCACAGGCTTGCTTGAACTCGGACTTGAGTTCCATTGTCACCACCGGAATACCATTGACAAAAAGCACCAGGTCGATGCGCCAAGCTTTGGCCCTAGCCGCAAGCTTCTCGCCTCCATAAGTGGCCGACGCTTCGCCCAGAAGGTTTTTCTCCTCGATTGTGTGGTCTTCTTTTGTCCACGGGCTGTAGACCAGTTCTTGCACCACCCGGAGCCGGTTCTGCTTATACCGAGCCATTGTCTCGGGGTTCAGATCGTGCTCCGGCTTAAATTGGCAAAGACTGAAGCGAGTGCCTCGTTCTCTAATCTCGTGCCGCAGAGCGCCCAAGGTGCCAAAGGTTCGTAAGGTCTGGTCGGCGGCATTGGGATCCGCCTTGTCGAGCTGCTTGGCGACACGCTCGAGGAACTTCTCATTCGCATTGTTCGGATAGAGCTTAGAATACTTCTCCCATTGCTTGGGCTGAGACTCTTGCACGAAGCCTAGTAGGTCTTCTTCATAGAGCCCCAATTCCCGATTGTATCCGGAAGGGGAGCCCTGCAGCCAACCTTGCGATTGGAATTGGGAAACCACATCGTCTTGGAAGGTGCGTTCGTTTGCTTTGTCGCTCATTCTATGGTTCTGTGATGGGCTGGGGCTCGAAAGCCCAAATGCGTTCGCAGATTGCTTGATAGAGATTCTGGCGTTTCTCAATATCGACCTTCTTAAGATCTTGGTGAGGTTCAAATGGAAGGTCGAGTTCCTTGATCATATTGAGGAAGTTTGGATTTCGGTCGTAGGCCTCTGGGCAGAGAGACTTAACGAGAAGATTCTCGCGAATGTAGTGGGGGCGTTTTTCATGGTAGGGAAGGTCGCCGTAGGACTGATTTGTTCCTCGCGGGAGAAGAACAAGATTACCAATGTTCTCTCGAAAGGCCTCAAATTCGCTGGGATGCTCGAATTCATCCTGATGGTGTTCGTATTTGTTGGCCCAAATGTGTTCGATCTCCATCGGCTTACCTTCCGGGAATTGGTAGTCGTCGAAGTTGGAGCTGAGGCCCGACTGTTCGTCGATATAACCGGAAATTCTTGAGAGGAGAAACTTAATGAAACGACTGTTCGTTCCATGCCTGGAAAACCTCTTCATTCCATCCCAAGTCTCTTCCATTTCATCGAGTTTTAGGGCGAGGATTGAGTGGAGATCGTCGAGTGATTTACGTCTGATTTCTTTCGTGAGAAGACACATCGTGTAGCGAATCGAGCTGGCACTGAAGTTTCGAAAGTTGATCGACCGTCGCACAGTGAAAGTTTCGATGAATTTGGCGACAGTGTTCATCTTGGCATCGATGATCTCCTGTGAATCAGACAAGCACAGGGGAGCGAGAAGGAGTTGATAAGCGAGCGAGTCGGCGATTCCCCAGCAGCCAGCATAGTAGACGTTTTCCAAAGGTTTGATGAATTCCCATTCGGCTTTTTTCATGCGGAGGTAGGCCAAAAGGTAGAACTTGAAATCTTGTTGTAGAAAGTTTGAGAAGCCTTCCGCTGAGTTAGAAGTAAGGCTCATCAGGCTGAGGTTCTCTCGGAACCATCCATGGAAGCGGGTTCCAATTTTCTCAAAGTCTTCGTTGATGGACCCTTTGTGACTGCCTCGAATTGTCTCGGCGTATTGTCCCCGGAGCCATGCTTGCATGAATCGCTGGTCTTCATCATCTTTATACTCGTGGAGGTCCTTCATTGCCTTCTTCCACAGATTGTTGGTCGTCTCTCGTTGTTTATTAGATTCGAGTCGAGACAGGAGATAGCCCTTAAGCATTTCCGTGGGGGTTAGATTGAGCCCCCTATCGTTCATCGTTTCAAAGATGGTGTAGGCGTTGTCATCGGAGTGAGCTACAATCTCAACCAAGACCACTCGTTCTTTGAGCCAATCGATAAAATAGGAGTAGGCCTTGGCACCGATCTCTTCTGGGAAGACTCCTTCTATGTCCTTGTAGCGGGCTGCCATATTTTTAGTAGACTCATCGTCTCCGTCCACTGGCTCATAGTCGCCATTCTTGAAGAGAGCATCCAAGCAGGTGATTCGTTCTTCGACGGTAATGTTGAATGATTTGGAACCAAATTTCTCTGAGAAGATCATCGACTCTACCTTCTCGTTCGAACCGAACTTTTCACCAAGGTGGTTTAAGAAAATCATGAATAGGGTGAGGGAAGTGAGCCGCTGCTGCCCATCAATGATACTCAACATCCCATCCTTGCTACTCAGTACGTAGGGGCCCAGGTAGTAGCTATTGTAATTCTCTACCTCGGAACGGCTGTGTCCAGCATTGTAGTTGGCGAGGAAAGCCGCGCTCAGATCCTCCACCAGCTGTTTCATATGCTTTTCTCCCCAGCTGTATTCTCGCTGAAAGAAATCGACGCTATATTTGCGACTATCGAGCACTTGAAAAATGGTGCGATCATTGGCCTCAATTCTGTGTTCGGAATTACTCATGAGTGGATGTTTCTTTTGGGGGCTGACCTTTTTTAAGAGCTGTAACGGCGAATGTTCTCCCGTTGACTTCGAAGTCTAGTTTGCGTTCAGGGTGAACCGAAGAAAGCAGTATGACTTCGGCAATAGGATCTTTGTAATTGAGAAGGCGGCCATCCTGGGAACTTAAGTCTCTTATGATTGTAAACGTGAGGAATTCGTCACTATCGTCAAACTTGACTGAAACAGTATCACCGACCTCAATCAGATTGTGATTCTCATTCTCTTTTTCTGGTTCTTTCTCGGTAGGGTTGGTTTCGAAAAGAGTTCCTTGATCGACGACGTTGTTGAATGAGCCTTGGTGCAACGTATCATCTGTCGACTGGTTGGAGGTTGGAGCGGGCGAAGTTGTGAGCGTTACTTGTGAGGCTTGGTCCTCCTTCTCCTCCTCTAGGATTTCTGCAAGCGACTTGTCTTCAATCTCAACCTCGACTTCCACCATTGTTTCATCCTCATCGTCGGGGAATAGTTCTTCTTCAACAGGAGCGGGGATGTGGCGGAATTCGACAATCCCTTGCGCACTAGCTAGTCCATCGTGGTGCTGCTCGATTCCATGTTCTTTCAGCACCTGCAGGAGTTCGCTCCTGGAGGAATCCTTGTCGGAGTAGTAGGAGGGGCCCCAGATGCGATGGAAGGACCACCCGGCTCGTTCTAGGGTCCGTTGACGACTCATATCTTCGGACCATTTGTGCTCGGGGTGGGCGATGTAGCCATCGCATTCAATCGCGAGCCGTCTCCCGCCCGCATCTTCCACCACAAGGTCGATCCTGAATCCTGCAGCGGCAATTTGCGTGGAGACCATGTATCCCTCCGTAGAGAGGAAGTCGAAAATCTCCTCTTCAAATGGAGACTCACAATCTTCGCGGCCTTTGCCCGCAAGCTTCAGGCCCGGGTCTGAAAAGTGGCTAATGAGCTTATGCCTCAGGTCCGTCGATTTGAGACCTTCGAGAGGAATACTGCGGCAGAGATACATCCTGTCCTTAGCTCGTGATGCGGCAACGTTGAAGCGTTGTGCCAGGGGGACCGAAGTAGCTGCGATCTTGCTGACGTGGTTTACCATCGAGAGAAAGACGACATCGAATTCGCTACCTTGGAAGGTGGAAGAGTCGCCACATCGGATACTGTGGCGCAGGATTATTTCTTCAGAAATCTCAGCTTGAATCTTATCCCAAATGAACCGCGACTGCTCGTTTCCCAGCAGGGTGACAATGCCGATAGAACGGTCTCCGAAATCTTCATCCTCAGTGAGCGTGATGATTTCGTCCAAGATGTAATCTGCTTCGGCTTCGTTTGTCTTGCTGCCCTCGGGACGAATTCCGCCTTCAAGGTAGACATCAATCAAAACGGGAGACATCCGCTCGGTGGCCTTAGGAACGCGTAGGCATTTGATCTCGCCGTCGTAGAAGTGTTTGCTCGAAAAGTTAATGATAGGCTCAGCACAGCGAAAGTGCTCACGGAGGCGAATGCTAGCGGCTCCGTAGGCAATCGAAGCCAGATCGTAGATGGAGTCTCTGATCGTCATCGAGGAACCGTAGGGGAGGTCCTTTAGGAATCGTTGGTAGAGGGCCATGACGGCGTCGGTTCTAGTGCCCACTTGGAGTGGGCTAACCTGTTTGTCGTCTCCCACCACTAATACTTTTTTACCTCTGGCAATGGCAGGAAGCGCCTTTAGGTCACTTTGCGAGGCCTCATCGATAATGACGAGGTCAAACAAGCCAAAGCCAGCGGGAAGACTCTCGCTGACTCGCCATTGCGGCATGATCCAGCAGCGGATTGCTTCGTTAGCCTGCGCCAAGGCTTTCTGTGCTTCAGCTCGATGAAAGGGGGCCAGCTTACCGGTTCCTTTTCCAATCCTCTTGATATGAGTGACGAACTGGTTGAGCGCGGTGACCAGATTGGGTTTGGCCGCAAAGGTTTCCTTCAGTTTAAGCCAAGTGCGTTTCACTGCTAGGTCCTCATAATCGTTCGCCAGTTTCTTTTCTTTGGAGAGCCGTGCGGTATTTAATTTGAGCAGCTCCGACTTGGCATCGATGTTCTTCAGGTAAGCCTTGCGCATGGCCCAATGCCAAGTTTCGGAGATGCGAGGTGGAAGGACGGACTCATCCTCTGTTTCCTCATCATAGACGTGCGAAGTCACAGCGACGGCGAGCTTACGTGCCCCAGCTTCCTTGAGGCGAAGGGCTAGGGTGCCAATTTCCTGAAGAGATGGGATTTTTGAGTGCAGGAGACTGCATTGATTCAAGAGGCTTCGCCATTCCTCACCAAGATCGCCCAGCTCTTGTTCGGAAGAGCCAAGCTTAGATTTTAGAAAGTCAAACTGGGCGAGATAGTTGGGGTTGCCATCAAGGAGGTCGAGGAGCTTTTGTCTTTCAGTAGAAGCCGCGCGACCATCGAACTCGCCAATCACGAGTCCAAGAGACGCGATGATGGAGTCCAAGAAGCTCGGTTTTTTAAGGCTTAGGCTCAACAACGAATCTGTTGGCTGATCCAGATCTATCAATTCGCCAACATTCGCCAAGTGTTCGCGAAGCTCTTGCTTGCTGAAGGCCCAAATTCCCTCAACCTGCTTCACGATAGGGCGGAAGTTTGAGTAGACCGAGACTCCCGCGTCCGTTGGCAATTTGGGTGTCGAGAGACTATCTGCCAACAAGTTCCACTCTTTCGCCAGCTGGTTGCCAGCAATGTGTAATTCAATCCAACGCTTCACGTCTTGCCAGTCTTCTGCGCCCGTTGGAGCGTCTCCTCGGACTGTAATCGCTTGCACTGCTTTGCTGAGCCCCCGGGATGAAAGTCTACCGACAAGGCCGAATGGTTTCTCGCCTTCAGCGGCTTTGGTGATGGGAGGCAGGAGTTCCTCTAGGTCAACGCTCTCGCTAGGAAGAGCTACTGGCTTTAGGGCGTAGCTCCTGGCTTCCAAGTCGTTCTCCCGGCAAGCCTTGATACAGCGATCAATAGATTCACGGAAGACGTGATCCACTCCCTCTAGATTCTCAGGAAGAGCGGCTGCATTGTGGTAGCAACAGGAGACCAGATGCTGCCAACCTCCTTTGAAGGTGAAGGCGAGAGCATCTCTTTGCTTCTCAAGCTCTGTGCGTGTATTGGAAGCACTCGGCCGTTGGTCAGCCTGGAGATATTGTTTGGCGGGGTATTGGGTGAGTGCATCTAACTCTTTTCGAGAGACTGAGTAGGAGCAAAGGTTCTTATGCAGATTGGCACACTCTTCCACTGTGGGGAGTTCGCTCGGATCGAGAATGGCATCGGAGTCCACAGACACATGCTCTCCTGCCGACTTGCGGGCGGCACGTAGTTGCTCAAAGAACGCGCCATCGATAGTGGTGTCTTCCCAACCGTGTTCGGGATCGAGTTCATCTTGGAAGAAGGTGTGTTGGTCCGCACTCTCGGCGTCCTCTTCAGCAAGTTGGCGTGGTGAATCACATCCAATGTGTTCTGGGGGAGGGGTGCGGTAGCGACTCGCGAGGATGTCGGTTTGCTTTTCGTTGAGAAGAAGCTCCTTGTGGCTCCGCTCGATAACCGCCGCCAATGACTCGACCTCTTTTTCCAGAGTGGTGGAGTTCAGCTGCAGGATATCGGTCGTGATCCGGTTGACGCTGGACTCCAGCTCCTCTTGCCCTTCGCGGTCACTGTCTAGAAGCAGCCCTGTGAGCATCTGAATGCCGTCTGGGAGCTGCGATTTGAGGACCTTGAGTGCCGGTGTTTTCTGGGAGGTGACAAGGACTCGTTTTCCGGTGGCGAGGTAGTGACTGATGACGTTCGCAATGGTGTGGGTCTTTCCGGTTCCGGGAGGCCCTTGTAGGACCACTCCTTCACTGCTTTCTAACTTTCGGATGACCTCGACTTGCTCCTGATTATAGGCCTTGGGAAAATAGAGAGAACGGAGTGTGCCCTGGAGGCCGGAATCAGACTCCACGTGAGAGAATCCCCGGAAGGAGTCCTGCGATTCCGGATAGGGCACCTCTCGTCTGATCGCGATATCGTCCAAGGCGCTGGTGAGGACCCCGTCATTTTCCGCGATGGCCTTCAGCTTCTGCACATCTTGCAGCATGTAGTTGGCTGAGCGGGTCTGGATCATGACCGCCCAGTCGAGGGTGAAGGTGACAGCCTCGGCTTTGTCCGGCCTGGTCTCGGAGAACGTGGTGCTGCTGTCGATCTGGCCAGCATCGACCGTCAGAATTTTACGGAGCCGGTCAGTGTCGAATGGGGTCAGGTTTCCTTGCTCTGACTCTGGTGCGAGTTGGGCGCGGATATTCTTTTCGAACACCGCCGCTCCCTCAGGGAATTCTTCCAGAAAGGCGTGGATGTTGCAGAGAGGAGTTCGGTCGAGGCCTGTAATCTTCAGAGTGAGGCTATCAGCGCTGCCAACAAATTCGACCGGAATAGCAAGGAGAGGAAAGCGCAGCCGCTCGGGACCAGAGCGATAAGTCATGCCCACCCCCCACACCATTTCCTGTGGATTGGCTGCCGTTCCGGTTTGGAGCTGCTGACGATAGGAAAAGAGGTCTTGGTAGAGCTTAATGGTCTTGCGCCTTTTCGCTTCCTCTACCGACCAACGTTCCCAATCGGGAAAGTAACTCTCCCACTCGTGTTGGACCTCAAGGTAGTCCTCCAGTTTGTGCACCACAAAGACGCTTTCTGGAGGAGTGAGCGGCAATTCTTTGGCGGGATCATCTTCAGATAGTTCGGCAATCTCCTTCTTCCGCTGCTCAAATTCTTCCCAGAGTAACGCGGTGGCCTCCTCATCCAAGACGCTGATTTCCGCTGCCAGTTCCGGAGTCCTGTCAGGATCATCTACCACCATCGTCCAAGCATCCAAGATTTCGGGTAAGGCTGGCGGCTCGATGGGCTTCAGGCGCTCAATAGACAGCCAGCATGAGGAGTCTGGGTTTTCGTCTCCGAGCAAGATTCCCGGCAGTCCCTCAATGGCCTCGTTAGTTAGGTCGCACCAACGGATGCGAGAGTCTGCTCGAATGTCGCAGAGAGGAGTCAGGTCCATCTTGTACCACTCTTCGAGAAAGCCGAACATCTTGGAGAGGTTTGGGGCGAGGCCAGGATTTTGTTCAGCAGTGGGGGGCATCAGGTCAGTGGAATTTGTGGACTGAGAGGGCTCAGGAGAGACTTCTTTATCGTTTTGGGATGATGAATTGTGCTCTGGGAGATGCAACGAACCTTTGTCGGTAAGTGTCCACGAATAGTCGGTTTCGTCGATTTTGACGAAACCGCGTGCTTGTAAGTCATAAAGTTCCCGATTGATCGACTTTTTCTCGTCCTCAAAGAAAGAAGCCATCTCTTTGGCCTTTGTATGTGGGTTCAGGTGGAGAAAGGCAATGATCGCGGTCAGTCGCTCAGCAGTCCTCTGCTGGTCCGGCGTTGTAGAGGAGCTCTTTTCTGACCTCCATGGGAGGAGGTGCTCGTTCTCTTTGCCGAGCTGAATCCAGTGCGGAGTTGTCTGTCCAGCTAGAATGGTGGGGAGGTGCTTGCGGAGATTCCAAGCCAAATAGGCCGCCCCCTCTTCCCGAGAGGATACCTCGTCGGGCACTTCAAATCGAATCTCGGCGAGCGTACGGGAGGTTTGCAGGATTCCCGTAAAGAGAACAGAAGGCTGAAAGTTTCGACCTTGTACTCGAAGGGCTCCCAAGGAGAGGTTCCCAAAGTCATAGCTCAGTTCAGAGAGATCGTATTCGTCCTGCTCAGTCACCGGCTCGAAGCCAAACTCAGGAAGGAAGGTCCACAAATCACACATGGTTAGAGAACGGGATTTGTTTCGGCTTGCTCATGAAGCTGCTCAAGAAGTTTGACGTAAATCATCGCCCGCGAGATTAGTTCTTTGGCAAATTCAGTTCTTTTCTTTAAATCAAAAAAATCAGCGATGACGTTGTCGGTCATGACCCAAGGATGTTCTAAGTTGTGGTAGCCTACGGGCCACATTTCGCCGTGCCAAGGAGCTAGCGGATCGGCCTTGTGGACTTCGTTTTCTTCACTCTCAACGCATAGGAGCTCATCAAGTACAGCCAGAGTAGAAGCCTCTTTTTTGGTTGATTCGCCAATGTTCCATTTGGACTCTATCCCGATGACCAGAGCGCTTCTCTTGGCAAAATGAAGAATTACAATTTGATAGCGAGTGGCGGCAAAAGGACCTGAGGCTGGCGATAGTCTAATTGATCCCAAAGGATCTTTTCCGAACCGATTGTCAATAAAGTTGGCGCGTAGTTTGCCCGGATAGTCAGGTGGAAGTTCTGCAATTAAACTTTCAGCAAGGAGATCGAGGGCTCTTGCTTTGACTTCCTCAACGCCAGCGTTGAAGTCCGCTCGCATACGAATGAGGTTGGGATTGGCGACGAGGTGATCGGCGATGTCTTTCATAGCTTGGTGTTCGAGTGTTCGACCGGTAAGGGTCCGGACCAAGTGGCGGTATTGGAGGAGGACTTGGTTTACAGGGATGATTGAGAAGGTTGCGGATAGACAGCTATCGAGCCAAGGGAGGATATGGTCTCGATAGGAAATACGAAGATAATCAGCTCCCTCGTGGGTGTAAGATTCTTTTCCGTCCAAAGTGAGATAAATGAGGAGATTGTTTTCTGGATAGTTGTCCTCAAGGTATTTCGCGTAGCGGGCGAGTTGTCTCGGTTGTTCGACTGCATCGATCTTATTTTCAATCGCAATGCCCATTTCGGACGATTCGAGGAGGAGATCAATCTGGCCTTGTGCTGTGATAGCTTCTTTGCGGACCTCAAAAGAATCACTCTGAAAGTCTTTGGGTGCTTCTTTAAGAGAATCGAAGAAGAGGCTGAGAAAGAGTTCTCCGCAATCGTGAGTCCCCAACGGGTTGAGAAGATTATGTATGAAGCGGGTGTGGAGCCTCACTTCGTCATTCGCCTTTAGGACAGTGGTGAAGACGTTAAAATTAGAATGAGTCGCGCGAGCGCGCTCCTCATTGCGAACTCGCCACTCCTGCACCAAGTCAGAGAGTGATGAAAGTTGATTAAAGTCGGCGGTGGTCATGATGGGATTGGCTGAGGTCGTAGAGCCTATCGTTTTAAGACGAAGTTTAAGAGCAAGAGCTGTTACAAATGCCCTCCCGGTCGAGGGAGGTCATCCCAATTTCCATCAAAGCAATTTGCCGCTGTGCCTACAAACGCTTCGAAAAATCGTCGCCGCATATCGGAGTCTTCTTTGAATACTGACATCCAAACGCCAAAAAAACCGTAGCCCTTTGCTACATCCGTGATGGTTTCTCGCATTTCATCAGTGTCGTTTCTTGTAAGCGCGGCAAATTTTCTGATGGCAAGTTCCCACACTAATTCTCGGTTTGCGAATCGCGCGTCTCGCTCGGCAGGTTGTTTTTCGGGTGGTTGTCCCGGATGCCGATCTAAACCTACGAGATCGATGAGTTCTACGGCTTTGTCTTTAAGCTCGGAGGATAGGCCATCTGCGGTTCCAATAAGACCGCCTGGTTGATAGCCGATGGCTCTAAGAGTATTGTCTTTGTCCGGCCAGACAAAGTCGTTGTCGTTTGTGGGTTTTGCTTTCTTTACAGAATTACAACTCTTGCAAGCCAAGAGGAAGTTGGTCCAATCTTTTTCTCTCTCCTCGTCTAGGCTTTTCGGAGAGACGTGTTCGACAGCAAGCTCGCTTGGGAAATGACGCTCGCAATAGGAGCAATAACATCCTAGGCGTTCTTCGAGATCTCCAATGGCGTCACCGTAGTGACTGTATTCTCTGGGAGCGCTGCCTCTTTCTACCGGTCTCATTGGTCTTCGTGTTGTAGCTCTTCGGACTTGAGCAATGCATGGAGAGCAGGGTGCGAAGTGAAGGGCTCGGACGCTTCTCGATACGCCAATTTGGCCTCCTTGATGCTTTCGTGGTTTTGGGGTTCTTCACGCAGTAGGGAAAAATATCTTGTTGCGGCTTTACTTAGTTCTTCAGCCCGTCTTCCTCGCTGTGGTAAATCGATTCCTTGAATGTCTTCGACAATGTCTTCGATACTTCTGCTTTCGGCTTCGAAGGAATGAGGTCCAGCCTTGGTTACCTTCATAATTTTTTCGACTGGGACGCTTTGAATGACGAAGGGGGAATGGGTCGTGGCGATGAACTGGCAGGATGGAAAAAGCTCTTCCAGATAGGGGACGATCATTCGTTGCCATCTCGGGTGAAGGTGAACGTCGATCTCGTCGATAAGAATGATTGCTGATGATTCTGTGATTGGGGAGGATGGATCAAGAGACAGGTTCCACGCGATGTCAATGAACAGGGAGAGCAACCGCTGTTCCCCATCCGAGAGTTGACCAATCGGCAAGCTGCCATCGGGTGTGTCGATGACAATCCTTGGCACGAGTTTGACTTCCGCCACATATGAATCGATGAACGACGGTTCCCTTAGATCTGTAACCTCAAGTGCGACTTGGGCAAGTTGTCTAAAGGGTGTTGATACGATGCCTAGTTTTTCATTGCCCTTTATAAAACCATCGGCATTTATAGTGATACTCCTTTCTTCAATGCCGTTGAAAACATCGGGATTGAGCTGGAAGATTCTCATCAAGAGTTCCGGCATGTCTTTGACAAAATGAGCCTCTTCTTTGTCTCCAAGATGTTTTTCATCTACTCTGTTGAGCGAGCAAGAGTAAGCTTCAAACCGCCAATGAAATTTAGTAATTCGATCAGAAATTCTAGAGAGAGCATCTTCTAGAAAAGCTCGAATTTCAAGGCCACGGACTGAACTCTCGCTAGTAGGGTTGGCAGGCTGACTAACGCGTTGTGGGCGTTGCTTGGATTCGTGCTCTAGTTGGTAAATTCTTTCCTGAAAATCAATGTTACGGGTCGAGCTTTTATTTTTTGGCGTCCATGGGGGTCTTCCTCTCAAGTTGTTTACAAGAGCTTCATTCGACCCATAGAAGAGGATCTTTATATCAGATTTGTCTCCTCCACGATAAAGTCGATCACCGAATCGACGCTGGTATTGAAAGTCTCGTTTTTGATGATTATCGCCGACCAGAGAAGTTAAAATTTGAAGGCTGTCTTCTCCAAGTCGTATGTCTAAGTTGTTCAACGCATGTCTTTTTAAAGAGATTTTCCTCGGTGAACCCAAGCACATGAAGATTGAGCGAAGCACGGTAGTTTTTCCAAATCCGTTTTCGCCGACCAAAAGATTGAAGCCTTTATTAAAACTGTATTTAGCTTCCGCGAACTGTCTCACGTTATTCAATCGAAGTTTTTCAATGTGCATATTATTGGAGCTGGTTTAGATGTTACGGACGTCGATCTTGCCGGTGACGGCGGCGGAGATGAGGGCGGTCCGGCGTTCTTGAAGGAGGGCGATTTGGGTTTCTGCTTTTGCGTTTGAATCGTCAAACTTTTCGGTGAATTCATTCAAGTAAGCCAAGATTTCGGGCAGCTCGTCATTGCTAGGAATTGCGATGGGAATATTGCCTAAGTCTTCCATAGAAAGATTTGGCTGCGCAGCTTGGACAGAATTTAGGCTGATTGAGTTAAGAGCCACATCTGTTCCGAGCCATAAATCCATCCAATGAGAGAAGTGTTTTTTAAAGAGTCGTAGATAGCAGACTGCCTGATTTGTGTTGGAAGGTAGTAACTCTCTTTGCAGAACTGCCGATTTTCCAGTGGTGGCTCCTGCTATTACTACAAGAACATCGTTTTCCTCGAGATTTCCGCGAGAAAGGATCTTATGAGAATTCTGAGAAATGAAAAATTCGGGAGTATTAGAGACACCAGTTGTGGTGATGTTTTCAGCTTTTAAGAATCTGACTCCTGAGTCAATGAACTCAGCGCCGACCGTCGACGGAGTAGTTCCCTTTGAAATGATTGAGCAAAGGTTCTTTATGCGTTTTACCGACCAATGTTCAGGGACTTGGCCGAGCCATTCGATGCCGGAGTCTTTGAGGGGGGCCTGGGGATTGAGGCCTTTGGTGACGGCGTGGCTGATGACGGCTTGGCGTTTTTCTTTGAGCAGGGCAATCAGCTCTTGCTGCTTCTCGATCAAAAGGTCGATCTTCCCCGTCTCGTGGTCGAGGAATTTGGCGATTTGTATTTGTTCGGGGAGGGGTGGCTTGGGTGAGTCGAAATTTCCAAGCTCTTCATTAGAGATTTCAAGAAAAGTGCTACCTCGACCGAGAACGTTCAATTTTTCGGAACTCACCAGCAGGAAGTAGAATAGAAACTTAAAGTCTGTGTTCTTTTCAACAACTAGCGACTTACAGCCTTGGTTTGTGCAAAGGTTGGTTGAAGCGATTCCGAGGGTTCCGATTGGGGCTCTTGATGAGAGAATTAGAGAACTTTGTGGAACCAGAGATGTCCCACAGGATTCATAACCTTGTTTAGTAATGCTTCGCGCTCCTCTTGTGATGTAGGGAGTGGAGTCCTTGCCCAAATCAGCAGGTGTTACCCATGGTATGTCACCATCCCAAAACCGAGTAGTATCAGATTTGGGTGTAGAGCCGTTGTGAAGCAGGCATAGGCGCTTGATCGTTGATGTAATCCAGTGATTAGGAAGCTCCCCCAACCACTCAATCCCCGAATCCTGATACTCTGGATAGGCTTGATACCTTCCGGTTTTCATGAATGGACCTCCTGCAAGAGCTTCATGATGTCGTTGCTGACGGCGTCGAGGTCGGCGTCGATTTCTTCGAGGTCGCGGGGTGGTTGGTATTGGTAAAAGTGACGGTTGAAGGGGATTTCGTAGCCGACGATGCCAATCTCTCCATCGAGGGCGTCGGTCTTGCTGGCGTCGATCCACGCATCGGGCACGTGGGGGAGAACTTCCTTTTGCACGTAGGCCTCATTGAGGGCGTTGACGGGCTCGCTGGGGTCGAGGGGGACGTTCTCGTTGTCGCGCAGGTCGCCATCGGGTTTGTATTCGATGATTTGGCCTGCGACCTCGAAGAGTCCGTAAAGATCGTTGGCGCAGCCTTTCTTGTGCACCTTCTTGATGACCTTTTCGGCCTCGGGGTTTTTCCACGAGACGGCAGCGGTGAGTTGCTTTTTCTCGGGGGGCTCCAGCTTGAGCTCGGCGGCTTGGCAAGCAGACTTGAGGGTGGCCTCGAAGCCGTTCATGTCGTCGTGTTGCTCGGTGCCGATCTGGTCTTGGAGTTGGCGCGCCTTGAGCAGGATCTCCTTTTGTGCGAGCCAGAGTTTGGGTGCGAGAAGGTCTTTGATTTGCGCTTCCTTCAGTTCGGGGAAGTCCGCTTTGAGGGATGCCCGGATTTCAGCTTCGTGTTCACTAAGTTGGCCGTAGTGCGGGCATTCTTCGGCATCGCTCCAAGTCTCGCCGTAGGTGTCGTAAATCCACTCCATGGCGGGACCAAGCTTTTGAGGATGGAAGCGGAGGGGCTTGAGCCGTTCGTCGCTGAATTGATAGGACTCGCGCAAGGGCCGTTCGATAGTGAGGCGGCGGTAGCCAAACTGATGGGTCTGGAAGACTTTGGCGGAGAAGGTGCGGGGGGCTGCTTTCTTGGCGTTGGCAGACTGGCGGCCTCGATTGCTCTTTATCTCCTCCGGCTTGTCGAGTGGGTAGGGGACAATCTCGGTGAACTCGCCAAAGGCTTGTGTGATGGTGGCGCTGTCCTTCTCGTCCATGATCTTGCGCTTGGAGCCGAGAGACTTTTGCATTTTCCCATAGAGGTCCACTCCATTGACGAGGAGGACTTTTCCCTTTTGGGCGGCGGCCTTCTTGTTGGAGAGAATCCAGATGTAGGTCGCGATCCCGGTGTTGTAGAACATGTCGGTGGGCAGGGCCACGATGGTCTCTAGCAGGTCGGCTTCCAGAATATAGCGGCGGATCTCCGACTCCCCGGAGCCAGCTCCTCCGGTGAAGAGGGGAGAACCATTGAGAATGATGCCAATGCGGGCTCCGCCTTCCTTGGCATCACGCATCTTGCTGAGGAGATGAAGGAGAAAGAGCAGTGAGCCATCCGAGACCCGGGGGAGACCGGGACCAAAGCGACCCTCGAATCCTTTCTCATTATGCTCCTTGCGGATATCGCCCTCGATCTTTTTCCAATCCACGCCGAAGGGAGGGTTGGAGAGCATGTAATCGAAGTGATTATCGTAGAGCTGGTCATTGCTCAGCGTGTTGCCGAGCTTAATGTTAGAAACGTCTTGCCCCTTGATGAGCATGTCGGCCTTGCAGATGGCATAGGACTCGGGATTGAGTTCCTGCCCAAAGGCCCGCATCACTGCTTGCGGGTTCAGCTCGTGGACATACTCCATTCCCGAGGAGAGGAAGCCGCCGGTGCCTGCGGTGGGATCGTAAATAGTGCGAATGATGCCAGGCTTGGTGAGTGCCTCATCATCCTCGGTGAAGACCAAGGAGGTGGTGAGCCGCACGATGTCGCGCGGGGTGAAGTGTTCTCCGGCAGTGTCGTTGGCACTCTCCGCGAACTTGCGGATCAGCTCCTCGAAGATGAGTCCCATCTCATAGTTAGAAACCGCCTCTGGGCTCAGGTCTGCCGCCCGCACTCGCTGCACCACCTTGTAGAGCAGATTGGCATCGGAGAGGAGGCCGATGAAGTCGCTGAAGTTGAAGTGCTCGAAGATTTCGCGCGCATCTTTGGAGAAGCCCTGCACATAGGACTCCAAGTTGGCCGCGAGTCCGGTTTCTCCCAGTTTGGAGAGGTCCATCTTGGAGGTATTGAAGAACGAGAGTTCCGCCGCCCGCAGCAGCATCTTTTCGCGCGCCTCCTCGGTGAGCGAGAGCTTGTCCACCTCCTCGACCTTAGTGAGGACCTTCTCCTTGGAGCCCTCTAGGACGCATTCCAAGCGGCGTAAGAGAGTGAAGGGGAGGATGATACGGCCATATTGCGCTTGCTTAAAGTCTCCCCGAAGGAGATCGGCCAGGGACCAGATGTAGGAGGCGAGATTAGTGGGGCTATCAGACATACAGAGTGTGTCCCCCTAAGCTGACTAAGTCACCGCAAGGCGGCAATGATGAAGTCCTCGAAGCTTGTTCATGGGAAGGGAGCCTGCGGACCGGTTGAGGGCCTAGAATTCAAGCGGAAGGGACGAGGGGCGGGCCCTCAGTGGTGTTTGTCCTTTTGTGGGGCTCCGAACGCACAAGAGAGCCGTCGTGAAAGGACGAAGGGAACTCTCGTTTCTGGAGGTCGAGGGGCCATTCTTCCCACCTGCCACCATGTGGATCCCGGACTTTTAGGGGGAAGCCGTTGTCTAGAATATTCGCCCCGAGCTGCTTCATGAAGAAGGCGGTCTCGCTCTGCTGGCATTGTGATTGAATCGAGCGGGCCCAATCGAGATCAAATGGTCGCGCGAGCTTGCCGCTTTCGCCACCCACGATGGCCCAGTCGATTCCTTGCAGATCGAGAGTGACGTCTTCCCGCAGGGGCTCGATGCTGAGGCCACGAACTTTGGCAGGAACCTTTCTGAGGTCGGCGATTCGACTGGAGGTGGCTTGGCTGGTGATC
The DNA here is from genome assembly GCA_051251855.1 of Roseibacillus sp. Taxonomy (GTDB): domain Bacteria; phylum Verrucomicrobiota; class Verrucomicrobiia; order Verrucomicrobiales; family Akkermansiaceae; genus Roseibacillus. Next base: position 73,376 of record JBPOGI010000002.1, read on the forward strand.
GTGGTCATGGCCACAAGATTGTCGGGCCAGGTCTGACCTTGGGACTCAAGCCACTGAGCAAATTCGGCCATTCGCTTGGGACGCTTGGTCAACCATTGCCAGATGTGACGCTGGCCTTGAGGGCTGGTGACGCTGTCGATGACTTCGGTTTTCAGGTAGTCGAATCCAATGGACTTGGAAAGGGCGTCACCCATATCGGAGACGAAGATCAAGCGTGGTAGGTTGTCGAGCCAAGGTGAGCCTTTAGTCTTCTTTCCCCAGAGGTCGGGGAGCTTAGCAGCCTTCGCGATCCGCCCCGGGAACATCTCGGGGCGCTCGAAGATGGCGGCGTATCCTTTCACGGAAGGAATTGACCAATCGGAAGGTTTCCCTCCCCGATAGGCATGCAGAATGGCGGCATAACAGGTGAGGATTTGCTCGATTTTGTCGAGCCAGTAGTGGGCGGCGACGTCAGCAATCAGTCTTTCTAACTTGAGGGCGAGCTCGACTCGGTCGTGATAGATCTGGGTCGAGTATTGATAGGAATTGATTGCCGTGCGAACGGCAGTCGTGATTGGCTCCTTCCCTTGTTTGGAGAGAGACAAAGCAAGGGCGATGAGTTCGGACTTTATCTTGGAAGGATTGGGCCACAGTTCACAACCATCACATCCCATGGAAGGATTGGCGGTGGTGTGAGTCCATTGAATTTTGGTGGTTAGGCTCATGGTGCTCTAGGTCTGGGGTCCAGGGGTGGGGAGGTCTTTGTTTTTGAGGAGGGTTTGCAGTTCGGCGATGGCCATATCGGCGACTTCGTAAGCTTCTTGGTCTCTCCGACTGCCTATCGATTTGGAGAGTGCTGCCAAGAGAGAGGCGGTCACCCGTTGGACCTGCGCCTGGAGTTTGGGATCTCTTGTTGAGTCCTTGGCGGGATTGTCAGGAGAGAAATGGTTGCTGATGGTCTCCACGTCAACGAGTGCGTCTTCGAGGGAGAGCTTGCGGGCGTCCGTTTTGCTTCCGTCGGCTAGAATTAGGGGAGAGGAGGCTGATTCACGGGACTGACTTCTCCCTTGTTGAATCTGCTTGAGCCCATTCTCTTTCTTCTTGGCGTCCTTCTTTGCGAGGTGGGCCTGAATGCCTCCTATCGTCAAATCGGAAAGGTCTTCCGATTTGGCGTAGGCTTCCAAGCTGGGATAATTCTTGGTTTCCTCCCAGATGCGGATGTAGGTGCTCGCACTGCGGGGGTGGATTTTCAGCTCCTCCCCAGTGTAATCCTCCCAAGTGCCATGAGGCTTAGACTCTTTGAGATCGGCAAGCAGTTCCCCCAACTCACGTGCGAGATGGAGGGTCTTGCTTCTCATAGAGCCGATGGTTTGGCTCAGTTCTCTGGCCTTGTTTTCTTTCTGAAGGGTTTTGGTGTTTTCTATTTCTGCATCCGTTGGCACCCGGTCTGGTGCGGGTGGGACGACCTGGGGGACAACTGGTGGGGTGTCGGGTTTCATTTCTTTAGTTTGTTGTAGTTGGTAAAAAAATGGGGCGCAGGAAATGAATCCCACGCCCCGTTGTTCTTGTTTCGTTATGCCGCATCAATCAATCGACCTAACTCGTTTTTCAGGCGGACTTTGTCTTCCAGACGGAGCCGACGTGCTTGGTTTAATACCGTCGCAAGATTCAGCTTTTGAGGCTTCTTCGTTCTTCCGCGATGGTCGGCTTTAGAAGCCGTTCGTCGCGGTTGTGGTCGCGTCACGCGTTCCCGAATCGGTGATGCCGGGTCAGGTGCTGAATCAGGGGTGTCAGCCCTCGGTTCTGGTTGCGTCTCCACGACCTCATCTTCCGAGCCAGGGGGGAGCTGCGTTGGAGTGGTATTGTCCTTCGGATGAAAGACGCTGGCCACTTGGGGAGTGTTCTCTAACACTTGCCTGATTTCCTCTGGGTTCACCAGATAAGGCTGACGCTCGCCTTGCTGTTCTTTTCTTACCTTATTGCCTTTGGCCCATCTCTTAACCGTGGATTCTGCGCAGCCGTATTCGGCGGCTACTTCTTTACAGGTAGCCCACTTTGTCTCTTGTGAGGCCGAAGCCTCTTCGTTGGTTGTGTTCATAATAAAATTCTAAAATAAAATTGAGGGCTCCTCAGATTCTGGGAGGAGCCCAGTTGGTTTTGAGAGCCCCCCAGCTGGGGCTCTTCGGACGGAATGTCCGATTGGAGGCGTTGCTCCATTGTTGGACGCTTCGGACACAACTTACGTCATGTCCTCCGCAGAAACCCATCGGGCACCTCTCGATGCAATGGGCTTACTCCAGACGACACCACGCTTACGGATGACAATTCACATGAACGAGTTCTGGGACGGAATTGCCGTCCCGAAGAGTGGAGACTTGCTGCATACCGTCGCCTGCTAAGAAGCGTCGTTTGCAGTGCGTGCATTTCCCGAGCTGACGCTTGAGAGATGAGCGGTTAATCCCACTGGGTATATTTGGATAGGAAGAGGTTCGCCCCCCCCAGTAGTGCCAATCCCCATCAAAGTATGACCGGGAGATTTGCACCATGGGAGGAGACCATGCGGTAGATACGTCAGCCACTTTAAAGAGTGTGACATGTTCACCTGCGGGCGACACGTAAGGGCTTTTAAAAACCCAACTGCGTTCCCGGTCTTCACCATCGCGTCTCTTCATCGGTTTGCCTTCCTTGTCGCGTTCAATCCCTCCGAAGAGGTTATCCCTGCGCCAAGCGGCGGTCTTATGTTTGAAGCTCCTACTTCCCCAATGGGAGAGGGCCACATAAATGCGATGATCGACCTTGCTGAATGTTCTCTTTGCATTGCAGTGGCGAAAGTAGTTCGCCCATCCAGCTTGCTTGGCATTTGTCCGACGGATCAAAGTAGAAACTTTGTCGTCTTGGCCTTTGGACATTTGGTGCCTATGTGCTCCTCTTTGCTTCTTGAGGATTTTAGTATTCTTGATGTAGCCCCTTATTTCGGTCAGATGGCGGGAGACGCTTTTATCTGAGGGAGTGACGATGAAATAGGGTGGTGTTCCTGGCTGTTTAGCCGGATCGTTGTATCTAGGCTTGCTGAAGTGTTGGAAGTGGAATCCGAGGAAGGTAAATCCAGCACGGTCTCCGTCCTCCGCTTTCTCAAGCGTGTGCCTAATTTTGGTTTTGCTAGGGTTCAGTGACAGACTGAATTTGCTGAGATATTCCACGAGGGCTATCTGCGCATCTTTGACGATGTCTTTGTCTTCGTGGAAGACAAGGAGGTCGTCGGCATAAATAACCAACCCGGGTGTTGGACATCCTTTGGGGAGGATGAGCTTTTCGTTGATGAAATCGGGTAGCCCGGTCATCACGATATTGGCGAGGAGAGGGCAAAGAGGGCCTCCTTGCGGAATGCCGTCTTCTTGTTCTCCATCAAGTGTCACCAGTATTCTGCTGACCGCCTTTCGGATCCCTCTGGTCGAGTCGATCTTTGCTATCAATGTCTCTCGGTCGATGGAGTCGAAAAATTTAGAAATGTCAGCGTCGAGGACCCACGAAGGGCGCTTCCTGAGCATGTTCTCAATTTGTCGTCTGGCATCCTGCTGACTTCGCCCCTTTCTGAACCCGAACATGCGTTTGGGAAAGCGTGCTTCGCTCTGGGGTTCGAGCGCCATCCGAATCAGTTCCTGGTGGGCTCTGTCGATCAGGTTAGGGATGCTCAGTTTGCGTTTTTCATTCGTGCCCGCCTTTGCGATCTCGGTGTATCGGGGCGGGGAAGGCTGGTGCTTTAGAGAGAGCGCGATTGCCATCTCGTAGCATGTTTCCTTGTTGGGATTTTTAAGTCTATCCGGTCCGGCCGTTTTGCGGCCGTTGTTTTGTAAGCAGACTTTGCGCACAGCCAGCGCGCGTGCGCTGAATGATCGCGTAAGTCGCTTTTGCAATCTTTGTGTTAAATGTGAATTTTCACCGTTTCGTGTGGCGTGATAAATGGCGCTTTGAATTGTGAAAGCTTCCTGTTGAAGCTCTTCCCAATCTAGCTTGTTCCAATTCTGTGCGGCCTGTTGCCGCGATGTTTTGTGGTTCATAGAATCGAAGACTGCCTTTTGGTCGTCTTTCCGCGAATTCAGCCTATCCCTTCGATTACCGAAGGGCATTCGCTTGGTCGCTTACCTACCCGGGAAGGCATAAGGCTAGGTCCCATCCCTTGCGTCGCCGCGAGGGAAGCCAGTCCCGGTGTCCGAGTTTTCTTGAGGTCTGCGTATGCCGGAAGTCTTGCGTGCTCCACGCCGCGAAAAGCTCTAGCTGAAACTAGAAACCTGGCGGATAACTGAATCACACATCATCAGCTACAGGTAGGAAGGCATAAGGCCTTTCCTCTTTTCGGCATTGTTGTTACGACGCTCGATAACACGTTCGCTGTTCGCTCAACTCTTCCGGCGCAAGGTCTGCCCGCTACCCCCAGGATCGCTTCTAGTGCTAACCCGGAAGGGGCTTTCCTTCGCCTACCGCGCGGCGGCTATCGCGCTCCGTAAAAAGGGGCGTGATAGCTTACCTCAAGAACATCAAGTTCGGGATTGGACCGGAACTTGTGGCTCTTTCCTCTTCCCCGACAGAATGCCGGCGAAGCTCCCAGAGCCAATCACGTCGCTTGAGTGAAAATTAAAAAATAGGATATGTTAAAGAACAGGGGACTGAAGAGCAGTGCTCTTTCAGCGGGCACTCGGGCCCTAGGTATTGTCACGCGTCGCCACCTTCGGCCTGACCATCGAGGTAAGACTTTAGGCTCTCAAAACACACCAGCCGTCGACCGGTTTTGTGCCCTTTCTTCTTCAGCAGCACCGACTTGATTTTTCGGTTGCCGATGAGCGCATAGAGGGTGGTTCGTCCGATTCCAAAAAGCTGAACAGCTTCCGGGATGCGGATGTAAACCGGGTCGCGATTGACCGTGGTGCTTTGTGTTGGTTCCGTCGGGGACATGGCCAAAGCTGTCGTCGAATCGGAGGTGAATTCAATGGAGAAATGAGCGTGGAGTCCGGCTAACTACCGGATAAAACTGCTTTATCCTTTTTTATCTTTTCGGGTGGATGTGGCTAATTTTTAGTGGTTTGTGGCTCGGCCAGATTGGGGTTTTCTGATCGAACTCAAAAAGTGTGCCTGCCGGCTCTGAGTTCGCCGGAGATTGCCCTGTTAGAAACATTTTCCGCCACGCTTTGAGCAGATTGGGAGGGAGAGGAGGCTCGTGAAGCGGCTTACAAGGGGCGGTTGCACCGAGCTTCGTGGAGCTAAAAAAGTCTGCCGCAGGGGCACCATGTGGCACCCCGGCAGCAGACTTTGCTAGCTCTAATTTGCGATACCAACAAAGCCGTCGCAAAGGCCATGGAGAGCCTCGCTACGGCGCATTGTGGTTGCTGGATTTTGCTTCTTGTATGCCTCGGTAAAGGCGTTGAAGAGGCTCCACAGATTCCGTGGTCGGAATTCACCGTGCGATGGTTCACGCCATTCCTTGAGGACTTCAGGGAGCTGGCTTGGAGTGATTGCGTTGCAATCCACAGCTCGGACAACCATGTCGTGTGCCGCCCAATCGGCGACCAAGGCATTCTTGTATGAGTCGATGCGTTTGTCCAACTTCTCGAATCGGTCTCCGAGTTGCCCGATAGCGCCAGCAGTAAGCTCTCGTAGATCCCTGTAGGCGTGCCGGGTGTGTTTCCGGCTGATTTTCACCTCACCGCAAAAGGCGAGGTTGTCACAGGTGAAGACCGAGGTGCCAGCGACAACGCCAGCAGGAAAGGTCTTATCATGACTATTTCGCAGGCCAACGACCCATGCATAGTCACGCTCATCTTGGCCGAATTGCTTAACTTCCATCACGCCGAAGTAGCGAGCGCCTTCGTGAGAGAGAGCATGGCTTTCTCGACCGATAGAAAAGCCACAACCTTCGAGCCTGCTTTGCACTTCCTCCAAAAGAGCACGGTGAGACAAGGGAAACCATGTGTCGGTTCCGCGAGGCGTCTTTACTCCGTAGAGGGTATTTCGGTCGACAAGGTCAGCACCGCAATGCAGCAGCATTCCTTTGACTGGTTGTTCTGGGACAGGAGCGACGATGCTGAATGGAGTCGGCTCGCCGGTGGGTAGTGGTAATATGTTCATAATTTTTGTTTTGTAGTTTTTAGAGAAAAGAAAAAGGGCGGCTTCGAAGTGAATCGAAACCGCCCTCATTTGTGTCGTGGTGCTAAGTGCCTAACAGGTGCTTTCAGCTCCCTGCCATTTCAGGCACTCTTCGCGGTATGCGCACCACGAGCAGTGCATCCCGGGTTGTGGATGGAAGACCCCGTCCGCGATGCCTTGGACCGCAGTCTCAAGCATGGTGATCACGCGATGCTTCCGCGCTTCGTCGGCGGGCGGTGTGCTAATACGGATCACCGACGGTGTCTTCGTCTTCACAAGAAATACAAGATCGAGCGATGGCGGTTTTTCACCATTGGCCTCAAGCATGAGCTGGTAGCTCACGAGTTGAAGTTCATGATCGAAAACTGCCTGTGCTGGGTTCGGCTTAGAGGCAGCGGACTTAAAATCGACAGGCGTAAAGTCGCCCTCAACCAAATCCATCGCCCCCGTTAAAGGCACCGAGAGCCCAGGAATATCTTCCTTGAGAAAGACCTCCACCGCCTTTGGCTTTTTCTTCAACACTTCGGGGGAAGCGAGATAGGCAGAGATAACACGCTGACCATCAGCCATCGCTTTTTCACGCTTGGTCGAGTCGCCGAAGTTCATAGGGCCCTCGTCTTGCTCCAGTTGCAGAAAGGCCTCGTCGAAGGCCGTCGCTACGAATTCTGAAGAATCATCCTCGCCTCGCCATCTTGCTAGGTGGAAGGCTTGCAGAGCTGCATGAATCGCCTTCCCCAGATGGAGCGCAACCGAAGTCGGCTTCTTGATGTTCGCCACGCGCTCAAAGTAGAAGCGCAACGAGCAGCCTAAATACGATTTGGCTGCCGAGGGGCTAATGTATTCGGGAAGAGTTTGCATCACGCTGCCCTTCTACGATTGCCCCCGGAATAAGCTGATTTGCTCCGGGGATTTCCGCCGCCTTTTGGCTTTCCGCCATAGAGGTCCAGCAACTCGTCAATGAGTCCCGACGCCTCAAGCTTGTTCAGACGTTTTACTCCCGTGCCGAAGCGTTCGACCGCGAGGGCCTCGATGTCCTTTTTGTTCAGCTGGTTCTCGTCCACGATCTTGAGGATTAAGTCGCGCTGTTTTTCGGAACAGCTCCAGCCCGATCTGCTTTGCCATTGGGTGATGTTTGTAGGCTCCAGATCAGAAGTCGCTTCCGATGCTGAAGAGGAATCCGGTTGGTCCATTCCATAAGTGGAATTCGGGACGAATCCTGTCTCCAGAATCTGCCGATCCACATTTTCCTGAAGCAAATGGTAGAGACTTTCAGACTCCTGTTCGAAGTCATCAGTTGTCATCAACTCCGTCTCGACTGAGACTGAGTATTGGTGTGAGGAGTAGCCCGGAAGTCCCAAGCGTTTTGAATAGTTTGCAATAAGTTTGATCATAATTTTAATTGGTTGAGGTTAAATTGAATGGACTTAGCGCACCTGAGCTAGTCGGAACAGCAGTGTCACCACAACCGCTCCGGCTAACATTGGGAGCCAAAAGTCCGAAAAGACCGAGCAAGCCAACGCCACAAGCGAAAGCCATGCGAAGCCTTTGAGATAAGAAATCGGGTTCATGCGAAACGACGTTGAGGGTTAGTCCAACATGCGTCCCAAGACACAAACTACCGAGGCTCCTAGCATCGCGAACCCAATCACTTTCAACCCGGAACCAACTGGCTCGGTATCAGTGACAGGGCGTGGTGGGGGAGGGGGCTCTTCTTCTTTACAAGAAGCACAAGCCAACACCGCCCCAGCAAGAGGAAGCAATAAAAGCCGACGTCGAAGCCGGCCTGAAAAAGAGCCCGCTGGACCCTTCCGAAGAAGAATAGAATGAGTAGTCATAAGAATTTCAATGAGGTTAAAGCACAAAGAGCCCAGCATTATTGCTGGGCTCTTTGCAGAAGTGATTAAGGCTAAAACGCCTCTCTCAATTTCTTATGACACGTGAGAGGAGGGAATTGCACCGATCAGAGTCAGAACAGGAGTTTAAAGCCACGGAGTTAAGCTCCTCTGTCCAGAATTGACTAGTTTCCTGCTTCCGCTTTTACTCACTTGCAGTGAAATGGTTTTATTTAGATAATGAGGATTCTGTAGTCGGCCCAGCTACCGAATCGGCCATCCGGGAGCTTTACGCAGAAAATATTCTGAAAAGAGGAGCGCTAATTGCTGCCGAGGGAACTGAAGAATGGGTCCCAGTCGAAGAAACGATCACAGGTCTCAGCTCTGAGGCTTCCTCAATTCCTTCTCCTCCCGCAGTAGATACTCAGCAAAGCAGTGCTCCCAAGAATCGGCTGGAGTCCAAGAAGCCAGGAGTTCCAACGATCGACAAAAAGCGTATGCGCGAAGTCGGGCTAAAAGCCGGCGAAGCGGGTATCAAAGCCAGCGCTGCTGCAGGAAGCGCGGCCGGAACTTTTGCCAGCACCGGAAAATTATTCACTGAGCGCTTCTTGAGAAGTGACCTTCTCAACCAAACTTTAACTAAGGATGAATTTGAAAAGCTTGAGACCGCCAATTCCCCGATCGATAGCACCGCAGTGAGAAATCTGCTTGCGTGGCGAAGATCGCTTCTTTGGATCGCAGGATTGGCTTTAATTTTGAGTAGTGTTCTGTCACTCGATCATTTTGTGGGTAGTACTGGAGATAACTTTCCGTGGATTTGGTGGGTAACCGAGGGCACTCAGGCTCTCTCGGTCTTTTTAGCTGGAGTTTTAGCTCTTCGAGGAGCTGTGATTTGGACCAATATTAAAAATACGAGAAGGTTTGCACGTTATAGCTGGATTTGCATGTTTGTAGTCCCATTCGTAATAGCTTTAATACCGATTACTCCTTTCTTAGATGACCGAATATATGATTCGTTTCTAAAAGGAGAAATTCGGGTACAGCTTGTAATTGAGTCCTTTAGGACGCTCACTCCTCTGGTTTTCGGACTTTTTTCAGGAGTCATCCGATCCTCTTTGACTCTTAAAACGATGCTCCCAGAGTCTCCCATGCCAGGTTGGGTTGCTGCGATTTTGTCTCCTATATTTAGTTTGGTGTATCTTATCTTTCTGGTCGCATCAGTGCAGTCTGAGCAGCTTTTGCTGTCGGTAGCGTTTGGGGGTTTGTTGATGGGACCGCTGATTCTGACACTAAATGTTAGAAATCTCACACGGCCGGTTTCTCATTCGGGCCTTGAAAAAGGTCTAAACAAGGCCCGCCGAGCTAGTCGGCTCGCGACAACTTTAGGTTTTGTTGCCTTGCTTCTTTTTCTAGTCGTCAATTTTGAGTTTGTCTCCGATCTTCAGATCGGACTCCTAGGTGTCATTAACTTTCTCTTAGGGCTGATTGCATCGGTCTTAGTGATTACGGTAGCTAGCTCTGATTTCCTCCTTAGCCTTTTTAAGTCCTCATTTGATCGGGAGGCAGAACTTAAAAGCACTCCTCTTTATGATGACCTAAATTTGCGCTTCATTGAACTCGATCAGCTCGGGCTTACGGAATTGCAAGCAGGCGAGGAGGAGTTACTGAAAAAAGTGAGAGGGAAAAGAGATGAGTAAAATCTCAGTCTTCCAAAAACGTTGATTCACCTCTGATTCAGTTGGAGAACCGAGGTAGGGCCGCAGAAGCTTTCTCCATCGCTTCGTCGCCGAGGCGGACGTAGACTCGGTGAACGTCGACAGAGTCGTGGCCAACCCACTCTTGAACGACTGCTGCCGGGATGCCTTGAGCATGCAGGAATGAGACAGCTGTGACCCGGAGGCTGTGAAATGAGAGCTTAGACGCTTGTCTGACGCGATCGCGTCCGTTCTTGGTTGCGCGATGGCTGACCTTCTCTCGAAGCCCGCAATCGGCAAGAAGGGAGCTAAATTGGTTTGAGAGCGTTGAGGATCCGTTTTCTTCGTAGAGAGCCCCGAGCCTAGGGTGGACCAGCTCTGGATGTGAATTCTGTTGCTTCTGGATATTGGCCATGAGGTCATCTGAGATTTTAATTTTCACTGACCGAGAGGTTTTTCGAGTACGGATGCTTAGGCTAGCGTTTGGGATATCAATGGTGGACCAACGCATAGTGGCAAGGTCACCTAGGCGCTGCCCGGTGTAGATGCCAAAAAGGACCATGCTCTTCCATTCACCGTCGATGTGACGCAAGAGGAGTCTGACTTGCTCTTCAGTGAAGGCCTGTCTTTCATCTGCGTTCTTAGAGGGTGCCGCTTTGCGGGAGAGTTTCAGGTTGGCGGTTGGTTCCTCTAGGCAGAGACCTTCTTTTTGAGCTGCCTTGAAGAGCGCTCTCAAGGCCTTTGTTTTGTTGGTGACAGTGGACTCGGCTACCCGTTCTCTAAGGTGGTTTCGGTAGCGGGCGATATCGGAGCTGGTGATGTCGGCGAGATCTTGGTCGGCCTGGTCTGCGAGCCAGTCGACAAAGTCCGTGAGGGATTTTTTGTAGGCTTTGTAAGTGGACTTGCTCGTTTCCCCGGCCTTGCGTTCTAGGTAGAGGCTGAGGTAGCGGCGAACTGTCATCGTGGGAATCAGGTCGCCCGTGAGTCGTTGATGAAGATCGGAGATCACTTCTTTAACCTGTCGGGCTGAGCGTCGTATTTTGGAAGCGTCCTCAAACTCTTCGGCGAGGCGCTGAGCTTGGCGGCGGTTCTTATGTTTAGCCGGGAGCTTAGTGGATCGTTCGCAACGTTTTCCGTTCTCATCATACCAAGCGGCGATGAAATATTTTGAGTTCGGTTTGGTTCGTAGGTAGGCCATTGAAGGGGGACGTTGGTGACACTAAAAGTGACACTGTAAGAACCCATTCGAGGGTGTTCGTGCAAGTCCAAAAAACGCAGCTGTAAGGGTTTGAACGGTAGTGAACTACGGCGAACGAAGGTTTCTCTTTCCAGGGTTCGAATCCCTGCTGGTCCGCCAGACCCCAATCCAGCTCCGCTGGGTTGGGGTCTGGCTTTTTCAGGAGGGCCGAGAAACCCACCCGAGCCTCCGGCGAGACGGGTTCGAACGCCGTCTTTTCTTTAGAAAAGAATCATTACAAAAAGAACTCCGGAGGAGGAGTTCTGCACATCGCGTGACCCGAGCGGAGCGAAGATAATCCCTGCTGGTCCGCCAGACCCCAATCCAGCTCTGCTGGGTTGGGGTCTGGCTTTTTCAGGCAGGGCCGAGAACACATCCGGTCCCTCGGCGAGACGGGTTCGAACGCTGACTTTTCCTTAGAAAAGAAACCATTGCGTTCTGCTTAGAGGACTTCTTTGTAGAGGGCTGCCCCGTAAGGTTCCAAATGCCGGCGAGGGTATTGTCGTTGTTATCACTCTCCGATGCAGATGACTTCGGTGAGGGTGCGGGTGTAGAGGTGGTGGTTGGCGTAGGTGAGAGAGCTGAGGGTCCAGGTTTTTCCGGTGGGGCCGAGGTCGTTGATGGCGATGAGGGCTTTTTCGGAGAATTCGGGGGCTTGGGTGTCGATGACGTAGACGGTGCCGCTCATGAGGGGGAAGTAGAGATATTGGCCAACGAGGATGGGGCTGGCTGCAGAGACGTGACCCCAACCGCTGCCTTCCGACCGTTTGTCGCTGCTCAGGTTCATCCCTTGTGTGTTTTTGGGTTTGTTCGGAGGGGCTTTGGTGGAATCCCAAATTTCGGTCCGATTTCCGTCTGGGGTGACTGCGAGTTGGTGGGGGACTTCGAGATACTCTACTTTCTGGGAACCTAGGCTGACGCGGCCAATGGCGTTGTGTTCATGAGCGAGAAAGTAGTGCCAGTCTCCCACCACGATATTGGTGTGGTAAGTGATGAGTCGCGGCTTTTTGCCCGGAAGGTCGATGCCTTGGAGCAGTTTGCGCGATTCAGAATCTGGGTCGTGGCTCCAGAGGTCGACTTTTTTTCGCAGGTTCTGGCGGGAAAGCTCGCGGCCGGTCTTGGTGTCCAAGATGAGATGATACTCTCCGGCGAAGGCATAGAAGTGTTTGGCATTCCAATGGTTGTTGACCATGGGGTTGAGCTTGGGAACTTCTGATGACCACAGGACGGTGCCTTCTTTTCCGGGAGCCAAGCTGGTGAGGCTGAAGCCAGAGGGGGTTTCGAGCGGATTGTGGGGGCCGCCGCGAGCGTGGAGCACGGCCCAGTCTCCGTTTTCCTGTTGAGCTATCATGGGGGTGTTGTGCACGACGGTACCTGCGGCTTCGATCCAAAGAGTTTCGCCGGTTGAGGCATCTAAGCTATGGAGATAGGTCCAGACAGATTTGGCCTCGACTTCCTTGGGGATGGCTTTGTGACGTTCGAGTTTCTGAGCGGCTTCTTTGTCGCGAGCTTCTACTACAAGAAGTTGGTTGTTGATGAGGATGGGTTCACACTGTCTGTTGGTGTGGCGTTTGCGAGGGGTGTATTCGCGGAGCCAGATTTGATTTCCCTTCATATCGTAGCAACCGATGGAGCCGCTCCGGTTGAAGAACCAGACGTGCTTGCCGTCGGTAATGGGAGCGAAGACGGTGGCGTCGCTAAAGATTCCAGCGACTCCGACGGGTACCGAACCGGGGAGGTTTACGGTCCAGAGGATGGCTCCGTCGGTGAGGTCGAGGCTATAGCCGACGATCTCTTTTGCTGTTCCGATGTCGTCGGCTGACTGAAGGGGCTTGTAGGTGGTGAGGAAGCCGCGGTCTTTCCAGATGGTGACTGAGCTTTGCCCGTGTTCTGGCAGGGGCGTTCGCCACTTGATGTTTTTGTTTTGAGTGCCACTCCATTGGGTCGGCGCTTTTCCTTCCGCTTTCCAATCCGCGTTGGGTCCAGCGGCTTGGGGCCAGGTGTCAGCGTATCCGTTGAACGCAAGGAGGACGCTGAGCGCTGAGGTGAGGATTATGGCGGTGGGGAAGGTGGGCATTTTTTTAAGGGCAAAGAAAAGAACCGAAATCCTGCGAGAGCCTGGTAAGGGCCGTGACGGGATGGGATGAGTTGAGTTTGAATGAGAGTTTCTTTATGAGAAGGTTGAGTTTTACGTGTGCTGTCAGTGGGTTTATTTCAAAAGAGACGATATACCTACCTTCTGAAAAATTCGTTTGAGAGTCCGTATCAGAACAACGATGCTATTCGAACCTGATGTTTTACTTTGCCTGATCCGAGTGGAGCGAGGTTAAATCTTCACAGTTCGCCATTTAAAAAAAGCACCCTATGCGGGTGCTTTTTTGTTTTCAAAGAGGGAGGAGTCGAGAAGATTTAAGCCTTCAAGGGGATGCAGATGTCGACGATCCACTTTTTCTCGGGATGCTCTTCGGCGTTGTTGTAGTAGACCTCGTAGCAGGGGCTTTCGCCGGGCTCGCGGCCGCTTTGGGTGAGCCAGACATAGGCGTCTTCCCAGGCTTTCTTGAATTCTTGGGCTGTCACCTCCGCGCGACAAACGGCATGAGGGCCACCTGGGAGGGTTTGTACGGCGACTTGTCCGGTTGGCTCCATCTCCTTCGGGATCTGCACGCAAGCATCGGTGCGGCATTTGTCGGGAGGAGTGATTTCGGGGTTGTCCCAGTAAACTCCGAGAAGGGTGCCAGGGCCTACCAAGCCTTTCGGGGCGGCCCATTGCATCAATTCGCCAAAGGCGGCTCCGACGACTTCGGGGCCGTAAGGTCCGACTTTTCTGACGAAGGCGACGTGGTGTTCGGGCATTTCTTTTATTTCTGCATTCATAGTCTTTAGTGTTTCACTGTTTGCTGACTCTTTGAGTTCAGTGAATGCATCATAGTTGAGATGAAGGGGGGATGCGTTTCCCTGCTTGCTAGGTGTGTTTCCAATCTTGCTTTCTCGAAACTCGGTAGGGGATTGGCCGAACTGGATGCGAAAGGCTTTGGCAAAGTTCTGTGAACTCGAGAATCCAAAGTCGATGGCGATGGAGGTGATGTCAGTCTGGGAGTGGAAGATGAGGTGGTTGGCGGCGGCCTCTAGGCGGATGCGTCTCGTGAACTCTGCGACGGTCTCACCGACGACGGCTTTGAAGATTCGGTGAAAGTGATAGGTGGAGAATGAGGCTTCGCGAGCGACTTCTTCCAACGGGATGTTTTCTTGCACATTGCGGCTGATAAAGTTCATCGCCTTGCAAACTCGTCGGCGATAGTCCTCTGCGGTCTGGGACGAGGTCTGTGTTTGCTTCATAGGGATATCTTGAACCGATTCTTTGTCGTTAGGCGAACAAAGAATGACGGCCGAAGAGGTTTGGAAAGCGGTCTATTTCTTCTCTTCCTTGAGAGTCGAGATGTAGGCGACGAGGTCGGCGATGGTATCGTCGGGGAGTTGGCCGAAGAGGGCGGGCATGAAGGAGCGTCCTCCGACGAAGGCGGCTTTTTTGATTTCGGCTTGGGGGACGAAGACGCGTCCGCCGCCCATGAGCGCGATGGTGGTTCCGAGGGCTTCTTCTTTGTCTAAGAGTCCTTCCACGACGGAGCCGTCGGTTTTGGTGATGCGGTAGAGTCCGTAGCCTCCTTCGACGGCGGCGTCGGGGTCGACGATGGCGGTGAGGAGGTGTTCCAAGTCGCGGTGGCCGGATCCGTCGAGGGGAGGGGCGATGTCTTGGCCTTCGGTGCCGACTTGGTGACAGGTGAGGCAGCTGGCGAAGGTGAGTTTTCCTTTGGCGGGGTCGCCGGGGTTGGCGGTGATTTTGGCCATGAGGTCATGAATGCGAGCCTGCGCTTGTTTGCGTTGCTGGGCGACTTGCTGTCGTGCGGCGGTGATGATTTTTTTGGCCTGTGGGTTGTTAGGATCGGCTTGAATCATGCGCTCTGCGGAGGAGAGGTCGAAGTCGGTGGGGGTGAGTTCGCCGCTTGCTGCGAGGCGAGCGAGGAGTTGGGCTCCGACAGGAGATTGCGAGAATTGGCTGGTGAGCTGGCTCTTTTGGGTGGCGTCGTCGGTGGTGGCGAGGGCTTGGGCGAGGCGGAGGCTCTCGGCTTCGTTCACGGGGGCGAGAGCGAGGGCGGCGTCGATGCGGAGGTCGAGAGGGTTGGCTTCGTCAGTGGCTAGGGCTTGGAAGTTACTCGCGTTTTTCTCGGGATTGACGGCTTGGGCGCTGAGGAGGAGTCGGAGGTTGTCGGAATTGGACTTAATGCCAGAGACTTGTTCGGAGAGGCTGGCGATTCTGAATTTGCCAACTGCGCTGAGTCCGAGGGCTTGCGTTTCGGGGGACTTGAGAAGATGGGCCACGGTGGGGGTGAGCATCTTGAAGAGTTGAGGGGACTGGACGCGGGACTGATTGGCGAGCGAGAGGCTGACGAGGTTTTGCGCTTTGGTGAGGTCTTGGAAGGTGGGCTGGAGAGCGGCATCGACTTCCTTGTCTCCGAGCATGGAGGTGATGGCGACGAAGGTTTCGGAGTCTAGGGTTTCTCCGGAGGCTTGCTCCCAGATGCGGAGGAAGGCGGCGTTCTTGTCCTTGGCATCGAGAGCTTGGATGGCCCAGAGGATATTGGCGGCGGGGTGATTGCTCGCCGAGGTGTCGAGGTAGCTTTTGAGCTCGGCGGGGAATTTTTCGAGAGCCATGCGGGCGAGGAAGCGTTCGAAGTTTCGTTCGTAGGAACCGCCCAAAGCGTTTCCTTCGAGGGCGGGCTTACAGGCTTCGATGAGGAGGGCGAGGACGGCTGGGTCGCTGGTCTTGAGGTCGCTGAGGGTGCGGATGGTCTGTGAGCGCACCATGACGTTGGGGTCTTCGAGGTGTCCGGTGAGGCGGCTGGCGACTTCGGCAGGGGAGAGCTCGAAGGAGGCGAGAGAGCGGACCGCTTCGCGTCGCAGGTCGTCATTGGTGGAGGACAGAAGAGAATCTAACAATTGGGAGTCGAACTGGCGGAGTTCTTCCAAGGACCAAAGAGCGTGGATGCGAGTGACGGTGTCGACTTTCTCATCGGCGACCATTTTTATGAGGGCCGGGGCAAGTTCTTGCAGAGCGCGGTCACCGATTTGCTGCCAAGCGGCACGTTTTTCCCAGAGGCTGGGAGCTTGTAGATGGGTGAGAAGTTGTTCGGGGGTGGCTTGGGTGACGTCTGGGATAGCGCGGGGCAGTTGGCTTTCGTGACGAATACGCCAGATGCGGCCATGGGTGCGGTCGCGGTCGGGATGGCCGGTGCTGACCTCGTTATGCGAAATGATTTTGTTGTAGAAGTCGGCGACATAGAGGCAACCGTCGGGGCCGAACTCGAGGTTGACGGGGCGGAACCAGTCGTCTTCGGAGGTTAGGAAATCGGGGAGGTGTTCTGCCTCGACGGTGCCATCGGGATTGCGATGAACGCGGACGGCGTTGATGGTGGAGGTGATGCCGTTGCCAAGGAGGGCGACATCTTTCCACTCGTCCACCGGGAAGCTGCCCGCAGTGTCGTCGGAGAACTCGAGACCAGAGATACCGGTGCCACCGACTCGGAATTTGTGAAGGTTGGGTAATAGAGGCTGGTAAGATCGCATGGGATGGAAGGCCGCACCGGTGACGGCGGTGCCGTGCTCCCAAGGGATGATGGAGTAGGCGCGGTCGTTGGCCTCGGTGCCATACCACTCGCCATTGGCACGAAGTTGCAGACCCCACATGTTGCTGGGTCCGGAGGAAAGGACTTCGAGGTCTTGGTGGTCGAGGGGGAAGCGCACTTGGCAGGAGGCGTTGACCTCGGCTTGCTTGCCAGAGGCGACGGCGGTGACGGTGCCTTTGTTGAGGGCGCCTTGGGTAAAGTGAATGTAGCTGCCGGGACCGCGCACGAGGAGGTGGGACATGGTGTGGGTATCGATGAAGCCAAAGCCGGTGAGGACGGGCTCCATCTTGTCGGACTTGTCATCGCCGTCGGTGTCGCGCAGGAGGAAAAGCTCGGAACCGTGGCAAACATAGGCGCCGTCTTTGTAGGGGAGGATGCTCTGAGGAATGGAGAGTCCGTCTGCCCAGACGTGAAGGGGCTCGGTGGCGGGTTGGGTGGGGTCGTCGAGGATGAGGATCTTGTCTTCGCCTTTGGTCTTGAGCTGATAGAGGGCTTTGACGCGCTGGAAATCGGGATGTTCTTGTTGCGTTTTCTGGTCATCCATCAAACGGAGGATTTCGTTCCACTTGATGCCGCTGATGGGATCGAGGGGATACATCTGAGCGGTTTGAGTCCAGAGGCGGCCTTGGTCGTCAAAACTGAGGTCGATGGGATTGATGACGCCGTGTTCTTCGGAGGCGACGAGCTCGATGACGAAGCCGGGAGGGACGGTGAATCCAGCGAGTTGTTCGGCAGCGGATTGCGCCTTGGTGCGCGCAGATTGAGTTTTCTTTCTAGGCCGCGCTTTCTTGGCAATTGCTTGAGCTGATGGTTTTTGGGGCTTGGCGGTGGCCTTTCGTTTTTTTGTTTCGTCGGGGAGAAGCTTTCCTTGCGTGGAAAAGGCGTCGAGAACGATGTGGCCCCAGCCAGTTTCTCTTTGGTCGACGAGGCGGAGAAAGACGGACTTGCCGACGAGCTCGGGGGCTTGCCAGCTTTGAGGAGCAAAGACCTCGGAGTTCTGGGCGGAGGCTTTTTTGACTTCCTTGCCATCGAGGGTGCAGAGAGCGAGGTAGGTGTTGTCGTGACTGCCTCCTGAGAGGGCGAACTGAATGTCGGGGCCGGTGAGTTGGAAGACGGGAGACTCGAGGATGCCTGTTTGTCTGTCGTTGGGAGGCCCGTCGGCGCGGTCTTCTAGTGTTCCGAGGTAGTATTCGCCTTCCTTATGAAGGGGCTGCTGACTATTGCGGGTGAGCTTGTTGTTGGCGATGGGATGCGCGAACCAGCCTTCTGCGATATACCAACCTTGCAGGTCTCCGCTCTCGAAGTTAAAATTGATACGGCCCTCTCCTTTGGGAAGAGGGGGGAGTGAGTTGGAGGCGTTTTTAGGCTCTTTGGTTGTTCTAGGGTTCTTGGGGCGGGGTTTTCTTTTGGCGGGTGGGGCGAGCTTGAGAGCTTCCTTCAATCCGCCAAGAGATTCCCATGTGGGGGCACCGGGAGTGGCGGGGAGTTCTCGAATGGTGATGTCTTTGACTTGCACAAGAGCCACGCCGCCGGAGTGAACTTGGGGGGCGATGATGCCATCTAGGGCGATATTGGGGTTGGTTTCGGTGTAATCAGTGGCGAGAACGTCGTTAATCCACACCCGAATCCGTGGTCCCTCGGCGAGAATGCGGTAGTCGTTCCAGCCGTAAATATCGACCGCCTTGTCGAGAGCCGCGGCATCGACTTGAATGGCGATGGGGGTGCGGCGGCGGAATTCATCATAGATTTTTCCGAACCAATCTTTGCCGCAATCAACTTGGTAACCGGCGACATGATCCCCGCCAGGAACGCGAGTACTTCGAATTTGAATCCCGCTATTGATAAGGCCAGTTTTGGGGTCTCCGCTGCATTTGATGGTCAACTTGAGCTCGAAGTTATGGAAGCTCTTCTGAGTGCTGATGAAGGTGTTGCGGGGAATTTTATCGGTGGTCGATCCGCCGGTGATTAGGCCGTCTTTGACTCGCCACATTTGGGGATCAAAGTCCCAGCCTGCGAGGGTTTTTCCGTCGAAAAGGGAAAGGGCCTCGTTGTCCTGCGCGGAGACGGGACAGAGAGAAAAGAGAGCGGCGATGAGGAGCATCGCGCGACGAATTCGACTGGGGTAAGGCATGATAGTGATGGCAACGGTTGGCAGCCTCACTTTCTATCGTGTTATCCTATTTGAGTCCATGCCGTTGAAGCTCTCTGAAATATCGAAAACCCACATTTAGGTGGAAAAACCCCTTCGTCTCGGGGTCAGCAGTCGTTGAATCGGCAGGGCCGCCACGACCGATTGAGTGACTATTTCTTGCGAATTGTTAGGTGCGGCGGCGGCTGGAGAGGGAGAGGCCTGCGAGGAGCAAGAGGGCCAGGGAGCTGGGTTCGGGGATGGCCCCAACGGCAATGGGGTCAGCGGAGAAGGCCCAGTCATGGATGATGCCATCGCTGCCGTCGTCGAAGAGGGTGACGCCGATCCATCCGTATTGAGGGGTGCCAGTGGGGTCCATTACGAAGGCGAGGTAGCCTTTAGTGCCGCTTTCGAATTGGTCGCCAGCTGTGCCCATGTGAGTGGGCGTCTGGTTGCCGTCGAGTCCTCCGCCCGTTGTGGTTCCCGAGCCACCGAAGGAGGGAGTGGAAAGGGGGCTGGAGCTGCCTGATGCGGGCACGGGATCGATGGGCGAGCCGTCAATGATGGAACCAAGGCCCACGTTGTGAAGAGCGGACAGCTTTTCGCTGGCATCCTCGCGGTAGGGCTGGAACTCGTCGCTGTGGGCAACGAAGGCACCACCGAAGAAGAAGTTCAAGTCCCAGTCCGTGGGTTCACTGTAGCTGATGGTATAGGAACCCTCCGTGGTGGTTCCCGGGTCCACAGTTCCGGTGGGGGTGCTGCCACTTGTAGAGCCGGTATCGAGGTCGAGGTAGACCCCTCCGAAAGAGAAGGGAATAGCGATGTCGACAGGGTCAATATAGGTGACAGCTCCATGGCTCGCTCCGACTCCCGCAAGGCCCAAGCCAAGAGGGAGTAGAGTGCGCATGAAGGTGGGTTTTTGTTTCATCAGTTTGTGCGTTCGTTGTTAGAGGTAATGGTGCAGTGGGCTCATCCTTAAGGAACCAATTCGACTTTGACGCGGAAGAAGCGAGGCTTCTGACCACTGCCGGGAAGGAGCCCTGGAAAAGGAACGCTGACGACATCGTAGTCTGAATCATCACTGGAGTCGGCGACTAGAGTGGGAGTGACCGTGCTATCCTCGAAGGTGACGAGGTCGGCGCTGAATTGTACCGTGTAGGTGAGGCTGCCCGAGGTGCTATGGTCGTCGCGACGAACGAAGAGAGCATCGAAGGTGACGCCTGCTCCACTGCCTGAGAACTCGAGAATGGGGAGTCCATTGACGGAACCATCATTAACGAGATCTGCGCTGTCGCTGACAAGTGGGTCGGTGCCGAAGCCAAACTCGAGGAGGTTGTTGAGGCCATCGCTATCAGGGTCGGCGGTGGTGGTGTTGTTGGCTGCGGTGAGGCCGTTGTCGCTGGCCCAAGTGCCGTAGATAGTGGCGACTACCGGAGTGACGGTGAGAGTTCCAGGGCCGGTGATAACACCGGGGGCGTTGGTGCTGTCGTAGACGCCGTCGGGTTGGGAGACGCCGTTGATCACAAGGGCAGCGATGTTGTCGGTGCCTGAGTATTCCAAATTAATGCTTGCTCCCGATGCAATAGTCACCGTGGAATTATCAGCAAGGTTGGTGTTGTTGGTTCCGTCGCCGAGGTCCAAGACTCCGCCATTGACCGTGGTATCTCCGGTGTAGGTATTGGCTGCGGTGAGAATCAAGGTGCTGGTGTTGTCTTTCTCAAGCGCACCCGTTCCACTGATGACTCCGGTCATTGTTTGGTTAGCGGTGCTGTTGTAACGGAAGATACTGTCGTTGACCATGGGGCCGTCCCAGTTTCCCGCATCAAGTCTTCCTGCGCCGGCGACTTCGAGCACGCCTTCGGTGATTGTGACTGTATTATCAACTCTCAGAGTATTGCCGACATTGGTGAGCGCTACGGTGCCGTCACCGGTTTTCCCGACAGAGCCACGTTCGATCCTCGCGGAAACTTCTAGGTCAACCGCGTCGCTGCCATCAGCAACGTCGAAGTTGATCGTGTGTGTGTTCTGCATGAGGAGTTGATTGCCGGTGACAAAATTCTTCGGTCCTCCCGTGGTAACGATGGTGCAGCCCCGAAAGATGGTGGTGCCTTGGACATCAAGAGTGCCTGCCCCAGTGGTGTCGAAGGTGATAGTTCTGTTGATGAACACCGTGGTGGCACCAGCCTGCACCAGCTCCAGGCGAGAGCCGTTGTTGATTTCAAAATTACCAGATCCCCAGACATTACCTGAGGCATCATCATTCAAAAATTGAAGGGTGCCTTCATTAACCACACTTAATCCCGTGTAATCACCGGAGGCGAATTCTGCGACGAGAGTGCCCGCTCCTTCCTTGATAAGACCGCCATTGTTGCTGTTGGCGAGATCGGTGGCGAGAGTGACGTCTTGCCCATTGGTGTCGAAGATCATCGGGCTTCCGCTGTTGACGATGCGAGCGCTGTAGTCGGTAGCTGCGCTGTTGGCGGTGTATTGGAGGGTGCCGCCTCCGAAGTCGATGTTACCAGTGGTAAGGAGGGGATCATGGGCGCCGAGGGCACCTGAAAGAGTGATGGTGGGGTCAACTCCGTCGAGGACATCGGCAGCATCGGCGACCAAGACCCCATCGTTGATGATGGTGGTGCCAGTGTATAAGTTGTCGCCAGCGAGAGTGAGAGAGCCGGTACCATTTTTGATGAGGCCGCCAGTGTTGGTGCCGTCAATGACGGTAGCGTACGAAACAGATTGGCCGTTGGTATCGATTCTCATCGGATTGTCACTATCGATAATGCGGCTGGCGTAGTCACTGCTAGCTCCGAGAGGACCGTACTGGAGGGTGCCACCATTAAATTCGATGATGCCGTCAACGCCAAGGGCTCCTGAAGTGGCGGCCACGTCGGCTGCATTTGCCTGCAGGGTTCCAGCGCTTATGGTGGTTTTGCCAGTGTAGGTGTTGTCGCCCGACAAGATCCACTTGCCCGCATCAGCTTTGGTAATCGCAAGGGTGTTGGCTCCATTGTCCGCAGTCGTTCCTTGGATCTCGTTGTCCCCAGTGTTGCCTCCGCGAAGGGTGAGGATCTTGTTGTTACTAGAGGTGTTGGAGAAGGAGGCCGCCCCGGTCCAGACAATGGGGCCACTACCGACGCTGTGGAAGGTTGCATTTCCTCCTCCCACGAGGCTTAAGGCTCGGTTCGTCGAGTGGCCGCTTCCATCATACCGGACTTGTCCGTTAGTCCCGATTCGCACTTCGCTACCGGCCCCTGCGGCACTGGGGACTCCGATGTCTGCGATGGAGTCGAAGCGGAGACCGCCGCCACCGTTTTGTTTACCAAAAGGGCCGGTAAAATCATTGAGAGGGTTGCGGAAAAGAATGGTGTTTGCTCCTACTGCGAAGAAGCGGCTGCCAGCAACGGATTCACTGACCTGAGCATTGATGGTCAAGGTGCCGGTCATTGAGTTGTTTGAATTCGTTCCGTTGAGGAAAAGTTTGCCTCCGCTGGAGGCATCGATGGTCGCAGTGGCGCCTCCGTTGACCCTGAGATATTGGTCAGTTGTCCCAAAAGTGAGGTCATGGGAAGCGAGGTCGAGGGTGTAATTCCCGCCGGCGGTGACATTAAAATCGAGTTTGGATGGAGCCACGTCGCCCGCAAGGGTCACGGTGGCTGCGGTGCCCATGTCGCCACCAAAAACAGCCGTGTTTCCATCGGCCCAAACTTGATCGGCGCCTCCGTCCCACCAATTGCCAACCCCAACAGCCCAAGTGCCGGTTCCTTCGGTCACCACGGCATCACCGGTAGTGGTATCCCATTGGAGTTGGGCTTGGATGGAAATAGGAAAAAGACCCGCGAGAAGGGCGAGGCGAAACGATATGGGGAGGCTGAGTAGTGAAATGCTTTTTTTCATGGTTTTGGTTTTCTCGGAAATAATTGGTCACCGCTTGATAAGAGGGTTTTGAGCGGGGCCCTTTCCTCGACTTTACGGTGTTAAGTTAGACACGAGAGCGAGAGGCTGGCTATCCTCATTTTATAGGACGTTCGCTCGTAAGTTGTTAAATCTTAATGGTTAATATTAATTTAATTTCCATGGAATTTCTTTAAAATAGTTTGCGTTTTTTTTGGCTCAGATGACCCCAACCCTCTTGTAATAGGCGCCTCCCATAGCCTTGAAGAAGGATGTGTTTTTCAATAAGAACAGCGCTTACTCCACTTTTCTGGCTTCTAGTCGTGATGGAGGCGAGGAGTTGGATTCGCGTTCATCTCGGAGCATTTTTCCTCCTTCTCCGGTGAGCCAGAGATAGTGATCAGAAGGGAGACCTTCGTAGGTAAGAAAGGGGGTGGGCCCGACGGGCGGGTTGTTGCTGCATTTGAAGATGGCAGTGCCTTCGTCGACTTCGTCGAACATGGCGATGTATATCATCTGGGCTCCCGCTTCTTTGAGGCCGGCAAACTGGGACCAGAGGAACTTTCCTTTGAGCCGAGGGATACTGTTGAAAGGTGCATCGGGGTACATGTTTTGCCAACTGAAGCCGGGGAAACAGACAGGGAGAAAGTCGAGGCTGCGCTGCTCGCACCAAGCAATGTCTTTGGGATAGAGGTTTTGAGCGTGGCGGGTTGCCTCGTCGGGAGTGCGATAGCGACCCGGGGTCCATGGGCTGATAACGTCGGCGAGAGCGAGGATGTCGTGGAGGCTGGGGTCGTCTGTAGAGTCACGGGTTTGTTCGCGCCAATAGGTGGGAACGCCGAGCATGACGGAGCACCCTTGGGCTTTGAAGAATTCGATGAGGGTGCGGCATTCGGCGAGGGAGTATTTGCGGTCGTCGCTGAAGCCGATGCCCCAAATGGCGACGAGGGGTTTGCCTTCGTGGTGGAGATAGGCGGGGTCTTTTCCCATCTGCATTTTTTCTTGCAGCATGGTCCAGTCTTCGGAGACGGCGGTGGTTTCGCCGGACTTGAGGCCAGAGAGATCATACATGACAGCGTAGGTGCGGCCTTCGCGATTGGCTCCTTCGCGGCAGCTAGAGAGGACTTGGTCTTTGTGATTTCGGAGGGACTCGTTTCGTAAGCCGTTGGCGAATCGTTGCACGAAGGCTCCGTCAATTTCGTATTCACGCATCCACTGGAAGTGTCGCAGAACGGTAGTGCGGTTGTGGGAGCTGAAGACCATGGCGGGGTCTCCGTTGGCGAGCTTGAACCCGGTGGGCGCGAGTTCAGAGGGAGTGGCTTCGGAAACATCGGGCCAAAGTTCGACCCCGACGTTATCAGGTCCAAAGGGTTTGGAGGCTTTGCGCGCCCAGTGAGTCCAGCCTAGGCCAGCTCCGTCGTCGGGGGTGTTGAACCAACCTTGGTAGCCGGCCATCACTTTGCCCGTGAGGGTTGTGGTGTCGACGCCTTTGACGGAGGGGCCGGTGTAGGGTTGTAGGAGGCTTTCTGGGTTAGCGGAGAGGAGTGCTGTTTGAAGTATGAAGGATAGAAAGGTCAGGGATGGGAGCAGGTTCATGAGAGAGTGAGAGAGTGGGTGAGTTTACGGGGGCTGAACCTTGGTTCTAACGTGAAGAGTGGTCTAAATGAGAGGAGGCCATGGCGTTTCTTCTTGTGGGAGTGAAGGCTGTCGTCATGTTCAAGATTGAGAAACGGTTTGGTAACGATATGATGGGTGGGAAATTTGGTGGAAAAAGCGATGGGTTCATCAGCTGAATTTGAGGAGGCTAAAATGTTGATTGGCTGCGTTTACACCAGTTCAAGGAACCTACAATTATGACCACTCATACTGATTGCCCCGCCTTTTCGATTGCGAAGAGAATTGGCCTGACACTTTTGCATAGCATTTGGCTAATGACCTTTGTGGTTGTCTCATTCGGGTTTGTGCTGATGAGCAGTGGTCAGGACTTGGGTGGGAATCGAGATAGCTCGGAGGAAATCAGTGAGACGAAATCGGAAGAAGAGCTCGGGGAGAAGATTTCTGCGGTATCTCCGGTTCGAAGTTACGATAGGCTCACCCAGATAGAAAGAGAGGTTAAAGAATTCCTGAAGTCAGACCTCATCGCAGAGGCGGAGAAACGAATTTTGGAAGAGCTTCCGGCCATGAGTCAATTATGGTTGAGTGAGAGCTATTTGTCACTGGATGGTGCGGCCGCAGATAGTTTGCAAAAGGCCATTGCTCAGGAGCCAAGGCTCTTGCCCATTTTGGTAGCGGCTATTCTGGATCTTGAAGAGTCAGAGGCGATTAAGGCGGGTATGTTAGACGTTGTTGGTGCGGAAAAGGAGGCAAGTCTTCTGTATGGAAAGATTCTTGCCTCTGATCCTAAGGGTTCTTCAGTGATTCGATTGCATCAGATTCGTCTGTTAGGTGGAGCGGAACCAAACAAGTTGATTAGCCTTTTGAGTGGTAAGACGAATCCTCAGAAGATTCGGGATGCGATCGGTTCCGCATTTCGTGCGACGAAGAGTTTCGAGCAGAGTATCGCCTTCATGAATGCTCTATCGGAGTATTTGGAGACGGTGGCCATTGCTCCTGAGGTGCGCTTTGATTGGGTGTCTGGCATGAGCTATGCCTTTGGAAGCGATCACTACCGCAGAAATCGCCTTTTTGGTGGCTATCAATTGCCTTCTGTGTGGGAGCCACAGGCTCCACACGATCATCAAATGAGAGGGAAGGAGAACAATGCGGAGCACGTCAAGGTTCGGCATCAGGCATATCGACGTTATTGTCGGGCGAGCCTTCGTCTCCCTGACCAAGCAGCTTGGGGGTTTTCTCACCTGGTGGCATTGGCTGACCTCGAAGGGAAGTTTGACACTCATCCAGTATTGGTGGAGCAGGCTCGAACGGCTCTCAAGGCAAGCGGTCAGCCGACGAGGCTGGGGCTCTTTGCAACCGCCAAGAAGTCACCTCGCTTTTTCTCGCCGGAGCTTTATTTGGCCTATTCTCGTTGGAAAGGGAAGAGGGTTGAGCTTTCTGAACTATCAGAACCGATTGTGGCGCAGATAGAGCGTCTCGAGAGTTTGTTGCAAGTGAAACCTGCTGACTTTGCGGCGCTGTCACAAGCGCTCATAGAAGATGCGACCCTGAAGGAAGTTCCTATCTACTACCCTTCTGGTGGAGTAGGGGTGACAGAGGGACTGACTGGGGCCGTCGCTACGCGCCGATTACATGAGGTGCTGTTGATTTGGAATGCGAGACAGAACGATGCGGAGATAGAGAGCCTCATTCTGAGCTGTGCTCAAAAGGGAAAGGAAGATGCTTCCTCGAGTGATGTCGCCAAAGGTCTGGTCAATTACTTGCGGGTCGTCGAGTCTGCCAAAGGACCTGACCAGGTAAGAGACCTTCTCGAACAATTAACGACGATTTATCTCGGCCCGCCTCCCGAGCGTGCTAAGGCACTCGAAACCTTGGCTCCTCTCAATGTCATCTGCCGATTGGGCGTTCGTGAGTACCCTGCGGAGAGATATCTCGCTGTTCTCAAGCTCATGCTTAAGGAGCCTTCCCTCATCTTTCTCGCGCTGGAGAAGGCCGCTGAGTTAGACCTACTGGAGCGGATGGAGATTCGTGATTGGATTGAGGATGACGACTTCCGGTCGAAGCCTGAGGAGGTCATCGCTCGTCTGGGTTATTCTCCTTTGGTGGAGAATGTGGAGGGGTTTCATGCTATTTTTCGGAGTAGTGGGCTGAGTTTTGCGAGCAATTTTCCTAAAGAGCAGACGCTTCTTGAATGGGTGGTTGCGGAGATTGAAAAACTGGATGAGGTCAGTCAAAAGCCCATTCTCTCTTATTTAGAAGAAAAGAAGACCTTTGGGGCCGAGGTGATGGTGGCTCTTTTAAGTGAGCAGTCCCAATCGAAGGTGGCTGAGGTTCTAAGAAAAAGGGCAGACGTGATATCCGAACTTTCCGATGAAGGTAAGAGAAGAATCGCGACCTTTGTGATTCCTCAATTGTCGCAAGATGCCAAGGACGTCAGGAAGTTCTTTGAGGAGGTTCTGGTGGATGAAAATGAAGTTCAATTGAAGGTGTTTAAAGAGAGTTTGATGCCTAAGGATGACGACTCTAGGACGAGGAGGGAAAATGCGCCGGGGGAAGTTTTTTTGAGATTTTATCAGCAGGGACCAGGCTTGGCGTTGTTGGCCTTGCGAGAGGTTCAGGGCGTGCAAGAGGAAGGGGCGGGAAAGGTGGCTTTGTTTTCGGGTGTCAGCGCGCGAGTTCATGAATCCATGGCTAGTGAGTTGTTAGAGAGAATTAACTACGGAGTGTATCCTCCGTCAGAGGGGCGTAAGGAAACAGAGTTTTATCTTCGGGTCCTTGCTGATGAACAGTTAGGGCCTCATCTCATTCTTAATCCGCAGCTACTTACCCCGAGGTTTTCGGATGCGAAAACGGATGAGCAGCGACTCGATGGGATGAAAAATGCTTTGGCTTGGATTGCTGAAGTATACCCTGAGAACCTTGCGAAGGAGTATTTCTTCATTGCGACGATTGAGCGTGGGGGCTGGCTTTCTTATAGCGCTCAGCGGGCGGCGAAGAACGCGGAGTATCAGCAAGAAGTGTTGTCTGCTCTACCACCTTCTTTCCGCACTCTCGCAGATGCGGCGCTGGAGTTGGGATCGGTGAGTGACGGGTGGATTTATCAAGAGCCCGTGAAGCCCAAATGGAGTGAGCCGAAGGTGGCCGAGGCTTTCAAAGTGGTCGCTGAGTTGCTTGCTGATGAGGGTTTGCCGCTGAGTCTGCGCATAGCGGTGGCAACTTCGGTTTGTAAGAGTTGTCGGGTTCAGACTGCCCCGAAGGTAGCTCGCCAGTGTGCTGGATTGCTTGCGGATGCTTGGGAAGCCCGCATTCCTGTGGGGGACTTTCAAGCTGAGGAGATTCTGCGGGTATTTTCCTATCAGGAGATGAGTGAGCCTGACTTGCAGGTTGCGGATCGCTTGGTCAAGGCATGGGAGCGGCGCCTGACACAGAAGGAATTGGAGGCGGGTGAGGTGGTCCGGATTTCTCATACGGAAATTTGGCTCGCTGGCTTGTGGGCGGTCTTGGGGGACGATGCGTCTTTTACCAATGCGATGAACAAACGCTATCTAGATTTGTCGGGCTACCAAGCTTTACAGCTCTTACCTCTCTTGGTGCGAGCGGGGAAGGCTGAGGCGGCAGCTGGGATGGTGAAGAGCTGTGCCCTTGAGCTGGCAAGAAGAACAAGTTCTGATCAGCGAACCTATTATGATCAAGCGATTGAGAAGAATCTCCCTGCACTACTAGTCCAACTGGGAGCTCCCGAGGAGCAAGTTCTGGTTGAAGCTCATTTGAAGGGGTTGAGGAACTGGCCCTTTGCGACGGAACTGTCAACGCGAGAGGAGCGTATGATGGGGATTGCTGAGAGGGCTTGCAAAATGAGCTTTGAGCATAGCGATATTCGAAAAGGGGTTTATCGTCTTTGTTTTCAAGAGAGGGCTTCCGCGAAGTATTTGGCGGAGGGATATATTGAGATGGTGGAGTTGGAGCGACTTGAGAGCACAATGGAAGCCTCGTCGCGCTCTGGGTGGGGGCGTTTGGCGGAAGAGATGATTCATTGTGTGTTGAGCGCTGGGGAGGTCGAGAAGGCGATGGAGGTTTTGAAAGTGATGGAGGAGAAGTCGCGAGGAGGCGGGAAGAATTACAAGACGGTGTGGGAGGCGATGTCGAAGGGGATTTCGAGTGCGGTGAGCACGCATCAAAATCACCCTGAGTTGTTAGAGAAGATGTTGCCAGCGACGCGGTTTATGGCGGCGTCTTCGGCTGAATGGGGTCTGAGTGATCGTGACCGAGTGGGGGACTATGCGCGCAATATTTTTTGCCATGCGAAGCTGAATCGGATGGGTGCGTGGAGAGAGTGGCGAGAGGGCTTGGAATCGGAGCTTGGGGAGGAGTTGGATGCGCTTTGGTTTCCGAAGAATGGAAGGATGATTTGGTTGGTTGAAAGTCGGATGCGGAAGGATGTTCCGTTGGCCGAGAGGCTTGCGGTGATGAAGAATATTCTGAGTGAACCTCAAGTGGTGGGGACTTCAGGCAAGCTTCATGATGATGCGATTGGGATGCTGCGGAAACAGGGGTGTTTTACCGCTGAAGAGCTTCTGGAGGTCGAGGAAGAGTTGGTGGAGGTGATGCGGTTGAAGAAATAGGAGCGTGGTCTTTTTAAGCCGCTCACTTGAGTTGTCGCGAGTTGGGGGGGTAGGCCTGTATACTTTCGAATTCCTGAAGTTGCGGTTTGCAATCTATCTATTCGAGAAGCGGTCAATCTCAGCGGCTTACAAAGCCACTCTCCTATGCCTGCGGTCTCTGCCACGATAGCTTCTTCCGTCAAAATTTTGAGAAGAGGTCTTTAGACTCGTCCTGACGATTTGATTCCTTATGCTGACCGTAATATGGAACGTCGGGAATTGATGAAGATGATTGCGACTGTGGCCGGGGGGAGCATTGCTCTGCCGGAGGCGGTTTTTGCGCGGATGGGGGAATCGATTCAGTCGGAAGACTTGAACTTTTTTCGGCCGGCTCAGCGAGCGCAAGTGGCGATGATAGCGGAGGCGATCATTCCGAAGACAGATACTCCGGGAGCGATTGAGGCGGGAGTTCCTGCTTGGATCGAAGTGATTGTGAAGGACTGCTTTGATGAAGTAGACCAGGGCATCATTGTCGAAGGCCTCGCGGACTTGGCTTTGCGATGCCAGAAGGCACACGGGAAGAGCATTGACCAACTGAGTGGTGAAGAGCAGGTGGCCTTTCTAACTCAAATGCACAAAGAGACTTTGGCTGAAAAACGGGCTCGGGAGAAGGATGAGGAAAAGGAGAAGCAACGACGAACGTTTCTCGAACAGTTTAAAGACCTGACCAAGCTCTGCTATTGCAGTTCGGAAGTGGGAGCGACGGAGGCTTTCGACTATCAGTTGGTGCCTGGAAAATGGGTGGCCTCGATGCCTCTTGAACCCGGGCAAAAAGCGTGGGCGATCTAATTCTTACACAAACGAATCTCATGAATGTTTCAACCAAAGGAAAAGCTGCCCACACCTTCGACGCGATTGTCGTTGGTTCTGGAATTTCGGGTGGATGGGCTGCCAAGGAGCTGACGGAGAAGGGTCTCAAGACTCTTGTTCTGGAGCGTGGGCATGACATCAAGCACATCGTCGATTATAAGACGACGCACGCTGCGCCCTGGGAGCTCAATTATCTCAACAAGACGTCACGCCAGATGCTGAAGCAGCAGGAGAAGCAAGCGCGCACGGGTTACACGGTGCGTCCTGATGCGAGCTACCTTTTTGTGGATGACGAGGACCATCCCTATGAGGAGAAGAAGCGCTTTGATTGGATGCGTGGTTATCATACCGGGGGGCGTTCCTTGATGTGGGGCAAGCAGAGTTATCGCTTGAGCCCTCTCGATATGGAAGCGAATGCGAAGGATGGAATTTCGATTCCGTGGCCGATTTCTTACGAGGAGCTGGCTCCTTGGTATTCTTATGTCGAGAGGTTTGCAGGGATTTCGGGTTCGTTGGAGGGGCTTTCTCAACTTCCGGATGGGGAGTTTCAGCCTGCGATGGATCTGACTCCTGCCGAGTTGGATTTGAAGGCGGCGATTGAAGGAAAGTGGCAAGGGCGCAATCTGATTCCTGGGCGAGTGGCGCATTTGACCGCTCCCACGGAAGAGCAGATGGCGCTCGGTCGAGGGACTTGTCTTTATCGTAACATGTGTCGTCGTGGTTGCCCCTTTGGTGCTTACTTTTCGAGTCAAGCGGCGACTTTAAAGGCGGCAGAGCAGACGGGGAATATGACCCTTCGTTCTCACTCCATTGTGCATTCTGTGATTTATGATGATAAGGCGGAGAAAGCGATCGGGGTTCGTCTCATTGATGAGGTGACGATGGAGACGATTGAGTATTACGCTCGGGTGATTTTTCTGAATGCTTCCACGGTTGCGTCTACCGCTATTCTTCAGAACTCTCAGTCGGAGCGGTTTCCGGAAGGGATGGATGAGAGTGGTTCTCTGGGTGGCTATTTGATGGACCATCATTTGGGAGTGGGTGCTGGGGGAGAGTTAGAGACTCACCAGGATAAGATTCACTATGGGCGTCGTCCCAATGGGTTTTATATCCCGCGCTATCGAAATCTTCATGAAGACGCGCAGAGTGATTATGTGCGTGGATTTGGTTATCAGGGTAAAGGAATGCGCCAGGGGTGGACGCGTGGGATTGATGGCTTCGGTGCCGATTTTAAGAAGGAACTCACCTCTTTTGGTCCTTGGAGGGTGAGTATGGGTGGTTTCGGGGAATGCCTTCCTTATGAAAATAATCGGATTTTCCTCAGTAAGGACAAGACTGACAAGTGGGGCCTGCCTCTCGTCGTGGCCGATGCTGAGTTTCAGGAGAACGAGGTGAACATGCGGGTGGACATGATGAATGATGCCGCCGAAATGCTTGAAGCAATGGGTGCCAAAAACATCAGGACGAATAATAAGGAGCCATCGATTGGGCTGGGGATTCATGAGATGGGGACGGCCCGGATGGGGAGTTCGCCTCAGGAGTCGGTGCTGAATGCGCACAATCAGGTCTGGGGTGCCAAGAACGTCTTTTGCACTGATGGGGCTGCGATGGTGTCGGCGGGATGTACGAATCCGTCTTTGACTTACATGGCTTTGACCGCTCGGGCTGCGGACTTTGCGGTGTCGGAGATGAAGAAGGGGAATTTGTAGGGGAGTGGGAGAGTGGTCTTTATAAGCCGCTACCTTGGATAGCCTATCGTGAGGGGTAGGCCTGCTCGCTTTCGAATCCTTGGAATCGGGGTGTGTGAACCCTCTCTCTGTGAAGCGCTCAATCTCCGTGGCTTACAAAGCCACGCTCCTATTCCTTTGCTAGGCCAAAATCGGCTTCACGACTTTGCCGTGGACGTCGGTGAGGCGGAAGCGGCGGCCTTGGTATTTGTAGGAGAGGTTGGTGTGGTCGATGCCCATGAGATGAAGCATGGTGGCTTGCAGGTCGTGGACATGCACGGCGTCGGGATCGTAGTGATGTTTGTCTGGTGAGATGGCGATGCCATCGGCGTTGACGATGTTGTAGCCGTAGGGGTCGGTTTTTCCGAAGGTGGTGCCGGGTTTGACGCCGCCGCCAGCCATCCACATCGTGAAGCAACGGGGGTGGTGATCGCGGCCGTAGTTGGTGGGAGTGAGGGAGCCTTGTGAGTAAGCGGTGCGGCCGAATTCGCCGCCCCAGACCACGAGGGTGTCGTCTAACATGCCGCGTTGTTTGAGGTCTTTGATGAGAGCGGCGGAGGCTTGGTCGGTCTCTTGGGCTTGATTGCGAATGCCTTTGGGGAGGTTGCCGTGGTGGTCCCAACCTTGGTGATAGAGTTGGATGAAGCGGGTGCCTTTTTCGGCGAGGCGGCGGGCGAGGAGGCAGTTGGCGGCGAAGGTGCCGGGCTTGCGACTGTCTTCGCCATAAAGCTCGAAGGTGCTGTCGGGTTCGTCGGAGAGGTCGGTGGTGTCGGGCACGCTGGTTTGCATGCGGTAGGCCATCTCGTATTGCGCGATGCGGGATTGAATTTCGGGGTCGATTTCGCGCTCGTATTGTTGGTTGTTGAGCTTGTTCAGGGCGTCGAGGGTGGAGCGGCGGCTGGTTCGGCAGATGCCCTCGGGGTTGGAGAGATAGAGGACGGGGTCTTTGCCAGAGCGGAATTGCACGCCTTGGTATTTGGAGTCTAGGAAGCCGGAGCCCCAGAGGCGCGAGTAGAGAGGTTGCCCGCCTTGGCCGGCTGAGACGAGGACGATGAAGGAGGGGAGGTTTTCGTTGAGGGAGCCGAGTCCATAGGAGGTCCAAGCGCCCATGCTGGGACGACCGGCGATTTGAGAGCCAGTTTGGAAAAAGGTGATGGCGGGGTCGTGGTTGATGGCCTCGGTATACATCGACTTGATGATGCAGATGTCGTCGGCGATGTCGCGATGGTAGGGGAGGAGTTCGCTGAGCTCGGCGCCGCTTTGGCCGTATTTGCCGAAGGAGAATTGGGAGCCTGCCATGGGGAGGGAGGTCTGGGAGGCGGACATGCCGGTGAGGCGCTGGCCGCTACGGACTTCGGGGGGAAGTTGTTCACCATTGCGCTCGCGGAGGAGGGGCTTGTCGTCAAAGAGGTCGTGCTGGGCGGGGCCGCCGGATTGGAAGAGGTAAATGACTCGCTTGGCCTTGGGTGCATAGTGGGCGAGTCCGTCGGGCACGGCTTGGCTCGCTCCCATGGAATTTTGAAGCATGCTGCCGAGCGCGAGGCTGCCGACTCCGGCGGAACCGGTTTTGAAGAAGTGGCGGCGGTTGATGTTGAGGAAGTCGTCGAGAGTCGGTTTCATCGTTTCCAAATGGTGGCGTCGAGGTTGAGAATGGTTTGGCAAATCACGGTAGTGGCGGCGAGTTGCGGGGCGGGAAGGTCTTTGTTGGCTGGGGTCTCACCAAGGGCGATGAGCTTTTGGGCGGCATCGGGTTCGCTTTGGAAGCGGTCGAGTTGTTCTTGGTAAAGTTCTAACAGGACTTTTTCTTCTTCGGCGGAGGCGGGGCGACCGGCGAGGCGGATGAAGGCTTGGGCGATTTGTTCGGTAGGCTCTTGGTTGAGAATTTCCTCGGCGAGGTGGCGGGCCGCTTCGACGAATTGGACATCGTTGAGGAGGACGAGGGCTTGCAGGGGAGTGTTGGTGCGAGAGCGGGCGACGGCGCAGACTTCGCGGGTGCCGGCGTCGAAGGCGAGCATGTTCGGGAGGGGGGCGGTGCGCTTCCAGACGGAGTAGAGGGAGCGGCGGTGAAGGGATTGGCCAACGGATTGTTGGTAGGGAGGGGACATGCCGTTGGACTCGGTCCAGAGGTCTTCGCCGGGTTGGTAGGGGGAGACGGGCGGGCCACCGGCTTCGGGATTGAGGAGGCCGGAAGAGGCGAGGGCGAGGTCGCGGATTTGTTCGGCAGAAAGGCGGTGGGCGGGTCCGCGTGCGAGGAGACGGTTTTCAGGGTCGCGCTCGACGAGGTCGGGGCGGTGGCGGGAGTCTTGACCGTAGGTGGAGGAGAGGACGATTTTTTTGCAGAGGGCCTTGATGTCCCATCCGCTGTTGACGAAGTCGCGTGAGAGCCAGTCGAGGAGTTCGGGATGACTGGGGAGGGCTCCTTGGAGACCGAAGTTCTCAGGAGTATCGATGAGTCCGACCCCAATGAAGCCTGCCCAAATACGGTTGACGAAGACGCGGGCGGTGAGGGGGTTGTCGGGGTGGACCGTCCATTGCGCGAGTCCGGCACGGTCGCGGGGAGCGTCGGCGGGGAAGGGCATGAGTTCGGCAGGGGTGTTGCGGGTGACGAGTTTGTCGGGAGTCTTGGGAGCGCTGTATTCGCCGCGGTCGAGGATGTAGGCGGGGAGGGGTTTGGGGAGTTCTTCCATCACGGGGATTTCGGTGATGGGTTCTTCGGTTTGCACGAAGGCGTGGAGAGCTTTGTGAGCATGGGCGAGCGCGATGCGGGAGGGTTCGTGGAAGTGGTGGGTGAAGTATTCCTGGTAGTGGGCCTCGGTGGGAACGGGTGGAGGGGTTTCGGTGCAGAGTTCGGCAAGTTTGCTGATTTCGATCTGAGTGAGTGCGCGGTCGTAGTAGGCGAAGCTGTTGATGCGGCCTCCGGCGAGGCCGCGGTCGCGCCAGCGGGAACCGAGGCCGAATTTGCCGCCATGTTGGGTGGCGACGTTGGCGGACTTGACCTTGTTGTCGCGCAGGACTTTGGTGGCGAGTTCGACGCCGTCGAGGTAGAGCTTGAGTCCGTTGGCTTGGTCGGAGGCGTCCCAAGTGGCGGTGAGGTGTTGGATGGTGCCGGTGGGCAAAGGTTCGAGGGTGCGCACACCCATGCCGTTGCCGGGCCAGACGCGGTAAAGGCGAGATTCGAGGTAGCCGTCTTCGAGGGTGAGGTCCCAACCATTGAAGCCGGCATCGGTGCCGCGGCTGTGGTGGGCGAGGACGGCTCGGGGGCCGGAAGTCTGGGTCTGATGGAGGGCGATTCCGATGGTGAAAGGGGTCCAGCGGTCGAAGGAGGGGATGCCGTGAAAGCTGAGGTAACGGTCGCCATCGAGGGCTACGGCGAGTTCGTCAGGTTTGGCAGGGTGGAAGTTTTCGAAGGGGAGAGGGGCGGCATTCCCGTGGTCTCCTTCGGAGAATTTTGCGACTTTGCTGTCGAGTTTTCCCTGGGTGAAGTCGAGGCCGACTTTGGGCATTTCCAATCCCACCTTTTGATAGATGGGAGTGTCGTTGTTGAGCCAGTTTTCAAATTCTTCGGCGCTGGCGGTGAGAGTGTCTTGATAGGTCTTTTGCGCTTGTTCGAAATTTTTCTTAGCTTGAGCGAGAGTGGATTCTTCTTCGCGAGTGGGCAGAAGGAGAGTAGGAGAGGGAACGCGGGCGGTGCGGTCATACATTCCGTTCTCGTCGATGGAATTGAAGAAGGCGAAGAGGGAGTAGTAATCCGTCATGGTGAGCGGATCGTATTTGTGGTCGTGGCAGCGGGTGCACTCGAAGGTGAGGCCGAGGACGGCGGTTCCGAAGGTGTGCACGCGGTCGGCGATGTTTTCAGTGCGCCACTCTTCGAAGATGGCGCCGCCTTCGTTGTTGAGGCGGTGGAGTCGGTTGAAGGCGGTGGCGAGTTTTTGCTCTCGAGTGGCTTCAGGCAGGAGGTCGCCGGCGATGTTCCAGGTGAGGAAATCGTTGTAGGGAAGGTTGTCGTTGAGAGCTTGCACGACCCAGTCGCGGTAAGGCCATTGGGTGTTGAGCTTGTCGGATTGAAGGCCGTAGGAGTCGGCATAGCGAGCGGCATCCAGCCAGCCGACGGCCATGTGTTCGCCATAGGCGGAAGAGTCTAACAGAAGGTCGACGGTGTCTTCTTTCGCTTTTTCGAAATCAGCGGAGGCGGCGTCGGAGAAGCGGGCGACCTCTTCTTCGGTGGGAGGAAGTCCGGTGAGGTCGAAGGTGACGCGGCGGAGCCAGCGGAGTGGGTCAGCGGTGGGAGAGGGGGTGACTTCCTCTTCCTCGAGGGTGGCGAGGATGAAGTTGTCGATGGAATTGTAGGGCCAGTCGTTGTCACTGACAGTTGGGACGTCGACTTTGGCGGGGAGGTTGTCGAAGGCCCAGTGCTTTTCGTAGGGAGCGCCTTGTTCGATCCATTGGCGGATGACTTCTTTCTCGTCGTCGGTCATGGCGAGGTGGGAGTCGGGTGGGGGCATCACTTCGTCGGGGTCGTCGGATTGGATGCGCTGCCAGGCGACGGATTGTTCAGCATCTCCAGCGACGATAGCGAAGCCGTCAGACTCGGTGAGGGCGGCGAAAGCGGAGGCAGCGTTGTCGAGCCGGAGACCGGCTCCATTTTCCTTTTCGTCAGGTCCGTGGCACAGGAAGCAATTGTCCGAGAGGATAGGACGGACGTCGTAGTTGTAGCTGACCTCGGCGGAGAGGAGTGGCAGGAACAGGAAGGGGAGAAGGGTGAGGCGCATGGTGGTGAAGTTGTCCGAGGGTTTTAGATACGGTCGTGTTTAGAGTGTTTTTTCGGACAGGATGAACAGGATGAACAGGATTTTGCAGGATTTTGCAGGATTACGGTTCGGTGCTTTTTTGGGACGGAATTTACAGAATTAGGCAGAACTATTTTTGGCTGAATGGGCGTTGAGCGCGGATGGTGGCGGTGCCGATTTTGCCTGGGGTGCCTTCGGCGAGGGAGACTTCGATGGTGTTGTCAGCTTTGAGGTATTTGGGGTCGAGGGGAAAGACGCGGGTGGTGGCGTAGCCCCCTTTGGGGTTGGAGTTGCGGGTGATGCTGTCTGGAAGGTGGTCGGGGAGGAGCTTGCCGTTGATTTTTACGAGGAGGGACTTGTCGGCTTCGTGGGGGGTGGTGAATCCGATGCGTAGGGTGGCGGTGAGGATTTGGTCGGTGTTGGGGGTGGGGATTTGGATGGGGGTTCCGGAGTCGACGATGACTTGGTCGCCGTAGTGGACGGTTTCGTTGTGATGAGATTTTTCTTGGATGGGAGAAGCGTAGTCGGCGATGAAGATGAGGGTTTCGAGGGGGGCGAGAGGGGTGCTAGTAGATTCGGAGGGTTGTTCGCTGTAGTTGAGGGTGAGGTCGGGGTTGCGCCCGAGGCGGCGGAGGGTGAGTTTTTCGGGTTGGGGGAGTTCGAGGGAGAGGGTTTCGCTTTTCTCGGAAAAGTTGTGGGCGATGATGAAGAGTTGGTCGTCTTTGACGAAGCTGCGGCAGGCGATGTCGGGGTCGTCGGAATGGGATAGTACGCGACGGCCATCGACTCCGGCGAAGAGGCGGTAGAAGTTTTGAAGTTCGGTGGGGACGAGCTTGCCGTCTTTCTGAAAGTCTTGGGGGGCGCAGAGGACGGCATAGTAGTAGGGGTCCCAGGCGGCAGCGTTGTGGAGGAGGAAGGGGACGGCCTTGAGGACGGTGTGGGGGTGCTCCATGTAGGTGACGATGTTGCCGATGATGGAGTTGAGGTGAATGAAGTCGTGCATGGAGCGGGCACGGAGGGCGTAGTCAAAGTCGCTTTCGTTTTCGCGAGGAAGGACGCGGCCTTGGGCGGCTTTCATGATGAGTTTGTGATTGCTATCGCCGTTGCCTCCGTTGGCGTAACCGCCTTGTTCGCTGATGACGATTTGGCAGGGTTGGTCTTGGGTGAGGTGGGCGTAGTTGGGGACGAGGTCGAGGACGCCGTCGAGGGGGGCTCCGCTGAGGTGGTTGCCTTTGAATTGGTCGTCTTCCCAGCGGTAGTAGTCGTAGGTGTGGAAGGAGTAAAAGTCGAGTTGGTTGGCGGTGGCGTCCATGAAGGATTGGAGGCCGTTGAAGCTTTGGTAATTGTTGCGGTAGAAGTAGCCGACGGCATTGCAGGGGCCGCCGACGAGGACTTCGGGGGTGGCGGCTTTGATGGCGTCTCGAACGGCGAGATGCCATTGGGCGGTTTGGTTGGATTGGGTGAGGAAGGACCAGTGGGGTTCGTTGATGGGTTCGAAGAAGCGGGGGCGGGTGAGGTCGGTGTAATTGTATTGGAAGACGGCGGCGGCGAGTTCGGCGGAGGCGGCGTGGTTGGCGGGGATGACTTTGGGGTGTTTGTTGGACTTCTCTTTTTTGACGGTATCGGTCATCCATTGCCCCATGAATTTGGGGTAAGCACCCGGGGAGCCGTGGGCGGCGACGTTGAGGTTGGGGGCGAAGTCTTGGGCGAGAGTAGGGTCGTCAGGTTGGGCCTTTTTGGCTATTTGTTGTTTGAAATAGTCGAGGTCGATGAAGCCGGGACGGTTGAGGTCTTGGCGGACGGCTCGGGAGTAGTTGACGACGCTGCGGATGGGGCCGATTTCGCGTCCGAAGGAGATGTCGAGTTCGTTGACGAGGTGGTGGTAGTGCTCTTCGTCGACGCGTTTTGCGAAGCCTTTTCCGCTTTCGGCGAGGGCGAAGTAGCGTTGGCGTTCAAGTTGGCTATGGCCCTCGATGCTACGGGTGATTTCGGGGTTGATGGTGAGGAGCACGGTGGCGGAGGCTTTTGTGGTGGGAGCGGCGGTGGCGTCTTCCTGGCAGGAGGAGAGGGCAGCGGTGAGCAGCAGGCAAGCGAGGAAGAAGAGTGGTTTCATGGTGGGTTGTTGGGGATGCCCACTAGAGACTGGATTCCCATTCGCCGAAGGTGCCGGGGAGGGTGTTGAGGGTCTCGCCGAGAAGGGTTTTCATTTCGGTGAGTTTCTCTGCGTGTTCGGTTTTGTTAGCGAGATTGGTGGTTTCGGTGGGGTCGTTAGTGAGGTGGTAGAGTTGGTCGGGGTCGAAGTAGTTGGGGAGGTAGGGAGGCTTGGCGGCCATGGTGAGGCGGATGAGGAAGTTGCCGCCGGGAGGGCCTCCGACGTGGGAGGTTTTGGCAGAGGGATCGAACTTCCATTTGACCCAGGCGTGGTCGGCTTTGATTTTGGCGAGGGTTTCCTTTTGTTGGCGATGGCCTTCTTCGAGGGAGGGCACTTGGCTGGGAGGGAGGCGAAAGGCGAGGTATTTCCAGTCTTTGGTGACGATGGCACGGGTGAAGCCGATTTCGGCGTAGATAGCTTTACGCCATTCGATTTGTTCGCCGCGGAGGAGGGGGAGATAGCTTTGGCCGTCGAGGGGCATGTCGGGAAGGGGCTCGGCTTGGGCGGCGTCGAGGAAGGTGGGTGCGATGTCGACGTTGGAGATGAGTTCGTCGCAAACTTGGGGTTTGATGGTGCCGGGCCAGTAGGCGGAGGAGGGGGTGCGGAGAGCGCCTTGGTAGAGGGAGCTTTTGCTGGCGAGCTCCATGCCGTGGTCGTTGAAGTGGATGATGAGGGTGTCTTCGGCGAGGTCGAGGGATTCGATTTTTTGGATGATGGATCCGATGCCGGCGTCGAGCCAGCTGGCACCGGCGCTGTCGCGGGTGAGTCCGGCGGCTTCGGCTTGGGCGAAGAGGGTTTCGCGGGTGGGCATTTCGGCGTTGGGAGGTTCGGAGAGGAGGCCGAGGGGGGTGCTGCGGATGTCGGCTTCCATGCCTTCGACGGGGTCGGGGGAATGAGGGAGGGTGGTGGAAAAGTAGAGGAAGAAGGGGTTCTCTTGATTGGCTTCGATGAATTCAAGAGC
This sequence comes from Roseibacillus sp., assembly GCA_051251855.1. Classification (GTDB taxonomy): domain Bacteria; phylum Verrucomicrobiota; class Verrucomicrobiia; order Verrucomicrobiales; family Akkermansiaceae; genus Roseibacillus. Next base: position 112,671 of record JBPOGI010000002.1, read on the forward strand.
GCCTTCGGTGACCCACTCCATGTTGTGATGGGCGAGGCCGGTGGCTTTGAGTTCTTTGGAGTCGAGGGGGTTGCCGGCGTAAGCGCGGGAGACGTGATCGAATCCGTGTTCGGCGAGTCCTTGGCAGAGGGCGGTTTGGTTGGCGGCGAGGATTTGGGCGATGGCGGGGTCGGTGGGATCGGAGCCTTTGGGGATGCTTTGCATTTTGCCATAGGAGCCGATGTGCCATTTGCCGATGAGGCCAGTGGTGTAGCCGGCGGCTTGGAGGGCTTTGGGGAGGTTGGGTCGCTCGGTTTCGAGGTGGGTATTGAAGTAGACGGGGCGGAGGCCTTCGGGGGTGATGTCGCGCAGGAGGGCGGGGGAGGTGCCGCGGCTGGGGTAGCGTCCGGTGATGCAGGCGTAGCGGCTGGGGGTGCAAACGGTGGTGCAGGTGTAGCTGTTGGCGAAGCGCGCGCCTTCGGTGGCCATGCGATCGAGGTGGGGAGTGAGCGCTTTTTGGCCGAGGTAGCCGAGGTCCTCGATGCGCTGATCGTCGGTGATGATGAAGATCAGGTTGGGCTTGCGATCGACTGCAGAGAGGGGCAGCAGGGAGAGCAAGGTGAGGGCGAGAACTGTCAGGGTGGGGTGCGGCATTCGTACTGGGAATGTATCGCGGGAGCGGGTTTTTCCCAGAAAAGGGGGAGAAAATCTTGTTGAGGTCCGTCCGTTGAGTGAGGAAGACAAGATTGTTGCGAGGAATGTTAAGTTTCGGCGTGGCGTCGGGGCTACTTGCGTTCGGTGGCCATCTTGAATTTGACGACGGCTTCGGCGACTGAGAAGGCGAGGCGGTCTTGGTAGTCGGGGCGCTTGATGAGGGCTCCCTCGGCTCGGTTGGAGAGGAAGCCGCCTTCGAGGAGGATGGCGGGGTGTTTGACGCCAGTGATGACGGAGTAGCGTGCGCGGCGAATACCTCGATCGCGTCTTCCAGTGTTCTTGATGACGGTGGAGTGGACGGCGGTGGCAAGGGCGATGTTGGCGCCGTCGTTGCTGTTGCCGGGTTTATCGAGAAGGTCGTCTAATTTGAGGCCGCGGCCATAATGGGCGACTCCTTTGGGAGAGAGGGTGAAGGTTTCGATGCCGTCGGCACGACCGCCGCCGCCGGAGTTGAAGTGGAGGGAGATGAAGATGGCGTTGGGGTATTGATTTGCGAAGTCGACGCGCTGTTGGAGGGTGAGATATTTGTCTTCGTCGCGAGTGAGGCCCACTTTGAAACCGCGTTTGCGGAGTTGGGTGGAGAGTTTGAGGGCGAGGCTGAGGGCGTGGTCTTTTTCGCGGCCGTTGCCGTGGGGGCTGGCGGCGCCGGGGTCGTGGCCGCCGTGACCAGCGTCGATGATGACGGTGTCGATGGGGGAGGGACTTTTGATGCGGTGAGGGCGGAGGACGGGGTCGAGGAGTTTAACGAGATCGATGCGGTGGACGAGGTAGCGGTCTCCGGAGCGTTTGATGGGAAAGGAGAAGACGAATTTGATTTCGTTCATCCAGACGTCTCGCTGGTCAATGAGGAACTCGAGGCGGACGTTGCTTTTTTCAAGAATGAGCTTGGTGCCCGAGGTTCGCATGGTGTCGAACTCGTAGAACTTTTTGATACTGCGGAGGGTGACGTAGTGTTCGCCGTCGATTTCTATGTTTTCCCAAGTGAACTGAGGCTCTTGAGTAGTCTCCTCTTTTTGAGTTGGCTTAACGGGCGTGTTGCGAGATTTTTGGTCTTGGCCATAGAAGAGGCCGAAGAGAAGTGAGCCGATTGCGAGGATTGCGAGAAGGGTGAGTTTGAGCGGCTTGTTCATGGTGATTCGGCCGGTTCGGTGGGGCCGGTCACAGACCAGCGCTCCCAGTGACGGTCCCCGTTATTTACGCGGTGCGCGTTCGGTGGCCATCTTGTATTTGACGACGGCTTCGGCAATGGAGAAGGCGAGACGATCTTGGTAGTCGGAGCGCTTGATGTAGGCCCCTTCTGTTCGGTGGGAAAGGAAGCCGCCTTCGAGAAGGATGGCAGGGTGCTTGACGTTGGTGATGACGGAGTAGCGGGCCCGGCGGACGCCTCGGTCGCGACGGGCGGTGTTTTTGATGACGGTGGAGTGGATGGCGGTGGCAAGGGCGATGTTGGCGGAGTCGTTATTGTTACCGGGCTTTTCGCGAAAGTCGGAGGCTTTGAGCCCGCGTCCGTAGTGGGCGACGCCTTTGGGGGAGAGGGTGAAGGTCTCGATACCGTCGGCACGACCGCCGCCACCGGAGTTAAAGTGGAGGGAGATGAAGACGGCGTTGGGGTATTGGTTGGCGAAGTCGACGCGCTGCTGAAGGGTGAGATATTTGTCGGTGCTGCGAGTGAGGCCGACTTTGAAGCCGCGCTTGCGGAGTTGGGTGGAGAGCTTTTTAGCGAGGCTGAGGGTGTGGTCCTTTTCGCGTCCGTTGCCGTGAGGGCTGGTGGTGCCGGGGTCGTGTCCGCCGTGACCGGGGTCGATGATGACGGTGTCGATGCGGGCGGGGGTGCGACCGATGTTGTGGGGCCTCATCACGGGGTCGAGAAGCTTGACGAGGTCGACGCGGTGCACGAGGTAGCGGCCGCCGGAGCGCTTGATGGGGAAGGAGAAAACGAATTTGATCTTATTCATCCAAACGTCTTGTTGTCCGACGAGGAATTCGACGCGGACGTTGCTCTTTTCGAGGATGAGCTTGGAGCCGGAGGTGCGCATGGTGGAGAAGCCATAGAACTTCTTGATGCTGCGAACGGTGACGTAGTTTTCCTTGCCGACGACAACATTTTCCCAAGCTTCGGTGCTCTGCGCGGGTGAGAGGGGCGCGAGGAGTAGAAGTAAGAAAAGGGGGAGGAAACGGCGAATCATGGTGATCAGGTGAGCGGAGCTTATCAATAAGCTGACAGAGTTCAATTTCAGAATCGGTCAGGAAGGGAGTTTTGGGATTTGTCGGCGGGAGCTGGAAGGGTTAGCAGAGGGGATGGAAATTTCATTGGCTGGAGAGTATAAGGCAACATGGGGTGAAGGGCCGATTTGGTGGCAGGGTGTTCTCTATTATGTCGATATTGAGGGGCATTGCGTGATTCGGTTCGATCCGAAGTCGGGTGAGGAGACGATTTTGGCCGTGGGAGAGCGCGTGGGCACGGTGGTTCCGCGCTTGCGGGGTGGGTTGGTGATTGCGGGGGACACGGGTTTTCACCTCCTTGATGAAGATGGGACGATGAAGCCGGTGGTGGATCCGGAGATGGAGAAGGGAGATAATCGTTTCAATGATGGCAAGTGTTCGCCAGATGGACGGTTTTTTGCGGGGACGATTTCTTTGGTCAAGAAAGAGGGGGACGCTTCGTTGTATGAGCTGAAGCCGGGACTGGGAGTGCGGGAGGTCTTTGGAGGGGTGACGAATTCGAATGGAATCGCGTGGAGCCCGGATGGGACGCGGGTTTACTATATCGATACGCCGAGGAAAGAGATTTGGGGCTTTGACTATGATGCGGAGACGGGGGATTGGAGCAATCGAGCGGTAGTGGTGAGCACGGCGCATATTGATTCGTCACCAGATGGAATGACGATGGATGCGGAGGGCAAGGTGTGGGTGGCGTTTTGCCATGGAGGTTGCGTGGCGCGCTTCGATGTCGAGACGGGTGAGGAGTTGCAACGCGTGGGGTTGCCATGTGTGGAGACGACGGCTTGCGCGTGGGGCGGGGAGAATTTGGATGAGCTGTATGTGACGACGGGGGTCCACAAGAGCATTGTTGAGGAAGATGCGGGGAGGCTGTTTGTGGTGAAGGGTTTGGGAGTGAAGGGGCTTCCTGCGAATGGGTTTGGGGGGTGATTCGAGGGCTCTGGGGTCGAGGGAGGATCTGCGAGGCCTTGAAAAACTGAATGTTCAAAAACTGAAAAATCAAAGAAGAAACCTCGATTTCAGAGTTTCAGCCTTGTTTCTCAGTCTTCGCTGACTCTGCGGCTTCACTTTTTTACAATTCGACGTTTCTTAGCTGAAGACGACGCGACTATTTTTTGCGGCCAACCAAGCAACCCCTCTTACTTCGAATGCTCAATTTTGGTTTTTGAGTTCTTGGATATTCAGTTTTTCAAGGTCTCAGCGACTCACCCTTTGCTCGATGGCGTGGATTGTTGATGAGGGCTTTGGGTTAGGCTTTGCCGGGGAGGGTGTTGGCGGTGTAATAGAAGAGGCGATTCTGGATGGTTTCGCCGCTTTTGCTTTTAAGGGCGGGGAGGTTGAGTTGGTAGACTTTTCCAGGAACGAAATCTTGGAGCTGAAGGGAAATCGTCTGTGGGTCGAGTTGTTTGTGCTGGGTGACGGGGTGGATGAGTTTGTTTTCCTGAGGGGAGCCATAGGTCCACTTGGATTGGTAGGTGAAGGATTGGAACTGGAAGGTGGATGAATTGAGTGTTTCGGGTAGTTCTTGGGTAAAAGTGAGTTTGAAGCCATTGGGAGTGATTTCGAATTTTTCGATGTCGAAGGGTTGTTCGCTTTTCTTGGCGGTGAGGCGTTGGATGCCTTCGGCGGGGGCTCCCCAACCGCGCACGGTTTGGCCAATATAGAGCTGCTGGCCGTCGGGTGAGAAGCGGACACGGTGGTTGCCGGAGCGGAGTCCACCGCCATCGAGAAAGTGGGTGCAGGCACCTTGCCATTGTCCATTGACCTTCTCTAACATGATGCGGGTGATGCGGGTGCTGTTGTTGTCTGGCAGAAGCATTTGTCCTGGGAAGTGGGGGAAGGTGTCGGGTATGATGAAAGGCTCGCCGGCTGAGCGGTTCATTTCTTTGTGAGGGATTTGGACGGCGGGGAGGGTGCGGTGTTGGTTGTAGGCTTCGAGGTCGTCGCGAAAAGTGGCGAGGGGGTCTTTGTCGGCAGGCCAGCTAGGGTCCCAGACGAGGCTGTTGGGGTGACCGTAAAATTTGTTTTTCTCGAGAAAATAGAGAGGGGTGGTAGCGCGCCAGTCGCCCTGGTTATCTCCGCACCAGAGGTTGCCTTCGGGGTCGCGGTGGATGCCATTGTGCATGCGGAAGCCATAACAGAAGGGGGTGAGGTTTCCTTGGGCGTCGCAGTGGAGGGTGGTGCCTTTCCATTTCACGGCGGCGAAGTTGCGACCACGGCGTCCGAATTCGGAGTATTCGCCGAGAGTGTGTTCGGCGGTGGGGCCGTTGTGGGACGCGGTGCCGATGGCGAGGTAGTAGCCGCCGTTGCCGTCGTCGGTGATGGCGTTGGTTTCATGGTAGTTGCCGGAGAGTCCCCAGCCGGAGGCGAAGGCGCGATATTGGTCGGCGGTTCCGTCTTGATTGGTGTCGGTAGCCTCGGTGAATTCAGCCATTTGGGTGACGCGTATTTTGTCACGAGAAAGGGCGTCGATGCCGCAGCCGTTGTGGAAGCCAGTGGCAAAGTGCTGCCAATCCCACTTTGTGGAGTCGGGTTGTGGGGTGGCGCGGAAGACGTCGCCACGGCGAAGAACGACGAAGAAGGTGCCGTCGGGAGCGAAGTCGATGGCTCCCACTTCGGGAGGGCAGGACTCGGGGAGAGCGATGTTTTCGACGCGGTAGGGGGAGGCGAGGAGAGCTTGGATTTGGAAGGTGAAGAGAGCTAAGGCCGCAAAAGTTTTCATGATGTTGTTCTACTCGGCAGAGGGGTTGGGGAGGGACTTGATGTAAAGGATGAGGGACTGGAGTTCTTTGTCCTTGAGTTGGTAGGGAGGCATGTAATTGGGGGGGAAGCCTTTGGCTGTTTTGGCGTTGGGGCTGAGGATGGATTCTTTAAGATAGGATTCGTCGGCGAGGATGGGTTCGCCATTTTCAATTTCGCGGGTTTGGCCAAAGAGTCCAGCGAGAGAGGGACCGTGGCCAAGGCTACCGTCGACGGAATGGCAAGCGATGCATCCATAGGCGAGGAAGACTTTTTCACCGGATTCGGCGTCGGCGGTTTCAATCTTGATGGTGCGGTCGAAGCCGGAATGGCGGGAGATGATTTTGCCGGTCACGACTTGGACGTCTTTGCTGCCATCAGTGGTGATGGTGTTGTGAAAGCTCAGGGGTTCTTCGGAAGGGGAGAGGGTTTGGGAGAGTTTTTTTTCTCCAAGTTGATAGTGAAAGGTGGGAGAGCCAGAGGGGGAGAGGTCGTAGCCGATGAATTTTGGTGCTTCACGTTCTTCGGGTTGAGCGAGGTAGAAGAGGTTTCCAACGAGGCGAGGGACATAATCGAAAGAGCGGCGGCCGCCTTTCTCAATGTCGCCCCAGTAAGGATACATGTCGAGAAAGCCACCTTGCCAAGCGTAGAGGACGCGGCACTCGGTGGTGTCGAAGACGTAGGAGAGCGCGGGGCCATGGTTGACTGCGATGGCGGCGGGGATGGTTTTGAGCATCTCATACTCGCCTTTGACATCGCGTCCTTTGCCAGGGTTGTATTTGGGGGATTTGGAGGCTTCGTAATGGTGGCTGAGGACGGCGGGGTCGAGGCCGGGGTCGGGAAGGTATGTGCGAAGGATGAGGGGGCTATCGATAGAGCCCAGGGGAGTGGAGTCGTAGGTGAGGGGCTCGGCGGCGAGAGTACCGGCTAGAATGAAAGAAAGGAGGAGTCGCATCACGTGTGAAGGTTACTTGGTTGAGAAGGGTGGTCCTGCATTTTTTTTGTCGCTAAACGAGGTGAAGGAGTTTTTTCGCTTTGGTCCTTCCGGTTTGGCCTTAGGTTGCGGCCTTGAACTGGATATTGAGTGGGGCGGTGCTTTTGCCGTTGTTGGGCGCGCTCTTGCACCCTCCTTTGGGTTGGCTGATCCAGAAAGGGGAAGGGGAAGGCGTGCCGATGTCGGTCACGGTGGCGGTGGCCAATTTGGCGACGGTGCTCCTTTTTGCGCTTTATCTTAGGCCTGATTGGAGTTTGCCGTGGGGCGCAATGGATGCGTTTGCGCTTCTCAATGGGGTCTTCTTTTTTGGGGGCTTTTGGTTTTCGGTGCAAGCGGTCAAGGCTGGGGACTTGGTGGTCCATACTTCGGCCCTTGGGGTTAAGCTTCTCATTGTGGCGGTGCTGTCGATCGCGATTGGCTTGGAGCAAGGGAGTCTTGCTTTGGTGGGGGCCGTGGTGCTGGCGGCGGTGGCAATTTTCCTGCTCGCGGGGGGAAACCTCAAGGGATGGCAGAAGCACCGTGCGACGCTGGGTTGGACTTTGGTGGGAACCACTCTGTTTGGGCTGAGCGATATTTTTTCGGCTTGGAAGGCATCGGAAATCGGAGCCCCAAGGTGGCTAATGTTGATGATTTCGGGGAGCGGCCTTTGCTCGGTGTTGGCTTTGATTCCGAAGGCCAAGTTGGTGCGGCGAGCGGTTGAGCGACCAAAGGTGCGCTGGATTCTCTGCGGCTTGGGTCTCCTGATGGGGGTGCAGGCGATTCTGGTGAATACGGCCTTTACGGTCTATCGGGAGCCGATGGTGACGAATGTTGTCTTTGCGAGCAGAGGGTTGATGACGATTCCCTTCCTGATGCTAGTGCATCGGAGTTGGCGGGGAGTCGTTGATTTCAAGACACTCGGCGGAGCTGTCTTGATGCTGGTGGCGATTGGGATGGCCGTCTGGGAATAGAGGCTGTCGCTGTGCTCTATTCGATTCCAATGCTCTGGTCGATTGGCTGCACGTTTCCGGTGGGTGCTGGGATGGCGCCGCCCGAATCAGGGGTGAGCATGGGAGTGGGCCGATCGACGGGAGTGGTAGGGATAAGAATCTCGGTGGGCTTTCTCTCGGGTGAGGCCGGGGTAATAGCGCTGGGCGCCGTAGTAGTGGTGTTTGATGGAGGAGGGATGAGAGATGAGCCACTCGATTCGAGAGGGACTTCAGGGATGCTTGCGGGGGCGAAGTCGTCGGTGCTGCGCTGCAGAGGAGCGCTGGGTGGGGGTGGCAGGAAGGGGGTCGAATCCATAGCGCTCGACTGCTCAGCGACCATGATGGTTGGGACGTAGCCGACGGTTCCGCCTTCAAGCTCGACTTTTAGGTAAGAGCCCTTTGTGGAGATGACTTTAAGGGGAGATCCTTTGCTGAGCACTTGGTCGGCAGAAGCGCTGCCACGTGGGATTTTGTAGAAAAAGGTGGAGTTAGGCATGGCTGTTTCCACCCATTCTCCGGGATTGTAGGTCGGCCCAGTGGGCTGAAACCCTTGGCTCCGCGAGGTCGAGACGCTTGGTCCATCAAGTGGATTGTAGTCACTCGTGATAGGCTCTTGGAGTGTGGAAGCAATCTGCGCGCAACTTGCGAGAGAGAAGGTTGCGGCGAGGGGAAGCAATCTGCTGCTTTTCATGCCGCAAAGATGACTAGCGCAGTCGATGTGGTCAATGTGATTTACTGGGGAGGAGGAACTCTTTTTTGTTCTCTGCTCGATTTGGTATCAAGTCAACTCATCGACCCGTTCCCGCAAAGCAACTTGCCAGTCCTTCATGGGAAACCCCAGCGCTAGGAGGCGAGTGGGGGACATGGCGGTATGAATAGGGCGATTGGCTCGCAGGGCAGGAATGTCGTTCAGGCTGCGAGCGGTGACGGAGAGAGGCGCGGGAGTGAGGCCGGATTGGTGGGCTGCGTCTGCGACGGCGACGGCATAGCTATGCCAACTGACGGGTTCGTCGGCGGTATGGGTGATGTGGAAAAGCCCAGTCTCGGAGCGGGCGAGGAGGAAGTCGAGGGCGCGAGCCATTTCCCTTGCGGAGGTCGGCATGGAGTATTTGTCGGCCACTCCTTCGAGGGCGGTTCCTTCTTTGATTTGGCGAAGGACTTTCTCGAGAAAACTCTCTCCGTTGGAGCCAAAGACCCAAGAAACACGTGCGACCAGAGCGGCCGGGTGCCGATCGAGAACGGTTTGTTCACCCGAGAGCTTGGTCTTTCCATAAATATTGTTGGGATAGCAGTCGGCGGTCTCGTCCTTGAAGCCTGAGACCTGACCATCGAGGACGTAGTCGGTTGAGAAATGAATCAAGGGGCGTTCTTTATGAGCGCAGACTTCTGCCATTGTCGCGGGGGCATGGACGTTGACTTGGTTCGCGAGGTCTGGGTTGTTCTCACAGCCTTCGGGGGTTGAAATGGCGGCGGGATTGACGAGAAGGTCGAAGTCGGTTTTCTGAAGAAAACTTTCTAATGCATTGGTGTCCGTCAGATCGACGACCTTTCGGGTGAGGGAGATGACCTCGTGGTTGTCTTGCCAATAGCGGGCGAGAAAGCCTCCCACCTTGCCTGTAGTTCCGGTCAAGAGAATGCGCATGGCTGAAGTCTAGCGCCCTATTGAAAAACTCAACCAAAACTCGTCTTTGGCTGCAATTCTGCTAGAGCTAGGGGTATGTTACCTCAAGAAATTATTCGTAAAAAGAGAGATGGAGAAGTCCTCGCCAAGGAGGAGATTTTGCTCTTTGCGAGTGGAATCGGTGATGGAACGATTTCGGAAGGACAGATTGCGGCCTTTGCGATGGCGGTGTTTTTCAAAGGGATGACCCTCGATGAGCGAGTGGCGCTGACGGAGGGGATGCGGGATTCCGGATCTGTGCTGCGATGGGAGGGGATGGATGGTCCGGTGATCGACAAGCATTCGACAGGCGGAGTGGGGGACAATGTGTCGTTGATGTTGGGGCCGCTGGTGGCTGCTTGTGGAGGGTTCGTGCCGATGATTTCAGGCAGAGGATTGGGGCATACGGGGGGGACGCTGGATAAGCTGGATAGCATCCCGGGTTACAACACTTCGCCTGACGAAGCGGTATTGCGCAAGGTGGTCGCGGACTGTGGAGTGGCGATCATCGGGCAGACTGGGGAGTTGGCTCCGGCAGACAAGAGGTTCTATGCCACTCGCGATGTCACCGCGACTGTGGAGTCCATTGACCTGATCACAGCTTCGATTCTATCGAAAAAGTTGGCGGCTGGCTTAGAGGCTTTGGTGATGGACGTTAAGACGGGAAATGGGGCCTTCATGGCGACCTACGAAGAGTCCCGTCAGTTAGCGGAAAGCATTGTGGGGGTGGCGAATGGCGCTGGGGTTAAGACGAGTGCGCTCATCACCGACATGAATGAACCCCTTTGCAGCGCAGCAGGGAACGCGGTGGAGGTAAGGGATGCGATTTCGTATCTTACCGGAGCAAATCAAAGGCCGCGATTGCACGAGGTTGTGATGGATTTGTCCGCGGAGTTGTTAGTGCTCGGTGGTCTCCATGAGGATAACAAAGCGGCTCGGGAAGCTCTGGAAGAAGCGCTTTCTTCGGGGCGGGCAGCTGAGGTTTTTGCCAAGATGGTGAGCGGACTCGGGGGACCTTCTGATTTGCTGGACAAAGTGGATGAGTATTTGCCCAAAGCTCCCGTCGTTTGCGAAGTGCCGGCCCCCAAGGCTGGTTTTGTGGGAGCGATGGATACGCGTGGGCTCGGCTTGGTCGTTGTGGAATTGGGAGGAGGGCGTCGGCGTGCGGAAGACAGTATCGACTATGCGGTTGGTTTGAGCGATTTTGTGGAGCAGGGGCAGCAAGTGGAAGTAGGACAAGCTCTTTGCCGTGTTCATGCGCAGGACGAAGCCATAGCAAACCAAGTGGTGTCGCAAGTGCAGCAAGCGATGAAGATTGGTGAGGCCGCTGTTGAATCACGATCTGTGGTAAACGAAGTGGTTCGAGAGGGATAGGCGAGTTCTTTTTGTTGCCGTTGAATTTCTTTCGAGCCATCATACTGAATGAATTCGTCGGCGGGAAGTCCACTGCCAGCTACCGATCCTCTCTATCCTCGCGCCAGCGGTGAAAAGCGGTTGCTTAACTTCGTCATTGATTCCATCACCTGCTTTGCGATTACGGTAGGGCTGGAGCTGGTCACAAACATATACGCTGGCTCCTTCAGCACCGGTCGATTCTGGAGCGTCTTCGAAACTTGGAGTCCTTTTGCGCTCGTACTGGTTGCGACGGCCTACTACCTCTTCATGGAATTGTTTACACAGAGGACTTTGGGCAAGATTCTCACGAATACTCTTGTTGAAACTATCGCGGGAGAGAAGCCAACCCTAGGCCAATTCGTCACGAGAACCTTTGCTCGCTTTCTTCCTTTCGAGCTCTTCACCTTTCTCGGTCCATCGGGCGAAGGCCTTCATGACTCTCTCTCAGAGACACGCGTTATTGATACCTCGAAGCCTCCGGTTTTCTTCAAGAAGAACAATCCGAACGAACAAAGAATCCGACCCTCTGAGGGAAAGCCTATTCCGATTGACCGGAGCGAGATGGCGTCGTGGTAGGCTCTAATCGATTGGGGACGACAGAAGTCGAGCCTCCTATCTGGAAAGAACGTTTTTTCCATTTTATACCATTTGAGCAGTTAAATTGGTGCAATGGTCGGAGTCAGGTTTTCCAAGACCAAGGCGCGCCGAGGGAGGAGTGCGAGCACTCTGACCGAGAAGCAACGCGGGTATTGGGAAACTTGGCCCGACTTTCTGAGTGCTCGCGCAGCGCTTTTCTTAGGACCAAAAATAAAACCATTACATCGATTTAACTGTGAGAATGGTATTAGCGGAGCGCAGTTGACTAGGCTTCTCTATCGCCTTCCATTGCCTTGAGCATAATTTCCAGAGCGCCGCCGCTCATGACGATTTCTTTAGTCAAGCAGGCGAGGGAGCCGGCCATGAGGGCCAGACCGATAGTGAACGAGGTGATCGCGATGGTCTGAAGTTCTGCCACGACTGTGAGCATGGCAATGACGCAGAGCAGCAGGCTGATGGCCCCGAGGAGTTGCATCCAGCGAATAAGGATGAGCCGGCGACGGAGGTTTTCGATTTGCGCAAGGAGAAGCTCGTCTTTGTTTTCTTTCCAGCTGGAGTGAAGGCTGCGCACGAGGGCCGAGAGGTGAAGAAAGCGATTGGTGAAGGAGAGAAACAGCAGGCTGATGGCGGGAAACAGGAGGGCAGGGGTGGAGACTTCGAGGGTCATAGGCAGAGGGAGAATAGCTGGGGTGACGCTAAATTTCGATTGCTGATTTTGAGAGAGCTGGCATTTTTCTGCCGATGAAAATAATCACGATATTCACTGTTGGCATTCTTACTTTCACTTTGAGCGCATGCCTCAAGGAGAGTTCTTCTGTTCAGTCGGCTGAGAAGGTTGAGGCTGAAAAGGAGTCGGTGACCGTTGTCACAGCTGAGGAGGCGAAGAAGCTGCTCGCGACAGAAGAGGCTCCTCAGGTGATTGATGTTCGGACGGCGGAGGAGTTTAAAGAGGGCCATATTGAAGGTGCGAAGCAGATCGACTTCAAGGGAGAGAATTTTCGAGAGGAGCTTGCGAAGCTGGACCCTAAGAAGAGCTACCTCTTTCATTGCCGAAGCGGTAGCCGGAGCACGAAGACTTTACCCGTTTGGAAGGAGCTTGGGTTTGAGAAGCTTTATCACTTGGATACCGGTATTCAGGGGTGGGAAAAGGCGAAGGGAGAGACGGTTCAAGGGGAGTGACTCAGCGGGGTCCTCGAAACTTCGGTTCTTGTGATTTGAGTCTAGCTGCGCTTTGAAGAGAGGGTGATTCTTCGTCTTTTGCTGTTTTCGCTTCTTACGGAAGTCTGCCTAGGGGCGGAAAAGCCCGTGGAGCGGTTGGTTTTTGTCTCCTGTTTCAAGGAGTCGAGGAAGTCGGTGGGAATGGAAACGATTGCGGGGCTGAAGCCCGATGTCTTTATCTGGATGGGGGATAATATCTATGGGGACAGTGAGGATATGGCTGTTCTTGGGAAAAAGTATCAGCAGGTTCTGGACAATGTAGAATACCTAAGAATTCGGGAGACAAGCCACATCCTCGCGACTTGGGATGACCACGATTTGGGAGGCAATGATGTGGGGAAGGAATTTGGACCAAAGAAAGAGTCGCAGCAGGAGTTTCTCGATTTTTTGGGAGTCGAGAAAGACAGTCCCAGACGCAAAAGGGAAGGAGTCTACCATTTTGAAGACTTGGGACCGAAGGGTCAGCAGGTGCGGGTGATTCTTCTAGATACTCGGTATCACCGGGATGAGTTAGGCAGTGACGGCACGATTTTGGGCGAAGAACAGTGGCGATGGTTGGAGAAGTCTCTGCAAGAGAGTGCGGCTGAGGTGAATCTTTTGGTATCGTCGATTCAGGTTCTTCCGACTCAGCATCGGTTCGAGAAGTGGAGTGATTTTCCCAAGGATCGAGCTCGGTTATTGGCTCTACTGGCAGAAGAGGGGGTGCCGCCCGTCATTCTTCTGAGCGGTGACCGCCATTTGGGCGAAATCTCGTTGGATGAGACGAGTTGTGGCTATCCGTTGTTCGAAATCACCTCCAGTAGTTTAAATAGTAGCTTCGGAGGAAAGCCGAAGGAGGTTAATCGCTTCAGACTGGGAAAGAATTACGGCAGAAATAATTTCGGAACCTTAACTTTCGACTGGAAAGGCGATTTTCCCCAGATCGAAGCGGCTGTTTGTGATGAAAATGGCTTTATTCAGCTGAAGGCGGCTATTTCTGTGGCAAAGCGGGCTGAGAAAAGGGAGTGATCTTGAATTATCCTAAATTTTCAATAAAAAGAAGACTGAGTTGGAGCTGGTCTTTTGGAAACTTAGGCGTAAGTTTTCGCCGTAGTCGCACGTTGTGCACTGCAAGCGTGAGAGTCTTCTCTCACGCACCAAAACAACCTCTATTAATATGGCACTGAATATACCGTTTCATCGGGTCAATTGGGTTAACACAGTCTTTCTTCTTGGGATTAGCTTTCTGGCAGTCGTCGGAGCACCCATCTATCTTATCGTCAATGGCGGGACGGACTGGGTAACAGCGGGTCTCTTTCTCTTCTATCTCGTGGCGACAGGCTTGAGCATTACTTTGGGATATCATCGCTTGTTCTCTCACCTTTCCTTTAAGGCGAAGTGGCCTGTGCGTCTCTTCACGCTCGTTTTTGGTTCCTGTGCGTTTGAGAACTCAGCTCTCAACTGGTGTTCCGACCACCGCCGCCATCACAAGCATGTCGACGATGATGACGATCCCTATAACATCAATAATGGGTTCCTTTGGGCGCACATGGGTTGGATTCTTTTCAAGGTGAATCCCGAGCCACCGCTCGACAACGTTGCCGACCTCCGCAAGGACAAGTTGGTGATGTGGCAGCACAAACACGACAAGGCTATTGCTGGGATCGTGGGTCTTCTTCTTCCTGCTGTCATTGGTTACTTTACCGGTAATGGATGGATGGGCGCCTTGGGTGGCCTCTTGATCGTGGGAGCTCTTCGGGTCTTTTTGGTTCAGCAAAGCACCTTCTTTATTAACAGTCTTTGTCACTGTGTGGGTAATCGTCCTTACTCAAGTCGTTGTAGTGCGCGGGACAGCTTCGTAATGTCTCTCTTCACTTATGGAGAAGGTTATCACAACTATCACCACGAGTTTCAGCATGACTATCGCAATGGAGTGAAGCCTTGGAATTATGACCCAACTAAGTGGGCGATTTGGGCTTTGACCAAGGTGGGCTTGGCCTCGAATCTTCGTCGTGTCTCTCAGACTCGAATTCTTTTGGCTGAGATGGCCGAGGCTCGTCGTCACACCGAAAATAAACTGGCTTCTTTGGAGGCTTCCGGTGCTAAGATTTGCCAAACCACTTTGAAGGCAGTGAAGGAGATGCAAGAAAAGCTCACCACCGCTTACCACGAAATCGAAGGACAGGCCTCTCAGCGTGCGGAAGCTTCCCGCGAAACAATCGCCCGCTGGCGTAGCGAGACTCAGAACCTGATGGATCGTCTGGCACAGCTCCGTCCACTGCCCGCATAGGGTAAGGGACTAATACCGTTCACTTTCCAGAAACCCGAGAGGCTTCCTCTCGGGTTTTTTCTTTGGGAGGGGAGGGCTGATTGAAGGACGGCGGGCGCTGAATAGAAAACGAAGGGGCTTTTCGCTTGTTTTTAGGTCTGGATCTGTCACCACTGGCCTGTCGCCTCTGACTTTGGGGTCCCTTCGGACTCATGAAAGGAGGCGAGCACTGATATTATGAAAATGTATGTGGGGAATATCCCCTTCTCGACCTCGGACGACGAATTGAAAGAACTCTTCGGCGAATTTGGTGAAGTCACTGACGTTCACATCCCTGAAGACCGCGAATCCGGGCGTCCCCGTGGCTTCGCATTTGTGACCATGGACACCAAAGATGCTATGGTAAGCGCTATCAAGGACCTTGATGGTGCTGAATTCGGAGGCCGCAATCTCCGTGTCAACGAAGCTAAGCCACGTGAAGACCGCGGAGGCGGTGGTGGTGGCGGTAGCCGTGGTGGCGACCGTGGTGGCCGTGGCGGAGACCGTGGCAATCGTGGCGGTGGCGGCGGTGATCGCTGGTAAGCTATTGCTCCAATAAACAATCTCTTTAAGACAGGCTGGCCTCCATTTCGGATGCCAGCCTTTTTCGTGTTTGTTGGAGGGAGGATTCTTGAGTTGGTAGTGCTTTGGGGAAATTGTTCCATGGTAGAATGACCTACCGTGGAGGCGAAGAGGATCACCGAGTGTTTTTTAACTAACGGAGCGCGGATCTTCAGTCCGCCCCACTGCCATCGTTCTACTGGTGGGGCTGACTAAAGAGCCGCGCTCCATTTCTTGTCCAGTAGCACTATCACTGCCGGGCGAAAACGAATCTCGCTTGGCGTGATGTGGGTGTGCATTTCCTATCCAGTTAGGATGTTCGGATTGACTCTCACCACCCAGAGGGCTGCGCTGCAATTAAATCGCAGCAGTCTCGGCGAGGGTGTAGAGGACGGCCTTTTGGGCGTGGAGGCGGTTTTCGGCTTGTTGGAAGATGACGTCGGCGTGCTGTTCGAGGACTTCTTCGGTGATTTCTTTCTCGCGATAGGCGGGGAGGCAGTGGAGGACGATGTGTCCGTCGGCAGCTCCGCTGAGGAGCTGGCTGTTCACTTGGTAGGGGCCGAAGAGGGCTTCCTTTTCGGTTTGTCCTTCTTGGCCCATGGAGAGCCAGACGTCGGTATTGATGACGTGGGCACCCTTGACCGCTGCTTGCACATCTGTGGAAGCGGTGATGTTAGGGGCGGCAAGTTTTTCCATAAATTCAGCAGGGGGCAGGTGCTCGGCAGGGCCAGCGACCGCAAGCTCGAATCCGAGGTGCTTGGCAGCCCACATCCAGGAGATGGTCATGTTGGAGAAGCCATCGCCTACGAAGGCGACTTTTTTCCCTTCCCAGGTGCCGAGGCGCTCACGGATGGTGAGGAGGTCAGCGAGAATTTGGCAGGGATGCTCGTCATCAGTGAGAGCATTGATAGTTGGAATTTTGCCGTAGTCAGCGAACTGGACGACATCGTCTTGGGCAAAGGTCCGGATGATGGCGCCGTGCACCATGCGACCGAGGACACGGGCGGTGTCCTTGATGGGTTCGCCGCGGCCGAGTTGAATGTCGTTCTTAGAGAGGAACATGGCAGTGCCACCGAGCTCGCCAATCCCGACTTCGAAGGAGACGCGGGTTCGGGTGGAAGCTTTCGTGAAAATAAGGGCCCAAGTTTGTCCGGCAAGGGGTTGGAACTCGTGGTTGCCACGGCGCGTCTTCATGTTGACGGCGCGATCGACCAGCATATTGAGTTCTTGAGGTGCGAGTTCTTCGATGGACAACAGATGTTTCATGAGGAGAAAAAGGGAAGCGGGGAGCATGGCCGAGTCGGGAGGAAGAAGCAAGATTTAGCGACAAAGGACTTTTCGGGGCTGATGGAGTCGGGGAGACTGCTGAGGTGGTTACACGTTTTGCTCCTTCGCCGACAGGCCGGCTTCATCTTGGTCATGCTTATTCGGCGTGGCTGGCTTGGGAGAGGGCGCAGGAGGCGTGTGGGCGATTTTTGCTGAGGTTTGAGGACATTGATCACACGCGAGTGCGACCGGAGTTCTATGAGGGGATTGAGGGGGATTTGCGTTGGTTGGGGATGGCCTGGGAGGGGGAGCCGATGCGTCAATTGAACCGTTTGGGAGCTTATGAAGGGGCGCTGGATTCTTTGCGAGAGATGGGGCTGCTTTATCGTTGTTTTTGCACGCGGAAAGATTTGGCGGCGACGGCTCCTCAGGAGGGGGATGGGTTATCGGTGTATCAGGGAACTTGTCGTCACTTAGTGAAGGAGGAGGCCGATAGGCGTGAGGGCAAGGGGGTGGGGTATTCTTGGCGACTGGATATGGTGGCGGCAGCTGAGAGGGTGGGAGAGTTGACTTTTGAAGATGAGAGATCTGGACAGGTGAAGGTTGAGCCGCTGTTGTTGGGAGATCCCGTTTTGGCACGGAAGGATATCGCGACTTCGTATCATCTAGCGGTGGTGGTGGATGATGCTACGCAAGGAGTGACGGAGGTGACGCGAGGGGAAGATTTATTAGAGTCAACGCATATTCATCGCGTTTTGCAGGAGTTGTTAGGCTTTCCCGAGCCGAGGTATTTTCATCATCGATTGGTTGCGGACTCGGATGGAAAGCGACTGGCCAAGCGGCATGATTCACTTGCGATTGCGACGCTGCGTGATGAGGGGTGGAAGCCTGAGCAGGTGATTGCGGAGGCCAAGAAGTTGGGTGATTTGTAGCCGCTTTGGTGACAAAGCAGGCAGGGAGCGAGTAGTGAGTTCTCTCCTGTCCGAGTGGTCACCAACTTAGATCCGATAAGGAAAGGGTGGGGTCAGGTCTGTACCGCCCGAGTTGTTACCAACTCAGCTACGAAAAAGGTTAGCGGTCGGAGAAGCGGGCGCGGAGTCCGTGGACGACGAGGGTGGCGAGCTTGCGCGCTTTGGTGAGCTTGTAGCGGCGGTCGAAGACTCGGAATTGGTCGTCCTCCATCTTTTCTAACAGTCGCTGATAGAGGGACCGCATGATTTCTGCTGCCATGAGAGGTTGGCGGTCGGAGAGAGGGAGTGCTTCGAGAGCTTCAGAAAAGAGGTGGTTAGCGCGCTCCGCTTGGTATCTCATCATGGCTGTGAAGCGGTCGTCGTAGATGCGGGCAACCAAGTCTGCCTCGGTGTAGTTGAAGCGGGCGAGATCTTCGAGAGGGAGGTAGATGCGGTTGCCATTATCGAGATCTTCGCCGACATCACGTAGAATATTGGTGAGCTGCAGAGCGTGCCCTAATTTTTCGGCGTAGGGTCCGGCATCAGGATGCTTGGCTCCAAAGAGGGGCAGGCAAACGAGCCCAACGGTGGAGGCGACACGATGGGTGTAGGTTTGGAGTTCTTCCCAAGTTTGAAAGCGCTGGGGCTCCAAGTCCATGCGGCATCCCTCGATGAGGTCGAGAAAGTGTTGGCTGGAGATATCGTGCTTATCGCGGAGCGCGAGGACGGCGGATTCGAGAGGCGGTGGGTCGCTTATCTTGCCGAGAAAGAGGTTTTCCCAATGTTCGAGACCTTGTGATTTTACTTCAGGAGAGGTGTCGAGATCGTCGGCGATGTCGTCAATCACGCGACAGAAGGCATAAAAGATAGTGACGTCGTCCCGGTTTTCTTTGGGGAGGCTAAGGAGGGCGAAGGCTAAGTTAGACTTCGCTTTGCGTGTGATTTCTTGAGCTTCAGACAAAAGGAAACGGAGAATTTGGAGTTCTAGCTAAACAGGCGGAGAGAAGGAGCTTCGTTAGCGAATGAATCCGAAATTTTCGAAGGGCCAGAGAGTGAAGAGGCCCGGGCCGACGAGGAGATACTCGTCAATGGTGCCCCAGTATCGGGAGTCGGATGAGTTCGCGGAGTTGTCTCCCATTGCAAAGTAAAGATCGTCACCCAAGGTCAAGGTCTCTCGAGGATTACGCAAGAAATTGCCACCACTGGGATGGAAGTAGCCATCGTAGTCTCCTTTTTTGGAAGCCACATTTTTGAATCCCGATTCGACGGCGAGTTTGCCGTTGTGCCAAAGGAAGGGGGCTTCGAGGCGCAGCTCATCACCTGGCACACCAGCGAGACGCTTGATGTAGTGGGAGCCGGCTTCCTGGTCCCTCATGCGTGCTTCGGATTGAATCTGCTTAATACCTCTGGTTTCAAAGACGAAGACTTCGCCACGTTTGGGGGTGCGGAAGTGATAGGAGAACTTGTCGACGAGGACGAGGTCTCCGGTATCAACCCATCCTTGAGCGAGAATCTGGCCTTTTTTGACAGGGAATTTCTTGGGTGCTCGCACGCCTTGCTGCCTGGCTTGGTCGGAGTTCAAGAACATATAGTGGACTCCGTGCGCTCCTTGGTTGGAGTAGAAGTCGAGGTTTTTTCCAAGACCTAAGCCGTTGACGATGGCGTTTTGAGAGCCGTTGAGGGTGATCTTGTCCCCGCTCGAGAGGACGATGTCTGTCTTGGTAAAAAACCACATCCAGCGTCGTTCTTGCACCGCGACGATTTCGGCGTCGGCAGGGGCGACGGCTTTGACGTAGGTGCGTCCTTGGGTGACTTTCTTAAAGCCTTGGGTGATGATGTTAGGCTTTTTCCACTCTTTATCGAGAGGCTCTTGATGGCCGACGATCCCGTTGAGGGTGGGCTGCATGGAGCCAGTGGGAATGCGGAAGGGCTGAATGTAGTAAGCGCGAATACCGAGTGCGACGGCGATGGCGACGAAGAAGACTTCCAAGTTGTCAGCGAGGGCGTCAGGTGGGCGATAAGATTTGAGGGAGTGCTCGCAGGTGCCTTGCAGCTGCTTGCATGCTTCTTTAACTCCGCCTTGGTCGCGCTTGGCGATGACTTCTTTGAGGTCCTTGATGCGAGAGGTAATCTCGTCGACACGGTCGGTCTCGAGGAGATCGCGCTTGTAGTGAAGAAATTTCTGACCGCCCTTGAGGGTGCCGAGGGCTTCTTTCTTCCACTTGGGTTTCCAGAAAAAATCCGGAATCAGAGTGAGGATATCAACGACATTAATCACGGGCTCTAGTTGAGCGTGAAGGGAGAAAGGAGCAAGGATTTTATGGCGCTGCCTATGTCGTCGAAATTGAGGGGGAAGTCGGCTTAACTCCCATAAATTCCGGGTTCAACTGCACCGCTGTCGTTGAACTCGGCTTGTCCTTTGATATTTACTCCTTTAGCAAAGGTGACTTGACCAGAAATGGCGAGGCTATCGGCTTCAATGAGAGAGGGTACGGTGCCGAGGAGTTCGAGCGAGTCGACGAGCTTGTATTCGCCGGAAAGCTTGACGACAGGCGGTTTTCCGGCGCGAGAAGGGACGAGGCCAACACTGCCGTCGGGGCGCTTTTCGTAGGCATCACTGCGGAGGGAAAAGAGGTCGGCGGTGGTTTTGACGGGGGCAAAGCGTGAGCGCGGGACTTCGACTGCCATGGCGCCGTCGAAGCACTCGATGGCCGCACCCATCGCGGTTTCGAGTTGCCATACGGGGGTGGATTCCTTGTCGCGAGGGTCGACGGTTTTTGAATTCTGAATAACGGGGAGGGGGAGAACGCCTTGGGAGGCATCGAGTGCTTCTTTGAGGGCGGGGAGATTGAGCCAGAGGTTGTTCGTGTTAAAGAACTGATGTTGGTCGATGTTTTGGAAGGCATCGAGGTCGGCTTCGGGGCATTGGGCGACTTCGCGGAGGACGAGTCGGTCGTCACTTTTACGGATAGCGAGATGGCCACCTTTTTTGTCGGCCTCGGTGCGGCGGGTGACTTCCATGACGAAGGGGGCACCGCTTTTTGCAAACCAGTTGAGGAGGCCGGCATCGAGGGTGGCTCCGAGATTGTCGCTGTTGGAAACGAAGGCGTATTTAATACCATCGGCTAGAAGACGGTCGAGCCAGCCGCTGCCAGCAAGGGCGGGGTAGAGGTCACCGTGACCGGGTGGGCACCATTCATGGTCGGGATCGGATGCCCAAGTGACGGGGGCCATGGTGGCGGCGTCGATTTTGGGGACTTTGTTTTGAAGCATCTCGACATCTTCGCCATCGAGAGCGCCGCCTGAGAGTGCGGCCAAGGTGTCTTCGCTGGTGGAAAACGAGTTCATCAGGAGGAAGCGCACTTGAGCTCCGGTCTGAGTGCGCAGGGTGGCGATTTGCTGGGCAATGAGGTCGAGGAAGGTCTCGCCGTCTTTGACTTCGAGGAGACTTTTCGCTTTTTGAAGACCCATCCCAGTACCGAGTCCTCCGTTGAGTTTTAGGACCACGGTCTCGGCGAGGTGCTGAGCATTCCAGTCGGGGTGTTCACTGGCGACGCTTAAATAGTTGGGAACATTGGTTGCGGGCTGGAGGGTTTCTTCGTCCATGAGGCCCTTTTCGCCAGCACTGAGAAGGTTGAAGCCGCGTTCGAAGGCTCCAATGGCAGCTTCACCTAGGCCAGCAGCTTCCATCTTGTTACGAAAAGGAGAAAAGTCGTTCATCGAGGATGGGAATAACAGTCTGGGACGAGGTTTCAAGGATCCTTAGGTCGGTATTTTTCGGAAGGGAATGTATTTCATGCGAAGGGTCATTTGGCGTTTGCCAATCGGGTTTTGAAAACAAAGACTGCGGCCCTATGTCAGAGGAAGATAAAGCTCCGAAGAAGGCTGCTCGTAAGCGTGTGGTTAAGAAAGGAGTGCGTGGTACGCGGGCTCCGCGTAAGAAGACCATCGTCAAGAAGGAGGAGAGCTCTGTGGATACCACTGAGATTGAGGGTGATGAGGCTTTCGACGATGAGAATGAGATTACCTATTCCTTGGAGACAGGGGAAGCTGCTGAGGCGGTGAAGGAAATTGAGGTGGTGAAAGAAGAGGAAGCCCCTCGGAAGAAGAAAGACTCTGAGAAGGGGAAGTCCGAGAAGGGTGAGCGCAAAAAGGACCGTCCACGCAAAGAGAAGTCTTCAGACGATTCTAGAGAGGATGATTCTGAGGAAGACTCGGATGATGAGGGCGACGATCGGAAGGATGGCCGTAATCGCCGAGGTGGTCGCAACCGTCGAGGAGGTAATTCTCGCGAGCGCGAGGATTCGGGTTCGAAGCGGGCTCCCGTGGATAAAGAGGAAGCTGCGGCGAAGGCTTGGGAAATCTATCAAGGCGAGTTGGAAGAAGAGGGAGTGTCTCTCGTTGATCCACGTCGCGCTCGTGAAGTGGCACGCCGATGCTTGGAACTGGCTACTATTTTCTGCGAAGAGCGCGACCGCTATCTGGAGCGCTAAGCGATTTCCTAGTCTTGTCTCCCATTTCGAAGATTTTGATTTGGGTTGAATCTCTGGCTTCTGGTTTGCTAGTCAGGCTGGCGATTTGTGCCTTTATATTCGAACGAGGGCAACAGTGACGGCAGCGAAAAAGGCGCGTCTCAGCTTGTTACTGAAAGTTCGAGAGGGTGGAGACATCATGTTGTCTCTCAGGCCCAGATTTGATGTTTTTTGTAGGGGGCTCCCCTAAGAGCTCATGCAGAGAAGGTTAAGGGGCATTCTGAGTCAAAAATAGAATGACCGGAGGCCGCTCGACGAGTGGCCAACGCAGAAATACGTTAAAGATTTGAGGCTCTTTCATGGGTTTCTTGGTCTTTTATCATAGCCGAGACGGGAGAAACGCTCTACGAATAGGGTCCTCAAAAGATAATTTTGACGCTGTAAAAGGAGGAGCCGACTCTCGTTTTTTCCCTTTGAGGCACTAAAAAACCACTGATAAGAAACCATGAAAATAAAACCACTATCGCTGATTTGCGCTGCGGGAGGATTCCTCCCGTTTAGCCTATTAGCTCAATATGATGCCGACCTCCTTGGTTACTGGCAGTTCGAGGGAGACCTTACAGAAGATTCAGGAGCAGGTGTCCATGATGGAACGGCCTTCGGAACCGTCGCCTACGCGGCTGGACCAACGGCTGCCTTTGGACAATCTGTTTCATTTCCTGCCGCAGATGCAGCTGCCGTACCACCTGTCGATCCCAGTGGAGTGATCGTCGATAATACAAAAAGCAGTGAGCTCGGTTACGTCAATACCTTCGATGATGGCATTTCTGATGCCCTTTCCATCTCCTTCTGGGCAAGTGGCCTTCCCGGCAACTGGTCTCCCTTTATTTCGAAAAGAGGAGAGGATAATCTGGGCTACCAAGTCCGTAGGCATTCGACCACGCCCAACGCTACTTTTACCCTTAGGGGTACTGACGGGGAGGAAGATCCTCAGGGGTCAATTGACATCTCGACTGGGCAACCCGTTTGGACACACTACGCCGCTACTTGGAATGGTGTCACCGGCGAGCGCCGTCTTTATGTGAACGGAGTGGAAGATACCGCCGTTTCTCAGAGCGCAGATTTCATTTCCGGCACCGCTGGCCAAGGTCCTGATCTTGCCACAGACAATTGGCTCACCTTCGGTATGCGTCACCGAGAGCCCACCACTCCCACTGTTTTTCAAAACTTCTTTGCGGGAGATATGGATGACATTGCGATTTGGAATCGTGAAATCAGTAGTACTGAAGCCTTCCAACTTGCACAGGCTCCGCTTGACGACATTTTGCTCGAGACGGACGCGGACGGAGACGGCCTCTTCGCTTCTCAGGAGGCGGCCTTTGGTACCTCAGATGATCCAGCTGATGCCAATTCCAACGATTTTGATGGCGATGGTGTGAGTGACTACGACGAATTCGTAAAAGGCGGCGATGGCGCCAATGACGATGACTTTGACATGGATGGTCTCACTAATCTTCAAGAGACTTCTGGCTCAGCCAACCCTTGGACTTCAGGCGTGAGTGGCGCAACACCAGGAGAGACTACTGACTGGTGTGTCGCGGACTCTGATGGCGATGGCATCGACGATGGTGAAGAGGTTGTTGCGGGTGTTGACGGTTTTGTGACCGATCCCAACAGCAGAGATACCGATGGCGATGGCTTTGCTGACGGTGCGGAGCTTGCGGAGGGTTCCGACCCCACAGATGCGAACTCTCTCCCTCCCATCACCACTGGACTGGTCGGCTATTGGGAATTTGAAAATGACCTCGTTGAAACATCAGGCGAGCATGCTCCAGGTACTCATGATGGTGCCACCACGGACGGATTCCCAGCGGAATTCGGCACAGGCCCCACTGTATTGGATGAAGGAGTCCTCGGCGATTTCGGAAGTTCCTTGAACACAGTCGCGGAGGGCACCAGCTATGGTGTCTACGTTCTTGGGTCCAATGCCCAAGAGACAGCAGGCTACGTCGATACTTTCGACGCTGGAATTGGCAACGAATTCACGGTGTCTCTCTGGGCGAAAGGCTGGCCTGGGGCTAACTGGGATCCGTTCATCTCCAAACGAGGAGAAACCAATCAAGGTTTTCAAATCCGGAGACGCGGAAATACCACTAATGCAACCTTCACCTTGCGCCAGACTTTAGGAGAGGATGACCCCAATGTCGGCAACAACGCGGGAGGTGGCCAAACAGGCACAACCGGCGTTCCTGTCTGGAAGCACTACCTCGGGACTTGGAATGGCAC
Organism: Roseibacillus sp.; assembly: GCA_051251855.1. Taxonomy (GTDB): domain Bacteria; phylum Verrucomicrobiota; class Verrucomicrobiia; order Verrucomicrobiales; family Akkermansiaceae; genus Roseibacillus. The sequence goes on from JBPOGI010000002.1 coordinate 136,977, forward strand.
TACGGGAGAAAGAAAGCTCTATGTGGATGGAGTTCTCTCCTTCACGATCACGGGTGACTTTGAGACTGGTGCTGGGGTGAGCGCTGCTACCAACTATTGGATGACCTTTGGAAGCCGCCACAACAATGCCGACTTCACTCCTACTGAAGGGGACGTAAACGGTATTTTCAGTAACCTCTCATTCGAGGGTGAGCTCGATGACATCGCCTTCTGGCATCGCGAGTTGAAACCTACTGAGGCCGCTCAATTGAGCACCGCGCCTCTGTCCTTCATTCTCACTCAAACGGATGCGGATGCGGACGGACTCTTTGCTACTCAGGAAGCCGAGTTCGGCACCTCTGACAATGACTCTGATTCCGATGATGATGGCATTGATGATTTGGCAGAGTTCCTGAAGGGCAGTGACGGTGCCGTCGATGATGACCCTGACATGGACGGCCTCCTGAACTCCCAAGAGAGTTCAGGTTCAGCGAACCCGTTTGTCGCTGGTGTCAATGTGGGGCTTCCTGGAACAGAGACCACCGACTGGTGTGTTGCTGACTCGGATAACGACGGCATCAACGACGGCGATGAGGTTGGTTCTGTGAATGGCTTTGTGACCGACCCGAACAATGCAGACACTGACGGTGACGGCTTCTCGGACGGCGCTGAGCTGGCTGCGACTCCTCCAACGGATCCACTGGATCCCCTGAGCAAAGGAACCGACTGGGAAAAAGGTCTCTGCGGTTACTGGCAGTTCGACGACGACCTCACTGATAGCGGGGTTCTCGGATTGGACGGTATCATGCAAGGTCTCGACACTACTGAAACCTATGCAACCGGTCAGTTTGGCAGCGCCATTGACTTCGACAAGCTCAACGAGCAGCGCGTGCAGATCACCGGAAATGAGAACCTCCTCGACGGCACTGGCAGCGACTTCACTGTTTCTGCTTGGGTTCAAATCGATGCCTTTGACCAGAACTGGCAGGCGATTATCTCCAAAGGAGACGAACCCACCGACTGGCGTCTAGCGAGATATAATAATTCCAATGGACCTGCCTTTGTTGGCGGTAACGCAGATGTCCCGGGTAACGGGGATGGCGCGGCTAACACGGCAACTGCCAACCTACATCCCGTTAACGACGGCTCTTGGCATCACGTTGTTGGAGTGACGAAAAACGGTGTATCTTCCAGCCTTTGGGTGGATGGTATGTTAGTTGAGACTAAGTTAGGCGATACAACGGTTATTACTGATTCCGCGAATAGCGTTCTCATCGGAGGAAACCCAGATCATGCTGGAGATGGAGGCGGAGCCTACCGTTCTTGGGGTGGCAACATTGATGATGTCGCAGTCTGGAAACGGGCTTTGACGGATAATGAAGTCACGACCCTCTTCTACGATGGTAATGACCTTCAGTATCTCATCGACAACGATGTCACTCCGACCGATCCACCGATCCTCGCCGACGTCGCCATTGCTGATTGTTACTTCGATGGAGCCAACTTCAGCGTAGATGTGACCGGACTTGCTCCGACCGTCAACTACGTGATGAAGCGGAGCTTGCTGTTGGATGGCACGGATTGGGCAGATGTGGGAACTCAGTTCACTGGGGGAGCCACTAACACCTTCGTTGATCCCGCTCCAGTAGCTAAGGCCTTCTACCAAATCTTCGAGGTAGCAGCGCCTTAAACGGTTGCGTTAGCAAATTCTTAAACTAACAGCGCCGAGGCTTTATGAGCCTCGGCGTTTTTTTGTGCTCTGATGTCATTTTCCTGAGCAAATGGAATGAGATGCTGGATGCGTTGGAACCCACACAACGGAAGTGGAATGAACCTGTGTTGAGCAGTTTTCTCGGAGAACTCCCACGGTAGGGTCGTTTTGATAAAACGACCGCGAAACGTCTCAGAAAGATCGAGTCATGAGAGATTTGCTTGCACGGTCAAGCAAAGCGGTCGTCGAGAAACACTCGCAGACCATTTATCAAATGGTCCCTACCGATGAAACCTCCTCCTAACACAATGCCATTCTACTGAAGTCGAATGGCACTGTGATAGGCGAAAAATCGGGAGCTTACGAAAGCAGTGGCCGCAGGCTTGGGAGAGTGGCTTTTTAAGCCGCTGGGGTGGATCTCGCTAGTAAGAGAGCCGACGAATCACTACAGGAACAGCGGATTCGGAAACGAACAGGCCTACTCTCAACATTCTTTATTTTAAGGTGGCGGCTTGGAAAGACCACGCTCCCATTTCCTTGCCCACGACACGACAAGGTGTCTTAGCGCCAAGCCATTCGACTGAAGTCGGCGCTCCTTTTTATCAAATCAGACGGAGAGCTTATTCTTCCGTAGGGACGAGGCGGATGACGGTGTTGGGTTTGTTGAGGACGACGTAGATGTTGCCGTCGTAGGGATTGGTGGCGACGTCGCGCACACGGCCGATGTCTTTGAGGATGATTTCGCGCTCGACCACGTTTTCGCCATCAAGCCGGATGCGAGTGATGGATTCGTGTCGGAGCCCACCAGCGAAGGCGTCGTTTTGCCAGTTGGGAAACTGGTCGCCGGAATAGAAGTCGAACCCGCAGGCGCCGATACTGGGGAGCCAGTAGTAGACGGGGTCGACGATTCCGTCGCGCTGGGTGACGGTGCCCTTCATGGGGGTTCCGCTGTAGTTCATCCCGTATGAGGTGTCGGACCATCCGTAGTTAAGGCCGGGGAGAATGATGTTGAGCTCATCTCCGCCGCGAGGGCCGTGCTCGGTGGACCAGACTTTGCCGGTGGCAGGGTGCAGGGCGAATCCTTGTGGGTTGCGATGGCCGATGGTGTAAATGCCTGGCAGAGCGTCGGGGCCGAAGTCGGGGTTATCGTCTGGAGTGCTGCCGTCGTCTTTGAGCCGGTAGGTTTTTCCGGTGGGTTCAGCGGGGTCTTGGGACTTCATTTTGCCGCCACGTTCGCCGACGGGGAAGAAAATGTCTCCATCCTTGAAGACGATGCGGGTGCCATAGTGGACGCCTGAAGAAGGGTAGAATTTCTTGTCGGCTTCCCAAATGATTTCCTCGTCTACCCACTTGTTCTCCTTGATGCGGCCGCGCACGTAGCGGGTCATGGCATGGTTCTTTTTGCCTTTTTTGAAGCCGTCGGAATAGCCGAGGTAAATCCAGCCATTCTCTTCGTAATCTGGGTGAGGGGCGACTTCCATCATGCCGCCTTGTCCGTGATGGGTGACTTCGGGCGTGCCTTCGATGACGGTGAGTTTGCCGCCAGGGCTCATGAGGCGGATAGGACCGGGGCGCTCGGTGATGAGCTTGGAACCATCAGGGAGGAAGGCGATGGCCCAGGGGATATCGAGCTCGGCGTCTTCGTCGATGACCATTTCGATTTTGTAATCGTGGTGTTGAGTCTTCGATACTTCGCCGAGCTGCGGTTTGGGGAGGTCGATGCCTTCCGCGAGGGCACGGGCGTTCTTTTCCTGAATGAAGATGACGAGGCTGCGGATTTTTTCGGAGGAAAGAACGTTCTCGAAGGCGACCATGCCGAAGTCGGGATTGCCCTTGGCGATGTTCTTGGTGATGGCTTCGGTGGTGGAGCCGTGCTTCCACTCGTCATCGAGGAAGGAGGGACCAAGGCCGCCAGAAAGGTCTTCTGCGTGGCAGGAAGCGCAGAGCGTTTCATAGAGCTTCTCGACTTTGAGGTTATCAAGCTCAGAGGCGTCAAATTCCGCGAGGTCTTGAGCGGAGAGGGGTAGGGGTAAGAAAAGAGCGGCAAAAAGTGATTTCACAGTTCTTGTGATAACATTGCCCTGCCGGTGGACAAGGGGAGAAGTGTCTAAAGAGTGGGCCTATCTATCGAGAGCTGAAACCTTCTCTAGCGCGAATGGCACGAGTTTAAGCGCATTGGTCGAGACATTGGGGAAGCAATCGGGAGTGTGGTCTTTAAAAGCCGCTACCTCAGATCTTGGTCAGTTGAGGGTAGGCCTGCTGACCTTCGAATCCTTGAATGAGTAGCCTTTGAACTAGCCTTTCGAATCGCGATCAACCCCAGCGGCTTACAAAGCCACTCTCCCGAGCCCGCGGCCCTCACTTTCGATACAAACTCAAGCTTTGGACCAGTAAGTGTCCTAAGCGCGTGCCATTCTCTCTAGCCCGGATTTCTCTCGGGACATGAGAAATTCGCCCGCGGGGCCGACTGTGTCGGGGCTAGGGATTTTCAGTGATTTGTTGCTGAATGTAGGGCCCAAAGTCAGAGGGAAGCAAGATGGTGACTTTTTCGAGGCCATCGCCCATCGGTTCGGTCGTTCTATTTTCTTCCAAAGGGGTAAAGGGGAGCAGGTTGATGAGGTCCCCAGTTAGTAATTGGTGGGTGATTCCAACGCGATCGGTGGCTTGTTGGTAGGAGTATTGGTAACCGTTGGTGACGGCCTGGAAATCTAACAAGGGCGTGGAGCTTGCTAAGTCTGGATGAGTTCCTGCGGCGAACTCGATTCCATTGGCCCAACCGTCGTCGTCGGCATCGTCTGCGAAGGCAACTTCGCTACTTGTGCTGAGATTTTCGGAGACCCAAGCGGCATAATCTGTCCCTGCGGGGGCGGGCTCTGCGACGTTAATGGCAGCCCGGATGAGATTGATGTTGGTGGTTCCCAAAGAGCCTGAAGAAAGTGGGACGTCGTTGTGTCGAGTCACCAGGTTGGAACCATCGGTTGCATCAACAACGACAATACGTCTCCGATTAGAGGAACCTAGAGAGCCTGGGGGGCTGCTGGCGGGAAAGCCGCTGAAGAGGCTGAAGCTTTCTCTTGGGAGGGTTCGATCAGCTGCAGCATCCAAGCCCCAGAGGGTGTAGTTATTATTAACGCTGAGGTTGATGATATTGCGGTCTTCTCCAACGGGTTCCAGCGAGAGGGCGATGTATTCGATCTCGATGCCATTGTCGTTTTTTCCTTGGTTAGCGCCGCGGCTGGAGCTCTCAAAGAAGTCGATGATGTTGTCTCCCAACTGAGAGACCATGGTTCCTCAGCTGGGTCACCAAGGGGTGAAGTAGACAATGACGGCCACTTTACCCTCGAGTTGAGAAAGGGAGGTGTCGGTGAGGTTTTGGAGGGTGTTTCCGCTGGTTGAGGAGCTGATGCTAAAGCTTTGGTCGGCGATGGAGTCGCCCGGATTGGGAACTGCGTTAGCAAAGGTAGTAGAGAGGAGGAGGCTGAGTAAAAGACGGTTCATGGACTCTAGAATTGATGGGAAATCGCAAGGCGGCTGACCAAGAAGTGGCGGTCTTGATAGAGACCTGAGAAGAATTCATTGTCGGCGCCGAGGGCTCCGTAGTTGCTATCGAAGAAGCCGAAGGAAAGTCGAACCGATGTTTCGGATCCTTTCCAGGCAAGGCTGGCGCTGATTTCAGAGGAGTCGAGTTCGGGAGCAGCAGTATTGAATCCAGCGGTGGTGAACTCGCCGGAGTCGTGGTAAATACGAGCGCCTAAGCCAGCGTGCCAACCGGAGGCGATTTCGTAGTTGAGATTGAGGCCCCCGTAGTAGGCTTCGAAGTTGGGGTTTTCGTAAGTGGCTCCGACTTGGCCTCTCAAGGTGAGCTTGTCGGTCATGGCCCATGCCCAATTGTTCTGCAGTTGATAGCGGACTTGACGATCGGTGGTTCCGGTCGCGCGGAAGATGAGCTGAGTTTTGAGATTTTCGTTAAGCGCTTGTTCCCAATTGAGGGAGCCCGAATAGGTGATGAAATCGCTGCGAGTGGGAACGGGCTCGGGTCGAAAGGTGATGGGGTTGGGGACCCGGCTCCAAGCGGGAACGATTTCGTCTTGGCCATAACTAAAACTGGCGGTGAGGCGTCCCCCCCGACGATAGTCCCACACGACTCCTAAGTCGTAGGCCCAGCCATAAGGTTCGGCGGCATCGTAGCCCGCCACGCTCCCTGCTCCGCCAACAAATTGGTCGTAGTATTCTGCAATCCAAATGGATTGGTAGTCTGCGAAGCCATCATAATAGCGACCTCCTCCGCTGACGGAGAGGGTGTCGGTGGCTTGGTAGGCGAGAGTGAGGCTGGTGCCCCAGGTGTTTTCTTGTCTCTCGATGGGTAAGGTGGCTCCAACGGGATCGGTGTAGTTGATATATTGCTCGGTGTAGTATCCGTTGACGGTGAGTGTGATGTCATCGACCTCGTGCTCAAAGGTTTGGGAAGTTCGGCCAACCCAGATGTCTTCGTTGTAGAGGGCTTCGTATTCGGAGTCGAAGCGCTGGGAGCCGCTAAAGAGGGAAGTGAGCCAAGATGAGGTTTCTTCGCTACTTTCTGTAGCTTCATCATAGACATCGTTGCTGAGGTCTCCTGCGAAAAGAGATACAGGAGCAAGGAGGAAAGGAAGGAGTGAAAATTTCATGGTCGTGAGTCTCAGAAATTTTAATGGCAAGAGGCACAGCCGCCGCCTGCGCTCTGGCCATTGGCGGAGCGGCCCCGCTCTACGAGGCTGACGAGACCACAATCCATGAGATCGGCTCCCTTTTGATTGAAGCTCATCTCAGTTCGACTGAGGCCAATTTCATCAACGATCGAGATCGATTGGCAGGAGTTGAAAACGAGCGGAATCGAGAGGAAGAACAGGGTTTTCATGGCTGGTGCGTCTAGAGGGACGAATCATCCAAGCATGTATTCCCTTCTTTTTTGAGGAAATTGTATGAGATTGGCTTTTTTCGCTCAGATAATGGGATGTTTAGCCGAACGATATGAAGTTCGTTATTTCATGTTCTGCCCGCGAGTTCTTCGTGGCTGGATTGGTCTTTGGCGCCGTTGGCCTCTTTGACGGTCTCGTCTTCGGGGGCTTCTTCGGTTTCGCCAATTGTTGTGAGCTGTTGCCTCACGAACCTCTTCGCCTTCGGCAACTTCCGCTGATGCTTTATCGGTTGCTGGGGCTTCGAGCCCGTATTTCTCGGGGTCGAGGAGTTGCTGTACTTCCTCCTGAATGCTCTCGACGTCGGCGAGGGCGATCTGGGGGTCTTTCACGATGAAGACGTCGCCGGTTTTGCGGTTTTCATAGATGCGAAGGAGACCGGTAGGGAGCTGCTGGGTGTCGGTCTCGCGGATGATTTTTTTGCGCTCCAGCATTGCGGCAAGAATGAAGCGGGCGTTCTCGGTGTGGGCCTCGTCGTCCTCAATGAGCTTAGCAAAAAGAGTTTGAGGGTCGTGGGGGGTGACTTGAGTCTCTTCTTCTTTAACGGGTGGCTTGTAGTGGGAACGCCAGAAAGAGAAGGGCTGAGTCTCGTCTTCGCGAGTGTCCCAAGCGGCGACGGAGTAGTCGAGGCGGATATACCCTGAGGCTTCGGTGTCAGGGAAGATGGCGGCGATGAAGGGCTGGTCTTCTTGGAAGGCTTCGCCGGTGAGGTGGCAGCAGTGGGACCGGGACTTGATGGAGTAGTTTTCGACCATGGGTGAGAGGAGAGAGAAGTGTTTGATAGCCCCTTTGAAGCCTGCAATCAAAGAGTATTCTACGCTGCATTAGTTGCCGCAGAGCCTGCGGATGGACTGGAAGATGGGGCGTCCTTTGAGGCGACGCTGAATGAGGATGAACGAAACGAGTAAAAAGATGCCGTTGGTTGCCCAAGCGGCCGGAATGGCGGGGATTTGGCCGGAGTCGCCGAAGGCGAGAAAGACTTCTGCGCAAAAGAGCATGAGGGCGGAGAGAATGACGGCGACAGCGACGGTCCCTCCTCGACCACGGCGAGCAAAGCTGATGCCAAGGGGGGCGGCGAGAAGGACGGTGACGAGGCAGAGGCAAGGTTGTGCCCAGCGATAATGAAGTTGTGTTTCAAAGGCCGGGGCTGCGAAAGAGTCGCGGCCGGGATTATGTTTGAGCCAGTCGGTGATACCAGGGATTCCTAGGTAGCGGGCGTCGAGGCCTTCTTGGATGAGCTGGGAGGGAGTTTCGGGCCACTCAGGCATGATGAGGGGGTCAGGGAGGCCTTTTTCGTATTCGGGAGTGGGTTCGCTTTGCACGAGGAGGCGGCTGGGTTTTGCGAAGCTCCAGTTTCCGGTTTCGCGGTTCCAGCTGACGCGCGGGGACTTCAGGCGGCTCAGGAGAGAGCCATCTGGGCTGATGGTGCTGATTTGGACATCGATGAGAGGGCTTTCTCCGCTGAGGTCGTAAGGAAAGCCGCCAATGTGCCAGAGCCGTTGGTCGCTCGCATTGTGGTGAATGACGTTAGAGGCCTGCGAGGTCTCGCCCTCACTAGCAGACTTTAGGAGGGCTTCGCGGTATCCTCGGGCCCAAGGGGCCAAGTGGAAGTTGAGGAAGAAGGAGATGAGTGAAAGCAGGCAGCCGAGAACAACGAGGGGCCGGAGAAGACGGGAGATGCCGCGACCTGTCTGGGTGAAAGCGATGATTTCTCGAGAGGCTGAGAGCTGGCCTAGGGAGTAGAGGAGGCCAAGGAGAATGGTGAAGGGAAGCAGGAGGACGAGGGTTTGGGAAAGAAGGACGGCGTAATAGGTGGGGAGAAATTTGGAGGGGTCTTTGGCGCTGGTGAGGTCATCCATGGAGTCTTGGAAGTCCATGATGACGAAGAGGAGGAGAAAGCCGAAGGTGGTGATGAGAAAGGCTGTGAGGGTCTTGCGGAAGAGGTAGCGGTCAAGAATGGAAGCGAAGGTGTACCAAAGGGCTCCCAGGGCAGGGACGAGGCAGAGAGCCTTGACGGCCCAAGGGCGAAGACCGTGGAGTTCTTCGTCAGCATCGGGGAAGCCAATGAGGTAGTTCCGTACGGATTCTTCCTCAAAGGGTGCGAGGAACCATCCTGCAGCTAAGCCGAGAATGAGAAGGATGATGAAAGGAAGGAGTCGCACAGAGAACGGAAAGGATTTGAAAGGAGATTGCAGTCCTTGGGAAGAACTGAATTGGGCTGCTTAAATTTGTCAATCCTCTGGAACGCCTCGGGATTTTTGCCGTGGATGAAGCTAAGAGAAATTTTAACAACGCACCTACCCATCGCGCTCGACGGTATCATTAGGCTGCTGTCGAGCGCGCTGTGCTGACTCCTTAGGCAAGAGTGCCTTCGGTGACGCCGAGTTTGGAGAGGACGGGGAGAGTTTCGAGGAGTTGGGTAGAGGACTGTTCGCCACGGAGGAAGCTTTGGTATTCGTGGATGAGGTCTTTGGACTCCAGTTCGTCCTGATCGAGAAGCTCGATGCGGTAGTGGGTGAGGCCGGTGCGGCGGAGCTTGTGGAAGAAGCTGGCTCCGGTTTGGGCGCGTCCGTTGAAGAGGGTGTTGCGGCAGCCGACGTCGGCGGTGAGACGGTGAAGCTGGCCCACGCGGTCGCGGAGATGGACGGTGTGCTTTTCGCAAGGGTAGCCGCAGTCCTTCTTGCTGGTTCCTTCGCTGAGGAAGGTGCAAAAGACGCAGTGCTCCATGTGGAAGAGGGGCATGTGTTGGTGCAGGGTGAGTTCGAGCCACTCGGGAGGGGTCTTTTCTAACAGGTCGAGGACTTGGCTGATATTGAGGTCGTAGGAAACGGTGAGGCGGTCGAGGTTGCCGGCTTCTTTGAGGGTGTGAGCGGTGATGGGGTTGGAGACGTTGAGGGAGAAGTCGCCGATGCGTAGGAGGTCGTCGCGGTCGCGGAAGAAATCGAGGGCGGCGAGGTTGCGGAGAAGGACGCCGTGGGGATTCATGCCGGCGATGTGTTTGAGGAAGCCGGTTTCGCCCGCCTTGATGATGCGCGGGGTGGCGAGGATGATTTTGGAGGCGGTGTCGGTGCCGAGGGCGACGGCGTCTTTGTAGCGACGCGGGTCTTCGAAGTCACAGTAGATGGTGTCGATGTGACAGGCGAGGGCGGCTTCGAGTTGGGGAAGGGTGCGGCAGAGGAGGGTGAGGGAAGGGGTGGGGCGGTCTTCGGTGCTTTCGTTAGCGAGGCGGAAGTTGGTTTGTGGGGTTGGGACGGGAGTCGAGGGTTGCGTGGTGCTGTTGTTAGATTGGGCGTCGAGTTGTTCGACGAGGGAGCGGCGCAGGTGGTTGAGTTGAGAGAGGGGGAAGTGGCATTGGCCTTCGAGTTGGTTATCGAGACTGGCGAGTTCGTAGGCGCTGGTGCCGAGGCGTCCGAGCTTTGCGGTTAGGGTCTCGGTGGTGAGGCCTTGGTTGTTGGCTTCTTCGAGTGGTTGTTCGGATTGGACGGAGGCCTTTTCGTGAGAAATGGTGAGTGGGGTGCCGGGGGAACCAGTGACGGTGAGGTGGAGGGGTGACTTTTTCTCGGTGAGCTTTGCCTTTTGCCAGAACTTGCGAAGGTCGCGTTCGAGGGCAGGGTCGGCGGTTTTGTAGAGGGTGACGCCGGGTCGGATGCGGTCCCAGTTGATGCCGCTGAGTTCACTGTGGAAGATGATGCGGTCGTCTTGAATGCGCCAAATACTCGCGCCTTGTTCGAGGTCGCGGTTTTCGCCGGCGTCGAAGACGATGCCGTCGCCGGCCTTGAGTGCAGGGACTTGTTCGGCTGGCGGGGTGTCGAGGCGAATCCAGCCGTTCTGGGCTTCGATGATGGTGCCGAGGAAAGGGCCACGCTTTTTGCCAAAGCGTCCGTGGGTGAGATAGGGATGGTTGGTGCCGCCGAGCCAGCCGTTGGTGAGGCCGCGTGAGAAGGTCATCTCGAGGGAATACTTATCCTCTGGGGTGACGGCGGGGAGGGTGCTGATGGGTTCCGCTTGGGCTGCATCGAGGGCTTTGCGATAGACCTTGGTGACGGCGGTGACGTATTCGGGGGACTTGAGCCGGCCTTCGATTTTGAAGGATTTGACACCGGCTTTGACGAGGTCGGGGATGAGGTCGACGGCGGCGAGGTCTTGAGGGGAGAGGAGGTAGCGGTGCTCGCCCATTTCCTTGAGCTCGCCGTCGATGATGAGCTCGTAGGGCATGCGGCAGGCTTGCGCGCATTCGCCACGATTGGCGGAACGCTGGCCAAGGGACTCAGAGGTGAGGCATTGACCAGAGTAGGCGACGCATAGGGCCCCGTGGACAAAGACCTCGAGAGGGGTGTGTTCGCTTTTGCCGAACTTTTCGATTTCTTTGACCGAGAGTTCGCGGGCGAGGACGGCGCGTTCGAGGGGGAGGATGCTTTCGATGAAGCGGAGACCATCGGGAGAGGTGATGGTCATTTGGGTGGAGGCGTGAATCTCGACGTCGGGGGCGAGTTCGACGGCCATTTTGGCGAGTCCGATGTCTTGAATGATGAAGGCGTCGACCCCGCTTTCTTGTGCGAGGCGGAGCTGGTCGGCAGCGGCTTCGAGTTCACCAGTGAAGATGAGGGTGTTCATGGTGAGGAAGCCTTTGACCCCGTGCTTGTGGAGAAAGGCCATGAGCTCGGGAAGGTCCTCGTGGGTGAAGTTGTCAGCGCGCAGGCGGGCATTGAAGGCGGGGAGACCAAAGTAGATGGCGTCCGCACCAGCGGCGATGGCGGCGCGGGCGCAGTCCCAGTTGCCAGCTGGGGAGAGAAGTTCGGGTGTGAGGTCGGGTTGCAAGGTGCGAAACCATAGCCGCGATTGGGGTTTGGGGGAAGACGCGCTGCAAAAAGTTGTCAGAGTGATGCAACTTTCGCTGTAGTCTTGGGTTAGATGAGTGTGATGGCGAAGGTTTCTGACAGTTGGACGATTTTCGAGGCAGCGCATTTGCTGAATCGGGCAGGCTTTGGCGGAAGTCCTGCCGAGATTAAGGAATTTCACGAGCGAGGGCGCCATGGGGCGGTGGATTGGCTATTGGAAGCTCAGGAAAGTGACCCTCCGGCGAAGCCAGCTTGGGCGGATTCAGAAGAGGGGCCGATGAGGAGGATGATGGGCAATGTGGCTGAGCTGGCAGGTTTGTCGAAAGAGGAGCGAGAGAAGAAGCGACGTGAGATGCAGCAAGCAATGCAGAAAGAGCGGCGTCAGGATGGCCTCACTTTGATGGCTTGGTGGGTGAATCGCATGAGGACTACGGATGCGCCTTTGCGGGAAAAGATGACTCTCTTCTGGCACGATCACTTTCCTTCGAGCACGCAGAAGGTGCGATTGCCCAAGTTCATGCTGCAACAGAATGAGTTGTTTCGCGAAGAGGCTCTGGGGGATTTTGGAAGGCTGACCAAGAAGATTACCAAGGACCCAGCGATGATGATTTATCTCGATTCGGTTCAGTCCAATAAGAGCAAGCCGAACGAGAACTTCGCGCGTGAGCTGTTAGAATTGTTCACGCTTGGAGAGGGGAATTATACTGAGGACGATGTCAAAGAGGCGGCGCGGGCTTTTACTGGGCTTCAGTTGAATCGCCGGAATGGAGAGGTGGATTTTGCCCAGCGCAGATGGGATGACGGGGAGAAGGAAATTTTGGGGCAGCGGGGTGCCTTTGATGCGAAAGGAGTGGTTGATTTGGTGTTGGCGAAGCCTGAGTGCGGCCGTCATGTGGCAGGGAAGATTTGGGAATTTTTTGCCTATGAAAATCCTGAGCCCGAGTTGGCGGCGCGTTTGGGGAAGGGCTTCTTTAAAGCGGGTTACAAGGTGAAGCCTCTTTTGCGGGAAATCTTTTTGAGTGAGGAGTTCTATTCCTCCCGCGCGATGCGATCTCAGATTAAGAGCCCGCTCGAGTTTGTGGTGATGATGAATCGTCAATTGGAAGTTGGTCCTTTGCAGGAGCGGGTATTGCTGGCCGTGTTGCAACAGTTGGGACAAGTGCCTTTTCTACCGCCCAACGTAGCGGGTTGGGATTGGGGGAAGGCGTGGGTGAATACGAATACTTTGCTGACTCGGTATCACTTTGCCGGTTTGGTGACCGGTGCAGGCGGGGATCCGAAAATGGTTACGGGTGGCAAGGGGGGAGCTTTTCTTGGGAGGAAGCTTCAGGAAGGATTGGCAAAGCCTGACTTGGAGGTGCTCGTGCCACGGGAGACGAGGGAGGATATTCCGAAGCTGGTTGCGGAGCTTGGCTTCCGGCTTTTTCAAGCGCCTCTCTCGGAGAAAGACCAAGTGGCTTTCGAGAGTTATGCCAAGGCCAAGAAGGGCGTCGTTTTTACCAATACCGAGGTGGCAGAACTGATGCACCTTATGATGTCGACGCCCAGTTATCAACTTACCTAAAATCTAGTAGTAAAACAATATGAGTGACTTTTTCAAAACGCGCCGCGAGTTTCTTCGCACTGGTATCTGGGGGGCTTCAGCCACCTGGACGATGCCTCTTTTTCTGGAGCGGACCTTTGGTGAAATCGATGCCGCGGCCCGCGACTTGGCGGTGCAAGCAGCGAGCGGTAAGGACGATGAGATTCTCGTGGTGCTGCAAATGGCAGGGGGAAACGACGGTCTCAATACGGTGGTTCCTTATGCGGATGACGCCTACCAGAAGGCGCGGCCGACTCTAGCCAAGAAGCCCAAGGACCTAATTAAGTTGAAGGATGGCTTGGGTTTGAATGACAATTTGAAGAGCTTGGGAGGTCTTTATGATGAGGGAGAACTGGCGATTGTGCAGGGGGTGGGTTATCCCAATCCAAATCGTTCGCACTTTGTGTCCACTTCGGTCTGGGAGACGGCGGACCCGAACAATCGTTCGAACACAGGATGGTTGGGACGTTACTTTGACAATCAGTGCGAGGGTAGTGACCCTATGGTAGGAGTGAGTCTTCGCAAGACGCAGCCAGAGTCCTTTGGGGCTGAGCGGAACTCGGGAATTAGTCTTTCGGCACCTGAGTTGTATCGCTGGATTCACGGTGGTGACCAGTTGGCGGAAGCGGAGCAAGTTTTCGCCGGTTTGAATTCACCCGGGATGGGGGAGATGAGCGATGTGGCAGCGGGCGACTCGATTAAAGAAGTGGGTGAGATGGGTGGAATCGTAGGAGAAGACAATGCCTCTTATCTCGAGCGAGTGGCGCTGAGTGCGCAGGTGAGTTCTGATGAGGTGGTGAAGTTGGCGCGCAAGCATAACCCTAAGACCAATTATCCCAGTTCGCAGCTAGGCCAGAGTTTGAGCTTGGTGGGGCGGATGATTGCGGGTGGGATGCCGACACGGGTTTATTATGTGAATCACGGTGGCTTTGATACTCATCGTCAGCAGGAGGGTCGGCATGACCAGTTGCTGTCGCAGATGGATGCGGCTTTGAAGTCTTTCTTTACGGATATGAAGGCGCAGGGAAATTACAAGCGGGTGACGGTGATGACCTTTTCTGAATTTGGTCGCCGGGTAGGGCAAAATGCGAGTGGTGGCACGGACCACGGGCAGGGCTCTTGTCTCTTTGTCGCTGGAGGAGGCGTGAAGGGGGGGCTTTATGGCGAGTATCCCAGTTTGACGGATTTGAGTCGGGGAGATTTGAAGTTTACGACTGATTTCCGGAAGGTTTATGCGACGCTGTTAGATGATTGGTTGAAAACGGATTCGAAGAAGATTCTTGGGAAGCAGTTTGGAGGATTGGGGTTTCTGGGGTAGAGGCCGATAGAGTCATGAGGCTTTGATGTTGGCAGGAGAGCTGAATTCGATCAGGCTTCGGGCCATGAAAGTTTTGGAGCTGTCCCAACCTTCGGTGTTGAAGGTTTGTGAGCGAGAAGAGCCTACTCTGGGTGCGGGGGAGATTCGTATTTCAGTGCGCGCTTGTGGGATTTGTGGGAGTGACTTGCATGGAATCGATGGCAGCACAGGGCGACGTATTCCGCCGATGGTGATGGGCCATGAGGCCAGTGGCGTGATTGAGTCGGTGGGTGAAGGGGTAGAGAATTTTGCGGTGGGAGAGCGGGTGACTTTTGATTCTACAGTGTGGTGTGGGGAGTGTGACTATTGCCGTGAGGGCCGGGTGAATCTTTGTGATGACAGGCAGGTAGTGGGGGTGTCCTGCGAGGAGTTTCAGCGAGATGGAGCCTTTGCCGAGAAGCTGGTGGTGCCAGCTCGGATCGTTCATCGCTTGCCGGAGGGGTTGAGTTTTGAGGAGGCCGCTTTTGCGGAGCCTGTAGGGGTCGCGTTGCATGCGGTGTCACGGGTGAAGGCCGTGAAGGGTAAGAAAGTGGTAGTCGTGGGGGCAGGATTGATTGGTTTGTTAGTGATTCAAGCGTTGAAAAGAGCGGGGGCGGCTCAGGTGGTAGCAGTGGATTTGTGGGAGGAGCGATTGGCTTTGGCGAAGACTTTGGGGGCTGATGAGGTGGAACTGGCGGGATTTTTTAAGGGTGACGACTTTGATGTTGCGATGGAAGTGGTGGGAGCGGAGGCGTCGGTGCAGGCTGCGGTTCGTTCGGTGAAAAAAGGGGGGCAGGTAGTCTTGGTGGGGAACTTGTCGCCGGAGGTTCCGTTTCCGCTGCAAGCTGCGGTGACGCGAGAGTTGGATGTGCTGGGCAGTTGTGCCATTGCGGGCGAGTATCCAGATGCGTTGGAGGCGATTGCGAGTGGTGAGATTTTGGTGAAGCCGCTCATCTCGGCGAGCTTTCCGCTGGAAGAGGGGGCGCAAGCGTTTGTGGCGGCAGCGGAAAAGGGAGCGCTGAAGGTGATGGTGAAACCGAATGGAAAGTGAATGATGAGTGATTTTAATCTAACTGGAAAAGTGGCTTTGGTCACGGGTGCGAGTCGTGGATTGGGGAAGGGCTTTGCGTTGGCATTGGCGAGAGCGGGAGCTGATGTGGTGGTGACGAGTCGCGACCTCACCGCTTTGGTAGAGACCGTTGTAGAAGTGGAAGCGCTGGGAAGGAAGGCGTGGCCGGTAGCGCTGGATGTGCGTGAGCAGGGAAGTATTGAAAAGTGTGTGGCGGAAGCTTGGGAAGTGAGTGGTGGCATTGATATCCTCGTGAACAATGCAGGATGTAATGTGAGGAAGCCGGCCTTGGAAGTGACGTGGGAGGATTGGAATCTGATTCTGGAGACAAATTTGCGTGGGGTGTTTTTTGTAGCGCAGGCTTGTGCGCGACGGATGGTGGAGCGGAAGTATGGGCGTGTGATCAATATTGGTTCGGTGACGTCGGTGAATGGTTATGCCGGGTTGGCTCCGTATGGGGCGAGCCGTGGGGGGACCAAGCAGTTGACGATGAGTTTGGCTGATGATTGGGGGCCGCATGGCATTACGGTAAATTGTCTCGCGCCGGGTTGGTTTAAGACGGCGCAGAATGCGGTGATGTATGAAGATGAGGGCTGGGTGGAGTATCTGACGGACCGGATTCCACTGAAGAGACCAGGCGCGCCGGGGGATTTGGATGGGGCGCTCGTTTTTCTAGCGAGCGATGCCAGTGCGTATATGACGGGGCAGACTTTATTGATTGATGGCGGGATTTCGGTGGGGGCGGTGAAGGCGGTGCCGAAGAAATGAGCTTTTCGAGTGAGGTTTGATGGGACAGCTTAGGTTGATGGATGTTCTTTTGTTGAAAAATGCAGCGCTCGCTGGGGGCGAGGGTTTTGATACCCAGTTGTTTTTTATTCTCTTTGGAATCTATATTCTGGGGATGGTGATTCTGGGGTGGTGGGTGTCGCGCGGACAGAAATCGGGGGATGACTTTCTGTTGAGTGGAAGAAGCGTGCCGCTGTTCTTGGTTTTGGGGACGACGGTGGCGACGATGGTGGGGACGGGGTCGAGCATGGGGGCGGTGGGTAAGGCTTATACCAATGGTTGGGCGGGGGCCTTGTTTGCGATTGGAGCAGGGACGGGGTTGTTGTTTTTAGCGCGGTTCTTTGCGGATGCGCGGAAGTATAACTTTATGACCTTCTCGGAAGAGGTGTCGTTTTATTATGGAGGAAATCGGTTGATTAAAGGGATTGTGGGGGTAGCGATTTTCTTGGCTTCGGTGGGTTGGTTAGGTGCTCATATTATGGGAGGGAGCCTCTATCTGAACTGGATTGCGGGAATCGAGATGACGACTTGTAAAATCATCGTGGCCTCAGCTTTTACGATTTATGTGATTATTGGGGGGTATACGGCCGTGATTTGGACCGATACCGTTCAGGCGGTGGTGCTTTTCGTGGGGTTCCTGATCATGGCCTTTGCGTGCTTGGGCCGGATTGATGTCATGAACGATTCGAGCGCTTTGTTTGATGGCAAGTATTTTGCCTTTCTGGGCACGGGTGAGCTGATGGCGTCGCTGACGGTGGCGGTGAGCGTGTTTATCAGCACTGCGACGGTGCCGTCATTTCGGCAGCGGATCTACTCTTCCAAGGATGCGGGGACGGTGCGGAAGAGTTACTATTGGTCGGCAGGTTTGTATTTGTTGTTTGCGCTTATTCCGGTGGTGATTGGAATTACCGCTTCGCAGTTGATTCCAGGGTTGGTGAATCAAGATCAGGCGTTTCCGGAGCTGTTGGTTATGATTCTGCCGACGGGATTAGCGGTGATTGTTTTGATTGCGGGACTGAGCGCGGTGATTTCGTCAGCGAGCTCGGATGCCATTGCTGGAACCTCGATTCTTTTGCGGGACGTCTATATTCTCTTCACTGGAAAGATGCCGCCGAAGGAGAGGGTGATGATTTATTCGCGGGTGGGGGCAGCAGTGACTTCGGTGCTGGCGGTGATGTTCACGATGTTGTCGGACAATATTTTTGGCTATATCAAGAACATGGTGGGCTTGGTGATTAGCGGACTGTTTGTCTGCTGTGTATTAGGCCGTTTTTGGAAGAGGAGCACTTGGCAGGGTGGAGTGGCGTCGTTGGTGACCGGGACGGCGGTCGCGGTGGTTGTTTTTTTGATGCCGAGTTGGAATGAGTTCTTTGGGGGGGTCACTATTCCCGCTGTTTTCGCTTCCTTGGTGGCGGGAGTGACCGTGAGCCTGCTGACCCCGCCGTGCAAGATTACGGATGAAGAGGCGCTGCAGTCTTTAGAGAAAGAGCGGGAAGCCTTTCATGGCAGCTAGGGGGATAAACGCTCTTACTTTTCCAGCGGTTTCAATTCGATGTTTCGAAACCAGACAGGTTGTCCTTCGGCTTGGAGGGCGATGTGTCCGTGGCTGAGAAGGAGGGGCGCGCCGGCTGCGAGGAGGGCTTTGCTGTCGACGACGCGGCCTTCGGGATCGAGTTGAGGTTTTTGGTAGCGGAGGACTTCTACACCATTGACGCGGTGGATGACCTCGTCGCTGCCTCGGACTTCGACTTCGATTTGCACCCACTGGTCGGCGGGGAGGTTCTCGGCGGATGACTTGACGATGTGCTGGGTGGTGAGTTCGCCTTGGTATTCAATGTTGGTGCCGGGGGTGCAGACGTTGCCGGTGGGGCGGGGGCCTTTGCCTTCGTCGGCGAGGAATTGGAACTCGATGCTGACGGGGAAGCCTTGCTCAAGGGTCATGCTTTGCGGCGGTTGAGAATGAAGCATGACGCCGCTGTTGAGGTTCACGTAGTGAGGAGCGTCGGCCATCATCTTGCCTTCGAACTTGTATTCCATGCGCAGGATGTAGTGCGAATAGGCGAGATTGCTGTAAAGATGGCCGAATTTTTTATCGAAGGAGGGGTATTTGTCGTAGCAGCACTTGAGGATGCCATCTTCGACGCGGAAAGTGTCGTGGGTGTTTTCGCCGAGGGGGTGTCCGGCGATTTTGGGAGTCCAACCGGTGAGGTCTTTGCCGTTGAAGAGGCTGACCCAGCCTTCTTCGGCGGGAAGGATGGAAGAGAGGCTCAGAGCGAGAAAGAGGGTGCGAATCATGATTCCTAGATAGATAGCGAAAGCGATGGGAGAGGTAAACCCTTGTAGTTGAGTCGTGACCTTTTGGCTGTTTTCGCGTATGAGGCCGCTTCCTTTCTATGAAACTCTTTGGAACAGATGGTATTCGAGGCACTGCGAACGAATTTCCGATGACCCCCGAAATCGCGATGCAGGTGGGTCGCGCGATTGCACGTATTCTTTCGGCGCAAGAACCCGGGAAGCATCGGGTGGTGCTTGGAAAGGATACTCGCGTCTCGGGTCAGATGCTGGAGTCGGCGCTGACGGCGGGTCTGATGAGTGAAGGGGCGACGGTCTTGGTGGCGGGGGTCTTGCCGACTCCGGCGGTGGCACATTTGACGCAGAGTCTCTCGTGCGATGCGGGGATTATGCTGACCGCTTCACACAATCCGTTCCAAGATAACGGGATTAAGATTTTTGGGCCAGATGGTTTCAAGTTGGGTGATGAGCTGGAGGCGACCATTGAGTCTCTCATTGAGGGAGAAACTTTGAAGGAGCCCGCTGCCGGAGCTCAGGTGGGTGAGGTGCAGTTAGTGGCGGATGCCGCGACGCAGTATGTTGATTTTGCGAAGAATGCGCTGGGTTCCACTCGGTTGGATGGAATGAAAGTGGTGGTCGATTGCGCGAATGGAGCAGGTTACGAGGTCGGTCCGCGAATTTTTGAAGAGCTCGGGGCAGAGGTGATTGCGGTGGGCGTTGAGCCTGATGGTCGCAATATCAATCATGAGGTTGGTTCGTTACATCCTGAGCTGGCGGCGGCGAAGGTGAAGGCGTCGGGTGCAGACCTTGGGGTTTGTCTCGATGGTGATGCGGACCGACTGGCGTTGATTGATGCTGCCGGAGCGATTATCGATGGTGATTGTTTGCTCTGCCTTTCTGCATTGGCTCTTCAACGGCAAGGGAAGTTGGATGGCGATACTTTGGTGGCGACGGTGATGTCGAATTTGGGATTGAAGGAGGCTCTCGCAAAGAACGGCATCGGATTGGAGACGACGGCGGTGGGTGACCGTAATGTTTTAGAGCGGATGCGCGAGAAGGGTTACAGCTTGGGAGGTGAAAATTCGGGGCACGTGATTTTTGCGCATCATGCCACGACGGGGGACGGTATCATGGGGGCGTTGCAAATTCTGGGTGAGATGAATGCGACGGGGAAAGCTTTGGCTGAGCTGTCCGACTGTATGGAAATTTTTCCGCAGAAGTTGGTGAACCTGATGGTGACTTCGAAGCCGCCTTTGGAGGAGATTGCGGGGCTCAATGAGCTCATTGCCGAGGCGGAGTCTGGCATGGGTGAGAGTGGTCGAGTTTTGGTGCGCTATTCGGGGACGGAGAAGAAAATTCGAGTGATGGTGGAGGCGCGTGATGCGGCGGTGATGGAGAAGTGGTGTGGGGAATTGGTCGTGCTGGTCACGAAAGAAATCGGAGCTTAAATACGAAGAATATGAATCATTGGCCTCTTACAGACGCTGTCGACACGCTGCCTATTGCAGGAAAGACTCTTACCGAGTGGGTGGCTAGTGGTGGCCTCACTCAAGCTGAGGTTGATGCGGTGCAATACCCTTGGGAGTTCCTCGATTTGCACGAGCGGCTTTTGGAAAGAGTCGCAGAAGAGGGTGTAGGGTACGCGGAGAGCGAGATTGCTCAGTTGGGGGAGGGCGCTCGTCTTTTGGTGGGAGAGGGAACTAAGGTTCTACCCGGAGTTTATGTGGAGGGACTTGTTATTGTTGGGGAGGGTTGTAAGATTGGGCCGAACCTTTACTTGAGAGGGCCCATTTCCATTGGCGACAACTGCCACATTGGGCAAGCGGTAGAGTTGAAGAACACGATTGTGGGTAATGGAACCAATGTGGGGCATCTGAGCTACATTGGTGACAGTGTGTTGGCGAACAAAGTGAATCTCGGTGCAGGCACGATCACGTCAAACTTAAGGCACGATGGGAAGAATCATCGTTCGGCAGTCGATGGAGGAGTTATTGATACCGGTCGCCGAAAGTTCGGAACGATTGTGGGTGATGGGGTGCATACAGGTATTCATACGAGCCTCTATCCAGGCAGAAAGCTTGGGCCAGACACCACCACTTTGCCGGGTGAAGTGGTATCCAAGGACAAGCAGTAAGGGCCATTGGGGTCGAGAATCCATCAACATGGAAGACTCTCACTTGCGATGCTGTTCACGAGGCACATTTGAATTTCATGGAGTTTCTCTCCCATGTGATGAGTGTTCCGAAGAACGCAATTCCGAACCAGATTCAGAAGAGGTCGGCGAAGGAGAAGGTGCGACTGTGAATGAAATCCCGCCTTCCTTTAGCAAAAAAGCTTGAAGGCTCTAACAAAACATACAATTCAACGGCAGCATCAAAGGGGCTGCTTCAGTTCCTGAGGGGAGATGCTGAATTTTAGGATCAGAAAGCGGCTTTCGGCTCTACTTGGCTGCGGTTTTTAATTTGGCGAAGCGTTGGCGCATTTCGGCGAGGACTTCGGCGTGTTCTGGATCGTCGATGAGGTCTTGCTCTTCGATGGGATCGGTTTTGAGGTGAAAGAGCTGCTCTACTTCTTGCTCGGGCCAGTAGAAGTATTTGTAGTCTTTTCGAACGAGGGCTTCGGAGGCGGGGATGAATTCGGCATTTCTCAAAGTGGGGTGCTCGTAGAAGAATTCGCTGCGCCACTCGGGAGATTTTTCTGAGAGGTAGAGGGGGGCGATGTCCTGCCCTTGCATGTTTTGAGGGGCTTCGATTCCAATGGCGGAGAGGATGGTGGGTGCGAGATCGACGTTGAGGGTGAAGTCATCATTGGTGGAGCCATGCTTCTCCTTGGGCATTCTTGGATCGTTGATGATGAGGGGGACTCGGATGCTTTCTTGATGGGGGTACCACTTATCACCGAGTCCGTGCTCGGCGTGGTAGTAGCCGTTGTCGGTGGTGAAGATGACGAGGGTGTTGTCGAGGACGCCTTGTTGCTTGAGTTCCGCTATCACTTTTCCGCAAACTTCATCCACTTCGGTCGCGAGACGGTAGTAATTTTTCATCATGCGCTGGAATTTTTCGGGGGTGTCAAACCGCCATCCCCAACGGTTGCGACCTTCATTCTTTTCGTCGAAGAACTTGGGGAGACGTTCCCAGGATTCTTGAGTGGCATTGACTGGAACGGGCACTTCGACATCCCGATAGAGTTTCATGCTGTGAGGTTGCGGGAGGAACTGATCGGGGTGGCTGTCCTCGGCGTGGGTGGCAAAGAAGGCGAGGGTGAGGCAAAAGGGTTTGTCTTCGGGGCGCTCGCTCAGAAACTGCATGGCGTCGTTTTCGTTGCGTTTGGTGACGTGGACTTTCTTGCCATCGACCTCATACCAGTGCTTTCCTGAATAAGAGCGGCTGAAGTCGTATTCTTTCGCTGGGAGCTTTCCATTGTGCCATTTACCAATATGTCCCACGTGGTAACCGTTAGAACGAAGGAGGCTGGGGTAGGTCTCGGCGAACGGGGTCTGAAACGCTTTGAAATCGCGGCAGCCGTGGCGGGACATCCATTGTCCGGTGAAGAGGGAAGCGCGGCTGACTCCGCAAATGGCGGTGGTCACGCAGTTCTCGGTGAAGCGGACTCCGGTGGAGGCGAGTTTGTCGATGTGGGGTGTTTTGACGACAGGGTTTCCAGCCACTCCCAGGGTATCGTGCCGCCAATCGTCGGCAAAAAGAACGACAATGTTCATGGGCTTCTCTGGTGCTGCGAAGAGACCATGAGTGGTGAAGGCGAGAAGGCTGATGGTGAGGAGCGTTTTCATTAGGAAATGGCTGAGTGGTAATTGCGAAAGTGTCCTTCTATTTAGCCGCAGGTCCGATGCTCTCGCGGGCGATGAAATGTGTCGGGAATACAACCTGCCGCGGTCCTGAGGTGGTTTCAGCGGAGTTTTTATCGAGGCGAGAAATCAGCATCTCAATCGCTGTTCGGCAAATTTTCTCATATCGCTGCCGAACGGAAGAAAGGGAAACATAAGAAAAAGAGGAAAAGGGAACGTCGTCGACCCCGACCACAGAGAGATCTTTAGGAACTTGGAGTCCGGCTTCCACTGCCGCTCGAATGCTTCCGAATGCCGAGAGGTCGTTCATTGCAATCAAAGCGGTGGGTCTGGGGGAAAGGTCTTTGGAGAGATGTTCCGCGAAAACTTGATGAGCAGAATCAATACTGGGCCCGCAGTTGAGAATGGTGACGTTCTTATCGGGGATTTCGGATTCAATCAGAAACTCACGTACGAGAGAGGAGCGGTCTCCATCGGCAACTCCTTCCGAGATCGCGTGCAGGAAGACAAAGTGTTGATGTCCCAACTTGCGCAATTGTTTGATGGCCTCTTCCAACCCAAAGGAGAAATCGCTGAAAATGGAGTCCACAGGGAGCGGAAGCGTTGGAATGCCTGAACCGAGAGCGACCACTGGGTGAGCTGTTTGAGAGTGTCGCGTTAGCTCTTCACGGTATTTCTCATTGTCGCTTAAGCAAAGAATCGAGCCATCGACTCCAATTTCCTTGAGCTCTTCGAGTAGGCGTTCTTCACGCGGGATCGAAGAGCGGCAGTTCTGAATCAAGAGGTCGTAATTGTGTTCCTCGGCAACGCGAGAGAGCGTTTCGGTAAGGAAGGCGTAGAATGGATTGGTGAGATCTTGCACCAGAATCCCGATAGTCTGGTAAGAGCCGGAACGAAGAGCGCGAGCGGCTTTGTTCGGTCGGTAGTTGAGATCCTTGGCCGCTTGGAAGACTCGTTCTTCGGTTTCTTTGGAGGCCCAGGAGTTTGGGCGACGGTTGAGGATGGTCGATGCAGTATTGACTGCGACGCCAGCTCTCTCTGCGACGTCCTTGAGACGAATCTTCTTTTTCATGAATTTCGGGCTACATAAGAAGAATGTAGGAAGTTTCTTATGAAATGAAGAAGTAATTCATAAGAGATGATTACTTTTGGCCGCTCAGCCGCTGTGGGATTTGCAATGCGGCTCCAATCCAGATTCTGGTAACTGTCGGATAGAATCGGTGTCACCTCGATTTCTTCTGACCGCTGGCGTTGACCAATTCGGTAATGAGGATGGAGAGCCTTTCGATCTTCTCTGGATCTTGTGGGGAAAAGTGGTCGGGATGACAGGATTCGAACCTGCGACCTCTTCACCCCCAGCGAAGCGCGCTACCAAGCTGCGCCACATCCCGACTTGCGGCGGCGGTCTTAACCTTTCAAGGGACCCTTTGGCAAGTGATGTTTTGAATTGTTTTTGTAGCGCGAGAAGAACGGAAATTGGTGCAAACTCTCGACTGACAAACGGTCTGCTCTCTGCCAGCCTTCTTGTCCTTCACGCCCCCTCATCCCTATGAAAACTATCAAAACTGCGGTTCTCGGTGCTTCTGGTTATACAGGAATCGAGCTACTCCGATTGCTGCTGTCTCATCCAGCGGTGGAACTGACGGCGATTACTTCGCGAGCGAATGCGGGTCAGTCGCTGTCTTCGGTGTTGCCTCGTTTTGCTAGTCTGGAGAATGCTGAGATTTCTTTTATTGAGCCGGATATGGATGCGGTGGTGGCTTCGGGGGCAGAGACCGCCTTTTTGGCGCTGCCTCATGGAATGGCGGCGGAGTATGCGATTCCGCTTTTAGAGAAAGGGTTGCGGGTGATCGATCTTTCGGCGGATTTTCGTCTGAACGATGCGTCGGTATACGAGGAGTTCTATGGGCAAGCGCATCCGGCTCCGGAGTGGTTGTCGAAGGCGGTGTATGGAATGCCGGAGTTGTATGCGAAGGAAATCGTGGAGTCGAAACTGATTGCTTCTCCGGGTTGTTATCCAACCTCGATTATTTTGCCGTTGGTGCCGTTGTTGAAAGCGGGCTTGGTGGATCCTGCGAGTGTGGTGGTTTCTTCCTTGAGTGGAGTTTCGGGGGCGGGGCGGACGGCGTCGCTGCCTATTATTTTTTCGGAGGTGAATGAGTCTTTGCGAGCTTATGGTCTGCCGAAGCATCGTCATTTGTCGGAGATTGAGCAGGAGTTGTCGTTGGCGGCGGGGGAGAAGGTAACGATTACCTTTACGCCGCATTTGGTTCCGGTGACGCGGGGGATTCATTCGACGATTACGGCGACATTGCGTGGTTCCTTTGAGGAGGTGGGTCAGTCATTGGAGGCTGCTTATGGAGAAGAAACGTTCGTGCGTTTGTTAGGCGAGGGAGTGGCGGCTGATACGGCGCATGTGACGCGAACGAATTTTGTGGATGTGGGATGGCATCATGATGATCGAACGAACCGATTGATACTGACCTCGGCAGAAGATAATCTGACTAAGGGCGCTTCTGGCCAAGCGGTTCAGGCATTCAATCTGCTGCACGACTTACCCGCTTCGACGGGACTGATGAATATTTAGCGAATCTTTGCCGATAAAAACCGATGCCTTATGAAACTGTGAAAGGAGGGGTTTGCGCCCCCAAGGGATTTCTTGCGAGTGCGCTCTCGGCTGGGATTAAGAATCCGGATGTCGAGCGGTTAGATTTGGCGTTGATCTACTCGGAGGAGCCCTGTGTCTCTTCGGGGACCTTTACCACCAATCGAGTAAAAGCAGCGCCGGTGAGGGTGTCGCAGTCGAATTTGCGAAATAATGAGATTCGGGCGATTGTGGTGAACTCTGGCAATGCGAATGCATGCACGGGGATTCGCGGTTTGGAGGATGCTCGGGCGATGGCAGATTGTGTGGCGAAGCCTCTTAAAATTCGTCGCCGTGAAGTGGGAGTGTGTTCGACAGGGGTGATTGGTCTTCCGATGCCGATGGAGCGCGTTACTCCTCACGGAGAAGCGTTGGTCAAGAAGCTAAAGCCAACGAGTGGCACGAAAGTGGCGAAGGCGATTATGACTTCGGACACTCGGCATAAGGAGTTGGCGATTACGACTGAGATTGATGGTCAGATGGTGACTATTGGTGCCTGTGTGAAAGGGGCGGGGATGATTTGCCCCTCGATGGCGACGATGCTGTGTTTTGTGACCACGGATGCGAATATTTCGAGGGATTGTTTGGAGAAGGCTCTTTTAGAAGCTGTGGAGGCTTCCTTTAATCGCATCACGATCGATGGTGATATGTCGACGAACGATACTGTTTTGGCTTTGGCGAATGGAGCAGCAGGTGGCTCTCGAATTAATCGGAATGCGAAGGGGTGTCAGAAGTTTCGCGATGCTTTGGAGTGGGTTCTTACCAATCTGGCCAAGGATATTGTGCGCGATGGCGAGCGCGTGACTAAATTTGTGACGGTCGATGTGCAGGGTGCGCGGACTTATTTGGACGCGAAGAAGGTGGCGGAGGCGGTGGCGAAGTCGCAATTGGTGAAGTCGTCGTGGAACGGAAATGACCCGAACTGGGGACGGGTGATTCATGCGGTGGGGTATTCACGAGCGCCGATTCGAGAGGAGTTAATTGATATTTACTATGAGGGTTTACCGGCTTGTGTGGGAGGGTTGGTTGCGGACACGGCTCTCGAGAAGCTACGGGCTATTGCTAAGAGAAATCGTTTCACAATCACGATTGATCTGAATCTGGGGAAGTCGGAATATACGGTTTACACTTCGGATCTTTCTCCAGAGTACGTGGATTTTAATCGGTCGGAGTATGCCTATTGGAATCAGGCTCGCAAAGAGGGAATGGTTGAGTAGGAAAGGTCTAGGGCGTAGTTTCTAGGGCTTCGAAGAGGTGTTTTAAGAGCGACTTTTGGTCCTCACTCGAGCAAGAAGATTGGAGATGGTCCAAGCGAGTAGGGCGGTGAGTGCGAGAATAGATAGCAATATGCTAACCCAGCCTAAAGACCATACCGCAAGAGATGCTGTTTTCCCTCCAGACCAGTCTCCATATCCGAGTGAAAACATTGCTAAGAAAGAGGTGGTTAGTCTCTCTGCGATGTTCCCTGAGGTATTAAAAATTCCAGTGACACATCCCGCAATGAGGCACCCCGCGAGCACGCTGATAGTCTTTAGAAAGGCTCTTTGAAAGAGAGGTGTTGTCGTGGTTGCGCCCATTTTCAAATAGTGGGAACGAGGGTGGAGTTTTAGCGAGGGACGAGGCTCTCGCTGACTTCGGGGTAGATGAATTTCTTACCTTCGTAGTTTCGCAGGACGACTTCTTTTTCGGTGCGGGAGACGACGTAGTTGGGATTGAGGGGGATTTTTCCACCACCGCCAGGAGCATCGAGAACGTATTGCGGGAGGGCGTAGCCAGTGGTGTGTCCGCGGAGGCCTTCGATGAGGTCGAGCCCCGTTTGAACGGAGGTTCGAAGGTGTGAGGAGCCTTCGATGAGGTCGCACTGATAGAGGTAGTAGGGCTTGACGCGGCACATGAGGAGTTTGTGCAGGAGGGCGGCGTGTATCGGTAGGTTGTCATTAACTCCACGTAGGAGAACGGACTGGTTCCCGAGTTGAATGCCTGCCTTGGCGAGGCGGGTGAGGCCGTCGCGAACTTCGGTGGTGAGCTCGCGGGGGTGATTGGTGTGGATGGAGATGAAGAGGGGGTGATGCTTCTCTAGCATTTCGCAAAGCTCGGGGGTGATGCGCTGGGGGAGGAAGACCGGGATGCGGGAGCCGATGCGCACGAACTGAATGTGAGGGATTTTGCGCAAGCGAGTGAGAATTTTATCGAGTCGGTTGTCGGAGAGGAGGAGGGGGTCGCCACCGGAGAGGAGGACGTCACGGACGCTGGGAGTTTTCTCGAGGTATTCGAAAGCGGCTTCCCATTGGGTCTCGAGCTTTTGGTCGGAGACTCCAGAGACCACGCGGGAGCGGGTGCAGTAGCGACAGTAGGAAGCGCAGCGGTCGGTGACGAGAAAGAGGACGCGGTCAGGGTAGCGATGGACGAGTCCAGGCACGGGCATGTGGGAGTCTTCGCCGCAGGGGTCGGACATCTCGGTGGGGTCGGTGAGAGACTCTTCGATACGCGGGAGGACTTGACGACGAATGGGATCGTCGGGATCGGTGGCGTGAACGAGATTGAAGAAGTGGGGGGTGATGGCGGTGGCGAGCTTAGTGCCGGTGAGGAGAAGGCCCGCACGTTCTTCTTCGGAGAGGGTGAGGTGTTCTTCGAGTTGAGGAAGGGTTTTGAGAGAGTTTTTGAGCTGCCAAGTGTGCGAATTCCAGTCCGAGGGTGAAACCTCGGGGAAACGTCCAGGGTAGGAGCTACGGAATTGGATTTCCCTTTGGTAGATGGGGTCGTGGGTCATGCTTTGAGTATGGGTAGTTTAGGGCTTAGCGCCATTATGTCAAAGAGCGGGATTTGGAATGACCTTTTCGTGTTCTAGGTAACTAGTTGTCCACAAGGATGTTTAGAATGTTTTCACAAGCTTTACGTGATATTGCGCGGCCTTCTCAGGCAGAAATTTTGGAGGCTCTTAAGAAGTCGGAAGGGATGCCGATTTCTGACTTAGCGCGAGCAATTGGAATGAGTTACATGGGGGTGAAGCAGCATTGCGTGACCTTGGAAAAGAAGGGTTACTTGGAATGCTGGCGAGTGCCTCGGTCGGAAGTGGGAGTGGGAAGGCCGGAGAAGCTCTACCGTTTGACGGAGAAGACGGATCCTCTTTTTCCGCAGGCGGGGGTGGAGTTGACCTTGGAGTTTATGGCTGCAGTGGCTGAGCAGTTTGGGGATACGGCACCCGAGAAGTTGCTATTTCGATTTTATCAGAAGCGGCGTGAGGAGTGGCAAAAGCGGGTGCTCGTGGGGCGCTCTTTGGTGGAGCGTTGCACGCGCTATGTCGATATTTGGGAAAAGCACGGTGCGTCGGCTCGGGTGCATCACGAGTCAGGTGAGGGGCTACGGTTGGAGGAGTTCCACAACCCGATGGGACCGATTTTCGAAGCTTATCCATCGGCACGTCGGTTTGAGGTTCACATGATGGAGCAGCTGCTGGCGACGAAGGTGACGATCGAGGAGCGCAAGGTTTCGAAGTCGGGAGAGAGACTGTTGTATTTGTTGGGGAGCTTGTAGCGGTTGAGCCGCCGACGCCCGGACGTTTTTTAACGAATAACAATAGGGCCGGTGAGGAGGGCGGTGGATTCTTTCCAACTGAGGGAAGGGAGGCTGTCGATGAAGGGGCCTTCGTTAGCGAGGGCGATGAAGTGACCGGGGCGGTCGGTGACGAGTCCGAGGCGCTTTTTGCTACCGGTGTTGAGTTCGGTGAAGCGCTTGTTGAGCCATTGGTCGAAGTCGGCTTCGGGGCACGGGCTGAGTTGAGTTTTGCGCCCGCTGGCAAGAGGGCCCGAGCTTTGCCAGATGCTGCCGCTACTATCGAGGTAGTAGATTTTCTGGAGGGGGAAGTCAAAGGTGGAGGTGATGGTGGGTGGGCCGTTGGGGGAGAGGAGTTCGAGGCGACCGCGGGTGGCTTGAATAGAGGTGGCTAGGTGGCCGTATTCGGAGCGGGACTTATACCAGTCGCCAGAAAGCTCGTGGGTGTTCTTGTCGCCAAAGCCGATGCGGTAGCGCGATTCTCCGCCGTTATTGCGGGGGGTGATTCGGGCCCAACGGGATTCGTCGAGGACGACGGGAGAGATGACTTCGTTGGCTTTGGTTTTGAAGGAAGTTTTGAGGAGGACGCCGGTGCGGGCGATTTGTTGCTGATGAATGTAGGCCGTGTTCTCTTCGGGTTGGATTTCGATAAGGGCGAGGCGGTGGCCTTTTCCTCCGAAGCCGTCTTGGAAGACGATGATGAGTAGGAGAAGGGCGGAGGCGGTGAGGGAGATGATGGGGGTGGTGATGAAGAGGCGGTGGCGTTGGCCGGATTTGGCAAAGACGAACAAGTTTACAGGACCTACGATGATGCCGAAGGCGATGAGGATGAGGATGAAGAATACGGGGTTGAAGGAGCGTTCGCCGAAGGTGTATTGGAGGGGCCAGCTAGAAACGAGTTCTTTGCCGAAGACGGATGCGCGGGAGGGGGTTTCCCCTTTTTGAACGAGAGTGACGGTGCTGGGGGCGTCGAGGAGTGAGGAGGCGGGGAGGGGGAGGAGTTCGACCGTTCCCCAGCTTCGAAGGAGGTAGTCGGGTGATTCGGGTTTGTCTTGGAAGCCAAGGGAGGGCAGGGAGACGGAGGGATTGGCCCCATAGATGATGAGGCGACCGCCGAGACGATTCCATTTCAGGAGGGCGGTTTTGGTACCGGGAGTGAGCGTTTTCCAGTCGGCGCTGGTGAGCATGAGAATGTCGAAGCCGACGAAGGCGCGCCAGTCTTCACTGAGATTGGTGGGGAGGAAACTGCCGGCAAAGTCGATGTTACCATAGCGTGAGCCTCCGGTGGCAGCGGAGTCGAGGGTGCCGGAGTTGGGTGTGTCGAGCGCTTCGCTCATGAGGATGCACGGCCAGTCGTGGGAGTGGTCGTTTTGCATCTCGCCATTGCCTCGGAGGACGGGTGGGGTGCCGGAGATGCGAAGCTCAAGTACAAGAGGGCTGTCGGATTGGACGGCGGTGACAAGGGGGACGAGGAATTCGACATTCTTCTGCTTCTTCGCCGAACAAGTGAGAGTGAAAGAGGAAGTGAGGTTGTTGCTCTGGTCGTAGGAGTGGTCTTTGGAGGTGAAGTCGAATGTCCAAGTGACAGGGATTTTTTCGCCATTGATGGCGTTGACTTTGACCGCGATAAATCCCGAAGAAGGGAGGGTGCTGCTCATCGGGGTGACGGTAAGAGCGGTGCCTGTCTTGGGATTGTAGGTATTCCCGTAGAGCTTTTCTTGAGCAAGTAACGATTGCCCTAGTAGCCAGCTGAAGAGGAGGGTGAGGACCAGACGAAGGTTCATGATGTCGTTAGTTGCTTTGGAGAGTCTTGGGCAAGGCGTCGGCTTGAGTGGGGACTTCGGCGAGAATACTTTGAACGAGGTCATTGTTGGTGAGGCCTTCAACGCGTGCGTTGTATTCGAGCTGAATACGGTGGCGAAGTACGGAGGGAGCGATGAAGCGGACGTCTTCGAATGAGGCGTGGGTGCGCTCGTTGAGCAGGGCGCGGGCGCGGGCTCCGGAGGCGAGGGAAAGGGCAGCACGGGGAGAGGCTCCGTATTTGATGTTAGTGGCTGCCTCGGACTGTCCGGGGTGGGTGGCGTCGACGAGGCGGGCGATATAGTTGGCGACGACGTCGGGGAGATAGATGCGACGGACGAGGGCGAGGGTTTCCTCGAGGGCGGCGGCGTCGAGAATGGGGTGGACGTCGGGCTCTTGGCCGAGGTCGCGAGCGGTGATGATTCTCTGCAAGGTGTCGACGTCATTGCGGGTGACTTCGAGTTTGAAGAGGAAGCGGTCAAGCTGGGCTTCAGGGAGGGGGTAGGTGCCTTCCAGTTCGATGGGGTTCTGGGTGGCGAGGACGAAAAAGGGGGCGGGCAGGTCGTGTGTTTTTCCAAGGACAGTCACGCGGCGTTCCTGCATGGCCTCGAGGAGGGCGGATTGCGTCTTGGGGGAGGCGCGGTTGATTTCGTCGGCGAGACAGAGGTTGGTGAAGATGGGGCCTTCTTGGAAAACGAACTCGCGACGGCCGTCGACTTCTTGCAGCACGGGATTGCCGGTGATGTCGCCGGGGAGAAGGTCGGGGGTGAACTGGACGCGCTTAGTATCGAGGGAGAGGAGCTTGGAAAGGGTTTTGACCAGTTCGGTTTTTCCCAGACCAGGAAGACCTTCCAGTAAGATGTGACCACGGGCGAGCAGGCCGGTGACCACGAGTTCGACGAGTTCTTCTTGGCCAAAGATGACGTTGTTGAGTCCCGTGGTGAGGGAGCGAACGTGCTTGCTGGCGCTGGCAATTTCGGATTCGGAAGCGTGATCCATTGCGAAGAGCATGCGAGTTCTGGTCTCGCAGGTCAATGTCGGCTTGGGAATCTTGGTGGGAAATCGAGAGGGCAGTATCAGGCTTTGCCGGTTACTTTGACATTGAGGCGGGAGCTTCGTGCTCCTTTGGCTTGGCCTCAGGGGGAAGATGTGCCATTGAGCGGGGAGTAAATATGACTTTCTACTGGGCAGCCTCTGTAATTGAAGCAACGAAGCAGGTGGCGGATTTTTTATTGAATGGTGGTCCCTTCATGGTGGCCATCGTTTTGTGCTCGGTGGTGGCGCTGGCGGTGACGGTGATGAAGTTGATGACTTTGCGAAAGGATCGCATCATTCCTGATAAGTTGACGGGAGACGTGGAGCGCTTTGATGAGTATTTGGAAAATGATAATCTCGGCGAGCTGGAGAAAGAGTTTCGGTCGGGAAATAGTGTTCTCTCGCGTCTTTGTACGGTGGCGATTCGCAATGCGGGGCGAAGTCAGATTGAGGTCCAAGAAGCGGTGCAATCGAGTGCGCGGGAAGAGATTGTGAAGCTGAATGGTGGACTGCCGGTGTTGGAAGTGGTGATTACGATTGCGCCTTTGCTGGGGCTCTTGGGAACGGCGAGTGGCTTGACGATTGTATTCCGAGATTTTGGTGCGGATGCGGATTATTCGCAGTTGTCCAAGGGGATTGCAATGGCGCTAAGCACGACCATCGCTGGACTCGCGGTGGCGGTTCCTTCAGTCATTGCGCATAGTTATTTTGCGCGGCAAATCGAGACGATGGCGGCTCGCTTGGAGGTGGTGTTGAGCAAGGTGGTGTCGGCTTGCCATCAGCATGTCTTTTTCAAACGTTCGGGAGGGCAGGGGTAGATGGAGCTCTATCGTCCTAAGCGTAAGGCCTACAATGTGCCGATTGTCCCGCTGATCGATATTTTGGCGATTTTGCTAATTTTCGTGATTGTGACTTCGACGCGCAAAAAGACGCGACCGGTGGTTCCTATTGACTTACCGACGGTGAAGGAGGTTGCGACCACGGAGCTCAGTGTGGAGCGGTCGATTTTGGCCATCACGAAGGAGGGGGAGATTTTGTTAGAGGGCGTAGGAGTTCCCGATGGCGAGTTGGCAGATTATTTGAAGGCTTTCCAGACAGTGAATCCGGACCGGAAGTTGGAGTTGGAAGCCGATGAAGGCTCTTCCCTTGGACAGCTTTTCACGGTATGGGAAGCGCTGAGCGAGGTCGGGATTGAATTGAAGGAAGTGCCGGCTCGGATTCAAATGGCAACAGAAGGAAATTAACGATGGTTTTGGAGATCAAACAGTACGGCGATCCCGTGCTTCGCAAAAAGTGCCGCAAGGTGACCGAGGTGACGGATGAAATCCGCACCTTGAGTGAGAATATGATTGAGACCATGATCGATGCTAATGGCGTGGGTTTAGCGGCTCCTCAGGTGGGAATTGATCTTCGGCTAGCGGTGGTGGATGTGGCGCATGATCCGGAGTCGATAACTTATCTGAAAGTCGATGGTAAGGTGACCCCGCTGGAGGAGGTGATGCCGCTGGTGTTTGTGAATCCTGAATTGGAGTTCGGTTCTGAGAAGGAAATGGGTCGGGAAGGGTGCCTCAGTATTCAAGGAATCCTGTCGGAAGTGAAGCGGCCGATAGATGTCATTGCTACTCTGGAGCTTCTCGATGGCAGTGTCATTAAACTGGAGACGGATGGTCTCTTGGCGAGGGCGATTCAGCACGAGACGGATCATCTCAATGGCGTGCTTTTTACGGACCGAGTGCCGCCAGCTACCAAGCTGTCCTTAAAGAGAAAGCTCAAGAAGCTTCAAGAAGAAGGTGGCTAGGACAGCTGCCTCTTGCCGAGGTTTAGAAAAGGGTTGAGACACATTCCGCGAGGATAGCTCTTGGTGGCACGCTTTCCATGTGCTAGATACAAGCTTAATCCACTAATCAAGATGTCTCAAGGAAACAGCATTTTCTCCAGCCCCAATGGTTCCAATGGGGAAGCGCCCGCCAACCCTTTCGCTAGCCTCGCCGCTGGCACGCAGAAGGCTGCAGCGGCTAGTCCTTTCGCAGCAGTTACGCCTGCTGAGCCCGAGTCTCCCTTCGGTTTTGCGGCCGAGGAAGCTGCACCCGAGCGTCCTCAGGCAAAGTTGCCCGAAAAGCGCACCCAGACTCCGATGCCTCCGGCAGAGGATAATCCTTTTCTTTCTGCAGCTTCAGCTCCCCAAGCTGAGGCGGCACCAAGCGCGCCGGCTCCTGCCGCATCTCCTTTCACTTCTGAGAGTTCATTCGAGGCTCCAGCAAAGCCTGCTCCTGCGCCTCAACAAGAGAGCCAAGGGTTTGGGGCGGCGGAGAACCCGCTCTCTGCTCCTGCTCCAACTCCGGCAAGAGCTCCTGAGCCTGAGCTCGCACCAGTAAGGCTTGAGCAACCGGTGGCAGCTCCTGCTCCCGCACCTCAACCGGCCCAAGCCGCTCCGCAAAGCAGCCCAGAATTCGCTTCACAGGCTGCCCAAGCAGCTCCAGTTCAAGCGGCTCCAGCTCAAGCGGCTCCGGTTCAGCAGGTTGCGGCTCTTAGCCAAGCTCCATCGGGTGGGCAGTCTACCCGCCAACTGGAACTCCGGGCGATCTTTGGTTCGGAGGGTGAAATGAGCCGTGATGAAATTTTGACGCGAGCAAAGGGTCTTCCTGGCATTCGGGAAGTAACTGTCGTTGGCCCAGGAGAGACCTCAGCAGTCCAGACGATTGGCGATGTCATGGCGCGCTTTGGCTTCGGAGGTACCGGTTCTTGGCAGATGACTTGCTCTGGAGGAGTGGTTGATTTTGTTTCTTCTGAGAATACCACTTTGGCGGTTCTGCGCGAAGGTCGTTACTCGGCGGGTGTCTGGGAAACTTTGATGATTGTCGCTCGGGAGCTTGGAAAGTTGTCCTAGTTCTTTCTTACGAAACGATGGCTCAGTCTCTCAAGTTTGTTATCTTGGGGACGACCATGCTCGAAGTGAAAGAGTTGTTGGGACTGCTCGCTCAATCGATGAAGGGGTCTGAGATTTCTCATGGAGAGGTCGCTGGTTCACGAGTTTGTCGATTTTCGGGTGTGGAAAAATTGGAAAAAGGATTGGAACGAGAGTTCACGGTTTACGGTGCTTCGATGGAGTTCGACTTTCGCGGGGTGCTTAACCTGCTTGTTGGAAATGCGGATGGGCTGATTGGTTTGATACCGGCAGATCTGACACGTGTTGGTGAAAGCCGAAAGGTTCTCACCTCTCTTCATCGAGTGTTAGAAGCCTATCGAGCAGAAGAGAAGGAGCTTCCGATCGCGATTCAATATCACTGGGCGCTCCAGCAAACGGGGTTGAGTCCAGAGGAACTTGACCAGAACTTGGGAGTCAATCCTCAGGTTGTTGCAAGGGTCCTATCCCACGCCGGTGACGATAATATTCGAACGGGAATTCTTGCTCTTTTCGAAGGTCTTCAAAGGCTGAAGTCGTCGCCTAAGTAATACTTTCGGGCTTCTGGATCGTTGGCAATGGTCTCCGCCGATCCTTCTAGAATGACGCGGCCATCGACGAGTAGATAGGTGCGGTCGGTGATGTGAAGTGTTTCGCGGACATTGTGGTCGGTTATCAGGAGCGCGAGTCCATCTTCGGCTCGCAGTTGGGTGATGATTTTTTGGATATCTGAAACCGCACGTGGATCGACACCAGAGAAGGGCTCGTCGAGAAGAAGGATAGTGGGGTCTGTGCAAAGGGCGCGGGCGATAGTGAGGCGGCGCTTCTCGCCGCCGGAAAGGGTGATGGCAAGGGATTTGCGAATATTGGTGATGCCGAAGCGTTCCATGAGACCTTCCGCTTTCGCTTTGCGATCTTTTCTGTTGATTCCTTTTTGGGCTTCTAGAACTGCGAGAAGGTTTTGTTCGACGGTGAGCTTGCGGAAGATTGATTCTTCCTGAGGTAGGTAGCCAAGACCTGAGCGTGCGCGTCTGTGAATGGCGTGTCGGGTCACGTCCTTCCCGTTGAGATGAACCTTGC
Organism: Roseibacillus sp.; assembly: GCA_051251855.1. GTDB lineage: Bacteria > Verrucomicrobiota > Verrucomicrobiia > Verrucomicrobiales > Akkermansiaceae > Roseibacillus. The sequence goes on from JBPOGI010000002.1 coordinate 172,340, forward strand.
CTTTGTCAGGAGGGACGAGGCCGGCGACCATGTAAAAGGTGGTCGTTTTTCCAGCTCCGTTTGGCCCAAGGAGACCAACTATCTCGCCTGGTTTTACATGGAGGGCAACGTTCTCAACGACCGGGCGCTTGCCGTAGCATTTACGCAGTCCGGTGACTTCGAGAATATGCTCGGAAGGTGCTTCTTTCTTCTTGGGTGCCATTGCCTAGTTCTTCTTGAGGGGCAGATTCTTGGCTCCAAAGTTCCATGCGCCAGCCGAAGTGTGGGCGCTCATGGATTTCCCTGCGAGCTCGATTGTCACCGAAGCATTTTTGTCGGCAGCACGAAGATGCATTTCGCCTTTTCCTTTCTTAGTCCAGAAGGTGGGGTTGCCGTCTTTTAGGATGAGTACTTTGTCTTGGTCGTTATAGAAGGCGGTGGCTGCGGTGGCTTCCACTGGGTTCCCTTCTTTGTCGATTCCGCTGAAGTGGACTCCCCCTGTGGCGACGAGGTTTTTCACGTCGGTGATGTTGAGTTTGGCTCCTTGGTCCTTATCACCTTCCTTGTCGTTGTCCTTTTTATCCTCTTCAGCCGCAGCATTGAAGAAGACTTTGATTTCTTCTTGGGCCTTTAAGGTGAAGCGTGCTTCCTTGACTACGACATTGCGCAGGAGGACGAGGAGGTTCTCGTTGCCATCGAAGAAGCAACCGCCGTCGCAGTGAATCGTGAACTCTGGGTCCTTCAAAGGGGGGTTGCCTCCGACGGCGGCGTTGGGGGCGGGAGGATTCTGGATGAGAAGATTGAGGGACTTGGACTCGACGTCTTCTGCGAATTGCATGAGTCGTTGATCGGCTAGCTTGGACTCCGCTTGGTTCTCGCTGGTTGTCTGCTCGATCTGTTGCTGGCTGGCTTGGATTTCTGAACGAGAGGATTTCGCCAAGCGCTCGACTTCGAGAAGGGCTTCTGCGCTGGGTGGTTTATGACCGGAGTTAGCGACGAGCAAGCTTGTCGAGGCGAGAAGGGCGTGAAATGGGTGGAGCATGGTGGGATGGTGGGCTGTTTGTTTTGAGAAGATGTCGCAGTCGAGAGGGCCAAAGATAAAGCCGCGGCGACTATCGAGATGGAAGACGCCACCGTTTCCCGTGATATGGAAGCGAGGGCTGCGAGCGGTGATGGTTTCCTGCACGGTGAGGACGCCTGGGGTGATGCGGTAGCGGGCATGTTTCATGTCTACCGAGACGTCACCGTCCACCGCTTCGTAGGCCATACGCAGCTGGATGCCGGTGCAGTCAACCATGATGGGTTGCCGGCCTTCAACTGGCTTGCCATCCGCGAGAATCTCCATGAGGTCGGCTTTGAGATAGGCAACGCGATTCTGGTTCTCGTCATAGCGAGGGATGGTGACATCACTGAGGGTGCTATTGAGGGGCAGGACCTCGAGACTAGGGGACAGCTCAGAGGAGTAGAGCAGAGTTGCTCCGAGTGCTATTCCCAATGAAACTGACGTGCCGACGGTCAAATCTTAAGCGCATTTTGAATGGCGAGAAGAGAAGTTAGCACGGTTTCGAGCTGGGCCAAGGGGACTTGGTTGGGGCCATCAGAAAAGGCATTCGGTGGGTCGGCGTGCGTTTCCATGAAGACGCCATCGACTCCGGTAGCGACTGCGGCGCGAGCAAGGACGGGGGCGAGCTCTCCGTCACCTCCGGTGGTTTTTCCATCGCCTCCCGGACGCTGTACCGAGTGGGTGGCGTCGAAGATGACTGGGACGCCTTCCTGACGCATCCAGTAGAGGGAGCGCATGTCGGTGACGAGGTTGTTGTAGCCAAAGGTGGTGCCGCGCTCGGTGAGGGTGAATTTCTCGCAACCGAAGTGGCGCATCTTTTGCACGATGTTCTTACAATCCCATGGAGCTAAGAACTGGCCTTTCTTAATGTTGACGCCGCGACCGGTTTTGGCGGCGGCTTCGAGGAGATCAGTCTGGCGGCAGAGGAAGGCAGGGATTTGTAGGAAGTCGACGTGCTCGGCTGCGATTTCGGCATCCTGAGGAGTGTGCACGTCTGTGGTGACAGGCACGCCCAGTTCTTTACCGATGGCACCGAGAAGGGCGCAACCTTCTTTGGGGCCGGGGCCGCGATAGGAGTCGGCAGCGGTGCGGTTGGCCTTGTCGTAGGAGGCTTTAAAAAAGAAGGGAATCCCGAGGCGGTCGGCGATGACTTTGATGTCCCGCGCCATTTGCCAGGTGAATTCTTCCGATTCGATGGCGCAGGGGCCAAGAATGAAGAAGAGGTCGTCTCCTCCGAGGGTGATGTTTTGGATGTTAAATGTATTCATTCTTCTTCGTCGTTTCCGAGTTCGCCTTTTTCTGCTGCTGCCAACAAGTTTTCGATATTGGAGACGGCCTTATCGAGGAAGGCTCGTTCCTCGTCAACGAGGTTGCCCTTGGTCTTTTCTTGCAGCATTTCCAAGGAATCGAGCACGCTCTGAGCAGCGCGAATGTTGATGGCAGTTTGACCGGTGGCGGGATTAGGAATTTTCCCCAGAAAGAGGCCCGCATTCTGTGCTTGGAAGAGCACAAAATCCATAAATCGTTTGTCGAGAGTTTCAGACATTCTTGAGAGAAACGATGGCCGCTCCTCTATGCGCTGTCGAGTCGTGATTGTCTTTCCGATTTAGAGGCCGGGGAGTTGGGACTTGGAGAGTTCTTCTTCGATGATGGCTTCGCAGAGTCGGATTTGTTCTTGGCGGCGTTGGCGGGCTTCGGCGGCGAGGACTTGAAGGCCGTCGACATCGTAGAGGTAGACCTCGTCGATCTCGCCGACTTTGGGGTCGATGTCGCGGGGGACGGCGATGTCGACCATGAGGAGGGGGCGGTATTTGCGTTTGCGGCGCACGTTTTCGATGTGCTCGGGCTTGATGACGTGGTGGGGAGCGCCGGTAGAGGAGATGATGATGTCGACTTTCTTGAGGGACTCCTCCCAGTCGTCGAAGCGGATGGCGCTGCCACCCATCTCTTCGGCGAGGAGGACGGCTTTGTCGTAGGAGCGGTTGGTAACGAACATGCTTTGGGCGCCGCGCGAGAGGAGGGATTGCGCGGTGGTACGGGACATTTCGCCGGCGCCGATGACCATGACTTGGGAATCCTTGAGGTGGCCGAAGATTTTCTCGGCGAGGTCGACGGCGACGCTGCCGACAGAGGTTTGGCCTTCTTGGATGCCGGTGGAGTTGCGGACTTTCTTGCCGACGGTGAAGGCGCGCTGAAAGAGGCGGTTGAGGACGCCACCAGTGACGCCAGCTTCGAGAGCGGCGGCGTAGCCCTTCTTGACTTGGCCAAAGATTTCGGTTTCGCCGAGGACCATGGAGTTGAGCCCGCTGACGACGCGGCAGAGGTGGACGGCGGCTTCGCGAGCGTGCTTTTCGTAAAAGTGCTCGTCGGTGGTGACTCCGAAGCGTTCTTGCAGGTGATTGGCAAGGGAGGTGGCTGCTTCTTCGAGGGAGTCGGCGGCGAGATAGAACTCGGTGCGGTTGCAGGTGGAGATGACGACGCCTTCAGCGATGGAGTCGCCGTTGACGAGGGCGGTGGATTCTTCACCGAGGTGGGTGTTGGCAATGGAGACCTTTTCACGCAGCTCGACGGGTGCGGTTTCGTGGTTGAGGCCGAGGCAGAAGAGTTTCATCGTGGGTGATTAGATGAGGCCAAAGGCGAGCAGGGAGGCGATGAAGAGGAAGAGGGAGGAGAAGGCGAGTTTACGTGGCGGGAGGCCGCGGATGTAGGCAATGCCGACGAGGATGGCGTAGGCAATCCAGACGAGTGAGGCGATGATGAGGTGTTGGTTGACCTCGACATTAGGGGCGAGGAAACCACCGATGATACCGATGGTGAGGATGGCGAGGCCAATGAGGAGGAGGCGCTTGGTTGAGTCGATGAGGTTGTGGACGGAGGGGAGGTTGTTGAAGAGGCCACCTGTGAGCTTTTTCTCTTTGAGAAGATTGTCGAGAATGACGAACATGATGCCGGAGACGGCAGCAAGGGTGAGGGCTCCAAATGATAGAACGGAAAGGGCGGCATGGGATTCGCGCCAAGCATTGGTATTGGCGACGTGCTCGGGGTTTTGGGTCATGAGCTCGGGGATGAGCGCGATCAGCTGGAGAACGACAACGACGGGGGCGGTGAAGAGGCCAAGGAGGGAGAGGCGGTAGGTGGGGCCGACGACGAGGTAAAAGAGGACGAGTGACCACGAGAGGAAGGCGAGGATTTCGCCGGGGTCGGAGAGGGGGCAGGCTCCGCGCATTTCGCCGCGGAGGCCGAGAGCCATGAGCTGGATGACGAAAGTGAGACCGAGAAGGGGCAAGGTGAGACGACTGCGATGGCCGCTGGTGAGCGACTTCCACGCATTGTAGGCCGCGAAGGCGGCGAAGGCGGTTGCGAGGGCTAGGAGCCAGCGTTCAGTCATAGGGGTGGAGGTTTATTGAAGTGCTGGCTTAATCACCGGTGCGATGACCTACAGAATCATAGAAGGCGTGTCGACTTGCTTCGCGGGGAGATTTGCCGTCCCGTTCATATTGTTTGGCCCGTCGTTCTCGCTGTCGATCCTCTCTAGAACCAAAGAGATCGTCGGAAATCATCTCAATCATCACTCCGCAGCTTGAGAGGGTGAGGGTTATGATAGAAATGCTGGCGAAGGAGAGGACTTTTTTCATTCGAACGACTGGGTGGAAGCTACCATGGATGAAAGGAGGTCGCAACTGCCTCGAAGTTGGGAGAAATTGGAGTTTGGTTTCAGAATTAACGGTTCAAATTATTGTAGGGTGGGTTTTCCTTCGGTGCGATAATAGGAGCGGCGCTCTTGTTTTTCGCGGGATTCTGGGTAGCTCGTTTCGTCGTCGTCATCGCCGGAAAAAATGCCGCCGATGATGGATTCGGCGATAGCGCCGCAGCTGGTAAGTGAAGCTGTCAAGACGAGGAGGCTGGCGAGGAGAGAGAGCTTTTTCATCGATTTTCGGTGAGGAGGCTAGCAAGAGCGATGGTTGAGTGCAATAAGACCTTGTGGGGTCTGCTGTTAGGAAGAGGCCACGGTTATCTTACTTGCTAGGGTGTGGCTAGCTCCGGGGGCGAGAATGCGGGTGTCGTGGCGCGCGTTCGTGGCCTCAACGCAGACGAAGTCGCGAAAGGCCTCGTTGGGAAGGTCGGAGAGGGCGGAAGCTTTTTCGAGCCAAGGATTCCAGATGACGGTGGAGAGGGAGCCTTCTTTGCTAACGGTGATGATGCGGTTCCAAGAGGGGTCGTGAAGGATGACGGGGTTGGGGGTGTCGTAGTAAATACGGTCGACCTCGTTGGTAATGGTGAGGGCGTCTTCGTCTTGGGTCGTGGTCGTTTCTGGCGAGGTGGTGGTGTCGAGGAAGGGAGTGTGCTGAAGGCCTGCGAGGGTGATGTTGTCGATGTTTGAGAGGGCAAGGTAGGTGTGAAGTGCTCCTCCGACGGGGATGTCCTCCTGCGACAGATTGGTGGTTTCGAGGGAGACGGTGGCGCATTTCCCCAAGGTGAAAATGGCTTTGAGTAAAAAGGGAAAAGGAACGTGCTCGGCGACGGCTAAAGACGGGGGAAGGGTGAGGATGATTTCGGCGACGTCGTCTTCAACGAGGGCGGATTCGAGGGTCCAAAAGCGATTGCGTGCCACGCCGTGTGAAGGATGTTGGTCGGGGGCTGAGGGATGAGCATTGAACCAAGGCCAGCAGAGAGGGATTCCCCCTCGGATAGCTTTGCCCTCGCGGTAAACCGCAGTGGGTGATGTGTAGAGAACAGGTTGCGTGGTGTGGCTGGGCTGCCAGTGGGTGAGGTGGGCTCCGTGGAGGGCTAGGGTGGCAGAACAGTGAACGGTTTCGACTTCGAGGGCGGGGTAGCCGTCGGAGAGTTCGATGTGTCTAATTCCAACGGGCAGAGGGCTCATCCTCGTTAGAATAACGCCCATCCCCCAATATTCAATAGCAGAGGGTTGAGTGGAGAGCGGATTGATTATCAATGGTTTTCGGGATTCCGGAGGTTCCGGTTACCATTCTCTTGGCATTGCATCCCTTTAAAATATTGTTAATAACGAGTGAAAAATACCCTTTTAGGCTTGCGGAGTGGTCTCCAAGAAAACTAACGTTTTCCCGATTCCCTAACCCTGATTACATTAAATTGCATTTCCAGGCCCGGGAGAACGCATTTTAAAAGTATATGAAAACTTCGCTCAAATTCAGTCAGTTATCGATTAGTATTGTCTTGCTCGTTGCCGCTTCGAGTGGCGCATCTGCAGCCGTGATGGAGCTGGGAACCAATGGGGATTTTGAAACAGGAACCACTACGGGCTGGTCCGACTTCACCTTTGGCACTCAGACCTTTGGGGTGGTGTCCGATTCCTTTGCAGGAACTTCTGCAGGTAAAGTTGAGAACGGGGACTCAGCGACTCCAGGGATCATCAAGCAGGCGAATTTGGGAATTGGAGTGGTCAATCCGGGGGACACCATCACGATTTCATTCTATGCCAAAGGGGAAGGCCTCAATGGAGGGGTCCAATTCGCTGAGTTTTTCTCCGAGACTGCTGGAGGAGGGGTCTCAAAATCTGAAATCCTTGGAGGAGCCCCTCTCTTCGCTAATGGCACTTATGCCCTGTATGAGTTCACAACCACGGCGGGAGCAGACGTGTCTGGCGGGGTAACCTTACAATTTGGCGCTACGACCGGTGCGGCAGCAGGGAGTTTCGCAAGCCTTACCGTAGATAATGTTTCGGTTTCGGTGGATGTCATTCCGGAACCCAGTTCAACGATGTTGTTGGCTTTGCCTCTTCTTGGCTTCGTCGCGCGTCGCCGGAGATAGTTTCTTTCGGTAGCTCAATGCTAATTTTTAGAGGCCGCAGATTCGAAAGAATCTGTGGCCTTTTTGCTTGAGGGTGCTTGGTATGAGCTGGACCGTAACCTTGAGATGAGTAAAATTTTGGTGCCCAATTGGGATGGGATGTGTTCTCTTCGCGGTATGGCCGATTTGAACCAGATAGCTGCAGCAGTGCGCGATGTGCCCGACTTTCCGAAGCCCGGAATTCTCTTTAAGGATATCACGCCCGTGTTGGCTGACCCTGCTTTATTCCAAGGCTGTATGTCTCTTCTTGCTGAGACGGCGGGTGGGCAGAAGATTGACAAGGTGGTGGGCATTGACGCTCGGGGATTTATTTTCGCGGCGGGGGTAGCTCAGAACTTGGATGCGGGTTTTGTGCCGGTTCGGAAGGCCGGTAAGTTGCCTTGGACTACGCATAAGATGGCTTATACCCTCGAGTATGGCGAAAGTGTGGTCGAAATTCACCAAGATGCCGTAAAGGCAGGTGAGAAGATTCTTCTTGTTGACGACTTGCTCGCTACAGGTGGGACAGCGGCGGCGGCAATCAAGCTTCTTCGTGCCTTAGAGGCCGATATTGTGGCGGTCGCTTTCCTGATTGAGTTAGAAGGCCTTAAGGGCCGCGATAAACTCGGTTCAGTTCCCATTCATTCACTTCTCAAATATTAAAAAACGATGTCTTTCGAAAACTATAGTCAGAGCCTCCTTCGTTATCCTGAACTTGGATTTACTCTTGATTTGTCCCGAATGGATATCGGGTCAGGATTCCGCGACGAAATGAGCGCGAAGGTCTCAAAAGCTTTTGCTGATATGAAAGCGCTGGAGGCCGGCGAAATTGCGAATCCAGATGAGGGCCGTATGGTCGGCCACTACTGGTTGCGTAATCCTGCTCTTGCTCCTAATGAACAACTGCGTAAAGAGATCGTGGAGCCGATTGCAGATTTGAAGGCGTTCGCTGCCAAAGTTCACGAGGGCGAGGTGAAGGCTCCAGGAGGGTCTCACTTTCAGAATATTCTCATTATTGGAATCGGTGGTTCGGCCTTGGGTCCTCAATTCATCGAAGCGGCCTTGGGAGCGGCGTCACCAGTGAAGACCTTCTTCTTCGATAACACGGATCCCGCAGGGATGGATCAGACTTTGGAAGAGATTGGGACGGACCTCGATAAGACACTTTCTTTAGTGATTTCGAAATCGGGAGGAACTCCTGAGACGCGAAACGGGATGCTGGAGGCAAAGGCAGCGTACGAGAGCCATGGTCTTAAGTTTGCGGAGCATGCGGTCGCGATTACGGGAGAAGGTTCCAAGCTTTTCAACTTTGCTCAGAGCGAGGGCTTCGTGGAAATTTTTCCAATGGAAGACTGGGTAGGTGGCAGAACTTCGGTGATGTCGACTGTGGGTCTAGTGCCGATGGCGCTGCAGGGAATCGATATCGATGACTTGTTAGAGGGGGCTGCGGCAATGGATGCGCTGACACGTCAAGAGTCTGACAACGCGGCGATGGAGCTCGCTTTGGCTTGGTATCATGAGGGGGACGGTAAGGGTGAAAAAGACATGGTCGTTCTGCCTTACAAGGACTCGTTGATGCTGATGTCAAAATACCTCCAACAGCTAGTGATGGAGTCTTTGGGTAAGGAGTTGGACCTGGATGGAAATGTCGTTCACCAAGGTATCGCGGTTTATGGCAACAAGGGATCCACCGACCAGCACGCCTACGTGCAACAATTGCGCGATGGAGTGCATAACTTTTTCGCGACCTTCATTGAGGTGCGTAAACCTCGTGAAGGTGAGTCTATCGAGGTGGAAGAAGGAGTGACTTCTGGTGATTTTTTGCAGGGTTTCCTGCGGGGAACACGGAGTGCGCTCTATGATAATGGGCGTCGGTCGGTAACGATTTCGATTCCTGAGGTCTCTCCGCACACAGTGGGGCAGTTGATTGGACTCTTCGAGCGTGCGGTCAGCTTCTATGCCTCGCTGGTGAACATCAATGCCTACCACCAACCGGGAGTGGAAGCAGGTAAGGCTGCGGCAGGGGTCTTTTTGGACCTTTTGAAAAAGGTAAGTGCTGCTCTAGCTGATGAACCTGCGACCGCTGGTGATATCGCCGCTGCGACAGGAGGAGATCCAGAGGCGGTCTATCATTGTCTCACTCATCTGGCAGCGAGTGGAAAAGCGCGTCAGGTGATGGGGGCGCAGGCTCACCTCGATCAGTTTGCGAAGTAGAGCGTTCTTAAGATGAAGACGAGTTTAGCCTTTCTTCTATTAGGTTTTTTGCTGTGTTCGTGTGGGTCGATGGAGCGCGCGGGTTTGGTGATGCCAAAGCCGCAGACGACGGAGCATATGGAGGTGGTAGATGCGGGTTTCGTTCTCAAGCCTAGTTCGCGAATCGTGGTGCTTTCTGTCGAGGTGGAAGTGAAAGAGCCACCGAGCGAAGCGAACTATTTGCGAGTGAGCTTTCCCGATACGACGACGAGGTTTTTTCGCGAAACGAAGACGATTGCCTTAGGTGAGAGCCCACATCGGGTTCGCTCTTCTGCGCTGAAAGACCTCGAGTATCTCGATGCCTATCCGGTTCGGGTTCAGCTTTGCCAAGATCGGGCGGGAAAGACGGTGATTGAGGAGTTGATCCAAAACGTGCGCTTTGAGGTGCCTCCCTCTGCCTTGGAGAAAATGGGAGTTAGTCTCTGAGCTTTGGCTCGTCTCTTTTTCTCTTGGGCTTGTCTTGCCTGTCTTCTTTCCGAAGATGACCTTTTTGGCGTTCTTCTGAAGAGATAAAGCCATCGCTATCCTGGTCCATCGCTTCAAAGCGGTCTTCAACTTCGTCTTCGGAGACCCCTTTGTGGAAAGGAGCGTTTTGGAACTCGGAGAATGAAATTTTGCCATCTTCATCGGAATCAAGATCGGCATGGGGAGGAGGGCCTTGAGGTCTTCTCTCGGGTCGCGGTCCTTTTCCGCGAGGGATATCGGCTTCGCTGAGGATTCCGTCACTGTTTTGATCAAGACGGTCGAAGAGCTTTCGGCGCATTTCTTCATTGAGTCGTTGAACTCGCGGTTGTTGACTGAATTGTTCAAAATTGACAGGTCCCTTCTGAAGCCAACCAGGCTTTTCGCCAGGTCTCATTCCTTTGGGTGGCTTCAGTTCTTCAGGCTTGATTGAGCCGTCGCCGTCTTTATCCAAGCGCTCGAAAAGGATGACTTGCTGTTCCGGAGTCGCGCGTTCGAGTCGAGGATTCGCGGCAAATTCCTCCTGGCTGACGGCTCCATCTTCGTTCGTATCGAGCCGCGAAAAAAACTGGGCCGCAAACTCACTGCCACGGAACCCCTTATCTCGGCCCTTTTTCTTGTCTTTCTCAGGCTCCGCGGCCGCTCCTGCAGCAAAAAGGAGAGTCAGAGCTGAGCCGGTCAAAATACGTTTCATCACGGCCATGGAACCCGTGTTGGGCTAAAAAGTCGCGTTTTTTCTTATCGGTTGTTTTTTAGGGCTATTTAAGGGAAACTCTGGCTGTGCATATTCGTAATTTGCTGGCGACAAACCAGCCCTCTATCTCTTTCGAATTTTTTCCGCCGAAGACGCCCAAAGGGGCAGAGGCTCTATTTGAGGTTATTCAAGAGCTGGCGGGTATGAATCCGTCATTTGTCAGCGTTACTTATGGCGCTGGAGGAACGACGCGGGACCTGACGCATGAACTTGTGGTCAAAATTCTGAGTGAGACTTCCATTCCTGCAGTTCCTCATTTGACCTGCGTTCTGCACACTCGTGCTGAAATTCAGGATATTCTCGAGCGATACGCCGCAGCGGGGGTCGGTAATATTTTGGCTTTGAGAGGAGACCCACCCCAGAACCAGCCAGACTATTGCCGTTCAAAAGATGATTTCCCCTACGCGGGAGACTTGGTTCGCTTTATCGCTGAATTTAATCAGCAATCTGTGTCTCCGGACTTTGGAATTGGGATCGCGGGATTTCCCGAAGGACATCCCGAGACGCCCAACCGTCTCAAGGAGATGGATTATTTTAAAGCGAAGGTGGACGAGGGCGCGGATTACATTTGTACCCAGCTGTTTTTCGATAATCATGACCTTTTGGATTTTCGAGATCGGTGTTCTTTGGCGGGGATTGATATACCCATCATCGCGGGAGTCATGCCGGTGACTTCGCGGAAGGGTATGGTCAGAATGGCTGAACTGGCGGCCGGGGCACGCTTCCCAGCTAAGTTACAGTCGCTCCTTGGGACTGAAGGTGATGATAATATCACCGAACTAGGAATCGATTTTGCTGCGGAGCAGTGCAAGGAATTACTAAAGGAAGGTATCCCGGGAATTCACTTCTATACCTTGAACAAGAGTCAGGCGACCCGCGAGGTTGTGAAGCGCCTTGAGCTTTGATGCTAAGGCTACTTGTCGACTCGCAAGTGACGTTATTCGTCTTCGGCAGCTTCGTTCAAAGTTTGTTCCCACTGACCGCTCAGTCGTTTTGTGGTCTCTTGGACAAGGTCACGCAGGTTAATCTTGATCCACTGGAGGTCGGTATTGTCTTCGTGCGGCGAGACGCTTGGTAGTGGGGGCGCTTCTTTGAAAGCTGTCGTGGGAACTGCCAATTCTAATCCGCCTTCTACGACATATGGAAAACGGAATATCCGGCGCGGGGTGAGATCGAGCCTCTTTTTGAGAAGCTCGTCGCCTTTTGAGTCTTTGGTGAAGTAGTAGAGTTCTTGCGGAGGATTGGCAAATTGAAGGGTTTGATACTTGCGAAGAATACTTGTCGCGTAGATCGCTTGGTCTTCGAGACTCATCTGGGAGCTCGTGGGAGCACCAATGGTTTCGGAGGTGTTCTGGGAGTCTTCATCGAGACTATAGGTTTTTTCTTCCAGTTCTTCCTTGGTGGTCGGTCGGGCTTCAAAGCTTCCTCGCAAGCGAGCCACCGTTTGGGCTGTTTCGGCATCTTGAGAAGAGAGTTCGACCTTCGAAAAGCTAAGAGTGTTTCCTTGGGTGTTGAGTTCGAAGGAACCTTCATTGAACAGGACTTTGCGATAAGAGCGTTGGGGATCTAGGTGACTTAACATTCTTAGGAGAACCAGTTCTTTGGTAAGAATGATTCCTTCTTTTCCGTGGGGTTGCCCTGAAATTTGGTAGCAGATGCCATCGGAGTCGTTGGTGGAACCTGAGGCGGATGCCTTTCCTGAAATCGTGCCGTTAACAAAAGAGAGGAGGCCACGAGGCAGAAAAGCGGAGAGCGGTATCGCAGTGAAGTGACCGTTGACTTGGAAGATGGGACGGGCACCGCCTGTGACCATCTCGCCGCTCCATTGAAAGGTTCCTTCGTCAATGGTCAGGGTAGCATCAGTGATTTTTAGACCACCATCCTTTTTTAATTCGACCGACATGGACTCAATCTCGAAGTCTCTGAAAATGCCTTGGGAGAAGGTCCCGCCGCGGAACTTGAGCTCCCAGCCTTCGGAAGAGCGGAGGGCCGTCAGCGAGGAGTCCTTGATGGCACCCCAAGTTGCGGGGCTACTGTAGCCCCAAGTGAGGTTGGTCTTAGTGACGACGAGCTTAGAAAAGGTGAAGTTCGGGCTGTCAAAGAAGAGGGAGTTCCAAGAGTTTTGCGCCCGTTCGTCACTCGCTTCGCCTGCTTTGAGGGCGATTTTCAATTCCACGATATTGATGCTTTTTGCATCCCAAGCTCCGAAGAGTCCGCTAGCGGGTTCCATTGGAAGCTGAATGCCACGAGCTTCCAGGTGGTTGTAGAAAGTGTTGTCGCCTCCTATGACCATAATCTGTTTGTAGTTACCAGAGGCGAGATCCCGTTCGAAACCTACCGCAGTCAATTCTTCAGCCCCGAGGGTTTTTGAGAGGCTTTTCTCCAATTGCTTGGGTAAGTCGTCGCCGGTGACTTTCCAGAGAAGAAATCCTCCGTAACAGATTAGGGATAAAAGGGACAAGAGCAGAACTGAAATGGTGAATCGAACGATAGACCCGATGATAGGAGGCTTTCCGCCTAGACCGGTTCCACCATGGGTGAGCTGGAAGATAAGCCCCTGTTTGGAGATCCAGTCGTTCATGCGGCTGTTAAATTCAGCCAGTCTTTCTTCGGATAATTTCATGCGCTCCTCGCGCCTGAGGCGATAGCCTCCAATCGGCTGATTGCCAACAAACAAATTATCCTCTCTTTGCGGAGAATTTCCCTCGCACCCTGGCCCTGCCTCCCTTAACAAAGCGCAGTGGAAGAGACCGAATATAAGGTCAAGCTGGACATTTTCGAGGGTCCGCTGGACCTCCTGCTGTATTTAATCAAGCGGGAAGAGTTGGATATTACCGAGGTTTCCATCGAGAAAATTACTCGGCAGTATTTGGACTACATCGAGACCTTTCGGATGTTGAATATCGATTTGGCATCAGAGTTCATTGTGATGGCTGCCAATCTGATTTATCTGAAGAGTCGCACTCTGCTTCCTAAGCAAGAGCGTCCGCCCGAGGAAGATATTGATGAGGATGATCCGCGGTGGGAGCTCATTCGTCAGCTCATCGAGTATAAGAAATTCAAGGATGCCGCCGGCTACCTTTCGAAGCGGGAGGAGGAGCAGGAAGATTATTTCCCTCACAGCCCAGAGAAACCGGAGCTACCGCCTGTGGACAACGATCCCGTGGGAGAGCTTTCGATTTTCGATTTGATTCAGGCTTTCCAAAAAGTCTTGAAGCGATTCGAGGCGGTTCATGATTTTGGACAAATCGTGGACGACCGATTCACGGTCTCGGATAAGGTGGAGTATCTCCTTGCCGAGATGAGGCCGGGGCAGAGTCGGCGTTTTTTGACGCTTTTTGAGAATGCGACCACCAAGTCAGAGGTGATTGTCACCTTCCTCGCTGTTCTAGAATTGATGAAGATGAATCAGTTTTGCGTGCGGCAAGACCTCCTGCTGGGAGATATCGAGATTGAACGCCGTGGGGGAGTCTGAACAGAAAGAGCGCATTGCGTTGTTTGGGGGGACCTTCGATCCAGTACACGAGGGTCACATTGAGGTCGCTCGCAATGCGGTGGAAACTTTGGGGCTGAGCCGGGTGGTGTTCCTTCCTTGCCGTCAGTCGCCTCACAAGGCAGTCGCTGCGGGAGCCTCCGAAGAGGAGCGCCTTGAGATGCTCAAGTTAGCCACCAAAGACCTCGCGTGGGCAGAGGTGAGCGATTGGGAGTATCACCAGCCCGTGCCCTCATTCTCTTGGCGCACGGCGGAGGCCTTTCAGGAGCGATTTATTCACTCACAGCTGTATTGGCTCATGGGTTGGGATCAGTGGAAGGTCCTACCCTCATGGAATCGTTCCGACTATCTGGGCGAACTCGTGGACTTCATTGTTCACGCGCGCGACGGGGACGGCAATGGAGAGGAACTATTGAAGCACCCAGGCACACGGGTTGATTTCGTTACTGGTGACCATCCGGCTTCATCAAGTGAGATTCGTCGTTGCCTGAGTAAGGGAGAAGGGATTCCGGAGCTCTGGTTGCACCCAGAGGTGGAAAAATTGCTGTGTCGAAGCGGCCTTTACCTGCAATGAGAGCTTGCCAGATAGGGTCTAAGGTTTCATTAATCTTTGTATGAACATGACCCGAAAATTTCTTTTGAGTGGCGCATTATTTGGTCTTTCGATGGCGGCTTCGTTTTCTCAAGAAGTGAGTAGGCTCGAAGGCGCGGGTGAGGCGCCGGCCTATGTTGCCCGGTTCACAAACTTGCCGGAGGAAAAGCGGATGGCTTACGGTGAGCATAAAATGAAGGGGGAAACTTTCTTCCGCCAGAAACGCACTTTTGAGAGCTTGGAGCAAATTCATCTCGCGCTGAAAATTTTTGACGAGGATCCTTCAATGTGGAATCTGAAAGGTTCCTGCCATGTCGAGTTTCGCTCGTTTGAAAAGGCTCGCGAAGCGTTCAAGCGTGCTCTAGCTATCGATGGAGATAATACTGGGGTTTTGTTCAATCTTGCAGAGATGGATTTTGTGACCAAGGAGTGGAAAGGTTGCTCCGAAAAAATGACGACTTTGATGGAGAAGTTGGAAGAGGGTTCGAATGGAGAGATGTCGGAGCCCACTCTGAACCTCCATCACCTTGCTCTATTTAAGAAGATGCTTTCGCAGTTGAAGCTGGGTCAGGAAGAAGAAGCTCGTCAACTGGCCAAGGATAATTGGGAAGATTGGGACGACACCCCCTTCACTTATTATTCAAAGGCAGCCTTATCCTATTTTGAAGAGGACGAGGAAGAAGCCAACCGATGGATTATGTCGGCCGTGCGTGTATTTGGAGGCTTGGATGCGGTGGCAAACTGGCAGGATACCCTCATTGAGTTTGGCTATGTGAAGAGCTTCTACGGGGGAGAGGAAGGCGAGATCGATGTTTCGGACGACTAAGAACGCTCGCTTCTTTACTCGTTCGCGTCAGCAGCCATAACTTGCGCACGATGAGCTTACTCCTTGGTGTCAATGTGGACCACGTCGCGACCCTCCGTCAGGCGCGCTATGCCCTTTTGCCGGACTCTCCCAATGCGGAGCCGAGCCCTTATGCAGCCTGTGAAGAGGCAGAAAAGGGAGGGGCGGATTCGATTACGATTCATGTGCGCGGAGATCGGCGGCATATGCAGGAGAAGGACGCTTTCGAGATTCGTTCGAAGTGTTCTTTGCCCTTGAATTTAGAGATGGGGAACACACCCGAGATGTTAGCTTTGGCGCTGAAGTTGAAGCCAGACTTCGTTTGTCTGGTTCCTGAGACGCGGGAAGAGGTGACTACTGAGGGAGGTCTTGATGTGGTTTCCAATTTTGAAGGGACTAAGGAGACAGTCTCGGTTTTGCAACAAGCGGGGATTAAGGTGAGCCTCTTTATCGACCCAGATGCTCCTCAAGTGGAGGCTGCTGGCAAGATTGGCTCAGAGATGATTGAGTTGCACACGGGAGCTTTTGCAAATGCGACCGGCGAGGCGGAAGCGGCGGAGTTGGTGCGCTTGAGCAATGCAGCCGAGCAAGGGCATGGACTGGGATTACAAGTCAATGCGGGGCATGGCTTGAATCGCGAAAACTTAGGGAGATTTTTGACGGTGCCGCATCTCACCGAGCTCAATATCGGTCATAGCATCGTGGCGCGCTCAGTCTTTGTGGGATTTACAGAGGCAGTGAGGGAGATCAAAGCTTTGATGGAGAACTACTCTGCCTAATGCAGCTCTTTGGTATTGGTATCGACGTGGTCGAAGTTTCCCGCATTGAGGAATCGATTGCGGAGTTTGGGCAGAAATTTCTGGACCGGATTTTCACCGCTCGTGAGCAGGAGTATTGTGAGAAGCAAAAGCGGTGCGCGATTCACTATGCAGCGCGCTTTGCGGCGAAGGAGGCCGTGTCCAAGGCCTTTGGCACCGGGATTGGTAAGGATGTGAGCTGGTTAGACCTCGAGGTAGTGCGCAAGGCTTCCGGTGAGCCGGAGGTTGTTCTCGGTGGTCGTGCCAAGGAGTTCGCGGACGAAAACCAAGTGGGTGCGATTAAGATCAGCCTGACCCACGCCCAGCACTATGCGGCTGCCAATGCGGTAGTGCTGTCGCTGGATGAGAGGGGCTAGGGCCCAAGGAACTTAAAGCGCTGGGCAGGAGAGTTTCCTAATCTTGTCTTAACCGGGTGACTTTGATGTATCCGTCTCCGTAGTGGGCAACGATGGGGGTGCCATCGGGCATCATGATGATGGAGTTTTCCAGCCCATCGGTGTAAAGGCCACTGCTAGAGACCCCTCCGATGAATTGATGGCTGATGGTCTCTTCTGAAAATTCCGTTCCGTTAAAGGTGGCGAGATTGAGGTCTATACGGGTGAAGTAGCGGTTATGGCTTGAGAGGACGGGACTTCCTGCAGAGTCAAAGGCGAGGTCAGTCGAGATATCTCGGGAGCCGCCAGAAGGGGCTCCTAATCGTTCCCACAATCCTCCCGCGAGCTGACGGCTATAGTAGGCGCGGTTGTTGGTGATGTAGAGGGCCACGGCCTGACCGCTTGGGGTGTATGCGTGTCGAATGTTCTTAATGGTATTCGTTGCACTTGAGTCGACGGTGCTCACTTGCCAATTGGTGCCGTCGAACTCGGTGAGTCTGAGCTGTCTGTCTTCGTAGACGATGGAGGGATGCCCGGATGAAGAGAATGCGAGGGAGGAATCGACAACGTTGCCTGGGTCAGCTGGGTCATCAGCCGCTTGACTGGTCCAGCTCGTTCCGTTGTAGGTTGCGTAGAAGAGCCTCGACCCATTGGTGTAAGAGACAGCGGGTTGACCGGTCGGAGTAAAGGCCAGAGAGAAGGCTTCGCTGCTGGCCGCGGAGACATCGGAAATGTTCCAAGTCGCGCCGTTTAATTGAGCCACTCTCAGCATGGTGCCTCCGCCGACATCACCTCGAAAAGCAATAGTCGCTTGGTCGGTGGGGGAGTAGGAGAAGCTCAGAGCGCTAGTTCCGTCATAGAGGCTGGTGTTGATCGTCTGAAGGTTCCACCCAGTTCCGTCCAGGGTAGAGTAGACAATGTTGCTTGTGGACTGGTCGTAGTAGACGAGCCCGAGGTCACCAGTGGAGGTGGCATCAATATCGGTATTGATGATGTCTGTAGAATCGGTCACCGATGTTGGGGCAACGAGGCTGGTTTGCCACTGTCGGATACTGGGCCGGACTCGATAGAAGGCTTTGGGTGCTGTGGTTGAGTCCATGACGCTGAGGCTTGTGGGTTCGAGGAGGTGGCTAATGGTCTCGCCTTCGATCGTTTCTCCTGTAGCGGGAAGGTAGGAAAAGATTTTGTCAAAGGTCTGCAGATCAAAGGAGCGTTCGACGTCGATGCTAAAGCCCTCGGCCACGTCCGCATCGTAGCTCTCGCTGACCCCAAAGCGAATGCCGCGCGTTGCTGGGTCGGAGAGGGCGGTAGGGAGCGCGAGGTTCTGCGCCACAGGCTCATCTCCCAACGGGTTGGTCCCGAGAGCGAGTTCAAGCATGGTGGAAAGTCCGTCGCCATCGAGGTCCACGGGAAAGAGTCCGTCAGGCTGCAGTTCGACAGCACCGAGGTCTACCTCGCCCGTGGGCGAGAGGGTAGAGTTCGATGGGTTGTGTCGGGGGAGGCCACGCTGGTCGGTGAGGGTGCTGCTGCCGACTGTGGGCAATCCAAGGCGTCCCGCATTGACGGCGGGGGCGTGAGGGATGGGAGGGCAGGTGCGCGTGGGGCCGCCATAGTCGCCTAAAGGGGCGAATCCTGAGGCGGTGTATCTTACGAAGTTCTTAGAGCTAAGGAGTAGAAGTTGCCCGGTTCCTATTGAGAGAGGCGCAAAGCCGATGATGCTTGGTCCGTCAAAGGAGATGCCATTGGCGGAGATGATATCTAAGTCGGTTCGGGATTCGGTGAAATCGGAGTTGCCAACGATGGCACAGTGACGAATGAGGATGTCGCCAACGTCGCTGCTGGGTCTGCTGATTCCGCTTCCCGAGTTCGCAGTGATGGTGCAATGGATGAGGGTGAGGGGAGCGGCATCGCCGCCATCATCCTTGTAGATGCCTCCGCCGTCACTCTGGCTAACGTTGTTGGCAATGGTGACGTTTTCCAAGAGAGTTTCTCCAGTGGTGTAAATTCCGGCTCCGTCTGCAAATTGAGAGGAGAGGCTGTTCTCGGTGATTTCGGAATTTTTAACTACCAGCTTGTGGTCGTCGTTATAGATCCCGCTATCATTGCCACGAATAGCTGAGGTGAGAATGGTGACCGTGGCGGTGGACGGGTTGTTATTTTCGATCTGAATTCCAGTAGAGGTGTTGTCTCTGATCGAGCAGTCCTCGATGAGGGTCTCACCCGAGTGGAGAAGAAGACCGCAGTTGTTATTGCCTACTACGAGACAGTTTTTCAAAGTGAGTGGCTTATCTTGCGCTTTGCTGAGTCCAATATAGCCATTCTGGAGCACGAACGAGTCCATGGTGAGTGCTTCGTTGGCGACAAGAATCGTTGATGATGAGGTGAACGTACCATCTAGAATGAGGGGGTCGGTTAAGTCCGATGCGTCAAGGGTGAGGGGAGCGGAGGTTTCCAGTGAGCCGTTGCTTTCAGCGAGAAAAATGGTTTGTCCGCTCAGGGAACTGTCCAAAGAAATGGTTCCATTAGCCTCCTGAAGACTGAGCCCGTCGCGCAGGGTTCCTGTCAGCCCGGCATCATCAAGGTGGGAGCTGACAAGATAGTTTCGATTGCCCTCGGCGGCTCCATGATCGGGGGTGGAGTCCCTCGCGATGCCTCGCTGGTCTGTGGCTTGGTAGGTTCCGGCGATTTCATCGACGGCAAGAGAACCGAATTGGGGGGGGCGTGTCTGGGTTGTGCCTCCATAGTAGCCGAGTGGAAGCAGCGCGTCGATTTGAGCGCTGGTGAGCATCAAGGTTTCCGTCGAATTGAAGGTGCCTGAGATCGTGGTGCCAGCGTGCGGCTCGGCGAAGAGGGAGGCGTTGATGTTTGGAGTGGTTGCCCCGCTCACGATGCGGATGGCGTTTCCGGTTCCACCGAGATTGGAGGTGAAGGTGCAATGGATGACTTCGCTCAGTGAGGTGGTCGATCCAATATTAACGGCGCCTCCATTGGCGTTGGCTTCATTGTCGTGGAAGGTGCAATTGATGAGGGTGGTCGATCCATTGTTGTTATGAATGGCTCCACCGTCGAAGTTGGCAAAGTTGTCGGCAAAGGTGCAGCCATTGGCGTTGAGCGTTGCAGACTCCACGAAGACGGCCCCGCCTCCTGCACTGGTCTCGCAGTCGACAAACTCGCAGTTGGTGAGGTTTAGGGCCCCTCCACTTCGCAGCACGATGGCTCCTCCGCGTGTATTGCCGGAGGAAGTGCTCGTTCCTACACAATTGGTAAAGCGAACGTTGCGAATGGTGATGGTATGGCTCCCGGCGACTTCAAGAGCGCGAATGCTGGAGGAACCGTCGATGGTGATGCCGTTGGGCAGGGCGGAAGCATCAATGGTGATGCTTTTGGAAATGGCTGGGGGTCCACCGCTAGGAGGGGTTCCGTCAGTGTAGACGATTCCATAGAGAGTAATCGTCTGGCCATCGAGACTGGGGTCAAAGGTGATGGTTCCGTTGTCTGGAACAGCTGCGAGTGCGTTTCGATAGCTCCCTGGAACTCGATCTGTAGCCGAGTTGACTACCGTTTGGCTTTGGCAAACTTGGGTAAGGAGGAGAAGCAAGAAGAGGCGTTGCATACGGGCGAGATGCAATCATAATTCGGCCCATCTCGCTACCCCAAAATCTACCAGAGCACTCACCGACGAGAGGCAAGAAGGCTTTGCCTGAGCGGAGAATGTCGGGGTGAGTTTCTAGAACAACTAATACTCCACGATGGAGACGGGGGTGCCGATTTTCACCTTGGCGTAAACCTCAGGCATGGTGGAGCTTTTGCCACGAATGCAGCCGTGAGAAGCAGGGTAGCGGGGCACGTTGCCCACGTGGTGGCCGATGCCGTCCCACGTGAAGCGCATCCAGTAGGGCATGGAGGCTCCGAGGAATTTACCGCCGGGAGGCACTTTGTCGGTCTTCGAATCGGCGTTGCTTTTTACGACTCCACCGCTCGCGTTGAGGATTTTGCCGTAGAGGTTGGAGCGCTTGTCTTTGATCTTCTCAAGAATTTGGTAGTCGCCGGGAGGGGTAGGGTAGGCGGCCTTTCCGGTGGCGACAGGGTAGTCCATGGCCACTTCCTCGTTGTGGAGAAGTTGAGCACGCTGGGTAGAGAGGTTGATACGCAAGGCCGCAGAATCTGGGGTCATAGAGGACAGCAGAGAGTGGTTGCGATAGACGTTGTAGGTCTTCTTGTAGTTGGGCTCTGCCTTGAAGTGGTCGTAGGTACCAGCTGGGAAGGGGTTAACGAATTCAGGCTCGCTCGGAGTAGGAAGGGTCGTAGTAGTGGTCTCGGCGACTTCTTCTGGGAGAGGGGCTAAAAGGCCGCAGCTCGACAGGATGAGGGGAAGAGCGAGAATAAGTGGAAAGAGCTTGTGAGACATTTCGTTTGGGAAGTTTGGGCGCTGATGAGCGTTAGTCCATGTGCCAACCGGACTCAAGCCTTGGCTTTTACATTTTTTGCCATTTCGGGCTGGCAAAGGGGGCACCAAGCGGTGGTGCGGGTGGCGATGGTGGCGCGGGAGAGCTCGGTTTGGCAACGGGGGCAGTGGCCGCCTTTCTTCCAACGGTGTTGAAAAAGCCAGCTCTTGGGCGGGACTTGCGAAACGTAGCCGCCGGCGGCGAATCCTTTGCTGGGGTCGGCGAGGAGTCCTTCGTTTTTGTCGGCGACGTGCTTGAGGGCTCCTCTGGTGACGAACTGGGTCTCTTTGCGCAGGGAGGCGGGATCGAGCTGAGCGGTGGGGGTGGCGGGATGGAGATTCATGCGCCAGCAAATTTCGTCTGCCATCCAGTTGCCGATGCCGGGGAAGCACGTTTGGTCGAGGATGAGGGCTTTGAGGCTGGTGCGGGGTCTCTTTTCCAGCAGGCGCTTTACGAGAGCGAGGGTGAAGCGGGAGTCGAGGACTTCGGGGGGGAGGGTAGCCCAAGGTTCAGGGTCTTCGTGGAGGTGGGCGCGGCCGAATTGACGATAGTCGTTGTAGATGAGGGTGAGGCCGGAGAGGCGGATGAGGAGGTGGTCGTGCTTGTGAGCCTCGTGGTCAGCGGAAGCGATGGCGAGGCGGCCAGACATCCCGAGATGGACTTCGAGGGGCAGAATTTCGTTCTTCTTTTGGAAGGTGAAGAGGAGCCGCTTGCCGTGGGAATGGCTGGTGATCATCTCCGCGCCGGTGAGGGCCGACTCGATGGCGACGGCGGGGGTATCGCGATAGACGCGGGTCTTGGGGTGGGTCTCGACGGCGATGACCTTTTTCCCCAAAGCAGGGGACCAAATGCGGCGGGCGAGTTCGACTTCGGCGAGTTCAGGCATGGGGTGGCGTTATTGGGAGGGAGTGGTTCTTGATCAGCCTCCCGCCGCGAGGGTGATGACTTCGAGGTTGTCGCCTTCGGCGAGGGAGGTGGTTTCGTGTTCGGCTTTGAGGAGGGCCACTTGGTTGTGTTCGACGATGACCGGTTTTTCGTCGAGGCCGAGTTCCTTGAGGAGGGCGAGGACGGTGGGCGCGCTGATTTCGGTGCTTTCGCCGTTGAGTTGAATCTTCATGGCGAACTATCCTTTCAAGATGGCTTCGTCCCAGTCTTTCCAGACGGGTTCGAGGCCGGTGGCTGAGATGGTTTTGGCGAAGTCGGCAGGGGTGCGCTGGTCGTCGATGGTGAATTGTTCGGTAGCGCGGGTGCCGGCGGGTTTTTCTTCTTCGGCGACCTCGATGCGGCGGCCTTTTTGGGTGCGGTGGAGGTCGTCGCAGCCCGCTCCGGTATAGCCGCCGGGGTCGGTGGCGCTGCCGGCGGACATGTGGGTCGGCCCAAGGGTCATCACGTTGTCGCGGAAGGCGGCAGGCTCGCGGGTGGAGACCACGATGCCGGTGGAGGGGAAGCAAAGCCGGGTCGCGGCGATGAGTTGGACGAGTTGACGGTCGCTGAGATAGCGGTTGGGGTCAGGGGTGTATTGGTAGTTGCCGGCGTAGGGTCTCATGCGAGGAAAGGCGACTGAGAATTGAGCTTTCCAGCAATGCTTGTGCAGGTATTCGAGGTGGGCGGCGAGGGCGAGGGCTTCGGTGCGCCAGTCGGCAAGGCCAAAGAGGGCGCCGATGCCGATGCGACGGAAGCCGCCACGGTAGGCGCGCTCGGGGCA
Organism: Roseibacillus sp.; assembly: GCA_051251855.1. Taxonomy (GTDB): domain Bacteria; phylum Verrucomicrobiota; class Verrucomicrobiia; order Verrucomicrobiales; family Akkermansiaceae; genus Roseibacillus. The sequence continues at coordinate 194,930 of JBPOGI010000002.1, forward strand.
TTCGAGCCGCCAGTCGAAGTTCTTTTTGGGGCCGGCGGTGTGGAGGGTTTTGTAGGTGTCGCGGTGGTAGGTCTCTTGGTAGACGATGAGGCCTTCGGCACCGGCTTTGACAAGCTCGGCGTATTGATGGTCTTCCATGGGGCCGACTTCGATGCCGATGGTGGGGAAGAGGGGGGCGAGTTGGCGAACAATGTCTTGGAGGTAACCGTCGGAGACAAACTTGGGATGCTCCCCGGCGACGAGGAGGAGGTTGCGGAAGCCTTGGGCGTGCAGGTGGCGGGCTTCTTGCAGCACTTGCTCGGCGTCGAGGGTGGTGCGCAGGATGGGGTTGTCCCGCGAGAAGCCGCAATAGGAGCAGTTGTTGACGCACTCGTTGGATACGTAGAGGGGCGCGAAGAGGCGGATTGTTTTGCCGAAGTTACGACGCGTGACTTGCGCGGATTGGCGGGCGAGAGATTCCAGCTGGGCATCATCCGCAGGCGCGATCAGGTTCTCGAAACGGCGTAGCAGAGGAGAGCGTTTCTCGGGGAATTCGTTGAAGACGGGAACAAAAGACATAGTCGAGGTGAGGAGGCAGCTTAGTGCGGTTGGGGGGCGTGTAAAACGTTTGCGAGGGGATTGGTAGCCTTTTTCAGGAGGGTTGAGGCTGGCTCGCCAGAGAAGTTATTGCGGTTGGCGGGCGTGGATGAGGTTGGCGAGCACGATGGTGGCGGTTCCGAGGTAAAAGAGAGGGGTGAGTGATTGGTGTTCGGAGAAGAAGATGGCGGCCAAAAGGATGCCGTAGACTGGCTCGAAGTTGATGGCCAAGTTCATAGTGTAGGCGGTGACATGCTTCAGAATGCGAGCGAACCAGAGGTATGCGAAAAAGGTGCAGATGATGGCGAGGAAGAGGAGGGCGGGCCAGTCTACGGTTTGAGGGACTTCGAAGCCGAAGCGGGGGACGATGAGAATGGCAGCCACGGTGGCGAGGTTGGCGGCGGGGATTTGGTAGAGCATGAGGGTGGGCCCTGGGACGGCTGCGGTGATCAGGCTTTTGCTCGTCAGGCTGTAGATGGCGGCGAGAAGTGCGCCAATGAGGGCAATAGAGAGGCCGAGGAGGGGATGGGGGACCTCTGTTTTGGCTCCTGCAATGAGAACGATGCCTACCGCGACTAGAAGGGCGAGGAGGACTTTACGGGTTTCCGGTCTCTTTTTCTCGATGAGAGGTTCCAGCAAAGCGGTGAAAAGAGAGGTGGCGGCGAAGCCTGCGAGGCCCACCGAGACATTGGAGAGCGCGATCGCTCCGAAAAAGCAGAGCCAGTGCATGCCGAGAATAAAACCTGAGGTGAGCGAAAGGATGAGATGGGGCCTCGAAATCCGCAAAAGATGGGGACGGCGTAACCGGCAGAAAAAATAGAAGACGGCTGCGGCAATGGCCGTGCGCCAGAAAACCAAGGCGGTAGGCTGCATGGAGATGACTTCCCCGAGGATGCCGGTGAGGCTCCAGAGGAGAACGAGAAGATTGAGCTGGAGAAGTCGGGGCAAAATTTGGCAAGCAGTCTGCGTGAAGGTGACGGGTTCGGGTTTTGACCCCATGCCGACTTAAGCTCTAGCCTTTTCTATCCCGACTGATGACTAAGTGCCCCCGATGTGTTCAGCGAATCCACCGTTCTGCGGCTGGATGTCCCCACTGTGGTTTCGACATGAAGGATGTGGACCTTCTCTTTGGGGGGGACGATGTCCGATTAGCAGCTCTTTCTGATGCTGCGGGCGTCTTACGGGCCAAAGAGCGTAAGGAGATGCGCCTGATGATGAATGAGTTCGAGCGCCGCTTTCCGCAGCTCTTTTTCTCGATTTACATTGGTGCTTTTGAGGAAGTCTCGCATTTGCGCCAGTTTGGCTTCTGGCTGTTGAATCGGGGTGCTTTTGTGGATGTGGAAATGTCGCGACCGAACGAGTGCGGAGTGCTGCTTTCCATCGATGTCTCAGGAAAGGCTGCCGGTCTGACTTATGGCTATGCGCTGCATCCGTTCTTGGATGAGGATGATACTTTTGCGGCGCTGTCGGTGGGTCATCCTTTGTTTTTGCAGGGGCAATATTTTAAGGGGATCGAGATTGTGTTGAAAAAGGTGGAGAGCACTCTCGTTCGTCGTTCGAAACGGGCCAAAAAGGATCCCGCGAAGTATCAAGACGAACAACCCACGGAAGGAACGGGAGAGTTGCTGGAGCGTATCCGATCACGTCATCGTCAAAAGGAAAGGAAGCTCTAATGGGTGGACTTGGGCAAAAATTTGGCAGGGTGGCTTTTCCGATGTGGATTGGCTTGGTTTTGATGGTTTCTTCCAGTTTTGCCCAAGAATCGGCACCACGGGTGGATGAAGATGGGGAAGTGATCCCCGACTTATCGAATTGGCCAGCGCTGCCTTCGTGGTCGATCGAGGAGCTGGAATTGATTCGCAATGGCGAAATCCTGTTAGGAACGGCTCTTTTCGTAGAAGATGTCGGGGGTGTTAGCTACAAAGATTTGTTCGAACCTCTAGAGGTGCCGGAAGAAATTCCAGATTTACCTCCTGAGGAGGCCTACCCGATTGAAATCGGAGAGGAGTTTTTAGCACGCTACTTTGCGGGGCGACCTGCAGGCTACCTCGTCGATCCTCAAGGTATGCTGTCGATGCAAGAGCAGCAGGATAGGCAGAGTTTCTTGGAATATCATGCGGGTGATTCTCAAATCGATCTCTACATCTATCTTTTCGATGAGAAGCAGGAGGTGCCGCCGGAAGGAGAGATTGAGGCTATCTTCAAGCGCCACTTTCTACGTGGGCAGGGCCTTAGCGCGTTGGTCTATTATTATGTGGGAGATCCGAGTCGTTCCACGATGGTGATGAGTCCTGATGTCTATTCCGTGATTCCAAGTACGGCGGTAAAAGGGGCTTTGATTTATGCTAAGCAACAAGCGCAGACCAAGAGTGAGCCTGCGTCTCAGTTAGAGAGCTTTTCTACCGGGCTTTCAATTCGTCTCTATTGGATGGAACGCGAGTTGGCGGAAGCGGCCGGAAAGGGGCATCTATTGGCAGACCGAGGTGAGGAATTAGTGGTGGTGAAGGCTGATGAAGAAAAGCCTGAAGAAACAGGGCGAGAGTCTAAGGTTCTTGCTGCCTTTGGAATGCTTTCGCTTGGAGTGCTGGGGGTCGGAATTTGGCTCGCGTGCCGGAAGGCAGAGAAGAAAAAGACTTATTTGTTTCCTGAGGTGGAAGTGAAGCCTTTGCTCGCTGCTCCGCATGCAGCTGGGGTGGGAGCGGTGATTCACTTTGGCAATGCCACCATGCCGCCCTCAGTGCAGAAGGATCAAGTGCCAGACTACCTGCGTAAGATGTAGCGGTTAGAGAGGTAAGAGTTTTATGGATTGGAACGAGCGATATCAGCAGGGAGATACTCCGTGGGAGAAGGGCGCTGCAGCTCCCCCTCTGGGAGAGGTTTCTTCGCGTCTTGGTGATGTGATCTGGGGCGAGGGTCCAGTTCTCGTTCCGGGTTGTGGCTTCGGGCACGATGCCCGATGGATTGCCGAGAAGGGAGTTGAGGTTGTTGGTCTGGATGTCTCGGAGTTGGCTTTGCAAGGAGCTATCAAGCGAACGGAAGGAGGGAATCCATCCTTTGAGTTGGGTGATTTTTTCGAAGCTGAGGTGGGGCGTTATGCTGCCATTTTTGAGCACACTTGCTTCTGTGCCATTTCTCCCTCTGAAAGAGGCCGGTATGCGTCTTCTGCAGCGAGATGGCTGAAGGTGGGGGGGCACTTAGTAGCGATCTTCTTTTTGAATCCCGACCACGACACGGGGCCTCCGTTTGGCTGCACTTCGGAGGAGTTGGATGGTCTTTTTGGAGAGTTCTTCGAACTGGTTGACGAGTGGGAGCCGAGGGCGACTTATCCCGGGAGAGAAGGACGCGAGTTGGTGAGGATTTACCGGAAGAAGTAAAGACTCGCGGTCCGTGCCCTTTCCGCCATGCTATGCGAGAAAGAGAAATATTTCCAATGGGTTCGCTCTTTGGTCAGTTTGCCTCTGAACTCCCGCTATGAATCGTTTTTTACTTTCCTCAGCTCTCGGTAGCCTTCTTCTCTTCTCTGGCCTGGCTCCGGCGGAAGAAAACTCACGACCAGCCAAGCCGAATGTGGTTCTGATCCTCACCGATGACTTGGGATGGCAAGATGTGGGGTGCTACGATATTGATGAGCCTTCTCCCTACGAGACCCCCCATATCGATGCTTTGGCAAAAAGGGGAGTGATGTTCTGGCAGGCCTATTCTCCGGCGCCGACTTGCGCTCCGACGCGCTGTGCAATCATGAGTGGAAATCATCCCGCACGAGCTCAAAAGACGCACGTGGTGGGAGGGGCACCTCCAGCTCCCTACAATCGCACGGCTCATCGCATGATGCCTCCGTGGTATAGTGGGCGCATGCCAGCGGGCGAAATGACTTTGGCTCGTGCTTTGCAAGGAAATGGTTATGCAACGGGACACTCTGGAAAATGGCACATGGCGATTAACCACAGTGCGTTCCCGCAACCTGAGGATCAGGGCTTTGACTGGAGTCGGGCCTCGCTGGGAGTCACTCGCCGCATGGCTCCTCATCGTATGACGGGGTTTGCGACCGCTGAGGAAGGGGATCCGTTTCGTCTCGATGAAGAGGGCTTCGCCTTTGATCAAACCACCGTTGATGCGATGGAGTTTGTGGGTAAGCACAAGGATGAGCCCTTCTTTCTCTACTTCGCCACTTGGTTGGTGCACACCCCGATTCATACCCGCAGCAAAGAACGCCTTGAGAAATATTGCCAGAAACTGGGAGTCGCTTTACCGGAGAATCCCAAAGAGTGGAAAGGGGAGGGGCAGACCAACCCGTTCTATTGCGCGATGGTAGAGGAGTTGGACCATTATGTGGGGCAGCTTCTTGATTACTTGCAAGAAACGGAGGATCCCCGCTGGCCCGGGCACAAGTTGGTGGAGAACACTTACGTGATTTTCACCTCGGATAATGGCGGCATGGAGACTCATCCGGGCCAAATTATTACCGATAACTATCCGCTGGATCGAGGAAAGATATCTGCGCGCGAAGGAGGGACGCGGGTGCCGCTCATCATTGCGGGACCTGGAATCAAGGAAGGGATACAGTCGGAGGTGATGGTGAATGGACTCGATTTTTACCCGACGGTTCTTTCGCTCACAGGGGCGGAAAAGCCGGCAGGCAAGTCCTTCGACGGCTATGATTTGAAGCCACTTCTATTGGGTGATGCTTCTGATGCTGCTTTGGTAGTGGATGCTGATGGTGAGGTGCGCGATAGTATGATGTGGCACTTTCCACATAGCGTGGCGATGGAGAGCACGATTCGGGTGGGGGGATACAAGCTGATTCGGAAGTATGAGCGGGTGAAGGCAGGGGATGAACTGAGTGGTCTCGAGCTTTATCAACTCTACGACGCCGAGGACGGTGAAGTGGTTCGGGTCGATATTGAGGAAGCGAAGAATCTCACGAAGGATTCGCCTGAGAAAGCGAAGGAGATGAATGGTCTCCTCAGTAAGTCTCTGACCGAGATGAAGGCGAGTTATCCTTACTTTAATCCTCATACCAAACACAAATTGCCTCACAAAGACGAGGTCTGCACGGTCATTAGCCACGAGCAGGACGGGAAGGTAGTTCGTTTTACCTATCAAGAGAACGGAGCTAAAGTGGAGCGAGCCAATCTGATATACACTGATAACGGCGGAGAGCGCTATGAAGAGTGGTATCGTCAGCCGGCTGCTTTGGTGCTAGGGAATCAGGTGCAAGTCCGCTTGCCGAAAGAGACGACACACTATTTCATCAACCTCATCGACGAGAACAAGTTCCTTGTGAGCTATCCAGAGGTGGTGGACATGCTCACTTTACAGAAGAGTGGGAAGAAATATTCTGAGACTGCTTTGTCTCCAGAAAACTAAGATTTTGAAGACGAGAAAGAGACGGCCGGCCTGGGTGAAACTTTTGTTAGTTTATTCGGCCCTCACCTTAGGAGTGACGGTAGAAAATAAAGCAAAAGTCTTCGCCTTGGACGAAACTAAAGATGATCCGCAGGATTTCCAAATCTCTTTGTGGGTCGACGATGGTGATTGTCGCTTTTTTGTCCCCTTCATTTTTTGGTTAACTTACAACACGGATCCTCATGATTTGAATTTCTTCTTCAAGACTAGAAACGCCCACGTGAGCGGGGTGAAGCTCAACAAAATACGATTGGTTTCAGAAGATTCCGAGGAAGAGTTTGTTCTTGATAAAGAATACTCACTGACAAGTAGTGAGGGTGCCTATTACAGCGTTGAGGAAGGCTATTCCTTTGGCAAACAAGTGGGGGGGAAGATTTCTGGGATGCTCAAAGAAGGGAAGCACGTTAAGTTTAGCCTCTTCTACACGATATCTTATGATAATCAAAACCCTCAGAGCTTCGAAACCGAGCGAACGCTGATGGCGAGCCGAAACACTAAGTTTTCGACGGGCTGGATGCTTTTAATTCAAGGGATTGGAGCCTCTGGCGCAGCTTGAAAATTCCTATTTTTAAAAGAGTGTTCGAATGGCTTGGTAATAATACCAGTCCACTCCCGGTGGTATCTTGACTCTGTGAGAGTATCTGGGTGGGGAGGTCTCAATCCATTTGGAAAAGTGGTTGAGCTTTCAATGGATGATTTCGGCGGTTCGGAGCAGAGGCCGCCCTACCGTTCGATGAACCGCTGGAGCCTCGAGTGGAGGCGTCTAGCTTAGTCGGTGCCGTAAATACGGTCGCCGGCATCGCCGAGGCCGGGGAGAATGTAGCCTTTGTCGTTGAGCTCGCGGTCGAGGGCTCCGGTGAAGATGGGGACGTCGGGGTGGGCTGCTTGGAGAGCGGCGACTCCTTCGGGGGCGGCAAGGAGGCAAAGGAAGACGAGGTCGGTGACGCCTTTTTCGCGTAAGCGGTCGATGGCTGCGACGGTGCTGCCGCCAGTGGCGAGCATGGGGTCGGCGAGGATGACTTGGCGCTTCTCGATTTGAGTGGGGAGCTTGCAGTAGTATTCCTCGGGCTGAAGGGTGTCGGGATTACGGACGAGGCCGAGGTGGCCGACGGCAGCTTCGGGCATGATGTCCATGAGTCCGTCGACGAGTCCGTTGCCGGCGCGGAGGATGGAGATGAGGCAGGGCGCGGGGGTGGGGAGACGATGGGCTGTCATCTCCTCGAGGGGAGTCTCGATGGTGTTCTCTTCCACGGTGAGGTGTTTGGTGGCCTCGTTGGCGAGGAGCCAAGTGGTCTCGCGGAGAATACGGCGAAAGGTGGGGAAGGGGGTGGTGACGTCGCGCAGGATGGCGAGCTTGTGGTGAACCAGCGGGTGGTCGATAACGGTGAGTGTGCTCATCGTGAAAGGATTCTGTTAGGTGTTTTCGTTCTCGGCTTCGGCGTCGGCCAGTTTTTCTTCCATCTCGGCCTTTTGGAGGGCGTCGGTGAATTCTTGGATTTGTCCCTGCATAATGCCTTCCATGTTGTGGGAGGTGTGGTTGACGCGGTGGTCGGTGACGCGGGACTGAGGAAAATTGTAGGTGCGGATTTTTTCGGAACGGTCGCCGGAACCAATCTGAGCGCGTCGGGTGGAAGCGTGTTTCTCGGCTTCTTCCTTCACTTTGATTTCGTAAAGTTTGGAGCGCAGAATCTCAAGGCCGAGGGCTTTGTTCTGGGTTTGGGAGCGTCCGTCCTGGCACTTCACTTGCAGGCCGGTGGGGAGATAGGTGATCTGAACGGCGGAGTCGGTGGTATTGACGTGCTGTCCGCCGGAGCCGCCGGAGCGGGTGGCTTGGATATGAAGGTCTTCGGGCTTGAGGACGACATCGACTTCCTGTGCCTCGGGCATTACGGCGACGGTGCAGGTGGAGGTGTGAATGCGGCCTTGAGTCTCGGTGGCGGGAACGCGTTGTACGCGGTGGACGCCGGATTCGTATTTGAGGTAGCGAAAGACTTCTTCGCCAGTGACTTTAATCACGACTTCTTTGAAACCGCCCACGTCGGAAGGGGAGGAGTCGAGGTGCTGGGTCTTCCACCCGCGGCCAGAGGCATAGTTTTGGTAAAGGCGGAGAAGTTCGCCTGCAAAGAGGGAGGCTTCGTCGCCACCAGCGCCGGCGCGAATCTCGAGGAGGGCGTTGCGTTCTTCGGAGGGGTCGCGGGGAAGAAGGGCGTATTGCACTTCGGAGCCGAGGGTCTCGATTTTGGCTTCGAGCTCAGGAATTTCTTCGGCGGCCATCTCGGCGAGTTCGTCGGTGCCTTTAGCAAGCTCGCGATTATCTTCCAGTTCGGTTTGGAGGCTTTCGAATTCGTCCCACATGCCGAGGACTTTCTTAATCGACTGGTGCTCGCGTGTGAGGGTGGTAGAGCGCTCTTGGTCGGAGAAAAACTCGGGTTCAGACATTGCGGTTTCGATTTCGTCGAACCGTGCGCGCCGTTTGGCGATGAGAGAGCCGTAATCCATGATTTGGGGGGAGGTTCTGGCGAAGGGGGGCTTTGGTCAAGGATGCGCTTGGGGAATTGACAGAATACTGTCGCGCGGAACTTGCGGATCAGAGCATTTCGTAGTTGATTCTCTCTGAGGATCGGGTAAATCCCTCGCCCCGCGATGCGAATCGCCCGTTTTAAATAGCCCTATAGTGTAATTGGTAACACACCGGATTTTGATTCCGTATTTCCAGGTTCGAGTCCTGGTAGGGCTACTCTCTTTTTTCCTCGTTGTTTTTGAGGAGTGATGACTTCAGTCCTCAAATTTTGTCTCTAGGCCTTGTGGTGAAAGATTGAAGTCGACCCTTCTTTGTAGAAGATGGCGGATTCTTTGAGGCCCCGATTTTGTCGGGGGAAGCCGGTTGAAAACCGGAGCTCCCAGTGACGGACCGTTATTGAGGGACAGGAATGTCCCTGCTCCATAAAGAATTACTTCTGCACTTTGCCGCCGAGGGAAAGGATGCGTGCGTTGCCTTTGGCGAATTCGGCTTCGGCGATTTGTTGGTCTTGGACATACATCTGCGAGAGGGCGGTCCAGGCGAGAAGGTCGTTGGGTTGCAGATTGGTGGCTTGAAGTCCACAACCGATGGCTTCTTTGATGTTTCCCAGCTTCATGAGGGTCATGCCGAGGGCGTGCCAGCCGTCGAAGTAGTCTGGGTCTGCAGCGACGGCTTCGCGATACTTGGCCTCAGCTTCTTCGAGTTCACCCACGGCAAGGTGGGCGTTGGCTTGGTCGAAGGCTTCGTCGCGGTCGTTCATCGTTACTTGGCTGTAACGAATTCGACCTCTGCTTTGTCGTACTCGGCGGTGAACCAGTGCTGCACAAGGGCGCCGCGGATGGCTTCCTGCTGAGTTGAGACTGCGCGGGTGAGTCCGGCTTTGTTTTGGTCGCTTTCAACGAACTCGCGTTCCTTGACGAAGACGAAGAGGGCGCGGTTGCGAAGAGGCATGATGACTTCGGCTTTGGAGAGCTCACCGGTTTTGGTCTGGGTGGCAAGGCGGAAGACGTCTTGAGGATTGGATTCGCCGGGAAGAGTGGATCTGGCGGTCATGCCGAGGTGCTCGGTGAGCTTGAGCTTCTGTGCTTCTGCTGCTTCGGCGAGGTCGGTGCCATCGGCGATTGCTTTGGCGACTGCTTCGCGGGCAGCCTCGATAGCCTCTGCAAGTTGCTCTTCAGCGCGTTCTTGGATGAGGTCGGTTTTCGCATCCTCCTGAGCTTCTTCGAAGGTCATCTCGGTAGGGTCGACGGCTTCGTCGACACGGTAGAGGAGCCAGTTTTCGTCGCCTACGCCAAGGATTTCGCTGAGGGAGTCCATGACGTTGCCACTTGAGACACTCGCTTTTAGAAGAGTTTGTTCGACGGTTTCCTGAGTGCCACGAACGGTTCCGCGAATGTCAGCTGGCAGTTCGCTGAGAGGGAGGAGTTCGGTGGTTTTGATTTCGTAGCCAAATTCTTTGGCGAGGGGCTCGAGGTTGGCATTTTCGGCACCATCTTCGATTTTTTGCTGAAGAACGACCCAGATGTTCTCCTCGATAACGAGTCCGAGTTCGTCAGAGACTTTTTTGCGCTCTTCAGGGGTAAGGACTGCGGTTTCCTCCTTGGCCTTGTCGTCGGCTGCAATCTGCTCGGGAGTCTTTTCGGCATCTGCAGCTTCTTCAGCGGCGGTTTTTTCTTGGTTGGGAAGTTCTTCCTTTTTCTTGGCCAGAGCGGCGTCGAAGTCTGGAGCTGCTGTGAAGTAGGTGAGGCGGCGCTTGGGCTCGGTGAGGTAGCGGCCTTGGTTCTCTTCCCAGTAGGTTTTCACTTCCTCGTCGGTGGGGGCAATTTCTTTTTTGAAGGTTTCGAGGTCCAGAGAAAGAGTGGAGAGCGTGAATTGCTGGCTGCTGGCGACGAAGCTTTCTTCGGCGGCAGTTTGGTTGGCGAGGACACCTGCGCCGAGGACGTTAGTGAATTCCTTGAAAGCAAGGAGGTCACCCACGAAGTCGTTGAGGTCGTTGATGGTCATGCTGAGACCCTTGAGCCCCTTGTCGGTGAAGGTTTGATAGGCTTCGTCGTTGAAGATGCCATCTTGGCCGGTAAAGATATTCTCGCGCTGGTAGAGGTCGATTTCGTCTTTGGAGGGAAAGAGGCCGTATTCCTCTTTGGCGCGCTCGAAGTTGGTGCGGTGAACGAGGTAGCGCTTGAGGGCGTCGTCACTGTTTCCACCTTCCAAGGTGCTGAGGAAGCGTGAGATGTCGAGATAGGCGTTGAAGGAGCCGCTTTGTGACGACTCTTGCATGATACGTTGTCCGAGGCGGATTTGCTGATCGGCTTTCTGGAGATCCTTGTAGGCGTATGTCTTGTCGTTGGTTTTCACCACGGCGGGGCCGCTTCCTGGGCCGCTGCCTCCGGTATTACTCTGGAGAAAGACGAGGCCAACGAAGATGAGGACCAAGACCACGATGAAGAGGCCTGTGTATTTTCTGATGTTTTCGAGCATGTTGCGGCGGAATGCTTAGCGGTGAGAGGCGCGGGGTGCAAGGCTGGAAGCGAAGAGATTGAGGGGGAGGTTCTCTAAAAATTTGTTCAGCGCAGAGTCGCAAAGGGCGCTGAGTTCAGCAGAGGATGGGGGTGGAGATTTCTTCTTGACGCTGCGGTGTGGGGCACTGCAGGAGAAAAGGAGGAGTAGGGAGTCGGTTAGGGAGCGCTTTTAGATTTCGTAGGAGCGAGGCGAATTCTTGGATCGGGGAAGCTCAGAATGGCGAAATAAGGTCTCTTTTAAATGCGAATCGCGGGAGACCGAAGTCCCCCGCGACCGTGAATTCTTCAACTGGCCGCGCGGACTGCTAGTCACGCGGAGCTGAAAAACTACTGTTCACCCTTTGTGAATGTCTCGATTAAACGAGCGCATTCAGAAAAGTAGACCTTTGACTCGGGGCTTTGTTCAACGATGATGGCAAAAAGATGATCTATTTTTGCCGAAATCGGGCCGTTTTCGCTGTGCTGATGGGCCTTACCGCCATTCTTTCTGCGGAGGAAAAAGGGGTGAGGGAGGAGCCTAATCGATTGGCGGATGAGAAATCGCCCTATCTTCTTTTGCATGCTCATAATCCGGTAGACTGGTATCCGTGGGGGGAGGAGGCCTTTGCGAAGGCACGTGCGGAGGAGAAGCCGATTTTGCTGAGTGTGGGGTATTCGACCTGTCACTGGTGCCACGTGATGGAGCGGGAGTCCTTCAGGGATGAGGCGGTGGCGAAGTTTCTCAATGAGAATTTTGTGAGTATCAAGCTGGACCGTGAGGAGCGGCCGGATGTGGATGCGGTTTATATGAAGTCGTTTCAGGCGCTCATGGGCGAGGGCGGAGGTTGGCCGCTGAATGTGTTTTTGACGAATGACTTAAAGCTGTTTTTCGGAGGGACCTATTTTCCGCCGGTTTCGAAGCAGGGAAGGCCTTCTTTTATGAAGGTGATTGAGGGGGTGGAGCGTGCTTGGCGAGAAGACCAAGAGGGGGTTTTAAGGACGGGGAATGAATTGGCGAAGCAGTTGAGTCTGCATTTGGAGGCGAGTCGCGGGAAAGAGGGGGAGTTGACGATGGAGGTGGTAGCGAAGGCTGTTTCGGAAGTGGCGGACAAGGTGGATATGGTGAATGGCGGCTGGGGGCGGGGAGAGAAATTTCCGCAGCCAAGTCACTTGATGCTTTTATTGACCAGTGAGAATGAGGAGGCGCGAGAGAAGGCTCTTTTGACCTGCCGCAAGATGGCGGAGGGTGGCATCCATGATTTGATTGGAGGCGGTTTTCATCGCTATGCGACGGATGCGAAGTGGTTGGTGCCTCACTTCGAGAAAATGCTCTATGACCAAGCGCAGTTGTTAGAAGTCTATTGTGAGGCGTGGCGTCGTAGTCGGGAGCCGTTGTTCCGGGAGGCTGCGCAGGGAATTGCAGACTATGTTTTGGCTGAGATGAGGCATGAGAGTGGAGCGTTCTATAGTGCACAGGATGCTCAGAGTGAGGGGAAAGAGGGAAAGTATTGGTGCTGGATGGTGGCTGAGTTGAAAGAGTTGTTAGAGCCTAACGAGTTAAAGGTGGTGACGCGGGTTTGTGGTTTGAGTGAGAAGGGGAATTTCTATGATTTTTCGGATCCAGAGGCGTTGAAAAATCAGAATGTGTTGTCGATTGTTGATGCGCCAGGAGGGGACGCGGAGGTGTTTCGAGGGGCAATGGCGAAAATGGCAGAGGTGCGCGCCAAACGGGTGCCGCCGGCCACGGACGACAAAATTTTAGCGGGGTGGAATGGCCTGATGATTGCGGCAATGGCTGAGGCGGGGATGGTGCTGGAGGAGAAGCGGTATCTTGAGGCCGCTCGCAAGGCATTTGAGGCAGTGGAGGGCTTTCTATGGGATGGTAAGCGGTTGGCGAATCGTTGGCGGGAGGGAGATGTCGAGGATAGTCAGCAGGCGATCAATTATCTCGCGATGGCGAAGGCGGGGCGTCTGTTGTATGAAGCGACTTTGGAGGAGAAATTTTTGGAGAAAGGGTTGCGCTTCTTTGATGGGGGTCGTGCTCGATTTTATGATTCGGAGAAGGGCGGCTTTTTCGACGGTGAAGAGCGCGATGATTTGGTTCTCAGGCTGAAGGATGATTACGATTCGGCGATGCCGACGGCGAGTTCGTTAGGGACGCAGGAGTTGGTCTTGTTCGCGGAAATCACGGATCGAGAGGATTTGAAGAAGGAGGCAGAGCAGACCTTGGCCTACTTTGGACAAAGCCTGCGGGAGGAGCCTTTCTCGCTGCCAGGAATGGCGAGGGCTTTGGTTTGGACTATTGAGAAGCCTTCGCGACTGGTGATTGCGGGCGAGGGGGAGGAGCGAGAGGCCTTTCTGAAGGCGGCTTGGCAGGCGCCAGGGGGAAGTTTGGTGGTGATGAGCAATGCGGGGCCGGTGAGCGAGTTTACAAAGAGTCTCACTTCCGAGGAAGAGGTGCTCGCTTTCTTGTGTAAGGGAATGAGTTGTCGCGAGCCGACAAACGATCCGAAGAAGATTTCTGCTTGGCTGAACGAGAAAGAAACGGAAGATGGCGGCGATGAGTGACCGGATTTCGATTGCGCAATACGCGATGGCTTTGGCCGAGGTGGCGAGCCTGCGATCGGAGGATCCCTTCCGTAAGGTAGGGGCGGCGGCGCTTGATTTTGATAACCGCGTGATTGCGACGGCCTACAATGGCTTGGCTCCTGGATTCGATGCTCCGGTGGGCTTCTGGGATGATCGTGAGAAGCGACAGAAATTTATGCTCCACGCTGAGATCAACCTCTGCAGCTTGTTCAAGCGAGGAGAGGCCAAGATTGTGGCGACCTCGACGATGCCTTGCACGGCTTGTATGCAAACGCTGTGCGCGTATGGGATTCGAGAAGTGTATTATCGCGAAGTGTATAAGGAGTCCTATGCTCCGGAGATTGCTGAAATTTACGGGATTACGCTGCAGCAGGTGGTGGGGTAGGGCGGGTCACTCTTTTAGAGTGCGCAGCATCGCACTCCAGATCTTACTTTTCGAAGACCATGAGGTGCTGCCAAGGGAGGTGATGGAAGGTTTCAATATGCTTCAAATTCGAGGCGGCCATTTCTTTGATGGCCTGGGCTTCGGTCATTTTGTGCAGCGGTTTGATGGGGACTTTGGGGTCTTCGGCGCGATACTCTAACAGGAAGAGTCTGCCGCCAGGTCGGAGGGCCGAATGAAGAGAGGCCAGCATTTCGACGGGATGGGAAAACTCGTGGTAAACATCGACCAAGATCGCGGAATCGATGGTCTGGGGAGGCAGTTCGAGAGAGGTGATTTTACTGAGGTGCGGTTGCACGTTCGCGAAGCCTTCGCCACGGGCGCGATGGCTGAGAAAGTCGATCATCTCGGGTTGGATATCGATGGCGATGACTCGGCCTTCGGGAACAAGGGGAGCGAGGCGAAAGGTGTAGTAGCCTGACCCTGCTCCGATATCGGCAATGACATCGGTGGGCTTGATTTCCAGCGCAGCGATGGCGGCGGAGGGGGCTTCTTCGGACTCACGATCGTCGCGTTCGAGCCAGTTGATGGCTTGATGTCCCATTACGTGGGCGATTTCGCGGCCGAGGTAGAACTTTCCGATGCCGTCGCGTGAGGCTTCGCCGAAGGTGTATGCTTCTGCTAGGACGGGCTTTGGCTCGGGGCTGATGGTCGGCGGGGAGTCCTTATCCGATAGATTGATATACGCTGCCAGCGCGATCCCTAGAAGTGAGATGATTAAGGGGATGAGTGGTCTTTTCATCTTTCTAAGAAGGAGATGAGACTTAGGAGTCTTCGTCTAAGAAGGACTTCTTGGAGAGATCTCCGTAGAGCCCATTGAGTTTCAGTAGTTCTTCGTGGGTCCCTTTTTCGACGACACGTCCTTGGTCTAACACGTAGATACAGTCGGCGTTTTTGATGGTGGAAAGACGATGCGCGATCACGAAGACGGTGCGATTCTCCATGAGACGGTCAAGGGCGGTCTGGATGAGATGCTCGGTCTCGGTATCGACGCTGGCTGTGGCTTCGTCGAGAAGGAGAATAGGGGGGTCCTTGAGTAAAGCGCGAGCGATCGAAAGACGTTGTTTTTCACCTCCGGAAAGCTTGACCCCGCGTTCGCCAACATTGGTGTCGAGCTGCTCAGAGAGCGCTTTGACGAAGGTTTCGCAGCGGGCATTGGTGAGTGCGGCCCAGAGTTGTTCTTCGGTAGCATCGCGGCGGGCGAGGAGAAGGTTTTCTCGCACGGTGCCGTTGAAAAGGAAGGCCTCTTGGGTGACGTAGCCGATGTTTTCGCGCAGGGAGGACTTGTCGATTTGCGCGAGCTCGTGTCCGTCGATGAGGATGCTGCCTTCGTGGTAGTTATAGAAGCGGGGGAGTAAATTGACGATGGTCGACTTACCAGCACCAGTGGGGCCGACGAGGGCGACGGTCTGGCCGGGGAGCGCTTCGAGGTTGAGGTCGGTGAGGGTGGGGGCGTCGGAGTTTTCGCCGTAAGAGAAGGAAAGGCCACGGAACTCGACTTTGGCCGCAAAGTCCTTGGGCAAAGGCTTGGCGTCTTTGGGGTTGGGCTCGTTCTCCGAATCAAGAATCTCAAAAACTCTGTCAGCGGCAGCACGGGAAGAAAGAAAGAGCTGGTTGAGCTGGCGCAGGTTATTGACGGGCTCATAGAAGAGCGAGAGGAGAAGGAAGTATTTCACTAGATCTCCCAAACGCATTTCCTCTTCAATGACTGCCTGGCCACCAAAATAGAGAACGAGGGAGTAGCCCATCATCTGCACGAAGGACATGGAAGGGTTGTAGACGGCCCACCAGCGCATGAGGCGCAACGAGGCCTGGCGCACTTTGCCAGAAAGAGAGTTAAAGTGGGCGAGTTCGTCCTTTTCTGCAGCGTAAGACTTAATTTGGCGAATACCTGAAATATTGTCGTGGAGCAGGGAATTGAGGTCGGAAGTCGCGTCCCGCTGGGCTTTGTGGCGGTGGCGAGCGTCTTTGGAGTAGATCCAGGCCCCGAAAATCAGGAGAGGAATGGGAAGGGTGGCCCAAAGCCCGACCTGCCAATTGGTAAAATACATTACGGCTCCTACGGCAAGAAGCTGAATGGTCGAAACGAGGCCAAGCTCGATTCCATCGATGAGGACGCGCTCCATGGAGGTGACGTCCTCGGCGACTCGAGTCATAATATCGCCCGTTCGGCGGGTGTCGAACCAGCGCAGGGGAAGGTTCTGAATCTTGCGATAGAGGTCGGAACGAATGTCATAAATCACATTCTGCTCGAAGTTGTTGTTCACGAGAATGCGGCCGCAATTGAGGAAGTCTTTTAGGAAGAAGCCGCCTACCCCTAACAGGACCCACTTCAGGAGTTCATAGTGGCGGGTGGGATCGGAGAGAATTTTATCGGTGACGAAGCCTGCAATGGAGGGGAAAACGATGACCGAAAGAGCCATTACTGAAGCGCAGAAGAGCTGGGCTGCAGCCAAGCCAGGGTAACGTTTCAGGTAGGAAAAGACGCGCAAGACTGAATTCATGAAGAGGCAGCACCTAGGGACAGGAAGTTGCGTTTGTAAAGACGTGTGCGCTTTGTTGGCATTTTTCTATTGTCGGAGGGGGGGAATTCTCACTACAGTGCACAGATACGGTAGCTTTCATTCTGAGAGCTGGCGAAACGCACACACGTTATGGCAAACGCTTTTGGAATTATCACAGCATTGGTACTGGCTGCGGCCGCTTTCTTCGGCTTCAAGAACAAGGCCGCTCTCGCGGACCAGCGCGATGCTCTCGCATCAGAGGACAGAAAGTTGGAACTTAACAACAAAGTCTTCGACGAGCGTAAGGAGGAATTCAGCGGGCTCGAAGAAGAGACGAAGGCAGCAAACGAGAAGACTGCGGAGCTGAAAGAGGAACTCGACGCTCAGCTTGCCAAAAACAAATCTCTCCAATCTGACATCGACGACAAGAAGAGTGCGGTCGAATCGAAAAAGGCTGAAGTTGAAAGCGGTCAAGAGAAGTTGGCTAAATTTGGCGATTTGGAAGACCTCAAACGCAATCTGGAGCAGATGGGCACGGACTTAGCCACTGTGAACGGTGAATTACTGCTTAAGGATACCGAAATTAAGACTCGGGATAGCCTGAATACTTCTCTCAGCACTGAGAATTCGGCTATGGAGGATGTTCTTTCTCGATATGCGCGAAAAGAGTCCCTCCCAGGTTTGAATGCAAGCGTTTCCCGAGTGGTGACCGACCTCGGTTTCGTGATTCTCACCGGTGGTGATAATGCTGGAATCATTCGCGACTCAGTTTTGGAGGTTCAGCGTGGTGGAGCTACGATTGGCAAAGTGAAGGTTACTGGAACCGAGCCTTCCACAGCTGCCGCAAGTATCATTCCGGACTCTTTCGAAGATGGAATGAGGGTCCGCGTGGGTGACAAGGTCGTTGCCTCCTCCAACTAATGAGCCCAAATTGCGAATTTATTTTTCAAGTCACACACAGCACACACCATGATTAAGAACATTTTCTATATCCTCACCATAATTCTTTGCGCCGCGACGGTCTTCTTCGGTTACACCACCAAGGGTAAGCTAGAGGCAGAGACGGCGACAACCATTGAACGCTTTGACGATAATAAGGTCGTTGCCGATAATATTGAGGACAAAGATGGCGAAATCAAAGTTGCCAAGGAGGAAAGAAAGACAGCCGTCGATGGCCGCAACGAAACTAGTGCCAGCCTAGAGAACGAAAGTTCCAAGGAAAACGGTCTCATCAAGCAGCAGGGTGAGTTGGAGGGCGAAATCGAAGGATACGATGCCGACCTCGAGCAAATCGAAGGAGCTATTGCAACTGCGGAAGCGATTATTCGCGAAATGGTTCCGGAAGCAGGAGCCAACATGGGAGTTGACGCTGTTGTTGGACATATCGAGGACTTGGAAAACGAGCTTAAGGAAAAAGATTCTGAGCTTGAGGAGAAGACCGAAATTGCTACGAAGCTCGGTCAGGCCGTCACTTCTGCCGCTTCTCGTAAGGAGAACCTCCAAGGCCGTTTGGCCAAAGTGAAGCAGCGTATCGCATTGAACAGAGTGACTGCAACGGTCACTGGTGTTTCCAATGAATATGGTTTTGCGATTATCAGCCGTGGAGCGAACAACTCAAATATCGATGAGCGCAGTGAGCTAATTGTGAGCCGCAATGGTTCTTTGGTTGCTCGTTTGAAGGTGGCTCAAGTGGAGCCGACCCAGACGATCTGTGATGTTGTTCCATCGAGTCTAAAGAAAGGTCAGCGGATTCGCAATGGAGACCGCGTGACAATCGAAGTTCCTGCTTCTAACTAAGAGGGCGTTCGAACAATTGAATTTTTGAAAGCGGTGGAGGTGACTCCACCGTTTTTTTATTGGTGATAGGGGTGAGCGAAGAGGTTTGAATTCGAGGGGCAATCGCGAATGTTGCGAACTCATTTTTTAGTAGGAAGATGACTCTTTAAGGAGAATGAGCTTGCCGCTGAGAATAGGAATCCGAGACTATTCCATCCCGTCTGACTCTTTCTTGTCTGAGAGTAGGTGATGGAAAATCCATTCTCTTCATGAAAAACAACCAACTCTTTATCTGGGCTCTCACTTCTGCCCTCGCAGGTTTCCTCTTTGGATTTGATACTGTGGTTATTTCCGGTGCAGAGAAAACGATTCAAGATCTTTGGGACCTGAATGGTTCTCAGCATGGATTGGCTCTGTCGGCAGCTTTATGGGGCACGGTTCTGGGCTCCATTTTTGGTGGTTGGCCTGCCAATCGGTTTGGACGTAAGGGGACTCTGTTGTGGATTGGTATTCTCTATTTTATCTCGGCAATTTGGTCGGCTCTGTCGAATGACCTGATTCCATTTGTGATGGCTCGTTTTATTGGAGGGATAGGAGTCGGTATTTCGACGGTAGTTGGGCCGATGTATATTTCTGAGATTGCGCCTGCTGAAAAGCGGGGTCGTCTGACGGGTATGTTCCAGTTCAACATTGTCTTCGGTATTCTGGTCGCCTTCTTATCCAATTGGCTGATTGGACGGGCGATGGGGGAGGTGGCTTGGCGTTGGATGCTGGGGGTCGAAGCGATACCGGCAGTCATTTATGCGCTGATGTGTCTTCGCATTCCGGAGAGTCCGCGTTGGCTGATTACTCAGAAGGGTGACCGAGCCGAAGGTAAGCGGGTACTGGGGCTGTCGCGTCCTGAGGCTTCCGAAAAAGAGTTGGAAGCCCTTGTGGTCGAGATCGAGTCTCATAGTGGGGCAGAGCCCAAGAGTGGAAAGATTCCGTTTCGCCGTCTGAAGATTCCTCTGATGCTAGCCTTCTTGATCGCATTCTTCAATCAGCTCTCTGGCATTAACGTGATTCTCTACTTTGCGCCGCGTCTGCTTGGTTTGGCTGGGATTGAGAATCCGTTGGCTGCCGCCATTTGGTTGGGCGTGGTGAATCTTATTTTCACGTTTGTTGGTCTTTACCTCATCGACCGTTTGGGCCGCAAGAGTCTTCTTTTTATCGGGTCCATTGGGTATATTGCCTCGTTAGGAATCTGCGCATGGGCCTTCTTGAGTTTTCCGGGGTTCAAGGTCGTCTCTTCGGCAATCGACTATCAGAGTGCTGCCGAGAAGGTAGATAAGTTGGAGGTGACCAAGCGCTCTTTGTCGCACACTGAGAAACCCGCGGCTGCGCAGAGCTTGAAGGAGAAAGGAGCTGCTTTGGTAGCTGCGACGAATTTGCCAGACTACAAAGGGGATAAGGTCGTTGTAGGTGATCACGCGTCAACTGTGGACGCGGTTCAGACCGCCCAAAAGGCTAAGGCTGATGCCTCCAAGGTTCTGGGAGGAATGAGCACGCTTGTTCTCGTATGTTTGTTAGGTTTCATTGCGTCTCATGCCATGGGCCAAGGGGCGGTGATTTGGGTTTTTATTGCTGAGATTTTTCCCAACGCCTTTCGAGCTGCTGGACAATCCTTCGGTTGCGCTACTCACTGGGTCTTTGCCGCGCTCTTGTCGCTGTTATTCCCAATTGCGATTACGAAATTTGATGCCGGCTACATCTTCGGCTTCTTTGCTTTCATGATGGTGCTGCAGTTGCTCTGGGTCCTCGTGATGGTTCCTGAGACCAAGGGGGTGCCTCTTGAGGAAATGGAGAAGAAGCTCGGAATTTCCTGACGAAAGAGCTCTCCTTGCTTTGGCAGATAAAGGAAGTGGAGCCGCTGGTCGGAATTGAACCGACGACCTATTCATTACGAGTGAATTTGGTTTTAATTAAATTGAACTTATTTTGAGTGAGTTATGACTACGGTGGTTAATTTTCCTTGAGCAGTTGCCAAAATAATTGCCAATTTTGGCAATGGCAAGACCGAAGCAAGTTACCCGTTTCACGATCTCCCGGTTCACCAATGGCTCGGGTTCGGTCTCGTGGAAGGTGGCTGGTACGATGCCGGATGGGACGAGGGTTCGCAAAAATTTTCCCACAAAAGCAGAAGCCCTTCAACAGCAGTCCGACCTCGAGTTAGAGGCTGATGGATTTGCTGAGCAACGTCCTACCCAACGAACTTCTCTAACAGTAGAGCAACTGGCTGATGCGGAAGCTGCTTTTCAACAGATTGGATTGAGAAGCTTGTCCACAATTGTCTCGCGTTACCTTGCTCTCGACTCCCGAGCAAAAGAGAAGGGGGCCACCTTTGATGATGCTGCTGCATTCTTCGAGGCCCGCTTTCGTCCAGAGACAGAAGTGATCACCATTCTCAACGCTACGGATAAGTTCCTGAAGTCCCGCCATGAAATCGAAGAGGCGACTGAGCGGAATTACCGAAGCACTTTCAAGCTACTCCTGATCCCTGATCCTAATCGGTCCGTTCATGAGTTTACCGTCTCAGATTTGGAGGAGAGAATCTCCCGCTACAAGAATCTCAATACCCGGAAGTCTCACCGTCGAATCTTCAACGTCTTTTTCCGATGGGCGCAGCGTCACCACTACTGTCTAGAGAATCCCTGTGACCGTCTGGACCAGTTACCGAAAGAGAAACGACAGATTGCCATTCTCTCGTTGGATGAAGTGCAAAGGCTGCTTACCGCTGCCATGGAGTTTCAAGGGGGAGTGTCCGTTGCTCCCATAGCCATTGCTCTCTTTGCTGGACTGCGACCAAGCGAACTAGCTGATCTGAGTCCTAGCGACCTATCTTCAAAGCGGATTAGGGTGGGAGGTGGAAAATTGAGGAGAACAACGAATCGTTCGACGCCCATTCCTGACGTCTTAACAAAGTGGCTGAAGGAGTTTCCATTCGAGGGAATACCAAAAGGGTGGGCTTACAAGATGACCAAGCTAAAGACACTCACCCAAGCTAAAAACTGGGTGCCAGATGTTCTTCGCCACACCTCAGTTTCGTATCAGGCCGAGCGAGACAAGGATGAGGCATTAACGGCCTTCAACTGCGGAACCTCGGTTCAGATGATGGACCAGCATTACCGGGACGTGATTGATGAAGAGAGTGCGGTGGATGACTTTTGGAATTTGACCCCGGCGGAGGTGAGGACTGCGGCAATAGCTGTCTCTATTCCGCATGTGAAGACGGTGAAGTGGCCGACTAAGGCGCAACTTCAAAAGCAGGTTTGGAGGCAGCCCCTTATCAAGCTTGCAGAGGAGCTTGATGTTTCAAACGCCGGGCTCAAGAAGCGATGTGAGAAACTAGGTCTCAAGCTTCCTCCCCGAGGATACTGGTTGCGGAAGTAGTGGTCGAGGTTGCAGGAGAAAACACCCTTAAATTTTCTCGAGAATCTCACTTGCAAATTTTGAAGCAAATGGGACTTTGAACTCGCCAAGTAGGTTCTAAGGATAAAACGACCTATTTGGTATTGTAGCTGTGCACCGTGAAATACCGGCGCATTCGGGATTAAGCAAAAAAACGGCAGCGCTGAACTGGAGTGAAAAACACGCTTCGCGAAGTAGGCGACCGCAGAACAAGCCAAGCGCACCTCAAGGTGATGCCTCAGAATACGTTAATCTAGACTCAGCAAATTTTTTGTTGCTGAAGCCCTTGGTTCGTAGCTGTCGCACTCATTACCGGGCGCATCTCGAATTATGAATAGCTATCAAGAACTGAATGAAAGTGATGCCAATTTGGTATCAGGTAAGAATTTGGAAATCGAACAATCGGCGGAGACCGGGCCGATGGTCGTTCCTTCAATCCCTGAGGAAGAATCGGATACGAAGCCGATGGTCGTTCCTTCAACCCCTGAGGAAGAGTCGGATACGGTGCCGATGGTCGTTCCTTCAACCCCTGAGGGAGAGTCGGATACGAAGCCAATGGTCGTTCCTTCAACCCCTGAGAAAGAGTCGGATACGAAGCCAATGGTTGTTCCTTCAACCCCTGAGGAAGAGTCGGATACGAAGCCGATGCTCGTTCCTTTAACCTCAGAGGAAGAGTCGAAAACGGTGCCAATGGTCGTCCCTTCAACTCCAAAGGAAGAGTCGAATACGGAGCCGACGATCGTTTCTCCTGCCTTAGAGAAAGAGTCGGACATGGTGCCGATGTCCGTCTTTCGAGGCTCTGAGAATGGTCAGAGCAACATTCAAGTATCCAAGGAATCGCTTGAAGCGGAGGTCCTGAAAATTAAAAACGAGTTAAAAGGGTTAGCTCGCAAGACCTTAATCTGCGCTTTCAAGCTAGGGGAAATACTGACCATTCTTAAAAAAGAAGCTGGCCATGGGCAGTGGGAGGGCTACCTCAAATCAGTGCTGCGAATTTGCCCTCGTAGTGCGAGAAATTACATCACAATTTATGATGGGCTGAAGGTGATTCCAAATATTCTTCTGCTGTTGAAATCGGAATCTATGGCCGATTTGGGAGTCACTAAAGCTCTTGAATATATTCGGGAGAAGAAGAAGGAAGGTAGGCTTGTTACTGAAGAGGACCTTCTCAAATTTGAACCTAAAGAAAAATCTAAGCCAGAACCGAAGCGTAATGACTCAATAGCACTCGCGGATGGGAAAAAGCTAAGCATGAAGAAGCTTGGCTGGAACGATGGCCTTATCCGATGGGATGAGCTGATTAAGTCTAGGTTGCTAGTAGGTGGACCAGCAGGCGATGCGGAACTCTCTGCAAGAGCTCAAGTGCAACAGATGGCGTTGGTTCTTATCGCGGGTTTGAACCGGGGCTGTGGTTCAGCGCCAAAGGACGCTGTAGCAGAGGTTTTTAAGTCCGCCGTGGAGGAGGTCAGGAGCCTCTTGGTTGAGCAAAACGACCGCGCCGAAGAGGAGGAGAGGCCCTAGCCTAGTATTTGAGCCCTGTATCTAGCCTTGTCATTGTGATGGGGCTGGGTGTTCGGCAACCAAACTTAAGAAGATGAGTAAAACTACTTCAATTCAGTGGTGCGATAGCACTGTCAATTTAGCGATGGGCTGTGATGGCTGTGAGCTCTGGCCAACTCGTGCGCGACTTACCGGAGACCTAGTTCAAGCTTTAGAAAAATTCTCCGAAGCCGGCAAAGAGAGCATCAAGAGTAAGGTCGATGCCGCATTTGGAGAATCAAACAGCGTGGTCATATTGTGGCTTCGGCGGGAAGATATCTTGATGAGTCTTTGGAAGGAATACCCCGCGGCTTCAGTGTGGGTTCTACGCGATACTTTTGAACGTGGATTTAGATGTTACGCCGGATTTCTTCACCTCATGCGTGGAGCATCTTTGTCCGACCTCAGTAAGGCTGCGGTAAAAGGATACGCCGCGAATTTTGATCGTCCGGAAATGTTCCCGGGTCGAATGAAGGATACCGCGAAATTGAAGAACCTCACGGGACAACTAAGGGAAGGCAAACCGTGGCTTGACGGATTGCCACGACTGATTTTTGTCTCTGATATGGGAGACGCTCTCAGTCGTTCCATCCCATTTGATTACCTGAAATCTGAGCTGATCAATATTGTTAACACTGAAGAGGGAAGGCGGCATGTTTGGCTTTGGCTCACCAAGCGTCCACACCGAATGAAGGAGTTTGCACTCTGGTTGAAAAAGGAGCACGGGCAAGCTTGGCCGGAAAACCTCATGGCGATGACCTCAGTGACAGATCAAGCGTCCACGTCGAGAGTTGAATCCTTGCTGGAGATTCCTTGTAAACTAAAAGGGTTGAGCGTTGAGCCACTAGTCGGGCCTGTGAAGCTCAATCTTGAAGGGATTGATTGGGTTATCATTGGTGGTGAGAGCGGCAAGCATGCTTGTGAGTTTAATATTCAGTGGGCGCGAGACCTTCGCATGCATTGCCAAGAAAGCGGGGTCGCGTTTTTTGTGAAGCAACTCGGAGCGAATCCGGTGGATGGAGGGTTCCCGTTGTTCCCAGAAGATGGGCATGGCGGGGACTGGGAGGAGTGGCCAAAAGAGCTACGAATCCGTGAAATACCCAAACACATTGTTTCAGTGGTTAGTACCCCAAAGAAGGACCAAAACAAAGAAAGGAAAAGCTATGCTGGATCAAAGTAGAATAACTGTGCTGACCGATCGCTTCAAAGTCAAATCTGAGCTCCTTGAACCTGATGGGGAATTTCAGCTCGACGAATTCCTTGTGCCCTTGAAGGGACATTGTGCCCTCGACAAGGTCAAAACTGACGATGGGGCGAGTCTCGTGTATCGTTCACGATTTGACATTTTTTCGCGAGGAGCGCTTCGTGTGAGGACTCAATCTCGAACGAATGGGAGCACGCGCCGGGAAGAGCAATTCATCTTATCGATAGAGCTAAACCTCCGAACCCTGCTTTTCGGACACAACGGCGTTCCCATTCGAAACAGCAATGAGCTTTGTTTCGCTCTTGCAGTCATTGCCCATGCTCTCAGTAAGATACTCGTTAATCCTGAGTTGGCGGTGGAGCTCATACCCGGGGCGGGTAGCAGGCAATGGTCCTATTGGAGCCGGATTGAGTTGGCTTTGGATGTCGCTGATCCTGGAAGGGATATTCTTGGAGCTATGAACAGCTCTCGAAGTCCGAGAATCCGGAAGAATGCAACTTTTTATCCCAATTCTGTCTACCTGCAGGGGACAAATGCAACAATCAAGGCCTACGACAAAGTAGCGCAGATGATGGATAAGCACGATGTGGCAAGGAGGGACGTTATTGCGGATGATGAGCCTCTTACTAGACTGGAGATCGTTCTCGAAAGAGAGAAGTTGGTCGACTTTGATATGCTCGCCAATTCGGCGGACTGGCCCAAGCGAATGCAGATAGCCGGCAAGTCTCGGCTGGTATCTTTTACATTGGAGAAGCTAGCGAGATGGCATCGAAGTTACTTCTCCGAACTTCATGCCGTCTTTTACGCTGAGGCGTCCGAGGGGGCAACCAGACGTGAGAACTATGCAGCTGTCCTAGCGGCTGTCGCCCACAAAGGAAAGGTATCCCCCAACGAAGTGCGAGACGCGATAGTTAAATATGGCAATATGAGTAAAACCACAGCTGATCGATTTCGTGTCGAGGTGGAAGACTTCTCTGCAGCTCGTAGTGAACTGAAGGCTGAAAAGATTCTTTCTGAGAAGGCCTACAGGAATCCTCCCATACTTGCCGTAGAAGGCCGAAAAGGCTGTGATTTCTACTTACGCTATTACGGCTCTTCACAGATGTTTCAATTCGAACAGCCGATTCGAAGAGCCTATTGTGATAAAGACTCTGGAATATTCACACCAAAGCAGGATTTGATGTACTTCCGTCCTGGAGCGTAGTGGTGCCAACTACGTGGCGCTCTTTCGCGATGGGCGAAGCCCAGAGTGGAAGGAGCGCTACTTTCGGCGTGGGCGTTAGCCCGCGCCTTCTCGAACCACCTTGATACCTACGAATGGCGGTAGCGACAGTCAGGCCTTGCGCAGCAAGGACGGACCGAGCACCGCCGTTCGACCTCCGAGGACCTAAGACTTTGAAAGGGCATGGGGGACCCAAGACTGAGGTAGTCCGGGCCGAGCGAAGCGAAGGCATCGGGCTACGAAGTCGCCGGGGTCATCCGAAGGATTGCGCAGCGCGATAGCGCGGAGCAACCTGCCCCTCCAAAGTCAATGTCCCGGCACGTAGCGGCAATACTTTGCAATCACTCGTCAATACCGTAGACTAACTCACTTGCTAGATTCCTCAGTCACTTCGGTCGCTCCCTGTTCGTTAGTCTGGCTGTCAGCAGTTGATGCAATGATCAGCCGCAGCTTTGTGACGTAGCCGTAGAACAAAAGGAAGGCACCAATAACAAGCAAGGCAGGGACTGTGGATTGGATGACTCCACTTGCGTTGTAAGAACCATGGACGGTCGAAGCCACAAGAAGTCCTACCAAGAATAGCGCGCACCTCCGTGTCCTTGTCACAAAGCCGAGAGCTATGAAGTAAGAAAAGATTCCAGAAAAGAGAGCGTGGGCAAACACGAGCGACATAGAGCGCAGCATGACGTTGACCATCGCTCCCTGTACTCCTTCTACAAAACCTTTCGCTCCAAAGTTCATAGCCAGTTCGGCTGACATCATGATCGAGCGGTCAGCATACGACATGTTCTCGAACGCCGCGAAGCCGAGACCAGAGAATAATCCTACGAGGATAATCTTCATCGGTTCTGCGCTCTTCCTCTTCCAGAGCAGGTAGGCCGCGACGGGAACCATCTTGAGCAATTCCTCGCAAAGACCAGTCTGAAAAACTGAGCCAAAAAGCATGGCAGGCAAGCTGCGGCTTTGCGGTAGGTCTAAGTAAGCCTTTGGAAGGAAATCATAGACGGCGAGAAGCAAAGGAATCCCGATAACGCCTGTGAAAAATAGCGAGAGTAGGGGGAGTTTCCAGCTTCCGTTATCCTCTAGAATGAACTTCTTAAAGATGACTCCCCAAAGGAGGGCGAAGAAGAGACAGAATCCGGTGAGTTGGATCCCCGTACTATTGAGAGAGACGAGGAGCAATGGAACAACGCCCATCGTGGCGACCGACCAAAAGATGAAATCGCGAAAGACAAGTGACATGTTCAGGGAAGTCAAAGGTAAGATCTCTTCCTTGAAGTCCATGGCCTGCAAATCGGAGAGAACTATCTTGGCATGCTTCTTGGCCTCTAAATTTCCCAAGTGGCGAGCGATGCGTGATGGCGAGTTACCGGCAGTAGAGCCTTGTCCTGATTGGCCTGGTTCGCTGGTTTCTTGCGCTGTGGTTGACTCGTCTGGTGACACGACAATCTCAGCGCCGCAAGAAGGACATTCAGATTTAAGGCCGACTTGGCCTAAGTCGGCCGAAATGTGCTGGCCACATGACTGGCAGCTAAACTTGAAGCCGTCGTCGTTCTTTGTTTCGGGTAGTGCAATCTCTGCCATTTAAGGGAGGGGTCTAAAGTTACGATAGCTCCAATAACGGAGCAAATGGAGCGTTTGGGCTTGCTACCGTCAAGCTCCGAAAGTGGAGCAGAAGCAACAACCTCAGAATCTTGTAGGCCCGGCAGTCCGGAGGCTGCGTATGGCTGCGGGGTTATCTCAGGAGAGTTTCGCTACGAAGCTGCAACTGAGCGGTTGGGATTTGAGCCGGGGAGGACTATCCAAAATTGAAGCTCAGCTAAGGCGCGTCAATGATGCCGAGCTGTATCTACTTGCCAAGGCTTTCAAGTGTGAGATGGGGGATTTGTTCCCAAAGCGTCCAGCCAACTTGGAGAATGTCGTTAGGTCAGCTCGCCGATAGCCAAGCAGGGGATGCTCTTGGGTATGTGAGAAAATAGGAGCTTGGGAAATTAGAGCGTAGTGATAAAAACGGAGATGAGAATCCTCCTGCAACTGATCATTTCCGCCAGTATTTTGGGACTAGTTTCATGTTCGTCTGTGGATACAGGTAACGAACCTCCCAACTCGTTTTTCACTTCTGCAAGTCAGAACGGCGCAAGCGTAACAAAGTCGGTGAAGCCAGATGTGAGTTCGGCACAGATCAAATCCACTGTGCCAGCCCGAAAGGTGACCAATTATTATTCATCGGAAAGCGTGAGCCAGCAATGCTCCGGCACTACGAAAAAAGGGCGACGCTGCACACGTAAGACGACCTCCGGTGACGGGCGCTGTTATCAACACAAACGATAGAACATTTTGACGAACAACCTTGCCCTTAGGCTGGTGGCCATGACCACGTGGCAATCATTTTGGAAGGTGATGGCCGGGGTTCCGTTTGTTGTGGTTCTGCTTGCTATCGCAGAGAGCCTGAAAAGCGTGGAACTCGGAGTATTGTCAGGCGGTGGGAGCGGTTATGCTGATGAATAATCCGGCTTTTCGTATACTTGTCTCCGAGCCAGTAAAACTTGGAAGACGTTGTTACGTAGGCGAGCCGCTAGATAAAAAAGCAGGCCTGCCACCTTCGTGGAGAAGGTGGCGCGGCAAGCTTGTAGCGGTGTTATCCTGCAGCTGGTGAAGGCTTATACTTGAGTTGTTGGGTTGTGCAGTCGGTTGAAGGGAGATCATCCCGGGTTCCGAGATAGCATGGTTGGTAAGTCGCGCCGCTCTCCCTGAAGGCATAGAGATAGCGGACCTCTATGACTGCTCCCACGACAGGCATTTCCTTGTTGGCTGGAATGGTGACGTTGCCAGCAGGCTTCACTTCGCCAGCCGAATCGTAGAGGCCGATGGCAACACTTCGCTTCGCATTATGGGCGGTTACGAGGAAAGAGGCTGTCTCGTAGAACTTATACTTCAACTGACTGCCTCCGCTGTTAGGTCGCCCGGATGAGTAGGGGGCGTTGATGTCCTTGAAGACAGCACCTTCACGTTCTTCGCTGAGGAGGTCGTGGTAAGCCTCATACTTGTCTCCCGGTTCGATGGCGGTGCTGACCCATTGTAGGGATGGCAGGCTGGTGCCCACGAGCTGAATCAAGCGAGAGTGCCGCTCGATGTATCGATGGTTTCGTAAGTCCTCGCCATTGGCCTCTAGGAGATCGAAGACGTGGAGTACGTCGCCAACCGCCTCTCCGTCCATGAGGAAGTCCCCGGGCAGCTGAGAGGCCGCCTCGTGGATCGTATCGGGCAATGCTACAACGAGACCTCGGCGATTGATGCCGATGATGTCCTCGCCAGTCTTGCGGATCATCATTCGTCGGCCGTCTAACTTCTCCTGCAAGCAGTGGGTGGAGTTGAGGAGCAGGTCGTGGAGTTCCGTCTCGTTGATGGGATTGAGAAGCTGACAGCGGATACCTGTGTCTTGCTCTTGGAACGACGTGGTCTGATAGCCAGTGCCATCGTCTCCTGGTTGGTAGCCCTTTGCCTCCTTCGCCCGCACGAGTTTGGCGTAGAGTTTCTCTGCTTGTTCCCGGGAAACAGGCTGCTGCGTCTTGGTCCCAGTCTTCAAGGTGGAGCCTCGGCGACCGTAGGCGTAGTTGACGGTGAACTCGTCGTCAGTCTCGTCGATAGAGACTTGATAGACTTTGTCGGAGTTGCCTTCGCTGAAGTAGAGGGTGGTGGATTGAATGGATTGTGAGGTTGAGTTCATAAGTGAGTTGGTTCGGTGTTGAGGTTAGGCTGCAGCGGCGAGGGGAGTTTTCTCCTCCGCCTTTGTTTCTACTTCGGGTAAGACGGTCAGGCGCATGGGCATGACGACGCAGAAGGCTCCTTCCTTGTTCCGGGTTACAAGGGGGCTCATGGAGTCTGTGAAGCATAGGGTGTCTCCCATACTCAAGGCCGTTGCCAAGAACTTGGGTTCGAGTTGAATGGGTGGGACTTCACCCTCCGCCTCGATAGGCACTTCCACTGTCGCCAGCGGCATGCCCTTTTGAGCATGGATGACTTCGAGCACGCCGAGCTTGTGAGAACGCAAGGTGATGGAGTTGTCAGGCCCTTTGAGTGACTCTAGCCAGCTGCGCAGTGACTTGCGTTCCTTTTCCGCGAGCATTGCAGAGGCGAGGGACTCCCGGGGGACGACTTGCTTCCACTTGGGAAAGCGACCCTCAATCGTTTTGCTGATGAGGATCGCGTTCTTTGTGTGGAAGCAGACGAGCTGTTTCTCTCCCTTGCCGCTGATAGTGACGGTCGAAGCCTGGCCGATGAAGTGACGATGGGCGAGCACCTTCACCGCTGCATTGGGCAGGACGAACTCAGCGCTCCGGGGCACCGTTGCGGGTATTCCGGCAAGCCGTTTGCCATCGGTGGCGATTAACAATCCTCCGTCCTCGGGTGAGAAGGAAACTCCGTTGAGCACTTCGCGGCTGACGTCGGTCGAAGCAGCGGCGGAGACATGAGCAAGTTGTTCGAACGTCTTAGCCGGGAGCAAAGTGGAGGGGCCCTCTATCATAGGACGAGAAGAGAACTCATCCGCTGATAGTGTTGGGTAGTTCGCATGGATCACGATGCCATCACAACGAGTGCTGAGATGGAGGTTGTGGAGCTCACCCAGCTTTCCGAGGGTGAACGAGATGTCGCTATTCTTGTCTGCCTTCATCGCATTGCGAAAGGCGTCGTGAGGAATGAGCATGGTTGCCGCTTTTGACAAAGGCGCGGCGAGCCTAACCTGAACTTCCAGACGAAGGTTCAGGTCGGTGACTGTGAGAGTCGCGGACTCACCGTTCGCCCGCAGCTCCACGTGACTGAGCACGGGGAGGCTACTTTTGGCAAAGGGGAGACGCTTGAGGATTTTGCCCGCCTCCAGGAAGGACTGGGCTGATATTTGAATCATAGTTTAATGTGGTTGAGTTTAAGTTTCGTGGTTTGGGGGAGGCGATAGCCGAACCCCGGTAAGAAAGAAAAAGGGACCGCCACGAGACTCCTGCCGGGAAAGATAGAAGGCTACGTGACGGTCCGCATGAACTGGCCTGCGCTCGGAGTGTCGGGCGACCAGATCGAGGAAGCTTTTCATCGTAGAAGGAAGAGCTTACCTATGCAGCCTGACTGCCCTGAGAGGGGCATGACGAGGCGGCGTTGTTACAAGGAGAGAGCAGAGGAGTGACGGCGGCTGTGGCAGGCCCGCGAATCAATCATGCTGTCTCTCCTTAGTTCGCACCGGGATCGATGCGACGACTTGGACGGCGGTGAGAGGGAGTTGTGTTTCCGGCCTCTCGAGCCCGTCCTTTTGCCCAATGACGTAGGGATGCGATTTTGCCATCCATGAGTTGAGCCAGGGGAACTGTATTCAAAAGGGCTTCTAGAATATCTTTGGCAACTGGTTCGCGATCTTCCGCGAATGCCATGTGAAGGGCATCGACGAATACCGCTTCAATTTCCGCTCCCGTGAATTGCTCACACGCCCGGGACAAGACAACGGGATCGAAGTCGGTGGGCTTGCGTCCGAACTTTGCGATAACGATGTCCCAAATAGCCATCCGCTCTTGCGAGTCCGGAAGGTCCACAAAGAACATCTCGTCGAAACGTCCCTTGCGCAGGAACTCCGGCGGCAGTTGCGAGACGTCATTGGCTGTCGCCACCACGAAGACCGGCTTCTCTTTTTCCTGCATCCAGCTCAAGAACGAGCCGAATACCCGGGAGGAGGTGCCGCCATCGGTTGACCCACTGGACTTGCTGCCAGAGAACCCTTTCTCGATTTCATCAATCCAGAGGACGCAGGGTGCAATGGCTTCTGCAGTCGCAATGACGGAGCGTAGGTTGGCTTCGCTTTGTCCGACTACGCCACCAAAGACGCTGCCCATGTCGAGACGCAGCAGAGGCAGGCCAAAGGCGCTTGCTGTAGCCTTTGCGGTGAGACTCTTTCCTGTCCCCGGGAGTCCCACAATGAGCAGGCCCTTGGGAGCGGGGAGTCCGTATTCTTTGGCTCGGCTCTGGAACGCGCCAGTGCGACCTTGTAGCCATTCCTTGAGGTTGAGTAGCCCACCGATGTCGTCCAGTCCAGTGGTGGCGGGGATGACCTCTAGCAGGCCGCTGCGCTTCAGGGTGTTGGCCTTCTCGCGGGCAATGATGGTCGGGTCAATGCCCTTGCTCTCGATGATGGATAGCGCGAAGGCGTTCTCGGCCTCAGTAGTGGTGAGACCCAGCGCACTTTGCAATGCTGATTCCCGAAGGGCCCGCGAGACTCGCTTGAGTTCTGCCGACTTGATGATGCCGTCTAGCACGACCTCTAGTTCAGCCGGGGTAGGCAGTTGGTAATCGACGAGCGTAAACTCGTGTTCTAGCTCGGGAGGGAGCTTCAGGCGGCAGCCAAGGAGCAGGATGGTATGTCCGTTTCCTTTGGCGAGCCTGAGGGTGTCCTTAAGGCGGCGTAGAAGCAGCGGGTCATTCTGGTCGAGATAGAGCTGCAAGTCTCGCAGCAAGACAACCAGACGCGGGGAGTCCGTGCTGAAGGGCGTGTCGAGAAGCTCCAGCGCATCCAATGGATCCGGGCAGGGAGTGACTCGGCCTTCTTGAGTGTCGACGAGGCCTTCGGTGGAAGACCAAGCGAGGAGTTTGCGCTCAAGTTCTTTGCAGACAGCCGCGACTTCGGCTTCGACGCGTGCTTCCTCGGAGCTGACGATAGCCAGTCCCGGGTAGCCCGCTTGGAGATAGGTGGTAAGATTCATATTTTTTAGGTATTGTTGGTTTGTTGGTCAAAGGTGGGGTGGCCGGGTTGGAGGTTCTCGTGTTCCCAACGCACACACTCGTCGCGCGATTCATGGGAAAAGAGTCTTTGTCCGGTGCGAGCGTCGAGTGTGTCCCACCGCTGTGTCGCACGGTTGAAGGTGATCTCGCTGGCTCGGACGACTGAAAGTCGTCCGAGCGAAGCGAGGTCTATCTTCTCCGTGTAGAGGCAGCGGATGGGACCGTTCGGGCTAAAGCGGAGAGTGTGCTTCATGCCCTAGCCTTCGCCTCCGAGTTGTTGACGGTTCTGGAGTCCTTGCACGCGTTTCCAAAAGGAAGGCTTGCGGGTCCGTGTTTTGACTTTGCCGAGAGCTTCCTCAATGGCCTTAGTTGCGGCTTCGCAACCGCGTCCATTGAAGCCCTCTGCCTCGACTGTGATCTCACCCGCAGGCGAGACCCTTACCTGGATAGAACGACTCATAGTGACGCGCCCTCCAAGGTGAGCAAGATCGAGCCATCGGCTTCGACCTTGCGGGTTGTGCGGAGTCCTCGGCTACGGGCTTCGCGTTGTGTTTTGGCAACGCCATAGTTTTGTAGAAGCCGGCCGTAACCGGGGCCAACCTCTCTGGCGACATGCCCGTCCCACCAGTCAGTGGTGAGGCCGTAGCTGCCGTCCTTCGACTCCGAAGGCTCGACCGCAATATCATAGGGACCTTTCAGCTTAATGACGTGGGGAGCCTTGCGGACAAGGCCGTTGTATCCTCGGCAGTCAGCGCGGGACAGAAGTTCGAGATCCATCTCAGCGCAGGCATCTTGCAGGGCGTCGAGATCGCGAACTTGGGTTTGTATGGTCGTGAAGTGACTCATTGTATTTTGATGTTGGTTTGTGGTTAGAAAGCACGAAGGGCGGCCCCTGATTCGGAGCCGCCCTTTCGTGCGAGTTGGTTTGATATGATGAGGTAGGTAAGTTCAGTCGTAGGGATAGGAGATTTGGTGTGAGGAGGGGTAGAAGTAGGTTGAAATGATGGGGTTCGGACTGAGCCTAGTTGTGTTGTGGGTAAGGGCTGAATCGGAAGATGGTTGGCCGGTTAGGTGTTGGGGTAATCTCTTCGAGTTTGTAGGTGGGCCGTTGTGTTTTCTCTTTAAGCAACCGACGCCAAGCGCCGAGTGCCCATTTGTCCGAAACGCGACAGGACATCGCGCGGATCACTCTCTGCGAGATGGACCGCATTCTGGCGGAGCAACTCCAAGCCATTAGTCAGGCTCGTCATGGCTCCGCTATCATTACGATACTCCTCAGCACTTCGGCTGAGCAAGTCGCGGCGAAAGCGTTCCAGTTGTGACTCCAGTTGTTCGTCTTCCGCAAAGTTGAGGCTGCGGAACTTGTCGATGAAGCTGATGAGGCGATTGAGAGTTCGCTGATGAACCCCATTCTCCGAGCTATCGATGGTTACGAGAACATCCGTTGTGAGCTTTGCCGTTTCCTCACGCAAGGAAGCGACACTCTCCTGAATGAAGCTGTTGAGATCCGACTGAAGACGCCGTGAAGCGTCCTCAGCAATGCGGCGGCGATCTTCCGAGACCTCCATCTGCTCCATCCCTTCCGCAACCTCCAACCGAATATGGTCGGGAGCTGCGATCTGAAAGAGCCTGGTCTCAAATGCGAAACGTTTTGCGATTTCTCCAGCGGGCGGAAAGGACTGTTCGATGGTCGCGATGAGCCGCTCTGCACTTCCGTTGAGGTGTTGCGCCGCTTCCCGCCACTCGTTCATGGCTGTCTCCCGCAAAGGAGCATAGCCCGCCACAAAGTCGAGAGTAGCCTCCCGGAACACATCGCGCAGACTATCCAGCCGGTCGGTGAGTTCGCCGAGGCGAGGATTGGGGACGAAGCGGCCGATGCCACCCAAGAACGGAAAGCTCGCGCCTTCCACGAGGGCATGGGTTCGCGACTCAATGAGAGCAAAGGCCGAGAGGGCCTCACGCGGAATGAGCCGCTTGTGTCCCAGCTGAATGAGCCGGTCCGAAACATGGTTAGGGTCGAGCCCTAGGTCTTCAGCATTGAGCCGCTTACAGCCGCGCCAGTAACGCACGGAAGTGGAGGCTAGGACACCGCGCCGACAGACGGCTTCGAGGAGGTTTTGATTTTGATTCATAGTTTTGATGTTTGATGAGTTGAGGTTGGTTAGATTTGAAAATGAAAAAGCGCCCGCTGGTATCGAACCAACGGGCGCTTGAGGTAGGGGACGGGTAGGGGAGCACTAACTTGGTAGCCAGGCCGCGCACTCGTTCCGATACTGGCACCAGCTACAGTGCATCCCGGGTTGGGGATGGAAGCGCTCGGAAGCGATGCCGGTCACTGCGATTTCTAGAAGTGCCGTCACCCGGCGCTTTCGATGTTCGTCTGCGGGCGGGGACGAGATCCGAATCACTTGCGGGGTCTTCGTCTTCACTAGGAAGATGAGATCCAGCTTGGAGGGAGTCTCGCCAATCGCTTCTAGGAGGAGCTGGTAACTCACCAGCTGAATCTCATGGTCCAGCATCGCCGAGTCTGCATTGGGCTTGGCTGCTGCTGACTTGAAGTCGATGGGGGTGAAGTCTTGCTCCACCAGATCCATCGCTCCAGTCAACGGCACCGAGAGCCCGGGAATCTCCTCTTTTAAGAAGACCTCCACCGCTCGGGGTTTTTCTTTCAGAGCTTCGGGTGAAGCGAGATAGGCGGCGACAACTCGTAAGCCATCAGCCATTGCCTTCTCCCGCTTGCTCGGCTCGCCATAGTTCACCGGGCCTTCGTCACGTTCCAACTGCAGGAACGCCTTCTCGAAGGCCTCGGCCACAAACTCCGGGGAGTCATCCTCACCACGCCAGCGAGCCAAATGAAAGGATTGCAGCGCCGCATGGATGGCCTTGCCCAAGTGAAGCGCGACCGAGGTCGACTTCTTGATGCCAGCTACCCGCTCAAAGTAGAACCTGAGCGAGCAGCTGAGATACGATTTCGCCGCCGAGGGACTGATGTGTTCGGGGAAGGCCAGCATTACGCAGCCCTCCTACGGTTGCCCCCGGAGTAGGCTGAGCGGTTGCGACTATTGCCGCTGCCTTTCTGCTTTCCGCCGTGGCGGTCTAGTAGCTCGTCGATGAGCCCAGAGGCTTCCATCTTGTTGAGCTGCCGGACACCCTTGCCAAAGCGCTCTCGCGCCAGAGCTTCGGTATCCTTTTTATCGAGGTTGTTTTCTTCCACGATCTTGAGAATCAGATCACGTTGTTTGTCGGAGCATTGCCAGGCTGCTCCGTTGGGCCATTGGGTGATGTTAGTGGGAGCCAAATCGGAATTGTTTTCCGATTTGGACCCGGGAGAGGATTCTGCCTCGTCCATCCCGTAGGTGGAATGAGGAACAAAGCCGGTCTCCAAAATCTGAGCGTCAACGTTTGACTGCAGCAGATGATAGAGGCGCTCGGATTCTGCTTCGAGGTCATCCGTCGCCACCAACTCCGTCTCGACTGAAACGGAGAATTGGTGAGACGAATACCCGGGAAGACCGAGACGTTTCGAGTAATTTGCGATGAGTTTGATAGCCATAATGTGAATTGAATTTGAGGTTAGTATTGAGAGGTCTTCAGCGCACCCGAGCCAAGCGGAACAGCAATGTCACCACCACCGCTCCAAGAAGCATAGGCAGCCAAAAATCCGAGAAGATCGAGAAAGCCAACGCTATCAGCGACAGCCACGCGAAGCCCTTGAGATAGGGGATAGGGTTCATGGGACACAGGATTGAGCTCTAGTCCAGCATACGCCCCAAGACACCGACAACTGCCGCGCCCAGCATGGCAAAGCCAATCACCTTCAACCCAGCCCCAACGGGCTTGGTATCGGTAATCTGCGGCGGAGGTGTCGGCTTAGGTGGTTCCTCTTTGCTACACGATGCACAGGCCAACACTGCTCCCAAAAACGGAAGAAGAATCAGCTTGCGAGACCAGCGGGAAGAAACGAGTGACGACAATGAAGTCCCAGAATTTGAATAAAATGTCATAGAAGTTAGATGAGGTTGAAAACGCAAAGAACCCGGCGAAATGCCGGGCTCTTTACGAGGTTGAGTGAGGCTAAAGTGCCTTTCTCGATTTCTTATGACACGCAGACGGAAAGAATTGCACTGTGCTTGGTTGAAATCAGGCGGGGTCTCCTTGGTGGGTCGGGTAGACAATTTCCCAAAGCGGGTATGTCTCTCTGTTCTTGAAATAGCTTGAGGTCACTTGAACCATTAAACACCTCTAACTTGCTCTTTTTTCGTAGTTTTTAAGAGATCGAGATGTCGCCAGAATCCGTAGAGATTTCTGCTGCATTTAGACGGTCAATTTCAGCTGAGATTCCGGCATAGAGTGGTAAAGTTTCCTCACAATCGACGCTAATAAGAAGGCTGTAGCGTATTCTTTTAAGGTGGCAGTTGTGATGCTCATGCTCTTCAGGAAATTTCCTTTTAGCCCACCATCCAACTACTGGAAAGACTCGGAGGTAATCCATCTCTGAGAGTTGAGCGGCACTACCTTGCCAGATATCTTGCACGAGCGAGCAGGACTTGGCGCGAAGCTGGGGACCAAGGGCCCACCCTGAATCAGCTCCAGTGGGCGAGGCTCTAAAGTCATCAAGACTGCTATCCTTATGTTTCACTGCGAAGCGGAGCTGGGCTCCCGCATACTTGTATTTATCGCTCTTCTCCCAGGTTCTTGAGCCGGGATTTGGTTCGACAAACGTAGATAAAGTCACCCGAAGAGTCACCGTTGTATCAGGCGAAGCTTGTAAGACCTGTGCGGGCCACGGCAATTTGATTAAGTGCGATTCGTGTAGTGTAGCTGCTCCTGCCTGCCCCTTGAAAGGTTGGAGGGATTGCTGGAACCGGAAGGTGACCTTGTTATCAAAACTCACGGATGCGCGGGTTGGATCAACCTGCCCATAGCCGAACGAGCGGAGCACGTTTTCGATTGCGTCCTTGCTTCCAGACCGATGAGGATCGATGGCTCCGCGTCCTAGCATTTCGTTCGTCCAGCGCCCGGAATGGACAATCAAACCCCTAATGCTTTCCTCCCAGAGATCCGGATAGCTTTGACACAGATGCGCACCAACTCGGGCGGTGAGTGCTGTTGCTGCACTGGTAGCATTCATCGAGCAAAGAGGACGCAATGCAAATTGGGGCGAAGTACTGAGAGGATTGAGCGAGTCCCGTTGGAAAAGGTAACCAGCTTGTGAGCGAGCGAGATTTCCGCCTTCAGCTACAACGTCCGGCTTGATGGGCCAATGCGAACGCCATTGGTGGGAAGTGCGACTGAAAGGGCATAATGCGCCAATACGGGCAACGGCTGCCGCTTGCTGCGATTCAGGGTCATTTTCTTCGATGAGAGAACGGCCACTGACTGCCCCAACACTGATCGCGTTAACGGCTTGGGCGGGATCTTCCACTGGAGCTTCGTGCAGGGAGTCGGGATACCGATAGTTCTCGTCGAAAGAACGGCAGTTACCTGCCGAGACAATGATCACCCGCTTTGGATGGTCTTCTTCCTGACTACCTGACGCCAGAGCATCGATTGCGGCTGACCAAGCAGAGGGGCGTCCATCGTCATGGGGAGTTCCACGAGTGAGAGCCATGCAAAAGACGCGTGAGCGGGACGGTGAGGCGGATTCCGGCAAGTAGACGCCTTGTTGGGTAACAGCACCGTAGTTCTCTGGCTGATGTTCGGCACCTGTCGCGAGCAATTTGACCGACTCCAAGCGGTGAAGCTGGGACCAGGTTTCAGTCGAGAGCATGAGTCCTCGCAGATCCCCATAGGCAGCTAGCCCAGCCATCGGGGTGCCGTGTCCCTGCGCATCCGATAGGTCTGGACTCGGAAGAACAGTAAACATGTCTGAAGATGCTAAGAGAGGTTCGAGTAGGGGATGCGCTCGATTGACTCCGCTATCGATGAGGCAGACTGCAGCCGCGTCACTACCCGGCAACACGACACGCTCCAAGGCTTCATCAATCCATTCCTCTTGCTCAATGCCTGATAATTCGCTGAGTCCAATAGAGCAGGGTCTCGCATAGCGCATCTCAGAGAGGCTATTGAGGATTGCCAAAGAGTTCTCAAGTTGCTCGCGCCTAGCTTGAAAAACGAGGATAACGTGGTCGGGAAGGACGAGACGCTGATCTGAAAGTTCTATTTCCTTGTGCGCACACTGTTCACGGAAGAGCTCTTCCCATTCACCATCATTGCGCCGAATCCAGACTTCCCACCAGACTGGTTCTTCTTTCGGCGGAAGAGGCTCCGCATCCATCCACAGAGCCTCAAGGGCAGCAACTTGGATCGAGGAGATGTTTGCCAAAAGATCATTGTGGCTAGGACCTTTTGTTTTGTCCTGGGAGGGGTCTGAATAGGACGCGACCTTCTTCTCCAAAGTGGTTAGGCGGCCAAAGGGAACAAACAGGGCTATCTGGTCGATTGCTCCGGCAGAAGTGACCTTTTTCCTGACGTTTAGAACGGTGATACCCTTCTGTTTTTTTGTTGCGGCTTGCTCGAGACTCTTGAACTGAATCGGGTGGTCCGGTTCTGATTCGATATTAAGGATAAGTCCGAAATCGGAACCGAGACCATTTTGGTTTTGCCATTCTAAGGTCGCTTTAAAAGTGTCGGCAACTTTTTCCAGTTCGCTCGTGAGTAGAGCGGCATGGCCGGTCCGATCCTGCCGCTCAAAAATCTTCTTTGTGCCCCGGCCATCGCCCGAATAGGGGATGTTCTCAGGGGTCGTGCGCAGGCTTAAGTGAGGAAGGGGCTGCGACAGATGTTCGGGCATGAGCGAGGGTGAATTTTAGAAGCGGTTCCTAGCACTACCTTAGTGATTGAGATGAACTCGGCGCTCTGCCAAAGCGGTGATGAGGGCTGCATTGGTAATTTGCTCATGCTCGTTGATCAGCAGGTCTTTGATCACTTCTTCGCACGCGCGGGTGACTTCCGAGTAGCTAAGCTCAGCAGCGGCCTGATCTATTTTTTTCCAAAGGAGACGTTCTTTGTCGAAATTTCGGAGCAGACGTTTGATGACTTTCCTGACTTGAGCCGGGTCTGGTAGTCCAAACTCGATGAGATCGTCAAAGCGGCGAAAAAGCGCCTTATCGAGCTTCTCCCCGTAGTTGGAAGCAGCGATGATTAGGCTGTTGCCCTGGAGTTGCTCTATGAAGACAAGGAACGAATTGAGCACGCGTCTCATTTCCGCTACCTCGCCTCCCGCATCGCGAGTGTAGCCAATGCTATCAAACTCATCGAAGAGATAGACAGCCCGGGTGGACTCGATGGCCTCAAAGATGAGGCGAAGCTTGGAAAGAGATTCTCCAAGAAAGCGGCTGATTAGGGAATCCAGCCGGATGACAAAAAGCGGTAGGCCGAGTTCGCCTGCCAAAGCGCTGGCCGTGATCGTCTTGCCGCATCCGGGAGGGCCAGTGAAAAGGAGGCGTTGTCTCGGACGAAGATCGTTTTCCTTGAGAAGGCTGAGATTTTTCTGCTCGCGAAGGACGCGCTGAACCCGCTTTGCAAGGCTGTCCTCCAGAACAAGATCTGACAGTTTGACTGTTGCTGTAACCTGTTCAACAAGTTGGGCGACATCACCTTGAGGTTGCGCCACAGACACAATTCCACCTGAAATCTGAGGTCGAATGGCGGTTTCTTGCCTAGCCTGATCGACCAGTTTCCTCAGATCATCAGCAAGTCGTTGATGCCCTTTCCGCGCTTCAGCGGCAGCGACCTGAAGTGCAACGGCATAGAACCTCTCGTCATTCCCATCGGAATGACTTTGGAGAAGGGACTTCAGTTGTGTTGAGTTGGCCATGAAAAAACCGTGCCTAGCGCCGGTATTAAGGAGAAATTGACCGAGAATAGCGAGGGTCAAATATGTTCACGCCGGGGGCTTTTGTCTCGGGCACTTAGAAATTTTTTAAGGAGTTTTAGGTTTTTACCCGGCAGGAGACAGCCAATGGGGACGAAATCGATGAGGCGGACCTTGCTGGAACCATTGCCTCTAAAGTAGGATAGCGCTTGAAAGGGAGCATTTCGCCTTGGCCTTTCGACAACATAACGCCAATGACTCGGTTGAAAAAATCTCCCCTTAAGAGAAGCCCTCGAAATAATGCCGGCGATTCTGTCGGCAAATATTTCGACGAAAGCTTCGACCGTCAGATACTGCCGTTACTTCTTTTTCCCGTGATTCTTCTGCTCTTTGCACTTTGGCATTGGTTGTTTTACAAGGGGCTTATCGGGGGGAGCCCTTGGATCACGACTGTGATTGCAGTTGGTTCAGCTGTAGTTTCCATCTTTCGGTTGAGGACTGTGACATCTCGGCTCAGAGCGATACGGCAGGGTCAACTGGGCGAGATGGCGGTGGGACAGTTTTTGGATGGTCTCCAAGCTGATGGCTACAAGGTGTTTCACGACATTC
The DNA here is from genome assembly GCA_051251855.1 of Roseibacillus sp. Taxonomy (GTDB): domain Bacteria; phylum Verrucomicrobiota; class Verrucomicrobiia; order Verrucomicrobiales; family Akkermansiaceae; genus Roseibacillus. The sequence continues at coordinate 235,835 of JBPOGI010000002.1, forward strand.
CCTGCGAAGGATTTAATATCGACCATGTCATTCTGGGAACGCGGGGTTTCTACACTGTAGAGACAAAGACGTTGAGCAAGCCGCAGTCGGGAAGCCCGCGAATTTGCGTGACCGAGGGAGGATTGACAATCGATGGAGGGCCCGTTTCTGCCGATCATCTGGTGCAGGCGAACTCGCAATCAGTCTGGCTTAGCAACAAGCTTGAAGAACTGACCGCCAAGCGCTGGTCAGTAAAACCAGTGCTGACGTTCCCGGGCTGGTTTATCGAACCCAACAAAACGAAAGCCTATCGAAACATCTGGGTCCTCGAGCCGAAAGCGATACCGAAGTTTCTCAAGCGCGAAGCTGAAACCCTACCATCCTCGGACGTCAGTCTAGCGGCATCTTCTCTCAGCAGGTATATCCGTAGTGAGATTGAATTAGGCTAAAAATTCACCGAATTAGTATTCTTTTAGCAAATGGGGTGAATGCGTCTAGTGGCGTCACAGGTGAAGCTCAATTTTCCGCTGGTTTCGTGTTTTGCGCGTCGTCGCTGAGGGATGCCTTTTGAATTTCTAGCGCATCCAGCAAGCTTCCAATGCCGAGTAATAAGCTCGCGCGGTCTTCCTCTAGTTTGGAAATGTTAGACAGGTCCTCCTTTGAGAGCTTCTCAAGCACAAATTCTAACTCGTGCATTGTCGCTTCAATGTTAGAACGTTCAGCTTGACGATCTTCCTCAATCGTCTGAAGAATTTTCAATTCTGGGACCTCGACTGTTGCTTTTAGACTTTCATTCGAAATTGTGACGCTGTCAGATTTTGAGAAGGGGAGGATGAGCGAGATAATGAGACCAGCCATAGCGATCCGCGTGGCTATTTTCGAATTTCGTAGGTTGCGCTGGGCTCCGGCGATTTCTGCTTTATGTCGAATTTCTTCTTGAGACGCGAAATTTCTCTCTGCCAATTCTCGAAGTGACTGCGAGACCCAAAATTGTTTGCCCGCCAGTTTGTAAATCGAAGGTTTTACATCTTCCGCAACAAAATGACAGTCGATGTATTCTTCGTCTTGCCAGACAGTGCCGATGGCTGAGGGTTTGTATTTTCCTGCACCGAGGACCAATCGAGATTCTTCAAGATATTTAAAAAGCTCGACTACGGTTACGATGATTTTTGAGACTTCCCAATCCAGCTTTTTGATTTGATTTGTTCCAAAACTGGCTTTCTTGACCTTGACCACAACTTCGTGCTCCGATTTCAAATCGATGTAGCTGTCGAAGGACAGCAGGCCCTTATGAGTACCTTCCGCCAAGAGATTATTGAGAACTAAATATCCTCTTTTAGCGTCTATATCCAACATTCGCTGGATGATTTCTTTTTCGAGATCTGAGAAAAATCGTTGTTCCATAAGTTGTTCTTTAAAGGTTGATTACACGTCGCAGATTACCGTGCGACTTTATCTCTGCGGTGAGCTGGCTGTTCTCAGGTGTTTCTTCGGGCGACGTCAGTCGGAATCAGCCTGTTCGTCTTCTACCCGTGAACGAGCCTTATCAGAGAATTCTTGGGTCGCGAACAGAATTTGTTCAGAGTGCCCGAGGTTCAAGTAATGGAGAGCGTGGGGAAACGAAAAGTGGTGAGTGACGTAGTCGTTAAAATCCACTTCAGACCACTCAAGAGTCTTTTTCACAGCCTCCCTGAAAGAGGTGAACCAGTTCTTCGAGTAGACGGCAATCATTGCGGTTGTGGGGATTGAGATAAGATCATACTGTTCTTTAGTGATCAAATTTTCATCTTTGAGCTGGAGCAGAAATTCGCTGACGTAGCTTGCTCGCATTTGTGAAGTGATGATTTTATTCAAGGATAGTGGCAGGCTATTATCCTTGCACCATTTCCTCGTAACCGATGTGAGTCGATAAAGTAGCCGTGCGACCATGATGCCAGCTAAGGTGCCGTGAATAGGCATTAGCGCTCCAAATACGGACTTGGCCCCCAAGGCCAAAAATCCATTTGCACTACTAGCATGGCTACGATCCGCAGGACAAGAATCGCAGCAACTCAGGAACACGATTGGAGGCATGATTACTTTTCCGCGAAGACTCCAAACATCGACCTTTTCAGAACCCAGGTAGATAGCTCCTACTTGTGATTCGTCATCGTGAGAACCATGACCATCAAAAATGAGGAACGGGGTTCTCGATTCGTTGCAGGCAGCTATAAACTGTTCTGTGTTTTCGACATCGACAAAGTCGACTTGCCAATCCCAGCCATCGAGTCGTGAGTAATCGTCGATGCAGTCTTTAAGGATATTTCGGAGGGGATCATTGGGCTTGAATGAGCGAATTACGGTAACGTGCTGGCGGCTTGATAAATCGAGGAAGTGTCGACTCGTCTTGCAGGCAAGAGCGAGATGTAGGTCTCCCGGAGTCGTGGGGATTTGGGTGACAAAGTGGCGGAGGCAAAGAGGGAGACCACGTTCTCTGATCAGTCCAATCGGGAGATCGGCTACAATACGGATGGTCTGGTCTTCTCCGTCGAGAAAGCCAGGCGTTAGGAGGTCTGTCACACGCTCCAAAGCTAAGAAAAAGTGGTTGGCTAGCTTATTGATTTTGCGAGAGGAGAGTTGCAAGCCTGAGGTTCTTATCAGTTTTCCGAGAAGAACCAGTAGACCTCGGGTCTGATAGATCCTCCTTGGGAGCCTCAAGGATGGGCAGAAATTCCCCCAAGTTTGAAGTTCGACCGCTGAAGTATAAGTGAAAATCTCGTCCATCCACATTTTTGTTATAACGTGGAAGGTCGGATTGTTCTGAATATAACCAATTTCAGAAACGGCTATAGAATTACTGTAAGAATCTTGGTTCGAATGGTACCTGACGGCAGTTTTAATCTCCCTAAAATCATCGTCTCTAAAAAGGCTCTTCACTCTTTTTGATGATGAGAGGAAGTGTAGAACACCCGGGCAAGTAATGATCAAGTCAACCGTTTGCCTTTGGAGGTTCTCTGGGAAAAGGTCGTGAAGTCGGTCTCTTTCTTTCTTCAGGAGCAGAGCTGATTCGAGGATCGCGTCCAGATAGCACTGCTCTTCAGTAGAGCAAAGCGGGTTCGATTCGGAGAAAAAAACTCCCGAAAGTGTGAGGGGTAATTCATTCGGTAGAGTTACTCCATGCGAGCGTTCCGGGATATCAATAATTCTTGGCAGAGGTTCGGGGATTGGCTGGTCAAGAAGGGTGTCGATTATACGAGCCGCTTCCGAGTGTTCCTCCCGAATGGCTTCCGCGAAGTCACGCGTATAACCGTCCAATAGCTGTTGACCGACGGAAAGATCTTCAGAAATTCTGACCAACTCAGCTGACTTCAAATGAAGAGTTGGGGACTTTATTGCAGATAAGGTCGAAGCTACACTCTCATCAATTTCCTCGGGACTAACAAAGATGAAGAGTGATTGTTCAAAACCGATTTTTAACTTTGAGATATCTCGCTCCATGAGAGGGAAGATAATATGAGAGCAGTCTCCTAAAAGTTTGTGCTGGACAAGTTTTTCACGAGTTAAATTACGAGCGTGAAGGCTTGGGGGAAGCTTCAGAAGAATGTGCAGTGCAGGTCGCAGAAAAATAGACTGTGCAGTGTGACCCATAAAAAGGGAGGGGCCGGGCCCGTCGACGTTTGGGGTGACGAGTATAAATCGATAGGTGAAATCCATCACTGATTAAAACGGCGAGAGCGCAGCATGAGAAGCATCGAGCAGGGCAGCTCGTATTGCTCAAATAGGTTTTACAGTTCCACTCGTTTTTAAAGCTACTATTGTAATTTATGCCTGCCCTCGCTACTAAAAACGCAAATCCTCAAAGTCAACCACCAGAGGTAGACGATCTCTGGACGAAGAAAAAATTCCTCATGAGAAATGAGGCCGTGTGCGAGTTCATTTCTGAGGTTGCCTCCAAATCGCTCAATGAGTAATCCTCTCAGGAGAAAGACCGCCTCTTCTCCAAACATCTCTTCAAGTTTCGGCTCCCACAGAAGGTCGTTGATATCTCGGTCCTTCTGCCCTCCCTTCTCGTCATATTTGGAAGTCTCAACATGGTCTTTCAGAACGTAGCGGATATTTGCCTCTAGCTGAGGAATAATGAGATGCGAGGCAACCAACCAATCTCCGTGTAAGCCAGCATAAATACCTCGTAAAAGAGTTGTCTCATGTCCTGGCATTACAAAAGGGTTATTCGCTACGAGGAATCCTAAGGAACGACACGAAAGGGGGTGGTCTGCTAGGATTTGAAGACGAGCTGGTTCTATAAGGGAACAAACCTCAAAAGGGAGTTGAAAGAGCCTGAAGAACTCCAACGCTTTCTTTCGGACCCTCTGTGCTGGTTCTTCTTGAGTGTAATCAGCGGATGCAATGGTATCTGTCGTTTTTCCCTCGTAGTCTTTCTGTTCTACAACCATGGAGTCCATCAAGGAGGACCCGCTTTGCAGATTCGCAAGCTCGCCCATAGATGGGATATCTGCGATCTGAGCGAGCTTGTAGATCGCTTCATGAAATGAACTTCCTTCCAGATGTTGTCTAACCACTCGCTCCGCCTTTTCAGCACCCTTTCTGAAAGCAGGGTCGTCGAGGGGAGAGAATGAGAAATCGGTGTTACTGTGAGCCCCTTCGAAAACTTGTTTCTGAACCTTTCGAAAAGTCGCAAGAGCCTCGTCGACACGCTCTTTTGAAGCGCCAGCTCTTTTGAGGGCCCCCAGTGCTTGCTGGTAATATCCTTCTGCTGCAGGGAATCTTTCTTCACCCTTTGCGTATTCTGCTTCAGCTCTCTGGTGGAAGGTTTCCGCAGCCATAATTAGCGCCTCTTTTGTTGCGAGCTCATCTTTGGATCTTTGAGAGTAGGAGGCGCAGATGATCCAATAACGATGAGCACTTGCGTATTTTTCACGTGCCTCATTCTGCACAGCAATTTGTTTTGCTAAGTCCGCATATTCCTGAACCCTTTCGGTTTCAATCTTAAGGACGACCTCTAACAAGGAAGCTGTATAATCCTCGCTGTTCGGTTTTGTCTTATATGACTCAATCGAACTTGTAATGTGCTTATGAACTACTGACTTTTCTTCCTCGAAGCCTTTCCTGCTGGATAAGTCAACAGCTCTGCGCAAGCGCTGAGTAGCATGGGAATAGTCTTTCGTGGCTTCTAAGTTTTTAGCGGCCTCTACAAACGCTGGAACTGCGTTCTTAACCGCTCTAAAGTCCCTTTTTCTAAGCCATAAGATATCAGCAATTCTTGCCCGTAATTCCGGGTCACTAATCTCCGAGTAGGCTTCATGTAGAGCTGTCAGACTGTGTTCGTCAATGTCTTCATGTGAAAATGAGAGGTTGGTTCTTTTCCCGCCAGAAAAGCTCAGGTGAATTGGTAGGTATGGTTCATCCTCAAAGTCATAGTTCGTTAGTAGGAGCGAGATTTCGTTCAGCAACCTGAGAGCGGCTACACCGACGGTGTCGTTTTTCTCGAACGCTTGTTTCAGTAGCGGCACGAATACCTCGTAGTAATCTTTACATTTCCTCCTTGGATCTTTTGAGAGTTCGTCCTGCCAAGGATAGGAAAAGAAGTCATCGGCAGAAATAGAGACCGCTTCAATTTTATTGGGTTCGCTCATTTCTATTCTAATCTTAGAAATGCTTTTAGACCTGTGAGATTGGGAGTTCAAGGGGTAAGAACGGGCAGTCCTCATCGAAAGAACGTCCACAGCGATTGACGGGGAGGAGAGCAATAGTGCAAGTCTCTTTCCCAAAGTTCGTACGAAGGCTTGCGTAATTTGGTCCCCTACAAGCGCCAAGAGAGCAAATACAAAGCAATGAAGAGAAAGAAGATTGAGCCTGATGAACACTTTAGCTACGGACCGATGGAAGTATCGCGGTTTGGCCGATTTGTCCGTATGCGAACGAATTGGAGTGAAGAGGGATACGCAGACTTCATCAAGAAGCTTCGGGAACGTGCCCCCTTAATTGAGCAAGAGATTACTGTTCAAATCGAAAGAGTAGCTGCGATTATACACCGCAACGATCCTCTTGAGTTGCTGATGCGGGCCTATTGGCAGATGGGCTCCTTGCACATGGAGCTAACGTCGGAAACGCTCGCAGACCACAACTCTGTCGTTTCTTTGCATTTACTTGAATTTATCCACAACATTGTGGCCTCCTCGGAACGAGTGCCAGTTGTGCCCGAGAAAGTTTCGGAGGATGATTGGATTGCCATCAGCGAGGGGTTCACGGAACTCTACGATAAAATCAACAGGCAATTTTTAATGTGTGAAGGGGCACTGATCCGCGAGGAGGAGGAAAACGAAGAGTTCGCTCGGTTTCGCTATCAGGCTTTGGGGCACTGGATCAATGTGAGGGGAGAACGCCATTCGGTTCATGAGAAGCAACACCTCGAAGACCTTCTTCTTTGTCACTCCTCACAAATTGAGGCGGCATTAGGCATTAGCGCAGAACTCCTCATTGAGGAAATAGCCAAAGTTCATGCAAGTCTTACCCGAGGTATCATGCTGGCACTTGAGGAAATGCATCAAATCTATGACCAAGCGACCGCTGAGTGGAAGAATCGCAACCAGAATACCGAACAGGGCAGTCTTTCCGAAGAAGTGCTTTCAAAGCAGATTCACACTATCATATCGGAACTCGGACTGGAGCAGCGCGCTCTTAAGTTGCGAGAGGAAATCTTCGGACCCGGCTTGTTCGATTTGCAGCAGATCACCGACCTGCCTCCCTCCTTGCTTGAACTTCTGTCTTGGAGAGAAGGACAGGAGACCGAGTTTTTCTCGGCAGGGAAGTTTCCTGGGTGGCCAGTTAGGACACCGCCGCTTACTAAGCGACCTTTCCTACAAATTGGTGGCCGATTTTACTGCTTTTGTCTCTACGGTCTTTTCGACAACTTTTACCGTGTTATTCACAGAGTAGTCCTTGCGCAAAAGTCTGCGCTTCGACAGGAGTGGAGGGAAGTTCAAAAGGACAATTCAGAAAGTCTTCCTCTTAGATACTTTGACCATATTCTACCTAGGAACACTCAGTATCGGGATGTCTACTACAAGTGGTTCCCGAACAAAAAACATCCCAAAAAAGAGTGGTGTGAGACCGATGGATTGGTGGTGTTCGGCGATCACTTGTTCGTCATAGAAGTGAAGGCGGGTGCGTTTTCCCAAAGCTCTCCCATGGAGAATTTTGACGCCTTTGTTTCGTCTATCAAAGGCCTGGTCGAGGCCCCGGCTAGACAGGGAAGGCGCTTCGTTGACTACCTCCATAGCTTCCCTGAAGTCTCTCTGTTTGATTCTTCGAGAAAAGAAATTGGGAAGCTCTCGGCTGCTCAGTTTCGAAAAATTACTGTCTGCGTCGTTACTATTGACCCCTTTACCGAGATCGCAGCAAAAATTGAGCACCTCGACTCAGCTCTAGGAGTTGAAATTGGTCCAATACCAACCTGGGCCGTTTCGTTGGATGACTTGCGAGGCATCTCCGAGATATTTACGAGTCCTCTCGTCTTCCTTCACTTCTTGGAGCAGCGCATGAAGGCCGCTAAAAGCAAGGAGCTTCGCCTAGATGATGAGTTTGATCACGTCGGATTATATTTCGCGGTGAACGACTATTCGATGCACGCGTCAGAGTTGAAGCAAAGTCTTGCTACTCATTTAACGTTCTCAGGCTACCGGAAACCGATTGATGAGTTCTTCCACGAACGTTTGTTCAATCCTGATTTTCCTTCACCGTTCGCCCAAGCCATACCAGATGAAATTCAGAAGATTTTGAATTTCTGTGTTGAACAAGGTGCCGAAACGATGGTCGAACTCTCTAGCTTCCTTCTCGATTGTAGTTATGAAGGACGAGAAGGCATTGCGGATGGTATAGTCTCCGCATTGCGGTCGCAAAGTAGTCGGAAGAGAATTCAGATTCCTGCAATGTCGGGAGAAGTCAGGCTAACTATTGGGTGTTGGCAACCACATGTTTTTGCCCCAGATCGCAAGTTCTTGGCACGACACGCGAAAGCAGAGTTGCTAGCCCATAATGAGAAGGATCGAAAAATCCTTGAAGTTTTCTTCAATCAGAAGAACGAAATCACTCGGATCGAATGGAGCGGTATTGCCTTGGAGGACATTCCCGAACAAGAACTGCCAATTTACGAAGCAGAGGCTGAGAAGCTTCGAATGAGAAGAATCCGTCAGACAACAGAACAGTCAGGGAAAATTGGTAGAAACACTAAATGCCCTTGCAGCAGTGGTAAGAAGTTCAAACATTGTTGCTTAGAAAGGTGACTGGAAGCATGTCTAAATCAGAGAAGGAGCTCTTCGAACCCTCTTAATCGTAGCCCGAAATGGAGTCCCCAATTATCACCCTCGAAGATTGGTTACTGGCCCAATGTCATCGCGAAGATGAAGTGGGTCTCGTTGCACGTTCGTGGGTCGAAACATCCGCAGGATCGGAAGGTCAGGTTTCTTTTCTCTCATGGTGGCAGGAGAGGAAAGAAGGACAGATACTCACCCCGGGGGTCGTTCAGGCTGAGAGCGAATACAAAGAGGCCGCAGTGGAGCTAGGCAAGGGAAGAAGCCACGAAACCTTTCCTTTCCTCTGGGCCACTGAGGGTTTTCAGGAACGCTCCGAAAAAAGACGAAAATTTCATGAGTCCAATGCGGAAATGACCGGCTCTTCTTACCTACATTTACTTCATTGTCAGCTGAGAGACTTTCTCAGAAACCGGGAGGTTGTCTACCTCGACACTTTTTATTGGACTAAGATGCGTGATGCAGTGCTTGGCAAAGGCGAAACGCGATTCCTTTCGCTTTTCGAGCAACTGCAGTCTTTGGTCGAATCCGGTCGAATTATCTGCCCGTTAAGTCATAGCTTGTTTGAGGAGTTGATGAGGCAGAGCGACACGGTCACTCGGATGGCAACTGCCAAATTGATGGATGCTCTTTCCGCTGGGGTTTGTTTGCGGGCACCTGACGAACTCATCGAAGTTGAAATTAGACGACAGATTTACAGGTCAATTAAACCCGAAGTAAAGGATGCATGGACTGAGTGGATTTGGACGAAAGTTGGGTTTCTGTTTGGAGAGCAGCTGCCGATAAATGAGGATATGTCGGATGAGGACAATGATTACGTGCAGAAAAATTACATCGACTACATGTGGTATGAGCGCAACCTCGTAGAGTTTCTAGAAGCTCTTCAACATGAGCAGTTCCCTTTGCCAGACAATGAGGCCTATGCAGCAGCAACCAATGTAGACTTTGGTCAGGTTCGTAGCAACAATATGGGAAAGGAGGCAATCAGACATCAGGAGGCTGGATTTGTCTGGCACAGTCATTATTTCAAAACCTTCAAGCGTGTTGTTCAGGAAATATGGGAGGCTGAGAAGCAGGCTTGCCAGGAGTATGCCGCTAAGGCTGAGAATCAAAGTCAGCCAAAACCAAACCCAAACGTGCTGCCAAATCTCCACATTCTAGCAACCCTCTCGACCTACTTTGCATCCGACAAACGGAAGGTTGTCCGTCCTACTGATATTCCCGACATGGAACACGCTGCATTCGCTCTTCCATACTGCGACGTGTATACCTGTGATCGCGCTATGGGTCATGCAATCCAGCAACCTCCGCACCGTCTTGAGCGAACCTTTAAAACGAAAGTCTGCGACCGGGTTGAGGAGCTTTTGCAGCATCTCGATACGCTGTAACCAAGGTGGTATTTGTCACGGGGGCTATAACGCCTGGTAGTTAGGTCTTATGCTCGCATACCGACTATATCGCCGCTGGTGCTGGTCGGCCAGGTAAGCAGGAACAGGCGATGATTGAGACTGCAACCGCTTTGAGGATAGCGTGAGTCAATGGTTGTTGCTCCAGCCAAGATGTGGGGAATAGTGGTTCTTTTGAAGGAACATCTCAGTATTTGCTCTGGGAATACGGTAGAAGTGACTTTCGGAAAGGCCTGTTCCGCGAAGATGGCGAAGGTTTGCTGCATAGATCGTGGCTACATTTTCAGACTTCGAAGCCGCAACGCATTTAGGATTACCGATACAGAACTGATGCTCATGGCGGCTCCTGCGATCATGGGGCTGAGGAGGATGCCGGTAAATGGGAAGAGGATGCCGGCTGCGATGGGGATTCCGAGGGTGTTGTAGATGAAGGCGAAGAAAAGATTTTGCCGGATGTTCTTCATCACCGAGCGACTGATGGAGATCGCTTTGACGATACCGTCGAGGTCGCCCTTGACGAGGGTGATGGAGGCGCTTTCGATGGCGACGTCGGTGCCAGTGCCCATCGCGATCCCGACCTGAGCTTCGGCAAGTGCCGGGGCGTCATTGATACCGTCGCCTGCCATCGCGACCACCTCGCCTTCGGCTTTGAGGCGTTGAACCAGTTCAATTTTATCTTGTGGAGAGAGTCCGGCATGGACTTCGTCGATACCCAGCTTCTCGGCGACTGCTTGGGCTGTGGTCTCGTTGTCGCCGGTGGCCATGAGCACTTTGATGCCTGCTTCGTGCAGCCTCTTGATTGCAGCGGGTGTGCTCTTTTTAATTGGGTCGGAGATACCGAGGAGGCCGATGGCTTCCTTTTCTCGTGCAACCCAAACGACAGTTTGTGCTTCGCTCTGGAACTGGGCCGCTTTGGTCAAAAGGTCTTCAGGGAAGGAGACGTCTTGAGAGCGCACAAAGCTTTCCTGTCCGACGTGAATTTGAATTTCTGAGACCTTGCCGGAGACTCCTCCTCCAGTCGTGGAAGCGAATTCTGAAGGCTCACCAATCTCGGCATGGCGGGATTTGGCTTCGTCAACGATGGCGCGAGCGAGGGGATGCTCGGAACGGGTTTCGAGGGCTGCCGCAAACGATAGAAGATTCTTCTCGGTGGTCCCTTCCTGAGTGGCAAGGGAAGTGACGTGGGGTTTCCCGGCGGTGAGGGTACCGGTTTTGTCGGTGATAAGAACGGTTATCTTCTCAGCGGTCTCGATGGCTTCGGCGTTTTTGATAAGGATGCCCGAGCTCGCTGCTCGCCCAATGCCAACCATGATTGACATAGGGGTCGCTAGTCCGAGTGCGCAGGGACAGGCGATGATGAGGACGGCGACTGCATTGACGATGGCGTAGGCCATCGCAGGAGCTGGCCCCCATACGGCCCAAATTACAAATGTGAGAAGGGCAATGATGAGAACGACCGGGACGAAGTAACCGGCAACGGTGTCGGCGAGTTTCTGGATGGGTGCGCGGCTCCTTTGAGCGTTGGCGACCATGTGAACGATTTGAGAAAGAAGAGTGTCGCTGCCCACTTTCTCCGCTCGCATGAGAAAGGAGCCGGTTTGATTGACGGTGCCGCCGATCACGTCTTCGTCGATTCTTTTTTCAACGGGCACGGGTTCGCCAGTGATCATGGCTTCGTCGATAGTGCTTTTTCCCTCGGTGATAGTGCCGTCGATGGGAACCTTTTCACCGGGGCGGACTCGCAGGAGATCGCCGATGTGAAGGTCTTCCACGGGCACTTCTTCCTCCTGGCCGTTTACGACACGATGAGCTGTCTTTGCGGAGAGATTGAGTAAAGCTCCAATCGCTTCGCCGGTTCGGGACCGAGCACGCGCTTCGAGATATTGACCCAGTAAAACGAGGACGGTAATCACGGCGGCGGCCTCGAAGTAAAGGCCGACCTCCCCATTCTTCCGAAAGGAATCGGGGAAGATTCCTGGTAAAAGTACTGCAACAAAACTAAAGATGTAGGCCGCACCCACTCCCAGCATGACGAGAGTAAACATGTTAAGGCTGCGGTTTCGAATCGAGCGCCACCCGCGTTGAAAGAACATTCCGCCACACCAAAAAACTACCGGCGTCGTGAGGATAAGTTCGACCCACTTGGAAACTGATTTGGGAATAAGCTGCTCAAGATTGAGGGATGGAATCATTGCTCCCATCGCTAACAAGAAGACGGGTATGGTGAGCGCAAGTCCGATCCAGAACTTGCGCGCGAGATCGCGGATCTCCTGCTCCGCATGAGGGTCGCTGGAAGTCGGCGAAAGAGCTTCCAGAGCCATGCCGCATTTCGGACAATCACCGGGGCCATCCTGCCTCACCTCTGGGTGCATCGGGCAGGTGTAAATCGTGGTGCCGGGAGGGACGGGGACTTGCTCCAAGGCCATGCCGCACTTTGGGCAATCACCGGGTTCGTTGGTTACGACCTCGGGGTCCATGGGGCAGGTCCACTGACCCGCTTGGGCACTCGTTTTGTTGTTGCGGTCGAGATTTTTGGGATCTTTCGATGAGCAGCAATGCTTTTCGTGGTTCATAGTGGTTTGTTTTAAGGGAAAAGAGGGGCGTTCTTCGGAAGTGAGATTAGAAACTAATTGTGATGCCACCTCCCCAGCCGTAGTCACTATCCCAAAGGCCGGTAGCGGAGAAATTCTCGTTGATGAGGTAGCTCGCACCCACTTGGCCGGACCAGTAGTCGCGGGTATCGTATTCAGCTTCGCCGAAGAGTCCCAAGCGGGAGGTGAGCATCAATTCACGCTCCAAGGTGATGCGGGCTTCTCCGCTGTCGTCCACCCAAGTGGAGGAAAAGAAGTTAAGAGGAAGAGCATAGCGAACTCCTGCAATGATGCGCTCCGATTCTAGATTGAAATCGCTGGCGCCACCGAAAGAACCTTCGCCATAGACACCGACAAAAACGGTCGTAAAGCGATTGATGTAGCGGTTGTATGTTAGGTCGGCTTCCCATTCGACATCGATATCATCAGGAATTTCGTTCCAGCCAGCCTGCCATGAAAAATTGAAGGTGTTTCTGAGATTTTCGTATCTTACTGAACCCTGACTTAAATTGGAGAGCGCATCGGTCATAATGAAGGGATACCAGTGCTGGTCATAGAGATGATTAGAGATGGCTTCAGTCGCAGGATCAGCAGTGAAGTTATTATAGCGGACCACTCGAGCCATTCCGCCCTTCATGTGATAGAGGAGGTGGCAGTGGAAGAACCAATCTCCGACCTCATTGGCATCGAACTCGATAATAGTGGTCGTCATCGGGGCTACATTTACGGTGTGCTTGAGAGGTGATCGGTTGCCTTGTCCGTTAAGAACTCGGAAAAAATGTCCGTGTAGATGCATTGGATGGTGCATCATTGTTCGGTTTATAAAGATGAAGCGTACCACTTCGCCTTCGTTGATTTTAATGTCGTTCTCAGGTTGTAAGACTTCGTTGTTTAGCATCCAGACATAGCGATTCATATCACCATCCAGAGTCAGGCGCAGTTCACGCACGGGTCGGTCAGAGTTGAAGGAGGTGTCCCTGACTGAGCGAAGCATTTTGTAAGGCGGGAAGGGCCGGTCCTTGGACATAGGGCTGCCGGTAGAGAGAACCGGAAATCGGGCAGCGTCCTCGCGCAGGAGAAAATCATACCAGGCCGGTGGATTCTTCACGAGGCCAGTGTCTTGCATGGCCATGCTATTATGGCCCATACCGCCATCACTCATTCCTCCCATGTTCATTCCTCCCATGTTCATTCCTCCCATGTTCATTCCTCCCATGTTCATGCCAGGTTTGTCGAAAGCGCCTTCTTTCACCTTTCGGTTAGGCATTCCCATCGTACCTTCGGGAGTGAGAGCGAATAAGTTTTTCCATTTAAACATATCCATCGTATCGTAAACGAAAGGTTGCGGCATATCGGTCACGGGCTGGCGTTCGCCTTGGCCAATCCACAATGAAGCCGAGCCTGAGCCGTCCATTGCAGTGGCGCGAAACTCATAGCTTCCACTGGCTGGGACCTTGACGATCACATCATAAGTCTCGGCAACTCCTATCAGTAGGGGAGTCTGAAGGTCCACGGGTTCTACATCTTGGCCATCAGCAGCAACGATTTTCAGCGGCCCGCCTGAGTATTGGAGGTGAAAATAGGTCGTCGCTGATCCGTCAATAATGCGCAACTTAACGGTGTCGCCGGGCTTCGCAGTCATCGCGCTGGAGGAAGTGCCGTTGATGAGAAAAGCATCATAGGCCACATCAGCAATGTCCATTGCGGGCATTCGCATAGCTTCACGCTTCCAGTATTCCCCCACCTTATCGGTCTTGATGGCACCGAGAAGGCTCTGGGCCGTCTTTTTCTGCACACCCATGGCCTCGGAACCACGCCTAAGAAGGCGCATCACTTTGTCCGGGTTCATGTCGGTCCAATCAGACAGTAAGACAACATGCTCAGAGGAAATTGCGTGGCGCTTCTTCTTTGGCTGAATGACGATGGACCCGTAGACTCCCAACTGCTCCTGGAGTTTCGTATGAGAGTGATACCAATAGGTTCCGGCTTGTCGGATCGGGAAACGATAGGTGAAAGTGGTTCCCGGCTTAATCGGCGGAAAAGAGACGTGGGGAACGCCATCAAACTGAGGTGGAACCAGTAGTCCGTGCCAGTGAATCGAGGTTGGCACATCCATGGTATTCGTGACGTTCATGACTGCAGTGTCACCCTCGGTGAAGCGCAGAACGGGGCCGGGGATTCCGCCGTTAATTGTCATGGCTGGGCGAGACTTTCCTGTGATATTGACCCGTTGCTCGGCAATGGTTAGATCGTAAATCCTTTCTTTTGCATGAAGGAGGGTCACAAATTGGATGAATATGAGGGGTAGGATGTATCTGAAGTTCTGAGCTAAGGTCGTTTTCATCTTTCTGTTCTTGTTGGAGTTCATGTTTGCAGTTTTGTCGTCGTCTACGCTGGCTCGGCAGCAGAGTTACTAGATTCTGGGGCTACTTGCGGCAAGGAGCTGGAGCCAACGGGTGGGGTGATTTTCTTCGCCCTCTTTCGTGTAACGGTCATTGTCCCACTCCACAGAGTAGCCACACTCGCTCAGGATGGCGCGGTAATTATGGGAAAAGGCTAACTCTCGTCCATAGGGGAAGGTGGCTTCCTCTGAATCCAAGTGGTGGTCGGTGGCAAGGGTCTCGGTCAATACGATCCACGATGACTGTGATTTTTCACGAACAAGTCGAAAGAGAGAAATCAGTTGGGCGCGGGTGAAGTATTCTAAAACGCCACCATTCGTGTAGAGGATGAGGTCTTTGCCTTGAAAGGATT
The DNA here is from genome assembly GCA_051251855.1 of Roseibacillus sp. GTDB lineage: Bacteria > Verrucomicrobiota > Verrucomicrobiia > Verrucomicrobiales > Akkermansiaceae > Roseibacillus. Next base: position 250,874 of record JBPOGI010000002.1, read on the forward strand.
TGACCCAATCAAAGACGTCGCAGGAATCAAAAGCGAGTTGTGGCTTGTCAGGGAAACGCTTTTTGCAGTTGGCAATCTCTTCCTCGCTCAAGTCGAGGCCTGCGAAGTGGGCCACGTTTGGTAGTGAGTCTGCCAAATAGTTGAGAACTTTTCCGTCGCCGCAACCTAGCTCAAGAAGATGAATCGGGTGGTCGTCACTGCTCGGGACCGCCCTTCGCGAGAGTTCTCCCACAATGTCGGTGTGATACTTGAGGAAAAGTTCTTCAAAGCGGTTTTCAAAAAGAACGAAGAATTCCTGTGAGAAGGGGGAGGACCAATAGTCGATGAGAAATTGATGAAGGGTCTCGTGGTCTTTTTCCTCAATCGCCTGATGTTGCCGAGCATTGCGAAGAAGACGTTCGTGATGCTTGAGTGGCCTCGTAAACGGTTTCGCGCGCACCTTGGCCGCTAGGGCTGGATTGGCGGAGGCAATGAGCCTGCCGAGACCAGCCTTGATTCTTCGTCCGAGGGGGAGATCAGCGGTCGTTTTGTATGCTTTCATGTTATGTTATGGTGTGGGTATTGGGAAAGAGGAGGGTGATTGAGTTGTCATGAGGGGAATTCAAGGTTGTGGGTGGAACTTGTGTTTTAGCTCTTGGTGGAGGCAGTAGAGGGTGGGAACGACGAACATGGTGAGGAGCTCGATGGCCATGCCTCCTACGATGGGCACTGCCATGGGACCCATGATGTCGCTTCCTCGGCCGGTGGAGGTGAGGACGGGGAGGAGGGCTAGGAGCGTTGTGGCGGTGGTCATCAGGCAGGGCCGCACCCGGCGCAGACCGGCGGTCACGACCAGGTCTCGGATTTCTGCGCGTGAGCTTGGGGTGGTCTCGTTAAAGAGTTGCTTGAGGTAGGTAGCGATTACGACTCCGTCGTCGGTGGCGATTCCGAACAAGGCTAGGAATCCAACCCAAACTGCTGCCGAGAGAGCGATAGGGTGAACGTTGAAAAGGTCGGCGAAATCGACGCCAATAAACTCGAATTGCAGGAAGTGAGGCTGACTATAAAGCCAGAGCAGGACGAATCCGCCCGACCATGCGACCAGAATTCCACTGAAGATGATCAGGGTCGTGACGCTGGATTTGAACTGAAGATAAAGCAGGATGAAAATCGCGAAGAGGGAAATTGGCACCACTAAGAGGAGTGTTTTGTCGAGTTCGCGCTTCTGCTTGTAGGACCCCGCAAATTCCCAAGTGACTCCGGGAGGGACGATGAGGGCGCCCGTTTCGCGCTGCTTGGCGAGGTAGTCTTGTGCACTCTCGACGACATCGACATCGGTGAAGCCTTCGTCATTGCCGAAGGTGATATAGGAGGTGAGAAAGGTGTTCTCGCTTTTAATCATTTGCGGTCCCCGCACGTAGTTGATGGTGGCTACTTGGGAGAGTGGGATTTGGGTGCCGTCGCTGGTGGTGAGCAGAGTTTGCTCGATGGCTTCAATGGAATTGCGTTGCTCTCGCTGATAGCGCACCCGGACTGCGAAGCGTTCGCGCCCTTCGATGGTGGTGGTCACTTCCATTCCGCCGATGGCCGCCTGCATCGTGTCCACGACATCCGCGACATTGAGCCCAAAGCGTTGTGCGGCTTCGCGGTCGGGAATGATTTCCAAATAGGGCTTTCCGATGATGCGGTCGGCATTGATGGTGGCGAGGCTGAGCCCGGGGATGGCGCTTTCCTTCAGCTGTTTTTCCAAGGCGAGAGTGGCGGTCTCGAGAGTTGGGAGGTCAGGGGCGCGCACCTTGAGCCCCATAGGCGCTCGCATTCCGGTTTGTAGCATCACGAGGCGAGTCTCAATCGGTTGTAGCAAGGGTGCGCCAGTGGTGCCGGTGACCTTGGCCACCTTTTCAATTTCACTCCAGATATCACGAGCGGTCTTAATGTGGGGACGCCATTGGCGGAAGGGGCGGCCCTTTTTATCAGGAATCAGTTCGCCTTCTTCGGTGTATACGTGGTGCTGGTGATCGCGGTCGTATTGGTAGCGGATGGGGTGGCCATCGGGGTCGCTACGGAACTCGGGTAAGTAGTGGATCACGGTCTCGATCATCGAGACCGGTGCCGGGTCAAGGGAGGACTCCACGCGCCCGATTTTTCCCACTACGAGAGAGACCTCAGGCACGGTGGAGATCGCTTGATCCAATTCCGTAAGGGCCTCCATGGCCTCGGCGATGGAGGCATGGGGACTAATGGTGGGCATGAAGAGAAAGGAGCCTTCATCCAGGCGAGGCCTGAACTCGGAAGAGAGTCCGGGAAAGGTCTTGCTAAAGTCCTGCCACAGGGCGGTCTCCTGAGTTCCGTTCCCAAGAACCTTGGGAACAAAGGAGAACACCTTCGCAAAACCTAACCACGACATTAGGGCCAGGATGAGAAGGCCCACTGGCAGGGTGAGGAAGGTGGCCTTGTGAGCCAGGCACCAGCGCAGTATAGGCGCGTATATGAGCTCGAACAATTTGAAGCCACCCAAAAGAATGACGAGGAGAGCGGCCACGAGGATAAAATTGGCCCCTTGCGAGCGGTCCAGGCCCAAGGGAGCCCAATCACCAGCGAGTAGCCAACCCACCAGCCCCGCGACGATGAGATTGAGCGGCAGGAAAACGCGAGTCTTCCACTTGCCGGGGGCAGCCTTTTTTACTTTGCCAAAGAGAAGGTGAGCCAAGGGAGGAATGATGGTGAGAGCGACAATCACGGAGGCGCTGATTGCAAAGGTCTTGGTGAAAGCGAGTGGTCGAAAGAGTCGTCCGGCCTCGCCGGTGAGTGCAAAGACAGGAAGGAAAGATACTACCGTGGTGGCCACTGCAGTGAGGACCGCTCCTGCCACCTCATGGGTTCCACGCAGAATCACGGGCAAGGTTCGCTCGCCTGGTTCGGCCTCGTCGAGGTGCTTGAGGACGTTCTCGGTGAGGACAATGCCGACATCGACGACCGTTCCAATCGCGATTGCGATCCCGGCGAGGGCCACCACATTGGCGTCGATACCAAAGGTCTTCATTGCGATGAATGTGACAAGAACAGCGAGTGGTAGCATGGCGCTGATCAAAACCGAGGTGCGTAAATGCATCACCATGATCACGACCACGATTATGGTGATCAAGACCTGTTGAAAGAGCGCCTCTTCCAGGGTGCCAAGGGTCTCCGAAATTAAGCCCGAACGATCATAAAAAGGCACGATAGTCAGCTGGGAGTGATTGAGCCAAGCCGGCCATTGAGTGCTCGGGTTTGTTTTGGTCCATGGCAGCCAGGCGAGGTGATTGACTTCGGTGGAGGGGGCCTCACCCACGAAGGGGTCATTGATTTGATGGCTTTCGGCAAAGGCCAAGACCTCGTCGCGCGTGGTTTCACCCCAATCGATGAGAACGCGTTGGGGCAAGCCAGAGGAGAGCTTTGCGATCTGTTCCTTGGTGTTTTTGATGGTCGCCATTGGGTTTTCGCCAAAGCGGGCAATGACCACGCCGCCAACGGCTTCGGCCCCATCCTTGTCGAGGGCACCACGACGCATCGCGGGTCCCAGTTGCACCTCGGCCACGTCGGAGATTACGATGGCGGTATTGTCACGGCTGGTGATCACTGCCTGGCGCAGGTCTTCGATTTCGCGGATGAACCCAATACCGCGAATGAGGTATTCGACGCCATTGACCTCGAGGTTTCGTGCGCCTGTTTCACGATTGGATTTACGCACCGCGTTCATCACTTGGGTGAGGGTGACGTTGTTAGCGCGCAGAAGGTCGGGGTCGATATCGACCTGATACTCGCGCACGTAACCGCCCACAGAAGCGACCTCCGCGACTCCCTCGGCGGTCATCAAGGAGTATTTGACCGTAAAGTCCTGAATGGCCCGTAGCTCGTCGAGATCCCAGCCACCGCTGGCGTTGCCGTTCTGGTCACGTCCTTCCAAGGTATACCAAAAGACCTGTCCAAGCGCGGTGGCATCGGGTCCCAGCTTTGGGGAGACAGCGTCAGGAAGGAGATTGGCGGGGAGGGAATTGAGCTTCTCGATAATGCGCGAACGCGACCAATAGAACTCTACCCCTTCCTCAAAAATCAAATAAATGGAGGAAAAACCAAAGTAGGAATAAGTGCGCACTTCCTTAACCCCGGGCACTCCTAAAAGAGAGACGGTGAGGGGATAGGATATCTGGTCTTCGACATCTCGCGGCGAGCGGCCCGCCCATTCCGTGAAGATGATTTGTTGGTTCTCGCCCAAGTCCGGGATGGCATCGACTGCGACGGGATCGCGTGGCATCCAAGAGACCTCCCAATCGAAGGGAGCCACGCGCACTCCCCAACCAATGAAAAAGGTTAGGAGGAGAAGCACCACCAGCTTCTGTTCGAGGCAAAATTTAAGAAAGGCTTTCATCTACTGGTCCCTGCCATTGAGGGTTTCGAGGGTGAGCGAGAGGGTCTCGGTGACATCTCCGCAAGAGAACATGCTGGAGCCTAGGTAGGGGTTCTCGACGATGGGTTCGCGCGACAGCCAGTCGGCTCCTTCATTGTCAGAAGCCATGGGACAGTGAACGAGATAGAGGCTGCCCAGTTGGTCGCTGGCTCCTTCGCGTATGAGGTCGGTGACCAGAGTGATAGATCCCTTGAGCGCTTCACGCAGTGCTTCTTCTTCCTTCGCGGCCGCTACTTCGTCCGCGACCGCTTCGAAGTCCGGTCCAAGTTTTCTTAGGTCTTCCGCTAGCTTGGGAGCGCTGGCGAGCGCTTGTGCGGGCTTGTCATGAGCGAGGGAATCAGAGACCGTCAAAAGCGTTTCGACCGTAAGATTGATTTGCTTGATCTCGCTCTGCGGCAGAGTGAGCAGAGAGGGAAGTTGCCAGGGGAGTCCTGCTTGGGCGGCGCTGATCGGAAGCTCGCGAACAAGTAATTGCCAGGCGCTAGCGACTGATTTTTCCTTTGCGAGCGTGGAGGTCTGCACGAGGAGATTGACGAGCTTCATCTTGGCTTCGTCCCAAAGTGGCTCATAGGCGTCGTCTAAAATATCGGGATTGATATCCTCCAGTATCATCTTGGCACCGGCGAGGTGTTCCACGAACTCTCGGGGACGATCTCGCGCTTCCTCGGCGCGGGCTAGACTTCGTAACACTGGTTTCCAAGCCCCAGAGACTGTAACGGGGGCTTGCAAGGCAGGTCCCTCACCAGTGGATTGCCCATCTAACATCATCGCTGGCTTGGCTTGAATCTGTAGCTCGGAGTCGAGCTTGAAGGCTCCCCGGGTGGCCACCAGATCGCCTTCTTCCACCCCGCTCAAGACTACGTAAAAATCATTGGCGCGGGGACCGAGCACGATCTCGCGGCCCTCGAAGCGAACTCCCTCATCGGAAGGGATGCGCCGGTAGACGACCGCTCTTTTGCCAGTGCGGAGGACAGCAGAAGCGGGGATTTGCAGGGGAGGATCGGCGGCCATTTCGGCACCCTGCGCTTCGACACTAGCAGTGATAAACATTCCGGGTTTGAGTTCGCGGAGCGGGTTGGGCACGGCCACTCGGACGCGCACCACTCGCCGGGTCATATCGAGGGTGGGATCAATGAAGGAGATTTCGCCCTCGAAGGTCTGGCCCGGTAGCGACGCGCTCTGGAGCTGCACGCGTTGCTTATCTTTCAGCCAGACAAGGTCGTCCTCATAGGCTTCCAGCTGAACCCACACTACTGAGAGATCGGCCAAGGTGTAGAGGGCATCTCCGGTTTTGAGGTAATCGCCTTCGCGCTTGCCAAGGTGCATCACCACCCCATCGAAGGGAGCGGTCATTACGATGCGATCGCGGGGTCCAGACTGTTGTTCGATAGCATCGATTTGTTCGGGGGAGAGTTCGAGGAGACGAAGCTTCTCACGGGCTCCACGATAGAGTGCTTCGCTGGTGCGACCGGGGGTGCTCGTTAAGCGCCGCTTTGCGGAGATGAGTTCCTGTTGCGCGACGAGAAGATCGGGAGAATAGACTTCGGCAATGGACTGTCCTTTCAAGACCGTGGCTCCAGTGTAATCGATATAGAGCTTGTCCAGTCGCCCTCCAAAGCGGGCTGTTGTGGTAGTCAGTGAGCTTTCGTCGGCCATCACTTTGCCAAGAAGAGAGAGCGACTTCTCAAGCGGCTGGCGAACTACTGGCGCAACCCTGAGCCCCATGTTGGCGACTGCACTATTGCTAAGACTCAGCTCCCGTAAGCCACCCGCTCCCGAGGCCGAAACCGGAATGAGGTCCATTTGGCAGATGGGGCAGGGCCCTGGATTGGGCTGACGAATGGTGGGGTGCATGGAGCAGGTCCAGATGGTATCGGGGTCTCCACTAGCCATCGTTGATGAGGACATGTCTGTGGAAGACGGCCGTCCGATCCACCAGCCGGCCAGAAAAACGGCTAGGATGATAAGGGGAAAGAGCAGGCTCCCGGTCTTTCGAAGAAGCTGCAAACTGCGCTTGAGGATTGGTTTCATTTCTAAGGTAGATAAGGTTGTCAGTTGCGACCGGCGGCCTTGAGTAAGCTGGCCTCTGCTTGTCCCAAGCGGGCTTGGCTTTCGACGACTTGGAGGCGATCCATGAGAAGCTGACGCCAAGCGTCGATGACCGCGAGGAAGCTGTCCTTTCCGCTCTGATAGGAATTCAGAGTGAGTTCAAAGACGCTTTCAGCATCGGGAATGAGGTTGGAGGAAAAGAGAGAAAGTGCCTTTCGCTCGGAAGTAAAGAGGGCGTGAGCGCTTCCGATCTCCCGTTGCAGTTGAGTGCGCGTGGAAGCGAGTGCTTCTTGTTCTGCGGTCAGGTTGGCAGCGGCTTCCTCGCGATTGGCTTTGGTCTTTCCGCCCCAAAGCGGGAGGGTCACTCCCAAGGTGGCCATCACTTGATCTCTGCCGTTGGCGGAAGGCGCCAAGGCATCTTCGGTGACTGGAGAGTAGGATGCCCCGGCGGTGAAGTCAGGTTTACTACTGAGCCTAGCCAGTTCGACCCGGCTGTCCGCAGCCGCAATGCGGGCTCGCGCAGCCTTGACCTCGGGATGGTTGTTAGAGGCCTGTGCAATCAGAACAGAGGGCGGGCCAAAGCTTCTGAAATTGGAAAAAGAAGAATTCGGGAGTGAGGAATCGTTGGGGCGATAGAGAAGGGCGTTCAGTGAGCTTTGCGCAGCAATAGCCTGGCCCCGCGCGGTGGCGAGTCTCTGGTCGATCCGAGTGATCTCGTTTTCGAGTTTTAGAAAATCCTGTTGGCTTGCTTGATTGACCGCAATGCGCGTCTGCACGGACTCCTGCAACGTTTCTAACAGGCCGCGATTCTCGACTAGAATGACGGTCGTTTGTTGCGATTGATAATATTGCCACCAAGCCTTGCGGACAAGTTCCGCAATGGCGATCTCTTTCGATTCTGCCTCCGCGCGGACTGCTTCGGCTTGCGCAAGGAAGACTTTTGCCTGCGCGTTCCGTTTACCTGGATAGGGGATCTTTTGCTGAACCCCAAACACGGCTTGAACCTGCCCGGCAGCAGTCTCGGCGAGTTCGCCGACCCCCACCGATGCGGAAGGATCGGGTAAGAATCGAGCTTGCCGGGCCGCCTGGTCGAGAGCATTCGCTTTCGCTCGCAGAGCTTTGATGGCGGGATGGTTCGCCTTGGCCTGAGCTACCAATTCTTCCACGCCATCGGACGCGGCGAGGCGGTAAGCAACCGGCGCGGGGGCGTCAGGGAGTCGATTCGTGGCGAACTCGTTAGAAGGAGATTTGGTGGAGTTTCCAAACTCCTCGGTGAGATTGGAACACGAAGATACCACGAGCCCAAGGGCCAGTCCGCCGATACAAAGACGATTCATCGTAATAAAAGATGGGCACGAGCGGCTCCAAAAGCCGCTCGTGCAAGGACTACAAAAGGCCAGACTACTGTCCGGACGGACTGCCCTCAGCTTCCTCAGCAGCCGTCAATTTGGCGGTATACTTGGAAGGGTCTTTTTTGAAGGCAGGAAGACAACCGTCGCAGCAAAACTGGACTTCAGTGCCTTCGTGATTGTAGACAAAAGGCTCACCCATCGAGCCCAGCTTTTTGCCTGAAACAACACAGACATCGAGTGGATAGTCGTCCGCGTAGGTGGTTCCAGTTGTTTCCGGCGAGGTGTTGGCCTGTTCGGCTTTGTCGCAAGAGCTGAGGACGACGAATGAGAGCGCGGTTAAGCTGCTCATGATGAGAGTAGGAAATTTCATAATTATATTTTTGATCGTAGGGATGTTCTAAAAGGAAAACTGGCACACGCAGAACATCGAAGAAGCGCGTATGGGTCGGGCTGCCAAAAAGGGGCAGCGAGGTTTCAAGCCTGAGAAATTGGGCTTGGAAAAAGGGTCAAAGAGATGAGCACGAACTTGGCTTGGGAAAACTATCCAAGCGTTCGGCGATCAGACCCGAAGCGAAACGATCAAATGAGGAACCGGCTCAAGAGAGCACAACGGTCCAGCGGAGGCGGAAAAAAATGGGGGGGAGAATTCTGACGGGGAAGCTCTTTGGGGAAGTGGACAACGAGATGCTCAGGGTCTGGAGCCTCTAGATTGAGCTCAATCGTGTGGTGGAATGAAAAAGGAGCCTCAACCTCGTGGCTGGCAACCATTTTCTCACAGGGGCAGTTCGGGCAGTCGGATGGTTCCGAATCATCGGAAGGAGTCGGGGTCGAACAGCAAGAGTGAATTGGCTGTGATTCAGAAGAACTGAAGATCTTCTTAAGAGTGCAGCAACATCCCGGATTAGCCATCAGGATGGCCAAAAGGATTGAGGTGAATTGCTGAATGAGACTCATTGAATGGGAGTAAGTTAGTTCAAAGCCGTTCTTTATACAAGACTAAATGAGTTCCAACACAAGAGTGTGGTCCAAATCTGTCTGGCTGAGGGTGAATATTCTTAATTTGAAGAGGTGCCAAGGGGGCTGCAAATACTACAGGTTTCATCTTCGCGTTCGACTTCGATCGTTATGTGCTTGAAAATGTGGGAATCGAGAAGAGCGCGAAGTTCTTCTTTGGCCCTAACGGCAGAATATTGGTCGCATTCTTTTTCGAGAACAAGGTGAGTCGAGAATACGTGCTGTTCGCCGTCGAGGGACCAGACATGGGTATGATGTGTTGAGACCACGTGCGGGATTGTTGAGACCTTTTTTTCGAATTCGTCGAGGTCGAAAGTTTCGGGGACGGTTTGGAGGAAGACCCGAGCCACTTGTTTGAGGTTGCGGAAGACGTTCCAAATGATGAATGAGGAGATGCCAATGGAAAGAAGAGGGTCAATGATGGGGAGGTCCCAAATTGACATTACGAAGGCTCCCATGAGAACCGCAACCCAACCGAGCACATCTTCCAGAAGGTGCCAGCTGACGATTCTTTCGGTGATGGAGCTACCTTTCTTAACGCGTAAGACAGCCGCTCCATTGACGAGAATTCCAAGGACGGCCAGCGCCATCATCCCGGTGGCATTGACTGGTTCGGGATCAGCAAGGCGTTTGAAAGAGTTAAAGAGGATGAAGCAAAGACCGACTGTGAGAACGAAGCCAGTGATCAGGCCTCCCAAGAGTCGAAAGCGGCGGTAGCCATAGGTGTGCTGGGAGGATGGCTTTTTGTGTGAGAGCCTTTCAAAATACCAAGCGAGTCCGAGTGAACCGGTATCGCCCAAGTCGTGCACAGCATCGGACAGGATAGCTATGCTGTTGGTGAGAATGCCTCCAACGAACTCAATGATAGTGAATGACAGGTTCAGAAAAAAGGCGACCTTGAGGTTGCCTTCGGCGTGACTGTGATCGTGAGAATGAGACATGGAGGGGGAGGGGAGGAGGAGAGCCAGCTCAGTATTTTTTCGATGCTAAGCTGGCTGCTCTGGTTACAGGATTGATTTAGTGATCGTGACCTTCGTGATCGTCGCCCTCTTCGGCACCGTGGTCGCAGATGCAGGCGTATTCGAGGTAGTCACAGGTGGGACATTCCTCGAGGTTGAGGTTGAAGCGGATGGTCTCCGTTTTGGCATCCGGGGTGACCTTCACTTGTATGATGACGGGGATGTTGTCTCCGGCGGGGAGGGCTTTGTCGGAAATGAGGACGCCATCTTTTAGCTCGAATTTCATCCGGGTTGGCGCGCTTCGCTCGCCACCGATGAGAGTCACCTTTTGTTCGGCAGGTTCGCTTTTCTTTCCTTCTTTATCGAGGAAGGTGATTTGGATTTTTCGATCTTCGGTGACGAAGAGCTCGGCGTGCGGTTCGACTTCGGTGAGGATGCGTCCTCCGTTCGGACCTGCTTTCTTAGCATCACCGTGGTCGTGTCCTTCGTGGTCATCACCAGCGTGTTCTTCGGCGTGGTCATGTCCTTTGTGGTCGTCTTCTTCTGCCCCGAGGAAGGGAGCTGAGAATGCAAGCGCTACTCCGAGCCCGAGGGTGAGGAGTCCTTTATTTTGTTTTACTGTTGGTTTCATTAGTTTGTTTTTTTAATGGGATGCTGGTGAGTTGTTGCTCACCGAGCGAAGTGCCGATTTGCGGCAAAAAGCGTAGAAAAATGAGGGAGTGATCGCGAGGCCCAGGATGGTTGAGCTGATCAACCCTCCGACGATGACAATCGCGACCGGATTCAAAATTTCCTTCCCGGGTTCGTCGGCTGCGATGACGAGGGGAATGAGGGCGATGCCAGCGGAAAGGGCGGTCATTAGGACGGGAACCAGTCGCTCTTCAGCTCCTTTTACTATCATGGCTCGATTGAATTCGTGCCCCTCGTGGCGCATCAGGTGAAGGTAGTGGGAGATCATCATGATGGAGTTGCGAGCGGCGATTCCGGAAATGGCGATGAAGCCCACCAACGTCGCGATGCTGACGTTGTCCAAGGTCACCCTAGTCAGGAAGACTCCTCCAATCACCGAAATGGGGATGTTGGCGAGAACGAGGAGAACCAGATTGACGCTCTTGAAGTAGCTGAAGAGTAGAAAGACAATGATTACTAGAACTACGCCGGACATGATGACGATTCGTCGAGTGGCATCCTGTTGGGCCTGATACTCACCTTCAAACGAGATGCTGTAACCCGGTGGCAGAGTCACTTCCGCGTCCACTTTTTCTTTGAGCTGCTCGACAACTCCTCCCAAGTCGTCAGTGGTGGGGTTGATAGAGACGACGTAGCGTCTTTGGGTGTTTTCTCGGAGGATATTGTTGGGTCCTTTGGCTTGTCGAATGTCGGCTACGTAGGAGAGTGGAATCCGGTCGCCATGAAGGGTGTCGATATAGAGTGATTGCAGTCGCTCCGGTGATTCACGCCATTCAAGTGGAAGTCGGATAACCAAATCATAAGCCCTCTCTCCCTCATAGACCTCAGTCAGCTCTTTGCCCCCCAAGAGGGCGGCAAGTTGTTCATTGAGGATTCCGGGCGAGACCCCGTAGGCGGCCGCTCGCTTTCGGTCGATCTCGATACGCAGCTGAGGAACGGGAGCTTGCTGTTCTGCGCGTGCTTCTTCGAGTCCTGGGATACTACGGGCAACAGAGACGACTTGAGCTCCGATTTTTCCGATCTCATCGAGGTCGGGACCGAATATTTTTACTGCCACCTGGGCCGAGACGCCGCTCAACATGTGACCAATGCGGTCTGCCAGTGGCCCACTCACCACACTGAAGCTGCCGGGAATACTGGCCATCGTTTGGCTGATGTCTGCTGAGATTTCATCACGTTCGCGAGTTGTTTCGGGATCGAACTCGATATCGAACTCGACCGTTGAAACGGGGACCACATGATCACCTCTCTCGGCTCGGCCCACTCGGAAGCCAACCGTTTCTACTCCGGGAATTTTTAAGAGAAGATCCTCGGCTGTATGGGCTAAATTCGTGGTTGTCGCGAGGGAGGTTCCCGGCGACATGGTGGTTGCAACAATCGCAGTGGGTTCGCGAAATCCGGGCAGGAAGTTCGACCCCATTTTATTGTAGGTGATTCCAGTGAAGGCGAGCAGAACCAGAGTGAGAAGAAGGAGAAGCGCGGGTTGGGACACGGCTAGTTTGAGCCACGTATTGGTGAACAACCATTTCAAGCCTCTCACAAGCCAAGTGTCCTTATGGACTTTGCCTGGCTTGGGATTGAGGAGGAGGGAACTCAGGACCGGAATGACGGTCAGCGACACCACGAACGAGGCCGCCATGCTGACGATGGTCGCGATAGCGATAGGGGCGAAGAGCTTTCCTTCCACTCCCGAAAGCCCCAGCAAGGGAACGAAAACGAGGATGATTAAGATGGTGGCGTAGAGAATCGAGGAACGCACTTCTGCTGATGCTGTGGCAATGACCTCCAGCCGGTTGCGGGGAGAACCGGCGGAGGCGTTTTCCCGCAGGCGTCGATAGACATTCTCCACATCGACGATGGCATCATCGACAACCATGCCGATGGCGACCGCGAGCCCACCTAAGGTCATGGAGTTGACGCCCAGATCAAAGAGGTCAAATACGAGGATCGCAATTCCGAGTGAAAGCGGGATCGCGGTCAACGTGATGAAGGTGATGCGAAAGTTGAGCAGGAAGAGAAAGAGAATCACGGAAACCATAATGGCCCCGTCTCGCAGAGCTTCTTCCAAGTTGCCCACTGCGAGTTCGATAAAGTCTGACTGACGGTAGACGGGTAGTAACTCTACTCCTTCGGGGAGAGTTTTGCGCAGGTCTTCGAGAGCTTCCTCAACCTTTTCAGTCAAGGCCAAGGTGTCGAAGCCGGGTGATTTGGTGACGCTGAGAATGACTCCAGGGTAGCCTTTGGCTTGATCGCCTTCTTCGGTAAGAAGGTGACTTCCCAAGCCAGCGTCGCCTCGCATGGGTTCAATACCCCATTGAATATCTGCGACGTCATGAAGCTGAATGATGCGGTCGTCCTTATAACTGACCACGGTCTCACCAATCGCTTCCAGGTCCGAGGTCATGGCGAGGTTGCGTACCATGATCTCTTGGGAGGTTTCGGTGAGGAATCCGCCGGTGGTGTTCTTGACCGAATTGGCGGCAGCTTCACTGATTTCATCAAAGGTCACCCCAAGGGCTACCATTTGCTCGGGATCAGGCAGGATTTGCACCTGCTTGATTCCGCCTCCCATACCCAAGACCTCCGCAATTCCGGGGATGGATTGCAGACGACGGGCGATGGTCCAGTCACCAAGGGTGCGGAGTTCGCGGGGTTCGACTTCTCCGGACGGGTCGATGATGCCAACGAGCATGATTTCGCCCATCAGTGAGGAGACCGGGGTCATGTAGGGGGTGACGCCTTCGGGTAAGTTTTCCGAGACTCCCGTCAGCCGTTCCTGAACGAACTGGCGGGCCTGATAGATGTCGGTGCCCCAATCGAATTCGACGAAGATGAGGGAGAGCGCGACGTCATTAACCGAGCGTAAGCGCGTGACCCCACTGACTCCCATCAAGGAATTCTCCAAGGGGAGGGTGACTAAAGTTTCAACCTCCTCAGGAGCCAAGCCCGGAGACTCGGTGAGAATGGTGACTGTGGGTTTGGTGAGGTCGGGTAAGACATCAACGGGGAGTTGGGTTGCCTTCCGAATGCCAAGGAAGAGGCAGAGCCCCGCCAAAATGAGAATGAGTCCCCGCTGTGCGAGCGAGAAGCGAATGAGGTGATTAAGCATCGTTCTTTTTCTCCTTTCGACGTTGGTTCCAGAGAAGTTGTGCAGTGATGACGAAGAGGACAGTCGCTGTGATAGCCCAAGCCAAAACGAGTGGGCTGGAGGAAGCGCCTCCGCCGAGACCTCCCTGTCCTTCGGGAGTGAGACCCTGTGCTTTCGCGCGAGCGGACTTCTGGTCATCGGTCATGATAGAGCCGTCTTCGTTGTGTTCGTGGCCATGAGCGGCATCGAGAGCTTCCTTGAGCGATATGCCACCACCTCCTCCCGCGAAGCTGAGCGGGTAGGAGCCTTTGGTGACCACTTCGTCTCCAGGGAAAACGCCACTGATGACCTCAACCGAGTGCTGGTTCCATTCCCCAAGCACGACCGAGGATTTGATGAAGGCGTTTTCAAGCTCAAAGTCCTTTAGAAATACGACCCGGTCGGTGGGGCTTCCTTGAATAGCATCTCGCGGGATAGAAAGAACGTCTTCCCGTTGCTCGGTGATGAGGGAGAATTCGACGCGCATTCCAGGTTGCAGAAGCCCTTTGGGATTGGGAATCTCGAAGATGCCGGAAACGGTGCCGAGGTCGCGGTCGGCTTCCAGTCCGTAGCGGGTGAGAGTGGCTTTGACCTCGAAGTCGGGAACGGCCGGAATACGGAGTCTAGCAGCGCTTCCAATGCTGAGCTTGGCTGCTTCTTGCTCGGGGATACGAGCAACTGCCCACATCATACTTCGGTCGGTGATGTCGAGAAGCTCGCTGTCTGGCTCCACCGGTTGTCCTACCCGGGCATGGGAACTCACGACAAGGCCGGAGCGCGGTGCTACGAGTGAGATAGTAGGGGGCGGGTTGCCGGGTTGGCGGCTTTCAATCTGGGCCAAAGCCTGTCCTTCTTGGACTTGGTCCCCTTCATAGACATCAATGGAAACGACTCGACCGGGAATGCGAGAAGAGAGAACCGATCGCCGAGACGGGATTTCTTCCAAGCGGCCAATAGCAAACACAGTAGTCTCGAAGTTTTCTTCTTCGACTATGACTGTTTCGATACCGAGGTTTTGAACGGCCTGTTCGGTGAGGATGATGGTGTTGGTGACCCGACTGCTATCGGGTGCCTCCTCAGCTTGGAGGAGAAAGAGGCTGAAAAAAGAGGAGAGAGGTAAAAATGGTTTCATGATTTTGACTAGTTGAGTCCGGCAGCGGCTTCGTAGCGCACGCGGGCAAGGTGAAATTGTTTAAGAGTTTCAATACGGGTGTTAGAGAGGTCGAGTTTTTGCTCTCGGGCTCGCAGAGTGGCTTGTAAATCGCCCAAGCCTTTGCGGTAGGCCTCTTCGGAGTCGCGGGCTAATTTGCCGGCCTCGGCCAGGAGGCTTTGGTCGAGTTCTTGTAAAAGACCGGCCCAAGTGGTCATCTCTTGATAAGCGGCCTCCGCTTCGTTGATGATCTCTTTGACCAGTGCCTGGCTTTCGAGGGTCTTGCGGTTGGTTCGAGCCTGCGCCTCTTCGATTGCGGCTTCATTTTTTTGCCAGAAGGGAAGGGCGAGCCTGACTCGAAAACCAATCGTTCCCTCGTTTTGGAGACCTTCCGGCGCATCCTCAAACCGCTCGTAACCAGCGACCACTCCCAGTTCGATATCGTCATAGCGACGAGCCTTTTGGAGCTCGATGTTCTCTGCTGCTGCCTGAGCTGCGAAGACGGAGGCTTGGTAGGCGGGATGGTTTGCGAGATTGACTTGTCCTTTTTGGAAAGCAGGGGTTGTCAGCTGCTGTCCTGCGATGCGAAGAGTGTCGGTAGGATCCATGCCGAGTAGTGGCTTCACCTTGCCCGTGGCCGAGATTTCGGCAGCGCGAAGGGTGGGGATTTCCGCTTTCAGTTTGGCGGCGTCCAGCTTGGCCTGCGCGGCATCAAGGGAGGAGAGTTCACCCCGGCTGGCAGCGTCCGCAATGAATCCTCCCAGCGACTGGGCGACTTCAGCTTGTTGGGCTCGTAGGGCCTGTTGATGACGCAAGGTGATGATTTCGATGATGAGCGTGCGTGCTTCCACGATAAGCACGCGCTCGACCTCTTGGATTTCTGCTTTGGCTTGCTGGAGCAAGGTGCTCGAAACTCTCTTTTCCAAAGCCAGTTTTTCGGTGACCGGGAATCGTTGCGAGATGCCAATTTCGAGACCTCTTTCTTGCAACGATGAAGCTTGGTCGAAACCAAATTCGAGTTCTGGATTTTGCCTTAACCCAGCGCCCCGAAGTCGCGCTTCAGCTTCAGCGATTTTCCATCGCGCAGCTGCGAGGGAAGGGTTATCTGCGGAGATCCGCCGAGGAATCGTGTCCAGCCCCACAATGAGGCCGGACCGGTCTGATGCCGCAGCAGGAAGCCACAGCATCAGGAATAGCGGTGTAAAAAATAGTTTTTGGAAAGGATTCATAGTGTTTGCATGCAGGCACGCGATCTCCGCCTGAGGTGCGGATGGGTAAAAATTGCAGGGATAAAGACACGACCTACCCGTAGCTTGTTAGGGAAAGTCCAAGGTACGAACGCCTAGAAGGTGCGAGAAAAGTGGAAGTGAGAACTTCCAAAACCCCGATTAGGGGAAAGCACACAGCCGAGTTAGCTGGGCAGCAGCGTCCGTTAGAGAAGACTATCCTCGCGGAGGACGGTCTAACTCCTGCGGTTGTCCGTCAGGCAAACGATGGTTTACAAACTGAAAATTTGACGGAGAACGGAATTCAGAGAAAAGAGCATTCTGAAGGTCAGGGAGAACAAAGCTTATGACCACCTGACAACCGTGGTGATGGTCGTGAGGAATCTGAGAATCGTCCCCGGATGAATTGTCCTCAGGTGATGTGTCGCCATTATCTTCGGATTCGTGATGGTGACTACAAGAAGAACAATCCTTTTCGGGAATCAAAGAGTGCTCACCGGGCTGACCACAAGTCTGCACCGATGCGCTCATCGAAGAAACGAAGAGGCTGCAGATTAGGAAGATGGCGGTGAGGACTTTCAACGGATTTTTCTTAGGAGTAAGAAAGTAGCCTGTTTATTCCAGATGTTCAAAGCTTTTTTGAAATCGGAGCAGTTTTTCCGAGGGATAGGCAAAATTGAAAGTGGATAGCTTGTGATTTAACGCTCTCTTCCAATAGAGACGAATGGAGGTGGTTGACTTGAAGGATCATTGGTTTTCAAATCGAAGCCTTTCGTTGCCTTGTGGCTACGGACTTTTCAGACGTAATCAACCATTTCGCCCAGTATTTTTCTGATACAATCAGTTGCTTCGGCCATGGGGACAGCGCGGCTGCAGTTAACTCTCAACAGAATCTCGGAAGGGAGGAAGGTGTCGTATTTTTCCAAGTGTTGGTTGGGCAATATCTCAGCAATCTCAGCTGATGAAAACCCTCCGGCGGCGATTGTTCGAAAATGGGTTTCGAGTTCATCTTTGGTGCACTTGTAATGAAGGCTGATTTTTCGCTGCTCGCAGGGGATGGAGGCAAGCTTGGCACAGAGAGCAAGGGTTCTCATGACTTCCGAGCTACTCCATGGAAAGACGATGCAGGCATTTTTCTCGGAAGCAAATGAGCCGTTTCCTTTCAACTTACCTGCCGCATAGTGACGGGCTCTGCTCAACTGTTCTTGGCTATCCTTGTGGAGGTAACGGTAGCCATTCTCCGACCGGAGAACCTCCCGCATTTTTTCTCGAATCTTGCTGTGAACGCTTCCGGGCTCGCCGAGAAAAATGGGTGGTTTCTTTCCCTTGCCGGGAATGACATCCACCGTTCGCGAGGAACTCTCGATGACCTCTACCTGCCACCTGCGACCATTCAGAATCAGGAATTCACCTTCAGGAGGAATCGTGTCCGCTGGGAGAAGTCCTATTTTTTTTCCCTGATTACGAATGGAGAAATCCTCCGAGGATTTAAATGCTGCGTAGAAGTCGCGGTCATGCGTGATGGCTTCCCCCTTCGGCGTTAATATGAGAAGGCCTTCGGGCATTTGCTCAATGACCTCCTGTTTTCCCAGTTCTCGAAGGATGCTAGTAAAATCAGGTTGGCTGATAGTTCGGAAGCAACCCCGGGTGCAAAGCGTCCGAAAAATTCGAGTCACTTCGGCCCCTCCGGTTTGGCGCAAGATGCTGAGGACTTGTTGAACAAATACGCTGAGATGGTGGTTGGGGTTTGGCGTGGGTTCGAGCCATCGTTTGAGCATCAACTCGATCAATGCGATGCTTTGCAGCAACTGTGGGAAGAGAAAGTCCTCCGGAAGCGAGGCTTGTGTGGGAGGTTCGTCGAGCGAATACATGCGTAGGATGGACGAGGCTCCTTCTTGACGACCAGACCGACCAACTCGCTGCACGAGTGAAGCCACTGAAAAGGTGGGGCCGAGTTGGCCCACGGAATAGGCGCTGCCGATATCGATCCCCATCTCCAGTGTGCTCGTGCAAAAGACCGAGAGGGGTTTCCCTTTTTTGAGTTCTTCTTCTACTGATTCTCGGACTTCCTTGGAGAGGGAGCCGTGGTGAATAGCGAAGGGGTTTTGGGGCCAGCGTTCTGCTTTTGCCTTTGCTGAAATTCCCTCGGTGAGAAGTTCTGCCAACGCCCGCTGATTGGTGAAGATGAGATTGGTGTGGCGTCTGAAGACCCGGCTCAATTCGTCGACGAGTAGATCCACCGGCTGCTTTTTATAAGCTGGTGTCTCTTCCTGTTTTTCAGGCTTTCTGGAGTTTGGTTTCGGAAATGCACGAAGGCCAATTTTGAGTTCGTTGGAACCTGCCTCATCCTGAATGAGCGAGACTCTATCCGGCGAATCTGGATGGAGGAATGCACGAGCCGAATCGAAGGAGGCAAGGGTCGCTGAAAGTCCGATATGGCGGGGGCGTTCAGTAGAAATCTCAATGACCCGGGAAAGAAGCGAAGAAAGGTGCGTACCTCGCACGTCACCCAAGAAGTCGTGAAGCTCGTCAATGACGATGTATCGTGTCAGGCCAAACATCTGGGGAAGCTTGTTCCCGTAGTTGATAAAACAAGATTCCAGAGACTCGGGAGTGATCAGAAGAACTCCTGAAGGTTTGCTTCTCAGCTTTGCCTTTGCGCTCGCGAGCACGTCTCCATGCCAGCGATGCACCTGAATATCTGCGTGAGCTGCGATTCCTGAAATGCGTTCAAACTGATCATTGATGAGAGCCTTGAGGGGGGCGACGCAAAGCGCGGAGATTCCGCCAGACGGGTTTTCACAGAGGTCCGACAACAGCGGGAGGAAAGCGGCCTCGGTCTTCCCCGAGGCCGTGGACGCCGCGATGATAAGGTCATCGGTTGACGCAGAGAAATGTTCAATCGACTTGCTTTGAATCGGACGCAGGCTTGGCCACTTCTGTTCCCACAGAAATTCCTGAATGGGGCGGGCCAATCTGGAGAAGCTATCCGCCATCAATTCAAGTTTCTTAGAGTTTGAAGTCGGCAAGGTCGTCCGAGGGATCTTCTGTAGCCGTTTCGTTCTCGATTTCCTCCTCTACCGAAGAGCAACCGCTGGGCTTGGTGAAGACTTTCGAGCTTTCGACGGAGAGAAGGTCTTGCCAAGTTCGGTCTCGATTCTGGTCGAGGATGTTCAGCAGGCCGACAAAGGAGCGGATGATGTCTCTCGGCGTCTTGAAGAATTCCGCCCCCAAGGTTTCATTGGCTTGCTTGAGGACAGCGAAAATTCCGTCCTCGGGAATGGTTACCTTGGTTGAATCTCCGCCCGCGTGAACGATGGAGATATTTCGGAGTAGGACAAAGAGGTCTTCCGGAGTGAGGGCTTGAAGTCGAATGACCGGGCCGGAGAGGTCAACCAGGCCGTCGGCTGCGAACTGGTTCTCAGCCAGTCTCGAACGGAGAGCTTCGTAACTATACAGTCCTCGTCGCTTGTCGGTCAGGCTGTCATCAGTTCCCGCGAGTAGAAACCCAAGATGTTCGGCACGACCTTGGATGCAATCGTTGAGAAGGGTGAGGATGGCTTCGAAGTTGGCAGTTCGGGAGCGCGTGCTCGGGAGGCGGTGGGTAAGAACAACAAGTTCATCCAAGGCCACAAATAAGCCTTGATAGCCTGCTTTTTTGGAAAAGAGCGCGAGTAGTTTGAGGCTTTCGTAAATGGTGTCGTCATCAATGATTCGACGCACCCCCAAGTCTTGGCGCGCTTCGGTCTTGGTAGTGTATTCGGCTCTGAGCCAGCGCAGACAACAAGCTTTCTTGGTATCGTCTCCCTCTTGCCATGCCAAGTAGTAGAGGCGAAGAACTTCCGCAAACTCGAACCCTCCCACGAGATTCTGAAATTCTCCAATATCTTCCATAAGACGCCCTTCGACGTCCTCTTCTTTTCCTCCCTTGCTGAGAACATCATGTCGGACCTCACTGATCCATTTTTCGCAAATTGAAGGCAAAGCATCGCCATCGGGCCGGGAGCGAGTGGCTAGGTTTCGGGTGAGTTCACTGTAAAGAGCGCGGGCTTCACCCCCGGAAGCATAGAGACGTCGGTCCATCGAGAAGTCAGCTTGCGCGACCACGAGGTCTTGCTGCAGCACAACTGTGCGAACGAGATTGATGAAGAAGCTTTTACCGCTGCCAAAACGGCCGACCACAATCCGGAAGGCTGCACCGCCTTCACGGATACGTTCGATGTCGGTGAGAAGAGCATTGGTTTCTAGTTGGCGGCCAACTTGGATGAGATGGAGGCCCTGACGGGGCACAAGTCCGGCCTGCAGGGATTGAAGGACGGCGTCTTTTTCGCGGCGCTTGATTTTCATTGTGATAGAGAGGTGTTAGGAGTCTGGGATGAGGTCACGGTAGATAGTGAGAGAGCCGTCAGAATTGTTTTCGACTAGGAAATCACCGAGCGCTTCGTCAGACCATTCGTTAATTTCGTCGCAAAATGCACTCGGCATGATGTGATGGCTCTTGGCAAGTCTATCGAGGTCAGAGGACGCAGGGGATTCAATGGCAAGAAGTTCAGTGAGAAGTTGGGCTAGTGAAGGGCTGAGGTCACCCATCCATTCTGGGGAAGGTGGATGGGAGCCCTTCAAGCCTTCTTGAGATTGTTCCTCTTCAGCGGATTCATCCTCTTCTGAAAAGAGGGTAGAAAGGGCGGCAACAACTTCTTTCGTCTCCTGTGTGAGCTCCTCAATCCGAGCAGTGTCCAAGGTGAACTCGGGTTTGGTTTCTTTCTTCTGTGGCGGAGCAGGGATGGGTTCACCTTTGCTCTTCTTCTTACCTTTCTGGACTTGAACAGTACGAAACTCGAGGTCGTCGGCGAGGGCGTCTTCCAAGGTGTTCTCCGGGAGCTCGAAAGCTTTCTGAATACGCAGTAGTAGAGCTCGCTCGTCACTTGTGATGACTTCATCGGCAGCGGCGACTTTGATAAGATAGTGAAAAACTCCCGGCCGGTTTTCAGGAGGAATACTCTTTGAAAGCCGATTGAGGTTTTTGAGTGCCAGTTTTGTGTCGGCAAGTAAGGCGGCCTTGGTGGCATCGAGTTCCATATTTTGACTTTCTGAAAGCTCTACCGTAGCACGGGCTTGGTGGAAGAAATCAAGCTCCTCCTCTGAGACCTCACCGTCTGCGGCAGCCATCAGGATGTTGAGATAGAGGAGTTTGAGCAGACCAACTAATGATTGGTGGTCATAGCTCTCGTTCAGAGGCTTCGGGTGAAGGGCAACGATTTGCTGCCAACGGAGAGAAAGGTTAAGAAGGGAGGGGTTGGGAGAAATACCGTAGCCCATGGAATCTACGAAATCAGCCAGAAGGCCGGTTTGTTTCGCAGTGAGAGTCGTGCGCTCTGGAATCCCGAGCATCACACAAATGGCTTCGCAAGGAACAGTTATGAACAAATCCTCGCTTGGCGAAGTTGCTAAGAGGCTCTGAAAGGATGAATAGAGAGGGCACTCCTGAGGTGTTCTGAGCTCTCTTGGCAGCTGAAGCCAAGCTGCGAGTCGTTCTTCGTCGTTGGGGGAGTGAGCCTGTTTCAGCTTTTGAACTGTCCGCGAATACCCGAAAAGTTCGTCGATGCATTCGTTCCAAATTTGAGGGAGTTTGCGGAACTGACTTTTAATTCCGAATACGTTGGGAATGGTCGCTTGAAAAGCGTCGCTCGGAAGGGAGCCACTCATCATCCGGGGTGTGAGGGATGCGTTGGCTGTCTGGTAGCGAATTTTTTTCTCACGTTTCGACCCCTTGAGAGGAAGTCCATCGGGATAGCCTTGGTTGAACTTTGCTTCAAAGAGTTGGCGGAACTTTTCACCCGTTCTGGAGATTACTACAGACCGTCGGGAGTCGTCATGCTGTTGTGCAATGAGGTATGCCAACTCAGAAGTCAGAGGCTCTTCAAGAGTGGCCAAGTTCCCGGTCACAAAAGAAAGCACGTTCTCGCTTACTTTCTCTGGATGAAGTGGCAACAGACTTGGCCATAAGCTTCGATAGCTCTCAGGGGTGAGACGAGTACCGAGAAAGTGCAGGAACTCGCTAGAATAGGAGACGAAAGAACGCTTAGGTTTGGCCGGTCCATAGGTCGCAAGTAGATGCATTCCTACCTTGATGACTTCTGCGATATCCTCTTGTTCGTAAAGGGCCCGGCGCTCCAGACCGTAGAAGTAGATAAAGACGTACCCGTGGTTGCGCTGGAGAGGTTGCGGGTCGACAAGACCTTCTTTCAGCCAAAGCAAATAGGACGCCTTTTCGGCCGGGGTCAGGTAAGCGTATGAGGGATAGTAAGAACTACTAAATTGGTCGGCTGGAGCAGGAGAAGCGACCTTGTCGTTGGCTGTGATCGCCGATGGCTCGTAGAAGTCTACTGAATTGTTTGAGACGGCATAAAATCCGCCGTTGATTTTGTAGCCTTGAATCCTGGTTGATTGTTCAAAAGGAACCCACTGCAAGGGGATGTTGTCTTCAGTCCGTTCGGTCTGAGGAGTAGGTCGACTTGTTCGCTGTGGAAGTTGTGGAAGTTGTGGAGGGGTTTTTCTGGATTCACGCTTCTTCCGACTCCGGTCATAGATTTTGCGAGCTTTTTGTTTTCTCAGGTGGCGTTGATATCGTCCACGAATTTCGAAGACGATCCCGCCTACAATGAGAACTACGAACGTGAGAAGAAAGAGCGAAGCATCGATAGAGCCAGCAACCACGAGAAGAAGAATTGCTAATAGACCGATTCCTAACTTCTTCACTGACGAGGAAGATAGAAATCATCCCTAGTCAAGGAAGCCTAAAATCTCAAAGCCTGAAATTCGATTTTGTAGAGATGAAATCGGAATCTGTTGCCGTTCCCCAAATATGTCGGCTACTTTCAAGAGCTAGTCAGTTGATTGTCTGTCGCAGTCAGTGTTGTCAAGTTTGTCAGGCTGCTCATTCTGCTGCCGAGAGTCTTGAGCTCGAAATGCTGTGACAAAGAGATGGATATAGTTGGTGTTTCTATCCTAAGTCGCTGATTAGAAATGCGTTGATAGTTGTGACGATTTCTGTCGTCACACCCGACCATATAGTCGAGCTGAGAATTCCGAGAATGGAGCGGCAGTCGCAGTCTTGTCCTGAATACGAACTGCGCCAACGTCTACCAGACTAGCGAGAATCTCGTCTCGGGCTGCGGAGCTAGGGAGACGAGCTGTGCGTTGGAGCTCTCGGAGGGAAAGGGGACCTTGCTCACGAAGCATTTGCACAGTCTTAGAGATGAGTTCCGGTGGGTGGCTTGCGGGCAGGCCTAAGCCATGCCAAGTGAGAGACTCAACGCCGAGGGTTATGCCGCGTAGAGTCTCGCCGTAAAGTTTGTAGATCGTCTCGTCAATTTTTGGAAACGACTCTTTGGGGCTTTGTGAGGCTGCCAGCCCGACGAGGCTGTAGCACATCGAGTAGAGTTCACGAACGAGAGTGAGGATGGCGAATTCGTAGTCAGCTGGAAGAAGATGGAGGCGCTGGCGAAGTCTTTCGTAGAGGCGATCGCTTTCGCTCTTTATCGAATACCGGGAAATGGGTCCTATCTGTGAAACTTGTGTCTGGGGCCACATCGTCGCTAGATTCTCGAGATGCGGCCAGTTGGAATCTATGAGAGTTCCTTTGCTGATGTCAGGAAGGGGTATGATTGGGAGTCCCAGTGTTAGCAAGTGAGAGGTTGTTACAAAGTCCCATTGCTCGACTGAAAGCGATCCGGCCAAGGCTATCCTTTTAGGAACCATTGCTAACGGCCTGCCGAATCCTTCTGGTGGGAGAAGAGTTTTTTTGTCCCGAAGATTTTGCTTGAGAAGGGTGATGTCCTCATCGGTTTCGAGACGCAAAGTGACGATGCTGTCTTGGTCGCTGATAAGTCCGAAGTGTTCGTCCCAAGAACTGGCATAAGGACGGCTGCGACCATAGCCATAACCAGTCCTCTGGGCTGCGTAGAAATCACCACGGTAATGCGTAGCGGTCTTCGAGCCGGGAATACCTTTGGTTAGCTTTAAGGAGTGATTGTAGTCTTTGACAGCAGTAGCCATTCGTACGGGGGCGTCTTCGATAGCGCCGAAAGCAAAGGGGCCCTCTTTCTGCACATGTGGCGTATTGTCGCTTTGTAGGGTGAGAAGTCTTTTTGCTGCTTCGACGGCGTGGCTTTGGAGGGTCGTTGAGTCGTTGATGAGAACGAGGGAAGGGAATGTCCCGGCGGTCCTCTCCCCAGCTAGCTGCCAGAAGCTGAGGACTGCTGCGGTTACCACGAGTGTTCGGGTATCGGGGTCCTCAGAGCACGAAGTAGCAAACTCTAGAAGAGCATCTAGACTCGGCTCGGAGAGTTTCTTGAGCTTGTCTGGAATCGTAAAGTTCCCGATTTGGTTCATAGCCTATGAAACTAGTTCGATGGCTGGGACTTTCTCGCGCTGCTCGCTGGTGAGAAGCCATCGATTGTTCTCTCGCTGGATGGAACCATCCAGCTCAAGATCATTGAGTAGTTTCTCGCATTTAGCAGCCGGGATGCCGAGCGAGCGATAGAGCTCACGGTTCTCCAAAGCCTTGGACTGTAGCCTAAACACAAGACGAGCTTTAAGTTGACGGTCTTTCTCAATCTCTTCGGCCCACAATAGAGACTTCCGGGCCGCAACAGAGCGAAGGATGAGATACTGAGCGAACTCGTAGATGCCAGTCGCATTGAGGCTCTGTTGATGCTCTTCGAAATAGGCGTTGGAGACGCCTTGCAGCCCAAAGAAGAGAGTAGCGAGAAGACTTTTTGAGAAGCCTGTAATTCCAGGGTAGTCGTCTTCTTGGGTTAGGAGAAAGCGAACCCATTTCGTTTGCAGCCGTGAGAGTTCGCGGGAGATGAATTGAGGGCCAACTTGATGGTGGTCAACCCGGCGGGCGAAAGCGGTGAGGAGGCTTTGCCTAAGGTGTCTCAGCTCAACTGGTTTTGAAGCGGTCTTCGAGTGAGCCGGAGGCTGGGCTAAGTTCATTCCAGGCCCACCATCAAGGAGCCAAATAAATCTGGGGAAGCTGTCGGGGTTATCCCTGACAACTTGGTAGAACGAGTTGCAAGAATCCTCAACGAGGACAGAGCCTCGATGAATGGAGGGAGGCGAGGCTCCCACATTGTAACCATCAATGATTTTACCGAGGATAGATTGAGAGCTTCGGAACTGTTCGGGAGACTGCATCCCATAGTGCAGAAAGGGCTTCCCGTCGTGTGCAGGGGCGAGGCATTGGACTGCCTTGTTCGGTTCGCTTGTTCGGAGATACACTTGCGTGTTTTGGTAAAGTTCTCCCCGGGTGGGTTGAGGAGGGTTACTTAAAACGTATTCCCACTCTTGCCCTGTCGTCTGAATAGAGAGGTGGTCTTCCTGTTGGAGACCAAAGAACGTGCCTTCCGACGAGGTGCCCTTATATTCGGCAAGCTCCGACCATTCGTGGCGGGCAATGCGTTTTTTTTGGTCTTCTTCAGCTGCTCGTAAAAAGCCTTTGGTATGTGAGTTGTAGCTATTCTGGTATTGTGCAAGCTGAGTGCCAATGTGTTCTGCGGATAGGCCGGAGCTAAGACCACCGCTGATCACGAGATTGGCTCCAATTTCGAAACTCCTTTCGTTTTTGCTCATGATGCCGCTGCCTGGGCGGGAGAGGTTTGCTATCGAGCAGAGATGAACAATCAAGGTGTTGGCTCCTGCTACTAAGTCGCCATCACCAAGGTCGGTGGTGTTGAATTGGGAAAGGAAGGACTGAAGGCGGTCGATTGATTTGGAGTCCATGGAATTGAGGGATGGAGTTTCATCACGCAGCTAAGTAGGCAGCGGATCTCTGATCCCTAAAGATCTCATGAAAGAGGATTTTCGTACAGTGTAAAATAGTCCTAGCTCGTCATGAGGACTCTACTCAAAAACTCTCTTAAAGATGTTTCTAAGCTGAATCGTTTTCGAGCATGAATTGGGCATCTAAAACTCCGGCGAAGTAAGCGAGTTTGGTATGGGGGTGCTCGATGCTCTGTAAGTCGTCCCGATGTTCTTCCGCAATTCGACCTGAGAGCTGAGCATCTACTAGCTCAATGGACTCGTATTTGAGAAGCCAGGGTGGTGCCGGGAATAAGAGAGGGTCGATCAATGTGAAGGCAAGACGTGTGATGTTCTCTAATGATGCTCTTCCCGGTTGGTTGGGTAGTGACTTCACTGTGGGGAGTTTCATTCTGCGAAGTGATTCGTTGAGGAAGAATCTTCCCTGCATCGATGGCCATCGTTTGATTTTTCCTTTTGCGACGAGATCGTGAAAAGTGCTGGTTGGAAGAGGGCTGTCAAAGAACTGGTTGAAGGTCTCCCGAGTTACGATGAACTCGGGTTCGTCTGATGTGGATGGGCTTGGTGATTTAGACATGGTAAATGATGTTCCAGATCAGCGAGTGTGCATCGATATTTTTTCAATCGGCCCTTCGTGAGCTGAGCAGGTGGTAGTGTGATGAAATCAATTAGTTAAGAGTTCTTAAATAATTGCCAAATCAGTTGCCAATTTTGCACCGTTTTTCCGGATTTTGACGGAATCTGCCGGATCGGAGCGGAATTGGTGTCCAATCGCCGAAGGGCTGTTATTCCCTGTGTTTATAGGGGAAGTAAGGGTTTTTAGGTGGAGCCGCTGGTCGGAATTGAACCGACGACCTATTCATTACGAGTGAATTGCTCTACCCCTGAGCTACAGCGGCGACTGCTGGAGAACCTAGAAGGAGTCTATGAGAGGGGAAAGGGGATTTTTTCAGTTTTGAGTCCAGCTACGGGGAAATTTTTTCTCATAAAATTGAGGATAGGCAGTCTGTTGCAGAGCGGTCATTCTTTGACTGTGAAATTTCAGCTCTGAAAAAGGGCTGCGAACATAAGTAGGGTGAAAAGGAATATGAAGACAGTCTTGGCGATGTTGTTGATAGGAGGTTTGGCTAGTTTCGCTTTTGGCGGGACGCAGCCGAATGTGATTGTGGTTTTGACGGACGATCAGGGTTATGGCGACTTGGGGAGGCATGGACACCCATTCTTAAAGACCCCTCATTTGGACAAATTTCATGATGAGAGTGTTCGCTTCAATAACTTTTATGTGAGCCCTTCCTGTTCACCTACGCGGGCGGCTTTGCTGACGGGGCGGCACGAATTCCGGAGTGGAGTGACGCATACCATTCAGGGGCGGGAACGTCTTTCGACGGAGGCGGTGACGCTCCCGCAGCTTTTGAAAACGGCGGGCTATCGCACCGGATTTGTGGGGAAGTGGCATTTGGGGAACGATCCGGAGCATCGACCTGCTGCTCGAGGATTTGAGTGGACTTCGACCAATGCGGGAGGGCCGCGGGTGCACTTTGATCCGGTGATGATTCGCAATGGGAAAAAGTCGAAGCGAGAGGGATTTCGAGAGGATGTCTTTTTTGATGAGGCGATGACCTTTATGGAGGAGAGTGGCGAGAATCCTTTCTTTTGCTACTTGGCAACTTATTCGCCGCACACGCCCTTGGATGCCCCCGAAGAAGATATTGCGCGCTATCGTGAGCACGTGAGCGAGAAGGATGCCTCCTATCTCGCGATGATTGACAACATCGACCAGAACATGGGCCGTTTGATGGCTTTCTTGAAGAAGAGTGGCTTGGAGGAGAACACCATTGTGGTCTTCATGAACGACAATGGGGTCACGGAGGGATTGGATGTTTTCAATGCGGGGATGAGGGGATGCAAGTGCACGATTTGGGAGGGAGGCTCGCGTGCGATGTCGTTCTGGCGTTGGCCCAACGAGTGGAAGCCTCACACCGTGGACAACTTGACCGCGCATCTGGATGTTCTTCCTACGATTTGTGAGTTGGCTGGGGTTGAGGTTCCGAAGGAGCTTGAGGAAAAGCTGGAGGGGTTCGATCTGCTCCCGTTGTTAGAAACGACGGAACCGGTGAGCTGGTATGATGATCGCCTGCTCTTTCATCATGTGGCGCGCTGGCCGAGTGGTCTCGCAGAGTCGCACAAATACGCGATGTGCGGAGTGAGACAGGGGCATCAGCTTCTTCTTCGTAGTCATCCCTGTGAGGACCCTGCTTGTGAGCCTCATTCGAGCCAATGCAAGACTCTGCGGTTAGTTGGCAAGGGGCGCACGGGGATGACTTATACCAAGAAGAATGCGCAATATCATTGGGGAGTGAGTGAGCCGGGACGTTGGTCGCTCTTTGATGTCAAGAAGGACCTCGGTTGTGAGCATGACCTCGCTCTGGAGAGTTCAGAGAAAGTGAGCGAGTTGGCGCAAGCATATGAGCAATGGTGGGAAGATGTCTTTCCGGAAATGATTGCGGCTGGGGGAGATGGAGTAGCAGTTGAGAAATCGAAGGAGAAGAAATGAGTCAAATGTTGAAGATGAATTGGATGTTGAGAACTGTTCTTGTTGTGGTTCCGACCATTTTGCGGGGAGAGGGTTTCGAAAAGGAGCTGGCCCAAGTTAAGGGGTTAGGTGAATTGGTGGATCGTCCGGCGATGCGCGATGCGGAGGGTTTTGAGGCGAAGGGTGGAGTGAAGGCGATCTACTACGATGCTTTGGATTGGAAAGGGAAGCCGACGAAGGTCTTTGCTTGGTTGGGGGTGCCCGAGAGGAGTGTCGGTAAAGTTCCTGGCGTGGTCTTGGTGCATGGTGGGGGCGGAACGGCCTTTCAGTCTTGGGTTGAGAAATGGAATGAACGGGGGTTTGCTGCCATCAGTATCGCGGTGGAGGGCCAAACGGATCGCAAAGAGGGCAAGGGGCCTTGGGAGAAGCATGAGTGGGCGGGGCCGTCACGAGTAGGGATCTATGGTGATTCCAATCAGCCCCTCAAAGACCAATGGATGTATCACGCGGTGGCGGATACTGTTTTAGCCCATTCCTTGCTCCGTTCTTTTCCTGGAGTGGACGAGACGAAGGTCGGGCTGATGGGGACTTCGTGGGGTGGAGTGATTACCAGCACTGTAATGGGGATTGATGAGCGCTTTGCGTTTGCGATTCCGGTCTATGGTTGTGGTGCTCTCGCGGAGGCTGGTAATCAATACGGACGAGCATTGGGAAACAATGCCCTGTATCAGAAAGTTTGGGACCCAATGGTGCGGATGAAAGAAGTCACCATGCCGACCCTTTGGTTTTCGTGGCCGGGTGATACGCACTTTCCGTTGGATAAGCAGGCGAAATGCTATCAGGCGATGAGTGGCCCTTATCTGGTGTCGTTGATTCCGGGATTGAGGCATGGTCATGGTCCTCCTTGGAATAAGCCCGATAGCTATGCCTTTGCGCAGCGTGTGGTGGGGCAGGGTATGGCAGGGCCTCGGGGAATTTGGTGTCGTGAACGTGCGGCGAAGAGGGAGGGCTCAAGGGTGACTGTGACGTTTGAAACTTCTCGGGAGGCTGAGACGGGGGTTTTGGTGAGCACGATCGATGAGGGAGTCACCGGAGACCGGACTTGGGTCGAGACTCCGGCCGAGTTAGAGAAGATGGCTGACGGTTGGCGGGTTTCGGGAGAATTGTCCGAAGGAACAACGGCGTGGTTTGTTAATCTGTCGAGTGGAGGTCTGACGGCGAGTTCTGATTTTCAATTGGTTGATTGAAGCGCTTTGAGGAGAGGAGGGGCTGGGAAATCTTTTTCTAAAGATGGTCAGTAGGACTGGAATCAGTTTTTGGAGAGAGTCAGTTTGTCGGAGGCCTCTGTATTGAGTTCTTTTGCGAGATTCTTGCCATTGATTTGAAGGACGAGGTAGCCGTTTGGAGTGAGGTAGGCGGCACCCTTGCCTTGCGGAAGGAGGCTGTAGTGTTGAGTAAGAGTTACGACCTGTTCGTTGTCTCCAGAGGTGATGAGGAGCTCGTCGTTGAGCTTTACACCCAAAGTCTCGAGGTCGCTGGCGACGAAAGAGGTGGTGAGGTTGCCCCATGATTCGTTAAGGTGGGTGATAGACCCTGTGAGTGAGACTTGTGCAGTGGACGGGTATTGAGGGATGGGTTGGGTAGCATCTTGTTTACGGTTGATATTTTTGCCATCAAGCTAGTCGTCCAGTGTGTTAATCGCGTAAAGCTTCTCGCTGTCGCTCACGTTGCAATGACCTGGGCGTTCGATTTTCCAAAGGGCGGTGAATTTATCTCCTGCTTTCTCGAAATAGGTCTCGGACATGGGCCGGTTGGCTTCCTGATTGATGAGAAGGATGAAGGGGACCTTTGGTGCGTAACTGAGTTGGGGATTGTAGTCCTCTTTTGGGTAATCTTGCAGGGCGGTGCCTGTTCCGATAGCGCCATCGACCGCGAGTTTCCCTTCTGCTGCGAGAGCCGCAATTTGCCCACCCATCGAGTTTCCTAGAATGAACGTGCGGGTGGTCTCGCCGTGGAGTTCGGTGACCTTTGCTTGCAGTGCGGCGAGGTCGGTGAGGGCGTCGTCAATGATCCAGCCGTTGCGGCGATACGAAGTTGAGGCAATGACCCATCCCTCATCAGTGAGCGTGGTCTCCATTTCGCCGTCGGTTGAAAACCGAGCGCTGAGTGGCGCACCCTCAGGGCGGTATCCGTGGGCTAAAAGGAGAACCTTGCCGTTGGGTTTTTCGGGCGAAAGGATGAGGAATTTCGCGCCCTCGATTTCACCCTCTTGAATTTTGGTTTCGGCAAGTGTGGAGGAAGCGAATACGAGCAATAGGAAGAAGACCTTCATAACTTCCCTCAAACCTGAACGGAATCGGTTGAGATGGGTAGGAAACATTTGCAGTAGCGGAGGACTTCGCGGTGAGATGGAAAAGTCTAGTAGTGAGCGGTAACCTCGAATGGAGAGGGAGTGGAGCATCAACCTCTTCTTGGGTATGATTGACTGTGAGTTAGCCGAGTAACAGTAGTAGCTGCCAAGTCGTCTCTTTATTTTCTCTCTTTCTTGACGAGCTGCTGTCGCTTGCTCAGTTTAGATAATTAATGAAATATGGTTTATTTGCGGTCTATGGCTTGGCTCTTTTTCTGGGCTGGGGCTTGGCAAAGGCGATGTCTCAGTCAGGGCAATCGGTTGGAGAGAGCTCCGAGGGGAAGCCTATCGAGACTCTTGTTTCTAATGAATCGAGGTCTCCTGAGGAGAGCTCAGTAGAGCCTCCTTCCAAGGCTGAACGAATTAAAGCATCTTTGAAACGGACGGATGATCCTGGGGCTGCATTCCAAAGCCTTTTCGAGCGGAATCACGATTTTCTGCTTTCTGTGTTAGAGGCCGATGGGATGAAGGGATTAAAGGAGAACTCGGATTTTGTGACTCTAGGGCTGCGCTTCATGCAATGGTTCGAGTTGGAACCTAGCGCCGCTTGTGCTGCTTTCTCTAAGCTAGAGAAAGATAATATTCAGAATGCGCTGCGTTATCTCTACCTCTTCCAACCACTTGAGGAGGCTGAGCTTGATCTCGTCAATGACCTTGATTCTTGGAAGGCGATTCATTCTATAGACCCCGAAAGCTCAATCAATGTGCTCGTGGACAAAATTGGCAAAACAGGAGATGTCGCGCTGTTGAAGATCGCGCAGCGTGAGCTTCCTTCGTGGTTTGAGAGCGAGGACTACGGATATAGTTTGGGGCAAGTGTGGCCGTTCGAAAAACGCAATGAGCTTCTCTCTGCTCTGCCCTTGGAGCACCGCTATATTGGTATTCTTCAATTGGCAGTCCAGACCGATCCAGTGATTGGCTTGGATTGGTTTATCTCAACGTTTCGAGCCCCTGAGACCCCTCAAGTCGTCCGTGATGGTTTAATGGAAAGAATGGATTGGATCGAGGAAATGGTTCAAGGGAGCACGCGGCCTGTGGAAGAGAAGGCTGCTCTTTTACGAGAGTTTTCAGGCAAAGACGCAACTCTTTCTGAACAAGTTGTATCGCGAGAAGTCACGAATTTTCTTCGAGGAGAAAGCGATCAATTCTACCAGTTTCATAATGGTCTCCTTGATGCGAACGAATTGCAGGAGGCTCTCTATTCGCGGAACCCGAGCCTGCGTGACTATGGCGATGATGTTCGTAGCCATTTGTTTGTTAATCTTGCTGAGAGCGACTTGTCGCGTGCACTGAGTCTCTTGGAGGGGGAATCCTCTGAGTTCATCAATGAGCAAAAGCTACGAGCGGCGAATGAAGCTTTCCGTTCGGTAAACCCTGAGAAATTCCTAGAATTGATGGAAAGCATGCCCGCAGTTGAGGTCGGGTTGAGTGAGAGGATGCAGGTGGCTTGGTCTGGTCGAACGGAAGCGAATCTAGAGCGCTTTGGCGCGGACTATTTGCGTTGGGTGAGTGGTATTGATGATGAATATCAAAGGAGAATGGCTCTCGAAGGCGTGGTAGAGAAGGGTCAGAATCGCTATCCTGATTTGGTAGAACAAGCACGTGATGAGTTGAAACAGCCATGAATAGAAAATTTCATTTCGGAGGGATACTGTTGGTCGTTCTTATTGGCTTCGCTTTGGGCTGGAAGCCAGTTGAGCCTTCGCTTTCTGTCTCCAATGCTGCTGCCAGCGGCAAGGCTCGAGTTCCCTCTGGTAGCGCCAAAAAATCTGAGTTCGTGGTGACGAGCAAACAAAGGAATGAGGAGTTCCAGAAGTCTTGGCAGGAAGTTACTCGTAAAAAACTGAAGGCCTATTCTCGCCTCGCTGAGCAGCGCAAGCTCTTGGCGAAGTGGGCGACTCAGGACATTGATGCCGCTCTTCTTGCTGCTCTCAGCGAGTCTTGGGATGGTGCAAGCGCATGGGATCAAAAAATCGAATTGCGATTGAGCAACTGTATGGGAAGAGAGCTAGCGGAGCAGGCTGACCATGTGCTCGCCGGTGTCGAGGCCGGGGATTATGGCCTTTTGGAAGGACCGCTCGTTCGTTCCGCAGTTTTGACATCTTTGGGATTATCGTTCTCGCAAGAGACCCTTGAGAGATTTGATTCTTTGCAGGACCATGAAATCAGAAAGGTGTTAGGCGCCGCTTCGCTTTCTTCCTATGACGAGTTCGAAAGTGTTTTCGATAAGATTTCTGAACGTCCGAATTTTCCCGTCGATTCTCTCTTAGAGTTCGATGACCAAGAGGATCCGTTTCCCAGTAGCTTTGCAGGGATGACTGCGGGAGCTTTAAAAAGAGAGCAATTGGTCGCTCTCTACTCACCGGAGAAGGCTCAAATGCACAAGCTCATCATTGAGTCTCTAGCCCTTAAGGCGACTTGGAATAAGGAAGAAGATCCCCTCGCTAATATCGAGGCGCTTCCCGTTGAAATTAGAGCGGGTTACCAAGACGCGGTGATAAGGCTGGCTGCGAAAAAATAGAGTGAAACAATTTCTTGTTTCACCTTTCATCGATTCTCGTTGTCACAAAAAAACCGTAAGGAACAGGTTCCTTACGGTCTTGGAGATTGAGTTGCAGGGAGGGCTTATTCAGCCGCGTCCGAAGGCTTGTCGACGACGGTGGACTTGATGCGGAGTTCGCGGAGTTGCTTGAAGTCGACTTCGGAGGGGCTGGAGGTCATGAGGTCGCTGGCGCGGTTGTTCTTGGGGAAGGCGATGACTTCGCGGATGGAAGATTCGCCTGCCACGAGCATCGCGATGCGGTCGAGACCGAGAGCAACTCCACCGTGTGGAGGGGCGCCGAAGGTGAAGGCTTCGAGAATGTGAGCGAACATGGTCGCTTTTTCTTCTTCGGTAACTCCGAGGGCGTCGAACATGGCCGATTGGAGGTCTTGTTCGTGGATTCGAATCGAGCCGCCACCGAGTTCGTAGCCGTTGAGGACGACGTCGTAGGCTTGCGCGAGGAGGCCGTCACCAAGTTCGCCTTTTTTAAGTGCTTCCTCATGTTCGGGGATGGGGCGGGTGAAGGGGTGGTGGACGGCGTTCCACTTGCCTTCTTCTTCGTCGTAACCAAGGAGAGGGAATTCGGTGACCCAAAGGAAGTTGAGCTCGGTGTTGCCTTCCAATAGATTGCGTTGGTCGGCGACTTCGAGACGCATGCGGCCGAGGACTTCGCAGGCAGGGGCCCACTTGTCGGCGGCAAAGAGGATGAGGTCGCCGGGCTCGATGTTGAGCTTCTCGCGCAGGGCTTCGACTTCGGTATCGGTCATGCGTTTGACGAAGGGAGAGCGCCAGGTTTTGCGGTCGATGTCGCGGGCTTGAATGTAGGCCAGGCCTTTCGCTCCCGCTTCGATGGCGGTCTGGGTGAGGCGTTCGATTTGACCGGTGGAGGCATCGGCGCAGCCTTTAGCGTTGATGGCTTTGACTACGCCACCGTTTTTGACCGCACCGGAGAAGACGCGGAATTCGCAGTCCTTGAGGTCTTCGGTGACGTCGACGATCTCCATGCCGAGACGGCGGTCGGGCTTGTCGGAGCCGTAGGTGTTCATGGCGTCCTTGTAGGTAAGGCGGTCGAAGTTGACGGGGATGTCGACTTCGAGGGACTCTTTGAAGATGCGGGCGAGGAGGCCTTCGATGAGGCTGACGATGTCTTCTTGAGTGACGAAGGAGGCTTCGATATCGATTTGGGTGAACTCAGGCTGTCGGTCAGCGCGGAGGTCTTCGTCGCGGAAGCAGCGGGCGATTTGGAAATACTTTTCGATGCCGCCGACCATGAGGAGCTGCTTGTATTGTTGTGGTGCCTGGGGAAGAGCGTAGAAGCTCTTGGGGTGCATACGGGAAGGGACGAGGAAGTCGCGTGCTCCCTCGGGAGTGGACTTGGAAAGGATGGGGGTTTCGATTTCGAGGAAAGCGAGTTCGTCGAGATAGTCGCGAGTAGACTTGGTGATGCGGTGGCGCAGGCGCATGTTGCGGGTCATGCGGTCGCGGCGCAGGTCGAGGTAGCGATACTTCATGCGCAGGTCCTCGTTGGAGAGCTCTTTGTCGAGCTGGAAGGGGAGGACGGCAGCTTTGTTGACGATTTTGAGTTCGAGGGCTGAGACTTCGATCTCACCGGTGGGTAAGTCGCTGTTAGCGGTGGACTTGCCATCGATCTCGGGGCGGGCTTCGACGGTGCCAACGACTTGGACCACGTCTTCGTCACGAAGGGTGTGGGAAAGGTCTGCCATCTCCTTGGAGACTTCGGGGTGGAAAACGCATTGGGTGAGGCCTTCGCGGTCGCGGAGGTCGATGAAGATGACGCCACCGTGGTCACGAGCAGATTTGACCCAGCCGATGAGGGTGACTTTTTGACCGATGTCGGTGGAGCGGAGTTGGGAGCAGTGGTGTGTTCTCATGGAAAAATTAATTAGATTTGAAAGAGGTTGGGCGAGTAGCGGGAAAGGATTTTTATCTGCGGTTTAAAAAATCGAATTACCC
Source organism: Roseibacillus sp. (assembly GCA_051251855.1). Lineage (GTDB taxonomy): Bacteria > Verrucomicrobiota > Verrucomicrobiia > Verrucomicrobiales > Akkermansiaceae > Roseibacillus. Next base: position 286,151 of record JBPOGI010000002.1, read on the forward strand.
TCTAGGCCAAGAGTGGGCCTTCGGGGTTTTGGAGTTTGCTTTTGAGGAAGGTGACGGTGTCGGTGTTGGGAGCGATGGATTCTTGGGCGCGGGCGTTGAGGTTTCGGAGGGTAAGTTCGGGGAATTTGTCGCCGATGACGAGGGCGTAAGGAGCAAGGGTGGTGGCGGCGGCTTTGAGCTGTTTGTCGTATTTGGTTTTGGTGAGAGCGTAGTCGACGCGGATGTCGGCTTGGCGAAGCTCCTGGATGAGGGCGAGGGCGTCGGGACGTTTTTCTTCGTCGTCGATGACGAGGTAGATGTCGCAGCTGGCGTTCCGTTGGCGCCAAGACTCGAACTTGCGGATGGAGCCGGCGCATTCTTCGATGAAGAGGCCGATGACGACGTCACCCATGGCAAAGCCCATCGCGGGGAGGTCGGTTTTGCCGTTGGTGAGGGTAGATACGAGAGTGTCGTAACGTCCGCCGCCCGCGACGGCGCGCAGGGAACGCTTGGTGTCGAAGATTTCGAAGACCACGCCGGTGTAGTAGGCGAGGCCGCGCACGATGGAGAGGTCTACTTCGAGGTAGTCGCTCAGGCCGCGGGCTTTGAGATTGTCTTGGATTTCGCGGAGGGCGTCTGATTCGTTGACGGGGTCGGCGATGAAGTCTTGCAGCTGCTGGGTGGTGAGGTCGAGGGGCTCGAGCTTGGCGGTGGTGACTTCGGGTTTTTCGCGCTCGAGTTTGTCGACGATTTGGAGGAGTTCGGCGAGTTGCCCTTCGCTGAGGCCTTCGTTCTGAGCGAATTTGGACCAGGCGTTGCGGTCGGAGAGGCGGACCTTAAAGTCGTCGGTGGTGAAACCGAGTTCGCGCATGGTGTCGATGGCGAGCGCAATGAGTTCGGCGTCGGCCGCGGGGGAGTTGTCGCCGAGGATGTCGGTGTTGAATTGATAGAACTCGCGAGTGCGGCCTTTTTGAGGGGCTTCGTAGCGAAAGCATTGCCCGATTTCGAACCACTTGAGGGGTTTGGGATACTCGCGCTGCTTGGAGGCGGCGAGGCGGGCGAGGGAGGCGGTGACTTCGGGACGGAGGGTCACGTCGCGGTCGCCTTGGTCTTGGAAGCGAAAAAGTTGGGAGGAGAGTTCGCCACCCGATTTCTTGAGGTAGAGTTCGGTGGGTTCGAGGAGTGGGGTTTCGTATTCGACAAAGCCGTAACGGGTGGCGACGCGGCGCCAGGTCTCGAAGAGATAGTTGCGCATTTGGCAGTCGCGCGGATCAAAGTCGCGAAAGCCGGGAAGTGTCTGGAAGCCTGCTGCCATAGAAAATCAAGTGAAAGGGGCAGGTTGGTAGGGGATTGGGGGCTTCTTGTCGAGTGTAGACCTCCTTCGCCAAGGCTTCGACGCCCAAGAGGCGCTGAGGGCTGAAGGCCCGCGCGCTCTCAGTCGTCATTTGGCTGGCGTACCCTGAAAAATTGTTCTGCTGATTCGGAAGTGTTGATTAAGAGGGGGCTTGTGGCACCAGAGACGTCATTCCATTCGGATAGGTCGTCGCTTGCTTGTAAGGTTCCCAGATCCCATCTGAGAACATGCTTTCCGCCAAGGGTTAAGAATTCGAGGGCGGAATCCTTGCGAATGGTCTCAACCTTCAAAAGGGTGAAGTCGAGAGGTTGATTGATAGGTTGAAGATAGAAGCCGATAAAGTAGACATTCGAAAAATCAAAATCAGGGTGTTCTGAAAAGTTAACTTCGAGCTGAATGACTTGTTCAGGGTAGGCCTCTGCTTGAGGAAGCAGGTCAATATTGATTGATTGAGAGCAGCCTTTTGGAGTGACTCTCTTCAGAGTGACTGTAAGCCGAGAATCTTCAGATGGTAATTGGAAGGACTCGAAAGTGAACCTCAACGCGTCCGCTCCATTTGTTAACAAGTTAGTTCCATTTTGGCTTTGGATGTTTTCCCATTGAATTTCGAGACTGCTTTGGCCATGGCCCAAGTATTCGACATTGAGTTGGCCATCTCCGATTGAGGCTTGAGAGCCGGTTCGAACACCAACCTGACGACGAAAGAATGGGCCCAAAGAAAAATTATAGGTAGATAAGTTATTAGAAGTAGGCCCTGCACTCAATGTGGGGTGTGAAAAATCGTCAATCAAAGCTGCGACAGAGGCCTGTGCGGGCTGGGCAATGAGTAATAGCATAAGCCCGAAGGAGGATTTTGTTTCCCGCATATCCAATGTAATTACAAAGTGATTAATAATAAGCAAGGGGAAAGTGGGCTATCTGTATGAAATAAGTATAAGTCCGCGGTCCGTTGGGTCGACAATCTGGGTGGGTTGATTATGTTCAAAAGGTGAAACAGCTGTTCGTTTTCCTTTTGTTGGGTGGTTTATTGGCTTCGGTGCTTTTTGGAGAGCCTTCGGCGGAGGAGGAGTTTACGAGGCAGGATAAGGCTTTGAATCAGGTCTATGGGGAGTTGAAGAAGGAGTTGGAGCCTCACTTGTTTGGGATTGTTCAGAAGGAGCAGCGGGATTGGGTGGAGTATCGTGATTATATCAGTGAGTGGCAGAAGGGGTATGAGGACACTTCGGATGAGGAGGCTCAGCTGGAGATGGCGGCTGGGTTGACGGAGTCGCGGGTGGAGTGGTTGCAGGCCTGGAAGTCAGAGGGTAAGCATGAGGGTTTGGAAGGGGAGTATCGCGATAGCTATGGAGGTCTTTTGCAAATCGTGAAAGAGGGCGAGCAATACTACTTTGCGTTGGATGTGGTGCGGGGGCCGACTTTTCATCTAGGTATTGTTGGAGGAAAGCTGCGCGTGAATGGGAGCACGGCTTGGTTCGAAATGCGTGGCGGAGACGATGGCACTTCATTGACGTGGTTGACTTTCGTTCCCACGGAGGATGGTTCGGGGCGGATTCGCGTTGTGAGTGAGAACGCGCAGCATCTTTGCGGGGCTCGGGCTTACTTTGATGGCCGCTATTTGCGGCTGGGCGCGGTGAGTCAGGAGGACCGCGCGAAAGTCATTTCGGGGGAGATGGAGTAGCTGGATTGGTGACAATTCAGGCGGGGGAGATGCGGAGGGGGTATACCCCGCCCGAGTTGTCACCAACTCGGCTACGGCTAAGCTGTGGCTACCGCTTCTTCTTAGCCTTGTATTTCTTCATCCACTCTTGGGTGGGGAGGAGTTCGCCGGCTTCGAGTCGTTTCCAAAGTTCGGGCTCGTGTTCTTTCACTCCGGCGCGGGCGACTTCGGCGGCGAGGCCGATTTCGGGTTGGCGATTGCCGAGGTCTGCGAGCCCGAGGTCGGGGAAGGTGCTGGTGTGCTGTTTCTCGAGGGCGCGCATTTTGTCGAGGATGTGAGCGTAATGAGGGTCTTCGGCGAGGTTGTGGAGTTCGTCAGGATCGGTCTCGAGGTCGTAGAGTTCTTCTTTGGTTTTTTGGTCGAGGAAGAAGGTCTTTTCGTAGTCGTTGAGTTTGCCTTCTTTTTTGAGGCGGCGCATCACGTGGAGGGCAGGGCGGTTGATTTCGAGGTAGGCTTGGTCGGTGGCCCAGGGGACTTCGGGCATGTGGTTCTCGATGTATTTGAAGCGCTTGGTGGTGATGCTGCGTGAGCATTCGTCGATCTCGTCCCAGATGTCGCGGGCGGAGCGAATGTAGCTGCGGTAGGTGGGTGGTTCTTCGGTGCCGAGGAGGGGCTGGGCGGTAATGTAGTCGGGGATTTCGGCACCGGCGAGTTGGAGGACGGTGGCGGAGATGTCGGTGGTGAGCACGAGGTCGTCGACGATGGTGCCGGGTTCGACGAGGCCGGGAGCCCAGATGATCATGGGGATGTGGATGCCGGGTTGTTGGAGGTAGCCTTTGCCACGTAGGTTGCAGCGGCCGTTGTCGGCGATGAAGATGACGACGGTGTTTTTGTCGAGTTCTTGCTCCTTGAGGTTGTCGAGGAGGAGACCGACTTCGTTGTCCATGAATTCGACCTGGTCGAGGTAGGCGGCCCAGTCGTAACGAATCTCGGGGGTGTCGGCGAAGTAAGGTGGGAGTTGGATTTCGTCGAGAGAGACGGGGTCCTTGGAGTTTTTGCGGACCTCGTTCCACCAGTCGCCTCGGTGGGTGACCTTGAGTTGGACTTGGCTGAAGAAGGGTTGTTGGTCCGCGCTGAAGTTGGCGGTGCTGTCGAAGAGTCCGAAGTTCTTTTCGCCATCCCAAGGTCCGGTGGGGGTGTGTTGGAAGTTGCAGTCAGTTTTGGTGCCACGCTGCATCACGAGGTCGTGGCCTAACAAGGTGGTGTATCCTTCTTTTCTAAGCCAGTAGGTGATGGGCTTGAAGGGGGCTGGGAGAGGGGTTTTACGATTGCTGCGATGGTGGTGGGAGTTGGTGATGGTTTGGTCGACGCCGACCATCATGGCCGAACGGTTGGGGGAGCAGATGGGGTTGTTGCAATAGGCGCGCTTGTAGATGGCACCTTCCAAGGCCATGCGGTCGAGGTTGGGAGTTTGGACTCCAGCCGCACCGTAGCAGGCGAGGTCGACGCCCATGTCCTCGGCCATGAGCCAGATGATGTTGGGCTTTTCTTTTTGGGCTAAGACGGTGCCGACAAGAGCGAGGGAGGCGGTGAGAAGGAGGAGCTTCATGGATTTGATTGAGTGAGTTTTTTGAGCCAAGCGCGTGCTTGGGTGCGGTAGGGGCTGGGCTTGTGCATCCAGAGGTCGGTGTGCGGGTGGATGACTGCTTTTTCGGGAATGGTGAAAAGTTGGGTGGTGGGGACGTCAAGAAAAGTGAAGTCGGCGAGGTCGAGGTGTTGGCCTAGGAATTCGTCCTTGGTTCGGGTGGCTTTGGTCCCGCAAACGAGGACGGGTCTGCCTTGCAGACGTGCGAGGCGGGTGAGGGCGGATTTGCGATCGCTCTTGGGGTAGTGCCACTCCTTGGCGCCATCGAAGTGGTCGTGAGTCATGATGCCGCGCCAGAGGGAAGCGATGTCGTCGTCTGCTAGGCCGAGGTAGCTTGTTGCGATGGCGCCACGGGAAAAGCCGCAGAGGATGATGTTCTTGGGGTCGCCGCCGAACTCTTTGCAAATACGGGGGAGGTTGAGTTTGGCGTAGTCGATGGTTGCTTGCCGGTCTCCCCACCAGGTGACTTCGTTCTGTTTTTTGTTTTCGGAGATGTAAGGAAAGACGACCCAAATGAAGTCGCGACTACCGGAGAGGCCGTAGCCGAGGTTGGCTCCATTGACTTGTCCACTTGATTGGCTGGGGGCCCACTTGTTGCCGGTGTATTCGACAATGACGGGGAAGTTGCCGTCGGGAGTCCAGTTGTTGGGCAGGTAGAGGGAGTGGTGGACTTGGGTTCCTTGGTATTCAGGGGCGATCTGGCGCACGCGTTTGCCCGCAGAGGGGGGAGCGTCCTCCATCATGGGTGGGGTGGTGAGGTCCCAAGGAGCGCTTTCGCTGGCTGCAACGAACCCAGCGAACCAGAGAAAGAAGAAAAACTTCACAAGCTACGAAGCAGAGAAAATTTTTAGATCGTCCACGACGGCTTGCTTGGGGACGGAAAGGCGAAGGAGACCTTTGGTGGGATGGGCGATTCCTTCGGAGGAAAAGCTGCCTACTGTTTTGTTGTTGAGGGTGACGGTGGCGGTGTCGCCTTCGACCGAAATGGCGATGGTCTGCCACTCGCCGTTTGCGATTTTAACTGGGAAGGACTTGGTTTTGGTTTTGAGCATCTTCTCGACGTCGGCGGGGAGTGTTCCTGCTTTGCGCATGTCGCGAATTTTGCGGTCCATGATTCCGGTCTTGAGGTCGGTAATGGCGATTTTATTCTTATTGATGACCACTTTGAAAAGGTGGCCGGCGTGGACTTCCTTGAAATCCATATCGGCGAAGTTGAAGCCAAGCTCGTCGTCGGGGTTCTCGAGATTGAAGCGTGCTTCGACCGCTCCGTCTTTGAAGCCAGCCTCGTGTTTGACGGAGACGGCATGGTCGGCGACCTCATGGATATAGATGCGCATGGTGCCGTCCTTGAGATCGACTTGCTTGTTGCCTTGGGCGCGGGTCTCGCTGGCGGTGAACCAGCCCTTGCCGATGTCTTCCTTTTCTTCGGAGGCTTCGTTGCGCTCGAAGTCATCTTCGAAGAGGAGTTTGCGGGTCTCCTCGGCGTGCAGGGCGAGGAGAGAAAGCAGGAGGCTGGCGGAGAGAAGTGATTTGAAGTTCATGTAATAGAGAGTGAGGGAGTGAGGGAATGAAGAGACTTTGGAGCATCTTTTACTCTGCTCTGATCAAGAAGATTGTGAGTGAGAGTTTGCAAAGAACAAGAGGTAAGAAGACTCACTTCTCGGCGACCTGAGTGCGATATCCGATGCCACGTACAGTTTGGATGAGGGTGGGGTTTGTGGAGTCGATTTCGACCTTCTTGCGCAGGGTTGCGATGTGTTGGTCGAGGGTGCGTGAGTCGGGGAAGTAGTCTTGGCCCCAGCAGGTGTCGAGAAAGACGTCTCGGCTGACGGGTTTGCCCTCGTTTCTGGCAAGAAGTTGGAGCATTTTGACTTCGCGGGGGGTCAGTTCAATGGTGTCTTGCTGTCGCTTGGCAAGGAGTTTGTCGGGAAAGACGGTGAGGTCGTGAATGCGGAAATTCTTTACGCAAGAGGAAGGTTGAGATCGGCGGAGATTGGCTCGAATACGTGCCATCACTTCACGACGGGTGAAGGGTTTACGGATGAAGTCGTCGGCTCCGATGTCGAGCCCAGCAACGATGTCGATTTCCTGATTTTTGGCAGAGAGAAAGAGGATGGGGATTTCGCGGTCGCTGCTGCGGATTCTACGGCAAACGTCGTAGCCAGAAAGTTCGGGCATCATGATGTCGAGACAGATGAGGTCCGGCTGGTGTTCTCGCCAGAGTTCAATCGCTTGGCGTCCGTCGGCGGCTTGCAGGGTGGAAAAGCCTTCCTCTTCCAGACAGGCAGCGAGTGACTCCAAGGTGATGGGGTCGTCTTCGGCGAGGAGGATGGTCATGCCGCACTGGAGTCAGAGTTTACAACCGCGAGGGCGGGTTTGGCGGGAAGGGCGAGGCGGAAAGTGCAGCCGGTTTCGGTATCTAACAGTTCGAGTGAGCCCTGCATTTTTTCAGCAAGTTCGCGTGCAATGGAGAGACCCAGTCCGGTCCCGCTTGAGCCTTCCGAAGTACTGCGGTGGACGCGTTCGAAGGGCTGAAAGATGCGCTCGTTTTCTTTGGTTGGAATGCCAACTCCGCGGTCGCTGACTTCGAGAATGAGTTGGCCTTCTTGTTCCGAAAGGGAGACTTTGCTCCACTGTCCAGAGAAGGCGTATTTTTCGATGTTAGAAAGGAGATTTCCTAGGATTTGGCGCAAGGCGTCGGGGTCTAAGAGGTAGGTTGGGAGGGTAGCTAATTCCGTTTCGATTTCGATTTTTCTGCGTGCGAAGGAAGGACGGAAGCTGTCGATAACTTCGGCCACGATTTGGTGGACGAGAACGCGTTCTTTGTGAAGTTGGAGAGTCTCTTTTTCTTGGTGGGAAAAGGTGAGGACGTTGGCAACGAGGCGAGAGAGCCGTTCGATTTCTTCGGTGACGATGGACAGGCGCTTGCTTGCTCGGGCTGGGTTGTGGGGTAGGGATTGGTTGGCGAGGTCGATATTGAGAGCAAGGTTGGTGAGAGGGCTTCCGAGTTCGTGGGAGACCCGGTTGACGAAAGAGACTCGTTCGCCAGCGAGACGGAGAGTGCGGCGCTGATGCCAGTAAAGAATGACTCCGGAGGTGATGAGGAAAAGAGCCAAAGCGGTGGTGAGAATGAGGGTAGTAGTGTCTCGATAAGAGCTGGTTTTGATTCGATCCCAAGCGCGAATCTCAAGGTCGCCGAAGATAGTGCGGAATGGAATGATGGCGGCGGCAGGTCCTTGCTTGTTGTTTCCTGATGAGAGCAGGTTTTGGTCTTGGAAGCGCACTTGCACTCTTTCTTCGGCTTCGACGAGAGGGGTTGCTGGGGTTGTGACCCATTTCTGCATTTCACCCTGAAAGACGTTGGCTACTTCCTCGAAGTCGATCACAAATGCGACGACTTGGTCGGGGTCGGGGGAGCGGTAGTGGACTCGATAGTCGGGGTTGGGAGTCGGGAGCCAAACTCCTTGGGCTGGAACTTTACTTCCAAAAGTGTCGGAACTTAGTGTTACCGCCTTCTGGGGGTTGAGGGGGTGGTCACGGCCTGCCATCACAATTTCGGGCTGTCCCGCGACGGGGGCGGTGACTCGGATGGAGCGATCTTTCCTAGGTACTCGAAAGACCTCAACTAGTGGAATGCCGATGGTCTGGTCTGCGACTGCCTTGGTTTCTGCTTCGGATCCGCCTAGGGTAGTACTCGCAATGTTATCTAGGCGTGTAAGGTAGAGGGATTCCAGTCGTTGGATTTCGATCTGAAGGGAGGCGGAAAAATCGAAGAGGCGTTCGCGGTCGTGGGGAGTGCGTTCGTTGCTTTCTCGGCGAGACAAACGTTCCCCGCCAACCACTGCCAAGATGGCGGCGGCGAGCATGGGAGCGAGAGTGCAGAGGATAAGGCGCATTACGGTTTAACCACCACGACAGTGGGAGTGACGAAAGCAAACCAAACCTTGTTCGCGGCGTCAGCATCGATTTTCGAGTTGGGTGGGCGATTGATGGTGCCAATGAAACTGGGTTTACCATGGGTGCCGGTAATTCCGGTGTTGAATCGGCTTGTCTCGAACTCGGGCATTTCGACAAGGCTTTCGCCCTGACCCCATTTACTAAGTTCAACCTGAAGGGTATGTTCGGCGTTGAGTCTGATATCGAAGGTTCGAGTGTTCATTCCAATCACCGCTTGCAATTCGAGGGTGACTCCTAAATTCCGGGTTTCGAAGGAGACGGCTGTTGCTGGAATTATGATATTCGAGCTCTCTGAAGCACTCGCTGCAGTTGGGTGTGGTGCCTGTTTTTGGTCTTTGATGGGAGAGGCTGGTTCTTCTTTACTGGGAGCTGTTCCCGATTGGGTAGGAAGTCCTGCTGGTTGGTATTCTGTAGGGTGAATATATTCGATAATACTTTCGGAACTAGAGGTTTCACCCGAGCGCGATCGAATGACGATCAAGGCCTCTTGTTTGGCCGAACCCGCTTTAATTCCTTCTTGGAGTTTTTGGTAGAAGAGCGCATCGCTTATTTCTTCTTTTTGAAGGGCTGCCGCATCGGCGAGTGGGAGGGAGAAGGTTTCGTAGCAGATCGAGAGCACCTTTGGGTAATCTTCGTCAGAGTTATTGCCGGATGAAGCCTTGTTTTGTGAAGGTTTCTTGGCAAAAGGATCGTCGGACTCTTGCGCTGGAGCGATGGCGGTGAAGCTGATGATCGAGAGGCCGAGGAGGAGCGTGTGTTTCTTCATGACCTCTCGATCTTGGCAGAAAGAGGAAATGGAAGTGTCAAAGCTCTGTAAAAATTCGAAGGGAAGCTGGAAGTCGCTACGAAGTGAGACCTTTTTTCCTGAGAAATGGCAGGGAGAGAAGAAAGAGGACGATGATGACGAGTCCTAGGACGCTTGCGATATACCAGGGGTGTGGGCCGAGGTGGTCGTAGAGGGAGGCGTTCTCAGGTTTGTGCATGAGGAAGGCGTAGTTGGTGCCGAGGGCGCAGTTGATTCCGTAGATGACGAGGAGGTATCCGCAGATGATGAAGAACACGGTCGCTGTGGTTTTTAGAAGTGGAGTGCGGGGTTTCCAACCGAGGCCGAGGGGTAGGAACAAGGCGGTAATGACGGTGGCGAGGTGGAGTTGGAAAAAAGAGAAGTAGGTGGGATGGGGGAAGTCGTTGATAAGATTAGGGGTGATGAGTCCCTGTAAGGTTCCGCCGAGGCCGAGGTAGTAGGCGAGTTCGCAGAGGAGGGGCTTGCGAGTGAAGAGGGCGGCAGCGGCGACGAGTGAAGTGAGGTCGCAGAGGTGAAGGGGGAGGATGTGGTTGAGATCTGTGGCTCGACCTGAAAAGTAGTGGGAACCCGAGGTGTGGAAGACGGCGGTGAGGTTGGCGAGGATGAGAACGAGGAGAGTGGTCTTCGCTGCTTTCGATTCGGGATTTCGACGATGGGCGATGATAATGAGAACTAGAAAGAGGACCCCCAGAACGAGAACAGCCCCATGGCTGGGTGAATAGGCGGTAAAGCGAGTGGTTGCGAGGAGCACGGGATGAAAGTGAACGGGTTGGACTGTTTCGTCAGTCCATTTTTCAGAAACCGGAAGCAAGGCAGCGCGAATGAGGACTTTTCTTTCGGTTAGAGAAATCTTTCCGCTTGGCCGTGATTCATTAAGGGTACAGCTTTCGCTGTGCACGATACTTTAGGGCGACCTTTGCGAGACCTTCGGATTTCGGTGACGGATCGGTGCAATTTTCGCTGCCGTTACTGTATGCCGATAGAGGTTTTCGGCCCGGGTTATCGTTTTTTGGATCGGAAAGAGGTTCTGACCTTCGAAGAAATCGTCCGAGTGACGCAAGCGGCAGTGGATTTGGGGGTTGGGAAAGTGCGTTTGACGGGGGGAGAACCTCTTCTGAGGCGAGGGGTGGAGGACCTGGTGGGTTTGCTGTCGGCTCTTGATGGAGTGGAGGATTTGGCCCTTACCACGAACGGAGTCCTTTTGGCCCATCATGCGGAAGGCCTGAAGTTGGCTGGACTCAATCGGGTGACGGTGAGCTTGGATGCACTGGATAGTGAGGTCTTTGCAAAAATGAATGGGGTGGGGGCCAAGGTGGAGCGAGTAATGGCTGGAGTAGAGGCTGCTTTGATGCACGGATTGCCAGTGAAAGTGAATGCGGTGATTCAGCGAGGAGTGAATGAGCAGGAGATTTTGCCTCTCGTTCGCTGGGGACGAGATTTTGGGGTGACGGTGCGCTTTATTGAATACATGGACGTGGGGGAGTCCAACGGTTGGAAGATGGATGAAGTGGTTTCGGCGCGGGAAATTGTGGAAATGGTTGCTTCGGAGTTTCCTTTGGAGGCTCGTGAGGCCGATTACCGTGGTGAGGTGGCGGGGCGTTGGAGGTTTTTGGATGGGAAGGGAGAATTTGGAGTCATTGCTTCGGTGACGAAGCCGTTTTGTGGCGATTGCACGCGGATGAGGCTTTCGGCGGAAGGGAAACTCTTTACCTGCCTATTTACGGGCGAAGGGCGAGATGTGAAGTCGTTGCTGCGAGAAGGTGCGACCGAGAATGAGATTCGAGAGATACTCGGTGGAACTTGGAGTAAGCGTTCGGACCGGTATTCCGAAGAGCGTGGTCTAGTGACGGTGAAAAAGGCCGAGATGAGCTATCTGGGAGGCTAGTGCCCGCTGGGGCTCTCTTTGCACCGTTGAAGGAACAGATTTTCTCCATTCGGGATGTTTAGTGAAGTTTACGAGCGTTTTCAGGGCGCACTCTTTCAGAGTTTTCCTCTCCTAGGTAGGTGGAGAGAGCTGTTTTCAACGGAATCCTAGTAGATTCTCGTAATGATTCGGTGAAAACGGGAGCTTTGTCTTTAAAAATTAGATGTTTGATTAGACGTAAATCTTACCAGTCTGCATTATTGTCAGCTTAACTTAATTGTTAATATTGATTAAATTTTGAATTTATTAGGTTAGGTGGCCATTGATTTTAAGTGGGTTATGAAATTAGAGAAAATGTTTTTTGAAATTTTATAAACTGAGATTGCTTCGGAAGGGTTTATTTTTTACAAATCGGCAGTTCCAACTACTCCAAATATGAAAACATTTAAATATTCAGTTTGTTCCCTTCTACTTCTTCTTGGCAATACCCTTGCAAGTGAAGATGCCCCCACTGGCTACCTGGATGCCTCTTCACTCTTGGTGCGTGCCACAAGTAAAGTGAACCTCGATTGGAAGGTTGAGTTTCCTGGCGGAGATGAAATCGAGGAAATCTGCGAAATCGATCCCGAGACCGACACTGTTACCACTACTACCGAGACTTCAGTGAAGATTCGTCTCTTGGGAGCCGGTTACGGAAACGATTATGCCTATGGATGGCAGGAAAGCTGGGTGAAGTTCTCTGATGAGTGGGTTGCTGGAAAGTTCTTCGAAGGCACGGGTGATACTGTGAACCCCAACGAGATTCTTAAAAACCGCACTGTTGGCGAGGGAATCGAGTTGAACATGGGTTTCCGTGGATGTGTTTATGCTACGGCTTCAACTCCTTGGTGGAAGCGTACTTGGAATGATTGGCGCATGATGGGTGTGGGTCACGGTGGAATCCTAATTCTCAAAAACGGAGACCTTGCTCCCCAGTTTTCTCCAGAGAGCAGTAACCAGCTTTCAGCTAAAACGTTCCTAACTCCATACCTTTCCGCTGATGGTGAGAACATCAAGATTGGGCCCCGGGACTTGATTATCCTTGTCGACTTGAACAAGTCATCTGCTGCTGAAGGTGCTGACTATCAGGACCAAGTGATTCTCATGACCTTCAACGACGAGGAAGTCGAAGTTGAGGAAGAAGACAATAGCGGAGATTCTCAAGGTCGTCGCAGTGGACGCGGAAGAGGTTAATATCGCCATAAATTAATAATTGGCTAAATTAACCCTGTCATGATATAAAACTTTTCTTTACTAATGAAAATAGTGTCCCCCATGCCTTTCTTGGCTCTGTCTTTGGCAGTCACCTTGGTCCAGCCAGTATCGGCTGAGATTCGGAAGGCTCCGACCGCAGATGAAGTCTCGGCAAAACGTCGCCAGGTGAATGCGGTCTACGATTCCGCTGGAACTAAGGCTGTCGAAAGCGAAGTGAAGATTGAGAAGGCCAGAACGAACCTCTTGGCGACTTCTGAATACTTGGTCGGTCCCCATGGCTTTGTGCTAATTCCCAAGGGGGCGCTCATCACTGAGGGGAATATGGTCACTGTTTCTGCAACCGCTCCTACGGATACTAAATTTCTCACTTGGGATGACTTTGTCAGAAAGCACCGAGCGGGAATCCGCCTTATTTCCATCAGCGAGCAGCAGTGGATGGGCGAAACTTCGCTCGACTCTCTATTACCAAAGCTGGAGGCCGCAAAAAAGGGGTCGTTTACAGCCCTTACTTCATTGAATGGCTCAGTGGTTAGCCTGCCTGCTATTCAGAAACTTCTCACTTCAAAATCATGAAATCTCGTTATCTTTTCTTAGCTCTTACTCTTCCTGGTTTTGTCGCGGTGAATGTCCATGCCGACACTGACGATTGGATTGTAAGTCTTTTGCAGCATCAGCTCGCAACAGGTGGAACCCATGAGACCTTTGTCGCTGCTGAAGGGCAAGGTCTCTCGGCAGCTCCAGTTCCCGAAGGAGGATCAGAGTTTATTCTGAGAGCAGTTCGTCAAACTGACTCAGGAATGGAAGAAGTCATCATCGATCGTGAAACTGTGGGTTCTTATATGCCGTCCGGTGAATTAACGATTACCACGGAGGACCCTTATAGTGGACCGATTCCTCGGACCCGTATCGATCGCGGTTTCACTCTGGCCTACGAGGTGGATGGAATTGTTCAGGAGAGTGCGAGTAGCGATGTTCCGCTTGCTGCCCGCCAAGTCTTGTTGGACCACGAAGTTGCTAATTACGATGTCGGGACGATTCAAACGCCACTTCTGGGAGCAGTTATTTCGGTGGTTGTGGAGGATGTTTTTGGTGAATTGCTACCCGCAGTGAATTTTGATCAGCGTATGATTACAAGCAACGGGCTTCAAAACCTGAGCTTTAGCGCCTCCAATATTGCAGGAGATAATGTCTACCAAGATGCAGGAGTGGAGACATTCCGCCTCTATGCCTTGCCTGATGGTGAAATTGCGCAGCTTCAGTTAGATGAGGTCAAAGTGCAAGTTTGGCCGATGACTGAGGCTGAAATGACGGGGGTGGAGATGCACGAAACCTACACCACGATTCCTGAAATCGCGGTTGAGCTCTCAAATCTCTATCCCGATAGCACGACTTGGGTTCAGCTCTACCTCGGTGAGCATGAGCCGGGAACTGAAGGTGAGATGGTTAATGAAAGCACAATCGTAGTGGAAGATGTTCTTCCGCGCTCTACACGCCTCGTCTTCCGCGACCTTCCTCAATACTTTACCGAGAATGGTCTTTGGACTCTCGAGGTATTGACTGAGACACCCTTCGGAATTGAGATTCTTGATTACACGACCCTCGATGTTGCGCTCGATGTTGACAAAGACACCATCAAGGTAAGGGGGTCGTTCCAAGGCCTCGCCGATAATTAAAATTGCTTTCAAAGGCATCCGCATAGCTCACGAGGTCGAGTCCCTCAACCTAGAGACTCTCTTGCGTGAGCTATGCTCCCATTTCTCAAATTTGTTCACCTCAATTAACCCCATTAACTTGTTTACCTTATGAAGCGATTTTCTAGCAGCTTTCTCTCCTTTCTTGGTGCTGTTCCCCAATCTGTCTTGGAGCCTACTCATCCCAAAGGAGGGGTGCCCGTTTCTTCCCCGCAGCGGGAGGACTTGCGAAAAGAGCAAGCTCTTGCCAAGGCGCTTAAGTCTACTTCCTTGGCTTCTAGCGAATTCCAAGAAAACTAGTGGGCGGCTCCCAAATCCACGGAAAGCGCTCGGACGACTTCAGGGAATGCTTCACGGAAGTCGGCTTTGGGCTGCCAGCCAAACCACATCAAGGCTTTCTCGGTATCGAGGGCGTAGCGTTCATCATGGCCTAGTCGGTCAGGGACATGCTCAATGAGGGTGTGAGGCTTACGCAAGGCGTCGAGGATTGAGCGGGCCATCCCAAGGTTGGTGCGTTCGCGGTGGCCTGAGAAATGGTAAATCTCACCTGATTTCCCACGTCGCCAAGCAGCTAAGAGGCCCTCGCAATGGTCATCCACGTGGATCCAATCGCGAATCTGATGGCCGCTTCCATAAATGGGCAAAGGCTGGTCTCTGAGCGCTTTTTGAATAAAGAGAGGAATGAGCTTCTCGGGATGTTGTCGAGGGCCGTAGTTATTAGTGCACCGAGTGATGATGGTTTCTACGCTGTGGGTGTGTGTCGCGGCTAAGCAAAGGAGGTCGGCAGAAGCCTTGCTCGCGGCGTAGGGTGAGCTGGGGAGGAGAGGACTTGTTTCCTTGGCTTTCTCTGGTGAGGGGATGGGGCCGTAAACTTCGTCAGTCGAGCAATGGAGGAGGGGGAGATTGTGTTTCTGGGCGGCGGCCAGTAAGGTGGCAGTCCCAACAACATTGGAGATGACGAAATTCTCCGAGTCTTCGATAGAACGGTCGACGTGTGACTCGGCCGCGAGATGAAAAATACCTGTGATGTTGTGTTCTTGAATGAGCCTTTCCAATAGCGCGCCATCACAAATGTCTCCTTGGACAAAGTGGCAGCGAGGATCTTGCTCGGGTAGAGCGAGGTTCGAGCGATTACCGGCGTAGGTCAGTTTGTCGAGGACGACGAGAGTTCCCAAATCTTCCTCTGCAAGAAGATGTCGCGCCAAGCTCGAGCCGATAAAGCCGGCTCCGCCGGTGAGGAGGATAGATTGGAGGCTACGCATAATGCTGTAAGCAAGATACTCTGCTCTGTGGTCGGGTGATAGGCTGCATTTTTGCCAAGTGCGGCATTTCGGAGAAGGGCCCTTGGAATGAAAGAGGGGGAGTGGTCGGAAAAAGGGGCAACTTCTCACCTCAATCTCGCCATTTGTCTTGCATCATTTCGGCTCTCCAGTCAGAAGAGCGGCGCTCCATACGGACGCGTTCTGACAAGCAGGCGACTCCCCGGATGGAGTGAACCTTAAGCGGTCTCCTCAGAGGCCAAACGGCAGAACATGGATAGTCTTTCAAATCGAGTACAGGCGGTCACCCCATCGGTGACCTTGGCGGTGACCAATCAGGCGAAAGCCTTGCGAGCCCAGGGAGAAGAAATTTACGGACTGGCCGGTGGCGAGCCCGAGATGGACACCCCTAATCATATCAAGACCGCGGCAATCACGGCTTTGCAAGAGGGGAAAACGAAATACACACCCGCAGCAGGAATTCCTGAGTTGCGTGAGGGTATCGCGAAGAAGCTCCTGACGGAGAATAATATCGAAGTCGAGACCAAGGGCGTCTGCGTCACCAGTGGCGGTAAACAGGCGTGCTTCAATGCTATTCTGGCAGTGGTTGAAGAGGGTGACGAAGTCATCATTCCTACTCCTTATTGGGTGAGCTACCCCGAGATGGTGCGTCTGGCAGGCGGAACACCGGTGATGATCGAAACTACTGCCGCAAATGGTTGGAAAATCACTGCCGATCAGTTCGAGGAAGCGATGACCCCCGCTACCAAGATGATCATCCTCAATTCTCCCGGTAACCCAACCGGAACGATTTACACCGAAGATGAACTCAAGGCTATCGGCGAGATTGCTGGTTATGAAGACATCGTCATTCTGTCTGACGAGATTTACGAAAAGCTGATCTATGGTGACAAGAAGCATGTGAGCATTGCCTCCATTAGCGAGGAGCTTGCTCAGCTGAGTGTTGTCGTTGGTGGATTCTCCAAAGCATATTCTATGACGGGTTGGCGTTTGGGTTACACCGCGACCGCGAATGCCGCGATCGCCCAGGCCCTTTCCAAGATTCAAGGACACACCTCCTCCAACGCGACGACCTTTGCTCAATACGGCGCCTTGGCTGCGCTCGAAGGACCGCAAGATTTTATCGAAGATATGCGCCAGGAATATGATGTGCGTCGTCAGTTTGTTGCTGGTCGCTTGAAGTCTATTTCCAACGTTTCCTTTGTGGAGCCGGAAGGCGCTTTCTACTTCTTCGTGGATTGCACCGACATGGGTCTCAAGTCTCAGAATCTCTGTGACAAGTTGCTGAACCGCTACAAGGTCGCAATGGTTCCTGGCATTGCCTTTGGCCATGATGCCTCGGTTCGTCTGAGCTATTGCACTACTCTTGACGTGCTTGCTGAGGGACTCAGCCGTTTCGAAGAATTCTGCGAAAGCCACTAGCCCTACTTAAAGATGAACTCGACCGCACACGGTATTGATTTGTCTGCCTTGCTTGCTGCGACCAAGCAGGCAGGGGAAGTGATTTTGGAGGTTTATGCCCGCGACTTCGAAGTGGAGTATAAGGGTGATGATTCTCCACTCACTGAAGCCGATAAAGCCGGTAACGCGGTCTTGATGAAGTTTCTTCGGGGAACATATCCCGAGATTCCGGTCATCTCAGAAGAGAACAAGCCCGAGGAGTATTCCGTGCGAAAGGATTGGGAGCGCTTTTGGCTCGTGGATCCTCTCGATGGCACCAAAGAGTTCATCAAGAAGAATGGCGAGTTCACGGTGAACGTTGCTTTGATTGAAAATGGGGTGCCGATT
This sequence comes from Roseibacillus sp., assembly GCA_051251855.1. Classification (GTDB taxonomy): domain Bacteria; phylum Verrucomicrobiota; class Verrucomicrobiia; order Verrucomicrobiales; family Akkermansiaceae; genus Roseibacillus. The sequence continues at coordinate 303,425 of JBPOGI010000002.1, forward strand.
TTGGGCGTCGTTTACCGACCTACTACCGAGACTTTCCATCTGGGTGTAGTGGGCGAAGGAGCTTGGCGTATCGAGGGCGACTCCGAAACTCTTCTTGAGCCTCAGCCTCACTATTCTTCTTTGCAGAAAGTACGGGTCGTTGCCAGTCGTTCTCACCTCACGCCTGAGGTGGAGCAGTTTGTGGCGGACCTCAAGTCAGAGGGAAAGGAAGTGGAGTTTCTCTCGGCGGGAAGTTCTCTCAAGCTTTGCTTGGTAGCGGAAGGGGCGGCGGATGTTTATCCTCGCTTTGGTCCTACCATGGAATGGGATACTGGGGCGGCTCATGCGGTTGCACTGGCAGCAGGTCGTCAGGTGAATCATCGCGAGACTGGTAAGCCATTGGCCTACAATAAGGAGAATCTCCTGAATCCTTATTTTATCGTGGAATAGTTTCTGCAATAAGAGCGGCATGAACGTTCTCATTGCCTGCGACAAATTCAAAGGGTCACTCTCCGCGCGGGAAGTGGCTCTTTCTATTCAAAAGGGTCTCGGCGAGGCCTATCAGTGCGAACTTTGCCCGATTGCGGATGGGGGGGAGGGCTTTGTGGATGCCATGCTGGCAGCGCTGGGTGGCGAGGTGAAGAAATGTGTGGTGCAGGATGCGATGGGGCTGGAAGTGGAAGCCAGCTACGGGATGTCCGGTGAGATGGCGATCATTGAGATGGCTGATGCCTCGGGTCTCTGGCGTATCGAGGAAGAGCGTCGTGACGTCTTGAGCGCCTCCACTTATGGGACGGGTCAATTGATTCGTGATGCTATGGCGCAAGGAGCCAGCAAGATTCTTCTAGGGGTGGGCGGCAGTGCTACCAACGATGGCGGAGTCGGGATGGCGGCGGCTTTGGGTTGGCAATTTTTTGACGAAGAGGGAGAGGCGCTGGCGACGAATCCAGCAGCGTTAGCGGATCTCGCAACTTTGGATGGAAGTGCGGTTCATCAGCTTCCCGAGATCGAGGTGGCTTGCGATGTTGAGAATCCCCTCCTTGGCGAGCGTGGGGCGACGGCTATTTTCGGTCCCCAGAAGGGGGCTGGTCCTGAGGAGCGAGAGTATTTGGAGGCTTATCTCACCCATCTCATGGAAGTGAGCGGAGGGGAAGGTTTAGCTAAGATTCTAGGTGCCGGGGCTGCGGGCGGGTTGGCTTGGGGGCTGATGAAATTCGCCAATGCGCGCTTACGACCTGGTTTCGATATCGTTGCTGATGCGACTCATCTTCACGAGCGTATTGCCAAGGCCGACCTCGTGATCACGGGGGAAGGTTCTTTGGACGCGCAAAGCTTGGAAGGCAAGGGGCCCATTGGAGTGGCTCGTCTCGCAAAAGCCCAAGGAAAACGGGTGGTCGCCATTGCGGGGTATATTTCGGAGGAGGTAAAAGCGAGCGGACTTTGTGATGAAGCGATTGCGCTGGCGGATTCGGGGCATCCTCTGGAGCATCTCATTGCTCATGCTCACGAATTCGTGGAAAAGGGGGCCCGTGACTTTGCTGAACGTGAAGAATTGAAGGGGTGAGGAGACTGCGGAAAGGATTCTCTGTAATCAGGGATGGCTTAATGAGGCGTGATTGAGGACCATTGAACCGATTCATGAAAATCTCTCTAAAAATACTCGCCATTTTTCTCGGTCTGCTTTTCGTTGCGCCCTTTTCTCTGGGTGAGGTCTTTCTCGGGCAAGGTTGTATGAGTGGGGAGGTGACGGAGTCGTCGGTCTATCTCCAAACTCGCCTGACTGCATCCCAAGGATTGAACAAGCAGGGAGACCTAACGGGGGTGGCGGGAGTGGTTGCTTTCGAATGGAGTGTTGAGGAGGGTTTTGCGAACTTAGAGAAAACGGCCTTTCTTTCGACAGAGATCGGCAATGATTTTTTAGTGCGAACTCAGCTCACCAACCTTTCGCCTAAAACCCGCTATTACTATCGGGCGCATTTTGGAGAAAATGAGAAGAAGCTTCAAGTTGGGCCGGTTTGTTCGTTTAAAACCCTTCCCGGGGGAGATGGTGATGGGGAGGTAACCTTTATCGTTGGGAGTTGCATGAACTATTGCAAGTTTATGTATGGCCGAGACGCAAGGGCGAGTGGGCCCGTGACCGCGACCGACGAAGATAAGCGGCTGGGCTATCCCGCACTTGATCCCATGCGCGAGATGAAGCCGGATTTCTTCGTGGGGACGGGGGACATCGTTTACTACGACAATCCGGCTCGCAATGCGAAGACCTTGCCCGAACTGCGAAAGTGTTGGCATGAGCAATTTCGCTTTCAGCGTATGAAGGACTTCTTGCAGGACGTTCCAAGTTATTGGTCGAAGGACGACCATGATTTTCGCTACAACGACTCTGACAATTCTGGAGGAGAAAAGTGGGCATCGGCCGAATTGGGGATCAAGATTTTCAAGGAGCAGCTTCCGATTGGCCCGTTGGGTAACAAGGAGACGAAAACCTATCGTACGCACCGAGTGAGTGAGCATCTGCAGATTTGGTTCACGGAGGGGCGTGATTACCGTTCACCTAACAAAATGAAGGATGGACCGGAAAAGACGCTCTGGGGTGCAGAGCAATTGACTTGGCTGCAAAGAACATTGAAGGAGAGTGATGCCAAGTGGAAGTTGTTGATCACTCCGACGCCTCTAGTGGGGCCGGACGATGCCTACAAGAAAGACAATCATGTCAACGAGGGTGGCTTTCAATATGAGGCGAATGTTTTCTTCGATTGGTTGGAAGAAAATGCGATCGAGAACTTCATGACCGTCTGCGGTGATCGTCATTGGCAGTACCACAGTATTCATCCCAACGGACATGAGGAGTTTGCGTGCGGTGCGCTCAATGATGAGAATTCGCGTATGGGGCGGGCACCTGGAAGTCCCAAGAGCACGGATCCGGAGGCTCTGATCAAGCAACTGTTTTCCTCGCCCCAGCCGCGAGGAGGCTTTGTTCGTCTGAAAGTGGGGGAGAGTTTTTCGATCGAGTATTTTACCGCGACGGGGGAGAAGCTTTATGAGGTGAGCAAAAAATAGCGCTTTGGCCTAGTGTCACGTCAAGAGAATACCGACGGATGGGAATTTTGTAGAGTTTTTGGGAGAATGCTCGCTTTGCTCGTGAGAAAAGAGAGTTCTCGTCGCTTTTCGACAAAAACTGCGTTGCTCGTCAGTCATGAATCCCGATTGCCTCCGCTCCGCTCCTGCTACGCGGTCTGCAACTTCCTCCTCCGGAAGTCGGGAAAGGTTTGCGTTCACTCCTTCCTCGCGCCTTGTTTTTGGCAAAAATCGACTTCGCCGATCCGTCGCAATTCTCCTGACGCAACACTAGGTGGGAGTGATTTTTGGATGAACGAGCAAAGCGGGCTTACATGTTGCGTAAAATTACATAACGGTTACGTTAATACCTGAAATGCGTAAAACCCCTGCATCTTTCCAAGAGGAAGCAAAGCCCCTTCTCAATCAGTTTCTTGCAAGAGTGAAGTACGTAGAGTGCCCCTGCTTTCGTGCCTTGAGCCTTTGCCTTTTGAGTGGATTTTCGTTGTCGTTGAATCAGGCTTTGGGACAAGAGATTCCCGGTTGGGATTTGGTTTGGTCGGATGAATTTACGCAAGCAGATGGAACTGGGCCTGATTCTTCGAAATGGGGTTACGATATTGGGAGAGGTTCCAATGGTTGGGGAAATGCCGAACTGCAATACTACACCAGCCGAACCGACAATGCTCGTATTGAGAATAACGAGTTGGTGATCGAGGTGAGGCAGGAGAACAACTATGCGAACTCAGGAGCGAATTACACTTCGGCGCGCCTCCTGACGCAGGATAAGTGGGATTGGACTTACGGTCGCTTCGAAGCTCGCATCAAAGTGCCGAGTGGTAGTGGTTTGTGGCCTGCCTGTTGGATGTTGGGCAACAATATCGACACCGTGAGTTGGCCTCAATGCGGAGAAATCGATATCATGGAGTTTGTAGGTCGCTTGCCGCAGGAGATTTTTGGAACAATCCACGGGCCTGGCTATGCGGGTGGAGCTTCCTTTGGAAATATCTACGACTTTGGGTTCGATGTCGCGGATGATTACCACGTGTATGTGGTGGAATGGGAGGAAGACCTGATTCGATGGTATGTGGACGGCATTCTCTATCATACTGCCGAACCTAGTGATGTCGCTCCTAACGAGTGGGTCTTCGATCATGGCCAATTCATGCTGCTCAATGTAGCGGTAGGCGGAAACTTTGGGGGAACCTTGGACCCGGCAGTGACTTTTCCAAAGCAGATGCTCGTGGATTATGTACGAGTGTATGCGGCGGAAGGTGATGGCAATGTCTTAATGAATCCAGGTTTGGAGTCGGGGGATTTGAGTTCGTGGACTCCCTACGATGCTGCAGGGGCGAATGATCCGGGAGCTTTCGTTGAGTCGACGAGTTCGACCTATTACAATGGAGGAAACGGAGGAGGCGACAATGTACTGACTCATTCGGGAACGTATGTGGCGAAGGTCTTTGGAGACTTTATCGGGGCTGAGAACTTTAATGGCTTTTATCAAGATGTTGCTGCGGCTCCGGATACGACTTGGAGCGCAGGTGGTTTTGCGCTCACTCATCCTCAGGATCTGATGTCGGGGAATAATACCGCATGGCTGGAAGTGAGCTTCCGTGATGGCTCGGGAACTGTCTTAGGGCTCTACCGTTCGGATGTTTTGACGTCAGCAAATGTGACGCCGGGGGCTTGGATGGCTTTGTCGGTAAGTAATGAGATAGACCCAAATACTTTTGCGGTTTTAGGGACGACTTCGGAACTGGAGGCTCCAGCGGGGACGACGATGATTCGTTTCCAAACGGTTTACCGACAAGATGGAGGCAACGATGGGGGATCGATGTATTTTGATGATCTGAGTTTGGTTGAGATTGTGGTGGTGCCATTGGAAGCTTGTTTTGAAAAAGGAACACTTCTTGAGTGGACTGCAGGAAGCTCGTCGAGTACTTACCAGCCTCAAACATCTCTCGATGGTCTTTCTTGGGATGACCTTGGTGATATTATTGTTGGTGATTCTGTGACTTCGTTTTTCGCTGCGGAGGAAGCTGCCTTCTATCAGGTAATTGAAACGACATCGGGGACGACCGGAAACGGGGTTCAGAATCCAGGCTTTGAAGTTGCAGAGGCTCAGATTCATCCCAGCGTTGGTGCCACCCAGTGGACCATTGCAGGTGCTGAAGATACTGACCCATCCAATGGATTGGCGACGATGACAGCGGAAAGCTCTTACTCCACTTTTACTCCTCGTAGTGGAAGTCGCATGTTGGTTTTTGAAAGCACCACTCCTCCTGCGCCGGCGGGCGTGAACGCTCCCTACTCGGATGTAAGGAGTGCTCATATCGATGTGGATGGTGATACGAGCTATGAACTCTCATTCTATGCGGCGCATGTGATGAAGATCGGAGGAGCGAATCCTCAGGTGAATATTCGATTCTACAACTCGGGAGGAGCCTATGTAGGTGATGCCGGGTTCGAGAGCTTTTCTTCGCTTGGTTCCACTTGGACGGAAGTGACAAAGACCTTCACCGCTCCTGCCGAGGCGGCCTTCGCTGAGGTTTCTTGGATTCAAGCCCTTGGCGCTGGCAATGACTGGCATTGGGTAACTCTCATCGACGATGTCGAAATTCTAACGGATAATCTTCCCGGAACGGATACGGTTCTCCCGACTGTGGTGGAAGAAGGCTATCAGATTTCCTGGCCTTCAGTGTTGGGAAGAAATTACCAGGTGACTTCGAGCGCAGATCTGATTGATTTTACAACCGTTGAAGGCTCATTTACGGGCGATGGAACAATGAAGAATCATGCGGGGGCCGCGAATGAGCCTCAGAGGTTCTTTAGGGTAGAGGAAGTGGTTCTTCCCTAGGAACGCAGTCGTGACCGGGTCGTTTTTATTCTAAGAAGTTGATTGAGCATTTTCGTTGAATCGAAGAATTGAAACGTTTTTGGGGCGGCTTTCTGTCGCTAAGTGGCAGACGAAGTCTTGGCCGCAGTCGATGGCGGTCAGCTGCATAATGGCTCTGTGACTGGAGGAGATACTTGCGAAGTGGGGAAGATCGGTTTCAACGTCACAGGGTTCGATTTCAAAGCCTGTTCCCAAGGCTTTCAAGTAGGCTTCTTTTGCGGTCCAGAAGCGGTAAAAGGTTGTGAGGAGCTGGTCTGCTGTGAGCTCGAAGAGGGTCGCCTGTTCTGTGTGGGTGAGGACTCTCTTGGCGAGTTCTTTTAAGTCTTCTAGGGGGAGGTTTTTTTCAAGATCGATGCCGAGGGAGGGGGCTGTTGAGACGCCGAGAACGCTGAGTCCCTCGGTGTGCGAAATGTTGAACTCCAATCCGGGGAGGGAGGGTTTCCCCTGGTTGCTTTCTTCGAAAACGAGGTCTCGGGGATGCTGGGCGAGGTAGTTGGCGAGAATGATTCGTTTAGCGTTTTGAGTGAAGGCGTAGCGTTGGCGGTCTCTTTCAAAACGGTAGCTCTCTAAGCGGGCGCATTCTTCCTTGTTTAAGCGTGCGGTCTCAATTTCACGATGCTCTAACAGCCAAAGATGAACTTCATCACAGGCTGGCAGGGTAGGGGTGGTCATGGTCTAGACACGGTTTCCGAGGAATCCTCGTAACTTGGCTGCGAGGGTGGTGACGTGAGGTTCTTGGAAAATAGTGAGATGCTCGCCGGGAATGGTGATGACTTTAAGGTCGCCACGGACATAGCCTTCCCAGCCGAGGTGCGGCGGGTAGATGACGCCGTCGCCTTGGTCTTCGGCAGTGAAAAGCACGACATCGCCATCGTAGGCTTTGGGTGAGTAGCGTCTCATTGCTTTGTCGTGGGCTTCGCGCACGATGACCGTTTGGATCTTTGGCCCGACGTCCATGCCGGTAGAAGTTGCGACGCTGGCGGCGGCCTTCTCACTCTGGACCTTGAGCTTGTTCACTAATCCTTCGCCAAAGCGTCCGCTGAGCTTGCCTACGCGACCGACCCAAGACCTATCCGAGTTTTCCGACCATTGGCGGGAGGCGCGTTCAGCAAGGGAGAGGTAGCGTGGAGCCACTGAGGGATTGTCGGTGTCGAAGAGGCAGAGGAGTTCAACTTCGTCACCGGCTGCCTTGAGTTGCTGTGCGATTTCGTAGACTACAATGCCACCGAAGCAATAGCCACCTAACAGGTAGGGACCTTCTGCTTGTACAGTTTTGATTTGCTTGAGGTAGGTCTTGGCCGTTTCTTCGATGGTGGGAGCAACATCTCCTTCTCCTGAGAGAGCGGGTGCTTCAAGGGTGTAGAAGGGCCTGTCCTTGGCCAAGCCATCGGAAAGCTGGCGATAAATGAGGGTGCCTCCATCGCCGCCGTGGATGCAGAATAGAGGGGATTTTTCGCCCTTCTTGTGAAGAGCCGTGAGGCTGGCCGGAGTCGCTTCGACTGGCTCGCGTGGGGCGAAGCGGGCGGCGAGTTGTTCGATGGTGGGAGCTTCGAACAAAGTCGAGAGGGGGAGCTTCTTTCCGAACTCTTTGTCGATTTGATTGAAGAGCTTGAGCGCTTGAAGGGAGTGGCCTCCGAGGTCGAAGAAGGATCGATTAACGGGAAGGTCCGCGGTGCCGAGGACTTTACTCCAAATGGCGGCCATGCGCGTTTCGGTTTCGCCTTGCGGAGCGCGCTCGGATTCTTGCGCTGGGGCGTCGTAGCTTTCGAGTTGAAGAAGGGCGCGGTCATCGACTTTGCCGTTTTCGGTAACGGGAATGGTTTCGACGAGAACGATGCGGGAAGGGATGAGGTGACCCGGCAAGAAAGACTGCAGAAAGATCTTGGCATCAGCCTCGGTGAGGTCGGTGTCTTGAGATGTGAGGTAGGCTACGAGAGTTTTCTCCTCGGCGTTTTCCCCTTGAGCGACCACGCGTGCTTGGGTGACGTCATGGTGACGGCAAAGCGCTTCTTCGATTTCAGCAGGGTCGATGCGGAAGCCTCGGATTTTGACTTCGTTGTCGGTTCGGCCCAAGAATTCGATGACGCCGTCGGGGCGATAACGAGCGCGGTCACCAGTGCGGTAGAGCTTGCTGTCGTTCTCGGATGAGAAGGGGTTGTCAATGAAGCGCTCGGCAGTGAGGGCCTCGTTCTGATAATAGCCGCGTGCCAGTCCATCGCCACCGATGTAGAGCTCACCCTCGGACATGGGAGGGAGTGGGTTGAACTGTTTGTCTAACAGGTAGACTTCGGTGTTTGAGATGGGTTTGCCAATTGGGACGGAGGCGTTTTCCAGATCGGCGGATGTGATGGTGTGACAGCAGGTGAAGGTGGTGTTCTCGGTAGGCCCGTAACCGTTGATAAGCTTGAGGTTCGGTAACTGGTTAAGAACTTTGGCAACGTGATGCTTGGAGAGTACGTCTCCACCGGCGAGGAGTTGCTTGAGGGGGCGGAGTACTTCGAGGTTCTCGTCGACCATGAGTTGAAAGAGTCCTGATGTGAGCCATAGCGTCGAGATGTCGTAGTCGCGAATGTGACTGGCGATGGTGTCGAGGCTAGGTGCGCCGGGTGGCAAGAGGACGAGCTTGCCGCCATTCAGGAGGGGAGCCCAAATCTCGAAGGTAGAAGCGTCGAAGGAAAGGGAGGAGGCTTGGAGGTAGACTTGGTTCTCGTCGAGTTGAGCGTAGTTGGTATTGCGAACCAATCGTACGATGCCGCGATGAGTGACTTCGACTCCCTTAGCATTGCCGGTAGACCCTGAAGTGAACATCAGGTAGGCGAGGTCGGTGGGGCCGTTTTTGAGAGGGAGGTTCGAGGTTCCGCTGTCGTTGGCGTCTTCGTCATTGAGAACTTCATCAACGGAGATGACTTTTCCTGAGAAGGACGTGACTTGCTCCTGATAATTGGAACGAGTCAAGAGCACGGGCGCGTCGGTCTGGTCCAAGAGGCTGGTGATCCGCTCAACGGGGTAGCAGGGGTCAATAGGAAGGTAGGCTCCTCCTGCTTTCATCACTGCAAGAGCGGAAATAATGAAGTCGAAGGACCGATCCAGCACGACCGGGATAGGCTGGCTGGCTTTTACGCCGGCTTCGCGAAGTTGAACCGCGAGGCGATTGGCAAGGCGGTTGAGAGTTTGGTAGCTCATCGACCAGTCGCGCATTTGGAGGGCGGTTCGCTCAGGGTAGGTGGCGGCGACTTCTTCAAAGAGTTGCTGCACTGTCGAGGTGCGAGGATAGTCCGTGGTGTTGTTGGCGGACAAGGGGAGCGGGCGTCCCATGGTCTCAGGCGCGGGGGCGGGGAGCTCTTTACGAGTGGGTCCCTCGGGCTTGTTCGCTATTTCTTCGAGGATTCCGCGATATTGCTTCATCCAGCTTTCGACGGTGCTGTGCTCGAAGACCGCGGTATTGAAGTGGCACTCGATACTGACTCCGTTTTTGGATTCAACGAGGTTGAGGAAGAGAAGTTGGTTGACGAAAGACTTCGGGCTATCAAGGAACTCGGTTTCGAGTCCGTCGAAGGGTTTAAAGTAGTCCATGCGCTCGAGGTTGAAGCCAACTTCGGTCAAGGGCATGCGGCCGGGACGGCGTTGCAGTTGAAGCTTGGGGACGAGTTGACCGTAGGTGCAGTCTTGATGCTCGTAGGCTTCGAGAACGCGAGAAGCGATGTCTTTGACGAGTTCGCTGAAGGGTTGGCTCGGTGCGACCTTGGCGCGGAGAGGGAGAAAGTTGACGCAGTGACCGACGAGGTTCTCCAAGCCTTGGGAGGACTGCCCAGCGGCGGGGATGCCGATGACGAGGTCTCCTTGACCGGTGAGGCGGTTGAGGAGAATGCTAAATGCGCTCAGGGTGGTTGCGTAAAGAGTAGCCCCTGATTTGGCTCCAGCTTTGCGTAGCTTCTTCAGAAGGTCGGCATCGATGTTCTCGTGCAAAGTTGAGCCTGAGAAGGTGCGGTGATTAGGGAAAGGACGGTCTGTTGGGAGATTGAGGAGGGGGACGGTGTCGGGATACTGTGAGACCCAGTAGTCGAGATGCGGGTCAGGAGTGTTGGACTGTTCGCGCTCGGCGCGGGCTAAGGCGTAGTTGGCGAAGCTCGCAGAGGGGGTGAGGGGATTGCTTTGTCCTTGGGAGAAGGCGTTGTAGCAATCGCTCAGGTTTTCGATGAGGACGTTAAAAGACCAACCGTCAGCCACCATATGGTGAGCGGTGAGGAAGAGGATGTGGCGGGTTTCGCTCACTTTGCTTAGCTTGGCTCGCACGAGGGGAGCTTTATCGAGATCGAACGGAGTGAAGGCCTGAGTCTGAGTGGCGAGACGGATGGCTTCTGCTTTGTCGTCTTCCGAGAAGGAGCTAATGTCGCGGAACTTGAAGGGGACTTGGACCTTGTCTGCGATTTCCCAAGTGTTGCCATCGAGGTCGAAGGTGGAGCGCAGGGCGTCGTGGTGATTGACGGCGGTGTTGAGTGCTTTTTCGAGAGCGGAACTGTCGAGGGGGCCGTCGAAGATAAGTGAGGTCGCTTCGTTGAAGGCGCAGGAAGCTTCGTGACCGAGTTGGCAGGCTAGCCAGATTTCCTGCTGGGCTTCGGTGAGCGGAAGTTCGGTGTGCTTCTTAGGTGCTGCAGGAGGGGCAACAGGGGCTGGAACTGGGAGAGGCTGGGCGGTGCCTTTTCCGAGGCGGGGAGAGGGACCGGTGAGCTGAGGCTCGCTGTTGATCTTGAGAGCTTCGGTCTCTTTGAGAAAGCCTGCCGCTTGCAGTTCGGCCACCGCCTCTTTAAAGGCACGAATGACATAGTCGATGTCCTCGTCGGTGTGGGTGGTGGTGATGTAGGAGGGGAAGCCTTCGAGGATGAAGACACCACGCTTGCGAAGGTGGAAGAAGAGAAGGTTGCCGTATTTGCAGTCCTCGCCGACTCGCACGAAGAAGCGGGAGTTGAGACCGGGGAGGCGGATGGAGACTTCATTGTCGACCATGAATTGGTCCACCGTCTTGTAGAGTCGCTCCGCCTTGGCATTGAGGTCAGCCCAGAGTTGCGGACCTTGCGCCTTGAGATGGGTGAGGACTGCGTGGGCAGCAGCGATGCCGAGGGGGTGGCGGACGAAGGTGCCTGCGAAGAAGGTGACGTCGCCTTCGGGGAAAGAGTCGTCGCCGTATTCCCAATGGCCACCGTCGAAGGTGTCCATGTATTTGGCTTTGCCGGCCACGATGCCGATGGGAAGTCCGCCGCCGATGACTTTGCCGTAGGTGGAGATGTCTGACTTGACGCCGTAGAAGCCTTGCGCGCCATGAGGGCCGTCGCGGAGTCCGCAAATGACTTCGTCGAAGATGAGGAGAGCGTCGTTGTCGTCGGCGAGGGTGCGGAGTTCTTTAACGAATTCCTTGGGCTGGAACTCGGGGCGGCGACTTTGCACGGGCTCAATCATGATGGCCGCGAGCTCGTGGGCGTGCTCTTTGAGAATCTCCATTGATTCTTCAGTGCCGTAGTCGAGCACGAGCATGTTAGAAACCGCGGACTTGGGCACGCCGGGCGCGCTGGGGAAGGTGCGGGGTTTCTTCTTGGCTTGGGAGCCACGGAGTAGGACTTCGTCGAAATTACCGTGGTAGTCTTTGGTGAAGACTGCGATTTTGTCTCGTCCGGTAGCAGTTCGTGCGAGGCGCATGGCGGCTTGGACCGCTTCGGAACCAGTGCAGACGAAGGAGCAACGCTCGTTGCCAGTCATCTCGCAGAACATTTGCGCGGTTTCGCCAGCGAGAGGGGTTTGGGGACCGACTTCGTAGCCGGACATCATCTGCTTTTGTACTGCTTCTAGAACGAAATCAGGAGAGTGGCCGAAGAAGCCGGGGCCAAAGCCGTTGAGGATGTCGATGTATTCGTTGCCATCGATGTCGAGGAGGCGGGAGCCTTTCGATTGCTCGACCACGAGCTGGTAGATCATTTCTTTCCAGTTGCGATCGAATCCGGAGACGGTGCGTGGGTCGGCGTGGAAGCGGCGATACTTGGCGGTCCATTCTTTGGAAGATTTGGTGCGGGCCACGTAGCTGTTGACGAGTTGCTCGATGTGCTCGCGCTGTTGGGCGGTGAGGCTGTCGTCGGCATCTCGGCTGATGGTTGTGGTGGAGCCAGAGGCGGTGCCGGAAGTAGGTTTGTTTTCCTTAGCTTTCGAGGGCTGCGCAGTCGCAGAAGGAGAAGGGACGGCGGGGATTTGGGCGGCTGCGGGCTGGGGGGGAGGAGTAGGAGCCGCGGGGGTAGCGGGAATGCCTGCGAGCATCTGCATTTGAGCCTGCATGAACTGCATTTGCTGCATCTGCATGTTCATCATTTGGGCCATCATGCCGGCTTGGTCGCCGCCGGGAGCGACCGTAGTGGTCGGGAAAGGTTGCTGAAGTGCTGGTTGCTGCAGTGCGGCTTGGGGAGCCTGTTCGGCGGGTGCTTCGACGGCGGGTGCTGCAGGTTGGAACTGGGAGGGGTCGGCTTCGTTGTCGAGATGGTTCACGATGTCGCCGATGGTGGGGAGTTCGGCGAGGAGCTGACGCATGGTGGTGGTCACACCAAAGGCTTTTTCGATTTCTTTGCTCACTTGGGTGAGCATGAGGGAGTCGAAACCAAGCTCAATGAGAGTGGCTTCGAATTCCATTTCTTCGGTTTCGATTCCGGAGAGGTCGTTGAGAACTTCACAAAGGCGTTCGTGAATCAAAGGCTTGCGATCAGTGGACATAACAGTGGGAACAGTTTGGTTGGGGACAGGGGAGGTGACCGCGACCGGCTGGGGAGCGGCTGGAGCGGCGAGAGTTTGGGGCGCTTGGGGGAGAGAAGGGAGTTCGGCAGCGAGAGACTTGGGTTCGATCCAGAATCGCTTGCGTTCGAAGGGATAGGTGGGAAGAGGAACGCGCTTGCGGACTTCGTCGCCATTGTAGGCCTTCCAGTCTATGGTGTGGCCATGAATCCAAAGCTGTCCGAGGGCGAGCTGGAAGTGAAGCGCATCCGAGGCGTCGTCGGTGGCGTGGCCAGAGACCGAGAAGATGGCTTGTTTTGCCTTTTTGTCCGCGACCTGGCGGGAAAGGGTGGAAAGAGTTTGTCCGGGGCCGACCTCTAACAAGGTGGTCTCGGGAGATTCGCAGAAGTGTCCAGCAGCTTGGGTGAAGCGGACGGTCTTGCGCACGTGGGAAGCCCAGTAGTGCGAATCGGTGGCTTGTTCGTCGCTGAGCCATTCAGTGGTGACAGTGGAGCGGATGGGGATGGAAGGAGGATTGAGCTGAGCCTTTTCGATGACCTTTTGGAAGGGCTCGATAACTCCGTCCATCATCCAGCTGTGGAATCCGTGGGAGGTGTGGAGAGGTTTGGCTGCGATGTCTTGTTCAGTGAGAAGGGCGGTGAACTTTTCGAGTTCGTCGTGTGGTCCTGCAACGACGCAGAGTTCGGGGCCGTTGACGGCGGCGAGGTCGAGTTTTTCGGGGATGAGGGGAGTGAGCTTTTCTTCGCACAAGCGGACGGAGAGCATGCCGCCTTTTTCGACCGCTTGCATGAGAGCGCCGCGTTGGGCGAGAATGCTGAGGGCGTCTTCGAGAGAGAGGATGCCTGAGATGGTGGCGGCGACGAGTTCACCGACACTGTGGCCGACAAGGGCGGTGGGCTGGAGACCCCAGTGCATGAGGAGTCGGGCTTGGCAGTAGCTGAGGACAAAGATGGCGGGCTGGGCCATGATGGTCTGCTTGATGCGGAGGCCGGCGGCTTCTTGATCGGCATCGGGGTTTGGGAAAAGGGTGTCGCGGAGGTCCTCGCCGAGATGTGGTAAAAGGATTTCGGCGCAGCGGTCGAGTTCGGCGCGGAAGTAGGGCTCGGACTGATAAAGGTCGCGGCCCATGCCGACGGTTTGGGAACCTTGGCCGGGAAACATGAAGACGAGCGGGGCGTCAGCTTGTTTGGGAGTGCCTTTAACGGAGCGCGCTTTGTCGAGAGAGAGCAGGGAGTCGCTGACGAGGATTTGGCGCTTGGCGAAGTGTTTACGACCGATGCGTAAGGTGTGGGCGACGTCGGCGGGGTTTGTGGAGCTATTGTTTGCGCCGTAGTTGACGAAGTTTTCTTTGGCTTGAGCGAGGGCTTCGTCGCTGCGAGCGGAGAGGGGAAAGAATTGGAAGGGGCGCAGAGAGGTAGAAGACTCCTGTTCGGGAGGCTCTTCTAAGATGACGTGAGCATTGGTGCCGCCGACACCGAAGGACGAGATGCCTGCGCGACGAGGAGCGTCTTTGGGATGCCAGTCGGTCAGGCTATCGTTGACGTGGAAGGGAGAGCTGGCGAAGTCGATTTTGGGATTCGCTTTTTGAAAGTGGAGAGTGGCGGGGATCTTTCCGTGTTCGAGGGAAAAGGCGGTTTTGATGGTAGCGGTGACACCGGAGGCGATATCGAGGTGGCCAACGGTGGGTTTGACGGAGCCAAGAGCACAGCCCTGGTTGTGGGTCACACCGAGGTCGCGAAAGGCTTTGGTGAGACCAGCGACCTCGATGGGGTCGCCGAGGGGGGTGCCGGTGCCGTGGGCTTCGACGTAGGAAATGGTGGAGGGGTCGATGCCGGCGTCGGCGATGGCGTCTTTGATGACTCCGGCTTGGCCATCGATGCTAGGGGCGGTGTAAGAGTGCTTGCGACCGCCGTCGTTGTTGAGGGCGCAGCCTTTGATGATCGCATGGATGTGATCGCCATCGCGCAGAGCGTCGTCGAGACGCTTGAGAAGCACGATGCCGGCGCCGTTAGAGAAAACAGTGCCAGTGGCTTGTTCGTCGAAGGTGCGGCAATGGCCGTCTTGGGATAGGATGCCGTCGGGGGTGAAGTAGTAGCCTTTTTTCTCGGGGAGAGTGATGGTGATTCCTCCCGCCATGGCCATGTCGCAGGCGTTAGCGCGCAGGCTTTGGCAGGCAGTGGAGATGGCGACGAGGGAAGTGGAGCAGGCGGTCTGCACCGTCATGGCGGGGCCGCGCAAGTTGAGCTTAAAGGCGACGCGGGTTGCGAGGTAGTCTTTGTCGTTGCCTAGCTCGGCTTGTAGGGTGCCGACTTGGATTTGGGGAATCCAGTCGGCGAGGAATTCGCGGTCGGTAGCGAGATTGGAAAGGGCGTAGGTGTCGAGGTAGTTGCCGGCCCAGAGCCCAATCTTGCCTTCGTACTCTTCGGAATTGTAACCGGCGTCTTCGAGGCAGTCCCAAGCGAGTTCGAGGAAGACTCGATGCTGGGGATCCATGAGCTTGGCTTCGTTGGGGAGGACTCCGAAGAACTTGGCGTCGAAGTTCTCGACGTTTTCCATGAGGCCTTTAACTGGCACGTAGCCGGGGTCGTTGCGGACTTTGGCAGGGTCAACGTTAGCGGAGAGGAGTTCTTCGTCGGTGAGTTGAGTGAGGCACTCTTTGCCGTCGACAAGATTTTGCCAGAAGGCTTGCACGTTGGGGGACTCGGGAAGGCGGCAAGACATGCCGACAATGGCGATGTCACGGCTTTGGTCGTTGTCCTTGGCTGGGGATGTTTGTTCGGCGGGAGCTTGTTCTTGCTCGGTTAGAAGCTTGGCTTGGGTGGCGACGGTCGAGTTTTGGAAAAGCTCTGCTGCGGTGAGAGGCTTTTGGAAATAGCGATTCAGTTTGGCGAGCAGTTGAATGACCTGAAGGGATTTTCCGCCGAGGTCAGCAAAGCGGTCGTGGCGACCGATAGGTGAGAGATGAAGGACTTCGGTCCAAAGTGAGGCGATTGCTTTCTCAGTTTCGCCTTGAGGGGACGTGAAAAGTTCCGAGAGCTCGGGGCGGCTCGCTGCTTGGGCGCGAATGTCGCTCGTGATTTTGTCGACAGAAGAGCGCATCGCGATAGTGCGGTAGTCCTCTGAGGAAACGAGATTGGTGGCGTATTTGGAAGAGCTGCTTTGTGAGGGGGTGGGGCTTGCTTTGGCTGCAGGTCGCTGGGTTGCGGATTGGGCGACTTTGAGAGGAAAGCGATAGATGATTTCGTTACCAGCAGATTGAGCGTGTTTGCTTCCGATGCCGTCGAGAAAGCCTCTGGCTGGGGTGTTGCGGTCGGTGGGAAGGAAGGGGAAGTGGATTTCGGTAGCCTCTGTTTGCTTCGCACTCTTGACTAACTGAGCGAGGATTTTTTGCTCTACTCCTTTGCCAAGAACGCGGCAACTTAGGAGGAAGGAGTCGACGTGAAGAGCTTCGTCTTTGGTTTCGAAAACGACCAATCCTACAAGCCCGTAGTCACCAAAGCGGTCACTAACTTTGACCGCGAGAATCTCTTTGCCGTTTTGCGAAAGAGAGGTCACTTCGTCTTCTTGGCGACGAATGGTGGTGGTGTTGAACTGGTTGGTGCGCTGAGTAAGCTGAGCCAACCGGCTTTTGTTCTCCGAGGTGAGACCTTCGAAGCGAACCTTGAGCTTGAGTTCTTGTAGGAACGTTTCGTAGCTGGTGGCTTGCTCGCGGACTTCTTCGCGGGCGAGCATGGTCTGATACATCGCAGTACGTTGACTGTCTTCCTTGGTAGAAGAGTTCGGGAGGTCCAAGCGCCAGTGATGCTTAAGCAGGGTGGGGAATTTCTCGGTGTCTTGGGGAAGGAGAATGGTAGTGACCGTGGGGAGGGCGGCGGCCACTTCGGCGATTTCCATGGGGTTGTCGTCGATGAAGACAAAGGAATCGAGGGCGAGATTGAGCTGCTCGGCGAGGGCGGCGATATTTTTGGACTTAGCCTCCCAGTTGACTTTCCAGCCCACGATGTCTTCTTCGCGAAGAATCATGCCGGAATTCTTTTGGAAAACCTCGCGAACGTCGCTCTCTTCGTTTTTGGAGGCGAGACAGAGAATCATTCCAGCATCCATGCGTGACTTGAGGAAGTATTGCAGAGCTGCGTAAGGTTTAGTTATTTCGAGTTGTTCGGCGCCAATTTCGGCTGCGACTCCGGGCCAGAGGGTGGAATCGGCATCGACGACGAGGACTTTGGCGGGAGGAACGAGAGTGGCGTGAATCCGCCGCGCGATGAGGGTGGCGAGAGCATGGAAGTAGTCGTCGCGGTAGGGGAGGTGACCTTCTTGATCGGCGATGGGATCGAGGATGTCTTCGACTGGGTAGGAGCTGAGGAGCTTTTTCTCAGAGACGATTTGAAGCTTTAGCGTGCGGCATTGTTCGACAATCTCCGTGGAGAGCTCTTGGACGAATGCTGCGAGGACGGGGTCTAGGGCGATGCCTTCCGAAGGCTCTGTGAGAATGATGAGGTATCGTGAAGGAGTGGGGCTGGCTTGGGAGCGCAGAATGTCGAGGAACTCGCGAGTGTTCTTGCGGAGCTCCTCCTTCCATTCGGATGAGCCGAGCTCCCCAAAGCGCTGCCAGTCCTCGGGACGAAGGAGAATAAGGTTGAGGCCGTTTTCGTTGCGATGGAAGGGGGAGTTGGGGTCGAGAAGGCTTTGAAAAACTTGGTTGTAGGGAGCGTAATTGATGTCCGCTGGGAGATGGAGGCGCTTGAACCAGTGGTTGAGGGCAGGGGTGAGCGGCTCTGCGGTGAAGGTGGCCGAGATTTCGAGAGAATATCGGGAGCTGGAGGGGGATAGGCTCATGAACTAGAGGATGTTTTGGACGCCGATGTTGACGGGATCGTGGCGATCATTACTGGCAGGGAAGTCTTGCCGCCATTTTCGGACAGAGGCGAGGTCGAGAGGTGCGGAAAGGATTTCGACGGAACCACTGCCCTCTGCGAGTACTTCGCCTTTGGGATCGACGATGAGAGAGCAGCCAGGGAAGTCGAGATTCGGATCGGAACCCACGCGATTGACGCCGATAACGTAGGCTTGGTTCTCGATGGCGCGTGCTTTAAGCAGGGTGACCCAGTGTTCGACGCGAGGAGTAGGCCAATTGGCGAGGACGATGAGAAGCTCGGCAGCAGGAGTGGCGAGGCGAAAAATTTCGGGGAAGCGTAGATCGTAGCAGACGAAGGGAGCGAGGGTCCAGTCGCCGAGCGGCATCGTTTTGACCCAAGAACCAAAAGAGCCAGCATCTTTCTCACCAGAGGGGGTGAAAGGGTGGATTTTGGCATAATCGCCGACTACTTTCCCAGATGAGTCGATGAGGATGGCCTCGTTGGTGAGGAGATTTTCACGATTGGAGACCATTCCGGCTATGATTGCGGCTTGGTATTTTTGGGCGATTTTGGAGAGAAAATCGAGTGTGGGTGAGTTGGCCGGGGTTTCAGCAATCTTTGCGAAATCCATGCTGAATCCTGTCGCAAACATCTCAGGGAGAACGATTAAGGAGTTTGGTTCAATTTTTTGGCCAGACAGTAGGTTCTCCAAGATCTCGAAGTTCGAGGCCTTGTCTTCCCAAATGGGATTAAGCTGACAGCAGTATACGCGCACGGAGAGTCGGGACAGAATTACCGTGATGATTATAGTTTAATGACAGAAGAATTAAACTATAATTGAGTGTTTTTTGAAGCGAGCCCTGTCAGCGAGGAAGGCAGGTGTCAGAAGGGGCTCTCAGAATAGTGAGTTTAGCTCTCTCTAAGTTATTCGTGCTAAGCTAAATGAAGCGTCGAATGGTGCAACTTGGGTTCGTGGGAAAGGTTGGGAAATTCTTCCCAATAGTTCCATGCGATTTCGGTGTCGGTGACCTTGAGATATGAGCGAGACCATGTCTGAGCGTCGGGTCGGTTCATGCGTACGGTGAAGGCGGAAAGAGGGGTCTGCTGGGGGTTCTGAAAGTTCTCAAGGTTGTTGCTTTCTTGAAATGCTTTTTGGCGAGCGGCTCTTACCTTTTCGAAACAAAAGGAGGAGCTGGTGACCGGAATCTGAGGTTGGAACGTGTTCAAGGTTTTCCCGCTCCAGCTAAAGGCTGCGACCTTACCTTTCTGAAAGAAGACGAGGTCAAAAGGTTTGGCTCCGGAGCACTTGGCTGAGAAGTTTTCTCGGATACTCGCGAATGACTTACAATCTGCGAGTTCCGTGACAACAAGTCCTCTGCTTTTTGAAAAAAACTGGCCGCTTTCCTCGTGCCAGCGGTTGAGAAGACAGGCGACCAAGCCATGCTCGTTAGCCAGTATCCAAGTGCCGCCCGCCTCTGGGTCGGTGGGTGCCAGATAGCGGGTGCCATTTTCAGTTTTACGAGCGCTGGGGGGCTCAGCTCGACGGCGTGTTTTCAGCTCGTCTCGATTAAAAAAGACTTCGAGGCTATCTTGGCCGCGCCAAGTGAGTGTACACATTCTTTAAGGGGGAAGCCGTGTTTTGGCTTACCTTTGAGAGTATTATTGAGCGAAGGGGTCTGCGACTTCCACTTTAGGAGCTTCCGCTTCTGGCTCTTCAGGTTCGCTTTTTTCGGTGTTGCCGACCGGCAACGCTGCGCCTGCTTTTCCTCATGTGCTCCCGCCCGGGGAGTTTCCAGAAGACATTCATGTAGAGACGCCCATAGAAGGCAGAATCCACAACTGAGCAGCGAAATAGAGCCCGACGATAGCCACGAGGGCAAGAACGCCGGTGAGACTGCTTCCTCTTTGGTTCATTGTATTCATCTCAGGTAGGATAGTCGGGATTCGAAATTATTCCCGTTAAAAGTGCGATCTAATTGTCTGGGAGGGATTTAGGCCGATGCACACTTATTACATTTAAGGTCGAAGCTCCAAGAGCCTGCGCCTTTCCAAATTACAAAAATGGAGAGGGCAATGAGGAGGAGAGGCAGGGCTAAGGGTGGTTCATCAGCCCAATCGTAGACGAGGTGAGTGTAGGTTGCCATTCCCATGGCTGGAATGGTGAGAGCTGCACCCACTCTGGCAAAATAGCCGGATACGAGAAGTGCTCCTGCTAGGAGCTGGAGGACGGGGCCAACAATGGCATTGAGTTCGGGAAAGGGGACCCCAGCGCCTCGCAAGATGGGCTCCAGGGGAGCAATACCAATGAGATGCTGGCTGCTGATGGCTAGGAGGGGAACAGCGATGAGGATGCGCGCAATGGCGGCTGATTTCTGGTTGGTGGTTTGGGTAATCTGTTTCATGTTCACAGGGAAGAAGCGCGAACTTGGGCCTTTATTCCTTCTAACCACTCAGGCCTTGCGAATTCCGTTCATTTCGGGCAGAGTGCTTTTATTACGTAGTTATGGAAATTTTGATAAACTTAATCGCCATTGTGGTGGTTGTCCTCTTGTTCAACTTCATGATCTTCATTCATGAACTGGGCCATTTTTTAGCTGCCAAGTGGCGGGGATTAGAAGTCGAGAAGTTCTATATTTGGTTCGGAAAACCTCTTTGGAAAAAAACGATTGGCGGAGTGGAGTATGGCATCGGAAGTATTCCCGCAGGGGGATATGTGGCCTTGCCGCAAATGGCACCAATGGAGGCGATTGAAGGAGGAGATTCCGAGCGACGAAAGCAGCTTCCTCCCATCAAGCCGATTGATAAAATTATCGTCGCGTTCGCGGGACCGCTTTTTAGTTTCCTACTGGCCTTTGCGGCTGCGTGTGCAGTCTGGGTGTTTGGTAAACCTGCGGATACGGTTCATTCAACAGTGGTTGGCTACATTCAGGAGGGCAGCCCAGCAGAAAAATCGGGTATTGAGCTTGGAGACAAGATCGTTGCAGTGGATGGAGAAAAGGTCGGGCGCTTTTTGGGAGGCTTGGATGGTCTGAGTGAAAAGATTATGCTCAGCAAGAACAAGTCGGTGGAGATCACGATCTTACGTGATGGTGTCGAGAAGACGGTGACCTCTACTTTTCTGGTTGATGATACTTCTTGGTGGCAGCGTCGCGCGATGCGTCGGATTGGGGTGAGCTATGCCGATCCGCTTGTTATCGAAAATATTGAGAAGGAGAGTCCCGCTGAGCGAGCTGGTTTTCAAAAGGGGGATATCGTGGAAACAATCAATGGAGTGAGAATTTATAGTGTCCCGCAGATGAGCGATTTGCTGAAGGCGAACATCGGAAAGAACGTGAACCTAGTGGTGCAGCGGGCTGGGGAGGACGTGGCGATTACGGTTGATTCGGTAGTGCCCAATGACAAGGTGACGGGTAAGGCGCATCCTGATGGCCGCGCCATGATCGGAGCAAGATTTGAAACAGCCTTCGACCTTTCCCTAGTGAAGCCAAGTCCGGGTGAACAGGTAAAGGAAGGTTTGTTGTTGATGTTGACGACCTTGCAAGCAATCACCGCCAAGAATTCTAACGTTGGGATTCAGCATCTGAGCGGACCAGTAGGAATCGGTCATGCCATGTTTGGATTCATTCGCACCGACGAGGCCTTGCGGCGAATTCTGTGGTTCATGGTGGTGCTTAACATCAATCTCGCGATTATGAATATGCTGCCTCTTCCTGTCCTGGATGGTGGACATATTGTGCTGGCGATTGGCGAGCAGATTATGGGGCGTCCTGTGCAGTTGCGTCTCCTTGAAATTATTCAGACTGGCTTCGTTGTCGTTCTATTGACCCTCTTTGTTTACATTACGAGTAAGGATATCGGCGGGCTAATACCTGGAGCCAAGGAAGAGCCTTGGGGTGAAAGAGGAATCGTCTGGCCCATTTTGACACCGACTGAACCAGCTCTCAATGGAGAGCTTTCCCCTACGTCGGAATAATTTCGACTCGTATCATCTGTTCCCGTGAAACCAATTAAGCTTCTTCGGTCGCCCTCCTCTGTCAATGTGGCAAGGCTGGGTTTCCTCCTCCTTTGTCTTCTGACAGGCGTCGCCCTGCACTACGGTTTTGGCGTCGATAATACGGGAACTGATCTTCTGTCTATGACCCAAGCATTAGCTGGGGCGCTCCTGGTGGCGGGAACATTGATTTGGGTCGAGTCCTTGATTCGGGATGTCTCTCTGCGTGAGTTTTCGACAGGAACCTTTGGTCTTGCGGTGGGCGTTTTTTGCGGATGGTTGCTCACTCAGCTGAAGGTGGAGGAGGTTCTGTTTAAGCTCATCGAAGTGAATAGCGGGGCAGATTCGCCTTATATGGATAGCAGTATCCAAGACCTGATAGCGCTGGCTTTTCGGGTGGTCTTCATCGGGGGGATGGGTTTCATTGCATCTACTCTCGCGCTTCGCAGCGGCAAGGAGGATTTCGCGTTCGTGGTGCCCTATGTTCGCTTTCGACAGGACGGAACTTCGGGCGCTCCCATTATCGTGGATCGTGAGGCAGTCTTGGACGGACGGATTGAGTCGGTGATGAGTTCTGGGTTTCTAGCTGGGCGTATTGTGGTGCCGCGCATGGTTCTGGATGATTTACAGGCAATGGTGGATTCGCCTGAGGCCCAAGATAAGCAGAGGGCGCAGAGAGCCTTGGATGCCTTGGCCCGTATGAAGGCTAATGGCGACTATCGTCTCACCGTGCATGAGCACCCTGCCAATACTTCTGCAGATGATCCGAAGAGCCAGTTAGTGCGTATTTCGCAAATGCTGGCAGGGCGTATTCTCACCGTGAGCGACGAGACTGCGAAAATCGCGGAAGTGCAAGGGGTCGATGTGCTCAACCTTCACGAGCTGGTCGAGGCCCTGAAGCCAAAGGTGATTGTCGGTCAGCAAGTGCGCCTAGCGCTCGTTCGTAGCGGGCGGGACGAGCATCAAGCGGTGGGATATTTAGCAGATGGAACCATGATTGTGGTCAATAATGCCGCTTCTCGGATGAATAGCACTCAGGATGTGGTGGTGATTTCCAAGCTAGAGACTACCAGTGGTGAGATGGTGTTTGCTGAGTTGGCTTAGAGTGTTGCAGCGAGCGAGAAGAGACTCTGGATTAGCCCGAAAGCAAATTTAGTTGAGAGACCCTATTTTTGGTCCGAGGTTTTGTTCTCGATGATTTGTAAAAAAGGTTGGGAGGGTTCGTTGAGGCACCATGCAAATGCTCGCATCATGACGATCTGGAAGCTCACGCTAAAGGCGACTTCATCAGGATGGCCGATGACGCAGCAGAATACCTTGCCTGGGTTCTGTCCTGCCTTCGTAGCGTGCTCGACTGTCCAGAATACGGGCCATTTCGTTGCGTCCGGTACTCCTTCCGATTTGTTCTTTTCCTTCGGGGCACTGGTTTCTCCAAGAATGGAAATTTTTCCCTGTGCTCCCTTTGTTAGATTCCAATAGAGTTCGTCGCTCACACTAATGGTTTCAGGGAATCCACGGAAAACCTCATGCTTTTTGTCGAGTTTGATTTCGAGTTCTCCTCGTCCCCACTTTGACTTCGCTGAAGATTCTGCCCAGGAGAAGGCTAAGCCAATTCGTTGGGCCCATTCTTCGTAGCCGACTCGTTGCACTAGTGCTTGATGGACGACCATGATCGAGCCTCCTTGGGCTAGGTGGTTGTCCATGGCTGCAAGCTGTTCTTCGGAGAGGTTACTTTGTGTGAGGTTAAAAACGACTAAGTCTGCCGATTCCCACTGCGTCGAGCTTGGAAAGCCGTTGACGGCGGAAGTCTGCACCTTACCTACTTTGCTGAGTAGGGAGGAGAATCTCTGAGCAAAGGGCTGGTAAGAGTGAGTGTGCTTCGGGTGATCTGCTTTTGACCAACAGAAGAGAACACTCTTAGGTGAGGATATCTCTCTGTTTGTTTCCCTTTCGAGTTGGAGAAGTTCTTGAATTTTTTCGGAAGTAAGAAACTCCTTTGCTTGCGAAAGTGGAATAATCGTAAGAATGAATAACAAAGATAGAAATGCGTGATTCATAAAGATGACGGAGGCAGGAATGTCCCTTGGTGATGAGTAATGCAGATGGGGTCCTTGTGTCAATTCGGTAGGAGATGAGCACTAAGGAGAAGGCTGACTCGGTTTCATTCTGGATGGCTGAAGAAGTACGTTATTGCGGTCTGACTTGGACAAATTTTCTTACCTTGCGAATCGTTATTCCTAGGCCAGGAAATTCTGAAAAGACTCCGATGGAAGCGTCCCAATAGTCGTGTTGAGTGGCCACCATTCCGTTTTTGTTGAAAGTGAAGTAGCTGACACCTGGAAGTTCGCGTTCTTTGCCGCGAAAGCGATAGCGCATTACCCACTTGAGAAAAGCGGCTTGTTCATCGCCGCGAGAATCTGTGACGTCGATACGGATATGTTTGAGTTGCTTAAAGAGGTCTTGAAAGATCACAGCCAGATCTTTCAAGCCGTTTCCCTCATTGATGGGATCGATAAAGTGAACCCGATCGGAGTAAAAGTTTTCTAACCGTTCGACGGAGTCGGGTTGGAGGTCAGTAAGAAAGGAAGTGATTCTCGCGATCGGGTGAAGAGTCGTCGAGGGCGTGTTTTCCATGTGTTGATAACAACCTACTAACTTCGTGGGCGAATCTTGCGGAATATTCGCTAGATTCCGATTCACATCAAAGTGTTAGAAGGTTCCGTTCAGCTTGCGGCCGGTCCAGAACAGACCGAGAAGAATGATGAGGAAGATGGCAACGAAAGGATGCGCCCAGAGGCGGAGGGGGATGACTTGAGGGCGAGGGGTGGGCAAGAGTTGAAGGTCTTTGAGGAGGCCTGGAAGGTCGGCAGTGGTGGCAACATTGCCGCGAGAGATGGAGGAGAGTTCGGAGAGGACATCGATTTTGGCGGGTTGGCCGATTTTTTCGAGTTGTTCGTCTTGGGCGAGAATGACGGTGCTGAGTTGTGGGGTGTCGCGGCTTTCTCCGGGGAGAAAGGCGTCAATGGTCCATTCGCCGGGCTGGGTAACGGTGAAGCGAGTGCTAAAGGTGCCCCAAGTGTTGTCAGCTTGCTCGGCTTTGAGCTCAATGCGGGTGGTCTTTCCCGAGGGTTGGGTCAGTTCGAGAGGAATGGGGCCTTCTTTGAGGGGAGCGCCGTTGGCATCGAAGACGTTGGCGGTGAGAGTGACTTTATCGCCGGGTTTGGGACGCTCGGGCGAGAAGTAGAGGCGGATGCGTTGGTCGGTAGCGATGTTGCGCTGATAGGACATCCAGCGGGCGACTTGGCCCCAGAAGCGATAGTGATAGAGGTCTTCTACGCCGCGACGCCAGCGCCAGGCAGAGTCGTGGCCTAGGAAGAGAACCTTGCCGCTGCCGACGCGATTGGTGACGAGGAGGGGGATACGTCCATAGTCGTTGCGGCGGTTGGAGTGGACGGCGAGGACTTCGGTTCCAGACTTGGCGCGGACGACGGGGGCGTGCCAGAAAAAGCCGGGGAGGGAGGACCAGACGGAGGGGTTCTGGTCTTCGCTATCGGCGAGCATGGTGAGGAGTGAGGAGCGGCCTTCGGAGGTGAGTTCGAGGGGAGCAGCGGATGCTTCGGCGAATCCGTTGGGCTGCTTGTCGTCTAACAGAACAGGAAGAAGGTCGCCGAGGGGGGATTCGATGAGGCTTTGCCAGTTGCCTTGGCTTCCGGGAATAAAGACGAGTCCGGATGCGAGGTTCTCGACGAGGCCTTTGAGTAAATCGGCTTGTTCAATAGTGAGCTGGCCTTCGCCAATGCCGATGTCTCCAAGAAAGATGACGTCGTATTTTTGAAGGTCTTCCGGCTTTTCTGGGAACTCTTTGATGTAGTCGGGTCCGTCGCCGGCACCGAGTTTGGGGTGGAGGAGGAGACAATCGACTTTAACGCCGGGGTCCCGGGAAAGGGCGTTGCGGATGAAGCGATACTCCCAGCGGGGAAGGGTTTCGATGACGAGGACACGAATGTCTTCAGGTTTTCCTGAGAGGGTGAAGCTGCGGCTGTTGTTGTCGGGGAGGAGTTCACCATTAGCGGGAGGAAGGGTGAGGGTGAGGGTGTTGGAGCCTTCCTTTTGTAAGCGGTAGAGGATGGATTCGTAAACAGTGCTGCGGGCTGGGATGGTGAGGTCTTTGGAAATCTCATTCCCGCTGGAGTCGCGCAGGCGAACGATGGTGCGCAGGTCGCGGTCGAGGGAGGAGCGGACAGTGAAGGGGATTTGTACATTCTCGCCCACGATGCCGTAGGTGGGAGCGGAGACGGCGACGAGTTCTAGGTCAGGGAGGCGGGTCTCGGAGCCAATGGGGACGGTGAAGATGGGGACGTCGCGGAGGCGATACTTTTGGGCAGCAGTGACGGGGGGCTTGCCTTGGTTCCAATCGCCATCGCTGAGGAGGACGACGGAGCGGAGATTGGGGCGGTTTTCAAGAAGATTGGAAAGCGCTGCTTCTAGGTTAGTTCCGGTTTGAATACCGGGCTCGGGGTTTTCGGGCGGGGAGCCAAAAGTCTCGATGTTGACAGTGGTTTTTCCGTCTTCGAGGAGGGGGAGATAGAATTCAGACTCAAGAACACTTTGAGCCAGAATGGAGCGGGGAGTGATTTCAGGACGTGCGCTTTCGGGATCTGATTTGGCGTCCACGGTCATCATTGAGCCGGAGGTGTCGGCGAGGATGACGATTTCGGGTTCCTCGGTGGGATTTAGAACGCGGTGATACTCAGGCTGAAGGAGGAGAAGAACGACAAGTGCGGCAATGAGAAAGCGGAGAAGCTCCAAAAGACCAGTTCTTACAGGGCGAGCAGCGCGTCGGAAAGCGGTGAAGCAGTAGAAGCCGATGGCGGCTAGAAAGAGGAGACCCAGCCAGACAAAGATGCTGGGAGCCGCGAAATGGAGTTGGTTGATTTGAAATTGCACCAGAAAGGGTCCACAGAGCTTCTCCGCGATTCGTATTTAGTCAACGATTCGATGCGGCTAGCTCAGGTGCTCCTTCAGGCTTTAGCTCAAAAACTATTGATTGTTTGCCGTCAGGTTGAAACCTGACGCTCAATATTGGTTAAAAGGCGAGGCGGCGGTCGAGGGAGCGGTATTGGATGGCTTCCATGATTTGGGCGGAGCCGATGTTTTCTTCGCCGGCGAGGTCGGCGAGGGTGCGGGCGACTTTGAGGATGCGGTCGTGGGCGCGGGCGGAGAAGTTGAGGGTTTCCATGGCTTGCTCAAGGAGGTTGGAGGAGTCTTTGTCGAGTTGGCAGTGGGCGCGGACTTGGCGAGAGGGCATGGCGGCGTTGGTGAGGAGGCCGGTGGTGCCTTTGAGGCGTTCGGCTTGGACGGCGCGTGCGGTGATGACGCGTTCGCGGATTTTTTCGGATTTTTCGCCGCTGGCGGTGCTGGCGAGTTCTTTGTATTCGACGAGGGGGACTTCGACATGGAGGTCGATGCGATCGAGGAGGGGGCCGGAGATGCGTTGGCGGTAGTTTTCGACTTGGCGCGGATTGCAACGGCAGTCGCGTTTGGTGTCGCCGAAGAAGCCGCAGGGGCAGGGATTGAGGGCGGCGACGAGGACGCATTTGGCAGGGAAGGAAAGGGAGCCAGCGGCGCGGGTGATAGTGACTTCACCGTCTTCGAGGGGTTGGCGGAGGACTTCGAGGGTGGAGCGGCGGAATTCGGGGAGTTCGTCAAGGAAGAGGACTCCGTTGTTAGAAAGGGAGATTTCGCCGGGGCCGGGGTTGGAGCCGCCGCCGAGGAGTCCGGCGTCGGAGATGGTGTGGTGGGGAGAGCGAAAGGGTCGGGTGACGAGGAAGGATTTTTTAGGGTCGAGGAGGCCGGCGATGGAGTGGATCTTGGTGGTCTCGATGGCTTCGTCTTCGCTCATGTCGGGCATGATGGTGGGAAGGCGTTTGGCGAGCATGGACTTGCCGGTTCCGGGAGGCCCTACCATCAAGATGTTGTGGCCGCCGGCGACGGCGACTTCGAGGGCGCGCTTGACGTGGGCTTGGCCTTTGACGTCTTCGAAGTCGACTTCGTAGCTGCGTTGGGAGCTAAAGAATTTTTGACGATCGAGTTGGAAGGGGGCGATGGGGCGTTCGCCGGTGAGGTAGTGATAGGCTTGGTTGAGGTTGGTGATGGGGATGACTTCGATGCCTTCAGTGATGGCGGCTTCGGGGGCGTTCTGGGCGGGGACGAGGATTTTCTTGCGGCCGCGGTTCTTGGCTTCGATGGCGATGGAGAGGACGCCTTTGACGGGGCGGACGGTTCCGTCGAGGGAGAGTTCGCCCACGATGGCGAAGTCGTCTTCGTTGGGAAAGGCGGTTTCCATGCCGTTGGCCGCGATGGCGAGGGCGATAGGAAGGTCGAAGGAGGGGCCTTCTTTTTTGAGGTCGGCGGGGGCGAGATTGACGACATTGACGACGCAGTCGCGAAAGCCGGAGGAGGTGATGGCAGAACCGACGCGCATGGCGGACTCGCGAACGGCGGCGTCGGGGAGGCCGACGACGATGGTTCCGGGCTTTTCGCCGTCGCGGCCGTGGACTTCGACTTCCACTTCGACGGCGTCCACCCCGCGTAGGGCGGCTGAGAACAATCTCGTTATCATCTGGGGAGGCTAGCGAGGGGGAGTTCGGGTGAAAAGTGTTTTTTTGAACACCTCTCATAAGCCTAGTATATTAAGGGTGCAACTTTGGCGCTGGCTTGGGTGTATGGTTCGGCATGAAGCGATTTTCGGTGCTCGTTCTTTTAGTGAGCCTTTCTACTCAGTTGCTCTCCGCTTGGGAGGCGGCCACGAAGGAGGATGAGGGCATTTTTCCCAACCCTGAACGGGGTTTTTATTTTTTCCAAGACTTGGCCCTTTCTCCGGGGGACTGGAATGCGGTTCGCAAAGAGAAGGGGATCTCTTTGATCGGAGGGAAGGTGGTGTTGGAGAAGTTCCGTGAGGTGGCTGTGCTGCCGGATTCGTTTGTGGAGAAGGTGGAAGCTGGTTTTAAGAAGGCGCGACAATCGGGAATGAAGGTGGTGGTGCGGGTGAATTACGGTCACAAGGGGCCGGGGGGGGATTATAAGACTTATGAAGATCCGGCGAAGGAGATTATCTTGGGGCATATCGAGCAGTTGGCTCCGGTTTGGGAAAAGAACGCGGATGTGATCGCGTTGTTCGAGGCGGGATTCGTGGGGCCGTGGGGGGAGTGGCATTCGACGACGATTGCCAACGAGCCAGAACTGCAGCGGGAGGTTTATCTGAAGATTGTGGGGAATACTCCCAAGAATCGGATGGTGCTGTTGCGTTACCCTGAGCTGAAGCGGAGCATTTTTGAGAAGCGTGAGGCGTTGACGGAGAAGGACGCTTATCAGACGAGTGATTGGGCGCGGACGGGACATCACAATGATTGTTTTTTGTCTTCGGAAAATGATGTCGGAACTTATGGCCGCGGGGATGATGACCGTGAGGGGGAGGTCGATTATTTGGCGCAAGAGACGCGCTTTACTGCCTATGGTGGCGAGACTTGTGCGGTGCATGACTTTAATGATGCCGCGCGAACGTTGGTGGAGTTGGACTTGCTGAATGCGAGCTATCTGAATTGGAGTTATCATCCCAAGGTCTTGGAGAAGTGGCAGGCGCAGGGTTGTTACGAGGAGGTGGCGAGGTTGTTAGGTGCTCGGTTTGTTCTTTGTGATTTTGATGGGGAAAAGGTGCAGCTTGAGAATGTGGGGTTTGCTTCTCTTTACAATGAGAGGAAGGCTTATTGGGTTTTGGAGAAGGAGGGAGAGATTGTGGAACGGATTCAAATTGCGGCTGATCCGCGGAGGTGGAAATCGGGAGTGAAAACCGAGTTAGAGTTGCCTGCGGAGCTGGAGGGAGTGAGTCGAGTGGGGCTTTGGATGCCGGACTTGGCGGAGAGTCTGCGGGAGGATTCGCGGTATGCGATCCGGTTCGCGAATGAGGGGTGTTGGGATGAGAAGAGTGGAGTGAATTGGATTTTGAGCCGGTAGGCAGAATTTTTTTGAATGGGTGAGGTGTTTGAGTGGTCTAAGGAGACTATGACAACTCTTGCGCGTATTGCTTTGATGGCTTCGTTTGTTTCGGCGATTGGTTTTTCAGGGCTGATGGCTTCAGAAGTTTCGACAGCCCCGCAGGTGCGCCCGGCGACGCCGTCGAAGGATTTGGTGATTCGCTTGTTGAGTGAGAGGGACGAGCGTTTTGCGAAGGATTATGAGGTGGCCTTGATTTTACCTGGGGAGACGGAGTTCCAAGGGATGACGGTTGCGAATGCGGCAAGGGTGACTTTTTTTGGCCCAGCTACGAAGAAGGGGCAGAAGAAGCGGACTCTTTCCAAGGAGCTTTTCTTGTGGAACGAGGAAAATGGGTGGTTTTTATGCGAGATCGGAGAGCGTTTGGGGCGGACGACCGTGTTCATTTGGAGCGAGCTGCGGGGCGAAGTCGAAATCGACTAGAATTTGACTCAAAAGGGCCTCATTTCGTTGCATTTTGGGTTTTGCGTTTCGCGTAGCCGTGGCATCTTGCGCCCATGACTCCCGCAGAATTGCAAGCGACTCCTGACTCCTCTGGCCACTACGGCGACTTTGGTGGAATGTTTGTGCCTGAGACCTTGATGGCTCCTTTGCAGGAACTCTCGGAGGAATACGAGAGGGCAAAGAAGGATCCGGCATTTCAGGCGGAGCTGGATGGGTTGTTGGCTGACTTCTGTGGGCGCAAGACACCTCTCTATTATGCGGAGCGTTTGACGGAGAAGCTTGGGGGGGCGAAAATCTATCTCAAGCGCGAAGACCTTCTTCATACGGGTGCGCACAAGATTAACAATGCTCTCGGGCAGGTCTTGATTGCAAAGCGCTTGGGCAAGACGCGCATTATTGCGGAGACGGGCGCAGGTCAGCACGGGGTGGCGACGGCGACGGTGTGTGCGCGGTTCGGGTTGGAGTGCGTGGTCTACATGGGCGCGGTGGATATGGAGCGGCAGGCGCTCAATGTGGCGCGGATGCGTCTGATGGGTGCGGAAGTGCGTGGAGTGGAAGCGGGACAACGGACTTTGAAAGAGGCTGTCAATGAGGCGATGCGCGACTGGGTAGCGACGGTTGATCATACTCACTACATTATTGGTTCAGCGCTTGGTTCACATCCGTTCCCGATGATGGTGCGTGATTTTCACCGCGTGATTGGGGTGGAGGCTCGCGAGCAGATTTTGGAGAAAGAAGGGCGTTTGCCTGATATCTTGGTGGCTTGCGTGGGTGGAGGTTCGAATGCCATTGGGTTGTTCCATCCCTTCTTGGATGCGGAGGATGTGCGTATGGTGGGCGTGGAAGCGGGAGGCGATGGTATCATTCCAGAGCGCCACGCGGCTCGTTTTCAGGGAGGTAAGTTGGGAGTGCTGCAGGGGACCAAGACTTGGTTGTTGGCGAATGATGATGGTCAGATCGAGTTGACCCATTCGGTGAGCGCGGGCTTGGACTACGCCGCTGTTGGGCCAGAGCATGCCTTTTTAGAGCATGAAGGTCGGGTGGAGTATACCTACGCGACGGATGAGGAAGCTTTGGCTGCGTTCAAGGAATTGGCGCAGACGGAGGGAATTTTGCCGGCGTTGGAGACGAGTCACGCGATTGCGTATGGGATCAAGGTGGCGGGGAGTTTGCCGAAGAGCGATATTATGATCATCAATTGTTCGGGCCGAGGAGATAAGGATGTCGAGACGGCGGCGAAGCATTTGTTGTAGTGGGTAAGTCTCTTGATGAGCAGGAGTGACGACTTGAGTCGTCATCTTCTGTCGTTTTTGGTCGATGATGGAGGACTGAAGTCGACCCGCCTATCCAAAGCGGCGCGCAGCGCAGCACTCCAAGAGACGAAAAAGCCGCACCTCGGAGAGATGCGGCTTTTTTGAGAATGATAGGTCGATGGGTTAGGCAAACACTTCGCCTTCGCCGAAGAAGCGCTTGATTTCGGCAGCGGCGGCTTCGGGGCTGTCGGAGGCGTGGCAAACGTTGCGCATCTTGGAGTCGCCGGATTTATCGCCAAAGTCACCACGGATGGTTCCAGCAGCTGCGACGGTGGAGTCAGTGGGTCCGATAAGGTCTCGGACCTTGTTGATGACGTCTTCGCCAGCGAGGGCGAGAGCGATGACAGGGGTCTCCTGCATAAAACCACGAACGTCAGGGAAGAAAGGCATCTCAGCGATGTGAGAGTAGTGCTCGGCGAGGATTTCGTCGGAAAGGGTCATCATCTTGATGCCTTTGATTTGAAAGCCAGCAGCTTCGTAACGAGCGAGGACGGTTCCGACGTTGCCTTTGGAGACTGCGTCGGGCTTGAAGAGGATGAGTGTGGTTTCTTGAGCCATGTTGATGCGGGATTAGCGCGAAAGAGGGCCCTTGGCAAGACTGGGTTTGTCGCTGCTTAGAGCGGCTGAGCGTAGGTGGCGCATCGATTTTGCCAGCCAGCGTTCCAGCGGACGTCTTTGCCTCCGGAGTTGGCGACGCGGCGTGCCATCACTTTCTTGGCTGAGGCGGAGAATTCCGATGCGGCGGCTTGTCCCGTGGAAGAGCCTCGCATCTCTTGGAGAACTTGGAGTAAGCCCCAACCTTGGCCGTTGTATCGCTCATTGGTGTTGATTCCTTCGCCCTTAAAATTGACGTAGTCGATGAGGGCGTATTGGCCGCTGGCGCTGGTGGCGGTGCGGTTGTAGTTGCCTTGCACTCGAGCGGCGTCGCTTCCGGCTGCTTGGAGGATTTTGGGGAGGGAGGCGCGGGATTTGGCGATGATGAAGTCGGTTTGGAGAGCGACGTTGTTGGCGAGCCAGTCACGGAGGCCGGTCATGGCGCGGCCGTTGAATTCGCTTTTGAAGGCGATCTGGGTGGGCCAAGGAGCGCCGCGACTGAGGGCGATGGCGGGTGGATTGGCGCCTTGTTGGCGCGCGAAGGCAATGAATTGGGGGAAAGATTCGGTATAAGGACCGCTTTTTCCGGCAGGATACCAAATGAAGTGTCCGATTCCGAGAGAGGGGAAGGCTTCGCCGTCGTTCCAGGCGGTGAGGCCGTTGCGGGTGCCGCCGGACTCGTTTTGCCAGATTTTACGGCCGATGGTGGCCTTTTGGCTGGCGGTGAGGGTGCTGCGAGTGGTGGCGACTGCCATAGTGCGAGCAGGTTGAGCTGCGGCAGACCCTTGGTTGGCGCGGGGGCCGTCGGCTGGGGTGCAGGCGATGAGATTGACGATAATTACGGGAGAGAGGAGGAGAATGGCTTTCATCACTTGTGGGACAGCTCAATGAATTGAGCTGCAAGAGTCAAGACGGCTTGAGGACAGCGTTTATTCAGATAAGGTGGGCGAATGAAAATCGATTGGAGTGCGCTTGGTCGTGAATTGATGACGTGGAGCTGGATGGATGGGGCTAAGTTGCTGCTGAGCGCTCTCATTATTGTATTAGTGACCAAGGTGCAGGTGGTGAATGACAAGATGTCGGCGCTGCTGATTGCCCTGCCGCTGACGTCTCTTTTGGCGATGATGTGGATGAATAGCGAGAAGCAGGGGAATGAGCGCATTGCGAATCATGCCGAGGGAACGTTCTGGTTCGTCTTGCCGACTTTGCCGATGTTTTTGGTGCTGCCTTGGATGCTGCGTAAGGGTTGGGGTTTTGGTTGGTCGCTGGCGGCGAATTGTTTGCTGACCATCGTTTTGTTCTGGGTGATGGTATGGTTTTTGCGGAAGGTGGGAGTGAAGGTGATTTAAGGAGAGGGGGGCTTTGATTTGTCTTTTGTGCTTGAGGTGGAGGAGCGGTTCAACGAATTCTCTTTCTCAGAATGGATCTGGATTTTTTTGCAAAACTCCTCTTGTTTTTACTCGTTGTGGGAACAGGAGTGCTGCTGGCAGCGGCTTGGCGTGCTGATAGCGCGAATTCGACTTGGGCGACGAGGTGTCAGCTTTTTTCGGGTTTGGGTCTCTTTCTTTCGATAGGTCTTGGATTTCTGTTTATTGTTTTAGATGCGGACGCCGGAAATTCTGCTTCGAACGCTTGGGCGGTGGTGGTGGGGATTTCTGCTATCGTTT
The DNA here is from genome assembly GCA_051251855.1 of Roseibacillus sp. Lineage (GTDB taxonomy): Bacteria > Verrucomicrobiota > Verrucomicrobiia > Verrucomicrobiales > Akkermansiaceae > Roseibacillus. The sequence goes on from JBPOGI010000002.1 coordinate 337,042, forward strand.
TTATCATCGGGGTTATCGGCTTTTGCGCTCGGTTTGGTGCCACCTGTCGACGAATCACCCAGCTGGAGGAAATTGAGAGTGCCTTGAGTACGGCGGTGGCTCATTCCGCTGCACAATCTCAAAGAGATGAGGGGCAGTCGTCATGAATTCCGAGATGATTTTTGCAGTGGTCCTGGTGCTTGGTCTCGTGGCCATTCCTATTGTCCCTCCGCTTTTAGTTCTCCGTGGACGGCGTTTTTGGGCTCCTTGGACGATGTTGGGGGCGGTGGTGCTCTTCGCGCTGACTTTGGTTTCTAATATTGGGGTGCAGTTCTATTTGGGGAAGAGAATGCGAGAGGTGACGGCAATCGGAGGAGCTGCGATCTATGAATCACCTGAGTGGGAGCGCATCCTTGAGCTGATGCAACTCGCTGCCGTCGTTTTCGGCGGGCTAGTGGTGTTGTCCTTGATCGTCTATGCGGCTGGGCTTCTCGGGGTGGCTTGCCGTTGGAAGGAGACTTCTCGGCGAGCGAGGGAGTTGGAGGCAAAGACGGCCGAACTGGCCCGCCTTCGTGAAACGGGATCACCCTAAGGGTTGTGGAGGCTTTTGTTCTGACAAGAAAGTTGGCTATGATTCGGCCTTGCGGTGTTTTGGGAGTTTGGCCTTTTTGACAAGTGTCAGGAATTCTTTGCGGAAGCCGTTGGGGTCGTGGCTGAGGCCCGCCTTGGCCCATTGGCGAATGTTGCTGGGGGTGGTGATTCCCTTGTGGGTGGAGTCACGGAGCAGCATGCCAAAGGCGGCCACGGAGGAGGCAAACTGGAATTCGTCGGAGGCTTTTTGGAAGGGGTTTCCGCTGTCGCTGATGGGGACGGTTTGGAGTTTGCTGCGAGTCGAGGTGGGAGCTTTATGGCGGACTTTGAGGGTGAAGAGTTGGCCGGTGGTTTGGGGTTGAGGCTCGATTTCGTAGAGGGCGGTGACGCGGTGGCCGGCTCCCATTTCTCCGGCGTCCTTGCGATCGTTGTCGAAGTCCTCGGTGGCGAGGAGACGGGTTTCGTAACCGACAAGGCGGTAGCTTTTGACTTTGGCGGGGTCGAAGACGACTTGGATTTTCACGTCTTTGGCAACGATTTGGAGGGTGGCTCCGAGTTGGGTGACGAGAACTTTTTTGGCTTCTAAGAGGGAGTCGATGTAGGCGGCTTGGCCATTTCCGTTTTGCGCCAACGTTTGCATGGTGTCGTCGCGGTGGTTGCTCATGCCAAATCCGAGAGCGGTGAGGGAGATGCCGTTTTGGGCTTCTTTCTTGATAAGGGCTTTCAGCTGCTCTTGGTCGCTGATCCCGACGTTGAAGTCCCCGTCGGTGGCGAGAATGATGCGATTGATTTTTTCGGATCGAAATTGTTTGCTCGCAATTTGGTAGGCTTTTTTGAGCCCGCCTTCGCCGTTAGTGGAACCGCCTGCACTGAGGTCTTCGAGGGTGCGCAGGATGCGGTTACGTTCCGAACAAGGAGTTGAAGGGAGGGCGACCCGCTCTTCGCCGGCATAAGTGACGATGGCGACGCGGTCGCGGTCATCGAGTTGATCAAGGAGGAGACGAAAGGATTTTTTAAGGAGAGGAAGCTTGGAGGGGGAGTCCATCGAGCCAGAGACATCGAGTAAGAAGACGAGGTTAGCAGGCGGGCGTTCGATGGAGGGGACTTCGGCGGCTCGGAGTCCGATGAGAGCGAGTCGGTTGGTGGGTTGCCAAGGACAGCTTGCGACCTCGGCGGTGATGGCGAAGGGAGCATTGCCTTGGGGTAGGGGATAGTTGTAGTCGAAGTAGTTGACCATCTCCTCAATGCGGACGGCGCTGGCGGGTGGGACCTGCTTGGCTTTGAGGTGGCTTCGAAGATTGGAGTAGGAGGCGGTGTCGACATCGACCGAGAAGGTGGAGGTGTTTTCTTTGTGGGTGGCGATGAAGGGGCTTTCTTGGAGTTTCGGGTAGGATTGGCTTTGTGGGGAGAATTTTGAAGAAGCTCGGTTGGGATTGTTGAGCACTGAGTCGATGGAGTTCTGAGTGATGGCAAAATCACCTGACCGCAATCCTGCAGTGGCGCTGCCGCTTGCACTCGACATGCTGTAGGCTGGGGCACCAACGGTGACGGATGGGACTACAGAGGCGCCTTTGGCGAAGCGATGGTTGTTTGTTTGTGAGCAGCCAGCGACACAGAGAAAGGCGAAAAGCGGCCAAGAACGTTCGGTCATGGCTAGGAAACTAGCATTTCGAATCGGGGTTAAAAGCTAAAAATGTAGCATTTTAAAGTGAGAGGTCTGGAGAGGCTGGTAGTTTTGGATGACTGCTCGGCCTCAGAGCTTAGCGAGTTCGTGGGTCACCTTTCGCGCTTCGGGCTTGCATGAGGGGCGGGGGAATGGTTTTTCAGCTGGAGAAAGATGGCAGACGAGAAACAGCGGAAGACTTTGGAAGAGCGGCATGGAATGTCGGACTTGGAGCGATTGCGGCATTCCTGCGCCCATGTTTTGGCGACGGCAATTGCGCGGATTTGGCCGGATGTGCAGTTTGCGGCGGGGCCTCCGGTTGATGGTGGCTTCTATTACGATATGCTGCTGGAGCACCGGATTTCGCCGGACGACTTCGAGAAGATCGAGGCCGAGATGAAGAAGATCGTGAAGGAGAACCAGACTTTCGAGCGTATGGTGGTTTCTCGCGATGAGGCGATGGTGATGGCGAAAAGTGGTCGCTTGGCCGCCAATGGCGAGCGGGAGGTGGAGTCGACGTTCAAGGTCGATTTGCTGGATAGCATTCCCGAGGGCGAGGAGATTTCGATTTTTAAGAATGGCGACTTTTGGGACCTCTGCGCGGGGCCTCACGTGGGCCGGACGGGCAATTGCAAGGCTCACAAGCTGATGAGCGTGGCCAGTGCCTTTTATAAGGGGGATAAGGATAATCCTCAGTTGCAGCGGATTTACGGAACGTGTTTTCCTAATAAGACGCAGCTGACTGAGCATTTGGAGCGTCTCGAGGAGGCGAAGAAGCGTGACCACCGTAAGTTGGGCAAAGAGTTGGGTCTCTTTACTTTCGACGAGATGGTGGGGCAGGGCTTGCCGCTTTGGAAGCCGAAGGGTGGTCTCGTGCGCCGTGGGTTGCAGGACTTTATTACCGAGGAGTTGGACAAGCAGGGTTACTCGCAGGTCTTTACCCCGCATATTGGTAAGCTGGATCTTTATCGTACGAGTGGGCACTTTCCTTATTACGAGGACAGCCAGTTTCCACCGATGGCGGAGCGCGATGTTTGGGAAAAGCTCGCCGATGAGAAGGCGGATTGCGGCACTTTGCTGAATGGTCTGCGCACGGGCGAGTTCGAGGGGTTCATGCTGAAGCCGATGAATTGTCCTCATCACATCAAGATTTATGGCAGCGACCGTCACAGTTACCGCGACCTGCCGGTTCGTTTGGCGGAGTTCGGGACGGTATATCGCTGGGAGCAAAGTGGTGAGTTGGGTGGCCTGACTCGGGTGCGGAGCTTTACTCAGGACGATGCGCATATTTTCTGCACCCCGGACCAGGTGGCGGCCGAGATTCAGGGATGCTTGGGTCTTGTGAAAAAGGTTCTCGGGACTCTAGGAATGGAGGATTACACGGTGCGTTTGTCGCTTCGGGATCCGGATTCGGACAAGTATATTGGGGAGCCTGAGAATTGGGACAAAGCCGAGGATGCTTTGCGTGAGGCGGTCAAGGTAATGGGCGTGGAGGCGATTGAGGAGCCCGGCGAGGCGGCTTTCTACGGTCCTAAGATTGATTTTGTGGTGAAAGATGTCATCGGACGTGAGTGGCAGCTGGGCACGGTGCAAGTGGACTACAATTTGCCTGAGCGTTTCGACCTTTCCTATATTGGAAGCGACAACAAGCCGCACCGTCCAGTGATGATTCACCGAGCGCCGTTTGGTTCGCTGGAACGCTTTACGGGACTGCTTATTGAGCACTTTGAGGGGAAGTTCCCGACGTGGCTTTCTCCGGAGCAGGTGAGGGTGTTGCCTATCTCTCAGCAATTTAACGATGAGGCCCAAAAGGTGGTCGACAAGCTGGCGGCGATTGGGGTTCGAGTGAAGCTGGACGGCAGTGGCGACAAGGTGGGGGCCAAAATTCGTCTTGCGAGGCTAGATCGAGTGCCCTATATGTTGGTCTTAGGCGCACGTGAGATTGAAAATAATCAAGTGAGCGTTCGCCACCGGGACCGCGAGGATCTCGGAACCCAATCGGTGGATGACTTTGTTGCTAGCATACAAAAAGAAATTTCGGAGCGGTCGCTTTGACCGTGCCAACCACCTTCGCGCTCAACGATGAACCCTGTTTCGTCAGTGGCGCTTGCCTTTCGAAACCAGCCAGGAGGCAATTTTCTCGAAATGAGGAACACTTTCTGCGGTTTTAAAAACTGAACCAAAACCACAAAAGCCATAGCTAAGAAAAAGAGACCGAAAAGACAGCGGAGAGAAATCATCCGGATTAACGACAAGATCCGCGCCAACCGAGTGCGTGTGCTTGCCCCCGATGGAGCTCAGCTGGGAGTGATGGACCTGCGTGATGCCGTGAAGGCCGCGAAAGAGAGAGGTCTCACTTTGGTAGAAGTGGCCGGCAAGGTTGACCCACCTGTTTGTCGAATCGTCGACTATGGTAAGTGGCGTTACGATCAGTCTAAGCTGAAGAAGAAGAAGGACATCACTGCCAAGATGAAGGAAGTGAAGTTCCGAGTCCGGACTGAGGAGCATGACTACAACATTAAGATGGGTCGTCTTGAGGAGTTCTTGGATGCTGGTTTTAAGGTCCGGGTGCAGCTTCAGTTCCGTGGTCGTGAAAACGCGCACAAAGAATTGGGAGTCGTTGTTCTGAAGAAGGTGAAGGAGGACGCTAAGTTGATGGGTCATTGCGATCAAGAGCCTCGCATTGCGGGTCGTGCGGTCAACATGGTGCTCTCACCGCTGCCGAAAGGTCAGCGCAAGCGCCGCTTCAAACTGATTCATGGTGATCTCATCGATCCTGATGAAGATTACGAGGATGATGACGACGATTTCGAAGAGGACGAGCACGAGGAGGGAGTCGCTGAGGCTTCTGATGTGCCCGCGCCTGACGACGCTTCTGATGAGGCGGAAGAGCCAAAGTCTGAGAAGGCAGAGGAGTCCAAGGCTGAAAAGGCTAAGGAGTCCAAGGCTGAAAAGGCTAAGGAGCCAAAGCCTGAGAAAGCAGTGAAGCCAAAGTCTGAGAAAGAAAAAGACTAGAGAAACGATTTGCTAGATGTCATTGGACTGTGAGCTTTTGCTTGGTCCAATGGCATTTTTTTTTGGTAGGCAGGGCGCGCTGACGCTCGTGGTTTGCTGGGAACCTTAACTTTTGAAATGATGGAAGAACGACTACTCCTTTTTGATATTGATGGCACTCTTGTGGATACGGGTGGGGCGGGGATGGCGGCGCTGGTGGATGCTACTCGCGAAGTTTTTGGGGATGATGGGCCAAAGTTGGACTTGGCGGGTGCCACTGACAGCGGGCTTTTGAAGAATATCTACCGAGCCTTTGATCGAGAAGAAGATGAGGCAACGACGGCTCGGTTTTTTGACCTTTACCTTGCGAGGCTGGAGTTGAATTTGGGGAATACCTGCTTTTCTGGATGCGCGCTGGAGGGGGTGGTTTCGATTTTAAAAGAAGTGGAGGCGGCGGGAGTTTGCAAAGGACTTCTTACGGGAAACATCGCTGCTGGTGCAGAGGTGAAGATGAGGCACTACGGCATGGATGGATTCTTTGCTTTCGGAGCCTATGGCGATGATCACCATGATCGGAACAAGCTCGGACCTATTGCGCTGGAGCGGGCGAAGGGGGTGGCTGGAAGGGGTTTCCAGGGGCAGCACGCGATTGTGGTGGGAGATACTCCGAAGGATATTTGGTGCGCACAGGCGTTTGACGCGAAGTCGGTTTGTGTGGCAACGGGGAGCTTTACCGCCGAGCAGTTAGAGGCTGAGGGGGCGGATGTGGTGTTCGAGGATTTCTCGAATGTTGAGGCGGTGCTGGCGGAGTTGTTGGAGCGTTGACTTAAGTCGTCGAAGGGGTGGCTAGTTTGCGGGAGAGGGTGATCAAGTTGGCTTTGGACGACTGAAGTTGACCCTCCTATTTGAACTGGCTGAGGATGGTGTGGGCGAAGAGGGCGGCGCCGAAGCCGTTGTCGATATTGACGACGGCGATGCCGGAGGCGCAGGAGGTGAGCATGGCATTGAGGGCGGTTTCGCCTTGGCGGGCGGTGCCGTAACCGGTGGAGGTGGGAACGGCGATGAGGGGGCTGGCGAGTAGGCCGCCGAGGACGCTGGGGAGCGCGCCTTCCATTCCGGCGATAGCAATGACTGCGGTGGCTTCGCGGAGGGTATTGAGATGGGGGAGAATCCGATGAATACCAGCGACGCCGATGTCGGTGATTTGGACGAAAGGGTGTCCGAGAAACTGGAGGGTGAGGGCGGCTTCGTCGGAAACAGCGAGGTCCGAGGTTCCAGCTGTGACGATGGCGACGTAGCGGCCGGATTTGGGACCTTGGGCGGAAGGGAGGCCGAGGCTGAGGCAGCGGGCGGACTTGTAATAGCTTGGGAGTTCTTCACTGCCGCTCGCGAGGATTTCGGCGGCCTTTTCCTTGCTCACGCGGGTGGAAAGGGCCTTACCGTGGGCGGCGTGGACGCGGGCGAGGTTGTCGGCGATTTGTTCCGCTGATTTATTCTCTCCGAAGATGACTTCGGGGGTGCCTTGACGAAGCTCGCGATGGAGGTCGAGGGTGGAGTGACTGAGCTCTTCGAAAGGAAGTTGTGCGAGCTTCTCAATCGCAGAGCGAGGGTCGAGGGTTCCTCCAGCGACTTGTTCGAGCAGTTGCTGGAGGGAGTCACGATTCATGGCGGACTATTTTTTGCCTTTGTATTCGAAGGAGCGGCCTTCGGCTTCGTCTTTGCCGGGGAAGTCCTTAGGAATCTCTTGGGTGACTTGTCCGCTGGCAGCCCACTCGGAACCACGCAGGAAGGTGACGATGAATCCGACGCCTTCGAAGGCTTCGGTATCGTGTCCGAGGGTGGTGTGAAAGACGCGACCTTTGCCGTAGTCGATGGTCATGAGGATAGGTTCGTTGCGGCCTTCTTTTTGCAGGGCAGGGGTGTCGGCTGCGGTGGCGAGGATGGTCATGTTTTCACCGGGTCCGCGAAGCTTGGAGTAGCACTCGTCTTTGCTGTGCATCCAGAAGTCGGGGAGGCCTTTGGTGATAGGGTGGTCCTTGACACGCATGGTGATCAGGAACTCGGACTGGGGTCCGTGGTGTCCACACTTACCTTCGCTCTCGTCACGGACGATATTGCCGTCGGCATCGTAGTAGACGTAGGGTCCGTGCTTTTCGTTGCGTCCGCCCCAGCCGCCGAGGCCGATCATTTTGTTGAACTCAGGCCAATCAGCCCAGCTGTTGTTGGCGGCATGTACGATGGAGAGTCCGCCGCCGTTGTTCATGTATTCTTCGAGATTACGCTTGGTCTTTTCAGGCCAACCAGCGGCATTGTAACCGAAGTTACTGACGACGAGGTCATACTGGGAGAAGTCAGGGTCAAAATTTGGATCGGCTTTGGGCTTTTTGAGGCCTTCCCATTCACCGGTTCCGGCGTATTCTAGCCACTTTTCCTCGCGCTCGTGCTTCCAGAGGAATTTGGTGCGCTCGATATCCACTTCGAAGAGGCCGGTTTCTTCGAGATACTGCTTCATCATGATGGTGGACTTGGGCCAGACCGCGTGGTTGTTTTGACCGTCGACGATGAGAGCTTTGAGCTTCTCTGCTGCGGTGAGGGGGGCGGCCAGCGCGCAGAGGGTTGCGGTAAAAGTAAGGATGTTCTTCATGTTGATAGAATTCAAACAGGGAACGGTCGCACGAAAAGGAATATTTCGAGTTCTGCGGAATTCGGCATCGTTTTTGCCAAAAGGGATTGGTAAGCGGGCTACTGCTGAAAGCTTCAGCTGCGTTTCTTTTTACGACCAGTCTTGTCGCGAGCGGCGAGCTGTTTTTCTCGGGCCAAGAAGCGGGGGAGGAGTTTTTCCTCGATCCAGTCGAATCCTGCTTGAAGCCCCTGTTCGTCGTAGACACGGCCGATTTCGGCTTCTACTGAGGTGGGGTTGCCTTGGAAGCGAAGGAAATCATTCGATGTGAAGCGGATGAAGGCTTGCCCGTCGAGGCCTTCGCCTTTGGCGAGAATCCATTTGCGGACATAGAGGGCGAGGACTGCATCCCCGATCCAAGCTTCTTCGCGCTCCTTGGTGAGCGCGTCTTCGTCAACTTTCATGAGCCGGAGGTCGCGTCTTGTGCTTCCATTTTTGAGCGGAGTTTTTTCTCCGAGCTTTGGTCCCAGAAGCCACTATCGAGTTCGATAAAGATGGAGGAATAGGGGAGGGCGGTCTTGGTTTTGATGACTAAGACGGCAAAGGTTTTGGAGTCGTCTTCGAGTACGACGGAAAGGTAACGGTATTGGAAGTCGCGAATCTCATGGCCGCGAAGGGCTTGGGTGATATTGGCGCGATAGGTGTCGATTCCTGGCGCGGCGTCGTTCTCGACAAAACCGAGTTCGCGCGTGCGGTAGAACACGGGGGTGACATGTTGCTGACTCTCGAGGACGTCGATCACTCCGCTGAGGACTTCAGGGATTTCTTTGTCCACAAGGAGGGTGCGCACTCCGCGGCGGGTATGAAGGGGAAAGGATTCGTCGGCGATGACAATCCAATTGCGGTTGCCAAGGGCTCGGACTTCGCGAACGAGACCGGGGTCCAGTTCTTCGTATTGTTCACCCTGTTTCTTCCCCAATACGCCGCAACCTGACAAAAAAAGGGAGGTTAGAAGGATGGTGATGGAGAGAAGGGAGCGCACGTCAAGAGGGGATAGTAGGAGGGGATGCTCGAAAGTCAATTCGTGTAAATGCCTTTCATCTTTCAGAAAGCCTAAGAATCAGTTGTCTAGGTTACATCATTTGGGCGCCGGCTTCGGCGAGGGGGCTTCGTTCGCCTCGGCTGAGGGAGACGTGAGCAACGAAAGGTTGGCCTTTGAGGCGTTTACGCGTGTAGACGAGGCCGTTGCTGCGGCTATCTACATAAGGGTTGTCGATTTGGGCGGGGTCGCCCACGAGGACGAGCTTGGAGCCGCGGGACATCCGAGTGACGATGGTTTTGGCTTCTTGAGGGGTGAGTTGCTGGGCTTCGTCGAGAACGAAGAAGCGATTGGGGATGGAGCGTCCGCGAATGTAGGCGAGGGCCTCGACTTCGATAATGCCTTGCTCGATGAGTTGGTCGTATGGCTTGCGGCCGGCCTCGGTGGCGGGTTCGGGTTTACTTTGCTTTCGCTTGGGGCCTTTGGTGGCGGGGGGGACCATGAGAAGGTCGAGAGCGTCATAAACGGGCTGGAGCCAAGGACGCATTTTTTCCTCGAGGGTGCCGGGGAGAAAGCCCATCTGTTCGCCCATGGCGACGACGGGGCGGCTGATGGTGAGGCCGTTGTAGTTGCGGGCAAAGACTTCGCTGAGTCCGGCAGCGATGGCGACGAGGGTTTTTCCGGTTCCGGCTTGGCCGTAGCAGGTGACAAGTGAGATGTCGGGATTAAGAAGGGCGTCGATGAGGCACTTTTGCCCGAGATTGAGCGGCTTGAGATTGGTTCCGCCGGAGATGCGGATGCTCTCGGGGATGGCGAGGCGAACGAACTCGTTGCGGTCGTTGAGGCGGGCGGGCATGGTCTGCTTGGGGCCGGCTTCGAGAAGGACGTATTCGTTGGTGGCTACGAAATCGATTACTTCGGGGAGTTCCACGCTGCCGGAGCTGGCGAAGCGTTGCAGGTCGTTGGGGTCGATTTCGATGCGGCGCAGGTCGTAGTTGGAGACTTCCTGAGGGTCGACCTTGTCGTTGAGGTAGTCATCGCACTCGATGCCTACGGCCTTGGCCTTCAATTGCATGTTGAGGTCCTTGGTGACAACGACGACGGGTGGACTATTGAATTCAGCTACTAACAAGGCGGCGGCTAAAATACGGTGGTCAGCGCGACTGCGGTCGGGAAAGACGCGGAAGAATTGTTGCATTCTCTCGGTTGTTTTCCCGCAGAGGTTAGGGTCAAAAACAACGAGGCGAATGGAGCCTCCCCCAGTGGTGGGGACGCCGGTGGTGGGGCTTTGTCCGTTGGAGAAAAGGGCAGTGAGGTCGCGATGAACCTGACGGGCGTTGGCTCCGCGCTCGCTTTGCTCGTTCTTAAATCGGTCGAGTTCGGAGAGCACGTCGGCTGGGAGGCAGACGTGGTTGTCTGCAAAGCGGTCGATGCAGCCGGGGTCGTGCAGCAGGACGTTGGTGTCGAGGACGAAGTTTTTTCCGTGTTCGGAGGGGGCAACGAATCCGAATTCGCGAGCTTTGGCCTTGGTCAGGCGAGGCGGGTTGGTGCCGGCGGGGAGATTGCTTGTGGGCGAGGCTTCATCAAGGAGTTGGATCTGCGATCCGTCAGCGGTCTGCATAAGTGGTTTTTCCGAACAAGGGTGAAAGTGTAGGACTTAAAAAAAGCGCACACGCAGGAACCCGCTAGCAAGGGAAGTGCCAGTTCGAGTTGCTGCGACATACTTCTTAAAATTTTAGAGACCTCTATAGTTAGACTGAGCCTTGAGTATCAGGCAATAAGGAATCTTGTTCATTCGTGACTTGTTCTGAGAGTGTGCGGTAATCGACTTTGCCTAAGGGAGTCAGCGGCCATTGTGGAATGAAGGTGGGAGAGAGGCAGCGGGAGAAGGCGGGCAGCGTCTGGTTCCAGTCGGAGATGATATCGGAGAGGCTGTTGTCGGGAGGGCCTTCGATGACGGGTATTAAGGAAAAGTTGCGGCGGAGATCGGGAAAGGGGAGAACGGTTGAGCGATGGTTTGGAAGTGTTGAGGCAAGGCTTTTTCGCAGTTGGGCAAGGTCGACGAGTTCTCCGAGGATTTTGATTTGGTCGTCGCTACGGCCTCGAATAGTGAGGGTGTGAGCAGAGACTTTGGCAAGATCTTGGGTCGTGAACGGGGGGAGTGTTTTTTTGAGCCCGTCTGCATTGAGGTAGCCTTGGAAGAGGCCGGGGCTGGTGATGGTGAGGAGGCCTTGCTCGTTTGTTTGGAGATCCCATCCGGGAAGGGAATTAAGGTCCTTTTTTCCGATTTCAGAGGCCGCGACGAGACCTGCGGTTTCGGTCATGCCGTAGCTAGCGACGAGAGGCCAGCCGAGAGCGACAGCTTTTTCGAAAAGAGAGTCTGCGAGGTTTTCGCCGCCAATGAGGGCGAGGCGGAGTGCTGGAGGCGCATTTTTGCGAAGCGAGACGAGGTCGAAGATTTGGGTGGGGACGAGAGAGGTGATGGTGGCCTGAGATTCGATGAGCCATTGATGGAAGGCTTGGGCATTCCATTTCTCTTGGAAACGGGCGAGGTCTCCTCCGGCAAGTTTGGCACGGTGGGTAAGGCAGTAGCCGCCGACATGGAAGTGGGGGAGGGCGAGGCCCCAGATGTCTTTGGATGTGCAGTCGAAGTGCTTGTTGACCGTTTCGGCGCACCAATCGAGGCCTTCTTGGGAGTGGAGCACCCACTTGGGCTCGCTGGTGGTGCCGCTGGTAGCAAAGAGGGAGCCATCGAGTTGGGGATGGGCTTGCGCGAGCTCTTGGGCGATCTCCGTAAGATGAGGAGGGGTGAAAAAGCGCGCCATGCCTTGAGTCTGGCTCTCTTCGAGTATTTTGGCAAGGGGGAGACGATGGGGAGAAAGGGCAAGGAAAGGCGTTGCGGGTTTTGGTCAAGATGTCCAAGCTGACGGGGATGGCCCCTGGGGAAATGACGGAAGAGTTCAAAGAGTCGGCGTGCCGTGCGGCGCGGGCGATGATTACGGCTCGGATTCTGGAGGATAAGCTGCGCAGTCTCTATAAGGCAGGGCAGATTGTGGGGGGAGTTTATTTAGGGCGTGGGCAGGAGGCGCTGAGTGGGGTGTTGGGAACGCAGTTGCAGCAGGGTTCTGATGTCTTTGCGCCACTGATTCGGGATCAGGCGGGTCGGACGGGGTTTGGTGAGGAAATTTTAGATGTCACGCGAACTTATTTGGGTTCAGTGGAAGGGCCGATGAAGGGGCGGGATGGCAATATTCACCGAGGTCGACCCGAGATGGGGATGCCGGCGATGATCAGTCATCTTGGTTCGGCGGTGTCGGTGGTGACCGGGATGCTTTTGGCTCGGCGATTACAGGGGAAGTTAGAAGGAGTGGTGGGCGCGACTTGTATTGGTGATGGCGGGACTTCGACAGGGGCTTTTCATGAGGGATTGAATTTGGCAGCGGTGGAGAAGCTCCCGTTGGTGGTCTTGGTGGCGAACAATCAGTATGCTTACTCGACGCCAAATACGCGGCAGTTTTGTGGCGACCTTTTTGCGCGAGCAGAAGGTTACGGCATCCAAGGTTGGAAGGCGCGGGGGAATAGTCTGTTAGATTGTTTAGTGCAGGTGGGAGGCGCAGTGGCGGCGGCTCGGAAAGGCGGAGGTCCTCAGATGGTGGTGGCTGATTTGTTGCGGTTGAGCGGTCACGGAGAGCATGATGATGGAGCCTACGTGGAGGACGCTTTGAAGGCTGGAGAGTTGGGGCGTGATTGCATGGAGGTGGCGAAGGAAGAATTGTTAGAGGCTGGTCTGATTGATGAGGTGACTTGGAATGGATGGGAAGAGCAGGCTCGTGAGGAAGTGACGGCGGCGGTGGCGCAGACGCAACGCGAGTCGGCTCCGGATTCGCGAAAAGAGAATTGGCGTGCGATGAAGGATTTGGCTCCGGAGGGAACATTTTAAGAGGGAGAGATGGGAGAAGTTACTTATATCGATGCCATTCGGGATGCTCAGCGCGATTTGATGCGCGAGGATGATCGGGTGTTTATTTATGGTCAGGACGTGGGTTCTTTTGGAGGAGCCTTCAAGGCGACTCAGGGGTTGAAGGTGGAGTTTCCAGAAAGGGTATTAGATACGCCGATTAGTGAGGATGCCATGGTGGGGGCGGCGATTGGGGCGGCGATTGAAGGGATGCGACCGATTGTGGAGATGCAGTTCGCGGACTTTTCCTCGATTGCTTTCAATCAAGTGGTCAATCATGCCGCGACTTATTTTTGGCGGACGGGGACTTCGATCCCGATCACGCTGCGCTTGCCTTCGGGTGGGACTCCGGGTTCGGGGCCTTTTCACAGTCAAATGATGGAGGCGCTCTACTCGCACTATCCGGGTATGATGGTGGTGGCTCCGGCGACGGTGGGGGATGCCTACCACATGCTCAAGCAGTCGGTGGCGTTCGACGATCCGGTCATCTATTGCGAGCACAAGTTTCTGTATCGCTGGCTCAAGGCTGATAGCTATGAGTCGGATGGCCTGCCCTTAAATCAAGCGCGTATCACTCGAGCGGGCAAGCATGCCACGGTGGTAACTTATGCGGCTATGGTTCATGAAGCGGTGAAGGCTGCTGAGGAGTTAGCCAAGGATGGCTGGGAGATCGAGGTAGTGGACCTTCGTTGTGTGAAACCCATCGATACCGATACCATCATGGCGAGTGTGGCTCGGACGGGACGACTTTTAGCGTTGGGAGAGGCATTTCCTTGGGGAGGCGTGACTGCGGAAGTGGTTTCGCGAGTGGTGGCGGAAGGTTTTCATTTGTTAGATGCTCCACCGGCCCGTCTTAATGCGAAGGATACTCCGATTCCTTATCATCCCAATCTCTGGCGTGCTCATCGGCCGACTCCGGAAACGATTATCGACGCTTTACGTAAACTCTTAAACTTCTAAATAACGATGCCTCTAGTAGCTGTTACCATGCCCCAACTGGGCGAGTCTATTGCCGAAGCCACTGTCATTCGGCTCGATGTTGAGCTCGGGAGTGAGGTCGTTGCGGACCAAGAAGTGATCGAAGTGGAGACCAACAAGGCGACGATGGGAGTGACGACTCTTTGTGGCGGAGTGGTGAAGGAGCTTTTTGCGGAAGAGGGCGAGACCTATGCAGTGGGGACGATACTTGGGCTCTTGGAGGTGACTGAAGAAGAGGTCGAGCGCACGGGTGTGACGGTGCATGGAGGCGACGAGGCGGAAGTGGAACCGCTAGCCGAGGAGGTGAATCGGCCGCATGACTACCGTCCTGGTGAGGAGGAAGACAGTTATACTCCTCCGAAGGTGGAAGTGGAGCCGAGTGTGCAGGGCTACAAGGTGCCTGCGGGAGGTTTGCAAGGAGCGCATTATATTTCGCCAAGAATGCGGGCGCGCATGAATGAGCTGGGTTTACAGGGGGCGGATGTTTCCGCGATTGCGGGTAGTGGTGCGGGTGGACGCGTGACGGTGGAGGATCTGGAGAGCTTTTTGTCCTACATCGAAGGATGGCCGAATACGAAGTCGTCTCCGATGAGGCAGGCGGTGGCGGATGCGATGCGTCGGAGTTGGACGAGACCTCTGGCGACAGTGGGGATGGCAGCGCCTCTAGAAAAGTTGTTGGCCTACCGCAAGACACTGAACCCAAAGCCGGGATTGACTTTGTTTTTACTTCGAGCGTTCGGAATTGCGCTCAAGGAGCATCCTGCTACGGCGGGCTTCTTGGTCGGACAAAAGATTGTGCACCCTAAGGCCTACGATATCGGAGTGGCGGTGCAGGTGGATGGTGGAGTGGTCGTGCCTGTGCTCCGCAATGTGGACGAGAAGAGTGTTGTTGCGCTTTCGGCCGACTACGAGCATGTCGTGACCCAGTCGCGTGACAAGAAAGTGCCGGAGAGTGCGGTGGGCGGTGGAATCGCTACCGTGACGAATTTCGGAACCTTCGGTTTGAAGTGGGCGACGCCGGTGCCCTTGCCGAGTGAGACTCTGATTCTTGGAATGGGTTCCGGTGAAAAGCGACCCAAGTGGGACGAAGCTGCTGGGCGGTTTGTTCCGGTGTTAGAGGCTGAGCTGACTCTGACTTTTGACCACCGAGTAGTCGATGGCGGGGGAGCAGGAGTGCTTCTCTCACGCGTGGTGGAGTTGCTGCAGAGCCCAGAGGAACTTTAGGGGAATTGAGAGGCGGCTTTTATGGCCGCCTTATCTGCTTTGCTCGACTGATTTGCTCGACCGTTGGTGGGCGGCAGTAAAGGTCGCCCCTCCGGTATAAAAAGAAACCGCTCGCTTGGCTCCCGAGTCAGTCGGGCCAAGCGAACGGTTCTTTCATGGGTTTGCCGAGGGATTCTTAGAAGTTCTTTTTCGCAAGCCACTGATGCACGGCGTCTTTGCCGCCGAGACCGAAGGCGATGCCTCCGCCGAGACCAAGGGCCAAGGCAAGTCCAGTGAGGGCTGCTTGATACGGTGCGCCGGTTACGTCAGGAGCGATTCCAGAACGGTTGAGGGCGGCGATGCTGGAAACAACGATGATGGCAATCTTGGCTACCTTCGCAAGAAGAGGGCTGCGACCGCTGAGAGCATTGTAGGCATAACGAGCAGCAAGGAGACCTACTCCAATGATGAGGAGGGCGAGAAGGACATTGAAGTATCCCGGGACAATCTTACCAGCAATGCCGGCGAGCATTTCGATTTTGAGGGACTCAAGCGCGGCGGCGCCCATGATGACGACGATGCTGACGAAGGTGAGCATTCCGGCCATCGCCGAGACTGAGCGCGAGCCTTCAGTGGGAATATTGAGGCCAATACGCTCAGGGTAGGAGTCTGCACCAATGCCTGAGAGAAGATTGGTGATGAGGTCGCGCACTAGGGAAGCGACGAAGATACCAATTCCTAGGACGACCACGGCAACGAGGATGTTGGGGATGGCGGCGAAGACGCTGTCGACGATGCTCTGGACTGGTGCCGAGATGGCTTCAATCTTGAGGATGTTGAGAGCGGCGGTGATTCCCATCAAAAGGATGAGGGCGAAAGCTGCCGTGGAAAGGCCTTTGGCAACAGGGGCGTTACCGCTGGCAAAGCCGAGGCGCTCGTCGATTCTAGCCGCTTCCAAGACATTGCTGAGAATGGTCTTGATGACATTGGCGAGGAAGAAGAAGAGGTAACCCACGATTCCTGCTCCAACGAGGTTGGGAATGTAGCCCATGAACTTTCCGAAGAGGTCATTAAGGGGCTGGGTGACTTGGCTCAGTCCTGCAAAGTCGAGCGCGAAGATGATCACGAATAGTAGAAGAACGTAGCGCACGAGGAGTCCAATCAGGCCAGAGACGGAAGTCCCGCCATCGCCCACATATTTGGAGAGCTTGGTATCGAGTCCTGAGGTGACTTTGGTGACGGTTTTCCCTAGAGTTTTGGCGACGATGTTTCCGATGATGAAAATCACCAAGGCTCCGACATATTTGCCGAGGGGGCCGATGGCGTCGAACCAGGATTTAATAGTGCCAGCAATGTCCGGTGCGCCGGCTGCGAGGTAGGTTGTAATCATTTTTATATATTGGGGGTTGTTCTTCCGTGCCCGAAAGAGGCGATCGGAGGAGAGGGGTTGTTATTGCTTTGGAGGGGTCGCTGGGATTTGCCAGATTTCGACAACTCTATTTTCGGCAGCTGGTCCAAAGCGGGCGGTTTGACCAATGTAAATGGCTTGCACGCGGCTATTACCGACTTTTTTCCCAAGTTGTTCTGCCACGAACTTGGCTCTTTTGGATGAGAGGCGACGATTGCCACTGGCGCTTCCTGAGCGGTCCGCAAAGCCGACGATGAGGAATTGACTATCGGTTTTGGAAGCCTTCGCGAGTTCCTCAATTTTAGCTACTTCGGTGGCATTTGCTTGGGAGCTGCCACTGACAAAACGCACGCGGCCAGAACTCTTGGTTCCGAGTTTTGTCTCGAGTTCCTGATAGCGAGTTGCGAGTGCGTCACCTGATAGAGCATCCATATCGCGAATGGCATTGACGAGAACACGGCGGCTTTGATCGAGGTCGTCGTCGGACTGAGCGAAAGCGGGTGCCTGAGGGGGCTGACCTTCTTGAGGGGAAGGGGTTGGTGAGGGCTGTGCTTCTTGAGGAGTTTCGGAAGTATTGGGTCCTGACAGTGCGGCCAGTTTTTCTGCCAGAAGTCTGTTTTCCTTTTGAAGAGCGAGAAGCTTTTGTTGTTGCTGATCGCGTGCGAACTTGAGGGTGGCGGCATATTCGTTCTTTGTTTCGGCAAATTTTGAAATTCTCTCTCTTCGTTCTTTCTTGAGGGCATTGGTTTCTGCGGCAAGCTCTTCGATTTGTTGGAGGAAGTCTTCGTTCTGTTTTTGTGCGTTTTCTTGTTTTTGCGCGGCTATGAGAGCTTCTTGCTGAGAGTCACGAGGCGAGGGAGTGGACTCAGTGCTCTGGGGAGTAGCAGGGCCTGCTGCGGAGCTCGCGAGGGAGTTGAGAACTTCTGCCTCGGTAAGTCTACTCGATGACCATTCGAGGGGGCGTGTGCGAGACACTTGGCCAGAATTTGGGGGAGGAGAGCTGGCGTAGTCTGTGTTTTGGGCTACGACTTGAGAGGAAGCTTTGGTGACAGGTTGTTGCCTTAAGGGGTCTTCTGTAGTGCTATTTTCTGTCGGGGCAGTTTTGGTATTTGAATGGTCCTCTACTTGAGAGGAAGAACGCATTGAAGAAAGAGAAAACGCGGTTGCGCCAGGCTTGCATGAGAGGGGGGCAAAGAGGAGGAAGAGAATGCCAATGAGGCATGCGAGTGCGACGACGATCCTTTCTTCGGAGCTGATGGTTATGGGGGAGGACATGGCGAGGGAGGGGGTGACAAAGGTGAGCGCTCTATGTAAGTCGCCGAAAATGACCCTTTGTTGTCCTATTAGATGAGCGAAGCCTTCAAATGGCCACATGCATGGCACAGTTGGATAGTCAGATGAGATTAAGCTCTTCCTCCTATGTCCCAAAAATACCTCCCGAAGCGAAGGTCGCTAGAGGAAGACGATTATTTTGAAAGCGCTCAGGTAAAGGGAATTAGCGTTGAAAGCGCGGGTCGCTGAGAGTCTTTAGAAAGGCGACGAGGGCCGCTTGTTCTTCTTTATCAAGATCGAGTCCATTTCCTGGGTGCTTGGCGATGTTCGGGTCGAGGGTGGGGGAACGGTGAATTTGCGAAGAATAGAATTGGACGACTTCCTCGAGGGTGTCGAAGCGACCGTCGTGCATGTAGGGAGAAGTGATGGCGATGTTGCGAAGGGAGGGGGTAGAAAACTTGAATCGGTCGTTCCTTTTTCCAGTGGTATGTTCTCGGCCGAGGTCTTCGTTGGCCGGTGGGAGGCCGTTGTTGTGAAAGCGGTGGTTGGTGAAGAAGGCGCCTGAGTGACAGTGAAAGCAGTCCGCACCGCGCAGGCCGAGGCGGGGATCATTCTCGGTCATGAAGAGCTCAAAGCCACGCTTTTCCTGCTCAGTGAGTTCGGCCTTGCCTTTGGCGGCGCGGTCGAATTTGGAGTCGAAAGACGTAAGGGAGAGGAGAAACTGTTCGATGGCGATGGCAAGACGCTCGGAAGTGATCTCGCGGTCTCCAAAGGCGCTTTCGAAGAGGCGGGGGTAGTAGGAAATCTTTTCTAGCTTCTGGATCACGTTGGGAAGCTCTTCGCCCATTTCAAGAGGGTCTTCGATGGGTTTGAGGATTTGGTCGCGCAGAGAGGGGCTGCGTCCATCCCAGAAGAAGGGGGTGGTCTTCCAAGCGAGGTTGAGCAAGGGCATGGAATGTCGCTTCGTTTTTTCTCCAAGGAAGCCGAAGGACTTGGCGGTGTTGTCTACGAATGCGTTTTGAGAAGGATGGCAGGAGGCGCAGGAGGTGGCGGTGTTTTTAGAGAGGGCGGTTTCGAAGAAGAGTTCGCGACCGAGGCGGACACGTTCTTTGGTGAGGGGGTAGTCGGTAGGCAGTTTGGGGTGAGGAAAGTTGCGCGGCATGGTGAAGGGGTAGGGAGTGCCTACTTGGTCGGCTGTTGCGACTTGGGTGTTGGGTGCTTTTTTTTCGGTGGCTATGGGGGTGAGGGTGAAGGCCTGCTGGAGGGTCTTCTTGAAGTGAGGAACGAGTGGGTCTTCGGGACGGGAGTGGGTTGAGGTGCGGTCAGCGATTCGAAACGGCGCAGGGAACAATCGTTCGAGATGAAGAGTGAGCTGATAGAACCCGTTGGGGTCGAAGGGGCCTTCGAAGTTGAGGGCGAGTCGGTTCTCGTTGTTTCCGTAATGATAGGCAAAGGCGAGTTCGTCATTGGGGAGTTGGCCTTCGATGGCGAAGAAGATGTAGCCGCTTTGCGGTGACCAGTGGAGATTGTTGTGGAGTGGGTTGAGGGCGTGACCTGATGGATATTGGTTGGAGTCGGCGTTGTTGATTTCGGGTGAGGGCCCAAGATGAAGGGTGAATTCTTTGATGCTGTCCTCTGCGAGATGAGGAAGGCGCATGACTTCGGGCTTTTTGCCATGAATATAGGCGTGCCATTGGGAAGCGGTGATGCTGCGGCCGGACTGGAGCGTGAGATGGGGTTGGTTGAGCAGCAAGTCGAGTCGGGTGATGTCAATCTTCTCTCCGCTGGGGGTGATGAGTCCGGAGGTGGGGATCGATAGGGGCTTGTCGTGCCAGCGAAAGTCGACTTGTAAATTGAGAGCCGAGAGAGCAGAGCTCAGTAAGAAATATGCGGCTAGGATGCGGAAAATCACGGCCCGCTTTTTGTAGCAGGTGAGTTTGCTACGGCCAAGAGGGAATGGGCTGATGGAATCTATAAAAAAAAGCGGGGACGACCGTTTGGCCATCCCCGCTAAAGTATTTTGAGATCAGAATGGTTAGTTTAAGGGAACTTCGACGACTCGGAAGAATGTTTTCGTGTTCGAGCTGAAGTCAAAGGGGAAGGTGAAGGCCACTTCGTCAGGGATTGAGAAATCGAGCGGATCTGCGGTCACTGTGGTCACTCCGGAGGTGAAGTCGAGGTCGTCGGTATACTCGATGTCGTAGTCCGTAAAGGTGTCGACCCAGCGGAGGGTGATCATGTTGTTGGTAGTATCGAAGTTACAGTCGATGATTTCCAATTGAGCAGGGACTTCTGCGATAGGAGCGCGTGCGATCACGCGGACGTTGTCGATGAAGCGGTAAGAGTCACGAGTCTCGTTGTTGTTGAAGCGGAAGCTGAAGGTGTTTCCAATCCAAGGACTCCCGCGGACGATGGGGGGAGTCGTGAAGGTGACGCGGGTGTAGGTTGCGTCGTTGATTCCTGGATTCTGGTTTGCCGAGATGATTCGACTCGGGTTGACTTGTCCATTAATGGCATCGCTTACGAGCGCTCCGTTTTCATTTCTACAGTCCGCGATGACTCCAATGCCGCCCAGGGTCAAGCCGTCTCCGATGACATCGACTTGGAACTCGATGACGTGTCCTTCTTGGAGAACCCAATCGTCGAGAGTGAAGATCTGAGTGGGCTGCAAGCGGTCAATAGCGGGATCGACTTGGACGAAGCCCGAGGCACGGCTGTGCTGGGTTCCAGTGGCAGGGTTGGTGTCAAAGAGAGCGGGAATATCAAAGCCTTCGGTGGGTCCAATGTTCGTCCACTCGGGAACGAAGAAGATGTCGTCGCCAACCATCACGGTACCGTCATCATCTTCGAAGCCGCCATTACGGATAGAGGCGTCGTGGATTCCGTTGCCTGCAATTTCGTCATCGAAATCAACAAGAATCCTCTGGCCTCCAGCAACGGTGAGAGCTTCGGCCTGGACCTCAATGACGTTGCCGAAGACATCATTGCTGGTGAGAGTAAGAGTGTCTGTGAAGGTGCTGTCGGCTACGATTCCTGCAGCATTTGCTTTGACGACAAACTCTTGAGTTGAGCCAACCGGGATAGAGACTGGTAGGGCAGGGCTTTCGAGAATGAAGTTGGTGTTGGTGGTGAAGTCGGCGGCAGTGACTTCGAGGTCCGCACCAATTCCGATATTTCTGATGGAGAAGGCTCCTAGAGCACAGTCTTCCGGCGCCACCGTGATAGGTGAGAGGTTGGTTACCTGCTCGGCGATGGCCACGGGGAGGGTTTCGGTCAAGGCTGCTTGGAACTTATCGACCCAAAAGGAGGCCGGAATGGCTAAGCCTGTTGGGTTGGTTAGCGAGTCCGCTGCGAAGTCGTTAGTGGTCACTGCAACAGTAGCAATTTTGAAGAATTCAGGGGAGGAAGCGGTGGTGTTGTAGAAGGCGGTAAGAGGTCCGGAAGAAGCTGTTCCAGTAATGCCGGGGCCGGATAAGGTGATGGTGTAGCTGGCGGAGGTTGATTCGAAATCTCGGGCCGCGAGATTGAGCTCGTAGACGTTGAGGGTCTCAGGAGGTTCGACACCTGAATAGGTTCCTGATGCATTCGTTGAAGCTAAGAGAGTGCCGAGCGCTGGAAGGTGTTGAAAGCTACCGGTGGTTCCATCTCCTTGGTAAACATACCAGCCAGGGGTGGCGCTATCCACATTTCCAGCAGGGAAGTAGAGGAGGCTAAGAAGGGCGTTGCCTTGATTGACAGGATTATTGACAAAGTTGGCTCCAGCGAAACGGCCCAGAACAAGTTGAAAGGAGCGGTCATTGTTGGCTGCATCGGCGGGGTCTCCGGTGTAGGCCTCAAAGTCAGGGATGGCAAAAGACACTTTGATGTCGAGGTCAGTGGCGCTATTACTGAGAGTCTGTCCAAGATTGCTAACAAAGTTGTTGACCGTGTCGTAGCCTTCGACAATCGCGCCGGTAGGTGAGGTGAGGCCGGCGGTCGCAAAGACCTCGCCTTCCCATCCGTTGATGCCGTCATCAAAGCAGGGGTTCTCTACCAAGGAAAAGGGGTCTCCGGTGGTGAGAATAGTGGCTGAAATGGGGACAGTGGTGTCTTCGCTATCGGGGCTGGTGTCGACGAGAAGAGCGCCGGGGAGGAGGGCTCCACCGCCGCCGCCGGTGGCGGTGATTTCGACATCAAAGGTGGTGCCTGCGGCGATGG
The DNA here is from genome assembly GCA_051251855.1 of Roseibacillus sp. Classification (GTDB taxonomy): domain Bacteria; phylum Verrucomicrobiota; class Verrucomicrobiia; order Verrucomicrobiales; family Akkermansiaceae; genus Roseibacillus. Next base: position 358,944 of record JBPOGI010000002.1, read on the forward strand.
TTGCGGGGAGGGTAGGTGCAGATGTGATGGTGTAGACGCCTCCGCCATCGTCGGTCAGAGTCAACGCGTCAACGGTGAGATCTCCACTCGCCCCGGCGTTGCGGAAGGTGACGGTGCGGGAGGCACTATCGGTGCCTTGGAGATGTATGAGTTGGCCAAAGGTGTAGTCGCCAGAATCGATTGCAAGCTCAGGTCCGGCCGATGCTGCGGTGACGATAAGTTCGAAATTATCGACGCGACCGAAGCCAGTGAGAGAGCTGTTTCCATCTTGGCTATCAACGGCGACAAAGAGACGTTTGCCTTCGGCCTCGGGGAAGAATACGGTTTGGTCGACACTTTCCCAGACATTGTTTCCCGTGGAAGTTCCCGAGAGCAGGATCTTCTCATCTACAATATTACCGAGAATGAGTCCGTCATCTGTAGTAAAGAGTCGAATGGCGATTTGGTCACTGGCATCGTCCCAGTTGAACGCGTCGCGCCAGACATACTTGACGTTAAAGGAGTCTCCCGCGACGACGTTGTATCCAGTATCTTGGCCGGCTGCTCTATTCGCCACTTCGTAGATGACGCAGCTGCGAGTGCCATCCACTTGGATGTTTGTGCGGGTGCAGTCAAAGGTCTGAGTGGCACTGTTTGCGTTTTCCCAGAAGTCGGTGCGGTCGAAGGGAATAACGTCAGTCGAAGTCTCTCCGGCTTGTTCGGCATTGAAGTCGCCGTTGCGAAGGGTTCCTCCGATAATGGTTGTTTGAGCGAAGGATGTGTTCGCGAAGAGGGCGAAGATGGTTGGTATGATAACTCTCTTTTTCATGGGCTGATCACCCTGCAAGCTAGAGTGTTACTCGTTGGATGGAAGAAAAAACACCCGTACTTTTTTTCGGAAGGTTTGCATGTAAAGAAGGCGTGTATTTGTGCAAAAATACTGCCATTGAATTGTTTGGTAGTTTCCCGTTGGCTTCAAAATCGCAGAAATCGCAGTGGCTCACGAGAAGGCGGCATGGCAAATAGAGTCTTAGGGAACGATGATGATTTGGATGGCGTCGAATTGTCGGACATCGCCGGTGTTGGGATTGTTCCCATAATCGACGTTGATGACGGAGGTGGCTGGATTGATGGCTGAGGCATCGGTGACGGTGGCTTTGACCCAGAATTTACTGTAGGCGTCCGTCTGATCGAAGCGTGCGACGTAGGTGGCGTTGAACTCATCACCAGAGACATTTGGGTCTGGGTCCACGAGGATAGCAGTGACCCCAGCATTTACGTTGTTCGGGACCCCTGCTGGTCCGGTGACGTTGGGCATCTCGAGGTAGAGCACGATTTCCACTGGTGCTACGAAAGGAACGAGGGATTGGTCTTTGGCTACGAGCGCATTGTAGGCGTTTTCCCAAGCGTCGCCAGGATTGGGAGGAGTGGTGAGAGTGTTGGCTTCCACTCCGTCGCTGCCGAGGAGATACATTTGGTAGCTGGGGATGTCGTTGGGGTCGGTGACGTCTTGAATCGATACTAGCTTATACTCAGGCCAGTCATCCATCATAAGTGCGCGTCCGTCAGTGGCGGCGTTGAGGTTAAACTTTTCGGAGACAATGCAGCGGTCGCTCATGTCTGATCCTTGAAAGATGGGGACGATGGATTGGGAAAGAATGTCGATGCCTGCGGTTGCAGTGGCGACGTTGACTCCGGTGAGGTCGAGGATGGTAGAGAAGAGATCCACAACGTGAACCATGGTGTCGGTGGTTCCGGTCTGAATGATGTCGGGGCCGGTTGCAAAGAAGGGGACGTGGATTCCTCCTTCGTTGAGGGAGCCTTTAGCGTTGGCGATTCCTCCAGCAGGAGCTTGGTCGACTTGTCCAGGGGTTCCGTTGTCGCCGACGACGATGATGTTTGTTTTGCTGAGGTCAACGCTCGCGAGTAAGCGTCCGATTTCGGTGTCGAGAGCCTCGAGCATTTTTACGTAGAGGTCTTTGTTTGCTGTTCCGGTAGTGGAGTAGCCGCCGGCAGGGGCTAGCGCTGCGGGGGGCTCTTGGAAAGGGTCGTGGGGAGCATTGAAGCCCATCCAGACGACCCACGGGTCGGAGCCTTGGGAGTTGATGAAAGAGACTGCTTCGTCGACTTGGACGGAGGTCGCGTAGGGGCTGGGGTAAGTCCCGTTGCCGACGAGATCAGTGACGGGTGTTCCTGAGTCGACGAGAATGTCGTTCACGATTTTGATGCGGGTCCAGTCGTTGTAGTCTGCCACGCCACCAGCGAGCGTTCCGGTGAAGTTAGGCCAACCTCCGGTATCGCGGGCACCGGTATCACCCGAACCAAGGTGCCATTTTCCAAAGGAGGCGAGTCCATAGTTGGGTGCTTCGGTGGAAATGATTTCGGGAAAGGTCAGTTCTGAGGCTGGCAGGGTATTGTTCGCTTGTGGGTTGCCGACTCCATGCTGAAAGGGTTGGCGTCCGGTCAAGGTGGTGGCTCGGGTGGGAGAACAAATGGGCTGAGAATAGCCACGGGTAAAGAGGAGGCCTTTGTCAGGGGTGTCCGCAGGAGTGGCGTTGGAGTTCGAAAACAGGAGGCTCTTCAGGATGGGCATATTGGCTAGTTGGATGCCGGGTCCAGCCTCAGTGTTGTAGAGATTCGAGGAGTCAATACCCCAGTCGTCTAAAATAAGAAGAAGAACGCTATTTTGAGGGCCTTCGCTGATGATGGAGCTGTCGTAGTCGAACCCTGTATCGTCGAACGGTTGGATGTAGTTAAGACCGACTTGATAGAAGTGTTGGTCTTCGGTCCCTGCCCGAGCGAGGTCGGTGACGGGAGTGGTGGCGTCAGCTCCTTCGGCTAAAGCGAGAGGATCCCAGGTTTCGAGATCGGAGCTGTGTGAGACGGTGTAGTTGCCGCCTTCGACCGAGGTCCAAGTGAGGGTGACGTTGTCGTTGGTGTCGTCGACTTCGATATTGCAGATTTCCAGCTCCTTCTCGGGGCCGCCTTCCCAGAGCACCTCGGCGGCGGCAGGGGCTCCGCCGTTGACATTGCCGCCGGTAGGGTTGCCGTAGAAGTGGCGAGCGAGGTTGTAGGGGTAGACTGGAGTTCCTTCAGGAAGGCCCTCACCATTGGGTCCGATGATGTTGGAAAAGTAAGCCCACGTGCCCGCGGGGAAGTCGGGAGTGACGCAAAAGCGAACGTTGTATTCGTTAAGGTCGAAGTCGGTTCCTAAGGTCATCCCCAAGTTGCCCTTGTAAGCGTAGTCCTCAATATAGTGACCGAGAGGAAAGTTGTTAGAGACTGGGGGGGCATATTGATTTGAGTTGTTGATTTGGGTTCGGCCATTGTTGACGGCCCATTGCGGAAGAGAAGTTCGTCCTGTTTGTTGGAAGTTGGCAGGTTCAACCCCGGTGTTGATGGTCAAATCTGTGGAACCGTTGGTGCCGTCTCGCTTTTGATAACCGGAAACCATTCGTCGAACGGAGCTATTGGCGTCGAGAGGGTCGCTGTAGCCGTATGGACCGTAGAGGGGGAGGCCGTCTTGGGCCCAGCCGAGGATGGGGGAGTGTGTGCCATTAAAGCTCTCGGTGTAAGTATTGCTGGAGGCGTCATAGCTCACGGAGTCACCAAGGAGATGGCGGAGACCGGGAGGGTTGGCGTGGTAGTGGTGATTGTTACCAGCTTGATGCGCGAAGGCGGGGTCGAAGGTGTCCGATTCGTTGACGTAAGCGTCGCGGTTCCAGATGTCGTCGCCATTGACCGCGGCGGCGGCTCCGGGGCCGTCGTCGACTCCTTGCGAGGTGTCGTAGGAGAAGGCATCCCGAGAATCGAACATGGAGACCCCGTCCACAAAGAGGCCAACTGTTCCGAGGCCTGTTTCGACTTTGGGGGTGACGCTTGTATCCGGGGTGCGAGGAAGACGGAATTGAGCCGCTCGATTAGAAGGGTAATTAGGAAACAGGTTTCCGTTGCCACCATACCAAGGGCCCATGATGTGAAAGGCGAGACCGGTAGTGCTTACGTAAAGACTGTTCGCCGTGGCTGAGATCTCATGAATTCCCGCGTAGGTGGGATTTGCTTGGGTTCCCTGACCCCGGGACCAGGTGGTGACGGGAGCCTCGGCATTCATGGCCGCATTGTCGGGGTAGATGCGGGCGTAGCGGCCGGAGAGTTCGGTAAGCCAGGAATCGAGAAGGGGTTCTGCGCCAAGAGGAAGGGAACAAATGAGGGCAGTGAGAAGGACTTTCATGAATGTGGAATAGGGAAACCGCGAAAGAGGTGAATAGTTGCGGCTTTCGGTAAAGTAAAAAGACCTTGTTATGCTGGCGGGCTTGCCCTGTGAAGGGAATTGACCTTCATTGGTTGGCATGAAAGGGGTTGTCGCCTTGCTATTAATGACCATGTCTGCGTTCTCCCAGTCTCCTCATTTTGATTCCAAAGAAGCGGCTCGCTATGTCGAATTGGCTTTGGCGGGGATTGACCGTGAGTTTCCCAACAAGCCGGGCCATGTGTGGAACTCTGCCGAGGATGGAAAGACGCCTCGCGAGTGGAATCCGGTGTTCTACGGTCATTTCGATTGGCATTCCTCGGTTCATGGGCACTGGACTCTCGTACGTTTGCTCAAGCTTTTTCCCGAGGCGGAATGGGCGGAGGAAGTGAGGAGAGTGTTAGACGGGAGGTTTACCAAAGCGGCTTTGCAAGCGGAGGCTGAATATTTGAAGGAACACAAAAGCTTCGAACGCATGTATGGGTGGGCTTGGGCCCTGCGATTGGCATTGGAGCTTCGCACTTGGGATGATGCACAAGGGCAGTCGTGGGCCGCGCGGTTTCGACCTCTGGAGGAGGTGATTGTGGATCATGCGAAGGACTATTTGCCGAAGTTGGATTGGCCGATTCGATGTGGTTTTCATCCGGAGTCCGCATTTCCCCTGAGCCAGTTTCTGGACTACGCACGAGGGGTGGGTGATGTGGACCTTACTCGGTTGTTGGTAGCGAAAGCGAAGGCCTTCTATGAGAGCGATAGCAACTATCCCGTTCGCTACGAACCCTCGGGGAACGATTTTTTCTCTCCGGGACTTAACGAAGCGGATTTGATGAGGCGAGTTCTTGATGAAGACGAATACTCGGATTGGTTGAACGGGTTCTTTCCGGGATTGGAGAAGGGAGAGATGGGCAATCTGCTGAGTCCGGTGACGGTTTCCGATCTAGATGATGGCCACTTGGTGCATCTGGTAGGGCTCAATTTGACTCGGGCTTGGACGATGAGGTCAATTGCGGGAGTGCTGCCGGAAGAGGATGAGCGTCGAACTGTTTTGGAAAAGGCGGCAGAAGCTCATGCGGGGAAAGGGCTGCAACAAGTTTGGAGCGGAAGTTATGCGGGGGAGCATTGGCTGGGCTCGTTCGCGGTTTATCTGGAGACGGGAGTGGGATTTGATAGTCCTGCCGCGCGAGGCGAGTAGAGTAGGTCTGTGCAACGTTCTTCTCTTCAAAAAAATGTGGTTTCTGGGTTGGTAGCGCTGATGGGTTTGGCGCTGGTTGAGAGAGGTCACGGGAAGAGCCCGAATTTTGTTTTCTTCTTAGTCGATGATTTGGGTTGGGCTGATGTGGGGTGTAATGGAAGTCCTCTTCACCAGACCCCTCACATTGATGCTTTGGCGGAATCGGGAGTTCGTTTTACCGATGGCTATGCAGCTGCATCGATTTGTTCGCCGACGCGGGCGAGTATTCTCACGGGGCGGCATCCGGTGAGGGTGGAGATTACGGATTGGATACCCGGAACGCATCGCGAGGGGCGGTTTGAGAAGGTAGAAGATCGTGATGCGTTGGCTTTGGAGGAGGTGACGATCGCAGAGGCGTTGAGGGATAATGGATATCGCACTTACTTTGCGGGTAAGTGGCATTTGGGGGGAGAAGGGTATTATCCCGAGGACCAAGGATTCGAGGTGAATATTGGCGGGCACCACAAAGGAAGCCCTCCGGGAGGTTACTACGCGCCTTGGACAAACCCTAAGTTGAAGGCGAAGGCGGAAGGAGAGTATCTCACGGAGCGTTTGACTGAGGAGACGAATGCGTTTTTGGAAAAGCACCAGGGGAAAGAGGAGCCGTTCTTTGTCTATTTGAGCTACTACAATGTTCATACTCCGATTCAGCCCTACAAGAAGCGGATTGGGGAATACGAAGAGGCGGTCGCGCAGTTAGAGGGGGAGACTCCCTTGATCGAAATGCGCGACGGTCTGTCGCGCGGACGACAAGATAATGCTCAGTTGGCCTCGATGGTGGCGGCCGTGGATGATAGTGTGGGTTCGGTTTTAGCGAAGTTGGAGTCCTTAGGAATGAGCGAAAATACGGTGGTGGTCTTCTTCTCGGACAACGGCGGTTTGTGTACGTTCCCTTTGGCGCATCAGAAGCGAAAGCGAATAGGGCCAGGATGTAACTTGCCCCTGCGTTCCGGGAAGGGGTGGCTCTATGAGGGAGGGATTCGGGAAGCTACCATTGTGCGGGCCCCGGGTGTTTCGAAAGCGGGTGGGGTTTGTGCGTCGCCTGTGGTGAGCATGGATTTTTTTCCGACGATGCTGGAGTTGGCTGGTATTGAGACAGATTCTGTTAGAGAGCTGGATGGGGAGAGTTTGATCCCGTTGCTTAAGAATCCGACGACGGTGAAGGAGCGATCCTTGTTCTGGCACTACCCGCACTATCATGGCTCGGGTTGGAGCCCCGGCGGGGCGATTCGGCAGGGCGAATGGAAGTTGATCGAATTCTGGGAGCACGATGATGCCCAGCTCTATCACTTGGGAGAAGACCTCGGTGAGCAAAATGATCTGAGCAAAGAGAATCCCGAAAAGGCGGAGGAGCTTGCTCAGGAGTTGGCAAGCTGGAGGAAAGCGATGTCTGCGGTGATGCCTCTGGAAAAGGCGAAAGAGTAGCTGCAAGAAGGAATCGATGAGCCCTGACCTCTTTGAAAGTGGGCTTTGCCGATTTTTGTTAAATTTTCGAAAGAATTTCCTGTCGAAAACTCTGCCGAAGCTCTGTATCACTCTCTCGTGAAAGTACTTTCCACCCTTGTTCTGACAACTGGCCTCGTTTTCGGGGATGCCACGCAGCCTCTGGCTCAAGAAAATCTCGTTTTTGCCGAGAAAGGGGGAGTGGTGGCTATTGAGGCTGAGCATTTCACCAAGCAGGAACTCACTGAGAAGCGCGCTTGGTATTTGACCACCAAAGAGAATGCCCCTGACGTGAAGCCCGATGGAGACCCTTCTCATATTGCGGGTGCTTCGGGTGGTGCTTATTTGGAGATTTTGCCTGATACGCGGCGCACTCATGGAGATAAGCTGATTAAGGGGGAGAATTTCACCGAGGAAATGGGCCAGATGGCGTTGTTGAGTTACCCAGTTCATTTCGAGACGGCAGGGACGTATTGGATTTGGGCGCGGGCTTGCTCGACCACTTCGGAGGATAATGGACTCCACTTTGGCATCAATGGAACTTGGCCGGCGACTGCGCGTCGCTGGCAGACCGTGGTGAAGAATAAGTGGCACTGGAAGTCAGCTCAGCGAACGGAGAAGGTGCATGTGGGAGTGCCAGGGATTCTGACGCTGGATGTTCCATCGGCAGGAGTTCACACGATTCAGGTTTCGATGCGGGAGGATGGGATTTCGTTGGATAAGATTTTGTTGGCCAATCGCAAGGACTACACGCCTGAAGGCTTGGGGCCGGATTCGGTAGTTCACGCGGGTGAGTTTCCTAAAGCTTTTCCTTTTGTGAAGGCCCAGGCGGAACCAAAAGCGGCACCGAAGAAAAAACAGGTGGCTGCGCCTAAGCCGGTGAGTTTACCAGTCAAGAGTTTCCAGTTAGAGGGCTCGGACTACTATCTCGACCAAGGAAAATGGGCGGCCATCAATCCTGAGAAACATCAAGCGGCGGTCACTTCAGCATCATCTCCATTTCCTGCTGGGCGCTACGATATTGTTCTCGAGGCTGTCGGGGAGAACGATGGGCAATGCACCTATACGGTGGCGGTTAATGACGAGGTGTTGGGCGTTCACATTGCGCCTTTAGCAAAAGAGACTTTCGAGGAAGGGCCCAAGTATCATGGCACTTTCAAGAATATTGAGGTGAATCCTGGCGATGTGATCAAAGTGGCTTCCGTGGTCGCGAGCGCGGATGGAAAAGAGTATTCCCGAGCACGTTGGTCTGGACTGACCTTTCGCGCAGCGGACAACGCGACCAAGAAAGCGCTTGCTGGTTATCAGGCTCCCACGAAAAAAGCTGCGCCAGCCAAACCTGCCGGACCTCCTCTCCAACAACCCCGCCAGCCGGATGGCGACGGGTCGGTGGTGGTCAGTGGCGAACTGAAGCAGTGGCATGCGGTCTCGCTGACTTTCGATGGCCCTTTTGCGCACGAGCTCGATCGTCAGCCTAATCCTTTTACTGATTATCAGTTCGACGTCGTTTTCACTCATGAGTCAGGCACTTCGATGAAGGTTCCTGGCTTCTTTGCTGCCGATGGCAATGCGGCGGAGTCCTCAGCGCAATCGGGCACCCAGTGGCGTGTCTTCTTCAGTCCTAACCAGACCGGAAAGTGGAGCTACGAGGCTTCCTTCCTCACGGCTCCACAAATCGTCAATGGAGCCAAGGGTGCTCAACCATTGAAGCCTTTACATGGGGTGAAAGGCAGTATCGAGATTGCTGCTTCTGATAAGAAGGCTCCTGACTTTCGTGGGCGAGGGCGTTTGGCTTATGTCGGTAAGCACCTGTTACAGTTCCAAGGCGATAAGAGTTACTTCTTAAAGGCGGGCGCTGATGCTCCAGAGACCTTTTTGGCCTATGTCGATTTTGATGACACCACGACTTTGAACGCCAAGAAAGGTCCGCTGAAGACTTGGTCCGCTCATGAGCAGGATTGGAAGGCTGGCGACCCGACTTGGAAAGGTGGCAAAGGGAAGGGCATGATTGGGGCGCTTAACTATTTGGCTGAAGAGGAATGCAATGCTTTCTCTTTCCTTCCCTACAATGTCGATGGGGATGGGAGTAACATATGGCCCTTTGCGGCTCCGCGTGAAAAGTTTCACTATGATTGTAGCAAGTTAGACCAGTGGAACATCGTGTTTGATCATGCGATGGTGAAGGGCCTCTATCTCCACTTTAAAATGCAGGAGACCGAAATTGATGACAACCGGGGAGGTCACCGAGGGAAAGAGGGAGTCGTTGCTTCCTCCTTGGACGGAGGAAAGTTAGGACCGGAACGAAAGCTTTATTGCCGCGAGTTGATTGCTCGTTTTGGGCATCACCTTGCGCTGAACTGGAATCTCTGTGAAGAGAGCACTCAATCCACGGAGGAGCAAGTGGCTATGGCGGATTACATTCAAGAGTTGGATCCTTACGACAATCATTTGGTGCTCCACACCTACCCTGACCAGCAGGACAAGGTCTACAATCCGCTCCTTGGGAACAAATCCTTCACGGGTGCTTCTTTGCAGAACAGTAATTTGAAGGACTGTCACAAGCAGGTGCTCAAGTGGGTGTCGAAGTCGCAGGAGAAGGGGCAACCTTGGGTTGTGGCTTTTGATGAGCCAGGGAACGCTCAGATCGGAATGCCTGCGGATCCCGACTATCCCGGGATGCCCAAGAACTATGACGGCCCCAGTATTCACGATTGCCGCAAGTATACCCTCTGGGGAACTTTGATGGCTGGTGGCGCTGGGGTGGAGTATTACTTTGGTTACAAACTTCCTCAGAACGACTTGATTTGCGAAGACTGGCGCTCGCGGGATAAGAGTTGGGACTATTGCCGCTTTGCTCTCAACTTTTTCCGCGACCAGAACATTCCAGTGGAGGCAATGACGAATCGCAATGAACTCGTTGGAAATACAAAGGACGATAACTCCAAGTATTGCTTCGCGAAGGAAGGGGAGGTCTATCTCGTTTACTTGCCGACGGGTGGAAAATCGGAACTGAAGATTGCGAAGGGAAATTATACCACGGCGTGGTTTAATCCTCGCACGGGCGAAATGGGGAAAGCCTCCAAGTTCGTTGCGCCACTGCAAGCGCCTGATGGCGAAGATTGGTTGGCGGTTATTCGGAAGAAGTAACGCGCTTCGATGCTAAGTTTGAGCCTGTCTGGAGTTCAGGTAGGCTTTCCTCCTGCCATGCTCTTTTCTGTCTGGCTGAAACAAACAGTAGGCAGAAGAAGGAGAGCATGAAGAGGGCGAAGGACAGAATGCCACCCTCAAGAAGAGTCCAGATAAGGGTCGTCAGGAAGTTCCCGGAAGTGGGAATGACTTCAGTAAAGCCGAAAAAGCCACCGCTGTAATTCAAGATAGTGAGCGCGAGCATTCCTGCCCAGTAGTCAGGAACGAAAGTGATGATTTCTCGAGGATCGCGTCCACCATCGCTCATTGTGCTTAAGATAAGAAGGAGGCTAATCGCGGAAACGGCAAAGCGGATCTTGAGTGCGAGCCGAAGAGCTCGTGAGAGAAGGTGATTTGGATCGTGGAGAGGTTTCCAAAATGTGCTGATAGCTGAAAAGGCGAGAATGAAGGCTGTGACCCCAAAGAGCATGGCCGCGGTATTAACGGGAGAGCCAAAGAATCCCAAGTAAAGGCCTGCGATGGCAAAGCTGGGAGCCGCGCAGATCGCGCAATGAAGTCCCCAGTGGTGGAACTGTTCGAAAAATCGTTGAGCGGTTTCATTCATCAAGTTCAAATTGCCGAGGCAAGATGAAGTCTTGATGAAGCGGAGGTGAAGACTTTGGTGTTCTCACACTCTCTCCAACTAAGCGGGCTCGAGGAACTTTTCGCGCTCGGCTTGTTCGGACGACTTGGTGACGTTGTCTTCGCTCGTTTCGGCGATAAGCTCGTCGCGGTATTTCGCGATGATGGCTTCCACGGGCCAGGCAGAAGCTTCGCCGAAGGCGCAGATGGTACGTCCGTCGATTTGGTAGGCGATGGATTCGAGGGTGTCGATGTCTTCGGGGCGCGCTTTGCCGGAGGCGATGCGGTCGGAGACTTTCTTCATCCAACCATTTCCTTCGCGGCACGGGGTGCACTGGCCACAGCTTTCGTGGGCGTAGAAGTGGTTGATGTTGTTAAGGACCCAAGAAATTTTGCGGGAGTTATCAATGACGATGACACCACCGGAGCCGGCCATGGAGCCACAGGCGGCGAGGGTGTCGAAGTCCATGGGGATGTCCCAGAAGTCGAGGTTCTTGGCGTCGTCGCCTTTGCCGATTTTGAAACTTTCGTCGCAGCGGAGAATCTTGGAAGAAGAGCCGCCGGGAATGACTGCTTTGAACTCTTTGCCATCTTTAGGTCCACCGCACATGTCGTAGAGAAGTTCACGCATGGTGATTTTTCCAACCTGAATCTCGAAGTATCCGGGCTTTTTGACATCGCCAGAGACACAGAGAATGCGGGTGCCGGTGTTGCGGGCCACGCCCAGTTTGGCGTACTCCTCGCCTCCCATTTCGAGAATGTGCTTCACGTGGCAAAGGGACTCCACGTTGTTCACGATGGTCGGAGCCATGTAGAGCCCGAGAGCGGCAGGAAAGTAAGGGGGCTTAATGCGGGGGTAGGGGCGTTTGCCCTCAAGGGACTCGATGAGGCCCGTTTCTTCGCCGCAAATGTAGGCAGCAGCACCACGATGAATATGGATCTCGAGGTCAAAGCCGGAACCTTGAATGTCTTTGCCGAGAAAACCCTTTTCGTGACACTCCTCGATCGCCTTTTCGACAATGTGGGCGGCAGCGGGAAACTCTTCCCGAATATAAATGTAAGCCACGTGTGCTCCCACTGCGAAAGCGGAGATGATCATCCCTTCGAGGAGTTGGTGAGGGTCTTGATGAACCACGTATCGGTCCTTAAAGGTGCCGGGTTCAGATTCGTCGCAGTTGCAAATGAGGTAGACGGGCTTGGTGTTGTTGGGTGGGATGAACCCCCACTTCACGCCTGTTGGGAAGCCAGCTCCGCCACGGCCACGGAGTCCAGAAGCCTTGACCTCGTCAGTGACGGCTTTGGGCTCCATTTTGAGAGCCTTTTTCATCTGCTCGTAGTAGCCGTCCTGCAAAGCGCGATCGATGGAGGGATTCCAGTCAACGCGGTCGATGTTGCGGAAAATGAGACGGTGCTCCTGGGCGAGAGGCTCTTTGCCTTCTTTGTATTGAATAGACATTTCGAGGTCAGGTGAGGTTAGGCCTTGGGATACTTGTTGAGAAGTTCCTGTGCTTTTTCAGCAGGAATATCTTCGTGGAAATCATCGTTGACGAGACAGACGGGCCCGGTGCCGCAAGAGGCGAGACATTCGGCGAACTCGACGGAGTAGTTTCCACAAGGGGAAACGACGATGGGACTTTCGTGAGAGGTTTGAGAACGGTCGATACCGGTCAGTTCACAAACTTTATCCATGAGCTCATGAGAACCAGCCATGGCACAGGAGAGGGTGCGACAGACGCGGATATGAAATTTTCCAGGAGCACTTTGGCGGAGTCCGGGATAGAAGGTGACCACTTCGACGACCTGTATCGGTTCGATTTCAAGTTTGCCGGCGACCCAGTCGATGGACTCAGCGCTGATGAAGCCAAACCTGTGCTGCACGTCGTGAAGCAACATGAGGACCGCAGAGCGTTTTTGGTCCGCGGGGTAGTGACTGATCCAGCGGTCCGCCTTTCCGTTCAGCTCATCGTCAGCGACGAAGGGCGGAAAGTTTTTCGACCCCGGGGTTTCCGGAGAGGCGATGTTTTTATCGAGAATGCTTTGAGACATAGCAGGTGATTGTTTGCAGCTGAAAAAATTGAACTATCGATCGCACTCGCCCATCACGAAGTCTAGGGAACCCAGGATGGCGGGGATGTCGGAGACCATGTGCCCGGGAAGGAGCACGTCGAGGAGAGAAAGGTTGATGAAAGACGGGCTGCGGATTTTGAGGCGGTAGGGGACTCCTCCGCCTTTCGAGCAAATGTAAAATCCAAGCTCGCCTTTGGGGTTTTCGGCTCCGAAGTAGACTTCGCCTTCAGGGGCGTCGATGCCTTGGGTGGAGACGATAAAGTGGTGAATCAATTCTTCCATGCTCATCATCACACGTTCTTTGTCGGGAAGAGTGCCCTTAGGATCGATGAGGTTGATGGGGCCGTCGGGAATGGTTTTGAGAACCTGGCGGATGATGCGAATGGATTGGCGCATTTCTTCCATGCGGACTTGATAGCGGGCGTAGCAATCGCCTTCGTCAGCAATGGGGACGTCGAAGTCGTATTGCTCGTAACCGAGGTAGGGATTGTCTTTGCGGAGATCGCGAGGAACTCCTGAGCCGCGCAAGTTGGGGCCAGTGATGCCGTAGGCGATAGCGTCTTCTTTGGTGATGACGCCCACATCGGCCATGCGGTTGATGAAGATGGTGTTCTTGTCGAGAAGCTTTGAGACCTCGTCGATGGCGACCTCGAACTCGTCGAGGTTTTTGAGAAGAGTCTCTTCGAAGCCTGGAGGCATGTCGCGCAGTTGGCCGCCAACGCGAGTGTAAGAAGTGGTGAAGCGGGCTCCGGTGAGCTGCTCGCAGAGGTTGTAGATCTTTTCGCGCTCGGTGAAAGTGTAGAGAAAAACAGTCATCGCTCCCACGTCCATGGCGCAGACGCCGACTCCGAGGAGGTGGGCGGAGATGCGGGCGAGTTCGCAGCAGAGAACGCGCAGGGCTTGGCCGCGAGGGGGGAGTTCCCAGCCCATGAGCTTTTCGACGGCGCAGGCGTAGGCGACGTTGTTGGCGAGAGGGGCAAGGTAATCCAGTCGGTCGGTATAGGGAACGAACTGGTTGTAGTGCATGTTCTCCGCGATCTTCTCGTCACCACGGTGCAGGAAGCCCACGTCGGGGTCTGCTTTGGTAACGATCTCGCCATCGAGTTCAAGGATCAGCCTCAAAACACCGTGGGTCGCCGGGTGGGACGGCCCCATGTTGAGGACCATTTTTTCGCCAAGGAGGTCGGTAGTCTCAGCCTGATAATCCTCGATCGCAGTCGCCGCGCGGGCGGCTACATCGGGGGCCTCGTAAGTGGTGGTCGCAGAATCGCTCATGCCTAATTTGCCAGAGAAATAAGGCCGCAAGACAGCCCTCCTCGCAAGGACTTTGTGAAAAATTTCACAAAGTCGGATGTCATGGCCGAGAAGTATTCTCTTCGGCACCAGTGATTTGATCGAAAACGCGACAGGGATCTCACAATTCTGTCTTCGAATGGTCGAAAAGTAGAGCCGCTGTCGCGTAGACAGTGAATGCAGTGGCCTAACGGCGACGGCGAATCAGCGCCAAACTCGAAAGGGTAGCGAGGAGTAGAGAACTCGGTTCTGGGATGGCGTTAATCTCGAGAACGGGGTCACCAGGATCGAAGGTGTTGCCTACGCCAGAGTAGGTTACATCGTCCTCATCGTTGACCGGAGCTGCAAGAATCTGAAAGTCCGAGCTCGAATTGATCGCAGCAATGAGCGCGGTTTCAGCAGCTCCCCCAAAACTGAGAGTGAAGTCATCCTCAAGGCCTCCGGCGCGGCCAGCCATCTCGGCGATGGTAAAAGTTCCAAGAAGAATCGGTGCGGACGAAAATTCGCTATTGTTGATGCCGCTCGTGACTGAAGTGTCGAACGCGAGGTCGTCATAACCAGTGCCTAGGTCGGAATCTTCAGAAAAATAGAGCGCGACCATCGTCCCATCCGAGAAACTACGGTCGTTGACCGTTAGGGTAAGGGTCGCGTCGGTAACGATAGAAATGGTGGGGCTGCCGAAGTCGCTCGCAGAGAAGTTGAAGGTGGCAATGGCATAGGAGGCAAAAGCATCGTCGTTGCCAGAGGCATAGAAATCGCTGCTGCCGCCGGGACCGGTGGTGCGAATGCGATCACTATCAGTAGCGGCCTCAGATACGAGTGCCGCTTTCACTTGAGTTATGGTTGCCACTCCAATGAGGAGGCAAATGGTATATTTCATAGTCTTAAATCGGGGTTGTGTTGTTGTCCGACGCCAACGTTCAGCAGCTTTCTTGCCATCAAAACGGCGGTGTTGTCCCTCAAGGCAAATTCACAAATGGTATCGGGATCTGAGAAGAAAAGTGGCTCGTGGGAAAATACGCCCGAGCAACTGTTGAAAAACAAACGCTCACAAAGATGGACTTTTCCGAAAAATCAGGGCAGACAGCGCGCCGAATCTACTTATGAGCGCTCTCGAAACACTCCGCAACGTGGCTATTATCGCGCACGTTGACCATGGCAAGACCACCCTTGTTGACGAACTTCTCAAGGCCGGTGGTGCGGTTGAGGCGCACCAGCAGCTCGCTGAACGTGCCATGGACTCCATGGACTTGGAGAAAGAGAAGGGCATCACCATCAAGGCCAAGAACACGGCCGTGAACTGGAAAGATTACACCATTAACATCGTCGACACCCCTGGACACGCCGACTTCGGTGGTGAGGTGGAGCGCGTGATGCGCATGGTGGATGGCGTTTTGGTGGTGGTTGATGCTTATGAAGGGCCTCAGGCTCAGACTCGCTTTGTGCTGCGGAAGGCTTTGGAGGCAGGATTGCTCCCCATTGTGGTCATTAACAAGATTGACCGTGATGCGGCTGACCCTCTTGCGGTGGAAGACAAGGTGCTTGAGCTTCTGATGGAGCTGGGAGCGACTGAAGAGCAGTTCGAGAGTCCTGTCGTTTACGGTTCTGCGAAGAACGGCTTTTTTATTCGTAATCTCGATGACCCCCGCGAGTCGGTGGAGCCACTGCTCGAGGTCATTGCCGAGCGTGTTCCTCATCCCACGGCGGATCCTGATGGTGACTTCCAGATGCTGGTGAGTAATATCGACTGGGATGATTATGTGGGTCGAGTTGCACTTGGAAAGATTCAGGCTGGTGTCGTGCGTAAGGGCGACAGCCTCTTCCGCCTCCTCAAGGATGGCACCAGCAAGCGTGCGAAGGTGACGAAAATTTTTGAATACACCAAGCTCGGTCATTTGGAGACTGATATTGGGGAAGCTGGTAATATCGTTGGTATTGCGGGTTTCGAAGACGTCGATATTGGTGAGACTCTGGTTGCCAATGAAGAAGTGGAAGCGCTGCCCTTCATGGACATCGATCCCCCAACCGTCCAGATGCAGTTTGCGGTCAACGACGGTCCTTTTGCAGGCCTTGATGGTAAGAAGGTGACTTCACGTGCGATTTGGGATCGTCTCATGCGCGAACTCAAAACCAATATTTCGATTGAAGTCTCTGAGTCTGATCAGGGTGGTGTCTTCAACGTTTCTGCTCGGGGAGCGATGCAGATTTCCGTTCTTGTCGAGACCATGCGTCGTGAAGGGTTCGAGGTTCTTGTTTCTCGCCCAACGGTCATTACCAAGGAGATCGATGGTCAGACCATGGAGCCCTACGAAACTCTTTACTTGGAGCTTCCCGAGGGAACTCAGGGTGGCGTTATTCAGGCTCTTGCTTCTCGCAAAGGCACCGTCGAAGTGATGGAGCCACGCGGCACTATGAGTTACATCGAAGTCGCGATTCCAACCAAAGGTCTGATTGGTTTCGAATTCGAACTCATGAACTTGACCAGTGGTCACGGGGTCATGTCTCACCTCTTTAAAGAGTATCGCCCTGAGATTGGCCGTATCCGGACTCGCCAGAACGGAACTCTCGTTTCGATGGCACAGGGTAAGGCGATGGCCTATTCCTTGGAAGCACTTGAGACGCGCGGAATTTTATTCGTCGGGCCACAGGAAGACATCTACGAAGGAATGGTCATCGGGCAGAACTCACGTGATGGCGATCTTCCCGTTAACCCTGTCAAAGCAAAGAACCTCACGAACCACCGTTCGGCAGGTAAGGATAACTTCTCAGGCCTCAAACCACCTCTTAAGATGAGCTTGGAACGTGCTATCGAATACATCGAAGGAGACGAGTTCGTGGAAGTGACTCCAAATCATATCCGCCTTCGTAAGCGCATCCTCGATCCCAACGTGCGCAAGCGCTCGGAGAAGAACGAGAAGGACGCTTAAGGAAATGGAGCAAGGGCATTCCTGTCCTTGTTTGTTTGCAATCGTTGGTAGTGGTCAGGGACAGGAATGTCCCTGCTCCGTTGACTACTTCACTCCCCAGTTCTTGTTCGGCTCAGGTCCAAGCTCGAGCTCGAGGGTGCCGCCTTTGATGAAGGTCTCGTGGGGGACTTGGAAGGAGCCCCAATCTTTGCCGTTGAGCTTGGCGGATTGAATGTAGCAATTCTCGGGGCTCTGGTTCTTGGTGGTGATTACGAACTCGCCGCCTTTGTGATAGTCGGGATTGAGTTTGATGGTGACCTTGTCGAAGACTGGGGCGGTGAGGTCGTAGGCGGGGTTTTGTGACGCTCCACCGGTCATGTCAAAGAGTCCCATCGCCATGAGGGCGCTGAGGGCTCCCATTTGGCCTTGGTCTTCGTCTCCATTGTAGCCGCCGTCGGGAGTGACATCGGAGAAGGTCTTGGAGTGGACTTCGCGCACCCAGTATTGGGAGAGCCAAGGCTTGTCGATGTGGGAAAACACGTGCGCCATGCCGGTAGCGGGTTGGTTTTGGTAGTCGACCCAGGAGATGGCGTGGTTGCCATGCTCGGCGATGAAGCGGACGGGGGCCGCTTTCTCGAAGTTGCTATTGAGCTTCTCGGCCATGGCGTCCTTGCTGCCGAAGAGTTCGGCAAGTCCGCCTAGGTCATGGGGAATGTAGAAAGTGTAGATCGCGGAAGCCGACTCGACGAAACCGGGTGAGGTGAAGCCGCCTTCTGCGTTGATGGGAGAGAAGGGCTCGAGCCAGGAACCGTCCATGTTGCGGGGGCGAATCCAGCCGGTTTCGGGATCCCAGAGGTTTTTGTAGTTGTCGGCGCGGGCTTCGAGGAGGGCGGCTTCCTCATAGCGTTCGAGAGACTTGGCGAATTGGGCGAGGCACCAATCTTGGTAAGAGTATTCGAGGGTCTGGGCCGCTCCTTCGCGGTGGCCTCCTTTCGATTTAGGAATCTTGAGGGGAACGTAACCACGATTGACGTAGTAGCTCATGCCGCCGCCGTTGGAATAAGTCTGGGTTTCGTAACCGGCGTGGTCGCGGATGCCGCCAGGGAAGGCGTTGCGCATGAGACCGTCGAGGGCCTTGTCTTTATCCCAGTTGCGAATGCCTTTGTGGTAAGCGGCGGAGAAGAAGGAAGAGGCGGGGTCGCCAATCATGACGAAGGTGTAGTTGCCGCCGGATGGGCCGCGGGGAATCATACCGCCGTGCTCGTAGATATTGAGCATGGTGTCGGCGAAGTCGTCCATGAGCTCGGGCCAGGCCATGGGCCAAAGAACGTTGAGGGACCATTGAGCGCCCCAAAGAGCGTCAAAGTTGTAGTGTGGGCGCTCGCCTTTGCGGACTACGGTGGCGGGGCCGGTGTTGTCGGCGTATTTGCCGTCGACATCGCTGACAATGCGGCGACCGAGGTGGGCGTGCCAGAGGTCGGTATAGAATTTGGTTTTTTGGTCGTCGGTGCCGCCTTCGACTTCGATGCGGCCGAGCCAGCTATTCCAAGCGTCGTAGGATTCTTGCACGATTTGGTCGAAATCCCATCCGGGGAGTTCGGCTTTGAGGTTGTTGATGGCGCCGGCTTTTCCGGTGTAGGAAAGAGCGACCTTCATCAAAAGGGGCTCGGTGAGTTGGCCGCAGTCGACGACTACTTTACCGCCGCTCCAGTCGCCAATGCGTTGGATGGGCTGGTTGAACTCGGCAACGAAGTAGACTTGGAAGGGCTTCTTGCGGCGACCGGTGGGGCCCATGGTGAAAGTGCCGTGGAGAGCTTTGTTGCCGGCGGCGATGCTTGCGGAGTGAGCAATCATCTCGTGGTCCATGAGCTTGCGGCCGAGGTCGAGGATGACGCGGGCAGAGTTGTCGGTAGGGTAGGTGTAGCGGTGAAAGCCGACTCGGGTGGTTGAGGTCAGCTCGGCGGTGATACCGTGGTCTTGCAGGACCACCTTGTGGTAACCGGCTTTGATGATTTCGTCGTCGTGAGAAAACTTGGACGCATAGTTGTCGACGTCGGTTTTCTCGGTGACGGGCATCACGGGAAGACCGGCGATTTGCCAGCCGTGAATGTGGCTGAAGCATTCGATTTTTTCGTCGTAGTAGCGGTAACCAGAGTCCCATGTTTTGTCCGGCTGGGTGTCAGGGCTGAGGTTGACCATGCCAAAGGGGCGGCAGGCGGAGCTAAAGTAGAAGAAGCGGGGATCAACGGTGTCGATTTCAGGTTTGACCCAGTCGACGGGTGTTTTTTCCGCTTGGACGAATCCAACGGTGAGGCTGGCGAGGAGAACAAAGGCGAGTTGTTTCATGAGTTGTTAGGAAGTTGATCGAGAGCGTAAGCGTAGGCACCGACGGCGACGGCGTTGCTGGTGCCGAGACGGGAAATGCCAACTCCGGTGCGAGGGAGAGGGTCGTAGTTGAGAGTTTGTGAAGTGCCAGGAACAGTGATTTCGCGGCTTTCGCCGCGGCAGAATTCGGCGAGTTCGTTGCTGTCTTCGAGGTTGAAAGACTTTTGAACGAGGCGGGGAAATTCTTCGCCTGAGGGTGAGCGGTAGCTGCCGTTCATCTCGGCGAGCAGAGCGGGAAGGAAGAGATCGCCTGCGCCCGAAAGACCGCCGCCGATAACGACAAGACCGTCGGTGAGAGTGACGAGTTGGGAGAGAGTATCGCCCACGTTTTCGCCGAGCTTTTGGTAGGCGGAGCGGGCGGCTTCGGTATTGCCTTCCAACTCTCCTTGAGCGATTTCACCAATTTCTTTGGGGGAGGGAGAATCTTCGAAGGAGATGCCAGCTTGCTCGCAGTAGCTGCGTTGTACCGCGCGGATACAGGCTCCTTCTTCGGCGTTGGTTTCGGGATTGAGTTTGTTGCGCATGAGCCAAACCTCTGCACCGGAAACGTTGTCACCGCGTAGGAGTTTGCCGTCGATGACGATGCCTCCGCCAAAGCCGGTGCCCAAGGTGACACCGCAGAGATTGCGGTATTGTTTGGGGCTGCCGGATTGGGCGAGCTGCTCGTTGATTTGAGGAAGAAGTCCCGCCATCGATTCACCGTAGACGAAAAGGTCGCCGTCGTTGTTGATAAAGGTGGGAATCTTGAAATGGTTTTCAAGGAAGGAGGCGAGTGCCACTCCACCGCGAAAGCAGGGGAGGTTGGGCAAATCGCCGATGATGCCGCGGCGATAATCGCAAGGGCCAGGGAAGGCAAAGCTGATCGCGACGGGTGGAACGGAAATCTCCGATCGGACTCGCTCGAACCCCTCGACGAGCGTCCGCAAGCAAGCGTCGAGGGAGTGAGTGTTTGAAGGGAGAGCAAAGGGCTCGATGATGAGCTTGCCGCCCTGCATGGCCGAGAACTTGAAGCTGGTGCCCCCAGCATCCAGCGTCATCACGGCGCGTTGGTCGGTTGATGGGCTCATGCTCCTTTGGCTGCCTCTTGCTGGAGAAGTTCTTCTGCGGTGGGTTCCTTTCTCTTCGAACCAATAAATCCGAAGTAGGCGAGGTAGAGATAACCAATCAAAACAACAATGAGAGAAGCCTTAATCGAGAAGGCGTCTGCAAGGCCACCTTGCACAACGGGAAGAAGAGCTCCACCCACGATCATCATTACGAGTAGGGAGCTGCCTTGCGCGGTGTCTTTGCCCAAACCGCGAATGGAAAGGGTGAAGATGTTGGACCACATGATGGAGTTGAAGAGGCCAATTCCGATGATTCCCCAGAGGGCAAATTCGCCCGAAGCAAACATTGCGAAAACGGTTAGGACTGCCGCAACCATTGCAAAAAGCCCTACCATGCGACCAGGAAGGGAGCGGCCGAGAATGAAGAAGATGAAGCTGAGCCCAATCATGAGCAAGTAGGGCCAGATATCTGCGAAGGCGAGGTGTTCCCCGCTGACGTTGAGCTTCTCACTGAAGGAGGCGTTGACGTAGATGATGATGAAGGAGACGACAGCAGCCGCAATCATGAGAGGCATCTTTTTACTATCG
Source organism: Roseibacillus sp. (assembly GCA_051251855.1). Lineage (GTDB taxonomy): Bacteria > Verrucomicrobiota > Verrucomicrobiia > Verrucomicrobiales > Akkermansiaceae > Roseibacillus. Next base: position 379,899 of record JBPOGI010000002.1, read on the forward strand.
ACGATGGCGCTGAGAGAAATGGCTCCCATTAAACGACCAATCATAGCTCCACCCCAATAGAAGGCGAGATACTTGGTGGCTTGTTCCTCGGTGAGGCCCATCACATCTTTCGCCCCCAAGTAGTTGATGAGGATACTTCCGATGGTGACTTCACAACCCACATAGAAGAAAATGGCGATCATGCCCCAGACAAAGTGCTTGTGGCGGAAGACCTTGATGCCGCGCTCAATGGTTCCTTCAACTTTGAAGGTGGGGAGTTTGATGAACTTGATGGCCAGCGCGAGGCCGAAGAGAATAACGGCTAGGCCGACATAAGGTGCTTTGACTGCTTCCACTCCGGGCTCAGCAGCTCCTTCGGTGGCTTTGGAAAAGAGAAAGAGGCCACCGATAAGAGCAGTGATCACGTAACCCAATGAGTTGAGCCCTTGAGAAAGATTGAGGCGGGAGGGGGCCGAGGATTCGGGCCCGAGAATCGAGACATACGGATTGGCCGCAATTTGAATGACCGTAATGCCTCCACCCAAGATAAAGAGAGCTCCTAGGAAGAGGGGGTATGAGTGAGCTTCCGCAGCAGGGTAGAATAGGCCACATCCGATACCGGCGACGCAGAGGCCGAGAATGAGTCCGTTTTTGTAACCAATCTTATTAATGGGGTCACCGCTGGAAGCAGAGATGAGGAAGTAGACGAGAGAGATGATGAAGTAAGCACCGAAGAAAGCGAATTGAACAAGGTTGGCTTGGAGCTGAGTCAGATCGAAGTCCTCTTTGAACTTCGGGATGAGCAGGTCGTTCATGCAACTGATGAACCCCCACATAAAGAAAAGCGAGGTGACGATGGTAAACGCAAAGCGGTTTCCTGAGGTTTTCGATGAATCTGACATGGGTTGGTTTTTTTTAGATGATTCGCGCGACCAGAATTCCCAGTGAGCGAGTGATTCTGCGAAAATTAGGAGGTTCAAGTTGATACGACAAGGCCCTTCTGAGGTGGTGGCAGAGACTCCTTGCTCACTTCCCAGTTGGGTTACGGGTTTGAGCAAGTTTTTGGCCGGAAAGGTCAAGGCGCTTTGGTGGAAGGGCGCGGCACTGCTCTCAGGTCCCTTGTGAAAAGGATCTTTTTCCTGAAATCGGTGTTTGGATCCGTGACTAAAGAAGTTTCCCTCGAATGGCGTCAGTGACGAGCTTCGGGTTGGCTTTGCCTTTGCTGGCTTTCATGACTTGGCCAGTGAGGAAGTTGATGAGCTTCTCGTTGCCTCCTTGGATGGCGGCGACTTGGTCAGGGTTGTTGGCGATGGCCTCATCGATGAGGGCGTCGATGGCGGAATTGTCTGCGGGCTCGAAGCCCATCTCCTTAGCGAGAGCCGCCGGGTCGCTCTCGGGTTTCTCCCATAGGGCGGTGAAGAGGTCTTTTGCTTGGCTGTTAGAAATGGTTCCGGCTTCCACGAGGGAGAGGACTGCCGCCGTGGATTCGGCCTTGATGGGGGAGTCGGTGATGTCGGTGCTGTTTTCCTTGAGGATGGCCAGCAGGTTGTTGATGACCCAGTTGGCGGCCTTTTTGGGAGGGGCTTTGGTGGTGGTGGCGACAGTCTCGAAATAGTCGGAGAGCGGGCGCTCGGCGGTGAGTACTGAAGCGTCGTAGGCGGTGAGGCCAAAGTCTTTGACGAAGCGATCCGACTTATGGTGGGGAAGCTCGGGAACAAGAGGGCGCACTGTTTCTAACAACGGTTCGGTGCGAATCGGGAGAAGATCGGGGCAAGGGAAGTAGCGGTAGTCGTGGGCGTCTTCCTTGGAGCGCATCATTTGTGATTCGCCGAGGTCGTCGTCCCAACGCCAGGTGCCTTGCTTTTGTCCGATGCCTTGGTCGAGTTCAGCGGACTGGCGGTCGATTTCGTAGTGGATGGCACGACGAACGGCGGAGATGGAGTTGAGGTTTTTGAGCTCGATACGCTCGCCGAGTGGGTCGTCTTCGTTCTTACGGATAGAGATATTGACGTCGCAGCGCAGTTGGCCTTTTTCCATGTCGGCATCGGAAATGTCGCCGTAGATGAGGATTTGCTGAAGGGTCTTGATAAAGGCGAAGGCTTCTTCAGCGGAGTCGATGTCGGGTTCGGTGACGATTTCCATCAGGGGAGTGCCAGCGCGGTTGAAATCGACGAGGGAGTTCTTAGCGAGGTGAGTAGACTTGGCGACGTCTTCCTCGAGGTGAATGCGGTTCATCTCCACGACCTTGCCGGGGCGAACGATGTTCTTTTGATGGTCCTTGGGATAGTTGGTGTCGTAGAGAGGAACACCGCCACCGAGGCAGAGGGGGAAGTCCATCTGGGTGGTTTGGTAGTTCTTCGGCATGTCGGGGTAGAAGTAGTTCTTCCGATCCCATTTCGAAATTTCAGGAGAGCCGCAACCGAGCATGAGGCCGGCGAGGAGGGTTTTCTCGATGGCGGTCTGGTTGAGAACGGGGAGGGCACCAGGAAGTCCGAGGCAGGTAGGGCAAGTATTCGTGTTGGGCTCGTCCCCAAAAGAGGTGGGACAGGCGCAGAACATTTTGGAGTTCGTTTTGACCTGGCAATGGACTTCGAGTCCGATGGTGGGAATATACTTCATCGCGCGGCCCTGTTTTGACCGTGAAAGCTAGCGAAGGCACGAAGATTTTTCAGCAAAATGCCTGAAAACCAGTGCCGCATTGCACGCTTGCCCAAAAGGAGGCGGGGTGATGCCATGCAGGGAGAATGTTCGCTGAGTTCCGGCCCCTTTTTCCTCATCTCAAGCCTCTGATCCCGAGGTTTCTTTTGGGAGTGGGGGCCGGAGTGGTCTACGGACTGGCCACGGGAGCAGGGCTGCCCTTGCTTTCCAAGACCGCGCTTCCGGTGATTTTTGAACGCGAGGGAGAAACAGCGGATGTCCCCCAGTGGTTTCGTGACGCCAACGAGACCCTCTTTGGTGGCGATATTGACCGGCTTGTCATTGCGAGCTGCTTTTTTATTCCCTTCGTTTTTCTGGTGCGTGCTGTGGGTAGCTATTTGAGTGGCTTTTTCATGAAGGAGGTGGGGATTCGCGCGATTGAGAACTTCCGCTGTGAAGTCTTCGATCGTTTACTCAAGCTTCCGCTGGGCTTCTTTGGCCAACATGCCTCGGGAGAGCTTCTTTCGCGGGTTCTGGGTGATACGGGAGCGATGCAAACCGCCGTCACAAAGTCGGCGGGCGACACCATCAAGCAGCCGATGGTGTTGGTCTTTGCGATGGCTTTTCTCATCAACGAGGCCATTACCAAGGAAGGCGTTTTCTTTGCTCTGATTGGCGTTGTTACGGTGCCTTTACTCATTTTTCCCATTCGGATCCTCGGCAAACGTCTCAAAAAACGCTCCTTAGCGATGCAGGAGAAGAACGGAGAAATCACGGGGATGACTTCCGAGGTGATTCAAAACCCCCTCGAAGTGAGGGCTTACAATTTGGAACGGCAGTTGGGACGGACCTTTGGTAAACTCTCCGCCCAACGACGCAATTTGGAACTTCGTCTCGTGCGCTATCGGGGATTGCTCTCGCCCATCGTGGAAGTAGTGGCCGCCATCGGTTTTGCATTCTCCCTCTATCTCGGAGCGCAAAAAGGCATGGGGTTGGATGATTTTATGGGCATGCTCACGGCTCTTTTCTTGAGCTACGAGCCTATCAAAAAGCTAGGTGCACTCCATGGCATGCTCGAGCAAGCGAAGGCCTCCATGCAGCGGGTCAGATTGATTATCGATAGCGAAGATGAGATTTCAGAACCAGAGAAGCCGGTTGCCATCGACAGGCTACGGGGTGAGATTTCCTTTGAAGATGTGCGTTTTTCCTATGGAACAGAAGAGGTTCTCAAGGGGGCTTCGGTGCACATTTCTCCGGGAGAAACAGTGGCTTTGGTGGGTGAAAGCGGAGGGGGGAAGACCACTTTTGTGAATCTCATTCCGCGCTTTTATGAGGTCGCCAGTGGAGCAATCAAGGTCGATGGCCATGATGTTCGCAGCATACGCAAACACGAGTTGAGGTCTCAAATCGCCCTCGTTCCGCAAATGCCCGTTCTTTTTCGAGGCACCATTCGTGAGAATATTCTGATGGGACGGCCAGAAGCCAGCGAGGCTGAGGTTGAGAAAGCGGCCCGCATGGCTTTCGCTCATGACTTCATTGGACAACAGGAAAAAGGCTATGATACTTGGGTTTCTGAGAAGGGGAGCACTCTCTCCGGCGGGCAACGCCAGCGCATCGCCATCGCGCGTGCCTTTCTCAAGGACGCTCCTATTCTGATCATGGATGAGGCTACGAGTGCTCTGGATCAGGAAAGCGAAGCGAAAGTGCAGGCAGCTCTGCAGGCTCTGTCAGAAGGAAGGACGACTTTGATCATTACTCACGGTCAAAGTTCCCGAAAGATGGCCGACCGAGTTCTGGAGTTTTCGAAGGGAGTGGTTAGGCAATCGTCTTAGGTAGGTGAATTAGGTTAGAAAAAAAGAAATGGAATTTATTGATCTCAAAGCGCAGCAAGCCCTGATTAAGGATAAGATTGATGCGCGCATTGCGTCAGTGTTGGAGCACGGGCGTTACATTATGGGTCCGGAAATTCAGGAGCTTGAAGAGCGCTTGGCTGACTACGCGGGAGTGAAGCATTGTGTCTCTCTCGCGAGTGGAACAGACGCCTTGCTTGTGGCGCTCATGGCTCTCGGAGTTGGACCGGGGGACGAGGTGGTGGTGGTCCCTTACACTTGGATTTCAACCGCTGAAGTTGTTGCTCTTGTGGGAGCGACGCCTGTCTTTGTGGATGTGGAAGAGACCACCTGGAATTTGGATCCTTCTCTGTTAGAGGCTGCCATAAGCGAGAAAACGAAAGCCATTATTCCGGTTGGGATCTATGGTCAGCCAGCCAACCTCACGGCAATCAATGAGATCGCAGGCAAGCATGGCGATATCCCCGTGATTGAGGATGCCGCGCAGTGTTTTGGTTCAGAGCATTTCGGAAAGAAAAGCGGAGGCCTGACTCAGATGGGATGCACCTCGTTTTTCCCTAGCAAGCCGTTGGGTTGTTATGGAGATGGAGGCGCTACTTTTACCGACGACGATGAACTCGCTCAAAAAATGCGCCAGATTCGAGTTCACGGGCAGGAGAAGAAGCATTGGCATCCGATTCTGGGATTGAATGGGCGCATGGATACCTTGCAGGCCGCTATTTTATTGCCGAAGCTGGATATTTTTGACGAGGAGATCGGGAAGCGGCAGCAAGTTGCGAGTGCCTATTCGGCTGCGATTCAGGGGAATCAACGGGGTATTCAAACGCCCGTTGTCGGGGAGGGGAATACTTCAGTGTGGGCGCAATACACTATTCTCTCACCAGAGCGGGAAGAGTTGAAGCAGGAGTTGTCAGCGAAAGGAATCCCAAGTGTGAGCTACTATGCCACTCCGCTGCACTTACAACCGGTCTTTGCTGATTTGGGTCATTCGAAGGGAGACTTCCCTGTGTCTGAAAAAATTTCGGACCAATGCTTGTCCCTGCCCATGAATCCTTATTTGAGTGAGGCGGATATCGCCCAAGTCTGTGAATCCTTTCAATCATAGCTTCTATGGACAACTTCTTCGCGCACGAAACAGCCATCATTGATGGCGGGGTGACCATTGGAGAGGGAACCAAGATTTGGCATTTCTCTCATGTCTGCGAGGGGGCTGTGATTGGTTCAGGCTGCAGTTTTGGGCAGAACACGATGGTGGCGGGTGGCGTCATCGTTGGGAACAATGTTAAAGTTCAGAATAACGTCTCGATTTATGCCGGGACCATCGTTGAGGATGATGTATTTCTAGGACCCTCCTGTGTGTTGACCAACGTGAGCAATCCTCGTTCGCAAGTGGTTCGCAAATCTTGTTACGAAGAAACTCGTATTTGCCGAGGGGCAACTATTGGCGCCAATGCGACCATTGTCTGTGGAATCACAATTGGGCGTTATGCTTTTGTTTCGGCAGGTGCGGTGGTGACCAAAAGTGTGCCTGACTATGCCATGATTCTAGGAGTCCCTGGGCAGCAACGAGGGTGGATGTCGCGTCATGGGCATCCTCTTGTCGAGCGAGACAAAGAAGGGGCTTTGATTTGTCCTGAAAGCGGGCTTCGCTATCAGGAAGGTGAAGAGGGACTGCACTGTTTGGACCTTGATGAGGAGCAAGAACTGCCCAAGGCGCTTGGGGTGGGTCAGAGAAATTATCGCGAAATTCAAGAAGAGCTGAAGAAATGAAGATTGTTGAAAAGCTCCAGAAGAAGGAGGCCTGTATTGGGATCGTGGGTTTAGGATACGTGGGATTGCCTCTTGGATTGGGTTACGTTGCCAAAGGCCATCGGGTACTGGGACTTGATGTTGATGAGAAAAAGGTCGAACAAATTTTAGCGGGTCGTTCCTACATTGAGCACATCGACGGGCAAGCTATCTCAGACGCGGTTTCCCAAGGGTTGCTATCGGCGACCACCGACTTCTCGCAGGCCAGTTCTTGTGATGCTCTTATCCTCTGCGTGCCCACGCCACTGAATCAGCACCACGAGCCAGACCTCAGTTTTGTGGTGAATACGATCAACTCTCTTCTGCCCTATTTAAAAGAGGGGCAAGCTCTGAGTTTGGAATCGACTACCTATCCAGGAACCACGGAAGAGATTCTCAAACCTAAGATCGAGAGCCGGGATTTCGAGATCGGGACTGATTTTTATTTGCTCTACTCTCCCGAAAGGGAGGACCCGGGAAATGTCGATTTCTCAGCGACGAACATTCCTAAAGTCATGGGTGGTGTTACCGAGAATTGCCAGGCTGTCGGGATGGCCTTGTATGGCGCGGTCGTCGAAAAAGTGGTGCCGGTGAGTTCGACTCAGGTGGCCGAGTTTTCCAAGTTGCTGGAGAACATTTACCGCTCGGTGAATATCGGCTTGGTCAACGAACTCAAAATTGCGGCCGACAAAATGGGGATTGATATTTGGGAGGTCATTGAGGCTGCCAAAACTAAGCCCTTTGGGTTTAAGGCTTTTTATCCCGGACCTGGTTTGGGAGGGCACTGCATTCCCATTGATCCCTTCTATCTGACCTGGAAGGCCAAAGAGTTTGGGGTTCATACCCGGTTTATCGAGTTAGCCGGTGAGATCAATGAATCGATGCCGTCCTATGTGGTCCAGAAAGTAGTGGTGGCTCTCAATTCTCGCTCTAAGTCTGTGCGAGGAAGTCGGATTCTCGTGATGGGCTTGGCCTACAAGGAAGATGTCGATGATATGAGAGAATCCCCATCTTTTCATCTCATGGATGGTTTGAAGGAACTGGGCGGAGAGGTGAGCTACTATGATCCTCATATTCCAGTGATCCCTCCTTCAAGAGAGCATTCAGAGTGGGTGGGGAAAAAGTCAATTGAGTGGTCCCGCGAGACTGTAGAGAGCTTTGATTGTGTCCTCATTGCGACGCGACACAGCAGCTTCCAGATGGAGGAGGTGGTTGAATTTGCGGACCTAATCGTAGATACTAGGAATGCCGTAGGAGCCTCTGGTCTCCAAGTGCCAGAAAGCCTGGTGGTGACGGCTTAGTGAGATGTAGCGGGTTTTTATGAAAGTAGGAATTATTGGAGCAGGACACTGGGGAAAGAACTTGGTTAAGAACTTTTCGGAACTAGGCGTCTTGGAGGCGGTCGCGGATTCGGTGGAAGATAACTTGGCTTGGGTTGCCAAAGAGTTTCCAGAAGTGAAGAGAGCATATGATGCGGAGGCGCTGTTAGAGGGGGTCGAATTGGATGCGGTCGCGATTGCCACTCCTCCCCAAACTCACGCCGCTCTTGCTCGGGCGGCAATCGCGAAGGGGCTCGATGTCTTCGTTGAAAAGCCGCTGACCTTGGATTTGCAGGAAGCAGAAGAACTCTCTCGATTTGCTCAGGAGAAGGGAGCGATCCTGATGGTGGGGCATCTGTTGATGTATCAGCCTGCCATCGCTTTCATTAAGAGCTATTTGGATGAAGGCAAATTGGGGAAGGTTTTCTCACTGAATCAACGTCGTTCGAAACTAGGAAGGGTGCGTTCGGTCGAGAACGTCCTTTGGTCTTTTGGGGTGCATGACGTAGCGGTTCTTCTCCATTTGATTGGAGAGGTGCCCGAGAAAGTGATTTCTTCGGGGCAGGGAGCGTTCACCGAGGGAGTAGCCGATGATGTCCATTTGCACCTTCAGTTTCCTTCGGGAGTGCAGGCGAATCTTCACAATTCGTGGTATTGGCCTCGAGTTGAGCGTGAATTGATCATCACGGGAGAGAAAGGGATGCTCGTGTTTGAGGAGTTGAATTCAAAAGTGATTCTTCATCGTAAAACCGTGCAATCGGATCTGAGTCATCAGGATGAAGGGGAGGAACTGTTGTTTGAAGGGGAAAGTCAGCCACTGAAATTGGAACTCACCCATTTCTTGGAGTGCTGCCAGAACCGCCAGCAACCGCGTTCGGACGGCAGAAGCGGGGTGGAAGTGGTGAAGGTGCTCAACGAGGCTCAGATGATGCTTTAGGAGGGGGAGAGTCCTCGATTCTAAAAAGGGCTAGTAATGCGACAGTGTTTCATCTAATTCAAAGTCAATGTTTCTACAAAGAAAGGTGAAGTAATGACCGTGCTTGTTGTCATTCCGGCTCGCGCTGGCTCAAAGGGTGTTCCTGACAAAAATTTGAAGGAGTTTTGTGGCGTTCCATTGGGTGTTCGCACCGTGGAGCTTGCGAAGCAAAGTGAGGCAAAGCCGCGAGTGCTCGTCTCAACGGACTCCGAACACTATGCAACGGTTTTTAAGGAGGCGGGCGCGGAGGTTCCGTTTTTACGACCGGCTGAGCTATCGGGCGATGCCGCAAAATCGGAGGACGCCCTTCTTCACGCTCTCGATTGGCTCGAAAAGGAAGATGGCTATCAACCGGATGTGTTAGTTTTTTTACAATGCACTTCGCCGTTCCTAAGGCCTGAGGATATTGACGGGTGCTTGCGGCTCATTGAGGATGGTGCGGACTGCGCTTTCACGGTGGCACCTTCGCATGCCTTTCTTTGGAAGCATGATTCCAGCGCTGGAGCTGTGGGGATCAATCACGACAGTTCCATTCGCTTGCGACGGCAGGACTTGGAACCCGAATTTCGTGAAACGGGTGCTTGTTATGCGATGAAAACGGCGGGCTTTTGTAAGCATCAACATCGTTTCTTCGGTAAGATTGCTTTTCATACCGTGCCAGAAAAATGCGCCCTTGAGATTGACTCTTTGGCAGATTGGCAACTCTGCGAGACATTGGCTCAGCTGGAAATGGGCCGTTGTGAAAGAGGCTCAGGAGAGCTCCCTCAAGCGATCGTTTTTGATTTTGACGGAGTCTTTACCGATAACCAGGTTTCGGTGAGCGAGACCGGAGAGGAAGCCGTGGTCTGCAGTCGTTCCGATGGGCTGGGGGTCGCGCTTTTTCGCGAAAAGTATCCTGATGTGAAGTTGCTGATTTTGTCCAAGGAGCGAAATCCGGTCGTGCTACGACGGGCCGAGAAATTAAAACTTGAGGTCTTGCACGGTATTGACGACAAAGTGGACGTCTTATCAGGCTGGCTAAAAAGCAATGAAATCTCTTGGAAGGATATCGCTTATCTTGGAAATGATCTGAATGATTTGGGATGTCTTCGTAAGGCTGGTTTAGGTGTCGCGGTGGGGGATGCCTATCCGGAGGTAAAGTCAGTTGCGCAGCAGGTGTTAAAGCGCGACGGAGGAAAAGGTGCCGTTCGGGAATTTCTGGAGGCCTTTCTGAAAAGCGAGTGTTCAGGCTAACCCCGGGGGCTCTGCCAATAGGCTTCCCGAATAAGAATGTTAGCGAAGCCTCCAAGGTCATGACACGAGTGGCTGCTGTTTTTAATTTGAAGCTTTTTCAAGTGTCGTTCGAAGTAAAATTGAGTAATTCTAAACTTATAACTTTCCAGCGCTTTAAGCGAAGTTGATTGAGCCTTATCGCGACAATCCTTTCCTTTTCAGCTGAACTAAAACTCCTTACATTCATTTGAGTCCAATGTTGCCATCAAAAATTAAGAGTCCTCCCAAAGTGATCGCAGAAGTCGGTTGCAACCACAAAGGTGAAATGGAACTTGCGCACGAACACATTATGACCGGGGCCTTGTTCTGTAAGGTCGACGTGGTGAAGTTCCAAAAGCGCTGCAATCGTGAGTTGTTGAGTGAGGAGGAATATAACAAGCCTCATCCGAATCCGGCTAATTCGTATGGAGAGACCTATGGCGGTCACCGGGAATACCTAGAGTTTGACCTTGAGCAGCACCGGCAGTTGAAGAGTTGGTGTGATCAATACGGAGTCGTCTACAGCTCATCGGTGTGGGATTTGACCTCTGCCAAAGAGATCACGAGCTTGAATCCTGAGTTAATTAAGATTCCTTCCGCATGTAACCTTAACTTCGAAATGCTTGGTTGGCTGTGCGAAAACTATGAAGGGGAAATTCATCTCTCTTTTGGGATGACCACTCAAAAGGAAGAAGAGGAGGTTGTTTCTTTCTTTGAAGGAAAGGGAAAAGAAAAAGACCTAGTGATCTACAGCTGCACTTCCGGTTACCCCGTCTCTTTCGAGGATATTTGCCTGCACGAAATCTTGCGTCTTCGTGAGAGCTTTGAGTCTCGCGTGAAGGCGATTGGCTTTTCCGGACATCATCTGGGGATCGCCGCAGATATCGCGGCGATGGCTTTGGGTGGGGAATGGGTTGAGCGCCATTTTACGCTCGATAGGACTTGGAAAGGCACAGACCATGCCGCTTCACTGGAGCCAGATGGCTTGCGCAAATTGACAAGAGACTTGCGCAACGTTTCGAAGTCTCTCTCTTATAAGGAAGAAGAAGTTCTAGCTGTTGAAAAAGTTCAGAGGGACAAGTTGAAGCGCACCTAGGTAAGGTGTTCTTATCGCACTCGTGCCCAATCTCCCTCTTTGCCCTCGCCTTCTATGCCGATGACCTACTCTGAATTCTTCAGGGACTTTGTGGAAATCGAGCAACGTCTGGGGCTGTGTCACGCGAGGGACGGAGACTTTGCCTATTGGGACTATCTTCGGGTTCCGGTTTCTCAGAAAATCTCCTCCAGTCTCGGGATTATGGCGCGAGCTGGAGGGCAGAAGGAGAAGGAACGTTCCGTTAAGAAGTTTAGGCTTTTCAGTCAACTTGAGAACCGTCTGCTGAGAGGTTTGGGGACTTTTTCAGACTGTGAATTTTTGTTCATTGGGCCTGGAGCTATGCGGCGTAAGACTGGCAAGGATGGATTGGATTGGGACCTTTGGTGTGATCCCTTGATTCAAGTTTTGGGTGAGGAGAGATGTGTTTTGTTAGAAAAACCTGAGAAGGGGTTTCATCGGAAACAGAGCCGGACGCGAAATCTGGCATCGACCGATTCCATTGATTGGAAGAAGCGGCGATATCGAATGGGCCGTTGGGTGAAGCCGAAGGGGGAGGTTTGTTCCGCTGAAACGAAGAGGATGCTTTCCAACCTGCAAAGTGAGTTTGAAAAATCCTTTGGGTTAGAGAAAGGCCTCCTGAATCTTGAAAAGCTGTTTGTGAGTAGCAAGATGCGGCGTGAGGAAACCTTGCCCGTATTGAAGAAGGAATTTTCGCGATTGAAGCTCAAGGCGGTCTTTCTCGTAAACAGTTACTCGGGACGAGAAAGGTATATTGAGGCTGCGCGAGCTCTGAATATTCCGATTGTTGAGTTGCAACACGGGCTGATTTCAAAATTTCATTTTGGATATTCCTATCCGGAAGAAAGTTTCAAGACGGTCGTGCCTAACTTCTTTTACAGTTTCGGAAAATACTGGGAGGAATCTGTTGAGTTGCCTGTGCCTTTGGAAAGGATATTTACGATTGGTTACCCCTATCTTGAGAATACGTTGAGCGAGTTTGAGCGTAAAAAAGAGAGGACACGGCAAGTCGTTTTTATTTCTCAAGGCGCAATTGGCGATAGGCTCTCTACTTTTGCCGCGGACTTGCAGGACCGACTGCCAGGGGGATGGAAGATTGTTTACAAACTTCATCCCAGGGAAGTGAATGGATGGCGAGAGCGTTATTCTCGACTCTCTGAATCGGGAATTCAGGTGGTTGAGAAAGATGAACCCTCATTGTATCAGCTTTTTTCTGAATCCGATATTCAGATTGGCGTTTATAGCACGGCTTTGTTTGAAGGAATCGCATTTGGCTGCAAAACCGTTCTAGTTGACCTTCCCGGGGTGGAATCGCTGCTACCTTTGGTTGAAAAAGGAGTTGCGGAATTAGTTTCGCAACCCAGCGAAGTCGATTTTGAGGGACTCGAAGAAGGTGTTCTCCAGAAGGATCTTTTTTTCGCAGACGACTGGCAGAAGAATTTTCAAGCTGCCGAGCCGCTGAAAGAGATGCCTTCTTCCAAATGAGTTCTCGCGGTTTTTGAAGTTCCTCGTCTTTACTTTTTTAATTGAGTTCGATTTGGATTGCAGAATTCATGGGCTGAATTTTACTTGAATAGAGCTTCAACTCCCTTGAGTTTAAATGAGTGAAAGAAGGGATTTGGAACCTATGAGTGAGTTTACTCGGATAGCCTTTCTGTCATCCTCTGATCATTCGAATCGAGCGACGCTGATTTCTCGGGCGCTCAATGAAGCAGAGGACCGAGTGTTTGAGTCCAAGTCGATCTGTTTGCGAAAAAACAAATTTGATTACGAAGTCGCTCACGACTGGAACATCGAGCTTGATGCTTCGGCGAGAAATGCGGCCATCGAGTGGCTGCGAAAATGCGATTGGATAGTTTTTTCAGAAGTGAAAGGGGTGCGCTGGCCGGGGGTCTTGAAAGGGATGAGTAGTTTCGAGAAAGAACTAGCTCCAGATTTAACCTTTAAAGAAACACAGGCCTATCGGGAAGGTCACTTGGTCCTCTTTCACCGTGGGTCTTGTTACCGCGAAAATTCTCGGAAGATTAACAAGGTCAGTGAGAAGGATAGCAGGTTGCAATACGCTTTCTATGCGGCAGATTTGCATCGCTTATCACTTGGCAGAGAGAAGGATATTTGTCTTTGGCCGAGCTATTCTCGTTCCGACTTCAATCTGGAGGACGCCATTGGTTCGTTGCCCAACAAATTTCTAAACGAGGAGACCCCACTTCAGATTTTGCATTTACCATCGAATGCCAAGAAAGGCAGTGGAGTGGTGAAGCGAAGCTTGGAATGGTTGGCGCAATCTTCGGAGCTTTCCGGAAAATTGAAAATTGTTCTGCCTGAGAAGCGAATGACTAATGCGGAGTTGTTAGCGCTAAAGAGGGAATCTCATATCTGCATCGATCAGTTTTCTCCTGAGATTGGAGGCTTCGGAATGACTGCAATCGAGAGCCTGGCTGCGGGAAGTTTGGTATTGGCTTCCATCCAAAATATTGGTGTTGATGCCATCAATTCTGCAAATAGGTATATCTATGAAGGAGGAATGCCAATCTTGGACTTAGGAACGAGTGAGACGAGTTGCCGAGAGGCTATTGACCGGGTTGTTCGGATGTCGCGTCAAGAGCTGTCTTCTCGCGCGGAAGAAGGAGTGCGTTGGCTTGCCGCAGTCGGTTCGGCGGAAGCGCTATCGCGGAAGTTAGCCGCGGAACTGGGTGTTAAGGCTTAAAAGAGACTCTGTGCTCTCTTGTGAGGCTGAGATGCCGCAGATAAAGAAGACGGCTAGCCGGCCCAAAAGTCGTTGATCCAAGAAGCGGGTTTGGTGAAGTGGTGAATTTTTTTTCCTCGGTATCCTTCTACTGCCTGATCTGGGTTGGGGCGGCCGTGGAAAGCGACAATGGAAGGCGTCCCCAGTTGTTTGGGAGACTTTGGGGTGCTGAGGTAGTTGAGAGGGAAGGGAGGTCTGCAATGGAACTTGAAGCTCTTGACCCAGTCTTCGGGCCAGTAGCACATGTTAGGGCGAATGCGCTCGGTGAGGTAAGTTTGGGGCGGCCACCAGTTTGCGACTGCCTCGTCCCGCTCTGCGAGAAATTCCTCGATGATGTGTCCGCACTCATTGATCGGAAATCGAAAGACGGAGGAGTTTCCAATTTCAGGACGAGCACGAAAGAGCGTTTTCCAAGGGGAAATCCAGTTGTGAATGATGCAGATCTTATCGGGTTCGTGTTCGAAAAAGCGATCCAACGAACCCGAGATGATGATATCCAGATCCAAAAAGAGGGTGGGACCGGCGAAGTCTCCGAGGGTGGGGGAAAAGACGCCGAGCTTTTGCCAAGTGGTCTTTCCGCGCGGTCCGTTGATCCCAAGATCAGGAATGGGAAGAAGTTCGATGTCGGAGGGAACCTCGATCTCGCGGTCGGTGAGACAGATGAAGCGAAAGGGCCGTTTGAGATGACGCGAAACCATGCCGTGCAGGCGCAGGACATACTCGGGGCCATACTTTTCGCCCCAACGGATACAGAGTATATTGACTAGTTCGGGTTTCATTTGGTGCGCCAGCAATAGGGGTGAGAGGGTGGCAATCGTAGCGAAGTTTCCACGATGTCTGAGGCGTGAAGACGATTGTTCATCTCGTGGTGAAAGAAGTGCCGAAGAGTAGCGCCACGGGCGCGTCGTTCTTGATCGTCTGATTTTAAGCGCTGAGCTTCTATTATTAACTCCTCCTTGTTAGAAAAGTAAGCGAGACTGTCGGGAGGAAAGAGAGTGTCGAGATCGTTGTCGGCGTGGGTCAAGACCGCGAGTCCGTTTCCTCCCATCTGAGCGATGCGCGCTGAGGAATACCAATGATGTCCTTCTTGGCGGTTGAGGTTGAGCCCCATGGTGGAGGTCGCCAAAATTTCATCGTAGCGCGTGCCCCAGACGGGAGCTTTGCCAAAGCAACCGAAGGTCTCGAATCGAAAGGAGTCGGGGAGTTCGTTTTGCAGCGCTTCTAATAGTTTGTGGCGCTCGGTGTGGTCGGTGGAGTTGCCGCAAAAGATAAGATCGCGGTCTTGTTCATGCTCTGCTTTTTGCGAGGCATTGCCGCATTCGATGGCCGGGTCGGCTGCGTTGGGCATGAATTCGACTTTGTCGCGATGATTGGGGAAAAATTGGTCGAGAACCGATTTGCCGGTGGAGATGAAGGCGCGGTCACAGACCGAGAGTCTTTCCTCGATGCGGGTGACGTTCTCGGGCACGAAGAGAGGGTCGTTGTTGCAATGAACCACTGGGCAGGCGCATTTCGAGCGCACTTTGGAGAGCGTTTCGGTAGTGAGAATGTCGGCGTGTCCAATTAAAATGAGGTCGGGTCGAAAAGCTTCGGCGGTTTCGAGAAAGCGGCGGTTAGCGGCTTTCTTTCCCAAGTCACGCAAGCCGAAAGGCGCCTCGAAGGCGGCGGTGTCGCGATCGCTGAAAAAGTGGACGAGGTGACCGCCTTGAATGAGTCCGCGATGGAGCTTTTGAGTCCAGCTCACTCGCGTGTTGCCATATCGACGAAGTTGGCCGTAGCCAGCAAGAAGGATGCGTTTTGACGGAGTCATGCTCTAGTTGGAAGGCTCTAGGTTTGGGGCAGCAGAGTCGCGCCGGGTAGGATGGTTAGGGCGCCAACTGCCATCAACCCTTTTGTGGCCAAACAGGCCCAACCCCACGGCAATACGGAATTGTTGCTGGTGCCACCAAGGACTATTGAGCGGTCGCTCGGGTGATTGGAAGCCGTTGCTGGTGCGAGAAGAAGGATGTGCCCTCACGTAGGGTAGGAGTGTGTCGAGCAAGAGTTGTCGAGGCAGAAGGACGGATTGATTGGTCCAATTGAGAAAGCGCGAGTCGGTGAGATAGAGTTCCTCTTCTGAATCCATTTTGCTGATGGCATTGGGATGAACGAGATGGGGTTCCTTCTCAAGATAGATGGCTCGCCCTTGCAGGCTGCGAGCCCGTGTCGGTTTGAAGGTCTGACGAAGGCTGCGCCGCAAGGTGCTTTGCTCGGCCTTTTTCAGGCTGGCATACGAGGTGAAGTCGGGGTGGAGACTTTGGATGGCATAGAAGCCGAGATACTTGCCATAGCGAAAGCCTTCACCCGTCTCCCAACGGTGACGCAGTCTCAGGATGTCGAGCTGGTCTTCGGCAAAGAGTCGCCGCGCGCGCTCCAGTTGAAAGTCGATTTTGGCGGAGTCTAAAAGGGACGGGCAGTCGTTTTCGGTTAAGAGGATGAGGTCGGTATCCAGCCGTTCTGCGAGGCAGGCATAGCCTTCCGCAATTCCCACATTGGGTCCGCCCGCGCAGGCGAGGTCGAATTCCCTAGCCAGCTCTTTATCTTCTTCTGATTGGTCTTGAAACCAAATCAAGCTCTGGTCGACATGACTCCATAGGTTGGCTTCCCGATGAGACTCCAGCACGGGTCGGAAAGTGTCGTGGGACTTCCACGAAACGATTCCAAGGCCGATAGAAGGTTGGTTAGGCACGAACGGGGAGAGGTTTTCAGCTGAGAAGGATTCGAGCAAGGACGATTGCTGATACTGGCAGGGATTGTCTTCCGGTGCTCTCTCAGAGAGAATGGCAGGAGATGAAGTTGCTGCAGGTCATGCTATCCGCGTCCGAGGGCGGGGCTGAGACATTCTTTGTGAAGCTGGCCTTGGCCTTTGCTGAGCGTGGAGTTTCTCAGCGTCTTGTGGTCGCCGAGTGCGGTAATCGAGTGGAAATTTTGCGGGATGCGGGATGCGAGGTGATTCCGGTGCGCGCCAAAGGTTGGCGCAAGGCTTTGGTGGGGCGGGAGATTCAAGCGCTTGCGGATGAATACCAGCCGAGCCATGTGTTGACCTGGATGAATCGTGCCTCCAAGAGAATGCCGATAGGTGATTGGACTAAGATGGCTCGTCTCGGTGGCTTTTATCAGCTCAAAAACTACCGAAGCTGCGACTACCTGATTGGGAATACGCCGAAGATTGTGGATTACCTCAAGGGGGAAGGTTGGCCCGAGGAGCGAGCGCATCTGATCAGTAATTTCGGAGAAACGCGCAGTCAAGTGGCCGTGGGAGAAGGGCGGGAAGAGCTGGGCTTGAAGAAAGAGGATTTCGTTCTTCTCAGCCTCGGGCGCTTGCATGAGGTCAAGGCGCAGGATGTCGCCATTCGAGCGCTGGTGGAACTGCCCGATGCGGTTTTACTTTTGGCTGGGGAGGGGGCTTTGAGGACCGAGTATGAAGCTTTGGCCGAGAGCTTGGGCGTTGTTAAACGAGTTCGGTTTCTGGGTTGGCGTCAAGATGTGGAGAATCTCTTTAGTCTTTGTGATGTCTGCGTCTTTCCTTCCCGCTACGAACCTCTTGGGAACGTGGTGCTTGAAGCTTGGGCCAATCGGAAACCCATTGTGGCTGCAGAATCCAGCGGGCCGTCTTGGCTGATTCAACATCAAAAAACAGGGTGGCTTTTCGATATCGACTCGGTCGCGGGGTTGGTGGCTGGGGTCAGAGCTCTACAGGAGAATTCGGAGACAGCACAATCCCTAGTCGAACAAGGCTACAGCACCTTTCAGAAGGAATTCAGCAAGCAGGTGATCGTCGATCGTTATCTCGAATTTTTCCAAGAGAGTTCTCAGCAATAGTCCCCAAAGCCGCCTACTGGGTTAGAGATTGGTAGACTTCGAGAATCTGGGAGTTCATGTGCGCAAGAGTGAAGCTGTTATTGAGAGCTGGAGAGGGAAGGCTGTTTGTTAGCCAGGTGTTCACAAGAGCGATGATTTCTTTGGGCTCGTTTGGAGTCACGGCCCCGGCAGGGAAAAGCGCTTTGAGTTGTTCGGCCACTCCACCATGGGCATAGGCAGCCACCGGTTTGCCGAGTGACATCGCTTCCAGTGACACGCGTCCAAAAGCTTCTGGGTCTTTGGAGAGTGAGAGGGTAATGTCACAGGCGGCAATGACATCGCGAAGATCGGAGCGATGGCCCAAAAAGGTGAGGTTGCTTTCAAGGCCCATGGCGCGGACGGTGTCCTTGAGTTCGGCGAGATAGCCTTCTTTCCCCGGTGAAGGCGCTCCTGCAATGACGCCGTGAAGATGAGGATGGTCTTCGAGTAATTGTTGTAGCACGAGAAGGAAATCCTGGTGGCCTTTCCAGCGCGTGATGCGGCCGGGTAGAAGGAGGAGGGTTTTCCCTGTGAATTGGGGGTAATTGTTTCGCCAGTTTTCCTGCCAGTCCGGAGAGGGCTTGTAGTCTGGGTGGTAACGGAAGGAATCTACGCCGCGATGAATGATGGTGAGTTTCTCGGGCGGAGTTTTGGGGTAATTTTTGAGAACGTAGTCTTGAACCGATTCTGAGACGCAGATCACACGCTCTCCTTTGGTCATGATCTTGGAGTAGGAGTTGACCGAATAGGTGCCGTGGACGGTGGTGACAAGGTGGGGTCGGGAATTCTTAGGGAGCTGGCTCCAAGCAAGATAGCAAAGCCAAGCGGGAGCCCGGGAGCGGAGGTGGAGGATGTCCGGTTGTTCCTCTTGCAGGAGTTTTTTCAGATAAGAGATGTGCCGCAGAGAAAGCAGGGATTTCTTGTGGACGGGATGGGTAAGGTGGCGAGTGCCTTCGTTCTCCAGTTGAGCCACTAGACGTCCGCCATTCGAGAGCACTAGCGATTCGTGACCTTCTTTGATGAGGAACTGAGCCAGTTCTACGGTGCCTCGCTCGACTCCGCCAGAGTTGAGTTCGGGAAGGACTTGCAGAATTTTCATGAAGCTTGTGATTGGGGTCTTCGCCTTGTTTTTTTCAAAAGTGGTGAAGCAACGATTTATGCGATTTTTGCAAGTAAGACCTCGGCGCAGCGGGCTGTTTCGTGCAGGGGAGCAGGCGCAGGGGGGAGCTCGGTGATGGCGTCGTATTGAGAAAACGGAGTGAGCCAATTATCTTTGGCGAGTTGGTCATGAGCACGAGAGAGGCGGGTGTTGTTAGGCGGAAGAGGGAGAGTGCCAAGGTGGCAGCCAGCGGTGAGAGCCTCGAAGAGCATGGAGGTTGAGTCCGGGGTGATCCAGGCGACTTTAGAAGTGAGCAGCTCATCGCTTAACCAAGAGCCCGTGGCTTCGGTGTGTGGGGCGATTTGGAGTTCGAGATTGAGTTGGGCGATTTGCGCGAGAAGAGTTGGAGGGGTGCGGCGAGAATCCCCAATGGTCCAGGCTAGATTAGGATTTTTAGTGATGATGGTTTCGATGGCTTTGAGCAAGGGTGCTTCTTGCCAGTCAAAGTGTTTGCAGGGACCTCCTAGCATGATGAGGCCTTTTTCTTCCTTCGGGGGCTGTGATTCTGGGAGGCGGTTGAGGGCTCCTTTAGTGGCGATGATGCGAGAGCCGATTTTTCTCCCAGCCTTGAGGTCGTGCTCGGGAATCAGACAGTATGAAAAGAGAAATTTGGGGAGCGTTGGCTTCATGATTACTACCGAAGGGCAGCGATGGCTTCGGGCAAACTTCAGCAGAAAAGGATGAGTATAGTGGCCGGCCCCAATCACGAGGTCGGCCTTCTTCTGGGGTTGTGGGATTGTAGATGGATCTTCAATGCTGACGAGTTCGCAGTCCCCTTCGCGTCGTCGCAGGATTGCCTCAGCGAGACCAAGCGATTGGTTCTCGTGGCCTTTTTTTCCATCAGTGAGAATGAGAAGATGCATCGGAATCGGTGAACTAAGATGGGTTGTCAGGCGGGGTGGGTAAGCTCGACGGTTGAGGCGCAGCGCTTGTTTCTAGAGGGGCGCTTTTAAAAAGGCTGAGGACAAAGTCGATCGTGGGAAGTTGGTTCTTATTGATCCGGACTTCAGGAATGGTGCTGTGGCGAAGAGCTCGTTCAATCTCAGGGGAGGGTGTATCGACGAGCAGAATTTCAATTGGGTGAGTTGCCAGCCAGTCGATGGACAAAATTTGAGAAGCCAGTTGCTCGCTCGTAGGGGCAATGGTGTGGTGGATGTAAGGAGGGGTTTCACCTTCGGTGGTTTGATGAGAGTGAATCCAAAGGAACTCGATTGAGAGGTCGAAGTCGGAAGCCTTGCGATGTTCTTGTAGCTTCTCAGCTAAGGTGTGGTCCGGAGTGCGGGTCGTTACGATGAGCATACGCAAAGGCTTAGTCTGCGCATGAGGGGTCTTGGTCTTCTTGCTTTTCATCGACAAGGGGTATTTGCCAGCGAGTCGCCAGCGGTCATGAAGCCACAAGTAGTCGGCGGGAGAACGACGAATGAGGGTCTCGAGCGCGGATACAATTTTTGGAGTATCCGGGCGCGTGCCCAATGGTTGAAAGACCATTTGCCATTTTCCCGGTGTGAGGGTTTCGATTCCTGCTGCAACGACGGGAGCGTCGGCCTTGCGGGCGAGGAGGGCTGGGAGAGGGGATAGTGATGATAGTCGATTAAAAAAGGGAATCGCAATGCCGCCGCGTCCGACCTTTTGATCGGCGACAACAATGAGGAGTCCGCCGTTTTTTACAAAGGAGGCAGGGGCATGAAAGCCGTCGCGTTTATTGAAAAGCTTCGACCCATCTTGTTCCCTTCTTTCTAAGAGAAGTCTGTCTACGAGGGGATTCTTGAGAGGTTGATAGATGCCTCCTGCAGCTACTCCCTTGGGGAGGAATTGGTGAAGCCGATTTAGAATTTCCCAGTTGCCCATGTGGCCAAGGACCAAAATAGCTCCTTGGCCGCTGGCGAGAATTTTTTGGAGAGGTTCGTAACCTTGCAAAGCGACGTGTTTGCTGACGTCTTCGGTTGGAAGGATGGTTGTCTTGAGAGTGCCTAGGAAATTCGCGATAGTGCGTTGGCAAGTGCGTCGAGCAAGAAGGCGGATTTCGCTCGAGGATTTCTCCTCTCCAAAAGCAATACGAAGATTGCGAATGGCGAGTTGGCGGTAATTGCGAGAAAGGTAAAAGAAGAGAAATCCGATTGCGGAGCCAGCTCGGTCGATGAGAGAGAGCGGAGCTAGCCGAAAGATTGCCTCCATGAAAAGATAGCCAACGTATTCCAGTCGCCACGAGAGTCGCTTGGTCCATTTATAACTCGCAGCCATTGTTTAGAGACTATCTTTACCGCGACGCAAAGGGAGGGTGAATCCGACAACGCCGACGAAGATGAAATAGCAGGCAAGGAGTTCTAAATAAGCGGAGCAAATTTGTGGAAGGCCCGGCGGGACTTCGCCTTCGAGACTGGCTGCCCAAAAAGCGCGGGAACCAAAGAAGTAGGCGAAGACGTAAATAATGATGACTGCCGCGGCAATGAAGCCCGAGGCTGGTTGGCGTGCTGAGAGGGCGACGAAGCGAAGGGTCTCGCGGGGATTTTTCAAAAAGAGGAGGATGATTGCCCCCAGAGTCGGGACCAGAAGCCAGTCTTTGTCAAAGGGAAGGAAATCTTCGATCCACGGTACTTCGCCTATCGTGGCAGCGACACAGCCCAATGCGAGGGCGTGGTAGATGGGGCGGAAGCGACCGGCATGGGCTGCGGCGGCCAGAAGAATGGCCATCGAAAGAAGGAGGAGGGCCGGTTGAAGAAGTTCGACGGCGGAGTTTTCCAAATCAAGCCCACTGGCTGAAGTGCGGGGAAGCCAAGCGGGAAAGAGGATCAAAATAGAGCCTAGCCCGACAAGAGCGGTGCTGGCTAAGGTTCTGAACCAATTGGGTCTGTCTTTGTCTAGAGGCAAGGGAGGGAAGATAGTTCGAAAGCCTGTTGGCAGCAATCGGGATTCGGGTCTTTCGTGCTCACTTTCGGGTTGCCAATGCCCAGATTGCCTTGTAGCTTCCGCGCCCCACTCAAAGGACAGATGGCAGAGTGGTCGAATGCGCACGCCTGGAAAGCGTGTGAGGCAGCAATGTCTCCGAGGGTTCGAATCCCTCTCTGTCCGCCAGACCCCACCTCAGCTTGCTGGGGTGGGGTCTGGTGGTTTTAAGGAGGGGCGAGAAACCCACCCGAGCGGAGCGAGGATAATGCCGTCTGTTCTTTTGAAAAGAATCATTCCTTCTGCGAATCCACGCGAACGCGATAGCTTAGCCTCTTTTGAGAGGCAATCCTTCACCTTCGAGCATTTAGGGAGAATTGAAATGTCGCCGAGGTAGTGACGCTCTGCAGAAAATATTCATTGCTGAGAGTTCCGCTTTGGCTGCAGGCTCGATCGATGTTGAGTTCGGCGGAAACCTCGTCCCCGACTTTTTGTGGGGGAACCGAGACGTCCCTACTGCTGCTGCTGCTTGAGCTCGATTTATTTTGAATTGTCACTCGAACACCAGAAGGCAGAATTGTTTTTATGCAAAACAACCCCAGCTCAACCTTGAGGATTCTTCTTTTGACTTGGCTTCTCGGGCTGACGGTCTCTTCCGCTGAAAGCGAACGAATTGCTGGCACTCAGGCGAGCATCGCTCCTCCGGAGGGGGTTGAAGTCGCGACTCAGTTTCCAGGGTTTATCGACAAGGAGTCCGGGTCGTCAATTATGGTGACTGTGATTCCAGGGCCTTACGCGGAGGTGACGGGGGGCTTTACCGAGGAGAATATGGCTCTTCGCCAGATGGAGTTGCTTCAAAAGAAGGAGCGGAAGCAGGGCGACCTCGAAGGCACCTTGATTCATTTGTCTCAGACTGCCGGGCAGGGAACCGAGTATCTCAAGTGGATTTGGATTTTTGGAAATGATAAGGAGTCAGTCTTCGTGACAGCGACTTTTCCTAAAGAAGAAGGGGAGGAGTTTTCCAAGAAGATGCGAGCCTCTGTGGAGTCCACGACTTGGGACGCGAATCTAAAGGTCGACCCTTTCGAAGGACTCACTTTCCGGATTGAAGAGGCTGGAAAATTTCGCATCGCGAAGGTGGTGGGCAATATGATCATCCTAACGGAGGATGCCGTCTTTCCAACGCCGGAATTAACCGCGCCCTTCGTCATTGTCGGAGCATCTCTTTCGGAGAATTGGGAGGGCCCTGAGGATTTGATCGCATTTGGTTCACAGCGGGTGAAACAAACGCAGGAGTTTCAAGAGTGTGAGATCGAGTCATCCGAAGAGTGGGCCCAGGCTGGCATGGCGGGAGTGATGACAAAGGCGACAGGCGGCGGCGCTGACGGGGAACGCTTTGTCCAACAGGGCCTTCTTTTCTCGGAAGATGGTTACTACATTCTGCAAGCCTTTTGCCAAGAGGATGCACGTGCTGAACACAAGGACTCGATTCAGAAAATCTTCGACTCTTTCGAAACCGTTCAGGCGAAGTAGGGGAGGCGCTTCCCGATTTTAATCTTACTACTCGATGGTGCTCTTTCTTCGAGGCATGTTAGCGTCCGTTTTTTCGAGCCAAGAGAAGAGTTTTTCCTTTAAGGGGGCGATCCGGTCGGGCTGGGCTGCTGCGAGGTTGTTCTTCTCGGAGAGGTCCTCCCTGAGGTTGTAGAGTTCAAAGGTGTCTTGATGTTGTCTCCAGATGAGCTTCCAGTCGCCATCGCGCACGGTTGATGCTCCTTGGAAGAACTTTCCGGTGCGATGGTGGGGGAAGTGTTGGTAGATAGGGCGGTCCTTAAATTCTCCCTCTTTGGTGAGTAGGGAAAGGTAAGAAGCTCCGTCGAGAGGCTTCGTTTTCTTGGGGACGGGGACTTCTGCCAAAGCAAGCAAGGTGGGAAAGAAATCGGCACCGGCGACGGGGGTGGCGATGGTGGAGCCTGCGGTGAAATGCTCAGGCCATCGGTAGATGAGGGGGACGCGGACTCCACCTTCGTAAATGGTGCCTTTGCTTCCTCGCAGAGGAGGTTGTGCGCGGGTGCCACCATTGTCGGAAGTGAAGACGACGATGGTGTCTTCGCTCAAGTCGAGTTCGTCCAATGCCGCCAAGACGTTCGCTACCGCTTCGTCCATGCATGCTAACATTCCGTTGTAGCGATTCTTGTTTTTCTTAGTCACGCTTGGCTTAGGGTTCAGCGGGCTATGGATGGTGTAGAAACTGAGATAGGCGAGGAAGGGTGTTTCCCTGTTTTCCGTTATAAAGGTAATAGTTTCTTGAGCGAGCCTGTCGGTCAGGTATTCGCCATCTGGTCCGTCGGGTAGTTCTCCGTTTTGGTAGGGAGGGAAATAGGCTTTGGCGGCGGGTTGTCCGTAAGCGCATCCACCCTTGTTGACGTCAAATCCCTGATGCTGAGGATGCCATGCCTCATTGACGATGCCGTCCTTTGTTCGGCGAGATCCTTGGCCAGCTAGATGCCATTTTCCGAAGAACCCGGTAGCGTAGCCTCCTTCTTTGAGGGCTTCCGCGATGGTGACCTCGTCGAGAGGCAGGTGGTCAATCATCTCCGCCTCCCAGAGGTCTCCTTGGGCTTGTTTCTTTTTGTAGTAGCTTTCAAAGCCTACTCCAGGAATATGAGCGGTGAGCTTGAGGGAGGCAGGGCTGCGGCCGGTGAGGATTTCGCCACGAGAAGGGGTGCAAACGGTGGCTGCATAGGCGTTGCTAAAGATGATTCCCTCTTCAGCGAGTTGGTCGATGCGGGGAGTTTGGGTGACTTTGGGATTTTGATAACCGACATCGGCCCAGCCCAAGTCGTCGACAAGGATGAAGAGAATATTAGGCTTCCTTGCGGCTGCGGGGAGAGTGACGATGAGAAGGGCGGCAAGGAGAAATCTCATTTGGGGGTAAATGTTCGTCGTCGAAGTGGCACAAGATAGGCTCTGGCTTCGCTCGGCTATTTTTTCAGGTTCGGTAGATCGATTTCGGCACTTGGAGTTGTATCGGCATCAATGTCGCCGACGGCGAACTGGAGGCCGGCGAGGTAATGTTTAAGAATCAGGGGATTCCAATAGATTTCATCATTGTGACCTAGGCTGCTGTAAAAGACTCTTCCTTTTCCGACCGACTGGACCCAACAGACAGGGAAGCAATTGTCTTTGCGACTTGGTTTTTGGCGAGGCTTGTCGCTTCGCTCAGGGTCTAGGTGGAGAAGCATACGGAGCTTATCACGGGTCGCGGTGCCATCTGCGAATTGATAGATTTCATCACGAACACGGAAGTCGTCGATGCCATCGAAGACAGGCTTGATAATAGCGTGCTCAGGGTCTTCAACGACGATGGTCACGTTCGAGTTGGCATTCCAGGGGTGTCCGTTAAAAATTCCACCAATGGCTTCAGTGTATTGATGGTTCCCTTTGCAGGAGTCTGTGGCAGCGTGAATACCGGCGAGGCCTCCTCCTTGCTCGACATACTTAATGAGATTATCGACGAGGCGATCGTTCTGTTCCTGGAGTTGCTTTCGCTCTTCGTCATTGAATTTCTTCTTCGCAACCTTGCCGTTCGGCATGAAAATGTCTCCGGTTGAGTTGAGAATTAAAACTGCATCGAAGGTTTTCAGTGCTTCAGGCTCAAAGTTGGCCAGTTGGTCACTTACCACAGCCTCATAGGCTCCTGTCTTTTCGCCCAATCTTGTGATGGCGACTTTTCCGACGGGGATGCATTTGTGGCGAAAGCCTGAAGTTGCGCTATAAACCAGAAGTCTCCGCGCGGCTTTGGGCTTCACGATAGGAGAGGTAGGCACGGCTTCTTCGATAGCCTTGATGCTCTCTTCTGAGGGAGCGGGGTCGTTGTGGTTGGGCTCCCAATCGACTTTCTCGGCGGAGACTGGTAGGCATGCGAGGGAAAGAACGAGGGTTAAGGTAGACTTTTTCAAAGGCGTGAAGGGATGATGAAGGGCCATGGTATGGCTCTGAAACGGCAATTGACGTGATGATTTTGCAAAAATCCGCAAATCTCGCGATTAATTCGTTGGAGTGCCTTCGAAGGGTAAGAATTCTCCTATCATTAAAGTAGTATTCGCCGATGGTCGCTCGGTTAGCGACCGCCAGTCTGACGAATAGACTCATCGTCTGATAGTTCATCATCACAAACCTCAAAAAATTCCTTTGCCTTGAAATCAAGAACTCTCCTCCTCTCCGGCTTAGTGCTATCCATCGGCTCTGTTCTATCTGCGGCTGAAAAAGGCAAGCATGAGAGCGCGAAAAAGTTTCCGATCTACCAACGTGGCTACCTAAGCCCCGAGGAGTCACTCAAGTCTATTGAGTTGCAGGATGACTATTCACTCAAACTCGTTCTATCCGATCCCGCCGTCATCGAGCCGGTGGCGATGGCGTGGGATGGCAATGGCGCCCTCTACGTGGTGGAGATGCGCACTTACATGCAGGATGCCGATGCCAGTGGTGAGAAAAAGCCTATCTCTCGGATTTCTCGACACGAGGATGTGGACGGTGATGGCATTTATGAGAAGCACTCCATCTTTATCGACAACCTTCTCCTCCCTCGCTTTGTCCTTCCACTGGACGATCGCATCATGATCGGGGTGACTAATACCAAAGACCTTTGGACCTATCGGGATAGTGATGGGGATGGAGTCGCCGACGAAAAGGTGAAGGTCCATGAGGGTGGTGGTCGAGGAGGCAATATGGAGCACCAGGCTTCGGGGCTTCTCTGGAATCTTGATAACTGGCTCTACTGCACCTATGAACCCGAGCGCTATCGTTTTGTGGGGGGCAAGATTGAGGTAGAAGCTTTGTCTAAAGGGCAGGGGCAATGGGGGATAGGCCGGGACAATGTCGGCCGCCTTTACTACACCACGGCAGGGGGAGAGACTCCTGCAGCGTCTTTCCAACAGCCGATTATCTATGGTGCCTTGAACCTCCCTAAAGAGCTGCAAGAGGCCGAAGACTTTCGCACCGTCTACCCCATTGCGAATGTTCCCGACGTCCAAGGGGGCGCGAGGCGAGTGAACAAGACGGGGGGGCTCAATCACTTCACGGGAGGAGGTGGGCAATCCATCTACCGTGGTGACCGTCTTCCGAGCGACTTGCACGGTGATATGATTCTACCAGAGCCTGTCGGGCGCCTCATTCGTCGGGTGGAGGTGAAGCGGGAAGATGGTCGCACCTTCTTAAGCAACTACTATCCCGAGGATGAGTTCATCCGGACGACCGATGTGAACTTTCGTCCCCTTTGGTCTGCGACCTCACCCGATGGCGCGCTGATGGTGATCGACATGCACCGAGGGATTATTCAACAGGGGAACTGGACCCGCCCTGGCTCATACTTACGTGCAGTGATTGATGAGTGGGGATTGGATAAGAACATTGGAAAAGGCCGCATCTATCGTCTCGAGCATCCTACCTTTCGTCCTGATAAAAAGCCTCGCATGCTCGATGAGACAACTGCCGAACTGGTAGCTCATCTTTCCCACCCTAATGGCTGGTGGCGCGATACTGCGCAGAAGCTTATCATTCTTCGTGAGGATGGACCCACAGTCGTGCCTGCCCTCGAGCGATTGGCGAAATCTGGCTCCTCTGAATTTGGTCGACTGCATGCGCTCTGGACTTTGGAGGGTCTTTCCGAGGTCACTCCCGAGCTCCTACAATCGTCGATAGCGGACTCTTCCTCAATCGTGCGCTGTGCAGCGATTCGGATTGCAGAACCTTTGCTCACCGAGAGTCATGAGAGATTGAGTGAGAGTATCCTCAACAGTTCCCAGCTCTCCGGCGACGTCGAGATGCAATTGCAATTGCTCAACTCGATCGCTTATTCTGCCACTTCTCATTCGGGTTTGCTAGCCTACTCCGAAAAGTTAAAAAAGGACCAGCGCGACCATCCTGTCTTCAGAAGCCTAGCAGGAATGCATAAGTCGATCGAAGCTGCTCGAGAGGCCTCAAAGTTAATGCACCTCAGGAACAAGGCTCTTGCTGATTCCATGGACCAAGGGAAGATTGCTTACGAGCAACTTTGTTTCGCTTGTCATGGTGCCGACGGAAAAGGCGCGCCTATGCCGGGCACTCCTGGACAGTTTCTCGCGCCCTCCTTTGTCGACAATCCTCGCGTGGTGGGTTCCGATCACACCCCCATTCGGACTCTTCTGCACGGACTGACCGGAGACCTCGACGGTAAGGAATACGAAGGTCTGATGGTTGGGATGGGAACTAACACAGATCAATGGGTCGCCGATGTCGTCACCTACATTCGGAACTCTTTCGGTAATGAAGCTCCGCTGACCAAGGCCGAGACCGTAGCGGCCCTGCGTGCCAGCCACAGCGAACGCTCTGAGCCTTGGACCCAAGAGGAGTTAGAAAAGGCAGCCCCTGCTAATTTAAGCCGCAAGGGATGGCGTTTGACCGCCAGCCACAATGAAAAAGAAATAGCAGCGGCTACCGATGGCGACCGCAAGACCCGCTACACGACCGGTTCCTCGCAAGCGAAGGGGATGTGGGTGCAAGTCGAATTGCCCGAGGTGGCTATGCTCTCTGAGATCGAGTTGGAATACAGTCGTTCGAAAGGGGACTTTCCAGAACAATACGCAGTCTCTCTCTCAATGGATGGCAAGAATTGGAGTGAGCCAGTGGCTCAGGGGAGAGGTGCTCCCAAGCAGAGTAACATTGGCTTCCTGCCGACTGAGGCCCGTTTTGTGAAAATCGAGCTCACCTATGCGACCACCAGACTCTACTGGTCGATTCATGAGCTTTATCTCCTTGGGCATTATCTCGAGGATTAGTCTACTTAGCTTCTTCCTCGGCAGGCCTCGCTTTCGAAACAAGCGGGTCCTGATCATCAGGGCCATTGAATTACGAGAATACAATCGTTTCTCGCTTAGGACGGCTGCATAGGCACTCAAAAATTGGAAAAGTGTTTGATTCCCCATTTCCTACAAAACTGGAATTGGTTGAGCATCTTACAATGCATTCATTTTCAGAAGTTTGAAAATGGCTCCGGCGGTAGGATTCGAACCTACGACCTAGTGGTTAACAGCCACCCGCTCTACCACTGAGCTACGCCGGAATTTAAGAGTCGAAAGGGAATTTCCCTCGCGGGCGGCGACTCTCCACAGGTAAGGGATGTTTCGCAAGTAAATTTTTGCTATCGAGGGCACTTTTTGGTGATTTTTCGTCGTCTCCTTTGTCACGTTTTTTTTGGCTTGAATAAAGGGCTACAAAGTCGCCTTTTCATGAGCACGATGATCAATCTTAAGAAAGACGCCAAATACGCCCTTGTGATTCCAACTAGCATGGGAACTCGCCTGACGCCGGTGAACGGTCAACCCTTCCACTGCAGTGATACTTTCCAGATGACGGCGACCAGCGCTGAGTCCAATGTGGGGAGTGTGTCCTCTTATCTGGGCTTGCCGGTGAAAGTGCTCACTGCGTTTGTGCAAGGGAGCCCTGTTTCTCGCTTTATCAAAGATAATTTGGCCAGCCGCCACATGACTTACGAGGGGCCCGAGTTCGATGCCGGTGGTCCTTGGGGTCTTCGCCATCAAATCAATTTGGCTGATAGTGGGGCGGGTTCCCGTGGGCCACGGGTTGCAAACGACCGTGCTGGCGAAGTGGGTCGCAAGCTTGCTGCCGACCAGTTCGACCTAGATCGTATTTTTGGAGAAGAGGGCGCTCAGTTTATTCACCTCTCTGGTTTGATTGCGGCCTTGTCGCCTGAGACGAGCCAGTTTTGTTTAGAAGTTGCTCGCAAGGCGAAGGCGCATGGCACGTGTATTGGTTTTGATTTGAATCATCGCGCGAGTCTTTGGGAAGGCCGCGAGGAGGAGCTTCGCGGAGTGTTCCATGAAATCGCGACTCTCTCCGATGTCTTGGTGGGAAATGAAGAAGACTTTCAGCTTTGCCTTGGCATCGAGGGACCACCTCCAGGAGGAGAAGGCATCTCGGGTAAGATTGAGGGCTTTAAGGAAATGATTGGCCGCGTGAAGGCTGAGTTTCCTCAGACCAGCGTATTCGCAACGACCTTGCGAGAGGTGGAGAGTGTGAATTTGCACCAGTGGGGTGCGATTGTTTCCGCGGGTGATGAGTGGCATGTGATGGAGCCTCGCGAAATTGGGGTGGTCGATCGTATTGGTGGGGGAGACGGTTTTGTGGGTGGCTTGCTTTACGGAATTTTGCGCGAGTGGCCGATGGAGAAGGCGTCGCAGTTTGGTTGGGCCAGTGGTGCCTTGGCGGCGACACTTCTCACTGACTACGGTCAGCCTGCAGATGAAGACCAAGTCTGGAGTATTTGGGAAGGCAACGCGCGCGTGAGGCGATAGTGAGCGCAGGGACCATTTTGTCCCTGGCTTTTTAGAGTGATTGGAGGTCAGGGGCAGGAATGTCCCTGCTCCTTTAGTTGGTCTCTTTGTTGAAGTAGACTTTGATGTAATTCATCTTCTTCTCTTCGTCGTAGCCCTTTTCCATGACCTTGTCGGGGTTGGCGACGACTTTGGGTTTGAGACGAATTTCGATGCCCGTGTCGAGTTTCATGATCGATTTCATGAGCTTCTTCGCTTTGGAGACATCCTTTTGCGAGATGTCGAATCCTTCGGCGATAGCGACGCCGCTTTCTTCTTCGAGCTGTTGCTTCTTTTCGCGGAAGGCAGCTTTGGCTTCAGGGGTGCGGAGGGCCTGTTCCTCGAACTCGGCCATGCTGAAGTGGTTCTTGTTGTCGAAGTAGGCGAGCGCTTCTTTGGCAGCGGCGTTGACTTCCCACGGGGGAGAGGCGTCGGCTTCATCGCGAGGGTTGGCGGCCTCGTCGGCTGCGGCTGAGGCGGCGGAGCTTTCGGCCACTGCGGAGACGGCCATTTCGGCTACTTTTTTGGAGAGGAGGGCGTTGTCCGGGATGGCGATGACGTTGAGGAAATCTTTGACCCAAAAGCGGCTCTCGGAGCTGCCGCGGTCGAAGGTGAGGACGTAGAAGCCTTTGCGAGAAAATTGGTTTACGATGAGGCAGCCCTTGTCGATTTTTTCGGGGTTGATCCCGTGTTCGGTGCTGAGTTGGAGGTCGCCATCTTGCGCTGAGATGCTAAGGAAAGGGGTGACGCTTTCGGACTTGAGGATGCAAATGGCATCGACGGTTTCTTCACCGACTTGCACACCTTCGATACGAGAGATGCAGAGGTCGCCGGACTTGATGTTGGGGTGGGTGGACTTGGTGTGTAGTCGAGTGGAGATTTCGCAGCCTTTCTCTAACAAGAGCTTGGGGTCTTCGAAAATGGCAGCAACACAGTTGTTGATCTCGTGCTGATCGAGGGAGCTGTGATGGTGAAACTTTTGACCAATGAGGCTGAAGCTCTTGAAGGGGCGCAGAAAGATGCTGGAGAGGGTGGGCTGGTCTTCGGCCTCGACTTCAAAGACGTGCTTGGAAGTTTGTAGAGGTTCGTCGCGAGAGGGATTGCCCACTTTGGCAAGGACAAGTCCTGCGATGGTGGCGTTGGCGAAGTCGAGTTTGATGGTCACTGACCTTGAATAGATGGGGGGATGGGGTGCGGGCAATTCATTTCGTGTTTGTTCCCGCAGCGAGAGCGAAAAAGTCGTAAACTTGTGAATTGACGAGAGGATCTATTCCACGTGTCGTAGAGGAAGTATGATTCAGAAGACGACGGTTTTGGCAATGTGGGTGGCGGGTGCAGCGATGGCTGGGGCGCACGAGGATCATGAGCATCGGCCTGCGGGTAAGGTGGTGACTTCGGTTCAAAAGACGGGGAATGGACAGTTTATCTTCGAGACTGTCCCCGGGTTTGCAGCGATGCCAGAGGGAGTCAATGTGGGCCCGACTCATGGCGGGGTGGCAGTGGATAGTGCGGGGCACGTCTATGTAAGCACGGAGGCCAAGCATGGGGTGGTGAAGTTTTCGAAGGGAGGCGAATTTGTGAAGAGCTTTGGGCCTGAGACGAAAGCCTTGCATTCGTTGGCCTTGATTCAAGAAGGGGAGACCGAACTGCTGATCGGGGCAGCGGTGGGAGCAGAGAAGGTTCTGAAGCTGGACTTGGAAGGACAAGTGTTACTCACCATTCCTCATGAGGGGACAGGTGAGATTCAGGGAGGATTCAAGGGGGTGACCGGAGTCACGGTTGGTCCGGAGGGGAATATCTATGTCGTCTGTGGTTATGGCTCGAACTTGATTCATAAGTTTGATGCGGAGGGAGTGCTTCTGAAGACGGCTGGGGGAAGGGGCGCCGCCGAGGGACAGTTCGTGACCTGTCATGGGATCACCCTAGATACTCGCAGTGGCGAGCCGCTGTTGTTGGTTTGCGACCGTGAGAATCGTCGTTTGGTTCACATGGACCTTGAGCTGAACTTTAAGGGGGTGCATGCGACTCATTTACGGCGCCCTTGCGCGGTATCGATTCGGGGAGACTTCGCAGCGGTGGCTGAGTTGGAAGGGCGCGTGACTGTGCTCGGGAAGAGCGGCGAGGTGCTCGCTTTCCTAGGAGATCAGCCGGATAAAAAACTTTGGGCCAAAAAGCCGATCCCGGAGGAGCAACTCTATGATGGTCTCTTCACTTCACCTCACGGTCTCAGCTGGGACAACGAGGGGAACCTGATCGTGCAGGACTGGAATGTGACGGGACGGGTGACGAAGCTACAGAAGAGATAGCGGTTCGAAGGATTCGAACGCGATGGTCAGAAGAGGGGCGTGAGAGAGCTTCAGCGGCTACGCCTGCGATGGCAAAGCGAAGAAATGGCGCTGAGAAGAAGAAGCGCCGCAGAGGTGGGCTCGGGAATACTACCGGAGCTGCCAGAAACGAATTCCGAAAGAGTGAACTGCTGAAACTCGTTGGCGGAACCAAAGCTGGGCTCAAGCGAGGGGGAATTGACTTTGTCTAAGTCAATTCCAAGAAAGATCTGAGCGGGGAATGATTCATTGGGTAGAATATTGGGGGGAAGCGTTGCTGTCACTCCAAGGGGTGAGTCCAGAGAAGGTTGCCCACTCAGAGATTGAAGAAGGATGGTGGAGTTTTGGAGCGCGAGATCGAGCGACAGGCTCTCGGGTGCAAGATAGGCGAGCCACTTACGAGCATTCACTTCTGGACCTGAGGTGAGGATGAACAAGTCGTTGTCATCTAAAACTTCTTCCACAAAAGTGCGCTCGCTGAGAACGAGGATGGCATCTAAATTGGTGTCGAAGGTGCTGCTTGGAAGAAAGTTGTCGAGAACGGTGAAAGTGTTTC
This sequence comes from Roseibacillus sp., assembly GCA_051251855.1. Classification (GTDB taxonomy): domain Bacteria; phylum Verrucomicrobiota; class Verrucomicrobiia; order Verrucomicrobiales; family Akkermansiaceae; genus Roseibacillus. Next base: position 412,729 of record JBPOGI010000002.1, read on the forward strand.
TCTCCAGCGCGGTGGATTGAAGGGAAGGGGGCGCTGCGTTAGGCAGACCTCCAAGGCTATCGATGGTTGCCGCGTTGGAACGAGCCGCACAAACGGAAATCACAACGAGAAGAAGGGTGCGGATTGAAAAGAGGTTCAAAGGGGTTGAATGCATGAGATAACGCTGGAGTTATAACTTGAGAACCCTCAGCTCTTCTTATGTTCAACTTTTCTAAAGTTTCTGCTCTTTTTGAGTGAGAAAGAGGAGGATGAATCGTCGCCTTTTATTGAGGGGTTGATAATCTGTCGCTATGTCCCTGAAGCATCAACTGACGCAGTCTACCTTTGAGAATGTTCTCACCGAGAAAGAGGTTGGGGAGTTGAAAGGAGCGGTTCCGAGTGGAGTGTGGGCGCACTATGGACCAGAAGGGATAGAGCGTTTGGCTGTGGAAGATGCCCGCGAGCTGCCGAAGACGGAGGAAGGGGTGACTTGGGTTCATTGGACTGGATTGGGGGAGGGGGTGGCTTTGTCGCGTCTTTTCACTTGTTTTGGGATTCATCCCCTGACGGCGGAAGATGTTCTCAATATGGAGAGCCGCGCTAAATTGGAGGAAACGTCTGAGAGCCTTTTTGTGGTATTAAAAATCCCGGTGGCGATGGACGATGAGGGTGAGATAGAGATGGTGCACTTTTGTTTGTTTTTTGAGGGAACGACTGTGTTGAGTTTTTCTGAAATTCCGCTCAAATTTCTAGAGGACCTGAACCGGCGGCTGGACGACCCCAAGAGGAGAATTCGGAATTTGGGGGCTGATTATCTTATGTGGGCGATTCTCGACTTGGTGACTGACCACAGCTTGCGTTTTGTTGATTACTTGAGTGATCGGGTTGAGGAGCTGGAGGATCTCTTGATCGATGACGAGGTAGAGGTCTCGCTGGAACAAATTCACGGATTGAAGAATGAGGTTTCGCAAACGTATCGCTTGTTGCGCCCCGGGCGAGAAATCACCTCGCAGCTCTGTATCTCGGATTCGGCGCTCCTCTCGTCCGACACTTCGCGCTACTTTCGTGATTTGCACGACCATGCGGCTCAGGCTTCGGAGCAAGTTGACCATCTCCGCGACAAGGCGACAGGCTTGAGGGAGCTCTACTATACCTTGATGAGCCATCGCATGAACGGGGTGATGAAGGTTCTGACTTCGTTGTCGGCGATTTTTCTGCCGCTTACCTTTTTAGCGGGACTCTACGGAATGAACTTTGCCCACATGCCGGAGCTTGCCTGGAAGTGGTCCTATCCCGTTTTTCTTGCGTTTCTCTCGGCGCTAGCGATTGCGTTGGTGTGCTACTTTAAGAAGAAGCGGTGGCTTTAGAGGCCGTTTTTGGGGGCGTCTTGCTCATGTGCCGAACGGTGAGGTGGGGTTGAAGAACGGTGTAGGAGAAGGACTCTCCATTGTTTGCCCGTCCAACGACAAGGTTGCGGAGACGTGAGAGTCGAAGTGAAGGGTTGCAGCCAGTGGTATCAAAACGAATAGGATTTGCTCCCTAGGCTCAGGGTTTCCTTGTCCTTCTGCCTCAAAAGTTTGATTTTGGGCTGTAGAAGGGATTCAAATCAAAATTTTCCCTTGTGTGGTGGTTTTCTGCTGTTCACAGTTTTCAAACACTCGGGTCCAATCTAGTTTTCACTGCTCGAAAGGTGCACCCCATCATCAAAAATCCATAAAAAGACACATGAAGAATACAATCAAATTACCTTTACTCGTGCTGGCTGGCGCAGCTCTGGCAACCAGCTCAGCTAGTGCTGTGACACTCCTCGTCAATTTCGGCGGTGGCGGGGATGTTGATGCGGCGGTCGCTGGCGATTACGCAGTTGCCGATCCCGCTGTGGATCTCGCTGCTCCAGTCGTTTTTCAGGGATCGGGGGGAGGCACTGCTGTGGGACTTGGCATGACTGTCGATATTAGTACCAACACTGGTAACTTCACTCCTGCCGACACCAGCATCTGGGGAACAACTCCTATTCTCGATAGTTATCTTTCACGACGGGATAATCCTCTCAATGTCACCGTGACCGGAATCGAGGAGTTGGCTCCTGGAACGACATTCGACGTAACGGTCTATGGAGTTGGCGACGCGACCGACCAATGGGGGCCTATCAGCGTCACCTATAATGGTGTGACGACAGCAGAATTCACCACGGTTGCTGATCCTGCTGCTGCCGGAAACTCGAACGGGGAATTGACTCATGAAACCTTCACCTTAACGAAAGTAGCTGGAGTTGATTCAGTCGTCCTGAACAATTCGGGTGTAGGCGGGTCACGTTGGCAAGCAATCAATGGCTTCTCGATCACTGGCACACCGATTCCTGAGCCTTCTTCAGCTCTTCTCGTTGGCTTGGCAGGATTTGCCTTCCTGAGACGTCGCCGATAGTCCTCTGATAGATTTTATCTTTAGAACCCACTTCGGCAGATTTGTCGAAGTGGGTTTTTTATTGGTTGTTTCCCGCAAGGTATCGGGGACAATGAGTTCCTGATTTTCACTTTCTAGATGAACAAAATTTTCCGAACGAGGGGAGCTTTCATCGTGCTGCTATCCTTTGTAGTCTTGGGTGTTATCTTCGTGGCTGGGAGTAGGTTTCGGTCTCAAAAGCAGACTTTCGCTGCAAAGGCTCAGCAAATCACGAAGTCCGAGGAGCTGATTCTCGCCCTGCAGCGGATGCTCAGTGATATTTCTAAGAGTGGGAAGAATCGGCAGCTTCCAGATTTCGACGACAGTCGTTTTTTTGAACCCTCTGTATTGGTGAGAGACCTCACGCCGAAATACGAGATTGCTTCCACTGACAATCTCGAGGTGGCCCTCAAGAACTGGCAAATTGATTCGGAGAATAGACCCGTTCCCGCAACGAACCTGAGGCTCTTCAGCGCTCTCTTCGATGGTCTCAGCGCGGTAAGAGGTTTCAAAATGAAGATTGTCTCCGGCGAATTCTCCGACACCGAGGACTCCTTTACCACCTCTCTTGCCGTTTCAGGATCCGGAAAGCTCACCTCTGAGAACGAGCTCTCTTTCGAAGGGCATTTGGATGTTGAGTGGAGGAATAGCGGCTCCGATGGCTGGAGAATCAGTCGCTGGGAATTGTTGGATTTCGAGAGTCATGAGAACCTTACGAAGACACCCTTCTTCACCCGTGCCAATGAGGCCTGTCTGCCGAATGCGGCGGAGCGGAGTAACGCGGAACTTTCCATTCACGACGAACTCATTAAGTCGCTCTTGCTGAACGGAGGTTGCACTCCACCAGGGCCTAAGTTCGAATACGACTTCGGCTTCGAATCAGCGGCAGCTTGTCCTAGTGTTTCAGTGGTTGATCTCAATGGAGATGGTTGGGATGATTTTTATTTGATGGCTCGGTGGGGGCGCAATCAGCTCTTTATCAATCAGCAAGATGGCACCTTTAAGGAAAGCGCCGCTGAATTCGGACTCGATATTCTCAATCACTGCACGGGAGCAGCCTTTGTTGACTTTGATAATGACGGGGACAAGGACCTCATCCTCAGCCGGAGCTACGCGCGCAGCCAAATCCTTGAAAATGTAGGAAATAGGTTTCACGATGTCAGTCGTTCCTGCGGGGTCGAACTTCCTGCGATGGCGACCTCGGTTTCTGTCGCCGACTATAATAGGGATGGTCTGCTTGATGTCTTCTTCACTACCTACGGGAGCGACCGGCTCCTTCGTGAGTTTCTTCCCATGTCGCAGCAGGAGGAGCTAGCGGCGATATCATCTCAGGGGAAGCATCATCCGGTCTTGAATGCCTTGGGGGCTCCCAATGTCCTATTGGTCAATCGTGGGGGAGGGAAGTTCAAGGTGGCACCCGAGTCACCTCAATTGGCAGGATGGAAGACAAGCCTTTGCAGTGTGTGGGCGGACTATGATCAGGACGGAGATGCGGACCTCTATGTCAGTAACGACTTCGGTCCAGATGCTCTGATGAGGAACGACTACCCGAACGGGTTCAAAGATGTGACTCTCGAGGAGGGGCACGAGTCCATGGCTGGATTTGGGATGGGAGTTTCTTGGGGAGACTACGACTTGGATGGGGCACAGGATCTCTACATCTCTAACATGTATAGCAAGGCTGGTCTCCGCATTGGGAAGCAGATTGAAGGGATAGACCCGCGATTCGAGAAGTTTAACAACGGCAACCGTCTCTACCGTCGAAAGGAGAATCACTTTGAGCTCACTTCAGGCTTAAAGCCACCTGAGCATCTTGTGGCGAAAGTCGGTTGGTCTTGGGGAGGGCAATTTGCGGATTTTAACAATGATGGCTTTTTGGATATTTATGTGCCGTCCGGCTACTTCACCGCGCCCGATGCGGTGGCGGGCGGCGATGATTTGTGAAGTGTCTATTGGCGCGGTGCAGTTTGCACCGACCCCGGTTTGGAGAAAGGATTTCGCAACAACAAAGGATGGAAGGACGTCGACTTTGATAGCTTCGTGGTTCAGAAGCAGGACGCTGATGGCAAATGGTTTGCGCAATCCTTTAGTGGTCATGAAACCAATAAGCTCTTCATGAATCAAGGAGGGGAATCTTTCTTCGATATGTCAGCTTTAGCCGGTTTGGATAGTGATGCCGATGGGAGATCTTTCGTCCTTTTGGACTACGACCGGGATGGTTGGCAGGATTTGATTCTAGTGAATTCGAACTCTCCTCAATTGGAAATTTTCCACAATGAAATGGGCCGAAGGTCATTCGGAGGGCGGAGTATCGTGTTTCATCTGATTGGAGGGAATGAAAGTTCGGAGGCGAGCGAAGAGTGGTCGAATCGAGATGCCCTGGGTGCTGTTGTGACCGTCAAAGTAGCTGGGAAAACAATCATGCGGGAGTTGCGTTGCGGAGAAGGACTCGGTGCGCAAAATTCTGGAATGTTACTGGTCGGTATCGGCGAGAACGAGATGATTGAATCTGGTGAGGTGAGATGGCCCTCGGGTAAACGTCAGACGCTCGATGCTCTCGAAGCAGGAATGTTGGTCACGATAAAAGAAAGAGGCGGAATTGCCGTAAGGACCTATAACCGTTGAGGTTTAAAGGCCGCTTTTACAGAATGATTAATGATTCTTAATCGCTTGCTTCCCGTCATAAGTATCCAAATTTCAATGGGCTGCATCTTTCTTTGCAGAAACCACCATGAACTTTGTCAAAACGGGTCAAATACTCCGCTTTTACGAGAAAATCGTTGTGCTCTGCTATCTGATTTCTATTATCGCGAAGCTGATTTTGTGGTGTTTGCTTAAACGCCCAATGGCAACACCTAGAACTCATGAAAAATAAAACAATACTCGCCTTATTAGCGGTTTCAGCAATTGGCGCGCAAGCAGCGGCGATTCATACTGGGCTTCTGAACTATTGGACCTTAGATGGTAATGGAGAAGATTCAGCCAGCGACTTCACAGAAGGAACTAGCACCGTCGAAGATGATATGACAGCGGGTGGCGCTGTTGGAACAACGACTATTCTTTCTACTGGAGGCTTGTTTGGGGGCGCCGTTGATTTTGAGGTGGGTTCTGGCGTTGATGGTCATCTCGCTGCGACAGCAAGCGCTGATACTCAGTTCGCAGGAGAAAGTATTACTGTCTCTCTTTGGGCTCAGTTCGAAGACAATAGCACTGGCGACTGGCAGTCCCTGCTGGTGAACGGAGAAGGCAACAACTACCGCATCTCGACTAACCGCAATAATCCTGGTCGCAACCAAGCAAGCGCAGCCTTCGGAACGGGTGACCTTAACTCAGGGGTGGATATCCGTGCTGCTGGACCCGTTTCTGGTTTTCACCACATCGTGGTCACTGCAGTCAATGGAGCTCCTGTAAACATCTACGTTAATGGTGTTCTCGAAGGCACTTCCGGCGGGAATTCTGCAATTACTAATGATGACCCAGGGGTACCCGACGAACTCTGGATTGGAAACAATGTCGATGATCCAGATCGTCAGTGGGACGGATTGATTGATGATGTCGCCCAGTGGGATCGTGCTTTGACTGCTGCTGAAGTTACTGAAATCTATGACGCAGGAGTTCTCGGCATCAGTTTGGGTGCCATTCCTGAGCCGACTTCAGGACTTCTTCTTGGTCTCGGTGGTTTGACTGTGCTTCTTCGCCGTCGCCGATAAATTCTCATACCCTTCAAGGGTCGTACGTAATTTTTCTAGGAACGACCGGTCGCAAGATCGGTCGTTTTTTTATTCCCCTTGAGAGTCCAAATTGGGCACAGTATTGCCAGTTCTTTCGATGAAGCCGAGAGAGATTTCGCTCACCTATTCTTCGATGCAATCATACACGTTATTTCAAAGCCTTGTTTTCGCTTCGGCTTCGTTTTTCTGGGTAGCTCCTCTTCAGGCTATTCCCAAAGTTTTGGAAGACGAACCCGAGATCATTGCTGCTCCAGGTTTAGAAAATAGGGAACTCGTCGGACCGCTGTCAGAGGTCATTGATCGCTTGTCTCCCAAAGATGATGGCTGGGATACCGAGGCCTTTAGTGAGGCCGCTTCCGCTCAGTTGTATCGCTTGGGCGCTCTCTTGAAGTCTCCCGAGAGAGAGGACTCTGCTTACGCATCCCTTGCCGATGAGGAATTCACTTCCGCTGTTCTTCGCCCTGATGAGAAGAATCTGGACCTTCTGGAAGGCGACGAATTTCAGGTTCGAAAATGGAATGGCGTCATCGATTCCTCAAAGACCCTTTCTCTTTCGGAGGCTTGCAACCAGTTCCGCTCCGCCTTTGCAGCAGACGAAAAGTTGCAACTGGCAAGCAAGCTCTACAAGGTGATGCCGCAGGGCGAAGGAGTGACCCAGACTGATGTCCTGGTGGAGGCTGCGGGCAAAGCGCCTGCTGCCGGACGCCGCCAGATCAATGCCGAATGGAGATGTCATTGGAAGGATGAGGAAGGCCAGCCTCAGCTCACGAAAATCGAGCTTCTGAGTTATCAAGAAGTGACTCGTCCCTTGGGGGAAGGAAAGCCCCTCTTCTCCGATCGAACGAAGGAGGCTTTGGGCCGCAATGCGAGCTTGCAGGAGCAACTCCTTCATTCCTCGGATCATTGGCGGGCCCGATTTCCGCGGGACCTCGGGCTGGACGTGGTCGCGAACGTGGGCTTCGTGCTGGCAGACCTCAATGGTGATGATTTAGAGGATCTCTATTTTTGCCAGCAAGGCGGCCTTCCCAACCTGCTCTTTCTTCGGCAACCGAATGGCACCTTCCGAGATGCTTCCGAAGGGAGTGGGGTTGATTGGCTTGATTTTTCTCCCAGTGCGTTGGCCATTGATCTCGATAAAGATGGCGACCGCGATTTGGTGGTGGCCTTGCAGTTCGAGTTGCTCTTGATGCGCAACGATGGTCAGGCCAAGTTCGAGATCGTGACCCGCGTTCCGGTTCTGGCGCAGACTTTCTCAATCAGTGCCGCGGACTACGATCTCGATGGCGACCTGGATCTTTTCTCGTGTGGCTATAATCCAACGATGGAAGACTTGGAAGAGAGCGGTGCCTTAGGTTCTCCTACCCCGTTCCATGATGCAAACAATGGGGGACCCAATACCCTGCTGAAAAATGTCGGGCCCTTTGAGTTTCGAGATGCGACTGTGGAGAGTGGCTTGAGCGAACAGAGCAACACTCGCTTTAGCTTTGCTTCTGGTTGGGAAGACTATGACCGGGATGGTGACCCTGACCTCTATGTTGCCAACGACTACGGTCGCAATAATCTTTATCGCAATGATGAAGGGAAGTTTGTGGACGCTGCTGGTGAACTGGATGTGGAAGATATGTCCTCGGGAATGTCGGTGAGCTGGGGTGATGTCAATCGGGATGGAAAGAGTGATCTTTATGTGAGCAACATGTTTTCTTCGGCGGGCAATCGGATCACCTTTCAAAAGCAATTTCAAAATGGAGGGGCGGGGGAAGCTTTGGATACTTTCAAACGTTTCGCACGAGGTAACGCCCTCTTTCTAGGAACTCCAGAGGGAGATTTTGATGATGTGAGCGAGGAAGCCGGAGCGACGATGGCACGTTGGTCTTGGGGGTCTCGTCTCGCGGATTTGAACAATGATGGGTGGGAGGATATTCTCGCGGCCAACGGTTTCATTAGCACGCCCGATACGGGAGACCTCTGAAGTGTCTATTGGCGACAGGTCGTGTCGCTCTCTCCGATTGATGACTTTAATGAGCAAGCGTTGCAAAAGTATAAGCACCGCTGGAGTGCCTTGTCTCGCTTGCTTCATGAAGACCGTTCCTTCAGCGGGGGGGAGCGGCATAACGCATTTCTCAATTTGGGGGAGGGCCGTTTTGCCGATATCTCGGCGGTGACCGGTTTTAACTTTGCGGAAGATGGCCGGGCTTTGGTGACTCAAGATTGGGATTTTGATGGCGACCTTGATGTCTGGGTCACGGCACGGACAGCGCCCCGAGTGCGTCTTCTCGAAAACCAATCGCAGAACAGTGGAGAGTCCGTCTTCATTCGTTTGCAGGGGAATGGAACGACTTCGAACTCAGATGCGGTCGGGGCTCGTTGCGAAGTTTGGTTGGTGGATGATGAGCGGCCTCTGACTCGTTCTCGGACCGCAGGAGATTCCTTTCTCTCGCAAGGAAGCTCTTGGCTTCACTTTGGACTGGGTGCCGAGCCTCAGATTGCGCGGGTCATTGTTCATTGGCCCGCTGGTCAGAGTGAAGAGTTCACCGGGATCGAGAGTGGGGGGCGGTACTTGCTCCATCAAGGACAGCCCCAAGCGAAACAGTGGAGTCCTCCTGCCCAAGTGAAGCTCGCCGAGGCCAGTCCGCTTGAATTGCCTCATGAGACCGAACAAGCCCGGATTGTGCTCCCCAACTCTTTGTTGTTGCCCCTCCTGGAAACAAACGAAGGCGAGGCGATTTCTGACCCGAGCAAAAAGGGTCCAATAGTGATTAATTTATGGTCTCAGACTTGTTCTTCTTGTCTCGAGGAACTGAAGGAGTGGACCGAGTTCGCTCCTCAATTGAAAGCGGCCGGCCTTCGGGTCTTGGCCCTCAATACTGATGCCATTGCTCAGACTGGCGATCTTCCAGAGGGACAAGAATTTTTGCGCGAGATCGAGTTTCCCTATTCTTCCAACTCCACCAACGAGGACACTCTTCAGCGATTAGACATTTTTCAGCAGAGCTTACTGGACCGATGGCTTCCACTCCCTATTCCTTGTAGCTTTCTTGTGAATGCTTCTGGCAAGGTGGCGGTGGTTTACAAGGGTCCCGTTGCTGCAGAGACCTTGCTCGCGGATTTAGCTCTGCTCGAAGCTGATTCTGTCACCTTAAGGAACAAGGCCACTCCCTTCTCCGGTAGGTGGGCTGCTGGCCCTCCTCTGATTGGTCCGAAAAGATACGTCGCACGACTTCTTGATTTCAAAAAAGTTGTCGATGCTGAGCGCTACTATCGGCGCTATCTCGAGTTGGAACGTAAGTTTCCTGACTCGCCGTCGGGTCCGAGGGCCTCTGCTTTGAAGTTTCTCGCCTTTGTGGCCTCGGGGCGAGAGGACTATGCCTCAGCAATTAGCTACCTCGAGGAGGCTGTTTCTCTCTTTCCTCAGGAACCGGAATTTCAGCAACTCCTGAAAACGGCTCAAGACAAGAGGCGACTCTCGTCTCCTAAAGAGACTTTAAAGCCCCTGTTGGCCCAAGTGGAAGCAGAGCCCAAGAACGGTCAGGCTCATTTGGCTCTTGCTGATGGCTATCGCGACATGGGAGAACCCGCCAAAGCAATCGAAAGTTACAAGAATGCATTGAGACGCGAACCAGGATTGTTCGTGGCGGCAGGAAAGCTCGCTTGGATTCTAGCAACTCATCCGAGTCCTGAGATTCGGGAGCCAAAAGCAGCCTTGGAGCTGGCCAATCGGCTCATGTCCCTGAACGCAGCGCCGAATCCCAACTTCTTGGACCTTCAGGGAATCGCGCTCGCTGCTAATGGAGACTTCGCTGCGGCCGTTAAAAAGGCTCAAGCGGCCTTGGTGCTTTTGCCGGAAGGCTCTCCTTATCAGAAGGAAGTGAGTTCCCGCCTTGGTCTCTATAAAGAAGGAAAAGCCTATTATGAGGGTAAGGCTTCCAAGTAATTGCGAGTTGATTCGAGTTCCCGCTAGTCGCTGAAATCGCGCTCTGCTTTGCGGGCGTCGAGGTCAGTGAATTCTTTTTAGGTGGCTTCAATTTCAGCTTCTTCAGAAGGGAGGTAATCAACAATTTTCTATAGAACGATTGGTTGAAAGATCGGTCGTTTTTTATTTCCTTTTAGAGTCCTCACTGGACACATTGATGACAACCCTCTTGATGAGGTCGTTCGTAGATTTCGAGTCTCACTTATTGTTCGATGCAGTCATATAATTCATTTTCAAGCCTTGTTCTGGTTTCGACTTTTTTTCTCTGGGCGGCTCTTGTTCAAAGTGCTCCCCAAGCTTCGCAAGACGAACCTGAAATCATTGCTGCTCCTGGGTTGGATGAGAGAGAGTTGGTGGGGCCGTTGTCCGAGGTGCTCGATCATATGTCTCCCAAGGATGATGGCTGGGATACCGAAGCCTTCAGTGAGGCCGCATCTGCACAATTGTATCGCCTAGGCAACCTCTTGAAGTCTCCCGATATGGATGCCGCGACTCTCGCGGACCTCACGGATGGTAGTTTTGTGTCCGCAACTCTCCGACCCAAGGAAGCCTCTCTCGATCTCTCGGAAGAAAGCGAGTTTGAGGTTCGCAAATGGAATGGCGAACTCGATTCAACAAAGGCTCTTACTCTTTCTGATGCCTCTCTTAAATTCCGCGCTGCCTTTGCTCCCGAAGAGGTTTTGCAAATCAAAACCAAGCTTTACAAGGTGATGCCGCAGGATGGGGGAGTCACGCTCACCGATGTCTTGGTGGAGGCCTCTGCCAAAGCTAGCACCTCTGGACGCCGCCAGATCAATGCCGAATGGAGGTGCCATTGGAAGAGCGAGGACGACCAGCCGTTGCTCACTCGAATCGAGCTTTTGAAGTATGAGGAGGTGACCCGTCCCCAAGGGAAAGGCCAGCCTCTCTTTGTTGACCGGACCAGAACCGCGCTCGGCAATAACGCGAGCTTGGATAAGCAACTCCTGCATTCCACGGACCATTGGCGGGCACGGATTCCGCAAAGTCTGGGTTTGGATGTGGTGGCGAACGTGGGTCTATTGCTCGCGGACCTGAACGGTGATGATTTGGAAGACCTTTACGTTTGCCAACAAGGAGGCTTGCCCAACCTGCTCTTCCTGCGTCAACCGGATGGCACCTTTGTCGATGCTTCCAAAGAGAGTGGGGTTGATGTCCTTGATTTTACAGCGAGCTCCTTGGCCATCGATCTCGATAAGGATGGCGACCGCGATTTGGTGGTGGCTTTGCAGTTCGAACTCATGTTGATGCGGAATAATGGCCAAGCGAAGTTCGAGCTGATGGCTCGGGTTCCATTAGCCGCTCAGACTTTTTCGATCAGTGCCTCTGACTACGACCTGGACGGCGATCTCGACATTTTCACCTGCGGTTATAATCCGTCATTGCAAGAGGCTGAAGAAAATGGAGCGTTAGGTTCTCCTTCTCCCTTTCATGATGCCAACAATGGCGGACGCAATACTTTCTTGAAGAATGTGGGAGCCTTTGAGTTCCAGGACGTGACTGTGGAAAGCGGCATCAGTGAGCAGAACAACACTCGCTTCAGTTTTGCTTCTGCTTGGGAAGACTATGATCGTGACGGCGATCCCGACCTTTATGTCGCCAACGATTACGGGCGTAATAACCTTTACCGTAACGATGGCGGAAAGCTGGTAGATGTCGCCGCTGAATTGAAGGTAGAGGATATGTCTTCGGGGATGTCGGTGAGTTGGGGCGACCTGAATCGTGATGGTCGAAGCGATCTCTATGTGAGCAATATGTTTTCTTCGGCAGGGAATCGCATCACCTTTCAAAAGCAGTTTCAAAATGGAGGGGCAGGGGAGGCCTTGGATACTTTTCAACGATTCGCGCGAGGCAATGCTCTCTTCCTTGCCACTCCCGATGGAGGCTTCGATGATGCCAGTGAGGATGCGGGAGCGACCATGGCTCGATGGGCTTGGGGCTCTCGTCTGGCGGATTTGAATAACGATGGTTGGGAGGATGTCCTGGCTGCCAACGGCTTCATTAGCACCCCCGATACGGGAGACCTCTGAAGTGTCTATTGGCGACAGGTCGTGTCGCACTCTCCCATTGATGACTTTAGTGAGCAGTCGGTGCAGAAGTATAAGAATCGTTGGAGCGCCTTATCGCGTTTGCTCCGCTCTGATCGCTCCTTCAGTGGCGGAGAGAGGCATTGTGCTTTCCTCAATCTGGGGGGAGAGCGTTTTGCCGACATCTCGGCGGTGACGGGTTTTGATTTTGCAGAAGATGGTCGCGCCTTGGTGACCGAGGATTGGGACTTCGATGGCGACCTCGATGTCTGGGTCACCGCACGAACGGCTCCACGAGTGCGCCTCCTTGAAAATACTTCTCAGAATGCGGGAGAGTCTCTTTTCCTCCGCTTGCATGGGAACGGAACCACAACGAATCCAGACGCGGTGGGGGCTCGCTGCGAAGTCTGGTTAGAGGGAGATGACAGACCTCTCACCCGTTCTCGCACTGCGGGAGACTCCTTCATTTCTCAAGGGAGTTCTTGGTTGCACTTTGGGCTCGGGGTGGAGCCGAAGATTGCGCGAGTGATTGTTCATTGGCCTGCTGGTCAGAGTGAAGAGTTCACAGGGATTGAGAGCGGAGGACGCTACCTTCTTCATCAAGGGCAGCCGCAAGCGAAAGGTTGGAGTCCTCCAGCGCAGGTGAAGTTCGCAGAAGTCAGCCCTCTTGAGTTGCCTCATGAGCCCGAACAAGCCCGTATTGTTTTACCGAACTCGCTTCTATTGCCTCTCCTGCAGACTCATGAGGGTGCTGCTATTTCTGACTTCAATAAAGAGGGGCCAACGCTCATCAATTTGTGGTCTCAGACTTGTTCTTCATGTCTTGAGGAGTTGAAGGAGTGGACCGAGTTCAAACCTAAATTCGAGGCTGCGGGTTTGAGGGTGATAGCTCTCAATACCGATGCTATCGGTCAAACTGACGAGAGCTCTGAGGGGCAGGATTTTCTGAGCGAGATCGAGTTTCCTTATTCAGCTCAGTCCGCCAACGTGGAGACCCTGCAGCGATTGGATCTCTTTCAACAAAGCTTTCTCGACCGATGGCTTCCGTTGCCAGTTCCATGCAGTTTCCTGCTGGATCGTTTCGGTAAGGCGGCGGTGATTTATAAAGGCCCTGTCGCAGCAGAGACTTTGCTCGCGGATTTGGCCCTGCTTGAAGCCGATTCTGAGACGTTGAGGAGTAACGCCACCCCCTTCGCCGGTATCTGGGCTGACGGTCCACCTCTAGTGGGACCGAAAAGCTATGTCACCCGGCTTTTGGACTACAAGAAGCTGGCCGATGCCGAGCGTTATTACCGGCGCTACGTGGAGATGGAGCGCAGCCTTCCGGACACCCCTTCGGGACCCATGATTGAAGCCTTAAAGTTTCTCGCTCTTCTTGCTTCTCGAACAGAGAACTTTGCTCCCGCAGTAGCGCATCTTGAAGAAGCAATTTCTATCGTTCCAGAGGACCCTGAGCTGCAACAGCTTCTTAAGGAGGCTCAGGAGAAGCTTAAAGGTGCCACTCCGACGGATCTGTTATCGCCCTTGCTGGCCAAAGTGGAAGCCGAGCCAAAAAATGGGAAAGCTCATCTCGAACTTGCGGATGCTTATCGTAATCTTGGAGAAGCAGCGAAAGCGGTCGAAAGTTATAAGAACACGCTGAGGAACGATCCGAAATTGTTTGTGGCCGCTGGGAAGCTGGCTTGGATTCTCGCAACTCACCCCAGCCCAGAGATTCGTGAGCCAGAGGCGGCTTTGCAGTTGGCGAATCGACTCGTGGCGATGAACGGAGCAATGAATCCAAATTTCTTGGACCTTCAGGGAATCGCGCTGGCAGCTAATGGTAAATATGAAGCGGCCGCAGAAAAAGCTGAAGCGGCCTTGCCGCTCGTGCCAGAAGGCTCTCCTTACCAGAAGGAAATTCGTTCCCGCCTGAGTCTCTATCAAGAGGGGAAGGCCTACTTTGAGGGAAAGGATTCTAAGTGATCCTTGATTGGCCCAAGTGACTTTCCATTGCGGTTTCCAAATTCCGATTTGTTGTGTCGCCTTGTTCCTGTGAGAAAATGCGGCGGCTTTATAGGCGGTTTCTTCGGAAGAAAAAGATGCCCAAAGTCATTGAGGCGAAGAGGGGAAGGCTGGGCTCGGGCACGGCAGAGAAGGTGCCAAGCATCCTGACGGAGAAATCACCCGCCGGGCCGTTGTTAAAACTAAATTGCAAGCTATCGACTTGCGAGAAGTCGGTGGCGCTCGCATTGGTGAAGGAGGAGAAGGGAAAGTCAATGAGGGTGTCGTTGGTGAGGGCGCTCGCTTGAAGGATTTGGAGGCTAGCGACCTGACTGTTGATGTCGGTTACTGAGACGCTGATTTCGAGATTTGCATCAGAGTCGGCAACGAGGAAGGCGAGCGAGGTAGCGCCACCTGCCGAGAGGTCGAAGCCACCGAGTCCGGCGCTATTGGCATCATAGGTGAGGGAGAGGTCGGCGGTGAGACCGGGGCCGAGTTCGGCAAAGTATTGGCCTGTGACAGAACTGACACCCACATTGGCAGTACGCGCAAAAGGGTTAGAGGTGACTGTTACCTCGATATTGCGCCAAGCTCCTGGAATGGAGTTTGAGGGATCTTGGAAGCTCTGTTGATGGGAGCCGGAGGAAACGGAGAGAGGGCTAGGGCCTGAGTCAAAGTTGTCGAGCGCCTGAACCAAAGTCAGTGCGGCTGGGCAATTGAAGGAGACGGCAAAAGTGCAAAGGAGAGTAGGGCGAATCATGTGGGGGAGGGAATCAGTTGGCTGAATAACAACTCCCTCTATGATGGGCTACAAGCCTTCTCGACGCCGTCTGAGACATACTCCGAAGCTAGATATTGCAATGAGTATCAAAGAAGAAGGCTCTGGAATCGATTGAGTGTTAACTGCTCTGACAGAGACTTCAGATATCACGATGTCGGGGGCTCCTTGGCCGGTAATATTGTGCACTTCTACCTGCAGGGAGGTGAGATTTTGCATGTCGATACTCTCAAAGACATCATAAGGAATGTCGACTTGCTGGCGAGAATAGTTGGCTTCTTGTCGGAAGACGTGGGTCTCAGGGAGTCCACCGAGGGATTCCATGGAGATTTGGATTTCGAAGGGGGCTTGTGAGAACTCGACTAAGAGTCCAAGGCAATTGGCGGCGTTCGACATGGTCATATCGAAGGTCATGCCGCTGGGGGCTTGATAGTCCAACCAAGTCCGAGCGCTCACCCCAGGGCCGTAGGAAAGCACGAAGATGCCATGTTCGGCGGCGATTTCGGCAGTGACGGATCGTTCTTCAGGGATGAGGTTCGCGTCGATGCCTAAGTTGCGCGTCCATCCTTGAAGGAGGCTTTCATTCTGAAGAGGCATGGAACTTTGCTGGGCTTCGACGGTGCGTAGCGAGAGATTCTGAGAACCTTGGGAAAAATTGTCGAGTTGACCAATGGTGACCGCGAAAGCTTGGCTAGAAAGGGAGAAGACAAGGCTCGGAAGTAGGCTTCTTGTGCGGAGGAGGTTGTTGAAAGAGGGGAAGGTAGGCATGAACATCAAGAGGACTTAAAAACTAAGAACCCTGAGAGCTGATTTCGTTCATGCTTTTGTTGAGATTTTTTAGAAGAGGAGGAGCCTACTGCGAAAGCAAGGCTGCAGAGTGAAGCTGAGTTGAACAAGTCGGGCTGTAGGACTATCAAAATGCTCTCCAAACCTCTTTTGTCATTGGAGTGCTCCGGAGAATCTTTTCCTAAAACCAATAGCTACCTCTCCATCGGGGGAAATCATGCTTTGGTGGACGACAGAGGTCGAATGGCACTGTGATAGGCAAAAAATCGAGAGCTTGCAAAAGCAGGGGCCGCAGGCTCGGGAGAGTGGCTTTCTAAGCTGCTGAGGTTGCTCTCGCTCATAGGGGGACGGATGAATCACCGCAGGAATAGTAGCTTCGGGAAGGAACAGGCCTACCCTCAACATTCTTTGTTTTAAGGTAGCGGCTTAGAAAGACCACGTTCCCATTTCCTTGTCCTCGATATCACAAGGTCTCTTAGCACAGTGCCATTCGACTGAGGTTGATCCTCTTTTTTAGTCGGCGAGACCGAGCTCTGCCTTTCGGGCTTCGAGTTCTTCCCAGCGGGCGTAAAGGTCGGCGACTACTTTTTGTGCGGCTTCGACCTTGGCAGTTTCGGCAGGGAGGTCGTGAAGGTGTTCGGCTTGGAAGGCGGGGTCGTTGATTTTTTCGGCGATCACTTCGACAGCGACTTCGGCTTCTGCGATGCGGTCTTCGATGGTCTCGAGGTCGGAGCGCTCTTTGTTGGAGAGAGGTTTTGCCTTCTTACGAGGGGCTTCGGCTTCCTTGGTGGACTTACTGGATTTCTCGTAGGCAGCCAGTTGGAGGCGCTCGGCAGTTTCGCGTGCTTGGCGTTTCTCGAGGTAATAGGAATAGTTGCCGGGTTGCACGACGACGCCCCCGTCTTCGAAGGCTACGATTTGGTCGCAGATGCGGTCGAGGAAGTAGCGGTCGTGAGAGACGCAGATGACAGTGCCTTTGAAGACGGCAAGGGCCTCCTCCAGCATGCGAAGAGAGGGCAGATCGAGGTCGTTGGTGGGCTCGTCGAGAACGATAAGGTTACCGCCGTTTTTGAGGACTTTGGCGAGCATGAGGCGGGCGCGTTCGCCACCGGAGAGGAGGTCGACACGCTCGTTGATGCGGTCGTCGCTAAAGAGGAAACGTTTGAGGTAGGAGCGGGCGGAGATGGTTTGGTCTCCGAAGAAGATCTTGTCGTTACCGTTCGAGATTTCGTCGAGGAGGGAGCCGGTGCCATCGAGTTGCATGCGGCTTTGGTCGATGTAGTTGACCTTGACGCGCTTGCCGAGGGTGGCGTGGCCGGCGGAGGGCTTGATTTGGTCGAGGCAGAGTTTGAGCAGGGTGGTCTTTCCGGTGCCGTTGCGGCCGACGATACCAGTGCATTGACCGGGGCGGAACTCGAGGTCGAGGTTGCGGAAGAGCCAGCGGGGGTCGTTTTCGCTGCCGACATTGACGCCTGCTTTTTCGAGTTCGACGACCACGTTGCCGAGGCCGGGAGGCGGGGGGATGAGGAGGTCCATCTCAGCTTCCTCGACGGGAGCGTCTTGGTCTTTGACATCGTAGAAGGCGTCGAGGCGGCTGCGAGATTTAGTGGTGCGCGCTTTGACGCCAGCGCGAACCCACTCGAGTTCTTCTTTGAGGAACTTTTGGCGCTTCTTTTCGGTGTTACTGGCGATGTCCTGGCGGATTGCCTTGGACTCGAGGAAGGCCGTGTAGTTGCCGGGGTGGGAGTAGGCTTTGCCGCCGTCGATCTCAATGATACGGGTGGCGATGGTGTCGAGAAAGTAGCGGTCGTGAGTGACGAAGATGACGGCTCCGGTAAAGGCGCGCAGGGTGCTCTCGAGCCAGCTGATCGATTCGGCGTCGAGGTGGTTGGTGGGCTCGTCTAACAGCAGGAGGTCGGGCTGCCGGACGAGAGCGCGGCAAAGGGCGACCCGGCGTTTCTCACCGCCGGAGAGGTCAGTGATGGGAGAGTCGAGGGCGGGGGCGCCGAGGGCTTCGGCTGTGGTCTTGATGCGGAGGTCGAGGTTCCAGCCGTCAGCATGGTCGATGAACTGAAGCAGGTCGGCGAGTTCGTCTTCGGTGCCGAGGCCTTCTTCGTAGCGGGTGATGGCTTCGGCGAGGTCGGCGACGCCGGAGGTGATGTTCTCGAGGACGCTGAGATTGGGGTCGAGCTCGAACTCTTGGGGGAGGTAGCCGACGCGGAGTTCGCGGCGGAGGGCGATGTCGCCAGAGTCGGGTTCGGACTCACGGGAGAGGATTTTGAGGAGAGAAGTTTTTCCGCAACCGTTGCGGCCCACCATACCGACTTTTTCGCCGGCTTCGACAGCGAGGGTGACGCCATCAAGAAGGTTTTGGTGGCCGTAGGAGAGGGTGAGTTCGTTCGCAGAAAGGAGCACGGCTTAGACTTGGAGAAAGCAGAGACTAGAGGCCAGACTTTTCTGTTCGCCCTCTTTCGAAGAGGAGACAGAAATCGAGCTTTTCGTTCCCTTAGCCCCTTCAAAGGTTATTGTTTTTCGCTCTTGGTTGCCTCGAGATTTTTAAGGGTTGCTTGAGCTTGTTCGCGGACGGTGGTGTCTTCGAACTCCAAAGCGATGAGTTCTTCGAGGGAGGTTTGAGCCTCTTTGATTTGCTTTGTATTGAGGTAGCAGCGTGCGAGATTGAGTAGGCTTTTGGCTTTTAAATCAGGCTTATCGGATTCGGCTTTGGAGATGAGGAAGTAGGGGACGGCGTCCGCAAATCTTTTGTCGTTGTAGGTCAAGGCTCCGAGGCGGAAGGCTGCGCTAGCGGCGTTCTGTCCGGAATTTTTGGAGGCCTTCAGGGTATTTTGAAAGGCTTTTTCAGCCGAGGAACGTTTGCCTGTGAGAAGGTCGCAGACTCCAGAGCGATAGTAGGCGCTGGGGGTTTCGGGATGATCGGGGTTTTCTGAAATGAATTGCTGGAAGAGCTCCTTTGCAGTTTGGAAAAGTTGACGTTTTTCCTCGGCAGTTTCGCCGGAGTGTCTTTCGGACAGTGCGAGCTTGCCGGCTTTGTAGGCTTTGTCCGCTTTTTGGAAGAGTTCGGGGGTGTCTGGTGCCGAAAAGGCTCCAAGAGCAGTGAGGAGGAAAGCGAAAAAGATTTTCATGATTTTTAGGAGGCGGTTTATCGAGAATTCTTTCACTCAACTAGCCAAGTATTGTGTCCAGTTTGAAAACAAGATCAAGGTCCCATAACGGTAAGAGCGCGCTCAGGCTCGGACCAGTGGGGCGGACTGAAGTTCCGCGGTCCGTTTTTAATGCCTGCTGCTGGCAGCATCAGGCTCGGACCGCTGCAGATGCGTTTGCTATTGTTGGTCGTATTCGCCGAGGTCGCGGACCCAGATGTTGCGGAATTCGATAGGGTCGTTGTGCCATTGGAGCATAATGGGACCTTTCTCGGGGTGGTTCTTGGGATAGCTGGCAGTCTTTTGGTGCTGGGTGGGACCTTGTAGCTCTTTCGCTGCTTGTACGACGACTCCGTTGAAGAGGACTGTGATCTGGGCTGGAGTGACGACCTTTCCGTCCTTGGAAACGGGGGCATTGAAGATAATGTCGTAGCTTTGCCATTCACCCTGTGGAGTGGCGGGGTTTACGAGGGGCGGGAATTGGCCGTAGATGGCGCCGGCTTGACCGTCGGGGTAGGTGACGTTGGTGTGGCTTTCTCCGACTTGGACTTCGTATTTTCCCATCAAAAAGATGCCTGAGTTGCCTCCTTTTTGCCCGTCGACTTTGCGATCAGAAGGCACGCGGTACTCGATGTGGACTTGGCAATCGCCGAATTGTTCCTTGGTAATGAGAGGCTTGGGGGAGGCGATGAGGATACCGTCTTCGACCTTCCAGTTACCCTTCCAAGCGTCGGTGTTGGTGCCGTCGAAGAGAACTTTGGCATCGGAGGGAGCTTTGACCGAGACTGCGCCTCCGCTTTCGACTTTGCGAGGTTGCGGTCGGGTGGTGTCGTGAACGGAATACTCGGAACCGGGGATGAGGGGGGCATTCGGGTAAAGTTTCTTGGTTTGCTGCTCACTATGGTGATCCGCGAGAAGAAGTCCGGTAGGAAGAAGGGCGAGAATGGTGAGTTTTGTTTTCATAGAGCTGATTTAATAGACTGATGAAGAGGCGAGGATCTTTCAGAGGGAAAGGCTATCGCAAGATGAAGAGGACGACGGCTAAGGCGTGGCAGGTGGAGCCAGCAAGGACAAAGAGGTGCCAGATGGCGTGGTTGTAGGGGAGCTTTTGCCAGGCGAAAAAGATGACGCCGAAGGTGTAGGAGAGTCCTCCTGCGACAAGGAGCCAAAGGCCGGCAGGGGGGAGTTCCTTGATAATGGATGGAAGGATGGAGACGATGAGCCAGCCCATGACGACATAGAGGGCGGTGGAGGCCCAGTGCTCGCGGTTGCCGCGCATAAGAGCCTTGGTGAGGATGCCGCCGATAGCGAGAAACCAGATGACGCCGAAGATGGTCCAGCCAAGAGGTCCGCGAATGGCGACGAGGGTGAGGGGGGTATAGGAGCCGGCGATCAGGAGATAGATGGCCGAGTGGTCAAAGATTTGGAAGAGCTCTTTGATTTTGTGGCCCGTGAAGCTGTGGTAAAGCGTGGAAGAGAGGTAGAGCACGATCATGCTGGTTCCAAAGACGACTCCTGAGACCATGGCCCATGCGTCTTTGGCAACGATGCACATGAAGACGAGGCAAGTGATCGAAGCGACAACACCGATGCCATGGGTGATGGCGGAGGCGAGTTCTTCCCGAGGAGAGTCGCAGAGTGGGGAGCGTGGTTTCTTGGGGCTCACAGCGGGACGCTAGAGCGTTCTCCGGACCTTGGCAAGAAGGAGGGGCCAGAATACCAAGCCGATTTCTTCGTTTTTGCAGGTCGATTGGGTGGGTGACAACGGTATTTGAATTGAATGGTGACCATTTTCCTCCAAGAGCCTTCTAAAAGAAGACATTCGATGAAACGAAATACAAAAACACATACGTTGATGCCTGCGCTTGGATTGGCCATGGCGATATCCGGCCCCAGTTTTGCGGGCGATAGCAGCCTTGGCGGCTACGGTGGAGCGCTGGGCGACTCTTCAGGCTTGGGCTCAAGCCTCTTGGGCGGAGCTTCGGCAGGAAATGCGAATGCATCAGGCTGGGAAGTTACGGGCGCAGCGGGTCTTTCTCTTGCAAAGGGAAATGCCGATAGCGTGGCCTATTCTGTGCAGGCTTTGGCTACTTACGAGGGCCGACATTGGGAAGGTCTCTTGGGCGCTGACTATTTTTACTCTGAAAACGACGGTGTCACTTCTACGGATTCGTTGCGACTCTATGGTCAAGGTCAGCGCTTGTTGACCGATCGTCTTTATTTGGGTCTCGCAGGGTCTTATTTGAAGGATGATGCCGCGGACCTAGACTATCGCTTCGATGTGGCGGGCGTTTTGGGCTACCACGTCATTAAGTCTGACCGGACCTCACTTTCCTTTGAGGTGGGTCCCGGATATGCATGGGAGGAGCAAGGTGGGCTTGCTGACGAGTATGCGACTTTGCGGTTTGGCCAGCGATTCGAGCACCAGCTCAGTGGCCGTTCAAAGTTGTGGCAAAGCGCTTATGTGACGCCACAGATTGATGATTTTGATAACTATAACCTCATTGCTGAGGCTGGAATCGATACTTTGTTGTCGGACAAGTGGTCTTTACGTACGAGCGTTCGTTACCTTTACGACAACACTCCTGCGGCGGGTCGAAAGAGTGAGGATATGACTTTGATGGTGGGGCTAGCTTACGCGCTGGGTGGTTTTCCCGAGCCTGAAGAGGCTGGTCGAGCGACGTTGAAGGCTGACCGTGTTGCTCCCGATGTGGCAGCGATGGGCTGGACGACTTCGGCCTCGTTGGGACTGTCGATGGCGCAGGGTAACTCCGAGAATTTGCAAGCTACGGTTGGATATGATTCTGCTTACAGGACATCGACGGATGAGTTCTTTCTCAATGGACTCTATTCTTTCGGTCAGAATGATGGCAATACCTCCGCTGATGCTTTGCGCCTTGGCTCACGTTACAATCGCCTGTTGAGCGACCGTCTCTATGCTGGTGTTGGAGTGGACTATCTCCGTGATGATGTCGCTGACCTCGGCTACCGGGTGACTGGTGCCGCTGTCGCGGGATACTATGTGATTAAGTCGGACGAGATGTCTTTAGCCTTCGAAGCTGGTCCTGGTTACACGTGGGAAGAGTCTGCAGGAGTGGAAGATTCCTATCTCACCTTGCGTGGAGCTCAGCGATTCAGTTGGGTTTTAGGTTCACGCACGACTTTCAAGCAAGATGCGATTGTCGATGTGGATCCTGGAAACTTTGACAACTATCTCCTGACGGTTGGAGCCTACTTGGACACCGACATTACAGACTCGTTGACTTGGCGTTTGGCTGGGACATACATCTACGACAATGAACCTACGGGTAATTTGGAGAAGTCGGATACGACGCTCACTAGTGGTATTGCGGTAAAGTTCTAGGAGTTGGTTTTTCTTTGAAAGCGCGATCGGGTTTGCCCGGTTGCGCTTTTTTTGTCTCTCAAATAGATTTGCTGATGAGGTTTAGGTCGAATGGCACGAGTTTCAGCGTATTGCTCGAGATATTGCGGAAACAATCGGGAGAGCGGTCTTTAAAAGCCGCTACCTTAAATCTTGGTCAGTTGAGGGTAGGCCTGCTGACCTTCGAATCCTTGAATCAGTAGCCTTTGAACCAGCCTTTCGAATCGCGATCAACCCCAGCGGCTTACAAAGCCACTCTCCCGAGCCCTGCGGTCCTCACTTTCAATACAAACTCGCGCTTTGGACCAGTAACTGTCCTAAGCTCGTGCCATTCGGTTTAGGTCGTTAATTTTCTCGAGTTCTCTCAGTAGGGAGGGACCTGGCCAAGTGTCGTAGAAGAATCGAAGGGAGTCTTCCAAAGTTGAACTTTGAAAGGAACCGGTAATGGACGACTGAAGTCGTAGGGCGCTGTGATGGGTGAAAAATTGGGAGCTGACAAGAGCAGTGGCCACAGGCTTGAGAGAGTGGATTGTTTGAGAACGGAAGGCGGACGAATTACCACAGGAACAGCGGATTCGGGAATGAGCAGGCCTAGCCTTAACTTTCTGTGTTTTAAGATGGCGGCTTAGAAAGACCGCGCTCCCATTTCCTTACTTGCGATATGGTGAGGGTGAGGTGTCTTTAACACAGTGCCATTGGCTTGAAGTCGAGCCTCCTATTTTATCCGGGAATGGATGTTTGGATAGATGAGGGTGTTTAACTCTTGGGACTTGAGTGAGGGACTTTTGCCTCAATCCTGAATGGTGACGCGGTCGCCAATCTTGGTTTGGCCCCAGAAATATTGTGCGGTGGAGCGGGGGAGGCGAATGCATCCATGGGAGGCAAAACGAGAGTAGGTGTTGCCTTCGTGAAAGCCGATGGCTTTGCAAGAGAAACGCTGGAAGTAGGGCATGGGGGCCGCGTCGTAGATGTTGGACTTCTTGTGGCGGGTCTTGTCGGTGATAACGAAGTTGCCAGTTTGGGTTCGGAAACCGCGCATGCCGGAGGAGATACGCGAGGTTTTGGCGACTTCACCGTTCTTGTAGTAGGTGACTTTCTGTTCGGAGAGGTCGATCACGAAATTACGTTCTTGGTCTTCGTCGCGATACGAGACTCCGATGAGAAGCTGCTGCATTTTGACATCTCCATTAGCTGCGGCCATTTGGATGGCATAGACGCCCTTGGTCGTTCCGGCGAAGCGGTCCATTTCGAGTTCTAGCAGACGTTCGGCTAAGGGGAGGCTACGAAGCATGACGGCGGCCATCAATGGGTTGAGGCCGGTCTCGTTGCGGCAATACCAATCGAAGAGGCCTTTGCGAGCAAAGAGGTCGCGATATTCCTCGGAGACGGGGCTTTCCATCACGACGGAAAGGTCGGGTCCGTTACTGTGTTTAAGGAGGGCTAGGGTGGCGGCTTCTTGCTTGCAAGCAAGGGCGACGAAGATGGCGCGTTGACCTTCTTTTCCAAATTGGTTGGGGTTGGCATCTGCAGAGAGGAGAGAGGTGACGAGGTCTGCTTTTCCATGACGAAGGGCGTGGATGAGCGGGGTGTCTCCGTCGGGGCCGACTTCTTCGACGGGGGCTCCTTTGGCGAGAAGGTTCTCAATGGCAGCGACGTTGTTGTTATCGATGGCGAGCCAAAGGCAATCATCGACGTTTTTGATGCGGGGAAGGAGTAGTTCGAGAGTGGGGCGGAAGTCGTTCTTGAGGGCGATTTGGAGGGGTCGCTCGCCTTTGCTGCCGGGCTGCTCGGGGTCAGCACCGGAGATAAGGAGGGTGCCGATGACGCGCGTGGTAATGGGGATGTCGAGCTTCCAGTTTTGATACTCGTTTAAGAGGGCAACGAGGGCGGGCTCTCCAAAAATGAGGCCTTTGGGGTTTGCTCCTTTTTCGAGGAGTTGGCAGGCGAGTTCACCCTGACCGTCCTGCAGAGCAAGAGCGAGGGGGCTCTGTCCGTCCAAGGCAGGCGAGTCGGGGTTGGCGCCATGTTGGAGAAGAAAGGCGACATCGTTGTCTCGCTTTGCCTGATGATAGCCGGGGAGGGCGAGCTCGCCGCTGGGCAGGGTGAAGTCAGGGCTGGCACCTTCTGCGATGAGTTGGGAGGCGAGCTCGTGAAGGGACCGATCGAGAAGAAGGGAGAGGGGAGTGTTGCCTGCTTGGTCACGGGCATCGAGGTCGTAGCCTTGCTCGCGTAAGAGCGGGAGCGCGTCGAGGTGACTGCCTGCGATGGTGTGATGAAGGGCGGTGCGGCCGTGGTCGTCGGCTTGTGAGAAATCGACTTGCGCCCGGGCTAAGGTCTTGAGAACGGGGAGGTTTCCGGCAGCAGCTGCTTGATGAACGCTTACTACGCTGGCAGGGATTTCTTGCTTTTCCAACTCGCGCAGAGCGACCTGAGGATCGGCAAAAAATCCCTTCTGGTAGAGATATCCGAGGGTGACTCCGCTGCAGAGCAGGAGGACAGTGATAAGGATGAGAAAAGTCTTTAAAATGCGCATCGTTGGGTGCGGGAAACGTTATTGGGTGAGGTAAAGATACCTTTTAGGGGTCTAACAGTCACCTTTCTTTCGCCCAAAGAGAAATTCCGCATTGGATTTTGGCCTTATTGGGCCCAAAATTCGTCAGAATGTCGGCTCCAGATACTCGGGTTAGCCTCATCATGCGCGTTCGAGACGTGGATGACGAGCGCGCATGGAGCGAGTTTGTCTCCCTTTACTCTCCGGTGGTCTATGCTTTTTCGCGGAGCCGAGGGATGAGCGAAGCCGATGCGGAAGACATTACGCAGGAGGTGTTTCGAGCCTTAGCGAAAGCTTTACCAAAGTTCGAATTAGATAAGTCGATAGGGACTTTTCGAAACTGGCTTTTCACAGTGACGCGCTCGAAGTTGAACAATCACTTGGTGAAAAGTCGCAAACTACCGATTCCCACTGAAAATCTTCCCGACCGTGGTGACGTGTCAGATTGGGATAATCTTTATATGAAGGAGCTCTTTCGTCATGCCTGTGAGCAGGTGGAAGAGGCGGTGGAGGCTTCCAGTTGGCAGGTTTTCTGGCGGACAGCGGTCCAGCTGGAGAGTCCCGAGGCGGTGGCAGCTGCTCTGGGCCTGACGGTAGCCAATGTTTATCAGAAGAAGTCCCGGGTGGCATCGCGTCTCCGAGAGGCGATTCGCTTGGCGGATGAAGAAGTGCTGTCAGATCCACCCCCTGGGTCCGGTATGCCTCTCTAACATGAGCAGTGTTTTCCCCAAATGAGTGATCCTTTACGAGATTTAGCCCCCTTTCTCGAACAGGCGCGCTCGAGTCAAAACGAGTTTACGCCTCCTGATTATCTGACAGTTCGCTTGATGCATTCAAGAGGGAGCGCAATCGAGCCGGCGGTGGCACCGTTGCCAGAGGAGTTGGAATTACCGCGTTCGTTTGGGCCCTATATGTTGGAGTCGGTTCTTGGGCGAGGAGGAGCAGGGACGGTATATCAGGCTTACGATGCCGAGTTGGAACGCTCAATTGCAGTGAAGGTTTTGTCTTCAGGGCTGATCAATGATCGAGAAGCGGGAGTGAGGTTTTTAAGGGAAGCTAGGGCGATGGCAAAGCTGAGTGACGATCATCTGATGCCTCTGTTGGCTGTTCATCAGGAGACGCCGGCGCCCTGCTTTACGATGCCTCTGTTGGCGGGGGAGACGTTGCATGATCGCATTCGCCGCGAGGGAACTTTATCGTGTGATGAGGCGGTCCGTTTAGCAGAGCAAATTTGTGCGGGGCTGGCGACGGCTCACGAGGCCGATTTGGTGCATCGAGATCTCAAGCCTTCGAACATTTTTCTTGAGGAGACTGAGGAGGGGCCGCGCGCGCGGCTGATGGACTTTGGTCTCGTGAAGGCGGCAGAAGATCCGTCGATGACTCGCGAGGGTGAGTTGGCTGGGACGCCTTCGTTCATGGCGCCTGAACAAATCGATGGAGTTAATGTTGATGGGCGCTCGGACCTCTTCGGTCTTGGGGCGACGATTTTCATGTGCCTGACTGGGCGACCGCCTTTTGAGGGCGAGACTTTGACGGCGACCTTTCGCAAGATCGCGAGCGAGGATGCGCCTGCTCTTGCCAAAGTGGCTCCCGAAACTCCCGGATGGCTCTCGGGTTTGGTTGCGGAGCTTTTGTCGAAGAAAGTTGAAGAGCGGCCGAGGAGTGCTCGTTTGGTGATGGACCGGTTGAGGGAGAGAAGGCCGAGTGCCACTGCGACAGGAGGATTAATACAAAGGCGGTGGCTCGTTGGAGCGTTGGCGGCGGCAGTGATTTTTTCTTTGGTTATTTGGTTCTCGTCAGAATGGTTTCAGAGTCAGGAGCAGAGGGAAGACTTTGACTTTGTGAAGGCTTTAGCTTCTTTGGAGTCGGGGGATTCATGGAATGTGCCAGCGGGAACCATTTTCTTGGAGAGCCTCGACTTGGAAGGCAAGGACCTGCGTATGGAGGGGTCTGCTGAAGGAACGCGCCTGGTGTTTGTGAAGCTGGAGGGGCCGGCCATTGTGAATGCTGGGAATCTGGAGTTGGTGAACCTAACGATTGATTGCAGCCGCCTAGGTGAGGGAGAAACGGTACCACTGATACAGTCTCAGGGTGAGTTGGTGACGCTGACGAATTGTCGTGTCGAGCAGAAGCAGTCCTCGAGTGAATTTCCAGGAAGCCGAACTCTGATAGAAGCGGCCGCAGACTCGCGAACGGTGCTGGATGGTTGTGAGCTTTATACCTTTCAGTCTATTATTTGGCGGATGAAGGGGGCTGCTTCCCTACTGGTGAAGGATTCTTTGGTGGTGTCGCCTGGAATCTCTTTCTCTGCGACGGAGGACGGGAGTCAGGGAGAGGTGGTGCTGAAGGGGTCGACTTGCATTCAACAGGTGGTGTTCTCTCACTTCGATTCTTCCGATGACGGAAAATCGATCGATATTGTGGTTGAGGATTCTCTCGTTGAGAGCAACCACGCTTTAATTTGGCTGCCGCTGGGAGATGAGGAGACTTTGAGGGCTGGTCTCGACTTCCAGGCGGGTAATTCTCTTTTTCTCCTCGATAAAAATCTGCTCAATACCTCCACTCGACCTCGAATTATTTCGCGGCGCCAAGGAACGATTGATGCTTGGCACCCTGACCAGTGGTCGGACTATTGGGGCGGGGGCGAAAAGGAAGTGACCTACACAAAGGGGTCAATATTCGAGCGTGATGGCATCACGGACCGCATGTTGGAGACTTTAAAAGCGAACGACCTTATTGCTGCGCCACGAGGTTTTAAAGATTTGGGCGTAGACCTCAAATCGGTGGGGCCATCAAAGTGATTCTTGCAAGCCTTCGGCGTAGGCCTTGAAGACGAGAGCGATTTGGTCGCGGATGTTGCGAAAGACTACGAGTTGCTCTTCCTCAGTCCCGTTGGCGAGGGCGGGGTCTTCGAAGCCCCAGTGATGGCGGTGGACTTGGCCGGGAAAGAGAGGGCAGGCTTCGGATGCATTGCCACACACGGTGATGACGGTGTCGACTCCGTGTTCTAGGAAAGTGTCCCAGCTTTTTGAGGTGTGCGAAGAGAGGTCGATCTCAATCTCTTGCATGACCTGGATGGCGAGAGGGTGAACGGAGCCGGAGGGGTGAGAACCTGCGCTGGAAACGGTGGCGAGGTTGCCGAGTTCTTTGCGAAGGAGGCCTTCGGCCATGTGGCTGCGGCAGGAGTTGCCGGTGCAAAGTATCAGGATATGGCGAAGATGTTTTTCGGGGAGAGTCATCGCTTTCGAATTTGCGGAATATTACGCGTTTTCAAAGGTCAGACTTTGTTCCGATTGGTCATGAAGGATGAGTAGAGTTGACCTAGGAACACGGTGATCCTCACCGTATTCCTATTAGAGTTGGGGAGAGCTTAGTGGGAGCCACAGCTAGTGCAGCCTGCTTTGCCACAAACAGCACAGGAAGCGTCTCCATGAGAGCAATTGGGACCGTGTTGATGCGCGCAAGAAGAGAGGGCGACGGTGGCGGCAGCGGCGATAGCAATAGCGATGGTTTTCATAGTTTTCGTTTTTAAAGGCCTGTTTGGCATCTATAGGACGATGGAGGGCGGAAGGTATTCCCGACAAGTGCGAAAAGGCGCGATTTAGGTTTTGCGGAGGGAGGGGGAGATGGCAGGTTGCGGCGTGAACTTGTTCAGTCATCCTTCATCCAGTGGCAACGAAGAGAAGCGTGAGGCTTTGCCGGTGTCGCGTCTATTAAGGCGGATGCGCAATTTGTTGGAGATTGAGATTGGCGAAATCTGGGTGGAGGGTGAGGTCTCGAATTTACGCAAGCAGGGGAGTGGGCATTGGTATTTTTCTCTGAAGGACGAGGGGGGGCAAATTGCGTGTGCGATGTTTGGGGCCAAGCGTCGGCCGGGGAGCGAGGTGTTAGAGGATGGTGCGAAGGTGAGGGTCTTTGGGGAGGTGACGATATATGAAGCACGCGGAACGGCACAGCTGGTGGTTCGCGAAGCAGAGGCGGTGGGAGCTGGTGCCTTGCAGGCGCAGTTTGAGGCTTTGAAGAAGAAGTTGGATGAGGAGGGGCTTTTTGCGCAAGGATTGAAGAAGCCGCTTCCTAAGTTTCCGACAAGGATTGGGATTGTGACTTCGGGCAGCAGTGCGGCTTTGCAGGATATGATCAATGTGCTTTCGCGTCGGGCACCTTGGGTCACGGTTCATCTCGCTGACGTGATGGTGCAGGGGAAAGGGGCGGAGAAGGGAATTGCGCGGGCGATCGAGAGGATGGGGAACTGGCAGAAGAATGGTCTCCCCGAATGTGAGGTGGTGATCGTGGGCCGAGGCGGAGGTTCCATGGAGGACCTTTGGAATTTTAACGAAGAGGTGGTCGCACGGGCGATTGCGGCTTGCCCGATTCCGGTGGTGAGCGCGGTGGGCCACGAGATTGATTTTACGATAGCAGACTTTGTGGCGGATATGCGGGCCCCGACCCCCAGTGCGGCGGCGGAATTGGTGGTGCCGGATCAAGCGGAGTTGGTTGCGCGTTTTGCGACTTTGGAAGGGCGGCTGGAGCGTCGAGTATCTGATGGCCTTCAGAGACGAGAGGAGACTTTGCGGTTTTTGAAGCGGACAGCGGTAGCGGTCTCGGCGGAGAGTGTGTTACGCGAGCCTATTACGCGCTTGGATGAAGCTGCTGATAGTTTAGAGCGTGGACTAAAGAGTGGAATGGTGGAGCAGATTTCAAAGGCGCGCGAATTGGCTGTGCGATGGAAGTCGAACCGACCTTCGGCGGTAATGGACCGCAAGAGTGAACGCTTGGAGTCTTTGAGGGGACGGCAAGAAAAGACAGTGGATAGTCAGCTTAGCAAGAAGGAGTCTTATCTCGAGCGTCTGCAGTCCTTAGTGAAGGCGTTGGGTCCGGAGTCGGCCTTTGAGCGAGGTTTCTCGATTATGGTGGGTGAGGATGGGAAGGTGATTAAAAATGCCAGCGAAGTGGAGAAGGGGATGCGACTGGAGACCATTATGAAGGGGGGAGTGGTCAATAGTGTGGCTGATTAGGTGTCTTGGAGTTTAAGAAGGAGAGTGCGGCGAGTGAGGGTGCCCGCGGTCCTTCTAAGGGCGAAGGATGATGGCTTCGATCCAAGAAGAGGTGCCTGGTGACCATCCTGAGACGAGGGTGCCGTTGTTGATTGTTTCTTCGCCAAAGAGCTCGATGAGTTGTTTGGTGTTGTCGTCGGCGATGGGAATGTCCTTCTTGAGGGTGAGGAGAGGGAGGGTGGATTCGTCATCGATACGCCAACGCTTTTTGATGGCGATGGTGAGGGAGTCTTTCTTGGGGGTGAGTTCTTCGAGATTGCGAAAGCTCCAAATGCCTCGTTTTTCTTTGTCTTGGAAGTCGTCAAAGTACCAGACCATAGAAGGTTCTTTGTAGCCGCTTGCAGCCATCGGTCCGGAAGGGATTCCGGCTGCTTCGACCAAGCGGAGCGAGAGGTGGGCATGGCGACCGACAGCGGTAGCAAGGGTGAAGAATAGGATAAAGGCGGCAAAGGAAGAGACGGCGGCAAAGCGGGCGATCTTCTCGTGACGGAGTCGCATGAGGGCTCCGCCGAGAATGGCGAGTGAGAGCATCACACCGCCGAGGAGAGTGACGAGAAGAGCGAGGTCGAGAGCTTCTTTGCCTCGAGTTGTTTGCGAAAGGCCGATGATGACCAAGAGGAGTCCGAGGACAGCTGGGACGATGAGGGCGGTATTTCGAACGATGCGACCGAAGCGTTTGAGTTCGGTTTCTTGACGGAAGGTGAGAGCCAACAGGAGGAAGAAGGCGGGATAGCCGGGAAGGATGTAGTGAGGGAGTTGGGTGGCGTAGAAAGAGAAGACCAGGAAGGGGGCGGCGAGCCAGCCGAGGAGGAAGTAGCTGTCGAGGGTGCGCGTTTGGAAGGACTTTTTGAGGGTGGCGGGAAGTTGTGCGGTCCAGGGGAGGAGAAAGGGAATGATGATGAGGAAGTAGTAGAGGCCAGGGAGGAAGAAGCGTTTGTTCATGGCTCCGGTGCCGCGTTCGACGACGTGCTTGCCAATGCCGATGCCGAAGTAGGCGCCCTCGGTATCCTTGAGGGCAGGGATGCCCCAGATGGCGACTAGGAGGAGGGAAGGAATGAGGGTGATGAGGAAGGCCTTTTCAGCGCGCCAGAGAGTGCGGGTTTGACTCTTGAATTCGGTGGTGAGTGCTTCGTCAGCTTTGCGTTTTTTCCACCAAAGGGTGCCGAAGGTGACGAGGAGAGCGGCTTGTGGAATGGCGTAGATGAGAGGGCCTTTGGCGAGGAAGCCTAAAGCGAGCCAGAGAGTGAGGAGGAGGTAGTTGAGATACGGTTTGCCATGGTCGTGCATCACCTTGTGAAGGGTGATCATGGCGAGCACGATGAAGAGGATGAGGGGCATGTCCGCGACGGCGAGGCGCGAGTGAATGAGGACTTGGAGAGCGGTAAGCCAACCGGCTCCGGCGAGGAAGGAGGCCTTACGATCGAGGCCGATTCGTCGGGCAAAGAAGAAGAGCAGGATGGCGATGAGCCAAGAGGCTTGTACAGAATGCATACGGGCTCCGAGCTCGTTGATGCCAAAGACTTGGAAGTTGGCGCGCATCCACCAATAGGTGAGCGGGGGTTTGTCGAAACGATACTCGTCGTTGAAATAAGGCACGACCCATTCGTCGCGGTCGATCATCTCCACAGTGGCGTGGGCAAAGCGAGGCTCGTCGCGGTCAACGAGGGGGAGTGACCAAATGCCCGGGATGAGGGCAACGATGGCGAGCAAGGTGAGACCGAGAGGTGAAAGAAGTTTGTTCAAGATGGCTGCGGTGGGCGGTATTTTGAACAGAAGGAGGGGAAGGAAGCAAAGTCGGAACTCGTTTGTTTTTTTGCCGCGAAGAGGCTCAAAAACCGCAAAATCGGTTCTGGAGCAGGATTCTAGGCTGGGGGTTCTTCTTTGTCCTTTCTGGAGGCGGGGCCTGTCTTGAGATCGAGAAAGAGGTTGTAGAGGCCGACGAAGGAGGGGAAGAGATTGGCGAGGACGCCCACGGAGTCCGTTTTTCCGAAGGTGAAGTAGCTGAGCAACGAGATGGAGCCGAGGACGGACATGATCCAGAAGATACGCGGCATCTTGACCTGCTTGGCCTTTTTGGAGGCGAGGAGCTGTGGAAACCAGCGGCCGGCGAACATAAAGACGCCAAAGTAACCAATGATCTTCCAAGGGTATAAGACCACTTCTTGGCCGAAAAATGCTCCTTTGAAAAAGGGGGTATGCATGAAGCCGTTGCCATCGGGCACATCAGCCGCCGCTTGGGCAAGAAGGAGAAGGTCGAACATGCTAAGGATAAAAGCGGAATTAGCCCTCGATGAACACTGGCTTGCTTGTCTGTATTGAGAGGCGGTAGCTCTGCTAAGAGTGTTGCAGAAAGGCGAGAATGGCGGATTCCTCATCTTCAGCTTCGAGCCAAGTCTTGAACTCTAGCACTTTGGTGAGGGAGTCTTCGCCGATACGATTTTTGAGGTTGTCGATGACGGCTTGAGCGCTGGCTTCTTGGCGGACGCTTCTTTGCCAGGGAAGGGTGAAAATGAGGTGGAGCTCGTCGTGAAAATTGTGGGATCGGAGCGCTTCCCATTCGCCCTTGTCGAGCCAGATGCCACCGGTGGGGGAACGGTCGATGGTGAAGGTGAAGCCGTGGCCCACTTGGTAGCGGAGCATGGGGGCCTGGGTTTCGGGGCAAGGGCGGATTCCTGCAGGTTCTTCTTCATTGGGGAGAACGTCGCTTGAAACGGGAAGTTGAGGGAGGCGACTGGGATTTTTCCCTAACCAGCGCCAGTAGGATGCGGCAGGGATGTAGTGTCCGCCGGACTCAGGGCAGTGGTAGGCGATGAGGTTGGGCTCGAGATCGCTTTTGACGAGGGCGGTTTTTGGTGAGGTGGGGCTTTTCATCGACGTGATTACTGGAGTAATTGAGGGAGAAGTTTGGTGGCGCTTTTGGTGAAGGGCAAGGCCCTGATCCAAGATAGCCTAGGGCATCGCCCTAGGTGCGAGTCGAAAAATTAGTAGCAAGGGCCGAAGGTCTGGCCAAGGCGATGAGCCGGTATTAGTCCCAGACGTATTGTTCATCAAAAGAGATTTTGTGCAGTTCCAGCAAGATACGAAATTCGTCTTGGAAGGTGTTCTTTTGATGGTGCTCTTTTTGGTTGGCGATGTATTGGGTGGCTTTGTCAATTTGCGAGACTGAAACCGCGAACGCTCCGTAGCCGGATTGCCATGAAAATTGAGCGAGCGATGGGTGTTGGTCTTTCATCCATTTGGAGGAGGACTTTTTGAGTTCTTCGACGGTTTGGCTGATGGAGACGGTGCGAGCGAGGTCGAAGAGGAGATGAATGTGGTCTTCAACGGAATTGATGATGACAGGGTGACACTTGAGATTGGTAAGGACTTTGCCGAGA
Source organism: Roseibacillus sp. (assembly GCA_051251855.1). Classification (GTDB taxonomy): domain Bacteria; phylum Verrucomicrobiota; class Verrucomicrobiia; order Verrucomicrobiales; family Akkermansiaceae; genus Roseibacillus. Next base: position 445,965 of record JBPOGI010000002.1, read on the forward strand.
TAAGAATGGAGGGTAGGGCGGATGTCGTCTGTTAGGAAAGGAGCGCGGTTTTTGGTGCTGAAGACGAGATGGACGTGAAGACGGGCGAGTGATTGAGGCATGGCTTCGTGGGGATTTGGCCGCCCTTTCAGGGCTCGGTTTTGGGGAAGGTGGACCTAGGGCGTTGCCCTAGGCTGTCATAGTTTGCCCCTTTGGGGCGATAGGATATTGGTCTTGTGAGTTGGGACTCAGGGCTCTGGATTCTTTTGGGCCCAATCGAATTTCGAGCACTCAATCTTTCTTTGCTTCCTCGATCCCAAACGGGACTTTCCGTTTCACGAGCCAACTCACACCAATCAAATCATGAATCCCTCTCAGGGCTCGATCCCAGTTGGTGTATTTGGATTCGCCGGCGAGGCGGTGGCGGTGGTTGACGGGGATTTCGGAGAAGTCGTGTTCTGCCTGAAGAAGCAATGCAGGGATGTAGCGGTGCATCCCATTGAAGGAGACGAGAGCGTCGATGCACTCGCGCTTCATGGCTTTGAGAGAGCAGCCGGTGTCGCGGACGCCGTCGTGGAGAAAGCCTCGACGAATCGCGTTGGCAAATTTGGAGGCGTAGCGACGGGAAGCTGTGTCTTGACGATTAGCGCGGTAGCCGCAGACGAAGTCCTTTCCTGACTTTTCTAGCTCGGCGATGAGCTTGGGGATTTCGGCAGGATCGTTTTGGCCGTCGCCGTCCATAAGGGCGACGAGGGGTTGGGTAGAGTTGCGCAAGCCGGCATACATGGCGGCGGATTGGCCCTTGTTGACGGGGAGTTGAAGGGCGCGAATTTGCGGCACAAAGGTCTGCATGATTTCCCATGTCTTGTCTGCGGAGCCGTCGTTGATAGCGATGATTTCGGCCCCGGGGTTGGTGGCGATAATTTCTTCGAGGACGTCTTTGGCGGTTTCTTCCTCGTTATAGAAGGGAACAATGATGGAGTAGGACAAGGCGGTGGCGCGGTTTGGTTGCCCGAAAGACTAAGGCTCAATCACCTCTGGGGCTAGGGTTTTCCTTGTCCGTGAGGGGGGGCGAATCTGTTTCTTGCGTGACCTCAAATCGGTGCCACGTTGGCTGAATTATGAAAACTCCTTTAATTTCATTGGTTTCACTCGGTCTTTTGGTCGCTTCTGGCTGTGCTGAGCAAAAAGCGGTCGATCCGCAGGCGAAGGAAGTGAGCTATGTGGATGAGGCCCAACTTCCCAAAGGCTGGCCAGCGCCCGGTCCTTACGGTGAGGTGGCGCAGAAAGAATATCCAGTCTATCGAGTGGCGTTCACGGAAAGTGGTGGGCGGACTCGCTCTTTTTGGACTCTTTTTCAGCATATTCAGTCCAAGGATATTCCGATGACCGCTCCGGTGGAAATGAAGATGGGTGAAAAAGATGGCGAAATGGAAATGACCTCGATGGGATTTCTTTATCAGGATACCACCGTCGGCGAGGTGGGCGCAGACGGGGAGAGGGTGGAGGTCACCGACGTGCCAGCGATGACGGTCCTATCCTACGCTTGGATGGGACCTAACAACGATGAGGCGGTGGAGAAGGCCCGTCTCGCTTTGGATAGCAAAGCGGCTGAGCAAGAGTTGAAGGTGGAGAGCTATCGTCTGTTAGGTTACAATGGCCCTAGTGTTCCTAAGGCGAAACGAACCCATGAATTACAGGCGATTTTGAAGAAGTAGCTTCTACTCTTCGGAGCTTTCGATTGATTCAGTTGCTTCGGACTTCACTGTTATCACTTTGGTTTTGGCAAAGTCATCTCCGAGTCTCAAGCCTGCATTTGGAGCCTTTTCGCGGGTGTGGAGGATGAAAAGCTCGACGAGCGCGAGAGGGGGAATGGCGGTGAAAACGTTACGAACGATGCCCTTAGTGAAGTCTTTGGTGAGGGGAACTCCATCTTCGGTAACGGCCTGAATTTTCATGGCTTTCTTTCCCACGCTTTGCCCGCCTAAGAAGGGGAGACTATCTTTGAAGAGAAGGTAAACAATGCCGAATGCGTTTGGCATGATTCCAAGGAAATCAGGAAGGACGAGACCGGCGGCCCAGATAAGAACTGCAGCAACAATACCGTCGATGAGGCCTGCCAAAATCCGCTGAGGCAGGAGGGTTTCGGAATATTCTATCGAGGAGATTTTTTCTTCTTCGGCGGGGGCTGGCTTGGTAACGGCAGTCTCCATTGCTCCCGTCTCGACAGCAGAAATAGGGGGGCCGGAACTCGCTCGGTCAAGGTTGGGAGCGGGAATGTTAGGCTTGGGAATACTAGGCTGGGGGATATTGGGTTTAGGAATATCCGGAGTCGGAGTAGAGTCGCTCATTGGCAGTTAGAACAGCGAATTGAGAAGGGCGCGTCTATCTCTTTTATACGAATTGAAGACTTAATTTGAATTTCACCTCCTGATGTATATGCTATGCATTCTCAGGGGATTTAAAAGGTAGATTCTCGCTGGACAAATAGTTCTCGAGAGGTGCTCTTGATTTAGCGGGAAAGAGCCGAACGAGTGGAGTCGAATTTTCTGCGGGAGACTTTTCACTAAGGGAGCCACTTGGATTTTCGAGGTTGGCTCTCTCTTTCAGGTAGGACCTGGGTCTTTGCCCAATCGTCACCAAGTCGTTTGCCTTTGCTCTCTTCATCTTCGCGAACGTAAAGAATGGCAAACTCGATGGGAGCGACAAGCCATGAGAGATTTCGCAGGAGTCCAGTTTTGTAGTTCCCGGAAAGACTTCGGTTGTTGCGGTTGACGGTCCGAAGTTTCATGAATTTCTTCCCGATGCTTTGGCCGTTGAGGATTCCTAGGGAATCTTTGGTAAGAAGGTAGAGGGCGGCGAACACAAAGGGCAAGACGCGAGGAGGGTTGGGGAAGAGGAGCAAACCTAAGACAAAAAAGGAACTAGCGACACCAACGTCGATGAGGGCGGCAAAAGAGCGGGAGCGAAAGAGGGAGGAATGTTGCTCGCTTTGTAAATCGGGAGGGTTCTCTTCCTCTGTGGCGAGAGAGTTGTCTTCCGCGAAAGCTGGAGAGGAGAGTTTTACGACTTGGGTCGATTGTTCTTGGGATAGAGAGCAGGCCGCGAGCGGTTCTTCTGGGAGAGAGGGGGCTTGGTTTTCCTCTGCTGGAGGGGAGGGCTGGTTGGAAGAAGCTGCGATGTCGCGGTCTCTCGTCTCTAACTGCAGAGAAGGAGGGGTGGCAGGTAAGATGTCCTTCGCGGTGAAGGGGGACTTGCTTTCGACTGGCGAGGTCTGCGTTTCTAAGTGAGGGGGCTGGCTCTCATCTTCGATGAACCTAAGCGGGTCAGCAGAGACTTCCCTCTTCGTAGGAAGGTCACAGAAAGGGGGAGTAGTGGGCGCGATGAGAGTGTCGTCGTCTCCTGTAGAATCGTTGGGTGGCTGTGCGTTTTTCAGCTGGAAAGTCGCGGAACCAGTGGGGGCCTTGCTTTCGGAAGGAGAGGTGTTATTGATGGACTGAAAGAGCGAGTTGCCTCCTTCGGTTTGTAGTCTGGAAGGGGAGGCGTTCTTGTCTTTAGGTCCCCTCAAGCCCTCTTTGGGAGCAGCTTCCGAGGAAGGAGGATTTTGAGGTGAATGGGAGTGTTTGTTGTTATCTAGAATGACGGGGCGGTCAGCGAGAGGGGTATCGCCACTTCGTCTTGATTCTTTTGTAGCTGTGTCGGTTGCTTCAAGAGTCCCATTGTGCTCTTCGTTGGTATGGGGGGGGGCAAAAGAGTCCCCTTGGACTTTGGTTTTTGACCCGAAGGTCTGGCCTTCCTCGGTTGTGGGAAGAGGTTGAACTGAAGGAGTAGGAGAGTTGGTGTCTCTATCGGGGTTGATTTCTTCGACGGAAAAAATACTCGAAGCGAGATGAGCGCTCTCTTTGGGGGCCGTTGGTTCCTCTTTTCGGGCAACTAAGCTTTCGTCTGCTGGAGAGGTTTCACTCTGTATGAGTCGGCTAGAATGAACATCAGCTGGACTTCGGGTGGTAACGAATTCTTTGGAGGAGTTTTGAGGGTGTTCTTGAGCGGCTTTGTTGAAGAGAGCTGTTGCGATGAGTCCTATCTGATCGGTGGAGGTGCTCCCGCTGGATTGAGGTGATGTCTCGGAAGAAGGCTCTTCCTGAGTGGCGCTTTCGGGGGCGGAGAGGGGGCCGAGGACAGGGGCTTGCCGGCCTCGTTCAGAGATGTCAGGAGTTGCTTCCGCTGCAACGAGAGTGTTGTTGTCTTCGTTGTAGGCGCTGAGTTTTTGTTTGGGTGAGGCTTCTTGGGAGTTGGCCTTTGTTGGGAGAGGGCTTGGGTGAGTTGTGGAGAGTAGAAGGGTGTTAGATGGAGAGCGCTTTTGGCTTTGGATAGGAAGGCTGGCTTTGAAAAGGTGGAGGGCCGAATTAAAGACTCGAGGTCTGGCAGGGGTGTCGAAGGCTGATGGAGCAGAGGGCTGCTCTTGAGCTGGCTCGTGCGCGTTGAGCGTCGGCGCTACGAGTTCCTTGGGGTAGGTGGTTTCAAGGAGGAGGGGCGGGGTGGTGTCGGTAGCGTTGTCGCTGTCGTTTTTAGCGACTTCGATGGACCAGCCGAGCTTGAGGCGTTGGACCATTTCTTCGCTGACTTCGACTTCGATTTCGCCGAGGGGTTCACCTGCAGGGGTGGCTGGTGCGGGGTCGATGGTTTCGAGGTATCGCTCCTCGTTGGTGATCTTCTTTCCTTTGATTCCCAAGGTCGGCACAGAGATGGTCGCTACCGCCGAGAAGCGGTTGCGATTCAAACTGGGACCTACCTGCGCCGGACCTGACTCAGGGCTCGCTTGGAGCTTGGTGTCCGGTCAAGCGTCGAGGCGTTCGGCGGCTTTTTGGCCAGCGGTTTTGGCTTCGACCTTGTTCTCCTCGGTGGTGAGACGCATGCCGACGGGCTTGGAGACGCCGAACTCTTCCATGGTGACACCATACATGATGTCAGCGCGGTTCATGGTGCGCTTGCTGTGGGTGACGATGATGAACTGGCTCTGGTCGATGAAGGCGTCGAGCACCTTGAGGAAGCGGCCGATGTTGGATTCGTCGAGGGGCGCGTCCAGCTCGTCAAGCACACAGAAAGGGCTGGGCTTGACCTTGTAGATGGAGAAGAGGAGGGCGACTGCGGTCATGGAGCGCTCGCCACCGGAGAGGAGGCTGATGCTCTGAAGCTTTTTGCCGGGAGGTTTGGCGATGACTTCGATGCCGGATTCGAGGGGGTCGCTTTCGTCGAGCAGGACAAGGTCGGCTTTGCCTTGTTCGCCGAACAAAAGCTTAAACATATCGCGGAAGTTCTTGCGCACGGTGGCGAAGGTTGCAGCGAAGCGTTTGGTGGTTTCGTCGTTGATTTTAGCAATGACTTCGAGGAGCTCGGTCTTGGAGTTGACGAGGTCTTGGTGCTGGGTGACGACAAAGTTGTGGCGCTCTTCGAGTTCTTCGAATTCTTCGATGGCGTCGACGTTGACGGGGCCCATGGAATCGAGCTTGCGCTTGAGTTCCGTGACGAGAGTTTCGACGAGCTTCCAATCGGGGCCTGCGACTTCGAGTTCGGGGATGGAGTCGTCGTCGTTAGCCTCAGTGAGCGCCTCGACTGGCGGGGTGTCGGGAGTGTCTGGTAGTTCAATGCCGCGAGCTTTTGCCTTTTGCTCATTGATGCAAGTGAGGAGGGCGTGAGCATCGGGGCGGAAGAATTCGAGCTCGATCTGGTGGCGCTCCATGACCGCTTCTTCGAGGTTCTCGAGTTTGAGGCGAACTTTGGTGTGAGCTACTTCTTCACGTCCTCGGCGTTCGGTCGCTTTGTGGATGCGAGATCGGATGGAGGAGAGTTCGGTTTCTTTTTCCTCGATGGCGGTGCGGAGCTGCAAGCGACGTTCGTCGAAGCCGGTGAGGTCCTTCTCCAGTTCAGTGGCGGCGTCTTGGTTTTCGAGCATTTCCATCTCGAGGGTGCTGTCGTCTTCGCAGTCGTTACCGATGCGGTTTTGGAAATCGACGATTTCAGCCTCACGCTTGACCATGAGGTTGCTCAGCTCGTCGATTCGGCTTTGCATCGGGCGCTGTTGGTCCTGCTCGGACTGGTGGGCGCGGCGCTCGACAGCGAGTTCGGTTTGGACTTCGTTGAGTCTTTCGCTTTGTTCTTGTAAGCGCTGTTCAAGGCCGTCGGAGTCGTTTTGGAGGTCGGCCAGTTCGTTTTCGAAGATACTTACTTGGCCTTGCGCAGTGATGAATTCTGCTTCGCGGCTGGCGCGGGAATCGGTGGCGCTTTGAACGCGGTTGCCGGTGTTTTCGCGCTCGGATTGGAGTCGCTCAAGCTTACCTTCGAGGTTTTTGATCTCGCGCTCGGCGAGGGAGGTCTGGCCTTGTGCTTGAGAGACTTCGAGGCGGACTTCGTTGAGTCGGCTCTTGCACTGCTCCACTTCTTCGCGGGCGGCGTAGGACTGAGCGTCGAGCTCTTCTACCTTTTCGCGCTCGGCGGCGAGGTCTTCTTCGAGCTGGGTGACTTCTTTAGCGAGGGCTTCGACTTCGTTCTGACGCTTGAGGACGGAGTTCCCGTCGCCCTCGGATTGGCCGCCACGGAGAATGCCGTTGGGGAAGAAGAGTTCGCCGGCAGCGGTGACGATGGTGATGTCGCCGAAGGACTTGCGTAGCTCGGCGGCGACTTTGCGGTCGGGGACGATGAGGGTTTTCTCGAGGAGAGTTGAGACGAGGTCGGTGACGGCGTGGTCGGTTTTCACGGCATCGGCGGCCCAGCAGAGGGCGCCTTTGGGGACGGCTTCGATTTGGTGCGCTTTGTCGAGGCCAGCGAAGTCCTTGGGAAGGAGGGCGACTTTACCGAGCTTTTTGTTGACTAGGCGGTCGATGATTTCTTCTGCAAAGTCGCTGTCTTTGACGAGGACGGCTTGCAGGGTGTCACCGAGGACTGCTTCAATGGCGACGGCGTATTCGTCGTCCACCTTGAGTCGGCTCGCGAGAACGCCATCGACTCCGGTGCGAAAGAGGTCGGGGTCGTCGAGTCCCTTGAGGACTTCTTTGGTTCCTTTGAGCAGACCTTCGCCGTTTTCGAGAACTTGCTGGAGGACATCGAGTCGGGACTGCTTTCCTGTGAAAGTGCGGTGAAGTTCGTCGGAGGCTTTCTTGGCTGCGTCGAGGTCGCCACGATTGTGTTGGTGCGCGCGCTCGGCGGTTTCGAGTGCTTCAGTGAGATCGGCTTGGCGAGTCTGAAGATCACTAAAAGCGCCGTTGGCGGTGTCTTCGCGTTCTTTCGCCTGGGCGAGTTCGTGCGCAAGGCGTTGTTCTTCTTCTTCAAGCTGCTTGGCACGCTCGCGGCTGGCTTCGGCTTGGGCGAGATCGGATTCGATTTTTGCCTGAATGGTGGCAGCGAGTGTGCGGGTGGTTTCGGCTTTGCGCCGAGTGTCACGCAACTGGGCGTTGAGTGTGTCGCGGGCGGCTCGGGCGGAGGTCACCGCCTCTTGTTGCTCGGCGACGGCTTCTTCGCTGGTGGCGATGCGCTGCTGGCGTTCTTCGCTTTGGGTTTGAGATTCGGCGAAGTCGAACTGCTGTTGGTTGAGGCGTGCTTTCGTTTCCTCGATTTCGACACGGTGCTGTTCGATGCGCTTGTTAAGTTCGTTGCGGCGCTCTTCGTTGAAGCCCATGCGGGATTGCGCAGAGTCGGCGGCGGAGCGGTGCGAGGAGATTTGTTGGCGAAGGTCGGAGAGCTCGCTTTCGAGTTCCTGCGAGGCGTCGCGAGATTCAGTGACCGCTTTCTCGAAGGCTGGAAGTTCGATCTCGAGACAGTCGACTTCGTTTTCAAGGGACTTGAGATTGGTTTCGAGCTCGGACTCGCTCGCTTTGAACTCAGTCCAGTTCTTGTGCGAAAGGTGGGTGTCGAGAATGTGAACCGAACTAGAGAGCTCTTTGTAGCGGCGGGCCTTGGAAACTTGGCGCTTGAGAGAGTTCATGCGGCGCTCTTGCTCGGCAATGACGTCGCCGGTGCGGAGGAGGTTGGCCTCGGTGTATTCCAGTTTGCGAAGGGCTTCCTTCTTGTCCTTCTTGAACTTGGTGATGCCGGCGGCTTCCTCGAAGACGGCGCGGCGTTCTTCGGGCTTGGAGGAGAGGATTTGGTCGATCTGACCCTGGGCCATGATGGAGTAGGCGGAGCGTCCGATGCCGGTGTCCATGAAGAGCTCGTGCACATCGCGCAGGCGGCAGGCTTTGTCGTTGATGCGATACTCGGATTTGCCATCGCGGAAGACACGGCGGGTAATGGCGACTTCGTTGAACTCGGTTTTGAGCGCGACTTCGCAATCAGCCATGGTCATGATGACCTCGGCCATGTTGTGGGGCTTGCGACGGTCGGTGCCGTTGAAGATGACGTCGGCCATTTCGCCACCACGGAGGGCTTTGGCGGAGGTCTCGCCGAGGACCCAACGGATGGCGTCGACGACGTTAGATTTGCCGCAGCCATTGGGGCCAACGATGCCGGTGACGCCTGTGTCGAATTCGAAATGGGTTTTATCGGCGAACGACTTGAAGCCTTGGATATCGAGGGATTTAAGGTACATGAGGAACTTGCCCCCTATCCTGAGGAATTCGCTCTCATTTCGCAAGCAAACGGGCTTTCATGTCCACATTTAGTAGTGTTTTTTAAAATTTATACCAGATATTGATAAGCGAGGCTTAGGGGTTGTGAATAACTTGGATCCTTCTTTGGGGAAGTTTCTCGTCAGATTCCGATTTGCTCTCAATTACCGCTCTCGAGAAGCTCCAGCTGTTCTGTCACCAGCGCATGGATCTCTCGAGTGTATTCTTGGTAGAAATCCTGTTCTTGGCGGGTCGTGTAGGGGCCGGAGTTTGCTGCGGCAAAAAAGGTGTCTCTTTGGACGGCCCGATTGGTTTGGTGAGTCAGGATTGGGAGTAGGCAGGCGAGAAGAAAGGCGGCGAAGAGGAGGGAGTGCCCAATGGACTTTGCAACGAAGAAGCGAGCGAGGCGATTTTCAAGTAGGGTGAATGAGCTGCGGAAAATTTTAACCGAGAGGTAGGTGAGAGCAGGAAACGCGAGAAAGGATGGCCAGAACATTTGATGCTCGGTAGGCCAAAAGGGGAGATAGCGAAGGATGCCGTAGAGGGGCAAAATTAGGGCGACTGGTAGGATGAAGAGCCAGTCAAGTTTGCGAGCGGGTGTCGAAAGTCCGATGCTGGCGAGGCGGCGATGGAAGATGTGTCGGTTGAACCAAATTATGAGGCAGAGCATTAGGAGAACGGCGGCTCCGACTTGAGGGCCTACAGGGAGGGTGTCACGCCAACCAAGGCCGTAATCGCGGCAGCCCAGCGGAGTGAGGCGGGTGATAAACAAGTACCATAGTGCTGCCAAACCAACGGTGAGGGCTGCGATTCCGAAGTAGTCGCGTGCGGGGTAGAGGCCGCTGAGAGTAGCGGTCATTTTACGCTGGTTCTTGGTCCCCGGTGGTCTGAGAAAGAGGAAGAAGGGGGCGAGGAGTAAGCAAAGAAGGGCCGCGCAGGTGAGATAGAATTTTTCAAGGGTAAGCTGCCAAAGGGTGCGCTCAGGCTCGAGGTCATCGACGGTTGTTAGAGTGATTCCAGGGATAGATATCCAATAGCTTTCTCGGCTGCTGTAGAAACCACCATGGTCAGAGCCGAACGCTGCATAGTTGCCATAGCCCTGAAGATCCCGGATCTCTTTGTAGCTGGTATCCAAGGCATCGACCGCAAGAGCATGCTTCGTACTGAGATGACCGTTGGCCTTGAGTGACTGGTATACTCTGGAAAGCCCGGAAAGAGTGAAAAGGGTAGTCGATAGTTGAGGCTGGAATGCTGGTTCGGAGCTTTGAAGCTCGGTGATACGGAGAGCGTTTTGGTAAAGTTCCCGCAGCCCCTCTTGATCGCCGTTTTGCGATAGTTCGAAAGTGACAATCTCAAGAACGCTTCTCAGCCTTAGATAACCTGAGCCGGTGGTCGCAGCCAACTGGCTTTGATAGATGATGTTTTCCTGAAATTCAGTTGTGTTTTGAGGTGACGGAAAAAGCTCGCTACGGTCATGCGTTCGTTCCACCGAATAGGCGGTGAAATGGGGGAGAGTTGCGGCTTCTTTAAGGAGGCCTACCGCATGGTGAAAATCTTTGGAATCAGTGACTCGATAGTGAAATGTTCCTGGAGGGGATCGGCTTCCGCGGTAGGTGGGGTCTGCTTCGAGGCTGGATTCGAATAGGAGACTCGCTTCTACTAGGAAGAACAATGCGTTTTGTGGATCGAGCTCCTGCCCTTTACGTGCTAGCCCGAGCAATTCGTCCATTGAGGGCTTTCGAGGATACGAGTTAGATCGGGCCAAGAGGTGATCTGACAACGTTGCTGGATTGGAGGGGTCTTGTTCGTAGGCTTTTTTGAACCTGAGCGTTGGGTCTTGCTCATCGGGATCTCCGAGTAAAAAGAGCCGTTGCTCATCGCTCAGATGCTGAGTTCTCTTGGTGAGAGACTTGATGACAGCTTGATTGACATCGCCGTCGCCTCTGAGGGCTGCTCGTAGGTATCGAAAATCCTGGTAGAGGGAAGCTCCCGTCAATGCGACGAGGACAAGGGTGACAAGAACAATGACGAGGGGGCCGAAGAGAAAAAGCTTCTTGGGTCGAGGAGAAGGGGTTTGATGAAGGCGGATTCGGACGAGTGCTGAATGGACTGCACCTTCATTGGCTTTTCGTATTCTTGGCCCCATGAGATCCTGAGTCGATAGAGCGGCTTCCGCATTTCCTTCGAGAGGTGCGGTGAGGTGTTCGAGGAGCTCATCGGTTGTATCCATGCGTTCGAAGATGGAAATTGTAGCAGGGATTATTCGAAGCCCTAACCTGTAAATCTATAGGGCTTGATTTTCATGCTCTCGTTCACGCTACTTTCCCGATGTCATCGTGACTTCGAGGCGGAGGAATTCTCGCTCGCCGAGATCGGTCTCTACTGTCACCCACTCAAAGTCATTATCGATGGCGGTGGTTCCTACTTCAATGAGCCCGAGGGTGTCCCACGAACTGAGGTCGTTGCAGTTGGTGACAAGGTAGTTGAGGCCGCGTTCCTCAGCATCGAGCCGGCGACGGTAGCTGAACTGAAACTTCCCCTCGTTTTCCAGCAGTTCGCAGCTGGTTAGAATCGCTACTTCGCTAGGATTTACAGCGTCCCCTCCAAGGGCGTATTCGAGGAGATTTGGAAAGGTGTCGTTGTCGGGATTGCCCGTCCAGGAGCTATCGAAGGAGGAGAGACCTTGGTCTTCGGCCCAATTGAGATAGGCGAAGGTGGAGCCTTGGTAGAGGTCGTTCGCTTGGGTGAGGGTCAAAGCCTTGTCGTAAAGCACGATATTATCGAGCGAGCCCTCATAGGTGACGGTGCCGCCATCGCTCCCGAGAAAGACGGTGGCGATTGGGGAAAGGGATTTGGTCTTGCCGGTGCCGGAGTGCCAGAGGGCGCCATTGAGGTAGATTTCCATGCTGCCAGCGGTTGCGTTCTTGGTGAAGACCCAGTGATTCCACACGCCAGAGTAATTAGCTGCGGTGGATTGTTTATTGATGCGGTCGTATCCCGAACTGTCTCCTGCATCCCAGTAGATTTGTCCATTTCCCCAAGGGAGATGAATGTTGAGGAGGCGGTTACCTGTGCTGTTGGTGGCTCGAAGAACGCAGGTGTCATAAGGAAGGCTAGCACCGCCGCGGGCCCAGAAGGAGATCGAGATTTCATCAGAGATGCCGCTAAAGGCTGAGGCCGCGAGGGTCGTATTGGAGGTGGTGCCATCGAAGGAAAGGCCGGTTCCGCCATCCGCCCCTGTGGACCAGAGAGGGTTGCTTACAGGTGCGCTTCCAAGGGAACCGTGATGTCCGTTGCCCGAGGCGTCTGTGAGGATGGCGCCAGTGCTATCTTCGAGGAACCAACAGGCGATCGGAGTGGGAGCGACTTCGACGGGGATGATGGTCTCGCTATTGAGAAAGACCTCGGTGAGGTTGTTCCAATCGTCGACGGTGCTGCCTTGCCCAGTGACGCGAATGAAGCGGGCTTCGATGGGAGGGAAGGCGTATTCTTCGAGGTCATTGGTGGTGCCGCTACTCGCTCCGGAATAGACGGTGGCGAAGGGGCCCATGGGATGGTCGGAGACTCCGATTTCGAAGCCATAAGAGCGGGAGGTTCCGCTGTGCCAGGCAAGTGCGACGCTGTTGACGCGCTCGCTGTTGAGGAGGTCATATTGAATCCATTGCCCCGCGCCTTCGGCAGACCAGCGGGTGCTCAGGTCTCCATCGAGAGTGTTTTGGGAGGTGAAGTTAGAGCCTGCTTCTGACTTGGATTTCACCATCGCAAAGCGGTCTTTGAGGTCGAGGTCGAAGTCGATAATTTGGATTTTGTTGTCGAAGGAGTTTCCTTGGCCGACCACTCGTAGATAGCGCGAGTTTTGAGTGTGAAAGTTGTAGTCTTCAAAGTCGAGAGTGCCATAGCTGGTGCCTGCGTAGACTGTGGTCCAGGGGCCGGACGAGTTGTTGGAGACTTGAATCTCGAAGTCATAGATACGCGAGGTCCCGTCGAGCCATTGGATAGAGGCTTGATAGAGGTTCCGCGAGGTTCCGAGGTCATAGCGAATCCATTCGCCGATCCCATCCGCAGACCACGAGGTAGAGGCATTGGCATCGAGGGTGTCGGCGGCCGAGCCTGCGGAGGTAGAAGAGGCTGAGGCGGAGGAGGAGTTCTGGGTGGAAACGCTGTTACCCGAGCCCGTGTTGGTGACTGGTCCGAAACTGCTCACGTTATTGCCGCTGGCATTGCTAGAGAGGTTGACGGGTTGGTCGGTCCAGTTGGTGAGGCTGCTGTTGGTGAGGTTGAAGGTTGTGCTACCATCGAAATAGCGCAGGCCGGTTTTCAGTCCGCCCATCTGGATGGTTTGGCTGATAGGGGTGGGTTGTAGGGAAGAGTTCCACAAGGTGATGTCGTGGTTGTTTCCTGCGAAGTAGGTTAGGAGGTCGTTTCCGTAGATCGGAGTCTCTTGGAGGAGGGTGATGGAGAAGTCTTGATTGCTGTCGTTCTGGTAGGGGTTGTCTACCATGGACTGGTTAGGCGCTTCTCCTTGGCTGTGGTCAACGCTGTCGCCATTGCCTGGCCAAAACCCGGCTTCTACATTGATGGTCGTGCAGCCATAAATTTCGTTGGCTCCATCTGAAAAGCCAATGACGACACCGGTGCGCATGTTTTCAACCGTGCAATTGCGGACCGTGGTGTTGGCGGTGGAGAGGCCGTTGGCTCCACTGTTATAGCACCTGATGCCATCTTCTTGTCGGGAAAAGGCGTAGCCAGGTGGCACAGTCCAACCCCAGACCGTCATAAAGTCTACCAAGTCTGCCTCCGAACCTGTTCCTGCCTCGGCGAGGATGTTGTCGGTGGTGTTGAATTCATCGCCTTTCACGTAGCAGCCTTCCACTAGAGTGCCGATGGCCCCTTGCATGAAGATGCCATGCCCGTAGCTAGCGAGTTCGAGATAGCAATTGAGGAGGTGGCAGTTGGCCCCGTTGACGAGGAGAGCAGCATGCTTGTCGTGCCCGATGACTGAGCCGGACCCTTTTCCGAACAAGTCTCCGTATCCATAAGGGCGAGAGCCTCGGGTGTAGAGACTGAATTCTTCCACTTTGTTGGCGTCACCGACTACCGCCATGTTGAGCACGCCGACTGAGTTGATGGGCTCGTCTCCGAGGTCCTTCTGGGTCATGCCGTAGTAGTGGTTGTTGCTGCCATTAAACTCGAAGACGCGCACTTCTTGGCCAGGCCATTCGTTGTAAAGATTGGTATGAATATTGAAAAGGACTCCAGTGAAGTCGTAGCTGGAGTTCGAGCCGCAAAAGTCAAAGAGAGTAGGCAGGGGGAGGAGGCCCGAGTCCTGATCGGTCTCGTCGATATCATAAGTGCCGGGCGTCATCTTGACGTTGACGTTGTCCTTTCCGATCTGGGCAAGGAGTTCGATGATGGAGCTCACGATGATTTGAGAACCCGCGGTTTCGATATCGATTTGGTCTTGGATAGCTGCGTTTTGCCCGTTGTTGAAAGTGATGTCGTCGACATCGAGCTGGAGTTTGATGCTGGCGCTGGCTGGGATGGCGAGTCCGTCAAGAGTGAGGGTGCTGAAGGTGGTCCAGCTTCCTGTGGGAGGAAAGTAGACGGTGCCGACATCGGTATTGTTCTGATAAAGGCTGAGGCGGGTGGTGGATGCTCCATTGGCGTAGGTGATTTTGAGGGTGTCGCTGGAAGGGAGGTTTGAGTAGGTCACCGAATCGCCGGCAGTGTTGAATCCGTCGAGGGCTTGCCCATTGAAGGCGGCGGTAGTGCTCGTCGTGGTCACTCCTGAATAGGTGGCGCTCTCGGCTTGATAAGGACTCGCGGCGGGCATGCCCTGAATGATTTGAAAGCCATTCAGCTTATCATTGGAGTCGATGGCAATGCGCCCAGCGATGTCGGCAGTGGCGGTAAAGGTCTGATAGTTGACCCCGAGGCTGAAGAAGTCGGGATTGCCGGAGTTCGAGACCGACTTTGTGACGCCGTTAATGGTGATGGTAGAGCCTTGGCCAGACTGGTCGCCGGCAGCGTAGACATAAAGGGTGTAGCTACCTCCGGGGTTCAGCCCTCTGATGAGCGAGGTGGTATCATTGTAGAAGTAATCGCTGAGGAGATGATTGGTTTTTCCTGAATCGACGAATCCGCTTCCGCCAGCAATGTCGACGTTGAGCGGTGTGGTCGTGATACCGTCAGAAGCGATGAGGCCTTTGAGAGCGCGATTGTCGGTGGTGAAGGTGTTGTTCCAATAGTCGTTTCCAGTATCGGGGTGAGCTCCTTGTCCCGTGTAAGGAGTGGTCGAGCTGTCGCCCCCACCGAGGTCGACATTCACGACATACTCCTGCTGCGAGGCATCCAATTCGAGCTCGATGATTTGCAGTCCATTGAGGACCGAGAAGCTGCTGCCGTTTCGTGCCATCGTACCCGTGAGGTTTCCACTACTGTCCGCAGTGGCCGCAATCGCCACAAAGTTAGCGCCCTCTGCGATGGTGCCATTCAGCAGCCCGCTAGTGGATTTTGATTGCCCGCTGAAGGTGACCGTTGATTTTTGAGAGAGACTGTCGCCTTGGCCATAGAGATAGATCAGATAGTTGCCGTTTGAAGTGAGTCCCGAGATGTCGACCGTGGTATCGCCGTTTCTCAGATAGGAGTAGTCGCCCACGAGTTCGCTATGGGACTGACCCGCAGGCACGTTACCTCCAGTGGCATTGAAGCGACTATTGGCGGATAGAGTCACGTCGATGGTTGTCGCTGTAGTGCCATCGGAAGCAACGAGGTCAGTCATCGTCGTTTCTGAGCTGTTCCAAAAGTTATTCCCAGGGTCGGAGTAGCCACCTTGGCCGGAAAAGGTATTGGAGGCATCGAGTTCGACATCGAGATTCACCACGAGGGCTTGGATGAAGCTGAGAGACAGGCCAAAAAAGAAGCAGGTAGCCTGAAAAGGAGAGGGGTTTTTGGGTTTGGGCATCCTTGGGGTTGGAGTGGGTTCAGTAATACTTTGTAAATACTAATTCGTGTTGGCCAAGTCTGCCATCTCAAATTCTTCACCAATTTCGTCGAAAAGGGGGCTCACTAGTTGGAAAGGAGCTTGGGGTGGTGACTCCTGTTGATGAAATCCGTTCTCTCTGTTATCCAATGGAGAGAGTTTCCCCTCAAAAATATGACTAGATTCAGAAGCCTAGGACAGGAATTATTGGAGAAAGAAGACGGAGAAGTTTCAGCTGCGATCTTGCCTTTCGACCAAGTGAATGTAGCTACCGCCTTCGAGACGGCCACCTTTGGGATGGGATGATTCTGGGGGCCGGATTCCGAGTTCGGAAGCCTTCCTGGAGTTTTACGCACACGCGCTGGTTATTGTGGTGGCGAGAAAGTGAAGCCGACCTATCGCTCGATGGGGGATCATACCGAAGCAGTTTCGATTGATTACGATCCGATGGTGATGAGCTATCTTGATTTACTGAAAGAGTTTTGGGCGGGGCATCGCTGTGATTCGCTGAATCGGAGCACGCAATATATGAATGCCGTTTTCTATCGTGATGAATCTCAGAAGCAGGCGGCGTTGGAGTCGTTGGATCGGGAGGCGCATCGTTTGGGGTTAGCAAGCGCGCGGGTGGCGACCAAGGTGGTGCCGGTGAATCACTTTACCTATGCTGAAGGGTATCATCAGAAGTATGCGCTCTCGAGGACGAGCGAGTCGCGGCTTTTTCTGGAGAGTGTTTATTCGACAGCCAAAGAGTTGGCCGACTCCACGGTAGCAACGCGGCTCAATGCTTACTTGGGAAGTGGGATGGAAAGAGACTGGGGGGCTTTCGCGACTGAGTTGCCTGAGTATGGGTTGCCCGAGGCGCTGGAGAAGAGGCTTTGTGAGCTGGCAAAAGAGCGGGTGTAAGGTGTTTCAGGGAGAGTTTCAATTCTTCATCAATGGTGTTCTTTATTGTTTGCTTATCGCAGCAAGGAAGGAATAAGAAGGATTAGTGCCCATCAATTTAGTCTCTTTATTTCAATCGTCTTACATGCTTCTCTGCGGGGCCTTTGTGCTGGGGCTTTCGTGTTCTTCCGTCTTCGGTGAAGCGCGGGTTTTTCACAGCAGCGATGGTGTCGAGTTGGAGGCCGTTTTCAAGGGGACAGACGGCAAGGCTGCGACGCTGGAGCGCGCGTCGGACGGCAAGGTCTTCGCGGTTCCGCTTGAGCGTCTGAGTAAAGAGGATCAGCGATGGATCCGAGATTGGGAAGAACGGCGGCGACCCGATGAGCCTATGCCGGCCGTGGTGCATCCCCTTGGCTGGACGCAGCTGACCATTCATGATCTTTCCCGGCAAGCGACCTGTAGCTTCGTCGGTGTCCAGAGCGCGAATGCGTCGAGTTATGCCTATACTGCAAATTTGTATCTGCCCAAGGGAGTTTGGCTTAGTCTGGGAGGTGACCAGATGAAGGGTGCTTCTGATTCCTTAGTTCTTTTTGACGGAGAGAGAGATTGGTTCGTAGAGCAAGGAGAACGGGAACTCCGGCTCAAGACTGCGCCGGAGGGAGTGGCGCGAGTGGTGGGAATCAGTTGGGGAAATCGAACGACCCCCGAGCAAAAGGAGCGAGCGGTGGAGGCGATTGAGCTGGGAGCTTGCGTGGAAATCTACAGTGAGGATCTTCCTGAAATGGTGGCCCAGAAATTGAAGCCGATCGCGATGGTTTTAAATCAACGATCAGAAGCGGTTGATTGGAAATCTCTCCCGAAAAGTCTGCGCGCCTTGCACCTGAATGCTAGCAATCCTGAGGTGAGTCTCGCGGGCATCGAGCAGCTTGAAAATCTGGAGTATTTTAAATTCTGGGGTGGATCCCTCAAGGGCTTGCCCACGCTTTCCGAGTTGCCCGAATTGAGGTCTTTGGCAGTCGGCGGCATCTTGAGCTTGGAAGAAATTAAGAGCTTGGGGACGTTGACGGGTCTGCGGCATCTGGCGGTGAGCGAACGAACAAAAGAGAATTTGCCTGCCGATACTTTCAATTGTTTGGGTCAACTCAAGGAGCTGGAAACGTTTTCGATGGGTTCCCACTGGATTCACGATAAATACATCAGTCCCGATAGAACTCTAGAAAATAGTCCTAGGCTGACCACTTTCGAATTTAATACCAAATTTTTTGGGGAGGGGCGGTTCTTAGAACATCTTCCAAAACTCTTTTCGGTGGAATTGCTCAATCAGCGCATAGACGCCCCTTTCATTGAGAGGTTGATGCAGGAGGGGCACTTCAAGCATTTGCAGAAGTTGGAAACGAGGAGCTCGTTACCCGTTGGCGATTTACCGCAACTACAAGAACTAACAATAGCCTGCCTTCCTGGAGCTGATTTTCGCTCGGTGGGAAGTCTTCCTCAACTGCGAACGCTTCAGCTGCAATTTGCGACCACAGAGCATCTTGCATATTTGTTAGAGCATCCCAATCTCAGTGGGGTGGAGTCACTCTCTCTTCTGGTTGCGGAGGAGACTCAGCTTGAGGCCTTGGCGGCAATGCCAAATTTAAGAAGGTTACAGCTTGAGCTGGGAAAGAGGGAAAGCCTCGACCTCTCATTATTCAAAGGGTTGAAAGCGGTCGAGTTGTTCCGGGGAAAGCAACTCAAGAAGTTGACCCTTCCTCCACAGCTGCAAGAATTGGGGGTAAGAAATATGGATGCCCTTGATTTTTCCGAGGCTACGCCTTTGCCTTATCTGCGTCGTCTAACGGCGGATCGCTGTCAGGGGCTTCTTTCGCTAGACGGATTAGGTGCTTGCCCCGAACTTACTGATTTGAGACTGCAATACTGCCCCGAGCTTCGTTCGACTTCGGGGCTGGATGAGGTGAAGAGTTTGGAGCGTTGTTCTATTAGGGGGTGTGGAGAGGTTGCGAATCAGAACCGCTAAATAGGTTCGCCAACTGGCAAGATTCGCCTTCGGTTTATGAGGTTTTTAGGATGGTTAGAGAAGATTCAGGGAAACGGTTATGGAGAGTTGAGTTGTTGGAGGAACGGTTGTGAGAGTTATTGTTAAGTGGATCCTCTGTTGGGACAAAAGAACTTCCGCGAGGACTGCTTCCACGCTCACTGTGCGTAGGTCTATGCTGCCGCTTGCACTCTTTGGTGTGAGGTCTATTCTCTGAGGGAGAGATTGGAGCTCGCGACTATCCTTTATGAAAGACAACTCACAAGAACTTGCTAAGCCGGCTGTTTCTCCGGTAACGGTGCATCGACAGAGTTTTCAGACGGGGGTCTTTGAGTTCGTGCCTTTGCCCTTTGTGGATGATTGGCTGATTGTTCGGGAGCGGCGTTTGTTGGTGGAGAAGATTTTGAAGGGAAGGGGTGTTTCTTTTGAGAAAGGGGTGCCCAAGTTGCTGGCGGATGGAGGCAAGAAGACACTCATGGGGAGGATGGGTGGTTTGGTAAAAGCGCTTGTTCTGAAGCCGCTGCGCAAGGTGTTGCGGACGTTTCTGTTTTGGCTCGCGATTCGGCGGGCGGTTCTCAATGTGATCGAGACCTACTTCCTCGCGCGTTTCGTCAATTTGGCAGAGGTTGATTCTGATTCCGGCCCTATCACGGCAGCTCAGGCGGCGGCTTGGGGAAAGTTGTTCATGCAAGTCGTTGCTAAGTCAGATCAGCGTTTTGCAAGAGAGGGGACTCGGCGGTTGTGGAAGCTGATGAAGCAGAAAAAGAAGGCTCAAAGTGAGAGGCTTTCTCGCGAAGAGGTGGAGGCTGAGTTGGAGAAAGAGGCGCCGGGGATTTTGGCGGACTTTGACCAGAGGGCACGTGAGGGGCTGAAGGCTGTTTCACTTTTGGCGTGAGGTGGATTCGCGCACGATGAGTTGGCCTTGAAGGGTGATGCGTTGGATGGGGGTGTCGGGATACTTGATGCGGTGCATCATCAGTTCGGCGGCGACACGACCAATGTCGCGGCAGGGTTGTTGATAGGTGGTGAGGGGAACACTGAGGAGGGAGGCGTATTCGACGTCATCGAATCCTGAGACTTTCACTTTCCCTGGAATGTCGGCTCCTCGGTCAATAAGGCCGCGCAGGATGGGGCCAGCGGTGACGTCGTTGGCGCAGATGATACCGTCGGCTCCGCTTTCGAAGAGTTCGCTGGCCGCCTTTCCTGGTTCGTCGCTGGGGTCGATGACCGTGAGTAGGCTGCTCGCCTGCAAACCGTGTTGAGTGAGGGCTTCACGACAGCCCATACGGCGAAGCTGCACCGTGACTGCTGGGTTCTCGCGGGTGACGAAGACGAGGCGTTTGCATCCTTGGCTGAGCAAGTGGCTGGCGATGGTGTAGCCGGCTTCGATGTTGTCGATGCTGACGAGATCGTTATGAGTTTGGCGTGGCCAGCGGTGAATGTCGCGGTCGATGAGGACCACTCGGATGTTCTCTTTGGTCAGTCTTTCGATCACTCCATCGTTGAACTCCGAAGGGCTGTCGAGGTGCTCGGTGGGAGCGAAAAAGACGCCGCGCACCCGGGCTTCGATCAGTTGGTCGGCGAGCGAGTTGGTTCGCTTTTTGAGATCGGCGCCAAAGTCTAATTCGGAAGGAAGAATGACCCGCATGCCTCCCATTCCTGAGGTCTCGGCGATGGCGGCGGAGATGGGCTTGAAAATTTCGATTTCGGAAAGCTGTGGAATGAGCAGTCCCGCGAGAAGGGCGGACTTCCGCGGAGCAAGAACCTGGGTGCCGAACCCTGCCTTTCTCACCACCAGCTTCTCATCGCTTAAGAGCTTGAGCGCTCGCGCGATAGTGGGTCGGGAGGTTTGGTATTTTTTACACAATTCTGCCTCGGTGGGGAGGAAATCGCCGGGCGAAAAGCTCTGATCATGGATCTGATGCTGGATTTCTTTGTAGATTTGCAAATACCTTGGCTGAGCTTCGTTCACGGATGAAATGTAATTAAAATGAAAAGTTTTATCAAGGTGTTTGTAACGTCAATTGTTTACAAATGATTCCTGCCTGAGTATCAATTCTGTGGCGAGCGGCGAATGGGTTGTTGAACCCGAAGTCAGCCGATAGCCGGAAAGTTGAACTAGATGAGCAGAAATCATAAAATTGCGGGAATCGGAGAAATTCTGTGGGACTTGTTTCCTGACGGCCGACGTCTTGGAGGGGCTCCGGTCAATTTTGCCGCGCACTGTCATCAGCTGGGTTGCGAAGCCTATCCGGTGAGTATGGTGGGACCTGACCTCGTGGGGCTGCGGACTCGGGACCGGCTTGCAGAGCTCAAGATGAGCGACCGCTTTATTCAGGAAAGCTCGGATCTCCCCACGGGCCGAGTGTTGGTGACTGTTGATGGCGCGGGTAAGCCCACTTATACCATTCTTGAGAACGTGGCATGGGACGGTTTGGTCTTTTCTCCAGAGTTGGGTGAGCTGGCAGCGTCTTTGGATGCAGCTTGCTTCGGGGTTCTGGCGCAGCGTTCCCCGATAACGCGAAAGACAATTGGGCAGTTTCTCTCCGCCATGCCTCAGGAGTCGATCCGGATTTGCGATGTCAATTTGCGGGAGCCGTTTTTCTCGAAAGAAATCGTCGAAGGCTCATTGAAGCAGGCGAGTATTCTGAAGCTGAGCGACGAAGAGCTTCCCGTTCTCGCCGACTACTTTCAATTGGAAGGAAGCGTGGTCGAGCAACTCAAGGCGCTGCACCAACAGTTCGCTCTCACTCATGTCGCCTATACCCGCGGGGGTGAGGGGAGTCTGATTATTTCCGCTGATGAGGTGAACGAGTGCGCGGGGATTCCGGTCAAGCCCGTCGATACCGTGGGGGCAGGGGACTCTTTCACGGCAGCCCTTGCTTGCGGCCTCTTGAGGCAATGGCCGCTCGAGAGAGTGAACTCTTTTGCCAACCGGGTGGCCTCCTTTGTCTGCTCGCAGAAAGGCGCGACCCCGAATCTTCCCGCCGAACTCCTCGATGAGATGAACCAAGACTGAACCTTTTTCCCAAGTAACAAAAACTAACCTAAGCAACCAAACGATAGAACAATGAAAAAACACATATCCACCCTCCTAGCCGTCTTTGCCGCATTTGCGATGACCGCCTGTGATCGAAACAAAGATGGCGAAGGCCAGATTAAGATCGGGATGACCGTTCAGGATCTGAGCAATCCCACCTGGTCCGGCTATTGCCAGACCATTCAAAAGAAGGCTGAAGCCAATGGCGCTAAGATGAACTATGTGGCCTGCGAGAGCAATGTCTCCAAGCAGATTATGCAGATCGAGAACTTTGTTTCACGTGGTATGGACGTGATCATTGTTCATCCGGCTGACCCGGCGGGAATCGAATCCGCTTGTCGTGAGGCCATGGCCGCAGGGGTGAAAATCATCTCGTGGGATGATGATATCAAGAACGCCGACGTCCGCTGGTTGATTGATAACAAGGCGCTGGGGTCTGAAGTGGGTAAAGAGGCTTCGGCCTTTATCAACGAAAAGCATGGCGGCGAGGCTGAAGTGGCGATTCTCAATTACCCGCAGCTTCCCGTCCTTTTGGCGCGAGGCAACGGAATTCGCGAGGCGATTACCGAACTGGCGCCGAACGCGAAAATCGTCGCCGAGACGAGCGCCATCAATCCTCAAGAGGGTATCAGCAAGATGGAAACGATTTTTCAATCCAACCCCAATGTGAAGGTCATTTGCTGCATCGGCGGCGGTGGTTCGGTTGGCGCTAACGAAGCAGCCAAGGCGGCTGGCAAATTGGGTGACGACTTCGGAATCTTCGCGGTCGACGCCACTGAACCTGAGCTGGCGGCCATTAAGAATAACGAGGGAGTTCGCATGAGCGTGATTGTGACGGGAACCAATGACGATGTTGCCAATGAGGTTTACGGCTTTGTTGAGAAGCTCGCTGCAGGCGAAGAGTTGCCTGCCAAAATCTACCGCGATGTCATCCCTGTCACCGCTGAAAACGTGGACCAATATTTCCAAAAGTAGAAACCAAGACGATGTTCCTGCAACTGAAAAACATTACCAAGAGATATCCCGGAGTTGTCGCTCTGGATGATGTCAGCCTCGATATTATTGAAGGAGAAGTTCATGCCTTGGTCGGTGAAAACGGGGCAGGAAAGTCGACTCTCATTAAGACCTGCACTGGAGCGATTTCTCCCGACGAGGGTGTTATCGTGATTCAAGGCCAAGAGTTCACCTCCCTGACCCCCAAGCTCTCCGAGGGCGCGGGGGTGGGGGTCATCTATCAGGAATTCAACTTGGTGGATGAACTCTCGGTTGCGGAGAATATTTTCCTTGGGCGTGCCCCTCGCAAGGGGCTGGTCATTGACCGAAAGAAAATGGAGTCCGAGGCGGCCCAGATTTTTCAGCAGTTTGACATCAAGATCGACCCAGCGGAGTTGGTCGGAAACCTCACCGTGGGCTTTCAGCAGTTGGTCGAGATTGCGAAGGCTATCTCTCAGAAGGCGAAGATGCTCATCATGGACGAACCCTCGGCACCTTTGACTCAAACGGAAGCGAAAGCGCTACATCTCGTGGTGGAAAAGCTGCGGGATTCGGGCGTGACCATTGTCTACATCTCGCACCGCATGGATGAAATTTTCCGGCTCTCGGATCGCATCACGGTCCTGAGAGACGGGCAAAAAGTGGAAACGGTGAAGACCGCCGAAACCAACCTCGACGAATTGGTGAAGCTGATGGTGGGGCGTGAGTTGAAGGAGACTTATCCCGAGCGAAATCACCAGGTCTCCGAGGAGGTGCTTTTGGAGGTGGAGCATGTCTCTGGAACGATTGTCAAAGATGTGAGCCTCAACATCAAAAAGGGGGAAGTCCTCGGTTTGGCCGGTCTTATTGGTTCGGGACGCACCGAGTTGGCCGAGATTCTCTTCGGCTACAAGAAGAAGTCCGCTGGTCGGGTGACCTTGCAGGGGCGGGAGGTTGACTCCAAGACTCCCAAGCAAGCCATCGCAGAAGGCATCGCCCTTGTGCCGGAGGACCGGAAGAAATTGGGCGCATTGTTAGAATTCGATATCAAGGAGAACATCAGTGTCTCTGTCCTCGAGCGCATCTCGAAATTCTTTACTGTGAATCGAGGCACCGAAAAGGATGTCGCAGAAGGCTACCGCAAGGCGATGCGCATTAAGACCCCGAATTTGGAGGAGAAAATCAAGAACCTGAGCGGTGGAAATCAGCAGAAGGTCATCATCGCCAAGTGGCTGGCAACCGAGCCTACCTTGGTCATTTTCGACGAACCCACCCGAGGCATCGACGTTGGGGCCAAGTCTGAGATTTACGAGTTGGTCAATAGCCTCGTCGAGTCCGGTAAGTCGGTCCTGATGATTTCCTCCGAGATGGAAGAGGTCATGGGAATGTCCGACCGCATCGTGGTCCTCCACGAAGGGCGCGTAACGGGCGAACTGGCTCGTAAAGACTTTTCACAAGAAGCCATCATGGGCTTCGCCTCACATAACTAACCTCAACACAGCAACAAAAACTATGAACAAAATCACAACATTCAAGGGGGCCGGGAGCGGTTTTTCCGCCTTTGCCAAGCAGTTCGGGATCTGGCTGGTCCTGCTGGTGCTTCTTATCTTTTTCGCCATCGCTTCTGAGAATTTTCTCAATAGCCACAACCTCCTCAATGTCGCGCGACAGGTTTCCATGCTGGGAATCGTGGCGGTTGGGTTTGCCTTTGTCCTTTTGTTAGGAGGAATCGACCTCTCGGTGGGGTCGGTGGTCACGCTGGTGAACATCGTCTGTGCCTGGCTGATGGTGAATGCTGGGTGGCCGCCAGCGGTCGCGGTTGTGGCGGCGCTCGCGCTTTCCGCCGCGATTGGTTTTATGAATGGTTGGATTATCGCCAATATTCAGATGCCTCCCATCATTGTGACCTTGGCGATGCTCATCATTATTGAAGGAGTCGCTTACCTCATTTGTGGCGGCCTCCCTATCTACGGTTTCCCTGAGTCCTTTGCGGTCATTGGTCAGGGTTACGTGGGGCCCATTCCGATTCCAGTGATTATCATGGCGGTTGTGATGGCCTTGGGTGGCTTCATTCTCAGTAAGACTTTCTTTGGGCGCTATTTCTATGCCGTGGGTGGTAACGAGGAGGCGGCTAAGCTCTCTGGTATCGATGTCAATCGGGTGAAGTATCTCGTCTACACTTTGTCAGGATTCTTTGCCGGGGTGGCGGGAGTGGTCATTCTTTCTCGCACCAATTCCGGGCAAGTCCTTTCGGGCAAAGGCTTCGAGTTCGACGTTCTCACTGCTTGCGTGCTGGGTGGCGTCAGTGTCAGCGGGGGATTTGGAAAGATTTCTAACGTTTTGGCGGGAGTGCTGATTCTCGGGGTTCTGAGCAACGGGCTCGTCTTGCTGGACGTGAGCCAGTTTGTGCAAATGGTGATTAAGGGTGTCGTTTTGTTAGTCGCGGTTGCTCTCGATAGCCTCCAACACCGCAAAGCTGCTTAAATCATGCCTGCTTTCAAAAAATCAAAATCTAGTGCATCCAAGATGAAAGCTCTGATTCCTCTCACTCAAAGTAACCTCGTTGAACTCCCCGAGGAGGTTGCTCGGCCGAGTTACGATCGCAGCAAACTCACCGCCGGCATCATGCATATCGGGGTCGGGGGCTTTCATCGTTCGCACCAAGCCTACTACACTGATCAGCTGCTTGCGGAGCCGGGCAATCAGGAGTGGGGGATTTGCGGAGTCGGTCTGCGCGATGCCGACCGCAAGATTGGTGATGTGCTGAAGCAACAGGACTATCTCTACACCCTGATCGTGAAGCACCCGGATGGTAGTATTGAGAACCGCGTCATTGGTTCCATCATCGACTTCATGCTTGCCAGCGATGACCCCGCGTCGGTGATTGAGCGCATGGCGAGTGAGGAGACCAAGATTGTTTCCCTGACCATCACCGAGGGCGGCTACCTTGTGAGGCCCGCTGATGGTGAGTTCGTTGATAGCGAGTTTGATGTCGATCACCCCGACGTTCAGCACGACCTTGCGAACCCCGAAAGTCCGCGCATGGTCTTTGGCTATTTGGCAGCGGCTTTGCGTAAACGACGTGAGAATGGTCTCCCTGCCTTCACGGTGCAATCATGCGACAACATCCAGCACAATGGCGCGGTCACCCGCAAAATGTTGTTGGCTTTTGCGCGGGAGCAGGACCCTGAGTTGGCGGCTTGGATCGAGGAGGAGGTGGCGTTCCCGAACGCGATGGTGGACCGCATCACCCCGGTCACCACTCCGGCGGATATGAAGTATTTGGTCAGTGAGTTTGGCCTGCAAGACGAGTGGCCGGTCACTTGCGAGCCCTTTTGCCAATGGGTGATCGAAGATGAATTTTCCAATGGCCGCCCAGCGTGGGAGGCGGTCGGTGCCCAGTTCGTCCCCGACGTCACTCCCTATGAGAAGATGAAGATTCGTCTTCTCAATGCCGGTCACTCAGTGCTGGGAATTTTGGGTTCTATCGATGGCCATAGCACCATCGACGACTGCCTTGCAGACCCGCTTTTCGCAACCTACCTGCGGCGCTTCATGGATGTGGAAGTCACTCCAGTTCTCGACTGCGTGGATGGCATCGATTTGGAAGACTACAAAGCTTCTCTCATCGAGCGTTTTGGCAATGCCAACATCAAGGACAACCTCGCCCGCATTTGTTTGGAGAGCTCATCCAAAATGCCCAAGTTTCTCATTCCGACCATCAACGAGAATCTCGCGAGGGGAGGAAGCATCGAATACGCCGCTCTCGTGATTGCGGCCTGGTGCTACTACTCCGATAAGCACGCCAGCAAAGATGGGATGGCGCTGGAAGTCGTCGACGAGATGAAAGCCGAGCTCCGCGCCGCTGCGGTGGGAACCCGCAAAGACAAGCTCTCCTTCCTCAGAGTAGAGGCTGTCTTTGGCAATCTCTCCGAAAACCAAACCTTCACCGATGAATACGTTCGCATAATCGATTCCCTCTATGAAAACCCTAACATCGCTCGCCTGATGCAGGCCCTCCTCTTCGGGTGGGAATAGACCGTCCATTTTAACGGCCTGAACCACAGGCTCTAGCTACCGCTTTACCTAAAAATCTAGAGTAACTCTCACTTAACAACACTATGAAAACCAAAAAAACTAAGAAACAAGAACTCGTCCCAGTAGTATTCTTCGCTGCTACGGCACTTACGCTGCAGGGCGACGTGGAGCTGAACGATGCAACCGAACCCATCATTGCAGACCAACCTACGCCCTTTGTATCGGACCCTGATTCACTCCCTTGGTATGAAAGCGACCGTCTCTTTGGACGAAATCAGAGTATGTTGGACAGCGGAATTTCGCCCTTTCTTTTTTGGGATTCCATCACTGCTGCTAACGTTTCTGGAGGCCGTGATTCCGCAAGTAACTTCACGGCCCAGACATACGGCGGAGTCGATCTCGACCTCGGCAAGCTTTTTGGATTTCAGGATACCATCGCAAAGGTCTCCTTTGTTGATCGGACCGGAGGGGGTATTTCAGGAGACGTTGGGGGCATCTTTGATCCGATGACTATCAACGGGGGAGCCGACGGTCAAATCACCTGGCTCTATCAGGCTTGGATTGAGAAAACCTTTTCTGAGAACTGGGCGCTCAAGGTTGGACGGACTTCGATGGACGAGGATTTTGCAGAAAGTGGTCTGAATCGCTACTCACTCAGCACCTCTATCAACGGCCCAATTCGCTCGATGATGTTACAGAATCCTCAGATTTATTCCTTTCCCTTAGGTAACTGGGGTGCTCGTCTGAAATACACTCCCAACGACGAACACAAATTCCAATTAGGGGCCTATCAGATCAATGACAATCCGTTTGGAAACAACCTTGGCGGAGACAACTTTGACATCAATAGCGGTGATGGAGTAACCGTTATGGGACAGTATGATTGGAGCCCACAGGTCTTTGGTCGGAAGGCTCTTTTCTATGCTGGATTTTCGGCATCCTTCTATGATTTTACCAACTTTGACGGCACGGAAGATGATAGCATGTTCAGCTTCTATGGTCGCGCTGAAGCGGAAGTTCTCGACGGCCTCAAGCTTTTCGGCTTTGCCTCCTATAATACGCAAGAAGAGTCTGCCATTGTGCCATTGCAAGTCAGCGCTGGAGCCAACTGGAAGGGGCTCTTCCCAGGCCGCGAAAATGATCACACGGTCGCCTTCGCCACCTATGGAAAAATCAGTGACGACTACGGCCAGTTCGTGAGCAATACTGACGTCGATGCTGAGTTGGTCTTTGAGTTAGGTCATCGCTTTCAAATCACTCCCGCAACCTACATTCAGCCGTCCGTGCAATACATCGTGAACCCAGGTGGTGGCACCAATGGTGATATCGACGATGCCGTGGTGCTAGGCGCATGGGTGGGAGCCTCTTTCTAAGAAACGTCACCCCCCCAACCGGCGTCTCCCGTTTCAGAGCGAGGGGGCGCCGTTTTTTTCTGATTAGCTTTCTAGGCCGGATTTTTCACGGAACGCGAGAAATCCGCCTGCAGGGCCGACTCTGGCGGGACGCGCCCTTAATCTTCATCCTCTTGGTCTGAAAATTGGGAGATTTCAGCACTTTCCCATATCAGAGATAGGCTCTGCTGGCGTGTTTTGGTCGCTCTGCGGTGTTTTCGATGAATCAAACTACTGGAAAACCGCTGAAACGACTCATTGTGGGCTTCATTCCACGCTTGCGGCCTTTGGTTGGGGGGCTTATAGCGCGCGGGTAGCAAACACACGTTATGGCAGATAAAAAATCGGACATCGGATTGATCGGCTTGGCCGTGATGGGGCAAAACCTCGCCCTCAACATCGCGGACCATGGGTTCCAAATTTCAGTTTACAACCGCACCACGTCCAAGACGGACGCTTTCGTGGCGGAGAACCCCGACACTCCGGGTGGGGTGGTGGGGACTCAGACTCTTGAAGAATTCGTTGAATCTCTCGAGCGCCCTCGCAAAGTCATCATTCTGGTTCAGGCCGGTCGCGCCACTGACGCGGTTATCGATGGCTTGACGGAGCTTCTCGATAAGGACGACATCATTATCGACGGCGGTAACGCTCTTTGGACCGACACCATTCGTCGTGAGAAAGACCTCAACGAAAAAGGATTCCGCTTCGTCGGTTCCGGTGTTTCTGGTGGAGAAGAAGGGGCCCGTTTCGGCCCATCTCTCATGCCCGGCGGCAAGGAGTCTGCCTGGAACGAATTGAAGCCCATTTGGGAAGCAATCGCTGCCAAAGTGGATGCCGATACTGGCAAGCCCATCGACGGCGCGACTCCCGGCAAGCCCGTCACAGGCGGTGTCACTTGCACCACTTACATCGGCGAGAACGGTGCTGGTCACTATGTAAAGATGGTTCACAACGGCATCGAGTATGGCGACATGCAGATGATTTGTGAGGCTTATCAACTCATGGGCAACCTCCTCGGGATGGAGCCCAAGGCGATGAGCGAGACCTTCGGCACTTGGAACGAGGGCGTCCTTGATTCCTTCCTCATCGAAATCACCACTGACATTCTTCAGCAGACTGACCCTGAGACCGGCGCGCCATTCGTCGACATCGTTCTCGATACCGCTGGTCAAAAAGGCACTGGCAAGTGGACCGCCGTCAACGCCCTCGACATGGGCATCTCAGCACCTCTCATTGCGGAGGCCGTATTTGCTCGCTGTATTTCTGCAGTGAAAGATGAGCGCGTGGCAGCTTCCGAAGTTCTCGGAGCGAACGTTCCTGGATTCGAAGGTGATAAAGAAGAGTTCGTGCAAGCGATTCACGACGCTCTCTACTGCTCCAAGATTTGTTCTTACGCCCAAGGCTTCCAGCTCATGCGTGAGGCGCAGAAGGAGTATGACTGGAACCTCAACTTCGGTGAGATTTCCATGATTTGGCGTGGCGGTTGTATTATCCGTGCCGCCTTCCTTCAGAAAATTTTCGAAGCCTATCAGCGTGACGAGAACCTCGCCAACCTCCTCCTCGACCCGTTCTTCAAGAGCGAGATTGAGCGTTGCGAGGCCAACTGGCGTAAGGTGGTTGCAGCAGGTGCCATCCACGGCGTGCCGATTCCAGCCTTCTCATCAGCACTCGCTTACTACGACAGCTACCGCAGCGCGCGTCTTCCCGCGAACTTGTTGCAGGCTCAGAGGGATTACTTCGGTGCTCACACTTACGAGCGCACTGATAAGCCACGCGGCGAGTTCTTCCACATCGACTGGCCCGAGGCTGACCGTCCTCAACTCAAGATGTGAGTCGTTGTTAGAAACTGATTTCTTAAAAGGGTCGCTTCGTTTCGAGGCGGCCCTTTTTGCTTTCTAAATTCATCAGTTCTGGCTCGATTGTGAGATGGAATTTTTTAACTTTCCTCTCTTGGGTGACTTGTTCGTCCTTCCGCGGCAAAGATATGTGATACAGATCGTCTTTGGAGTGGGGGCCTTCGCGTCTGCAATGAATTCTGAGAATACCTGGGGGCGTATCACCGGTCTCGCTTTCCTAATTATTATCGGGGTCGTTTTTGGTCTGGCAGGATTGACTGGGGCGATTGGAGACTTGTTGTTAGGTCTCGTTGCCATCGGTGGCGCGGTTTACGCTTGGTGGTATCATCAGATGTGAAATGCGAAGGTCGCTCCCCGAAACCCTTTCGATAGCAGGGAGAAGATTCTCGTCTCAAAAAGAGTTATCGCCAGACATGACCGGGGAACTTCTTGGCGACGGTGGGGCGATACTTGCGCCACTCGCGGGCGAGGAAGTGCGGCCAGTCGGTGGTGGTGGCCACCTTCTTTCCTTTCGGATCACAGAGCTTGAGCAGGACGGGGAGGCGGCCTTCACAGAGGCTCGGGTGTTCTTCCAAGGCCCAGCAGTCTTGTAATTTGACTTGAGCTTCTGGCGAACCGGTGAGGTAAGAGACTTTGGTGGAGCCCTTTTCTAGCCAAGGGATGGAGGCGGGGAGCAATTCATTGAGCCAACTGATTTGGCCATCTTCCAAATGGCGGTGGAAGGCGTTGAGGAGGGGAGTCGCTTGCGCTTCTTTGGCGAGCGAAAGTCCTTTGAAGGCGCGGGTGAGGCAGGTGGTGATGGCCGCTTCATCGAAGGGGGCGAACTCGAGCTCGGGCATGGTCTCGTGGAGGAGGTTGACCCGGGCCATGAATTGTTTGAGTCGGTGATCCATCAGCGGAAGATCGAAGGATCCCTTGCGTTGAGCTTCAGCAAGACAGCGTCCGCTGGCGACGGGGTCGAGGTCGTTTTGCTGCGCCTTCTGCTCAATCACGAGGTCGTGATAGCGCACTTGTTTCATAGCGGACACGCGCTTGTTCTTGGCATCGAAGAGGTGCTCCAAAGTGGTGCTGAGGTGCTGGGGAAACATTTCCGCGATCCAAGAAGGCTTCACCGCAGTCGCGATGCTGAGAAGAGTCAGTGGAATCGGGCCGCGCGAGGGAACTTGATGCATGTTCGCGGCCACGAAGTAGGGGGCGTCCTGGACCACGCTTTCGCGCACGAGTTGGCCTTCTCTCTGCTCGGTGAGGTCGCAAGCAGGCTTGCCGGATTCGCGCCGTTTGGCGAGCTGATCGACGAAGCCGGACATCAGGCAACGAAGGAGCGCTTCTTCGTTCTTTTCCGGGGTTGTTAGACTGGCGTCGCGGTCGTAGAGGCGTTGTTGTTGGGCGGTGTGGAGAATCTGTTTGTAGGTTTCCTCCACTTGGCGAGCGACTTGGGGGTTGATGCCGTGGCTCCGGCAGCGGTCAAAGCTGAAGCGGTTCTCTTTTGCAAAGTCGAAAGCGCGCATCAGGGTGATGAAATCGGAGTCGTCGCTGTCCTCGAACATCTCCCGCGCGGTCTGGCTTTTGACATCATTCGGGTCGAGGCGAGTGAGCAAGTCGCGACCACTGACGAGGGCGGAGCACAAGGCGGCATCGGGGACGCAGTTGCGCTCGCTCGCTTCGATCAACATGCGTGAGTAGCGGGGGTGCATCGGGAGGCGCAGCATCTGGCGGCCGATGTCGGTGAGCTCGGTATCGAGGAGAGCTCCCAGCATGGTGAGGAGGCGTTCGGCGCGTTCGACTGCTTGAGTGTCGGGCTTGTCCAACCAGTCAAAGAGGGCCGCTTCCCTGATTCCGAGCGAGTGCAGTAGCAGCACCACCTCCGCGAGGTCGCTGCGCTGAATTTCCGGGGTGTTCCGTTCTTCCCGACTCTTGTGCCCAATCTCAGTCCACAAGCGATGGCAGGTGCCGGAAGCGGTGCGGCCAGCGCGGCCTTTACGTTGGTCGGCGCTGGCGCGACTGATAGGTTCTAACAGAAGGGTGCCAATTCCGCGTTCGGCATCGTAACGGGCCACGCGCGCGACGCCACCGTCCACGACGTGGCGGATGCCGTCGATGGTGATGCTGGTCTCGGCGACGTTGGTGGCGACGATGATTTTGCGCAGCGCGTTCGGGGCGAAGGCGCGGTCTTGCTCTTGGGGTTCGAGCGCACCGTGCAAGGGGATACAAGTCACGCGCTCCTCGGTTCTCAGTCCGCGCAAGGCGTCGAGGGTGCCGTTGATTTCGCCGCGCCCTGGCATGAAGACAAGGATGTCGCCTGAGTCGCCGTCGTTGATAATGCCTTCAACCGCATCAGCTGCCTGCACCGTGATAGGGCGCTGATCGGGGAGGGGGAGATAGCCCACTTCCACGGGATAGCTCTGCCCTTCCGAAATGAGAATGGGGCACGGTTCCAAATAGGTGGCGACAGGCTCGGCATCGAGGGTGGCAGACATCACTAACATCGCCAAATCAGGGCGCTCGTTCTGCTGCAAATTTTTCACCAAAGCGAGGGCGACATCACTGAGCAGGTTGCGCTCGTGGAACTCATCGAAGAGCACCGCCCCGACCTTGGACAGGGTGCGGTCGTCCTGCAGCCAGCGTAGGAGAATGCCCTCGGTGACAAAACAGATCCGAGTCTTCGCGCTGGTGCGATCGTCGAAGCGGATTTGATACCCAATCTCAGCCCCGAGCTGACCCTTCCGCTCCGAGGCCACGCGGGTGGCGACGGTGCGGGCGGCAACGCGTCGGGGTTGCAGCACCACGATCATCTTGTCTCCCGCTATTCCGGCATCGAGCAGCATCTGCGGAACCTGCGTCGTCTTACCCGAGCCCGTCGGCGCAACGAGCACCAGCCGATTGCCGCCTTGCAAGGTGCGCACGATCTCGTGGTGGATCTTCCAAATGGGGAGGGAGTGAGGGTCAGGCATGGAGCAAGACGCACAGACTACGGCTCTGCGGGGACGATGGAAATGAGATTGCGCTCAGAAGAGCAGATGACGACTGGGAGCGTTGAGGGACGAAGCGGTCGAAAGGGGGGAGGGGACAATTCGTTCGAGCTCGCTTGCTGGGTAATCATTTGCCTGTCCAACTACGACGACGGGATGAAAATGTTCCGATGCGCGGACTGACCCGAATGGCTGCTCGTCCAACGGTTTGCGGTTCTTCAAGCTGCGCTTTGCCGCAGTCGATTCGAGGTGACCTGTTTCACACCGTTTTTCAACGTAGTTTCGGACCAGCGAGACGCAACACCTTTGGTGTTGAAGAAACGATGTGGGGAGATCTCAGGGTATGCTACGCCAATCCTGGGCTGAGAAACGGAACACCTTTGGTGTATTTGAGGTGGGAGTCCGATGGACTTCAGAGAGAATGGACAAGTCTCGATAATCAGTGGCTGACTGAACGGGAGATGGGCATAGTCGCTTCGTGATTCGGCTGATTCGGCTGATTCGGCTGATTCGGAAGCGAAGAAGTGGAAGAGGAAGTGAGAAGAACTGTGAAAACGCAAGAATTGACCGGAAGTGGTGATGGGGGCGGGGCTTTGCATCCGCGGAATCCTCATCGCGGGCGCTACCGCTTTGATGGGCTGTGTGAGGCTCTTCCGAGCTTGCAGGGGTTCTTGAGGTTGAATCCGAGGGGAGAGCAGACGATTGACTTTGCGGATCCGGCAGCGGTGGTGGCTTTGAATCAGGCGCTTTTGTCCCAGTTCTATGGCGTGAAGCATTGGATGATTCCGAAGGGGTATCTTTGCCCGCCGATTCCGGGGCGGGCGGATTACATCCATTATCTGGCCGACCTCATCGGCGAGAAAGATGGAGTGACGGTGTTGGATATTGGGACGGGGGCGAACTGCGTCTACCCGATCATTGGGAGTCAGGCTTATGGCTGGAAATTCGTTGGCACAGACATCGATCCAGTGTCGGTGAAGACTGCGCGCACGATTGTGGAGGTGAATCCGTGTCTGAGAAAGAAGGTGAAAATCGTTCTACAGAAGTCCTCGCAATCTTATTTTGAAGGAGTGATTCGAGAGGGCGACTGCTATGAACTCACGATGTGCAATCCTCCCTTCCACTCCTCGATGGAGGATGCGCAGGCGGGAAGCCGGAGGAAGGTTCGCAATCTTCAGAAGAGTCAATCAGCGAAGGGGAAGCTGGCCTTGAACTTTGGAGGTCAAGGGGGAGAGCTCTGGTGTCCGGGAGGCGAGCTGGCTTTTTTGAAGGGGATGATTCGAGAGAGTCAGAAGTATTCCCAGCAGGTGGGTTGGTTCACCAGTCTGGTCTCCAAAGCGGATACATTGAAGCCTCTTCAGAAATTGTTAGAACGCCACTCCGCGAAAGAGGTGAGAGTGGTATCGATGAGCCAGGGCCAGAAGCAAAGTCGTTTTATTGCTTGGCGATTCTGAGGTGAGCTGAATGTTTGTGCTTCTGCCTGATTTCCGCTAATAAATCGGAAATGCATAATTCCGAACATACGGTCTCGCGCCGCAATGCCATTAAGAGTCTGGCCGCGATGGCAACGGTCTCCTTTACCCCTCGTCACATTCTTGCAGCGCCGACGGCGCCGAGCAATCAGTTGACCCGAGCCATTATTGGCTGCGGAGGGATTAGCAAGGCCCATCTCGGAATGCCCGGTAAGTTGCTCGCGCTCTGCGATGTGGACTCCAATCACTTAGCTGACCGAATGAAGCAGGTTCAGGATGGCGGTAACAGGGATGTAAAAGGCTATCATGATTTTCGGGAGATCATTGCTCGCGATGACATCGACATCATTCATGTTGCCACGCCACCGCATTGGCACGCCGAGATGGCTATCGAAGCAGCCAAGGCTGGCAAAGCGATTTGGGGTGAAAAGCCGATGAGCCGAACTATTGGGGAAGGGATTGCGATGAAGAAGGCCATCGCCGACGCGGGCGTCGCCTTTCGGGTCAATACTTGGTTCCGCTTCCAGAGAAACTTCTACGGTATGGGCACCTCTGCCCGCCGGGTGCGCAAGGCGGTGATGGGGGGTCTGTTAGGTGATGGTCCCTACAAGGTGACTCTCAGTGGCGTGACTGGCTTTGATTGGAAATTCCAATGGTCGGGTCGGACTGACCTCACCGAGAAAAAAATTCCAGCGCACTTCGATTATGATTTCTGGCTGGGACCGGCTCCTCACAAGCCCTATCACCCTCACCGTACTCACAGTACTTTCCGCGGTTATTGGGACTATGATGGCGGTGGTTTGGGCGACATGGGCCAGCACTATTTGGATCCGGTTCAATACATCTTGGGCAAGGATGATGAGCTCCCAATCTCAGTGGAAATTGATGCCGATAAGCAAGACGACGATGCCGTCGGTAGCTGGCGTCGTATTACTTTCACCTATGCCGATGGCACCCAAATCGTTCTCGATGGAGAGAACAAGGACAAGGAGGCAGCCTTTATAGAAGGGCCCGAGGGGAAAATCTTTAAGGACTTTGAATCGGATATCACGGGCTTTGCTGAGAAGGTTGATGCATTGCCCGAACCGCCGGACCAAGTGACGGATTTTCATGTAGCTATCAAGGAGAAGAAGAAGTTCGCGCTCAATGAAGAGAACGGCTTCAACTCTTGCTGCCTGGTGAACCTGGGTAAGATAGCCCACCGCGTTAATGGCAACTTGGAGTTCGATCCCAAGGCCATGAGAATCACGAACAATGAGGAGGCCCAAGCGCTCATTCATCAGGCCGCGCGTGAAGAGTGGAAACTGAAGGGGTAGCTCGTCCTGTAGTTTTTACAAGGCTCTGGCCCACGGTGGTCTGGTCTGAGAAGGGCCCCAGCGGTTGCGGTAAAAGGCTGGGAGTTGCGCGGAGGGAGAGTCGCAGAGGAAATGGGTTGAAATCGAGATTGCGAATTTGAGGAGTTATTCGGGCAGCAACGATTTGCCTTACTCGAGGGGTATTCCGACAAGGTCTGCTTGGAAGCGGTAGAAGATTTTAGGAGTGGCGGGGGATGGGCTGATGTTGTTGTCGAAGATGACGATGCTGGTCCCCGCGTTGATAAAGGTGTCGACTCCGGGAGCGATGAAGTCGGGCCCGTCGTCAGGGTTGGCAGAGCGGAAGATTTCGACCCAGACTTCGAGGTTGGTTGAGCGCTCGATGATTGAGATTGCTTCCCCAGCGGCTTCGAAGTTGTAGCCGAATTCGAGGGTGGGGTGGTCGTTGTTGGCGAATTCGAATTGGAGATTTCGAAAGTGATCAGGGTCGGCAACTGCGGGGTCGGTGCCGAGGGTGAACTCAATGCCGAAGGGGCTGCCGTCATTGTCCAAGTCGGTGAGCCAGATGGAGGGGTAGTCCACGTCGCTAGGATTATTCCAGTTCGGGGCTTCAGTGGCTCCGATGTCCGGGGTGGAGGTGCCGTCATTGTCTCCGTCGAGCGAGCGAGCAAAGCCACGCTGGTCAGTTGCATTGTTAGGGGTGTTATCCGCCACATCAATGGCAGGGGAGCCGGGGAGTGGGATCATGGTCTGGGTGGAGCCGCCATAGTCGCCGAGGGGGGAGAGGTTTGGGTTTGCTAAAATAAGCCCGGGCGTGCCAGTTGTGATTGAGTCTTGGCCCGAGAGACTGGAGAGGATGCTGTTTCCTGTAATGGAGGCCGCAGATCCACTCCCCAATTGGCTTAGGTCGACCCAACCCAGTCCAGTGTTTTCGGCCAGGATGGAATGATTCAAAGTCACGAGCGCAAGGCCCCCATTGGAGAGGCTGGAAATGCCGCCGCCAGTCGAAGTGGCCGAATTTTCAGCAATGGTGCAGGCATCCAAATTGAGGGTGACGCCGCCATTGCTGCCCAGAATGTAAATCCCGCCGCCAAAAGTTGAGGAGTTTTTGGAAAGGGTGCAAGAGTCGAGGTTGATAGTCGCATCTCCATCGTCGCTGCCGTTGATGTAGATGCCACCCGCGCGAGATTCGGAGTGGTTCTTTGAGAGCGTGCAGGAATTGAGGTTGAGGGAAGCGTTTCCTCCATTGGGGCTGTCAATAAAGATCCCCCCTCCGGTAAAGTTGGCCCTGTTCCCCGAGAGGGTGCAGGAGTCGAGGCTAATGGAAGAGTTAGCGAGAGGTCCGCCAGAGTAGATTGCCCCTCCATGGTTGGAAGAGTTGTCAGAGAGAACACAAGCGTTCACCTCGAAACTTGCAGGGCTGCCGGGTTCTGAGCCTCCGCCGTTGTTGTAGATTCCGCCTCCGCTGGATTCTGCAAAGTTGCTCGAGAGAAAACAGTCATTGAGGACGATGTTCGAACTCCGATCGTTGAAATCCAGGGTGTAGATTCCTCCCCCGCGCAGAGCATTATTGGAGGTGAGGATGCACGAGTCCAGAGTGAGGCTGGCGTTGGCATTTCTGATGGCACCCCCATTGTCTGCGGAATTGTCGGAAAGGGTGCAGGACCTCAGGTGAAAGGTCGCGTTGCCGGTAGTAGAGCCCTGGTTACTAATGCCGCCTCCCGAGTGGAAAAAGTCTCCAAGGAATGAATTTTCAGACAGGACACACGATTGTAGATTGGCGGTAGAGTTACCGTTCGAAAAGCTGAGGTTATAAATGCCGCCACCATCGACCCGTGCAAAATTTTCGGAAATTGCGCAGTCATTCAAACTGAGGGAGGCAATGCCATCAATGCCAGAACCTTGGTTACAAATGCCTCCGCCGCTGCCCCCAGTGGAATTGCTTGATATCGTGCAATGACTCAGGCTGAGAGTTGCATTTTCATTAAAGATGGCGCCACCGTTGTCCTCGTCCCCGGGCGACAAGAAAACTGTGTTTCCACCTGTGAAAGTGAGGTGGGAGATTGAGGCGTTGGCTCCTTCTTCAATCTTTAGAACTCGCGAATTCCCTCCCGCATCGAGTGTGATCCCGAGACTGTTAGCAGTGATTTCGATCTCAACACCGGCGGGGACGGTGAGCTGGCTTTCAAGGTCAATGGTTCCTCCGTCGAGAGTGGCGTCAAAGGTGATTTCAGTGGGTGCGGCTATGGTGGCAGATGCCAGAGCTTCTCGTAAAGTGCCGGCCCCATCATCGGCCAGGGAACTGACGATAACTTGAGAATGAAGAATTGAGGTTGAGAACGCGATGAGAAGCAAGGTCTTCATGATTGAGAAAAGAAGGGTTTAATTATTGGAATATTCTATCTGATTCATTGTTTCTGAACCTTAGGTTGGAGCGAGGAAAAAATGCCTCGAACCAAAACTTGAAAGTCTCGCTGCAGTTTCTTGCCCAAAAAAACGGCCTTCGGGGTCTCCCGAAAGCCGTTACTAGTTGAAAATGCGGTTGCTATCTACTCGGTCATTTCTTTGAGGAGAGCTTGGCTGTGGTCAGACAAGTTCTCGAGGGGATAGGTGGTGTTCTTTCCATTGGCGAGTTGAAAGACGACGTTGAGATCATCAACGGAAACGACAGCGGCGGTGATGGTCTTGCCTTGGACGTTGGTCCAGGCGCGGCTCTCGATGAGGAGGCTGTTCTCTGAATTTTCAGAATACCTTTCATCGGTCTCTACCGCGGTAACTTCACCATGGAGGAGGGAAGGGTCGTCTTTAATCTGCTTTCTCACTTCGCGAACCAGCTTTTTGATAGAGTCGCTGGTGGCGTTGTCTGCACTGAATCCTGCGATGGGCTTGGTGCCGTCCGTATTGGTGATGACCACAAAGGGAAGCAATTTTTTTGGTCCCTGAATGACCTTGGTAAGTTCGCTGGGGATGCGCCCGTGACGAGCTGTGTCTTTCGACTTTCTATCGATAAGGACAAAGACACCTGTGGACTTAAATGCATCGAAAGTCGCCGAACCGACGACAAAGGATTTTCCTCATGCAAGATCCAGTCATGTATCGACGAAGATGAGGGGCTTTTCTTGTTCCGTGGCGTAGGCTTTGGCTTCTTCGAGCTCGGCAAGAGGATAGGATCTACGCGGAATATCTAGTTCTGCAAAGGCAGAGATAGAAGCCGCGGCCGAGATGAATAGCAGTGTGGCTAATGATTTCATCTCTTTCGTTATGAAATCATTTTTGATTTCAGCAAGAAAAAAGAAGAGGCTGACTGAGGGGTGGTCAGTGAGTTGCAGCACCTAGAAAAAGGAAAGAGGAGGGTTAGCGGCTAAAGAAGGCGAGCATTTGCCAGCCGAGGGCGAAGATGAGGAGGTGGGCGCCGGCGAGGGCGAGTTGACCGTTGAGGGCGGGGGAGGGGCCGTTTTCTTTTACGGAGCTGACCACGCGGATGGCGGGGAAGGCGAGAATGAGGACCGCGAAGAAGATGTCGGTGAGAGGAGGTTCTCCTAGTTGAACTTTTCGCGCGATGTAGAAGGAGACGATGGCGATAAGGTATTCGATGCGGAGAAGGTTGGAGGCTTTTTCGAAGCCCCACTGCACGGCGAGGGTGCGTTTGTTAGATTTTTCGTCTTCTTCGATATCGCGCAGGTTGTTGATGGTGATGAGGACGGCGGAGAGGCAGCCGACGGTGAGGCCGAGCCAGGCGGCTGCAGGGAGGAAGAGTCCGGTTTGCACGAAAACGGTTCCAGTGACCGCGATGAGGCCGAAGAAGAGGACGACAAAGATTTCGCCAAGGCCGAGATAGGCGAGGGGGAAGGGGCCGCCGGTGTAACCGTAGGCAAGGAAGAGACTGGGAATGCCGATGGCGAGAATGACCCAGCCTCGGGCGGCAATGAGGGGCCAGGCGCAGAGGGCGGCAGCTACGAGAAAGAGAGTAGCAAGGAGGTAGACGTTCTTTCGCGAGAGGAGGCCGTTGGCGGTGACGCGGGTGGGCCCGAGGCGGTCTTCGGTGTCAGCTCCTTTGGCGTCGTCGATGGCGTCATTGAAGAAGTTGGTAGCGATTTGAATGCAGATGGCGCTGCCAAGAGTGGCGAGAGCGAGGATCCAACTGAAGGAGTCGGTCGCTTGCCAAGCGAGGACACAACCGACCCAGACGGGAACGATAGCAGCAGGAAGGGTCTTGGGGCGGGCGGCGAGGAGAAGAGGCTTGAGCATGGGTGCGTGCAAGGAGCATGGACATTCTTGTCCATGAATCAATAGAATCACGCTGGAGCAGCGGCGTTTATTGCCGCCGAACCTTTTGGACGATTGCAGCGCTGGGCGGCAGTAAAGGCCGCCCCTCCGTAGGTTGTCCCTGCTCCATTCCTGAGCGGCGAGGACTGACTATTGAATGAGGCGGGTCTTGGGGTATTGGGCCTGCCAACCGAACCAGAAGGATTGGTGGGAGGGGTAACGAGGGAGGGTTTGGTCTGATTTTTCGAGCTTTAGGGAGTTTTCGGTGAGGGTCCAGTTTTGACCGTCTTGGTCCTGCAACGTTTCCCAGCCATCCCATTTTTTGAAGACTTGGCCTGAAGTTTGATAGACTCTGCTCTCACCTTGAGGGGTTGTGATGATGACGATTTCGTCGCTTCCAACTTTGGTCGAGAAGAGAGGGGTCTTCTTGAGGAATTCGGTGTCGATGGCGACTGCGGAGTTGGGTTTATTGTTTCTCAGTGCAACAATTTCGCGCTTGTTGGGGAGTCTCTTATCAAGCTGAGGCACTTGGAACATCAGTCGGTCGGTTTCGAAGTAGCTTTCATAGGCCGCGCCTTCGTCGTAGTCTCTTTGGTGGCCAGTTTCTAAGGAAAGAGTAGTTGTTTTGGGGTGTCGCTTCTTCCAATCGCCCCAAGTGGTGGTGACCACGCTTCTTCGCTCGAGGGCGATGTCTTTGTCAACGAGGGGTCCGATAACGGGCTTGCCATGCAAGGTGCTCCAAAGTGAGGAGGTTGCTTTATCATACATGAGCTTGTTCGAACGATAGAGAAAGCCACTGGTCCCGAGTTGATGGAGGGTGCCTTTGTGTTGTGTTTCATACAGAACCACAGTGCCACAAAGCGTTCAGTAGACGCCGGCGAGGGGGATGCCTTGGATGGTGTCGACGAACATCTCGTGCCAGGCGAGAATGCGCTTGGGGTAGGCGCGCGCTTCGCCTTCAACCTCAATGCCAAAGACGACGTCGCTGTCAGCTAGGTAGTCGGCGGAAGCTACTGAAATCATTCTGGGGTTTCGAAGGGGAGGAATTCCGTCTTGGAGAACTCCTCCCCAGACAACTTCGTCAAGCCGGATGATGGCTTTGTGTTTGTTGTCGAAGTAGTTTGCGAATTTTGGGTCTATCCGTTGATAGAGTTCTGATTTGAAAGAGGAATAGTTTGGTGAGGTTTGGTAGTCTTGAGACCAAAGCCAGTTTTTCCAGGCATCGCGGTCGTCGCCGAAGCTTTCGTCAGTTTGGGCGTGGAGGAAATCAAAGAGCTTTCGTGCGAGGAGTCGATCGCGGTTGAGACGCTGTGTTTCAAGAATCATGGGGACCTGAGCGGTACTCCAACGGGCGGCGAGAGACTTTTTTGCCTTGTCCCACTGGTAGGGATCATCAGCGAGGCCTAGATAAAGGTCTGCGATGGGAGCGTTGGTGGTTTTGGCGTCTTGAGAGGGCGAGCAACTGACCAACAGCAGTAAGGTCGCGCTCACAAGAGGGGGAATCGGTCTCATAGTTTATAGGACGCTCTGGAGTTTGTTTTCATTCCCCGAAAAGATGAAGGCGAGAAGGGCGGAAGCGGGAGGGGTTGACATTGCGGGCTTGGGCCTCAGGTTGCGATCGGCGCAGGCCATTTAATGAGTAATTTTGACTTGCGGGGGAATCCTGCCTTTCCCTGGCACAATGACGACAACAATCCGTGCACTTCTTGTGGAGCCTGTTGTGCCCACTTTCGAGTTTCTTTCTATCAGGGAGAGAGTGCGGAGTCTCCTTGGGGGACGGTGCCGGCGAAGTTGACTGAGTCGCTGACTCACCAT
This sequence comes from Roseibacillus sp., assembly GCA_051251855.1. Lineage (GTDB taxonomy): Bacteria > Verrucomicrobiota > Verrucomicrobiia > Verrucomicrobiales > Akkermansiaceae > Roseibacillus. Next base: position 487,575 of record JBPOGI010000002.1, read on the forward strand.
CGTCTATTTATGAAGGGGACGAATCAGAAGAAGCCGCGTTGTGTGGCGTTGCACGGTGAGATCGGAAAGTGTGTGGGGTGTTCGATTCATGCGGAGCGGGCTTCGGTGTGCCGGGAGTTTCCGCCGTCGTGGGAGAATGGTGTGCATAATCCGGACTGTGATCGAGCAAGAGCAGCGCATGGGATGTTGCCGTTAGAGAATCCGGAGATTGTTCCCTTCGAGCCTGATGATCTACCGACGGGGCCGGTGTTGCCGAAGAGAGCGGCGTAGAGGTGGAGCGGCGGCCTTTATTGCCGCTGGAGGTTTTGGACGATTGCAGTGGTGGGCGACAGTAAAGGTCGCCCCTCCGTCAATGGTAGCGGTAGCCGGCTCCGTGGACGGTTTTGATGACTTCGGGGTCGGCGGGGTCGGGTTCGATCTTTTTGCGCAGCTGGGAGATGTGTTGATCGAGAGAGCGGCTGTTAGGGAAGTAGTCCATACCCCAGGCGTGATTATAGAGCTCGTCGCGGGTGATGACTTGTGAGGGACGGTCGTGGAAGAGCTGCAGGATTTTTAGGTCGCGGAGAGAGAGTTGGATTTCTTCTTCGCCGCGAAAGGCGCGGAGTTCGGCGGGGAAGACTTGAAGGGGGCCGAGGAGGAAGTTGGTGCCGAGAGAGGGTTTCTTTTCTAAGAGACGAGTACGGCGCAGGATGGCGCGGATGCGGGCGAGGATCTCGCGGACACCGAAGGGTTTGGCGACGTAGTCGTCGGCACCGAGTTCGAGTCCGACGACGGTGTCGATTTCTTCGGACTTGGCGGTGAGGAAAAGGAGGGGGACTTGGGCGTCTTCGCGGCGGATGCGCTTACAGACTTCGTAGCCATCGAGCTCGGGCATCATGACGTCGAGGCAGACGAGGTCGGGTTTTTCGGCTTGGAAATGTTCGAGGGCTTCGCGTCCGTTAGAGGCGGCGATGACTTGGAAGCCTTCTTGGGTGAGAATACGCACAAGGGCTTCACGGGTGTGGTGGTCGTCTTCGGCGACGAGGATTTTGACGGAATCAGGCATCGAGAGAATTGGTTTGCAGTGGAAGAAGGAGTCGGAAGTGAGCGCCGGTGTCGGAGGGAAGGAGGGTGAGGTCTCCGTTCATTTCCTGAGCAAGGGCGCGGGCGATGGAGAGGCCGATACCGGTGCCGGAGACTCCTTCGGTGAGTGAGGAGTTGAGGCGGGTGAAGGGCGTGAAGATCTTGCTGTGGGCTGAACGAGGAACGCCAGGGCCTTGGTCGGTGATGTCGATGGCAAGTTGGTTGCCTATCGGTTGGGTGGAGAGATGTGCGCTTTTGCCGTCGGCGGCGTATTTTTCGACGTTTGAGAGAAGGTTGCCGATGACTTGTTCAACGGCGTCGGGGTCGGCGAGGATAGTTAGGTTAGGGGAGAGCTCGGTAGTGATGGTGATGCCGGCGAGGTCGAGGGATGGCTGCCAGTGCTTGAGACAGGAAGTGAGGAGGTTTTGGGAGTCGAGGGCTTGGGGATGGAGTTGGAGCTCGCTGCGGTCGGCTCGGGCAAAGGAGAGGACGTTGTTGATGAGGCGGGAAAGGCGGCTGGTTTCCTCGTTGACGACTTGGAGGGATTGCGCGGCAGGGTGATCGTTGTCGTCGAGGTCGTGGGTGGCCATCTCGGCGTAGAGGCGGATGTTGGTGAGGGGCGTTTTGAGTTCGTGACTGACTTGGTTGACGAAGGAGACGCGGCGAGAGGCTTCGCGCAGGGAGCGATTATTTTCGCGATAGAACCAAAAGGCGATGACGAGGAAGGCGGCGGCGAGGCCGAGGAGGTTGAGTAGGACTGAGTGGGGGAGTTTGTTGGGACTTTGAGAAATACTAGGGGAGTAGTATTCGAGGTTCCAGGTTTCCAAGGGTGGAGAAAGGATCAGGGCGAGGATGGGCGCTTCGTCTTCGGCAGGCGTGTGTTCGCCCCACTGATAGAGGGTCTGGCGGGTGGCGCTGCTCAAGATGATGCGGGCGTCAGGGAGGGAGGTGCTGGTGGGGAGGGAACCGATGAGACGGGCGAGGAAGGCCGGGCGGTTGATTTCAGAGCCGAGGACTTGGCCGTTGGAGAGGCGCATCCAGTGAAGGAGGTGGACGTCGTTGTCGTGGAACCAAGCGTGCCAACCAGTCTCCCGGGTGGTGGCGTCAGGGCGAACGATGTTGGTACTGCGACTGGCCTTTTGTCCTAGGACGGCCTTTTGGAGGCTGGGTGGAGGGCTGGGATAGGATGACTCCGAGACGCCGGTGAGCTGGATTCCTGATTCCCAGATGCTCTTTGTGCGGGCGAGGAAGGCCTGTGCGCTGGGGTTAGGTGAGTTGGCGGCGGGGAAGATGAGTTGGTTAGCGGGGTCGAGCAGAAAGGAATGAGCGACGAGGGGAGAGGAGATGTTAGCGGGCTGGCTAAGCGAGAGGTCGTAGGCTTGGAGCAGTTCTTGTTCGAGAGTGAGAAGTTGGTCTTGGAAGCTGCTATCGATGTCGTTGAGTTGTTGGGTGAGAAGGGTGTCGAGTTGTTGGTTGGTCTTGGTTTGTTCGCTCTGAGACATTTGGAAGCCCAAGTAGGCAATCAACCCTAAAGTGAGGATGATGAGCAGGAGAAAGGCGATGAGAGGGCGGGTCTTCAAGTGGGTGGGAGTTTAGGGGAAAAGAGGAGAGGTGGAAAGATTTGGTTGGATTGGCGTGGTTGGGTTTTTTCGACGCAGAGCCGCAGAGAGCGCAGAGTGAACACAGAGGACGGACCGATGTGGTTTTGAGTTTTCTTATTCTGCGAGGAAACGAAGTTAAGGTGAAAAGCCTGCTCGGGGGAGCAGGCTTTTGATGGAGCAAAGACATTCTTGCCCTTGGGTTTCGATTCTTTGCTCAGGGACAGGAATGTCCCTGCTCCCTTAGTCTTTCGAGCGGTAGCCGGAGTTTCCGCTGACTTTTTCGTTTTGGCGCTGGGTCATGGCTTTGCGTTTTTCTCCCCAAGCGGCGGTGTCCACTTTTGCGTAGTCATCAATATTGCGAGTGGCTTCTTTGGCAAGCTCTTCAGAGGACCATTTTGTGGCGTTTTCTTTAAGATAGAGAGAATTGCCCATAAGGACATCTTTAGCTTCCTGGACTTTTCCTTCGTCTCGAAGCTTCACGGCGGCGAGGTTCTTTTCGTTGGCGATGAAGTCAACGACCGCGACCATCACGTCGCGATTGGCGGACTTCTCCACAAGGGCTTTGTCGTTGGTGATGCGAGCGACAGATTGAGTAGCCGCCTTTGCGGTCTCGTTCTTACTGAGGTCGAAGTAGCTCACCTCGGTATTGGCGATGAGTTGGTCTTGTTCGCCTTCCAAGGATGGGGTCTCCACTTCGAGGAGGAGGAACTTGTCTTGCTCGGCATAGAGCTGGTTGAAGGTCACGGTGACGGTTTGGCCCACGATGTTGGATGTGCGTCCCAAGGAGCGCACGGGGCGAACGCCTTCGGCGAGTTCGACTTTGAGGGTGATATTCTGAGCCACCACGGAGAGCATGCCGCCGAGTTCTTGGTCGAAGACTTGGGCGAGTTCGCCAGGGGTCTGTACGAAGGAGTGATTGCCGTCGGAATTGAGGGCGAGCTTGTTCATGAGGTCTTCGTTGTAGCCGTTACCGAGACCGATGGTGGTCACTGAAATGCCTTCCTTGGCGAGAGAGGTTCCGAGTTCACCGAGTTCCTGTGGGGATTGAGGTCCGATGTTGGCTTGGCCGTCGGAGAGAAGGATGACGCGATTGATGGCTTCTTCGTTTTTGAACTTACGCAGTTCTTCTGCTCCTTTGGCGACGCCTGCGAACAAGGCGGTAGAACCACGAGAGGTGATTTTGTCGATGGCGTCGTAGACGAATTTCTTGTCGGTGAGCTTGGTGGCAGGGACAAGGACTTCGACGACGTTGTCATAGGAGATAACGGAGACGGTATCATTGCTCTGGAGTCGGGCGATGGCGATTTTGGCAGCGTCGCGAGCGCGGGCGATTTTTTCGCCGCTCATCGAGCTGGAGCGGTCGAGGACGATGGCGACGTTGATGGGGGCGCGTTCCTCAAGGGTGGGTGCTTCTCCGCCGGTGACGCTGACTTTGAGGTAGGAGGTTTGCTTTTCACCGGAAGGAAGGAGGGGGTGGCTAAGCTCGCTTTGGAGGCCCAGAGGGGCTTGTCCTTTTGCGAAGCTGAGGGCGGGTGCGGTAAGAACCGCGAGGGTAGTTAGAAGTTGTTTTTTCATAAGTTGGCAATTTCGATTGCGCTCTTAAGGAAGCAGACTTTGACAGGGAAAGGGTCAGGGGTCAGTCAGGAGTGTGTAAGAGTTTTGTCAGAAACTGTGCAATTGTCTTTGAGCTTCAGACAGGGTAGCCTCCTCGGCTAGCTATGAAAATTCTGATAATCCTCTTCGTTTTGGCCTCTGCTGTGGAGGGAGTGACCATTTTTAGGGACCGCGTTCTTGTCGGGGGAGGGCTCTTTGGTGATTTGGGAACGCTCGGTTTGACCGTGCAACATTCATCGAATGGTGACGAGGGATACGATTCCACTACCTTCCGGATGGCAAATCCGTTTTCGGAAATACCCACCCTTTTCGGGCCTGATGATCCTTTTCCCGTGAGCTCAAGGACGAGCTTATCAGCAGTCGAAGATGGTTGGACCATTGGGTTGGGGATTGATTGGGTGCAACCTTCGTCAGGAGCTTTATTGACGAAGGACAATTTCTTCGATCATCCGGTTGTGCTGCGAACTGATTTTTTTCCTGCCACCATCAATAAGATTAATCTCCTTGGCCGAGATTCGTTGACCCTCGGGTTTCTGACAGCTGGAGGAGATGTTTCCTTTGGTTCTCCTGGGGGAATTGGTTGGGTGACGTTTGATGTAGAGCCATCGATGGGTGATGCGGCCCTCAGTGGTCCGCTGCAACTGAGCTATGTTGACTCGGCTTGGATTCCTGCAAACTATGGTATTTTTGCGGGGACTCTGGTTGTGGTTCCTGAGCCTAGCGGATTGATTTTGACGGGAGTGGGTTTGATTGTTGCAGCATATAGGAGAAATAGAAGTTAGCTGGTTTTCTGGGGAATTGAACGATTGTTTGCAACTTGGGGAGGGGCAGGAGGTTTGAGCCTAAATGAAATGGATTGTATTGGCGCTAGTGGGGACTGGATTTTCGAGCGGTCAGGTTCCTTTCGAGAGATTGGACAAGAATGGTGATGGCTTGATTCAGAAGGAGGAGTTGCCTGCAGGATTGCGGAAGAACTTCGAGCGGGTGGACAGCGATGGGAGCGGGGGGATTTCCAAGGAGGAGCATGAAGCGGTGACTCGGAGGCGGGGAGGGCCTCATGAGATTGAGGGGGTAACGGTGATTCGTGATGTCGATTATGTGGGGGAGGGCAATCAAAGACAGATGATGGATTTCTATCTCCCTGAGAACGAGGAAGATTTGCCGGTGATTTTGTGGGTGCATGGCGGGGCTTGGAAATCAGGAAACCGCGGCGGAATCAATCGCGTAAAATCATTCTTGGAGGATGGGCGCTATGCGGTGGTTTCGATTGGGTATCGACTGACTGATGAGGCGCAGTGGCCAGCACAGATTCATGATTGTAAGGCGGCGGTTCGCTTCGTGCGCGCAAATGGTTGGAAGTATGGGCTAGACCCTGAGCGCATCGCTGTGGTGGGAAGTTCCGCGGGAGGACATTTGGTGGCGATGCTGGGGCTGACCGGAGGGGATGCTGAATTGGAGGGGGAACTGGGGCTTCATGTCGGGACATCCTCGAAGGTGAGTTGCGTGGTCGATTTCTTTGGTTCGAAGGATCACACGGTGATGGATGAGCAAGGGAGTCGAATGGACCATGGGTCGGCGTCTTCTCCGGAGGGTCTGTTAGTGGGTGGCGCAATTGCCGAGAATTTAGAGAAGGCGCGAGAGTCTTCGCCGATCTATCATGTTTCGAAAGGTGATGCTCCAATGCTGATTTTTCACGGGACAAAGGATCCGCTGGTGCCTTACCAGCAGTCGGTGGACTTTGAAAAGGCGTTTGAAGCAGAGGGTGGGGACGTGACTTTAGTGACGATAGAAGGTGGCGGCCACGGAAAGGGTTTTCCGGCGGAGGTGGAGAAACTCTTTGGGGATTTCCTAGAGAATGCGTGCTATGGGGGCGAGCACGAAATCATAGACCATACGCTGAAAGCGATTAGGTAGGCTCTCCTTTCTGAATGCCGCAAGATGCGTCAGCTACGGGACGCGGGGAAATTGGGTAAAGTCGGGAGCGCGTTTTTCGATGAAGGCGTTTTTGCCTTCTTTGCCTTCTTCAGACATATAGTAGAGGAGGGTGGCGTTGCCGGCGAGGTCTAACAGGCCCATCTGACCGTCGCAGTCAGCATTGAGAGCGGACTTGAGGCAGCGGAGAGCGAGGGGAGAATGGGCGAGCATTTCGCGACACCATTTGATGGTTTCTGCTTCGAGCTCGGGGTAGGGAACAACGGTATTGACGAGGCCCATGTCGAGGGCTTCTTGAGCGTCGTATTGGCGGCAGAGGAACCAGATTTCGCGTGCTTTCTTTTGGCCGACGATGCGGGCGAGGTAGCTGGAGCCGAGACCGCCGTCGAAGGATCCGACTTTGGGGCCGGTTTGGCCAAAGCGGGCGTTGTCGGCGGCGATGGTGAGGTCGCAGACGATGTGGAGGACGTGGCCGCCGCCGATAGCGTAACCGGCGACCATGGCGACGACGGGTTTGGGGAGGGAGCGGATTTTTTTCTGAAGGTCGAGGACGTTGAGGCGGGGGACGCCGTCTTCGCCGATGTAGCCGGCGTGGCCGCGCACTTTTTGGTCACCGCCAGAACAGAAGGCTTTTTCGCCCTCGCCAGTGAGAATGATGACTCCGACGGAGGGGTCTTCGTGGGCCATGTCGAAGGCGGAGAGCAGCTCGCGCACGGTTTGGGGGCGAAAGGCATTGCGAACTTCGGGGCGGTTGATTGTGATTTTGGCAATCGCGCCTTCGTCGGTGGTTTCGTAACGGATGTCTTCGAATTCGGCTTTGGTGGTCCAGCTCATTGGTAGGGAGACTATAGCGGGAATTTTGGTGCTGTCTAAGGGGTTTTGAGGACGTGACGGGGTTGGATGAATTCACCGCAGAGTCGCGGAGGACGCTGAGAGTCGCAGAGGGATGGACCGATGGGTTTTTAAGAGGAGAAAGGGAGGGAAAAGAGGCCGGACCGGGATGATTTTTTTTGAACCACCGCGGGAGCGGGGCGCGCAGAAGGAAGCGAAGGTAACGAAGGACGGGGTTGGTGGTCTTCGTGGAAAGAGCTGAGGCTTGATGGACTTTTGTTTTTGAGTTTTTGAATGGGGTGAGTCCGGTTAGTTAAGGGGGTGGCTTTGACTGGATTTCCTTTGCTTGAGAGTGACCTAGCGCGGACGGTGCGGGAGGCGGCTTTGGATTATGAGAGTTTTGGGGCGCTGATTCGGGCGTGTGATTTGCGGCGTTGTCGGGGGATGTGTTGTCATGATGGGGTGTTTGTGGGGGCTGAGGAGCGGGAGGTGATGTCGGAGGTTTTGCCGGGGCCGCACTTTGAGCAGCGTGGAGGGCGTTGGAAGACGCGGACTGTTGCGGCGGGAAAAGAGGCGTTGGGAGAGGGCTTTCCGGGACATTTTCCGAAGACACGGTGCGTGTTTCTTGACGGGAACGACTATTGCGGGTTGCAGAGTCGAGCGATGGCGGAGGGAAAGCATCCCTGGTTCTGGAAGCCGTTTCCATGTTGGCTGCATCCGCTGGGATTTCGGAGGGGAGAGGCGTCTGATAGGCCGATTCTGTCTTTGCCTACTTTGGGAGAGGACCCGGCGGCAGGAGAGGACTATCCGGGATTTGCGTCGTGCACGACTTGTGGGAAGGCTGATTCAGAAGGGGAGCCGGCTTGGAAGGTGTTAGAGCCGGAGCTGAGGTTCCTCTCGGATATCAGTGGGCGGGATTTGGTGGCCGAGTTGAGGGGGTGAGCTGAGGAGATGTAATACCACTCCGAGTTTCAAAAGAGACAAATGATACTTTTTCGGCTTTTGGAATTTGCGCTTTGCAACAGCTGGAAAAGGCCGGGCGCTTTTCCGAAATAGCAGCGTTTTTCCTCGGTCATGGTGCTTGCACCATTCCCTCGTCATGCCTTGCTTTTTCAAAAAATCGCACCGGCATTTATCTCTTTTGAAACTCTACTTGGTATAAGTTGTTTGGTTTTTACGGACTCGGACTTTTGGGTGGACTGAAGATCCGCGCTCCTGTTGTGCGAGCCTGGTCCTACTACTGGGTGAGCTCTTTGATGGTCTTGAGCTTTTCCTTGGGCTCTTCTTCGGCTTCGATAACTTTGATGGTGTCTTCGAGCAATTTACGCCATCTGGTGTCGCCCCCACCTTTGAGGGTGGCGGCTGCTTCTTTGACCGGTTGAAGATGCTCTTTGGCGTGTCCTTTGTATTTGAGGACCAGTCTAGCAGCGAAGGGCAGGCGGCTGTTTTTGCCCCAGCCCATATCAGATAAGATGGCGGTGGAGGCGATGACTCCTTCTTCGAGGTTGAGAGCGGTGAGGGTTTCGGCACAGGAGACTCTGAGCTTGTTGGCGAACATGATGTTACCCTCGGGTAGCTGGAAGGCTTGCTCATAGATTCCGGGGAGGAGAGGGTAGAGTTCTTTCTCGGGTAGGTATTGGAGCCCCATTGCGATGCGGGATGAAACAAGGGCGTCTTCGTCCGCGAGAAGGATGTTAACGGCGGCGATGGTTGCTTTGCGGTCTTTAGGGGCATTGAGTAGTTTTCCTACTGCTTGAGAAGAAACGCCCAGGGGGAAGAAGGTGTTACCGATGGCTTGGGTGAAGATGGGGGCTTCGGCTTTGTTTTTAGCGAGGTGCTTGAAGACTTCTTCCAAGGCGCGGGGCTTGTTTTGTCCGGCGAGTTTGCTGATGGCCACGACTTGGACGGTGATGTCTTTGTCGGCCAGCAGAGGGACGACTTGCTCAAACTTTTTACTTGAGCGAATGGCGGCAATGCGGTCGAGGGGATTGGTTGAGCTGAGGGTGGCATCTGTTTTCAGTTCGACCTTCCGACGTCGCAATTCGCGGGCGCTCGCGTTGCGCACGATGGGCGACCAAGAGGAGAGGCATTGGCGCAGATATTCCACGGAGGCATAGCGGTAGTTGATTTTTCCAGCTTCGATGGATTCCGAAATTTCGTTGGCGGTGAGTTGGGGCACGTTGCCAACGTCGCGTCCGGTGATGCGGAGTTTTTTGAGAGGGAGGGCGAAGTGGAGGAGGTAGGCTCCGGGAGTTTTCCATGAATGATGAGGACTGTTGCCGCGCTGGCGGGGATAGCCTTGGTAGGGGAAGCGGTATTCGGAGTCGCGAGCGAGGTCGTAGTACCAGCCGAATTCTTGCAGCCAAGAACCGGTAGCGGCGGGTCCGGCTAGAGAGACGGCAGGAAGGGACCAGAGCATGTTGAAGAAGTTGCCTGTATGGCCTTGTTCGCGATCGGCGCCGTAGGCTGCGATGGCGGTGCGGGTGTAGTAGCGGCAAGCAGCTTTGTCGTTAAGCAGACTGTAGAAGATAGCTGCGGCAGAGTTTTTGCCGTTGTCGTCGTGGCCATATTGCAGGTTGGGAGGGCCGTCTCCATAGGGGATGGCACCCATGCCGATATGTCGGCGAAAGAAGTTGGCGGCGAGCTCGATGCTTTCGTCGAGTCCGGTGAAGGAGATTCCGCATTCGCGGGCAAGAACGAGGGAGGTGGCGACGGGGACACCCACGGCATTGACGGCGCCGTATCCGTTCAAGCGGTCGGTGTCGGGGTTGACGAAAGTGTGACCCCAAGTGCCGATGGGGCCTTGTCCTTCGACGAGGCGGCCGGTGAGACGGCGGATTTCGGGGAGGACGTCAGGGTCTTTGGTGAGGAGGTAGTATTCGCAAAGGAAGATGTTGGCGAAGGAGTAGTGCCAGCAGGCGAGAGAGATGTTGGGGCCCAGCGGATTGGCGAAGGTTTTGTGGGCGTGTTCCGCGATGGCTTCTTCGTAGGAGCGGTCACCGGTGGCGAGAAGAGCGAGGGCGTTTATGTGGCTGTCGATGGAGGGGCGGCCGAGGCCTCGTGCCACAAGAGCGTCGCATCCCTCTTGGAGAATTTTTTCGGATTTGGGACAGTCGAACGGAGCGGTGGGTGAGAAGGCGGGAAGGTGCTCTAGTTTAATAGCGATTGTTTCGGTCTCTCCTCCTCGAAATCGGAGTAGCTTCAGCTCGCCAGAAGGAGAAGCTTCCGCAGGGGAAATGGCTTTGGCAAAGGCGATGCGGGCATCACTTTCGAAAGGAGTTTCGCCCAAACCGACAATGACATCTCCTTTTTGCAGAAGGCCTTTGGAGGGACCGTCAGGGGAGACTTTGGTGATGAGAATCTGGCGACTCTGTCGAGTCGTGCCCGGGGCTCCGTCGGCGCTGACTTGGACCCAGCCTCGTGCTCCAGTGGGGCCGAGAGTCCAGTCGTGGGAGGTGTTTTGAGGGAGAGAGGCGCCCTGGGTAAAGTCGAGAAGCTTGGAGGATACTTCAGGGTCCTTGGCGTTAGCAAGGAAGGTGAGGCTGAGAGAGAAGGCGAGAAGGAGTGAGTGGTTCATGAGAAAGATTAAAGAGAAAGAGCCCAAGAAGCAGATACTTCTTGGGCTCTTTGTATTGGGTTTCCTAAAATATGTCGATACTAAGGCATGCTAACGGAGAGTCTCACGAAGACTTTCTCAAGGGTCGCGGGGACGCTTGAGGTCGTTACGGTGACGGTTTCGTAGCCAGTAGCAGCGGCAACTGGTGTGCCAGGAGTAATTGTGACGGTGTTGGCTCCATTGGCAACTCCACTGGCGGTCCAATCGCCATCGAGGGTGGTGGACCATTCGTAGGTTGCGGTGATGTCCGAGTCGTCGACAGGACGGTCGTGGGTAAAGACGATTTCGCCAGCTCCTGCGGCGCTCTCGACGCACAATGGCGAAGTCGAACTGTTGGCTACGGTAGGGTCGCTATTGAAGAAGTAATACTCTAAGCCATTAGCAATGCCGTCGCTGTCGTCGTCATCGTTAAATCCGCCCGTGAGACGAGCAAAACCTGCGGACCAAGCTGCATAGGGGCCACTGGCAGCGCCTGCGGTGTAATCGAGAACGACGTCGGTTCCCACCACATTCAAAGCCCAAGTTCCGGTTCCGGAAGTGAAGCCGGAAGAGTCGAGGGTGATTTGGGACGGAACGAGGGTAGGGGTGCCACCAATAGTGGCGACGATGAAGCTGGCATTGCTTTCTGTGAAGTTGGCAAGAGCGGCTTCTTCGATGACGATGTTGAGGCTGCTGGTAGTGTCGAGAGTGACGTCTCCGGTGACTGCCAGTTGCGTGAAGCCTGTTCCTGCAGCACCGGTCCAGTCGGAGACTTCCCAGTTGAAGGTGGTGTCGCTGCCTGCACCTGCGGTGAAGGAGGCGGCGGTGGTGGCTTCGTCAATGGTGAGGGAGGCGTCGTTGGTGACGTCTCCCACAATGCAGGCTCCTAGCGAATTACCGATGCGAAGAGTTCCCGCGTTGATGTCTACCGAGCCAGTGATTGCGACGGTTCCAAGACCGATGGCTCCGTCTCCGTTTTTGACAACATCCAGGTTACCTCGATCATCAGCTACGGTGACTCCAAAGGCGGAACCGAAGTTGAACTCCTCGTCAACTGCGGGGTCATCGGCAATATCAAGAATCACGGTGCCGGTCTCGGTCGGGATACCAGGGGAAGTCGCGGTATCATAGTTGATGACTTGGCGGATATTGTTCGCTGCTGTGCTGAGACCGGTGAGAGTTTGGGTGAAGCCGTTGAGCACGAAGAGAGAGCTGCCGCCGCCTCCAATCGTTAAGATGGTGTCGTCAGGAAGGGCTTCATCGATTCCCAAGCCGATGCGTCCACGAAAAATTTGGGTATTGCCAGTGTAGTCGTGAGTATCGCTTGTTAAAATAAGGCCATTGGCATCAGCTCCTTGAGCGCGGCCGAGTTGTAAACCGCCGGTTCCGGTGATCGTGCCTCCGTAGCTACATGGCGCTCCCGACATCACAATAATGCCTACTTTGTCTTCATCAACACCACCATCCAAGGTGATGCCTCGATTGGATTCGAGGGAGGGAACATTGACGAGCTTCAATTCACCTCCTTCGCGCAGTATGATGTTGTCGGGATCGACGGTGGCAGGGACTGCCCCGAGTGCCGCATCTGCTGATAAAATTTGAAGTTCGCTTCGGTTGGTGGAGCTATCGACGATGACGCCTCCCGAGAAGGTGTTGGCGGCATTGTTGAGACGAACAAAAAATCCGTTGTGGGAGATGACATGGAGGGTTCCGTCGCCGCTGACGATTCCGTTCAAGTTTGAAAAACGATTAAACCGGTTGCCGAATCGAACGATCCCAGCTCCCAGTTCCCAGTTATTGAAGTATCCTTGGCTTGAATTACGCTCATGGACATAGGTGCTATTACCAGCGAGCTTGACAGTCCCAAATTGACCGATGGTGGCCGCGTTGCCTCTCACTGTTGTGGCTTCGGTGACATCGAGAGTGGCTCCTGCTGCGATCCAAGGTGCGTCATTGGGCTTCTCACCCGTGTCGAAGACGCCTGCGCCCACGATGGTCAAGGTGTCTCCGGTGGCAATGGAAAGAGGAGTGTCGTTGGTTTGATTGTTCACGAACTCGATCTCGGTCCCGCCCGTGTTCCAAGTGGCGCCACCGGCCTTGATTGTGATGAGTCCAAGATTGTCGGTGACTGATTGGAGGGAGAGGAGCCCTGCGGTGGAAAGGTCGCCCACGGTGACTCCGCCATCAGCGACATCGACAAAGGCTCCAAATGCGTCGGGGAAAATGGCTTCTTGGGCCCCGGTGTTGTCCCAAGCGACCTCGGGAGCGCTGCCGTCGTCGTCCCAGTTGAGGGAGGTGAGATCCCAGAGGATATCGGCATCTGGGAGCCAAGTGAGTTGGGCGGAGGAAGAAACGGTCACAGCTGCCAAAATGGCACCTGTCTTCAGGAGAAGAAAAGGACGGGTAATTTTCATGGTTTGATTGGTTTGAGAGCTGATTTTGGCTGGAAATCGTTGCGTCCGGACAAACATTCTCAAATGTTCAACCCTATTAAAGCACTGTTTCTTTACAGCTGAAAAAGATTCTTTTCCGCCCTTGTTATTTCTCGTCTTCGCCAATGAGGCGATACTCCTACTTTAGGGAGTTCTAACGACGTTTTCGATTTCTATAATTTTGAGATGTTTGGGGAGTTGGGTGAGCTGCTCTATCGAGAACTGGTCTTTGAATACAATGAGCTCTTCGAGGTTCTCCAATTCGGCAAGAGGGGTTAAGGTTGCTTTGGGACCTTCTCTAATATCAAGCCGTCTGACGGTGATGCCGTGGAGTTGCTCGTAGTTCCGTAGATTAGGGGCGCGGAGGGTGAGCTCGTTCAAATCAAGCAATCGAAGAATGCAATGGCTGGGGTAGGCTGAGTTGAGGTGGGGCACTCTCGGGCGATAGAGGGTGAGAATCATTCCGCCTGCGATGCTGAGCGAGCGGGTGTCGGCATCAAATACCCATTTGCCCTGAGTCCATCGGGTATTCGCGATGCGGAGAAGACGCTCAATGATGCGAGCTGTTTGTCGGGGAGACTCTCGCTTGAGACTGTCATAGATGACGATCTTTTCCATAAAGGGGGAGCGATCCTGCTTCGAGGGAGAGTCATCTGGTAAAACGGCTAACTCGTCGAGCAGGTTGATGAGGTCATCGGGAGATAAAAGCCCATTGGGTTGGAGGAGCGGGGCGTATTTGGAAGCCAAGGCACGGAGGTCTCCCTGTTCTCCTTCTCGAACCTTGTAGAAGGCTTCCACGTCATGGAATTTTTGCTGTAGGAATAAGGTGTAGCCTTTGACGGTCCAAAGGCGATTGGTCGGGCGGGGGTCCTCGAGGAGGGCGCGGTCCATCGTGGCCATGGCATTCTCTAAAGCAGTGAGGCTGATAGCTTCGTCCATGATGAGGTTGTCGAGGATCAGGAGGGTGCCATCCAAGACGCTTTCGCTCTGGCGCTCGATGAGGGCGGAGGAGAACTGCCGTTCGTTTCGAAACTTGGTGAGAGAATCAACGGCTTCGTGGCGAGCGATATCAGCTTGCGCTTTTTCTTGGCGAGCAATAAGGAGCGCTTCCTTGGACTTTTCCAGGGCAACGGCCTTTTCTTGATAGCTCACCCCCAGTTTTTGGGTGAACCAAATGGCGAAACCAAACAGGATGAGGAGTGAACCTGCTGAGATGAGCGAAATGACTCGATTGCGTTGATAGAATAAGCGCGCTTCTCGGATGAGACCTGCTTCCTCGACTTTAGGGCTGCGTCCCATGAGGTGTAATAAGACGTCGTTGAGCAGTTCTTGGGTGCTTTCGTAGCGGTCTTCGGGCAGGGGTGCACAGGCTTTGCTAATAATGGCGGCAAGGGCAGGGGACTCGGGAGGATTTTTCTCGCGTTTGCTAGGAAAAGAGAGGGTGGTGAGCTCGTAGAGGAGGCACCCGAGGGAGAAGATATCGTTTTGAACTTTCTTGGGTGCTCGGTGGTGTTCTTGTTCGGGGGCCATGTAGCCGGGAGTCCCTTTGATAGGGGGATCAACTTGGCCTCCATAGAGGTCGGGGTCGAGGAGCGCCTCGGAGAGATGTTCTTCGCTGTCCCCTTGAGCGATTTCTCCCATGCCCCAGTCGCAGACTTGCACTTCCCCGAAGAGACCGATTTGAATGTTTTCGGGTTTGAGGTCGAGGTGCAAGACGTGTCTTGAATGGGCGTAGGAGAGGGCTTCGCAGATTCTTGTGAAAATGGTCAGCCTTGTGGGGAGAGGGTAATCGCTTCGGCTCTTTTCTTTTTTAAGGGAAGAGAGAATCTTACGGAGGGATTGTCCGCGCTTGAACTCCATGGTGAAGTAAGGGCGGTCGACCTCATCGATTCCCATATCAAAGAGCTTGATGATATTGGGGTGGTCAAGTCGTGCCGTAATGTGCGCTTCGCGAAGAAAGGCATCGTAGCGTTCGTGTCGGAACCCTTCTTTGGGACGGGCAAGGGCGACGGTGCGCTCCATCTGCTGGTCTTGGACGCGGAAGACTTCCTTCATGCCTCCAATGCCGATAGAATCCCAGCCCGTGTAGCGGACTTTGCTGTCT
The DNA here is from genome assembly GCA_051251855.1 of Roseibacillus sp. GTDB lineage: Bacteria > Verrucomicrobiota > Verrucomicrobiia > Verrucomicrobiales > Akkermansiaceae > Roseibacillus. The sequence continues at coordinate 502,746 of JBPOGI010000002.1, forward strand.
TTGAGAGATTGGTAGAGGGGGCTGAGGTCAAGAGCGGGCTCCTTGGCAGGGACCTCTTGGTCGGCGAGGTTATAAAGGTCGCGAAATTGTGAGGATTGTGTGGGCATCAGTCGGTGGAGTTCTCCCCAAGTTCCTCGAGGTCTTTCTTTAACTGTTGGATTTCGCGTAAGAGGACGGTTTTGACTCGGTGCTTGAGAATGTAGACCGTGTTGGTCTTGATGCCGAGGGTTTCGGCGATGTGCTCTACGGTCTGCCCGTCCAAGGACATTGTGAAAACCTCGATAGCGTGCCCAGAGAAGACGAGGCGGGCTCTGTCCATCGCAAGTTCAACCACGTATTGCTGCCACTCTTCTTCGACCCTCTTTTCCAGCCCGGAGTCATCGGAAAGCATGTTCGCTTGCTGGGATTGCTCGTCATCAAAACTGGGCCCCGTTGGTTGGCGGTTACGAGAGCGGATAATGTTGAGAGCGGTATTGCGAATGAGACGCGCGAACCAAGTTCGGAAGAGGGCGCGCTCGGGGTCACGCTCGTAGGTGTGGAGCCCTCGCCAAAGTTTGAGGAAGACTTGTTGCTTGGCGTCCTCCAAGTCAGCACCGCGAAAGCTCATGGAGAGAAGGACCTTTGATACGAAGGGCTCATAGTAGCTGAGTAGCTCCTCCCAAGCGGGGTGGTTCTCGTCTTCGCGTGCACGCTGGAGGAGGCTGACCCGAGTCAGCAGGCCTTCGTTGGCCGATTGTTGGGAAGCTTGAGACATGGGTTGTGAAAACCACGATACTTGCTAGGGAAGTATTTTGTGGCTTTGCTAATCCATATTCTATGCCGCTCAGGAGGGAGGGAAAGCGAAAAGCTTGGAGCTCTCTCTAGTGCCGTGAGGTTTCGGAACAGGTTGGTCCCATCATTCTTCAGCTCTTGCCAGATGCGTTTTTCTTGGGATTCAGAAGATGAGGATCCTCAAGATCTTGTTGAGCGTGGAGTCACCACTTCTTAGGGGGAGCGCTCTTCAACCTCCGAGATTACGGAGTCAGGAGTGCTTAAATGTTCCATTTTCTCGTCAGACTTGGTGGCAAGCGAAAGCGAACAGAAAAAGCCGCTGATAGCGAAGAGGCTGAAGAATTTCATAGTGGGTGCGTTGTTAAGGCAGAAAAGGGGAGTTTCGCGGGATGCCTGTTGAAGGTATTCTTGCTGTGTGTGAACTACTCCCCACTTCTATCACCAATTGAGCAGCTCGTGGGCCAGAGTGAGGTGTTTGAACTATGAGAAATCTGATGAAACCGAGTGAGTTTCGTGAGCGGATTTCATTTCAGGGATGGGGTGTTTTACCCTTCGTCTTTGAGGAGTTCGGCGACCGCTTGTGAGATGCGGAGGCGATGCATTTTATAAAGTCCGAAGGCAAGAATCGTGATGGCAAGAATCCAAGAGGCAACGTGGTAAGCGGCTCCACTGGGGACCTCACTCATTGAGGGTGGCTGCGCTTTGAGTTGGGAAAGTTGTGCTGCGATTCGCAAATTGATCACGGTGATTGTCGCTCCTATGAAGGTCAGGAACGCGAGAGGCCAAAAAGCTTTGGCACGATGAATTCCGATTAAGATTCCCAAGGGGAGCCCTGCGAGAAGAAGGACTTTGAAGGATAGTTCGAGCAGAGCCACTGAATACTACAGGCGGACAAGTTCGAGGGTCTCGGGGATGCCGCCTTTTTTGATTTCGACTTTAAAGGCATATTTCTGCTCCCGCTCAATATTGACCGTGTTCAAGGTGTTGGGAACGACCACAAAGATGTGTTGGTCGCTGCCACGATCATCGACGCGGAGATGGACAAACTTGCCGCTGTCTTGAGGCCGGATGGCGTGGACTTGGCCTTCGACGGAGTAAACGTTGCCTCGCAATGAGTTGGCGTTGTTACGAAAGGCGTCGACGGGGAGAGGGGGAGCGGTGAAGCCGGCGGGCTTTTTATTGAGAAAAAAGAAGCCTCCACCGAGGAGAATGACCACGGCGGCAATGATACCGATGGTGGTGGCGGGACTTGATTTAGAAGATGCGCGGCGAGCCATGAGCTGAGTATGGGGACTGAATGAGAATTAATGAACAGAAATCTTAAGGCGTGTTCGAAAAGCTGATGCTACTGAAGAGGATATTTGGAAGGCTCGGTTCAGACAATTGCTCCATCGACCAAAAAAAGAGAGTGACCAATGTAACTACATTAAATATACTTTCGTGATGGGGGAGAAAATTGCCGCTTTTTTGTTTGTCGTTGCGCTTGCGAAAGTGCAGGCAGCCACATTCGTTTTAGATTCATTTGATTCAGGTTCTTTTTCTTTGTCGGAAAGTGGTCAACATTTCGACAGTGATCGTATTGGAAGTCCTCTTGGATTCAATCGAGACGTGAGAATTAGAAGTGGGCTGGCAACACCAGGGACTTCCATGATGAGCGTCCTCAATTCCAGCACCGACACCTTGTCATTGAATTTTAATGGTGAAAGCGAGTCTTCAATTCGACCTTTAGACTTTCGGGTTTCTTATAAGATAGGAGAGCCTTTTAGCCTATTAGGTTCAACGGCATTCGAATTGGATTTGAGTGCTTTTTCTGGTGCAGGGTTTCTTGTTGTTGAGCTTGGTGGTGGGGACACTGGTTTCTACGGACCGAATGCAAATCGCATTGCATTGAATGGCCCGGGAACTCTAACAGTGCCTTTTAGTGAATTGAACTTTTCACCCGGAAGCACGATTGATTCTTTTTCATCGACGCGTTTTGTTTTTGAAGCAGAGAGCGAACAATTTTCTCTTACCCTCGATGAAATTCGAGTGGTTCCCGAGCCATCGAGCTTTCTATTTCTGAGTCTTGCTGGGCTCTTTGGTGTCACCAAACGTTTACGTTGTTCATCGTCCTCCGAGAAGAAAGATAGTGAAGCGGCCGCGCCAAACTGAACCAAATTCATTCTTAGTCCCAACGAGGTTTCTGGAGTCCGATAAGAGCGGCAGCGAGGCCGATGACGAGGTGAGCGATGAGGAGGAATTGGCAGGTGTTGGCTGGAGAGAGGGTGGTCTCGGTGACGGCTTTGATGGCGTTGAATTTGTCTTGGTCCAAGGAATCGACGGCTCCCGACCAAGCCCAATAGGCGGCAATGAAGGGGCGGGTGAAGGGCTCGATGGCGACTGGGAGGGCAAGCACAGCGCCGGAGAGAGGGAGCTGGAAGCCGACGAGGTAAATCGATAGTAGGGAGGCTTGCTCGGCGTTCTTGGCCAAAGATGAAATGCCGAGGCAAACGGCGGTCATGGCGGCATTGACGAGAACGAGGAAGGAGAGGTGAGCCATAAAGTCGCCCTTGAACTCCCAGAAGAGCTCGACGAAAAAGCCCATCCAGAGTGATTGGATGAGAACGATAATGCTGAGGAAAATGAGTTTGGAGGCCAAATAGGCGGGAGGGGAGAGGCCGCCGAATTTTTCTTTTTCGAAGATGTTACGCTCGGAGGCTACTTCGCGGGCGGCGTTGTTAGAGCCCATGAGGCAGAGGAGGACCACTTGGAACATGATGATGCCCGAGTTGGCGGAACCGACCTTGAGGCGAGACTCGCGAACTTCGGCGCGGTTGATGAGCTCCTCGATTTTGTTTTCCTCCATGCTGTTAGAGAGGCGCTGGGTTTGTTCGTTGGCGCGGGGGGAGAAGAGGGAGACGAGGAGGGGGAAGCCAATGATGAGGGCGAGTTGGAGAATGATTTGGCCTCGGTCGCGGAAGAAGATTTTGGCGCGGCGGGAGAGCAAGGTGCTGGTTTGGGTGAAGAAACCGGGAGTTCGGACTTTGGGAGTTTCGTCGGCTTCCTCTTCTTCGCTTTCCTCTTCCTTGGCGGGATCCAAGTGAGCCAGCATCTTGTTCTCGTATTGCTCGCGATGCTTACTCCAGGAAGACTGCCATTTTTCAGAGGGCTGCTTGGAGAGGGCGGGGTAGATTTCTTCGGTGTCTTCGACCGAGAAGTAGTGGGTCACTCCGGAGGGCGGGCCGTGATAGGCGACGCGGCCTTCATGCAGCACGAGGAGGGAGTCGTAGAGCTCCAAGTGGGCCAAGGAATGAGTCACCGAGATGACGGTGCGGTCGTCTTTGCGGGAAAGAGCATGCAGAAGGTGAACGATTTCGCGTTCGGAACGCGGATCGAGTCCGGAGGTGACTTCGTCACAGAGGAGGAGCTTGGGGGAGGAGACCAGTTCCATGGCGAGGCCGAGTCGTCGCTTTTGTCCGCCAGAAAGAACTTTGACGGGGCGGTCGGCGATTTCGGAAAGACCGGTTTCGGCAAGAATGCGGTCGAGGCGCTGGTCGAGTTCGCCGGTGGACCGTGAGTTGATGCGCAGGCGAGAGGCGGCTTCAACGGATTCGTCGACGGTGAGTTCGTCGTAGGCGACGGAAAATTGGGGGACGTAGCCGATTTCGTGGGCTTCGAAGTCTTGCTCCTCCGCCAAATCGCGTCCCTGATAGGCTAGGGAGCCGCCGGTCTCGGGGTTGATGCCGGCGATGGTCTTGAGGAGGGTGGTCTTTCCGCAGCCCGATGGTCCCACGATGGCCATGAAGTGACCGGACGGGATTTTGAGGGAGATTTTGTCGAGCAGGGGATGCTCCTCACCATCTTTGGTGATGTGGAAAGAGAGGTCTGAAAGTTCGAGCATGATGTCTGTTCTGGAGGAACGATGACTGAGGGAGAGTTCTTTGAGAACAGTTTTTGTTCGCAAAATGGACAATCGCTTACTTTTGCGATTGCGAAGTTATGAAGGTCCCGAACTACGTGGGATTTGGAGTGACGCTCGTTCTCTTTTTTAAGGGCACCTCCGGTAACCTGCGTTTTCACGACGCGAGCATTTTTTCTCAAGGCAAGGCGCGAATCGGACGTGGATGAACATCCTCGTTCGATAAGCAACGAAGCCTTGAGGAAAAAGGCGAAGCGGCCCAACGGGCGGACCTGCTGAGTCATCCGGTGCAACCGCAAGTTTTCAACTCAAACTTCAGTCCGCGTGGAAACTCGGGTTGCCGGAGGTGCCCTTAAGAATGCGTGATTATTTGGAGGGTCCTTGCCGCGTTAGTTTTCTCTCTTGAAGGCAGTCTTAAGTACCGGCCTCATTACTCTCTAGGGTGATGGGGTGAACGACTGAGCGAATAAAGAACCCAAAATTGCAGCGAAAATGACAAAAAACCTACTCATCGCGGGCTTCACGGCCCTCACGATCGGTGCCGCGAATGCACAGACCAACATTATCGGGGACGATCCCGGCACAGGTGCCGCCCTTACTGAGACGGCCGGGACAACCGGAATTGGAAACGGAGACTTTCAGGCTTTGGTTTCAGGCACGGCCGCAACCTTCGATAACTCGGTCGATTGGTTTAATGCGAGCGGTGATGAAACGGCGACTTTTACTTCGACCTCTTTATTGGGAGGGGCTCGTCCCCCCAATGGCACCCGAGGCGCGATAACAAGTCGAGATGTCAAGCAGGTCAATAGCACCGGCTATACCGTGACGGCGGTGGGAGAAATTTTTTCCTTAACGTATGACTTTGGTGCGGGTGGGAACTCCTCAAATTGGGATGCGTCTACGATTCACCGCACCTTTCTCTTTACCTCAACTGCAGCAGTCGATGGCGCTTTCGATTGGGCGACTCAAGGGACTTTGGTAACGGAGAATTTGTTTGAAGCGAATCGGACCTCACCTGTGCACGGGCAGTGGTGGACGCCGGTGGTCTTCGATGGCTTTTACGTGACGACTGCAGCAGATGTGGGGAACACCCTCTACTTTGGAATGGAGTTTGTAGATGCCGATAATGCCAATAACGGAGGGAGTGGCCGGGTGGACTTGATTCATCTGTCGGTGGCGGCACCCATCTCGGCTCCCACGCTCACGGTTGTTACTCAGCCTGCTGATATTGTCCTGCTGAATTCGGAGACCTCGGGGACGAGTGACTTTACGATTCGGAATGATTCCGCAGCGAGCACTTTGACGGTAAACTCTTATAGCGGGCTCACGGGTGGATTCAGTGTCACCAGTCCGGCTGTTCCCTTCAGTGTAGCGCCTGGTGCGACTCAGGTGATCACGGTTCAGTGGGATAGCGCGGTGGCTGCACCTGAGGTTTCTGAGACCTCGACATTAACCCTGAATAGCAACGATACCGCGAACCCTGCCGTCGATGTTTCGGTGAGTGGAAGTTTTGAGAGTTTGATGAATGTCATCGTCCAGCCTGCAGACATTGTGGTGGCCAGTCCGGATACGACGGGAACTTCTATCTTCGAGATTGAGAATAACTCCGACACGACGACTCTCACCTTGAGTTCGATTGGGATCACCGGAGGAACGGGATTTAGTATTACCTTTCCAACCATCCCGTTTGATCTTCTACCCGGAGAAACTCAGGAAATTGATGTCACTTGGGATAGTGCTGCCGCTGGAGCAGGCGCAGTGGAGAGCGCGACTTTGACTCTCAATAGCAATGATAAGTTGGTTCCTGCCACTGAGTTGCTCGTCAATGCGCAGATTGAAAATGTGATTAGTATTCTTTCTGAACCTGAAGCCATTCCGGTTGTGAGTCCGGCGACCACGGGGACTCGTGACTTTACGATTCACAATCAATCGGACAGTTCGACTTTGACGGTCAATTCCTTCTCTGGTCTCACTGGAACGGGTTTTTCGGTCACCCCTACAGCGCCCTTCAATGTGGCTGCGGGTGCAGATCAGATCATCACTGTAGAGTGGGATAGCGCCTCGGCTGCGACGACGAATTTGGAGTCAGCAGTCCTGACGATCAACAGCAGTGATGCCGCCAGCCCTGCGGTTGATGTCCCTGTCGATGCCGGTTTTGCTGACTTTTATAGTTCTGCTCTTTCGAACGGAGACTTCGAGACTGCCGGAACGGACCTCGCTCCTACTTGGACTGATGCGTTTGCCGATTGGGTAGAAGTGACGAATGGATTCGGAGACCCGATGGATGTGCAGGCCGGTGGTCCACTCGTGACTGGGGTGGGAACGACTTCGGCTTATCTCTTGGGAGTGGTCAAGGGAGTTACCGCACGGGGTTCCATCATCGAAAATGATGTGGTCAGTTCGCTCTCGAACTTCGAGATAGCTGCTGACTTTGCCATTAGCGGAACGGGAAATTTTAATCGTCGTCTCAATGTCATCATCAGTTCTCTGGGGGGAGGTGAGAACGTCAACATTCGGTACCAGAATGGCATCTTTCAGGTGCGTGACCTTTCGCCCTCGGGTTGGAGCACAATTATTGAGCAATCCGAAATCTTTGGAGGTGCAGGTCTTGAGTCGTCAGTTGATGACGATGAAGATGGCAGTCTGGATGGAGTGAACGACCTTAAGGTGATCTACAAGCTCAAGCTGACCGGGAGCGGATGGGGGACATCCAATCCTTACATGGTCTTGGATATTCTGGATGATACTGGAACACTCATTGCAAGCTCTGGGCAGTTTAAGCATTGGTTCCAAGATAATGCTCCTGCCGAGATTGATGACAAGTTGGACCGAGTTCAGTTGAGTGCAGCGTTTAGTAGTGCTCCTTCTTCTTGGTACGACAATGTGGTGGTCAGTGGATTTGAGATCAATCCTCCTGTCGCGCCAGCGGGCGATATCGAAATCACTGCCTGCTCCTTCGATCCTGTTACTGGTGCAGGTTCTATTACCTTCACTTCGGTGGACGCGGTGAACTATGAGGTGCGTGCCTCGAGTGACTTAGAGGCAGATTTGTTCAGCTCCAACTTGGTGACCTCTGGACCTGGCACTGGCACCTCGACGACGTTGACCTTCACCGATGTCCCACCAAACGGACAGACCCAGCGCTTCTACCGTGTTGAGCAACCCTAGACGATGAGATGCTCGATTCTTGAGTAGCGGTCATCTTTGTGAAAGAGCCCGCTATTCTTTTTTCGATTTTCCCCCTAACCTTACTTATTCGATTGTTAACATCCAGTAGCTCTTAGGAGCTTCTTCATTACCCATGAGTTTTAAAAATATGACCTTGCTGATGGCTGCCATTGGCCTCTTTTCAGCACCTCTGCACGCCACGACCTTTTATGAAGATAGCTTCGCTGGGGCGACGATTTCTCCGGTTTGGAATACCATCACCGGGAGCCCTGTGACGCTTGATGACCCTAACGACCAGTTGGATTATGCGCACACAGCGGGAACCGTGAGGAGGTTTCTCAATTATAATTCAGGTTTCACGAACAAGACGGGATACCTGAAGGTTGCGATTTCGAACTTCTCTGGCTCGCCCTCAATTTGGGTGGGGTTTGTGGGGCCAAGTCCTGGTAATAATGCGAACTATGTCAGCACTATCATTACGGGGGCAGGGACCTATGAGCTCTTTTTCAATAATACCACGGGAGCTTTGGCTTTTGACAACGGAGCGGGTTGGACAGGGACGCTTGCCTCAGGGACGGGTCTATGGAGCACTGATGGTGGAAGTTCGTCGTCAGCGCTGACTATCGGGGCAAATATCGCTCTGGACGGCAATGTCTTTGGATTCGGTTTTGCGAACTTCGGCAATGGTTCGGTCTTTCCCTCTTCTTCCTTTAGTGTCGATTCCATTCTCGTCGATGACTCCTTAGTGATTACGGCGCCCGGCAACACTGCGCCGACAGTTTCCATCAGCGCTCCCGCTGATGCCACCACTGTATCCTCTGGAACGAACGTGACCTTTAACGCCTCGGCGAATGATGCGGAAGAGGGAGAACTGAGTGCGAATATCACTTGGAATTCCAGTCTCGATGGAAGCTTGGGCAGTGGAGCGAGTGTGAGCTCCGCCAGCTTGTCTAACGGGGTGCATACGATTTCTGCAAGCGTCACCGATAGTGGTGCATTGAGTGGCTCAGATTCGATTACGTTGACGATCTCGATCGCAGGGGATTCCCCAGTGGTGAACATTACCGCTCCTTCGAGTGGAACGACGGTAGGAGCGGGCAGCGCCATTAATTTCTCGGCGACGGCGACCGATACCGAAGATGGGAATCTAGGTGCGAGCGTGACCTGGAGCTCAAGTCTCGATGGGAGTTTGGGAACGGGGGCCAGCATTAGTACCAGCTCCTTGTCTGTGGGGACGCATACCATTACTGCGGCGGTGGCTGATAGTGATACGCTGACGGGGAGTGACGCCATTGCGGTGACGATTTCGGTCTCTGGCGCTCCTCCCGTGGTCACGATTACTGGTCCGGCGGATGCGACCACTTCATTGAAGGGAGCGAGCATTACCTTCACCGGAACAGCTGTTGATCCTGAGGAGGGAGATATCGCTTCGAGTCTGACTTGGTTCTCGAATGTAAATGGCGAGCTTGGCACGGGAGCGAGTCTCGATGTTTCTCGACTGTCCTTTGGAACTCATCTCATCACGGCGAAGGCGATTGATAGCGCAACGCTTTCCGATGAGGACTCCATCACCGTGACTATCTACGCGACTCCCGCAGCCGGCGCGCCTCGTCCTAACGTCATCGTTATCATCTGTGATGATGCGGGCTATGCCGACTTCAGCTTTATGGACGGCTTGAGCGGAGAGACTTCTCAAGTGCCGACCCCAAACCTCGAAGCCTTGGCCGCTCGCGGGGTGACTTTTGCGAAAGCCTATGTCGCGGCCAATTGCCAACCGACGCGTGCGGCGATGATGACCGGGGCTTACCAGCAGCGAATCGGTAACGAGAGTGTTGGGAATAACCACTTCTTGCGTTCTCAGGTTTTTGAAGGGATTCCGGTAGACCGAGAGACCATTTGGGATCGGATGAAGGCTCTGGGCTATCGTACGGGAGCGATTGGTAAGTGGCATTTGGGGCAGATCGAAGACTTGGCACCCACGGCCACGACCTTGGGTATGTTAGGGAATCGTCCTCAGAACCAGGGCATTGATGAGTTCTATGGCTTTTGGCACGGCTCGCGGAACTATACGGTGGGAACCTACAATCAGAATGGTGTTAGCGACCCCAATCATGTGCTGCAGATTCGCTACCTTAGGGAGGCATTCATTCATCCCGATGGAAGTAAGAGCGATACCGTGGTGGAGTATGATAAGTTCGTCAATGTGCCGTCTGCTCCCAAGTATATGACCAATATTCTCGGTGATTATGCCGAGCAATTTGTGGCCGATCATTATGATGATCCGGAACCGTTCTTCCTCTACGTCTCTCATCCGGCGCCGCACAAGCCTTGGACCAATGAGTCGCCAGACTACAACGACCCCGCGATTACGGGTCTGACACCTAACAACCGTCGTCAGGTGGCCTCCATGATGATCACGATGGATAAGGAGATTGGACAGCTGATGGACAAGCTGGAAGACCCCAATGGTGATGGCAATACCTCCGATAGTATCACTGATAATACTCTCGTCGTTTTCGTGAATGACAATGGGGGAGTTGCAGGAATGGAGAGCGGAGTGAACGGAACCGACAACGGAAAGTTGAGAGGCTTCAAAGGTTCGTCCTTTGATGGCGGGATTCGGGTTCCGATGATTTTTGCAGGAGCGGGAGTTGACCCTGCTCAGGAAGGCTCCGTCTACCATCGCCCAGTGCATGGGATCGACATTCTGCCCACCGCGGTTGCGCTCGCAGGAGGGACTATCGATCCCGTGGCAGACGAGGTCGATGGCACGAACATTCTCCCATTCATCAATGGGGTGAGCGCGGGCGATCCGCACGATGTCATCGTCCACAAGTGGCGGGGATCCTTCGCGGTGATTCGAGGAGATCATAAGCTGCAAAATAGTCGCAACGTGAATGCCGCCCCCCAGTTCTATGAGCTTTACCGTTCGACGAATGGCAGTGTCGATATCGACCCCGGCGAGACCAGCGATTTGATAGGGAACTCCGCGAACGATGCTCTCGTGGAGCAGCTGAAGCGTGACTTAACGAACCATGAGGCCTTCTTCGATAAGCCGCGGTATGCGATTCTTGCTAATACTTTGGAAACGGAGCCCATTAACATTTTTGACCATCACGTCTTCCGTCCCGGGCTTAATAACGATTGGTCTGGGAATGCCGATGTTGCAGTCGATCCCGTCACTGGGACGAGAAACTGGTATGAAGCGGGAACCACAACCGCGAGGTTCCTCTTCAACACCGATTCTTTTGCGGGAGCCATTCTCGAGTTTCCGGTTTTCAATGCCGACTACACCGCCAATAACGACTACCGCCGCAAGACGGGCATGGAGTATATGCTCAACAAGATGATCTTCAGCGGTGACTACGCGGAGACTGTGAATCACGAGGCCACTCTTCCGGGATTGCCCGTGATTTTCACCAATGACTTAGATGGCATCGCCCCGACTTTGGCGGTTGAAGCGACCCAATCGGCGAGTGGGACCTTTTGCTTCAATCTCGATCTCGATGTCATCATGTATCACGACCTCACCATCACCGGAGAGGGGGATTCGGTGCTCAAGATTGGGGGAGAGGTCTCGGAGTATTTCGAGAGCCGCGGCTTGAAGAAGGAAGGATCCTCGAACGCTGAAGTGAACGGCGCGCGTAGCTACTCAGGGGACACCACTTTGGATGGCGGTTCACTGACTTTGGGGCAGGCGAATCCGAATGACGAGGCTTCGGCCGTCTCGATTGCCGCAGGAGCGACGCTGAATCTGACTTACTCGGGCACAGACACGATTGATAAGTTGTTCATTGGTGGCGTTCAGCAAGCGGCTGGGGTCTATGAAGCGGTGGGTAACCCTGGAAGCGGGACTGAGCTTGCTCAGATTACGGGTTCAGGAACCTTAACGGTAGTGTCCGAACCCGTCGTCACCGGCTATCAGCTCTGGCAGGATCAGAATGCTTCTGGTGCACCTTTCACGGGTGACCACGACTCTGATAGTGTGCCGAATGGTATCGAATACTTCATGGGGGAGACGGGGAACTCTTTCACTGTGATCCCTTGCTTGGATGCCTCAAGGAGTGTCCTTTGGCCCATCGGCGCTAACTACGTGGGGAGTTATGGCCCTGACTTTTTTCTGGAGACGTCTCCTGACCTGCAAGGTTGGAATCCCGTTGCCATTGGCGATGTCACCCTGATTCCGGGAGTTTCACTCGCTTACACCTTGCCGACGGTCTCGAACGCAAATTTTCTCAGGCTGGCGGTGAATCCCGATTGAGATTCGAGCCGCCAGCGCTTTTAGAAATTTTCCCTACTAGTGTTTTTCATCAGCAGTTGCGACGAAGGCCTCGTCTCTTAAGGCGAAGTTGTCCGCGTTGAAGCTATCAACGGGAGCATCGACGGTGCCGCCGTTGTTGACCCAGATGCCGAAGCCTTCCAGAAGAGTGCTTCCCTCCGAAGTTGCGAGAGACTGAATGAGGCGGACCCCATTGACCCAGACGTCGACTGCTTTGCTATCGAGGGAGGTGTCGCTATATTCCACCGTCGCATCAGTCATGTTGACCACAATATCGAAGTGAAGTGCGGTGTCCTTGGCGAGAGCTTGTCCAAGGATGAGATTACCGTTCTGGTTGATGTCTACGTAGGCTAGGTTTTCTTTGTCGCCATTGAGGGTGACTCGGACCCAGCCATCCTTGCAGCCTTCAGATTCGGCATAGAAGTCGAATGAGAGAGTGGCAAGCGGAAGACCTTTCTGTTTGTTGTTCACAAAGGTCCAGGCATCTCCAAAGCCCTGCATTTGGAGCCACTTGTTGTCAGCTCCGAAGGGGGTTCCGGTATTGCGGACTTTATAAGAACCTGCGCCGGCACCTGACCAAGGACCTACTGGCTGAGTTGGTTCAGCGGGGGCGTCAGTGCCCTCGGGGTTGGCCGTTGCGGAAGGCTGCACCAGAGCTTGGGCGACCTCAAATTTTTCGAAATCCTCGGACCAGATGAGATCGGCGAAGGAGACTTGAGTGAGAGGAAGGGCAATAAGGATCGGGAGTGTTTTTTTCATGAGAGTTTGGTTGGCGTTAACAAGAAAAAAGCCGACCCGGCTGAGTCGGCTTTGGAAAGTTGAGTTTGTCGAGAGAAGGCCTAGCGACGGCGGCGAGTCAAACCGAGAAGTCCGAGTCCGAGGAGAGCTACTGAGCTTGGCTCGGGGATAGGAGTCACTTCAAGAGTGACCAAATCGATACGGGGAAAGGGGTTGTTGCCGGTAGGGTTTAGAAGTTCGATACCGAAGTAAATGGTCTCGCCAATGTCACCCGCTGTGGAGGTGTAGAGGCTGTTGGCAGTTTCGGTGCCTGCTACCAAACGGTCCAAGTCGAACGAGGCCGAGGCGAGTCTGGTGATATTGGCCAAGGCGGTGGTTCCATCAACGGCGGCAGGTGCGGTGAAGAGGAAGATAGTCACGGTCTCGTCGTCAAGGTTGCCGTTGCCGGGGGCATTGGTATCGGCATCACCATAACCAGCGGCACCACCAGTGGCTGCCAGAAAAAGGGAGGCGTCGAAAACCTCACCAGCCGCTCCAATGGTGTAGCCAGTGGTGTTTGCTGCTTCATTGCCGACGCTGAGGAAGGCGCCTTGCTTGGGGTCGTGTGCAGGGTCAGGGCTGAGGTTCAGTTGGTTTGCTGCACCAAAGCTGGTAGGGTTTTCACCCCCGCCGATATTTACCCAATTAGCGACGTTATCAAAAGGAGCAGTGTTGCCGCCGCCGTTGGGGTAGGCGGTCGTGGCTTGGAAATCGGCATTGCCTGTCGATCCCCCTAAAATAACAACTGCGGAGGCAGTTTGTGAGAGCGCAGCTAGCGTGATGAATAAACTTGGGACGACAAGTGGTCTGAGATTGTTCTTTTTCATGGGTTGAGTGTTTTCAGCAGAGAAATGGGCCTCCACTTTGGGTAACACTGCCCGAGGTGGAAAAATGTAACGGGGTAGTTCCTAAAAAATCGTTTTTCTGCTCTCATCGGCGACTTTTCCGCCTTTTTGATGGCAAAAGAGAGTGAGAGAACTCTTCTACGAACTTTTTCAAGGCCAGCTGAAAAAGCCCCTGAATTCTCCGTGAAGAATGACGGCACAGCGAGCCGCTGTTCCCTGCTGGTTTAATGAGGACTGTAGAGACTTTCGCCTATTTTTCGGCTTGCCTCGATGAGCTCGGGATAGGGCGTGTCGGCGGTATCGGTGAAGCCGATTTGGTAGTTTTCGCCGTCCCATTGACGACCGGTGGTGGGGGAGTCGCAATATTGGAACCAGTGGCACCCGACAATGTTGGGGTGGGCGAGGCTGTCGGTGACGTACTGGGTGAAGGCTTGCGCGCGTTCGGTCTGGTTCGCGACCGGAACGAGGCCGGTGTGGAGGAGACCGCGGTCGAGGGCACCGAAGTGAAACTCGCCAATGATGATGGGCTTGTTGCCTGCGAGGTCGAAGGTAGGGAGCGCTTCGCCAAGATAGCGAACGTAGGCATTGAAGCTAACGACGTCACAGCGACGGGCGCAGGCTTGCACGGCTTGATAATTGGCGGCGTTCTTCATGAAGCGGCACCCGAGGTAGAGATGGTTGGGAGCGTGCTTGTCGAGGGCTTCGTCGATGGAGCGGAAGTATTTGTTGGCGATTTTTGCGACAAAGGTTTCCAAGTCGACGCGCGCAGGTTCAATGGCGGGTGGGGTGGTGCTTTCGGCCAGGGCTTCCCACGAGGGATGGTCGGTTTGCCAAGCGGTGTTGAGGTGGGCGATGTCGGGGTATTTCCTTTGAAGGTCGGCGAGGAAGACCTTCTTGGCGGTTTGGGTCGCTGGGCTCTTAAGAGTGCCGAGGGCGAGTTCGGTGGTGTCTCCCCAGGAGAGCTCGTTGTCGACAAAGTAGCCAATCAGCCACGGGTCTTTGGGGCGGCCCATTTTCGTTTCGCGAAGAAGAAGGCGTTCGAGGCTGGCTTCGAAGTCAGGATGAAAGACGTCGAGGAAGGGGCCCCAATAGCCTGAGGAGCCTTCGATGATGGGGCCTTCGGGTTTTAAGAAGGCGACGTAGGGAGTTTTTCGCAAAGGAAAGAGCTTGGGGTTGGACCAGCAGCCGAGGGTGTTGATGCCCCAATTCGGAAGGCGTCGCGCGGAAGTGTCGAGAAACTTGCGTTCCCAATCCTCGCCATACTTTCGCATGATGTTGTAGCGTTGAAATTGGAAGACGCGGCAGTTTTTGTTGTAGAAGTGGTAGCTGGGAAGGTTGGGGGTCCAACTGGAGTAGAAAGGATCGTGTTTGGAGTCGTACGGGGGAAGTTGCTCGAACCATTTTTCGCGTTCGGTGATGATGGTGCCTGGTGAGAAGCCGACGTTATCGATGCCGAGGGAGAAGAAGGGTTTGCCTTCGGGGTCAATGAGGGTCCACTTGTCTAGATGGTTGGCAACGCGGAAGAAACCGGTGGCTTCGTGTTGAAGGCCTTCTTGGTGACCGCCGTATTGATTCCACGAGGTAGGAGGGGAAATGGTGGCGAGGTCCATGGCTTCCTGGAGGGCTTGCACCTGCATTTGCTTTAAAGAGAGGGTTTTTCCGGGCCAGTCGCGGTGCTTGAATTGGCCGAACTGGTCAAGCAAGGGAAAGACTTCTCCTTGAGGTTCAGCTACTGTTTGCGGTTGCCCGGCAAGGGTCATGGGGCCGATCAGAAAGGCGCGGGGGACTTTGGATCCTTGGAGGAAAAACTTGAGGTGAGAGATGTGCTTGAGATGAAGCGAATGGGGGTCGAAGAAGGGGATGCCCATCATGCCTGCGAAATCCTTGGCGGATAGTTCTGAAGGTAAGGTGTGCTCGACGAAGGGAACGGTGATGGTGCTGGATTGGCCAATCGCGAGGTCGACTTGAAACTGACGCTTGATGAGGCTGTTGGGTTTTCCGGGGAGTTGGCTTTCCAAGACGCAATAGATACGGGCCGGGTGGTGGCCGGAGTTGGTGATGGGGATGGTGAGTTGGCCGTGTTCGGAAAAGTCAAAACCGTCTTCGGGTGCGAAGGTGAGAAAGGGCCAGTCGTGGTCGGTGCCGACGGCCACGCGGAGAGAGGGGCCTGAACTACTATTGATGCAGTAGCTGGTGACGCCTTGCTGTTGGAGGTAGGGGAGGGAGGTGTTGGGCTCGAAGGAGGGAGCCTCTTTCATCTGGGCGAGAGCGAAGGAGGTTAAGGAGAAGAGAGGGAGGAGGAATCTCATGAGATAGCGGCAAATGTCTTTAAAGGGTGAAAGGTTAACAAGGGATACTGGGAGCGCTGGTCTTTGACCGGCCCCACTGCCCGAACAAAAGCTTCGAGGTTGAACAACCGGAACGGTGGGGCCCCGACTGTGTCGGGGGAACCCGGTCGCAGACCGGCGCTCCCAGTGGACGCTCCTAGGCTTAGGCGAGCATTTCCTTAATGACGTGTCCGTGGACGTTGGTGAGGCGGCGTTCGAGGCCGTTGTGGTAGTAGCTGAGGCGCTCGTGGTCGAGACCCATGAGGTGGAGGATGGTGGCGTTGAAATCGTAGATTTCCTTCGGTTCCACGGCGGCTTTGAAGCCAAATTCGTCGCTTTCTCCAAAGCTGAAGCCCTTCTTGACGCCGGCTCCCGCGAGGAAGCAGGTGAAGGAGTCGGGGTTGTGGTCGCGGCCGGTGCCATTGCCCTGTAGGAAAGGCATGCGGCCGAATTCGGTGCACCAGACTACGAGGGTGTCTTCCATCAGGCCACGCTGCTTGAGGTCGGCGATGAGGGCGGCGGTGGGTTGGTCCATGATTTCGGCCTGCATGGCGTGGGTCTTCTCGATTTCGGAGTGAGAGTCCCAGTTGGTGATACCGTTTCCTCCCGAGGGGTCGGAGCCGTTGAAGAGTTGGACCACGCGCACTCCTTTTTCTAACAGGCGGCGTGCGAGGATGCAGTTTTTGGCGTATTCGCGCTTGAGGGTGGTGCCGCTGTCGGTTCCGTAGGCGGCGTGCACGGAGGCGGGTTCACTCTCGAGTTCCATCATTTCGGGGACGGAGGTTTGCATCTTGCCGGCGAGTTCGTAGCTCGCAATGCGGGCGGCGAGGTCGTTGTCGCCGGGGTAGAGTTCGAGGTGATTGCTGTTGAGACGCTTGAGGACTTCGGCGGTGGCCTTGTCGTCAGCGTGGGTCATGGAAAGAGGGCGCGCGAGGTTGGCGGGAGGGTTCTTGGCGTTGAAATCGGTTCCTTGGAAGGAAGCGGGGAGGAAGCCGTTGCCGAAGTTGTTCTTACCCGAGCGCGCCAGACCACGCGGGTCGTTGATGGCGACAAAAGCGGGAAGGTCGGAGTTGAGAGAACCGAGCGCATAGGTGGCCCAGGAGCCAAAGGAGGGGAAGCCTTCCATGGTGAAGCCGGTGTTGAAAAAGTTCTCGCCTTGGGGGTGGGCGCTGGTCTGGGTGGTGAGGGAGTGGATGAAGCAGAAGTCGTCGACATGCTTGCCGAGATGAGGAAGAAGCTCAGAGGTCATCTTGCCCGACTGACCACGTGGCTTGAAGTCCCAGAAAGGCTTGGCGATGTTGCCGGTGGGGCCTTCGAAGGTGACTTCGGGAATGCCGGGAGGCTTTTGGCCGTGGTATTTGTAGAGAGCTGGTTTGTAGTCCCAGGTGTCGACATGACTGACGGCACCGGGGCAGTAGACGATGAGGACGCGCTTGGCTTTAGGTTCAAAGTGGGAAGGTCGAGGCGCGTAGGGTTGATCGGGATCGATGGCGGGTCGCACCGGAGGTTTGCCGGTGAAATTGAGCACGTCTTTCTCGGCGGCGAGGAGTTGAGCGAGTCCCAAGCCACCCAAGGTCAGGCCCGAGTTGCGCATGAAGTTCCGCCGGTTCAGGAGTTGGCGTCCTTGCGGGGAGATGTTTTCGGATTCGTTCATGGTGCGATGATTTCGGTGAGGCGTTTGGAAAGTCTGGCGGCTACATCGGGATTCTCGGCGACCACGTTCTTTGTTTCGGTGGGGTCGCTTTGATGGTCGAAGAGTTCGGCGAAAATCGGGGGCGCGGCCTTGTCGCGGTGGTCGCGCCATTCCACGAGACGGTAACGAGGAGTGCGAAGGGTGTAACCCATCAGGTGATTCTCAAAGAGGTCGCGGTCCCACTTGTCGCCCATCTGAGCAATGATGCCGTCTTCCACTTCTTTAATAAGAGGACCGAAGAAGGTTTCGCGCATCTCGTCCGAGAGGGGATTGGCGGCCCACTCGCGCAAAGCGGGGTTGGGGAATTGGGAGACGGCGGGATGATTCCACTTCGCGGCGGGGTCCTCTAACAGAGGAGTGAGGCTACGACCTTCGAGGTGATCGGGAGTCGAGGTTTGGGTCAAATCGCAGAGGGTGGGGAAGATGTCGAGAAGCTCTACGGTAGCGCCGGAGCTGACTCCGGGTTCTTTCATGGCAGGCGTTCTGATGATGAAGGGAACGCGGGTTGAGATTTCGTAGTTGGTGGCTTTGCCCCAAATGCCCATCTCGCCTAAGTGCCAACCATGGTCTCCCCAAACGATGACGATGGTGTTGTCGGCGGCCCCGGACTCTTCGAGAGCAGCCAGCATTAAGCCCACCTGAGCATCGACGTAGCTGACGCAAGCGAGGTAGGCATGGAGAAGGGTTTTGCTGAGGTCTTCGTCGAAGTCGCCTTCCTTGGGAATACCCTGGCGGGTGCGAAGTTCGAAGGAGGCGTGCAGTCCCATGGTGGCTCCGCCTTGGGGAGGAGTTGATTGGG
This sequence comes from Roseibacillus sp., assembly GCA_051251855.1. Lineage (GTDB taxonomy): Bacteria > Verrucomicrobiota > Verrucomicrobiia > Verrucomicrobiales > Akkermansiaceae > Roseibacillus. Next base: position 521,303 of record JBPOGI010000002.1, read on the forward strand.
TTGAGAGGGGAAGGCTGTCGCGATCATAGAGGTCCCAATACTTTTTAGGGGCCACGAAGTTGAGATGAGGCTTCTTGAAACCGAGGGCGAGGAAGAAGGGTTTTTCGTCCTCGGCGACGATGTCTTTGAGAGCGGCAATCGCGCCGAGGGTGTTGTAGCCATCGCCGTAGACATGGTCTTCGACGTCGGCGCATTCGTAGGCGGGACCGCTGGAGAGGCCTCGCTTGGCGGCTTCGCCATACTTCTCAAACATCTCCTTGAACTGCTGGTTCCTGAGCTTGAGGTTTTCGGGCAGCGCGAATCCTTTGGGTTTGGGGAGGCCGAGTTTCTTGAAGGGAGCGGAGCGAGTCCATGCGCCGGCTTCGTCAGGATCGGTTCCTTGGTGGAAGATTTTTCCAGTGAAGACGGTTTCGTAACCATTGTCTTGAAAGTGCTGTGGGATGGTCAGCATGTCGGGGTTGAGATCCCGGAACTTGACGAAGTTGTGGGTGATGCCGTTGGTGTCGGGGCGTGTGCCGGAGAGCAGGCTGGTGCGCGAGGGATGGCAGATGGCCTGTTGGCAGTAAGCGCGTTCAAAGAGGCGGCCTTGGCTGGCCAGCTTGTCGAGATGGGGGGACTGGGCAACAGGAGAACCGTAGCAACCGAGCTCGGGGCGGAGGTCGTCGATGGCGATGAAGAGAATGTTGGGCTTCTTCTCGGCAAAAAGAGGAAGCGCGACGATGAGAGCGAAGAGAATCGGGAGTGTTTTCATGGCAGGAAGGCAAACTCGTTAGAATTGATGAGGCTGCGGCAGACGATGAGGAGTTCGAGGTCCTTGGTGACTTCGAGTTCATCGGCGGTTGGAGCGCGGGCTAGGAGAAGTTCAAAGGCGCGTTTGACTTGCGCTTCTTTGTCGTCACCTGCTTCGGCGATGGCGCGGTCGGCGAGGTGTTGGGACTGGTCAATGACGAAGGGACTGTTCATCAAGTTGAGCGCTTGCAGCGGGGTGGTCGATACCGGGCGCTTGTCGCGAACTTGGCCGCAGTCGGGAAAGTCGAAGGCGGTGAAAATTTGGTCGTCTACGCGGCGCATGCGCTCTTGGTAGAGCATGCGACGCCAGGTTTGGGGGCCGTAGTTATCGACGACTTCCCATTGGGAGTAGGTCTTCTTGACGTTGTGAATCCGGAAGCTGCGGCCTCCGATGGTTTCATCGAGTTTGGCGGAGGCTTTAAGAATGCTATCGCGAATGACTTCGGCCTCCACGCGGCGGGGAGGAAAGCGCCAAAGGAAATAGGCTCCGGCGTCTTTGGTCATGGCGACCGATTCGGGGGTGCTACTGCGTCGGAAGGCTTGGGTGTGGACGAGCATGCGGATGAGGTCTTTGATGGACCACGCTTGAGCGTCTTCGTTGGTGGGTTCGATGAATTCCGCAGCCAACCAGTCAAGGAGTTCGGGGTGAGAAGGGGGAGCGCCAGCGAGGCCGAAGTCGCTTCCGGTGGGGACGATGCCTGAGCCGAAGATGTGATGCCAAACGCGGTTGACCATCACACGGGAGGTGAGAGGGTGTTCGGGTCGAACAAGCCATTGCGCATAGAGGAGGCGACGTTCGGATTCGGGAGTGTCGTTGTCCATGCCGAGTTCTCCCTTGAGGACTTCGAAGCCCGCCGGAGGGACGATGTCGCGTGGGGTTTCAGGGCTGCCGCGAAGGAGGACCTTGGTGACGACCGGTTTGATGAACTGGGCGATGAAGCTGTGCTGGGGTCCTTCTTCCTCGAGTTGCGTGAGAAGTTGCTGCAGTTCGTTCGAGGCTTTTTTCAGGTTTTGATTTTGATTGAGGCGACGTCGCGCGTCTTGGCTGCTGGCGATTTCACTCCAAGTGTCGTTTTCTTGGGGGACGAGGATGGTGATGGCGGGGAAGTAGCCCGTGTTCTTTTTCTCGAGGTAGTCGGTCTCGAAGTAGTATTCGCGATTGCTGCTGAAGTTGTAGCGATTGATTTCAACGGGCTCGGGGAAGCGGATTTCTACCCAAGGTTTCTCTTGGGTCTCGGGGTGAGAGGTTCCTTTCCAAATGTTGGTGCCGTATTTGCCGTCGTTGGCCTTTTCGACTTCGCCGTTTGGCTTGACCATCAAAGGGTCGGTGACGAGTTGGGTGCCGTGCAAGGCGAGGGCGAGGTTTTTGGAAGGATTGTTGGGCCCGAAGATTTCGATTTCGTCGATGAAGACGTTCTTGGCTTGGAATTGGACTCGGATGCGGTCGGTTTTGGTGACGGGGAATCTCAATTCCGTGAATCCGCCTCGGTTTTCTTCCCAGACTTGGGCTTCCTCAGCCAATTGACGTCGCAGAGGCCAGATTTTCGAACGGATTTCCTTGGCGCGGACTTGCTTGGGATGGTCCTCATTGAATTCGGGGTAACGGCCTCCGAATTCGACTCCCTGCAAGATGGCGGAGAGCGAGTAATAGTCCTGAATGGTGATGGGGTCGAATTTGTGATTGTGGCACCGAGCGCAGCTGACCGTGACGCCGAGAACGGAGGCCCCCAAGGTGTTGATCATCTCGTCGAGGCGGTCGGCGCGGGCTTGGCGCTTGGCCTCGGGTTGTTGGCCGACGGTGGCGGCAGGGACGTGGGGTCCGGCGACGAGGAATCCGGTGGCTTCGCCGACGCCGAGTTGGTCACCAGCGAGTTGTTCGGTGACGAATCGGTTGTAAGGTTTGTCTTCGTTGAAGGAGCGAATGAGGTAGTCGCGGTAGACGAAAGCGTTTTTGCGATAGAGGTTGGCTTCGGAGCCATTGGTCTCGGCCCAGCGAATGACATCGAGCCAGTGTTGGGCCCAGCGCTCGCCGAAATGATTGGAAGCGAGAAGGCGCTCGACGGCTTGGGAATAGGCTGCGTCGGGATTGGAGGCGAAGTGTTCCTGGAAGGATTCGATTTCCTCAAAGGTGGGCGGGAGTCCGGTGAGAGTGATGGCGAGACGGCGGAGGAGGGCCTCGGGTGCGGCGGGTTCGTTGGGGAAGAGTCCCTTTTCGGCGAGCTTGCGATTGAGGAAGGCGTCGACGGCTTGGGAAGTGTTAGAGAAACCATCGGGCACTGAGGGGCGCACGACGGGTTGGAACGACCAGTGGTCGGAGCCGTCATCGAGAGTGGCATCCATCTGCCCAGGCCAATCGGCCCCTTCTTCGATCCATTGTTTGATGAGGGCGACTTGTTCGGCACTCAGGGGGTCGCCTTTGGGGGGCATTTGATAGTCCGGATCCTTGGGCTCTTGAATGACCTCCATGAGGAAGCTTTTGTCAGGATGGCCGGGGACGATGCCTTTGAGTCCAGAGTCGCCTCCTTTGAGCATGACGGGGCGCTGATCGACCCGGAAACCGGACTTCACTTTATCCTCACCGTGACAATCGCTGCAGTTTTCCTCGAAAATGGGCTCAATCTGGCTCTCGAAGTCAATGGGCTCTCCGCAAATGGAAGACGTTCCAACGCTGAACGCCAAGGCGATCCACGGGAGAAATTGAGAGGGACTGCGCATCTAAAAGATTACTGCCATTCCTCGGAAATACTATCGGCTTTAAAGAGAAATTCTTTGGGGAAAAGGGGAAGCTATTTTGCCGGCTGAATAAGGAAATTGAATTGATAGTCACCAGCGGGAATTTCGTAGGGTGGGAGGCTGGATACCATGGTGCCACCGACGCCGGCCTGGGCGTAGTCGAGATTGAGAGTGTAGAAGCCTTGTTCAACGAGGTCGTAGGGGTGTTGGGCTTCAGCGATGTTTTGAGCGGAGTGGGGCCAAAGCGAGAACTCGAAGCCGGGGTGGGCGCTGATGGTGAGGCCAGTTCCGTCTTCGGCAGTGAGCTTGAGAGAGCGGGTGTCGGTGCGATTGCCGTTTTCCTGCGGCATGGCGTAGCTGTGGAAGAGTCCGTCTGTTAGGAGAGAGAAAGAATCGACGAAGGTGCTGCGCTTGCGGTCGGAATAGTTCTCCCAAGGTCCAGCCCCGTAGAAGGTGGTTTGCTGGAGGTCGGAGGAGACGCCCAAGGTCATGCCGAAGCGGAGAAGCTCGGGGAGGCTGGGATCAGCTTGGAGATTGAGCGAAGTTTGGAGGGTGCCGTCGCTAAAGAGGGTGTAGGTGGTCTGTAGCTTGATGCGGTTGTCGAGTTTCTGATCGACGAGGATTTCGGTGAAGGATTTTTCGTTGCGAGAGACCTCGACCGACTTGGTTTCAATGTTCTCGAGGAGCGTCTGCCAGACTTTAAGCTTCCAGGTCGCTTGACGTTTTCCGCGGCCATCGTTGTCGGTGAGCGGACGCCAGAAGTTGGGACGCATGGGGGCGGCGAGCACTTCGGTGCGCCCGTGTTTGAGCGAGATGAGGTGGCCGTTTTTGGTGGAAACGGTGATGGCGTGGTCGCCGGTGCTGACTTTGAGCGCTTCTTCGTCTTCGTTATTGGTGACGGTAAAGGTTTTTTGAGCGGTGGAGCGGTAGGGAGCGGGGGTGGCCTTTTGGCTGAGGGCGATTTGTTCGTGAGCGACTTGGTGGCCGATTTGGCACCAGAAGCGTTGCTCTTTCTCGTGCAGGCTGAGGAAGAGCCAGTAGTCGTGGTTGCGGTCGAAGGCGACTTTCTCGAAGGGGATGGTGAGGGTGGCGGATTCACCTGGGGGGACGGAGAAGTTGCCGAGGATGCCGGCTTGGAGTTCTTCGCCGTCTTTGGAGAGGGTCCAGCGGAGTTCGTATTGATTGAGGTCGGTGAAGCCAAGGTGATTGCTGGCTTGAACTGTGCCTTTGGCGAGGTCCTCTAACTGGAAATGGGCGGGTTGGAAAACGTATTTGCATTCCCAGGCGTGGGGGTTGGGTTGGCGGTCGGAGGAGAAGACGCCATTGAAGCAGAAGTTCTTGTCGTTGGGGATGTCGCCGTAGTCGCCTCCGTAGGCGAAGAATTTGGTGCCATCGGTATGTTCTTTTTCGAGGCCTTGGTCGACCATGTCCCAGATGTAGCCGCCGATGACGTTGGGGCGGGCGTTGATTTCATCCCAAAAGTCACCGAGGGTGCCAATGGAGTTGCCCATGGCGTGGAGGTATTCGCAGAGGATGATAGGGCGGTCGATGTGGGGGCTTTCCGACATGTTGATGACCTGGTCCAAGCGGGGATACATGCGGCTGATGACGTCGACGTAATCGGGGTCGTCGGGGTTGGCCATGGCGGGGGAACCTGGGATTTTGTTGGCCATGCCTTCTTGATAATGGGGGTCGGTGGGGTCGCCTTGGGCGCCTTCGTAGTGGATGAAACGGCTGGGATCGAAGTCGCGAATCCAGGCCGCGGCGGCGGCAAAGGCGGGGCCGGAGCCGGCCTCGTTACCCATGGACCAGGAGATGATGGAGGGGTGGTTTTTGTCGCGCTCGACCATGCGCATGATGCGGGAAAGAATGGGGGCAGCCCACGAGGGTTGTTGGGGAATGTAGCTGCCGAGGTGGTGGCACTCGACGTTGGCTTCATCCATCACGTAGAGGCCGTGTTGGTCGCAAAGGTGGAGGAAGTAGGGGTCGTTGGGATAGTGAGAGGTGCGAACGGCATTGAAGTTGAAGCGCTTCATCAATTTGATGTCGGCTTCCATGTCTTCGCGGGTGAGAGCCTTGCCGGTAACGGGGTGATGGTCGTGGCGGTTGACGCCTTTGATTTTGGTGACTTGGCCGTTGATGAGGAGTTCGTTTTTTTCGCTGAAGGCGACGGTGCGGAAGCCGACGGTTTGGCGACGGGCTTCGATGATTTCGCCTTCGGCATTTTTTACGGAGAGGACGAGAGTGTAGAGGTAGGGATCTTCCGCGGACCACTTGCGGGGAGAGGTGAGGTCGGCTTCGAGGAGGGCAAATTTGGTGATGTCGCGTTGGGGCCAGCGTTCGTGGTAGATTGTCGCGAGTTCGAGGGAGGGCTCTTTGGTGAGGAGGGGTTGTAGTTCGGCGTCGAAGAGTTGTGCGCTCAGGGTGAGACCTTCGAGTTCGGGGTTGTCGTCGGGAGTCCAGAGTTCGGGGCGGATTTCGAGGCGAGCGTTTTCGAGTTGGTCATCGAATTTGGTGCGCACGAAGAAGTCGTTGAGAGAGACTTTAGGTTGAGCGAGGAGGAGGACTTCGCGGTGGATGCCGCTGAGGCGCCACATGTCTTGGTCTTCGAGATAGCTGCCATCGCTCCAACGAAAGACTTGAACGGAGAGGCGGTTGACGCCGGTTTTGACGTGCTCAGTGATGTCGAATTCGGCGGCAAGGCGACTGCCTTGGCTGTAGGCGATTTCGCGGCCATTGAGGTAGAGGTAGAAGGCGGAGGAGACGCCGCCAAAGTGGAGAATGAGGGAGTCGTCTTTCCACTCTTCGGGCACTTCGAAATCGCGGTAGTAGGTGCCGACGGGATTGTCGCGATGAATCTTAGGTGGACGGGGTGGTTGGGGGCCGCGCCAGTCGTATTTGAGTTCGGGGTCCTCGATGCCGGGGGTGAAGGGGTAGATGATGTTGGTGTAAATGGGCTGGCCATGTCCCTGCAGTTCCCAATTCGAAGGAACGGGGGTGGGGCCCCATCCTTCGCCACCTGAGAAATCAACAGCAGCAAATTCGCGCGGGCGCGCCGCGACGGTGGGGGAGTAGTGAAACTGCCATTCGCCGTTGAGGGAGCTCATGCGCGACTTTTCGCGATCGCCTTCGAGGGCGTCTTCGGCGGTGAGAAAGGAATAGGAGGCAACGCGGGCGGGGAGCTTGTTGCGCTCGAAAAGGGATTCGTTTTCCCAGTCGTTCTGCAGGGCGCAAAGGGAAGTGGTGAGAAGAAGTAGAAGAGCTTGGGGATTCATAGAGTCTCTAGAACGACGATTGTGACGCTTTTCGCCTTTTGGTAAAGGGCGCTCTTGCACCGAGCTGCTTCTGCAAGGAAATGAAAGGGGGAGGAAGTCTCTGACCCCAAGGAGATTACTTGGTGAGAGCCCTTGTTTTGCGGGAAAGCTGATAGACTTCCTTGGCACCGAGGGCGGTATTGAAGATGGTCATTTCGTCGATGCTTCCATTGATGCTGCGGATAGCATAGTTGGAGTCTTCGAGATTGGGTTGGCCCCAGTTGCCGATTTCGGCGTTTCCAATTTTTAAGAAGGGGGCCTTGAAGTCAGGGGAGATGGTCTCCCAGGAAATGCGCTCGCCGTTGACGAAGTGAGCGACATATCCTTTTTCTCGATTGTATACCGAGGCCAGATGGACCCATTCGCCACTCATCTTTTGCTTCCACATCGAGGGAGAAAAATAGACGTAGTGATAACCTGAGGGGTCGATCTTGTAGATGCTGGCTCGGGAGTCATCGACCATGACTGAGAGCATCATCTTGCCGTCCTCTCGGATCTGCCAATGCGGTTCGCCGGTTTCGTAGCCGTCGGACATGAAGAGGGCATTGTAGCGGCGGTCGAGGCTGTCGAGGCGGGCCCAGGTCATGAAGGTGAAGCCTTCGAACTCGTCGTCGATACTCACTCGGACTCGGGCGCCAGGGCGGCGGAACTCGAGGGCCGGTTTCAAGTGGGGCCAGCGTCCGGCGACTTTCTTAGCGAGGATGGGGGCGGCATCGAGATTGTGGTCATTGGGATTGCGAAGGTTTGGGAAGAGGCCGACCGCGTTTTCTTTTTCAAAAGTGAAATAGGCGGCGACTCGGTCATCGGCGGCCAAGGCGTTACGCTCCTTTTTCCATTTTCCAAAGTCGGCGAGCTCCTGCTGGGCGACGAGTTCGCCAAAGCGTTCGGCATCGGGATATTTTACGGAACCGCTGGTGATCATGCTGGTGGGGCCTTGCTTGGCGAGGGTCATGGCATCTCCTTGTTCGAGGATTTGCTCAGGTCCGCCGCTATGGGAAAGGGCGATCTCGCCATCAAAGACTTCTACCTGGCCTTGGCCATCGGTCACCTTGAGGCCGAATTCGGTGCCGAGGTCGATGATTTGGGTGTCGGGAGCATTGAGTCGGAAGCCGCGGGCTGCGGGAGGAACGCGCATTCGGACGGCCCCCGATTCGCAGTAGGCCTCCCAAGCGGACTTCAGCGAGATGCGGGCGGGGCCTTCGAGGGTCATGGTGGCGCCGGAGTAGAACTGAATCTGAGCGATGCCCGATTGAAGTTCGATGGTTTCAGCACCGAGGGAGTCGCCTTCTTCGAGGGGTGTCTGGCGGTTGGTCCATTGGGCTTCGAACAAGCTCTCGATAACGGCGAATCCGTTGGCGATGTTTCTTTCGTCTGGAGAATGACCGGAGTGATAGGAAGGATCTTGGCTTGGCGAACTCGGCTGGGAGTTCATGAGGAAAATGCCGAGACCGAACGCGAGACAGGCGGCCAATGCGATGGGCCAGATTTCAGAAAAAGAGAATGAGGGGGAGACGGAGGTGGGTTTTTCTTCTTTGTCGAGCCATGGAGAGAAGACTTCGAGAGAGGCGTGTTGGGCTTCGTTATCAACGTGCTCATTGAGGAATTGGTCGAGGGAGAGAGTTTGGCGCATCACCCTGCGTAGCTCGGGGGAAGTGGCCATCTCGTTTTGAAGCCACTCAAAGTCTTCGGCGGAGATGGTTCCGTCGAGATACTGATTGATATGATCTTGAGCTTTGGGGGAAAGGGAGTTCCAGCGGGGTGTCTTCATGCTGTTTCTTCGGGGCTGAGAATTTTCTTTTCCACGCACTTTTGGAGTTGGGCGCGAAGGCGCTTGAGGCGCATGTAAAAAGCGGCGGCGGTGGAGCCGGATTCTTCGGCCATTTCCTTGACCTTGATTCCGGACGTGTAGGCCATGGTGAGGAACTTGCGTTGTTGTTCGGTCATGGTGCGGAGGCAGACTTCGAGGGCGCGATGTTCGGCGCTGCGTTCATCGATTTCGTTCATGCCTTCGGCGGCCATAAGGTCGAGGATGTCTTCGCGAAAGACGAGGCGATCGCGGGCGATTTTTCGGCGGTAAGCGAGGGCTTCGAAGCGGGCAATGACGCAGGCCCATTTCATGAAGTGGGTCTCGGGGTCGTATTGGTCGAATTTTCGCCAAACAACGAGAGCGGTTTGTTGGAGAACGTCGTCGGCGTCGGTTTGGGTGGGAAGGAGGGAGCGAATGAAGCGCCGGAGGTCGGGCTCGTGGGTGGTGAAGACCCTGACGAACTCCTCGTAGTGATCGGGGGATTCGGCTGCTGACGAGGTTTTTGACATCTTCAAGATACTACTGCTGCGGACGGGAAAAACTCACGGACAGAGTTCGGCTGGGGCCATTTTTTGGTTGTTTGGCTAAACCTTTGCCTCATTTTGGGCATTGATAGATATGGAGGAGGCCGACGAAGATGAACAGGAGTTTGTAGCGCTCTTGACCGCCCATCAGGGGCCGCTGTTGGCGTATATCCGTTCGTTGATGCCGGGATTCTCGGGGGCGACCGATATTCTGCAGCAGGCGAATATCATTTTGTGGCGTAAGCGGGAGACCTTTGAACTGGGAACGAATTTCAAGGCCTGGTCGTTCACGGTGGCGCGGAATATGGTTTTTACGCAGCGAAGAAAGCTGAAGAAGGATTCATGGCTGGTTTTTGATGAGGATTTGGCGGAACGGTTTGCGGAAGAGTTTGATGAAGACGATGAGAGTTTGGATCGGGCGCACCGAGCCTTGTCACAGTGCGTGACGAAGTTGCGGCCTCATGACTTGGAGCTTCTGCAAAAACGCTATGCGGAGAATGTGGGGCTGGACAACTACGCGAAAGATCTGAATCGCAGTCCTGGCACGCTGAAAGCTCGTCTCTTTAAAATTCGGGCCAATCTTCGTCGTTGTATCGAGCGACAACTTGAGACCCCTGTGCAACAGTGAAGCAAGAATTGAAAAACGAAGAGTTGTTGCAGTCTCTCTTCGATGGGAGCTGCAGTGAAGCCGAGGTGAAGGAAGCGCAAGAGTTGCTTCGTTCGGATAAGAAGTGGCGGAAAATTTATTTGGAGTATAGCCGTTTGCATCATTCGCTTTGTGAGCGTTATGAAGGAGGGGAAGAGAAGGTGGTTGTGGGCGAATTCTCCGAGTCATCGGGATGGGACTGGAAGCGGTTCGCGATGATTGCAGCGGCGCTGGTGTTGTTGGGAGTGTTGGTAGTGTTTTTGATGAGGCCAGATGAGGGGGAGTCCACTTTGGTGGAATATGGCCCCGAATCGCGTGGCGTGATTACTCATGGCAATGGTTCGACGGAGAAGGAGACCCTGTTTGCGGGGTCGACTTTGAAGTTGGATCGTGGTGCGGTTTCGTTGATTTTTCCCACGGGGGTTTCAGCGTTGATTGAGGGGCCTGCGTTGTTGGAGATGCGGGGGGAGAACGCGCTTCATATGAAGAAAGGGCGAGGCTTCTTTAAGGTGCCGGAGGGGGCTGAAGGTTTTACTTGTACGACCGAGACCTTGGAGGTCGTCGATATGGGGACGGAGTTTGGAATTGTAGCGGGCCGGGAAGATGAGGTTCATGTCATTAGCGGGAAGGTTCGTCTTCGTCCCAAGGATGGCTCGAGTGATTTTCAGACGTTCGATATTGGGCAAAGTCTGGCTTGGAGGGATTCAGCACTGGCGCTTTCGGTGCCGCCTCGTGATTTTGCTTCTGACTTTGCGGGAAGGGTGACCATTTTTGCAGATGATTTTGATGAGCCGGATGGGACGGAGTTAGATGGGAAGCGGCCTGATTTGGGTGATGGTCGTTGGAAGGTAACCGTGGGGAACGCAACGATTGAGAATCAGATTTTTGATACTGCGGGCGCTTATCGAAAGGCGGCTTATGTTTCTATCCCGCCAGTGTTGAACGAGTTGAGCCACGTGTTGCTTTTGACAATCGAGGCGGAGACTTCGGAGTCGGCAATGCATACCCCTGGATGGGCGGGGGTGAGTCTTTATACCGGAGATGAGGAGCGTATTTTTGTGGGGGATCCGAATGGTCAGGGGATTAGTTGGGGGCTTCATCCCGCGGGATGGCAGGCGCAGAATGCGTGTCCCGACCTGTCGGGGGCGACCATTGTGACCTTGCGTTATGATTATCGAACGGGGTTGACGGAGCTTTTTGAAGGGGAATCGACGACAGGAGAAGCGCTGGCGTCGGAGTGGATTGCGCCTTATTTGGTTTTTGACCGCTTGCGCATTGCGAATGGAAGTCAGTTGGATGCGGCGCTCGATGCGGGGCTGGAGTCGGAGGCTCTTGATAGGACGCAGAAGGTGGATGTGCGCAGTGATATTGCGATCCGCAGTTTGCGGCTGGATGTTCTTAATTCGGAATCGTAGTGGTGAAGCGAGTGAGGGTTGTCTTGTTGCTCGCTTTGGGAGTTCATTTGGTGCTCTTTGGGAGGGTGCTTGCTCAGCCGCCAGTTATTGCTCAGCTCTTTGACTGGAGTTTTGCCGAAATCTCGGAGGTGCTTCCAGAGTTGGAGGCGGTGGGCTATTCGCACGTTCATGTTTCGCCGGTGCAAAAGAGCGTGGAGAATGGGCGCTGGTGGGGGAAGTATCAGCCGCTGGATTTTCGTGAGATTGAGGGTCCGCTTGGAAGTCGTGAGGAGTTGGTCGCATTGGCTGCGAAGGCGCGGGAGCATGGTATTACCTTGGTGGTGGATGTGGTGTTGAATCATATGGCGGGTTCTCCCCATGTGACGGTGACGCGCGGGCGCTTGGTGGAGGCAGACTTTGCTGATTTTTCGAAGGAAGATTTTCATCCCTTTGCTCCGATTCATGATTGGAGTGATGAGAGGCAGGTGCGCAACCGTTGGCTGTTTGGGGCTTTGCCTGATCTGAAAACGGAGTCGGAGTCGGTGCGGAAGAAGTTGACCGCGCATTTGTTAGATTTGCAGAGCTGTGGGGTGGGTGGCTTTCGGGTGGACTCGGCGCGGCATATTCCGCCGGAGGATTTGAAGGCGATTTTCGCGGAAGTGGAGGAGCCCGGGCTGGTGGTGGGTGAGATAGCGGAATGTTCTTTGCCGGTGTTCGAGCCTTACCTAGAAGAGTTGCCCGAGATGGCGTTCTTTGATTTTCCGCAGTTGGCCCAAGTAGCGGCCTGCCTGAGGGGAGAGGGGCCGATGAGTGACTTGTTGGAGGAGGGTGAAATTGGGCGAGAGTTGCCTCCTTCGGCTTCGGTGAGACTTTTGAGAAATCACGATTTGGATCGTGGGGAAGCCAAGCGTGGTGAGGGAATTGATGATGCGAGGTATCGTGTTCCTGATGATGGTTGGCAGATTGGATATGTCGCTTTGTTTGGGGTGGGTCAGGGGATTCCGTATGTTTTCGTGGATCAGGTGAAGGCAAAGAAGCTTGTGGGCGAAGAACATGCCTTTGACCGTGAAGGTTTGGGGGAGGGGATAGCGTTCTTTCGCCGCCATTTTGGAGAGGAGACGCGGGCCTTTTGGTCAACCAAAGAAGTTTTGGCTTGGACGATTGGTGATGCGGCCGTTGTGGTTTTGAGTCGTGGGGGTAAGGTGAAGGTTGAGTCCTTCGCGTTGCCAAGATTGCAGGAGGGCGTCTATCGCGATGTCTTCTCGAGTGAAGAAGTGCGGGTCGTTGAAGGCGGCGTGCTCACCTTGCCGCCTTTGGATTCGATGCGAGGTTACGCTTTCGAGCTTATTGATTCGTAGCGAATCACTGAGAAGTCGTTTTCTTCGAGTAGAACCTCCGATTGTTGGAAGAGATGTTCGTATTCGGGAAAGTAGGTGTCGCCTTCGTAAGCAGTTTTCACTTTGGTGACGAGGAGTTCATCGAGAAGAGGGAGAAACTGAAGGTAGATTTCGGCGCCACCGATGATGTAAACGGGGTCGGGCTGTTCGATTTCTAGATCGCGCAGTTCTTGGGGGGCATGAATGACGGTGACTCCATCGGCCTGCCACGATGAATCGCGGGTGAGGACAATGTTTTGTCGTTTTGGTAGCGCGCGTCCAATGGACTCGAAGGTCTTGCGACCCATCACGATGGGGTGGCCGCTGGTGGTCTTTTTGAAGAAAGCGAGGTCTGCGGGGAGATGCCAAGGGAGGTCGCCGCCCGCACCGATGAGTCGGTTGGGGTCGTGGGCGACGATTGCGGTCAAATGCATGGGCTATTCATGACGACAATGTGTCTTTTGAGCACGAAATTTCTGAGTTTTGAATTGGAGCGCTGTGGCTGAGTTGCGAGCCTCCTCTTTGTGACGGAGTTAGAGGGACGAAAGCCGAAGGCGGGGACGCGCAAATACAACGTGTGTTTGGCTGTCTGTGTGGTCTTCGGGATTGCCGCTGCCGCGAGGGAGCTCTTTGGGGAATCACTGGCTCTCTCGGTGATGGCTTTATTCTATGGAGCAGTGGTGGGTGCTGTTACCTACGTCTTTAGTCTTTGCGTGATGGTCTTGTTGGGAGGGACTTTGCGCGGACAGTTCGGGAAACAGGTCTCGAATGGCCTTTGCTGGATTCTCTTGGTCGCTACTCCACCCTTGGCTTGGCTGGTGGCGAGCGTGACTTCGGCCAGATTCTAGACTGCTACCGGAGCCTTGATGTGAGGGTGAGGATCGTAGTCGGTGAGCGTGAAGTCCTCGAAAGTGAAGGCGTCAATGTCGGTGACGGCAGGATTGAGGGCCATCGTTGGCAGGGGACGAGGCTCGCGGGAGAGCTGTAACTTGGCCTGCTCCAAATGATTTGAGTAGAGGTGGAGGTCGCCAAAGGTGTGCACGAATTCGCGCGCTTCGTAGCCGCAAACTTGAGCGACCATTTGAGTGAGCAGAGCGTAGGAAGCTATATTGAAAGGAACGCCTAAAAATAAGTCTGCGGAACGTTGGTAGAGTTGGCAGGACAGGCCCGGTTTTTCGCTGCCGATATCGTGGACGTAGAACTGGAAGAGGAGATGGCAGGGAGGAAGGGCCATTTCGTCGACGAGACCGACGTTCCAAGCGGAGACGAGGTGACGCCGGGAGTGAGGGTTGTTTTTGAGCTGATCAATTAAGCGGGTGACTTGATCGACTTTGCTGCCGTCGGGCTTCGGCCAAGAGCGCCATTGTTGGCCATAGACGGGGCCGAGGTCGCCGTTTTCGTCGGCCCATTCGTCCCAGATTTTGACTCCGTTTTCCTTGAGGTAGGAGATGTTGGTGTCTCCTTTGAGAAACCAGAGAAGCTCGTGAATGATGGAGCGGAGATGGAGCTTCTTAGTCGTGACACAGGGAAACCCCTCTCGCAGATCGTAGCGTGTTTGATGGCCAAAAACGGACAGGGTGCCTGTACCCGTCCGGTCGGTGCGGGATTCGCCGTGATCGAGGACGTGCTGCAAGAGGTCAAGGTAAGGACGCATGATGAAACTTGGTTGAGCCTAGAAATTGGAGAGGGGGAGTCGAGACGAGAGTTGTCATGCTTTGTCTTGGGGTGGACTCGGTGTCAACTTTCCCCTAGGGTCTCGCCCGAGGGAATTAGTTCGATGAACAAAAAGCCCTTAGAGTCCCCACGAATCATGGAAGAATCGGAAAATAGAAGACCAAAGAAGAAGTTAGTCACTTTGTTGATGGAGATTGTGGTTTTGCTCTGTGTAGTAGCGATTTCGGGGGTTTTGGGATGGTTTATTGGCCGAGGGGAAGTGAAAAATCTGCGAGCGGTAACCCACCAGCTTGAACAGGAGCGCCGGACGGCTGCAGAGTTGAGGCAAGAACGAGCTGAGCTGCGGGAAGACATGCGGGTTTTGAAAGAAGGGGGCGTTGAAAAACAAGAGACAGATGTCGACCGTCTTATTGCTCGCAAGGAACTGGAGTGGAACCGTCGCTTAAATCAGATTCGCATTGAGGCCGAAGTTGAGAAGGTGAAGCGGGTTGAAGAATTGGAACGCGAGGTTCGTTTGCTGAAAATGGATGAGCGCATGAAAGAGCAGATGGCTCAAGGAGATGACTCGGAGGTTCCTGACGGCCTTGCGCAAGGACTCACGCCGAGAGCACGCCAAGTTTGTGCCGAAATGCTGGAGTGGGAGGGGTTGGAGTCCGATGCGTTGACAGCAGCGAGAGAAAAGCTTTCAAGGGAATTGGGTGCGCGCTCGTTGGTTCGTGTGAAATTTGGGAGCGGTAGTGCTCATGTGGGAAGCGATGATTTAGATGCTCTCAAGATTGCGGTAGCCGACACGAAGGACTACGCGCTTCTTTTGGCCGTTGGTTTTGCCGATACAGGAGGAGATGAAGAGTTGAATCGCGAGCTGGGGAGTCTCCGTGCGCGCAACACGGCAGACTCTCTACAAGGTCTGATTCGTCGAGGACAATTGGTCGAGTCGGTCTATCTCGGCGAAACAGCTCGCTTCGGAGCCAAAGCCGAGAATCGAGCGGTCGAGATTTGGGAGCTTGAGCGGTAAGGTGAGAGAAGGCCTTGTTTCACAAGGCGCTCTCTAACCACGTCCCTGTGCTAAGGATTCTCAACTTCGAATTCATAGATTCCCGACTGGACGAGGATATCCTTACGTCCGTTCAGGTCCTGCATAAATTGGCAGCCAGCTGCGTCATCCAGAGACTTTCCTCCTTCGGTTACCACTGCTTTTTCGTCGCCGGGGAGTGAAATCACCCCAGTGGTGTTCGGTGGGATCGTAACTTTCGCGTTGAGACCCTTCTCGGTAGTCTTCCAATGAATTGCGAGTTGACCGTATGGAGTTTCGTGGTGGGCCTTCACTTCGGTGATGGAGCCGTCTTTAGGAATGAATGGTGAGATGCGGCTCGTCTTAAATCCGGGGGCTTGATTGATGAATCCCGCTAAAAAGCTCATCATCCACTCCGAGGTGCATGCGAGCGCTACCTCGGAAGGTCCTGCGCCTTCTTTACCAAAGCTCTTTGCTAGCTCCACTGCCTGTTCGTGGTGGTCAGTCCAACTGAGAACGGGGAGGACAGCAGAGGTTCCGTAGATTCCAGCTTTCAATCCTTCTTTTTTAAGTCGTTCGGCCAGTTTATCCGCAATGGGCTGTTTCGCTTCTGGGGGAAGTAGACCAAAACGTAGGGCTAAAATTTGTGCTGTTTGTGATTTTTCCGTCAAATTGCCATCCTGATCAAGAAAGCTCTTTTGGAATCCTCTCGCTGTCCGGCCATACCATTCTTTGTGCTGGATGATGTAGGGCAGATGGCCAATTGCGGTGGCCATTTCTGAGAGTATTCTGCAATCGAGGGCGAAGAAGCAGAGGGAAAGAAATTCGGGAGAAGTGGGGTCGTCCAAATGTCCGAAATCACCTCGGTCTTTACCAAATGTCTTTCCTGAAAAGTCGGGGTCGTTTCGTTGAATCGCTCCTACGTGGTCCACTGCTGCTTGAAAGACATTTTCTACAAGGGATATGTCTCCATCCAATTGCCAAAGTGCAAAAGGAATCACTATCGCGGCATCGGAGTGACCGGAGGCAGGCTCGGCAAATTCAGGATCCCCAGCAATGGTCGGGAAGGTCTTGTCTTCGTTTGCTGCAGCAACGAACTCTTTGACCCAAGGATTGTAGTATTCATTCAGTTTCGCTTGGAATGCATAGCCTCTGGCTGTCAGTTGCAGTGGTGCTGCAGCGGGCAGTTCTTCGGGCTCGAAGGAGGGTGGGGTGGTGAGGTTCTTCTTTTGATTGGTTACAGTGGCTTTAAAGAGTGCGTTCAGTACGGGATCAGAGGAGGAAAAGTTACCGATAGGCTGTGTGACTTTTTTCGCCTCACCCTCAGCGCCTCTTGGCTCTTTTGATATTGAGAACGGGGCGGGAGCACTCCAATTCCCGAGCTTACCTTCGATATTAGAGAGTCGAACTTTCCAATAGTAGGTTTGCTCACTCTTGAGCTCAGGACCGCTGTATTCAACAAGGTGCGATTGAGGAGAGTCGGTCTGCTTCGAATCCCAAATCAAATCTCCGTCGGACTTGATGGCCTCGGCGTCTTTTCCCAAAAGGATGTGGTAACTCTTCTGCAATTGGCCGCGACCCTCGCTTTGGACCTTCCAAGAAAATTGAAGTGAGGGTTTCTCATCTTGCCATCGGACTTGAGATGAAACAGAAGCAATGTTCATTTCACCGATTTTTTGTCCGTGGACCGTGGAGATGAAGGTGAGAATGAGGAGGAGAAGCTTAGGTCGATTCATTGATGCCTTGTGTTCGCTTTTGAAAGTCGATTCGTCAAGTCGCTACCGAGCTCGAGAACAAGATTTGAAAGCGAGGCTTTGTTGTCAGAGTCTGAGTTCTTCTCAGCCAGAGATCTTTATCAACTAGATGATAATCAATCGCGGTGTTCTTTTTTGTAACGAAAGATTAAATTCGCAAAGAGCTGTGACTTCGTTCACTACAACCTTATGTCGAAATACTCTATATCTCTTCTAAAGAAACTCACCGAGGCCCACTCAGTTTCTGGATTCGAAGACGAAGTGCGCGTAATTTTTAAGGATGAACTCTCGCCTCACGGCGCAATAGGCTACGATCGTTTAGGCTCCATCTATTGCCGTGCGTCTCAGTCTCAAGAAGGGCCTCGTATTCTTGTCGCAGGCCATATGGATGAGGTGGGTTTCAGGGTGCAGGCCATCAATCCGGCAGGGTTTCTCACCTTTGTGCCAGTCGGTGGGTGGTGGGGTCATAATCTCTTGGCTCAACGCGTGGAGATTAAGACTAGGTCGGGTCGTAAAATAACGGGAGTCGTTGCGTCTAAACCACCTCACTTCTTGACTCAGGCCGAGCGTGCGAAGGTGCAGGAACTTGATGCTATGTTTATAGATCTGGCTGCTGACTCGGCCGAGGAAGTAAGCGAGTGGGGGATTCGGGTCGGAGATCCTGTGGCTCCCGTTAGTATGTTTCAAGAGACCGCTCACCCAGAGCGCTTTTTAGCCAAGGCTTTTGATAATCGCATTGGAATGGCTGGCGCCATTGAAGTTGGAGGTGAGCTATTGGGCTCGCACCCGAATCTTTTCGTTGCTGGAACGGTGCAGGAGGAAGTTGGTCTTCGGGGCTCCCGAACTCTCGCTAACGAAGTTAAACCTGATGTGGCTATTGTCCTTGAAGGACCGCCAGCCGACGACACACCAGGACAAGACCTTTCTATGAGCCAAGGTATTCTTGGTGGGGGAGTGCAAATTCGGCTACATGATCCGAGCGCAATTATGAATCCTCGCTTAGTTGATCTTGCGCTTTCGCTAGCTGAGTCAGAGGGAATCAAGCATCAGGTGACTGTTCGTCGCAGTGGCGGGACCGACGCAGGAGGATTTCATCTCTCTAACAACGGAGTGCCCTGCATCGTGCTTGGTGTTCCCGCTCGCTATATTCATTCTCACAACGGAATTATTGAGCTCAGCGACTATCGGGCAATGGTAAATCTTACTCAAGAATTGGTGAAAGCTCTTACTGTCGATGGAGCCAAGTCACTAATAAACTATTCACATTGAGGGCCTTTAAACGGTGAACTTCCTTTTTAAGCTTTGCTCGGTTATTGGAAAAACGACCGTCATTTTCCCTGAATATGAACTAAAGAAAGGTTAACTATCTGTTAGTGCGCGCCTTTGCATTCTGTGTAACTATTTTATTTTTAGTGTTTTACGGGATTTTTGAACTCCTGTTGGGAATTCCTTTTTTTCTCGCCTAACACTGAAAAAAAAATTGACCTAGTTGTGCTTCGGTAGCTACAGTGACAGCGGATTGCCTGCGGAATACAAATAAGACCACCCAAGTCCGAAAATCATTTCGGCAAAAACTTACGAAAAAACATCATGAAAATGACAACATTAAAATCAGTAGCTATCGTCGCTGGACTTGCGTCCTCCGCGTTTGGCCAGGCAACGTCCCCAGTTGTGGGATACGAAACCATCTCCCTCCTCAATGATTCTTTCAATCTAGCTGGCGTGAGACTTCACGGCAAAGCTGCTGTTGAGAGCTCATTCACTAGTTCTACCGACACAACTTTGGTCGACTCTTCAGCCCCATTTGGTGCTCTTGACGCTGGCACAACGTATGTTGTTGAGTTGGCTGACGGTTCTTTCATTACTGCTCTTGGGTCAGATTTTTCGGCAGACACTTTGACAGTAGCCGCTGGCGGTTTGACTGGCATGGAGCAAGGTTTCACCCTTCGGACCGCAAGCACGCTTGATTCTGTCTTTGGCGCCGCCAACACCGCAGGACTTACCTCCTCTACCACAGGTAACCCCGTCGGGACTGATAAAGTTTGGGTCCCCAATGGCACTGGTGGTTTTACTCAGTATTTCCATGCAGATGTTGCCAATTTCGGCACGGGTTGGGTTGAAGTCGGAACTACCACTTTCGTGGGCGATTCCGTTGTTCTCGAGCCAGGCGTAGGTTTCTTCATCGTTACCGAAGGAACTGCTTCTCCCGCATCGGTTGTTATCTCAGGTGCTGTGAAAACAAATCCTACGATGTTTAGCGTCAATCAAGAGTTCAATTTGTTGTCCAGTGAGTATCCTGCGGGATTGACTCTGGATGAGTCTGGGCTTTCTGCTTTTGTCACTGCCTCTACTACAGGTAACCCTGTCGGAGCAGACGCCGTTTGGATTCCCAACGGAACAGGCGGATTCACTCAGTATTTCTTCGCAGATATTCCAAATTTCGGCTCTGGCTGGGCTCAGGTCGGGACCACCACCTTCGTCGGTGATACCGTAGAGTTGACATCTGGTTTCTATCTCGTAGACACTGATGGTTCGGGTGGAGGTGCAATCAGCGCCCCATCTTTTTACAGCTCCCTCTAAACTTTGTCTTTTAAGTTCACAATTCTATTAAAAATATGAAATACACACTATTAACATTGATTGCTTCCGCAGGTTTTGCGTCTGCAGTCTTAAACGTTAGCACCAACGGTGCTAATGGAATGTCGATGCTTACCAATGCTGGAACCCCCATCGCTGATGGCACAGGGTTCGCTGCTGTTGGAACATGGGCTGGCGGTCCAGTTACTGGAATTCTTTCTCCAGCTGAGTTGGCTGCAGGCTTTACTTTGGCTCCTGATGGTCAAGGCGAGTCTATCGTTCCTATTGTAACTGCAGTTGGTTTCACCAGTTCTGTTGTTGGTACTTTCAATATCCAGAATGTTGACAACGCTGCTGCCGGAACCGGCGGTGTCGTTGACCTCTTGGTATTTGTTGGGCCTTCGATTGATCTTGCGACCGAGGCATTCATCTACCGTTTAGATGGAACTTCTTTTCCTGAAGGTGCTGCGAACGTCAACATCGCTCAATACGAAGGAACAGGTGGAACTGTTATCTACGGCCGAAGCGGTACTCAAGCTGCTTTGACTGTCATTCCTGAGCCTTCATCTGTGCTCCTCGGTGGACTTGCTCTCCTTGGTGGGCTTGCTCGCCGTCGTCGATAGTCGATTGTAAGTTTACTACTGATTTTAAGCCGCCTGTCTCCTTGTGAGTCAGGCGGTTTTTATGTGTACTTGAGGGATGCTTCTTAAGCTTTTTAATTTTGCAGAGAAGAAAATTAATTTGGATTACAAGGAGTTGTGAAAGTTAACGAAGTAGGGGTTACGAGGAAATGATTGGTCCTGGGTTCAAGAGGTAGAGCTAAAGAGCTTAGAAGTAGCGACCAATGAATCACGATATTCGACGACTTCTAAGGGGATCTTGAAAGAGGTGGTTTGTGGAGGAAATCTCCCAAGCTACATTTTAAACAGAGTCATTCAGAACGGACTGTATCTTATAAATTTTTTTCTATGGTTAATTGGAATTCAATTGGCTCTACGTTTTTTGGTTCTAAGATAATCATGGAAATGGTCATAGTTTATCGAAATTACGCCCGTCACTATCGAACTCTCTTAGCGCTTGGAGCACTTTTAAGCTACCAGCTGGTCCGTGGAGAACTTCAATTTGTTGATGTGACGGCTGCTGCAGGAATTACCCACGTCTATGATGGAAGTGGAGAAACGGGAGTAACCCTAGATAGCCAATGGAGGATATTTGCTGGTGGAGCGGTTGCCGAAGATTTTGATGGTGATGGATGGATTGACATCTTCGTGCTTCAGTCACCGGGTGTTTCCTCACACCTTTACATGAACAATCAAGATGGCACTTTCACGGACTTGGCGAGCGTGAAGGGCGCCAATCTTACAGGTCAATTTTATGGAACGGCTGCTGCCGACTACGACAGAGACGGTGACATCGACATCGTCGCTACTTCAATTGATTCGCAGCATGTCCTCTTGGTAAACGATGGCTTTGGCAGTTTCGCAAAAGTCGAGGGGATGTTTCCCAAGCCTGTCTCTCGTGGTTCAGGCGTGAGTTGGGCTGATTTGGACAACGATGGTCTGTTAGAGGTGGCGATAGGGACATGGTCCAATGACAGTGATTCCACTCTGAATATCTATCATAACGAGGGGGCTGGACAATTGACTCTGCGGCAGTCCTATGTTCGCAACTGGATTTTTAGCCCTCACTTTGTGGACCTAGATTTAGATGGTGATCAAGATTTAGTTTCCGTGGCGGATTTTTCTTCGACAACAACATTACTGAATCGGAGGGGCTTGCTCTACCCTCATGGAACGAGCGACGTTCAAAATGGAATGGGGGTGGCTTCGGCCGACCTTAATCATGATGGAGCGGTGGATTTATTTATCTCGTCGATCAGAGACTACGCCCCCCCGTTTCAAAGTACTTGGGGAGCGACAGGAAATCGCCTTTTACTCAATGATGGAGAGGGTGATCTTTTAGATCACACGACATTATCAGGGACGAGAGATGGGAATTGGGGATGGGGAAGCGTTCTCGCCGACCTCGATAACGATGGGGATCATGACCTTTTCCATGTAAACGGATATCCTGCAACAGTTCTAGATCCGAATTTTACGACTCAATTTGATCAAGAACCGGCGAGGCTCTTTGAGAACAATGGAGACCTCACCTTTACGGATGTTGCCGCAGCAGCGGGAGCGACAGCGTTGAATCAACAAGGGCGTTGCGCCATTGCTTTTGATTTCGATCGAGATGGAGACCAAGATTTGTTTATCCACAACAACTCTTCGGTCACCTCCAATGGTTCTGAGCCAATTCTTTCCGCGGGGACTCCTGTTCTTCTGCGGAATGAAAGTAATACCGGAAACCATTGGATAAGTGTTTCCTTGGAGGGGAAGGCTCTTCCGCATCACTCGCATGGAATGGGCGCTCGTATTGCGGTAAGGACAGGAAGCAAGACCCAAACACATCAAGTGAATGCCTCTACTGGCTATAATGGTCATGGACCTAACAGGATAGCACATATTGGAATCGGCTCCTTGTTGTCGATTGATGAGCTTTTGGTCACTTGGACTACCGGTGATGTGACAGTGATTGGTTCTCCACCTATCGATACTGATTTTGTAGTCGCGAGTCCGCCTGGGGAGCTCAATCAACGCTCATTTTCCTTAGGGCAAACCTTGGAGGGTAATGTTCCTGTATCCGAAATTCCAAGCGGAGGTTCTGTGGCTTGGTCTTACCAAGGTACGTCCTATTCGAACCCCTGTTCAATTCCTATCGCGACTGCGGGTGATTTTGAGCTGGTTTCCAAAGTTTATGATTCGATGGCGAACTTAGTTCGAGAGGATCGATTTCCAATTGAAGTGGTTGATTCGGCGATATCTCAGCATACGGTAGCTAGGCTTTGGAATGAAGAAAACCTCGATGCGATTCGAGTCGATTTTCCTGACCCCACGAAACATGCTCGCAATCTGTTTCATACTTCCGTGGCGATGTGGGATGCTTGGGCTTTTTACGACTCCAGCGCGGCTGGATATTATAGTTTAGATAAAGTGAGTGGCTCGTGGACTGTCGAAGAACGAAATTCGGCGATCAGTTATGCTGCTTATCGGGTTTTGGCCAATCGTTATGCCAGCTCGGTTAATTTTACCACTACCCTGGCTTCTTTGGAGTTGAGAATGGAGAGTCTAGGTCTGGACTCCGGTATTACGACAACGGTGGGAAATTCTCCTGCCGCTATCGGCAATCGCGTCGCCGCGAGTGTCTTGCAGGCTGCTGCGTCAGATCGTTGGGATGATTTGGAGACCTTCGCGGGTGGAGTTTATTCTCCGGCCAATATACCTCTTCAAGTGAATCAACCTGATCTTGGAATCATCATGGCTGATAAGAATCGCTGGCAGCCTCTCAGGTTTATCTTAGCTTTTTCACAGAATGGAGAAGTGAGCACTCCTCTCCAAAGTTTCTTAGGAGCTAATTGGGGAGGGGTAAGAAATTTTTCACTAGGAATACGGGAACCTGGAGCGCTTCTCTATTTGGACCCAGGTGCTCCTCCTTATCTTGGCGGTTCTACTGATGCTTTGTTTAAAGAGGGGACTCTGAACGTTATTCGGGCAAGCCGAGACCTTCATGTGGATAGTTTGGCCCAGATCAATACTTCTCCTGGAGCGATGGGGAATAATTCTTTAGGTCAGAACGATGGTTCAGGTTATCCGATGAATCCGGAGACAGGGCAGCCTTATTCGGATAGTCTTGTTCCCTTGGGTGACTTTGGAAGAGTCCTTGCGGAATTTTGGGCAGACGGACCTGATTCCGAGACTCCTCCAGGGCATTGGAATACCTTAGCGAATAGGATCAATGATAGTCCTAATTTCAGCAGGAAATTTGAGGGCGAAGGAGCGGAGCTTGATTCGTTAGAGTGGGATGTGAAGCTTTACTTGGCGCTCAATGGTGCACTACATGATGCTGCTATCGTCGCTTGGGGAACGAAGCGGGTCTATGACTATGTTCGCCCGATTAGTGCTATCCGTTATATGGCGTCGCAAGGGCAGTCAACGAATCCTGATGGAGCTTCTTATGATCCCGATGGACTTCCTTTAGAGGCAGGTTTGGTGGAGATGATCACTGCGGCAACGGCGGCCCCTGGGGAGAAGCATGAGCACTTGGCCTCTGCTGTCGGAGAAGTTGCCATCTTTGCGTGGAGCGCCGCAAATGAAGATGTTGTCGATGGTGTGGGCGAAGTTGGCTGGGTGAGAGCGAAGGAGTGGATCCCTTACCAAGCCGCCACGTTCGTGACTCCTGCATTTGCGGGCTATGTCTCTGGTCATAGCGTCTTTAGTCGCTCCGCTGCGGAGGTGTTGACCCAGTTTACTGGTTCACCCTATTTTCCTGAGGGAGAAGGATCCTTTACCGCAAAAGCTAATTCTTTCTTGGGCTTTGACCGTGGTCCGTCGCAGGACGTGCATCTTCGGTGGGCAACTTATTACGATGCTTCGGATCAAGCTGGTTTGTCCCGGATTTATGGAGGTATTCACTTTCCGGTCGACGACGGTCCGGGGCGTGTTATGGGCTCTGAATGTGGGAAGCGTGCTTTTGGCCTCAGTAAGAAATATTTTGATGGTTCGATTCGAACTGAAATTCCTGAGATTGAGATGCGAGGGCTGGCGGGGAATCTTGTGAACATACATTCAAGTTCGATACCGGGTCGGTTTTATCGTATCGAATCATCTGATTCGCTGGAGACAGGCTCGTTTGCTCCTCTAACATCATGGTCACAGGCGGAAGAGCACAAGATAGAGTTCAGTGAGACTCTTAGCTCTTCAAGCGCTAGGCAATTCTTCCGAGTTGAACAGAGTGAGGTCGCAAATTAGGAGTTGAGTAAAGAAAGCGCGATAATTTGAAGTGGATTTTCTAGGGGCGTTGGAGGTCGAGGTATTTGACTTGAGCGACTTCGTTTTTACTGACTTTTTCGCAATCGGGGCCGTAGTAGGCGGCGATTTTGAATTTGCCGCTCTTGAGGGCCTGTTCGAGGAGATCTTCGGCGGAGAGGCACATGCGGCCTGCTTGTTCGCCGAGCTCGAAGGTGATGCCGGCTTGTCCGTGCCAGCTGCGATAGACGAGGGCAGTGCAGGCGAGACGGTTGGCTTGGGAAAAGTCGAAGGCGAAGTCGTAGAGCTTACCGACATGGGTGAGAGCTCTCTCCGCTGCGCATTCGCGAACTGACGGGCCTGCTTTTGCTCTGAGGACCAAAAAGGCGTCCACGGAGAGGGTCTCGGTGAGCGGGCGGAGTCTGACGCCGTCTTTCTTGGCCTCGACGACTTCTCCCTGACCGTTGCCGAGCTCGCCAACGAAAAGGGCGGCATGAGGCCAGAATCCAGGAAGGAAGAGGTTGCTGAGGGCGTCGCGATGGCGCGTGACGATGATGTCGCCGGGCTGCAAAATAAGTGATGCTACTTCACAGGGCTCACCAGCGGCACGTTTTGGGAGCTTTCGAAAGCCGGCTGTAGGATCGCGCAGCTCGGCGACGGTGCGGCCTCCAAACTCGAAGAGCTGGAACATGGTTTGCTCAAAGGTTGTGCGGCGCCGACGACGGAAGGAATGAAGGCGGTAGCGAAGACGATGTTTCCAGTATTCACGGCGCCTCGTTTCCATAAAGGGCTCTTCGGCGGCGAGGAGGGTTACGATTTCGCCGAGCTCGGGGTCGTTGTGTAGGTCATGAATCTCGGAGCGGTGACGATCGTAGAATTGCCAGGCTTCGTGAAATTTCCACATGCGGCGTACGGAGCTCTGGAGGCGATAGACTTCAGTGAAGGCTTTTCGAGGGATGTTAAAGCGTGGCTCGGCTTCATCAAGCTTACGGCGAACCACTTTGCGACCCTCGGCCATGCCAATCATGAACAAGCCACTTCGGACAAGAAAGCAAGCGGCCGTAAATCCGACGATAAAGACGCGCAACTGGTCGTTCCGGTTGAGCTTTTGGCCCATATCTACCCAAGGCTCCATGCGGGCGACCACTCCGCGAAGGGCCGTTCGGACTTCGAGGTATTGCGCGAAGACTTCGCGGAGGCGCTCATCCTCGTCGGGCTGATAGTAGCCCCGTTCTTGTGCTGCCTCGGCATCGGCGATTTCTTGAAGCAGGTTGGTCCGCTTCGGCATCACGGGGACAACTGCGAGTAGGGTATCGCGGCTGCTTTCGATTTCGTGGGCGAGGATTTCGGACATCGGGCTGGGGAACCTTAAAAGAGAATTTCTGGATGCGCAGCCCAAAAAAATCCCGGCGTTGGGGGGATGTAAGAAGGAGGGGCGCTGATCACTTGTTAAATGTTCCTAACCGAATTTTAGCCCATTTCGCGTCTACCCTATTTGGCAAAGAGGTCGTAGCCGCGTTGGTCGGTGATGGTGACATCGGCGAATTCACCGACGGGCATTTCGAGGGGGACAAATACGCGGCCGTCGATGTCGGGGGCGTCCCACATGCTGCGGGCGATGCCTTCTTCTTCGACGAGAACTTTGGTGGTTTTGCCCACTTGCTTGTCGTTGACTGTTTGGGCAATTTTGTCGATGGCGCTGGTGAGTTCGCGATGGCGTTTCTTGATGGTCATGTGATGGACGTGACCGTCGTGCTTATAGGCACGCGTGCCTTCTTCCTTGGAGTATTGAAAAATACCGCACCGCTCGAATTGGAAGGTCTGGATGAATTCTAACAATTCATCGTGATCAGCTTGAGTTTCATTGGGGAAGCCGGTGATGAAAGTGGTGCGGATGGCGAGATCGGGGATGCCGTCACGCATGCGTTGCAGGAGGTCGCGAATGTATTGACCGTCCGTTTTTCGGTTCATCAGCTTGAGCATGTGGTCGCTGATGTGCTGGAGAGGAATATCGACGTAGCGTGCAACTTTGGGGCACTCGGCGATGGTCTTGATGAGTTCGTCCGACCAGTGAGCAGGGTGGGTGTAAAGAATGCGAATCCAGAAATCGCCTTCGAGTTCGTTGAGGGCCCGCAAGAGGGAGGCGAGGGAGTCGCCGCGGGTAGAGTCGACGCCGGAGGTAGGGTTGGGGCGTTTGCCGTCCCAGAGGTCCATGCCGAAGTAGGTGGTGTCTTGGGAGATGAGGTTAATTTCTTTGACGCCGCTGGCGATGAGGCCTTTTGCTTCTTGTACGACCGAGTCTTGAGTGCGGGAGCGGTGTTGGCCTCGGATTTTGGGGATGATACAGAAGGAGCAGGTGTGGTTGCAGCCTTCGGCAATCTTGAGATACGCCATGTGGTTAGGCGTGAGCCGAAAGCGGGGAGTCTTGTAGTCGGGGATGTAACGTGACTTGGCGGTGACGGTGTCGATGCTGGCGGAGTCAGCATCCTTTTCGAGAGCCTGGCGGACGATGGAGGTGACGTTTTCGATTTGGTCGAGTCCTATGAAGGCATCGACTTCGGGCATGAGGCCGGGGAGGTCTTTTTGAAAGCGTTGAGAGAGGCAGCCGGCGACGAGGATTTTTTGCTTCTGGCGAGCGGGGTCTTTCGCGCGGTCGTTGACGGCTTCGATGATGGTGCCAACGGATTCATCTTTGGCGACGTCGATGAAGGAGCAGGTGTTGATGATGAGAGCGTCGGCGAGCTCGGGATCGGGGATGAGGGTCATACCGTCATTCTGGAGATGACCCAGCATGATTTCCGAGTCGATGAGGTTCTTGGCGCAGCCGAGAGAGATGAGTCCGATTTGAGTGGGCATAAGAGAGGTCTGGGAGGAGTTTACCGCAGATGCGTGCGGATGAACGCAGATTTTTTAGGAAAGATCTTCTGGAGTGCGCGCAGTGTGCGGCCGCTTTTGGGGGGCGAAGAGGGTGTTCTTTGCCGTTCCTGGGAAGAATTCAGCTGCTGTAGGCTCGACCGCTGAAAGCCTGAGAGTAGGCTAGGTTGGCTTGGAGCAGCAAGCTGCGCATACCCCAAAATGAAAAACCGGCCAACCTTGAGAGGTTGCCGGTTTTTTGAAGAGTTCGAAGTTTGAGGCTTCTTAGAAGCTCTGCATGATGCCCTTGAGAGAGCGGACGTTCCAAGCTGCATCGCGGACGTCACCGACAGTGTTGACGGCGTTACGGCGTTTCATGGACTCGGTGCGAACGTTGTCCTGCTGGATGTAGTTCTGCTTGCCTGATTGCTTGAATTCAGCGTCAGAGATGACGCCGTCACCATTGAGGTCGGCGACAGAAGCATTGTTCATGGAAGCGCAGCTCGCGAGAGCTGCAACGGGAACGAGTAGAAGTAGTTTTTTCATCTTAATTCGTAGGTTGTTGTAGTTTGAGTGAGTGATAGCGGTATTTTTTTACCGGAGTCCACCTCCGTAGAAGGGACCAAAGCGGGCGTCGTAGCCTTGAACTCCGGTTGGGTTAGGAGTGGGGGTGACGGGCGCTTGGCGTTCAACTTCTTCGACGTTGACGCGAGGGGTCATTTGTCCAATCCCGTTGTGGCTAGCACATGAGACCAAGCCGAGAACGGCGAGACTAGATAGAATGAGGAATGTCTTTTTCATTGTCACTATGAGGTTAGACACTGAAACCGGAGTTCGTCGATGGTGTTTTCGAAAAAAACTTAGAATCTTCTGAGAACAGTGTCGCGCTGATAGCTTTCGCGAGGCTCTGGATAATCGAGAGTGTAGTGAATTCCGCGTGATTCTTTGCGGCGAATAGCGCAGTCAATGATGAGGGAAGCGCAGGCGACAAGGTTTCGGAGCTCGAGGATGTCGGGATTGACGCGATGTCCCCAATAGAATTCACGAACTTCTTTTTTGAGATTGCGCAGACGGGTGGAGGCGCGGCGAAGGCGGTTGTCGGTGCGGACAATAGAGACGTAGTCCTGCATAGTGCGACGGAGCTCGTCCCAGTTGTGATAAATGTTGACGAGCTCGTCGGGGGGGGCGGTGTCGCCATATTCCCAGTCGGGAATGTCGGGCGCGGGCAGAGTATCTTTGCCGGGGGCGTAGAGGCGGAGAATCTCGGCGAGGGCGCGGCGGGCCATGACGTTTCCTTCTAACAGGCTGTTGGAGGCAAGTCGGTTGGCGCCGTGGAGTCCGGTGCAGGCCACTTCGCCGATGGCGAAAAGTCCTCGGATGGTGGTCTTGCCTTCGATGTCGGTTTGAACGCCGCCGCATTGGTAGTGGGCCGCAGGGACAACGGGGATGGGGTCCTGAGTGGCATCGTGACCGAAGTCTAACAGGGTCTTGTGGATGAAGGGGAAGCGCTCGGAGAAGTGTTCGCCGAGTGGTCGCACATCAAGAAAGACGCAGGGGGCTCCGGTTCTTTTGAGTTCGTGGTCAATGGCGCGGGCGACGATGTCGCGGGGAGCGAGGGAGCCACGTGGGTCGTGGTCTTTGACGAACTCGTGACCCTCGGCATTGATAAGCTTGGCGCCTTCGCCGCGGACGGCTTCGGAGACGAGGAAGGAGCGGGCTTCGGGGCCGGTGGCGCCGGGGTTGTAGAAACAGGTGGGGTGAAATTGGACGAACTCCATGTTGGCGATGGAGGCTCCAGCGCGCCAAGCCATGGCGAGTCCATCACCGGTCGCGGAGTCGGGGTTGGTGGTGTAAAGGTAAGTCTTTCCGCAACCGCCAGTAGCGAGGACGACGCGATCGGAGCGGTAAATTTTGACTTCGCCGGTTTCTTTGTTGAGAACGTAGGCACCGAGTACGCGATCTTCGGTGGCAGAGCCGAGCTTGGCGGTTGTGACGAGGTCGATGGCGAAGTGGTCTTCTAGGAGAGTGATGTTGGGCGTATTGCGGGCGGTCTCGACGAGGGACTCGGCGATTTCGCGGCCGGTGGTGTCTTTGGCGTGAAGGATGCGGCGGGCGGAGTGGCCTCCTTCTTTGCCGAGGGAGAAACGGGTGGGGTCTTGTTCGTCGCGGTCGAATTCCGTGCCCCAAGCGACGAGTTCCTCGATGGTTTCGGCAGCTTCTTCGAGGATGGTGCGGGTGGCGTCTTCGTCACAAAGGCCACCCCCAGCATCAAGGGTGTCGGCGAGGTGCTTCTCGAGGGAGTCTCCGGGTTCGCGGAGTTCGGGGGGCAATAGCGCCGAGATGCCTCCTTGGGCCCAGGCGGTGTTGGAGTTGAGGAGTTTTCCTTTCGTGATGACGGTGACGGAACCGTGCTCGGCGGCCTTGATGGCAAAGGAAAGGCCCGCAATACCGGAGCCGAGGACAAGAAAATCGGTCATGGAGTGAGACAAGGGTCTACTTTAACCGATTTTTGAAAAAAGGAAGAGGGAAGAATTTGCGATAGGAATTGTACGATTTGCCTGAATGAGGGGGGCTTCTGTGAGCGAAAAAGTCCTCTTGCCGTCCTACGAGGGGGTGTCTGCGATTTCAAAGTCGCCAAAGTCGATGGAAACTTCCACGCCATTGAGTTGTGTTTGGCGATAGAACTGCCCAGTGCTCGCTGTTTCGAAGGTGAGCCGAATCTGTTCAACAGTGCCATCAGTCAGAGTGCGCAGGATGGTTGATGAGGAGTGGAATTCCTTGAAGTATCCATAGCTGAAAGTGGCTACTACGGGACCTTCGAGTTCGGTGAGATTTCCGCTGGTCGTGGTGAGGAAGTCGCTTTCTTGAAAAGTTTCATAGGAAAGTGGCTCGGGGAAGTTGAAGACAAGCTCTTTGAGGGAGAGCCGTTTGCCCAAGAGGGTGGGGGGAGCCGCTGCCTGTGGCGGAGCGGTTGTTTCAATCACGCGATGAAAGGTCTGTGGGTTGCTGAAAAAACGTGCGGACCTGTATTCCCGATCACTGCCTTCGATTGCGAAGCTGAACCAATTCTCCATGTCCGGGGAGCTTTGTAACAAGTAGAACTTACCTTCCTCCATTTGAAAGCTCAGTTCGTAGGCTGGAGCAATGGTGAGTTCGATTTCTTCATCAGCATTGACTAGATGGGAGGCCGTGAGGAGGAAGAGGAGCCAATACTTCATGTTCATCGCTAGCTCTTTTAGCAGGAAGGGAACGGCGATGAAAGAAGTCTCAGGGGCCCTTTGGAAAGATGGCGCCGGAGCCGTGCGGGGCAATTTAGGAGAACGTCGAATTGTTTAGGAGAGCGGTGTGGAGTCTGCTGGTATTGCGGCGATGAAAGTGGCTGTTTTTGATACAAAACCGTATGATCGTGAGTTCCTCGGCAAACGTGGAGTTGGCATCGACTGGGATTTTCGTGAAAGTCGGCTCCGCTCGGAAACGGCGGCATTGGCAGAGGGGTGCGAAGCGGTTTGTGTTTTTGTCAATGATCGGGTGGATGGGGATTGTTTAGCGGCTCTCGCTGAAAAGCAGGTGAGGCATGTTGCTTTGCGCTGCGCGGGATTCAACAACGTTGATTTGGAGGCGGCGGTGAGACTTGGAATCACGGTGTCACGAGTGCCCGCCTATTCTCCTCATGCCGTGGCGGAGCATACGGTGGCTTTGTTGATGACTCTGAATCGGCGAATTCACCGAGCCTATAACCGAGTGCGTGAACACGATTTTTCGCTGGTTGGTCTGGTGGGGTTCGATTTGTTCAAAAAGACGGTCGGGATTATTGGAGCTGGAAAAATTGGCCGAATCACGGCGGAAATCTTCCGGGGCTTCGGGTGCAAGGTGGTTGTATACGACCCTTATTTGGATGAGGGATGGGCGCAAAAAAACTTAGTAGAAGGGGTGTCCTTGAACAAGCTCTTGGCGGTGTCAGACGTGGTGTCGTTGCACTTGCCGCTGACTGAGGAGACTTTTCACCTCATTGATGAAGCCGCGTTAGCTCGTATGAAGAAGGGGAGCTACTTACTCAATACCGGGCGGGGGAAGCTGGTGGATAGCAAAGCGCTTATTGCAGCGCTTAAAAGTAAACATCTGGGAGGAGTGGCTTTGGATGTTTATGAGGAGGAGGAAGGAATTTTCTTTGAGGACCTGTCGGATACCATTCTTGAAGATGATCGATTGGGGCGCTTGCTCACCTTTCCGAATGTTCTGCTGACTTCGCATCAGGGATTTCTGACAACGGAGGCTCTGAGTGAGATTGCCGAAGTGACTTGCGACAATTTCGAGCGGCTCGGGCGAGGGGAGTCTCTGATTGAGGGGACCGAAGTGACACCTTCTTGAGACTGAGAGGGGTCGGGGGACTCGCAGGTGGGCAAAGGAAACCCGCCGTGGAATGAACCAAGGCGGGTTATTTTGGAAGTACGTGGACTGGGATTCGAACCCAGGACCAATTGGTTAAAAGCCAACTGCTCTACCAACTGAGCTACCCACGCATGTTGGTTGTTTTTTTCCCGTCCGGTGAGGGGCGGGCGGGAGCCTTAAAGTCTGTCAGGGAACGATGCAAGGGAATTTTGAAGCGATTTCTTGGAAATTTCGACATTCTTACACTTGGCCGCTGTCTAGGAGGGGTTGAGGCCAAGAGTGGCGTCGGCGTGGGTCCGGAGTTGGTGGTAGGTATCAGGAGCGCTGGCGAGGTCGGTGCCGTAGCTGGGAACCATTTCCTTAAGCTTGGCTTGCCACTCGGGAAGGCGGTGGGAGAAGGCCTTCTCGATGAGCTCGAGCATGATGTTGACGGCGGTGGAGGCTCCGGGGGAGGCTCCGAGTAGGGCGGCGAGGGAGCCGTCAGCAGCGACAATGGTTTCGGTGCCGAATTGAAGGACGCCGCCCTTGTAGTCGTCGGATTTGATGACTTGGACGCGTTGGCCGGCGGTGACGAGGCGCCAGTTTTTGAGTTCGGCATCAGGGAAGAACTCTTGCAGGGCTTCGAGGCGGTCTTCAGGAGACTGAAGACACTGCTCGATGAGGTATTTGGTGAGGTCGAGGTTATTGGCTCCGACGGCAAGCATGGGGGTGAGGTTGGAGAGCTTGACCGAGCTGGGGAGGTCGAGGATGGAGCCGGTTTTGAGGAACTTGGGGGAAAATCCAGCGAAGGGGCCGAAGAGGAGGGAGCGCTTGCCATCGATGACGCGGGTGTCGAGGTGGGGGACGGACATGGGCGGGGCGCCTACGGCGGCTTTACCGTAGACTTTGGCCTGGTGCTTGTTGACGACATCGGGGTTGTCGCAGACGAGGAATTGGCCGCTTACGGGGAAACCTCCAAAGCCTTTTCCTTCTTTGATTTTCGATTTTTGGAGGAGGGGTAGGGAGGCTCCGCCTGCTCCGACGAAGACGAAGGGGGTGTCGATGGTGCGGTCGATGCCTTTGGTGAGGTTGCGGACTTCGACACGCCAGCGCCCGTCTTTTTGGCGCTCAAGGTCTTTCACGATGTGATGGGTGGCGAGGCGGATGTCGTCTTGGGCATCGAGGTATTCGACGAGGTTCTCAGTAAGGGCTCCGAAGTTGACGTCGGTGCCAGTCTTGACGCGGGTAGCGGCGACGACGTCGTCGTGGTCACGGCCTTCTAACAGGAGAGGAGCCCACTCGGCGATGACCTCGGGGTCGTCGCTGTATTCCATCTCGGAGAAGAAGTGATGGGACTTCATGGTCTCGTAGCGGCGCTTGAGATACTGGCGGTTCTCGTCGCCCCACACGAAGCTCATGTGTGGAATGGGTTGAATGAATTGTTCGGGCTTGGGGAGAACGCCGGCGTGGGTGAGGAAGGACCAGAATTGCTTGGACTGCTCGAAGGCTTCGTTGATGTCGAGAGCTTTGGAGATGTCGACGCTGCCGTCGTCGTTTTGCTTGGTGTAGTTCAGCTCGCAGAGCGCGGCGTGACCGGTGCCAGCATTGTTCCAAGGGTTGGAGCTTTCCTTGGCGACTTCGGCGAGGGCTTCGACGATCTGAATTTTGAGGGTGGGGTCGAGCTGGTGGAGGAGGACTCCCAAGGTTGCGCTCATTACTCCACCGCCGATGAGAACGACATCGGCTTCTGCCATCGTTGCGACTCTTTCTTCCATGAGCTTGGCGTCCCTTAGGTCGTTGGTTCTGTCAACAATTTGCCGATATCAATTCGGACTTTGTGTTCTTTTTGGGGGTGGAATAGGGTGCTGGTGGTGAATGAGCGTTTGAAGAATTTGTTGGAGAAGGCGAAGTCGGCTGGTGACTTGGCGGAAGGTCTCGCGAAGGAGGGAATCCAGAACGTGAGTAGTGCTTGGCAAGGGGTGGGCTTGTTTCGGTCGTTGTCGGCGCTTTCGGTGGCGGACCTAGAGAAGGATGAGACTCATTATTTGCTCATTCCTTTTTTCGGGGAGGAAGCTGGGGCGAGTCACTTTGTTTTGTTTTCTAAGCGGGTGATTCCTGAGGGCTATGGGGCGACGAATTCTTTGCCGAAAGAGCGGATTTTTCATTTGCCGGATTTGAGTGCTGAGGAGCGCTTGCGAGAGCAATTGACTTCAGCCTTTGCTGATTCAAGTAGGAAGGAGCAAGACGCGGGGGCGGGGTTGGCGGATCGATTGGAAGCGCTTGCGGAGCAGGTGGATCGGGAGACGGAGAAGTTGAGCGGCGGTTTCCTATTGGTGGGAGGGCTCACTACGCTTCTCAATCCGATTGCGGGTGTGGGGATGATCGCAGGCGGAATTTTGCCGGCGATTACAGGAAAGTTGGCGAAATCGGGGGCGGCGGCCGCTGGAGACCAGTTGCGTGATTGGTCTGAGAAGAGGGCGCATAAGAAGAAGGAGAAGGCGGCCCGTGGAGAGGTGGCGAAGTTGAAGCCTCGAGTCTTTGTGAATCCGATTTTGAAGGTGTTGGAGGCTGCTTTGACGAACCCGACGGGGAGGGAGGACCCCTTGTTAGAGGGGAAGGGGTTGAACGAGGGCTTTCCGAATCATCGCTATCTTGCGGTGACGGCGGAGGGCGTTGCAGGGGTGTATGAGGATGTTTTGAAGAACAGCAGGGGGTCGTTGACTCCGGCGATGAGGGCTTGGTTGGGGTCTTTGACTGAAGTGAGTGAGGGATGAACCTGCGGTAGCGGCGTCTCGGCGAGGCATCTCCCCCCGTGGTCCATTTTCCGCAATTCCGGCTTTTGTGGGGAGGGTGTAGGCTTTAGCTTGGGGCCATGGAATCGTCACAGGATTGGTGGAAGTCGCGGGATTTGCCCGAGCGGCTGGGTCCAATGATGACGAAGGAGTTGCGGCAAGGCTTGAGACGTGGGTTGTTCCTGTTTCCATTCATTGGCATTCAGATTCTCTCGGTTGCGGCGATGGCAGTGGAGTTTCAGATGAATATCGATGATATCGAGAAGTCGACTCCTTATGGTGGGCCGTTGAATTTTTTGATGTTTTTCCCGGGGGAGATGTTCTCAGGTCCGTTCTGGGTGGTGGTGGGATTGGTTTGTTTGGTGCTCATGCCGCTGGGAGGGCTGATGTTGATGGGGCAGGAGCTGGAGGAGGGGAACCATGAACTGTTGCTGATGACTCCACTGAGTCGATGGAAAGTGGTGCAGGGTAAATTCATCACGCTGTGGGGCATTTGCCTGCTGACGTTCTCGTCGTTGATGCCGTATGCGATTGTACGCTACTTCATCGGGGGTATCGATGTCGGGCGGAATATTGGGTTGGCGCTGACGGTGATTTTGGGGTCGGGGATTATCGCGGCGGGGGCAATAGGGGCGTCGTCGTTTCGAGGGATGATTGCGAGGATTGGAATCTTGGGATTGTTCCTAGGATCGCTGGCGCTATCGTTGATGGCGAGTGTGATGAGTGCGGCGGCGCGCACAGAAGGGGCGGGGGTGTTTTTCCATCTCAATGCTTACGGGATCTTCTTTTGTTACACAGTGTTAGGGCTGGCGATGGCGCGTTCGCGCATTCGGTTGGTGGTTCATCATTATGAGGTGAAGCCGAGCTGGATGATTATCGGGCTGTTGTTCTTCACACCCTTCGTGATTGGTATGGCGGCAGCGGTGACGACGGGTTATGCGGGGTTTTTAGGCTCCATAGGAATGGGCTTTGTGGCCTGGTTTGCAGATGTGACGCCGAAGGCTCCGGCTTGGGTGAATGCTCCGAATTCGAATGTTCCGCAGCCTCCACAGTTGCCGTCTGAGGGGCTGAGTGATGTGGGGGTGGAGTCGTCGGTAAATACGGAGGTGAGTGAAAAAGACCCTGAGACGAATTCTCTGGGGCCGGTCGAAGACCGGCGCTCCCAGTAACGGACCTTTTTATTTGAGGGAGAGAGGGTTTCGGGGCACTGTGGAAGTGTTGTGGCAAAAAAGCAGAGTTTCCTCCTCGATATTTGGTTCTTTTCGAAAGCGTTGTTGCACGATCGGACCACGCGGAGGCGCTTTTTGGCCTATTTGCTGATAGTGGTTCTGACGTTATTGATTTTGGGGAATTGGCCGTTGAGTTCGTGGGTGGAGCAGACGAAGCCACGCTTCGCTGTTTGGTGGGGCGGTACGATGTTCCTGACAGTCTGGATGTTTCTGCTGGCGCTGTATGATGCTTCGAGAGTGAGGAAAGAGATTTTCGACGAAGAGGATCCTTCTTGAACGGGTTGTAAGCTTGCGAAAATTTTTCCCGTGCGGAAGATGCGGGCATGACTCCCGCACTAGAAGACCTTTTTGCCGTTCTCCGCTTTCCTAGTATCTCGACTGACTCCAATCATGCTGCCGATGTGCGTGCTTGTGCGCAGTGGTATGTCGATAAGTTCCAAAAAATGGGGCTTTCCGTTGAGCTGGCAGAGACCGCGAAACATCCTATTGTGGTAGCGAAGAACGAGCCTGTGGCAGGGCGGAAGACGGTGCTGATTTATGGTCACTATGATGTTCAACCAGTGGATCCGCTTGAGCTGTGGGACAGTGCACCGTTTGAGCCTGTTATCAAGGATGGGAAGATTTGGGCAAGGGGAGCGACAGACAATAAGGGGCAGCACATGGCGCATCTCTTGGGAGTAGAGGAGACGTTGAAGGAGAAAGGGGAGTTGCCAGTGAACTTAATTTTCCTATTGGAGGGCGAAGAGGAAATCGGGAGTCCTAATTTGCCCGGGTTTTTGGAGGAGCGAAAGGAGGAGCTAGCCTGTGATGTCATTGCGGTGAGTGATACTGGAATGGTGGCTGACGGGGTGCCGACGCTGGGGTATGGGTTGAGGGGAATCACTTGTTGCGAGGTGAAGGTCATGGGGCCGGATAAGGACCTGCATTCGGGAGTTTATGGCGGAGCGGTGGCGAACCCGGCGACGGCGGCGGCGCAATTGATTGCCAGCTTGCATGATGATGAAGGCAAGGTGGCGGTGGAGGGGTTCTATAATGAGGTTGAGCCGCTGGCGGATTGGGAGCGTGAGATGTGGAGCAAGGTTCCCGGAATGACGAAGGAGGATGTGTTGGAGGTGACTGGGTCACCTGACTTGTTTGGTGAGGTGGGTTACTCTTCGGCGGAGCGGTTGTGGGCTCGACCCACATGTGAGGTGAATGGGATGTGGGGCGGATATCAGGGCGAGGGGTCGAAGACGGTTCTTCCTGCGGAGGCGGGTTTCAAGTTATCGTGTCGTCTCGTGCCAGACCAAGATCCGGATGTCGTTTTGGAGCGCGTGAGAAAGCATTTGGAGGCTCATGTTCCGGCGGGAGTGAAGATTGAGTTCGAGGCTGGGCATTCGGGGAAGGCGTATGTGGCGGATCCGCATTCGGAGGCAGGCAAGGCGGCGCAGGCGGCTTTGGAAGAGGTGTTTGGGAAGGCTCCGGTGCTGATTCGGGAGGGAGGGAGTATTCCGATTATTCAGAGTATGAAGGAGATTTTGGGGACGGATACCTTGATGCTGGGGCTGGCGCTGCCGGATTGTCAGATTCACTCGCCTAATGAGAACTTTACGGTGAAGAACTTTGAAGCGGGGATTCAGTTGAGTCGGGTGTTGTTGGATAAGTTGGGAGCTTGAGTTGGAGGAAAGACTTGTGTTTTTAACCGCAGATGAACGCGGATAAACCCAGGTTTGACGGTTCGGGATGGGAGTTTTGAACTTTGTGTTTCAGAGATGACGAGCGGTAATTTTTGGGGCTTTTTTAGGGTTGGCTGAGTTGCGTTTTCCAGCACTTGCCCTTTTTTGAAATCGCTCCATATTGCGACACCTTTTTTCACGCTATGATTGTTCTTTTATCTCCTGCTAAGTCTCTTGACTACGATTCGCCTTTGTTGACGAAGAAGTCGACCAAGCCTCGCTTTATTGATGATTCTGCCGAATTGGTGCAGGGGCTCAGGAAGCTCTCAGAGGCGCAGGTGGGAAAGTTGATGTCGATTAGTGACAAGCTGGCGGAGTTGAACCATGAGCGTTTCGCAGCTTGGGAATCTGACTTTACAAAGGAGAATTCGCGGCAAGCGATTCTGGCTTTTACGGGTGATGTTTATCAGGGGATGGAGTTGACGGAGTGGAGCACGGAAGATTTCGCGAGGGCTCAAAAACAGGTAAGGATTCTCTCGGGCCTCTATGGGGTGCTGCGTCCGTTAGATTTGATGCAGCCTTACCGGCTCGAAATGGGGACTCAATTTAAGAATGCTCGGGGTAAGAATCTCTATGAATTTTGGGGGAGTCAGGTGACGACTCTGTTGAACAAAGATTTGAAGAAGTCGGGTAGTGAGGTGGTGGTGAACTTGGCCTCGAATGAGTATTTCTCGGCGGTGAAGAAAGGGGAGTTGGCGGGTGAGCTGGTGACTCCGGTTTTTAAGGATGAGAAAAATGGGAAGTATAAGATCATCTCGTTTTTTGCGAAGAAGGCGCGGGGGATGATGGCCGACTTCATTGTCCGCGAGGGGATTGATGCAGCGGCGGATTTGAAGAAGTTTAAGGGGGGAGGCTATCGCTACAGTGCGAAGGAGTCGGAGGGGAATACCTTGGTGTTTCTGCGTAAGGAGCAGAAGTAGAGACTTTAAGAAGCGTTAGGAAGCTCCGCTGAGATGTCGCGCGGTGGCGAGGGTGTCGATGTCTGCGGGGCCTTTGTCGCGTCGGATGGCTTTGATGCGAGGGAAGCGGAGGGCGAGACCGGAGTTGTGGCGCTTGGAGGGATTGATGGAGTCGAAAGCGATTTCGAGGACGATGGTGGGTTCGACCCAGTGCACGCGGCGCTTGGTTTCGAGGGTGGTGCGCTTGAAGTATTCGGTGAGGTCTTCGATTTCTTCGTCGGTGAGGCCGGAATAGGCTTTGCCGATGGTGACGAGTTCGTTGGTGCGTTCGTCGCGGATGGCGAAGGTGTAGTCGGAGAGGACTTCGGCGCGGCGTCCGTGGCCTTGTTGAGCGGCGATGACGACGCAGTCGAGGGTGGGCATCACGCCTTTGAGCTTGAGCCAGGATTTTCCGCGCCGGCCCGGGGAGTAGGGAGAGTCTGGTTCTTTGGCGATAAGGCCTTCGTGGCCGGCGGCGAGAGAGTGTTTGAAGTGTTGTTCGATTTCTTCGATGGAGTCGGCTTGGTAGTGGTCGATGAGGGAAAAGGAAGCGGGGAGGGAGAGTTTTTCGAGAGTCTTTCGTCGCTTGTGGTAAGGCTCTTCGAGGAGGTCTTTGCCTTCTTGCCAGAGGATGTCGAAGGCGATGAAGTGAACGGGGATGGCTTCGCCAAGGAAGAGGTCGCCTTGATGGCGCTTGCGGCCGAGGCGCTTTTGGAGGTCGAAGAAGTTGAGTTGTCGTCCTTCGGCAAAGGCGATGAGTTCGCCGTCGAGGATGCAGGAGGAGGGAAGTGATTGGGCGGCGGTGATGATTTCGGGGAATTCGTCACTGAGGTCGCGCAGGTCGCGTGAAAAAAGGGACGTGCCTTCGGGAGAGTGATGAAGTTGGGCACGAATGCCGTCGTGTTTGGGTTCGAGGTGGATTGGGAAGGCTGTGCTGAGGCGGTTGAAGATGGCTTCGGCGTCAGGCTCAGGAGAGGCGAGCATGGGCGCGAGTGGGGTGTGAACTTGCAGTTTGGCTTCTTCGAGTTTGTTCTCTTTTGCTAGCTGAGTGGTGAGGGCGAGGTCGCCGAGAAGCATGTGCGCTTTGCGGACCGCAGCGGGATTGGCGTTGAAGGCTTGGGCGATGGCGTCTTCGAGGAGGGCTGTTTTGAGGCCGGCGCGGAGGTCTCCAGTGAGAAGGCGGACGAGAAATTCGGATTCGAGGGGAGAGAGGGTGCGGAAGAGGTCGGCGAGGAGGGCTGTCTTTTGGAGGGAGCCTTTGGTGGCGGCAATGGTTTGGAAGAAGAGGGAGAAGTCTTGGAGGGTCTGGTGTTCGGTGGGGTTGTGGTCTTGGGGTGGGAATTGTTCGAGTAGGAGGCGAGCGGTGCGGGCGGACTCGGCAGTCGTTTTTGAGAGTTGGCGATAGGTGGCAAGGGGTGCTTTGGTAGCCTCGAGTAGTGCTTGGCGAATGATGGCGTTGCCGAGGGTGAGGGCCTTTCGTTTTCCGAGGAGGCGGTTGGAAAGGAAGTGGATGGTGTGGGGCAGGAGGTCGTCGTTGAGTTGTTGCAGATGGTTGGAGACAAGGGAGGTTTTTCGCAGGCGGGAGGAGGCCGCGGCGACTTCGGTAACGACGGCGGCGAGTTGGGAAAGTTCGGTGTTCCGTTGGGGTTTGGACTGGGTTGAAGGAGTGGGGGCTGTCTTTTCGGGAGCTTGCAGGGATAGTTCGATTTGGTCGTCGCCGTAGATAGACCAGGCTTCGTAGCCGCGCTGGCGCAGGTCGCGAGCGAACTCGCGGGTGGAGCCGTGGAGGGTGAGGACTTGCTTGGGTTTGACCTGCGCGACAGTTTCTAACAACTCTTGGTAGTCGGCGTGGTCGGAGAGGGGGAAGGCTGCGTCGGTTTGGTAGCGGTATTGGGCGCCTGGGGTTTGGGCCCAGCCAGAGAGCATGGCGATGCGCCGTTTTTTAAGTGCGCGGATTTGTTTGGAGCGGACGGCGTTGGGAGGGGCAACGAGGACGTGGCCCGGGGGGAGTGTTCCTTCGAAAAGGGGCGGGGGTGGGTAATTGAGTCCGGCTTCGTGGCAAGCGACAGACATTTCGGCGACGGTTTTGTGCGCGGTGGCGGGGATGTTGGCTTCGTGAAGGAGGGCGAGGGCTTCTTGTGCCTTGCCGAGGGAGTAGCCGAGGAGGATGGGTTGTTCGCCGTCGTCGAGGGTGGATTGCACGAAGTGGAGGATGTCGCGGGTGACTTCTTCGCGGGGAGGAAAGATGAACTGGGGACGGCCGAAGGTGGTCTCCATGATGAGGATGTCGGCGGGGAGGAGTTCGGTCTTTTCGCTGGTGAGGGAGTCGCGCAGCTTGTAGTCGCCGGTGTAGAGAGCGGTGGCTCCGTCGGAGAGACGGGTGGCATGTATCATGGCGGAACCGAAGATGTGACCGGCGGGGAGGAGGCGGATTTCGAAGCCGTTGATGAGGGTGACTTCGTGGTAGGGGATGGTTTCGATGCGGGAGGCGGCGACGCGAAAGCGCTTGTGCAGGAGGTGACCGGTGACGGGGGAGCAGAGGATGCGTTCGTGGCGCGCGAAGTGGTCTGCGTGCGCGTGGGAGATGAAGGCGAATGGGTTGGGCCGGTGGGGGTCGAGGAAGAGGTCGAGTTCCGGCCAGTGGAGGGCAGGTCGGGTTTTGACTTCGATGAGGGGCACGAGGGAGCTTACACCCTTTTTAGAAAGAGGAAACTGGGGAGGTGGTTTTGGTCGGGCTGGTAGGGTTTTTTAACCGCAGAGACGCAGAGGTCGCTGAGGAACACAGAGATTTTGGGAAGAGTTTTTCAGGGGCGGACTGGTGGGGGGCGGCAGTGAAGGCTGCTCCTCCCTTAGTCGACTTTCTGGAAAACGATGGCGCTGCGGTTGGGGAGGTAGGCGCGGAGGTTGCTGTCGAGGGCGTGGTGGAGGGAGCCGGTTTCGAGGCGTTTGAGGCCGTCGAATTCGGCGGCGTCGGTGTCGAGGATGTGTTTGAAGGTTCCCGGGACGTGAGTGGGGATGCTGTAGTCGGGGATGCTGTTGTGGGGATGGAAGTTGAAGGCGAAGATGAGGTTGGCGCGTTCGAATTGAATGGAGAGGTTGCCTTGATCGACGTTGAGGAGTTGGGCGGGGGCGGCTTCGAGGACTTTGTGGTCGCGCACGAGTTCGAGCATCGCTTGTTCGAAGTTTTGCAGGCCGCCGTATTTGAGGTCGGGGTTGTCGGCGAGGTGCCATTGACGACGGGCGTATTTGTAGGACCAGTCGTTGCCTTCGCGTGGGAAGTCGATCCACTCGGGGTGGCCGAATTCGTTGCCGATGAAGCTGAGCCAGGCTTCGCCACCGGCAATCATGGTGAGGAGGCGAATCATTTTGTGGAAGGCAATGCCGCGGTCGATGATGGGACTTTCGTCCGTCTTTTTCATCTTCCAATACATCTCTTTGTCCATGAGCCAGAAGGCGAGGGTCTTGTCGCCGACGAGGCCTTGGTCGTGGGACTCGGCGTAGGCCACGGTCTTTTCGCCATAGCGTCTGTTAGAAAGTTGATTCCAAAGGACGTTAAGGTCCCATTGTTCGTCGGGGGTGTGTTTGAGGAGTTTGATCCAGTGGTCGGGGATGCCCATGCCGAGGCGATAGTCGAAGCCGAGTCCGCCGTCGGCGGGGGGCTTGCAGCAGCCGGGCATGCCGGAAAAATCTTCCGCGATAGTGAGGGCCCCCGGAAAGATTTCACGGATGAGGGTGTTGGCGAGTTGAAGGTAGGTAACAGCGCTCCAGTCGACGCCGTCG
The DNA here is from genome assembly GCA_051251855.1 of Roseibacillus sp. GTDB lineage: Bacteria > Verrucomicrobiota > Verrucomicrobiia > Verrucomicrobiales > Akkermansiaceae > Roseibacillus. The sequence goes on from JBPOGI010000002.1 coordinate 563,425, forward strand.
TAGAAGTATTTGTCGTAGTGGTCGAAGGTGGTGTCGCCATGATGGTGGTAGAGCATGGAGGTGACTCCATCGAAGCGGAAGCCGTCGAAGCGGAAGTCTTCAAGCCAATAGGCAAGGTTGGAGAGGAGAAAGCCTTGGGTGGAGGGGTGGCCGTAGTCGAAGAGAAGGGAGTCCCACTGTTCGTGCTCGCCGGCGGGGCCGCTGTGGAGGAGGTAGCCTTCCTTGCCATCGAATTCGCGAATGCCTTCGGCGAAGTTTTTGATAGTGTGGGAGTGAACGAGGTCGAGAACAACCGAGATACCTAATCCGTGAGCGTCGTCGACGAGGGCGCGGAGTTCGTCGGGGGTGCCGAAGCGGCTGGAGGGGGCGAAGAAGTTGGCGACGTGGTAACCGAAAGACCCGTAGTAGGGGTGCTCGGCAATAGCCATCATTTGCACGGTGTCGTAGCCGAGCTTGGCGATGCGGGGGAGGACGAAGGTACGGAACTCTTCGTAGGTGCCCACACCTTCGCGCTCGGTGGCGATGCCGAGGTGGGCCTCGTAGATGCGAGGGGCGGTGGACTTGGTGGGGCGTTCGTTTTTCCACTGATAGGGTTGCGCGGGATGCCAGACGGTGCTCGTGAAAGAGTGATCTTCGGGATTTTGGAGGGCGTAACGAGTGAAGGGGGAGAGGCGTAGGTGGGTGCCGTTGTCGCCGACGACGCAGACCTTGTAATTGGAGAGGTGGGAGAGGCTGTCAGCGGGGAGGGTGAGGTGCCAATTGCCTTCGTTGTCGCGGGTGGCGGGGTGGGCGTTGTTGTCCCAATTATTGAAGTCGCCGACAAGGGAGAGTTGGTGGGCGTGGGGAGCGTATTCGCGGTAGGTCCACTGTTGGTTGGCTTCGTCGAAGAGGAGGCCGTTGGTGCGGTGGAGGGTGGCTTGGTTTTTGAGAGGGGTGTCGCCGGAGCTTTGGAAGAAGCGGTCGCGACGGCTGGCAATAGCGTTGTGGTAGGGCGCGAGCCAAGGGTCGTCGGTGACGAGAGTCAGTTCTTCTTCCATAGTGGATAGCATTGAGAATCAGGCAGGAAAAATCGAGCCTAGGATTTGATTGATTTGGCCGAGGTACTGGCTACTGGATAGCAGGGCAGGTGCCAAGGGTGAGCGGGAGGCTGGACGGGCTTGGTTGTTTTTGTAGTGGGGCCGACGAGGCGTCGGCGCTACTTTGCCTCTAGTCCTTGGGGTCGCCGAGATTGAAGGTTTCTTCGACGAAGTCGATTTCGGTGACGGGCTTGGAAGATTTCTTGGGCTCGGGTTTCCTCGGCTTGGTTTTGGGAGGTTCTTCGGCGGGTGCCTCTTCTGAAGAGGCGGCTGGGGCTTCTTCCGTTGGGGTGTCTGAGGGAGCTTCGGGAGTGGCTTCGTCGCTTGAGAGATCGGTGACTTCTTCGGCGGGCTTTTCGGGGCGCTCGTGAAGATATGGCTTTTTGAGGGAGGGGTCGGCTTCGACTTGCTCCATGGTGGGGTAGTCGGTGTAGCCCTTTTCGTCGCCGCCGTAGAAGGAGGCACGGTCGTAGTCGGTGAGGGGGGCGTCAGTCTCGAGGCGCTTGACGAGGTCGGGGTTGGAGATGGCGAGGCGGCCGAAGGCGATGAGGTCGGCTTGGGCGTGATTGAGGAGAACGCTGGCGCTTTCCTTGAGGTGGCCACCGGAGGAGATGAGGGTGCCCTTGAAAATGGGACGCCAGTCTTTAGAGGAGAGGGGGAGGCCGTAGGTGCTGATGTCGTAGTCGCCGAACATGCGGGGCTCGACGAGGTGGAGGTAGGCGAGCTCGTGGTCGTTGAGTTTGTCGATGACGTATTTGTAGAGGGGCTCGGCGTTGGTGGGGTCGATGTCGTTGAAGGTTCCGGGAGGGGAGAGGCGGAGGCCGATGCGTTCGGGCCATTCGGTAGAGACGGCGTCGAGGACTTCGAAGAGGAAACGGGCGCGGTTCTCGATTGAGCCGCCGTATTCGTCTTTGCGCTTGTTGCTGTTTTCGGCGAGGAATTGATTGATGAGGTAGCCGTTTGCTCCGTGGATTTCGACGCCGTCGAATCCGGCTTCGCGCGCGGCTTTGGTGGCCTTGCGGTAGTCTTCGATGGTGAAGTCGATGTCGTCAGGGGTGAGTTGGCGGGGTTTGACGATTTTGTCGACGGGGCTCCAGTCGGGCTTCCAGATTTCGACTTCGCGGGCGCCGATGGGTGAGGGGGCGGGGGGGAATTTGCCGTTGGGCTGGTAGGCAGGGTGGGAAATGCGGCCGCAGTGCCAGAGTTGGCAGAAAATGAGTCCGCCAGCTTCGTGGACGGCGGCGGTGACCTTCTTCCAGCCTTCGATTTGCTCAGGGGTGTGGATGCCGGGGGTGGCGGGATAGCCGTGGCCGGCGGCGTTGACGGGGGTGGCCTCGGTGATAATGAGGCCCATGGAGGCGCGCTGGCGGTAGTATTCCACCATGAGGTCGGTGGGGACGTTGCCTTCGGCGGCGCGGTCACGGGTGAGGGGGGCCATCACGACGCGGTTAGGCAGGGTGAGACCGGGAGCGAGTTCAAAAGGTTCGAAAAGTTTCATTTCTGGGCGAACGGTGCACTCTCTTTGCGAGTTTAGAAAGAGTGAATCTTGGCGTTTTACGGGGAAGATTCGCCTCGAGGTGGAACGGGTCTGCCCGTGGCGTCGATTGGAGTGATGCGGGTGATGAGGTATTGGTGTTGGCCGTCGGGAGTTGTTTGGTGTTTTACGAGGGCGTGGGCACTGGGGGCGATGTCGTTGAAGTCGAACTGGGATTGGCCAAATATGGAGTCTAGGGGGTGGTGGGAAACGGTGCCGGGACGGGTCTCGAGCTTGATTTGGGGGCGATATCCAAAGCCGTAGGCATCGATTTGGGAGATGATTTGGAGGCCGGTCCAAGTCTTCTCTGATTCTCCATCGGTGTTGAGACTGTGGAATTCGCTGATAATTTCCAAGGTGGCGGTTTCGCCTACGCGAGCGAGGACTGAGGGGGTGACTTCAAGCGAGGTTCCAGCACCGGAATCGATAGAGTCCAGTTCTTGGTCAATTTGGTCGGGGAGATAGTAGCCCGATGAGAGTCCAAGATCGCGGTCGGAACTGATGAGGGTTGATTCTTGGCGGTGTTGAATAGGGGGGCGTCGAAGTGATTCAATAAGAGCGTCGAGGCGCAGGTGGCCCTGAGGATTTTGGACGGAGATAATGGTTCTTCGGTCAGCAGATTTGCTCGTTTCGGCTCCGCTGGGGACCATTCCTAGTTGAGCAAGGAGCTCTGCAGTGGATCTTTTCTTGCTCGGAAGTCGGGGTGCGTTCTGAATATCGTTAGTGCGTAGCAGCTGATTGAGGTTGTGACTAAAATCGGGAGGGATGGTCCAAGCGCGAGTGAACTGATTACTTGAATCGACCGGGGGGAGGTCAGAGTTTTTCAGAAAGGAGAGTTCGGTGTTCGTGAGGTCGAACGTTGTTTCGTAGGCTGCGGAGATGGTGAAGAGCGCGGAGAGGAAAGAGCGATTGAGAAGGTGGAAGTCGTGCTGGGTATCAAGGTCGCTGGGGAGGGTGATATTGAGGTTAAGTGGCTCTTCGTTAGTATGGGCGCAGATGTCGGCGTAGGCTTGGAGGAGGGCTGCGACGGCTTCGGAAAGGGTGACGTTGCTGAGTTCGAGTTTGGGGATGTGGAAGTTCTTGAGCTCTTTGCAAGTGTGGTCGCGTCGGTCGGGGAAGTTGGGGGAAGGCTCAATGGTTGAGCTAGGGATGCTTAAGACGTTGTTCGACTTGGAGTTGGCTCGGGAACTGGATTGAGCGAGAAGGTTTTGAGATTTGGAGGGTGGGCGATTGTTTTGGCTGAGGGAGGTGTTTTTGCTCGAATGGTTGTTCCGTTTGATAAGAAAGGCTGCGAGCGCGAACAATAGAATCGCAGGAATGAGCCATCGTTTTCGCATTTCTCTAGTTTGTGGAAAATACGGTGGGTGTCGAGCTGAGGGTTTAGGGTGTGCCGTCTAGCGTTGTTTCCATCCTCGAAAATAAAAGGAGCAGGGCGATTCTTGTCTCTGAATCGGTTCAGTGGTCAAGGACAGGAATGTCCTTGCTCCGTAAATTTGGCGACTTGGTCGGCCTCTTACTTTTTCGCGGTCTCTTTGGCCAAAGAGGGGGTGATGACGAGGGTGGTTCCGCTGGCAATTTGATGAGGAACCGGGTGCCCGTTTTTCATGATGAGGACTTGGGCGAAGATGTTTTTGTTTTTGCCGTGTTTGACGTCGGCGGGGACTTTGAGAGGGATTTTGACCGACTTGTCGCTGGCCTTAATTGAGATGGGCTGAGCGGTGACCTTGTGAGGAAGACCGCTGAGGGTGAGTTGGGCTTGGCCGTCGAAAGGTTGCAGGTTTTCGAGTTCGCAGACGAGGGTGACGTCTTGGCCGACTTCGGTGGTGGCGAGGTCGATGCTGCCGTTGAGGAAGGGTTCGGCGACGGTGAGGGTAACGAAGGGGCTGGAGACGCGCACGTTGCCCATTTTGGTTTTGGCTTCGCCGGTGACGAGGAGCGACCAGTTGCGGGTGGGGGCTTCGCTGTTGGCGTTGATGGGAATGGTGACTTCGTTTTTGTCGGCGGGGATGGTGACTTCGGGTGGAGCTCCGACTCCGGGAGGACGCCAAGGCAGTTTGACTTTGATGGCTTCCTTGTAGTCTTTGGCTCGTTTGGCGCGGACGATGAGGGACATGGTGCCGTTGCGCACGAGGGGGACTTTGGGAGCGACGATTTCGAGGTGGAAGGGGGCTTCTTCGATGACGGCGACGGCGAGGCGTTCGTTGTAGGTGGAGCAGAAGGGGCCAGCGTTGTTGATTTCGACGTGATGGATGTTTTCATGAAGGGGGCCGGTGAGGCCGCTCTTGGTGTCCTTGATGGTGAAGGTGGTGAGGGTAGAGCCGAGGGGGGCGTCTTTGGCGGCGGAGAAGAGGATGGGGAAGTTGGCGGGGCTGCGCGGGGCGGGCTCGGATTTGACGGTAACTCCGGTGGGGAGTTTGTCGTGTTGGAGGACGACGTCGTTGTTGGTGTTTTGGCGGGCAACGTTGGGGACTACTGCGAGGTGGTTGCCGCGTGGAATGACGATGGCGCGGTGCTTCTGACTGTCGTTGTTTTGAGCGTAGGGAAGCTCGGCGCTGAGGCTGGGGGAGCGGGGAGTGATCTCGACGACGTAGGTGTAGTCGGGACCTCCGCGGTTGAGGTGATCGCGGACGAGGAGAAAGTAGTCGCCGTCGTCAGGAGCTTTGAAGTCGAACTTGGAGTCGGGGTTGTTGCCCTCGTCGTCGGCATTTCCGAGGTTCTTTTTGTCTTTGGCATTTCGAACGCCGATGGTGGGGTCGAGGGGGGAGCGCAAGGAGCGGGCGTGGACCTGGATGCGAATGTCTTGTCCTTTTTTTGCTGAGAAACGGAACCAGTCTTTGTCGTCTTCTTTTTCGAGGATGCCGTGACAAACGAGGGGAATGGGTGCGCCTTTTTGTTCGACGATTTCGAAGCGGTCGTTGGGTTCGCTTTCGGAAATGATGGGAAGGTCGGTGACGAGGATGGGGTTGGGGGAAGGGGCTTTGCGGCCGTTCACCTCGGCAAAGAGAGGGGTGGAACCGAGTTTGTTAGGAAGGGTGACGGTTTGTTTGTTTTCGCCTGCGGGGCCTTTGAAGGTGAGTTCGAGTTTTTGGCCAGGCTTGCCGACGGGAGGGTGCACGGAGGTGGGGCGGGGGGACTCGGAGAGTTGTAAGAGATAGTTGGCGGCGTCGGCTCCTTGGTAGGAGGATTCACGCACGAGGATGGTGTAGTCGCCGTCTTCGGGAAGAGTGAGTGAAAGGTAGGGGTCGCGCTTAGTGAGGACGGTGTCGTCACAGGTGGCGAGTTCGAAGCGATTAGAGTCGAGAATGGCGAGGTAGGGGTCGAACATGGTGCGGCCGAGTCGCATGCCGAAGACTTCGATAGTGACTTGTTGTCCTTTTTTTCCCTGGAAGCGGTAGTAGTCGGCGTCTTCCTTGCGGGCGATGCCGTGGACGACGGTGTTGAGTTTGATGGCTTGGGGGGTATCGAAGGTGTCGTTCGTCTCGTTGGTTTTCTTTCGTTTTTCGTCGAAGGTGCCGGCTTCTTTGACAGTGGGGAAGGGGTTGACCCAGAAGGTGCGGAGATAAGTGACACCTTGTTTGGTTCTGACGCGAAAGGGATGTTCCCCGAGGGGGGCGTCGGCGGCGATGTGGAAGATTCCTTCGATGCGTTTGTTATTTACGAACTTGAGGTCGGAGACGGTGATGCCGGGACGATAGAAGATGATTTCTTCAGGGTCGTTGAGACGGTCGCCATGGATGGTGGCTTTGACCTCGGTGCCAAGTTGTCCCCCTCGCGGAAAGACGGTGTGGGCGATGGGGTCGAAGGCGAAGAGAGTGGGGAGGCTGGCAAGGAGGAGAGCTAGCTGGAAAAGGACTGCGTTGGAGAAGTTTTTCATGGATCGATTATGAAGTGCTAGGCTTAAGCGTAGCTTGGTTAACTCAGGCTAAAACCTGAGGCTTCATGTTTGGGTGCTAGGCTTTGTTCTCGAGGATGCCATCGATGACTTGGCCTCCGTCGACAATCTCGATGGGGCGGTCGCCTGGGGCCATGAGTTCTTTGTCGGCGGTGATGCCGAGCTGGTGGTAGACGGTGGTCATGAGGTCGGCGGTATTGACCGGGTTTTCTTCGGGTTCGCCAGCGAGGGAGTCGGAGGCACCGTAGATCATGCCTTTTTTGACCCCGCCACCCGCAAGCATTACGGAGAAGACGCGGGGCCAGTGATCGCGGCCGCCGTCTTTGTTAATTTTAGGGGTGCGGCCGAATTCGGTGGTGAGCATGACGAGGGTGTTGTCGAGCATGCCGCGGTTGCCAAGGTCGCTGAGAAGGGCGGCGACGGAGTGGTCGACATCGGGCATGGTCTTGCCGAAGCCGTCTTTGATGTTTTGGTGGTGGTCCCAGCCTCCGGCAGTAAGAGAGACGAAACGGACTCCGGATTCGACGAGGCGGCGGGCGAGGAGCATGCGTTGGCCGGGTTGGTGGCGACCGTAGAAGTCGCGCATCTTGTCGGTCTCTTGTTTGATGTCGAAGGCCTCGCGCGCTTTTTGGGAGGAGATGAGCTTGTAGGCGTGGTCGTAGAAGGCGTCTACGGAGGCGATGGCGTCGGAGTTTTCCAAGTCGCGGAAGTGGGCGTCGACGGTGTTGAGGAGGGAGCGGCGGCGGTCGAAGCGTTCTTTGCTGACGCCTTCGGGGAGGTTGAGGTCGCGTACTTTAAAGTTTTTGTTGGAAGGATCGGAGCCGATAGCGAAGGGGCCGTGTGCGGAAGAAAGATAGCCGGAATTGGCGAATTCGTTGGGCACTTGTGGGATGCAAACGTAGGGCGGGAGGCTTTCACGCGGGCCGAGTTCGTGAGAGATGACGGATCCGACTGAGGGATACTGTAGGGCGGGAGAGGGTCGGTAGCCGGTGAACATGTTGTGGGTGCCGCGCTCGTGGGCGGCTTCCCCGTGAGCCATGGAACGGATAACGGTGAATTGGTCCGCGATTTTGGCGAGTTTGGGGACTTTTTCGCCAAAGCGGACGCCGGGAAGGGCTGTTTCGATGGAGCCATAGGGGCCGCGATACTCGGAAGGGGCGTAGGGCTTAGGGTCGAAGGATTCCTGGTGCGCCATTCCGCCGGGGAGGAAAATGTTGATGACGGATTGGGCGACTGGCTTGTGGAGCTCGTAGTCCTTGAGGGCGGCTCCGGCTTGCTGGCGCAGGAAGGTGGGGAGGGTGAGTCCGAGGGAGCTGATGACGCCGACATGAAGAAACTCGCGGCGAGAGGAGGAGCGTGAGAGGGGGTTGCCGGGGCAGGGATGGTTTTTCATGACAAGAGTTGGCGGAGATGAACAGGCGTGACATTGACGCCTGCGATGAATACGTCACAGTTGTAAGAGCCCTTTCATACGGGATTGACTGTCGAGAATGAAGCCTACTTTACCTGGTTATCAGATTGGAGAATTGATTGGGGAAGGAGTCTGTGGACGTGTTTGGGCTGCAGAAGACCCGGTGGGTAATGCGGTGGCAGTGAGGGCTCTCAATGCACTTTCAGTGAATTTGGACCTCGTTCGCGAGGTGGGGCGTCGGCTTCATGGGGTGACCATTGAGGGGCATGGGCCGATTCCGATTTGGTTGCAAGCGCTTGACCTGAAGCCTGCGATGGAGGTTTCTCCGCTCATTGCGGATGTGGTGGAGGACAAAATCGTGCCGCGTAATTTACAAGCACGGTTAGCGGATTATCTGGCCACTCCGGAGGCGGAGTCGGTGGTCAAATGTTTAGCCAAGGCCTTGGCGACTCTTCATCGTCATCAGGTTGTTCATGGAAACCTGAAGCCCGCCAATGTTTTTGTTAGCGAAGAGGGACGTGTTCTGGTGGGTGACTATGGCCTAGGTTGGATGCCAGGAATCGATGTCATGGGCTTCAGTGATGCGCTGCTTTATATGTCCCCTGAGCAGTTGGAGGATCCAAAGGGGCTTTACAGCGAGGCGGGCTATCGTTGGGATGTCTTTGCTTTCGGGGTGTTGGCATATCGGCTTCTGGAGGGGAAGTTTCCGCGTTGTCAGGAGAGTTTTGAAGATGTCGCTCCCGCTGCGGGGGTGCTGCATAAGGAGGGGATTGAGGCGGATTTTAGTGGAGTGGCTGCTGAGCTGCGAAAGGATGAGATGCAGCCTTGGGAGGGAGAGCATGATGAGGCTCTCAAGCGTATTATTGAGCGCTGTTTGAGTATTGAACCGAGTGAGCGCTTCCGTGATATGGTGGAGCTTTGTGAGGTGTGGGAGCGAGAGACGCTTTCTGCGCGGCATGCAGCGGAGATGAAGGTGGTGGCAAGTAAGCTGCGAAAAGGGCGTCATTGGAAGCGAGGCCTCGGATGGGGGTTGGCGGCGAGTTTGATTTTAGGTTCGGCATCTGGGATAGGATGGTTCGCGCGGGAGAAGATATTAGCGAACGAGAATGAGCGGGCTGTGATTGAGCAGAAATCAGCGGAGAAAGCAGAAAGCCTTGCGATTGCGGGTCGCGAAGAGGCGATTGAGTTACAGGTGTCTTTTGAGGAGAAGCTCGGTGAGGCCTTGGCTGATGTTAAGCAGTTGGGTGTCAGTCGACAGATGCTTTTCGAGTGGGCGCTGGCAGAAGGAGCGGATGAAATTCCGGTGCTCATTGGCCGGGAAGGACGTTTGGAGTTGCTCGATAGGCACTATCAGAAGTTGATTCGGGCAAAAAGCGCGAGCGGGGAGGAGTGGATTAAGCAGTGGCAAACGGAGCGAGCCTTGGTGGCCTTGAGTCGTGATGAGCCGGATGAAGCGCGGTCCTTAGTTGATGATGATTTGAGTCGATTGGGTGGGCTGGGGGTGACGCGCCTCTTGTTGAAGGAGTCGGCTGAAGGGAATGTTTCGCGGGAGGATTTGGCTTTGGCTCGGACTTTGGTGAAAAAGATTCAAGGTAGTCAGGAGCCTTGGTTGCAGTCCGCGTTGGATTTGGTGGAGGTGCGGAGTTTGGAGCGCAATGAACAGAGTGACCGCGCGCTGCGTTTGCTTTCGGAAATCGGGGAGAAAGTTGATGAGTTGCCTTCTTTGCTGCCAGGGACGACCTCACTCTGGCGCACTCGCTTGCAACGAGAAGCTGCCGAGGTTGCGGAGGGGGCCGGGCGAGAGACTTTGGCGATGGAGTTTCGGGCTGAGATTGTGAATGAGCTTCGCAATGAACTGGGTGCGGAAGGCTTGACGGAGCAGATTCGGCAGCAGCTGACTCAGCAGTTTGTGATCACCGCCGAAGGGTTGGCAGAACAGCAATTTTCTTTGGGGCTGGTGCCTGAGGCTCGCGAGTTGGCAGAAGAGGCACTCACCTTGATTCCTGAGAGTGCTGACCCAAGGATTCGGATGGCGCTAGCCGTTCATGAAGCCGTGATTGCTGGCTGCTTGCGCGGGAAAGGGCAGCGGGAGGAGTCTTTGAGTCGTTTGAAGAAAGGGTTGGCGCTGTTGGAAGAGTCTTTCGAGAGTGCTCGTGACGAGCGCTGGCGTAGGTATCGGGAGGGAGTTTTAAAATGGCAGTTATCGGGGATCTTGGGCCAATCTGATGAGAAGGAGCAAGAGTTGGAGGTCGGGCAGGAAGCTCTAGTGATGATGCGAAGTCTTTTGGAAGAAGGAGGGTTGCAGCCGAGTCCGATTCAGTTGCACCGGGCGGTGGGTTACCTTTCGGGTGATTTGGCGCAGGCTTATCAAGCGGCGGGGCAAAGGGAGGTCTATGACGAGTTGCTGGATGAGGCGATTGAGTCTTGGAAGTTTCTGAGTGCTGCTAACCCGGATGAGCCTGAATATGTGGCTGGGCTGGCGTGGTGCGAGAAGTTGCGAAAGCAGTAGCGTCTCAGTTCACTACTCTCAAAAAATTGAGGGCTTGGCTTGAACTTAGTGGATCAAGGGGTTCAATGGGCATCTCCAATGACTTGGTCTCACAATCACCATCTAGCTTATTGTACGAACGTTCACCCTGCTGAGAGTTGGGCGGCAACTTTTGAGGTTTTGAAAAGCGATGTTCTTGCCGTTCGCGATCGTTTGGTTGCGGAAGGAACTTGCGAAGGGCCTTTTTCGATTGGGCTGCGACTTTCGGCACAGGCGGCGGAGGACTTGTTGAAGGAGTCGCGTCTGGAGGAGTTTGCGTCTTGGTTGGAGGAGACGAATACCTATGTCTTCACGATTAATGGATTTCCATTTGGTGATTTTCACGGCACGCGCGTGAAAGAGAAGGTTTATCAGCCAGATTGGACTAATCGAGAGCGTTTGATTTATACTGAGAGGCTGTTTGAGATTATTGCTCGCTTAGCTCCATTGGATTGTGGTGGGTCGGTTTCGACGTTGCCGGGTTCGTTCAAGGAATTTGGTGCAAACGAAGAAGAGATTTTTGCAAATTTGGAAGCCTGCGCGACGACCATTGAGGCGTTTTCACAGCAGACGGGGAAGGACCTTCACTTAGGGCTCGAGCCTGAGCCACTTGGTCATTTCGAGAACACGGAGGAGACGTTGGCGTTTTTCGAGCGCTTTTTGGCAACAGTGAAGGCTCCCGAACTGGTGAAGAAGCGTATCGGGTTGAACTATGACTGCTGCCACTTCGCGATTGAGTTCGATGATTGTCGTCCGTCCTTGGAGGCTTTTCGTGAGGCGGGGATTCGGATTTCGAAAGTGCATCTGTCGTCTGCGCTCGCATTCGACCCTAGTAGTTCGGATGCTCTGGAATCTTTGAAGCGGTTTGAGGAGCCGACCTATTTGCATCAGGTGATTGTGAACGGCTCAGATGGGTTGCAGCGGGTGAGGGATTTACCGGAGTTTTATCAGGAGTTGGAGTCTGGGGAGGTAACGATTGAGGCGGGAGCTCAGGCGCGTTGCCACTTTCATGTGCCTCTTTACGCTGAGGCTGCTCCGCCTTTGGGAACCACTCAGTCGCACGTGAAGGAGATGCTGAAATATCGGGCGGAGTTTCCGAACTTCTGCAATCACTTTGAAATCGAGACCTACACCTGGGGCGTGTTGCCGGATGGTTTGCAAACAGATCTCACCAGCCAAATCGTCAAAGAGTTTCAGTGGGTTCTCAGTCTCTGACGCATCCTGCGGCAGTCCGTCTTTGATACTTCCAGCAGCAAGTCCTATCCGAATTATGAATCGCCAAACCTTCATCGACCTCCTTGCCGCCGGGCGGGTGGCGAACTTACCTTCGGTGTTGAGTAATGTTCTGTTAGGGGCGGTTGTCTTTTCCGCATTTGCCGAGCCAAATTGGCAAACTGCTTGGTTGGGCTGCGGGGTGGGAATGTTGCTCTACTTGGGGGGCTGCCTTCTCAACGATTGGTGGGACCGAGATTGGGATTGTGAGAATAAGCCGGAGCGCGCGGTTCCCAATGGTCGACTGTCTCCGCAAGTTCTGTTGGCTCTAGCAACGGGATTTCTTTTAGGAGGGCTCTTGGGTTCACTATTTCTAGGATGGCTCGCTGTAGGGGCTGCCATCTGCATCATTTTTCTGATTTTGGTCTATTCTTTTGTTCATAAGAAGAGCCCGCTGGGTGTGATTCCGATGGGGCTTTGCCGGAGTGGACTTTATTTTTTGGGTTTTGCCTCTGCAGACCCGGATTCAGGACTTTTTCCCGAGACCCGCTATCTCGACTATTATAGTGTTGATGAGTATCTCGGAATCTATGCGCTTCTGGTGCTGCCAGCTTTCGGTCTGTTCGCCTATATTATGGGGCTTTCGCTTTTGGCTCGTTTCGAGGCGAGAGGGGACTTGCCTCATACCAATAAGGTGCTGGCTTACCTCTTTCTTTTTTTTCCGGTCCTTTGCCATCTTTATTGGGTTTCAAAGCATGCACCAGTGGCAGCGATCTGTTTCTCGTTGCCTTTTCTGATTGTGGTCTATTTGGCCACCAAGGTGATTGTGCGTTCGATTGGAAAAGGGGTTTCTCTCTTGTTGGCGGCGATTCCGTTGTTGGATTTAGTTCTTATTTTTCCTCTAGTGGTGTTCATTTTGAACGAAGGGGTCAGCTATCGCTTGCTCGCAGGTTCCCTTGAGCCCAGAGAGGCGCTCGAATTCTTGGTCATTCCTTTTTTTCCGCTCGTAGCCTTCGTTTTTGCCCGCTTACTCCAAAAAATCGCTCCGGCGACCTAGAAAAGAGTAGGATAGGTCTGTTGGTTTTCCTCGAAAACCGGCAGTTTCGCATTGCAAGGAGAGGGGAAATAGGCTTTTCTCCCGCCTCCCCGCATAAAAGGGCAATTTGGTAATTCAGCTAAATTGAAGCGTTAGACTCAACATGAGCGAAGAAGTAAAAGACAACAAGGCAACGGCCAAAGCAAAGGTTTTGGCAGAGAAGGTGGATGTAACTCCTTATAAGCAGCACGAAAACGACACCGGAAGCGCTGACTTTCAGGTCGCCGTCCTCACTGGAAGAATCCGTGAGCTGACCGAGCACCTCAAAACAAACAAGAAGGATCACTCCTCACGTCGTGGTCTCCTTAAGATGGTCGCCAAGCGCCGTAAGTTGCTTGATTACCTCCGGACCAAGTCCGAGGACCGCTACCAAGCCTGCCTTAAAGGCCTGTCCTTGCGCCGATAAACACTCTCAGAACGGCTCCGATTCATTCAATCGGGGCCGTTTTTCTTGGCACCAAGTCATGGGCGAGCTCTTCAGCTCGCCTCTTTGATTTCGGAGGCCTCCTGAATGACGAACGAAAACAAGAAGATGAACATAGAAAAAATAGAAATTCCGGTGGGAGAAAATCCCATGGTTATTGAAACCGGAAAACTGGCCAAATTGGCTGATGGCGCGGTCACCGTGCAATGTGGCGAGACCGTGATTTTGGTCACCGCCGTTTCCCAAACCAAAGTGCGTTCCGGCCAGACCTGGTTCCCGCTTTCCGTGGAATATAAAGAGAAGGCATCAGCCGCTGGACAATTCCCCGGTGGTTACTTCAAGCGTGAAGGCCGCCCTACCGAGAAAGAGATTCTCACCTGTCGCATGACGGACCGTCCTTTGCGTCCGCTTTTCCCCAAGGGTTATCTCTACGACACCCAAATCGTTGCGCTTTTGCTCTCTGCTGATGGCATCAACGACGCCGACGTGCTCAGCATGAACGGTGCTTCTGCGGCACTCAGTCTTTCCGACATTCCTTTCGCCGGTCCTATTGGTGCGGTGCGTGTCGGTCGCGTGAATGGCGAATTCGTCATCAACCCAACCCACGAGACTCGTGAGAACAGCGATCTCGACTTGGTCTACGTGGGTAACAAGACCGACGTCATCATGATTGAAGGTGCAGCCAACGAGATTCCTGAAGATGCCTTCAAGGCCGCTCTTCGTTTTGCTCAAGAAGCAGTCACTAAGATCGTTACTGCCATTGAGGAGCTCACTGCCAAGTGCGGAAAAGCTAAGCGTGAATTTGATGTTTGCGTAGCGAAAGAGGATCTTCTCGAAATTGGATACCGCGTTGCCGGTGACCGTATTGAGGACGCTATCTACGCTGCCTCTAAGGTGGAGCGTGGTAAGAAAGTGGGCGCCCTTCGTGACGAAGTTGAAGCGGCTATCAAGGCTGAGCACCCAGCGGTAACTGAGTTCGAAATCGAGCAAGTCTTTGAATACATTCAGAAGAAAGCCTTCCGTATTTCTATCATGGAAAAAGGATTGCGTGCTGACGGCCGCAAGCCTGAGGACCTTCGCCAGCTCTTTGGTGAAGTCGGTAGCCTGCCACAGGTTCACGGTTCTGCTATCTTTGCTCGTGGTGAGACCATGGCAATGGGAATCGCGACTTTGGCTCCTGGTGATGAGCGTCAGTACCTGGACAACTACGCTGGTGGCGAAAGCGAAAAGCGTTTTATCCTTCACTACAATTTCCCTCCTTTCTCGGTAGGTGAGACTGGCCGCATGGGTGGACTTAACCGTCGTGAAATCGGTCACGGTGCGCTCGCTGAGCGTTCCATCGTGCCCGTTCTTCCTGACGAGGACGATTTCCCCTACGCGATGCGCGTGAGTTCTGAGGTCATGGAATCTAACGGTTCCACCTCGATGGCGACTGTTTGTGCAGGAGTCATGAGTCTTCTCGACGCGGGTGTCCCACTTAAGCGAGCGGTTGCTGGTATCTCTGTGGGTCTTGTGACCGAGACCACCGAAGACGGCGCCATCCAAAAGTATAAGACTCTTCTCGACATCATCGGAAGTGAGGACTTCTACGGTGATATGGACTTCAAACTTTGCGGCAGCGAAGACGGAATCACCGGCTATCAGCTTGATCTCAAGCTTCCTGGTCTTCCATTGAGCATTCTTGAAGAAGCCATCGACCAAGCCATCGGCGGTCGCGGACTTGTTCTTGCCAAGATGGCTGAGTCTATCTCCAAGCCCGGCGAACTCGCCGAAACTGCGCCTCGTATCGAGTCCGTTAAGATTGACCCCGATCGCATCGGCGAACTCATTGGACCTGGCGGAAAGAATATTAAGGGCATCCAAGCCGAGTCTGGTGCTGACCTCAGTATCGAGGATGACGGCACCGTCCGTATCTACGCAAGCAAGGGCGAAAGCCTTCAGCGCGCGAAGGATATGATCGAGCGTATGTTCAAGGAAGTCGAAGTGGGTGAAATCTACGAAGGTCGTATCGTTTCTACCAAGGACTTCGGAGCATTCATGGAAGTGCTGCCCGGTAAGGACGGCCTTATTCACATCTCCGAGCTCGCTGAGAAGCGTGTCGATAAGACTGAAGACGTCTGCAAAGTCGGAGACACTGTCACTGCAAAGTGCATCGGTATCGACGACAAGCGTCGCCTCAAGATGTCCATCAAGGCTGCCATTCGTGATGGCAAAGGTGGAGCGCCTAAACAGGACGCACCGAAGCAGTCTCAGAGTCAGGGTGATGTGCCCGACAACGAAGAGACCTTCACTCTTGGCTAAAGCCTGACGCTGGTAATTTTTGAAAGGCGGTTCCTCGAAAGGGGAGCCGCCTTTTTTTGCTCCGTTTTCGCTATCGTAGCTGAGTTGGTGACAACTCGGGCGGTAAGGAACTGGAAGGAAGCCAACCCAGCCCGCTTTGTCACCAAAGCGGCTACGTAGAAGGTCTTAAAGTTGTCAGGGACAGGAATGTCCCTGCTCCATTGGGTGACTTACCTTTGCGTCGATGGCTGACGAGAAGTGGACGAAGGAAAAAGTGGGGGGGGAGGAGTTTCGGCTTCTCAATTTGGATCATTCTTCAGTGGAGAAGCGAGTGCTGGCTGAGATGGAGGCTGGGATTGACGTTTATTATGATCGACGTTGGGGTGCGACCGCGGTTTTGACGGACTGGTTGGGAGCGCATCGTGAGGTGTTTGAGAACAAGAAGGTGCTCGCTCTTGGAGTGGGCGTTGGGGAGGAGTCTCTTCTTTTAGGCAAGTTTGCAGAGCACATTTGGTTAAATGATTTGGCTCCAGTTTCGCTGGAGCTTTGCGCTGAGCAAATGGAGGAGAATGGTCTCCCCGACTTCACTTTGTTAGTGGGGCGATACGAACAGTTAGATTTACCTCAGGTCGATTTGGTTGTGGGTGGATTCCTCATCTACAATGACGAGACTTGTGCGGCGATGGAGGCCTTTTTGAAGGAGTATCAGGGGCAGGTGATTTTGGTGAACGAGCGCTTGGCTCCGTTTCCTGAATTTCTCAAGCGGCACAAACATGAGATCATCTTTGATGATGACAGTGGTGCGGTCGGGGTGCTGCTGACGTGTTCTTGAAGCCTCTGTTGCTTTCTAGTGCACTGTTTCAAAAATAACGCTGCGTTTCAGCTGGTTCTTTTTCAGAATAACTGCGTTGCAAAAAACTGTGGAATATTCATTCAACAAGCAATTTGCGCCTCGTTCTCCAGAAAAATTCCTGCGCCGAAACGCAACCTTATTTTCAAAACGATGCACTAGTCCTAATCGTCGGGGTTTCCCTTTAGGTGGCGGTCGAAGAAGGCGACCATTGTAGGAGTGTGGTCAAAGCTCTTGGTCTTCAGCGGCCATGCGTGGTTTGCGCCTTTGATGAGCTTGAGGGTGGATTCAGCCCCTACCTCTCGAAGTGCTTCGTGGAGCTCCTTGGACTGGTCGCGATCGACCGTGGTGTCAGTAGTGCCGTGAAAGGTCAGTGTGGGTGGGGAGTCTTCGTTGACATAAGTGACGGGCGAGGCGTTGCGCCATTTGAGGGGGGCTTCTTCGCGGCTTTGGGAGAAGAGACGGTGCCCCTTAAGTTCCTCGGTAGGAGTGCCATCTTCGGTGGTGACCTTGCGAGTGAGGAGGTCGGAAATACCATACATGTTTATGCAGGCGTTGACGTGATCGGAGATGCCTGGATAGAGGTCGTTGGAGCTGAGCTTGGGATGATTGGGCGTGTAGGCCACCATCATGGCGAGATGGCCTCCGGCTGAGCCGCCAATGACGCCGATGTGTTCTGGGTCGATGTTAAGTTTCTCAGCGTTCACGCGTAGCCAGCGGACGGCGTTTTTACAGTCGTGGAGGTTGTTGGGCCAGCGGCGGTCTTTGCGGGTTTCGTAGTTAATGCTGATGCAAACGTAACCTGCCTGAGCGAGGGTGGTGCCAGTGACGAACTCGCGTTCGCGGTTCTTGTCCCCTTTGACCCACCCGCCGCCGTGAATGATCACAACGGCGGGGGAGGGAAGGTCTTCCTGACGGGGTTGGGGAAGGTAGAGATCTAGTTTTTCCTTACGGCCTGCTGCGAGGAAGTCGAGGTCGCGTTGAATGGTGACTCCTTCTGGCGCTTCGAGCGGGGCTTCCTTCGCGAAGGAGTGATTGAGAAAGGAAAGATAGATGACTGCGATGCGTATTTTTTGGAACGAGTTCATTCGGCTTCTGGAGGGGTTTCGGTTTGGTCGAAGTGGAGAGCGATTCCGTAGCTCCGCTCGTTAATTTTCTTCATTGCTTTGAGCAAAGGTTGGTAGGGCTCGTAGTGGCTGGTGACGATGCCTTTGTTGGCGTCGAGATTAGAGGGGTCGGCACCCTTTTGAGCAGGGTCGTTGTCTGAGTAACGAAACCAGTGCCAGCCTACGCAGACTTTCGATTCGAGCAGCCCAAGGGTGAAGTTTTGATAGAAAGCGCCGCGGTCTTCTTGAGTTTTGACGAGCCAACCTGCTCCGCTGGTGTTGGCCATGCCGCTGTCTTCGGCCTTGGCATACCACTCGGTGATGAGAATGGGTTTCTTGGCCGCTTGGGACCAGTTGCGCATGCGGTTTTGTTCGGGAGTCCAGCGATGGTAGTAGTTCACGCTGATGATGTCGAGGTGACGGCCAGCTGCTTCGAAGAGGGAGGGGAGTCGCAGGGCTGAACCGTGGAAGCGGGAACCTAGGACGAGGTGGTTGGGGTCGTGTTTGCGAATGGCTGTGCTGACGATGGAGAAATAGGTGTCGGCGGCATGGCCGACAAAGGCGAGGCGGTCTTCATCGTGCCATTTTTTAGCGAGGGCATTGGTTCCCTTTCTTTCTTCTAACCAAGCTTTTGCTGCGAGGTAGCCGTGGTCGTTCTTAGGGAGGGTGAGATAGCGGTCGAGCATCTGGATGTTCCAAGGAAGCTCATTGTCGGTGAAGTGGCCGAGCAGCCAAGGGTCATCTTTAAGGTCGGCGAGTTGTTCGGCGTGTTGGTCGCAGAAGGTAGCAAAGTCGGGGTCGAAGATGAAGGGGCAGTCATTGGGGTAGCCTCGGTGACCAGACTTCTGGTAAGTGCCGCCTCGTTTTTTCCCGTAGGAGGACATGAAGTTCCAGAGTTTGGTGTAGGCGAGGCCGACTTGGGAAGGTTTGAGTGTTTCGTCGTCGCTCCAAGGGCCGATGGCGTTGAAGTGATGAGACTTGAGAAGGTCGGCAGTTCCTTTGGCCCAGCCTTCGATGTTGCCGAATTTCTTTTGCAAGGCAGCGGCGGCAGCTTTGGTGCGTGTTTCCTTAATCGAGGTGACTCCACGATGCAGGTAGGGGTGACCTTGGGGGTCAGCCAGCCACCAGCGGTTATTGCGAAAGGTCGCGCGAAAGAATCCTGTCGGCTTGGGTTTGTTGGTTGGGAATCCTCCGAATTCGGTCAGATTTTTGTCGGGTTCAATTGATGGGAGGGCCGAAAGAGTGCGGGTGGACATTTTTTTCCAGTCTTTGCCCGGGCCGCGGGAGACTTCGGTGAAATCTAGCGCTTGGTCTGCGGCGTGAGCTGTGACTAGAAGGTTCCCCAGCAAGGGAAGGAGGGCGAGGAGGGTTCTCCTTTTGGTAGGTGTCCCGAATTTGTTTGGAAGCAGTGACGGCATCCCTCTATTTCTACTCGATAGGAAGAGCCCTGAGAGGTTCGTTGGAATCGGGAACAGGGAGTGCGCGTTGGGGGCGAACAAGGACGGGTTGTTCGGTTTGAGGGGCTTGGAGAGCGCGGAGAGGGTGGATGGTGCAGTAGTCGTTGGCGGCAGGAAGTAGGGCGTCGGGGACGAGGTCTTGGTAGCCAGTTCCGGCAGCCTCACAACCTGGGGTGACTCGTTTGGCAGAGTGTCGGCAGAGGCGTGCGCGTGAGTATTTGAGCTGAGGATCGAGGCTGCCGGCGGGATAGCGGGCAGAGCCGTCCACATCGCGGAGGGAGGCGGCTTTTCGAAAAATGTTGGCCCAAATAGGAAGGGCCAGGGTGCCGCCATAGCCTCCATCGATGATGGTTCTGGGGGTGTCGAGTCCGACCCAAACACAGGCCGTGAGGGAACTCGTGTAGCCCGCATACCAAGCGTCTTGATAATTCTTAGTGGTACCAGTTTTTCCAGCGGCAGGATAAGAATATCCATGCGAGCTGCGGAGGGAGCGGGCGGTGCCGGAGGAGGTGACTTCGCGCAGGAGGTTGTTGACGAGACCAGCGGTTTCGCGTCGCGACACAATGGCTTTGAGAGGGCTGGATTCGTAGAGCACTTTGCCGTCGGTATTCTCAATTTTATCGATGAGGTAGGGGACGACGCGATTCCCTTGATTGGGAAAGGTGGTGTAGGCGGTGGCCAGCTGCCAAGGGGAAGCGGGGGAGTTGCCCAGGTAGAGTGAGGGGTTCTTGTTGTGCTCCTTGAGAAGCCCGGCAGCCTTGGCGGTGTCGATGACGTTGTCCATGCCTGCGAAGTTACCTACGCGCACTGTAGAGGCGTTGTGAGAGAGGACAAGTCCGTCCCCCGTGCGGAGGTTTTGGTAGTATTTGCCGCTGGAGTTAGCGGGCCAACCAGCAGCAGCCCCGGGGATTTCGCCGGCGCGGAGAGGGGTGTCGGCAACCCAAGTTTCGGGCAGCATCCCTTTCTCGTAAGCAGAGAGATAGACGAAGGGTTTGAAGAGTGAGCCTGCTGAGCGACTGGACCATTGGGCGCGGTTGTAGGAAGACTCGGAGACGTCACGTCCGCCGATGATGGTGCGGACCGCTCCGGTCTTGGTGTCGAGCATGACGACCGCAGCTTGGAGGTAGTCGGGGTCGCCAACGGGATTTCGCTGCCAATTGGCGCGGGTGGGGTGGGCGTATCCTTGGCGGGACTCGATGCTTCGCAGTTGATTTTCAACGGCGGTTTCAGCGATGTCTTGTAGGATGGTGTCGAGGGTGGTGGTGACGACAAGTCCGCCCTGTTTGATGTTTTTGCGAGCTAGAATGTTGTTAAGCTCGTTTCGAATAATGTTGAGGGACCAGCCGCTTTTGACCTTTGAGGTGGTCTTAATTTGAAGAGGTTCTTTCTTGGCTTTTTCGGCCTCTTCTTTGGAGAGGAATTTCTCACGTACCATGGAGTCGAGAGTGGTGTCGCGCTCGCGCTTGGCGCGCTCGGGGTAGCGATGGGGAGTAAAGGCGTTGGGGCCTCGAATAATGCCGGCGAGCATGGCGGACTCGGAAAGGGTGAGGTTGAGGGCGGGCTTTCCGAAGTAGTTTTGTGAGGCGGCCTCGATACCACGGTAGGAGTGGCCCCAGAAGATGCGGTTGACGTAGGCTTCGAGAATTTCGTCTTTGGAGTATTTGGCCTCGATGCGGAAGGTGACCGCGATTTCGAGAAACTTGCGGTCGAGCTCAACCAGCGCGCCGGGAGCCTTGGCCTTGATGAGAGCCGGATTTTGGAGGTTGAAGGTGTTGCGCGCGAGCTGCATCGTGAGGGTGGAGCTGCCTTGGGCGAGGCTGCGGCGCTTGACGTTTTGGACAATGGAGCGAGCGATTCCCATGGGATCGACTCCCAAATGGCGGCGAAAGCGGCTGTCCTCGCGAGCGAGAAGCGCGTCTTCAAAAGAAGGCGCGATTTGGGATAGGGGGACGATTGTGCGATTCTCGCCATGCAGGCGGGCGATTTCCTTGCCGGTGCGATCAAGGACTGTGGTGCGTTCGGGCATTTTGCGCACTTCGCCTAAGTTATAGGGGAGGGCACGCGCACCATAGAAAAGGGCCATGCCGAGAAAGATGAAGAAGCCGGCGGCAGCGCCAAAGGCGACGAGTTTGGCCGGCTTTCGAAAGAGAGCGGGCCAGCCTGCCACGATACGGGCGACCAAGTGATAAGGCCAAAAGAGAAGCCAGCTAAAGAACCCAACCTTGCGTGCTTTTTTCTGCTTCTTGGAGGCCTTCTTGGCTGGCTTGCGCCGATTTTGTTTCTTCTTCGCCATGGGGCTGCGTTGAGAAGCGAGGCTAGCGCTGGGTTTTGGTTTGGGGAGAGGGGATCGGGTCAGTTTCTACTGAGCTTCGAGAGCGCAGTGTCTATGCGAGAAAGTCTTCTCGTCGCGGTTGACCATGAAAGCCTAAACCCAGCCAATCAAGTCGGCCATGCGATAGAGAGAGTAGATGAAGGTCAAAATCAAAAGGACGACGAAGATTTTGATGCTGAATTCAATTTGTGGACGGGTCACGGAGCGAGGATGTAAGCGAGCTGAGGAGCAGAATCAAGGCGCAAGAATGACCTTTCGAATTGAGAGGGAAACTTTGACCCTTTTTTTTAGGCAAGAGCTTGTTTAGACTATGAGTATGGCGGCAAACGCGATGGAGCGCCTAGATTTGGCGCTAGAAGCTTCAAACGAAGGTATTTGGGACTGGGATTTCGGGACCGGTACTTTGGATTTTACCGATAGAGTGGGGGAGTTTTTTGAATGCGCCCCCGAGAAAATCCCTAATTTCTTTGAGAATGAGGAGTTTGTGCACGAAGAGGACCGAATAGAGTTCTTTGAAGCGATTGCTTCGGTGCGGGCAGGTAAGAGTGAGATTCTAGCGGCGGAGCCCCGCTTGCGGTCTGGGGAGAAACATGATTGGAAATGGTTTCGGGTCCGGGGAGTGCCTGTGATGTATGAAGGGGAGCTTACTGGATTGGCGGGATCGCTGATTGATATTTCGCTGCGGAAGCGAGCGGAACAGGAACTTCTGGAAGAGCGGCATCTGACCCAGACCTTGGTGGAGAACGTTCCGCTTCAGATTTACTTTAAAGACAAGAAATCGCGCTTCACGATGGTGAACACGCCGATGGCACGGTGGACCGGTTTTGAAAAACCACTCGAATTGATTGGTAAGACCGATGCCGATCTCTTTGGAGATGAGCATTCGCAAAAGGCTTTGCAGGATGAATTGAATATTCTGGAAACGGGAAAAGCTCTAGAGGCGGTGGTCGAGAAGGAGACCTGGTCGGGACGGGGGGATACTTGGGTGCTGACTACCAAGATGCCCTATCGTAATCGGCGTGGGGAGCTGATGGGAACTTTCGGAGTTTCTAGCGATGTAACAGAGCTGGTGCGTATTCAACGGTCTCTTGCGGAGATGGCGGCACAGCTCAAGGAGAGGAACGAGGCTTATGAAGAGGAGATGTCTTTGGCTCGCGAGATTCAACAAGGATTGTTGCCGAGCGATTACCCTGCCTTCGAGGATGCGCAGTTTGGTCACCGGTATTTACCAATTTCGGGTCTCGCTGGTGATTTCTTTGATGTCGTGGAGTTGGGAGAAGATCAAGTGGGGCTTTTGATTTGCGATGTCATGGGGCATGGCGTCCGTTCAGCCTTAGTAGCTAGTTTGCTCCGAGGTCTGGTCTCACAATCGATGGGTGTCGCTCATCAACCAGATGAGTTTTTGAGTTCTTTGAACGCAGGATTGGTGAGCTTTTTAAAAAAGGCGGGAGTGACGATGTTTGCGACCGCGTTCTACGTCGTCGTGGACCGTAAGGTTGGGAAGATTCGCTATGCGAGCGCGGGCCACCCTGCGGGGATCATGAGCAATGGCGACGGCGCGAGTCTACTCCCCTTGGGCGGGCGGGGCAAAGGGCCGGGGCTGGGGCTACTTCCTGAGGCTTCTTACGGTGTGGAATCAGTCCCTCTACAGGGAGTAAAGACCTTACTGCTCTTTACCGATGGAATTTATGAAGTGGAGAATTCGGACGGAGAAGCCTTCCTTCAGAATCGTCTCGTTCAGACGGTAGGTCGTGCGCATGGTGCGGACCTTGAGAAACAACTGGATGCCATTCTTTACGAGGTGAAAGGTTTCACCGAAGGGGGTGGCTTTGACGATGATGTTTGCCTTTTGGGAATGAGTCTTTGAGGTCTGAATCCTCCTCTAAGCGCGTTGATGTTAGAGAGTGTGGCCCATCTTCTCTTTCTTGGTGTCGAGGTAGGCTTGGTTATCAGGATTGGAAGGGAGTTTGAGAGGGACTTGCTCAACGATCTCGAGTCCGTAGCCTTCTAGGCCGACTACCTTCTTGGGGTTGTTCGTGAGGAGCCGGATTTTGCTGACACCGACATCGGCGAGAATCTGCGCGCCCATGCCGTAGTCACGCAGGTCTGCGGCGAAGCCCAGTTTTTCATTGGCTTGCACGGTGTCGAGGCCCTGCTCTTGGAGCTTGTATGCGTGAATTTTGGCGGGGAGTCCAATGCCGCGACCTTCTTGACGAAGATAGAGTAGCACACCGCCTTGTTCGGATATTTGCTTCATCGCAGTGTGCAGCTGGCCGCCGCAATCACAGCGACGGGAACCAAAAACGTCGCCGGTGAGGCATTCGGAATGAACTCGGACTAAAGTCGGTTTCTCGGGGTCGATGTCGCCTCGGACGAGAGCGAGGTGGTGGCTCTGGTCGAGAAGAATGCGATAGAGGTGGCACGTGAAGTCGCCGTAGTCGGTCGGTAGCTTAATGACTTCCTCGCACTCGACGAGTTTTTCGAAGTGACGTCGATACTCAATGAGCTGTGCGATGGTGCAGGCTTTCAGCCCATGCTTCTCTTGGTAGGAGCCGAGTTCTCCTACGCGGGCCATCTCGCCATCGTCACCCATGATTTCGCAGATGACACCGGCTTCGGGAAGGCCAGCGAGGCGGGCCAGGTCGATAGCGGCTTCGGTGTGGCCTGCCCGGCGTAGGGTGCCTCCGGGCATGGCTTGGAGAGGAAAGATATGGCCAGGTTGTACCAGTGAATCTGGCGTCGCGGCAGGGTCGGTAAGGAGCTGGATGGTGCGCGCTCGGTCACCAGCAGAGATTCCGGTGGTAATGCCGGTAGTAGCATCGACTGAAACGGTGAAAGCGGTTTTCTGATTTTCGCGATTGCGCGGCGTCATCGGAGGTAGATTGAGGGCGGTGGCACGCTCGGCGGTAATGGGGGCACAGATAAGGCCTCTTCCATGGGTTGCCATGAAGTTGATCATCTCGGGCGTGGCGAGAGAAGCGGCCCCGATGAGGTCGGCTTCGTTTTCGCGCTCGGGATCGTCTGCAACGATCACGATTTTGCCGGCGGCAATGTCGGCGATGATTTCAGGAATGGGATGGAAAGTGAGCATGTCGTTCGGTCGGGGAGGGCACCATAAATGTTCTGGGTAAGTTAGCGAATGTTTTTGTAAAATGCAGAGACTCTCAAACCAAAGGCGATTTGGCTTGCCGCTGCCACCCCTCAGGCGATACCTCTACTCCTGTCATCGCCGAGATGGTGGAATTGGTAGACACGCCTGGTTTAGGTTCAGGTGCCGCAAGGTGTGCAGGTTCGAGTCCTGTTCTCGGTATTTTCATTTTTAAACAACCCCCAACTACTATGGAAGAACTCAAACAAAAGCTGTCGGAAGCCCTCAACCTCGATGAAGATATGGCCCAAAAAGGTGTCGATACCGTTCTCGAATTCCTCAAGGGCAAGCTCCCTGAAAATCTTCACGGATTTCTCGACAATCTTGACGGAGATGGAGCTGCTGATTCAGCTTTAGACGCCGTGAAGGGTCTTTTTGGAGGTAAGTAGCCTCTCGTTTCGGATGACCGAAGTTTCTTCGGGTATTCCTTGGTTTACGTTTGGACCGTTTGGGTTCAAAAAGCTAAAATTCCAGCATGAAAATCGTTCACTTGTTGACGTTCTGTGCCAGCTTCGCGCTGATTGCGTGCTCGGGCTCAGGGGGGAGTAAGGCGATTTACCATCCGGATGTGGGGCCTTTTGATGAGAACGGCGACTATGTGGTGGCTCTGGCGGATGCTCCGGTGAGGAAGAATATTTTTTCCCGTAGTAAGAAGCCAAAGGCTGCGCCGAAACCAAAAAAGGTGGAGGCTCCAAAACCTGCTCCTGTTCAAAGAGTTGCTCAGGTTGCTCCACCGACTCCTGCGCCGCGACCAGTGGCGCCAGTCCGCTCAGCACCCCCTCGAACGGTGGTAATCGCCCAGTCGCCTAGGCCTCAGACGACTCAAGCTGTGCCCGTTGTTCGTGCGCAACCCAAGCCAGTGGCGGCACCAGCCCCCGCGCCGAAGCCAGTGGTGATGAAGCCGAAGAAAAAGGCTCCTGTGCGCCATCTGGTGAGGAAGTCAGATACGCTCTATGGGCTCAGTCGGAAATACGGAGTTTCGGTGGGGTCGATTCAGCGTGCAAACAGCATCAAGGGGTCGACGATCGTGACCGGGAAGACGCTGTTGATTCCTCGCTAGGATAGCATTTCCTGGGAGTCGGAGACGATATCCTCAGCAAAAGAGGGTGAAGTCTGTTGTGTCGTTTCTTCGTTTCCAACGAAAGGTCAATTTGATGAGGTTGAGGGTATTGAAATTTGCGGTTGCATACTGACCGGCCAACTATTTTCGAACTATTGGATATCAACCGCTGGGACTGATCACTTCAGCTATTTACCCCATCGCTTGCGGGTTGAGTAGACAACAAGGCCGATGGCGACGAGGGGGAGTAGGCTCGCGAGTGAGGGAGTGAGTCCCAGTCCGATGGGTAGGTAGCCGAACAAAACGGCGCATCCAGATGCGAGGAGGGCATAGGGAAGTTGGGTGGCAACATGGCGCGTAGTGGTGATGTCGCAGGCGAGGGCGCTCACTATCGTGGTGTCGCTGAAGGGGCTGGCGTGGTCGCCGAATACGGCCCCTCCAAATACGGCTGCGATGATGGCCGGCAAAAGGGGCGCGACCGTGGCAGGGTCCAGGGAATGCTCACCTGTCATGGAAAGGAAGGTTCCAAGGGCGAGAGGCATGAGGAGAGCCATCGTTCCCCAAGAGGTGCCTGTGGAAAAGGCGATGAGGCAGCCAAGAATGAAGGTGGCGCCGGGGAGGTAGCTCACTTGAAAGCGGTCGCCGAGGAGGCTGGCGAGATAGTCGCCAGTTTTGAGCTCTGAGAGCGTGGAGCCGAGGGTCCAAGCCATTA
Organism: Roseibacillus sp.; assembly: GCA_051251855.1. Classification (GTDB taxonomy): domain Bacteria; phylum Verrucomicrobiota; class Verrucomicrobiia; order Verrucomicrobiales; family Akkermansiaceae; genus Roseibacillus. Next base: position 589,542 of record JBPOGI010000002.1, read on the forward strand.
CTAAAACAACTAAGGCGGGAAGGAGGGAGCGCACTCCTGAGGGAATGGCGGAGAGGGCTTCTTTCTTTTTCTGGGGAAAGAAGGCGAGGGCACCGAGAATCGAAAGCGCTCCAGCTAGCAAGAGGGCGTAGGGGCCAAGGCTGGTTGCAAAGGCATTCTGAATGTCGCCGAGGGAGGTTGGAAACCACTTGCCGCCACCCAATACCCAGAACGATAAGGGGACTGAGAGAACCAGGACTGCGATGGGGCCAATCGCGGAGCGGAGAATGTTGGATTGATTGTCTCCGGTTGAGAAAGTGGGGGGCTTCGGAGTGACTTGGGCTTTGGCACGGTCCATGGGAGGAGGGTTCCAGTTCCATCGGGCGGCAAGAAAGACGAGGAGAAGAGAGCCGAGGCAATAGAAGTTGGTCGGAATCGATTGCAGAAAGTAGAGATAGGCAGGCTCGGTGAAGGGGGTGCCTTCGAGCTCGCTCGCGATGAGAGTGAGCTGAAAGACTGACCAAGTGGAGAGAAAGGCCACGCAAGCGACGGCGGACGAGGTGGTGTCCACGAGGTAGGCAAGTTTTTCGCGTGAGAGCCCGGCTTGATCTGCAAGGGAGCGCCCCACTCTTCCCAGCATAAGGGCGTTGGCGAGGCCATCGAAAAAGCAAACCAGTCCGAGGCCCACGATGGAAACTTGTAGCCGTGATGATGAATCGGATTCGGTTTTGGACCATCTTTGAAGAAGACCCGCTAAGGCGCCAGAGCGCTCGACTATGGCCGCAAAGGCTGCGAGCAGAAGGGTGAAAATAAGGGCTGACCAATGCCAAGTACTGGTGAGCGCGGGCCAAAGGTGCTCGGTGAGGAGTCGGATGGGGGAGGTGATTGGCGAGCTCGCATCGATGAGGAGGACGCCAGCGAGGCTCCCTGCCAAGAGACTGAGCCCAGCTCGTCCAGTGAGGGCAAGGAGTGCCAGCGCAATCAGGGGAGGGAGGATGGGTTGAGGACGTTCGGTAAAAAATAGAATCACCAAGATTGCTACCAGAATGAGGGAAAAGAAGAGGAGAGACCCTTTGGACAGCTTCATCGCGCGATATCTTCGTTTTTGAGGGCGCAGGAGGCAAGAGTGAGGTGAAAAACTCTCGTTTTCTCTCTGTTTTGCTGAAAAAGTTCAAGAAAGAGCCGATTTTGTGATAATTGTGACTTTTTTTCCGGTAGGAAAGGGTTGCGGAGGTGGCACAATTGTTGCATTTGACCCTTGTCATGATCGACCCGACCCCCGCCAAAAGCGCAAACGAGCCGACCGGAGCAAGTCTCATTCTTCCCTCTACCGCGAACGTCACACCCCGCCGACGTTTTCTCGCGACTGCTGGTATCGTTACCGGTAGCCTCGCAATGAGTGTTCAGAACTCCAACGCGTTTTTCTTTTTCGGGGGCAGCAAGGCAGACTTTAATACTGATGACTTACCTCAGGAATGGGTTCAGCAGCAGGGTAAAGAGTTACAAGGTTACGCCCGTCATATCGCCAAGCACCGTTTGGAGAAACTGACAGTTCAACAGGTTATCAAGGCCCACGCCCGCCAGAAGGGGACGGTTTGGAACAATATTCCGCCTCGTTCGATGTGGGACAGCATGATTCCTACTCTCCAAGCTGCAGACAAAGTCGCAGTTGCGCTCGGCTCCGATCTTAAGGAGGTGACTTCAGCTTATCGTTGTCCCGCCTACAATGCCCGTTGTCCTGGTGCCAAGCCACGTTCTTACCATCAGCAAAATGTGGCGTTGGACTTGATGTTCAATACCTCCCAGTCTCGGGTCGCTCGTGTTGCCCGCGAATTGAGAAATAACGGTCTCTTTAAAGGTGGAGTGGGACGCTACAGTCTCTTCACCCACATCGACACCCGCGGATATAACGCGGATTGGTAGTGCAAAGCTTGCAAGATTGATTTCCTCCGGTCTTTTTCGCAAAGTTGACCGATGCAGGTCAAGAAGAGGCAAAAGAAGGTGTTCTTGTTTGGCTCGGGTGCCTTTTTGTTGCTTGTCATCATTTTTGTCCTAGCGACTGATTCGGACCCTGCAAGGAGGGTGATGAGAGAACAAGGAGTGCCGGTTCCAAAAAGTGCATCGAAAATCGTATGCGGTGGGGATGCTGCTGCCTGGAAACGAGTTTTTGGTTTTCCCGATTGTGGTGCTATTGCCACCTTAGAGATGCCAGCTTCAGACCTTAGTGGCTTGCTGAGTGCATTGACGGTTCTCAAAACTTCGGCGGGAGTGGGTGATACCGTGGTTCCGGTGAATCCACAGTATGCCGTTGCCGCTTCATGGGCAGCGACTTCCCCGGATACTTCCTATCATTGTAGTTCCCCCAAAGGGGATTTTCTGACGGTGAGGATGTGGAGCATTTCGGCCACCCAAGTGGGTGTTCTTCTGTATACGGACTGGAATTGAGATGGGGCCAGCGATTGCAGGCGGCTGAAAACGAGAGGGATGGGTGGAAGGTCCAAGGACGATTGTGTTTGGCTTTTCGGATGGGGTTCTTATCAATGGGTGTAGCGCGTGAGTGGCAGCTTGATGACGGTGGAAGACTTTATAAAGCGATATGAGAAGGCTCTTGCGACGCAGAAATGGGAGAACGTCTCACCCTTGATTCACGAGAAGTGTGTGGTCACGTTTTCCAATGGAAACCGGTATTATGGTAAGGAACAGATCGAGCAGGCTTTCCAAAAAAACTTTGACCTTATTAAGGGCGAGAGTTTTTCGATTTCAGAATTGAGCCAGGGGGTGAGCACTGAGCACTTTGCGGTCTGCACCTACAGTTATGAGTGGTCTGGAGAAATTGCGGGAGAGATGATTTCGGGGACTGGACTTGGTACTTCGGTGTTGATGCGAGTTGATTCTGGTTGGCAGTTCGTTTCGGAGCACTTGGGCTCGAAGGGATGATGAGAAAGGGCTGTTGATTGTGATGCGACCGTGGGTTGCTTTGAGCGGGGAACTGTGAAGAATGTGGGAGTTCTGACGAACTGAATTATGAAATCCTTACCAAGATTCCTTGCCGGGGCTGCTTTGGCGGCTAGTGCCTTATTTCTCGCTTCCTGCGGTAATACAACTCCCACCTCTAACACACCTGGGTCTTCCTTTTCTTTTACTCCCAAGGTGACTCAGCCCACAAACCGTTCTGCGGTTCGGGTTGCAATTAGCACGAGCGCTAATCGTCTTTACGTTGTTGAAGGTGATAAAGTTCTCATGGTGACTCCTGCCGGAATTGGTAAATCTTCCTCTCCGACTCCAAAAGGAACGCATCGTATTACCTCCAAGACCAAGAATCGTCGTCGTCAAGGTCAACCTGGTCGCGGTTACCCGATGACTTATTGGATGTCCTTCTACAGCCCTGCGTATGGAATGCACTGGGGCTTCGTTAAGCCTTACCCTTGCACAGCCGGTTGTGTTCGCCTGCCTTTGAAATCTGCCAAGGCGGTATTTGATATGGTTCAGGTTGGAACCAAAGTGAATGTGGCGACCAGCCAGCCTTGGGATTCTACTCTTGGGAAGTCTGTCCCTAACGTGGACGATACTCCTCTTCCCAATCCTCCCAATTCTTATATGCAAAGTCAGAAGGTCTTTGATGATGCCGAGCAGGGCAAGATGTGGACCTTCTAAGGTTCTCGTTGCAAACCACTTCAATCAAAAGGCGGGCCGAATGGTCCGTCTTTTTTGTGTCCAGCCAACTGGATTGGCGGTCGTGTTTTCGGTTTTCTCATTTAGTATCCACCTCAATGTTGCAGAAGCAGAAATCGTCGAAGACGAGCGTAAGTGAGCGACGCAATGGTCGATTCCTGATCTTGACTCAAATCATCAGCAAGCTGGGGGATATCTTAAGTAACCCAAAGACGGTGTTGACTTGGTTGATGGGGGTGGTGGGAGCACCGCCGGTATTGACCTCGTTCTTGGTTCCGATTCGAGAGTCGGGATCGATGTTGCCGCAGTTGTTTATCTCAGGACTGGTTAAGCGGGTGCCACAGCGCAAGTGGGTGTTCGCTGCGGGAGGAGTGGGCCAGGCGATGAGCGTGATGGCGATGGGATTATCGGCGCTTTTCTTGGAAGGAGTGCTGGCGGGTTGGGCTATTGTGTTGAGTTTGGTTGTTTTCTCGCTCGCACGTTGTCTGAGTTCAATTGCCTCCAAAGAAGTGTTAGGGAAGACGATTGCCAAGGGAAGGCGAGGTCGTATCTCAGGGATTGCCGGTTCGGTGTCGGGTTTGTTTGCGCTCAGTGGGGCTTTGTTTGTTCTGCTAGGTCTGGAAAGGGATGCGGGGAAGGCGGCTTACGGATGGTTTCTCGTGGGAGGCGCTGGACTCTTTCTCGTGGCGGCTTTTGTGATGACGCTTGTTCAGGAAGAGCGTTCCGAGGTGATAGAGGCCGATTTCGGAGGGGATCTTAAGAAACGGTTAGGATTGGTCTGGAGCGATCGTGTACTCCGCCATTTCGTGCTAGCGAGGACGTTTCTGTTAGGCTCTGCTTTGGCGTCTCCCTATTTGGTAGTTCTTTCGCAACAGCAGGGGTTCGACCTGCGTTCTTTAGCTGGATTCGTTCTGGCGGGAGGGCTCGCTTCGGCGGTGAGCTCAATTCTTTGGGGGAGGTTGAGTGATCGTTCGAGCCGCATAGCAATGATGATGGGAGGGGGGATTGCGGCGGGAGTCGGTTTGACGGGGGTCGTCATCGTGGGAGGAGCAGGAACTTTGGCTCGTGAGATTTGGATTTGGCCGCTGCTATTTTTCTTAATAAACTTGGGGTATGCGGGGGTAAGGATTGGCCGCAAAACCTATGTCGTGGATGTGAGCGGGGACGAAAACCGGATCGACTATGTGTCGGCGAGTAATACCTTGATCGCGCTGATGCTTCTTGCTCTGGGCGGAGTGGGGGCCGCTATTCAGTCAGTAGGAACAGTGTGGGCTTTGGCGTTCTTCTCGGTGTTGTCTTTACTGGGAAGCGTGCTGGCGTTGGGCCTAAAAAAGGTGAAGGCTGGGGAATAAAAAAGCCCTTCGAGGTTTTCACCAAGAAGGGCTGAGAGTGGGTTTCAAGGCTGGGCTTAGACCAGCATGAGGGCGGGGTTCTCGATAAGCTTCTTAATCTCAGCGAGGAACTGGGCGCCGACGGCTCCATCGACGACGCGGTGGTCGCAGGAGAGTCCGAGGTTGAGGCGAAGACCTGGCTTGATTTCGTCGCCAACGACTACGGGCTTCTTGACGATGTTGCCCACCGATAGGATAGCGGCTTGAGGAGGGTTCACGATAGCATCAAAGGAATCGACCCCGTAGGCTCCAAGGTTGGAGATAGTGACGGTGCCACCATCGAACTCGTTGGGGCGAAGCTTACCCTCGCGGGAGCGAGCGGCGATTTCTTTGATCTCTCTGGAAATCTGAAGCAGGGACTTGGTCTCAGCATTTTTGACGACAGGAGTTACCAAGCCATCGTCGACGGCGACTGCGACGGAGATTCCGACAGAAGCATATTGAATGATGTGGTCGCCGGCGAAAGAGGCGTTGACCTCAGGGACGGCAACGGAGGCATTGATGAGTGCCTTAACGATGAAGTCGTTGATGGTGTATTTGTTGCCCGTGGTTTGCTCGGCCTGCTCGTTGATCTGCTTGCGCAAGTTCATGAGGGGGGCGGCATCGACTTCCACGTGGAGGTAGAAGTGAGGGATGGTCTGCTTGGAGGTGAGGAGGCGTTCCGCAATGATTTTGCGCATGCTGGAAAGCTCGATGCGCTGGTCTTCGCCGGACGCGACAGGATTGATAGCCTGGCGGGCTGGGGCAGATTTGGCTGCAGGAGAGGCTGCCGCAGGCTTACTGGCGGCGGCTGATGAACCTGAGGAAGCTCCTTCGACATCTTTCTTGGTGATGCGACCCCCGGGGCCTGAGCCGGTGACGGTGGCGAGGTCGACTCCGGATTCTTCCGCAATCTTGCGGGCGAGAGGAGAGACTCGTAAGCGGGAGCCGTCGGCAGATTGGACGGGAGCGGCAGCTGGTTTGGCAGCGCTTGCGGCTGGTGCGGGGGTGGCAGATGCGGCTTCTTGTTGAGCCGGCGCAGAAGCGGGCTTGCTCTCGGGGCTTGCGGCAGGGGCTTCTCCGCCCTCATCTCCGAGAATACCAATCACGGTTCCGACGGCAGCCTTTTCGCCTTCGCCGACGATGATTTTGGTCAAAATGCCTTCGTCGAACACTTCCATTGCCATGGTGGCTTTGTCGGTCTCGATTTCAGCAATTTCATCGCCGATTTCGACGGTGTCGCCTTCTTGCTTGAGCCAGCGGAGGATGGTGCCTTCCTCCATGGTGTCGGAGAGCTTGGGCATTTCGAGTTCTGAGGCCATATGTAAAGATGTGAGAGGTTGTGGTTAGGGTGCCTTGCGCGCAGCACCTGTAGCAGTGCTTTAGGGAAGAGTCCAGAATCCTGCGACGAGAATCCAGACTAGAAATTGCGAAATTGGGCCATCGTGGCCTCAATTGCTGCTAAATGGGCGTTTACGCGGGTTTCGAGAGGGGCAGCATGGGTCGGGGTTTCGAAAGTGAGGGAGAGGGAGCAGCCTTTTTGGGAAAGAAAGAGCGCTTCGGGGTAGCCGCCTTCTTCGGTGGTGAATTCGGTGAGATCAGGCAGCTCTTCTTTGAAGAACCAGCCATCTCCCGTGCTTTCGCGGCCATCGATGAGGGGGCCAGGCTCGATAGGGAGGTGGGCGGAGACTTTTTCGAAAATGGCGGGGTGGATGGTGGGTCGGCCTGCGAGCTGGATTTCGTAGAAATAGAATCCGGTGGCGTCGTAGTCTTCGTGGAGGGAAATGAAGAGGTCGGGGGTGGGTTGTTGCGCAAGCCAAGCGAGGTGTGCTTGGATTTCGGGGGAGCGGGGGTGGTGATAGTCGCGATTCAGGTCAAGGCCCTCCGCGTTTTCGCGAGTGCCCAGAGCAATGCCGGTGGGATTGAGGAGGGGGGTGACCAACCAGTTGAAGTCGGATGAGGGGCTGTTCTCAAGAAATGCGAGGGCCGCGAGAGGGCCTGCGGGCTCGTCGCCGTGAATTCCAGAGGAGAGGAGAACGGTGGGGCCGTTGGAGGGGCGGGTGTAAGCAGGGATCTCGGGAGTGATTTCCTGCGAGGAAAATCCCTGTTGAGCGGCGGTTGTGTTGAACCGGGAGAGAAGTTCTTTCGGGTCAAGAGGCATGGGGCGTGAGGTGGCGTCTGAGTGCCGTTCCTTTCTTTTACCAACTGAATTTGTGCACCATCGTGTGCAAGTAAGTTTCGCCGGGGTGGAGAATACAGTTTGGGGACTGAGGATTGTTCGGCCCGTCGGGGAAGGTTTCAGTTTCTAAGCAGAAAGCAGAGCGGCGTTGGTAAGGAACGCCACCTTTGCCCGGAGTCACCCCATCAAGATAATTAGCGCCATAGAATTGAACTGCGGGCTGATTCGTCGAGAGCTCCAAAGAACGTCCGGTAACTGGGTCGGTCGCTTTCGCGGCGATGCGTAATCCTTCTCCGTTGATGACCCAGGCGTGATCGTAGCCATTTCCTTGGATGAGGGAGGGGTAGTCTTCTTCGACCCGAAGGCCCATCGCAGTCGGCGTTCGAAAGTCCATGGGAGTTCCGGCTACGGGCTTGCGTTCGCCGGTGGGAATCATCCCCTCATCGGTGGCGAGGTAGTTGTCAGCATTGAGAGTGAGGAGGTGGTCGCTAATGGGGGTGGTGGGGTCCCCCGAGAGGTTCCAGTAGCTGTGATGGATGATGTTGATGGGGGTTGCGCGGGTGGTGGTGGCTTCGGCTTTCCAAGTGAGTTCATTGGACTCGTTGAGGGTATAAGTCACGGTCACACTGAGGTCGCCAGGATAGCCTTCTTCGCCGTCTACGGAGAGGTAAGTGAGTGCGACCCCGTTGGGGATGATTTTGCTTTTCCAAAGTTTGTGGCTGAATCCTTCGAGTCCGCCGTGCAAATGACAGGGGATTCCCGCGGGATCATTGTTGGTGGCGAGGTCGTATTTCATTCCCTCCAAAGTGAAGGAGCCCTTCGCAATGCGGTTGCCAAAGCGGCCGACGGTGGCTCCAAAGTAAGGGTCGTTGTCCTCCCAGCCCGCAAGATCGTCGAATCCGTGAGTGAGGTCTTTGACTTGGCCCTCGCGGTCGGGGACAAAAACGTTGGTGAGCAGGGCCCCGAATTCGGAGACTTTCGCGATGATACCGTTTTGATTGGTGAGGGTGAAAAGTCTCGCCTCGCGACCGTCTTTTAGTTTCCCAAAGGTCTCCGCTGTGACCTGACAGCCTGTGCCTTGAGAGGCGTCTTTGTCATTGGGAGCATCGGCGGTTAACATACTTGTGAGAATAGACCGGAGGCGTTTGAGGGCACAACCTCAGAATTTCTACCGGCTTGGGGGAGTCTCAGAAAAGGTGCGCTGAATTCTTGAACGGTAAGGCGAGGCGACTAGGTTTTCCGCATGCCGATTGATGTCGAATTGCTAGCAAAGATTTGTGAGGTCCCCGGAGCACCAGGATTTGAGAAGCCGATTAGGGATCTTGTTTTGGAGGAGATTGAAGGGCTGGCCGATGAAGTGCGAGTGGACGCGATGGGGAATGTGGTGGCGCTGAAGAAAGGAGCTTCTGCTGACCAAAAGGCGATGGCGGCGGCGCACATGGACGAGATTGGTTTCATCGTGACCCATATTGATGAGAAGGGGTTCATTCGGTTCAATCCGCTGGGTGGATTCGATCCCAAGACGCTCTCAGCACAGAGGGTCATCGTCCACGGTCGGGAAGATGTGGTGGGTGTGATGGGCTCGAAGCCGATTCACATCATGTCACCAGAGGAGCGGAACAGGAATGTGAAGCTACAGGACTTTTTCATTGATACCGGGATGCCGAAATCTCAAGTGTCGAAGTTAGTGGAAGTGGGGGACTCGATCACCCGCGAACGCAAGTTGATTGAGATGGGAGAGTGTGTGAACGTGAAGTCGCTGGATAACAGGGTTTCGGTTTTTCTACTGATAGAGACTCTCAAGGTGTTGAAGGATAAGAAGCCGACGTATGATTTCTATGCCGTCTTTACGGTTCAGGAAGAGGTAGGGATTCGAGGAGCGAATGTTTCGGCGCTAGAGATTCAGCCTGATTTTGGTTTTGGGTTGGATACCACGATTGCTTACGACGTTCCTGGTTCAAAGCCGCAGGAGCGTTGCACTGAGTTAGGCAAGGGAGTGGGAATCAAGATTATGGATAGTTCCACCATCTGTGATCGGCGCATGGTGAGCTACCTGAAAGATTTGGCAGAGAAAGAAGAGATTACTTGGCAGCCTGAGATTTTGGCGGCGGGCGGAACGGATACGGCAGGTCTTCAAAGAATGAGTCCCGGAGGTTCGATCGCAGGGGCAATTTCGATTCCGACGCGGCATATTCATCAAGTGATCGAGATGAGCCACAAGAAGGATATTCAAGGTGGAATTGACCTCTTGGCTGCAGCGGTTTGCAATCTCGATAGCTGGGATTGGACTCCATGAAAAGGGAGCGAGGACATTGCTGTCCTTGGGTAAAATAGTCAGGGACAGGAATGTCCCTGCTCCATCTACCTACAAAATCGGTTCTAATTTCTCTTCGAGCTTTCGAGCCGCCTCATCGGACAAGGGACGGTTGTTCTCGTCGAGGATGTAGAAGGCATCTAGTGCCACCCCCTTTTCGGTGCAGATACGGGCGTGGGTGATGGAGTGATTGGCGTCTTCGATGGTTCCAAGAATGTCGTGGAGGAGTGCCAGGCGGTCGATGGCTTGGACCTCGATGACGGTGTAGACGGGATCGATGTCGTTGCGCACCATGGCTCGGGTGGGAACGGTGAAATCGGTGATGGGCCCTTCGTCGAGGTAGTTCTTGGGCTTTTCGAGATACTTGGCGGGGTCGTAGCCTTCTTTGCTGGAGAGTTCGTAGAGAGTGGTGACGAAGGAGAGTTGATGAATCTTGTCGGAGACTGCTTCTTCGTCGGAGGTGGTGACGCGGAAAAGGTCGAGCACGGTGCCGTCTTCGCGAGTGTAGACGTCTGCGGAGAGAATGCTGATTTCATGAGCAGCCAAAGCGGCAGAGATTCGGCGCAGAAGGCCCGGGCTGTTTTCGGCGGCGATGATTAGTTCGCTGTAACCGTCTTTGGGATGCTCGATCCAGCGTACTGCGCATTCGAAGTCGGAGTCGGGACGTCTCTTGCGACGTTCGCGGTATTGTCCGATGGCGCGCAGGTGGTGGCGAATGGAGCGGGCGGTTCGGAAGCGGAAGTAGCGCTTCGGCATTTGCTCAAAGTGACCGTCGATAAGGTCGGTATAGCGCTGGGTGAGGCGGGCGCCGACTTTTTCGCGAAGCTTCTCCAATTCTTTGCGGGCAGCCGCATCGTATTCGGCCTCTCCCTTGGTGAGGAAGGAGCGGGTGGCGCGGTAGAGTTGGAGCATGAGGGTTTCTTTCCAACTCGACCATGCTTCTTCGTTGGTGCCGTTCGCGTCGGCAAAGGTGAACAGTAGGAGTGAGTCCAAGTTGTGCTTGGTCTTCATCTGGGCCGCAAAGTCTCCGATGACTTCAGGGTCGGAAAGGTCCTTGCGAGTGGCGATGGAAAAGAGAGAAAGGTGCTGGTCGACGAGGAAAATAATGAGCTTGCGACGTTCTCCTTGGACAACGAGTCGGCGACAGACTCGGTCGGTGAGAATGGCGGAGCCATCAATATGTTCTTCTACTCCCATCGCCCGGCCTGAGTCGTGCATGATGAGGGCGAGATACATGGCATAGGGATCCTCGTGGTTGATGAGGAGGTCGCGGTAAATAGTTTGGGTCGGATCCTTGGAGTCGATGAGGGCGTCCATCTGGTCGATGCAGCGCAGAGTGTGTTCATCGGCGGTATAGCGATGAAAGAACTCGTGCTGAACGAGGAACTCCATCTTTCCGAATTCGGGAAGAAAGAGTCCGAGAACTCCTACGCGATGCATCATGCGCAAGGGAGTTCCCACCTTTCCCTTTTGGCTTAGAATGAATTGGAAAGTGTCGCGGTTGGTCTTGGCGTTTCGGAAGGATTGGTCAATGAGGTGGCGGTGGGCCTTGATTAATTTTCGAAGGTCGGGAGAGGGAGAAAGGTCGAACTTTTGGCAGAGCCTGAACAGGGCCAGGAGGTTGGATGGCTCGTCGATGAAGACGGTGGGGGATTTGGAAAAGAGGCGTCCTTCTTGCGCGTAGAAGAAGTCGAAGGTGCGGTCAGGTTTGGTTTCGGTGGGCTTACCGAAAATATTTTTGGGGTGAATCTTTCCTTCCAGCTCCGCGATTTCGAAGATGGTTTCGGTGTGCTGCCGGATGCGTCGAGCATTGCGATAGTAGTCGCGCATGAGTGCTTCGATACGCTTGAGCAGATTGCGGCTGGGGTAGCCGAAAAAGTTGGCGACAGGACCTTGGCGGCGAAGAGTGAGAACATCGGCATTGGCTCCCTCACGATAGTGTAAGTCGTTGCGAACCCGGATGAGGAACTCGAAGCCCTCCTTCATTTCTTCGGCGGCATTTTTCGAAAGGATGCCTTTTTTTCGCAGTTCATCTAAATCGCGGGTTTGGAAGAGTGCGTCAGAGATCCAAAGTAGGTTGTGGTAGTCGCGGAGAGCTCCCGGGGATTCTTTGACGTTGGGTTCTTGGAGAAAGACGGTGTCGGAATAAGAGTTGTAACGGTCGGCGAGGTCCTGGCGCCGGTCTTCGAGGAAAGCGTCGAGCTTCTTCTCAATGACTTCTTTCCGAAAGCGTGCTTGGAAGGACTCGAAGAGTGCTTTGTCGCCGATCAGAAGGCGGGAGTCGAAGAGGGTGGTGCGCGTGTGAGAATCGTTTTGGCCTTCGAAGACACATTCCTTAATCGAACGACAGGCCTGCCCCACTTTGAAGCCCAAGTCCCACAGCGGGTAGAGGACGGCGTCGATAAAGGCTTTCTCAGATTTCCCGAGTTTTGGCGCTGCTTTTGGCAGTAGAAAAAGGAGGTCGAGGTCGGAGCCTGGATTGAGATAGCCGCGGCCATAGCCACCGTTAGCCACGAGGGTGATCTTGTGCGAGGGGCCTTGCAGTTCTGCCATCTCGAAGAGGCGAGTCATGAGGTGGTCGATTTGTCCGGCTCGGCTGGCAGCGTTGTCGAGTCCGCTTTGTCCGCCTTCATGTTCTTCTTCGAGGACGCTATTGGAGCTCTTGAGGAACTCCTTGAGGGTGGTGAGACGTTCTTTAGGAGAAAGGTCAGCAAGCGCTTGCGCTTCGGGCAGGAAAGGGAGGGCGGAGGCAATCTTCACGGATGGATTTTGAGAGTCTGTTAGAAAGAAACGGCGAGCCAGATTCCGGCAAAGGCTTCGTCTGTGGCTTCGGAGTGTATCCCCAGCGAGTATCCGGCAAAAGGGGTGAGAGAGAGAAAGGAGTTTACGTTGTAGGTGAGGGAGAGTCGGCCATAGAAGTCGTTCATTCCACTACGTTCATAGTAGCTACTGACTGCGCTGATTCCGGACTCAGCCGAGAGGAAGAGGTCCTCGGTGAGGGGATGGGACCAACCGCCTTCGAGCGCGAAGTAAGCCCCTTCGGCCCCGAAGTCGTAGTGAGCCTTTGCTGCGAAGTCCCAGTCGTCATTGATGAACCATTGCGCTTTCGCTCCCAAGTCGATGCCGTCTTGGAAGAGGCTTTCGGAAAAGAGATGGTAGTCGAGAGAGGCGGTGAGGCTGAAGTCCTCGAAGTCACGCCGGAGGCTGATTCCGAAGGCGGTTTCGGCGAAGTCGTCACTGGACTCGGCGACATGCCAAGCGGCCAAACCAAGGAAGTAGTCTTCGCTGAGAGTAATTTCGGTCTCGGCCTGGGCTTCCAAAGTGGAATCGGCGAGCTGGAATCCTCTGTAGAGGTAGTTGGAGCGCAGTCCGGTGACCGTTTCGATGCCTAGGGTCAGATCTTCTTCGACCTCGGAAAAAACCGAGAGGGTTGCGATGAAAAAAATGAAGCTAGCAGCGCGAATGGGCACGGCGAAAGCATGGAAAGAATGGGGAGTCAGGTCAATGAAGGCTTCTGAAACAACTGTCCTCGTCGAAATGAGTGATGATACGGGGTGAGTGTGTTGGGAGAATTTACTATTCAAGGTCCGATGTCTTATTGATTTCTAACAGAACCGAATTTCTCTTCGCGTGGAAAATTGTCACGGCGTGCCATTGTGTCTAGTTAAACTGTGCCAAAATGTAGCGGTTTGAGAGGGTTTAAGTTGGCGTTTGGTTGGTAACTCTTTGGTTTTCAATGGTGGCTCATATCGTGCAAGGAGTGCGGAAGGAAAATCGCGGGACCGCCCGTTTAAAAAACTCAAAAAACAGAAAGACTACGATAATGGCAAAAATTTTAGGAATCGACTTAGGAACGACTAACTCCTGCATGTCCGTGATGGAAGGTGGCGAGCCCGTTGTTTTGGAAAACTCCGAGGGCGCACGCACTACTCCATCAGTGGTGGCTTTCGGTAAAGGGGGAGAGCGCCTCGTGGGCCAAGCGGCCAAGCGTCAAGCTGTCACCAACCCGACCAACACCATTTTTTCTGCGAAGCGCCTCATCGGCCGCAAGTTCTCGGAACTCACTGAAGCGGACAAAAAGGTCCCTTACGAAATCGTGGCGGCCGCTAACGGCGACGCTCACATTCAGGTTGAGGTCGACGGCGAGAAAAAGGCTTATTCGCCTCAGGAAATCTCCGCGATGATTCTCGGCAAGCTTAAAGCTGATGCGGAAGCTAAGTTGGGCGAGACCATCACCGAAGCAGTCATTACTGTTCCGGCTTACTTTAATGATTCTCAGCGTAACGCGACCAAGGCCGCCGGTGAAATCGCGGGCTTGAAAGTCCGTCGTATCATCAACGAGCCGACTGCCGCTTCTTTGGCTTATGGCCTTGATAAGAAGTCTGACGAAAAAATCGCGGTTTACGACCTCGGTGGAGGAACCTTTGATATCTCGGTTCTCGAGATTGGTGACGGTGTCTTCGAGGTGCTTGCCACTGATGGTGACACTCAACTTGGTGGTGACGACTGGGACAACACTCTCATTCAATACATCCTCGACGAGTTCAAAGCTCAAGAGAGCATGGACTTGAGTAGTCAGCCGGATGCATTGCAGCGGATTAAGGAAGAAGCAGAGAAGGCTAAAATTGCGCTTTCTTCTTCGACCACTTACGACATCAACCTTCCCTTCATCACTGCGGATCAAAACGGTCCTAAGCACATTCAGCTACAGTTGACTCGCGCCAAGTTGGAGCAGCTCACTGACAAGTTGTTTGAGCGCACCAAGGGGCCTGTTGAGCGTTGTCTCAAGGAGTCTGGGCTTTCAGTCAGCGAAATCGGCGAGTTGGTTCTCGTGGGTGGCATGACTCGTATGCCCAAAGTTCACGAGACTGCCAAAGCGTTGGCTGGAAAAGAGCCTCACAAAGGGGTGAACCCAGACGAAGTGGTCGCTATTGGTGCCGGTATTCAGGGCGGAGTCCTCATGGGCGATGTCAAGGACGTCGTTCTCTTGGACGTGTCTCCTCTCAGCCTCTCTATCGAGACCGAAGGAAGCCGTGCTACCGCTATGATTGAGCGCAATACCACCATCCCGGTGAAAAAGTCTCAGATTTTCTCAACTGCAGTGAACAACCAGCCTGCAGTAGATATTCGGATTTGTCAGGGTGAGCGACCCATGTTCGCGGATAACAAGTTGCTCGGAAACTTCCGCCTCGATGGTATCGATAATGCCCCTCGTGGCATGCCTCAGATTGAAGTCACCTTCGACATCGATGCGAACGGAATTCTCCACGTCTCTGCCACCGACAAGAAGTCTGGCAAAGAGCAGAAGATTTCCATCGAAGGCTCTAGCGGTCTTTCCGATGAAGAAATTGAACGCGCCAAGAAGGAAGCGGAGGAAAATGCCGATGCCGACAAGCAGCGTGCCGAAGCGGTCGACGTTAAGAACGGTGCCGAGAACATGGTCTTCCAGGTTGAGAAGCAACTCGAAGAAATGGGCGACCAAGCTCCAGCAGAGTTGAAGTCCGGTATCGAAGAGAAGATCAACGCCGTGAAGGACGCGCTTAAGAGCGACGACCTCGAGTCCATCAAGACTGCGCAAGCTGAGCTTGAGAAGGCTCTCGGAGACCTCGCGCAGGCCGCGCAAGCTGCTGGAGCCGCCGCGGGTGCAGACATGCCCGACATGGGTGGTGCTGCCCCTTCGGATGATGCACCTGCTGAAGACGGCGAGCCTCGTAAGGCCAAAGGTAAGGTCGTCGACGCTGAAGTGGTCGATGACGAAGAATCCGGTAAAGAATCATAAAACAAGTTTCCCGCTCTGGTTTCACGCGAAGCCAGAGCGGGCTTTTTAAACCAAACAAACAACTAAGAAACTAAAAACATGGCTAGCATTAAACCGCTTGGAGCCCGAGTGCTTGTGAAGCGCTTGGAAGCTGATGAAGTGTCTGCAGGAGGAATCGTTCTTCCTGACAGCGCAAAGGAAAAGCCCCAGGAGGCCGAGGTGGTCTCTCTCGGAACGGGTGGCAAAGACGACAACGGAAACGACATTACTTTCACCGTTAAGGTGGGGGATAAGGTGCTCATTTCCAAGTATGGCGGAACTGACGTGAAAGTGAACGGGGACGACCTCCTCATCCTTTCCGAGTCCGATATCCTCGGCGTTGTCGAAGACTAATTACTAACAATCTAGTAGAAGAATAAATTATATGTCAGGCAAACAATTAGAATTTGACGAAAAAGCACGCCAAGCACTCCTCCGCGGTGTGGAGAAGTTGGCTCGCGCAGTAAAAGCGACTCTTGGGCCCTCCGGTCGTAACGTGATTCTCGACAAGAAGTTCGGTTCTCCGACTGTCACCAAGGATGGTGTCTCAGTCGCTAAGGAAATCGAACTCGACGATCCTTACGAAAACATGGGCGCCCAGCTCATTAAAGAGGTCTCTTCCAAGACTTCCGACATCGCTGGTGACGGAACCACTACTGCAACTGTCCTTGCTGAAGCCATCTACCGTGAAGGCCTTCGCAACGTGACTGCAGGAGCGAATCCAATCAGCCTCCAGCGTGGTATTCAAAAGGCTGCCGAAGCTATCGTTGCTCAACTCGCTGAAATCTCGAAAGAGGTTTCCGACAGCAAGGAAATCGCTCAGGTGGCGACTGTTTCTGCAAACTGGGACGCCGAGATTGGCAACATCATTGCGGAAGCAATGGACAAGGTTGGCAAAGACGGAACCATCACTGTGGAAGAAGCCAAAGGCATCGACACTACTCTCGACGTTGTTGAGGGTATGCAGTTCGACAAGGGTTACCTTTCTCCTTACTTCGCGACTGATAACGAGACTATGGAGTGCAAGCTCGATAACGCTTATATCCTCATCCACGAAAAGAAGATTTCTTCTTTGAAGGACATGCTTCCTCTTCTTGAGAAAGTGGCCAAGACGAGCCGCCCTCTCCTCATCATTGCTGAGGACGTGGAAGGTGAAGCACTTGCTACACTTGTAGTGAACAAGCTTCGTGGCACTCTTAACATTGCTGCTGTGAAGGCTCCAGGCTTCGGCGATCGTCGTAAGGCGATGCTCGAAGACCTCGCCATCCTTACTGGTGGACGTTGTATCACCGAAGACCTTGGACTTAAACTTGAGAATCTCGAGTTGGACGACCTCGGCGAAGCGAAGAGCATTTCCATCACCAAGGAAGCGACTACAATTGTTGAAGGTAACGGAACGAGCGATGCCATCACTGGCCGTGTGAATCAAATCCGTAAGCAAATCGAAGACACCTCTTCTGACTACGACCGCGAGAAGCTTCAAGAGCGTCTTGCTAAGTTGGCTGGTGGAGTTGCCGTCATCAATGTCGGTGCTGCTACCGAGACTGAGATGAAAGAGAAGAAGGCTCGCGTTGAGGATGCTCTTCACGCGACTCGCGCTGCTGTCGAAGAGGGTATCGTCCCCGGAGGTGGTACCGCTCTCATCCGTGCCCACAGCCAAATCGGCGACCTTGGTCTCAAGGGCGACGAGGCGACTGGTGCTGGAATCGTAGCGAAGGCTATCGAAGCCCCTCTCCGTCAGCTTTCTGCGAATGCAGGACTCGAAGGCGCGCTCATCGTTGAGCAAGTCAAAGGACGCAAAGGAAACGAAGGTTACAACGTCGCCACTGGCGAATACGAAGACCTCGTGAAAGCTGGTGTAGTTGACCCGACAAAGGTCACTCGCAGCGCCCTCCAGAACGCTTCTTCTATCTCAGGTCTGATGCTCACCACTGAGTGTCTCATCACTGATATTCCCGAGCCTGATGCTGCTGCTCCCGCTGGTCACGACCACGGTGGTATGGACTTCTAAGTTCGCGATTTCACAGAAATCATTTCAAAGCCGATCCGCAAGGGTCGGCTTTTTTCGTGGAGCGCTAGGAGGCCTGGCGGGGTGCGACGAAGAATAGGAGGGGTCACACGGGAACAACACCGCAGTCGGTGGCGAGGAAGGTCATGGGGCGATCGTGGGCTTCGCTGGGAATGTGGTGCTGAAGTTGGCAGCTGTAGCCAACACCAATGGTGGGGGTCGTGGGGATTTCCTTGAGAAATCGATCGTAGTATCCCTTGCCTTGGCCCAGACGATTTCCTTGGAGGTCGAAGGCGAGGGCTGGCACCAATATCAGATCAAGGTCCTCTGCCGTCACTGGGGGATGGACTTGAGGGTTGGGTTCTCGAATACCAAAGGCCCCATTTTTGAGGGTTGAAGGGTTAGTGACAAGATGGAATGCCATTTCTTCCTGACTCAGAACGACAGGATAGAAAAACTGTCGGTCTGGGAGTAAGGTGTTTAGCAGGGAGAGGTTAGGTTCGTGAGGTAAGGCTGAAAAAGTGCCGATGCGACGGGCGTTGCTAAAATGACGAGTGAGATAGTCTGCGAGCTTGTGCATCAAAGTGGCGGTATGATTTCTTTGCTCCTCTACAGTGAGGCATTCCAAGCTCGAACGTGCAATTTTTCGGAGACTCATCTTGGAGTCAGATGGGGAATTTTTCACGTTGTCACTTGGCGGGGGGGGCATAGTGCTTCACTATATATTCATGACTCGCGTTCTTCGGCAAGCCCTCTTCTTTGTATCGCTGGCATTATCGTGTTTGGCAGAACCGCTGCCCGATTCTGATGCATCAACGAAGTTGAATTATGAGACCTTAGAGGTTCAGAAAAGCCTCTTTGGAGACTTCTCGATGTTACTTCAAGAGCGTGATGATTACGCGACCACTTTGACTCGTTTTGCTCTGGAAAATGCACACAACGCCCCCGGTGACAAAGAGAACATGAGTGGGGTTCGGAGGCTGATTGCGCTGGCGCTGCATCTTTCTCCGCGTAATCGAACCGCTGTGGTTTCCAACCACCAGTTGGGGAAGGGGCTCTTGCCAGAGCAAAAGGAGGGGGATTACTCGCGAGCGGTCTTTGCACGTTTGTTGCTCACGCGGGGTCGACTTCTGAAAAAGCAAACGGCTAAGAATGATCAGTTTGTAGGACGGTGTTTTGTAGAGTTGGCTGCAGAGTTAGATGCTAGAAACGAAGAAGCGGTCTATGACTCTGAAATTCAAAAGCTTGACGAGGAAGATGTCGATTGGTCGGTATTTGTGACGTCAGCAAAAACGGAGTAAAGTATCGCTGCCCCGTTTCTAATCGATAGCACCGACGGAGTGCTTGTTAGGACCCGGTGATTCGGAGTCCTGACCAGACCGCGAGGACTCCTGGGATGACTGAAGCGAGAATGTTGAGGAGCCCGAGGGAGGCGTCACCACTTCTCATGAGAGAGAGGCTGTCGTTGGCGAAGGTGGAAAATGTGGTGAATCCTCCAAGAAATCCGATGATGAGGAGGGGACCGAACCAGTCGGGGACTGTCTTGCTGGCATATCCAGCGGCCACTCCGATGAGGAAGCAGCCGATGAGGTTGCAAGTGAGGATGCCCCACGGAAATTTGATTCCCCAAAGGTCAGTGATCGCTTTGGTGAGGGCAAAGCGAGAGACGGCTCCCAAGCCCCCTCCCAGAAAGACGAGGAGAAAGTTCACGGCTGGGTTGGAGGTTGGGTTGCTGCTTGGAGAGCGGCGACTTTGACGAAGTCCTTGATTCCGGGAGCGCTTTCAGCGCCTGAGGCAATATCAAGGGCTGCAGGCTTGGCGATCGTTGCAGCTTCGGCAGCGTTCTCGGGTATGATCCCTCCTGCGAGTAGAACGGGTAGTGGCGAGAGTTGGATGAATTCAGCGGCTTGATTCCAATCGATGGTTTCGCCTGTGCCGCCATAGACTCCCGGAGCATGAGCATCGAGGAGGAGGGCGAGGGTGCCTCCGCTCTTTTGGGAGAGAGCCTGATAGTGGCCGATGACGGCTGCGAGGTTGTCATCGGGCTTCAAGGCTAAGGAGCGAATTACGGGGACGCCGCTTGTAAGAAATTCTGCCAACTCTTCATCATCTTCGTCGCCATGCAGTTGGATGGCATCGAGTGCTCCTTTGAATACGAGCTCGGGAGCGACTTGGCGTGCATTGTTGACGAAGACACCCACACGGACGATTTTGCCCGCAAGTCCGGGCAGAAAGGTGAGGGCGTCTTCGGCGGGGCAGTAACGTTTGGACTGAGGCCAGAAGTTGATGCCAAGGGCTGAAACCTTTAGTTGGGCCAATTTTTCGGCATCGCTGGGATTAGTGACACCACATATTTTGAGAGAAGGGTCTGCTGAGGAGAGAAATGACTGAAGTCCGTCCATGCGCAAAGAGTGAATCCGAAGAGCGGGGAGTCACTCCTTTTTTCAGCTCGCTTTAAGAAAGCGAAGGTAGTCTTTCTTGCCGATCTCTTTGGAGTCGTTTTCGGCAATGAGGACGAGGTCGTTCTCTAGCTTTGAAAAGCGGAGGACGAAGTGGTCGTTGGCGGCATTGATGTGGAGAGTAGCAGGAGCGCGTCCAACACCAGGCTTGGAGTGCCAAGCAATGGGGCCATCGATGTGGCGTCCACCAAGAATAAAATTGGCGTGGCCTCCACCCCAGGCTTCGAGATTGATTCCAGCACGTCGACCGGAGGTTCCTAGAGAACTGGAGACAAGGCCGGTGGAGCGGGGGCTTAGGGCCCATGAGCCTATAATTTCGTTTTTTGAAACAGAATTGAGGAGGACGATATTAAGCTCTGTGAACTGGTGTTGAGGGGAGGAATCCGAGGGTTTGATCTCGTTAATGTATGGGTACACCATGTAGCCAGCGACAGCGCAGGGGGTGAAAAACATGAGGAACCGCATAGTGAAAAAGAAGTAGCTGGAGAACTTTTCGCTTATTTTGTCTATTAAGACAAGGAAATATTTTGACTAACTTGATATTTCTGATGAATCGCGGACTTTGAAAAGTCTTGTGAGGGGGGCGAAATGACCTCCAAATGGCGGGGTGGAGATGATTCGGATTCGGGGAGCACGACAGCATAACCTGCAGGGTGTAGACGTGGATTTGCCTCGCGGAAAGCTGGTAGTGATTACGGGGCCAAGTGGCAGCGGGAAGTCGAGTTTGGCCTTCCACACTCTCTATGCAGAGGGCCAAAGGCGTTACGTAGAGAGCCTTTCGGCCTATGCTAGGCAATTCTTGGACCAATTTGAGAAGCCGGATGTGGATTCGATCGAGGGGCTGAGTCCTGCCATTGCGATCGAGCAACGGGGAGGGCGGGGGAATCCGCGGTCCACCATCGCGACTGCGACGGAGATTCATGATTATCTACGGATTCTTTTTGCTGGGGCGGGTATTCCGCATGATCCGGAAACGGGAGTGCGTCTGGAAAAAATGACTGCGGCGGAGGTGGGGAGTCGTCTGATGGCTGAGCCTGAGGGGAGTAAGGTGATTCTATTAGCGCCCTTGCCGACAGCGGCGGGGGCGGATGCGGAGGGGTTAGCAGAGGATTTACGAAGGCAAGGGTTTGTCCGTTTGCGAATGAATGGGGAGATTCGAGAGCTGGACGATGGGGTGGCCGATTGGCCTGCTCAGATAGAATCGCTAGAGGTGGTGGTGGATCGCTTTGTAGTGAAGCCGGGGGCGGAAAGTCGGCTCGCGGATTCGGTGGAGACGGCGTTACAAATTTGTGGGCAGGAGACACGGGCGCTGGTGATGGCGAAGGGGGCAAAGGAGTGGGATGAGCGCTCGTTTTCGACCAGTTGGCGAAATCCAGAGAACGGTTTTGAGCTCGGCGCTTTGTCGCCTCGGCGGTTTTCATTCAATTCACATGAGGGGGCGTGTCCGCTTTGCCACGGATTGGGAAGGGAACTGTTCTGTGATCCTGACTTGGTGGTGCCGGATAAAAAAGTGAGCTTGGCAGAGGGTGCGGTGCGGATTTGGACCTCAGGCTCGGCGAAGCGCAAGGGGTGGAACCAGCTTCATATTGAGGCGTTGGCAAAGCACTATGGAGTCGATTTGGAGCTCCCTTTCGAGAAGTTACCTCAGACGTTTGTACAGGCGCTTTTTTATGGGACAGGCGAGGAGACGATTGCGGTGGTGTGGGAAAAGGATGGTGACACGCGCAACTTTGAGAAGCCATTTGAAGGTATCTGTCGGCAAGTGGTGAGGCTTTATCGTGATACCGAGAGTGAAGGGGTGAAGCGAACGGTGGGTCGGTTCATGACTTGGCAAAAGTGCGGAGCGTGCCAAGGGGACCGCTTGCGGCCGGAGCTATTGGCGGTGAAGCTTTTTTCGAAAGAGGATGGTGGGGGGCTGGGAATTGCGGATTTTTGTCGGCTGGATATTAAGAGCGCGAGCGAGTGGTTGGAAGAGCTAGAGCTTTCTGAGGACCGTGAGCAGGCTCTCAAGTCAGTGGCGGTCGAGATTGCGAAGCGGTTGCGATTTCTTCGGGAAGTGGGGCTGGATTACCTCACGCTAGACCGCACGAGTGGAACCTTGAGCGGAGGGGAGTCGCAAAGGATTCGGCTGGCGACGCAATTGGGTGCAGGGCTGGCTGGCGTGCTCTATGTGCTGGATGAACCAAGCATCGGGTTGCATCCGAGGGATAACCAGCGGCTCATTGGCGCTCTCAAGCGACTGCGTGATCTGGGAAATACGGTGGTGGTGGTGGAGCATGATGAGGAGATGATTCGGGAGGCTGATTGGGTGGTGGATGTGGGCCCGGAAGCAGGGGTGGGGGGTGGAAAGATTCTTTTTTCTGGGACGGTGCCAGCAATGCTCAAGTCCAAGGAGTCGGTGACGGGGACTTGGTTGCGGGAAGCGGTGGCTCCCGATACTTCGCGAGTAAAAGAGACTGCCGATGAGGTGCTTCGTATTGTGGGGGCTCGGGAGAACAATCTTCAGAACATTGATGTGGTCATTCCGCTACATCAGATGGTGGCGGTTACGGGGCCGAGTGGAAGCGGAAAGTCCACGCTGGTGAACACGATTCTAAAGCGCGCGCTGTCGCGGCAGTTTCATAATGCGACTGAGGTGCCTGGAGCGCACGAAGGCATTGAAGGCATGGACTTGTTAGGAAAGGTGGTTATCGTGGATCAGAGCGCCTTGGGGAAAAGCCCTCGCTCCAATCCGGCGACCTATACCGGGGTTTTTGATGAGATGCGTAAGCTCTTTGCGAAGCTGCCGGTGTCGAAGCAGCGGGGCTATCAAGCGGGGAGGTTTTCCTTCAACGTGAAAGGTGGGCGCTGCGAGAAGTGTCAGGGTGGCGGGGCGATTAAGATTGATATGCACTTTCTAAGCGATGTCTGGGTGCCTTGCGAGTCGTGCCATGGACGTCGATACAACCGAGAGACTTTGGAAGTGACCTTTAAGGGGAAATCGATTGCGGATTTGTTGGCGATGCAATGTGATGAGGCGCGGGTGTTCTTTGAAAATGTGCCCAAGATTCATCGCGTGATGGAGGCGCTGTGTGATGTGGGGTTGGGATATCTGCAGTTGGGGCAAGCTGCGAATACGCTTTCGGGAGGGGAAGCGCAGCGAGTGAAATTGGCGACGGAACTCGCAAAGCCGAAAGCGCCTCATACTTTGTTTCTGTTAGATGAGCCGACGACGGGATTGCACTTTCGAGATGTGGAAGTGCTGCTCGGTGTCTTGCGACGGCTGCGGGGGGAAGGGCATTCTCTGATTGTGATCGAGCATCACCTCGATGTCATTGCTGCCGCAGACCATGTGATTGATCTGGGCCCAAGCGGTGGAAGTGAGGGCGGCCAGTTGGTGGCGGTGGGATCGCCGGAGGAAGTCGCGAAGAACAAGGGGTCGGTAACGGGGGATTTTCTCGCGCAGCGGATTTTTTAGGTGGGGAACTCCTTGAGTTTTTCCTCTCCAATAGGTAAAAAATTGCGTGATTCGACTGATTTATTTTTTCTCTTTCTTGTCCTTTTTAGAGGCTGCACCAAGGGTCGAATTTGAGAGTGTGCAAGGCAATACTGAGGTGACCATCTCGGAAGATTTATCGTTCACTGTTTCTCGGCCTTTGGGGTTCCAGGATGATCTCGTCGACTTTGTCTTTGTGGACGCTTATTCGAGTTCGCAAGGTTTTGGCTCCGATGATTGTCATGTGGCTGGATTTCAAGGGGCTCAACCTCAAATCCGCATCAACGATGTCCTTGCCAGTGGACTCGTCGTGCTTTTGAGATGCCCCGAGGTTGATGTGGCAGCTACCGACGCTAAGATTTCAATTCTTCTTCCATCAGATATTTCGTTGGAGCTTGATGATGTGGTGAGCCTCTCGGCGGGCACTTATACGACTAGCTCGGAGCCGGTAGGAGGGCTTCCGTTGCCTGCCACTCCAGACCGTGAGGTGGAAACGGCCTTCCTGGCGCTTGAGAACGATAGGGTCTCGGAGAATCTCTCTTTAGGAGGTGACGGTGTCGCTCCCATTTTTGTCTCGATTGAGTCTCTGGCGGCGCAACCTCATGTCTTGGAGGTCGAGTTTTCAGGAGTTTTGGAATCTTCTTCCGATCTGGAAGGCTGGACGGTTTTGGACCCGCAGCCTACTTCGCCTTTTCAGATAACGACGGAGGACCCCGCGAGGTTCTTCCGAGTGAGATGAGGTAGTCCCGAGTTGCTTCGGAAACGGGCAGGCCTACCCTCAACGATCAGCGATGAAAGGTTGCGGCTTGAAAAGACCACGCTCCTGAGCCTGCGGTCCCTGTTCTCGATAATTCTTTGAACACAGTGCATTCGTCTGAAGTCGACCTTCCTGCGAGTTTTCATGCTGCCAACTGTGACAGCCATTGAAATTGAACAAATAGGCTGAGGGGCTCAGCTTTCGGGGAGATGTTACGGTCTTTAATGACGGTGTCGGGCTTTACCTTGGTAAGCCGACTATTGGGTTTCTTACGCGATATTATGATCGCTCGCTTTTTGGGCACTGGATTGGTGGCTGATGCCTTCTTTGCTGCTTTCCGTTTTCCCAATCTCTTTCGGCGCATTTTTGGGGAGGGAGCGTTCAATGCTGCGTTTGTGCCCTTGTTTGGAAAGAAAGTCATCGATGACCGCGAGGAGGGGATACACTTTGCGAGCAAGGCCTTTTCAATGCTGTTGCTGGTGTTGGGTGTTTTTACGCTGGTAGCGATTCCATTGATGCCGCTTTTGATGAACTTGGTAGTGCCGGGCTTTAAGGCGCGGGATGTCGATCCGAGCTTTTTTGGTAAAAAAACGGAAATTGTTCTCAGTGAGAAGCCGCAGACGATTGAGGTGGGGACGAAGGGGGCGCGGGCGATGTATCTCGAGATGGCCAAGAAGGGGGAGGTGAAGATTCACGAGATTGTTTACGAGACCGAAAAGAAGACTTTCAAGAGTCTCTTCGGCTCGAAGGGCGAGACGACGCCGGTGGTTCTGAAGGGTCCGATTTCGGTGGGTGAGGCGGAAGGGAAAACCCGAGAAACTTTGCTGGGGCCTTGGACAGTGAGCATCCCTGAGGGACTCAAGGGGGA
The DNA here is from genome assembly GCA_051251855.1 of Roseibacillus sp. GTDB lineage: Bacteria > Verrucomicrobiota > Verrucomicrobiia > Verrucomicrobiales > Akkermansiaceae > Roseibacillus. The sequence continues at coordinate 614,420 of JBPOGI010000002.1, forward strand.
TGCTGCGAAAGAGTTTCGCAAAGATGCCGACGAGAAGCTGGCGATAGCAAAGCGGGATAATTTTGTCCTGGAGGGTTTGGCTTGGGACGGAGAAGGTTTTCAGGGGAAAGAGGGGGCAGAGGTCTTTAAATTTGGGCGTCCTTCGGGTAAAGCTGGCAAGGGGTTTGGTTGGTTCTCGGTGAAAATGTCGGGGAAGGGGTCGGTGAAGATCTTTCGCAACGACCCAGGCACTTTTGACAAGACGGTTAAGCTGACGCGCATCATGTTCATCTACTTGTTGTGCATGGCTCTAGCGGCGCATCTCAGCGGGGTTCTGAATACCTTTAATATCTTCGGAATGCCGGCTGCGGCTCCGATTATTCTGAATTTGGTTTTTCTGATTTCGCTCGGGTTTGTGGGTTGGAGAGGTTGGCTGCCAGGTGAGACCTTGGCATGGGGAGTGGCGATTGCAGGCTTCCTCCAGCTTGGGGCTCTGTGGTGGACGTGTTGGAAGAAGGGGGCGCCGATCAAGGTCATCCGTCCCAAGATGGACCCTGAGATGAAGAAGCTTTTTTTGCTGATGGGTCCCGGAGTGGCAGCGGCGAGTGTGCAGCAGATTAACCTCTTGATTGGTGGCGTCATTGCTTCCTTCCAGCCAGGAGCGGTTTCCTTTCTATACTACTCGGATCGCGTCTATCAGTTGCCTCTCGGTATGATTGGTATTGCGCTGGGAGTGGTTCTGTTGCCGGAGGTGACGCGCCAGTTGCGTGGTGGGATGGAGCGACAAGCAGGCAAGACCATCACCCGTGGTATCGAACTCGGAATGCTCCTCACCTTGCCCGCTGCTGTGGCGATGATGGTGGTGCCGACGGAGTTGATTGCGGGTCTCTTTCAGCGTGGTGAATTCGTGCGTGCTGATGCGATTCAAACGGGTAAGGCGCTCGCGGCCTTTGGAATTGGCTTACCCGGCTATGTCCTTATTAAAGTTCTTCAACCTGGTTACTTCGCGAAAGGAGACACCAAGAATCCAATGCGAATGGCGATTATTATGGTGTCTGTGAACATTGTGGTGAGCCTTCTCCTCTTTCCTTGGCTTGGTCACGTCGGTCTTGCAATTGCGACTTCGGTGGCGGCTTGGGTGAACGTCTTTATGCTTTGGAAAGGCCTGAATGGGTTCGTGACTATGAGTGAAGGCACGGTCTTCAAGTTGGGTCGCATGGTGTTGGCCAGTGTCCTGATGGGAGTGGTGCTCTTCTTCGCAGCGAAGGGGTTGGCTCCTTGGTTCGAGGCGGGTGCGTTTCAGCGAATCGTAGCAATGGTCATTCTGGTTGGGACAGGGGCTTCGGCCTTTGGAGCGCTGGCGATTTTCCTACGTGCGACCAGTGTGACTGATTTGAAGGCTGGATTTGGCCGTTCGTAAGCGAAGGCTTGAGTTAGGAAGGAAATTTTTGAGCTTTCCACACTCGGAGACTAGGGAGGAGGTATGTTTTTGGCAGGAAGATCACTGAAATCATCCTTTAAGAATGGTTTCTTATGGTCGTTTTCCGCTTTTTGACCGCCTTAAGTCCTAAGGCGGTGTTGACGGTGGGGACCATGTTCGGTAAGTCGCGTGCGTTGGCGGACTAATTCGAGGACGGCAACACACAATTACAAACCGCTCATTCTATGGCAAAATACGGAATTAATGGATTTGGACGCATTGGACGCATGGTCCTCCGTTCACTGGTCGAAAAAGGCGAGCTTACGAGCGTCGCTGCAATCAACGACCTGACCGACAACAAGACTCTCGCGCACCTTCTCAAATACGACACTAGCCAAGGCATCTTCGACGCTGAGGTGAGCTATGACGACGACTCCATCATCGTCAATGGCCACAAGATTCATGCTTCTGCGGAGCGCGATCCTTCCAACCTCAAGTGGGGCGAGTGGGGCGTAGACGTCGTTCTTGAGTCCACTGGATTCTTCATCGACCGTGCTGGTTCAGGCAAGCACATCGAAGCCGGAGCCAAGAAGGTTCTCATTTCTGCTCCTGCGAAAGATCCCGACCTCACCATGTGTCTCGGCATCAACGACAGCGAGTATGATGCTTCCAAGCACCACATCGTTTCAAACGCTTCTTGCACCACCAACTGTCTCGCGCCTTTGGTAAAGGTTCTCAACGATAGCTTCGGCGTTGTTGAAGGCATGATGAGCACCATTCACTCTTACACGGGTGACCAGCGTCTCCTCGACGCTCCTCACGGTGACTTGCGTCGTGCGCGTTCTGCCGCTGTGAACATCATTCCTTCTTCTACAGGAGCAGCGAAGGCGATTGGGCTCGTGATTCCTGAGTTGAACGGCAAGTTGACTGGCGGTTCTTTCCGTGTTCCTACTCCGACTGGTTCTTTGACTGACTTCGTCTGCACCGTGAAGGAAGACGTGACTGCTGAGCAGGTGGACGCTGCCTTCAAGGCTGCTGCAGAAGGTCCTCTCAAGGGCATTCTTGAGTATTCTACTTTGCCACTCGTCCTTCAGGACATCGTGGGCAATCCTCACAGCTCCATCTATGACTCCGAGCTCACCATGGTGATGGGAACTCGCATGGTCAAAGTGTGTTCTTGGTATGACAACGAGTGGGGCTACTCCAGCCGCGCCGCTGATGCCATGAAGATGCTTGGAGACTCTCTCTAAGAGTTTCGAGTAGACAGATTTTTCAAGAACGGCGCGAGGTGACTCGCGTCGTTTTTTTGTGGGATTATGGCTCCTCAGGCCTTAGCTGGGTAAAGAATTTCATTTTTATCGAAATCTTTCACCCGCTTGCTATGAACCAGGAGGAATGACTTCTGAAGTGGAAGGGAACTTTCCACCTACCCGGTGGAGCTTGGTGTCGTCAAACGCTGATCAAGAGAATGAGGAGATCCTCTGTCAGCTGTATTGGCGGCCTATCTTCGTTCACCTCCGGCAGCGCGCTTGGTCACGGGAAGATGCCGAGGACCTTACCCAATCGTTTTTTCTCCGCCTGACCTCTGATCACACATTTTTCAATGCGGATCAGAAAAAGGGCAAGTTGCGCACTTTTTTGCTGGGAGCACTCCAACGTCACTTGGCTGACCACTTGCGCTATACCGGTCGGCAGAAACGCGGGGGCAATGCCGAACACCTTCCGCTGGCGATTTCAGATTCTGATTTTGAAGATGCCGAGCATCGCTATATCACCGCGGTTGATGATGGCGCCTCGCCCGAGGATGCCTTTGACCGAGTCTGGGCGAGGGACCTTCTGACCCGCACCCATCAACGAATCGCTAACGACTATGAGCGGGCGGGAAAGTTGTTGGAATATGAAACCCTGAAACCTGCGCTGACCGTGGAGGATTCCTTGGACACCGCAGCGGCGGGCAAGAGGCTTGGAATCAAGCAGTCCTCGGTCCGGGTCTTAGTGCATCGACTCCGGCAAAACTTCCGCGCCGCCCTCCGCGACGAGACCGCGCAAACTCTGAATTCAAGAGCCGATGTTGATAGCGAACTCAGTCACTTGCGCGAGGTTTTCTGATTTTTTTGAAACGAATTCGGAAGGAAGGCGAAAGACTAAGGAAAGAGAACTTGAATGAGTGAACCCGAATCGAACTGCCCCTCCTGCTCCTTGCCCATCCAGGGAGGAACAGCCGGAGGCCTTTGTCCTCGCTGCTCGCTCGACTCGGTCTTATTTCAGGAAGAAAGTGTAGTGAAGAGTCAGCCCGGAGTTCTGGAGATTGAGGGAATCGAACTGCAGGCCGAGATTGGGGAGGGAGGATTCGGGATTGTCTATCGAGCCAACCAGACGGGAATCGTCCGCCGCAAAGTGGCCCTCAAAGTCCTCAAACCCGGGGTCGATACGCGCCAAGTTTTGCGCCGCTTCGAAGTCGAACGCCAAGCCCTCGCGCATCTGGAGCATCCGGGCATTGCGCGATTCTACGAAGCGGGACAAACCAAAGAAGGCTACCCGTATTTCACGATGGAATTGGTGGAAGGAGTTCCCATCAACGAAGTGCTTGGCGGGCAGCCCTTGACGGATGTTATGGGCCTGTTTCTTCAAGTCTGTGAAAGCGTGGCCCACGCGCACGACCAAGGAATTCTGCACCGCGATTTGAAACCGGGGAACATCCTCGTCACTCCTGCCGGAGCGCCCAAGGTCATCGACTTCGGCCTCGCCAAAGCGCTCGACGCTGAACAAGCGCCCGGCATGACTCTCTACACCGGAGGGGAAGCTTGGCTCGGAACCCCGGGATATGCTGCTCCTGAACAGCTGAATGCGAGCGAGATTCAGCTCGATGAAAGAGCCGACGTTTTTTCGCTCGGGGCGATCCTTTATCATCTCCTCACCGGCTTGAACCCTGGAGACGCACGTGAGATGGCGACGCTCCCTGATACTCTTCCGCCTCCGTCGGAGATTGCTCTTCAAAAAATCGATCCCGCTTTGGATGCGATTACCCTGCATGCTCTCTCGTCCAATCGGGAAGAGCGCTACTCTTCGGTGCGGGCTCTCATGGCCGACCTTCGCCGTTATCGCAATGGTGATGCGCTCTCTATCAAAGCGCCAAAACGCCGCTCCTTCAAGGGGCTACTATTCTCAGGCGCTCTCATCCTTTCTCTTGTTGCTGGCTGGATAATTTATTCCAGCACAAATCGAAATACCAACGAACCAACTGAGGTCATCTCAATCGAAAGTGACTATCATGGTTTCACTTTTGAAGAGATTGGCTTCATCAAGCTTACCGATGAGGAAGAAAGCATCCCGCCCTTCGACGAGTCGCGGAACTTTACCTGGATTCGTTTTCAGAAGCCGGATGGGGGAGAGTTCATCCTTTCTTACGACGGTCTCTACCGCTCAGCGACCGTGACTCAATTTTTCGTCGGGGGAAAGCGTCCGGATGAACCCAGAGTGAGAGTGATTCCCGTGGATTCAGAGGAGGACAAGAAGCTCGTCCAATTATACGAAGGGCTGATTGAGAACGCCATTGGCTTGGAACAAGCGGCTTATCTCGAAGCCACGCCTTGGAGCGAACTTCCCAAGGGCAAGGGTTCGGAACAACTCCGCATGTTCAAGATCCTCTATGGGGCGATTGAGCTCTTCAAAATTCATCGCAAAGATAACGACTGGGAGTAGAGGCCGCAGAAATAGAGCCATTCCACTGAAGTTGACCCCGTCCGTTCAAGGTCCGCTGATTTGTAGGCGATAGAAGCGGTGTCCTTCAGCCGGCGGTGCGCTTGTATCGAGGAAGGTGGCCGTTCCTCCAGCTGCGCGATAGCGAATCTGATTATCGTCCAAGTCCAGAAACTGCCACGGTGAGTCCAAGTGATCGGTGTATTCAATCTCGTAAGCGCGATTGGAAAGGTAATCAAAACTGAGGGTGGGAGACTGGTTAGGAGTCTCGAAGGAAAGCAAGGTCTCGCAGAGCCGCTCCATGGGATCCACCGGACTCAAGCCGAGCAAATACTCCCCGTCATTGCTTAAACCGTCGTGGTCGAAGTCTGCTGTCCTTGCGAGAACTTCTCCCGCAGTCGCCAGCGACCATTCTTCGTAAGTTTGATATCCCGCAAGCTCGTTAATCCAGGCGGTGATGAGAGCCACTCCGTCCTCGTCCACGACATGACTCGAGATGGGTGGCATTTGCGAGGACCCACGGGTCGAGATGCGGGAGAGCAGCATCGAGTTTGTCGGCGACCCCGGAACAATGACGCGGCTCGCGGTATTGTCGCCATTGTCACCCAGCACACCATTGATGATTCCAGCCTCGGCCAGTGGAGTCTGTAGTCGGCCATCCCACGCAGCCAGTCCGGAACCATCATGGCAATTCGCACAGTTTGCCTGCAGATAGGAACGGGCGCGAAATTCGACGCTGACATCGACCGCAGAAGTGGGAGCGAGAGCGGGGAGGGAACGATGGGAAGGGGGCGTGTTTTCAAAGTAACCCATCGTGTTCAAGGCCGACAATTGATTGTGATCCTCAGACCCAAAGAGTCTCGTCCGATTCAGTTGGGCACTATCGAAACCCAAGGCCCAACCGCTGTCTGGAGTGTGACAACTGATGCAATTTGATCGTGAAGGGTAGTCCCACCTCTGCGTCACGGCCAGACCATCGATGATTCGATTGAGGTCTTCGGTGGCTCCTTCTTCCGGCACCAGCACGGCATCGGTCTGACTTGGATTCCAGCGATAGGTCACGCCGTAAACATCCGTCTCTGTCTTTACCAAGAAGCGCGTCTCCAGTCGGCGGGCGGTAGCAGGGTCACCTTCGGTCAATTCAATGTCAAAGTGTTTGATCCAAACGCTGCCCGTCGGAAAGGTAAAGGGACCTTCGGAATCGTAGCCAATCTGATCCGCGACCTCAGGCACACTTAACCAACGGGATTTATCGGCCCCATCAGACCAAAAGGGGGCATTGATTTGGTAGGGGAGAATGCCTGCTTCTGGAACCAAGGAAGCGAGATTCGAAAAGGCTCCAGTCGCGGAGAGGGTCGGAGGAAGCGAATCCGTCGGTTCCGATAGGTTGCGAACGATCCGTTGAACCGAATCACCATAGGCTATCAGCACATCTCCGTTCCTTGGGTCTTCCCCAAAGGCCCGCGGGCCAAATCCGTAGGAGGTTGCGACCACCTCATAAGGCACAGGATTGGCGCCATTCGGGATAAGCCCTCGGATTTCCCCGTTACCCCAATCTGTGAAGAGATACGTGCCACTCAGCTCAGGCAAACGTGAACCCCGATAGACCACGCCACCAATCACCGATAGTCCAGCGTTTCGCCCATAGGCATTGATTGGTTCCACAAAGGCTACCCCCGCTGGCGGCGTCCCTACTCCAGCGCCCGTTCCCTCCCGAAAGGGCCAACCGTAGTTGCCACCTGCTGTGATTGAATTCACTTCCTCAAAGTCATTCTCCCCGACGTCGCCCAGGAAAATGGAGCCAGACCCGGAATCAATACTGAACCTCCATGGGTTCCGAAGACCGACCGCAAAGAACTCCGTTCGCAGATCGGCTGCGGCCACCGAGAGGCCGTTAAATTCCGTCGCTCCCACGAAAGGGTTGTCACTCGGAACCCAATAGCTGCCAACAACGCTGGGATGGGGGTTGGGAGCGAGACTCCCTGGCAGGCCATCGACATCGATCCTCATCACCGCAGAGTAGAAATCCCGATCGATTTTCTGCGCGTTCCTGCGATCCCCACCATCTCCCAGCGACACATAGAGGAACCCATCCCCGCCGAATTCCAAATCTCCCCCATTGTGATTGCGCCCCCACTCATCGCCCGGCTGTCGGATCAGGACGCTCTCACTCGTGGCATCTCCCAAGTCCGCATCAGAAGCGTCGACCGTGAACCTCGCGAGGACGTCATCATGGACGATGAGCGGGCTGGGATTGCCCTGCGTATAGAAAACGTAGAAGTATCCGTTCGTCGCATAGTTCGGATGAAAGGCCATCCCGAGCAAACCTTCCTCACCCGTCCCGCTTTCCACGCGGTCGGTCAGATCCAGAAATTCCTCCGGGACAGGGTTTGCGAGATCCGGAATGACGAAAATTCTGCCTCCTTGATCGACAACAAAAAGGCGGTCATCATTCGGCGGCGAAACCAGATCTACCGGAGACCCCACAGACCCCAGTTGGGCATCTTCCAATTGGTAAGGCTCCAAGCTCAATATCGCAGGTGGCATTTGAAGGGTGGTGTTCGCAACCCGTTCTGGAATCTGCCCCCTTACCAGCGCACCGCCCAGAATCGAGAGGCTCAACAAACAAAGCACCTTGGTCATCGTTGAAAAATTATCAGTTATCATAGCTCTGTAGGGTCCGTACGAGAGACTGTCCTCACTTCAATCTCTCGATAAACGTTCCCAAACGTTTCAGTCAAAATAGATTTTTTTGACCGCAAAACGAGCGAAAATAAAGTTCCTTAGAAATTGAGTTTCGTAAGTTTCGCGGTCAACTTGTCAAAGCATTCACGGAGAACAGGGAGAAGGTTTTAGCATTTTCCTTAGCTTGATTTCCCAGCACGAAGAACCGTTGCTGTCCGATGAGACTACTCCACGTTCAGGAGGTAAAAGGCGGCATCATCGAGGACGGGGAATTGAAATTCGATTTCGCCGGAGCTGTTGATGGTGGTTTCAGGGTCCGTGAAAGGGAAGGGGAGAAAGGTGCTGAGGTCAGTGGCTTTTTCAATCCCGATGGTCAGGGTAGCGGTGCCGCCTGTGACTTGGAGCATTGGGGTGCCGACGTGGATGGCCTGGACTGCTGACTCGGTATAGAGCCCAGCAGTAGACGCGTTGGTCAGTAGGTCGTTCACTCTGTTAGGTTGTGCCGTTTCCCAATCAAAGCCGAAGCCTCGCAAGGAGTACTCGGCCCAGTCGTTCATGCCATCGCCATCGCCGTCTGTGGAGTGCGAGAGCCCTAGTCCGGAGATGTTGAAGGTGAATATCGGATCGCTGGAATCATTGGAGGTAATCAGAACGGAAGCGTTGCGCAGGGCAGTGCTAGGGCCAGAAGGGGTGAATGTAATGGTGAAATCAAGGCTCTGACTGGAAGTGAGATCGACTGTAGAGCTGATGACTGGCAGCGTCAGGCTAAACTCACCTAAGTTCGCTCCGCCTCGTGAAATACTCTGAAGATCGAGATCAAGTTCGCCACCATTGACGAGGCGAAAGGTATAGGCCTCGCTGGTCCCCAGTTGCTGGCCATTGAACGATGCGGCGGCGCTGCTGTTGGTCAATTGAGTGCCAAAATGATCATACACGAGTAGTTCTCTTTGCCCAGAGATCGCAAATCTGTAGAGGTAGATGCTGCCGGCATCGGGGGCTTCATCGTTGTCACCGTATGCGCCGACAACGACGGAATCTCCTGAAATAGCGACAGAATGTCCGTAAAAGTCGAACGCCGCTGCATCGCCGGCGGTGAGCTTGGCTTCTTGGGACCATGAGGTTCCACTACGGGTGTAAAGATAGGCACTGCCAGAAGATGTGCCGCCATCATCGTCATTCAAGGCACCGACAACGACGGAATCCCCCGAAATGGAAACGGACTTTCCAAAGCCGTCATCGTTCGCCGGATCGCTCGCGGTCAGCTTGGCTTGTTGGGACCATGAAGAGCCACTGCGAGTGAAGACCCGGGCGCTACCTGTGGAAATACTTCCAATGAATTCCTCCTGTTCGACCCCGACGACAATGGAATCTTCTGAGATGGCGACAGAAGCTCCAAACCAGGCATTCACCACAGGATCGTCTGAGGTGAGTTTATCTTGCTGTGACCATAGAGACCCACTACGCGTAAAGACATAGGCACTGCCAGAATTTGTCCGGACATCATCATCTTGAAAAGCTCCGACGACGACGGAATCACCAGAAATGGCGACAGAAAATCCAAAGAAATCAGCTGCTGCAGCATCGTCCGCGGTGAGCTTGGATTCCTGGGACCATGAGGTGCCACTGCGTGTGAAGATATAGGCACTGCCAGATGAGCCTAAGCCGCAATTGTCGCTCCGGAAAGCTCCGATAACAACGGAATGGCCTGAAATAGAGACAGAACGTCCAAAGAAATCAGCGCTCGCAGCATCGTCAGCGGTCAGCTTGGCTTGCTGGGCCCATGAAGACCCACTGCGGGTGAAGACGTAGGCACTGCCAGAAGATGAGCCGCCATCGTCGTCGCCGTCCGCCCCGACGACGACAGAATCGCCTGAAATGGCGACCGATTCTCCAAATGAATCACTTGCCGCAGCATCATTTGCCCTCAGTTTGGCTTGCAGGAACCATAAATTGCCGCTGCGTGTGAATACATAGGCACTGCCTGAGGAAATGCCGCCATCGTCATCCAGTTTGACACCGACGACAACGGAATCGCCTGAAATAGCAACAGAATCTCCAAAGCGGTCCAACTCTGCAGCTTCGTTCGCGGTCAGCTTGTCTTGCTGGGACCACGAAGTGCCACTGCGGGTGAAGACGTAGGCACTGCCAGAAGATGAGCCATCATCGTCGTCTAGATGAGCACCGGCGACGACAGAATCGCCGGAAATGGCGACTGTTTTTCCAAAGTTGTCATTAGCCGCAGCATCGCTAGCAGTCAGCTTGTCTTGCTGAGACCATGAAGAGCCACTGCGGGTGAAGATGTAGACCCCGCCAGAACTTAGACCAGCGTGGGAGTCACCGTTGGCACCGACGGCGATGGAATCGTCAGAAATAGCGACAGATTCTCCAAAGAAAGCAAGCGCTGTGGCATCGCCAGCGTTCAGCTTGGCTTGTTGGGACCATAAAGAGCCACTGCGGGTGAAGACATAAGCGCTGCCGGAAGCTGAGCCGGCATCGTCATCACTGTAGGCACCGACGACGATGGTATCGCCTGAAATAGCGACAGAATCTCCGAAGTTATCACTGGCCGCGGCATCGCCAGCGGTGAGCTTGTCTTGTTGGGACCAAGAAGAACCACTGCGGTTGAAAACGTAGGCACTGCCGTAATCGGTGCCGATGTTGTCGTCAAGATTAGCGCCGACAACAGCGGAATCGCCGGAAATGGCGACGGAAATTCCAAAGTTATCACCAGCCGCAGCATCACTCGCGGTGAGCTTGGCTTGCTGAGCCCACGAAGAGCCACTGCGGTTGAAAACGTAAGCACTGCCAGAAAAGGACCCGTTGTCATCGTTCAGACGAGCACCGACGATAACGGAATCGCCAGAAATGGCGACCGAGTATCCGAAGTTGTCTTCAGAAGCGGCATCACCAGCCGTGAGCTTTTCTTGCAAGGACCATAAAGAGCCAACGCGGGTGAATAGGTAGGCACTGCCGGAATTTAGTCCGCCATCGTCGTCCCGATAAGCGCCGACGGCGACAGAATCCCCTGAAATGGCGACCGAGAATCCAAACCTGTCCTCCCTCGCAGCATCGTCAGCGGTCAGTTTGGCTTGCAGGGACCAGGAAGAACCAAAGCGTGTAAAGATATAGGCACTGCCGGAGGCAGAGCCGCCATCGTCATCTCGTTCGGCACCGACGACGACGGTGTCTCCTGAAATAGCGACCGAGGTTCCAAATCTATCACTGGACGAGGCATCGTTCGCGGAAAGTTCGGCTTCTTCATTGACGATCAAAGGATCAACGGTCACGGGGTAGACGGCTTGGGCATCATTATAGGCAAGTAAAAAACCGGTCTCGATTGGTTCCATCGTGGCCGGGAGTTCCTGGCCTTGGGCATCCACGACGAGGAGTTTGGAATAGCTGAGCACGGTTCTCTTACCTTCGTTAAAGTTGAGTTGGTAACTGCCATCCTCAGCGGTATGGGCAGCCGCTGTGAGACCGTAGAGAGCGACTTCGATCACAACCTCTTCGGTTGGATTTAGATGTGCGGGGCGTTGGGCAACGGTGTAGCCATGCTCCATCGCGACGACGCCATTATGATACCACTCGGTCAGTTCGGGGCTATGTCGATATTCGACCCTCGTGCTGGAGGTTTCATTTTTTTCAGGAGAAGCACTAAGTGGAATGTTGTTTCCAGCGAAGGAAAGCACGTTCATCTGCGCGGTCCAAGAGGTGGAGGCCTTCTCGGCATCTTCCTCAGTATAGGTCCGATCTGAGGAAACAAACTGTATCCCTTGAGGCCCAAATCTTGTGGTGAGATTCTGCTTAGGGTGCAGGGCATAGAAATCGAAACCGAGGTTTTCCTCACGTTGGCTCCACGACTCAGGGATGGGTCGGATCTCACGACGCGCCTCCGAGAATGCAGCCCAGAGGGACTTTTGCTCCGATTGAGAAAGCTCCTCGATCTCCTCTTGGGATTTGTTTGTCTTGTTAAGATAAGCAGGCGAGGAGTTAGTAACGAGGTGGCGATTATTTTGACTAACTTCAGGTTGGGAGGGAGATGTAGTGGGAGTCAAAGATGGTGAAGATGTATCTGATGCAGCCCTATCAGTTTGGAAATCCTCTTTGGTTTTCAGTTCTTTGGAGTCATCACTAGGCTTATATAAAAAGGCAGCTCCGATGAGAGCGATGACGGGCAGGAAATAACGGATATTTTTCATGTAAGTAAGACGTGAGTTTTTGAAAATTTGAGAGTCCCTATGCTATAGACCAAAAAACGGCTACGCGACGGAAAAATCTCCCTTCGGCACATCTTTCGGAACTGCAACGGAGACCGTTCTCATCTCAATCTCTCGACAAACATCCCGAAACGTTTCAGGCAAAATGAATCTTTTTTTGCAGGAGAAATCTGAGAACCACCAATTGGGCTGCGTTCGGCGCATAGATTGCGTATCGTGGAGGGGGGAGGAATCTCGACCGGTTTTTTGTGAGTATTGAGATCATGCCGATAGCTTTTGCTGAGATTGGGAAGAAAGGTTCCAGTCGATCAGAAAGTATGATGAGCCTATGGGATTCCTGTTCTCTTTTTTCCTTATCGGTTCTTCTCTTTTAATGAGCAAAGATACCTTTGTTCCCATTCAAATGGATGAGGAGGTTCCCTCAAATGTGCCTGACCTTTGGAAGGGTTATGACCCGACGGTGGAGCCGTTGGATGTGGAGGTGGTGACTACTTTTGAAGAGGACGGGATTATCTGCAAATATGTTATCTATACGGTGGCTACGGTGAAGGGCGTTCCTTCGCGCATTGCTGCCTATTATACTTATCCAAAAGGTGGGGAGAAGCTTCCGGCCTTTGTTTGGGCACATGGGGGAGGGCAGAAGGCGGATCGGTCTCGTGGTCTCTACTTTGCCAAGATGGGCTATGCTACTATCGATATCAATTGGAATGGGCGCGAGTTGGAACCGGGAATTGAGAAGAATACGGATTGGGGAATGGTCGACCCCTCGCAGGGAAAGCCATTCTATGCGAAGGCTCCCCGCGAGAAGCGAAATCATGGAATGACTCCTGACGATTACAACATCGACCCGATGGTGAGTCCTCGGAATAAGTCTTGGTTCTTGCTTGCGGTAGCTGGGCGGCGGGCGATCACGTTTTTGGAACAGCAGCCGGAAGTGGATGCTGATAAGATTGGGTTCACTGGGTTTTCGATGGGAGGAAATATTACGGCCTTTGTCGCGATTGATAGTCGGCTCAAGACGGTGGTGCCAGTAGTGGGTGGCACGGGTTTTCACTATGAAGAGATTCCCGGATATCCTCGAAAGAATCGAACTCGGCCGAATGGTGTTCTCGAAGATGCGACGATTGTGCCGCAGGTCTATTGGCCGCACGTCAAGATTCCAGTCTTGTTCATGAGTGGGACGAACGACTTTCATGGGCGTATTGATTTCATGCAAAAGTGCGTGGATTTACTTCCACATGATGAGTGGAGCTTGTCACAGACGATGCACAATAATCACAACCCAGGGAACCGGTCGTGGCTGGCGGTGGAGTATTGGTTCGACCAATATCTAAAAGGGCAAACTGCTCTCGTTCCAAAGACTCCCCAATCTGAACTCACTCAGAACTCGGAAACGGAGTGGACTTTTACTGTGACCCCGGACGCTGCGGAAAAGGTCAAGTCAGTGACTGTTTTTTACAGTTGGGATAGTGCGGTTTCCAATCGCTACCACAAGCCGCTGATTCCAACTCAAGAGGGTGAGACCTGGTCGGCAACGATTCCCGCTCGAGCAGACTTGCCTCTCACGGTGTTTGCCAATGTTCACTATCAGACCCGTGATGGGGAATCAGAGGAGTCATTCACGGGGGTGGCCGATTGCTTTTCGGTGACCTCCCGATTTTATCGACAGATTCCTGAGAATGTTCTTGAAGAAATCTATCAAGAGGAGGCCTCCAATCGAACTTTCGAACCGGTCTTTGCAGAGTTTCCGAAGGATAACGCAATGTGGGGAATTAGTAATCGCGACTTGAGCCTGCAGACCTATAAGTTCAATGACTTTGAGCTGAAGTTTCCTAAGGAAAGGAAGCTCAAGTTTGCGGTGGATCCGCAAGGAGGGAAAGTGGAACTCAAAGTCTACTTTAGCTCGCAGAAATATCGTGATGGCGAACGCAATGAGGGCAGCCGGATTACGATTAAGAAACGATTGACCGAACCGGGAGATCTCGTGATCGCGTTGGAAGATTTGGTCTCAGCTGAGGGGGATCGCATCACCTCTTGGCATAATGTGGCCACGATGAAGGTTGTTCTGAGCGACTTTGGAGGTGGGGGCCCGATCGACCTGCTTGATTCTAAGGCGGAGCATTTGAAGAGGATTGAATGGGTTGATGAATAGGGAGCCTCAGGCTTCCTATTTCGAGAGATACTCTCAACGTTAGTTCTTGGGAGGGACGGTGACTTTGAGTGCTTTGAGAACCAGTTGGGAGAGTAAGCGATTGCCTTTCTCGTTCATGTGAACTTTGTCTCTGGTGAAGATGCCCTCGGTGGCCTGTTGAGGATTCTGATTTTTGAGTTGGTTGAGGAATGATTTCCGCAGGTCGAGGAGTTGGGAATTGGTTTCGCGGGCGACTTTCCGGCTGATGTCGGCGTATTGGTCGAGCATTTCATCGTCAGGGTTTGAACCATCGGATTTCTCGCCGATGACGGTGGGGGTGCAGAGGATGACGCGAGCCCCAGCCTTGTTGATTTGGGCGATCATGTCTTTGAGGCCGTTTTCGAAATTTTTCGGAGTGGTTCCCTTTCTTCCGCGGGCCACGACCTTGGGATGAGTCCAATGCCAGACGTCGTTGATGCCGATATAGATGAAGACGATGGTGGGTTTTTTCTGGAGAACGTCTTTGTCGAGGCGTCGCTGACAGTCCGGAACTTTATGCCCACCGACGCCGGCTCCGATGAGTTCGATATTGAGGTCGGGGTGAGCTTTGGCAATGGCTTGGGAAGAGATAGCGATATAGCCACCTTCGCGGGGACCCTCGGCGGTGATGGAGTCTCCGAGGAAGATGATTCGATCGTTTTTTTGCAGTGTCCCTTTGTTAGGGTTGAATGTCTGATTGCTAATTCGCTTGTCGGCGCCGGTGGTTTTTCTGTTGTTGTTAGTTTCGAAGTTGTTGCGGAAGGAGTCGAGGGATTGGTCGTAGTCGATGTCGGGAACGATCCAGAGGTTACGGAAGGAAACACCGGTGCCTTTATGGTCTTGGATCATGAGGGGACGTTTGCCGTGTTTTTGATAAGGCTTCCCAACTTCACCATAGGTCCAGGCGTCGTTGTGAATGAGGATGCCGTTGTGATACATGGTGACCCGGAGGGGTTCTTTGAGACTGCCATCGTCGTGAAACTCGGGGGCCTTGTAGAGGATGTCGTAGGACTGCCATTCGCCGGGTTTCCGACAGGCATTGGCTTGGGGGGGATGTTGACCGTAGATTGAGCCGCAGTGGCCATCGGCAAAGGTGGGGTTTTGGTAGCTGTTGACGACTTGAAGTTCGTAGCCGGACTGGAGGAAGACGCCGGTGTTGCCGTAGAGTTGTCCGGTCCACTGGGGGTCGTTAGAGGGGTCGAACCGGAATTCCAGATGAAGACGAGCGGAGCCGTAGGATTGTTTGGTGGCGTTGTTTCCCTTGCTGCGCGGCACTACGCCATCGTCATCGAATTTCCAGTTGGGGTTGGTCCATTGGGAGGCATCAAGGAGGGTGGCATTGGCGGGCATGGGGACGGCGCAATCTTTTTCCGGAAGAGGAGTGACCACGGGTGGGAGGGGGCGGGTCTTGTCGTTGCGAACCCAACCGGAGCCGACGAGCTGAATAGCGTGAGCTTTCTTTTCGCGCGCCTCTTTCGCGGGGAGAAGTTTGTTGGCGGTGTAGTAGATGGTGTCAAAATCGAGGGGCTGGGAGTCACCGTTTTGTTGCTCGGGGAATTGGATGGCATAGACTTTTCCGGCAGTGAGTGGGACGTCAAAGGTGACGGTCTTCCCATCCTCCGAGAGTTGGTAGTTGGTGACGGGGATTTCTTTTTCATCCACCATGGGGGAGCCGTAGGTGCTGTAGTAGTGGTAGTGATAATTCCTGACCTTGGGGGTGACTTCCTGCCCGAGCGGTTGGGTGAAAGTGACGGAGAATCCGGTCTTGGTGAGCTGGGTGGAGTGGATCGCAAAGGGGGTAGTTTTGCCATCCCACTCCGCATACTGGAGGGCGGTGCGCTTACCACCGGCGCTGAACCAACCGCGCCCGACTTGAGCGGACCAGAGGCGGCCTTGTTGGTCGAACGAGAGTTTTACGCCGCCGGAACTGGTGCCGCGAAGGAAGTCGACGCACCAGCCTTGCAGGTCGCCATCTACTTTTTGAAGGCCGCAGCGGAAGTAGTTCGATTGGCGCTGGTCGGTGAGGAAGATTTGATTTTGAAAGGGGCCGAATTTTCCTCCGGTGGTATCCCAAACGGGGCTGCCGGGTGAGTTGGCAATGGCTTCGCGAGGGAACCAGATGGCGGGAGGGGTGCGGAGCTTGTCGAAGTCGGCTGCTTTCAGGGAAAGGACTCTTTCTTTCGTGAAATCAGGGCGCGCTGGAAGGGAGGCAGGGTGTCCGTAGAAGTTGCCCTCGCGGACGTGGAAGAGACAGCAGTCGGCCACCCAATCACCTTGGTTGTCGGTGATGAAAAGTTGGTCGTCGGGGCTCATGCCGATGCCACAGGGGGACCGGAATCCAGAGGCGAAGGGTTGGAAGTGGCCACGGCGATCGGAGCGGTAGACCCAGCCGCGCCAAGGGGCGGTGTAGGCCATGTTACCTCCGCCTTTCCCTTTTTCTTTACCATCGGGAACGATGAAGTCGCCACGGGCCGCGAGGTTGAGAGAGGCATACTTGCGCCCGAGCGAATCGACGACGGGACCATAGTGATACTCATGGTATTCCCCGGAGATTCCGAAGGCATCAGTGATGCATTCGTAGCGATCGCAGATGCCGTCCTTGTTGCTGTCAATGAGGCGGGTGAGTTCGGGTTTCTGCGCGACGTAGTAGGCTTCTTCTTTGGGGTCAAAGTAGATGCCGTTGGGTTCCATGAGGTTCTCCGCGAACTTGCTCCAGGTCTTGTTTTGATATTCCCAGACTTCGCCTTCCCAAGAGACGACGGCGAGGGTGCCATCAGGCTTGTGGCAAAGGCCAAGCACGGTGACGGCTCCTTTGGGAAGGGGAACGGTGGTGAGTTGATAGCCTGCGGGAATTTGGGCGGTGAGGACGCTCGCGAGAGCGAAGAACAGAAAAAGGAATTTCATGGAGAGAGAAGATTAGTTGGCGGAAATGGTGAAGGCAGATTCGCCATCAGGTGCGATGGTGACGGTCATCGGCTTGCCATCGACGAGGGAGTGAATGAGGGCGGATTTCCCCTTGGATTCGTAGGCGATGAACTGGGTGTTCGGGGACTTGAAAAGGGGGCGGGCACTTGCGGGGATTTCGGTGCCATTGATTTCGGAAGGCTTTTGGCTGCGATCCGGAAGGGAAGGGGTTTGGTTGATCTCGGCAGAGTGCCAGGCATTGAGGACGGAGCCGTCGACCGGGTTGTAGGCGACAATGACTTTGTTCGGCAGCAGGCAAAGAAGAGCGCGTGGAGGTAGTTCTCTGATCCACTTGCGGACGATCTTGGCTTCGGGGCCTGCGGCGATCACTTTAGGGATGTTTCCTTGCAGGCTTCGTCCGGTGAGGGGGAAACTGATTCCTCCGGGTCCATTCAAGGTGGCGTGGAATCGGTAAGAGTGACTCTTCGGCTCATTGTGAAGAATTTCGAAGGAATAGACGCCGGGATCGAGATCGAGGGTTTGGTTGAGCTCCTGATCTTTGGCGTCCGAGTAGTGAACTTCCTTCCCCTCAAAATAGACCGCGGTGCGGCCGAGACGGCGGATGCTAAAGTGATAGGAACCGGCTTTGCGGATGTGGACCTTGGCCGTGACTCGAATGACTCCGATGGCATTTCGCTTCATATAAATCCAGTTTTCCGGAAGGTGAGTCTGGGAAGTGGATTCGACGGTTGTGAAGAGCTCTGGGGCGAGGCGTTTTCCAGCGAAAAATTTAGGAGGGTAGATGGAGCGCACCATTTCACGAACTCCTTCCTGCTTCGAGAGCAGGAAATCACGTAGCGACAGGCGGTCAGCTTCGGGGAAGACGTCCTTGTATCCGATCATTTCCGACCCTTCGACGCCATGGTTGATGACGTCAAGAATGGCCTCTGGCGACGAGCCATGATGCCAGTAAGCGTCTGTGAGTGAGGGGCCAATGCCTCCTTCAAGATGGGGGCCGTGGCAGGTGAAACAAAGCTGGTTGTAGATGACCTCTCCCCGAGCGGGATCGGCCTGGGTCAGGCTTGTTGAGAGAAGGAGTGGGGCGAGGAGCCATTTCATGAGAATAACTCTACGCAGGGAGGTCGGTAAGAATATCTTCATTTTAGGGGAGAGATGAGGGCTGAGCTGATTTAGCCGCTAAATCTGGTTGGAGAGGACGTTTGTTAGGAAGTTTTCTTTGCGAACTTCCCATTCGGCGAGGCTGAGTGGAAGGAGGCTGAGTCCGGCTCGTTTGAGGAGGAGGGTCTTCTCGATAGAGACGACGTTACCGAGGCTGTCGGGAGTTCCGACAAGGTCGATGCCCAGCAGCCTCTCTTCTTTCTTGAAGAGGAGATCGACTTGCATTCCGGCGACTTCGATTTCGGATTCGATCAGGTTCCAGCCAGCGGATTCGAAGCGAGGAAGGAGGTCGTTGGGGAGGTGGGGAGGTTGGGTTCTCTTTCTTGTTCTTTTCTCGTCGGTGGCATGGAGGAGGTAGGCGCAAAGGAGAGAGTCGACCGGAAGCTCACCTGCGGTGAGGGAAGTGAAGAGTTGAATCTGGTGGCGGGCTCGAGTGATGGAGACGTTGAAGACATCGGGCCGCTCTAAAAAACGACGGGCGGCGGAGGGGCTTTGAGCATCGATGGCAAGAGAGATGAACATGGTGTCGCGTTCCGCGCCTTGGAAGGAATGGGCGGTGCCGGCGATGAGGTGGTGGTCATGCAGAAGACGTTGCTGTTGGGTGGGGGTGAGCTCTTCTTGCAGTCGCTTTTGGAAGGAGTCGACTTGAGCGCGGAAGGGAGAAAGAAAACCGACCGAGAGGGGGCTCTGCCCGTCACATTGGACGAGGAGATTGCGAAGGCTTTCCAAGACCGCGGTGATTTCCAATTCGTTTATGCCTTCCTTGTCTCGAGTGCCGGAAATGTGGTTGGTGATGAGGGCGGGTTCGCTTCTTGTTTGGCTAAGAGTTTCCACTTCGCGCATGCAGTGGAGATTGCCGTGGTAGAAGTGTTGGTTAGAAAAGGAGATGAGCTGGGGAAGAGAGCGAAAGTGTTCGTCGAGAAAGGTGAGGGCCGGGGAGCCGGAGGTGATTGATATGGCTCGGTCGAGAAAAGAGACTTTACGAAAGTCGTATTGTTCGCGAGTGGTCGCGGAGAGGGCATGTTTTTGACCCAAGTTATCGAGTCGATCTTTGGAGAGGAAGGAGAGGTGGCGAAGTTGTTGGGGGTCACCGGTGATGAAGGCACGGTTGCCGCGATAGAGAATGGGGAGGGCGGAGGCGAGGTCGCATTGGGTGGCTTCGTCGATGATCACGACGTCAAAGACCGCAGGCTTGAGAGGGAGCACGCGATGAATATCGTCCGTGGTGGTGACCCAGATGGGGAGGTAGTTGACGAGCGCTCGGAGGTCGAGGTCGAGAAGTTCGCGCTCTTGTGAGGCGGGGATTCGTCTGCCAATGGCTTCGCGATAGCGCTTGAGAGTGTCGCGCGAGTGGAGGTTTTTGAGATGTTTGTGCAGGTGCTGCTGATGGGTCTGAGCATTGAAGGCGTCGAGGAGCTTCAGGCGATTGCCCTGCGTCGCGATGATGTCGGTGACGAGTTTTGAGAGAAGGGGGGCGTTTTTGAGGGATTGGTGGTGATTCCAGCGGCGGACTTTTTGCCAAAGTCCAGTGGGAGGGATTTGGAAAAGGGAAGCTGCTTTGAATTCCTTTGAGAGGCGTTTTGAGAGCTTGTGGCGAAGACGGGCGAGTTCCTTGTTGGGGCCACGAAGACTGATTTTGGGCAAGCCTGGTGGAGCTGTTTGGGTTGGGTTGGTGGCAAGGAGTTGGTCGAGGAGGCTTTTGAGTTTTCGGAGATGCTTTTTGCGGCCGGCTCGAATGACGAGTTGGCTGCGTGGAATGAACTCGGAGATTTTCGACTCGATGACGGCAGCGGCTTCTTCAGAGCGGCAGGCGATGAGGACGGAGTGTCCGCGTGCGACTTGGTCCAAGGCGGTGGCGGAGATGGTGAAGGATTTTCCAGTGCCGGGAGGGCCGTGACAGACGGTGAGGGGTTGGGAGTTGGCCGACTTGAGCAGTTGGCGTTGAGCGGGACTGAGAAAGGCGGGGGCAAAGTCTTCCTCTGAGACGGGTTTGGAGTCGGGAGCTTCTAAGATGGGTTGACCCAAGAGGGCGCGCATCGCTGGGGGGAATTTTTCTACCGGTTGGGTGAGGAGTTCTTCGAGTTCGTGAAGAAGACCTGCCACGTTCTTGGACTTCTCTGCTAAGATGATGGCTGAGGCTGGGAGGAGAGCGGGGCCCTTTTTCGCCTGACTGGAGGAGATGTCGGTGGAGCTAAGAAGTTGGGGAAAGGCATCAAAAGGAGAGAGGTCGAGCCCAGGAATGTGCTGGGCTAGGTCTTTGGCGATGAGGCCGGGGGTTGCGAGGTTGAGTTCGCCGGTAGGAATGAGAGAGAGGATCTCGTTTTCAAAAGAAGGAGGGAGATCGAAGAGATTGCTTAGAGCTGGATTGAGGCTTACTCGGGTGTAATCGATGCGAAGCTCGGGCTCTTTTTCATTCCCCTCAATTTCGATGGGGTAGAGCAAGACGGGGGTGTGGATGGCCTTGTCTTGGTAGCGCGAGGCGATGACGATGGTGCTGTAAAAAAGCTCGGTGTCGCGCTGGAGGAGTCCTGCGGTGGTGGCGAGGACGGAGAGGTCGGATGGGGGAAGGTCGATAGATCCAAACTCGCTAAAGAGAGCTTTTTCTTCCCCTTTGATGATGCGGCGGGTGCGGATTTTGGAGGCGAAAAGAGAGGGGATACCAGAGCGAGCGCGTTCCTCGGCGAGGCAATCGCGAAGGTAGGCGAGAAGAGCTTTGGGGTCGGGTGCGTCGATGGGTGCCTTTTAGCTTTTGGGAGGGATTCGGGAAATGAGGAAATCGTTCATTTCTCCCCTGTAGCGATCTGGCGGAAGGTGAGGTTGACCCTGGGGGTGGTGACCTTCTTTGTTTTTGGGATTTGATGGTGCCAGTGAGTCTGGGTTGCGCCGGCCATGATGAGGAGGCTGCCGTGTTCGAGGAAGACGGAGGCTTTTTCGCGGCTTTGTTTGTGACGGAAGTCAAAGCGGCGTTCGGCTCCGAAGCTGACGGAGGCGATGTTGGCGTCGGGGTTCAGTTCTTTTTCGTCGTCGCTGTGCCATCCCATTCCTTGGTCGCCATCGGCATAGAGATTGAGGAGGCAGGAGTTGTAGCGGGAGCCTGAAGCTTCTTCGACGGCGTTCTTGATGGTGAGCAAGTCTGGAGTCCAGATTTTGGCGGTGTGGGTGTTGCCGGAATAGCGGTAGTCGAAGTCGCGGTCGCCATACCAAGCCATCTGGCGGGCGGTGATGATGCGCTTGCCAAATATCACGGTTTCGTCGTGTTGCCAAGGGATGCTGGTGAGGAGGGTTTGAAGGTGGGAGTCGGCGGCTTCTATGGGGAAAATGACTCCGTGATAGGTGGTTTCGCCGTCTTTGGGGAGGACTGGGTACGGTGGAGTGTTCTCAGGGGAGTCGAGGTCGAGTTGGAATTGGTCTGAATTGCTCATTGGTTCGTGGCAGCAGGGCCGGTCAAAGACCGGCGCTCCCAGTGGTCGGTTCTCTACTCGTCTTGGTAGATGGTAGGGTCTGTTAGTTGCGCGAGGGCGAAGGCTTCTTTGCGTTCGACGCAGGTTCCGCATTTTCCGCAGTGGGTTTCGCCGCCTTTGTAACAGGACCAGGTGTGGGTGTAGTCGACGGCGAGTTCGGCGCCGCGTTGGGCGATGTCTTCTTTGCGGATATCGACAAAAGGGCGGAGGACGGTGACGTCGGCGTAGGTGCCTGCGGAAATGGCTTGCGACATGGGAGCGAGGAAGTCTTCGCGGCAATCGGGGTAGATGGCGTGGTCTCCGGAATGCGCGGCAATGACGAGTCCTTCGGCACCGACGCTTTCGGCAAAGCCGGCCGCGACAGAGAGGAGGATGCCGTTGCGGAAGGGGACGACGGTGCTTTTCATATTTTCTTCTTCGTAGTGGCCTTCGGGGATGTCGCCACCGGATTTGAGAAGGTCGCTTTGGAAGAGGTCATCCATGAAGGTGAGGTCGGCGCGCTGGAAGGGAACGCCTGCTTTCTCGGCCTGCCATTGGGCCATGGGGAGTTCCTTGGCGTTGTGCTTGGAGGCGTAGTCGATGCCGAGGCAGGCGACCACTTCGTGGCCTTCGGCGAGAGTGTGCCAGAGAGCGACGGTGGAATCCATGCCTCCAGAGAGAAGGATGATTGTTTTCATGGGCCTAATTTGCGGCTCTGAGGGGCGTTTGCAAGTGTGGGTTTTATTCCACGACTGCTTCGAGGCGGAGGAAGCCTTTGTTGGGAGTATGGGGGATTTGAGCGCGGAAAAGGCCGTCGCTTTCGATGGGTGGGAGAGGGAGGGCTTGGAAAGGAGTGGAGAGGTCGGTGGTGGTCATGGGGAGAAGGGTGACGTGGGTTGAGCTGGGGAGTCGCTGGGGGTAG
Organism: Roseibacillus sp.; assembly: GCA_051251855.1. GTDB lineage: Bacteria > Verrucomicrobiota > Verrucomicrobiia > Verrucomicrobiales > Akkermansiaceae > Roseibacillus. Next base: position 637,035 of record JBPOGI010000002.1, read on the forward strand.
GCGAGGGTGAGGTGGGGTTGGCCGTTGTGCGGCTCGGTGGAGCAGCGGACTTTGTGGGAGTCTTTAAGGAGAGGATTGAGTCCGAGAGCGAATTCTAGGGCGGCGGGGAATCCATCTTGGTCGCTATCGTCTTGTTCGGAAAGGGAGGGGAGAGTGTAGCTGCTAGCCCACGTGGGGAAGTCCATGTCGACTTGGGAAGAAGTTCTTCCGAGAAGGTTCGTGAGAATTTCGGTCGCGGTAAGGGCTGGGATGCCGGCGTCGTAGTGTTCGTTGAAGGCGCAGACGATCTCATTGGCGATGAGGGCTTGGCCGGAGGTGTTGGGGTGAAAGTTGGTGGAGTAGGGACCATTGAGCCAGACGAAGTCGAGGTCTCCGGTGGTGGAACCGATGTTGCTGAAAGGAATTCCGTAGACCGAGAGTGGGTCATTTGAAAGCATGGGTAAGGTGGCGGAAAAGATGTCGGCGTATCCTACATTTCGTGAGCGGGCGAGTTGGGCGAGTTCACTCATGAGCAGGCGAAGAAAGTTGGTGGCGCGGGTGGTCTTGACGGGGTCGGTGGGGCGTTCGCTTTTCACCATGGGGGTGATGCCGACATGAGGGACATTGACGAGAACAATAGGGAGGTTGGGGTTGAGCTCGAGAACGCGGTCGAGGATGACGGTGGCGTCGTCGAGGTAGTCGGCGATGAAGGTGCCGGGGTCGCCGCCATCGTAGACGGTGCCGTAAATGGAATCGATGTCGTTGCCGCCGATAAAGAAGACGAGGCGGCCGGTGGAGTTGGTGATTTGGGTCTCGAGGTCTTCGATGGCGAAGTCGACGCTAGTGAGGGAGAAGAGAACGCTGAGGGGCCCGAAGTCGGGGCTCTCGGCGAGGAGCTCGAGGAAGCCGGCTTCGCTGGTCATGAATCGGCGTAGTTGATCGATTTTGAGACCGGGGATGGCCCAGTTCTTTTTTTGTCGGAGGTAGAGGTCGTAGTCGAAGAGGCCGAGGGGGATTTGGATGGATTGACGTTCTCCAAGGTCGAAGTGGTTGCTGCGCTCTTGGTCGAGGATTTCGGCCCAGTTTTTGACCTCGTTGGGGTCCATGCCGTCGCCGTAGGTGGGGCCGAAAGGGATGCTGAGCTCGAAGCCGAAGGAAGCTTCGTAGGCAAAGGTGAGGGAGTCGCCGAGGGTGATGAGTTCGGTGCCACCGAGAGGCTGGGCGGCAAGAACAAGAGACAGGGCGAGGGACTTCACTTCAGAGAAGGTAGGCATTGTCCCGTTATGAAGCAAGGGATGGGTTGTCCCCGTCAAAGGGAGCGCAGCTATGAGCCCGTTTCTAAGCGAGTGAAAAGCGGGCCGCGCTTATTTTTTGAGGTGCTTCTTCATGACCTCTTTGGGGGTGCGGTCTGCAAAAAAGATGCCCCAGTGCTTTTCGGCTCCCCAAGGACTACCGGGGTCGCCCTTCCAGCTTTCGTCGAAGGCTTCGAAGAAGAAGGTGGTGATGTTCATCTCTTTGGCCCAGCGCTCGAGGTTGCCGTAGTAGAGAGTTTGCTTTTTCTCGCTGGCGCGTTCACCGAATTCGGTGGCGATGGTGGCCCAACCTGCTTCGGTGATGACGAGCTCGCTGTCGGGAAGGGCGGCACGCACTTTTTCCATGTTGGCAATGCTGTAGTCCATCGCTTGGTGGATGTCCTTGCCTTCCCAGACGGGGTAGATGTGCACGGAAACAAAGTCCAGTTCCTTGGCGAGTGCTTGGCCGTGCTGAGCCCACCATTCGTAGTTGTCGGCGACGGTCACGGGCTGCTTGATGGCGGCCTTGACCTCTTTGACGTAGGTGATGATTTGCTCGACCGGAACCATGTGGTCATTCCAGTCCACGAGGGCTTCGTTGCCGACAGCCACGGCGACGACTTGGTTAGGGTATCGCTTGGCCAGACTGATGGCGCGCTCGATTTCTTGTTGGTTCTTGACCTTGTTCTCGGCGAGTTTGGTCTCGGGGTAGGGCTCTTTTTGCCAAGGGCAATTGGGGTTGTTAACCTCGGCGTCGAGCCAAGCACCTAGTAAGACAGTGAGGCCGAGTTTGTGCTCGCGGATGAGGCGGAGAACGGCTTCGGAGTTCGTTTGGGAATCGTAGAGGCGAATGAGTTTGAAGCCACATTGCTCGGCGAGGATTTTGAGGTCTTCGAGGATTTCTTCGTCGCTGGGGTTGATGGCACCTTGCCCACGATCTGGATGTTGCCCGTCGCGAAAGCCGGAATAGCAGATGGCCCAATGTTGTCCGGTAAGGAGAGCATCGCTCTTTTGGCGAAGTTCCTTCTTTTCCTGCGAAAAAGCGGGGAAGATGATTGCGAGTGAGAGAAGAAAGGTGAAGAGAGCTTTCATACTCAATAGGAAAATCAAAAATGCAATTTCATGCAATTTTATTCGACGCTATCTTTTGGTGGCGAAGGGAAAGCGTGGAATCTCGGAGAGGTCGGCTTTGACTTGCACGGCATCAAAGGGCTGTTGCTTGAGGAGTTGGGCGGTGGGTTCGCCTTGGTTGTGGCCGACTTCCATTGCGACGAGGCCGCCGGGATTGAGGTAGGAGCCGACCTCGGAGACGAACTTTTTCACTAAGTCCATGCCGTCGGGGCCCGAAAAGAGGGCCAAGTCGGGGTCGTGCGCGAGCTCGGGGGCGAGACTTTCGCGGTCGCGCTCGGGGACGTAGGGGAGGTTGGCGACGATGAGGTCGAAAGTGCCTTCGATGGCTGAGAAGAGATCGCTCGCGATGAGGGTGGTCTTGATTTCAAGGGTGTCGGAGTTTTCTTGCGCAAGGGCGAGAGCTTCGGGGGAAACGTCGGTGAGAACCACTTCGCTGATGTCTTCGAGCTCTGCGGCGAGAGACAGGCCGATGACACCAGAACCTGTTCCGACATCAAGGATGCGAGTAGGTCGGTTGAGGCGGTCTTTTTCTTGGAGAATGAGGCTGACGAGCTCTTCGGTCTCTGGTCGAGGAATGAGGGCACGAGCATCGCATTTGAAGTCTCGGCGCATGAATTCGACTTCGCCGATGACGTGCTGGAGGGGCACGCTTTGGCCTCGTTTTTTGAGAGCGTCGCGGATGGGGACGAGCTGCTCTTCGGTGAGAGGACGGTCAAACTCGAGGTATAGCTGGACTCTGGTGAAGCCGAGAAAGTGGCTGACAATCCGCTGCATATTGAGACGAGCTTCGCCGATACCCTTTTTCTCAAGGTAGCCTGTCCCTCCATCTATCACCTCTAAAACCGTGGTCACGAGAACGAAGGTGAGGGAGTGAGCCTCACGGATCCACTGCAAATCCTGCCCTTTTGGATTGCAGGGAATGGGGCTGCCAATCCTGTTTTTGCTCTGAATCGGAATCTTGTCGATTGAATCGGCGCGAATCTTGCGTAAGATGTATAAGATTTATGAAGTTTTTCCCTGTTGACCGGTTGTTCGCCGTCTTACTTGCTCTGAGTTCTGGCTGGGTGAGTGCTGAGGTTGAACGGCATTATTTTAATGATCTCCCTGCTCCTGAGTCTGTGGAGGATTTGATCAATATCGAAAGCGCTCTCAAGTCCAACTTGCCCAAGACGCGTGCAGCAACGATTTGCTTGGATTTAGGAGAGGAGAAGGGCTCGGGTAGTGGGGTCATTATCAGCCCTGATGGTTTGGTCCTGACCGCAGCGCACGTGAGCGGCGGGGTGAATCGCACCATTGAAGCCGTTATGGAGGATGGCACCCGTTATCCCGTGAGAACCTTAGGTCTGATTTCGAGCACAGATGCCGCGATGGCGCAGATTGAGGGCGATGGGCCCTTTCCTTACGTGGAGGTCGATCGTGAGAATACGACTTTGTTAGGAGATTGGGTAATGTCTCTGGGTCATTCGGGTGGTTTTGATGAAGAGCGTGGAGTGGTGGTTCGGTTAGGGAGACTTGTTAGGATGGCGCAGCGGACTTGGCAGACTGATGGTACCCTGATTGGCGGTGATTCGGGAGGGCCTCTTTTTGATTTGCATGGTCGTTTGATTGGAATTCACAGCCGAGTGGGTAAGGTGAAGGGTGAGAACCTGCATGTGCCGATGAGTAACTTTGTGGAGAACTGGCAGGCGATGCTGGATGGGGATTTTATAGGTGAAGGACCATTTGCGAAGCGTCTGAGTGGATTTTTGGGAGTGATTCTTGAAGAGAATGAGAAGTCCGGAGAAGTGTCTATCAAGGAGGCCGTGGAAGAGCAGGCGGCAGCGAAGGCTGGTCTCTTAGCTGGAGATGTTCTCTTGAAGGTGGGGGAAGAGAAGATTGAGAGCATTGAAGGCTTGCAGGAGAGTCTCAAGGAGACGAGCGAGGGTGATGCTGTTGAGCTGACTTATCGACGTGATGATGAAGAACAAACGATTGAATTCAAACTGGGTGGCCGTGAATAGAGTTCATCTTCTGGCGTTGTGCCTCGTCCCTCTTGGTATGCTTCCAGGTCAGAGTTTGGAGGGTGATTTTCGGAAGGAGGGAGTGCACGTGCGTGCTTCCTACGATGAGCTAACGGAGGTGTTTCAGACGAGCAGTGCGGTGCTCTATGACAACTCGGTGCCCAATGGGTATGGAGTGGTGGTGAGCGAGGATGGCCAGGTCTTAGTTAAGGCGAGCGAGTTCGACCTGTTGGAAGAGCCCTCGCTCATTATTGGTAAGAAGAGATATCGCGATTTAGCGGTTTTAGCGACGAACTCAGAGTGGGATGTGACACTTTTGAAGGTGGAGGGGGAAGATTTGGTGCCGATGGAGTATTCTGAAATGGAACCTGAACAGGGTTCGGTGGTCTTGTCGAATAGTGCCACTTCGAGGTTTAAGCGGCGGGCTCAATTGGGAGTTATTGCAGCTAATGCGCGTCCAGTGGGGAGCGAGAAGTTAGCGGTGCTGGGGATTGCGATGGTGGGTGGCGAAACTGAGACCTTAAAGATCTCGGGAGTGAGCCCCAAGAGTGGAGCGAAAGATGCAGGGTTGGAGGTGGGGGATGAGTTTGTCTCGATTGAAGGTTCTGAGGTGGGGAAAAAGGAGGATGTGCCTGAACTCCTGGAGGGCAAGTTGCCTGGTGATTTGGCTAAAATTGTGATTCGGAGACAGGTGTTGCCGGAAGAGCCCTCTGAGCCTGAGGAAGTCGAGGACCCTTTCGCCTTTGTGGAGGAGAATCCGCCTGTCTTTAAAGAGTTGGAGTTTGATGTGGAACTTCGTGAGCGGCAGGAGGTATTTGCGGAACAGCTGACTCGTAATGATGTGATGAGTGGTGAGTTCTCGAAACGTCGCACCAATTTTCCGCGTATTTTGCAGCACGATACCTCTTTGGCTCAGCGAACCACTGGGGGGCCGTTGTTGACTCTAGATGGTAAGTGCGTGGGGATGAATATTGCTTTTGTGAGTCGAGAGTGCTCTTACGCGATTCCGGCGAAGGAGTTGCAGGAGTTGATTGGGGAGTTGCAGGCTGAAGCGGGGTTGTAGTAGCGATTCCCTTCGCCTTCAGGCTTGCTCCTATTGAGTAGATTTCCAAAGCTCACGGTATGCAAGATCACACTTGGCGTGACACCGATGACGAGGGTGTCATCTTTTACCGAGCGACTCATCATGGAGGACGTTGGAAAATGGCGAGTCAACGTAAAGGCAATAGCCGTAAGAGTGACGAGGAGTGGGTCTACTACGAGCCCATTCCTGACGACATCTTGGAGAAATTGCGTGATGTTATCTTCAACAAGTATCAAAGAGGGCGCTGCGGGTGGAAATTGGTCGCTGGAATCGATAAGCTGTTAGGACGAGATCCGGAGGAGCCGGGGAAGGGCTAGGTGATGGAGGAGGACACGAGGCAGTGGCTGGAGGAAGATTGGAAGTATGGGTGGCATCCCTTTACTGACCAGGCGCAGTGGGAGAAGGTGGCGGGGCCGGTGATTGTGAGGGGGGAGGGTGTCTACCTCATCGATTCGGAGGGGCGGCGTTATTTTGACGGGAACTCGAGTATCTGGACCAATATTCATGGTCATAGTCATCCCAAGTTAGTGGAGGCAATTTGCAAGCAGGCAGGGGAGCTCTGTCACAGTTCATATCTGGGGCTTGCGAATGCACGAGCAAGTGAACTTGCGGCCAGGCTTTCTCGAGCAACGGGCATGGACCGCTGCTTTTTCTCAGACAATGGAAGTACCGCGATTGAGGCCGCTTTGCGGATGGAACTGCAATGGAGGCATCACAATGGAGAGGCCGGTCGACGGGGCTTCGTGGCCTTCGAGAATGGATATCACGGTGATACTCTGGGAGCGGCGAGCTTAGGTGGAGTGGGGCGTTTCTTTGAGAGCATTGCGGGGATGGGGCCGCAGGTGACGTGGGCGCGTGGTCTCGAAGACTTAAAGGCGGTCGATGCGACTAAGATTGCGGCAGTGATCATCGAGCCCTTGATTCAAGGAGTGAATGAGATGCGTCCTTGGCCAGTAGGGATGTTGAGGAGTCTTCGCGAATGGTGTGATCGGAAGGGAGTTCATCTGATTTTGGATGAAGTGATGACGGGGTTCGGGCGCACGGGGACTCTCTTTGCTTGTCAGAACGAAGAGGTGAGGCCGGATTACCTGTGTCTAGCGAAGGGGATTACGGGAGGTTATATGCCGTTGGCTGCCACTCTCACCACCGATGAGATTTATCAGTCCTTCAAGGGACCTGGCCGGACGTTCTACTATGGACATAGTTACACCGCTAATCCCTTGGGTTGCGCGGTAGCTTTGGCGAGCCTGAAGTTGTGTGAAGAGGAAGGCTTTCTGGGTGAGGTTCGGGCAAAGGGTGAGATGATGGGGGAGGTATTGGCGTCTCTCCAGAGATTGCCCAAGGTGCTCGCGGTGCGGCGCTGCGGGATGGTGGCTGGGATCGAGTTGACCGGCGATGGTTCAGGAGCACACGGTAAAGAGGTCTGTCAGCGACTAAGAGAGCTTGGGATGTTGACAAGGCCCATCTTAGATACCTTGGTATGGATGCCGCCGCTGGGGAGTTCGCGAGAGGAGATTGGTGCGATGGGCGCGCTTTTTGGCGAGGCTTTGGCTTAAGCATAGGCAAAAAGGCTTGCGCAGCTGTCAAATCAGGCTTTTTTGAGGCTATGAATCGTGAGGAAACTGACATTGCAGCGTTGCGTGAGAACTACACTCGGGGCGGGTTGACACGGGAGGACTTGGCGGATGATCCGATAGTGCAGTTCCGGCTCTGGATGGAGGATACCATTGCTGCGAATCTCTTGGAACCTAATGCGATGTCCTTAGCTACGGCCTCGGCTGCTGGGGTTCCATCGATTCGGACGGTTTTGCTCAAAGGGCTCGATGAGCGAGGGTTTCGATTTTTCACTAATTATCGGTCGCAAAAGGGGCAGGACTTGCTGGAAAATGAGAATGCAGCGATTTCATTTCTGTGGAAAGACTTGGAGAGGCAGGTAAATATTGAGGGGGTTGTGAGAAAGGTTTCTCGCGAGGAGAGTGAGGAGTATTTTCGGACTCGGCCCTATCTGTCGCAAATTGGGGCTTGGGTGTCTGAGGTTCAATCTGGGGAGGTTTCAGGCCGGTCTTTCTTGGAAGAACGGGAGGACTTGTTGAAAGGACAATATCCTGAGGGGAGTGAAGTTCCTTTACCTGAGTTTTGGGGTGGTTATGTCCTTGAGCCTGTTCGGGTAGAGTTTTGGCAGGGGAGAGAGTCGAGGCTCCATGATCGGCTTAGGTATCAGAAAGCGTCAAATGGCTGTTGGGATGTGGTTCGATTAAGTTCTTAGGGGAGTAGGGACAGGGATGTCTCAGCTCCAATAGAAAACCCAAGGCATTGCTGCCTTGGGTTTCATTTGGGGGATTTGCAATGGGAACGATTTCTATTCCGTTGGCAGCTCTAAGAGCGCGTATTCACCATCTTTACGACGGTAGACAAGCTGATTGAGGTTGCGACGTGCGTTTTTAAAGAGGACGAAGGGCTTGTCGGAGAGCTCTAACTCCATAATGGCTTCTTCTTTGTAGAGGGTGCGTAGGCGATAGCCTTCGCGGTGGACGATAAGAGGCTCGGGGTCGAGCGTTTCTTCTTCGCCGTGGTCGAGCACAGATTCGTTGTACCACTTTTCCTCAAGGTGTTTGATGGTTTGCTCGGGCTTCGGTCGATGCTTCTTCATTAAGCGCGTTTTATGCTTGCGCATGCGTCGGGCGATTTTGTCGATAGTAAGGTCGATGCTCTTATACATGTCCTCGGTTTCACTCGAAGCTTCAATAACGATATGGTCGGCGCAAAAGAGAAGGATCTCCGCGATGTGGCGGTTCTTTTGAACGTCGAGAATGGCTTTGGCTTCGATGATGCGGGGGTAGTCGAGGGAAAGCCCGTCGATTTTCGAGATCGCGTATTTGCGAAGCGAATCGGTGGGTTCTTCATGACGGACGGTTACAGTTACAGGGGCATCAGCGTTTGCAGTTTTCATGTATTACGTTCTACGGATCTAGAAAATCCACCCCAAAGCTAGATCAGGTTCAGGGGTTCCGCCAAGTCAGAGTTTAGAAAAATGCGTTTTCTGAGGTTTTAAAGGGGCTGGAGAGGAGTGGACGGCTCGTTTGAAGGCTGCCTCCGTTCGTTTCGTGACTCCTCGCGCGATGTCCTTCTCTTGTTCTTTGTGAGATGGTTGCTAAAAAGCCTTCTCATGAAATTATTTTCTCTCCTCGCTCTTTTGGCCCTTGCCCAGACAATTGATCATGTCGACGCAGAATCCCTCAAAGTCTACCTCCTCGCTGGGCAGTCGAATATGGTGGGGCAGGGGGTAGTGGAAGGAAAGGAGACGCCGGGAACGCTTGAGTTCTGTATCGCGAATGACAAGTCAGGCAAATATGACTTCCTGACTGACAAGCGTGGCAAGCTGACCGAGCAGGAGGATGTTTGGATTTACCATGAAAGGGATGGGAAAGTTCTCACTGAGAACCTCTCGCCAAGATTTGGGAAGAGCGATGAAATGGTGGGGCTCGAGATCAGCTTCGGGGAGCAAATTCGAAAGCAAGAAGGAGGGCAAATTCTTCTCATCAAGACTGCGTGGGGCGGGAAAAGCTTAGGGAAGGATTTCCGGCCTCCCAGCGCGGGAGGGGAGACGGGACCTTATTACGAAAAGATGGTGGCTCAGATTCACGATGCCCTCGATAACTTAGGGAAACATTTTTCCAAATATAAGAAGACTCAAGGCTATGAAATCAGCGGGCTTTGCTGGCACCAAGGATGGAACGATCACGTCAACAAAAAGTTCACGGCAGAATATACCGACAACCTTGAACACTTCATTAACGATCTACGTGCTGAATTTGGAACCGATTTCCCCGTGGTGGTGGCGACGACTGGAATGGCGATGAAGCGCGATGCGGTGAACGGAAACCCTCTCAAAGAGAAGCCCATCGAAAAGGCTCAGCTCGCGATCACGAAGGTGAGAGCGTTCAAAGGGAACGTTGCCGTCGTTGATACGAGGCAATACTGGAAAAGTCCCAAAGAAAGCCCAGTCCCGAGTGGAGGACAGCACTACCATTGGAATAAGAGCGCCGAGATTTACATGGACCTCGGCTTCGCCTGCGCGGAAGCGTTTGCAGAACTTCGGTAAGGCGCTGTTTTGGGCGCTCGACGTTTTGGATGAAAAAATGCCTCTATGGCGATTGCCAGAAACCTATTTCGAGAGTTCATGTCCTTCCCAAAAGCTTTTCCGGTTGATGACCAGGGCACACGCGGCTCGAATCTCGTCGAGTGACTCGTCCTCGAGATAGGCGTTCCAATGCTTCCTCGAAGGAAAATTTAAAAGATGAGTCTCGTAAGGAGATTCGTCGCCTTCCTGATAGTTGGGATTTCGAATCCTTGAAATCACGGCGGCATCGTAGTGCGTTAGTCTCTCAAGGAGTATTCTCTCGCATCTCAAAAATTCATCTTCGCCATCCTTCTTGATCCAGAAGGATGCCACGATGATGATAGTCGCTTCTCGCATAGATTGATGAGTTCGCTTTCGAGACGATTTCTTGGGAGCTCAAGTCACTCCTGTTCGACCTTAATGCGGAGGAATTTTCTGGCCTCATCTTGGGCGGCAGAGACGGAAACGGTTTCGACTTCGCCATCATCACTCATGACCACTTCGTTGAGCCCCATTGTTTTCCAGCTGAGGTCGGTCAAGTCAGGGGACCATTCGGCAGCAATCGTGACTCCATCCAATTTGCGGCGGGTGTAGTCAAAGCTGATCTCATCGTTTTCAGCCGAGAGTGGTCCCACAGGGGAATCAATGTTGAGCGGATTGGTGCCGAAGAACCACTCCGAGCTATTGCTCTGACCATCGCCATCAGTATCGGTCATCGCACTGGCTTCCGAAGGTTCCAAGCCATTATTCATCAGCCAAGCAAAAGGAACGCCTTGCGAGGTGGTGTAGCTGAGAAAGAGGTCAGAGACTTCTTGGGCGTCGAGACTCACGTTATAGAGACGCACCTCGTCAATCACTCCTGAATAGTATTGCTTACCAATCTGACTTCCTAGAACCACGTTGTTAATTTCTCCCATCGCGCGGCTGAAACCGCTCCCGCTGTGCCAGAGAATGCCGTTGTGATAAATGGCCATCTCACCGCTGAGCACATTCTTGGTAAAGACCCAATGATTCCACTGGTTCAGAAATTGGTCTGAAGTGGCGGCTTTACTGATCCGATCATATCCATTTTCAAAGCCTGCATCCCAGTAGACTTTGCTGTCTCCCCAAGGCAAATGGATATTCAAGACTCGGTTGCCGGCTGAGTCAGTGGCATGGAGCAGAGTATCCGACTGGGGTTGATTGCCATCGCCATAAATCCATATCGAAAAAGTGACTTCGTCCTCGATGGATTGAAACGCTGTCGTTGGCAATGAGACTGTCGAAGTGCTGCTGTTGAAATCAAGAGCTCCACCGACAATGCCGTCGACCCAAGTGGCATTGGCTTGGGTGCCATCAAAGCCATTCACGGAATCGGAGGCCGTGCTACCCGCGGTATCGTCCAGAGACCAATGCGCGACGAGAGGCCCTACTGGCTCGGAAATACGAATGCGATCTAAAGAAGGATCGGCGGCATACCATAGCAAGTTGGCAGTGCGAAATCGAAGGGTTACTTCGCTGTTGCCAGCATAGGCTGAGAGATTCACTGCCGCCTCGGACCAAGGATCGGAGGAACTCGAATGCTGTTGCCCATCTTGAATCCAAACATCGAGGTCCCAGCCGCTGCCATCGTTCACATCCAAAGCCAAGTAATCGATGTAGAGACCATACATGTGATAGTCAAATGCGAGCTCGATTTCGCTCACTCCGGTAAAGTCAAAGTTGGCTTCGATGGAAGAGAGTTGGTAGGGTTCGGAGGCACCATGGCCTTCGGAATAGAAGTAGTAGTCTCCCTCCGAGGCTCCTTCAGGTCCAGCCGCCTCAGTGGAAGTTCCACCGGTTTGTCTGGTCCAAGCAAAGTCACTACCAGCCGAGGTGACCCAACTTCCGGAGCCTTCCTCAAAGTCTTCGCGGTAGGGGAGGCTTTCGACCACTTTTCCAATCGTGAAGTTTCCGCTGTTATCGAAAGTGCTGCCGTTCAGGGTCACTCGAATACTGTAATCGTTTCCGTCAGTAACGTTGGGCACGGTCCAATCATACCATCGGTCTTCTCCCGAAATCCCAGAGGCAATTGTCGATTGGAAAATCCCTCCTTTATAGAGCGCAAGGGCGATGGAATCAGTATGGTCTCCGCCATACCAGAAGATGGTGAGGTTACTTCCAGTCGGCGCTAGAAGACCTGTCTGTGGATCCAAAACTGCGAGGCTTTCCCGCGTTCTTCGGTTCACCATCGTTTGAGTATTGTTGCGAAGATAGGGCCCGTTGCGGGCGCCTAGCTGGGAGTTGCTGCCATCGAAGCCAGCTCCGAGAACTCCAATAATCCCTTCTTCGACCAACTGTTGATCGTAGGCCGGACTGGAACTGGTATCGGTGGCATCGAAGCCACTAACTGCCCCGGTGAAAGCCCTGCTATAGGTGATTTCGGGATTGGAAAAATGGAGAATACGACTGCCTGACCATCCACTGTTGTAGGCCATAATAGTACGAAGTTTGGTGCCGGCTGGGGTCCGAAAACGCCAACCGTAGTTGTCCACGTTGGTGGGATTCGATGACGCGTTGCCCGAATCACCCCAGGCATGGCGGAGTCCGAGATTGTGGCCCACTTCGTGAGAAAAGGTCAGTGCCGATGAATTGAGAGCAGTGCGTGCCGTCACATTGTAAGCTCCTGGTCTGGTTGCAACCCCGGCCGCCCCACTGATGGCAGCATTGCAGATAAAGGTGGCTTGGTCTGCTCCCAACTCTTCCTTCAAGTCGGCGATGGAATCCAGAATCCCGTCTGTTGTTTGCCGGAGGTCGGTCAACATCGCGCCCATAGTCTCGTAGTCAGAGTCGGAAAAATTAGGATTCGAATCCTCCGCTGTCGCCAAGAGTGAGCAGAACCAATCTCCAGCCGCACTGTTAGTGAAAGCGAGATTGAGCCGGTCGACCGCTTCGATGATCTTTGCCTCCATGGCGGCGGTTCCTCCGCTGCTTTGTCGAGCTTGCGCACTGTAACCGACTACGATGTCGAAGGGAGTGGTGCCCGCCGGAGCGGCCAAAATTTCACCCTCGGCATTTTCATCCTCTGGCTCATCAACTAAGATATCATCCGCGAGTTCGGCCATGAAATGCTCGGGGTTCTGACAGTTGAGGCAGCTATCCTGAACCTTGCTCGGGTCCAGCTGACGAATGGCGATGTTCCCATTTCCAGCCATTCCCACTTGGTAGTGAGTATTGGTCTCGTGAAAGGCAAGGGACCCGCTCAAGGCGCCATCATGAAAGACCACCAAGACATCGCTCAGACTTTCATCGGCAACTTTACCTATCAGGGTGATGGTGTTTTTTCCTCGAGTCACCACTTGGTCGACGATGATTTCAACCTCTCGGTCGATCGAGAGGGGAATGGCAATCGTTTCGGCTTTGGAATCTAAAAAATTGCTGAGAGCTTCTTGGTCGAAACTTACTTCGATGGCAGCTAAGGTTTGTTCGTCAAAGGTCAGTGGCCCCCATTGGTCACTCGACAGCCTCGCGAAGACGACTTCCTGCGAAACCTTTTCCGCATTAGTATCCCGCTTTTGTGCAACTGCTTCTTCTAAAAGGAGCCTTCGGTTGCTCCCGCGTCGCATCTGGCTGACGGGCTCGATGATAACGAAGTCCTTGTCACTCGAATGGCTAGCGCGAGAAGGGGAAGTAGGCTCTGATTGGCTGGTAGTTTTTTGAGTTTGGTTGGACTTCGCACCCACACTTCGGTTGTATTCCTTTGCCTTTTCTCCCAGCTTTCGCTCCGAATTGAGCAGAACGAGAAACCCAACAAGTAAGAGGGAGAGACTTGCAAAGAGGGTGATCTTGTTTCGATGAGGGCTCATAGTTTCTTTAAAAAGGGCGCGTAACGCACCTGATTTCAAAGGATAAGGCCAAACGGGGTAGAAACAAGCGATGAAAAAGGACCGTCGGGCTTGGACGACGTTAGGAAAAAGTGGGGATCCGAAGACGCTCAGGCACGCTGATTGTCCGGATCGATCTTGTCTCTAGCAAGCGTACTACTGCAACTCGTCTTCCACAAATTCCAGCACCACGTCGACAAGTTCTTCCATTCCAGGGGGGAGTTCTTCTTCGATGGTGGAAAGGTAGTCTGCTTCGGTCTCGCTGTAGTCCCCGCGTTCTTGGCTCCGCGTTCCACACCAGCGGCTGGCGTTGAGAGGATCGACTAGGGAGGCTGCGCCAACGAGGTCGAAGGACTTGATGATGCGCTGGTGGTCGAGATCGGTCTGCCAGAATTCATGCAAGCAGTCTTCGCTTTCAAGAATGGGGACAGTCTCATATACATCCACGAGGGCGCGTTCCTCACGGTTCAAGGGCCGGTCAGCGGATTCGCTTTCGAGACGATCGATGAGAAGTTCAATCTCGTCCGGCCATTCAATTGTTTCCAAAAACTGCATCGCGGTTAGATTTAGAACAGAGGGGGATTCTTGCCAAGAGTTTCTGATCTTTCTTGAGCAAGTAAAGTGACAAGCGAGAGTGGGCGAGTGGGCCCTACGCTTGGGGCGGAGATGTCCAACGTTCCCCGTCCCTCAATAGCAATCTGGCGCGCTCCAGCCTATATCAGCCGAGGCGGCCTAGAGGCTTCCCTCTCAGCGTGGCTACTCAACTGCGTGAATTCTTACGCGAAAGAACTCTTTCTCGTTAAAACCGCGTAAGGGAATCATGCGGGATTGCTCGGTTTCGGTCAAAATGTCTGCATCTCCAAGAACAATGCCATCGTCATGCAATCGCGCCGTAGTTAGCCAATCGACCAGATCATTTGTTGTCTCTAAGCTTATCGCTATGTCTGCTGGAATTCGGTTGGGAAGATCGAAGCCAAAGAAATCTCCTTCCGGCTGGGCTGTAAGACTAAAATTATGCCAGCCAGGATTTAGGAAATGGAGGTAGTCGACTTCGGAAATTTGGCCATCTCCATCGAAGTCGTAGTCGACTCCAAGGTCCTCCGCAGTGGTCAGCCACTGCGCATAGAGAGGCTGCTCTGGGAGTTGGTAAACTTCAAGGCGTGTTCGCCGTTCGCCATTTTCGGAACCCGGAATGGAAACCCAAGCTTCATTGTTATCTAGAACGGAGTGAAAGCCGAATTCTTCTCCGTCCCGAGTCTGGCTAGGCCCATTAAGGACTCCCACGAGATGACCTTCTCCATCTAAGACTTCAATCAGGCCTGCGCTTTCTCTTTCGCGGGTGTTTGCATAGGCTGCAGTAACTAGAAAAAGGTCGCCGTCCGCTGTCAGTTGCGCTCCATATTCGACGATAGTTGCATCGCCATAGCTTTCGGGTGCGCTTCGAGACCAGAGATAAGATCCCGATTGTCGGTCAAAACAATACACCGTATCCAAGTCATCAGACACTAGTAGACGTTGCGTCCCCAAGGCAACTGCACTTCCGAAATTCGCTTCCGGGGCGGGATTCGGAGACGTCAGCGACAGAACAAAATCGTGTGTATCAGAATCGAGAAGAAAAGTGCTTCCCGCGTTGGTCCCTGCGGCATCATGCCCAGGAGATCCGACCAGAACGTCCTGAGCATCCGCTTGCACAGCATCGCCAAAATAATTGCCAGCAGTATCTCCTGGCGCGCGAATCGTCGGTGATACAGTGCCAGTGGCAGGGTCAACAAAGATGAGGTAGCCCTTTGCCGTTCCGGTGACATTACCTGGATTCGACACCACTAATTGTTCGCCGGAGAACACCACTTCACCTCCAAAGAGGGTGTCGCTGGCTCCTTGGCTTAAGGTCCTTATCACCTGATTATCACTCACCCGATAAATAGTTACCGTTCCTTGACTGAAATTGCTAAAAGGATTGCCAGGTTGAGAAACAGCAAAGAACTCTTCATTGGCCGCAATCCCTGAGCCAAAGAGACTTCCTAGAATAGGCTGACTCGAAGCCAAGGTATCAAGTAAATTGCCAGTCTCTCGATCATAGACGTAAGCCTTCCCATTCGAATTTGAGCCGGCGTCAACAGGCTGTCCGACATAGACTCGGGAGCTATTGAGATCGAAATCGAAGCCGAACAAGTCTTGATAGGAGAGGTTAGGGCCAAGCAACTCCTCGCTCTCGGGAAAGGAGTCATCATCGCGAATCGTTACGGACGTCGTCCCGAGTTCAGTAAAATCATCGCTCACGGTGAGAACTGCAAACTCCTCACCTTCATCGACTGAATCGTCGAGTAAAGGAAGAGGAATGAGGTGGCTGGTTCGCCCCGCTCCAAGCGTTACTGGTAGTGGTAATCCAAAGTCGGAGCCGAGAGTCACATTACCTGGTGCAAGCGCCACAGTAACGTCCCAATCCTCAGCAAAGGGCTCATTCGACAAGCCCACAACACTTGGAAAGGCCTGCCCTTCCTGAATTTCGGAGTTGAGTAGGGTCAAGCTAGGCTTGGGGCTGCGCGAGTAGACATGAATCGTATCCTCGAAACCGGCGATGAAAAAGTAGGTTGCATTTGCGGACACTGTGCGGCCAAATCGTTCTCTAGGCAGCTGTGAGTTCCGGGGTACTCCTTCGCTCAAGGTCTGCAACAAGGCTCCTGTTGAAGTGCTGTAGACGTTGAGATGGTTCTCCTGAGAGGAGGTGTTGTAAGGGGACGAATAGCCATAAAATAGCAACTCTCCGTGAAGGTGTAAAAAGCCATTGAAGCCGTAGTCTGTTCCGACAGGTGGTTGAATTGTCTGCTCAATCTCTCCGCTGGCGATATTGAATCCCATTAAGGCCTCGTCGGGGCCTCCGCTGACCCATGCGACCCCGTTTCCAACGGCTCCGCCTTCCGCAAAGTCGCTTGCTTCATTCGGCTCGGGAGCGGAAATGACCTTGGCGGCACCTCCTGTTGAAAAATCATAAATCACGCGGTCTGGGATGGTGAGGGTGGAGCCACTATAGTTGCTCAAGCCAAAGCCAAAGTGCCCATCCGAAGCAAAAGTCAGAGGCATCCTTGATGCCACTCCCGGTAAGAAAACAGGAGTCAAGTTCTCAAGGTGGTAAGCCTGAAATCCAGCAGCCATGTGAGGAGTCGCGACGAGGAGATAAGGAGGGGCTACATCGACGTAGCGGCCAAACTCAGAAGTCGACGATGCCGCGCTATCTGGGTTGTAGAATGTGGTTAGGAGTGTCTGAGAGGGGATGTCATAAATAAGAACCTGCTTCTTGGGGACGGGTTGAGTCCAATGGGAGCTTTTAGGAAGTCCAATAGGAACGATCAGCTTGTTGCCGTAGGTTTCAACCGGATAGCTAGTGAACCAGGGTTCCATTAGAATGGGTGCGGTAAATTCCCAAACCACCTCGTTCGTTTGAATATCAAATACAGAAATATTGAAATTTCCTGAAGTAGCTTCCCCGAGTGGTTCCCCAATCGAGGCCGTTGCGGAATAGCGGCTTCCTTCTGCTGCAGCGTAGTCGTTTCGAAAGGTGGGGGGAACATCTCTTCGTTCGAACTGTCCCACCTTGTTAAGAGAGCTTCCCATGATGGTGATGGGAAGCGTTGTGGATTCAACAACTGCACCAGTGAGTGAGGTCATCTCAAGCTCGAAGTCCTCCGTTTTCTCTAGCTGCAGATCTTGAAGGAGAGTGATGTTGAATTCGGCCTCCTGCTGCCCAATGGGGATCGTGAGCGTGGTCGTTACTCCTTGGAAATCCGAGCCGGCTACTGCCGAGCCATCTCGCGTTCGGAAAGCAATCGCAACGGGGTTTTCGGCTGGGTCCTTCAAAAGAAAACGAATCGTTACCAATCTTTCACGTTCTGAACTGGTGGTCGCAGACCATGTGAGTAAAGGCTCATCCGGCTGGCTATCGAAGATGGAAACTGAGCCAGCAGTGCTGGGTCCATACGAAGGGCGGTAGACCAAGTTTCCTACGACGACAAATCGAGGGCCACAATCGAAAGAAAGGGAATAGTTGTATAAGGACGGGAGGGATACGTGATGGAGAACCTGATAGGTGAGAGGATCACAGAAATCGAGTCGGCCTGACCCTATGGCGACGATGTAGTTGTCCGTCGCTGAAATCGTACCGTAGTGGCGGGCATTCTCGACAGTGGGGAGATGGCTGTCACCTGTGAGGAGATCGACGACGTAGAAATGGCCCACCCAACTGGATCCATCCGCAATCAAACATTTATCGCCGTAAATTCCAGGAACCCTTTGGGCAGAATACGGGCTTGGGTTGGTGAAAGATCGTCGATTTTCCCAATCCCCGATATCGAACACGTCCAGACCGGTATTCGAAACAACGAGGTAATCATCACTGGCTACCATGATTTCTCCAAACTGATCCCTAAAGCTGGGTTCACTAGCGGTGAGGGTTGTCACGATGTCTCCTGTCTCCCAGTCAATCACCAGAATTTCTCCTGCCGAAGATTGATGGGGACTGATAAAGAGATAGCTTTCATTGGAAGTGACTGTGACCTCTCGATAGGGACTGGCGGCAATCGTCTTGGACCACAGGAGGATTCCATCCTCTGCTCGGTGACACCGGATTTGCTCACTTCCTCCCTCGCGATGGACCGTGACCAGTTTGCTTTCATTTGTAGTGATGGCGAGCAAGGGGTCTGCGAAGGCGTTGACGTTCTCCGTAGTTGGATAGCTCCAAGAGGTGCGAAGAGATCCGTCTGATTCGAGAATTTGGAAGACGATTTCTCTCGTGCCAGTATCTTTTACAAGGAAACCCCCAGCTACTAACCAGTCACTACTGGTAGCCACAGTCTCGCCAAAAAAGCGGGACTCGGCAGTCGGTTCTAGGGTCGCAAAACCGCTCAGTCTCGTGGTTTCCTCTGCCTCCAGTAGCCCAACGTGAAGACTTAGACACCAAGTCATCATAACGATAAGGTCTAACTTCTTCATACTTGAAAACTAGCGGGGAGAATGAGGGCAGGCAACCTACAAAGAGAGAGTTTTCTAGCTACAAAAAGTAAACAATTACTCGCCTTGAGTGAGGCCCGAAAGAGAATCCCTTGGCGAGAGCCGTGACATTGAGTCACGGATGCGAGGTGGAATTTGGAATGGGATTACGGCTTACTCTCGCGGGAGAGATTTTCCACTCAGACGACTGCTTCCCGTTGCGGCTGCATCTTTCGATTGCAGAAAGGCGTCGATGGCATGGCCGTGGCCGGAGGCGTGGGCGGCTTGGATAGCTTCTTGGTTGATGCTGTTAGAGCGGCGGTCCCAACTTTGTCTGAGGAGTCGGTTGAGGGACTCTTCTTGCGTGGAGGCGTCAGTGATATCCGAATTCCAGCGGAAGGCGGCTTCCCATTCGTCGTTTTGAGCGGAGCGGGTAGCAAGGAGGGATTCGGAGTAGTCGCGGTCTGGGTTGTTAGGTTGCTGAAGAAGCCAAGTGGCGGCGCCTTCGAGGTCGCGCACCATCCATCGGTTGGTGATTCGCTGGAGTCGTTCGGCTTCGGAGGTGTCTGGGCTGAGTTCTTGGGCTTGATACCAGGCGGCACCTTCGGAGGGGTTTTCTTGAAGGAGGGAATTGGCGATGCTGGCATACATGTGATCTCGATTCAGCGAGAGCGGTTGGGTGGTCGCCCAACTTTCGGCAGCATCGGTGTCTACTTGAGTAAGTTTCGCTATCAGCTCGATTTGAGCATGCCCGAAGTCCTTGAAGGTGTCGTCGTTGAGGAGAGAGAGGATTTGGTCTTTAGAATTGGCTCCTTCGATGAGTTGTTCGGAGAGCTCCATTTGCATGTGTTCGCGGATTTCGTCGCTTTGTAAACTCGCGATGCTTTCTTTGACGGCATCGGGATCGAGGGCGGTCATTCCTCGGAGGTAGGCGCTGATGATATCGGTTTCTTCGAGGAGGGACGCTGCCCCCTTGAGGTCCTCTTCTTCGCCGCCAGCAAGTATGACCTTATCCACTTCGAGCATGGCTCCTTGGAACCAACGTCTTGCTCCTTCGGGATCGGCGGCGACCCACGCGTTCATCCCGAGTATGGCGACGTCGTCGATATCTTCTCCCAACTCACCTGAGTGAAGCATACGCATCGCTTCGGGGCCGTTGAGTTCGCAAAGCCGAGAGAAGACGATGATCGAGATGGATTCAGCAACTTCTTGCATCGCTCCGTCTTCTTCATCGAAGGGGCCTTGGAGTTCCTTGAGAAGGGCGGTGACTTCGAATTCGCCCATGTTGGTAAGTTGAGCGGCATAGCGTGCGAGCGCCATGGGGTTGATTTCTTCTTCGTCTTGGAGGTTTTTGAAGGTGGAAATAAGGTTCTCGACGGTGAGTTCCTGATAGAGTGAGGAGTTACGAGGGTTTCCCTGCGAACGGGTGGAGGAGCGATTGTTTGCTGAGAGTCCGCTCCGAGATGAGGAGTGGGTGCTTTTGGATGCCTGTCGGGAGAGGGCTGCCGTGATTTGTTCTGGGGTGAGGTCTTTTTCGCGAGGGCTCCAAAGGGTGCCGAGGGCGAGGCCAAAGAGGAGAGCTCCAACAGGGATGACCTTTTGACCGATATTCATTGCTGCATTTGAGCAGAAGAGGGGTGCCGGTTCAAGTCGGGGAAAAGGAGGAGCGAGATTCTTGTCGCTCCTCCTTTTATGAGAGTTGTTCGGCGATGGCGTCGACGAGGAGGGAGCCATCGCGGGTGAGGATAAGGTGGGTGTCGGTTAGGTTGGCGAGATTGTTCTCGAGTAGTAGGTCGAGTTTGGTTTCTTTGGGGAGGTAGTGGAGGGGGAGGCCGGTGTCGGTGCGAAGGAGAAGGGCAATGCGTTCGAGGTTGTATTGCTCTTCGGTGAGGTGCTCGGTGTCGTGCATCGCGTGACCGACGGTGTTGATTTGCTGAATGTAGGCGGCGGTGTCGGGGGTGTTTTTCCAGCGAGTGGCATGGGGGTGGTTTGACGGGGTTGGTGGGGCGGACTGAAGTTCGCGCTCCGTTAGGGTTGAGACGGCGGAGGGACCGAGGCCGAGGTAGTCGCGGCCCTCCCAGTAGCTTTGGTTGTGTTTGGAGTGGTGGCCGGGAGTGGCATAGTTGGAGGTTTCGTAATGACGGAATCCGGATGCTGTTAGAGTTTCGTGAGCGAGGGTAAAGAGGCGGGCGTTGAGGTCGGGGTCGTCGCTGAGTTCGCCTTTTTGAAATTGGTCGAAGTAGGCGGTGTCTTCCTCGTAGGTGAGATTGTAGCAGGAGATGTGGTCGGGTTTGAGAGCGAGGGCTTGGGTGAGGTTGTTGGCCCAGGATTCTTCCGTTTGGTGAGGGACGGAGAACATGAGGTCGAGGTTACAGGAGGGGATTTTTGCTTCGCGCAGGAGGGCGAAGGATTCGGCGGCGGCTTGGGCGGTGTGGTCACGACCGAGGGCTTTGAGCTCGTTGGCTTGGAAGGATTGAATGCCGAGGGAGACGCGGGTGATGCCGAGTTCGCGGAAGAGTTGGGCTTTGGGGAGATGGAAGGTGGAGGGGTTGGCTTCGAGGTCGATTTCTTCGAGGGGGGAGAAGTCGAAGATGTCGCGTAGGCCGGTGAAGAGGTGGGTGAGGTGCTTCTCGGAGAGCAGAGAGGGGGTGCCGCCGCCGAGGTAGACGGTGCGGAGGGGGCGATTGAGCTTTTCGCTGTGGTGACGGGCTTCAGTGAGGAGGGCGTCGATGAAGGCGGTGAAGTCGGTGTTGCCAGGGGTGTGTTTGTAGAAGGAGCAGTAGGGGCAGATCTTGTGACAGAAGGGGAGGTGGAGGTAGAGGGAGAGTGGTTCGGGCACGGGGTGGGGTGATTCGTTGTTGGCTATGGGTTATTGGGTGGGGGGATTTTTGAACAGAAGAAAGGTGAAGGAGTGGGGGTGGGAGGACGGAGAGGGATGGACGGGGTTGGACTTTTTCAACGCAGAGGCGCAGAGGACGCGGAGTGAACACAGAGGACGAACTGGTGGGGATTTTGAGTTTTTTTAGGACTGGAGCGGCGGCCTTTATTGCCGCCGGGGATGATTTGGCTGAATGGGAGGGCTTACGGGTGGATAGGAGCTGAGTGGACAGAGCTTTGGTTTTTGAGTTTTTGATGATTCGGTTTTTGAAGTCCGGGGTGGGTGTGGTTAGTTTGTGGCTGAGAATGGCTGGGACGACAAAGGAAGAGTTGGGTAGGGATGTGCTGCGGGATGTGTCGCGGTCGTTCTATTTGACGCTGCGGGCGTTACCGTCGGGGATGCGGGAGGCGACGAGTGTGGGGTATTTGTTGGCGCGGGCGAGTGATACCATTGCGGACTGTGGGGGGGAGCGTGCGATGAGGTTGGGGTTGTTGGAGGACTTTCGAGTGTTGATTGAGGGTGGGGAGAAGGAGGGTTTTTTTGAGGAGGCGGCGTTGATTGCGGATGAGGAGGGGGTGAAGGAGGGGGAGCGGGTGTTGATGCGGCGGTTGGAGGAGGTGTTTCTGTGGTGGCAGATGTTGGCGGACCATGAGCGGGGGGCAGTGAGGGAGGTGGTGTTGACCATCATTTCGGGTCAGGTTTGGGATTTGGAGAAGTTTCCGGAGGGAGAGGTGGTGACTTTGACCGATGCAGAGGAGGCGGAGGAGTATTGTTATCGCGTGGCGGGGTGTGTGGGGGAGTTTTGGACGGAGGTGGGGTTCGGGAGTGATGAAAAATTTGCGAACAAGTCGAAGGAGAATATGAGGGCGTTGGGGAAGAATTATGGCAAGGGATTGCAGTTGGTGAATATTTTGCGGGATGAGGTGGAGGATGAGGAACGGGGGCGACGGTATTTGCCGGGGGATCGGGAGGATTGGCTGAAGAAGGCGCGCGGTTTTTTGGAGGATGGCTTGACCTACTCGCGTGCGGTGCGGGGGAGGCGGGCGCGGATGGCGACGGTGTTGCCAGCCTTGATCGGATTGAAGACGATTGATTTGTTAGAGCGGGCTTCGAGAGAGGATTTGACAAAGGGAGTGAAGGTGGGGCGCAAGGTGGTGAAACGGTGTCTGTTGGAGGCGATGTTTTTTAAGAAGGCGTGATGAAGAAGTGGTTGGTGCGAGCGGATACAGGAGGGACCTTTACCGATGGTTGGGCAATGAATCCTGATGGGGTGGAGAGGCGGTGTAAGGTGTTGTCGAGTGGATGTGTGCGGGCTGAGGTGAAAGAGGAGTTGGGCGAGGGGCGATTGCGCTTGGCTGGATTGGAGGGCTTTGGAGATTCCTTTTTTGAGGGGTGGACCTTGAATGGGATACTTGTGGTGAGCCAGCTGAAGGGTGTTTTTACTTTAGAGAGATCGGTCGAGGGTCTTGCGATGATTGAGTTGAGGACGGGGGAAGAGGCTCCGGTAGTGGCGGCACGAATTTTAACGGGGACACGGATGGGGGAGGGGTTTCCTGAGATGGACTTTCGGGTGGCGACGACGCGGGGGACGAATGCGTTGTTGGAGGGAGAGGGGACGGAGCCGGTATTGTTTGTGACGAAGGGATTTGGGGACTTGCCGGTGATTCGGGATCAGCGGAGGCCGGAGTTGTTGGCAAGAGTGATTGTGAAGGAGGCTCCCATTACGAGTAAGGTAGTGGAGGTGTCGGGTCGGCAGGCTGTGTCGGGGGAAGAGTTGGTGGCGCTTGATGAGGAAGGGCTGCGTCAAGTGGGTCGGGAGTGGGTGGCGCGTGGAGAGACAGTGGCGGTGGTGGCGTTACTTCATGCGGATCGTTTTCCGGCAATGGAGTTGCGGGTGAAGGAGGTTTTGATGGAGGAGGGCTTCTTGGAGGTGACTGCTTCGGCGGAGTTAAGTGCGCGGATGGGGTTCTTGGGGCGGATGGAGACGGGGTTGGCGAATGGGTATTTGGGGCCGGTGATGAATGGGTTTAAGGGACGGGTTTCGGAGATGGGAGAAGTTTCATTTCTGACGAGTGCGGGGAGTTTGCAGCTCGGGGAGGAGTATGAGCCGGTGGATAGTCTGCTGAGTGGTCCAGCGGGTGGTTTAGTGGGGGCTCTGGAGGTCGCGAAGGGGGCGGGGATCGAACGAGTGTTGACCTTCGATATGGGGGGGACGAGCACGGATGTAGCGCGCTTGGAGGGGGCGATACCGTTGCGCTATGAGCAGGCGATTGGGCCAGTGCGGGTATTGAGGCCTGGGGTGAAGATGGAGACGGTGGCGGCGGGAGGAGGGTCGATTTGCCGATGGCATCAGGGTGGTTTGGAAGTGGGTCCGCAGAGTGCAGGGGCGGATCCGGGGCCGGCCTGTTATGGGCGTGGGGGGCCGTTGACGGTGACCGATGTGAACTTTTTGTTAGGGAATTTGGATGAGGAACGGGTGGAGATTCCGCTCTCACGGGAGGCTGCGAAGGAGAGGTTTGCGGAGCTGAAGTGGGAGATGGTGGCTGCGGGGGCGGAGGTGCCGGAGGATGAAGAATTGTTGCGCGGGCTGCGGGCGATTGCGGTGGAGCGGATGGCGGAGGCAGTGCGGTCGATTTCGGTGGGAGAGGGATTTGAGCCGGCGGATTATGCCTTGGTGGCTTTTGGGGGAGCGGGTCCGCAGCATGCTTGTGAGTTGGCAGAGAGTTTGGGGGTGTCGCGTGTTTTGGTGCCGAGGGATGCGGGTTTGTTGAGTGCCTGGGGCTTGCATCGCTCGCGGCGAGAGGGCGTGGTGGAGGAGCAGGTCTTGCAGGCGATGGACGATTTGCAGAAGGGATGGGAAGTGCGGTTGGGAAAGTTGGCTGAGGAGGCTCTCAAAAAGGTTGAAGGCGGGAAGGTTTCGCGTTGGTTGATTGAGGTTCGAGTGGTGGGGCAAGCTTCGGCAATTGAGATGGAGAGTGCGGGGGCTGAGGTTCCGGGGTTGTTGAGAGTGAAAGGGGATTTTGAAAAGAAATACGAGCAGTTGTTTGGCTATGAGTGTCCGGTGGGGCATGCACTGGAAGTTGTGATGGTGCGCGTGATTGCGAGTGAGGAGCAGGGTTTGGAGAAGGAGGAAAGATTCGGAGAAGGGCAGGAGGTGCGGGGGCTTTTGAGGGCAAACTATTGCACTATTTTGGCGGGAGAAGGTTGGCACTGTCGGGAGGGAGATAGTGGGAGTCTTTTGTTAGAAAAAGTGGAGGTGAGTGAGGCGGTGGTTCGGGACGGGGCGGTGGGTGAGGAGTTGATGCGGGCTCGCTTTGAGAGCATTGCGGAGAGTATGGGCGAGCTGTTGCGGCGGACGGCTCTTTCGACGAATGTGAAGGAGCGTTTGGACTTCTCCTGTGCGCTGTTAGATGGCGAGGGAAGGCTGTTAGTGAATGCGCCGCACATCCCGGTGCACTTGGGCGCGTTGGGAGTTTGTGTCAGGAAGGTGTCGGAAGGTCGGGTTTGGCGAGAGGGTGATGTGGTGGTGGTGAATCACCCGGGGTTTGGTGGGTCGCACTTGCCGGATGTGACGGTGGTGAGTCCGGTCTTTGGTGAGGGAAAAGAGGTGGTGGCTTTTGTAGCGAACCGAGCGCATCACTCGGAGATTGGCGGGAAGGCTCCGGGGTCGATGCCTGGGGATGCGGCGTGTTTGGAGGAAGAGGGGGTGGTGATTGCGCCTCAATTGTTGGTGGATGCGGGGGAGGAGCGTTTTGGAGAGGTGGAGGCGGTTCTGAGTGCGGCGAAGTATCCCAGTCGAGCGGTGGCGGAGAATGTGGCGGACTTGCGGGCGCAGGTGGCTTCGAGCCGTTCGGGAGTGTTGGCGATGCAGGGGTTGTTGGGTCAGTTTGGGGAAGAGAAGGTGATGGGAGGGATGCGGTCGCTTTTTGAGCGGGCGGAGGGATTGATGAGGGTGCGATTGGAGGAAGAAGGGGAGTGGAAGGCTGAGGATTGCTTGGATGACGGCACTGCGGTGGAGGTGAATATGGTGTGTCGCGAGGGCTTTTTGGAGGTGGACTTTCGCGGGAGTGCGGCGGCTCATGCGGGCAATCTGAATGCGACCGAGGGGGTGACTCGGAGTGCGGTGTTGTATGCACTGCGGCTTTGGTTGGATGAGGATTTGCCGCTGAACGAGGGTTTGCTTTCGCGGGTGAGGATTCTTGCAGAGGGGACTTTTTTGCAGCCTGAGTTTAGTGAAGATTTGTCTGCGTGTCCGGCGGTGGTGGGTGGGAATGTCGAGACCAGTCAAAGGATTGTGGAAGTGATGTTGAGGGCGCTGGGATTGAGTGCGGAGAGTCAGGGGACGATGAATAATTTTCTCTTCGGAAACGAGAGGTTTGGCTACTATGAGACCATTGGGGGAGGTTCAGGTGCAACAAATGGTTCGGATGGTGCGAGTGGGGTTCATGTTCATATGACGAATACTGCCATCACGGACCCGGAGGTGCTGGAATATCGTTTTCCGGTGCGACTGCGTCAGTTTGCCTTGCGAAGAGGGAGTGGGGGTGCCGGAAAATATCGGGGTGGGGATGGTCTGGTCAGGGAGTTTGAGTTTTTAGAGGAGATGACGGTGACCTTACTCACCCAGAGGCGGACGGTTGGGCCGAAAGGTTTTGATGGCGGGAATGACGGGACGCATGGCCAACAGTTTGTGTGGGAAGATGGAAAGTGGAAGGCGTTGCCGGGGAGTGCTTCTTTCAATGCCTTCGAAGGTGAGCGCATCAAGATAGAAACGCCAGGTGGCGGAGCTTGGGAGGGATGATTCTTTTTCGAAGAGGAGGTGGGGACGGCTTGATGAAGGAACTTGAATTCTTAGAGGCAGCGACGGTGACGATTCTAATCCAGCCGAGGAACCAAGGGTCCCGAGGTTTTTCTGGAGGCGGCGATGTCTCATCCTAAGAGTGTTTCCATGAGGGGGAGGTGAAGGTGATCGTTCGAAATCGAAGAGTTTGAATAAAGAGTTGTGACTTATTCGTCACGGATTGTGAGGAGGGTGTTTCTTCACGGGGAATTGGAGGTGATTTTTAGAAAAGTTTTCCGGGCCGCGTTTGACCTAAAGAGTTCCTTCAGAGAGGGGTTAAGAATTCGCGTTTTCTTGAGCCTCGGGAAACTTTCTTAAGGCTGAGGCGGGAGGCACGGAATGTGCAGTGACTCTCGCGAAGTTGTCGAAGTTTATTCCTTGTGCGAACGAGTCAATGAACCAAACGATTTCGAGGGGACGACATTAAACAAACGCCAAGTAAACCAATTAATGATAACCAATAATAACTATGAAAAGGAATTACAGTTTAGTGCTCCCCGCATTGGGAGTCTGTGCGCTCAGCACTTCAATTGCTACAGCAGCATCCACCCTCGACGTCGATGGAAATCTACCAGCAGCAGCTGATGGAAGTACGACGACCTTGGCTGACGGCACGACCTTAACGCTCACAGAATATGCAGGAGGGCCCGCAGGTGGATTGGGGAGCATTTACCCGAACACCTCCGCTTCTGATTTTGACTTTGGCTCGTCTTCTCCGGGTGTGGGAAACTGGGGTTTTATAGCCCTTGAGGTGACCTTCGGCACAGACTTTGGCGTCAGTGGCGATGGGTTGGTCTCTGCAGCGGATTTCGAACTGGGAGTTTCCAGTCTGAACGGTTCATCCAACTGGTATGAGTGGGGTTTCATTGACCTTGAGGGGCCAGGTGGTTCGATCACCGTTGCAGACGTGCAGTCCTACCTTGGAGTGTCCTCGAACTATACTGCTGTCGATCCTACTACTGAGATCGGAACGGTATTGGGAGCGAATGCTGCCAACGATGAGCATAACAATGGGGGCGCTGGTGGCTCTTCTGGCTCTGGGCCATCTAATGATGTTTGGAATAATACTGATTTCGGGCTCGATCCTGAGGAGGCGATTTCAGGTTTTACCTTTTACTATGGGGCCGTGACTTCTGATAGCCGTTCCTCCAGCCCTGGTGCGAGTATTGCAAACTTTGAAGACGCGATGACGACTCAGGCCGTTATTCCAGAGCCTTCTTCTTTCGCGCTTCTTGCTTTGGCTGGGATGTCTCTTTTCGGGATCCGTCGTCGATAAAGTAGGCTACTTTTTTAATTCTTTAAAACGGGGAGGTTTTCACCTCCTCGTTTTGTTGAGTGGCCTCTTCGAATTAGGCTTAAGATTCCCTCAAGGGTATGAGATTGGCAGCAGAACTTGGATGGATGGCGCTTTGTATAGAATTGCAGCGTTGTTTTTTGGAGTTGGCTTGCTGACGATGGTGATTGATTGGAGAGTTTCCTTTTAATAATTTTATGGTTCAACTATTTTGAAAATTCTAGGTGGCAACCTCAACTTTGCGCTTCCCCTCATTTCACCGGGTCTCGCTCTTGAACTCTTTCGTCGTGCGTTTGGCTGTATTTTTTTTCTTCAGATTATTTCGGAATATTTGAAGGGAGAACTTATTACCAAGTGGTTTCCTCCGACAGTCCGGCTCCCGCCAGATTTTCTTACTTGGCTCCCGCGAATTCCCCCCACTATTGGATTTATTGTTTTGTCAGCGGCAAGCCTTTGGCTGGCCTTTGGAAGGCAGCACCGGATTCCGGCTCTCATTATTGCGGTTGTTTGGGGAAATCTCTTGGCCACTGACCGGTTTGTTTTTCTCAATCACTACTACCTCATTTTTCTTTTCGCTTCGATTTTGGCTTTCTGTCCGAAGAGAGCATTAGGATCGAATGCGCAGATTGAGACGTCTGTGGTCTGGCTTTACCTCTTTCGCTTTCAGGTCGCGCTTCCTTATTTCTTTGGCGGTTTCAATAAGCTTCATCGCGATTGGCTGGTGCGCGCTGAACCGATGGTTGACTGGATGAAGAATCACGAAATCAACTTCTTCCAAGAGGCTGTGGCTTCGGTGCCAGCGCTACCGATATGGATCAGTCGGTCGGGGACGATCTTTGATCTCTTGATTATTCCTCTTCTTCTTTACTGGAGAACAAGGTTCATCGCTTTTGGGTTTGCTCTAGCCTTTCATCTCTTCAACGGGATTTTTTTCAACTTGGGAATTTTTCCTCTTCTTATGGTGGCATCGTTAGTCTTGTTTCTTCCGCTGAAGGGGAAGTCCGATGAAATGGAGAAGAGGAATGAGAAAAGGCCGTGGAAGATGCTATTTGCGACCCTCTCTCGAGGAGGCCAATCCTTTTGTATCGTTCTCATTGTTAGTCAGATTCTATTACCCCTGCGACACTGGTTTGCCCCAGGATGGGTCCTCTGGAATGATATTGCGGCCAATCCTTCTTGGCAGTTGAAGCCCAAGCGTCTGACGACCTTTAAATTTTTTAAGGCGCGAAATCCGAACACCGGAGAAGAGTGGAAGATCGATCTCTCAGAGTTTTTAACACCTTGGCAAGTCAATCGGCTAGCGACTCCGGGGGACTATCGTGCCTTTGCGAGATACTACTCACAGGCTTACGAAAGGAAGCATGGTCAGCCACTTGAGGTCTACGTGATTGCCTTGAGGGGTCTCAATGGGAGGGAGCCGATTCCTCTGGTGGATCCTAGGGTCGATCTTGCGGTTTCTCGGCCAGCGGCGCAGGGAAGTTGGGTGCTTCCGTTTTTTGAGAGTCACTATCCTTGGAAGGTTGGAGATCCAATTACTGGAGTGTCTTCATCTTCGAATGGAAAGCTGTAGAGTACGAAGTCGTTCATGGGTAGTGAGGCTGAAGGATAGTTTTTGCCTTGCACTGGAAGACCTTTGCCAGAACCTGATGCGAAGAGGGAACTCAAAAATTGATCTTGAGAGTCCACCTTTCAATGAGGGCCCACATTATTCTCTTCCTTTTGCTGAGCTCTAAAAAGGAAAGAGAAGGAATGGTGCTCGGTGCGGGATTTGAACCTGCGACCCCTACAATGTCAATGTAGTGCTCTACCCCTGAGCTAACCGAGCGTTCCTTTCGGGGCGGGGAAGCTATGAGGATCTGAGGGCTCTGGCAATGTCTTTTTGTGCAGAAGTTGAGAAATTGTGGCGAGAGGCGCAGAGGGCGATCTTTTCTTGGAAATTATGTGGGGTTTGGGAAAACATGATAGACGTACGAAAGGATTCCCGTTAGTGGTATTCATTATGGATAGACGTCAATTTGTCACCGCTGCTGGAACTACTTTAGCCCTTGCTGGAGCAGGAAGAGGAATTGCTCAGGAAGCTGTAGCTGAGGCTACGGCATCAGGTGGAGCCGAGCCCTTTAAGGTTCTTTTCGCGCCGGGAGCACGCCACTTTGGAGGAGGGAAAACTTTGGAAGGGTATCTGGACGCCATTAAGAAGGCCTACGATTTTGGTTTTCGGGCTTGGGAGGATAATTGGCTGGTAAGACGAGCGGCTGGCGAGCAGGAGAAAATTGGTGAGCTTCTTCGAGAGAAGAAAATGACCATGGGGGTGTCGGTGGTAACGACGGGTGGAGGGGCTCGCTTCTATGAAACGAGCGCTGAAGAGGAGAAAAATATTCTCGCTGATTATTCCAAGGCGGTTGAATTGGCGAAGTTGGTGGGTCACAAGTGGTTCACTTTGGTTCCAGGAACTCGGGATGTCAGTCAGCCTCGCGAGGAGCAAATCAAGGGGTGTGTGGAGTTGATGCAGAAATGTTGTGATATTTTTGAGGAGGCGGACCTTATCGCGGTGGTGGAGCCTCTGTCCCATGATATGGCGAAGAAACCAGTTCTGTTAGAGACTTTTAAAGAGGGGTTTGATTTTTGTAAGTTGGTGAACCGGCCTTCCTGCAAGTTGCTTGCGGACTATTACCACCAGCAGCAAGTGGGCGGGGATTTGATTAAAAATACTGACGAATGCTGGGAAGAGATTGCCTACGTTCAGTATGGAGATGTACCGGGGCGTAAGCAGCCGGGTACGGGTGAGATCAACTATGCCAATGTGACGAAGCACTTGCAGAAAAAGGGATATACTGGAGTGATTGGTTTGGAGCACGGGATCGAGGGGACTCCGGAGGATTTAGTGAAGTCTTATCGCGAGATTGACGCCGTTCTTTAGGAGCTATTGCAGGCGGCAATAAAGGCCGCCTCTCCGGCCCGACTACGAGAACCAGAAGAACTTGGTGAGGTGAAAGAAGACGGGGGCCGCAAAGGCGAGGGAGTCGATGCGGTCGAGAACTCCGCCGTGGCCAGGAATGAGGGTGCCGTAGTCTTTTGCTTGGTGGTCGCGCTTGATGGCAGAGAGGGTGAGGTCGCCGAAGAATCCGCAGGTGGCGATGAGGAGAGCCATGAGGCCGGCTTGCCACCAGAGAAAGGGAGTGATCCAGTAGAGGGCCATGCCAAGGGCGGCGGCGGTGAGGATTCCGCCGATGGTTCCTTCGAGGGTTTTGTTGGGTGAGACGTGGGGAGCGACGGGTCGCTTTCCGATTGATTTGCCCCAGATGTATTGAAAGACGTCGCTGCTTTGACAGATGATGACGAGGAAGAAGAGAAGCTTGGCACCAGTGGCCCAGTCTCCGAGAGAGAGGAGCGCGGGGGCGTGTGAGAGGGCGTAGACGCAGATGGCGAGAGCCCAATGGTTGCGCGCGGTTCTAAGAAGGAAGTCGTCGGTGGATTGGGCGAGGATGTTGCGGATGGGGAGAAAGAGGAATCCGTAGACGGGAAGGAAGATGGTCCAGATTCCGTAGCGGTCGAAGGCAAGGAAACTATAGTGGAGTGGGAGAAGGATGAAGAAGGACCAGGCGAGGGTGCGGTGATCGTGCCGGTGGGTCGACATGAGGGTGGTGAGTTCCCGCAGGGCTTGGAAGGACATGAGCGCGAACAAGAGAAGAGAACCTATTTTTCCAAAAAGAGAGGCGCCGACGAAGAGGGCGACCATGAACCACCACGAGTTGGTGCGTTGACGGAGGTCCTGGCAGAGCTTGGGATCCTTCTTGAGTGGAGTGAAGCGGCTGAGGGTGGCGACGAGAAAGGACGCGAGAGCGAGGACTCCGAGGAGGAGGTAGAAGAGGAGCTGGAATTGGGGGTCGGCGAGGAGTTTCATTTGGTGGGTTCGTGAAGGTTGAGGAGGGATTGACGGCAGCGGTTGAGGAAGGGTGCTTTGGATTCGGAAGGGGTGAGTTTGAGGCTTGGGCCGAAGGTGGTGGTGGCGAGGAGGGGGAGAGGCAGAAATTCGCCTTTGGGGAGAATGCGAAAGGCGCCTTCGAGCCAGACGGGGACGAGTTCGACTTCGGGACGGCGGCGGGCGAGGTGGTAGATGCCGGACTTGAAGTCTTGCAGGGTGTCACCGGCATCGCGGGTGCCTTCGGGGAAGATGATGAGGGAGTCGCCTTCGTCGAGTGCTTGGGACATAGCGTCGAGGGGATTTTCTTGGCGGCAGAAACAACCCCGGTCGACCAGGAGGGCGCGGAAGACTTTGTGAGCGAGGAAGCGGCGGAGAGGGGTTTTGTTCCAGTAATCAGCGGCGCCGACAGGGCGGGAGCGTTCACGGATTTCGCGGGGAAGCGCGGCCCAGACCAAGAGGAAGTCGAGGTGGCTACTATGGTTTCCGTAGTAAATGCGTGGAGCATGGGAGTCGGTGGTGGGGTTGAGATTGTTGAGTCGGACGCCAGTGAGGGCGCGTAAGATGGGAGCGAGGGAGCGTTTCATGAGGCAGACTGGTTAAGGGTTTTGAGGAGGTGGCGGCTGCGGGTCACGATGGTGAGGAGGGTTCCGAGGATGAGGGTTGAAAGGAGGACACTGAATCCAAGGGTTGGATTGGGGAGAAGGGCGACGAGGGGGAGGCCGACCATGAGGAGTCCGATGCGATGGGGTTTGGCGAGGGGGCCACGAAAGTCGTCTTCGTTAGTGAGGGTTTTGCCGAGGGCGCGGATGTATGCGGTGCCGAAGGCGAGGAGGGAGAGAAGGAGCCCGGCGCTGAGTCCGGTGAAGTCGAAGCGCCAGGCGAGTCCAAGTCCGATGAAAATGAGGGCGTCGGAGAGGCGGTCGGGGGCTTCGTTGAAAAAGGCTCCGGTGCGAGTGGCTTTGTTGTTCTCGATGGCAATGAGGCCGTCGAGGAGGTTGCAGATACCGCGGGCAAAGATGGCGATGACAGCCCCAATTGAGAGAGGAAAGATGGCCTGGGGAAGGAAGGGAATCGCGATGAGGGCAAGAGCGGCAATGAAAGCGCAGACGATGCTGAAGAGGGAGATGCTGTTGGGTTGGACTCCGCGACGAGCGAGAAGTCGGGCAGCGTATTGGATGAGACGGCTCGCGCGCAGGCTGACGGGGCGGCGGCTGGTGTCGGGGAGTTCGGAGGTGGGAGTAGTAGTGAGGTCGGACATGACCCCTGAACCATCTCAGGGGATTGAGATTTGGTGAAATCGAAGAATCTTATGCGAATATCGATTCAGTCGATGTTTGGAGTGCAGTGGCTCGACACCGCTTTTCGAAGTCACCCAATATGGACGAAAGGTAGAAGAGATGGCAGTTGTGGGTGAATACGGGAGGAGAGGTTGAAACAGTGCTCTAGCGAGTGCGCACTTTTGAGAAATTGTAGTATTAAGTCTATTGGGGGGATTTGTAATCTATCCGGTTGTTTGCCCATGCGAAGAGCGGTGTCGAGCCACCGCACTCCAGAAGACGGTTAGGTGCCGCAGAAGGTGGCGGTGACGACTTGATCGGGGGTGGGCCGGGTTTCGTAGGGGGCGAATTTTTCGGACTCTTCGAAGGGGTGAGCGAGGGCGGCTTGGAGGGTTTGGAATGGGGCGAAGTCTCCGCGATAGCCGGCTTGGATGACTTCTTCCACGCGGTGATTGCGAGGGATGCGAATGGGGTTGGCGGCGCGCATTTGGGTGAGGTTGGGCTGGTCGTGAGTGACTTTTTTCCAGAGGGCGAGCCAGTCTTGCGCGGATTCTGGGTTGTCGAAGAGGGAGAGGAGGTCGCTTTCGCCGTTGGGCTCATTGGCGGCGTGGCGGGTGAGGTGACGGAAGAAGAGGGTGAAGTCGACTTGTTGGTTGGCGAGGAGTTCGAGGGAGGAGCGGATGAGGTCGGGATCGGTTTCGGAGGGGATGCCGAGCTTGGCGCAGAAACGAGAGTGGTAGTGACTACCGAATTGTTCGGCGTAACCTTCGAGGGCGTCTTCGGCGAGGGTTTTGGCTTTATCGAGTTCGGGGTCTAACAGGGGGAGAAGGGTTTCGGCGAAGCGACTGAGGTTCCAGAGTCCGATGTTGGGTTGGTTGCCCCATGAGTAGCGGGCATCGCGGTCGATGGAGCTGAAGACGCATTGGGGATGGAATTCTTCCATGAACGCGCAGGGGCCGTAGTCGATGGTCTCGCCGGAGAGGGCGCAGTTGTCGGTGTTCATGACGCCGTGGATGAAGCCGAGACTCATCCAATGAGGGATGAGTTGGGCTTGGGCGGTGATGACGCTTTCGAGGAGGGCGAGGGTGGAGTTGGGTGCGTTGGCTGCTTCGGGGTAGTGGCGGTTGATGGTGTAGTCCGCGAGGGTGCGGAGGGCATCGTGGTCTTCGCGGGCAGCGAAGTATTGGAAGGTTCCGACGCGGAGGTGGCTGGCGGCGACGCGGGTGAAGACGCCGCCCATGACGTGGCCTTCTTGGCGATAGACTGTTTCACCCGTGGAAACGGCGGCAAGGGCGCGGGTGGTGGGGACTCCGAGGGCGTGCATCGCTTCGCTGACGAGGTATTCGCGCAAGACCGGGCCGAGGGCGGATTTGCCGTCGCCTTGACGGGAGAAGGGAGTGCGGCCGGAGCCTTTCAGTTGAATGTCGCGTGGACCGTTGGCGGTGGGGACTTCGCCTAACAGGAGGGCGCGTCCATCACCGAGTTGGGGAGAGAAGCCGCCGAATTGGTGTCCGGCGTAGGCTTGGGCGAGAGGTTCGGAGCCGGGGGCGATAGTATTGCCGGAGAAGACGGCGAGGGCTTCGGGGGTGGTGAGCCAGTTGGGGTCGATGCCGAGTTCGGTGGCGAGGGTGGAGTTGGTGGCGATGAGCTGGGGGCTGGGGACTTTTGAGGGAGGTTGCTTGGCGTAGAATTTCTCCGGGAGCTTGGCGTAGGTGTTTTGGAAAGGGATGGGGTTGTTCGGCACGGGGAAAAGATAAGGTGCTTTGGGAGGAGGGCAATCTTTGTTCGTTTTTGAGAGTCCAGAGATGGGGTTGTTAGAAGTTTGGGAGAGGTATTTAAGGTAAGAAGGCCTGAGGAAGGCGAACCGGTGGGGCCGGTCAAAGACCAGCGCTCCCAGTGGATGCTCCCAGTGTGGGTTAGTGGAAGTCGTGGGAGGAGATGTTGAGGGTGTTGGGGAGGTGGTTGAGGGGCCAGAGGTTGTGGGTGTAGACGGAGGCGTTGTTGCCTTCGCCGATTTGGAGGGCGCCTTCGATGAGGAGGAAAGGTTCGGTGGTGATGGTGAGGCGGTGATGCTCGAAGGTTTTTCGAGGGACGAAGATGTTGGCGATGCCGGTTTCGTCTTCGAGGGAAATGAAGCAGTGGCCCTTGGCGGTTTGCGGGCGCTGGCGGCAGATGACCATGCCGGCGATTTGAAGGTAGGAGCCGTGGGGGAGGTCGGGGAGTTGGGTGGCGGTTTTTAAGGAGGAGGGAGATTTTCGTCCCTCTTTTGACGAGGCAGTGGGGAGGGACAGGAATCTCCCTCCTCCTTTGTTCATTTGGCTGCGCCAGAGTTTGAGAGGGTGGGGGCCGGTGGTTTGGTTTTGGGTGGCGAAGTCGGAGGCGAGGCGTTGCCAGGGGGTCATGGCAGGGAGAACTGAGGATTCTTCTTTTACTTGGTGTTCGGTATTGGGTGTTGGATGTTGGATGTTCACAGGATGGGTGAAGAGCTCCAATTGGAGGGGACGCTCGACTTGCCAGAGGGCGTGGCGGCGGTGTTGGACGTCGGGGAGGTTGTTGAGGGCTCCGGTTTCGGCGAGAAGGCGGCGTTCTTTTTTGTTGGGACGGGCACGTTGCAGGAAGTCGGGGAGGGAAGTGAAGGGGTGGTTGTTTCGTTCTGTTAGGATGCGGTCGATGGTGCCTTGGGTGAGGCCTTTGAGGCGGTGGAGGCCGAGGCGGAGGTAGGTGGGTGTGGGGTTTTGGGGGGGGGCGTTCAACGCAGAGTCGCGGAGGACGCTGAGGTTCGCGGAGTTTGATTGGGTTGAGTTTTTTGAGTAGAGATTTTGAGAGCGAGGGTTTTGGTTTTTGAGTTTTTGAGTTTTTGGTTTTTCGAGGGAAGGGGGACTGGACTGGGACTTGGGTAGTGGGGCGGACTGAAGTCCGCGGTCCGTCTGGGGTTGGGGTTCGATGGTGGTGAGGTGGTCGCTGGTGAGGACGCAGACGGGGAGGGTGCGGATGCCGTGGCGCTTGGCGTCTTGCAGGAGGGTGTTGACGTTGTAGAAGCCCATGGGCTGGTTGTTGATGAGGCCGGTGTAGAATTCGGCGGGGTGGTGGACTTTGAGCCAGCAGGAGGCATAGGCAATGAGGGCGAAGGAGATGGCGTGGCTTTCGGGGAAGCCATACAGGGCGAAGGAGCCAATGGAGTGGATCACTTTTTCTTGCACCTCTTGGGCGATTCCTTTGGCGGTCATGTTGTGGCGGAGTTTGTCGGTGACGGTTTGCATTTTGTCGTCGGAACGTTTGAAGGCCATGGCGCGGCGGAGTTCGTCGGCTTCGGTGCCGGTGAAGTCGGCGATGAGCATGGCCATGCGTAGGACTTGCTCTTGGAAGAGGGGGACGCCGAGGGTGCGTTTGAGGACGGGCTCGAAGAGGGGGTGGATGTAGTCGATTTTTTCGAATCCTTGGCGGCGGTTGAGGTAGGGGTGGGCCAGTTCGCCGACGATGGGGCCGGGGCGGATGATGGCGACTTCGACGGCGACGTCGTAGAAGCAGCGAGGTTTGAGGATGGGGAGGGTGTTCATCTGGGCGCGGGATTCGACTTGGAAGGTGCCGATGGTGTCGGCGCGGCACATGAGGTCGTAGGTGGCGGGGTCGTCTTTGGGGATTTGGGCGATGTCGATGGGTTTGCCGCGTTGTTCGCAGAGGCGGAGGGCGTCTTCCATGGCGGCGAGCATGCCGAGGCCGAGGAGGTCGATTTTGACGATGCCGAGGTCTTCGCAGTCGTCTTTGTCCCATTGCACGATGGTGCGGTTGGGCATGGCGGCGGGTTGGATGGGGACGACTTGGTCGAGTCCGTCGTCGCAGATGATGATGCCGCCGGAGTGTTGGCCGAGGTGGCGGGGGAGGCTGAGGAATTGGTCGAAGAGGTAGGCGAGGGCTTTGAAGCGGGGGTGGCTTTCGGGGATGCCGGCTTCGGTGATGAATTGGTGGTGGGGAGTGTTTTTTTTGTGGCTGCCGTCGGGGACTTCTTGGGCGGGGATGCTGGCGCGGGGGGAGGCGTGGACGTCGGAGAAGCGGTTGGCGGTTTCTTCGGAGAAGCCGAGGACTTTGCTGACTTCGCGAAAGGCGGAACGGGGGCGGTAGGTGATGACGTTGGCGGTCATGGCGGCGCCGCGGGGGCCGTATTTTTGGAAGACGTATTGAATGACGGATTCGCGGCGGTCGCCGGAGGGGAAGTCGATGTCGATGTCGGGCCAGGATTTGCGGTTTTCGGAGAGGAAGCGTTCGAAGAGGAGGCCGCCGCCGATGGGGTCGGCGGCGGTGAGTCCGAGGAGGTAGCAGACCACGGAGTTGGCAGCGGAGCCGCGGCCTTGGCAGAGAATGCCTTGGGAGTTGGCGAAGGAGACGATGTCGTGGACGATGAGGAAGTAGCCGGAGAAGCGGAGTTTGCGAATGAGGGCGAGTTCTTGTTCGAGTTGGGTGGTGACTTTTTTGCTGGGATTTTTGCCGTAGCGATGGGGGATGCCTTGGTAGGAGAGTTGGGTGAGGTGGGCGTGGGCGGCGTCGGGGTCTTCGCGGTGTTCGGGGAGGAGGGAGGGGAAGCGGTAGCCGAGGTTTTCGAGGGTGAAGTCGAGGCGCTCGTGCAGGCGGACGGTTTCGGCGAGGGCTTGGGGATGGTCGGGGAAGAGGGCGGCCATGGCGGCGCTGGATTTGAGATGGCGCTCGGAGTTGGGGCCGAGGAGGGTGCCGGCTTGGTCGAGGGTGGTGTGGTGGCGGAGGCAGGTGAAGACGTCGGCGATGAGTTTGTCTTGGCGGGTGGCGTGCAGGGGGGCGTTGCTGACGAGGAGGGGGAGGTGATAGCGGTCGGCGAGTTCGCGGAGCGTGTTGTCTAACAGTTTGTCGCTGCGGGTGAGATGACGGGTGAGGGCGAGGTAGAGGTGGTCTTTACCGAAGAGTTCTAACAGGCGTTCGAGGTGGGCTTGGGCGGCTTTGTTGTTTCCGGCGAGGAGGTGTTGGTGGAGGGGGGTGCCGGGTTGGCCGGTGAGAGCGATGAGTTCAGAGATGCGCTCGCGGGTGAGGTCGAGATCTTCGCGTAGGAGGGTGTGGCCGAGATGGTGGTCGGTGAGGAGGCGGGAGAGGTTTTGGTAGGCGGGGAGGTTGGGGCAGAGGCAGGCGAGGGTGAGTGGATTGGGGTGGGGAGAGTGTTCGGGATGAGGAGGGGAGAGTTCGAGGGTGGCGCCGACGTGGGCCTTGATGCCAAAGCGTTGGGCGGCGGAGTGGGCGCGGGCGGATCCGTAGAAACCCATGTGGTCGGGGAGGGTGAAGGCGGGTTGGTTGAGTTCGGCGACTCGTTGGGCGAGGGACTCGGGGTGGCTGCCGCCGCGGAGGAAGGAGAAGGCGGAGTGGGCGAGGTGTTCGATGAACATGGGGTGGGGTTATTTGTGATGGGTTATTTGTTGTCGGGTGGTCGGGGTTGGATTTTTTTAAACAGGAGATAAGGAGGAGAAGGAGGGACGGGGTTGGACTTTTTTCTGAACCACCGCCAAAGCGGGGCGCGCAGAAGGTAACGAAGATAGCGAAGGACGGGGTTGGGTGGACTGGGTTGGATTTTTTCAACGCAGAGGCGGAGAGGACGCGGAGTGAACACAGAGGACGGACCGGTGTTTTTTTTGAGGGGATGAGGAGGAGTCGAAAAAGGGACGGGGTTGGATGATGATTGTTTTGTTTTTTAATCGCAGAGGCGGGGAGGGATGGAGAGTTTTTGGGAGGAGGATGAGAGTGTTGTTTGTTGGTTCGTCTTTGGTTTTTGAGTTTTTGAACATTTGGTTTTTCCGAGTTGGCTAGAGGTTGTTGAGATGAGGGGATTTCGTTTTTAGGTTTTTAGTGCTTCGTTTTTCGGGTGGGTTTGACGTTCCAGTGGTCAGGGACAGGAATGTCCCTGCTCCTTTAAGTTAGTAGTGGCCGGTGAGTTGCCAGTGGTGGGGGGGGAGGTGGGTGAGGCGGGAGAGGGGGCCTTCGTGGAGCTGGACGTCCCATTCGTTGCCGGTCCAGTAGGTGTCGGGTTGCCACCATTGGCTTTGGAGGCGGTAGGGGCCGGTGACGGCGGTGAGGGGGCCGGGGTAGGGGCCGTCGAGGAGGGCTTGCGGTTGGTGGTCGGGGGTGGCGAGGACTTGGATGGGTAAGGGCGGGCGGAGACGCCGGAGGGGAAAGGATGAGGTGGAGAGGGTTGGCTCTGCGGTATTGTTTTTTTGGAAGAGGGTTTCGGGTGGGTGGAGGGTGAAGCGGTCGGGGTGGTGGCTGTCGAGGGCTTGGGGGATGCCGATTGATTCGCGGCCGAGGCAGGCGGTGAGTTGGTTGAGGGTGTGGGCGAATTTGTTGGGGTCGCGGAGGGCTTTTTGGAAAAGGTCATGTTGGCTGCGGGTGGGTTTGGTGACGGTGGCGTCGAGGGTGAGGGCGACGATGGGGGCGGGGGCGGTGAGGCCTTCGAGGTGGGTGGTGAGGAGACGAAGGAGTTGTTCGAGTTCGGTGGTGGGTTCGGGAATGCGCAGGGAGGCGAAGTAGTTGCGTCCGTTTTCGTAGTGGAGGGTGAGGAGGAGGGTGTCGGGGACGCGTTGGTGGGATTGCAGGCGGGCGGCGAGGGTGTGGAGGAGGTTGCGCAGGAGAAGAAGAAGGGAGTCGAGGGTGGCGAGGGGGTGGTCGAGGTCGAGGTGTTGGCGGTAGTCTTTGGGAGGGCGGTAGAGGGTGAGGAGGCGGTGGTGTTGACCGGTGGAGATGTCGTGGAGGCGGGCGGCTTGGGCGCCCAAGCGTTCGTGGAGGTCGGGGCGGGCGAGGGCGGTGAAGTCGGCGATGGTGTGGAGTCCCCAAGTGGCGAGGGTTTGGGTGAGGTCGTTTTGTTCGGGACCGGGAGTGATGAAGCCGTTGAGGAGGAGGGAGAGGGGGGCTTGGTGATGGTTGGGGCCAGCGAGGACGTTGAGATGGGCGAGGTCGGGAGTCTGGGCGAGGGCTGTTTGGAGGGGGAAGGTTGTGTGGGTGAGTGGGGGGAGGGTTGGTTTTTTCCAGGTGAGGAGGAGGGTGTCGGGGGCGGTGAGTTCGAGGTCGGGGGAGAGGGTGCGGGCGAGGGTGAGGAGTTCTTCGCGGAGGAGGACTTCGTTGTCGGGGCTGGCGGGGAGGATTTGGAGTTGGGGACAGCGGGCGAGGGCACGGGCGGTGGGAATGCCGGGGTGGAGCTGATTTTGGTAGGCGGCGGGGTTGAGGACGGTGAGGAGAGATTGCTTGCGGGGGGAGGTGGTTTCGTGGGTGAGGGCGAGGGGGGATTTCCAGAGCTGAGGATCTTCTAAGGTAGCGGCTCTCAAAGGGAGGGCTGGGAGATGGAGGGCGAGGAACAAGATGGAATGATTCGTTATTTGTTATTTGGGGACGGGGTTGGATGGACGGGGTTGGGCTTTTTCGACGCAGAGGCGCGGAGGACGCGGAGTGAACACAGAGGACGGACTGGGGTGGATTTTGAGTTTTAGGGAATTTGTTTTTTGAAACGCCGCAGGAGCGGGGCACGGCAGAAGGCCGCAAAGTTTGCAAAGGACGGGGTTGGATTGTTTTTAAACAGGAGATGAGGAGGGGAAGGAGAGAGGGGGTTGGATGGATGAGGTTGGATGGATGAGGTTGGAGGGATGAGGTTGGAGGGACCTGGTGGCGTGGAGCGGTCAGTTTTGACGGAGCAGCGAGGCGAGTGAGGGCACTCGCGGTCTATTAGGAAGAGTGGGCGGTGAGTGGGGTTTGGGCTTTGAGAGGATGGCTTTGGATTTTGGGGTGGAGTTGGGTGCGGAGTTGATGGAGGTCGTCGAGGGTGAAGGTGTTTTCGAGGCGGTAGCGGGCGGCGGCGGCGGCGATGAGAGGTTGGGGGGTGAGGGCGAGAAGGGAGGTGCCGGTGCTTTCGGCAAGAGTTCGGAGGCGATACCAAGAGGTGGCGGGGATGGTGCGGAGTTCGGGGAGGGGCGTGAGGGAGCAGTCGAAGAGGATGAGGGGGATGTTGCCGTCGCGCAGGAGGAGGTCGGCTGCTTGGAGGGATTTCTTGGGGTTGGCGGAGCGAAGCCAGAGGAGAGGGCGCTTGGGTTGATAGGAGGCAGGGTCGAAGCTGTCGCTGGGATCGATAAGGGCGAGGGGGAGTTCGCTGGCTTTTTCTTCGAGGAGTTGAGAGATGAGAAGGGAGGAACCGGAGACGGCGGGAGGGGTGACTAGCTCGCTGATGGTGCCTTTGGGGAGAGGTGGGAGGCCAGCGAGGGTGTAGCTTTCGCCGGGGGGGCGTTGTTCATGGGCGCTGGGGAAGCGTTCTCGGAGTTGACGCCGGAGTTCAGAAATCGGAACGGAATTCAAGTGTTCATGAGAACACTTATCTTCAGGGCGATCAAGATCTTTTGGGAAGGAGGTGGAATCAGGACGAGCAAATCAGGCGTCTCTAGATATGTTGATGAGAAAGCGGCGCTCCTACTCTCATGGAAGTGAGAGGTGGAGTCGTTTGTCTCAAGTCATAAGACCGGACCGATGGTGGACGACTGAAGTCGGATGGCATTGTGTTAAGGGAAGAGTCAGGAAATAACGAAAAAAGTGGCCGCAGGCTCAGGAGCGTGGCTTTTTAAGCCGCTGGGAGTGGATCTCGCTCATAGGAGAGCGGACGAATCACCACAGGAACAGCGGATTCGGGAACGAACAGGCCTCCCCTTAACATTCTCTATTTTAAGGTGGCGGCTTGGAAAGACCACGCTCCCATTTCCTTGCCCTCGACGCGACAAGGTGTCTTAACACAGTGCCATTCGACTGGAGTCGACCCTCCTGCTCTCTATTAAGATCCTTATTATAGACGTTCGTAGGGGATGGCGAAGGTGTCGCCTTGGTTGGGGTCTCCAGATTTGAGGCCTCTAGTGAACCAGCGGAGTCGTTGCTCGGAGGTGCCGTGGGTGAAGGAGTCGGGCGGGGTGCGTCCTTGCGAGAGGGCGTCATCTCCGATGGCTTGGGCGGCGCGCATGGCTTCTTCGATGTCGCCGTCTTCTAATAAGGGGACGCCATCGGAGGCCATGAGGCGTTTGTTGGCGTGATGAGCCCAGACGCCAGCGAGAAAATCGGCTTGAAGCTCCAGTCGGACGGAGAGTTGGTTATATTGGCGTTTTGAGACGCGACCTTGTTGGCCGTGGACTTTACTGGTGTATCCGAGGAGCTTCTGGACGTGGTGGGCGACCTCGTGGGCGATAACGTAGGCGGGAGCAAAGTCGTAATCACGGGTTCGGTCGCGTGACATTTGCCGAAGTTGTCCAAAGAACTGCATGTCGAGGTAGACTGTTTCTTCAGCAGGAACATAGAAGGGGCCCGTGGCGGCTTGGGCGACGCCACCGGTGCGCATTCTGGTCGAGCCACTGTAATTCACGAGCTTAGCGGGGCGATACTGAAGGTTGTACTTAGAGAAAATGTGAGCCCACTCCTCTTCGGTGGAGCCTAGGACGCGCGAGACATAATCAGCGAGCTCGTCACTTTCGGCGCTGGTGGGTTGTTGTGATTGCTCAATGGGCTGCTGGCCAAGGTTGCCTCCGCCTTGGCTGAGAAGCTCCAAGGGATTGATTTTAAAAACCAGGGCCAGCACGAGAATGAGAATGAGGCCGCATCCTCCTCCTGCAGCGGCTGGACGGCGGCTTGCACTCTGGCCACGACGGTCTTCGACATTCTGGCTTCTTCTCAATTTTTCCCAACGCATGGCGATAGAATGACTATCGCTTTCAGGAAGGAAAAGCCGTTTTTATTGATTTAACAGAGGAATACTCCAAGGGGCTTAATAAAAATGGGCCTCTCATCCTCGTTTAGATGTCCTTTGTTTTTTAATAAATTAGGGGGCTGAAAAGCTAAATTTGCACGTTATTTAATATTTCCTAAATAAATAAAATTTAAAGTTAAGGGTTCGGTAAGGGCTGCAAACCTTGATTTTACGAGGAATATTTGGATTTTAATAAAAAATCATATGAGATTGATTGAAAATTCTCGGGGAAAATTTATAAAAGTGGGCGTCCAGCAAAAACAGATTATGAAGATTAACAAATTGTTCACCGTCGGTTCCCTCGCACTTCTTGGAAGTGTCTTTGGTGAAGAGCCAGTCATTCCAACAGGTTTCCTCGATGCATCATCTTTGATGGTTCGTGCCGAAAGCAACGTCGACCTGACTTGGGAAGTTAATATCCCTGCTTCCGAAGTTGAAGAGCTCATCGAGATTCCTGAAGAGGAGCCTACCATCATCGCTAAAGAAGATGTCGCTTTCGAAGTCCGTATGCTCGGTGCCGAGTATGCATGGAGAGGCAACTACGTTCTTGCTTACGGTCAATACACTTATGGTGACTCTCCGTGGTATACCTTTTTCTGGGGTTACGGCGACGACGAGAACGCACTCACTAAGAAGACTTGTGACGTCTTGAAAACTGGAGAAGAGCTTAACTTTATCTTCCGTGGTTCTAAGAATGGTTTTCGTATCATGCCTTGGCAGCACCGCACTTGGTTCGACCGTCGTTGGTCTGGAACCGGCCCTAGCTGGGAAGACAATGATACTCCTGCTCTCATCCTGAAGAACGGAGACAAGCTTCCTAAGCGCAAGACCGACTCAAGCCAAGTTGACGTTGCAAGCTTCCTTGCCCCTTACCTCGAGGAAGACAAGAAGACGATCAAGATTGGTCCTAAAGACCTTATCATCTTGGCCGAGCTTAACCGCGAGGCAGATGACAAAGATGCGGATTACCAGGATTTTGTTATCCTCGTGACCTTTACCGAAGCGGAAAACAGCACCTGCACCCGTCGTTGGGTTCCACAACCTCCTGTTGTCACTCCTCCAACCACACCTACCACTCCAACCACGCCTTCTGAGCCTGACCCAATCCCTGAAGAGCCAGAGGTTCCTGGAGTTCCTGAGTAGATTTGATAGAAAAAGCTTCAAAAAATTCAAGAAACCTTTAATATCTGTGTCATGAAAGTTACCGACTACCATTTTCTCTCCCTTCTGTTGCCGGCTGCGTTGAGCGCTCAGACAGTGGTTCCCCTCGACCCAAATTGTTGTGGGAACGACCCGGAGGGGATGGTTTTAGAAATTCGGCAGGCTGCTTCGGCAGAAGTCATCAATGCTCGCCGGAGCGCGGCAGCCACCAATGGCTACAGCTCTGCAAGTGTTGAGACTGAGGAAGAGAAGGTTGAAATCAAGATTGAGAAAGTCAGCTTTTTGTCCGGAAGCGAGTATCTCTTGGGAGCAAAAGGGTTTGTAATCATTCCTCGTGGATGTGCCATCATCCCAGGACGTGGAATCCAGATTCTAGCCGAGGCTCCAGCGGATCAGAAGATGCAGACTTGGAAGGAATTCCAACAAGCGAATCCAGCCACACTCCGACTTCTTCCCATTACAGGGGAAATGCTGAGCGGTGATGAGGAGGCTTTGAAGTCCATTACTCAAAAAATCAAAACGTTGAAGGCAGGAGGACTTGCCTACGTAACGACCCTGAATGGGAGCCCGGTGAGTATTCCTGGCCTCTCGACCATCGA
The DNA here is from genome assembly GCA_051251855.1 of Roseibacillus sp. Lineage (GTDB taxonomy): Bacteria > Verrucomicrobiota > Verrucomicrobiia > Verrucomicrobiales > Akkermansiaceae > Roseibacillus. Next base: position 681,209 of record JBPOGI010000002.1, read on the forward strand.
GTCCTAATAGAGGACCCTTTATTTTAAATATTTCAACCCCCACCTATCAATGAACACCACACTTTTTAAAGGCTTACTCATCGGAGCTTGCAGCACATCGTTAGTGACCGCCAACCCGGATGAATGGACCGTGACTCTTGTGCAGAAGCACTTGGAATCGGCCGGAGTCTTCCAAGGCGAAGTCGAGATGGAAGGTAACCGCGTTTCCTTTGCTCCTGTTCCCGAAGGCGGCTCTGAGTTCACGTTGTGGGCTTATCGACGCGGACCTAACGGATTGGAAGAGCATCAAGTGGACACTGAAGTTGTCGGAGCCTATCTTCCGAAGGGAAGGCTATGGATTACAACAGAGGATCCTTACACTGGAGGAATTCCTCGGACCCGCATCGACCAAGGCTTTACTTTGAACTTTGAGATCGAAGGACTCATGAGTGGTTCGGATGCTCCAAAAGCTGCAAAGAGGGTTCTGTTAGACCATAGGCTCGCTTCCGCTGAAGGAGATCCTAAGGAATCGAATCTCGGACCTGAGAAAGACTTCAAGCAGAGCTTTATCACGCGAAATGGTCCCGGAGGGATTCAATTCTCAGCGAGTAATTTGCCTGGCACAGATATTTACAACGATTCGGGGGTAGAGACCTTTAGGCTCTATGCTTTGCCGGACGGTGAAACTGCGGAGTTGGAGCTGTCCTCTGCCCAAGTTCAAATTTGGCCAATGTCTCAGGCGTCTTTCCGCGGAATCTCTACTTCAGAGGTTTATACCATTGCCCCTGAGGTGGCGGTGGACTTGGTGAATCTCTATCCTGACAGCGAGACTTGGGTTCAGTTCTATCCCGGCGCACCTAGTCCTGGAACGAACGGAACTCGTCTCACCGAGACTGTTGTCATCGTTAACGATGACCGTCCCCGGGATTCAGAAATGATTTTAACAAAGTTAGATACTGTCCTTTCGGACAATGGAACATGGACTTTGGAAGTTATCACACGCACTCCCTTTGGAGCTGAAGTGATTGAAAGTGCGACGATTGAAATTGACCGCGACCTGATGTTGCGTGGTTCTTTCCAAGCTCTCACCGATTAGAGAAGTCTTTAATTTTTGGCCCCGCAACTTGCTACGTTGTCAGACCATAGAAGAAAACCCCTGTGTCTTTTTATTAAGACACGGGGCTTTTCTGTTTATGGCCATTTAGTAAAGCTTCACCAAGCAGGGAGCTGCGGTGAAGAGGAGTTGAGCAGAGATGTCTTCCGCAGGGAGGTTGAGGAGGGCTGAGGTGGCGGCGCGATAGCTTTCCATTTGGGACTGGTAGTTCTGGGCTTTGTCTTGTGCTTCGGCCTCGTTGCTCACTTGGTCAGTTTTGAAGTCAATAATGGAGGCCGAGAGAGGTTTTCCGTTTGCATCTTTGATAATCGTAACGCGGTCAATGGTTCCAGAGGTCCATTGGTCGTTGAGAAGAATCTCAAAGTTCTGCTCGCGCCAGAGTTCGGCTGTTTGGTTAGGCTCAAGAGCAGGTTTGGAAAGCGCCTGTTGGCAGGTTGGGTCGGACATGACTTTCAGAACAGGGGTGAGAGTTTCCTGAGGGAACTCACTTTTGTTCGGGAGAGGGTTGGCGGTGTCGGCCCATTCGATTTGTTCGAAAAGAGCGTGCACCGCAGAGCCGAACTCGAGGGCGGTGTTTTCTTGCGGGGAGAAACGTTGTTTTGTGGGGGCGGCGGTGGCGGTTCGAGAGGGGGTGCGCCGAGTAGGACGTGGTCGCGGGGTGAGTTGAGGTCTGGCTCGGGTTGGGGCTGAGGGTGCGGGTTTCGAGTCTTTTTTAGCGAGCTGCTGCCACCATTGAGGGTGGGAGGTTGGGAGTTCGCTTTCGTAGATTTTTTGGAAGGAGACGCCTTGGAGGGTGGCTTCTTGGGGGGCGTCCCAGGCGAGGGTGTTGTCGAGGAGTCTGACGAAGTTCTTGGAGGTTGATTTTGGCGGGAGGGGGGCGGCGATGAGGTAGTTGGCGTAGCGGGCGCGGGTGAGGGCGACGTAGAATTTGCAGAGTTGCTCGTAGCCGGCTTCGGCTTCGAGTTGGGTGCGGTGGCGGAGAAGCATCTCGTCCCCTTCGGCAATGGCTTTGCGGGGGAGGTCGAGGACCCATTCGACTTGGCGGGTTTCGCGATCGCGTTGCACGCCCATGGCGCTGCGGGCGGTGGTGAGGGCGTTGCCGCCGAGTTGGGGCAGGATGGCCATGTCGTAGGTGAGGCCTTTGGACTTGTGAATGGTCATCACTTGCACCGCGCTTTTGGAGTTGGGTTCGCGCAGGGTGTAGGATTTGGCGTAACCGAGGAAACGGTCGATGGAGAGTTCGCCGGATTGGTCGAAGATGCGGGCGGCGAGGGCGAGTTCGTTGAGTCTTTGCTTGGAAAAAGAGTCGTCTAACAGGTTGGCGTTTTCGCAGAGAGTCATCCAGTTGCGAAGGGTGGCTTCGAAGCCGAGTTGGTTGACTTGGTTGCGAATGAGGCTGGTAAGTTGGGGGAGGGTGAGTTTTTCTTGGGTGACGACTTGTTGCAGGGGGCTGATGGCGAGGTGGCCTTGGGCATACTCGTCGCCGGGATGGGCGGCGAGGTGAAAGAGGTTGAGGAAGGCGAGGGTGACGGGGTTGTCGACGGCAATGGCGACGTCGGACTCGGAGGCGACGGGGATGTTGCTGGGGGAATGGGTTCGAATGTAGTCCACGATTTCGCGGCCTTCCTTGTTGCCTTGTACGAGGATGACGCAGGAGAGTCCCTGTTGAATGGGTTGCACTTCTTCGAGGATGGCGAGAGCAAGGGCGTAGCAGTCTTCGTTGGTGACCTTTTCGCCGTCGGCGGGTCCGGGTTGGTAGTAGGCGGTGAGGCCGGGATGTTCTCGGTTAGGTTCGGCGACTTGGTGGGGTGTCCAGTGCCATTGGTCAAGAGCGCGCTGGGGGAGTCCGAGGTCGGCCAAGGCTTGCTTATTGCCGAAGACTTGATTGAGAGGTTGGATGACGTCTTCGCCCGAGCGCCAGGAGACGCTGAGGTCGCGCATCTTGAGGGCACGCTCGTTTTCGCCCTCGTAGCGTTTGGCGATGTCGCCGAAGAGTTGAGTGTCGCCGCCGCGCCAGGCGTAGATGGCTTGTTTGATGTCACCTACTTGGAAGAGGGAGCGTTCGCCGGAGAGGTCTTGCACCGCTTCATCGACGAGGTTCTCGATGATGGACCACTGCATGTAGGAGGTGTCTTGGAATTCATCTAACAGCCAGTGTTCGAACTTGGCGTCGAGGCGGTAGTCGATGCGGAGGCGGCTTTCTTCGCTGGGGCCTTGCGCTAGCAGGGGGCGGGGGGCGTCGGAGGAGCCGGCGAGGAGGACTTCGAGGTCGTGGAAGGTGAGTTTGCCTTTGCGCCGAACTTGGCGAGAGTAGGTGGACTCGTAATGGGCGAGGATGGCCCAGATGCCTCGGGTGCGGGTGAGGTGGTTGCGGAGCTCGTCACCAACGTAGCGGGTGGTGATGTCGCTGATGATGCCGCACTCGCGGAGGCCGAAGGTTTGCTTCTTTCGGTTGACCGGAAAGGTGCATTCGCCAGCTTGGATTGCATCCCAGTTCTCGAGGAATTTCTCGAGGAAGAATTTGACTCGGGTAGCTGGTGGGGAGCCGGGGGTGAGGAGGGGGAGTTGGTCGCGGAACTCTTGCCAGAACTTGTTTTGGCCTTCGCTGAGCTCATCGGGATTAAAGAGTCCGAAGAGCGCATCGAGGCTACTGAGGTAGTCGGGGGTCTCGCGCAGCCAGGGATTGCCTTGGGGCCAGATGCGTTGTTCGTTTCCCCAAAGGACGGGGCTGGCGGCGGCGAGGAGGATGTGGTGGTGCTTGCTGATGAAGTTATCTAACAGGCGCTGCACGGAGGCCTCGGTGCTGCCGAGGGTGGCGAGGCGGAAGGCTTCAAGGAATTCGTCTTGTTGGTCGGCGTCGCCCGCGCTTTCGAAGACGTGGCGAAAGACGTCGCTGCGCACGAGTTCAGCTTCGTGTTCGCCGAGGATTTCGAAGCCACCCGAGAGTCCGAATTCAGCAGGAAAGCTGCGTACGATGTTGGCGAAGAGGGAGTCGAGGGTGCCCAGGAAGAGGCGCGGCATGCGCTTGATGAAGAGAACGAGGAGCTCTTGGTAGTGGCTTTGTTTGAGCTTTTTGAGCTGGGAGTAGAGCGGGTTCTGGACTTCGTCGGGTTCGCCAGCGAGTTCGCGAGCGGCTTCTTCGGAGGTGGCTCCTTTGGCGAGTTTCTTGAGGATTTCGTCGAAGAATTCACCGGCAGCTTTGCGGGTGAAGGTGACCGCGAGAATGGCCTCGGGACGCGGTTCTTTTCCGGCCAAGAGGTCGCGGCCCATGATGGCGATGTAGCGGTTGGTGAGTTGCCAGGTCTTGCCGGAACCCGCCGAGGCGAGAATCATTTCGTTATTCATGAGCGGGCGCTAGGTTGGAGGTTGGAAGAATCGATGGCGGAGAGTGGGTCGCCGAAGAGGAGGGGGGCGAAGTTGTCGTAGTTGGGCTTTTCAGCAGGGGGCCAGAAGACTTGTTTTTGGATGTTTTCGATGACTCCGAGGGCGCATTGACGGGCGGACTCTAACAGTTCGTCGTCGAGGGTGTGCCAGAGGTCGAGATGGATATCGCCTTTGGAGGCTCCCAGTTGCACGTAGCCGGAGACGCAGTCTTGTTTGGGGAAGCGGCTGGCGAGGGCGAGAAGGTAGAGGGGGATTTGGAGGTTGGTCCAGAGCATCGCTTTGCCTTTGAGAGAAGTGAGTTGCCAGATGGGGAAGCCTTCCGGGTTTTCGCTGCGCTTGGGGGCGCGCAGGTGGGCCTTGATGACGGGAGTGGGCTTCTTCTTCGTTTTGAAATCAAGGATGCGGAGGCCGTGATCGGGGTGGGTTTCGATGCGGTCGATCATGCCGTTAATGGGCATGTCGCCTAAGGTGAAGGGGGCTTCCTTGGGGGCGAGGTAGGTTTCGGTTTCGAGAATGGTCCAACCTTCGGCGCGGTTCTGAGCTTCGTGGCTGGCCCACCAGTTGAGGCGCTGGCGAATGGAGCTGGCCTGAATGAGAAGGGGGGCGGAGAGATTGGGGCCGTATGTGTTGGCGAGTTTGGTGGCGAGAATGTCTTCGAAGCATTCTTGAATCTCTTTGGCGGACTCTGAAGTGGCGGCAGTGGTTTTGAAAAAATCTTCGAGAACGTCGTGAGTGAGGGTGCCGAAGTCGCGCGGGTTGAGCTCCATGCGATCGAGATCGGGCTCGCGCATCTTCAGCCCATATTGGAGGTAGTAGCGGAAGGGGCAGTCCAGGTAGGTCGAGAAGGCGGTGACAGAGAGGCGTTGGAAGCGCTCGGGGTCGGGGGTGGGTGGGGTGAGCTGCCAGGCCATTTTCCATGGGAGAGGAATGTGGTCGGATTCGGTTTCGCGGAAGAGGAGGTTGACGCGGTCGGGGAGTTGCTCGGGCGGGGTGGCGAGGAGGAGGCGCGAGGGGCGCAGGGGATCGTTTTTGCTATTGACGCGACCAAAGATGAGGTCGAGTTGACCATGGTCTTTGCGCGAAGCAATGAGGGCGGCCATGAGATAGCTGTCACGTGCTTGGCGACTGGCGTTGTGGCGCAGGCCGAGGAGGAGGCGGGCTTGGTTGGGGAGCCAGGGGTGGCTTTGGATGCTTTCGGGGACGAGGCCGTCGTTGCAACCGGTGAGAATGAGGTGAGGGGCGTCTTCCCAAGGGAGTTCGAGCCAGCCGGGGAGGTCGATGGCGTCGGGGAGGCGCTTGGATGCGAGGACTTGTTCTTCGAGGAGTGAAAGGAAGAGTTGGAAGCGTTCCGCGCCGGAGCTGTTGGGGAGAGTGAGGGCTCCGATGTCGGAGAGGGTTTGGTTAATGGATTGGGTGATGGTAGCGAAGCGATCTTCGTCGCTGATGGTGAGGTTTTGGTAGACTTCGCTGAGGAACTGGGGGAGAGCGAGGGAGAGGTTTTCTTTTTCTAACTGGTCGAGGTGAAAGCCGATCCATTGCAGGGTGCGGACGATGGGGGCTTTGTGTTTTTTGACTTGGTCGAGGATGCTAAGAGCATCGGGGATGGAGTCACAAAGGTGGCGTTCGTGGAACTCGTCGAAGGCTTCGAGGATGAGATTGGGTGAGAAGGTGTCTTGGCCCTCGGGGACTTGAAAGGAGCCTGCGGATTCAGCGATACCAGGGATGCGGAGGAGGTCGCGGAAGGTGGAGAGGAGGCGGGAAGCCGAGAGGTCACGCAAGGTGCGCAGGAGGTGGCAGATGCCTTGGCGGCTGAGGGGTTCACCAGCGGGGTCGAAGCTGGCCCAAGTGTGGCTGGTGAGGGATTTTTGAAGAGGGGCAATGACTTCGGGGTCGGGAACGCCGATAGCAGCGAGTTGATGGGGGGCGTCGTGGTTTTCTAACAGTTGGCAGGCGCGGTCGGCTTGCGCAGCGGGGGAGCTGCACTGATAGATGTTTTTATCGGGAATGGTGAGGTGGCGGTCGCTCCAAGAGTCGAGAGGCTTGCCGAGCCAGTCGAAATGCTCTGCTTCGGATTCGGGAGCGTGAATGAAGATATCGACAGGGCGGGTGCGGGCAATGCGATCAATGAGAGGCTCTAAGGCTGGAGGTGGATCGGGAAGGCCGAGGAGGATAAGCTGGTCGTAGTCATCAGGGAGGGTCCAGGCATCGATGGCTTGGCGGCGGGCGGCGGAGCGGGCTTGCTTGCCTGCTTTTTCTAGTTTGCGAAAAGTGGCACGCTCGAGCTGGGCGAGCTCTTGCCAGCGTTCGGGCTCGATGTCTTGCCCGCCGAGGACTTTGGCGGCGTAGCTGGCGTTGTGAGCTCCTTCACCGAGAAGGGACTGCACGCTGAGGAGTTCCTTGGCCGTCGCGAGGGCCCAAGAGAAATTTTGCGCAACGGGTTCGACCGGAAAGAGGTGAGTGAGGGAGGGGAGGTCGGCTTCGAGGAGGACTTCGATCCACGCTGCGAGAGATTCTGCTTTGGTGGCGGTGGGGAGAGCGTCAGTAGGCGGGACGAGGAGGTCGTCGGGATTGAGAATGAGAGGCGAGAGGACGCCGGTGTTTTTTTGCGCGGCATGAATGGCGAGGCATTCGCGCAAGCGTCGTGAGGCGTTGCGGGTGGGGACGATGAGGAGAAGGCGCGAAAGGTCGAGGGGGCCGCTTTCCCAATCGCGTGCGAGATGGTCGGTGGCAAGTTCCAAGAGGGGACGATGCCATCCGAGAAAATGGGAGGTCACTTGACGCTCGGGGGCGGCGAAGAGGTCGAGTTCGGATTGCTGGTCGGAGGCCATGGGCCTATTGAAGCGAGAACGCAGGGCAGGGGGAACGGCGAAGTGAGTGTTCTTGGAGGAAATGAGTCACGGAAAGTAGCGTTCCTCTCCGAGTTGCGAACGTGCCGTCGTTTTCCAAAACTGCCGAGCGCGATGAAATTTTCGACTGGCTCAAATCGCCTTTTCATCCCCCAATTTTTGTCGTGTAGTGTGTTCTCTACTGGTATTTCGCCAGTTCCCATTTCGTTTATCATTTGCTTATGCATGGTTCATTAAGAATTTTCTTTTGGTTATCTGCTGTTTTTTCAGTCTCTCCGATTCATGCTCAATCGTCCAATCAAGCGCCGGAACTGGTCTTCACAGGCGGAACGCTGGTGGAACGCTGGGCCCGACTGGGCAAGGACATCGATGGCGAGGCTGTAGACGATTCTTCAGGCCGTTCAGTATCCTTGAGTGCAGACGGCTTAACCGCAGCCATCGGTGCAGGTGGTAACGATGGCAATGGCTCTGATTCCGGCCACACTCGCGTTTATCGTTACAATGAGAGGACGACGCAGTGGGAACAGCTGGGCGAAGACATCGATGGCGAGGCTGAAAACGATCGTTCAGGCGATTCAGTCTCCTTGAGTGCAAATGGCCTCATCGCAGCCATCGGTGCACCACGAAACGATGGCAATGGCTCTGATTCCGGCCACACTCGCGTTTATCGTTACAATGAGGGAACGACGGAGTGGGAGCAGCTAGGCGAAGACATCGATGGCGAGGCGGCAAATGATACAGGTAGTGCTGTATCCTTGAGTGCAGATGGCCTCATCGCAGCCATCGGTGCACCACGAAACGATGGAAATGGTACCTATTCCGGCCACACTCGCGTTTATCGTTACAATGAGGGGATGTTACAATGGGAACAGCTGGGTGAAGACATTGATGGCGAGGCGGAAAGCGATTTTTCAAGCTGGTCAGTCTCCTTGAGTGCAGACGGCTTCACTGTTGCCATCGGTGCACCACTAAACGATGGCAATGGCTCTGGTTCCGGGCACACCCGTATTTACCGTTACAATGAGGGAGCGACGCAGTGGGAACAGCTGGGCGAAGACATCGATGGCGAGGCGCAAGGCGGTTTTTCAGGCCATTCAGTATCCTTGAGTGCAAACGGCCTCATCGCAGCCATCGGTGCACCACATTACAGTAACAGTGACAATGGCTCTAGGTTCGGCCACACTCGCGTTTATCGTTACAATGAGGGGATGTTACAATGGGAACAGCTGGGTGAAGACATTGATGGCGAGGCTGCACACAATCGTTCAGGCTGGTCAGTCTCCTTGAGTGCAGGCGGCCTCACCATTGCCATCGGTGCAGTTGATAACGATGGCAATGGCTCTGGTTCCGGGCACACCCGCATTTATCGTTACAATGAGGGGATGACGCAGTGGGAACAGCTGGGCGAAGACATCGATGGTGAGGCGGTAGGCGATTTTTCAGGCGGTTCAGTCTCCTTGAGTGCAGATGGCCTCACCGCTGCTATTGGTGCCGAACTAAACGATGGCAATGGCTCTAATTCCGGCCACACTCGCCTTTATCGTTACAATCCGAACCAAGTAATTTACTCCATCGCAGAGAACACTACCGCCATCACCAATGTCATGACGATGGATGATGCAGACTCGGAAGGCTCTGGACTCACTTATGGTCTCGCTGGAATAGATGCCGAGCTCTTTAGCTGTGATGAGACCACTGGCGAGTTGGCTTTTATCACGGCTCCTGACTTTGAAATGCCAACTGATGATGGCGCGGATAATGTTTATGATTTGAATATCATCGTGACTGATTCGGGGACTCTCTTTGACTCTGAATCCATCGCCATCACGGTAACGGACGTGAATGAGTCCCTGAGCTTGACTGGAGCCGTCGATCTGAACTTGGGCCAGAACGGGATGGGAGCAGTGAATCTGATACTCTCAGACCAAGAAACTCTCAACGGACTGACAATTTTTGCAGAATCCAGCAATCAGAATCTTTTGTTAGATTCCTCCTTGTTCTTCACGGGCGCGGGGTCATTGCGTACCCTCACGGTAATTCCTGTCGCTGGTCAAGTGGGCACGACTACCGTGACGATCACGCTTAGTAGTGACGCCTACAGTATCACCGAGACATTCATTGTAACAGTGGCAAACCAAGCCCCGGAGCTTGTCTTCACAGACGGGACGCTAACAGGGCTGTGGGAGCAACTGGGCGAAGACATCATTGGCGAGGGTGGCTTAAATTACTCAGGCAGTTCGGTATCCTTGAGTGCAGACGGCTTCACTGCTGCTATTGGTGCGCCTTTAAATGATGGAAATGGTACCTATTCTGGGCACACCCGCATTTACCGTTACAACGAGGGAACGACGGAGTGGGAGCAGCTTGGCGAAGATATTGATGGTGAGGCTGCATTAGATCAATCAGGCGGATCAGTATCCTTGAGTGCAGATGGCCTCATCATTGCTATCGGTGCAACTAGAAACGATGGAAATGGTACCTATTCCGGGCACACCCGGATTTACCGTTACAATCAGGGAACGATGCAGTGGCAACAGCTGGGCGAAGACATCGATGGCGAGGCTGAAAACGATTATTCAGGCAGGTCAGTATCCTTGAGTGCAAACGGCTTCACTGTTGCCATCGGTGCTGGAGGAAACGATGGCAATGGTAATGCTTCCGGGCACGCCCGCATTTACCGTTATAATGAGGGGATGACGCAGTGGGAACAGATGGGCGAAGATATCGATGGCGAAGCGGCCAATGATTTGTCAGGCTGGACAATATCATTGAGCGCAGACGGCCTCATCATTGCTATCGGTGCATTAAGTAACGATGTCAATGGCTTATCTTCCGGGCACACCCGAATTTACCGTTACAATGAGGGGACGACGCAGTGGGAACAGCTAGGCGAAGACATCGATGGCGAAGAGGCATATGATCGTTTAGGCAGTTCAGTATCATTGAGTGCAGATGGCCTCACCGCTGCTATCATTGCAAAAGGTGCCGATGGAAATCGTGCCTATTCCGGGCACACTCGAATTTACCGTTACAATGGGGTTACCGCGCAGTGGAAACAGCTGGGCGAAGACATCGATGGCGATGGTTTGGAAGATAGTTCAGTATCCTTGAGTGCAGACGGCCTCACCATTGCTATCGGTGCAGGTAACAGTGGCTCTGGTTTCGGGTTTACCCGAATTTACCGTTACAATCAGGGCGCGTCACAGTGGGAACAGCTAGGCGAGGATATCGATGGCGAGGCTGCATACGATGGGTCAGGCGCTTCAGTATCCTTAAGTGCAGACGGCTTGACTGCAGCCATAGGTGCGCCAGATAGCAGTAGAAATTTTAGCTTTTCCGGCCACACCCGTATTTACCGTTTTCAGCCGACTCAAACGAATTACTACTTGGCAGAGAACACGACCGTTATCACTGATGTCCAGGCGAGGGATGATGTGGATTCGGAAAGTTCAGGACTCTCCTACAGCCTCACTGGAATAGATGCGGACCTTTTTAGCATCGACGAGATCACTGGCGAGTTAGCCTTTGTTACGGTTCCCGACTTTGAAATGCCAACTGATGATGGCGCGGATAATATTTATGATTTGAATATCACCGTGACTGATTCGGAAGGATTATTTGAGACCCAAGCGATAGCGATCACAGTAACGGAAGAGGTGACCCTCGAAATCCTCAGTGCTCTCTATCTGGAGGAGCAAAGTGAAACCTTACTCGAATACCTGACTACGCCTGGAGCCATTTACGCGATAGAGTATTCCGAAGACCTCCAGAACTGGTTCAGAATTAGCCCGAGCTTCCGAGCGAATGCGAACATGACTCAATGGACCGACAACGGTCCACCCCAAACAAGTAGCCGACCTACCGGAGCTGGACGCTTCTACCGTTATCTTTTCCTTCAGCCCGCCGAAGAATAGCTTTCGCGCACCACTTTGACATCGCACTGGATTACCAAATTGACGTCGGGTGATTTGGGGTGATTTACCACGCTGTTGTCGTTTTTTATTACCAATGGGATCGTAATTTTTGGGGAGCACAACATTTGGTCACCTGACGCTCGGGGGCGGCGAAGAGGTCGAGTTCGGATTGCTGGTCGGAGGCCATGAGCCCATTGAAGCGAGTTCAATGGGCGGGGGGAACGGTGAAGTGAGGGTTCTCAGGGAAAGTTAGCCTGGGTGTTAGCTTGCCTATGCCTTGATGACGGACCGGTGGGGAGGACTCAAGTTCCGCGCTCTGTTTGGGGCGAACATTGTCCCTTGAGGACTTCCGAGGTGCCGTCGGGGCTCTTTTGGAAGGCGTGAAGAATCTGACTCTCGCGATCGACATGGCGGACGACGAATTTCTCGGGGGTGACTTCGAGGTGGGTGAAGCCGAGGACTCCTTCAACAAAGGGACCGCGTTCTGGTTCTTCATCCGGCATGCGAATGGGGGCTCCGCCGCCGCCGGAAATGACGAAGGAGGTGGGGTGGTCTTCGAACTCGAGGTGTTGCAGGTCGTGCTCGTGGCCGCAGAAGTAGAAGTGAACTTTGTGTTTGCGGAAGAGCTCGTCCCACTCGGCGATTTGTTCAGGGAAGTCGCCGTAGTGACCACAGCTGTGAAGAGGGTGGTGGCCATTGACCACGAGCCAAGGGGCTTTTCTTGGCTTTGAGAGTTCAGTTTTGAGCCAAGCGAGTTGCTCTTTGCGTTCTTCGGGAGTGAGTTGGTCTCTTCTGTTAGAAAAATTGGAGTCGAGGCAGAGAACGGTCATGAGTGGCTTTTCCTTGGGGCCAAGGTCGAGACGATACCACTTGTTAGGCATGCTCCAGCGGGTGTTTGGTTTGTGTTTAGAGTATCCGATTTGGGCCTCGATTTTGACCTGCTTGGGCTGGTCGTCGTATTCGTGGTTTCCGAGGATGGCGTAGCATTTTCCTGGGAAAACTTTAGGAGGGTAGACTGCTGAGAATTGGGTTTTGAAGCGGGTGCATTTGACGCCGCCATTCATCTTTCCATAGAAGTTGTCGCCCATGAGGAACATGGCGTCGGGCTTGATTTTTCGGGAAGAGAGGTAGTTGGTCATCCCTGTTGCGACCTCTTTCTGGCGCTTCATATCGCCGGGCTTTCCCCAGTCTCCAATCATGGTGAAGTGGCTCGCGCCAGAGGTGAGAGAAGTCGGAGCGGCAAGGAGGGGAGCTTTCCCCGCAAGGATGGCAGCGCTAAAGCCGAAGGTCTGCTTGAGCACAGTGCGACGAGAGAGAGAGTTGGGGTTCATGAGATTATTATTACCTAGCAGTAGAATGAACTCTATCTCAAAAAGGAGTGTTGAGAGTCTCCCTTTCAGTAGATGCCTGTGCGCGTTGTTTGGGCTGCGTGATTGCATTGGCTCTCTGAGATGTTGTAAAAGATGGTTATGAACTGCCCGTTTTTCTCTCGTTTTTTCGTTTTTTTCAGAGCTTCCTTTTTAATGAGATTGTTCTTCCTTCCGGGTGTTTGTTTCTACCTGTTCTCTTGTGCTCCTCAATCTGGGGAGGTGGCGATGGAGAGTCCTTTTGATGGTGATTTTATCGCCGATGTTCGTTCTCCGCATACCGAGGAGGAATTGAGCGAACTGCTGATAACTCTGCCCGTGTGGGATATTCCTGCTGAGCGGATTCTCCCTTGGATCAGTGAGCTGGGAACAGTCTCTGATGATACTCTTTTGGTCGGTGGTGACGGAAGCCAGGACGCCCTCCGACTTCGTAAGCTTGATGACCCTGACCACTACGAGCTTCGAATAGGCACGGAGGATTGGCCTGAAGGCGGTCTCTCTTATTACACTCTTAAGCGAGTCTCCAATACTTGGCCCAAAGGCTGGCAGGTGCTTTCCCGCCGATGAGGAAGTTGGCTCGGCCTTTCCTAAACCTGCATTGCTTGCAGGCCCCTCGGATCGCGCTCTACGGGGTGCCTAGGCCTTGAGGAAATTGATTCTGGTCATTGCTCCAGTTTTACAGAGTAGATGGAGTTATTGGACAATCTCGGCCTTCGAACCAACTTTGACTTTACTAAAGACGATAGGGAGGATGTCGGTTTGGCCTCGGATGCAGGCATGGGAGGCCGGGTAGCGGGGGACGTTACCGACATGGTGTCCGATGCCGGTCCAAGTGAAGCGCATCCAATAAGGCATGGAGGCCCCGAGGAATTTTCCTCCGGGTGGAATTTTCGCGGTGCGTGAGTCGGCGTCGGAATTGATGACGTTTCCAGAGGCATCGAGAACTTTGCCATAGAGGTTTGAGCGCTTGTCTTTGATTTTTTCGAGAATGGAGTAGGTTCCTGCGGGCGTCGGGTGGGTGGTCTTTCCGGTTGAGACGGGGTAGTCGATAGCGACTTCGTCACCATTCATGAGGAAGGCTCGTTGCAGGGAGAGAGAGATGACAATGCGGGAATTTGAGGAGTCGGTGCGAGCGAGGACTTCGTGATTGAAATAGGAAGTAGAACGTTCGGGATAGTTTTCCGCCTTAAAGTGCTCGTAGCTCCCTTCGGGGTGGGGATTCACCCAGACGGACTCTGTTGGTTCTTGGGCTTGTTGAGGGACGGGTGAACAACTGGCAAAGATGAACAGGGCGGAGAGGCCAGTGAAAGTGTGAGTGAGAGTTTTTCGGAAGTTCTTGAGAATATTCATGAGGAAAACAGGTCGGTTGGATTCAGGCTCACTGTGAAGAGGTTAGGCTGGCACACGATATTCCCGTCTTTCTGAAAAAAATGAGACAGGGAGGGGGGAGAGGTTGGGAGTTGAGTGAGTGAACTCAGGTTGAGGGCTGAGATTCGTTAGGCTTGGAGCACCGAGAGGGGTTGGTGGGCGAGGTCGAGTTCTTCGATGAGGTGAAGAAGGATGAGGAGGGAGGCGGCGGCGTCGAAGAGGGCGTCGTGCCAGTCGCGGTTGGGGACGAGGGTTTGGAGGGCGGGGGTGAGTCCGAGGTCGTCAGAGATGCGGCCGAGTTTGTGGGATTCGGCTTGGGGGTAGACTTTGCGGGTGAGCTTGAGGGTGTCGAGCCAGGGGCCGAAGGGGTGGCCGGGGAGGGAGTTGAGAAAGCGTTTTTCGGTGCCGTGAGCGTGGGCGACGAGGGGGCGATTGCCGAGATGGGTTTGCAGGGTGGGGTAAAGTTGCAGGAGGGTGGGGGCGCCGAGAAGTTGCTCGTCGGTGATGCCGTGGACGCGTTGGGCGCCTCGGGTGACGGGGCGGTCGATGGCGAGGAAGCTGTCGTAGAGGACGGGTTTTTCGCCGAGGCGGGCGCAGGCGATGCCGATCTGAATGGGGACGTCGGGTTTGCCTGGGACGGCTCCGGCGGCCTCGAAGTCGAGGGCGGCAAAGGTGGTCTCGGCGATGGTCATGGATTGAGAAGGAGGCAGTTTTTGGACAGGAGCAACAGGATTTTGTAGGATTATTTGATGGGACAGAATGAAACAAAATTTCTTTTGAGTGGGTTTTTGGTCAATGTGTTTGGAAATTTTGAAGGATGAGGACATTTCCTTGGGTAGAAATGGAGATGTTGAAGCGAAAAGAATTTTTAGGCTGTTTGTTGCTGGGGTGGTCTCAGTTGAGTGGGGAGCAGATTTTGGTGGAGGCAGAGTCGTTTGATTCTCGAGGGGACTGGAAGTTGGATACGCAGTTTATTGAGCTGATGGGGTCGCCTTATCTTTTGGCGCATGGGATGGGGACTCCGGTGGGGGGAGCTGAGACTCAGTTTACGGTGAAAGAGGGCGGGGAGTATCAGGTGTGGGTGAGGACGATTGATTGGTCCGAGCATCTGGGCCGTGCGGGTGGGGCGGGGAGATTCAGCTTGCAGGTTGATGGGAAGGAACTCGGCGGCGAGTTGGGTGCGGGGGAGTCGGATTGGTCTTGGGAGGCTGTTGGCTCGGCGACGCTGGAGGCGGGTGAACGCAAGATGAGTGTGAAGGATTTGTCGGGTTTCAATGGGCGCTTTGATGCGGTGTTTTTGAGCAATGAAGAGGGTGTTGTTCCTGAGGATGACTCGGCGATTTTGCCAGAGTGGAGGCGGGAATTGTTAGGGTTGTCGGAGACGCCCATTGAAGAGGATGGCTATGACCTTGTGGTTGTGGGTGGGGGCTATGGGGGGATGGGAACGGCGATTTCGGCGGCGCGTAATGGTTGCAAGGTGGCGCTGATTGAAAGCCGAGCGGTGCTGGGTGGAAATGGTTCTTCTGAGGTGCGGGTGTGGGCGATGGGGGAGCTTCCTCCATCGGAGTATCCTTTGGCGGATATCATTAGGGAGTTCATGGATGAGGCTGAGGCTTCGCCGGCTCCAGCGAGTCAATTTGGCGATGCGAAGAAGGAGGCTTTGGTTAAGAAAGAGGGGAACATTTCGCTGTTTCTCAATCAGCATGCGTTCGAGGTTGAGATGGAGGGAGAGAAGATTGTGGCAGTTCATGGTCTTGATACACGGAGTAGTGAGGTGCGCCGTTTTAGTGCGCCTCTTTTTGCGGATTGCACGGGCCATGGTTGGATTGCGGTGAAGGCGGGGGCGGATACGCATATGGAAGAGAAAGGCCGTATGGGGATGAGCAATATGTGGATGTGGGGAAATGCGGAGAAGGAGGTTTCATATCCGCAGGCGGATTGGATGTTGGAACTCACTGAGAAGGACTTTCCTTTCCCGGTTCGCTTTCATGGGCAGTGGTTCTGGGAGGGTGGTTTTGACAAGCATCCAATCGATGATTTGGAGGAGATTCGTGATTGGAATTTGTTGGCTGTTTATAGTTCGTGGAATGCAATGAAGAACAAGGGTGCGTATGCAAAGAGAGACCCCTCGAAGGCTGGCTTTGCGAAGGCACAGTTAACTTGGTTAGCTCATATCGGTGGCACGCGCGAGACGCAGCAGGTTTTGGGTGATGTGGTTTTGAATGAGGCCGATATTTTGGAGAAGAGGGAGTTTCCAGATGCGTGCGTGTTGACGACTTGGTCTATCGACTTGCACTACCCGCAGGAGAAGTATCTTCAGGCGGCCCCGGATCGGCCTTTTATCTCAAAGGCGGTTCATAATAAGGCGATTGACCGTAAGATTGGATATCCTATTCCTTACCGCTGTTTTTACTCGCGGAATGTTCCCAATCTATTCACGGCGGGGCGCAATGTGAGTGTGACGCGGGAGGCGCTGGGGACGATTCGGGTGATGAAGACGATTGGGATGATGGGCGTGGTCGTGGGCAAGGCTGCTGCGATTTGTCGGGTGAAGGATACCGACCCGCGTGGGGTTTATGAGGAGTATCTGCCGGAACTGAAGTTCATGATGAGGCAGCCGGGGGAGACGCGGTATGAGGATTTGGATAAGCTGAAAGTGGCGCTAGAGGCGGCGGACAAGAAGAGTTGAGCTCACGTGGCTGGATTTTTTTGCCGCAAAGATGCTCAAAATCCGCAAAAAAAAGAACGGTCTTGCGTCTGCTCTGTTTTCTTTCTGCTCGTAGCTTGGGGTTGGCTGATTAATTCTTAACTATGGCTCAACGCTCTTTGCGACGAATCCAAGTGGGCGCTTATCGTCTGTTGGTTTTGGGTGCGTTGGTGGCGGCTTTGGTTTTTGGGTCGCGTGCTCGAATAGAGAGTGGGTGGAGTGCGGAGCTGGTTTTGTCTGAAGCGCGCGAGGTGATGTCGGAGGTGCATTCGGTGGGGCCCTTTGAAGAAGAGTCGGCGGAATTACTGGATGAGAAGGGTGAGCTGGTGGGGCATGTGGCGATGACGAGTCCGGCCTCGGATGCGGCGGTGGGTTACGCGGGGCCGACGAATGTGTTGGTGGTGTTCGATGCGGGTTGGAAGGTGAAGGGAATGCGGGTGTTGTCGTCGGCGGATACCTGGAGTCACTTGCGCAAGGTGGAGCAGGATGAGTCTTTTTGGGCACAATGGGTGGGGCGAGCAGAGAGTGAGTTGCCGGCTGAGATTTCGGTGGTGAGCGGGGCGACGCTGACGAGTGAGGCGATTGGGGATGGGCTGAGGGCGCGTTTTTCGGGGGAGCAGGTGGAGGGACCTTTCATGAAGGAGCCTTCGCTGGAGGTTGTGCGGGAGGTCTTTGAAGGGGCGGAAGCGGTGAACTCGGTGGCGGGGAAAGAGGGGGTGTTTCGTGTTGTAGGTCCAAGGGGGAGTGGGATGGGATTTCTTTTGCGGAGTGGGAATCAAGGAGGGCAGCCTCGTGGGTTCAATGGAGCGAGTGATGTGTGGGTGTTTCTGGATGAGCAAGAGGAGACGGTGGTGAAGGTGTTGTTGGTGGGGAGTCGGGACAATGAGCCTTACCTCAGCGATGTGAGGGAGGAGTTGAAGTGGGCGGATGTTTTCGAGGAGAAGCGGGTTTCCGAGCTGCTTGGGGATGAGACGGCGAGCGATCAGGTTTTGGTTGTGAGCGGGGCGACGGTGACGAGTCGGGCGTTGGTGGAAACGGTGAGGACGCTGTTGAGAGATTATAGGGAGCCGGAGATTGTTGAGCGCTGGTGGGAGACGCGGGATAGTGTGTTGGTGGGCTGGGTTTTGCTCGCGATTGGGATGGGTTATTCGCGTTGGAAGGGTGCGAAGAAGTTGCGTTGGGCGACTGATCTTGCGGCGATTTTGGTGGGTGGAATTTGGTTGGGTGTGATGGTGGGGATGGGGAGCTTGGTGGGCTGGAGTCGGGGTGAGTTGCCTTGGTCGAATTTTCCGGGATTGGTTTTGTTGGCGGCGGTGGCGTTGATGATTCCGGTGGCGACGGGGAAGAATACTTATTGTGCGAAGCTGTGTGCGCATGGGGCGGCGCAGGGGATTCTCTTTCGATTGACTAAGTGGCGGTGGGTTCCGAGTTCTCGGTGGCACAAGCGGTTGAAGATGGTTCCAGTGGTGACCTTGATAGCGGTTTTCCTGCTCGCGGCGGGAGGACTGCGTTTTGATTTTTCTTCGGTGGAGCCGTTCGATGTTTGGAGTGTGGGAATTTATGCGCTGGTGCCGGTGGTGATTTTTTCGGTGGGGTTGGTGGCGTCGTTGTTTATTCCGAAGGCTTATTGTAAATACGGTTGTCCCACGGGGTATTTGCTCGATCACTTGGCGGCGAGTCGGAGTCGGTTGAATCAACGAGACTGGGTGGCGGGAGGGTTGGCTGTGATTTGTTGGGTCGTCGTTTTGTTCGTGGGGAGGATGGGATGATGATTCTTGGGAAGTCCTTTGTAGCGGTGTCAGCAGCTCTTTTGTTTCTTTTGGCGAGTTGTCAGGAGGAATCAGAGTCGCTGGTTTTCTCCGCGACGGCTGGTCAGGCGATGGGCACGACTTGGATGCTGGCGATTCGCTCGGAGGATGCCGAAGCGTTTCAATTCAACTCTGAAATTGAGGTGCTTTTGAAGGGGCAGGAAGAACGGTTTTCGAATTGGAGTGAGGGTAGTGAAGTCTCACGGTTAGAACGGGGCGAGGGGGAGGCCTCTTGCGAGATGAGGGAATTGTTAGAGCTTTGCAAGGCGGTCAAAAAAGAGAGTGAAGGCTCCTTTGATATTTCCTGGAATGGTGGTCTCGATCTGGGCGGCGTGGCGAAAGGCTGGGCCGTTGATCGGGTGGGGGAGTTGCTTCAGGAAAAAGGGGTCGATAACTTTGTGTTCGAGTTGGGTGGGGAAGTGGTGGCGCGAGGAAATGGTCCAGGAAAAGAGGGCTGGGAAGTGAAGATAGAAGAGCCTGAGCCACTCGGTTCGAAGGTAGTTCGCACGGTGAGCTTGCGTGATGAGGCTTTAGCGACGAGTGGAAATTATCATCAGCCGGACCATCTCAAGGATGGTCGAACGGGTGAGACGGTGGGGGGTGAGTTCCGTTCGGTGACGGTGGTGATGCCGACGTGCGCGGAAGCGGATGCTTGGGCGACGGCGTTCTTTGTGCTGGGAGAGGAGCCGGAAGGTTTTGAGGGTGAGAGTTACTGGAATGAGTAGGACCGACTGGAGGGGCGGCTTTTATTGCTGCCCTCTTTTTGATGAGAAGAGGGCTCTGGCTTCACTTTTTTCCCCTAATCCACGCGCAAGGAAGAAGGCGATCTATTGAGTTTCCTGACCGGAGATACAGGCGGCAATAAAGGCCGCCGCTCCAGTTTAGAGTTTAGGCGTGCTCTAACAGGATGGTGTTGACGGGTCTGTCGTCTTGGAGAGTGTCGGAGACGACGATGACGGGGGTGCCGGGCTCCATGTTGCGCTCTTGCCGAAGAACCTCGATTCCCTTGGCGATGGTGAGCCGAGGGGTGGTTTCGAAGTCGATGGCGAAGGAGCGCACGCCTCGCGAAAGGGTAAGAAAGCGACGGACTTGTTCATCGGGAGTGAATGCAAAAATGGGGGAGCGTGGTCGCATGAGCGCGGTGTGGTGAGCAGTGGCTCCAGAGCGAGTGAAGACTGCCATCACTGCGCCAGGCATGGAGTCGGCAAGCTGGACGGCGGAGCGAATAGTTTTTTGTTTGTCTGTTTGGAGGGTAGATTTTTCGGCAAAGCCTAAGCCGCCTGAGCGTTCGATACGACGGGCGACGCGGTTGAGGACTTCGAGGCACGCCACGGGGTATTTACCGATGGAGGTTTCGCCTGAGACCATGAGGGCGTCTGCTTCTTCGAAGACGGCGTTTGCGACGTCGGTGACTTCTGCTCGGGTGGGAGTAGGGTTGGAGATCATCGACTCCAGCATGTGGGTGGCGACGATGACGCGTTTGCCTTTTTCGAGGCAGCGCTTGACGATTTTTCGCTGAAGAATGGGAAGCTCTTCGATGTGAACCTCGATGCCCAGATCGCCGCGGGCGACCATGATGACGTCGGAGGCTTCGATGATGGAGTCGAGGTTGCGCATCGCTTCCTGATCTTCGAGCTTAGAGATTACTTGAGCATGTCCCCCGAGGCGCTCGATTTCGGCTTTGAGTTCACGGACATGGCCAGCATCACGCACGAAAGAACCGGCCACGAAGTCAGCTTGGCACTCGACGGCAAGGTCGAGGTCTTCGCGATCTTTTTCGGTAAGAGCAGGGAGGTTGAGACGAGTTCCGGGCAAGTTGATGTGTCGTCTGGAGCCGAGTTCGCCGGGGGTGTGATTGACCGCGACGAGATGATCTTCAGCGATGGACTCGACTTCCATGAGAAGGGTGCCGTTATCGACGATGAGTTTGTTGCCCACTTTGACGTCGTTGAGGAGGCCGCCGTAGTTGACGGTGGTGGAAATGGGGAGGGTGGGCTCGGCTTCTTCGATTCGAAACTCGACACGATCGTTTTCTTTCAGCTGATAAGGTTCGTCCAGAGTTCCGGTGCGGATAGAAGGGCCAGTGAGGTCAAAAAGGATGCCGACAGGGTACTCGCAACCGACAGCGATGCGACGGATGCGACGGACAGTGTCTCGCGCGACTTCATGCTTGGCGTGGGACATATTGATGCGGAAGCAATCTGCGCCAGCATCAATGAGTGCTTTAATGGTTTCGTCGCTATCGGAGGCAGGGCCAAGGGTGGCGAGTAGGCGCGTGCGGCGCATGGTAACGGGCTTCATCTAAGAGAAGTCAAAAGCAATGCGGGGGCCATGCCGAGAAAGGATTGGGGCAGAGAGACATTTTTTGGCTTCTTGGGGACTGAAAATGAGGTTTAGCGCAGAGGACGCAAAGACTATAAGTCGAAGAGGATTTTTCCCGTGATTTGCAAAGCTTAGCGTGCTTGGCGTTCCTTGTGGTGAGGAAATCGTGTCTGAGGCCCATCAAATAGGTGAAAATGCCCCGAAAAACCTTTCTCGATTGAGATTGACAGGGGGAGGGGGAATTCCTAGCTTCCGCGCCCGCCTGCGCCGTGATGGCACAGGCTGAAAATGGTCTAAGAGCCTCTGCTCCCATAATTATGAGTACATATACTAATTCACCAAAGACATTCGCAGCCAAGGCTGACGAGATCGAGCGCGCGTGGCATCTCATTGATGCAACCGACAAAGTTCTCGGCGATGTCGCTGTCGAAGCCGCCACTCTTTTGCGCGGTAAGCATAAGACAATTTTTACACCTCACGTTGATTGCGGCGACCACGTTGTCATCATCAATGCTGAGAAAGCCCGTTTCACTGGAAACAAAGAGTGGCAGAAGATTTACACTCGCTACACCGGTTTCGTCGGTAATCAGAAGGTAGAGACTCCTCGCAAAGTGCGTGAGCGTCGTCCCGAGTTGCTCCTTGAGCGCGCGGTATGGGGAATGGTTCCTCACAACAAGTTGGGCCGTCAGATCATCAAAAAGTTGAAGGTTTGTGTCGGACCTGAGCATCCACACGAAGCTCAGAATCCTGTTCCTTACGAAGTCAAGTAACCCTCCCTTTCTTAAACACTTTTACTATTTAATCTGATGGCAACTGCTACTGAATTTACTGCAACAGGCCGCCGCAAGACGGCTGTCGCTCGTGTCTACCTCACTGAAGGTTCCGGCAAAATCGAAATCAACGGACGTGGGTTCGAGGAGTATTTCGCAACTCTTCCTCTGCAAGGTCTCGTGCTTGAGCCTTTCCAGGTCGCAAGTTTGATGAACAAGTTTGATGTGCGCGTCACTACCAAGGGTGGTGGTCTCCACGGTCAAGCTGGTGCAGTGAAGCTCGCGATTGCGCGTTCCCTTCTCCAAGTTGACGCTGAGCTTCGTCCTGCGTTGAAGGCTGCGGGTCTTCTTCGTCGTGACCCACGTGCGAAAGAGCGTAAGAAAGCGGGTCAGCCCGGTGCTCGTAAGCGCTTCCAATTCTCCAAGCGTTAATCGCTGGATGTTACTTTTTGAAAGGCCGCTACCCTTCGTGGGTGGCGGCTTTTTTCATATAGGAGCGTGGCTTTTTAAGCCGCCTCAACGGACCGTCACTACGGACCAGCTCGACGGACCAGTTCGACGGACCAGTTCGACGGACCAGCTCGACGGACCAGTTCGACGGTCCAGTTCGACGGTCCAGCTCTGCGGCTTGAAAAGCCACGCTCCCGTTCTACCAGCGGTAGGGTTCGGGGGCCCAGCGGTAGCCGTTGCCGGATTTGACGATGTAGCCGATGCCTGGGAAGGGGAGGTGGAAGCCGTAGCAGCGGGTGCCTTTCTCGGCGGCCTCGGCCCAGAAGACTTTGCGGGTATCGACGGCTTGCTTGGGATGATGATCGAAGGCGATGGTCCAGTTAGGATCCGCAAACATGAGGAGATCATGATGGGCGAGGTCCATGAGGTGAAGGAACTCTTCGTCGCCAGACTTGATGCGAAAGGCGGCGTGACCTGCGGAGTGACCGGGAGCAGGTTCGATAGTGACGAGGCCGTCGAGAAGGGTGGTCTTCTCTTGAGGATGGGGCTTGAGAACGCTTTCGAGGATGTCGAAGTGCTTTCGAACCGTTTTGATCATGTTCGGAAGATTATTTCTATTTCGCTTGGTTTCGGAGAAATCAGGTTCGGGAGAGCGCCAGAAATCGAGTTCCGATCTTAAGAGGTGAAGCTCGGCGTTGGGGAAGACTGCTTTGTTGTCGCGTGCGAATCCGTTGAGGTGGTCACTGTGGGAGTGGCTCAGGAAGGCCGCGGTGACCGAGTCGGTGGGGATGCCGGCGAGGGCGAGACCACTCGTGAGCCAGCCCATGCGATCATTTTCTTCTCCCCCAAAGCCAGCGTCGAAGATGACGGTTTCCTTGTCGGTGCGCACGACGAGGATGTTGGCGTAGAGAGGGAGAGCCTCGTTGAGTTTACGGCCTTCTGATTGCACGAGCTTCTCCATCTCGGGACGGTCTTCTTCGGGCCACATCAAGCCGATCCCTTTGCCGATGAAGAAAAAGGCATCGGAGATGGACCAGGCTTCGGCATCGCCGATCTGAAACTTGTAAATGTGGGGTGCTCCGTGAATGAGCGGTGAGGTAGGAGTGGTGCCTTTGGTCTCCTCTTGTCCTGAGGAGAGAGCGGCGAGACCTAAGCTGGAACCGAGAGAGGTGGTGAGAAATTGACGGCGATTGGCGCTGGGCATCTTATCTCTACGAAACCGCGCAGCCTTATCTTCCGCAAGAAAATTGCGGAGGCGGGACAGCTTGTAGGCTTGCCTCAGTTTCTCACTGGCTAGACTGAGCGGTATGAAACTGATTTCTTGGAATGTGAATGGAGTTCGTGCCTGCCTGAAGAAGGGGTTGGCTGATTTTTTGGCTGCAGAGAATCCGGATGTGCTTTGTTTGCAAGAGACGAAGGCGCGTGAGGAGCAGGTGGAGTTGCCGCTAGAGTTTGGAGGGTATCGTTCCTATTGGAATAGTGCCGAGAAGGCGGGTTACTCGGGGACTGCGATTTTCACGAAGACGGAGCCGATTTCGGTTACCCATGGATTGGGGATTGCGGAGCATGATACCGAGGGGCGTGTTTTGACGGCGGAGTATGAAGGGTTTTACCTAGTGACGGTTTATACGCCGAACTCTAAAGACGGGCTGCTGCGGCTTCCTTATCGGCAAGTGTGGGACGCGGCCTTTTTGGATTTTTGTAAGGAATTAGAGACGAGGAAGCCGGTGATTTTTTGTGGAGACTTGAATGTGGCTCATACTGAAATTGATTTGGCGCGTCCGAGTTCGAATCATAAGAGCGCGGGGTTTAGTGATGAAGAGAGGGCGGGGTTTGATGCCATGATCGAGGCGGGGTTTGTGGATAGTTTTCGAGTGGAAAATCCGGGGGTGGAAGGGGCGTATTCTTGGTGGTCGTATCGGGGAGGGGCTCGTTCGCGGAATGTGGGCTGGCGTTTGGATTACTTTAATGTGAGTGGCAAATTCGTTGAGAAGACGAAAGAGCCTGTTATCTACAATGAAGTGTTAGGTTCGGACCATTGTCCAGTGGGCTTGACGGTGGAGTAGATGCGGTTGGTTGTCCTTTTGTTCAGGGGATTGTTATGCACTAAAGCGCACTTGGTTTTATTCAAAAATTGTGAGGAAAAAATTCGCAATTAGATTGAATAAAAGAGTGTTAAAAAAATTGCGACTCTTCGGAAAAACGTTCGTTAAATGGGGTGCTGATAAGGCAATAATACTATGAACAAAAACAAAACTATTATCGGAATCATCCTCTCTGGAATCCTCGCTGTAGGAGCTCAAGCTCGTCCCAATGACTCAAGAAAAAGTGACTCGCGTAATTCTCGGAGCCAAGCACCTTTGGTGCAGACGCAGAAGAAAGGGAAGGTGCAAAGCTACTCTCGAGGTCACTCAAAGGGCTACGGGCGAACTTATAATTCCCGCTCTGTAAGACCTGTTGCTCGGTTGCCTCGCAACTCCAAGCGCGTTTCGTTTCGTGGGGTGACCTTCTATGTTTCTAACGGGGTTTGCTACCAGCCCGCTCGCGGGGGATATGTTTCAGTGCGACGTCCTTGGTAGAAACGAGAAGTGAACCGTTTACCTGATTTCTAAGCCTGGTCTCTTTTGGGAGGCTGGGCTTTTTTCGGTAGGACTGGGAGCGCTAGTCTTTGACCGGGTTCAACGAAAGAGGGCGACGAAACGGAGCGAAGAAACGGACCAGTGGGGCTGGTCAAAGACCGGCGCTCCTAGTGACGCTCGCAGTGACGTTCGTTTAGGCGATGGTGTCGCTGCCGAAGTATTTCTGCAGGGGTTCGGGCACGGTGATGGTGCCGTCAGCATTTTGATATTGCTCGATGAGAGCGACCATCAAACGGGGAAGGGCTGTTCCGGAACCATTGAGAGTGTGGCAGAAGTTGTTTTTCCCGTCGGCATCTTTATAGCGCAGCTTCATGCGGCGTGCTTGGTAGTCGCCAAAGTTTGAGCAGCTCGAGACTTCGAGATATTTTCCGTGGCCTGGAGCCCAAACCTCGATGTCGTAGGTTTGGCAGGCACTGAATCCGACGTCGCCGGTGCAGAGTTCGATAACGCGGTAGTGAAGACCGAGAGATTGAAGAGCGCTTTCGGCATGGCCGGTCAGCTCTTCTAACACTGCGGCAGACTTTTCGGGATGAGCCAACTGCACGAGTTCGATTTTGTCGAACTGGTGCATACGGATGATGCCTTTGTTGTCGCGACCTGCAGAACCAGCTTCGCGGCGGAAGCAGGGGGTGTGGGCGGTCATTTTGACTGGGAGCTGGTCCTCGGCCAAAATGGTGTCGCGATAGAGGTTGGTGACGGGGACCTCGGCAGTGGGCGCGAGGAAGGTTTGACCGTCGTTGAGGCCATACATGTCGTCTTCGAATTTTGGCAACTGTCCGGTGCCGAACATGCACTCACGATTGATGAGGTGAGGGACGTTGACTTCCTCGTAACCGTTGGTCTCAGTTTGAAGGTCTAACAGATACTGAATGAGGGCCCGTTGAAGCTTGGCTCCTTGGCCACGATAGACCGCAAAACCGCTGCCGGCGATACGCACGGCGTCTTCAAAGGAAATGATTCCAAGTCCCTCTGCGAGTTCCACGTGATCCTTGGCATCTGCGATCTCCTTTTTCTCTCCCCATTCGCGGAGGACGGGATTGGCGTCTTCGTCTTCGCCGATGGGGCAGCCTTCATGAGGAAGGTTGGGAATGGAGAGGAGGAGGGCCATCTGATGTTCTTCGGCCTCGTTGGATTGCTCGTCGAGGACGCTGATTTTGTCGCCAATGATGCGGACTTGCTCTTTGATGGCTTCGGCTTCGTCGGCTTTGCCTTGACCCATGAGGGCTCCGATTTGCTTGGAAAGGGTTTTGCGCTCGGACTGGAAACCCTGCTTGTCGGTTTCGGCTTTGCGGCGGGTTTCGTCGTAGGCGAGAACCTTGTCCACAAGGGTGTGTGGGTCGCCTCCACGGGTGCGGACGCGGTCTTTGACGAAGTCTGGTTGTTCGCGAAGGAGCTTGATGTCGAGCATTACGCGGCGGTTTAAACATGAAATGGGGCCAGATTCACGAATTTGTTTGCCTTAAATAGGCGTTGTCGGGAACGAATTGGGCACTAACCTAAGCGGGGAATGAACTGGCGTTGGTTTCAATACTTCTTTGCGATAGCAGCGGCGGTGGCTCCTTTGTTGGGGGTCTTCTTCTGGGGCTGGAATGCGCGTGAGGTGGTGTTAATCTATTGGTTCGAGAACTTGGTGATCGGCTTTTGGCAGTTGATGAAGATGGCGGCAGTGGGAGGCCTAAAGATGAAAATGGGAGGTCCCTTCGCGGCGCCGGGAGTCATCTTTACGATGCTCTTTTTTGCGATGCACTACGGAGGTTTTTGCGCAGGGCACGGGGTGTTTGTGCTGGAGTTAACGGATGCAGGAGAAACCGGAGGAGCGATGGAGGTTCTCGATATGAAGAACTTGAAGGTGTTCTTGGGTCCTTTGGTGTTTTTGCAGATGCTCTACCTAGTGGCGCTGCAGGCTTGGGAGTCTCTTCCGGTGGCGAGCCTTTGGTCAGTGGCGTCGCTTTTTGCGATGCGGGGGCTGGGCTTTTTTCAGGACTTTATTTTCTCAGGTAAGTGGAAGGAGGCGCAGGTTCAGAAGCTGATGTTCGAGCCTTACAAGAATATCATTGCGCTCCATATTGCGATTGTCTTTGGGGCGGGGTTGGCAATGGCCTTCGAGGGGGCATGGCCGGTACTGGCGCTGATTGTAGTCGGGAAGCTGGTGATGGACTTTGTGAGCCTGCGGAAGCAGGAGGTGGAGTTGGGGAATTAAGGAGCGTGTTCTCGCTGTCCGATTTGTTCGATAGCCCACTCGGCGTGTTCGGAGATGAGTTCGTCGGGGTCTTGGGTGGCTTGTCGAAGGGCGGGGAGGTCGTCGGTGGTGCCGGTGTTGCCAAGGGCGACGCAGACGTTGCGGAGGAAGCGGGGGCGTTTGGAGCGCTTGATGGGGGATTTGCTGAAGAGGCTGCGGAATTCGAGGTCGCTGAGAGCGAGGAAGTCGCGCAGGCTGTGGTCGAAAATGGTCTCTCGGGCGTGGAGCTGGGTTTCTTGAGAGACTTTTGCGAAGCGGTTCCAAGGGCAGATGGTGAGGCAGTCGTCGCAGCCGTAGATGCGGTCGCCCATCATGGGGCGGAGTTCGAGGGGGATGGGGCCTTTGTGCTCGATTGTGAGGTAGGAGATGCAGCGTCGCGCATCCATGGAGTGGGGGGAAGTGATGGCTTGGGTAGGGCAGGCGTCGATGCAGGCGGTGCATTTGCCGCAGTGGTCGTTCTCGGGCTTGTCGATGGGGAGGGAGAGGGTGGTGAGGAGGTCGGCGAGGAAGAACCAGGTGCCGAGGCCCCGATGGATTTGGACGGTGGATTTTCCGTTCCAGCCGAGGCCTGCTTCGTTGGCGAAGTCGCGTTCGAGGACGGGGCCGGTGTCGGTGTAGTAGCGTTGGGTTCCACCGTGTTGTTCGAGGAAGGTGTTGAGTTCGCGGAGACGGGGAGTGATGATGTCGTGGTAATCGCGGTTCCAAGAGTAGGATGCGATGCGGTAGTTGGCGGGCGGGTGTGGCCCGGTGTGGTAGTTGAAGGCCATCACGACGACGGACTGACAGCCGGGGAGGACGATGCGCGGGTCGGAGCGGCGCTCGGGGTCGCGCTCCAGCCAAGTCATGTCGCCGTGCTTGCCGTCCTTGATCCAATCCTGGTAGGCATCGGCGTGGGGGGCGCGAAGAGCGGGTGCGACTCGGAGGTCTGCGAAACCGAGTTCGCGGGACTTTTCGGTGAGAAGGGATTTGAGTTCGGCTGGGTCGATGAGGGGACTCTAACCTGAGAGGATGGGGGAGTGGAGAGCGAATTTTGGTCAGGTGCTGTGGGGTGACTTGTTTTTTACGGGAAGTGGAGGGAAGCTATCACTGTGGGAAACGGCGAGCAGGTTTTTTTGAAACGAAATTGGAAGAGATTGCTTCTTGGCTATCTCGCAGCGCTTGGGGCTTCTCAACTCTACCTCGGGTTGCGGGGGGAGAATGATTCGGTGGAAAGTGAAACTTCGGTTGAGACTCCGGATGGAGTGCTAGCTTATCATGAGTGGGGTGAGCGGGAAGGGGTGCCGTTGATTCTTTCCCATGGCAGCCCCAGTGGGGGTGGGGGCGGTGACTTTGAGGAGTTCGCGATTGAGTTGGCAAAGGAGCGTTGGGTGATTGCGCCTGATCGGCTGGGCTTCGGTCGTTCGTCAAAGAGTGCCAAGGATCTTTCTTTTTTAGCGGATGCGTCTTCCACCTTTGTGCTCATGGATGAGCTTGGGATTGAGACGGCGGATGTGATGGGATGGTCGTATGGAGGCGGGGTGGTTTTGGAGATGGCGTCTCGGAGACCCGAGCGAGTGCGAAGTGTGGGTTTGTTGGGAGCGATTGGGATTCAGGAGGGTGAAGGCAGTGGCAGTTATTGGGTCGAGCATCTCAAGTATAAGGCTTTGTGGGGGGCGCTGGTTGCTTTGCCGGAAGTGATTCCGCATTTTGGGTTGGCAGGACCGCGTTGGTTTCGGCGGTCGTTTGTGAAGGATTTTGCGGATGCGGACCAACGGCCTTTACGAGGGATTATGAAGTCTTTGAAGCAACCGGTGCTGATCGTTCATGGAAAGGACGATCCCTTAGTACCGGCTTGGGCTGCGGAGGAGCATCATGAGCTTCTTGGGCAGAGTCGGCTGGAAATTCTCGCGGGGTCTCATTTTTTCCCCGCGGGTGGAGAGGGAATGGAGTCTGCGGCGAAAGCCGTGGAAGGGTTCTTAGGGGAAGTGTCGGAAGAGAGGGTGGTTTCGGGGAGTCGTTACGAAACTAAGCGAAAGAATATGAAGGCGCTCTGGGAGGGAGGACCGGAAGTCCGGGGTTGGAAGCCTTGGTGGCTGGTGATGGGGTTGAGCGCGGCTTTGGCTTGGTGGCGACCGCGGTTGACTTTGTTTATCGTGGCCTTGGGTGGAGGGCTGCTGATGTGGGATGCGGTGATTGGGTTTGTGGCGGTTTTTGGGGCTTTAGGTGGGAGGAAGTTCTTCGGAAAGCCTCTTGAGAAGCCAAGGTCGCGATGGTTTCCGATGCACCTCTTTTTCGATTTGGTGGCAGGGAGTTTAATTGGGGGCATGTTGCTGGCGGCTTTGTGAAGCAGCCTTGAGGCGGGAGAGTCCCAATTATTTATTGGCCCATGGCGGCGGTCCAGCCAACGGCGGTGAGTCCGACGAAGACGAAGAGTCCAATCGCTAACCAGGCGATGAACTTGGGTTTCATGATGGTGGAGTAGAGAAAGAGGAGCTTGACGTCCATCATGGGGCCAAAGACGAGGAAGGCGAGGCGGGCTGCGGTGCGCGCGGCGGCGGGTGGGGCTAAAGTCGCAGCGATGAAGGCATCAGAAGTGCTGCAGAGGCTGAGCAAGAAGGCGAGCGCCATGAAGGCGGCGGTTTGCCCGAGGGCGGAGCCTTCCATGGATTCGAGCCATTCGGCTCCGGGGGCGATGCCGACGTTGAAGAGGGCGGTGATGATGACGCCAATGGTGAAGTATACACCTACGTCGGTGAAATCCTTGAGGGCCGCGCGCATGGAGAGGACGACACGGTTCTGTCCCTCGCTGCCGTGGTGATGATCGTCGTGCTCGTGATGATGGTCATGGTCGCAGTCTTTGTGGTCGCAGTCGTGGTGAGGGTGTTCTTTCTCCTTCTTGGTGTCCGCGGGCAGTACTTTAGGCTTGAGGATTTTGTCCATGGGAATGCGGAGGACAATGAGACCGACAAGGATGGCGGCGAGGTAGCCGAGGAGGACGCGGGAGAAGGTGAAGAACTCGGCACGCTCGGACCAGGTCTCGAAGTCGGGGAAGGCATTCCAGGTCGAGAAGATGGTGATGGGGTTCACGATGGGCGCGGCCAGCATATAGGCGAAGGCGCAGCTCACAGGGAGGCCTTTGGCGACGAGACGACGAATGACGGGGACGACGGCGCACTCGCAAACGGGGAGAATTAAGCCGAGGAGGCCGGAGACAAGAACGGCGGCTGTCTTGTTCTTAGGGAGCATCTTTTCCATCGCTCCGGCGGGGAGGTAGACCCCGAGAAAGCCCGAGAGAAGGGTCCCAAGCAGGATAAAGGGTGCTCCTTCAAAAAGGATGGATTTGAAGGCGATGGCGAAGTTGGCGAAGTCGTCAGGGGACACGCTGAGGAGGAAACCAGAAATGAGAGTAGAAATGCGAGCAATAACGAGTGTGAGTCTTATTGGCGCGGGGTTTTAGCCATCAGGGAGAGTAGAAAGTTTCCCAGTAAATCCTCAGGAGTTGTTTTTCATGTAATTATTTTGTTTTAAGTTGGTTGCGTTCTTTTTGTTGCCTTGTTTGGGCTTTTGGGAAAGCCCTTTCGGTGACCGATCTGTGTTCAATTCTCTGGAATAGTTGCGGCAACTGACTGATGTGGTAGGTTTTGACTGTTCTTAGATGAACAAACTACAATGAAACTAAAATTCGTATTTACGATGATGGCTGCTAGCGGTCTCTTCGTTGCGCCTGTTTTTGCTGACCATCATGGTGAGAAAAAGGCTGCAACAGAGGCATCAGCAGAAGGTTCAGTAGCGGCCTACGTGGTCGCTGCTTCTGGCGGCGGGTGAGGCGCTGCAGGAAAGGTCAGTTCGGCCTTGAAAAGTCAGGAAGGTGTCAAAACCGTCATTCTCTCCGGTCTCCGTGC
Source organism: Roseibacillus sp. (assembly GCA_051251855.1). GTDB lineage: Bacteria > Verrucomicrobiota > Verrucomicrobiia > Verrucomicrobiales > Akkermansiaceae > Roseibacillus. Next base: position 711,997 of record JBPOGI010000002.1, read on the forward strand.
CACAGTCATCATGGATGACGGCGCAGCTCTAGATGAAGCGAAGGTGAAAGCCGCCATCAAAGGAAAGAAGATGGAGTTCGTTTCCATGGAGAAGACCCAGATTACTCGCCCTGTAGCGGCCTATGAGCTCGTGGTGAGCGGCGCTACATGAGCAATCAAAAATGAAAAGGCCCGTGTGGCCTTGGAAAAATTGGACGGAGTTTCCGGTGCGTTTGTGAATAACAACATCGCGCTCCACTTCTCAGAGGAAACCGAACTTGATGAGAAGCTTGTTGCTTCTGCTATCAAGGAGTTTGGAATGAAGGTGAAGAGCACCAAGAAGCTCGAAGCATTGCCATTCTAGCAGTTTCGATTCGATTAATTTTGAGAGGCCTGTCGCATCGTGCGGCAGGCCTTTCTTTTTTGGCTCTGTCAGGTTTGGGGAGTGAGAATACGGAGTTGATGTTGAGGAGCTTCGACTTCAGGCGTCGAGCGTTGAGGTAAAGCATCAGTTGGGGAACCGGACTAGTTGTGGACGACTGAAGTCGACCCTCCTGTTGCCGCCGCCTCGGCTCCGCTTACTTGATGGGATGGGATGCCGCCTTGAGGTAGGATTTGGCCTTGGCGAGAGTTTTTTGGTGTTCCTCTTTTCCTGCGAGGTTGTTTTTTTCGAACGGGTCGGCCTCAAGATTGAAGAGTTCGAGGCTTCCTCCTTTGGCTTTTTTGTAGGCTTTCCATTTTCCGAAGCGAAGTGCTTGGGAATGAAGGGCTTGCTTTCCGCCGGTGGTGAACTCGATATAAAGATACTCGTGTTCTTCCTGTTCGCCGTCTTTGGTAAGGGTGGGGAGGAAGGAGAGGCCTGTGTTTTGCTCGGGGATGGGTTGAGCGAGGATCTGAGAGAAGGTGGGGAGGAGGTCGTGAAAGCCGCTGAGGTGATGGGTGCTGCTGCCTGCTTCAATTTTTCCGGGCCAGCGAGCGAGCATGGGGGACTTGATGCCGCCTTCATGCATGTCGCGTTTGTGGCCACGAAGTCCGCCGGTGGAGTTGAAGAAATCGGGATCATGACCGCCTTCTTTGTGGGCGCCGTTGTCGCTAGCGAACATCACGAGGGTGTTGTCGTCGATGTCGAGCTCTTCGAGCAGGGTCATGATGGCTCCAACTTCATCGTCAAGGTGCTCCATCATGGCGGCGAATCCGGCGATGGGATTGATGACGTCGGGGGTTTCGTCGAATTCACCGGCTCCATAGCGGCCGATCTTGTTGTCGAATTGAGGGAAGACTCTACGCCACTTTTCATGTAGTTCTTTAGGTGCGTGCATGGCTGCATGGGGGATGGCAGTGGGAATATAGCAGAAGAAGGGGGCATCGGATTTGGTGCTGTTAGAAATGAAATCGCGAGCGGCCTCCATGACGATGGGGTTAAGGTAGGTCTTGCTGTCGAGCGGGATTTCTTTGCCGTTGTGGACGTAGCTGGTGGGGTAGTAGGTGTGAGCGATGAGTTGGCTCTTCCAGCCACAGAATTCGTCGAAACCGTGGGTGTGAGGGCTTTGTTTTCCAGTCTTGTTAGTGACCCCTAGTCCCCATTTTCCAAAGGCTCCTGTGCGATAGCCGGCGGCCTTGAAGACTTCGGGGAGGACCGTGAGTTCTTCGGGGAGGGCAGCTTGGTCTTCGCCGGGGACATTGCCGCGGAGGTAGAGCTGACCTGATTCGATACCCGTCATTAGGACGGCGCGGGAGGGGGAGCAGACGGTGTTACCTGAGTAGTGGTTGGTGAACTTCATCCCCTCGGTGGCAAGTCTGTCGATGTGAGGCGTCTCGAATTTTTCCTGTCCATAGCAGGAGAGATCACCGTAGCCGAGGTCGTCGGCGAGGATGTAGATGATGTTTGGTTTCTCAGCCGAAAAGGCGAGGGTTGGGATAACGAGTGAGAGAAGAAGGAGCTTCATTGAGACTATAGAAACGAATGGAAGCGGTTCTGTCTATCGGTAGCTTGGCCTACTTTGTGTTATGAGGAGGTGCTATTTGCGCAATAGTTCGATGACGACCTCGGCGGTTTCAGGGTCGCGGAGGAGCCAATGGCCGCTGCGGACGATGGTTTGAGTGTCGGCTTGGTCCAGACTGGCTGAGGTATAGGGGACGACCCAGTCACCGAGGCCGCGCTGCCCTCCGGTGACGGTGGCGACAATATTGTGGAGCTCGACTCCTTGGCGGATAGGCATTTCGTTGAGGGCCTTGAGGGCACCAGAGTGAGGGTTGAGCTCAGAGACAGAGACTTCGTTGCCGGCTAGCAGGGCTGCTCCTTGTTGTGTGAGGAGGCCGGGTTCGGCGAAGGCGAGGTTTTGAGCGGTGCTGAGGGTGGTGCCAAGGACTCGCGCGGGGGCTTTCACGAGGGTTCGAGCGAGCCAAAGCAGAGGGCCTCCGGCGAGACGGGCCCCCTTGTGAGGAGTCGCTAGGAAGATGACCTTGGAGGGCTCGGCGAGGGGCTCGAAGAGGAGTTGTTCGCGAAGGCGTTTCTTTTGATAGGGCAGGAGTCGGATGTCGTCGAGGGGGCGGTTGAAATACTGGTTGTAGAGTTTTTCGGGTTGTTCGGAGAGAGAGAGTCGGCTGATGAGCCCGCCCATGGAGTGGGCGATGATGGTGGTTTCTTTGCGGAGGGGATGATGGATTCTTTTGGGATCGAGGGTCTTGGTGAGAGTGCGAAAGTCCTCGCGAAAATTAGCAGCGGCGAGAACCCAGGGGTCGCCAGTGGGGTAGAAGTAGTACCAAAACTGATAGCGGTCCCAGAGGTCGGGTTTGCTGGCGATGGTGGAAGCGAGGCGTTCAAAGTCGACGGGTGTGGACATCAAGCCGTGCACGAAGATGAGGGGAATCTTTTCTGGGTCGTATTCGGTAGCGAGATAGAAGCCTCTTCTGTCGGACCAACCCGTAGGGTCAATGAGGGCCAGAAAGCGGACGATGGGATTGTCCTCTTGCTTTTGAACGTAGTCGAAGGGAAGGCGATAGTTGCTGGCGAGAGGGAGTCCGTTGAGGCGGTCGTTTTCGCGAAAATCGAGGGCGGTGAGTTTGAGGCTACCGTCTTGTTCGGAGCGAGCGACGATGGTGGCGGGTTGGCTGGTGAACTGCCAAGCACGCGCAGTGATTTCTTTAAGTGGCTGGTCTGTGCCAGTATGAACCATAGCCAAGGTTCCCAAATGGTTGGGGTCTTTGTCGTCCTTGGAAAATTGTTCAGCAGGTGTGAGGTCGGCGATGGTTTGGAGTTCCTCGTGTTCGTCGACGAGACGAATGGGGCGTCCAGCCACGGTGGCGGGGTAGTTGTTGCCCGCCCAATGCTCGACGAGTTGGCGGGTGGTCTTTTGGGTGAGATAGCCGGTTTCGTGCGGGAGGCGTGGGGCCTTGGGGACGGAGGTGCACGCTCCGAGAAGGGCGGTAAGGAGAAGAAGGAGGATGCGCACAGGAAGAGAGTCCAGAATCCAGAGTCCAGAGTCCAGACTTCCCTGAGGCGAATCTCACCCAGAGAGTGTCTGAGAGATGGGAGGTTTGGTAGCGGGGGGGCTTGCGCTTTTTGCTAAGGGGGAAGGAGCGCTTCGGATAGGTGCGAGAACTTTGGAGTCCGCTGGCTCGCTTGGAACTTTCGTTGCGAGCTTACCCAGGGCGATGCCCTAGTCTGTTTTCTCTCATCCCTTTGGGGCTGACGATGCGAGGTGTCGATTTCCGCAGGAAGACCGACGGGTTGCGTGATTTTTATAGAAAGACCTTCTGGCCATCATTCTGGGCGCTTTCGTAGATGGCGCGGATGACGGCGACAGATTTGCGGGCTTCGGCGGAGGAGGTGCTGGGTTCGCGGCCTTCGGCGATGGCTTGAACGACTTCTTCGAAGTTGCGTTGGTGTTGGTAGAAGTTGATGGCGGAGGGGTCGTTGGCTCCGAGTCCGGCTTCTTGCCCTTTCATGTGCTTGGAGAGGATTTCGGCGTCGATGGGCTCTTCCTTCATGAAGTCCCAGATTTCGAACGCTTCGTCGGCGAGGAATACTGAGCCTTCGGTGCCGGCCAGTTGGACGCGGGCAGGGTGTCCGTCTTTAGACCAAGTGGCGGTTGAGGCTTCGATGACGCCGCGGGCACCGTTTTCGAATTCGATGAGAGCGACGCAGTGGTCTTCTACTTCGATGCGTTCATGGGCGAGAAGGGCGGTGTTTGCTTGCACGGACTTGATCGGGCCGACGAGGTGGAGGAGGGCGTCCACGGTGTGAATGGATTGGTTCATGAGGGCGCCACCACCATCGAGGGCCCAAGTGCCGCGCCAACCTGCGGAGTCGTAGTAGGCTTGGTCTCGAAACCATTTGATGTAGGCGGAGGCGGAGGTGAGGACTCCGAAGCGTCCGGCTTCGACGGCAGCCTTGAAGGCGTCCATTCCGGGATGAAAGCGACGGTTGAGGACGGCGGCGAGGGTTTTTCCGTTGGCGGCGGCGGCGGCGATGAGCTCGTCGCAGCGCTCGGTGGTGACTTCGAGAGGTTTCTCGACAATGGCATGCTTGCCGGCGTTGAGGGCAGCGAGAGTGGGGTCGAGATGGGCTCCGCTAGGGGTGCCGACGGTGACGATTTCGAGTTCGGGGTCAGCGAGGAATTCCGCCAGGTCGGAGAAGCCCTTGGCACCATACTCTTCGGCGAGCTTGTCCGCTCGGTCCTGATGGAGGTCGAAGACTGAGTGGAGAGTGCCGCCGGTCATAGCGGTGATAGCTTTGGCGTGAAAGTGGCCGATCATGCCGGCGCCGATGATTCCGAATTTCATGTTGAGAGTGTTAAAGCGGGTGAGAGGAGTTTTTGCAAGTCACTGGAATACGTCACTTAGAAAGGGTGATGATTCCGGAGGGGCTTGGTTCGCGGATTCTACGACCCAAGAGGGGCTGGACTTACGATTGATTGATGCTGAGAGCTTTTTTAAATCAGCGCCTTCGCTGAAACGGCGACCATTAGGGGGCTTTGGCGGGTGGGATATGGTTTTCAGTGAGCAGCTTTTTCATCATTTCTAGAGCGGGTTGATACTCACTCTCCTCAGCAACGTTCTTCCATTCGTTGGGATCCTTTTCATGGTCATAGAGCTCCATGGAGCCATCGCCATACTCGATGTAGCGGTAGTGTTGATAACGAAGCGCCTTTCCGCCCTCCTTTCGGTAGGTGAGTGTTGGGTGATCCCAGTCAGCCTTTGGGTTTTCTAAGAGCGGTTTGAGGCTGCGCCCGACGACCTTGGTGTTGGCTGGGAGACTACAGAGGTCGACCAGAGTGGGGTAGATGTCGATCAGCCCTACCACTTTGTCGCATTGACCCCGGAATTTTTCGCCCTGCATGCTGGGCGGGAGCTTGATAATGAGGGGGGAGAGCCCCGAGCGTTCCCAAAGGGTGTGTTTTTGGAAGGTGTTTTTCTCGCCCATGTGATAACCATGATCGGACCAAAGAATGACGATGGTGTTTTCGGAGTAGGGGCTTTCTTTGAGAGCCTTGAGAACTTCCCCCACTTTACTGTCGGCGAAAGTGATACTGGCAAGATAGCTTTGCGCGATGTCTTTCCATCTGTTGTTCTCAAGGGCCCACTCTGTTCGGGGGTAGCCTTCGTTGATGGTTGCCAATGCAGCTTCTGGCACGTCATCGAGGTCTTCTTTTTGGTAGGGCGGTAGCTTGATGGCTTCGCGATCGTAGAGGTCAAAGTATTTTTGAGGGACATACCAAGGAACATGAGGGCGAAGAAATCCGACCATTAACATAAAAGGTTTATCGTGTTGTTCTTGTAAGCGTTCTACGGCCCAAGTTGCTGCTCGGCTGTCGCTCATACTTTCCTCGGGTTTTTCCCAGGGACCCCAATCGGTCAGAGTGTTCTGAGAGGGCCACTCGAGCTTGATTTTCTTCCCAGTTTTCTTGTCCCTGAGGTAGTCCCAGCTTCCGCGTCCACCGGAGAGGTCGAGATTCTCTTTAGGGAGGTGTTTGTGAAGAATTTTTCCGACCGCCATGGTCTTGTAGCCGCCCATTTTCTTCAAATAGCCATGGAGGAGTTCTGACCCAAGAGACTGGGCAGTCTTCTCCACAAATTCATCCTCGGCCTGCAGTTTGGGGGAGTTGAGTTGGTGGTAATAGAGACCGCTCATCAGACTGGCTCGAGAAGGGCCGCATACAGGATACTGGCAGTAGGCCTTGGAGAACCAAACGCCCTCGCTGGCCAATTGGTCCATGTGAGGCGTAATGGCCTGTGAGTTGCCAAAATAACCTGCCCAGTCGTTGAGGTCATCGACGGCAATGAACAAGACGTTTGGCCTTTTGGCCGCGTTCGTTTGGAAGGGAAGGCCTGCGAGTATCAGCAGAGTCAGGAGTCGAAAGTGGGATCTTAGAATTTTCACTAGAGTATGGTGGCTGCTGGTTTTTCTCGCGCCATTCGGTCCGGCGATGATGATGGCGGTGGGCATTGTGATCTCGAACTGCTGGTGGGGTGGCTTGCAAAGCCACGCTTCTAATCGCCGCATTTGAAGACCCCGCCTTGGCGAGGGATCCTTCGAAGCTAAGGTCTTGAAATCAGTCGCCTGATTTTAAGACCTTGATGAAGGCGTCTTGGGGGATGTTGACTTTGCCGAAAGCTTTCATCTTGGCTTTGCCTTTTTTCTGCTTCTCTAACAGTTTTCGCTTTCGAGAGATATCTCCGCCGTAGCATTTGGCGGTCACGTTTTTGCGCATGGCGCTGATGGTCTCGCGGGCGATGATGTTGCCGCCGATCGCTGCTTGGATGGCGACGGTGAACATTTGGGTGGGGATGACTTCTTTGAGTTTGGCGGCAAGTTCGCGGCCGCGGGCTTGTGCCTTGTCACGGTGGACGATGGTGGAGAAGGCTTCCACGGGTTCGGCGGCGATGAGCATGTCCATCTTGACCATGTTAGCAGCGCGGTAGCCGGCGTGTTCGTAGTCCATGGAGCCGTAGCCGCGAGTCATGGATTTGAGTCGGTCGTTGAAGTCAACGAGGATGTCGGCAAGGGGGACGACGGCGGTGAGGAGGACGCGGAATTCGTCGATGGTCTCGGTGTTTTCGAGTTCGCCGCGCTTTTCCATGATGAGCTGCATGGCGTCGCCGATGTACTCCCCGGGGAGCATGATGAAGATGCGCACCATAGGTTCGCGGATTTGTTCGATTTCTTGCTGCTCGGGGAGGAAGGAGGGGTTGTCGATGATGAGTTCTTCGCCGTCGGTCTTGGTGACTTCGTAGATGACGGAGGGGTAGGTGGAGATGACGTCCATGTCGAACTCGCGGCGGAGGCGTTCTTGGATAATCTCCATGTGGAGGAGGCCGAGGAAGCCGCAGCGGAAGCCGAAGCCAAGGGCGGTCGAGCTTTCGTTTTGGAAAGTGAAAGCAGCGTCGTTGATCTGGAGTTTGCCCATCGCGATTTGAAGGGCCTCGTAGTCGGAGGTGTCGATGGGGTAGATGCCGGAGAAGACCATGGGGCGAATCTCTTTGAAGCCGGGGAGAGGCTCGGGACAGGGGTTTGCCTTGAGGGTGATGGTATCGCCGATTTTGATTTCGGCGGTGGTCTTCATGTTGGCGATGAGATAGCCCACATCGCCAGCGACGAGGCAGTCGGTCTTTTTCATGCCGGGGATGAAGACGCCAGTTTCCTTCACCTCGTAGTGGTTCTCAGTGTGGAAGAGCTTGATGCGGTCGCCCTTTTTGACGGTGCCGGACATGACGCGCACGTAGGAGATGACGCCCCGATAGGCGTCGTAGAGGCTATCGAAGACAGAAGCGCGTAGGATGCCATCTTCGGAGTCAACGGGAGGAGGGACGAGCTCGATCACTGCTTCGAGGATATCCTGGATACCAAGGCCTTGTTTGGCGGAGGCGGGGATGGCGGTTTCGCCGGGGATGGCGAGGATGTCCTCGAGTTGCTGGCGACACTTACCAACGTCAGCGGCGGGAAGGTCGATCTTGTTGAGGACGGGGACGATGGCAAGGTCTTGCTCTAGGGCGAGGTTGACGTTGGCCATGGTCTGCGCTTCCACGCCTTGGGCAGCGTCGATAATAAGAATAGCGCCTTCGCAAGCGGCGAGGCTGCGAGAGACTTCGTAGGAAAAATCAACGTGTCCGGGGGTGTCGAGGAGGTTGAGTTTGTAGGTAATTCCGTCTTTGGCGGTGTAGGCCATGGTGACGGGGTGGGATTTGATGGTGATTCCTTTTTCGCGCTCCAAGTCCATGGCGTCGAGGAGTTGAGCCTTGGAGTCGCGCTCGGCAACGGTTTGGGTGAACTCCAGCAGTCGATCGGAAAGGGTGGTCTTTCCGTGATCGATGTGCGCGATGATGGAGAAGTTACGAGTGAGGCTGGTATCCATGAAAATTTCGCCTGGGTAGGCGGGAGGGGAGCCTCTTGAATCCTAGGGAAAGAGTCAAGACAGGGGTGACGAGAACAATCTGGTTTTAGATGGCCGCTGCTGGCTCCGATATTTGGTCGTAACCGGCTGATTTCGGCTGTGCCTGTAGCATGAGGCGGCAGTAGCGTTCTCCTTCAACTTCAAATTGCATAAGGGTGCCGCGGGCGGGTATCTCCGCGCCATCAGCATGGTTTACGGCGCAGTTAAAGGAAGCGTATCCACTCTCATTGAGGCGCGTAACAGCCTGGCGGAAGGCTCGAAGGCTTTCGTCTGTGAGAAGGTCGTCGATGGGGCGGCCGATGAGGCGAGTTGAGTAAACTCCGGTGAGTTTTTCGACGTGGGGATTCACCTCGGTGATACGACCAAATTGGTCATAGCGCACGAATCCGTCGGTCGCGTTCTTAATCGATTGCGCCATACTTTGCTCGTATGTGGTGCACTTCTTGACCTCTTCTTCGAGGTAGCTCAGGTCGCGCACGGTGGCGAGAATAAGGGATTGCTCTTGAAACCGAAAATCACTGAAGCAGATGGAGACGGGGATGGTTCTTCCTGCTCCCACGTTCATTCGACAGTCGAATCGGGTGCGGGACTGTTGCTTGAGTTTACGAAATGCCTGAAAGGCCAGAGAGCGTCCTTCTCGGGAGGTCAAGTTACTGACCCTAAGACCAATCAGGCTTTCGGCTGGTCTGCGGGTCATGGATACCATGGCGCGATTGGTATTAATGATCGCGCCGCTCTCATCTGAGACGACGATTCCATCTGGACATGCTTCGAAGAGCTTTTTGGTGTAGTCCTTGAGGCTCTGCATTCGAAGAATATCGCGGAGTCGGCGTTCCTGTTGAATGAGGAGCGAAGTGAAAATTCTGAGGTTGTCGGAGTTGAGTTCGTCGAAAGGGCGGTAGAGTTTGAGAGTCCTCGTGGTGCCGGAGATTGGAACTTGAATGGCTTCTGAGTCCTCTAACTCTAATTCGGGGTCTGGCTCGTTGCCGTTTTCAATATAGTTGAGGTGGGCGCAATTCAAAAACTGGGCTCCAAACTCGAGAATCGTGATGATGTTGATGGACGGATCTTCGCCAAGTTCCAAGAGTACCGAGCTCAGGTCTGGAGAGGTGATTGGCTGAGCTTGTCGACTGGGCTCCATCTCGTCTCTGGACTTGGAGGGGATTTGAGGGGATTTGTTTTCAACTGAAATTGGGGCGATTGTCATGAGTAGCAAGGGTGATGAACGCCCTTAGTCTTAGTTGAAGTTTAAGAAGTCTCAAGTTTATTTTTTACAAAATGCACGAATGATTTTTGTCATAAATGTCATAATTTGGATTTTTTAGGTGAATTCTCTATCGAAAGGTCATTTTCGCGAGTTTCACACGCCTCCCTCAGCTTTTTCTTTGGCGTTCCGTGCTGGAAGCGTATCTCATTCCTAGATTCGAAATGCCGGAGTGGTTCTCGACTCCTGGTTTTCTCGCTAGGAAGCTTTCTGGATTGGCTTGCTGCCTAAGGGTCCTTTTAGAGACCAGAGAATGAAGGCTGCTCCGATCACGATGAAGAAGAGAGAGTAGAATTGGCCTTTGGTAAGAGCACCAATCATTGCGGAATCTGGAACTCGGAATTGCTCCACGAAAATTCGGCCGAGAGAGTAGAGTAGAAAGAAGAGTCCGGTGAGTAAGCCCGTGGGAAGTTTGGGGCAGCGAAACCGAAGGATTATGAGGAGGATGAAGAGGAGCAGTCCTTCTAGTAGTCCTTCGTAAACTTGAGAAGGGTGCCGATTGAGGAGGAAGGGTTCGACGGCAGCTTTGACGTCATCACTCGCTCTGATAGCGGCGGCGAGGGCTTGCTCTCCACCAATGTGGCTGCTGAAAGCTTGTTCGAGCGCTTGGCGGGGTTCGCCAGTAGAGGTTTCGATGGCGACACGCATGGCGTTGGGATAGTCGGCGGCTTCGGGGCATTTGTTGTTAAAAAGGGCGCCTGGAAATTTGACGAGCCACGGGAGATTACCTTTTGAGATGTGTCCAAAAAGCTCGCCGTTGATAAAATTGGCCATTCTGCCAAAGAAAACTCCCAAGGGGGCGACGCAGACGATGGCGTCGCCCAAAGCGGCCCAAGAGACTTTGGTGCGGCGGGCGTAGAACCAAGCAAAGATGGTTAATCCAAGGATGCCACCGTGGGAGGACATCCCACCGTCCCAGACTTTGATGATAGTGAGGGGATCGTCAGCGATTTGGCTGCGACCGTCGACCGTGGGAAGCATGTAAAAAAGGACGTATCCAATGCGGCCTCCCAGGAAGACCCCGAGAAAGGCCCCATAAGCTACGAAGTCTGAGACTTTGTCTGGGGCGACAGGGAGAAGTTCTTTCTCGGCCATTTTTTTGAGAAGCCACCAAGCAGCGATGAATCCAGCGAGGTAGGCGAGGCCGTACCAGCGCACTTTGAGGGTCTCAGAGAGCGAAAAGAGGACGGGGTCGAGATCGTGGACGTAGGCGAGAAGCACGGGGGCTTTTTAAGGTCAAACAGGGGAAGGTCGAAATGAAAATCCGTCTATTGGTCCAAATAGCTTGCAAGTGACTCGCGGAGAGTGCCTCGGGCGCGAAAAAGCTGAGATTTAACTGCTGAGACGGTGAGGTCGAGGACTTCGGCGATTTCCTCGTAGGGAAGGTTTTGGTAGCGACGAAGGACGACAGCGAGGCGTTGTTTTTCGGGGAGAGCCTCGATGGCTTGGTCGATAGCGCTCTGAAGTTCGGCATTGAGATGCTCGTTATCAGGCTGCTGGTTGGGATTGGTGGGGAGCTCGAGCTCGTATTCGTCCTTCCGTTGATCGAGTGAGGATTCTTTGCGTCGAGATTTACGTCGAGTCTCGTTGAAGACCAGATTGCGGGTGATGGTGTAGAGAAAGGTGGTGAATTTGGCGCTTGGTTGGTAGCGAGCGCGGGACTTCCACAATCGCAGAAAGACTTGTTGTGCAATGTCTTCGGCCTCACTGGCGTTGCCGAGCATCTTGGCGACGGTGCCGACGACGGCGTTCTGATGGCGCTCAATGAGCTCACGAAAGACTTCGTGGTCGCCTGTGGCTTGAACCTGGAGCATCAGCTCCACGTCCCGCGCGTTTTCTTGTTCCGGGTCGGGGGGCATTTCACTCATCTGCGCAACGGCTACCATCGATAGGTAGGAAAGAACCGCACGGCGAGACGGAAGTTGCGGGGAAATCGTCAAATAGTGGATTCTTGTTAATTTGGCACAGACTTTGTTTTAACTTTTCCGTGACAGAGTTTTTCTTGCCGATTTTGAGAAAGAGGGGAACTTTGTTGTGTAGACATTGTGTTGGCATCGGGCTGAGTCTGTGCCCATTCTTTTTTTAGTGAAAAAAATCCCCAGTAGAGGCTTTAGCCTTGTCGAACTCCTCGTTGTGATGGGGATTATGGTGTTGTTCCTTGTCATGGGGGCTTCGCTCTTTCGTGGCGTGGGGAGGGGTGAGAGCCGAGAGGCTGTGCGGTCATTGATTCTCGCTGGTCTCAACAATGCGCAAACACGGGCAATTTCTTCGGGGGAATCGGTGGGGATGGTGATGATGCCCTATGAAGAAGGGCGCGTGGGACAGATGGGTCGATCTTTTACCATCTTTGAGGTGAAGAAAGATGATGTGACGGGAGACTTTGTGGCCGGCAAGCAATTGCGAAGGTGGGCCTTGCTACCGGGGCGCTTCGTTTTCTCGAAGGGGTTCACTGTTTCAGAGTCAGGGCAGAACGCCTACAATCAGCCCAATGTGGTCAACGTTTCGATTCGGGAAGGGAATGGGGGGAGCAAGCGGAGTGTAGATATGCCTGCGATTATTTTTGGCGGGACGGGCAACGTGATCTGGCCCGCAGGAGAAGCGGAATTGGAATTGCACATGATGGAGGGCAAGATTCTTGACGGCGTGGTCACTGGATCCAGTGTTGGGGAAGATGAGTGGCAGAAGCGGGAAGTGATCGTTATCGGAAGGCAGACGGGAAGAGCCCGATATTTACAAACTCAGTGAGACAAGGAATTCCAGAGGTCCGCGGGCATGGCTACACTCTTACCGAGGTGATTCTCGCGATGGCAGTGATGGCCGTTTCGGTGCCCTTGATTTTGGGGCTGGTGGTTGCAGGAGGGGAAGCGAGTCGACAGGCTGAGCGAGAGACGCGGGGAGTGATGACAGCAAGGACGGTTTTTGAAGAGATTCGAAGGGCGCAGAACGGGAACAGTGCCTTTATCGACGAGGTCGATTTACCGTGGGCTGAGAATACGGAGGAGTCGATGATGGACGGAACGGCTTCGGCTTCAGGCGACGAAGCTGACGAGTGGCTCATTTTTGAGCTGAATGTCGATGGTGATATTTTAAGGAAGTCCGATGATATGGAGTACGATGGTCGCTGGTCTGGGGAAGGGGTAGAGGTTGTGAGTCTGGCTGCGGTGCGAGGATACTTTCAGGAGGTGGAGGATGTTGAGTTGGCTGATGGGGAACCTCTGAATGTCTTTCTCGTCGAGGTTCGAGTAGAAACTCCAGCTCGCGCGGAGGCCAAGAATCGAACGCGCTTAACCTTTGTTAGAAGTGATTCCTTAAAATGAAATCGTCACTCACAATATCAAAAGCGAGAGCGGGCTTTTCGTTGATTGAGGTCCTTGTTGCGGCGGGAGTAGGCACTGCGATTATTCTCATGATGGCCATGGCAATGAGGGTGGGCACTGATGGTTTCAATGAGGCGACCCGTCGCATTGATGCGTTGGTAGAGGCGAGGGCGGCATTAGGAGTGATGGCGGATGATGTCTCAACCATGGTTGGAACTGGGGAAGAAGAATTTGGGTGGTCCGAGAGTGAGGAGCGATTCCACGAAGTGTGGTTTTTAAGCGTGAAGCCGATTGAGGCTCAGGATCCTGAGAAGGCGGTAGGTGATGTTTGTTTTGTTCACTACTTTACGGCAGTCACTCCGGATGCTCCAGTTGAAGGTGCCGCCTCTTCACGTAAGCTCTACCGCCGCTTGCTGAGTAGTGGAGATGTCATTAACGATATCGCTGCAGGGAAGCTCCCTGAGCCAGATCCTGACCCTGATCGAGCGGAAGCAATTGCCTTTAACGTAACGAGGTTCGAGGCGCAGCCGCTTGCGAGGCCCGTCGAGGAAGGCCCCTTGATTGAGTGGGTGCAAGGAGGAGGTTTGCCGGTCTCGTTGGGTATCGATTTTCAGGTGGTTGATGGAGATACGGCCGCGCTGATGCGTAGCGAAGAGGACTGGAATCTCACCTCTCAATTAGCACAAACTCTCATTCTGACTGAGGGTGATGACGATGAATCTAACAAAGGACGCGACTTTCAACTAAACCTCGAAATAGGCCATGCAAACTAATATCCCCCAATTTTGCGCATTCAAAAGCAGACTTTCATCAGGCTTCGCTCTGCCGGCAGTGCTGATCATTTCCACAGGTGTTCTCATTTTGTTGGTGACTTTGATGACCATCGTGGAATTGGAACGCACGACGTCCAAAGCGCGTGTGGGTTCTTATCAGGCGGACTTGGCTGTCGAGTCAGGTTTCGAAGAGGCGAAGATGATTTTGGCTGGAGCTACTGCTTCTGACAGTTACGCCATCGGAGTGGTTCCTTTTGCCGCAGAGTTTGATGATAATGATGACGGCACCATTTCCTCAGAGGAGGATGGTAACCTGAGTATTGCCAACGAAGAAAAGGGGCGTCCCTATCTTTATGCCATTCAAGGGGAGGTCGAAGGCGGTGGGGTGAATTTTCGAATGACGCCTCTCTTTGCCACCCACGAGGGGCCAGGAACGCAGGCTGTTAATAGGGACGGGGAGTTGACTCTGCCCACCGAACCTGGGCTGTCGCTTCAGCAAAAGAGCAATCTGGATAATCGGGTCGCAGTGAGGGGGACGCCGCATATTCAAGCGCCGGTCACCGCTTGGAGGACGATTAGGGACGATGAGGACATTCCGATTGCTCGTTACTCTTATTGGGTGGAAGACATGCAAGGCTATCTCGATGCTGAACAGGTTGCTGGCAATAGGCGTAATAGCGGGGCGCATGGTCGAGCCAATGAGGTATGGACGCAGCAGGTTGATTTGTGGAATGAGGAAGTGAGTTCAATTGCTGAAAAGTACGTTGAAGATGGCGGAGCGGTGCCGTTGTGGCCTGCGCCAGGACTGAATCCAGCCTATGCGAAAGCAGTGACCGGAGAAGATGAAGCGGTTGCAGAAGAGAGCCTTTTGAGTGAAATAGCGGTCTTTACTTTGGACCAAAGTAAACCTGGGGTGAAGGATGAGAGCGACCTTGACGATTCCATGAGGGAGCTGGCGCCCAAAGCTCCGACACCAGCCTCTTTGTTAGCTCTTTCTGGGGTGGAAGCTCCCTTGGAGCGGGTGCCGGAAGGGGTTGAGCGAGGCCGGCTGGAATTAAAGGGTGGAGGCGATCCTGAGCCTCGATGGATTGAAGAGAGTTTTGTCACTGGCAATCAATCGTGGGAGGAATTTGCGCTCATACCCTTTGCGCCCGGGTTGGATCCCGGTGTGATGGGTGAGCTACGGCTGAATTTGAACGAGAAACTCGAAGAGTTGGAGGGAGCTACCGCTGCCGCTGGTGGGACTGTCTCGCAAGGGGTGGTCGAGGAGATTGCGGACCACATTGCGGAGGCTCTCCCAAGATTTTCTTCTCAAAGGCGAGGTGGATTTGGCGATTGGCAAGAGGGCGACGAGCAGGATGCTGCTTACCTGAAAACTTTTGCGGCGAGCCTCATCGATTACGCAGACACCGATAGTGTGCCGACGATGGATGAAGACGAATATCGAGGAGTCGACTCTCATCCTTTCATCACGGAGTATCTTATCACACATCGGATTGATGGTTTTGAGAAAAGGAACGGAGCCAACTTTATTGTGATCGAGGTCGAGACTTTTGCGGAGCTTTGGAACATGAGCAACTATCCCGTCACTGGGAACTTTGAGTTAGGTTATATCAATCCGTTTGTTTTTGAAGCGTTGGGGAATCCTGAGATTGATTTCATGACTCCGCTTGATGAGACCGTTCCGAGTTCATCGCAGAGTTGGTCGAGTCATTTCCTTACAAAGGATGAGGAAAGCAACCGTTGGTATTCGACGCCGAAGGAAGTCACCATTCCGGCCAACGGATACACGCTGGTTTCTACCGGAATTATCAGTAACCACATTTTGGTGTCGCCAAGTGGAGACTTCTTGCCTCTTCCGATCGAGCTTTCGATTCTCGAGCGTGAGGAAGTCGCAAATTATCGCTTGAAGTGGGATGATGTCTTGTGTGATCGCAGTGGGGGCGGGCTCGAACTCACTACGATGACTCTAGATTTGTCGAGTCGGTCCCAAGTGACTAAGGCGGTCATTTGTGGGACGTGGGGAGAGTTTCGCAATTTCTACAGTGGGATGTATGACCCTCGTCAATCATGGTGGGCGGGGCTGGATAATGAAGAGGGAGTTGTTTCGGAGAATAGTTACCCTCAAAACTATAGTCCAGGTCGACGCACAGTGAGGTATGGTTCCATCGGGAGACACGATGAAGATGCACTGCATGGCCGAGTCCTTGTGTCCCAGTGGCCTGATGGGGGGCATGATTCTTCCTTCGAGCTAGGGTCATTTCATAAGGCTGGGAGTGGGACAAGCGACCGAGCGCTTCGTCCAGATTCACCCGACCTCTATACAGAAGATATCGAAGCTGAACCTCTGAAGTCGCCTTTGTTCGTGTCAAATTTAGGCCGTTTTTTCAGCGAGTCAGAACTGGGCAATGTCTATGACCCCCACATGTGGCAGCACAAAAGCAAGCCCAGTAATACTCAAGAGATTTGGTATCAGGGGAGTGCGAGCGATAGCCGGAATAACAATGTTCCGGAGGTTGAGGTGGCATCGAAGCCGTCGACCGTGGTGGGAGGTGGCAACACGATGCGTATCGGGCGGCCTGAGCATGCTCGTTTCGATGAAATCGGGGTTCGTGCTTCTCATTTGTTAGACCTCTTTCATTGCGGGGAGCCCTACTCCATCACCTTGAGTGAGCAAACGGGGGACAAGCGGCGTGTTCAGGGACAGGTGAATGTGAATACGGCATCACGTGAGGTCTTGCGAAGTCTAGTGGCAGGTATTTTGGCAACTGACCCTGAGATTTGTAAGCAACTCAACTCGTTCAATACGCGAGATACTTTCGCTCCACGGACCTCGGATCGATTTGAGAAGATTTCGGCAACTGACGCCATTTCTGGTAAGGGAGGTTTGACCGATGAAGGGGGTGCAATTGCGGATGCTATTATTGCCAGTCGACCTTTTGTCTCGCGTTCACAACTAGCAAGTTTGATCTATCCTTCGGGACTTGGGTTGGATTCCGATTTAGTGGGGAAGGCTGTCTTTGGAAACAAGCTCAACCACGACTCAGATGCCGATTTACAAATGAGTGATCGCGCTATGGAGGAAGTTTTCTCCCGCGTTTATAACTCGACGACAGTAAGAAGCCGCAATTTTCGGATTCATGTGATTGGACAGGCTCTCGAGCAAACTCCTTCGGGGAATCTGCGAATCAAAGCGACGCGAAAGAAAAGCTATCGCGTCTTCGTGAATCCTGGTGAACAAAATTCTGAATTCGGTGACTTCGATCCTCAGCAAGTCACGATAGAAACAAGCTATGAAACAAATCTATAAATTTCTCTGGATACTCTTTATTCCTTTGCTGCAGGCACAGGAGCCGCCTCCGAATATGGGCTTTTTGCGCTTCATGAATCTCGTGGATGCGGGCGAAGGCAAGACTAAGCTTCGGATCAATGGGAAGGACATCTGGGAACCAGGTTATAGGCTGGGGCAAAAGACGGGCGCTTTGCCCTACTCTAACGGAACCTTAGACGTGGTGGTCTCCAAAGAGGGCTGCATTACCGCAGAGCGTGAAGTTGAGGTCGAAAAGGGGAAGTCGCAGACCATCGTGGCGTTTGCTGAAGAAGTGTTTGATGACGAGGGAGTCTCCTTAGGCTGGGGCGTTAAGTTGGCTAGGCTATCTCAGCATACTCCTGAGAAGGGGCTGGTGGTGACCTTCATTTCCTTCTGTAAGGAAGACGCCATCGATTTGGAAATCGATGAATCCCAGAGCGACAAGCAATTCACTCAGACTGTCTATAAGCGAAAGACCGCGAGGCTGAAGCTGGTCGACAGTGGAAGAGTGCGGGCCTCGGTAAAGTGCAATGGAGAGCACATCGGAAGCATCAAGGTAGATGATCAAGGAAACTATGTGGCCATGATCTACCAAGGCGACGACGGGAAACGAAAGATGAAGGTCTTCTTCGATCCGAATTTCATGATTTCAGGAAGTTAAAATGAGTAGATTCAATCGTCGACAGTTTTTGACAAGCTCTGCAGCCACCCTTGCATTGGCGGGAAAGGGGAGGGCGCAGGAAGCTTCGTCTGAGCTCGCTATTTTTCACACGACGGATTTGCATGGGCATATTTTGCCAACAGCATCCTATGGCGGTGAGGATGACTTGGGGGGGCTGGCCCGATGCGCGAGTCAGATTCGAGCTTGGCGCAAGGAATCGCCCGAGAACCTTTTGCTCGATATTGGTGATGTCTATCAAGGCACGTTGGTGAGCTGGCAGACCCGTGGTAAGCTAATGATCGATCTCTTTAATAAGATGGGATACGACGCTTGGGTTTTGGGGAATCACGAATTTGATTGGGGTCCAGAGGTCGTTGAGGAGGCGTTGAATCGTTCTCACATGCCAGCCTTGGCTGCCAATGTGAAGCTGGACGGCAAGCTTGTCGGAGCGGATCGCGATGAGGGGCTTTTTCAGAAGTTAAAGCCTTGGATCATCAAAGAAGTGGGAGGAGAGAAGGTTGGGGTAGTCGGTTTGATTACTCCGGGTTTACCAGCTTGGTTACGAAAAGAGTTATTAGGGCCATTGGAGGCTGTGGACCCGGCGCCGGTGTTGAAGCGCTGTGTGGCGGAGTTGAAGGCAGAGGGGGCTACGAAGATTGTGGTCGCGGGTCACATGGGATTTCGGGAGAGAGGAGACGATTATGCCAATCCGCTGGCACACACCTTGAAGGGCTCTGGCGTTCATGCTTATTTGGGTGCGCATTCACATCGTCGTAACGAACGGTGGTTGGTAGAGGGGGTTCCCTGTACGCAGGCGAGTTATCATGGGTTGGATTGCGGAAGAGTTCGCTTTATGGGGGACTTGGCTCGCATGGAGTTGAGTCGGATGGATAAGAGCGTCGAGTTGGACGCGATGGTAATGGAAGCTTCGGAGCCGTTTTTGGAGGAAGCTCAAGAGGAAAAAAAACGGAATGTCGGTGAGATTCCGGCTGAGATTCGAGGGAAAGATGCGGTGAGGGACTTTCTTTGTGAGTCGTTCCTAGCGGCAGCTTCAAAAGTGGGTCAGGAAGTGGATGCCGTTTTTCATGGCACCTTTGGGGGGAGCGAGATTCCAGCAGGAGGTTTCTCTGTATCGGATGCGTGGAAGCTTTTGCCCTACGAAAATATGATGGTGGTGGGTGAGTTGACGAGTGAGGAGTTGGTGGCGATTCTCAGAGAGGACAGCGCAGACCGTTATTCGGACCGAGTCCTGATGGGGCTGCAAGTGATTGAAGACGACGACGGAAAGCCGGTGGGGATTCAAGGGACTCCGGAACGGAAGCGTTATCGGGTCCTGTTTAATAGTTATGACGCTCAGTCGGGAGGCCGCAAATTGAATGTTTTACGCGATTCGTTGGCGAAGCCGGCGGCCAAGTCGCAACTGCTTCCGTTAGGAACTCGTGAAGCATTGATTGATTACGTTGCGAATTTGTGAGCTCAGATGAAAGACGTGGAGTTCTATCTTTGCCCTGAATGCGGTGCTGACGTACCTGTGGGTTCAACCGAGTGTAAAGCTTGCGGGCCCCGCAAAGGAGCGCAAAAGATGAGGCGCAAGAAGCAGAAGACCGCGCGCAAGAAGCGGTCTTGGGAGCAGGATTCAAGCTATGACGGCTTGGGGCTCTCGGATGATGATTTTGACTACGAAGACTATGTCGAACGTGAGTTTGGCGGCAAGCCACACCGGCGCGTGGGAATCGCTTGGTATTGGTGGCTGACGGCTGTGGCCTTAGTGGCAGCAATGCTCTGGGCGACTATTGGCGGGCTTGGCTTTGGAGGGTAATTGTGACTGCGCAGTATTTGTAGTTGGGTTGGCGGGAGTGGGGGTCGAAAGAGGAGTGGGTGAGTTTGTTGATCTCCTTATAGTGCATGGGGAGGAAGACTTGGCCGGGTTGTACGGTGGGGGCGAAGTAAGCTTGGGCTGTGATGTTGGCGCGGCGGCTCGTGATCGTGACCTGGCTGCGGTCTGGAATGTTGAGCTTTGCTGCGTCGTCGGGGTGGATTTCTAGGTAGCACTCTTGGGGGTAGAGTTTGCGGAGGATCTTTGATTTGTTGGTCCGGGTTTGGGTGTGCCATTGGCTGCTGGTGCCACGTCCGGTGAGAAGGATAAAGGGGAAGTCGTCGCAGGTGGGCTCGGCGAGAGGGGAAGGCTTATCAAAGAGGAATTTGGCTTTGCTGTTTGGGTGGTAGAATTTTCCGTCGCCGAAGAGGCGGCGTTCGCTGGTTGAAGGGAGAGCGGGTTTGTAACCCGTTTCACTACCAGATCCCATTTGAGGGTTCGGTTGGGCGGCTTGCAAAGCCACGCTCCCGTGAGGAAAAGGCCATTGGATTCCACCGGCTTGTTCGATGTGGTCGTGGTCTCGGATGCCAGTGATGTCACAGGGCTGGCCTTTGCTGAGAGACTTCATTGCTTGGAAGGCATCGTTGGGGGTAGGCCATTTTTTGAGGAAGTCACAGCCACCCCAGCGGTCGGCTAGGGCATGGACGATGCGGAAGTCAGTGAGGGCCTGACCAGGCGCTTCTTTGACTTGGCGAATGGTGCCAAAGCGGCGCTCGGAGTTAATAAAGGTGCCGTCTTTTTCACCCCAACCTGCGACGGGTAGCACGAGGTCAGCCATCTGTGCTGTTTCGGTAGTTTTGTAAATATCCTGCACGACAAGGAAGTCGAGTTTTTCCCGGATTCGAGCAAAATTCTCTTGAGCGATCCAGGAGTGGTTGGGGTTGGTTGCGATGACCCAAAGTCCTTTGATTTCGCCGCGGTCGATGGCGTCGATGATTTGGTCGTAGGCGTAGCCAGTTTCCTGTTGGATACGTTCTTCTTCGATGCCAATAATGCTGGCAACTTTGGCGCGGTGTTTGGCGTTGCCGAAATCGTGACCACCCAGAAGGTTGGTAGTGTTAGAGAAGAGGCGGGAGCCCATGGCGTTGCATTGACCAGTGATGGAGTTGGCTCCGGTGCCGGGCTTTCCAATGTTGCCGGTCATGAGGCAAAGGTTGATGATGGCTTGGGCTGTGCGGACTCCTTCGTAGCTCTGATTGACGCCCATGGTCCACCACCAAGAGACGCGCTTGCCTGGCTCGGATACGAGGTGCGCGAGAGATTCGATTTCGGCGACTGTTTGACCACATTGGGGAGAGATTACTTCGGGGGAGTAGTCTTTGAGGAACTCCTGGAAGCCCTCAAATCCCTCGGTATTGGCGAGGGATTCGTGGTCGAGGCGATTGTCACGTACGATGCAGTGGGCGACTGCGTAGAGCAAGGCGAGGTCGGACTTCGGGGTGAGTGGGACGTGGCGGGTAGCAACTTGAGCAGTCTCGGTACGGCGAGGGTCGATGACTACGATTTCGGGACTTCGCTGATTACTCATCACTCGTTGCCACATGATGGGGTGGGCGATGGCAGGATTTGCTCCGACGAAGACGAGAACGTCGGATTCTTCGAAGTCGGCATAGGTGTAGGGTGGCGCGTCGAAGCCGAAGGATTGTTTGTAGGCCACGACAGCGGTGGCCATGCATTGACGTGTGTTGCCATCACCGTGCTTGGTCCCGATGCCGAACTTGGCGAAAGAGCCAAGAAGGAAAAAGTCTTCACAGGTGATTTGTCCGGTGGAGATAAAGGCCACGGAGTCTTTGCCGTGTTCTTCTTGGATGGACTTAAAGTTGTCGCAGAAGGAATCGAGAGCGGTGTTCCAGTCGGTGGGCTTTCCGTTTAACAGAGGGGTGTCGGCACGTTCGTCGGAGTCGAGGACGGCGAGGGCTTCCCAACCTTTGGGACAGGCCATGCCGAGGTTGACGGGGTAGTCGACGTTGGGGGTGAGGTTGACTGGCTTGCCGTCTTTGAGGGAAATGGTGAGGCGGCAACCGGTGGAGCAGTAGCCACAGATGGAGGTGGTGGTGGTGTCGGGAGTGGCTTCGGCGGGGACTTGGCCGAGGCCGAATTTGCCGGGTTGGCGAAGAAGCTCGGAGGTGAGGGGGCCGGTGCGAGAGTGGAGTTGGGTGTGCTGTTTCACGAGGTTGCCCAGGCTCTTTTGTTTGGTGGAGATGGTCATGGTTGGATTGACGAGCTTGGATTCTTTCGACGCAGAGCCACGGAGGTCTCAGTGTGGTCGCAGAGATTTTTTTGAGAGATTGGGGAGGTGAGACAGTGCTGTTAGTGAATGAAACCGGGCATTTTGAGAGGGCGGACGGCTTTGAAGTAGAGGGTGCGTTCGGCGAGGACGCTGACAAGAAGGAAGGAGAGCCCGATGGAGGGGGAGAGGAAGGTGAAGAGAGCAGCTAGAATCGCGGTCGTCACGCGAACTTGGGCGATAGGCTTAAGGACGGTGGTGATGATGGTGCGCTCTTGGTTGAAGTCAGGATGGCGAAGCTGAAAGTAATCGAGGGCGAGGGTGGAGAGGATAGCGAGGGAAAAGAGGGAGGCTAGTAGAGGGGTAGCGAGGGTCGCTACTCCAAGGCTAAAGAGGATGACGGTTCCAAAGAAACGCGGGAAGGTGATGCCGGACCTCCAGAGAACACGAGGAGTTGTTTGGTAAATTTTGACGCTGGTGAAGACGGCTGCCAGAGCTGTTAGGATAGAGAGAGTTTGGAAAGGAGGGCTGTTGATGAGGCTTGGCAGGAAGCTCATGAAGGAGGGGAGTTCGAAGGGGAGGTGGTTGAGGAGAGGGGCTGTTAGGAAAGCACCAAGGATGGTGAAGGCAAGGAGCTCGCGGGAGAGCCAGCTGGTTTTGAGGCCAAGGAAGAAGCGCCAGGCTTTGAGGGGCTGTCCGAGGTGGAGGGTGGCGGCGATGAGACCAATGGAGAAGAGGGTGAGGGCGGTTATGCTGAGAACCAAGTGACTTGTAGATGCGGAGACGAGTTCTGTGTTCCCTATAAATATGCCCACGGCAGCCTGGGTAAAGGTGAGCATGAGAACGAGAGGCCAGTGGGCATGCTCTGGAGTGAGGTTTTCGTGGTCGGCGGCGTGGGCGGTGAGGGGGACTTCGCGGCCGGTGTATTTGGTGGTTGGCTGGGTGATAGAAGCGAGGGGAGCGCCGCTGAGCCAGCCGAGGTTGCGTTGGCCGAGTTTGGATTTTTCCTCGATGTTGACTTTGACAATCTTGATGGCCTCGGTGGGGCAGGCTTGCACGCAGGCGGGGGCCTCTCCCTCGGCGAGTCTGTCGTGGCACATGTCGCACTTGCGAACGATGCCTCTTTTTTTGGAGTATTTAGGGACATCGAAGGGGCACTTAAAGATGCAGTAAGAGCAACCGATGCATTGGTCGTCGAGATGGCGGACGATGCCGGTGTCTTCGGACTTTTCGTAGGCTTGCACGGGGCAGCCGTTGAGGCATTCGGGGTCGGCGCAGTGGTGGCAGGCGGTAGTGATGGTTTGTTGCCAGCCGGGTTCTTCTTCGCCGCCTAATAGGAGTCCGACGTCGCGCCAGGATTCGTCTTCGTCGAGTCCGTTTTGGCTATGACAAGCCGCGACGCAGGCTTTGCAGGAGGTGCATTTGTCGAGGGCGACTTCGAAGGCGTATTGTTCGCCTTTGCCGGGTTTGGAAAGGGGGATGAGGTTGCGGTAGTGACCAGCGAGGTCGGGTTCGCGGTCGTGTTGTTCGGAAAAGTCAGCGACTGGAGTGTAGAGCTTTTTCTGATCGGCGAGGAGGTCGTCGATGAGCGTCTTTTCTGGAGCGAGGGCAGGCACGGATAGTCTGTTTGAACCGCAAAGACGCTAAGGCGCAAAGGGTCGAAGTGTGTTTATGATGCGAGGGCTCCGGTGAGGTTGTTAACCCATTCATCGAAGGGATCGTCGTAGTCGACATCGCTTTCGATGAGGGGGGCGAGGCGTTGGGCTCCGAGTTTTTCGAGGACGGTGTCGAACTCTTTGGCACATTGGTTGAAGTCGGGATACTCGGAGTCGCCGAGGCCGAGGACGGAGAAGGTGGTGTTCTCGAACCTGGGAGCGCTGTCGGAGTGGAGGAGTTCGTGGAGTGCTTGGGCGTTGTCAGGTGGTTCGCCGTCGCCGTAGGTGGAGGTGATGACGAGGAGGTTCTCTGTTTGGGTGAGTTGATCTGCTTCGGCTTCGGCCATGTCGGTGATGGTGACTTGGTGACCGGCAGCGGTGAGAGTTTTGGAGGCCTTTTTGGCGAGGGTTTCGGAGTTTCCAGTCTGGGAGCCCCAGAGGATGGTAAGGGGTTTGCCTTGAGGGGTGGTGGTCTCGGTGGGCTGTGCTGGGGTGGCTGCGCCTTGTGCTTGCATGCGGACGGCGAGGTAGCCGTTGAGCCAACCGATTTGTTCGGGGCTGAATGGGGCGTTGGAAGGGATGAGCATGATTGAAAGTGCGTTGTTCTTGTCGGAGTTGGAATGCGGAGCTGGTGCTCCGCGCTCCCTTTAGGCTTTAGGCGGCTTTGGAGTGCTGGGTGTCCATGAGGGACTTGAGGTCTTCGACTTCGTGGCGGCGAGTGAATTGAGCAAAGGTTTCGCGTTCGGTGCGGTGGGCGAGGTAAGTTTTCAGAAGGCTTTCGAGGAGGGAGGGGATTTCACTATAGGGAATGCCTTTGAAGGCTTCCTTGGCGACGTATTGGTCGTCGTCGACTCCGCCTCCGAGAACGATGTTGTAGCCGTCGACCTTTTCGCCACTCTCGAGTTTGACCTGCACACCCATCATACCGATGTCGCCGATATAGTGCTGAGCGCAGGAGTGATTGCAGCCGGTAAGGTGAATGTTGATGGGCTGGTCGAGTTCGACACGGGTTTCGAGATGTTTGGCAAGTTCGACGGAGTTTCCCTTGGTATTCGTTGCTGCAAATTTACAACCGGTGTTGCCGGTGCAGGCGATAAGTCCACCTGAGATGGAAGTTGCGGTATAGTGGCAACCGGCGGCGACGATGGCTTTCTTGGCGGCGTCGACTTGGTCATCGGGGACGTTGGGGATGATGAGGTTTTGCCAGACGGTGAGACGGATTTCGCCTGTTCCGTATTGGTCTGCAATGTCGCAGATTTGGTCGACGGTGTCGACAGGAGTGCGTCCCACTGGGATGACGACGCCGATGTAGTTACGGCCATCCCTTTGTTTATAGACTCCGAGGTGTCCATGTTTGACTTTGGGTCTTGGGACTTCGCAGGTTTCGAGGGGAAGGTGGCGCAGTGGGAAGGTGAGTTTTTTGCCGGTCTCTTCGAGGAGCTTGGGGATGCCCCATTTGTCGACCAAGTATTTGAGGCGGGCCTTTTTACGGTTAGTGCGGTCGCCGTTCTCGATGAAGACGCGGAGGATGGCGGCGGCGACGGGGATGGTTTCTTCTTCGGTGAGCAGCACTCCCGAGTCGGTGGCAAACTGCTTGTGGCCGGTAATGCCGCAGAGTTGCATGCGGAAGTAGACCCCGGGAGCGAGTCCATCGGTTTCTTCGGTGAGGCGGACGGCGTAGAAGGCGATGTCGTTGGTGTCGGCGCAGACTGAAATGGCCCCACCGGAGTCGAAGGAGATATTGAACTTGCGGGGCATTCCGTAGAGGTCGCGGTTGTTGAGAATGGCGTGATGCATGCCCTTGGCGAGGGGCATGACGTCGAGGAGCTCGTCCTTGTCGAAGCCGGTGGTGGGGGTGGCGGTGACGTTGCGGACATTGTCGGCGCCAGCTCCCCGAGAGGTAAGCCCTAGGTCCACAAGTTTGTCTAAAGTGGCAGGAAGGTTGGGTGGCATCAGTTCGCGGACCTGAATGTTTCCCCGAGTGGTAATGTCGCAGTAGCCACCGCCCCAGTCGCGGGCGATTTCGGCGAGGCCGCGGAACTGATAGGTTGTGAGGATACAGCCAGGAATGCGGGCGCGTAACATGTAGGACTCTTGCGCGGGAGTGACATAGAACATGCCATAGAACTTGAAACGGAAAAGGTCACCGCCTTCGACGAACTTGTTCTCGCGAGCATGTTCGAGAATACTGTCGTAGCAATCGAGGCCGTTTTTCTCGTGTTTGATCCGCTCTTCTTTAGAGAGATCATCGACAGGGGTGCCGTAGACGGTTTCTTCTTGAGGAACGGCGAGAGAGGGGTCGTTCGTGAACTGGCCGCTGGCGTTCTGACCGAGATAAGGAAGCCCCTCGGACTGCACTTGCTTGAGGCCTTCCATGAATCCGGAGAGGTAACCTGTTTGTTCGGCGGTGAATGCTTCCATGGCTAGCATCCAGCTCAGCGCGAAGTGGGCCAAGTCTGGTAAACACACAAATTCGACAATGAATTTGATTCATGTTAAAGATGCGCCGAGATTCGCTCGGCTCATTCTGGATGGGGTTAGCGAGTCTTGACTGAGATAGTTCCGTCGTCTCTATCAGTGAGGCTATGACGAGATGTTCCAGAGCTAGTGTCCCACGACATTAATTTTGTGACATTGGTTTTCTTTTTGACCTTTGGGAAAAGCCTCCTTCCGTCGGACAGAAGAATGAGCTTGAGGCTTTTTTCCAATAACTGCGTTGTTCGTCAGTCATGAATCCCGATTCACTCCTTCCTCTCGCCTTGTTCTTGAAAAAAATCCTCTTCGCCAATACCACAAATTTAATCTCGTGAGTCACTAGGAGCTCCAAGGGCTTTCTTTGTCAAAGCCGCGCCTAATCGATGGTGGCTATTCTGTTTCTATCCTAATGCGGAAGAAAAGTTTTTGTTCTTCGGCGGTCGAGAAAGGTTGAGTGCTGCGCCAAGTGATGAATTCGGTGCCATCGCCTTGATTCGCGGTCTCGGTCATGAGCACGTCGTCGTCCATTGAGGACCAGTTGACTAGGTCCGTAGAGACCTCAGAGAAAAGAAGGAGGTCACCGGCGTTGAGGTTTCTCTGAATGACAACAGCGGGGAAGTCTTGGAGAAGGCCGTCGACGAAGTAGTTCCCGAATCCGAAGGATTCCAAAAGGCAGTGGCCGCTGTTGGGGTCGTTGGGGTCGGTGCCGTTGGCATATTCGAAGTAGTCGGAAATACCGTCTCCATCAGTGTCGATGGTTTGGTCTCCGCTCAGACTATTAGCGAGGAACCAGTCTTCCCAAGAGGTGCCGTCTGGTCCTCCGGGGTTGCCGTTGAAGGAGGGGTGAGCGCGCCAATTGGTGGGGATGCTGTGGTCCGGGTTGGAGGTTTCGATGTTGAGAACAAGGCTGTAGCCTTCGCCATCTGCCGCAGTGGGCCAGGGGATGACTTCGTCGTAGGTGAAGTCTTTGATAACCGCGTCGGTGGAGTCGAGGAGGGTGATGCGCTCGCCAGAGTTGTTGAGATTCCCGGTGTATTCTCCCGCGATGAGGCCGGGAGCGACACTGGGATAGCGGTCGGTGAAGGCGGCTAAGTTGCTGACGACGACGACGCGCTCTCCGGGAGCAAGCTGGATGACGTTACTTTCGGTGAAGTCAAAGGTGATGCCGTCGGTGAATTTCGTGCCGGTGAGCTCGATGGGGTCGGTATCGGAGAGATTGAGCAGTTCGATGAATTCGTAGTCATCTTTATCAGTGGAAATGTCTGCAGCGGTGCCTACGGGATTGTAGTGGAGCTCAGAAATGACAAGGTTGGTAGCTGAGCCCGCGACACCAACAATGAACCCAAAGTCATTCAGAGCACTCCATGTGGAGGTGGAGGGGTTATAGACTCGCGATTTAACCCGTCCGCTCTGGGTAAGAGTGGCGGAGCCATTGGAAATATTGGCGTTCGAATTAACGGTGCCGCCGACGAGGCGAGGATCGGAACCGTCGGTGGTGTAGTAGACGATGCCCGAGCTGTTGGGGTTGGTGATCCCGAGGTTGAATCCAACGACTGCCGCGCCTCCGTTTTGCGAGTAAACGGGGGCGTCGATGAGGGGATAGAGAGGTTTAGAGCCATCATGATTGTAGGCTTGGAGTTGGGCGACCACGGTTGCGTTGCGTCCGATGCCGGTGGTTTGTTGGCTGATGCCCGCGTTTACAAAATTGAGGACGTCTTGGTAGGCATCGAGCCAGGTGTTGTGCGTGAAATTACCTCCCCAGCGGGCGAGTTCGGAGCAGATGGCTTCGGTGATGGTGTTGTAGCGGGAGTTGACGCGGTCGAGCGCGGCCGCATCGTCAAAGGCTCCTCCGTTGAAAAAGTGTTTGTGGACGCGGTCCGCGAAGGCAATGCGATATTCTTCATTCCAAGCGAGGTCCTCATGCATGTATTGGGGATTGCTTCGGTCAAAGCTGGAAGGGGGGCGGTCGGTGTAGATATCTCCCCAAGGTCCGACGCGGTTGTCGCTGTCGTCGATACGTCCACCGTTGCCGGCTCCCATGGAATGCTCTCCGTCGTGGACAAAGAAGCGAAACCCATCCGTTCCATTGCTATCGCGCATTCCGAACCAGTTGTTGGAGGCACGAACAAAGGTGGAAAGTGCGGAGTCGTAGCTGCCAGTGTAGAAGATGGCGAGCATGTAGTCCGCAAGGTTGTCGACCTCCAGAAGGTCTGGATTGGTGGCGGGGTTGGGGTGAGGGGAGATGCCGTCGGAGTCGAGGCCTTGGATGGCGAAGTAGGCGGCGTTGTCGGTGGGACTGGCTCGCAGGGCACGGACCTTTTGCCAGAGGTCGAACCACGCGCCGTTGACGTCGCCATCGGTGGCTTCGGTGGTGTAACCGGCTGCGCTGGCTGCGGACTTGATGACGTCGTAGTCGTTTTCCTGGCCGCCGAGGTAGGTTTCTCCGTAGGCGGCTTCCGCGCGTTCTTGAGACATAAAGAGGCCCCAATAGACGCCGTTGATGTAAAGTTGGTAATAGCGGCTGCGGGTGTAGGGCTGTTCCATGTCGCGCTGGGCGTCACGGCCGTGGATCTCGCGCAGGAAGGTGTTCTGACTGCTATTGTCTTTGGACCATGAGTAGTTCTGTGCGGTGCGGAGGTCGAGTCTTTCGAATTGAGAAGCCCCTTCGTCTTGGAACATGGGGTATTCGAGGTCTCCTTCGTAGTCGTTGGTGAAGTAGAAGCGGAAGGCGTGTTTGGGGTTTCCGCCAGAGCGGCTGGCTCCTCCGCGGATGCGGACTCCGCATGCGATTTGGAATTGGCCGGCTCCGAGTCCGCTTTCGTTAAGGAGTTCTACGGAGCAGGTGCGCTGCCAGCCGGCGCCGCGACTGGAGGCGTTGGAATTGATTCCGGTGGCAGAGGAGGAGAAGTCATCCTGCTCCATGACGAGTGAAATGGTGGGGATGTCGACGAGGCCGCTAATGATTTCTGGGTCGGTCACGCTGCCACCATCCATGCCGTATTCGTAGGATTGTCCGTTGACGTCGCTGGCAGGGAATCCGAGCGAGACGGCGTGGTTCAGATCCTGAAGAGGAACGTCATTGGGGAAGATATAGGTGTGGGTGTCGACGTTGGTGGGTGCGAAGTCGGTGAGGAAGGCCGCCGCTCGAACGGCGGTGGTTTCCGAGATGAGGAAAGGGCTGGTGAAGACTTGGCCATGGTTGGCGGTCGGTTCTGAACCATCGGTGGTGTAGCGGATCTCTGCGGCTGGGTTTTCAGTCGAGATAGTGAGGAGGAAAGGAGTATAGAAAATTCCTCGATCGATATCAAAGCTGGTGTCGCCCAAGAAGCCTTGCACGCCGCCGAAATTAGAACCACCGGGGGTGGGCAAGGGCATGTAGCCAATTTCTTGTTGCTCGCCCCAAGCGCCGTAGGAGGCATCTGTTTCTTGGGGTGGATAGGCTGGTTGGAACTCGTGGACCAGTTCATAGCCGCCGTTGCCATCGTCTTTATAAAGGCCGAGGTATTCACCGCCGCTGGAGAGCTTGAAATTGGTGTGAAACTCGTCGATGCCGAAGGTGGTGTTTTTGTCGGAGGCAAAGAGGACAAGGAAGCGACCATTTTCGAGCGAATACGAGGGGATCGCGTATTTATTGGGGGCAGAGATATCGTCTGTGAGATAGTAGCCGGCGAGGTCAATGGTTCCGCCACTTCCGTTGTAAAGCTCGATCCAATCCGATGAGTCGTCCTCGGCGTCATCAAGGGTCCTGTCGTTACTCGCCATGAATTCATTGATGACGACATCGTCGGTAGGGATGGGGTTCTGAACTCCGGTGACTTCGAACTGGGTATTGATGCCGTTTCCGTCGAGAAAAAAGACCTCGGCGGCGTGACCACCAGTAGCTTCGAAATGGACGTATTCAATGGGGTAAGAACCGACTGCAAGATTGATGCTGCCATTGCTGGTTATCGGGCCATGGGTGTCGTCGTCGACGATGACATCTTGGCCATTGATACGCAGACGGCCCCCGTCGTCGTTGTTGATTCCAAAAGTGTATTCGCCGGGGGTGTTGACGATGAGGGTGGCGGTAGCTCGGAGGACAAAGTGGTCGAGGTTGGGGCCTAAGGGGGCGATGATATCACCGGAAAACTCGCCACTGTTTCCAGGGCCGTAGTTGATTTCATCCACGAAAGTGGTGGTAGCTTCGGCAAGGACATTATTGCCTGCCAGTAAGTCGTCAGCGGCCGCTAGTGTGTTGACCGTTCCGGAGGAGGTACGTTGGAGGACGGTCCACTTATCGGTGTCGATGCCGATAGCCGCCAGAATGGAGACAGATACGTTAGCGGTGGTCTGGCCGAAAGTGTTCGTGGCAGTGAGAGTATAGGTGGTCGAGGAGTTAGGAGTATCACTCGCGGTGCCAGAGGAGGCGTTGACTGATCCGATGTTGGGAGAAATTTCTACCGAGTCTGCGTCGCTTACCGACCAAGAAAAATCGACCGTTTCGCCGAGAGCTGGAGTGCCATTATCGACAACGAACGAAGCGATGGTAGGCGGAGACCCGGTGGTGACTGTTGCGGAGGTAGAGGCCGAACCGGAAGGGTTTGTAGCAGTGATGGTGTAGGTGGTATCGAGAGAGATGTTTTCGACGAGGAGGGAGCCGTTGCCATTTTCATCAGTTTCCGCGAAGACGTTTCCAATGCCTGGAGAAATGCTGAGGGAGGAGCCTCCAGTGCTGGTCCAGGTGAGGGTACTTGAGCCTCCGATGGCAATACTCGCTGGAGAGGCGGAGAGGGTGACGACGGGGGGGACGTCGACATAAACTGTTACGTCGGCGCTGGTGCTGTTAGGGCCGTCAGTGCCGGTGAGGGTGTAGGTGGTGGTGGCAGGAGGCGAGACAGTAAAGGAGGTCTGACCTGTCACGTTCACCGGCGAAGGGCCGCCAGTGAGAGTGAGGGTGGTAAAGCCAGAGGCAGTCCACTCTAGGAGGCTATTCTGGCCGCCGGCAATGTAGTCAGGCGAGGCGGTGAAGGAATCAATCTGAAGCTGGGAGTTAACGAGACCACTTCCGGTATCGCTAAAGGCAAAAAAGTCAGCTCCTCCCCCAGGATTCGAGGCTGCATAGGTCCACGTGTCGGACCCAATTTGCAAATCTCCTCCTGCCGCGCCTAAATCGTGATGGTTTCGCAGTTGATTGAAGGTGCCGAGGTCGTAGAGAAAATTAGGATCGGTGGCGAGAGCGTAGAGAGAGGCCGCCTCTTCGTCGACGAAGGGCTCGTC
Source organism: Roseibacillus sp. (assembly GCA_051251855.1). Classification (GTDB taxonomy): domain Bacteria; phylum Verrucomicrobiota; class Verrucomicrobiia; order Verrucomicrobiales; family Akkermansiaceae; genus Roseibacillus. The sequence goes on from JBPOGI010000002.1 coordinate 743,183, forward strand.
GAAGATGCCGACATCATCGATGCCACCCTTCCATTCCCGGAGAGCGCTCACTTCAGGGTTGGCTCCGATGAGGAGGGAGAAGCGATTGTTGGCGTTCCCTTCATTGAGTCGAGGGGTGTTGGTATCGGTCTCAACGAGCACGCCATCTACATAGAGCCGGGCCTCTACGTCGTCATCTGTGACGCCGAGGATGTGGTGCCATTGGCCATCGTTGACGCTCCCTCCATCGAGGTCTCCATCCCCTCCGTAGTAAGCAATTTGGGAAGAGTTGCCGCTGCGTCGTGCGATGCGATACTCATCGCCATCACCCTTGGAGAGGACAGTTTGCCAGCCAGTGTCCCAAGCATCGACCTGAATCCAAACGGAAACGGTGAGGCTATCCAGCCTTCTTCTGGTGTCGCCGCTGTCATCGATGTCGAGATAGTTTGAGCCTGTAAGACGGAGGCCATCGCCAAACACTCCTGGAGAGTAGTTGGATGCACCTACCCAGGTAGCAGTATCGTCGTTGTTGCCTGCGGAGGCCGAGTCTGCCACGGAGGAACCATTGGTTGATTCCATTTGCCAGTAACCAACGAGGGCATCGGCGAGGCAAGAAGATGCCAAGGCAGGGAGAAGTGAGAGTAAGACTAGGGTTTTGTACATCTTGATTGGTTTTTTGGGGGCTGGGGGGCTTCCCTGCCAAAATCTTTACAACAAAGGTCGACCATGACCAGCGTAAGTCAACGTGGAAAAGGTGGTGGTTTTCTTTTGTAACGAACTCTCTCTGAGTGCGTCACATCATTGTCTTGTCCGAATGCGTCGGGATGAGATCCTTTGTGATGAGATGCCATTGTTATTTCTAACGAGCTCCCTGCTCATTAGAATGAGCTTTGCAGGAATGATGGCTTAAAGTCCTCGGAGTTCTCTCGTGGCGTCGCCGATTTGCTTGGTGGGCGCGCCAACGCGTTTGAGCATGCCGTGGTAGAGGCTGGCGAGCGGGGTTCCGTCGCCAGCGTCGAGATGACGACCAGTCTTTAGTTGGCCATTGGCTCCTCCTCCGAGGATGATGGGAATGTCCTTGGTTGCGTGTTGGTTACCGTCGCGGATACCCGAGCCAAAGAGGACCATAGAGTTGTCGAGGAGGGTGGCGTTTCCTTCCGGAATGTCCTTCATGCGCTGGAGCATGTATGCGTATTGCTCGGTGTGCCAGGTGTTGATCTTTTGATACTGATCGAGTTGGCCCTTGTTGTTTTTATGATGAGAAATGGAGTGGTGAGAGCCATTGACGCCTTCGAGAAAGGAGAAGTTTTTCCCTGACACGGCGTTGCCAAACATGAATGTCGAGACGCGCGTGGAGTCAGTCCAAAAGGCAAGGACCATGATGTCCATCATGAGGCGGACGTGTTCGGTGGGGTCGAAACGTTGGAGCGAGCCAAAGTCGCTTTTGCCCGAGCTGCCTCCTGCTTTATCGATGCGCTTGTTGAGAATTTCGAGTTGCTTGAGGGCCGCCGGGGTGAGGTTTTGACCAGCTCCGAGTTGGGAGGCTTCGTTTTCGATGCGACGTTCGACTTCGCGCAGGTTTTCGAGGTATTGATCCAGTTTATGGGTGTCTTCGTTTCCAAGGGAGCGCTTTAAGCTCTTGGCGTCTTCGAGGACGATATCGAGAATCGATTGGTCTTCGTTGCCGTTAGATGAGCGTCCTCCGGCTTTGTTTCGATTGCGGAAAATACGGTCGAAGGCCACGCGGGGATTGATTTCGCAGGGGAGGGGGACATCGGGCTTTTTCCAAGAAATGTGAGAGCCGTAGAGTCGGGTGAGATTGACGTTGCGGTCGATGCCTGAGCTGACGGGTTGAGTGCCGAGTTCCATCGAGGGAAGGCGTGTTTCGCGGCCGATGGCTTCGGCGGCGATTTGGTCAATAGAGATTCCGTTGGCACTGACGTTCGAGCCCACGGTCTTTTCGATGGTGGTGCAGGTCAACCAGCTGGCGGTTTTGTAATAGTGACCGTCGCCCTTGTGAGAGGGTTTGTTTGTGAGGCCACTGATGACCGTGATGTCATTCTTGAGCGCTTCGAGAGGCGAAAGAATGGGAGAGAGCTCATAGCTAGTACCGGTTCCCTTGGGGGTCCACTTGTCGGGGCGAACGCCATTGGGCATGAAGAGACAAGCCATTCGGACAGGGTCACTGGTGGCTGCGCCGGGAGCCCCCAGAGCGCTCATGGGACGCATTGCTTCGAGGAAGGGGAGCGCTAAAGTGGCACCCATGCCTTTGAGGGTTTGTCGGCGTGAGAGTTGCCAGCGATTGGATTGGATGTTGGCCATGTTATTGGGTGCTTGAACGATTGAGAAAGGGGCGAGATTGAACGACTTCGTGAATGAGGGTGTGCATACTGTAGTCCTCTTTTTCTAATTTGGCCACAATGCTCACGACCACGGCTTCATCGTAGTATTCGAGACCGCGTCCAGTAGCGTAGGAGAGCATCTTGCGGGTGATGTTTTGAGCGAATTTCTGTTTGCCTGAAATGAGGAGTTCTTTGAGTTCAGCGGGGGAGGAGAAGAGGAAGTCTCCTGGCATGAGGACGGCGCTAGAGTCGATCGGCTTTCCGTTGGCGTCCTTTTCTCTCCAGCGACCAATAGCGTCGAAGTTCTCAAGGCTGAATCCGAGGGGGTCGATGCGGGCGTGACAGTTGGCGCAGGCAGGTGCGCTACGGTGGATGTCGAGTTGTTCGCGAAAGGTCAGTCCGTCGGCCATGGTGTCGTCTGCGGGGAGTTCGCCTGCGTCAGGTGGTGGTGGTGGTGCGGGATCGCCGAGGAGAGCGTCGAGAATCCAGACGCCTCGCAAGACAGGACTGGTGCGCATGGGAAGAGAGGTAGAAGTGAGGACGCTGCCCATACCGATGACCCCGCCGCGTGACTTGTTGTGGAGAGTGACCTTTTGCAGTTCCTCGCCTTGGACGGATTCCTTGAGCCCATAGTGTTGAGCGAGAGCGGCATTGGCGAAGGTGTAGTCGCTATCGAGGATGTCGGTAATGGGACGGTCTTTTTGGATAATATGAGAGAAGAATTCGACGCTCTCGTAATACATCGCCTTGCGCAGGGACGGGCTGAAGCTTGGGAAGCGATCTTTGTCGGGGTCGACTTCATCAATCATTTTGTCGAAACCAATCCATTGGCCCGCGAAGTGGCGAGGCAATGCGGTCGCCTTGGGGCTGGCGATCATGCGCAGGGTTTGTTCTTTGAGGATGGCGGGGTCACTCAGTTTTCCAGCGTCGGCAAGGCGGAAGAGTTCACGGTCCGGCATGGAGGACCAGAGGAAGTAGGAAAGGCGGGTGGCGATTTCGAAGTCGTTGAGCTTCCACTCTTCTTTGTCGGATTCGTTGTGCTCGGAGATGAAGAGGAATCTGGGGTTGATGAGCAGGGCGGTGAGGGGCGCGCGCAGGGAGTCCTCGTAGGACTTGCCTGCTTGCAAGCCACGCGTGAAGGCGTTCATCAGGGGCGCGATATCGTCGTCGCTCACACGGCGGCGGTAGGCGAGGGAGGCGTGGTAGCTGAGGACCGTTCTAGCTGATGCCGGAGCTTCCTTGGGTGTCTTCGGTTGTTCGAAGATGACGGTGCTTTTGAGCTTTGGGTTTTGATAAACGGCGGCGACGACCTTTTTTGCGGCGGCGAGGTATTTTTCCAAGAGGGAAGGGCTGGAAAAGAGGGCGTCGGCGGTGTTGTCAAACCCTTCTCCTCCTGCACCATCTGCAGGAAAGCCGCGGCTAGGATTGAAGTTCACTCCAAAGAGATCGCGAACGGTATAGTGATACTCGTTTCGGTTGAGGCGGCGCAAAGTGACGCGGCCGGCTTTTTGAGGGACGTCACCAGACTTGATGCGTGCGCTGATTTTTGAAAGGGCAGCGATGAGCTGTTGGCGTTCCTCGTCAGTGGGGAGGACGTCTTCATCCTCGGGAGGCATGTCCTTGTATTTGACTTGGTCGACGATGTTGTCGAGGAGGCCATGCTTCTTAAAGGCAGCATTGAGACTGTCGATGTCGTGCAGGGCGATGCCGCCTTTCTGCTTGGTTTCTCCATGGCAGGAGACGCAGTGCTTCTCGAAGAAGGGGCCGGTGGTCTCGGCGAAGTCATCCGCCCAGCCTGTGGTGAGGAGGGAGACTGAGAAGGCCAAGAATGAAAGCGTGCGCATCAAACACAGATACAAGGCCTTGATGCGGTCTATTTCATCAAAAATCGCCTCGTTCTTTGGTAGCGCTGGCCTTTTCTAGGCGACGGAGAGTTTTTGCTCGAGGTCGGTGAGTTCGGCTTTGTCCATGTAACCCATGAGGTTGTCTCGGTTGTGGACACGAGTATCGCTTTTGATGTGGGAGCGTTGTTCGAGGAAGGCGAGGAGATGCTCGCGGTATTCGAAGAATTTGGGGTCGTTGAAGATGGCTTCACGATCGCGAGGACGAGGGAAGTCGATTTCCATGATTTCGCCAACGCCGGCTTTAGGGCCGTTCGACATCATGACGCAGCGGTCAGCCATGAAGACGGCTTCATCGACATCGTGAGTCACGATCATGGCGGTGAGGTTTTCCTTGGCGAGAATGTCGATGATGACGTCTTGCAGTTCCATGCGGGTGAGAGAGTCGAGGCGACCAAAGGGTTCGTCTAGTAGCAGGACCTTGGGTTGGAGAGCGATGGCGCGGGCGATGCCGACGCGCTGTTGCATGCCGCCGGAAAGTTCCTTGGGATACTTTTTCATGGCATCTCCGAGGCCGACGACTGAAAGGGAGTGTTCGACGATTTGTCTTTGTTCAGCTTTGCTGGCGTGGGGATAGACGCTTTTCACGCCTAACATCACGTTGCCGAATGCACTGAGCCAAGGCATGAGGCAGGGGGCTTGAAAGACGACGGAGCGGTCGGGGCCAGGGCCGTCAATCTCGCGGTCGCCGACGATGATACCGCCGTCGGAAATCTCGTTGAGGCCTGCCAACATGGTGAGCACGGTGGATTTTCCGCAACCGGAGTGTCCGATGAGGGAGATGAATTCGCCTTGCCGGATGTTGAGGTTGAAATCCTCGACGACACGGAAGTCGTCCCCGTAAGGGTTGGGGTAAGCTTTGACGAGATTCGAGATCTCGACGAATTTCGGGTTCAGCTTTTCGGGCATTGGTTCGTAAAGTTCTAGACTCATGCTGCGGAGCGGGGTGTGCCGGGTTGAGCGGCTTTGTTCTTGAGGCGAGGAGTTCCCGAGATGGGTGTGAAATCTTTGGGCCGGACGTCGGGCATGGGAGTGACCTGACTGGTGGCGAGCTCTTTGGACTCCTTGTTCAGCTGCATCATAAAGGAGGTGATCTCCGACTTGAGGCGCATGTATTCGGGATGGTCATTGAGAGTTTGGCGATCGCGAGGGCGTTCCATGTTGACGACGAACTCTTTGGCGAGGGTGGCCTCGGGTCCCATGGTGAGCGGGATGATGCGATCAGCCATGAGGACGGCTTCGTCGACATCGTTGGTGATCATGACCACGGTGCGGCGGTCGGTTTCCCAGATGTTGAGGATTTGGTCCTGCAGTTCGGAGCGGGTGAGGGCGTCGAGGGCGGAGAGAGGCTCGTCTAGTAGGAGCACTTCAGGGTCGAGGGAAAGAGTGCGGGCGAGGGAGGCGCGCTGGCGCATACCGCCCGAAAGCTCGTGTGGATTGCGCTCACCGGCATGGCCCAGTTTGACCATTTCCACATAGTGGGCGATTTTTTCGTTGAGCTCGGCTTTGGAAAGCTTGGGGAAAGCGGTTTTGACGGCGAGCTTGATGTTGTTGTTCACCGTTAGCCAAGGAAGGAGGGAGTAGTTCTGGAACATGAGGCCCAAGTCGGGGCCGGGTTCGGTGACGAGTTTACCGTTCTTGCGAACTTCGCCGGTGGTGGGAGGCTGGAGGCCAGCGAGGAGGGACATTAAGGTGGACTTGCCTGCTCCGGAGAATCCGATGATGGCGACGAATTCGTTCTCCTCCACAGCCAGATTGATGTCTTTGAGGACGACTGTTTGGTTGGTTGTGGGGCCGAAGGCGACCGATACGTCGTTGAGCTCAAGGTAAGCCATGGTTCACCTCAGCTCATTGTGGGCCAGAAAGAAGGAGTGGTCGCGATTCTGCTATGAATACAATTCATGGATAGGGCTTGTATTCTTGCTGGGGGTTCATTTTGGTTGAAGGGGCGGGGTTGCAGGAGCTCGACGCGGAGTCATTGAGGCTGCGGAGTGGAAGCAGAAAATTTTCTGTTTTGAGTTTTGGTGAGACGGACCGGTGGGGCGGACTAAAGTTCCGTGGTCCGTTTGGGCCGGGTGCGAAAAAAAGCTCCGAGTGGGCTCGGAGCTTCTTGAAGGGTGAATGAGATACTTGTTAGGCCGCTTCGCCGTATGATGCTTCTTTCATCACGGTGGCCAGAGTGGTATAGGTGATGGTCCAAGCTTCTTTGGTATCGGGAGTGAACTCGTCGCCGAGTCCTTTTTCGAGAGTGTCGAGGAGGGCTGCTCCTACCGTCTCGTAATGCTCTGCTTTGACGCCGTAGCCAACATGGCGTTTACCAAGGCTTTGGACAGCTGGGACAAGCTCGCCGAGGGTGTCGAGCCCCTTGACGGCAGCCCCGATCATTTGCATGAGCTTCTTGCCCTGTTCCTCCATGTTCGAGTCGGCAAACATCGGTTTTAAAGAGGGGTCGAGTTCGAAGAGTTTTCCGTAGAAGAGCTCTGCTGCGGTATCGGAGATAGGCTTCACTTTCTCCCAGGATTCCTGGACGAGATTTTTCTGATGAAGGGTCAAAGGGCCTTCGGGTTCGGTTTCTTCTGGCATTGGTTTGGTTGGTTCTGGTTTTGGGGGCTCAGTCGTGGAGCCGCCGAAGATTTTCTTAAAAAAGGAGATCATGATATGGAGAGAAGGAGCCCGCCATTGGGGGCTGGAGGGCTCCGTTGGTTAATTGTTTCGAGGAGGCTACTTTGGAGTTGCCAACATATAGTTGACGGCATTGGTCACTTCTTCGTCGGTGAGACTGGGGGTGCCTCCGCGAGCAGGCATCTCGCCATCGGGTCCTTGAAAGCCGTTGATGGCGTGATCAAGGAGAACGGCGAGTCCCTTCTCGGACCGAGTTTCCCATTCTTCCGCTTTCGCAAGGGAAGGGGCTCCTTCCTCTCCTTCGTCGTGGCATCCCGAGCATTCGATCTGGTAGATCGCTCGTCCGGCAAGGAGGTCAGGATCGGAGGGGATCCAATCCCACGGGTGCTCGGGCTTGATTTCCTTTTCAGTTTCAGCTGCTTCCTCTGGCGAGGATTTACAGGAGGAAAGGAAGGCGAGGCTGAAGCAGGAGAGGAGAAGAAATGGCTTCATTATCCAAAGTATCCAGGTGAATTGTTAAGAGGTGGGGATACGGATGACGATACCTCCCATGACGTCGTTCTTCTTAAACTCTGGGTAGTCTGGTTGGCGGTTTTCGTGGTTGTTGTGGCATTCCCAACAAGCAGGAGCGACGGCTTTGTCGGGATAGATTCCAACAAAGTATTCTTGTCCGCCAATCTCTTCGAGTGCAGTCCACTTCTTTCCGTAATAATCGCTGGCAGGGTCGGATACCTCAGCGAGACCTTTCTCTACGGCAGGAGTTTTCTTCTTGGCGTTCTCCATGTTGAGGGGCCAAGTCGACTGAAGAGAGTAGGAGAAGTCAAAGGGCTTGCCTTCGACGGAGTCTACTTCTTCTGCGCCTTCGCGGAACATTTGAGCAGGGAGGAGGAGGGCTTTTTCTTCGGCCCATTCTTCGTGTGCTTTGATGACCTTCTCATCTCTCACGAGACGGTTGACGATCTTGGTCGCGTAGACTTTGCGGTCTGACTTGAGCACGATATAGAGCGCTTCGGCGACGGCTTCGGCATCGTAGCCTCCATCGGAGCCGCTGCTGGCTTCTGAGTCTCCGGACTTACAGGAAGCAAGTGCGAAGGCGAGGGTGGTGGTGCCGGCGATCCATGTGGGGCCGATCCATCTTTTATTCATTTTCATTTGGTAGTTTGGTTTGTTCTTCTTCGGGTGGGGTCGGGGTGGAACCGGCCTGTTCTTCTGAGGGAGATTCGAGGAATTTCTTGAGAGCGATAATCTCTTCGTTACCGCGCTCAATAGCGGCATCGACGGTCCAGCTGATGCCGGGGTGCTCAATGGTGGGATGGCTGGCGAAGTTGCTCTTGATGAGCTTTTGGTCGGCGAGCGCGTTCATGGAGAATTGGAGTCCGTGGCAGTCCATGCAGACATTGCGCAACATCTTCTCGTTGGGAGTGAGGTTGGCGTTCTGGTTGTGATTGACGACGACTTGGCCCTCGCGCTCCTCGCGTGGCATGTGGCAGGTGGCGCAAGAGACTCCGGTGTTCTCTTCACCGGTGCCGGCGAGTTCGGCGAGCCAGAGTCGTGAGTGACCAGAGTTCAAGTAGTTCTTACTATGGTCGTCGTCGTGGCATTGAAGGCAGGCTTGTTGGGAGGCGAATTGACGGTCGTAGTTGTGGGGCTGATGGCAAGAGGAGCAAGAGAGGTCGCGATGTGCCGAGGAGGATTTCATAGGGCGTCGAGCTTGCTCGGGGGTCATCCCGGAGAGGCTTTGAGCGAGTCTCATGCCGTGCTTGCCTTTGAGGAAGTCGGTGACTTCGGGCTCGTGGCAGCTTTGGCAGGAGGAGTGGTCGGGGGATGGGACCCACGCACCGGTGGTGGGATGGTCGTGGCAGTCTGAGCAGTTTACTCCTGCGTTGGCGTGGGCGGTGTGTTCCCAGCTGTCGTTAATGGATTGGTTGGTGAGTTGGGGGGCGGGAGCATCGGCGGTGGCGATAGTGAGGGGTTCACGCTTCTTATTTCCTTCGTCGAGCCACTTTTGCAGGGCATCGGCTTCGAGGAGGGTGCTTTCTGGAAGGAAGTCAGCTTCACCATAGTGCTTGAGGAGGAAGCTGGGGGCTAAGGCAACGTTGTCGTGGTAGTTGTGGCAGCCAGAGTCGGCGCAGGAATTGAAGGGGAGGAAGCGATGTGAATCGAGGTTGTCGAGGGTGACTTGATGGCAGTGGGCGCAGTAGTCAGGGGGGAGAGTTACGCCCATTTCGTGGGTGATTTTTTCGTTGTGCTCGGCGTGGCAGGCGACGCAGCTCATGGCGTCCACGTGCTCAAGGTAGATGTGGTTGTCGGGGTTCTTAAACTTGCGGGTGGGGTGGGAGTCGCTGAAAGCGGTGAGGTCCTCGCCGTGGCAGTTGATACAGGCTGAGCTGGGGACGCCGGAGGAGGTGAAAATATTCTCGCTTTCTTCGTCTGTGTGGCAGGCGGCGCAGGCAAGCTCGATTTGGTAATGGCCGTGAGTGGTCTTGCCTGGGAGGAGGACGGTTTTGTCTTCGGCCCTGAGAAGGATGTGGCTCAACCACGCAGAAAGGCCCACTGTGACGATGAGCCAGAGTAGGATGCTTTTTCGTTTTTGAATCCAATGAGCCACGAAGTTTTTTAGTAAAGGTAGACCGAGAGAATGTGGAAGGTGAGGAGCACGGGGAGGGGCCAGAAGAGAATGAGGTGCGCGTAGGTGAGGGCGGGGCGGAAGCGTCTGGCGGTGAGGGCAGCCTTGGAATTACCGGCGCTTTCGATGGCTGCGACGACTCCAGCAAGGGCTCCTAGTAGATTGAGAGCTACGAAAGTGAACATGAGCCAGAAGTTTAGGTTGTGACCGAAGCGGAATCCGGTGTGAACGAACAATGCCAAGAGGGCAATGATGCCGAAGGCGGTATGAAAGACCCTCCAGTAGGCGAAGTGGCCAAAGCGAAACCACTTGATGCGCTTGCGAAGTGAGAGGAGAAGCCCAATCAGGAAGATGCCCATGAGGGTGTATCCGGTAATCTGCTTGATGACGCCGTCGCGCCAAAATTGGTCGACTTGATACCACCATGATGCGACTGAGTCGGCCATCGCTGGTGGGGGAGCAAAGATAGTGATGAGGACGGCAAGGAGAGCAAGAATGGAGAGGGCGAGAAGGGCGCGTGCTCCCTTGGGTTTCGAAACGACGGGGGCTCCGCAAAGTTCATCTAGGAGAGGTTCGCAGGAACCGCAAACGGTGGACGCGCTGGTCTGGGCGGCGAGAAGTTTGGGGTCGTTCTTGCACTTAGCGAGGCAGGCGACGAGCTGCCCCTTGTTGACTCCCATGCAGTTGCAAACGATGCGCTCGTCGGGCCATTGGGCGACCGGTGTTTCGCCGCCACCTGGTTGGAGGACACCTTCGGCGGCGAAGTAGTCTTCTTCCTTCTTCTTGATGAATTGTCCCTCGGCATAGAGAGATTGGATTTTTCCACCTTCAGGCCAGTCGCCTACTCCAAGGCCGCCTTTGAGTTCTCCCTTGGGTCCTAAGATGAGCATGCGGTAGAGATCGTCGGTGGAGAACTCGACGCGTCGGCCTTCTTCGAGGGGGTCGCCAATGGTGATGACGTCTACCCCGAGCATTTTAAGTCGAGTGGAAAGGTCAGGAGTGGGGAAGGGGGCGATCTTTTGCCCTTCGAGGCGCGCGATGAGGTGGCGGGCCATGGCGTAGCCCGGAGCGGCGAGGCCATAGATGTTTCCATCGAGGAGGGCGCATTCACCGATGGCGAAGATATTGTCTTCGCTGGTCTCGAAGTGGTCGTTGACGACGATGCCTCCGCGGAGACCTGTCTCTAATCCGGAGTTTTTGGCAAGCTCGCTATTGGGGGTGATACCGGCGGAGATGACGACGAGGTCGCAGTCGAGGGGATCGCCTTTGTCGAAGACGAGCCTGAGTTGTTCGCCGGTGTCCTCGATGGTGGTAGAGCCTTTGCCTAGGTAGAGTCCGATGCCTTGCTCTGTAATGGATTTTTGAAGGAGAGTGGATGCGGTTTCGTTGAGTTGGCGGGGCATCAAGAACGAGGCTCGCTCGACGACGTCTGCTTTGAGTCCCAGTTTTTGAATGGCTTGAGCGGCTTCGAGACCGAGGAGTCCACCCCCGACGACTGCGGCTTTGGATTTACCCTTGGAGGCTGAAATAATGGACTTGAGGTCGACTATATTGCGGTAGAGGAAAACGTTGGGATGGTCACCGCCGGGAATGGGAGGGACGAAGGGGCGTGAGCCGGTGGCGAAGACGAGGATGTCGTAGTTGTGCTTGGTTTCATCCGAAAGGGTGACGCACTTGAGCTTGGGGTCGACTGCGACGACTTCGGTGCTAGTGAGGAGGGTAATTCCTTTTTCCTGATACCACTCTTCGCTGTTGAAGATGAGCTGGCTGGCATCCTTGTGGTCAACGTAGGTTGAGAGGTTGATGCGGTCGTAGGCGGGGAGAGGTTCTTTGCCGACGACGGTAATCTCCAGGTTAGGGAAAATCTTCGATTGGGTGAAATACTCACAGAGCTTTCCTCCGACCATGCCGTTGCCAATCACCAAGAGGCGAGAACCTTTGGGCAACGCCTGGCGGCGGCTTGCCTTCTTGTTCTTGGATTGACCTTGAAAGGCGGACTTCACTCTTTGAGTTGAGCATTCGGGTAACCAATAGTTTGGAGCTTGCTTCGATTCTTTAGGAAAGTGGGACCCCGAAAGAATGAGTTTTGTTAATGCTCTATTTCGCTCCTGAAAATCGCGGAAATGGATGATTGGATTTCATGAGAGGTGGCCTTGGTTGATCGTCACTTTGATGGGCACTATCTCCGACTGCGCTCCCCTCGGTGATGATGGCTCGAGGGAGCGAGTGTCTCTTATACGCGAGTGTGAATTTGGTCGTCTCGACTGGATGAGTAGGGCTTCTATCCAATTGGACTCAGACTCACTGACTAGAGGGCTGTGCTACTTGTTAAGTGACAAAAAAACTCCGACGAATGAATCGTCGGAGCTTTGAGAAGAGAAAAAACTTGAGACCTACGTCTAGGCGGTGGCGGAACCGTCATCGAAGGAGACGAGGCGTTGGAGTATAATCATCAAGCGGTCGAGGAAGAATCCAATGACTCCTACCACGAAGCAGGCGAGGATGATGTTGGCAAAGGATTGTGAGGAGCCATTTTGATATTCGTCCCAGACATACTTGCCGAGTCCGTCGGATGAGGAAAGGGCTTCAGCGGCGATGAGGACCATCCAGCCCACTCCGAGTGAGATGCGCAGGCCGGCGAAGACAAGCGGAAGGGAGGAGGGAATGACGATTTTGAAAAGGCGGGACCAGAAGCCGAGCTTGAGAACCTTGGCGACATTGAGGTGGTCTTTATCGATGGCAGAAACGCCGAGCGCGGTGTTGACCAACGCAGGCCAGAGGGCGCACATAGCAACGGTGCAGGCCGAGAAGATCATGGCGGGGTTGGTTTGCAGAAAAGACAAGGGGTTGAGGGAGTCGTTCATGAAAACGAAGAGGGGATGGCTCGCTGGATCGGGGAGGAAAAAGGCGCCGACGATGATTTGGAAAATAAGGAGCCAAACGACCGGTGATACTGGGCGGAAGATTGAAATGAGAGGCGTCATGGAAGCCATGAAGATACGATTGAGTCCGCACATGATACCGAGAGGAATGGCTACGACAGCGGCAATGAGGAACCCTACGAAGACGGTGGCGATAGAGCGCTTAGTCTGCCAAAAAATGGTAGCGGTGCGAGGGTAGGTTTGTTCGCTCGTGCTGGCAGCGCGTTCGCTGTTTTTGACGACAGACTTCGCTTCTTTGAGGGCTTCTTTTCCAGTAGCAGCGGCGGCGAGTTGCTGGGTGTCTTCTTTGGCCTTGGCGATGAGGGTTGCTTCTTTGACGCTGCGGTTTCCAGTAGTGAGAATGTCGATGAGCTTCTTGTAGTGCTGCACTTCGTCGGCTACCTTGTTCGTTGCGAGTTGAGATGATTTGACCTCTTCAGGAGGGTTGTCTCGAATGAGGTCGAGCTCGTCTTTAAGCAGGGTTTCTGCATTTTTTTCCTTCTCTTCGAAGGCGGTGCTTTCTTTCACGAGAGCGATGAGTTTTTCAGGGGATGCTTCCTTCAGCGCGACCTTTTCTGCGAGGGTTTCTAAGGCGAGGTCTCGAGCGTCTTCGGCGGCATTATTCTTCGCCTTGATGGCATCATAGCGAGCTTGCACGGGGGCGAGCTTGGCGTTCATTTCTTCCTTGGAGGAGGCTGCGATTTCGACTGCCTTTTTTTGGAGCTTGGCTTGCTCGGCTTCGAGGGTGATGAGTTCTTTCTTGGCGCGTTCGATTTCTTCCAACCGTGGCTTGCCAGTGAGGCCGAAGGCGTTCTCCTTCTCGTTCTCGCGCTCATTAAAACGTCGGGCGTCGTTGAACGCGGTGCTGACGGCAGCTGGACCGGGGACTTCGCCGGACTTGGTCTTCAGTTTAGTGATGACGGTGGCCCAGATGAAGATGAGAATGGAAACAAAGACGATAGGAACGACCATGTATTGGGCGATGTCTTTGACTTGTTTCTGAGGCTCCTCGCCAAAGAGGAGTCTAACGGGCGGGTCGAGAACCTTAAAGCCGCTGACATCGATGACCTTGAGAATTCCGTATTTGATTTTGTCCTTGGGTGAGTCTGACATAGCGAAGCTGTGAGCTGGCCGAACTCTTGCAGCCCTCGGGCCAAGTGGCGGAGTTGGGCTGAGAATTTTGAGAAGAGATGAACTCGACTCCATGAATTTGATTCATGAATTTTTCCGTTTTACGGTTTTTGAATGATAATACGGAAGCCGATGTTGTAGCTACGGCTTTCGGGGCCAGAGCTGTAGCGGTAGGCTGACCGGCAGCTATTGGCGGTTCGGTTCCAAGTTCCCCCGCGAATATTTCTACCGTCACCTGTTTCGGGGCCTTGGGGATCGTTCCCGCCGCTGGCTTTCTCGGAATACCAGTCGGCACACCATTCGTAGAGGTTGCCGTGCATGTCGTAGAGTCCCCATGCGTTGGGTTCGAAGCTTTTTACCTCGGTCGTTTTTTCGCGGTACTCGCCTTCTTCAGTGAGACCGTAGGGCTTCTTGCCATAGAAGTTTGCTTGTTCAGCGCTGAGGGTGTTACCGAATGAGAAGACGGTGCGCGTGCCTGCGCGGCAGGCGTATTCCCATTGGGCTTCGGTGGGGAGGGTGTAGGCGAGTTCCTTTGGAAGAACTCCGGACTCGTGTTCAGTTTGGGTAAGGATCTTGGCAAAGGAGATGGCGTCTGACCAGTTGACGAAGCTCATGGGTTGATTGGGTCCTATTGCTGAAGCTTCTGCGACCAAGTTAGCTCCGCGCCCGATAGGGCCTTCTTTGATGTCGATTTGCTGTTGGATGGTCTTTCCCATGACGGCGAGCCATTGTCCTTGCGTAATCTCGGATTCAGACATGAGGAAGTTCTGCGAAATTTTCACGGAGACTTCGTCTTCGTCGTTGCCACGGCCTTTTTCCGTTTCGGGGCTGCCCATTACAAATTCGCCGGCAGTGATGGGGAGCATTTTGAGGCCGATGCTGTTGTTGTAGGGTTCGGTGAGAAGTCTTTCGTCAGCAAGAGAAGTATGGGTGCCGAGAGCGAGGGTTACCACGGCGAGAAAGGGGAGGGGCCAGAGTTTTTGCTGCATTATGGGAGGATGAGAGCAGAAAGAGAACCAAGGAGCACGAAGGCAGCTTTTGATTCACGAGTGGAATTACTTTAAACTATGAAACAAAAAGACCGTCTGGAGATGAACTCCAGACGGTCAAATAACCAGGATAAGTTGTTTCGATTATTGGGTTGAAAGGGACTCGGGGTCCTTGTTGCCAATTTTGTGTGCGTTTAGATACTCGATAGGCTTCTTGCCGTCATATTCAATGCTATCAATGAAGTCGGAGGTGGGCACCTTGTATCCGTCGAAGTCTTCGGCTGGAACTTCGTCCGCAGTGAGAGAGCCTTCTTCGATGAGGGAGGCTGCTGCTGCCATATAGACTTCTGGCATGTAAACTTTCTTGGCGATTTCCGCATACCAAGAGGCAGGCTTAGGCTCGGTGATTTGGCCCCAACGACGCATTTGAGTGAGGAACCAAACGCCATCCGAGTAGTATGGATAGCTCGCCATATACTTGAAGAAGACGTTGAAGTCAGGCATCTCGCGCTTGTCTGTCTTTTGGAAGAAGAAGTAACCGGTCATCGAGTTCTTGATGACGTCGAAGTCAGCTCCCACATAGTTGGGCTGGGAAAGGATGCGGCAGGCTTCTTCGCGGTTGACGAGGACGCCTCCTTCTTCGGCATCGAGCCACTTACCCGCTTTGATAAGCGCTTTGGTGACGGCGATGTGAGTATTGGGGTTGGCATCGGCCCATGTCTTGGTGACTCCGAATACCTTCTCGGGATTGTTCTTCCAGATGTCGTAGTTGGTGACCACGGGAACACCGATTCCTTTCGAGACCGCTTGTTGGTTCCAAGGCTCACCCACGCAGTAGGCGACGTTCTTGCCTGACTCGAGAGTCGCGGGCATTTGTGGCGGTGGAGTTGTAGAGAGCTCGATATCGCCATCGGTGAATCCCTTCAAGTCAGTGGAGGTATACATGCCGGGATTGATGTCGGCAGCAGCGAGCCAGTAACGAATCTCGTAGTTGTGAGTGGATACTGGAAAGACCATACCCATGGGTAGCTTCTTTCCGTCCTCTTTAGCTTCATCGACGATGGGCTTGAGAGAGTCGGCAGTGATAGGATGGGGAGGAGTGGGGCTATCGAGCTTTTCATCGTTTTCCTGCATCTGTTCCCAGATGTCATTGGAGACGGTGATACCGTTTCCGTTGAGGTCGAGGGTGTAAGAGGTGACAATGTGCTCCTCTGTTCCGAACCCGATGGTAGCGGCGATGGGTTGGCCGGAGAGCATGTGGGCTCCATCGAGTTCGCCAGTGATGACGTTGTCGAGGAGTTGCTTCCAGTTGGGCTGGGCAATGACTTCGACTTGGAGCCCTTCTTCTTCGAAGAATCCTTTCTCCTTGGCGATGACGATGGGGGCGCAGTCGGTGAGCTTGATGAAGCCGAACTTGAGTTCGTCTTTTTCGACATCAAGTGGCTCGGCGCCGAGGGAGGTGAAGCTGACTGCGATGAGGGCAGTGCTGAGGTATTTTAATTTCATTGTTTGGTTAGTTTTCTTTGACTCCTGGAACGGAGGTTGAGAGTTGTTCTTGGGCTTGCTCGAAGAGGTCCATGCGGAAGATGAAGTCGTTGGGGAGCTGTTGCCCTTTTCTAAGAAGTCCCGAGAGGCGGACTCCTTCGCGCAGCCACGAAGCTGTCTTGCTAGTGGGAGCGTTGACTTCCTTGTCGTGAAAGATGTGAAAGTCGGGAAAGGACTTTTCGGGGTTTCCACTGGTGGCAGGAAGGCGACCCAAGAGGCTGAAGGGGAGGGAATCTTGGATAAGGTTCATTCCGGGTTCGGCTGAGAGGTAAGTGAGAACTTCGTTGTGATTGCTTGGATTCTGGCAATACTGGCAGGCTTCCAAGAGGGCGCTAGTGAGGGATCGGAGCTCGTTAGGATGGCTTTCAGCAAAGCTGAGAGTGGCAGCGAGTACTTTCTCGGGGTGGCCGTTAGAGAGTTCTATCGAGTTGGAAACGCACCAGCCGATTCCTTGCATCATGGCCACCGAGTTCCAAGGTTCGCCCACACAGCAGCCGTCAATATGACCGTGGGAAAGACTACGAATCATGATTTCTGGTGGAAGAGAAATGATTTCGACGAAGGGGTGTTTTGCAATTCCATTTCGCTTGAGCCACAGGAGAAGGAGCGAGTGATGTGAAGAGCAGGGATGCACGGAGGCGAGGGTGAGGGGGGACTCCTTGCTGTAGTTTTCTTCGATGAAAGCTAGGAATTCTCCAGGCTTATCGAACATGTCACGGGGAATCTTATTAGAGAGGGTAAGGCCGTTACCGTTGGCGCTAAGCACGAGGGGAACGACCATTTCTTTGGGGATTGTGCCGACGCCGTGATGGATGGCGAGGGCGAGAGGTCCGAGGCATTGGGCTGCGTCGAGCTCGGCGTGAACGAGTTTTTCGCGAACGGTGGCCCAGCCTGGCTCTTGGGAGGTGACAACGTTGACACCATGCTTTGCAAAGAGTCCCTTCTCTCGAGCAACGATGATCGGAGCGCAGTCAATGAGGGGGATATACCCCAATCGGATTGGCTGGTTAGTGATTGTGAGAAGGTTGGAATCAGGTGAAACCATGCCGTTCTCTCAGCCGGAGTCGTGCCAAATGGCAAAAATGGCATATTTGGTGCTATGGGAAAGTATCTCAACAATGATGAACCCCATTCATGTACCGTGAATTACCAGACCTGCGCCAAGTAAGAGCCTTTGTGGCGCTTGCAGATACCCAGTCCTTTACGCGGGCGGCTGAGACTTTATTTTTGACGCAGTCGGCGGTAAGCCATTCGATTCGCAGTCTTGAGCAGCAACTGGAGGTTCAGTTGGTGGAACGTTCGGGCAAGAAAATTGCTCTCACGCAGGACGGAGTTGTTTTTCTTCGACGTTGTCGTTCAGTGATTAGCGAGTTGGAGCAAGCCACCCAAGAAATGGAGGCGCTTAAGCGTTGGGGCCAAGGCAGAATTCGATTAGGGGCGACCCACACGCTTTGCCAGTATCTCTTGCCGACAGTGCTGCGGGAGTTTCGCGATTGTTTTCCACGTTGTGAAGTTCACATCGAGTCGGGCGACACGGCGGAACTCATGCAAAAGCTTGAGGATGCTCAGCTCGATTTGGTTTTGGGGTTAGGTGGTCGCACACCCAACTGGGCCGCTTTTCTCCCCGTGTTCGATGATGAGCTGGTTTTCGTGGTGTCCGCGCAGCACCCTTGGGCGAACAAAGTAGAGATTCCTTTGGAGGAAATTGGCAGCGAGTCTTTTCTAATTTATGCGAAGAAGAGTGAGACCTATCGGCTCATTCGCAATCACTTCGAGGGTCTTGGCGTCAAGCTAAGGACCACGCTCAACCTAGGTGCGATGGAGGCCATTAAAGAAATGGCACGTATTGGAATTGGGGTTGGGATCGTTTCGCCTTGGGTGGCTCGAAAGGAATTGGAGCGAGGTCAACTCGTGCAGGTTCCCATTCGAAAGGAGCCTCTCACCAGGGAGTGGGGGGTCTTTTGTCACGAGAGTAAGAAGCTTTCATTGGTCGAAGATACTTTCGTGGGAATCTGTGAGGTGACGGCTCGGACCTTCAATGCTTCACCAACGGCCCCAACTGAAAAAGCCGTCGACCTTGCGGCGACGGCTTAGAGTCAGTTGTTAGAGGAGGTTTCTTAGAACTTGTAAGAGAGGTCGACAGTGACTTGCTTGATATCAGCATAGGCGCTGCTCTCGTCTCCGAAGAAGTAGGCCGCTTTGATGAGACCTGACAGGTTGTCAGTGAATTTCTTCGCCAAGATGAGGTCTGCTTCGTAGCCGTATGTTGCGCTGAAGCTGTCATCGGCAAAGTAGTGAAGGAAGCCTTTGAGAGTGACGCCTCCAGGAAGCCCGGGCTGCACGAGGCCTAGATATACATCTGAAAGACCTTCGTAAGTTCCTCCAGGTCCATTGCGAAGTCCAATGCGGTCGAGGATGAACGCATCCGCAAATCCGTTGTAGGCGTGAACGGTCGCGAAGGGGGTTTTGAAGTCGTCTTCAAGATACTCAAGTCCGGCAATGAGGGAGGTTTTACCCACTTTATGGGTATATTTTACGTGCCCGTAGAAGGCTTCGTAATCACCTCCAACTGTGCTGGTCCCGTCTTGAAAAGCTATTTCTCCATAGAGCCCACCGATTGTTGCGAAGGCACCGTAGGTGTTGCTCTCGCCGACGTTGGTGTTGTTGTCGACGTCAATGAGATATGCGTATCCACCGACGGTTCCAAAGTCAGCGTTGTAGGTGCCGTCAATGAAGTGGAAGTCACCCTCGAAATCATGGAGAGGAGGTCCGGGCAGAGCGTCATTGGCATCATTTCCGAAGATACGTTGCACGCGATTGGAGTAGGCATATGAGAGCGAGAAGTCGTCGTTCTTGTAGGCGATTTGGGCTGCGTCGAAGGTCTGTTCGTTCTGACGCCAGCCGACGTTACCAATGAAAGCGGCGCTGTTGCGAATGATGCGTTGGCGTCCTACTTTGGCGAGAAAGCCATCTTGCTTGTATTGAACCCACGCACGGTTGAGTTCTGCGTTCTGAGGGTCGCCGATGGGGGTGTTACCTGATACGTAAGGGTAAGTTGACCGACTGAATGGATTGCCGCTAGGAAGAGGGTTACTGGAGTAATCAGCCACTCCTGCGCCGGTGAACTCTCCTTCGGCGAAGGCGCTGAATCCGCCGAAGTCGCCGAGAAGGAGGCCAACTCGTGCCCTAGCGGTGAGAGCGTTTGAGGGGTCGAGGCCGTCAACTTCGCGGAACTCATACCGAGTATTGAGATTGACGCTTGGGGTAAGCCATTTGAAGGCATCCGGTTCGGAAGCTACGACAGGCTGCTCAGGAATATCGACGAAAGTCTCGCCTGCAAAAGCTGGAGAAGAGAGGCTAAGCGCAAGAGTGCAGCGACAAATATATGGATGGATAGTTTTCATATGATGGTCCGAGAACAGGAAGCGTTTGCGGTGCCATCGAGGTGAAGAAGAGTGTTGGTGACGGGTAAAGTGTTTCCATCGACTCATGATTTTGATTCATGAGCTGACAACTAGCTCTTGGATTCGGGGGCTGACGAGGTGTCAGGGGTACGAATTTTGCCCTAGTTGAGACGGAGCGCGAAGTAGGAGGTGCGTCCGTCAGCGTAGATGTAGAGGAGGTTGTTGCCCTTGTCGATGAGGAGCCCTTTGGCTTGGGCGAGAGAGTCAATAGATTGGCGGTTGATCTCTAATACAACTTGTCCTGGCTGGAGATGGCGAGCGAACGGGGAGTCGGGTGCGGTCTCGGTAATGAGGAGTCCCGAGACTTCGCGAGGGATGTCGTACGTTTTGCGGTGCTCATTATTGAGAGTGGTGGCGGTGACTCCTTCGACGAAGGCGTTGCCTGCGATGAGGTCACCAGCAGGATCGGCGACTTTGACCTCGAAGGTCATTTCTTTGGTCTCGCGCAGGGCGATGATGCTCACGGAGTCTCCAGGGGAGGTGGTGGATACTTCGAGGCGGAGGTCATTGGGGTCGTCGACGCGGCGGTCGTTGACTTGGATGATAATGTCTCCGTGACTGAGGCCTGCTTCTTTAGCGGGATATCCATCGACGACCTCCTCAATGAGAACACCCTTGGTTCCCAATACACCCATAGCTTCGGCGACTTGTGGGTCGAGGGGGCTCATGCGAATACCGATGAGGCCGCGTTTCACTTCGCCAGTCTCGGTGAGTTGGGTGGCTGTTTGGATGGCAAGGTCTGAGGGGATGGCAAACCCAAGGCCGATGGAGCCGCCGGAGGTGGACTTGATGGCGGAGTTGATTCCAATAAGGCGGCCTTCGATATCAACGAGGGCGCCACCGGAGTTGCCTTGGTTGATGGCAGCGTCAGTTTGGATAAAGTCCTCGTAGCCGTCGTTGCCATAGATGCCGATGGAGCGTTCGGTGGCGGAAATGATACCGGAGGTGACGGTCAGGCCGACGCCGAGGGGGTTGCCGATTGCGAAGACAATGTCGCCGACCATGATTTCGTCGCTGTCGGCGACTTTGATGAAAGGGAGGTCGGTGGCGTCGACTTTGATGACGGCGATGTCGGTCTTGGGGTCGCGGCCGATGAGCTTGGCTTCGAGTTCGGTGTCGTCGCTGAGGCGGACGAGGATCTCGTCAGCGTCTCCTCCGCGTCGGTCTTGTACAACGTGGTTGTTGGTGAGAATATAGCCATCCGCGCTGATGATGACGCCTGAGCCAACTCCTTGGGGGACTTTTTGCTCTTGGAGAGGCTCTTGTCCTTGAGAGGAAGGAGGCCGAATACCGAAGAGTTGGCGTAGGATTTCGTCTTGTCGGGAGCCGGAGCGACGAGCGTACTGCACGACCTCGGAGGTGTGAACTGAGACGACAGACTGACGGGCATCCGCGAGCATGGGGGCGTAGCTGGTAGGCTGGGCGCCGCCGGTGCGTTCGATGGGGCGGCTGTCGGTTTCGATGGCGAGAGGGGCGGACGGGGGGGCTTCCTTTTCTTGAGCGACCAGATAGCCAGTGATGGCAGCGAGCGCGGTAGCGGCAAAGGGGAGGAGAATACGAACAGGTTTCTTCATGATGTTATGTTGAGAGAATCGTTGAATGGGACGAAATTTGTTTGGGAAAAAATCACTTAATTTGAAGAGCGGTCAAATGGATTTTGTTACTTGCAAAGAGTTGGTTTTGAGGGGGTGGAGGGGTTGTCTGACATGGGAGAGGGGATGCCGTGGTTCTGGTTGGACGGGGCTGGAGGCCAGGCAGGATGCCTGGGATGACCTTCGCAGCCCAGAGGGCAGCGCCACGGGTGGAGGGCTGCGGGGCGTGGGCTACTGGGCGGCTTGCCAGTAAGCGAGTTCTTCGCGGAGGGTTGCTTGGGAGGCGAGAGCTTCGTCGAGGGCCTTTTTGGGCTCGTCGAGTTTCTTTGCGAGGGGAGGGAGCTTTTGTTCGAGGCTCTTGAGGGATTCACGGCCGGCTTTGATGAGTCCGCGAATCTCGCCGCTTTGTTGGCGGAGGCTCTTGAGGCTTCCTGCGAGTTTATTGCGTTCTTCGTTTAGTTTCTTTGATTTGTTGACGAGCTCGCTTTCTTTCTTGGCCGATTCTTGTTGGTGCTTGGCGGCCTCTTGAAGTGGTTGGGTGAGCTCAGCGAGATCCTTTTTTTCGGCTTTCATTTTCTCGAGTTGGGTTGTGACCCTTTTTTGCTCTTCGATGGCTTTTTGTTTCGCTGCTCTTGCCTTGTCGAGGGCTGGTTTGTCTGTGGCAATTTGAGCCGCGAGATTTTTCACCTTCGAGTCGAACTCTTTGATTTTTTTGTCGAGGTTTTTGACAGTGTCTTCGTTTTTTCTGAGCGCTTTGCGGGTGCCGTCGATGCTGCTGGCTATGGAGTCGCGTTCTTTGGCTACGGCTTGGAAGGTGGACTGAGCTTTGGTGACTTGTTGAGTTTGTTCCGCGACCTTTTTAGTGAGGTAGGCGAGACGATTTTTGAGGGTGGGTGGGTTGGATTCTAGAGTGGCGATGGGGGCTTTGTTACTGGAAACGTCGTAGGCGAGAACTTCGCCATTGTAGTCAGCCATGAATAGATGTTTACCGTCTTGCGAGAGGGCGGTGGCGGTGATGACTTCAGGGAGGTTCTTGAAGGAGGCTTTTTCGTTGAAGTCGGGTTTGAAGATTTTGACGGTGCGGTCGCGCCCGGCGGTGACGAGGTGGCCGTCTCGGTGGTAGTGGAGGGCAGTGACGCCTTGGTTGTGCGCTTTGATTTTCTTGGCGGGGGAGCCTTTTTTCATGTCCCAGATGATGAGTTGGCCGTCTTCGCTGGTGCTGGCGAGGAGTTTGGAGTCGGAGCGGAAAGCGAGGGCGGTGACTCCGCCTTGATGGTCGCGGAGGGCGTGGATTTCGTTGCCGTTGAGGTCCCAGACGTGGATGCCTCCATTACGGTCGCCACTGGCGAAGAACTTGCCATTGGGTGAAGCGGCGAGGGCGGTGATCCAGTCGGTGTGCTTCTTGATAGATTGGGTTTGGGCGTTCTCGCGGGTGTTCCAAATTTTGAGAAGGCGCAGGGGACCGCCGAGGGCGACGGTGGCAAGGTCGGGAGTGATGGCGGTGGCGAGGACGGAGTCGAACTCGCGGCCAGCGGTGAAGAGCTCTTTGCCGGTGGTGATGTCCCAAGCGATGGCTTGTCCTGATTTGCCGGCGATGCCTCCACCAGCGAGGAGGTATTTCCCGGAGGGATGGAAGGTGAGGGTCTCGGGTTGGCCTTTGGGGAAGGGAAGACTGCCGAGAAAGCGGAAGGTTTCGCTGTGGTAGAGGAGGATTTGTTTTTGGCCGGTGAGGGCGATGAGGGGTGCCCAAGGGGAGGCGGTCATCGCTTTGACGAGACCAGCGCGGGGAGCGACGA
Organism: Roseibacillus sp.; assembly: GCA_051251855.1. Classification (GTDB taxonomy): domain Bacteria; phylum Verrucomicrobiota; class Verrucomicrobiia; order Verrucomicrobiales; family Akkermansiaceae; genus Roseibacillus. Next base: position 766,091 of record JBPOGI010000002.1, read on the forward strand.
AGGAGGGGTCGAGAGAGAGGGCGGCCGGCATGGGGGGAGGGCCTTCGGGCTTGCCGGCGGTGGTGTCGATGGCGAGATCGAATTTAGGCTTGGCGGCTTTTTTGGCGGAGGAGTCTTTGGTTTCTAACATGCCGCCGTCGATCCAAGCGCGGATGAGTCCGGAGGCTTTGCGGTCAATCTTATCGCCTTCGGGGGGCATGACTGGTTCTTCGGTTCCGGTGGTGACGGTGTAGAGCTTGGAGCTGCCACCGTCGCCGGGGACGGCGACTTTGCCGCCGGAGCCGCCGATCATGAGGGCGGGGTAGGAAGAGAGGTCGAGATCTCCTTTCTTTTTGTCAGGGTTGTGGCAATTGAGACAGGATTGCTCGAAGATGGGGAAGATATGATCGTCGTAGGTAATCTTCTCCTGGCCTTGAAGCGGGAAGCTTAAGAGGAGTGGGAGGAGGAGAAGGAATTTCATGGGATGGGATTACGCGATATTAGTTACTCGTTTTTAGGGGGAGGTGATTTGGTTGTTAGGGGAATGTGGGATTTTGATTGGTGGAGGTGGTGAGGTTGAGTCAAAAGCGGTGCGCAGCACCGCACTCCAAAGGACCTAGTGGTTGAAGATGAATTCTTTGGAGTTGAGGAGGGCCCAGAAGAGGTCGTGGTAGAATTCTGTTTTGGCTTCGTCGGTGGCTTCTTTGCGGGTGCTGAGGAGGTGTTGGAGCTCGGCGGAGTTGGGTTCGCGGGTGAAGGTGCGCAAGTAGAGGGCAGAGATGATTTTTGTGGGGTCGTTGCCGTGTTCTTCTTTGAGAGTTTTGATGAGCTTGCCACGAATGATGCGCTCGTGGGTGGAGTCGCCGTTGAGCATGTGAAGGGCTTGCGAGAGGTTGGGTTCCATAACGACTTCACAAGAGCAAACGGTGGCACGGGTGGCGCGACCGAAGGTGGTGAGAAAGTCGTTGGTGGTGCCTCCATCCGCGATTTGCACGGCGCGGGAACCGACGGGGAGTCCGCGGAATTTGTTGGGGGTGTTGGTGACTTGGGCGATGACGTCGAGGAGGACTTCGGCACGCATACGACGCACGCGGGACTTGGAGAAGTTGGTTTCGTCGAGGGTGTTGGTCTCGTTGGCGTGAGTGGAGAGCTGGTAGGTGCGCGAATTGCAGATGTCGCGCACCAGCTTCTTGATGTCGAAGTTGTAAGCGGTGAGCTTTTCGCCCAAGGCGGCAAAGAGTTCAGGATTGGAGGGAGGGTTGGAGATACGGGCGTCGTCTACGGGGTCGACGATGCCGACTCCAAAGAAGTGATCCCAGACGATGTTAGAGATGTTGCTGGCGAACCAGGGGTTGTCCTTGGAGGTGAGCCATTCGGCGACGGCTTCGCGGCGGGAGGCGTCAGTTTTTTCGAGAGTTGCCCCTCCGAGGAAGGTGGGGGGAGCGTTTTTATTAGTGACGGGGTTTTTGATTTCGCCGTTGGCATCGTAAACAATTTGCTCGTGGGGGTCTTCGGCACGCTTGCGTTTGACCTGGGAGAAGAAACTGGCGAATCCGTAGTAGTCGTCCATGGTCCAGCGGTCGAAGGGATGGTTGTGGCATTGGGCGCATTGGATGCGGGTGCCTAGGAAGACTTGGGCCACGTTCTCGGTGACTTTCTTGATGTCGGCTTCGAGCTTGTAGTAGTTGGTCTGCGGTTGGGTAAGGGTGCCACCGGGAGTGGCGAGTTGCTCGCGCACGATTTGGTCGAAGGGAGTGCCGGAGGCGATTTTTTCGCGGAGCCATTCATACCAGAGGGTGGCGGCCTTGTAGGTGATTTGATTGGAGTTGTTGCCGGTGGAGCGAATCTGGAGGAGTTCGGCCCACTTCATGACCCAGATTTCGGTGAACTCCTTGCGTTCGATGAGTTGGTCGATGAGTTGGGAACGTTTGTCGGGGGAAGAGTCAGCGAGGAAGCTGGCGCGCTCTTCGCGGCTGGGGAGGAGACCGATGAGGTCGAGGTAGACGCGGCGGACGAAGTCCTCGTCGGTGGCGAGCTTGGAGGGGATGATACGGAGCTTGTGAAGTTTTTCGTGAACGTGATCGTCGATGTAGTTTTGAGATTGGATACTAGGTTTCTGGTAGTTGGATTGGGCGGGAATGACGATGTTCTGGCTGCCTTCGGTAAAGGTGTGGAAGCGCGCCATGAGGAAGGCTTCGCCTCGCTGGGCAGAAACCGTTTTTCCGCTGTTAGGGTCGACTTTGACGGAGCTGTCGTTGGAGCTGGTGAAGCTGGAAAGGCTGGTGACGTCGCGATCGGTTCCATCGGCATACTCGGCGCGGACGGTGAGTTGCATGCGCTGGCGGGGGCCTTTGAGAACGGTTTGGGCGGGTTCGACGGTGATGCTGGTGGGAAGGGCGATGTCGGCGGGATCGTATTTGGCGCCGTCTTGCAGCCAGCGAAGCATAGTGGAGTAGAAGGGGTGGTCTTTCTCGAAAAGTTTGCCGCCGGTGTGGGGAACGGCGCCGATGGACTTGGTGAGGAGGAGGGATTCCTCGGGGATGGCGAGGTTGATACGGCGGCCTAGTTGTTCGCGGGTGATGCGGTTGTAGTCGCCCTTGGGGTCGTAGCCAAAAAGAGAGAGCATGAAGCCGTCTTGCCCGCGCGCGGAGCCGTGGCAAGAGCCGGTGTTGCAGCCGCCGGCGGTAAAGATGGGAACAATGTCTTGCTGGAAGGAGACGGTGCGCTCGCGGGTGGCGTCTTTGACAGTGAGAGGGATTTCCTGGCTCTGGCCTCGGAATTCGATTTTGATGGTGGTGGTTCCGTCGGCGAGAGGGCGAAGGGTGGTGCCTTCGAGTTTGGCAAGCTTGGGATCACTGAGGGTGAGCTTGGCGGAGGCGCTGACGTCGCGAGTGGTGGCGTCTTTGGAGGTGGCTAGGATGACGAGGCGGTGGAAGTCGGAGGAGGTTTCGAGGGAGACTTGGGAGGGGAAGACTTCGATGTGAGCGAGTTGGGGATCGAGTTGGTGGGGGTCTTCGAGGGGAGCGGTCTTTTCCTTGGGTTCGAGAATGATGCCTTTGGGCCAAGGTGCGCCAGCGAGAAGCCATTTTTCCATGACGGTGATTTCGCCGGGTGTGAGTGCTTCGCGGGAGACTTTTTTGGAAGAGGGGGGCATGAATTCGTCTTCCTCTTGGGGGAGACGAACGCGGCGCAGGAGTTCGGAGTTTTTGGGGGCCTTTTTGTTAAAGGCGAGTTCTTCGTCGCCTCCGAGGAGAAAGTCGTCGTGGGTGTGGAGCTTGAGTCCGCCTTTGCCTTCGTCAGCATGGTGACACTCAAGGCAGTTTTGTTCGAGGATGGGGCGGACGGCCTCGAAGTGGGCATTGGCCCAGATTCCGCATGTGCTGATGAGGAAGATGAGGCTGCTGAGGATGGAGGGACGAGACATTGGCTCGCGATAGAACGTGCATTTTTGTGCGCTTCTATCGCAGGAAGTGTGTCGTGGGGTGCAGCCACGTTGAGGATTCGACGACTGAAATCGATGCTCCCATTGGGATGAGAGGAGAGCTAGCCGCGCCAAGTTTTGTTTTCGCCTCGGGTGTCGAGGTGAATGAAGGTCTTGTAAAGGCCGATACCACCTTGGAAGTAGCCTTCGTCACGGAGGTCGCGGGCGATGGAGTAGGCTTCGCGAGGTCCGCCTTCGAAGACGAGGTCGAGAGCGCAATTCTTGGTGTGCCAAGAGCCGGAAGCGCCTCCGCAGGCTCGGTTGTAGGTGGGGTTACGGTAGGCGGAAGTGATGAGCTTCAATGGCTTACCGAGGCGTTCACGAATTTCGTCGGCGACGAACAGGGTGGCGGGCATGGCAGGCCAGAGCTCGATGGGCGGAAGGGTGTTCGTAATTCCGCGCGTGGATTGGCGGTGGGGATTGATGATTTCCTGAGGCTGGATGTGGCGCAGGTTGAATCGGGCGAGGAATTCCTCGTAGGTGAGAGGCTCGGTGGCGGCTGGATCTGGTAAGGGGGCAGGAGATTCGGCAACCAAGGGTTCCGCGGGAGTTGATGGGAAGGCGGTTGCTTCGACCTCAGGGGCCGGGGGAAGGCTGAGCCTCGAGAGAGACTTTGCCGTCAAGGCGGTGCCGAGGGAGAGGAGGCTGGCTGATTGTAACCAGCGACGGCGAGTAGGGGTATTCGTCGTTTCAAGCATTTCGCTCCGGAATAGTTAAGGAATCCGAACTAAAAAGAAAGCTCGAATTACGTTCGCTTGAGTAGTGGTTTTGGGGGCGAGGTGCAATAAGCTAGCGTAAGGGCCGTGCTTTGGGGGATTTAGGGCCCGATGGAGGAGGGGGAATGATTTCAGCGTTCTCGAGCTTTTGCCTCCAAATTGTGTTCTCTACGGCGACGGACATGAGGTGTTCTTCATGGTTGCAGCGTTGTCTGTTTTTCCAAAAGACACTTGCGAAAAACAGGAGCGCAAGAAAGGAGAGTGAGAAGAACCAGAGGAGAGCTGAGCAGAGGATGCTATGAAGCAGATAGCTAGAGTCGAAGGCCCACTCGTTAAAGGCTCCGGTGAGGCAGATTTGTTGGATGGCTGCAAAGATGAAGAATCGTTTGGCGGTGGGGGCTTCACACCGCATGTAATAGAATACAGCGACGAAGGCATTGGGAAGGGCTATAAAAGCGAAGGCAGAGGTCATGACCCAGAGCGGTACCATGAGAAGGCTAGAACCGCTGAGGGAGGGAAGAAAGTAGGAACCGGAGAGTGGGGTGAAACTGAGTAGGAACTGAGCCGATAGGGCGCTGATGAAAGCAAAAAGACTGCCAAGAATGATGCAGCCAATAAAACCAAAAGCGCGCTGGAGGGCTTCCCATATGGCGAGTCCGAAGACTTCTTCAGGGTCGATGGGGATCATGTTCTTAGTTAACAACTTGTTTTCGTTTTGGCAAAATCTGAATTGTGACTTGGTAAGCTGTTTTTGAGTGGGGGCAGTTACGGTGCTTTTTGGACAAAGGTGTTATCGAGTCTCGTTTAGGAATTGGAGCAGGCGTCAGAGGGCGCTAGTTTCTTGGAAACGCTTTATGAGAAAACTCTTTTCGGTTCTGTGGCCTTTCCTCTTGGCGGGGTTGGGTGGCTTGTTGCTGGCGCTCTGCTTTGCTCCCTTCAATTTGCCTGATCTCGTTTGGTTGGCTCCGGTCTGTCTGTTGGCGGCGGTTTGGTTGGGGGTGGGTGACGTGCGTTATAAGAGAAAGGGGTTCTTAATAGGCTGGGTTGCGGGTTTGGTGTTTTGGGGCGTGAATTTGAAGTGGTTGAGCACGGTGACGGGGGGAGCGTATTTTATCTTAGCAGGATATCTCGCGGTTTATTTTGCGTTGTTTGGATTGTTCGCTTCTTCGGTGGGGAATCCGTTTCGAGGGGGAGTTCGCTTGAGGGGAAAAAGGGAAGTGGCGTTGCGGTCTCTTGGTTTTGCTACGCTCAATGCGGGGTTGTGGTGTGGGTTGGAGTGGGTGCGGGGGCATGTTTTGACAGGCTTTAGTTGGAATGGATTAGGAGCTGCTTTTCACGCCCGCTTGCCTTTGGCGCAGGGTGCGGAGTTGGTGGGAGTAGCTGGATTGGCGTTTTTGCCGGTCTTTGTGGCTGGGGTGATGGTGCAAGTGGGGGTGCGTTTGGTGGAGGGGACGAAGGCGGGAAAGATAGAGCGTCATTGGGACTTTGCGGTGATGGTGTTGCTGTTGATTGGGTGCTTTACTTACGGAGTCTTTCGGATGGCGGCGATTCATCGTTCGCCGAGTGATGAGTTGCGGGTGTTGTTGGTTCAGATGGATATTCCACAGGTGGCAGGGCAGGTGTTGTGGACGGGTAGGCAGGTGCATGAGGGTTATGAGGGGGAGACTCGGGCTGCTTTGGCACGAGTGGATGAACGAAATGAGAAGTTGATTGCGGAGGCTGAAGGAGAAGTGGAGTTGGAGGCGATTGATTGGGTGGTCTGGCCGGAGGTGGTGCTGTATGGAATTCTGCTGAATGATGGCGGGGAGAATATGGCGCTGTATGAGCCGTCATCCTCTACCATTGAGCGGATGCGGGACGCGGGGGTGCGGAATTTAGTGGCAGGGGTTTGGGAGGTGGAGGCGGAACGGGTGGAAGGAGGAATCCGACCCAAAGAGGATGCGACACAATATAACGCTCTTCTGGCGGTGGACCCGAATGGAGAGTTGGCAACGCATCGGAAGCAGCATTTGGTGATCTATGGGGAGTTCATTCCTTTTGTGGATTCGGTGAAGTGGTTGGGTGATATTTACGAAAAGGTGGCGGGAGTTCCTTGGTCAGGGAATCTTGGGCGTGGCACGGGTTCGGAAAGTTTTTCGCTGCCGGGGGCAGGGGGAGAGGTGAAGGTGATTCCGTCGATTTGCTTTGAGGATACGGTGCCGCGAGTGGTGAGGAAGTTCAGTAAGGGGCCCAGAGAGGTGATTTTGAACATTACCAACGATGGCTGGTTCGGCGAAAGCGAAGGGTCGCAGCAGCACTTTGACAATGCACTCTTTCGAGCCATTGAGTTGCGGCGTCCGATGCTGCGGGCGGCGAATCGAGGAGTGACGGGGGTGGTTTCGGCGACGGGGAGCTTAATGAATTATGAGACGGGGGAACGGCAGATTTTGGAAGATGAGAAGGGGCGTCCTTTTCAGCGGGGAAGTGTTTATGCCAAGGCGCATATCTTGAGAAAAGGGGGGCCGACTTTGTATGCGCGGGTGGGCGACTTGTTTTCGGTGCTAGGGCTGGTAGCTGCGCTGTGCTGGGGAGTGGTGCGCTGGCGGTTGCAAAAGTGAGGAAGGTTTGGAGTGGCCTTTTTAGGGGTATGTTTGGCACAGTCCTGTCTGCAAAGTCTTGTCGATTCGAATTTGAAAAGATAGACTTTGGCGGAACAAACAACTGCACTTTTATGAATAGAACACTTCCTTTTGCGCCTTTGATGTTGCTGGCGTTTTTTCTCTTTGGCTGTCAGGCAATGAAGCCTGTTCCGTTGACTCCTTTTGCTGATGGCGAGCATTGGGTAGTAGAAGCTCCGCTTGTTTACGAACGGGCGAGTAATGGTGAGGTCTATGAGGTGCCCGAGGGATTCGTGACGGACTTTGCGAGTATTCCGCGTCCGTTGTGGCCCATCTATCCTAAGACGGGTCGCTACCAGTTGGCGGCGGTGGTGCATGATTATCTCTACTGGGACCAGTCGCTCACGCGTAAGCAGGCGGACGACGTTTTTCTGGAGGGTATGAAGGAGTCCGAGGTTCCAAAGAAGGACCGCTTTATTATCTATCAGGCGGTGCGAAAGGGTGGCGAAAAAGCTTGGAAGAACAATGCGGCGCAGAAGGCGGCAGGAAAGCCTCGCATCATTCCCGACGAGCATCGAGATATCCCAGCTAACACAGAGTGGGCGGAGTATCGCGAGCATCTTTATAAAGAAGGCGTGCGTCCTTAGCGGTGGCTGGCTAGCGTTTGCGTGATGGAAGGAGTAACCATTCATGGATGCGGGTTGGCTGGGGTCTTTGTGGGCTGGCGGCTGTGGCAACGGGGTGTTGGCTTTCGTCATGTGGGCGAGCAAGGCGTGGGCGCTTCGTGGGCGGCGGCAGGTTTGGTTAATCCGGTGACGGGCAAGGGGATGAATTTGGGCTGGCGCCTCGGGGAGTTTTTGGAGGAGATGCGGGAGTTCTATCTCGATGCGGGGTCGATCTTGGGGCGGCACTATTTCAAGGAGGTGCCGGTGTTGCGGGTCTTTGCGGATGAAAAAGAGAGGGCGAAGTTTGAGGCGAAAAAGCCAGAGTTGGAGCCTTGGATTTGTGATGTCTATCCGGTGCTGACGGATGTGAAGGAAGGGGGCTTTGGTGGAGTGGAGTGGAACGGTGGTGGATGGGTAGATGTGCGTTCGTTTTTGCGGGATTCGCTCAAGTTTTTTGAGGAAGAAGGAGGGGTGGGGGCTCCGGGGCCTAGGGTAGATGTCTATTGTGAGGGGATAAAGGGGCTGTTGGAGGGGGAGTTTTCGTTTTTGCCCAATCGCTTAGCTAAGGGAGAGATTTTGGAAGTGGAGGTTCCGGGGTGGAATGAGGAGCGGATTCTGAATCGTCGCGGTTGGAGTATTCCGATTGGCAATGATTGTTATCGGGTGGGAGCAACTTACGAATGGGATGATTTGACGAATGAGCCCACGGAGAAGGGAAGGGTGAAGTTGGAGTCCTTGGTGCGAGAGTTTACCGACTTGCCGTTTGAGGTGAGGAATCATGTGGCGGGGGTTCGTCCTATTGTTCGAAATAGTGAGCCGGTGGTGGGAGCTCATCCACAGGACTCTTCCAGTTATGTCTTGAATGGGTTGGGTTCGAAGGGCTGTCTTTATGGTCCCAAGGTGGCTCAGCAATTGGTGGAGCTGGTTCTGGATGGCCGCGCGGTGGATGAGGAACTGAATTTGAGTGCCTTTGGGGAACCGTCCTGATGACGATTAGTGATTTGGCGAAGGAGCTGGTGGCGGAGGTGATTGTGCGTGGGGATCGTGCGGTGGATGCGACAATGGGGAATGGTTGGGACACTCTTTTTCTTGCGGAGAAGGTGGGGGAAGAAGGGCGGGTCTTTGCCTTTGATGTCCAGGCGGCAGCTTTGGTTTCGACGCGGAAGAAGTTGGTGAAGGCTGAGTTGTTAGAGCGTTGTGAGATTTTTGAAAGAGGGCATGAGGAGATGGATGAAGTGGTGTCTGCTGAGGTGGGGGCGGTGATGTTTAATTTGGGATATTTGCCCTATGCAGAGAAAGAAATTACCACGTGCCGGGAGACGACTTTGCAAGCACTGGATACGGCGGCGTTGCTCTTGAGAGCAGGTGGGATTTTGACGGTGATTTGTTACCGCGGTCATCCTGGAGGGCAGGAAGAGGCGGCGGGAGTGCTCGCTTGGGCCGCAGAGCAAGAGGGCTTTGTGAAGGACGGACCTACGGAATTGCCGGAGGGGGTGAAGCCGTTTTTGTTGAGTCTTAAGAAGAAGGCGACTGAGTGATGGCGTTTTCGATTTCGGCGAGGGTTTCGCTGACGTCGATGGGCGGGTGGAGGACGCGGAGATGCAAGACGTAGTGACCTCCTTCGACGGGAGTTTGCGCTAGAATGAGACGGATGGGGCCGCGTTGAAGGTCGGCTTCGGACTCGTCAGAGGCGATGTTCCAATTGGTATCAAGGAGTTGTTTGAGAACTCGTGCCCTTGGCTCCGAGTCGCTCAAAGGATAATCGCGCCGGGTCTTTTTTTCGAGAGGATCGTGGTTGGGGACCGGGGCTTGCCAACTAGAGGTTGGTCCACCGTTTTCCTTGCGCGTTTCCCGGCGTTGATAGCGGGCAAGCCATTCAGTGCCCTTTCTGATGAAACGGTTCAACCGGGTATCGAAAGCGCGCGATAGCGGGCGCGTCGGCATGTGGGTGAGATGAAGGATTTGAAAGGGAGCTTCTCCCATTGGTCCGTGATAGATGACCGAATTATGGTCAACCGTTAAGGGCGCTCCCGAGTAAATGAATCCCTGCCAGCGAATGCCGTTGGAGCCGAAGCGCTCAGGGTGTTTTTGGAATAGCAGCGCCTCTGCTTCGCCGTAGCCACGTTGTTGGCGAAGAAAGCCTTTGATGGTGGGGCGGCGGTCATGGAAAACATAAGCGGCAGGATGGAAGGCGAGTTCGTGTCCGGCATCAAGCAACCGCCAACAGACATCGACGTCATCACCGGCAGCATGGAAACGCTTGTCGAAGCCGCCAATCTCTAACAAGAGTTCTCGACGGAGGGCGAAGTTGCACCCGGGGAGGTGTTCGGCTGTGGTGTCGTTGAAAAGTATGTGAGAGGCATTTCCGGCACAGGCCGTGACGATGGCGTTTTGGCGAGAAACCGGGGTGGGAGGAAGATTGGGGCCTCCGGCAGCGGCGGCCTTGGGGTTTTCGGCAAAGGCTTGGCGTAGGTAGTGCAGCCACTGCGGATAAGGTCGGGCGTCGTCGTCGATGTAGACAATGAACTCGCCTTTGCCTTCGCGAGCGGCGTGGTTGCGAGCGGCAGAGAGGCCGGAGGGAGGCTGGGTCAGGAGGTGGCAGTTAAGGTGACTGCCTGCGATAAATTTCTTGATGATGGTATCGGTCTCATCGGTGGAACCGTCATCAATGATGATTAGTTCGAATTTGGGGTCTTCGATTTGTTCGAAGTGGGGGAGGTTTTTTTTCAGGCGATGGCCTCCGTCGCGGGTGCAGATGGCGATGGTGAAGAGAGGGAGGGGCGATTTCTCTTTCTTTGGTTGAGAGAATTGTTTGGAGAGGGTGGCGAGGGCAGGTTTGGCGGTGCCGTCGCGGCGGGTGAGGCCGAAGGACCAGTCGAGGATTTCGCGACCGCCATTGAACCAAAGGTCGCACCACGAATAGACTGTGAAGCCAGCGGTGCCGTGGTTTTGGGCGCTTTGAAAGGCCCACGAGAGCATCTCACTTTGCTTTTTTTCTAGGTCATGGTTGGAGAGGTTTGGGGCGCCTTCGGTCCAGGTGTTGAATCCGAATTCGGTGAGGAGGAGAGGACGGTCGCCTGCGATATTGTGGAGTCGCTGGAGGTAGCTTTCGAATTTTGACTGCTCTTCTAGGTAGACGTTGAAAGCGGTGAAGTCAGCGTTGCGGGGCTCGAGATATTCGGTGGTTGGGAAGTTGGCGTAGGCGTAAAGAAGAGCAGGGGCGTGCTTGCGGCATTCGGTGATGATGTCTTCAAGGACTTCGCGGACTTTGACCGGGCCCATGAAGCGAACGAGGTCGGGCCGGATTTCGTTCGCGATAAGAACGGCGGCGAGGGCGGGGTGTTTCCCATGGCGAGTGAGAAAGAGGGATAGGTCGCGCTTGGCGTCGCCAATGGTGTCTGGGTTTTCAGTGAAGAGGGAGTCGGAATACCAAGGGACGGTGGCGAAAATGACGAGGTTGTTTTGCTCGGCTAGATCAAGTTCCTCCTTGTTGGGTGCCCCGTAGAGGCGAATGGCGTTAAAGCCGGCTGCCGAGATGCGGGGGAATTCGAGGGAAGGGTCGAGCTGTTGCTCAGGGGGGAAGGGGCCGTAGGTGACGGCGTTGACGAAGCAAGGCTTTCCCTGATTCTCGAAGAATCGACCGTTGATTGTGAGTGCCACTGCGGAAGCATCAGGTATGTGCGCTCAAAGGTCCAACCTTGAGCGCGTGATGCAGGGGAATGAGAGAGGTTAGACGCCTTTTTTGCTGCGAGTGCGGGCTTCGGCTAGGATTTCGAGGTAGAAAGACACTTTCTCTTCTTTCTCGGCAGCATCGATTTTCGTGAAAATTTCAGCTTCGTGAATGGGAGCTTTTGATTCTGGGGTTTCGCCGAATTGGCAGTTGAAGCCCCAGAAATCGAAGCCTTCGGGGAGCTTTTTGCCGCGCTCCCGTTTGATGTATTTGTTGATTTCACCTTTGGCCGCTTCGACTTTTCGGGCGGGTTTGATTTTGGGATGAGTGAGGGTGAAAGTCTTTTTCATGGTTGTTGAGGAGTCTTGTGACCGTGGGTCGCGGGCAACAAGTGTTTCTTGATTTTTAATTGGGATGATTTGGGCGCTGAGAGGCATGAGCTACTGGGCGTGGTAGGCGGCGGTTGAGGTGGAAGTGGTGCTGGGGGGGATCTCGACGAAGCCGCTGGCGGAGAGGGGGCTGGTGGTGTCGCCGGAGTTTTGGGGGGTGATGAGTTGGAGTTGGCCGTTGGGTTGGAGGATGGCGGGGAGGAAGAGGGTGAGCTTGGGGTGGGGTTGTTGGGGGCTCGTGAGCGGAAGGGTGATGGGTTCGGGAATGGCGTGGCCTGCTAGGAGGTGGAGGGCGGGGCGGACGTAGCGGAGGAAGGTGGTGTGGGTGGAGTTGGGGTTGCCGGGGAGGGCGAAGAGGGGTGGGTTTTTGCTACTAGGTTTCCAGTAGGCGAGAGGTTTGCCGGGGCGTTGGGCGATGCCGTGGAAGGTGGGTGGACCGATGAGGGATTCGAGGGCGGGGCGGATGAAGTCTTTTTTGCCTTTGGAAATGCCGCCAGAGAGGAGGATGAGGTCGGAGGAGGTGAGGGCTTGTTCGAGGGCGGCGATGGTGAGGTCGAGGTCGTCGGGGAGGTGTTGGACTTGGATGGACCGGTTCGTTGGGGCGGCTTGCAAAGCCACGCTCCTGAGGACGGTGCCGTTGGATTGGCGGAGTTGGTGCGGGAGGGGTGACTGGTCGGGTGGGACGAGTTCGTCACCGGTGGTGAGGATGGTGATGCGCGGGTGGCGGGTGACGGTGAGTTCGGTGGCGCCGATGGTGGCGGCGAGGCCGAGGTGGGAGGGGGTGAGGACTGTTCCGGGATTGAGGAGTGTCGTGCCAGCGGGACTGTCGGAGCCTTGGCGGTGGATGAACTGACCGGGTTGGGGATTGGCAGCGGGTGAGAGGGTGGCGTGGGTTTCGGAGAGGGTGAGTTCTTCGATGGGAATGATGGTCTCGCAGTCGGGAGGGAGGACGGCGCCGGTCATGATTTGCCAGCAGTGGGCGGGTTTGAGTTTTTCGGGAATGGGGGAGCCGGCGGGGTGGAGGCCTTGGATGGTGAGGGGGCCGAGGGAGAGGTCGGTTGATCGGCAAGCGATGCCATCCATGGTGACGCGGTCAAAGGGTGGGAAGTCGCGGTCGGCGACGAGGCTTTCCCGCAGGGTTCGGCCGAGGGCGCTGTCGAAGGGGACTTGTTCGGCTGGGAGGGGCGTGATGTGCTCGCGAATGTGAGCGTCGGCTTGAGCAGGAGTGATGAGCGGATTCATGGGAGGCGTGTTTGAAGGCTGTTAGGCTGGGCGCTCGATTTCGAAAAGGTCTTGGGTGTGGGTATACCAGTCGGGGGAGGCCATGCGTCCGACGGGGGTCCAGTCTTTCTGGTCCAAGTGGTAGTTCGTGGGGTCGAGGAGCCCGTCTTTGGCAAAGATGTGTTGCACGACGCCGATGACGAGGCGGTTGGTTCCGATTTCGATGGTTTGGTGTTCGGTGCACTCGAGGGCGACGGGACATTCTTTGATGCGAGGAGGAGCGACGCGGAGAGAGGGGGTGGTGGTCAGTCCGGCGGCTTCGAGTTCGCTTTCGCCATCGGGGAGGGAGGCGGAGGTGGCGACCATGGCGTCGGCGAGTTCGGGCGGGACGAGGTGAATGACGAATTCGCGGTTTTCGCGAATGTTGCGGGCGGTGTCTTTGGCGATGGCGGGTTGGCCGTTTTTGGCGGGTGCTTTGTTGCCGGGGGCGAAAGCGACGAGGGGTGGGTTGGAGCCGAAGACGTTGAAAAAGGAAAAGGGGGCGGCATTGACGCGGCCGAGGTTGTCGACAGTCGTGACCCAGGCAATGGGGCGGGGAGTGACGAGGGAGGAGAGAATTTTATAGCGGTCGGAGGGTTTGAGCGCAGGGAGGTCGATTTCCATGGGGGGAGAATAGGCCGCCAGTAGGAAATTTCACTTCGTTACTTCAAAAAGTGGAGGGGAACTGTCCTTGAAGGAGCATTATGTGACGAAACTGTCACCGGTGGAGGCGCGATATTCGGGGTGGGTTCAGTTTGTATCTCGGTCAATTTATGCAGCAATCCGTTGGCGGCAGAATGGGCGCGCTCCTTTCCTCTGTTTTATCTTTTTCCCGTGCATGGACTCTTGCTTTGGTGCTGGTGCTTGGATGTTTGCTGAGCCTTCCTTTGATTTTGGCTGATGAGGATTTAGAGGAGAAGACGGAAGAAGGGTTCGATAGGGAAGTTGCTGAGTTAACCGAGGGAGAGCTTGGGGAGGAAGTGGGGGAAGTGGAGCTGGGCGAAGAGATGCCTTTGGATGAAGAAGTGAGCGAGGAAGAAGGAAACGTTTTGGCGGAGGTGGGAGAGGAAGGTGGGAGGGAATTTTTTGACGATGAAATTGGTGAGCTTGAGGAGTCGGAAGTCACGAAGGAGAAAGCCGGGGACAAGGCGGTTGTTCAGGAACTTTCTTTGGAAAAAGGTCAAATGGAAAGCCAAGGAGGAAAGCAAGGGGCACTTACTGAAGGAGGGGCGACAGCGGACAGCGGCGATGAAGTGATGCCTAGGTCCGATGATGAACTATTGAGCCAATTGGAAGCGGAGAGCGAAGAGCCTTCCTCAGAAATGGGGGTGGCGGTGAGCTCTTCGGAATCGATTCCGCTTCCGAAGAAGGCGCCGGGAGATTCTGAGGGTGGACCTAACGAGCTCTTGCCGCAGATGGAAGGCATCTTAGGAGAGGTCTTTGGGCCCAATGGAGAAGGATTGCCGGGGGTGGTGGTGAGCATTCCTGCGATGGATCGTTCGACTCGTGCGGACCAAGAGGGTGAGTTTGGCTTTGCGGATCTGCCTGCGGCGGAGTTGGTGATTCAGTTCAATAAGTTGGGTTACAAAGTGGCGAGCCGGACTGTGATTCTCAAAGAAGGGGAGTCGGTTGAAATCAGTCAGGCGATGGAAGAGCAGCCAGTCGAATATGATGACGGTGAATACGAGATGGATGAGGTGGAAGTGGTGGGGGAGTATGTCGAGGAGGAGAAGGCGGAGATTGTCTTCGATGACGTGGCGGGAGGAATCAAGTTGGAGGCCTCCATCGGGCAGGTGGAATTTACCAAGAAAAATATCAGCACGGCGGCGGATGCGATTGCGAAGATTTCGGGAGCGAATGTGGTCGATGGCAAGCGTCCGGTGGTGCGAGGTTTGGCGGACCGCTACATTACGACCACCTTTAATGGAGGCAGTGTGGCTTCGACGACGCCTTTGCGGAAGGCGGTCGAGCTGGACCTCTTTCCCACCAGCGTGATTCAGGAGATTAAGATCAACAAGGTCTACAATGCCACTCTGCCCGGGGACTTTGGAGGAGCGGCGATTGATATTGTTTCGAGAAATTTTCCTGAGGAACGAACCTTTAGCTTCAAGGTGGACTCAGGATTCAATGACAACTGGGTGGGGGATGATTTCTTTGTGAGCCAAGCTCCGGAGTTGGACTTTTGGGGGAATGCCGACTTTCCGGATTACCGAGCGATTCTTGGAGCGGCCGAGGGGGCGACTGCGGAAGAACGAGCCCTCATTTGGGGGGAAGCGGTGAGAACGCATAATTTTCTTCCTGAGAAAGATAACCAACAGATGGACCTGGGATTTTCTCTCAACTACGGTGATTCCTTTGATGTGGGGCGAAGTGGAAAGTTCGGGGTCGTCCTTGCAGTGTCTCACGATAACGAAGACCGGGCGATTGTGGGCGGGCTGGTGGATCGGGGTGATAGTGGGGGGCGCTATCTTTTTGATGATTTTCAGCGCACTGTGGACTGGAGCTCGATGCTGGGATTAACTTGGCAGGTTTCAGATGCCCATGAATTGAAGGCGACGTTTTTCAAGAAGCATGTCGGGACCAGTCTGGCCCGTAATCTTTACAATTGGGAAGACCCTGCGGGAGAGTTTGAGATTACCCGTGAGTTGGTAACGGAGTCTAACAATGGAGGACTGTATGCTTCGATTGGAGGAAACGTTGCTGAAGTATTGGGAGGGAATTTCTGGGGGATTATTCAAGATGAAAACTCGCTGGAGATTGTGCAGTTGGCAGGACGTCATAAGCTCTTTGGAGACTCACTGGACGATGAGGATGGGGCACTGTTTGAGTGGGCGCTGACCCGGACCGAAAATGAAATTGTCACCGATACGAGTGTAACCCGCCGCATTGAGTTGGACTTTGATAGTGCCGCGGTGCGCGAAGCCTCGGCGGGAGCGGGTTTGACTGTGGACCAGTTTACGGTGGATACGCGGTTTGCCGGCGATGCTCAGAGCCTTGCCCAGTCGACCTATCTCAAGCCCCGCTTCGGAAACGCCACCGATCGACCTCTGAGTAGCGCGGATGTCGCTTCCATCCAATCGTGGAGTGACTTGGAGAGTTTGCTTTTGAATGCGGGGGTGAGCACCAACGCTTTGGATACTTATAACAACAGCCTCGCTGGAGCTCTTGATGGTGCTAATCAGCCTCGGACCGACTACGACCCTTCTCGTGGGACTGCTTTTGCGATCTACAATGGAGTGACGCCCAATCAGCTGAAGTCTTTTAAAGAAAATTTCACGCAGTTCGAGCGGACGGAGAACTTCAAGACGGACTTTACCTTTCCTTTCCTCCTTGGGGGGAGTGAGCTCGAGAGTCGGCTGACCCTGAGAACAGGGATTAATTATGAACGTCGGAATCGTAGTGAGCGGGCGATCGAAGTTGCGGTGGATAATCAGCGCTGGGGACAGGTGGCTTCGGATGATGTTCTGACTCCGGGTTCTGATCCCAGTGGAGGGTATTCGCAGATTTTTATCGATACTGCCAACAGTTCGAATGGTACCGCTCCCATTCTTGACCCGACCCTTGAGCCGGGGAGCGCAGTTTCTGAGGCTCGGGACATCGATGCGGAAGTGATTACCACTGGTTATTATGGTGATGCGGAGTACCGAAGCGGCGACTTCGTCTTTCGAGTAGGGGGCCGGCATGAACAAGTGGACAGAAGCTATGTTCTGTTAGGTTTTGGCGATGGCAGTGGGGGGCAGAGCCAAAATAAGGCAAACATTTTTGGGGCGAGCGCAGGCTATACGTTCTCGAACGATTTGAGCTTCCTCGTCGGGATGTCGAATACGGTTGCTCGCCCGGTAGTGAAGGAGACTTTACCCGTGAGACAAGTCAATCAGGAAGATGGTTCCACCTTTCGAGGGAACGCGGAGCTACAAGATGCGGAGATTCAAAACTTGGATCTCTCGCTGGTTTTTCCAGAGTATAATGGAATCAACAGTAGACTATCGCTTTTTCACAAGAAGCTTACGGGGCCTCCGGTCTACATCGATAATGCGGGAGATGTCACTATCGCGAATGGAGACTCGGGATTGATTCGAGGGTTGGAATTCGAGACTGAGGTCGATCTGATGGGGCCGTTTTCTTTCGATTTGAACTATGCTTATATTCAAGGGGATTTGAAGTATGGAGGGTTGTCGACCTCGTCGGTGCCGGGTGAGGATTTAGTATCAACGTTCCCAGAGCAGCCGCGGCATGTTCTCAATATGAGTCTGGGCTATGAGAGCGAGGATTTGGGGCTCAATGTAAATTTGGCTTACAACTATGTCAGCGAGTATGTTGTGACTTTGCCATCGACTTCGAATGGCGCTTTTCAGATGAAGCAACCTTCGCCCAAGCTTGATTTGGTCTTCACGAAAAATTTCGAAGTTTATGACAGTGACCTTGTTCTGGGTTTTGCGATGAAGAACATTCTTGGCTCCAACGATGAGGTTTGGAACGTGGGCTATCAGGACAATGGGTTCCAAGGAATTCGGTCGGAATATAGCCCTGGCCGGAACTTTAGCTTTTGGCTGAAGTCGACTTTCTAAGAGGCGGTCTCCCAATGTGACCAATTTGTCACACCGGTCTTCTCGACGAAGAAACAGGTATCCCTAGTTTGCGGGCGGTCCCAGACGTGGCCGTATTCGAAGATAAAAAACTATGAACTCAAAAAGGATAATTTGCAGAACGCTGCTTTCATTCGGTTTGGTGACAAGCTCCGGCTTTTCCCAGACTCTTGTGAATTTGCTGCCAGACGATGTTGATATTTCTGCATCATTGACGACCTCCAAGCAGGTCGGAACGACTGTGGGGGCGGAGGCGTTTGTGGACGCTATTGCGACCGACACGACTTTCACTTCTGATAAAACTTACATCTTGAAGGATACCGTTTATGTGACCGATGGGGCGAAGTTGACCATCGAGGCTGGAACCAAGATTTACGGTGCTTCTTATGAAAATGGGGCGGGCACCGCTGATAACCAATTGGGTTCTATCGTGGTGACGCGGGGGGCTCAAATCGAGGTTCTGGGAACAGCTACAAGTCCGGTGTTGATGACTACTCTCGATGCTTTGGAAGCGGAGCGGGGTAACGATATCGACGATGATTCTTTGACTGCGGCTGCTCCTACTGCGGAGACCGCTGGCCGTTGGGGTGGCTTGGTTGTGCTTGGAAACGCTTTCGTGGCGAACTGGAGCGACCCTGATTCCACTGCTGGAAACGGTGATGAGTTCAACCGCTTTGAGAAGTCAATCGAAGGCTTCGCGGGAGCAAACTTCGACGATGCGGACAGTGATGGCTTCAGTGACATCATCGAGTATGGAAGCGATGCCAACAGCAACGCGGCCACCCTTGCAACGAACAATGCCGAGAGCTCAGGTATCATCCAGTATCTCTCGATTCGTCACGGTGGCTTCGCCCTTGCAGACGGCAATGAAATTAACGGCTTGACCCTCGGTGGAGTGGGAAGTGGAACCGTCATCGACCACGTTGAGGTTGTTTCCAATGCTGATGATGGTGTCGAGTTCTTCGGCGGCACCGTGAGCACCAGCCACATGGTAGTGAGCTTCACTCAGGACGATGCCTTTGACATCGACCAGGGTCACAGCGGAACGCACCAGTTCTGGTTTGCGATTTACGATTCCACCGACGGTGACCACGGCGGTGAGTGGGACGGAGTGGATGGTTACAAGGCTGATGGTCTTGGAAACTCTTCTCCAGTCATCCTCAATGCGACCTTCTTGGACGCAGGGAACTCGTCTTCGACAGAGGGCATTAAGTTCGATGACTACTTCGATGGCTTCCTGGTGAACAACGCGATTAGTGAATTCGGATCGACCTTCGACCACGCGGGTGACGGATTCGGAGCTAATGTCGGCGTGTTCAACAACGTCTTCGGTGGCGCTTCGGATGCGAATAGCTACGACGCGAGCAACAGCTTCAACGCTGCTTTAGGCCTCACCAGTGTGAGTGCTCTTCCTAACGGCTTGTTGGACCCACGTCCGACGAGCAGCTCAATTCTCCTTGATTCAAACGGCACCGCCTTTGATGAGAGTGTGATTCCTGGTGCTGCAGTGGTTGATTACCGGGGAGCATTCAGCGCGACGGACCTTTGGGCCGATGGCTGGACCTTCCTCTCGGATAAGGGTTATTTCCCAGCAGAATCGAGTGACATTGAGATTGTGAGCTGTGCGAAAGTCGGAGGGAACTTCGAGATATCCTTCAATGGTGAGGTTGGAAAGACCTATCGCATCACCTACTCAACCACGCTTGCGGACGACTTCGTGAATGTGGTGTCAGGGCAGACTGGAATTGTCGGCGGTGCAGGTGTTTCCCGCACGTTCCCCATCCCAGGAGCAGCTGCGAAAATCTTCTTCCGTATCGAAGAAGAAGTGCCCGCTCCCTAAGACAGAAAACTCTTATCTGCATTCTGGCAGGTAATCCAACAGAGCCACTCCCTTTGGTCGGGGAGTGGCTCTCTTTTTTTCGCAAAGGGTTGTTTTGTGACTAAATCGTCACTTGGGAGTCATTGTCGGTGACAGCACCCCTCACTATGTCCTCTTTCGATGTTTTCTCTCAAGCAAGCGGGCTCCCTTTGTTTCGTTTCAAGTTTCTTGATGACGGTGCCTTTGAGTAGTCAAACGACTACAGCGGAACAGCACGTAGAATTGCGGGCTACGATTGAGCAATGGATGCAGGCGGTGGATAAATCACAAGCCCTCGAAAGTCAGTGGTCTCTTGAGAGATCGGTGTTGGAAGACTCAATTGTGGGTTTGCAAGGGATGTTGGAGCAGGCGGCAGTGGAAGTTGCGACCGTGGAAGGTCGGCTGGCGACGGCAGATGAGGATTCGCAGGAGAAAATCGCGCAGCAAAACGAGTTCAACGAGGCGCGGGAAGTATTGAAGAAGGGTCTCGCTCCGGTAGAGGCGGAAGTGGCAGCAGTGGTGCCGTTGTTTCCGGATTTTTACGTGAATGGGGAGGATGGCTCCTCCAAGTTGAAGGCCTCGATCGAGGCCCTAGAGAAGCATCGTCAGGAAGAGCCGGGTGATAAGGAGAAGTTGGGCCTCAATGGGCGTATCCAGCCCTTGGTGCAAATTCTTACTGAGGCGGAGCGCTTTCATGGCAAGTTGTGGGCGGTCACTCATTCTTTGAAGGTGGGAGAAGTGGATAAGCAGATGGACGTGCTCTACTTTGGCCTCTCGGTGGCCTATGCGGTGGATGATGGGGCCACCATTGCATTGGAGGGACGCAGTTCCCCAGAAGGTTGGAATTTTACCGAGATGAGCGGAGAGGAAATCGCGCTGAAGGTCCAGACTCTCTACAAGGCGGCGGATGGTTCTGGTGAGTCCCAGATGGTGTCGCTTCCTCTTGCTCTCGACTAGTACTTTCAACCTCTTGCGAAAGAGGTTTCTGATACCATGAAATTCTTTTCTATTCTTTTTGTTCCTTTCTTTTGTTCGTCTTTGGCTGTGATGGGGCAGGTTTCCAGTGGGGAGGCGCTGCAGAAGGCACGCAACAATTTGGCGGCCGCTCAGCGCGAGTTCAACGAGATGCAGCAGGCGATCGCGCAGGAAGAAAGTCCTCTGGTGGTGCAGGTGCAGACTCTGGAAGAGGAGCTTCGGCTGCGGGAAAAAAAGTTGCGTGAGCTCGAGACTCAGGAGATGCAGATTGCTGGGAAGGAAAAGCGACTCAACAATGAGTTGGCGAGTCGCAGGGGGGAGTTTGATTACACCCGCAATGTGCTCGATGGGTATGCGAAGGGGTTTCTAAACCGCGTGCAGCCCTCGGAGGTGCAGCTCTATCAAGAGAAAGTGGAAGCGGCGCGCCAGGATGCGGCGAATGAGAAGAATCTTGCCAAGGAAATGGAGGCCCGCCTGGAAGCCTTGCTGGTGGGCGCCAAGCGCTTGCAAGAGGTCGCGGGAGGACAGCGGTTTGAGGGGCGAGGCTTGGTCGGTTCGGACTTTGTGAACGGTGATTTTGCGGTGATGGGGCCGGTGGGGTATTTTTCGGCAAAAGGAAAACCGCAGAGCGGGTTGACGGGGATTGCGAGCAACGGATTTCCCCAGATTGCACTGTTTGAAGGGGAAGAGGCGCAGCAGATGAAGACTCTAGTTGAAACTGGGAGTGCGACTCTGCCCATTGATGCCACGAGTGGAAAGGCGCTCAAGGCGAAGACCGAGACTCCCACTTTGGCGGATCGAATTGAGGATGGCGGAGTGGTCGGGTATGCGATTTTGGCGCTGGGGGCGGTGGCTCTTTTGATTGCGCTCTTCAAGTTTATTGAGATTACGAATTTCTATATTCCGAGCCGAAAGCGGGTGAACGATATCTTGGAGTCGCTCTTGGACAAAGACCAAGAGAGTGCTTTTGAGAAGGCGAAGAAAATTCGGGGCCTTTCCGGAAGGATGGTCACCGCGGGGGTAGAGAATTTTTACAGCAAGCGCAGGATTCTGGAGGATGCCCTTTTGGAGCGCTTGAGTGCGATTCAGCCGAGGTTGGAGCGCTTTCTTCCTTTCTTGGCTTTGGTGGCGGCGGCGGCACCGATGATGGGTCTGTTAGGAACAGTGCTGGGGATTATGAAAACCTTCGATGCCATGGCGATTTATGGGACGGGGAATGCACAGAATTTCTCGAAAGGAATTGGCGCGGCCTTGGTGACGACTGCGCAGGGATTGGTAGTGGCGATTCCGATTATCATTATTCACGGCATGTTGAAGAGTCTGGCGCGGGCGCGGTTCGATACTGCGCAGGGAGTGGCTTTGGCGGTGCTGAATGGAACGACCGAATTGGTTGAAGGCGATAAGCCGGAGAAGAAAGAAAAGGACTCTTCTGAGGAGGAAGATTTCGACGAGCAAGAATTGGCACCAGCTTAACGAACGATGGGAGCAAACTTACAGGAGGTCTTTGATATTTTTCGCAACGGGGGGCCAGTGATGGCGGCTTTGGCGGGGGTGGCGCTGTTGCTTTATATTACTTCGATTGCGGCGGTGATTTATGTCTTGAAGGGCAACCTGACAACGGCTCGCCGGGGAGAGTGGGAACGCTGGATTGAGAATCCGGAAGAGGCAGAAGGCCGTTTGGGAGAGATTATTCGTTATGCGGTGAATGGGCCTCGTCTTTCGGTGAAGCGGGTGCAGCGGCGGTTCGATGAGGTGTTTGATGTGTTGGTGCGGTCGGTGGATCAGCGCTTGATTATTATTACGACCTTGATTGCGGCGGCGCCAATGACGGGGCTGCTCGGGACGGTGATGGGGATGTTGGCGATGTTCGATGGCTTGGGGGCTGGAGGGGGGAAGCAGAGTATGGAGATGATTTCGGCGGGAATGAAGGAGGCTCTTTTTACCACCCTCACGGGTCTGGTGATTGCTTTGCCGGGAATGTTTTTCGCCCTGGTCATTCGGGAGCGTCGCAACGAGATGGCGACGGTGTTGAGTCAGCTACAGGCGGCGATTGTTACCACCAAATTTAAATCAATCTAATGTTACGCGACGGACCATCCCTGGCTGGCGGCGACGAGGAGGCGAAGCCTGACCTCTCGCCCATGATCGACTGTGTCTTTATCCTGCTAATTTTCTTTATCGTGACCACGGTGTTCGTGAAGGAACCCAAGGTGCCGGTGGATGATCCGGCGGCGATAACGGCGGATGCGTTGGAGAAGAATAGTATCATTTTCGCAGTCACGGCGGATAACAAAGTGTTTTACGATGGCAAAAGCATCGGGCTCGCGGGGGTGCAGCAGGTGGTGACTCCGCTGTTGTTAGAGAAAGCGGATCCCGAGGATGCGCATGTCATTATTAAGGGCGACAGCACTGCGCATGCAGGGTTGGTCGATGATGTTGGCAAGGAGTGTCTTACCGCCGGGGTGGCGAAGCACCGAATCACGACTTCTACTGAAAGCTAATGTTTGGACGAGGCAGATTAGGGCACGATGAGGAGGGTGATCCGGAACCGGATCTATCGCCCATGATCGACTGTGTCTTTATTCTACTGATCTTCTTCATCGTGACGGCGGTCTTTGTTGAGGAGGACGGGGTGCCCTTGCCACTGCCGGAGGACTCAAGTGCGGTTTCTTCGGTTCAGGACAAGGTGACGGTGGTTTTTACACTAGCGCAGGACAATGCGGTGGTTCACGAGGGAAAGCGGGTTTCGATGGATTCGATCGGCACGATTGTGCGCAACGCGCTGTCGCAGGATGAGGAGGCTCCGGTGATTATCCAGAGCCATCCCCAGGCCCAGCATGGGGTCCGGACTCGGGTCTACGATGAGGTGCGGCAGGCGGGAGCCGAGTTGGTCACTTTCACACAGGGATAAGAACGATGAGCCGACTTTCTACCAGACACGTTTATCGCCCTCCCAAGTCGAATCGACCGCTCAATATTGCGGCGGCAGTGGTAGGGGGATTGGTGTTTACGTTTTTGGTCTTTTACGTGATTCCTCTCATGCAGAAATTGGAGGGGGAAAAGGAGACCAAGACCTCGGTGTTGGAGGTGGCTCAGATTGAAGAGGCGCCGGATGAATTTGAGGTCGAGGAAGAACCACCGCCGCCTGAGGATGAGCCCGAGCCCGAGCCCGAGCTAGTCTTGGAGACCGAGCCGATGGAGATACCCGATATTCCGTTCAATATGGGAGCAGGGACTCCGGGAAAGATGCTCTTGAATCTGAAGCCCAACTTCGATGTCGCGAATGACCCTGATGCGCTGGGAGGCAGTGACCTCGATACTCCGCCGCGTCCCACGAGCAAGCCGCAGCCACGGTATCCCAAGGATCTTCTGAATAAGAAGCAAGGGGGACGGGTGATCGTTCTCGTGACGGTGGACGAGCGGGGGACGGTGACAAATGCTTCTGTAAAGGAGAGTTCGGGTTATCAAGCGTTGGACGCGGCCGCGCTTAATGCGGCCAAGCGATGGAAATTTAAACCTGGGATTAAAGGCGGCCGCAAGGCGGTGATGACTGCCAAGATTCCGTTCAACTTTCGGGTAAAAACATGATGAGAATACTAATTTTAGGAGCATTACTTGTGAGCCCTCTGGCGGCGGATCCTTTGCGGGTGCCGAAGGAGCAATTTCGTAGTCCAGAATTTATCAAGGGCTTCGTGGGGGCTTACGGTTTTTTATCTCCGGTCGAGCCCAAGGTGGATCGGGAAGAGAACGAATTGCTGGCAGAGCTGGCGGATTTGTTTTCGGATGCGCGCTTTCGGGAAGCCGAGGGTGAAATTGTCAACTTCATCAAGCAGCGCAAGAATCCCACGGAAGAGGGGGTGGAGCCCAAGGAGGTCAGTCCGGCGCTTATTTTTCAATTGGCGCAGCTCTACTATATGAATGACCGCACTTCAGATGCGGAGCGTGCTTATAAGTTGGCAATTAAGGGGCATCCCGATTTTCGGCGAGCCCATAAGTATCTCGCATTATTATATGCGAGCCAGGACCGGACTCTCGATGCCTTGCCGCATTTGAAGAAGGCGATTCAACTGGGGGAAGCGGACCAGTTGATTTACGGTCTGTTAGGTTATGCTTACACGCAGCAGGAAAAGCCCTTGGCGGCTGAGGCGGCGTATCGTCAGGCCTATCTGTTGAATCCTGATGAGCCACAGTGGCGCTCGGGTTTGACGCTTTCTCTCTATCAGCAGGAGAAGTGGCCCGAGGCCTCGGCGATGTTGGGAGATTTGTTGTCCTCTACCCCAGAGGCGACGGATTTCTGGAAGATGCAGGCGAACTGTTTCTTAAATATGGGGCAGCCTTTGCGGGCGGCGGAGAACTTCGAGGTGATGCGATTGAAAGGGCTCGCCGATGCCACCACGCTCAATACTTTGGGTGATATTTATACCGACCAGAAGAAGCCAGTGCTGGCACTGGGAGCCTACTTGGCGGCCATGAGTTCGGATGAAAGTCTGGATGCGGAGCGGAGTCTGAGAACGGCGAAGATTTTGGCAGACTTTGGCGCTCCACGAGAGGCGGCGAAGTTTATCGGGGCGTTGCGGGAGAAGAAGGGAAGCAAGCTGACCCGCAGTCAAGAGGTGAAGTTTCAGCTCATCGACATCAAGATTGCCAAGGAGTCGAACGATTTGCCGAAAGTCGCCGCACTGGTGCGCACATTGTTAGATTTGGAGCCGATGAACGGGGAGGCTCTGGTGGAAAACGGGATTCTTCATGAGCAACTGGCGGAGACTGCGGACTCGGAGGAGGATGAGATTCGCTTGCGGGGTAAAGCTCAGGCGCAGTTCAAGCTCGCGATGAAAAACGAGGATAGCCAAATCCAGTATCTGGCGAATCGGAGTTTTGGGCAGATGCTGGTGAGGCAGCGGGAATTTGAGGATGCTCTTCCTTATTTGGAAAGGGCTCTCGATACCAAGCCGACCGATGGCCTGGCACGCTTTGTGAAGCAGGTGACCGTTTTTGCGGAGCGCCAGAAGGAACGCCGTGCCAAGGAGGGTGCCGAGCGAGAAGTGATGTTGGAAGAGAAGGAGAAGAACAAGGCCGCCAAAGAGGAGGCTCAAAAGAAGGAAGAAAGTGATGAGAAATAGTGTTTTGGTAGGTTCGAGAATAGTCATTGGGTTAAGTGTGTTGTTTATGTGTGACTCGACGGCCAATGAGGCACTGGATCTTCTCGAAGGGAAAATTTCGGCAGAAGAGGTGACCGTGACTGAACTCTTGAAGGAGAAGAAGGAGGAGTCGGTTGAAGCAGAGTGGAAGAAGAAGGAGAAGGTGTTGCGCGATGATCGTGACTATTCTCAGCGTTGGAAGAATCGGCTCGCTCCTATTGGGGTCGTTTACGAGAATGGGGATAATCCATTGGTCCAGAGAGTGGCCATTGACGGGCTCGCGGAGTGGGGAATCACGGCGGGTGAGATTGAGCCTGATCGTGGTGCGACAACGAAGCTGAACGACAGTCAACTCAAGCGGTTACGCTTGGGGGGGATGATGCGTGCTTTTTACAACACGGATTTGGAGGGGCGCGTGGTGGCAGATGGCGATGGATATCAGGGAGTGGATACTTTGAAAGCGACGGTGCAGGTGAATGAAGCTTTGACGGTGGAGGCGGGAAAGTTTCGGCCGCCCTTTAGTCAGGAATATCGGCAAGATCCGAATGTGAGGGTGGCTCCTGGGTTGTCTCCCATTGTGGCCCAAATGGCACCGAGTAATACGATGGGCGTTCGGGTGGGGGTGGTGAATGGTCCGTGGGAAGCGGGACTAGGGTGGTTTAGCGGTGACCTTGATAAGAATATCCCTGGCTTTGATGGAGGTGGATTCGTCTTGGCAAACTTGAGCTACACTTTCGACGGAGAGTTGGTGGTGGGTTGGGAAGACGAAGACGCGGTGGCTCCTCCGGGGCATCAACGTTGGCACCTCGACTATCTCTACAATACTTCAGAGAAAGAGGGGGGGAGCTTGCCGAACAGCTATCGCCATCTGGTGTCCACCGGGATTGAGGTGAGCAGTGGTGACTTTGACTTTGGAGGTGATTTTTTGCTCGCGAATGGAGACGTCGATACTGCTTGGGGGATGACGCTGACGGGGCGCTACTGGCTGGTGGAGGATGCGATTCGGATGGTGGGGCGTTACAATTATGCCGATACCGATGACCCCGGGGGGCTTTCGGTGGGCTACGGAGTGCCCGGTGCTTTGGGAGATAGCACGCAGCCATTGTTAGGGTATTCGAATGTGCTGCAAGGAGACGAATTTCATTCCTTTTACCTGGGCCTCGATTGGCATGTCTTGCAGGACTATCTGATGTTTTCGACCGGGGTGGAGTTGAAGCTTCTGAAAGATGAAATCAATGGAGATAATTCAGGACTTTTCTGGCACACCGGAGGTCGAGCCGCATTTTAAGAACACAAATTAAACTTACTCAAAAAATAATTACCATGAAACTAGTAGCAATTCTTATCGCGGTCGGATTTTCCGGTCTCAGTTCTGCCTTTGGGCTTGGCATTGATGTCGAGAGCTTGGGTCAAAGCCTTAACGGTTGGTCAAAAAAGCGGACGGCGTCGTACACCATGGATAGTCAAAGTTATCGCACCCACGTGCCCACCGTGACTCAGAATCTCGATGGCGGGATTTTCGTCTCGATGCGGGTGGAGCACCTCTCGGCGGTGCGTCCTGATGCGACGGCGTATCTAGAACTGACTTTTACCCCCAGTGGATATGTCGGTGCTTCTCAGATTCGGCTGACGATGAACGGCAAGAAATACGATACCGGTCAAGTCCTTCGAGAACAGGAGCAGGCTTTGGCAGAGGATGAGATCGGTTCCAAGGATTGGCGCACCACTCATATGAAGATGGTGTTGGACCTGTTCAGCAAATTGGATGCGGAGTTTGCGAAGGAAGAAGGGGAGGAGAAAAAAGGGAAACGTGACCTCTGGGGTCGCTTGAATGGCTCACGCTTGGATGAGTCCGATGTTTCGGCGGCTTTACGGCACAATTTGAACCTGCTCTTGTCGAATGTGGGTCACCACTTTGGCGGGAAGTAGCCCTTAGTTTGACGGCTCTAGATAAATTATGTTTTTCTGTTAGCCAGTTCGGTGCCTTTTGAGATAGCTTAAGAGGACGAATGTTTCGTCCTCTCAAATGGTCTCTTAATTTTGTGTTTCTGGGTGCCCTTTACTCTCAAGCGGTCACTCTCGAAGAGGCGCTCGATGCTGAGGGGCTTGTCTGGAATGGTGCAGGGGGGGATGTGCCTTTTACTGGCATTGCCGATCCGTCTGGGATTGGTGGTAATTACGCTGGGGCAACGCTAGAGCCTGGAGAATCGGCGGAGCTTTCGACGACTCTCGCGGGACCCGGGGTGATTGATTTTTGGATTGCAGGAGGACAGTTTTCGGATTGGGAGGCTTTTCTTGATGGAGAGCCTTTGGATATTTCGAGTGGCACTTGGCCTTACGGATTTCCGGTGGAGGGTGCGGGGCCGCATGTGTTTTCGATGCGTTATACCTCATCTTCGTCAACTACGGAAAGCGTGTCTGCTGATGGAGTGATTTTTCAAGAGGAGGCATCAGTGAGTCTCCAAGAAGCTTTGGATGAGCCCGATTTGGTTTGGAGTTCTCCCGATGCGACGAAGTGGGTTGGGGTTCCTGCTTTTTTTGCGGGCGACGGGGAAGATGCGGCTTGGATTGGGGGGTTGGCTGATGAGGAGGTTTCTTCACTTAAGACGACGGTGACGGGCCCTGCCGAAGTGAGCTTTTGGTGGCAAACCACGCGGGGAAGCTACACGGATGGAGAGTTGCTCGTTGATGGTGAGGTGTTCGGGAACCTTAGCGGTCCTTCTCAGAATTTCTGGAAGCAAGTTACCTTTACCGTCGGCGCGGGTCACCACGAAATTGAGTTTCGTGCAACAGGGCAAACGCCGTGGTTGGAGTCTCATGTGAGAGGGATGTGGCTCGATCAGGTTGAGGTGACGCCGCTCGAAGATGGCCGCTTATTGAGTTTGGGTGCTGTTCCGGAGGGGACTTGGTTACGAGGAGCTTCAGGCGTTATCGGGGAGGGGCAAGACGATGATTCTTCTTTGGGTGTGCTCTTGCAGAACTATGAGGCAGCTCAATTGTCGTGGCCGCTTCTTGCCTCCGAGCAGTTGCGTGTGATCAGCCTGTTTCATAAGAATGTCTCATCTCTTTCAGTGAGTTTTGATGGGGTTTATGAGGGGGTAAGTAGTCAATCTGAATGGGTGGAGACTCAGTTGCGAGTGACGCCTTCAGAAGAAGGACGTTTGAGAGTCGAACTCGCGAATACCGATGATTTGAAGTTCGTTCAGCTGGATGATTTAACTGTTACGGAGTTGAGTCCTTTGCCAGTCGCGGAGGCTTTGGGTTGGTCGGAGACCGAGGTGGTGGCGGATGGTTTCTATGGTTGGCCGGGGACCGAACCGGAAGCCTTTGCTACCGACTATGAGGCGAGTTTAAGTTTCTCTGTTTTGGGGCCTGGAAGGCTGTCGTTCGAGAAGGGAGGAGAGAGTTCTTTCGAAATTTCGCTGAATTCTTTGCCATTCGATTCGGGATCAAGTAGCGGCACGGGGAGTCACGAGCTGCTCATCCCTGAGGGAGACTTTGAGGTTGTGATTAAGAAGACTGGATTTGGTTCAGGGTTGTCGATTAGTGATCTGAATTTTGAGGCTTTTACCAATTTCTCTTATGGTGAGGCGTTGGGAGTGCCGGAGTTGGTTTTCTCTTCTTCGGGGACCTACTATGATGAGGACGCTCAGGAAAGGCTGGATTTTGTGGGGGAGACTTTCATCGCTTTTGAGGGAGAGGTTTTAGGCTCATCTCCTCCAGGAGCAAATTTCGTCCTAGAAACTGAAATCGAGGGGCCTGCTCTTTTCTCGTTTCAGAGGCGAGTGACCAATGGAGTAGTTGAGAAGAAACAGGAAGAGCAAGATGAGAAGCGTTCAAAAATTACGATCATTGTGATCCCTCCAACGGTCTTTGAGTTAGGAACGGCTTTGTATGTGAATGGAGTGCGAACTTTGGAGGCAGAAACTAACTTCTTCTTTTCGGAGGAATATCCCGCTCAAGAGCCGATGGATTCCTCGCAACCTAGTTTGCTCGGGGACGAATTTGGAAGTGTGGGTCTAACGCGTGAGGTCGAAGTGAATGAAGAGGGGTGGAAGCGATTTGAGTTATATCTCAGTGCTGGCACTCACACCTTACAATGGAGGGTTCAAAAGTCGAAAGATGGGAGTGCCCCTCTTTCAATACAATTGGCCGATTTTGAGGTGAAACCTGTTCAACAGTCTTATCACGACTGGGCAGCTAACCAATGGCAAGCCGACGTTGGGGTTGATGATGCCGAAACTTGGCTGGCTGCTTGGCAGGACCCGATGGGTGATCCGGATCGAGATGGCTTTTCTTCTGCCTACGAATACGCATTTCAGACAGATCCGCGCTCTCAATTGAGCGTGCCCCCGCAGGCTGTTTTCGAAAATCGGGCGGTGGTCTGGCCAACGCCACCGATCAGCAGTCCTACTGTGGGGTGGAACTATTGGTGGAGTCCTCATTTGGTTACGTGGGCAGAGGATGGGCTCTTGAATGAAGTCGTTGGTGGTGAAGTTCGAAGCAGTTTGGTTCAGCCTAGCGAGAAAGCTTTTTTCCGTCGCGAAGCGGATGTGACGACGAGTCCATAACGTGGAATCTCGTTGAGGATGAGGGAAGTTTTGCCCCGATATCCTATGCAAAAAGGCTGTTTTTTCGGTTTCTGAGGGATTTTGGGCGAGAAATCGCGTCTGAGGTGAGGCAGAACTTGAAAAAATCGTTCGTCGTGGTCACATTCCCGCCCCCGCGTGAAGCGGTTTGAAGAAGATGGGAAAGACCTTGTATCAAAAAGTTTGGGATGCTCACACGGTGGGTAAGATGGGTGACGGACGCACACAGCTGTTCATTGGCACCCACCTCATTCACGAGGTGACTTCGCCACAGGCCTTCGGGATGCTGCGTGATTTGAATTTGAAGGTGAAGTATCCGCACCGCACGTTCGCGACCATTGACCACATTGTTCCGACTGAGAATCAGGACCAACCGGCGGATCCGTTGGCGGCGGATATGATCAATGCCATTCGCGCGAACTGTGATGACTTTGGGGTGACTTACTTTGACTTGAAGTCGGGTAAACAGGGGATTGTGCACGTGGTGGGGCCTGAGCAGGGAATTACCCAGCCGGGAACGACCATTGCTTGTGGTGATTCGCATACGGCGACTCACGGGGCTTTTGGAGCGATTGCTTTTGGAATTGGAACCACGCAGGTGCGGGACGTTTTGGCGACTCAGACTTTGGCGATGGAGTCATTGAAGGTGCGCCGCATTGAGGTGAACGGGGAGCTTCCTCCTGGGGTTTACGCGAAGGATGTGACACTGCACATCATTAAGCTTTTGGGTGCAAAGGGTGGTATTGGTTACGCGTATGAGTATGCGGGCAGCACCTTCGACAACTTTACGATGGAAGAGCGGATGACGGTTTGCAACATGGCCATCGAAGGTGGTGCACGTTGCGGGTATGTGAATCCGGATGAAAAGACTTTCGAGTTCTTGAAGGGGAAGCCCTATTCTCCCAAGGATACAGAGTGGGATGAGGCGGTTGCGCGTTGGGCTTCTTTTGCCTCCGATGCGGACGCGGAGTATGACGATTTGATTGTGATCGATGCGGCGGATATCGCGCCGACGGTGACCTGGGGAATTTCTCCCGACCACGCGTTGTTTGTTTCTGAGAATGTGCCGGAGCGCAACGAGGAGACGGCGGAAGCGCTGGATTACATGAAGTTGGAGCCCGGTGCGCCGATTAAGGGGACGAAGATTGACGTTGCCTTTATGGGGTCGTGCACCAATGGCCGTTTGTCTGATTTCCGTGAGGCGGCGAAGTATTTGAAGGGCCGCAAAGTGGCTGCGGGGGTGCAAGCGATTGCGGTTCCGGGTTCACAGATTACGGCGGTGCTTTGTAAGCAAGAGGGGCTGGATAAGATTTTTGAAGAGGCCGGATTTGAGTGGCGCGAAGCGGGTTGCTCGATGTGTTTGGCGATGAACCCTGACAAATTGGTTGGGGACCAGCTTTGTGCTTCTTCTAGTAACCGGAACTTTAAAGGACGTCAGGGGTCGCCGATTGGACGGACTGTTTTGATGTCTCCGGTGATGGTGGCTGCGGCTGCGATTGAAGGCCATGTTGCTGATGCGCGTGAGACCTTTAGTTTCGCGGATGCGGCAGCGGTTGCGTGAGGAGTTTTTGAAGCGCGTGCTTTTTGGCAGGTGAGTGTGGGTTCAGTTGCTTTGGCTGGATGGAGGCTCAATTTGCAGCCATTCGAGACGACTGGGCTTACCTTCGCGGCCCGGAGGACCGCGCCACGTGAGTTGGTTAGGCAATGAGTTCGGCTTTGCCGTAGACGCTGAGGACTTCGACGCCGCGTGCTTCGATGACTTCTTTGGCGCCTTCTTGGCGGTCGACGAGGATGAGGACAAAGGCGACTTTGCCGCCTTCGGCTTCGATGGCGTCCATAGCTTTGATGGTGGAACCGCCGGTGGTGGCGGTGTCTTCAACGAGGATGATGGTGTCGCCGGACTGGAAGTTGCCTTCGACGCGCTTGCCGGTGCCGTATTTTTTGGCTTCCTTGCGGACGGAGAACATTTGGAGGGGCGCCCCTTGGCGGGAGGATTCCATGGCGATGGCGAGGGAGATGGGGTCGGCGCCCATGGTCATGCCTCCGATGGCGACGGGTTTCTCGGGGAGTTGCGCGATTTTTTCGGCAACGGCGGCGTAGCCGACTTCGCCGACGAGGATGGCTCCGCGGCAATCCATGGTGCTGACGCGGCAGTCGACGTAAAAATCGCTCTTTTTGCCGGAGGCGAGGGTGAAATCACCGGTGCGGATGGATTTTTTCTGAAGGATGGATTTGAGCTCGTCGCGTGCTGTCATGGGCCGAGTGAAGCGGGTGATTTACGGCTTCGCCATCAAAATTTTTGGCGAGATTGAGAGCAGCAATGGCTGATAGGCTAAGAGTCAGGGGGCAGGTATGCTAGGTTACTTGGAAAATGACTGTTTGCGGTTGTTTTCATTGTTAGTTTGGCCCACGGAGGAACGTAGACGAATTAAGAAAATGGATATTGGTAAAATCATGGTGTCGGGTTTGGTGGGTTTCCTTTCAGCAGTGCCGACGGCATTGGCGATGGATGGGAAGGCGCAGTATGAGATGCTTTGTGGTGCTTGTCACAATCCTGATGGGAAGGGCGCAGGGGAGGGGGCTTTTCCTCCCTTGGCTGGAAGCGAGTGGGTAAAAGGCGACCCCGAGCGCATGGTACAGGTGATTTTGCATGGTTTAGAAGGGCCGGTGGATGTGTTGGGGAAGACTTACAATCTCGCGATGCCCCCGCAGGGTGCCGCTTTGACTAATGAGCAGATTGCGGCGATAGGGACTTACGTTCGAGGAGCTTGGGGGAACAAGGAGGGTAAGATTGATGCTAATTTCGTTAAGGAGGCTCGTGCTCGGACAGCAAAGCGCAATGCGATGTGGAAGGAAGGAGAGCTTTTGAAGCGGTGGCCTTTACCGGAAAAGAAGGGTCCGCTGAATAACCTGATTGCGACTGCGTATAAGGGCCAGTTTAAGACGATGCCTGATTTCTCCAAACTAGAGGTGATCAGTGTTGAGGAAGAGGCTTCAGGATTTATTGAGTTAGCATCGGTTGAACAAAAAGGCCCGTTTGCGGCCGTTTGGGAGGGTGAGTTTGAGGTGGCCTCGAAAGGAGATTACACCTTTCAATTGGATTCAGATGATGGGTCGCGCCTGTTTGTCAATGGAGAGAAAGTGGTCGAGGTGAAGGGGACGGGTCCGATGGGGCGCGTGCGCGAAGGTCGGGTGCTTTTGAAAGAAGGGGTCTCCAAATTTCGCCTCGAGTATTTCGAGGCCAGTGGGCAGAGGGGCATTGCGGTATTGCTACGGAAGAATGCCAAGAATCGCACGCCATTCACAAAGACAAAGGTGTCTGGTGGCGCGAAGCATCCACCGATTCCACTAGTGGCGGACAAGGAGGCGCGTATCTATCGCAACTTTATTAAGGGAACGACGGCCCGTGCCATTGGGGTAGGTTATCCCGAAGCGGTGAACCTCGCTTTTAGTGCGGATGAGTTGGGAATTGGCTTGGTCTGGATTGGCGAGTTCATGGATGCTGGATTACACTGGACCGGGCGAGGGAAGGGATTTCAGCCACCTGCGGGACAGCGTGTGGTTGCGCTGGGAAATGGGCCAGCTTTCGCGCTGGTGTCTGGGAGAGGGGCGAAATGGCCAAAAGCTTGGCAGCCTGAGTTGAAAGCACGTTTTGGAGGTTATGTGCTCGATGAAAAGCGGCGTCCGGAGTTTCACTACGAGGTTGCAGGATTGCAGGTCATGGACAAACCGGAAGCAGTGGAAGGTCGTGAGTTGGTGCGCAATATTCGTCTAAAGGCGGGAGGGAACCCTCCTCAGGGGTTGAGTCTGCGGTTGAGTGGAACAGGCGCAAAAGCGATTGGTTCTCACACCTATGAACTCGGCAGCGGAGTTCGTTTAGTGATTGCAGAGAGCGATGCCGTGGAGCCAGTGGTGACAGACGAAGGAGTATTCCTGCGGTTGAAGTTGAAGTCGGGAGAAAATCGCATTGGGGTCCGCTACTTGTGGAAATAGAGGAAGAAAACAAATATTTTGATGAGAACGAAAAAAGGATTTTTGGGAGCGTTGGTTGTGGGGCTGAGTGGGCCCGTCGCTGCGGAGGAATACTATCAGACAGAAGCGATTCCACTGCCTGAAGGAGAAGTGATGGAGCTAGGTTCGATTGCTCTCTTGCCGGAGAAGAAGGTGGCAGTGGCGAGTCGTCGCGGAGACGTTTGGATTTGCGAAGGTGCCTATGGGGATGATTTGTCGGCGGTCAAATGGACCAAGTTTGCGGAGGGGATTCACGAGCCGTTCGGGATGTTTTGGCGCGATGGTTGGCTGTGGCTGACTCAGCGGCCGGAAATTACCAAAATGCGTGATACCAATGGTGACTGGAGGGCTGATGAGTTTGTCTCGGTGGCTGCTCCTTGGGGAATCAATGGCGATTATCACGAATACACCTTTGGCACGGACCCTGATAAAGAGGGCAATATTTGGACCACGATTTGTTTGACCGGGTCTGGTGCAGCGGCTGATAATTCTCCTTTCCGTGGGTGGGGCTTTCGGACGAGTTTGGATGGAAAGTCGATTCCCACTGTAACGGGAGTTCGCTCTCCGGGTGGGATTGGATTTAATGCTGTGGGAGACACTTTCTATTGTGATAACCAAGGGCTTTGGAATGGTAGCTCTTCGCTGAAGCACATGCGCGTGGGAGGATTTATGGGAAATCCAACGGGGAACAAGTATGTGAAGTTGCAGAACGTTCTTAAGGACCCTGGAACTCCGGAAAGCGGATCACGGATTGAGACCGAGCGCAAACGCATCAAGGATCTTGTGCCACCGGCGGTGGTCTTTCCTCATGGTCTCATTGGTCAGTCGCCCACGGGGGTGATTCCTGAGCTGACTGGGGGGAAATTTGGACCGTTCGCGGGCCAGACTTTGGTGGGTGAGCAGACTCATTCGCAGGTGCAGCGGGTTTATTTGGAGAAGGTGAACGGCTTTTATCAAGGAGCGGTGTGGCATTTCCTTGAAGGCTATCGCTCGGGGATTGTTCCTTTGCGATTGAGTGAGGATGGAACTCTCTTTGTCGGGGGGACGAATCGGGGGTGGGCAGCACGCGGTGGCAAGCCGTTCACTTTTGAGCGCACTCGTTGGACGGGTAAGGTTCCTTTCGAAATGAAAGAGATGAAGCTGACCAAAGAAGGTTGGGAGCTTGTCTTTACCGAGCCGGTTGATGCGGCCACTGCCGGCGACCCTGCCTCATACAAAATGGAGGCTTGGACTTATATTTACCAAAAGTCTTACGGAAGCCCGCAAGTTGATCAGGCAACCCCTGAAGTGGTGAAGGCCGAGGTGTCTGGCGACAAACTCTCGGTCAAATTGACGGTCAAAGGCCGCGTGAAAGGTCATGTGCACGAATTGGATTCCTCGGCTCTCAAGTCGCAGAAGGGCAAGGGGCTTTGGCATCCGAAATGTTACTACACCCTTAACGAGTGGTTAAAGTAGAACCCAACTCGCGTTTTTCCCGCTTGGAAGGTTGGGGGATCGACTCCATGTTGGAGGCATGAAAGTTCTTCTCTCAGCCCTTTCGGTTGCTCTACTCGCGAGTTGCTCATCCTTTAAGGGGGATGCTCCTCCTTTGCAGGGAACTGTCAGTGGCGACAATCCGGCCGCAGCGACTTTATTTGCCACTGCTAAGGGTTATGAAGCGGCAGGGGAGCGCAAGAAGGCGGTGAAGTCTTATCGGAAGTTGGTAAACAACTTTCCCGCCGACAAGCGGGCTGCAGAAGCTCGCTTTAACGAGGCGGCTTTGCTGAATACGTTGGGTGATGAGCGAGGAGCGTTCGATGCCTATCAACAATTTATTGAGCGCAACCCAGGAGACCGTCTTTACAGTCAAGCCGTGGCCCAACAAGAGGCCGTTGCTCATGCCGCAGCCGAAGGTGTGATTCGCACCAGCTTTCTCGGTCTCAAATCTCGCTTAGACCGAAAGACAATTGTGGGGATGCTCGATAAGGTGAGAGATAATGCCCCGCGGGCTAATTCGGCGCCTCGCGCGCAGTATATGATTGGTCAGGTCAATGAGTCTCGTAAAGAGCCATATCCCGCGATTGCTGCCTACGAAAAGCTCGTGGATGAATATCCAGATGCGAGTGTGGCGCCTGATGCGCAGTTCCGAATTGGGGAAATTATTCTTAAGCAAGCTCAGCAGGGGAACCAAGATAAGGCGAACCTCGATCGCGCGAAGAGTGCTTATCGAGACCTCTTATTGGCCTATCCGAGTTCTTCGTTTTCCGCCCAGGCCAAGCAGCGTATCGCAACTATCGGTTCCCGAGACTTGCAGGCTTCCTACAACGTAGCTGAGTTCTATCGCAAGAAGGGAGAAAGGGATTCTGCTGCCTACTACTATCAAGAGGTGGTTGATGGTGCAGCGGCAAGTGATTTACGTAACCGTGCGGCCGCTCGCCTTGCGGAATTGAAACAATAGGCGGCCATGAGATGTCTTCCTTTTTTCCTGCTTTCGCTTGTTCTCTTTCTTTTGAGTTCGTGTGCGGGATATCGGTTGGGTGGGACAAAGCCAGAACCCCTGTCACATGTGCAAAAAATGCACGTGCCGCTCGCGACGAACTCGACTCAGATTCCTCGGGCTGCAGCGTTTGTGACCAACGGGGTGGTGGATGCTCTGGTGCAGGATGGGACTTATCGACTGGGGACTGCTAAGGATTCGGATGCGAGACTCGAGGTCGATTTTCACACCGTGGATTATCGAGCTTTGCGAACGGCAGAGAGGAACCGGTTGCGTGCAGAAGAGCTTTCCATGACGGTGACGCTGCGTTGGCGAGTTTATGATGCCCGTGACCCGCTCAAGGTTTTGGACTCAGGGACATCGGTTGGGCGCACCAGCTTGTTCGTTGATCCCAATTTACAAACGGCCCAACA
This sequence comes from Roseibacillus sp., assembly GCA_051251855.1. Classification (GTDB taxonomy): domain Bacteria; phylum Verrucomicrobiota; class Verrucomicrobiia; order Verrucomicrobiales; family Akkermansiaceae; genus Roseibacillus. The sequence goes on from JBPOGI010000002.1 coordinate 802,894, forward strand.
GTCCGGTATTAGCGATGCTATCAAGCGGGCATCCGTTTCTCTGGTCGCTCGCTTGGCGGATGGATTTTAAAATTAACGAACTCTGATGCTCACTGTGGTCCCCACTCCCATCGGCAATCTCGCCGATATTACTCTTCGTGCTCTAGAGGTTTTAAAGACGGTCGATTGGATTGCATGTGAGGATACGCGGCATACTAAGCGGTTGTTGGATCACTATGAGATTTCGGGGCGCCTGATGGCTATCCATGATCACAATGAGGAGAAGCAGATTCCAGAAGTAATCACCAAGTTGGAAAATGGGGAGACCTTGGCGTTGGTTTCGGATGCGGGGATGCCTTTGGTCTCGGACCCAGGCTATCGAGTGGTGCGGGCGGTAAGGGAAGCGGGCCTGCCAGTGACTGTTCTGCCCGGGGCCTCGGCTCCGGTGACGGCTTTGGTTGCGTCGGGATTGCCGCCCTATCCTCATCGTTTTGGGGGCTTTCTTCCGGTGAAGAAGGGCAAGCGTGGCAAGGAGCTGTCAGCGGCTCTAGAGAGGGAGGAGACGGCTATCTTTTTTGAATCTCCTCATCGTCTCATGTCTACTTTGGAGATTCTTTCGGAGCTTGATCCCGAGCAGCACGTAGTGGTCGCTCGTGAGTTGACTAAGAAGTTCGAGACGATTCATGCCGCTACGGCGAAAGAGCTTTTCGAGCACTTTCGTAATCATCAAGCAAAAGGCGAGATCGTGCTCTTGTTTCATCCTAAATCGCGGTAATCTTTATCCATGAACTACATTGAACCTCATGCGCACATGGTCAGTCGGACCACGGCGGACTATCAAGCTATTGTGCAAGCAGGCTGCGTGGCCCTTTGCGAGCCAGCCTTTTGGGCGGGTTATGATCGGGTTTCGGTGGATGGCTTTCACGACTATTATCGTCAATTGACAGAGTATGAACCTGCTCGGGCCGCCAAGTTTGGGCTGCCGCATTATTCCTGGCTTTGCATCAACCCCAAGGAAGCGGAGGATATAGGTTTCGCTAGGGAGGTGATGGCGATTATTCCTGAGTTTATCGACAAGCCCAACGTTTTGGGAATTGGTGAGATTGGTCTGAACAAGAACACCAAGAACGAGCTAACGATCTTTGAAGAGCACGTCGAAATCGCGAAAAAGTATGACCTTCCGATTTTGATTCACACTCCTCATTTGGAAGACAAGTTGAAGGGGACGAAGCTGATTCTGGATGCGCTAAAGAACGCGCAAGTGGATCCCAATCGCGTGATTGTGGATCATGTTGAAGAGCACACCGCGGGGATTGTTTTGGATGCCGGCTTTTGGGCGGGGATGACTCTTTATCCTGAGTCGAAGTGCACGGCCGCAAGAGCGATTGATATCTTGGAGACTTTTGGGCTGGAGAAAATCTGGATGAATTCAGCGTGTGACTGGGGGATTTCGGATCCTTTGGCAGTGATTAAGTGCGCGGTGGAGATGCGTAAGCGGCAGCATGCGCAGAACATTATCGATAAAGTGATTTTGGAAAATCCTCGAGCTTTTCTAAGTCAGTGTCCGAACTTTAAGAGTTAGGCTAATCGATGGCGAACAAGTGATCGTAGCGTCTCAATCTTCCTGAAGTTGTTTCATGGCCTATCATGCCTTCGTCGCTGTAATTACCGCGAGAATTCCCATTTTCATCCAACTCCGTTACAGTCAAATTGAAGCTTGGGTAGGCTGTAAAAGTGATTCCTTGATTTAGCTCGTCTTCGCCCCGCCTTTTCCGCAGGCGTTGAGCTGTTTCTTCTTCGTCAAAGAGACGAAGTGAGATGAGGCGATCGTGGGCGAGTTCCTTGAGTTGTTGGGTAACTCCCTTTTGGGCAAGTTTAACCAAGTTTGCTCCGCCGATTTCTTCGAGTTCTGACAGGTAGCGTTTCCTTGGAGATGTCTTGGCTGTTGGCCGAGGAGGCTTGGGTTGAAGACTTGCTCGGAACGGGAAAGTCATCGCTAGCGTGTCGGAGCTGAGCAGTTGATTTTGGTTGAGCGGAAGAACTTTGAACAGGAGCTGAACCTCGGTCTGTGGAGTTGAGAAGGGAGCTACAGCCAAATCCCAAAATGGCACCCAACGCAATCAAGCCTATTTCCTTTTTCAGTTTAATGAAGGGTGCTTCTTTTTGTTGAGATGGGTGCAGTAGGATTGCTTCTTTACCGCTCGTAGGAGCTAGACGAGGTGCAGTCTGTCCAAGGCGAGATTGGCTGCGCCGATGAGTCCTGCTTCGTTCCCAAAGCGGGCGGGAAGGATTTCGAGGTGCTCCTTGAAGGGTTGTCCGATTTGAGAAAAGAGTTTTTCTTGAAGAGGTTTGAAGAGGAGGTCACCGGCTTGCGAAACGCCGCCACCGATGATAATGGCTTCGGGATTCAGAAGAAAGACGGTGGAAGTGAGGGCGCAGGCGAGCTTCTCTGCAATGCCGTCCCAGACTTGGAGTGCGACGGGGTCGCCGTTTTGGGCGGACTGGGCGAGCGTTTTGGGCGAGCAGTCGTCTAGAGAAAGGCTTTGTCCCGCTTCGCGATAGAGCTCACGAGCGCGGGCAACGATTTCGTTGTTACCGATGTATTCTTCGAGGCCGCCGTGGTTCCCGTAGGGGCCGATACGTCCTTTGTAGTCGATGGACATGTGGCCAAGCTCGGAAGCTACTGAGTTAGCGCCGCGGGCGAGCTTGCCGTCGATTATCAATCCGCTTCCAACTCCTGTGCCAAGAGTCAACGCGACGATATGATTCATCCCTCGGCCAGCTCCCTTTTTCCACTCGGCATAGACCATGGCATTGGCGTCGTTGTCGACAGTTGCCGGCATTTCGAGTCGTTTCTCGAGCTCTCTTTTGAGGAAGATATCGACCCAGCCTTCGACATTGGTCAGGCGGTGAACACGTCCGGTGGGGAAGTCGACGAAGCCAGGCATCCCCGCTCCCGCTGCTGCGATTCTGGGGAAGCTATTCTGGAGGTTTTTGACGGTTCGCGCGATGTCATCAATCAGAGACGGCGCGTCTGGGTAGTCCTGAGTAGCGATCGGGGGGGCTTTGTCTAAAACCTTGCGACCCTCCACGACACCGATTTTGACCGTGGTGCCTCCGAAATCAATGCCTACCGCTTGCTGCATGGGACGAGCTTAGTCAGGTGAGCGAGGAGGGGGAGGCATTTTTTAGCAAAGTGGGACCGGTGAACTCGCTTTTGGTCTTGGGATACAGCCACGCTTTTTGTGGTTCGGGCTGGTCATTACTGATTTCCAAATGATAAGGCTTCCTTAAGAACTTAATTCTACCTGCCGCCATGATTCCATTTGAAAGAAATCGCCAACAGACAATCCCTTCTTCTTCCCTCAAAGTAATTGGCTTAGGAGGGGCTGGAGCCAACATGCTCGATCGCGCCGCTCTCGATGGTATGGAAGGAGCCGAGCTTCTTTCTCTCAATACTGATATGCGGACACTGGCTCAATCGGTGGCGGGCGAGAAAATTCAATTGGGGCCCAATTTGACGAAGGGGTTGGGCGCGGGAGGTGATCCAGAACTGGGTAAGCAGGCGGTGTTGGAAGTGGAGGACCAAGTCCGCGATGCCGTAAAGGGTCGTAGTATTGTTTTCTTGTGTGTCGGTTTAGGGGGCGGAACGGGCTCGGGAGCAGCACCTATTGTGACGCGTCTTGCTCGGGAAGAAGGAGCTTTCGTGGTGGTTTTTGCAACGATGCCATTTTCGTTCGAGGGACAACGTCGTCGAGATCAGGCTGAGACTGCGCTCAACGAGTTGGCGGTGCTGTCAAATGCGTTGGTGACTTTTGATAACGGCCGCATGGGAGAGTTGGTGTTGGCCAAGCAGGGAATTCATGAGGCCTTCTCGGCGGCGGATCGAATGATTTCAGAAAGTATCAAGGCGGTGACTCGTCTGGTAGTGAAGCCTGGTTTAGTGAATGTGGGGCTCGACGATTTGATGACGGCTCTCAAGACCAATCGTTCCCGTTGTCTCTTTGGCTCCGGAATCGCGAAGGGTAAAAATCGTGCGCAATCTGCGCTCAAGAATGCCCTTTCCAGCCCTCTTCTTGACCGAGGAAGTCTTTTGCAAGATGCGGAGTCAGTATTAGTGCATGTGAGCGGAGGTCCCGAGATGACTCTTTATGAGGTGGAGCTCTTGATGCAGGGCTTGACGAAACATGTTCCGGAATCGGCGCATATTCTCTTTGGGGCGGCGATCGATGAGGCGATGGGGGATTCCCTGAGCGTGACGGTGATCAGTGCTTTGCCAGAGAACAAGTTGACCGCGACGATGCCGGGAAAGTCTGAAGGGGCGGAAAGCATTTTTGAGACTGTTTCCGAGGATGAGATCGAAGACGAGGAGGAGGAAGTGAGCCAAGCGGGTACTTTTGTGCCTGCAGTGAGTTTCAAAAAGCCAGAAGCGCCAGTTGAGAAGAAGGAGAAGCCAAAGAAAGTTTTTAAGAAGCCTGAACCCGAGCCGGAACCAGAACCAGAACCGGAAACCGATTCTGTGATTGATGGTTTCGAAGAAGAAGAATGGGAAGAGGAAGAGCTTCCGACACGAGGGAAAGTAGAGAGCCCGTTTCTGGATGATGAAGACGTTGACGAGGAGGAAGACGAAGCATTGAACGAAGTCGAGTCGCCAGCAGAGGTGGAGGATGAAGTCGAAGAGGATGAGGAAGAGTTTGAAGATTCGGAAGACGAGAGCGATGAGAACGACGAGGTTGAAGCTGAACTCGATGAAGAGGAAGAAAGTGAAGAGGAGCCCGAAATCGTCGTGTTGGACGAGGTGATTGAAAAAGCAAAGTCCAAAGCTGAAGACTCCAAAAAGGATAAGCCTGCCAAGGAGGATGAGCTTAATGAGCTCGAGGATACAGATTGGGCCGAAGTCCATCAGCCGAAGACATACAAGAAGAAGAGTTCAGCGAGCGAAAAGAAGCGCCCGGTGGCTGGTCAAGCTGAGCTCGAGTTAGATGGCGGCCCCCGAGGCCGTTTTGAGGGGGAAAGTCCAAACCTCAATGATGGGGAGGATCTCGATGTTCCTCCCTATCTGCGAAAGCGGGCAAAGTAGTGAGTGAGGCTTTGTTAAATTTTGGTAAAGATCGGCCTTTCCTGTTGTCAGAGGTTGTCTTTGGGTGGAATGCTTGCTTGAGATGAGTGAGTTAGAGATGTCCGCGAAACGTATTCTGGTGATCGATGATGATCAGAAGCTCTGCGGACTGATTGCAGATTACCTCACACCGTTGGGCTATCACGTCGAGGCAAAGCATACCGGCAACGAAGGTCTAGAGGCGGCGCAGGGAGAGGAGTGGGAGGCGCTCATTCTCGATGTTATGATGCCGGGGATGGATGGCTTTGAAGTGTTGCGAGAGTTACGGAAGACCTCTCAGGTGCCGGTTCTTATGCTGACGGCCATGGGAGAGGAGGCTGATAGAATTGTAGGGCTGGAGCTGGGGGCGGATGATTACTTGCCAAAGACGTTTTCGACTCGGGAGTTGTTAGCGCGGCTGCGGGCAGTGACGCGAAGGGCGAAAGTGGCGACTCCGGTGAAGGATATGGCGACCGTTGATTTGGTGTCCGATGGTTTGGTTGTGAATGAGGCTGTTCATACTGCGGTTTTGGATGATGAGCCGTTGGACCTAACTGCGCTAGAGTTTGCGATCTTAATCACCTTGATGAGAGGCAAAGGCCGAGTAAAGAGTCGAGAGCAATTGATTGAAGAGGTCAGCGAGCGGAAGTTTGATATCTTTGATCGCTCGATTGATGTTCATATTTCAGCCCTTCGTAAAAAGCTGGGGGAAGATGCTCGTGAGCCAAGATTTATTAAGACGGTAAGGGCAGTGGGCTACCAGTTTGTCGTAAAATAGATGATGAGTGAGCAGAAGCTGACCTTGAAGATGCCCCGCTGGGGAGTACCTCTCTATGGGCAGGTTCTAAGCTGGTTTTTTATCAATGTTGCTTTCGTTGCTTTGGCGCTTTGGCTGCTACTTAGGTTGCAATTCGGAGTGAGCTTGGATGATGTTCTTGCGGAGCAGTTGCGGGTAAGAGTCGAGCCTCGAGCTGAGTTGATAGCCGCAGAGTTGAGGCAGAGTCCTCATGAAAAATGGTCGCAAATTCTTTCGCAGAAGGGCGACGAGCTCGGAGTGCGTGTAGCGGTCTTGACTGAAGATGGAGTGTGGACCGGTGGGGCAGGTTTACCGGCTGCCTTAAGAGCTTCGGCGGAGAAGGTGGGAGAAAAACAGGGACCTCCTTTTCAAGGGGGTCGTGAGGGAGGACCTGAAAGAGCTGAGATGAGGCTTGATGGGCCGGGAGGTCCCGGGGGGAGGAGGCCGCCTCGGCCGCCAAGGGATGCTCGACAGTTAGCACGCGTCGTCTTTAGTGGGAAGGGTTCTCAAGGAGGGCGTTGGGTCGGTGTTGAAATCTATCTGGGAGGGGAGAGTTTTCGGCATCCTCCGCATGGAGTTTTGAGCTTTTACGTTGAGAAGGGGACGCGCAGTGAAGTCTTTATCAATTGGGGGCTTTTTTCTCTCATCGGCTTGGGGTTACTTGTGCTCTCGGGGTTGGTTTGGCTACCATTCGTGCTTCGTGTCACTAAGCGCCTGCGTTTGATGACCGAGGGTGCAGAGCGAATTTCGGAGGGTGATTTTCAAGTGAATGTTGCTTCGAATAGAGGGGATGAAATTGGGAGGTTGAGTCGTGTGATTCAGCGCATGTCCAGTCGTCTTGGTGTGTTAGTCGATGGGCAAAAGCGCTTTCTGGGAGATACAGCACATGAGCTTTGCTCTCCCTTAGTAAGGATTCGTATGGGGTTGGGGGTCTTGGAGCAGGGGCTTGATGGTTCCGATCGTGAGCGGCTGCAGGCGGTTGAGGAAGAGGTGGGCGAGTTGGCTCGCTTGGTAGATGAACTTTTGGTCTTTTCCAAAGCGTCATTGGCAAAGGGAGAGGTCGGTTTTGAATCGGTGTTCCTGTATGAGCTTTGCGAGGAGGTGGGGAGGCGCGAGTCTCTAGGAACTGAGTGCGAAGTTCTCGGGGGGCAGGGGCTCGAGGTTCGAACCAATCCGGACCTTCTCAGGCGGGCGTTAGGCAACCTTGTGCGTAATGCGGCGCGCTACGGAGAAGGGAAGTCGCTAAAGATTAAGGTTGAGAAACATGGGGAAGAGGTTTGGATTGGCGTGCTGGACCGAGGGCCTGGGCTTCCGGAAGGGTGGATGGAGCGCGTCTTTGAGCCCTTTGCTAGACCTGAAGAAGCCCGAACCCGCGAGGGCGGTGGAGCGGGGTTAGGTCTGGCTATTGTGAAGACCTGCGCAGAATCTCTTGGAGGGCGAGTATTTTGTCGAAATAGAGAAACGGGAGGGCTTGAGGTAGTTTTAGTGATTCCTGTATAGGAATGATGGCCCCAATTAGACGGGCTAATTTAGAATTACTGACTTCTTTAAGGGGTCGACTTTTTATAAAAATCCATTAATTTCGTAACTATGTGGTGGTTCTTCCTACTGCTGCTCCTGATCGCAGTCTTCTTAGCTCCCCTCGTTTGGGCAATGTTCCGAGTCTCAAAGCTGAGGTTTACGGACTCGTATGGGCAGATTGTCGCTCCCGAGCAAGTGCCTGAGCCCGTTTTGGCGAGATTGAAGGACCAGGTGGAGCCTCTCATTGGTTCGGGGTTTGAGTATTTGGGAATGCGACAAGAAAGTCGTGGTGACGAAGACTACTGGCAAGCGTTTCTCACCTCAGCGGGAGGGATGGTCTGGGCCGTCGCCGAGGAGCCTGACGAGCAGGATGAAGGGCGTCGCGTGAAGTTGATTAGTTTTGGTAGTAATGGCTCGGTCGCCGTAACTGCTGATGGAGAGGGCTCCTTTGGTGTTGAGTGGCCAGGAGTGCTTTTACGGAGAGATTCTTTCGTGTCGGCTCTAGAACAAGCTGAGAATCATGCGCTACTTTTGACGGAGGAGAAGGTGCCTGTAATCGCGGTCGAGCCCGAAATGTTCCTCAATCGATACGAGCGAATGTCTTCGCAGGGTTTGGATTCAATCTTCCAGCGCGGTTGGTTGGAGGAAACCCAGGGACGCTCTCTCAAGGTGCCTTTTACTAAGTTACCGCAGGTAGCCATTGCTTGGATCAAGTATCAGTTGGGTGAGCGCGGGCGTAAAAAGTCAGGAGCCTCTTGGTTGTTAGATAGCAATTTAGGAGAGAAGCCTGCGGTGTCTCAGCCGGCGGTGGAGGTTGACGAGAGTGGTGTATCTGAAGACGTATTGACGGCCGTTGCGGAACAGCCCGTGTTTGGTGGAGTTGAGGTTTTAGATGCTGTTCCAGAGGTGGCGGTGATAGACGAGGAACTCGAGGGGGCTGTGGCCGAAGCTCTTGCTGCCAACGAGCGAGCGCTGGAAGGGTCTCAGGTGGAGTCGATGCCCGTGGGTCCGATTGACGGCGAGATGTCGACGGTTGTTCATCAGGAGAAGTCTAGCGAAGAGATGGTGCCGGATGAGCCTGCGATACAGATTCCCGAGGAAGATGGGTTGGCTCGTGATTGGGCCCTCTACCAGCAACAGGCATCAAAGAAGAGCTGGGTCTATTGGTTCGGTGGTTTTGGTGGACGGGCTATTCTGTTTCTGAGTTTACTCGTTTTCTCGCTATGGATGGCAACGAGTGCTGGTTGGGGTCTTCGTGTTGTTCTTTTTGGGGTGGTGGCGCTTTTGGTTCATGAAGGGGGGCATGCTGTTGCGATGCTTGCTAGGCGTTCTTGGGATTGGTCGCAATTTTTGATTCCGTTGCCACATGCGATGCGGGCCAAGCATTGGTCCATTGATGGTGGGTTTGGTGAGTTTTTGACAATACTTGCCGGTCCTTTGCCTGGGTTTATTCTGGGGTGGGTGGTGCTGGCGAAAGCGTATTTTGGTTCGCCAATTAGTGATGCGATGCTCGATTTCGCATTGGCTGCTATCGTGGTTAATGGCGTGACGTTGTTGCCTTTCTTGCCCCTTGATGGAGGTCGCCTGTTAGACCTCGCAGTTTTGCGTCGTATGCCTCAGATGAGAGTTGTTGGCCTCGTTTTTGCTGGCTTGCTGTTTTTTGGATTGGTTCCTTTTGGTGGGGGGGTGATTGCTGGGGTTTTAGGTCTACTCATGTGGACCGGGATTCCTGCAGCGAGACGGAGGAGTAAATTGCTGCCATGGTTGCGAGCCAATGTTAAAGAAGATCATGAGCAGCGAGTTGTGACGGCCTTCAATATTTCCCGTGAGCGTTCCTTGCGAAAATCCTTTAATCGCGAGGCTGGGATCGCCCGCTTAGACGAGCTCATCGGGCTGGGGCAGGCAAAGAGGTTGGGTTTCCTTGGAGGGTTGTTTGCTTTGTTCGTGCTCTTTGTCTCATGGGCTGCTCCTCTGGCTCTGCCCGCATATAGTGTGGTTCTAAATGGTCAGCAGTGGTATGCCATGCAGGCTGACGTTGAGAATGAAGTGGCAGGTTACTTGGGAGATTTGCGCCCTATAAAGTCGGCAGGATCGTCGAGTTCTGAGTTAGAGGCGCAAGAGAGAGAGGGTGCCGTTACAGAGTTGGCGAGTTGGCAAAAGAGATTGAAGAAGGGTTCAAGTCAACCTGGAAGCGTCTTTGATGAAAAGATGGAGCTGGATGCGGTTCGTAGTATGAAGTGGCGAGTAGCCTCCCATTGGATAGCGGAAGGGCCTAGCGAGCGACAAGCGGTTGCTCATGCTGCAGTAAAGGCGCTGCGTCGCGAAGCGATTCGGTCTGCAGATACTGGCGACCATATGCAGAGTTTCCGCGATTTGAGTGTGGCGCTCCGGGTCATTATTGAGTGCGAACCTCGGCATTCTCTCGATTCCTGGGTGGCATGGTTGGAGTTGGAGCGAGATGTCCTCAAGGAAGTCGAAGATGTCAGCTCTCGCTACCCTTTGGCTGATACATACATAAAGTGGTATGAGGGGGCTTTGGCTCAATGCCCACGTCCGACTAGCCGAAAGCTCGCAGGGCTTATGCTTGCTGAATCGCAGGGCTTTGAGTCGTTGGCTCAGGGGTTGGATCTACGTGGGATCTCAGTTGGAGCTGCTGAAGGAGGAGTTGGGCGAAGGTTTCTCTCGACGCTTAAAGGGGTGGGGGAGCTTGTTTCGGTTGAGTCTTTGCAGGACAAGAGAGAGTTTTCTTCAGGCTTAGCGAAGTCGTCGTCTTTGAAAGAGGCTACTGAGAAGCTCAAGCATTCCGAGGTGTGGTCGCCTGAGCTTGAGAAGGCTTTGCGTCAGATCGATAGTAATTATGCCTTCAGGCAGATCGCAATGAGTGCTCTCAAGGTCAAGAGGGTGGGGATGAGCGGCGCGGCGCGGGAGCTAACTCAGCTGCGTGAAGATTACGGCTATACCGCGCGTCTCGTCGATGAAGCGGGCGAACGCAAATCGCTCAAGTTAAGCCGTCTCACGCCATCGGGAGAAGTGGTCGAGATGAAGTGGCGCTTACAGCAATAATTCAGGTTCCGCTGAGTATCTTGAATGTTCAATTTCCAGCGTGGAACAGGCTGGAATCCTTGTTCCTTAAAGGGATTGCGAGAAAGTGAAAAAAGTGCCTCGAAAGTGATTGACGCATCGTGGTCTCGTGACTAGGTTCCCGCCCCGCCGCGAGATGTGGCCCACGAGAAACCAACCAAGCCGGTTACGACCAGAGTGTCCGACCGGCTAATTAGTCTCCGTGTGAATGTTCCTTTACAGTGCGAATTTTTAGA
>JBPOGI010000003.1:0-605240 GCA_051251855.1 Roseibacillus sp.
CACTGCCTGCCACAGAATCCGAAGCTCCGAACTCGCTCACCGCTCCACAGCTATCACGCTATTTTCAGCAGAACGTTCCAGCACACCCAATCCGACCGACTCAGCGCACTTTCACTACTTCTATCACGTTCCCTCCTCTAGTCAATCCTCCGACTCACCAGCGCGGTCGGATTTGTGGTGCTGCGGCCGGTTATGCAGGTAGAGCCATTACCGGTTGATAAAATACCGGTCGTTCTTACTGGACCGAATACTGTGCCTCGTCAGAACCACGAACCGAAACGCTGCCAGCCAAAACCTGCCAGAACCTGCCAGAACCTGCCAGAACCTGCCACAGACTCTATCACTCCGAACTCGCTTACCTCACGCGCTACTAGCCACAGAATTCGTCATGCTACCCTGTCAATCTGCGCGACATCCGTCACATCAACTTCGTCAGCTACTGCAACGACTACAACGGTAGTTTCCATTGCATAACGTTTTAGCACACCCAATCCGACCGACTCAGCGCACCTTCACTACTTCTACCACGCCCCCTCCTCCAGTCAAGCCTCCGACCCACCAGCGCGGTCGGATTTGTGGTGCTGCGTCTTGTTCGCCCATTCTACTAGTTTCACTGGGACATAAGTCCATCAAACGAAATAAGAACACCGCAAACGCAAATCGAGAGTAAAAGAAGAGCCCACGCAAGAGAAACAATCGTAATTATGCGCAGATGATTAACCCCACAGCCCCGAAATAGAGCCACTACTAGCCATAGAAGGGGCAGTAATGGACAGATCCAAAAACCGGGAACTCCCGCCATAAACAACCTCGAAATCAAGGGCACATCGACACCACCTGTAAAATCCTCGTAAAAGTTACCGAATCGCGCACCTCCAAGAAAACAAAGGGACGATACACCGAGCGCCGTTAAAACGGCGGTCCACGCGCAAAAAGACCATACTCCAATAGCCATGTGATCTACTTTTCCCATTTTTCTGGCGAACGTTTGAGCACACCCAATCCGACCGACTCAGCGCACTTTCATTAGTTCTATCACTTCCCCTCCTCCAGTCAAGCCTCCGACCCACCAGCGCGGTCGGATTTGGCGTGCTGCGTCTTGTTCTGCATCTTATTCACCGAACCGGTTCCGTGGACTTGCAGACCGCGATTGTTCGTCTTCGCAGCCCCGTCAAAACTTCGAATCATCAGTAAACAGAGACTCCGTTACCTCGAACTCGCCATTTCATCCACTGCCAGCCACAGACTCCATCACCTCGAACTCGCCCACCTCACGCACTGCCAGCCACAGAATCCGATGCTCCGAACTCGCTCACCGCACCACAGCTACCACGCTATTTTCAGCAGAACGTTCCAGCACACCCAATCCGACCGTCTCAGCGCGCTTTCAATACTTCTACCACGCTCCCTCCTCCAGTCAAGCCTTCGACCCACCAGCGCGGTCGGATTTGTGGTGCTGCGTCTTGTTCTGCCTAGTTCGTCCTGTGCTACTTTAATTCAAGGCTTCGAACCAGCAACTCTGCCGTTTCGCCCTCGATAATGCTCCATCTGTCGTGGTAGACGCCTACGACATCCTGTAACTCGTCTTCGGATAGTGCCATATTTTGGTGAGCTAGATAGATTCGTGGCGAGCCAGTTGCAATACTGTTCAGAAGAAGTCTCCATCCCGTTCCGCTTGAAGCCACCTTATACTCCAACCTCGTCACACTCTCGCTCACAGGAAGAGCAAGCAAATAATCTGGCACCAAATCTCCAAGCTCTGACGGGGGTGAGTCATTGTCTACTTCATACTCGTCCAAAGCCTTGAGAACCGTCCAGTACGAACTGTGAATCTCATCTTCGACTGTAAACGCTCTGAACAGTTGATAGGTATTCCAGCCAATCACCGATCCACAGACGAGCACAAATGTGAGCGCTGAAGCTATAATCTGCCTACGAGTCATAGTCATATTTTTTGCAGAACGTTTCAGCACACCCAATCCGACCGTCTCAGCGCGCTTTCACTACTTCTACCACGTCCCCTCCTCCAGTCAAGCCTCCGACCCACTAGCGCGGTCGGATTTGTGGTGCTGCGTCTTGTTCGGCCTTTCTGAGTGTTTCTCTGGTAGCCGTCCACAGTTCCATTCTTGATTCTCCATCTAGCTTAGCAAGTTGAATTCTCCCGATTAACGAAAACACTTCGGTGATCCCCATGAGAACGAGAAGAGTGATAGACACATGCGTCCAACCAATTTGATAGAGGGCGTATGCGATGTGGACTGTTCCGAAAACGAAAACAAAAGGTGACTTACGATTCATCTGCTCTCCGCATAGCGCAAAACCTTGCGGTGTGAGCACGAAGATAATTGACAGCACTTTGAGAGCAGCAAACGCAATGATTAGGGTAGATATAAGCGCTAGGGCCAAAACGGCACCGTGCTGCTCAGCTTTGTGAAGCCATATTAAAGCCTGAGGCAAAACGATAAAGAAAATCGCGACGGCCGCTCGAATAATCAGTGGCCTTTGTCTCTTCTTCATTTTTTCAGCCGAACGCCGAGCACACCCAATCTGACCACGAAATCAAACGATGATGAAAAACCAAAACGACACCACCGAAGAAGCAAAACCCCAAGCCAACTCGCCAGCGGGTCAGATTTGTGGTGCTGCGTCTTGTTCTACGTCTGAGCAGAGACCACTGCGAGACGTGACTGTTGCACGCTTGCTCTCGGACTATTCAAAGGCTCTTGCTGATTTGGAAGAAGACCACGGAATCCAAGTGGATTGGCCACCAGAAACCTACGCGCTAATGTTGGATTTGGAACTCCAACTCGGACGACTAAAAGCGATTGTTCCTTTTCCGTAGAACGTTTCAGCACACCCAGACCGTCCGCCTCAGCACGCTTTCAATACTTCTATCACGCTCAAATCTCCTGTCAATAAGTCAGCAACGAGAGCGGTCGGTCTTGCGGTGCTGCGTCTTGTTCTGCACGGATTGATTATCCAGTGACAGCGATTCTTTCTAGCTCGTCCCAGAGGACCTCGTAATTCTCGAAAATGATTCTGTCCTGCTCCGGTATTACGCTCTGCGGATCAGTCAGAGTCATCCAGTCATCCCAAGTGCCACAATACCCCACCGGAGCACTTCTTGTAATTTCCTCAATTCTCTTAACAGCTTTGGCGAGCACATCCTTATTGAGCTTCGTCAGGATGTTCTCTAAAGCGACGAGGTCATCCCATGCAGGTGAGATATTGTAGAGAAATCCTGATAGACCCCCGTTCTCGAATTCGCAGAGAAATCTGTAGACGTGGAATATTCTGGTAGCTTCCTCGTCTAGCGCTTCTCGGCCAGAGTTGGCCTCGAGTTCAAGAACTTCTTGGCAGGTATCGAGCATCTTTGGAATTTTTCAGCAGAACGTTTCAGCACACCCAGACCGTCCGCCTCAGCACGCTTTCAATACTTCTATCACGCTCAAATCTCCTGTCAATAAGTCAGCAACGAGAGCGGTCGGTCTTGCGGTGCTGCGTCTTGTTATGCCTTTCTGGTATCCTCGCCGCTTTTGATAGCCTGTAAATATCTACAGTAACTTTGGCGTTTTTCCACTACATCTCAGCGTCTCGAACCTCACGTCCAAGAGCCAGTGACAATCTGGAACAAATGAGACTCAACCAACCACACCAAAGAGGTGTCTCGATCACTCCTTCGCAAAGCAATCCACTTGGTTCGATAGAAACACAGATGAAACGGGAAGCCCCTTCCTCTCCAAACCAACTGGGACAAGAGCCACCGACCGGTGCAACATAGCCTTCAATTGAGCGATAAACTTCTTCAACCTTGAGCCACTCAGCCTCTGGAAGGTCATACGGCAGGTTTAGAGTTATCGAGTGTCGCTCAGGATTCATATTTTAGCATAACGTTTCAGCACACCCAATCCGACCGTCTGAGCGCACTTTCACTACTTCTACCACGTTCCCTCCTCCAGTCAAGCCTCCGACCCACCTGCGCGGTCGGATTTGTGGTGCTGCGTCTTGTTCGGCATGCCTTGGTCTTCAGAGGTTTGGTGACTTTAAATAATTCGTAAGCATCAACCCACTATGTCGACTCAAACTACGTGGATATCGTCACCGTCCTATCCTGTTCGGCCCGTTCAATCATTACTCTTGCGCGGCTGCTTCCGATTTATAGGACCTGATTGCTATCCCCAAGGCGACTCCAAAGAGAGGGACTGATGCAATCAATATCGTGCACATCAAATCAACTTGTTCCACGAGATTCTGGAGACCATCAGGCCCTCCTCCATCTAGTCCGAGAATCTCTGTTTGAGCATCTCTAACTAAACCTGCCAGCCAAAAATAGGCGAAAACCAAAGCTATTAGAGTAACAATGAGCAACCTGATTACGTATTTCATTTTCTCAGTTTTTTCTGCCGAACGTTTCAGCACACCCAATCCGACCGTCTCAGCGCGCTTTCACTACTTCTACCACGTTCCCTCCTCCAGTCAAGCCTCCGATCCACCAGCGCGGTCGGATTTGTGGTGCTGCGTCTTGTTCTGCACTCCTAGCGCCTCGATTACTTGGCTGATTCTGAGCCGTCTACTATTGGCTCTCGCTCCTTGGCCAAAATATCAAAGAGGGAACGGAGATGAGTAAGAGAATCTTCGTCGAGCTGCTTATCGTCGTCAGAGAAATCAGAGCCTGGAAGCGCAAATGAAAGCTTCTTCAGAAGAACTAGTGGCGCATTTCGCCCCTCACTAAGGTTCTCTGCCGACTCTCTTGCTCCCTCGTAACAGAATACCTTCAGCATTCCTCCTCTTAGAAAGTAGTCCACAACTGCTGGCTTATTGCTAGCTCCGCCATTCCAGATCCAGCGCACTCGTTCTACAGAAGCCCCGTTTGAAAAGAAAAAGTAGAAGTGTCCGCTTGAACCGTCCTCGAATTCCTCAGCACTAGCGTTCCATTCGGGAAGCGATTCCGGCTTGCCACTCCAAAGTGGAGACGCCTCTTCAGTCCAATGAGGCTCAACTGCGGCTTTTATCCCGTTCTGTTCAAGAAATCTACGGTAAACAGATTCGTCGAGATAGTAGGAGAGCAGTTCTCCGGTATCCAGCTCGCTATCGAGCACCGTCTCGGAGTAACACTCCATCGAGGCAGTGGCTAACAATGGAGCTATTATGCAAATGGATAAGGGCCTCATTTTTCAGCAGAACGTTTCAGCACACCCAATCCGACCGTCTCAGCGCGCTTTCGCTACTTCTATCACGTTCCCTTCTCCAGTCAAGCCTCCGACCCACCAGCGCGGTCGGATTTGTGGTGCTGCGTCTTGTTCGCCCAACATTCAGCCTTCAGCGGCCTCTTCCTTCGCTGAGAGAAGTCGGCCCTCAACCCAAGCAGAATACCTCTCGAATATATCGGCATCCTCATCAATTGCCTCACCATTGGCGATTTGGCCAAAGTTGTAGCAACCCGTCCACGCGATCACGTATTCCCCTTCGGAATCCCTTGTTTCGGTGTCGAAGAATACAACACCCGCGTCGTTCCAATCGTTCAGGATGACGTAGCGGTTCGGCAGAAACATAGATTTACGGCATCTGAGCGTCGCTTCGACTGAATCCGCCAAACTATCAACCCCAGCCGAGAAAGAATATCCGACCTTGGTAAGAAGCCATGTCATCGTGGGAGGCAACCTACAACCAAGAGAAGCTTCTGCCGCTGCGATGGTTCCAGCGTCTTCAGGAGCAACACCCTCAAACCACTCTGAATTCTCCGAAACGAAATTCTTAAATTGCGGTAGAGTCATTTTTCAGGCGAACGTTAATTATACGGAGTCAGCACTAATGTCAATCAGGCGGAATGCGGACTAATGGAATTAGACTGATGCAGCCTAATCGCGGTTTGGATGCTTGGAAGTGACTTTTTCGCGATATTACCGCTCCTAAAGCTTGGTATGAGTAAAGAACAGCGAAAGTCACAGCTGGAGTCGAGTTCCGAGGGTTCGAAAGAGGTGTTTTTGGGTCGGTTTTCCCTTTTGCTCCAGGAAAAAGGGATTCCGTTGGAGGTGGTTCCGTTTTACGAATTTTTCCTTCAGAGATGGGGTCAGTTTCTAAGGTCGCAACCAAATGACCGACTGCGGGAGGAGGTTTTCAGGGATTGGCTGGTGCAATTAGACGGAAATAAGAAGCTGGAGAGCTATCAGATTCATCAGGCGATTCGAGCGGTGCGGTGGGCTCATGGCGAGATTTTGGGTGAGACTTGGGCGAAGGAAATGGATTGGCTGATGATTGAGGGCTCTTTGGGGTTGAGGGACGAGAATTCGAGTGAGGCTGATCGTTGGTCTCTGGAGGGCTATGAGGCTCGGTTGCGTTTGAAGGGTTTGGGCGATCGCTCGGTGGAAATTTTGATGCGGGCTTTTGGGGCTTTGAGAGGCCGGAATTATGCCTATCGGACGGAAACGACGTATTTGAGTTGGGGAGAGCGTTTTATGGAGCAGGTGGAGGGGCGTGGAGTAGGCCCGACTCTGGAGCAGGGGCAGCTTTTTCTGGAGGCGTTGGCTTTGGAGAGGAAGGTGGCTCCCTCGACTCAGAAGCTGGCGTTGAGCGCGCTTTCTTTTTTGTTTCGGGAGGGTTTGGGGATGGATGATCCTAAATTTGGGACGTTTGCGCTGGCGAAGGGGAAGCGAAGGATTCCGGTGGTGCTTTCGACTGATGAGGTGCGGCGGCTCTTGGGGGAGACGGATGGGACTTGGGGGTTATTGGCGGAGTTGTTGTATGGGTCGGGTTTGCGGTTGATGGAGGGTATTCGGTTGCGGGTGAAGGATATCGATTTCGATCTGGGTATGATTGTGGTGAGGGAGGGTAAGGGTAGAAAGGATAGGCGGACGGCTTTGCCAAAGAGTTTGGAAGGGCGTTTGAGGGAGCATTTGGAGGGAATCCGTGAACTCTACGATGAGGATAGGAGAGACGATTTGGCTGGGGTTTGGTTGCCGCATGCGGCTGAGCGAAAGGCTCCTATTTGGGCTAAAGAATGGGGTTGGTTTTGGCTCTTCCCTTCTCAACGCCGAAGTGTGGATCCTCGAGGGGGCGCTGTTCGCAGGCACCATGTGAATGAGGTGGGTTTGCAGAAGACGGTGAAGGCTGCGGCGATGCGTGCTGGAATTGTTAAGAAGGTGAGTTGCCACACGCTCAGGCATTCGTTCGCGACGCATTTACTGGAGAGTGGAAGGGATATTCGGACGGTGCAGGAGCTTTTGGGGCATGAAGATGTGAGAACGACGGAGATTTATACTCATGTGTTGAATCGGCCAGGGGATGTGATGGGGAGTCCGTTGGATGATTTGTAAGGTGGGGTGGATGGACTCTGAGGGATTGAAATGTCGTTGTGTGGTCTCTTTGGGATTCTTTTACCGCTGAGGGGGCTGAGGGCGCGGTGAAATGCTGAGGTTTCGGTTCGGGATGGGTTTGAACCGCCGCAGGAGCGGGGCGCGCAGAAGGAAGCAAAGGTAGCGAAGGACGAGGTTGGGTGGGACGGTTCGGGATGTTTTTTTCAAACCACCGCTGGGGGGCGCTCAGGAGTCATGGTGAAAGAGGAAGGACGGGGCTTGGAGGCACGGGGTTGGGGGGCGAGTTAAAGTCCCGCGTTCCAGGTTGGGATGGTTTTGGGCTTGGTTTGATATTTTGTGGGGCGAAGATGCGTTGGTATGTTGATGATGAGATTGCTTTTTCTTTTGGTGGGCTTGGTGGTGAGCTTGGGTGCAAAGCCGAATATTCTTTTTATTTTCTCAGATGATCAGTGCCACGATTCGATTGCGGCTTTGGGTAACGCGGAGGTGCAGACTCCGCACTTGGATGGTTTGGTGCGGGAGGGGACGAGCTTTACAAATGCTTACAATATGGGGGCTTGGAATGGAGCGGTGTGCATTGCGTCGCGGACGATGATTCTGAGTGGGCGCTCGTTATGGCACGCGCAGGCTCTCGATAATAAGGAGGGGGCTGAGGGTTTGATTGAGCGAGGCGAGACGTGGCCGCAGCTGATGAAGGCGGCGGGATATGGGACTTATTTTTCGGGAAAGTGGCATACGAAGGCGCAGCCGGAGAGGATTTTTGATGTGGTGCGCCATAAGCGTCCGGGAATGCCAAATCAGACGAAGACGGGCTATCGTCGCCCGCTGGCGGATGGGAGTGATCCTTGGGATGCGGCGGATCCGAAGTTCGAGGGATTTTGGAAGGGTGGGAAGCATTGGTCGGAGGTGGTGGCAGATGATGCGGAGTTGTTTTTTGAGGAGGCGGCGAAGAAGGAGGAGCCGTTTTTCTTCTATCTGGCGTTCAATGCGCCGCATGATCCGCGACAGGCGCCTCAGGAGTATCTCGATCGATATCCAGCGGATGGGATGAAGGTGCCGGCGAGCTTTTTACCGCAGTATCCGCATATGGGTGCGATGGGTTTGTTAGGTAAGGAGGGGAAGTCGGTGTTGCGGGATGAGAACTTGGCTCCCCTCCCCCGCAATGAGCAGATGGTTCAGGTGCACCGTCGGGAGTATTATGCGCTGATTAGCCATATGGATACGCAGATTGGCCGTATCTTGGCGGCGCTGGAGGCGTCGGGTGAGCGGGATAATACGATGATTATTTTCTCGGCGGATCACGGTTTGGGGGTTGGGGAGCATGGGTTGTTAGGGAAGCAGAATATGTATGAGCATAGTGTGAAGCCGCCGATGGTTTTGGTGGGCCCGGGGATTCCGGCGAATGAGCGGCGGGAGGCGTTGGTGCACTTGCAGGATGTGTTGGCGACGACGCTGGAGTTGGCGGAGGTGGAGAGGCCTGGCTTTGTGGAGTTCGAGAGTTTGTTGCCGTTGGCGAAGGGTGCTGCGGGTGCGAGGGGTCGGGAGTGGATGTTGGGGTCTTATATCAATGCTCAGCGGATGATTCGGGTGGGTGATGAGAAGCTGATTGTGTATCCGAGGTCGGAGACGGTGCGGTTTTTCAATCTGAAGAGCGATCCGCATGAGATGAAGGATTTAGCTGATGATGAGGGTCAGAAGGTGCGGATGGGTGAGCTGTTGGAGCAGCTTAAGAAGGAGTTGAAGGCTTTGGGGGATCCGTTGGATTTGAGCGAGATTGAGATTTAGGTTGGGGGAACGGTTGGGGATTTTTCACCGCAGAGGCGCTGAGGACACGGAGTTTCGCAGAGGGACGGGGTTCTGTTTTTGAACCACCGCGGGAGCGGGGCACGCAGGAGGTCAGGAGGAGGAAGGAGGTCGGGGTTGGATTTTTTTGAACCACCGCAGTGCGGGGCAGGCAGGAGGCGGCAAAGTTCGCAAACCACCTTCGCCGAGGCTTTGGTGGTCGAGAGGACGAGGCGTTGGGCTGGTAGGTAGCTGGATTGGTGACAATTCAGGCGGGGAAGATGGGGTGGAGGTATTCCCTGCCCGAGTTGTCACCAACTCGGCTACGGGAGGGGCGGACTCGGGCGGAGTTGGTGCTCCGCGTTCCGACGAGGCTACGGGATGGCGCTTTCGAGGGGGTGTTCCTTTAGATTTGCGAAAATGGGGTTTGGCCCCTAGTCTCCCCGCCCCTGCGACATGAGCGAGAATACGGTCAACTATAAGGAAACGATCTGCCTGCCCCAAACTACCTTTCCGATGAAGGGGAATTTGGTGAATAAGGAACCTGAACGCCTGCAAGGGTGGGAGGAGAGTAAGATTTACGACCGAATTTTGGCGAAGCGCCGAGCGGCAGGTGCGGAGCGCTATATTCTCCATGATGGGCCTCCGTTTGCGAATGGCGATGTGCATATGGGAACGGCGCTGAATAAGGTGTTGAAGGATTTTGTGGTGAAGTCGAAGTCGATGGCGGGCTTTGAGGTGCCGTTTGTGCCGGGTTGGGACTGCCATGGGCTGCCGATTGAGTTCAAGGTGATGCAGGACGCCCGCGATAAGGAGCCGGCGGAGATTCGGACTTTGTGTGAGGAGTTTGCGCGCAAGTGGATTGAGATTCAGAAGGCGAGTTTCCGTCGTTTGGGGGTGTTTGGAGATTGGGAAAATCCTTATCTGACGATGGCTCCGAATTATGAGGCGGATATTTTGCGTGTTTTTGCG
Source organism: Roseibacillus sp. (assembly GCA_051251855.1). Taxonomy (GTDB): domain Bacteria; phylum Verrucomicrobiota; class Verrucomicrobiia; order Verrucomicrobiales; family Akkermansiaceae; genus Roseibacillus. The sequence continues at coordinate 10,068 of JBPOGI010000003.1, forward strand.
AAGCTGGTTGATAAGGACCGGGTGTATTTGAGCAAGAAGCCGGTGCAGTGGTCCTACGGGGCGCGCACTGCTTTGGCGGAGGCAGAGGTGGAGTATCAGGATAAGAAGAGTACGGCGGTGTATGTGCCGTTCGCGTTGTTAGGAGAAAAGTTCCCGGGGGCTTCGATGGTGATTTGGACGACGACTCCTTGGACGTTGCCGGCGAACCTTGGTATCGCGGTGCATGAGCGCTTTGTCTATGTGGTGGGTTCTTTTGAGAAGGACGGGGTTACGAGGGAGCTGGTTGTGGCGCGTGATTTGGTGGACCAGTTTGGGGAGAAGACGGGTTGGGTGGCGCAGGGTGAGTTGAAGGAGATTTCGGGGAAGGACTTGGAGGGTCTGGAGGCGCAGCATCCGTTCTTGGACCGCACTTCGAAGGTGATTTTTGGTGGATTTGTGACGGCGGAGACGGGAACGGGTGCGGTGCACATTGCGCCGGGCCATGGTGCCGATGACTATGTGGCGGGATTGGCAAATGGGCTGGAGGTTCTCTCTCCGGTGGATGATGGAGGGCTCTTTACTGATGAATGTGGAGTGCCGGAGCTGGTGGGTCAGCATGTCTTTAAGTGCAACGGGCCTATTGTGGAGATGTTGACGGAGCGGGATGCCATTCTTGGAGACGAGACTTATGAGCACCAGTATCCGTTCTGCTGGCGCTCGAAGACGCCGATTATTTTCCGCGCGGTGGAGCAGTTCTTTATTTCTCTCGATGGTATTCGTGAGAAGGCGATGGAGGAGATCGACAAGGTCAATTGGCTTCCGCATTGGGGTCGTAATCGCATCTATGGCACGGTGGAGGCGAGGCCGGATTGGTGTATCTCGCGCCAGCGAACTTGGGGTGTTCCCCTGCCGGTGTTCTTTGGTCCGGATGGGCAAGCGCTTTTGAATGCGGACACGGTGCGCAAGATTGCGGATATTGTGGCGGAGAAGGGAACGAATGTTTGGTTTGAGAAATCGGATGAGGAGTGGGTGGCTGACTTAGGTCTGCCTGCTGGTTCGAAGAAGGCGACGGATACGCTGGATGTTTGGATTGATTCGGGCTCGAGCCATGTGGCGGTGATGGCTGCCAATGAGGAGGTGGGGGTGCCAGCTGACCTTTACCTTGAGGCGACAGACCAGCATCGCGGTTGGTTCCAGAGTTCTTTGATGTTAAGTGTGGGCTATCGCGACAAGGCGCCTTACAAGAATGTAATGACGCATGGCTTCGTGGTCGATAAGGATACGGGGAAGAAGACTTCTAAGAGTGACGATAAGAAGAAGGGTAAGCCGACGGATGCGGCGCACTTTTACAATAAGTATGGGGCCGATATTCTGCGGATGTGGGTGAGCTCGGTGGACTGGCAGAATGAGGTCCCCTTTGGCGAGGATCTTTTCCAACAAGTGGGGGATCCGTATCGCCGTTTGCGTAATACCTTCAAGATTCTGTTAGGCAACTTGCATGGCTTCGACCCGGCGACGATGACGGTAGCTCCGGAGGAGATGACGGTGATTGACCGTTGGGTTTTGGAGAGGCTGCATGTGGTGGTCAGCGAGTCGCTGAAGGCTTATGAAAACTTCGAGTTCCGGAAGGTGTTTTCGGCGGTGAACCAATTTTGTGCGCACGACTTGAGCTCGCTCTACATCGATATGACGAAGGATCGGCTCTATTGCGATGCCGAGAATGACATCCGTCGAAGGGCGAGTCAGACGGCACTTTATGAGGTCTTTGACTCGTTGGTGAGATTGTTGGCGCCGATTATTGCCTTCACTTCAGAGGAGGCTTGGGAACATGCGGGCCGCGAGGGCAGTGTGCATGAGCAGACGTTCCCGAAGCCTGATGAGCGCTTTGCTAGTGGTGAGGCTACTGGGTTGGTGACTCGCTTGTTGGAGATTCGTGATACGGTGCAGGTGGCGATTGAGCCACTGGTGCAGGCAAAGGAATTTAAGAAGAATAACGAAGCTAAAGTGGTGCTAACGGTGCCATCGAATCATCCTTGTTTATCTTTATTAGAGGACCCTGTCTTTGTGAAGGAGTTCTTCATTGTAGCTGAGATGGTTGTCGAACAAGGCGATACGCTCAAGGCTTCTGCGAGTAAGAGTGAACATGCGATGTGTCCTCGTTGCCGACGCTACGAGCCCATTGTCGATGAGGCGGGGCTCTGTGGACGATGCCATGAGGTGACGAATTAGGTTTCTTACCACTCCTTGCTTATGTCTGACCCCATTTCCTTCCGACCGTTGGGCAAGCTCTTGCTCCTCATTGCTCTGCCTCTCTACATCGTCGATCAAATCACGAAGTGGTGGACGGTATTTCGGTTCAGCGAGCCCCCTCTCATTCGGGTTCTCAACAAGAATGGGGAAGCCGAAGTGGTGCGAGCCTTTGGGACCGCTGATGATCCTATTGTAGTGATTGAAGGCTTCTTTAATATTACGCGAGTGCACAATCAGGGAGTGGCGTTTGGTTTCGGAAACGGGACTGCATGGGCTCCGGTGGTGTTCTTGCTAATTCCAATTATTGCGGTGACTTTACTGTTGGTTTTTTGGCGAAAGGGAGCCTTTACCACGCGTCTGATGAAGACTGCTTGCGTGCTCCTCTTTGCAGGGATTGCGGGGAATGTGACGGATCGGCTTTTGCAGGGGTTTTGGTTAGATTACCTCAAGGAGGGGAGCTGGTGGGAGCGGTTCTCGGGGGGCTATGTGGTGGACTTTGTCGATGTGACGATTCCAATTATCAACTATCCTTGGCCGGTGTTTAACGTGGCGGACAGCTGCATCTCGGTGGCAGCCTTTCTGCTGGTTCTTTCGAGCTTTCGTGAAGAGAGTCAGAAGAAGAAGTGAAGGTATCAATTGTCCATCGTGTTGCAGCGCTATTCATTGGAGCCAGCGCTTTGTCTGGCCAGACACTGAACACGAAAGAGTTAGAGGACAACTTACAGGATCTTTCCACTCCCCCTCGGGATAGGGTTGTTGATTTTGGGGAGGTCTTTAGTGCCGGGAGCAGCTCTCGGACTGATTTGTCTCGCCGCTTGGACGCACTCAACGAACGTTATCAATTCTCGGTCTATTATATCGCCTATTCGGGGATCATTGGCAGTAACGTAGGGGAAAAGGCGGCCGAGTTTCGGGACCTTTGGCTAGGGACGGAAGAAGAGGGCCTCGTCTTCGTTTGTGACACCGATATGAAGACGGTCTCTTACGCCCTCACGAAGGTGGATAGCTTCCCCATAGATGGAAGTATCCACACTTGGAAGCTTCCCGACCACGAAGTCGTTCAAGCGATGCTTAAGCTCTCCAGCATCGATGCTGAGGATATGAACGAAGAGGAGTATCTCGGTGCTATGGGGCATACCCTTACAGACGAGTTGGAAAGCCGTCTGAAATCCGAACCAAGTTCAGGAGTGAGAAATACGGGAGGTATTCTGGGAACAATCGGCGCTGCCGCAGGTCTCATCGGTATCAGTGTTTGGTGGATCAAACGAAGAAGCGGAACGACTTCCAGTACAATTGAGGGGCCACTTTTTCCAACAATGGAAATTCCCAACCGGCTAGGCGCCCACTTTGGTGGCGGGACCGTCTGCGAGATTTCGTATCAAGCTCCCCCTTCGCCAACAGACTCCTGACACAGACAGAGGGTGTCATTCAGACTTTGAACTTGAGCCCCAACTGAGCTGTGGGATGTTAGTGGGGTATGCGTAGTTTGATAGCTTTCCTCTTCTTGGGTCTTTCGATGGCTCTTTCTGGCCAGACCTTTGGGCCCAGCAATGAGCGTCCCCCAGCAGTGCCCCGCGAATTCCGAGGCGCTTGGTCGGCTTGCGTCTACAATATCGACTGGCCTAGTCGCAAAGGAATGAGCGCCGCGTCCCAGCAAGCGGAACTCCGGTCGATTTTAAACAAAATGCAGTCGTTGAATATGAATGCGCTCATTTTTCAGGTCCGTCCCAATGCCGACGCAGTCTATCGTTCATCGCTTGAGCCTTGGAGTTCTTGGATTAGTGGCACAATGGGTCGCTCTCCTGGTTACGATCCACTGACCTTTTGTATTAATGAAGCTCACGCCCGCGGTATCGAGGTCCACGCGTGGTTCAACCCTTTCCGAGCTTTGCCCAATAGCAGTATGCCGGCGGCGAGTAATCACGTCACACGGACCAACCCTTCAGTGATTCGCCGTTTTAAGAACTACAGTTGGATGGATCCTGCTAGCTCTTGGACCCGTAGTCATGCCTTGAAGGTGATGATGGATGTGGTTCGACGCTACGATATTGATGGCCTTCATATCGACGACTACTTCTACCCTTATCCAGACGTGCACAAGAATGGCACGCCGAAGCAGATTTTTCCCGACGGAAAGTCTCCCTCTCAACGAAGGTCATATGTGGATAGTTTCGTGAAAAACATGTATTCCACGGTGAAACGTGAGAAGCCATGGGTGCGCGTGGGCATCAGTCCCTTCGGCATCTGGCGACCAGGCGTTCCTGCTGGGACAACAGCACGAATCGACGCCTACAGCCATTTAGCGGCAGACTCACGTAAGTGGCTTGCGAACGGCTGGTGTGACTATCTTAGCCCCCAGCTCTACTGGCGTATCAATAGTGAGCAGAGCTTTACTCGTCTGCTGACTTGGTGGCGCCAGCAGGGGCAGCGCCCAGTCTGGCCTGGGGTTGCGACCTCACGCATTCAATCATCTGAAGATCCAGGACGAACTGCGGGCGAGATGGTCAATCAACTCAACCTCACTCGAACAGTGGGTCGTAACTGGGTGGGGCACGTACACTGGAGCATGAAGTCGATTATGCAGAATCGTGGCGGCCTCAACAATTCGCTCCAGCGTGGATTCTATGGAGAGGCGGCGCTTGTTCCCCCCATGCCATGGCTTAGCACGAAGGCGCCAAGCTCCCCTCGGGTGAACGCTAGCGGAACATCCGTTAGTTGGTCCCGAGTGCCTGGGGCTTCCAAGTATGCCCTTCAAGCGCGTTATGGTAAAAATTGGCGTTGCTTACGCGTGCTATCAGGAGGTGCTACCAAGGCAAGTGTCCCTGCAGGAGCTCAAGCCATTGCGGTAACAGCTGTCGATCGCTTCGGAACAGCGAGCGCTCCGAGTGTGGTTTCAGCGCGATAGCGGAAGGGAAACTAGAGAAAACCTCCTTTTTGTTAATTTTTCTTAACTAATTTTGTGGGTTATGCTAGGGTCGCACGGCAGCCCTTGAACAAATTTCCAATCTTGGACTTGACCTCAATAGGGCCCTGTTTTACGGCAGCTTCGTCGTATCCCCCTGCAATACACCTATGAATGTTCGTCTCTTCTTAACATTGTCTTCCGTTGTGCTTCTTGGTTGGTTGACCACAAGTTATTTTAGCTCAGTTCCTTTGGAAGGGACTCTTTCCGAGAGTTCTCCCCAGGAAACATCTGGTGAGGTCGCTTTCATTGCTTCCGAAGGAAGCATGGTCTCGGCTCACTAGCGCGCGCCACCAATTGAGCATTGCTCGAAGGCACGGAAGTTCGCTCTATCGAACCCCCAAAGATTTACGGCACTAAACCGTGCGTTCAAAAAATGGGATTTGGTACCTCTTAGCGTTGCTCATGCGGGCAATCTTTTTGGCAGCCATTGTGTGACGGCTAACATCGTTCCCTCGAGATGTGAGACCAGAGCACGCCCAACAAGATTTCAAGAGAGTTTGCCTTGCCTTTTGAGGTTCAATTCGCTTGAAACGACCTTGCCAGTTCTCGCTGGTATTCTTCGATGTCTTTAAATCTCAAATGTGCGGCCTGCGGCCATCAAGTTCCTTTTCAAGATGGGGACCTCGAAACAGAAGCAATCTGCCCAGGCTGCGAAGTTCTTCTTCGGCGTCGCTCGCTCGAAGACCAAATGGCCATTCCCGTCAGCATGGCCCTGCCTGACCAGTTCGAGCCTGCCGACCTTGGCCGTGTTCCCAAGCATTCGCAGGAGCTCATTCATCGTTACCAAAAGAATATTGCGAGCCGTGTCGTTAAAACCGGTGATCCACTCAGCGATAGCAATCATGCCCTCGCAAGGGCTATCGAGCATCTGGCTCTCGCCATCGAAACTTCTGGGTTCGACCACAAATCCTTCGACCGAGCGGAGGGGTATTTAACTCCAGATGAGTCGGCTGAAGATTTTTCCGAAGGTCAAAACCAGGTGCCAGTCCTTAATGGGCAGAACGGGAGTGGAGAGAGAAGTTCTCTCCCTGAAGCCAATGGTCGCGCAGAGCCTATTGGTTCGCCGGTTCTCGTCAGACGGGAAGCCGCAGCCGAAGCGCATCGTTTTCAGCGCCAGACACAAGCTGCCACCGACATCAAGGGACCACAGAAGACCGCGGTGACGAACTGGATTGAAAAGCATCCGATTTCGATGCTCTTAGCAGGGTTGGCACTCTTAATCGCGCTCGTCGTCATGACCACCATCCTGATGGATCGGTCCTTTACGAACAGTGATGAGGTTAGGCCTGCAGCGTCTACAATGTCTCAAGGAAATCAGGCTGAAGACCCCGACTTCTATCATGCCGAACGCGAGGCACGAGGCTTCCTCAATGCCATCGCACTCAATCCTGCCAAGCCCTATATCTTTCGAGCCAATGAGATTGGGCCTAAACTGGAGAAATTTTTCTTACCTCTTCCAAACCCAGCTGACTACGAGCTCAAGCTCACTGGTCGGCAAAAAAATGAGAACAAAGCCGTTTACTATTACCAAGTTACCTGCGGCGATTTGACGCAGCCTTTGGTCGTCTTGCAGGAAAACCAACTCTTTAAAGTCTTCTGGGAGTTTGGCGCCTGCGTTGGAGATATTTCTTGGGAAGCCTTTGTCGATGAAGAGCCCAAGACCCCCGTCCTCATGAGGGCGTTCCTCAAACCTGACACCGTTTTCGACTCCGTACATGATCAAGCAAAATGGAGTAGTTGGCTGGCTGAAAACTGGGATGGCTCGCATTCCGCCCGGGTTTTTGTGAAACTTGGTTCTCCCGAGTATCGCCGCTTGACCTCAGCACTGGAGGAATATCCAGTCAAACGCCACCAAGCCAACTGGGTCATGGCCCAAGTCAGACTCAAGCACATGGGAACAGGAGTAGATCGCCTTGCCGGTGCCTTCGAAAGCGCTGATGTTATCGAGGTACCCCTCGGGTCTTGGCTCCCAGAAGAATTCGTAGTCGGAGACACCTTCTATTCTGAGAGGGATAAGCTTGATGGCTCTCCTAAAGATCTTCAAGGCCTCCAAAAGCGAAATTAGGCAAGCTACTAATTACAGGAGTATCTTGGCTCTTCCTGTATCGAAAGTCTCGTTTGGAGGGTTTCTAAGCTGAACAGCAATGTTTAGCTCGTAAATTTACATTTGCTTAGCCCTCCAGACGCAAAAGAGTAAAAGTAGATTTGCATATGCTCAGGCATTCCAATCCTTGGTCGATTGACGACCTACCACAATCCTCTCCAGCGTATGAAGACCCTTTTCGCACCCGCTCTCTTTGTTGCCCTAAGCACAATCTTGGCGGCCCAAAGCAATCGATTCCAAGCCAATTTCGAGAGCGGAACAATTCCCCAAATAGGAACCGCCAACTACAACACGGGATCAGCCACAACCGCGGCCCTGCAAGTTTCTGTCGCTAGTGCCCCCGATTCGACCTTAGGGAACAATGTTCTCCTTCTTGAAAGTAACGGTGGAGGACAACTTGCAGCCCGCCTCGACTTCGATAGTGCTGCTACTCTTCAAAGCAACTCGATCACTATTGACTTCGACCTCGCCTCTCGCCGCACCAACGGAAGTTCCAAAACCACTACTTTATCTGGATACACCGCAGCTAATCAAAAAATCTTCTCTTTAGTCTTAGGAGATTTCAACGCCTTTGGAAATGGAAACGGCGATCGCCAACGACCAGGCTACGAAACAAGTGCCTCGGGAAAAGCCATTCTCCCAGGAAGCAATTCCCCAGGAGCGTATTGGTGGGGGGCCGATACGAACACCTCTACCTTCGATGCCAGCAAAGACGCTCACTTTACCCTCACCATCGAATCGAGTTCCTGGTCCGTCTCGACCACGAATCAGAACGGCACTTCGTTTTCTTCAGACACCCTTCCCCACTACGACGGAGGCTCCCATACCAATCTCGCCTATCTCACTCTGGCCACTGAAACTGGAAACTCGTTTGGACTCTACTGGGATAATCTGGTCGTCAACGGATTTCCCGATAACGCTGCCTTAGGAACCTATTATTGGACTGGCGACGGTGACGGAAGCTCCCTTTTCCAAGAGAATAACTGGAACACTGAGAGCAATGGGACCGGAAGCAATATTCCCGCCATCACATCAGCCAGCCCCGTCAACGCTCACCTCATCATCAACAATGGTAGTCCCGGTGGAGGAGGGGCCAATGGCGAGCTGGACCTCGGTTTGGGCTCCCTACTGATGAATGGAGGAAGCCTTAACTTCTCCGGAACCAACGGCATCACAGGGGGCAACCTCACGATCAATAATGGTTCTACCCAGCTGAATGCAGAACATGTTTTCAATTCCGAGCTCAATGCCTCTGCCGGCACAATCATTACCCTCTCAGGTGCCTTTACCAGCACGCCCCTCGATAATTCGGGAGCCGAGATCACAGCTGCTGCGTTGATGGACAGCTCCAACACCACCCAGAGCTCAGGCACCTTAACTCTCACTTCTCCCTCTCCGTTCAAAGACTCCACTTTCAACTTTACGGGCACTTCATCCGGAACCCTCGCCCTCACAAACCTGAGCCCGTCTGAAGTCAACGCCCAATGGCTCGACCACATTCTCGTAAATGGGGCGCCCGCTATCGCCACCGGGCCTTCGCAAACTATCCAAATCTTTGCCGATGGATCAGTGGGAACTCTCGTTACCCTCTATGAAGGATTCATCGACCTTGATGGCGACCAAATGAACGATGCTTGGGAGCAGGCCAACTTTGGAGACCTCTCTCGAGACGGCGATGAAGACTTTGACGATGACGGGCTGACCGACCTCCTAGAATTTCAAAACAATACCCAGCCCAAAAATCCCGATAGCGACAACGACCTCCTTACCGATGGCGAAGAAATCAATCTCTACCAGACGGACCCATTAGACTCTGATTCCGATGATGACTCCAATCCCGATGGCTTCGAAATTGCCAAAGCAACCGACCCCACCTCTTCTTCCTCAAAGACCGAGCGGCCCAACATCATTTTCATCCTCGCCGACGACCTTGGCTATGGAGACATTGGCGTCCTCTATCAAAACAGTAAGAGCGGAAAAAAATTCAAAACCCCCTTCTTCGACCAAATGGCCGCTGATGGGCTCATGCTCGATCGTCACTACTGCCCAGCTCCCGTTTGCGCGCCTTCTCGAGCTTCACTCCTAACAGGTCTCCATCAAGGACATGCCAATGTGCGCGATAACCAGTTCGACAAAGCTATCGAAGACAACCACAGCCTTGCCACCATTCTAAAGGCAGCAGGATACTCTACCAACATTATCGGCAAGTGGGGATTACAAGGCGGCGGAGGCACACCTTGGCTCTGGCCTGCTTACCCGACTAAGCGCGGGTTCGACTACTTCTATGGCTACGTAGGCCACGGCGATGGTCATACCCACTATCCCGACCACGTAACCGACTCCCGAGGGCTCAAGAGGCTCTACGACCAGAATACCATGGTGCGTGACGACCTCGACAAGTGCTTCACTCCTGACCTCTTCACCGCGCGGGCTAAAAAGCTCATTACTGATGAAGTGAACGACGGCGACGAACAGCCATTCTTCCTCTATCTCGCCTACGATACCCCCCACGCTGCCCTTCAATTGCCCACCATCGAATACCCCGGCGAGAATGGCAGCAACGACCTCGATGATTCCGGACTCGGCGCTACAGGCGGCGTGCAATGGAACGGCGTCCCGGGTAACATGATTAATACCGCCACCGGCACCATCGATTCCTACCGCCACCCTGACTACACCACAGGGGTGAGCAACTCTTGGACCGACGTTGAAGAACGTTTTGCAACTCTCGTCCGTCGCATGGATGACAACTTAGGTGACCTGCGCAAGACCCTCGTCGACCTCGGAATCGCAGACAACACCCTCATTGTCTACACCTCCGATAACGGACCGCACTCCGAAGACTATCTCGATACCGCTGATACAAATGATGGCTCATCCTACCTCCCTACCTCCTTCCAATCCTATGGTCCTTTCGAAGGGCAAAAAAGAGATTGTTGGGAGGGCGGAATTCGTGAGCCCTCGTTCGTCTGTTGGCCGAACACCGTTCCACAGGGAAAAATCACCACTCAACATTCCCAATTCCACGATTGGCTTCCTACTTTTTGTGAGGTCGCGGGCGTCGATATTCCTGCGCGAACCGATGGGGTGTCCTTGATGCCTACTCTTCTCGAACCCGATAATCCTAACAATCAGGAAACACCTACAACCTACATCGAGTACTCGACTGGTGGCAACACCCCCAATTGGAGCGACTTTAACAATCACGGCGGCACCACCCGCTCGCAGACCCAGGTCATCTTCCTGGATGGTTACAAAGGCATTCGAACCAACCCTGCCAACGCCAATGGAAATTTTCAAATCTACGAAACCATCGCCGACCCAGATGAGGCCACTAATCTACGCACGACGTCTCCTTATTTTGGAGAACTCAACGAACGTATGAAAGATCGGGTCCTCCAAATCCGCCAACCCACCAGCTCCGCCTCACGCCCATGGGACAGTGCTCCCGTTCCAGTTCCAACGACACTCCCAAGTCTGATTAATGGCCTAGGCTATCAAAGCTACACCGGAATTTGGCCTTGGATTCCCGACTTTGCGGAGCTGACTCCCCTCACAAGTGGCGGCCTCACAAGCGGAATCGACCTCACCGTTCTTCCCGCAGGTGCTCATGACTCCGGCCTTCTCTTCACGGGCTACTTGAACATTCCAACCACCGGGACATGGAACTTTGCACTCCTGTCCGATTCGGGAGCGTTCCTTCGTATCCATGACGTCATGGTCGTGGATGATGACTACGAGCACGATGGCACTTCTTCGAGCGGAAACCTTCTCCTCGAGGCAGGCCTGCACCCTTTTCGGCTTTACTATAAAAATAGTAAACCAGCGACACCATCTCTTGACCTCACATGGAGTGGACCTAATGTCAGTGGAGAGACGATTCCAACCTCTGCCTTCTTTACCGAGGGTCAACCTGACCCAATCCCCGTCGCCACTCCGGATAACGCGACTACCGAAGCGACGGCATCTCTCGCGCAACCTGTTACTATTTCTCCCCTTGATAACGACTTGGATGATGGATTTCCAACCACTCTCTCACTCGCCAGCTTCACCACACCTCGGCACGGCACGGTGACTCAGAATGGCAACAACCTCATCTATACTCCTAACCTTTCCTATTACGGCCCCGATTCATTCGCCTATACCGTCACTGATGGCTTGAACTTCGTCACTGGCACCATCTCCGTCGCAACCACCTTTGATGCTCCCGATATCTGGCTTCCTTTCAACGAGTGCGGTGGCGACGAAACTTATCGAGCTAACGGTCTGCAAGCAGGTAGTCTCGCGGCGACGACAGCACGTGCCATCGGCAAAGCTGGGCTGGGACTCACCTTCAATGGTATCAATTCAGAATTTGCGCTCAATGGGCTCAACGAACTACCGGTAGGTAGTAGCCCTCGAACCGCCATGGCTTGGATTCGCGTTCCCGCAGGCGAGGCCCTCGAAAACCAAGCCATCTTTGGTTACGGGGTGAACAGTGCTGGAGAGCGTTTTACCCTTCGCCTCAACGGAGGTAGCGGCAGTAACAATCCCGGCAGCCCCCATCAAGCGGTTCGACTCGAAGTAGAATCTGGCAACATCATTGGTAACGCGTTCGTGGACGACGGTCAGTGGCACCACATCGCGGTCGTTTGCGAGCCCGAAGACAATGGCACCCTCCTCGTCGAAAAAACCCGTATCTACGTCGACGGCATCCTTGATACTGATGCCGATACTAGCGGCTTGGGGCCAGCCTCAGCTGTCAATCGCGCCATGAACACCGGCAACAGCACCGCAACCTTTGGCGGCGCCAGCCATTCAAGCGGCTTCTCATTCTTAGGAGAGATCGACGAGTTTCGCCTCTACCCTCGTGCTCTCTCCTCAAACGAAATTCTCGCCATCTCAGCTGCCGGTCTCCAAGCACCTGCGGCCTGGCATCGCCGCTACTTTGGTGATGCCGTTCTCACTAGTTGGGAAAGCGACGCTGACGAAGACGGATTCTCTCGCCTCGCTGAGTATGCCTTTGGAGGCAACCCTCTCGTCCCCGATTCCTTGCTTCTCTCACCAGTTTGTTCTTTCGATAATCAAAGCCAAAAAATCTCGATATCGTTCCGAAGGAAGAGTTTCCCCGAAGCGAACAACCTCTCCTACTTCGTAGAAACCTCGACGAATTTGGTTCCTCCTTGGGGACTGGCTGCCACAGAAACCATGAGCGACGATCTATCAGTTCAAGATTGTCTCGAGTGGGCAACATTCGAAACCGACAACGGCGCTGATATCACGAACCCTCAGTTCTTGCGGGTAAAGGCAGAATTCGTTCCTTAGAGCCTGTCTGAAAACTGCCAAATGAGCGTCCCAGAGTTGATTTCGTATGAGTCATCTGCGGCTTCGCCGATGGCAGAGAAAAAGACCGTATCGAGCTACGAAGGATTTTTCAGACCGGCTCTAAGAAAGGGCTACTCTTCATACTCCTCCGAACGTGGAGGAGGCGGTGACTTCGTTGGCTCAACGCCATGGCTTCGCATGATATTGGCGAGCGCGTCTTCCGAATACTGAATGGGCCGAAAATTTCCGGGTCGGAATCCCTGCGCAATCAAGAGAGGCGTCCAGCCATAGCGATTCCTCTCATTCCAGATCGCAATGTCCGCACCCTCTTTATCCAAAAACTCCATCATCTTAGGAGAGGCCTTGTAAGCCGCTCCATGCATCGCGGTTTCCCCATTTTTGTTCACATGGTTAATGTCTGCCCCCAAGGTCAAAAGGAACTCTCCCATGGCAAGCGCATCCTCTTCCAAAGACTGCTCTTCACCAGGCGCCAAAATCCCCAAGCCCACAGCGGTGAGAAACGGAGTGGTATCGTCGGCACTATTGAGAGTGGGATCCGCGCCTAGCTCCAATAAGAGCTTTGCCAAAGCCAAATCTCCCGAAGCAGCTGCCATAAAGAACGGGGTCTGACCTTTGCGATGAACACGTCCCCTGCCCCCTCCTCCATTCACCAGCTGTAGATTCACATCCGCTCCAGCCTCGACCAATTTTCTAACAAAACCAAGAGAGCCCAATTCGCTCATAATAAAGGGTGGCGGAATGCCATCGGCACCATCACCTCGCACTGACTTACGCACCCATGTCAGCGCATGCAAGGGGCCATAGCTCGAACGAAGGTCATTAGGATCAGCTCCTCGTGCCACCAATTCCAGCGCCAGTTCCAAATGCCCGTTCTCCACAGCTAACATCATCGGAGATGTTCCCCCTCGCATATTACCTCCACCGCCTCGTTTAGGATTGTATGCTTTATCAACAGCTAAGCCGCTCTCAAGAAGTTCTACCACCACATCACGATGTCCTCCACGCACTGCGAAAAGAAGAGCATCAAACCCCGTGTCCAAAGTCTTTTCAGTATCAGCTCCCTTGGCAATCAATAGCGAGACCACTTCCTGGTGCCCTGCCGCAGCCGCCCACATTAACGGGGTCTGACTTCCTCTCCCCGACTCATCTATCTTCGCTCCCGCCGCTAACAGCATCTTCACGCAAGCGACCGAACCCGTTCGCGCTGCAATCAGGAGGGGTGGTTCTCTTCCCGAACGGGTTTGCGCTTGCGCTCCCTTGGCCAACAGCAATTCGACCAACTCCGCGTTTCCGTTCTGACAAGCCAGACCCAAGGCGGTCACCCCACGTTGGTCAGGCTCATCAACCGCAAGCCCCTCCACAAGAAGAGCCTTCGCCTGGGACGTCTCATTGGCGAAGACGGCATTGATAAGCTCATCTCGGTCTGCCAACAGACTCTTCGAACAAATCAATGTCGCTAAGAAAACGGCAGATATCCTCATCACTTTAAATCCCCAGAGGCTCGAACAAATCATCAATCTGCCCGTTACTATCTCCAAAGTTATCCAAGGTGACCCCAACCTTATCGAGCAAGCTCAAATGCAAGTTCGCAAGTGGAGTGGGATTCTCATAGCGAAGGTGTCGTCCGCCCTTCATCCCCCCTGCGGCACCGCCCGCCACCACAATCGGCAAGTCGGTATGGTCGTGTAAATTGGGATTCCCCATCCCGCTTCCATAGAGCAACAGCGAGTGGTCGAGCAAACTCCCCATGCCGTCCTCGGTCGCAGCCAGCTTTTGCAAAAACTCTGCAAAGAGCGACACGTGGAATTGGTTGATTTTCGCCATTTTCTCAATCTTCTCAGGATTGTTGCCATGGTGGGAAAGAGGATGGTGTGGATCGGTGACGCCCACTTCAGGATAAGTTCGGTTACTGGTCTCTCGAGCCAACTGGAAGGTCGAGACCCGCGTGATATCTCCTTGGAAGGCCAACACCTGCAAATCGAACATCAACCGCGCGTGGTCCAGATAGGAAGCCGGCACCCCCATGGGACGCTCGATATCCGGATCAGGAATCTCCTTGGCAGTATTTTCGGCTAATTGAATCCGCTTCTCAACGTCGCGCACGGCATCAAGATAGTCCGCCATCTTGGCGCTATCGGAAGCTCCCAGCTCGCGCTTCAAGCTCGCCATATCATCCTTCACCCAATCTAACAGTGACGCACGACGCTGGCGGGAAGACTCGCGCTCTTCAGGCGTTCCACCTTCTCCAAAGAGGCTCTCAAAAATCAATCGTGGATGCGCCTCTGCTGGCAAAGGGGTGGTGGGCGAGGACCATGAGAGGTTGTTTTGGTAGACGCAGGCATAACCATTGTCGCACTGCCCCACCGTCTCCATCAGGTCCATTGACATTTCCAAAGACGAGAGCTGAGTTCCTCGTCCAATCTGCTTCGCCGCAATTTGGTCAGCGGTCACTCCCAGAAAGTAATCTGAACTCTCCGTCCGCTTTGCTCGCGCAGCAGAGAGAAAGGCCGAGTTCGAAGTCGCGTGGGTGCCAGGATAAGCCGGCTGAAGCTCCAAGTTAGAAATCACACTCACCTGATCCCTTACGGACTCTAGCGGGCTCAGAATCGGCGAAAGCTTACCCAAGTCACCGGTACCATTCGGCGTCCAGCGGGTGATATCTGTGCCCATCGGAATGAAGACGTATCCCAACCTCTTCACAGGTCGAGCTGCCGTGCGAGTCATTGCAGTCGCAGCTGGAATCATGGCATCAAGCAAAGGCAAGGCAACCGTTGCACCCATCCCTCGAAGGACAGTGCGGCGAGAAAGTGATTTGCGCGTGAGAAACATCAGTTCGTTTGGTTTTGAGTGGTGCTGAGGGTGAAGGGCGAGCTCTGCACAATGCCGAGCACGAGGTCCGAGAAACGATAGTCAGTTGCCGAAGCATTCTTCACAATCGTTCTCAAAGCCGGTTGGTCGCTGGCTTCCAAACCGCGACCTAGCGAGTAAATTAGCAACTTTTCCGTCACAGTGCGAGCAAAGAGGTCAGGACGCTCTGCCAATCCCGCAATCAAGGGCTCCACTCCTTCGAAAGTGCGCCCATCCGGCATTCCTCCTTTGGAATCGACCGCGACCGACTCCTCAAACTCGCGCCAGCGGCCCACGGCATCAAAGTTCTCCAGCGCGAAGCCAATCGGATCCATCAAGACGTGACAAGTGGCACAAGAAGGCTTGGCACTATGGGCTGCTAGACGCTCGCGCATCGGCAAATCCGACGCAATCACGGCATCTTCCAGCGCCGGAATATCGGGCGGAGGAGGCGGTGTTGGGGTCCCCAAGATATTTTCCAAAACCCAGTTTCCTCGCAGCACTGGGGAAGTTCGATTGGCGTACGAAGTCACCGCTAGGACACTTCCTTGGCGCAGCAAACCACCGCGCTCGACATTGTCACCCGTCTCCACCCGCCGAAAACGACTCCCAGAAATTCCTGGCACCCCATAGTGCACTGCTAAGCGTTCATCTAGAAAAGTGAAGTCCGCCGTCAACAAATCCATCACCGGTCGGTCCTCTCGCAAAATGGTCTCGAACAACAACTCTGTCTCCCTTCGAAACGAAGTCCGCAAGTTATCGTCAAAATCAGGAAACAGCCGCAAGTCAGGTTTCACCGAATCCAAATTGCGTAAGTGCAGCCACTGATCCGCAAAATTGGTCACCAAAGAGTCCGCCCGCCTATCCTGCAACATCCGCAAGGCCTCCTCTGCCAGCACCTCCTTGTGAGAAAGCGCTCCCGACGAAGCCAAATCCAGCAACCTTTCATCCGGCAAGCTACTCCAGAGAAAGGAAGCCAAGCGCGAAGCGATCGTATAGTCATCCAAGGGATAGACCATCCCTGCCGGGAGACCGAGAGGGTCATTTTCCACTCGAAACAAAAACCGTGGACTCACCAACATCGCCGACAAAGCCGCTTCCATCCCCGCCTGAAACCCGTCCTCGACCGCATCATCAAAAAACGCCATCGGCCTCACTAAATCCTCCTCCGTCAAATCACGTCGATAAGCTCTCCGCATCAATGGTCGCAGCACATTTTCCGCAGCCACTCTCTTATCCTTGGGAGACAGTCCCGTTTCCTTTAAAATCCCAAAGGGCTCGGCCTCCCCTAACTCAATCGGCCCCACAATCGAGATCTGATACAATGCGGGAGCCTGACGAGGATGGCGATGACGATTGAAGCTCGCATCATAGGGCTCCCGTTTTTTGGTCAAAAGCATTTGCGGCTGCGCCAAAAAGGTCACCCCCAAGTCCGCCGGACCGCCCGCCACCTCAATCTTACAATTCAGATGAGCATCGACTTGAGTAAAATCCTTCCGCCCTTTCGGAGGTGCCACCGTCATCAAGCCTTTGCGCTCTCCATCGACCAAAACCTCCACCTCGTGCGTCCCATAGAGACCCTCCACCATCTCGTCGCGATCGCGAGTGAGGCGCAGCGTAATCTCGTACGTTCCCGCAGTCGGAAAAGTATGCTTCAAGAGCGCACCGCCTCGTGTCCCCGGAGGCAAACCCGGCACGTGATGATCTTGGGTCAAATCAGCGGCCAAGCGCACCACCCGCCCTTCCGGAGAGGCTGGAGCCTTCCCCACCGCGAGACGACTGATCTTTTGCGCCGCGCGTAGATAGCGGTTCAGCAAAGTCGGCGAGAGATTACTCACCGTCACATTGTCGAAGCCATGGCTCGAATCGTCTTTTGGCAACAGCTCCGCGACATCGACCTCAACCCCCAGAAGATCCCGGATGGCATTGCGATACTCCGTGCGCGTCAGGCGACGTAAAGTCTCCCCACGCGCAACCTTAGGATAGATTTCCGCATGAGAATCCAGCTGACCCGCCAAGGCCGTGATGACCGTTTGATACTCCTCTTCATCAGGACGCTCCTCATCCGGCGGCGGCATCTGACGAGTATCGAGCCTTAGCAATGCCTTTTCCCAAATCGCGGCCCGCTCTGCCAAAGGCTTGTCCAAAAAAGCCTCCAAATCCAAATCACCTTTCTCAATCCCCCCTCCGTGGCAATCGACACAATAGAACTCCACCAGATCCACCACCTCATCCGAAGGCAGAGTCAGCTCCCCAGAGGTCAAACCACCGGAAAGAAAACCACTCAACAACAGAAACGGAAAAACTCGCACAGGAAGAGGAGGATACACTCTTCTCAGACAAAATCTTTTACCTTTTCGCTGCAAAGTGATCTCCTTTATCCTTTCGTATGGCAGAAACCCCTCCTTCTTCGATCTCCGAATACGTTGAGGCAGCTCCTCTTGCAGGCCATTCTCACCTCACTCAAGTCTATCAGATTCTGAAGGGGGTCGCGCCACATGCCGAAGAGGCCATCAAATGGAACGTGCCCTTCTTCATAGAGCCCCGTTTCCTCTTTTCGTTTTCGGCCTTCAAAGCCCACTTAGCCTTCGTGCCCGGACCTGACACCCTCGAACACTTTCGCAAAGAACTCGCCGAGTACCAAACAACAACCAATTTTCTCAAAATCCCTTATCAAGATCCTCTACCAGAAGACCTGATTCGGACTCTCGCCGAGTTTCAGCTCAAGCGAGTCCGCGCCCGCAAGGATGATTCCTTTTGGTAGGCAGCCCTGCCGGTAGGGACCATTTTACAAATGGTCCGCAAATCCTCTCTAGCTTTTGTATTCATCTAGCTCCCACAAAAGCTGACCAAACCTCCCGACAATCCCCAAACATTCGCGGTCGTTTCATCAAAACGCCCCTACCGAAAAATCCCCTTATGGTTTTTGTTCCACCCAGGCGGAGTAAACATTCGCTTTTTCGAAGCTTCAAGTGCCTTCCCCCACCCGCTCAATCACCCTCCCGCCATCCTTCTCCACAATTCGCAGCCAGATCGTCTCCTCCGGAAATAACTCCGGAAACAAGTCCGCCCACTCCGCAATCACCACTCCCTCTGCCTCCAAATAATCATCCCACCCCAGTCGCAACACCTCCTCGGCAGCCTGCAAGCGATAGAGATCAAAGTGAAACGTCGGCAAGCGAGCCCCCTGATATTCCTGTAAGAGGGCAAAAGTCGGACTCGTCACTACCTCTTCACTTCCCAAACCTCTTAACAAACCTTTTGTAAAATGCGTCTTCCCCATTCCTAATCCCCCAACCAGCGCAATGACGCTCCCAGAGGCGAGGTTTTGGGCGAATTCGGCCCCACAATCGAGGAGACTTTTGGGGCTAGGGCAAAAAATTGGAAAATCCATCTTCGTTTCTGTCAAAAAAACCTTGCTGCAAGTGGTCGGGTATGGTGAATTCCCCGCCCGTCGCGAGACTAGACCGTTCGAACCCTGTGTCGAACCTTGCTCCGGGTAAATTAATTTTTTCAGAACGAAGACCATGGCATACGCAGTGATCAAAACCGGAGGTAAGCAATACCGTGTCGCAGCTGGCGACAAAATCGAAGTCGATAAACTCCATCTCGAAGTCGACTCCGAAACCACCTTCGACGAAGTCCTCATGGTCAATGATGGCAGCTCCATCCGCATCGGCAGCCCTGTCGTTGATGGCGCCACCGTTTCTGCCAAAGTTCTCGACCAATTTCGCGGACCCAAGGGTGTTGCTTTCAAATTCAAACGCCGCAAGGGTTTCCACAAGACCAAGGGCTACCGTCGTCACATCACCAAGCTCGAAATCACCGGCATCAACGGATAATTTTTACCCCACAGACCAATGGCACATAAGAAAGGACAAGGATCGGTTAAGAACGGACGCGACTCACGCAGTAACCGTTTGGGCGTTAAGAAGTTCGGTGGCGAGTCCGTCATCGCCGGCAACATCATCATCCGCCAGCGTGGCACCAAGTGGCATCCCGGTAAGAACATCGGCATGGGCAAGGACCACACTCTCTTCGCACTCTGTGATGGAAACGTCTACTTCGACCGCGAAGGCCGTCGTGTAAACGTTGCTTCCGATGCTGAGGCAGTGGTTGCTAGCTAAGCTTCCGACAAATCAATTTTTAAAGAGCGGCGTTCCCATCAGGGTCGCCGCTTTTTCTTTCTTCACTGGGAGCGCTGGTCTGTGACCGGCCCCAACGGATCGTTAGATTCAACCACGCCCAACTGAACCATTACATTCTACCGGCGCTCCCAGTGTTCCACCTCCCACCATGTTTGAAATCGTCCTCGTCGAACCCGAAATCCCTCACAATGCGGGGGCCGCTGGACGTTTGGCAGTGGCCACCGGTTCCCGCCTTCACCTCATCAAACCTTTGGGATTTTCTCTCGATGAAAAGGCGGTGCGTCGCGCGGGTCTGGACTACTGGAAACATGTCGAACTGACGGTGTGGGAGAGCTGGCAGGAATTTCAAGCCGCCAACCAGGGGGCACGGCAGTGGTTTCTCAGCACCAAAGGCACGGGCCATCTTTGGAAGGCCGACTTCCAAGCGGGAGACCAACTGATCTTTGGTGCAGAGACCCGAGGTCTTTCAGAGGAGATTCGCAGTCAGCAGCAGCCCGAACAGCTTCTGCGCATTCCCATGGCGGAAGGGCCTATTCGCTCGCTTAATCTCTCCACCAGCATTGCCATCGTTCTCTACGAAGGATATCGCCAAGTTGAAGGTATCTCCGAAGGAGCGTAACCAGTACAGGCCCAAGACTCGACTTTGGAGAAAGAGTTTCTAGGGTTCCCAATCGTGTTCTCTCCTTTGGTCAGATTGGTGGGGCTCTTTCTGCTGGCGATTCAGACACTTGCCGCGGAGGATCCTGGGATACTCTTTCAGGCAGGGCGCTTTCAAGAGGCTGCCAAGGAACTCCGCCTCCGCCTCCAAGACCTCGAACAAATCGATCCCCAATCTCCCGACGATCGTTTCGAAATCGCCCAAACCAACCTTGCCCTTGGGATGTCTCTCCAAGCCTTGGGAAAATACGAGGATTCCCTTGATGTCCTTCACCAGGTGTTAGAAAGCTACAAGTCACTTGATATCGAGGAAAATATTTGGGCAAATTCTTGGGACACCCTTGCACGCTCCCAACAACAGGCTGGCCACCTTTCTGAAGCAGAAGCGAGCTTCCGTGAATCACTCTCCAGAAGAGAAGCCGACTCCTCCCCCGATGCACCGTATTGGAAGTCCATCACCCTCGACCACTTGGGTCTCCTCCTCCTGACCAAGGGCGACTACCAGCAGGCGGGCGAAATACTGACCCAATCCCTGGAATCGACACCCGATGATGACCGAGAGCTTCTCGCCCAGCGTCATCACTACCTTGCACGCTACTTGGTCACCGTGCGCAATTATCATCGCGCTATCGAACACGCTGAGCAATCGGTAGAGCTCGCGCAAGAATTCGAGAAATCCGACCTCGCCTCCTATCTCGACCTGCTCGCTCTTGCGCGCTATCGATCAGGAGATCAATCAGGAGCCGAGGCTGCCCTTTTAAAAGCGCTCGAGAAGCTCAGAACCCAACCGGTCAATCTTCAGCGCGCGCGTGGGGAAGCGGAAATCCTCAACAAAGTCGGGGAGTTCTCCCTTCAAGAGGAAGCAAGCCTAGCTCGTTCTTCCTTTCAAGAAGCTCTCGACGGTCTCTTGGCTTGGTTACCCAAGGACGATCCTTCGCTCGCGGTTTATCACAACAACCTTGGGCTAGCTGCCATGCACATGAACGACCATGAGGCTGCCTCACAGGAATTCACCCGTGCCCTCTCCCTGCTCGAAGATCACATCGACGGCCTCCAACTGGGTCATCAACGCCGTGCGGAGTGGAAACAAAACCTCGCTTGGAACGCCTACATGGCAGGAGATCTTAAAGCCACCCGCTCCGCAGTCGTTGATGCCTGCCAAGAAGCAGAGACCGCCTTGCAGCACCTTCTCGAGAAAGGGACTGAACGAGAACGTCTCAATTTTCTAGCAAACTTTGACCTCTTCTCTCTCCCAGCCTGTGCAGGTGAAGCCGAAATTCTAGATCAACTTCTAAGGAATAATAAAGGTCTTCTTCTCTCTAACTTGATATCAAGAGGAACTCTTCTAGCTGCGGATACAAAGTCTCAGAACCTACCTGAAAACACCGTAATGGTTGATTTCATTCGGTATCGAAAGCCAGAGTCTCACAAATGGTCTTTTCACTACGGAGCCATCATTCGGGCCACGGGAGAACCACCCAAATGGATTCCGCTCGCTGAAGAACGTCTCCTTACTCGCTGGTTGGAAGCCATCTCGAAGCGCCTTCAGTATCGCGCTCTTATCATTGGTAATCAGTCCGTTGAACCTCCCGTCATCCGGTTAGAAGCCGCTCTCCGCCA
The DNA here is from genome assembly GCA_051251855.1 of Roseibacillus sp. GTDB lineage: Bacteria > Verrucomicrobiota > Verrucomicrobiia > Verrucomicrobiales > Akkermansiaceae > Roseibacillus. The sequence goes on from JBPOGI010000003.1 coordinate 31,963, forward strand.
ACTTTTTCAACACTTCCTGAAGCCGGCTTTGGAGCAGATTCCTAAAACAACAAAGACGATAATTCTCTCTCCTGATGGTTCTCTCCACTTCGTCCCGTTCGCGAGTTTACTTGATGCCGAGAGAAATTTCTTCGCGAGCCGCTACCCTAACGTCCTCTTCGTCTCCTCCCACCGTGATCTCAACTCACAGCAGCCCCAAAAATCACTCTCCACAGGCCGTTGGGACCTTTTTGGCATCAGCGAGTTTGCGTCGCTTAAAAGCGGGCGTGACGAGTCCTGGTTCCTCGATGAACTTTCAGAATTACCCTACGTCAAAACCGAACTGGCCGCTATTCGCAAACTCGCCCCTCCTGGCACCCCGCTACTCCTCAATCCTAAGAATGCGGAAGAACTTCTCAAAGCGATAGAACCAAGCCCTGCCGTCCTCCACTTGGCCACCCACGCTTTCTTCAAGGAGCCCGAACAGGACGAGGAATTCTTCGACCTCGATGCTCATCCTGACATCATTCTGCGTTCCGGCCTTGCGCTCGCAGCACCGACCGACTTCAACGATGGCATTCTCTATCCTCACGAAATCGCCCAACTTCCTCTCGAGGGCACTCAACTCGTCAGCCTTTCGGCCTGCCATACCGGTTTGGGCACTCCCCTTGCTGGCGAAGGAATCCTCGGGTTGCAGCGTGCATTTGCCATCGCCGGGGCGCAGCGGATTCTCCTCACTCTCTGGCAAGTCCCCGATGAATCCACCTCTCGCTTTATGCCAGCCTTCTACAAAGAAGCGCTCCACACCGAAAACCCCAGTTTCGCCCTTTGGCATTTGCAAGGTAAACTCCTGAGGCAAAATGCTGGGGCCCTTAAGAATGATGCCGCCTTGGAAGAAGCGGTGTTGCGACATGGACCGTTCATCCTCACCCATCGCGGCCCCATTCCTAGCCTTCCGACGTTGAAGGAAAAACAACCCGATCCTCCTCAGAAAATCGTGGGACGCTATCTCCTCTGGCTCTTTGTCTTCGGCACCCTCATCGTTCTTCTGTTGCGCTATTCAATTCGCCGAAAGAAGTCTTCTTAGGAGGGTCGCATCGACGGAAGGAATGGGAGCGTGGTCTTTCCAAGCCGCCACCTTAAAATAGAGGATGGGGAGGGTAGGCCTGTTCGTTCCCGAATCCGCTGTCCCTCTCGTCATTCGTCTGCCGTTCGATAATACCATTCTCACAGTTAAATTGATGCCATGGATTTTATTTAGGTTTTTGAAATTGCGCTTCGCGATAGGTGAAAAAATCGGGCCAGTTTTCCCTAAACCAGCGTTGCTTGCTGCTCCCCCCCGGTCGCACCCTTCGGGTTGCCTTGGCAAGCAAGCTATCTCGCTCCGCTCGTTTCTCGGTCCGAGTGCACCCTAAGGGCTTTTCACCAGCACTCCTCCCTCGGCACGTCTTGTCCTTTGAAAATCTGACTCCGACCATTACACCAATTTAACTGCTCAAATGATATCAGCGAGATCCACCTCAGCGGCTTAAAAAGCCACTCTCCCGAGCCTGCGACCACTGCTTTTGCAAACTCGCAATTTTTCGCTTAACGCAGTGCCATTCAACTTGAGTCGTCCGCTCTCAATTCAACATAACGATTCGACGGGGCCGGTCGAAGACCGGCGCTCCCAGTGGCTAGCGTTTGCTCACTTTAGCGCTGCGTAACCCAAAGAATCCCGATCGTTTAACGAGCGCGCGTTGGCTCTTTTTTTCCTTTTTGGCAGTGGCCTTGTTTCCTTCAGAGGAAGCACGCGAGGCCGAACCGCTCGCAGATACTGGCGACCCTCGAATCACTCTGACCTCTTTAGTACGCTCACCCGTGAGGTCGTTAGCACTCCCTTTTCTCAAAGAAGGGAAAAGACTCACCGATGGATTACTCAAACCAGGACTGTCCCCTTCATTAGGCACAAGAATAGTCGAACCTAACTCATCCGTCGTCTGCACAATTCCCACCAAAACTGCATTATCTTGCAAATCAATCGTACCATCAGTCACTCTCAGAAAGATCCGACCATAAGGAGCATTGCCACCCTGAGCGGAAACAAATCCATCCACCGATATTTGGCCACCGTCACCAGCGCGCATTTCAATATCGGTTCCCGCAACAATGGTTCCACCGTGAATCACATTGTTGTCTTCGTTGTTCGACAAAGAGCTGACCTTTTCGCGGCCGCTCGCTCCAGGATCATAGCGCACGTGGTTACCACTAAAGAGACGAGTCGCCTGAGCCGACTGAATATTCGACTGGGCGATATTAGAATTCAGAATAGTTGTAGAGCGAGCAGCACCTAAGACCACATCGCCCTGAGTTGACGTAATTTGCCCGTCCCTGACCGTCAAAAGGTGCGTGGTGGGAGCAGCCGGAAGATCGACATGGAAGTCGACCGCTTGACCGCCATTCAACAAAGCTGCCTCGCCCGCTGCGGTGGTTTCGTTAACGACTGCCACCAATTCGCCGACGGTGATGTCTCCCGAGAGAAGAACTCCTGTCTCTGGACTCAAGAACACTACCCGACCATTGGACTGGATGTTCCCTTCAAAACGATGATCACCCAAACGAGGATTCAAAGTGCCCAGCCGGTTGAGCACGGAAGGATTGCTGACTCCTTGATCGAAGGTAAAAGTCAACGAACTGTCGGAGCCTTGATTCACGCGACTCCAATCCAACACGGCCTCGCGATTAAGAGTGATCACGGCTGCATCGTTGGCTGCATCGTAGACACAAGTGGCAGCGGTAGGATCCACAATCGTAGGTCCATTCGTCATCCCCGGGCAAAGAGGAGTCTGCGCAGACAAAGTGACTGAGGTGATAAGAATCACCCCAAACCCTAAGCCATACTGTTGGAAACGTGCCATCATCACCCTTAACCGCAAAGCATGCCTACCAGTTTTTTCTTTTCCAGAAAGAATTCAGGGGAAGAGCGACAGGGATTCAGTCAAGCTTCACTTCGAAATCGAGCTCTTTGCTCAAGAAAGTGAACTTGTCGGTGGCTTGTTCAATGCGCTTTGAGGTTGGCGTTCCTGCGCCATGGCCAGACTTGGTTTCGATACGAATCAGCATGGGCTCGGGGCCTTCGTTGGCCGCTTGGAGTGCAGCCGCAAACTTAAACGAATGCGAGGGCACCACTCGATCATCATGATCAGAAGTGGTCACCATCGTGGCCGGATAATGCGTGCCCTTTTCCAAATTGTGATAAGGTGAATAAGCCTTGAGAGCTTTGAATTCTTCTTCTTCATCCGGGGAACCATACTCTGCTTCCCAAGCCCAACCGATGGTGAATTTATGGAAGCGCAGCATGTCCATCACACCCACCGCAGGAAGACAGGCACCATAGAGTTCAGGCCGCTGGACCATACAAGCTCCCACGAGAAGCCCTCCATTAGAACCGCCTGAGATGGCGAGTTTGGGAGTTGAGGTATAGTCTTCTGCAATGAGGTATTCTGCCGCTGCAATGAAGTCGTCAAAGACGTTTTGCTTTTTCAGCTTCATTCCTGCTTGGTGCCAATCTTCACCATATTCTCCTCCTCCGCGTAGGTTGGGTAAGGCGTAGACTCCTCCCAGATCGAGCCAAGTCATGACCACTGGAGAATAGCTTGGAGTGAGGGAAATGTTGAATCCTCCGTAGGCATAGAGGTAGGTAGGGTTCTGGCCATTGAGTTCGATTCCCTTTTTGTGAACGATAAACATGGGCACCTTCGTTCCGTCCTTGGACGAGAAGAAGACTTGCTTGATTTCGTAGTCGGCTGGCTCGAATTTGGATTCAGGGCGCTGATAGACTTCGGATTGATTACTAGAAATCTGGTAGCGAAAAATCGTTCCTGCATCGGTGAAAGAAGAAAAGAAGTAGAAGGTTTCTTCTGAGTTCACTTTCCCCCAAAATCCTCCTGCGCTACCCAGACCAGGCAACTCGACCTCGCCTAAGGAAGTTCCATCTTCAGCGAATCGCAGAACCTGACTGTGTGCGTCCTTCATGTAGTTCGCAATCAGGATGCCCCCCACATGAGATACCGAACGCAAGGTAGCCTCGTTCTCAGGAATCAGGGTTTTCCACGCTTTGCTGGATGGATTTTTCAAGTCTACCGCAACAAGCTTCTGCTTGGGAGCATCGAGGTCGGTGCGAATGAAGAAAGTGTCCCCCACGTTACTCACGAAGGTGTAGGAAGCATCGAAATCTGGAAACAGCTCCACGACTTCGGAGTCTGGCTGAGTGAGGTCCTGATAGAACAACCCGTTCTTGGTATCAGTGCCTTGGGTAACATAGAAAAGAAGGTAGCGACCATCCTCAGTAATCTCGCTGTAGAGTCCCCAGAGAGGTTGGTCGGGGCGTTCGTAGACGAGCTTGTCTGCCTTTTGCTCTTCGCCGAGAAGATGATAGTAGATTTTCCTGTCGGTGTTTTTGGCCGTGAATTCGTCACCCTCTTCGGGTTCTGCAAAACGCCCATAGTAAAAACCCTTGCTATCCTTTGACCAATCCACTCCCGAAAATTTGGTCCACTTCACCTCGTCAGAGAGGTCTTTTCCGGTTTCGATTTCCCGCACTTTCCACTCCGCCCAATCAGAACCCGACCGAGAAAGCGAGTAGGCCATATACTTACCATCGGGAGAGATGGAGTAACCACTTAAAGAGATAGTACCGTCCTCAGAGAGCTTGTTCGGGTCGAGGAGGATGGTCGCCTCCTTTTCTAACGAAGTTGTAGAATAGATGACGGACTGATTCTGCAGACCATCGTTCTTGGAAAAGAAGTAGCGCCCGCCTTCCTTGTAAGGGATTCCAAAGCGCTCATAGTTCCAGAGCTCGGTGAGGTGCTTGTTGATGGCATCTGCACCAGGAATCTTTTTGAGATAGGCTTCGGTGACTTCGTTTTGCTCCTTCACCCAAGTCGCGGTTTGTCCGGAGTTCAAATCCTCGAGCCAACGATAAGGATCGGCGACTTCGATTCCGTGCAAGGTTTCGACAATGTCGCCGGGGTGGGAGTTGGGATAAGTCATGGGCTCGGCAAAGAGGGAAAAGGGAACAAAGGCCAGAAAGGCTCTCATCATCATGGGTGCGAAAGTAAGATTTCGATAACAACCTGACGAGTGAGAAAAAAGTCCCTATTCTGCGAACGCGTGTTCGAGCTGCTCGCGCATGGTGATGAGAGGCCGTCCCAGTAAATTCTGCAGGGTCGGATCGACCGAATTCCACGCGTCGTTGCGGGCCGCCAAGTAAAGTCCGAGCACCATTTCGATGATGGAGTCAGGAATCCCCCCAGCAACAAATGGAGCCCGCATCGCATCGTCGCTGAGGATGGTGTGCGTGATCTGCTTTTCTTGTAGCTGAGAAACAAGCGCGGCCAGATCGGCAAAGTCGAGAGCTTCGGGGCCGGTGAGAGGCGGGGTCGCTCCTTCGAATGCGGCTTCCCCCGTCAGAATGAGCGCGGCCGCCTCCGCGAGGTCGCGGTGAGCAACCCAGGAAATTTTGCCATCTTGCGCTGTAGTCAACTGGCCGGTGGTCAAGGCGTCCGCCATCATCTGAATTCCACTAGTGCCGTAAAACCCGTGGCGCAAAATGGTGAAAGGCACCCCACACTCAGCCAAGATCGCTTCACTCGCGGCATAGTCCCGCATGGGTGGAAAAGGAGAGGAGGCACTCGCCGCCATTTGACTGGTGAAAACGATGCGCTGAGCCCCCGCCTTCTTGGCCGTGTCAAAAACGGCGCGATGTTGAACCAACGGATCTCCTCCAGAAGCACGCGCATTCGACGAAACCACGAGGATTCTACCGACCCCTACAAAGGCCTCCGCTAAGCTTTCCGGTTGCTCATAATCCGCCCAACGCACCCGCACCCCCAGCGACCTCAACTCATCCGCCTGCTCAGGAACACGCGTCGTGGCCACGATTCGGTCCGCCGGATAACGATCAACTAACGCCCGCACAATAAGCCCACCCAACTGACCAGTACTCCCAGTGACAACGAGGAGGGGTGACTCTGTGGTATTCATTGAGGAGGGGTTTAATAGGAGGTCACACAAAAACGAGCTCTTTTCCACCAAGAGGCCTCCCTATCCCTAAAGCTTAGGAAAGCTTAATCTTTAAGTTGCAACTTGAAGCAAATCAAGAAGTCTGTCATAAAAAAGCTATCTTTTCCTTTATGAAAATTCGCAGTGCTTGGGCGCTTCCCTTCGGATTGGCGGTGCTTCTCGCTATTGTCATTTCTCTAAAGCCCCACGATGATTCTCAAGAACGGAATCAGCGCGGTCAGATTTCTCATGGAGGCACGACGCCCCGCGACCAATCGCGATTGAAGTCTAAAGCTCAATCCGTCTCTGTCTCCCATCGGTTTACAAAGCAGTCAATGCAAACTGTTCAAGAGGAGCTCGAAGAAGTTTTAGCCGCTTCTACTCTCGGAGCTCCACTGAGTTTCGAACTCGCAAAGCTACCAATGCGTGGAGAGGTTGACTCTCGGGTTGAGAGGCACGGACTGATTCATTTGGGAATCACTCTCCAATCTCCCGAGGGGCGGATGGTGGTCACGATTGAGAATGAAGTGATTTCGTCCGGACACGTTTTCTTTCATGGACTTAGCGAGGCATTTCGGATCGCACACGACTATCGAGCTGGAGAAACTCTCCTCTCCGCGGTTGCCGTTGATGAGATTATTTGTGCGGCAAGTGAGGCGACCTATCCCCCACAGGCTGGCTATCCCGAACACCTAACGGAAGGACCTACAACCGAAGTTGCTGCCGCTGACGAGGCGATCCCATTGCTGCAAAGTTTACCAGGAAGCGACTACGTAGCTTACCTCGACTTTGATGGTGAGATTGTCAATAGCCCCTACTGGAACAATGGAGAAACCATCGTTGCACAGCCCAAGGCAGTAGCAGGAAATGCAGACTATATTCGTGCTCTGTGGGAAGTCGTTGCAGAAGATTTCCTCCCCTTCGACCTCAATGTTACCACTGACCGTTCGGTTTACGACGCTGCAGATGCAAGGAAAAGAGTGATGTGTATTACGACCTCGACCAAGAGCTGGTATCCCAATGCACAAGGAGGAGTCGCCTATGTCGGATCATTCAACAACGATAGGGTCTGCTGGGATTTCAACGGAAACGGAAACACGATTTCCCATGAAATCGGTCATACAGTAAGTCTTCGGCATGATGGCAGCAGCAACAGGGAATATTATTTAGGGAACTTCGGCGATCCATCTTGGGGCGCTATTATGGGAGCTGGCTTCAAAGACTTGGTGCAATGGAGCAAGGGTGACTACGTCGATGCCAACAACCAGCAAGACGATGTTGAAGTAATCGCAACGAATAGCCGATGGGACGGGACGAGTTACTATTCTATTGGAAAACGCTCTGATGATATTGGCGATGGGGTTTCCATGGCTCGACCCCTCAATTCTCCGAATGGAAATGTTTCTGATTCCGGTAAAATAGAAAGCCGCCAAGACAAAGACTATTTCAGTTTTGAAACAACGGCCGAAGGATATATCGCACTCTCTGTTGAACCCCTACTGCCCCTCGAAAAGACGAATTTGGCGGTGGCCATCAAGCTCTATGATTCGGGTGAAAACCTCATTGCTAGCAATTCAGACCCCACTTCGACTGGTGCTGAGCTTGAGCTCAATCTGCCTGCGGGAAACTATTTTTTGGTGGTCGAAGGGGCCGGAAGAGGCACTTGGATTTCCGGTGGCTTCGACGATTATGGCAGTATGGGCGAGTATGTGATTAACGGTTTCTTGCCAACTGGTCTGTTGTCACTCAGCGACTATTCTCTAGATGCCTCACAATTCGGAGAAACTTTTTCCATGGAAGTGTCGAGCGTTGATGAATGGACTTGGGAGGTTGCATCAACCGTTGATTGGATTTCCTCATCTGCCTCACCTACCCAATCAGGAGGGGAAAACAGAGAGTTCGTGCTCGAGGTGGAAGAGAATTTCGAATCACGGCGTGTAGAGCGCTCAGCGGAAATTGTTTTCCGCTCGGGAGAAGTCGTACAACGCTTCCTGATCACGCAAGAACCGACGAGCGGAATCGCCATTGAAGGGGAACGCAATTTCCAGGTTGATGCGGGAGGACACCTCCTCGATATCAGAGTTGAAGGTCCTTACACAACGACAGGTCCGTTCAACGGTTGGTCTTGGCAATCTGAAGTCGACTGGATTGGCACTTCAAGTGACGCTGAAACGGGAGGAACCAGATATTACTTCCTCAACGTCGCGGCCAACAATACTTCCGAAAGCCGCACCGGCCGATTCATCTTTACTGCCGAAGACAACCGCACCGCAGTGATTACTGTCACGCAAGAGGGAGGAGGGATCACAGTCAGTCCCGAATCACTCGTTTTAAGTTCTGGAAACCATACCCAATTCATCGCTATCGAGGCGAACGGAGATTGGAATTGGGAAGTTGATTCCGACTCAAATAACTGGATTTCCTCATCCGAGTCTTCGAGCCAAAGCGGCTCTAAACCTTTCGGAATCAACGTCGCAGTAAATTCCGGGGCCTACAGAGAGGGCACGATCACCTTCACCACCGCAGGCGGTTTCAGTGCGATACTGACGGTGACTCAGGAGGGCAATGGCACACCGCCTGTGGAAGAGATTTCTCTCAGCTCCAACAGCCTTTCGGATACAGGATCGGGACAGATTGCTTCCATCGAAGTCACTTCTAACAGTGACTGGTCCTGGCAGTCTTCCGAAGATTGGATCACCTCTGCGGAGGAATCGAATCAAAGCGGTAACACCAGTTTCGATTTCAGTATTGCTGCCAATCCGCTGACAAGTTCGCGCTCGGGGACTCTCCTTTTCAGTACTAACAATGGTACCCAAGCTCTCTTCACGATCGACCAAGCTGCCGGTGATGAACCAGTCGGAGGAGGCATTTCTCTGAGCGAAAGTTCCATTACGATCAATCCTTGGAGTGAGACCAAAGTCGTCACCATCAACACCCTGAGCGACTGGACTTGGATCAGTTCCGCCCCTTGGATCACTTCCAACGATAGTTTTCAGCAAGAAGGCACAAAGCCCTTTTACTTCACAGCTTCCGCAAATCCGACCCCATCCCAGCGCTCCGGCACAATCACGTTCACTACCACCGGCGGTTCCAGTGCAATACTGACGGTGACTCAAGAGGGTGATGGCACACCACTGGTGGAAGAAATTTCTCTCAGTTCCAGCACCCTTTCGGATTCAGGATCGGGACAAACAACTTCCATCGAAGTCACTTCTAACAGTGACTGGTCCTGGCAGTCTTCCGAAGATTGGATCACCTCTGCGGAGGAATCGAATCAAAGCGGCAGCACCAGTTTCGATTTCAGTATTGCTGCCAATCCGCTGACAAGTTCGCGCTCGGGGACTCTCCTTTTTACTACCACCAACGGTGCCCAGGCTCTCTTCACAATTGACCAAGCTGCCGGTGATGAACCAGTCGGAGGGGGCATTTCTCTGAGCGAAAGTTTTCTCACAATCAATCCTTGGAGTGAGACCAAAGTCGTTACCATCGATACCCTCGGCGACTGGACTTGGGTCAGTTCCGCCCCTTGGATCAGCTCCAACGATACTTTCCAACAAGAGGGCACAAAGCCTTTCTACTTCTCGGCTTCCGCAAATCCAACCCCATCCCAGCGCTCCGGCACGATCACCTTCACTACCGCCGGCGGTTCCAGTGCGATATTGGCGGTGACTCAAGAGGGTAATCCCGACGCCCCTCACGAGAAGATTACCATCACCTCGGTAAGCTCAAACGGAGAGGAGTTCTTTCTTGGATTCGTTTCTGTCGAGGGTCTTGTCTATCTTCTCTCGTATTCGCAAGAACTCAATGGAGGTTGGCAGACGGTCCCCGGCCATACTGATGTCGCAGGCACTGGTGAGGTAATATCTCGCACAATCGATTTGGACTCTCTTCCCAATTCTGGTGGAAAAATGTTCTTCCGAGTGGAAGAGGTCGGTCCTTAAGCCTTTAAGACGAGCTCAATCGATTTACCAACCCCCGCAGGCGAATATCGGGGCCGAATTGCTGGTAGGTGACTCGGTCGAGGCGAGGGCGTCTTTCGAGCTCGGTGGCGCCAGTGGCCGCTACGGCAGGGACATCACCTCCGCAGACGAGGGGGGCGAAGTAGCTGATCCACTCATCGACAAGGCCTTCGTCGAGTAATTGTCCGACTAATCCCCCGCCCGCTTCGACGAGGATAGTTTGGAGACCTTCACTCGCGAGTTGGGTGAGATTCTCTTTGAGGTCGCCACTCAGAAACTTTGTGGGACCACTTTCGTTGGGTGTCAAAAGATGAGCGCTAGCCGGAAGTCCTGCCTGCGGTTGTCGGCTGAAGACGAGTCGAGCTGGCTGTTGCTTCTCACTTCGAGGTCCACGATAATCAAGGCGAGGATTGTCGTTCCGTGCTGTAGAACCGCTGGTCAAGATAGCATCGACCTCGCCACGAAGAACTTGCACGTCAGCACGCGCTTCCGCACCCGTGAGCCATTGTCCTTCTCCGAGAGGACGAGTGATGCGGCCATCGAGACTCATGGCAGTTTTGACGATGATCCACGGAAGTTGGGTTCGCTGCACTTTAAAGAAGGCGCGATGCAAAAACTCAGCTTCTTCTGCGAGAACTCCAGAAGTGATTTCAACTCCCTCTTGATAAAGAAGCGCTCGCGCCCCGCCTTGATGGTGAGGATTGGGATCATCGACCGCCCAAATAGCGCGCCGAATTCCATGTTCGAGAATCGCTTGCGTGCAAGGAGGAGTGCGACCACTGGTAGAACAAGGTTCTAAGGTGATGAAAATTTCGCTCCCTTGAGGATCGTTTCCTTGGCGCCGACAATCCGCCAAAGCTTCCACTTCCGCGTGAGGCTGACCCGCCCGCGAGTGAAATCCTTTTCCCAATACTTTACCTTCGCGAACGAGGACGGCACCGACGCTGGGGTTGGGTGCAGTGAGGCCTAGCCCCTTCGTTCCCTCCTCCAACGCAAGGGACATGAAGTGCTTGTCTGAATCTCGCTCGCAGGCACTCATCAAAGATTGGGGAAAAGGTTGGGAATAACTCGCGAATAAGAGTGAAACAACTCGGCCTTCACATTTTAAATGGCTTTATGGAGAGTTAGCGCCCAGTTGTTTGCGAGGTTATTGCAGGTGTGGAACGCTGACCACTGCAATGGGGAACACGGGTTTTGGGCAGTTATTCGCATAGAGAAGAAGAAGGTTTTAATGATAAAAATAAAAATTACCGATCCTTCCTTTGGGCACAAGTGCGTTGCAGGGACTCAACCAAGGTCTCGAACTCTCGAGTTTCGCTCGATTGCAGAGAGTGATTGCTGAAGCGTTCGGAATCATGGAGATCAAAAAGTCGTTTTAACGATGGCAGAGGGAATTCGGGAAGGACCGTTCTTAGCCAAGTAGAGAGTAACTGACCAGCGGGCTTTTTACCAAGACTCTCTTCAAGTTGGGGTAGAGAGAGTGTGAGGAGGTTCGTTTTTTGGTCCCATGTTTTTTCCTCGTCGAGTTGGCTTTTTTCTTTACGAATTCGAGAGCCGCTCAAACGCCAAATAACAAAGGCTGCAAGTGCCACCGCGATGATGACGAGAGCGAGGTTCACCCATCCACGATTTCTTTCGTTGGCACGCCAAAGCTGAAAGTCTTCTCTAAGGCGCTGAAAGCTGTCTGCAATGCGCTCCTTGAGGTTGGGGTTAGGCGAGTCAAGGGTGAGCCAAGTGGCTGGTGTGAGGTCAACGTCGGTCCATTGGCCACCACTCCAGACTTCGCGGGAAACGGTGATGGTTTGTTCTTTTCCCCCACTCAACGTGACGATTTGTTCTTCCTCGATGATTTGCTTTCTGCCTCCTAGATAAGCACGACACCAAGCATGGGCGTGGGAGCCTCGCAAAAGATATTCGCCAGGAGTGTTCGATTGCTCTCGGACCGCAAATCCTACCACGTAGTGAGAAGGAACTCCTGCTGCGCGAAGAAGCAGGGTCGTCGCAGTGGCAAAGTATTCGCAGTGACCTTCTCGGGTGTTGGTTAGGAAGTTGATGAGAGCGGTTTTATCAGCTTGGCTGGTGGTTTTGAGGTGAGTCGAATAACGGAAGTTCTCTTGGAAGAAGGTTCCGAGAGCTTCGATTTTTTGAGAATCGTCGAGTTCGTTGAGGGAGAGTTGAGCGGCAAGAGAGACCAGCTCGCGAGATTCTCTGAAGTTACTTGGAAGAGCGAGGGAGGTGGTCTCGAGGACTTGGCCGTTGCGAATGCGTTGAGTAGGAGGGGCTTCACGGAGGGAGGGATCGTCGCCGGTATGAATTTCGAGGTCGACGACGTTGGCCGCGTTCACCACAAGGAGGGTTCCGAGTTGGCTTTGCTCGATACTGTCGACCTCAAGGGCCTTTGCGATAAGAGTAGGAGCAGGAGGGCAAGGGAGGGCTTTGCGGTTGCTATTGACAGCTCCGCGCAGGTAAATCGGCCAAGATTTGGGCTCTTCGATTTCGTTGGCCTGAAAGCCTTCAGTATTAAAGGCGAACTCACCTCGGTCTTTTTTGTCGGCAATAGTGAGGAGATCGGAGAAAGAACGATCGTAGTCTTGAAAGTTGGGGTCGTGAGAACGCCACTTGCCGCTTTGATAATGGTTGTAGGCGAGGGTCATAGCGCGCTCGGGAGGCTTCTTTCCCTTGGGCACGCTGAGGCGCCATTCAATTCGGCGGCTCATTTTCAGTTCGCCGAGGCGGCCAATGGCAGTATTTTGTTCGACAGGTGGTTCGCTCCCTTGGCTGCTGAGAAAGCCGCCGTTCTTCACCCAGTGATAGAGGGTGACGATTCCTGAGCTACTGCCATAAGTGGCGGCGGCGATGAGACTAGCCATGATTATCCAGGGAAGGATGCGGCGTTGTTGGGTCCGGTTGGCAAAGTAAAAAGCGACGGCTGCCAGTGCGACCATCACTGCGAAGTATTGCCACTGCTGTTTCATTCCCGAGGCTGGGAACGCGGTGGCGAGGAGTGTGAGAGCAAAATAGGGATAGCCGAGATGAATGCGGGACTCGGGAATCACTTTACCGAGCCGGCGTTCCCGTTTGAGACGTTGGCGGGCGACAACCGAGAAAATAGAAGTCGGAACTGCTTTGGCTTCTCCGTATTGTTGGGCGAGAATGAGTGGAAGGAAGATGAGAGGAAGCCACTCGATGAAGGCCAGGATGGCTGCGGGTCCAGAAAGATTGAGAGAGTGAAAGCCCACCGTGCCAGCGAGGGCAATGAGGGAGAGAATCCAAGCACGTGAGTATCCGCGAAGGTCGAAACGCCAGCGCCAGTTGAGCCAGTTGCGGCCTTCGATGAGAAGAGCTGCGCCCAAGGCCATGAGACCATGATTGGTAAGAGCGCCCCATACCAAGAGAGTGACTCCGAGCAGAAGGCGAGGAGGACCTGGGTAGTGGGTGGGTTCGTAGGCGTTCATCCTTGGAGTTGGGCTGCTGCGATAGCGAGGTCACGCGCGACGGTATCAAGTTTGAGGAGGTGAATCCCAGGGAGGGGGCTTTCTAGGAAAGTTTGTTCGGTTGCGGAATCGGCAATAATGAAGGCGGTGACTTGGAGGCCTTGTGACCTCAGTTGGTTAAGGAAGGCACGACGCTCTTCGTTCCAGTCGGGGAAAATGAGGAGAAGAGCGGTCAGGTGTTCGCTTTCGCGACTGACGAGGGCTTGGAGGGCGTCGAAATCGGTTTGGGTTCGTGCCTGCACGGTAGCGAGGATTTCTAGGAGTTTGCTGCGACGAGCGACCCCCTGCCCTGCGGTGATACGGTAGCTTTTTTGGCCGATGAAGATGAGGTCGAGTAGGCACTCTTGGGTGTCCATGCTGGCGACGAAAGATGAGGCGATGGAGACGGCTTCTTCAAAGCGTTGTCCGGGAGGGCCGGAGGTATCGAGGATGACACCGTAGTGTGGAAAAAAGTTATCTTCGTACTCACGCACGACGGGGACACCTGTGCGAGCCCAGGACTTCCAATCAACAGAGCGCATCGCGTCACCAGATTGATAGTCGCGCAGGTGGAGAAAGTCACCTGTTTGTCCGATGCTGTTAGAAGCGGCTTCGCCACCCATGTGAAGGTGAGCGTTCCCTGGGAGAGAGAATTCGCTGATAGGATAGCGTTTGGGCAGGATGATGATTTGGTCTTTAGGTGCAGAGACTCGTTGACAGCGTTGGAAGAGACCGAAGGGGTCGGGAAGAAGGACGCGGAGTTCGGCCAGATGAAGGATGCCGCGATGTTGGGGTGTGAGGTGAAAAAGCGCGCGCCCGCTCTCGCCTGGTGGTAGTTGGCGGGGTGATTGTTTGGCCTCTAAAAGGTTGAAGCCTCTCTCTCGTTCTTGCAGCCAGGTCCAACGATAGAAGAGCATGGTGCGGTCGACGATATTGCGCTTCTCTTCTCCGGGTTCTGGGGTAAAGGCGAAGGTCTCATAGTCGGGAGTGGGGTCAGGGGGCCATTCCTCAAAGAGCATCGCGGAGAGTGGTTGGGTGTGGTCGTTGCGGACCTCGACCGTGTATTGGAGCTCTTGCCCGACACTGCCGAATTCGGGCAAGGAGCGGGTGCCAGAAACTTTGGCTTGGCGACAAAAGACCCAAAGGAATCCGGTGGCGAGCGAACACACTGCAAAACAGAAGATCATGTAGATGGCCGATTCTTCGACGTTCGTGCCAAGAACGGCGGCGATGGTAGAAAGAAGGGCTACTCCCCAGCCAAAGGAGCGGATGCGACGTGCAATACGCCATCCCCAGCGGCCAGTGCGGCTGTAGGAACGATGGAGAAATCTGAGACGCGCTTCGCTCACGGGATTAAGTTAGCGCCTTTTTGGCTGAAGCTCCAATGAGGAAAGTTACTGGGGCGCAAGTTGGGCAGTAACTCGGAAGAAGAGCGAGTCTACTATGATTCTCGAAATCGTGATGCTGTTAGTTGTCAGGGGGCTGTCTAGAGTGGGCTGCCAGTTTTCTTCGGTAAGGTCTGTCGAGACTTCGACGGTGTAGTTAATGGCTCCAAACTCACTAAGATCTTCCCAAGTGAGGGTGACATCGCCGTTGAGTGCAATTGTGGGGGCTTCAACAGTGAGAGTGGTTGGGAAGGCGACAGGTTCGGTGGTCTGGTAATTGGAAGGGCTGTGGAGAATGCTGCCAGTGGTGTCGGTGAGGGTGACCTTTTCGCTTTCAGCTGTGGTGGCAATCCAAAGGCTTTGGTCGGTCCAGACTCCCCCGTCTTCGGCTTCGTCAGAGCGTTCGTCAGCATTGATGTTGTCCACTCCGTCAATACTCCATTGCAAATGGTCGGCGATGTTTGCACCGACGCCGAAAGAAGTTTGGAAGTAGAGTTGGATAGCATAAGGACCACGATCGAGAGGGGTGGCGAAGTTGCCTCGCCCAGAGATATTGATGGCGGTATCATCTCCGGCTGGAGCGTTATTGAGAAAGTGGATGAAGAGAGATTCGCCCGCCCCGATGGTGAGCCCGTTGAGTCCACCACTGGAAGAATAGCGACGGGTTTGGTTGTCGTCGTGACTGCAAAACCTCCAACCGTTCAGTGATTGGCTCGTGGTGCCGAAGTTGTGAAGTTCGATGACGCTGGTGGTGAAATCGACTTCGCGCATTTGAATGGCCCGGTTGGCACAGAGCGTGGGTAAAAATGCGAAGGAGACGATGAAAGTGAGAAGTTGTTTTTTCATGTTACTGAGAAGATTACGTTTATGGATGCCGTTTGGATGCATCGAAGCGAAATTTCGTTCATAGCTAGGCTCGCTTGTCTTTCGAAGGGTGGCAATCTAACTTCGAAAAATGAACGTGGAGGAGATTTACGCCAAGTTGAAGGAGTTGCCCGAGCCAGCTTTGGGAGCGGAAGTTTGGTCAGAATACGGCTCGCTTGGCTTTGGCGAAGAGGAAATGGAGCATCTTTTGGATTTGGCATCAGATTTTTATCTAAAAAGGGAG
The DNA here is from genome assembly GCA_051251855.1 of Roseibacillus sp. Taxonomy (GTDB): domain Bacteria; phylum Verrucomicrobiota; class Verrucomicrobiia; order Verrucomicrobiales; family Akkermansiaceae; genus Roseibacillus. The sequence goes on from JBPOGI010000003.1 coordinate 47,909, forward strand.
CAAAGTGATGAGGAGTCTGCGGTGTCGATTCATGCCTGGAGGGCATTGGCGGAGAGTGGCGACGCGGGTCTTCTTCCTGAGTTTTTGACTCTTTCGATTGGTTGTGATGACATTGCAGATGAGTGGTTTGCGAAGGATTTTCCAAAAATGCTAGGCAAGTTGGGGATGGCGGCTTGGCCCGAGTTGTTGGATGCGGTTCGCTCGACACCAGAGTATCCCTGTCTGGCCCATGCCATGCTCGAAGGAGCCCCCCAGATGGTGAGGAATGTTGAGGATCGTGTGCGAGTGATCGGCTCGATAGTGGAGTTTTTCGATTATGAGCCTTTTCAACGAAGTGATCGGGCCTTTGTGGTGGCTGCGTTGGTTGAGCTAAAGGCGGTGAAAAAATTGGAGGTGATTCAGAAGCAGTTTGCAGAGAATCGAGTGAGTGTGGAGGTGGTGGGTGATATCGAGGAAGTGGAGATCGCACTCGGACTACGCGCTAAGAGAGACACGCCGAGGAAAGACTTTTTCAAGGAAGAAGTTCGCCTCGCGGAGAAGGAGAAGAAGGAGTTAGCTGGGTCTTTTCCGGATGGGGGTTCTTTGGAGGAGAAGTTGCAGTATTTTCTTTTGCGTTATGGGTCGGAGGATTCGATCAGAGGGGTCGATCAGTTGAATGGTTTTCTGCTGGCGCTGTGCGTTTCTGGGGTTCGGATGTCGAATCTTGAGCGAGCGGATTGTATTTGGGACCCTGTCGAAGGGGAAGCGGATGCCAGGCCGAAATTCGAAAATAAGAAGGAGGGACAACGGTGGCTGGAATGTGTGCGGGAATATTGCCAACAGATTGATCGCGGCATGTCAGATGGGAGCTATCAGGCACATGTTTCGATTTGGCCTGATGCCAAAGACTCGATGGATCCGGAGGCGCCTTACTTTACGCCATGGCTTGAGGGGTTTGCGATGGGAGAGCTTTTGTTTAGTTTTTCAAGGGCGGGGGGAAAGTGGGAAGAGAATCCTCTAGCGCTGCTGATGGAACGAGTATTTGAGGAGGAAGAGGCTGGAATGCGTCTCTTGGAGGATCGCGACGACAACCCGATCTTTGACTTCATGGAGGCGATTCAGGCACGTTATGCGAATCGGGAAGTACGGGACTTTGTTCCTTACTCTTCTTAGAATGAAGTGGCGTTGGTGCTACTTGCGATCTTCAAGAAGCAATCTGCGGAACGTTAAGAGCTTTCCTCCTGCGAAAGTGCTATTTCCAGAAATTCTTGGGTCTGTTAGAGACCGCTGAGTGGGTTGTCTTCTTCTTCAACTTCGTTCTCTTTCGCCACTTCATCAGCCGCCGCGGACCCGCGTTTTCCGATTGCTTTTGTTGGTCCCACGGTGGTGTCTCGTAGGGTTTGGCGCTCGCTTTCGGAGTTGATTTCGGCTCCGAGGAGAGTGGCGAAAGCGGTGAGGAAAAACCAAAGCAGGAGAGAAACTACTGCTGCGAAGCTCCCGTAGGTCTTTCCCATATCGAAGTGATCGACATAGTAGGAGAAGGCAGCGGAGCCCAGGAGCCAGAAGATGACTGCAAAGAGTGATCCTGGACTGATCCACTGCCATCGCGGGATAGCCCGATTGGGGACCCAGCGATAAAGGGAGGCAAAGATGAAGCCGATGAAAAGGGCCATGAGAGGCCAGCGTCCCCAAGTGAGGACGTGGTCTACGGTGTCGGAGATTTGAAAGTATTTGGCGAAGGCGGGTATGCCGGCGACGAGGGTGAGGAGGATAATACCCCCGATAAAGGCGCTTAAGGTGACGGCGAGGCTGATGGCCGTTTGCTGGAAGTAGCCCCGTGATTCCTTTTCACCATAGGCAACATTGAGTCCGCGGACGAGGGCCCGGGTGCCTTTGTTGGCAGACCAAAGACTGAGTAGGATGGTGAAGACAAGTCCCCAACTCAAAGTGGCCGTTGACTGCGCAGTGGCATTGCGAGCAATCTCCGAGATGACTTCTTGGCTCTGGGCTGGCATGAGTCTTCCTAGCTCCTCCACTTGGGCCTCAGCACTGGTAGGGGTGACGAAAAGTCCATAGATGGAGATGGTGGCTGCCAAAATGGGGAAAACGGAGAGAAAGAAGTAGAAGGCGATTCCTGCAGAGAGGAGCTGAAGGGCATCATTGGAGATCTCTTTTTGGACTCTCTTCAAAATATCCCGCCATCCTCGCCAAGGGATAGCGAAGGGGTGGTTCGCTTGACGACCGAGTGGGGATGCTTTTGGGGAGTCTCGGCTCATTGACTTGAGGTTAGCCCCTGTTGATGAAGGGGCAAGGTTGGTCCTTGGGTGAGAACTTCGGGTTTTTGGAATTCTTGTTTCTGCTCTTTCCACCGGTCATGAATACAATTACTGGTCGGAATCGTTTGAATTTCGGGGAGTTTGGGCGATTTAATCTTTTCATAGCGCAGTTTCCGGACTAGTTTGCTGCCCCTTTTTTTCGCTTTGCGGAACCCTATAGTTTAATGAGCGCTACAGCTACTCCCACCTCGATCCGCAATGCGGTCATTCGCCTCGCTGGCCATTCTCAGGACGGTATTCAGTCCATTGGTGCCTTTTTGGCCCAGTTGGCCGGTTCTACTGCCCAAGACGTGATGACCTATATGACGATTCCGTCTACCATTTCGGGTGGACCTTCGATTTTCCAGGTGCACTTGGGTTCGGGTGAGGTGCTTCATCCAGGCGATGAGTCCGATACCCTCGTCGCCTTCTATCAGGACAGTTACGAGAACCACCTCGCTTCGGTGAAGGACGGTGGCATCTGCTTCTACGATAGCGACAAGGTGGAGGAGGTTCGTGAGGAGCGGGGTATTATCCACATTGGGGTTCCGTTCACTTCGGCCACTATCGAAGCTATTGGTGGTAACGCAAAGTCTCGGGGTAAGAATATTTTTGTATTGGGGATGCTTTGCGCGGTCTACCAATTGGATCGTGAAAAAATTTCCGATATTATCGCGGCCAAGTTCGGTAAGAAGTCCGAGGATATCTTGCGCAACGCGATGATGGCCTTTGATGCTGGTTATCTCTGGCCGGTGCATGATATCAATCACATGCCGATGGCGCCGGGTGAGAACGACTTGGGCCAAGAACGGCTTTCGACAGACGGCAATACGATGTTGGGCTTGGGCCTGATTGCTGGAGGTTGTCGCTTTGGTGCCGGCTATCCTATTACTCCTTGGTCGACCATTATGGAGCAACTGCGCTCGGAGCTTCCTAAGTATGGCGGCATGTTTATCCAGACTGAGGATGAGTTGGCAGCGGTCTCATTGGCGATTGGCGCTTCTTATGCCGGTCACCTTTCGATAACGGGTTCTTCGGGACCGGGTCTTTCTCTTAAGTCTGAGGCGATGGGCTATGCCACGATGGCTGAGCTTCCTCTGGTTGTGGTCAATATTCAGCGGGGTGGTCCTTCCACGGGAATGCCGACTTCGGTTGAGCAATCGGACTTGATGCAAGCGATTTATGGCTCCCATGGTGATTCGCCCCGAGTGGTGTTGGCGCCGCGCGATGTGGAGGATTGTTTTTACATGGCGATTGAGGCCTGTCGCATTGCGAAAGAGTATTCGACCTTGGTGGTGATTCTTTCTGATCAGGCAATTGCGACGCGCATCGAAGCTTTCCCTGAGCCTGATTTGAACAAACATTGGATTGAGCCGGAGTTGGACCTTTCCGAACGTCCTGAGGACTTCAAGCCCTACCCTCTCGATGGGCTGACCCGTCATTCCCCTCCGGGAGCAAAGTCCGCCAGTGCGAAGTATCCCGTTGTAACTGGCTTGGAGCACGACGAATGGGGTCACCCTTCTGGTAGCCCCAAGATGCACGAGCAAATGAGTGGCAAGCGTCGCGAGAAGCTCATCAAGCTCTCGGAAACTTATGGCGATCCCGACATCTATGGCGAGCAGTCAGGCGACCTTTTGATTGTGGGCTGGGGCTCGACTTATGGTCCTATCAATGAGGCCGTAGATCGTCTCAATTCTGAGGGGCACAAAGTGTCTCAATTGGGTATTCGTCACATCCATCCTTTAAACCCGAATCTGGATGAGCTGTTCAGCCGCTTCACCCATGTGTTGGTTGCTGAGATCAACGACCCTGGAGTCTATGGTTTCGGTCAACTCGCGACCATGTTGCGGGCGAAGACCTGTAACCCCGCTATTCAGGCGCTGAATAAGATTCAGGGTCTCACCTTCCGAGTGAAGGAGATCGTCACCAAGGCCGAAGCCGTTTTGGCCGGTAAATAAATTTCCATTCTTTAATCATCCTCAAACCTTTCCCGTAAGTAACCATGTCTACAACTGCTGAACCTAAAAAATTGACCAAGAAGGAACTGAAGGCTGACCACCCCACTTGGTGTCCAGCTTGTGGAGACTTTGCTGTCCTTGCTTCCTTTTTCAATGTTGTCCAAAAGTTGGGCTTTGATCATGAGAAGATTGTGTGTGTGGCCGGTATTGGTTGCTCGTCGCGCTTCCCCTATTTCGTGAATACGCATGGCATTCACTTTATCCACGGACGTGCGCTTCCTTTGGCGACGGGAATTTCCCTTTCTCGTCCTGACTTGCATGTCTTTGTGTTTGGAGGTGATGGTGACGGTTATTCCATCGGTGGTAATCACCTGACCCATGCCGCTCGCAAGAACATCAATTTGACCTACGTGGTGATGGACAACTTTGTCTATGGCCTCACCAAGAATCAGACCTCACCTACGACACCTATTGGTCGCAAGTCGAAGACCGATCCTCGGGGTGCGATTGACCGTCCCATCAATCCCATGGCGCAGTTGGTGAGCAGCGGAGCCACCTTTGTAGCGCGGTCTCATGCTTCTCAGGTGAAGCACATGAATGAGATGTATGAACGTGCCATCTTGCATAACGGTTTCTCGGTTGTGGAGACTCTCTCGGAATGCACGATGTTTTACCCTGGGTCGTTCGACGACAGTATCCCTCGGAAGGGTGGCGAATTCAATTTGGTCGGAGAAGACCACGACAAGGGAGATTTGGCCTCGGCAATGGCGCTGACCAAGGACCTTTCGCCTGGCAAATTCGGAGTTTATTACGAGACCGAGGCAGCCACTAAGAACGAGAATGAAAACGCCTGGGTGAAAGATGCCCAAGCTGCCCATGCGGGTCTTTCTTCTCAGGATATTCTCCGTAAGAGTTTTGCTCGGATGAAGTAGGGCTTCTTTTTCGTTGGCACCACGAGTTCATCGTGGAAATGCAAGTAAGAGCTTTGGCTCCTCGAAAAACACGCCCTTAGGCTAAGGGTCTTGCCCAGTAAGGATTTTGAGGAGAAGCATGGCCCCCTCCCGATGGGGGGATCGGGAGAGAGCACATTTGCTACTTGTCCTTAGGAAGTGTGGGCTGAAAGATCAACCTCACCTCCAAACATCAATGTAGCGATAAATTCTAGAAAAGCAAGATGTTTATAGAAAAAATGTTATCGGTGGGTATATATATCTCTTACCAAGTGTAAGTCACTAGGTAGGTGATAACCTTAACTTCATCGGGTTCAAGGGTTTCTGTGAATTCGATGGTGTTGGAGTCAGTTTTGACAAAATTGGAGTCAGTATCAATTTTCCAATTCGACCAACGCCAGAGATGCTCGCGGGCGGTGATGGTCTGCGCTCTTTTAGAGCGATTCTTCAGGGTGACCTCGATTGTCTCCTTCATCCAGTTCTCGCGATCGTTACTGATGAAATCGGTGATCTTGCGCTCACCGACGAGATCGAAGGCGTTGCCAGTATAGATTTTAAGATCTTCGTTAGTCGCGGTGTGATCGATGCGATTCTCACCGACAAACTCTAGGTTGCCGTCATCACTATCTTCGCGGTAGAAGCGGACGATGCCTGCTGGCATGGCAACACCAAGGCCGTTCTCTTCGCTGTTTTTGAAGTTCCAAAAGATGGCAACATCTTTGCTGTATGTATGATTGTTGGGGCTGGTATTGCGGCCGCCAGAGTAGCGATACGGGATGGGATCGTAGAGGTAGCTCTTGGTAGCCTGCACTTTAGGTGAACGGAGGAATTCGACCTGCTTGGTTTCCTTGTCTTGTAGTGTAATAGGTCGAGGTAAGGTGTAGAGGTGGAAGTCGTCGAAGGCTTTTTCTTGAACGGACACGTCTGCCATGGATTCTGACATCGCCATCTTGGACCTGATATTGCGGTTATTGTAATTTGGCTGCACCACGTTGACGTCCCCTGCTACTAGTTTGACTTTGGCGTCCTCGAAAGCGGTTCCAGAATTGTTAGTGGCAGTGATCCAACCGCTGAGGGTGACAAGCTCGCCTTCTTCGGGAGCGACAAGATTGTAGGAGGCTTGCCAAGTGAGACCACGTGTGAGGTAGGAAAGTTGCGCGTCGAAGTTTTGTACGTTTTCGCTGCCGAGGGTCCAAGAGAGGGTGGGACGGAGGATGGAGTTGTCCCCCAAGGAAGGAAAGAGAGGCTCGCCAGGGAGGGAGAATTGAAGGCCGTCCTTGGTCTCGATGACGGGTGAGCTTTGGCTGCGCCCCCCTGCTTGGTAGCCGGAGCGGACGATTGTTCCTGAGATCATTTCGACTTTGCCGTCAGGATAGACTTTGCGAAAGGGAATCTCCTTTCCTTCGAAGAGGGAGAGGAGAAGGCCTTGGGAGACGGGGTCGTTGCGGTAGCTTTGCTCGCGGAGTGCGAAGGGGCTTTCGCCGGTGGGGTCGCGGAAGACCACGGAGTCGGGGATGACCTGGGCGGTGGCACGGTCGTATTTTACGGAGGTGTCGCCTGCTTGGAGCTCCACGGGGATGTTGTCGCGGACGACTGCGAGGTTGTTGTTGTAAATGGTTACGGCGACTTCGGCGCTGGCTCCCACGGTCGTGGCGAGGCTCATCATCAATAGTTTCTTCATGCTATTAACTAGGACACAAAGAAGGCCGAGTTATTAGAATTTTTTTTGAAGGGCCTTTTCGAATGGGGCTTTGTGGAGTGCGAATAGCTTGCGTCTGCTTATAGGAGGGAGTTGCGGGGTTTGAGATGAAAGCGGAGTCAAGTCTCCGCACTCCAAATCTAACGTCGTCGTCCACGGTAACGTTCGCGGGGATCGTTTTCGGGAGTTTCTTCGTCCTTGTAGCCGAGGATGCCGTGGCGGCGGAGGTTCTTGATGAAGGTTTTGGTATCGGAATTGACTTCCTCGTCTTTGGTAAGGGTGCCGACGAGGCCTTCGTTGCTATTCAGAGTGTCGAGAGTTTGGCTTGCTTTGGAAAAGGTTTTCTCGGCCTCACCGACGGCTCCTTCGGCTTTGTCGGCGACGCGTTGTAGAGAGCGCATGGTTTCGGGGACTTCCTCTACGGCGGGACCGATGTTGGCGAGTTGAGCGTCGACTTCCTCGAAGGTGCCTTCCGCTTTCTGAGCGAGTTTGGTGACCTGGTTGATGGCATTGCGAGCATCGACGAGGAGAGGCTTGAGGTCGGCAGAGGCATTGCGTGCACCAAGGGACGCGTCTTCGACATTGGAGAGAGTGCGGTTCACGGAGGTGAGGTTATCGTCGGAGAGAAGACCGGTATTGATTTGTTCTACCGTTTCGCCGAGGCGTCCTGCTATGGATCGCACGTCGTCGAGGGCTGCATCGAATTTGAGTAAACTCGTACGGGCGTCGGCCATGAGAATGCGGGCATCACCGGCGACGGCAATGGCGTCATTTTGAATCGCTTCCAAGCCACTGGCGCCTCCCCCGTCGATCATGCTTTTGTTGCCAAGGACTGCGCTGGTTGGGTTTTCGGGAATGCTGACGGAAATGAGTTTATCTCCCAGGACGGTGGCACTTTGGATTTGGAAGACGGCATCTGCAGGAAGAATGCGATTGGCGTCGATGGCAATGGGAACGAGGACTCGGGGCGGGGTCACGGATTCCAAGGTGGGCTTGCCGGAGACAGAGCCAATGCGGACACCGGCCAAGCGAACCGGAGTTCCGACGATGAGGCCACTGGCGTCGCTGAAGCGGACTTCGATATTGTACACTTCGTCGTAAGAATTCTGGAAGCGTCCAAACTGTAGAATGAGCCATCCGAGGACAGCGAGACCAACGAAAATGAAGATGCCGACCAAAGTGGCGGTTCGTTGTTCTCCTGCTGCCATCTGGGAAAAGGATCTCACACCCCTTCGCTGCTGTCAACGGGAGGAGTCTCTTGCGAGTCAATCTCTGCCGCGATCAGTCTCGCCTCTTGGCGTTCTTCGTGCTACTTGCATCCCATCAGTATGGATGTTGAGAAGAAGCGACTTGTGGAGGACGAGGCTCGCGAGAAGAACTGGCGTCGATGGGGTCCCTATTTGAGTGAACGTCAGTGGGGCACGGTGCGTGAGGACTATTCTACTCATGGGAATAGCTGGGAGGCTTTTCCGCACGATCATTCCCGCAGTAGGGCCTATCGTTGGGGTGAGGATGGTTTGCAGGGATGGAGTGACCGCCAATGCCGGTTATGTTTTGCGCCAGCGCTTTGGAATGGGCAGGATGATATTCTTAAGGAGCGTCTCTTTGGATTGACGGGTCCAGAGGGGAATCATGGTGAGGATGTGAAGGAGTGTTATTACTATCTCGATTCTACTCCAACCCATTCTTACACCAAGGCGCTCTATAAATACCCTCAGGCCAAATTTCCCTATATTCGGCTTCGCGATGAGAACAAGGCACGGCGCCGTGATGAGCGGGAGTTGGAATTGGAAGAAACGGGGGTCTTCGATGAGGGTCGATACTTTGATGTGGTCCAAGAAGTTGCCAAGCGTTCTCCGGAAGATTTATTGTGGCGTATTACGGTGACCAATAACGGTCCGGATGCATCTGAGATTCATGTTCTTCCTCAGCTTTGGTTTCGAAATACTTGGAAGTGGGGCAACGAGTACGAGGAACCAAGGACAAAACCTTCTATTAAGCTGGATGGAGATGGTCTTTTTGCGGACCATGATATTTTAGGTTCGTTCCGTTTCTTTGCGGCTGCTCCGGTGGTCAATGGTGAGGCTGCTCCGTGGCTCTTTACGGAGAACGAGACGAATTACCCAAGAATTTATAAGACCAAAGGCACCGGTCTCTATGTGAAGGATGCGTTTCATCGTTATCTGGCCAATGGTAAGAAGCGGGCGGTCAATCCCGAACAGACAGGAACGAAGGCGGCTGCTCACTTTGCTCTCATGGTTCCTGCGGGCGAGACGGTGACAGTGCAGTGTCGTCTTCATGCGGTGGAGGAGGACAATGGGCTCAGTGGTTTGGAGCAATTCGAGGAGACTTTTGCAGAGAGGATTGCGGAGGCGAATCAATTCTATCAGGAGGTGATTCCCGATAATCTTTCTCGCGACGAGGAGATGATTTGTCGGCAGGGCTATGCTGGACTTTTGTGGACCAAACAGTTCTTCTACTATGTGATTAAGGATTGGTTGGAAGGTGACAAGGATGGTCCTTCTCCTCCCAGTGAACGTCTCACTGGACGGAACTCGGATTGGCAGCACTTCTTTGCGCGAGACATTCTTTCGATGCCTGACAAGTGGGAGTACCCATGGTTTGCGGCTTGGGATACGGCCTTTCACATGATCCCGTTTGCCAAATTGGATCCTTCCTTTACCAAGCATCAGCTACTGCTGCTCTTACGGGAGTGGTATATGCATCCCAATGGGCAGATGCCTGCTTACGAATGGAATTTTTCGGATGTGAATCCGCCTGTCCATGCGTGGGCGGTGTGGCGTGTTTATAAAATCGCAGATGCGAAGGGTGAGCGTGACCTGGACTTTCTTGAGCGTTGTTTTCAGAAGCTACTCATTAATTTTACTTGGTGGGTGAATCGCAAGGATGTGGAAGGGAATCACGTTTTTGGCGGGGGCTTCCTTGGTTTGGATAATATTGGAGTCTTTGACCGTTCGCACTCGTTGCCGAGCGGGTCGGTGTTGCATCAGGCTGACGGTACAGCATGGATGGGCTTCTATTGTCTCACTATGTTGTCGATGGCACTAGAGTTGGCTCCAACGCGCCCGCCCTATGAAGATATTGCTTCCAAGTTTCTGGAGCATTTTGTGAGCATCACGGACGCTATGAATTCTTTGGATGGCAGCGGCTTGTGGGACGAAGAGGACGGATTTTACTACGATATCCTCAAGATTGAGGGTGAGAAGAGTGTGCCGATGAAGATTCGTTCCTTGGTGGGCTTGTTGCCGATGATTGGGGTGACGGTGATTAAGCAGAAGACGCTGGATTCGCTCCCGGGTTTTCGTAAGCGGATGGACTGGTTCCTCACCAATCGCCCTGAGTTACTGCATTACATCGACGTCCGTCGGGTAGAGGGACAGAAGAATGCGGGACGGGTCTTGTTAGCCATTCCTCCTGAAGATCGTCTGCTGAAGACTTTGCACCGCCTGTTGGACTCTAACGAATTTCTTTCGGACTTTGGAATTCGCTCTCTCAGCAAGGCGCATGGCGAGGATCCCTTTGTCTTCTCCCATGATGGGCAGAAGAACAAGGTGAGCTATGTCCCGGGAGAGTCTGATACTGGGATGTTTGGGGGGAATTCGAATTGGCGGGGGCCCATTTGGTTTCCGACTAATTTTTTGATCATCGAGGCTTTGGAGCGCTATCACTACTTCTATGGCGATAGTCTAAAGGTTGATTTTCCAAGTGGTTCAGGCAATCAGATGAATCTCAAGGAGGTGGCGATAAATCTTTGCGATCGCCTGATTTCTCTCTTTGTTCCTGATGAGGAGGGCAACCGTCCCTGCTATGGTGAGGATAATCGTCATGGTGAGGTGGATCATTGGAAGGATTTGATTCTTTTCCACGAGTACTTTCATGGTGAGACTGGGGAAGGATTGGGTGCCTCTCATCAGACGGGTTGGACTTCTTTGGTGGTTCGACTTGTTCGTGAAAGACGAGAGAAGCTCACCTGTGAAACCGAGGAGTGGGATTAATGGAAAAAGCAGAACGACATATTTTTCTCTGTGCTTTGCCAACAAAGGCGAAGTGTTGTCAAGAGGTTGAAGGCGAGGCCGCTTGGGGCTTTCTCAAGCGACGGTTGGCGGAGTTATCTCTCGGTGAGCCGAAGTTGAAGGTGCATCGTTCCAAGGCTGATTGTCTGCGGGTTTGTGAGAATGGGCCGGTAGCAGTGGTTTATCCGGAGGGGGTTTGGTATCGGGATTGCACACCAGAGAATCTGGAGAAAATTATCCAGGCCCACCTGTTAGAAGGTGAAGTCGTAGAGGAACTCCGCATCGAGGAGCCGAGGCCTTAGATCATCAATAGTGGTGGGGCCGCCGTCGCCCCACCGTTGTTATAGCGTGCCTTCGCGGATTTCGCTGTCGAAGTTGGATTGGAGGTATTGGCCGGTTTCGACGTGGAGTCCGGTGAGCCATCCTCCCCTACCGACGTCGGTGTCGATGCAGACGGCGTGACCGAGGTTGAGAGGCTCATGTGATTTCTGGGCGGTATGGCCGCAAATCATGGTTTTGCCGGAGATGTGTGGGCGGGGATAGCCGTAGAGAGGGTGGTTGAACTTCTGATGGACGAGGGTGTAGGGAAGCTGCTCGGCGAGGGGGACTTCGGCTTCCAAGTAGGCGTGGACGAAGATGTGGCTGTCTGTTTCGACGAAGGGTTTGTTGCGGAAGAGGAAGGCCCAGTGTTCTTCGGGGACATCGTCCATGCCATTGGGCCCGTAAGAATCGAGGGTTTCTTGGCCACCCCAGACGTCGACCCAGTGTGCGTGGTCGGTGTGATCAATACGGGAGAGGACGAACTTTTCTTCGTGATTGCCGCAGAGGAAGTCGATGTTGAAGTGCTTCTCTTGTTCGATAAGAAAGTCGATGACCTCCTTGGAGTGTGCTCCGCGATCGACGTAGTCGCCTACAAAGATGATGTGGTCTTCTGGCTGAGGGTCGAGGGCTTTCCAAAGGGTGAGGAGGGGCTCGAGGCAACCGTGAATGTCGCTGATAGCAAGTGTTCTCATGTCTTGGAAACATTCTTACCACTAAGACCGACCTGTAAAGGGTCGGTTGTTGCTGTTGTAACTGAAACTAGCTTTGAGACTGGGTTTGAGTGGTTTCTGTTACGTTTTCCGCTTCCTCCTTTTCGTCAGCTTGATCCCCTGTATAGGTGTAGGCTTCGTTGATGTTTTCGCTGATGGTGTTGAGATTCTTTTGGACTTCGTCAAGGAAGTCGTGAAGCTCACCTTCGATTTCTCCCGAGAAGGCGTCAAGTTGGAGCTGAGCGAGAAAGCGTCCACAGCTTTGTTCGGCTTCGTTATTAAAGCGACCGAGGGCAGAGCCAGAAAGGTTGTGCAGGACGTTGTTGACCTCGCGGACGCAGTAGAGGATGGATTGTGGGAATACGGAGCTAAAGACGAGGGCCTCGTTGAGTCGGGGCCAGTCGGTTTCGGTATTGCCAAAGCCCCGCTGGGAGCCGGAGCCACAGCCTCGCATGATGCAGAGCCAGACGTAGGGTTCGAAGGCCTTTCCTTCCTCATCGCCTTCGCCCGGCATGAAATACCGGAGGTCTAACAAGCGAGAGGATTGGTCTGCGCGTTCGAGCATGGTGCCGAGGCGGAGAAAGCACCAAGCTTCCTCACGGGGCATCATTTCTTCGATGAGGCCGCGGATCTGAAGGCAGCCTTGCCGGACTCGAGCGCCATAAATGGCGGGATTGATTGTCGACTTGGACTTGGACTGTTCTTTGCACCAGAGGTAAAGTTCGTTGAGGACTTCCCAGAGCTCGGAGGACAGTTGTTCGCGAGCACCGCGGGCGTTCTCGCGGGCGAAGGAAATATTTCTGAAGACGGATTCGTAGTTCTCGTTATCGACGAGGAGATAGCGGTGAAAGTCTTCTTTGGTCTTGAGCTTTTCAATGGCGCCGAGCTCATAGCCATAAGTTTGCAGGATGGGTTTCCAGAACAAGTCGGTGGAGTCTAGATTGGGATGCCTATAGTCGAGAGCCAGTTGGTCGGCGACTTCAACGAGGCGGGCGAGGCTTTTGGCGCGTTCGATATAGCGGGATAGCCACATCAAGGATTCGGCAACTCGGGAGAGCATCATAAAATTGGGGTTTTGAAAGTTTGGTTAGGTTAGTAGAGGACCCAGGTGTCTTTGCTGCCACCGCCTTGGGAAGAGTTGACGACGATGGAGCCTTCGTTGAGTGCTACGCGAGTGAGGCCACCGGGAACAACGCGGGTTTTTTTCCCTGCGAGAATGTAGGGCCGGAGGTCAATGTGTCGGGGAGCGATTTTGTCGTCGCAGAAGGTGGGATGGGTTGAAAGTGAAATCATGGGCTGAGCCACGTAGTTGCGCGGGGACTCTTTGATTTTTCCACGAAACTCTTCGATCTCTTCTTTGGTAGATTTAGGCCCGACGAGCATTCCGTAACCTCCTGATTCGTTGGCCGCTTTGACGACGAGTTGATCGAGGTTTTCCATGATGTGGCTCATCTCACTTTCTTCGGAGGCGAGGTAGGTTTCGACATTGGGGAGGATGGGATCTTCATCGAGGTAATATTTGATGAAGTCGGGCACGTATTTGTAGACGACTTTGTCGTCGGCGACACCGGTGCCAACGGTATTGGCGAGGGCGACGTTGCCAGCGCGGTAGGCACGCATGAGGCCGGGGACACCTAACATGGAATCTTTGCGGAAGACTTCGGGGTCGAGGAAGTCGTCGTCAATACGACGATAAATGACGTCGACGCGCTTGGGGCCGCGAGTGGTCTTCATATAGACGACGTCGTTGTCGACCATGAGGTCACGGCCTTCCACGATTTGGATACCCATACGGCTGGCGAGAAAGGAATGTTCGAAGTAGGCGCTGTTGTAGACTCCGGGGGTGAGGAGGACACAGACGGGGTTCGGCACGTCTGGAGGACTGAGGTCTTCGAGAACTTCAACGAGCCAGTCGCTGTAGACGTCTACGGGGCGCACGCCCATCTCCTGAAAGAGAGAGGGGTAGACTTTTTTCATGGCGGCGCGGTTCTCTAACAAGTAGCTGGCTCCGGAAGGGCAGCGACAGTTATCTTCGAGAACGAGGTAACCATTTTTTTCGTCGCGAATAAGGTCGGTGCCGCAGATTTGGACGTAGCTATCGTTGGGAACTTTGACTCCCCTGAGTTCGTCGCGGTAGTGGGCCGCAGTGTAGACGGTCTCTTTGGGGATGATCTTGTCCTTGATGACTTTTTGGTCGGAGTAGATGTCCTTGAGAAAGGCGTTGAGGGCTTCGATACGCTGGACGAGGCCTTTTTCCAAGACGGTCCATTCGTCGCCGGGAATGACCCGAGGGACGGGGTCGAAGGGAAAGATGCGTTCGGTACCTTCGTTGTCGTTGTAGACGGTGAAGGTAATACCCTGCTTAAGAAAAGAGAGGCTGAGAGTGGTTTGAATGGACTGCAGTTCCTCGGATGAAACATCTCCTAGTCGCTCGACAACCGCTTGATAGTGGGCTCGGAATTCGCCCGAAGATTGAAAGGCTTCATCGAAGGCCTCAGCTGGTTGGTAGTTGTCAAAGAGCATATTTGTGGTAACGGAGTCGGCGTTCACGCGAGTTTGGCTGGTTTTCAATTTCTGGCAAGAGTTGGCCCTCAATGAGCTAACTAAACTTACGAGGCTGCTCCCTTCACCCTGCGTTTAGCAAATTCTAGGCCATGTCCATCCATTGTTCACTGCACCACAAGACAAGTTATCACTACAAACGCCCTGTCCAGTTGGGCCCACAAGTCGTTCGATTGAGGCCCGCCCCTCATTCAAGAACTGCCGTAACTGCCTATTCTTTAAAGATTTCGCCCGAAAAGCATTTCTTGAATTGGCAACAGGATACACAGGGGAACTTTTTGGCACGGCTGGTTTTTCCGGAGCCGGTGAAGTCGTTAGAAATCGAGGTGAACCTCATTGCGGACCTCTCCCCTATCAATCCCTTCGACTTTTTTGTCGATAAAGAGGCGGAGAATTATCCTTTCGATTATCCCGAGGAATTGCAGGACGAGTTGAGGCCGTTTCTGGCGATTGACGCGGGGGACGCTCGTAGTGATGAGCTGATAGCTTTTCAGGATACCCTTAAGCTCCCCAAAAAGCTGACTATTAATGAGTTCCTAGTTAAGGTGAATCAGGTGGTGAGCGAGACGGTGGGCTATACCATTCGGATGGAACCCGGGGTGCAGTCGCCGCAGGAAACTCTTCTCAAGCGTACGGGGTCGTGCCGGGATTCGGCGTGGCTGTTGATTAATCTGATGCGTCGCCTCGGAATCGCGGCGCGCTTTTGTTCGGGATATTTGATTCAGCTCAAAGCGGATTTGAAGCCGACTGATGGCGGGGCGGAGGGTCCTTCGGAGGATTTTACGGACTTGCACGCATGGGCGGAGGTCTATTTGCCGGGTGCCGGTTGGGTGGGGTTGGACCCGACTTCGGGGCTTTTGGCTGGTGAAGGACATATCCCACTTTGTGCGACGGCGCATTATCGTGATGCCGCTCCCTTGACAGGAAGTCTCATGGAGGCCGATGAAATCGAGACGGAGTTCGAATTCGACATGAAGGTGGATCGGGTGGCGGAGACCCCCCGCGTGACTCTGCCTTACAACGGGGACCAAGAAGCAGCGATTGAGAAGCTGGGCCATGAGCTCGACAAGCGGATTAAGAAGCAGGACATGCGTCTCACAATGGGTGGGGAGCCGACCTTTGTCTCCGCGAGCGAGATGGAGACTGCGGAGTGGAATACCGATGCCATTGGACCGACGAAGGAGGGCTACGGAGAGACTCTTTTGCGGAAGCTCTATGATAAATTTTCGCCCGGTGGTTTTTTGCACCATGGGCAAGGTAAGTGGTATCCAGGGGAACCCCTCCCCCGCTGGGCCTATACTTCGTATTGGCGTCAGGATGGTCAGGCGATTTGGACGGACCCTTCTCTTTTTGGGCGTCCGGATAAGGACTACGGTCACGATGCTAAGACGTCGGAGGCTTTTACGAAGTTGCTCGCTAAGAATTTGGGTCTCACAGACCGGTATGCGCGGGCGGCCTTTGAGGATCTCTATTACTATATGTGGAAGGAGCGTCGTCTTCCCGTTAATGTCTCGGTGGAAGATTCTCGTCTAGACGACAAGTTGGAGCGCGCGACGATTGCACGTATTTTCGAGCAAGGCATCGGTTCGCCAGTGGGCCATATTTTGCCGCTTACTCATGAGAAGGACGGCAAGGACTGGTTGACGGGTCCTTGGCTGTTAGGTGGCGATGAAGTCTTTTTGCATCCGGGTAATCATCCCATGGGTTATCGCTTGCCGCTTGATGGTTTGCCTTGGGCAAAGAGGGAGGATCATCCTTATACGGAAGCGGCGGACCCATCGATTCCGCGTGAGGCGATGCCGGGCGAGCGTCTTTTGCCGCCGTCGATGCGTCGACAGGAAGCCAGTATTCGGATGCCCGAGATGATGGATTCGGTTCGTAAGGGCCTTTCCAGTGAAGAGATTTTGGAGCGTCAGCGTGAGGCGGCCTTGAAGGAGCCTGAGGCTGGTAAGTCTGCCAAGGACCAAGTGCGCACCGGTCTTTGTGTAGAGCCTCGTGAGGGGCGGCTGCATGTCTTTTTTCCGCCAATTCCCGAGATGGAGCCTTATTTGGAGCTCGTGGGTGCGATGGAGGAGACGGCGAAGGAGCTGGGGACGCCGATTCGGATTGAGGGTTATAAGCCGCCTTCCGATCCTCGTCTTAATTCGTTCTCGGTGACGCCAGACCCAGGGGTGTTAGAAATCAATATCCATCCTTCCAAGAGTTGGGATGGCATCGTGGAAAAGACGCGGGTGCTCTATGATGAGGCGCGCAAGTGTGGACTTGGTACTGAGAAGTTCATGCAAGATGGGCGGCACTCGGGTACGGGTGGTGGGAATCATATCGTGGTGGGTGGCGAGACGCCGTTAGATTCTCCCTTCTTGCGTCGGCCTGATTTGCTGCAGTCGGTGGTGACTTACTTTAATAACCACCCTTCCCTCTCGTATTTGTTCTCTGGCTTGTTCATTGGACCGACGTCGCAAGCTCCTCGTCTTGATGAAGCAAGGCACGAGGCGATGTATGAGTTGGAGACTGCTTTCACTTCGTTGCCTCAGGGGGATACCACAGTGGAGAATAGCCAGTGGATGATTGACCGCGTATTGCGGAACCATATGACGGACCTAACGGGGAATACGCACCGTTCCGAGATTTGTATCGATAAGCTTTTTGGCCCTGGACCTACGGGGCGTTTGGGTTTGGTAGAGTTTCGTGGTTTTGAGATGCCACCGCATCCTGAGATGTCGCTCTCGCAGCAGTTGTTGATTCGAGGTCTGCTCTCGAAATTCTGGGATGAGCCTTATAAAGCGAAGCTAGTGCGCTGGGGCTCTTCTATTCACGACAAGTGGTTGTTACCGCATTATCTGAAAGATGACCTCGACGAGGTTGTTGGTGATTTGCGTGATCACGGTTTGAACTTTGAGAAGGATTGGTATGATCCACATCTCGAGTTCCGCTTTCCTTTGATTGGTGAGCACGAGGAGCGTAATATTGGGATTGAGCTGCGTCAGGCGGCCGAGCCTTGGAATGTGCTGGGTGAGGAGTCGTCTTCGAGTGGCACTTCGCGTTATGTCGACTCTTCGGTGGAGCGGGTGCAGGTGAAGGTGTCGAATTTGACTGAGTCTCGCCATGTGGTGACTTGCAATGGGGTTCCCGTTCCGCTGCATCCGACAGGGCGCAAGGGTGAGTTCGTTGCCGGGGTGCGTTATCGTGCCTGGGCTCCCTTCTCAGCGATGCATCCTGCCAAGGAGATCAGCTCGCCGCTGACCTTTGATTTGGTCGATACTTGGAATGAAAAGTCTCTGGGAGCTTGCCAGTATCACGTGGTGCATCCCGGTGGTCGTAGTTATGACGACTTTCCGCTGAACGGGATGGTTGCGGAGTCGCGTCGTCGTTCTCGCTTTTTCAATATGGGCAAAACGGCTGGCAAGCTGAATCCGACCATTCCGGCACCGAATCCTGACTATCCCCTGACCTTGGATTTGCAACGGTTCTAAGCCGAGCGAAGATGTCTGAAGTTCGGTGAAACTGGACTCGAAAATGCTGCCTTTCTTCTCGCATGAAGAGACGCCGCCTTGCAGACTCCGCCTCCGAGAAAACTCGTCCGTCCGATCCTTCTTCGATGTCTCAATCCCAAAGCCAGACCCTTGGTTCTTCCATGAGCCAAAGCCAGACTTCCGCAGCCGCGGGTAAGTCGGAGAGTCTGTTGACGGGTTATCAGGGTTTAGAGGGAAGTTTTGATGAATATGCAGGTGAAAACGGGGTTCCTCGGCCCGCTTGGGAGGGGTTTTCGGAACGTTTGCAGGAAATAGGAGGGAAGGGGTTGGCCCAGTCCTGGCGGCGGGGCGAGGAATTGCTGAGAGAGAATGGGATTTCCTACAATCTGCTTGGTGACCAAAGTCAAAATAAGAGGCCCTGGAATCTGGACCCGATTCCGGCCCTGATTTCGGAGAGCGAGTGGAGTTCTTTGTCGGCGAGTCTCGTGGAGCGGGCTCACCTTTGGAATCAGATTCTCAAGGATTGCTATGGGGCACGTACCCTCTTGAGTGAGGGTCTGCTACCCCCTGCCTTGCTCTATTCGCAGCCGAATTTTAACCGCTTCCTTCCTCCGGTGAATGGGGATGGTATGATTCTGACTTCTTACGCAGTCGATGTCGCTCGCTCTCCTGATGGATCGTGGAAGGTGGTGGCGGACCGGACTGAAGCGCCCAATGGTGCGGGCTTTGCGCTCGAGAACCGGATCATCCTTTCCAATGTCTTTCCGGAGACCAGTAACAAGCTGCATTTGATTCGGTTGGCTTCTTACTTTCAGTCCTTGCGCAGTACTTTGTTTGCGCACGCTCCAGGGGGACATGATGAGCCTAATGTGGTGATGCTTTCGCCGGGTCCTTCGGATCGGACCTATTTCGAGGATGCCTATTTGGCGCGTTATTTGGGTATTACTTTGGCGGTGGGTGAGGAGCTGACGGTGAGAAACGACCGCGTGTACTTAAAGACGGTTTCGGGTCTCCAGCGAGTACACGTAATTTATCGGCGAGTGCATGAGACCGTCATTGACCCACTAGAGGTGCCCACCAATTCGCAACAAGGGGTGCCAGGTCTGATGAGTGCCATTCGCTCGGGGACGGTTTCGGTAATTAATCCTCCGGGGACTGGCATTGCAGAGTCGCCCGCGATGCTTTCCTTTTTGCCAGAGATTTCGCGCCGTCTTTTTGGACGCGATTTGGCGATTCCTTCTATTGAGACGGTTTGGGGGGGCAAGTCTCCTGACTTGTTAGACCAACTTCCTGGTCAGTCGGCTTTGCTTAAAGAAGCGTTTGGGCAGCGGTTGCGGCCTCCGGTGCAATTGGACACTTTGCCAGCGATTCAGCGTGAATCGTTGATGGGGCGGGTTCGTGCGGATCCTTCGGCTTACGTGGTTCAGCAGCAGATGAACTTTTCTCAGGCTCCGGTGTGGACGGGCTCGCAACTTGAGTCTCGTCCCCTCGCCTATCGAATTTTCCTTTTTGCCAAGGGAGATGGCTACGAGGTGATGCCCGGTGCCTTGGTGCGCTGTGCTTCTTCGTCGGAGGCCTTGCCAGGTCTCTCGCTGGATCATGATTCGGGGTCGAAGGATTTGTGGGTTCTGGGTGAAAAAGAGAACCCGAACGAGTGGCAGAGTAATCAGCCTGATCGCTTGAGTATTCGTCGTTCGACGGGGGCGCTGTCTTCTCGGTCTGCGGACAATCTTTTTTGGATCGGTCGCTATTCTGAGCGAACGGAGTTTGCTACTCGTGTCTTGTTAGAGGCGGTGTTGACGATGACGGATGATAAGGGCCCGGATGTAAGGCCTCTGTTGGTTCCGCTTTTGGCGACTTTACAGAGCTTTGGATACTTGTCGGCTGAGATGGTGGAGGGGCTCTCAAAGTCCCCTTCTCGCAAAGAAATCTTTGCTCTTCTTTCTCCTATTTTCTTCGAATCTGCTGCTGTCGAGGGTGCGGGTGATTCGGTTCCGATGAATGTGCAGAATCTCTTGCGTTTGGCTTCATTATCGCGGGATCGGCTTTCTAATGAGTCTTGGCGTATCATTCGAGCGCATGGTGATGTCGTGGGCTCGGTGCCACCGCAGACTCTCTTGTCGATGCGTCCGTTTTTACAGAAGGCGCTGCTGAATCACTCCGCTTTTAATGGAACATGTCGTGAGAATATCACGAGGAATCAGGGTTGGCTCTTTTTGAATATTGGTCGGCGGGTAGAGCGGATTCAGTGGCTTTTGACGCTAGTGGATCATCTCATGAAGGAGGATCCGGAGCTCGGACCTCATACTTTGGAGACGGCGCTTTCGATTAACGACACCACTTTGACCTATCGCTTCCGCTATCGGGGGGCGCCGCAACCGCTGCCGGCGTTGGATTTGATTCTCTTTGACCCCGCCAACCCGCGTTCACTGGCTTTCCAGCTGCGTGAGCTTGATCGGGATTTGCGTAACTTGCCGAGAGAAGATCAGGCGGCGCAAAGTGATATCCCCCGCCCGGCTCACCGTGTGGTCTTGCGAGCGCTTCACTATTTGGAGACGGAGCTGCTTTCTACGGAAGAGGGACGTTCTGATGTGGAAGAGCTTGAGAAGTTGAAGGTGTTTCTGGCGAAGTTGCGCGAGGAGATGCCTGATTTTACCGAGAAGCTAGGTTGGGACTTTTTCACCCACGTGGAATTCACGAACTCTTAATTTCCCGTGCGCTATCGAATCCATCATCAAACAGTTTACGAGTATGAGAGTTCGGTCTCATATTCTCATCACGTGGCTCGGCTGCGTCCGAGTGTGACCCCTCGCCAGAATCAGGGCGCCTTTGACCTGAAAGTATCCCCTGCTCCCGATAGCTTGTCTCATACGGTGGACTATTTTGGGAATGCTTGTAGCTACTTTGGCTTGACCACTCCGCATCGGAAGCTGGTGATTGATTCCTATAGTAAGGTTGAGGTGAAGGAGGTGAAGCCGCTGGACTTGGACCTTTCCATACCTTGGGAGATGGTGCGTGATGTTTTACGGACTTCTCACTTGTCCCCTGATCTTGCTGCGGCGGAATTTAGCTTTGCCTCCCCTCTTTGTCCTTGTCTGCCTGAGCTTGCGGATTATGCGCGGCAGTCGTTTCAAAAGGGTGTTCCGATTTTGACGGCGAGTCGTGATTTGACCGCTCGTATCTTTAAGGATTTTAAGTTTGATCCGAAAGTGACTACGGTGGCGACGCCAGTTTCAGAAGTGTTCGCAAAGCGGGCTGGGGTTTGTCAGGATTTTTCACATCTTCAGATTTCTTGTCTCCGGTCATTGGGTTTGGCGGCCAGTTATGTATCAGGTTATCTCCGGACAGAGCCTCCTCCAGGTAAGGAGCGGTTGATCGGCGCGGATGCGTCCCATGCTTGGGTCTCGGTTTATGCGCCTCAGATTGGGTGGTTGGGATTCGATGCCACCAACGATGTGGTTCCCGGGATAGATCATATCCAAGTTGCGAAAGGTCGTGACTATCTTGATGTCTCACCGGTGCGTGGCACGGTGTTTGGAGGCGGCACGCAGACGCTGAATATCGGGGTGACGGTGAGCGAAGAAGAGTAGTCTAGAATGGCGGAACTTCTGTTCCTAGTTTTGGCTCTTCTTTATTACTAGAAATTTAGTAGTAAACTCCCCTACCCGACTTTTACGGAGTGCTTTTTGGAGAGGCGGAGAATGTCGCCCACTTTGAGCTTGGGTGTGGCGTTGGGGTCAGTGAGCTTTTCCCCGTTGAGATGAACGGCGCCCGGAAGTATGGATTGCTTTTTGAGTTCTCCATTGGACTTGGTGAGCTGGTAGCCGGCTTGGTAAGCATGACTGGCAAGTTGGAGGACGGTTCCATCCGCTGGAAAATCTGTGAGAGAGAGTTCGACGGCACCAGCGGAGTCGTCGCGCTTGGAGAAACGGGCTTCCCAAGTGGCTCGAGCTTCTTTGGCGGCAGCTTCGTCGTGGTAGCGGGTGGTGAGCTTGTGGGCGAGCTGCTTCTTGGCTTCCATGGGATGGAGGCTTTCGTCACGGTTCTCGCCTAGGAGGAGCTGGTAGTAGCGATCCATCAGGTCGTCGGAGGTGGACATGAGCTTGCCGAACATTTCGTTGGGCTCTTCAGAGACACCAACGTAGTTCTGGTAGCTCTTGGACATCTTTTTGACACCATCGAGGCCTTCGAGGAGGGGCATGGTGAGCACAATTTGGGGGAGTTGGCCCTCTTCTTTCTGTAAGTCTCTCCCTACCAATATGTTAAATAGTTGATCGGAGCCTCCAATCTCGACATCGGCTCGTACTTCGACGGAATCCCAGCCTTGCACGATGGGGTATTGGATTTCGTGGAGACGGACTTCCTGCCCTTTCTCGATACGATTTCTAAAGTCCTCACGCTGAAGCATTTGTTGCATGGTAACGCGTGAATTGAGTCGGAGGACGTCTTCGAAGGTCATCTTGCGAAACCAGTCACCGTTGTAGACGATTTCGGTTTTCGACTCGTCGAGAACTTTGAAGGCTTGGCTGGTGTAGGTTTCGGCGTTGATGAGGACATCTTCGCGGGAGAGGGGTGGTCGGGTGGCGGAGCGGCCGGAGGGGTCGCCGATGGTAGCGGTAAAGTCTCCAATAATTAGAACTGCCTGATGGCCAAGGGATTGGAATTGTCGGAGCTTCTCTAATACGACGGTGTGACCGAGGTGCAGGTCGGGCGAAGTGGGATCGACGCCGAGTTTGACGCGGAGGGGGCGGCCTTCTTTTTCGCAAAGTTTGAGGCGGTCCGAGAGTTCTTTTTCGGAGAGGACTTGGGCCGTTCCGGCCATGAGGGTGCTGAGTTGGTCGCTCATGTGTTGGTCGTTTCTAAACATGGGAGGGCAGGGGAGGCACGTTTTCTTTTTGTAAGAGGGAAGGATTCTCGCCATGATTACTCTAATGAGTGAGATGATGAATCAGCCGCCTCCGTCTGGTGGAGTGCCCGTTTTGGAGCCAAAGTCGATTAAGGTCTTCGGTATTTTACATATTGTCTTTGGATGTATTGGTGCTTTGCAGCTCCTGATGGGAGTGGCGAATTTGCTGTTTGGGGATGCTTTTCTGAAGCTCCAGTCGGGGGGGGATGAGCAGGTTCTTGAGATGCAAAGAGGGATGGCGGAAGAAATGAAGGTAGCAACTTTGGTGGCGCTAGTGCTGATGGCGGTGGTGACTTTCTTTATCCTGCGCGCAGGGGTGAAGCTTTTGAAGAGTAAGAAGGATGCGGTGAAGGCTTCATCGGTTTATTCCTTTGCTTCCATTGGGGCGAAGGTGGTGAGTCTCATTCTGGCGGTTACTTATACAATACCCGCTTTGAATCGGTATTTTGATAATCTGACTGAACAGATGGGTGGGGCCGGCAGCTCTCAACTGGAGGCGATGATGCAGATGATGAAGATGACGACTTCGGTCACGGGGGTGATTTCTCCGATCTTAATGTGTATCTATCCGCTCCTGAGTTTGTTCCTTTTGAAGAAAAAGAACGTGGGTGAGTATTTGGAACAGTTTGGAAAATAAGTGGGTTCGAATCGATTTTCGTCTTGAAAACGATAGACAGGGGAGTATGAAGCCTCTCCGCTATAAAGCTGGTGGCCGTAGCTCAGTTGGTTAGAGTCCCTGATTGTGATTCAGGATGTCGCGGGTTCAAGTCCCGTCGGTCGCCCCACCTTTCTTTCTTCTTGTGACTGTTGAATCAGCAAACGCAGTCCGGTCCTCGTTGACTCCCATCGAAGACCATCTTTCTTATCAATTTAAGGATAAGACTTTGCTCGCAGCCGCCTTGACTCATCCGAGTTTGATTGCAGAAAGCAAGTCGCATAACGTTGATAATCAGAGACTTGAGTATTTAGGCGATGCGGTTTTGCAGCTGGCCTTAACGGAGGTCTTGTATCTGCGCTTTCCAGATGAAGGGGAGGGTCCCTTGACAAAGTGGCGAGCTCGTTTGGTGTCTAAACCAGCGTTGGCTGCCTTTGGAGAGCAGCTAAATTTGGGAGCAGAGATGCTGATGGGTAAGGGCGAGGAGGCCAACGGCGGACGGTCGCGGTCTTCGAATCTGGCGGATTGTGTGGAGGCGGTATTGGGGGCGGTGTATTTGGATGGTGGTTTTAACGAAGCGCAGAAGGTGGTTTTGAAGATGGTGGGTAGTGCGTTGGATGAGGTGACTCAGAGTGATGAGACTGGGAATCCGAAGGGCGATCTGCAGGAGGCTTTGCAGGCTCTTTTTTCTGACAATCCGATCTACAGCATTCTTTCGGCGACTGGTCCGGACCATGACAAGAAGTTCGTGGCCTCGGTGACGTGGCGAGGAGATGTTCTTGGACAGGGGGAGGGGGCGAGTAAGAAGACGGCTGAAGCAGCTGCGGCGGCTGATGCGCTCGTGCAAGGGAAGTGGCGCGCTGGTGACGGAGTCTAGGATGAGGGGTGATTGTCCATTCTTGCCTGTGGTTGACCGAGTGTGGCGGGCGAGGGATATGGCTCCGTTTCGAGAGCAAAGAGATAAGGAGTTCTATTGGGCAGCGTTGTGCTATGCGCAGTCTCTTTTGAGAGAGGGGAAGCCTGCCCAGGCTTTGCTTCAGATCAACAAGTCGTTTCTCGCGGATCTTACGGATGAGGCAATTTTGGAGAATTGGCCGCCAAGCTATCAGGCTGTGGTTTGGATCATTGAAGAGTATCGCGCTAGGGAGGAGAACTTCCTTGGGAATCCGGTGAGGCATTATCAGCATCTGGCGACGCGGATGAGTGGGCCTCGGGGTGGCATCAGAATGGTGCGGGCTTGGGCTTGCTTTCACTTGGCCGAGGTATTTGCGCCTGAGTTTCCCAGGGATCACGAGCAGATCGAAAAGGAGAAGGTGGTGATTCCTTCGTTTCAGGTGATCTTGGAGGCCATTGACCGTTTTGGCTGGAAAGAAGAGGGGAATGTTCTACGTGGAACGTTTAGTAGGTTGAGGGAGTGAAGTGAGTTTGCGGGATGTCGTATCGAAATTCAGAGAGGGCTTGGAACAGCCGCAGAGGGATATTGGTCGCTGAGGGTTGCAGAGAGACTTTGCATTTCTGGACAGAAAGAGGCCTTCAGTCGGGGATGCTCACATCCTTGTTTGAAGCAAGTTTGAGCGGTGTGGATATTGGAGACATTCGCTAAGCCTGAAGCTAGAAGTGAAGTCGCGTTGGAATATGTGTCCACTTTCTCTTCCAAATCTCTCTAATGCTCTGCGGTCGTCTCTCCTCAGAGTCTGAAGAGGATGTGGTCAAGGTTGAAAGCTTAAGAGAGGCTTTGGGAGAGTTCTTGCTTTTTAAGCCAGATGGAGAGGACCGCGACGTCGGCAGGGGTGATGCCGGCAATTCGCCCGGCTTGTCCGAGAGTGGTGGGACGGATGTCGGAGAAGCGTTGGCGAGCTTCCATCTTGAGTCCGGTGATGGAGTGATAGTCAAGGCCTGCAGGAAGAGGGGCGTTTTCCTGTTTTGCCATCCGTTCGATCTGCTGGGCTTGGCGTTGGATGTGACCGGCGTATTTAAAATCGCTCTCGAGAATGGCCCAATGTTCCATGTGGAACTTCGATTGTATCTCTGGGGGAAGGCCTTGCCAGTGGTTCTCGTTTCGGCGGAACCATGTTTCGAGCTTTCCTCCATCGTAGGCGGTCTCGCGCACGTATTGTGCCCCTTCTTCGAGTGCTCGTTTCTTGGCCTCGAATCTCTGCCACCGGGATTCGGGGATGAGGCCGGCTTGGCGGGCGACTGGGGTGATCCGTTGGTCTGCGGTGTCTTGGCGTAGTAGGAGTCGGTGTTCGGCTCGGCTGGTAAAGAGGCGGTAGGGTTCTGTGCAGCCTTTAGTGACGAGGTCATCGATCATGACGCCAATGTAGGCTTGGTCTCGGCCGAGGATAAGGGGGGCTTTACCTTGGACCTTAAGAGCCGCATTGGCTCCGGCGATGAGGCCTTGGGCCGCCGCTTCCTCATAACCCGAGGTGCCGTTGATTTGTCCTGCAAAGTAGAGGCCCGAGACGGATTTAGTTTCGAGGGTAGGATAGAGCTGTGTGGGGGGGCAGTAGTCGTATTCGACGGCATAGCCTGGGCGGATGATCTCTGCCTTCTCTAGTCCCTCAATAGAGCGGATGAAGTCGAGCTGAACGGAGTAGGGGAGGGAAGTAGAGACGCCGTTGATGTAATACTCTCGAGTGTGGCGGCCTTCGGGCTCCAAGAAGACTTGGTGTCGGTCTTTGTCGGCGAACTTGACGACCTTGTCTTCGATGGAGGGACAGTAGCGTGGGCCTACGCCCTCGATCATGCCGCCATACATTGCTGAGAGGTGAAGATTATCTCGGATGTGGTCGTGGGTTTGTGAGTTGGTCCAGGTGATCCAGCAAGGGAGCTGTTCCACATGGAACATGCCTTCTTCAGTGTAGTGATTGAGGCTAAAGAGATCGTCGGGGTCGCGGGTGAGCTCCTCGGGATGGTAGGAAAAGAGAGCTGGGGGCGTGTCCCCGTCTTGGCGCTCACATTTTGAAAAGTCGATGGAACGCCCGTTAAGTCGGCAGGGGGTGCCGGTCTTGAAACGCTCGACTTGGAAGCCAAGCTCTTTAAGAGAGTCGCTGACGGTAGAGACGGCGTCGCCGGTGCGCCCGCCCTTTTGAGTTTCTTTACCGACGTGCATCAGCCCGCGCATGAAGGTCCCTGCAGAGAGGATGACGGATTGGGTGTCGAGGCGCAGGCCCATGTTGGTTTCAAGAGCGACGATGGCGTCATTCTCGACAATGAGTTTGGTGACGTTCCCTTGATGGAGGTCGAGATTGGGTGTGGATTCGATGATGTTTTTGATGCGGAACTGGTAGGCCTTCTTGTCACATTGGGCGCGAGGGGCGCGTACGCTGGGTCCCTTTCCGCTGTTGAGCATCCTCCACTGGATAGCGGTCGCGTCTGTGTTTTGTGCCATGATGCCACCTAGGGCATCGATTTCGCGAACGACGTGACCCTTAGCTAGACCTCCAATGGCGGGGTTGCAGCTCATTTGGCCAATGGTGTCGAGGTTCTGAGTAAGGAGGGCAACGTCGCAGCCCATGCGGGCGGCAGCGAGTGCGGCTTCGACTCCGGCGTGACCGGCCCCGATGACGACGACGTGATAGGACTTAGGAAAGGTGAACATGCGCGGCGGGAGTATAGACTGAGATGCTCGAGAGAGAAACGTTTGTGGAGTGAATTTTTTGATGAGAAAGAGTGCAGGGGATCAGGTGTTTTTCGAGGTTAGTGTTCCACGTGGAACGGGCTGTAGGGATTCCGAGAAGTGAAGTGAGCCTGAGTATTCGTTTGGACTCCTCGTTCAGTAGCGACGACAAGACTCGCACTCGCAGGCCAGAGGGTTATGCCACGGTGACCAGACTTCTTTTTGAATTGGAAATGGGTAGAAGTCTGTTATTGAAATCGCCATGTCGATTGGACCTCGCCCTGTTCTATTTCTCGTTGCGATTTTGGCCCTCATTTCATTTCGCCAAATTGGGATGAATTATGAGCTTCATCACTTCCAGCCTTTCACGGCATTATTTTTTGCGTTGGCGGCTTTAAAGAGTGCGCGCTGGCTTTTAATTCCACTAGCGGGGTATGTGCTCTCGACTGTATGGACTGAGGGAAGCTTGTCTCTTTGGATTCTGTCGCCTCTTTTGGCCTATGGTTTGATTGCGGTTTGGGGGACGCGTTTCTCGAATCGAACCAGCGCGCCTACCTTACTGGGAGCGTCTCTAGGTGGTGCGGGAATCTTCTATCTTGTGACGAATTCAATCAGCTGGCTGGCGAGTCCCGTTTATGCGAAAAGTTTCGGAGGTATGGCACAGGCTCTTTGGACGGGAACTCCTGGCTTTCCTCCCACTTGGATGTTTTTCAGAAACGATGCTGTAGCGACCTTACTCTTCACCGCAATCGTTGTTGTTCTGAATCGAATGACCTTTGGAAAAAGGACGGAAGAAGTCGCTGTGACTGCGTAGTAATCAACTGATTATTAAATGATTACGCGAGGTGTTATTCTCGGTTGGTCTTTTATAGCCTGGTAGAGATTGTGCTGCTTTTGAGCTCGATGGTTCCGATTGTTGGGTCATCTTTTTAACAGAACCAAACTCGGCTTGCGCGAATGGCGGGAAGCGGGTATTGCCTTGCTTGTCTCATGATCTCATCACCTGAACCGAATGTCGACGGACTCGACTTCTCCGATTCGCCCATCAACAAGTCTCTCACCAATTCTGAGAAGATTGATTTCTATCGCACCATGATGCGAATTCGACGATTTGAGATGGTTTCTCTCAAGAACTATAACGCCGGAAAAATGGGAGGGTTTCTCCATGTCTACAATGGTCAGGAAAGTGTTGCGACTTCCTGTGCTTCTCTGATGGGAGAGCACGATCACATGATCACTGCCTACCGTTGCCATGGCCATGCGCTTGCTGCAGGGATGAATATGAAAGAGTGTATGGCCGAGCTTTTTGGCAAGATTACTGGCTGCTCTCAGGGCAAAGGTGGCTCAATGCACTTCTTTGCTCCCGATAAAAATTATTGGGGCGGTCATGGAATTGTAGGGGGCCAGATTCCTCTTGGGATCGGATTGGCTTACGGAGTCAAATATAACGGGAATGTTGGCTGTTCGCTTTCTTTCCTCGGTGATGGAGCGGTTAACCAAGGGGCGGTGCATGAGTCTCTCAACATTGCGGCCCTTTTTGAACTTCCTGCAGTAATCGTGATTGAGAACAACGGTTATTCAATGGGCACCTCGCAAAAACGTTCTTCTGCCTATCGTGACTGTCTTGCACAACGCGCAGAGGCTTACGATATGGCTTGGGACTTGATTAACGGCGAGGATGTTTATGAACTTCGAGCCAAACTTCATATTGCGATGGAGAGAGCACGTAAGGAGTCTTTGCCTACTGTTCTTGAGATTCAAACATATCGTCACTACGGCCATAGTATTGCAGATGCGAATGCTTCCAAATACCGGAGTCCTGAAGAGATTAAGCGCTACAAGGATGAGCATGATCCCATCTCTGTCTGGGAGAAAAAGTTGATTGGAGAGGGAGTGTTTACCGCTGAGGATGCCAAGCAGATTTCAAAGGAAGCGATGGCCGAAGCGACTGAAGCGGCTGAGTTTGCAGAACAATCCTCTCCACCTACTTTTGAGGATATTCAGAAGCACGTCTATTGGGAGACCGATAACGATACTGAAGCTTCCAAGATTGGCCGTCACTTTTTCAATGATTAAAGCGCCGACCCCGAGCAACAATTTTTACCTAACCTGATACTTTTTAAATAATCTCATGCGCGAAATCGAATACCGTGACGCCCTTAACGAAGCCTTTGACGAAGAACTGGAACGCGATTCCAATGTCGTTCTGATGGGCGAAGAAGTGGCGCAATATAACGGAGCCTACAAGGTGACCAAAGGTCTGTGGGAAAAGTGGGGCGACAAGCGAGTCGTCGATACTCCGATCTCCGAGGCCGGTTTCATTGGCATGGGTATTGGTGCTTCCATGTTGGGAGTGCGTCCTGTGATGGAACTGATGTTCTGGTCCTTTCATTCGGTGGCTTTCGACCAGTTGGTGAACAACGCTGCTTGTGTGCGCTACATGTCTGGAGGCTTGATCAACTGTCCCATCGTGATGCGTGGTCCTGCTAATGGCGGAACCAATGTGGGCGCGACTCACTCACATTGTCCGGAGGGGCTTTTTGCGGCATTTCCCGGATTGAAGGTGGTTGTTCCCGCGACCCCAGCGGATGCCAAGGGTTTGATGAAGTCGGCGATTCGTGACAATGACCCTGTTTATGTGATGGAGAATACTCTTCTTTACGGCAACAAGGGCCATGTGCCGGACCCTTCCGAAGGTGACTTTACGATCCCGCTTGGAAAAGCTGATATTAAGCGTGAGGGTTCCGATATTTCTTTGATCGCTCACGGACGCAGTGTTCTTCATGCTTTGGAAGCGGCGGAGACTTTGCAAAAGGAGCACAATATCAATGCTGAAGTTCTCGATCTTCGCAGCATTCGTCCGCTTGACCAAGATGCGATTATTAAGTCCGTAATGAAGACGAATCGCGCGGTTCTTGTTGACGAGTCGAAGCCCTTTAATGGTGTTTCTTCTCAGATAGCGACATTGATTCAAGAGCATGCTTTTGATTACTTGGATGCGCCTATCAAGCGAGTGTGCACGATTGACGCCCCTGCGATCTATTCCAAGCACATCGAGAACGAGCAACTCCCCAACCCCCGCCGCGTGGTGGAGAAGGTGTTAGAGATTGCGTAGTTAGAGAGTTCTCAGCGCTCATTCATTTCCCCTAATTTCTTGCAGGCCATAGATGAGCCTGCTTGAATGTTAGGTATGAAAATAGCGAAAGACGGTTTGCCCTCAATGATGGGTGCGGTCTTGGCGCTTTCGATGATTGCGCTGGCAATCGCTCCTCTTGAGATTGTTTGGGTAAGGTGGGTGGTCTGTGGGACGGGCCTGACCCTCATCATGCTTCTTGTCACGGGATGGGGGAGACCGCGGCGTCAGGAGTTGGAACTACTCAAACGCTTGCGAAGGGCGGAGTCGCAGCGGGAGGAAATTGAGCGATACTTTATAGCGCTCATGGACTCGGTGCCATCCAATATCTATTTTAAAGATTTGGAGTCCAAGTTTGTGCGCGTGAACCAATCTATGGCTTACGCCGTGAAAGTAGGGCACCCGCGAGATCTGGTTGGCAAGTCCGACCATGACATGTTTTGCGTAGAGCATGCTGAACAAGCGCGGAAGGATGAGCTCGAAGTCATTAGGACAGGCAAGGGCATGGAGGGATACATTGAGCGGGAAAATTTTCCCGATGGATCCGAGGGATGGGTTCTTAGCTCCAAGCTTCCTTTCCGAGACCAGTCGGGAAGAATTCTGGGCACTTTGGGGCTCTCGAGTGATGTTACTGAAATGGTAAAAACCTCGCGCGCGCTGGAGCGCGAGCGCAATACCCTTCGCTCCCTCATTGATAGCATTCCTGACAATATCTATATTCGTGGTGCGGAAGGGAAATACCTGGTGGGTAACCAAGCCTTGGCAACCTTTGTAGGAGAGGACGATCCGGAGCAAGTTTGTGGTAAGGGTCCACACGACTTCTTTGGTCCCGATAAAGCCCAGACCTTCTTGAAGGAAGATCGAAAGGTGATGGAGTCTGGTGTACCGGTCATTGATCGCCGCAGTCAGCTGAAGAATCGTGAGGGTGAGGTTCGAGATATGTTGATTTCGAAAGTTCCAGTCCGAGATGAAGAGGGGAATGTCTTTGGGATTGTGGGTATGAACAGGGACATCACCGCCGAGGTGCGTGCTCGTCGGGAATTGAAACAAGCCGAGAGGCAGATGCAGGAGATCATGGACCACTCTCCAGCCCCGATTTACGTGAAGTCAATTACGGGGCGTTATTTGATGGTGAATGAGCGCTTTGAGCGTCTTTTTAACCTTAAGCAGGAAGATGTGTTGGGTAAGGATGACTTTGAGATCATGCCCAACGAAGAGTCCGCGCGAGCGGTCAGAGTACTCGACAAACGGGTGGCAGAGGAAGAATGCGTGCTGCAAATGGATGAACAGATTCAAATGCCTGATGGCTTGCGGACCTACGTCTCTTCAAAGTTTCCGATGCGAGATGCCCGAGGAAAAATCTATGCTGTGGGTGGAATTTCTATCGACATCACCGAGCGTAAGGAAGCCGAAGAAGGGATTCAAAAAATCAACAAAGAGTTGTTGGAGGCCAATGAGAACCTCACGAAAGCCCACGAGCAATTGATGATGGCCGAAAAGATGGAGTCCATCGGTAGACTTGCTGCTGGTGTGGCACACGAAGTGAAGAACCCCCTAGCTATGATTGGAATGGGACTCGAGCTTCTGTCGCGACGCTTGCCCGAAGAGGATCAAAAAGCCGCTGAGACCGTGGAGCGAATGAAGCGAGGGATCGATCGCGCCAAAACGATCGTAAAGGGCTTGGTTGACTTTTCATCCGACCGTTCCCTCGATATCCAACCGATGGATGTGCGCCAAGTGATTCGAGCGTCCCATGATTTGGTAGATTATGAACTTCAAAAGGCTCAGGTAGAAGTGAGCTACGTTTTCGGAGAGGACTTGCCGAAGGTTTTGGTCGACCAAGTGCGAATCGAGCAGGTCCTCGTGAACCTAATGATGAATGCTACCCATGCTATGAATGGAGCTGGGACACTCAGTATTCATACCGATCTGGTGTCCTTGCAGGGGATCGTGTTCGATGCGGGATCACGATTACGTGAACGCCCTAAAGACGGCGATCTTCGACTGAGGCTTTTGATCCGAGACACCGGCGCCGGAATTCCGGAAGAGCTGCTCGATAAGATCTTCGACCCCTTCTTCACGACCAAAGAGACAGGGAAAGGAACAGGTCTAGGTCTCGCGGTGTCTCATAAGATCGTCGAGCTTCATGGCGGTAAATTGAGCCTGCGCAATCGGGAAGATGGAAAGGGCGCCGAAGCCGAACTTCTCTTTCAAGTCGTTCCCGAGGATGAAAGTGCCTCCAAAACTCTCCCAAGTGACAAAAAATAGAAATAATGAAAAATTCCAAGACACCTCCCAAAAAAATTCTTCTTGTCGATGATGAGAACGACTTTACCGAATTGCTGGCCGCTAACCTTGAAGAGGCCGGCCATTTTGCGGTAACCCAAGTGAATGACCCCCGACAGGCAGTCAAGACCGCTCGTGAGTTGAAGCCGGACATTTGTATTATCGATCTCGTGATGCCGAAGATGGACGGTGGTGATGTCATCAATGCACTGAAAAATGACGGTGAGCTCGCTGAGATTCCGGTCTTGATGCTCACGGCCCTCGTCGAAGAAAATGCGGAAAGCCCCGGGGAGGCCCAGATTCGAGGCGGCTTGCCCTTTGTGAGTAAGACCTCCGATCTCAAAGTTATCATAAAGGCCATCAACGACAGGATTTAGTCTTTCTCTGAGCTCAGTTATCGCTGTGGGTTTATCGCTGTGGGTTTATCGCTGTGGGTTTATCGCTGTGGGTTTATCGCTGTGGGTTTATCGCTGTGGGTTTATCGCTGTGGGTAATTGGGCGATATTGATCGCGAGCGAGGGAGACCTTGCTTGTCGGTCTGAGCTCACTAAAGTGCTGCGGTGACTCGCAAAGGTTCATTTTCCACCGAGGCCTCTGCTCAAAAAGTGACGCCTCCGTCCAAGAAAGAGACCTTCCCGCCTTCAGGGAAAGTAAAGCATCGGCCTCCGTTGCCTTGGCCGTGGGCGATGGGAGTCTTTCTTGTGCTACTGATTCTGCCAGTTTGGGCTGCAGTGGATTTGGCCAAGGGGATCGATTGGCGTTTTATCGCCACCTATTTTGGTCTGATTTCGGGGTTAACGTTCGTATTTTATTGGTCTGATAAGAGGAAAGCCCAACACGACCAGTGGCGTATTCCCGAGGAAACCCTGCATTTACTAGAAGTCCTTGGAGGCTGGCCTGCGGCTCTGCTCGCACAGCGAGTGCTAAGACATAAGACGAAAAAGAAGCGTTTTCAGGCTCTTTTCTGGCTCATTATTGGGATTCATCAGCTTCTTTCTTTTGAAGTGGTTACGGGCTGGTGGCTTTCACGGTCGATCTGGCAGGCTTTTGGCTAATAAATGGTTGATTTCATGGGCCGCTGACGGCTTCTCAGCGACTTCCGTCATAATTTGTTTGCATCCCTTCATCACTTCTCATTATCCTCTACCCCACACCAATGAAACACCTTGCACTCATCGTAACCTCGCTTGTCGCCGCGCTTGTCTTCACATCATGCTGCGGCTCTCCCTTTAGCCTTTGCGGCAAGAACGTGGAGCTAAAGAACTGCAACGATTGTGGGCAGAAGCAAACTTTCGCTCACCAAGGGTGCGAGGGTAAGCGCTATGTTGAAAAGCAGGTGACTGAGTATGTTGAGGAGCAAATTGTCATCGAAGGCAAGAGCGCTAAGGGTGGCAAAGGTGGAATGACTACTGAGACCATCACTGTGCGTCGTCCAGTTGTGAAGACTGTCCGCGAAGAAGTTCCTTGTGGTGATTGTGGCTCCAAGTTCTGTGCAACTCCCGATTGTTGTGGAATCGTTCCTGTCTCTGTATTGAGCCGTGCGACTGCTCAAGGCGGAACGGGTGAGCCTCACGTTGGAACTATTCCTACCATGAAGGTTCTCGTTTCTGGTGCGAGAGATAACAACGACCTCTAAATTTTCTCTGTGAAAAATTTCTTAAAGGCCGGGCCGAGATGGTCCGGCTTTTTTTTATCTGGAATTGTCGTCTCTGGCCTTGCTCTATGTAGCTGCCAAACCCCTCCTGCGGTTCAAGAGCCAATGCCAAAGAAGACATCTCGCAAGGATGGTCCTACCCGCTCCTATCTTGGACTTACCAAGAAGGAAGCGGTTGTTAAAGCGCGTGAGATGGGATTGCGTAGTCGCATTGTGCGAGATGAATTTGAACGCTTTCCGATGACCAAGGATCTGCGAGCTGATCGCATTAACTTTGAAATTGATAAGGGTTTAGTGACGGTAGCGAAGATGTTCTAGCTTTCGCTAAGAATCCTTGTTTCCGATGTCTAAAATCACAATCAAAGGCACTCTTAACTTTAAGGAGTATCTGGAGTGCCATAAAATTCTAGCTGCGAAACGGCGTCATTGGCTACGCTCGATCTACGCATTGATAGGGCTCGCAGCACTGATATATGCCTTCTTTGTTTCGGAAAGTCGGCCGGAGTGGGCCCTCGTTTTGTTTGGAGGCTTTTTTCTTCTCTATGCGACGCTCATCTCTCCCATCCAATTCGCCTATAGGGTGGAGAAGAACTGGAAGAAGTATCCTCGGGTCAAAAGGGAATTTGAAATTGTCGTCACTGAAGACGGAGTCGCTACTAGGGATGATAAGGGCCATCTAGCGCACTTGAACTGGAGCAGTTTCTATAAGTATCGAGAGAGTTCCTCTCTCTTTCTCCTCTATGTTTCTCCATTGCTCCCGCAAGCGCTTCCAAAGAGGTTGGTTCTCGCGCAAGAGATCGAGGATTTGCGTGCGGTGCTGACATCGAAGATGCCTCAAAATTGAGCCTAGATCTTCGAAACAGGAGCAATCAGGTTGGATTTGCTTACGAGGAAAAGGGCTCTTATTCAAACCTTCCGAAGCCACGGGATAGGAGTTTGCCAGACCAATCCTATGGCTCAAAAGTAGATGCTATCTTGCTCTCAAACTAGATTTTCCAAGATAACTTTTCGAACAAAATAACGAACCTAAAATTCTTGTTCGCGGGCCTATGAAAGAAGGAGGCATCATTGAATGCTGAAGGGCCTCACTGGTCGCCGGAGAGGATAGGCTCCAGCGCAGGAAATCCCGAGGAGACTTGCTGATGAGAGGAACTCAGAATGCGGGAGTGAATGTCAGTCGAAGGAGAGAGGCCACTGAAGAAGGTGGGATCCACGCAGGCAGCAGTGGCAAGAGGATCCGACATCAATCCGTTTTGAGCCACAACGGTAGCAAGGAGCGAGTCCGTGGTCCCGAGACCGGTAGAGGGGTCGATGATGTGTGAGTATCGTCGACCTTCAATATCAACAAATTGCTGCAAATCGCCAGAAGTCGAGATCGCGCAATCACTGACGAGCATTGTTGCGGAAAGCTCATTCTTAAAGTCTTGGAGTCCAACAGACCAACCTGCCTTCTTGGGTGGAGCTTGACCACAGCGGACATCACCCCCGACAAGAATGAGTGCCGACGGCATACCCTTACTTTTGAGGACCTCGAGCATTTGATCGGCGGCATAGCCCTTTGCTAAGCCTCCCAAATCGAGTCGTATCCCGTCTTTAAACTTACGAATTTTCTCCGTCTTAAGATCAACCTCGACGAGCTCCCAACCGGAAAGCTCACGCGCCAAGTCAAGAGTCTCAGTGGAGGGGAGCTTCTTTGCTTCCTTCGTCTCGCGCCAAAGATGAGTCATACTTCCGAGGGTCGGATCGTAAGACCCGTTGGTTAAGTCGGCGAGCTCAAGGCCATAGGCAACCATGGTGAGAAGGTCTTCGGAGGCGGGAAGCCATTTTCCAGCTTCAGCGGCATTGAATCGGGTGAGCTCGCTATCGGGTAAATAGTCAGAAGCGATCTGATTGATTTCTTCACCACGGATAAAGGCTGCGGCGATTGCATCATCAGCATTTTCGGCGGAGTCGGCGTAAACCGTGACTGAGGCCATGGTACCCATTAGAGACTTCTGAGCTTGGTAGCGGTCCAGAACGATGACCGGTGGCTCTTCTAGGTAATTCTTCTTCTGTTCGAGATAGAACCAAATTCCCGCCATTGCGATAATGGCCAGAATCAGGGCAATGAAGAAGAATTTTGCTTTCTTCGGTTTAGGGGGTATTGATTTTGGCATGAAGAATTTCGTCGCTGTCTGGTCTACTGTAATCGCAATGACTGGTTTCGTCCAAGCTGGAGAGTTGGCAGTGGGACAACCAATTCCCGAAGTGAAGGTGAAGAATCAAAATGATGTCCTAGTGGACCTCGCCAAGACAGCGAAAGAGGGCTGGGTTCTTGTCTACTTCTACCCGAAAGCCGATACCCCTGGGTGCACCAAGCAGGCTTGCTCGCTGCGGGATGCCTATGTGCAATTGACCGACCAGGGAGTGAAGGTTTACGGAGTCTCTACTGATAGCGTAGAAGCGCAGAAGAAGTTTGCGGAGAAGTATCAGCTGCCGTTTGAACTTCTTGCGGATAAGGGAAAAAAGCTGGTTACGGCCTTCGGAGTGCCAGCCGGAATGGGCTTTGCAAAGCGACAGGCCTATTTGTTTAAGGATGGCACCTTGGTCTGGCGTGACTTAAAGGCGTCGACAGAGAAGCAAGCGACAGACGTTTTGGCCGTGATCAAAGAGTCGTAGAGTGCGCTCCGTGCTTGTCAGGATGGGTCCTGCCCTCTTCACTGCGGGTATGGAACACCATGTCTATTTCTGGTTAAAAGAGGAGAAGAAGAATTCCGAAGATCGAGCGGCTTTTGAGGTGGGCTTGAAGAATCTCTTTAAGATTAAGGAAGTTGCCAGCGGAGTCTGGGCCACTCCCGCCAAGACTGCTGTTAGGCCTGTGACCGAAAATACTTGGGATTACGCGCTTTCAATCAAGTTTGCTTCCCAAGTGGAGCACGACATTTATCAAGACCATCCCGAGCACGATGTCTTTGTGGATGAATTTAAAGACTACTGGTCTCAGGTCCAAGTAATGGATCTCGAAGAAGGCCGTTAGAGCGGACCGATGGGCGTGGGTTCTGATTTCCTCGGCACCCATTGATACTCAATTGCGACGGGGTTGGGAGTAGCCTACTTTGATAGTGTTATGAAAATGATCATTGCCGCTATCGATTTCTCAGATGTCAGTACCAAGGTTCTTGAGCAAACGGCTGAACTTGCCAAAGCCACGGGAGCGCAAGTTCTTATTGTTCACGCCATTGAACAGCTGACGTCCTTCTATGATATTTATGGTTATACCGTTCCGGATATCGGTGACTTCGAGAATCACGCTCGTGAGCGCGCCGAAGCAGCTCTAAAGGAGAGAGCTGAGACCTTGAAGTTGCCTGCCGACCAAGTGCGGGTTCAAGTCTTGGAGGGAGGGATGCTCGAGACTCTCGTTGCCTGTGCGAAGGAGAACGAGGCCGACCTTTTAGTCCTCGGCAGCCACGGTCATGGTGTGGTCGCTCGGGTGCTTCTTGGTTCCACTGCGCAGAGGGTGATTAATCAGGCAACCGTTCCTACTCTGATTGTTCCTGCATAGTGGCCGACCTTTCGGCTTTTGACTCGCACGAAAATCACGTAGACTCACCTTGTGAGTAATGTGGTAACAAGCTTTCCCGATAGGCGATTATCTCCCGCGATCGATCAAGTCGGTGTTGAAGAGCGAGCAGCACGGTTTTGCACTCGGAGTATTAAGAAGGAGAGCAAGCTCTCGGTTCTCAGGCTGGCGGTAACAATGCTGGATGTAACCACTCTCGAAGGTGCTGATTCTGAGGGCAAGGTGCGGCAGATGTGTGGCAAGGCTTTGCGACCTCTTCCGGGCGATCTCTCGGTGGGACCTACCGCAGCAGTATGCGTGTATCCGCGGATGGTTAAAGTAGCGGCCAAGGCCGTTGCGGGTAGCAGCGTGAAGGTGGCAGCAGTAGCGACTGCGTTTCCAAGTGGTCAAATGCGGCTCAAGGAGCGAGTGGCTGAGATTAAGTATGCAGTAGGAGAAGGTGCGGATGAGATCGACATGGTGATTTCTCGCGGCCAGTTTTTACAGGGAGAGTACCGCGCTATTTTTGATGAAATTGCGAGCTGCAAGGAGGCTTGCGGGAAGGCGCACCTCAAGGTAATTCTCGAGACTGGCGAGCTTGTTACCTATGATCAAGTTCGTTGGGCTAGTGACATTGCGATGGCCGCAGGGGGCGACTTTATTAAAACCTCCACCGGCAAGGTGAGTCCTGCGGCAACGCTTCCGGTGACGCTCGTGATGTTGCAAGCGATTGAAGATTTTTACGAACGAACCGGCCGCATGGTGGGGATGAAGCCAGCGGGCGGCATCAGTAATGCGAAGTTGGCGCTGCAATATCTCGTCATGGTCAAAGAAGTGCTGGGTGAGAAGTGGCTGACCAATGAGTGGTTCCGCTTCGGAGCCAGTTCGTTGACCAACGACCTATTGATGCAAATTCGCAAACAAGAAACCGGCCGCTACCAGAGCGGAGACTACTTTACGAAAGACTGATCACTCGCGACCGCGATCCAACGAACACAATTTTCCATGGCTACCAAATCTAATCCCGGCCCTCATCATTTCGTCTTTGGCGATTATGCTCCTGCACCTGAATCTTCAGATCATGTGCTTCTCGAAAAAAATTACGACCTCTACATCGACGGGAAGTGGGTGAAGGCCCCTTCTCGTTTCAAGACCGTCAACCCAGCGACCGAAGAAGTGATCGCGGAAGTGGGGCTGGCAGGAAAGAAGGAAGTCAATCTCGCTGTTAAGGCCGCTCGCAAGGCTTTCGAAGGACCTTGGGGAAAAATGAGTGGTGCTGAGCGTGGTAAGTACCTCTTTCGTATCGCACGACTCATCCAAGAGCGCGCCCGCGAGTTTGCGATTATCGAGACGATGGACGGAGGTAAGCCTATTCGTGAAAGCAGGGACGTCGACATTCCCCTAGTGGCGGCTCACTTTTTCTACCATGCAGGTTGGGCGGATAAGCTCGACTATGCGTTTCCTGGCAAGAAACCCAAGCCACTCGGAGTGGTTGGTCAGGTTATTCCTTGGAACTTTCCCCTTCTCATGGCGGCTTGGAAAATTGCGCCCGCTCTCGCCTGTGGAAACACGGTGGTCTTAAAGCCTGCCGAAACGACGCCTTTGACCGCACTCAAGCTAGCAGAGCTTTTTGAGGATGCAGGATTGCCTCCAGGGGTAGTGAACATTGTCACCGGCGCGGGTGAAACAGGGCAAGCTCTCGTCGAACACCCCGATGTAGATAAAGTCGCTTTCACCGGTTCAACCGGAGTGGGCAAGAATATCCGCCGCGCTCTTGCCGGCACTGATAAGAAGTTCACTCTCGAACTAGGAGGCAAGGCTGCGAACATTATTTTCGAAGATGCGGCCATCAACGAAGCGGTGGAAGGAATTGTGAATGGAATCTTCTTCAACCAAGGTCATGTCTGTTGCGCCGGTTCACGCCTCTTTGTCCAAGAGAGCATCGCAAACCAGGTGATTCGCAAGCTGCAGAAGCGCATGGAGACCCTCGTAGTAGGCAATCCCCTTGATAAAAACACAGACATCGGCGCTATTAATTCTTCCGAACAACTGCAGCGTATCAAAACTCTTGTCGACGTTGGCAAAGAAGAAGGAGCTTCTCTCTGGCAAACAGAAGGTCGTCTCCCTCGCAAAGGATTCTGGTTCAAGCCGACCCTCTTTACCGAATGCGCCCAGAGCAGTCGCGTGGTGCAAGAAGAAATCTTTGGGCCCGTGCTTGCAATTCAGACTTTCCGCACGCCGAAGGAAGCCATCGAGAAAGCGAACAATACGCCGTATGGTTTGAGCGGAGGAGTTTGGTCTGACAAGGGCTCTAAAGTCTTTAAGATGACCGGTAACCTGAAGGCGGGAGTTGTCTGGGCGAATACCTTTAACAAGTTTGACCCCACCTCACCATTTGGCGGTTATAAGGAATCCGGTATTGGCCGCGAAGGCGGCGTGCATGGATTGGCGGCTTACTTGGATTTCTAAAGGGTGCTTTCGTTTTTCTGTTAGAGTATGGGCTACCCGCAAGAGCGAAGAAGAGAACTCTGGTTTGCCATTTCAGTTGCGCTCGTGTTGTTTCTTGCGATTGCTGGAATTGCTATCTTGCAGCGGGAACTAATCGTATTCTTTTTCGCCGTACCATTCGCTCTCGTATTGCCCATTCTTCTCTGGAAAGTGAAGAAGTCAGACAAAGTCTTCGAGGCTGAGCTAAAACGTGAAGAACGGTTCATTCAGAACCATCCTATCTTCAGTATCTTGCTGCTGGTTGCCTCTACGCTCTGTGGAATTTGGTATCTTGTTACCGCTTTGAGCAAGACTTAGGAGCGAGATTTCTCTCATCAGATAGCTTTCTCGCAGAACCGGCTCCACATTGAGATTGGGTTGCTGACAACGCGAGAAGCGAGGATGGAAAACACACCAGCTCAGCCAGCTTTGTTACCAAAGCAACTCCATAGAGTATGTGGCTAGGTTAGTTCTTTGAAGAACGCCCACGACGCAGAAGAGCGCAGCTCCCTAAGAGAAGAAGAAGGCTTGAGGAGGGCTCAGGGATGGCGGTTCCGGTAATCAAAATGTTATCGAAACGGAGATCGTCGTTTCCGTCAAAGTCGTCGAACCTCAAGGAGAGAACTGGTTGGTTGTTGAGAGCGGTGACGGAGCTCAAGTCGAGCACTTGTTCCACGAATCCTGCATCGAGATTCAGACCAGCTGTAAAAGGCTCGTTGTTAAAGATTTCTGAGGAAACACCTCCCTCGAAGTCTTTGATCGTACCAACCACATCCATGGCTTCAGAAGTGTCGGCCAAAATATTCGGGCTATATTTGAGGTCGAAGGATGTGATGCCTCCATCGGGATTTCCTTCAACATCGAATCGAATGGTGATGTCCTGATAACCAAGAGTGGATATTTGGATGAAAAATTCAGCATCGTTTTCCCCGCCTTTGGCAGCATCGTCCCAAGCGAAACTTCTATCTTCGAGGGCGTTGATGCTGAACTCGGGAGCAGAAAAAGCGACTCCGCCTTTTCCATTCCCATCAGTATCTGCTCGTTGCTGAAAGAGGGTGCCAGATCCTTGGGTAACGGGATGGGTAATCTGGACGACTTCGTCTGCTTCACTAAAACCGTTATCGAAGTCCCAGAATGCAATGAGAGATGCGGACTGGGCGTTCGCGAGAAGAGCGGCGGTGACTCCTAGGCTGAGGACTGTGCTTTGATTCTTCATAGTGGGACCATTTCTTGGTGAGGCGTTGACGCTAGCGGCCGAAAACTATTGAGGCAAATGTTAGTTTACAGACTTTTGGATTCAATTTTGAGGAGGCTCAAGCAAGAACTCTTTTTGGTTCTTGGGGAGGGGATGTCTGTTCCTGCTTAAGAATGAAAGCTCCTCAAATGGCCACTGTCTTAACCTTTGTTGGTTACAAAGAATCTAGCTTCCTCTGCAAAAGTGAGCTGGATGAATTAGCTGCTTCACTTATTTCACAAACCAGTTGAGAGCTTCTTCGGCGAGGCGATCAGGTTCTGTGTGAGCAAGCACTTGGTCGGCTTCACTGAAGTTCATAAGTGGGACGAGGTATTCTTTTCCCTTCATGGAGAGAACTACTGTTTCGGCCTCAAGTTGGACGAGTTCGGCCTCGATGACCTTGTCGTCTTTGTTCGTTCATTCTCGCGCTTGGAAGGAGTGGGAGGTGAGAGTCTTGATTATTAGGTGAAGCCCTTAGCTTTGATTTTGAACGGAGATTGACGTTGTCGTTGACGAGGACTGAAGTGGACGCTCCTCTTGGATATAAAAAAACGGCGACTTCCGAGGAAGTCGCCGTTTTGGGTAAAAGGGATTGTATAGGATTACCTACCCCAGGCTTCCATGAGCGAGCGGCCCATGTCGGCAGGAGTTTCCGCGACGGCGAGGCCGCATTCCTTGAGGATGCGCTTTTTGGCTTGGGCGGTGTCGTCTTCGCCACCAACGATGGCTCCGGCGTGGCCCATGCGGCGTCCCGGAGGAGCTGTGGCTCCGGCGATGAAGGCAGCAACGGGCTTTTTGCAGTTGTCCTTGATCCAACGGCCGGCTTCGACTTCGGCGTCG
This sequence comes from Roseibacillus sp., assembly GCA_051251855.1. Taxonomy (GTDB): domain Bacteria; phylum Verrucomicrobiota; class Verrucomicrobiia; order Verrucomicrobiales; family Akkermansiaceae; genus Roseibacillus. The sequence goes on from JBPOGI010000003.1 coordinate 90,262, forward strand.
CCACCGATTTCTCCGATAAGGATGATGGCTTCGGTTTCGTCGTCGTCGTTGAACATCTTGACGATGTCCAAGTGAGAGGTGCCGTTGATGGGGTCGCCACCGATGCCGACGCAGGTGCTCTGACCTTCCCCGACTTGGCTGACTTGCCAGACCGCTTCGTAGGTGAGAGTTCCGGAGCGGGAAACGATGCCCACGCTGCCGCGCTTGTGAATGTGTCCGGGGGCGATGCCGATGCGGCAACCACCGTGGGAACCTTCTCCGCGACCAGGAGTGACAAGGCCGGGGCAGTTGGGTCCAATGAGGCGGGTCTTGCAACCCTCGGCCATGATGGACTTGACCTTCATCATGTCCATGACGGGGATGCCTTCGGTGATGGCGACGGCGAGTTCAAGCTCGGCATCAACTGCTTCCAAAATCGCATCCGCCGCGAAGGGAGGAGGCACGAAGATGGCGCTGGCAGTGGCCCCAGTCTCTTTCGCGGCCTCGGCCACGGTGTCGAAGATGGGCACTTTGGCGCCGTTGTGCTCAAAGAATTGTCCGCCTTTGCCAGGAGTGACACCCGCGACAAGCTGGGTGCCGTAATCGAGGCTAAGCCCCGCGTGACGGCCTCCGAAGCCGCCAGTGATTCCCTGCACGAGGACCTTTGTGTTTTCGTCTACTAAAATAGCCATAAGAAAAGTTTGTTAGTGTTCAGTTTGTTAGTTTTTCAGTCCTGATTAGGCGGCTTGGGTGGCTGCGACGACTTTCTTAGCGGCGTCGAGGATGTCGTCGCCGGTGATGAGGTTGAGTCCGCTTTCGCGTAGGGTCTTCTTACCTGCTTCCACGTTGTTGCCTTCGAGGCGAACGACGAGGGGGATGTTGAGGCCGACTTCTTTGGAAGCGGCGACCACTCCCTCGGCGATGACATTGCAGTCCATGATGCCTCCGAAGATGTTGATGAGGATGGCTTCCACGTTGGGGTCGCCGGTGATGATTTTGAATGCTGCTGCAACTTGGTCTTTCGTTGCACCACCTCCGACGTCGAGGAAGTTGGCGGGGTCGCCTCCGGCGTGCTTGATGATGTCCATGGTGGCCATGGCGAGACCGGCTCCGTTGACGAGACAGGCGATGTTGCCGTCGAGTCCAATGTAGTTGAGGTCGTATTCACCTGCCGCAACTTCGCGTGGGTCTTCCTCATCCTTGTCACGGTAGGCCATGATATCGGGATGACGATAGAGGGCGTTGTCGTCGAAGCCGAACTTGGCGTCGAGAGCGAGGATGCGTCCGTCGGTGGTTTCCACCAGCGGGTTGATTTCAACCATAGCGCAATCGCTTTCAAGGAAGAGTTTGTAGAGGTTGCTGAGGAGCTTGGCGAATTGCTTACCAGCGTCCTTGCTCAGGCCGAGGCCTTTGATCATCTTGCGCACTTCGTAGCCCTGCAAACCAGCGAGAGGGTGGATGAATTGCTTGATGATTTTCTCGGGGCGGTTCTCGGCCACTTCTTCGATATCCATGCCGCCTTCGACGGAAGCGACAATCACGGGCCGGGAAGTGGCGCGGTCCATGAGGATGGAAAGATAATATTCGTGGGTGAGGTCGACGGCCTCGGCGACCATGACTTTGCGGACGAGCTTGCCTTCTTCACCGGTTTGCTTGGTGACGAGGGTTTCGCCGATCATCTTGCCGGCAATTTCGCCGATTTTTGCGGGGTCGCTGTCGAGATGAACTCCACCTTGGAAGCCATTTTTGAAAGTTCCTTTGCCTCGGCCACCGGCGTGGACCTGCGCCTTGACGACGTAGTTGCCTCCTCCGATTTCTTCGGCAACGGCTTGTGCTTCGGCAGCACTCCCGGCAACTTTTCCATTAGGGCTCGGCACGCCGAACTTTTCGAACAATTCCTTAGCTTGGTATTCGTGAATATTCATTTCTCTCGCGGACGCGCGAGGCTAACGCTTTGTGCCCAATTCGCAACCTAGAACTCTTTTGTTTCTGGGGATTGTTGGGGAAGCAAGCCACAGTAGGAGGATGCTATGACCGCCGAGAATGGAGGGGAGGAGGGAATAGGAGGTTTTGGTCCTACCAAGTGGCGTTGGAGCCGCGGGTGTCGATGTGGATGAAGCCGCTGTAGAAGCCGAGGCCTCCTTGGAAAAAGCCTTCTTCGCGCAGCTGGAAGGCGACTTCGTAGGCGGCTTCGGAACCGGCCTCGTAGACGAGGTCGAGGGCGTTGTTGCGGGTGTGATAGGAGCGAGTGGCACCGCCGCACTCCCGATTGTAGGCAGGGGTACGGTAGGCGGAGGTGATGTAGCTGAGGGGAGTGCCGAGGCGGTGGCGAACCTCATCGGCAACTCGCAAGGTCTCGGGGATGTTGTGCCACAGGCTTTTTCTAGGAAGACCGTTAGCGACACCTTTACGAGTGCGGGTGTGAGGGGTGATGATCTCGTGGGTGCGTATGTAGCGGAAGGCGTGCTTGTCTAGAAACTGGGCGTAGTCGCCTTGGTAGAGTTCGGGATGGAGCTCTTGGAAGGAAGGCTGAGGAGGCGCGGGTGTTGAGGGGCGGCTTGCGAGGGCTTCGTTGAGATCGGCGGCGAGGTCGTCTTTGATGTTGTCCAAGGTTCGACCTGTTTCGGCTAGGCGGCTTTGGAATTGTTGCCGTTCATGATTGCTGAGGGAGGAGAAGCCTTTGGCTGAAACGGCTGCGGCGAGTCCCCATAGGCTAGCTGATTCGAGCCAACGGCGTCGAGTGATTCTAGGGGATGAGGAGGACATGGTTAACGGAAACGGGGAAGAGTAGGCTCGTTTGTTCAAAAAATCACTGAATCTTTGGTTCAAAAGTGGGAAATCTGACTTAGGCTCTGGGTCATGAGTCGCGAGGATATCAAACGTCTGACAGAGCTTTCTTCCTGTGCGGGATGAGCATCGAAACTTTCCCAAGCTGATTTAACGCAGGTCTTGCGTGGATTGGCTAATGTTGAGGATCCGAATCTCTTGGTGGGTTCGGCGTCGTCGGATGATGCGGCGGTGTATCGGATTTCCGATGAGCAGGCGCTGGTGCAGACTTTGGACTTTTTCACGCCCATTGTGGATGATCCTTATCAGTATGGGCAGATTGCGGCGGCGAATTCGTTGTCGGATGTCTATGCCATGGGCGGGCGTCCCATTACCGCGATGAATATCGTGGGGGTGCCGACAGATAAGATTTCGTTGGAAACGGTGAATGCGATTTTGCGCGGAGGCGCCGATAAGGTGGCGGAGGCGGGTTGTGTTTTGGCTGGTGGTCATACTGTGATGAATCCGGAGCCTCTTTATGGGCTTTCGGTGACGGGCTTGGTGCATCCGGATAAGGTGATTTCCAATGCGGGGGGCAAGGCGGGCGATGTGCTATTGCTGACCAAGCCGTTAGGGACGGGGATTCTGTCGACGGCGGTGAAGCGGGGAATTGATATTGGTGGTTTGGAAGAAGTGGCGGCGGGCCTGATGGCGAGTTTGAATACGCCGGGAACTCCGGTAGCGGAGGCAGGGCTGACGACTTGCGGGACGGATGTGACAGGCTTTGGCTTGCTAGGTCATTTGATTGGGATTTGTCGGGAGTCGGGAGTGACGGCGCATTTGGATGCGGCGGCCATTCCGGCGATTGATGGCAAGGTGCTTTCTTTGATCGAGGAAGGGTGTGTGCCGGGTGGTTCGCGCAAGAACTTGGAGACGGCTTTGCCGAAGGTGAACTTTGCGAGCGGGGTGAGTGAGGCGTTGCAGATTCTGTTAGCGGACGCTCAGACTTCGGGTGGCTTGTTGCTGGCGGTTTCCCCTGAGAAGGTGGCGCAGGCGGAGGATGTTCTTCATCAAGCCGGTGCACCTATTGTGGTGAAAATTGGTGAGTTGCGTGAGCGTGAGGAGAAGGATGTGGAGGTAGGGTAGAGCAACGGACTTTGTGAGGTTGCGTTTGAAAAGTCGGATAGAGCGTATAGGAACGCGTCATTGGCTCACCTTACCGCGTTGCTTCCTGCTCACTATTGGAGGGGCATTTGTGGGTGTTTCTGGGTTGGTGAACTTTACTCAAGGCGAGAGTGGAGGGTGGCCGCTCTGGGCGGGTCTTCTGCTGGTAGCATTAGCTTTCGCGGGATTCCTATTGATTACAATTGGCCTCTTGGCGGACAAGAAAGCTGCTAAACAATGGGCAGGGCGCACAGGAGGAGGGCATCTGGAGGTCTCCGTCTTAGTGGCTGTGGTTGCTACACCTCTCTATTTTGTTCTTAAAATTTTTGAGCGGGAATCCTAGGTATTGGACGTACGATTTAGGGTTCTGGCGTTGAGTCGTTGGCAATCGGATGGATTGTTTGGTTGTGCTCGATTGAAGAGCTGAACGGACCGTTGGGTTGGCTTGGAAAGCGGCGCTCCTTATTGGAGGGCGAGGCGCAGGCCTTTGGCTTTATGGAGGGTCTCTTCGTATTCGGCTTGGGGGGTAGAGTCGGCGACGACTCCCGAGCCGACGTGGTAGTGAGCGAGGCCAAGAGCTTTTTCGTGAATGAGGGTGCGGATGACGATGCTGAATTGGGACTCGCCGTTGAGCCCAAAGTAACCAAGAGCACCGGTGTAGAGTCCGCGTGGGGTGGGCTCGAGTTCGGCAATGATTTCGCGAGCGCGTTTTTTAGGTGCTCCGGTGATGGAGCCTCCGGGGGAGCAGCTGGCGAGAGCATCAAGGTGGGTGATCCCTTCGTTGAGGGTGCCGGAGACGGTGGAGACGAGGTGGTGGACCTGTGCGAGGGATTCCAGTTGGGCGAGGGCGTCGACTTCGACGCTGCCGAACTCGCAAATACGCCCGAGGTCGTTGCGAAGGAGGTCAGTGATCATGAGAAGCTCGGCCATCTCTTTTTCGGAGGTCTTGAGTTCGTGAGAGGAGCGAAGGTCGCTGGCGTGGTCGTCGAAGCGAGGGCGGGTGCCTTTGATGGGGCGGGTTTGGATACTGTTTCCTGAGAGGCGGAGGAAAAGTTCGGGGGAGGAGGAGAGGATTTCGCGGTCGCCGGTATCCAGGTAGGCTGACATGGGGGCAGGGGAGGCTGCGCGCAGCTTTTCGTAGTAGGGGAGGAGGCTTTCAGTGCTGACTTTGGCTTCGAAGCGTTGGGCGAGATTGACTTGGTAGATGTCTCCGGCTGCGATGTAGTTCTGCGCGGTGGCGACGATGCTTTCGAAGTCTTTGCGGGAGAAGTTGCTGCTCCAATCCTCGAAGGGGGGGGGAGTGGGGACGTTGTTCTTTTGGCGTTGGAGAGAGAGGTCTTTGGCTCCGACTTCGTGCCATTCCTCGGTGTGGTGGGAGTAGAGGAGGAGGTTGCGGTAGAGTCCGAACCAGAATTTGCCGTCGTAGTCGACGGTGCCGATCCAGGCGCCGAGGGGAAGGCCGGAGTCAGGTCCCGAAAGTTGGGAGGCACGATAGTTGTCGGAAAATTCTGCGAGGTCCGTGGGCTGATGGAGGTCGCCCGCAATGATTTGTTCGGGATTGGCGCCGATGATGGAGTGAGGAGCGTTGGCGTCGTGGGGCAGGTTGCCAGAAGTATCGAGGAAGACGGGGTGCCGGAGATGGCTCAACTCATGGAAGACATCGAGGGGTGCGGTGTTCCAGGGCAGGGGGTGAAGGGTGGCCGATTGTGTTTTCAGGGCGGGATGATTCTACTGCTTTTTAGGCGAGGAGCAACTGTCGGTTTGAAACTGGTATCGGGTTTGGGAAGGTGCCATGGTCAGTGGCATGAAAGTGTGTCTCATTTTGGGTGTTTTTCTGTTGGCGGTGGGATGTGGCCCGCAGGGTCGGATTGCGTCGCCGGAGCAGAATGTGGCGGAGCGTTTTGAGGTGGAGGAAGGTCTTCGGTCTCGTTGGACTTGGACCGTCCCAGGCGGTCCGGCAGTTTTGTCGTTGGCAGCGGATGGGCCTCATGAAATGTATTGGACGGTGAGCGATAAGAGTCTGCCGAACGTGCGTCGCTCCCGCCTTGCTTCGTTGCAGACCGCAACACGTTTTTTTTCACAGGGGCCTTCGGGGGTGAAGGAGGTTCGCTTTAGCCCCTCGGGTAGGACGATTTTGGCCTATGAGTTTTCTCGGGATGGTTCGCGCTTCCAAACCGTTCTTTTTCAGAATGACGATTACACAGGCGCTTGGAGGTCTCGCTACCTGAACCTTGGCGAGAAGGCAAAAACGAAGACGCGCAAGCTGGATGACCGTTCCAAGGTGCCAGGGCTGCTGGAACCAGCGATTGCTCCCAAGATCCTCCGGTTGGATGAGGACCTCGTGATTTATGAGGTTGAGGGGAAGACTCGCTCTTTGGAGCTTTAAATCTTCCGTCTACCAAGCGCCACTGCGGTCAAATTTGACAACACCATCGACGATGCCGCGAGCAAGTTGGTCGCGGTAGGCTCCTTTCATGGACTTTGTGCGTTCTCCAGAGTGGCTGAGGAAGCCGCCTTCGACGAGGATTGCTGGATGCTTGCAGTGGCGGAGAACGTAGTAGCGGGCGTATTTAACGCCGCGGTTGGAGGCTCTAGAATTGGTCAGCATCCCAGAGTGACAATAGGTGGCGAGAGCTTTGCTTTTGCTGGAGTGATAAAAAGTTTCGAGGCCTTGAACGTGGCTTTTCCAGGTGGAGTTGTAGTGCACGCTGATGAAGATGGCATTGCGATAGCGATTGGCGATGGCGGCTCGTTGGGATAAGGAGACGAAGGTGTCGTTCTGCCGAATCATCACGGTGCGATATCCTTTACGTTTAAGGTAATACTCGACGCGCATGGCAGTATCGAGAGCGAGGTGCTTCTCGTAGATTTTGCCATAGTGACCGCCAATATCCCGACCACCGTGTCCGGCGTCGATGATGACGGTCTTGGCGCTGAGAAAGCTGAGGAGGGAGCTCAAGAGCAAGAGAGCGAAGAGACGAGTAAAGAATTTCATTTCTATAACATTTATTAAAAATTAACCAAAATTAACTAATTGAGCAAGTTCTTTAAAAACTTAATCAAACAAGAGGGATGGACGCTCCGAAATTTTACGAAGTTTTGCCTTACGGGCTTTTTGAGCCTCAGGGTCGAATACCATTCCTCCAGCGACTTTGACTTCGCCATTAGCGAAGGCTACGAGCCGTGGGTCGCCACTCGGACCTCGTTTATAGATGGTGCGTTTGGCAACTTTGCCTCGAGAGTCGATGAGAACATGGACGAAGCGATCTGGAGCTCCTAGGTAAAGGACGTTGAGACGCCCTTCTTTATCAACGGTGGACTCGGGAGGGCGGTGTTGAAGAAGTTCTCCGATCGGATATGTCATCACAACCCTGCGCTCTTGAACGAGTTCTGCTTGGAAATAGAGGTAGGAGGTGCGTCCGGGGGCAAACGAGATGAGGCGATAATCACGGGCATTTCCGCCGAGGCCTACGCGTTGTTCATAAATGGTGCGACCTTTGGTAATATCGAAAGTCTTTCGGGCTGATTGGAAAGTCTCTCCGGTGGGCAGAGTGATGACTGTGTAGACGGTATACTTACCGTAGGAATGGAGGGGGAAGAGGGTGTTAAGGTCGAGCTGTTTGGCGACGGAACGTCCCACGGGGATCTTGGCTGCTTGGAAAGCCAAGCCTTTATAGGGGGCAACTGGGTTCCCTCTTTGGTCGCTGATCATGACATTGAGCCACGAGCGCCGGCCATCACCATGGAGCAGAAGTTCTCGACCCGCACGGTTGGTAATTCGAACGGCGAGGGGGATGGGCTCGTGAGGAATGAACTGTTGTCTGCTGAGCTGTAAATCAACATTCAGCTGCCCGAAAGACTGTCCTTGGCAGCCCAAGAAGAGTAGGAAGAGTGCAAAAGTGCGGGTGAAGAAGGTTTGCAAGCCCCCTTTGAAAGAAATATCGCGCCTCGCCGCAAGCGAAAGTCCTGTTTCGTGCGATTATTGTTTCACCGAGTAGACCAGTCGGAAACCGATATCGTCTCGCTGGACGGAGGGATTATCGACCCATTCTCTGGTGAGGCTGCTGTCGCGAATCTTCTTAAAAGAGCCACCTAGAACCACTGGCTTGGCAGAATCGATGGGGAAAGCAGGGTTTTTTGACCGTTCGGCGGCCCACTCAGCCACGTTACCTGCGAGACCGTAGATTTTCTCACCGGGACCACCGACTGGCCCCCACTGCTTGCGTTGCTTATTTGCAGTGGCGAGAGAGCTACTCGCAGCCCACCATTCTTGCTCCGTAGGGAGGCGCCCGTTTTTCCAAGTGGCGTAGGCTTGGGCAGACCACCAGTCGACGCCGATGACGGGGCAATCGAGGGCCATCTTGCGGCCTTCCCATGTCTTCTGAGCGCGGGCGAGGGGAAAGTATTGGTTCCAGTGAGCTGGTCTGACGTTGGTCTTATCCTCGGGAATGTCTTCTGGCCAGAGAGCTTGCCTTTTCTGTTGGGTCATTGACTGCCAGGCAATCATGAATTCGGAATACTCCTCGATGGTGACTTCGGAGGCATCGATGCGGAAAGGCGAGAGCTTAATGAGCCCACCATTGGGTCGAGGGTAGCGGCCCTCTGGGACGGTCAGGACTAGATCAAGCTCGACTTCGTCACCTCCACTTTGAAAGGCGAAAATACCAATGATGATAGAGATGACCCCAAAGATGAGTCCCGCGATCATGGTTCCTCGAAGGCTCTTCTTGCTTTCAAGAATGGGGGTGGAGCGTGGAGGCGGGATGGTGGCTGCACCCAGTTGCTCATCGACTTGGTGCGCTAATTTCTCTGCGCGGCTCCAGGGGATGGGCTCTTGGAGCTCGGTTCCCTCGATGTAGTCCAATAGGGTGCCCATACGGGTGGCACCAGGTTGTCCGAATTCGAGGAGTTGGCGCAGTACGCTTGCAAATGCTTGGCGAGAGGAGTTGTCGTCGGCAGCGGGACCAGCCTTTGCGAGGTTACGAATACGCACCGTGTTGTTGAGGCCCAAACGAATATCCTTCCCGTCGAAATCGGTCCGAGCGATGCCCCGCCGCTCAAGAGTGTTCATGGCTCCAGCGACTTGGGCAATGACACGGGTGACTTCTATGGGCAGGAGGTGCTGGCGGTCGTGAGCTACTGAGGCGAGGCTCTTGGATGGGAGTGCCTCGCGGGCGAAGGCGATGAATTCTTCGGTGGGAATGGCTTCATAAACGAGGCCGAAAACGCCGTCTTCTACAATGGCCTTCACCCGGATGTCAGTAAGAAAGCCGTCAGGGTCTGGTCCATAGTAACAGACGACTTCCACTTCCCTTTTGACGCTGACTTGCTCGCCAGACCAGACTTGCCGATCAATATCGGACTCGATTAGGGAGCCGAGGGTATAGTCTCCAATTTGGAGACCTGATTCTAGAACTGGAATTTGCTGACTCAAAGGATGAGGGCGATACTCTCGAGAAGTGGCTGGAGATCCGCAATCTCCAATTCAGACCTCTGCTTGAATGTTAGAAGGCGAGACTAGGGGAGAGGAGGAAGGAGAGGATTCTCGAAGTTAAAGTCATCGGGAACGTAGTTTTCAGGGTAGAAGTAGACTTCTTCACCAGGGGCAGCGACTTCTTTGGCAAGGCGGCGTGGGGAGGCGAGCCGGTCGATGAGCGCGCTCTCGTAGAAAAGTTCGACGACTTGACCGAAATACTTTCGTTGACCGAGGAGGTGGCTAGTGCCGTCGTCTTGAGAGGGGATTTCGTAAATAACACGTAGGAGTTCTTCGCCGCCGTCCTGCCAGTCGACGGGCGGAGTGACCCACTGAGTATCCATGGAACTGGTAATCTCGTCTCGTAAGCGATGTCTTCCCTGAAGCTCGTCGTAAAGATTGACTTGAACGAGAAGGGCTCGGTTGAGCTCCTCTTGATTCAGTCCAAGGTCTGATGCGGCGGAAACGGGAATGGTGAGAATCACTCGTTCACCGTTCTCCCAGGTGGTGTCTCGATAGACTCGGACGATACCAAGTTTGAATTTGGTGGCCATGTCTTCCGGCTCTTCGATGCCGTCGCGGAGTTTGATGGCGGCCATCTCATAGAGACTGCCGGCGCCGGTGGTTCCGAGTTCAAAGACCTTTTGGTAATGGTCGGCGGCCCGGTCGTAGAGGCCCATAGTGCTGAAAACCTCGGCAAACTGATAGAGAACGTTGGCGTCTTCGGGCGCGGTCTTGGCTGCTTCTTCTAGCTTGAGCATGGCACGCATGGAGTCGCCCGCGATGCGCAGATTCCGCGATTCCTCCACCAGTAGTTCTACGATGGGGCTGGCAATGGGAGGAGTCCTGAGGGTGAGCTTTTGGGGTGGATCGAACTGGTAGTCGAGGGGAGGTCCAGCGGGAAGGGGCGGGACTTCAGCTTCGAGATAGATCGGCTTTTCGACTACGATCGTCTCTTTCTCGGCAGGGAGGGTGCGGTATTGGATGACCTCCTTTTCAACGATCTGAGGTTGAGAAAAGGTGGCCTCTACCGCTTGGGGGCGCTGAAGGCCAAGGGCCATGCCCACCGCGGCAAGTTCGATAAAGGCGATCAAACCGAGAACCCAGCACGCCGTGTGAAAGGTGGTCAATCGCGTTTCGTCATTAGCCATTGGATAGGGGTGAGAGTAGCCGATCGGAGGGCGGGTCGTCAATGACGGAGGTGGCGTGTTAGGCCGCGCTGGTATTGGAAAAAAGACGGGGGAGATCGGGGAGGTCGGAGGCGGTGCGGGCGGGTTGTTGTGAGAGGATTTTCCCGTCGCGATAGAGGAAGGCTCCAGGCATCTGAAGTCCGTCCCCTGCGAGGTGGCCGACTCCACAACCTCTAAACAGCGCGATAGCACCGCGCAACCAAACTCGGGGACCAAAGAGTTCGAGGAAGCCTCCTTTGCCCAAGCCGAAGGTGCGGTAAAGTTCACAATTAGGATCGGCGATTCGGGGTATGGAGCTGGAAGAGGAGCTGGTCAGATAGTCCTGACTATCGCTTTCTTGCAGCATGTGAATGAGAATCAGTTGGGAATTGTTAGATTCCGCTTGGGCTTTGAGGTCTTGGAGGCTACGGAGAATTTGCCGGGTGAAAGTGCAGCCAAAGTGTCGGAGAAAGACGAGAGTGACGGTCTTGTCTCTTGAGGCCTCTGCAAGGGTCTCGCCTGTGGAGAGCTTGTAGGCGCGCGAGGCTTCCTCAAGGGTATAGGGCTTTTCCCGGGTGATGGGTTTACCGATCTTGGCTTGCATCGTTTGCCACAGGATGAGGGCGAAGGGAATCCACCAAATGAGGTCGTTAGTAATGATGATCCAAGCCGAAGAAAAGGGGAGGGCGCCGGTGTAGATGGCCTTGGCGAATCCAATCGGTCCGAAGACTTTCCCCATGAAGCCCACTAGGACGATGGGCCAGTGACGGATGGGGTTCTGGGCGGCGATGAGGTAGCCCACGCCGAAGACGCCCACGATCATGCCGACGGATTGCCAAAGCTCGGGATATTTAGACCGTTCCATACTGGACCAATCGAACCAAAGGTGGGGCCAACAAACTGCCCAAATGCCGAAGGCGATGTTGTAAAGACCTGCTGCGATGAGAACGACCTTCATCCATCTAGGAAAAAGGCAGTCGGGACTGGAGCAGGATTTTTGCATGGGAGAGAGTCGTTTCCTTTTGAGTTTTCGCAAGGGGGAGTTTCTGAGGCGGCTTTGAGATTCCGATGCTTCTTTAGGCTGTTGGGTATTTGTGGAGTGAAACGATGCAGTGTGGAATGGGAAGAGCTTCTGGTTCAATCTGTGGTTGTTAAGAGGGTGTCGATTGACTGAGTTGGAGAAATAGGATGAGTGATGAAAGATCGAAGTAGCCCCTTCTTTCTGGGAAGTGGCTGAGGTTCGTTTATGAGGCTGATGAAGAAAAAATGTGAATGACACCTGATTCGGACAAGACGGCGGGATGGCTTTAGGGCATGCTGGCCCTGAGAAGCTATGAGTAGTCCCATTTTTCAAGGTTGTATTCCGGCGCTAATGACTCCCTGCAATGAGTTTGGCGAAATTAATTATGAAGCGCTGGTGGCGACGGCAAAGGGTCTGGTAGAGCAGGGAATGCGGGCGGTGGTTTATTGTGGATCGATGGGTGATTGGCCTTTGCTGACGGATGCTCAGAGGCAGGAGGGGGTGCGTTGTCTGGTGGAGGCGGGCTTGTCGGTGGTGGTGGGGACGGGTGCCCAGAATACGCAGCTGGCGGCAGAGCATGCAGCGCATGCGAAAGAGGTGGGCGCGCAGGGGCTGATGGTGATTCCGCGAGTGCTTTCGCGGGGGGCTTCACCGGCGGCGCAGAAGGAGCACTTTCGGGCGGTGTTGCAGGCGGGTGGTGATTTACCGGCGGTGATCTATAACAGTCCCTACTACGGTTTCGAGACGAAGGCTGATTTATTTTTCGCGTTGCGAGCGGAGTTTCCGAGTTTGATCGGATTCAAGGAGTTTGGAGGGGCGACTTCGTTGAGTTATGCGGCGGAGTTCATCACCAGCGGTGACCCAGAGCTGACTCTGATGGCAGGGGTGGATACGCAGGTTTATCATGGCTTTGTGAATTGCGGGGCGAGGGGGGCGATCACGGGAGTGGGTAATGCGCTGCCGAAGGAAATTCTGCGGTTTGTGGAGCTCTGCGAACAAGCCTCTGGAGGAGTTGGTCAGGCGCGCAAGTGGGCGCAGGAGTTGTCAGAGGCTTTGACAGTGCTCTCTACCTTTGATGAGCAGCCAGACTTGGTCTTGCATTACAAAGAGCTGATGGTGTTGGAGGGGCACGAAGAGTATCGTCACCAGATTTATGGCTCGGATTGCTTGAGTGAGAGTCAGCGGCAGTTCTTACACAACCAATGGCAGCTCTTTCGCGATTGGTGGGCCCAATGGGATGGGAGTGGAGAATAGTCTTTTCGGACCGATGAGTGTGGTGAGTAAGATTCGAGTGGTAGACTCTCATACAGCGGGGGAACCGACACGGGTGGTGGTGTCAGGTGGGCCGGACGTTCCTGAGAAGGGGGCAGTTGCGGCGCTTTCGTTTTTGCGTGAAGAGGAGGACTGGATGCGCTGTGCCTTAATCCATGAGCCGCGTGGATTCGAAGCGGTGGTGGGTGCCTTTTTATGCGAGCCGATTGATGAGAGTTGTGTGAGTGGGGTGGTCTTCTTTAACAATGCGGGATATCTCGGCGGCTGTTTGCATGGGAGTATCGGGGTCGTGGAGACTTTGGCGTCTTTGGGGGAGATTTCTGCGGGGGCATATCGCCTAGAGACTCCGGTGGGGGTGATTACCGCAGTGTTGCATGATGATGGCAGAGTGTCGGTGACAAATGTGCCGAGCTTTCGCTATCGGGCTGGGGTGACGGTTGAGGTGCCGGGCTATGGTGAGGTGTGTGGGGATGTTGCTTGGGGCGGAAATTGGTTCTTCCTGATCGAAGGGCAGGGGCCGGAGGTGAAGCAGGAAAATATTGAGGAGTTGACGGCGTTCACGTGGGCGATTCGGCAGGCGCTGGATGGCTCCGAACTGCGAGGAGAGGATGGAGGCTTGATCGACCATGTGGAGGTCTTTGGTGTTCCACAGTCTGGGGTGGAGGCGGACAGTCAGAACTTTGTGTTGTGCCCAGGAAAAGCCTATGACCGTTCTCCTTGCGGGACGGGGACGAGTGCGAAGTTAGCTTGTCTGGCAGCCGAGGGTCGATTGGCGGAGGGCGAGGTCTTTCGCCAAGCGGGAATCCTGGGGACGTCGTTCGAGGGGAGCTATCGCCGCCTTGACGAAAAACGCATCTCCCCCATGGTCACTGGGCAAGCTTACGTGACGGCGGAAAGTGAGGTTGTGCTGAGAGCAGATGATCCCTATCGCTACGGAGTGGAATGGGCGGGACGAAAGAAACAAGATTTATGAAACTGGAAGGATACTCAATCATTGGAAGCAAGCGTGGCCAAGGAGCCGGCGGTAGGTGGCAAGCGCGGAACCCTGCTACGGGGGAGGAGTTGGAGACTGTTTTTCGGGCCGAGGACGAAGCCGGATTGAACGAGGCGGTGGCTTTGGCGGAAAGGGATTTTGTGAGCTACGGGGAATCTAGTAGTGAGCTGCGAGCAAATTTTTTGCGCACGATTGCAGATGAGATCGATGCTATCGAGGAAGAGATTGTGCTGCGGATGATGGCGGAAAGCGCCCTGCCAGAGCCTCGTTGCCGAGGGGAGAAAGGGCGGACCGTGGGTCAGTTGCGCATGTTCGCGGACTTGGTGGAAGAGGGCTCTTGGGTGGATGCGCGTATTGATTTGGCTCAGCCGGATCGGGCGCCGATTCCGAAGGTTGATTTGCGCTCGATGCAGCGGGCGGTTGGTCCGGTGGCGGTCTTTTGCGCGAGTAACTTTCCGTTGGCTTTCTCGGTTGCGGGTGGTGATACGGCGAGTGCTCTGGCCGCGGGTTGTCCGGTTGTGGTGCGCGCTCACGCGGCTCATCCTGGGGTGGCGGAGCTAGTGGGCACTGCGGTGCAAGCGGCGGTGGCGAAGTGTGGTCTGCCAGAGGGAGTCTTTTCGCTGATTTTTGATGATGGGATTTCGCTGGGAACGGGGTTGGTCAAGCATGCGGGGATTGCGGCGGTGGGCTTCACGGGTTCGCGAGCAGGTGGGCGGGCTCTGATGGATGTGGCAGCGGCGCGTGAAATGCCGATTCCGGTTTATGCGGAGATGAGCGCTATTAATCCTATCTTTGTTCTACCAGGTGCGTTGGCGGAAAGGGGAGCGCAGATTGCGGAAGGACTGGTGGGCTCGGTCTCACTGGGAGTGGGTCAGTTTTGCACAAGTCCTGGGTTGGTATTCACTAGGGGTGAAGGGCAGGAGGAGTTTACGACGGCTGTGGCGGATGGCTTGGGTGCGGTGGCTCCGGCGACGATGTTGCATGAGGGAATCGCGAAGAACTTTTCGGCAGGGGTTGCTGAGCTGAAGGCTCAAGAAGGGGTCGCTCAGCTGGTGAAAGTTGCGGCTGAGGGTTGTCAGGCGGGAGCGACCGTGTTCCGGGCACCAGTCGTGGAGTTTTTGACCAATGAGAAGCTGAGTGCGGAGGTTTTTGGGCCAAGCACGTTGTTAGTAGATTGCGGATCGGAGGATGATTTTCTGGAGGCGGCGAAGTCGTTGGAAGGTCAGTTGACGGCTAGTGTGCATGGCACGGAGGCGGACTTGGAAAAGGCGGGACCGCTTCTTTCGGTTCTTTCCCGTCGAGCGGGTCGTCTGATTGTGAATGGATTTCCGACGGGGGTGGAGGTTTGTCCTGCCATGGTGCATGGGGGGCCGTATCCGGCGACTTCAGATGGCTCTAGTAGTTCGGTGGGTACGCGGGCGATTGGAAGGTTTACACGATCAGTGTCTTGGCAGAGTATGCCAGAGGGGCTGTTGCCTGCGGAGTTGCAGTCGAGTAATCCCTTGGGGATTTACCGTTTGGTAGATGGCTCTTTGAGTAAGGAACCCGTCTAGGTCGAGAATGGAAGAGTCAAAGTCAGTGGTGGTTGTTGGAGGTGGCGTGGTAGGCTTGTGTTGTGCCTACTATCTCGCGAAGGCGGGTCGAGAAGTGACGGTGCTGGAGCGGGACTCTTCGCTACTGTCGGGTTGTTCGGTAGGCAATGCTGGGATGATCGTTCCGAGTCACTTTGTGCCGTTGGCGGCCCCGGGGGTGATTGGGCAGGGGCTGAAGTGGATGATGAATCCGAGCAGTCCTTTCTATTTGCGGCCGCGATTGGATTTCGATTTGGCGCGTTGGATCTGGCTCTTCTTTCGCCATGCCAACGCTGGGCATGTAAAGAGGAGCGAGGTCTTGTTGCGTGACTTGGGCTTGGAAAGCCGGCGTCTGCATACCGAAATGGCGAGGGCAGAAGGCTATCGCTTGGAGCAGCGGGGTTTGTTGATGCTTTGTCAATCTCAGAAGGGGATGGAGGAAGAGGGGGAGATGGCGCAGGAGGCCAGGCGGTTGGGCTTGGGGGCTAAGGTGATTGGGTTCCATGATCTGCATGATTTTGAGCCCGAGGCTGAGGTGAATGCCTTGGGGGGAGTCTGGTTTGAGCAGGATTGCCATCTTTCTCCTTCGGATTTTATTGCGGGATTGCGCTCGGGAATCTCCTTGGCGGGTGGAAAGTTCATTCGCGGGGAGGTCGCTGGTTTTGTAAAGTCAGGCGATCAGGTGGTTGGAGTGAAGACTGAAGAAGGAGATGCCTACGAAGGCGATAAGTTGGTGCTTGCAGGTGGGGTTGCGACCGTTGAGCTAGGCCGTGAGTTGGGGCTGAAGATGCCCATGCAGGGGGGAAAGGGGTATAGTTTGACTCTGAAGGAGCCTCGGAAGGAGCTGCAGCTTTGTAGTCTCTTGAAAGAGGGACGGGTGGCGGTGACCCCGATGGGGAAGACTCTGCGGGTGGCCGGAACGATGGAGATTTGTGGGACGAACACTTCGCTGAGTCCAAGGCGGTTGGACGGGATTATCGAGTCATTCTGTCGCTTCTATCCGGACTTTGAGAAGAGTGACTTTGAGGGAGTGGAGCCTTGGGTGGGCCTGCGTCCGTGTTCACCGGATGGCTTGCCGTATTTGGGTGAGGTGCCTGAGCAATCGAGGGTCGTGGTCGCAACAGGTCACTCCATGTTGGGGCTGAGTCTGGCGCCGGTGACCGGTTGGTTGGTGGAAAAGTTGATTTCAGGGGAGGCGAGCCCGTTGGACCTGAGTCCTTTGGATACGGCGAGGTTTGGGTAGGATTCGGTTGGTCGTTCAGGGACGGAAATGTCCTCGCTTCCGGGGGGGAATGAAGTTGGTAACTTACTGCTCTTTTCTCTTTTTCAGTTGATGGGAGTGGCTAGGTTTTTTCCAGATGAAGGAAGAGCCAAAATTATTGGGTAAGTCGGAGAATGCATTGCCCACCGAGCCCTCAAGGGAGATTTTGGACCGATTTGAGAATTGTCGGCCAGGCCGCGATTATTGGATTCATCTCGATGCTCCTGAGTTTTCCTCCTTATGTCCAGTAACAGGGCAGCCAGATTCTGCGCATGTGGTGATTCGATATCGGCCGGGGAAGTGGTGTGTGGAGACGAAGTCTTTGAAGTTCTATTTAGCATCGTGGCGGAACACGGCTTCCTTCAATGAGGAGGTCATAAATACCATTTTGGATGATTTGGTAGCGGTTTGTGAACCCACGGAGATGGAGATTCGAGGCGCCTTTGGGGCGCGTGGGGGGATTTCGCTGACAGTGGAAGTGCGACACCAAGGTTAGGTAGCATTGCCAAGGAAGGATGGTTTGGGTATCTTAATGAGATGGAACAACCTCCTTTGATTGATGTCGAGCCGGAAGATGGTGGGAAATCCCGGTTGATGGGTTGTGCTGGGTGCCTCGGAAGATTGATTCCATTGGCGGCTGGATTCATGCTGCTTGCCATTATTCTTATGGGACTTGCGCTCTTTATTTGGGGAGGAGACCTCGAAAGAAAAGGGGAAGAGGGATTGGTTGGAACGGAAGCGGTTCAAAAGGAGAAGAAGGGATTCGCTGGCGTGATGGAGAAAGTGAAGAGGGTGATAAAAGGAGAAAAAGCTGGGCCAAAGGTGGCGGCTGAAGCTGGAGGAAAAGCTGTGGTCAGTGGAGAAGGCGGCGTTGGGGATGCCGGTCAAGCCGCTGGTGGTGGTGCCGGAGGAGCACAGGGGGCAGCAGGTAATTCCCTGGGGGGAGCGGTGGAAAAGAGCACGGCGCTGGCAGAGTCTATTGGAGCGGAAGGCAAGTCTCCTGCCGAGCGTGATCGTTTGTTGAAGGAGAAGTTTGGTCATATGGAAGAGGATCGTTCCCAAGGTGGGAGCGGGGAGGCTGTGACCGGTAATACCTCTGACGGAGGAGGTGTCGGACAAGCCGGAGGTGGTGGAGGCTCCTCTGTGGTGAGCGGTGATGAGTTGGAGGCGGCTCGCAAAGCGCTGGCTGGTGGTGGTGGTAGCCCTGGGATGGAGTTGCCGGCCTTTGGAGAAGGAGAAGGGACGGGTTCAGAGCTAACAGCAGAGGCGGAAAAGAAGGCCCGTGTAGCTCTGGGTGCCGCAGGTGCGGGTAGTGGAGCAGGTCTTGCAAAAGGGGTTCAAGCGATTCCAAAGCGTCGGGGAGGGAGTTTCGGTTCTTCAACTGGAGCGGCGACAGCGACGGGAACGAGAAGTCAGTATCAGAGGTGGCGGGGCGATTTTTCAACGTCTGGGAGTGATTTGGAGTTTGAGGTCATTTATCAAGAGGCAGGTGGGCAACTTCAGTTTCGCTGCTTCGTGATGCCCTATGATGCTCAAACGGCAAAACTTTTCAGCGCGGATAAGGGTGATTTTCTTTTGTCCTTCCGTGATGAAGACGGGCAAAGGCTCGTCCCTGCCGAGGGAGATTTGGCGATTCCGTTGACTCAGTTGACGGCCTTTGAAGCCCAAGGGAAGGTAACGGGTTGGGTTGCCAGAGGAATGATTCCTCTCAACTCTCAGGAGTTGTCGAACCTTAAGTCCGTGAAGTTGGGTTGGGATTTCGACAAAGACCTAGGCGACTGGCTCAAAGAGCTAAAAACGAGCCGAGGTAAGTAATTCTTAGGCAGCGTTCATTCACCGCATGTTAGCGGTCCGATTCAGCGTAGAGACATTTATGAAGATAATTTTAAAATCGATGGTGGTGTTGGCGAGTGTAAGCCTCGTTTTAGCAGAGCCTCAGAAAGAGGTCGAAGAAGGTGAGTGGGTCAGCCTGTTCAATGGGAAAGACCTCACGGGATGGACCCCTAAGTTCAAGGGCTACGCGTTGGGTGAAAATGCGAAGGAGACCTTCCGTGTTGAGGATGGTCTCTTGAAGGTGAGCTATGATAATTATGAGGAGTGGGGAGAACTCTTTGGCCATCTGTTCTACGAGCGAGAGCTGTCGCACTATAAATTGCGGGTGGAGTATCGCTTCGTAGGCGAGCAGGTGGCGAAGGGGCCAGGCTGGGCATGGCGGAACAATGGAGTGATGATCCATGGTCAATCAGCAGAAAGCATGGCAAAGGATCAGGATTTCCCTGATAGCATCGAGGTGCAGTTGCTCGGCGGCGATGGCAAGAAGGAGCGGCCCAATGGGAACGTTTGTTCGCCTGGAACTCAGATTTTCTTCGGAGGTCAGGTTGATAAGCGGCATTGCATCAAGAGTAGCTCGAAAACGTTTCATGGAGACCAATGGGTCACCTTGGAGATCGAGGCTCATGGCAGCGAGAAGATCATTCATCGAGTGAATGGGGAGGTTGTTTTCGAGTATCAGTATCCGCAGAAGAATGATGGCACTTTGCTGGAGGGTGGTTCGATTTCCTTACAGGCGGAGAGCGCACCGATCGAGTTTCGGAAAATTGAGCTCTTGGAGCTGCCGAAGCCGGATAAGAAGTGATTCCTTATTCTATTCAGGAAGCCTGTCCTGTGTTTGATTACTGGCGATGGAGGCTGCGAAAGAATTAGAGGAGCTGTTGAGCCGTGGGGTGAGACAGTTTGTGGTTTGTGGAGGCGCGCGCAACGCGGCGATTCTCGAGTGGTTGTCGGTGGTTGAGGGAGCGGAAGTTTTTTCGCACTTTGAGGAACGCGGCGCGGGGTTTTTCGCAGTGGGGCGGACGATGGTCACGGGGGAGCCTTGTGCGGTGGTGGTGACGAGTGGAACAGCGGTGGCGGAGTTACTGCCGGCGGTGATTGAGGCGTTCTATCAGCAACGGCCGCTAGTGGTGATTTCGGCGGATCGACCGGAAAGCTTTCGAGGCTCGGGGGCTCCGCAGGCGATTGAGCAGGAAGGGATTTTTGGAAGCTATGCGGCGGAGAAGATTTCGTTCTGGGAGGGGCAGGGACCTCTTCACTTGAATTTGCCTCTAGAGGAGGATGAAGATTTAGGTTCTCCGGGTGTTGTGGAAGAGTATTCGGTGGTGCGGGCGAGCTTTAATGTCGCTCCCTTGGCGCAGTGGTTGCGAAAGGGTGTCTTTAAGGGGGTAGTCGTTTTGGTGGGTGGTTTGGATGAGGGTGACCGGGAGGAAGTCTTCTACTTTTGCCAAAATTTAGGAGCCCCAGTGATTGCGGATGCGACCAGCGGTTTAAGGGAAGCTCTCGGGGATTTGTGTTTGGTGGATGGAGACCGTATTCTGCGAGAGAATACTCCGGGGAAGGTGCTTCGGATTGGCGAAGTGCCGGTGGGACGTTTTTGGAGGGACTTGGAGGAGCTGCCTGAGGTGGAGGTTTTCTCGGTAACGCGGAGTGGGTTCTCGGGCTTAGCGCGGGAAAGCGAGATGATTCAGGGAGAACCCTCGCGGGTGATTCGAGGGTTGGGTGAAGTGGATGAAGTGGGTGATGTCTTGGAACTCCTACCGGTTGGTCGTCGTCGTGAGAATCGTGGGGATGAGCTGTTAGAAGCGTATCCCGATTCCGAGCCTTCGCTCCTGCGGGTGCTTTCTCTTTTTGCGGCTCAGGGAGATTCGGTCTTTCTGGGAAATAGTCTGCCTATCCGCGAGTGGAACGATTTTGCGCAGCGCGAACAACCGGTGACTTTGGTGCGTGGATGTCGGGGGGCGAATGGAATTGATGGCCAGATTTCGGCGTGGCTAGGATCGACGGTGGAGGAGGGGAGAGCGTGGGGAGTATTTGGAGATGTGACGGCGCTTTATGATTTGGCGGCTCCTCATTTGCTCAAGCATGTTGAGCAGGAGGAGAGGGTCTTGGTGGTGCTCAATAATGATGGCGGTCGTATCTTTGAGCAGTTGCCACGGCTCAATGGGATGAGTGAGTCGGCGCGCGAGTGGATGACGACCCCTCATGGGCGCAGTCTTGAACAGTGGGCTGCGATGTGGGGTTTGGGGTATCATCGTGCGACTTGCCGAGAGGATTTGGATTGCCTCGAGAGTTTAGAAGAAGGAACGTCGGTTATCGAAATCGTCCCGAGCGAGAAGCAGACGGCTGATTTTTGGACTGATTGGAACCGATAGGGAAATTCTTTTCGAATAGATTCTGAAACGGGTGCGTCCATTGTTTTGTGAAGGCGAAAGCGATCAAATCAACTGGACTGGCCTGCGTGGCAATCATGTTAGCTTCTTGTGCGAGCAATCCCAACTACAGCAACAACAATAGTTATGGGGGAGGTTATCCTAATAGTGGTGGCATTGACGCTACTAAGACTGCAGCTCTCGTCGCAGCTGGTATTGCGGGTCTCTCTCTTTATCACTACGGCAAGGAGAAGGATAAACGAAAGGACGCGGAGCGTGCTTATGCCAATCGTCACAACGAGCGAAATTGGGGCTATAATAATGGCTATGGTTACAACCGTGATCAGCGCGGTAATACGCGTCGAGGGGGATGGTAGTTGCTCGTCCTAGGTTGCTCGGACAGTGAAAGCTTGTTCCTCAGCGGCGCGTTATGAAGGGGATGAGATCCTTCCTGACGTTATTTTTCTCTTTGTCTATCTGGTGTCCTTTGGTTGGTGCCAAGGAAAGTTTTTCTCCAGAAATCTACCCCTTTTTTAATGGGTTGCCGAAGCTTTCTCTGGAAAAAGAGGGGGCCATGCTCAAGGAGTTGGGGTATGCGGGGGTGAGCCAAATCTATGGGGACGATGATAAGCTCGCGGAGCGAGTTGCGGTTTTTGAAGAACTTGGAGTGAAGGTTCTGAGTGTCTATCTGAGTGCGACAGACGTTCCTTTGCAGGCCGATGCGGTGCGATCGCTCGCGAATGGAGGTTTCATCGAGTTAACCGTTAAGAAGAAGACCCCTGGGATTGTTGAGTCGCTACGAAAAACTGCGGAGATGGCTGCGGGGTTGAATATTCGAGTCGTGCTTTATCCTCACTTTGGTGATGCCATTGCGACAATGGATGATGCGTTGGCATTGGCTGACGAGGTGAATCATCCAAATCTGGGAGTGATGTTTAATCTTTGCCACTATCTTCGTAGTGAGAAGGCTGAGGACCTGGAGGCAGCGATTGAGAAGGCTGGAGAGCGATTGTTTTTAGTGAGTACTAATGGAGCTGACTTGGATGGTAAGAATTGGACGACCTTAATTCAGACTCTTGGAAAAGGCACTTTCCCACAAGAGCGGCTGATCGCGGCGTTGAAGAAAGTCGACTACCAAGGCCCAGTGACGTTGCAGTGTTACAATGTCCCGGGGGATAAGCGGGAGAATTTAGAAGCGTCGATCGAGGCGTGGAAAGAGCTTTTGAAGAAGTAGGCTTATTCTCGTCGTTGCCACTTGGTGACAAGGGCGACAGTCCATTGGAATTTGCGAGCGGTCTCGCGAATGAGGAAGGGCTCATTAGTCTCCTCTAACAGTTCGAAGTCTTGCCCTAGTTTTTCCTTGAGCCAATCGAGAGTGCTACCGCTGGGCCAGTTGCCTGGTGGGGTGAATTCCTCTAACCAGGTGCAAGGAGTGGCGAGGACGACTTCTCCACCTGAATTGACGAGAGAGGGGAGGCGATCGAGAAATTTCTGTGGCTCGGGAAGGCGGCAGATGAGGTTGGCGGCGAGGATGCGGTCAAAGGTTCCGAGGTCGGAGCGCAGGTTCATGGCATCGCCTTGTTCGAAGTGACATCGGGTGAGGTCCAGACCAGAGGGTAAGGTTACGGTGAGTTCGGAATTAAGGTGCGCTTCTTCTAAGCGAGGGATGGTGCACGAGCCCGACTTGATGCCTTCTGCGGCTTCTGCGAAGGCATGGGAGAAGTCGATGCCGATGACCTCTTGGCAACTACGAGACATCTCGTAGCTGGATCGACCGACAGCGCAGCCGACGTCGAGTCCTCGGCCAACTTCGCCCTCAGAGAAGTGGGCGGCGACTCGGACAGGGTAGTCGAGGGCTTCGCGAGGACCGAACTCCCAAGGAAGAATTTCTTCGGGTTGCGCGAAGTGGAAGAGGAGATACTCGGCGAGGAGCTTGTCGGTTTCGTAAATGTTCATCGAATTGTTTTAGTGGACAGGGGCTTCGCCATTTTTGACGGCGTCTTCCTCGTAGTAAAAGTCGTTGTCGTCGTGCTTGGGGACTGGGATATTGACCAAGGTCATCTGGCCTACGGCACGATGGCGGCACCCTGGTTTGATGAGGACGGAGGACATAGGTTTGACGGGAATCATTTCGCCATCGAGTTCCAAGAAGCCTTCGCCTTCGAGAATGAGATAGATTTCGGCGGTCTTTTGATGATAGTGGCAGACGGGTTCATCCTTCACCTTGAGGAGGTGAATAGAGGCGGGCGCATCCGGGAGATCGGCAAAGCCTCGGCGCGTGGTGCCGCAGCA
The DNA here is from genome assembly GCA_051251855.1 of Roseibacillus sp. Classification (GTDB taxonomy): domain Bacteria; phylum Verrucomicrobiota; class Verrucomicrobiia; order Verrucomicrobiales; family Akkermansiaceae; genus Roseibacillus. Next base: position 113,426 of record JBPOGI010000003.1, read on the forward strand.
GCATTCGATTTCAGGAAGTTCGTTGAGTTGGACTTTGTGATAGCGAGGTGAGGTCATATTGATGATCTTTTACCACGAAGGACACAAAGTTCACGAAGAACAATTGAGATTCGTGGAATCAAAAAGAGCACCAAAGCTTCGTGACTTTGGTGCCCTTCGTTTTTAAAATTTTCCTAACCAACCTTAGCCAGAGATAGCGTCGATGATGAAGCGACTAGGGCGGAAATTCTCGATGATGACTTCCTGCTGGTCGCCGCGATTCATACGGACTTCTTTGACGTTAAAGTTGGGCGTTTTGTGGGGAGCAAAAAGGATGTCGTCGTGAGTAGAATTCTCATGCTTTTTGAACATGTCAGGCACGATGTCACCACCGAGATGGTCGTCGCGTCCGGTAGCGAGATGGCAGGTGCCGAGCACCTTCTCATCCTGAATATCTTGGTAGGAAACGGGGAGGACTTGGGTGCCGAAGCCGAGTTCGCCTAGGGTCCCAGTCATGGGGTCGTCAGCGAGGCGGGCATTGTGCTCGTCGATGGTGGCTTGGTTGCCTTCGATGAGAGTGGACTTGACGACGTCGCGATTGACGACGTCGAGCACGCCGAGGGTGCCGTCCTCATATTTCATAGGAAATTGGCCGTTGGCATCATTGGGGACATAGTAGATTTCGCCGGCGGGAAGATTGGCAATGTCAGGTTTGGTGCCTTGGCAGAGACCATGTGATTTTTGGGCGTCTTGGCCACCAAGCTCGAGCTTTGCGGTGAGAATGGTGCCGTCCTCGAGTCCAAAGTCGATCTCGATAGAATCGGGATTGTTCATGGCGAGGCGGATTTTTTCGGCGTCGGCGGAGACTTCCTCGTAGTCAACGGCGAGGCCAGACCCAAGAATGACGTCGTTCATGCCGTGCATGGTAGCGCCGCGGAAGTTGAACTCTTTGCATTTAGCGGTGAGGGGGGCAGTGGCGGACCAAGTGGAGATACAGAGGACGATGTCGTATTCGGTGTAGATGTCCTTATCGAGAGAAAGCTCATTACCGTCGGTGTCCCAGACCTCGTCTTTCATATCGAGATTGGAACCGTAGGTGTAGCGATAGGCGAACATTTCGCCGCCAGTCATTCCGAGTTCGTCGAGAACACCTTCCTTGAGTCCTTCGTAGAAATATTTGTAAGCATTTTTCTGAACCTCGAATCCTTCCTCAGAGAGGAAATTGAAGTTAGTGATGAGGTCTTTCGGTTCTTCGAAATCGGTCAAAATACAGACTTTGCATCCTTGTGTAGGCTTGAAAACAGTATCGAGGAGCCGAGCGAGGTCGAAGGCTGGGAATTCACGCCTCTCAGGGTTGAGAAGAATTTCTTCGGAGAGGTATTCGGGTAAAGTGGTCGGGGTCGAGTTGGCCATTACGCAACGAAGTTAAAAGCAAATGCTTGCTGCGCAAGGGAAGTTTTTAAACGATTTTTAAGACTGGTGACGTTAGTGCCTGCCTTGGGAATTTTTAAGAAAGCTTCCTTTTTGAGGGGCTCAAATTCACAGCGTTTGAGCGCTAGAAGAAGACCAAGAGGATATGGATTGGGGCTCCAGGAAGCCGGTCCTGAGCCTTTTAGGGCTTTCGGTGGAGGCTTGTAAAAGACAATGCTCCTCATTGGACGGGCGGTTCCCGTGAATCGTGATTAGAAGGGAATGTCGTCGCTGTCTTCGGTGGCGAGGCCTTCTTCGCGCAGTTCTTCGAGGACGTGGCTCATGTCGGGCTGTTGGTCCCAGACAGATTTGACGAACATGATGGGAGCTTCCTGTCTCACGGCGAGGGCGATGCAGTCAGAGGGACGGGCGTCGGCGTCGATGATTTTTTTCTCCATGATCTCGTTCTCGGCCGAGAGATGAAGGTGAGCGTAAAAGATTTCTTCTTCGACTTTGCTGATGACCACGTGGGTGACGGTGGCGCCAAAGGCTTTTAAGACTTGCACGAAGAGATCGTGGGTGAGCGGGCGAGGGGGCTTTTGGCCAGAGAGGACCGCGTTGATGGAAGCGCCGATAGCGGGCTCGATGTAGAAGACGATCGATTTTTTTCCGTCGCCAAGAAAGACAGCGCAGCCAGCTTGGGTGGGCAGCAGGGCGATGGGTTCGACTTGGATGAGCTCGACTTTCATTTCGGAAGGGCGGAGCGCGATTGTTAGGCGGATTTGGGGTCCCGTGCGAGAAACTTTCGGGACTGCCGCACGTATTTCTCGGCGAGGTCGCGTCCGGCCCGTTGTTCGGCGGGGGTCAGCTCGCGCCCCACTTTGGCTGGAGAGCCTAGGACGAGGGAGTTGGGAGGGACGATGGTGTTGCCGGTGACGAGAGCGCCCGCGCCCACGATGGAGTTCTCGCCAATGACGGAGCCGTCGAGAATGATGGAGCCCATGCCAACCAAAACGCCGTCTTCGACGGTGGCGGCGTGAACGATGGCGGAGTGGCCGACGGTGACGTAGTCGCCAATGATGCAAGGAAGGTCGTCGGAAAGGTGGAGGACGGCATTGTCTTGAACGTTGGAGTGCGAGCCGACGACGATGTCGTTGATATCGCCTCGGAGGGTGGCGTTATACCAGATGCTGGCTTTTTCCTTAAGGGTGACGCGACCAATGACGTCCCCGCTGTCGGCGATGAAAACGTCTTCGGCGAGGGTGGGGGTGTGTTCTTCGTAGCTCTCGATGGCCATGAAGAGAGCTTTTCCTTGCGAGGCGAAAGTTGCAAGGATGATACAGAGCAGAAATCTCCAAAGAGGCTATTGCTCCCTTACTCTCCTATCGTCACTGTGGGAAGTATCGCATCAGCTTCGGCAAAGGGTGAGGGCTTTTCAGCAAGTTGGTCCTGATGGATTTTCGAAAGAGCTGCTTTGAGGGAGCCATTTGATTGTGTCCTGAGCCAGATTTCTACCGCTTCAGGATCCTTTTTTCCCCAAGCTAGTAAAAATCGCTCACAGGCTTCCTGATCTCCGTTTTCCGATATCCAGCTCGCCCATTTTGCAGGTTCAGAAATATTCACATTGTGGAGGTTGCTCTGAAGGTTGTAGGCAAAAGTATTCTTCTCTCCAGGAGTAAATTTGCTGGCAACAAATTGGGTTGCAGTCTTGAAATATTCCGAAACCAAAATTTCCCCAAGGTCGACAAAATAGCTCATCTTGGAGTCGCTAAGAAATTCCGAATCCGGGTGCTTTTTTTGTTCCAGTTTGAGTGCTGACAAGAGACGTCCATGTCCGCTCAAGTCCGCGCGCTCGAAAAAATAATCAATCATTGCATCACGAGCCTTCTCCCTCTCTTGAGAGTCCTCAATTTTTAGGATTCTCTCGAGTTCACCCCTAGGATTCTTGAAGGTCTGAATCTTTGACGCCACGTCTTTGAGCGGCTCCAAATTCGGCTTCCCTGCGGCTAACTGCTGTTGATACCAGGCATACGCCTCTTCGGGAGAAGCGATGCTCCATCTCCGAAATGCGTAGACAGGCCATTGGGTATAGCGGCTTTTTTTTGTATCCCTGAATTCCTCAGCGAACTCACTAAAAAGAAGGACTCCTTCTTTAGGATTTATTGCAGCAAGTTCGTGCACAGTGAGACCGATGAAATAATGCCTTACGTCAACCTCGTCTTCGACAAGCTTAAAGTAAAGAGGTTCAGACGGAATGACCTGAAGTAAATCTTCTGCGGTCAGGTCGGACAGTTCGGTTCGAATCTCAGCGGACAGAGCGCCGTACTTGTCGTTGCCTTGGACTGAAAGAATATTTCCCTCAGGATTCTCCTTTTCGAGTTTCAGCCTCAATTTAAGTCGTTTGATCATCGTCGCTCTCAGTTTCCCGTAGCGTTGACTCGTGTCATTCTTAGGGCGGGTGAAACGTGAGGTTCCTGCTTCTGTTTTTGATGATGCCAATGATGCCCTTGTTTGGAGCTTTCGCTGAAGCTCTGCTTGCTTTCGATTAAGTTCTTCGACTTGTGCACCTTGGAAGAGGTAAATGGCAATCCCGATAATAGCGGTTGTGAGCAAGGTGATTTTAAATTTCATGTGGCGAACGATGGCTTAATTTTCGAGGGCAAGATGATTGATGATCTGGTCGCGTTTTAGAGGGTCCAAAATTTTCTCCGCTAAAGACCGTAACTGCTGGTGGTTTCTTTCTTTTTGGAAGAAGTCGGGGATTTTTTCCTGGCTCAGGTAAGAAATTATCCAGCCGTCTTGAGAGGATTTTTGAGAGAAAGCAGTTGCGGCTCTCAGACCAGTTTCAGAACGTTGTATTAAGGCCTCGGCGAGCCTTTCATTACTTCGAGTGGGGTCCTTCTCATGCAGCCATTGATGAAGTTCTGCGATTCTCTCCCCTTTGTCGGAGTATACAAAAACGTACTTTTTCGCGCTTTCCAACAGAAGAAAATCACGATCGTGTTCGAGAAGAGGAGAACATTCTTGAAGGTCTTCCAGCCATTGGAGCGGGTGCTTCAGAGCATTTCTTCCAATGAGTTCCCTAAGCACCCGTCTACGATTGGTGACATCGAGATGCTGGCAGAGTTGCATCATGACCTCAGCGTCCTTTTTGCGATAGTTTCTGGAATATTTTTGGCAAGCCTCCGTGAGAATCTGACATTGATTGCTTGCGTTGAAGGTGTGGAGGTAGTCTTCGGTAGCGGGGTCATTCTTTTTGATGAGATCAGTCAATACTGTTGATCGAAACCGATTAAAAATGATGTCGTCTGCGGCTGTTCCAACGATCCGGCTCTCCTGCTCTTGCAACCAAAGACGAGCAGCGGCAGAAGTCTTGGGATTGTTATACCAAAGCTGAAAAGCGCCAAACAACCTGTCTCGGAAATCTTGGCTTCGATCACGTTTATAGGATTCGAAGACTATCTGCACCGCTCGCTCAGGATTCTTCCTAGCAAGGAACTTGATCAACACGTACACATAAGACCCCTCTCTTTGCTGCTTGCGGGGCAAGAGCGCGGAAGTCGATTTAGCAAGGATATCGGCAAGAGCGTCTTCATCTAAGGATGCGAGGTAATCCAACAGCGCTGTTTTGGTTGATCCCATATTCGTAATTTGAGCTTGATAGTAGGCTTCTGCCAGTAACTTGGCATCGGGTTGGAAAGAACCGCTATCAAGGGAGTTGGACTTGCGGAGAGGTCGGTTGCTTTTGAGGGGGGGTTGGGCGAGTTGGTTCCTGAGTTCTTGGTTTTGATGCTTCTTCTCGCTGATTTCTACTTGGCGCGCACCCAAGAGGGTGACAAGAGAACCGCCCGCTACGAGGGCAAGGATTTGGGGGCCTTTTGTTCCGAGGAGACTCGCGAGAAGGGGTGAGCTGGTGGTGAGGGTGATGGTGCAAAGGGTTTTGAGGAGGTTGGGTGGGGCGGCTTTGGCGAGTTCGGAGCTGAGGCAAGAGGCGAGTGCGACGGAGCTGATGACGACACCTTTGCGCTTGAGAATTTGGGCGAGCTTTTCGAGGGCGCGGCGGGACTGCTTTTGGGCGGCGGCGGGGGACTTGCCAACAGTCTGCGCGATGTTGGGGAAAGTTTTTTCTTCGAAGAAATGGAGGATGAGGACGCGACGGTCGCTTTCGGGAAGTTTGTTGAGGGCTTCGTCGAGGTGAGGGAGGGCTTCTTTCCAGGCAGCAGCTTGGGAGGAGTCCTCGGTATCGATTTTTTGGGCGAGGCCGTCCTTTCGCCGCTGTTGGGATTGTTCGGAGCGCATCGCTTTGGTGGATTCGTAAAGAGTTGTTCGATGGAGCCAAGGGGCGAGGTCTTGCGATTTCTTGAGGAGAAGGGGGGCCTTTTTGGAGAGGGCGAGGAGGACGCTTTGGGAGATGTCTTGGGAAAGAGATCGGTTGTTGGTTTGGCGATAGGCGACGTGGAAGATGAGCCCAAGGTAGCGCCGAGTGAGGGCGTGGAAGGCGTCTTCGTCGTGTCTTTGTACGAAGTCTCGGAGAAGGTTGAGGTCGCTGTTTGCCATGGAATACGTGATGTAACACCTCGCTAGAGAGGATTGCGGACATCACTTTTCGTTTTTTCGACTCTTTTGGAAATACGAGATTTATCAAATCCTTCCTAGACGGGAGAGTCTTTCGGCTGCATTTCTAGTAGAAGCTGTATTGAGGCAGCGAAGCGAAGGAATATGGCACGTGAAGCGTTAATAGTGGTTGGTTTGTTGGTCTTTGCGGCTGCTTTCCGTTCGTGTCGAAAAAATTGGAGCCGGAAGTTGGGGGCCTTTCTTTTCTTAGCAGCTTCGTTTCTCGCGCTTTACTTTCTGACCCATTGTATGTGGTGTGGGATGCTGGCGGTGGTGGCTTGGTTTTTTCTGCCTTGGATCGAGCTTTTGACGCGGGTGCGGAAGGTGCGGTTGCCAATGGAGAATCGCTTGCAGCATCGTGAGCCTCCCGAGGAGGAGTTTTTCCCGAATGCGTCGCGTGCCCTGGTGGCGATGTCGGATGCGCACTTTGAGCATGTGGGTGACGCGGCTTGGCATTGGGCTGGGATGGAGCAGCACTTCCGGATGCACTGGAATCCGGAGGAGCGTGCGGTGGCGACGGTGTGTCTTTGCGAGCAGGACAATGTGGCTTTTGCGTTTATTTCAATCACGTCACGAGGAGAAGACGGGCGGGTTTATCGGACGACAAATTTTCCGTTCTCTCCGACGTTAAAGAATCCACCGGGGTATTCGTGGAAACACGTTCCTTGTGAACGCAATTGCTTCCATCAAATGCTGGAGGATCATCAGCGCTACTTGAAGAAGTTGAAGGTGACTACGGAGTCGCTCGCATTGCCAGATCCGGATTTATTAGAATCGGATATTGAGGGTGAAATGCAGCTTCAGATTGATCACAATCTAGAGCACGGGATTATTGAACCAACAGAGGATGGAAAGCACTTTCGCTACTCGATGAAGGGTCTCTTCTTTCTGTGGAAGCAGTTTGCGAAGGATATGGTCCGGCTTTGCTAGAGCCGTTAGCTGTGGCTCGGCTTCTTAAACAGGAGACGAGGAGAAAGGCAGCTCAAGTTCTGTGATTTTTTGAACCGCCGCAGAAGCGGGGCTCGCATAAGGCGGCAAAGTGAGCAAAGGCCGGAATGGATTTGCTGTGGGGAGAGTGGCTGATGTCGATTGATGACGACTGAAGTCGTCACTCCTACTGTGCGACTTCGGAGCTGCCGAAAAGCTCTTGTTCGTCGACGCCTTCGCCCACTGCAGTGAGTTCGAATTGGCGGTCGACGTTAAGTCGGAGGCTAGCGAGGTGTTTCTGAAACCACTGATCAGGTGAGATCATGGAGAGGAGATTACGGCCGCGAGCGTGGTAGAGGAAATACTCTTGGCCGACGACGGGCTCGAAGTTGATGTCGGCTTCGTAGGCGAGCTTGTTCCAGTTGAAGTGGGTGATGGCGGAGATGTATTCTTCGCGAATTTCGACCAGCTTTTGTTGGAGGTCGCGTTCAACTTGGGAGACGCCCCTCGACTTGAAGGAGGTCAAGTCGTTGGGAACGATAGCAGGGGAAAGGGTGGACGTGGGATAGGGCAAGAAGGCGCCCGAGGGTTTCTCGTCGGTGCCGATGCCGGGAGTTACGGTTTGAATTTCGTCCAGTTCTTCCATGGCGATGACTATCGTGCCTTTTTACGAAGGCGCAAGGGGCTGTTTTTCTAGAGGCCTCGTTCTTCTGCGAGCTTGTTGGCGAGTCGTTTGACGTAGGCACCGCTGTAGCCCTTTGGGGCAGGTCCGCTTATCTTCTTCACCCATTCGTCGGGAATTCGATCCAGTTTGTCGAGTTGGGTGTAGATGTTGACCACGTTTTGCTGGGCGTATTCGTTGCTCCCATCGGAGAGTTCTTTCAGGAGAAGGTCAAAAGCGCCTTCTGGGTGTCCGAGGGTGATGAGGGTTTGAGCGGCAGAGGCACGGTTAACGGCGTTCTTGTCTTCGAGGAGCTTGGCAATGGTATCGGCGGCAGGTTGGGATTTTTCGCCCAAAATGAGGCAGCCTTGCAGAGCCCAATAGCGTTCGATGGGGTCCTCAGAGGAGAGTTTCTCAATGAAGGTGGGGAGGTGATCTGGATTACGATCGGAGGCTGTGAAGGCGAGGTCGACAAGAGCGGGCCAGTCGTTGGCGCGCTTTTTGGCATACCTGGCGATGGGTGTTTTGGGCGCGAGCTCAGCGAACATGGGCTCGGGGATGATTCCAGTGTCGCGAATTGTTACCATTTGAGATTTGAGTGCGTTGCGCATTCTCTCGAGCTGTGCGGCATGGGAGGAGTCGCTGGCGAGGTTGGTGACTTCCCAGGGATCGGCTTGGGTGTCGAAGAGCTCCTCTACGATTTGGTTTTTTTCCCAAATTTGGCTGAAGCGCGAGTCGAGGGAGCCTTCTTGCCAGGCTTTTTGCCAAGCGACCCAAGCTTTTTGGCCGAACTGATAGTAGCTGTAGGGAGCAGCGGCATAGTGGGGGGTGAAGCGGCGAGTGTATTTCCAGCGCCCGTCGGTGAGGCCCCGTCGCATGCCGTAGATTTCGTCAAAGCGGTCGGCGAAGAGGAAGACGTAGTTGTCTTCGGTGGGCTCTTCGCGATGGCTCCCGAGGAAGGCGCGCCCTTGCATTTGCTCGGGTTTGGGCATGCCAAGGATGGAGAGTAATGTGGGAGCGAGGTCGACGAAGGCAGTGGTTTCATCGCTTACGCCAATCTGAGGAAAGGAGGAAAGTGCTTTCCACTTTTCTGGGATATGGACGAGGAGGGGCACGTTGACACCGGTGTCCTCAAGGTAGCGCTTGCCGCGAGGGGTGATGCCACCATGGTCGGCGTAATAGAAGACGATGGTGTCGTCGGCGAGTCCTTGTTCTGCTAGCTCGGCGAGGGCCTTGCCAATGCGCCCGTCCATGAGGGTGATCATGTCGTAGTAGGTGGCGATGTCTTCGCGGACTTCGGGAAGATCAGGCAGATAGGGGCGGAGGAAGACGTCAGCAGGGGAGACGCGGGGTTGTTGCGGAATGAGGCCTTTTTCGCGTCGACCGGTGATGTTTTTTTCGAACAGAGAGCTTTCGTGGGACTCGGTGAAGTTGAAGACGGCGAAGAAGGGTTGGCCTTCGGCACGGTTCTTGTAGTGAGCTTTGGAGTCGCATTCGTCCCAGACCTTCTTGTCGTTGATCTCGAAGTTGAAATCGGTCTTTGAGGCGTTGGTGCAGTAGTAGCCTGCTTCGCGGAGGTAGGTGACGTAGGGTTTGTTGGCAGCGGGGATGGGGTGGCGGCTACGCATGTGCTGGGAGCCTTGGCTGGGTGCGTAAATACCGGTGAGGATGGTGGAGCGGGCAACGGCGCAGACGGGGGCGTTGGAGAAGAAGTTGTCGAATCGGACCGAGCGGGCCGCGAGAGAGTCGATGTTGGGTGTCTTTGCTTGTTCGTTTCCGTAGCAGCCGAGCCATTGCTTGTCGTTGTCTTCGGAGGTGAGCCAGAGAATATTGGGGCGCTCGGCGGCCGCTATTAGGAGGGTGCCCAGGAGAAGAAAGAGGGTGGTTCGAATCATAAGAAGAAAAGGGTTACGGATTATCAAAGGGAAAGGTTTCGTCTAAGGGAAGAAATTTTCGATTGGCGAGATTCCGCAAGTTTTTGATTCCGTTTGTCTTTTCGAGTCAAAGGGTCCATTTTTCAGCTGATGATGAGACCTTTTCTGACTTTCGCCATTAGTGGTGGAATCTCTTTGTTTGCAGCGAATGCGGCCGAAATCCCGAGTGATGATTATTTTGTGGTGGAAACTCTTTCGGAGGGATTGGGGGATGCGATGGAGATTGCGGTGTTGCCGACGGGTGATGTCTTTATCGCGGAGCGGACAGGAGCGTTGAAATGGTATCAGCCCGAGAGCGGGGAGACCGTGGTGGTGAAGGAGTTTGATGTCGCGGTGAGGGAGAAGAAGAAAGGGAAGTGGGTCTCGCGCGAGACAGGTTTGCTTGGGATCACTGCGGACCCGAATTTCATGAAGAATGGGTGGATTTATTGCTACTACTCTGCTGAAAGAAAGGAAGAACACCGCTTGGCCCGTTTCACCTTTAAAGCGGGAAAACTCGGGGATGAAAAAATTCTTCTGAGTATTCCCCAAAGCCGAGAAGAGGGCGTCTGCCACGAGGGAGGGTCTTTGGCCTTCGACACTGAGGGGAATCTTTTCCTTTCTACGGGAGACAATACCAACCCCTTTGCATCTGATAAGTTTGCTCCTCTCGATGAGCGGAAGGATAAAGAATACATTAATTCGCAACGGAGTGCCGGAAACACGAACGACCTACGTGGAAAAATTCTTCGGATCACCCCAAAACCTGATGGCACTTATACCATTCCTAAAGGGAATCTGTTTCCGGTTGGAGAGAAGAAGACTCGTCCCGAGATTTTTGTGATGGGTTGTCGGAACCCTTGGCGTATCGGCATCGATTCCAAGACCAACACTCTCTATTGGGGTGATGTCGGACCTGACTCTAACAAGGACTCCTCACGGGGACCTCGCGGTTATTGTGAAATCAATCAAGCGCAGACGGCAGGCTACTATGGCTGGCCCTACTTTGTGGGTGATAATCAGGCCTACGCCCGTTATGACTTCGAGACCAAGGAAGTCGGTGACAAGTTTGACCCGGACAAACCAGTCAATGAATCACGACTCAATACTGGACTGAAAACTCTTCCTCCCGCACGCGAGCCCTTCTGGTTTGAGAATCGCTCTTGCTACTGCGCGGGGCCAGTCTATCACTACGATGATTTTCCCAACAGCCAAAGTAAGTTACCAAAGAGTCTTGATAGCTGCCTTGTGACCTACGATTGGAACACTGGGTTTATGCAGCTCAGTAAAATTGATTCCAGCGGGAATCTTCTTTGGAAGAAAGACTGGCTGCATGGTAAGAAATTTATTCACCCTTCCGATGTTGAGTTTGGTCCAGACGGCTCAATGTATGTTTTGGAATATAGTAAGGGTTGGTATGATGGCTCTGATGGTAAACTTAAGAGAGTCACTTTCACGGAAGAAAAGCAGGAGCCCACTCTCGCCGAAGCTGACTCACGACTGGAAGGAATCTCTCCCAAGCATCCAGGCTACGCTCTTTTAGGTGAGGCGATTTGTTTGTCCTGTCATCAAACGCAAGAGAAGTCGATTGGACCGACCTATCTCGATGTAGCGACGAAATATCGGGGCGATAAAAATGCTGGTAAACTTCTCGCGAAGAAAATCCGCGAAGGAGGAGTGGGAGTCTGGGGAGAAATTCCAATGCCTCCCAATCCTCAATACAATCGCGAACAGCTCAGCCAGATGGTAGACGCGATTCTTTCTCTCGCTCCTGAAGAGCATGAGGAGTAGCTGTTCCGAGGAGTCGGGCTATTTCTTTTCTGCTAATCTCAAGGCGGCTTCGCAGGCGGCGTAGAGGGAAGTGACCTGAGCGGTGCCTTGCCATGCAAGATTGTAGGCGGTGCCGTGGTCGACGGAGGTGCGGATGAAAGGGAGGCCGAGAGTGATGTTGACGGCTTCGTCGAAGGCGAGGGTCTTCAAGGGGATAAGGCCTTGGTCATGATACATGGCGATGTAACCATCGATGTCTTTGCGAAGAGCTGGGATGAAGGCGGTATCGGCGGAGAGAGGGCCGATGAGGTCGAGGCCTTCGGCACGAAGAATATCGATGGCGGGTTGGATGATGCGGGCTTCCTCGTCGCCAAAGAGCCCGTTTTCGCCAGCATGGGGATTAAGGCCAAGGATGGCGAGGCGGGGTGGCTTGTGGGAGTTTTTCCAGAGAGGAAGGGCGGCTGCGGTGAGGCGGGTGACTTCGCAAATCCGTTCAGTGGTGAGAGAAGTGGCTACTTGAGCGACAGCCATGTGGGTAGTGACGAGGGTAGCGGTCACTTCGGGTGCGGAGAGCATCATGGCGTGTTCGGCAGTACCGGAGCGTTCAGTGAGGATCTCGGTGTGGCCATCATAAAGGTGGCCGCCCATGTGGAGGGCTTCTTTGGAAAGGGGGCAGGTAACGATGGCGTCGAACTTTCCTGCGATGGTGAGGTCAATGGCTTGGGTAAACCAGTGGTAGGCGGCTTGGCCGGAGAGAGCGGTAGGCAAGCCAGGCTGTAGCTCGGGGAGGCCTTCCACAGGAAGGTCGAGAATGGCTGGAACCGTAGGAGGCTCTGCCAAGAACTCTTCTTTATTGAGAATGGGAGCGGTGAGGGAGATTCCGGTGGCGGCGGCGACTCGGCGCAAGAGTTCGGCACTTCCTATGAGGATTGGGGTGGTGCCAGCAAGGGGTTGGGAGAGAACTCGCAGGGCAAGTTCCGGGCCAATGCCGGCAGGGTCTCCGATGGTGAGGGCGAGCTTCATGAGCAGAGCATCCGATGTCTTGGGCTTCGCGTCCAATCCTGAAAGAGGGGATTTCGACGGAAAGAAGGGTTTTCAGAGAGGCTTTGAGGAGGCAAGTTGGGGGCTTGAAGAACGAGTTCTATCGCGAGTTTGATCGGGAGCGCCTGTCGGGGAAGCCGGCAGGGGAGGATTATCGCAGCACCTTCCAAATTGATCGTGATCGCGTGCTCCACACCCCGACCTTTCGTTCTTTGCAGAGCAAGACGCAGGTTTTTTGGAGTGGGGAGTATGATTTTTACCGCACGCGGCTGACTCACTCGTTGGAGGTGGCGCAGATTGGGCGGGGGATTTGCGATTGGTTGCAGAAGTCGAGCGACGTGTTCACTGACAACTTCTATGTCGATGCGGATTTGGTGGAGGCGGTTTGTCTTTCTCATGATCTGGGACATCCGCCGTTTGGGCATGCGGGAGAGCGTTCGCTCAATCACTTCATGCAAAATCATGGAGGGTTCGAGGGTAATGCGCAGACGTTGCGCTTGCTCACCGAGCGTATCTTTAGCGAGAAGAGGCAGGGGATGGATCCTTCGCGGGCCTTTCTCGATGGGGTATTGAAGTATAAGTCGCTTTGGAGTGAAATGAGCGATGGCAACAAGCGACCCGAGCATCACTTCGTCTATGATCAGCAATGCCACTATCTTGATTTTGTGATGGGTGGGCGTGACTTCCCTCTGGAGCTGACAGCGGGCAAAGAGCGGAACAACTTTAAGTCGATTGAATGTGCGATTATGGATTGGGCGGATGATACCGCCTATTCGTTGAACGACCTAGCGGATGCGGCGCGGGCGGGATTTTTGACGGTGGAGAAGCTGGAGGCTTGGGCTGAGAAGAATGGGCTTGAAGCGGGAGAGCAGACACCGCTGGGTGACTTGAAGCGGGCGATGCGGCGCGGGCGGGTGGACTCTTTTGCAGGAATGCGGATTGGAAATTACATCAAGGCGTCGAGCCTCGTGGAGTGCACAAACTTCATGAGCGCGGAGACCAACCGCTATCGTTTTGGAGTAGCAACGACCGACGAGGTGAGGGAGGAGAGTGCCCTCTTCAAGAAGCTGGCTTTTGAAGTCGTCTTTCTGTCGCCGGAGCTGAAGCAGCTGGAGCATAAGGGGAGTTATATTCTGCGTAAGCTTTGGGAGTTGTTAGAGGCGCGGTACGTGCGAGGGGAGTCTATTGACGGTCAGCCGTTTCAGATTTTGCGTCCTTTGGACGAAGAGGAGATTGCAGCGGCTCCCAACGAGGACGCGAGGGCGCGGTTGGTTTGCGATTTGTTGGCTGGGATGACCGATGGTTCGGCGGCGCGGATGTATCGTCGCCTTTTTGAGCCGGGCTTTGGGTCGATTGGCGACTTGGTATGAGTTCAGCCTAGCCCTTAAAATGAGGAATCTTCCAGCGCCATCACAATCGGGTGATGACGCCGGAAGATTACCTGCGGATTTGGGTTTTTAACGAAAGAAAGAGAAGACCAATCCTTTTTCTTTCACTAAGGATGATCACAAACGATCGGGGGGGGTGGCAATAGGAAAACACACAAAAATAGTTTGGATTTCGAAAGTAAAACGAGCGCATCGTTAGATCTTGTTGAGACGAAGAGAAGTGCTCAGATCAAAGGCCAGCTGGCACATCTCGTGCGTGATTTTCCATGGGTTACGGTTTCGCTGATTCGTTATGGCTTCGGTCATGGGCTAATGAGATGTAAATTCAGAGTTCCCATTCCACTATGAAATATTGCACTCTTCCTTCTTAAACCAATGCACCTGACCCCCCGAGAACGTGAAAAATTGATGGTCGTGGTCGCGGCTGATTTAGCGCGTCGTCGACAAAGTCGCGGTCTGAAGCTGAATTATCCTGAGGCTGTTGCCATCATTACCTATGAGGTGTTCGAAGGAGCCCGGGACGGCAAGTCCGTTGCGGAGTTGATGGATGAGGGGACTCGTATTCTCAGGCGTGACGACGTGATGGACGGAGTGGCGGAGATGATTCATGAAGTGCAGGTTGAGGCGACTTTTCCTGATGGAACGAAGCTGGTGACGGTGCATCACCCTATTCAATAAGCGAGATGACCCCGGGAGAATTGATTGTAAAAAAAGGTGGGCCTCATGTTGCGAATGAGGGTCTTGATACTTTCTTGATATCGGTCGCCAATACGGGGGATCGCCCCATTCAGGTGGGTAGTCATTTTCATTTTTATGAAGTGAACTCCTCGCTCTCCTTTGACCGCGAAGCAGCTCGTGGATTTCGGTTGAATATCGCAGCTGGGACGGCAGTGAGGTTTGAGCCTGGCGATGAGAAAGAAGTGTCCCTGGTCGCCCTCGCTGGGGAGCGGGTGGTGTGGGGATTGAACGGTAAAATTAACGGGGCGCTTTAGGCTCTAGAAAGAAAAAGATGGCACTGGAAATATCACGACAGGCATACGCTGAGCACTATGGACCGACGGTTGGGGACCAACTGCGGTTGGGGGATACGGAGCTTTTCATTGAGGTGGAGCGCGATTTGATTGCGGAGGCGGGGGGCTATGGCAATGAGGTGAAGTTTGGCGGAGGTAAGGTCATTCGCGATGGCATGGGGCAGTCTTCGACGGCGCTGGATGCGGAGTGTCTTGATTTGGTGGTGACCAATGCGACGATCATTGATGCCGAGTTGGGCGTGATAAAGGCGGACCTAGGGGTTCGTGGAGGACGGATTGTGGGGGTTGGGCATGCCGGGAATCCGGGGATTCAGGATGGCATTGGTTCCCTGATTGCGGATCCGGCGACGGGGAAGTTGGACCCTATGATTATCGGGGCGGGCACGGAAGCGCTGGCGGGTGAGGGTGCGATCTTAACGGCGGGCGGGATTGATGCGCACATTCACTTTATTTGTCCGCAGCAAATTGATGAGGCCTTGGCGAGTGGAGTGACGACGATGTTGGGCGGTGGCACTGGTCCGGCGACGGGGACGAATGCGACCACTTGCACGCCTGGGAAGTGGAATATTCACCGGATGATTGAGGCGGCAGACGAGTATGCCATGAACTTAGGTTTTTTAGGTAAAGGGAATTGTGCGACGCCTGAGCCTTTGCGTGAGCAAATCTTGGCAGGGGCGATTGGGCTCAAGTTGCACGAAGACTGGGGGACGACTCCGGCGGCGATTGATGTCTGTTTGTCGGTGGCGGATGAGTTGGATGTGCAGGTGGCGATTCATACCGATACTTTGAATGAGTCGGGCTTTGTGGAAGACACCATCGCTGCCATCGGGGATAGAACGATTCATACTTATCACTCGGAGGGTGCTGGCGGAGGTCATGCGCCAGATATTATGAAGGTGTGTTCCTTTGCGAATGTGCTGCCGTCTTCGACGAATCCGACGCGACCCTTTACGGTCAATACGCTGGATGAGCATCTCGATATGTTGATGGTGTGCCATCATTTGGACTCTAAGATTCCGGAAGATGTGGCCTTTGCGGAGTCTCGCATTCGCCCGCAGACTATCGCGGCGGAGGACTTGCTGCATGATAAGGGGGCGATCTCAATGATCGCGTCTGATAGTCAGGCCATGGGTCGGGTAGGAGAGGTGGTGATGCGCACGTGGCAGACGGCTCATAAGATGAAGGTGCAGTTTGGAGCGTTGGCGGATGAGTCGGGTGAGCACGGGGCGGCGGATAACTTTCGGGTGCTGCGGTATGTGGCCAAGTATACCATCAACCCAGCGCTGACGCATGGCATGGGCGGGGAGGTGGGCTCGTTGATGGTGGGCAAATTGGCAGATATGGTGTTGTGGAAGCCGGCTTTCTTCGGGGTGAAGCCGGAGTTGATTTTGAAGGGAGGGATGATTGCGATGGCCAATATGGGCGATCCGAATGCGTCTATTCCCACGCCGCAGCCGACCTTCTATCGTCCTATGTTTGGGGCGGCGGGTAAGGCGCGAGCGAGCACGTGCGTGACCTTTGTGAGTCAGGCGTCACTGGATGCGGGATTAGAGAAAGAGCTGGAGGTGTCGAAGCGTTTGGTGGCGGTGAAGGAGACGCGTTCAGTGACCAAGGGGGATATGTTGTTCAATGAGAGTTGTCCTGAGATCGAGATTGATCCGGAGAGTTATACCGTGAAGGCGGATGGAGAGGTTCTCACTTGTGAGCCTTTGGACGAGGTGCCCTTGGGGCAGAGGTATTTTCTTTTCTAACAATGTCAAAAGCGATCTTACTGGACCAAGTTTCGGAGGAGGACTGCCCTGATGCGGTGGCGTTGCCTGTGGCTCGAATTACGCTGTGGACTCGGCGTTGGCGGAGTACGGCAGAGGATGGGACAGTGGTGGCGGTGGCGCTTGAGAAGGCGGCTCAAAATGGGAATGTTCTGCTGGGTGGAGGGCGCTCGTTTCGGATTGCGCAAATGCCGGAAGAGGTGGTGGCGATTACGATGCCTGAAGAGCAATCGATGGCCGCGAAGATTGGTTGGTATCTGGGGAACCGGCATTTGCCGATTGAGGTGCGGGAGAAGGAGATTTTGTTAGAGAGTTTTCCCACCCTCACGGATTCGTTGGAGCGAATTGGGATTGGCTATACGATGAGAGAGGATGTGTTGAATTGTCGCCCGCACTCGGAGCATACCCATTGAAGAATGAGCAAGGAAGATTACGACTGGCTGGGTTTGGTGCTGACGTTCTCGGACACGGCGTCACCGGTGGGTGGGTATGCGCATTCCTTTGGGCTGGAGGGAATGGTTCAGGCGGGGGAGGTCTCTGATGAGGAGAGCTTGAGGCGCTTTTTGGAAAGGGATGTGCGGGAGTCGTTGCGGAGCGTGGAGTTGCCGTTGGTGGCGAGGGCTTACCGTGCGGCAATTGAAAACAAAGCGGATGAGGTAAAGAAATGGGATGCGTGGGCGTGGGCGATGCGTCCTACCGGAGAGTTACGAGAGGCTGGCGCAAAGGTGGGGCGACAGCAGTGGAAGTTGTTTGAGCGCACGTGGGCGGAGGAAGAAGCGAAGGCGGCACGGGGGTGGTTCGCGAGTTTTCAGATGGCCCCAGTGGCGGGAGTGATTTTTGCGAAGCGTGAGGTTCCGTTGGAGGCGGGGTTGATGGTGGTGTGTTACCAGACTTATTCGGCTTTGATGCAAGCGGCATTGAAATTGCTGCCTGTGGGCCCGATGGCCACGCAAAGGTTGTTGTTTGAGGTATTGGGGGAAGCGCGGGCGCTGGGCGAGGAGGCTTTGGCTGTGAAAGATTCGGAGTTGGGAACCTTTAATCCGATCTGGGACTGCGCGAGTTCGGGCCATGAGCGAGTGGAGGCGCGATTATTTTTATCATGAGTAAGAAGGCAATCAGAGTTGGGATTGGTGGTCCGGTTGGTTCGGGAAAATCGACGCTGTGTTTGGAGCTGTGTCGGCACTACGGCGCGACGCGAAATATGGCGGTGATCACGAATGATATTTACACGCGGGAAGATGCGCGAATGTTGACGGAGGCGCAGGCTTTGCCAGCGGACCGAATTGTGGGGGTGGAGACAGGTGGCTGTCCGCATACCGCGATTCGAGATGATATTTCGATGAATCTTGATGCGGTGGAGACTTTGGAAGCGAGGTTGGACGGGTTGGAACTGATTTTGATTGAGAGTGGTGGGGATAATTTGACGGCGACCTTTTCGCCGGAGTTGGTGGATGTGTTCATTTACGTGATTGATGTCACCGAGGGGGATGACATTCCGCGTAAGGGGGGGCCGGCCATTGCGGGATCCGATCTCTTGTTGGTGAATAAGGTGACACTGGCTCCCTATGTGGGCGCTGATGTTGATCGCATGAAGTCGGATTGTTTGAGCAAGCGTGGGGACCGACCTTTTCTTTTTACGGATTTGAAGACGGGTGAGCAGCGGGATGAGCTGATGGCGTGGTTTGATCGGGAGGTGTTGTTTACAGATGTCGGGTCATCTTGAGAGTGAGATCGAGCTCGTCTTTGATCAGGACGACCAACGAGCGGTGACGGTGTTGCGGAAGCGGCGGGCGGGTGGATTGTGCCATGTTGGGAAACCGTATTGGGATGGTGAGGTCTTGAACTTGCAGTTGGTGAATCCGACGGCGGGGGTGTTTGCTGGAGATCGGTTGCAGATGAAGGTGGCTGTGGAAGAAGGGGCGAAAGTGGCTTTGGTGACGCCGAGTGCGACGCGCTTCCATGCCATGGCGGGACAAGAGGCCACGATTGTGCAGGAGTTCTCGGTGGGGAAGAGAGCTTGGTTGGAGTATTGGCCCGAGTGGGTGATGCCGCAGGGTGGAAGCGAGGTGCACCAAATCACGCGGCTGGATGTGGCGAGGGATGGGGTGTTGGTCTTTGGTGATATGTTGGCACCTGGTCGGGTGGCGCACGGGGAGAGTCAGGCTTTTCGGAAGCTGACCACCGAGTTTGAGCTGCGGGTGGGGGGGCAACTGGTGGCGCGCGAGCGAATGAACTTGGAGCCTGAGAAGGGAGCTTGGCCGTTGGCGGTGGAAGAGTGGGAGAACTGCTTCTATGGCGGTCTTTGGATCGTGGGTGGAGAGGGTGATTTTTTAGAGGAAATGGAGGCGCTGAGTGACAATGAGATAAAGGTAGGTTTCTCGCGTCTCTCCCCTGAGGTGGTGGTCTTGAGAATGGTGACGGCACGCAGCGTGCTGCTGAGAACCCTCTTTGAGAGGCTACGGGAGACGATTTCTGAAGAAATGAGGTTGTCGATTCCCGATCCCCGTGTGAGATTACGTTGAAGATGAACTTGAAAACTAAAACGACAGGATGGGTAATTGCGTTGAACGCGAGTTTGGTCGCGGTCGCTTCGGCTCATCCCGGCCCTCCAGGACACACGCACGGTGATGACTGGCCTTTTGGGGTAGTTGCTTTAGTCGCTCTAGCTGCGTCAGCAGGATTATACGGGGCTTTCTTGAAATTTCGAGACGCTCGTAAGACTGTTCCCATTCCTGTGAAGAGTCGGTACAGCCGCCGATAGCTACAGTCCAAGTCTTACAATCGGGCTTTTGATTGGTTGGAAGAGTGGGTTAAATTCTAGTTAATCTGGAAATAAGATGATGAAGATCGACCGAACTTTTCTTTTTACCTTCGCGTTACTGACGACTGTTGGCCTCCTTTCTTCGTGTGTTCCTCTCGCTGTCGGAGCTGTTGGCGGGTATATGATTGCTGATGATGGTATCCGTCTCCAATCGCCGGTGACTCGGGAGAAGAAAGAGGAATATTACGAATACTAAATAAGAAATATCGTATTTGCGATCTCTCCTAGAAATCAAAAGTTAAGGGAGCCCGAGTTTATCAAACATCCTTCCAGCACCTCAGAATTTTTCTCCAGAACCTAAACATGAAGCCCTCCCTACTCGCTGCCTTAGCTCTCCTTGGCCTTTGTTCCCTTTCACCGGCTGAACCTATATCGGCTGTCTCTTGGAACATCGAATGGTTTCCCGGCGGTCGTCCAAACGCTAGCGAAGCTGAGCAGACCGCTCAACTCGAAGGTTGTAAGAGTGTGCTCCCTAAAATGGGAGCTGACATCTTGCTTGCTCAGGAAGTTACCGATGCCGCCGCCTTTGATGAACTTGTATCGAGTGTTCCGGGGATGAAGGTGCATGTCTTCAGCCAATTTCTCCAACCCGATAGCGACCGAGTTGGCCTTCAACAATGTGCCATTGCTTCGAAGCTTGAGGCTCATTCAGCGTGGTTCGAGGCGTTCAAACCCAGCTCTCGGCTCCCTAACCTTCGTCGTGGCTTCGCTTTTGCCGCCCTCGAGCATCCCTCAGGAGGATTGATGATGTTCTACTGCGTTCACTTAAAGAGCAATGGAGGAAGTGATACTCCTAAGGGTGAGCGCGATGTAGCAAAGACTCGAAAAGAATCGGTAAAACAAATCGTTGCGCATAAAAAGGAGATGGAGAAGAGATTTGCGACCGAGAAAATCGTCGGTTGGGTTGTGGGAGGAGATTTCAACACTAATCATGATGGACAGTTTCCTCGCTGCACGGTTGTTCAAGACCTCGAAGCGGCAGGGTTTTACAATACTTGGACGGAGACTAATAAACAAGAGCGGGCCACCTGGCTAAGCGATCCCGACCCCGAGAAACGCCGCTTTCAACCCACTACTTTTGACTACTTTATGACCACCGGTTTCCTGCCTGCCGAAGCGAAGATGATTCCTAACATTCCTCGCGAACTTTCTGACCATGGCCCTATAGTTCTGGAGCTTTCCCTCCCCAAAAACTGAGGGTGATTTGGGAACGGAACGTATTCTTTGGCGAATATTGATCTTGTTGCTAAAGAAGGGTTTAGACCTGTTCCACAAAGATTTCTCCTCGTGCCAAACAAGAGAGGTGTTTATCGGCTAAGTCTTCTAGTTCGGCTACGGACTCTACCTGCGATAAGGCTCTTCTGAGCGCCTTTGAACCCTTGAACCCTTTTGAATAGGCCATCAAGCGTGAGCGCATGGCCATGATGGTGTGCCGTTCATCGCCATATCGATCTGATTCGGTGGCGAGTCGGCAGTGCCGCAGAATCAGTGGCCAGCGCTCCTCTACTGAGAGAGGCGGCAAGGTTACTCCCGTCTCTAGGTAGTGCTTTGCCTCTCGAAAGATCCACGGATTCTGCATCGCGGCTCTGCCGATCATCACGCCGGAGACCGCTGTTTCCTCCTTACGACGAGCCAAAATTTCTCCACTCGTTATATCACCATTTCCGATCACTGGAATGTCTACCGATCGGGCTGCGCTATCAATGACCTTCCAGTTGGCTTCGCCTGAATAGCCCTGCGATCTAGTCCGGCCATGAATCGCGATACTCGCAATGCCTTCGGATTCTAGAATGCCACATACTTCCTCTGCGTTTATGGTATCCATATCCCAGCCGACTCGAATTTTTGCGGTGACGGGCACTGCTCCATTCACTGCCTTCACAATTCCGCGAGCGGTGGCCGCTAAGAGGGGACAGTCCTTTAACAAGGACGAACCGCCGTTTTTTGAGACTACTTTACTCACCGGGCATCCAAAGTTGATGTCGATAAAGTCCGGGCGTTTCCAATCAATAATCTTATTGGCAGCCTCGCCCATACGGGCTCCATCTGCTCCAAAGAGTTGGACTCCCACGGGTCTTTGTCCGTCGGTAAATTCGGTATACTTTCGGGTGCGATGGTCCGCCTGCATGATGCCTTCTGCGGAGACAAACTCGGTGACCATGACATCCGCTCCCAGCTCCTTGCAAATGGTCCGGAATGTCACATCCGTGACCCCCGCCATAGGCGCTAGAAAGAGAGGAAACTGACCATCAGCAAACCAAGGAAGCATTACGACAGAGACATGCCTAAAAAACTTCGGATCAAAAACCCAAAAATGAAAATTCGCAGTAGAGGAGGATGAAGCGATAGATTCCCCTCAGGAGGGGGGCACTTTAACCCCCAGCACGAGCCACCTAGGGCTGTGGTAGGAGGATGGTCTTGGCGAAGTTGTAGCTGTTCCTCTCCATCAATGTTTCTTTGGCGGATTGGCTGAGGTTGCCATTACGGAGGGCTTCGAGAGCGGAGTCGTTGATTACGGTGAGAGAGAGATCAGCAGCTACGATGTAGCCATTGGCATAGTCGGTCGCAGGATCTCCGTCGGCCACGATTCCGCTTCCAGTGAGCCGAAAGTCTTCAACAGATTCGCTCCCACCTGAGTTGAGAACGAGAACGCGCTCGGTACGGGTGACATTGTTTTCAGTATATTCGACAACGAAAGAGAGGCTGAACTCATAGATGTTCTCGCAGACAAAATTGTCGGGGCTCGACTCATTGCTCGCGAAGCTTTGATAGGCATTCTCTAGATCTTCTTCTCCGAGAAGACTTTCGAAGGTTTCGTCGGGATCGATGAGTTGGCGGTAAAGAATAAAGCTGGCGAATTCCTCGTCTTCGGTATCAGAGACGGGATCGCGGAAGAGGAGGCGATAGCCGACAGTGGAAACGTCGCCGCCTTGGTCTTGGGTGGTGTTGAGCTCGCCATTGTAACGGTCAGTGGCTGCAGTAAAGAAGACGGCACGGGAAGCGTTGGGGCTAGCGCTACCGGAGGGTCCTGGTGCGTTTTGTTCAGATGAGACCCAGAGCCATTCGAACTCGTTGCCCGAGCGAACGACGAGCGATTCGAGGTCGCGTGACATTTGGTCGAAGGCTGCTTTGGCTTCTCGGGCTGCTTTGACTTGGTTACGGCTAGTCGTGTATCCATCCAGCGCGGTAGCAGTAATAGTGACCAGCATCGCGACGATGATGGCAGTGACGGCCAAGGCAACAAGCAGCTCGACGAGAGTGAATCCTTTCTTAAGGATTCGAGGCACTTGGGTTGTTGAAGTAGTTTTCATGAAGAAGTGTGGAAAGGAGGTTAGCGGCGAGCGGTCATAGCCTGGGAGTGAATAGGATTGCCTAGAGACTTATCGAAATCTGCGCCTCCGCTAGCGAGGGGTCCGTTGAGATACTGGTAGCTATTGGCAGGGAGGACATAGAAGTCGGCTTGGAAGGCGATGACGGCGTCTTCGAAAGAGGTGGCGTCTGATGCTGTGGCTCCCGATGAGTCGACGATAGGAGCGCCCAGTTCAGCGGCGACGAGGCCTCCATTGTTGTTGTCGCGAACGAGTTGTCGCATGCTGACGATGAAGACTTTTCCTTCGACTGCTTCCATGAGGTCTTCGAGGTCAGCACTATCACCAAGTCGGCGGACGGCAGATTGAACAAGGTAGTCTTTGCCTGGCTCCCCGTCGGATTCGGTGTAAGGCTCGAGCTTGCCATCGGTGATTCTTGAGACATCTCCACGATAGTTGAAGAGGACGACGGTGGAGTCGAGGGAGCCCGAGTTGGAGATCCAATCGAAGGCCTTGTCAAAAGAGGTGTCGTAGTCGTTGAGCTCGCTTTCGCGAAGGGTGGTCATCTCTTTCTCAAGAGCGGAGGCGAGACGATCAGCTTCTTGGATGCTGATGGCGCGACGGATGGTATTGGTAGCGGGGCCGAATACGGCGAGGAAGGTGGTGAGAAGAACCGCAACCACCGCGATGGCTAGAAGGGTCTCCATCAGCGTGAAGCCGTTAGATGAGCGTTTATTCATGAGTTTGAAAGAAGGGTTGAAGAGTGATTAATCAGAGATGACATCGGTATCTCGAATGGGAGAGGTGCGGCCATTACGCCAAATGACGAATCCTTCGACGTCGTTGCCAATGACTCGTGGCTCGCTGGCGCCGGGACCAGTGACTCCGCGGCAGAGGACGAAAGTAGCGCCTGGTTCGCTCTGGCCTGACTCGGAGCAAAGTCCTTCGGAATTAAATTCGTAGTAATGGTAGGGGGGCTGGCGGACGGACTTGCCATCACCAGGAAATTTAACTCCTGAGCCGTTAGAACCATGGGTCCCCAAGCCATCGATTTGAGAGGAGGCTTGTTGGCTATAGGTAGGGTGGAAGTAGACTCCGCTGGGAAGATAGGTGCCGCGGGATTCAACCTTCCAAGTCTTATCAACGACTTCTCCTGCATCGTTACGCTCAATTCTTTCGTAGGCGACGACGAGGAAACGGAGGTTGCGGTCTTCTTCGCTAGGGTCGGCATGGATGCAGAGTCGTGCTCGGGTGCCGCGTCCGATGGCAAGGTTGCGTGCCTCGTCCATGAGTGCCTGAGTCTGAGAAAGTCCGGAAACAGTCGCCTGCCCCTTGTCAATATTCTGAATACCGATGGCAGCAACGGAGAGCATGGCGGCCATGATTCCAACAACGACCAACAGCTCGACGAGCGTGAAACCGCGCGGCGACGGAGAAGGGTAAGGATTTTTTCTCATCATTAGAATTAGGTTGTGCAAGAGAAGTTAGAGTCTGGCCAGTGAAAAGCAAGAAAATGTATTTACAATTGCAGTTTCTGAGGGTTTTTATTCGAGAATAGAAGCTTCTACTTCTCGAAATGACCTTTGCGTGGGCCGGTCATCCATTGCCAAGCCGATTCCACCATGTCTTTGACTTCTTTGTGTTTGGCTTCCCATCCAAGGATGTTCTTAGCCAGAGAGGGGTCGGCGACGAGTCGGGCGGGGTCACCTAGGCGACGGTCGCCATAGACGACGGGAACTTCTTTACCGGTCACTTCACGGGCGGCGTCAAGAATCTCGCGGACGGAGACTCCAAGGCCTGTGCCGAGGTTGCAGCGGATGGATTCACCGCCTTCTTTGAGGTGGTCGAGGGCTTTGGCATGCGCATCAGCGAGGTCGAGAACATGGATGTAGTCGCGGATACAGGTGCCGTCGGGAGTATCGTAGTCGGTGCCGAAGACGGTCATGGTTTCGATCCTTCCCTGAATGGCGAGGAGGACGACGGGGATGAGGTGGGTCTCGGGGTCGTGCGCCTCACCGATGAGGCCATCACCCCAAGAGCCGGAGGCATTGAAGTAACGGAGGCAGGCACTCTTGAGCCCCCAAGCTGTATCGCAATCGGTGAGAATTTGCTCGAGCATGAGTTTGCTCCAACCGTAAGGATTAACGGGCTGGAGGGGGTGGCTCTCAACGATGGGGACCTCGACGGGTTCGCCATAAACGGCTGCTGTTGAGGAAAGAACGAAATTTTTGACGCCGTGATCGCGCATGGCCTCGAGCAGAATCACGGGGTCGGCGGTGTTGTTTTGGTAGTATTTGAGCGGTTCTTTGACGGATTCGCCCACATTGATGAAGGCTGCGAAGTGAAGGACGACGTCGATATCGTTCTCGCTAAAAATCTGATCCAAGAGAGGGCGATCGGAGAGGCTCCCCTCTATAAAACGGACTCGATCGTCAACAAGTGCATCGCGGTGTCCGTAGACCAAATTATCTAAAACAAGGACGTCTCGGTCCTGAGAAGCGAGAAGACGGACCGTATGGGACCCGATATAGCCTGCCCCTCCAACGACGAGGGTGGTGGTTTTGCTCATATTATGAGGAAAGTAGACAAAGAGATTGCGGCGGAGTTGTCAACCGATGGTTGGCGTCGTGAAACTTTGGTGAATAGGAATGTAGCTGCTTTCGTTGAATGCGGTGATGAGAATTTTAATTTCCTTGAGTGTGGCGGCGATAGCGCTGCTTCTATCGTCCTGCGCTGACCATTACGTTCATGGCGGGGGTCATGGACGTGGATATACGGCTTCGACGGTGTCGATTCACGCAGGTAGCGGCGGACACGGATATTATCCTTCACGCTATGGGAGCTATGGTTACGGAGTTCCTGTTCGAAGTGTTTATCCTTCTCGCTCAGTATATCAGCCTACCCGGCAGGTCAGCTATCGCAGCGGGCATCAGAGCGCACAGAGAGGGCAGGCTTCTCGTAGGAGTCACGTGGGACATGGGTCACGGGACCAACGTCCGAGCACTCGCTCGAGCCAACGCGACCAGCGCCCAGTTCAAGCCGCACCGCAGCGTAATCAACGCCCAGCTCCTTCCTCTCGGGGGAATGGTTCAGGGGATCGCGGTAGCCGCCAGCCTGCGAGTGTAACAATGGCGTCCTATCGTCCAGCAAGCTCTCAAGCTAGCCGCAGCTCTCGTGGAGGAGGCTCATCAACGGTATCGAGAAGCGGAAGTAGTCGTGGGAGTAGAGACGGCTCTAGCTCGAGTTCGGCTCGTGGAAATCGCGGGCGATAAGCGAACGCTTAAGCGGCTTCGTTGTCGTTTTCTTCGCGAGCAGCGCGTTCGCGCTTGAGTTGGGCGAGGGTGATGGGCTTCCGAAAGTATTTCCGCATCGCAAGGACTCCGACGATCGCACCACCGAGGTGACAGGCATGTCCAATTTGGAAAAGACTTTCGCCTCCGCGCATCGCAATGGCTTCGCCGAGGTTTCCGAATACGGGAATCCCAAGACCGGGAATCATCAAAAGTAAAAGGACGGTGCCTGCAATGATGCCGTTACGGAGATTGCGGGCGCGAATGGGAAGGGGAAACATTTTCGATTCGGGCGAGACAGTTGTGAGAGCGATGAAGAGCCCCATGCCAGCTCCCGATGCTCCAATTAAGGGAGAACCGCCTTGGAAGAGGAGATGAAGGAGTCCGCCGCCCAGGGTTGCCCAAGTTGCTGTGCGCCAAACTTCTCGTTCTCCGAAGATGTCGTGGATGCGGCCTCCGAAGTAATAGAGGAAAAAGGCATTGGTGAGCCAATGAGTCAGATTTCCGTGCAGAAGGGGATGGGTGAACAGTTCCCAGAAATGCCCTTTTTGGAAAAACCCACCACGGGAAAGGCCTAGAACTTGATACCATTCTTGCAGTGGCCCTTCCGCTCCTCCTGAGAATTGAAAGGGAAGAAAGATGAGTAGAAGGCTCAGCGGAACGAGGGTGTGAAAGTTCCACCCTGGTCGAGGAAATCGAAGACGTTTCGGGCGAAACTGCATCAAGATGGGGACCACGATACAGTGAACGCCCCACAAGTGAAGAATTTGCTTAAAAAAGAGAGTCTCCCGACTGGGGATGACAGCTCTCATCAGAGCACAATGGTCCACTCATTGAGTTGGAGACAGCGTGGAAAGAGGCTCTTTAGCCTATTTCGTTACCAAAACAGGTCTGCGGCTATGGGCTAGCTCTCGCCCTTAGCACGTGGTTCGCCGGAGACTCGATCACCGCCTGAGCTCGTGACGAAGGGGCCGCCTTCCATGGGTGCGACACCAGTTGAGGCGACGTCGG
Source organism: Roseibacillus sp. (assembly GCA_051251855.1). Classification (GTDB taxonomy): domain Bacteria; phylum Verrucomicrobiota; class Verrucomicrobiia; order Verrucomicrobiales; family Akkermansiaceae; genus Roseibacillus. The sequence goes on from JBPOGI010000003.1 coordinate 140,359, forward strand.
GCATGTCAGTAGGCTTACCGGCAAGCGGGAAGTCTTTGCGTAGTGGATAGTAGGGATAGCCCTCCCACATCAAGATACGACGTAAATCGGGATGGTCCGAGAACTCGATGCCCATCATGTCGTAGACTTCGCGTTCGTGCCAGTTGGCGCTCTTCCAAATGTTGACTGCGGTGGGCACTTTGCCGCCTTCTTCCACTTTGGAGCGGATGCGGAGATGTTTGGAGTCATCGACGTTGGCGAGCTCGTAGACCATCTCGAAGCGAGGCTCCTCTTGGTCGTGGTCGATGCTGGAGATATCGATGAGAAAGTCGTAACCGAGGGCGAAAGCTTCCTTGAGAGCGGCTTCTAAGGAGTCGAGTTCGACTACCACGGTGGTCTCGTTGCGGAATTCGACAGTTTCGAGAAGGGCGGAACCCAACTTCTCACGGAGAGAGTCGACGTCAGCGGAAATCAATTCGGAGTTCATGCTTCGACGGTTTTTTCTTCTTTGCTTTGGTTAAAGATGGATTCGCCTTCGATTTTTCGCTGCAAACGCATCAAGCCTTCGAGGAGAGCCTCGGGGCGAGGAGGGCAGCCAGAGATGTAAACGTCCACAGGAATGAGGTTATCGATGCCTTGAAGGACGGCGTAGCTACGATACATACCTCCAGAGGAGGCGCAGGCACCCATGGCGATACACCACTTAGGCTCAGGCATTTGGTCCCAAACGCGTTTGACGGCGAGGGCCATTTTGTAGGTCACGGTGCCGGAGACAATCATCACGTCCGACTGGCGGGGCGAAAAGCGCATGACCTCAGCGCCGAAGCGGGAGATATCATAACGAGAAGCCCCGGTAGCCATGAGCTCGATGGCGCAACAGGCGAGACCCATGGGCATTGGCCAGAGGGAGTTCTTGCGCATCCAATTGACGGCAGAATCCACGCGGGTAAAGATGATGTTGCCCTCGATTTTGGAATCGTAGGCAGCATGCGCTTCGGCAGAACCTCCGGAAGTATCGCTCGTGACCATAACGGCGGCACTTTACCCTGCCCAAACCGACTCACAAGCCCGACTTTGTGAAATTTTTCACAAGGTCTTCGCGGGGAGTCCGCATTTTTCTGGCAAATCACAATTCTTTCGGGAACAACCCTTCCCATGAACCGACCCGATGGACGCCAGAACGACGAAATGCGCGAGCTCACCTTCACGCCCAATGTGGCCCCGAATTCTTCGGGATCGGTGTTGGTTTCGTTTGGAAATACCCGTGTGATTTGTGCGGCTACGATTGAAGAGTCGGTGCCGGGCTGGATGCGGTATCAAAAGGTGGAGGGCGGTTGGCTGACGGCGGAGTATTCCATGCTCCCGTATTCGACCCATGACCGGAAGCGCCGTGATATTTCCAGTGGCAGATTAGATGGGCGTTCTTCTGAGATTCAAAGACTCATTGGTCGTTCTTTGCGGGCGGTAGTGGATTTGAAAAAGCTGGGATCACGGACCATCTGGCTCGATTGCGATGTGCTGCAGGCTGATGGCGGAACTCGGACGGCTTCGATCACTGGGGGTTGCGTTGCCATTGCCATCGCCATCAACAAGCTGATGGCGGAGGGGAAGTTGAATGATTTTCCGATGAAGAGCCTCATTTCCGCGATTTCCTGTGGCGTTTACGAAGGCGAAGTGGTCCTTGACCTCAACTACCCCGAGGACAAAGCCGCAACCGTCGATTCGAACCTCGTGATGACGGAGTCGCTCCAGTTCGTGGAAATGCAAATGTCCGGCGAAGAAGCCACCTTTACCGACGAGCAAATGGCCGAAATGGTCAAAATGGGTAAAAAGGGTTGTTCTGAAATCACTGCGAAGCAGAAGGAAGCGATCCTCGCTGCTGATAAGGCAGGTCCCGCTGATTTAGAAGACCTCGCCTCGGCCTTTGGACGGTAGGGGGAGCACTTTGTTTTGAAGCGCTTTTACTCGTCCAACTCGATTCGGTAGAAGTAGTGTGGCTCTTCTGGCGCGGTCAGTTTCAGCACTGCTCGGTAGTAGCCGGGATTCAGTTCGCTGAAGATGGTGGCTGCAGAATGATCGGTATTAAAGCGTAAGTCATTGGAGCCTTTGAGCTGCCATCCGGTGAGCCCGGCCTCGGCGGTAAATTCGATGAGGTGTTCAATGGCGTTCTTCTGGAAAAGGACGATGTCGAGAGGGCGGGAGAACTTGAAGAGGTAGGCAGAGCCGATGTCATCCCCGTTTGGGGGGCCGATAGCAGGGTCTACCCCATACGCGGCTCTGTCCTCTTGGGGAGCACCGATGAGGGCGACGTCGCCATCTAAGGCAACCGCTGTACCAAAGGCGTCCCCCGTTTCCAGATTGTCAGGAATGAAGTCAGCTTGTGGCGTCCAAGCCCCAGCCTGTCGCCGAAAAAGATAGGCCCTTCCGGTATCGGAGGTGTGCCAAGGAGCGCCCGCGAGCAAGAGTTGTCCCGAGAGGGAGACCGAGGCTCCAAAACCGGGGTCGGGATCGGCTCCGACTGGCTTTAAGATCGCCTGCCCCACCCAAGTCGCCCCAGAACGAACGTAAACATAGACGGCCCCTTCATTCGAATCTTGCTCGGGAGCACCAACGGCCACCGTCTCGCCTGAGACCGAAACCGACATGCCAAAGGCGGCATCCTCCTGTGGATTGGCGGCCTTAAGGTAAGCCTTCTCACTCCAGACTCCAGCGGCATTGCGCACAAAGATGTAGGCCGCACCTGAGTCGCTCAGGCCATCGCCATTTTCGGTTGGATTTGCACCCGAGCCGCTCGAATCTTCGTTAATGCTTCCAATCACAGCCACCGAGCCGTCCAAGGCGACAGCGCCTCCAAACTCATCGCCATCTCCAGTATTAGAGGGCTTGAGATACGCGGTCTGTGACCAGACATCGGAGCTATCGCGTTCGAAGACATAGACGGCCCCTGCCTTTGTCAGGTCGTTATTAGATTCTGAACCGTTGACCCCAGCAGTTCTGCTTTGCTCACTCGTGGCACCGACAAGGATGGTGTCTCCCGAGATGGCTACGGAGTAACCGAAGTTGTCACCATCGTCCGTGTTAGAGGCTTTGAGATACGCCTGCTGGGACCAATCTCCGGAGCTATCTCTCACAAAGACATAGGCAGCGCCGGCATTGGTGAAGCTGGAGTCAGATTCATCGCCATTGACTCCCGTGGCATTGCTTCGCTCTCCTCTGGCACCGACGACAATGGTATCTTCATCAATGGCTACCGAATGACCAAACAACTCGCCGCTGCCTCCACTGGTAGCTTTGAGGTAGGTAGTTTCCACCCAACCAGAGCCATCGTTGTGGTAGATGTAGGCGGCCCCCTGGCTGGAGGAGTCTTCGTTTTGCAGATTGTTACCGATGCCATCCGAGTTGCTGTCTTCGGCGCCAACCCCGATGACGGCATAGGAGCCCGAGATTGCGACAGCATCGCCATAGTTCTCGTCGACGCAGGGGCAGAATGAAGAGCTTTTGAGATAGTGAAGTTGATCGACGAGCAGTTCAGCTTGGGCTGAGAAACAGAGAAGGGGGAGGAAAAGTCGTGGAAATATGTTCATGGGGGGGGTGCCTTTATATGGGGATACCATCGCGGACTCGCTTTCTGACACCGAAGATTCCATGGTCTCTCAGTTCCCGCCGCTGTGGGTGATTTTCTCTGGTGGCTTGGCTCGGCTTTTTCCTTGTGAAGCATGGCGTGGGGCATACTTTTGGTGCCCCAATGAACAAGTGGCAGTTTCTTCTTTTGATGGCCTTTGCAGTTCCATTGCTACCCAAGGTTCTAGCAGAGCCAGGAGCGACCACAGAGGGGCGCTTCTATCGGATGACGAAGAGCGAAATCCAATTCTACGTTGATGGGGAGAGGCATGAATTCAAGGAGGCAAAGACGGAGGTGTGCAACATCTCGGCTGGGAGTGTGGTGGTTGTGAAATACCGGAGTCGTTTTGTCTACACCGCCGCCTTATGCGCGTTTGTGTATCAGGACCGATCCAACTGGATTCCGATCCATCGTCCAAATTTAAGAGTTCTAGACAATACTCTCGACCCAAAAGAGGTTACTGCGGAGATGATCGAGAACTCCGCCACAACTCCTCCCGGCGGGAGGCTGGGGAAACCTTTTGCCGCCGCCTGGGAGAACCATGACCTTCCTTCCGTTCCTGCAAACGAATGGTTTGGAGTCTCTAGAAAGAACGAATGGGGTTTGTACGGCTTTGTCGTCACTGAGGAAAAAGTGAAGCCGCTGACGGTGCCGAGGAAGTCGGCTTCGACCCAGCTTTTGACTCATGAGCAACTTTCGGGAATCGTGCTCATTGAAGGCGATGAGGGAGTGGGGAGTGGATTTCTAACAGAGGTTGAAGATGAGCTTTGCGTGGTTACCAATTTGCACGTGCTTGGGAATAATAAGAAGTTCACGATCACGACTCTTTCGGGCCAAGAGGTGAAGGTGGATGTTAAAAGCATCAAGGGGGCAATCGGTGCTGATATCGCTTTGCTGGGAGTGGCGGAAGGACACGAGGAGTTGTTCGCTTTGGCTTCCTCTGAGGATGTGCTGGAGACGACCGCGATTGGAAAGAAGGTCGTTGTGGTGGGCAACCGATTAGGGGGAGGGGTGGCGACTCAGACTCTGGGACAGGTGAGAGGGATAGGGCCCACTCGGATTGAGGTGGATGCCCAGTTTCAATCGGGGAATAGTGGAAGACCTATCTACGATATCGAGAGTTCTGAGGTTGTGGGTGTGGCTTCCTATACCGAGACCATTCCAGCGGCAAAGATTGGAGGAGACAAGGTAAAGGACCTAAAGCTCGATGCGGAAACACGCTGGTTTGGTTATCGCATTGATACGGTGAAGAAGTGGCAAGCGATTGAGTGGGGGAAATGGCGTCAGCAAGTCACCGCATTGGATGGATACTATCAGGCTTCCAGGAGTGGCCTTTCTGTTTTGCAGGGGAAGTTGGGGGACGACTTGGAGGATGAGACCGTCGAGAAGATGGTGGCTTCCTTTAAGCGGCAGAAATATCGTTTTGGTAATAATGGGGAAACGAGAGCTCTGTTGTCTTCGGTTTCAGGTTACTTGAATTCAAGGAAGGCGGAGATGGACCGGATCCGGTTCTACCATTATTTTCAGGACTGTCCTTATTGGTCCACAAATGTTGCCGATCAGAAAGAGTTTAGGGCCGACTTAATTGAGGCCATGAATGAGGCTTTCAATTGAGTTGATTCGGTTCTTTGGAGCTGACGGTCCGGTGTCAGGGACAGGAATGTCCCTGCTCCGTTTTAACCGATGGCCGCTTGCCATCTTGCGATCTCGGCTCTGACGTTGTTGGGGCTGGGGGCTCCGGGGTTGGTGCGGGCGCGCAGGGCGGTGGCGAGGTCGAAGACGGCGTTGGCCTCAGGCTTGTAGGCGGGGTCGATCTTGGTGAGGTCGAGTTGATCGAGAGGAGTGTTGGTGGCGATGGCTTCGGCGACGGCCCTACCTACAAGATCGTGGGCCTGCCGGAAGGGAACGCCTTCGCGGACCAGCCAGTCGGCGAGGTCGGTGGCGAGGAGCATGGGGTCAGCGGCTGCTTGGGCGCAGTTGGCGGTGTGAATGGTCATCGCTTCGACCATCTCAGCATTCACTTTGAGGGTGAGGACGATGGTGTCGATACTGTCGAAAAGGGGTTCTTTGTCCTCCTGAAGATCACGGTTATAGGTGAGGGGAAGGCCTTTGAGGGCGGTGAGGAGGGCCATCAGGTTACCGAAGAGACGACCGGTCTTTCCACGAGTAATCTCGGAGACGTCAGGGTTTTTCTTTTGCGGCATGAGGGAGCTTCCGGTGGTGTGAGCATCGGAGAGGGTGACGAAGTGGAACTCGGCGCTGGACCAGAGAATGAGGTCTTCAGAGAGACGGGAAAGGTGGGCGCCGACGAGAGCGAGGTTGAAGAGGATCTCGGCAAGGTAGTCGCGGTCCGAGATGGCGTCCATGGAGTTGGTGGTAACAGCGTCGAAGCCTAGTTCGCTGGCGATGGCTTGGCGATCGAGGTTGATGGTGGAACCAGCTAAAGCACCGGAGCCGAGAGGGCAGACGTTGAGTCGTTTACGGGTGTCGGCGAGACGGCTGACATCGCGAGAAAGCATTTCGACGTAGGCGAGGAGGTGATGACCTACGGTGACGGGTTGGCCCCGTTGAAGGTGGGTGTATCCAGGGATGGGATCTTCGGCGTGTTTGTCGGCTTGGCTTAGGAGGGCTTTTTGAAGGCTGATGACGAGGCCGGTCATTTCGTCGATGGCCTCGCGACAATAGAGACGAGTGTCGGTGGCGACTTGGTCGTTGCGGGAGCGCGCGGTGTGGAGCTTGGCCCCGGTGGGACCGATGTCGGTGGTGAGAGCGGACTCGATGTTGAGGTGAATATCTTCTAGCTCGGTGGAGAATTCGAATTCGCCTTTTTCGATTCGCTCTTGGATAGCTTCGAGGCCGGCCTCGATTTTGGAGAACTCCTCTTCGGTCAAGATGCCAGCGGCTACCTGAGCACGAGCATGAGCGATCGAGCCCCGAATATCGTGCTTATAGAGACGCCAATCAAAGGAGATAGATTCTCCGAATTGTTGGACGAGATCAGCGGTTTGTTGAGCGAAGCGGCCTTTCCACATAGAGGAGGGCAGAATGAACATCGAACGCTCAAGGTCCAACCTAGAACGTTGAATTTTTTCTAGGGGACTAGCCGAAGGAGAAGCCGGGGTCCATGCAACGGGCTTGCTCGCTCTTAGTCCATGCAGTGATAGTCATTCCGTAGAACAGTTTCACCTCTCGCGCGAGGTGGGTGTAATGGGAAAAACCGAGGAGAGAGACAATTTGGTCAGCTCCATAACCCATCCGCAGATAGCGCTGAGCTAAAATAATTCGATGTCTACGGAAATATTCTTTGGGGCCAGATCCGGTAGCTTTTTTGATGGCGTTCTCCAATTCTTGCACTTGCGCGCCCACTGCGGAAGCGACGGCAGCGACTTTAAATTGATTTTGTTCGGCTAAAGTCATGATGTCCTGACCATCCTCGGTTAGTAACCGGTGACCATCCCTAATCAATTTAAGAGAGGCTTTACGTTGATTTTTTTCCGCCATTTCCAAAGAAATTGCCTGAAAACACGGGGTTTGTCCACCAAATAGTAAAGAAAATGTGACTTCTTAACTCACTTAGAATCAGGATTCTTTTGAAATAAACTTAAAAATAATGTCCCAAAATCCGAAATATTTTGAACTTTTCAAGGCTTGGGGTTTCGAATCAAACATACATCAGCATTCATAGAAGGCGTAGATTTTGGACTGAAATATAGTCTAGGATCGAAGTCTTTTAGCAAATGTCTCGTTTTTCTCGAAAACAACAACTTCACACCAAAACCAGTTATACCCAATGTCGATGCAGAACACACAAGAGGAGCTATCATCCAGCCTAGTCAGCTTTGTGACGAGTCGCGGATTCCGAGTCCAAGCGCAAGTGAAAGAGCTCCGCTCGGATTCTTTGGCCTTCGAGCTCGTTAGCGCGGAGAATGTCCTCCAGCTTTCCGAAGTGTTGAACGATGTGGAAATCCACGTTGGAGGAGAATTGGCTTATCAGGGAAAGCTCTCAATTGTTGGTCTTGTCCCATTGGGGGTGATGGTGGTTTGTGAGGCGCGTCTCTCTGACAAGTGGCTTTTGGATTGCTTCCGTAGTGAGGACTTTTTGACGAATATTGGTCAGCACTTAGAGGAGCATACTGTTAGGTGGGCGAAGAGTCACGAGATCGGTCCAAAGTTTCGTTTGGCAGTGGCGGATTTAGAAACCTATTTGACTGGTTTGGAGAATTGGTGTGATCAGGTTGAATGTGGCGCGCTCTCCGATGAGGAGGATGCAAAGATGAAAGAAGAGAAAATTCTCAATGAGCTCGGTCCGATCGTGAGCCGCGAGATTACCTCTCACTTTGCAGAGTATGAGCGGGTGGTGAAGATGTTGGATGAGGAAGGGCGCCAGGCGCATCGTTCTCATCTCATGAAGGCTGTGCACCGCTTTATTTTGCAGTCACCCTTTAGCTATCGTTGTTTCACAAAGCCTCTCGGGTATGCGGGCGACTACGGGATGGTTAATTTGATGTTGGGAAATCCATACCAAGGGGCGACGCTCTTTGCTAAGTTGCTCAACTACTCTTTCCTCGATACGGGCCCCGTGGTCGCGCATCAGAATCGTATCGACTATCTGGTTTCCACCTTGCGAAAGGTGGCGAGCGAGCGAGCGGCCAAGGGGTTGAGAACACGAGTTTTGAATTTAGGTTGTGGGCCAGCGGAAGAGATTCAGCGCTTTATTGAGGCAGATCCTGTTGCAGAAAATTGCGATTTTGAGCTCTTGGACTTCAATCCTGAAACTCTTCGCTATACCGAAGGGCAAATGAAGGCTGCTCAGCAGCGAAGTGGCCGTTCGGTGAACATTCAGTTTATCGAAGAGTCCATTCAGGGATTCTTACGCCAAGCAACCCGAGGGGAGAGTTATCCTAAGGAGGGCTATGACTTCGTCTACTGCGCGGGATTGTTCGACTATTTGCAGCAGCGCTTTTGTGCCAAATTGACGAAGGTGATGTTTGGTCTCGTGAAAGAGGGAGGGTTGACGGCGGTGACGAACGTTTCCCGAGACAATTCCATCCCTGCGGTGATGTCCGACTTTCTGGATTGGACTTTGATTGAGCGCTCTCAGGAGGAGATGTTGGATTTAGTTCCGACTGGAAATTTAACTTTACTTAAAGAATTGAAATCTGACTCGACTCGTATTAATCTCTTCCTTGAGCTCCGGAAACCGGCGGCTCAGACTCGTAATGTGGGAGCGCCTGAACAAGTTGATGCAGCCGAAGTCAGTCGATCCCGCCTTTCTGGCGAGGTTCGAGGCGGAAGAGGCCATCTCGAGGGTTCCGAATTATAGGATTGCGAGTGGTCTTGGGGCTATCTTCATTGCCGCTGGTTCCGTTATGGACCGGTTGGCGTTTCCTGAACTGTGGAAGACCTTAGTCCTGCTCCGAGCAGAATGTGCGTTTACTCTTCTCTTACTCTACGCTCTTCTGGGCACTAAGTGGGGAGAGAAGCGCCATCTCATTATTGGCCACTTTATTGAGGGGTCTTTGATTTTGAGTATTCTGGCCATGATTGGTCGGACAGGAGGAGCTAGTTCGCCTTACTATGCCGGGCTGAGTCTGGTGATGGTGGGTGCGAGCCTTTTGTTGCGGTGGTCGTTATGGCATGGAGTGGTCAATGTGCTCTTTTGCTGCGGCTGCTATAGTCTCTTGATTTTCTCTTTCCCTGTTCATGAAGGGTCTGAGGGAGGGAGGAGTCTCGCGATTTCGACCTTCTTTCTCTACGTGACCGGATTTTTCACGGCGGCGGGAACTTACTTTCTTTATGAGCTTCGGTTGAATGAGTTTAGGTTGCGGGAAGAGCTGACTGCCGAGAGGAAGCGCTTGGAGAAAAGCCACCGGCAATTGCAGGAGCTAGATGAAGCGAAGACGAATTTCTTCGCAAATGTGAGCCATGAGCTTCGGACACCACTGACCTTAATTCTGGGGCCTATCGAACAGCTAGCTTCGTATGGCCCCGTCAAAGAGAACCGGCAGCTGAGTACGCTGGTTCATTCCATGGAAGAAAACGGGCTACGTCTTCTTCGCTTGATCAATGAATTATTGGACTTGATTCGGATTGATGGCGGCCAGCACAACGTTGAGACCGAGCTGACGAAAGTCGACGATGTCGTCGCATCCATTTATGGTTCTCTTCTTCCCACTGCGGAGCAGAAGGGGCTGACCCTTGAACAGGATATCAGTGACGCCCCCAAGGGTATCTTCAAAATTGATCGGATGAAGTTCGATAAGGTATTAGTCAACTTGGCGACCAATGCTCTGAAGTTTACTCCCGAAGGAGGGACTGTGAAATTGATAGCGCGAAGCGTGGGGGAGGATTCGGTCGAATTTCTTGTTCAAGATACTGGAACGGGGATGAGCGAAGACGAGGTTGATAATGTCTTCCGAAGATTTTGGCAGGCGGACACGAGTTCCAAGAGGCGGCATCGTGGAGCAGGAATCGGTCTTTCTCTCGTGAAAGGAATTGTCGATCTATTGGAGGGAGAGATTGAAGTTGAGAGTGCATTGGGTGTGGGAACGACCTTTACGGTGAGGCTACCTCTGGGCCAAAGAGTGTCTGGGACTGCAGGTGAGCCTCTCGAACTTGAGCTTGATCCGATCGAGGAGTTGAACCGGAGAGCGCAGTTTGAAGGAGGCCGACTCCCAGAAAGCGCACTTGATGTGGAGTCTGCAATCGTGACTCCTAACGGGGATCGACCGGTGGTTCTCATTGCAGAAGACGAGGCCGATGTGCGCGATCTCATCGTCTCTCAGTTGGGGGATTACCAGCTTCTGGTTGCTGGAGATGGAGAGAAGGCGCTCCAGCTTGCCAATCGCTTTTTACCTGATTTGATTCTCTTGGATTGGATGATGCCGGAGCGTGATGGACTGGAAGTCTGTCGCCTCCTTCGCGAAACGGCTGCATTGGAGCGCGTGCCTATTGTGATGCTAACCGCGCGTATCGATGAGCGTTCTAAGATCGAAGCGCTTGAAGCGGGTGCGAATGACTTTTTGACCAAGCCTTTTGCGCCCACCGAACTGAAGCTTCGAATTGGCCACCTACTCAATAGCGGGCGTTTTGAGAAAGAGGTGGTGAGAAAATCGGAAGAGCTCGGGGTCGCAATGGCTGAGTTGAAGGAGTCCGAGTCCATGTTGGTCCAAGCTGAGAAGTTATCTTCCTTGGGGCAGATGAGCGCGGGTATTATTCACGAGATCAACAACCCACTCAATTACGCCAAAACCAATCTCTACTCGCTTCGGACCTTTGCAAAATTGCTTCCTGCCGAGGAGCGAGAGGATTTCGTGGAAGTCACCTCTGACGTTGAGGAGGGCTTGGAGCGTGTGGTGCAGATTGTGAAGGATTTGCGCAGCTTCGCAGTGAAGGACAAGACTCAGTTCAGCGACGTCAATCTTGCTGAAGTGGTCGCAGCGAGTTCTCGCTTGTTAGGGCACCGACTTACCAACGTTCAATATAGTGCCGAACTGCCGGACCACATTCACGTGAACGGCAACTCAAACCAGCTTTGTCAGGTCTTCGTCAATTTTATTCAAAACTCGCTTGATGCATTGAAAGAGGTCGAGCGCGAGAACGAAGAAGGGGAGATCCGGATTGAGCTGGCCCAAGGAACGGATTGGACCTCACTGCATTTTTACGACAATGGCTGCGGAATTTCCAAAGAGAATCAGCAGAAAATTTTCGACCCCTTCTATAGTAGCAAAGACATTGGACATGGAATGGGTTTAGGACTCAGTATTTGCTATCGGATTCTTGACCAACACGGTGTTAAAATCGAGATTGATAGCAAAATCGGAGAGGGGACGCACTTCACGCTCAACTTTCCGGTGATTCTGGACGATCTTGAATTCGATGAATCGATAAAAGCTTCTCTCAAGGAGGCTCCTTTTACCCAAACAACATGAGCGACAACAACACGCCCCCATCTGCCGGGAACTACTATGTTCTCTTCGTAGACGACGAAGAAAAGACTCGGAAAGCCTTTAACCGCCTTTTCGGAGATGAATTTAAAATCCTGTTAGCTGGAGACGGCGCGGAAGGCTTTGAGGTTTTCCAAGAACGGAAGGATGAGATCGGAGTCATCGTGACGGATCAAAAAATGCCTCGAGAGACTGGGGTCCAGTTTCTGGCGAAGGTGGCCGAGATGGATGATGATGTCGTTCGCATTCTTTCCACCGCTTATGCTGAACTCGATGCAGCGGTGGCGGGGGTGAATGAGGGGGGAATCTATCGCTATGTTACGAAGCCTTGGGATGTTCCTGAGTTGGAGATCACCCTTCGTCGGGCGATGGAGCTCTTTAATCTACGTAAGCAGCAAGCTTCGCACGATAGCTCAGGGAATCTGGATGTGGAGCAACTGATTCTCAATCAAAGGGTTTCGGGGTTAGCGTTTTCGCAAGCGGCTGCGACCGACGGGCGACCTACCTTCGTCTGTGCGGGAAGTATCTTTCTCGGGATGCTAGGTTGGCAGGGGTTGGGTGATGGAGGTTCCGTTGATTGGGAAGCTCGCTACCAAGCGGAGAGTGATTTCTTCCGCACCGTCTTTCGGGAAAGCATGGAGACTCTTGCTTCACAAAGCAGTCTCGATTGGTCGCGGACAGCACCGCCTTCTGCAGCCATTCAAGCGGCCGCGATCGGATGTGTGGGAATCAATTTTCAACCGGCGAGTAACGACTCGAGTATCTGGCCAGGACCTGCGCCTCTGCTCTCGGAGGCTCTTCGTCCACTTATGGTTGCGTTTGCTTCCATGGTCGCCCTCTTGCCTGGCGGGAGTTGCGAAGTGAAAAGCAATTTCAATACGGTCGATTTTCAATTCTCGGGACATCCTCTTAAGGACGGTCAACTTCAGCTTGCGACGGCTCCGGAAGGAGCGCCCGTTCTTGCCGATTTGCTGAGAGCCTGTGTCCTTGTGGAAGCCTGTGGTGGCAAGCTCGCCTTGTTGGCAAGTGCCGAAGGTCTCTTGGTTCGCTTGGGCTTTGAGCAAGATGCAGTCCCCGAGGATGTTGGTTTGGCGGCTGTTCAGCAACTGACGAGTTCAAATTCTTAAGCAAGCCACCTCATGATCAAGTTCGTCTATTGTGTTCGAAAGAAGGAAGGCACTTCGGACGAGGACTTTTACCGTTATTGGAAAGAGAATCATGGTCCCTTGGTGAAGAGCTTCGCCGAGACCATGGGATCTCTCAAGTATGTCCAGAGCCACACCATCGATACTGTCCTTAATGAGGTTGGTCGTGAGGTGCGGGGCATGAGGCAGGCTTACGATGGCATTACAGAGGTTTGGTTCGAGTCGGCAGATGCCCTCAATGCGATGCTGCAAACTGAAGAGGGTAAAGTGGCGAACAAGGCTTTGATTCAGGATGAGGCGCGTTTTTGCGAGCTGGCCGAGTGTTCGGTCTTTCTCACCGAAGAGCATGTTATCTTCGATCGGATGGGTTCGTAGCTCTTTCAAGAAGAGTGTTTTTTTGAACAATTGAGGGTTGCCTCAGAGCCGACTCTTTCTTCTCATACCGGCGTGATTGAAAAAGCACGCGAGGTCCTGCGCGAGGTCTTTGGCTTTGAGGCGTTCCTCAGTGGCCAGCAGGAAATTGTGGACCATATTCTGGACGGTCGGGATGGTCTGGCGGTGATGCCCACGGGGGGAGGCAAGAGTCTTTGCTACCAATTACCGGGTTTGGTGAAGGAAGGGGTGACCTTGGTGGTGAGTCCACTAATTGCGCTGATGAAGGATCAAGTTGATGCTCTGCAAGCCAAGGGGGTGAATGCAGCGGTAATTAATTCGACTCAAAGCTGGGACGAGCAGAAGGACATTCTGGATCAGGTGCGAGCGGGTGAGATTAAGTTACTTTATGTGGCGCCAGAGCGCTTTCGGGCGGGGAGCTTCACCTCGGCGATGGGTCAGGTTAAGATCGCGATGTTAGCCATTGATGAGGCGCATTGCCTGAGCCAGTGGGGACATGATTTTCGGCCGGACTATTTGCGGTTGGGGCGTGCTCGCAAAGACCTGGGCAATCCTCAGTGCGTGGCCTTTACTGCGACGGCGACCGAGGTTGTGCGTGCGGATATTCTCAAGGTATTAGGATTGGAGAATCCTTTTGAAACGATCACGGGGTTTGCGCGCCCGAATCTCAGTTTCAATATCACAGCGGTGGCGAAGAAGGCGGATAAGTTTAAGCGGTTGCGTGAGATTATCACAGAGTACAAGACGGGGATCATCTACTGCGCAACGCGTAAAAAGGTGGATGAGGTCAGTGAGACGCTGGCGAGTTGGGGGCTAAAGGTGGCGGCTTACCACGGGGGCATGACCGATCAGGAGCGAGACCGGGTGCAGGATTCCTTTATCTCTCGCAAGAAGGATGTCGCGGTGGCGACCAATGCCTTTGGGATGGGGATCGACCGGAGTGATGTGCGTTTTGTGGCCCACTTTGAGGTGCCAGGAAGTGTGGAGGCGTTCTATCAGGAAGCGGGACGCGCGGGACGAGATGGTGAAGCGGCATGGTGTGAGCTGCTTTGGAATTTTGCAGATACGCGGACGCAGGAGTTTTTCTTGGAAGGGGTGAATCCTGGACCTGGGGTGGTGCGTGACCTGTATCAATGGTTGAGTGCTTCGGCTGATGGGCAGGGTGAGGTCTTCCGTAGTCTCGATGAGATGCGTGATGAGTTGGGGGTCTCCAATGGTATGGCGGTGGGGAGCGCGCTTTCTTTGCTGGGTCGCTTGGGTTATGTGCAGCGATTTGATGTTTCAGGGAAGCGGATGCGGGGAACGCGTTTGTTGAGGATGGGGCAGGCCTTGGAGCTGGATGAGGTGGCGATGGCTGAGAAGGAGAGGAGGGATCGACAGAAGCTCGATTCAATGATCGCGCTGTGTGAGTCGGGTGGCTGTCGTCAGGAGTGGATTTTAGACTATTTTGGTGAACAGGGGGGAGAGTGTGGTACGTGTGACGTTTGTCGTAGTGGACAAAGTGGAGAGCGGCGCGATTTGACGGAGGCCGAACAATTGGTGGTGCGTAAAGCGTTGAGCGGTGTTGCGCGAATGAGTGAGAGGATGGGGCGCGCGTGGCAGCCACGGTTTGGACGGGGGAAGATTATTTTGATGCTGACGGGGAGTCAGAGCCAAGAGGTGATGAGTGCGGGTCTCAATCGTCTTTCGACCTACGGGGTTCTCAAGGATGAGGGAGCGGCATTTTTGAACGAACTCTTTCCCGCGCTCTCGGATGCAGGTTTTTTGCATACGATTCGGAAAGGGGAGTATCCCTTGTTGACGCTGACGGATCGGGGCCATGAAGTCATGATGGGCAAGCGTGCCATTCGGATGATTTGGCCAAGTCGTAAGACGGCGAGTGCGGCGGACGAGGGGCCGTTCGACTCTCGAGTCTATTCGCGATTGGCTGACCTGCGTACGAAGCTTTGTAAGGAGGAAGGGTGTGCCCCCTATATGATTTTGAGTAATCGAGCACTGGAGGGCCTGGCTCGCCAGATGCCGAAGACGATTGCGGAAGCTTTGGAGGTGCCGGGGATCGGGCATGCGAAGGCCAATCAGTTTGGGGAGCAGTTTTTGGCTATTATTCGTGAGTCCTCCTAGGGAAAAAGTAGAATAACGACTGGAGCGAAGCTCGATCTTGGGCAAAGTAGTGGACGATGAAGGTCAACGTTCCGCCTCCACCACAGAAACTTTTCCGCCAATTTGAGGCTGGTGAGATTTCGCGCGCTGAGCTGCAGGCGACTTGTGCGCTTCACCAGCGGGAGATGATTGCCGAGATTGAGGAGATGAAACGCAATCCAGTCGCAGCTTATGTGGAAGAGCTGCTCATTAAGCGTGAGGCGAGCAAGATTCAGCGTCAGCATGGCGAAGGTCTTGCGCGAGAGGTGTTTGCGGCGCTGGCTGAGGTTCCGGATTTTCCACCCGCGATTCTACTTTGGAATGCAGATCATCGTGATGTGCCGTTTCAGTGCTTTTTTCGGTTTCGTCGGGAGCCGGTTTTTCGGCTACTCGCGATGCGTAATCATGGGATGAGCGTGACTGCTGAGGTGGAGTATGGTTCGACAGACCGGAAACTGGCTACGCGGGAGACCTTTACGCTCCACCGTAGTGTCGGGAATCGTTTTGCGGTGACCCAGCGTAAGATGGGGACGGGGTGATAAGCTTAAGCCTCTCCTAAAACACGGCGCAGTTGATTGCGGGCGGTTTTTTCGTCGATTCTACCTTTGATGAAGAGAGTGAGGATTTTTCCGCACTCGCGACCTGCGATATTGTCACGCACTTCAGTTTCGGATTCCCTCCGCCCTGAGGCTGCTTGTTTGATATCGGTGAGCCCGATAAACCATGAGAAGAGCCAGCCTGGTGGACCGAGTAGGTAACAGGCGAGATGAAAGTAGAGGTGGCGATACATCTGCCCCTCTTGTCCATCTTTGACCAAGTCCTGTCGAAAGCCTGAAGTGGGAAGGTGGCGGCTCTTAATCCGCTTGCGGATGTGCTGGAACTTTCGATGAAGAAGGCCAACGCCTAGACGGTAGCGAGTGATGAGGGAGTCTTCGCTCGCCAAATGAATGACCACGTTGATAAACCTGTCGAGGGAGGTCATGAGGATTTGGGGGGGGGATTGAGATGGGCGAGAATATCGGTATGAATGGCCTCGGGTGCCTGGTTCGCATCCACGCGATGGATATAGGGCTCATCGATGCTCTTGAAAATGGCATCACAGGCGCATAGGTTTTCCTCTTGTTCAAAGGTGTTGCCCGAACCATCGCGGTCGCCGATACGCTCTAGAGCGACTTCTACCGGCACTTCTAGGAGAAAAACGTGGTCAGGGATGGGAGCAAAGCTTTCGTTTTCCTCTCGAATTTTCTTTGGGTCGAATCCTCGCGCGCCCTGATAGGCCATGGTGGAGAAATAGTAGCGGTCGAGAAGGACGACTTTGCCTGCCGCTAAGGCAGGAAGGATCAGGTGTTCGACGTGGTCCCTTCGATCATCGTGGAAGAGGGCAAGCTCTTCTTTGGGAGAAAGGCGTCCCTCGGACATGGAAGCGCGGAGTTTTTGTCCGAAAGGCCCCGTGGTGGGCTCTCGGGAAGTGACGACGACTTCTCCTTGTTCTTCCAAGACCTTGGCGAGGAGCTGGAGTTGGGTGGATTTACCGGTGCCGTCGATGCCTTCGAAGATAATTAGCGAACCGGGAAACTCAGACTTCATCATTTTATTGGGTGTTCTGCGCGATGCTAGAAGTCCAAGGCATGATGTCGAGAAGTTCGCCGTCTGTTGTCATAGTCTGACTCATTTGAGTCTCTATGAGAAAATTGGTTCGACTCTGTGCATTAAATTTTCATAGTCGGCTTGAGGAACGAGTGATGATTGAGGTAAACCAACAGGCTATAGCCGATCGGCTAGGTATTTCGCGGGCAACGGTGTCGCGATGCTTCACGAACCATGCCGGCATTAGCCCGGTGACGAGGGCGAAGGTGTTTCAGGTAGCGGCCGAGATCGGCTATACCCATATGGAGACGCGGGTGGAGAGTGGTAAGAAGAAGGCAAAGCCGCAGCTGAGCTTCAGCGTGTTGATTTGTAGTGATACTGAGGAGTACTTCCGGGGGGAGTATGAAAGTCCAGGCGAGCAGATTTTGGCGGGGGTCTCGGAGTTTGCGTTGACGAATGACATTAAGGTCGATGTGAATTTGATTCCACCTGATGTCACCAGCCTTTCTGATGAGCCTTTTCAAAAGGTGGGAGGGCTTTCGAAGCGGCAGGCGAATGGGGTATTGTTGATTTATCCCTTTCCCGCGAAAGTGATTAACGAGCTCGCCTTGCGCTTTCCCTTGGTTTCTCTGGTGGATCAGTTAGAGCACACTTCGATCGATTGTGTGGATGCGGACCACTACAACGGGATTTCCACTATGGTGGATCACCTCCTAGAGCAGGGGCATCAACGTATTGGATTTTATACCAAGACTTATGCGGTCGAGGCGAGTTGGTCGTATCGACGTTATAGCGCCTTTGTGGAGAAGATGGCGCGTTTGAGAATGAAGGTGGAGTCGGAAGACATTATTGGCATGTTCCCGCGCCCTGAGCTGTCTCTTGAAGAGAGTTTGGATGAAGTGGCCAAGCGCACTGAGGCCGGAGTGACGGCCTGGGTTTGCGTAGCAGATCACCAAGCCTTTGATGTTGTGGAAGGGCTCGAGAAAAGAGGGTTTTCCGTTCCTAAGGATGTTTCGGTGACAGGTTTTGACGGTATTAAGCAGCAGGGCAAAGAGAGTGTCGAATTGACTACGCTGCAGATTCCTTTCCGTGAGATTGGCAATAGTGGTGCCGAGCGATTGGCCGCGCGTATGAGCCGACGCTTTCATGGAAAGCGCCATGTTTATATCTCAGGACAGATGAAGTCGGGTGCGACGGTGGCGGCTCCGCGAGGTTCTTAGGCGATTGCTTGGTCCTTCTTTCTTCTCTCTTCGAGTTCGAGACTGATTTTTTTCACATCGTTGTCGGTGAGCTTATAAAAAAGTAGAACGCAAGCCGTTAGGATAGCGCAGACACCAGGGAAAACCGAGAACATGAGGGTGATTCCCTCTTTGGTCTGAGCAGTAAGCTCGGTATCTTTGACAAATCCATAGTAGCCTAGAAGCCAGCCTGCAAGAGCTCCTCCAATGCCGAGTCCGACTTTTTGGAAAAACATAGCGGAGGCAAAGGTGAGGCCGGTGATTCTTTTACCAAACTTCCATTCTCCGTAGTCAGCGACATCGGTATACATGGCCCAGACAATGGCTGGCGTGGGACCGGCAATGAAAGCGGCTACGACATTGAGCCAAAAGATGGCTGCGTAGTTTTCAGGCGGTAGAAAGTAGAAGGCAATCATGGCAACCCCGTTTAAGACGGTGAGTCCAAGAAGGGCGTTTCGCTTACCGAAGAGGGCGATGACCTTTTTGGTCATGAAGAGTCCGAGAATGAAAGCAAGAGGCCCCCCAGTGTAGAAGAGGTCAAACTTACCCCAGACAAGAATGATCTTCTCTCCACTGAGATTGGCCACTTGGGAGAGATAGTGGTGGGTAATCGCCCAGCGAATCCCTGAGTAACCCAAGGTAAGAACTGCGACTACTAGCATGATTACAAGGGGCCTGTTGCGAGCCAGTAAGCCGAGGTTCATCCCAAGATTCTGCGACTGGTCTTTTTGCGGTGGAACTCGTTCACGAGTCGTAAAGAAAGTAGTCAGAAAGAGAATGATTGCCAGGATGCTAAAGACCACCATGGCACCCCGCCAACTCGTCACATGTTCGCGACCACCGAAAGCAGCGAGCATGGGAAAGAGGGCCAATCCAATCACAAGTTGCGCGGAAAAGGCACCCCAGAAGCGAAAGGTGGAGAGGGATGCACGCTCATCTGGATCGGGGGTGATTACTCCCATCAGGGCAGAGTAGGGAACGTTGATAGCGGTGTAGATGGTCATCAAGGCAATGTAGGTGACGTAAGCGAAAACCAGTTTGCCTCCATCGTCTAAGTCGGGACCGAGAAAGGCGAGGAATCCGATGATGCCATAAGGAATGGCCATCCAGAGAAGGAAGGGACGATACTTTCCGAAGCGAGTATGAGTTCGATCAGCCAAAGTCCCCATGAGAGGGTCGGTGACCGCATCCCACAGCTTTGCTACTAGAAAAAGAGTTCCCGCCGCCGCAGGAGCAATGCCGTAGACGTTAGTGTAGTAGAAGAGGAGAAAGGCATTGACGATGTGGAAGACGAAGTTGGAGGCAAGATCTCCGCATCCATAGCCGACTTTTTCGCCCAAAGAAATTCGGGATGATTTTGATTCCATAAGGTGTGTTTGGGTTAGGAAAGGAGCCAGTTGGCTGGGAGGTGGACTTCGATTTTTTGGATGCGCTCAGTTTGTTGGACGAGGTCCTGGGTCATCTTCTGGTTGAGGATGGCTTTGGGGATGAGGGCATCGGTGCCGTCCTTAAAGTAGACGGTGGCGTGTGCTTGTTCGAGTCCAGTCTCGCGGAGATAGGTGATGGGGGTGCGAGCCAAGGTGAAGGAAAGGGTGTCGACCGGGATTTCCGGCTGACTTGGGCTGGCGGGAAGGCCTGCGAACTCAGAGGCACGTAGAAGGTGAGGACGGAAGTGAAGTTTGCCGTCCTTGAAGAAGACGCCGAGTTCGCCGAAGCGAGCGAGGATGCCTTCTTTGACTTGGCCGGTGAGACCGGGCTGTTGTGCTCCGGCATGTCCGGGGCTGTGGGAGTAGGGCTCGGAAGGGAAAGCGCCGTAACCTTCGGGAGATTGACGGAAGCCGAGCCCACTTTGGACATGATAGTAGGCGTTGGTCAGGCGGGCGACGGTCTCGGCGTCGGCATCCTCTGCGACTGCGCCTAGAGTGACTTCTTGCGCAGCGAGCATGAGCTTGGAGATCATGTGCCAGTAGATGCAGCCGAGGCCCTCGTAACCAAACATACTGCCACTGCGACCGGTAAAGGAGCGATGGTTGAAGGTGGCTTCGTAAAGTTCTTCTACGTCGATGCGGTTCCCTTTGACGAGGTCTGCCAACCAAGCATCTTTCGCTAACTCGTTGAGCTGATCGTGAAGAGCGTAACTATTGGTGAGCGAGGGATGGAAGCGGAAGCCACGGCTGGAGTTAGGGTCGGAAACGAGGATGCGAGTATCCTTGAGGCGGTCCATTTCTTGGAGCAATGGAATGGCGAGGGCGCGCTCCACCGACACGAGGTTTTTTTCCAAGAAGGAGGGGAGCTCGCGGTCGGGGTAGAGGAGATAGGTGGGGTGACGCTCAGAACGGAGAGGGCTGTCAGGGAGGCTTTCTAATAGAGAAAGAGCCTCGGTGGGCGAAAGAATGCCGGAAGTAAGGATGGAGACCTGTCCTTCGAGCATAATGGAAAGAGGCTCGACCTCGAAGGCGTCCTTGGAGAGCGCGATATCGAGAATATTGTAGGAATGCCAGAGGCCGTCAGGACGGCGGTTTTGGTTGAGGGTATTCTTGACCGCAGCGCGAGCGCTTGCGAGGAAGCTTTGCAAGGAAGCCTTGGGAAGCGCGATGGCTTCTCCCGGTCCGCCTTGGTAGACGGTGGAGCGATGGTTCTCGGCAGCGAGTCCGGCTGCTTTAGAGAGGGTGAATCTCTCTTCTGCACTGAGGGAATCTTCTTGGTTCCAGCGCTCGTCGGCAAAGAGAGTCGCGAGGCTATCGACGAGGTCGGAAAGAGCTTGGGAAAGAGTGAGAGTGTCGCCAGGGTGTTGGTTGACGAGGTCTTCTAACAGTCCGAGGTAACGGTAAAGGTATCCGGTGGTCACGACGGAAAGACCGCAACCGGCGAGGGCGTTGTTGGCGTCGTTCCATTCTGGGCGCTGGGTATTCATCCAGACGCCGCCGCCGGGAATGAGGTTGGCTAACTTGACGGTAGCGGGGACGAGAAGCTTTTCGAAAAGGGTGGCTCGCACGAGGTCGCCGGCTTGGTCACGCAGGAGGAGGCCGTCAGCGCCGACGGTTTCTTGGAGGGCGAGGAGTTTGTCGTGTTGCTCGCGGTCGAAGAGAACGGTGTCGCGTGGATCCTTGAGTGTTTCTTCCCAACCCTTGAGGCGGTAGGGGACGTCGGTGAAGACGTATTCGTTGGCGTCGAGGCGTCCACCGAGAGACTCGGGATGAATCTTTGCTTCCAGTTCTAACAGCTTGAGTAAGTAGACGATTTGATGGTCGCCCCAGTAGCCAATCGAGGCCCAAGGGTCGTCTTCGTCGGGAGCCTCCCACTCGATACCATCAGAGGTGATGCGGTAAGGATTGAAGCCGTCGATGGTGGAGGCGTTGAGGAACTTGGCGATGAAGCTTCCGAGGAAATCCGGGTAGCTCATTGCGAGGGCTTCCCAGTTCTGGAAAATATCGCGCCAGTTGCCTTGGAAGGCGTGGACGGCTTTGCCAGCTTCGTCTTCGACGCGGATGAAGAACTTGTTCCAAGGTCGGCTGGGGTCGCCGTGACGGCGGCTCAATACGAGGGGAAGATATTCTTGCGCGATGCGAAGGAGGTCCGAGTCTTCGCAGGAATCGATGGCAGAGAGAAGGAGGTGCCGGTCAAGAGACTGGGGAAGAGTGGCGAGGAACTCTGCGTGCTTGGTTGCGAGCTCGCGATTGTGGACCGTGAGGTGGGTGACAAATTGCTCGCGCTGGAAGGTATATCCGTTTTCGGGAATTCCACCTCGGAGGATGTTGCAGAGCGCGTTGTGGTAATGGTAGTGGGCGGCGTCGCGGTCGGCGGTCTGTTGAAATCCGTCGGTGGAAGCGACCAGGTCGTGCAGTTGCTTCTGTCCGTTGGTGATGTCTTCGTTGAGCTCGGCAACGAGGGTATCGATGTCCTCGACTTTGAGCTGAAGGGCGCTGACGTCGCTTTGGGTCTGCTCGATTTCGGCCACCATAAGCCACTCTTGAGTCTCCCCTGGTTGCAGGGTGATTTCTCTCGCCAAGAAGAAGGCGCCGCGTTTGGCCCGAGTGCGTGAACGAGACTCAGGAGCAGTATCGCGTAGGAATGCTTGGGCGTCTTTGCGCTCAAGGTAGGCGGGTCCTTCGCCTAGGCCATGGGTCCATACGGTGGTGGACTTGAGGCATTCAAGAGGGATGGGTTCATCAGTGATGCCGGCTGCCAAGCGGTGAACGAGGAGTTGGTTGTTACTTTCTAGTTCGCTCACTTTGTAGGCATCGGAAAGGCAGCTGTATTCGAGCTGCATGCGGGTGCTGACTCCTGAGGGGAGAAAGTTATCGAGACCATCGACCATGCGCATGGTGCGTGGGGTGTCTCCTTCGTTGGTGAGCTTTGCCTTTCTTACAAATCCGAATTTCTTCGAGAATTGCCAACGATAGGTAAAGCGAAGTTCGAGCTCCTGATGAAATTCGTCGAAGACCACCTCGTCACCCAAGGGGCTTTTCATGATGCGTCGGCTCGTAGGAGTTATGAGCGCGATGGAGGGGCGAAAAGGGTTCCAAAGTTTACCGTCGCTCACGATTGCGGTCCATGGTCCGGTGGTGTTCCAGTTACCGATAATCTTATCGACGGTATAGTAAGGAAAGAGAGAAGTTTCGGAAGACTCGCGCCCGGCGGTGAGAGCACCATCGCTACTGCAGAAGAGCCAGTGATTATTGGGCCCAACGATATTGAGAAAGAAGGGGTCCATGCGCTCCATATTCTCAATAACCACGTATTCTTGGCCGGATTCGTTAGCCCAGCGATTGGCCGATTGGAATTGGATGCTGGCTTCCGATTTATCGGACGAAAGGGAATGAAGTTGGGGCATGAGAGATGACTAAGAGTAAGGTTGGGAGGCGCTTGAATGCTTTCTTTGATTTGCACCAAAAAGAGAAAAGAGATGGTTTGTGACCAATAGTAGGTGGACCAGCTTGCTCTAAAATTGTTGCATTAAATTGCAACTCCAGTCAAGGGGCGGTTTAGAAAATTGGAAGAGAGATTCCGACTTGGGATATCGCAAGGCTGAAGAAATCTCCTCTTTCGGCGTTTTTCTCTGTGAAGGAGTTATATGCGACTACTCAGCTTGATTTCAATGGTCCAATTTCTCGATTCGTGACCTTCCAATTGGCCAAGGGAGTTTTTGGTGACCTTGCTGAGGTGATCGACAGGTGCGTTGGTGGGCTCAACAGCCCAATGATGAAGCCCTTTCCAAGCTCCCCGTGTGATCCATATTCCTGCCCACGGGAAATATTTCGCAGGCCAGGTGAGGGAAAGTTGGCTCTTTTTTCCCTGCAAAGTGGCCTTTCCGGCATCGAGGGGTCCCAAGAAAACCTTAGCGGCAGGGGGATTGGCGGTTCCGGTGTTTGCAGTGGAGAGGTCTTGCCCGTCTTTGGGCGAGGGCCATGGGAAGATTTCGCCTTCGGGGTTGGCGCATTGGGAAAGGGAGGAGTCGACGAGGAGACGGTCCCCTCTTTCCAATTTGAAGAGAGGGTGCCAGGCCCAAAGAAAGGGGGTGGGCGTAGGAATGAGATTTTCGAGGCAGTAGTCGAGGTGCAGAGTGTTGCCTTCGAGCCAGATGGTGCGTTGAAAGGTCAGAGGCAGGGAGGAGAGTTGCCATGAACAGGTGAGATGTTCGTTACCATACTCGAATGTTGGATTGGTTTTCCAAAGTTCACCGTGGTCAGAAAAATTGATGCCGTCCCGTTGGCAAGGGAGGACAGTGGGTAGGCATTCGTCGAGCCCAGCCCCGTTGCTAGTGTCGTAGACGTTTAGGTCTGTGGGTTGACTGAGCCGTCTCTCGGAGGATGGATCCCAGCCATCGAGCCATTCGCGGTCAGCTTCCTTGTCGCGGATGGAGACGATGCGTCCGCCCAGTTGGGGAGCGAGGCTCAGGCTGACCTTGTCATTGCTCAGGGTGTGAATCGCGAATCCCTCGCACGACTCTATGTGGTGGCGGGAGGACATTTGGCTATTGCTTACTGACTCACGGTAAGACCTTGGGGGGTGGCGAGGAGGGTTTTCCCATCGGAGAAAATGACTTTAAGTTCTTCCCCGCCAAAGTTGTAGGCAGCGTAGGTTTTTTTGCCGTTCTTGAGATAGACATTGGTGAAGGGATGGGAAGAGCTGACCGAAGCATCGTTGAGTCCAAGGGTGTTGAGAGTGTGTATCCAGTGATACATAAAGGCGTGGGTGTTTCCACCTTCCAGCTTGCAGGCCGGATTGGAGTCGATGTAACTCGCGGCAGTCGCGGGGTCACTCAGGGCTCCGAACATGACTACCAGGTCGCCCCAACCGGTGCTGAAGTCCGTGCCTCCTTCGCGTTGTTCGACGATGCGATCGTAGTTTTTGGTCACGTAGTTCGGGAAGCGACCCATGTAGATGGAAGCGGGGGTGAAGGGCAACCAGTTGATGCCGTGGATGCAGTCGATGTCGCCGGAGAACCAAGTTGCAAAGGCCCCTTTGCCGCCCCAAACCATGCCAAGGGCGACGTGAGGATAGTTCTCGGGGAAGTTGGTTTCGGAAACATCGAACCAGTATTCTTCCACCGCAGTGCGCTCGGTATTGAAGAGGAAAATCCCTTTATCGCGGATGGCTGTATCACCCATGGCTTCGCCCCAAAGCATGAGGCCGTACCAAGCGTTGAGAGACTCTGAGGAGGACTCTTGGTTGTTGCCATCGCCGAAGTTCGCGTGGCCCGAGGCCCAGGAATGCCCGGCATAGAAATCGAAGCAACGGGTGTAAGGGAAGAGGGGGTCTTCCCGATCGTTGGAGGCGATTTCGCGGATGAGAAGGTTGACCATGGGAGCCCATTTCTTGGCCCAAGCGAGGTCATGTCGGGCCACTTCTGCGGCGGCACGGATAAAGTAGCCGTAGTGAAAATGATGGTCGTTGAGCTGAGAGTCGCTGCCATAGGAAGCCTTGCTACCGATAAGCGTTCCCCAGTTTTCGTCGTAGTAAAAGAGGGGAGCTTCTTCGCCAGAGCTCGCCGTGAACCAGTTCTCGAGACGAGTCCTGATTTCGGTAAGGAAGGAGTCCCTGAGTTGGTCTTCGTCGAGGAGGTCGGCCATTCCTGCCATGGTGGCGAACTTTCCAAGGTCTTTGCCTTCCCAGTAGGTGTCCTTGAACTCGTCGTTCATTTTGGAAGCTTCTTCTTTCAGGTAAGCAATGGCACGGGCGGGGTCGGGGAGGCCTTCTTTGGGAAGTACGGGTAAGAGGCCCTGAATGGGAACTTTAGTGATGAACTGCGTGCCTTGCGCGACCTTCATGAGGCCACGGACGGACTTGTAGCTCAGCTCAGTCAGGGGAGAGTCGGTGTATTTCCATTGGTGTGGGTAGAGGGCAAAGAGAGTGCCGGTGCCGCCCTTTTCCATCGCCTCGATGGTGACCTGATAGACAGAGCCTAGAGCGCCTCCTTTGTGGCGATAGATCACTTTGGAATCAGAAACGTGATTGTGAGCCACGTTGGCAAAGAGCTTGAGAGTCTCTTCGGTATTGTCGGGAAGGAGGGCGACGGAAAAATAGGATTTGCCGCGCTTGTTGGTGAAGGTGCTGCCCTCGAGTCCCTCCCAAGAAGAGCTTTTTGCGCCAAAGACTCCATAGTGATGGCCACGAATGGTGAGTCCGAGTGTTTCGCTGGAATCATCGCCAGACCAAATTTGAGGACGGTCTCCGCAGACAATGGCGACCTCGCCGTCAGTGACTCTGCCAAAAACAAAAGGGCTTCCGTGGCCGAATTGCGTGTGAAGCTTGGCGCTACCATCGGCGAATTCGGCGGAAACGAACCAATCGGAGGAACCAGCATAATTGGCCTCGGTGAAGGTCTTGTCCACAAGGCCAATCGTGATGTCGCCTCCCTTGGGCATACCGCCTCCCATGATGTGGCCACCGCCCCCGGTGATACCCGTGCTTGGGTCGCTAAGGACTAGACCGTTTTCCTCGCAACGTAGCGTTAAGGGATGTGCGAAGAGAGGTTGTGAGAAAGGGTTCCAGACGAGTGAACTCCACCACTGGTTGGTAGGAACCGCGCCCTCAAGCGAATCAATTTGGTAGATTTTGTCAGGAAGGGGTTCGCACGATTCGGGGCGTTTGAGAGTGTAGCTCCCCGGTCCTACCTTCACAATAGTCTCAGCAGGAGAGGAGATCGAAGTGGCTGCGAGAAGAAGAGCGAGGCCCCAAGGAGCAAAAAATGGACGGGAAAGCATGTTCGTGATTTTTATGGAATAGATTCTAAAGAAGGACAGATATCTTCGCTGCAATTTAATGCAATCAAAAAGGTGCGGAAGCCAAAAAAGAGTGTCTGAAGTGATGCCGCAAGCCTAGGACTGATGTTGGCTAATCAATGACTCTGTCCGCGAAAAGGCTCTCTTGGCGAAAAGGTTAGAACTCCACCTTGAGTCGGAAGAAGAGTCTCGCGTCCGCAGCTAGGCCAGCTCCATTAAGAAAGGCGGCGCTAGGGGTCACGGAGATTTCTTCGTACCGGTCGGCCAGCGGAGTGATGGTAACGTTGTTAGGCAGGGCCGGCGAATCTACTGCCAAGTCATGCCAAATCGACAAGTCGTCGCTGACTTGAACAATTTGGGTGGTGGTAAACGCGGTGCCATCTTCCTTGCGGCGATAACTGAAAGCGGCATTAGAACCCGCTCCTGAAAGAGAAGGAGCCAATTCAGGATCGGAAGCTGTTGGATCGGTGTCCAAGACGTATTCGATTCCAGTCTCGATCCCGTCTCCATCTGGATCGCCATTGACAGAGTTATCAGTCAGTGAGGCAAATGAATCGACCCAATTGGCGTATTCTAGGTCGTTATCGTAACTATTGAAGAGCGTGGAGACTTGTTCTTGGTCCAAGGCATAATTGAAGAGAATGAAATCATCGATATCGCCGTCATAGGCTCGGTTGTTGGCGCTCTGTGCTCCCAGTGTGAAGGAGTTGATCGATTGGATGGGATTCACTCTACCTGTTCCCGAGGAGAAAAGTTCACCGTTGAGATAAATGTTCATTTCGCCGAGATTGGCGTTCTTGGTGAAGACCCAGTGATTCCACTGACCCATAGAATCACCAATGCTCGCTGCCGCACCTTTGAGGCGGTCACTTGCATCCCAATAAACCCTCGTGTCAGTCCATGGGATGTGTGCGTTTAGGATTCTTGTGCCGCCACTGTTTCCGTAGAAGAGAGAAGTTGCTAATCCTCCTGGAAGGGGGTCGCCATCTGGAAGGCTGTCGCCACCCTTCAACCAAACTGAGATCGTGACTTCTTGGGAGAGGCTTTGGAAGGGCGTCACCGGAAGGGTTGCGTAATTGGCTCCGCCACTCATTTGCAGAGCGCCGTCCCGTACTCCATTGGTCCGCGCTCCTGAAACGAGAGTGCCATCGTAGCCATTTCCACTGATATCCTGTAGCACGTTTCCACTATCCTCATCTAGAGGCCAGTGACCTAAGACGAGTGCTGGAGTGACGATGATGGTCACTGTGGCAATTGTGCTTTCGGCAAAGGTGTCGCTGACGAAGTAACTGAAGGTGTCGACTCCGGAAAAGTTAGGGTGAGGAGTATAGGTCAAGTTTCCTGACGAACCACCGAGGGTTCCGTTCTGCGGTGGACTGGTGATAGTGTAGACAAGGTTAGCCCCCTCAGGATCGCTCGCAGAGAGTGACAAGGAAGAACTCCGTCCTTCCACCAAGCTCAAATTTTGATTCGCAGCGGTGGGCGGCTGGTTATTGGTGTAGCTGTCGTGAAGAGCGAGCGTTTCTGCAGCATCGAGAGCATAGTTATAGAGGCGAACGTCGTCGACTAAACCATCATACCCGCCCGATCCTCCATCTGAGCCAAGCACGACGGAAGTGATTTCTGGGATGGTGCGGTTGTCAGCATCGTTGTAGGTGTCAAAAATTTGTCCATTGAGGTAAGCGCTCATGTTGCCGCTGCCATCTTTGCTAAAGGTCCAGAGATTCCACTGGCCCATGAAGTCCTGGGGGGAAGCATTCTGGCGCAAGGTATCTCTTCCTGTCACATCACCGACTTCCCAATAGACATCGGAGTTCGACCAGGGGAGATGGATATTGAGGAGGCGATTGTTGTTGCCATTGACTGCTCGGAAAATGGTGTCGGCGCGAGGTTGGGTGGTGTCTCCAAAGACCCACATCGAGAGTGTTATCTCGGTAGAAATCGTTTCAAAAGCTGAGGCAGGCAGGGTGGCCTTCTGCGTTCCGCCATTGAAGTCGAGCGCTCCACCCAGTCGCCCCCCTGTGGGCATCAAGGTTCCTGAATTGAGAGTGCCGTGGTGGCCGTTACCAGTCGAATCTGCCAGAAAAGTGCCGCTGGATTCGTCGAGCCTCCAGTTGGCGATCAATTCCTTTTCAATGACGATGACGTGAACGGTAGAGACAAAGCTCGTTGAGCTGCCATTGCTGTAGACGAAGTCGAAGCTGTCCGTTCCTACGAAACCAGTGTCTGGGGTATAGACGACCTCTGGAGCGGCACCGCTGAGCATGCCGTTAGTTGGCTCGCTAACAGTACTAAAGGTGAGTCCGCTGTCGTCTCCTCCGCTGGTCAATTTTACAACGGAAGAGCTGTCTTCGGGGATGCCCACCTCGAACTGATGGGCGGGAAGCAAATCGACGAGGGGAACTTCGAAGCAATGCACCGAGTTGGCGACTACTGTTGATGAGAAGCTATTACTTCCGGGAGCAGTGGTAATGGTGGAACCTTCGCCAGCGACATTGATGGATTCGTTCCAGCGGGTGGCAAGGACTTGGCCACTTGGATTCGTGTAGGTGCCCAGGTTCACTTGAATCGGAACATCCGAAGAAGAATCATTCACGGCCCAGACGGTGACGAGATCATCCTTAATGAAGGCCGCTGAAGACTTCAGGTTATTGGGAAGATTAAGGTCGAGAGCGTGACCATAGTTAGAAGTATTACTGAGCTTCTGAAAAATGAAGAATTTCACATTCCTCGTTACGGTTCCGCCACCATTAAGAATGTAGGAATGTCCTTGGTTCGGAGTGCCGATCGCAAGCCAGCCGTTAATCCCGGTGAATCCGGCGCGCACAGCGTCGAACATAAAGTGAGAACTAGTAACTTCATCCGCATTGCTGGTGCTCTTCCATCCGTGCAGCTCGGTGTTCCAAATTTCAACATCATTTCCCAGTGTGGCCCGCGCTTGATCGGCAAACTCTTGTTCTGTACCAGAGCCCGAGTCGCGGTTGGTGTTGTGAGAAGAAGCGATATCGATGGCCGCTCGTTTCTCCGGAGAATCTAGATTTTCGATCCACGACTCCCCTTGTGAAAATTCCCATGAAGACGGTCCAACGAGCAGAGGCATATCGTCGGGAACGAGGGTGGGAAGCACTTGGTTAGGCAGCTCTAGAATAATGTTGGGATCGCCAATATCGGTGGGGTCTGGATTGGGACGGTTCTGAACATAATCCTTCATGTATTCCGCAATATCACGAGCGTCTGATTGCGTGATGCGTCCTCCAAAGCGATTGCTTTGCCACTCGTTAGTGAGGTCCATGTAGCTAATCTTGAAGCCATGAGCCTTCATTAGGCGTAAGTAGCGGATCAGATACTCCGCGCACTTGAGATCCTGAAAGTCGTAGTCTCCGGAGGTGTAGCTAGAAGCACCAGTAACCCACAGAGGATAGGGCTGCCAAGTGGCACTCGACACGGCCTCGTTCAAGGGCCGTGGCGATGCAAAAAATTTGATGTCTGCCTTCTTGGTCTTCATCTCCGTCATCATCGGGATGATTTTATTATTGTAGGCGCTCAAATCGTAAGTGCCTTCCACGAGCTCGAATTTAGAGTTCATCGCAACCCGGATGTAGTCCACGTTACAATCGATCATAGACCATTCGGCGACTTGGCGTTTGTTGGCGTTGGAGCCATACCAGAACCACAATCGTTCGTAGTCTAAGCCGTATCGTATCATCTGCTTCTCGGTACTTCCGACGGTGAGGACGGTTTGTCCCCAGACGCGCTGTGGAGTGAGGAGTAGACAGAAAATGAGGCCAAGGAGCCACAAGGGGCTCCGAGTGAAGGAGTGTTGGAGAAGGGTTTTTAGTGAGACGGTTTTCATGGGTTTATGAAGGACTTCAGCGAGACGTAAACATCCTTTGCCTAAGGAGGCTTCGATTCGTGGGAGAAGCGTAAACTTTTACCCCCAAAAGTAAACGAGTGAACCAAGGAAAGGGCCTCGCGAAACTGGTGCTATCCTAGTGATTGCCGACTGAGCCTTGAGCAGAGAATTGGGCTCTTCCTTTCCCGTGCTGAGCTGGTCGGGTTTCTATTCTTCAGTCCAGGCTTCGAGCCTAAAGAAGTGCCTCTCAAGGGCTGAATAGTTAAAGTCAAAATCGATTTCGAGGAGTCCGCCGTTACCGAGATGGACCGCGCTTGCCGGTGACCAACCACTGGCATTGGTGAGGTCGGGCGAAGCCATGATCTGATAAAATTGGCCCAATCCAGATTGGGCAATCGAAGCGGAAACCTCTTCGCCGCCCTGAAGGTTGTAACCCAAATCGAGAGATGCCATCACGACGTTCTCTGTTAGAATGGGATCGGATGGAACAGCAGAGTCTTCATTCGAAGGGTTGCTTTCAGAGCCAGAGAGAGTGGCGGTGACGACGTAATAGTAGCGAAGTCCTGCCGTGAGACTTGCGGTGTCGCTGTAGCTTAGAGAGGTGACTCCAGTTGCAATTGTTGTGTAGGTTCCTCCGTTTGTAAGAGAACGCTTGACGGAGTATCCTGTCGCGCCTGGAACGGAGTTCCAACTTATGTCGATTTGCGAGGAGCTAGCATGAGTTGAAACGAGGTTTGTTGGGGCGTCAAGCGAGAGAGAGGCAAAGCTGAAGGAAGAGTTAGCGCTCTCGGTTCCAAAGGCCACCGCACGCATGTAGTAGTAATAGTTTGTGCCAATAGAAGTGTCGAAATCATCAACGCTTGTGGTGGTGATTCCGCTTAGGATTTCGGTGTAGGTTCCTCTGCTGCTCGTGGAGCGGAATATTTTGTAAGAGGTGGCACCTTGCGAAGCGGTCCAAGATAGATTGATGTGTGAAGCTCCGACAGCCGTCGCACTGAATCCCGCTGGAGGGTCGAGGTTGAGAGGAATGGTAGCGCTCGCGAATGATGAGTTGGCGCTCTCTCCTCCAGTATTCACAGCTCTCACCACATAGTAGTAAGTGACTCCTGGTGTGGCATTGGTGTCGCTGGTGCTCGTGGTCGTCAAGCCGCTTGCGATTTCGGAGTAGGCTCCGCCTGCGCTTGTCGCGCGCAGGACTTTGTAGCTGGTCGCGGAGGTGACGGCATTCCAAGCGAGATCGATCTGGGTAGTTCCATTTGCTGTCGCGGTGACGTTTGAGGGTGCTTCGGTGGCAGGGGGGGCTGGAAGGACGATCTCTAACCAGTTGAGGTTAAACATGGCGCCAGAGCCACTTTGGTTGGAGCCGGCTTCGGTATAGGTAAGGTAGAGGTCATGGGTGCCGGAGGTGGCCTCAAGAGGAGTCTCGATGGTGAGCCATTCTTGCCAGTCGCCGGTTGTGGGGATTGCGGTGCGACCAATGATTGGGCCTGTTTGACTGCCAGTGCGAATCTCGATTTCGCCGTCTGGGCGTCCGGAGGGAGCCGCGATGCGAAAGCGAATGTTGGTCGCGTCTGAGAGGTCAATGCCGTCGTAGGAAGTCCAGTCGCCATTATTGATGTTATTGACGTTCAGGCCACCTCCCACATCGGTCGTGGTTTCGGTGCTGTGTGACGAGGGGTTGCTGCTGTCGTAGCTTTCCGCTTCGATGCGAACATAGGTTCCCATTTCAGGTTCCAAGAGAATCTCGATGCAATAGGCGGAGTTGTCTTGGGCCAGGGTCTCGACGGAAGCAGTTGTCGTCGCTTGTAGAGTCTGCGTTAAGCCTTCGATAGAGATCCCGTCGTGCTGACTCCAGCGGGTGACCTTGATGGGATGATCGCTGATAGTTCTCCCCGTTGGGTTGATGATGATCGGGTAATCTTTGTCGGAGTGATTGAGGACCCAAACGGTCATCAAGTTGCCGCGAATGAGTGCGGATACGGCGGAATCTGCATCTTCTTGATCCGGGTCCGAATCCCAATGAACCTTGAACTCATCAGGTTCATTGACCTCTAGAGCATATCCCCGATTGGACGTGTTCGTGAGCTTCTCGAACATGTAATATTTCACGCTACGCTCTGAATTTACGATATAGGAATGCCCTTCGTTAGGAGTGCCGCGAGCCAACCATCCATTGAGGCCCGAGAACCCTGCGTTGATACATTCTAACATGTAGGCATAAGTGAGCACTTCGTCGGCGTTAGAGGTGCTTTTCCATCCATGCACCTCTGTATTCCAGACCTCGGGGACCGTGTCTCCAGGTTGATCGAACTTATTGTTCGTTGCATCGACAATGTCCTGCGCCGTACCTGTCCTGTCAGTGTTGTGGCTTGAGACGATGGAAATCGCCTCTTTGTCGCCGGTATCGAGGTTGTTGACCCACTGAGCTCCTTGTGTGTAATTCCAAGAAGAAGGGGCTACGATTTCAGGAATATCACTCGGTGCCAGCGTAAGGCCGGGATACTCTGGGTGTTCCCAAGGAGCGTTGAAATAGGTTACATGAAGATACTCGTGGATATTGTCCATGTCGTCTTGAGTGACGCGGCCGCCGCCCACATTGCTCTGCCATTCGTTGGACACATCCAGATAGCTGATCTTGAAGCCATTGTGTTTCATCAGGAGCAGATACTTGACGAAATACTCCGCGCATTTATCCCACTTGAAATCAAAGGAGCCACTGGTGTAGCTGGGCGCTCCAGTGACCCAGAGTGGGTAAGGTTGCCATCTGATGTCGTTTTTGCTCTCACTGATGGCGTTATGCGATTCATTCAGGGGGCGAGGCGAGGCGAAGAACTTGACGTCTGGATTGGCGTCTTTCATGTCCTGCATCATCGGGATGATACGGTCGTTGCTGGGGTTGCCCCCGTCACCGGTGTAGGCATTCAAATCAAACACGCCCTCGTTAAGTTCGTATTTTGAGTTCATCGCGACCCGAACATAATCGACATCACAGTCAGCTACTGACCATTCGGCGATTCGATCTCTGAGTGAGGCAGCGCCCGTCCAATACCAAAGGCGCTCATAGTCGATGCCATAACGCATCTGCTGCTGTGGTGCATTCCCAACAGTTAATGTTAAGGGAGGCACGGGGATGTAGGGATAGATGGTGAGCCAGTTGAGGTTGAAAAGAGAGCCGTCTCCTCCGATGTAGTTCAATCGCAGGGTCTTCGTTCCTGCGGTGGCGAAGTTCACGTTGGCAGTGACCGTGGTCCAATTTTGCCAACCGCTGGTACCCGGGACAGTAATGTTCCCAATCGTCACCCCATCGGCCACGATGTCAATGGAACCGCCGGCGGTGTCAGAAGCGGTTCGAAAATCGATCACGTAGTCTCCCGCCGCAGGAATGGTGACGGAATATTGAGACCAGTCGTTATTACTGATGTAGCTGAGGTTAAGTCCCCCCCCTGTGTCTGTGGTGGCCTCCGTCTGAACTCCGTTCTGTGCGGTATAGCCCTCAGCCTCAATGAAGAGAGGCGGAACTTGATAGCTGAACCAGTTGAGGTTGTAGAGATATCCGGAATCACCGTTGAAGTTGAGTCTGATTGTCTGGGGGCCTGCGTTTGCGAAAGTGACGATGGTGCTGACGTTAGTGTATACCTGCCATTCGCCGTTAACAGCGACATCCACACTGCCAAGAGTAGATCCACCAGAGACGATAGCAATAGAACCACCTTCACCATTAGAAGCTACTCGGAAGTCGACCTCATACGAGCCGGCTTGAGGAATATTAATGGAATATTCCGCCCAATCTCCGCCATTGATGTTACCGAGATTCTGACCTCCTCCGGTATCGCCGGTGCCTTCTGTCACTACCCCACTACTGGTCGAAAAAGCTTCCGCTTCAATTTGGGTAGCTTGCCCAAAGGCATTGGAAGAACACAAGAGGGTCGTTAGAAGAGTGACCGCAAAGAATCCATGCCTGAGCGCATAGCTGACTAAGCTTGCAAGGGGGAGAGTGGATACTTGAGAAATATTTTGGGAGCTCAAATCAATTGAAGCAGGGGAGCTATTGGCAATACTTTGGGCTTTGAACATGAATTTTTGGTTTTTTTGGAAGGGGCAGCGAAGAAAGGGGGGGGCTTCAAGAAATGAACGAATGAGCTCAAAGGTTGGATGGGATGAAAGTTCTTTCCCTCGCTCAGTTACTTTAACGCATATTAGTGCTGAACAAAACAATTCAGGGAGAATATTTCTTAGGATAATTTTCTCTTTTTTGGCCGATTTTGGGGAGAAGGTGTTGGCGTTAAGCCGAAAAAGGGGGTGGGTGAGCGACAATTCACTCTAAAATGGCTCGGAAAGTGCGCTTTTAGACCCTTTGTACCAAGAATTCTACTTCGGAAGGGGTTCTCATCATCCACTTTTTCTCATCCTTACCAAACGAATCCAGCAGGCTGAGATCTGGAAGGTCACGAAATAGAAATATCAGGATATCTGGCTCAAACTTGTTCGGCGAAAGCTAATCCAGTAGTGGGTATTTGGACGGAGATGCTCTTCGTGAATCAATGGAACATCGCTATTTTGCGCAGGAGGCTATCTTTCCGATACCCACGAAAAGGCTCTTGATTCCCAAAACGAGAGAAACACACTGTGTGCAGGAATGAGGGCTATCTTCATCGGTTTAGCATTGTTGTTTCTGCTGATTGGTTGTCGCGAGAACCCGAAGAAGAGAAATGCCCTCGTAACGGATTCAGGAGTTGGCGCGCTGCGAAGCTCTCACTCTGTTTCTGTAATCATACCGGAGGGGTATCATGGTTTGGTTGGATGCGGCTTTGAGGGATTTGTTTCTGGTGCAGCCGAAATTGGGGGAGTGTCTTTCCCGAAGCAGAAAAGGTTTGCGGCTAGCTCAGTAAGAATCAGCAAGCATTTGCACGGTCTCGAGGTTGAATATGGCGGGACTCGGAACGTTCTCCACATCAGAGGAGAGATTGAACTAGATTACGGGGACTACAGGTTCGAGAACTTGGAGAATACGAGAGTTGTTATCGGAACCGTGATGATTGGAGATGATAGAACGGAGTTCTTTGTTTGTCTTGGCCCTCTTGTTGAGGCTATTGCGAAAGGAGAAAACTAAGGAAAGAGAACGAATCACAGTACTAAAAGTATGATCACGCTGGAAAGTCGCTGGTTGACTGAGGAAGGGGGCGTGATAGAACGAGTGGAAGTGTGCCGGGTCGTTTGGATTGGGTGTGCTAAAACGTCAGCCAAATTATGAAATTCGCAATATTCTCAATCCTGCTTTGGACATTCGCCAGTTTGACCATCAATGCCGAAGAAAAACTTCCTCTTAAGGTAGATGCAGGAGAAAACTGGAAAGTGGAATACAAAGGCGATGGTATTCAGTTCTTCAGTTTAACCCGAGCAGAAGAAGAGAATACACTTCTCATGTTCTCGCGATGGCCGGCACCTGGCGGGAAGGAGCAGATCCCAGCTACGATTAAGATGATGGCAGAGAGCTTTCTTACTGAGATCGTAAAGAATAAGGAACTGAAGGACATTAAGAAGGAATACAAGGTTGAGAAAATTGAGGGTGCACAGTATTCGGGAGAAGTGGCCGTATTCGAAATAAAGGATGGGATGTATCAGACTATATTCATGGTAAGTGATGGAGATGGCATTTGGAACGGTCAGTTTACTGGGACTTTGGCCATGTGGGAGGAAGCGAAGGAGATTGTTAAGAAGCTCGAAAAAGGATAACAAGACGCTGTAATATAAATTCGACCGCGCTCTTAAGTTGGGTGGAGTCCTAGGGGTGGAGTCCTAGGGGCGGAGCGTGGCAGAGCTGCGGTATGCCTTTTGAGCGGGTTGGATTCGTTACTTTGAAACGTTGAACGAAAAATGGTTTTTACAGATTCTATCCTTCGAAATTTTGCGGTGGCTAGTTTGTCTGTTCCTGTGACGTCGATGCTCCTCTGCGCGAGCTACCTTTTCCGAGCCCACCAAGAGCTGGGATTCTTGCCAACATACGGGAATCCCGACCCAAAGGATCTCGGGTGGCCGATTCATCATCTACTGATTTTATTGAGCCTCTTAGCTGTTATTCCAGCGCTGGTTTTCAGTGGCTTGTTATCGATTTGTCTTATCAGCCAAGGACGTCAGTCGATTGGGAACACGGTAATGTTTCTGACCCTAGGGTTTGGCGTAGGTTTCACTTGGCTAGCGTTGTCCTCGTTTGGACAGGACTTCTGGGGATGGTATGCTGACTAGTGAGTAGTCTGATTGAGCGAGGGATGTGAAGAATCTTTGGCGATTACGAGGTAAGGATCCAAGGTGAAGTCGCTGCTTTTCAAGCTGACGTTGTGGCCTTCGATGGCGATGACGTTGCGGCCCTCGTTCATGAATTCCGCATAGGCAGAGAGAGGGAAATATTCGGTTCCATCGGCTTGGTGGGAGGAGGCTCCTACTTTTCCGTTTCCGAGGCGTTGGTGGGATTTAACCAGGACTTCTTTACCATTGAGAAAGAGGGCGAATCTATCGTCGTAGTTGATCGCGAGGCCAATTTTTCGTTTGTCGGTGCCAGCAGGAATCACGAACTCTCGGCGAATGAATAGGGTGGTATATTTTCCAGCCATTTCTTCGAGGACGGTGCGGTCGTCGTTATCGCCGTAGCCAAAACCCGCAGGACCTTGGAGCCAGCCTTCTTCTGCGGCATCGAATCCCAATTGGGTCCACATTTTTGGTTTCGGAGTTTTAGCCGTCGCCAAGGTAGTGCCATTGGGCGTGGTGACGGTAGGGAGGCCTGAAAGTTTTGCTTCGTACTGGATTTGACCTTTGGGGATTTTGCTCGGGAGTGAGCGCCCTTTCCTGTGCGGATGAGAATATCTTCTTGGGGAATTGAGACTGAGGTTTCGTCGGTAGTCCAACACTTGACCCTAGGGTTCTTCAGCTGCCAGACGATGGTGACTCAGGTTGAGTGAGAGAGCTGCAGGTAAGGGCCACGTGTGATTTCAGCAAGTGAGACTGAGCAAGTCAGCAGGAAGAGGAGGAGAATGGCTTTCATGATGAGGAATTGTCCCGAATTAGTAGGAGCTCTCATGAGAGGTTACTCTTTCCATCGGCAGTGCTATCAGAAGAAGTTCTTGCGCCGACTTTAGGAGTTGGGGTTGGGTGGTGGGACGGCATCGGTGGTGGAGCGCTGAAGCCGATCCTTCTATCGGTTGCTTTGTGGTTGTTAGATGCGGAACCGGGCACGGTAGGAGGAGGGGGGCTCCTTCATGATGCGGGCGAATTCGCGGGAGAAGTGGCTTTGGTCAGAGAAGCCGCAGTGGTGGCTGATTTCGGCAAAGCTGCGAGTGGTGCGGACAATGAGGTGGCAGGCTTCTTGGACCCGGAGGTGGCGCAAGTATTCCTTGGGGGTCATGTTGAAGCAGGTTTTGAACTTTCGTAAAAAGCTGCTCAGAGAGAGGTTGGCCGATTTGGCGAGGGTGCTGATGGCTATGTTCTCGCGGTAGTGCTGGTGCAGGAGGCTGAGCGCGGGGCCGAGTTCTTCGTTCTTACTGAGGGAAGTGGTGCCTTGGTCGAAGGGGCGGGTGACGCCAATGATGCCGCAAATTTTGCCTTGTTGATTGTAGAGGGGCTTTTTGGTGGTGGTGGACCAATCGACGAAGCCGTTGCCGCGTGGGACGAGTTCGACTCGGTTGACGACGGAATCGCCGGTCTCTAGGATTCTGAGATCGTCCTCGCGAATGTGCTCGAGAATGTGGGCGGGGATGTAGTCGTCGTCTTTTCTTCCGATGATTTCGTTGGGATGAGCGGCGTCGAAGATTTCGCAAAGGCGTTGATTGTAGGCGACGTATTGAAGGTCAGGGTTTTTGACGAAATAGATGAAACCTGGGAGGTCGTCAAAGATAGCAGCAAGATGATTCTCGACCTGATTCTCTTGAAAAAATCGGTTGTCTTGCATGGGTTCGGGAGCTTTGAGAGCCAGCGAGGGCTCGTGGATAGACAAGGGATCTACGGAGGCGAGTCACTGTTGTACGACGGAGACGTAGTCCTCAATTCCACGAATACGAGGACGATTCATCGTCGCGGGTTTCGTGATGAGCATGATTTGGCGAGCCTGAGGATTGTGCAGCCATTTTGTGCGTGCGAGAGAGGAAGGTTTCTCGTCACCCTTCATGAGGTAGTCGATTTTGACAGGATAGGATCCGAAGTCTTCGCGGGGTGGGGCCATGGCTTCAACCGCTCTTGGCTTGATGGTGATGACCTTTTCGCCAAAAAGACCCTGAACCATGGCGGATGATAGGTTAACGATTCGAGTGTGCCCGAGCGGAAAGACACTAGATGAACCGTTGACGGGCAAAGCTTCCATAGGAAAGACTTTGTTATCTTTGGTGAAAGCAAAGATGAGGTAGGTTCGTGACCACTCTTTAGGTATGCGCACCATGGGAGCACCTTTCGGAATTTGTTCATCTTCGGAAAGAAGGCGAGGCAAAATGGCGAGTACGAGATCGCCTTGTGGTAGGACAATGTCTGGAGAAAAGTTACGTGAGGGAAGCGCTACCTCAATGCTGTTTTTCTCGGCTGAGATGAGATAGATTTTTTCCGGAGAATCCTCTGGGGGCTCGACGAAAATTGCTTTGGCAATGCGGTCGGCACCTGAGGCGAAGCCGAACATCGCAAAGAGGGAGAGGCTCAGGAAGACTCTTGAAAATTTGTGTCCGCGATGACTCATATTGGTTCTTCAAACGCTAGAGCGATTCGAGATGATAGAAAGCTTTAATCTTAGACTTCAGCTTCTTTCAACCACCGGAAGGAAACCTGTTTGTATCGGCGACCGAAACGTCGGTTCACTTTGGACTCGGTCTCGGCTGAGTGGGGATTGAGCTGAGCCGCATCAGCATTATCGACGAATTCTGCTTGGCGCTGGACGACGACCTCGCACCAAGCTTGTGCGACAATGGCACCAGACTTGTCTCGAGAGTCACCATAGGCACGAATCGTGAAGGTGTCGTCTCGTGCTGAGATGATTGGCGCAAGAGAGCGAAGAATGTCCGCTTGACGAACCCAACCTGGCACTCCGAAGTTAGTTGAGCCGAAGGCTGCCTCGGGGAACTTGTAGTCGGTGATGCCTGGGGGAGTGGTGTCGATTTGTTCACCCTCTTCAATCAAGCGGAGAAAGGGGTTTCGCTCGCTGCTACTGTTCTCGGCAATGGTGTCGAGAGCTCGCTGAATGGTGCCAGCAAGGGCTAAGTCTTTATCTGAAGAAAGCTGCCGATTTACAAATTCGGAGAGAGAGAGAAAAGGTCCTCGCTTCCGAACTTGTGCCACGATCTCCTCTGCGAGCGCGTCAATTTGGCTATCGCTCATGGCTGGATAGCCTCCCCCTAAGATAGCAACCTCATTGTCCGAGCTAGCGATGATAGAAGTGCTGTCAGTAGCGAGGTCGCCGGCAACTGTTGTTCTGGGAAATGCCGTTCCGTCGGCCACGTCGGTGTCTACCGCTCCTTGGTCACTGTAGTAGGGGACTTCTAGGTCACGGTTGCGTCGGAGCGTCGCTCGCCAAGCATCAACCGATACTGAATTGATATTGAACATGCCTTCGACTTCCAGAAGGGCAGCCACGGACTGGAAGGGAAGTAGTCCAGTGTCGTCGTCACTACTAGAGGAGAGGTAGCTCGTGGTGAGCTCTGCTGTATCTTGTTCACGAGCTAAATTGCTGGGGCGATAGAACCAGTTAGGAAGGTCGTCTTGGCCTTCTAGGAAGGAGCTGAAGACATCAGTAGTGGGTCGCTCTTCTTGCTTTGAGAAATTTTCCAAATCTGGTCCAATAGAGGACATGAACCAGTCGTCGAAGAGGGCATGGTTGAGAAGGTAGGAATCGTCGTTAGAGAGACCAGCAAAGTCCCCCCGCGTGTCGATGGAGAGCTGGTCCGGTGCAAAAATTGGGTGAGCGGAAGAGTTCCCGATGAGGTTGAACTGAAAGGGAGGCATTTGATTGTTGTTCCGAACATCGAAGTGCTGCAAATCAGCTAGGCTTTGCAATGGTCGTGTAGGTAGTTCCGCTACGATTGCCCGGGTCATCCCGTTGTCGGAATAATTTCCTGTAACCATGAAGCCTCGATTGGAGCTATCGGTATCAAGGGATACCAAGGTGTCGTTCCATCCAGAGGCTTCGGAAATAATGAAATCATAGGGTGCGTTGATGGTGTGGTAAGCTCCTGATTCGGCTAGATTGACGATTGCATTGCCATCGTTCCCTGTTCCGAGCTCGGCGTAATGTTGGAGAGGGTTGGCCTGCAGCATGCCTTTGGTGCGAGTGTTTTTGAACCGAGTGTCATCATTGGGAGGAGGGCAGGCAAAGCGGAGGCCAATATTCGCCGTTGCGAAGGGTCGAGCGTTCGATCGAGTCACGTCTCCAAGCCGGACTGCGCGTGGGAGTTCGATTGGGGGATAAATCTCGTCAATGACGCCTTGTCCTCCGAATTCATCCACCTCGTAGGCCATGACGATAATGTTGCCCCCGCTGGCGGCGTTGCTACTGGCTGAGAATCGTATTCCAATACCATCAGAGTTGCCTGTTCCCTCTTGGCCTTTGGCCGCAAACCGAATGTTAGAGATGGTGAAGAGGTCGTTGCTTGAGGCTACAATGGGAATGGCTTCACCAGTTTCGTTATCTCCATCGCGGTCGTTAGTGTCAGGGAAATTCACAAAAAGCGCTCCCCCTCCGGCAGGCTCATATCCTTCTGAGAGGGTGAGGGCTTGTCCTCCACTGTTGGCGATTGGGACTCTCCCCCTCATGCTATAAACTTTGTTTTCGCCGGGTGCAAGAGAGATGGCGGGAAGCTTTAGGTTCAATCCACCGTTCTGCTTTTTGTAATTAACGATTTGGTTGAGCTGGATATCGGAATAGGTTTCAGTTCCGACCCTGAAGCTCATTTTGATGGGAAACACTCTCTGAACGGCTACGTTGTAGCTACTCAGGGAAATCGCTACGTTGTAAGGATTCCAAACCGTGACAACGGGTGTTAACACGATTGCTGGGTTATATTCGCCTCTATTTTCACCTTCTTGTGAACCTTGGGAAAGAACCCACCGAATTCGGGTCACTTGGGGGTGCAACCGAATTTGCTCTTGAAAATTATATCGCTCCGAAGCTGATGTCCCTCCGACCTTGTATGACTGTGGTCGCATGGTGACGGAACGTGGAGAACTCGAAATCAAGTTGTCATAGTAGGTCATGTAGTTGACCAGTGCGGACCAAGCGCAGATTGGGGGGGTCTTACTCCAAGCGCTCCCTTTATCGTTGCCTGGTAGGTAGTCTGCCCAGTGATAGAGCAACGCATTGGAAGTTTGTCGCCTTGATGTTACCCGTGTGAAATC
This sequence comes from Roseibacillus sp., assembly GCA_051251855.1. GTDB lineage: Bacteria > Verrucomicrobiota > Verrucomicrobiia > Verrucomicrobiales > Akkermansiaceae > Roseibacillus. Next base: position 181,844 of record JBPOGI010000003.1, read on the forward strand.
GAGAGATTCACCGGGAAGGTGCGAGAAGAGTGGAAGACGGCTGCTTGGCAAACGATCATAATACTCGGAAAATAAGGAGAGGTCCTTTCTCCATCCGCCAGTAGCAACGTTGGTGAGGAGTCCTTTGTTGTAAGTTGTTCGATGGTAGAAATCATCTCCAGAAGGAGTGGTGTTGTTGAGAAGCTTTAACGTGTTGCGAGAAGGAAGGATGGCATCGTTGGCCGTCATTTCATCCAGTTCGGCGAGCCCAAAGACCTCGGGGTCTGGAAGGCGGTTCCCTCGAAGTTGTTCCTGCCAATCGGAGGCGTCTACAGGGTTATGGTCAGGGTCTACATTGATGAGCGCTTTGCTATTGTCGCCTGAGGTCCACCACGAGATTCCGCCGGTGACCTCGCTATCGGCTGAAGAGATTAAGGTGGGTTCAAGATAGACTCCGTCACCGGTATCGATCGTTCCGTTGGAGACGAGCTTGACTTGGTTTCCTCCCGGGCTGGTGGAACTCTTGGGGACCTCAGAGACGTTAGGTGCTGCCCCATAAGAGGTTGAGGTCAAGTAGCCGAGGAATCGTCCCGAACCTTCCTCTCCGAGAGCTTCGCTGGCATCTCCCGATTCTGTTTTGCTGTCGTAGTCGGGAGCAATTGGCTTCCCGTCGCTGCCATTATTGGTTCCTTCCCAGCTCCGCCAAACCCCAGCAACATCGATATTAGAAGCGTCGATGAGCTTTGCGCTAGCTGTGATGCGGGTGTCCAATCCGCTCAGGCCTTGGAGCTGTGAAATAGCCAGTTGGGCCGCGAGACGGGCGTTATTTCTTGCCTCTGTTTGAGCGTTGGTTGAGGTCGAGGCTCGTAGGGTGGTGGTGGACAATGAAAGTAATCCCACTGCAATGAGCGAAAGAAGAATCATGATCGTAACCGTCACAATAAGCGAAAAACCTGCACGCTGCCCCGCGCAATTATGGGGTTGAGCTTTGGTGCGTTTGTCTTGGATTTTCATGGGGTCCGATTTGTTGTAAAGAAATGAGATCTTTGCTTGTTTAAGGTGGTGAGAGCGGAAGAGGTCACGGGGTCGGCTTCGGGTGGGAGTAGCCTGTTCTCTCTAAGCGGTTACCATGTCCATACATGAAACATACATTTTTTAGGTCTTCGAGCAAGGTTTTTTTAGTTGATTTGGGAGGTTTTTGGGGTTTCGAACGGCTTACGAAGAAGGCATTGGGTGGCCTGATGGGGGAGAAGCTGCCATTTGGGGCTCCGATCCAGTGTCGCAGGGCGGACTCGATGATAAAGCGAGTCGGAGAGCTGCTCCCGCAAGGGTTCCGTTCGAGTTGCTCTTTAACTGAAATTGGGGGAAGGGCGGGGGGAATCGAGGCTATTTCGAGGAGTTTTTCTGTTTCTTCCAAGAATTGAAGGGAACCACGCCGCGCTCCTGGGCCCATTCCTCGTATTGGGCCGCCATGATTTTGGTTCGTTCGGGGAGTTCTTCTGCCCGATTGTTCATCTCGGTGCGGTCGTCGATGATGTTGTAGAGCTCCCATTTGCTCTTCACGCCTTTGGCGACAAGCTTCCATTCGCCATCACGAACAGCGCGATTGCCTTCATGTTCCCAGAAAAGGGGTTGAGGGCGGAGGAGGCTCTTACCAGCGAAGGCGGGGGTGAGAGGGACGCCTTCGACGGGGATTTTGTCCTTAGGGTAGTCCGCTTTGGCGAGATCGAGACAGGTCGCCATAAAGTCGATGAGATGGGATGGTTCGTTGCACCAAGTGTTCGTTTTTTTGATGCCTTGGGGCCAGTGGGCGATGAGGGGGGTGGCGATGCCGCCTTCGTGCACCCAATGTTTATACTCACGGAAGGGAGTATTGGAGACGTTGGCCCAATTTTTGCCGTAGCCAACTTGAGTCTCGGGCGGACCTGGCATCACACCTGTGCCTCGGCGAAGTGGGAAACCCTCGCGAGACTGTTTGGGGACCATATCCGGTTGGAGTTCGTCGCGGCCCATGGGTTTGAGGGTAGGTGTTTTGGGCCGCTCGAGGGGGCCTTCCAACTTTCCGCGCCCGAAGGTCTCAGCGCAGCCGCCATTGTCTTGCAGAAAAAGGATGAGGGTGTTGTTGAGCTGTCCGTTTTTTTCCAAAGTCTCGATGATGCGGCCGATTCCCTGATCCATATTGTCCACCATCGCGGCGTAGACTTCCATGCAGGCGGATTCCCATTCTTTGTTTTTGACCTTTGACCAGGTTCCAACGGGGCCCGGAATTTTCCAGTTGGGGTCGATAAGCCCAAGCTTCTTCATTTTTTTGAGCCGAGCTTCATAGATGGGGGTGTAGCCTTGGTCGTATTTGCCCTTATACTTAGCGATATCCTCGGGGAGGGCATGCATGGGCCAATGGGCGGCGGTGTAGGCGATATATTGGAAAAAGGGTTCTCCCGGGCTTTCTTTGAAGTGCTCCTCCAAAAACATCACTGCATTGTCGGAGATGGCGTCGGTGTAATACCAAGTGCCCTCCGGCTGATAGACGGGGTCGTTTTCGGGGGTGATGTAGGTGTTTTCTCTAGTGAGTGAATTGGGGTCGAAAAAGGAGCCCGCGCCGTGGATGGTACCGTAGAACTTCTCGAAGCCTCGTTGCAGGGGCCAATTGTGTTGAGGGCCGTCTGGTCCCTTGTCGGGGGTGACGTGCCACTTTCCGCTCATGGACGTACGGTAGCCTGCGGGACGAAGGGCTTCCGCGATGGTGAGGCATTCGTCATTAAGAAATCCCTGATACTGGGGCAGCCCGTAGTTGGCCATCATGTGGCCAATCCCAGCTTGATGAGGATAGAGGCCCGTGAGCAAAGAAGCGCGCGTGGGACAGCAGCGTCCGGTATTGTAGAATTGACTAAAGCGCAGTCCGCCGATGGCGAGTCGATCTAGGTTGGGGCTCTCAATCTCGCCGCCATAGCAACCCAAGTCCGAGAATCCCATGTCGTCCGACATGATGAGGATGATATTCGGCCGCTTCTCTTGACCAGAAACGGCCGCTACGAAAGCGAGAGATAAGATGCTGAGCAGAGAGCCAATGCGCATCTAACCACTACGCGCCACGGACTATTCTTTGTCACTCTTCTTTCTCAACGAAAGGAGCTCGACCATCCCTTTGCGGTTTTCAGCGGCGAGTTCAGCTTTGCCGTTTTTGACTCCGCCACGGGCTTCGAAAAGGAAGCTCTTATCGTAGCCAATCTTGTCGAGAGTGGCGGCCAAGCGAGGGAGGTCGGTCTTGTCTTTGCCAAAGTGAATGTTGCCCTCGGGCTTGATGTGAATTTCGCAAATGAGGTCGTTGCCCATCTCTTCGATGGCAGCGTAGATGTCTTCGCCGGCGCGCATCATGTTGCCGGTGTCGTAATACATGCGGAGTTCTTTGGGATTGCCGAGGCGCTCGAAGAGTTCCAATACGCGCTTATAGGGAATGGGGGACTCGATACCGATGGTGACACCGTGCTGGCGGGCGAGGGGGAGAATTTCTTCGGTGAATTTTGCCACCCCCGCAATCTTCTCTTCGCCCTTGGTGAAGTTGGAGGGACCGAAAAAGGGAAAAAGGAGAACGTCGCATCCCAGTGCTTCGCAGGCGGCGAGGGACTGCTTCATAATGGCCAGCGCCTCTTCGCGTGGCTTGCCTTCTTTCCAAATCACAAGTCGGTTGAGGCTACCGGCGCAGAGAGAAACGATGTCGATACCGTGTTCCTTTGAGGCGGCGAGGAACTGTTCTTGCAACTCGGGATCGGAGAGGGTGAGGACGTTTTCTTTGTTGAGGCTTCCGGTGTGCAGCTGGACTCCTTGATATCCGGCTTCTTTGGCGAGGGCCACGCTCTCGACCTTGGTGCGATAGCCGAAGGCCGTTTCCATCACCGCAAGGCTGGGTTCGGAGAAAGCGGGAAGAGCGAGGGCTAAGAGGAGGGAGGTGATGATGCGCTTCATAGAGAAAGTGTTCTCCTGTAGACGACTATGCGGAAGTAGATTTTTCAAGATTTGTGATGGCGGTGGAAAAAAGAGAATGTTGAAACTGGAAGCCTTCGGCGAGGAGGCGTTCGGGTTCGACACGGCGGCTCTTCACGATGAGCTCGGTCTCTGTTCGTAGGAAAAAGGCCCCGAGCTCGAGCATCCACCGAGGAGATGGTAAGCCCAATTTGACCCCGAGGGCTTTGCGCAAAGTCACCATCATTTCGCGGTTGGGCAGAGGATGGGGGGCAGTGAGATTGTAGATTCCCTTCTTGGTTTCGTCGTCGATGAGCCACTCGATAATACGGAAAAAATCATCAGCATGGAGCCACGAAACAAATTGGCGCCCATGGCTCATGGTGCCGCCGAGGCCCATGTGAACGAGCTTGCGCATCATTTCATGCACCCCGCCTGGCTCGTTGCCGAAGACCATGGCGGTTCTCAGGACGAGGCCTCGAGTTCGCGCGAGGTCGTTGTCTTGGTAAGCTTTCGCGAAAGCGTCCTCCCATGCATGGGCCACTTCCACCGAGTAGGCGTCTTTCGCTTCTTTGCTGGCACCATAGAGGCCGGTCGACTCCGTATTGGGGGCATCGTAGCGATGACGATAGATGGTGGCGGTGCTGGAATTGAGCCAGACTGCAGGTGGATTTTTACAGGCGGCAATGGCTTGGCCGAGAATGAGGGTCGAATCTACGCGCGAGTCCATGATGGTGTTGCGGTTCTTTTGATTGTAGCGACAGTCGACCGAACGTCCGGCGAGGTTGATGACCGCTTCGGCTCCCTCTAACTGCTCAGACCAGTCACCTAAACTTTTACCATCCCAGAGCACGACTTCCGCTCCTTCGATGAGCACGGATTTGCGGCTCAGGATAATGACTCTCCAACCTTGGTGGGTGAACCGCTTCGTGAGAGTGCGTCCCAAAAATCCGCTACCTCCGGGAATGATGACTGTTCGAATACTCATCTCATCAACAGAAATAACGGTTGCTCCTTTCGAAATCAATCCTTTTGTTTCAGTAATTACTGAAAATTAAGAATGAAAGCTCTCAGCTCTGTGTTTGATGGCGTCTAAGCGAATGTTTTGAGCGGCGTTAAGAGAGGGGTAAAGGAGCGATTTTTCGAAGGGGGCTCCCAGTGGACCAAAGGGGAGCGCGAACGAGAAAGTGTCTTCTAACAGGCAGCCCTTCGAGGTGGGAGTGAGCAAGTAGTGGTGGGAAAAATGTGCGAGGAGACCTTGATTCATTGAGTCCTGAAACTCGAAGGGGGAGCGAAAATTACTGGCCTTCATGGTGAGTCGAAAGCGACAGCCAAAGAATACGGCGGAATAGACTGTCGAGGTGCCTTCCTCTGCGAGTCCGGAGGTCTGGCCGTTCACAGCTCTCGCTTTGATGCCCGTTGCGGCTTCGAGGTGAAAGTCGATGGAGCGACAGAGGTCGAAGACCACCTCAACTGGAGCTGCGATTTCGCGTTGGTAAAGAGTGCTCGTCACTTTGCTGGGGTGGGGACGTCTTTGAAGGTCGCTTGCACGGCAGCGAGGAAGGCTTCGGCGCTTTGGTAGGATTCGTTATGGGTTTCACTGCGTCCCGCAGCGCAAGCAGCATGGGCGTGAATGAGGTGAGTAAAGGCCACCTTCCAGTCGGGGGTAGAGGATTTGGCGAGAAAAAAGTTCTTCATTTTTTCGGCGTAGTTCCAAGCCGTTTCTCCGTGGACGAGGAGGGCGTGAACTTCAGCTAGAAGCATGGTCGGTCGGGCTTGGTGAAGCGCTGGGCCGACAGTCTGCCAGTGGTAAGCGGCAGTGTGAGCAGCGTTGAGCATTTCTTGGTCTTCAATGGTAGTGCGCTTTCTCACAGCAAGATCCTAAGCGCGGTTGTTAGCTGCGACCGCGTGAAATTGATGATTTAGGTCTTTGGGGGAATCGGACATTACTTGAGCATGATCTCGAGGTGGTGGGCGGTGAGGTCGCCCATGGTCTTGCAGTGAGAGAGGTCTTCTCCAGGGTAATACTTATCAAGCTCCTTGCGCAGGGTCTGGACGTGTTCCTCTGGGGATAGGGTGTCCTTCTTCATGACGGAAAGGAGAGAGCTCAGGCGGATGCGCTCAACCTTAGCGCGTCGAGCCATTTGAGCGCGCTCTTCCTCTACGTATTGCTCGATGGTTTTGCGGTTGAGGGCGCGGAAGGCGAGGCGAGTAATGGCCTTGTTAGAGTCGAAGTGATAGGAAAGGTAGGTTTTGCTTTTTCCTTCGTAGCATTGTTGATCAAAGTCGATAGGGCGGACACGGTATTGGATTTCCTCGAAGTCGGGGGTGATGTCGACGACGTAGTTGACGGAGCGCATATCACCTAACAAGCGAATGAAGCATCGTTCGTTAAACTTGGTAAATTCTTTAGCGATGCGGATTTTGTTGAGGTCCTTGCGGTCGAGATAGTCGCGGAGAAAGACGTCGCCGGGGACTCCGGCGATGTGCTCTTCGATGAGGGTGTTGCCATTGACGAGGTAGTTGAGGCGATTGGGTGAGAGAAGGTGTTCGAGCTCCAAACCGTAGACCCGTGAGGCATCGGCAGTCTTCACGTAGTAGTAGTCAGAGTTGCCGTTGAAGAGGTTCTTGATACAGACGCGGAAGGGACGGGAATTGCCAAAGGAGCCAAAGTCGATGCGATCGACGGTGAGGTGTTCGGCCATCTTGAGGTCGCCACCGATTTTCAGAGTAGCATAGATGCCGGTGAGTTTTGGGACAAGTTCCTCCATCACTTCGGGAGGATACATCACGGTCATCCAAAGAGTTTCCTCGCCGAGAGGGTTGACGTAGCCGACCGACCCAGTGAAACGATGAAGCTCGTCGTAAACGAGTGGGATGTCCGATTGGCGGCCAAAGTGATAGAGATATTGCCGCAGGGAAGAGGAGAGAGGGTAGAGGGTCTTGCGGCGAGAAATCATGTGGAGAGGTAGGGTGAATGGACGCTGCCAGTGTGGCGTAGAAATTAAGTGTTCAAAAACTCAAAAACCAAAGTTTTACCGTAATCTAGTGGAGCTTAGTCCCGATGATAAGGAGTGCCGGCGTGGATGGTGGCGACGCGGTAGAGCTGTTCGGCGAGGAAGAGGGTGGCGAGTTCGTGTTGGAGGACGAGATTGGAGAGGGAAAGGACGTAGTCGGCAGCTTCGCGGGTGGCGGGGAGGTGTCCGTCAGAATGGCCGATGAGGTAGGTGATTTCTTTGATGTCGGGCCGTTCCTTCCACGTCGTCATTTGGTCGGCAAATTGGCGGGTCGTGGGGATTTTGCCTCTTTCGTCCAAAACGATGCGAAAGGATCCTTTGGAGGCCTCCAAAAGGCGCTGGGAGACGACTTCAGCGGGGCCATCTTTGAGGATTTCGAGAGAAAATTTCCCGTGGCGCTTGAGTCTGCGGAGATATTCCTCAATGCCGGACTTGGCGAAGGAGAGGGCGGGTTTGCCGACGACGATGATGCGATGAGTCACTTATGTGGAGAGTGCCGTCAAATTTCCCCCTTTCCAAGAGTAAGGTTGAGTCGCTAGAGTTTGCGACTCTCAGCGTCAGCTCGTTGGGAGCAAGTAACACAGAACACACTTATGCTTACGATCATATCCTTCATTGCCTTCACCGCGTTTGCGGCCGGTCTGACTTGGTGGATCACACGAAAAGACCGGACCGATAGCTCGGACGGGTTCTTTTTGGGTGGCCGCAGTTTGACTTTTCCCATTATTGCGGGCTCTTTGCTTCTGACGAACCTTTCTACCGAGCAGATGGTGGGGCTGAATGGCTCCGCTTACAAAAATGGCTTTAGTGTAATGGCTTGGGAAGTGGTCGCGGTCATCGCGCTCGTGCTGATGGCCATTTTCTTCCTGCCGAAGTTTCTTCGCACGGGGATCACGACGGTGCCGCAGTTTCTTGAGCAACGCTTCGATAAGCGGACTCAAACGCTTGCCAACTCTATCTTCCTGGCCGCCTATGCCTTGTTGCTCATTCCCATCATTCTTTATAGTGGTGCGAAGGGACTCATCAATATCATGGACTTGAAGACCATGACGGGTATTGAGAACGATTATACCTTGTTGCAGATCGCCTGTGTGGGCATCGGCATCGCGGGAATGCTTTACTCACGTTTCGGCGGATTGAGAACTCTTGCAGTTCTCGACACCATTAATGGAATCGGACTCTTGATTGGTGGCTTCATGATTGCTTGGTTTGCTCTCGCTTTCCTTGGCGGCGATGGTGGAGTTTCGGGTGGTTGGAATACTCTTAAGACGGTGCACCCTGAGCGAATGGACTCCACGGGTGAGTCTGGTTCGGAAGTGCCATTTGCGACGCTCTTTACGGGAGTAGCTCTTCTCAACCTCTTCTACTGGTGCACCAACCAGCAGATTATTCAGCGGACCTTTGGTGCCAGTTCGTTGGCCGAAGGACAGAAGGGTGTTCTTCTCACCGGTGCGCTTAAGCTTCTGGGGCCGGTTTACCTCGTTCTCCCGGGTCTGATTGCCTATCACCTCTATTTTGACCAAGGAGTGGCCAACGACGATGCCTACGGAAAATTGGTGGCCGACGTGCTTCCCTCACACCTTACTGGATTCTTTGCTGCGGTAATGGTGGGAGCGATTTTGAGCTCATTTAACGCAGCCTTGAATTCGACCTCCGCGCTGTTCTCGATTGGTCTTTACAAGCACATGATCAATCCGGGCGCGGATGATGAGAAGACGGTGAAGACTGCGAAACTGTTCGTCACGGTGATTGCCATTGCGGCGATGTTTGGAGCTCCTCTGCTTTCGAAGACAGGAAGTCTCTTTAGCTATTTGCAGACGATGAACGCCATCTACTTCATCCCAATTTTTGCGGTGGTGGTAATGGGAATGCTCAACAAGCGTGTTCCTTCCAAGTCGGCTTTTGTGGCCATGATTGTGGGTCTCGTGATTTTGATTGCGACCCTGATTGTCTACCCTGCGGCCAATGGGGGAGATGGTTTTGATAATGTGACTGGCTTCAGTAATTTCCACCTGATGGGAATCGTGTTTGCACTCCTTGTTACGATTATGTTCATCGCTTCGAAGGTGGCTCCACGAGCGGAGGCTTGGGAGATGAAGACAAATACGCCGATTGATATGACTCCTTGGAAGGGTGCTCCGATTGTGAGTGGTATCCTCGTGGTAGTGGTGTTGATTGTTTACATCTCGTTCCACCAGTAGGGAGAGTTTCCTAGCAAACGTTTTTCAAAACCTCGCTCTGAAAAGGGCGGGGTTTTTTGTTTAGTGGGGCAATGGAGCGGCGGCTTTTATTGCCGCCGACGGTTGTAGTGTGCGGCAGTAAAGGCCGCCCCTCCATGGAGATGAGGAGGATGTCTCGGCTGCAGCTAAAGTATCGGAGGTTAAGGAATGTAAGCTGTTCCCTAGGTTTCTTTAGGGATGAAAGAAGTTCTGGCAGAAAATTCTGTCTCTGGCGTTTTGAGATTATGAAACTCAGCGTTATGTTGCTTTCCGTCTTCACTCTTGGGGACGGTTCATTCTGTGGTTGTCAGGGGACTGCAACTGTCAGCGATATGTCCCACATGATGGTGATTGGAGCCTCTACGAAAGTAAGAGAATATGAGATGTTGTATGGAGAGCTTCCGCCGATGGAGGAGGGGTTGAATGCTTTGGTCACAAGACCAAAGGCTCTTGCTGAGGGCGCTCATTGGGCGCAACTTTACGATGAAGTGCCTATGGACCCGTGGGACAATCCGATCTTTTACTTTATCGACGACGAGCTTCCCAATGGATTTGGGGTCTATAGTTGTGGGCCTGATGGAATTTCTAAGTCAGAAGGCAATGATCCCGATGATATCAATAGCTGGGATTGAGATGGCTTGAGAGAAATGGAGCGGCGGCTTTCATTGCCGCCGTCGGTTTTAGTGGGCGGCAGTAAAGGCCACCCCTCCGGAGGTGAGAATGACTTCGGGGGTGAGGGGTGAGGGGATGTCGGTGTTGTTGCAGAGGGCGTCGCGGAGGGCTTCGCGGACGGAGATGGCGAGCATGAGGGGTGGCTCGCCGACGGCTTTGGAGCCATGGATGGTGCTGTCTTGCGCGGCGTCGGTGAGGAGGTTGACGCGGAAGTCGAGGGGGGCGTCGGAGAAGGCGGGGATGGCGTAGGTGCTGGCGCTGTGGGTGAGGAGGACGCCGTCGTCATTCCATTGCAGGTCTTCGCTGGTTAGCCAACCGGCTCCTTGCACGAAGGCACCTTCGATTTGGCCGCGATCGAGGTCGGGGCTAAGGGAGTTGCCGACATCATGGAGGATGTCGACGCGACGCAGATGATGCATGCCGGTGTAGCCATCGACTTCGACTTCGCTGACGGCAGCGCCGAAGGCGTAGTAGTGGAAAGGTCGGCCTTTGGGACGTTCCATGGACCAGTCCCATTCGAGGTCGGGGGTCTTGTAGAATCCAGCGGCGGAGAGTTGGATGCGCTCGGCGTAGGCGGCTTGGGCGAGTTCGTCGAAGGGCAGAGAGTGATGGCCGGCGTGCACGCTATCATCGGTGAAGATGACTTCGGAGGGATCGCACTCGAGTTTTTGGGCGGCGAGAGGGGCGAGCCGTTCGCGGAGTTGGCGGCAGGCATCGGCGACGGCCATTCCATTGAGGTCGGAGCCGGAGGAGGCGGCGGTGGCGGAAGTGTTGGGCACCTTGTCGGTGCGGGTGTTCATGAGGCGAATGCGGTCGGCGGAGAGGCCGAGTTCCTTCATCGCGACGGTGAGGATTTTGCTGTGGAGGCCTTGGCCCATTTCGGTGCCGCCGTGGTTCACTTGTACGGAGCCGTCGGCGTAGATGAGGACGAGGGCGCCGGCTTGGTTGTAGTGCTTGAGGGTGAAGCTGATGCCGAATTTGACGGGGGTGATGGCAAGGCCGCGGCGTTGTTGGGGGTGGGACTGGTTCCAGGTGTGGAGTTCTTTTTTGCGGGCGGTAAAGTCGGAGGACTCTAACAATTCGTCCCAGATGCGTTGGATGCGGTTGCCCTCGACGACTTCGCCGTAGTGAGTGGTGTTCGTTTCGCCGTCGCCGTGGTAGAAATTGCATGCGCGCACTTGTTCGGGAGGAAGGTCGAGCGCGAGGGCGACGCGGGCGAGGATGTCCTCGATGATGACCATGCCTTGGGGACCGCCAAAGCCTCGGAAGGCGGTGTGGGAGGTGGCGTTGGTCTTGCAGACGCGGCCTTCGAAGTGAACGTTTGGAAAGTAATAGGCGTTATCGAGGTGAAAGAGGGCGCGGTCGTTGACGGGTTGGGAGAGGTCGAGGGACCAGCCGCCGTCGGAGAAGAGATGCACTTGCACGGCGTCAATGCGGCCGTCGTCGTGGTAGCCGACTTGGAAGCGGGCGTGGAAGGGATGTCGTTTTCCCGAGGTGACCATGTCGTGGTCGCGATCGAGTTGGAGGGTGACGGGCTTGTTAAGTTGATGAGCGGCAAGAGCGCAGACGGCGGCCCAAGGGTTGGCTTGTGTTTCTTTACCGCCAAAGCCGCCTCCCATGCGGGGACTTTCGACGGTGACGCGGTGGCGGGCCCAGCCGAGGACTTCAGCGACGATGGTTTGGGTCTCGGAAGGGTGTTGGGTGGAAGAGTGGATGAGGACGGCATCTTCGCCATCGGGTTCGGCGAAGGCGGCGTGGGTCTCGAGGTAAAATTGCTCTTGGCCGCCGACTTCGAGGGTGCCGGAGAGTTGATGAGGGGCGTCTTTGAGGCCTTGTTCTACATCGCCGCGTCCGAGGATGTGGGGGTCGGTGTGAAAGGACTCGGCTTCGACGGCGGCGGGGATTCCTAAGAGAGGAGGGAGAGGGATGGTTTCGATGATGATTTTCTCGGCAGCGAGGCGGGCGTTCTCGTAGCTGTCGGCGATGACGGCGGCGAGGAGTTGGCCATGGTATTGGATGGTGTCGGTGGCGAAGAGCGGTTCGTCGTGACGCGCGGGTCCGGTGTTGTTAGAGCCGGTGATATCCTCGGCGGTGAGAATGGTCTGGACGCCGGGTTGAGTGAGAGCGGGAGTGACGTCGAGCTTGTCGATGGTGGCGTGGGCCACTTGGGAGAAGACGGGGTAGGCGTGGAGGGCGTTGCGATTGAGGCCGATGTCGTGGGTGTAGAGAGCGTGGCCGGTGACGTGGCCGACGGCGGACTCGTGGGGGTCGGAGAGTTGGGTCGGTGCTTCCAATTCGGGAACCGGGATTTCGATTTCTAATAACTCAGGATTCTGGAGGGCGGCGAGGTGTTTTTCGCAGAGGGAAAGGATGAGGCGTTGACGGTATTCGGCAGAGCCCCGTTGGTCGGAGAGGGGAGTGAATTCCTGGGAAAGAATGTTGGGGAGCTCGGAGGGAAGGGTCTTCCCGAACTGACCGATGAGGGCTTTTTCCGCTTCGTAGGCGCGGGCGGGATGGGCGGAGACGCCACCGAAAGCAAGGCGGGCTTCTTGGATGACTCCGCTGTCGTCGATAAGGATGCGGGAGGCGAGGGAAACGGTGGAGATGTCCATCTCGCGTCGCTTGGAGACTTTGGAAAAGGCGCTCACTCCGGTGAGCTTGCGAGGGACGTTGATGGTGACGAGGAGTTCGTCTTTCTTGAGAACGGTGGCGCGGTAGCCGGTGAAGAATTCGCTGAGGGGGATGGTCCGCTTGTGGTGCGGGCATTGCAGGGTGACGGTGGCATCGAGAGCGAGGAGGACGGGGGCAGAGTCGCCGATAGGAGAGGCGGTGACGAGGTTGCCGCCGAGGGTGGCGCGGTGCCGGATTTGGCGGGAGGCGAAGAGGCGCAGCATTTTGCCGAAGGCAGGGTATTCGGCGGCGACGGGCTCGAGGTCGGTGAGGGGGCAGGCGGCGCCGATGTGCCAATGGGTGTCACTTTCCTTGAGTTCTAACAGTTCGGTGACGTGTTCGAGGGAGATGAGGGTGTCGGGGCGGAGATGGCGCTTGTTCATCAGGACCGCAAGTTCGGTGGCGCCGGCGATGTAGGGAGCTTTGGGGTGATGGCTCTTGGCGACGAAAACTTCGGCGATGGTGGTGGGGCAGTAGTATTTGTCGGTGGCGTCGGGGACGATAGGCTCTGAGGAGGGGAGGTCGGTTTGAGGGATGAGAGCGGCGGCTTCGCGAATGGGGCGGTAGCCGGTGCAGCGGCAGAGGTTTCCGCAAAGTTGATCCGCGATGGCGGCGGGGTCGTCTTGGATTCCGCGCGCAGAGCCTTCGGCCATGGAGCAGATGAAGCCGGGGGTGCAGTAGCCGCATTGGGAACCGTTGCAGGTGACCATGGCGGATTGCGCTGGGTGCAATTCTTTGTTCGCGGCGAGGCCTTCGGCGGTGAGGACTTCGCGGCCGATGAGAGAGTGGACGAGGGCGAGGCAGCCGTTGATGGCACGAGGTGGGCCTGCGGGTTCGAGGAGGAGGAGGGTGCACGCGCCGCAGTCACCTTCGTTGCAACCAACCTTGGATCCGGTGAATCCGTTGAGGCGGAGAAACTCGAGGAGATTTTGATGGAGAGGAGCCGCCGAGACGTCGGTGACTTTTCCATTGATGGTGATGGTGGCGGGCATGGGAGCTTACTCGGGAAGGCGGTGGATGTCTTTGTAGTAGAGGTAGGAAGCAGGTTCGTCTCCGATGGCGGCGAACCACTGGGGGCAGTAAGGCGCCATCCAAATGGCGTCGCCAGCGTGGACGGGATAGTATTCTTCTTCGAGGCGATAGATGCCGTCGCCACTGAGCATCAGCAAGCCGTGTTCCATGATGTGGGTTTCCACAAAAGGAAGGGTGGCGCCGGGTTGGTAGGTGAAGATGTTGATGGCGAGGTCGAAGGAGGGATGGATGGGGAGGAGGGTTTGCAGGATGGCGCGCTCGTTGCCCATGAAGGGTTCGCCGGGGATGTCTTTGGCGTTGCCATGAGTGACGGTGGGGGTGGGGTGGTCGAGGTGGGGTTGATAGACTTTGCGGAAGACGGTGAGGCGCGCTTCGGGTTCGCCTTGGAAGGTGACTTCGGTGTGCGGCGGGACGAAGAGGTAGGAGCCGGCGACGAGGTCGATGCTTTGGTCTTCGAGGTGAGCGGTGACGGTTCCGGTTTCGAGATAGCAGGCGTGTTCATGCTCGTCGGAGGGGAAATTGGCGGTGCCATCTTTCGCAGAGAAGGTGACGAGGATCTGGGAGAGGTCGGCCCCCATAGCGGGAGAGAGAATGACGTTGGCGATGGCGTCAACCCAGCCGGGAAATTCGGAGGGGACGTGGCCGTCGGGTGCAATGAGTGCGTGTCGGCCGGAGAGTCGGGTTCGGGTGTGCATGGCGTTAAGGTAGCGTTATTGGGTGGAGAAATCGAGAACGAGTCTGCGAGGTAACGAGTTGGCCGCGCAGGTAGGTGGCGGTGACGCGGTGAGAGAGGGGGAGGCCCGTATAGGGCGAGTGAGGATGGAGGGAGAGTTGGGGGTCGTTGATGGGGGCGGGATTGTTTTTTTGAAGGAGGGTGAAGTCGGCATCGTAGCCGGGTGCGAGGCGGCCTTTGTTGGGGAGGCGAAAGCGGTCGGCGACGTTGCGGGAGGTTTGGGGAAGGAGGTCGAAGGTGTGGTCGAGGAGGAGGGGGAAGCCGTGTTGGATACCGGCGATACCGCCCCACATTTGGAAGATATCATCGCCGGTTTTGAGGTCGGGGGAGGAGGGGGAGTGGTCGGAGCCGATGGTGTCGATTTCGTTGTTGCGGAGGCAGTCCCAGAGAGCGGCGACGGTTTCGGCAGGGCGAAGGGGCGGGGCGCATTTGGCGAAGGGGCCGATGCGGTTGGCGGCGGTGCGGTCGAGGAGGAGGTAGTGGGGACAGGTCTCGACGGTGACGTTGACTCCTGCTTTTTTGGCGGCGGTGACGAGGGCGATTCCTTCGGGGCAAGTGACGTGGACGATGTGGAGTGCGCAGTGGGTTTCGGCAGCGAGTTCGAGGGCGAGAGAGATGGCGTTGGTCTCGAAGGTGGTGGGGCGGGAGTCGAGCCAGTCCTGCATGGTGGTGCCGGTGGCGGGAGGTCCGTGGGGGATTTCGGCATGGACGGCGACGGGGAGGTTGAGGTCGGCCGCGATCTTCATGCCTTCGCGCAGGGTGGCGGAGTCGGCGGCGGGGTATTCGTCGATGCCGGAGTGACACATGAAGGCTTTGAAGCCAATGGCACCGGATTGGGCCATGTCTGTTAGGTGAGGGAGAGATTCGGGGACGAGACCTCCCCAGAGGGCAAAGTCGAGGTGGGATTTTTCGAGGGCGGTGGTTTTTTTGAGTTCGAAGGTTTCGCGGTTAGTGACGGGTGGGGAGGAGTTGAGCGGCATGTCGAAGAAGGCGGTGCCTCCTCCAGCGGCGAGGGCGAGGGAGCCGGTGTGGAGTCCTTCCCAATTGGCGCGACCGGGTTCGTTGAAGTGGACATGGGAGTCGATCCAGCTGGGGATCAGGATACGGTCGGTGGCGTCGATTTCTTGGGTGGCGGTTCCGGAGATGTTGGGGGAGACTTCGGTGACGGTGCCGTTGGTGACAGCGAGAGATTGGACCTGACCGTCGGGTAGGGTGGCGTGGATGAGGAGGTCGTGGTCGGGCATAGAGTTAGAGTGACAAAGATTTTTTTACCACGAAGAGCACAAAGGACGCGAAGGATTAGGTTGTAGGATTTTGACGAAGCAGTGGGGCGAGCTAAAGCTCGCGGTCCGTACTTTTGGCTCGTCCTTAGTTTTTAGGTGTTTCATTTTTAGTTTTTCGAAAATTAAGGGGCTGGGAATTGGAGGGAGACGACGAACTCGGGGATTTGGTTTTTGAGTCTTTGGTTTTTGAGTTTTTTCGAAGGGGGTTAGGTGGGCGAGGGTTCAAAAGTTTTTAAGAAGTGGGTGAGGATGTTGATGCCAGTGGCGATGTCTTCGGGGGTGGCGTATTCGTCGGGATGATGAGAGAGGCCGTCGCGGCAACGGACGAAAATCATGCCGATGGGCATGACGGGGGCGAGGACGACACCGTCGTGACCAGCTCCACTGGGGAGGAGGCGATTGTGTCCGGTGATGGCTGTGAGGGAGTTGAGGAGCTGATTGGTGAGTTTGGGTTCGCAGGGAGTGGCGTCGTTGCCTTGGATGATTTGCCAGGCGTATTGGAGATTTCTGTCTTTGGTGATGCGGGTGAATTCGGCTTCGATGTCGGCTTCGGCTTGATGCCGGACGTCGTCGTTGGGGTGCCGAATGTCGATGGTGAAGGTGACCTCTTGGGGAATGCTGTTAGAGACGTTGGGCTGAACTTGAACTTGGCCGACGGTGGCGACGAGGGAGTCGGTTTGGCGGGCGATGTTCTCGATGGCGAGGATGGCTTCGGCGCTCCCAGTGAGGGCATCGCTGCGCAGGTTCATGGGGGTGGTGCCAGCGTGGTCGGCATGTCCGGTGAAGGTGATGCGCAAGCGGGTTTGACCCATGATGCTGGTGACAATGCAGGCGGGCTCGTTGGCTTCTTCGAGGATGCGGCCTTGCTCGATGTGAAGTTCGACGTAGCCGAGGGTTTCGCTTGGGGCGTAGTGAAAGACTTCGGCTTGGTCGTGCCAGCCGAGGGTGGCGAGGACGAAGGCGAGGGATTGGCCTTTGGCATCTTCGCGGTTGAGGGTGCCGTGGTCGAGTTCGCCGATGATGCTGCGGCTGCCGAGGTAGGTGGTCTGGAAGCGGACGCCTTCTTCGTCGGAGAAGCCGAGAACGTGAACGGGGAAAGGGAGGGTGATGTTTTGTTCGGCGAGGATTTCGAGGGCGGCAAGGGAACTGACGACGCCGAGGGGGCCATCGTATTTTCCCGCGTTGATGACGGTGTCGATGTGGGAGCCGAGGAGAAGGGGTGGGGCCTCGGGATTGCTGCCGGGAAGGATGCCGCGCACGGTGCCGTCCTTGGCGTGGGCGGTTTCCATGCCGAGCTTTTCCATCCAATGGATGACGGAGGCTGCGGCTCGGAGATTGGAGCGGGAGAGGAAGGTGCGGACGAGGTGGTGCGGGTCGTCGGAGAGTTGTCCGAGTTCTTCGATACGCTCGACGGCGGTTTGGTGCGGAGTGGGCATTCAGGTTTTGTGATGAATTAGCTGCCGCGGTAGGTGGAGTAGGAGAAGGGTGAACAGAGGAGGGGGACGTGGTAGGATTGGTTGGCTTCGGTTTTGAAGTCGATTTGGATGACTTCGAGAAAGGGGGAGTCGATGCCGAGTGCACGGAAGTAGTCTCCAATGGAGAAGAGGAGGCGATAGCTTCCGGCGGGTGGGTCGGTGAGGAGGGGCTCGTCGCAGCGGCCGTCATCGTTGGTAGTGGTGTCGACGATAAGCTCGTTGGCGGCATTGAAGAGCTGGATACGAACGCCTTGGGCGGGTTTGCCGTGGGCGGTGTCGAGGACGTGGGTGCTGACTTTCTCCATACAAACATTTCAGCAGATGGCGGGCCGAACCGCAAGAAAGGGGTTTTCGGGCGAAGGGCAGTTGAACGTGAGGTGGGCGTTGGATAGTATTTTTCTCTTCATTTGGCTTCTGGCCTGCTAGACTCTCAACATGGAATTTTGGAGAATTGCGGGGGAAGTGGAGTCGTCGTTGCCGAGGGGCAAGGCGCTAGTGAAGGCTTTGGACTTTAAGCGGCTGCCGAAGGTGTTGTTGCATGAGCATTTGGATGGTGGGGTGAGACCGCAGACGGTGATCGATTTGGCGAAGGAGCAAGGTTACGAGGATTTGCCGACGACCGATGCGGGGGAGTTGGCGGATTGGTTTCATCGCGGGGCGCAGCGGGGAAATTTGCCAGAGTATTTGGAGGGATTCGCACATACTATTGCGGTGATGCAGTCACGGGATGGGCTGGCGCGAGTGGCGAAAGAGTTCTTGGAGGATATGAAGAACGATGGCGTGGTTTACGCCGAGATTCGGTTTGCGCCGGTGTTTCACACGGGCGGAGGGTTGACTCTTGATGAGGTGATGGCGGCGGTGTTGGAGGGATTGCGTGAGGGCGAGAAAGAGTTTGGGGTTTCTTGGGGGCTGATTGTTTGTGCGATGCGCAACTTTAAGGATTCGGAGGAGATGGCGGAGCTGGCAATTAAGTGGCGTGATGAGGGGGTGGTTGGTTTTGACCTTGCGGGTGAGGAAGCGGGGTATCCGCCGAAGGACCACATTCCAGCCTTTCAGGCCGTGCAGCGGGCAAACTTTGCGATTACGATTCATGCGGGGGAAGCTTTTGGGCCGGAGTCCATTTGGCAGGCTTTGCAGTTTTGTGGGGCGCATCGATTGGGGCATGGCACGCGATTGATGGAGGATATTGAGGTGAAGGAAGACGGTTCGTTGGAGATGGGGCGGTTGGCGAGATTCGTGCTCGATCAGCGGGTGCCGTTAGAGATGTGTCTTTCGAGTAATGTGGATACAGGGGCTTGTCCTTCGATTGCGGAGCACCCTTTTCCGGTTCTCTTTCGATCAGGGTTTCGGGTGTTTCTGAATACCGATGACCGTCTGATGAGTCGGACTGAAATGTCGCGTGAATTCGAAATTGCGACGGAGGCCTATGATATGACCATTGCCGAGCTGGAGAAAATGACGATGAGTGCGGCGAAGAGTGCTTTTGCTTCCCATGAGGAGCGGGTGCGTCTGATGCAGCGCGTACTCATTCCTGGTTATGCAGCGCTTACTGCGGAGTTGGTGGCTGACGTTTTGAAAAAGAGAACGTCGGATTAATTTAAGGACACCTCCGGCAACCCGAGTTTCCACGCGGACTGAAGTTTGAGTTGAAAACTTGCGGTTGCGCCGAATGACTCAGCAGGTCCGCCCGGTGGGCCGCTTCGCCTTTTTCCTCAAGGCTTCGTTGCTCATCGAGCGAGGATGTTCATCCACGTCCGATTCGCGCCTTGCCTTGAGAAAAAATGCTCGCGTCGTGAAAACCCAGATTACCGGAGGTGCCCTTAAGAAAAGGAGAGGTCTGGCACTTTTTCTTCAATACGAAGTTGAGCAATGAGGTGAATTTGGCGAAGAGCTTCTTTGAGTTCAACTTCGCGAGAGTTTTGCACGCGAGTAGCAAAGGCGGCGAGGACTTTAGGGCGGGTGCTGAGCTTGGCGCAGATGATAAAGGGGAAGTCGAACTTGGCGAGGTAGCTGGCGTTGAGATCGGCGAATTGTTGGTATTCCTCGTCGCTGAGGCGGTCGAGGCCGAGGCCGGCTTGTTCGGCGGTGGACTCGGAAGTGAGTTTGCCGGCGCGGGCGAGTTTGCCTCCGAGGTCGGGGTGAGCGCAAATGAGGGTGAGTTTTTCTTCGTCGGTGGCGGCCTCGACGATGGACTTCATAAGGATGATGAGGTCGTCGCGAGTGGCGAAGGGTTGCTGCGCGAAGGCGGCTTCGGCGACCCAAGGAGAGTGTTCGTAAATGGAGCCCAGCAGGTCGATGAACTCGGGCTTGGTCATTTGGTTGAGATTTGAGAGAGTGGCCACGCGACGATAGAGAATGAAAATGATCGGTTTAGAAAGCAATCAATGAGTGAAGAGAAGTCAGGGGCGATAGAGGTTTGGGAAGAAGTGCAGCGGCTGAAGGCGGCGGGTCTTGCAGGAGTGGTGGTGACGGTGGCGGCGGTGCGGGGGAGTGTGCCAACGGAGGCGGGTGCGAAAATTTTGGTGAACGAGGCGGGTTTGATTGCGGGAACGGTGGGAGGAGGAAAGGTGGAGGCTCAGGCGGTGAGCGAGGCTCAGAGGTTGATGGGAAAGGGTGAGGGTTGTGAGTTGGTGACTTGGAATTTGCAGCGGGATGTGGGGATGACTTGTGGGGGCGAGATGACGTTATTGTTTGAGGCTTTTGGGGGTGAAGAAGGGTGGCATGTGGTGGTCTTTGGGGCGGGTCACGTTTCGCAGGCGGTGGTTGGCTTGTTGGCGACCTTGTCCTGTCGGGTGGATGTGGTTGATGAGCGAGAGGAGTGGCTGCAAGGGGTGACGAAGCGGGGGAATGTGGTGACGCACTTGGTGGAGCGATTTGAGGAGGGGGTGGGTTTGGTGAGGGAGGATTCGTTTGCGCTTTCGATCACCAAGGGGCATTCGGCGGATCGACCGGTTTTGAAGGAGCTGTTGTTGAGGGAGAAGGCCTTGCCGTTCGTGGGGGTGATTGGGAGTGCCTCGAAGAGGGCGGTGTTGATGAGGGAATTGAGGGAGGATGGGGTGGCGGAGGAGAGGTTGGGTACGTTGATTTGTCCGTTGGGGTTGCCGATTGGGAATAATGAGCCGGCGGAAATTGCGGTGAGTATTGTGGCGCAGTTGTTGGAGGTGCGGGGTTGATGTGCAAGGGGCGTCACTGGGAGCGCTGGTCTTTGACCGGCCCTAACGGTTGATGGCAGAGGTTCGGAGGGGTCGGTTCGGTAGAATCGGTTCGGTGGGGCCGGTCGCAGACCAGCGCTCCCAGTCCTACCGGAGGGTTTTTAGGTAAGCGACGAGGTTGTTGACTTGTTCGTCTGTGAGGACGGTGGCGTAGGGGGGCATGGCGGGGGCGTAGCCTTTGACCACTTTGGTGGTGGAGTTGAGGATGCTTTCGCGGAGATAGGCTTCGTCGGCGACGAGGGAGGTGCCGTCTTCGAATTCGCGTTTGGTGCCGAGGAGTCCGTGAAGGCTGGGGGCGATGGTTCCGGCTTGAGGGAGGTGGCAGGCGGTGCAGCCGGTGGAGATGAAGACTTGCTCGCCGGCTTGGGCTTCGGGGGAGAGGGAGGCGGTTTCGGCGGCTTTGCCTTGCGTGACTAAGAGGGTGATGATGCCTGCGCCGACGATGAAGGTGAGGCCAAGGAGCTCTTTCCAGCGAGGGAGAGAGTGGTAGCAGTTCATCAGATGTTTGATGAGGGCGAGAGTGATGATGGCGACAGCGGCGATGGCGATGTTGTTGGGGCTTCCGTAGGTGGAGGGGAAATGGGCGCTGAGCATCAGGAAGATAACAGGGAAAGTAATGTAGTGGTTGTGGGTGGAGCGGATTTTGGCCTGTTTGCCAAGTTTAAGGTCGTGGGGTTTTCCTTCTAACAGGGCATCCATCATCTTCTTCTGGTTGACCATGATGTGGAAGAAGACGTTGGCGCTCATCATGCTGCCCATCATGGCTCCCATCTGGAGATAGACGGCGCGGCCATTGAAGACGGTGTTGAGCCAGAGGCCGTAGACGATGAGTCCGGCGAAGGAGATGAGGAGGCCGAGGCGCTCTTTGTTCCTAACAGGGCTGCGCCAGAGGAGGTCGTAGAAGAGCCAGCCGCCGACGAGGGAGGCGAAGCTGATGACGGCTCCCATGTAGCCGGGGAGGTCGGTTTTGGCAGGGTCGAGAAGGAGAGTGGCGCCTCGAGTGTAGAAGAGGGAGACGAGGAGAATGAAGCCGCTGAGAAAGGTGGTGTAGGATTGCCACTTGAAGATGTGGAGGCGTTGGGGGATTTCCTTGGGGTCGATGATGCGCTTTTGTAGAAGGAAGATGCCGCCACCGTGCAGCATGTTCATGGAGCCAAGCGATTCATCGCCGTCTTCCTTCTCGTCGCGGCGTAAATTGAGCTCGAACCAGGTGAAGAGGAGAGAGTTGCCAATCCACATGATGGCGGCCACGACGTGGATCATGCGGAAAGTGATGTTGAAGAATTCGATCACGATTGAGAGTTTGGAGAATCTGGGCGGAAAGGGAAGACTCGAGCCTGTTGGCTAATCGATTCGGTAGAAGGGGTTGGGCAATTTGTAGATGCGCTCGGAGTAGCCTCCCTCGAGGTCACTGGTTTGGTCGCCGAAGTTGGCAACGATAGTATAGCCTTCTTTGGTGAGGTTTTGGCGGATGTTTGTTTTAAAAATGACGGCGTCTTGGTAGGGGACGGTGCCTTTGCGCGGGCGAAGGATGAGACGTTCGTAGGTGCCCATGCCTTCTTTGGAAAGGTTGCGGGCGGTTGGAGTTCGGTCGGCCTCGGTGCGTCCGGTGAGGAAGATGACTTTCATGCCGAGTTCGATAGCGACTTGGTAGATTTTTCTGAGAGGCTCGATGGCTTCCCCTTCTGCGGTGGCGACCCAAGCATCCCAGACATCGGGTTGATAGCCCCAGTCTGTTTCTTTCATGTGAGGAAGGTTCGAAAGGGTGGTCTCGTCGATGTCGAAGATGACGGTAAGCTTTTCACCGCCTTGGGCTTTTCGGGCGCGGAGGAAGGTTTCGGCTCCGCGAATAGCGTTGTCCAGGTCCTTGTGATAAAGAGGAGACTCGCTGTATTCAGTAACCTCTTTCTTGAGTGCCGAGAGGTTGTCGGGTTCGTGGCTGGTGGGAGCACAAGCGAGGGCCGCGAGGCAGGAGAGAAGGAGAAGGCCTTTCATAGAAGAATAGGAGAGTAGCACATTTTCGGCCAAGCGGGAACTTGGGAACCGGAACTTGGCCATGGCTTTGTTTCTGCTTAGGTTCTAGAGTCCCTAGCTGCCATCCGTCATGACTTCGTTCGATATCCCTGCTTACCTTTCGTTTCTTCCTGAATCGCTTTTGAAGTCGTTGTGGGAAGAGGCCGAGCCTGTGGAGGCGGTGGCGGAACTGCGGGTGGCTTCGGGATTGAGAGAGAAGTTTCCAGAGATTGAGACGGATGAGGCCTTAGCCTTTGTATGTGCGCTTTATCGCGAGAATCGCGAGGCTCTGAAGCAGGTTTTGGAGCAAAGAGTGAAGGATCGGGCCTTTATGGACCGGGAGACGCTAGCTTGTGTAGAAAAGAACGAAGGGGTCGCTTATACCTCGCCAAATTACGCGACGGTGTTGGGACAGAAGAATGAGGAGGGGCGTCTGGTCATTGGGCCCTTGGATAATGAGGGCGAGGTGAACAAGGTGGTGATTCCTGAATTTTTAGTAGGGGATCAGGTGACGCTCTTTGGGCCGCCGGATACGGCGAAGATGTCGATTAATGCCATGAACGCGTTCAATCGAGTGAGTCCTGATGAACCGGCGATTGTGACGGAGCTGGCAGAGGCGGCGGGTCAGGTGCCGCGATGGGGGGCTGACAACGAGGATTCGAAGACGCCGATTATGGCGAATTTTTTGCAAGCCTGTCAGAATTTGGTGGGTTGCTTCGATGGGACGCTGGAGTTTCACGATGAGAAGCGAGGAAAGAGCTATCGGCTGGATGAGAGTGGATTGTCGAAGCCGATTAAACGGATTCCGGGATTGGCGTTGCCGGATGGCAATCACTTGTTAGAGGGGAATCCGTTGCCGTTGCATTTGTTCGATTTTGCGATGCATTTGTGGCACAATCGGACACGGGAAGAGGCCTTGGTTTTTTATGTGCCGAAGTTGGAGAACGAGGAAGAGGCCGCTTATTTGAAGGGGGTGATTGATAGCGCGGAGCGGTGGATTCAGGAGGTGGAGCCGAGTTATGTTTTGGGGACGATTAAGCTGTTCATTGTGTTTGAGAACCCGCGGGCGATTTTTCGGATTCGGGAAATTGCGCAAATTCTCGAGCCGCACTTTTTGGGAGGGAGCTTGGGGTGGCATGACTTTTTGGCTTCGGCAGCTCGGCTCTTCAAACATGATCCGAATTACCGCATTCCGGTGAAGGCGGATCCGAATATCGTGATTAACCATATTCGGGAGTCGCATCGGATTTTGGTTGATGCTTTGGCGCCGATGGATGCGATACGGATTGGGGGGATGTATGGGGTGCTCTATGAGGAAGGGAATGCGCAATCCTACTTGGTGAGCATGGTGGGGTATGTGCGTGATGTAGCGACGCAATTGAAACGAGGGTTGAATGGCTTTTGGGTGGCGCATCCGGCCTTTGTGCGCACGGGGTTGGCTTTGGTGGAGGCGTGGCGAAGGGGTCCTGAAAGTGTGACTGAGCTGGTGAGGGCGCTTGTTCCCGATGAGGTTGAGTGCGAGGGTTTGTTAGAATTTGTCTTTGCGGAGGATGTGGAAGGGCTGGATAAAGAGGATCCTCGTTATTTGCGGGCGGTTCTCGCGGCGACTTTGGAGATTTCCGATGTGATTGCGAACGATGATCCTGAGGAGGTGCGCTATAATGTTTTTCAGGCGTTGCAGTATATTTGTGATTGGTTGACGGGGAATGGCTGTGTTGCGTTAC
Organism: Roseibacillus sp.; assembly: GCA_051251855.1. Classification (GTDB taxonomy): domain Bacteria; phylum Verrucomicrobiota; class Verrucomicrobiia; order Verrucomicrobiales; family Akkermansiaceae; genus Roseibacillus. The sequence goes on from JBPOGI010000003.1 coordinate 205,833, forward strand.
CAGCGACGATGCAGAATAGTCGAGGGGAGACCGTGTTTATCCGGGTGATGGATGATTTGGCGACGACCGAGCGGTCGCGCTGGGAGCTGTGGGCGGAGGTGAATCATGGGCGAGTATCCCGCGAGTTGTTCGAGGAGATTCTGCAGGCAGAATTAGCTTTCTTGAAAGCGGGAGAGGATTCGGATAACAAGCGGGTGCAGGTTGCTTGGAAAGGTGAGGCTGCGAAATGGTATCCCATTGCAGCTGAGATTTTAAGAAGACTGGTACTCGATTCGGAACCGGTGGAATTTGCGACGGAGCTGATGATGCCGTTTACACTCGATTATGTTCGAGAATCGGGGGATCCGGTGAAGGCGGCTGGTCTTTGAAGAGAGACCCTACTTCGACTTCTTCTTGAGGTCGGTGCGGATGCGTTCGACGGCATCGGGGGAGGATTCCAGCTCTTTCATGAGGGCTTCAAAGACACGCATGGTGGGGCTGGAGATGTGGTGCTCCATTCCTTCGACATCGTCATAGATGGTCTCGTCGTCGATGCCGAAGAGTTGAAGGAAACGGGTGAGGAGTTCGTGGCGCCGGATGATGTAGTCGGCGACTTCTTGCCCACGGTCGGTGAGGGTCATGCCGCGGTATTTTTCGTAGTTCACGAGTTCTTCGGCATCGAGGCGCTTGACCATATTGGTGACGCTGGCTTGGGAGATCGAGAGCTTCTCGGCGATGTCGATGACTCTTGCGTATCCTTTCTCCGCAATGAGTTGCGAGATTTGCTCCAAGTAATCCTCCATGGCGATGGAGCCGATTCGGGCAGGAGATGGAGGGGAAGGCTTAGGCACTACCTTTGAGAGGTTAGATAAATTGGAAGGGGAGTCAAACAGGAGCGGTGCGGTAGCAGCTCTTTTCGGAAATTCCCCGATTTTACTGCGGTTGAAGAGAGACAGCAGCGCTTGAATAGTTGCCATTTTCGACCTCAATCTCATGAAAACAACACGTCTCCTCTCTTATCTGACCGCAATCTTTGTGCTTTTGGCTGCCGGCTCTACTCAAGCTCAAATGAACCGGGGAGTTTGGTTCTGGGGTAGCACCAGTACTCCTGATGGACCGAGTCCCTATGGTTCCATCGATGTGGTGGGAGATTCGGTTAAAGAGGATGAGTCGATTGCCTTTTTCAATACCCACGGCGTCAAACGTATTTATGGTAGTTATCAGAATCGTCCGGTCAGCGATACGCTCGCGATAGCGGAGTGGAATCAAAAGCTGGAGTATGCCTTTATTGAGTCTCAGCTCTTGCTCGATTTTGTGAACATTCACGATGCGGTCGCAGTGGATGACTTCATGGATAAAATTCAGGAACGATTCATCGACTACAATGCGAGCTATTATGATCTCCCTCAGTATCGTTTTGACGCTCTTCATCTCGACATCGAGCCTCAGGGTTCGGCGCCTTGGGATGCGGCAGACGCGGCAGGGAAGCGGGCCATTTTAGAGGAACTGAAGGACCTTTATGCGGATATTCGGGCGCTGTTGGTGGCGGAAGGAGTTGGGACGATTCCGGTCTATGCTGATATTCCGTTTACTTGGGACAAGCTCCCCGTTGATGGAGGATCCGTTGGCTGGGTAGATGCGGCGGATCGCGATGCGTGGTTTGCGGGGATTGGGGATTCGTTGGATGGGATTTCGATCATGACTTTTTCGAAAGATACGGTGTCCGAGCTGACGGTGGCGACAGAGTATGAGCGCACGGGGGCGTTTCCTGGGTTTGCACGCATTGGGATTCAACCTAAGGGATGGCCCGGGCAGCAGTGGGAGTCGATTTGGGAGGTGAATAGTATTTTGACGGACTTGGAGGCGATTCATGCACCCAACCATGCGACTGATTTGGAGAACTACGGGTTTTGGCGCTATTCGATTGAGGATTCGTTACTCGTTCCAGTGATTGTGGATATTGATATTGTGATTTACGGCGATGATCCGGGGACCGGTCCAGGGACTCCTTTTCCCGGCGGTGGCACTGGTCCTGCCATCTACTTTGATGGGGTGGCAGGCTATGTCTATACGGTGAAACATGCGTCTAGGCTCAACGGGCAGTGGCGAGAGATGGAGCAAGTGAAGGCGAGGGATGGAAATGGAGAGCGATTAAGGGTTCCGATTGATTTGTCACAGCCAGCGGGCTTCTTCAAAGTGGAAGTGTGTGCCGAAGAAGTTGAGCGTTAAGAGCGGTTTGGATTAGCAGATTTCAATGCTAGCCAAAGGGTGGGCAAGGGATAATGTTCCGGTAGTGCAAATAGGAAATTTCTCTCGCAATCCTCGACTTTACTCGACCGGACGTCTGACAGAAGCGGCCAAAGAGTATGGCCATGAGGTTGGAGTTGTCGCTTGTGCGCGGACCGACATGAATATCGCAGCTGTGGGTAAGGCCAAGACTCGGGGAAAATGTTAGACGACTATGGCTAAGAAATTATCGTTCGAATTTGAGGGGACAGAGGTCCTAGGTGGTGAGCGGGAGACGGTAACTCTTCCGATCGGTCGCTTTCTGACAGGTCAAGACTTTGGTCTTCCTGTGCATGTGATTCAGGGGAAGAGGGAAGGGCCTGTGCTTTTGCTGACGGGTGCTGTTCATGGTGACGAGCTCAATGGAATTGAGATTGTGCGTCGCATGATTGCAGGCAATTCCCTTCGTTCACTGCGGGGGACGGTGTTGGCAATTCCGGTGGTAAACATTCCTGCCTTTGGAGCGCGGTCTCGGTATTTGCCTGATCGGCGTGACTTGAATCGTCTCTTTCCTGGCGGTGAAGGTGGTTCAGTTGGTGGACGAATCGCTCGTGCTCTGACGGAGTCCGTGATTCCACGAGCAGACGTCGTGATTGACCTTCACACGGGGGCTGTGAATCGACCGAACTTGCCACAGCTCAGGATTACGCGGGGCGATAAGCGTTCACAGGAGTTAGCCCAAGTTTTTGCGGCCCCGGCGACCTTACTCGCTGGCGAGAGGGAAGGGTCTTTTCGGACGGAATGTCGGAAGGCTGGGAAGCCTTGTCTCCTTTTTGAGGGTGGAGAAGCAATGAGGTTGGATGCGGGTTCAATTAAGTATGGGCTTCGTGGAGTGATGCGTGTGATGCGGGATTTGGGGATGCTGCCAAAGACAAAGGGGATGACTCAGGCGATTGAGACTGTCTTTTGTCCACGGAGTGGGTGGGAGCGTTCTCCTTCGGGTGGGCTTTTCACTCCTTTGATGGCGTTGGGCCGAGCGGTCCACGTAGGAGATGTGCTGGGATTCGTAGCTGATGTCTCGGGAGGTCCCGAACAATCCGTTGTTGCGACAAGAAGTGGTATTTTGATTGGGCGAACCAATGAGGGGGTGGCGGATGAAGGTGATGCTCTCTTTCATATTGCCGAGGCTGGAGATCCGGCGGGAGCGGAAGAGCAGATCACGGAGGGAGGAGAGGTCCTTCCAGACACTTGGCAGGAGGCAGAGGACGTTCCGGTTCCTTATGATCCAGTGAGTGACACGGTGGTGTGATCGGTTGGCTTTTGTGGAATGACTTTCGGCCAAGAGCGCTGGACATAAAAAAACCGAGCCCGCAATGAGCGGAACTCGGTTTGGTGAAATCTATCCGAGGCTACTTCTCCAGAAGTGCCTTCACTGCTTCTTGGGAGCTAGCGGAAAGTTTGGTGACCGGATAGGCGACAGTCTTCCCATCAGGCATCTGGAATGTGACGGTAGCGTCATCGGCTTTCACGATGGCTGCGGTGATGGTCTTGCCATCAGCATTGGTCCAAGCTTGTTTTTCGGCAAGGAGGGAGGTTTCTTCAGCTTCTTCCTCAGCGTTCTGAGAAGAGCCGACGACGTCCATTTCCTTAATTTCTTTCTTCAGATCGCGAGCAGCCTTTCGTGTGTCGGAAAGGTCCTTGTAGCTGAAGCCTTTTAATCCTTTGGAGAGGTCGGCGGTGGTGACCATGACCATGGGAATAGTGTTTCCCATATGAGTTTCGCGGCGAATCTCGGCAACGGGCTTAGGAGCGTTGCCAATTCCATCTTTCTTTGAGTCGATGAAGACGATGGGTCCTGTGGACTTAAATGCTTTGAAGGCTTCCGAACTGGTAGCCAAACAAGGTCCTCATGTTGTGCCTGGATCGGTGTAGACGAAGATGATGGGTTCGCTTTTTTCGAGAGCCTCTGCCTTTGCTTCTTCGAGCTTGTCGAGAGTGTAAACGTGGCGCGGAATATCTAAGGCGAGCGCTGGAACAAATCCTAAAATGAGGAGGGCTAAGACTTTCATGACGATGCAACTCTATACAATCCTGGTGAGATGACGATCTGATTATCCCACGAAATATTGCCCCTCCAGAAACTTAGGATACGTTTAATACAATTCTGGCACAAAAAGTGGTGAGGAAACAGTTATGCTATGAAAACGACCATTAACTGTACAAAGCATCTAGACGAGAATCACACCAGCGTTTGGGAGTCTACTCGTGACCTCATTGAGCGCAAACACAAGCATTTGCGCAATGTCCACCCTGATCTCTTTAAGGCCGAATTGCATCTTCGTGCATTTAGCCGGCAGACGGAAGTTCATCTCTTGGTCCATGATACTCGTCATCGTTTGATTGAATCTCATGCGAGTGGTGAGAACTTGGATAGGTGTATTGCGCTCGCTTTCAAGAGAGCAGAAGTGCAGTTGGCAAAGCCGAAGCATTTGCAGAATCACTAGGGTGTGTTCGAAAAGGGGTAACAGCCCTGTCCGAATCTTTATTCAAAATGAAAAACCACTACGTGACAGCTTTTTGCAAAGACCCTGCGGGCTGACGTTGGCTGAAATTCTGGACTTCGTTGTTCGTCAGTCGATGGTCCCAACCAACTCCTTCCTCGCGTCTTGCCAGAATTCCAGCCAACGCCAGCAGGACTATCACCCTTTTTCGAGCACACCCTAGTTCTTCTGACTCTTGCTAGGCGGTCTGCGACTTCCCCATCAGGAATTCGGGGAAGGTAGGCGTTCACTCTTTCTATAGGGAAGAGATTCTCTGCAGCCCTCATTCAATTGAGGGATGGTGGGAGTTAGAGCCCGAGAAAGAGCTTGGCGGTAGTGAAATAAATTAGCATGCCGGATACGTCCACGATGGTTGTGATTGCGGGTGCTGCGATGACGGCGGGGTCGAGTTTGACGGCACGGGCGCCGATGGGAAGAAGGGCACCGATGAGGGTCGATGCAATGACCTGAATGGTCAAAGCGAGGGAGACGGCGAGAGTGAAGTGAGGAAGGCTGACGCCGGTGATGGCGTCGGGGAGGAGGAGAGGGAGGAGAACGAGACAGGTGATGGCAAGAGCCGCACCGAGGATGAGCCCTTGAAAGATGCCGAGGCGGAGTTCCTTCCAAGCGACTTGTAGGGAGTCCTTGGACTCCAATTCCCCGAGAGACATGGCTCGGATGACCATGGTGGAGGCTTGGCCACCCGTGTTGCCGCCGGTGGCGATGACCATGGGGAGAAAGAGGGCGAGGAGGAAGACGGAGTCGAGAACGGGTTCGAACTGAATCATCACGTAGCCAGAAGCGATGGCGAGAAAGCCCAACCCAAGCAGCCAGCCGACGCGGCGTTTGAGGTGAATGGCAATACGGGTACGAAGGTAGCTCTCTTCGGATTGCTCGCCGGCGATACCGGCCTGCTTCTCCATATCTTCGGTGGACTCTTCTTCGATAATTTCCATCGCGTCGTCGTACGTGATGGCTCCGAGGAGACGGTTGCTTTCATCGACAACGGGGAGGGCGAGGAGATCGTATTTGCGAACCATGGTGGCTGCTTCTTCTTGATCGGCGCTGGCTAGGATGGTCTCGTTGACTTCGAACATGATATCGCGCACCGGTGTTCCCCATGAGGAGAAGGCAAGGTCACGCAAGCGGATGAACCCAATGGGACGTTCGCGTTCATCGGTGACGAAGATTCGAGAGAGGGTTTCGGCGGAGTCTTGTAGGACTTTGAGTTCTTCGAGAGCCTGTTTGACAGTGAGGTGGGCGGGGACGCGGCCGATGCTGGTGGTCATCCAACCGCCAGCAGTTTCTTCGTCGTAGTTGAGAAGGGCTCGGGTGAGTTCTTCCTCTTCGGAGGAAAGAAGATCGAGCAGGCGCGTGCGCGTCTCCTCGGAGACGTCTTGGAGAATGTCGACGCGGTCGTCGTCGGTGAGGGCATTGAGGAGCTCGCGCTGTTGGGCGGGCTTGTAGTGGCTGATGGCTTCCTCGCGGAGAGAGTCTGGGAGTTCAGCTAAGACGTCGGCAAAGGTGGTGGGGGAGAGGGTGTGGACGATGAAGTCGCGCTCTTCGTCTTCTTCGAGGTCGGCATAGAAGTTCGCGAGGTCGGCATAATGAAGTTCTTCAGCAAGGGCGAGAATCGCAGAGCCGTCACGAGACTTGAGAGCGGGAGCGAGACGGTTGGGCACGGGGAGAGAAAAGCACGTGGAGTGCCGACAAGCAAGAGTGAGCGCTGGCTTCTGAGCCGAACTTGTTAGTCTTTTTTCCAGACTCGGGGAACGACCTGTTCGTCCGTAAAATCGGGAAGGTTGTGGTTTCTGCCAACTACTCGTTCGTTGAGGTGAGAGAATTTTCCATAGGGTTGGTAGCGCAGGTCATCGATGGCGTAATGTAAGGCGATGGCGCGTCGAGGGGCGTTGCCAAGATTAGGAGGGTTGCCGTGGACTGTGTGCCAGCAAAAGAGGGCCGCGTCGCCAGGCTGAACGGGGGCGGGAAGGATGTCGGCGGGGTCGGGTTGCCAGCCATCGGGGAGCTCGAGCCACTTTCGCTGCGAAGTACTGTTGGCCATGGTGATGGGGCCCATGGCGGGAGTGATGTGGGCAAGGGGGACCCAGGCGGTGAGCATGAGGTTCGCCTGGCAGGTTTTCCAACGGCTGCGCTCGGTGTGCCAGTGATAGTCGAGAGTTTGAGGTCTGCGAGAGGGTTCTTCCCAAAGGAGTTGGTCGAACCAGAGACGGAGTGATTGTGCGCCGGTGGCTTGGGCAATCTTTTCGAGCAGCTGAGGTGAGTGTGCGAGGGCGGCGAGCTCGCTGCGAAAGTGGGTGGAGTAAGGCGTCTTCCACGAGCGGCATTTACGAGCGCGTGGTGCTTGCCAGTCGAAGGTAGGTTCGCGGTTGGTTCTCCCTGCCATCAGCTCTTCTTGGCCGTGGCGGGCGGCGGTCAACTCCTGTTCGGTAAAGACCTGCGGGAGAAACTGAAATCCATTTGCCAGAAGGGGGCTGGGTTGGGGGACGACAAGAGGCACGGGACGGGGCTTTTAAGAGCTGGCCCTGATTCCTGCAAGCCGGAACGTTGAGGTGGGAAGAGCTTGCTAGCGGGCGCAAGCCGTTTGTGATGATAGTTTGTTTGCTCCGAGGACTGAAGTCGTCACTCCTTTTGGGGGAGAAGTCTTGTATCTTGGTGGCGAACTCGAAAGGCTTGAGCCATGACGACTCTGCTTCGAATTTTTGGCAACATTGGACGTTATCCTTCGATGGCGCTTGGGGTCTTGGCTTTGGCGGTGGGGAGTACTTTGTTGGTGCTGGTGCCACCACTGATGACGAAGCGGTTTCTAGATGTTATTATTGAGGAACAGCGATCGGATTTGATTTGGACGACGGCTGGGCTGGCGGTGGGTGCGATTGCGCTGCGGCAGGTGATGGTGATGGGGCGGACGGTGCTCAATATGGCTTTCGAGCAGCGAGTGGTACATGATTTACGGCGAGAGCTGTTTGATAAGATTCAGCGAATGCCGCTGCGGTTTTTTGATAGAAGAACTAGTGGCGATATTATGAGTCGAGTGGGATCGGATGTGCCGGCGATGGAGCGGGTCATTATCCAGGGGATTGACCAAGGATTGAGTGGCGTGATTCAGATAGGAGTGATTCTTGCTTTCATGCTTTATCAGCATGTCGGGTTGACGCTGGTGACTTTGGCACCGATGCCGTTGGTGGCTTTGATTACTTGGTTGTATTCTAAGTTTGGGGCTCCTCGTTATACGCGGGTGGCGGAGGCTTCGGCTGATTTAAATGCGTCCTTGCATGATAGTTTGGCAGGGATTCGGCAGATTAAGGCGTATACCGTGGAGCCGGAGAAGTTGTTAGAGTTTTCGGAAAAGAGCGATGAAGTGAGAGCGGCCGAGATGCATGTGGTGCGAGCCAATGCGGTGACTTGGCCATCGGTGAGCTTAGTGGCGGAGTCAGGCATCGTGATTATGCTGGCGATGGGTTCGTATTGGTTGCTTACGGATGGTTCCGTGACGATTGGCGTGATCGGAGCCTTTCTTTTTGCGTGGGGTTATTTGTTTGAACCGATTTCGCGATTGAGCCAGTTGGGCAAGACCTTTACGAGCGGCTTGGTGTCGGGGCGTCGGGTGTATGAGGTGTTGGATGATGCGGAGGAGACGAATTTGGAGGAGGGTAGAGAACCGGAGAGCCTCAAAGGGGACGTTGTTTTTGAGGAGGTTAATTTTGGTTACGAAAAGGGTGAGCCAATCGTGAAGGGTGTGAACCTATCGGTGAAGAAGGGTCAAACGGTAGCTTTTGTGGGTCCGACGGGCTCAGGGAAGTCGACGTTGCTGAATTTGTTGACGGGATTCTATCACCCAGAGAGTGGATTGATTCGGGTGGATGGGGTGCCGATTCGTGAGCTTTCTAAGAAGTGGTTGCGTGCGCGGATGGGGTTTGTGACTCAGGAGAGTTTCCTCTTTAACACCACGTTGAGGCAGAATCTTTTGGTGGCGAAGCAAGGCGCGACGGATGAGGAAATTTGGAGTGCTCTCGAAGCAGCGAATGCGGCGGAGTTTGTGAAGGAGATGCCTGAAGGGCTGGATACGGTGACGGGGGAGCGGGGTGCGAAGTTGAGCGGAGGTCAGAGGCAACGAATTTCGATTGCACGTGCTCTTTTGAAGAATCCGCCGATCCTTTTGTTAGATGAGGCGACGAGTGCGGTGGATAATGAGACTGAGCGATTGATTCAAGAAGCGCTGGGACGCTTGCGAGATGACCGCACGAGCTTTGTGATCGCGCATCGGCTGAGTACGATTCAGGATGCGGATATCATCTGTGTCTTGGTGGACGGCAAGATTGTCGAGCAGGGAAAGCATGAGGAATTGATTGCTCGAGGTGGGGTTTACGCTGACTTACAGGGGTGATGTTTGGGTGTGCGGCAGCTTGCTGCCGCTATGGGGGAATGTGCGAGTGTTCACAGGCTGACTTGGGATGAGTAGGCTTGCTTGCTCGACGGCTGATTGCTGCGAATCAGGATTGGAGGACCTTGATAGGTTGGTGCAGCAAGCTGCCCTTTTCGATAGGGGAGGAAGTTGTGCGGACCTCAATGAGAGCGGTGCTGCGCACCGCACCCCAAATCTAGCCTCTGCGTTTTTGGACGGCAGTGGCGAGGTCAGCGAGGACTTCTTCGGTGGTCTCCCAGCTAATGCAGGCGTCGGTGACAGACTGCCCGTGGGTGAGCTTGTTGAGGTCGCCGTCGCCGAGGCTTTGGTTGCCTTCGATGAGGTTGGACTCGATCATGACTGAGCTGATGGCTTTGGAACCACCCGCAATTTGCTTGGCGATGTCTTTGACGACGAGAGGTTGGTTGCGGAAGTCCTTGCGTGAGTTTCCGTGTGAGCAGTCGATCATGACATTCGGTGGCAGGCTCTGCTCGTTGAGGCAGGTCACCACTTCAGCGACGCTCTTTTGGTCGTAGTTGGGTCCATTCGATCCACCACGGAGAATAATGTGGCAAGAGTCGTTGCCGGTCGTGGAGACGATGGCGGAGACGCCTTGTTTAGTGACGGAAAGAAAATGGTGTGAACCGGCGGAAGCGCCAATGGCGTCGAGCGCGAGCTGGACTGATCCACCGGTGCCGTTCTTGAAGCCGACGGGCATGGAAAGTCCAGAGGCAAGTTCTCGGTGAATCTGGCTTTCGGTGGTGCGTGCACCAATCGCACCCCAAGCGATGAGGTCGGCGATGTATTGGGGGGAAATGGTGTCGAGGAACTCGGTCCCGGCGGGGACTCCCATTTCGGCGAGTTCGAGGAGAAGGCCGCGGGCGACGCGGAGTCCGCGATTGATGTCGAAGGAGCCGTCGAGATGAGGGTCGTTGATGAGGCCTTTCCAGCCGACAGTAGTGCGGGGCTTTTCGAAGTAGACCCGCATCATGATCTGCAAGTCGTCAGAATACTTGTCGATGAGCGGCTTGAGCTTTTTGCCGTATTCGAGGGCGGCCTCGGGATGGTGGATGGAACAGGGGCCAATCACCACGAGAAGTCGATCATCTTTGCCGTGAAGAATTTCAGTAGCCTGCTTGCGAGCGCCGGAGACCAAATGGGCTGCAGTCTCGGTGATGGGCAGGTAGTAGTTAAGGACGGCAGGCGAGATCAGAGGATTGATGGCCTTGATCCGCAGGTCGTCGGTAGAAGGGGTGCTCATGTTTTTGAGAGTCCGGAAGCTGAAGTCGAGAATCCAGACTTTTTGCTTTCGAATGGGAAGAACTTAGAAAGGAGGCTCGTCGTCGCTGGCGTCGGCAGGGTCGGGCTCGTTGTCGAAGGCTGCTTCGAGAGAGGAGAGGGCCTTGTTGGTGGCGGGGTTGGGGTCGCCTCCGTCGCCTTTGAGAATTTTCCATGCGTGGAGGTTCACATAGTGGCGGCCTTTGTGCTCGGAACCACGAATGTTGAAGTGAACTTGCACTTCGTCGCCTTTGGAGAGGTTGTCGAGGAGGCTGGTTTTATCCTTAATACACTCGAACTTGATTTCCTGTGGGAACTTACCGTCCATAGATTCGAGGACGAATTCACGCTTGGAGAAGCCGCTCGGGAAGGACTGGAGGTCGAGAATAGAATGGATTTTGCCTTGGATTTCGAAAGCAGACATGGGGGAAAGACTTAGGATGAACGTGAGAAGAGTCAAGGATGCTTGGGAATAAATATGGGGACCGGAGGAGTTGCCGCAACGAAGGCCTGAGCTGGAGGGCCGATCTTTACTGCCTCCCAATGTTTTAGCAGGCGACAATATAGGTCGCCTCTTCATTACTGAGCCAAGTAACGGAAGTCGCCGTCGCGACGGGTGAGGCCGTTGGAATCGAGGCGTTCTAGGAGGGGCATGGTGATGCGTCGGGAAGTGCCGAGGAGTTGGCGAAGGTCGGAAGCTGTCGCGGATTTATACTCGGTGAGGTGCTCTTCGATTTTGTCGGAGGCCAGATCGAAGGAGGCGAGGTCGAGGACGGTTTTTTCGTCGAGAGAAATGACTTGGCCTACGCGGATGAGAAAGGCGAGGGCGCGTTGGGCAGCGGGGGTGGGGGCGAGTTCTTTCTTGTTGGGAGCGTTGAGTTGTTCGGCGGCGAGGGTTTTGAGAATGGCGTCGGCTTCTTTTTTGAGCTCGGGGGGGATGTCGGTTTGGTGAGAGAGGGCTTTGAGGTATTCGCCTTCGGCCTGAATGTCTTTCTCGCGGAGAGACTCTAAGAGAGAGTCGAAGAGGTCGTGGTGAGCGAACTCGCGGGCGAAGCTATTGCGAAGAGATTGGAGCTGGATGCCGGGGAGGTCGGGGTTGGTTCGGTGGTATTCGGCGACGGCTTCGGTGGCGCGATTGAGAATGTCGGCCCACCAATCGGCGTCGATATGGCCTTGCGCGAGGCGGGCGATTTTCTTTTGAGAAGCGAGTTCTTTAAGGGCGTTTTTGAAAGACCGGTTAGAGAAGGGAAAGTCCTGGGGGGCAGGTTTTTCGGGGAGGTAGCGGTGCTTGTGGACGAGGTAGGTGAGGAGTGCGTCGGGGGATTCCTTTTTGGAAAGTTCACGCAATTGGAGTTGATGATCTTCTTTGCCAAGTTGACGACGAGAGCCGTGTGCATCGAGGACGCGGGCACCGGCAAGGGTGGCTTCGCCTGACCAATCGCGGATGACAATGCGGTCGTTGGCGAAGACGAAGAGGGTATCGTCGAGCCGGATTTGGGCGAGGCCGCTCTGACCGGGGAGGAGTTCGCCATCTAACAAACGCACGCGACCGTTGACGCGTCCGGAGCCGTAGTGGAGGCGAATTTTTTGGTTGTTCTTCATGGGGCGCTCGCTGCCTTGTTGGCCGGGGATGGGACGTGGAAGGCGATCGAGAAGGACGTCGATGGTATTGGAGGGAGTTCCGGCTTCGGGGAGGGTGATGATTTGGCCGCGCTTTACGCCGCGTTCTTTGCGGGAATCGAGAGCGACGTCGGGAATGTTGACGGCGGTGCGCATCCCGGGTCGGGCGGTCTCGATGCTTTGGCTATGATTCTGGATGGCACGCACGTGGGCGGGGAGACCTTGGGGTTGCAGGATGACTTTGTCGCCGGTGGCCAGAGACCCGCGGGAAAGGGTGCCGGTGATGATGGTGCCCATTCCTTTGACGGTGAAGGCGCGGTCAACAGGCAGGCAGGGGACGGCGAGGTCTTCGGAGGGGGTGGTTTCGGCGAGGGCTTGTGCAATGGCTGTGCGGAGTTCATCAAGGCCTTCGCCGGTGTGGGAGGAGACGGGGAGGATAGGGCTTTCTTCGAAGGGGCTGCCAGCAAGGGAGTCGCGCACGAATTCGAGCGAAAACTCGGGGTCTTCGACGATATCGATTTTGGTCATGGCCACGATGGCGCGCTTCATGCCGAGGTAGGAGAGGATGTGAAGGTGTTCCTCGGACTGGGGCATCCAGCCGTCGTCAGCGGCGACAACAATGAGGGCAAGGTCGAGGGCCCCAACGCCAGCGACCATGTTATTGACGAAGTCGGCATGGCCGGGGACGTCTACGACGCCAACTTGAAGGTCTTGACCATCGGGGCCGTTAAGGGAGAGATGGGCAAAGCCGAGCTCGATGGTAACTCCACGCTTTTTCTCCTCGGGGAGGCGGTCGGGGTTGGTGCCGGTGAGCGCTTGGACAAGGGAGGATTTCCCGTGGTCGATGTGGCCGGCGGTTCCGAGGATGAAATTCATTGAGAACGAACGGTCCGCGAATAGGGCTCTGGGATCAAGCGGGATGTGAGGGAGACGGGGTGGTATTTTTCGATGCTGAGCCGCGGAGGGAGTGCTGATACCATTCTCACAGTTAAATCGATGTAATGGTTTTATTTTTGGTCCTAAGAAAAGCGCTGCGCGAGCACTCAGAAAGTCGGGCCAAGTTTCCCAATACCCGCGTTGCTTGCTGCTCCCCCCCGGTCGCACCCTTCGGGTTGCCTTGGCAGGCAAGCTATCTCGCTCCGCTCGTTTCTTGGTCAGAGTGCTAGCACTCCTCCCTCGGCGCGCCTTGGTCTTGGAAAGCCTGACTCCGACCATTACACCAATTTAACTGCTCAAATGGTATGAGATAGGATTCTTTCCGTGATAAGAGATGGCGTCGAGTGGACGCTTAACCGATGATGGGTGACTGAAGTCGACCTCCCTTCTTCGGAATTCACTTTTGCTGGGCTTTGAGAAGGGCCTTCATGATGGGAAGGCTGTCGTCGTAGCCTCGCAGCTCGACTTTGTTGGAGGTGGGATTGGAAAAAGCAATTTGGAAGGTGCGTTTGCGGGGAATGACGTCCCAGAATCCGGTGCTGAGTCGCTTCCAGTCTTGGTCTTTTTGGGAATAGGCATAGTAGGGGACTTGCCCGTTGGCCTTCTTTTGTTTGAATTCAGAGAGAAAGGTGTTTTTGCCCGGCTGGATTTCAAGCGGTTGTCCCCCTATGATGAATCGCAGTGGACAGTGGCTCATGTTGGCGATTTGAAAGGAGGCGAGGGGAAAGGCTTTCTCACTGTCGTCGAAAACTTTGATGAGGTAGGGTTTTTCGGGATTATTGCTGGGGAAGAAGACGAAGAGCGCTTCTTTGATGGATGGAGGAACCGGAACTCGGCTCCAGACCTTGAGCCCTGACTCCCCTGCGGTTTCCCCGACTCGGACTGTGTTTTCGGCAATGATGAGGGTGCTTTGCTTTGTGTCTAAATATTTGAGGAGCTTGGAGGTCGCTTGCGACTCTCCAATATCATCTCCAGATAAGGTGACCTCTCTCACTCGATGGGCATAGTCGAAACAGAGAGTCCTGACCTCGATGCTTCGGGAGCTCTGCGCGATGCAATTTGCGTTAATCAGAAAGAGAAAAATGAGGAGAGAACGCATAGTAGAAAGAGAGTCTGAAGGCACAAAAATGGAAGAATCAATTGAAGTGTTCCTAGACTTCCAAGGGAGAGAGCCAGCGGAAAGAGACGATTTTGAATCGGCGGCCAAAATTGATGTTAGTCTGATTGAGTTGGTCAAAAGGAGTGCCTGGTGATTGGCTACCGTCGACGAATTCTGGCACTCGCTGAACGATGGCTTCACACCATGCTTGAGCTTCGATGGCACCACTGGCTGAAGTGGAAGCTCCGTAGGCTCGAATGCGGTATGTGTCGGAGCGGACAGTGAGGGTGGCTCCAAGGTGTTGCAGGAGGTCACCCTGAAGAAGGGTTGCTGGCGAGCCCTCAGCTGTGTTGCCCTCGAGAGCGCTGGGGTTGGCGAGAAGCGGGTCAACCTCTGTGATGCCAACACCGTCTTCTAAGGAGAAGAGTTGTCCTTCGACTCCTATTCCTGCGTTACTGGCGTTCCCTTGGGGATCGTTGGTGAGGTCGATGGCAGTTTGAAGGACTCCTTTGTTGGTGAAGTTTTCATCAGAGCTGCCGAGCTTACGATTGACGAATTCTGAGAGAGAAAGGAAGGGGCCTCGGTCTTCGGCACAGCGAAGCTTGATTTGGGTAACGATTTCGGTGGCCAATTGTTCGGCCTGCTCATTGGTGAGTTGGTGGAAACCCAACCAGCGCTCGGCTCTTCTCAGGGCGTCTTCACCGACGTCCCCTGAGCCGGCAGCTTTGGTGAGGTCATTCAATTTTTCGCTATAGGTGGGTAGAAAGCGGCTGAAGGCGCTTCCTTCAGTGACTGCTAGTTCATCGCCATCGCGGGTAGGGACGGCGACTTCATAAGCGCTCATGAGAAGGGCCTTCCAAGCAGGTATGGAAGTGGAGTGGATATTGAAGGGACCTTCTAACATCTGGTAGGCGGCCATTTCCCGAGAGGCGAGGTCGTTGCCAGTCGAGAGGGTGGAAATGATGGATTCTTGGTTTTCTCCATTAACGAGATAAGGCTTCAGGCGAGGGGTGAGGGTCGTCTTGTCTTGGAAGAAGCCGTCAAGAGCTTCCTTGTTGCTGCCGCTGGAGCCCTTGCTCATCCCCGAGAAATAGTAGCTGTCCCATAGGCGTTGGTTGAGGAGGTAAGAGTGATCGACAAAGGTGCCTTTGACCGCTTTTTCCGGAGGGAGAAGGGGATGGGCATGTGAATTCCCGAGAGGGTAGTTGAAAAAGGGAGGACGCACTCCCGAGATGAGGTTGGCTGCTTGGAACTGCCCTACTGAAACCATGGGATTAGTAGGAAGAACAAACATGGGCGAGGCAGTGAGACCGGATTCGGCGCTTTGCCCAGAGCCGAAGTAACTCCGATTACTGACGGGGTCGATCTCGACCATGGGAAAGGAGTTGGTGGAGTTCACTTCGCGAAAGCTGAATTCGTAGCTTTGAACCGGTTGTGGTGCCTCGTCTTCGTCTTGGCTGTATCCTGTGAGGACAGGGTTACTGAAGAGCCATCCTTTGGTAGGACTCAAGAGTTCGTTGGAGGTCTTTGCCGTCATGGTAAAGACGGCAAAAGGAGTCTTACCACCACGGGTTGTGTCCGATTCTTCTTGGAGGATAGTGATGGCAGGGAAGCTTCTCACGATGGGAATAGCGACGTCCTCTTCATAGAGATTTTCCTTTTGTTGCACGGTGAAGGAGTTGCCCAGAATTCTGTCGGACTTAATCCCTCCTTTGCGGTCCATTTCAACGAGCATGGTGAAGTCGTCGGTGGCCTCATCCTCCCGGTCGGAGTTGACATCGTTGTTGGCGAGCTTGGCTTTGACGACGATAGAATCTTGTGGGCGCAGGGCGCACCACATGAACCAGTTCTGATCAATCAAAGTGTTTTGAGGAGAAGTAGTCGCTCTACGCTCAAAGTCGTAGAGGCTAAAAATATTTCGAGAAGCTTGCCAGCGGGCGATGTGGTCTACTCGGAAGCCGCCCATGGTATTCCAGCCTTCCACGAAGGGGACGTTCTTGATGACGGACCTCGCATTACTGGATCCTACCGCTCCAGAACCTTGAATGCAGAAGTCGTCTTTCACATCTTCCCAAGAGTCGCCTTCTTGAATGAAGGCAGTAAAAATTTTGTTTTCGCCTGGTTCGAGTCGGACTGCCTCACGAGAAATACCAGAGGACATGTCACCTCCCGTGATATCAAAAGAGAAGTTTGAGATGGCGTCTTCTTTACCGCCTCCCCAAACAAAATTGGAGAGAGGCCAGTAGGAGCGATTAATCCGATCTCCTGTCTGAGGATCTTCCACGCGGAGGTCTGCTTCTCCTGTGCGTCCTCCTGCATCTTTGGCAAAACGAAAAGCGACGGGAATCTTATCAAGTCGAATGGAGAGGCCATCAAATTCAATAGGGACGGAATAGGGGTTCCAAAGGGTAACGATGGGCTCAAAACTAAGCCAAGCTCTCAGGTGTTGTCCCGCGAAGGCAGAGTCCTCGGTATTGTAGGCGCGAGTGATGGTGGCGTTGCCTTTGGTCGAGAGAGGATGGGTGACCAGGGAAAAGAGGATCTGAAGCTTGGCAACGACGGGCTTCAGGGTCACCGAAGTAGGACTAGAGTCGTTCTTGTTAAAGTTTGATTGAACGATGTTAGAGGTGACGTCAATGGCTTCGGTAGCGGAGTTACTATTGAACTTGAGGTGCTGCTGGTAGTAGTCTGAAAGATAGGACCAGTGGGGATCAGAGACTCCGAAAGGCGTGGTGGTGCCCGAGTAGAGACGTTCGCCATCTTTGAGGCCATTCTCCAGAATGATGGTAAGATCTTGTTTGAGTCCGCCGTTGGCGACATCACAAAGAACTCCCCGCGAATGAGTGGTGTAATCGAAGAAGAGGCTCTTGGCCTCCGAGGTGGTCGAGCCGTCTCCGCTTGCGACATCAAGCGACTTGTTAGAAATGAGGCGAGACCACTCGGATTCGCTTCCGGGACTGAAGCTTTCGATCTCGAGTGCTTCCCTCCCCATGCGTTCGGGAAAAGTCAGGTTTGATGCGAGATATTGTCCGTTCGTGGGACGGGCTTCATCACGAATGAGATTGATGCGCGCCTTGGTGTCTTCAGCCAAAACAGTCCAAGCGTATTTTCCATTTCCGTCGCCCACTTCGACGAGTTCGCTGACGATAGGATCCTCGTTGAGCGCGGTGCCAAAGGTGCCTTCACCGAGTAATTCGACGATATCTGTGGTGGGGCGATTGGTTGGAAAGTCCAAATCAGGAAGCGTGCTGTCTCCTTGTCTACGACTAGCAAGCCATCCGAGAAATCGTTTCTCTTTTTCGGTTTGGTAAGAAGGACTTTCGCTTTGGGTGCTTGGGTCCCAATGCCATGATTGCCAGGCTCCGACGAGGTGGGGTTGAGCCGCGTTTTGGTGAATCGTGGTGGCTGGAGCTGATATCGCCTTGTCGCTTCCCATCGATTTCTGGAGTTTACCAATGGCGATTTGGAGAGCAAGGCGAGCGTTGTTCCGTGCTTCTAGATGAGACTGTTGTTTGTAGGTGCTTCGCAGCGTTGTCGAGGCTAGAGAGAGCAGGCCCACTGCGATAAGTGAGAGCAGTATCATCAGGACGACGGTGACGACCATTGAGAAACCCTCGTGAGACTTTGAGGTTGGTTGGATGACTCGAGCGGTTTGCATTTACAATAAATATTCCAAGTCTGCTTCTTGCGATTCGTCGCATTCGAATAAGGCCTCAATGTATGAACCTTTCTATTTCGAGTAGTCTCTGCAGCAGTCCCGAACGTCCTGCTTCTCCTGAGGAGTCAAGGGACTACCTGATTCCTGAAAACGAGGTTGCAGAGGCTATGCCAGAAGCGTTTTTTTTCGCTAAGTTGGTGAAAAAATTTGAGCCTTTCGGCTCTTTTGGCCAAAGGATCCCTTGTTTCACACGCAATGAATCTTCTCTAGGTTAGACGAGTGTAATCTCTCGGAATCAGTTTTCGCGTTCAGTTCAGTAGAGGTGATTGACACAATGGGACTTTGCGGCTGCGCGGAATCTGGGGAGAGGCACTGAGATATTTTCACCGCAAAAAGCGCACGGGACGCAAAGTCGGTCCGGTGTGATTTTCTGGGATGAGATCCTGTTGAGTAGGAAATCTTTGTGCGCTTCGAGGTGAGTTCTTTAGGAACTCGGCTCTGCTTCTTTGAGCACTGCTACAACGCGGGCTTTTTCGAAATCGAAGGAGGTCATTTCAACTTGGACTTCAGCGCCCGGCTTGAGCTGCGGGCGGAGGGGGAGTCCTGCTTTGGCGAGATGCCCGAGGGTAATTTTTCCATTGCGGAGTGCGAGATAGACGGTGCGTTCGTCACGTTCTTCGGTGACGGTGGCAGTGGTGACAATGGGTTCGGTCGGCATGACTGGGGATTTATTGCCGCAAGAGTGCGGGTAAGGCAATCTCCTCTTTCTCCTTGTCACCTCAATATGAGTGCTCTAAGCATTTCCTATCCCACAACTGCTATGAATCACCGCCGATCCAATATGTTCCTAATTTTCTGGTATCCAGAAAATGGCGCTCGGTAGTGATTCTCAAACTTTCCTCCAGCGCTCCAACACTTACTGCGGGCTGCTGATTGACGAAACTGAATTTCTCGGCCCGCTTTTACCAGCGGGCCTTTTTTATTCTTTCTTACTCAATTCAGCACCATGTCAGCCAAGCCGATATCTTCGGAATCACCTTCTCAACAAGCACCACATGCCTTGCTCTGGGAACTCATGCGCGGGTTTCGCGCCAAATATGTGTGGGCCATTGCGGCGCTCTTTGTCTTCACTGCGATCAATTATCTCCCGCCTCTCTTGGCAAGTGCGACTATTGACTACGCTCTCTCTTCGGAACCGAAGGACAGCATCTTGACCCGGGGGCTCATCGAAATGATGGGCGGATCGGAGTATGTGCGTTCTCATTTGTGGTTGCCCGCGCTGCTGATGGTTTTGCTCACCATTTTGGCGGGAGGGTTTAGCTACCTGAAGGGACGGCTTGCGGCGCAGGCTTCCGACGGTTTGGCGCGGAGCTTGAAGGACCGACTCTACGACCACATGCAGCGGCTTCCTCTGCGCTATCATGACCGTGCGGAGACGGGGGATCTCATTCAGCGTTGCACTTCGGATGTGGAAACTTTGCGCTTGGCTCTTTCCTCCCAGGTGGTGGAGGTGAGCAATGCGGTGCTGCTGCTGTTCACTGCGCTGCCGATCATGATTCTCTTGGATGGTCGCATGACTTTGGTGTCCTTCGTGCTCGTATTGCCTCTCATCTTTTTTGGATACTTCTACGTCGGGAGGGTGAAGCATCTCTTTCAGGAGGTTGCGGAAGCGGAGGGAGAAGTGACGCGCGTGGTGCAGGAAAATTTGACCGGCCTGCGAGTGGTGCGGGCTTTTTCGCGGGCTCAATTTGAGAACGAGAAGTTCGCCGTGCCCAATGAGGCGTATCGTGACAAGAGCTTGCGCTTGCTGCGTTTGATGGCGTTTTACTGGTCGACTTCCGACCTTGTCGTTCTCTTTCAGCAGGGGATTACTCTCTTTACGGGCATCTATTTCATTTCTCAGGGTTCGCTGACGGTGGGGACTCTCTTTGCCTTCATCATGTTTCTGAATATGCTGCTTTGGCCGGTGAGGCAGATGGGGCGGACTTTGACCGAGTTGGGTAAGTCCTCAGTCGCGCTCACTCGGATTGGGGAAATCCTTTCGGAGGAAGAAGAGAGCGTGCCTGCGAATCCCGCCACTCCAGATGGAGCGGCTCAGGGGAAAATCGAGGTCAGCAACTTAACCTTCGCTCATGGAACGGATGAGGCGGCGCTGAAGGATCTGACCTTTACCATCGAAGCCGGTGAGACGCTTGCGATTGTGGGGCCATCGGGGTCGGGAAAAACGACTCTCATGAACCTTCTCCTTCGGCTCTATGATTATGAACAGGGCAGCATTCGTCTTGATGGGAAAGAGCTCTCCGATCTCGACCGTCAGTGGGTGCGGTCTCAGTTCAGCATCGTGATGCAAGAGCCGTTTTTGTATTCGAAGTCGGTGTCGGAGAATATTCGTCTCGCTCGTCCGAGCGCTCTCGATGAGGACATTCATGATGCGGCGCGCTTGGCCGATATTCACGATACCATTTTAGATTTTACGGATGGTTATGAGACTCTGGTGGGTGAGCGTGGGGTCACTCTTTCGGGAGGGCAAAGGCAGCGAGGAACTTTGGCACGGGCTATCTTGCAAGATGCTCCGATTCTCCTTCTGGATGATGCTCTCAGCGCCGTCGATGCCGAGACCGAGGCCTCCATTCTTACGGCTCTGCGTGAACGTCATGGGACGCGCACCAGTATAGTGATTGCGCATCGTCTCTCGACCTTGGCGCATGCGGATCATGTGATCGTATTGGAAGAAGGTCGCATTAGCCAACGGGGCACTCATGCCGAACTCATAGCGTCCGAGGGCCTTTATCGTCGTCTCTGGACCATTCAGAACGCTTCCGAAGACAACCTGTTAGAAGATAAGATTTCATGAAAAACGAACCTGAAGAAGACGTCTTCAGCGAACGGCTGGACCTCAAGCTCTGGAGTCGCGTCTTTCGACATGCGCTGCCCTATAAGCGGCTTTTGATTCCCTTGACGGCCTCTGCGGTCGGGATTGCGGTGGTGGATGCGAGCTTTGCGCTCGTCACTCGTTGGGCGGTGGATGATGTCGTTGCAGCCTCGGGCTCGCTGAGCTTGGGCCCCCAAATTGCGGTCTATACGTTCTTGACCTTGGCCCTCGGGTTGGGGGTTTGGTTCTTCATTGTTTCCGCGGGGGGGCTGGCCAATCACATGAGTCACGACATTCGCAAAGAGTGTTTTAAGCGCATCCAGGAGCTGGAGTTCGCTTACTTCGATCACCGTCCGACGGGATGGTTGATTTCGAGGCTGACTTCTGATTGCGATAAACTCTCGCGGATTATTGGGTGGGGGAGTCTTGATTTGGTGTGGGCCTTTCTGCTGGTTTCGATGATTTCCATCATTCTGTTAGTGTTGAGCCCTGTTTTGGGATTGTTAGTGCTTTCGGTGCTGCCTCCTTTGATTTTTGTGAGCGCTTATTTTCAAAAGAAGCTGCTCCTGAGTTCGCGGGACACCCGCAAATACAATTCCCTCATCACGGCCTCTTTTGCGGAGGCTTTGCAGGGACTCAAAACGAGTAAGGCACTTGTGAGAGAAAAGGCGAACTTGGGAGAGTTCGAAGGGTTGTCGAGCCGGATGTATCGGTCTTCGATGCAGAATGCGCTGCAGTCGGCGATCTATATTCCCATTGTCCTGACGATCGGGAGCGTTGCGGCTGGCATTGCCTTGTGGCGTGGTGGGGTCGGGGTGCAGTCTGACACTTTGTCGCTGGGAACTTTGGTGGCGTTCATTTTTTACGCGGGTCAGTTTTTCAATCCCATCAATCAGATCGCGCAAGTTCTGGTCCAGATGCAGGGAGCTCAGGCGGCTGGGGAACGTGTGTTGAGTCTGCTCGATACGGTGCCGGAAATCGCCGATAGCGAGGCGGTGAAGGAGCGGATTGCGCGCCATCAAGAGAAGGGCGAAAGCTCTCTCGAACTGGCACCGGATGGTGGGCGGCAGGACTTCGAGACTCTCGAATTTCGGGAGGTGGGATTTTCGTATACTGACGGCGAGACCGTGCTCGAGGATTTCAATCTGAGCGTTCGTTGGGGGGAGACCATTGCTTTGGTCGGAGCCAGCGGGGGAGGGAAGAGCACGATCGTGAACTTGGCTGCGCGCTTCTATGAACCGACTAAGGGTGGGATTTTTCTCAACGGGGAAGACCTGCGCGATCGGAGTTTGGATTGGTATCAATCGAACTTAGGGGTGGTCTTGCAGGGGCCTCATCTCTTTAGCGGATCGGTGCGGGAGAATATTCGTTATGGAAGATTGAATGCGACCGATGAGGAGGTGGAGGCGGCTGCGCAGAGTGTGAATGCCCATCAGTTTATCTGCGCGTTGGAGGAAGGCTATGAGACCAATGTGGGCGAGGGCGGGAGTCGTCTTTCCACGGGGCAAAAGCAGTTGGTTTCTTTTGCGCGAGCGCTTTTGGCGAATCCGAGACTCTTCATTATGGATGAGGCGACTTCCTCGATTGATACCGAGACTGAGAAACTGATTCAGGATGGGCTCCAAGCGATTTTCCAAGGGCGGATTAGCTTTGTGATTGCGCATCGTCTTTCAACGATTCGGACGGCGGACCGGATTTTGGTGATTGAGAAAGGAAAGATTATCGAAAGCGGAACGCACTCCGAGCTCATCGCTCAGAAGGAGCATTACCATGCGTTGTATACTCAACAGTTCAGTCAGCAGCAGGGGGTGGTTCTGGAGACGACGGGGAAGGAGGAGTGAACTCTTCTCTTTTAAGGGGGAGTTGTTAGCCTCCGCTTCATGAGCGAGACGGATTTGCCAAAGTTACGCATTCTCGAAATCGGCGCAGGTCGAGAGGAGGCGGAGCTGTTGATTATTTTGATGCATGGGTTGGGAGCTACCGGGGAGGATTTTGCTGATGTGGCTCATGTCCTTTCACGGAGCGCGCTTCCGCAAAAGTGGCGCTTTGTTCTTCCTCATGCGGAAGAGATTCCGGTAACCATTAATGGCGGAATGACGATGCCTGCTTGGTACGACATCATTAGCCTGACTCATCCTCGGGAAGTGGACTGGAGCACGGTGGAACGTTGTCAGCTGCAGATTGAGGAACTGATGAAGACGGAGAAAGCACCGCGAGTGATCTTGGCGGGATTTTCGCAGGGGGCGGCGATGGCTCTTCATGTTGGGTTGAGAAATCAGTCGAAGGTGGACGGTGTTCTCATGATGTCTGGGTATTTGGTGGAGTCAGAAGATCGTCCTGCACCTGCGCCTGAGGGTGAATTGCCGATTACAATTTTCCATGGTCAAGATGATGAGGTGGTACCGTTAGAAGCGGCAGAGACGACTTTGGCTTCCTTGAGAGGGGTAGGTTATGAGCCTTCTTTTCAGAGTTATGTTGGATTGCCTCATTCGGTGAGCCAGGAAGAGGTGGAGGATGTCTTTGGTTGGTTGATGGAGCAGGCGCTTGCTTAGGCGGCCTTCTTGAGTTGGCAGAGGGTGCAGTCGGCGCAGTTTCCGCAGCAGGGCTTCTTTTTCTTTTTGGGAGGGCGGACGGATTCGTCGACGCGGCGTTTGACTCCAGTAGTCTTGAGGACGAAGCGTTCGATGCGGGCGAAGAAGTCGAAACGATCAAGGATGGGGTTGAGCCAGTCGGTGATGGTGCAGTAGCTGCGGTCCTTGGGGTCGGTGTGGTGGGTGGCGTGGCCGCGAGGGCTTTGAATGACTTTGGCTTTTTGAAGGAAGGTAATCACTTTACCGTTTTCGCGCGGAGATCGGTGGGCCCAGCAGTGGATTTCATTGGCGATGGCGCCTAGGGCAGAGGCGAGAACCCAGGTCCAGTGGAACCATCCGAGCAGGGTGATGACGGCGAGAAGGGTTCCGGAGATGGCGATGGTGGCGAGGTTGCGTTTCCAGAAATTGGACTTGGTAAAGTAGCGGGGCTCGAAGTGGTGACGAATGTTGGGTTCGATGACCCATTTGCCGAGAATGGGCCATTTTCTATCGCCGTAGGAGTCTTCCAGCCAATGGAGAATGCCCGAGGCAAAATCGACGGCGAGGATGACGCCGATGGTTTGCATAACAACGAGCCCGACTTCGAGTAGGAGGTTTGTGTTCATCGAGTCCAAGGTGCCTGAAAAATGAAAATTCAGGAAATCGACTATCTTTTCATGTTCATCGATTGAATCAATGAACCAGATGACCCTTGCGAGGTTTGTTTTCGAAGGGAGATTCCGCTACATCTTGGAGATGAAACGTCATTGGTCCCTCTTTCTTCCTCTCACTGTTGGCTTACTTGTTGCCGTGGTGGTGGGCTGTTCATCTGGTGGTAAGAAGGATGAGAGAACTTCAATCTTCAAGAGTTCTCGTCAGAATTATGCGGTTGCTTTGCTGGCAAATCCGAATGTTGAGTTTGCGAATTATCATGTTTCCGGAAAGCGTGATAATGCGACGGCGCTCGATAATTTGAAGCAGACTGCGGCGGGGGTCGCTGCTGCACGAAGTTCCTATGGTCGGGCTCCTGGTGGTTACACGCAATTGAGCCCCGATATGTTACGCGCGATGAAGGTGCTTGCGGATCAAGGGTATCGTTTTCATATCACCTCGATTGCAGGGAGTTCTCATAGCTCGCGTTCGCGGCACTACTTGGGAGTGGCCTTTGATGTGAACAAGATCAATGGCGTGCCTATTCGCCGTGGTTCGCCCTACTGGAGAGATTTCATCCGCAAGTGTGAGGCGATGGGAGCGACGGAGACTTTGGGACCTGGGGATCCAGCTCATAGTACGCATATTCACTTGGCATGGCCAAGACCTCCTGGGCAGTAGTGTTATTTTAACAAAGCTTCATCGTATTAAGGTAACCTAGTTGTTACCGATGAGTTCGTCTTTTCTTGATGAAGATGTTCTTGGTGTTCTAGTCATCCGACTAGGCCTGAACTCACGGGATTAAGCTGCAAGACAGCTGGTTGCGGAGACATTACCGTTTAGCCTCAGGTCAGCGTCCGAAGCAGGTAGACGAACTTATGAGAACATTTTTACGAGTCTTTACCTTGGCGGTATTGATGGGGACTTTTGGGCAGGGCGAAGAACAACCCAATATCCTTTGGATTGTGACCGACGACCATCGCGCGGATTCCATTCGAGCTTTTAACAAGGCAGAGCGGGGAAAGGGTTGGAGTGAGCTGGGCTATGTTTCGTCGCCGGTTGCGGATCAGTTGGCGAAGGAAGGGGTGCTTTTTACGCGGGCGTATTGCAATTCACCGGGCTGCGCGCCTAGCCGGACCTCGATGATGTATGGGCAGTATCCCCATCGATCGGGTCAATATGGTTTCGAGCAATCGCATCGCTCGTTAGACATCTCGAAAAAGACGACATCCGAGTTGATGCAAGAGCTGGGTTATCGAACTGCTCAGTTTGGTAAGAACGGGATTGCGATCTTTGAACGGACGGAGTTGCCGTCGGGGAAGATTCGCATGGTGAAGAACAAGCTCTTCGAAACCGAGGTGGGGCAGAAGGAGCTCTACGCCAATGATCGCACGGATTGGTATAAGCAGCAGAAGTGGGGTGGTGGGAAAATGATGGGAACCGAGTTTTTCTGGAATATGCCTGAGGAGCCTGTTCGTCTTCTTTTCCCCCCTGAAGGTAAGTCGCCAGCTGAGTTGGTGGCCAAGCAGACCGAGGTCGATGAGAAGCTGGACCTGCTCTATTCCTATACGCGTGAGAATCCTTCGCTGGTGATTGGTGGAGTGAGTCCTCAACCTACGTCGGGAACTCAAGACGGTCAGATCACGGCGGCGTTTCGACAGTTTCTTCAGAATCCTGGGAAGGAATACGAGACGCCGTGGAAGCGCAAGGTGCAAGGCCCGGCTACCGACCAGCCGCTCTTTGTGAACTTATCCTATCACTTTCCGCACACGCCGGTTCTGCCTTCGCGGGAGTTTCGGGAGAAGTTTGCTGATAAGGAGTATCGGGTGCCCGACTTCAGTAAAGAGGAGTTGAAGCGTCTTCCTCCCCAGCTTCAGACATGGTTTACGAAAACCAACTTTGCGGACATGA
The DNA here is from genome assembly GCA_051251855.1 of Roseibacillus sp. GTDB lineage: Bacteria > Verrucomicrobiota > Verrucomicrobiia > Verrucomicrobiales > Akkermansiaceae > Roseibacillus. The sequence goes on from JBPOGI010000003.1 coordinate 231,596, forward strand.
AGGCGGAGGATAAGCAGCAGGCCATTCGCGATTACTTCGCTTTTTGCGCGATGGGGGATTCTCTGATTGGGGAAGCGGTTGAGGAGTTTAAGAAGTTTAGTAAGAAGTCGGGGCGGGAGTACCTGATCCTCTATGTTGTGGGGGACCATGGCTGGCACTTGGGTGAACAAGGGGGAGAATCTAAATTTGGCCCCTATGATACTTCCAATCATTGTGCTGTGATTGCGGTGTCTTCGGATAAGGGAAAATGGCCTGCGGGGAAAGTGGCTCGTGACTGGGTGGAGTTTGTGGACTTTGCTCCTACCTTTCTAAAGACAGGGGGAGCGACCTTGTCCGATGACTCCTATCAGCATCTTGATGGGCTTCCACTCGACGGGGTTCTCAGCGGCGAGCATAAGAGGGACTATGTGATTGGTGAGATGGTCCATGTCATTGGGCCACGCTGCTACCTGCGTTGTGATGACTTTGCCTTCTCGATGAGACATCGTGAGAAGAATGGAAAGCCGGGCGAAAAGTGGGGTCACCCTCCCGGGGAAGGGGTTGAGTGGGCTTTGGAGGCTCCCGTCGAAGCTGTCGAGTTAGCGCTTTTTGATTTACGTGTCGACGTCAAGGAGCAACACAACCTGGCGAGTGAGCCCGAATATCAAAAGTTGGCTGAGTGGTTTCGTCAAAAGCTCGGACGTATAATTCTTGGTGACGGTCGCTTGGAGGCAGATTGGAGCCAAGAGAGCAGCTACCATGTCTCCAATTTTGCGAAGGGCGCGCATGATCGAAAGCTGGAGGTGCCTGCTGAGATAATTCCTGCTATTACGGAAGAGAAGGTCGCTCCCGTAGAAACGCCTGTGCCCTCTAAGAAGTCGACAAGTCGCTCTCTGGAACGACCTAACATCGTGCTCCTTTTTACAGATGATATCAGCGCGCGAGAGTTACCACTCTATGGTTCTTCGGTTTGGTCTTCGCCGCTAGGAAAGAATTCTAAGGACCCAGTTTTCCGAGCTCAGACTCCGGTCTTGGATCGTCTTGCCGAGGAAGGGTGTTGGGTAAAGACCGCTTGGGCGGCAACGGTTTGTTCGCCGAGTCGAGCGATGATGATGGCGGGGCGTTACGCGCATTTGCACAAGTGGTGGCAGAATAAGGATATTGGCACTTGGACGGACGAAAAGGGAAAGACGGGCAAATGGCCGCTTTACGAAAGTTGCCCTCTTCAACTCGGTCATGTGGCCCAGCAGGCAGGCTATGGAACGTATTGGTCGGGCAAGACTCAGATGGTGGGTGATTTGCGGCGCTTTGGCTTCGATGAGGGGTGTTTCACGCCTGGGACGCTCATGGATCGGGACAACCCTTACACAGATTTTAAACATACTCAAAAGAAGGGGCCCGATGGACCAGTGGTCTATAATGTGGATACGGGCGAAGTCGCTGACACCTATTGGCAGCATGGCTGGTATTTCTATCCCCACGTGCGTCTCATGCATCCCAAGGGGAGCAAGAAGGACTTAGAGTGGTGGCCGAATACGGATGAGAGTCGCAAGAATTTTGGTCTTCATACCTACGGTCCTGACGTCGAGCTTGACCATATTTTTGACTACATGGAACGACAGGCTGCGGAGGAAAAACCCTTCTTCGTCTACCACACTTCCCACTTGGGGCACGATGCCTTTGATTGGTTAAATCCTGAGTCGCTTTCCAAGTGGCCGGGGACTCCTGTCGTGAAGTGGACGGGTGAGGGTTACGAGCGCACGGAACCAAAAATCACGGGCGACGAGGGTGTTTACGATACCCATGGGACTGTAACCGAGTCGGGAATCCATCATCACGTGAACTACCTCGATTACCAAGTATGGCTCTACCTTCAGAAATTTGAGGAACTGGGCATCGCGGATAACACGGTGTTCATCTTTTGCTCGGACAACGGGACTAGTGGCTATGGCAAGGCAAGCGGAGATCGGCAAAAGGGAACACACGTGCCCTTCATCGTTTCTGCGCCGGGACTTACTAAGCAAGGCGAGCAGGACGTCCTCGTCAATTTGTCGGACATGCTTCCCACATTGGTGGAGCTAACGGGTGCGACCCTTCCTGAAGACTACGAGATAAATGGCGAGAGTCTTGTTCCCTTTCTCTTTGGGGAAGAGAAGAAGCACCGTGACTGGATCTATGCCTACCGTAATGGCAACCAGCTCATTCGTGGTGAGCGGGTCCTAATGGATGCCGCTGACAAGTGGTGGGATGTTTCCGAGGAGCCGGGCGATCTCATCTCGTTTCCTCAGATTAAGGATTGGCAATTAGTTTCCAAAGAACACCGTGCTGAGCGGGATCGCCTGAAGAAGATTCTTCCTCGGTTTGATAATTATGAGACCGAGCATGATGCTCCCCAGCAGGTTGAACAATAGCGCCTAACTCTTCACTGCGAAAATGACTCGGTGCCATCTGGTTCGATAAGCGTCGGGGTGATGAGGATGATGAGTTCGCGGGAAAATCTTTCGGTAGAGCTCTTCTTGAAGAGTCCGAAGAAGTAGGCGTCTTCAATTTTTGTGGTCTTTGAATCAAGAACACCTCCTATCACAATTGTTTCTCCGTTTTTCAGTCGGTCCGAGGTCTCTATGTCTCGGCGAGTAAAAACGGGAAGAGAGAAGTCTGGGTTCACTTCAGAGAAGCCTTCGAACTCGGTGATTCGAGTGAAGGACTTGAGTAAGATGTTTTCGCCACCAAGATGATGAGCTTCGAAATAGGAGGTGAAACCAGTGTTTTCGGTTTCGATTTCGGCTCCGTCTTCGGGACCGGATGGATAAAGAAACTCTCGAATGTTTTCCACAAGGGCCGTTTCCCCGTCGCTGACAATCATGCTTGGAAAAGAGACGACGTCAGTGCCTGCCTGTTGGGACTTCCTTCGAATCAGTTCCTGCAATTGTTGGTCGTTGCAGACTCCTTTATACTTTTTGGGAGGGATGTCAGCCGAGCCGGCAATACGAGTGATTTCCATCACCTTGGTCTCGATGCGAATCTGTTGATTGCTCTTCGGGGGATTCGATTGCTGAGTCCAATCGGGATACGGTTTCGCTGGGGTTGGTTTTGTTGCGATGGTTTTCCCCGAAGGAAGTTGCGTCACAGCGGGAATGTCTGAAGGATATCTCTTCGCGGTAGCTTTCTCTGAGCTAAGTTTTTCCGAAGCAGGATTCTTTGATTCTTGTTCCTCCGAAATAGACTTTTTTGTGCTGGGTTTTTCCAAGATGAACTCCGCCAAGGGAGCATGAGTCGTCGTGAGTTTCTCTTCGGGTTCTTGTCTCTGGCAGCCGAATGAGACCACGCCAAAAATTCCCAAACAGAGAACAGCTAAGGCTAGGAGTTTGGCGAGGGAAGGTTGCATGTGGTGGTTTGGAAGGATCCGAAACCTCGGGACCTTGTCAGAAGGTGGAAATCGGTCCAGCAGGAAAGATGGGAACCCATCAACTGATCATCATCAAGCGGACTGGATCCCCAGGCTTGGTATCCGGTGCGCGATGAATACAGGGCGGCACGAGACTCCCGGGCCAATCGACTGCAATTCGCCACAGATTTCCCATTCCAAATGTGTAAGGCTGAGCCTCAGGCAGGGGGGCGTAGTGAAGGTCGAAGCAATAGTCCTGTAGGAACTCACGGAAACCCTCGTCATCCGGTCCCTCATAGAGCGTGAGGAGTTCTGCGCGCGTGGCAGGAATATCGACGCGACGAATCGCTTCCTTATTGAGCAGACCTTCGCTTGGCGCTCCATGATAGGTGCAGAGCCAAGTATCCGCCTCCACCGGCGCACTATCGGCATGGAAGGAGAGGACATCGGTCGCTACCGGTCCCGGATCTTCGTCGCGCGGGTATCCGTCGATGAGGTTGAGGACTGGCTCGCGCTCTAACAATTGCAGTTGGTGTAGGTCTTCCAACATCATTTCAACCGCTATGCGACCCTCTTTGCTTAAGGAAAGTCCTTTGAGTTGTGATTCATTGAGGGGAGTGATTCCTTCTTGAGCATTGAGATGTGAAACGACTTCCTCAAAATCTCCACGCAACGGACGCTGCCAATAAAAAGCATTGATGCCATTCTCGAAAACGCCCTCGGCAAGCTCTTCGAAGCTCCCGACTTCCTGAATGGAGAGGTGATTGAGCGGTAGGGTCAGGGCGGTCACAGACTCGAGTGTATGAGAGAGTCTCCCGATGAAAACGAGCAAATGTGCCTGCCTAGAAAACGGGCCCTTCTTTGTATCGAGAAGGCGGTTTGACTCTCTCTCGTAGAACCAGTAGATCGGAGGGGATGAGAAACCTGCTTTTTATCCTCCTCAGTTTTCTGACTCTTTCTTTTGGCCTCCTTTGCGCGCAGCCCAGTAATGAAGCCCTCGAACCCAAAGTCGAAGGTGCCGACGTCATCACTCTTATCGAAGGAGGGACCTTCGAAGGTTGGCGTGTTCCTTCTGATCGCTGGTCGATTACTGGCGGTGTCATCACCGGTGACACTCAGGGAGAGAAACTGAAAGAGCCCGAATGGATTTTTACCCAGCAGAGTTTCGGGGACTTCATTCTCACGGTTGAAGTTCGCTTGAGTGGAGGTCCTCGTGGAAATTCGGGTCTCTACTTTCGTGCCCAACCTATAACTTTTCAGAGAGGGAAACATGGCCCCTTCGAAGCACCCTCGGGATATGAGTTCGACATCGCGAAAGACCACAATAACGGCACCTTGGGGGATTGGTATGCCCGTCCCTCTCTTCGCATTAAGCCTGATTCAAACCTGATGAAGGATATCTACCGGGCGGAGGACTGGAATCGTCTTACGATCCGAGCGCGAGGGCCTCGCTTTGAATATTGGCTCAATGGTCGCAAAATCATGGACTTCACCGACCCAGATCCAAAGGGCTCACGAGAAGGGCTCATTGCTCTTCAAATTCATGACCGTCTCGCGATGAAAATCGAACTCCGTAACGCCACTCTCCTTGCTCTTACGAAAAGTGAGTAGCGCCAGTGCTCGCATACGACCCACCTTCAAGTCTTCAATGAAAACCATGAAAATCCAATCTGCCCTTCGCCTCTGTGCCTTCGCTCTTCTTTCTAACTGGGCGGGAGCCGAGCAGCCCAACGTCGTTCTCGTGATGGCGGATGATATTGGATTGGGGGACCTCAGTTTCTACCAAAAGGAGCGTAACCCTGACCAAAAAAGCACCGTCGACACTCCCAACATTGATGGTCTCATTGCAGAGGGAATGCGCTTCTCGGATGCTCACTCTCCCGCCTCTCTTTGCGCGCCCACTCGCTTTGCAATGATGACGGGAAACTATCCTTATCGAAATCACAGCCCCTTCGGTGTGTGGACACCTCACTCGGATTCAGGAATCGAACCTAATTTCACCACCATTGCCCGTATTGCGAAAGCAGGTGGCTATCAAACCGCCTTCTTAGGAAAGTGGGGTTTGGGTGATTCCACCAAGTCGCGCAAAAAGGGTTTCGAAAAGCTTGCGAAAGGGGCGCTCCATTTCGGCTTTGATTACGCCCTTGAGCTTCCGCAAGGCATTCAGGGCTATCCCTTCGCGTTCTATGAGAATCAGGAATGGATGAAGTTGGGCGACGATTCAGAGTTTGCCGATGTTGGCCCCAAGCAGAATGGATATCATGATTCCAAGAAGCACAATGACCTCGTGGGCATCGGAGACTCCAATTGGGATCCGACTCAAGCGGGTCCTATCTTAGCGAACAAGGCGGTTGACTATATTGAAGGTCACGCGGATAAGCCCTTCTTTCTCTACTATTGCAGTCAGGCGGTTCATATCCCGCATACTCCGGTATCCGAGTTGGATGGCGTTAAGATCGTGGGTGCTACTCCTGGGCGGCACGGCGACATGATCAAGGAGTTGGATGTTCAGGTAGGAATGATGGTGAAGGCTCTCAAGAAAGCGGGCGTCTACCAAAATACGCTCTTTGTGTTCACCTCGGACAATGGTGGGCTTTCGTGGGACAAAGAGATGAAGGCGGCCGGTCATGACACCAGCAACGGGCTCAACGGAAGCAAGGGATCGATTCTCGAAGGAGGGCATCGCGTGCCCTTCGTCGCAGTATGGCCGGGCAAGATTGCAGCCGGTTCGCAATCAGACGCTCAAATCGTCGGGCAAGACATGGTGGCTACTGTAGCTGCTCTTGGGGGGCAGGAATTGGACCGCTCGAAAGTGTTGGATTCCCTGAACCTCTTGCCGTTGTTCAAAGGAGAAGAGGGCAAGGAAGGCCGCGAGGTCATGGTGCACCAAGCCAAGGGTAAAGGTGGCGTCTATGCTCTAAGGAAAGGGCCTTGGAAGCTCATCATGGAAGGAAAGAATTCGCAAAATCTCAAGGGCATCAAGGCTACCGCGCTCTTCAATCTCGATGATAATTTGGCAGAAGACTATTCCAAGAGCCTTTTCTCCGATCCTGCTCAGAAAGACCGGTTGAAGGAGATGATGGCCGAGTTCCTCGCCTTGAGGTCCGGTGGGGAGCCGACGGTGAAGTAGCAGAATCGCGTAACAACTGTCGGCTTTTCCTGAAGCATCTGGTAGCTATGTTACTTGGAGTGGGAAAAATCGAAAAACAGCCTTTGTTTTTGACGACTCGTTGGTCTTTGGTCGCGAATGCAGCCAAGGAAGCCGACGAGTCTTTGGAGGCGCTTTGTGGTCAATACTGGCAGCCTGTTTACGTGGTGGCGAGGCGAGCCGGAAATGATATTGAGGCCTCGAAGGATTTGACTCAGGGTTTTTTTGCGAAGCTGTTGGAGAAGGGGTGGTTGGAGGCGGCGGATGAAGAAAAAGGGCGGTTTCGTACTTTCTTGATGACCGCCTTGAAGCGTTACCTCATCAACGAGTGGCACAGCGAAAGGGCGGCCAAACGAGGAGGTTTCGCTGAGGTGGTTTCTTTGGATGTGGAGTTGGCTGAACGGGTGGACGGTGGAATACGGAGTCGGTCGCTATCTCCTGATGAGCTCTTTGATCGGAGATGGGCCTTGGCGCTTCTGGATACGGCATTGGCTCGTTTGGAGGTGGAAACAGGGAAGGACTTTTTGGTTTTGAAAGACTGCCTCACTGCCAGTCGAGGTGAGATCGATTATTTGGAATTGGCGGCGACTTTGAAGCTGAGTGAAGGCGCCGCGAGGGTGGCGGTTCATCGCCTGCGGAAGCGATATCGAGCGGTGATTCGTGAGGAAGTGGCTCATACCGTGGCCAGTGAGGAAGAGGTGGAGGGAGAAATGAGAAATCTTTTTGAAGCCCTCATGTAACAAAAGAGAAATGAATCTGAATTAGAGGGTATGAGCGAAGACAAGACTTGCAAGCGGTGTGGAACAGTCGTCGGTGGTGAAACGGTGGGTGGGATGTGTCCCCGCTGTCTGATGGCGCTGAACTTTGACACCCGCACCATGCCGGAGGGCGAGGAAGCCCCTGCCAGTTTGCCTCCTCTTTCGCCGGAGGAGATGGCGGAGAGCTTTCCGCAATTCGAGATTTTGGAGTGTCTGGGACGAGGAGGGATGGGAGTGGTCTATCGAGCGCGTCAAAAGACCCTCGATCGAATGGTGGCGATTAAGGTTTTGGCAGGGGAGTGGCAAGGAGATGCGGATTTTGCCGAACGCTTTGAGCGCGAAGCGAAGACTTTAGCGCAGATGAGCCATCCCAATATTGTCACGGTGCATGATTTTGGGGAGACGAACGGGCTCTACTTCATTGTGATGGAATATGTCGACGGGGTGAATCTTCGGGACTTGCTGAGAGAGGGGAAGATGGAGTCCGGGCAAGCGTTGGCGATTGTTCCCTCAATCTGTGAAGCCTTGGAATATGCTCACGGGAAAGGAATCGTTCATCGGGATATCAAGCCGGAGAATCTTTTGTTGGATCGGGAGGGAAGAGTGAAGATTGCCGACTTCGGAATTGCGTCCTTGATTGGTTCGGGAGCCGAGCTTGCGGGAACGCCTCCCTATATGTCGCCCGAACAAGTTGGGGGAGGGGTCACCGACGAGCGGGTGGATGTCTATGCCTTGGGAGTGGTGCTTTATGAAATGTTGACGGGTGAGCGGCCGGGGCAAAAGTTGGTCGCTCCCTCTCGAAAGGTCGAAGTAGATGTTAGAATCGACGAAATGGTTCTACGTGCATTGGAAGCGGAACCCGAGAAGCGCTATCAGACGGTGGGCGAGTTGAGAACGGTGGTCGAAACGATTTCCGAGAAGGCGAGGACGTCGCCTGAGCAGGATCAGGAGCAAGTCGGTTTCTTTCATTCGAAGGTTGCCCGGAGGATGCTGGTGGTGGGATTGGTTCTGGGGTGTGTGGGTTTCTTGGGCTTCTTAGGGGTGATCGAGGAACTTCATAGGAGTCGCCTTTTCTTTGGCTTCTTTGGCTTCTTTGGTTTGGTGGCTCTTGCGTTTCCTGTGGAGTGGTTTCATCGCATGGCAGAAAAGAAGACCCTCTCTACAGGGTGTCTCTGGGGGGTGGGATTGGGTTTGATATTTGGCGTATTGGGAGTGATTTCAATTCTCCTCGTAGTCGCTTTCTATCAATTGAGCCAAGCGCGAGAGCCTTATGAAGTAGATGCGAAGGGCGAACTCTATCAGGAAACGCATCAGAAGTTAGCCTTTGAAGTCATGAGCGCATTCAAGAGGCAGGACGCTGAAAGATTGAAAGAGATTATTGCTCATTCGGGAGAAGAGAAGGTGTTAGAGCTGACCTCGGAGCAAATTGAAGAAGGTTTTTCTGAGATTGGGGAGGTTTATCAGCGGGACCCTTCCCGGCTGATGTCGTTTGTCGATTGGTATCGGGAAGGGGACTATGCCATCACGAGGGTAGAGGAGCCTAAGGGAGAAAAAAATGGCCGTACTCTTTGCTTAATCTTTCGGGAAAAATCGCCGAACAATTGGGCTCTTCTCATGATAGATGATTTTAGGCAGGAACGCTCTACTTTGCAGAGCATGCTACAGGACTATCTCGAAGGAAAGAGGGGGGCAGCGAGAAACGCACAGGACCAAGTGTCGGAAGTGATTAATACTTCTCAGCTAAGCGATCAGGAGACCGCGCCGCAGAGTGAGGAGATTCTTTCTGGATTGTCGGGGGAGACTGAAAAGGTGACGCTGAAGGAAAATCTTCCCGAGTTGGCTCGGGATATTATGGATGCTGTTCGGCGTGAAGACTACGCCGCCTTGGATTCCTTCGCTTTTTTGCCGGGCAATCCGAAGAGTATCTTGGTGAAACAAGCAGCGGCTCAATTCAACCAAGCGTATCAAAAGGATCCCAGTCGTCTCACGACCTTTGAGGAGTGGTATCGCATCGGTGGCTACGCTCTCGTCAGAGTGGCAACACCCGCCGATACCGAAAAGAAAGAGGCAGTTTATTTAATTTTGGGGCTGAAGCTGGGTCATTCTTGGAAGCTCCTTCATATGGGAAAGATCGGGCCGGAGGATTCACTGAAGGAGAAGTTCGAAAATTACAGCAAGACGCACTCCGAGGAGTAGTCGGGCCCATTGAAATCCCCTATTTTTTGAGAAGTCGAATGGCGTCTACCACGACGTGGCCGTTGGTGTCTTTGTTAGAGATGGTGACGGTGCCTGATTTCTTGAAGGAGAAGGTGCCGAGTTTGGTGAAGAGGCCTTCGATTTCGGCGGGTTCCTTTTGATTAAGGGTGAGGTGGGTTTCACCCTTGGCGTGTTGAATGGTCACGGGGACGTTGCTGGCGCGGTTGCTGGCTGAGGGGTAGCTGACGAGGACTTCGTATTTTCCGGCGGATGGAATTTTGAGGGTGTAGGTGGCCTTGCTTTTGCCATCGCGAGCACCGTTGTCGTGGAGGTAGCTCTCTCCGACCTTGGTTTTGACGCTGGAGCTGGAGAGCCAAGTGCCGGTGAGTTCAGCTTTGTCTTCATCGAAGGTGAGTTCCTCGTCGGAGCCCTTTTTCCCGAGACGTTGCTGGTCGGCGAGGAGGCGGGGTTGGAGGTCCCGCTTGTAGTTCACTTCTTGCACGGGGATGTCTAGGTCTATGGCGAAAGAGGCCGCGGTGCCGGCGCTTTGACCGAGAATCATGAAGGTGGGTTCCATGCGGAGGGATCCGAAGGCGATGTGGGAGGAGGAGATGGCTCCGGGGACGAGGAGGTTGCTGCACTCTTCTTTTTTGGGAAGAATGGCGCCGAAGGAAATGGGATAAGACGTTCGGATGTGGGCTCCGACGTTGCCTTCGTTTTCGATGAAGCCTTCGGGGGTCACGTAGCGCTGCACGTTGTGTGAATCCATGGTGTAGACGCCTTGGCCGATGCTGTCGTTGACGTCGGTCTTTCCGTAGACGTCATGCTCGGTGACGACGTATTGGCCAATCATGCGGCGTGCTTCGCGGATATAGAGTTGGTGCGACCAGTTGCCGTTGTCGACGAATTCGTCTTTGGGGAGTCCCCATTGGCGGAGTTCGTTTTGAAGGTCTTTGGGGACGCGAGGGTCGTTGGCGACGAAATACATGAGGCCCTTCTGGTAGTCTTCGTGCTCTTTGATAATTTCGCGGCGGCGCTCGTAACTGGCTTCGGGGTAGTCGTAGTTCATCCCGATATTGTCGGTGCTGAAAGGGCCGTGGTTATTTTGGTCCGTCTTTTTGTTCGGAGCAGGGTCGAACTTGCCAAAGAACTCAGGCCAGCCGGCTTGCAGGACACGGAGGAGGATTTCGTATTGAGTGGGGTCGTAATTGTCGGGCTTGGGGAAGGGGATGCGGTTGTCGGGGTCGTTGGTGAGGCAAGCGCGGAAGCAATAAGCTTGGATTCGATGGTCTCCGGTGCCGTCCTCGGCTGGGGTCTCGCCGTGGACGCGGGGGAGGAGTCCGCTTTCGGGGTCGCCGGGGACTTTGTAGGGAGAGATTTTGAGGCCGGTGATGTCGAAGTGGTGGGGGTGATCACGGCGGTCTTTTTGGACTCCGTTGATGGTCTCGTTGTAGGTGCTATTGGCTTCGCGTCCGACGTGGTAGCTCACTCCGGCAGCAGCCATGAGGTCGCCTTCGTAGGTGGCATCGATGAAGACTTCACCTTGGAATCTTTGTCCGTCGAGGGTGGTGAGGGAAAGGATGCGGGTTCCGTCCTTTTCGACGCCGTTTGCGCGGTCGAGCCAGGCGTCACGAACGACGGTGATTTTGTTTTCGGTGACGTATTGGTCGAAGATTTTTTCGGCGACGTGGGGTTCAAAAATCCACATGGCATCATCCTTGGCCCGGTTGCGGCTTTGGCTTTTAGGGGTGGCACGAAATTCCTCCTGAGTCTGTTGGCGCCATGCTTCGGGGTTGTCGTAGTAGGCTTTGATGCGCTGATAGAATTGGCGTGAGAGTCCGCCGATGCCGCCGGCATGACCGTTGTCGGTCCAGCCGAGGCCGCCGCTGCTGAGCCCACCGAGGTGCTTGTCGGGGCTGACCATGATCACGCTCTTGCCCATTTGGCTGGCCTGAACCCCGGCCATGACGGCGGTGGAGGTGCCGCCGTAGATGATGATGTCGGCTTTGTGGTTTTTGGCAGCGAGTGAGGCGGCGAAGAGAATGAGAGATGAGAAGAAGGCTTTGAAGGGCATGTTCGGGAATTTAACGGTTCTTAGGGTCCCTTTTTTACAAGAATCGTATTGATCGAACAGGCGAAAGCCTGCGGCTTCCCATTGATGGGATTCTTTTCTTTGGACGAGGGGAGGATTCCGCGATTTAGTGGGGGTATCTATGAAAATTTCTTCTTCTCTCGGTTTGCTGGCTTCAGCAGTTTTTGGTTTGAGTATGCTGGGGGCATCGGAAACTGAGGTTCCGATTCCGGTCTACGATCTGACGGGAATGATTTCGGAAAGTGGAATGACGGAGACGAGTTTGTTGAACTTCGATCCGAATCCACAGCGTCCGTTGACTCACTTTGATGTCGTGACCTCGTTGCAGCGTGCGGCGGAGACGGAGGAGATTCAGGCTATTGTGGTGGAGGTGGATCAGGCGGGGTTTTCACTGGCGCAACTACAGGAGGTGAAGCGATGTTTGGAAGAGGTGAAGAATGCGGGGAAAGAGGTGTGGCTGTATGCGGACGGGCTCAATATGAAGACGGCGCTGTTAGGTTCGGCTGCAAGCCAGTTTGTGCTGAATCCGGAAGGTGATGTTTCGATGAGCGGATTGCATACGGAGAATATGTATTTCAAGGGCCTGCTGGATAAGGTGGGAGTGCAGGTGGACGTGGTGCACATTGGTGACTTCAAGTCGGCGGGGGAGAATTTCTATCGCACGGAGCCTTCGGCGGCGGCCTTGAAGCAGAGTGAAATTTTAATGGATTCGTTGTTCCACACCATTGTGACGGAGATTGCGACGGGGAGAGGAATCACGCGCGATTCTCTTTCGACGTTCATTGATCGTGGAGTGGTGAATGCACGGGCTGCGAAGAAATTGGGTCTCGTGGACCGGTTGCAGTATCGCACGGATTTGGTGAACGAGTTGCAAGAGAAGTTTGGCGAGGAGGCTGTTTTTGAGCGCGATTATGTGCGCAATGGGGCGAAGGAACCGGAGATTAAGGGGTTCTTTGATTTGATGAAGCTGATGTTTTCTTCGGGTAAGAATCAGTCGCCGAAGGAAGAGTATGTGGCAGTGGTGGTGTTCGAGGGCGGAATTGATTTTGGAAGTATTGTTCCGGCTCGCGACGAGGTACTGCGTTTGGTGGATGATGAGATGTGCCAAGCACTGGTGTTACGGGTGAACTCGCCGGGTGGGTCGGCTTTGGCTTCGGAGATTCTGTGGGAGGCGCTCGATGAGTTTTCGGAGACGGAACGGCCTTTGGTGGTGTCGATGGGAGCGGTGGCGGCGAGTGGGGGCTACTATATTTCTAGTGGGGCGGAGGTGATTTTTGCGGAGCCTGCAACGATTACTGGAAGTATTGGAGTGGTGGGGATGAAGTTTGCGATGGGGGACGTGATGGAGAAGGTTGGCATCACGACTCACGAGATGAAGAAGGGGAAGCATGCGGACCTCTATAATAGCACGCGTCCCTTTTCGAAGGTGGAGCGTCAGATGGTGCGCAAGTCGATGCTGGGGGTTTATGGAACCTTTAAGAAGCGCATTGTTGATGGTCGGGGCGAGCGCTTGAGTGAGAACTTAGAGAAGTTGGCTGGAGGGCGAGTTTACTCGGGGCGCGATGCGCTGAGGGTGGGGTTGGTTGATGAGATGGGCGGATTGACAGATGCGATTGCGAAGGCTGCGGAGTTGGCAGAGTTAGACGAAGCGAATCCGATGATGTTCCCTGAGCCGAAGAGTGCTTTCGACTCCTTGTTTCAGCAGGAGAGTGGGCCGACGAATGACCACTTTATTTCTATGGAAGCGGCAGAGAAACCGAAGGGTTTGTTAGATTTGTGGATGGCTGAGGTGCCGGTTCTTGGCTTGTTGCCGAGGGATAAACGTATGGCGGTGAAGGGGAGTTTGAGGCAGTTGGAAGCGATGCAAGAGGATCGGATTCAGCTGATTGCTCCGCCGTTGCCGTTGGTGAAATAATGGAGCAAGGACATTCTTGTCCTTGGAGAGTCAGACCGTTGTTCAGGGACAGGAGTGTCCCTGCTCCATTGCTATTGCCAGCCGAGGTAGTTTTGGAGGATCTCGAGGGCGGCCGCTTGGTCGATGATGTTCTTTTGGTCCTTGGCCTTTTTGCCGGCGAGACGAAGTTTCTCGGAGGCGTTGATGGTGGTGAAGGATTCGTCGTGGTAGTAAAGAGGGAGGTCGGGAAAGGTCTTTTGGAGCTCGTCTCCGAAGTGGCGAATTTTTTGGGCGGCGTCGCCTTCGCGGCCGTCGGTTTTGAGAGGAAGACCGAGGAGGAGGGTCTTTATTTTTCGCTGGGCGATGATTTCGGAAAGACGAATGAGGGGCTCGACTTTGTCGCGATGAATGGTCTCGACGGGATGGGCGGCGATGCCGAAGTCGTCAGTGGCGGCGAGGCCAATGCGGGCGTCGCCATGGTCGATGGCGAGGATGGGGTGTTGGTGGTCCATGTTTAGAGTTCTGCTCCTTCTCCGGGGTCGAGGATGAGGATTTGGTCGAGGACGCCGAGGCGGTCGGCTTCTTTGAGCAGCCGCTCTTCGGGTTCGTGGGGTTCTTCGTTGCCGAGAGGGAAGGTGGCGTAGTGCATGGGGATGAGCTTTTTGGCGCCGAGGTCGAGATAGGCTTGGAGGGCTTCTTCGGGGTTGAGGTGAACGTCGCGGCCACTAGGGGCTTCGTAGGCTCCGATGGGCATGAGGGCGATGTCGATTTCGAAGCGGTTACCGATTTCCTTGAAGCCTTCGAAGTAGGCGCTGTCCCCGGCGTGGTAGACATTGCGGGTGGGAGTTTTGACGATGAAGCCGCCGTAGTCACGATGGGTGTCGTGGCCAAAGCGGGCACCCCAGTGGTGAGAAGGGGTGTGGATGACGTCGATACCGTCGAGAATGTGTTCCTGCCAGACCTCCATTTCTTCGACCCGTTGAAAGCCTAGTTTGCGCACAAGCGAGCCGGAACCTTTGGGGACCATGATGCCTTGCTTGCTCTGGATGCTGCGCAGGGCGGCCTTATGCATGTGGTCGAAGTGTGCGTGTGAAACACAGACGAGATCGACTTCGGGGAGAGAGTCGAGGTGGAGGCCAGGTTGACGCTGCCGTTTGACGGGACCCATCCAAGTGGCCCAATTGGGGTCGAAGATGACTGAGTGATTCTGAAACTGAACGAGGAAGGAGGCGTGGCCAATCCAAGTGATACGAACTTTATCTCCTTCAGGTGGTTCAGAATTGGCGTGAAGGGTTTCGCCTACTGGGTGGCGAAACATCTGGGGGATGATGCGATGTCTCCAGAAGCGATAAGAACGTTCGGTCCAGCCCTTTTTGGGAAAGAGGCCGGAGTATGAACCGGAGGATTTACCTTGTTCGGACACGGTGATTTTTTGGTGCAGGACTAGCTGAGTGCTTTTGCGATTTCCTTGCGGAAGCTTTGGGCGGCCGCAGTAGGTTCTTGGCCATTACTGGGATAGATGATGCCGCGAGAGACGTTGACGAGGTTGGGTGCTTGGCGGTTGCTAGAGGCGAGGCTGGAGAGGTCGCCGCCTTGGGCTCCGAGCCCGGGGATGAGAAGGGGGATGTCGGGGATGCGGGTGAGGACGTCGGGTCCAGCATTGGTGAGGCCGAGGACGAGTCCGACGGAGGAGTTGCGGTTCTGCGAGGCGGCTCTTTCGGCGAAGCCGGCGACACGCTGGTAGAGTGGCTGGTCGTCGACCGTGAGACGCTGGAAGTCGGCGCTGCCGCTGTTCGAGGTGAGGGCGAGGAGGTAGAGGCCTTTACCGCCGGGGTAGTCGAGGAAGGGCTCGATGGAGTCGTAACCCATGAAGGGATTGAGGGTGACGGCGTCGGCGCGGAGGTGTTCGAAGCAGGCGATGGCATAGCGACGTTGGGTCTCACCGATGTCGGAGCGTTTGACATCGAGAACGATGGGAATTTCGCTGGGGATGCGGGCGACGGTGCGTTCGAGAAGGGCGAAGCCTTCGCTGCCGAGGCTTTCGAAGTAGGCGCTGTTGGGCTTGAAGGCGGCGGCGTGAGGGGCGGTGTCTTCGATGAGGCGAATGAGGTAGTCTTCGACTTCAGAGATGCGGTTGTGGTGGTTTTCGACGCGGGGGTCGAGGCCGATGCAGAGGTTGCCAACGGTGGAAGTGCGGGCGGTGAGTTTTTCGAGAAAGGTCACGGCTGGTTTTTAGCGAGGTGAGGGCTGAATACCACGACGAATTCAACCAGCATTTGTTTTACCTCGGGAGAGAGAGTTTTGATTTCCCAAAGATGTTGCTTTGGCTTCTTCGATTCGCTTTCCAAAAGAGAATCCCTGTCAGGACAAAAAGAGCGAGGTTCATGCCGATGTGGAGGGGAAAGTTGGTGGGCTCGTCGGAGGAGCCGAAGCAGCCGCAATTGATATTGAGTCCTTTGGCGGCGGCGATGGAGAGGGCGGTGATGAAGGTGAGGAGCATTCCGGCAATCAGGAGGAGACTTCCGCGGAGGGCCCAGCGGCCGATGATGACGGCGAGGCCGGCGATGACTTCGAGCCAAGCGACAAAGTAGGCGGCATAGCCGTCATAGGGAGGAAAGAGGATTTGGTAGTTGAAGATGTCTTCCGTGAAGGCGTTGAGGTCGCGCAGCTTGATGATGCCGACGATCAAGAAGAAGAGCCCAAGTGCGATACGCAGGAGTTGGAGGGCAAGAATCTTTCCCGAAGGCATGGCGGTAAGCTAGCAAAGACGGGGAAGAGGCGCAAATGAGGAACCCGATTTTGGAAAAAGAAGAAAAAACGGCTTTCAGGAACGAGGGTTTGCGATTACGGGTGTTCTTGCCAGGGGCCGCGGAGTATGGACTGGTGAACCCGGTCAGGACGGAAACGTAGCAGCCGTAGCTTGTTCCTTATTGCCGTGGTCCCCTGGTTTTTTTCTTTTTTAAAGGGCTGTGAATAGGTCTCTACGGTGAGAAAACTGTCACAATCGCCGCGTTTTGTGCGAATGATAGCAGAGATGAAAGTGTTTCTGCTCTTTGTGTTGATGGTGACTACTCCGATATCTTTTGCGGAGGGGGTGGCGTCTATGACCATGGTGACAGCGGAGAATGGAAAGCGCTTGGATTACCATGGTTTGGCCGTGATTTGTAAATCCAGTAACGGAAAGACCTTTGTTGATCTGGTTTTTCGACCCCAAAAGGAGACCCCTTTTACCGGCTGTAGTCTTGCGATTTACTCCGAAGATGGAGAAAGAACCTTACTGCGGATTGAGCCGGTGATTCGCAGGGCTTCGAGAATCAAGGGGCTGCCGGAGGGTTCGCGAGTCTCTTTTCATGTGGCAGATGAGTTGGTCGATCAAGTGGAGATGAGGTATCACCTGCATGCGAACGATTTCCAAAGCCATGTTTTCACGATCAAGAAAGGTGAATTAGGAAAGTTGGCAAAGCTTCCGCAATAGTGATTTTTGGGCCTGCTTTTCGGTGGAAGATTGAAGCCCCAGATTCTTTAATGCTAAAATTTCAGCAAAAAGAATTTGACCTCGGATTGATTTGCTGGTTTTTTAGCACGCATGAAAGTGAACAAAGAAGTGTTTCAAGAGTTGGGGGCGTTTTTATTGGTTGGCATTGCGGTGTGTGCGGTGCTGATGTTTTCGAGTTGTGGATCTCATGCCCCTGTTGCTCCAGCAGCGGCTCCCTCAGTTGCGGTTGAGCCAGTGGGGTCGAGTAGCGCGTCTACAGAAGGTCTGCGAAGTGGAGATTTTGAGGTCAGCAAGTCGAGGATTGACTCGGTGCTCAACAATCCCAAACGACGTCCTGGATTGGGAACGGGATGGGGTGAGCGCATTTCCTCTTCGTTGGGAAATACTCATTTCGTTCGCGAGAACGACCGGCCTTATGGCGGGGTGGGGATGATCTATTACAACGATAAGGAGGGGGTGGATGCCATGGCAGGTCGTTTCAAGAATAAGACCTCCGCCTTTCAAAAGGCCGCAAATGGTGCTGTCGAGTGGGGAGTGAAGAGTGGGTGGGGTTCACCTGATCACTACATGTCGGGTTCACGCCGTTATGTGGTGGGGAAGAAGGGGCGTAACTATTCTTTGGTGGTTCGCAATGTGAGCGATAGTCGCCTCGAGGTGGTATTGTCGGTGGATGGTCTTGATGTCATGGATGGCAAGGCGGCGAGCTTTAAGAAGCGGGGCTATATCATGGCTCCTGGAGAGGAGCTCTTAGTGAAGGGATTTCGCACCAGTTATGATGCGGTGGCGGCATTCAAGTTTTCTACCGTAGACTCCAGCTATTCGAATCTGCGCCATGGTGAGACGAGAGATGTGGGTGTGATTGGTTTGGTTGTCTTTGCAGAGAAGGGGCGCTCGCCTTTCCGTTACTCGACCCAAGAAGTGAGTCAGCGAAATGATGCTCGTGCATTTGCCGATGCTCCGTTGCGAACCGTGCGATAAAAAAGACAAGAGAAAGTATATAAAGAAGGAAATGAAAGAGAGCGTTTTAGATCGAGTGACTGTGAACTTCCGTTGTCCCATGAAGTGGGAAGAAATGGCGGGAAATGAGGGCGAAAAATTCTGCAATCAGTGCCGGAAGTCGGTGACGGACCTTTCCCAGATGACCAGTGAAGAAGCGGAAGGATTCATCAGAGAGCAGGGCCCTTTAGGGCAGGCTTGTGTTCGTTTTTTTCGGGATAAAGAGGGAAAGATGGTGACCAAGGGGTGTGGTGCTCCCGCCGTGGTGGGCATGAAAGTTGCTCGGACTATGGCGGCAGGAGCGGCAGCAGCAGGAAGCCTAGCAATGGCGGCATGTTCCTCGAATCAAGAGCCGATAGAAGTCCTTGGCGGGCTCGGCTGTCCTACTTTCGAAAAATAATTTTATGAAAACAACGATGATGATCGCAGCGATGGCTGCAGCGGCTTTTGTCGCGGGAGTGTTGGTGAGTTGTGCTCCTTCGGGTGGACAAGCGCCTCAGCAGGTGGCCCCAGTGGCGCCAGTTGGTTACACCATTGGAAAGTAGTCATTTGGCTCTACTGTAAAGTGAGTTCAACCAAGGGAGAGTGGGGAACCGCTCTCCCTTTTTCTTTGGTTAAGGGTTTTCTCGAGGGAGTTGTTTCATCAGTCCAGGAGCAGTGAGGGAGTAGACGTCGAAGCCGCTCGCTTGCAGACCTTTTGCGGTCCATGCGTTACAGCTACGAGGAAAGTAGTAGCTTTGGTTGGCGCGAAAGAAGGAACTCTTTCCGTATCGGCCAGGACCAAGGTTGATGAGGTTCCCGTTCTCATCTTTTTTGAAGGTGTCGGCTAGGAACTTGCCGAGGTTTTTTGTTTCTGCCAGGTCGATGGTGAGAAGGCGAATGGGGGCGTAGTGGTAGTGACGATGAATGGGAGGTTCTTGTGCAACGACATGAACGACGCCAGGGGTGGGATAGCAGAGAGCGCTGAATACGAGAGGAGCAGTGATGTCTACTGAACGATAGAAGCCTTCGTCTCCCCAGCCAAACTCGAGCCATTCGTCAGTGAGGCCGTGGCAAAGGTGGGGTAGGTGCTCGCGAAGGGATTCTGCGGGAAGAGAAAGGCCGGTATGATAACCGTGAGAAAAGACAAGGAGGGGTGTTTCCTCAGCAGAACGCTTCCAAGTGAAGGGTTGCTGAGGAGTTGCCTCAGGAGGAGTGATGAGCCAACTGCAAGAGGGTAAGAGAGCGAGGGCTGGGGTCGCTAGCCAAGGGTATCTCATGAGCCGTTCAAGCTCTCATGAATACACTCTTATGAAAAGCTAAAAAAACAGCATTAAGAGTTTTTGCTAGTTCGATAGGCGCGTGCGAGGCACCCAGCTCCGGCTGCGATCATCACAAAAATCAAGAGTAGACTAGTGGTCTTCATATTGAGGACAAAACGAATACGGCTGAGGATTTCGATGACGATGATAGCCAATCCGGAAGTTGCCAGCCACCAAGCCCACTTCTTGGTAGCATCGTAGAAGAGGACGGCAGCGCCGATGAGGAAAGGAACAAAGATGATGCCCATTGAGGTGGTCGTACCCATCCCTCCACGCCTGCCCATCATGCCGGAGACGGCACCGAAGTCGCCACTGACTACTCGAACAGAATCTAACAAGAGATAGAGTCCGACAGCACAAAGGGTAAGTCCTCCTCCGGTAAGAAAGAGCGTCTCGCCACCTTCGGTGCCGCCGGGTTTGAGATTGGGGGAAGGGGATTGGTTCTCACTCATTTATTTTTGATTCTTCAATGTTTGCCCAGCGGACTGCGAGCAACTCTTCGATTAATACCCCTCGCTCGCCCTTTGCATTTTTGGGGAATTTGACCCTGAGAAAGAGGGGTTCGGGCATTCCGCTGCCAGACCGTTGTACTATTCGAAAGTGGTTAGCCATTCGCAAACCAGAGGGGCTGTCACGCTCGATGTAACCAAAAAGAAACTCATCATTGTCGCGGAAGGTCAGCTTGATGCACTGGTATTTGCTGCTGTCGGAGAACTCGTAGACGTAGAAATTATCTGGTTTTGCGAATACGCGAAGGTCTACGGAATGGCTGGGTTTTTCTGCCACGTAATCATCAATGTCGACTGGCTGGTAGCAGGCATCGGACTCCCAATCGATGGTGATGTTGAGATCAGTATCGGCTTCGGCGAGAAAGATCTTGTTCGAACTATCTGGAAAAGAAGAAGTGAGAATGACGAACGAACTGGATTCGATGGGAAGAGCATACTGACTTATCAGCTTAGCCCCTTCTTTGGGAATGAGAGGTTGATCTTTGTAGTGGTCTCTCATGAGGGGTTCCACCCGCTCGGGTTGGCGAACAAAGACCAATTTTTCTTCAATCGTACTAGCAGAGGTGTAGCTTTCTAGCGCTTCTGTCAGGGCCTCGACGATGTCGCGCGCTTCTTCTTTCTCTTGGAGGGTTGACTGCAGATTAGCGCGCGAGCGGTCTTGCATGGAGTGAAGGGAATTACGGTCCCGTCCACCGAGGGCTAGGAAAACACCCGCTGCTAGAAGGAGAAGGAAGGCCGCGACAGCTAGGAAAAAGATGACAGGAGGAATTCGCAGGGGCGCCGCTGGTTGCGAAGAGGCAGTGGATTCTGCATCCGCCTCTGGGGGTGAGTTTTCTTTGGAAAGAAGTGAGGGGGACTCACCACCGTCGAGATCGCGAGCGATGGCGTTGGCTTCATGGGTTCGACGAAGATTGGCCTTCTTTCGTGGGGCGGGTGTCTTTTGAGCCTCCCCGCCAAGACGATGAACGGAGTCGTTCTCGTCAACGACTTTCAGTTGGGGTTTCTTCCGGCCTCTGTGATTTTCCTCCGCCACGTTCCTTAATGATGTCTGAAAAACTCGTGTTAGGCAACCCTGCGCCCCGATAGAACCGTCTTTCTACTAATGGGTAGGCTTCCACGAATCTTGATCGTGACCGCCGGTTACGGTGAGGGTCATAATAGCGCCGCGCGAGGTTTGGCTGCCGCGTTGGAAGGCCGTGCCGAAGTGTTGGTGACGGATCCTTGTGCTGAGGGTGCTCCGGAATTGAATGAGGTCTTGCGAAGAGGCTATCGCACAATGACCACCTATTCGCCGGCCATTTGGGACTGGGTCTATCGAGCGGCCGAGCGCCATGACTTTACGAAGGAAACCTTTGACGTGTTGCGCAAGCCAGAGGGGGCGCTGGCGGAGAAAGTGGAACAGTTTCAGCCTGATGGCATTATTTCGACTTATCCCCTGTATCCATATTTTACGGAGAGATTGCGCAAACGTGGGAAATGGAAGGGTAAAGTCTTCACTGTGGTTACGGATTCGATAAATATTAACAATGCATGGTTACAAGCGCCGACCGACTACTGGTTGGTGACAGATGGGCTGACGCGGCGAATGATGGTGGGGCGGGGGATTCCCGAGGAAAAGGTCGTGGAGACGGGATTCCCTGTTTCGCCTGTGTTCCGAGCACTGAATCCTTTGACCTCCAGGTCATCGACGGACCCATTCAAAGTTCTTTATTTTACAACGGGCAGAAAGCCTCAAATCTCATCCGTAGGGCATCCGGTACTGGAGTGTCCTGGAACTCACCTCACATTGATTCTAGGGAGTAATGTGCGTCGGCTCTACCGCTCCGCTCGGGAATTGGAGGCCAAATATCCGGGGCGAGTCCGGATATTGGGATGGTCGCGTAAGATTCCGACCCACCTCTGCCAGCACCATCTTGCCATTGGCAAAGCGGGTGGAGCGACCGTGCACGAGTGTATCGCGGCCTCAACGCCAATGCTGATTCATCACTTGGTACCGGGTCAGGAAGAGGGAAATCTGGAACTTTTGCGCTCAATCGGTGGAGGTGACCTTGCTGATAGTCCAGAAAAACTGAAATTAAAGCTACAAGAGCTGCTTGCCAACGACTGCAAGGGATGGAAACGTTGGAAGCGTAACCTCGCTAAAGCATCGCGGCCCCAGTCCGCGACTATCACCGCACAATTTGTGCTGGAGAAGTTGGCAGAGTAAAATCGATTATGAAAAAAGCGGCCCTTGTTGATATCGGAAACGTCATTCTTCACGTGGACTTTAAGACTTCGTTGCGGCGGCTTGTGCCACCTGAATTAGCTGACCCAGTAGGGCGTATTTATTCTCTTCTTGAGAAGAAAGATGATTTCGAAGCAGGGAAGGTTTCTGACCAAGACTTTGTCACGTGGGCAAGTGGGAAACTTCAGTTCGAGGGAAGTGGAGAGGAATTCGTAGCGGCTTGGAATGATATCTTTAGCCCCAATATGCCTATGTGGGAGACGCTGCGTGATCTCAAGTCACGGGGCTTTCAGCTCATCTTGTTCAGTAACACTAACCAGATGCATGCCGACTTTTTTCTCAAAGAGTATGCTGAGGTCTTTGACCTGTTTGAGGGGCAGGTGTTTTCGCATCAAGCAGGCGCGGTGAAGCCAGACCCTGCTATCTACCATCATGCCTTCGAGAAATACGACTTGGTTCCTGAGGACACGCTCTACTTTGATGATCTACCCGAGAATATCACCACGGGCTTACAGCTGGGCTTGAAAGCTTGGCGCTATCGGGCGGATAGCCATGAAGCCCTCACCAAATGGCTGGTGGAGACTCTAGATTGATCAGCAGCTGAGCAGAGCATGCCTTGTTAGGCAGGTGAGGCATCGGACTTGCGACGAATGCGCTGCCAACCTTTCTGGAAGAGGGAGCTCGATTTCCAGACCAGCCATCCGGCTGCGAGCACTACTAGGAGGAAGAAAAAGAAGGCAGGGATAGGAGCAAATGCCATGAGTCCCAAACCTCCCAAGACGAGACCATCTTCGGCGGTGCTGGCTGCAATGTTAGAAACAGGTTCGGGAGAGAGGTTGATGAATAAGCGTCCGCCAGCTTTCGCTAAATGAGTGGTGAGAGAGGTTCCGCCAGCAAGGAGTGCGGCAATCACAGAGATGGCGGGGTCCAGTTCGCCCAAGGCGGCAAGAGCTAGTAGGACACCACCAATGGGTCGAACGATGGTGTGGACGAGATCCCACGTCGAATCTACCCAGGGGATCTTGTCGGCGAAAAACTCGATAGTGAACAGCACGCCAGAGACCCCAATGACCCAAGGGTCGGCGAGGATTTCAAGTTGCTCGTATTTACTTGCGAGAGAAAGCCAGTCGAAGCGAATGGCTAAGCCTGCGATGAAGGTGGTGAGATAGAGGTTGATCCCGGCCAAAGTGGCAAAGCCGAGCGCGACCCCCAATTGTTCAAGGATGTCCATGTGTGCTAAAGTAGAACGATCTAAGGGGGCCGGCGATTCGAAAAAAGAAGGGGCTTTGTAGTCGCGAGTGTCCCCACCCTATTTTTCGAAGAGCGCTTGGACGGCGTTCAAGTAGTAGTCGATGGGGCCGGGGTAAGAGGGGTTTTCGGTTTCGAGCTCCTTTTTGAGGCGCTGATAGTCGCGAAATTCGCCAGTGAGCTGGGTGGCATTGGCGATTTGATACCAATCCAGATAGTCGCGAGTGCGTTCGCCGACTTGCTTGAGAATGGCGCGCTTTTCTTCTAAAATCGTGAGCAGCTCGACGAGGTCCGCTTCATCACCAGCCGCGAGCTGCCTGATGATGCGGATGTAGCCAGAGAGAATGTCGCGATAGGAGGGAAAGCATCGAAAGGAAAGGAGGCTTACGCGCTCGAGCATTGGAGAGAGGATGAGGTTTCGGTCTTCTTCGGGCAGAGCCAGAATATCCTGAAAAGCAATCAGGCGATAGACACGCCCTTCTCCATTGCCGCTGTCTAAGGTGCCTTGGAGGACTTCGGAGAGGGCTATCTCGGTCTCAAGCGGGGTGAGGGTTTCGCTGACGAACTCTTGGGTGAGGTTGGCCAGTTGCAAGGCCCACTGCTTGGCGAGTCCTTCTTCAGAGAGGCCCATCGTGAAGAAGCTATTTCGGAAAAGAAGAAACTGTTCTCCCTCGTAAGCTGGGGCGGTGGCGAGATAGTCGAGAAAGGTTTTCGAACCTCCGTTTTGATTCACAATAGACATGAAAAAAGCACCCGCCGAGATGCGAAACGCGGTGCGCTCGGCAGCATCAAGTTTGGATAGATCTTCCAGAGTGACCATCCTTTCGATGTCCATCATCATGTTGTTACTAAAGAGCGCTTTGTAGAGTCCACGGTCTGCCTCGCCGTCTCGCCACGCCATTCTCTCTAACATGCCGGTGATGATCCAAGGGGCGACTTTGACTCTTTGATCGTCGCGGAGGTCTTTGCTGAGGCAGCTGTCCATCAAGAGGCACTCCAACGCTTTCTCGCGAAGAAATTGACGGTTGATTCCTTTGGACATATCGAGGTTGAGCTCGATGCGAAAGCGATCTGACCCTTCGACCTTTCGGCGCTGAATAGCGAAAGGGCGTTTCTGAGGGGGAGATCCCATACGGCCAAACAGAGTGATGAAGAAGTCGTTGCGCAGGGGGAAGAGGTCCTCGCTGCTTTTGGCCTCGGGGTCTTTGAGGATGAGGTTCAGTTCGTTGCGGAGGGAGGAGACTTGAGAAAGGACGGCGGTGATCGAGCGGTTTTCTTCTCCGAAAACGATGACTCGGTCATCAGCGGAAATCACTCTACCAAGAGGCGCTTTCGCTTCTTTTTCTTGGGCACAAACCTGAAGACTCCCCGCAATGAGGACGAGGAGAAGCAGGCAGCGTTTCATGAGAAAAAGAGTTCTAAAGACCATCGATACCAAGGTCGCTATCGGTGGAGCGAGGCTCGAAGGAGACTTTGCCTTCTTCAAATTCAATGGTGGCCTTTCCTTGGAGAAGGCTTTTAAGCGATCTCATCTCTGGAGCCATTGCTTTGGCCAACTCTTCATAGCTGCTCATCACAAGGAGGAGGTAGCCTTGCATGACCGGCATTTGACCGAGGCGGCCGCCCCGCCAGTGAATGTTGGTGCTCATCTGGTTGTTGCCTTCAATGAGCTGCTCAATCTCTACATTCATCGCAATGGTGTGGAGACGGTTGAAGGCTTCGCGCTCGAAGACGACTTCCGCTGAACCTTCCTTGAACCGAATCCAAGTGCCGCGATAGCTCACCGATTTGCCGAGCACTCCTTCTTGGGTGCCCTTCACTTTGCTAGCGACCCATTGGTTGACTTCTTCTTCGGTGAGCGTGACTTGGATGCCTTGGCTCGCCGCGTTTTCGAGGACTCGTTCGAGGTTCCGAGCGGGTGGGGTGCTGGTGCCATCCTCGTTGCGACCTTCTAAATCGGAGAGGTCTTGCGGCAAGAACGAGAGGGTGATGGCGGTAAAAAGGAAAACCAAAAGCGCGAGCGCGAGAAGGAGCACCGCTGATTGAAACCGTTTAGACCGTTCTGCCATAGGCAAGGGTTACCAGATTGAGAGCGGGACTCAAATTCTAAAACTCCATGCGAATTCCTCCAAAGGCCCCGAAGCCGCGAGTGGGAACTCCCAAGACCTCTTGATAATCCTCATTGAAAGCGTTCTCGATTCTACCGGTGAGGGTAACCGCATCGGTGAGGTCGTAGCTGGCATAGGCTCGGGCGAGAATCGAGGAGTCGATGCTCACTCGGCCAGCGGGGAAGGAGGCAAAGTCTAGGTCAATGCGCTCGGAGTTGTAGCTAGCACCAAAGCCGATGGTGAAACGCTCGTTGGGATGCAGGGCGAGGTCGGCGCTCGCAGTCCATTCGGGACGCCGGACCAGACGTTGGCCGGTGGTCTTGTCTTCGGCTTCGAAGAGATAGGTGAGGGCTGCTACGAGTTCGACTTTTTGCTCAAACCACGAGCCCCGTAGGTTGCCTTCGAGCCCCTTGAGCTTTGCCTGCCCAACGTTGCTAGGGGAAAAGTCGATGAGGTTTTTAATATCGTTCTGAAAGTAGGTCAAATCGACAAGAAAGCTCTCTCCCAAGGTCCACTCGACCCCCGCATCCCATCCCCGCGACCGCTCGGGTTCGAGGTCGGGGTTTCCCTCGAAAAAGAAGGCCGGAATACTGCCATAGAGTTCGAAAAAAGAAGGGGCACGAAAGCCAGTGCCATAGCTGCCATGAACGCGAAGACCCGAATCAGGGATGGTGTAAGTGGCGGTTCCGCGCCAGGTGAAGACTTCCTCCCAAGCCTCGAACCACTCGCCGCGCCCACCTAATCCAAAGACCAATCCTTCGGTAGGCTCCCAGAGGTGATTGATATAGGCGGCGCCGAGCCAGACGGATTCATCGACACCACCAGTCTCGTAGTCCTGCCATTCGGTGAGCAAGCCGGCGGCAGTGCGATGTTGCTCCGACCACTCGAGTTCGTTACGCCACTCGAGCGAAGCTTTGTTACTGCTGCTGCCGAAGGGAAAGGGCCCGCGCTCTTCGAATTCATCACGATAGAAACCCAGCGTGAGGCTCCAGTCCCAGATGTCTGATTGCGCGCGCTCGAGGTAGATCGAGCCGAGGATGGATTCGCGCTCGTCGGTTGCATAGGAGTTGCCTGAAGGATTTTGGTATTCGCTCCAGCCATAGCGCAAAGTAGTGCCAACTACGGTCTGGTCATTGAGGTCGGTCTCCAAGCGGATGGCTGATTGAGTCTGTTGGAAGTTGTTGTTAGGGCGGTCGTTCTCGGTGCGTTCACCACCGAGTCCAACGAAATAACGGAGGCCATCGGTCTCGCCTCCAATACGCAGTCCCGAGCGAACGGAGCCGAAGCTCCCTGCTTCTAAGAACCAGCTGTTCGATTCCACTTCTTCGCCTCGTCCCGTTTCCTGGCTCACAACCCCTCCGATGGCAGCGCTCCCGTAGAGAGCGCTTTGGGGTCCGCGTAGGATTCCCAGTTGACCCCCACCTGCGAGGCTGTCGGCACCCAAAAGATTGCTGGGGGCGTTATTCGAATCGGTGACGCGGAGCCCATCAACGAGGAAAAGAGTATGGTCGGACTCGGTACCTCGCAAGCGGAGCGCGGAGATGGAGCCTCGCTGACCACCTTCGGAAGCCACCTGAACACCGGGAACTTGGCGGAGGGCGTCTTCGAGTCGGTATATTCCTTTTCTCTCAAGGTCTTCAGTCGCCAATTGAGTGAAGGCAGGGGCGACTTTGTGAGCGGGCTCTTCAAGGCGATTCGCGATGACGACGGTCTCGGGAAGAGTGACGGATTCGAAGAGATCTTGGCCCAGAGAGATACTGGGGCAAGCGAGCAGGAGAGCGCTGTGAAGCGCGGTCTTTTTCTGGTTCATGTATTGTGTTCGTAGCCTGTGTTCCGCAGGTGATTTCAAACGGTCTTGACAGGCTGGCGATCTGGCTCTTCTACAGATGTAGAAATACAGTGGCGGCACCGCTCCGGATTCACACCGGATTCCCCATAGGGCCTCTCAAAACACCTCGGCTTTCCCGAGGTGCGAGGAGAAGAACAGAAACGAGCGAAAGGTCAATGATTCAGCAACTCGTGTTTTTGGCAAGCTGTGGCGCGTGCCTCTGGCGCGCGAGAGTAAAGACGGTCGTCCTCGACCGGCAGAGTTTCAGGCAGTCGAGACGCCTGCCTTTGACCTTCGCGGCCCGGAGGACCGCGCCACGGGTAGGAATATCTTGACGATTGATACTCGTTTGAACACTTTTTAAATATGAACTCCGTTCCCTTTGTTCCGTTCAATTGCTTGAAAACTAAGGTCGAGAAAAGCAAGTCACGTCTTCCTCATTGGAGTCGAGAAGGAGCCACTCACTTTGTCACTTTCCGACTCGCGGATGCTATTCCTGCAGAGGCTAAGAAGCAATGGCGGCAAAAGCGTGAGGAGTGGTTGGCGAGATGTGGGACTTCTTCCGATGAGCAGAATTGGTTTGGTAGACTCACTGCCGAGCAGCGGCGTGAATATCGCAGTAAGTTTGGGGCGACTTTCGAAAAAATGATGGATCGAGGACAGGGAGAATGCCTTTTGAGAAAAGAGGCCAACGCAGGAATTTTAGCGGAGTGTCTTCACCACTTTGATGGGGAGAAGTATTTTCTCGGAGACTATGTGATTATGCCCAATCATGTTCATGTTTTGGTGATTCCGCTGGGAGAAAATATCCTTCATCAGATAGTGGGGGCTTGGAAGGGCTTTTCGTCGCGGCAGATGAATCAGAAGGAAGGAAGAAGCGGAGCGCTCTGGCAGCGTGAGAGTTTTGACCATGCTGTTCGGACAGAGAGGCAATTACAGCGGTTCGTCGACTATATTGCGGACAATCCCCTGAAGGCGGGGCTGTCTCCAGAGAGTTGTCGTCGGTATCAGGTTGAGTGGAAGCGGTAGCTTGATAAAGCCCGGAAAAAATGCGTGGCGCGGCTCTCTGGGCCGCGAAGGTTGAGGGCAGGCGTCTCAACTGTCCGGAGGGGTTCTTCCGGTCGAGGGCGACCGTGCCCATTCTCGCACGCCGGAGGCACGCGCTACGTCGGGAAATTCTGGCGAATATCAACCGGTCTCCTTCAAGCCAGAGGAGATGGCGTTGACGGTGAGTTGGAGGGCGAGGAAGGTGTCGCCTTCCATTGGACGGTCGTCGGCGCGCCAGTCTTTGAGGAGCTGAATTTGTTGAAGGTGCAGCTTCTTCAAGGGCTCTTCGCGCAGGGCGAGGGTCTTGTTCATGCGGGGGCGCCTCTTGGCGAAGTCGCCTCCGAGGAAGGCTCCGACTTGCTCGCGGGTGCGCTGGAATTCTTCGCGTACCGTTTTGAGAACGCGGTCGCGGAGAGCGGTGTCTTCGCAGAGTCCTCCGTAGTTTTCCATAAGTTCTAAATTGGCGCTGGCGAGTGAGGTCTCGACGTTTGTGAAGACGTAGCGCAAGAAGGCGATGGAAGAGAAGGAGTCTTTGAGCTTGGCGTAGGTCGCCGGGTCGTTTTTCTCGAGATTTTCTAAGCCGCTGCCGACACCGAACCAGCCAGGAAGATAGAAGCGTGATTGAGTCCATGAAAAGACCCAGGGGATGGCGCGAAGGTCCTTCAAGGAAGGCTTGCCTGTGCGTCGCGCGGGGCGGGAACCAAAGACGCCGGTTTCCAATGCGTCGATGGGTGTCGCGGAGCGGTGGAAGGTGAGGAAGTCTTCGCTGGTGAGGAGAGCGCGGTAGGCGTCCGAGCTGGCTGCAGAAAGGGCATCGAGGGTGGGATGGAATTCGTCGGGAACGCCGGTGCGTTTGTCCTGCATTGCGACGGCTTCACTGACCCCTGCCATGAGCAGTTCGAGGTGGTAGTGGGCGTTGCCCTCGTGGGAATACTTGCGAGGAAGTACTTCGCCTTGTTCTGTGAGTCGAACTGGTCCGGTGAGGCAGCCGGGAGGGAGGGCGCGCAAGAACCATTGGGTGGGTCCTGCCCCACGTCCGATGGTGCCACCGCGTCCGTGGAAGAACTGGGGCTCGAAGTTGCGGCTGGCGAGGGATTCGGCCATCTCCTTTTGGGCACGGTGAATGCCCCATTGGCTTGCGAAAACTCCGGCGTCTTTGTTGCTGTCAGAGTAACCAACCATCGCGGGTTGCACGGTGTCAGAACCACCGGCCATGAGGTCACGGTATTCGCCGAGGATGCCGGAAGCTGCGGCGAGGTCATCACCGGTTTCAAAGAGGGGGCTGACGGGGAGGCGGGAGCGCCACATGCCATCGACGTAGTCAGCGAGTCCGGCTTCGCGGGCGAAGAGGTGCATCGCGAGCAGGTCTGAGACTTGGCGGGTCATGGAGATGATGAGCTGGCCAAGGGACTCGGAGCCACGGGTCTTTTCCTGTTCGGCAACGACCCGTAGGTAGCCCAAGACGTTTTCGCCAGCTTCGGGAAGAGGCCCATTGACGGAGAGGAGAGGGCGACGGCTCTTCAATTCCTCTAACAAAAAGGAGACGCGTTTTTCCTCGGGCCAATCGGCGAAGTTCTCGGCGTCGGCAATACCGGCTGTGGAGAGAATTGCGGAGATCGCGGCATCGTGGGTGGCAGAGTTGTTGCGAATGTCGAGATGGGCGAGGTGGAATCCAAAGACATCGTTGAGGAGAATGAGTGGTTCGACCCATTCTTTGGCAGCGAGCTTGGCGCCAGCTTCGCAAAGGGTCCAACGCGCGAGTTCGAGGTCTTCGCCGTAGTCTTCGCTGAACTCGTAACCACCGGGCTTCCCAGCCATGGATCTTTCCAGCTTTTCGCGAAGGAGATAGAGCCAGCAACGCCAGCGTTCGGCTTCATTGCGCTTGGCGATGTAGCTGCCGGTTTCGCCGAGCTCTTCGGTGAGGCGGGCGATGCCTTCCTCGAGTGCGGCGGGGACTTTGACAAAGGGCTTACTGGCGGTGAGAGATTCGGCAGATTTGCGCACCCAGCGTCTTTGCAGGCGGAGGGCTTGGTAGCGCATTTCGGCGAAGGTGTTGCTGGTGACTTCGGGGGTGACAAAGGGGTGACCATCGCGGTCGCCACCGATCCAACTCGCGAAACGGATGCGTGGGTAGGCTTGAGCGGTACGGAGTTTGTCGAGGGACCAACCAGCGGCTTCCCAAGCGACTTCGAGAGAGCGGTTGAGGCGAATGACGACTTCGGGGAAGACTTCGCGCAGGTAGTAAAGAGCATTGCGACGCTCGTCACCGATGGTGGGGCGCTCGACAAAGATTTCGCCAGTGTGCCAGAGGCTTTCGAATTCGGCGCGCAGGCTGTCGCGAACGCGTTTTTCGCGAAGCGGGTCGAGACGAGCGTCTTCCCACTCGGCGAGGCGGTTGTAAATGGCGAGGTGCTTTTCGCGGACGAGCGGGCGTTTGGCTTCAGTGGGGTGAGCGGTCAGGACGGGCTCGACTTCGACTTTCTGGAAGGCCTCGATGGCTTGGTCTTCGAAGAGTCCGGCTTCCTTCATGCGGGCGATCACACCCGGCCAGAGACCGCGAATGGTTTCGGGGCCATGTTCAGCGCGGCGAATGGCTCGGAAGCGCCAGGCGACGCGTTCTTCCACGATATTGAGAATCTCGAAGGCGAGAGAGGCGAGTTGGGCCGCTTCGGCGGCATCCGCGGGATTTTCTTCGAGGGTGGGGGACTCGGAGAGCCAAGGGAGACGGTTAATGGAATCCAAGGAGAGGGGGAGCGAATCGGCCAAAGTGTTGGTCACCTCGCGCAGTTCGTCTTCAAGGGCTTGGAATCCTCGGTCAAAATAGGCTTCGTTCAATCCGTCATTCGGCATGGCTCTACTTCAACGGAAAGCAGATGGCGTGCAAGCTTTGGCCGCAAAAATCGGAAAGGTCGGGGCAAGATCGCTAAATTCCCCGCAGATATTGGTAGGAATAGAGCCCGGTGGCATGTCCGTCTCCCCAACGAGGCTGGAGAGCGTAACCGCCCACCACTTCCCAACTGACGAGGTCGAAGGCTTTGTTGCCGAGTTGGGGATTTGGGCGCACCACGCGACCCAGGGCGTCGGGCTCTCCTTGGCAGGCCGCACAGGGGCAGGCGCGGCGGAGGGCCTCGAAGGTGAAGTAGTTTTCTTCGCCGTCGCTCCAAGCCAAGGCGATTTCGTTACCAATGACGGCGGCGTTCTTAAGAGAAAGAGGATCCATGAGAGCTGTTTTAACGTCCCTTGAGCTGGCCAACTTCTCCTTGAGGCCACACGGCGCCGGAGACGATCCATCGCTCGAGGACCTTGAGGTCGCTTGGGGCGACTTTCATGCCGACGGATGGCATTTTCAGGGTAGGGTGTTTTCCGGCAGCGGCGATGAAGAAGAGGCTCTCATCGGGCTTGCCCGGGACGATGCGCTTATTCTTGAAGGCTTCCTCTCGGTTGGTGAGGGCGTAGGGCATCTTCTTGTCCTTGCCATCATGGCACCAGACGCAGCGCTCCTCCAAAATGGGTTTCACGTGGCGAGCAAAATCAATCCGGCTCTTGGTTTCTGCTTGGACCAAAGCGCTCAGAACGGGCTTGTCGTCGATACGAGTCTCGGACTCACTCCACTTACTACAGGAGACCAAAAGAAGGGAACTTGCTAAAAAGACGCTGGAAATTGCTTTCATCTTGCCCATGTTCTACCCTCAACTTCGTCTTTTGAACAGCATGCCGTCGCGTCAACTTTCCTTCGCTCTCCTTTTCATGCTCGTGCTCCCAGTGAGCGCACAGTCTTCGGGTCCTTCGGTGGTGGCTCCAAGTCAACGTCGTCCAGCAGTACAGGGGGGCGTTCCGAAGTATCCTTGGCACCTCGGAACGACTGTAACGATTTTCTGGATTGGTGAGCAGCCGACCCCTCGCAATCCTACTCCGAACTGCAAGTCCTCGTGGGACACCAAGTGGATGCAGAATTATGGAGGCTATGATAATCCCGATCCCAAGACGCGTCGGGGTTATTTGCCAAAAGCGTTTACTCCGAAGCAGAATAATTTCTATGTCGCCTTGCCCTACAACGATATCCTCAATCATCGCCAGCATAAGCCTGAGGCTTCGAAAGTGATTCCTTGGTTCAAGCGCTATAATCCGCGACCCGGCAAGACGGTCTGTAAGGGACGCTGGGTAGAAATCGCTCGGAATGGAAAGGTTTGCTATGCCCAATGGGAAGATTGTGGCCCTTTCAGCACCACCAACTGGGAATTTGTCTTTCGTAATGAGAGGGTGAAAAATCGCAAGAATAACGAGGCAGGCATCGATGTTTCACCGGCGGTGCGCGATTTCCTTGGGGTGAAAAGCGGGCAAAAAGTGCACTGGCGATTTGTGGAGTTTCAGCACGTCAAACGTGGCCCTTGGTCGTTGTACGGCATGAACAATCCCTTCGTGAATCCAAAAGCTCGCCGTTGAAGCTGTTTCCCGAGTGCTCTACCGTGAAGTTTGGTCCTTCATAACCAGCTTGTTTCGAGGGCTTTCAGTAAGAAAAAGAGGAAGTGTCATTAAAATATTGATTAGTTTGTCATGAATATTAAGATAAGCGAATCTTATGAAGTCGATTTCCCCTTTTCCCCAATGGGCGAGACTTGGTCTCTTGTGCGGTCTTTTGCCGTCTCTGGTGGCGTCAAACGCTGAAGCGATCAACGTCGACACCGAGCTTGTGATTCTAGTGAATGCGCAGACTGCTCCCACATCGGATTTTGACTACATTATGGAAGGGGTGGCGCAAACCTTCGAGCAACAGTCCTTCATTGATAGTGTAGTTGCTGGGCCTCACGGAAAAATTGCCGCGACAGTGCTTTTTTTCAATGCCAATGGGGGAGCAGGCGAGGTTGTTGGCCTTCCTTGGATGGAGCTTTCCTCGGCTGCTGACTTGCAAGCTTTTGCCGATAGTGCCCGAGCTGTCACAGCCCCGAGTCTTGGCTGGAATGTGAACTACGCTTCCGCGATTACCGAGGGTGCTGCTCAATTGGCCTCTTCGGTCTTCGAGGGGTCGTTGCGCCAGATGACGGTGATTAGCGACGGACACAACTTTTATGCCGCCAATCCTTCGGGCACTCAGGCTGCTCGGGATGCGGCATTGGCAAGCTCGGCTGATGTAATCAATTCTGTGATCTTCGATATTCAGTATCAGGAAGCGGCCGCAGCAGCCTACTATAACAATAACGTCATTGGAGGAGCGGGTGCGACTGCGGAGGTCGTGGGAACGTCCACTTGGGCGGCCAAGGATCCTGCCGACACCGCTCTGATTTTCGGGACATTCGAAACCCAAATTTCTTCAGCCACCATCGCTGCTGCTACCATACCGGAACCCAGTTCAGGACTTCTGTTTTTGGGGGGGGCGCTCGCCTTGCTCGTTCGGCGTCGACGCTAGTGTTTTGAGAGTGCCAGCCTTTGAGAGCTGACTTTAGAGCTAACTCCATTCTTTGGAGCTACTCGCCCTGCTTCGAGTGCAAGGGAGTTTTCTGTTTGGAAATCTATCGACGAATTATAATCGTCATTTTGTGACTTTTCCGTTTCTATCTCTTCCACGTGAAAGAACTCTGGGAACAAGCCATCCTCTACTACAACTTACCTCTAACAATTCTGTTAGGATTTGTAGTGTTGTTTTGGCTGCTGAGTCTTTTGGGCACAGTGGACCTCGATACCATTGATATTGATTTGGAGGCGGAGGTGAATGCGGACGTCGATGTCGACGTGAACGGCTCCGATGGGGCTACTGACGGTTTTTTTGGTTCGCTGCTTCGTTTTGTGAATGCGCAGGACGTGCCCGTGATGGTGATTGTGAGTCTGCTTACGATTTTCATGTGGGGCATCGGTATCACCAGTAACTACTATCTCAATCCGGCCGAAAGTGGTCTGTTGGCTCTCGGCTTTCTTTTCGTAAATTTCATTCTCAGTATTCTGTTAGTCAAAGTCACCACCGAGCCTTTGCGTCCGTTCATGCGGGCCATCAAGAACGACCAAGAGCACCAAGAGCCTCTCGTCGGCCTCGCTGGCACGGTGAAAAGCCGTGTGCTTGACAGCGGTTTCGGTCAGGTCGAAGTGCCTCGTGATAAAGGAGCGCCTGCGCTGCTCAATGCTATTTTACCAGAAGGTCGCGAAGCTCTCGTGAGAGGCGACCGCATCCTCGTCATCGATTTTGATAAGGACCAAGACAAATTCGTGGTCCATCCCGCTGACGCACCCTCAAAAAATTCTTAACAACAACCCACCCTTAGAAATGAATATTATGAATAACCTGCTGTTCACCCACCTCGCTGGTATCTTGGACAACATGCCGTTGGCTCTCTTTGATAGTTTGCCCTTCGCGCTTGTTGCTGTGATACTTGGTCTTGGCGCCTTTGTTATTTTGGCTGCCATCTACGTCGTTCTCACTTGCTACCGCAAAGTCGAGAAAGGAACCGCCCTCATCCGAACCGGAATGGGTGGCACTAAGGTCTACTTTAATGCCGGATACATTGTGCCCATTCTCCATCGTGCGGACATGATGGACATTTCGCTGAAGCGCATTGAAATCGACCGCACAGGACGCAATGGCCTCATCTGTAAGGACAACATGCGAGCGGATATCAAGGTTGCTTTCTTTGTGAGGGTGAACAATGCGGCGGAGGATGTCTTGCGCGTTGCTGAAAGTGTCGGCTGTGCTCGTGCGTCGAGCGAAGATGAGATTCGGACTCTCTTTGATGCTAAGTTCTCAGAGGCTCTCAAGACCGTCGGTAAGCGCTTTGAATTCACCTCGCTTTATGAAGATCGCGATACCTTCCGTGATGAAATTTTGAAGGTGATTGGAACGGACCTCAACGGCTTCGTATTGGACGATGCTGCGATTGACTTCCTGGAGCAAACTCCGATCGAGATGCTCGACCCAGATAACATTTTGGATGCCGAGGGCATCAAGAAGATTACCCACCTCACTGCCGAGCAGGCCAAGTTGTCTAACCACATTGAGCGCGACAAGCAGCGCGTGATCAAGCAACAGGACGTGGAAGCTCGCGAAGCAATTCTTGAACTGGAGCGTCAGCTTGCGGAGACCGAAGCGAAGCAGCAGCGTGAAGTCAAAACAGTGCAAGCTCGCGAAGAAGCGGAAACTGCCAAAGTGAGCGAAGAGCAGCGTCAACGCAGTGAGCAAGCCCGCATCGCAGCTGAGGAAGAAATTGAAATCGCGGATGAGAACAAGCAGCGTCAGGTGATTGTCGCTCTCCGTAATAAAGAGCGCACCGATGGCGTTGAGCTGGAGCGTGTTGAGCGTGAGCGCATGTTGGAAGAAATTGAACGCAAGCGCGTGACCGAGCTGAAGTCAATCGAAGCTGAGAAGTTGATTGAGGTTCAGAAGAAAGAGATTCAGGAAGTGATTCGCGAACGGGTCGCTGTTGAGAAGGGCGTGGTTGAAGAGCAGCAGCGCATCAAGGATACCGAAGAGTTTGCTACCGCGGATCGTCAGAAGCAAGTCACGGTCACTCTTGCTGAGGCTCAGGCCCAGGAGAAGATGATTGGGCGTATCAAGGAAGCGGAAGCGCAGAAAGAATCAGCCCAGTTAGCTGCCGACGAACATGCTTACGAGGTCATTAAGGAGGCGGAGGCAGGTCGCCAAGCCGCCGAGATGAACGCCGAACAACGCATCATCAGTGCAGAGGCCGAACAGACCGCTGCCGAGAAAGAGTCGAGCGCCAAGAAGATGATGGCGGAAGCGATTGCTAAGGAGGCGGCTGCCACTGGATTAGGCGAAGCGGAAGTTCTGAAGGCCATGGGTATGGCTGATGCCGAAGCGATTGAGCTGAAGGCTGCGGCCATGAAGCTCTTCGAAGAAGCCGGTCAGGAGCACGAAGAATTCAAGCTCGAGTTGGACAAAGAGAAGGCCGTCGAGTTGGCCGAAATTGATGTTCAGCGTCAGATTGCTGCCGAGCAGGCCAAGGTTGTGGGCGAGGCTCTCAAGAGCGCCAATATCGATATCGTGGGTGGCGAGACTCAGTTCTTCGACCGCATCACCAATGCGATTACGAATGGTAAGGTGGTCGACCGCATGGTGGATAACAGCCGCGTAATCGACGACGTGAAGGAGACCTTCTTCAACGGCGACCCCGAGTACTTCAAGAGCCAGCTGTCGGGATGGATTCAGGACTTCGGTATTGAAACCGAAGACCTCAAGAATCTCTCGGTGTCGGCTCTGCTAGGAAAGCTGGTGAAAGATGCCAGCGGCGACCAGCGCACCAAGATGATTGGAATGCTAGGAGCTGCTGAACGCTTTGGTTTGTCGGATGCGAAGGCAGGAGACCTCTTGAAGAAGTTAGGGTAGGATTCGTTTTCAACCACTAAGGGCACTAAGTTCACGAAGGTACTAGCTATGGAAAAAGAGGTTCTATATCGAGATGAAGTATTTAAGCTCATAGGGGCTTGTATTGAAGTTCATCGAGAGAAAGGGCACGGATTCCTAGAGCCTGTTTATCATGAGTGCTTAGAGTTGGAGGCAAAGGAGCAGCAGCTTCCTTTGACTTCAAAGCCCAAACTAGAACTCTACTATAAGGGGCACTTGTTGACTCAGCGCTACGAGCCTGACTTTGTAGGATTCAGTAAAATAATCGTGGAAATCAAAGCGGCCAAAGCTCTTGATAATTCGCATCGCGCTCAAACAATCAACTACCTTAAGGCTACCGGTTTTCGCCTAGCTTTGCTCGTCAATTTTGGGAGTAAGGGGCGCTTGGAATGGGAACGTTTCATCAATTGAAATTTAAAAATCATAGAGCCTCGTTGGCCACTACCTTCGTGAACTTTGTGTCCTTTGTGGTTAAAAAATAATGCCAGATACTGAACAGTTAGAGGGTGGGAGTTACGAAGTGATTCGTGCTCGATTGGAGAAGCATGGTGAGGACTTGCGTCGTCGTTTGGGGCTTTTGAATGACGACCGAAAGGAGATTTTCGGCGCGGTGGAGACCGCCTTGGTCGCGACCGAGCGGGTGACGACGGAGCATAATTGTGTTCCCCGTGACCTCATTGCGGTGGGAGGGAATCGTTTTCTCTTTGGCTACAACATCCAGTTCGGACTCAAGCAGACCACGGACGTTTCTGATGTCTTTGCCGCTTACGAATATGATCCCGAGGGGCACGTCTTTCATGCGCTACCGGTGGAGGAAGTTCTGAGTGACGCGAATTTCTCGGACGACTTCAAGTATCTCTACAAGTACTACAAAGAGACGGCTTTCGCGAAGTTCATGGTGATTGGGGCTCATCTTTATATGAAGATGCGTACTGGCAAGGGGGTCGATGACTTCAAGGCCTTCAAGTGGCTGCGTCCTGGTGACGGGCATCTCGAGTATGTCGGCAATCGCTTTGATCATGAATTTCAGTATCCACCGCAGCAGGAGTTCGAGTGGAAGCGTGCTCATCGCGATATGCAGCGGGCGGGGGAGCATCCGCATATCTCGATCAACGATCGAGTTTTCGTGGAGACCGTGGGGGGAGACCTCACCATCAAGATCGAGGATAACACGACAAGTGGAGAAGGAATCTACCAAGAACCGGTCAATGACCCCGATCAGTCGCTGGACGATGCCGAGGTGTTTTACGCCGAAGTGGGACCTTTGGTGCTCTTGAAAATTTTGCCTTATCGCGAGGAATTGCATCGCTACTTTGTTTTTAATGAAAAGACGCAAGCGGTGAAGAGAATCGATGCTATTGGTCATTCCTGCGTTCTTTTGCCGGACGACCAAGGGTTGATTTTTTCGAATGGATATCTCCTTCTCACCGGTGATGTGCGTGTGTTTGATACGGAGTTATCGAATATGATGTTCGAGCGTCGGATTCCGTCTGCTAATGGCGAGGATGTTCTCTACGTTTTTTACAACCGGGTAAGCGGCGATTACGTTTTACTTTCGTACAACTTGATTAGCCAATCAGTGGAGACTCCGGTGATTTGCAATGGCTACTCGCTCTTTCCGAATGGAGAGCTGGTTTACTTTAAGACCGAAGATGCTGCTCAAAAGCATCACACGTTGCAGGTCTGGACGACGCCTTATTTAAGTCAAGAAGCGCTCGCGGAGCAGAACCAAGATGAGAGTTCGTTTCTCTTCAAGATCGGCAACGCGGACCTTGTGCGCGGGATGTCGGAGTGTCGTGAAATTCTGACCTTGTTAGGGAAAGACGATAACTACGGGGGGCTCTATCTCGACCTGGTGAAGAGGACGAGAGACCTCGCGGATTCTTACTTTTGGTTGGGTAAGAAGGAGACGGCGAATCTAGCCGAGCCCGTGCGTGAGATCAATCGCGCGGCGCAATCGGCCTTGGAGGAGTTCGATAAGGTCAAGGCTCAGCGTCAAGCGGCGACGGCCAAGACAAAGGAAGTGCAGGAGGCGGTGGCGGAGCTATTGGCAAGCGTTCGGCATTCGCCGCCTGACGATATCTTTGGGTTCGTGCGTCAATTGTCCGAGTTGCGGACGCGTCGCGGGGAAGTGATTGGTTTGCGCGAAGTGCGCTATGCCAAGGCTGAGACCATTGAGGAGCTGGAAGCGCAGTTGGTGGATTCCGCAGAGAAGGTTTCGCAAAAGACGGTGGAGTTTTTGCTCAAGGATGAGGCATTGGTTCCATATCGCCGTGCGGTGGAGGAGCAGGGAGAAGCGATTCCTGAGTTGGCGAAAGTTACCGAGGCTGATGCGGTCGCGGAGGCCCTCGACAACGCCGGTAATGAGTTGGAGATGCTCATCGATATCGTGGGCAATCTTAAGATTGAGGATGCGACCCAGACCACGGCAATTATCGACGGGATTTCGGGGATTTATGCGGAGCTGAATGGAGTTCGAGCTGACCTCAAGAACAAGCGCAACACGTTGGCGAAGGCTGAGGGGACGGCGCAGTTCGGGGCGCAGATGAAGCTCATCTCGCAGGCGGTGGTGAACTACCTGGAGGTTTGTGATACGCCAGAGAAGTGCGACGAATCTCTCACCAAGTTGATGGTTCAGTTGGAGGAGTTGGAGGGACGGTTCTCTGAGTTCGATGACTATGTGGAGGAGTTGGCTGGGAAACGGGAAGAGGTTTATGAAGCTTTTGAAGGACGTAAGCAACAGCTGGTGGATGGTCGCAATAAGCGCGCTGGTTCGTTGTTGCGTTCGGCGGAGCGGATTTTGGGTGGTATCGAGCGACGCTTGGAGACTTTTGATTCCTTGGATGAAATCAACGGCTACTTCGCGGGCGACCTGATGGTCGAAAAAGTGCGTGGAGTGGTTGATGACCTCAAGGCGCTGGGTGATGGTGTGAAGGCGGATGATCTGCGCACCCGCTTGAAGACTTTGCGCGAGGATGCGGCGCGCCAGCTGAAGGATCGTAAAGAACTCTATGTCGATGGGCAGAATGTGATTCGTTTTGGCAAACATGCCTTTGGGGTGAATACACGAGACTTAGAACTCTCGGTGGTGCCGCGTGATGGAGAGATGTGGTATCATCTCTCGGGCACGGATTTTTACGAGCGTATCGAGAATGAAGAATTCGCGACGACCAAGTCTGTGTGGGACATTGAGGTCGCGAGCGAGAGTCCGAAACTCTATCGCGCCGAGTGGTTGGCAAGTCTCTTGTTAGAAGAAGGTGTCGAAGGAGTGGCTGAGAGTGAATTTTTGCCGCAAGTACAGAGTTTCATGCAGGCTCGCTATGCTGAGGGGTACGTGAAGGGGGTTCATGATGAGGACACCGCGAAGATTTTGGAGGCGTTGGCGCCGATTGCTCGCGATGCCGGGTTGCTGCGCTTTAGTCCGTTGGCTCGGGGTGCGGGAGTGGTGCTGTGGGCAGATCGTGATCAGGAAGGGCGCCAAGAGATTGCTCGCTTGATTGCGGGGCATGGTGAGCGTCTCAAGGCGTTCGGTGATACCAGCCGGGTTCGGCATGAGATGGAGGTGGCGCTTTCGGAGGAACTGGCCGAGCAATTACAGCGCTCGCGTTTTGCAGGGCGGGTGAGTGCGCAGGCGGTAGCGGAGTATCTTTTTGCGCAGCTGCGTGAGGGGGAAGGTTTTGTGGTTTCGACCGAAGCGGCGGAGGCGATCAAGCATCTCAAGAGCGAGCTCACTGCCAAGCGTGCGAGTGAAGCCTTCGAGAAGGCGATGGCGGAATTGAGTCGTGCTGAGGCGCGGCATTCGCTCGCGTTGGACTGGTTGCGAGGAGTTTTGGAAGGTGAAGTGGCGGCGGGTGTGCTGGTGGAAGCGGCCGCTCATCTGGCACGCGGGGGATACGAGCAGCGCGAAGTCAAGCGAGTGGAGTTGGCAGTGGAGGTTGCAGGTATGCGCGGGTCTCACAATCGCGTTGAGGATGGGGTGCTGAAGATTCACTATAACGATTTCTTGGAGCGAGTGACGGTTTATCGCGATGAAGTATTGCCGCTTTATCGTCGTTTCCAGGAGCTTAAGAAGTCGCTGGTGGCGGATAAGCGGGAGGAAATGAAGCTAGAAGAACTCAAGCCGGAGGTGATGAGTGCTTTTGTTCGTAACCGATTGTTAGATGAGGTCTTTCTTCCTGTGATTGGTGACAACTTGGCGAAGCAGATTGGCACCGCGGGGGCGGATTCGCGGACGGACCGGATGGGCTTGCTCTTGTTGATTTCGCCTCCGGGTTACGGAAAGACGACTTTGATGGAGTATGTCGCCAACCGTTTGGGGCTGACCTTCGTGAAGGTGAATGGTCCCGCTCTTGGTCACCATGTGGTCTCTCTGGACCCTAAGTTAGCGAGCGACATGGCTGCTGGTGAAGAACTGGAGAAGTTAAACCTTGCGCTAGAAATGGGCGACAATGTGATGCTGTATCTGGATGATATTCAGCATACGAATCCGGAGTTTTTGCAGAAATTTATTAGCCTCTGTGATGCTCAGCGGAAGATTGAAGGAGTTTACCAAGGCAAAGCGCGCACTTACGATCTGAAGGGTAAGAAAGTCGCGGTGGTGATGGCGGGTAACCCCTACACCGAGAGCGGCGGTAAGTTCCAGATTCCGGACATGCTCGCGAACCGGGCCGATACTTACAACTTGGGTGATATTTTGGGGAGTCACGAGGCGGCCTTTAAGGACAGTTACATTGAGAACTGTCTCACTTCTAACAGCACGCTTTCTAAGTTGGCCGCGAGTGGCCTTAAGGACGTTCGCGCGGTGATGAAGATGGCGGCGGGTGCGGAATTGGAGGAGGTCGATTTTGAAGCGAATTATACTCCAGGAGAGATTGAGGAGTTTGTGCGCGGGATGAAGCTGCTTTTCCAAGTGCGCGATACTATCCTAAGGGTGAACTTGCAATACATCGCGAGTGCGGCGCAGGAAGATGCCTATCGCACCGAGCCGCCGTTTAAGTTGCAGGGGTCATACCGGAACATGAATCGCATCGCCGAGAAGGTGGTGCCATTGATGACGGATGCAGAGTTGCAAGAGTTGGTCGTCTCCCACTACGAGAACGAGGCTCAAAACTTAACAACAGGGGCGGAGTCGAATTTGTTAAAGTTCCGCGAGATGGAGAATTTGTTAGATGAAGAGCAGGGCGATCGGTGGCTGCAGATTCAGACTGAATTTAGAAAGCAGAAGGTTTTGGGTGGGGCGGGCGAAAACGATCCTGTCGCTCGTGTTGTGGCCCAATTGCAAGAGTTCCGTGAGGGATTGACCTCGATTCAAGAAGGAATTTCGCAAGCTGGGAGCAACTACGCTAAGCCGCAGACCTTGAACGATGCCACTATCGAGCAATTGCGGGGAATCATCGCCGGTCTTCGTGAGGTGCCGGTGAAGGTCGATATCAACGTGGTGCCGGTTCAGGATGAAGACGGGTCCATTGAGCAGATTGAAAAGCGGTCGTCGCCTATCGATATCGAGCCCCATGTGGAGCAGGGAGATTAGAGGATTGCGCGCGGGTTGCGCTCCCAACGTTTGATGTTGTATTGAGATAGGAGATGTTAGGGCCTCCCGGGACGGACGGGTCAACCTTCGCAGGCCAGAGGCCTACGCCATGTGTTGCTATTGACTGGATTCTTCAGCTTCTCTGGCCTGTTCGACGATGCGCTGGATATCTTCGTCGGAGAGAACGTTGAGTGCGTCGGCGTTGTTGGAGCCATCTTCGGCTGCAGGCTTTTCCTCAGGTGTTGGATCCGTTGCTGGTGCCGCGGTGGGAGGGATGGCGATAGGTGGGCTGACGGCAGTGGTTGGCTTGGCTTGGGTGCCTCGTTCTTGAGGACTGAGCGGGGGCTGGGGAGCGAGAGGGCCGAAGGAAGGTTGAGGGATGGGAGCCGCTACGGCTTCTTCTTTGGCTTCGGTTAAGGTGTCGAGTCCGACGTTGATTGATGAGAGAACGTAGTCGGCGACGCGGTAAGAGCGGCCCTCGAAGGCTTGCTCTTTGGCGAGCTTGTCTTTGAGTGCCTCCTGGATGGCAGCGAAGTCGGCATCAGCTTTCTTGGCCTCTTCTTCGGTTTCGCCTTCCTTCATTTCACGCTCGGCGGGGAGATTCGCGGTGACGGCCACCTTGAGAATGTAGGCTGAGGCTGCGGATTCGCTTTCGGCGTCCGCCGGTTTGGTGGGCGCGTAATCGAGAGTGTAGGTGAAGCCGTCGAAGGTTTTGAGAATAAGGGTTCGGGCCTCGGATTCGTTGCGTTGTTCTTTAGCTTCTTCTTCGCTTAAGACGTCTTCGAAGCGAGGGCTCGAGAGTATATTCTTAAGAGGGGTGAGTTTGTCTGCGAGGGGTTTGCGTCCGGCTGCAAGGTTCTCGATGGTGAAGTCGGAGCCCGCATTCAGACGGTTCATGGTCCAGCCTTGGACGCTGGTATCTTTCTTGGGGTCAAGGGCGATGGACTTGATGCCGTTGACAGCAAAGAAGGTGCCGTTAAGCCACTCAGAGGGATCGGCGCTGAGGTCGAAGAGAGAGTCGTTGACGGCGTAGACTGCTTCGGGCTCGCTGCCGAGTCGGATATATTTTCCAGAAGCTTGAGAGCCCTCGCCGGAAGTGGTCTTGCCGATGGAGAGACTCTGCACTTCTTCGCCCTCTGCATTGAGGAAGGTGACTTGAGTGCCATGGTTATCTTGGCTTTCGGCATCGGGGTTCATGCCGAAGCGCTCGTTGAAGGCGGGCCCCGCTTTCCTACTTTGGGCGATGGAGACTTCGGTGAGGGAGCGCAGAAGTCGAGTCAGTCTCGCGAAGTCGGCTTCGTAGCCCGCGCGGTCGGCGACGGACCATTGGGTTTCCTCCTTCTTAAGAGTGACGGTATTTTCGGCATCTTCGATTTTGATGGAGGCAATACTCTTGAGAGGAAGGTCTTCAAGGAGGACGTCTCCTTGCGAAAGAGCGGTGGGGGCATCGTTGCCTTTCTTTTGGCCAGATTTGACGATGAGGGTGAGGGCGGCGAGGAGGCCGGCGATGCACCAGAGGATAGTGACAAGTCGTTTGCTCATGGGTATCTTAGAATTAAAAGTTTCAGATGAAAAAATTGGATTGGATTATCGGGCTGAGGTGGCGAAGCGACGCTTCAAGAAAACAGCGAGTCCAATCAGAATGACGATGGAAGGAACGATGAGGAGGTTGGCTAAGGTGTAGCGGGTAGCGAGGGCGTCTTTATCGCGGCGGAGGTCTTTCTCCAATTCGCGTAGTCTTTTACGTGCTTCCACTTGTTTGGTAACCGCTTTTTCGTATTCGGTTTTAAGTTCGCCTTCGAGGGCTACTTGACCATTACCTTGCTGTTCTTGGATGAGCTCTGTGAGGCGTTCGCTCACTTTATCGAGTTCGGTTTGCTCCTTCTCGCGCTTTTCGCCGAACTTTTGCTCGAAATCGGACTCCATTTCTTGGACGACGGTGAAAGGGCGACGGCTGTCTCCACGAGAGCGAGAGCCGATGAGGTGTTTGGAGCCGGTAACCTGATCAAGGATATTGAAGAGGAAGGCTGCGTTATCACCTTGGGGAGCAAACATGCCGCCAAAGACTTGTTGGTAGGCAAAGCCGTCGGCGAGAAAGTCGCTGTCTGCGATGAGGAAGACGTTGCCGGGCTTCGTTGATTCGGCGAGACCGGTGTCCTTTTCTTCTTTG
Source organism: Roseibacillus sp. (assembly GCA_051251855.1). Classification (GTDB taxonomy): domain Bacteria; phylum Verrucomicrobiota; class Verrucomicrobiia; order Verrucomicrobiales; family Akkermansiaceae; genus Roseibacillus. Next base: position 275,849 of record JBPOGI010000003.1, read on the forward strand.
GTTTCATTCTCGGCAGCTTCTGCTTCGGCCGCGACACTGCCTTCTTCGGTGCCATCTTCGCTTTTGTCGGCTGGGTTGCCGTCGGGGAAGGCGGACTTGAAATTACCTTGGACATGAAGTGCGAGGTCGTAGGCCTTGTCGTCCATTTTAATGGTTCCAAGGAGCCGGGGGTCGAGTTGGGCTGCTCGGTTGCCGTCGACGAAGCCTGATTGAGTTGAGGAACGTAGCAGGCTGGTGTGGGAGAGTCCGTCTTGGCCTGTTGCGGTGAAGGCTCCAGCAAGGACGAACAAGAGGTTGCCGAGGTCGCCAGTGATAATGCTGTCCTCTACGGGCATGGCATCTTTGGTGAGCGAAAGGGCGGAGGTGGAGTCTCCACTCTGGAAACGGGTGCGGTAGTTGCCGTCAGCGAGGACTTGGCTGGACTCGAAGGTGACGCCCCAGGAGTCGAGGAGCTCTTTCGAGAAGGTCGAAGTGGTTGGCATGCCGGGTTGTCCCATCATGGGGTTGCCTCCGCCGACTTGTTGAGCGGTGATGGAGAAGGCGTCGAGAGCCGCAACAACGGTTCCTCCTCCGAGGAGGTATTGGTCGAGGAGGTACTCGGTCGCGGGGGTGATGCCCGCAGGATGAACGACAAGAACAGCGGCGAGACCGTCGAGGTCGGCGGCGGTGGGCTCCATGCTGATGTCCTTGAGATCATACATTTGCTGAAGCTGTTGGTGAATGACGAAGGGTCGGCTGGGGGGCTGGCCCATCCCTTGCATAGCGGCGGGGGCGGTGCCAGCGATGGGGTAGGCGGACATGAGGCCCAGGGTGGGTTTGTCGGTGCGGGCAACGCGCGCGATGGCGGAAGAGAGTTGATATTCGAGCTGGGTCTCGGCTTGAGGAGCGAGGTAGGGGATAGACGCTTTTTCGTCGAGGAAGGAGACGCTGATGCCCAAGTAGATGTTTTCCCCGTTGATAGATTGTCCGGCGATGCCGTCGAGGTTGGCGGAATCTTCGGCGTCGGTGTCCGGCTTGGGGTCTAAGTTGACAAGGCGCAGGTTTTCTCCAGCAAGGGCCTGATAGCGCTTGAGGAAGCCGTCGACCTTCTTCATGTAGAGCTCGAGGTTGCGAGGCATGAACTCGGCATCTCGAGTGGCGTAGTAGCTGATGATGACCTCGGCTTCGCTGTCTTTGAGCTCGGCGAGGATGGACTTAGTGCCCTCGGTGAGGGTGTGAACTTTGTCCTCGGTGAGGTCGAGGGTACGGTTGCCAGCGGCGGAAAGAGAGACCAGCCAGTTGGCAAAAAAGGCGATGAGGACCAAGGCGATAATACCGAGAGTGGTATTGAGCACTGGGTTGTTGGCTTTGGCCTTTACTGGGGCTTGGGCCTGAGTGTTTGCTTCTTCTTTGTTGCTCATGGTATCTGAGAGTGAGAATCCGTTAGAATTGAAAAAATAGGGTTTAGCTGCGACGGGCGGTGAGGATGGCAGAGGTGCCAAGAAGGGAGGCTACGATAGTGGTGGCAAACCAGACAAAGTCTTGCAGACGAAAGGCTCCGCGCATGAGGGAGTTAAAGTGGTCCCAAACACCAAAGGCGACGAAGGGCTCAACTCCGCCGTTGGGCAGGGCCTTGGTGAGTTCGATGATGACGGCGTCGAATCCGATCATCACCATGAAGACACAGAGGGCGACGGAGACGATGAGGCAGACCACTTGATCGCGGGTGAAAGCGGAGACCAGCATCGTGATGGCGAGGAAGGTGCAGCAGACGAGAAAGGAACCAAGGTAGCCAGAAAAAATGGTGAGGTTGTCTGGGTCGCCAAGCATGTTGACCGAAATCCAGAGGGGGAAGGTCAAGGCAATGGCGATGAGGCAGACGGTGGCGGCAGCGAGGTACTTGCCGACGATGGCAGCCCACGTCGAGGTTGGGAGAGTGCCTAACAGTTCGATAGTGCCGGTGCGTTGTTCGTCGGACCAGAGGCCCATTCCGATAGCGGGGGCGAGGAGCATGAAGAGCCAGGGGTTCCAGTAGAAGTGGGAGTAGGCCAAGTTGGCATCACCGACACGGAAGAAGCTACCGAAGGTGAAAGTCATCCCCATGGAGAGGAGAAGATAAATCACGATGATGGCGTAGGCCGTGGGCTGGGTGAAGAATGCGGTGAGTTCGCGCTGATAGATGGTGAGAGCAGATTTCATGGATGATGAAAAGTGAGAGTTGGGTGAGACAAAGTTAGGCGGCCGCGACTTTGTCGTCGGTGGTGGTGACCTTGTGGAAGAGTTGATAGAGATCGCCGTTGCCTTGCGACTTCAGTTCGGCAGGAGTACCGTCGGCGACAATTTTTCCTTGGTCGACGATGACGGCGCGGGTGCAGGCGGCTTCAACTTCTTCGAGAATATGAGTAGAGAAGAGGACTGCCTTTTCCTCGCCGAGCTTTTTGATGAGCTTGCGGACCTCGTGCTTTTGGTTGGGGTCGAGACCATCGGTGGGCTCGTCGAGGATGAGGACTTCGGGGTCGTGAATGAGGGCCTGCGCGAGACAGGTGCGATGGCGGTAACCTTTGGAAAGGGTGTCGATGGCTTGCCTGGCGACGCCTTGGAGGAAGCAGGTTTCGATGACTTTCTCAACGGCGTCCTTTTGGGCGCTGCCGGAGAGGCCGCGCATTTTGGCAATCCACTTCAGGAAGCTGGTGACCGTCATGTCGTTGTAGAGAGGTGCAGATTCGGGGAGGTAGCCGATCTTGCGCTTGGCGTCTTCGGGGTTGCTAATCATGGAGACTCCGCAAATTTCGATGCTGCCAGCGGAGGCGGGGAAAAAGCCGGTGACCATGCGCATTGTGGTGGATTTTCCGGCACCGTTCGGTCCGAGGAATCCAAGGACTTCTCCCTTGTTAACGGTAAAGGATAAATCATCGACCGCGACTTTGGGGCCGAAGCGTTTGGTAAGATTTTTGACGTCAATCATAGGTTAACAGTTTGCCATTCAATGGGTGGAATGAAACCACATTGAAACGCGGCAAGTTTATGGATTTTTGCTGATTTTCAAGCGAAAAATTAGAAATTATTTTCACGACTTTGAAGTCGGGTTTGTCTGGGGAATTGAGCGAAAGCTATTGCGGCCAGGGAACTCCTCTTCCATCTTAGCGCGGTGATTGAAACCCTCCGACTCGCTGACTTCCGCTGCATTGCAGGGCTGTCATTAGAGATACCGGAGCAGGGGCTGGTTTTTGTCGGTAAAAATGCACAGGGAAAAACGAGTTTATTAGAGGCGCTTTGTGTCTTGGTGCGGTTGCATTCTCCGCGCACGCGGCGGCCCAATCAGATGGTTAAGTTTGAGGCCCCGCAGTTCGGGGTGGCTGGCAAGGCATGGGGACGAGAGCTGCGAGTGGACTATTGCAAGGGGAGTTACACCTTGAAAGTGGATGGAGAAGAGCGGGGATCGCAAGGAGAATACTTGGCGGATGGAGGCCTGGTGGTTTGGATGGGGAATGAGGATCGCGAATTGGTAAAGGGGCCGGCAGAAGGGCGGCGGCGCTACCTTGACTTTATGGGCTCGCAAATCGTGCCGGGTTATCGACGGGCGCTTTCTCGTTACCGCAAGGCTTTGCAAGAGCGGAATGCCTTGCTGCGAGATGGGCGGGGGAGTGGGCGTGAGATGGATTCTTTTACTCAGCTGTTGGTGGAGCATGGTCTAGAGGTGACTCGAGGCCGAGCAGCGATGGTCGCGAGCTTAGAGGGACCTGTGACTTGGGCTCAAGGAGCGGTGGGAGGAAGTGAGGAAGCGGTTGGTCTTACTTACAAGGCGGCGTCGGGCGATGACTTCGTGGCTTCTCTCGCGATGGTGAAGGAGAAAGAGCAGCGGCAGGGCATGACATTGGTGGGGCCGCATCGTGATGATATTCAACTGACTCTAGGTGGATTGAAGGCGGCGGACTTTGGGAGCGAGGGGCAGCAAAGGACCCTTGCTCTGGCCCTGAAGCTGGGCCAAGGGGAGCTTTTGCGAGAGCAGGGAGGGAAAACCCCTGTCTATCTGTTGGATGATATCTTTGGAGAGCTGGATAAAAGCCGCCGTGAACGATTCCTAGCGAGTTTACCCAAGGGGGCTCAGGTGATCGTGACGACGACCAATGCGGACTGGCTGGGAGAGGGGATGGCGCTTGAGGTACGGGAAGTAAGCGGGGGAACGATTTGCTAGAGCTTTTCTCGCTGTCGTGGGGGCTCATTTGGTTTTGCGCCTTTTTAAGGCTTTTGGCGAACCAGCTCGGGATAAGTTGAATTGAACTCTTCTTCCTGAATTTCTCTATTCATATATCACTCAGACGTAGACGGTTGCGGGGTAAGGTTTAAAATAAACTTTCATTAATATTATTCCTAACCTAGGTTTCGGCTGGCGGCAACCTACTGCCACTCAAAATTATGAAGAATACACTCATCCCAGCGCTCCTGTTTTGTAGCGTCATCCCCACTTTGTCGCAGTCACTTGATAGCGTTCCAACCGACGCAACAGGATTCACCTTATCTGGTCCTCCTTCTTGGTCTTGGACAGATGCCATCTTGGGAACGGTTACCGCGACCTACCTCACGGACAACGATACTACCCGAAATGCCTACAGAGAACTCTCTTCGACGCCTTTCGCGAGAGAGGGCTTCTTTGCTTACCGCAACAACCCGAACGGTGTCACCGACATTACTGGAACTGAGCAATTGGTGTTCTCTTGGGACAATCCTGTAAATTCTTTGGAAGTGGCCATTGGCGACTTCGACGAAAACAACGCCGGTACCGCCGCTCTTGAGTTTACTGGCGATGTGACTGGAGTCGCCCTTGGCGATATTGGCGAGCAACCCGCTGATCAGGGTTACACCTACAGTACAACGGCATCAACTCTTACTTTGGATACTCGCGGACCGCTGAGCCTCGGTCTTGATAACGGCAAGATCTACAACTCAATCGACGTGGTTCTTACCGGAACGGGAATGACCACTTTCACTGTTGATGGAGTCAGCACGAATATCAACGCGCTTGAAATCGGTGGAATCACCGCCGTTCCTGAGCCTTCGACTACACTTCTCGGTGCATTGGCTGGACTGGGGCTTCTCGCTCGTCGCCGTCGCTAGTTAAGTTCACTTAGAAAATTTTTTCTAGACTCCTTCGGAACAGCGGTGAGCTGTTTGGAGGAGGCTTTTTCTTGCCCTATTAATCCAAGTTTTCGGATGAGTTTCTGGGTGCGTCCCAATAACAAGACCTCGGATATCGAACTTTAAATTAAGGTGTTTAGATGTTCAGATCGACTTGAATTTCAATTTGTGATAAACGTATTGGTGACTTAGGGTGCTCTCTTAGGAGAGATCCCAATTGCGCCCCCGTATGAAAAGGACTGACTATACAATCTGCTTGGCTGCATTTGCTGCCGCATCAAGCCTCCATTCTCAAACCCTCGACAATGTTCCAACCGACGCTGCCGACTTCACTTTGACCGGACCACCTGCATGGTCTTGGTCCGACCCTGATCTGGGAATAGTGACCGCGACCTATATTACTGATAATGATACAGGTCACAATGCTTGGCGAGTCCCGAGCGGCAACCCTGAGCCCGGGCTCATGCGGGAAGGGTACTTTGCCTACCGAAATAACCCCAATGGGGCGACTGACATCACAGGAACTGAGCAGTTGGTGTTCTCTTGGACCACCCCTGTGAATACTCTAGAATTCTCTCTCGGTGATTTTGATGAAAACAACAATGGTCCTGCCGTTGTCTTTTCAGATAGCAATCTCTTAAGCATCGCCTTGGGCGACATCGGCCAACAACCGAGTGAACAGGGTTATGTCCATAGTATTTTGGGAACGACCCTGACATTGGATTCACGGGGACCGGACGCCATGCCCCTCACCAATGCTCGTATCTACAACTCAATCGAGGTAATTCTTACTGGAACAGCGATGACTTCGTTCACCATGGAAGGTGAAAGTGCTCATATCAATGCGCTTGAAATCGGAGGACTCACTGCCACCACTGTTCCTGAGCCTTCGACTGCTCTTCTTGGTGCTTTGGCTGGTCTCGGGCTACTTGCTCGTCGCCGTCGATAGATTGCTGACTTCTTATAGAAATAATTTTATCCGGTCCCTAGAGAGGGGCTGGATTTTTTTTAGTTTTGCAGCTCAACTTTGGGCCTTGGATTCCGATAAGGAGGATTAAATAATCAATATTTTTAAAATAATAACTTTATTTTAAAATTTTGGGATGTTAAAATTCAGGGGTGCGCAGAGTAAGACCCTCAGGGAACGTTCCGTCCTTCAGCATCGACTGCTCACAAGCGCCCTTGCCTGTTTGATTTCTATTGTTCGTAAGCTTCGACCTAAACGAGGACCGGATACTATTTCACCGCAGGTGGGGGGAAACCAGTTACCACCCCCGCTCAAAATGAAGACCATTATCACCTCTGTGTTCGGAGTGACCTTGTCGGCCGTCTCGCTTTCTGGCCTTGATCAAAATTTGAATGGAATTCACGACCTTCAAGAGTTCCGTTATCAAAATCTTTCTATTTCTCTATCGGATGAAGATCCCGATCATGACGGGAGGTCGAATTTAGAGGAGGCAATGGCCTTCACGGATCCGTTTGACCGTGAGTCTCTTCTTGAGATCACCGGGATAGGGATGTCAGAAAGCTCTGTTCAGTTAACTTGGAATGCAGAGCCATCGGTCATCTATCAAGTCGAGTACTCGATGGACTTGGAGAACTATCATGAAGTTGGAACGAGGGTGGTCGGAGGAGGGGAGTCTGAAACACATGATATTGCGATGGCGGACGTGCCAGCATCAGACCAAGTCTTCTTCAGAATCGCGGTCACAGGTGCCAATCTCCAAGATGATGATAAGGACGGTCTTCCCAATGAACTGGAAGATTACCTCGGGTTTGATGCCACCGATAGCGCGGGATCGCTTTCTGCACTATCTGGGGGTGATGCGGCCATGTTCGAGGCTCTCATGACCGGAGCCAATTCGAATGGAGGGTTTGCATTCACCGATGATGCCGGAACGATATCAGATGTTCAAGCTGCCCGCTTCCTTTCCCAATCTTCTATGGGGCCTACCGAGGAAAGTATTGAGGAAGTAAGGACTCTTGGCTTCGAGGGATGGATCGACCAGCAGATGATGACAGAGCCGAGTCGGTTGCAGCCCTACATCGACTACCTGAACTCTCGCTATGCAGCCGACAAACTCGACATTGCCAACGGGGATAAACTGGCACGCGACTTTGCCTACTTCACCAATGGAACGGCCCCAGAAGTGCAATGGGCAAACGTTGAGACGGCTTGGATGCGGGGAGCTTGTTTTGGTGAAGATCAATTGAGGCAGCGGGTTGCTTGGGCCTATAGCCAGCTCTTTGTCGTTTCCTTTAACAATACTGTCTTCGGTTCATACACCGGCGGGATGAGTCACTATTACGATATGTTACTCGAAAACGCTTTCGTTGATTACAGGACGATTTTGAAAGACGTCTCAATGCATCCCATTATGGGGCGGTATCTCAGCCACTTGGGGAATCGAAAGGGAGATCTCACAGTGCCACGCCTGCCAGATGAGAACTATGCCCGCGAGATCATGCAGTTGTTTACCATCGGGCTTGAGATGCTCAATGATGATGGGTCCTTGGTTCTCGATAGTGATGGGAATCCCGTTCCGACTTACACCAATGATGACATCACTGAGTTATCAAAAGTTTTCACAGGTCTGTGGTTACAAGGGTTAAATTTTGGTGTCTCTGCGAATAATCGTGATCAATATGATCGTCCGATGACTTGGCATGGTTCCGAGCATGAATATGGCTCTAAGAGTTTTCTTGGAACGTATATCCCTTCCTTTCAGGAGGACTACACCATCAATCCCATCAAGGGCCTTGATATCGCCATTGATACTCTCGTGGAGCATCAGAACTGTGGACCGTTTGTGGTGCGCCGGATGATCCAGTCGCTGGTGACCTCCAATCCGTCCCCTGAATACATCGCAAGATGTGTGGCGGTATTCAACGAGGACGCGGATAAAGATGGCAAGAAAGACGCCAATATGGGGAAGGTGATCAAAGCAATTCTCATGGATGAGGAGGCCCGAGGTCTCGATTGGTTGCTCAATGAAGAGTATGGCAGAATCAAGGATCCGATGTATCGCGTTGTATCGCTCGCCCGCGCAATGGATGCAGGATATCTCTATTCAAACCCTTTACCGAAACCGGAAGCAGGAAACGAGGAAGAGTTCTTTGAGGGGATCCAGTGGTGGAAGTCGCTGCCGTTCGATGAGATTGGGCAGCAGCCGCTGTTTTCACCTACGGTTTTCAACTTCTTCCAACCGGACTATGTAAGACCAGGAATCTTAGGTGATCGCCAGTTGTTCGCTCCGGAATTACAAGTTGTCAATTCCGTCACTGCGACAACAACCATCAACTGGTTGCAAGGGTATCTCACAACACCCTTCCACAACACAGATTGGGGCGGAGTGGAGCCCTTCGAAGTCAATATTGCTAAATTTGGAACTGATGCCGCGACCACAGATATTCTTTTGGATAGGATGGGATTGCTTCTAGCGGAAGGGTGGTTGGAACCTGCCACGAGAAAAGAAGTTGAGAGCTTGGTGAACTATTATCCCGAAAACGTTCCAGTTCCTATCATCATGGAAACCAGAACAAATCTAGGTCTTCGAACAGTGATGGTGGCTCCTGAGACCGTGGTTCAGCGATAGCGTTACTCACCCTCAAACAGAAACTTTAGTAATGAAAGAGAAACAAGATATCCCCTCAAACGGTCTCAATCGCCGGTCTTTCCTCAAGCAGGCGAACTGTGCCGCGGTCGGCTCAACGGCATTATTTAATACCCTGTTGAACCTCAAGCTTGCTGGTAATGCTGCGGCGGCTAACACGGGAGGTGGTTCCGACTACAAGGCCTTGGTTTGCCTATTCTTGAACGGAGGGAATGACTCTTTCAATACCATCGTTCCAACCACAGGGAGTGCGACGGATTATAGCTCTGAGTATGCGCGTTATGTGGGAGTTCGAGGAGGACTTCACACAGAGGTGACCGGTGGTCTCGCTCTTCCTAAATCAGGATCAGGAGCAGTGTTGCCGTTGAATGTTTCGAACACCCCAGGGCGGACATTTGGTATCCATCCCGCAATGGAGGAACTTCGCGACCTCTTCGATGACGGAAATCTCGCCATTGTGGCCAACGTTGGAACTCTTGTTGAGCCGACCACAGTTACCGATTATGATAAAGGGTCCGTGCGCTTGCCTCGGCAGCTATTCTCACATCGAGATCAAAGGTTACATTGGCAGACTTCGGTTCCTCAAGGAGGAGCAGTTGACGGATGGGGTGGCCGCACAGCGGATATACTAAATTCGAATTACAACACGGGCTCGATTTCGATGAACATCTCTTTGGATGGTGAAAACCTCTTTCAAACGGGAAAGACCACCACCTACTATTCGGTTTCTCGCACCAAAGGAGCAGTGCTACTGAATGATAGCGGATCAAGCAATGGGCTCGGTTCTTTGCGTCACGGCGCGGTTAACAATCTCATGGATCAGGAGTATCGCAACCTGATGGAGCAGGTCTTCGCTGATGAAAGCAAAGCTTCCTTTGAAGACGCGGAAGCTTTTAACGATGCGGTGGGAAGTACTGAGCTCAATACCAATTTTCCTAATACCGTATTGGGGCAAGATTTAGAGATGGTCGCCAAAACAATCGCCTCGCGAGAAGATCTCGGAAAGAAGCGGCAGACCTTCTTCGTGAATAGTGCGGGCTGGGACATGCACCAAGATCTGATTGAGAATCATGACGCCAAGCTCTCTGATGTCGCTGCATCCGTGAAGGCCTTTTGGGATACTCTTTGTGAGTTGGGGCTGGAGGACAAAGTCATTCTCTTCACCGCTTCTGATTTCAGCCGAACTCTGCGCTCAAATGGCCGTGGCACAGACCACGCCTGGGGGGCCAACCATTGGGTGCTCGGTGGACCTGTCAATGGTTCTAAGATTTACGGAGATTTTCCTGAACTTGGTTTGGGAAGCGGACTCGATGTTGGAAACAATGGCCGCATGTTGCCCACCATTTCTTGTGACGAATATTTTGCGGAAATGTTGCAATGGTTTGGTGTCGGAAATGCGGATTTGCCAGATGTGCTGCCGAATATTGGTAACTTTTATATCCCAGGCGCAACCCCTCCGGTTGGGTTCATTAGCTCATAAGATGAATGCTCTCAATTTAGCCGTAGTCGGGCTTCTGGCCCTAGCTCTATCGATGGAGGCGCAAGTCATCTGGGACGAATCTTCTGATGGAGATCTCTCGAATGCTTACCTCTCTCCCAATGTTTTTGCCCTCTCCTTTGGCACTCAAAGTGTTTTGGGAACTGTCTCAGCTGGGAGCAACCTAGACCGAGACCTCTTTACGATTCAGATTCCAGCTGGAGGCGAGTTGACCGCGTTCAGTCTTGTGAACTATGATTCCTCAGATCCTGATAACATTACTTTTGTCGGGATGCAGGAAGGAGCGACTTTAAGCCGAGCGCCTTCAAACAATTTCAGCGATGCCATTGGCTACGCCTTGTTTGGATTTGATGATATAGGAAAAGATCTTCTCCCTACCATTACTGGGAATCCGTTTATTCCGCCATTCTTTGGTGAGAATCCTCTGCCGGCAGGGGAGTATGCAATTTGGGTCAACGAAACGGCAACAACGGCAGACTACGAATTTGAATTTGAAGTGGTTGAGGTGGGTGCCGTTCCCGAACCTTCAATTTCGCTCTTGGGTGTGGTCGGGGCTTCTCTCTTGTTTGGCAGACGGAAAAGGAATTGAAGATGATAGGGAAACAACAGTATGGGGTTCTTATTCTGGGTGTGACTCTGGTTACTTTCCTCCTCTTCCTTGTTCGAAATTGGGGGGAGCTCGATGAGCAACAGCAGCCGAGCACCAAGTCAATGGTTGTATCGGAAGAGACTTACGAGGTCGTAGAAGGAGTGGCAGGGGTGGCCTTTGTCGAAGGCGAAACGGTTTCTGATCTCAGTGGTCACTATTTCAAAGATTACGGGACCGAGAGGCAGAATCCACAGCAGGATCTGGAAGAAGTGGCTATGGTCTTTGGGGATTATCAGACCGTTGCAGGTCCTTCTCACCCGCTTCCGACCAGAGGAAATCGTGAGATCGTAGAGTTTCTTTCGGGTGAGAATCCCTCGGGGTTTCGCTACCTTAGTATGAGCGGAGCGGCCGTAAACTCATCTGGAGAGTTGGTCGATCGATGGGGGCAGCCACTCTATTTTCATTTCGAATCAAGCGAAGAAGTTGGAATTCGTTCGGCGGGTCAAGATGGTCAGATGTGGTCAGATGATGACGTGGTGGCTGCTACCGGAGAGCGCCTCAAGGTTGCGTCGAATTAAGAGAGAACAAAACCATGAGTATAGAAAGACACCTTTTTAGGTTTACCCTATTAGCACTTCCGCTTTCCGCGCAAAATAGCTTTGTGGATTTTTCGGGGATTACTGAAGGGGCGCTTCAAGGAAGTGCTCCCTGGGCTTCCTTTGGAACAGTTTCGTACGATGTCGTGTTCAATTCGAATTCAGATGGAGCGTATGAGTCAGGAGCTCTTACTCCTCGTTTAGGGCCCCTGCAATCAAACCTTGAGCCCTTTGGTCCCGAGCTAGGGCAGGGGCTTTTATTGATTCCCGGTCGGATTGACGGTGAGCCCTCTATCGACCGCGGCTATGAGCTGGACTTTACCTTTGATGATGGAGCCGGAGTGGAAATCTTTCCCGCAGAAACCGTTTTCTATCTCAGTGATATCGATAACACTTCGACCAGTGTGGGGGTGAAGGCCTTCTTGGATGGGCTCGAGGTAGCTACTTCCACCTGGTTCTCGCAATCGGTTCAAACGAAGGCGAATGGAACGGGTTTGCCCGCGGCATGGGATCCGGCGACCCAGACGTTGACAGGTGTCGAGTCAGGAGAGCTTTGGGTGCATCAGTTTGCAGCTCCCTCTGGGGTGGAGTTTGACCAGCTTGTCTTTGACGTGACGGCCACGAATAGCGGCGACAGAATCGCCTTTGGACTTGGAAACACAATCGTGACGGTCCCTGAGCCTTCGTGTAGTCTGTTTATTCTGGCGAGTAGTTTAACTTTTCTGACTCGGCGTCGTCGAAGCGTGGGCTAAGCCAAGGTTAGACAACGCGACCGTTATCGCCGTCGATGGGGATTTGGGCACCGATGGTGATATTAGAAGTTGTGCTTCTTTCAGGTTGTTGTTCGATAGCATTCGGTGGTTTTCTCAGAAGCGAGATCGCCTTGCATCAGGACTGTGCTCACGAGAGATACTATAGTCCGGCTCAGGTGGAGGCAGCTCTTAAGGGAGTCTCATCTGAATTCAACTCGTGGATTGCTTACGCTGTTTTTTGCAAGAGTATGGGGTTTAAGAATCTCTGCAAAAGGGCTTCTGAGCAGCATGACTATGATGAGCTACGTTGGACCTTTCGGAGGGGCTAAAAAGAGAGGGAGGTCTCTTACAAATTATAAGGAGCCACCGGCTCCAATCCCGAATTCAGTTTCTTCTAAGGGTGGTTCGACTACGCCGACCGGATTCGAACTATTTGGAGATGGCGATTGAGAAGTCCTTGCTCTCGAATGAAAAAACCCAGGGCGTGAACCCTGGGTTTGAGTGGAAAGTTGGAAGCTCGTTGAGCTATCCTTAAATTACGCGGTCGTTGCCGCCGTCGATGGGGATTTGGGCACCGGTGGTGGCGTAGAAGACGGGGCCGGCCACTTGGCTGACCATGGCGGCAACACCAGGGGAGGTGATTTCGGCGTGGAGGAGGTTCTTGGTTTTGTATTCCTCGACAGTCATGCCATAACGCTTAGCTGATTTTTCGAGTGCTTCTTGGGTCCAGATTTCGGTGTCGAAGACGGCATCGGGATGGAGCACGTTGACGCGAACTCCGAATTCGGCGAGCTCGAGAGCGGCTACGCGGGCGAGTTGGGTGACGCCAGCTTTGGTGACGGAGTAGGCTGAGGCACCAGGTCCGGGTGCGGCAAAGTTGCGGGAGCCGATGATGATGATGCTCGCTTGCTTGTCGCTCTTCTTGAGGGCGGGGATGGAGTATTTGAGGAAACGCTGAGTCGCGGTGAGGTTAATCTTGATGTGGAGGTCCCAAGAATCTTGTTCCGCGTCGATGTATTCGCCGGATTTGAAGATGCCGGCGTTAGCGACGATGAGGTCGAGCCCGCCGTGGTCGGCGATGACTTTGTCGACGGCAGCCTTGAGGGCAGCATCATCGGAGATGTCGCAGACCGCTCCGGAGAGGCGCTCTCCAGTCATGTTGGTGACGACGTCGGGATTGATGTCGAGGCCGACGACGGTAGCTCCGTCATTGCGAAGGCGTTCGGCAGTGGCGCGACCGATGCCACCGCAGGCTCCGGTGACGATGGCGACTTTATTGGCGTGAATTTGTTCTGACATGGTGTGGTGTTATTTGGGAGGAGTTATTTGTTATTTGGGAAAATTATTGGGCAGAGGCGATGGAGGCTTTCATCTCGGTGATGTTGCCAGTGGGGTCGACTCCGTCGAAGACGGCGCTGCCGGTGGCGATGAGGTCGGAACCCATCTTGGATACTTCGCCGACGTTGTTTTTCTTGATAGCTCCATCGATGGTGATGAGAAGCTCGGGCTTCCATTCGCGGAGTTGAGCGACTTTGGCAGGGATACTTTCGAAGAAGGTTTCGCCGCCGGTGTCGGGGCCGATAGCCAAGACCATGACGAAGTCGATTTGGTCGAGGTAGGGCTGAATGGTTTCGAGGGGAGTGTTGGGGTTGAGGGAGACGCCGCGAAGGATGTTTTCGCCGCCTTGTTCAATGAGGGTGAGGCAAGCTCCGATGTCTTCGGTGTATTCGACCGAGAAGGAAATGGTTCCAGCTCCTGCTTGGCAGTAGGAAGGGATGTGGGTTTCGGGTTTGTCGGTGAGGAGGTGGACGTCTTTGATGAGGTCGGTGTCGAGGCTGGCGACGAAGTCGGGGCCGACGGTGGTCTTAGACCAGATGATGCCGTCCATGATGTCGATGTGGAGGAGGGAAATGCCTCCGCTTACGAGGGTTTGGATGGCGGCGGGTTGGTCCTCGGTGGTGAGGGTGCCGATGGTGAGTTGGGGCTGGTTGCTCTTTAGGCGGGAGATGATTTCGGTGCGGGACATGGGAAGATGTTATTTGTGAGGAGTTATTTGGGAAAAAGTGAGAATGGGTTCACCGCGAAGAGCGCAAAGGACGCGAAGGGCCGAGGTTGAACTTCTATTTTTGGGAAAAGGTCTCGAGTTTGGTCGAGCGGGGTCAGTTATGGACTGACGTTTTTGGTTGGGCCGGACTAAAGTCCGCGCTCCGTGTTGAAAAAAGAAAGTCCCTGCAACCCTGTGAAAAGCTGCAGGGACTTTGTTGAAAAATGAACTTACGCGTTCTTCTCGGTCTCGAAGAGGTCGAAACCTTCTTTGGGGGTGAGGTCGTCGTGAACGACGCCCTGAACAGCCTTCATCATCGCGAGGGGAGCCTCGGACTGGAAAACGTTACGGCCCATGTCGACACCCGAAGCACCGCACTTGATAGCGTTGCTGCAAAGCTCGAGAGCTTCGAGCTCGGGGAGCTTTTTACCACCCGCGATAACGACGGGGACGGGGCAACCCGCGACGACTTTCTCGAAGCCTTCGGTGTAGTAAGTTTTGACGATAGAAGCACCGTTCTCAGCGCAAACGCGGGAAGCGAGGCCGAAGTAGCGTGCGTCACGAGCCATGTCTTTACCGACGGCGGTGACACCCATCACTGGGATAGAGTAGGTGTTGCCGATGTCGACGAGCTGGCTGAAGTTCGCGATGGTGGAAGCTTCGGTGTCCTTGTCGCCGATAGCGAGCATGGCGGCCATTGCGGTAGCGTTCATGGAGATAGCTTCTTCCTCAGAGATGAGCACGTTGTGGTTCATCTCGGTGAGGATAGTTGTGCCGGTATCGGTGCGGAGACAGATAGGCTTCTGGTTGCTTGCAGGGATGCAAGAACGGATCATGCCACGAGTACCCATGAGGCAGTCTGCGTGGTCAGCGAGGGATGCGATGAGGAGGTCGATACGCTCGAGGCCAGAAGTCGGTCCCATGAGGAAGCCGTGGTCAAAGGCCAGCATTACGGTGCGGCCGGATTTCTTGTTGAAGATGCGGGACATGCGGTTCTTGGTTCCCCAATCAGCGCCGTCCATACCGTTGAGGTAGAAGCTGCTGCTGGATGCAGGGCTGTTGAGTCCGAAGTTGTCGCCGTCTCTGATGTCGTCTAGGTCTGCCATAGTATTGTTTTGTTAGATTTTATTTGGTGGGGTTTTCGATCATGTTGATCAGAGTAGAAACCGCGTGCTCTACGAATGCAGGGTCTTCCGCGGTGTAGTCGAGTGCTTCGACTGTGATTGTGCTGGGGAGGTGTTTTTGCAAAGACTCCCAGTAGGCTGCATCCAGCTCGGGCTTGTAGAGCTCGCCGCCTTCTGCGGAGTAGCTGCTCACTCCCTTGAGGGGCATAAGGAACACGGTGTCTTTGGTGGAGTATTGCAAGCGCTCGCCAATCACTTTTGCTACGCGGTCTTGTTCTTCTGCGTTGAGGCGAGGAACGAAGACGACGGGAGCGTGCCAAGTGATGAGGTTGTTTTTCCATTCTTCTGGAACCTGATGGGGTTCGGTGAGAATGCCGAGGTGCTCGGAGCCGCCAGGACAAATGACCTGAGGGAGACCGAGTTTGCCGGCAACAGTGAGGCGCTCTGGGCCTGCATCGCGAAGAACTCCCCAAACGCCGTCGGCAAGTTCGCCGAGGGCGTAGTCGAAGACGGCGGTGATGATTCCTTCTTTCATCATCTGCTCCATGGCGCGGCCACCGGCTCCAATGGCGTGGAAGGTGATGACTTCGTAGCCCGCTTTTTCGAAGAGTTCGATGGCATGCATCGCGCCTTTGGTAATCACGCCCAAGTTGGACATGCCAATCACTCCCTTGGCGGTGGATTTGGTAATGCAGCGCTCGCTTTGGGCCATTCCCCAAGCGGCGGCAGCGGCGTTAGCGAGGATTTTGCGGGAGAAAACGTTCAAGCCGAGAATATCGGAAACGGCAAACATCATGGTGATGTCCTTGATGCCGACGAAGGGGGAGGTGTCGCCGGAGGCTGCGGTGGAGAGCATCACCTTCGGAAAGCCATAAGGCATGGCTTGAAGGATGGGTGCACACATGGAGGTGCCTTGGGTTCCGCCGAGAGTGACTGCGGCGTGGACTTTGCCCTCTTCATTGAGCTGCTGCAGAATCTTGGTTGCTCCCGCGATGATGAAGGGAGTGGCTTCGTCTCGGCTGGGCTTCACCAGGAGTTCTTCCAAGGTGCTCCCGCCGGCAGCGATGACTTCCTCCTTGGAAACGTCGGCTTTGAGGTCCGATGAACCAACGAGTCCTAGGTCGATGATGAGGGCTTCACCTCCGAGAGCTTCGATTTCACTCCGCATGAAAGCTGCTTCATCGGCTTTCGTGTCCAGAGTTGCTAAGATTGCGACTTTTTTCATGAGGAATTAGTCGTTGAAGGTGAGTTCAGCGAACTCCTTTGCGGCTGCAGTGACGGCGCGCTCGATAGGAAGGCGCTCAGTGGAAGAGCCGGTCCAGAAGCCGTGGCCGCTGGTGTTGTCGAGCATGTACTGGGCGTCCGGTGGATTCTCCATGGCAGCGCCGTGGGCGACGAGGATAGTGTCAGGAGAAAGCTCGCGGCACTTTTGATAAACCTTCTCGGTCTGGGCGGCAGTTTCCTCGATGGTCATGCCGTTGTCGTAGCCCTTGATGCCGCCTTTGGTGGTTCCGGCGTGGTAGCAGAAGATATGGGGCTTTGCTTTCTCGCACATTTCGTAGGAGTCCTCTTCGGTGAAGGCGAGGCCCACAGAAACCATGTTCATCTCTTCTTTGGCGAGGATGAGCATGTCGATTTCGTTTTGGAGAGTGATGCCCGCAGAGGTCATCACCTTGAAGATTTCAGAGTCGTGATCGACGTAAGAAATGGAGGGTCCGATGTTAGAGACCGCTTGGACGCCCATGTCGAGGCATTCTTGGAGAACCATGCGCATGTCCTTGAGGGGGTCGTTCGCGTTCAAGCACGCACAGACGAAAGCGTCGCCATTGAGAGCAGGCATGATGTCCTCGCGCGTGTATTGCAGAGTCTGCTTGTTGGAGTCGAGGATGGGCCACATCATGGCCATGGTGCCCATGCCGTTGGCACGGAGACGGGCTCCTGAGAAAGTGTTGACGCAGTCGGTGCCTTCTTTTTCAAGAAGCTTGGCGACGAGCCCGCTTCCTGCAGAGGAAATCATGATAGGCTTGCGGGCGGCGATTTTTGCCTGGAGCTTGGCAAGAATGGATTCGGTTGTGAGGCGTTTGGTGATCATGTCGCTTGTGGGAAGGGGAAGCTAGAGGATGAAGAACGAAATGTCATGAACGATTTCGGAAGAGTTTTGAATGAAATCGTCAGGCTGTGTTCTGTTTTTGTTAACAGAAGGGGCTCGCAGAGGTTGCGTTATAATGATTTTGGCAAAGTGGCTGCAAAAGATTTGGTCTTTGCTCTCCGAGGTCATCAACTTCATCGGTCCTGAAAAAGAGAAACGGCAGCTCCCACTCGGGAGGCTGCCGTCTCTGTTGGATTGCCGGGAAATTCTTGAGAATATGCTAAGGCAGGGTTTCGACGCGGAAGAAGTCTGCACCATCACTATTGCCGTCGAGAAGGCCGGGGGGAATAGTGAAACGGTTAGCTCCATTGTTGGTGGCGCCGGTGACTGTGGTGAAGGCGGCGTTTAGATCGGTGGAAGTGGTGACCCGAAGCCCCGAGACCCCTTCTTCTACATCAATGTAGAAGTTGCCACTGGAATCAAAGCCGCAGTCGGTGATGGTAACTGCTGCTGTCCCATTGGGGATGACGATTTCGACGTTGTCATAGCCAACAACCGAGTCGTCACCATGGACCAGAACAATTTTGATGGCATCAACCACTCCACCGGAACTGATAGTTTCTGGAACAAAAAGATTGGTGTATGAATAGGTCTCCCAATCTGTTCCTCCATTGATGAGAGTGGGAGGAGCCTCGACAGTTTGGTCAGTGGGCTGTCCGCCTACAGTGCCAGAATAGTATTCAATTTTCACTTTTCCGATGTTCGCGCCACTGATGATTCTCATGTCAATATTTACGTCAATGTTCGTTCCCGCTGTCAGGCCAAGATCAGCGAGAAGAACTGGATTGTTGGAATTCGGGACGAGAACCCCCCACCCACCGGCAGTGGCATCAATGCGCCCGTATCCATCTGGATTGCCATCCGCTGCTGGGTAGCTCACAGTTGGCCCGCCTTGGAAAAAGGACCAGCTCGCACCGCCTTGCTCAAAGTCAAGATTTGGGATGAGGGGAGCAACAACCGGAGTGTTGTCTACCGTGATATTGTCAAAGCGAATGGCGGAACCGATTCCGGCAACTGGAACAACACGAAGAGCATCGGCGTTGGAAGGGAGAGAAACGATGAAATCATCGGTGGTCCACGCCCCTGTGACAGTTGAGGCGGCGATATCTCCAGAGTCACCGAGAAAGACTCCGCAGCCGAAGAATTCGATTTTCAGCTTTCCGACTTCCGAACCAGAGTTGCGGTAGGTGTCCATGCTGAAGGTGTAAGAGGTGCTGGGCGAGAGACCGAGCCTACCAAGGGGGATAGAGGAGCCTTCGTTTGCGACAAGGACTCCAAATCCGTTGCCATCATTCTCTAGAAGGGCGTAGCCACCGCTGTTTCCTCCGGTGGAGGGATAGCTAAAGATGGTGTCGGGCTCTCCTGCGGTGATCCAGTTGGCATCTCCCGCTGAGAAGTCGCCGTTAGGAATATCAATGATTGGTGGAGTGGTGGTGGTCCCGCCGATAGTAATATTGTCGTATCCGACGACTGAGTTGGGACCCCAAAGAGGTATGACTTTGATTCCGCTGACGTTGGGCGGAATCTGAATGGGAAAATCATAGGTGGCCCAGACGTTGCCACTATTCGAAGTAGGGTAAAGATTACCGGTTGTGCTGTGCTGGTCACTGCCGGTGAAGAATTCTACTTTCAATCCTCCAATATCTGAGCCGGAGAAGAGGTTCATGTCTTGTTGGAAGTTGTAGGCCTGGCCCGCAACGAGACCGAGGCCTGCGATGGGAATGGGCTGATCAGAGAGTGAAATGAGAACGCCGAAGCTACCGGTGGAGGCATCAATCTCGGCATAGCCTCCGCCGCCATTGCCGCCGGTGGCTGGGAAGGTGACAGGTGTGGCTCCACCGTCGTCATTGAGGCCCCAAGAGTCACCATCGATAATCTCAAAGTCACCGTTGGGAACGGTGGTGATAGGCGCCAAAGGGATTTGTTCAATTTGAACATTGTCAAAGGCGACGGCAGAGCCTGCACCCCAAAGCAAAATGACCTTAACACCATCGGCGTAGGCTGGAACGTGGACCTCGAAGCTGTAAGTTTCCCAAGTGGAGCCGTCTCCGATAAGGTCAGGGTAAAGGTCACCGGTGGATCCGCAAAGACGTGTGCCGTCGTAGAACTCGACCTTGAGGCCCCCGATTTGAACCATCTCAGAAGAGCCCGCTAGAGGATCGAACTGCATGTCCTGTTGGAAGCTGTATGTTTGTCCCGCAGCTAGGCCCAAGCTTCCCAAAGTCATCGCTTGGTCCTGATTGGCAATAAGAAGGCCGAATCCAGCACCGTCGGTGTTGGAAATGATCACTTGGCCATCGGGGTTTCCGTCAGCAGTGAGATAATCATAGAAGAAGGTCCCGTCGCCGTTGTTCTCCTGCCAAAAGGTTTCGGGGCCAGAGGCGTTTTCGAAGTCTCCGTTGGGAACGAGGATGGGGGCGGCGTGGGCGCTGGCAACGGTCCCCAAAAAAAGGGTTAGGCCGCGGCAGTATTTCATGGCTTTCATGGCTTTTTTGATAGTTTGGTCTTGTCTTTATTGGGAAGCATAGGCTTGAGAGGCGGACCGGCTCAGTAAGCTCAGAGAGTGCACCCTACTGCATGCCGTGTAGCGGGAGAAAACTAAGAACCAGTATGTTGAGCAGTATCTCCCCTCAGTCAGCATAATGCTCAACCAAAGTTCTCGACTGTAACTTTATGCACATTCTCTCATGATGCTCCCCGCGGCAAGAAATTTTTTCTGCTTCTCTCTAAATGATCTTTGTTCTTGCTCTTAGGCTAAAAGGTGTAAGATTACATAAAGTTGCATTACCCCGAAAGGGGGAATTGAGACCTTTCCAACGGCCAATAAATCCAAGTAACACAAGAATAGAACCATGAAATCAAGAATCCGAACCCTGTCTTTTGCTTTGCTTTTGAGCGGAGCTATCGGTGCACAAGCAGCACCTATCCTCGTTCCCAACGGGGATTTTTCAACTCCAGGCGGCGAGGATTGGACTCAAGCTGAGTCTAGTGTCGAGGGCGGCGGGTCCACCATCATTACCTACGAGACAAGCGGCGGAAATCCCGGCGGCTATGGAAAAATTGATAACACTGCGGGATCTTGGGGCGGCGTTCTTGTTTCTGAAGGTGGTAGCGGACCCAATCCTGCCACTGGCGGAGGGATCGAGCTGTCCACTCTTGGACTTACTGCGGGAGAGACCTATACCTTCAGTCTCGACATGATTGATTTTGGAGCTGGTGGCACCATGGCTGGAATCAAGTTAGAGAGCTGGTCTGAAACGGGATATATTTCGGACAGCACCGACCAAAATTTTGCGACCACGACCTCTTGGGCAACTTATGATTATGACTACACCATCGATGCAGCGGCGACTCGAATCAAGGTCGTCCCGTTGTTGAGTGGCAGCCAGAATGAGATTGTAGGATTTGATAATATCCAAGTTGACAACACCGCCGTCGTGCCGCCGCCATTCGTAGCTTCTCAAATCGAGAATGGCGGCTTCGAAGTCCCGAACGGGGTTGGCTGGGGAACGGTACAAGGCACCCCAGTGTATAATACCACCGGAGGAAATCCGGATGGCCATGTGGTCTTAGACGGAACTGCGGAATTCGCAGTATTGTATGCCTTTAATAACAGCGAGGTCACATTTGCTTCTCTTGGTCTCGCTCCTGGCGACACCTACATGTTGCAAATGGACATTAAGCTTATTACAGGCGCATGGGGCGGAGGTTACCGCTTGGAAGGACCTGCAGGCTTTGTCATTGATGATATCTTTGATGTGATAGGTAATGGCTCGACGTGGGAGACCTATTCTGTGGAACTAACGGTTCCAGCTGGTCCTACGCAATCTAAGTTCGGTCTCCGTCCAGGAGGATCGGTCATGGCTTTCGATAATGTGAGTATCGTTCGCCCAGGGTTAGACCCGTTCGCCGTCTGTATTGACCAAGGCACGGTTGTCTCTTGGACGCCCACCAGCGCTGTTAATTCTTATCAGCCTCAGGCGTCGGACGACAACACGAACTGGACTGACCTAGGACCACGTATTGCTGGCGATGCTATTTCTTCCGTCTTTGATGAGGACGGTGCCGCATTCTATCGTGTGCAAGAGTATATGGTCGACACCGCAGAGATCGTGCGTGATGGAGGTCTTGAGATTGGAAACGTCTGGGAATATATCAACAATGCTCCCGCCAATCATCAGCCTCCGGTTGATGTGGAGGATGCGGCTTTGGCCTTTGCAGGCGACTGGTTTGTCAGGTTAGCCGCCGACACCGGAACGGGCACCGATCCCAAAAGTTCCATTATGAATCAGCTGAACTCTCCAGTTGTTGCGGGAGGCTCTTATGATTTTTCGTTCCAAGCCTATGGTGAGTCTCGGGTGGAAGCTGAGTTCTTCTATTCCATCAAGTGGCTCGTGGAAGCAACGAGCGTTGTCGTGAATGAGCTTACAGTGAATTTCGACGACTTGGCAATCGGACAGTGGACGGAGATTACGAACCCTGGACTTGTGGTTCCAGCAGGAGCCGACGCTGTGCTGATTGAAATCATCTGCGGCACTGGTGCTGTGGCTGGTCGATCTGGCTCTTTTCGTGTGGATGAGGTTTCCTTGGTTGGCGAAACCTCGACCTTCCTGCAGGACTTACCCGCGACTCCTGGAGATGGAGTGGTCCTCTCTTGGCCAACAGCGGTTGGAGCAAGTTATCAGGTCAAGTCTTCTGCGGACTTGATGACCTTCACTGACCTGGGAGGACCCATGGTTGGTGATGGTTCAACTATGACCTTGGGAGAAGCTGCGGCTTCTAAAAAGTTCTTCCAAGTTGTGGAGACCCCCTAGCTTTTCTCTTGATTTACTTTTTTCCCTACGGGTCACTGTCCTTTTGACGGTGGCCCGTATTTTTTGGTTCTGGAATCGTGCTTTTTACAAGCAGCGGTCGCCAAGAAAAAGGAGTGGCACGCCCAGCAGGATTCGAACCTGCGACCTACGGATTAGAAGTCCGTTGCTCTATCCAGCTGAGCTATGAGCGCGTTCTGGCAGGCCTTGGGTTTGCCTGACAGGAATTCACTTATACCAACTCTCGAAGCACGTCAATGTTCTGGGGGGCTCTTGGGAGTCGCTATAAAAACTCACCTTTGCGTTTTGGGTTCGCATCCTGAAGGGGCCGCCTATTAGGTTGGGCTATGCGACAAACTCTCGGAATATTCCTCTGCGCGGTGCTTCAGGCTGTTGGGCCCATGGGGGCGGCTCCTAACATTATCTTTATTCTTTGTGATGACTTGGGATACGGCGACCTCGGGGTAACTTGGCAGAAAGAGCGAGATGGAGAGAAGAAGCATCATACGCCTCATCTCGATCAGATGGCGGCGGAGGGGGTCTTGATGACGAGGCATTACTGTCCGGCTCCAGTCTGTGCGCCATCGCGAGCTTCGTTTCTAACAGGGTTTCATCAGGGGCATTGTGGGATTCGGAACAATCAGTTCGATAAGGCGCTGCCAGATGATCATACTATTGCGAGCACTCTGAAAGCTGGTGGCTACCGGACTGCGCTGGTGGGGAAGTATGGTTTGCAGGGCAAGGGAAAGTCGCCACGTGAGTGGCCGGCCTATCCTACTAAGCGTGGTTTTGATGACTTCCTCGGATACGTTCGTCACGCGGATGGGCATTTGCACTATCCGGCACACAAGTGGCCGTTGGGAAATAGCGAGGGCCATCGCTCGAAGAAGGAACTGTGGCACAATGAGGAGGAGATATCGGGTTCGTTGGCGAAGTGTTTTACCTCTGACCTTTTTACGGCCTATGCCAAGAAATGGATTGTTGATGGGCTGCGGGAAAATCCGGAGCAGCCTTTCTTCTTGTACTTGGCCTACGACACACCGCACGCCGCTTTGCAATACCCAACGAGCGCCTATCCCGAGGGGGGTGGATTAGAAGGTGGGCTGCAGTGGTTGGGTGAACCGGGAAAGATGATTAATACGGCCGTGGGTAAGGTGGATTCTTGGATGCATCCGGAACATGATAATGCGGACTGGAATGAGTCTGAGAAGAGGCAGGCGGGGATGATTCGCAGAATTGATGATCACGTGGGAGATTTGATTCAGCTTCTCAAGGATCTTGAAGTCGATGAGGAGACGCTGGTGGTCTTCACGAGTGATAACGGCCCTCATGATGTTCATTATTTGGCGGAGGGCGATTATGATGCGAGCCGCTTTCAGGCCTATGGACCGCTCAATGGCATTAAGCGTGATGTCTTAGAAGGGGGGATTCGGATGCCTGCCTTGGCGCGTTGGCCAAAGTCGATTCCGGCGGGGCAGGTGGACCGTTCGCCTTCGCAGTTCCATGATTGGATGACCACATTCCTGGCGGCAGCGGGAATGCCTCTTCCGGCACAGGCAGATGGGGTTTCTCTTTTGCCTGCGTTGACTGGTCAGGGAAAGAGGGCTGAGAGTACGGTTTATGTCGAATATAGTAATGGTTCGAGGACGCCGAGTTATGAGGACTTTCTGCCAAAGTATCAGGGTCAGAAGCGTGGCGAGCAGCAGGTAATATTCTTAGATGGCTATAAGGGGATTCGTAGGAACCTAAAAAAGGCTGATGAGTATTTTCAGATTTTTGATATCGAGGAGGATGAGCGCGAGAAAGTGGACTTGGCTGATTCGAGTCCGCAGTTCAAAGCATTGCAGAGGAAGATGCAGGAAAGGGTGTTGCGATTGCGCCGGCCCTCGAAGAACGCCAAACGTCCCTATGATACGTTGCCGATTCCTGCGATGGCACCTTGCGAGACCAAGAAGGGGCTCAATCGGCAATTTATGGCAGGGGAGTTTCCCTGGGTGCCTCGCTTGAAAGAGGGTGAGGGAGAGGTAGTCTCGAACCTTCAATTCGTGACCGAAGAGGCGGGGGCGGTTTGGTTCAGCGGTCTTATCGAAGTTGCTGTGGAGGGGGATTTTGTTTTTCGATTGGGGGAGCAGGGGGAAGCGGTCTTTCATCTCCATGATTGTTTAGTGCTGGATTCCGATATTCCGAAACAGATTGGAGGAAGTAGAGAAGCGACGGTGAAGCTGGCTAAAGGGCTGCACCCTTTTCGGCTGGGCGCTGTAATTTCGAAGAGGGCGCCAGACTTTGAGGTGACTGGGCCTGTGGGTTCGGATATCTCTTTTCGATTACTGGGTAAATCTGAGCAGTCAGCTGTAAATAAAGACGCTCAGTAGCTTGTTTGATAAGGCCCAAGTTCGGTGTTAGCCTTGGCCCTTCTCATGACTTCTGTTCGAAATTGTATTCTTAGCTTGCTAGCGGTGTCCTCCGCTCTGACCCACCCGTTAGTTGCTGTGGAGGAGGTGTTGGTGGGCTGGCATGAGTTTGATGCAAGCAATAGGCACCGTTTTCTCAACAGCGCTAAGGACGCGTTTAGCGACTTTAATCGAATATCTGGCAAGTTGTATGGTGGTAATGGCAGTCGGTCGGGATGGAGTTCTACCGATGGTCAGTATGGAGGCAGTGTCTCCGTTGGGCCGATTGTGACGGATGGCTCTATGAGCATGCGGACTGATAGTGGAGCACTCTTCTTTTTGTTAGAGAATGGGAGCACGGGCAGCGTGACTTTGAGTCGTATCCTTTTTGATTTTGCGAGCATTAACAATAATTCGCCTCGAAATCTCCATCTTTACTATGACCAGGGTGACCTTGCTGTGGGCAACAATACGCTCATAGAGTCATGGCTTTCGATTCACAATGGCTTGGGATTACTGAGTGACTATGAGGATGTGGAGGTGGATTTGTCGGGATTGGCGGATCGGGTCTTGGGGCCGGGCCAAACGGCGAGGTTTCGGTTGCAGGTAGATACGGCGAGTAATCCGACACAAGCGCTGGGAATCGATAATCTCGCGATTACAGGAGAGACGACAGACTTTCGGATTCTGACCTATAACATCCATGGGGGAAAGGGGCCGAATGGGGAGGGGGACTTGGTTTCCAACATCACCGCTTTCCGCGAGACGTTGATGCAGAATGAAGATGTGCTTTGCCTTCAAGAGGTGGATGTGGGTGCGAACTGGACTACTCTGAAAGGTCTTTTTCCTGACTATCCTTATACAATTCAGACAGTGAATACGACGACGGGTTTTATTTGGCCGTGGGAGTCACAGCAGCAAACTTCGATAGCAATCTTGTCGAAATATCCTTTCACGCAAACGCATGAGCAGTTGATCCAAATCGACCCCGGGGGCGATAGATGGGAACGATATGCTCATCATGTGACCATTGAGGCTGGAGGAGTTCCCTACGATATTTTTCACTACCACAATACTTACAATTTCAACGACGATGATTTCGCGTCTGAGAAGGCGGGGATGGTCAAGTTTCGTGACTACGCCTTGAATCGGATGAGCCTCAATTCTTTGAGTGAGGGAAGGCGCATGGTTTTGTTAGGGGATTACAATATTTTTCAAGATGATGTGGTGGAGATTGTTCCAACTCGAGCGCGCCGAAGCAACGGTCGAGACCACATCACGGGGCAGGATTTTTTTGCGAGTTCGGGAGTATATCAATCGGGTTTGCTTTCGGATCATAATGTGGTGTGGGCCTTTATGGATGTGGCTCCTCCTGTTCCGGTAACAGCGGAGTGGGCGGTGGTGCCTGCTGCAGAGAGTGAGAGCATGGCCGTGATGACGGCTCAGACGGCCTACGACCCTCGGGGGGTGGAGTATTATTTTTCGAATTTGAGCGTGCCAGATGGAAGCCATGATAGTGGATGGCAGACGAGTGCTTTTTATCGGGACACAGGATTGCAACCGGCGACAAGTTATCAGTATGCGGTGATGACGCGCGACCAATCAGGCAATCAGAACGAGGGGTTGGCTGCGACCTCCTTTGCAGTCGTGACTGAGGATGGTGATGCGGTGCCGGATGCTTGGGAGATGCAATATTTTGGCAATGTGACGGAGACCCAAGGCGCTACAGGACAGGACTGGGACGGCGATGGTTCGGACGATTACTCGGAGTGGATTGCTGGAACGGATCCGACCGATGCTTCTTCCTATTTGCAAGCATGGATGGAGGCCGGGGGCAGCGCTGGGGTAGTCGATCTTTGCTGGAACGGGTTGGCAGGAAAGAGTTATCAGGTGCTGACTTCTTCAAGTCTAGAGACACCGGTCTCAGAATGGACAGTGGTGGTTTCTGATAGTGAGGCGGAGCTGACTGAGCATCGCTATGAGATTACGGTGGCTTCCGGTGCGCAGTTCTTTTGCGTGGCGGTGTCGTTGTAGAGCTAGTTCTTGCGGGCGATGGCGAGCAAGGTTTGAAAGTGAGGTGGCTGCTCTTCGCGGTCGACAATGGTGGTAGATGTTTCTGAGAAACCGGCTCCTTCTAAAAGTTCGCCAAGGTGAATTTCAGAGAATCCCAAGTGAACATCGTAATAGAGTTCACGGGCTTGTTCGAAGCTATGTTGGAGTAGGTCGAGGACGACGAGGGTGCCACCGGGCTTGAGAATGCGATAGGCTTCGGCAAGAGCGGTAGCGGGATTTTGTGCGTGGTGAAGAGCTTGTGAGAAGAGGGCGAGGTCGACACTGTTTTCGTCGATGGGAATTTTTTCTATCTCCCCGAGGCGAAAGTCGAGGTTGGGGAGTTGGTGCTTCTTTGCGAGTTCTTTGCCGAACTCGACCATCTTGGGGGAGTTGTCGATGGCAATGACGTGTTGGGCGCTTTGGGCAAAGAGCTGGGCTGCGGTTCCTTCACCAGCGCCGAGGTCGGCGACGACGTTGAAGGAGTGAATCTTGAGAAGGGCTTCGGCGAGTGACTTCCAAGAACGGCCGGGGACATAGTGTTTCCCGAATTTTCCTGCGAGTTGGTCGAAGTAGGCTCGAGTGGTGTCTTTGCGCTTACGCAGAATATGCTTGAGGGTCTGCAGATCGGACTTGTGTTCGGGGAGTTCCTTGGCCGCTTTTTCAGCAATGGCTTGGAGCTCGCGAGGAATGGTTGCGTGGTAGATGTTACTCTTGCCAGATCGAGTATCGGTGATGAGCGCAGACTTCTTAAGTTGAGCGAGTTGAGTCGAAATTCGAGACTGGCCCATGGCGAGGATTTCTTGGAGCTCGGCCACCGATAGTTGTTCCCGGGATAACAAGAGCAATAATCGCAGCCGAGTTGGATCAGCGAGAAGTTTAAGAGAGTTAAGTATTGACTGCATGACAAAATCGGCTTAATCGTTGCATCAACGAATCGCGATTCGTTGATATCAAAATTATTGAGTTATGGCCAAGACGTTTATTTTTTCCTCCGAATCGGTGACTGAGGGTCACCCAGACAAAGTGTGTGATACAGTTTCTGATGCAGTTCTCGACGCCTGTTTGGCGCAGGACTCTGCCAGTCGTGTCGCTTGTGAAACCTTCGTAAAGGACAATGTGGTTGGCCTTGCCGGTGAAATTACGACTTCTGCTGAGTTTGACTACGGCGCTGTTGTGAAGAACACCATTAAAGAAATTGGTTACGACGAGGATTACGCGGAGGGAACTCCATATTCTTACGATTGTAAGTTCGAGAAGGGTGCCCTTTTCATGAACCTTCTGGGCCGTCAGTCTCCTGATATTGCGCAGGGAGTTGACGCGGCTGCTGCTGACAACAAGGACACTGCTGAGCAGGGTGCTGGTGACCAGGGAATCATGTTTGGTTACGCTAATGCTGAGACTCCCGAGTTGATGCCTGCTCCAGTCCTCTATTCCCACAAGTTGGGTGAGGCTTTGACCAACCTTCGTAAGGATAAGACGCATACTTGGTTGCGTCCCGACTCCAAGACTCAGGTTTCTATCGAGTATGTTGACGGCAAGCCTAACCGCATCACTGCAGTGGTCGTTTCCACCATGCACGCGGCCGAAATCACTACTCCTGAAATTCGTGAGCTTCTCAAGCGCGACCTCATCGACAAGGTGCTTCCTCAAGAGCTTCTCACCGACGACACCGAACTCCTTATCAATCCTACTGGTCTTTTCATCATTGGTGGACCCGAAGGTGATGCCGGTCTAACAGGTCGTAAGATTATCGTTGATACCTACGGAGGCATGGGCCGTCACGGTGGTGGTGCTTTCTCTGGTAAAGACCCTTCCAAGGTAGACCGCTCAGCCGCTTACATGTGCCGCTGGGTTGCTAAGAATATCGTCGCTGCTGGTCTCGCGACCCAATGCGAGCTTCAGACTGCTTATGCGATTGGATATCCCCATCCCGTCAGCCTCAATGTCGATACCTTCGGAACCGGCACTGTTTCTGAAGAGGCTATCGAAAAAGCGGTGAGCGAGGTCTTCTCCTTCAAGCCTGCGGATATCGTTTCTCAGCTTGATCTTCTCCGTCCTATCTACGGTAAGTCCACTAACTATGGCCACTTTGGTCGTGAGGACGCCGGACTTCCTTGGGAAGAGAAGAACAAGGTTGCGGACCTTAAGTCAGCAGTTGGAGCCTAATCCTCCTCAATTTCAGAACGAAAAACTTAAAAACTAAATTTACAGATGAGCGAAGACTATAAAGTAAAAGACATTGGATTGGCCGATTTTGGCCGTAAGGAGATTGACATCGCGGAGCATGAGATGCCCGGCTTGATGCAGATTGCAGAAAAGTATGGTGCCGATGCTCCTCTTAAAGGTGTCCGCGTCATGGGTTCATTGCACATGACCATTCAGACGGCAGTTTTGATTGAAGCGTTGAAGAAAGTCGGTGCCGATGTGCGCTGGTGTTCTTGTAACATTTTCTCAACTCAGGACCACGCCGCGGCAGTGATTGCTGCAGGTGGCACTCCTGTCTTTGCCTGGAAGGGCGAGACTCTGGAGGAATACTGGTGGTGCACATGGCAGGCGCTTCAGTTCCCAGGAGGTTTGGGACCGCAGATGATTGTGGACGATGGCGGCGACGCGACTCTTCTTCTCCACAAAGGGGTTGAGCTTGAGAATGGATCCGATTGGGTCAACGAGCCTGCTTCTTCTCAGGAAGAGGGAGTCATCAAGGACCTTCTTAAGCAGATTCACAAGGACCGTCCAGGCGTGTTCACCGAGTTCATGAAAGAGCTCAAAGGTGTCTCCGAGGAGACCACCACTGGTGTTCACCGCCTCTACAAGATGCATGAAGAGGGTAAGTTGATGGTTCCTGCGATCAACGTGAACGACTCTGTGACCAAGTCAAAATTCGACAACCTCTACGGTTGCCGCGAGTCCCTCGTCGACGGCATCAAGCGTGCGACTGACGTGATGATTTCCGGTAAGGTCGGTGTGGTCTGTGGATACGGTGATGTCGGCAAAGGTTGTGCCCAAGCACTTCGTGCCCAAGGCGCTCAGGTAGTCGTGACCGAGGTGGACCCCATTTGCGCGCTGCAAGCGGCGATGGAAGGCTTCCGCGTTCTCACTATTGAGGACACTCTTGGTTGGGGTGACATCTACGTCACCACTACTGGTAACTACGACATCATCCGCTTCGAGCACATGGAGAAGATGAAGGACCAGGCGATCGTTTGTAACATTGGTCACTTCGACAACGAGATTCAGATGGAGAAGCTTGAGAACGCGAAGGATGTGGTTCACACCAACATCAAGCCTCAGGTCGACAAGTATACTTTCCCAAGCGGAAACAGCATTTACATGCTCGCCGAAGGCCGTCTAGTGAACCTTGGTTGCGGCACAGGTCACCCTAGCTTCGTGATGTCTAACAGCTTCACTAACCAAGTCCTCGCACAAATCGAGCTTTGGAAGACTCGCGAGACCCGCGAAATCGGAGTGGAAGTGCTTCCTAAGCACCTCGACGAAGAAGTGGCACGTCTCCACTTGGAGAAGATTGGTTGTAAGCTGACCGTTCTTTCCGAGAAGCAAGCGGACTACATCGGCGTGAAGCCCGAAGGTCCGTTCAAGGGCGAGACTTACCGTTACTAGTTCTTTAAGAATTTCAGCAACACACGCAGGAACGGTCTCTCTTCGGAGAGGCCGTTTTTTGTGGCAACGCGTATTTGGTCGTAGAGAGTCAGGGTAAACGTTTGATATCTCGGTTCAGCTTCTCGATTTCTTTTGATAATTGGAGCATGACAGGATGCTTCGGACCAAGGCCTTCTTTCGCATTCCTATCGCGCTCTTTTGCCAACTCGATGCGCCGGTTCACGAGTGGATGGTGAAACTTACTCACAGAGTTGGAAGACTTGGTTGCGGTGAACTTTTCACGTTGCATCTCCACTTTGCGAGAACTGGACGAGGTATTCAGAATGAGGTTGGTATCGTTCTCTTCGGAGCTCGTAGGATTTTCGGCCTTCCGAAGAGCCATGAGCGTTGCGGAGGCCAAAATCAAACAGCCGAAAATTGCGAGAGGGAGAGAACTTGTCACTTACCATTCACCGACGGGACTGTGGGTTTTTGTCTTGCAGGTTTGAGGATAGAAAAAATTCCTCGCGAACCTTTTCTCTCTGGTGAATAAAAAATCAGAGTTGAAGTTTTGCGCTGCGACTACGTTTTTAGCCTGGGGACTTTTGGGGATCTGGTTTTTTCTATGATGCTAGTCCTTAACGCAGTGTCATTTGACTAAAGTCGACGCTCCGGAGGATTCTGGTGGAAATCTCGCTCTACCTTTTTCCGGAGACGTGATAGACTTCTTCCATGACCTCCCGACTTGGTGTTAAGAAGACCTACAAACTCTTTATTGGTGGCAAATTTCCTCGTACGGAATCGGGCCGATTTATCGAGTTTGCAGGTGGTGATGGGGAATTCCTGGCGAATGTCTCTTGGGGAAGTAAAAAGGACTTACGAAATTCGGTGGTAGCTGCTCGCTCTGCTCAGTGCGGATGGGCGGGAGCTTCAGCATATCTGAAGGGGCAGATTCTTTATCGGATCGCAGAGGTTCTGGATGGTCGTGGCTCTCAGTTTGTGGATGAGCTGGTAGCACAGGGCTTAGACGAAGCGGCGGCAGCGAAAGAGGTTAGCGAAGCTATTGACCTTTTAGTGCACTATGCGGGCTGGAGTGATAAATACAGCGCGCTCTTCTCTAGCGTGAATCCGGTAGCGAGTTCGCATTTTAACTTTTCTGTTCCGGAGCCGATGGGCGTTGTTGGAATGATTGCGCCGAATCGTTCGGGTCTCTTGGGACTTGTCTCTGTTCTTGCTCCCGCCATTGTGGGTGGAAACAGCGTGATATTACTTGCGTCCGAAAAGTTTCCTCTCACTGCGATTTCGTTTGCAGAGGTTCTCGCGACATCCGACGTGCCAGGTGGGGTGGTGAATATTCTGACCGGTAAGCGCGATGAGTTACAGGTCGCATTCGCCAGTCACATGGACATTAACGGGGTCGTTCTTTGCAGTGGTGATAAGGCGGCGATCAAGGCTGTTGAGCTTGAGTCTGCTGAAAACCTTAAAAGGGTGGTGAAGCATTCGGATCGTCCCTTGGCGGCAAGTCCCTATCACATTCTCGACCTCCAAGAGACCAAGACGACTTGGCACCCGATTGGGGTTTAGTGCGAAAAGTTCGCTAAATTTTTTCTCTTCTGCATGATAGTCTCATGCGCAGCATTTTATTGTTCGTCCTTTTCGCTTCATTTTTGGGTGCGGATGAAAAGCCGGTGGCTCAGATTGACGGCACTGGTGCAGGCTGGGCTGACCTAACGAGCAAAGACTTTGTCAACATCAATTGCAAAGAGGATACTTGGAAATGGGAGGGGAATAATGCCTCCTGTTCAGGTCAACCTGTAGGTGTGATTGCAACTCAGGAGGTTTTTACGAATTTCGAACTCTCACTGGAATGGAAGCACCATAAGCCGGCTGGGAATTCTGGAGTCTTTGTATGGGGAATTCCGGAGATTCTAACAGCAATGAAAGAGGGAGATGATAAGCGACTATTGCCTGCTGGAATCGAGGTTCAAGTGCTCGATTTAGCCTACAAGACGAATTACGAGAAAAAGGGGAAGGTTGCGACCTGGTTCACTTGTCACGGGGACGTCTTTGCGGTTGGAGAGGCCAAGTTGACTCCGTTTCCTCCGCTTTCGCCTAATGGGAGTCGCTCCTTTCCGACGGCTGAAACCACGAGACCTCATGGGGAGTGGAACCACTATTATATCCGCTGTCTTAATGGAGATGTTCGTCTTTGGGTGAATGGTAAGGAGGTGTCGGGCGGAAACCAAGCGAGCCCAGCAAGCGGTCAGATTTGTTTGGAGTCCGAGGGTTCGCCTATCGATTTTCGTAACCTGAGAATTCGGGTGCTCCCTTAGATCTAAAGAAAAACCCCCGCCGCTCGCCAGCGACAGGGGCTTTTGGGGGACATGGTGGACAGGGTTTTTAGTGGGATGCGACCATGGGAGGGGCAAGAGCCAGCATGAGGCAGGGCATATTGGCTGCGAAGTCGAGGTCCGCTGCTCGGCGGGTCAAGTCATCGAAGGTGCGAGGCACGAAGGGGGGAACCGGATCGTTAATGGGCATTCCTGAACCGGTAAGGAACCCGGAGAGGTGAGATTCAGAGCCTTGGTCGCGTTCGCTAATATGAACAAATCCAATGGAACCAGTAGTCGCTGGGACGAAGGGGGGAATGGGAGCGTTGAAGGCTCCCGCCTCGCCGCCGTGGCAGCCACTACAAGTGTTCAGGGAGAAGCAATGACGAGCATCGTTATTAGAGATGCCGGTTGCGCTCCAAACGAAGGGTGGGACTTCTGACTTTCCTGCCAAGAAGGGAGTCGCCCCTGGGAAGGATAGGGGAACGGTGTGAGCTCCCGCCAAGATGTCTGGTTCGAAGGTGTTGATGTAGTTGGCCAAGTCGGTGGTGTTATTCTTGATGGCAGCGGGGGTCTGTTTTGTAGTTACCTCAGTTAGGTCGTTAGGAGCGACGCCAGATCCGGTGATTTGCCACTCGCGCATGGTCCAAGGGCCACCGAGGAAGTTGTTGCTCCGGAGTTGGTTGAGAGCACTTCCGTTGGGTTTGGAAGAATCGGAGTTGGCAAGAGAGACGAAGAGCATCAGGTCCTCGAGAGCAGGATTGAAGGTGGGGGAGCCCAAGCTGTCAGAGGTCAAGGCCTGCCATTGTTGGGCCCATTGCTTGATTTGGCGACAGCCTGAAAGGGGGACACCGTATTCAAAAATGACCGTCATCGGTAAGTGTGCGCCGGTATCGAGGTCGTAGGCGCAGAAGACAAAGCGCGCTTCGCCAGCATCGCCCGAGGTGTAGCCAGAGCCGCTGCGAAGGTCGACCCGATTGACGATGGCTGTCAGGCGGAAGGGAGCGTTTTGTAAGTCCAAGGGATCCAGTCCCATGGCAATGTTACGGGTTTCCCACTTTTCGATAATGTCGGCTTGTACAGCTCCTCCGCGAGGAGGGACGGTGTCGAAGTTGATCACTTGTGTCGTTTCAAAGTGATCGATCCATCGACGGGCAAAGAGCTTGGGATCGAGTCCGGTCATG
This sequence comes from Roseibacillus sp., assembly GCA_051251855.1. Taxonomy (GTDB): domain Bacteria; phylum Verrucomicrobiota; class Verrucomicrobiia; order Verrucomicrobiales; family Akkermansiaceae; genus Roseibacillus. The sequence goes on from JBPOGI010000003.1 coordinate 309,694, forward strand.
GGCTGATTGCAAAGCTGCTCCATCAGGAACTGGAAGGTCCATGTTCCACCGGGGGTTCCGGTGTTGGTGAAGGCGTCCCAGGTTCGATCAGGATCCTCCACTACAGTGAGGTCGGTGATGACGAGTGACTTGGCGGGATCGACTGCGGCGGCGGAGCCCATGATGGGAGCGCCGGGTATGACGACGGGTTGAATATCGCCTCCGTTGGTGAAGGGAAAGAGGTCAAAGTTATCACCGAGGTCCGCTTGAGTAGGAACGGTGAAATGGCCGGTAAGCTGACGACCCATATAGACTGGAACAGTGCCGTCGCCATTATTGCGCAGGCGTTCGAGTGAGGTGTTGAGTTCCTCTTTAAAGTTTTGAGAAACGCCATCAGGGAGTGTTCCGGAGAAGCCGCCAGGAATGGTTGTGGGCATCATTTGCACTCGTTGTCCTTCGAGGAAAATGGGGAATCCTTGAGGAAAAAATTCGTTGTCCTCTACTTCGGAATGGTTGGGTGGGAATTGGATGGTGAGGGCGTTGCCATTGAGGGAGAGGGAGGAGGGCCGTGTTTTCCGAGTGTCGGGTACGGTGCCTTTTTCGATCAGTTGTTTGACTGTGGATCCAAACTCTTGGTCTCCGACTTTCACTTTGGCACGGAAGAGTTTGGTCGGATCATCCATGGGAACGTCGAGTTCAATGATACGCTGTTGTTCATCGGCTGTGACTTCGGTGGTGGTCGTTCCATCGGGGTTGATGCGCTCGATCTCCACCTGTGGGGCTTTGATACGGACACGCATGGAGTCGCCGCTGATTTCGGTGGATTCGATTTCTTGTCCAAAGGCGAGTCCGCTACTGAGTCCAAGTAGAGGGAAGCCAATGAGTCGGAGGGGTCTGTATTTCATTTTCATTGTTTGTGCTTGTTTTTAGTTTCTTTGATTTGTTCGTCCGAGGTTTTGTGAAGTATTTCTTTGAGCCATGGTCTGAGTGCGTGCACTTCGAGTGAGAGTCCAACTTCGCCAAAGCTGCCGTTGAGCCGATGGTCTTGGTCGCGATGCCCGCGATGGCGGGCACAGTTGAGACTGACGAGACGAGTGCGACCTTGTTGGTCGAGGATGAGCCCTGCACCTCCAGAGTCGCCCGAGGCGAAATGGGCTTCGTGAGGGCCCAGGGTGTCGGCAGAATCGAAGTGATAGATCCAGATGGGCCAATCGCCTGGAGGGAGCCGGAAGTCGAGGCACTGGCCAGGAGAGAGGGATTTTTCGAAATGATTGAAGCCGATGGTGAAGGTGCCGCTGCTTTCGATGGCTCCTAGTTGCCCTGTGCCCCGATGCCCGAATCCAGTGAGGGCGATGAGGTCGCCAGCATTGATCGGTTGTGTTGAGATTTGGAGACCGGAGACTTCGTGCGCAGGGATGGGTTGGTCGAGTTCGATGAGGGCTGCGTCCCAAATTTTTCGCAAGGGAGCGGTGGTGCCGGAGGGATGAAGTTGAATTGATTTCCAGTGGCGACGCTGGTTTTGGGCATTTGGAAAGGTGACGAGTCCATTCTTCAGCTGCTCAGGTCGCAAACAATTGGTGACGTGGGCTGCGGTGAGAATGTGGGTTCCGCCCTCGAGGAGGACGCCACTTGCAGGAACGCCGAAGGGGGTGTGGATGAGGACGATGGCACTGGTGTCGAGACCTTCCTTCCAAGATTTGACCTGGGCCGTAAGAGTTGGATCAAGCTTGCCGCTTCTTGCGAGAACAAGGGCGTTGGTTGACGATACTCCGAGAAGGAGAAGGGTCGAAACCATTGCAAGCGCTCGCATAAGCCCTTCCAACCGGAGACCGATTTCGTCATTTTTAAAAAAGGTGACGATGAGAAGACGTCCCAGTCGGAGAGTCGGCTTTTATTACCGCATCCTAGCGATTTCGGCGGCAGTAAAGGCCGCCGCTTCATAAGAGCCCTCTACTAGCTACAGAGAGGTTTGCAGAGTTTGAGGATTTTTTCGCTCATCTCAGCTTTTCCTTCAGCAACTTCGCGCACGCTGGTGGTGCTATAGAGTCCGTCTCGGTAGGTCATGATACGGCTGGTTTCTCCTCGTTGCAGGGAGTCAATGGCGCCGGTAGCAAAGTGATAGGCCATAATGCGATCGCGCACAGTAGGGGAGCCTCCGCGTTGGGTGTGGCCGAGCACAGTGAGACGAGCGTCCATATTGAGGGTGTCGCCTACCCAGCGAGTGAGGTAGTCGCCCATCTTGACACCCTCGGCAACGATGGCAATGAGGTAGGTGCGTCCGTTTTCTTTCTCTTCGCGCAAACGTTCTTGCATGACGTCGAGGTCGTAATCGATCTCGGGGACGAGACAGATTTCAGCCCCACAAGCGAGGGCGCTGACCATGGCGAGGTATCCACTGTGACGCCCCATAACCTCGATGACGAAGGCGCGGGAAAAGGAGCTGGCGGTGTCGCGAATGGAGTCGATGGAATTGAGAATGACGTTGAGAGCGGTATCGACGCCCAGGCAGTAGTCGGTGCCGGGAATGTCGTTATCGATGGTGGCAGGCACTCCAGCAAAGGGGATCTCGAAGTCGGCGTGAAATTGATGGAGGGCGTTGAAGGAGCCGTCGCCGCCAATGACGACCAGTTTGCCGATCCCTTTTTCCTTCAGGTTGTTGTAGGCGACTTGGCGCATCTCGTAGTCGAAGAATCGCTTGGAGCGAGAGGAGCGGAGGACGGTGCCGCCACGGTGTAGGATGCCGGAGACGTCCTCGGGTTCGGCCTTCTTGATTTTGTCGTCGATGAGACCGCGCAGGCCGTCGTAGACGAGATAGGGTTCTAGGCCCTGCTGGCGGGCATAGTCGGTGGCGCATTTGATGGCGGGATTCATTCCTGCGGAATCACCGCCGGACGTCATAATGGCTACCTTGTCGCTCATGCTTCCCTCGTAGCAGCCTGCGAACCACGTGCAAGTCTGGGATGCAAGGTTTCGGTGCTTACATGATTTTTGCGCTGGCTCCCAGGAGACCGAGAATGACGAAGGCCATGATCCATGCCATTACGAGCTGAAAGTTGAACAAAAGCGCGATGAGGAAAGCGGAAATGCCAACGAGAAGAACCCCTCGAACGGCGTAGCGTCCGAGTTTGTCCAAGCGATGATCTTCCTGCTTTATTGTTTGGAGATTGGCATAGAAAGGGAGAGGGTGGAAGTAGGAAAGGGAGCGGACTTCTGGGCGAGCCCAAAGCGGTGCGCAGCACCGCACTCCACAAGGTCCTAGAGCAAATGGGCGCCTTGGGCGGGGCGGGTGGCGAAGATTTCGGGGGTGATCTGGGTTTCGGAAAGATAGCGCTCGTGCATGGCAGTGGCGATTTCGCGCGCTTTGTCTTTAAGGCAAAGAGTGACGGTGGAGCCGCCAAAGCCGCCTCCGGTCATGCGGCTGCCGAGGACGCCGCCATCAAAGCCGATGTCTTCGGCGGTGCGGACCATGAGGTCGAGTTCGGGACAGGAGACGTTGAAGTCGTCGCGCAAGGAATCGTGGGAGTCCTTCATGAGCTTGCCGATGTTGGCGTATTCGCCGGTTTTGAAACCTTCGGCGGCTTCGATGGTGCGTGCGATTTCGCCGACGACGTGGCGGGAGCGACGGTAGACACGATCGCCCATGGCTTCCTTGGCGGCTTCGACATCAGCCAAGGTGGCATCGCGCCAACTACTTTTACCAATGGCGGCGAGGCCGTCTTCGGTGTCCTTGCGGCGGGCGGCGTAGCCTCCATCGGAGAGGTCGTGCGAGACGCAGGTGTTGGCGACGATGATTTCGAGATCAGGATTGGTGAAGGGGACGAGCTCGGGTTCACCGTTTTGACAATCGATGAGGATGAGCTGGTCTCTTTTGCCGAAGGCGGAGGCGAATTGGTCCATGATGCCGCAGGGGACACCGGCAAAGTCATGTTCGGCCTTTTGGGCGAGAAGAGCTTTTTCCTTGGTGTCGAGAGTGGTGTCGAGAAGACCTTCCAACAGCGTGGCGACGGCGCACTCGAGGGCCGCGGAAGAGGAGAGTCCTCCACCGGAGGGGACACTGGAGACAAAGCAGGCATCAAAGCCGGGGATGGTGTGACCGCGTTGTTGAAAGCCGTGAATGACCCCTCGCACGTAGTTGGCCCACTTGGGCTCGGCGAGGGTGATTTCCTCGTCGAGAGAGATGGTGGCCTCCGGTTGGCCGACCGAGCGAAGGCGCACTTCATTACGGCCGTTGGGAGTGGCGGCGATGACGATGTAGCGTTCGATGGCGAGAGGGAGCACAAAGCCATCACAATAGTCGATGTGCTCGCCAATCAGATTGACGCGACCGGGCGCGGCGGCGGCGAGGCTGGCTTCGCTCCCGAAGTAGTGCTTAAGTTGGGACTTGGCGTCCGCGACGAGGTCGGCGAGTGGTTGATTCGGTTGGAGAGTCATCAGTTCGAGTTGGGAGTGATTCGGAAGCTATACTTATAGGTTCCCTTGCCTGCGAGGCGATACTTTTCAAGGGGAAGCTGACCCCAAGAGTTGGTGCCACCGAGGCCCATCTGGCCATAGTCGATATTGATGAATTGATTGTCTCCTTTGCGAAGATCGATAGGGTGGCGGGCGAGTTCGATATCAAGCGGAGAATAGGGATAGGCGGATACCTCAAGCTGTTTGTCGCTGGTGGCTTGGAAGGTGAGGCTCTTTCCTGCTCCGGAGAATGTGGCCCAGCGGACCTCGGTGCGGTTGCTGGATTCTTGAGGATCGAGATAGTGGTCGAAGAGCTTTTCGACGATGCCGCCATGTATGCCGGTCCAGGCGGAGCGCTTGCGGTCGATGTAGTTCTCGTGCGGTCCGAGGCCAAACCAATGCCACTGATTCTGGGCGGCAGGGAGTTGGGTTTGCATTCCTAAGCGAGGAAGCATGGGCGACTCGCGAGCCCAGAGGTTGACGACGACTTCGATTTGGCCGTTCTCTTGGAAGTAGTAGTCGATGGTGGCATCGCTTTTGCCGACTCCGAGGCCGAGGTCGAAGTGGGCGTGGTTTCCCTTTGTTTCGACTTTCTTGGCTTTGGCAGTGCCGGCGACATCATACCAAGGGTTGAGTTTGAAGGGGAGTTTGGCGCCCTCGTCGTTGTTGATAGGTGGACGCCAGCAATTGAGCTGCAGGGGGCCGGCAAGTTGGTCTTGGCCATCGATTTGATAGGAGAGGAGGCTGCCGTTTGATTTCTTGAAAATGGCGCTCACTCCTTCGGCGGAGGCGACGATGATGTCGTCGCTTTCCTCCCAAGTGACGGCGAGGTCTTTGGGGGCTGGCGTGGGCTTGGCAGATTGAAGAAGGAACTCAGAGAAGGCGACTTGATGCTCACCGTCGTTGAAGAGGAAGCGAAGGTGGTATTCCTTATCGGCGGCCATGGTGAGGTCGGGCTTGGGGAGTTGAAAGGGAACGGTTTCGCCAGCGGAGCAGCTGGGAAGGTCCCAGTTTGAAGTCAGGACCACTTTGCCATTCTCGCGAATCTCATATTGAGCAGTGAGGTGGCTGAGGTCGATGAAGTCATATTCATTGTAGAGACGGAACTTGAGGTCGGCAGCTTGGCCGGCACGGAAGATATGCACGGGCTCATGAACCTTGTGGACTTCGTGGGCTTGAGGGCTCCAGCTGCGGTCGGGTCGAACGACCCCGTTGAGGCAAAAGCTGCGGTCGTTGGGCTGGTCGCCATGGTCGCCGCCATAGGCCTGGAAACGGCGTGTTTTTTCTTGCTTGGCCAGCTCGCGGAAGTCGAAGTCGAGGGCGACCTTGCCATCGATAGTGACGTGGGCGCTACGGATAGAACCATCGAAGCGGCGAGAGGGCTTTTCGGTATTGAGGCCAACGGCGAGGTCATGGGAAGTGAGATTGATGTCTCCGGTGAGGGGCTTGCTTGCCACTTCTTTGCCACCGATGCTGAGGCTGATTTTTTTGCCGTCGTATTCCCCGACGATAAAGTGGAATTCACTTTGCCAATTCTTTGGGAGGGGTGCTTGCAAGGTGTGCCAAGTGTCGGTGTAGACGAAGAACTCGATGTTCTTGTTAGAAGAAGCCACTTTGAGCGAGTAGGAGGAATCGCCTTTGGTGATGATGGGGTAGCCATCGGACTCGTTGCGATTGTTGTTTTCGGAGCCCACTTGAGGCGCTTTATTGCCACGAGCGGAGGCGGCGATTTTGAGGGACTTTTTGGGAGTGAGTTCGGGCTTGTTAGAAATGAGGACACCGCCAGCAGGGAGGCCTTGGGATTCGGTGAGAACACCCATGAGGTGAGTGCCGGGGCCGCAAATGTTGGCAGGGTGTTTTTTGGCATTGAGGCCTTGGTCAATGAAGTCCCAGACGAAGCCGCCTTGGAGAAGGCGTTCTTTGCGCCAGAGGTCCCAGTAATCGGCGAGGTTGCCGGAGGAGTTGCCCATGGCGTGCGAGTATTCGCATTGAATCATGGGTCGCTGGAGGTGGAGGGGCTTCTTCTCTTCCTTGCGACAGAAGTCTGCCGAATTCTTGATGGGGGAATACATGGGCACGATGACGTCGGTGTGGGGCCGGTTCATGGCTTGCTCATAGTGGACGGGGCGGAAGGGGTCGCGTTGCTTGATCCAAGTGGAGCATTCGACCATGACATGTCCGTCACCGGACTCGTTGCCGAGGGACCACATGATGATAGAGGGGTGGTTTTTGTCGCGCTCGACCATGTTTTTGATGCGGTCCATGTGAGCTGGGGTCCAGCTGTTGACGCGGGAGAGGGTGTCGCCAGCCCAGCCGCCCCAGCCCATGCCGTGGCCTTCGATATTGGCTTCGTCGATGACGTAGAGGCCGAGTTCGTCGCAGAGCTCGTAGAAGCGGGGGTCGTTGGGATAGTGGGAGCAGCGCACCGAGTTCATGTTGAGCCCCTTCATGGTGAGGATGTCTTCACGCATGTCTTCTTCGGTGACGTAGTGTCCGGTTACGGGGTTGTGATCATGGCGGTTGACTCCCTTAAAAAGGACGGGTTTGCCGTTGATAAGGAATTGGCCGTTCTTCACTTCTTGGCGCTTGAAGCCAAGCTTACCGGAATAGTGTCCGAGCACGTTGCCGTCGGCGTGACTGAAGGTGATGAGGTAGGGGTAAAGTTGGGGGACTTCGGCGCTCCAGGGGGTGATGGTGGCGGGGACGCGATCGAGATTGATTTCTCCCCAAGCGTTTGTGGGGCCATTCCAGTGCTTCTTCTCTTTGTTGTAGGTGCGTGGCTTGACTTTGATTTCTACTTCTTTGGGTTCGAAGAGGGGTTTTCGGGTAGAAGGGTCGAGGACTTCGAGGCGCACGATGGTGGGAACATCTTTACGACTGGTGAGGTTGCGGACTTGAAAGCTGGTGTGGAGGGTGCCGGTTTGGAAGTCATCGGCGAGGCCGGCACGGATTTCGAAGTCGCGGAGTTGGGCTGGCTTGGCGTCGGACCAGAGAAAGACGTCGCGGAAGATGCCCGAGAGGCGCCACATGTCTTGGTCTTCGAGGTAAGAGCCATCGCAATGTTGGTAGACTTCCACTGCGAGGGTGTTTTCGCCGTCTTGTAAGTGGGGGGTGAGACGGAAGTTGGCGGTGGTGCGGGAGTCCTGCGAGTAGCCTACCTTTTTGCCGTTTACCCAAAGATAGAAAGCGGAGTCGACCCCCTCGAAAGCGATGAAGGTTTCTCGTTCTTTCCAGTCAGCAGGAACGGTGAAGTTGCGCCGGTAGGAGCCGACTTGGTTGCGGTTTTCTTTGGGAAAGGAAAGAAAGTTGCCGGGAGGGGTTCCCATCACGCGGGGTGGGTCTTTGTGGAAAGGGTAGGTGGCGTTGGAGTAGAGAAGGGTGGCGTAGCCTTCGATTTGCCAGTTGGAGGGGACTTCAATGTCGTCCCAGCCGGAAACGTCGAAGGTAGGCTTGAAGAAATCCTTAGGGCGTTGGTCGGGGTGGCCGACGTGATGGAACTTCCAAGTGCCGTTGAGGAGTTGGCAATAGGGCGAGTCTAGGCGATAATTGTTGAGGGCTCCTTCGGCGGTGGGGAAGGCCATTTTGGTGGCAATGGGAGCCTCTTTGTTGATGCGAAAGACTTTCTCGTTTTCCCAATCGTTGGGCTTGGGCTTGTCTTCTTTCTTTTGCGCAGCGAGAGGCAGACAGGCAGCGGCGAATAGGATGAGAGTGAGTCGTTTCATGAAGTCTATTGAATAGAAGTAGCGGTCTCATAAACAGTCGGCAAGGGAAGAACCGTTACAGGGAATGTGTGTTTTCACGCATCTTCTTTGAATTAAACAGACGAGTGTTGGGAGTATGGAGGGATTTCGCTGGTCACAGGCATCATTCTTGCTCTGCTAGTGATATGAAGATTGAAATTTCGCTGCCAGATTGGCTCAACGAGGAGGTGGGAGCACTGGATGAGGCCGGGTCTTGGTCTGCAGGCGATGAGCGTATGGCGTGGGTTCTCGCGCTGGCGCGGAAAAATATTACCGAAAAGAGTGGAGGTCCCTTTGCGGCGGCGGTTTTTGAGAAAGAGTCGGGTCGTTTGGTAGCTGCGGGGGTGAATCGGGTGATTCCTACTTTTACTTCCATTGCGCACGCTGAGACGGTGGCGTTGGCGTTGGCTCAGCAAAAGTTGAAGACTCACGATCTAGCGGCACCTGGTTTGCCGGATATGGAGTTGGTGGCTTCGGCGCAGCCTTGTATTCAATGTTTTGGGAATACTTGGTGGTCGGGGGTGAAGGGGCTGGTGATTGGCGCGCGGGCGGATGATGTAGAGGAGATTGTGGGTTTCCACGAGGGGCCCTTGCCGGAGGGGTGGCCGAGTTTGTTAGAAGACCGTCCCGGAGGATTGCCGTCGGTGACAGTGTCGCGGGATTTGTTGAGGGATGAAGCGAGAGAGGTGTTGGAGCTTTATCGGGATTCGGGCGGATTTGTTTACAATGCGGGTGGGGAGTGAGACCGGGTGAAGGGGACGGGGTAGGACGTTCACCGCAGAGTCGCGGTGGCCGCTGAGAAACGCAGAGATTTAGAGAGGGTAGTCGAATTTGGTGCGGATGAGGTGTTGAGGTGCGTTTTGATGGAGGAGATTTGTCAATTGTTGGAATTCTTCATCGCTGACTTTTGCGCGCGGAATTTCGAGAAACTTTGTAGGTCGAGGAAAGAAAAGAATGGAGTCGTGGAGAAGGCAGATGGCGGTCATTGTCTTCCAAGTGGTTTCTGAAAAATCGGAGCTAGTCAGGATACTGAGTCCATCTTCATGAAACACCAATTCACGTTTTCCGACTAAGTCGGCGGTGTCAGAACCGTCCAGGTAGCGTTTACTGAAATTTTTTTCAATCTGAGCTCGCAACCTCAGTCCTTTGTTTGACCAGATATAGACCGTAGCTCCGGTAATGAAGACAAACGTCGAAATGATTGCGGCCCAGAAGACTCGCGGAAGGAGGTCGAACCCATCATTGGTGAAGAGTAAGAGCAAAAAAGTGGCTCCCGTCGTCATAAAAATGAGCTTCCAGCGTTCTCTAACCTGAGTAGGAGCAAGAGAGATGCGATACTGAGTGTCGACCAGATCGTGAGGATTTGTTTCGAAGGTGACCGAAAGAAGAGGCTCTGTTTTCAGAAGCGAGGCCACGGTATTCGTTGTAGCTAGCTGAATTGAGCGATGGCTAGCTGGGCTGCCTCAGCGATGTCATCGGCGAGGAGGAGGTCGGAGACGATGACGACGCGTTGGGCGCCGGCTTCTTTGACGACTGAGAGGTTGTCGCGCTTGATGCCGCCGATACAGAAGACGGGGATTTGGCTGCCGACTTCGGCCATGACGGCGGGGATGTTTTCGAGCCCGATGCCGGGGCGGCCTTTTTTTGTGGGGGTGGGGAAAAGGGGGCCGAATCCGATGTAGTCGGCGCCTTCGGCGAGAGCGCCCTTGGCTTGTTCGGGGGAGTGAGTGGAGCGACCGACGATTTTGCCTGCAGAAAGTTGTTCGCGTGCGGCTGAGAGGGGGCCGTCGTCTTGGCCGAGGTGCACTCCGTCGGCATCGACTTCTTTGGCGATGTCGATGAAGTCGTTAATGATGAAGGGGACGCTTGCTTCGCGGCAGAGGGGTAGGAGTTCTTTGGCCCACGCGAGAATTTCGGATTTTTCGCGCCCTTTGGCTCGGAGTTGAATGATACCTGCCCCGCCGGCGATGAGTTGGCGGGTGACATGGATTAAGTTTTCCTCAGGAGCGTATCCGAGGTCGACGATTCCGTAGAGTTTTGCCTCCAACCAGTTGTTTGCCATCTTTAGAGGCCTTTTTCTTCAAGAAAGCGACCGACCCAACCGATGTCGTAAGTTCCCTTGATGAAGTCGGGGTGGTCGATGATTTCCTGCTGGAAGGGGATGGTGGTCTTGATACCGGAGATCATGAACTCGCCGAGGGCGCGCTTCATGCGAGCGATAGCCACGGTGCGGGAGGCGCCGGTGACGATGAGTTTGGCAATCATGGAATCATAGTGCGGAGGCACGGTGTATCCAGAATAGACATGGGTGTCGACGCGGACGCCTTTTCCGCCAGGAGCATACCAAAGGTCGATGGTTCCGGGGCTAGGACGGAAGCCGTTGTAGGGGTCCTCGGCATTGATACGGCACTCGATGGAGTGGCCACGAGGTTCGGCGTTGAGCACGTGGTCGGAGAGGGTCTCGCCGGCAGCGATGCGGATTTGCTCTTTGATGAGCTCGCAGCCCATGACCTCTTCGGTGACGGGGTGCTCGACCTGAATCCGCGTGTTCATCTCCATGAAGTAGAAGTTCTCTTCTTCATCGACGAGGTATTCGATAGTGCCGGCGTTTTGGTAATCGATGGCGGAAATGAGGCTGACGGAGGCCTTGCCCATCTTCTCGCGTAGTGCGGGAGTGAGGAGGGGGCTGGGGCATTCCTCGATGATCTTCTGGTTGCGGCGCTGCATGGAGCAATCGCGTTCGCCAAGGTGCATGTAGTTGCCGTGGCTGTCGCCCATCACTTGGAATTCGACGTGATGGGGATTGAGGACGAGCTTTTCCAAATAGCAGGCACCGTTGCCAAAGCAGGCGACTGCTTCGTTGCTGGCGGCTTGGAATTGGCTGATAAATTCTTCTTCTTTGAAAACGGGACGCATACCGCGACCTCCTCCTCCGGCGGTGGCCTTGACCATCACGGGGAAGCCAATTTTCTTAGCCGCCGCTAAGCCGTCTTCGGGAGTGGCAAGGAGGCCAGTGCCGGGAGTGACGGGGACGCCGTTGGCGAGGGCGGTGGTGCGGGCGGTGTCTTTGTCGCCCATTTGGCGGATGACGTCGGCAGAGGGCCCAATGAATTTGACTTGGCAGCTGGCGCAAATTTCAGCAAAGCGAGGATTCTCCGAGAGAAATCCATAACCAGGGTGAATGGCGTCGGCTTCGGTGATTTCGGCAGCGGCAAGGATGCGGTCCGGCTTGAGGTAGCTATCCTTGCTGGAAGCACCTCCGATGCAAACGGCCTCATCGGCAAGTTGCACATGCATGGAATCGACGTCGGCTTCGGAGTAAACCGCCACGGAGGCAACTCCGAGTTCGCGGCATGCACGAATGATGCGAAGAGCGATTTCCCCGCGGTTCGCGACGAGAACTTTGGAAAACATAAGGGTGAGGCGTTATTGGATGCGGAAAAGAGGGTCCCCGTATTGAACAGGGCTAGAGTCTGCGACGCAAACTTCGATGATGGTGCCGGAGCGCTCGGCTTTGATTTCGTTCATCACCTTCATGGCTTCGATGATGCAAAGAGTTTGTCCTTCGCTGACGGCGGTGCCGACTTCGACAAAAGAGGGCGAGTCCGGAGAAGGCTTGCAGTAGAAGGTGCCTACCATAGGGGAGGGGATTTCTTCTCCAGCGGCTGCGGGGGCGGAGGCCTCGGCAGGAGCTGCAGGGGCGGCGGCGACAGGGGCTTGAGCTGCAGCGGGAGCGCTCATTTGCATGCCTCCAAGAGCTGCTTGAATGGCTTCAGCATCGAGTCCTTTCTTTAACTTGACGTTCACACCCTCTTCTTCGAGGTGGAAATAACTCAGCCCATGCTCGTTCATGAGCTCTACGATTTTACGAATTTCTTGCAGGTCCACAGATTTTTCCCAATTTGGTTAGTTGGCAGAGGATAAGGGACCAAACAACGGGGTCAAGCTTGGGAAGCGACCTTGTTTCCTATCGGGAATACAAAGAAGCGGTCGCAAAAGTCGCCTTTCTGGGACTATTGAGGGAGAATCTCGGCGAGAAGGGTGTCGATGTTTTCTTCGGCGATCTCGGAGTCGGGGTAGATGGCTTGGGCCTCAAGGTAGTGGGCGAGGGCGGAGGCGAGTTGGGGTTCGCGGCGGGTCTTGAGCTTTTCGGCGTTGTCGAGGGCTTTGGTGAAGTCGGCGACTTGGGGGGCGAGGAGCTCGATTTCGCGGCCAAGCTTGGGGTCGTCAGGGAATTCTTTGCGGATTTCGGCGAGTTGTTCGTAGGCACCATAGGCGGCTCCTTTTTTTGCGAACTCGGAGGCTTTGGAGATGGCGATTTCGATGCGGCGCAGATTGGTGGTGATTTCCTTGAGGGCGGCGGTGCGCTCTTCGTCTCCGCGCACGGCGAGGATGAATTCACCTTCTTCGGCGCGTTTGGCGATTTCGCGATAATTGCTCTCGGAGAGAAGGCGGTCGAAGTCGTTACGGGAGGAGACGAGCTGCGAGCTGCTGCCAACCATGTCCTTGAATTCTTGCAGCTTGGGATTGGTGGGCCAGATGCTGGCGGCTTGCTTGATGGACTCGGCGGCCTTTTCGCTGTTCTTTGCGAGGAGGTTGGCTTTGGCATCTTCGATGGCAAGGTCGGAGGCGAGGGTGTATCCGGCGACCGCTCCGTCAGCTTTGGCGGCGGGAAAGTCTTTGGCCATGCTCTTGAGAGAGGCGATGAGAGTTTGGGCGCGGCCGTAGTCGCGTGCCTGCATGGCGCCGTAGAGGAGGTTGAGGTCGGTGATGTAGCCTTGCACTTGGCGCTTTTTCTCGCGTGGAAGAGTGGCCACGGGGGTGAGGTATTCCCCGAGGGCGAAGGCTTCCATGAGGCGTTGGGAGGCGTTGTGGATTTCACCCCGTTCGAGGAGAAACTCGAAGGCGCTGATCGCTTTCTCGGAGTCACGAATGGCTTCGGAGGCGAGGGAGTCGAGGGTAGAAATGGTGGGGGAGGCGCCTAGAGACTCGGAAAAGAGTTTTGAGATGTCAGAGCCTTCGTCGATGCGGAGGGTGCGGTCGCCATCACGCCAAATCTGATTATAGAAGCGGGAGGCCATGAGGACGTGCTGGAAGCGGCGCTGTAGAAACCATTGTGCCATCGCGACTTGGTACTGGGTTTTGGATTGTGCCATTGCGAACTCGGTCTGGACGATGTTGGTCTTTTTGAGGGCTTCGATTTCAGCAAGGCGGCGGAGATGCTCGGCATAGCGGAGAGATTGAATGCCGACACCAGGGGTGAGAGTTTCGGTGGTGGTGGAGCCTTTTGCTTCGGTGACCTTAGTTTCTCTGCCGAGGTCTTTAGCACGCTCGTTGCGGGCCATCTCGTCGGCGGTGTTATTGACCCTCTTGCGCTCTTGATCCATCTTGGCATTGATGAGGCGCAGGTTTCTGCCGTCCTGCTTGGCGAGCATGGCAGTGTAGATAGATTCGGCGAGGGTGGAGCAGAGGCGAGCATCGCCGGGGTAGGAGGCTGCTTGGGGGAGGAGCTTGAAGGCTTCGGCCAAGCTGGGCCCGGAATCCCGCTGGCCAGTGAGGCTGGCGAGATGCTGAGGAGAAAGAAGGTCGAGGATTTCGTCGATATCCGCGCGGTATTGCTGAGCGGCTTCGCCGTCTTCGGGAGGCTCGTTGAGGTATTTCTCAAAGCGGGCCTTAATAATGCGGCTGTCGCCAAGAGGAATGGTGACTCCAGCAACGGTGACGGTTTCGGCGGAGGGGTCGAGGAGGGGGACTTCTTGGCCGAAGGGCGATCCGCTTTCCTGTTTCTGAGAGGCGGGTGCGGTATCGGTGGGAGTGGAGGGCGCAGGCTTGGGTTCGGGAGGGGTGTAGACTTGCGCGCTGATGGGCAAGCAAAGAGAAAGCAAGAGGCCGAAAGATTTCATATTCAAGAGAGTTAACGTTCTTAAGGCCCTATCGCCAGTCAGAAAATGTGAAGTTTCTGAAAAGAGAGATTGTGATTACTTGGAATGCTGGGCCTGTCTGAGAGGCGCTGAGGGCTTTCGCGTGGATCGTTTTGGCGGGTCGTGGACAAATAATACCACTCCGAGTTTCAAAAGAGACAAATGATATTTTTTCGGCTTTTGAAATTTGCGCTTTGCGACAGCTGGAATCTGCCGGGCGCTTTTCCGAAATAGCAGCGTTTTTCCTCGGTCATGGTGCACGCACCACTTCCTCGTCATGCCTTGCTTTTTCAAAAAATCACTCCGGCATTTGTCTCTTTTGAAACTCTACTTGGTATAAAAACCCGCCAGAACTGACGGGTTAACGGAGTTAGAACGCCATCTCTGGCGCTTCAGTGGAGAAGCTGCCTTTTAAGCCAATCGCGCGGTGGCCAGCTCCTTTTGGAAGACGAGTTCCTTGGGGAGGTGGTCGTAGAGATTGAGATAGTGTTCCGCTTGGGAGGCGAGTTCGGCCTTCCATTCTTCGGGGTCGTAGCACATGGCGGCTTCGAATTGGTCTTCGGAGAAGTTCTCGAGGTCATCAGTGTTGAAGTCGGCGAAGCGTGGGGTCCATCCGATTTGGGTTTCGTGACCGGGGATGCGTCCGTGGCAGCGCTCGGTGATCCACTCGAGAACGCGCATGTTTTCGCCGAAGCCAGGCCAGAGGAAGTTGCCTTCGTCGTCGAGACGGAACCAGTTGACGTGGAAAAGGCGGGGCACGTTTTTGATTTGGCCACGCATATCGAGCCAGTGATGAAGATATTCGCCGGCGTTGTAGCCGATGAAGGGGAGCATGGCCATGGGGTCACGGCGGACACCAGCTTTGAGGCCGATGGCGGCGGCGGTGACTTCTGAGCCCATGGTGGCCCCGAGGTAGACTCCGTGAGACCAGTTAAAGGCTTGAAAGACGAGTGGCATGGTGGAGGGGCGACGGCCGCCGAAGACAATGGCGGAGACGGGGACGCCGTCGGGATTTTGCCATTCGGGATCGATGGTGGGGCATTGTTCGGCGGGGGCGGTGAAGCGGGAGTTGGGATGGGCGGCAGGAGTTTCGCTCTCGGGGGTCCAGTCGTTGCCCTTCCAGTCGATGAGGTGAGCGGGCTTTTCCTTGGTGAGGCCTTCCCACCAGACGTCACCGTCGTCGGTGAGGGCGACGTTGGTGTAGATACAGTTCTCCTTCATGGAGTCCATGGCGATGGGGTTCGTCTTGTAAGAGGTGCCGGGAGCGACGCCGAAGTAGCCGGTCTCGGGGTTGATGGCGTGGAGGGAGCCATCTTCGTGTGGCCAAAGCCAGGCGATATCGTCTCCGACGATGGTGGTCTTCCAGCCCTTCTTGGCATAGCTCTCGGGCGGAACGAGCATGGCGAGATTGGTTTTGCCGCAGGCGCTGGGGAAGGCGGCGGTGAGATAGGTCTTTTCGCCTTCGGGGGACTCAAGCCCGAGGATGAGCATGTGCTCGGCCATCCAGTTGTGTTCTTGGGCGATGACGGAAGCGATGCGAAGGGCGAGACATTTTTTTCCTAACAATGCGTTGCCACCATAGCCGGATCCGTAGGACCAGATTTCGCGGGTCTCGGGGAAATGGCAGATGTATTTGTCGTCGTTGCAGGGCCAAGCGATGTCTTCTTGGCCTGGCTCGAGGGGCATTCCGGAAGTGTGGGCGCAGGGGATGAACATGCCATGGCCGTGTCGCACTTCGGGAGCGGTGCCGGCTTTCTCGTCCTCTAGTTGTTTGAGAATATGGGAGCCCATGTGGGCCATGATGCGCATGTTGACCACGACGTAAGGTGAGTCGGTGACTTGAACCCCGATCTTAGCCAAAGGCGAAGAAGGCGGGCCCATGCAGAAGGGGATTACATACATAGTGCGGCCTTTCATGCAGCCGGTGAACTTGTCGTGCATCTTGTCGAGCATTTCGCGAGATTCGGCCCAGTTGTTGGTGGGGCCGGCTTGCACGGGGCGGCGGGTGCAGATGAAGGTGCGGTCCTCGACGCGAGCGACATCGCCTGGAGAGGAGCGGGCAAGGAAGGAGTTGGGTCTCTTCTCGGGATTAAGGCGGGTAAAGGTGCCTTTTTCAACGAGGAGGCTGGTGAGACGGTCCCACTCCTCCTGTGTGCCAGTGCATACCTCGACGTTGTCAGGTTGGCACAGGGCGGTCATTTTTTCGATCCATTTAGCGAGAGCGGGGTGGGAAGTCATGAGATATTGTTATCGGAGTTAGTAAGGCTTGGCAAAGAGGCTTTAGGAGCCTGACAGAGAGAGGTTAGCAAGAGGTGTGCCCACTGTCTTCGCAGGAGCTCTCGGTTAGGGAGCGTATCTTGCTTTTTGTTCTTTGCTAGAGAAGGTGGAGGCTATTTTGCTTGGTGTTTTTCCAAAACAGCGCGATCGACAAATTCAACCACCGAGGCGTGAGTGGCTTCTAGGATGATAGTAGGGGCGCAGTTGGCTTCGAGGGCTTCGAGCCAGCGATTGAGGCAAAGGCACCAGCGGTCTCCTGCGGTCAGACCGGGGAATTGATACTCGGGACGAGGGGTACTGAGGTCGTTGCCTTTTGCTTTGCTGAAAGTGAGAAACTCTTCAGTCATGACGGCGCAGATGGTGTGCATGCCGGTATCAGATCCGGTGGTGTTGCAGCAACCGTCGCGGAAGAATCCGGTCATGGGGTTGGTGGAGCAGGATGCGAGTTCGGTGCCGAGGATGTTGTTGGCCATGGGTGGTGGTTAAGATGAATTTAAATAGCGTCGAAGCCATTCATTTTTTCGGGGGAGTGTCTAGTCCCTGTGGGTCTCGATGAATCGTTCGACTTCTGGGGTGACGTTCGCATCGATGACCAGATGGACGCGGCGTGCCTTGCCTCCATTAGAAACAGCGTGAGGTTCACTGAGGCGAAGATACCAGCACTCGCCTTCATGCATAGTGACAGCCGTATCATTGAGTAAAAATTCAACCTGAGGGTTGGTGTGGATGGGGACGTGCAGGCGAATGGTGCCGTCTTCGAGGGAGAGGTCGTGGTCGCAGTGCTCTTTGATTTGTGAGCCAGGCGAGAGGGACATGAGCCGAACGGATGAGAGTTCGAAGGGAAAGCTCTTCAAAACAGTTTGTAGATAGGGGCAAGTGGCAAGAAAGGGAGTATCGGCAAAGTCTTCACATGTGGGATCGGAGTAGGCCATCATCACTGGGTGCTGAGCG
The DNA here is from genome assembly GCA_051251855.1 of Roseibacillus sp. Classification (GTDB taxonomy): domain Bacteria; phylum Verrucomicrobiota; class Verrucomicrobiia; order Verrucomicrobiales; family Akkermansiaceae; genus Roseibacillus. The sequence continues at coordinate 327,011 of JBPOGI010000003.1, forward strand.
TGGGCCGGGCCGCGAAGAGGGAGGACATCCCAGTCGCCCTCGTAGTTTTGAGTGACGAAGTGAGCGATCCAATCTGAGTCCTCGAGAAGAGCGAGATCGTCCTGCATTTTCTTAGGTGAGAATTGGAGAGTGAGCTTAAGGCGATCGGGAAGAGTCATGGCACTTTTTTAGAGTGGAAAGAGAGTCTGAAATGACAAGGAGAAAGGAAGGTTGGATTGGTGTAGGAGAAGGGTTAGCTTGCCGGCATGGCAAGCGCTTCTCTTCCTGAAATTTATTCTCGGATTTGGCAGTCGTTGCAGGAGGCGGTGACGAGTTCGGAGAGTCCGTGGCGAGTATGTTCCTTGGGGACGGTTGATAAGTATGGTCGCCCTCGGAGTCGAATGGTGGTGTTGAGAGCAGAGGATATCGAGTCACGAGAGTTGCTTGTCTTTACCGATCCGAGAACGCCAAAGTGGCAGGAGATGTTAGAGAAGCCGTTGGCGGAGGTTCTATTTTGGAATGCTGGGGAGAAGATACAATTGCGTTGTCAGTGTTCAGTGACGCTTCACGAGGGTGATGAACTGGCGGCACGTCATCAGGCTCAGTTGCCAGTGCATATGGCGGGGGATTATGCAGCGGAGAGAGAGCCGGGCACGGTGATTGAGGAGGCGGAGCGTGGAGCCGAGTTGGGGGAGAAGTGGAACTTTGGAGTAGTGGTTTTGAAAGTGGAGGAAATGGATTGGCTGGAGCTGAGGCGCGAGGGACACCGACGGGCAGGGTTTTTCTGGAAGGGGCAGGATTGCACGATGAATTGGTTGCAGCCGTAGACTGGATCCTGCAAGCATTCCGTGTTACGCCTCGGTTTCCTTTATGAAGCCCACCACCAATGTTGCCGAGACTCTTGCTCCCGATGGAGCGCACTTCCGATTGATGGAGCATGATGGAGACTACTATCTCTACATGAACGACCGGCAGGTGATGAGCACGCGGTTAACTTTGTCCGAGCGCTTGTTGGCGGATATTGGGTGTGATTTTTCTGACGGGCGGAAGAACCCTCGCGTGTTAGTGGGCGGTTTGGGTTTGGGGTTTAGCTTACGGAGAGCGTTAGAAATCACAGGGCCAGATTCGAGGGTGGACGTCGCGGAGTTACTTCCGGAGGTGGTGCGGTGGAATACGGAGCTGATGAAAGGATACAATGATGATATTTTGGAGGACAAGAGGACCCAGATCATTGTGGCGGATGTGCACGACTGCATTCGTAAGGCGGCGGAGGGTGGGGAGAAGTATGATGCGATTCTGTTAGATGTCGATGATGGTCCGTCGTCGTTGTTGCAGCCGCAGAACTCTCAATTGTATAAGGGAGATGGCTTGGCGCTTTTGAAGGCAGCTCTGACGCCGAAGGGCCGAATTTCCTTTTGGGCGGTGGAGCGGGATAACCGCTTGTTTCGCAGTTTGAAGAAGGCAAAATTTTGGTCGGAAGAGCATCCGGCGCCCAAGCACGAAAGGGCGAAGCGGAAGGAGCATTACGTTTACCTTGCGGAGAAGAGGTAGTTCTTTTGGTTCTTGTTAGATGAGTCTTCTCGTTGCATGGCCCTCTGCTCTACGAAGGTGAATTCAGGAATTTTGCCGAGGTTGAATTCTACTTCAGCCGAGATGGCTGAAGGCGCCTTCGTGGGCCAGAGGCCCACGCCACAGATTATTCTAACAAGAGGGTAGGGTCGTCGCTGGCGTTTTCGTCATCGAGCTCGAGGGCGGGGATGGAGGGGATTTGGCCGCCGATGATGCCTTGCATGTCGCCGTAAAGGCCGACGGTGTTTTTGACGACGCGCTCGATTTGTTTTTCGCGCTCTTTCCACTGCTTTTCCATCGCACGTTTTTCGCGGATGATCTGCAGTTGCATGGCTTCGAAGGCTTCTACGATGCCGGTGATTTTTTGCTGAAACTGGGTGCCGGCAAGATACTGATAGAGCATCTCCATTTTTTCATTTTTGCCGACGGAAGCGAGTTGCTCGCGGTTGACGACGAGGAGTTGTTCGCGGAGGGCAAGGACAAGGGAAAGAGCGGAGGCAGGGTCGGAGACCCAGACGCCATCGATGCGGCCAAAGCGCTTGATGCTGGCGGGGAGGGCGACGGAGACGAGAATGCCGAGGACGGCGCGTTTCTCTTGCATGTCGTCCTTGAATTTGGTGAGCCAAGCGTCGCTCCAAGTCTTAGTGTTTTTGGTTTCCCAAAGGATGATGCCGCAATCTTGCGAGAGGGGGGTGCGCACGTTTTGCACGATGTCGGCACCGCGCACGCCTTTGGAGACGGGGGTGATTTCGTCGTGAGGGAATGATTGCCGGAGTTGTTCTTCGAGATCGATTTCGAGGGCCTCGCCTTGGCTTTCCATGGAGCCTTGTTCGGCCTTGCGCTTCATGTCTTCGACGGAAGTTTTGAGGCTGCGGATCATCTGGTCCTTTTCGAGCTCCTTGAGGCGGTGTTGCTCGCCGAGCTTTTCAGTGACCTCCTTGCTAATTGCTTCGCGCTCGGTGTCGAGTTTGCGTTGCATGGCGAGCTCGGCTTCCTCTTTTTCCTTGGCGAGTTCGCGTTGTTTTTTGCGGAGTTCGAGTTCTTGGTCTCGTAGGGCTTTGAGGCTGGCGTCTTTTTCGGCAGCGGATTCTTGCAACTCTTTAAGTTGAACTTGGAGTTCTTCCTTGGCTTTGGCGGTGGCCTTGGTTTCGGCTTCGGCGAGTTTGCGCTTGGAGTCTTCGCCTTGTTCTTTCAGGGAAGATTGAAGTTCTTTGAGCTGGTCGGCGTAGCGGGCTTCGAGTTTTTTGGCGGCAGCGGCTTCGAGTTGGGCGGATTGCTTCTTGAGCTCGCTGGCAACGAGTTCGTCGACGCTTTCTTGGTTTTTGGCGAGTTGGGCGGCTTGCTCTTTGAGGGCAGTGGTGCGCTTTTTGAGGTCGACCTCGCGTTGGGTGAACTCTTCCTTCAGCTTGCCTTCGAGCTGTTCGCGGATTTGGCTCTGGAGCGCGTCGGAGAGTTCAAACTGATGGTCGCAGTTTGGGCAAGTGATGGAGCCTTCGTTCATGGAGGAAGGCTAGGGTTGGAATTTGCTGCTGGGTAGCTGAATTGGTGACAATTCGGGCGGGGAAGATGTGTTTGGAGGTTTACCCAGCCTGAGTTGTTACCAACTCAGCTACATTGAGTTTTTTAAGCGGCTTCGAGAGGCGGCATGCTGCGTCTGCGCAGGAAGGCCATGAACCCTGTGATGGCGAGGAGGAGGGCGACCAGTTGGTAGCCGGAAAGGCCGAGGAAGGGCTTGGGGGTGGCGCGGAGGAATTCGTGGGCGAAGCGGAAGAGGCCGTAGCTGATGAGGTAGAGGTGGAAGTGTTGGTTAGGAAGGAAGTGGAAGCGGCGGAAATTGAAGAAGGTAAGAAAGGCGAGGAGGTTGAACGTGATTTCGACCGGGACGGAGGGCCAGTAGTTGAGGGGACCGAGTTCGCAGGCGATGCCGCGACAGCAGCCATGGTGCAGGCAGCCAAGGCGGCCGACGATGAGGGCGAGGGGGACGACAGCGGCGAAGCCGTCTCCGGTGGCTTTGTGATAGCCGAGGACTTTCTTGGCGAGTTCGACCCCGATGAAGCCGCCGAGCAACGCTCCGGTGACGGACTTGCCGGTGAGCCAGTGGAGAAGACGCTGGTCTGAGGCAGCCACGAGCCAGCCTTCAGAGAGAAGGTAGGCGAGCTTGGCTCCGATGAAGGCGCAGGCGAGGGCGGCTCCGTAGATGAGCGGAATGAGGGGGTCGCTTTTGCTACGACGAATCCAGTAGATGGCAGATCCGATGATGCCGATGAGCATGGTCAGAGCGTAGATGGGCGAGCCTTCTGAAAGAGTTGTTGGCACGAAGTTTTCGATTCTAGTTAGAAATAGAAAAAGCCAAGCAGCCGTAACTGCCTGCACTGAGGCAGAAGAGGACCTCGACAAAGGGGTAACCAATCGCGCACAAGGTCATTTGCCGACCTCGAAGGCGTTTTGAAAGATTTCTGCCAAAGTAACCCCAGCAGATGAAGATGGAAAGGAGGAGGATGACCCCAGTCCAGTCAGAAAAAGCGGAGGATTGAATCTTGGTTGAGAGGAAGAGAAGGAGAATAGTGAGAAAGGGCGGGGCCAGAAGAGAAATCCAGAGACCCTTCGTGCTGAAGCCTTCGTAGAGGAGAGGGCCTGGGGTGGGTTCGGTCATTCGAGTTCCGCTGGTTCAGAAAGGGTGGTGGGACCATCGATTGGTTCTTCGACTGATTGAAGGTCGTGTCCGGTGCCTTTGATCGCTTCTTCCATTCTCTGCCTGGCTTCTTCTAATTCGACAGGATCGATGGGGTCTTCTCTGGCGCGTCTTTCTTGCTCTTCCACCCAGCTGTCGGGGGCGCTGTGTCCCCAGTTGCCTTCCCACGAAGTGAGGCAGCCGAAAAAGAAAAGGGTGACGCAGATGGCGGCTTGCACAAGGGGATAGGCGATGAGGCAGATCACATATCCCGCAGTTGGCATCCGCTTGAAGAGCGCGAAACCGAAAAGAATCCATCCTGCGATGACGGCAAGACTGCCTAAAATAATGGAAGTCGAGATGAAGTCGAATTTGAGATGAGCAAAGGCGAGGCCGGTTAGGAGAGCCATCAAAGCGATGGGTCCCATGAGAGCAAGCCAGAGAAGCTTGTGGTTGATTTTTTTCCTCTCGGGAAGGCTGGGTGGGTTTGCGAGTTGTTCGTTCACGGGAGGAATTCTATCGGCTAAAAATGGAGTTGGCGAGGTCTCGGTGTGCAGGAATTTACTCCAATCCGTAGTAGCGGCAGAAGGAGTCGAGTTTGCCGTCGGGGCGGATGACGTGGGTGCAGCAGCGGTCGATGCGGTCGTCGTCCCAAGTGGAGGCATCCATGAAGGGCTTGATGAAGAGGCGGTAGGTGTCCTTTTCGCGGAGCTCGAATTTCTTGAGGATTTCGCCCAGCTCGGTGTTGTCGCAGCCGCATTGCACGAGGTCTGAGAGGTTGTATCGAATCTTGTCCTGCAAGAATCCCTGCACTTTTGCGAAGTCGAAAAAGTGGGAAACGCTACGCGTGCCGAGGGGGGTCTTGAGCAGGTAGCCGATGGTGGCGCAGTTTGGATCGCCACAGGGCAGGGGAGTAAAGTCGTCGGGCCCGAGTTCTTCTCCCGATTGTTCCATCAAGCCGAGGATGACGTCCGCTGTATTGAGGCGCCGCTCTTGGGCGTGGGTGCGGCCAGAGTGGAACATGGGTTGAAAGGACACTCCGCGACAGCTCTCGAACTCGAGACCGAATTGCACTGTCTCCCACAAGTGGGGAAGGTTCTCGGGAGTGACGGTCATGGCGAGGGTGACGGGGAGGTCGATTTCTTCGCAGTTGGCGAGAGCCTTCTTCTTCATGGTGCGCAAGTCGGAGCCACGGAGTTCGACCTGGCCTGCTTCTTGGGGGCCGTCGAATTGGAGGTAGAGCTGGATGTGGCCTCGGTCCGTGCGTTTGGAGAGTTCTGTTAGGAAGTCTTTGTCGCCAGCGAGTTTGACGCCGTTGGTGTTGATGAGGGCATAGTCGATACGGGGTTCGTCGTGAATCCAGTCTAACAATTCGAAGAACTCAGGATGGAGGGTAGGCTCGCCTCCGGAGAGTTGGAGGAGTTCGATGTGGCCTTTACGATCGAGGACTCCGGTGATGCGCTGTTGCAGGGCGGCGAGGGAATGATACTTGAGGCGCTCGCCGGTGCCGGCGGGGGAGTCGGCGAAGCAGGTGGGGCAGGCGAGGTTACAGGAGTCGACGATCTCGATGAGAGCGAGACAGGTGGAGAGTTGCTCGATGGTGTCGGGTTGGCCTGCGTTTTTACCTAAGGTTCCTGGGAGACCTGCGGAATCTGCGGGGGAGCAGGCGCAACCGGGGCCACAGCGGTTGTCGTCGGAGCCTTGTGCGAGCCAGTAAAAGCGGGCATCGGAGGAGATGAGGGAAGTGGAGGAACCGTGCTCGGGGCAGGTGCGGCGGAGATGGACCTCGGATTTACCGGAGTCAGTGTTGAGCTTGAGGACTTCGGCTGGCACGCGGGTATGGCATTCCGGACAGCGGGAAGTGGTGCGTTTGAGTTCGCGTGGATCGCGGGAGAGGATGGGTGGGAGGTTGTTCATAAAGAGAAGAGCATACACCCGAAGCCGATGGAAAAAACCACAGCGGGAGCGACGAGAATTTGGAGGAGACAGAAGATGAGTGTTTTCCAAGCCACCGAGCCTAGGGTTACACATTCACTGCCGTCTTCGGCTGTGATTTTTAGAATAGCGGCAAAGATGCCGCTACCCAAAAGAACGAACACTAAAACAAACCAGAAGCCGAGTTCGACGAGGTTGGGATTATGGCTGGCACGGTAGGTGAAAACGTAGGAGAGGAAAGCGAACCCAATGAAAGAGGCTCCCGGGAGAATCCAGCAGAAAAAAGTTAACCACGCATGTGCAGCAGTTGGCTGAGGTCGTGGAGGTGGAGGGGGGCTTTCGATAGTAAGATGATAACTCCCGAGTTTCCTCTGTCGAAATTGATTTCTTCGATGAAGGGATTGAATGGATCAATCAGAGTTCTCGCGCTGCCACCTCGCTTCGAAATCACCTTTCGACTTTACCCAGCCCACAGCTAAGACTTTTTCAATTTCGAATTGTCGTCGTCGGGCGTCATCAGGGTGACTTTTGAGTTGAAGAGTCATCCGTTTCTCCGCGGTGAGTTCGCGGGTAAGAATTCTCTCGGTGACTGAGCCAGCGGCTGCGTAGGCAGTGACAGCCTCTTGCTCAAGATCTGGGCTGGTGAGGCGGTAGGCGCGCCAGAGCCTTTCATCCGCAAAACGAAAATTGTAGTAGCTGTCTGGGATGGCTTGGATACGAACCTCGGCGGATTCCTCTGTTCGCTTGATACTTGGGTTTTCGGTTTCTTCTAACCAGTGAGTGAGGGCCCTGCTGTGTCGGGCGTAGGCCTCCCAATCGACTTTGGGGCCGTCATCGGTTCTTACCACGAAGAGGATGCGGGCATCGCCGTTTGCGAATCGGGTTTGGTAGCGTTCGATGCTGAGATCTCCCGCAATCACTTCGCCCATGGGCTTGCCCGAGACCCCGACTTCAGAAACAGCTTGGGGTGGGAAATTGGGAAGGAGAGTAGCGATACGTTCGGGGTCGAGGCAGTGCTTGAGACGTTCATTAACATCGTCGGTTTTGGCAAATGCCATCGCCACGACATGGGGCAAAGGGCCTTCCACGGGGGTGAGATTCATGGCCGCGATCTCGTCGTCCATGGTTTGCTCAGGGACTGAGGAAGGGGATGTCTCGGCGACTTCTTTTCTGTTTTTTAGGAAAGAGAGAAGGAGAGCTCCGAGGATAAATAATGAAACAAGGGCAAGAGTGAAGATGAGCCACTTCGGAGCTTTGGCTTCGACTCTGCTGCTGCCATCGGTCCATACCCCCTTGCGCGATTTTCTAGCTCTTCTTTGTTCGACAACGGGAGCCTGTTTTTGATGTTTCGAACGGTTCTTGTATGGTTTTGCGGGAACTTGCTGGGGAGCGTTCGCTTGCGCTGACTGGCATTTTTTCTCGTTGGATTTTTGCCAAGAAGCATTCGAGCGATCGGGTCTTTCCAAACCCCTTCTTTCTTCAAGCTTCCGAATCTTCATTGTTTATGCGAGGTGATCCTCCCCCTCGAGAAGGGTGGTGATTAATAGGTGCATATAATTGCATTGTTAATCCACGTCAATTCAGTTTAATTTTAAGTGGAGTGTGGTGAGGTGTTCCTTGTTCTCACTAGTATGCGTAAAAAAATCATGTCGATTTATCAATTCGGGACTTTCTTGACTGTTCTTTTTGTCTCTCTGTCGTGTTCGAGTTGTCGTGAGCAGGAAGAGAGCTCAGTGATTCCGCCGGAGAGAGAGCCTGAGGTGGTTTTTCAGGTGCCGGTGCCTGAACTCCCTGAGTTGGATTGGCAGACTGTAAGGGCCTTCAATCTTCCTTTGAACAATCCGCCCCACGTTTGGCCAGAAGAGGCGGTGTTCATGCGAAAAAGTGACATCGTCTTGGGGGTGCTCCTCGGCGATGAGGCGAGAGCTTATCCTTGGGATCTCTTATCAAACTTTCATGCAGTGAATGACTATCTGGATGGTCAACCCATCATTGTCAATTTGTGCGAAGCTTGTAATGGGGGGGCTGCTTTTTTGGCTACTTTGCCCGACACGGTGATCGATATTCGTCCCCGAGGTCTGAAAAACGGAACTTGGTATGGAGTCGATTTTCAAACTGGGAGTCTCTGGTACCCTTTTGTGGGGGAGGCGTTCGAGGGGCCGTTGAAGGGGACGAAATTAGAGCGCATTCGAGTCTATTTTTCGAGCTGGGGAGACTGGATTCGTGACCATCCTAATTCATCAGTGGTAATGACCTCTCATGAAGTGAAAATGCGGCCTCACGCGCGCCAAAGCCGGATGGCCGATCCTTCCACATTTAATCCTCAGTATTTGAAACGAATCGTCAGAGCGCAAAAGAATCCTAGGCGCTCCCTCTTACCTGGGAATACTTTGGTCTTTGGCCTTATTCCTAAAGAGGGGGAGCCGGCGCGGGCCTTTACCGTTGAATCGTTGGGTGACACCAAGTCTCTCGTTCAGACGAGTCTGAGCGACACGCCTATCGTGCTGTTGTTGCAGAATCGCTATCAGATTGGAGCGTATCAGCGACTTTTCAAAGGGCAGGAGCTCAAGTTCGAGCTCACATCCAAAACTCCCTTGGTGATGAAGGACCAGCTGGGTAATCGCTGGGATATGTGGGGGCGGACTCTTGCGGGGCCGAATCATCCTAGCGAATTGGAATTGGCGGATGGCTATCTGGCAAAATGGTATGAGTGGATTGAGAACTTCCCAGAAACAGAGGTTGTTAAGGTTGAATAGAAGGGCGACCTTTCATCTGTCTGTTGGATTTTGATTCTAAAATTCTTGCTAATACAATTTCATGCAATTCAATAGCCTTCGGCTAAATTGAAAGGTTGAGTCTGTTCTCGGCTTTCAAAAATCTTTTCTACTCATTCTCACCTCTCAAAAATCGCATGAACTTTCTGATTTATTCCTGTGTTCAGCTTCGTTCCTCATTGGTTCGTAGCCGTTTCTTCCTTTGCACTCTTATTGGGTGGGGAATGGTGTTGGCTTTCTCCTCCTTGTCGATTGTCTATGCGGAGGTGATCTCGGCAGAGCCCCAAGAAATTTTAGAAGAGCGAAAGGTGCTGGATGAGACCGTCTGGGAGGACGAGGTGGAGGCGCAAGAATATGAAACCGTTTTTGTGAGTCTTTGGGATCGGATTCGTGATGAAGACGGGCCTTTCAAGCTTTCGATTCTTGCTGACTTTCCTTTCAACGGTGAACTGACGATGGGAACGCGGGGGAAGGCGGAACCGCTGGAACAGGGAATGACCCAAACCTACTTTGAGAACGAGACGCTGCAGACTTTCACCGCTTCGAAGTGGCGTAATTATGTTCGTGCTTTCAAAGCAGCGGGTATCGAGGTGGTTCAGACCGAATGGCATCATAGTCGGTTCGTGCCAGGCACGGAGACTTCGGCTCCCAAGTCTGAAATCTCTTTTGCGATTCACGCCAAGCGCGAGTCGACGCAAACGGCCTTCGCCTTCAAGGGTGAGCTTGAGGTGCAATGGTCAAAAGACGATCCGAGCGAACGATTGGATGGCGCGGTGCCTGATTCTCTCACGGTCACGAAGCTCAAGATGAAAGAGCGGACGGGCGGCGGAGGTTTCAATCAAATTTGGGAAGCGCGGCATGGTCGGGAGGACTGGATCTCAGCCTATCCGATTCTGGCCTACGATCTGGATGGGGACGGGCTTTCTGAAATCATCCTTCCTCGCTGGAATCGGGTCTACCGGAATATGGGTGATCGCGAGTTCAAGCGGGAAGACTTTCTCGCTCATCCTGTTGATATCTGGGAAGCGGCGATTCTTTCGGACTTTAACGGCGATGGTCATGTTGATTTCGTGACGGTGGGGAAAGATGGTTCCCCTTATTTCTTTGCTGGCACGGCAGAGGGTAAGTTCCCAACCGAGGGAAAAGTCTGTGCGGATGTTCACTTTGATATGCCGACTTCAGTGACGGCGGGCGATGTCGATGGCGATGGCGACCTCGACCTGTGGATGGCGCAATACAAGCTCTCTTTCATGGATGGTCAGATGCCCACTCCCTACTATGATGCGAATGATGGCCCTCCCTCCTACTATCTGGAAAATGATGGGAACGGTTCCTTCATTGAAAAGACGGAGAGTGTTGGCCTAGCTCCTTTGCGCAACCGACGAACCTACTCAGCATCCTTCGTCGATCTTGATGAGGATGGCGATCTCGATCTGATGAATGTTTCCGATTACGCGGGCCTCGATATCTATGAGAACACGGGGAAGGGCCAATTCGAACTCGCGACCGAGGACTATGTCGATCAGCGCCACTTCTTTGGGATGGGGCATACGATCGGGGATTATAATGCGGATGGGTTGCTCGACTTTTACGTCATAGGGATGTCTTCCACCACGGCCCGTCGATTGGACCGGCTGAATCTTGGGCGCGAGGACCGACCCGACGTGCATCCGATGAGGGGGCCGATGGGCTATGGCAATCGCATGTATTACGGGACCAACGAAAAGAGTTTTCAGGAGGATAAGGAAGTGGCAGGTGCGGTGGCACGGACGGGATGGTCTTGGGGCACGACGAGCTTCGACTTTGATTTAGACGGGGATCAGGACATCTATGTGGCGAATGGACACCGGAGCGGGAAGTCTTGTTCGGACTATTGCTCGACCTTTTGGAGGCATGATATCTATACCGGTGACTCGAAGGCGAACCCGCTTCTGTTAGAAGTGTTTGCGACCACTCTCCAGGACCTGAATAAGGATGAGGTGTCTTGGAATGGGTATGAGAAGAATGTTCTGTTCGTGAATCACGAGGACCGGAGTGAGCGCTTTGTGAATGGCTCCTTCATGTTCGGCGCGGCGCATTCCTACGATGCGCGCTGTGTGATTTCCGACGACTTGGATGGTGACGGGCGTCCGGATTTGATTGTGGCGGAGTCCAAGTGGGATGGCCGTGGTTCCGCTCTCATCATTCGCGCCTTTGGCAACGATGTCGAAATCGATCCGGACAACAATTGGATTTCGATTCAACTTAGAGAGTCTGCCGGCGCGGGACACTCTCCCAATGGAGCGAAGGTCGCGATTACCGATGATTCCGGGCGTGTGCAGACGAAGTGGATTGTGAGCGGGGACTCGTTCTTGTCCCAGCATGCTCCGGTGGCTCACTTTGGTTTAGGTCATGTTAAAGGAGTAAAGTCTGTGGAAGTGACTTGGCCGAATGGGAAGATCGAGAAGCATGATGCTGATTCTTCGGTGAATACGATGCTAACTTTGCGGGGCAGCGAGCTGAGTTCATCTTCGGAGTAGATCGTGGGTGCAAGGGTGGGGCTGTCTGGCCCTAGGCCGCTGAAGATACTCATTACAGAGGTCGTAGGCTTTTCCCCGTGGGTCAGAACATTCGTGAGTTTTCTGATGCTCCCTCTTCGATAGCTTAAGATCTTGCAGGTTTGATTGACGACCCATTCGAAAAAGTGCCTGACCATGCAATGGATGATCACGGCGCGGCAGGGCCGCCACTCCCTACCGGTAGATTCTTGGGCATAAAAAAACGCGCTCTTCGAAAAGAGCGCGTTTATGAGAAAAATTTGTTCTCTAAAGTCGTGCTTAGCGGCGACGACGAACGAGAAGGCCTGCAAGACCTAATCCGAGAAGGCTGAAAGCAGAAGGCTCAGGAATGACCACAAAGCCGACGTTATCGAATCCGATCGAAGATTGAAGATTACCACCAGCATTGTTGGAAACTGGAGTCAAGAGAGGGACTACTTTGACAGCTAATGCAGCTGGATCAATGGTGTAGGACCATGTGTAGTTCGCCCAAGAGCTGGACTGTCCAGAAGCTGGCATATCACCACTATTGGTCAGGATCGTGGGAGCACCGCCCCCGTCAACACCCCAAGATTCCAATTTGACTCCACCAAGGCCATCGCCTGAGATGTTAATCATGTCCATGCTGAAGTCATAAGTTTCTCCGGCAACAAGGCCCAAATCTCCGAGTGGGATTCCATCGTTTCCTGGGTATTGGAAGTCAGCAGGAGAAACGAGTCCACCACCCCAAGCTCCAGCGGTGTTGTCAACGAGGCCATAGCCACCGGTGTTTCCGCCAGTGGAAGGGTAAGATATTAAGGTCTCTGCCACAACAACAGGAGGGTCGCCGGCTGTTTGTATAGAAGCGAAAGAGCCCCAGCTGGTACCACCCGCGGAAAAGTCCCCGTTAGGAACAAGGTTCAAGACTGCGCTCGCGGAGCCGATCATCCCGATGCTAGTCAGGCTTACAATTAGTTTTTTCATGTGTTTGGTTTTATGTTGGTTAATTGTGAAGCCACAATCCGCAGCCTCGTATGTTGCATAAAATTGCAATCTAGTTGTATTAAATTGCACTGATTTGGATTTTGCAATGATTAAATTGCCTTCATCTGGCTGGGCATCATCGCTCGCGAAGGTGAGACGGTTTATTCTTAGGTTCCCTTAAGGTGCTGATTGTGAGGGTGTCACCATGAGAAGATGGCGTCTAAAAAATTCGATTCGGAAGGGAATAACTTGGTGAAGTGGAGGGACCTTTCTATGGTTCGAGAGATGAAGGTTTTCTACTCGATATTATTCGTTATGATGGGAATCGTTTCGGCAGGAGCGGAGGTAGCTTGGGTGTCGTTGAGCAAGGTGGGAGGCTTGAAGGCTTACAAGGGGCAGGTGGCGCTCTTTGGGGTGAAGGAGGAGTTGGAGAGTCTGACGATGGCGATTCGGGGAGAGGGGATGGATTCGTTTGCCGTGGCAGATGTTCGCAAAGAGGAGAATGGGTTGTTGTTGCTGGAGATTGCGTTTCAGCCGACGGTTGAGCGGGGTTTCTTTTCGGCGGAGTTGGTGGTGGGTGCTGGTGAGGGGGCGCAGGTGATTCAGTTGCGCGGGGTGGCGATTAAAGCTTTGGAGGGGAAGAATGAGCCACCTTTACAGGAGGTCTTGGATTCTTTAGGTGCGGGGATTGATGTGGGCGGGGCGATGTTGTCGTTGAGCACAAGTGAGAAGACGATTGGGGATTCGGTGTCGGCGACTCGGTTTGAGCCGGTGAAGGGTGGTTCGGTGAAGTTGACGCCTTTGGCACGTTACTCGCCTCCGGGCGTGACTCCGTTTGGGTTGGCGATTGAGGAGGGGAAAGTGCTACGATTGGAGACGGTGGGTGAACTTGGAGCGACGAGCAAAGAGCGTCCGGATGCGCATCAGACTTTGCGGCCTCCTTTGAGTGGTGGCCAGGCAGTGGTGACTTTGGCGGAGCCGCCGAAACGGTTTGGTCTCTTTTTGAAGGCGCATAGGTATACTTCGTTGACGTTCCCTGGGCGGTCGGAGGGGGCGACGATTGAGCATACGGCGCGGATCTATCCGGTGAAGATGTTTCAGGGAAAAGCTGTGAAGGATGCGTATGTGGTGGGGTTTGAGGAGGCGTCGAATGGGGATTATCAAGATGCGGTGTTCTTGATTGAGGGCGTGAAGGCAGTGAAGTGAGGGGGCGGTGAGAAATTTCTTTGAACAGGAGGAAAGGAGTGGAGAGGAGCCCGACCGAGGTTTTGGTGACTGGTAGTGTTGTTCCGTCTGGAGAGAAAGCCTGTACTGGTGAGGTAACCATGGACTGGGACGGATAGTGGCGATGACTAAAGCCGAATGGCTCTGTGATAGGCGGAAAATCAGAAGCTTATAAAAGAAGTGGACGCAGGCTCGGGAGAGTGGCTTTTCAAGCCGCTTGGGTGGATCTCGCTGAGAGGAGGGCGGACGAATCATGGCAGGAACAGCGGATTCGGGAACGAACAGGCCTACCTTCAACATTCTCTATTTTGAGATGGCGGCTTGGAAAGACCGCGCTCCCATTTCTTTGCCTTCGGCGCTCCGCTCGGTTCTGAGTGTTTCACTCTTCACCAAAGAAGGGGCTGTGGGGTTTCTGTTTGGTTTTGTCCCACTCGCGGCGCTTCTTTTTGGTCATGCGGCCTTGGTCGCCTTCTTGGCGGAAGATGCGTTCGTCTCGGAGGATTTTGCGTTTTTCTTCCACCGCTTTGAGGACGTCGGCGGAGGTGTGATCAAGGTGGGCTTCGCGGGCGAGAGGAGCGGAGACGCGTTTCTCGATGAGTTGCACGACCTCGATGTGACGAACATGGGTATTCTCGGGGACGGTGATGTCGAGGTGGTCACCGACTTGGAGAGTGGTCGAGGGTTTGAGCGCCTTTTGAGCGCGCTTGATTTTGCCTGCTTGGCAGGCTTTGGTCGCTAGCGAGCGGGTCTTGTAGAGGCGGACGGCCCAGAGCCACTTATCGAGTCGGCAACTGTCAGGCATGAGAGAGGAGTTTAGGGGCGTTTGTCTCCCGCAGGTGTTCGGTAGCGTGAGAGGGCGGTGAGGGTGTAGCCAGTACCGTAGGCTTGGTGGTAGTCGTAGAGAGGATAGTCCCACCAGGAGCCATTTTTTTCCTGCTTTCCGAGGAGGAGGCGGGCGAGTGGCTCGCGGAGATCGGCGCGGTCTTGTTCCTCTAACAGGGAGAAGGCTTCGGAGGCGTAGTAGTGTCCGTAATGGTAGAAGTAGCCGGAGAGTTGGAAGTGGGTTTCGTGAGGGATGGGGCGCTTGCGGCTGTTGGCGAGAAAGCCGTCTCGCTTAACGAGGCGGTCGAGCCACTCGATGATGCGGGCGTCGGTGAGGTCTTCATCTTCGAAGGCACGGAGGGCAACGTTGCACGCCTGGCTGCGCGCGAGAGAGCCGGCGGGACGGTTGATGCCTCGGCGGGGGACTCGCCAGTGGGGAAGGGAGTAGGCGAAGGCTCCATCGGGGGATTCCTGCTTTTTGATGCTGCGAAGAGCTCGTTGGACGATACGGTCATTGAGCTGAATACCAAAGGTGTCGCGGGCATCGCGAAGGGCGAGGAGGACGGAGGCGGTGGTGAATGAGGTGGGAGATCCGGCGGGTTTCTGGGTGTGGACAACGAAGTCATAGTAGCCCCAGCCTCCATTAATGAATTCGTAGCGATAGAGCATTTCCACTTGTTGTTCGGCCAGGCGAGCAAGGGCGGCTTGCTTAGAGAGGTTGCCGTCGTGGTAATGGTGGAGGGCGGCGAGAGTGCGGATGCCGTAGGCGTGGCCCCAGTTGTTGTAGATTGTGACTTGTTCGGCACGCCGCAGGCGGGGCAGTTGATCGAGGAGCCAGGCTTCGCCTTTCGCAATGGCGGCGATGGTTTCGGGGCGACGGTCTCCGGTGGAGAGAAGGCCTTCGAGGGCGAGGGCGCTGGCTCCGGTGCGGAAGGCGTGGTGAGCCCCAGGAATGGGGGCTTTGATATTGAGGCCTTTGGTCTTGGTGGCGCTGCCCCAAGAGCCGCTGGAGTTCTGTTTTTGAATAAGGTAGTCGAGGCCTCGTGTGATTGCTGATTCGAGTTCAGTGTCGAAATCAGGGGCGGGCTCGGGCGCTTTAGGGACGGGAGCGCTGTCGGTCTTTAGTTCGCTGGTCGCTGGAGGAGTAGTCTCGGATCTCGGAGTCGGGGCAGACTTCGGATCCTGAACGGGAGTTTCGGTTTGTCCGCTTGCCCAAAGAGTGAGGGAGAGCGTGCAAAGGGTGAGACGAGCAAGGGACATAACCTAAAGGAGAATCACTTGGCCTTCTTCGAGTCCGGAGAGAACTTCCACGACTTTACCGTTCTTTTTACCGAGTTCGATGGGGCGCTCTTCGGCGTCACCTTCGGAGAGTTTGACCATGACGTAGGTGGCACCGTCTTCATGAGTCTTGATCGCGTCGCTGGGAATGGTGATGGTGCTTTCCGCCTGATAGAAGACGAGCTCAGCCTTGTCCTTTTCACTGGGGAACTGGAAGTCTTTGGCAGGCTTGGCTGCGAGGGTGACGAGGTGTTTGCCGCTGAGGTTAGGGTAGGAAGCGATGGTGACTTCGGGCGCGCCTTCGTTGCTTTCGGCGAGGGAGGTTTGCAGTTCTTTGACCTTTTCGGTGTCGAGGAGGGCGTGGATGGCAAGAGGTGAGTCTTTAGCGACGAGGGTGAGGACGGTATTGTTGGTGGGAACATTGCCGCCGACCTTGAGGAACTCGCCGGTTTTGCCTTTCTTCCACTGGCCATCGGCAAGTTCGCCATAGACGAGGTTGCCATCGAATTCGGCGACGATGTCGAAGAGCTTGCGGTCAGCCTCGGTCTCGGCGAGGGCTTCCTTGGTGTCGGTGAGGGTGCGTTCGAGTTTGGCGACTTCGAGTTTCTTGAGTTCGTAGCTTCGCTCAAGATTGAGTTTGGCGGTGGCGTAGTCGATGCGGGCGGTTTCGACTTTTTCTTGGAGTCCGATGAGTTCGCGAGGAAGGGTTGTTTCGAGCGAACGGGCGTTGCGGCGCTTTACGTCCTTGAGGTTGTTCTCTGAATTGCGAACGTTGGCTTTTTGGCGAGTGAGGATGATTTCCTCGGTCTCTTCGGTGATGTCGTCTTCCTCATACATTTTGAGGAGTTGGGTGAGTTCTTCCTTTTGGTAGCTGAGGTAGTCCTCGGCTTGCTGTTGGGATTGGGCGAGGGATTCCTTGCGTGCGGGAAGTCCGGTGGTTTGATGGTAGGCGAGGTCGGCTTCGGCGTTGTCCATACGGCGCTTGGCTCCAGCGAGGGTGAGGGCGTTCTTTTGCTGAAGTTCGGTGAGCTCGCGATTAGCGATGGCGAGTTTGAGTTCCTGCGATTTGACGTTGTCGGCTTGGTCGATGAGGGACTTGTCGATAGCTTCTGTTTTGAAAACAATGAGAGGTTCGCCAGCTTTGATTTCAGCGCCGTGATCAGGGACGGATTCGATCGAGAAGGACTTCCAGCGCTCGGGAGTGAGGGTGAGCGTTTGGGTTTTGGTGGGAATGAGAATGCCGCTGATTTCGGTCTTGATGGAGAAGGGACCTGCAGTGACGGTGTGCTCCTTAGCGTTGGGAGGCGCTTTCTCTTTCACTTGAGGAACTTCTTCAATGAGGTCTTCCGCGACTTCTTTGACGTCCTCTTTGACGTCCTGAGCATCTTCCTTTTTTTCGACGGTTGGTTCCTGCGCTGCGGAGGCCAAGGTGAGGGCGAGTGCAGCAAAAAGCGATTTCATAAGCATGTGTCTGGTAGTTACCTACCATAGAGCTTGGAAAAGGCGAGGGTAAAGGACTCACGGGCGATAGCGGCGCTTTCCGAAGGCGGGACGAGGTCGTCTATTCGTTCGTGAGAGGGGAAGGCGGTTACCGGTGGGGGCCGAGGTGGCAGCGCATGCCGGTGAAGTGCTCGTCGGCGTAGCTGAGGGGGCGAAAGACGTAGTAGAGAGCGGGCTTTTCCTTTGGGAAAATGACGTATTGGAGTCCGTCGGTGTGGGTGGCGACAAAAAGGAGGCGGAGCATGAGGTAGGCGCCTAGGTAGATGAACAGGACCCCGCTGGGGAGAGCGAGGATGTGTTTGAAGAGGCGGGTGGGGAGGAAGAGCATGGGAGGCTAGAGCTGATCGAGGGTTTGCTTGAGGATGGTGAGGGCCTCGCTGGTTTCGGCTTCGGTGATATTGAGTGGGGGTAGGAACCGGATGGCGTCGGGGCCAGCGGGGGGGACGAGGAGTTTGTTTTTGAGGAGCTCGCTGCAGAGGTGAACGGCGATGGTTTTGCCTTCGGGGGCTTTCATGGCATCGGGATTGAGGACGATGCCGAGCATGAGGCCTTTGCCGCGCACTTTGAGGATGGCGGGATGGTTCCAGCTGGCGATGGTCTCGCGGATTTGTTGCTCGCGAGCGAGGGCGTTGGCGGGAAGGTCGGCTTTAGCGATCTCGTTGAGGACGGCAAGAGAAGTTTGGGCAGCAAGGGGGTTGCCGCCGTAGGTGGAGCCGTGCGAACCGGGGCCGAGGAGGGAGGGCAAGGTGGTGCCTTCGTTGTCGACGGCACGGTCGTTGACCCAAAAGGCACCGATAGGAATACCGCCGCCCATGCCTTTGGCCCAAGAAATGGCGTCAGGTTGGAGGTCGGGGACGCCGAGGGCGCGCCAGGCCATCATTTCACCGAGCCGGCCGAAGCCGCACTGCACTTCGTCGAGGAGAAGGAGTAGGTTGTGGGTTTTGCAGAGACGGGCCACGCCTTCGAGGAACTCTGCGGTGGCGGGGTTGACGCCGCCCTCGCCTTGGATGGGCTCCAGTAGGATGGCGCAGGTCTCGGGGCTAATTGCGTCCGCGAGGGTGCTGAGCTGATTGAAGGGGACGTGGCGAAAACCGGGGAGGAGGGGATCAAAGCCTTCTTTGATTTTCTGCTGCCCAGTGGCGGCGATGCCTCCGAGGGTGCGGCCGTGGAAGGATTTGTTGAAGGTGATGATTTCCGACCGTGAGTTTCCGCTGACGGGGTCGGGGGTGTGATTGCCAAACCGGCGGGCGAGCTTGATGAGCCCGTCATTGGCCTCGGCACCGGAGTTGGCGAAGAAGGTCTTTCCCGAAATCTCGACGAGGTCGTTGATGAGCAGGGCGAGATGGGCGGCGGGCTGGGTGTGGTAGAGGTTGGAAACGTGGATGAGGGTGCGTGCCTGCTTCTCGATGGCATCGATCATCACGGGATGGCAATGCCCGAGGGAGCAGACGGCGATTCCGGCACAGAAGTCGAGGTAGCTTTGGCCTTGGTCATCCCAGACGCGAGTGCCTTCGCCTTTCACCAAAGTGAGAGGGAAGCGGGCGTAGGTCGCCAGAATGGGTGCGGTGGTAGGGTCAATGCTTGTGGACACGCAAGAGATGAACCCTTTTTTCGCCTTTTGATCAAATCGGAAACAAGGCTTTGAGAAGGAACCTCTCTGCGCCACAAGCGGAAGGTAAGCTCTTCCGGCTCAGTCGAAGATCTGAATCTACTTTTTCTTAGCTTCGGTGGTGACTGCTTTGGTCGTGCTGCCGCCGGCGAGAGGGCGGACGGTAATGACGTGCGCGTCCCAAGAGACTTTCGACTTGGATTGCGAGAGGACATACTTGAGCGCGACTGAAGCAGGGATGTTTCGGAGGCTGATGTTGACCTTATTTTTCTTGATGGTGCCGGAGGTGTCTTCAATAACGAAGTTGGGGACGAAGGTTTTATCACTGGCTTTTTCGACCATGACCGCGAGACCTTCGAGACTTTCTTCAAGGGTAAGATCTTCGAAGGCGACTTTGGGAAGGATGATCGAGTTGAGTTTATCTTGGCGGGCTTTAATGCGGGCACTGGCGGTGAGGTCCTTCATGGAGAGAAGGCGGTATTTAGCGTTGCCGTGTTTGGGATCGAGTTTGAGTGCGCTGCGGTAAGAGCTCTCGGCTAGGGCGATTTTTCCTTCCTTGAGAGCGGTTTCGCCTTGTTTGAAGTAGTCTTCAGCGTTGGGTGATTTGGCAAGAAGGGGGGTCGTTAGGCCCAAGACGAGGACGAGGATGAGGTGTTTCATTTGTTTATTGGTGTTAGCGTTTTGAAATGATCGATCTGTGCAGGATCAACCACCTAGCACACTACATGATACAGAGAGACACGTCAAGAACACCTCATCGCACGGGGGTGATGACGGTGGTGGCGAGCCAGGGGCCGGACTTGGGGTGAAGGGTGGCGTGCCAAAACCAAGGGGAGGGTGAAGTCCATGATTTGTGGCCGTCGGTGATTTGTTCGCGGACGTGAAGGGTCTGGTGGTGGTTGCTGGCGTAGTAGGTGAGCCAGTTGTCGGAGTCGACCTTGCGTTCAGTGATTTGATAGCCGCCGGAGCGGAGGCAGGTCTCGGAAGCGTGCAGGCGACGAGTGCCGCGAGTGGCACGTCGAAGGATGACTTGGCGGCCGGCGGAGCGGAAGGTGGCGATGTCGCCGGGGAAGTCGCCGGCGAAGGTTTTCTCGAATTCGGTAGGCTCCACAAGGTGGAGCGCGGCCCCTTCGAAGTGGGTAGGCCACTCGGAGAGTTTGGGAATGATGGATTGGTCGCGGTGGGAGAAGACGCGTGCGCCTTGAATGAGCCCTAGGCTGGCGCCGAGGAGGAGGAGAGGTGTGGATGTGAGCATTTTGTTTTGGTCTTTCGTTTGGTTTGTTTGATGAAGGTGAGAAGGATGAGGGCGACGAAAAGGTGGAGGGCGAGGCCGAGTGCTTCGTGGGTCCAATAGGGAAGGGTGAGGAGTCCGGCCTCGGGGAAGAAGAGGAGGGTGGCGCGTAGGATGTTGGCGAGAAAACTAAGAAGAATGGCGCAGGGAATGAGGGGGAGGAATTTTTTCCATGGGAGATGATGGAGGGCAGCGAGAGCGCAGGTGAGGTAACCGGTGAACCAGAGCATGCGGATTCCAGAGCAAGGTGGGTCGACGCCGACTTCGGCGCTTTGGAAGAGGAGGAGGGTGCCTTCGCGGGTGACGGGGAGGCCACTGAGGGTGAGGAGGATTTCGGCGCAGGTGGCGATTCCCAGTCGGACGGGCCAGGCAAAGTAGAAGTTGAGGGAGGCCATCACGGGAAGGGAGAGGATGAGAAGGCCGGTGAGGCCCGGGTTGCGGATGAGACCGCTGGCAACGGCGATGGTGAGAAGGCTGAGGGTGGCGGTGAGCAGTGGTGGCAGGAAAAAGGAGGCGATGATGGTGAGGGTGAGTAAGGAGAGGCCGAGGAGTTGGTGGGGGCGAAAGCTCTGGAGCTGGGGCCACGCCAATATTCCAATGGTGATGAGGGCGAGAAGCCCAATGGGTTCGTTGGTAGGGTCGGTGGTGCGGCGAACAAACCAAAGAATCTGTGGCCACAACGCCAGTGCATAGGCGAGAATGGGCAGGATTACTTTGCGGCTCATGGCTATTGTTGGTGACGGCGGCGTGGGAAGAAGATGACGATGACTGTGACGAGGATCAGCGCGAGGGGGCCTGGCTCGGGGACGGAGCCGTTTTTGACGACTGCCTGGCTGTTGGCGATGCTGCTGGGGCCGGGCATGGCGCTGGCGTTGACTCCTTGGGGGAGAGGGGCAGGTTGGTGGGCGAGCTTGGGGGTGTGGTCGATTTGGCGGCTTACGGTATCGACCGCGACAAAGGAGGTCCATGGGGTGAGGAGGGAGTATTTGAGGCCGAGATTGGCGACTTCGGCGATGGTGTCTTCTCCTTTGGTGAGCTTGGCGTAGTCGGCGAGGTGTCGCACGCGCTCGCGGGCCCAGAGGGGGCGGAGAGAGGGGTGGTTTCTGCCGGTTTTGGTGACGGCTTGGGCGAGGTCGAGGCTTTGGCTCCAAGTTTGGCCGCCGCCGGTGAGGCCGGTAACGGTGATTTGGCCTTTGGGCTCGCCGGTCCACTTGGCGGTGAGGGAAAGGGGTCGGTTGGCGAAGAGGTCGCGTGTTTGAGCAGGTTCTAAGTCGGTGATTGCTGCGTCGGTGGTAGTGACCTTGATGTTGGTGAGGACGGGGGAGGAGATGTAGCGCTGAAAGCGGTCGCTGACGGCTTCGGATTCGGAGGGCTTGGTGACGATAAAGGGTTCGCCCATGCCGACGGAGGCGAGTCCTTCGATGAGGTGACGGTTGACCGAAGAACCGATGCCGAAGGCGAAGAGGTTGGCTTGTCCGAGATTCTCGCGAATGAGTTCAAAGGCGTCGGATTCGAAACTGATGAAGCCGTCGGTGATGACCAAGAGGGAGCGTGAGCCATCGCGTTCTTGGGGCATGGCGATGGCCTTTTTGAGCGCGCTGACGAGCTCGGTGCCTCCGCCTCCGCTTTGGCGATCGAGGAAGGTGATGGCTTTGGCGATGTTTCTTTGGTTGGCGGGTAGTGGTTTGTTCGAGAGGGTGTTGGAGCCTCCGGCAAAGAGGAGCATGTTGAAGGTGTCTGTGGGGCGGAGGTCGTGGCAGAGGTTGTTGAAGAGTTGTTTGGTGGTGTCGAGGGGGAAGCCGTTCATGGAGCCAGAAACGTCAATGACGAAGAGGTAGTCGCGGGGTGGAATGTGCTCGGGGGTGACGCGGGCGGGAGGCTGGACGGTGAGTTGGAGAAAGTTCTCGTCGTCACCTTCGTGGAGAAGGAGACCGCTGGCGATGGCTTGGTCGGCGAGACGGTAGTTGATGAGGAGGTCGCGATTGTTACCGAGGTCGTTGCTCGAGCCCTTCCAAGAAAGTTCAGCGCTTTGTTTGGAAGTGAATTTGATGTCGATGGCATGGCTGGGGGACTCGACGGACTGAAGGGGGAGGCCAGCGCTGAGAGTGAGGTCGAGGCTGAAGGTGGTTGGGGAGGGTGCGTCTTCGCTCAAGAAGGGGTTGGCGATGGCTTGGTTGGCGTGGGCTCCTTTATTGCCGCCATAACGTGGTCCAAAGGTGGTGGGAAAGACGAACTGATAGACGCTGTCTTCGGGCTTGAGGAGTTCGGAGTAGTGCAACTCGACAGTGATTTCGTCGCCGGGGAGAATGCGCGCTACCGACATTTGAAAGAGGTTGGGTCGGTGTTGTTCGAGAAGAGCGGCGGACTTGCTCTCGCTCTGGGCTTTTTTGAAGGTCTTTTTGGCTTCTTCTTTTTCCTGAATCTCGGCGGTGATGGTGCGGTTGCCGATGGTCATGGTCATGCCGTGGACGGCGGCGCCAGTGGAAGCAGGGAAGAGGTAGGTGGCATCGAGCGCTTGTCCGCCTTCGTTGGTGAAGGTTTGAGTGAGGGTGACTTGAGCAAGAGGGCCAGCGATGGAGACCTGAGCGTGGGTCGACTCTAAGGGGAGAAGATGTTGCTGAGAGTCATCGTTGCTTTCGGTGGCTTGGAAGTAAGGGAGGAGGGAGGTCTCGTTGGCAAGGCTGGCAGTGTTGGCGGCGAGGAGGACGAACAGGGTTGTAACGGTTGGTCGGATAGGTCGAATCGGCATGACGACGAGACCGTGCTCCGCTTCTGTGAAGTCTTGATGAAGGGAGTGTGAAAAAGGGAGGAGTTTGGGGTGTCCCAGTTTCAGGGGCGGCGGGTGAGGCCTTGAAAAACCGAATGTTCATCCCGCTCTGCGGGACAAGAATCAAAGTGATCTAGAAGGACGGAGTTGGTGGGGGCGGTCGAAGACCGGCGCTCCCAGTGACGTTCCCGTGGTCTAGTAGCCGCGCCAGGCGGTGAAGCTGAGGGCGAGGACGAGGATGCCGTAGGCAAGTCCGCCAAAGGCGAGTCCTTTCCAGCGGCCATCGGTTTTGGTGGCCCAGGTGACGGCGTCGCGGAACGTGTAGGGCATGCCAATCCAGAACATGCCTTTGGTGAGAAGGATATAGGCAAAGAGGGAGAGGACGACGCGGGAGCCGGGCTCTTTTAAGAAGGCGGACTCGAGAATGGGAGCGGCTACCATGAGTGCGACGACGCCGATGCCGCGGACGAAGAGAAACTCGCGCACTTGCATGATGAGGCCGACGCAGACGACGGGGATGCCAATTTGAAGGTACTTTTTGAGGAAATTGAATTCACCCAAGTCCATGGAGAGTTTGCCGAGCCAAGAAAAGGAGCCTCGAATATCAGGGGCGACGAGGAGCCAAAACCAGATGAGCCCGATGGCCATGGCGTAGACTCCAGCGTTGTAGTTGCGGGGAAGCTTTTTAAGGAAGGCCTTAGCGGGGTCGGGCTTGGCGAGCATGAGTGCGTGCGCGACCACGAGGTAGATACCGACCACGATTCCCACCGAGCTCATGGAGAGAGACTCGTAGGGATGCATTGCTTCCTTCATCACAGTGCTGGTTAGGTAGGGGAGGCGGGCCATTTTGGCAACCCTGCATAGGTATTTTTGGAGTCGGTTTGCAGGGAGGCGGTACAAAAAAGATTCCCGGTTCCCCCAATGAAGAGGAAACCGGGAATGTTGGGGGGGAGTGAGAAGCCAGACAGTGGCTTCTCCGAGGAAATTCTCTTTTTAGGCCTCCTTTTCGGAAGAACCGATGAATTTGTAGATGACCGCTCCAAGGAAACCACCAGCAATGGGGGCAATCCAGAAGAGCCAGAGTTGGCTGAGGGCGGCTCCACCAGCAAAGATAGCCACTGCGGTGCTACGGGCAGGGTTAACCGAGGTATTGGTCACCGGAATGCTGATGAGGTGGATGAGGGTCAGACCAAGGCCGATGGCGATGGGGGCGAAGCCAGCAGGGGCACGGCCATCAGTGGCACCGAGGATGATGATGAGGAAGAAGGCGGTCATGACCACTTCGGTGATGAAGCCGGACATCATGCTAAATCCTTGGGGGGAATGCTCTCCAAAGCCATTTGAAGCGAAGCCGCCGACGTCTTTAAAATCGGATTTGCCGCTGACAATGAGGTAAAGAACACCGGCAGCGAGGACACCACCGACCACTTGGGCGACGATGTAGGGTCCAAGCTCTTTGGCAGAAAAGCGTCCGCCTGCCCAGAGGCCGATCGAGACGGCTGGGTTGAGGTGACATCCTGAGATGTGTCCAATCGCATAGGCCATGGTGAGGACGGTGAGACCGAAGGCGAGGGAAACCCCGACCCAGCCAATGCCAACATCAGGGACACCTGCTGCCAAGACAGCGCTACCACATCCTCCTAAAACTAACCAAAAGGTTCCAATAAGTTCCGCTACGTATTTTTTCATAACCGTCTACTTAGAGTCTTTTCGGGTGTAAAAGGACACAAAAAAGGAAGGAAATTTGTCTAAGGCTCTGATTTTCAGTGCACGGTTTATTTACAATTTGTAAACCTCGGCAAAGAAATGACATTGTCTGTTGGAGAGGATTCTCTAACCCATGACTTTTCGACTCTTTGTTTTCTTAGCGCTTTTTGCGGTTCCGGTTCGGGCTGAAGTGATTCTCCAGTATTTTGGAACGAGTTGGTCGGAGATTGAGCGGCGGATTCCGGAATTGGCGGAGGTGGGGTATACTTCGTTGTGGTTGCCTCCTCCGTTCAAAGCGGGGGGCGGGGGATTTTCCGTCGGCTTTGACACCCTCGATCGTTTTGATTTGGGCGATAAGGATCAGTCAGGAACTCTACCAACACGCTATGGCACAAAGGCTGATTTGGAGCGCTTGATGAAGACGGCGCATCGATTTGGTTTTCGGGTTTATTTCGACAATGTGATGGCGCACACGGCTGGGCCCTTGGATCCGGTATCGACTGGAACGTTGTTGCCGGGGGTGCCGGGATTTGTGCCGGAGGATATGCATTTGGGATGGAATGGAAGTAACTGGCAGAAGTTTGCAGATTATCCTGATTACAATAATGAGACTGAAGTCTTGTTGCGTAATCCCTTCGCGTGGGACATCGCCCAGGAGGGGCCAGATAATGCCTCTTTCGATGACGATGGCTTACAGGAGTATTCTACTTTTTCAAAATGGACGGGGATTCGGCACCCAGGACAGACGGACTATTACCAAGATTCAGATTTGACGATTGCGACAAATGGCGAAGGGAATCCGGTTCATCCTTTTGCGGATCAGGAGGCGTTTGAGGATGTTGGTTTGGACGGTAATGCAGGGACGAATGATGCCGGTGAAGGGAATGGAGTCTTTGACTTTACGGATACGAATGCAAACGGTCAGCACGATGTTGGTGAGGCGAGCGAGCCGTTTAATGATACCGGTGTGGATGGAAGTAATCCAAGTCGGCAGACAGTGACTTGGGGCTTCGGTGATGGGATTTATAATATGGGCAATCCGGTGGCGGAGGATGTGAACTTGATGCTTTTCCGGGCTCTGCGTTGGTTTGTGCAGGAGGTGAAACCGGATGGATTTCGCTTAGATGCGGTGAAGCATGTGCCTTCCTATTTCTTTGGCGAACAGTCTGCCTCTAACAAGGACCTGACCAACGCGGGATACAATGGTTCCATTCAGGAGCATTTCAATCTGACCCGAGGGTTTTCGGATTGGAATAACCATCGTGATACTGTTTTCAATCAAGCGGCGGCGCGCGATGATGCGTTGCTCTTTGGTGAGCATTTGGGTGCGCCACCCGCGACGGAAGGTTATCGCGATGCCGGGATGCGGGTGGCGGCGGATGACATGCTGAATCAGGTGGCGAACCGCATTGGGAGCGACCTCTCCGGATTGGATGACCCGGGATTTGGGCATGTTTTTAACAATCCGGCGACGTCGATGAGCTATGTGATGAGCCACGACAATACCTTTCTCTTCGGAGGGGATCGGGCGGCGGCTTTGCCTTATATGATTCTTAAAGAGGGAATCCCGATTGTTTACACCGATGGCTATAATGAGTCCTCGGCGCCAGACTTTTTCCCGAAACCTGCGGATGTGAACTTTCTGGGCCAGTTTTCGGATTCGAGTGTGACGGGGGCGCTTGGCTTGCACCGCGACTTTGTTCGTGGGGGGCAACGTGGGGTGTGGAGTGACCAAGATTTCCTAGCCTTCGAGCGCTTCGACGGTTCGGAGCAAGGACCCGCTGCCGGTTCTTGGAATGATGCGACGTTGTTGGTGATGATGGCGCGTAATTACATCGGAGGAGCTCATGGTCGTGGTGACTTGGTGACGGGGTTCCCGAGTGGAGCTGCTCTGCGTAATCAGGCAAATGACGGCGGTGACTTTGTAGCAGTGGTGCAGTCGGATGGTAAGGTGCGGGATACGAGTGGAAATGTGATATTGGTTCCCTCGGGTGGTTATTTTGCGTTTGGATGGAGGCGGCCGCAGTTGCCGGCGATTTGGAATGATGGCGTGACTGGTGAGCGTCAGCCGATTGAGATTTACCAAGGAGGAAACCGGGCTCCGACGATGACGGTGACGCGGCGTGATGGGGTGGATGGAGATCCGAATTTCAATCCCAAAGGTTTGTCGGGACAGAGCGCTGGCGATTTTTCCTATGAAGTTCAGATTCCAAGAGTGACGGGAGCGTCTCCGATTTCGTTCGTTGCGCGGGCAGATGGTTCGGCAGATAATATTTTGATGAAGCTCAATGGGGGGGTGGACTTGAATGCGCAGATGGGCTTTGAGCCGATGGCGGGGGCCAAGCGGGATTTCGCTCCGGGTCTGAACAATGATTTGCGCGACGAGCAGGGCGATGGTGATCCTTCCAATGATTCAATTCGCCAGTCCTCCACGGATACCTATCTGGGTTACGAGCAAATGCGTTTTGTAGGGCGATGGAATGAGCGTTTTGCGGCGACTGATATTGCGCGTAATGTGTCCGGCTCGTTGGGTGCGGAGACGTGGGTGGCGACTTTGGGGACGGCTGGGTTGACGCGGAATGATGGCAGTGGGCCTAGTTCGGGGCAGGAGACTGCGAGCTGGCTCTATCATGATCCATCGAGTGATAACCAACTAGGGACTGGTGATTTACAGTTCTTTCCGGCTCCCGAGAATGCGGGTGGTGCGCCGGTTACGGTTTGGGTAAAGGTGGGTTACGAGAATGAAATCGATCAAGCGCATCTTTACTACACCACGGATGGCTCGGCACCTGAGGGTTCTGGAGGCCTGGGCAAAGGTCTGACTCAGGTGATTGATTTTGTTGATTTTGCAGATGGCAATGTCGATGGCGGCACGATGCAAACGCGCTGGTGGTCGGCAGAAATTCCAGCTCTCCCGACGGGCACTGTGTTGACGTATAAGATCGGTGGGCGTCGTGATGTCGTTGGGAGTCGTTTTCCTTTCTCGGAGAATGACCATGCCGACATTGAGCGTATGGAGACGGTCTTCGAGGTGGCGGACTTTGACCCAACTACGGTGGTCTACCATCCTCACAATGACTACGGCGAGATGGCGACGGGGCTGGAGGAAGGTTATCACGTGGTCAGGACCCGTCCTTTCGTGGGGCGGAATGATGGAGCCTCCATCTATCGCACAAATGTGCAGACCTTCTACTATGATGGGAGTCGACCGGCCGGTGAAATTGCTTTTCCGAATGAGAACGATCAACTCGGTGGTAGTAGCTACGAGGTGGTGGTTTTGACTGATGCTTCGGTAACCGAGGTGCGCTTCAATATCGATGATGATGAGAGTGGGAATGATGGTGCAGGGAACGGCTCTTGGGCCTTGGCCGAGTTGCAGGTACCCACCGCTTTTCTGCGAGATAGTGGCAGTGCGAAGGAGTGGCGTTTTGAGTATTTGAATATCCCAGGAGCTGGCGACGCGGCGATTCAAGTGCGTCTGATGGAGGACTCTTCGTCGCAGGATATGACTTTGAGTGATGTCGACGGATGGTTCACGACGTTGACGCGGAATGTGGTTACGGGGGTAGGGCGCACGTGGAGTATCACCCAACCTAACAATAATGATGTGGTGGATGCGGGAACTAAGCTGCGGGTGGCGGTGGCGAAGGACTTGGTGGGAGGACTGAGCGATGGGGAGTTTCTATCGGAAGTGCGTATCCTGATTGCGAGCAATGTCTCGGGGAGTCCGAGTGGGGCAGTGATTCAGCCGTTGGCGACATACAGCTTGGTTCGGGATGTCAATGCGACAGAGCACGCGGTGGAGTTCACTTTCGAAAATCTTTATACCGGTGACCCTGATTTTTTGCATCATGTTCGGGTGGTACACACTCGTTCGGGTCAGGTGCTCACGGATATCATTCGGGTCAAGATGGAACCGGGTGCTTTGTTAGATTCTGATGGTGATGGCTTACCGGACCTCTGGGAGAGTGAGAATGGGCTTCAGCCCAGTAACCCGTTCGGAATTCATGGCGCGGATGGCGACTATGATCTCGATGGGTTGACCAATATGGAGGAGTATATTTATGGGCTGAGTCCTATCATTCCTGACGCCGAACTTGCTCCCTGCTTGGTGCTGGATTCCGGAGCCATAGTTGGCAGTTGGGACATACAGTTTCCGGGGATTCCTGGTCGTCTTCATACCTTGTATTGGTCCGAGAACCTCGTGGATTGGAATCCTTTGATTTCGGATTTGGAGACCGCGCAGGACATCTTTTTCAGCGTGAACGATGACGATGGGGTGCCTCGCCGATTCTATCGCACCGAGTATCGTATGAAGTTCTAAAGGTTGCGGATGGCAAGGACTTCTTTGGCAGGCTCGCGGTCTCCGTTGCATGAAATGCGGCGGGGGGCATCGAGGACGGTGAGCTCGAATCCGGTGTCGCGGTAGAGTTCTTCGATGCGAGGGGTGAGTTGATTGGACAGAACTACGGGGCCTGGGTGTTTGGCGAGCCAGTGGGTGAGTCGGACTTGGTCGTTCCAGTCAAAGCCTCCAGCGGAGTATTGAGTAAATTCGACATCATAGGGAGGGTCGGCGTAGATGAAGTCGTTCTCTTCGATAGGAAGAGCTTCGAAGTCGCCGAGATGAAAGTTCCACTTCGCAAAGAGTTCGCGAAAGACTAGGAAGTCGCGGCGATAGTTGATTTTAGCGTAACTTCCGAAGGGCACGTTGAAGAGTCCTGACTTGTTGAAGCGGCAGAGTCCATTGAAGCAACTCCGATTGAGATAGTAGAAGAGTTGAGCGGCTTTTGAGGTCTCGTGCTGACCTTCGCGAATCAATTGGTTAAAGCTTTCGCGATGTTGGTAAAAGAGTTTGGAATCGTTTTCCATCGGGATGGTCGCTTCTAGGCCTAACTGAAGTTGGCGGTAGAAGTTGACCAAGTGAGGGTTGACGTCATTGAGGAGAGCTTGGGTGGGTCGGAGGCCGAGGGTGACGGCTAAACCTCCGCAAAAGGGCTCTACTAAGCGACGCTGTGAGTGTCCTTCCCAAAGGGAGGCAAGATGCGGTAAAAGCCAGCGCTTCCCGCCAGCCCATTTGAGGGGCGAGCTGGTGGATTCGGCGAGAGGAGTGGCGGGCATGGATTGGGATGAGCTGCCTTTCGATCATGATCTCTCGTTGGGTATTCTCAATGATAGAGTCTGTTTTCTGTTCGAGAGTGGGGGCAAAATTGCAAATTCGTCATATTTTTCTGATATTAAGCCTTCGCTAACAGAAGGAGTCTATGGAGAGAGGGAAAGTTCTCATGAGTAATGATTATCTATCTAAATACAAGGGAGTTGTATGACACGTGTTTCTGGCGAGACCATCATATGAAAGATTGGCTATTTGCCCCTAAGTTGCTCGTAACAGGCGTTTTGAGTAGTGTGTGCGAGCACAACAACTATGAACACGATCACTCTTTTACTTACCTTTTCACTGCCGACATTTGCTCAGACAACTATTCTACCGGCTGCGGTCGATGGAGACGTTCTTTCAAGAGGGGCCCTTGGATTGTCGGTGGAGAATGAGGCTTTCAATTCTACTACTCGGTCTGGTGGAAGTAATATTAATCAATCCATGTATGAGTTCGATCTTTCGGGAATCTCAGCTGGGAGCACCATTTTAGAGGCCTATTTCGAGTTTGATACTCGTTCGGTGTCAAACATAGGTCCCACCTCGGTTTTTCGCATTGACGGTTATATTGCCGACGGTGTGATTACGACTTCGGACTTTGATGCAGCTCAGTCCGCAGGAGGACTTCTCATGGCAAGCTATGACCTCGTCAGGGCAGACAGCGATTTTAGGAGTCTTTCCCTAGAGCTGACTGACTTCTCTTCCCTGCAGAGTGCAATCACGAATGGTGAAAACTATTTTGGTCTTCGCACCGAGACCGAGAACTTTTCGATCATCCAAGTTTCGTCTCTCGAGAATACTACTGGAGCGGCATTTCCTTCGCTGCGTCTTGTGCTGGTTCCAGAGCCTTCGACTTTGGCGCTCGTCGGGCTCGGTTTCATCGGGTTGATTCGCCGTCGTCGGTAGAGAGAAACCACTTTCGAGTGGCGCCTTGTCAGGATTGAATCAATGAGAGCAGCTGCTCCACGGCCTTGGTTGAAAATGCTGGGTCGTTGATGGTGGTTTCCATCTCGATAACGGGATGTTTGGCCTCTTGACGAATGGTGTCGAAGAGGGCGGTGTCGGCGGCGGCATCGTGGAAGGGTTGGCCTTCTACGCTGATGATGCTGATGCCCTTGAGGGGGAGCATCATGACCGCTCGCGAGGAATGGCGATTGAGCTTTTCGGCGAGCACTTTGCCGAGCTGAACATTCTCCTCCGCGTTGGTGCGCATGAGGGTGACCTGAGGGTTGTGATGGTAGAAAGTGCGGTCCGCGAATTTCTCTGGTACGGTGGTGGGTTCGCCGAAGTTGGCCATGTCGACACAACCGGGTGCGAGCACGGTGGGGAGGTTCATGTCGGCGGCGGCGTTCATGCGTTCGGGACCGGCAGTGAGGGTGGCGCCCACGATTTCGTCGGCCCACTCGGTGGTGGTGAGGTCGAGAACGGCGGTCACTTGGCCGGAGAGAATGAGTTTTTCCATGGTGCGTCCACCAGCTCCAGTGGCGTGAAAGACGAGGACTTCATAGCCGGCATCTTCAAGGAGGCCACGAGCGTGGTCGACACACTCGGTGGTGTTGCCGAACATGGAGACGACAATGAGCTCTTTTTCCTCCGTAGGATTGTTCGTCGATTGGACCATGGCGCAGATGGATGCGGCTGCTCGGCGGAAGACTCCTTTGGAAACTCGGTTAAGTCCCGCGACATCGACGATACTGGGCATGAGGTTGATGTCGCTTTCGCCGAGGTAGTGGGCAGTGTTGCCGCTGGCCAAGGTGGAGACGATGATTTTGGGAAAGCCTAAAGGCAGCGGGCGCATCGCTCCGGAAGCAATGGCGGTACCGCCTCCTCCTCCGAGGGAGATGATGCCGTCGATGCGTCCGTCTTGGACGAGCTTTTGGAGAAGCAGAGGAGCGGCTTGGGCCATGGCGGTGACGCATTCTCCGCGATCAGCGCGCGCTAACAAAGGCGCGAGGTCGATTCCGGCAGCAGCGGCAACTTCTTCGCGCGTGATGTCGGGAGTGATGAGAGGATCACCACCCGAGCCGACATCGATGAGAAGCACCTGATGGCCTAGGGCGCGGATTTCGTCTGCGACAAAGGCGTGTTCGTGCCCTTTGCTATCGAGGGTTCCAAGGACTGCGATGGTGGCCATAGCGTGCTAGTGCTTGCGCTTAACGGGGATGGATTTGAACTGCTCGGTGAGCTGGGGGAGTGAACTCTCGACAGCAGCACGTTCGAGCGAGGAGGCGCCGACAAAGCCAGAGGTGTCGGTGTGCTCGTTGATGTAGGCCGCATCTTCGGGGGTATTGATGGGGCCACCGTGACTAAGGTAGATGATGTCGTCGCGCACAGTGCGGCCGGCATCGATGATCAGTTGGGTACGCTTGGCGGCATCTTCAAGAGTAATGGTGGCGTCGACCACACCGATGCTCCCGCCAACGGTCGTGCCGACGTGAGCAATGATGACGTCGGCGCCCGATTCGGCCATAGACTTGGCTTCTTCAGGAGAGTCGACGTAGACAATGCTGAAGAGATCCATCTTGCGAGCAAGACCCACCATTTCGAATTCTTTCTGCACGCTCATGCCGGTTTCTTCCAGAATGTCGCGGAACTTGCCGTCTACGATACTGTGGGTGGGGAAGTTGTTGACGCCCGAGAAGCCCATGTCCTTGACCTTCCCGAGCCAGTGCCACATGCGGCGGCGGGGGTCGGTAGCATGAACTCCCGCAATGACGGGGACTTCCTCGACGACGGGGAGGACTTCGTATTCTCCGATCTCCATCGCGACGGCATTGGCGTCTCCGTAGGCCATCAAACCTGCGGTGGATCCATGACCTGCCATGCGGAAACGGCCTGAGTTGTAGATGATAATGAGATCAGCGCCGCCCCTCTCAAGGAACTTGGCGCTAATGCCGGTGCCGGCTCCTGCTGCAAGGATAGATTCGCCTTTGGAAAGTGTATCGTGCAGACGTTCCAGAACTTCGTCTCGTGTGTAGGGGTTTCCCTTACCGGTCCATTGATTGGGCATGGCTGGAGTGTGTTCAAGAATGGTCCGTCTGCCAAGTTTCTCTGTCGCACTACTAGATATTCAGAATCCACATTTCGTTTTGCCCTGTAGTGACAATTAACCTTCGTCTGTCGGATAACGGAGCCTTAGAGTTGGGGGAGTCGCAAAGAAGTTCTTCACTTTTGGTGCGTGTGAGTGAGGGGCCTGAATAAACGATAGCTCAGGGCGCGTGGATTTTCGATATGGTGAAGTGGTTTGTCAGTAGGCTAATTCATTTGGCTGGCTCTTCGGTAAAGATACTCTTTGAGTGATGAGGTTGACTTTTCTAGCCTCTGGCAAGATTGCCGAACTAAGCCTTCGAGTAAGATCACCCAATGAAAAAAAAGCTACGCACTCAACTTCTTGTGACCACCACGTTTGTGGCGGTTTTAACAGCGTCTCAAGCCCATGCAGCTGTAACAGTTCTAGCGACCACCCAAGTTGCTACAGTCCTGGATGATAACGCCAACAATTGGTCCAATGGAACTGTCAACGTTGTGGGCTCTCCTTCACCTGGAAATAATGAGCTGAGAACTTTTGTTGGGTTCTCAACTTTTGATTTGTCTGGTTTTACTCCAGCCGAACTGGAGAGTGCTTCTTTTACCATTGGGTTCGATTTGGCAGTTCTAGCAGGGGCCCCAACTGGCCTTTCTATCGAGTATATCGGAACTTATGCTAACGATAATGTCCGAGGGGCCGATACCGGCGGGGCAAATCTGGCGCAATGGATTTCTGACCCCACGGTCGATACCGTTGTGTCTGGCTACAGCACTGCTGGGGCGGCAAGTGAAGCCATTGCCCTAAGTGATGGTTCATTTGCTGACGGAGACTTTGCTGTTTTCCGCTACGTTTATGATGCGGGGGCTAGTTTAGCTAGTAACGACCAATGGGGTATCACCAACGCGACTCTTACAGTGGACACGATTCCAGAGCCATCGAGCTTCCTTCTTCTTGGAATCGGCCTCGCCTTCGGGAGCATTCGCCGTCGTTGCTAGAGAAGCGCACTTGCGCTGTTGGCTCTACTTTTTAGGTGAACCGATAAGGGAGCAGCCCCGTCGGTCTACTTTTTTTCCGGCACTGATATCATTCTCACAGCTACACTGATGTGATGAATCGTATTTCGCTTGGAAGATTGCGCTTTGCGACAGGCCAGAAAGTCGGGCCAGATTTCCCAAAGCCATCGTTGTTTGCTGCTCCCCTCTGGTCGTCCCCTTTGGGTTGCCATAGCAGGCAAGCTATCTCGCTCAGCTCGGTTCTTGGTCCGAGTATACCCACGGGGCATACCACTCGCACTCCTCCCTCGGCACGCATTGGCCTTGGAAAATTTGGCTCCGACCGCTACACTAATTTAGCTGCTCAAATAGCATAAGGTCACCTCCCAGTTGTCGTTAGAATACCTTTTCTCCACAAGAATCTATCCAATATCCACCTGTCCTTTACAGGAGGGGATGTCTTTCTTACCTTGGAAAGGTGGCAAAAAAGAAGATGTCTCTCGAGGAAACCCACCATTTTGGGGCGAGTGAGTTTATTGCCGTTAAGAGTACCTCAGAAGATTCTCGTTCATGGTTAGCGAAGTCGCCCGTCTGTCATCAGCTCTCCCAACTCAATGTAGCCCATGTGGGGGTTTTGCATGCTCTTCATCCCTTCAAGGTGATTCGAGCGGACCAGTCGGGTAGCTTTATGTTCGCCTGTATCTCTGGTGAAGGAGAAGTTCTCATCGATGGGCGCTGGATGACGGTTCATGCGGGTGAGGCGTGTTGTTTGCCGCCGTTCGTGGCCAATGCGATTCGGGCGATCGAAGGGAGTGAGCCATGGACCTTTTGTTGGGTGCGCTATCTTGAAGTGCAGGATCAGCTTCCTCTGATTTCTTCTAAGTCTCCGGTCAAGGGACCCTTCGCATCCCATGTGCTTCGTCATGCGATTGAAGGGCTTCATGGCGAGGTGACAAGTCGCGCTTCCTCTCCAGCTCTTAACAAGCTTTGGATCGATCTCATTCACAGCTATGTCCTCAAATTTGCGCAACCAAGTCATGGCGATAAGCGTCTATGGCGGCTATGGCAAGAAGTGGAAGCAGATTTAGGTAGATCATGGAATGTTGCTCAGATGGCTGCGATCGCTGCAGTGAGCGAGGAGCATTTGCGCCGTCTGTCGGTGAAAGAACTGGGGCGTTCTCCGATGAAGCATGTGATTTTTTTGCGGATGCAGAAGGCATGTCTCCTTCTGGGAACAAGGAAGGATAAGATCGAGACGATAGCCCATGAAGTGGGATACGATAACCCCTTCACCTTCTCTACGACCTTTAAAAAATGGATTGGACGCCGTCCTTCGGAGTATCGACAGGGGTCGGACCCCGCTGAGAGTCGTACTATTGATTGACTAGGTCGTCGCGGTGCAGTTCTCGTGATTGACCTCGTTCGTTCGTTTGCCAGATATGTCCGGTTTCGAGGTCTAGGGCACTGAGCCAACCTCCGCCGTAGGCGCAGGTGTCGAGACAGATGGCATAGCCCAAGTCGGTGGGGAGATCGCCTTGGATGGTGTGGCCGCAGACGACGGTCTTACCTGATGAATGAGGTTTTTGACTGTGGAAGCGCTGATAGTAGTAGGTCTCTTGGTCTTGTTCGGCGACGGGGAGGTTCGCATCGACTCCAGCGTGGACGAGAATGAAGTCCTCGGTTTCGTGGTAGTGCTTGGTATTACGGATGAAGTCCCAATGTTCCTCGAGAACATCGCTGAGGGAGCCTCCGTAGTTATCGAGGGTGTCTTGGCCTCCACAGAGTCCGCTCAGGAAGCGTTCGCGATCAGTGCGGGTCTCGAGGGCTCGTATCATTTGGATCTCGTGGTTGCCCATGAGGTTGACGGTGCGGTGTGTATCGCGGAGGGCGAGAAGGTGGTCGATGACGCCTTTGGAATCGGGGCCGCGATCGACGTAGTCCCCAAGGGTCACGATCAGGTCGTCTTCTTGCGGTTGTGCGACCTCAAGAAGGGTGCGCAGGGAGGTGAGGCAGCCGTGAATATCTCCAATGACCAATTGCATCTTGGGGAGGTGCATAACGTAGGAAGTTTTTTCAGCCAACCCCTTTTCTTGCTTCTGACGGTTAGCGACGATTAGACTGCGGAGAGATGGATGCCTTTCGTGTGATAGCCTTCGGAAGTGCCGAGTATGAGCAGGAATGTCTCTTGCGGAATGAAGTTCTGCGCAAGCCGCTAGGATTGTCGCTATGGGATGAGGAGCTTTCGAGGGAAAGTGGCGAGATGCACTTTGGCCTATTCTCCGATGAAAATGCTTTGGATGCTTGTGGTGTGGCGGTCGCCTTGAATGAGAAGCGGGCTAAGATTCGGCAAGTCGCGGTCCAGGATGAAAAGCAGGGGGAAGGCTTGGGGAGAAAGTTGCTCCAGGAGGCTGAGGTCGTTTTGAGAGAGAAGGGGTTTGAAGAGGTGGTGCTCCATTCGAGAGTGACTGTTGTGGGGTTTTACCTTCGATTGGGATACGAAAAAGAGGGCGACGTGTTTGAAGAGATTGGATTGGCTCATCAGAAGATGAAGAAGAGGTTGTGATTTCTTTTCAGGGGTGAATTTGTTGTTAGTTTTCTTCCGTGATTGACGAAGGAAAGTGGGAGGTATGTTTTCGCGAGTTTCTCGGTAAGCAGCTGGAGAGTGATCCGGCGCATGACTTAGCACACATCGAACGAGTGGTGCGCAATGCGAGGCAATTGACCGAGGCCGAGGGTGCGGATTGGGAAGTGGTGATGCCGGGGGCTTGGCTGCATGATTGTGTTTTTGTGGCTAAAGATTCGCCGCAACGGAGTCAGGCTTCTATTTTGTCGGCGGATTGCGCGGTGTCGTTTTTAAAGGAGAAGGCGTTTCCTTCGTCGGATTGGGAGGCGATTCATCATGCCGTCGCAGCTCATAGTTTTTCGGCGGGGATTGAGACCCGAACTTTGGAGGCGAAGGTGCTGCAAGATGCGGATCGGATGGATGCCTTGGGTGCGGTCGGGTTGAGTCGGTGTTTGATGTTGGGTGGCCACATGGGGACGGCTCTGATGAGTCCGGTGGATCCTTTTTGTGAGGAACGTGAGCCTGACGATGGGCGCTTCACCATTGACCACTTTTACCGAAAGCTGTTGAAGCTGGAGAATACGATGAAGACGGATTCGGGGCGAGTTTTGGCAAGGGAACGGAGTGAGGTGCTGCGTGAGTTTCTTGCTCAGTTGCGGCGGGAGACGGAAGGGTAGTTGTTTTTTCGGAGCTGAGTTGGTGACAACTCGGGCGGCTAGGATGGTGAAGTTGCAGGCCCAGCCCGCTTTGTCACCAAAGCGACTACACAGACTGGGCTGACACCCAAAAAAATCGCTCCTGACCGGTGAGGGTGCAGGAGCGATGAAGAGGGTGGGGTGGCCGTCTCTATCGGAGGTCGAAACGGTCGAGGTTCATGACCTTATTCCATGCGGCGACGAAGTCCTTAGTGAACTTCTCCTGAGCGTCGGAGGTGGCATAGACTTCGGCGAGGGCCCGGAGCTCAGAGTTGGAGCCGAAGATGAGGTCGACGCGGGTGCCGGTCCACTTCGCTCCACCACTGGTGCGGTCGCTGCCTTCGAAGGCTTGCTCGGAGGGGGAGGTCTCTTTCCAAGTGGTGCGGGCGTCGAGCAAGTTGACGAAGAAGTCGTTGCTGAGAGTTCCGGGTTGGTCGGTGAAGACACCGTGTTGAGAGCCATCCCAGTTGGCATCGAGGGAACGCAAGCCGCCCACGAGCACGGTCATCTCGGGGCCCGTGAGAGTAAGAAGTTGCGCGCGGTCGATGAGGAGTTCTTCCGCTGAAACTGAGTAGACGGTCTTGGCGTAGTTGCGGAAGCCGTCGGTCTCGGGTTCGAGGAAGGAAACGGATTCAACGTCGGTCTGCTCGGCGGAGGCGTCGGTGCGTCCTGGAGTGAAGGGGACGGTGACTCCGTCGGCTGACTTCTCGATGGCGGCACAACCACCAAGCACGATGAGGTCAGCGAGAGAAACCTTTTTGCCATCGCTCTGAGCGCTATTGAAGTCGGCCTGCACTTTTTCCAGAGCGTCTAGGACGGTGGAAAGTTGGGCAGGGTTGTTGACCTCCCAATACTTCTGGGGTGCAAGACGGATGCGAGCACCGTTGGCTCCGCCGCGCTTGTCTGAGCCTCGATAGGTTGAGGCGGAGGCCCAAGCAGTCGAGACCAACTGAGAGACAGTGAGTCCAGTGGCGAGGATCTTGCCCTTAAGGTCGGCTACGTCTGTGTCGTTGATGAGAGGATGATCGACAGCAGGGACGGGGTCTTGCCAGATGAGTTCCTCCTTGGGAACTTCGGGTCCGAGCAAGCAAGGAAGGGGGCCCATATCCCGGTGGGTAAGTTTGTACCAAGCGCGGGCGAAAGCATCAGCGAACTGATCGGGGTTCTCGAGGAAGCGACGGGAGATTTTGTCGTAGATAGGGTCTTCGCGTAAGGAGAGGTCGGTGGTGAACATCATGGGCTGATGCGACTTGTTGGAGTCGTGAGCATCGGGGATGGCTCCCGCTCCGGCGTCACCCTTTGGCTTCCACTGTTGTGCTCCGGCAGGGCTCTTGGTGAGTTCCCACTCGTAGCCATAGAGATTCTCGAAGTAGTTGTTGCTCCACTTTGTGGGGGTTTTGGTCCAGGCGCCTTCCAAGCCACTAGTGATGGCATCTGGGCCAGCGCCAGTTCCGTAAGAGTTTTTCCAACCGAGGTTCTGCTCTTGGATTGGTGCTCCAGCAGGCTCAGGTCCGACGTATTGTTCAGGGTCGGCGGCGCCATGCGCTTTTCCGAAGGAGTGACCACCAGCGATGAGAGCAACGGTCTCTTCATCGTTCATCGCCATACGGCCGAAGGTGTCACGAATGTCGTGCGCGGCGGCGATAGGATCGGGATTGCCGTTAGGTCCCTCGGGGTTGACGTAGATGAGACCCATTTGAACGGCTGCGAGGGGATTGGCGAGTTGACGGTCATCAGCATAACGCTTGTCTCCGAGCCATTCTGCTTCCGGTCCCCAGTAGATGTCTTGCTCGGGTTCCCAGATGTCTTCGCGACCACCTGCGAATCCAAAAGTCTCGAAGCCCATGGACTCGAGGGCGACGTTTCCAGAAAGAACCATGAGGTCAGCCCAGGAGAGTTTGCGGCCATACTTTTGTTTGATGGGCCAGAGGAGGAGCCGGGCCTTGTCGAGGCTGGCGTTGTCGGGCCAGCTGTTGAGGGGGGCAAAGCGTTGGGAGCCAGAGCAGCTGCCGCCACGACCGTCAGCGGTGCGGTAGGTGCCGGCGCTGTGCCAAGCGAGGCGAACGAATAAGCCTCCGTAGTGACCGAAGTCTGCGGGCCACCAATCTTGAGAGTCGGTCATGAGTGCGACGAGGTCTTTCTTAACCGCCGCGAGGTCGAGAGACTTGAACTCCTCGGCGTAATCGAAGTCCTCACCCATGGGGTTGGAGAGATTAGATTGTTGACGAAGGATGTTGAGGTTGAGGTAGTTGGGCCACCAATCGCGATTGGTGAAGCCTCGGCCTTGGTTTCCTGATTGTCCCTGACTGAAGGGGCACTTGCCGCCCTCGTTCTTTTCGTCGTTCATATCGAACACTTTTGCATCTGTCTGATTATCCATAGGTCTTTAGAGGTGAAATTGTGGTTGCGAAGGGGAATGCTAGGCGTGCTCATTCAATAAGTGAAACAGATTCTAAAAATCACTGGTATAGGTTTTTCCTATTGTCGAATGGGCATGAAAAAGGCCGACTGGAGGGTGAATCCAGTCGGCCTTTGGAAAAAAGAAGTGGTCAGTGATGACTCCTAGTTTTCTTCGACACGGAAGAAGGAAGCATCGCCTGTGATATCGAACTCAAAGCGATTGTCGCCAGCACCACTTGGAGCGAGGGAGGTGGTCACGTCGGTTGCCCCTCCTCCGAAGTCAAGGCCGCCGCTAGTCGGGGTGGTGACTTTGTAGCCAGCGCCACCAGGGGTGAACTCGATAAAGAAGGTGTCCGCATCAACAAATCCACAATTGGTAATTACTGGACTACCGGTGGGAGCCGCATCGACATCGAAGTAGCACATCGTGATGCTGAAGTCGCGAAGGCGAAGCCCAGGGGTCACCGAACCAGGGGTGAGCACTGCATTGTTCGCGACTAATGTCGGGGAGCCGGGAATAATGGCGGTAGCTCCAGCCACGTTCTCGTAAGCCTCTCCGCCATCACCAGAATTGATATTGGGAAGGCTCAAGCTAATCGTCGAGCCGTTGATATCCCCCGAGGCGGAACCGTCAGTCACTACTCCGTCACCCGCGTTACCACTCGCAAAGAGCTTACCGGTTGTGAAGTTGAAATCGACCGTTTTGCCGGTTGAAGCCGTTGCATTTACGATTTCCAAAGTGAGGGTCTCACTTGGGTCGAGAGCGTTAGTGCCATTACCAGCAATTCCAATGCCTTCTCCAGTGACGACCACATTGTCTGTTGTTCCGGAAGAGACACGAACGGTGAAATCGACGAAGTCGTCAAATGTTTCTGTGCCGTCAAAGTCCAAGAAGTTCCAGCGAAGTGGCAAGTCAACCGTAGGGCTGGGCACAATCATGGTGCCATCAAAGCCAGGGGCAGCTTGGATGGTGCTACCGTCACTAGTCGCAGTTCCATTGAAGACGTAGGTCGCGTTGTTGCGAAGGTTGAGGTCCGTGACAGTGAAGCACTCCGTTGCGATTGGGGCGGGAGTTCCTTCAGCGAGGTAGTTAAACTTGAGGTCAAAGTCGCGAACGTAAGCGCTGAATTTAGGATCTGTGTCCTCGAACACGGAGGGGGCTGCGGTCACCTGATTGAAGGAAGAGTTGTCAAAAGTGACTCCAGTTGCCGGGGTGGGGAAGAAGGCATGGCGAGCAGTGGAGAATTGAAAGCCGTCGCCATCCAATATGACTCGGGTCTCCGTTCCGTTGACATCCAAAGCTGCGTCGCCTTGGGTTAGTAGGCCCGCGCCCGCACTTCCTCCGGCACCAACACCGACTTCGTTAAATCCTGCGAACTCGACCGCACCCACGATGCCTGGCTTGAGCTCCAAATCGACAATTTCTACAAAAACGCCTTCTCCAGAACCGATTCCCCAAGTCTCACCGCCATTGACCCCAATTCCGTTACCGGCAGCGAATCGCGCTCCAGAGCCCGTGGTTGAGTAAACGCGCATCACAAAGTTGAAGTAGTCGTCATCGACTCCGACGCCGTCGAGGTCGATGCCGTCAAATCGCAAAGGAACGTCGAATGAGGCGGATCCTCCTCCGGGGACTTCGGTAGCGAGGTCGAACCCGGCATCGGGGTTTTCAATAATGGTGCCGAAAGGGAAACCCAAATTTTGAGCGAGTCCCAAGGTTGTGTTTCCAGCTGTTGCAAAGACACGGAGATTATCGGTGGTGAAGCAAACGGGAGGAGTGACTGGAGTGCCTGCGGGGTCGTAGCTGAGCTGGAAGTCAAAGGCACGAACGCGGTTGGTTAGAAGAACAGAGACGGGATCGTTGAATCCCGAGACGGTTTCGGTGTCTCCGATGGCAACGGTGGT
The DNA here is from genome assembly GCA_051251855.1 of Roseibacillus sp. Lineage (GTDB taxonomy): Bacteria > Verrucomicrobiota > Verrucomicrobiia > Verrucomicrobiales > Akkermansiaceae > Roseibacillus. The sequence goes on from JBPOGI010000003.1 coordinate 368,372, forward strand.
GATATCCTTGAAAAAGACTGATGGTTGCAAGCTGAAGTCTACCGGTGGGAAGGCGGTGTATATGTATCCGCTCTCAGGATCTTGGGCGGTATCATTGACGCTAATGGTGACGTCAACGCCGTTGATGTTGGCATTGGTTTGACCGACGGTTGGATCTGGGTCGGGGCCATTACCACCGCCACCAATCGCTGCTTGAGTGAAGCCGTCAAAGGTGGCTGCTCCGGCAGTGACGCTCGGGCTGAGGACAGGGTTGATGATTTCAATAATCATCTCCTCTCCCGGATTAAGGTTGTCGTTGATGCTGTCGGTCCCGGATTTTAGCCCGATGCCTTGGTTGCTCATGGCCACGGTTCCTTGATTACCGGTGATGCGAAGGGTAAAATTGATGTAGTCGTCGGCGGTGGAGTCGCCATTCAGGTCCAAGCCACTCCAGCGCAAGGGAATGTCCGAGATGAGGCTTCCTCCTCCAGGGGCCGTGAAGCCGGCATCGGGGTCGATTTCGATGAGCCCTTCGCTGGGAGCTCCAAAGACTCCAGAACTCCGGTAGCTGAAGTCGTTCACTGTGAGGGTAGTTTGAGCGGAGAGAGCGCAAGCGCTGAGGGCGGCGAAAACTCCGCCATACAAGGTATATTTCATGGTTCTTTAGGTCTCTTTCAGAATGATTTCCAGCGAAAGAGGAGGTTTCGTGGGAATGTCTTTCGGCTTTGAAAGAGTGAAAGAATCTGAGAAGAAATTGAGAAATTTTCTCACGAAATTACACCAAATGTTGCGAGGTTCGTGAGGGTGGGCTCTTATCCCGCTCATTTTTAATGGGTTGAGATGAGGGCGAGCGGGGACTTGGGCTCTGTTAGTCCAAGGTTGGTCTGAGGAAGGGAGCTGTTTGGGAGGGTTTTGCTTTGGCGATCTGCTCGGGGGTGCCTGCGGCGACGATGGTGCCACCGTTGGCTCCGGCTTCGGGTCCGATGTCGAGGATGTAGTCGGCTTGGGCGGCGAGGTCCATGTGGTGCTCGATGACGATCACGGTGTGGCCTTCCTCGACGAGGCGGTGGAGGACGTCGATGAGCTTAGCGACGTCTTGAGCGTGGAGGCCGATGCTGGGTTCTTCGATGAGGTAAAGGTTGGCAATTTTCATTCCCGAGAGAGCTGCTTTGGGGGAGCGGCCTTTGATGAGCTGGGAGACGAGTTTGATGCGCTGGGCTTCGCCGCCACTGAGGGTGGGGCTGGGTTGGCCGAGTTGGAGGTAGCCGAGGCCGGTGTCGGCGAGGAGGGAAAGGGTTTTGCTGAGCTTGGGGACGGCGGAAAAGAACTCGGCGGCGTCGGCGATGGTCATGCGGAGGACTTCGCCGATGTTGCGGCCGTTGTAGGTGACTTCGAGGGTGGCGGGGTTGTAGCGGTCGCCTTCGCAGCCATCACAGTCGATCCAAGTGGCGGGGAGGAAGTCCATCTCGAGCTTGATGCGGCCGTTGCCTTTGCAGTCGGGGCATTGGCCTTCTTTGTTGTTGAAGGAGAAGCGGCCTTGGTCGAAACCGCGCATGCGGGCTTCGGGGAGGAGGGCGAAGAGCTTGCGGATTTCGTCGAAGAGTTTGACGTAGGTGGCGGGGCAGGAGCGGGAGGTTTTGCCGATGGGGGTTTGGTCGACTTCGTAGCAGGCCTTGAGGCTTTGGAAGCCGCTGATGGACTTCCAGGTTTTCTCGATGTTGCTCTTTGAGAGGGAATCGAAGGCAGGTTTGATAGTGCCGCGCATGAGGGAGGACTTTCCGCAGCCGGAGACGCCGGTGAGGACGGTGAGGCGTCCGAGGGGAATGGCGGCGTCTATGTTCTTGAGGTTGTTCTGGGTGCAGCCTTTGAGCTTGAGCCAGCCGGTGCGGGAGTTTTTGGCGGGGACTTTGCGGCGCGGTGGTTTGAGGAAAGGGTCGAGGCTGATGCAGTCGGCGGCGACGATTTCGCCGCCGAGACGACCGGCTCCGGGGCCGAGGTGGATTTGAGTGTCGGCGCGGTCCATGGTTTCCTCGTCGTGCTCGACGATGAGGAGGGAGTTGCCTTTTTGTTGCAGGGTGCGAAGGGTGTCTAACAGTTTGACGTTGTCGCGCGGGTGGAGGCCGATGGTGGGTTCGTCGAGAACGTAGAGCACGCCGCGCAGGTTGGAGCCAAGTTGAGCGGCGAGTCGGATGCGTTGCGCTTCGCCACCGGAAAGGGTGTTGGCGGAACGGTCGAGGGAAAGGTAGCCGAGGCCAACTTCGTCGAGGAAGTGAAGGCGTTGGGTGAGCTCGGGGAGGATGTCGCGAGCGATGAGTTTGTCGCGGCCGGTGAAGGTGAGGTGTTCTATGGTTTCGCGGGCGTCGACGACGGAGAGTGAGGTGAGGGCGGGGAGGGAAAGGGCGCCTTCGAGGTAGACGTGGCGCGCGCTTTCGTTGAGGCGGGTGCCGTAGCAGTCGGGGCAAATGATGAGTTCGGTGACGTCGGCCTTGTCGAGCTTGCGGTCGTAGTCGATTTCTGCTTCGGAGACGGAGTTGAAGGCGGAGGTGTCGATGCGGTCGCGCTTGGTGGCGATGTGTCCGTAACCACGACAGCTCTTGCACCAACCACGAGGGCTGTTGAAAGAGAAGTGGCTGGGGTCGGGTTCCTCGAAAGAGCGACCAGTGGCAGCGGAGACGCGGGCGGTGGAGAGGGGGACGATTTTTTTGTCGGAGGTGAGGAGGCGGCAGGTGCCTTTGCCGACTTTGAGGGCTTCGGAAAGAAGTTTGCTAGTGTGCAGTTTTTCAGTGTTCAGTTTGATTTCTCCGATGACGGCGTCGATGTCGTGTTCGACGAAGCGTTCGAGGCGTTGGAAGCCTTCGACATCCTTGAATTGTTTGTCGACGAGGAGTTGGGTGTATCCTTGGCGGCCAGCCCAGGCGGCGACGTCGGTGTGGTAGCCTTTGCGGCCGCGAATGATGGGGGCGAGGAGGGTGATGGGGCCTTTCTTGGCTTCCGCTTTGAGGGTTTGCAGAATGGTGTCCTCGGTCTGGGAGATGACGGGTTCGCCGGACTCGGGGCAGTGTTGGATGCCGACTTTGGCAAAGAGGAGTCGGAGGAAGTGATAGAGTTCAGTGATGGTGGCGACGGTGGACTTGCCGCCTCCGCGTGAGACGCGTTGTTCGATGGCGACGGTGGGGGGAAGGCCGGAGATTTTGTCGACGTCGGGTTTTTCTAACTGCTCGGCGAACTGACGCGCGTAGGGCGACATGGAGTCGAGAAAGCGTCGTTGTCCTTCGGCGAAAACGAGGTCGAAGGCGAGGGTGCTTTTTCCGGAGCCAGAGAGGCCGGTGACGACGACCATTTCATCACGCGGAATCTCGAGCGTGATATTCTTCAGGTTGTGATGCCGTGCCCCATGAATGGAAATCACGTTCTTCACCTTCGCCGCTTTCTTCGCAGCGACTTTAGTTTTTAGGTTTTTAGTTTTTAGTTTTTTCGAAACAAGAGGAGCCAAGAACTCGCCAGTAAACGTCTTCGACTTCGCGACTTCCTCAGGGGTGCCGGTTGCGACGATTTCACCACCATGAACACCAGCTGCAGGGCCGAGGTCAATGAGGTGATCGGCGCTTTTGATGACGTCGAGGTTGTGCTCGATAACAAGGAGGGTGTGGCCGCTATCGACGAGGCGTTGGAAGATGATGAGAAGACGCTCGATGTCGGCGAAGTGGAGGCCAGTGGTGGGTTCGTCGAGGATGAGGAGGGAGCTGGCGTCGTTGGTGTTGGTTCCTAACAGCTGGCAGAGTTTGAGGCGCTGGGATTCGCCGCCAGAGAGGGTGTTGAGGGGTTGGCCGAGGCGGAGGTAACCGAGGCCGACGTCGATGAGGGGTTGGAGGAGCTTGCAAGCTTTGGTGAGGAGGGTTTCTTCTTTTTTTACGCCCGCTTGGGGGATCGCTTCGGTGGCGACGGTGATGAATTCTTCAATGGTGAAGTTGAGAATGTCGGAGATGTGGTGGTCGCTGTATTTGTATTCGAGGGCGGACTGATTGTAGCGTTTGCCTTCGCACTCGGGGCAGGTGAGGTAGAGGTCGGAGAGGAACTGCATCTCGACTTTCTCGAAGCCGTTGCCGAGGCAGCGTTCGCAGCGTCCAGCTCCGGAGTTGAAGGAGAAGAAGCCGGGCTTGAGGCCGGCGGCTTTGGCGTCGGGAGTGAGGGTGAAGAGTTGGCGAATGGCCTCGAAGGCTCCGAGGTAGACAGCGGGGGTGGACTTGGGGGTTTTGGCGAGAGGGGTTTGGTCGACCAGTTGAACCGAGTGGATGCTATTCTTGGGAAGTTTGAGACCGCGGATGGGAGCAGGCTCTTCGCTGACTTCTTGGCCGAGTTCTTTGCAAAGATTGAGATAGAGGGCGTCGTGGGCGAGGGTGGATTTTCCGCTGCCGGAAACACCGGTGAGGCAGGTGAAGAGATTGAGAGGGAGTTCGAAGTCAACGTCGTGAAGGTTGTTCTTGTTGACGCCAGTGAGGGTGAGGGTCTTCTTGGGTGTGCGACGTTGTTTGGGGAGAGGGATGACCTTGTCACCGTTCAGGTAGGGGAGGGTGATGGAGGTCTTGTTTTTGCCGTGTGGCTTGCCTTGGTAGATGAGGTCGCCACCGTGTTGGCCGGAGCGGGGTCCGATGTCTAACAGGTTGTCGGCGGCCTTCATGACCGCTTCGTCGTGCTCGACGACGAGGAGAGTGTTGCCCTTGTCGCGGAGGTCGTGCATGACGCCGATGAGGGCTTCGATGTCGCGCGGGTGGAGGCCGACGGTGGGTTCGTCGAGGACGAAGAGAGTTTGAGAGAGACTGGTGCCGAGGCAGGTGGTGAGGTTGACGCGGGCGATTTCGCCTCCGCTGAGAGTGCGGGCCGGGCGGTCGAGGGTGAGGTAAGAGAGTCCGACCTGCTGCAGGTATCCGAGGCGCGAAGAAATCTCGGTGAGGATGAGTTCGAGGGTTTTGTCGCTTTTGAGTTTTTCAGTGTTCAGTTTGTCAGTTTGCAGTGCCTTTACGAACTCTGCGAGTTCCTCCACTGGGAGGCGCCAGAGATCGGGGAGGGTTTTGCCGTTGATTTTGAAGGCGAGGGCTTCGGGGCGGAGGCGTCGTCCGCGACAGGAGCCGCACTCGGTGTAGCTGCGGTAGCGGGCGAGAAAGATGCGGACGTGCATCTTGTAGGCTTTCGTTTCCATCCAGTCGAAGAACCCTTTGACGCCATACCACTTGCCGTCTTGCCAGAGGTCTTCGGCCTTGGTTTGGCCGTTGCCTTCGCCGTAGAGGAGCCAGTCCTGTTGGTCAGGGGTGAGGTCGCGATAGGGGTCGTTGAGATCGATGCCGACTTCGGGGGCGAAGCGTTCGAGGTCGGACTGGCATTCTTCGCCGCGCTCGCCTTGGAAGGGTTTCACGCAGCCGTCCAAGATGGAGAGGGAAGGGTTGGGGACGGCTTTTTTGAGGTCGATGCCAATGACGCGGCCAAAGCCTCGGCAGTCGGGGCAGGCGCCGAGGGGGTTGTTGAAGGTGAAGAGGGCGGAGGTGGGTTTTTGGAGGGGAGCCCAGGAGGTGTTGAAGGAGTGGGTTTTAGCTTTGTCGGTGGTGGAGATGGTGGCTTCGCCTTTGCCGAGGCGGAGGGCGGCTTCGAAGGCTTCGAAGAGGCGCGAGCGATTGCGGGTGGTGGCTTTGACGCGGTCTTGGACGACTTGGATTTGTGATTTGAAATCTGAGATTTGGAATTCGGCGGGGTCGTCGGTGCGTTGGACTTCGCCGTTGGGGAGAAGGATGCGGAGGTAGCCTTGGGCTTGGAGGAAGGGGAAGAGGTCTTCGCTTTGGGTCTCGGCGGGGAGGGAGACAGGGAAGGTGATGAGGACGGGTTGGTCAGTGAAATTTTCGAGGGTCCAGGTGGTGGCGCTGGTGGGGGTGTCGGGGGCGATTTCTTCGCCGGTGCGCGGGTGGTAGCCTTTGGCGAGGCGAGGGTAGAGGAGCTTGAGGTAGTCGTTGACTTCGGTGAGGGTGCCGACGGTGGAGCGGGTGGTGCGAATCTGGTTCTTTTGCTCAATGGCAATGGCAGGGGGAATGTGATCGATGCGATCAACGGCGGGCTTGTCCATGCGATCGAAGAACTGCCGCACATAGGGAGAGAAGGTCTCGACGTAGCGCCGTTGGCCTTCGGCGTAGAGAGTGTGGAAGGCGAGGGAGGATTTTCCGGAGCCCGAGGGGCCGGTGACGACGGTGAGTTTGCCGAGGGGAATATCGACGTCAAATCCCTTCAGATTGTGCTGGCGTGCACCACGTACTTGAATCGCATTGGGACGCGATTGTTCTTTGGTCGTTTGCTTACGAGCCGCCTTTTTGGCAGCCTTTTTTGTGGTCTTGCGAGCGCTCTTTTTGGGTGGCACGTCGCTAAGCTAGCGAGGGTCGAACTTTTTGCTAGGGAAAGAGGCTTGAAAGAAGAGGGAGGGGAGAAATTACTTTCTCACGAGCCTACTCGTTACTCCGTTATGTCTTGAGAGAAGAAGGGTTTTGGAATCCTCCATTTCAATTTTCCAAGCGACTCCGTTGTTCCAAGTGATGAGGTAACCGTCTTCCGTTTTTTGCCATTGCCCATTTTTGTTCCCCTTTCCATTATTGACGCTCTTGTCGGAGTTAAAGGTGAAGACAATATCGTTAGTTGGATTTTCGAAGACCCATTCTCCAACGACAGGTTCTGTCACGAGAGGGGTTGTGCGGTCAAAGTAGAAGAGATCCCCTTTTTTGTATTTCACGAGAATTCGGTTGGGATCATCAGAGGTGAGAGTGACGAGATCCTGTTTGTCTCCTCCCCAGTCGGCGACGACCTGTTCTCCTTCGACTCTCCAAGTTCCCGTCTTTCTGGGTTTCTTGGCTTCGGCAGTGCCGTTATCATGAAAGATAAAGAGGGTGTCGGTGCTTTCTGACTTCCATTCTCCGACAACGAGCTTGTCGGCGGACATGTGGGCGGGGTCGCTATTGAGTCCTTCTGGAAGAGGGTCTTCTCCTTTGACGATTTTCAGAAAATAATCGGAGGAGTCGCGCGCTTTCGTGGCTTCTGTTAGGAGGATCCCGGCGTCAAAGTCATTGCCTTCACCCTTCAAGGTCTCGGCCTGTTTTTCAACTCCATTGGCATAGACCTCGGCGAGAGGTTGGAGGTTTTTCGTTAGCTCTTTATCGATTTCAGCTTGCTCGGCCAAGGCTTCGCGAAGTTCTTTCTCGACCACTTCGCCGCTGCTGAAATAGGACAGTGCGGTGAAGGCTCCGGGTGTGGCTGAGACCAAAGTCGTGGGGAGTCGTCCCTCTTGGCGGTATTTTTCGATAGCGGCTTCCAGATTCTCTTTGCGCGCACGTTCGTCATCTCTTGTGAGGTATTCCTGATCGCGGAGGATGGACTTTCCTTCGCGCTCCAAGCTCTCGATATTTTTGACGAGGTCCTCGTGATATTCGGTGAGAATTTTTTCGCCCTTTTCGGAGCAAAAGTCTCGGCCACGCTTGAGGAAGGTGAGGTGGTCGAAGGTGGAGACGGGTTGAGCTGGAATGATGGTGGTGTCAGGGACGATAGGATCGCTTTTTTCCACCATGGCTACGGATTCTTCCTCGGGAAGTTCTTCCGGCTCTTCGTTCTCTTCTGGAGTGATGACTTCGGTCATTTCCTGCACGGGCTCTTTAACTGGTGTCGGCTCGACTTCGGGTGGGGTGGGCTCTTCCTCTGAAGGAGTGTTTGCCACTGCGTTCGGATCTTCGTGAGGGAGGGCCTCGGCAGTTCCGATGGGGGGTTCTTCTGGTTGGTCCTTCTTTTCGTCTGACTTCAGGAAGAAGAAGCCTCCTCCTAGGATGAGGAGAGCTGCGAGAGCACCAATGACGGGGCCGAGGCTGCTTTTCTTAGCTGAAGCAAGCTGTGTAGGGGGGCGATGAGGGGTGGAGGCGCTGGCAGTGGCGACCTTACTGGCGGGAGCCTTGCGAAGGGCTTCGAGTTCGGTGGCGAGTTCGGCTGCGGTTTGATGCCGGTCGTTGGGGTCGGGCTGGAGGGCCTTTGCCAAGAGGACGTCGTATCGGCGGTCACAATTGGCGAGAGCGGAAGGGTGCTGATAGGGATTGTCGGGAAGTTGGCCGGTGAGAAGTTGGTAGAGAATGACGGCGGCGGCATAGACGTCGCTGCGAGCATCGGGATTGCCTTCATAAACCTCGGGTGCGGCATAGCCGGGGGTGCCGTAGATGAGGCCGTCGTCGCTGTCCTCAGTGGTTGCCATGGCGAGGCCGAAGTCACCGAGCTTGGGCTCAGCATGATGAGGATCCATGAGGATGTTGGCGGGCTTGACGTCGCGATGCAGGATGTCGTGCTCGTGTGCATGGTGGAGACCGTTGCAGGTCTCCAATACGATGCGGGCGGCTTCGGATGGATCGATTTGTAAGCCATAGGCGGAATCATGCAGCGGCTTTCCTGCCACATATTCCATCACGATGAAGGGCATGCCGTCGACTTCTCCAAAGTCGTAAACGCCGATCAGATTCGGGTGATTCAATTTGGCCATGGCCTTGGCTTCGGCAGCAAAGGATTTTCGAAATTCTTCATCAGCTCCAAACTCCCGAGGTAAAATTTTAATCGCCACTTGCCGTTCCAAGGAAGTCTGAGTGGCGAGGTAGACTGCTCCCATACCTCCTTGCGCGACAAACGCGTCGATGGAGTAGTTGGGGAATAAGGGAGCTAGCTCTTCTAAAGAAGGAGCTTGAAAGGCTTCAGGATTCATTGGTCGAAAGAAAAGAGATTGGAAGGCCGAGCAAACGGGAGAATAGGATATTAGCAACAACTATGCAGTTGAATAATCAGGTAATTCAGAATGGTTTTTCAAAAACTTTGAACGGAAAGGGAGGTTGTTAGTCTACCTTGGTAAGCGTTCCAATGTTTTTGATTAAAAAGAGCCTCAAATTAAGTGCCACCTGTTTATTCGGGTTATGGGCTCTTTGCAGCTGCCAGGTAAGCCAAGAATGGGCTCCCAGCAGAATTGTCCAAAATTTTCCCATGAACCACGCTCCGTCGCGACCGGCCCAATTCCGTCCCGTTGCCTATCCAGTTCCAGCACCCAGTCGGGTGTCGGTCGCGACGATGGAGCGTCCTTCTATTCTAGGAGTGCCTATTCCGACCTTTGGGTTGAATAAGCAATCGACAGCTATTCGTGACTCTCGGCCTTCGTGGCCCGAGCCGGTGGCAGCCTATCCAGTTACTCAGCCGGTCCCTACCGTTCCAGTGGTCCAGCCGGCCAGTGTCCCAGCGCCACGCGCCCCGATTACCCGTTCTTTTGCCCCCAAGGGCAAAGTGCGTTTGGTAAACGGCTTGGCGGTGGCCCCGCCCGATGCCCCTCCAGTGGTTCATCGGGCGGTCGCGGCCGGGAATCGTCTGCAGAAGATGCCTTACAAGTGGGGCGGCGGGCATGCGAAATTGAACGACGATGGTTACGATTGCTCGGGCACGGTGAGTTATGTGTTGAGGGAGTCGGGCCTGATGAAGGATCAAATGACTTCGCGTGGATTCTTTAACTACGGAGAGTCAGGAAAAGGGGAATGGATCACGGTGTGGGTTCGCGATGGCCATGTCTTTATGATTATTGGCGATTTGCGTCTCGATACGGGTGGTTCTTCAACGAGAACGGGTCCTCGTTGGAAAACGAAGAGTCGCAGTTACAAGGGCTTGGTCCCTCGCCATCCGGCAGGGCTGTAAGAGACTTGTTCGATGAGCGCATCCGGTAAATTTCGGCTGCTGGACGATGAGTGGTCAAAACGGACCGATGGTGCACGACTGAAGTCGATCCTCCTAGTCGAGTTTACGAATGCGAATGTTCCGGAAGGCGATGAGGCCTTTGTTCTTTTGGAGGCCAATGTAGCCTGCCGGGAGCGCGGGAGTGGCGACGTATTCGTAGAGTTTCTTTCCGTCTAAAGTCACGGAAACGGTGCCTTGACTGACTTTCAGTTGGTAGGTGCGCCACTCATCCTTTTCGCCGAGGCCTTCCACTTTCACATGCTTGACGACACTGCCGGTGGGGAAAGGGTTGGTGGGGTCGGCGATGTTGATTTCGTAGCAGTCAATGGCCTCATCCTTGACCTTGGCTTTGGTGTTAAGAAAGACTCCGCTGTTGGTGCCGATGGCGGCCTTGAACTCGAGCTCGAGCTCATAGTTTTCGTATTGTTCCGTGGTGGTGAGGAGTGAGACCTTGCCTGAGTCGGCGGTGATCGTTCCATCGGTGACGGTCCAATTGGCATCTCCTCGATTGACCCAGCCACTGAGGGTTTTGCCATCGAAGAGCTGGACCCAGTCTTCGGCGAGGGTGAAAGGAGTGAGGGCGAGGAGGAGAGAGAGTATCAACTTCATAAGAAGCGAGTATTGAGAAAATGCTGGCGACAACAATCTCGAAGTTGAGGCAGCTCCCTTTTACTCGCTTCCGGCTATGAGGTGAAAGGTGAGGTCCCGGCTTCTTAAAGAATCAGCATGCAGTCGCCATAGGAAAAGAAGCGGTAGCGCTCGGCGACGGCTTGGCGGTAGGCTTCCATGATGAGGTCGCGTCCGGCCATGGCAGAAACGAGCATCATGAGGGTGGACTCGGGAAGGTGAAAGTTGGTGAGGAGAGAATCGACGGCTTTGAGTTGACGTGGAGGATAGATGAAAATATCGGTGGCACCAGTGGCTGGTTCGGGATAGTGGGCCTGAGCCTCAGCGAGATGTTCTAGGACCCGGGTGACAGTGGTGCCAACGGCGATGGTGCGGCCGGATTTTTCGCGGATTCGGGTGGCCGTTTTTTCCGAGAGATGGAAGCTCTCGGAGTGCATGTGGTGGTCGGTGACGAGCTCACTTTTGACGGGGCGAAAGGTGCCAATGCCCACGTGAAGGGTGAGAAAGTCGTGGGGGATATTTTCTAACACTTCGGGCGTGAAGTGAAGGCCGGCGGTGGGGGCGGCGATGGCTCCGTCTTCTTTAGCGAAGGTGGTTTGGTAGCGGGTGTCGTCGAGCTTCTCGGGGTCGCGCTCCATGTAGTGGGGCAGGGCGAGAGCGCCGAGCTCGGGGTCGGGCATTTGGTCCCAGTCGATGATTCGATTACCGTCGTCATCAATCTCTAACACGGTTCCGGTGGCTTCGCCGATTTGGACGGTGCGTCCGGGTTTCATCTTTTTGCCCGGGCGGACCATGGAGCGCCAGCGAGTGTGCGAGATTTCCTCCACGCGCAGGAGTTCGACCTTTCCATCGTTAGAAAAGAAGCGGGCGGGGACGACTTTGGTATCGTTGAGGATGAGGAGGTCGTCGGGAGTGAGATAGCTGGGGAAGTCGCGAAACTGTTTGTGCTCGATGAGACCGGTGTCGCGATGAATGACGAGCATACGGGAGGCAGCGCGGTCTTCGAGGGGATGGGACGCGATGAGTTCGGGTGGGAGCTCGTAGTGGAAGTCGGCCGTGCGCAACATGTGGAAACTGGTAGGTTGATTTCCCGTCGGGGCCAAGTCTTTACCTTCTTACTCGGGAACGACGCGGGCTTTAGGCGGAGGTTGGAAGAGGGGGGCTTTTTTCTCCTTTTTGGGGCGCGTGAAGGGGGTGTTTTCCCACTTGGGTTCAGCAACGGGTCCGGTGCCACGGAATTGGAAGAGGCCAGAGAATCCACTGAGATTGAGGGGGAGGGTGACGAGCTTGAGGATGCCTTCGGTGTCGGCACGGGCGGTCATATCGAGAGTTTTACGGGCGAGGTCGATGGAGCCTTCGGCTTTGACGGTGAGGGAATCGGTGGAGGTGATGAAGTCATCGGTGTAGAGAATGCCATTTTGAATGAGGAATTGGGCTGAGGCATCGCGAGCGGTCTCGTGCGAGGCGCGCTCGTGGCCTTGAATGCCGGCAATGAGGGGAGAGAGAGGACCGAAGACGGGAGCTTTGAAAAGTTCCCCTTGTTCGAGGCCAAAGTTGCCGGTGCCATCGAGAGTTTCAATTTTTCCAGCGGTTCCTGTGAAGTCGAGACGTCCAGTGACGAGGCCTTTTTCGATTTTATCGAAGCCGTAGTTTTCTCCGATCTTTGCGAGCCGAAGGCGGGTCCATCGCATTCCTCCTCGGAAGTCCGGGGGGAGGCCTTCGCGATTGGGTAAGAGGACAGAGAGTTCTCCATCGATAGGGCCAGAGAAGGCGTAGGAGGAGAGTTCGGTGACATCGATTTGACGATGATGGGTGTGAATGAGGGCCGAAGTCTCGCGGAATTCAACGGGCTTTCCAAGGAAGGTATAATAGAGAGGAGCAGGAGTGCTGATGCGGGTGTGGAAGGAAGTGCGGTCGCGGGCGGGACTGTGGTCGATGACTCCGGATGAGGAAAAGGCGGGGGCCTCGGAGGCGCGATAGGTGCGCTCCAGATAGCTGGCGACTTTGGGGATGAAGAGGCGAAGAACGGGTGCGGGCCAACAGACTCCGTGTAGGTGGTTCACTCGGGTGAGCTTTTCGGTATGATCGTAGCTGATGAGGTCGGCGCGAACGACCGCGCTTTCAGAACCACCGAATGCACGGAAGGAACGGTCGTTGGTGAGATCGAATTCGATCTCCGGCTTGGTGTAGATGGCTTGCAGGGGGGTGAGGTTAAAGCGAGCCGAGGCATAGTTGGCGGGGACTTCGTTGTAGGAAAAATTTTCGAGCTCGATGTTTCCCGATGCGGTCCAGTCGGTGAGGTCGCTGGGTCGAATGCTGCCGACGAGGTTGAGAGTGACTTTGGAGTCGTCGCTGAATTTAGCTCGGTCCAAGGTCTTGCGAATATTTCCATCGGGTTTGATGAAGGGATCGAAGAGTTGGGGGGGGAGGGTGGAGTGCGCTTGGTAGCGGATATTTTCGTTTTGGAAGAGGAGCTTACCGCTCAGAGTGCCTTCGGGGTGGGTGAGGAGGAGGTCTCGCAGGTAAAGGTTCCCCTCCTGCCAGGAGAAGTCCGAAGAGAGTGAGGACCAAGAGCCCTCGAGGAGGCGGAAGTCGCGCACGTCAAGATGACCGGTGAGGTTGAGCTCCGGTTTTTGGTCTTCAGGGAAGCGGAGTTTGCCTTGAGTGGTGATTTTTGGACTACTGGTGAAGCTGAGCATCTGCAGTTTATCAACATCAAGGCCGAGACGAAGGAGGCGCTCTAGGTTTGTATCAGAAGTAGCTTCGAAATTAGCGGTTCGACGATAGAAGTCGTAGTAACCATTTCCCGCGAATGCCCCTTCCTTATCTTGAAAGCTCATTTCCTCGAAAAGAAGTGAGGACTGATTGATGCGTCCGGTGAGAAGAAGGTTTTCCATCTCGTATTGCAGGCGAGTCACTTGGGGAGCCTGGAACTGAAATTGAGCGCTGAGAGTCCGTGCTCTTGCTAAACTTCCTTCTAATTGGAGAGAAAGCTTGGGAAGGAGAGTTTCAGAAGTGGACCATTTGCTCACCTCGTGATGGAGAAGGGCCAGAAAGTCTTCTAGAGGTTTGTTCCTATCCTTCTCGCCCTCATCGGACTCCGGGAGAGCGAAATCGTTGAGGACGGCATTCAGCACAAGATCCAATTGACCAAGGCGCCCAGTAGTCTCGGAGATCGTGAGGCAATTTTCGCGGCAAACGGTGGCCTTTCCAGTGAGGCCCGTGAGGTGATGGGGCGCGCAAATCTCGGGGAGACGGACGAAAGCATTCTCAAAGCTGGCGGACCTGACATGCCATTGGCCACGAAGGGCGATGGAGCGGTCGATATCAAGGTAAAGACGGTCAGACGAAGCGAGGAGAGTGGTGCGGTCTTCGTCGGCAAAGATTTGGAGGTCTTTGGCGACGAGTCCTCGTGAGAAAGAAAGGCGAACTGAGGAGAACTCGGCGTGAAGTCCGTAGTAATCGAGCTGTTCTTGGAGCTGTTCGCCCCATTCTCCAGAGAAGCCGCGCTGGTTGACTTTCCACAAGATGGTTCCGCCGATCACAAGGGTCAGCAAAGCCAACCCGACGAAGCAGGATTGGCAATGACGGAACCACGGGCAGCGCATGGCGATAAGATACCACGCTGTGAGACTCTTGCAAAGAAGGCAGGAAGCCTGCTAAGCGAGGAGGTCTTTGATGACTTTGGCCTTCTTGACGCCGGTGAGACGTTGTTCGAGGCCGTTGGCGTTGATAGAGAGCTTTTGGTGGTCGAATCCGAGTTGGTTGAGAAGGGTGGCGTGGAAGTCGCGGACGTGGACTTCTTGGCCGGGGAGAGGTTTGTAACCGAAGGGGTCTGTCTCGCCGTAGCTGATGCCGGGTTTGACGCCGCCGCCAGCCATCCAGATGGTGAAGGAGTTGGGATTGTGGTCGCGTCCAGTGAACGCCATTTTGTTACCGCCTCGGTTTTCTTGCATGGGAGTGCGGCCGAATTCTCCGCCCCAGATGACGAGGGTGTCTTCCAGCATGCCGCGTTGTTTGAGGTCGGTGAGGAGAGCGGAGACGGGTTGGTCCATGGCTTTGCATTTGTTTTGAAAGCCGTGGTTGAGGGCTTCGCTTTTGCTGGAGCCATGGGAGTCCCAGCCCCAGTCGTAGAGTTGCACGAAGCGGACTCCGGATTCCGAGAGACGGCGGGCGAGGAGGCAGTTGTTGGCGAAAGATTCTTTGCCAGGTTGTGTGCCATACATCTCGTGGATATGAGCAGGCTCGTTGGCGATATCCATCACGCCGGGGACGGAGGTTTGCATGCGATAGGCCATTTCATACTGCGCGATGCGGGTGAGAGTCTCGGGGTCGGCGATGTCTTGGTAAGACTTGCGATTGAGATCGTTGATGGCGGCGATGGCTTGGCCACGAAGCTGGTGGTCCACGCCGCGTGGGTTGGTGGTGTTGAGGATGGGTTCGCCGACAGAGCGGCATTGCACCCCTTGATAAACGGAGGGGAGATGGCCTGCAGACCAGAGGGCGTTGCCCGCGCGCGGTCGACGGCCGCCTGATAACAAGACCATGAATCCAGGAAGGTTTTCGTTCTCGGTGCCGAGTCCCCAGGTGGTCCAGGAGCCGAGGGAGCCATGGCCCAGAGCGGCATGGCCGGTTTGCACCATGAGTTGGGCGGGCCCGTGATTGAATTGGTCGGTTTTTAGAGTGTGGACAAAGCAGAGGTCGTCGACGTGCTTGCTGAGATGAGGGAGTTGATCGGAAACGTAGGCTCCAGATTGGCCGTGTTGTTGAAACTGGAACTGGGGTCCCAGCATTTGAGGAGTTCCTTGGATGAAGGCGAAGCGCTCGCCTTCGAGGAAGGAGGCGGGGCAATCTTTGCCGTCGTATTTGGCGAGTTCGGGTTTGTAGTTGAAGAGGTCGAGGGTGGAAGGGGCTCCGACCATGTGGAGAAAAATCACGCGCTTGGCCTTGGGAGCGTATTGCGCAGAAATGGCGTCGAGAGGGTTGGTGGCGCTATGGATGATCTCGTGGGGGCGACCGAGAGCGCGGCCTTGGGTGGCAAGCCAGAGTCCGCCGAGTCCGGTCATGCCGTCACGCAAGAAGTGACGGCGCGTCTGGTGTTGGAGTTGCTGGCGTTTTTGCTCGCGCAGGAGAGTGTTGAGATTCATAGGGCGAGAGAGTTAGCGGGTGAGGAATTCGTCGAGGTTGAGAATGACGGAGCAGAGCATCGCTTGCGCGGCGGCCTCGGGAGTGGCGGAGAGGTCCTTGGCTAGTTGAGGTTGTTCTTGGTAGCGGGTGAGAAAGGTTTGGTAGGCAGCGAGGAGTTTGGTGACAGTCTCGGAATCGGGCTCATCGGTGGTGGCCAGTTGATAGGCGTTGGTGATTTTTTCCTCAAGGGAGGCGGGGCCTTGAAAGACTTTCTGGGAAAAGGATTGTGCGGCCTCGAAGAAGGCTTCGTCGTTCATGGTCATGAGCGCCTGCAGAGGGGTGTTGCTGACCATGCGGCGTTGGCTGCAGAGTTCGCGCGAAGGGGCGTCGAAGGTGGCCATGCCGGGGAAGGGGATCTCGCGTTTGACGTAGGTGTAGATCATGCGGCGATAGCGGTCTTCGTTTCCTCGGGGAGGGGTGGTCCATTTGTCGCCGCCTTGGAAGGGTTTCCAAAGGCCCTGCGGGATGGGAGGGAAGGCGAGTCCGCCGAGGCGTTTCTCGCTGAGGAGTCCAGCGGTTTGCAGGGTGGCGTCGCGCATCATCTCGGAGGTGAAGCGTTGGCGAGGTCCATAGGAAAGGTAGAGTTTGCCGTTGTCTTGGGCTCGTTTTTCAGCGCTAACTTCGCCGGTTTGGCGATAGGTGGCGGAGAGGGTAATTTCGCGCAGAAGACCTTTGGTGCTCCATTGATGTTCACTCATGAATTGTTGGGCGAGGTAGTCGAGGAGTGCCGGGTGGGTGGGGGGCATGCCGGCGGCACCGAAGTCTTCGAGGGTTTCGACCAGTCCGTGGCCAAAGAGTTGATGCCAGAGGCGGTTGGCCCAGACGCGAGCGGTGAGAGGGTTCTCGCCTGAGACGAGCCATTCAGCGAAATCAAGTCGAGTAGGTTTTTCTGCTTGTAAGGGAGGAAGGTGTTTGGGAGTGCCGGGGGTGATGACTTCGCCGCGGGTCATCCAGTTGCCACGGACGAAGAGCCGGGTTTCGCGTTCCCTGCCGGGCTCGCGTTGATGCATGATGAGGGTTCGGGGGCCTTTGATGGCAGCGAGGTCGCGTTTGAGGTGTTCGATGTGGCGGAAGGCTTCGATGCGCTCGGGGCCGGCGCCTTTTTTGGTCCAATCAGGGTTGTCGCTGAAGGAAAACTGGAATCGGCGCACCACCATGGGGACGCTGTTTTCATTGCCGCGGACGCCGCTGTGGAGGAGTTCGAGGCGGAAGCGATCGGCGGGGGTGACGTCGGTGAGTGGTTTCTTAAGGACGAGACTGGCCCATTGGGGATGAAACATTTTGGTGGTGACAGACCAACCGTTCTTTTGGGAAGGGTCCATGAGGCCGCGCACATAACCTTGGTTGCTGCGGACGCTGGTCGAGACGTGTTGGAAGGGGATGGGCTCGAAGGTGCCGTCCGGTTTTTGGTGGCTGAGTTGAACGCTTTTGAGGCCGAATCCGTTTTCAGAAAGGTGGCGGGCGGCTGCGAGGTCTTCAGGGAGAATGGTGAGCTTGAGGACGGTGAGGGGATTTTTGACTTCGCTGCCAAGAGAGAAATCGACGGTGTGGCGTGCACCTCCGCCGGGGGTGCCGAGGGAGAGAAAGTCGGGGTGGCCGTCTTCGGTGGTGCGGGTTTCTGCAGTGAGGGAGCTGCCTTTGGTGGTGAAGCGGGTTTGGGTAGGAGGGAACCACTGCGAATGGGAGTCCATCGCGATGGTGCTTTGATGGTAGGCTTCCTCGGCGGCTCCAAGGGCGTTGAATGCTTCCATTGCTTTCTTCTTTTCTGAGGGGTTGGAAGGGATGCGCAGTGAGGTGTCGTTGGCGTTGAGGTCGGCGTCGCGGGTATTGTTGAAGAGGGCGAAAGTTTGGTAATACTCCTCGTGCTCGATGGGGTCGTAGGGATGAGAGTGGCATTGCACGCATTCCATGGTGAAGCCTTGCCAGACGTTGTAGGTGGTGGCGACGCGGTCCATGATGGCGGCGACACGGAATTCTTCGTCGTCTGTTCCGCCTTCGCTATTTTGTGTTGTTAGGCGATTGAATCCAGTGGCGACCATGTCCTCGATGGTTCGGTTGGGGAGAAGGTCGCCAGCGAGTTGTTTAATGGTGAAGTCGGTGAAGGGCATGTCGTTACGAAAGGCTTCGATGACCCAGTTGCGGTAGGGGTAGATGTCGCGACGCTTGTCGATACCAAGGCCTTCGGAATCGGCGTAGCGGGCGAGGTCGAGCCAGACGGAGGCCCAACGTTCGCCATAGGCAGGGGAAGCGAGGAGGCGGTCTACCACAGTGGCGTCTGCGGTGGGAGAATCGTCTGCGAGGTATTTGGTGAGCTCTTCCGAAGTGGGGAGGAGGCCGGTGAGGTCGAGGGTGACTCGGCGGAGCCATTCGGGTTTGCTGGCGGGCTTGCTGGGGGTGAGACTTTTTTCCTGAAGGGTGGCAAAGATGTGTTGGTCGATGGGGGTGCGAGCCCAAGGGGAGCCGACTTTGGGTAGAGAGTTAGGTTCGATTTTTGTGAAGGACCAGTGGCCGGACCATTCGGCTCCTTCGGCTATCCATTGGCGGAAGAGGTCGACTTCTCCTGTGGTGAGGGGAGGGCCGTGTTTGGCTTGGGGCATGACATCGTCGTCATCGGCGGGAAGGGTGATGCGGCGGATGAGTTCGGATTCATCGGGCTTGCCAGGGACGATGGCACGCTCGCCGGAGTCGCCTTCGATGAGGGCCTTTTCGCGATAGATGAAAGAGAGACCTCCGGCTTCTTTGACTCCTCCATGGCAGGCGGTGCAGTGCTTGATAAAGAGGGGATTGATTTCCTGAGCGAAGTCGATCTTTGACTCTGCCAAGAGTGCTTGGCAAAAGAGGAAAAGAATTGAGATGAGGCGAATCATGGGCTCAGGTCAGGTGCGTTCCTTCTCCTTTGAGAGGAATCGCATTCACAGCAAGGTTACGTCCTTAGAAAGAGAACCTTGCATTTTTACCTGCTGCTATCGTTTTGTTGGGAGCCTATTCCGTCCATGAAACGTCACCGTCGGCGAAGAATTCTTCCTTCCAGACGGGGAGGCGGTTCTTGAGTTGGAGGGCAAGGTAGTCGCAAGCGGCAAAGGCGGCAGGGCGGTGGGGTGAGGTTACGGCGATGGCGACCGCGAGCTCGCCAATGCCGAGATGGCCGGTGCGGTGGGTGGCGGCGATTTTTTCGACGTCGGGGAACTTTTCTAGGGTTTCGGTGATGAGTTTTTGGCCTTCGCTTTGGGCGAGAGTAGGGTGGGCGGTGTAGGCGAGGGCGGTGACTTCTTTGCCTTGGTGATGGTTACGGACGCGGCCTTCGAAGACGACGAGGGCGCCGGAAGAGGGAGACTCGGCTTGGGTGACGAGGCAGGGGGTGTCTATGGGGTTGTCGGTGATGGCGAACACGAAGGAGTTATTTGTTATGAGTTATTTGTTGTTGGTCTAACCGCCGGCGAAGGGGGGGAGGAAGGCGACTTGGGCGTTGTTGGGGAGAGGAGTGGTCCAGTCGACGAATTCGTCAGCGAGAACGGGTTTGACGGTGTCGAGGTCGAGGCTGAGATGGTGGTTGAGGCGGACTTCTTCGTAGAGACCGGCGAGGGTAGCGGCGGTAGTGGTGATTTTTTCTTCGGAGGCTGGGGCTTCGGCGCTGAGCTTGCCGAAGTAGGTGATGGTGGCTTCCTTTTCGACAAGTCCTGACTTGGAAAGGGTTTTGAGTTCGTGAAGTTGTTCGGGACGGTTGGCGTTGTCGAGCGCGAGGGGATTGGGGAGGGGGAAGGTTTGGGGAGAGAGGGATTCGAGGAATTTTCGTGCGCAGCGGCGGTCGGCAGCGAGGTAGTCGCGGAGGGATGTGGCTGCAGCGGGTTGGTAGATGGTGCAGAGGGGTTCGGCGCGACCATCGAGGCGGTTGAGGAAGCAGGTGGCAGGCTGGCTGGGGTCGGCGTTGGTGAGGAGATGTTGGAGGGTTTCGGAGTCGAAGAGGGGGAGGTCGCAGGCGATGACGAGCCAAGCGGTTTCGGGGTCGTGGGCGAAGGCGGCTTGAATTCCGCCGAGTGGTCCCGGGTTGGGGGTGAGATCAGGGATGGTAGGGAAGTCGTTGCGGGTGTCGTCGTGGGCGACGGAGAGATAGAACTCCGGGACTTGTGGAGTGACGGTGGCGAGGGTGCGTTCGAGAAGAGTTTTGCCGTCGAAAACGAGGGAGGCTTTGTCGGTGCCCATGCGGCGGGATTTTCCGCCGACAAGGAGCAGTGCTTTGAGAGGGAAGGAGGTGGTCATGCGTGCGCTCTAAGGTGGCGGAGCATAGGGGGATGACGGGCCTTTGTCAGGAGCCTTTCGGGATTTTTCTGAAGAAGAGAGGCGAAAAGTTAGGAGGCGTTAAAGTCAGACTTCCCACCAGTTTTTTTGGCGAGCTTTAAGTCGCTGATGATGATGGCGGGGTTGGCGGACTTGCACATGTCGTAGAGGGTGAGGGCGGCGACGGAGGCTCCGGTGAGGGCTTCCATTTCGACGCCAGTTTTACCAGAGGTCTTGGCGGTGCAGGTGACGAGGAGGCTTTGGTCGTCGATGGGGGTGATTTCGACGGCTGAGGAGTCGAGGGGAAGAGGGTGGCAGAGGGGGATGAGCTGAGAAGTGAGCTTGGTGCCTTGGATGCCGGCAAGGATGGCGGTGTGAAAGACGGGGCCTTTCTTGTTCTTGAGCTCGCCGTTACTCATCTGGGAAAGGAGTTCGCTCCCAAGGACGACGATGCACGTGGCGATGGCGGTGCGGGTGGTGACGGCCTTTTGACTCACGTCGACCATGCGAGGTTGATCGGATTCGGAGAGGTGAGTGAGTGAAGGGGTCTCGGCCATGTTCGAAAACCCTAGTTTCAAGACGAGAGAAAAGCCAGTTTTTCGAATCGCTCTTCTCTAGAATCGGGCGCTCTCTTATTGGTATCTCTAGTTGCCTTGGCGTTCTTTCCATTCTGAGCGCCAGTCCTCGGCCTCTTGTTTGAAGGTCGGATCGTTGATCATATCCAATGCGCGTTGCGAAAGTTCCGGATCACCCTGTCGATAAAGGGCATGTTGAGAAATTTGGCCAAAACCGCGATCTCTCCAGAGGCCTCTCTCGAATTTTTCCAACCAGGCCCAAGCTGCTTCTGGCTGCTGTCGAAGATAGGGTCTGATTCCAAGCTGGAATAGTTCTCTGGCTTCTTCGCGCTGAGGTAGGTTGGCGACCCAAGCCGCCATCTCAGCAGAATCGGAACTTTTGGCAAAGGATTCGATGCGCTTTGAGGTGGCGCTGTTAGCGATTTCTTCCCAACCTTCGTTTGCAATCATTTGTTCGACAGCGTCCTTGGCCAAGGCCGCTGTTTTTGCGGCTCGCAATACTTGGAGGGCGTAGGGGGAACGTTGGTTTTCAGGGATTTCTTGAATTGAATTGAAAGGGTATTCGCGTTTTTGCTTTGCCAGGAGGCCGTTAACAATGGCGTTTAGATTTGGATTGTCGGATGAATAGGAGGAGAGCAGCTCTTCCTTGGTTAGGTGTTCAGCGAGATGGGGGACGGGGTCATCTGTGAAGGGGTCTTTGCGATCCATGAGTTGGAAGAGCGCCTTTGGCGAAAGATTTTTGCGTTCCTTAATTTGTTGCCACACTGCGGGCAGGTGCTCTTCCAAGTTGTGGTTTAGGCGACCCAGAGCCTTCAAGAAGGATTCGTCCTTCAAGGTGGGAAGAATGGCTGCGAGCTTATCGGGTTCTTGAATAGAGAGAGCTTTGATCCAAGCGTCTTCTAGTTTGGAATTTTCCAAAGGACCGAAGCGATTGTTCTCCAGCAACTGAACGATAGAGTCTGATTGGGTCCACATCTCGAGCTCCAATGACCTGAGGAGTTGAGATGACCAGTCATTGCTTGCTTGGCCACCCCAAGGTTCGGAGAGGATGGCTTCGAGCGCGGCTTCTAAGTCAACTGCGGCCCATTCTTGAAGGAGACTCATTTGGACGGCGCGCCTTTCTTTTGGTGAAAGGTCTTTCTTGGGAAGGGAATCCCAAGCATTGCGAAAACGGTTTTGACGGGTTTGTTGATATGGGATGAATTGCGCTGACTTTTCCGAGGTTGGAGAGTTTTTAGTTGTTTCTACTTGTTCGGATGGAGGCTTGCCCCCTAGGGGGTCCGTTTTTGCTTTGGAAAGCTGATAGCTTACGAGGAAGACGAGAGGAAAGCTGAGAGCGATGAGAATGGTCTTCATTGTTTCTCGATAAGAAGTTGTGCGCCTTTGGCGAAGGTAGGATTGCCGCTGTTGATGATGGCTTCGAGGGCAAGGTCGCGGTTAGAGCCTTCCGGGAGTTGGTCCACCCAAGTGAGGTAATCTGAGCCATAGATGGAGAGATTAGTTTGAGTCTTGGTTTTCCAAGAGTCAGTGAGGTAGGAGTTGACCTTGGGGTCGTTAAAATCCAGTTGCACGCTCTGAACCATTTTGAAAAATGTCTCGGGATTAGCGCGATGAAACCACCAACGAGCAGCGTAGAGTTTTTGCCAGTCGAGAGCCTCTTGGCCAGCGCCTTGATAGAGTTGCGCGGCCGCCTCGGGGTTGATTTCGGCCAGAGAACGAAAGAGTTGGCTGCGTGCTTCATCAGCTTGGGTGCTCATTGTGGGAAGTTCTTTTAAGAGAGAATCATAGAGCTCTGTGGCCGAAACTTGTCCGTTGTCGAAGGCATAAAGCCGGTCGGTGTTTGAGTTGTTCAAGAAGCCTCTCAAATCCTGATAGATGACTTGGGAATTGGCGGCATGGTCGCTCATTCCACGATATCTGCCAAATTCGCGTGCAAGGTCTGCGCGCCTTTCGATGGAGACCCCGCTATTTTGAATGAGTTCGTTAACGCGATGATTGTTCTTCCCCAACTGAGTTTTTAATAATGGGGAAGTTGCCTCATCGCGATAAATGCTGAGAAACCAGTCCAGTCCTTCAGAGCCTCCTTCACTAAGTGAAATTTTCAGGATAGCTTGGGATTGAAAGTCCTCCTCCAATTTCTGTAGCAATTCCGCTCGGCGTTCGAATGGCCAATGCTGAGCCATGGACTCCACACTGCGATTATTATTCAGCCATTCGGGGTATTGATTTTTGATGAGCTGCAGATCCGCGAGGTTGCCTGTCTTTCCCAATAGCTCAAAGAAGGACGAACTGAAGGTGGTGGGGTTGAGTTTGTAGGCATCGGGTAACCAAGCGAGAGAGTCTCGAAGGCCATTTTGTTCAAGGAGTTCGGCGAGTTGCTCAAAGAAAAGAGCGTGGACAGTCGATACTTTATCAGCTGATTGGTCGAGTGAATTGAGCTCTTGGAGAGCTGCAACAGGATCGATGTGTAGCCATTCTCGGAGCCGAAAACTGAGTTTGTCCAAAAGCAAGGGATCGGTAGAGGATAGCCCAGAGCCAGAGCCAGAGCCAGAGGACTGCAGGGAATCGTAGAGTCTACGAAAATCTTTCCTAGGATCGTCGGATGAGGGGAGTGTGAACTCAGCTTCCTGAGTTGTTTGGTTGGAAGATTTTTTGGTTGGGATGAGTTGCTCCAAGAGTTGGCTTCCAGATACTTGGGAAGTGAGAGCTTGGGAGGACTTTGTGCCTTGTTCTTGGTCCGTAATCGAGGGCTCTTTCTTTTGTGCAAAGAACCAACCGAGGCCTGCGACGCAGAGATATGCCAAGCCAAGCAAGCCTACTTTCATATCCCGAAGCCTGTCTCAAATTCGAAGGCAGTCGAGGAGAAAGGGGAGGCTCAAAAGGAGCTTCCCGCCTAAGCTGCTGATTTTTTGGAAGCTTGTGAGGAGATTTTGGTTGGCTTTTTGTTGAGTGTGAGGATGGCTTCAGCGAGGAGAAAGAGGAGC
This sequence comes from Roseibacillus sp., assembly GCA_051251855.1. Classification (GTDB taxonomy): domain Bacteria; phylum Verrucomicrobiota; class Verrucomicrobiia; order Verrucomicrobiales; family Akkermansiaceae; genus Roseibacillus. The sequence continues at coordinate 391,764 of JBPOGI010000003.1, forward strand.
ATGGCGAGGAGGAAGGGGCGCCAGATTTCTTGCAGGAGGCTGCTATCGGCTTCTGTTTTTTGTTCGAAGAAGCTGACGTTGGTGTCGGGGAGGAGGGTCTCTTCGATTTCCTCGGGGTCGAGTTTGGCAAGGGTGAGTTCGGACTCGGGGAGGTTGAGAGCGAGGAGGGTGGCTTCGCCGTCCTCGAGTCGGTAGACGCCAGCTGCATCTGGATAGTCGGAATCGTTGAGGGCGGAATCGACTAGAGTGGCTGCGAGGGCAGGGGCTTGGCCGGCGATTTGGCTGTTCTCGTCAAGGCGAGTGGCTCCCGCTTCTAACAGACGCTGCACGAGGACGAGGTGGAGGGCGGTTTGTTCGAGGTCGGACCAAGTATAGTCTGGAAGAGTGGTGAGGAGGTGGGCGGTGCCTTGTCCGAGGATTTTTCTCACAAGAAGAGGGGAGCCGTCGTCCCAGCTTGCGAGGGGGATGGCGTCGCTGGAGGGAGCGAGAGGAAGGCGCTTGATGGAGCGGAGTTGGTCGAGGGGAAGGGTGGTGCCGTCTTGGCCATCACGGAAGGGGCCTTCGTCACGGCGCCAGTTGTCGCTGGCGATGAAGAATTTGCCGGAGGGAGCGGTCTCGATGGGGTTCCACGCGAGGGTGGCGAAGGTGGCGTCGGGGTTGCTCTCGTTGGGGAGGAAGAGGACTTGGCCACCGGTTTCGAGATAGCTGCGTACGATGACTGCGGCGGTATCGGTGGGAAGGGGAGCGGCCCAGATGAGGAGGGCGCTGTCGGTGAGGTCGAGGGCGGCGATGTCGGGGCTGGGGCCGGCGAGGATGAGTTGTTCGATTTGGAAGGTATCGAGTCCGGGAGGGGCGACGGCGCGGGTGAGGGCGGTCATGGCGTCGTCAGGCAAGGTGCCGTCGTGAACGAGGGTGGTGAGGAGAGGCTTTTGCTCGCCGTAGGTGAAGTAGAGGTGGTTGTCGCGCAGGTTGGGATCGGGGGGGAGAGAAACGCGGCCCCAGCCAGAGGCTTCGGCGTTGGGGAGAGGGAGGGTGCGGCTGAAGCGGAGGGTCTGGCCTTCGACGGCGACGGTGTCGGTGGTGGGCGCACCATTGAGATTGATGGTGACGGGGATAGTGGAAGCCCCGGTGGATTCGTCGCGGGTGAGTTCGAGTTCGAGGGTGAGTTCTTTTTCACTCCGTCGGCTGGTGAGCAGTCGGATGCTACGGTTGTCGCGTGGGGTCTCCGGGAGGGCGAGGATGCGGAGGGAGGTGGGTGAGGGGAGGTCGTTGAGGGTTTGCGCAAAGGCGGGCCAGCGTGAGTCGTCGGTACGCCAGTTGGCGAGTTGAAGGTCGGTGGCGAGCCAGACTTCGGTGCGGCCAGGTTGAGCTTCGCGAAGATAGTCGAAGGTGGTGGCCAGGAGAGTAGGAAGGTCGGCAGAGGTGTCGGTGGGGCCGGTGGTCGAGAGTTCGGGGAGGATGTCGGGAGAGGGGACCTCGGTGACTTCTCCGGTGGCGGAATCGAGGAGGACGAGGCGAGCGGTTTCGAGTTCTGCCATGGCGTCGGCGACCTGTTGGAGGATGAGTTCGCGCTTGGTGGGCTGGCCATCGGCTTCGGCGCGCTCCATGGATGCGGAGCGATCGAGAATGAGAACGACGGTATCGACGCTCGCTCCGAATCCGAGGAATCCGCCAAGCAAGGGGCGAGCGATGGCGAAGATGAGAGCGGCGACGGCCAAGGCACGGCAAGTGAGGATGATGATGTGCTTGAGCTTTTTCTTTCCACGGGACTCGCGAGTGGCTTTCAGGAGAAAGTCCATCGCGGCCCACTTGACGGTGCGATGCCTCCTGCGGTTGAGCAGGTGAATGATGATGGGGAGGGAGACGGCAAGCAGTCCCCAAAGAAGGGCAGGTTGAAGAAAGGACATGTGTTGTTCGAAAGTTGGTAGGTGTGGGGCGGGTCTGCGAGGCCTTGAAAAACTCAATGTTCAAAAACTCAAAAACCAAAGGTGGGCGTTTTGAGGTGTGAGACGGGAATGGTAGTGAAAGGATTTGGGTGCGACTGAGATGGTTACTCGGCGGGTGGGAGTTTTTTGACGATGGTGGTGAGGATGCGAGCGAGTTGGTCGGCTTCGTCTTCGATAGTGGCCATGTCGTTGCGGAGAGAGGCGGGAAGGGTTTGCGAAAGGAGGCGGGCCCAGTGGCGGGACTCTGCTGCTTCCTTGCGGGCGACGCGCATGCGATAGATTTTGTCGCGTTGAGAGAGGGAGTCGTTCGCTTCTATGTAGTTCGCTCCTACTGACCCAGAGGAACGAAGAAGCTGCTTCGAATCCTCCCAGCAAACTGGTGGCAGGTCTTGTTCAGAAAGGACGCGACGAACCGAGACCGCGAACTGGTATGTTCGTTCCTCCAACTCATACTGTGTTCCCTTCGCCATCAACTTTGGTTTTTGAGTTTTTGAATATTTGGTTTTTCAAGGCCTCTCACGCTTTCCTTTATCCAGAGGAGCGTCGAGCTACCTGATTCGATTGGTGAGGAAGTCGGAGAGGATGGCTTCGTAGTCTTGGTCGGTGACGATGCGCTGATAGTCGGCTTGCACGTCGTGGGCTTTGGCTTCGACGAGGGTGAGGTATTCGTTGAGCGCGGCATGGTATTCCTCGGTGATGAGATTGGGCTCGGCGACGAGGGTGGAATTGTCTTCGAGGTCGACGAAGCGGTGGGGGCGGTCGAAGGCGAAGTCGATTTCTTGCCGGTCTAACAAGTGGAAGAGAGCGATGTCGTGTTTGCGGTAGCGAAGGTGTTGCAGGGCTTCTCCGAGGGCTTCGGGGTCGCAGAAGAGATCGGAGAGAACTACGATGAGGGCGCGTTGTTTGACCTTTTCGGCGACGGTGTGAAGAGCGTCGACGAGGCCGGTTTCGCCTTTGGGTTCCAGCTTACCGAGATTGTCGAAGATAAGTTGAAGTTGGGAGGCGGAGCGAGAGGGTGGGATTTCGAGATGAATCTTTTCGTTGCAGACGGAGAGGCCGGCTGCGTCGCCTTGTTTGACGAGCAAGTAGGAGAGGGAGGCGGCGATGCGGCGCGCGTATTGGATCTTAGTGTCGGTTTCGCCGCTGGCAAAATTCATGGAGCCCGAGGAGTCGACCACGAAGTAGGCACGCAGGTTGGTGTCGGCCTCAAACTCTTTGATGTAAAAACGATCGGAACGCGCGAAGGCTTTCCAGTCGAGACGGCGAGTGTCGTCGCCGGGGACGTATTTGCGGTATTCGGCGAACTCGACCGAGGAGCCTCGGTGGGGGGAACGGTGTTTGCCGGCGACACTGCCGATCATCGCTTGGCGACTTTCCAGAGGGAGAGCCGAAAGGCGGGCGAGGAGATTGTGATCGATGAAGTCGTGCATGACGATTTTGTTGGGGCGAACAAGGGCGTTCGCGGTCCTTTAGTCGTCGAGTTCTTCTAACAGCTTGGCGACGATCTTCTTAGAGGTCATGCCTTGGGACTCGGCAGCGAAGGTGGGAATGACGCGGTGGGTGAGGACGGGGGCGGCGACGGCGAGGAGGTCTTCGCGGCGAACCATGTAGCTGCCATGGAGGGCGGCGCGAGCCTTGGAGGCGAGGACGAGGTTCTGGATGGCGCGGGGGCCGGAGCCCCAGCCGATGAGTTCTTTGATCCACTCGGGGGATTCTTCGCCATCTGGGCGGGTGCGGCGGACGAGGGTGACGGCGTCGTCGTAGATGTGGTCGGGGACGGGAACGCGGCGAACAAGGGTTTGGTAGGCTTTGATTTGTTCGCCGTTCATGAGCTTGTTGAGAGTCTCGGGGGCTTTGCCAGTGGTTTCGCGTGCGATGCGGCCTTCTTCGGCGGCGGAAGGGTATTCAACTTCGATGAGGAACATGAAGCGGTCGAGTTGGGCTTCGGGGAGGGGGTAGGTTCCTTCTTGCTCGATGGGGTTTTGGGTGGCGAGAACGAAGAAGGGCTTGTCGAGGCTGTAGGATCGGCCGAGGACGGTGACCTTTTTTTCCTGCATGGCTTCGAGCATGGCGGACTGGGTCTTGGCGGGGGCGCGGTTGATTTCGTCGGCGAGGACGATGTTGGCGAAGACGGGGCCTTTAATGAATTCGAACTCGCGTTTGCCGCCGACTCCGGATTCTTGGATAATGTCGGTGCCGGTGATGTCGGCGGGCATGAGGTCGGGAGTGAACTGGATGCGGGAGAAGCTAAGGTCGAGGGTTTCGGCGACGCTGGAGACGAGGAGGGTTTTGGCGAGGCCGGGAACGCCCATGAGAAGGGAGTGACCGCCAGCGAAGAGGGAGATGGAAAGTTGTTCGATGACCTCTTCTTGCCCGATGATGACTTTTCCGAGTTCGGCTTTGAAGTCTTGGTAGACTTTTCCGAGCTGATTGATGGCTTCGACGTCGTCTTCAGGGAGGCCAGCGTTAGAAGTGGGAGGCTCGGGGGTGGTTACGGTGGAAGCCGACTCGGAGGAGCTTGGGTTTCCAGAGGGGAAAGGAGTGACGGGGTCAGTGCTCGGCGTTTCAGATGGATTGTCGGACATTGCGTTAATTTACTGTCGGAAAGGCTACGACCTTCCTTCCTTTTGTCCAGCAGAGGGATTGGGGGATTTTGAGGGATTCGAGGTGGGTTGTGTGCTAGAACCGAGGGGTGAGAAGGTTGCTGGTGTCATGGGGGCTGCTCTTTGTGGTCGCTTTGTTGATTCTCAAATGGCCGAGGGGTGGGGATGAGCTAGAGCGGAATCTGAAACCGACGAAAAGTCGGAGTGCTTTGTCGGTGCGGAAAGTGGCGTTGGCTCAGAGTGAAGAGGGAAACCGTTTGGATGGTTTGGAGCCTCGGTTTCATGCGCTGGTGGAACGACTGGAAGAAGATTGCACGCAATGGCAAAGAGAGTTTGGGCCTTATCATAACTCTCAAATTGGAAAGTATGAATGGGAAAAGTTTGCTCTCAGAAGAGTTTCGAAGTGTTCGGTTGAAGAGATCGTCGGCCTTCTGGCTTGGATTGGTGAAGGAAGATTGAGCTTCTTTGATAATATCTTGAGATACCGCACGGCTCTTTTTTGGAATTGGGGAAAGGTAGATGCAATGGCTGCCCTCCATTTTCTTAAAGGCTATTCTGAAAGCGATGATGGAAGGGATTCGGTATTCTCAACGTCGTTTGCCTCATTCACTGGCTTTTGGTCGAATCCGGTTTTCGAAGGTTGGGCTGAGAATGATGCGGCTGCGGCATGGGAGTTCTACAGCGAAATCTGTGAAGATCCGGAAGCAAACTGGCCCTCAAATTGGAGTGCTACAGATGGTGTTCTGCGGGAATTAACAGCTGAGAATGCGGAGGCTGCTTGGAAGCTCATAGTATCTGAGACGCGCACTGAGATTCAGAGCATGATGCTCAAAGGTTACATCGCGGGTCTCTCAGAGAATCAGGATTGGGCGGAAGTGGGGCGGAAGATTGGAACGATTAGTGAAGACGAATCACTTCGCGAAGAGCTTGCGCAGCGCTGGTTTCTTGAAGAGCCTGACGAAGCCTTGGGATGGTATCAAACCAACTTTTCTTATAAAATTGATTGTAGTGATAGTAACTCATTCGGTGAACCCCATGCCATACTATCCAAAGAGGAGGTCCTTGCTGAATTTGGAATTATCGAGGGTGAATTATGGCTGGATGTGAAGATTGCGTTTCTCGAAAAAATAGCGGTGAGTCAGGGGAGACGGGGCCAAGAAGCTTTCACATCATGGGCGGAAGAAAATTTGGCTAAGGTAGATACTGGGGGAGCGCCGCTCATCATGGCTTTAATTTTCGCTAACGAGTCCGATGACTCTGATCCCTTTGCAAGTGAAGAGTCTATTGGTGGAAATATCTTTGACTCTGTGGATAGTAGTTCGGAGTGGCATCTCTCGGCCCAGGGGATTGATTTTCTTCCCTTAGTCGCCTGTTTGCCTCCTGAGATAGCTCGGCAGCTAGTGATGCGGGTTTTGAATGCGATGCCAGAAGTTCAAGAGGATCCGGATCTTTTTGGATTGGTAGATGGGACTTTTGAGAATGCGAAAGTAGCTAGAGAGGTGGTGCGAGAATTAGTGGAGAAGGTGCCTTTGTCCTCAGAAGAAAGAGCGCAAGCGGAGACGGTTTTTGTCCGATTGGACGAGCAGGAGCGGGTTTTGTTGGAGGGATGCAGAAAGGCAAGTGAGGGATCGAAATAGGATTTTTGTTGGGGGGCAGGGTTTCTTTCCAAATGGCAGTAGGACGAGTTAAGGAACTCGCGGTCCAAGAGTGCCGTTCGGGGGCGAATTGGCGTGGAAAGGCCTTGCTCGAAGGGGCTGGGGGTTTGAGAGTTGCTGTATGCGCCTTTTTTGCCTGCTGTTCACCCTGGGCTGGGCTTCTGTGTTTGCTCAAGACGAGCAAGTTAAGGAGTTCACGTTGGATCTGGTTATTCATCCTGTTGTGAAGGGGTTGAAGCCTCCGCCTTGGTATCCGGAGCTGGTGTCGTTTGATCCTGCAGTGAGCGCTGCCACCGAGGAGGTGCAAAAGCATGTTTCGCAAGGGATGGCGCTGATTCATGCCGGCTGGGACTTTGAGGCCTATCGGCACTTTGTTGAGGCGGTGAAGCTGGATTCGGATTGTTTGATGGCTTATTGGGGTATTGCGCTTTCACTGGCGAATCCGAACTCGGAGGTGGTAGAGCACCGGCTCGCTGCGGTGAACCGGATGCTTGAGTTGGTGGGAGAGGGGAAGGGTACGGCTTCGGAGCGAGGACAGGCGGAGGCGTTGGCTTTTGTGTTTTCGGATCAGCCCGAGAGAGCCCCGGAGGTTTTTGAGGCGGTTTCGGAGGACTATCCGAATAATTTGCAGCTCAAACTAATGGCGGCATTTCTAAAGCGTGATGGCTATGACGACTTGCTGGGGGCCGGTCCCGGACAGCGGGAAGCCTTGGAAGAGGTGGAGGAGATTCTCAAAAAGAATACCGAGAGCCAAATGGCGTTGTCGTTCTGGGTGGCGCTTCAAGCCGAGCATCCGGATGCCACGGGGACGTTACGAGAGCGGGTGTTGCCGAGAGTCAGGCGTCTTGCGGGCTTGGCCCCGGAGTTTCCACCCTACTGTGAGCTATTGGGGCATTTTGAGAAGCGGGCGGGTAATCTCCTGCTTGCAAAGAAGGAGTTCGAAAAGGCCATCGCTCTTTATGAAAAGTATCTTTCTGAGAATAAGCTGACCTATTGTGATTGTCCAAATCTTGTCCGAGCTCAGCTGTCTTTAGCAAGTGTGCTGAAGCGGTTGGGGGACTTTGAAGGGGCGCTCGTGCTTGCGGAAAAATTATCAAAGCTGCCGGTGAAGATGGAGCGCCTGTATTCTCCAGGAACGACTCTCGTTCTCTGGGAAGGAAAGACTTTAGGTGCTCGAATTTGTTTGGCGAGAGGGCAGAAGGGTGATTTTAAGCGAGGGCTAGAGTCTTTGCCCCCAATGGAGGAGGGAAAGAAGTTGGCAATGGAGACTCCTTCGGTAATGGCTTGGGAGGCATGGCGGCACGCGCTGGCAGCTCGGAATGCGATTGAGACTCAGGTCTTTGATTCTGGAGCAAGGTATCTCGATGCGCTGGCGGCGAGTGATGGTCTGTTAGAGCAGGTGGCATCGGTGGTCTCCCACGGGAGCAGTCGTCAGTCTTGGGAGAGAACACGGAACGCCTTGAAGGTGGAATGGATGCTGGCCAAGGCGGCCTATATTGAGGGGCAGTCATCGAGTAAGGGTGCCAGTCTTGCGGACTTTTGGTATCAGTCAGCTATTGATGAGCGCGAACCACCTAAAGGGATATTTCCTCCTTTGAGTCTGGCGCTACCTCCTGTTGAAAAGGCGCTGCACGTCGCTCAAAGAGGAGATCACGAGGAGGCGGTTGCTAACTTTAGAATCGCTATGGGAGACTACGCTAATGACATTTCGGTGCTCAAGGCCTACGAAAATTTTCTGCGAAAAAAGGGAGAATCCAAGACTGCAGATGCCATCGTGAAGCATATCGGGATTGTCTTAGGAGGGAATTAGTCCCTGTTAGATAAGTTATTTTGGGTTCCCTGTATTTGGGTTCGCTCAACCGCGGGATATGCCACTGGCTGTTGTTAGGCTGCAGTGGGGCTCCCAATCTTTGCTTGGCCGCTGAAGCTGGCTTTGGCCTCGATAATAAGGTTGCCGGTTGTGATGTCACCTATGACGACTGCGGAAGGACCGAGGCGAACGGATTCGGTGGCGAAAATGTCACCGATGATCTTGCCCTCGACGAGGAGGGTTTTGACGGAGACGGTGGCTTCAACAATGGCTTGGCCTTGGACCGCGAGGGCACCATCAGATTTAATTTCTCCTTTGATTCTTCCATCGAAGACCAACCGTTCGGTGAACTGAAGTCGGCCTACGATACTGACGTCGTTGGCGAGCTTGTTGATGTTGTTACCAGTTGAGGTGGAAGGATTGGGAGAAGAGCTTGGGGCTAGAGCCGGAGTAGGAGCAGGTGTGGTTGTCTGTTGAGGGGTGGGCGCAGGCCCTGAGGAAGGCTTACTGATTGAGGTGGATTTTCTTTCGCCTGGAGCCTTCATGGGCTGGGGTTGTGAAGCCAGCGGCGATGCGGTCGATGGGTTAGGAGATCTCTGTTTGAGTTCTCCTGGAGAAGGGGCTTTTAACGTGACGCGCTCAGTGAATTTTGAAAGTGAGCTTTTCAAAGAGCCGCTGATACCACTCTCCCCCTTTTGATGCGAATTTCCCATTGGGTAGCAGTTATCTCAAACGGCCATTTAGGTAAAGGCTGAATTACGCTTGTCCGTATTATCGGGTTTCTGCTTTTTTGCTCGCGGGTTGAGCAATGGGGAAGATGAGTTTTCGAATTTACGCAAAGCGTGATGATAGGATTCTTCTGAAAAAGAGCTATGAAAGAGTCTTGTCAGAACTGTTCTGGTAGGCGTATTCTCCGCGCCCACACGAAAAGCCAGCGTGGCGGAATTGGTAGACGCGCGCGATTCAAAATCGCGTTTCCTCGGAAGTATGGGTTCGATTCCCATCGCTGGTATTTCCTCATTTTTTGAGTGTTCGGTTTCTTGTGTCTTTCTTGCTAGGAGGGTCCCCATTGGTTTCTGGATGGGTTTGAAATTTCTAGGGTCTACACTAAAGTTTGGGGACGAGGCGTTCTTTTAGAGGTTATTTAACCGCAACGAGCTATGAGGCGAAGCTGGTTGAATCGAAACTAACGAACTCGGTGTTGGCTCAGTTCCAATTCTTGCCAAGACTATTTCGATAGTTCCGTTGCTACGAGTAAGGCGGTGAATGTGTGTGAATAGGTGTTTTCCGGTTGCCGAGAGTTCGTGTGGGGCTGAAAGTGATGATGTCTCTTCATTATTGTGCTAGCGGATCGGGGGTCAGTTTGACTTCGAGGGCACCGCGCTGGAGTGGTGGTGAACGAAGATGATTTCGAACTCTGAGTTAACGCTCCAAGTTTTTTTCTGGGCCGCCGATTTACTTCACACGTTTTTCAGAGAATAACGGATTCCTAATTCGATTATAAAATGGATGGATGAATGAGATTGTGGAATCCGTCTCGATAGGTTGGCTTTAGGGGCTATGAAAAACCAATTACCGACCTTTCTCATCTCCTTCGCCTTGGCATCAGCGGTCAACGGCGCAATCTACTCAGTGAACGAATCGTTGTTGCCCTCTAATACGAATCCTGACACTTCGGCCACTGCTGGGGCGGGTGCGATGGGGACTTTTACTGGCTCTTATGATACTGCTACCGGAGTTTTAGGTTACACTATGACTTGGTCTGGCCTCAGCAGCTTGATTACGGGCTCGGCAGGTGCTCATATCCACGGGCCTACTCCGTTGGGTTCTAACGCCGGAGTACTGCACACCATCCTGAGTGGCAGCACTTCGAATGGTGGTACAAGTGGCACCTAGATGGGGAGCTTCACATTTTCCTCCAACGCAGGCGCTACCGAAGCAGACTTTCTGGATAACCAATGGTATGTGAATATTCACACTGTTGACAATGGCTCTGGAGAGCTTCGTAGTCAGGTGAACCCTTCTTTGGTTCCTGAGCCAACAGCGGCATTGTTGTCTGCTGTTGCTTTGCTCGGACTCGGTGTGCGTCGCCGTCGCTAGTCTCCCTTCACTCACTTTCAAACGAGCCGGGATATCCATTCCGACTCGTTTTTTTTGGTCCTTTTTGGACCTAAACGTTGAAGCGGAATTCGATCACGTCGCCATCTTTCACTTCGTATTCCTTACCTTCGATACGGTATTTACCGGCATCGCGGGCGGCGGATTTGGAACCAAGAGTGGTGAGGTCGTCGTAGTGAACGACTTCGGCAGCGATGAACCCGCGTTCGAAGTCGGTGTGGATAACTCCTGCGGCGGCGGGGGCTTTATCCCCAGTGCGGATGGTCCAGGCGCGCGTTTCTTGCTCGCCGGTGGTGAGGTAGGTGCGCAGGCCAAGAAGGTGGTAGACGCCTTTGATGAGAGTTGAGACCCCGGAGTCGGTGACGTTCATGTCGGTGAGGAATTCTTGCGCGTCCTCGGGGGAGAGGTCGATGAGTTCCTCTTCGATACGGGCTGAGATGACGATGGCTTCGGCTCCATGAGCCTCGGCGGCGTAGTCTTGTACCTTTTTGACGAGAGGATGGCTCTGTGGGTCGGCTGTCGCATCTCCGAGCTCGTCTTCGGAGACGTTACAGGCAAAAATGGTGCGCTTGTTAGAGAGAAGGGCGAACTCGCGTTGGAGGAGCTTGCGCTCGTCGTCGCTAAGATCGGCGGTGATGGCGGGCTTGCCTTCGTCGAGGTGGGGAATGAGTTTTTCGCAGAGGGCGACTTCGGCGGCGGCTTCTTTGTCGTTGCTGCGAGCTTTTTTGGCGCGGGATTCTTTGCGTTTTTCGAGGGAGGCGATGTCGGCGAGGATGAGCTCGGAGTTGATAATCTCGATGTCACGTGTGGGGTCGACGGAACCGAGCTCGTGAATGATGTCGTCATTTTCGAAGCAGCGCACGACTTGCACGATGGCGTCGACTTCGCGGATGTTAGCGAGGAATTTATTGCCGAGGCCTTCGCCCTTGGAGGCTCCTTCTACGAGGCCGGCGATGTCGACGAATTCAATGGCGGTGGGGATCAGTTCTTTGGAACCGGAGATTTTAGAAAGAACGGCGAGACGCTCATCAGGCACGGTGACGACTCCGACGTTGGGGTCGATAGTGCAGAAGGGGTAGTTGGCGGCTTCCGCTTTGCGAGTGCGGGTGAGGGCGTTGAAGAGGGTGGACTTTCCTACGTTGGGCATTCCGACGATTCCGGCTTGAAGCATGAGGGTGAGATGCGGGAAAAACGCGAAAAGAGAAAGGCTAAAGTGAAGGTCAGGGATAGGAATCTCCCTGCGCTGCTAAGCGGCAGCCTCGGGGTCCGGCTCTTCCTCGAACTCGGGAAGGTTCATGGGTGGAAGTTCGAGAGCCTTACCTTCGATATCGATGAAGGTGGCGTCATTGCTGCCGTCAAGAGAAGGGAGGATTCCTCGGAACTCTTTGCTGTCGGCTGGTGAGGAGGCAGGGAGTGGCGGGAGCTCGAGAGGAGGGAGTGGGGCGACTTTTTTTGGGGGAGTTTTTGGCGCCTTTTTTGAGATGGGCGCAGAAGGGCTCAGCTTCTTCTTAGGAAGGGTGTTTTTCGCGAGAAGACGGGTCTTTTGTTTGGGAGCTGTGGTGGGCGTTTTCTTGACGAGCAGTCTTTGGGCTGAGGTGCCTTCGGGTAAAAAGCGGGTGGGATCGGCTTTCGTGAGGCGAAGCTTTGGCTCGCGGGTGCCGATTGTGTTTTCTTTAAGCTTAGCTGCGGTTTCTTGAACCGAACTGCAAGAGCTGAAAGCAACGAGCGGCATGACCGCAAGAAGGAGGAGTGGGGTTTTCATGGCAGGGGGTGAGGTGATTTAAGATCTTTTCCGACAAGTTCAAGCACGGAACTTGGTAACGATTTCGATACTTTAGACAGCCCTTCGTTCAAAAAGGTCAGCATAATTACGGCCAAAGTTTTGATTTGGATCAAAAAAAGCGGCCTAAAATAGGCCGCTTTCGCTGAAGGTAAATTATTCTTAGCTAGGTTAAGCGAGTGCTTTCTCGATGGCTTCGACAGTGATGCCGAGCTCTGAGAAGACGGTGTCGCCGGGAGCGGAGATGCCGAAGCGGTCGATAGCGATGATTTCGCCTTCGCATCCAACATACTTATACCAGAGTCCGGAAACGCCGGCCTCGATAGCGATGCGCTTGGTGCAGGCCTTGGGGAGAACTTCTTCTTGGTAGTCGGCGCCTTGGCGGTCGAAGCGTTCCATGGAGGGCATGGAGACGACACGGACACCAGACTTGCCAGCGGCGGCCTTGATGGCGTGCTGAAGCTCGGAGCCTGTCGCGATGACGATGGCTTCGAGGGCTCCTTCTTCTTTCTTGGCGATGTAAGCGCCTCGGCTAGTGCCTTCGCGGCGGGCGGTGACGTCGAGTTGCTTCTGGGTCACGACCTTTTGGCGAGAAAGGATGAGGGCGGTAGGTCCGTCGGTGCGGAGGAGGGCAGAGGCCCAAGCGCCGGCGACTTCCTCGGGGTCTCCGGGGCGAATGACGTCGAGGTTTGGAATCACGCGCAAGCCACTGACGGTCTCGACAGGCTGGTGAGTGGGGCCGTCTTCACCGACACCAACGGAGTCGTGGGTGAAGATATAGATGACGGGGAGTTTAGCCAATCCGGCGAGGCGGATGGAAGGGCGCACGTAGTCGGCGAAGACGAGGAAGGTCGCGCCGCTGGGACGGAAGAGGCCGTCGTAGGCGATGCCGTTGCAAATCGCGCCCATGGCGTGCTCGCGGATACCGAACCAGATGTTTTTGCCTTCTGGAGTAGAAGCGCTGTAGTCGCCGGCGTCCTTGAGGTAGTTCTTGGTAGAACCGTAAAGGTCAGCAGAACCGGTGATAAGGCTGGGGACGAGCTTGGAGACTTCATTGATGACCACGCCGCCTGCGCCACGAGTGGCGTCTGCGTAGTCGTCGCCGAAGGCTGGGATGGTGTCGCGAAGGTCGCTAGGAATGGCTCCGGAGACGCAGTCCTGAAGCTCTTTCGCCAACTCGGGGTTGGCGGCGGTCCAGGCATCGTAAGTGGTCTGCCAAGCGTCGAAGGCTGCTTTCTTCTCTTCGGCTTTGGCGGCAAAGTGAGCTTTCACTTCGTCGGAGACGTGGAAGGTGTCTGCAGGAAGGCCGAGTCCAGCGCGCGCGCTTTCGGCAAAGTTGGCTCCGCCTTCGCCGTGGCCTTTGGCTGTGCCAGCAACTTCGGGGATACCGCGACCGATTTCGGTCTTGGCGATGATGACGGTGGGCTTGCCGTTCTTGGTGTTCTTTGCGGCTTCGAGGGCTGCAGCGACGGCGGCGTGATCGTGACCGTCGATAGTGGAGGCGTTCCAGTTGAGTGACTTGAAGTAGGCTTCGGTGTCCCAGCACTGGGTGACCTTGGCCATGGCGTCGAGAGTGACGTCATTAGAATCATAAATGAGGATGAGGTTATCGAGCTCGTTTTGACCGGCAAAGGCGATCGCTTCTTGGGCGACACCTTCTTGGAGGCAGCCGTCACCAGCGAGGGCAACGACGTCGTGGTTGAAGAGAGTATGCTCGGCAGTGTTGAACTTGGCCGCAGCGCGCTTGCCAGACATGGCGTAACCGACGGCATTACCGACGCCTTGACCGAGAGGGCCAGTGGTGGCTTCGACACCTGGAGTCTCGTCATACTCGGGATGGCCGGGAGTGATGCTGTGAAGCTTGCGGAAGTCTTTGAGCGCTTGAAGTGGGACGTCATAGCCGGAGAGGTGCAACCAGCTGTAGATGAACATAGAACCGTGACCTGCGGACAAGATGAAGCGGTCGCGGTTGAGCCACTTGGGAGCGGCAGGGTTGAAGTTGAGAGACTCGGAGAAAAGGACGGAACCGATTTCGGCACAACCGAGGGGGAGTCCGAGGTGGCCGGAAGAGCAGGCGTGGACGGCATCAATGGCGAGGCCGCGAGCTTCGGCGGCGGCTTTTTGCAAAACTTCTGTGTTCATGGAAAGGCGCGAACGTTGGATAATTGGGGATAAATGACAAGTCACAACCGCTATGAAAACGGAAAGTGTTAAGCAGAAGACGAGTTCATGAGGGACTCCTTTAGGGGAATTCGGGGTGGTCGGGTGGGGTGTGGATCGCCGAGGCCTTGAAAAACCAAATGTTCAAAAACTCAAAAACCAAAGCTGTTTGCTCCCCGTCCTTCTAGACTCAGCGACGAGAAGAATTCCCCGAACCGATCAGGAGTCCACGAAGCTTATCCCACTCCTGAGAATCCCCGGCCACTTCGAGCACTCAATTTTGGTTTTTGAGTTTTTGAACATTTGGTTTTTCAAGGTCTCTAGGATCTTCCCCCCACCCTCGAACCCCGAATCTTCCCTTTCCGCGTGACCTCGCAGCTCCGTCCGCTAAAAGAACCTCGCCGTGAAGTTCCTCCTGAAATCCCTCGTGCACGGTTACCGGCTGTTTATTCGCCCGTTTCTTCATTGGGCGAGTGGGGGAAAGGGGACTTGTCGCTACGATCCATCGTGCTCGGCTTACTTTTTAGAGGCGATTGACACACACGGGAGCGGAAAAGGGGCCTGGATCGGGATTAAAAGGATTTTGCGCTGTCATCCATGGGGTGGGTTTGGTTATGACCCCGTCCCGCCGACGGGTGGTTCCGCTCAGGAGTCAATATCCCCGGAAGACGGCACACAGGACTAACATTATGGACCGTAAGGGAATTTTTGGGCTGCTGGTCTGCGGAATACTATTCGCAGGTCATCTCTATTATAGTGGTATCGAGCGAAAAGAGTTCCTCGAGAAACAGGCCGCTAAGAAGGAACTCGCTGAAAAACGTAAGGCCGAAGAGGCGTTGGCGAGGGGCGAAGATCCCGAAGCTGTTGCTGAGGGTTCAGTCGAAGGTGGGGAAACTACTTCCGACTCTATCCCTGCTTCAGCGGCGACTCCTGAGCAGGAAATTCGTCTCGAGACCGATAAAGTGGCTTTCGTGCTGACGACCAAGGGCGGTGGTATCAAGTATGCCGAGTTTAAGGAGCAAAAGGCGGTTGTGATTTCATCTGAGCGCAAGAAGTTGAGCGAGGAGCAACTGGAGAACCCGGAGTTGGTTCATCTCAATCGCTACGGTGATTCGGTGGTGGGAGCTTTGGTCGATGGTGGAGTGGATGGAGCTTTGGGGCTGACTTACGACATTTTCGCTCAAAATGAGAACAGTGTCACCTTTGGGACGAAGACGCCAAGTGGCCTGACGATTGCCAAGACGTGGACTCTTGTCGAAATCGTCAACGAGGCGGCGGAGTATCGCATCGACCTGACCGTCAAGCTGAAGAACAGTAACGGAGAAGGTAATATCGCGCTGAAGCGCTACGGGATTCATGCGGGGTCGGCTGGTCCTTTGTTCAAGGGGGAAGACCTACGCGGTACAGGATTCTTTATCTATGATGGTAAGTTGCGCTTTAAGGGCTCGAACTGGTTTGGCAAGGGCTTCATGCGGGGGCCGCGCCCACGCTATGAGGAGATGAA
This sequence comes from Roseibacillus sp., assembly GCA_051251855.1. Taxonomy (GTDB): domain Bacteria; phylum Verrucomicrobiota; class Verrucomicrobiia; order Verrucomicrobiales; family Akkermansiaceae; genus Roseibacillus. The sequence goes on from JBPOGI010000003.1 coordinate 407,340, forward strand.
GGAAGACGTTCTCTATGCGGGTGTTTCGAACCAGTTCTTCACCACGATGGTGGGCAAGAAAAAGCCGACCGATGCGACGATTTGGGCGAAGGCGCCTGAGATGGATTTGGAGGCTACGGGAGGTGGAGGCAAGAAGCGCTTTGTGAGTATGGCTTGGTCTTTGCCTGACGAAGTGCTCGCTCCCGGTGAGACGGAGTCAATCGCCTACGAGGTGTTCATGGGACCGAAGGATAACAAGATTGTGCGCCAATTGGGCCGAGGTCGTGGCGAGTTGATGCACTACGGATTCTTCTCGTTCATCAGTCGTCCGCTCAACGCTTTGTTGAATTTCTATCACGATACCATCTTCGTTAAGATTGCTGACAAGTGGGCGTGGGGTTTTGCGATTATTTTGGTGACCTTCACGATTCGGATTGTGATTTGGCCGCTGCACAATGCGTCTACCCGCACGATGAAGCGGATGTCGAAGATGCAGCCTTTGATGGCGGAGTTGAAGGAGAAGTATCCTGACGATCCGCAGAAGGTTCAGACCGAGACGATGAAGATGTATAAGGAATACGACATCAATCCGGTGGGTGGGTGTTTGCCGATGTTTGCGCAGATTCCGATCTTCTTTGGTTTCTATTCTATGCTGCGTTCGGCGGTGGAGCTACGTGGGGCGGAGTTCATGTGGGTGAAGGATTTGGCGCTGCCGGATACTGTTTTCGAATTTCCTTTTGGACTGCCGTTTTTGGGGAATCCGGTGCCGTTGAATTTGCTGCCTATCTTGATGATGGCGACGATGTTTATTCAGATGCAGATGACACCTAAGACGGGTGATCCGATGCAACGCCGCATCTTTATGTTGATGCCGTTTATGTTCTTTTTCTTCTGTTACAACTTTGCTTCGGCATTGGCGTTGTATTGGACGGCGCAGAACATTTTCTCGATTGGTCAGACGTGGTTGATGAACCGTCAGCCAGAAATTGAGCTGAAAAAGCGCAAGCCGGGTAAGAAGAGTTTCATGCAGAAGATGGCCGAAAAAGCGGAAGAGGCGCAGAAGCTTCAGAAGCAGGGGAAAAAGGCGACCGCGACCAAGCAGGCAGCCGGACCTAAGCCGAAGAAGCCGCGCGGGCCTAAGACCGGTGGGTAGGTTTGCCTGGGAGAAAGAGCTCCGATCAGAAGGATTGCTTCGGACTCCTACTTGGTCATCAGCAGTCAGGTAATTGGTAGGGAGCTGCGGCCCTGTCGCGCCGTAATTTTTCATTGAATAGTCAGCTGTCTTTTTTAGTGATTGAAGAAGCTTAGTTGGAAAGAAAAGCCGATGTTTTCTCCGTATCTTTAGCCTAGGGAGAAGAGCTCCTGTTCATTTGGAAAGATGGGTGTCTTACCTATGAATGTTCTCAGCGGGCTAGGGCGGTCGCTTCCTACCGTTTTGAATGACCGCTGACGCCCGATTTTGGCGGAAATAACTTGGAATTCAGTGCTGAGAAGACCTTCCAAGTTCTCTCTTAACAGACTCTTAACTTAACAGATTTTCGAAAATTTCTTAGGTTCCTCTCGAATATCGCACAGCGTTTCTTCTCTTCCTTTGGAGCGGCTGTGTTTTTACCCAAGAAACCAACGAGAATCCCCAATGTTACAAAAACCCCTTTTGACGAAGATCGCTTCTAAGGTCTGCCTGTCTTTTATCGGCTCCTTAATGATCGGCTCCGCAGGTGCGCAGGTGCTGATCACGGAGTTCATGGCAAAGAATGACAACACTCTACTCGATGGAGATGGGAATTCTTCTGATTGGATTGAACTTTATAACTCTGGAACCAGTGCCGTTGACCTGACTGGTTGGTATTTGAGTGATGATGCGGCGAATCTAACGGAGTGGGCTTTTCCGACCCAGAGTATTGCTGCGGGTGAGCATCTGGTGGTCTTTGCTTCGGGGCAGGACGTAGTGGGATACGCTGACTCTTTGGGTTACCTTCACACTACTTTTAAGCTCAACGGGGATACTGAGAGTGTGATTCTCACGCAGGCTGATGGAACGACTATTGAGGATTCGTTCATCGACTATCCGGTGCAGTCCGACGATATTTCCTACGGGTTGTCGCAAGATTCTGGTTTTTCTTCCCTAGTGGTCGAGGAGCAGGATGCCACCGCGATTGCAGGAACTGCGGAGCCTGCATCGACTTGGAATACTCTGAGCTTCGATGACTCTTCTTGGCAGTCTGGGCAAACTGGAGTTGGTTACGAGGATCTTCCTCCGGGAGGCACATCAGTTTATGGCTCACTCATTAACTTGGATCTTGAGAGCACGATGGTGAGTGGCGGAAGGCCTCCCAGTGCTGAAAATACCGCCTATGTGCGTGTTGATTTCACGGTGGCGGATGCGTCCGTGCTTTCCCAATTGGTCTTGCGGATGAAATACGATGACGGGTTTGTCGCCTATATTAATGGTACTGAAGTGGCCTCGGCAAACGCGCCTGCTTCTCCAACCTATGATTCGACAGCGCTGGCTGAGCATACTGGCAGTGCTTACGAAGATTTCACCATTCTGAATGTCGGTTCCTTTTTGCAAACGGGAAACAATGTGCTGGCGGTTCACTCCTTGGATTACCCCGTGACGCCAGGACCTGGTGGTGGGACCTTTGACTTGTTCGCTCTGCCGGTGTTGACCGGAATCACAGCGGGAGCGATCGATACCAATTCGGCGGTTTATCTGAGCACGCCGACACCTGGAGCAGACAATGTGATAGGGGTTCAAGGTTTCGTGGATGACACCTCCTTCTCGATTGATCGAGGATTCTATACCAGCGCGATTAATGTGGAAGTCACCTGTCTCACGGTAGGATCAGAAATCTACTACACAACGGACGGTACTATTCCAACCACGAGTAATGGCACGCTCTATACCGGAGCGATTCCCATCAGTCAGACGACGATTCTTCGCGCTGCGGCCTTCTTGACGGGTTATCAAGAAAGCAATGTGGATACTCAGACCTACATCTTCCTCAGTGATATTATTGCACAATCTGCAACGGTGACGGGGTTGGATCCGTATTTTCCTCCCAATTCGGTCAATGGACAGGTCTTCGACTACGGGATGGATGCCGACATCACGAACAGCGCCACTTATTCCGGTGAAATGGATGGAGCTCTGAAGGCGATCCCAACCATTTCGATGGTGACTGATCCTGATAACTTGTTCAGCGCTTCGTCAGGTATCTATGTGAACGCGAGTGAGAGTGGGGAAGCTTGGGAGAGAGAGACATCGCTCGAGCTGATCAATCCTGACGGCAGCCCGGGATTTCAAATCAATGGTGGGGTGCGTATTCGCGGAGCTTCCAGTACCCGTGCTACGAATCCTAAGCATAACTTCCGCTTCTTCTTTCGGTCGGAATACGGAACGACTCGGCTTGAGTATCCGCTCTTTGGTGATGAGGGTGCGGACAGCTACAAGAGAATCGACCTCCGAACTGGTCAGAACTTTTCGTGGTCAAATCAGAACCCTCAGTATGCTACTTGGCTCTATGATATTTACACGCGTGACACTCATCGCGATATGAACCAGCCCTACACTCGCGGGGAATATTATCACCTCTACATTAATGGCATGTATTGGGGTCTTTATCAGACCGAGGAGCGCTGCAATGCGGATTTCGCGGAATCATACTACGGGGATGATGACGATGATTTTGATGCAGTGAAGTCAGATGCGGACACTGGGGATAACTATGCCGTGGATGGAACGCGTGACGCCTATGAAGACTTGTGGGCAGGCATGACTGCAGGGGTGACCTCCAATGCGGATTACTTCGAGTTGCAAGGAATGAACTCTGATGGCACCGTCAACTCCAGCTACACCAAGTTGCTCGACGTCGATAACGTTATTGATTACATGCTGTTGACTTACTTTACCGGAAACCGCGACTCGCCTATTGGCCCGCCGAATAGTGGCTCCATGCCACGGAACCTAAACATGGTTTATAACCGGCTCAATCCCGATGGTTTCAAGTTTGTAGCTCATGATAACGAGCATTCCTTAGAAGTGAGCGAAGGGGTTAACTTTAATCGCTTGAGCCATAATCTCGCCAGCTCGTTCGATGGAATTGACCGGCTGACGCCTTGGTGGATTCATGTGGAGCTGATGGATAACACGGAGTATAAACTTCGTTTTGCAGACCGTGTGCACAAACACTTCTTTAATGATGGAGCTCTCACCACTGCGCAAAACCAAAACCGAGTGGAGGCTCGGAAGGCTGAAATTTTTTCTGCAGTCGTCGCTGAGTCGGCGCGTTGGGGTGATAGCGAATCCACTAGTCCGCGCACTCGAAATGATGACTGGTTGACTTGGGCCGACTGGCTCACCGACACTTACATGTCTGGGCGGACAAGCACGGTGTATAGCCAGATTGTGGCGAAGGGGTGGTATCCGACGGTTGCGGCACCTGTCTTCAGTCAGCACGGCGGTGGCATTGCTTCCGGAACTACCGTCTCGATGACGGGAAGCGGTACTATCTATTACACTACTGATGGTACCGACCCGCGTGCGGTGGGTGGCTCTGTGGCGGGGACTGCTTATAGTTCTTCTATCACGCTTAGTGAGTCTACTGAGGTTCAGGCTCGGGTCTTGAGCGGATCTACTTGGAGTGCTTTGACTTGTGCTACCTTTGAGGTGAGCGAGCTCTCGCCACTCCGAGTGACTGAGATAATGTATCATCCCGCAGAAGGGGAGTCGGGTGACGAGCTGAACTATGGAGACGAAGAGTTTGAGTTCATCGAGTTGTTGAACACTGGATCTGAGACGATTGGACTGGCCGGTACGGCCTTCACTGGTGGCATTTACTTCCAATTTTCTGAAGGCGATGTCTTGACCCTTGCGCCTGGTGAATACGTTCTTCTGGTGGATAATATTGATGCCTTCACAGCTCGTTACCCAACAGCTGGAACCATGAATATCGCGGGCGAATACCATGGCCAATTTTATCTTCCCGATGCTGAACTCAATAACGGAGGAGAAACGATTTCTTTGGTCGATAGCCTTGGTCGCACGATTCAGGAGTTCACTTACGACGACGCGTGGTATCCAACGACCGATGGCGATGGCTACTCTTTGACCATCATCGATCCTGCTGACGATACAAGCACGTGGAGCACAAGCGCCGCTTGGGGTGCGAGTACCGTCGTTGGCGGGACGCCTGGTGAGGTTGATGTCAATCCAGACTCAGACGCAGATGGGATGTTGGATAGCTGGGAGATCGCTAACGGACTTACGGTTGGCGTGGATGATTCAGCAGGGGATGCTGATGGCGATGGCTCCTCGAACCTCTCGGAGTATCTTGCAGGGACTGATCCGCAGGATAGCGGCTCACTACTCCTCATCACTTCGTTAGGAGACTCCAGCGGTGGTTTGATGGCGGTCGGCTGGTCTGCGATTGCAGGGAAGACTTATCAATTCTCAACCAGCGTGGACTTGGAAACGTGGACGGATATCACTCCGACCATCCCGTGTGCGGCTGACGGAACACTCACAACGGACATCACCACTACGGGGATGGAGGAGCTTTTCCTCCGCGTATCAGTAGTCTCCGAGTAGATTTCTGCAAGAGGATCCTCCTGTTGCGCAAGCTTTGGGGGGGAGAGTCTTGTGGGGCTGACAACCTCTCTTGAGCCTGCTATGAGGGATAAATGCATTTCCTAGCTCTCTGTTTCATCTCTCTGGCAGCATTCTCTCAGGCGCTGGGAGAGGCGAAATCCTTTTACTCGAGTACTGCTAGTAAGTTTGTCGCTCTGGTGGAGAGCTCGGAGTTCGATACCGAGTCAGATATTGATCACTTCAAGGAGGTTTGTCCGGGATACGGGGGCTATGAACTCCTCTACGAAGGAGGTGATGCACGCAGCTGGATGAACGTGCGGTATGGCGAGAAGGAAAGCGATCTCTGGGGCGACACCATGGGGGCCGCGCGAGGCTTTTTTCCTTATAAGTCCAATGACGTGGTTGAGTGGAGGGGGATTGTGGAGAATGGCAGGTTCAAACCTTATGCGATTATTTATCGAATTTCGGCTGACAACCCCGATTCAGAAAAGCCGGGTAAGAGCTTTTCTACGCTCTTGGTGATCGCGCTCAAGAAGGGGGAGAGTTCTCTCCTAGGCACCGCTTCAGGTGAGGACGAGAATGCCAAAGCCCAGAAGATCGCAGACGACTGGTGGAAGAGGCAGAAGCAGCGGTGAGAGAGATTAGTCGGAGAGAACAAGAGTTTGAAGACCTTGTGCTGGAATCGCGATGGAGTGACTCTCTTGGCCAAGTTGGAGGGTGTAGGTTTTGTTTTCAGTGAGGAGGTTGAAGACCGCGATTGCGATGTTGCCATCTGGGTTCTTGAAGGCGGTTGCCATGAACTCGTCATCTGCTCCGGTTAGTCCGATGCGAATGGATCCGGGGCGCATGAACTTACTGATGTGTGCCACCGAGTAGTAAAGGGGCGTGTAGTAGACCGAATCGCGTCCGCTATTGACGAGGATAGGTGCTAGGCAGTAGTTGCGGGCGTGGTTGGGTCCGCCACGGGTATTGAGAATCATGTTCCAGTCAATCCATCCCACAAGATTGTGATTGAGGCCTCCAATCAGATCGCGGGTGTAGCGGTAGAAAGGGCTGTACTTTGGATGGTCTTTCTTGTCTTTTTCAGGGGCCCAGATCCAACCCCAGTCGGTCGCTTCTTTGCGCCAATACCAGTCATCCTCGAGCCAAACTCCGATTTTTTCGTCGTCGCCCATGGCGTCGATGCATCCTTCGGAGTGGATCAGGCCTTTGCCGGGATACTTACCATGCACATAGTCGAGGGACTCGGAGGAGACGGTGTTGGTGCTCTCATACCAATGAACGGCTAGGCCGTCGACATACTTGGCTGCTTCAGGTTTTCCGAGAATGGCATCAGCCCACTCGATGAGATGAGGGCCTCGGTTTTGGTCGAATGCCCAAATGGTGGTGTTAGGTGTTTTGGTTTGTAGAGTGGGTCCGAGATGTTCCGAGATCCAGTCAGCCATTTCGTCAGCGGTGAAGTGGAGGCTTTCCCAGTTGCTGTCGTTGCCAAGGGGTTCGTTGGTGGGGGTGATTCCCCAAACGTCGATTCCTTCTTCTTTGTAGGCTTGGAGATACTTCACGATGTAATCCGCGAAGGTTTGGTGGTGTTCTGCAAGGAGGGATCCGCCATTCCAGGTATTGTTGTCCTTCATCCAAGGGGGAGAGGTCCAAGGAGAAGCAATGATTTTGAAATCGGCTCCGGAGACTTGTTGGGAGTCTTTGATGAAGGGGAGGAGATACTTGCGATCGGGTTCGATCGAGAAGTGTTCGAGTGCAGTATCGCCGGGGACCGGGGCGTAGGTGTAGTTGGTGACTGAGAAGTCGCAACTGGCGATGTGGGTGCGGGTCAGGGAGTAGTGAGCTCCGCTGGGCGAGAAATATTTCTCGATGACTTCCTGCCGTTTTTCTTTGGAAAGCTCGCTGAGGACCTGAGCGGAAGACTCGGTGAACGAGCCTCCGATTCCCACGAGAGTCTGATGAGTGATTTCAGGATCGAGAGTAAGGGTGTAGTCGGCTTTCGTCGCTTCGTCTAAGGCGGCGACTTCCTTAAGGCGGTCTCCTTCGCGAGTGGTTTGGTAAATGGTGAGGTCGGCATTCGCGGTGCCGCCCATGCTAGAGGCGAGTCCGCAAATGAGTAGCAGGTTGAGAGGTGATGGGTTCATGGAGAGCAACTTAAAGTTAACGTTGCACTAAATTACATTCCGAAAACCGTTGGTAAACTGATTTCTTTCCCCTCTTTGGAGGGACGCTACCCGAGTCGCTGCCCGTTTCTTTGAGATGAGGGGACATCTTGGGAGAATCTCTTACTTTGTCTGTCGTGTCTTTGGAGGAACCTTAGCTAGTCCTTCTGGGTAAGACCTTTCACGAGATTCTTAAGCTCGTTGTAGGCACTGATGGCACGGCGGGGATGATTCTCGCGGGCGGTGATGAGGAGGGCACGGCAGCCGTTCTCGGAGATGGCTTTGGCGTGGAGGGTGTTAGGATCGTGGCGGAGATAGTCGCCGGGTCCAAGGCGACGCCCGAGGGTGTCGAGGTCGCCGCTGATGAGGAGAATTTCTTCCATGCCTTCGTGGGCGTGAGGAAGGAAGACCGCACCAGGGTCGGCTTCTAACATCATGGTGGTGTGGGGAGATTCGGGAAGGTCAGAGAGGGTTTTGATGCGAATCTTACCACCGGGAAGCGACTTCCACTCTCCTTCTTGGTCTCCGATAAAGTGATAGCCCCCTTGGGGTTCTTCTTGTTCCTGAGCTTCGCTGCCGGGTTCTGTTTCGCCGATAGCAGCAAAGATTTTTCCTTTTAAATCCGGAGAGGGTTGGGCAGGGGGGTAGATATTGGCTGTCATGGTGGCAACGGTTTCTTCGAATCCTTGCGAGGCGAGTAAGGTCTGACCAAGGCGGCATTGGGAGCAATGAGCAAGCGCTTCAGCATCTGCTCCGTCGAGTGCATGAAGGCTCTTGAGGGCTGCGAGTTCTGTTGAGTCGCCGGCAGGGGAATCGTGGTTGGTGTCGTTGGTGCTCATAATGGTTAAGCTTCGCTGCGGTATTCAGAGATGTCGGAAAGGGTGGTTCTGACACGTTCCATCGCTCGACGGATTCGTGATTTGACGGTGCCAAGGGGCTGGTCGAGGTATTCAGAGATTTCGCTTTGGGTAAGACTGTGGAAGAAGGCGAGTTCGAGCACGGTGCGCATGTCATCGGGCAAGGTTTTTAAGCTCTCGTGAACACGTTCGCTGAGCTCAGAGGCGATGAGTGGAGCTTCGGGCGAGTAGTCGTCAAAATCGGGGAGAGTGCTCTTCTCTTGCACTGTCTCAACGAGTTTCTCGCGACGTTTGCGGCTGCGTAAGCGGTCGATGGCGCGATTACGGGTAAGGCTGATCAGCCAGGTGCTTGCTTTGCCTCGCTCGGGGTAATATTTGTCCGCGCTGTTCCAGATGGTGACGAAGATGTCTTGCAGGGCTTCTTCTGCTTCGGCGCGATTCTTGAGAATGCCCAAGGTGATGCCGAGGAGTGCGCTCGAAAACTCGTCATAGAGTTGGGAGAAAGCTTCCGTAGAACCTTGAGCCACACGGGCAAGAAGTTCTTCGGGAGTGGATGTGGAATTCATGGTCCGGAGAGAGATTATAATTTGAGGTTCTCGATGGAAAGGGGCTTCTTTGCGGCATGGGTGACCGTGTGAAAGGTAATCTGGAATGAGAGGGAAGGAGCCAACCGAGAATGCATTTGGGCGCACTCTCGGTTGGTGGGTTTTCCTGCGGAAGTTAGGATGCTATCCGCTGATCAAGGGGAAAATCAGCAGATAGGAATCCTAGATTTGGGGGGAGATGATCTTCACGCCGCCAACAGTTTAGCTCTCGAAAGTGAGAGCGATTGGGGTGACTGAGGGGTTGAATGCGGACAAGGGCATGTGAGTGTGTTTCATCTTTGTTTGGGGCCGGAAAGGAAGACTCAATAGGGGCGTCTCAACCTAGGGAACGCCCCTCAAGTGCGATTGGATGCATCGGAGAGGATTTTTCTGGCGCGGTGATTCGGAGCGTCGGAGAAAGGGAGGATTTCCACGACTGGACACCGGTGATGCTTTTCTTTAAGTCAAAGGAAGTGAGGGAGATGTTTTGGTCGATGCGAGCGTTCTTCTTGGGGAGCGGGGTTCTCTTACTGTTGCCTGTTTCAGGATATGGGAACGGAGTGTTGCGCTGGGGATTCGGGGCAGCAGATTCTGGGGCTGCAGGGGTATTTGGGGGGACTGAAGGAGATTCATTGGCGGCGATGCAGTTGAATCCGGCCGCGATGACGAGCTTGGTATCGAGCGAATGGTCGCTATCGGCAAGGGCCTTGGTAGGTGAGGGCAACTTCGACCGGGGAGGCGGCAATTTTTCTTTGGACAGCACCTTCGGGGTCTTTCCGGAGGCGGCTGTTGTCTGGCGAGTGCCGAATCGGCCGCTCTGGCTTGGAGCGTCTTTAGCGCCGGTTTCTGCTCTAGAAGCGGAGTGGAATTATCTCGATATTCCGGCGGAAGGTTCGGGGGTCTCTTATGGTGACGTCGGACATGAGAGCGGCTTTCTGGCAATCAAAGCGAATGCGGGGATGGCGTGGAAGATCAACGAGCAATGGTCGGTGGGGGGCAGCGTGGGGGCGGTCTATAGCCGCGTGATATTCGATGCTCCTTTTATCTTTCAAACCAATTCGGCTTTGGCGGGGGCTAAAGTGGATTTGGATTTAGAGACGGATGGGTGGTCGTTTGCTTGGGACTTGGGGGTTGTTTATCAACCTGTGGAGTCGTTGCGTTTTGGGGCTCGTTTTCGGCCTGAAATCGAGCTTTCGAACGAAGGGAGTGCGCGGGGAGACTTTTCGGCCCAGCTTCCGGGGGTGGGTGACTCGGTAGCCTACTACGAAGCTTCTAGTAGAAACGTTTTACCAATGTCGATAGGGGTGGGTTTTTCATGGCAAGCTACCGATGAACTGAAAATTGGAGGATGGGCTGAATGGTATCGTTGGAGCTCAGCCTTCGATACCTTTGCGGTGAATCTGTCGCAGGGTTCGAATAGTGATATTAATGGTGCGATTGGAACAGATGCTCCCAGTGATCGAGTGCCTCTCAATTGGGATGATCGCTTCGTGATCGCTCTAGGCGCAGAATATCAAGTCAATGAGAGCTGGGTCTTGCGCGGTGGTTGGCGATATGGCGAGTCTCCAATCCCAACGGACTTGGTCACGCCTTTAAACGCGTCCATCAACGAGCATGCGGTCACGCTGGGTGTGGGATGGAGAAACGAGGATTGGAGAGTCGACGCGAGCTACGGGATTGAATTCAGTCCCGAACAAAAAGTGAGGACAAGTGGCTATCGAGCTGCTGAGTATTCGAACAGTTCGTTGGACCTAGCAGTGCACAGCTTTGGTTTAGGAGTAACGAGGAGCTTTTAGTCCGCCCTCGCTTATCCATTTCTTCTACTGCCCTAATTCGTCTGCAGTATAGAGGCGGCCGTTGCGGTCCTTGGTGTCCTCGCGGGTTTGTTTGACCGATTTCTCGAGCACCATGGGCGCGGTGTTAGACCACTCCGCTCGGATATAGGTCATGAGGTCCGCGATTTCGCCGTCGGTTATGGTGGGGTTCATAGCCAGACCGGGCATAGCCGCGAGGGGAACGTATTTCTTGCCGTTGACGGTAATGGGGCCTTGGAGGCCGTGAAGAAGGATTTTGGTCAAGCGTTCGGAGCTGTCCGTGACCCACTCAGACTCGTCGAGTGGTGGTCCCAAGTTGGGAAGTCCTTGGCCGTCGGCGCCGTGGCAGCCCATGCAAGCGGCCTCTCCGAGGTAGAGAGCTTTGCCGCGCAGGAAAGAGGCCAGATGTTCTCCGCTCAATCGCTTTTCAGAAGGAATTTTTTTGGCGTTCTTACTGTAGTTGCTCAGGTAGCGATCCAGTGAGGTCTTGGTTTTGGGGAACTCGGTGGTGTTGCTTTTGAGGAGTCCCGTGGTGACGGCTTCGACCGCGAATTTGGTATTTCGGGCCTTATCGAGCGCTTGTACGAGCGCTTGATGATAGCTCGCAGGAAGGGAGCTCAAGAGGCGTAATGCATAGGGAGTAGTGGCAAGTTGGGGCCCGACTAGATTGGTCGCCGTTTGGGCAAGCTCGGTTCGGTCTGTGGCTGGTAGGGTGAGGGCTGCGGCAAGAGCGTGCTTTTGGAGGGAAGGGGAAGAGTCCGCGGTCAGAAGGGGAGTGAGGTCGTTGAAGTGAATCTGGTCAAGTCCGGTCAAAGTCCAAAGAATGTGAATGCGTGTGAGCTCGTTGGGGTGCTGGGCAAGTCCGTTTTTGAGGGCTTCAAAGGTGTCAGGGTCATTACGCTCGATAAGGAGGCGTTGGGCGGTATCACGCCACCAGCCGTTGGGGTGGGCGAGGGTTTCGAGGAGCTCTTTGGAAGGCGCGTCGGTCAACTTTGGTTGGGGACCGCGAGGGGTGTCTGCGTGGCGGATACGGTAGATGCGGCCAAGCTCGTAGGAGGGCGCTTGCAGGCCTCGGGATTCATACTGCTTTCGCAAGTAGGAGGTCATGTAGGTCTTGTGCTGAATGATGCCGTGGTAATAATCGACGATGTAAAGGCATCCATCGGGTGCGGTGTAGGCATTGACTGGGCGAAAGCGCTCATCGGTAGAGGCGAGGAACTCCTTGTCGTTGAAGAGGTGCTTGCCGCTGAGGCTATTTCCTTCAGCAGTAATACTTGTCGCCTTGACGAGGTTGACTACTGACTCGGTGGTGAAACCAAGGCCGCGATGGTCTTTGGGGAAATTATCACCGCGGTAGATGGCTGTTCCGCAGGCAGCGGTGGTGTTGATAAGCTTGTGAGTCTTGGGGTCGAGCATGTTAGCTTCATAGCCATTGGCGATGGACATGTAGGCTCGGTTGACCCCAGGAGTCACGCGAGAGGGATAGACTCTGTTAGAGCCTACGAGAGTCGAGGTGTCTGGCTTGAAGCGAGCAGTCGAGGAGGAGTCGAGAATGTCGGGTAAGAGACGGTCGCCCTTAAGTAGGACTGAATTACTATTGTGATAGATGCGTCCGAAGTCATCCATAGTGATGCCCCATTGGCCGCGATATTGGGTGCGGTCTTTTGTGAGGACTTCGTTTTTCCAAAGATAGCGGGTATCGGATTTTGCGTTGTAGTACCAGTTGTTGAGGTGGCGCATCATGCCGTTGGGGCGATGTTCCACATTGCCGGAAGGAGCATACTCGCTGTCCACGACTCGAGGCTCACCCGTACGCTCGATGCCATCACGGGGCACGAAGTAGAGTTGGGAATGATCGGCGATGAGGGCCCCACCCCTTACCAGAGCAATGGAACGAGGTAGGAGAATTTTGTCCCAAAAGACGGTCCGCGTGTCGACTTGGCCATCGTTGTTGGTATCCTGCAGGATTGAGATACGGCCCTGGGCAATGTCTTCGCCGTTGCCATCGAGGTCGGGCATATAGCCGCGCATCTCGACTACCCACATATTTCCGTCGGCGTCGAAAGTGAGGGCGACGGGCTTCTCGACTAAAGGCTCGGCAGCGACTGGTTCGATGACGTAGCCATCGGCGAGGGTGAACGTTTCGAGGGCGTCTGCTACCGAAAGAACGGGTGCAGGAGGGATGAGGTCTTCGGGGACCACATCGCTCATATTATCGTGGCCCTTGCGGTTGCCATTTTGAGCAAAAAGGGAGGAGGCGAGAATGAGGGTGATGAAAGTGATTTTCAAGCTGCGTGAACATACGCTCAAAAATCGACAGTTCCATCGACTTTTTGGGGGTTTTTCGGCCTTCGATGATTCTAGGTAAGTTCGGAGGGGGCGAGTTGGGGGCTGATCGCCAAGGCCTTGAAAAACCGAATGTTCAAAAACTCAAAAACCAAAGCTCTCCATTCCTCGCCCTCTTTGGCTCCGCGATAAGAGCGAATTGGCTCTGCCGCCAAGATAGTTCCTTTGCCCCAAGCAGCCCCAGCCACTTCGAAGACACAGCTTTGGTTTTTGAGTTTTTGGTCACTTGGGTTTTCAAGGTTTCGAGGAACTCACCGTTGCGAAAAGACCTCGAAACGTTGTCGACGTCGATTACTTGATGGTGAACTGGCCGGTTTGCTTTACGTCGTCGATGTTGGAGGACTCGGCGACGGAGACGGTGAAGAGGCCAGGTTCGACGATCCAGTTGTTGTCGATGTCGAGCATCTTGAGGTCACGCTTGGGATTAATTTTGAAGGTGACGGTTTTGGTTTCGCCTGCTTTGAGGGGGACGCGCTCGAAGCCGCGCAGCATTTTAGAGAAGGGGGCAATGGAACCGACCTCGTCCTTGACGTAGAGTTGGACCACGTTGTCGCCATCGCGCTCGCCGCTGTTAGTGACGTCGCAAGTGACGGTGATTTCATCGTCTTGGGTGGGATTCTCTGGGGTCACGGACAGTTCGCCATACTCGAAGGTGGTGTAGCTCAAGCCGTGTCCGAGGTGATAGAGAGGACCTTGCACCCGGGAGGTTCCCCAACCGTTCGGGTCGTGGCCTTTGCTCTGTCCGCCCCAAGCTCCGTTGCGATGAGGGATGGCGAGGGGGATTTGGCCCGCGCTTTTGGGGAAGGTGATGGGGAGTTTACCGCCTGGATTGTAAAGGCCGAAGAGGGCATCGGTGATGGCTTGGCCTACTTTTTCGCCACCGTGCCAGGCGCAAATGACGCCGGGGATGTTCTGCTCGATCCAGTTGATGGAGACCGCGCGGCCAGGCATCAGAACGACGATGACGGGCTTGCCGGTCTTGGCGAGTTCGCGCACGAGAAGGGTCTGATGACCGGGGAGGTCGAGACTGAGACGGGTCTTGGACTCGCCGACGGTGTCGTGAGTGTCGCCGACGTAAGCGATGATGAGGTCAGCCTTTTCGGCGAGCTTGAGGGCTTCGTCGATGGCCGCTTGTGATTCTGCATCGGGATCCTCGCGGAGAACATCGGAGAGGGGAAAGCGTTTGTCGAAGTAGTGGCAGCCTTTGGCGTGAAGGATTTCGGCTTTGTCGCCAAAGAAGTTCTGAAGTCCGGCGAGGGGAGTGATGACGGGAGAAGCGCCTGGGCCGTAGCGGCTGATCATGGGCACGGCGTCAGCGGCACAAGGTCCGGTGGCGAGGATGGTCTTGTAGGCGCTGGGGTCGAGAGGGAGGATGCCGTCGTTTTTGAGGAGAACCAGTGACTTGCGAGCAGCTTCGAGGGTTGCGGCTTCGTTTTCGGCTGTGTGGATGATGTCCTTGGTCTTTTCGGGATCGACGAAGGGGTTGTCGAAGATGCCGAGCTCGAATTTCACGCGCAGAACGTCTGCTACTCGCGAGTTGATGAGCTCCTCACTGAGGCGGCCTTCGGCGATCACTTTACGAAGAGGAATGACGAACTTATGGGTGGGTTGGAAGTTAGTGCGGACGTTGAGACCGGCTTTGACGGCGTCGACGATGGCGGTTTCCCAGTCGGCGGAGGTCATGTGCTGACCTTTGAGTCGATCGACAGCACCACTATCGGAAACGACGTAGCCTTTGAATCCGTAGGTCTCGCGGAGGAGTTCGGTGAGGAAGTAGGGGCTGCCGGTGACGGGGACGCCGTCGTAGGTGTTGTAAGAGCTCATCGCGCCCCAAGGCTGTGCCTCTTTGATGACTTTCTCGAAAGGGTGCATCAGGATTTGGTGCATGTCGCGGAAGGGAATCTGTGGATCGGTGCGAGCTTTGCCGTCGCGTCCGCCGTTGGGGGTGCTGTAGGTGGCAAAGTGTTTGATGGTGGAGCCCATTCCTTGGGATTGGATACCGAGGCATTGCTGTTTGCCGAGCTCGCCTACGAGGTAGGGTGACTCGCCGTAGCATTCGACGGTGCGTCCCCAGCGCGGATCGCGCACAACATCGAGGATGGGAGAATAGATATTGGTGTAGCCGAGGGACTTGCCTTCCTTGGCGGTGATTTCGCCGATGCGGCGCACGAGTTCTTTATCCCAAGTGGCACCGACTCCGATTTGGGTGGGGAAGTTACTGGCGTTGCTGTGGCAGACGCCGCGGATGCCTTCGTTGGTGAAATCGACCGGGACACCGAGGCGGGTTTCTTCGATGAACCAACGTTGGATGGTGTTGAGGAGTTCGGCATGCTCGACGTGGTCGACGAATTCCTGCTCTCCGCGGACCCCGTTGCAATGCTCATCGATATTGCCGATACCGTCTTTCCAGACTTCGGTCTTCCACTTTTCGGTGGGGGTGGGGTCTTTGAGCACGCGCTTGTAGCCATAGATGGTGCCCATCTGAGCGGTCTTTTCGTCCATGTTCATCTGGCCGAGGAGGTCAGCGATGCGCTCGTCGGTGGAGAGTTCGGGGTTTTCGTAAGGGTCTTTTTCGCCGTTTTTGTTGCGGTCGATCCAGCCGTCTTGGTAAATTTCGGCGAAAAGAGGGCTGACACTCAGAGTGAGTGCGGTGGCGATGGGCTTCAAAGTGTGATGCATGGTTTTTTGGAAGATTTGTGGGACGTTTTGTATGGAGGAAATGGTCAGGGGTCAAATGCTCAGTCGGAGGGGCGGTCTTTATTGCTGCCCAAGCCCTTTGCACGGTTGACGGACCGAAATGGGCGACAGTAAAGGTCGCCCCTCCAGAAAGAGCTGGCGTTTTCGTGTGATTCCGAGAATCTCTCTTTTCGCCCTTCACACTATGAAGTCGACCACTTCCAATTTTATTTTCGGCCTCTTGTTAGGGGCGCTCGCTTGCTGTCTTGGTTTCTCAATGATTGGGCGGGGGCAAAAAAGTGGAGGCTCGGGAGTGAAAGAGGTGGAGCTGGCTCATGGCCTCCCTGAGGATCATCCGGTTCACAAGGGAATCGTCGAGTTTGGCCGCGAATTGTCGGTTCTTTCCGGAGGATCGATGGAGGTTAAGATTTATGCGGCCGCAACGGCGGGGACCGAGGAGGTTTGCCTCGAAAAAGCCCAGCGAGGCGAGCTTGATATTACGAAGGTGAGTTGCGCCAAAGTGGGAAACTTTGTTCCGGTCTTCAAGCTGTTCAGTCTGCCTTATCTGTTTCGAGATGGGGAGCACTATTGGAACGTGCTGGATGGAGAAGTGGGGCTCAGTTTGTTGAAGGAGCTCGAAAGCAATGCCGAAAAGAAGAAGAGCGGTCTCGTAGGTTTGACTTATTACGATGCGGGCGCCCGGAGTTTTTACGCCAAGAAGCCGTTGCGTTCGGCGGCGGACTTACGGGGGCTGAAGATTCGAGTGCAGGCGGATCCAGTTTCGGAGAAAATGGTGAAGGCCTTGGGCGCTTCGGCGGTGGCGATTCCTTTTGCGGAACTCTATACCTCGCTCAAGCAGGGCGGAGTCGATGGCGCGGAGAACAACGCGCCCAGCTTTCATTCCACCAGTCACTATGAGGTCTGTAAGCACTACCTGTTAGATAAGCATTCTCGTATTCCGGATTTGCTGGTGATGGGTTCGAAGTTTTGGGAGGGGCTCAATGAAACGGAGCAAGGCTGGGTCCAGGAGGCGGCCCAACGTTCCAGTCAATTTCAGCGAGCCTTGTGGGCCGAAGAGACGGCCAAGTTGTTGGCAACTTTGAAGGAAGAAGGGGTGACCATTCGGGAAGCTGATATTGCCGAGTTTCAGCGTCTGACTTCCAGTGTGATGGATGAGTTCGCCACCGGTGAGCGCCTTGACTATGTGAATCAAATCCAGGCCGTGAAATGAAGGTGTTTGCTCAGATTCAGAAATTTCTTTCGCAGGCGCTCGGGGTGATTTGTGCAGTGGTGTTTGCGGTGTTGGTGATCGACGTCCTTTTTGCGGTGGTGATGCGGCATTTCTTTGAGCAGCCGGCGTGGACGGAAGAGTTGGCGCGTTTACTTCTAGTTTGGTTGGCCATTCTTGGAGGGGTGTTGGCCTACGCGGCGGATCGGCATCTGGGAGTGGATGTGCTTGTGGCTCGTTTTGATTCCACCACTCGGCGGCGGGCTGTGATGGTGGGGCACCTCATCATTCTCGGGTTTTCGGTAAGTGTGCTTTTGGTTGGAGGATGGCAGCTCTTTTCGGAACGATATGCTTCTGGGCAAATGATGGCGTCGCTGGGGATACGGAGAGCTTGGTTCTATTTTGTGCTTCCGGTGGGTGGTTTTTTGATTTCATTTCTGGCGGTGGAGAAATTTCTGGAAGGGTTCATCAAGACTGAAGAAGCTAACGAAAAGGAGGTGGTGTCGTGAGTGAAGGTCTGGCTGTTTTGTTAGTGTCGTTTGTGGTGCTGCTTTTGTTGGAAGTTCCGGTCGCCTTCGTGATCGGAATTGCTACTTTGTTAGGCGCTTTGGCTTTGGGGCGAGATGGTTCATTTGTGACGGTGGCGAGTGACCTTGCCAATGGCTTGAATAGCTTTCCCTTGTTAGCGATTCCGTTCTTCATTTTGGCAGGGGAGTTGATGGCGACGGGCGGACTAGCGCGAAGGTTGATTGAGTTTGCCTCATCCATTGTGGGACGAACCAAGGGAGGTTTGTCTCTGGTGAACACTCTGACGTGTATGTTGTTTGGCGCAGTGTCGGGTTCGGCAACGGCGGCGATTTCTTCGGTGGGAGCGGCGATGATTCCAGAGATGGAACGCAAGGGTTATCCGCGAGATTTCAGTGTCGCCCTGACGGCGACGGCAGCGACAACGGGATTGCTGATTCCGCCGAGTAATGTGATGATTATTTATGCGCTGGCTGCTTCCAATGTGTCGGTGGGCGCGCTCTTTCTAGCGGGGCTCATCCCTGGAGTGGTGATGGGGCTGTCGATTATGATCGTGGCTTTTGTGATTAGCCGACGTTTTCTGACTGCGGGTAGTGCGGATGCGGGCGCGATGACGATTCAAGAGGTGCCCCGCTTTTGGAGCTCCCTTCTACGCGCTCTGCCGAGTCTCTCGATGCTCTTCATTGTGGTGGGAGTCATTATTAAGGGGTGGATGACGGCTACGGAGTCTTCTGCCATTGCAGTCTTGTGGTCGTTGTTGCTGGTCTGCGTGTTTTACCGCGATGTGAAGTGGAGCCAACTCCCGCAAATTTTGACCAACGCGGCGCGGACGACGGGGATTGTTTTGTTTTTGATCGGGACGAGTGCAGCTATGAGTCAGCTGTTGACTATCGAGCAGGTGCCGCAGGCGGCCGCGGCTGCGTTGTTGGCAGTGTCGGATAATCCGTTGGTGATTCTCTTGTTGATTAATCTCGCACTACTGACGGTGGGGATCTTCATGGATATGACGCCGGCCGTTTTGGTGTTTACGCCCATCTTTTTGCCGGTGGCGATTGGGATCGATATCCATCCTGTCCATTTCGGCGTCATCATGATTGCCAATTTGTGCATCGGCTTGTGCACCCCGCCAGTGGGTTCTTGTTTGTTCCTTGGATGTGGAGTGGGGAAGACGAAAATCACGGGTGTCTCACGCGCGATGATTCCATTTTACGTGGCCATGTTTGCCGCACTCATTTTGATTACTTTTTGGAGCGACCTCTCGCTCTGGCTGCCAACGGCCTTGGGAGCGTTCGATTGAGAATGGAGCGGCGGCCTTGATTGCCACTGGGTTGAATATTCTAAACAGTTTGCCAAAAATGACGATCATCCGACGGCTTAATCTTGGGGAGGCGATGCTCTTCAAGGAGGCGAGATGAGCTTCTTTGAAGGAGTCTCCGGACGCTTTCTGAAGTCAGCTGATTCTACAAGCAGCTCAAGGTCGACCGTGGTTCTCTCGAGAGAGCTCGAACAAGTCTGATTACGAAAATAATGAAACCTACGAAACGTTCGTTAGCAGACGGTGAGAGTGCCAGTGGTAGCGTCAATCTTGTTACTCGCTCTGGTGATCATGTTTTGAGGCCAATGGGTCATTGGTCAGAAAGCGTTCATGAGCTACTTCGGTTCTTAGAGTATTCCAGATTCGATTATTCTCCGCGCTTTCGAGGGATTGATTTCAAGGCTAAGAAGGAGCGTTTAACTTACTTGGATGGCGAAGTTGCCTTGCGTCCTTGGCCCAAGGTTCTTCGGTCCTTAAAGGGGCTCGAGAAAATTACTGAGATGCTGAAGAAATATCATGAGGTGGCGGCGAAGTTCGAGCCCACCGTGAATAACTGGCACTTAGTGGAACGGGAGATTTCGAGTTCAGATATCATACGTCACGGAGACATTGGTCCTTGGAATATGGTTTGGAAGGGAGAGCAGTTGGTTGGACTGATTGACTGGGACTTTGCAGAGCCGGGAACAATACTAGAAGATTTAGCCCAAACAGCATGGCATTGTATTCCTCTCAAGCCACCCAAACGGTTAGAACAAGCTGGAGTGTTGGTTGAGCATCAAGAGGAGCGAATGGAGCATTTTTGTCGAGCCTATGGAGTGTCGACAGAGGTGGTGTTGCAAAGTCTGCACGATATTCACAAGCAGGAACTCCAGAGGATGAGGACACACGGTTCGAATGGAATTCAGCCATGGAAGTCTTTTCTGGAACGAGGAGATATTGAGGTTGTTTTGGAAGACTCTCAGTGGTTGCTACGCGAAATCAGTAAAATCTCAGGCGACCTCGATGTGTGATCTTGACTTGGTGAGCGAGCCTGAGATTGACGGGAGGCGGGAGGGTGGCAAAGCTCGTGGGGAAGTGTTGGCTCGATTGAGAAAATTGAGAATTCGACTAAGACTCAGCCTTACCAACCTCTTGAGATGAAAACTTCCAACGTGAGAATCCTCTGGCTTGATTGCCTTGGTGGCTTGTTGGTCGGAGCGCTTGTTTTGTTGCTTCTTAGACCGCTCAGTAGTTGGGAGGGATTACCGATTTCGGTCGTCGCCTCAATGGGGTTGATCAACCTTTGCTATGGTGGATTTTCTCTTTACGTTACCACTCGAAAGTTTCGTCCCCTGCGGTTGGTAAAAACTTTGGCAGTTGCCAACATGTCCTGGCTAGTAGTCTGCGGGGGGATTGCGTTTTTCTTTCGGCAGGAAATCTCTTCCCTGGGAATGCTACATGTCGTTGGGGAGGGGATTTATGTGGCCGCTCTTGGGGTCACCGAATGGAGGTGGCGGTATCAGCTTTCCGAGCCGATTCCGTGAAAGAGTAAGCGAGGATATGTTGGTCTAAGAGAACTCTATTGATGGCAGTGTTGCTGATGAGGGCGATGTTGGAATTTGGGGGGCTGATTTTTGAAAGAGGGGTGCGTTGCTTTCCTTATAGTGGGTCGGTTCGTTAATATTCGATCGGTCCGATTCCTAAAAGTATGATAATCAAAGCCCTACCTTGGATGTATGCCACCTTTTCAGCGGTCGTCTTCGCCGATGTTGAGTGGACCATTGATAGCCAAGCCGAATGGCGGGCTGCTACAGCCGAGCAAACCAATCTCACCTTCAAAGACGGCTTGGCCTCGCCCACAGGTAAGGAGGCGAGCTTTCGAAGCACGCTGAAGACCTTTGACCAAAAGCGCTCGGCTGCGGTCATCACCGTTGAGCAATCATCCGGCTGGCAGAACTGGAATCCGATCGGGCAGGTGGGACCGAACGAGCTTGGCGATGCTCCGGTTGCTCTCCGCATGGGCCCCGAGGACTACTGGCTTTTTGGGCGTTATCGAGCGAGTAAGAATTCAGCACCACTGGAGCCAGCCCAATTGGAGGGGTTTGATATTCCGCTCATGAGCACCAAGAATCCGAATCTCTTTGTTGCTCCCGGAGGACTTGGAAAGGAACGGGGTGGTTATTTTGGTTGGCAGAGTCGGGATATGGTCAACTGGGTCTTTCATGGCCCCGTTACTCCGCCTCATGCGGGTATGGTGACCACGGCTGAGCTTTTCGACGGTAAGGTCTACCTCTATTACGATTACCCCAACGACCAGGATCCTCACTTGGTAATTGAGAGTGACCTCACGGATGGTTTGCCGGGTGAGGATCTAGGAATGGCCTTTGCCGATCCTTCTGATGGTTCGGATTGTGCGGTCATTCGCGACCTGAGCGGGAACTTCCATATGATTCTGGAAGACTGGAGTCCCATCGATGCTTCGACTCACGCTTGGGATTCACCCTTGGCGATGTATGCGGTGAGTGAGGATGGGAAAGGGGACTTCAAAATCCTTCCTCCACCAGTCGACGAACGCACCACTCCCACGGGAAAGTTTGCGGAATACTTTCATCCTCATTGGCACAGCGGAGAGCGAAAAGATGAGTTTCCCACCAAGGTTGTTCCCGCGGACATTCCCAAGCACCGCATGAAAGCGGGTCAAGAGCGGGCCTTTGCGAGATATGAGATTCATGAGCCAGAGCAGAATGCTTATGGGGACTGGGCTGCTATTTCGGTGGGAGGTCAGTATTATCTTTTCTGTGACTTCGATCCTGCGGGCGGGTATGGCAAAAACGCGATGAGTGTGGGTTGGTTTACCTCTTCCAGTCTCGATGAACAGTTCACCTTTTGCGGCAATATTGGCCAAGGTCACCCTGATCCCGATATCATTTTTGCGGAAGGGAAGTTCTACCTCATCACCCAGACCAAGCAGGATTTCGTGAGTCCAGGACCTTGGGTGGCGGGAGTTGAAGTTCGGGTGGGCGTGGATGCAAACAACGATGGAACCATCAATCAATGGACCCAATGGCAGGAAGTCAGTGAGAGCTACGAAGCCGTTCCCGGTTTTGCTAAGCAAGTGGCCAAAACCCCAGCGCAACTTGACCTCACAGGCTTGCCAGAAGGTTACGGCTTTCAGTTTGAGGTCAAAGTCTCTCACACCACCGACAAAAATTCACAACCACAGCTCGACAAAGTGTCCCTGACCTTCTCAGAATCACATCAAGGAAATCAAAAATGAAAAAGACCCTCCTCACCGTTCTCTCGATCGGCTTTAGCCTCCTCACTTCCGTTGCCGAAACCACTCCGCCGCATATCGTCTACATCATTGCCGATGATATGGGCTATGGCGATGTGCAGATTCTGAATCCCGAGCGCGGAAAAATTGCCACTCCTTACATGGATCAGGTCGCGAAGGATGGCATGATCTTTACCGATGCTCACACAACCTCGTCGGTCTGCACTCCGACTCGCTATAGTGTTCTGACTGGTCGCTACAACTGGCGGACCAAGCTGCAGGTGCATGTTCTCAATGGTTACGGGTTGCCGCTTATTGCTGCCGATCGCATGACCGTTCCCAGCTTTCTCAAGGAGAATGGTTACACTACGGCCATGATTGGTAAGTGGCATTTGGGACTCGAGATGGGGACTCTTGACGGAAAGGTGGCCAAGCCTGCCGGAGGGCTGAGAGCAAAGATGGGTAAAGGAGCTTTTCCGCCGGAAGAACTCTCTAACATCGATTGGAAGAAGCCTATTCAGGGCGGACCGGTTGATCTTGGCTTTGATACTTGGTTTGGCATCTCTGCTTCGCTCGACTTTCCGCCCTACGTTTGGATTCGCGATCGTAATTGGGTGGGGGAGGGAACCCACGCCAAAGCCTTTCGACGCCCTGGGCCAGCAAGCGAAGACTTCGAGGCTATTGATGTCTTAGACAAGCTCGCTGCGGAATCGGTAGAATACATCTCCGAGTATGAGAGCGAGAATCCCTTCTTCATCTACATCCCGCTTCCTTCGCCGCACACTCCGATTGTTCCCACGGAGAAGTGGCAGGGGAAAAGTGGCATCGGTAGCTATGGCGACTTCATGATGCAGACCGACGAATTGGTCGGGCAGGTGGTGAAAGCCCTCGATGCGAAAGGCCTGTCTGAAAACACTCTCCTCGTTGTGACCAGTGACAATGGCTGTTCTAAGGCGGCGAATTTCAAGAACTTGGAAAGCCATGGTCATTTTGCCAGTGCGCAATACCGGGGTTCCAAGGCCGACCTTTGGGAGGGTGGTCATCGGGTGCCGTTTCTGGTGAAGTGGCCTCAAACCATCAAAGCGGGAAGTGTTTCTAACGTGCTTACTTGTCAGACTGATTTGCTGGCGACTTGCGCGGAACTGCTCGGCAAAGAGTTGCCTCCGAATGCGGGTGAGGATAGCGAAAGTATCTTGCCGATCTTGAAAGGGGAGTCCGCTGAGTTTTCACGCAAAGGCGTTGTGCATCACAGTGTGAGCGGGCATTTCTCTTATCGTCTGGGTAAGTGGAAGCTTCTGTTAGCGAAAGGTTCCGGAGGTTGGACCAAGCCTTCTGAAAAGGACATGGCCAAGGTTACTGATGCGCCCGAAGGGCAGCTCTATGATTTGGAGGCGGATCCCGGTGAGCAAAACAATCTTTATATCGAGAATCCAGAAGTGGTTGATAAGCTGATGGCCCAGCTCAAGGAAGAGGTGGCCAATGGTCGCAGCACTGCGGGACCCAAGCAGGAGAACGACATTCCTGTGGATGAGATCAAGCTTTGGAAAGGAACTCTTTCGAAGTAGCGGCGGCTCGGGAAAAGAGCTCAGAGTTCCTTCAGAGGGCTTCATCTTCTACCTCAGCAGGAATGGTCAGAATGAAGCGACTTCCTTCTCCTTCGGTGCTCTCCACCGTTATGGAACCGTTGTGGCGACGGGCGATGGTCTGACAAATCGGCAATCCCAATCCAGCGCCGCCAGAACTCCTGTTGCGTGAAGCATCAGCTCGATAAAAGCGTTCGAAGATGTGGGGGAGATGCTCAGCGGGAATCCCTGAGCCTTTGTCCTTCACGCTGATGCTTGCTTGCCCTGCTGAATTGATTTGGGTAGAGACCAAAACTCTTTGACCAGAGTCGCAGTGCTGAATCGCGTTCGTGATCAGATTGGAGAGCACTTGCTCAATCGCACCTGCATCTGCCTGACAGGTGGCCGAATCCAGAGAAGTCTCGATCGTCATCTTGCGCATTCCCGCGACTGGTTGCAGTTCGTCTACTGTTCGTTTTACGATTTCAGCGAGGTCGCAACTTTGGAGCAGGAGTTGTTCTCCGCTTTCCTCGAAGGCCGCGATTCGAATCAGCCCTTCACTCAACTGATGCAGTCGTCGTGCTGCCGAGACGCAGGTTTCAAGGGCTTCGCGATAGTCTGCCGAATCAGCGTCCGCTGCTAAGGTAGCCTGTGCGGTTGTTAGAATCACTGCGACTGGAGTACGAAGCTCATGCGCGGCATCGGCGGTGAAGCGTTCTTGTTTAGTGAAGGCTTCTTCGAGCTGTCTGAAGGTGTCGTTGAGCACCTCCGCAATTTGCTCCAACTCCGAACTGCTCTGGCTATTGGCAATTCTCTCACTCAGGTCTCCTGCTGCGATTCGTTGCGAAGTAGAGATGATGTTATTGATTGGCCGAAAGGCTCGCGTGGTAAACCAGTTTCCCACCAAGAGGCCGAGCAGAACAACACCTGCGCCGATAGCGGTGAGACGCCATCCATAGTTTCGCAAACGCAAAAACTCAGGCTTCACTGAACGACCTACCAGAAAGCACTCGCCCCTTGTGGTGTAAAAATACTCCTCGCGCAAATCTCCTCGTTCTCGTCCGGTGGTGGGGATCGCGGTGTCTTCTACAGGTTCAGGTCGCTGCAAATCCTCGGGTGCTCTTTCCGACTGCAGTGCCACCCGACCATCGCGTTTCCACACCGCTACGTAGTAACCTCGTTCTTCGAAATCCGGAATTTGTAAGTAAGCTTCCAGATTGTTCGTCAACATGCGGAGTGGTTCTCCTGGACGAAAGCTTCCCCCTCTTCCTTCGTTCTCGGTACTTCTCCGGCTGTCTCGACCGGGTAAAGCGCGAATGACCGAGTTCACATGCGATCTGAGATCACTTTGTACCTGCTGCATGGTTGATGCCTTCTCACTGCGAAACGCGGCTACGCAAAACCCCACTACGACGAGAGCCAAGAGCAAGGTGTGCCAGAGTTGAATCCGCCAGCGCAGTGAACGTGGAAGCGCAATCATGAGGCGATGGAGTAGCCGATTCCACGACGAGTGAGGATAAAGTCCGCTCCTAACTTCTTACGCACATTGGAGACATGCACGTCCAGGAGATTGGAAGCAGTATCGAGGGTCTCGTCAAAGAGATGCATGTAAAGTTGTTCGCGCGTGAGCCATCGACCGTGGTTTTGTGCAAGATACTCCACCAACATTTGTTCCTTTGCGGTCAGAGGAATGATTTCGGAACTCTTGCTGACTGTCCGCGAGGTCAAGTCCACGGTCACTTCGCCAAACTGCAAGCAGTTCGTTGTGTTCCCCGCTGAACGCCGAATCAATACTCGCAATCGAGCCAAAAGTTCAGGCAGTTCGAAGGGCTTGCAAAGGTAATCATCCGCACCGCTATCGAGACCATGAACGCGCTCCTGGGTCGAACCACGTGCGGTCAGCATCATGACAGGGGTGGTGTCTCTTCGTTCCCGCAAGCGTTCCAAAACCTCGAAGCCATCTATCTTCGGCATCATCACATCCAGCACGATGGCATCGTAGTCCGAAACGCGTGCTTTTTTGAGTCCCTCCATGCCATCCAAAGCTAAGTCCACCGCATAGCCTTCATTACGGAGAGCCTGCCCTAGCGCTCGCAGCAGATCAGGTTCATCTTCGATAACTAGGATTCGCATGGGTGAGGAGTCTGCTGCTTTTACCTAAAGCTGAGATGAGGGCGAAGTTTTTTTCAGAAAGATGTGCAACCTTCATGCTAGCTTTAGACTCGCTTTGTTTGATAGCTCATGACCGATTCTCAATTTGGCCAAAAAGCCCTCCTTTTTAGAAATTCCCGCCTTGTGGTCGGTTTTCTTTTGCTGACCTCAGGTCTTCTTCTTGCGCAGGATCCTCCCGCTATCAGTGACTATCATATCCTTGATTCGTCAGAGCCGGCATTGGTGGGCCAGCTGGATTCGGGGGATCGCTTTGGGCGTGATTTTAATCCCTTGGGTGATCTTGATCTCGACGGTGTTCCTGACTTTCTCGTTGGAGCTCGTTCTGATGATGATGGTGCCACTGACGCTGGTGCTCTCTACGTCCTCTTTATGAACGCTGATGGTTCGGTCAAAAACTTTACTAAAATCTCCGACACTTCGGGTGGATTGACTGCTGCTGGAATTTCCCTCTCGGAGTCTCAGCTATTTGGCTATGCCGTCACCACCGTTGGCGACCTTGATGGCGACAGTGTCCAAGACATTGCCGTTGGTGCTCGTCGCAGTGGACCTACAGCCGACGGGGGAGCGATTTACATACTATTTCTTAATCGAGATGGTACCGTTAAGTCTGCGCAAACAATCAGTAACAGCAGTGGTAACCTTGGGCATACGCTCGCGAGCTCTGACTTTTTTGGTGAGGGAGCGATTGGATTGGGGACCATTGATGGTGTGCCAACCCTAGCGGTCGCGAATTCCTACAATGACGATGGAGGCAATAACCGGGGAGCGCTCTATATCTTGCAGCTCAATGCCGATGGGACCGCGGTCTCGGGCCAGACGGTTAAAATCAGTTCGACCTCTGGAGGCTTGGGTGCAGGAGTGAGCAATGGAGACCGTTTCGGCGGACGCGATGTCGTTCCTCTGGGAGACATCGATGGTGATGGGAACTTAGACATCGCCGTTTCAGCGTTCCAGTCTGATGGCGGGCGTGGTTCCATTTGGGTTCTCCGACTCAATGCGGACTTCACGGTTAAGGCTCGGCAAAAGATTGGGGAAGGGGTGGGCGGTTTGATGGCGACCCTGAACGAGGATGGCAACTTTGGGCATGCTGCGGTTGGGCCTGGGGATTTGGATGGTGACGGAGTGCCCGACCTCATCACTTCTGCGAACAAGAGCGCCGTCGGAGGAACAAATACCGGAGAGGTCTACTACCTTTTCCTGAATCCAGATGGCACTGTGAAATCGGAGATTCGTCTCAGTGAAACCTCGGGCATCTTGCCATTCACACTTCCAGATGGCGGTCGATATGGCCGCACACTCGCGAACTTGGGCGATTTGAGAAACGATGGCACTCAATGCCTCGCGGTTGGTGGGGGCGCAGGAAGCACGGGGGAAGTTTTCCTCCATTTTATTGAACCTGCGAGCGAGCTGTTGCTGAGTGATCCGCGCGCGATTCCGAGCAACGTGCTCTGGCTCGATGGCAGTGATGTCGATGGAGACTTTACGACAGGAGGCAGTTTTCTTTCTGGCACGCAATGGGTGGACAAGTCCAGTGCCGCTAATGCTCATGCGAGCCAAAGTTCTGCCACGCAACGGCCGAGTGTTAGCACCAACACTCTCAATGGACTCAGTGTCGTCAGCTTCGATGGCGATGATTTGATGGACGTTGACTCGGCCTCTTTTGGCATGATGCGCAATACCGCAGGGGCTACGGTGATTGCGGTTGCTCGACCCACCTCGACGCCAGCGCAAGGAGGTCATCGCGTCTTTATGGCTTCCACGGGAACAAGCTCCGCTTCTTCGCGGACGGGTTTCAATTTCTTTGACTCTTTTGGAACTGGGATTGGTGGAACTGGCGATGCAGGATTGGCAGGACGTCGTCTCGACTCCGACCCTTACCAACGCATCAACGGTGGTTCGTCCGACCTCTCGACTTACTCGATCTGGGTCGGAGAGTTTGATTACGCCGATGGCATCGCCAGGTTGTATCAAGATGGAGCTCTCGAGACTGAAGCCACCGGCTTTCAATCAGTAGGGAACACCAGTGATACCGACAGCTTGAACATTCGCCTCGGTGCCGATGCTTCTCTCACTCACCAGCGAGGTTTCTTTACTGGTGACCTTGCCGAACTCATTGTCTATGATCGCGTTCTCCATCCAAGCGAACGTAAGTTGTTAGAAGACTACCTCGCCGCCAAATGGGGTCCTCCTCAACTTTGTGTTACCGGAGGGGGGAGCGAAGTTAAGTTGACTTGGCCAGTCAGTCCCGTCCCTTGGCGTCTCGAATCCTCCTCCGATCTTACCTCTGCCTTCACTCCTACAAGCTCTGCCTCAAATCAAGTCGGGAACCAACAGGAGCTGACTGAGGTAACAGCCGAGACTCAGAAGTTTTACCAACTCGTGCGGCCCTAGAGTCGAGGTTCAATCTTTTTTTAGGGAGGTCATCTCTGTACTTGAAAGTGAATCCGAACTCGCGAGCATGAAGTAACTATGAATGTTTCACCTATGCTCCCGTCACTGTTGCTGACTTTGTTAGCTCTGCCTCTTTTCTCCGCAGATAAGCCGAATATCATTTTGGTGATGACTGATGATCAGGGCTATGGAGATGTAGCGGCTCATGGTCATCCTTTTTTAAAGACGCCCCACATGGATGCGCTTCATGCCAAGAGTGTGCGTTTGACAAACTTTCACGTGAGCCCGACTTGTGCGCCCACTCGAGCGGCGTTGATGTCGGGGATGTCGCCTTTCAAGGTGGGGGTGACCCACACCGTTCTCGAGCGGGAGCGGATGGCGCTTGGCTTTCAAACGGTGGCCGATGTGCTCAAGACAGCAGGCTATACGACTGGAATTTTTGGGAAGTGGCACCTTGGTGATGACGATGAGTATCAACCTGATCAGCGAGGGTTTGATGAGGTGTTTATCCATGGTGCAGGAGGAATTGGACAGCGCTTTCCTGGGACTCAGGGAGCGGTTCCGGGCACGAGTTACTTTGACCCCTTCATCAAGCATAATGGCACTTTCGTGAAGACGGAGGGGTATTGCACGGACGTCTTTTTTCAACAGGCGTTGGGTTGGATGAAGGAGAAGTCAGATAAGGGAGAACCTTTCTTTGCCTACATTCCCACCAATGCGCCGCACAGTCCTTTCATTGCGCCCGAGGAATACGAGAGTCTCTATGATGAGCATGAGCCGAATAAAAAGTCCTCTATCTTTTTTGGGATGATTACGAATATTGACGACAACCTGGGTTTGTTGATGAAGAAGTTAAAGGATTGGGAGATTGAAGAGAACACGCTGCTTATCTTCATGACCGACAATGGTTCGGCGAGAGGAGCGCCAGTCTTCAATGGAGGTATGAATGGGCAGAAAGGTTCGATTCATGAGGGTGGGTCTCGCGTGCCTTTTTTCTGGTATTGGAAAGGACGCCATGAGGGCGGAACGGATATCGACACCATGGGGAGGCACATTGATTTATTGCCAACCTTAGCGGAGCTAACAGGAGCGAAGTTGCCCGAGAAGAACGAAGCCGAGGGTCGTAGCTTGTACGGCGTGATTGAGGGAGTGAAGGAGGATTGGCCTCATCGCTATCTCTTCTTCCACCAAGGGCGCTGGTTTGGATTGAGAGAGTTCAAAGCCGATCCTGAGATGAGCGCCCCGAATCCGGATGACTTTAAGGACAAGTTGTTTGCGGTGCGAGATGAGAAGTGGCGCTTGGTGGAGAACCAGTTGTTTAACCTAGAATCGGATCCGGGTGAGAAAACCGATGTTGCTGCCAACCATCCTGAGGTGGTGGCTAAGATGAAAGCAGCTTATGATGTTTGGTGGAAAGAGAGCCGCCCGGGTATGGTGAACGAAACCGCTGATCTAAATACAGGAAAGCCCTTTGTAGAGGCTTTCGAGAAGCAGAAAGAAGCGAAAGGGATTCCTGAGTGGAAGCACCCTCGCATTAAGTAGCTAAGGGTGCCTAAAGGGCTATGTTCTTAGTTCAGTCGCGTAGGCTGCACCAGGGTTCTTCTTCGAAGACGTCAACGAGTTCGTAGCCTTCGGGTCCAACGCAGGGGCCGAGGGTAACCATGAGGTGGGCGGGCTCGTCGCCGATATTGAAGGTGGCATGCACTTGGTCTTTGCCGACGTAAACCGCGTCGCCGGGGCCAAGAATCTTTTTCTCGGTGCCGATCCATTGCTCGATTTTACCGCTGATGCAGGCGATGACTTCTTCTTGGTCGGGATGCTTGTGGAAGTCATGCCCCTTGCCTGGAAAGAGTTCGATATCGATGACGGTGAGGTGCTCGTTGCTGGTGGCGGGGGGACGGCTGAGCCAAGTGAGGTTCCCCCAGTCGAGTTCTTCGGTGGGCGTTTCTGACTTGAGAATGAATTTGCTCATGATGGAGAGAGTTTGGCGTGAGGCGGTTACTGCCAGCAAGTCTGAATCGGGGATTGATTCGGAAAAATTCAAATTGTGAGCGGCCGTTGAAAAGAGTAACACTCTTTAATGAAACCAACCGTAGCCGCCAAGAGCCCGAGTGCAGTGGAACTTGAAGAAGGAAAGACTTATTATTTCTGCACCTGTGGAAAATCTGCCTCCCAGCCTTTTTGTGATGGAGCCCACAAAGGAAGTGGCTTTGCGCCTCAGGCTTTTACCGCTGAGAAGAGTGGCACCGCTTATCTCTGCCAATGCAAGCAGAGCGCTAATTTACCTTTCTGTGATGGAAGCCATAAAAAGGTGCCGGACGAGGAAGTCGGGAAGGAATTTTCCGCTGAGTAAAAGGGAGGACCCTAGCGTCGATAGAGGAAGGCGTCGGAGGTAACGAGGCTGGTGATGAGAGCATTCATGCTGCCACCGTTGTCGCGGTAGGCTTTGTGGGCGGCTTGGAGGACGGGGGCGTCGTGGAGGGTTTCGTTACGACCCATCCAGTAGCGGAAGGCGTGACGGACAAAGACTTGTTCAACGCGTTCGCTGTCGGCGAGCTTGGTGATGAGGTCCAGGGCGTCGGTGACGGGGCCGTCGAGAGCGGGGTCGCCGGAATCGATGATTTCGCCGGAGGTGTCGACGGGTTGGTCGTGTTCGAACTGGCGGTAGAGGCCGACGTGATTATACATCTCGAAGGGGAGGCCGAGGGGATCCATTTTTTGGTGGCAGCTCCAGCAGTAGGTTTCGCGGGTGACGCGCATGCGTGAGCGGAGGGTGGTGCCGGGCTCGTCGGGGAGTTGGGCATCGACGGTGATAGGGACGTCGGGAACGCCGCCGCCGAGGAGACGCTTTTGAATCCAGAGGCCGCGATGAATGGCGTGGTTGTCCATGGCATCGGATTGCGAGATAAGCCAGGAGGGGTGGGTCAAGATGCCGAGTCGCTGGCCTTCTGGAGCGGTGGCAAGTCGGCGTTCGGGTTTGAGGGAAGCGCTGCCAAAGGACCTGTAACCGGTGCGAGCTTTGATGCGGGGGCCGTTGAGTTTCGCCGGGGTGATGTCCAAGTTGGATTGCTCGAGAAGTTCTCCTCGTTCCTTATTCAGTTGTTGGTGTTGGGCGCGGACGTCGTTGAACTCTCGGAGGAGTCTGTTTCGTTCCTTCTTGTCGAGGTCGGGATTGCGGAGTTTTTTTACGAGCTCACCTCTCCGGTCGCTGGCTTGATAAAACTCGTTATTCTTAGCGCGGAGTTTTTCTTTGATGAGGGCCGATTCATGGGCTCCTTTCTTAGGGGTTTGTTGTCCGAAGTAGGTGTTGTCGGCCGAGGTGGCCACGACTTGCTGGGTGGTGAGGAGAGTTTTGAGGACCTCTTTGTCTTCGGCGAGGATGAGCTCAATGAGTCGGTCGGTGCTGGCAGAAGCCGCGAAGAGGTTTTTGTGGTAGGCCGTGCTGCGCTGCTTAATTCCAGCTTCTGCCATCGCTTTGTCGTCTTTACAGATGTAAGCGCCGAGGTCGTAGTCGAAGTAGTCGCGGAAGAACTGCAGGATGCGAGGTTTGCGGAAGCTCTCGTCGGCGAGCATGCGGGTGACTTCGCGTTTGAGGTCCTTTTTGGTGCGCATGCGACCGTCGGTGATGGCTTGGCGAAGAATGGGATCGGGTTTGAGGTAGCTGAGGGAGTGGTTGAGGGCGAGTCCGAGTTCCCAGTCTTGGAGTTTGGCGCGTCCGTGTTTGTCTATTTTTACTCCTTCGGATAGTTCGGATCGGAAGAGGGCGTCGCGGTCGAGGAAGATTGCCGAGAGGCCCATGAAGAGGCCGTCTTCTTTGCCGAGTTTGGCGATGGTGTCTTGAACGAGAGCGAGGTAGCTGTCGGTCTCTAGAGTAGTCGGGGGGCGGAAGGTGAGCATCTCGAAAAGATGGCTGATGGCGTCGCGAAGGCCTTCGTCGGTGAACTCGGATTCGGGATTTTTGAGAAGTTCGTAGATGGGGGTGAGGGGGCGAAGGACCTTGGTGTTGTAGGTGAGTGCGGAGGGAAGGCCGCGGATGTCGCCGGGTGGTTTGACGAGATCATAGGAAGAGGGGTCGTCGGTGATTTGAGCGGGAGAACTGACGAGGCTGAGGGGGCCGTAGGCCATGTATTGTAAAATGTCGTGAGCCTTGGCGAGGATTTGGGTGGTCTCGGCGCTGTTGACGGTGTCGAAGTCAGCGTAGTTGTCGAAGCCGTGTTTGCGGGCAGGGGAGAGAACGACGGGGACGCTCTTGACGGCGGTGGCGTAGGCGACGGTGCCACCGACCCAATTGGTGATGCGGTCGACGCCGAAGTAGAGCTTGAGTTCGCCGCCATGATTGACGGAGACGGCGTCGCCGTGGGTGCGGAGACCGGGATTTTCAGGATCGTATTCGGGCTCGGTGTTGATGAGATCGTTGAGGCGGGTGATGTGCTCGGAGGGGGTGAGGCGCCAGATGCGTTTGGGTGAAGAAGTGGGTTTGAGTTTGATACCGTCGGGGAGGGGGCCAAAGAGGAGATCGTGGTCGATGAAGTTTGCTTTGCTGGGTTCTTGGTGGGCATGGAATCCCCCTTTGTCGGCCATGGTGGTTTCCAGCTGTTGGACAATCCAGTCCGTGAATCGGAGGCGCTCGATGGTCTCGGGCTGGTCTTTCTTTTTAGGCGGCATTTCCTGCAGCGCGATTTGAGCCCAGACCGACTTCCAGGTGGCGGCGTTGGTTTCGTCAACGGGTCCTAGGTCCATCAGATTGAGGTCGGCCTTGGGATTGACGTCGTCGTGGCAGTCGTAACAATGAAACTCGAGAAAATCCAAGCCGATGGTGTCGAAATCACCGGGCACGAATCTCCCGGGAATGTGGGGCTCTTCTGCTGGCGAGAGATTGGCTGTGAGAAGAGCGAGTCCGAGGAGGAGATGTCGGATAAGAAGGGTATTTTCTCGACTTGATGAGGTGGAATGTTTTTCCATTTTCTGTTTTGAAAAGGCTGGGAGATTGGAAGGGAAGAAACGGACCGGTGGGGCGGCTTACAAAGCCGCGCTCCCATTTGTTAGGCGAGGACTTCGCGCAAGGGGCCGGTGGAGGAGTCGTAGCGAGCGGCCATTTTCTCGGACATGTTGAAGCGGTCGACGTTGACGCCGGTGCTGCGAAGGATGGAGCTGTAAAGGGCGTTGATGGGGCGGGTGCCATCGAGTTGAGTGAAGCGCCCCGATTGGAAAGCTCCGCCGCAGTTGCCGAGAAGCATGACGGGCCAGGTTTCGCCCTTGGTGTGTTGCTTGTCGGCGTTGTTGCTGGTGTAGACGATGAGGGTGTTGTCCATCATGGTGCCGCTGCCTTCGGGGACACTTTCGAGTTCTTCCATGAGCTTGACGAGCATCTGGGTGTTGTATTGGCGGATTTTGTCCCAGATGGGATTGCCTGCTTGGGCCATGTGGCCGAGGTTGTGGCCTTGTTTGTCGACGCCGAGGCCTTTCCAAGAGCCGAAGATTTCGCCGCGACCGGAACCGACGGTGAGGACGCTGGTGGTGCCGGACTTGAGGGCAGAGATGCCGAGGTCGAGGAGGGTATCATGCCAGTCGGTTTCGAAGACGGGGTCGGTGTAGCGGTCGTCGACGGTGGGGGCGAATTTTTCGAGATGATCGGAGACGTCAGCCAGGCGTTCACGGAGCCCGTTCATGTCGTTGAAACCTTGGGTGAACTCTTGGTAGCGCTGTTGGTCGGAAACGGGGAGGTCGGTGCCTTTATTTACAGCGAGTTGTTCGACACGCTCGAGCATGGCGGAGCGGGCTTCGTGTTGGTTACGAATGTCGCCTTGGGAAATGCCGCCGTAGAGGAGTTGATAGAGGTGGTTAGGGTTGGAGTGCATGAAGATGGGCTTGCCCGCGCCGCGTGCCGAGAGATTGGCGACGGTGGGCTTAGCCTTCATGTTGTCGAGAGAGTCCATCCCGATGCAGAGGTGGGGGAGGAGGGTTTCAGGGAGGTGCTTACTGAGTTCGTAGTCGATGGTGGCGGCGCTGGGAGGAACGCCGTCGCTGCCGCGATACCCACCGAGTGCTCCGAAGAAGGCGCTGTGGGCAGGGCTGGTGTGCTTGCCGTGAAGACCGTTGATGATGTGGAGCTTTTCCTTGAAGGGCTCAAGGGCGGCGATGGGGTCGGGGAGAATGGCTTTGGCGAGGGAACCGCTATTGACCATGTTGGTGGGGATGCAGGTCTTGGGGTCGAATCCTTGGTTTTGCATGAAGAAGACCACGCGCTTGGGGCCTCCGGCAGAGGAAGTGAGGGAGGAGGCGGCTTGCCCCATCTGAGGTAAGAAGGAGGAGCCAAAAGCCGCGGCACCAAAGCCTGCGGCGAGTTGTTTGAGGGATTCTCTGCGGTTCATAACCAAGGGTCTGATTGGATTACGAGACCG
Source organism: Roseibacillus sp. (assembly GCA_051251855.1). Lineage (GTDB taxonomy): Bacteria > Verrucomicrobiota > Verrucomicrobiia > Verrucomicrobiales > Akkermansiaceae > Roseibacillus. The sequence goes on from JBPOGI010000003.1 coordinate 442,195, forward strand.
AAGAGAGAGCTTTTACACAAAAAGGTGGTATTGGATCCTGGTGAATCGGTTTAGGGAACCTTCCTAGGGCTCTTTGGTAGAGGAGCTGTCTAATTTCCGTGCCCATGCAGGACGCCAACCGGTGACGGTTTTGCGCAAATCGGAATCATTGATCAGTTCGAGAGCGCGCTGGGAGGCTCGGTAGTCTCGCTGATGAAAGAGTTCGGCGATGTTTTCTCGGGGAGTTCAGAAGCGGCGAGTTGGAGGGCTTCCTCCGCCGTGAGTCTTCCGTGGCGAAATTCGTAGGGGAAATCGCGGCTTGAAGTGAGGTGTTGCTCAATATCGATCCGTGCTAAGTCACGTTGAAACCACTTTCGGTTCTTCCCGAGAGCTCCCAACAAGTCCAAGCTTATCTCGGCTGTTAGTTTGTCTTTCCTGAGAGCCTACTCGGTAAAGGTGTTCTTGACGCTGTCTTTCAATCGCTGTCGAAGGTGATTGAAGTTAGCGTAGGGGGTTCTCGTACCAGACGACGTTCTTTGTGGCTCGGCCAGCATTGAGAAGGTCAAGGTCGCCATCCCCATCCATATCGAAGGTGCGCAGGTCGTAGGATTGTTGGGCGGTGTCGAGGTCGTGACGTTCGAATTGGCCTTTGCCGTCGTTGAGGTAGATGGAGATGCGCTCGCTTTTGAAGCCGCAGCTAGCAGCGTCCAGGTCTCCGTCCTGATCGAGGTCAGCAAGGGCGAGGCTATGAGGGCAGAGCATCTCCTCATCGATGAGATGTTTCTTCCAGTCGGGGCCTTCGAACCAGAAGACGCCGATGCCGTGTCCGTTAGAGGCTAGTAGGTCAGCATGGCCGTCGCCATTGAGGTCGCCGGGGAGAATGTTGGTAGCTCCGGTCTCGTTTTCGGCCACAGTGACACGCGCCCAGGGCTTTTGAATTTCTTTTGTTCCGGGATTCTTCCAGTAGGCAAACCAGTTACCGTTCTCAAAGGGCTTTCCTTTAGCGGCGACCGCGATTTCGCTCCAGCCATCTCCATCTAAATCGCCGAAGCCAAAGTAGTGGCTTCCACCTGCAGCATCTCCCTTCGCAAAAAGATGTCGATTCCAGCGGGGTGCTTCTTTGACGGATTGAGGGATGGAAAACCAAGCGATGGAGTTCGCCAAGGGGCCTTCGGGTAAAAAGTTGTTGATGATGAGGTCCAAGCGGCCGTCTTGATCCACATCCGCTTTGAGAAAGCAATGGATGCCACGGATGTCGGGGTCGATAAGACGTGCGGTCCAAGGGGTAGTGGTGTTTCCGGGATTCTCGAGCCAGAAGGGCTTGCTGGGGGCGAGCGAACCCAGCCAATCGAGGTCGCCATCATTGTCGACATCAAAGCTCTCGCTGTGGATGCATTGGACAGTTCGGTTCGGGAGCGTGTGGATGAGAACTTCTTGCCAATTAGGCCCGATGAGAAGGCTGACCTGCCCTGAATAGCTGGTGATGACATCGACTTGGCCGTCGCCTGTGTAGTCACCGGCGATGGCAGTGGTGATGTTTCGTCCTTTGTCTTCACAAACGGAGTGCTTTTTCCAGACGGAATCTGACGCTAGGGTGGGCGCAAGCGAGCCAATGAAGAGGGAGGTAAGGGTAAGGAGGTGATTCGACATGATAGCGAGGCTGAGAAAGTTGAGGGTGGAAATCAATCGGGAACGAGAAGGGCTTTTGCTATTAACGTGTTCGCTAGAAGGGTCCATTCATGGAGATTATGACGAGGGGTGAACCCAGGGTCCACGATAGGGGCGGGCCATTTTTTGATTGGCTTCCGGATCGTCGGTGAGCTCACGCTTGGTGTAGTCCCAATGTAGGCCGCGTTCGAGGTCCATGGCCATGTTGCCTAGGATACAGGAGCCGCTGGAGATGTGTCCTTCTTCGATATCCATCATGGGGCGCTCGCGGGTTTCGATACACTTCAAGAAATCGCGCATCAAGGTGCGGATCCCCGGAGACATTTTTGGTTCTCCTACTCCTGGAAGTTTGTCGTCTGGGTATTCCTCAAGTTCGGTGAGGGCTTCTCCACCCATCGTCTTTTGCCCTCGCTCATGAGGAACGAAGTCCCACTTGTGCACGCTGCCCTTCAAGGTTCCTTTTTCACCGTAGATGAAAAAGGCCCAAGGATACTCAGGATCGGGGGCGGTGCCGTAGGCTCTGTGATTCCAGACCACATTGAGGTCGTCGAATTCAAAGGTTGCGGTTTGGGTATCCGCGATATTAGGGGTCGCGTTTTTGTGTACAAAGGTGCCTCCTGTTGAATGGATTGATTTGGGGGCGTTGAGGCTCAACATCCATCGCACCGTGTCTAACATGTGAACGCCCATGTCTCCCAAGATACCGTTTCCGTATTCCATAAACCCTCGCCAGCTTTTGGAGTGGATGAGGTTGTTGTAGGGGCGCATTGGAGCGGGTCCAGTCCACATTTCGAAATCAAGATGTTCGGGTGGGGAGCTCTCCGGAGCAGTGCGATGACGTCCCATGCCATGGTAGCAGCAAATCTCGACTTGACCGATTTTTCCTAAGAGACCTTCGTCGATGACCTTTGACTTGGCTTCCATCAGGTGGGGTGTCCCTCGACGTTGCAGGCCGACCTGGACCACGCGTTGATGTTGTCGCGCGGTATCTAACATGGTGTAGCCTTCCGCTAGATCCACGCCAATAGGTTTCTGAACCCAAACATCGGCTCCCGCCTCCATTGCCGCAATGGCGGGAAGGGCGTGCCAGTGGTCGGGGGTATCGACGAGAATGATATCGAAGGCTTCTTTGGCAAACATGTCGCGGTAGTCACTAAAGAGGAGGGGCGTTTTTCGAGAGACTTGTTTGGAAGCCACGAGTTCACCAGCTTCACTGAGCATGCGGGAATCGACGTCGCAAAGACCCACCACTTCGACGGGGGCGACTTGAATCAGGCGCATCAGGTCCACTTTGCCATACCAACCCGATCCGATGAGGCCGACCCTCTTCGCCGCTCCGACTTCTTGAGCGGCGGCGGAATCCCATCCCAATCCCAGCAACCCAGTAGCGCCTGCTTTCTTTAGAAAATCTCTCCGTTCCATCACCCCTAGAAATGAATGAATCCGCCGCCTGAGGCAACGCTCAAAACATCGACTTTGCTTAAGAGCCCACAAGCACGCTTGAGTTCGTCGGTGGCCTAGGGGGCGATTATCGAAAGCCGATGAGCTCGGCGGCGACTTCGTCACAGGTTTCGAAAGCACTTTCGGGAGCGGCGTTGGTGGTGACGAGAATGGCTTTTCCGCGTCCGGGCATGATCCAGAGGAGGGCATACCACATGGTGTTAGAGCCTGTCATTTGGAGGGCGTGGCCGCCAAACTGCTTTTGGTCGTGGACGATCCAGCCTCCCACTCCGTGGAGGCCACTGTTTTCGAGAGTGGAGTTGAGCTTGTCGAAGGACTCGGCCTTTTTGAGAACTTTACCGGGTTTGCGTTCGAGGTGGAAATGGGCGAATTTGGCCCAGTCGCCTATAGAGGCGTGAACGGTGCCGGCTGGTCCAACGGCATCGGGGTTGTCCGCGTCGGGACCGGGTTCGATGGCTTTTTTTCCCTGATGACCCCAGGGTTGGTCAACTTTGTCTTTGGTTCCGGGTGCACGAAAGCCGGCGCTTTTCATATCAAGGGGTTCGAACACTCGCTCGCGCAGAAGGTCTTCCCAAGGCTTCCCGGCGAGGGTTTCCAAGATGACTCCGACGACGGCGTAGCCTTGGTTGGAGTATTCGGTCTTGGAATTGGGTTCGTAGTCTGGTTTTTCTTTCAGGAGGGCTTTGACGAAGTTGAGTCTCTGTTCGCTGGCAGGAATGCGACCTTGGTCCTGAAAGGCTTTTCGCCAAATGTTGGGTGGGCAATTGGTCTTGAGGCCTCCCACGTGGGCGAGGAGTTGTTCGACGGTGACTTCGCGAAAGTCGCGGTGAATACGCATCTTGTTTTTGAGGGCATCCGAGATCGTGGTGTCCCATTCGAGGATTCCGTCTTCTATCAGAGCTGCAGTTAAAGTGGCGGTCATGGGCTTGGTGCAGGAGCCGAGGTGAAATTTGTCGTCGATGGTCACCGGAGTTTTGTCGCCGAGCTTTCGGAGGCCCACGGCGCCAGCGGCTTTGAGTCTATCGTCATCGACTAAGGCGGCGGCTAGTGAAGGGAGTTTCGACTTATCAAGAATGGGCTGGAGGAGGGGGCCCAAGTCGATGGGTTTTTCGAGTGGTTCGGCCAGGACGGGATGGGCGATGAAGACTTGAGCAAAGATTGCGAAAGTGAGGATTTTAGCCATTTGGGAGGTTCTCATTTACTCGGAGTCCTCGCAACTTTGTAATACCTTTTTCTGAAAAGGCGCGTAAAGTGATACTTGTGAAGCCGGAATCCGATCCTTTGGCGGGTCATCTCATCGCCACCCTGAAAGACCTGCTACGTCAGCGTCAGATCAATTATCAACGAATTGCTGATGCGATGGATTTGTCCCTGCCGTCGGTTAAGCGCATGTTGAACAAGACGAACCTCCCCTTGGACCGCTTGCTGGGTATCTGCCGCTTGGCGGGAATCGAGCCTGCTGATTTGTTCGAGGCCGCGCAGAGGAATCAGCCACAGCACACTCTTTTTACGAAAGAGCAGGATGACCTTTTTTTCGAGCGGCCAGAGTATCTGGGTTACTTCATGAGGCTTGCGATTGAGGGGGAGTCGCCCGACCAAATTGCGGTTTCGGAAGGGCTTTCGTCGCTTTCAACGGCTCGGTATTTGCAGGGGTTAGAAAAGGTGGGACTTTTGGAAAGAGAGACGGGGGAGAAGGTTCGTTTGAGCATATCGCCACCTTTTGGATTTGGGGTGGAAAGCAGAGTTCTTAGGACTCGGCATGCAGCGTTTGTGAGCGAGACGGTAGAGGCGGTTCTTTCTCCCAATTCCAAAGATGTCTTTGCTCTGCTGAAACCATTGCGACTGCGGAAGGAATCATTTTCGGAGATGTTAGGCGAGCTGAGAAAGACTGTGGATAAATATTCCTTTCTCTCTGAGAGTCCGACCTCGCAAGCCGAAGGACGCAAAGAGTGGCGACTCAGTGTGGTGGGCGGTCCTTCGGCCACTGGTCATGAGGAAGCGGCGATTGTGGAGTTGGACTAGGACTTCTGAAGCGACGCACATAGATCTGATTTGGAAGGCTTCAGAAAAGGGGGAGTTGAAAGTGTTTGAATTCAAAAGCTGAACTCGGATTCTCGTTCTTGCGTCCTGTTAACGAGCAGGTTATTAGTGAGGGATGGGGAAAAGACTTCTGCTACTGGTTCTCTTTGCTGCGTTCGTGGTCGGATGCCGTAAGAAAGAAGAATCGCGTGCTACAGGCGGTAATACTGGCGTTGCTAAAAGTGAACGTCAAATGGCACGCTCCTTTGATCCCGTCTATCGTGATCTCACCGAGCCGAACAGTGGGGTCGAGACTCAGAAAGAGAAAACGGAAACAACCGTTCTTGGATCCGCAACCAAGGGAAGGGAGATGGGACTCGCCCAGGACATCTTCAAAATGGAACCCAGTGTGGCCCGTAATCTCGCCATGACTCAACTGTTTAGCCAGTGGATCGAGAGCGACACCGATGCCGCAATGACCTTTGGGCTAACTGTCTACGATGATGTCGATATGAAGCGCGCTTTTCACCAAGGAATCGCTCCCTATCTCTCAGAGCACCGACCAGAGCGATTGCTTGAGATCATTAGCAACGGCAATTTTTGGGAAGGTCAATGGCGCGAAGAACGGGCGGCGTTGCACCGGGTGGCAAGAAAAGACTTCGCTGCCGCAGCCGAGTTCTTCGTCAATACGGGGCCCGGTAAGCAGTTTGGTGAAGAAGCTTATTGGTTCACTTCAACGATTGCTCAGGAACAGTCAGTGGAGGCGGCACTCGCGTATGCCGAAAGGCTTCAGGGGCCTAATGGGAAGCGCGCAGGTATTCGTGCAGCTGTTGCAAGTTGGGTGTTAGAGGATCTAGATGCGGCCTCTGAATACGCCCGTAATACGCCCGATCCCTTGCAGCGCGATTACGCTCTCCTCGGTTTCGCCGACGCCCTTTGGGAGACTAATCCTGAGGAGACAATCTCTTGGACGGGTGGAATCGAGGACGAAGACTTACGCCTCCGCACCTACACGGGATTGGCCCAGGGATGGCAAGACTCTGGGGCCAGCGAATCAGTCGAAAAGCTCCTCGCCTCTCCGAGTCTTTCACCGGCGGAACGCCGTGCGATTGAAGAAGTGATGACTCCCCAAGGGGAGTAAGAGGTAAGGGGGAAAGTGACCAAGCGAGGGCGTCTCTCGGACTTCGCTCTGGGTCGGCAATCTCACGAAAACGCATCCATTGCGGGGACTCACTGCCGTTATAGTCGCTGAGTGATGGCTTTGATTTGTCGCCGATGGATTCCCATGTGGAAAGCGGATAAGGAAAGCCAACGGTGGGCGTTCATGGGACCAAACCAAGGGTGGTTGAGTTGGGCCTCGGTTTTCAGTTCTGGCAGCTTCCTAATTGTAGCAAGGAAGGTCCGGCAAGAGGCTTTATAGTCTTTTTCGATCTCTTGGGTGACTTCGGGGTCGGGCTTCACATCAGCTGTACTCACCATGATGTCGGGGACATGGCCTTGGGAGAGTTGCTTGATGATGGAGGCAAAGGCCAGATTTGTAATGCGGAGATGATCCAGAGTCATCCAAACAGAGTAAAAGCGGCTGCTATCCTCCAATCCAATCAAGCGCGGAATTAGAATGCGTTGACCACGCTGGTCCGAAGATAAGGGCTCGATTAGCTTGGCGATCTTAGCCTGCTCGCTCCCGAATTCGGTCAGGAATTTTTCTCGAGTGCCTAGTCGAGCCCGGATGAGGGACACTCTCTTGGCGACGAAGAGCATGGGTGCTGGCAATCCCGCCCCTGGAGCGTCGAGCTTGGGTTCTGTTTCTTGAGGCATGAGGAAACTCTCGCTAATTACTTTCTTTTCGCAAGTAAAATTAGTTTTGAAATGCAAGTGATCTAAAATAGAGTTCTCATCGTGCCTCCCAAAAAGAATTCATCGAAGCCAAGACGAGAAGGTGACCTTCCCGATCGTCGCTCTTGCTGTCCGGTCTCGTGCGCTTTGGATCTCTTTGGCGATCGTTGGACCCTGCTGGTGATTCGGGATCTAATGTTGGGACGGACTCGTTTCAAAGATTTTGCGAGTTCTCCGGAATGCATTCCTACCAATATTCTCACCAATCGCCTTGAGCGGTTGCAGGAAGGAGGTCTCGTTGAACAAGTGCCGGCCACTGAAGGAGGTAAGAGAATGGCCTATGCACTGACGGAAAAGGGGAGGTCGCTCAAGCCCGTGATGCTCAGTATTCGTAAGTGGGGATTAGAGTGGGAAGAGGGGACGGCGGCCAAGATGGTGCAGGGGGACGGTGGAAACGTTTAGGGCCCCGATGGAAGCGGCGAAGTCAGTGAAGCGGGCCGAAGGTCCAGATGTTGACTAGCTAGGTAGACGACAGGAAGCGAGAGATGAAGGGAAGGGGATCTCAAATGAGAACGCTTTTTTTGCGTCGTTGATATTCGCTACTCAGTTCTCTAAGCTCGGAATCCTAGTTTCTATGAAGCCTCATGTTCTTTTCCTTAGCTTTCTTCTTAGTTCCAGTCTCTTTGGAAGTGAGGTGCGCACTTGGACCGCGGCTGATGGGCGCACCCTTGATGCAGAGCTTGTTTCGGTGGATGAAGAAGGAGTCACGGTTCGGCGCAAGACGGATGGTAGGACTATGAGTCTCACTCTCGCGATGCTCTCAGAGGATGATCAAGATTATGTGAAGAGCCTTCAGGTTTCCGAGGCACAAGACGCTGCACTTGAGGAGGACAAGCTCACGCGCAGTAAGGGCCTCAAATCTGGCCCGTATAAAGACCTCATAACTGGAGAGTTCATGCAGAGTAAGTCAGAAGAGGGAATGCCTTTTCAATTATTCGGTCCGGAAGATTTAAGGAGTAAAGAACGGTATCCTCTGGTGGTGGCGCTCCATGGAGGTTCTGGAAGAGGAGGAGATGAGCCTTGGCCTCCTGGGGAGGCCGCCAATGTTTACTCAAGGGGAGAATTCGCGGAGGCCAATCCCTGCTTTGTAGTCGCGCCTCGTTGTGCCATTGATGCAAGCTGGAATGGACCTCAAGGAGACATGGTTGCGGCCTTAGTGAAATCTCTTTCTAAACACCTGCCAATCGACATTAACCGAATTTATGTCACGGGTGGATCGATGGGGGGCGGGGGGACGTGGTATCAGATCACCGAACACCAGTCGCTCTACGCGGGGGCGATTGTTCTCGGTAATGCGGGGCATACGAAGGATGTTGAGAAAACCAAAGACTTCCCGATTTGGCAGTTTCACGGCGAACTAGACGAGCACCCAGTAGAGAAGGCCCGTGCGATGGCGGAGGCTCAGAAAGAGGCGGGATCGACTGGCTATAAATTCACCGAACTTGTCGGAGAAGGGCATGTCGTTCACAAACCGGTCTATAAGAGCGGTGAGGCTTTAATTTGGCTCTTTGAACAAAAGCGTGGAGCCGAGGAGTGAGCAGCTTTTTCAGAAAAGAAGCCAGAATTGAATTGCGACGCATGTTCTGAATGGTGGCATGAGAGGTCAAGGGCTTCGAAAATGTGACTAGATGAGGACTCTTTTTAGTCTCAGGGGCCAACTATAACTTTTACTCCGATGCCATTGAGCTGCCTAAGGTTAGCAATGCTGTTGCCATCCTTGCCGGCTTTTCCTAACTTGTTTTTTAGTCCCAGTTAATCATCCTCTTGAGAATCCCTAACACCCCTAACAGATCTCTTTGGCAAACTCGCCTTCTCACAGGCTTGCTCACGCTATCTTTCCTGGCGTCGACTGACGTCTTAGTTGCACAAATTAGTGAAAATGGCCAACCCCAGAGAGAGGCGCAATTGAAGGCGAAGATGGAGCGGAATCAGGAGAAGCTGGCAAAGGCCCGTAAGCAAAAGAAAGAGGCTTTTCCAAAGGGGCGACATGATCTCAAGGATAAGAAAGTTCGAGCAGAGTTGGTACGTCGACTAAAGGAAGCGGATGAGGCTCATATGGAGGCCGTCCGCGAACGAGCGGCATTGCAAGGGCTTGAGCTAGCGGGAAGCAGGCCCGATGGCGGAAGCTTCCGGTTGATCGATTTCGACGAGAAAGGTACTCCAATCTACGAAGATACTATGAACTCCGACGCAGCCATCACCACGGCGGCCGACCAAGTGCGCGACAACCCGATTTACCAAAATACAGTCCAAGTACAGGTGGAAGCCGAGAGCTTTATAACCATGAGCGGCGTGGTATCGGAAACCACCACCGATGCTGGCGGGGGGCAAAATATCGGTTACATCGAAAACGGGGATTGGGTCGAATACACCATCAACGTTCCTGAAACTGGCCAATACCGTATCAATATCAGAACGGCTTCGAATAACAACGATGGGGGCACTATCAACCTCTCCATTGACGGCAGCTCGATCGGTAGCGTCGAGGTTCCCGATTCGAATGGCTGGCAAACTTGGACGACAATTCTTGGCTATGCCTATTTCGACACCACCGGAAGTAAGACGCTACGGATGGATTTCTCGGGCGGCGGCGGTTCTCTATTCAACGTTAATTGGTTTTCCTACAACCGCACGGTAATCATCGGGCAGTGGGAGTCGAATACGGCCCGAACCACACATCGAGAACTCGAGGGCAAGGTTTCGGTATGGGATGGCTCCACGCCGGGTAGCGACCAGAATCACGCGACCCATGTCGCGGGCACTTTAGTTTCACGCGGAATCAATTCGAACACCTTGGGAATGGCCCCGGAAGCATCCGTTGCTTCCTTTAATACCTCGAGCTCAACATCGGAGATGATTGCCAATGCAGCAGTTGGACCTAATACCACAGACCTCCATCTCTCCAATCATTCCTATGGTGTCACTCGAGGGTGGAGGAATAGCGGCGGCTGGCAATGGAGGGGCGAATATAGTCCCGGAGGGAATCAGGCAGACTTCTATGATGAGGACTTTGGTCGTTATAACAGCCGCTCCGAAGACTGGGATGAGATCGCCTATAACGCCCCTTACTACCTCATTTTTATTTCCGCCGGTAATGGGCGAGGAAATGTTCCCTCTGCTGGGGATTCGTGGACGTATGTGGATAATTTTAGCACGGTAACGGTCCCCTCCTATGATGATTCAATACACCCATTGAGCAATCGCGCCTATAAGGGTAACAACGATGGTTTTGACACGATGGAAGGAGGCGGGCTGGGTAAAAATACCATCGCTGTCGGAAGTTCCGATGAAGGGGTCGATGGTAGTGGAAATCGTAATCCTAGCCTCGCGACTGCTCAGAGCTACAGTTGTCGTGGCCCTGCCGATGATGGTCGTATTAAGCCTGATATCCACGGAAACGGAACAGGGTTAACTTCCAGTATTGCGAGTAGTAACACCGCTACCGCGAGCTATGGCGGAACCAGCATGTCGTCTCCCAATGTTTGTGGTTCTGCAGCTCTATTGATCGACTACTACGGCACTCGTTTCCCCGCCCAAGCCATGCGTGCCAGCTCACTGAAGGGGTTGATTCTCCACACAGCTGACGACCGTGGTGATCCAGGCCCCGATTACAAATACGGCTGGGGTGTGATGAACACACAGTTCGCCGCCGACGTGATCAAGTTGCATGCCGACGGCATTGGTGGCGCACATCTCATTGAGTCAATTGTCAACGACACCATCACTTCATCGGAAAGCCATAGCTTCGACTGGGATGGAAACTCACCTTTGAGGGTCACCCTCTGTTGGACCGATCCAGCCAGTGACGAAATTGATGGCCATGACAACCGCACTAAGGCCCTCGTCAACGATCTCAATTTAAGAGTCACCGGTCCAGGCGGCACCCACTATCCTTACGTGATGCCTTATGTCGGGGACTGGAGCCTTGCCACGATTGATGATCATGCGACCAAAGGGGTGAACACTGTCGATCCCATCGAGCAAGTCTATCTCGCTTCTCCCGCGGCAGGCACTTACACCGTCACTATCGATTATGCGGGCAGTTTAACCCATGATGAGCAGGACTATTCTTTGATTGTTTCCGGTACCGCAAGCGACGCCCCTACCATTGAAGTTACCACCGCAACTTACGACATCGCTTCTCCACCAAGTTTCAGCACCAACGACCTCACGCAGACCGAGTATCTTAGTAGTTCTGCAACAGGAGGGAATGAGAGCGCAGAGCACGCGCAGCTTTTTAACGGCACTATTGGGAACGATGATGGAGACAGGAGCGATAGCGGAGAGGTTCAGTTGGCTAGCGGCAACACCGTCACAGTCAACCTCGACACGTCGGTCCATACCGGTGGTTACGATCTCACCGGAATTGAGACGATCTTTGGTTGGAATACCGGAGCCAACGGCCGTTCCAATCAAGGATATGAAGTCATTCTTACTTATATCGACAATAGCACTGCTACCTTGGCTGGTCCGACTCATTGGGAGCCTAATTCTCCGGCTCAATTCTGGACTAAAGTCAGCTTTGCCGACGAGGAAGGAGGCGTGCTTCAAAGCAATCGGATCAATCACAATGGAAACACCTCTGCTGGAACAGGAGTGATTGCTTCGGGTGTTAAGGCAATCACTTTTGAAATTAGCAACAACGCCAATGCTGGAAGCTGGGTTATTGCTCGCGAGTTCGACATCTTCGGCTACCCAACGGGTGGTCCCTACACGGCGTTAGAGTCATGGAGGCTCACGCATTTTGGCACAACCGAAGGCACAGGCAACTTCGCCGACGATGCGGACTTTGATAACGACGGGAACGTGAACCTATTGGAGTTCGCTACCGCGACTGATCCAAAGGTCTCCAACAGCGATCCCGTGACCTTTACGAGTAACGCAAGCGCTTTTGACCTCACCTATGACCGCAATATCGATGCGATGTTAGATTACGATTTTGAAGTGGAATGGAACAACGATCTCAGCAATGCAGGCACTTGGTTCGGCACTGGAGTGACCGAGTTATTGCTCAGTGACGATGGCTCCATCCAGGAAGTGAAGGCGACCGCTCCCAAAGACGGCGAGGCACGACGCTTCTTCCGTCTCAGAGTTTCTCCGAAGTAGGCGAGAACCAGAATCGTGAAGTCTAGTTACGGACTTATTTGGCTGCTCAACCGCGATGGGCCTCTATATCCTTGAGCAGCTCGTCGATTTATCCTTCCTTGGGATCGCATGGTTAAGAACAACGGAAATTTGAAATCTAATAGAGGGGCGAGTATTGCCGCCATTATCGGGGGCTCAGCTCTCGTCCTTTTTTTCTCGAGCTGCTCAGAGATGACAGTCACACATCACGATGAAGCGCGATTGATAGGGCCAAGAGGAGAGGCGGACAATGATTTCCTAGGGGCGGCAGGTGGCCTCATGGGGGCGGGAAAGGACTTCGGTAAGAAGCAGAAGGGGATGGCGCAGAGCGAGCAACAGCGGCTCCAGAAAAAATATCCCGATGCAACGTTTCGTAACCAGTAAGGATTTGTGAAGCTTCGTTGTGAGCCAACCAGTACGTCAAGTTTGAGGAATAGGGCACAAAAAAGGCCGCATCGAATGCGGCCTCTTTGAAATCTGTTGAAGAATCCGATGAGATTACTTCTGCGCTGCAAGCTCTTTGACGACTTTGGCAGGATATTTCAGCTTTGTGCGAACGTCCTTCGGGTTCATCTGGGCCACAACAGCTTCGTCCATACCCAATGCAATGAGCCGCTTGCGGTGGTCAGCTTGACGTTTATTTCTTGCTGCACCCGACTTGGTAGGGCGGCTTCTGTTGAGGTTACGTTGGAGTGTAGTGGCCATGATGGTAAGTGTTCCTAGCTGTGAAAAAAAGATGAAGTGTTCCCTCTGACCGGCTAGAGCAGTCTCAAGAACGCCACCTCCATACGTTCGATGACACTTTTGGTCAACTGGAATTCTAGCTTTTGCTGGCTGGTCCCCAATCCCTAGAAATATCGGAGTTTGTAGGGTTGAAGGCTTTGATTATCAATGATTTGTCTGCTTTTTGACTAAGGCTGCTGGTGTTGTGTTGGAAAGGCGCTAGGCTACAAATGCCCGAAAGCCTCTATTCTCGACTATGAAACAATTACTCCTCCTTATCGTCTTTGTCCTCGGCATGCTCTCCCCTCTTCTAGGGCAAGAAGCCAAAGATGGGCCCACAGTTCTCATCACCGGGGCTAACCGTGGCCTTGGTCTCGAGTTTGCCAAGCAATTCTCTGAAAAGGGTTACAAGGTCATTGGAACCGCTCGTTCTCCAGAGAAGGCAGAAGATCTCAAGGCTACGGGAGCAGAGATTGTGAAGCTGGATGTCACCAGCAAAGAAGATATTGCAGCCCTTGCTGAGTCACTTAAGGGACGCAAGATCGACATCCTTTTGAACAATGCCGCTTACTTTGGGCCCACTATGATGTGGGAAGAGGGGATTTCTAATTTTGAAACCATCGAAGCAAAGGAGATGGAAGACTGTTTTCGGATCAACACCCTTGGACCGCTCTTTGTTTCGCAGGCTCTTTTACCAAACCTCAAACTCTCTGAAATCCCGAAAATCATCAACATTTCATCGGGATTCGGAACCATCAGCTACGGCCAGAATGTAGCGTGGGGGTATGGTGTTAGTAAGAGTGCTCTGAATCGCGTGGTGACCAACATGCATGCCGCTTTGCATAAGGATGGCTTTATCGTCATCGCACTGGGACCAGGCCACAACAAGACAGACATGGGCGGCAAGGAGGAAGCTAAACTCCAGCCAGAGGAGAGTATTGCCAAAATGATTCCTCTCATTGAGGGCCTGACTGAAAAGGAATCTGGAAAGTTCTTTTTCTACACTGGTAAGGAGCTTTCTTGGTAGCAGGATTTCTCGCTGAAGTTGGACTGTTTTGAGCGGTCGAATACAATGGTTGTTTGACCTTGTTAGGCGTCAGAGTTTAACTCCTCTTTCGGCAGCTCCCTCTTGGTTCGTTGCCTTCGTGAAGCGCGATTTCGGAATGAAGAAACTCGGCCGCTGCTGCGGAATCCTTCACCTTGATCGCACTGCGCTCTAACATTTCTTTTTCGAAATCTCTCAAGACACTTTCCCGCAAACCCACGTCGCGCCACTGAGACTTGGGTCGGCATCCTATTGAGATCCCCCGGGCGAGGGCGAGGGCATCGAGGAGGGCTTGATTTGCACCTTGGCCCTTAAAAGGACTCATGGGGTGTGCGGCGTCTCCAATGAGGGTGACGCGATTTCCTTTCTCTAACAATTCCGGCTTGAGGAGTTCCCGGTCATACACCGGATAACCCGAAATCTGAGAGGCTTGAGTGGCAGCGAGAATTTGGGGAATAGGATCATGCCACGGGCATCTCCGAAGCGCTTCTTCTTTGAGGGCCTGAGAACCCAGAGCGCTTAGCGTCTTGGCCTCTTCTTCTGGCATCGGAAAGCTGAGCTGCCACATCACGGAATCGGCATCATAGGGCATCATGTAAATACGCTCGTTGCCATTCGCGGTTTGAAAGACGGTGGCGGAGTCTAACAAGGGGCTTTCCAGTCCTTCCAGCTGGCTGAGAGGACAGATACCTAAAATGACGATGCAACCTAGGTATTGCAGAGGCGAGGCTTCCTCACCAATGAGCAATCTCCTCACTGCACTCCGGATGCCATCGGCTCCCACTACTAGATCGGCGTGTGCTCTCTTGGTCTCACCATTGACTAGGAAAGAGAGGCTCACTCGCTCTCCCTCGACGTCTTGGTAGTCCACGAGCTGGTGTCCCCATTGCACGGCATCATGCCCGTTGAGTTGCTCCAACAAAGCCAAGCGAAGCGACTGCCTGGCGATGTGAACATTAGTGCGCTTCAGCTTGGGAAGAGCTTCCGCATTGGACTCGAGCCATTTTCTGCCACCCCATTCACCCACTACCTTTCCTTCGGGGGTATGCACGAGATGGCGCGTAGAAACGATGCCCTGGTCTAAGGAGAAAATCCCCAAGCCTGCGATCGCTTTGCTGGCTTGCTGGAGAGTGAGTCCATAGCCCTGAGAACGTTCATCAAAGCCTCCGTCACGTTCATAAAGAGTATGGGGAATACCTCGGTGGAGACAGGCCACCGCTAGAGCCACCCCTCCGATGCCGCCACCGATGATCGCGACGTGGGGATAATTTTCTTTATCAACTATGGGAGGGGTTGGAGATGAAACGAGGCCGGACCCCTGACAGTTTGTGCAATCTTCGAGATGCCCCTTGGGGCGAACCGGAGCTAGTTCTTCGCTGCCGCCCTTCGTTTGCGAGGCTTCGAACTGAGCGAGCGCATTTTGGTAACGGCGGCGGGCTTTGCCAGAGAGTCTTCTGTTTCTCTTGCCGCGCCCTTGGCATTCGGGACAGCGGGTCCAGTGAGTCCTCTCATGTATCGCTTTTTCCACTGCCCTTTGATTAAAGGGCAAGGCATCCGATCAGCCCACTTTATTTCTACCTTTTAGCTCGTTTTCCAGCATCTTCGAATCTCGCGGTTTTGCCGCTTGAGTTTGATGTCAAATTGGTGATGGATTCTAGTCAGTTCGTTTGGAAAAGGGGTCGGAATACGATGATATTTGTGTGTTCTTGCCCTTGCTGAGCGCACTTCTTCAGCGGCTCTTGGCAGTGCTGATGCAATCTCGCGATCAGTAGCTTCACATCGTCTTGAGCTCCTTTTTCCTCATTCTCTTGCTGATCTGATGGTTGAGAAAAGTAGAGCTTGGAGAGTTCGCCCTCCAACGTTAAAAAACAATGACATCGTAGGCGGCAGGGACAGAGTGGCCGTAACTATCGAGACAAAGCCTTGAAGCAAATTTCTTTGAAAACTGATATGATTAAAAGACAACTCCTAACACTAAGTTCTCTTACCTTGGGTTTACCAATGGTGCTGACTCCATTTGCCTATGGGCAAAAGAAAAAAGTCGATATGGATGCCGTTTGGGCTACCCAAAATATCGAAGTTCCCGCGAATCCTGTCGCACGCAAAGCTGCCGTCCCTGGTCAACCGCCAGTGGCGCTGGAGATGAGCAAGGACATGCATCTCGCCTTCATCGGGGGTGGACTTGGTTCGCGTATGAATCTCTACAGCGAGTTTGAGACCGAGCTTCAACGCCGTTACCCTGATTTAAAGCTCTATATTCGGAACATGTGCTTCGAGGGGAATACCCCCGCATTCCGTCCCCACCCCTCACGCAATTCACACGTGGTAGTGCCAGACGCTACCCAATTCCTGCCCAAGGAATATCAGGTGAAAGCATCGACCCGAGGTCACTATGAGACCCCCGATCAGTGGCTCACCCGCCACAAGGTGGATACCGTGATCGGCTTCTTCGGATACAGCGAATCCTTCCAAGGAGCTGCGGGAATTGACGACTACAAGAAAGAGCTCCGCGCCTTTATCAAGCACACCCTCAAGCAGCAGTATAGCGGGAAGCAAGTGCAGCTTGCGATCGTCGGTCCCGCTGCCTTCGAGGACCTCAGTGCCAAATTCGATTTGCCAAACGGGAAGGCAGAGAACGAGAACCTCAGTGCCTACACCGCCGCGATGGCTGAGGTTTGTCAGGAAGAAGGCATCCTCTTTATTGATGCCTATGTTTTAACTTCAAAGCTCTTCGCGGGCAACGATGCCGACCTCACCCTCAATGGTCATAATTTAACTCAGGAAGGCTATCGAAAATTTGCTCCTCTCCTCGCCAATGGACTCTTCGGAGAAGCGACTACAAAAGGGGATTATGAAAAAATTCACGCCGCAGTGGCTGAGAAAAATCGTCTTTGGGTGATGGATTATAAAATCCCAAACGGCGTTCACGTTCACGGGCGTCGCTTCGCACCGTATGGGGACAAAAACTATCCAACCGAGCTTCGTAAAATTCGGGAGAAGACTCAAATTCGCGACCGAGCAATCTGGACTAACAACGCAGGTGGAAACTATCGAGTCGCGGACGCTGATGCGGAGACGACTCCTCTTGTTGACATCAAGACGAACTCTGATCGTCCTGTCGACTATAAGACTGGTAAGGAGGTAGAGAAGCTTCTTCAGGTCGCCGAAGGCTTTAAGGTGGAGTTGTTCGCGGATGAGAAAGGCTTCCCCGATCTGCAGAACCCCTCCCAAATGGCCTTCGACAATGCAGGGCGCCTCTGGGTGGGCTGCATGGGTTCCTATCCTCACTACGAGATCGGCGGTCCACTTGCGAATGATAAGATCATTATCCTCGAAGACACCAATGGTGACAACAAGGCGGATAAGCAGACGACCTTCATTGAGAATATTAATATTCCCATGGGGTTTGAGATTACGGAAAAAGGGGTCTTTGTCTCCCTCGGTACGAACCTCGTTCTCTTTGAAGACACCGATGACGATAGCAAAGCGGATAAAAGCACAATCGTTCTTTCTGGCTTTGATGATCACGACACCCACCACGCGATTTCTTCCTTCTGTGCCGACCCTTCAGGCGCGATTTTCATGGGGGAGGGCATCTTCTTACACTCGAACGTCGAGACTCCGTATGGACCCGTTCGTGGAACGGATGGGGGATTTTATCGTTATGCTCCTAACAAGATGCGGCTCGAGAGAACGGCTCAACTCAAAATCCCAAATCCATGGGGTATTGCTTTTGACGAATGGGGTCAGAACTTCTTCCTCTACACCTCAGGACCCTCATTCGGTTGGATGCAGGAAAATGCCATCAAGCCGAAGTATGGACGGAATTTGCAGAACACCGATCTCCTCACCGACAACAAGGTGCGCCCGACTTCTGGAGTCGAGTTCGTCTCCTCTCGTCACTTTCCTGATGAGATGCAAGGGGACGCTCTGATTTGTAATAATATTGGCTTCCTAGGATGTAAGCAGCATCAGGTGATCCAAGACCCGAAGACTGGCTTCTATAACGCCAAATTCCGGCAGAACCTCTTTGTTTCCCCGAAGGAGTATCAATACTTCCGACCTGTCGATCTCGAGTTTGCCCCAGACGGGTCACTCTTCTTCATCGATTGGAGTAACGTGCTCGTCGGTCACATGCAGCACTCGGCACGTGATCCTAAACGCGACCATGTTCACGGGCGTGTTTACCGTGTCACCTACCCCTCACGTCCACTCGTCACCCCAGCGAAAGTGGTGGGTGCCAGTATTTTTCAGCTCCTTGAAAACCTCAAGGAACCAGAGATTCGCACTCGCTACCGTACCCGACGCGAACTCCGTGGCAGAGACGCGACCGAAGTCGCGACTGCTCTGAAGAAATGGGTATCGGAGCTCGATAAGAGTGAGGCTCGCTATGACCACAACATCCTCGAAGCTCTCTGGGTCTCTTGGGGCGTGAACCAGATCGATGAATCTCTTCTCGAAGAGGTTCTCGCCTCCAAAGACTTCCGCGCACGTGCTGCTGCCATTAGAGCAGGCCGCTACAATGCCGATAAGCTCTCTCACCTGAAGCAAATCATGCTGAAGGGTGCTGCTGATGAGTCTCCACTTGTTCGTCACGAAGCCGTCGTTGCTGCCAGCTGGCTCCCAGCTGAAATCGGTCTCGAGATTCTCGAAGAGGTTGAAAAACGAGGGGTGAACAAAGGTTTCACTAAGCAAATCCTGCAATACGCGAAAGCGGATCTCTCTGGAATCACCCTTAAAGCCCCGAAAGCACACAAGGTGGCTCAAAAGGGGATACGAGACCGCAGGGGAGTTGCGGAAGTATACATCAACTGTGTGCCAGAGGGCCTCAAGTTCGACTTCGAGAAATTTACAGTCAAAGTCGGTCAGCAAATTCAACTCGTCTTCAGCAATCCTGATGTCATGGCTCACAACCTCCTCGTTGTGAAACCAGGAACAGAAGAAGAGGTCGCCAAGGCGGCCATGAACATGGGTGCGGAAGGTTTTGCCAAACACTTTGTTCCAGAGAGCCCAAACATCATCATTGCGACCAAGCTTCTCAATGAAGACGAAAAGCAGGTGCTCAAGTTCAAGTTCGATACTCCAGGAGTCTACCCTTACATCTGTTCCTTCCCGGGCCATGCGCAGATCATGCGTGGTGAAATTACCGTGAAGTAGCAGGTTCCTTCTTATTCTCATCGAAAGCTCTCACTCCTTGCGGAGGGAGAGCTTTTTGCTAAGTGGATTGTGTGAGAAGGCTCAGGTCGTTCTCACTGTTACCTATGCCGTGCGCTCCAGAAAGATACCGCATTCAAAGCGTCCCATGAGATTATCTACCAAAACACCTCAACCGTGGATAAGCGACAATCATTGGTCGGTCCAACTAAGACGGTTTAACTTACCAAGATCTGACTTCTATTGAGCGCACTCCTTCAACAACTCTTGGCAACGCTGGCGCAAGTTCGCGAGGATGGCTTGGTGCTCTGGGCTAGCAGCGAGGTTCTGCGCTTCTTTGGGGTCCTCGGTAAGGTGGTAGAGTTCCTCGAAGATGGGTTGCTCCCCGTTTAGGGAGGCTTCAGGGAGGTAATGGGCGCGGTCGTTTTTTCTCGAAAAGTAGCGGATGTATTTCCACTCCTTTGAGCGCACCGCTTCCATCCGAGGATAGCCTTGTTTGGTGAAAAGGTTCTCCAGAAAGATGTCCTGCCGCCACGCCACCGGTTCTTGCTCGATGAGTGGGAGCATGCTCACCCCTTGGTAGGTCTTCGGAATCTCCACGCCACAGAGGTCGAGAATGGTCGCCGGGATGTCTTGTCCCACGACGAGGTCGCTGATGGTGCGGGATGCTTCTTCTTTCGTGAAAAGAGGAGAGTAGAAGATGAGCGGGATATGCACTGAGTCTTCGTAAAGGAAGGTCTTGCCGCCTAAGCCTTTCTCACCCAGTAAGAGTCCATGGTCGGAGGCGAAGACGATGATGGTGTTCTCGGCCACTCCCATGACGGAGAGTTGCTCTCGGATTGAGCCCACAAAGAGGTCAATTGCATAGTTAGCTCTTGCCATTTTGAGCTGCGTATTGAGTAGAGTCTTCTTGTTGTATTTGTAGTAGCCCATCAGCTCGTCGAGCTGGAAGACTTCCTTAGGAAAAGGCTCCTTCTTGTCCACAAAGCCCTTTGGAATTGGGAACTTGTCCAATTGGTCTTGGTAGAGTGAACGATAGTATTCGGGGTCACTCTCCTTTGCACCCATGCCACCAATGCTCGCGGCGTGCGGGAGGTTAAAGTTGATGGAGACTGCGAACGGCTTGGAATCATCCCGCCGTTGGAGAAAGTCCTTCACTGAAGCATGCGCGGTATCGAAGAAGTCATCTTTCTCTGGGCTCGGGTCGAGGAAGGCATCGGTCGCTTCAAGCAATCCCTCGACTTGCGTTTGATTCTTGAGGTTGTTGTAGGCGGGAATCTTATTGAGATGAAAGCCGATGTGCCCCTTCTTAAGGTAGGCAAAGTCGATGCTACGTTGGAGGTATCCTTTCTCTCGCTTTTCACCGATACCGACATGGTGTTTTCCGATATAGCCGGTGAAGTAGCCGGCTCGTTTCAGACACAT
The DNA here is from genome assembly GCA_051251855.1 of Roseibacillus sp. Taxonomy (GTDB): domain Bacteria; phylum Verrucomicrobiota; class Verrucomicrobiia; order Verrucomicrobiales; family Akkermansiaceae; genus Roseibacillus. The sequence goes on from JBPOGI010000003.1 coordinate 462,689, forward strand.
GAGCCAGGACTGATCGAAGACCTCTGGCTTCATGTTGTTACCGAGAAACTCACTGAACCCGACGCGGTTTTTTCGCTCCCATTGGCCTGAAAAGGTGTTGGCGCGACTTGGCCCGCACACTGGGCTGGTGATAAAAGCCTGATCAAAAAAGATGCCTTCTTTCGCCAGCTGATCGATATGCGGAGTCTTCGTGACGGGGTGCCCGGTCATGCTCAGCGCGTCAAAGCGCTGGTCATCAGTTTTGATGTAGATGACGTTCGGCTGAGCGCTTGAAGAGGCGATCTGAGAAGAGAGTAAAAAGGACAGGAGGATTTTCATGGCAATCGTAAGAGGATGAAAAATACAGGGTAAGGTTCAGTGCTCAGTTCTTAAAGGGTTTGGAAAAACTTCCCCTCAAGAGTCCATTGCTTGCCTGCCCAACTAGTACGTTATCGAGCCACACTTGCTTTCTCCAGATCCTTACCCATTTTCTTATAGCCCCTCAATAATTCATGACCTCTCTTCACGCCGCTGAGGTCAATTTCTTGCCCTTCTTCGATGCCCTCACCTCTTGTGACGGTAACATCTGATATGGTGCAACCAGAGAAAGAAAGGATGATGATCGAACTTAGGATAATGGTAGCAATACGCCCAGCTTCATGGGATTTAGAAAATTTACAGTTGTTTTTCATTCCTTCTAAGAAAGGAAGTAAATCACAAAACACCTCAAGAATATAATGAAGAATCCTTTGTTGCATCGTGATTGCTCCATGATGGGGAGCTTGGGAGCGGAAATTTGACACCGCAGGAGGACTCACTACGACGAGATGAGAAAATCTAGGGATAGGTGGCCTCGATACGGATGAATAAATGATCGAGGTTACCCGAGATGTTGTCGACGGCGTCAATCGAGATCTTGTCGAGGGTGGCGCTTTGTGGGCTGCCGGTGCCTGAGTATGAGGAGTCCGAGGTCCAGTCTTGCAGGTTGGTTGACCAAGAGACGGCGTAGATGCGATTCAGCACACTAGGCCAGGTGACGGTGAACTCGGTGGGAGAATTTTGTAAGTTCGTGATGCAGAGGAGATCGCCAGAGTCGGTGGGGTCTGTCCCTGCGAGGTATTCTTCCAAATTCGAGCTGCCATCGCCGTCGAGGTCTGCGGAAGCATCTTTGGGTGAGTTGGGATCGAGCCCGAAGAGGAGTTCGTATGAATTGGGCAGGGAGTCGGCGTCGTTGTCGGCGACACGTGGGTAGAGGACGGACGTCGGGGTGGTGCGGAGTTGGTCGAGGGTGGTGAAGAGGTCGCTACCGGCGAGGGTGGTGATTTCGCTTCGGATGGCGGCGTCATTACTGAGCGCGGAAATGAGGTTGTTGTCTTCACCGAGATCAAGGTCGAGGTGGAAGAGTTGTTTGGGCGTTCCTTGGTTCGTGCCGGCAGCCGAAGGGATACTGTTGTTAGATGAGTCCCAAGAGGTGTTGTGTCCTCCGCCGCTACCGTCGATGAACTTCCAGCCGTCAGTTGTTTTGAGACCGAGGTCACCGCGAATGGATGATACGACGACGCCGTTGCGTTGGGGGGAGGGCTTTTGTTGTCCACGGATGAGGTTGAGGAAGCTTTCGCCATCTGGGGCGGTGCTGTTTGGAAGTTCGACTCCGAGATAAGCCGCGACGGTGGCGAAGATGTCGCCTTGCCAGATGGGGTCGCTGACCTTCATTCCTGCGGCAGCTTGTCCAGGCCAGCGGACGACGAAGGGAACGCGGGTACCGCCTTCCCAGACATCGCGTTTGTTCCCACGGAGCGGTCCGTTGGGGTCCTTGTCATTTGCGAGGCTTTGCTCCATTGCGGTGTTTTCGGGACCGTTGTCGCTGGTGAGGATGATGAGGGTGTTGTCGTGGAAACCGTTGTTATCAATGGCGTCGATGACGCGGCCGATGCGGTCGTCGATTTCGCGCATAAAGTCGGCGTAGTGGAATCCGGCGGCGCTGTCCGTTCCTATGAACGGGGCGGTGAGAGCCCATGGCTTATGGGGGGAGTAGAGGGAGACGTAGGCGAAGAAGGGATCGGGGTCAGAGTTCGTGGCGCGGTCGGCGATGAACTCTTCCACCTGAGTGATCATGAAGGGGCCGGCATCGACCTGACGGTAGGTGGGGTCGCCAAGGCTGGCGCGGGAGTCGGTGGCACCGACCACAGACGAGTTGAGGTTGGCTGTCGTGAGCTGTTGGAAGGTGTCGGAATTGGTGGCGTTGCGGAAGGCACCGCTGCCACCGTTGAGGGAGGCGTCCCAGATCTGATTGCGGTCGTTCTCGAGGTAGACGTAGGGGCCGAAGTTAATGGAGGCGGCGAGTCCCTGAAAGGTGTCGAAGCCGTGGGCCACGGCGTGGTCTTCCACGGGGCGGGCCCAGTCGACGGTGGTGGGGTCCGTGGGATTGGCAGTGATGCGAGTGTTAGAGCCGGGTGCGAACCACGCGCCGCCGAGGTGCCACTTGCCAAAGGCGGCGGTGTCGTAGGCTTGGGTTTTGAGAAACTCTGCGATGGTGACGTCGCTGGCCTTGGGGACTTCCGGGACGGCAGCGGAAAAGTATCCGTAGTGCTTGGAGATGCCATTGAACTCGCGCCAGTTGTATTTTCCGGTGAGGAGGGAGTAGCGGCTGGGGGTGCAGACGGCGTTGGAAGAGTGGGCTTGGGTAAAAAGAGTGCCTTCCGCAGCGAGCGCGTTCATGTGGGGAGTGACGGCGGGGCTGGGAGTGCCGAACAAGTCTCCATAGGCAGACATGTCGCCGAGGCCCATGTCGTCGGCGTAGATGATGATGACGTTGGGTTTCGTGGGAGAGGAAGAGTGATTGGGGCAGTCGGCGGGGTCGGCAGGGCTGGAGCCAAAGGCGGTTTCGGCGATGTCGCTAAAACTGTCGCCGTCGCTGTCCACGAAGGGGAAGAGGGGGCCGGTGTTGGGCGATGGTGGTTTCGTCATTTTTGGGAGGGTCGGTGGTGAGTTTTTTGAGGACGGCCAAGATTTCGGGGTCTTGGGCGGAGGTGAGGAGCTGGCTCGGGATGGCGGCGATTTCTTCGCTGGTGGGAGTGGGGTTGGCGAGGAAGGCGTTGAGGCGTTTGCCGAAGCCGATGCCGGATCCTTTTTGCACGTGGTCTTGGTGCGCCGGTTGGTTGAAGGTGAGGGTTCCGGCTTCGAGGGCGGGGCGCCAGTGGGGTTCGAGGGCGGCGGTGGTTTGCTCGAGGGCGAGGGTGATGGATTTGTCCAAGGGATGGTCGAGGGCGTTGAGGGCGGCGGTGAAGGCAGCGGGCTCGGGGATGAAGCCGGCGGAGAGGACGGCTTCCATGCGGGTGCGGGGGAAGGGATCGGCGGCGAGTTGGGCGAGGAGGGGGATGGGGTCGCTGAGTTGCGGGAACCAGTAACGCAGAATGCGGGCGGCGGTGGAACGGGCGTGGCCGTCTGAGGCGGCGATCACTTTTTGCAGGATGGCTTCGCTGACGCGCTCGACGTTTTGGCAAGTCCACATCGCTTCCACGAGGGTGTGGTCATGGTTGGGGAGGGACGGGTCGAGATTTTTGGCCCAAGTCTCGACGGCGGCGAGGACTTGGTCGGGGTCGCGTTCGCTGAGTTCCTTGCGCGCTTGATGGCGGTTCCAGGCTTCGGGGCTGGCGAGTTGGGCGACGAGTGCGGTGAGGGGTTGGCCGACGAGTGGGGGCTTTTTGACCAAGGGGCTGCCGGTCTTGGTGATGCGCCAGATGCGGCCGTGGCCGTTGTCGCGACGGGGGTCGCGAAAGTCGTGGTTGGCGTGGTTGATGATGGAGTTATACCAATCGGAGACGTAGACGGCGCCGTCGGGCCCCATCTTGACATCGACGGGGCGGAAGTTTGGGTGCTTGGATTGGATGAGGGGTTGGAGGACGTTGGCGCTGAAGCCGGCTCCGTTTTCGATGAACTCGTAGCGCACGACGGAGCGGTCTTTGAAGCGGCCGGTGAGAAGTTGGTTGCGGAGGTCGTCGCCGATGTGGCTGCCGCGCGCGAGGTCGCCGCCGCATTGTTTGGTGGTGCTGATGAGGATGGGGACTTTGATGTTTTGCCCGCTGTTGCCGGTGGCGGGGGAGATGTGCATGATCTTGGGGTTGTTGACCATGAAGGATTGGCCCCAGTCGTCGAAGACGTGGCCCCAGGGATTGCCGCCGGTGCCGGAGCAGAAGACGCGCAGTTCGCCGGTGCGGGGGTTGTATTGATAGATGCCGCCATTGAAGTTGCGGACGAGGCCGCGCGGGGTCTCGACCTGGGTGTGGAGGAAGATGCCTTCTTGAAAGTAGAGCCAGCCGCCGGGGCCGCGTCGCCAGGCGCTGATGGAGTGATGGCTGTCCTCGATGCCGAAGCCGGTGAGGGCGAGTTCTTTCTTGTCGGCGACGTCGTCTCCGTCGGTGTCCTGATAGAAAAAGACGTCGGGGGATTGCGCGATGTAGCAGCCGCCATTGGCGAGCTCGATGCCGGTGGGGAGGTAGAGGCCGTCGGCGAAGACGGTGGATTTGTCGGCTTTGCCGTCACCGTCGGTGTCTTCGAGGATGATGATTTTGTCGTCGGCCTTTTGCCCGGGTTTGAGCTGGGGGTAGGACCAGGAGCAGGCGACCCAGAGGCGGCCGCGGGAGTCCCATTGCATGTGAATGGGGTTTTCGATTAGGGGCTCGGAGGCGAAGAGGTTGGCTTGGTAGCCGTCGAGGAGGATGAAGTTTTCGAGCTCGGAGGCGGGATCATGATTGTGCATGAGCTCGAGGTCGGCGCCTTTGAGGTTGGCGGCCCTGATGCCGGTCGCGTCGGGTTTTTCGGCGGAGGAGAGGGGGGCGAGGGTGAGGAGGAGGGTGGTGAAGGTTGTTTTGAGAAGGGTCATGGGATGATGGGTAGAGGTGGTTTGGTTGCCGTTTTTTTACCGCAGATGAACGCAGATGCACCCAAGGGCATTTCAGACGCAGATTTGACGGGGTTGAAGTGATGGATTTTTTTACTCTGCTTGTTGAGTTATTTTTTGACCGCGAAACTTGCTAAAATTCAGACCAGCAGAAGTTGAGTTTCGCTGTTTTCGCAAGTTTCGCGGTCAACTCTTCAGAGCATGATGCGAATACGAGGACTAGGGGATGATGGGTTTTGTGCTTTTGCTGGGGGTGAGGGTCCATTGACGGGTCTTGGGTTGGTGGGGTTGGCGCAGAATGGCTTCTTGTTGCTGGGCGAGTTTGTTGAATTCGGCTTGTTCGGAAGGAATGGATTTTCCGGAGGGGGAGCGGGTGCGTTCGCCGACGATGTGGACTTGGTTGAGGGCTTTCCAGTTGTAGAGGAATTGCAGGTTCTTGTCGTTGATGGCGGCGCGGAAGGCTTCGGCTTCTTGGTGGGCGGGGGAGTTGTCGATTTGCACGCCTTGGTGCCATTGCTCGTGGCTGGCGGTGGTGACTTCTTTGCCATCGACGGTGAGGGTGTAGTCGCCGGGGGCGAGGTTTTCTACGATGAGGGTATCTCGTCCATGTTTGAAGTAGGAGGGGGTGGTGTCTCCGGTGGGAGGCGGAGGGCTGGCGGGGGTGGTTTCGGTGACTTTGAAGGAGAGCGCCCCTTCGTCGGTTGAGATTTCGGTGAGTTCGGCTCCAAAGTTGGCGGCGGTATCGCTGGAGGCGTCGATGATGAAGACCCAAGGTTGGAGGGGGCTGTCGGTGAGTTTGGAGGCGATGAGTTTGGCTGCGGCCCAGTAGCCGAGGGGGGTGAGATGGATGCCATTAGTGGTGAGTTTTTGGTCGCCGATATTGTCCATGATGGCGCGACTGTCTTCGTAGAGGTCGATGAAGAGGACGCCTTCTTGTTCTGCGGTCTCCGCCATGGCGGCGGTGTAAGCGGCGAGGTCTTTGTTGCGGCCCTCGACGTTGGGGGTGGTGAGGCCGTGGTCTTCGTAGGCGATGGGAGAGACGAGGGCGATGCGGGCGTCGCTTTCGCCGTTGTAGGGTTGCCCTTTGTGAGAGGCGAGGAAGGCTTTGAGGTCGTTTTTGAAAGCGGGGATGCCGGGCTCGCCGGCGAAGGATTCGCTCATGCCGAAGCAGGCGATGATGAGGTCGGTTTTTTGCTCGGTGAGGGTGGTGGTTTCGGTGGGGAAGTTGGTGGGTCGGTCGCGCTGGGTGAGGGTGTCGCCGGCCCAGCCGAGGTTTCGGAGGGAAATGTCGGTGTGCTGTTGGAGGAGGGTTTCGAGGTAGCCGTGGATGCGCAGTTGGTCGGCGAAGGTGTTGCCGACGATGGCGATGTGGTCGCCTTCCTTGAGGAGGGGGTCAGCGTTGGCGGGAGCGGCGAGCAGGGTGGTGGCGATGAAGAGGAGAAGGGATTTCATGGGTCTTTGGAAAGTGGGTTTGGGAAAAGGGGCAGCTGTATTTTTACCGGAGAGGAGGAGCGGTCTTTCAACTCTTTCGGGCTGGAGATTCCAAGTGAGGAAGGAGTCAAGAGGTGAACTTTTCTGCTCCGATTTTTGCGGGGGAACCGAGACGAGCCTCACTTTGTGTTGGAGAAAACGGGGGGCATTAGGCTGCGCTCTGAACTGACTTCTGTTGCGTCGTGGCTGGGCTGGACCGAGTGTGGACGTCTGAAGTCTAACAGCACGGTGTTAAGGAGAATTTTCGTGAGGCGATGTAAGAATCGGGAGCCCGGTCTTTTGAAGCCGCCCCATTGCATCGTCGTCAGTTGAGGGGAAGCCTGCTCACTTTCGAACCTATGCATCCGCGGTCGTTTACCCGCCACCCCGAGAAGTAGGCCCAGTGATGGGTGTTTGAGGATGGTAGTGCTTTACTATTGTCAGATGAGGGGAAGTTGTGGACGATAGGAACAATGAACTATTGAGCGGACCTTGCTTCTTTGCCGAGTTTTGGCTTGGTCGGGGATGGAGTTCTTCTCGTTCGTTCTTTTAACTTATTCGATTCATGCCGAACAACCACGATTCCAGGAGAGACTTTTTCAAGAAGACGGCAGCTGTTTCAGCCAATTTGGCAATGGCTCCAGCATTGTTGGCAGAGGGTGAGGTCTCTAACGAAGTTACTGCTTCTGTAGTAGATGAGGTTCAGCCAGAGTGGCGTAACAAGCAGGAGGGGATGAGTTATCGTATGCTTGGTAAAAGTGGGATGATGGTCTCGGAGTTGGTGATGGGCACCTTCCCCTTTACCGAGCCTAAATACTTCCCAGCCTTGGATGCTGGGTTTGAGCGAGGGATGAACTATATCGATACTGCTTCCGCCTACAGCAATGGCCTAGTAGAGAAGACGATGGGCTCTTACTTTCAGAAGAGTAAGAATCGGGACCAGATCTTTCTTTCGACCAAGCTTAGTGGTTACTACGGATTTTTGGACGGGACATTTAGAGAGATAGAGAGCGGTCTCTCAGAAACTAAGAAAAAGGAGCTGCGCAAGAAGGCGGAGGAGATGATCGAGGAGCGCGGAGTGCTCAAGCCGGGCTATCACATGGACTATTTTGGTGGGCAAGCGGGTCAGTTTGGTAAGAGCTATTTTCGACACTTGATGCTGCAGGAGCAGGGTTACAAAGCGGGTTGGCGTAAGAAGATCAAGGAACGAGCCGATAGGCTCTTGGGGGAGTCGTTGAAGCGTCTCCAGACCGACTATGTAGATGTGCTGCATTGCCCGCATGGCGTGGCGATGCCCGAGATGTTAGAAGATGATTTGATTTCTGAAATTTTCGGAGAACTCAAAGAGAAGGGGATGATTCGTGCTGCGGGGGTGTCGTTTCACAATGATGTCGCGGCGAATTTGTCAAAGGTGATTGAGGTGGGCTATTATGATGTTGCGATGTTTGCCTACAATATTGCCAATCATGCCGCTCTAGAGACGCTCATGTTTAAGGGTAAGCAAGCGGGCTTGGGAATGATTGCCATGAAAGTGGCGAAGCTCTTCACTTTTGATGATCCGCCTGTCTGGAGGCAGGAGAAGCTGGATCAAACGATTCCGGATGAGGAGCTGTCAGTATTTTCGAAAGCTTATTTGTGGGCTTTGCAGAACCCCCATCTCTCTTGTTGTGTGTCTCAAATGGAGACGGCTGAGATTGTGGCCGATAACTTTCAAATCGTTGGGAAAAAGGTGAAGGTCCTGCCGGTCTGAGATTCGCCATCGGTGACTGGTTAGCTTTAGAACTCCCGAATCTTGGTAGGCGCATTGGGTGGGTTCTTTTCTTGTTTTAGCGCCAGATTTTCCAGACCGTTAACTATGTTATTACTTCGAGTGGCACTGGGGATTGTTCTGACGAGTGGTCTTTGGGCAAAGAGTGAGCAGGGGGAGGCTGTGAGCCCTCCTCCAAATATCGTGCTTATCATTGCTGACGACTTGGCGTGGGATGATTCGGGTCCTTATGGGCATCCTAGCTTGCAGACTCCTCATTTGAGTCGTCTTGCAGCGGAAGGAATGCTTTTTGAGAATGCCTTCTTGACCGCTTCCTCTTGTTCTCCGAGTCGATGCTCGCTCATCACGGGGCGTTATCCTCATCAAACGGGAGCAGAGGAGTTGCATTGGCCTTTACCAAAGGAGCAGACCACCTTTGTTGAGAAACTGAAGACTGCTGGTTACTGGACGGCTGCAGCAGGGAAGTGGCATCTGGGTGATGCGGTGAAGGACCGTTTTGATGTCGTCCGCGAGACCGATACTTCCGGATTTCAATTGCCCTCGGGTGATGCGGCCAAGGACGGAAAATTTATCGAGACAATGGAGGGTGAAGCGCAAAGTGGTTGCATTGATTGGGTGCCCCTTTTGAAAGAGCGGCCGCAAGACCAGCCTTTCTTTCTCTGGTTGGCAGCTCTTGATCCTCATCGCCCTTATCACGAAGGGATCATCGCGGATCCTACCGACCCTGCCACTGTTCGGCTTCCTCCCTATCATCTCGATACCCCAGAAGTGCGCCGAGACTTTGCGCTCTACTACGACGAGGTTATCCGTCTCGACAAGTATGTAGGGATGGTTCTCGAAGAATTGGATGCTCAGGGAATCTCTGAGAATACTCTCGTTATTTTTATTTCGGATAATGGTCGTCCTTTCCCGCGAGATAAGACGACGATTTATGACTCGGGAATACGGACTCCTTGCCTCGTGCGTTGGCCCCAGGTGGTGCCGAAGGGAGTGGTGACTTCAAGTCTGCTGAGTGCGATCGATTTTGCATCTACATTCCTGGATGTTGCGGGGGTTGAGGACCCTGGACCAACGTTTCAAGGAACGAGCCTTTTACCCATCTTTAAGAATTCCAAGGCCGTGGTGCGTGACGTTGTTTTTGCGGAACAGAACTGGCATGATTATGAGGCCCACGGGCGAGCTGTTCGCGATGAGCGATTCAAATATATTAGAAATTCCTATCCAGATCTTCCTTTGACTCCTTCTGCTGATGGGGTGCGTTCCAGGACGTTTCAACAGATGATTGAGTTGCATAAGGAGGGCAAGTTGACGACGGCACAGACGGTCTATTTTGAGGTGCCTCGTCCAGCCGAAGAACTCTATGATTGTGTGGCAGACCCTTATGAAATTGAGAATTTGGCGAGTCAGGAGGAGTTCAAAGAAGACAAGGAGCGGCTTTCGAAGCGATTGGATGATTGGGTGAAAGCAACGGGGGATAGCGTTCCTGAATTACGCACCGCCGATGAATTCGATCGGCTCACAGGTTTGCCTACTCCCGCAAGAGTGCGCCCGCGTTTGTCCAAAGCGGAAATGGTAGCCAAGGGGCTAGTTGCGCCATGAGCTGATCGCTTTCTTAATCGGTCTTTTTTGCTTGGTTCGGGTTGCTTGGCAGTTGAGTGGCTTAAGTCACTCTCCGCAGATGCGGAAGTGGATAGCCAATCTTGTTCTCTGGCCAGAAAGGGGCTAGCTTCGAATCGAAATCACCATGAAGAAGACCTTATTATCTCTCGCTGTCGTTTCTCTAGGCTGTCTCTGCTCGCTCACAAGCCTGCATGCAGAAATCAAGTCTGCGGACTCCCAGGCGGTGGCCGTAGAGCTCGGTTCTCTTCGCAATGCCAAAGTGGCGATCGAGATGACGGATCCTAAAACGGAGCTCACTTATTTTGCGGGGTCGATGCCAAAGGAGGACCAAGCAGAGCTCGCTCGAGTCGCCCCCAACGTTCGTATTATTACGGGACTCTCCGGGAAGGAAGCTTTGGCGCGGGCTGAAGAGGCTGATGCCATTGATGCCAAATATGCGAATCCTGAGTTCTTAGCGAAGGCGACTAAGCTGCGCTGGGTTCAGGTGCAGAGTGCAGGGGTCGACCGTTATATTTCGATTAAGCCTTTGATGGAAAATGATGATATCGTGTTGTCGAACTTTCGTGCGGTGCATGGTCCCTCCATTGCAGATCATGCGATGGCGATGTTGCTTTCCTTAACTCGCAACCTTGATTTCTACGCTGCTGCTCAGCGAGAAGGAAAGTGGAAGAGAGGGCAGTCTCCAAAGAAGACGATCGCTCTCGAGGGGAAGACGATGTTGGTGGTCGGATTGGGAGGAATTGGTTCTGAGATTGCGCAAAGGGCTCATGGTTGTGGGATGCGGGTGATTGGAACTCGCCGCAGTGATACTCCTTCTGCTGATTATATTGAGCGCGTGGGTAAGCCGGACGAATTGTTAGAAATGCTTCCGGAAGCAGATGTGGTGGCGCTTGCCGTTCCTCTCGTTCCGGCGACCGAGAACTTGCTCAATGCCAAAGCCTTTGCCGCGATGAAGCAGGGTTCCTATCTCATCAATATTGCCCGAGGAAAAGTGGTGAATACGGAAGCGATGATGGAGGCCTTGAAGAGTGGTCAATTGGCTGGCGCTGGTCTTGACGTTACCGAGCCGGAACCTCTTCCTGAGGGGCACCCGCTTTGGAGTATTCCGAATGTAATTATCACTCCTCATATCGCAGGTAAGTCGGAGGTGACCAATCAGCGTCGTTCCGCTCTCACTGTTGAAAATCTCCGTCGCTTTGGTGCTGGAGAGCCTTTGCTGAACGTGGTCGATAAAGAGGCAGGTTACTAAAGTGGCGTAGCCTTCCTGGGCTCGCGCGCGACACGTGCCGTGCTTTTGCGTGAAGGAGTTCAGGCTGAAGCCTGAGGCTCGCTATTGGTCGACTCGGATTCGGATAAATCTTCGGTCCTCATCCATGGGAGCGGTGACGGTGACGGTTTCGATGGTGCCGTCATCCCCTGAGACCACTTCGGTGAGGTTGGTTGTGAGCCAGCTCGTTTCGGTGAGGTTGGGGGACCATTCGGCGAAGACGTTCACTCCGTCTAATTTGCGGCGGGTGTAGGTGAGAGTCATTTCAGTTGCGCTCGATAGAAGCGTTTTGATGGGGGAGTCTAGGACAAGAGGGTCTGTTCCGAAAAACCATTCTGCCTCGTTGTTTTGGCTATCATTATCTGCGTTGCCTTGTGCGCCGGCTTCGGACGGTTCAAGGCCGTAGCTTGCCAGCCAGTCAAAGGGGACCCCGTTGACCGTGGTGTTGCTGGAAATGATCTTCAGGTTATCAATTGAAGGGTCGGCTGCGTTCCAGAGTAAGGTGGCGGTGCGGAATCGGAGTCGTACGTCAGAGTTTCCGGCATAAGGGGTGAGGTCGACGACGGCTTTGAGCCAAGGCTCACCACTGCTCGATTGTTGAGGACCGTCCTTGAGCCAAATATCTTCTACCCAGCCTGAGCCATCGTTGATGTCGACCGCCAGATAGTCGATGTAGAAGCCGTACATGTGGTAGTCGAAGGTCAGTTCGGTAGCGCTCGCCGAGCTAAGGTCGAAGCGAGCCTCGACAGAGGAGTTTTGATAGGAGCCAGTGGTATCATGACCTTCGGCGTAGAGGTAGTAGCTGCCATCGGAGGCTCCATTGGGGCCGGCTAGGGGGGTAGATGTGCCGCCACTGTTAAGGGTCCAATCGTAATCGTCGTTAGTAGATTGCACCCAGCCCCCGATGCCATCCTCAAAGCTTTCTGTGTAAGGGAGAGCGAGTGGTCCGTCTACTGTGATGTTGTCGATGGAGATGTCTGAGACATGCCAATATTTCTGCTTTGCTCGGAAACGGAGAGTGACCTCGTCATTGCCGACATAGGCAGAGAGATCGACTACCGCGTTCAACCAGGGGTTCTCGCTGCTCACTTGTTGGGCATTCGTGCGCAGCCACGCATTCGTGGTCCATGTGGTACCGTCGTAGATGTCGACCGCAAGGTAGTCGATGTTCACCCCGAACATGTGGTATTCGAAGCTGAGTTCTGCGCTGGAGACTCGGCTCAGGTCAAAGATGGCATCGATTTGAGCCACCTTGTTGTGGACGTTGTAAGAGTCATGCGGTTCGATATAGAGATACCAATTTCCTTCCGAGGCCGCACTGGGGCCTGTGCCTTCTGTAGTGGTGCCGCCGCTATTGCGCGTCCAATCCATCTCATCGCTTTGCGATTGAATCCAAGCTCCGAACCCGTTTTCAAAACTTTCGGCATAGGGAAGGCTTACGATGGGTGTGCCAATGATGAAGGCTCCGCTATCGATCGAAGTACTGCCATTCAAGGTCACTCGAATGGTGTAATCCGCTGCGCCCGTCACGTTTGGGACGGTCCAGTCATACCAACGCTCTTCGCCCGAAAGCCCCGAGGCGATGGTAGAATGAAAGATTCCGCCCTGATAGAGTTCGAGGGCGACGGAGTCGGAGTGGTCGCCGCCGTGCCAGAAAATGGTGATGGCGTTCGTAGGTGCAAGTTCTGTACCTGAGGCAGGTTCAAGAACGGCCAAGGGCGAGCGGGTTTTGCGGTTGACCAAGACTTGATTGTTGTTCGAGAGATACTGAGCGTTTTGAGCCCCCAGTTGGGAGTTGGTGCCGTCGAATCCCGAGCCGAGCTCTCCAATGATTCCGTCGGTAACCAGCTGCTGGTCGTAGGCTGGTGAGGCACTGGTATCGGTGGCATCAAAGCCGTCGACCGCTCCGGTGAGAGCGCCGTTGTAACTGACACTAGGATTGGAAAAGTAAGGAATGCGGCTGCCTCCCCAACCACTACTGTAGGCCATAATGGTAGAAATCTTGGTGCCGTTTGAAGTTCGGAAGCGCCAACCGTAGTTATCGACATTCTTTGGATTGGAGCTGCTGCCCCCAGGGGTGTCACCCCAAGCATGTCTGAGACCCATATTGTGACCGAGCTCGTGAGCAAAGGTCAGACGGGTAGAAGTCATATAAGTGCGCGACACGATCGAGTAGGCTCCAGGGCGTCCGGCAATGCCTGCCGTGCCACTGATGACGCCGTTAGAGATAAAGGTTGCTAGGTCAGCCCCGAGTTCCTCTTGGAGATCGGTCATGGTATCGAGGATGCCGTTAGTGGTTTGTCTGAGGTCAATCAGCATGTCTTGCATATCGCTATAATTTGCATCCGAGAAGGTGGCGTCGGGTTCTTCGAGCATGGCGAGTAGTGAGCAAAAATAGTTTCCGGCCTCACTGTTATCCATGGCCAGATTGAGTCGATCGACAGAGGCTATGATTTTGGCCTCCATCGCGGCGGTGCCCCCTTCGCTGATACGAGCTTCGGCACTGTAGCCGACGACGAGGTCGAATGGGTTGGAACCAGCGGGAGCAGCTAATAATTCACCTTGAATTTCATCGTTCAAGATCGCTTCGCTTTCAAAGGCAGAAGCATTAGCAGCGAGAAGCTCAGGGGCACAACCGGCGCAACCTGCTTCAAAGCTATAGGGGTTCAAGCGACGAATCGCGACTTGCCCGTTTCCTGCTGTCCCGAATTCGTAGTGAATATTGGAGTCGTGAAATGCGATGGAACCAGAAACGGCGCCATCATGGAAAACCAAGAGAACGTCACTGTAGCTTTCATTGACCACTTGGCCGGTGAGGGTGGTGGTGTGTTCTCCGCGAGTGACGACTTGGTCAAATGTAACGAGGACCTCGGCATCTTGTGAGAGGGGAATACGTATCATGCTATCGGAGGAATTCAGGAAAGACGCGAGAGCATCGGCGTCGAAGCTGGTTTCGATGGCAGACAGGGTGTGCTCGTTGAAGGTCAGGGGGCCGGAGGAGGCTTGCGGTGTTGGACTGAAGAGCACCTCGGGGGAGATGCCATCTGGCTCGGCTTTGCGTTCTGAGACGACGGCTTCTGCGACGAGTAAGCGCTGATGACTCCCGCGTCGGAGTTGGCTGAATTTAGCTGCGAATGCGTTGGTTTCTTGGGGTGACGAATTTTGATGAAGGTTGGGCTGAACCGAAGGCCTTTCGCCCCGCGTGGATGCTTGCTGACTTTTCGCCTCATTCCTGCTGGTTGGCGCTTGAGCTTTGATGGCCTGCTCTTTCGTTCGGGGAGCGAGGAGAAGGAGGCACCCGATGAGCAGAAGGCTGAGACTGGCTAGGAGTGGGGAGGTTCTGCGGGAAATCATGGTTGGTAGTGCCCATCGAGAGAGCCTATTGAAAGGATACGGGCGTCCGAACTTGGAATCAAGGAGCCAGTTTTGTGCTGATAATCGCCAGGAGAGTTCGTTTTTCTCTCATCGCAGAGGAATGGGGAGGACGTCCGAATGCGGGCGCGGAGTTGGTGGAGATCCCGTGAGCCGAGGGAGGAAAAATGTCTTTTCAGCCCGCTTTGCGGCCAGAGCGGCTGCGGAGAGTGACGAGCTGGGTGAAGTTATTCGCCTGACTTAGGTTTTGACTCCTTCTTAGGCTCGGAGGCGGCTTTGTCCTTTTTGGCTCCGTCAGTATAGGACTTGGAGCGATAGTCGGTTTCGTAGAAGCCTCCACCTTTGAAGATGATGCCGCCGCCGGTGCCGAGAAGCCGCTTAATTGGACCTTCACAGTTGTCCTGAGGGCAATCGGTGAGCTTGTCGTCGCTCATTTTCTGGAAGACCTCAAAGGTGTGGCCGCAGGTCTGGCAGCGATAGTCGTAGTTGGGCATGGCAATTTTTTTGTTGCAGGGAAGGTGGAAGTATCATGATTTTCCGTGCGTGCAAGATCCGGATCAGGTGTGAATTGAATACCTCGAGATTTGCGCTAGTCTTACCCCCAACCCCAAAAAGCTATGAAAAACCGTCTTCTTTCTTTCCTCGCGATTTTAACTCCCCTGACTTTTGTGGCCTGTGTGCCTGTGGATGGCCCTGCTGCAGGTGGGGGATCCGGTGGTTCTGGTTACTTGGCGGGAATTCGAACTTCGACTGGATATGATGGCTCGGCAGTAAATCCGAATGAGGCGGCTTCGTTTTGGGATGGGGATGGAGTTGCGGGCTCTCCCAAGATTCGAATCAATCTCGGGGAGCAGAAGGCCTACTATTACAAAGGCAGCCAGTTGGTGGGGCTTTCGCCTGTTTCGACAGGGATTGAGGGTCGCCGGACTCCAAGAGGTTCTTACAAAATTTCCCAGAAAAGCCCTGACCACAAGTCTTCGCTCTATGGAGTGATTAAGAACGTGGCGACCGGTGAGGTTGTGAACGATGACGCGGATACCCGAAAGCATCGCGCAGGACCGGGAGAGGTTTTCGAGCGTGCCCCTATGCCTTACTTTATGCGCTTCAATGGGGGAATTGGAATGCACACCGGCTTTTTGCCAGGGTATGCGGCTTCACACGGTTGTGTGCGGATGCCTGATAAGATGGCGAAGGTGTTCTTTGAGAATACTCCCGTTGGGACTCCGGTGATCGTGGAGTAGTCTGTTACCTGAGACTTTTCTTCTCCCTCTTCAAAAATGAGGGAAGAAATCTATAATACCATTCTCACAGTTAAATCGATGTAATGGTTTTATTTTTGGTCCTAAGAAAAGCGCTGCGCGAGCACTCAGAAAGTCGGGCCAAGTTTCCCAATACCCGTGTTGCTTGCTGCTCCCCCCCCGGGTCGCACCCTTCGGGTTGCCTTGGCAGGCAAGCTATCTCGCTCCGCTTGTTTCTTGGTCAGAGTGCTAGCACTCCTCCCTCGGCGCGCCTTGGTCTTGGAAATCCTGACTCCGACCATTACACCAATTTAACTGCTCAAACGGTATAAGCACCGCTTTGTGACCAAAACGGCACTAGAGATGAGTTTAGTTACCGAAACACAGAAGTGCGGTAAGCTCTCGAGGAAGCGCGCTAGCTCTTTCCGAAGAGTAATTTTCCGGTGGCTCCGGCAACAATGAGAAGGAAGATGATGGCTAAGATGGCCATCGGGAAGGTGTTATAGATGTTTCCCTTGGGAAGGTCACCGATGACGGCAGGCGCCAGTTCGGTCGTTGCGGTTTCGGCGACTGCGGTGAGTGGGTCAATGAGGTCGGCGACGGTCAGCATGGGCTGTCCCACTTCGTCACGGTGAGCAGCGACCATCTCTGGGGTGACTGCAGAAGCGCTGTTGCCAAAAGAGTTGCGCACGTATGTGAGAACGGCGGCGATTTGCTCGTCGGTCTGGAAGGAGAGAGGGCCCATGACTCCGGCTGGGTAGTCGACCTTGTTAACAGTGATGGGGCCAGTGAGACCGCGAAGTTGGATGCGAACGAGGTTTTCGACGGGACCGGTCACCCACTCTGACTTGGCAAAAGGAGGTCCTAGGTTAGGGACGCCAGCACCTTCGGGTCCGTGACATGCGGCACAAGTCATGTATTGAGCTTTGCCAAGTTCCCAGACAGCTGGGTCGATGCCTTCTGGGACGCCAGCAGCGGCGGGAGTGGCAGATGCGTTCTCAGCGGGGGCGGGCGTTGGGGTGGTTTCTTCAGCCATATCGATTTGGTTCGGTGCAGAAGAGGGATGATAGCGTTTGGGCTCTTGGGCAAGTGGTTTTTTGTTCGAAGGCGCAATCTTGAGGCTGGAGAGGTAGGCAACGACGTCGCGAATCTCTTCGGAAGGGAGAAGTTGATGCATCGCGGGCATGGGAGAAAGGGGTTGAGAGGCGGTATCGAGGTCCTCACGGAGGACGCGGAGAGCTTTTCCTTTTACCAGAAGATCAATGTGCTCTGGCTTTTCGTAGAGGAGAGTGCCGGCAAGGATTTCGCCGTTGTTGAGGGTAAGGGTGATAGGTGAAAAGCCGGGAGCGATGGTGGCCGAGGGTTGTACGAGAGCTTCGAGAAGATAGCGGGGAGGTTGGTTGCCGATGTCGGAGAGGTGGGGGCCGGCCATTCCATCAGCGTTGATCTTAGGATCAGAGGCATGGCAGCGGGCGCATTGGGCAGCAGGGTGGCTGGCAAAAAGGGCGGCGCCTTTGGCAGCGTTGCCTCCATGTAAGCTGGCGATGAAAGGGGCGAGGGGATCGTCAGCGAGGGAGTCTTGATAGGCTTTGAGAGCATCGTGGGCGGCATGATGGGTGCTTACTTTGGCGGCGAGGGTCATCTCGAGCTCGATGCTGTGGTCGGGGTTTTCTTTTTCGCGCAAGCGGTCGAAGTAGGCGACGAGTAAGAGGGGGACTTCGGGGTGGGGGTGAGTGGCGAGTTGGAGAGCGGCTCCTTGGCGGAGGGCGGGGTTCTTCGCATGAAGGGCTTGGCTGAGGTAGGGGAAGGAGGCTTCGGGTTGGTGCGCGGTGAGAAGAGTCAAGGCATCGAGAGTGAGGGGAGTGGGAATGGCGTCTTTATCGAGAATTTTGATGAGAAGAGGCGTGATGACGAAGGTGTCGTCGTTGGCGAGAAGCTTGAGAGCGATGGAACGTGCTTCGTTGGGAATTTTCTTGTTTTGAACTAGGCCGAGAAGGTTGTCGGTATTGAGGTTGGTGGGAGAGATTTCGTAGTGCGCTAAGAGTGCGATGGCCTCGTTGAGAACGGGGCTGTCCGGGTGAAGGAAGGGCATGAGTTGTCCTTCTAACAAGGGACGGATGTCGGAGAGTGGACGAGGTCCGAGGGGGGCGTGACGCCCAAGGGATTGGTCGACGGGAAAGGGCTGGGTCCACTGGCGAAGGAGTCGCAGTGCTTCTTTGCGCTCGGCGAGAGGGACTTTGGGAGTGTTGGCAATGGTGAGTAGGCGGGCGGCATTCTTCTCACCACTGAGCCGGAAGGTGGAGTGAATAAGACGACGCCAAATGAAGGGGGGGACTTGAGAGTCTTCTTTTTGCAAAAGCTCGTCGACGACGGCGATGAGAGCGGGACGGGCCGCCTCGATGGGGGTGTCGTGAATGATACGAATGGCCTCATGACGAATGCCCGGGGTGTGGTCGAAAAGGAATCGGTTAACGCCAGTGTGTCTGAGGCGGTGCAGGGCAAGGAGAGTAGGGAGACGCATCGCGGGTAGGGCGTGGCCAGAGAGGGTGACGAGTTCTTGTTCGCTAGCACAACCCGTTAGACCCACTACGGCGGCGTGGCGGAGGTAGGGGTCATTTCGATCTCCGGCATGGAGGGCGAGGGTGAGAAGGGGCTCGAAGGCCTCTTTCACCCGTAGGCGCCCGAGGGAAAGGGCGGCGAAGAAGCGGACGCGTTCCGAAGAGTCGGTGAGGGCTTCGATGAGGCGAGTGGCGTCTTTGACGGGGGCCTCGCCGAGAGCTTTGGCTGCTTGAGCGCGGAGTTCGGGGTCGGGGCTTTTTAGCAAGCCAATGAGGGCGGCGGTGGCGTAGGGGTCTTTGTTCTTTCGCGCCAACATGGCGAGACCCCAAGTGGCATGCAGGCGAGCGACAGGAGTGTTGTCGTCGCGAAGCTCGTCGTCGAAGTCGAGGGGCGGGAGAAGGAGGTTTTCGGGAGGGAGGTCGAGGAGTTCGTTGCGCAGGTGGAGCTGGGAATAGAAGGAAGAAAGGGCTTTGGGTTTTTCGGAGAGGGCAACTTGAGCGCGCAAGCGGATCCGTTGATCAGGATGCGAGAGAAGGGTCATGAGTTCTTCCTCGTTTCGCTGGCGGAAGCCTTCGCTCATGATTTGAGCGACTTCGGCGGCCTGTGGGTGATGCTCGTCGGGATTGAGTGCGATAACGCGCCCTTGTTGGGCCGAGACCCAGCCTGTAACGAAGTCGGTGAGGTAGGTGGTGCCTTGAAAGCCGAAGTCGATGTCGGTGGCACCAAGGCCCCAGGTGAATTTTTCGCGTTTGGTGAGTTGATAGGAAGCCTCGTGAGGCTGCACGGAAAAGGCGTGAACGCCAGAGGCTGAGGGACCGCCTTTGTAGTCGCAAACGAAGAAGTGGTTCTCGAATTTTCCTCCTAAGGCGGTGCCGGGTTGGAAGGCAAGACCTGAGGGACCGTTACTGAAGTGGGCGATAGGAGGGAGCATCCATGCGGGTTGCTTGGGGTTGGCGAGGTCCCACATGCGGTCGGTCATCCAACGACTGGGAGGGACGTTCTCGAGTCCGACTTGGCGGTGAAAGGTATTGAGGGTCTGGTGGTCGGTGCGCCAACCGGAATCGGCACCTTCGACGAGATAGACAAGGCGAGCGAGGTCACCGAGGTCGGCGTTGTTGTCGACGGAAAAGGCGTCACCGACTTCGTTGAAAGCAATTTCCTTGGGGTTACGGAGACCGGTGTGGAAGATTTCGAATCCTGATCCGTCAGGCTCGAAGCGAAAGGCAGCTCCCTGATCGGCGAGTGGATAATGGGAGCCTTCGGCGGTGGTGAGGTTCATGCCGCGGTCACCCATGGTTCCGTAGATGCGACCGTCGGGTCCGAGGGTGAATCCGTTGAGGTCGTGACCGGAGAGTGAGACACGCACCCCGAAGCCGTCTTGGATAATGAGACGTTCGTCACCGCTGACTTTGCCGTCGTTGTTGAGGTCAGAGAGCGCCCAGATGTTGGGAATGCAGGCAAAGTAGATGACGTCTTCGTAGGCGAAGACTCCCGCAGCGGTTCCGTCTAACAAGTCGTTGAATTCATCTGCAAAAATGGTGCTTTCGTCTGCGCTACCATCGTTGTCGTTGTCGCGGAGGCGGCGGACGACTTCGCTTTTTTCGGTGAGCTTTTTGAGAGGGACTTCATGCTGCCACTTCTGATGGAGGAGGCGGCGATCGTCAGGGGAGCGGGAAGCGATGTCATCGAGTAGCCAATAGAGGTTGTCACGATTGTCTTCTACGCCGTGTCGAAAGCGATTGCTCTCGGAGAGGAAGAGGGTGCCGTCCTCGGCAATGGTGAGGGCGGTGGGAGAAGTGACGGAGTGAGTCTTGTGGTCCGCAAAAATGGTGGCGGTTGTCCCTTCGGGAATGATGAGCCCAGGCAGGAGTGGAGAGCTCTTTAGACCAGGTTCAAAGGCTTTCCCTTCGCGGGTGGAGTTAGGGAAGAGGGGGTTGGCTCCCGGGTGTTCGAGGAGGTGGTCGATCAGGAGGAACCCAGTTTCGCTGTAGTCGTAGCATCGGATGCGGACCTTTTTGCCCTGCCACTGTTTGACAGGCCAGGTGACTCTTTTGAGGTCAAGCCCCGCTTGAGGGTTGGAATTTTTGACGACTTGGTCGCCCACGAGGAGTTCGACTCCGACCGCATCACTGCTCCCCCCGATTTTGAAGCTGAGGAAGGGTTTAGAAAGTTTGAATTCGGGGGAGGTAAGGGTGCCGGTAGCGGCCACGCCACCGACTGCCGAGCACCCAAAGGATTCTTTGCAATAGCCACGAGCGACTCCATTGATTTCTTCTGGGAGTTCCGTGCAAGGACCGACCCCGAAGGCATCTCCTTCCAACTGCCAGTCTTTAAAACCGTCCCCTTCAAATGAAAGGAGAGATGGGGCGGGAGGTTTTTCCTTATCGACGCCGAGTAGAGTGACTGAGCTAAGGAGGAGAAGGAAGAAGGTACGCATCAGAAGGACGAAGGTTAGCGTTGTTGTGATAAATTTCGACTGGGAATTTCATCCAGAGGAGGAAGAGGGGGTGGGAGAGGAAGCTCGTCTCTTCAAAACTTCAATTCCGGCGATTCAAGGCTCGCAACGGGTTAGTTTGAAACCGGTGCTGTGCCTGTTAACGCGCCCTGCGTTGACAGAAGGCGATCGACTGCCTCCGCGACACGTGTCGGGGAGAGTTGGGAGAGGCAGCGGTGATCGAGTGGGCATTTCGATAAATGGCAAGGTGCACACTCGGCGTAGGTCGTGAGAACTTGGTGGATTTTTCCGAGCGGGCGATGAGTGCGCGGTTCCTGTGGCCCCATCAGGCACACGGTGGGAAGACCAAGATGAGCCGCTAGATGAACGAGGGTTCCATTCGGGGCAACGAGGGTGGAGAAGGTTGGGAGAACTTGTAAAAGCTGATCGAGATCACAGCTGTTAGGCCCCGTTTTCTCATCGGGTTTATGGGGTTCTTTGATTCCCATAGCTGCAGTGAGTCGCTCAGCTGCGGGGCTTTTTCCTGGCATCGAGAGAAGGAAAAACTCGGGGTCGTTCGTTTCCCCAAGGATTTTGGTGAGATCCAAGAAGGATTCGATGGGCCACTCGGCGGCGGGCCCCAAGTCAGAATCAGGAGCGAGGGCAATGCGCGGTTTCTGGGGGCGTATTGGAAGTGCAGGAGGCGCAAAATTGTCGGGATGATGAGGGTCGCAATTGAGTTGTTGGGCCAAGCTCAGGTAGCGGGTTACGCGATGGGGAAGGGGGCCGCTTTCTACCGTGATAGCGACGGGGTCGGTGAGAAGTTTTTCGAGTTCCGAAGTCTGAAAGCCAATACGCTGGGGGATCGCGAGGCGGCAGAGGGCTCTTGCTGCGCGAGAATCTTCGAGAATGATGGCGGAGTGATAGGTGCCGCTTGAGAAGCGCTCAGCAAGTTTTTGAGGTGAGCTGTTTTCATCGTAGGAGATGATTTGTTTAAAATGAACGGCCCAGAAGGGAACAGCTGCTTTGGGACACAGAATCACGGGGGTTAGATCAGGCCGAGCACGTCGAATCGCGCGGAATGCAGGCGTGGCTAAACAAGCTTCGGTCAGGTCGAGCGGAGCAACGAGAGCGAGAGCAGGGCCAGTGATATTGAGGCTTTCAGACACGTGCGCGGAGTTTTGAGGCTAGCTGGCTCCGAATCAAGAGGGAAGACTTTTGCAGAGTGACAGGAATGAGCTGGGCTGGTGGAAATCGGGCTCCTCTCCGGGCAAGGGAGCGAGGCTGTGAAAGCTTTGCTGTGGAGAGTTAAGGATGAATGTGATGTTGTAGGAAAGGGCTTCAAGAGGTGGAAGGAGGCGTTTTGGAATCCGGATGGACGCACTCCAAGCGTCGCTCTGCCATTGTCCTTCTGCCTTTACCCCAGCGAAATCAGGCTGTTTTTCTTGAGCGAGTCGAACATCGCGAAACCAGCACATCCACCAAGCTCCGTTGGGTGCGAGGTTGACTTCCAAATAGGATTGTCGAATGGGATCAGCGAGAAAGAGCTCTGCTACATCAAAGCGCCAGAGTTCTGGACAGAATTGACCTTCCTTTGAGTTTGGCATGACCCTGGCAGATGCTCCGCGGGAGGCTTCGAAAAGAATTCCGTTCTCATCGAAGGAAAGCGAATATTGAACAGGGGGCGCCAGTAGGTGGCCAAACCAATCAGAATCAATTTCCTGTGTGACTTTTGGGCTCATGAATCCAATCCAAAGTAGTATGACGAAAATCCAATGAGATTTTCACCATAATGACAAAAAAAAGATGGCTCTTCGAAAGAACGATCCGTATGGTCCGTTAACAAAAGTGTAGTAAAGGTGAAACTTAAACCAATCGAGTATATCGGACCCGCTCCGACCGTCAAAAAGCCACGAAATCCTGCGGGAGGTTGGCTTTTGATTGGCTTTGCTACCGTGCTTGCCTTTTTCTTGGCTCGGCCGTTTGTGCAACTGGTTCAGGCTCAGCAAAGCCAGCCTAACGCGACAACCTTGGAAGCCGCTGGAAATCAGTTGGATAAAATGGGCACTTTTGGGTCTAAGCTGGCTAAGGCTGCGCTTGCCCGCACCGAGGCTGAAGTGGTCTATGATTTGACCTATCGGGTTATCGAATTTCCTAATGGAGATATTCCTGCCGATCGAGGTAAGGCTGAGGATGTGATCGTGCGTTCTTACCGTGCGCTTGGAACCGATCTTCAAATGCTCATCAACGATGACATGTCGGAACACTTTCGCGAATATCCTCGCTATTGGGGCTTGAGCGAGCCGGACACCAATGTCGATCATCGCCGCACACCCAATTTACAGCGCTTCTTCGTGCGCCATGGCGAGTCTCTCAAATCTACGAACTCAGCCGAAGATTACGAGTTCGGTGATATCGTGGTTTGGCACCTCCCAGAGAATCAGCCTCAGCGCTCTTCTCACATTGGTCTCATTGTTCCTGGTCCCGGCAAGCTTTCAGATGAAAAGTGGGTTGTTCATAACAATGGCTCGGGCCCTCGTTGGGAGAACGAGCTTTTCTCTTATCCCATCATCGGCCACTACCGCTTCGTTCCTGAGAGTCTCCTCGTCGATGTAGAGGACGAGGCCATGGCCCCGCTTTAGGGTGTAAGATCTTCTCTTGGAGGGTGTTTGCCCTTGGCTGTATTCATCTTAGTTCGAATCCCAGCGTTTTTCTTTGTAGTCGAAGTGTCTTGTGAAAAGGCGTTTTTCACTGAAGAAGGGTGTCTTTGGGCGCCTCTCGCTCTGATTAAGTTCATTGGTTCGTTCTTTAAAGAAGCGCCGTGATCCAATGTTTCGTCGATGTTTTGGAGTTCTAACAGTTTCTAACGGCTTGAATCCCTTGTTCTTTAGGGCCTTTTGTTTTTCGCGAAAACATGAAAATTATGGGAAGGCAAGAAGAATTCCTTATGACACAAGACTTCGCGCAGCCCTACTTTAGCTTTGCCAAGCCTAGGAAAAGTGCTCAAAAAGGCCTCGCTATGAACAAAGCAGAACTTATTGAAGCAGTCCAGAAGGAGATGGGAGCAGACACTACGAAGCGCGCAGCCGAAGAAGCTGTCTCTTCTGTGCTCGACGCAATCGCGAAAGGCGTGAAGAAAGACAAGAAAGTCCAAATCATCGGATTCGGAACTTTCGAGGTCAAGAAGCGTGCCGCGCGTATGGGTCGTAACCCCAAGACTGGCGAAGCAATGAAGATCAAGGCTTCCAAGTCTGTTGGCTTCAAGCCTTCTTCTACCCTCAAAGCTTCCCTCTAATTTTTAGGGACGTTTTTCTTTCATAATCCCGGTGAGGTTTCGACCCCATCGGGTTTTTTTATTTGCGGGGGAGGGGTGAACCGGACGAAGTAGGGGCGTGCGCGTTTTTGCTCAGATCGGAGAACTCTTCTTCGGCTTGCTTCGTTACCTTGGTGAGTTGGCGTTGCTAGCAGCCCAAGTTGGTGAGTCGATCCTTAAGGGGAAGAAGCGTTGGCCCCAGTTTTTCCGTCAAATTGCAGAGATTGGCTATCGTTCCCAGCCAGTGGTGATTATTACGGGTGGGTTTACGGGGGCAGTACTGGCGGCTCAGGCTTTGTTCCAGTTTAAACTGGTGGGTATGGAGACCTTGGCGGGA
This sequence comes from Roseibacillus sp., assembly GCA_051251855.1. Taxonomy (GTDB): domain Bacteria; phylum Verrucomicrobiota; class Verrucomicrobiia; order Verrucomicrobiales; family Akkermansiaceae; genus Roseibacillus. Next base: position 486,946 of record JBPOGI010000003.1, read on the forward strand.
GGTTTGGTCAGTGCGGCGATGCTGCGGGAGTTAGGGCCAACGATTACTGGGCTTATGCTGGCGGGACGAGTTGGCTCGTCCATGGCGGCCGAGATCGGAACGATGAAGGTGACCGAGCAAATTGACGCTCTGCGCTCAATGGCAGTGCATCCGATTGACTACTTGGTGACGCCACGAGTGATGGCGATGGTGATTTCGATACCGCTTCTTTTGACTCAGTCGGTCGTTTGTGGGATTTTTGCCTCCTATTTGGTGGGGGTGCCATTGTTTCATGTCGAGGAGGCGATTTGGTGGGAGAATGTGCGGAAATATTCTTCGCTGGACGATGTGAAGGTTGCGCTCTTTAAAGGACTGGTTTTTGGATTACTCATTGTCGTTATCTCCTGCCATCAGGGCCTTAAGGCGTCGAATGGTGCCGTCGGAGTGGGGAGGGGAACGACGAACGCGATGGTCTTTTCCTCTCTTGCAATTTTGATCGCGAACTTTCTGCTCTCGATGATTATGCAACTGATTTTCCCGCTGGGGATTGTGAGCGTGTGATTCGTTTTGAACGAGCTGAAGAGCGGGTTCGTGATTTGACGAGAGCAGGCTGTGGGAATAGAGTATCCTCCCTAACGCTCCTAAACTGTAACATGACGACCAAAACGCTCCTGACTTCTCTTGCTCTCGGACTCACTTTCGCCGTTGGTGGCTTATTCCTGAGTGAGCAGGCTTGGGCGGACAAGGAGCCAGTTATGGAGGTGGTGACCGAGAAGCCAACCGAACCAACGAAGAATATTGTGAAAAGCGACGAAGAATGGAAAAAAGAGCTGACCCCGGAGCAGTATCGAATCTTGCGGGAAGCAGGGACTGAGCGCGCCTTTGGCAAAGTTTATAAGGAGTTCAAGGAGCAGGGGGCGGGGACTTACATCTGTGTAGGTTGTAATACGGAGCTATTCAGTTCGAATGAAAAGTTTGACTCCCAGTGCGGCTGGCCGTCCTTTTATGACCCTTCCAAGAATGAGAACGTCAAAGCCGTGCCTGATGTGAGTGGTGGCATGGTTCGCACGGAGGTGCGCTGCGCGAAGTGTGATGGTCATCTCGGTCATATCTTCGAAGGAGAGGGCTTCGATACCCCGACAGACCAACGCTACTGCATTAATGGATCAGTGCTTCGATTTGTCCCTCATGAGGTCCACGAAAAAGAGGCTGAGCCAAAAGTGGAGAAAAAAGAAGACGCTGCTGAGAAGAAATAGCTCGTCTTCGTAGTGTTCCCACGGAATGCCGAATGGTTTCTCCATCCGGCATTTGTATCGAATTGAGGATCCAGGAGCGGGCGGGTGAGATCTCAGTCCAAGATTGACTGACAAAGAAACTAGCAAAAAATAGGAATGGATTCTTATAGCTTCGGTCTTTTGAAGGAAACGGCATCTTCTTTGTAGCTGTAAGGAAAACGCTCCGTTCGTCGAATTCCCTTTAAAGACGCCTGTTAGGGGACTTTGTGAAAAATTTCACAAAGTGTCTTGACCCATCTTTAGAACCCTTCTATTCGACTCTCAGCCGGCAACGCAAAACCTGTGAATTTTTCTTCTACTTTCTCACGCTTCCTCCTGACAATTGTTGGGCTCTTCGCTTCGAGCAGTGTTCTTTTTGCTGCCGGGGGGGAACTTCCTCTCTACGCAGAAAAGCTTTTCGGACCCGTTTCCAACTCAATCTTGATGACTTGGATTGCCGTGGGTCTGATTGTCCTCTTCTGCAAGTCGGCCACCAAGCAAATGGCCCTTGTTCCAACTGGATTTCAAAACTTTGCTGAGTGGCTTGTTGAGGGGCTTTACGATTTCTTCGGAGAAATTCTTGGCGAGCATCTCATTAAACGTACTTTTTGGTTCTTTGGCTCCGTCTTCGTATTTATCTTGGTCAATAACTATATGGCTCTCGTTCCTGGAGTCGGGACAATCGGTCAATGGGGTTCAGGTGAAAATCTTTCTGAGCCTGTCTTCCGTTCGTTTCTACGAGGAGCGAACGCTGACCTTAACCTGACGGCAGCGATGTCTCTCACTTTCGCCATTCTCTGGTGCTACTGGGCCATCACTGAGAACGGACTTAAAAACTTCGCAGCCCATATCTTTGCTCCTAAAGGCGACTTCAAAGGTGTCATGCTTCTTTTCATGGTTCCGGTGTTTCTTTTCGTGGGAGTGTTGGAAGTGATTTCAATCGCGATCCGTCCGGTTGCGCTGAGTTTTCGCCTGTTTGGAAATGTCTACGGTGGTGAGCAGACCTTGGGGACTTTGATGAGTCTTGCGCCCTATAAGTGGATGCATTTCCTTCCCGCTCTGCCCTTTTACTTTATGGAGCTTCTGGTCGGCTTGATTCAGGCCTTGGTCTTCACTCTCCTGGGTGCCATTTTCCTGAGGTTGATCTGCGACCACGACCACGGTGATCACGAGGAAGCTCACTAACTAATTTCGACGTCTGACCATGGCAAGACTGTGGGGACGCCGTTCCAAACAACAAAAAACAAACTAACTATTATGCCTATCGAAACACTTACCATCTTGGCCGTCGCCGCTTCTGTTTTTAACAAGAGCTTCGTTGGTGCCCTTGCAGCCCTCGGTGCTGGACTTGGAATCGGAATTCTCGGTTCTAAAGCTGCTGAAGCAACAGGCCGCAACCCTGGCGCTGCTACTCCTATTCTCGTGATTTCAATTATTTTGGCCGCACTGATTGAGGGTGTCTTCATTCTCTCTCTCTTTGTTGCTTCGTAATTTTCAACTTTCTCTCTCGCCGGGTCCTGTGACCCGGTGGGAAACTTTCTCTTTTTCTCTTTAGAATTCTCTTAACCATCATCGAAATGATTCCGACCATCTTAGCCGCCGCAGGTGCCGCCGACCTCGAACCAGGAGTTTGGGAAAATTTGACCAAGCAATTTGGAGTCAATTGGCCCTTCTTTATCGCCCAGGTGGTTAATTTTTTCTTGGTAATCTTTGTGCTGAAGAAATTCGCCTTCGGACCCATTCAAGAAATGCTTGAACAGCGCAAGACGCGCATTGCAGACGGTGAGGAAAAGATTGCTAAAATCGAAACCCAGATGGCAGACAGCGAGAAGCGTGTCACCGAAAAACTCGACGAAGCCAATGCCGATGCCAAGCGCATGATTGAAGAAGCCAAAGAGTCTGCCGCCAAGCTGGGTGAGGCAGAGAATCAAAAGGCGATTGCTTCCGCTCAGAACATTTTGTCGAAGGCTGAAGAAGCTGCCAAGGCTGAGCGCGAGACCATGAAGGCCGAGATTAAGGCTGAGTTCGGTAAGCTCGTAACTGCAGCCACTTCTCAGGTAGCTGGTAAGGTCCTCAATGACGATGACCAGCGCCGCATTAACGAAGAGTCGATGACGACCCTCTCTAACTAACTTTTTGATTCGAACACGCGACGATGAAAATTTCAAAATCAGCCCAGACCACCGCACGGAGAATCTTCCGTCTCTGTTCGCCAGAGGGTCGACTTGACCAGCAGCGTCTGCGCACGGTGATTGCGAAACTCGTCGCTGATCAACCTCGCGACTTTCGCGGAATCCTTGCCGGCTTGGCTCGTTTGGTTCGCCGCGAAGAGGAGCGCAGCCGAGTCCTTGTAGAAAGCGCTCGCTTTCTGGACCCCGCTACTGAGCAACGTGTTCGCGATTCCCTCACTTCCCAATACGGTGAGGGTCTTAATTTTGAATTTCGCACGAATCCCGACCTGATGGGTGGGATGAAAATCCAAGTGGGAGACGACGTCATTGATGGCTCTGTTCTTTCCCGTATCAACCGCCTCGAAACGGCTTTCCAATAAAAACAATCTCCAAATAACATACCGATGAGCAGCATTCTCCAAGAACTCGAATCGCACATTTCCCAAGTTTCGGCTGGTGTCGAAAAAACCAACGTCGGCATCGTCCGCGAAACAGGTGACGGGGTCGCAAAAGTTGAAGGTCTCAGCGACGTCATGCTGAACGAAGCGATCGAATTCCCCGGTGGGGTCGTCGGTCTCGCGATGAACCTTGAGGAAGGTGAAGTCGGAGTCGTTCTCCTCGGTGACTACGCTAAGGTTACTGAAGGCATGGAGTGTAAGACCACTGGTAAACTCCTTTCTGTTCCAGTTGGTGAGGCCTGCCTCGGCCGCGTTGTGAACGCGCTTGGTGCTCCTATCGATGGCAAAGGCGCCATTGACGCTGCTGCAGAATATCCTCTTGAGAAGATTGCCCCTGGTATCATTAAGCGGAAGTCAGTTTCCGTTCCTGTCCAGACCGGCATCATGTCCATCGACGCCATGATTCCTATCGGCCGTGGTCAGCGTGAGCTCATCATTGGTGACCGCTCTACTGGTAAGACCACTATTGCGGTAGATACCATCATTTCCCAAGCCCAACAGAATAAAGCCGCTGAGCGCGGTGAGTTGAAGGACTTCAAGCCTCTTTACTGTATCTATGTTGCGATTGGTCAAAAGCTCTCCAACGTTTCTCGGATTGCCAAGACCCTCGAAGACGCGGGTGCGATGGAATACACTACTATCGTTTCCGCTTCCGCTTCTGACCCTGCAGCGATGCAGTTCTTGGCTCCATACGCTGGTTGTTCCATCGCGGAATACCTCATGGACCAAGGTAAGGACGTGCTCATTGTCTTTGATGACCTTTCCAAGCACGCGGTCGCTTATCGTCAGGTATCTTTGATTCTTCGCCGTCCATCTGGACGTGAGGCTTACCCTGGTGACGTATTCTACCTTCACAGCCGCCTTCTTGAGCGCTCTGCTCGTCTCTCCGAAAACGCCGGTGGTGGTTCTTTAACCGCACTGCCCATCATTGAGACTCAAGCAGGTGACGTATCGGCCTACATTCCAACCAACGTGATTTCCATCACGGACGGACAGATTTTCCTCGAGACAGACCTCTTCTACCAAGGTATTCGCCCCGCGATTTCCGTTGGTCTCTCGGTATCACGAGTTGGTTCTGCTGCTCAGACCAAGACCATTAAGTCGGTTGCGGGAACAGTGAAGCTCGACCTCGCGCAGTATCGCGAGCTGCAAGCCTTTGCTCAGTTCGGTTCCGACCTCGATGCTGGCACCAAGGCTAAGCTTGAGCGTGGTGGCCGTATTGTTGAGCTCTTCAAGCAGAACCAATACACCCCACTTTCAATTGAGATGGAGTGCGTTTACCTCTTTGCGATGCAGAACGGCTACTTCGACGATGTTGAAGTGGAGCGCATCAAGGAATGCCAGAATGCGATGGGTGAGTTCTTCACCACCCGCAAGGCCGACGTTCTTGACGAGATTCGTAACGACAAGCCTGACCTCAAGAAAAACAAAGAGGCCAAGGAAAAAGTCGACCAAGCGATGAAGGACTTCAAGTCCAGCTGGAAGTAGTCGGTCGTTGTTAGAAAACGATTCCCAATAACCTTTAAAGAGTAACACCAAGTGGCCAACCTTCGAGATATTCGCCGACGCATTAAGTCGGTCAAAAACACCGCCCAAATCACCCGCGCAATGCAGTTGGTTGCAGCGGCGAAGATGAAGAAGGCGCAGGACCAAGCACTTGCTGGTCGTGATTACGCCGATCTTCTCAATCAGGTTCTGGTGAACTTGAAGGACAACGTGGATGAAGAAGCTCATCCTCTTCTTGAAAAGCGCGAAGGCGGGAAGGAACTCGTCCTCGTGATTTCGACGGACAAAGGTCTTTGCGGTGGACTCAATACGAACCTCCTTAAGAAGGTTCGTTCAGAGGCTTCAGAGGGTGCTGAATTTGTGACAGTGGGCCGCAAGCTGCGTGACCAACTTTCGAAAGCAGGGGAAGAACTCATTGCGGACTTCGAAGTGTCCGACCCCACGCCGTTTATCGAGGCTCGCCCCATTGCGACTCTCCTCACCAAGAAGTTCTTGAGTGGCGAGTATGGCAAAATCTCCGTCGCCTTCACGAACTTCGTGAGCACCATGACGCAAGACCCCACGGTCGTTCAGCTCCTTCCTATCGATGCCGAGAGCGTTGGTGAAAAGCAGGACTACGAAGGAGTGGGCAACGATGAAATCAAAGAGACTGACCATGCGGTTGCTCTCGGGAAGGATTATCTCTTCGAGCCCTCCTCTGAAGGTGTGCTTGATGCTCTTCTTCCACTCTTCGTCAATTTTCAGGTCTATCAGATGATTATCGAATCGCGTGCATCCGAGCACTCTGCACGGATGGTGGCAATGAAAGCTGCTACCGATAACGCGAAGAAGATGACCAAGGAATTGACCCTCGAGTATAACAAAGCCCGACAAGCCGCAATTACCGCTGAGCTTCTCGAAATCACCACCGCTATGAAGGCGATGGAGGGTTAAAGACTTTGCCAATTTAACGACCCCATAACTTTTAACGGATAACACAAAACTCTCTCCAATCATGAGCAATCAAGGAACCATCGTCCAGGTCATCGGCGCCGTCGTTGACGTCGACTATTCAAAGGCTAGCAAGCTGCCTGAAATCAATAACGCCCTCCAAGTCCAATTCCAGCCAGCCGGTGTGGATACTACTCTGACACTGGAAGTTCAGCAGCACCTCGGTGACGGCTGGGTACGTGCAGTTGCCATGAGTGCCACTGATGGTCTCAAGCGCGGCATGATCTTGACCGATATGGGCAAGCCAATCTCTGTTCCTGTGGGTAAGCAGGTTCTCGGACGCATTTTTAACGTCACAGGTGACCTCGTGGATGAGAACGTTCCTCTCGAAGATGAGAACCAGCGTTCTCCCATTCACCGTCCCGCTCCAAGTTTGACTGACCAGTCTGTCACGACTGAAGTTCTTCCTACTGGTATCAAAGTCATCGACCTCATCTGCCCCCTCCTGAAGGGTGGTAAGGGTGGTATGTTCGGTGGTGCTGGTGTTGGTAAGACCGTTGTCATCATGGAGCTCATCAACAACATTGCGAAAGCACACGGTGGTTTCTCCGTCTTCGCGGGTGTCGGTGAGCGGACTCGTGAGGGTAACGACCTTTACTGGGAGATGATTGAGTCTGGCGTTATTGCGACCGAAAAAGACGAGAAGGGTCATCCCAAGCTCAATGACGACGGCACTCCCGTTCTCGCTGATGGTTCCAAGGTTGCCCTTTGTTACGGTCAGATGAACGAGCCTCCAGGAGCCCGTCTCCGTGTTGCTCTTTCGGCCCTCACCATGGCGGAGAACTTCCGTGACGAAGCAGGACAGGACGTTCTTCTCTTCGTTGATAACATTTTCCGATTCTCTCAGGCCGGTTCTGAGGTCTCCGCTCTTCTGGGACGGACTCCTTCAGCGGTTGGTTACCAGCCCACTCTTTCCGAGGAGATGGCTGGTCTTCAGGAGCGAATCACTTCGACTAACAAAGGATCGATTACTTCCATTCAGGCCGTTTACGTTCCTGCGGATGACTTGACTGACCCGGCACCCGCCAACACGTTCGCTCACTTGGATGCGACGGTTGTTCTTGAGCGTTCTCTTGCGGAGCAGGCTCTCTTCCCTGCGGTTGACCCTCTTGGTTCTACCTCCAAGGCACTTGCCCCAGAGATTGTAGGCGAAGAGCACTACCGCGTTGCCCGTGGCGTTCAGTCTGTTCTTCAGCGTTACAAAGACTTACAGGACATCATCGCTATTTTGGGTATGGATGAGCTTTCCGACGAAGATAAGATGAGTGTATTCCGCGCTCGTAAGATTCAGCGTTTCCTCACCCAGCCTTTCCATGTTGCGGAGATTTTCACCAACGTTCCTGGCGTTCTTTGTTCCATCGAAGACACAGTGAAAGGCTTTGCTGAAATCCTCGACGGTAAGCACGACAGCGTTCCAGAAGGTAACTTCTACATGAAGGCTGGCATCGACTCTGTCGAAAAGTCGTAAGCTGATTTCCTAATTCTTAGATATTCTCAAAATGGCTCTTCATCTCGAAATCGTCACTCCAGAGCGGAAAGTTTTTTCCGATGATGTGGATAACGTCTACCTTCCCGGTGCGGATGGTGAGATGGGTGTTCTTGGCGGTCACGCTGCTCTCGTTTCGGCGATGCAAGCGGGTGAACTTCGTTACTTGAAAGAGGGAAAGACGACCGAACTTGCAGTGGGTCACGGTTTCGCCGAAGTCACTCAAGAAAAGGTAACGATTCTCACCGATGTGGCCTTCGAAGAAGACCAGATTGACGAGAACGCGGTTGAAGAAGCGATGAAGCGCGCCGAAGAGGCTCTCGAGAACATCGATCCTGACGAAGCCGACGAGATGGCTGCTCAGCAAAAAGTCATTGCCTCGGCTATGGCACAGCTCGCGCTCAAGAAGAAGCGCAAGGGCTAGGCCTGAATCCTTTCTTCTGATAACTTTCCAAAGCCTCCTTCGGGAGGCTTTTTTGTGGAATGGGAGTAGGGACATTCCTGCCCCTGAAAAAGATGTTGTTCCAAGGACGGGAGTGTTCTTGCTCCTTTTAGAGGTCCCGAAGATGGACCCCTTTTTGATCGCGTTCTGAGAGTTTAGGTTCGGTTATTGGCCACTCAATGGAAAGGTCTGGGTCACTCCATGCAAGGACTTGTTCTGTTTCTGGGCTCCAAGGAGTGGAAACGAGATAGGCAATCGTGGCTGGACCCTGCGGAGTGGCGAGGCCGTGAGCGAAGCCGGGAGGGAGATAAATTTGAGAGGGTGTTTCAGAGCGGTCGGCTGAAAGTTGAAAGCTCTGCCATTTTCCGAAGTTGGGTCCGAGGCGAAGATCGACCGCGACGTCGAAGATGGTTCCGGATATGACGGTGATGAGTTTCGCCTGGGGTTCTGGGTCTTGAAAGTGAAGTCCGCGAATACAGCCTTCTTCGGTTTCGGAGAGATTCATCTCGGCCCATGGGTGGGAGTAGCCGGCCTCGGCATGGAGACGTTGCGCGAAGAGGGGACGGAAGGTTCCTCGGGAGTCATCAAATCGGGGAGGAGTCAGGAGCATCACTCCATCTAGGTTGGTGGATTCGATTTTCATGATTCTAAGAGTTCCTTTGCCGCCTCGGCACCCATGCGCATGGCGCTGTGCATGTTGGGGTAGGTGAAGCCGCCTTGGCGTCCGGTGGTACGGAGGTTTTTGAAGGATGCGAGATAGTCGGTGATGGTTTGGAGATGCCCTTCGAAGCCTTTCGCAAAAATGGGATAGGCGTGTTCGGAGTGGATGAGGTGATGGGAGACGACGTCCTTGGGTTGGCACAGTCCTTCTGCCGCCAGGTCGCTGAGGATCTGGGGAAGGGCTTCACCTCGCCATTTGGGATCGTCTTTCTCGCAGGTGGTTTCGACGATGAGGGTGGTGTGCCCGGCTGGTTTGACGAGTAGTCCAGCATTTTTGGGTTCACCGACTCGGTGGAAGAGACGGTCGCGGTAGTAAGTATAGAGCGCTTCCATACATTGCTCTTTTTTGACCAAGAGGGCGTAGACGGTCATGGGCTTGAAGCGCAGGGCGGCGGCGGCTTCGAGGACGGGGGCGGGTGGAGCGGGGAAAAAAGATTGTACCAACTGGGGCAGGGGAATGGTGGAGAGATACTGGGTCTCGGAAGTGCCGTTGCTTCCGTTGGGAGTGATAATGGACTGGATGGAATCGCCGTCGTGCGAGATTTGGGTGATGGGGGAATTGGTGTGCAACTGGGCGCCTTGGCCTTGGGCGTGGGCTGCTAGGGTGCGGGGGAGGGATTCCGAACCACTGCAAGAATAGTGCAAGGTCTCGAAGCGAAGGGCGCCTTCGGTAGCGTCACGGGGCTTGGCGAGGCGAAGCTTTTCGAGAAGATTTTTGAGGACATCAATGGCGGAGAGGCGAGGCATCTTGCGGCGCACAAATTCGGCAGATAGGTCGCGGGGGTGGATTTCCCAGTAGCGGTGGGTGAAGTCTTCGAAGAAAAATTCGTAGAGCGGAGAACCGTAGAGTTCGATGAGAGCGGATTCGGCATCTTCGCCGGGCTGCCGGGAGGGGTAGCGAGATTCGACTTCGGCGAGAAAGAGGCCCGTGAGGCATCGGGCGAGGGTGACGGGTGGAATGCCGGCGAGGATATCGCGGCCTCGCAGGGGGTAGTGGTAGAGTTTACCACCCCACCTGATGTGGGATTTGAGGGGGACTTCGATGCGTTCCGAGCCCATGGCGTTTTTGCAGGTGGCAAAAATTTCCTCATCGAAAGCATGGAGCATGTGAACGCCAAGGTCGAACCAATTGCCGTCGAACTGGTGCCCAGCTGCGAGCCCTCCGTAGGTGGGAGCCTTTTCGAAGAGGGTAACCTCGGCTCCGAGGGAAAGGGCTTGATGGGCGGCATAGAGTCCGCAAACCCCGCCTCCGAGAATGGTAATCTTGGGTGGATTCACAGTGATGAAGAGGCGAGGTGTCTTTGCTGTTCTTGCCAGAGTTCGGTGAGCCGACCACTTGGTAGAGTGAGATGGTCGGTGGTGAGGGGCTGGTCCTTGGAAACAGGTTCTTTGAGGGTAGTGCTTTCTTCGAGCAGGGAAATAGGGATGCGTTGCGAGTTGAGGGGGTCGACGAGGCCATAGCACTCGGCGGAGCCGATAGCGTGTCGGATGGGAGTTCCGGCGGGGAGGTCTCGCTTGGCGTAGGTGTAGACGTCGCAGGTTTGGCGAGTTTGGTGGAGAAGTGGCTGTCCGGCGACGACGGCGAAGATGGCCTTGGGAGTCTCGAGATGGCAGAGATGGTAGGGGCGGTAGAGGAGGTATTCGGGGCCGTCCCCTAATTTATAGTAGTTGAGGTAAAAGACTTGCTCGGGTGGGAGGTCTTTTTTTGGGCGTACCACGAGATAGACTCCGCCGCCTGGTTCGGCTCCGAGGAGGTAGTCGATGCGAGGGGTTTCCCCGTAGGTAGAAAAGTCGAAGAGCTGGAGCGCTTCTTGCACATCTTTGGCGCGTGGGCCGGTCATACCGCCTTTGGGGGGAAGGTAGCCGAGAGCATTGGCAAGAACGGCCATCTCGATGTGAAGCTTGGTGCCGTCGGTGTAGGCACAGCATTGGGTGGCGGAGAGATTGCGCTTTTCGGCTTCGGCCTTGATGGACTGAGGAGTGGCGGTGCGATCGAGGAAGCCTTTGATGTTGCCCGCTTGCACGATATCGAAGCCCATCAACTCGGCCTCTGAGATCATGCTCGCGAGGACGCCGTGTTGGTCGCCGGCATCGGAGGTGACGGTGACACCTGCTTCGGTCGCACGATGATGAAGAAGGGGGCCCAAGGCGAGGTCGACTTCGGCATTCATGAGCACGACATGAGCACCCCTTTCGATGGCTGCGAAGCAATATTCGGCAGCGGAACCAATGGAGTTGGTTGCCTCGACTAGCACGTCGATTTCTTGGCTATGGAGGAGTTGGAAGAAGTCGTCACCTGCAGCAGCAGAAGTCGTCAGGTCGGCGGCGCTTTGTGCGGAGGATAGGTCTTGGTCGGCGACCCAAGCGAGCTCCATTCCTGGGGTGATATTGATTTGGAGAGCGATACCACGACCCATGCAGCCTGCCCCGACGAGGCCAACGCGAATGGGGATAGTGGATTCGTTCGGCATTGTTAGAGTGATTTTGACTTAAGTTGAAAGCTCCTTCAAGTGGTGCTTGTGTGTTGTTCGAGCCAGAGCTGTAGAATTACGAGAGCAGCTAGTTGCTTAAGGGGCAGAAAGTTGGTGGCTGAAAAGAGAGGTTCGATTGCTCGATAGTTGAGCCATCCTTGAGAGGATACCGATTGAGGGGTCAGGACATCGCGAGCAAAGGAGAGGAAGGGCGTGCGCCAAGAGGGTTGTTCAAGGGGGAGGTAGAAAGGTTGCTTAGGCCGATGGGTGATAGAGTGGGGGAGGTAGCGTTCTGCGAGTTTACGCCACAGGTATTTGTCCGTTCGTTGATGGATCTTCATGCCCGTGGGAAGGCCGCTGGCGAAATCGATGATTCGATGATCGAGGAAGGGGCTTCGGTACTCAAGGGAGTGAGCCATTGTGTTCTTGTCCTGACGAATGAGGGACCAATCAGGTAACCAGTGCCGGTATTGCAAGGCCAGAGCGTTGTGAAACGAGTGAGGTGAGAGCTCGGTTTCGCTGAGAGCGTGTTCTACCTGAAGTGGTTCAATGTCCTTGCTGAGAAGAGCCTCAATTTCTTGAGGGCTAAAGAGAGTGTGGAGGTCGGTAGCCTTCTCAAAGAGGCTCTTCTTTCCAAAGTCACGGAGATAGGTAGCGGCTTTTGAACGTCCTTGAGTTCCAAGAGAAGCAGGGAAGTTGGTTAGTTTACTGAGAAGGGGAAGAGGGACTCTTTCAAGCGCAGCGGAGGCGACCGCGCGCCCCATAGGTCCCAGTTTCTCAGCGGTGAGGAGGGTTTTCTGAAACGAGTAACCGGCAAAGTATTCATCGGGTCCCTCTCCACCGAGGGCGACCTTGCAACCCAGTGCACGAGTGTGGGAAGCGAGATGGTCGAAGGCCAAGATGAGCGCATCTCCTACGGGTCGGTCCATCTGTTGGATGACTCGGGGCAGGTCGTGCAGGGAACTTGGGTTAAGTTCAGCGGCATGGTGCGCAAGCCCTAGTGACTTAGCAAAGCTCGTCGCTGCGGTGCTTTCATCCGAGGTGGCTCCAAAGCCAATGGAAGTGGTGGTAATGTCTGCACCCAAGTCTCTGGCGTAGTGCGCAAGTAATGAGGAGTCGACGCCTGCGGAAAGATAGGCGGCCACGGGAACGTCAGCCTGTAAGGCGAGTTCGACGCTGGAACGGGTAAGGGCGTCGAGTTCGTCTAAGGCCTGAGACTCATTTTGAGATGAGCTAGCTTCACTGGGGGCCTGCCAATAGCGCTGAATGGTCTGAGTTCCATTGCTCTGGATTTGCATCCAATGGGCGGCAGGGAGGGTGAAGACATTTTTGAAAAGAGTGTCTGGTTCTGGGAGATAGCGGAGGGAAAGCCAGGTGGCGAGATGTTCTGGGGCAGGGATGAGTTCGAGTCCTGCAGCGGCAAAGGACTTTGTTTCTGAGGCGAACAATACGGAGGATCCTGATCGTGTGTAGTAGAGTGGTTTCTGACCACAACGGTCACGAGCGAGAAAGAGGGAGTCGGTGCGGGCGTCGTGAATGGCCAGAGAAAACATGCCGTTGAGCTTTTCAGGGAGCGAGGTTCCCCATTCTAACCAAGCGGCAGGAAGGATTTCGCAATCGCATTGAGTTGTGAACGTATGTCCTTTGTTTCTAAGAATTTCCCTGAGTTCCTGCCAGTTATAGAGTTCGCCATTACAGATGGTGGTAATCTTTGAACAAGGAGAAGAAAAGGGCTGGTCCCCGTTGTCGATATCTTGAATTGCTAGGCGAGTGAAACCGAGGCAGGAGGAGCCGCAGGCTTTGATCGCGCTGCTATCGGGACCACGGTGACGCAAACTTGCTGTCATTTTTTCGACAATGTTTGAGGAAAGATGAAGCCCGCCTGTGATTCCGCACATGAAGCTACTAGTGAACGGAATATCTTAGAAGAGAAGGAGGGAATGTGCCTTTCCTTTGGTGGGAATGAAAGCGTCAAGTATTCGGAATGTCCTTAAGGCGGTAATATTAGCGTTGCTTTATTTCTCGTTATGACATACAACTTCCTCGTTATGTTCAAACACCTTCCACTTTGCGTCCTAGCTCTCGGAATGTCTGCCCTGCATTCGCAAACAATTACCTACGACTTTAATAGTCAATGGAATGGTGATTGGGACACCTACCACGTTCAAACGGGAGGAAATGCTGCGAGTCCTTCCATGAACTATTCAAAAGCCTCTGAAGGGCGAACAGGAGGTGCCGGAGGAAATATTCTAGCAGGAACGGTTTCTGGCGTCGGATACCAAGGCTCGATTTCATCTATTTACGATGGTTATGGAGCCGTCGATCTTTCGAAATCCGGTGATCGGGTGCGTCTGCAGGGTTCGTATTCCGCTTTCGCTAATGAGTCAGCTTTTGCGAGCGGGAGCAGTGAGGTTGGTCAAGTGGGATTGATTTCCGCACCCTCATTTTCGAATGCTGCCGATAGCATTCTTAAGTTGGGCGACTCAGTTTACGTAGGTTTTGTGGAGAATTCGTGGTCAGGACAAACTCCAACTGGTCCAGGAACCGCCAATGTGGAAGTGGGGCTATTTCAAGATGGCTCCATGACTCAGAGCTTCGGAAGCTACAACTTGTCTGGCTATGGAGGTCGAATTGGGAGCCAAGTTTGGGCCCAGTTCTTCGAATACGATATTGTCTTCGAAAATCTTCCCGATGGAACTCTAGGCTATAAGGTGGGTTTGAATACGGTGAGCTTTTATGACGACAACCTTTTTTCATCGCCGGATCCTACCGAGGGTTCAGCCGTGAATTTAGGGACTTGGGAGGGTTCACTTGCCGGGGTTGGCGGCTTATCCGCTTTGGATGATCTTTATGTATCCTACGGTGCCTATGTTGCTTCTGATGGAAATGCGACAATCACGGGATACACCTTCGACCATTCTCCTTCAGGGGATCTACACGATGGTATTATCGCCATACCTGAGCCATCGGCTGTGGTGCTCGGTTTCTCCAGTTTGTTGATTCTTGTGCGTCGCCGTCGCTAGGGGGCTCTTCGCTTAAGCTCAACTTACCAATTCCCCTCTCATGAAGCTTCTTTTGCTTGCATGCTCGATCAGTCTTGTCCCCGTCCAAGGGCAGACCCTTGAGCTATTTTTCCTCGCTGGTCAGTCCAATGCGGACGGATCCAACTCCTACTATTTCGATAATGGTGATTCCTCAAAGGGGGGAGGGCTTTCGCCAGCCAATGCTTCTTACGCGGATGCATACAGCGGCATTCAATATGCCTACGCACACGCGAATCCATTTTCGGGTACTCCCAACCGCTACCTCACGGGATCGCTTGGTGATCTGAGACCCGCGACATGGGGAATGATGGGGCCGGAAATCTCGTTGGGACGAAAGCTGGACGAGTTACACAGCAATGACGTTGCTCTTCTTAAGTATACCTCACCTGGAACATCTTTAGCTACGCAATGGGGACCCGATGACGGCTTGCTCTATCAGGATATGATCTCATTTTTCAATGAGCAGATTACGATTCTGTCACCTTCTTATACTGATATCAATTTCAATACCTTTTTCTGGCACCAAGGTGAATCTGATTCAGGGCTGACCTATCAGGCCGACTTTCAGGCCATGTTCGATCAGCTCCGACTGGACTTATCCTCTGAGCTTACAGGCGTCACGGGATTGATTTCCGAGAATTTCGACCCTGGAAATACGGGGAATACTCCCCGTTTGAATATCACTCAGGTGAATGAGGCTCTTGAGAATTTGGGCGATGCTCAGACCTACCTGACGACAACGGGATCCCTTACAGATATTCCTCTTCACGACAATATCCACTTTGACGCCGATGGTCAGCTAATCCATGGCGAGCGAATGGCGTCGGCCTACGAGAGTGAGTTTCTTGCTGTGCCCGAACCTGGTTCAATAGTTTTGCTTTTGCTCTCAGGGATACTTCTTCCTCGAAGACGAGCGCGGCACTCCTTTTAATTGGTTGATATTACGGTTTACTTAATTTATTGTGGCAGCTTTATGAGAATTCCTCCAATTTTCAATTTAGTTGTCCTCTTTCCCTTGATTGGAAGTCTCCATGGCCAAGGAGCGATCGATTGGACCGTAAGTGATGACGCCGCAGCGTGGGGTGGCACCGGGACCAATGCTTTTGCCACCAGCGGCGGAACCTATACCCGAAGTTCCGCTCTCATCAACAGCTCCGGAAATGCTTCGCCAGGCTATTCTGCTTCCGCAAATCAGTCCTTTGATGGTCCTTATGATGGGAGTGCTGGAATTTTTGCCGATCGGAATACGCAGGGGGCCTTCACTCGCACTGACCCAAATGCAGTGATGAATCTGTCGGCCACAGGAGCCAGTGCTACCCTCCGAACAGCGGTGATTGCCTTTCAGTCTAATTTGGAATCGGGCCCCCTCAGCGGTCACTATTTGCAATTCGGGCTATCGAATTCCGATGCCATCATAGGTGCCGTAGGAAACGATAGTCTCTTTGTAGGATTGGACCTTAATTCTGCTTCATCGAATGGACACATTGACTATGATCTGAACGTCTACGATGAGAGTACAGACTCGGATCCTCTGGATGGAGTTTGGAATTGGAGTCCTCTGGTTGACTTGGGGGGAAGTGCAGATGGCTTGAGGGTGGAGGTTTCCAATAATACTACGGCAGGAGCGGATCCTGGGGTAATGAATGCCATCGAGCTGACTTATACCAACATGGGGAGTAATCTCCTGAGGCTCGATATCGGAGTCATGGGCCTAGACTACAGCGGAAGGGCCGCCGCGGATACTCTCACAGGGACCAGTCTTCTCTTTCAAGATTCAGTGGTGGTGGACCTGAATGCTTCCCCCCTTGATTTGACGGCTCTGCGTCCTGCTTTTGGATTTAATTTTAATGATGCTGTGGATACTGCGCGAGCGGTTGGCACCGGCGTTTCTCTCGACTGGGAAGAGCAATATCCAACAGGATTCTCTGTGGCTGTGCCTGAGCCTTCAGCCCTTCTTCTCGTGATGGGTTCTCTGTCGCTCATTATGCAGCGGCGGCGTATGGCAACGGTCGCTTGAGCTTCTCGCCCTGAGCTTTCCAGTGGTTGACTGACTCTGCTCTTCTCGCGAGAAGGGCTTCTTCTCATCGTTACAGCTGTGAAGAATCCTTGTAAAATATCTTTCGGCCTCATGGTCTTTTGCGGGGTGTTCCTTCTCTTCGGGCGCACGGTTGGGTTCGACTTTATCAACTACGACGATCCGGCCTATGTCACCCAAAATGCGGCTTTGGCTGACGGGGTGACTCTTGATGGTTTCAAGTGGGCGGCAACCGAGACAGGAGAGACGAACCTTTGGCATCCCATGACTTGGGTGTCCCACATGGTGGATATCGAAGTCTTTGGAGTCGAACAGGCCGGAGGGCACCACTTGGTAAATGTCTTCTGGCATGCTCTTGCTGCGGTGGGATTGTTTCTTTTGCTCAAGAGGATCTTTGGCTCTGCCAAGATGGCATTGGTGGCGGCTTTGATTTGGGCTTTTCATCCGCAGCGAGTGCAGAGTGTTGTTTGGGTGAGTGAGCGTAAGGACGTGTTGAGTGGCGCGTTTCTGCTGTGGTCTTGGCTGGTGTGGGAAGAAGGGCGTGAGCGAGCGAAGGCAAGAGCTTGGCAGTGGCTGGCGGTCCTTCTTTTTCTGCTCGCGGCAATGGCAAAACCCAGCGTCGTGCCTTTGCCTTTGATTCTGTTACTGCGGGAGTTACTGAGAGGTGATCTGAAATGGGAGGGGAGGTCTCTGAGGAAAATCGCGTTTCAAGTGGCTCCCTTCTTTGCTGTCTCGTTGGCTGTCGTAACCTTGACCCTTTGGTTTCAGCAAAAGGGTGGGTTGGCTGATGTTTCTCAGACCATGCCCTTGTCGCGCCGTCTCATGTTGATGCCTGGGGTGCTCTGGTGGTATCCGCAAACCTTCGTCTGGCCTTTCCCACAGCGCCTTTGGGTTTATCCACAGGAAGGGAGATTGACGGAGTGGCTGTTTCCCGTGGTCGGATTTTCTGCCGTTCTGGTTCTCACTTGGTTCGCTCGGCGAGAGAGATTGGTGTTGCTCGGTGCAGGGGTGTTTCTGCTGCTTTGGCTGCCGGTGAGTGGGCTTGTTGCGGTGAGCTTCTACAATGTCGCCGATCGTTATGCCTATCTGCCTCATCTCGGGTTGGTGATCTATTTGGTGGGTGTTTGGAAGTGGTTGGTGAAGAGAACTCGTGAGAGCGTTGCGGGATTTGCTCCTGTAGTTGCTTCCGTGTTGTTTGTTGTTTTGGCTGGGTCTACTTGGAAGCAAACAAGTTATTGGAAAAACAGTGAGACTCTTTTTTCTCGTGAGCGTGCTATTAATCCTCGCAGTCTTTTAGCTCCCATACAACTGGCGGTTGCTTTGGAACAGAAGGGGAAGTTGAAGGAGTCGCTCGGTCTTTATCATGAAGCACTCGGCATTGACAATGAGTCGGGATTGGCTGCCACCAATGCGGGGCGCATCTACTTGAAAATGGGTCAAGAGGGAGAGGCGATTCATATGTTTCGCCAAGCGATAGAGAAGAAAACGCTCAACTCGGAGCAACCCTATCTCTTGCTGTGCAAGCTGCTGGTTGATGGTGGTTCGGCGAGCGAGGCAACGGCTGTGTTGGAGAAAGGAATGGTGCGCTTTCCTGCTAAGACAACTTTGCCTATGGAAAGAGGGGCGCTTGCACAAAGTGTGCTGCGTGACCCTCGCGAAGCGATGATGTGGTTCGAACGGGTGCTCAAGCTGGAGCCACTCCATCCCGATGCGTTGCAGGGGAAGGGGGTGGCTCTGCTCGAAGTAGGTGAGGTGGAAGAGGGGAGACGAACTCTCCGGAAACTTCTGAAGCATCATCCCGAGAGAGAAGCGATTCGGAGGTTTTTGGAAAAAAGATGAGCGCTCTAGCCTCTTGGAGCTAAAGAGATGCCGTCACTACCGAGAACGATTTTACGCTGTTTGTAGAGCGCTCCAGTGGCGCGCTTGAAGGCCTTTTTGCTGACGCCAAGGGCTTTGTAAATGTCTTCGGCTGGGCTCTTGTCGCAGAGGTGCCAGAAGCCGCCGCGGTCTTCGAGCTCCTTGAGCAAGCGCTCTTCCAGTTCTTCGACGAGGTATTCTTTGGGGGGATAGAGGGAGAGATCGATTTTGCCATCGTCACGAATCTTGGTGATGTAGCCGGTGGTTTCTTCACCAGCATGGAGGCGGCGGAAGACGGTGTCGTTGTAGATGACGCCGGAGGCCTCATGATTGATGATGGCTTTGTAGCCGAGCTCGGTCTTGCCATAGAGAATGAGTTCGACTGCTTCTCCTTCGAGGTAGGGTGGCTTTTCTTTGCTGAAAAATTTGGAGAGGCGGCGGCTGGCGACGATACGCTCGGTGACGGGATCGACGTGAACATAGACGACGTAGGAGCGGCCGACTTCGCAGGGTTCCTTTTGCTCGCGGAAGGGGAGGAGGAGGTCTTTGGGGAGTCCCCAGTCGAGAAAGGTACCGACGTCGGTGGATTGCACTGCTTCGAGATAGCCGAACTGTCCGGGCATCACCTTGGGAAAGCGGGTGGTGGCGATGGGGCGGTCTTCGGAATCGCGGTAGATGAAGACTTCGATCTCGCTTCCCATGAGGGTGCCTTTGGGGACTTCCAATTTGGGTAGAAGGATGTCACCGAGATGTCGACCGGCGTCGAGGAAGACTCCCATTGGGGCTTCTCGCATTACGGTGAGTTCTACTCGGTCGCCTATTTCTGCCATGGCAGGAGTGTGCCTGCGCCGTCTTCTTTTTCCTACTGCAAAAAGAGGGTCTCGTTAGATTCCTGTTAAACTCAGCCAGAGAGGCATGATGAGGGCCGCCGCGCCCATCACGAGCCCGGGGAGCAGGAAGTCGCGGGCTTGGAGCCGGTCAGAGCCGTAGACAATGGCATTGGGGGGAGTCGAGATCGGCAATGCCATAGCCATGGAGCAGGAAAGGGCAATCGCTAGGAGTACGAGAGGCACGTTTTCATGGGGAGCAATACTAATCGCCAGCGGCACCAGCATCGCGGCGGTGGCGGTGTTGCTCATGAGGTTGGAAAGAACCACGGCGATGGTACCGAAGGCCATCGCCATCGCGAGTCCTCCCAGAGTGCCGGGAACTTTGCCCGCCAACCACTCGGCGAGCCCGCTTTCTTGCACCCCTACTCCCAATGAGAGTCCACCCGCGAGAAGGAGGAGGACATCCCATGGTAAGGCGCGGATATCTTCGGAATCAATCACGCCGGCGACCGCGAGAGCCACGATGGGAATGAAGGAGACGACTGGGGCAGCGACCCCAAAAAGTGATTCTCCCATCCACATCGCGACCGTAGTGGAAAACACGATCATGACCGTGAGTCGGTGGCGCTTGGAGCGGGCGCATTGCTTTTCGATTTTCTCCAAGGAGAGTTTTCCCGTCTTTTCACCGCGAATCCAAACCCACCAAATCAGGAGGTAGCCTAGGACTGAGAGTAGAAGCGCGGGAGGAAGAGCCATCAGCATCCATTCGAAAAAATCCAGTCTCTGATCTGCTGGTAACTGGGCTGCCACGATGGCATTAGGCGGGGTTCCAATAATGGTGCCGATGCCTCCCAAGTTGGCCGCCACTGCGATTGAGAGTACCATTCCTTTCGCGAAGCGGCTCTCCTTGGGTAAAGAGAGAAAAAGTGGCGCAACTATTGCCATCATCATGGCAGCGGTCGCGGTGTTAGACATGAACATGCTGAAGACAAAAGTAACAGCCATCATCCCGGCCATGAGCTTGGCGGGACTCCCTGTCAGATGACCTAAGAGGATGCCTGCCAGCCACCGATCCAATTCGGTCTTGGTGCAGGCCTGCGCGAGCACAAAGCCGCCGATAAAGAGCCACATCGTGGGCTGGGCCCAAGGTGCAACGAAGGTGGTCCAGCCCTTCGTGTTTTCCTCCGCAAAAAGAACTCCTCCAGGGAGGCCTAGAAGCGCGATTTGTAGACCGATGACGAGGACGCCCACGGCGAAGGCAGGCATGGCTTCCATGACCCAGAGCAAGGCGGCGAAGATAAGAATTCCCAGTGAAATTTGACCGGCAGGTTCCAGCCCCTTGTAAAGCGGCCACTGCAAGAGGGAAGGGGTTCCCACCACCGCCAAGGCGATACCAAAAGCCAGCAAGGTCTTGCGAATGCTCCTTCGCTCTTCATTGCTAAAGCTGCCTAGCAGTCGCTTGGCCTGTGTTCTCGTATCCCGTGCCATGACGTCAGTTGTCTTTCACCACGCAGGTTGCTTGCCAAATGAAGTCCGCTTTTGCCGCTCTTCAGAGAAGACCGTGTAACGCTACTCTCATAGAGTTGGCTTAGCCCGCTTCGCCACACCAAGTCCACATGTCGGGGTCGGTGGCGGATTTGATTTCGGTGGCGAGTTTGTCACCATCGACGCCTTCTTCAAGAACGGCGAAAACGGTGGAACCAGAGCCGCTCATCATCGCGGCTTGCACGCCTTCGGTGGCGAGGAGCTTGCGCTTGAGGATGGCGAGGAAAAGATGCTTTTCAAAGACTGGCCTTTCGAGGTCGTTCATCATCTTGACACCTGCAGATTCCTGAGGGCCATAGGGAATGTCAGCGTGCTCGCGGGAGAATTTCCAGCGGCGGTAGGCTTGCTCGGTGGAAACGGGGAAGCCGGGTTTGAAGAGGAGGACGGTCTCGTTCCACTCGATACCAGCGGCTTCGACATCAGTGCCGCGGCCACGACACCAGCAGGCTTCGTCGAAGAAGAAGAAGGGAACGTCGGAACCGAGGTCGGCGCCGATTTTGGAAAGTTTGTTGAACTCGATGGGCTCGTCGTAGAGGGCGTTGAGGCCCAGTAAGGTAGCGGCGGCATCACTGGAGCCTCCTCCGAGTCCCGCGCCGTGTGGAATGGCCTTTTCGAGGCGGATTTTATAGCCGACTTTGACGTCTGCTTCTTGCTCGAAGGCGCGCACGGCGCGAGTGACGAGGTTGGTGCCATCGGTGGGCACGCCGGGGGCATCGCATTCGAGAGAAAAGGAGTCTGCGGACTCGAAATGCAGCTGATCACTCAGTCCCCGAAGCGGAGTCATGAGAGTTTCCACCTTATGAAATCCATCACGTCGTCTCCCAAAAACACGCAGGGAGAGGTTTAATTTAGCCGGGGCATCTACGAGCACGGCCAAGGAAGTGCCAGAAGTGGGGCAGAAATCCAATTTTCATTTTCAAAATCTCGCATTCGCCCGTATGCCTCTGGGTATGAAGAATTGGACTTTCCAAGACACAATCGTCGCTCCTTCCCTGCTTGCGGCTGATTTTGGCCGGGTGGCGGAAGAAACTTCCCGAGCCATCAATGCAGGCGGGGATTGGCTTCATCTCGACATTATGGACGGAAATTTCGTCGATAATATCTCATTTGGACCTGCCATGGTGGAAACGGTGCATGCGACCAACGATGTTTTTCTAGATGTGCACCTCATGATCAAGCGGCCTGACCACTATTTGGCGCGATTTGTGAAGGCGGGGGCCGATATGGTGACCGTGCACGTCGAGGACGAGGCGGATCACGAGGTGGCGGCGACTTTGAGCGCGATTCGGGCTGCGGGGGTGAAGGCGGGACTGGCCTTGAATCCTGCGACCCCCTTTTCGGCGGTGGAGCCTTTTTTGGAGCAGATCGACATGCTGCTTTGCATGACGGTGGTGCCTGGGTTTGGCGGGCAGGCGTTCATGCCAGAAATCATGGCCAAAGTGGAGCAGGCGGCGGCTCTTCGTAAGGAAAAGGGGTTGAGTTACCACATCCAAGTGGATGGTGGAGTCGACGTCGAAACCTCGGTGTTGTGTCGAGAAGCGGGAGCGAATGTTTTGGTGGCGGGGTCTTCGACATTTAAGGCTCCGGATATGAAGGCGGCGGTGGCAGCTGTGCGGGGTTAGTCGGGTGGATTTTTTTAACTAAGACTCCTATTCTTGAATCCTATCCATTCTGGTCCCTATCAGGAAAGTGATTGTGCTCGTAATACGAAGGAGTTGAGGGACGTTTAGAAACAGTGATGAAAGAAAACTCTCAAGCGGTCTTGGAGGCGGCGCGGCTCAGTACTTTGAGTATGGAAAGGAGGTCCTTGTGATCCGAGTGAACGGTGAGCTCGTTAATCCGAATCTGTTTGAGGAGGCTTTCTCTCGCATCAAGTCGGAGGCGGAGCTTCGCACGCAGGTTTCTTGTTGTGAGCGAGATGATGAATTTAGCAAAGAGGCGGAAGAAGAGGTCATTGATTCCATTCTGATTGCGCAGGAAGCGGAGAAGAATCATCAGAACTTAGATGAGGGCGAGGTCACTGCGGCCCTCGAAGAGATGATCAAGCTCTATCGCGAGCATGGGGCTTCATGGGAGATGTTGGAAGCTGAGCGCGACAACTTGCGCGAAGAGGTGATGGCGAACTTACGCATGGAGAGGTTCATGGGAGAGCATCTTCCGGTGGTCACGGCGCCCAGCCAAGAGGAGTTAGCGAGCTACTATGAATCTCGTAGAAAAGAGTATCGTTCATTGCCGGAGGCGCATTGTTTGCACCTAATTCGAATGATTGACGGGCATGACGATCAGCGTGCCTTGCTGGAAGAAATGACGGAGCAGCGGAATCGCGCTTTGGCGGGAGAGGACTTTGCGGAGTTGGCCAAGACGGCGACCGAGAAGTCGAGCAAAGATATCGATCTAGGTTGGGTTCCGTTGGACCGGCCGACGAATCCCTTTGAGACTATTCTTTTCTCGATGCAGGTCGGGGAGATTTCGCCGGTGATTAGCTACGAGCATGCTCTTCATTTGGTAAAGGTGACCGAGCGGCGAGGGGGGGAAGCGCCGGCTTTGGAAGAGGTGGCTGAAGAACTCAGCAATCGCTATGTGTTGGAGAAGAGGCAGGCGGCTTTGCGGGTGCTGGCGGAAAAGTTGCGCGAGACCGCTACGATTGAGCGAGTAGATTTCGAAGCCGGCGATTCGGAGAAGGATTGAGGAGGGACGACTTCGTTAGCTTTTCTCATTTACGAGGCTGAGAAGATGTTTCGCAAAGGTTTCGCCCAATTCGATTTGGCCGTCGTGGTTGTAGTGCCCCTTGTTGATACGGTCAAAGTCATCGGTGTCGAAGCAGGCGGCATTCTCATCTTCTTGGGCGATGGTTTCTAGGGCCGCCCGAACGAGAGGGCCATTGCCTGCGGGTTTGTCGAAGGTGGGGAGAATACGACCCATCACAAAGGGCATTTCCCGTTCCTTGAATTCACTTCGCATTTCTTTGATGAAGTCCTTGAGGCTGTCCTCATATTCAGCACCCATACCTTGGTCGGCATCGCTTTCGCCCTGCATCCAGAGCATGCCGCCGATGGTGTATTTGACTTTGCTGTCGTCCAAGTTTTCAAGTGCGGCTTTGGCTGTGGTGAGAAATCTTCTCAGCATGGGGCCCTTTCCGTCCTCTATTTTCCAATGCTTGTGCAGGGAGGTGCCTCCGGCAGCTGTTTTGATGAGATAGATGTTGTCGTCGGGATAGGCTTTGCGCATCGCGCGACCAAAGGAGAGTTCAGGGCCGAAGCGTCCTTCGTTGGCAGATACTCCGGGACCGATGTCTTGCCATTGGCCTTTGTTCCAAATTTGAACGCCTTCGGGTGGTTTTTGTTCGGACTTACTCAGTTGGTCAAAGAGACCTGCGCCAGACATGTTTGACTGGCCGGCGAGTAAGAAGACGCGAGCCTCTGCGGAAGCCTTGAGGATCATGAGCGTTAGGGAGAGGGCGAGGATCGTAAAAAGCTTCGGAGTCCGAGAGGGGTAAAGAGAGCTCATTTCTGACAGGCTAAGTTTAGGAGTCTCTTTTTCAAACCCTAAATGATAGTCCGCTTCATGGGCTGGGAGAGTGGCTTTTGGTGAGGTGGAGTTGATAGCCGATGCCTGGAGCGGTGAGAAGATGTTGTGGTTGAGCGGGGTCGGTTTCTATTTTTTTGCGAAGAGTGGCGATGTGATTGTCTACGGTGCGAGTAGTAGGAAAGGAGCCATAGGACCAGACGCGGTCCAGAAAGGTTTCGCGGCTGACGGGCTGGTTGGGTGTTTCGGCAAGGAGTTGAAGGATGCCGAGTTCTTTGTGGGTGAGAGCGAGAGGCTGTTCGTCTTTGAGACAAGTTTGAGAGGCAAAGTCGATGGCGATGTTTCCGAGGGTGAGGGTGGATGGAGAGTCGGGAATGTCGAGACGGCGGAGAAGGGCGCGAACCCGGGCGGTGAGTTCGGAGAGGCTAAAGGGTTTGACGAGGTAGTCGTCAGCTCCGGCGTCGAGGCCATTGACCCGGTCATTGACGAGGCCGCGGGCGGTGAGCATGAGGATGGGGACGGGGTCTTTGCGCTTACGGATTTCGCGACAAATGGCGAAGCCGTCGAGCTTGGGGAGCATGAGGTCGAGAAGGATGAGGTCGGGGGATTCGGTGAGGGCGAGGGTGAGGCCTTGTTCGCCGTCGGCAGCGGGGATGACGCGGTGTCCTTCGGCTTCGAGGGCATCAGTGAGGCCGATGCGGAGCGGGGTTTCGTCTTCGACGAGAAGGATGCGGGCGGAGTGAGACTTCATGCGGGATTATTTGAACAGGAGGTAAGGAGGACGAGGCTGGGTGTACGGACTAGTGTGATTTTCAACGCAGAGTCGCAGAGGACGCGGAGTGAACGCGGAGGACGGACTGATGTGTTTTTTTGAGATTTGAACCACCGCTCTGCGGGGCACGGCAGAAGGCAACAAAGGAAGCGAAGTCGGGGTTGGATGTTTATTTTTGAACAGAAGGTGAAGAGAGAAAGGAACTTCGATTCGTAGCTTTGGTTTTTAGGTTTTTTCTTTGAGGGGAAGGTTGATGGTGAGGCGGGTTCCTGTTTTTTGATCAGGGTTGTCGGTGATAGTGATGGTGCCTTTGTGGGCTTGCACGATGTGTTGGACCAGACTGAGACCAATGCCGGTGCCGGTGACTTCGGTGTTGCGGTCGCGACGATAGAAGCGTTGGAAAACTTTGGTGCGTTCAGAAGCGGGGATGCCTGGGCCGGTGTCGGTGATGATAAGCTTGAGGGTGTCTGGGCTTGTGGTGGCTGCGAGGGCGATGATTCCGGGGGCGGGGGTGAATTTGAGGGCGTTGTCGAGGAGGTTGAGGAGGAGTTGGCGGATGGCGAGGGAATCGAGATTGGGTGAGAAGTCCGTGGGGAGGTCGATGTTGGTGGTGAGGGTGTGCTTCTTTTGGTCGAGGTTGGGTTGGATGAGTTGAAGGGTTTCGGCGAGGAGCGCGGAGAGGTCGGTGGGCTCGAAGTGGTAGAGTTTGCGGCCTTTTTCGATGCGCGAGAAGTCGAGGATGTTTTCGACGAGATTGCCGAGGCGTTGGCTCTCGTTGGAGATGAGACGGTGGTATTGGTCCGATTTTTCAGCTGGGAGAGTTTCCTTTTGGAGGCGTTCGGAGAGGAGGCGGATGGAGGTGATGGGGGTGCGGAGTTCATGGGAGACGCTGGCGACGAAGTCGGATTGCAGGGCGGAAAGTTGCTGTTGTTTGCGGAGGGTGAGGTAGGCGATGGTGGAGGCAAGGGCGGTGAGGAGAACGGTGAAGAGAAGAATCAACTTGAGGCGAGAGAGGCGTTCGTTGATGGAGGTTTGGATGAAGCTATCGTCAGGGTAGGCAGAGAGGGTGAAGTTTTCCGTTCGTTTCTGAGCGATCGCCTTCTTAAAATTGAATCTGTTAGGGGAACGATCCCACGAAAAATAGCGTATTCCTCCGGAAGGGTTGAGGTCTCCTTCCCAGAGATAGGTGAGCCATTCTGGGGGAGGGGAGACTTCGATACGATGTCGAATCTCCTCGGCGAGAAGCTTTGTGGAGATCACGGTAACTCCATCCTCGGTAAAACGAGCTTGGTCTCCGTCTTTGGGCCAATCATCGACCTTGCCTTGGGGGTAGGTGGAAAGACTACGAAGTTTTTCGTAGATTGGGATTTGGGAGGAGATTTCTTGAAGAAGTTGAGGGTCGGGCTTTTGCAGAAATGGTTTTGATTTTTCGAGAAGAAGAGGGGTGAGTTCGGTGGGGTGTTGGTGGAGGTTTTTGAGGAACAGAGCGGTGGTTTCGGGGGTGGGTTGCCGCTCAAGGAGGAGGACGAGGTGGTAGGTGATGAGGGTGGGGAGGTGTTGGCCGGAGGTGGTGTAAACTTCTGAGATGCCCGCTTTAATCAAGAGCACCTGGAGGTCGTAGACGCCCTTCTTGGGAGGGAGTTCGCGAGCTTCGTGGTAGGCTTGAACGAGTTCGTGTTCGATAGTGGGAGGGGTGATGGGATAGCGGACGTGGAGGGCGACGGCGTTGTCGGCACGGGTGGGGTAGAAGAGACTTTCGTGAGCGGCGTCGACCCAAGCTTGCGCTTGCTCGCGGTAGCTGGTTTCGATGGCGACTCTCTCGTTCTGGAAGAGGCGTAGGGAAAGGGAGCCAAGGATGAGAACCGGAGCGAGAAAGAGGAGGGGGATGGCGAGGCGGCGCAGCATCTTAGTTTACTTGCTTGGGTGGCGTGGGGACTCATCTTGCTGACGGCTTTTGAGGAGGGCCTTCGCCTTTTTCGTATGGGTTGATACGAATGAGCTTTTGGGAGGGGAAGAGGGTGATGTTTTTCCAATCTCTTGGGGTTTCTAGCTGAGCCGTAACTAAGTCAAGGGTGAGAGGAAGGGCTGGCGAATCTTGTTGGTCGAGGGGAGGGGCTTGCCAGATGATTCGGTTCTCTTCGCGAGTGAAGTCCGGGAAGCGAGGAGTCCATTGGTGTTGAACGGGGTCTTGCATCCCAATCTTGAGAGACCATGGCGTTGAGAGCGTTTCGGTGAAGATTTCATTGAGCCGATCGGGGAAGGGTGAGTCTTCTTGGGCGGGTGGAAGGACTAGTACGAAGCTGGCGTTCGGATCGATTTGAGGAGGAGAAGTGAGAAAAAATTCTTCAAGGGAGAAATGTTTCATTTTCTTTCCATGAGGCTGATTTACGCCCTGATGAAAGAGGACGTGAGCCTTCTTCCAATCGATGGGCTGAAGGGGGATTCCATGAGGTTGAAGCAAGGCCAGAAACACGGCGGCTCTTCCATCGTGGGGAAGCCAATTTACCATTTCTGATAAGCTGAAGCTCATGGAGCTAAATTTTTCTGAGCTGATTTCCCAGAAGGGACCCTCAAGGCTTTGGCAGATTCGACCTGTGTTGCTCTTGGGGATGACCGGTCCAGGTTGGGGCGTATGCACGTGGAAGTGGATACGATCACCTGAGACGACATGAGTGGAGTCGATGGGGACGAGTTTTCCGGTATCGGGGTTGGGACGAAGGAGTATGCAGTTGTTTAGAAAGAGAGGGGCAATGCCAGTAGCAATGCGAACCCTTTCCGTTGAGTATCGAGAAGATTTGGGTTGGTAGCGGAAAATTGGGCCTGTCGGATTGTTCGTGTTAGTGAGGATTTGATTGTCGCCGAGGGTAATGGCAAGGTCGATGGGGCGAGGGGCTTGGAGGAAGATGGTGACTTCGTCTTTAGGACGTTTGGAATCGATGTGGCGGCTGGGAATTTCGATGATGTCGCCCCATTGGAGGGCGAAGTCTTGGCCAGAGGCAAGGTGTTCGCGGAAGAGAATGGAGGTAGGCTCGGCTTCGTTGAGGCGGTAGACGAGAAGGGGTTGGTCGCCGGAGAAATTAAATAGGCGATCTCTTTCTTGATTGGCTCGATGGAGGAAATCTTTGAGAGTGGTTGGAACGGAGGCGCTTTCTTTGGAGAGGAGGCAGCGGAAGATGGGTTCTTGGTCGGTCTGGAGGGAGGTGAATCCTTGGGAGAGCCAGAGACCGTTGGGGCGATGAGGGTTGTTGGAGGGGTCAAAGTGAGCGGCTTGCCAGAGGTGGTGGAAGCATTCAGAGAGGGCGTTTGGAATTTGATTTTCACGACCAAAATAATCTCTTTTCTCCAAGTGTTTGACGACTTCGGGATTGGCTCCAGCCTGGAGAAGAATTTGAATGGCTTTCGCTTCGTAGGTGGAGTCTCGATCGTCTCTTGAAAGAAAAAGGGCAAGAGGTTCGCCCGCAAAGGGAGTAAAGTTAGAACTTGGAGGTCTACTTGATAGGGAAATGATTGGGCCGAAATTGGGGTCTGCACCGGCTTTTAAAAGCTGGTTCAAGATATGAAGGGCTGTTTGCTGACCGTTGGAATAATGAAAGCCGTATTGAGCGAGGAACTGGAGGGGAGTATGCTTTTCTCGAGTCTCTTTTCCTGAAACTTGAAAGGAGGAAGACTGATAGTTGAGATCGGGGTTGGTAGCTAAAACTTGCTCGAGGCATGTGAGAATTTTCTGTGCGTCCTCTCGCAGGCCAAACGACTTCGAATTTTTCGAATATCGGCAAAAGAGATTTTGGATAAGGTTGTGGGTGGCGCTTTTATAAGGGACAAGGCCGTGGTCGATGAGGGTTTTGAGGGCGTTTGGGTTGGCGGCCTTGACTGCGTTGTCGATGGCTAATTGCTTGGCATCTTTTGGGAGCGTTTCGAGGACTCCGGCTTGAATCATGTTGTCGAACCACTTTTGAGATCCGAGTTCGATGGCGCGCGCGAGAATGGTGGGTTCCGCTTTGTTCCAGTCGGCTCCGGACCGGAGTAGGGTTTGGGTAGCTTTGTTGGCTATTTCTTTTTGTTCGTCTTGGGTGAGGAAATTCAAGGCTTGGGCCAGAGGCGACAAACGATTTGAGCCTGATTTTAGATTTGGGTCCGCTCCCGCTGCGAGGAGTGCCTCAATTTTTGCGAACTTGGTGCCTTGCTCTTTTTGGTCTTTGAGGGTCTCTAGCAGGTAAGCAAGAGGAGAGATCTGAAACTTTTGACTGTCGTAAGAATGCGGAAGGGTGACCGTTAATGTGTGGTCAGGGTTGGCTCCGTGTTCGAGGAGGAGCTCGAGAAGGGGGAACTTTTTTTGATTGGAATCGAGAGTGGCCAGGAGAGGAGGCGCTTCGAGAACGGGGTTGATGATTGCTGGTTTTTGGGATTTTGGGAGGGCGTTAAGAAGCTGGGAGAGACTCTTCTGGCCATTTGAGGACTGGATGGCTTTGGTAAGATGAGATGAGTAGGGAATGAGTCCAAGGGAAAGGAGGTAATCGATGATGGATTGGTGGCCTTGTCCCAAAGCATAGTCGAGAGCTTGCGGGCCTTCTTGTTCGAGATTAGCTCCCCGTTTGATAAGAAGCTCGCACATCGCCCTGTGACCATTGTGGGCAGCCTCTTGCAGAGGTGTTCTGTTACCGTTGATTCGCGAGACATCGGCGCCAGCATCAAGGAGGAAGGCGGCGACTTTGAGTTGGCTTTTCTGGGCTGCTAACTGAAGAGGGCCGGTGTTGAGGAGGTCAGGACTTTCGGCGAGGAGCTTTTTGAGTTCGGCGATTTTTTGATCTTGGGGGTCGATGGGGGCGGGGGAATCGGGATTGGAGGGAGAAGCGGGCTCTTGGCCCAGGGCGGTGAGGTTTTCTTGCGCGAGTTTGGTGAGGTTCTTGTCTTCGGGGTAGCGGGTGAGGAGGGTTTGGTAGGTGGTGATGGCTTCGTCGGTGCGGTCGAGCTTGCGGAGGCATTCGGCTTGGCGGTAGAGGGTGCGGGCGGCGAGTTGGCGTTGCTTTTGGAATTTATCGCTGAGCTTGCGGTAGCTCTCGAGGGCGGCTTCTGGGTCGCCGTCGACTTCTTCGGAGTAGAGGGCTTCACGAAAGGAGTCTTCGAGGGAGGGGGGCTCCTGCGCCTGGGTGGTGAGAAGGAGCAGGAAGAGGGTGAAGAGTGTTTTCATGATGAAAGAGGAAAGCATTTTGAAGGAGGGGGAGTTGTCATGGAATGGTAAAGTTTGGGGATAAGTTGCCCGACTAGTATGGGTTCACCGCAGAGTCGCAGAGGTCGCAGAGTGAACACAGAGGACGGACCGGTGTGTTTTTTGAGTTTTGGAGAGAGACTTGGTTGGACGGGACGAATTTTGGTGTTTCTTTCGAGGAGAGGACGGCTTTTGGGGGTTGCCTCTGCTGGGGATGGGGGTAAGTTTCCGCCCATGAGCGGTTGCGCTGGAGCCAGTGGGAAAAAAGGACTTCGTCCGGGGGATTTCGGTCCTCGCATGCGGATGGATGCGAGTCTGCACTTGGATAAGAAACCAGATTGGATTCGGGTGAAGCTACCGAATAATCCTGTCTTCTGGGATACCAAGTCGATGGTGAAGGATCTGAATCTGGTGACCGTTTGTGAGGAGGCGCAGTGCCCAAACCGCTGGGAGTGCTGGGGGCAGGGAACGGCGACCTTTATGATTGCGGGTGAGAAGTGCACTCGTGCTTGTGGATTCTGTGCTGTGAAGACGGCGAAGCCGGATGCGCTGGAGGAAGATGAGCCCCAGCGGGTGGCGGAGGCGACGAAGCGGATGAAGCTGAATCACGTCGTCATTACGGCGGTGGCGCGCGATGACCTCGAAGACGGGGGTGCGGAGCATTTTGAAAAGACAATTGAGGCGGTGCGCGAGGTGAACCCAGGGATTACGATTGAGGTTCTGGTGCCGGACTTTAACGATAAGGATTGGGCGCTGGAGATGGTGATGCGCGCCAAGCCGCAGATTTTTAATCATAACCTTGAGACGGTTCGTCGCTTGACTCCGTTGGTGCGGAGTCGGGCTCAGTATGATCGTTCTTTGGCGGTCTTGAAAAAGGCGAAGGAGATGGCTCCGGGTAAGGTGGCGACCAAGAGTGGAATTATGCTTGGGTTGGGTGAGCGTGATGAAGAAATCGAGCAAGCGATGGATGACCTCCGTGCGGCGGATGTGACGGTTTTGACCTTAGGTCAGTATTTGCGGCCGACGCCGATGCATTTGCCAGTGGTGGAGTATGTCACTCCCGAGAAGTTTGCGGAGTGGAAGACGATTGCGGAGAGCAAGGGCTTCCGACACGTGGCGAGTGGTCCGTTGGTGCGGAGTTCGTATCACGCGGCGGACTTTAAGCCGGAGCTGGATTTGGAGGATTGAGATTCTGCGTAGCCGAGTTGGTGACAACTCGGGCGGGGTAGATATTCTTGGGGTCAACTCTGCCAGAATTGTCACCAATTCAGCTACGGGAGAACTTTAGAAGCCTTTGCGCCAGAGAAAGTCTAACCCGTAGTCGGGGTAGTAGCTTTGCACGATGAAGGCGACGAGGAAGTAGTCGACGATGAGGTGTACGATGAGCACCCAGAGGAGGCTTTCCGATTTTTCGAACATGGCTCCTTGGGTCCAGGCGAAGAGAAAGACGACGAAGAAGCCGCAGCCGACGAAGGCCATGTCGAAGAGGACGGCGGTGTAAAGGACAGCTTGGAGTAGGTTGGCGGTGCGGTAGCGAAAGAGGCTACGGAGGACTGCGAAGCAGGTGTTGACGAAAAAGAGCTCGTCCCAGATACCAACCATGTTGATGCCAATGAAGAGGCGGCGGATTTCTTTATCGTCGGCTTCGGCGGGCATGGCCCATTGGCGGAAGAGTTCGTTGTCGAAGAACTCGCGGTTACCCCACTCGTAGGATTTGAGGACGACCCAAGCGAGGGGGATGGAGAGAATGGTGTAGATGAGGTCTTGCTTGCGCCAATGCACGGGCCAGAAGCGGAAGCGGATGAGGCCTTTGTCGCCGCTGAAATGGAGCACGAGGGCGGGCGCAACGATGGCGAGGGTGAAGGCGATGGAGAGAACGAGGAAGTTTTCGTTAGAGAGAGAGGGGTTGATATCGAGAGCGGCTAAGAAGACTACGAGCCCCATCATCACTCCCATGCGACGGCGCAGTTTGGCCTCGGGATCAGTGCCGATGAGCCATGAAGCAACCAATGCGAAAACTCCACCGGCGAGGAATTGGTGGGCTGGGATCAGGAGGACCGTCGCGAGTGCGAAGCAGACCAGCATGACCTTGCGGCGGGTTGTCAGTTCGAGGTCGAGCCGTTCCATCGTTTCCATCGGGCCCACTGTCGCGTGCGACGAATTTGTGACAAGGGCAAAGCCTCGCTCTCTTCCTATCGTGCTGCTGGGGCGGGAGCAGGCACGTAGAGGGTGCCGTTCGCTGGGATGCGAGAAGTGGCAGAGAGAGCGCAGTGATTGAGCTGATTAAGGGTGTCGACGTCGGTGCCCACTTTCTCAGCGATTTCGCCAAAGGAGGTGTTTTTGGGAATCTTGATGAGCATCTTGTGAGAAGGTGCTTGAGGCTGTGGAGGAGTAGGAGCGGACTTATATTGTGGCGTAAGTTGCGATTGAGGAGTTGCCTGAGGTTCGCGCTGAATGGAGCGCAACGGCGGGGAAGCGTAACCAGCGGGCTGCTGGTTGTTGGCTGGGCTTGAGTAAGTGCTCGGGATGTTCAGTCTTTTGCCAACCCTCATCCGAGCGGGATCGATGCCTGGGTTGGCGGACATCAGTTGGCTGAGACCAAGCCCGTAGCGTTCGGCAATTTGAGAGAGGGTGTCTCCCGACTGCACAGTGTAGCTGCGGGCACGGGCTTGAGCTTGGGCGGTGAATTGGGCCGCTTGAGAGGCACTGGGAATGGTCAACCTTTTGCCGATACGCAGTCGGAGAGGGTCGGTGCCGGGGTTAGCTGTGAGGAGGGAGCTTACGGAGATTCCATAGGCTTCTGCGATCTCGGAAAGTGTGTCGCCGCTGCTGATGCTATGGGCGCGAGTTTGATTGGAGGCGCCGAGTCGTTGTTGAGGGGCCTCGTCCCAGCGGTGAGTTACCACAGGATTGTTCGGCATGATAACCACTTGCTGTGGGGACTGCTGTTGAGGTTGATAGGCGGTGGCAGCTTGTGATATTGGGCGGTTGGCGACTTCTTCAATCCGTTTGAGTTGATTGGTAAAGAGAAGGCGCATCTCGTGGAGCTCGGTTTCGAGGCGTCCAATGCGGTCGTTTTGAGTCTTGAGTCGATCTTCGACTAAGCTTGGAGAAGCTGGGCTTGAGGAATTGCTGGGAGCGGGGCCTACATTCGACTGTGGTGCGGTGCCTTCCGGGATGCAGGAAACGAGGAGGCAGGAAGTTACCAAGAGTGAAAGAATAAGGCGCATAAGAGTCGAGTGGTTTGGCTCGTTAAATATTTTATAAAACTTAACTAATGTCGAGCCAATTCTCTTATTTTTGAATGCGATCGGTGGGAAAATCACCAATTTATCAGCATTACGGAGTTTTCTGTGGTGAGGAAAGTTTTATGAATTTAGGGAGAATACCCTGCTTTGGTGGTTTCAAAACGGTCTTCTGTTCTTTGCAGATGTCCTGAAATGGATAGGCTAGATGTTGAAATGAAATTAAAAACTCTCGTTCTTGCCGGACTGATGCTCTTCGGAAGTCCTCTTCTCGCTAAAACATATCAAGCTCTCACTTTGGCGGGTGAAGTCTTTGCCGCCGCGGCACCAGTCCAGACGAATCACACTCCTGAGGAGATGGTGGCGGCCGCGGAGAGCTTTCTGAAGTCTTTGACTCCCGAAGAGCGAGTACAGGCATTGCTTCCTCTCGATGATCCAGAGCGACAGAAATGGACGAATGTTCCAACGAAGGCGGATGATGGCGGTTTACGCTTGGGTGATTTGACCAAAGAGCAGCTGGAAGGAGCCAGCGCCTTTCTATCGACGGTGTTGAGCAAGGAGGGTTATTTGATGGCTCGCAATGTGATGCTAGCAGATGACCTTTTGTTAAGGTCGAAGGAGCAGGCGAATCGCCGAGGCGGTTTTGGGACCGCTAATTTTTGGATTGCAGTCTTTGGGACGCCATCGAAGACGGAGCCATGGGCGGTTCAGTTAGATGGTCATCACATTGCCTTTAACCTGACGATTGTGGGGGAGCAGGTGTCGATGTCGCCTTCGTTCATCGGGACTCAGCCTCATCGCTTTACTTTGGGAGAGGAAGAAATTGTCCCCATGGGGGCGGAGACGGAAGCTGCCTATGCCCTGATGGCGAGTTTATCTGAAGATCAGAAAAAGGAAGCGATTCAGGGAAAGAAAAGGGGGCGTATGGAGGCCGGGCCAGGGGCCGATGGCAAAAAGCCAAAGCAGCGAGGATTGTCTTGTGAAACTTTGACTCAAGAGCAGCGGGGACTTCTTTTGAAGTTGGTATCCTTGTGGATCGACGACTTGCCGAAGAATTCCTATTTTGCCCGTTTGGCTGAAATTGAAGCACAGCTGGATGAGACGGTATTTCTCTGGCAGGGGCCACATGTGCCGGGTAGTGATGCCTCGTTTCATATTTTCGGGCCAGGTTTGATTATCGAATACGCGGGGCAGAACTTGGGCGGCGATCCGTTGGACCATTTGCATTCGATCTATCGCGATCCGACGAATGAGTATGGGGTGAAGTGGATCGGAGAGTGAAAGAGTGGCATTCAGGATTTCATTTTACGTTCTCGCATTGCTCGTCTTCCGAGTGGGATTACTCTCCGCGCAGGGGAAGAACGAAGACGAGCAAAAGGTTCCAGCCTATACTTTGCCAGCCTTGTTCAGTGAGGATGATGGCTCGACAATAAAGACAGTTGCGGATTGGAATGAGCGTCGTTCGGAGATTTTGGATCTCTTCGCAGGGGATGTCTACGGGCGGGTTCCAAACAAAGCAAAAAAGGTAAAGTTAGTAGGTGAAGAAGGAACGGTGATTCCTGATTTTCTGAATGGGAAGGCAACCTTGCGCGAAGTGGCTTTGGTCGCAGAAGGAATTCAGCTGAATCTTCTCCTTGTCCGTCCCAATCACGTTTCGAAGCCGGTGCCTGTTATTCTGGGTCTGAATTTTGAAGGAAACCATACTATCCATTCCGATCCGCGGATTTCGCTGACCAAGTCTTGGGTTCCAGCAAGCCGCCAGGGGCATTCTGAGAACAATCAGGCTCGTGACGAAGGCAGGGGAAAGCATGCGGGACGTTGGCCTATTGAGAGGATTGTGGAGCAGGGGGTTGCCTTCGCCACGATATACTGTGGCGACATCGATCCTGATTTTGACGATGGCTTTGGCAACGGAGTTCATGCGGTTTTTGGAAAACCGGCAGCGAACGAATGGGGAACGTTGGCAACGTGGGCCTGGGGTTTGAGTCGGGGACTGGACTATCTTTCTGCGAGGAGTGATATCGACGGGCGAGATATTGGAGTCTTTGGTTTTTCGCGTTTGGGAAAGGCTGCTCTGTGGGCGGGTGCTTCCGACCATCGCTTTGCGTTTGTGATTTCGAATCAATCGGGATGCGGTGGTGCGGCTTTGAGTCGTCGTGCATTTGGAGAGACGGTGTCCCGAATCAACACTGTTTTTCCTCACTGGTTCGCGGATAGTTTCCTGCAATATAATGATAACGAGGCTTCTTTACCCGTTGATCAGCATCAGCTTTTGGCACTGATTGCGCCGCGACCGGTCTATATTGCGAGTGCGGTGAAGGACCGGTGGTCGGATCCCAAGGGGGAGTTTCTTTCCGCCAAATTTGCGGAACCCGCCTTCTTACTTTTCGGGAAAGAAGGTTTGGGAGTGGAAGAGCTTCCCGCCGTTGATCAGTCTGTTGGGAAAACGATTCGTTATCACATTCGGTCTGGGGGACATGGGGTGACTGAATATGATTGGGAGCAATATCTCAAGTTTGTGAAAGAGGAGTGAATTGTGATTGAGGCGGGTATCTAGCCAAAGAGGTCCATCTGGGGATTGTTGGCTTGGGGGAGGTTGTCGTGGGTGTCGCGGGTGTTTTTGGCCTTGGGGTTGGTGGGCTTGTTTGATTTTTCGGGCTTTTGGGAGTTGAGCTCGAGGTGGCTGAGGATTTCGGTGGCGCGGGCGATGATGGGTTGAGGGAGGCCGGCGAGGCGGGCGACTTGGATACCGTAGCTTTTGTCGGCGGGGCCGGGTTGGATTTTGCGGAGGAAGATGATGTCTTCGTTCCACTCGCGGACGGCGACGTTGTGGTTCTCGACCGCTTCTTTGCTGGCGGCGAGGTCACAGAGCTCGTGGTAGTGGGTGGCGAAGAGGGTGCGCGATTGGGTGCTGTCGTGCAGGTGTTCGGCGACGGCCCAGGCGATGGAGAGTCCGTCGAAGGTGGCGGTGCCGCGGCCGATTTCGTCGAGGATGACGAGGGAGTCGGCGGTGGCGTTGTTGACGATGAGGGCGGTCTCGTTCATCTCGACCATGAAGGTGGACTGTCCCTGCGAGAGGTCGTCGGAGGCGCCGACGCGGCAGAAGATTTTGTCGACGAGGCCGATGGTGGCTTTTTCGGCGGGGACGTAGGCTCCGATTTGGGCCATGAGGGTGACGAGGGCGACTTGGCGGATGTAGGTGGACTTTCCGGCCATGTTGGGGCCGGTGAGGATGTGGAGACGGCCGGTCTCGGGGTCCATGGAGGTGTCGTTGGGAACGAATTTTTCTTCGATGAGAGTTTGTTCGAGGACGGGGTGGCGCGCGTTGGTGAGGTGGAGGCTGCGGTCGGTGGTGAGGTGGGGGCGGGTGTGTTGGTGGAGTTGCGCAGTCTCGGCAAAGGAAAGGAGGACGTCGAGGGTGGCGAGGGCGTCGGCGGTTTGCTGCAGAGGGGCGAGGTGCTCGCAGACTTGTTTGCGCAGGTGGACGAAGAGGTCGTATTCGAGGGCTTTGGCGCGCTCGTCGGAGCCGAGGATCTTCTGCTCCATCTCCTTGAGGGCGGGGGTGATGTAGCGCTCGGCGTTGGCCATGGTTTGCTTGCGCTGGTAGTCCTCGGGGACTTTGTCGACTTTGCCTTTCGAGACTTCGAGAAAGTAGCCGAAGACATTGTTGAACTTGATTTTGAGGTTGTCGATGCCGGTGCGTCTACGTTCGGTTTCTTGCAGTTCGGCGAGCCAGTTCTTTCCTTCGCGGGAGGCGGAGCGAAGTTCGTCGAGCTCGGCGGAGTAGCCGTCGCGAATGAGGTTTCCGTCTTTGGGTGAGGCCGGTGGTTCGTCTCCGAGGGCGTTGGCGAGGAGTTCGGTGAGTTCGGGGAACTCTTGGATTTGGGTTTTGAGATGGGAAATTTGAGAGGTGTCTTTTCCTAAGGCCTCGAGGTCTTCGCGAAGAGCTGGGACGCGTTCGAGGGAGGTGGCGAGGGTTTTGAGATCGCGGGGGTTGCCGCTGCCTTGGGAGAGACGGCCGGTGGTGCGCTCGATGTCGCGAATGTCTTTGAGGGATTCGCGGAGCTTGGAGAGGAGGTAGGGTTCGGCGAGCAGTTGTTCGACGGTGTCGAGTCTGTCGTTGAGGGTGTCGAGGTCGCGCAGGGGATGGAGGACCCAGTCACGGAGCTTGCGCGCGCCCATGGGGGTGGCGGTGCGGTCGAGGGTGGCGAGAAGGGTGTGCTGGGTGCCGGAGCGGGATTGCACGAGGTCGAGATTGAGCTGGGAGGCGGTGTCGATGAGGACGTGCTCGCTGTGGTCGCGCACGGCGAGGGTGGAGAGGTGTTCGCAGTTGCGGCGGAGTTGGTGGACGAGGTAGTGGAGGGCGGCTCCACCGGCGCAGATCGCGGAGGCCATGTCTGCGCACCCAAAGCCTTTGAGGGACTGCACCTTGAAGTGGTCGAGGAGGGTGTGTTGAGCGGTCTCGTTGAGGAATGCGTAGGCGTCGTAGGGGAAGGAGCCAGGGAGTTGACCGAGTTGTTGCAGCTGGTCGTCGGGGATGAGGAGTTCGGAGGGAGCGAGGCGGTTGATTTCGTCGCGGAGGAGGTCGAGGTCGGTGAATTCGGCGAGGGAGAATTCGCCGGTGGAGTGGTCGGCGCAGGCGAGTCCGTAGCGGAGTTTTTTTCCGGAACCAAATTGGCAGGCGGCGGCGAGGTAGTTGTGCTTGGTGTCGTCGAGGAGGGTGAGGTCGTCGATGGTGGAGGCTGAGATGATCTGCGCGATTTCGCGTTCGACGAGTTGGCCGGGTTTGGGTTCGGAAGTTTGTTCGGCTAGGGCGACGCGTTTGCCGGCTTTGACGAGCTTGGCGATGTACCCGGTGGCGGCGTGATGGGGGACTCCGGCCATGGGGATGTCGTGGCGCTTGGTGAGGGAGATGTTGAGGATGGGTGCGGCGATTTTAGCGTCCTCGAAGAACATTTCGTAAAAGTCACCCAAGCGATACAGGAGTAGGATGTCGTCCGGGAGGGAGCGACGGATGGCTTGGTACTGGGCCATCATTGGGGTGAGTTTTTTTTCGGGCATCTTAAGGTGGTTCGTTCAACGCAGAGTCGCAGAGAGCACGGAGTTACGCAGAGTTTTTTTTGAGTTTTTTGAGTCGGGTTTGGATGACTTTTTTGAGTGTTTACTCGGGGAGGTTGTTGGCGAGGCGGCGGATGCCGTCTTTGAGGAGAGGGACGTTAAAGTTAATGAGGAGTCCGAGTGGCTTTTTACTGAGCTTGAGATATGTGAGAATCTGGGCGGTGTGAATGGGGTCGATTTTTTCTACGGATTTAAGTTCGAGAATGATTTTGTCTTCCACGAGGAGGTCGATTCGATAGGCGTCTTTGACGATGAGGCCTTTGAATTGAATGGGGAGGATGACTTGTCGCTCAACTTTTAGGCCTCGCTGTGTGAGTTCATGGAAAAGGCAAGCTTCGTAGGTTTGCTCCAAGAGTCCGGGCCCAAGTTCTCGGTGAACTTCGATTGCGGCTCCAATAATTATCTGACTCAATTCATTCATATCTCAAACAATCTCTGCGAAACTCTGTAATCTCTGCGACTCTGCGTTGAACGAATTACATTAATACTCCCGATCGAGGAGATGATGGGCGATTTGGTTGAGATGGGTGGCGGCTTGGCCG
Source organism: Roseibacillus sp. (assembly GCA_051251855.1). Taxonomy (GTDB): domain Bacteria; phylum Verrucomicrobiota; class Verrucomicrobiia; order Verrucomicrobiales; family Akkermansiaceae; genus Roseibacillus. The sequence continues at coordinate 526,162 of JBPOGI010000003.1, forward strand.
AATGATTCTAGGGCGGCGAGGGAGAGGTCGGTGAGGCGTTTGGCTTCGGCTTTGGATTGTTCGAGTCCGAGGATGGCGGGGTAGGTGGATTTGTTGACCGCTTCGTCTTTGCCAGCGGTTTTGCCGAGGGTGGCGGTGTCGGCGGTGACGTCGAGGATGTCGTCGATGACTTGGAAGGCGAGGCCGAGGTTGTAGCCAAAAGTTGTGAGTGCGCTGAGTTGTTCGGTGCTGGCGTTGGCGGTCATGGCGCCGAGGCGGATGGAGGTGGTGAGGAGGGCTGCGGTTTTGCGCTCGTGGATGGCGATGAGTTCGTCGTGGCTGAGCAGGGTGTCTTCGCCTTCGCCTTCGAGGTCGAGGATTTGGCCGCCGATGAGTTGCTTGGATCCGGCGCAGACGGCGAATTCGGTGAGGTAGGATCCGACAGGGAAGCGTTCGGCAGGTGGGGTGTGGGCGATGAAGTGGAATGCTTCCGCTTGGAGGGCGTCACCAGCGAGGACGGCGATGGCTTCTCCAAAGACCTTATGGGATGTGGGGCGCCCTCGGCGGAGGTCGTCATCGTCCATGGCTGGGAGATCGTCGTGGACGAGAGAATAGGTGTGAAGAAGTTCGGTGGCGCAGGCTGGGAAAAGAGCGCTGGTTTCGTCGCCGCCACAGGCTTCGGCGGAGGCGAGGGTGAGGATGGGGCGGAGTCGTTTACCGCCTGCGAAGACGGAGTAGCGCATGGCCTCGTGGATTTTGGCGGGCTTTTCGAGGTCTGAGGGGAGGTGGGTGTCGAGGTGGGCGTCGATGAGGTCGCGTTTTTGGGCGAGATAGCTTTTGAGGTCTTCGCTTGGCATGAGGCCTAGAGAGTCGGAATTGTGGCTCTAAGAATCAAGGCTGGGCTTTGTGTTTAAGAGGCCGGAGTCTAGAGTCGAACCGAAGTGGACGGCTCGGAGGGGACGGACTTGTGGGGCCGGTCAAAGACCAGCGCTCCCAGTGGTTAGCGGAGGGAGAGTTTTTTGGTGAGATGGAGGATGTCTTTTTTGAGGTCGGCGTGGGTGGCTTCTTTGGCGCGCCAACGGGCGATGAAGACAAGGTGATGGCCGGGGGAGATTTGGTCGCCGATTTCGACAAGGACGGCACGGATGAGGCGGCGGATGTGGTTGCGCTCGTGGGCTTTTCCGGCCTTTTTGGAGGTGATGAGGGCGTAGCGGAAGTGGTCGAGTCCAGGCTGGGGGAGGGTGGCGAGGACGAGGTGTTTGCTAGAGGCAGTCTGACCCTTCTCGCGCACTGCTTGGAAGTCAGCGCGGTCGTTGAGGGTGAGTTTGCGAGAAAGCTTCATGCGACTACGGCGAGTGAGAGGGCTACGAAAAAACCGGAGCGGTTTGGCCACTCCGGTTCTTTGAAAACTTTAGGAAGCGGAGCGAGTCCGCTGCTGCCGTTACTTGGTGTTGTGCTGAACGGTGTGGCGCTTGAAGTGAATCTCGGCACCTTTCGGGATGAGACGCTTGCAACCTTTACGGCGGCGCTTGTTGAGAATCTTGCGACCAGCTTTGGTGGCCATACGGGCGCGGAAGCCGTGCTGGCGCTTGCGGGTACGTTTGGAAGGTTGGTAGGTGCGCTTCATGGTGGTCTTTACTTAAAGTGTTGTGCCGGTTGGCGGATTGACTCGCCTTAGGGGGCGAAAGGGGCGGAAGACTAGTCTTAGGCGACGAGGTGTCAAGACAGGAGAAACACTTGCTTAAAAATATTCCTTCCCCGTTTCGGCAGGGGCGATTAGTCTCCGCCTGTCTCATGGCGTCCACAAAAACATTTACGGTCAATAATAAGCTTGGAATTCATGCTCGTCCTGCAGCGCAGTTTGTCAAAATTGCGAGTCGCTTCGATTGCGAAATTCGTGTCGAGAAAGATGAGGAAGAGATTGATGGTAAAAGTATTATGGGTTTAATGATGCTCGCTGCTGGCCATGGATCTCAGCTTAAGGTAACTGCTGAAGGAAGTGACGAGGAAGAGGCGTTGAAGGCTCTCGAGGAGCTTGTGAATCGTAATTTTGAAGAGTAATTCTTTGGGGTATTCAGGTGGGATAGCGTTGGGTTAAGTTCTTTTGTGAACCGAATCTTTTCTTTTCTGGCCGTCTTTGGCTGTTTCTTTCCTGTTTTTGGAAAGACGAATTTGGTTTTGATTCTGGCTGATGACTTGGGGTGGGGTGAGTTGGGGTGTTACGGGCAGAGAAAGATTAAGACTCCGAATTTGGATCGCTTGGCATCTGAAGGGGTTCGGCTGATGCGTCACTATGCGGGGGCACCGGTTTGCGCTCCGTCGCGTTGCGTGCTGTTGACTGGCAAGAGCTTGGCTCGAGCGGAGATTCGGAGTAACGGGGACTCGGGAAACGGTCGTCAGTTCCCGGGTCAGTGGCCGATTACTGATGAGGCGGTGACGCTTGCGGAGGTTCTTAAGGAGGCGGGTTATCGCACGGGTGGCTTTGGAAAGTGGGGTTTGGGGCCGACGGATTCGAGTGGCTCGCCGATGCGACAGGGGTTTGATCGCTTTTATGGCTATAACTGCCAGCGCAATGCGCACTCCTTCTATCCTCCGTTTCTGGATGACGATGAGGGGGTCGAAATTTTGAATGATCCGGCGGTTCCGGGGCATGCTAAGAAGCTGGAAGGGGAGGTGAAGGCTGAAGACTATCGAGCAAAAATCTATGCGCCGGATCGAATCTTGGAAGAGGCGTTGGATTTCTTGGATGAAGGAAAAGGGGAGCCTTTCTTTCTGTATTGTCCCTTTGTGGAGCCGCATGTGGCGATGCATCCTCCTGCTGAGTGGCTTGATCGGTATCCGAGGGAATGGGATGAGGGAAATGGAGTTTATCGTGGATTAGGCGGGTATCTGCCACATCCTCGGCCGAGGGCGGGATATGCGGCGATGATTTCTGATCTCGATGAGCATGTGGGTGTTGTTTTGGCGAAGTTGGAGTCGCTGGGGGTGGTTGAGAATACTTTGGTCGTTTTTACATCGGATAACGGAACGACCCATGGGAGTAAGGATCCTAAGTTTGGTATTGGGGGAGTGGATGCTGATTTTTTTAATTCTACCCGAGGTCTCAGGGGATTTAAGGGCTCTGTTTATGAAGGTGGTTTGCGAGTCCCAGCCATAGTTCGTTGGCCAAGGAAGATTCCGAGAGGTGAGAGTAATGAGACCCCGAGTTACTTTCCGGATTGGTTTGCTACCTTTTGTGCAGCGGCGGGAGTAGTACCTCCGGAGGATTTGGATGGGGTGAATCTTTTGCCAGAATTGACGGGGCAATCATTAATGCGGGAGAAGCCGATGATTTGGGAGTTCCATGGCTATGGTGGCCAGGTCGCTGTTATTGACGGCGATTGGAAGGCGGTTTGGGAGAAGTTTTCGCGGAAGGGAAGGGGCTCATCTTGGGCTCTTTACGATCTGGAATCTGATCCGAGTGAAAAGAAGAACCGAGCAGAAGAATTTCCTGAGAAGTTGAGAAGTCTACAGGAGGCTTGGTCGCGGAATCGTAGCGAGAACCTCCGTTATCAAAAACCTGCAGTGGATTAGTCGTCCTTGGCGAGCCGAGGGTCCTTGGGTGGCTTTTGATCGAGAAGCTTTGAAGTTTTCGTGGCGAGGTCGTAGAATTCGGTCTGAATCGCTTTGTAGGTGTTGAAGAAGAGTGACTGGTTGAAAGAGTCGCTGCTATACTCTTCATTATCGTAGCGCTCTTTTGCGCGGGCAAGAGTGCGGACGCGATTGGCGAGGTCGAGGGCGCTATCGTACATCTCCCGGTCACCCATGGCGATGTAGCGGGCGAGAGGGTCGAGGTTGGCCCGGCATGTCTCATGAATCTCTTCCAAAGTGGACGCATTGAGGCCGCGTGAACTTGAATAGGGAATGTTGGAGAGAGGCATGAGGGATGACTGGATGATGGCTGCAAGCGCCTTTGTAGAGTGATTTTGGGGGTAGCTTCCAGAGCCGCGCATTTTCAAGAGAGTTGCAGAGAGATGGCGGGGCTCGATTTCCTGAACCTCTGTAAGTCGAGTGAGGACGTGGGGGTTTGAGACAAAGACGGAGGTGGATTTTTCTGCGCCAACGCGGCGGATTTCTTGAAATTTGGTGATGGCTTGGGTGGTGTTCTCGGGGGTCGTGTTTTCGAAGGAAAGCTCCAAGGCCTCTTCTAAAGTGGCCACTTGAAAGATATCAAAATCGAAGAAGAAGTCTTCATTTTGCTGGGTGAGAAAGGAGATGAGGAGCGGGGTCATCTGGGGGGCGATAAGGAGGCGCCTTGGTTCGTCGCTTGTGCTCGCGAGTAAGATTTCTAGAAATTGCCAAGGGAGCTTGGGGGCTTCGATGGTGCCGTTTCTAGTCAGTTTTCCAAGGACCACCAAGTTGTCGAGGGGCTTTCGTTCGCTGAGAAGTCCCTCCATGAGAATTGCCATTGGAAAGGCGAGGGTGTGGCCGTTCGTGTCGAGGTAGTTTTGTTTGCCGAGAACAAATTTTCCCGAGACTCCAGCCACGATTTCGGAGTCATGGTTATTGCGAAGATTGCTTTCGGCGATGGAGAGCGATTCAGGAAGGGTCTTGGAGTATTTGTTGAGAGGGAGTTTGACGTTATGGGAACCTTCTTTGAGTTTTCCTTCGAAGAGGAGTGCTCGAACTTGAGGACGAATTTTACCTCCTGCGCTTTCTGCTTCGCGAAGAATGACGGGGACCATCACTGAGTCTTCGAAGTCGGCGACCTTTTTAAAGGGCTTTTCTTCTGGCTCTTCGGGGATGTCGTTACTTCCTCCAGCCAAGGAATTTTCCTCATTCATCTCATTTTCTTCGACTGAGGGGAGAGGTTCAGGTTGTTTCACAAAGCTGGCAGCAGGTGCGACTGCCCGACGCCAGCGGGGGGATTCTTCTGCGCTAGGGCGGGCGCTCATGATGCCGAGCTCGGGCGTTATGGTTGCCAGGGGGTCGAGTAGCATTTGGGCGACGGCAAAATGTTCCTTTTGATCGGGATCTTCCAAGAGAAAGAGAACCGTGCGGGAGATGTTCTCGAGAGGTTCCGTGTAATCTACAACGGGAACTAGGTAGTCCTCGGGAAGATCGGCAAAGATCTTGGCGGTATTGAGGGGGGCTTTGGACTTGGGAGCTAGATTGGAGGCAAGAGCGAGGAGCTGAGCTGTGGCTCTGCTTTCGGCTGGATCTTTGAGGGCGGTGGGCCGGTTGGCGAGGGTGACGAGATCTTTAGCGAGCAACTCCTGCCGGTTGGCATCGAGCTTGAGGGCGTCGCGCCGAAAGAGAAGGATGTCTTCTGCAGGAGGAACAAAGCAAGCGAGCACGGCGCTCGTCGTTGCAAGCAGTAGGAAGAGGATCTTCATCAGAAGTGGTTGGAATAGCAGAAATTGGCCTGATCGACAATCGAGGATGGCGGCAGCTCCGACTCCTTTACGGGAGGAAAGAGAGAGGATTGGTCATTTCTTGAAAAGTTTCTTAAGAGATCGGTATGGCAGACGAAAGGGAGACCCAATACCAGTGTGAGACGGAGGAGGAAGTGATGTTCTACGATACCGATTGTGGGGGAGTAGTTCACAATCTCGCCTACCTGCGCATGGTGGAGAAATGTCGCACTCACTTGGCGGCTCAGATGGGTTTCGAGCTGCGGGCGATGGGGGAAACGGGGATCTTTCCGGTGGTAGTGAGAACGGAGGCGGACTATCGCAAGCCAGCGCGCTTGGCCGATGTTTTGCAGATTCGAGGCTGGTTAGCGGAGTGGAGTAAGGCGCGCTTTTGGTGTGAGTTTGAGGTGACGCGAGGTGAGGACTTGATTTTGACGGCGCGACAGTCTTTGGCGTTGGTGAAAATGCCGGAAGGTAAAATTCAGCGATTGGGGGAGTTGCCTAAAAAATAGTGGGTCTTGTTTGCAATAAGAGAGCTTCGGTGGCGTAATACCCCCATGCGGCTCTTTGCGATATTTCTCTCTTTCCTGCCTTTTTTTGCTCACGGACAAGAATCGATTGAAGGGAAGGTTTCACCCCAGAAAGAGGTAGCTACTTTGTTGGATGGTTTTGTCTTGGAGCATATCGTTGATGTTCCTAAAGCTTACGGGAGTTGGGTCGCGCTTGCGAGCTTACCTGAAGTGGACGGGAAGACTCAGTTGGCGGCCGCTGATCAGTATGGTGACATCTATCGAATCACCTTAGAAGGCGATGCAGTGGAGGTGACTCCATTTGGAGTCGCTTTAAAGGGAGCGCATGGACTGCTTTGGTTTCAGGATTCGCTCTATGTGGTTGTCGGAGAAGCGGTGGGGAATGAGCGTGGGGTTTATCGCGCTCGCGATTTAGATGATGATGGCAAGTTCGAGAAAGTGGATGTGCTTCGCAAGTTCGAATCAGGGGGGGAGCATGGGGTGCATTCTTTGGTGCCATCGCCTGATGGGGAGTGGCTCTACATGGTGCTGGGAAACTACACCAAGGATTCGAAACCAGAGAACACCCTGGTTCCTCTCGTCTGGGATGAGGATCAGCTTTTGCCGCGTAACCCTGATGGCCGCGGACACGCGAGCGATAAGTTTGCGCCGGGAGGGCGGGTTTTGCGGTGTCGGCCTGATGGCACTGAGTGGACTTATGTGAGCACTGGTTATCGGAATCCTTTCGACGGGGCTTTCAATGAGGATGGTGAGTTCTTCGTCTATGATGCAGACATGGAGTGGGATATGGGCATGCCATGGTATCGCCCAACACGGCTCTGCTGGGCGATGGAGGGTTCGGAATTTGGCTGGCGCAATGGCACCGGAAAATGGCCAGAATACTACGAAGATAGTTTGCCCGGGGTGACTGATTTCGGACCAGGAAGCCCGGTTGGGGTGGTGAGTGGAAGAGGAGCTCAATTTCCAGAGAAGTATCAACGGGCCATCTACTGCCTCGATTGGACTTTTGCCACCATCTATGCCGTGCACCTAGACCGAGATGGAAATGGTTATAAGGGTGAGTGGGACGAGCTTCTCACCGCGACACAGGCGTTGCCTCTCACGGATGCGGTGATTGGAAGTGATGGTTTGTTTTATTTCGCTACCGGAGGTCGTCGTGGGGAATCCAAGATGTGGCGGATTCGCTACCAAGGGGAAGAATCGACAGAGAATGCGTGGCGTGAGACTGAAAAGCCCAAGAACGAAGGAGACGATCGCTACTCGCGTTTTCAACGACGGGTTGAGGCTGAGTTGAAGGGCCCAGATGCGGTGCGCAAGCTGATTGGAAAAGGTTCGGACTTAGAAAAAATGACTGCCGTGATGGGATTGGCTCGAGTGGGGAATGAGGGCGACCGGGCGATTGCAATTTCCGAACTCCTGACCATGAATTGGTCAGAATTCGATAGGCAAGAGCAGCTCACTTGGTTGCGAGCTTTGGGACTGGTTTTCATTCGGATGGGGGAACCCAGCGAGGAAGAGCGGGAGCTTGTATTGGCCCTCATCGATTCCTCATTTCCTCATCAGGACCGCGACGTGGAAGACGAGCTTTGTCGCATGCTTTGCTATTTGCAGGCGCCCGAGATTGTGAGTCGAACCTTGGCGTTGCTTGCGAAGACTGAGGAAAATAAAGGAGATTCTAATTGGATGCGGTTAGTGGAGCGGGGACAGGACCGATATAATGGTAAAGTGGCTGAAGTTCTTCGGGAGCTTGGTTCTCCTCGCAAAATTCATTTGGCCTACTGCCTTCGGGTCGTGAAGGGGCCTTGGACGGAAGGACAGCGACGCCAGTTGATGGAGTGGTATTCTCGCGAGGAGAAGAGTAAGGCTCAGCAAAGTGCGCAGTTAGGTCTCGCTAAAATGCGTGATGATACTTTGGCGAATGCGACAGAAGAGGAGCGCTTGATGGTGGAGACTTGGGGATTGAAGGTGAAGCGAGATCCGTTTGCCAACCTTCCGAAAGCGAAAGGGCCTGCCCGAATCTGGACGGTAGAAGAAATTGCGGAGGTGGCCAAGGATTTGAAGGACGCGGACGTGGCGAACGGCAAGTTGATGTTTCGGGCGACGCTGTGTGCAGCGTGTCACCGCTTTGGAGCAGAGGGTGGAGCGGCGGGACCTGATTTGACCAATGTGAAAGGCCGTTTCACGGCAGAGGAACTGGCGATTGCTATCCTAGAGCCGAGCCGAGAAATCAGTGATCAGTATGAGTTCAAATACTTCCTCAAGCATGATGGTTCGACGGTTGTGGGCAAGGTGCTCGATGAGCGTGATGAGATTTTGGTCATTGCCACTAATCCTTTTAACTTTGCCGAGACGGTCGGGCTCTCGCGTGCGGACATTAAGGAGATCACATCTTCCCCTGTTTCCCCCATGCCGGGAGCGTTGGTGAATCAGCTCAACAAGGATGAGATGAAGGACTTGCTGGGCTATCTGTTAGGTGCCAAGTAGCTGAGGGTTGAGCTAATTTCTCGAAAAGATAAGTTGGGCGAAGTACTTGCTACCAGCGGGGAGCTGGGTCCGAAAGGTTCCGAGAGAAGACTCCGTGGTTACAGCTGGAAACCATGAGGTGAGGTTCGTCGAATACCTGCCTAAGATTTGGACGTCGTTCGTATCTGTTTGGGGCTGCCACTGGAGTTCTCTACTTTCTGCTAAAAAAGTAAAGCGGGCTCCAGGTTGATCAGGAAGGGAGGGGTTCATGCCGAATACGTATTCGGCAAGGTTCGGCCAGCGGTCGGCATCCGAGTCAGAGTTGTCTCCTGAAATCTCTGGAGTGGCGAGTTCGGTATCGTCGAATTGAGAAACAAGCCAACCGTCAAAGCTGAGAGTATTTTTAGGGGCAAGTCGTAGTTCGGTGCCGATGTCGGTGCCTCGAATAATAGTGTCGATTTGGGAGGTGTTAAGGGTGGTCGAACCAAGGGCGGAGGGCATCTGCCAACTCGTCTCAGTTGAGCTGAAGATACCCCATTCGGTTGCTAGACTCGGATCTTGGTGGTTGAAGACCCAGATGACGAGTGGTGTCCCTGAAGGAAGGGAAGAGGTATTAGTGATTTGGCCAAAGACATGACCCACCGTGAATTGGTCGTTTACTTTGAGTATCGTTCCAGAGTTCCCATTCTGCACGACTTGACCTCCTCCTTGGGTGCCTTCGGCTAAAACGGTCCAGCGAGGAAGGAGGCGACTTTCTTCTGAGGAGTATTGGGCGATCTGCAAGCCAACCCCCGAGAGATCGACTTTACCGACTCTGATCGCGAATCCGGATAGGAGATTACCCTGAGAGTCTCGAAGAGGGGTTCCGCCGTTACTGTTAATTGAGACGGTGGAGGAGGCAGCGAAAGTGCTTAGAGCAACTGTGAGAACAAGGGGCAGGTAGAAAGATTCAATTTGTCTCTTCATGCGAGCAATCGGGGATGTTGGCTGCACACCCCGACATATCGCTGCCCAGAGATGGGCTAAGGTGCTGTCAGACTAGGGGCGGCAAGAGTGATAACCTTGTCCAAGTTGACGCTAACTGCGAGCGCGCGACCAGCCTCTAGTGGGACATTGTCGGAAGTCTGGCCCATCCCATTGATGAAACTGTTAGTGCCAGGATTAGTTGCTCCTCCATCGGTGAGATAGGTGCCCAAGGTCATCAGGCTGCCATCTTGAAGGAAGATATTTGCCGAATCTGAAAAGACTGCGAAGTCATCCTTGAATCCTAGATCCCCAAGCGAGATAGAGGAGGGAAGGGGGTTGGAGGGGCCGATGAGGTTGACGGCTCCGGCATAGACGGGGACTCGAGTGGGAGTTGATTTTATGTGGGTGAATTGTCCATCAGCTCCGACGCTGAGGGAGCGATCGGTGCTTGAGTAGAAGACGAGTCCTTCACAAGGGAAGATTCTCTCTGCGCCTTTGTCAGCTCCCATCACGTCAATCCAGGTGGCAGTGGCAGGATTCCAATAGAGATCAAGGCGGCTGCCGTCGGCGTTGAAGAGGGTGAGGGTGTCTTCTAAAGGGGCGAAGTCTGCACCGTCGGGAAAGAGGGTGGCTACTGTGAGATGCTCTCTCACGATAATGCGGTGGCTTCCCGTGAGTCCGTAGGCGATCGCGTCGCCTGCCAGTGTTACTGAGCCAGCTTGGTTGTTTTCAATGTCGAAGGTGAGGCCGGCATTAGGGCCGTCTTGAAGCTCTAGGTAATGGTTGCTCAAGGAGGAGGGAAGAAGACTCGTAGTGTTGAGTTCAACCAAAGTTGCGTCTTTATCAAACTCCACACTGATGGCGATTCCTGAAAAGTGTTCGACCGCAACAAAGGGAGGAACCCATGTTGAATTACCTTTAGGAATCTCAACGCTAATGCTTCCGACAGTCGAAGAAGTGGCAGCACTCAAAATTTTAGTTGAGAGAGATAGAAATGCAAAAAAACGATAAATTACTGGTTTCATGATGACAGGGAATTATTGATTATAGGAGGGTTCTAGCTGATTTTGGTGGCAGCAGGTCAAGTTCTTATTCTCTCATAAAAGGCTCTAGATGAGAGATTTGTATCCGTCTTCAGGTGGGGCAATGCGTTGAACTCGCATGACACACTTTTATTTTAAAAACTTAATGCTGTCAAATATTAAAGTTGCCCGAAGTTTTGGTTGGTATGTAGTTGCACCGCTTAGACGAAAGTTTGAGGTATTGGAAAGAAGGCCTGAAAGATGTCTTTCTTCACCAATGTTTCGATTTTTCATCTGCACCAATCCCCTTCATTAGGTCGAAAGGCCGGAGCTACCGAGAAGGGGATCCGCTAGGAATGCTCCGGTCGAAATATTGCGAGTAACTATTGAAGTCCCCTTCAACCGATTGCTCTCATCAGTGCAAAAATCATATGAAAAACAGAATATTCGCTACAACAGCCGCTCTTGTTACAGGAGCAGGTTTCCTCCATGGTCAGACTTGGATTGACCTTTCCAGCACCGAGCTAGGTAACCCTACCGAGGCTCAATTGATCGCTGGTCACACTACCACTCTGGTTTCCGCGCCGGACATCACAGTCACGGTTACTGCGACTTCAGATGGTTGGGAGCCTGGGACTTCTCCCAATATTACAACGACTGGTGCCCATACTAACCTGCTTATGGCCGGCGGTAGTTTTGGAACATACTCTTACACCTTTTCGGGAGCCAATTCTTGGAAGGTTATCGGTGTCGATTACCTCAATACGAACATTATGGTTGATAGCCTCAATGAGCGGACTACCAGTTCGGTAACGGGTGGCACGTGGACTTCGACGCAAGGAACCGAACTTGGTGATCCTAATTTGACATTCTCTGCCTTGGGTTCGAATACAATGATTTTTGATTCCATCAATGGCGTAACTGCAGGTTCCACTCCTGTTGCTCCTACTGACTTCGGTGCAATTGCGACCGGAAGCAATATTACTGCTTACTCGACCACCTATAATCGCGATACCACCACCGGACGCAGCACGCAGTCTTATCTTGCTGCGATTCAGGTCCAGCAAGTTGTCCCTGAGCCAAGCAGCGCCTTGCTTCTTGGTCTTGGTGGATTGGGCTTCCTTGCCCGCCGCCGTCGCTAGGTCCGATTCTAATTATTCTTCTGAAAAGCCTGTCGGTTTCGACAGGCTTTTTTGTGTATAGGTGCTGCGGTCAGAGTGACGGTATTGTCACACGGGAATTCTGAAAGAACGGAGAAGTCTCTCTCCCTTGGGAACAGCCACAGTTCTGTTTGGTGCAATTAATGGCGTATCTGCGGGTGTCTCTCCGTTCGCCTCCAGGTGCTTTAGAGCGCTGGCAACTGGTAGCGCAATTGCCGTGTGCTCGACTCCCTACGAGTTGCCAAGGAACGCAGCCCGCAATGATACAATGCGGCAATTCAGGTTCAGCAGATATTCCTGAGCCAACAGGCCTCTGGATTCTTTAAAGGAGGAAGCCCAGTGGAGGAGTCGAAGAGGTTGGGCTGTAGAATTCTGAGATATTTGGAAGGATGGTCTCTAGATCTGAATTCGAAACGCCAAACCATTTAGCAAGCTCTGCGAAGTAGAGGTCACACGAAGTTGAGGGAAGGAGACGGCCGTTCGTGCCAATGTCCATTCCTGATGCGAGGCCGAGGGTGTCGGGATATTGACCGTAGATGCGAGAACCCTTGACGGCGCCCCCTACCACGATCTGATTGCCTCCCCAAGCATGGTCGGTGCCTCGTCCGTTGGAGCGAATCGTTCGCGAAAATTCGGAACAGGTGAAGAGGGTGACTTGGTCTTCGAGTGACAGGTCGCTCATAGCGGTTTGGAATGAGCTGATGGCGTTGTCGAGCTCGGTGAGTCGCAGGGTCTGTGCTGCAAGGAGCTCATCGTGATGGTCGAACGAACCATAACCCACAAAGAAGATTTGGCGCTTGTGGCCGAGGGCGGGGCCAGCGGCAATAGAGCGAGCTACCATAGCGAGATTTTGGGAGAGGGTGGTGGAATCGAAAGCAGTTGAGATATTGACCGATGAGGTGGCGGAAGCGAAGGAACTGTGGGTGTCGAAGCTGCGGCTTGATTCTTCGGCGTAGGCTCTTTCGAGGACCGTGCGATAGGTTTCTTCCATCATGGACTCGGTGGCTCCAACCCTGAGGCCATTGCTCCCGCCAAAACCACTCCCTGTGAGTCCCACAGAACCGTCCTTGGTAATGGAGTAGGGGAAAACGTTAGAACCCGTTTGCATGATGTTGTTGCCGTCGAGCGAGATACTCATGGGCACGGTGCCGTTAGGGTCATTCCTGATGTTCGTGGCGTCGGCCATGCGACCCGCCCAGCCTGAGAGCGCGCTAAGGGTTTGAGGAAGGGAGGTCTGCCACTCTGCTTGCTGGTTGTTGTGAGAGAAGAGGGCTTTGGGGAGTTCGAAGTTGCCACTCTTGTAGTCAACGGGAGTGGGGATGGGAACGACGAGGGTGCCCACGTTGGCGACGAAGGCGGCTTCGCTAGTATTGAAAAGGCTTTGGAGCTTGGGCATCGCAGGATTGAGTCCGAAGGTCCGTCCTGGGGTATTAAGTGAGGTGAGGGGAAGCACGCCTCCGGTGTTGCCTGGGGACGGGAGGGCGAGATTGGAACGACTTGCAGCGTAGGCGGAATACTCGTCGGTGGTGGTTGGCACCAGCATGTTGAAGGAGTCGTTTCCTCCGAAGAGAAAGATGCAGACGAGGGCTTTGTGATCGTCGTCTCCGGCCCCACTTTGAGCCATCGCATTTCCGGTCATGCGAAGTTGAAGAAGAGTATTGAAGAGAGCGAGTGAGCTCATGGCTCCGCAGGTGCCCTTGCCGAGGAACATGCGGCGGCTGATGGTCGATTGCTTCATAAAAAATGGGGTGCTGTTGGGGAAAATCTTTCTTACTGCCAAGTCTACTTGAGAATGGCGGTGCTGGGGGAGGTCATCGTGAGGTAGTGGGCGGTGTGATAGCGGTAGCTGAGATAGAGGCTAGAATAGATGGAGACGGCTGGGGCAATGGCACTTCTTCCCTCAGCGCTCAGGCGACCGTTGGCATAAAGGAGATTGGTCTCGTCTAACAGGAGTTCGGTGTCGAGACCATCGTTAGAAGAGTCGGTATAGAGAGGACGGAATTCTGGGGTGCCACCGGATGTTCTTTCGTGAAGCCCAAACCCGTAATATCGCCAAAAGAGGTTGAGAGAAGTTGTGGCGGTGTAGGAGTTGAGAATTTGGAAAACGGGGCTGACCATTCCTTCTCCTCTCACTTCTCCGGGCTTCGAGTATCCGGGTTGGAAGTAGTTGAAAACGGAGGGAGGCTCGAGAGGGAATTGTAAAAGCTCGGTGGCGGCATCGGAGTCCTGCCAGTATTGAATTCCGGTCTCGTCGTGGAGGGCTGGGTTGGCGGCTCCAGCGGCGGAGGCTCTCACGAGCATGGTCATCCGAATCATGGGCTCGCGGAGGCGCCCTACTTCAGGATTGGAAAGATCGGGGAGGGGGTTGCGAGCCTCGGGATCGAGAAGAATGGCCTTCACGACGGCTCCCAGATTTCCTCGGTTCCCGTTACCATCGTTCACGAAGACATGGGCAATGCGTTCGACGAAAGAAGGGGAGGGATTGGAGGTGATGAGGAACTGAATGAGTTGCTTCGAGATGAAGGGGGCGCAGTTGGGGTGCTCGACGAGCATTTTACAGGTATCGCGAATGTCGTCATAGCCTGTGCGTCCTGCATCGCTTTCGTGGGAAGGTAGAACAACCCCGTTGAGGAGAGTCTTTTCCCCGGTATCATGGCGATCGGCAAACATGGCGAGAGGGGCTTCAGCCATGTGATTCTGAGTGGCGCTGTTAGGAGGATTGGCACCCCAGTTCGCGTTTTGATACCAAAGACCTGTGAAGACGCGGGCCATTTCCTGAATGTCATCAATATCATAGGTGGGAATCGGTTCTCCAGCGGAGTCGAGCTTGAGGGTTCCGTCCATATTGAGCTCGTTGAGACCAATGGAAAAAAGTTGCATGATTTCCCGAGCATAGTTTTCGTCAGGAAATCGGTTGATGGAGGCGTCAGCTTTTTCGTTTCCGAGGCTACTCAGCCACCAGCCCATCATAGGGTGGACGCTTGCTTCATAAAGAAGGTCTTCAAAGTCACCGAACGAATGTTCGATGAGGAGGTCGTAGTAGTCGGTGCTTCCGAGAGCGAATCCGGCGCAGCGTCTTCCTACCACGAGAATTTCGCTCAGAGCGTAAGCGGTTCTCTGTCGGAGTTGATCGGGAGCGAAACAGGCAGTTCGTACCCAGGGCGTTGAGATGTTTCGATTTTGAATCCGGCGTTCTTCGAGTTCCGTTGAGACTGTCGGCCAAGGAGTGAGAGTTCCGTTGTCGAGATAGGCTTGATAGTCGGTGCTACGGCGTGCGTAAAGGAAGTCAATGTAAGGGCTGAGATAGCTCTCAGGAATAACCATTTGTGCGTCGATCCATTTCTCGTAAGCGTTGTCTCCTAGGGCCTGAAGGCTGGCGATGTCGGCTAGAGAAGGTCCAAAAGTTGCTTGGGCGAGAAAGCGAGATGCGGTCTCGGGGGAGGGGGTTCCAGCAACGCTGGTTCCAAAGAGACCTCCTTTAGGGTTTCCTCCCGAGAGGAGATTGGTCATTTGTTGAAGATCGCCCCCATTGGCAGCAGTGCGCACACTGGCTGCGCTGTTTGGATCAAATCCAACGAGGGTTTCTGCCCAATCGGGGACTTGGTCTCCGTCGGAGTCGGTGGCTGTGGTGGTGCTCACTCGGAAGAAATCAAAACCGCTTCCGGGAAGGCTTGCTTTACTAACGACGAGACTTCTAACAGTCCCGTCTCCGGTGACGGGGCCACCGGTGTTGGTCCAAGTGGTGCCATCGGAAGAGTATTCGACTTGGTAGCCAAGGCCTGCCTTTGAAGGCCATCGCACTGTGAAGGAGGTCTCATCCTCGATCAAAGGCAGACAGCGTAGGCAGTCGGTGGGGCTTTCGGGATCAGTCAGGGAGGCCGCTTCTTCGGCGTTGGAGAAACCGTCTCCATCGCTGTCAGAGCTCAAGGGTACTTCTAAAATTGAAGGGTAGAGCGCTTCGTAGAGGTCGTCGACTCCATTGCTATTCAAGTCAAGTCCTTGAAGGGGGCTGACTTGCGCTAGGAGTAAAAAAGCAGGGGGGATGATAAAAGCCTTCTTCACTAACTCTATTTGAGATTAATATGTATTAATTGTCAATTCTGTTGAAGTGATTCTTCGATCCGTACTGACGGCAAGGAGATTGAGGGCAGTTTGCGAATCGGCACTACGGCTCTTATAAACCCTGCTCAGGACTTGTAAGGGGCTGGGCATCTTCACTTTCGACTAGGTCGTCTTCAGTCCACATCTGCCGATCGGGTCCGGCGGAGCGAACTCCCACGCGATTGATATCAATGGCATGAAAGTAGAGAGGACTTTCCCAGCGGTCTAGGAACTCTCCCTGCTCGCTGATCCAGGGTGAATCCGGTGAGAGGAAGCGAATCAGAAAAGGGTTTTTCCCTAGAAGGGCTGCGGTGGTCTCGCGATTTTCTCCTACAGGCAAGGGGTCGGGAGATTTGACGAGGAGAAAGTAGTTATCGAAGACTCCTGCAATTTCCACCAAGTCTTGTTGAGGGCTCGTGTCTTCGCTCCCGTATTGTTTCAAGTAGTTGCTTGAAAGGTCGTCAATTTCCGATTCGGTGGGAACTTCAGACACGGTTGTGGAGGTCTTTGAGTCTTGGGTGACTTCAGTTACTTCTTGGGCTGTTTCGGGGGCGCTGCCTGGCAATGTCGACTCCGTATTTTGCGGCTCGATGGACTCGCTGGTCATGGTAGCCCGCCAGATGAGAGCAATGAGAAGAGCGAGAATGACGGCAACTGCAATGGATAGCTTGGCCTTCAAAATCGCCTCCGGTTTCGAGTAAAGAGCATCCCACTAGAAATGATAGCTAGAAGGGTGAATGCCGAGGGTTCGGGGACCGCTTGTGCTTCGAAATCAAGAATATAGTTCGAAGCAGCGCCAGTCTCGTTGAGCCATCCGGCGTAGTTGCCTTCTTGGAGGGTTGAGACTCCGAAAAAGGGAGGAAGGCCGGTGAGGCCTGGCAAGGTGATGACGGGCAGGATGTTGCCGCCACTCGTGACGGAGCCTTCAGAAATGCCCGTATATCCAATAGCGTCAGAGAAGGAATTCGACGGGGGAGAAGAAAGTTGATCGCCTGGCATCATGAGGAGGTAGCTGGCATCCTTTCCGCCGCTGAAGGAAAGAACCCGAATCCCTGTAATTTCCAATCCGGCAGGAACCACGAGGCGGAACATGTCTAGATCAGAAGTGTTCCCTAGAAGAGTGCCTTCCAAGACGTTGGAGCCGTCACCGATCACCAATACGGTCGGTTTGAGATAATCGTCGGAAAGATCGCCTGAGGTGGCTTCGCTGTAGTTGAAGCCTTGGGCTAACAACCCTCCCGAGGAGAGGGCGAAGAAGATCAATTTCATGGCCCCAAAATAGTTTGGGAAAGCTGGAAGTATAGGGCTGAGAATGTCAGGATGTCTTAGTGTCAGTATCCGATTGGTATTCCTTAGAATGCGGATTGTCAGATTGACTTTATTTTCTGAAGTTTCAAATCTGTTGGTGCGCTATGAATCTCCCCCCTTCCTTCCCTCTGTGCTCAATCTGTCTATTGAGCTGGAGTCTACATTTGCCGGCTCAAACGGTGACGGTGAGTGGGGTTGATAAGGTGACAGGTCAATTTTTGAATTCCGGAGGGGCAGGGCTTCAAATGGGTTCTGTGGTGAGGGTCGGTAGTTTTAACCTCTCAGGAGGAGGTCAATCAGTGCTTCAGTTTTCAAATGACTTCAGCGAAATTGACGCTTTGTTTACTCCTTTGGCTGAAGGGATTCTGAACGCGGGGACGGTAAATCAATCGCCGACTTCTGGAGACCAATTGGTCATTAACGATTTTTCAAATCCTGGCGATATCTTTGGTAATATTACCGATACCGATGGCAGTTATTTGGCGGCTGGGAGCGCTCTTTTCCTCTGGGTATTCAATAGTGAAATCATGGGCGATGCTACTGAGTGGGCAATTGTAGGTTCGACAGATAGTTCTTGGATGATGCCGGAAGAGGAGGGGTCGACGACGTTGACGCCGCAAGATGTTGATACGATTTTGCGAGGTAGTGGAGCTGGACCTAATATCCTATTGGAGACTTATGCGGTTCCGGAACCCAGTGTAGTTCTACTGGGTTGTTTGAGCGCGAGTGTGCTCCTTGGACGCCGGAGAACGTAGTTACTCAACCTTCTCGAAGTAAAGGATGGCGGTCTTGCCGTAGTTCTTGCGCTTGATGAGTTTAAGGCCCTCAAGTTCTTCCGGGCTCGTTCGTTCGGACTCGACTTCGAGCATCAGAATTCCTCCGGGAGCTAATGGAAGTGGCGCGAGGAGGAGGGGGCCAGCGAGGTCGGGGGCACCATTACGGTGATAGGGTGGATCGGCAAAGATGAGGTCGAAGAGTTGAGGTCCCCGCGGATTTTCAATGAACTTGACTGCGTCGCCCTCGATGATTTTCCCGTTGGTGAATTTAGTATGGGCGAGGTTTTGGCGCAGGCAGCGAAGGGCGTTGGAATCGTTTTCGATAAAGAGGCAGCTGGCGGCACCGCGTGATAGGGACTCAAGGCCAAGAGCTCCGGTGCCCGCAAAGAGGTCGAGGACTTTGGCGTTGGGAACGACGAGACTGAGTACATTGAAGACGGCCTCGCGCACGCGATCGGAGGTAGGACGGGTGACGTCGGCGGGTTCTTTGAGGCGGGTTCCGCGATGGGTGCCGGCGATGATTCTCATGGGTTGCTGGGGCTGCTGGGATTGGAAGTCTGTGGTGGAGGAAGTTCTTCGGCGACCTCCATACTGGTGAAGGCTTTTAAGGAACTTAGGAGTTCTGGGAAGGGGATAAACTCTCCCCGGCGTCCCGTGTTTACCTGGGCATTGGGGAGAAAGCCTTCGAAGTGGAGGTCGCGATAGAAGCGATCAGGGGTTTCGAGCGGGGATAGCCAGCGGCGAGTCCACCCTCGGCTGATCAGGCTGCCGATAGCGACATTCGTAAACCGATCTGCGAGTTCGGGGTCGGATACGATCCGCAAGACGCCGAGGAGGTATCCTCCTAGGTGGAGTTGACCATTGCCGAGGAGGGAGAGTCTTTCGGAACGGAGTGAGAAGTCGGGAGCGACAAGAGTGGCGTTGCGGAGGTTTGCGCGCGCACGAGCCGTTTCGAAGTGAAAGTGTTGTTCGCGGAGCTCGGAGAAAACTTCGATCTCATCGAGAGCAGCGTTCGAATCGAAGCGCCAGGTGTTGGGATTGAGCAGAGCGCCTCGGGCCGCTATGTTCGCAGTGATGGATTTGGCGCGAAGATGAAAGCGGGAGTCGCGGTGGAGGATGTAGTCTGAAAGTGGTTGTGAAGGAAGAGAGGCCTGGAAGCGAAAGTCGCGACTTGCTCTTCGGGGCGAGAAGCTTCCTCCGACACGGATGTCAAAGGGGATGGCTGAGAGGGCGTCATCGGCCAGTTGGGGCAAGGTGAGGGGAAGGTCTTGATTGGGGAGAGTCCAAGTGGGAGATTTCCACTCTATGGGAAGGGTGCTGCTGCTTGCGAGCAAGTGCTTCCCCAAGGTAATTTTCTGCCACGAGAGGGATCCTTTGGTTGGGGGGCCGCCGAGCGGAAGGTTAGCGTTGAAAGAATGAAAGTTGATGCCCTGACCGAGCTTCATGGAATAGACGCGAATATTCGCGTTGCGGAGTCGGACCCAGAAGCGCTTTTCGTCGATAGGCTTTGGCTCTAATTGAGGCTGAGGCTTTGTTTTTTCGGTTCTTTTCGGTTTGGTTTTTTGGGCTGGCTGGTTCTCTGGGAGTGGTGGTTTCGGCTTTGTGGCAGGGGGTGGGCTGACCTTGGGTTGCAGTACTGTGGTCGGTTTGGTGGGCTCGACGATGAGAAGCATCTCGACGGGGATGTTAAGCTGAGGCTTATCGAGGATTATTTCACGGAAGAGATTTTTCCCGCGAAGAAGTTGGCCCCAATAGGGTTTGAGTTCGACTTTTTGGAGCTCGAGAAGGGGGAGGAGGGGTTTCTGGGCCTTTTGGGAAGTAGGAAGGGAAGCTGTTAGTTTTTTGACGGTGATTCCGTTCCAAGGGGACCAACTTGCGCCCGCGACTTGCCACGAGATGCCATAGGTGCGGCGGTTGAGATTTTTTTGGAGAAAGTTCTGACCGGGCTTTGTGCTCAGAAAGAGGTTGCTGCCGGCGTAGCCGAGCAGGGTGAGGATGATGATGGTGAGGCCTGCGCGTACAAGCCACCGGAGAGGGTGTCGGGACTTGTGAGAGTTCACGAAGGTGAGATGCTATGGCCGCTTAACCGCGAAGCGGATGACCATGCTCTTGTCGAAGAGTCGACGGCCTTTTTCTGAGACTTCTTGGATACGATAGACGAGGAGACCGTAGCTGCCGTCGGAAAGCTTGCCGATTGCGAGGTTTTCTTTCGTGATGCCAAAGCCATCGTTGGCCTCCATTTTCCATTCTTTGCCAGTCCATTCCCCGAGAATGCTGCGCTTGTCTGCCTTGATGTCTTCGATGCGGTTGAGGGTGCCGCTGGTGGTGGTGTAGGTGTCGGCTTTGGGATCGTAGAACATGGTGGTGATGTCGGAGCCCTGTCCGGTCACCCGGATGCGCCACCTTTCACCCGCTTTTTCCAAGCGAACGATGAGTTCGCCTTGGGGAAGGGGCTTCATTTCGCGTTTGTCCCAAAGCTTGAGATATTCTTCGTATTCGGTTTTGGAGAGGCCGAGCTTTTCGTCATAGGGAAGAGGGATGCCTGGTTTGGCGTTCTTGGAGTATTCCTCGAACCATTCGGGGTCTGTTTTCCGCACTTCGTCGACTTTGGCGATATACTTCTCGATTTCCTCGGGAGGAACTACCGCCACGATTTCTCCCTTTACCGCTACGTCAGGGACGAGGTAGTCGGCAAAGACGGCAGGAGCCTTTTCCTGAGCGGAGGTAGAGAGAGTGAAAAGGAGTGAAAGCAGTAAAAAAGTTTTCATAGCAGGGTGTGTTGTGGGGGAAGCTTCGTTGGCTGGCGGAGAATCTCAAGCATATAGCAATGCTTGGTGAGCAATCATTTGGGGTGAGAGGACAAGAAAAAGGGATCCTCGCGAGGATCCCTTTTTAATCGGAGTCGGGCACACGGCCCAACGATGAGTTAACGTCAGCGGCTAGCGCTGCGGCTACGGGAGGGGGTCACGTAGCGACGATTGCTGCTGGAGTGATGGCTGCTTCTCGTGCTTCTGCTGGTTGAGTAGCGGGGGCTCACGTAGCGACTGCTGTAGCCGTGGCGAACGACGGGGGCGCGGTAAGCGGTGCGGCAACCGCAATTGAAGGGCTGGCGGTAATAGCTATAGATGGGGCGGCGGTAACCATCGTAGCCGCGGACGACACGCTTGGTGTAAATGGGGCAACCACAGCTGGCACGGCCACTAACGTAGGTGTAACCGGTGCCAATACTGATGTGGACACCGGCTTCTGCGGTGTTGGGAGTGGCGACGAAGCCGACCAAGACGGCAGCGATTGTTGTGAGTAGTTTTTTCATAGTCTGGTTCCTTTCTTTTCAGTTGGGGTTCGCAAGCTAGGACCCTGACGAAGGGGAAAGTATTCACTGCAAGGGAACGTTTTCGTGATTTGTGCTCGCTCGGGAGAGAAGAGCGGAAACTTGGAATGACGGACGGCGGGGGCACCATCCTCATGCTGTGAGCTAGCCAAGTTACAACGGACCAGTTTCGATAGAGGATGGGGGGATGTTTCTAAATTTCGCCTATTTTCGCACGCAGATGGAAGAGGGGGGGAAATTGGGTTGAGAGGGAGCCCGCTGCGCGGTATGGGGGCTACTAAGTCATCGATATCGATTATCGGACTGGCTGTAAATGCGGAGACCGAACGGGAAAGGATTTTCCGGTGAGTGAGTTCGCGGTGGCTCAGTTTAGAAAACGGGGATTGGAGCCTCCTGAGTTCATACCGGTATCGGTCCCTGTGCCTGCTCGAGATCCACGAGATCGATAGTCTTGGGGGGGATGCTGGGAGATTCTCGAAATCAATTGGTTCTGGGTCGTTTGCTTCGATTACAAAACTTTGGGGCAATTGTAGTGAGTAAAAGTCGGAAGATCGCGTTCAATAGGGCGAACAAAAACAGCGGGCGGAGACGCTTTGCTGAGTAGAACAAAACAATGAACGAAGAATCAAATGATAACAGTACTGCTCCCGAGCCTAAGCGTTCGTTTGAGCGCGTTGATGATGCGGTGAAGTCTGCGATGGAAGAAGCTACCAAGAAAGCCCGCGAGGCTGCTCCAAAGGTGAAAGAGTCTTTGGGTGATATTCTCAAGGATATGGCCTATGGGTTGGCTTACGGATCGAGTTTCGCGAGTTCCTTTGCGAACGAATTTGTGCCGGAGTCCGTTAAGGAGTCGGTGGCGAAGGGGGCGGCAGATGGAAGTAAGGCGGCTGAGGAGGCTTCCGAGCGCTTGAAAGAAGCGGTCGAGCGTCGTTCCAAGCACCCGGATAAGGCTGGTGACGGTCCGATCGAGGCCATTCAAGCGCCTGCCGGATAACGATTTTTTTGGCTGTAATGTGTGTATGGTGAGAACGGTCCTTGGTTTACCAGGGGCCGTTCTTGTTTTCTGGCTCTTTATCAGAAGAGTCGAAAAAATTTAGTGGCGTGACAGGATACTGATTCTTGAGGAGCGTTGACTTCAGTCGTCGAGTCTTGTGGCTGGAGTTATTTTATGAGGGCCGGAAAGTGGGTGGACGACTGAAGTCGACCTTCCTTTTTGAGAGAGGCATTTTCCTTTGATTTGTTAGGACTGGTCAAATGTTTAGCTTTCCGGTATAGGGTGGCCATGAGAGTTCTGGTTACTGGCGGAGCGGGTTTTTTGGGTTCGCATTTGATTGATCGCCTTCTGGAGCAAGGAGATGAAGTCGTTTGCTTGGATAATTACTTCACCGGGCGAAAGGCGAATGTGGCCCATTTACTGGGGAATCCAAACTTCGAGCTGATGCGGCATGATGTCATTGAGCCCTTCAAGGCAGAGGTGGACCGTATTTATAATTTGGCGTGCCCAGCGAGTCCTCCGCACTATCAATATAACGCTATCAAGACGATCAAGACCTCGGTGATGGGGGCGATCAATTGTTTGGGTTTAGCCAAGCGGACGAATGCGCGGGTTTTTCAAGCTTCGACGTCGGAGGTTTATGGAGATCCGGAGGTTCACCCGCAGCCAGAGAGCTATTGGGGAAACGTGAATCCGATTGGGATTCGCTCGTGTTACGATGAAGGTAAGCGGTGTGCGGAGACGCTCTTCATGGATTATCACCGCCAAAATGGGGTGGATGTGCGCATTGTGCGCATCTTTAACACCTACGGGCCACGCATGAATGCGGAGGATGGGCGGGTGGTTTCGAACTTTATTGTGCAGGCCTTAAAAGGGGAGGATATCACCATTTATGGCGACGGAACGCAGACGCGGTCTTTTTGTTATGTGGACGATCTGATTCGAGGCTTTATGGGCCTGATGGAGAGTGATTATGCGCTCCCGATGAATATTGGGAATCAAGGAGAGTTTACGATGCTGGAGCTGGCCGAGGAGGTGCTCAAGCAAGTAGGGGGAACTTCGAAACTAGTTTTTCGAGATCTTCCGCAGGATGATCCTAAGCAGCGCAAGCCGGATATTACGATTGCCCGACGGGAATTGGGATGGGAGCCGAAGGTGCCCTTGAGCGAAGGGCTAGAGAAGACGATAGCGTTCTTCCGTAAAGACTTGGGGCTTTAGGTCGCTGCTTGTATCGTCAGGGCTTTGGGTCATGGTTTGGTGATGAAGAAAGCGATTGTCTTTTTTGTGCTCACGGCGGTGTGCTGGGTGCTGTCGATTGCGATGGCGGTACGCTTTGTGAAAGCAATTGCTGAGGAGACTCATTCGAGCCTAGCGGTGGTGGAGGCTCCTGGGTCGGCGATTTTTGAGATCGAGGAAGCGGGGGTGGTGTCGTTGTGGCACAACTATGAGGTCTTTCAGGGGGGCAAGACGGTGAGTAACGATTCTCAGCTGCCGGGAGGTTACAGTTTTGAGCTGAGGCCGCTGGGGAGCGCGGCGACTCTGCCGTTCAAGGCCACGGGAATGAATACGAATTTTACGAGCCCAAGTGTTTCTAAGACGGGGTTGGGTACTTTTGAGGTTTCTTCGCCGGGGGACTATGAACTCACGGTGACGGCTCCTGCGGGGCAAAACCGAATCATCTCGCTGAGCGAAGGGACGATGATGTCGGGTTTCGGGAAGATCTTTGGGATTGTGGGGGTGGCGATCGTATTAGGTCTGATTGGTTTGGTGACTTTAGTGTTAGGAATCGTTTTTATTATCGCCAAGCCCAAGTCTCGGCCTTCTATTCCTTCCGATGCTTCCTGAAGCCCTATTGTTTGATTTTGATGGCACCTTAGTTGATACCGAGTGGGCGATTTACTCCGCTTGGTTAAGAACGTTCGAGCGCGAGGGGCAGGATTTACCAATTGAGGTCTATGTTCAATGTATCGGTTCTGATTTTGCGACTTGGTCACCTCAGACTCATCTGGAGGAGTTGACAGGGAAGTCTTTCGACTGGGCTACGATGGATGCCGAGCGGCAGGTGGAGATCGAAGCTGATCTGCGTGAAGAAGGTCCGGTGGCGGGAACGCGGGAGCTTTTAACTGCTCTGCAGGGTAAGACTCGGCTGGCGGTGGTGTCCTCTTCTTCCCATCGTTGGGTGGATGGTTGGCTGGAGCGTTTGGACTTGATGTCGTTTTTCGAGAACGTGACCTGTCGTGGTGATGCGCCACGGATTAAGCCGGCGCCTGACCTCTATCTTGCCTCAGCAAAAGCCTTGGAGATTGAGTCTGAACGCTGTGTGGTGATTGAAGACTCGCTTAATGGGGTGCGGTCTGCAAAATCAGCGGGGATGACGGCCTATGCCATTCCCAATCGCATCACGACCGTGAGTGACTTTTCGGAGTCTGATCAGGTCTTTCAAACGCTGGGTGCGCTCGGCGACGCTCTTTTTCCTGAATAAGCCCTGTAATAATTCCGCCTCAGGCGGGTAGATCTTCTCAAAATCATGTTGCTCAAACTCCGCTATCAATTCTTCTGCGTCCTTCCGGTTCTTTTTCTGGCGGCCTGCGGTAACAAGGCACCCAGTAATACGGGATTGGGCCCCTCAAGTGGCCTTCGGGAGCAAAAGTTGGCGGCGTTGGGTTATACTTCGTTACCACTTAAGAAAATTAGCCGCGATTCTCGCTATTCGGGCAAGTTTTTGGTGAATGGTCAGCCTGTTGAGTTGTTGATTGATTCGGGTGCGAATTCTACCGACCTTGATACGAGCCTAGCCCCAAAGTTGAATCTTCGTATCGATGATAGTGCGAAGGTGATTTCTCGGGGAGCCTTGGGACGTCCGGTGACTTCGAGCGTGGGACTTGGTGTTCTATCCGCAGGACCGGTGTCGGCATTGCCCTTTCCGTTCATGCTGGCCAATGAGTCCCTTGGGACCACGGCGACCTCCCGCTATGACGGGCAGGTTGGGCTAGACGCCTTAGAAGCCTTGGGAGCATTGATTGACCTACGCAATGGTAAGATGTGGGTGCCAGGCAGGAATGCGCGCACGGCAGGAGCACAGAGTATCCGTCCTTTGGGGGAGATGAGTGATTTGGGTTTCAATATTTTGCATCTTCGTCCCGCCAAGGAACTCCCGCACCTCGTACTGGAGTCGCAGTGGAATGGTAAGTTGGTGACTTGGATTGTGGATACGGGTGCTGAGGTTTCTGTGCTATCGGCCGAAAGTGCGCGCCAACTGGGATTGAAGACAGTGGCGAGCTCGGCGCGGATCATCGATGCGTCAGGGGACAACGCGGCGGCGCGGGCGGGTCTCTTTGAGAATGTGGTTTTTGAGCAGTTGGTGGTGACGGAGTTTCAAGTGGCGGTCATTCCTTTGCCGGTGGTCCGTAAGAACTTTCGAGATCGCAATGGACGTGTTGTGGACGGGATTATCGGAATGGACTTTTTGGAGAATAGCGGCGCGCTCTTTGATGCTGGGTCACAACTTCTCTATGTGGGTGATGCTGCGCAGAAGGGGGAGGCAATTCCAGCCCGCACGCTGGCGAAGGGCAAGAAAGCTCCCGCGCTGGGTATCAGGTGGTAAGTGAGAACGAATGCGGAGCTGCTGCGCTGCGCTTCTCCTCTACTCCTCCGCGGGTTTCTTGACGTCCCAGGCGGTGAGCCAACGGTGTTCTTGGAGGGTGAAGCCGTCAGCAAGAAGGCGCTTTTCCATATCTGGAAAATGGGCCGCTCCGTAGAAGACTCCGATGTTGGTGGCCCCTTTCTTTTGCTGTGAGGCAAGGACTTGGAAGCACTTGTCGTTGCGGTCGGTGATGACAAGGTTCTTGCCTGTGATGGCCGCTGCGGACTCATCACCTTGGTCCATCATCTTCATGTATTCGAGTTTGAGGCCAGTGCCGTCGCCAGAGAGCATGGCCCTCATAACTAGCCCCATGTTGAGGCCTCCAAAGGGTTTTCCGGTGATTTCGGTCGATTTTACTGAGGTTTGGAGGGCGAAGGCGAGGAGGTCGCCTTCCTTTCCTTCCGTAACTTCCTGATACTCGGCCATGGTGAGGTCGGCATGAACGAAGTTGTCTTTGGTGTAGTCGATATACTCAATCTGCTCGACGAGCTGCATCGTAGAGGCAAAAGAGCCATAAAGGCCTCGAAGTCCTTCTGCTGGGCGGCCATCGGCTTCTGCTGCTTTGTGCGGCTTCCCGTCTAGGGTTTTAGCGGCTTCCTCTCCACCAATGAGCTCGAAGAGGAGGACGGGGTATTTGGTAAACTCCTGATTGAGGGCTTGGAAGTAGGCTTCGTCAGCGATGTGGATGGCCCCGATGAGGGTGACGAAATTTTGGTCTTTTTGGTAGCGGGTGACCGAGGTTTGAAGCCGTGCGTGGCCGTCTTTCTCCTCGATGCGAATGAAGTCTGTGGGCTCGGCAGCAGATAGCGTGGCGGTCGCTACCAGAAAAGGGAGGGATTTGCTAAGTATTTTAAACATGCTGGCAAGTAAGCAGTGAATGCCTCCTTTGGCGAGGGAAGTGTTTTGAGGCCACGCCTGTTCTTGTCTGTGGGCGCGATTGGTTTAGAGTCCGCCCCTACATGAGCGAACTTTTGCAGTATTGCCCCGATCTCTTCTCCTACCAGCGCCGCGAGTCGCGCGAGGTGATGGTGGGGCATGTGGGCATTGGAGGGGACAATCCAATTCGGATTCAGTCGATGATCACGAGTGATACTCGGGATGTGGAGGCGAGTGTGGGGCAGGTGCTCGACCTCGCGGAAGCGGGCTGTGAAATTGTGCGTATCACGGCTCAGACGAGGAAGTATGCGGAGTTCTTAAAGCCGATTTCGGAACAAGTGCGGGCGGCAGGGGTGGAGGTGCCTTTGGTTGCCGATATTCACTTCAAGCCAGATGCGGCGATGGAGGCGGCGAAGTGGGTGGAGAAGGTGCGAGTGAATCCCGGTAACTATGCCGACAAGAAGAAGTTTGAGATCCGCGAATATACTGATGAGCAGTATGCGGCGGAGTTGGAGCGGATTCGCGAGCAGTTTGTGCCGCTGGTGGACCTTTGCAAAGAAAAGGGGCGGGCGATGCGGATCGGGACCAATCATGGTTCGCTTTCGGATCGGATCATGAACCGTTACGGCGACACTCCTCTCGGAATGGTGGAGAGCGCGCTGGAGTTTGCTCGTTTGGCTCGGGAGAATGACTATCACAATTTTGTATTTTCGATGAAGGCCTCGAATCCCAAGGTGATGATCGAGGCCTATCGTTTGTTGGTGGCGAGACTTTATGCGGAGGGAGTCGATTGGAACTACCCGCTGCACCTTGGTGTGACGGAGGCCGGTGATGGCGAAGATGGTCGCATCAAGTCGGCGATTGGAATTGGTAGTCTCTTGGCTGATGGAGTGGGAGATACCATTCGCGTGAGCCTCACGGAGGATGCTGTGCATGAGATTCCAGTGGCAAAGGCTTTGGTGGCTGAGTCTCGCGTGCAAGGGGCTGGTTCGACGAACGAGTGGGCGGGGGTGCCAATGTCTTGGGATCCTTTCAGCTACGAGCGACGTCGCACGGGGGTGGTGTCTTGTGGTGATGTGCCCGTAGGGCGCACGGAGTTGATGCGAGTGTTCACTTCGCGAGAGAAATTTGATGCGGTGAAGCATAAGTTGGCAGGGCTGGGCGACTTTCAGCCGGAAGTTGTCTCTGAAGATGCCAACGTGCTTGAGCTCGATCCTCGGAACGATGAGGAGATGGCGGCGGCGAATGCTCTTTCGGAGCGGCAAATCGTGACGGTGCGCGACGGCCTTGAGATGGAGGTGATTTCGGCGTTCCGACTTTTGGCGGCACGGTTACAGAAGCAGCACCCGATTTTATTGAAGGATGTTTTGACTCCCTCAGCCGATACGCAGAAAGATTTTCTGGAGACGCTCTTGGAGGGGGCGAAGAATTTGGGTTCGTTGATTTGTGACGGGATTGGTGATGCCATCCTCGTGCAGGGTGAGGTCGCGCCGGGGCAGTCGCTGCGATTGAGTTATAATATTTTACAGGCGGCCGGTGCTCGCATCTTTAAGACCGATTATGTGGCGTGCCCCAGTTGTGGTCGGACCCTTTTTGATTTGCAGGATACCACGCAGAATATTCGGGCGGCTACTGGTCACCTGAAGGGAGTGAGGATTGCGATCATGGGTTGTATTGTGAATGGCCCGGGGGAGATGGCAGATGCGGACTTTGGTTATGTGGGAGGAGCCCCGGGTAAGATTAATCTCTACGTGGGCAAGCAGCCGGTGAAGTTCAATATTCCGGAGGCCGAGGCGGTCGATCGGCTGGTGGATTTAATTAAAGAGCACGACCGTTGGGTTGAAGCCCCCGAGCCAGTGGCGGAAGAAGTATGAAGTCGGTAACTGTTGATAAGCCGCGCACGAAGTCGAAGACCAAGTCGCGCGAGAAGCTGGATTTGCCTTGGAAGGTGGTGGTCTACGATGATCCCGTGAATTTGATGGAATACGTGACCAAGGTGTTTCAGAAGGTCTTTGGATACTCGCGAGAGAAGGCGGAAGTCTTGATGCATCAGGTGCATGATGCCAAGCGGTCGGTGGTGTGGTCAGGCAATCGTGAGAAGGCGGAGTACTACGTGCAGCAGCTTCATGCCTTTCAGCTTCACGCAGGATTGGAGAAGGACGAATGAGGATTGAGCCAACAGAGGAAGGGGGCCTGAGTCTGGTTCTCACTGAGGAGCGTGAATGGGAGCTCTTTGAGCTTTTGGTGTCGGACGCGGAAGGCCGAGGGGAAGGATGGCTGGCGAAGCGTCTGGGGGTCTTGATGGACGATGAGGAGTGGGATGAACTGGTGGCTCCGGGTCTGACTGAGCAATTTCAAAGTGACTTGGGGAAGGTTCGGGAGCACTTGCGGCTTGCCTTTGATGCGTCTTTGAAGGTCTTGGCTAAGAAAAAGATTGAGGAGAAGGAAGAAGGCTTAGAGCTCCCCTTTGACGATGAGGAAGAGGCGGACTGCGGCGCGATTCTGATCGAGAAGGCGGATAGCAGCACGTGGTATAGCGTCTTGAATCAAGCGCGCTTGGCTTTGGAGGGGAAGTGGAAGTTAGCGGCGCTGGAAGACGAAGAGGATTTTGGCAGTTTGGAAAAAATTGAGTCGGAACGATTGGCTGCTTATTTGAGGAGTCGTTTTTACACTCGTATTCAGGCTATTTTGTTGGATTTCTCGATGGAACTCTAGGTTGCCATATTTGGAAAGCTGGCAGGGAAAGTGAGTGCGTTGCTCTTGGGGCGGTCGCTATGGTGTCGGTCTTGTTTCGCACTTGGACAGCTCGGATTGTGCTCGCCGCTCTCACTATTGAGGTGGGGCTGGTTTGTAATTTGTTTACGGAGGAAGTTCCGTTCCTGCGCCGGAGTGAAGAGGGGATTTTTCAGAGTTTCCTTTCTTCGATCAGGGAGATGGATTCCAAGAATGTGATTTTGGAAACGAATCCGGAGGGCGATGGATGGAGTCTACGCACTTTGGAAAGTCGTCAGGTGGCTTCTGAGTGGGATTTGGTTGAAGTGCCGCTTGCGAGTGAGCTCTTTGATGGTAAAGCACCCAAACCCTCGGAATATGCCATTCTATTGGCGAAGCTACATCAGTCAGGAGCTCGTAGGCTGGCCTTTACTCACCCGCTAACTTGGGATGATGCTGCAGAGTTAGAGTTGCGTGCGCTGGATAGTTCTTTGCGCCCTTTTCAAGAGGTCTTACTGCCCCTCGATTTGTCGGAAGTTCCCGAGCCAGTGAGGGCTCCCAGTTGGTTGGTAGGCTCTCGCATCACGAAGGCGCAGGTGGTAGGCGATGCTTCCAGCTTGCCAATGATGAATCAGGTGACTGTTCCGCCGTCGGTATCGGGGCGCGATGGGGTGGCGTTTGCCTTTCCTGATTTTGGCGGACGGGACTTGCAATATCGTGCTCCCAGTCGATTGCCAATTTTGACTCGCTGGGAGGATGGCTTTTTGCCGTCTTGGCCGCTGGCGCTTGCGATGCGCTTGGAAGGGGTGAGTCTTTCTGAATTGGTGATCAAGTCTGGGCAACATGTGCGCATTGGAGCTGAGGGGCCAGTGGTCCCTTTGGATGACTTTGGTCGAGCTAAGATCGAGACGATAGAGGGAAATGTAGAAGAGCTAGAGATGATCTCGGCCAAGACGCTGTTTCCACTTGGAGAGGTTGACCTCCCGGAACTGAAGCCCGGGGTCGTGCTGGTTGATGCTACGAGTCCACAGCGCGCTGAGGAAAGTCGCCGTTTGATAGGGGAGGCACGACGTCTGCTACAATTTCCTCGCCCGGGGCCTCCGGAGGTGTTTCGCCGATTGGGGTTCGGATGGGAGGTTTTGCTCTATTTGCAAATTGTGCTCGTGGCCTTTGTAGCTCTTTATTTACGGCCATTCCCGCAATTGATTGCGTTAGCAGTGCTTTGTGCAGGATTGTTCTTGTTGGTGTTGGGGCTTTTGAACTGGCGTGGGGTTTGGACCCCGATATTGCCTTTGGTAGTAGCGACGATTATGTCTTGGTGTTTGGTGGGGTATCTTCAGCAAATCGCGCATCCAGTGGCTCGTAAGAGGGTTTCGAGCTGAGCGGAGATTGGAAGGATCCGTAGGATTGCAGTTGCTCTTGGGGCCAGAGCTTGATGGAGTAGAAGCATGAAGCGAACTCTTTCGATTGCGTGTCTCCTTGTATCCTCCCTTTTGAGCCCTGCTGCGGAGAAGGTCTATGTGGCTTGTGGCAAAACTGGAATTAGGGTGGCTGATTTTGATAGTGAGACAGGGAAGCTTTCGCAGCTCAATGAGGCCTTGAGCTTGCCGGGCACTGGTTTCTTGGCTCTTCATCCGGAAAAGCCACTGATGTATGCTACTTGTTATACTGATGGTAAAAAGGGGGAGAATGGAGCGATAGCGGCCTTGGAAATTCTCGAGAACGGAACCTTGGACGTTCTGAATCGCTCACTCACGAAGAGTGGAGGAGCTTGTCATGTGTCGTTAGATGCCACAGGCCAAGTTGTTTTCGCGGCGAGTTATGGAAGTGGTTCGGTCGCATCGTTTCAGGTGAAGGAGGATGGTTCGTTGTCTGAGGCGGTTTCCTTTTTTGAGCATGAGGGTTCCAGTATTCTCCCAGGGCGCCAGAGCGCGTCTCACGCACACTACTTTTCCGCAGGACCGAAGAATCAGTTCGCTTATGTCCCTGACCTCGGTTTGGACAAGGTGGTCATTTATCGATTTGATGATGCTTCTGCGGAGTTGACTGCTGCTGGGGCGGCGGAGTTGGAGGGGGGCGCGGGCCCTCGGCATATGAAGTTTTCGAAGGATGGGAAATTTGCTTACGTTCTCAATGAATTGAACATCACGGTAACGACTTTTCGCTACAATGAAGAGGATGGGTCATTGAGTGAAGGCGCTACCATTTCGGCTGTGCCGGAGGGGACTGATAAAGAGAAGCTGAGCTGCGCAGAAATTGTGGTGCATCCTAATGGCAAGTTTGTTTACACCTCGCAACGGGATCTTCAGACGCGCGGTGAAAATAGCCCGGTGGGAAGAAACAGTCTCTCGGTCTATCGGGTGAGCCAAGAAGGAACCATCCAACGGATACAGACGATTTCGGCAGGGGTGAGAATTCCTCGTAACTTTAATCTGGATCCAACAGGCAAGTGGTTGTTGGCGGGGGGGCAGTCCTCACAGGATGTGCAGGTCTTTTCCGTTGATGATAAAACAGGGAAGCTGACGGTATCGGGTGAGCCTGTCGCATGCCCAGGAAATCCGATGTGCTTCGTGTTCCGATAAGCGCTTTGCGGACTATCGAACGACGCCGCGTTCGGTGGTCTCGATGAATTTGATAAGGCGCTGGGCACATTCGTTTTGGGCGTCTTCGTGTTCGAGGAAGACGCTGACTTGAGAGCCAAGGTTGAGGTCTTTCTTAAGGAAGAGCTTTTTGTAGCCGGTCTTGAGTGCGCGAATATCGTTGTCGGAAAAGCCTCGTCGTTGCAGACCGATAACATTGAGTCCACGGGTTGAGGAGGGGTTGCCGTCGATGATCATGAAGGGAGGAACGTCCTGGGTGACACGAGCCAAGCCCGCGATCATAGAGTGCTCTCCGACTCGGCAGAATTGATGAACGGCGCTCAGGCCGGAGATGATAGCATGGTCTCCGACGGTGACATGGCCTGCGATAGTGGCGTTGTTGGAGAAAATGGTGTGGTTGCCAACATGGCACTCGTGGGCGACGTGGGCGTAGCAAAGGAAAAGGTTGTGGTCTCCGATTTGAGTGGGAGTGTCGGGGGTGGTCCCGCGATGAACGGTGACGTTTTCTCGAAAGGTGTTATCGTTCCCAATGAGCAACTGGGTTTGCTCGCCTTGGTATTTCAGGTCTTGAGTTCGTCCTCCAAGGGCGGCAAAGGGATAAGCATCGCAACGCTCACCGATGATGGTGTCACGCTCGATGACGACATGACTGCGCAGGCGAGAATTGGCTCCGAGAGTAACGTTATCTCCGATGACGCAATAAGGTCCGATCTCGCAATCGGCGCCGATTTCAGCTTTTGAAGAGATGATCGCAGTAGGATGGATGGCCATGGACCTTTGATTGCAGCAGGTGAAGAGCGGAGAGGAAAGAGGGGAGTGTGGCGTGAAAAGGGTTATTTTTACGGAGTAAATAAGAAAGATGTGACTCCGAAACTCCTTGGTAACCTCTTAAGAGTGTGGTTGCTAAGGCTGCCAAACTAAACAATAAAACGATGCTCAAAGAATTCAAAGAATTTGCTTTTAAAGGCAACTTAATCGATATGGCTGTAGGATTTATCCTCGGTGGTGCTTTCGGAACTGTGGTCAAGTCACTTGTTGACAACGTGGTCATGCCCCCTTTGGGTGCGATGCTTGCGGGTGTTGACTTTTCAGCGATGAAAAAGGTGATTCAAACAGGAGTTCCCGCGGTGGAAGCTTCCGAGGACGGTAGCGTCACTGCTACAGCCGAAGTTGCTGAAGTGGCGATCAATTACGGTCAGTTTATTCAAGACTTCATTTCCTTTGTCGCTCTTGCATTTGTCGTCTTCATTATTGTGAAGAAGGTGATGGGTGCGATGAATAAAGAGGAAGAAGCACCAGCGGAACCACCGAAGCAGGAAGTTCTGCTCGAAGAGATTCGCGACGCCCTTCAAAAGAAGGCGTAACAAACGCAGTTACAATTTTTGGAAAGACGGCTTCGGGAGACCGAGGCCGTTTTTTGTGCACGAATACGAGAAATTTGTAAGACACAGCAAGACGCGACACCTAATTGCGGAAACTGAGAGTTATGCCATCTTTATGGTAACTGTTAGTCAGCAGTTTCTCAAGTGTTCGGTAATCACGGCCTGCAAGTAACTTCTTGCGGGCCGTGCTGCTGTTGGCTCCCGCGTTTAAGGCGCGGGCGTATTCGCGGAGGCGGGCACCGTCACCAGCGCCGTCGGAGTGGGCAAAGTAGTTAAATACGAGGAGAGAGTAGGGATAGCCATTGGGGATGTTCTGAAACCCTCGGTAATCAGACTCCATGAACTTCTGCAATGAGGTGAGCTCGATAGTTTTGCCGAGATTGTGACCTCCTCCATTGCGGTAGCCGTAGCCGGTGACGTAGCGACGAATAGATTCGCGATGGTTTTCGAGAAGGAGGGAGTTCTTTTTCATGGGGATGGTGGCGACATATTCCGCGGCTCCTTCCACGAACCAGCCGTCTTTTAAGAGTGGGCCACGCATCATCATGTGGGTGGCTTCGTGCATGAGAGTTTGGTTGCTCCGATCGAGGTCGAGGGCATAGCTGTCGCGTTTCTTTTCGAGCCCAAGTCCTTCGAAGGGAACGAGAATGAGATCAGGATCAGTGAGGTAGATGCCTCCTGAGCCGGGGGCGCCGCCTTCGCGCAGATAGTGAGTGTAGTCTTCGATGAGACGTACCTTGAGGTTTCTATCGTTTCCGTTCTGCAGGCGGTGAAGGCCAATAGGGAGGCGGCTGCAGTAGAGGTGGGTGAGCTCAAAGAGAGCGGTGAACTCTCGCACAACATGATCGCGTAGCGGGGCATCTGAAACGAACTCGAAATGCTCGCTGCGGTAGGTCCAGTTTTTCTTCTGCTCGTTAGCGGCGACTTTTTTAATCGTCAGGTTGAGGGGCAGCGCCATCTGTCTTTGGGTGGGCCAAGTGCGATGAACGGTGGGAGCGACCCTTGGTGGGGTTGGGGGGACTGATGTTCCTAGAAAGGGCTTGGGGCGTAGAGCGGCCGTGGGAAGTGACGTCTGAGCTACTTTGGTAAGACGGCTTTGAAAGCGCTCGCCAGCTTCAAGTAGAGCGGAGTCGTCCTGCCACGTTTGTATCTGTCGTCCGAAGAGAACAAGAAACGTCAGCCAAAGGGTGAGTTGGGCGGCTTTCAAAGGGGTGATACTAAGGATGACCAAAATGCTGTCTAGTCCCTTGTGTTTTCGCTTTATTTTGTCCGGATGTGAGTCGGCCTTAAGTAGCGCCACCACCTTGGCTGGAGGCCCTTTGGGAGGATCGCTTCCAGGTGAGAATCGTTAGCCAAAACGCGAAGGAAACTCCTGTGAAGTCATGACCTGAACCTTTGATGGTTGCCTTTCTGGTAAAGGGATGATTGGGCGAAAGGGTCAGATGGGTCTCTGGACCGGAGAGGATCATGGAGCGCCCGAGGCCTGGCGCTTTGAGAATGGTTGTTCCTTCAGGACCCGTAATCTCGAAATGGCGGGTGAAGGGGTTTGCTTTTACAGCTTGATAGAGGACAGCTCCTTCGCTCTTTATATGCCATTCTCCGCTCCAGATCCCTTGCTTTTCGACCTCGAAACGAGCTCCCTCTATGGCGATGAACCCATGCTCGCTCATGTGGTTGATGCCGAGTTGGCATTTTCGTTTCCCAAAAAGTAATTCGTATTTGTAGGAGAAGTAGCTTGTTGGGCGGCAGTCGATGTTCACGGATATGACCGTGGAGAACTTCGGATGTTCTTGCTATGGTAGCTTTTGGGGAAAATTACAATAGGCCATCCTATTCCTAGCGGGGCTGGTAGGACGCTTCGAGGTCGATGCGGAAGGACCAGCGCATGGGGAGTTCATACTCGCGGTGGTCTTTGAGGCGCCACTGGACTGAGACTTCACAAGAAGGAATGCGGAGGGGACGATTCACCTGCCAAGAGAAGGTTTTTTGTTCTTCGTTCCAGACTGCAGGGACTTTTCCAAATCCGGCCACGCGCATGACGATAGACTCGGGGTCGACTTCGCTTTCTTGAGAAAGGTCTGCGGCAATGAGGGGGAGGCGGCTGGTGATGATGGCGCCGGGCTCAGGGACGACGGGGTGTTTGGTGGTTTGGATATTAATTCCGTCCGCATTTAGGCTGGCGGAGGTTTCGCGAAAGGTGGTGGCGAGCTGAAAGACGCCATCGCGATTACCGAGGATGATGTAGCGAGGGAGGACAAGGTTGTCGGAATCAAGACGAGTCATGCCTGGGTTGACCGTGAAGAGGTATTTGTAACCATGGTCGATGGCGACGGGAAACATGGCGTCGGTGACGTAGCCGCCGGGATAGGCATAGGTGGGAACAGGTTTGCCAAATTTCTTTTCGAGGAAGACTTTGGACTCACCGAACTCGGTGTTGAGGAAGGCTAAGTGAGCTTCTTTTCCCTTTTTAGCAGCGGCTTTGAACTTGGAAGGAAAGGGGTGATCGACGGAGTGGGAGCCAATGGTACAAAGGCCCGAGGCGAGCATTTCCTCGATCATGGGGGTGGTGAGGGCGCGACCGCCGCCATCGACGTAGCGCTTGTAGAGAAAGATGGTGAAGGGGAAGTTGAGCTCTTTGAAGACGGGGAAGGCGTCGGTGTAGACTGACTTCCAGCCATCATCGATGGTGATGAGGAAGGATTGGGGTGGGAGGGTACCTTCGCCGCTCTTCCACTTGATGAAGTCTTCCATCGAGATAATGGGCTTTCCCAAGTCGCGGAGAGCTTCCATTTGCTTGCGAAACTTCTTGGTTTGAATACGCATCGCGGTGTTGGGCAAGCTGGAGGAAAACTCGTGGTAACCGAGAACGGAGACCCGAATGCCGTCGTCCTTTGGAGGAGTTTTGAGGCTCTCGGGGACGACCTTAGGGGCTCCTTCTTCGATCATGCTCTCCTTGGAGGATACGATTTCGTCAAAAGCTGGTTCGCGATTGGGGTTGGGATCGGATGGAATGTAGATTCGGCCCTTGTCGTCACGTTCCACGATGGGACGAGAGGGAGGAAGCTCCACAGGCATATTTGGCTCATCGCTATCCGCTGGTGTTGGCAAAGGGGGGACTTCAATGGGGGGAATTTCGTCTTGGCCACAAAGGAAAGTGGCGAAGAGGAGCAGGAGGGCAAGGGGACGCATGGCGAAGAGCCTCTTGAATTTAGAGGCGAGAATCAAGGCGGAGTCGGGTTATAGCCAAACTTTTTTGACCCATACGGATTGGCCTGTCGGTGAAGTAGAATTCGATAGTAGCGACCATACGGGCGTCTTTCTCGAAGCAGCGGGTCTCGCCATTGGCGCTGCCCCACGTTGGCGATGATTTGACTCGCGTTGAAGAAGCCACTCACCGTGGCTTTGAATTAGTTGCCCGGAAAGGGGTTGGCGGTCAGTCGGAGCTCGATTTCTTGAGAATCGTAATTTGTGGAAGGGGAGAAGGTGCGCTCGATGGCTGGGCGCAGGGTGGAAAGGGCAAGGGCAGTGCCGACGGTGAGGAGGAGGGTGGCGATAATGGGGAAAAGAGTGACTGGGCGGCGGGGGGAGAGGAGGTTTTCGACGCGGTCGCGCAGGGTGGACTTGGTGGCCATAGCCATGGCGAGTGCAGGGGTGCGGCATTCCTTAGGCATGGCGAGGTCGCAAAGGGTGTGGGCGTAGCTTTTGGCGTCGATACCAGTGGCGAGAACGCGGGCGTCGCAGGCGAATTCGCATTGGGTGAGGAGGCGAGCGCGTAGGATCCAAGCGAGGGGGTTGAACCAGTGCACGAGGCAGGCGAGACGAGCGGCGAGGGCAGCCCAGAGGTCGCGTCGGACATGATGGCCGAGTTCGTGGAGGATGACCGCTTCGGCAGTGGGGCGTGGCCA
Organism: Roseibacillus sp.; assembly: GCA_051251855.1. Classification (GTDB taxonomy): domain Bacteria; phylum Verrucomicrobiota; class Verrucomicrobiia; order Verrucomicrobiales; family Akkermansiaceae; genus Roseibacillus. The sequence goes on from JBPOGI010000003.1 coordinate 563,303, forward strand.
GTCGAGGGCGGCTTCGGGAAGGTAGACGGTAGGTTTGAGGAGACCGCCAGCGACGGGCGAGGCGAGCTTGGAATGAATCCGAATTTGGGCCTTGCGACCCATGGCGAGTTGTTGATGCGAGGAATCTAAGACGTCTTCTAACAGAGGCGAATCAGTAAGGGGTTGGGAGGATTTTTTCCAACGTGAAAAGGCGAAGAGATCGAATAAGAACTTGATGCCGAAGACGGTCAGGCCAATGAGATAAATTTTCACGTAGACACTCGCGGAAGCTTCAAGGGCGATGGGGGCAGCGGTGGGTAGCTGAAGATGAATCTTGGGGAGAAAGGCGAAGAGTGGGAGAGAGAGAAGGGTGGCTAAAGTGATCGCGGTGAGTAGCGGAGTGCGACGTCCCGCGACTTGGACCGCGACCAACCCTAGGGCGGCGATGAGAAGGCTAATGAGAGGAGAGGGCATTGATTCGCAAAGAGTTAGTTTTCGTCGTTTAAAGCGTAGTAAGACATTCCTTGGACAGACCAACCTTTGGACTCGAGAAGGTTCCCGACTTCTAGCACGCGGGCGGCGTAGATGGGGCTTGTGGGTGACATGAGAGGGGGAGTTTCAATGGCGGCGGTCCCGATGGCGACCCATTCCGTATCTTGTTTAGTGCGGGTGGGGGCTTGCTCAGAACTTTCAAGGGCGGCGAGGAGGTTAGTAAATCGGGTGAGAACGCCGTCGAGATAGAATTGACCACGTTGGTCGACGCGCAGGGTGAGGTTCTTCCCGTTTTCTAGGAGGAGTTCGATAGATTCGACGTCTTGTTCTTCGATGAAGAGGGCGAGTTTCTTCTTGTCTAACAAGATTGCGGAGTAGCTGTAACCGCATGTGCAATCGTTGTGGTTGATGGGAAGAATTCCTTCGAGTCTCTTCGGGGTGTTGGGGGAGGTCTTGCGAATCTCTTTCCACTGTGTTGTTGTGAGGGTGACGGAGTCGAGGGTTTCTATTTCTTCGATCTGAGACTCGTTCAGTGAGATAGTCAGGTGAGGGAAGGCGAGATTGCCATCTTCGTCTTTTGGGATGCCTTCTGCAAAAAGTGCGATGGGGAAGAGAGCAAGAGCGAAGAGGATGGCTTTCATGGCAAGGAGTGACTTTCTATTTGTCGTCAATGAGACCGCGGATGGTCTCGATTTCTTCAGCGGAAAGTTTCTGATCCTTAGGGTCGAGGAGGGCGGCCACAAGGTTCTCGGGTTTTCCTTGGAAAAAGGTGCCGAGGAGGTTTTTGAGGGCGGAACGTTTGGCGGAGTCCTCGGCGATAGCGGGCTGGTAGAGGTAGCGACGACCGGATTTGGTATGCTTGACCATTTCCTTGTTTTCCAAAGTGACAAGCAAAGCGCGTACTGCCGAGTAGCTGGGAGGATCGGGCAAGTTGTCTTGCACGTCCTGCGCGGTCGCTTCGCCGAGGCGATAAATGATGTCGAGAATTTGACGCTCCCGGCGTGAGAGATGGCCTTTTTCCAATCGGTTCATGTCGTTAATTTAGCGGGTGCTGGATTTTTGGCAATTTAAATGTTGTTTTTTTGGCAATCAGATGTTCGAAGGCTCGAATCAATCGAGAAAAGTCCTGCTTGGAGTGGTTCCGCCGTGGGGCTTATCCCATTTGAGCGGTTAACTTGGTGTAGTGGATTGTTTTTTGGTCCGAAAGAATGCGCGTCACGACGGACGAGGAGGTTGGGCTAGCCTTCCCCAAAACACCGTTGTTTGCTGCTCCCCTCCAGTCGCCCCTTCGGGTTGCCTTTGCAGGCAAGCTATTTCGCTCTGCTCGGTTCTCGGTCCGAGCGCACCCACGGGGGATACCACTCGCACTGCTCCCTCGGCGCGACTTGGCCTTGGAGAATCTGACCTCGACCATTACACCAAGTTAACTGCTCAGATGGTATTAAGCTATTAGTCTGGAGTATTTGAGAAAGGAGTTCGCAGCACTGCCCGATAGCGTAAGAAGAAGGGGGATGCGAGATCGGCGCCAAGAGTGGCGATGCCATTGTCCATGGTGACAAGAGTAGGAACGAGTATTGTAGCGCCAAGGTCTTCTTCCCAAGCGACAACCGGGTTCCAATTCACAAGTGGGGTTCCGATCTGTGAATTGCTGACCTCCAGATAGAGATCGACGTCGCTCGGCACATTGGCGGGCAATAGGATTTGGCCCGTGCCACTGGGATTTCCTCCAATGGCTTCGATGCTTGCAGAGCCAAAGACATAGGTGATCCCGTTGGAGATGCCCGTGGGGAGGGAGACAGCATCGAAGGAGCGGTCTAAACCAGAAGCGATACTAGCTTCGGCCCAGTTGGCATAGAGGCTGTTTGCTCCGAGGAGCACCTGGTCAATCCAGGTCGAGTCCTGTCCTCCGTCAACTGTGCCGTCCTTGTCATATGTCCAGCTAAGGTTGTGAGGACCTGGGCCCAGAAGATAAGTTTCAAAATAGGTCCAGTCATTTTCACCGGATTGTCTCATGATTTCGACTCCATTTATTGTGAAAATGAGGTGGTCAAAGTTCGCTTCGGTAGAGGTCTTCCACCAGAAGGAGAGAAAGTCTTCTCCCGAAATGGTTGTTGTCATTGTCGAACTTTGGGAATGGTTGATGTTCCCGCTCTGGGCCGAGTCAACCCCGTCAAAGGTATTGCCGTTTGCTTGATCCTGAACGATGGCCCAGTTGGCCTCCCCAGAGTTTACAAGGGCCAAGCCGGAGTTATCTACTGCGAGGAGAAGCTGATTAAAATCAACTTGGTCTACCCACCCCATAATTTCTTCATCTTCAAAGGCCTCTTTCGTTAGTATCCATTCGAGAGCATGAGTTCCTGGAGGGATGGGAATAATGACTTGTTGCCAGTCGACGTCTCCCGAGATTTCTGGTGCAGCGACATGCTCGACATCGTTGAGATAGAAGCGCAAGGAGTCCTCGTTTTCATTAGAGAGGGTCTTCCACCAGAAAGAGAGGGTGCCTTCTCCAGTCACGGTGGTCTCCAATGATGATGAGAAAGAGTAACCTACGCCAAGGGTGGCCTGAGCGGCATCAAAACCGTCGGAGTTCGTTGAGGTTTGCCCGACCCAGAATTCGCTACCCGAGGTTGACCAAATGAAGTTCGTTGTGTCGAGGGCTGTGGGAAGATCGACTGTGTCACTGAATTGAATATCATCGACCCAAGCTGCATCTTGACCATTGCTTACTGAAAAGTCCTTTTCATAGCTCCAGCGTAGGGTATGGGTGCCGACTGGAATGGAGATGGTAACAAGCTGCCAATCGATTTCGCCTGAAATTGCAGGGGCACCGACTTGTTCTTGCCCATCAAGATAGAACTTCAGAAAGTCATAGTTTGCTTCGGAGGAAGTTTTCGCTCGGTAGCTCAATGCTATTGGCCCCTCGACGGTAGTAGTCATTGAGGCGGACTGGTTGTTTACCAAATAGGGACTTCGGGCGGCATCTGAGCTATCGAAAGTCACTGATGCCTGACCGAACCAATTGCTGTCTCCTAAAGTAGAAAAGCTGAGCTCGGTTGCATCCACAGACTCGGGAAGCGGGATCGGGGTGACCACTTCAAAAGTGATGGCCAAATCAGCTTCACCGCCCGGGTTTGTCGCGGTGAGGGTGAAGGGATAAGAACTAGAGCCTGTTGGGGTGCCGCTAATAATGCCTGTTGTCTCATCTAGGCTCATCCCTGTAGGAAGAGTGCCTGCGGAAATGGTAAGTTCTGACGATCCGGTGACGTTGGGAACGTAAGTCAGGGGCTGGTTTTCTGGTGCGACTACTGAGGTTAGGCCAGAGAGAGTGGGAGGAGTGACCACGACTTGCACCTTGTCGACCAAGAGGCGTTCTCCATTCGAGTTGCTTTGCATGGCGATTCGGAGTTGAAAGCTTTCGGTTGACGGAAGAGGGAAGGCGAATTCTCGGAAGGTGTTGTCGAGGATGGTGCTGTTGAGTTCGCCAAAGCCATCGAGATTGAAGTCTTGGGAGATGGTCACGCTGGAAACCGTTGGGCTCGTTCCGTCGGAAGTGGCGTGAAAGGCTCCAACGGTGGTCCAGGTGCTGCCATCAACACTCGTTTGAGCTTCGATGAAGTCGCCTGAGTCGTAGTTGGCGCCATCAGGTGCGGCAGCGAGAAATCTGACTTCGATCGGATAAGTTGTTGGGGTGTTTAGGTTGAAGTAAATGGCCTCTGGCTCTGAAGCTGCTTCGATGACCGCGTCTTCGATGGCGAAAGCCCAAGAGCCATCGGTTGCAGCGAGGCCGGGTTCGGTGCGTCCAAAGATATTGTCGTCCGCTGGTTCTCCGAAGGCTCCGTCCGCAAAGTAGCGTACTCCTTGACCATCTGTTTCAAAGGACTCCATGTAGGGGAGGGTCGTGATGGTCTCTATGACGTTGTTGATCTCAATTTCTCGAATGGCACTCGCGATGTTGTTTTGGTCATCCGTGATAGTGAAGGTGATTTGTCGGGTGGTGGTGTCAGGATTTGTGGTGTTGGTATTTGTGTATTTGAAGGTCTGAAGCACCGCCATAAACTCGGCTAGGGTGGCCGGTCCAGAAATCGTGAGAGAATTACCGCTAAAGCTAAGATCGTCGCTGCCAATTGCTGAATTACCAAAGGTGGAGATGCCTTTAGTATCTTCAGATGAATTATACCCCGAGCTAATGGTAATGGTTGCAGAGTTGAGCGTTGTGGAGTCGAGATCTGTGATCGAGAGAGTAGGAGCAACGACTTGAGAGCCGCTGCCTTCCTCATAGGTGAGGGGAGTCGGATCCACCCCCGTGATGACGGGGGCCGCCGTGGTGGAGGCGTCTCCCAAAAAGTAAATGGAATCGATGGCAAAGAACTCGCCTGAGCCGTTGGTCTGCATCTTGATGCGAACTTGGGCATTGGGTCCCGGGACCACGGGGAACCTGACTTCCGAGAAGTTGCTACTACCGATTCCAGGGAAGACGGAAACGTTTGCAAAGGTGTCCGAACGCGTGAGGACTTGGTTCGATGTGACCGCAGCGGTAGAACTCGGGGCGAAGCGGACGACCTCTGAGAAGTTGGTGCCATCCGAAGAGTATTCAACAATCAGTTGATCAGTCAGGAAGTCGTCTGGCGAGTAATCGTATTCGGTATTATCCACGAAGGCGGTGTTGTCACCGTTGGAATCGCCAGGTGCGGCTATGAGGATACGAACGGTTGTATTGGTAAGACCCGTTAAGTTGACCGAAGCCGTTGTGAGCTCCCCTAAACTTTGAGGAAGGTTGAGGATAGGGTTAGCAGAGGAGTCAATATCTTCCGCCGCGAAGACCTGGGTCCCATCACCCCCTCCAATGGAGGCAAAGCGGGTTTGGTCATTGGGGAGAACCTGGAAGAAATCAGTTTCCAAGTTATCGAAGAGATGTGGGTTCGTGGTGTAGCCGAGATCCTCAGTGGGGCTGTCTCCAAAAGTTTCGCAGGCAACGACCTCGGGGTCGACCACTCCGGCGAGCGAGTGGGATAGAAGAAGGCCGCTGGCGACAGCGCTGATTAGAAAGGGATTCCTCATTTCGATAAATTATGAAGTTAGGAGGCTTAGTTGCGGGACGGAAAGATGCCGATAAGAGCAATACACCAGTTGATGACGAGGTAGGGCTGCATGTTGGTGTGAGCCAAGCCGCCGCCGGCACTCCCAACGGTGACACTAACGCCTTGAGACGCCATGTTCTCATTGGTGGAGCTGCTGTAGTTTTCGTCGCCTGCGTGAGCCGCTGAATAGTGATTTTGGGGGCTATCTTCGTCACCTGCGTTAGTGCTGCACTTGATGGTGCCGTTGGCCGAATGACTGTGAGAAGGAATCTGGGGTGTTGTCAAAGTGACGTTTTCGAGGCCGCTCTTTTGCCCGATCGAGCGAGGAGTTAATCCCGCTCCACTTCCCATGTGAATCGGAGCGCGCCCACGGAGGTCCGGAAGGGCGAAGGTAGTTCTGCCGTCACCTCCATAGATCGTTCCCAAAAGAGAAAAGAGGGCTGAATTGGAAGAGATGGCAATCAGTTGCCCGTCGCAGTGTGCCCAACCACGCGGTGCGAAGTTGAATCCGAAGGGTTGTATTTGTCCGATGAATGGTTCCATAATTTTTTAGGTTGAGGTTAGTTTTGGTGAGAGGCCGCTAGGTTGGCTGTTGCTGACTCCGTTCGGAGCCAAGGGAGAAGGGAGGGATAGTTTTCACTCATTCCAAAGTAAGAGAGCAGAGGGATGCCGGGTCCTACTCCCGAGTGATAAGCTTGGATGAGATCACGACTTTGACCATGGTATCCAGAAGGATGAAAAACGAGCTCGGGCTCAATTCCGGCTTCCTTTGCGGCCGCGAAGGCCCAAGCCATCGCCGCCATTTCGAGGGCTGGTTCCAGAGTCGCACGATCATCGAGGTGCTGTCGGTCTTCTGGGAGCGACACTGCGATGCGACCGGCCACGTAGTAGAGGTCGCCAGGAAATTCGAGTTGCTCTCGGTCAAAGCTGACTACGCCCCCTGCACAAGAAACACCCGGGACACAAGAGCTTTGCCCTTCGGAAAAGGTTATCTCTAGTACCTTGATTCCGATCTTCTCGAAAAAGGAAAAGGTAGCTTGGAATTGTGGTTGAGTCATGGCCTCCGATTTTCTCGATTTTTAAGAAAAGAGAGAGAGGGTCACTTGCTTTCCTGCTTCTTCAAATGTGAGCTGATTACCGTCTGCTTTCACTCGAGAAGGGGAGAGTTGATGGCCTTTTGCTAAAAAACTTTGGAAGTCTAAGAGTGAGACTTTGGCATGGAGAGCTGAGTTGGTCTCCCGAAGGACGGAAAAGCTTCGCAGGTGCGAAATATTGAGCTGGGAAGAGAAGTTACTGAGATCAGCCCTGAGCGGAAGAGCCAATGCTGCGGCAGCAGCAGACCCCATGAGAATAAAGTCACGGCGAGAGTTCATAGTTTTGTTGTTCCACCTGCGCTTGAGAAAGAGAAAAGGCCCAATCCTTTATCTTAGAGCAGGCCTAAATCACTAAAGATAGCCTCTGATTTGTCAATTCAATTCAGTAATCCAATCATGATGATTTCATTGGGAGGTTATGAATGACTCTGTAGAAGTATGCTAAAAGACTTCTTTTAAAGGAGGTTGATACTATCAATTTAATGGACCCGCAGTTTTTGTGTAGAAGAATGGATTTCGTTGTTACCATATTGCTAATATTGAAACCGTAATGTCACAGAACTTGGATAAACTGAGAGAGGCTGTAGAGAACGATCCGCAAAATCCGAATCTACGCCTCGAGCTGGGAAAGGCTTTGGCAGGAGGTTCACTGAACGATGCCAAGGAAGCCATCAGTCATCTTCAGCAGGCCACCCGCAATCCGCATATTCGTGAGGAAGTCCTGACGGTGATGCGGCAGGTGTCTTCTAAACTAGGACTGGATGACATGGGACCACCGACGACTCCGCCCTTTATGAATTGATAGAGAGAGAGGGATGGATGGTGGTCTCGGTGGTAAGAACCGTCCTAATTCTGGCACAGAAAAATCTGCGAGGCTATCTTATCAAGACGACTCTCTCCCGACCTTAGGTAATTAATCCTTTTTCTTTAAAAGAGGGAACAAGACGACGTCTCTAATCGTGGGGGCGCCGGTAAGCATCATGATAAGGCGGTCGATGCCAATACCGATGCCTCCTGCAGGGGGCATGCCGTGTTCGAGAGTCTCGATGAAGTCGTAGTCCACGAGTTGTTCTTCTTCGCCACCGGCTTGGTGTTCGAGGCGTTGGCGTTGGACGTCGGGGTCGTTGAGTTCGGAGTAACCAGGGGAAATTTCTTGGCCGTTGATAATGAGCTCGTAGACCTCGACGGTTTTGCCACCGGGGGTGACTTTGGCGAGGGGAATCAGTTCGCTCGGAACGCGAGTCACAAAGCAGGGATCGAAGGTGTGTTCCTCGACCTTCTTTTCGAAGACTTGTTGCACTACCTCGTAGTCCTCCATCCCTTCGGAGATTTGCACGCCGAGTTCGGCGCACTTGGCGCGGCGGGCCTCGGGAGTGATGTCGAAGAAATCGTCACCGGCTACTTCCTTGACGAGGTCGTGGTAGGCGGCGCGCTTCCAAGGGCGCGCGAGATTGATAGTTCGGGTGACTTCGCCTTCTTCGTTCTTGTGTTCGATCTGAAGACCACCGCAGAACTTTTCGGCAAGATGGCAGGTCATCTCTTCCACCATCTCGGCCATGATCTCGAAGTCGGCAAAAGCTTGGTAGGCCTCGAGCATAGTGAACTCGGGATTGTGACGCCGGGAGATGCCTTCGTTGCGGAAGTTACGGTTGAGTTCGAAGATTTTAGTAAAGCCACCGACGAGCATGCGCTTGAGGAAGAGTTCGGGCGCAATACGGAGGGTCAGCGCCATATTGAGGGCGTTATGATGGGTCTCGAAGGGGCGGGCGGCGGCGCCACCAGCGACGGATTGCAGCATGGGGGTTTCGACTTCGAGGTAGTCGCGCTCGTGCAGGAAATTGCGAATCTCGGCCACCATGCGGGAGCGAGTGACGAAGACTTCGGCACTGTCGGCATTGGACATGAGGTCGAGGTGGCGCTTGCGATACTTTGTCTCGCGGTCAGTCAACCCTTGCCACTTGTCGGGCATGGGACGGAGAGCCTTGGAAAGGACGGTAACGTTCTCTACCTGGAGGGAAGGTTCGCCTTTTCCGGTGGTGAAGGTTTTGCCGGAAACACCGATCCAGTCGCCCATGTCGAGGCATTGGTAAACCTCCCACTGCTCTTCGCTGAGCTGCTTCTTGTTGAGGTAAATTTGAATGCGACCTTCAGCGTTGCCCAAGGTGCAGAAGACGCTTTTGCCGAAATCACGAATCGCTTCCACGCGGCCGGCGATGGTGGCGGGGAGGTCGTTCTCGAAATTTGCTTTTAATTGGCCTGGGGTATGGGTGGTCTCAAAGGCTTGACCATAAGGGTCATGGCCCATCTCACGGAGTTTGCCGAGTTTCTCGCGGCGAACAGCGATCAGTTCTTCGACGGTGGACTTCGGTTGGTTGGATGGGGCGTCTGCGCTCATGAATTTGAAGGGAGGTTTATGGAAGAGGTTTGGGCGAATGAACAGGGAAAATAAAACGGAAATGAAGCTTGGTTCAAATAGGTTACTTCCTATGCTGCTGGGGTCTTTTTGGGGGGAATTGTAGTCCCGCAGGACCCGTTGCGAGTCCTGCGGGATTACTACGTCTAGACGGAGGGTTTCGCCGGAAGGGCCGGGGTGATGGAGATGCGCCAGGTGGCGAAGAGGGTCAGCACGGCACCCACGAGCTCAATGGGGGAGAATCTTTCTTGGAAAAAGAAGAAGGCCCCCGCGCTGGTCAGGAGGGGAATGAGCATTTGAATGGCCGAACCTTGAGCGACATCGAGATGGTAAAAGCCCTTTGTGATGAGGATTTGGCCATAAGCCACGATCGTGCCGCCGAACATCAGCAATACCCAGGCGAAGGCAGAGGTGTCCCCGAAGCTGGGTGCGGCCAAGGGGACGGTCACTAACAAGGTGATGAGGCATTGCCCGGAATAAATAGTGGCTGCGGTTTCGGTTCGGGTGAGCTTTCGAATGACGACCACGGTTGCACCCGCGAGGACTGCGCCGAGAAGACCTAACAAGTCATAGAGTCCAAAAGTGGAACCGACAAAGCTCTCCGAGAAAAAGAGTCCCAAGCCAACCATAGCGATCACGAGTAAGGCCATCGTTCTAGGACGAAGCTTTTCTTTGAGGACAAAGGCGGCAATGAGAGAGCCAAAGAGGGGATAGGTCAGATTAATGACCAATGCGCGGGCAGCTCCGAGCTCGATGACGGTAAAGTAGAGGAGGGAAATGGTGACGACGCCCAAGACCCCTCGCAGGAGGAGCATGGGCTTCACCAAATGACTGAGGTGTAAGCCTCTCCCTCCCGAGTACATTACTAATACGAAAATGGTGCCCGCCAAGCCGCGAGTAAAAGAGGACATCCAACCGTCCACCGATGCAATGAGTCCCAACCAGCGAATGATGAGCACATTCGCTGAGAAGAGGACAACAGAAAAGAGCATCATTAAGACGCCTTTGCGAGTGGATACGGGTTCGGTCATGGTCGTAGGTCAGAACCAAGCTGGGGACCGAACGGGAGAGGGACTCTGGGAAGACCTGCACTCCGGTTCGGCCATTGGGCGAGGCTCCGGAGTGTTGAGGTTGCAAAAATGCTAATGCGTTCAACTCATCACGACGGGTGCCTCGCACGGCCACATAATGGCTAGGCGTTTGGCAATCGTTTTGACGAGGAGAAGATTCACAGCGGCGGGGTCATGCCCTTGCTAAAAGATTTTGTCAAGGTTTTGAAGACAAGAGCTTTGATTCCTGGCCGTGTTCTCCCCTCTCCTAGGATTCATGTTCTTTGCCGAGGTCTCTCGCGTGCCTGGTAGTCTGGAGCTACTTTCTGCTTTCTACGAGCTGGGAAAAGGTCTTCTCTCTATCAGCTCCATGACTACTCAGGAAATTCAAGAATACATCGAGGCCGCTATGAGTTCGAAATTTGACGGCTACACCACGGAGTCGGCTGAGATGATGACGAGTGAAGGCGGAGACGGACGTTTTTTCGGCAAGGTATTTGCGACGAGATATGCTGGGCTTCCGAAGGGACAGATGTTGTTTCTGGTAGTCGGTGAGACTGAAAAGAAGATTCAGATTGTCAAATTTGGAAACACCGAAAGCCTTACGCCGAGCGAGACCGACTTGGACCTCCTTCTTCTCAAAGAGCTCGGGGTGGAGATTGATGAGGAGTGAACTGCATCTCGCGGTCTATTTCTTTTTGGCGTTTTTCAGAGCCATGGAGAACCAGTCGTCGTTGTTCTGAGCCGCCTTGCGGTTGCCGCCTGGCCTGCGATCGGAGCGCTGATTGCGGCCGCCACCTGGGTTGCGAGGGGCGGGGCTGTTGCGGTTGTTCGAAGTCTTCCGCTCGGACTCAAGTTCGGGTTGAGCTTTCATCGAAAGAGAGATGCGGTTGCGCTTGAGGTCGACTTCGGTGACGGTGACGTGGACCTTTTGGCCCACTTTGACAATCTCGGCAGGGTCGCTGACGAACTTGTCGGCGAGTTGGCTCACGTGCACTAGTCCGTCTTGATGAACCCCGACGTCGACGAAGGCTCCGAAGGCGGTGACGTTGGTAACGAGGCCGGGAAGCTTCATCCCTGCGACGAGGTCGGTGGGTTTTTCGACTCCTTCGGCAAAGGAGAAAATCTCGAACTGCTTGCGCGGGTCGCGGCCGGGCTTGGCGAGTTCGGTGACGATGTCTTCGAGAGTGGGGAGGCCCACTTCTTCGCTGACGTATTTCCGGAGGTCGATTTTTTTGCGTGCAGCGGGATTGTTCAGGAGTTCTGGAAGTTCGCAGCCGACGTCCTTGGCCATTTGCTCGACAAGTTGGTAGCGCTCAGGATGAACCGCGGAGGAGTCGAGAAGATGTTTGCCGCCACGCACGCGCAGGAATCCTGCTGCTTGCTCGAAGGCTTTGGGCCCTAGGCGAGGGACTTTGTTGAGCTCGGTTCGTGATTGAAAGGGTCCGTTGCTATCGCGGTAAGAGACGATGTTCTGAGCGAGGGTGGCATTGAGGCCGGAGACGTAGGAGAGGAGTTGCTTGGAGGCGGTATTTACTTCCACTCCCACTGCGTTCACGCTGGAGACCACGGTGTCGTCGAGGCTCTTTTTCAAAGCGCGTTCATCGACGTCGTGTTGGTATTGTCCGACCCCGATGGACTTGGGATCGATTTTGACCAACTCGGCCAAGGGGTCCATGAGGCGACGACCGATAGAGACAGCGCCGCGCACGGTGAGGTCTTCGTTGGGGAATTCTTCCCGAGCCACTTCGGAGGCTGAGTAGATGGAGGCTCCGCTCTCGTTGACCATGACGATGGGGATGGTGACCTTGAGTTTGCGGATGAAGGCTTCGGTTTCGCGCGAGGCGGTGCCGTTGCCGATGGCGACAGCTTCGATTTGGTATTTTTTGAGGAGCTTGGAGACCTCTTCTGCTGCAGCGAGGATTTGTCCCTGAGAGCCAGCGGTGCAGTAGAGTACGGTGTGGTGCAGCAACTTGCCGGAGGGGTCGAGGACCACGGTTTTGCAGCCGGTGCGGAAGCCGGGGTCGATGGCGAGGAGACGCTTTTCGCCTAGCGGGGAAGCGAGCAGGAGTTCGCGCAGGTTGTCGGCAAAGACCGTGATGGCGGTCTCGTCGGCACGTCGCTTGGATTGCAGACGCGCCTCGGTCTCCATGGAAGACATGAGGAGACGCTTGCAGCCGTCCTCGACAGCTTTGACGATTTCCTCGCTAGAGGGACCGTTGCCAGTGACCCACTCGGGGATGGCGAGGGCAGCGATTTGTTCGGGTGGCACGTTGACGCGCATGAAGAGAAAGCCTTCTTTTTCGCCTCGACGAATAGCGAGGAGGCGGTGAGAGGGGGTCTTTGTCAAAGGCTCGCTCCAGTCGAAGTAGTCGCGGAACTTTTGAGCATCGGCTTCTTCCTCTTTTCCATAGAGAACCTTGGAGGCGAGGATGGCGTCGGTCTGGTAGACTTTTCGGGCGCGGCCACGGAGGTCGGCGTCTTCGGCGACTCGTTCCGCAATCACGTCACGTGCTCCCGCAAGGGCGTCTTCGACGGTGGCGACGTCTTTTTCCTCGGAGACGAACTTAGTCGCTTCGGCGGTGACTTCGGCGTTTTGGTTCTCTAACAGCCAGTCGGCGAGGGGTTCGAGTCCGCGCTCGATAGCTTTGGTGGCGCGTGTTTGGCGTTTGGGCCGGAAAGGGGCGAAGACGTCTTCGAGCGCGCTGAGGGTCTTGGCGGCGAGGACCTTTTTTTTGAGGTCTTCAGTGAGGATTTTGCGTTCGTCGAGGGACTTGAGGATGGCCTCGCGGCGCTTGTCGAGTTCGGCCAATTGGTTCAGCCGGTCGCGAATGGTGGTGATTTGGACCTCATCGAGGGAACCTGTCTGTTCTTTGCGATAACGGGAGATGAAGGGGACGGTGCCACCTTCTTCGAGGAGCTTGGCAGTGGCGGCGACGGAACTGAGCTTGAGGCCAGTTTCTTGGGCGATGATCTCGATGTGCGAACTCATGAAAATGCGGTCGCGAAGAAGAGCATTTTTCGGGAATTGAGCAAGCGGTGAGAAGGTCTTTTCGCCTGTTGGGGAGGCGTCGCCCTCTTATTTGAGAATCCGAGTGAAAAAGGCGAGAGTGAGAGACCAGACTTGGGTGGCGATTTCGGGGTCGTGGCGATGGCCGATATCGCGCATGAAGGCGTGTTGGCCATTGAACTCGTGCCACGAAAGAGTGAGATCGGCGTCGGTCATGGTGTCGTAGATCTCGCGGCGGCCTTCGCGGGAAATGTGGGGGTCTTGGCGACCCCAAATCATGAGCATCTCGGCCTGGATCTCAGCGGCGCGATCGAGGGTGCCGTCGTTCTTGCCTTTTCCGAGTGAGCGCTGGGGGAGGTCGGTGCCGTAGAAGCTGGCGCCGGCAGAGATTTCGGGTTGGGTGACGCAGGCGCGGAAGCTGAGGTGGCCGCCGAGACAGATGCCGAGGGCTCCGATTTTTCCTGAGCAGGCTTCGTGGCATTGGAGGAACTTGACGAGGGCAGCGGCATCGTCATCGAAGGAGGAGACTTCCTTGGTAACCTTGAGCTCGTTGCCGCGATCGGTGCCCTGTTTGTCGTATTCGAAGACGGTGCCGAGCTCTTCGAATTCATGATAGACCTCGGGAGCGACCACAAGGAACCCGTGACCAGCCAAGTATTCTGCCGCACGCCGAATGGGAGCGGTGACCTGATAGATTTCGGAGTAGAGAATGATGGCGGGGTATTTACCTTCCGCGACAGGGCGAAAGATATGGGTGCGCATGAGTCCCCGTGGGGTAGGAATATCATCGTGCTCGTCGTTGCGGTAAATCATAGGGTGAGGGGATGAAATTGTGACGAGGAGAGCAAGGGGGAACCTAGGGGTGAGTCTGCAAATTGCATGTCGCTGCGAATGGAGGCCGTTCAATCTGCACTTGAATGTGGTGAGAGGGGGGCAGAGGGCGAAGGTGAGAGGCCTGAAAGGGCTAGAGAATCATTACTCACAATGGTTTTGGCTCAGCAACTGCCGGAGAGAACTCAACAATATGGCGAGATCTCGAAAAATCTTTTATCTCCAGCTTCAGGGTCTATCAGCCCCGGAAGAGCGCGTCGAGGACTCCAAAACGAGAACCAACCAATCAGCATGAAACTTCCTTCTTCAAATAAAACCTCCACTCCGAGTGTCATCGACCAACCGACCGAGAACGGGGTCTTTCATAGAACTCTCCTTCGACTGGAGCGAATCATTCATAGAATTCGAGGTGAACGTGTGCCCGATGAGAAATCGTTTGTTCGGTGCTTCCACGGGTATGGAATGGGTGAGGAAGTTATTCTCAGGGGGCGCGTCGAGCGTAAAAAAGAGCTTCGTCCCTCTGATGTCGACGACTCCAAACGGCGAAACTTTCTCAATATGGCCGCTCACTTTTTTACTAAAGAGATCCCTTATGCTCGCGTGGAAGGCCGAGTCGGAGAAAAGACTTTTGAAACAGTCTGTGACGGCGAGGGCTACTTTTCCTATTGTCTGAACTTAGGCGAGACGTCATTGGCTGAGCCAGAGGTAGAATTTACCGCTCACGTTCTCCTTAGTGAAGATTCGGAAGAGGCCACCACTGTTTCCACAAAAGGAACGCTCTCGATATGTCCTGACTCGGCTCAAAGAATCATCATTAGCGACATCGATGATACTGTGATGGAGAGCGGTGCAGCTAAGCTCTGGCAACTCCTGCGCAATACTCTGTTAGAAAACGTCCATACTCGGAGAGTCTTCCCCGGTGTTTCAAGATTCTACCGCGACCTTCAGGGAGGGGCTTGTGGGGGAGAAGCCAATCCGATCTTTTACGTGACCAGTTCTCCTTGGAACTTGCGGGACTTCATCTTGAAGGTCTTCGAATTGCGTGGGACTCCTTCAGGACCTCTTTTCATGACCGATTGGGGAATCGACGAAACTAAGGTTCTCAAGGCGGGGCACTCCGATCACAAACTCGAAGCGATCCGACATCTTCTCGATTTCCACCAGCCCTTGCCCGCTGTTCTGATTGGTGACAGTGGCGAAAAGGATCCTGAAATTTACTCTCAAGTCGTTGCCGATTATCCGGGAAGAATTAGCGCCATCTTTATTCGCCACGTTTCAGATTCTGCCCGCGAAAAAGAGGTGACTCGTCTGGGGGAGGTTTGCCAAGCAAGCGAGGTTCCCTTTCATCTCGTGAGCGACACCGATCAGGCGGAGGCTCTTTCTCGTTCTCTAGGCCTCGTGGCGAGGTAGATCAGAAGGCGCTTATTTACTGGTATTGACCAAAGCGAGGACGGTCATGGAAGATGCCAACATGAGCAGAGCTGCGGCGACGGGGTGGAGGAGGCCAGTGGAGGCAAGGGTGATGCCGATGGCATTGTAGCCAAGGCTGAAAGCGAGGAGGCGGGTGAGTCGCTGGCGAGTGGAGCGGGCGAGGTCGATGGCGACGGGCAGGATGGCGAGGTCGTCGTGGCTGAGGGTGGCGTGAGCGGTGGAGGCCGCGGCTTGGGAGCCGGAGCTAAGCGCGATTCCAACGTGGGCGGTGCACAGGGCTTGGGTGTCGTTAAGCCCATCGCCGAGATAGAGGGTTTTGTGTCCTTTTTCTTGTTCGGAATGAATGATGTCCGCTTTCTGAATGGTGGTGAGCCCGGTGCGGGCATCGAGGAGCTGACGATAGGATTCGGGGCAGGAAGTGTCGCCGGTGAGGAGTTGTAGGCGCAGATTGCGATTGGCGAGGTCGGTAAGGGTCTGCAGGGACGAGTCGCGGGGTGATTCGCTGAGGTAGGCGGTGGCTACGGGAACGCCGTCGAGGATGAGGTGAAGAGTGCGGGTGGTGTCTTCGGTGGCCTGGCCAGTGGTCTCGGTGAGGAGTTGATGGTTGCCGAGGAGGAGGCTGTGCGCCTTTCCTTTCCAAGTGAAGGTGGCTCGAATGCCGCGAGCAGGGAGGGGGTGAATCTTGAGGTCGGGGAATTTGGCAGGCTCTTCGAGTTTCCAGAATGGGCGTGCTACGGGATGGGTGGACTGTCGTTGAATGGCGGCCAACCAGGAAGTGAGTTCGGCGGGAGCGGCAGCTGTTAGAGAGAGTTTGTCGAGAGTGAGGCGGGGATGGGAGAGGGTGCCGGTTTTGTCAAATGCGACGGTGTCGATGGTGGCAAGGCGCTCGGCGAGGTCGGGTTGATGGGGGATGAGACCGAGAAGGCGAAAGTTGAGGAGGGCCTTGCGGGCTGCGAGCGGAATGGCCAGTCCAAGCGCGCAGGGGCAGGCGACGATGGTGACTGCGAGGGCGTTGAAGAGGGCCTGCGAAGGGTTGTGGAAAAGGAAGGTCCAGACCGCGGCGGTGAGGAGGGTGATAGCAATGACGGTGGGGACGAAGTAGGTGAGAATGCGTTGCGCGAGATTCTCAGCCGGAGTCGGTGGGGTGTTTTCGCAGGCGGCCAAGAGGCGGTCGAGTTCGCGGTTTTTCCCCGAAGAGGTGGTGGTGAGGTCGATGGTGCCGTCGAGGACTTTCGAGCCTGCGAGGAGAGAGTCGCCGGGACTTTTAGCTGCGGGAAAGGGCTCGCCTGTATGGGCAAGCTCTTCCACGAAGGCAGAGCCCGATGCGATGATGCCATCGGCAGGGATGAGTTCGCCGGGGGCGATGCGGAGGATTTGGTCGGGCTGGATCTCAGAGGTAGGAAGGGCGCGGGTTCCTCTTTCTTCCACAAGAGTGGCCGTAGTGGCGAGGCCGGGAATATGTTGGGCGAGGTCGGTGGCCTTTTGAGTCTGATTGTGAAGAACGAGTTGACCGAGGTGGTAGATGGCGAGGAGGATCAGAACGACTTCGTAGTAGATGTGGCCGATGCCAGTGAAGGAGGAATAGAGGGAAGCCGCATACGCTCCCGCAAGGCCGAGGAGGTAGAGATGCTCGAGGGTGAGGCGAGGAACGAGGGCGTTTTTTAGAATGGGCCAGGCCAGAAAAAGAAGACCAGCCCCTGTGATGGCTGCAAGAACAGTGTGGAGGATGGTGCGGGCGGGCTCGTCGGGTGGATCGAGGTTGATGGCCAGCGAAAGATACATGCTGAGTCCTGCCAGTAAGATGGAGAGACCCAATCTTAGCCAGCGTAGGAGCGGGAAAGAAGGGCTCGTCGGGGTGGTTGAACAGCAAGCGGGTTCAACCTTCTTGGGGGCAGCGGAACAGCAACAGGACATCACTTAAAGATTGTCAAGATCGGCTTGGGTCCAGGGGGCGTGACCTTCGAATTCGCCACGAAGAGATTGCACGGTTTCAAGTTCAACCGGGGGAGCGTCATTGCCCCAGCTGGCGCGGATATAGGTCAGGACGTCAGCGATTTGGCGGTCATTGAGGGTCGCCCCTTGGGGAGGCATGACGCTATTCCAAGACTGCCCATTGACGGTGATTTCTCCCATCAAGCCATGGAGGACGAGGAGAGCGAGACGCTTTTCATCGCCTTGGACCCAATCGGAATCTGCGAGGGGAGGAAAGGCGCCCGGGAGACCTTTGCCATCGGGTTGGTGACAGGTTGAACAGACCAAGTTGTAGACCGTTGCACCCTCGGCGACCGCGTCACGGGCTTGAGGAGCAGCGTCTGCGATGGACTCTTCTTTGGGAAGTTGAGTGGCGGAGACGCCTTCGATGTATTCGTCCCAGCGGAAGCCGCCAGAAGCGACGAGAAGATACCAAATCGCCCACATCGTGAGCGGAGCGTAGATGAGATGTTTGAGCCACCAAGGAAGGCGTCGATTGAGTTCATGAGGCTCGGCGTTTTCGCGCCAAATTTGTCCATGCACCTCGCGGACATTGAGGTCCTCGCCGGGTTCGTTACCAGGGGTGTTTTTCATCGGGCTTACTTTTCGGATTCAAGGCGGGCTTTGGCGGCTTCCGGCACTTCGTAGGCTGAGAGCTTGAGAGATTGCAGGTAGGCCACGAGAGCGAGAGCGTCCTGCGTGGGGATGACCTCCTGCCCAGCGGGGGGAGCGAAGGCTTCCCCGAGATTGAGAGCGTTCTCCGAGGGGCCCGAGGTGGGGACCGGCTGAGTTTTGAATAAGAAACGGAAGGGCGGCATGTTCGAGCCCTTGGATGTGATCTGAGGATCGTAGAGATGGAGCAGGTGCCAAGTCTCGGAAGGATTGCGCACGCCGATATTGGCAAGGTCGGGTCCAGTGCGCATCGTACCCATCTGGGCGATCCCGTGGTTCATGTAGTCTCGGGCCACGGTGCGGCGCTCGCCCCAACCGCGCTCCAGGTCGGTGCGCGAACGGGCGGGGTGGACCTGTTGTGAATGGCAGTAGATGCAACCGTTGGCGATGTAGACGTTACGACCTTGCTTCTCCAAAGTGCTGAGGAGAGGAGGAATCATTTCACCGGTTTTGGGGTCTTCGACTTGCTCGAAGTTTCCGAGTCCCCAGACCGGCATGATGACGAGCCCGCACCAGGCGGAGAGAAAGGTCAGCATGAAGCCAATAAAGATGTAGCGGAATTTGTTCATGAGTTGGCGGAGGAAGGTTTGCGTTTGGTGAAAAGGGTGGGCTCGGTGGCATCCTTGCGGTGAGCGACGAGCATCCAGACGAAGGAGATGGCGAAGCAAAGGTGGCCAAAGGTCATCAGCATTCCGGCATGAGTTCGACTTTTCAGATACGGGATGGTGAGTTGAACAATCTCAAGGAAGGGGGTGGTTTCCTTATTGAGTTCGAGGCCTTGCAGCCATCCTCCATAGCTGAGGACGGTCCAATAGAGAATGATGCCAATAGCGCAGGGCCAAAAGTGCAGCCGGATGAGCCAGCGCGAAGGCCACTCACGCTCGAGGAGTCGTGGCATCATGTAGTAGATGGAACCGAAAAAGGTCATGGAGGCAAAGGCGTAGGCTCCGAGGTGGGCGTGCGCGATGGTGTAGTGAGTGAAGTGGCTAATGTGATTGACCGCGCGAATGGCCATGAGTGACCCTTGGAATGAGACGAGGGTGTAGCTCATCGCTCCAAAGACTACGAAACGGAGGGTCGGGGAGTAGATGAGCTTTTTAAAGTGCCCCACCATGGTGAAGTGGTGATTGATAGCGACGGTGATCACGGGCACGAACATCATCACGCTGGCGACCACGGAGGCGGTGATGAGCCAAGCGGGATAAGGGCCGCCAATGAGGTGGTGCATCCCGTTCCACGCATAGAAAAAGGCGAGGGTCCAAAAGCCGATCGCGGAGAGATAGTAGGAGTGGATGGGTTTGCCGATGATTTTGGGAATCAGGTAGTAAGCCGCACCAAGTCCAATGGGAGTGAACCAGAGACCGAGGGCATTGTGGGCAAACCACCAGTTGATGGGAGGTTGCGCTGGCGCTTGCACGGGGGCGAGAACGAGCAGGCCGTGGGCGGTGAAGAACAACATGGGAAACCAAAAGAAGGCGGCCATGATATACCACTGCGAAATGTAAATGTGGCCTGGTTCCCGTCGTCGGATGAGGTTAACGGCGGCGAGCATCACGAAGGTGAAAGAGACGAGGAGAAAGGGGGCTGCGTAGGTGGGATACTCCAGCCATTCAACCGCAGTGGAATCCCCGCGTAGAATGCCCCAGGTGCCGACCGCGTTACCAACGTTCCAGAGAATGGCCGCAAGAGTCAGGGAACGGCTGTCTTGGATGGGAGCGCGACACAGTCTGGAAAGAATCCAAAGGCCGATTCCGATGCCTGCAGTGGAGAGCCATCCGTAGGCCACGGTGTTGAGGTGGGCAGGTCGGACACGACCAAAGGTGAGCCAAGGATTGTTGGCGAGAAATTCCGGATCGTGGAGCTTCACGGACGCCGCGATGGCGAGGGCGGAACCCAAGAGGAGCCAAAAGATGGAGGTGCCGATAAAGACACCACACGGCCAGCGCGCGGCTCGGTCGATCTCCAGCCTTTGTTGGCGCGAATGTTCGAGGTTGTCTTGGTTCATGAGTGAGTGTGTTGGGAATGGGAGAGAGGCGTATCCGTGGGTTGGCCGATGGGTTCGTCTTCGTCGAAGATGACGCGGGAGGCGTCCTCCAGATTTTCGAATTGCTTGTTAGAGGCCGCCCAGCAAAAGGCTCCGACGGTGAGAACAGCGAGAGCGATCATGACAACGAGGATGATGAGTGAGGCGGCGAGCATAATAGAAAATCGTGATGATTAAGGGAGAGGAGGGCGTTTTCGTCCTAGCTTAGCGTACGTTTGCAAAAATACCAATCGGTGTAGTCATGACCTTCCTCAGCACGCTTCTCTGCTTCTTCGTAGGTGGCTGGTGGACTTACGATTACGGGATCGCCGGGCTGCCAATCTTCGGGGGTAGCGATCCCACTTTGGCTGCTGGTGGTCTGGAGCGCCTGCAAGAGCCGGACAAATTCTTTGATGCTGCGGCCATTGCTCATGGGGTAGTAGACCATCGCCCGGAGGTGACCTTCGGGGTCGATGAGGAAGGTGGCGCGCACGGCGGAAGTATCGTCGGCTCCGGGTTGAATCATACCGTAAGCATGGGCGACCTTCATGGAGAGGTCGTCAATGATAGGAAAGGGAATGCGCACGCCGAAGTTCGTCTCGATAGAGCGCATCCAGGCGATGTGCGAGTAGGTGCTGTCGATGGAGAGTCCTAGCAGGTCACAGTTCAGTTCCTGAAATTGGTCGTGCGCTTTGGCAAAGGCCATAAACTCGGTGGTGCAGACGGGAGTGAAATCTGCTGGGTGTGAAAAGAGAACGAGCCAGCGACCCTTGTAGTCGTCAAGCGACCGTGGTCCATGAGTGGTCTGGGCGTTGAAGGCGGGGGCGGGTTCATTCAGACGGGGGAACTGAACGGGTGGGGATGAAGGTTCTGGAGTCGTCATTGTTTGTTTGAATTAGGATTGTTAGAGTCGAGAAGGATTAAGAGAGCTGCAAGTGGGCTCCGCCAATGATGGAGTGGGCTTCGAAACCGTTGTTTTGCAGGATGCGGGCGGCGAAGTAACTGGTCTTTCCCATTTGGCAGATGGTGTAGACGGGCTTGCTTTTGTCCAACTCGTCGAGTCGGCTACGGAGAGTGGGGAGCGGGATGTTCTTGGCTCCGGGGACGGGCTGGCTGGCAGCCTTGGCCGCGGGCCTAACGTCGATGATTTGTTCTCCGTTGTTAGGAATCTCGTAGGTGGGAAGGAGGGAGCCGTCGCGCATGTTGCAGGCCGCGAAGCCAGCGATGTTGACGGGGTCTTTGGCGGAGCCGAAGGGGGGAGCGTAGGTGAGTTCGAGATGGCAGAGGTCGTCGATGGTCATGCGGGCGCGCAAGGCGGTGGCGAGGATGTCGATGCGCTTGTCGATGCCGTCTTTGCCGACGGCTTGGGCACCGAGGAGCTGACCGGTTTCGGGAGACCAGAGGATCTTGAGCTTGATGGTTTCCGCCCCGGGAAAGTATCCGGCGTGGGAGTCGGCATTGATGGTGACGGTCTCGTAGGGGACTTCCTTGTGCTTGAGATAGCGTTCGCCGTGACCGGTGACGGCGGCCACTTGGTCAAAGACTCGCACGATGGCGGTGCCGAGGCTACCGGGATAGGGGAGGGCCTTCTCGCCTTGAAAAATATGGTCGGCGATGGTGCGGCCTTGTCGGTTGGCTGGGCCGCCGAGGGGAAGGGGGCGAAGCTCGTTGAGGAGGGGGTCGTGGGTCTCGACCGCATCGCCGGCGGCATAGATATCGGGATCGTTGGTTTGTTGGTGGGGGCTGACTTGAATGTGTCCGCGGGGACCGAGATCGAGTCCGGCAGCTTCCGCGAGTTGGGATTCGGGACGGACGCCAATGGAGAGAATGACGAGGTCGGTGAGGACGGTTTTTCCGGAGTTGAAAGTGGCAAGGATTCCGCTTCCGCTTTCGCTTTCTTCAAAAGAGATGACTTGTTCGCCGGTGTGCACGGTCACCCCGTGGGCGGTTAGTTCGTTTTCAAGGTCGCGGGCGAGTTCGGGATCAATGGGAGCGAGGACTTGGGGTGCCAGTTCGACGAGGGTGATCGCGAGACCTTTGTGGCGAAGTTGTTCCGCCATTTCGAGACCGATGAATCCAGCACCCACGACGAGGGCGGTCTTCGCCTGCGCGACTTCCTCGCCGATTCGATCCATGTCTTGCAAGGTGCGCAAGGTATGGACGGAGGGGAGGTCGATTCCGGGGAGCGGCGGGCGAAGGGGGGAGGCACCGGGGGCTAATACGAGTTTATCGTAGGAGAGG
The DNA here is from genome assembly GCA_051251855.1 of Roseibacillus sp. Classification (GTDB taxonomy): domain Bacteria; phylum Verrucomicrobiota; class Verrucomicrobiia; order Verrucomicrobiales; family Akkermansiaceae; genus Roseibacillus. Next base: position 585,587 of record JBPOGI010000003.1, read on the forward strand.
GTTTCTTCCTCGTTGGTTTCGAGGTTCTTGAGATGAATGGTCTTGTTGGCACGGTCAATGGCGAGAGCCTCGGTGCGGGTGCGGACATTGAGGTTGAGAAGAGTGGAGAGAGACTCTGGTGTTTGCACCGCGAGGTCGCTGCGGTTGGGGATTTCGCCACCGAGGTGATAGGGGAGGCCGCAGTTGGCAAAGGAGACATCGTAGCCTCGCTCGATGATGGTGATAGTAGCGGTTTCGGAATGGCGACGGGCGCGGGCTGCCGCTGAGGCTCCGCCGGCGACTCCGCCGATGATAACAATGTTCATAGTAAAGTGGGTGAGCCTCTGAATCCAGTCTGCTTCTTTTTGTTAGGGTAGGCTGACTTCGACGCGAAAAACTCCTCGCAGGTCGCCTTCTTTAAACCCAATCGCTTGGTCGTCCGGGTAGGCTTCACTGATTTTGGCCGCCAGAGCGGGAGAAAAGGTGGAGGGGTCGCCATGACACTTGAGGCAAATCGCCTCGGTGAGAATGGGTTTGTAAAAGAGGGCTTGGTTGGCGCCGTGCCGAACGATTTCATTTTCGGGCAGGCTTTGGCCCTCCGCGAGGAGAGTCTGCCAGCGAGAAAGGACCTCTTGGTCATCGGTGCCGGGGGCGTTAGCGGGATTGCGGACCATCAAAGCGGTGCGGGTGACGGTCGCTGCGGGGAGGTCTTGGCTAGTGGAAGCGGTGAGAGGTTGCGCAACCTGTTGACAGACGTGGAGAGCGTTCTCAGGTCCGCCGGATTGGAGAGCGGCCTTGAGTTGTCCCCCCAAGGATTTCATGAGGGCCAGAGAAGCTTCAGTTCCAATCTCGGCAGCCGCTTCCGCTTGTTGGGTCGTCAATGCGGGTGGATCGGTTAGAGAGGCTTCTATTTTGGATTCGGCCTGCTGGCGGCAACTTACTGAGACTGAAAAAACAAGGGCAAAGGCGACTAGGTAGAGTCCAGTTGATGTCTTGTTGAAAGGGCGAAGTCTCATCACGGGGAGATAAAAGCCATGCTTAGTAAAATTGCAATAATAATCTATTGCAATATTCTTAAATAAGAATATTTAAGAGGTGGAAGAGAGAGAAGTTAGAAAGTTTTTCTAGCGACTTCAAGAAACACAAATCGACCGAAACCATGTATTTAAAACAAATTACGGACGCATCCCTTGCTCAGAATGCCTACTTGATTGGATGCCAGCGCACAGGCGAGGCTATTGTCGTGGACCCTGAAAGAGACGTGGACCGCTATCTTGAATTGGCCGAAGCTGAGGGTCTTCGTATTGTGGCGGTCGCGGACACACACATTCATGCCGACTACTTGAGCGGGGTGCGGGAATTCGTCGAGCACCATGGGGCCAAGGCCTATGTGACCGCTGAAGGGGGCCCCGATTGGCAAATGGAATGGGCTAAGGGGGATTCCCGCACTCGGGAAATTCGGAATGGAGATTCTATCAAAATCGGTAACATCGAGCTCACCGTCTTATTGACGCCAGGTCATACCCCCGAGCATGTGAGTTTTCTTCTCACAGACCACGGAGGTGGGGCGAGCGAGCCGATTGCGATCTTGAGTGGAGACTTTATCTTCGTCGGTGACGTGGGTCGTCCCGACTTGTTAGAAAGCGCGGCGGGTCAGGCCGGGGCGATGGAGGCATCTGCGAAAGTGCTCTACGATAGCTTGCGCCAGACAGAAGGCTTACCAGATTTCTTGCAGGTCCTCCCCGCGCACGGTGCTGGAAGTGCCTGCGGCAAAGCGTTGGGCGCGATTCCCACCAGTGTCTTGGGATATGAGCGGAAGTTCAATGGCGCTTTGCACGAGGCCTTGACCGAAAGCCGGGAAGACTTTGTCGACAGTATTTTGAGCGGTCAACCCGAGCCCCCTGTTTATTTCGCGCGTATGAAGCGCGACAACCGGGACGGTCAGGCTTTGCTGCCAGACGGCAAGCTACCTCAGCCCGAATGGATGGCTGCGACTGATTTTGCGGCTTTCGTTGCTGATGATAAGAACGTGGTGCTGGACCTGCGGACCGATAAGCCGGCCTTCATGGCCAAGCATGTGAAAGGTTCGCTTTGGGCTCCCTTACAGGGCACTGAGTTTCCCGAGATGGCGGGTTCCTTTGTGGAGGAAAAGACGCCCATCGTGCTGCTTGTCAACAAGGCCGGCGAGGTCGAGGAAGCAGTTCGCCAACTGGTGCGGATTGGCTACGACGAGGTGGTAGGTTGGCTTCCGGTTGAGGAGGCTTTGGCTAGCAGCGTGCCTACGGAGTCTATTGAGCGCATCACCACTGCGGAGCTGCCTGAAAGCCTCAGTGCCAAACCGGGTTTTGTTCTCGATGTGCGGCGGGCAGCGGAATTCGCAGAGGGTCACTTCGAAGGCGCGAAGCAGATTGCGCACACCCGCTTGATGACTCGCACCGAAGAATTACCGAAAGACGAGGTCATTTATGTGCATTGTCGTTCCGGGGCTCGCGCGGCTAAGGCGGCCTCGTTTCTAGCCAAGAAGGGCTTCGATGTCGTTCATGTTGATGGGGCGGTGGAGGCTCTGCTCGGTCAAACTACTTGTTGCGCCTAAACGATGAGTGCTCCCAAATTACTCATTGTTGGCGGCGGGACAGCCGGCATTAGCGTTGCAGCGAGGGTTCGGCTACGGATGCCGCAGGTCGAGGTGACGCTGTTGGAGCCTTCCGACAAGCACTTCTATCAGCCGCTGTGGACTCTCGTGGGAGGAGGGGTTTTTCCCAAGGAAAAGTCTATGCGCGACGAGGCCAGCGTTGTCCCCGATGGCGTGACTTGGAAGAAAGAGGCGGCTGAAAAAATTGACCCCGCTGCCAAGACCGTAGTGACCAAGGGAGGGGAAGTTCTCTCGTATGATTACCTTGTGGTTGCGACTGGGCTGGTCTGCAATTGGTCGGCCATTCCTGGTTTGGCGGATTCGCTGGGCACAAAGGGAGTCTGTTCGAACTACTCCTATCAGCATGTCGATTACACTTGGGAGACGATTAAAAGCTTTAAGGGCGGAAAGGCGCTATTTACCCATCCTGCCGGAGCGGTGAAGTGTGGGGGAGCGCCCCAGAAAATCATGTGGCTCGCTGAGGACTGGTGGAGACGGGAAGGTGCGCGCTCGAAGATGGATCTTCAGTTCTACATCGCGCTGCCCAATCTCTTTGCGGTCGAAAAGTATCGCAAGACTCTCGAAGACGAGGTGGCGCGTCGGGACATTCATTGCTCGTTCGAAAAGAACTTGGTTTCTATCGACGCTGACAAAAAAGAAGCGGTCTTTGCCGACCTCGCAGGTGGAGAAGAGGAACGGGTGAGCTATGATATGATTCACGTCACCCCCCCCATGGGACCTCCTCCGTTCTTGAAAGGCTCAGGTCTCGTGAATGCCGATGGTTGGGTTGATGTTGATCAGTATACCCTGCGTCATGGCACCTACGGAGAGGTGTTTGGAATTGGTGATGTCTCCAGCTTGCCGACCTCGAAGACCGGAGCCGCGATTCGCAAGCAAGCGCCTGTGCTGGTGGATAACCTGGAGTCTGTGATGAATGGTCAGGAGCCTGTTGCCAAGTATGATGGCTATACCTCCTGCCCTATCGTGACCGCTCGAGGGCGACTGGTGCTTGCCGAGTTCGGCTACGACAAAGAGCCTGCCGAAACCTTTCCCATCGACCAGTCCAAGCCGCGATACAGCATGTATCTGCTGAAGAAGTGGGCTCTTCCGGTCTTTTATTGGAATGGGATGTTGAAGGGGAAAATGTAACTGCCTGAATGACCATTTTTGCCATATTGGGGGCTCTCCTCATCGGACTAACGCTGGGACTCACCGGAGCGGGAGGAAGCATTATTACGCTGCCGGTGCTGGTTTACCTCGCCAAGATTCCGCCCATGGAAGCGGTCCCGATGAGCCTTCTGATTGTGGGGGCGGCATCCCTCACTGGGGCGATTCAGCGACTTTCTAACAGAGAGATTTGTTTGCCGACTGCGGGAGTCTTTGCCGTTTCCGGGATGGTAGGGGCGGTGGGGGGCGCGCGTTTGACGCACTTGGTTTCTCCTCAAATTTTGATGCTGATTTTTGCAGCCTTGATGTTGTTCGTGGCGATTCAGATGTTTCGCCCGAAACACGAATTGGCGGAAGCGACTGAGAAGAGCTGGTTCTCCAAAGCGGCCGCAGGTCTAGGAGTTGGCATCTTGACCGGTTTTATCGGAGTGGGGGGAGGCTTTCTTCTGGTGCCCGCTTTGCTGAAGTTCGGAGGCTTGAAGATGAAGCAGGCGGTGGGATCCTCCCTTGCGATCATCTTTTTCAATTGTATCGCGGGATTTCTCTCGCATCTCGGACAGACGAGCCTGAATTGGTCTCTGTCGGGAATTTATGCCGGCCTGGCTGTGGTCGGGGTTCTGGTTGGGACCCACTTTTCGACCAAGTTACCCGCGCCCGTCTTGCGGCAGGGTTTTGCCGCCATGGTGGTGGTCACTGGCGGTTTCGTTCTTTGGAAAAATCTCGGTAATTAGGTGTTGTTGTTCAAATAAAAGCACCCCCGCGAGATCGAGATCGCGGGGGTGCATTTTCCAGTTTTCCAGTTCTTCCTGGAAGTTCTCTAATTGGTCACACAGCAAGAAGCCTTAGCGGGACTATCGGCCTTGTTCCAAGGCATCTTGGCAAGGAGAAGGGCTAGTCCGCACCATCCAGTCGACCCAGCCATCGTGAGCCCTGCTCCGAAGAAGGCCGAGCCAAAGGCGAAGGCGGGATTCACAAAATAGGCCAGGAGAGAGAAGGTGAGAACACCGAGACCAATCGCGAGTTGAACCTGACGCATGAGAGGCAGGACTTTGCGCTCGGTGCGATTGAGGGGGAGGCCGGCTTGTTCCCAAGCGCCGACTCCACCTTGGAGAATCGTGAGGTCGCCAAATCCTTTTTCAGCGAGAATCTGATGGGCCCGCTCTGCACGTTTCCCAGATTGGCACACGAGGTAATACTTCTTCGAGGGGTCGAGTTGGCCAGATTGATTGGTCAGTTCGTCGACGGGGATGTGTCGAGAGCCGTCGATGTGCTTTTCTTCGAATTCTACAGGTGTGCGGACATCGAGAGCTATCGCGCTATCTTCTTTGAGGAGATTGTGAATGTCGTTAGAATGGAGAGTTTTCATTTTATTGTTTCTTTTGAGAGTTGGTTTCTTTCGCCTTTTTGGCGGCTTGTTTTTCGAGATCGACGCTATCGAGATGCTCGCGTTCGACTGAAGCGGATCCCTCCTTTGCAAAGGTGCTGACAATGCGGGCGTGGTTCTGGGCTACTTTGATGGCTCGCGGGGTCTTTCCTTTGATGATGACTGCGAGTCCCTTTTCAATTGGAGAGATGGTGGCGTCAATATCATCGTAGTGTTCGACCATCTCGGCGTAGGCCGGATCCCAGCGCCGCACCATGGCTCCAGAGTCGAGCCGCTTTTTCATATAGGCGACATGGGCATGGAGCTTTTTCACCAGTTCTTTGTTCTCGCTGGTGGTAGTGGCAGTGTAGCCGGTCTCGGTTTTGCTGACCTTGCGGACCAACTCTTTGTGATGCTCCGCCATGTAGTGAATGAGTTCTCGCTGCTCTTGAGGCAGGGGACCACGGAAGGACTCGGCCGGGGCGCTGATGTTTCCAGCAAGGAGCAGGGGGATGAGGAGGGTTGCTTTCATAATGAAATTTAGTTGTTGAGTAGTTTTCTTATATTCTCATAAAGTAATAAAAGCAACCGAAAAGATTGCAAGCGGTCCGTTAAAACCCCTCGCGATTGGAAAAGCTCTGAGACCATGGCAGCTAAAAAATCTTAAATTCGTTTTCTCAATCGGGCTTTCATTGTTGGCGCCGCCACTTGGCGCGCAGCATCAGACCAGCGACTTGACCTTACCCTATGTCGAGGGGGCGTTGCCCTACACGTTGGAGATTCGGGAAGTCTGGGTAATCACTCCCACAATTAAAAAATCGTGGCACAAGTCCCTGGAATTGATGGGGGCAAGTGGACTCTCGGGTGAGCAAATCGATAGTCTGTTTGCGGTCAATACCGAGTTCTATCAGGATGGGGAAACTCTCGTGATCGTGGGTAGCTATGGTTACTTCGACTTTGCATCCAAGGTCTCGACAAATCCTACTTAGAGAATAAGTGAGCTCGTTTTGGGTCTGTCAGGTGGATTCTCGGTATGGTTTGCGCTTTGCATCGGCGGGGGAGTGTCGGATAATTACGGAACTGCAGCGTACGCTCAGGATTGGGAAAATCTGGATTTGTAATAGAATCTTCGTAAAGAGTTCGGAATATACTTGATTGATTCCAATATTCCGTTAAAAGAATAGAGATAATAGAAAATGCCTGCAAAGAAGAACAAATCAGTAAAGCTTTCTGACGAGGCGTTGGAGGCCTTGGCTCAGACCTTTCGGCTTCTTGCCGATGAGGTGCGACTTAGCCTTTTGCAAGAATTGAAGGAGGGCGAGCGCATGGTGGGGGAGCTGGTGGAGGTGACCGGTCATGGGCAGGCGAGTGTGTCCAAGCATCTCAAGGCTCTTTATGAGGGTGGGTTGCTGGAGAGGCGGAAGGATGGGGTGAAGGTTTACTACGGGGTGAAGGGGGAGTTCGTTTTTTCGCTCTGCAAGATGGTATGCCAGCGGTTGGATGATGAGCAGAAGGAGAGGGGCCAGATTGAGTTTATGATTTGAGGGGGCTTTCCAAGGGCAGCCGGTAACCCTTATGGGGCGTGATGTGACCTGTCCTCCTTCATGCTTTTCTCATCCATTGTTTTTGAGTAAGTTAGCCTATCTATGAAAACTGGTGGTCTTTTTCTCGCGGCTCTTTTGTTCTCTCTTTCCTTTGTTTGTGGAGCCGATCCGATTGAGGGGGTGTGGAAGATGTCAGATGGTAAGGCGACGATGAAGCTGACCATCGAGAAGGGAAAACTGGTGGGCCGTATCACGGATGTGAAGGATAAGTCGCGGACTCACGACACCAAAAACCCAGACTCTAAGATGCGGGGCCGCAAAATTATTGGGCTGCCCATTGTGTGGGGCTTCTACCGAAAGGGCGATAAGTGGGAGGGGGGGCGTGTTTATGACTCTTCAGATGGAAAGACTTACAAGGGAAAGATTTGGATGGAGGGAAAGGATAAGATGATCATGCGCGGATTCGTGGGGGTCTCGCTTTTGGGTAAATCGGCGCAGTGGAATCGAGTGAAATAGTCTACTATTTCCCTGATTCTCAGAGGATGAGGTCGTTGAAAAAAGGGGCGGTGATTATTCTTTTTTCGTCAAAGGAGGCAAATTCATGGGTCTTCTTGTGATTTGGCATTGGCTCTTGTCGGCATTTCAGCTTAGGAAAGCCCCGATATGGCAAGCCAACTAGAGCAATTGAAGCAGTATACCAAGGTCGTGGCCGATACCGGCGACTTTGAGTCAATGAAGGAATACCAGCCCCTGGATGCGACTACCAACCCGTCGCTCATCCTTCAGGCTGCTGAAAAAGCCGAGTATAAGCACCTCGTCGAGAAGGCGGTCGGTGAATTGAAGGACTCTGGAAAGTCGGGCGACGAGCTCGTGGAGGCGATCATTGACCGCGTGTTGATTCTTTTCGGCCTTGAGATTCTTAAGATTGTTCCAGGCCGTGTTTCTACTGAGACCGATGCGCGTCTTTCTTTTGATAAAGATGGCACGGTTGCCAAGGCTCGTCAGCTCATCGAGATGTATGAGGCTGAAGGAATTTCCAAGGACCGGGTCCTTATTAAGATCGCTTCGACATGGGAAGGCATCAAGGCGGCGGAAGAGTTGAAGAAGGATGGCATCAATTGCAACCTCACCCTTCTCTTCGCGTTCGCACAGGCAGTGGCTTGTGCTGAGGCCGAGGTCCAGCTGATTTCACCTTTCGTGGGCCGTATTTACGATTGGTTCAAGAAGGAGAACGGCATCGATTATGTGGGTGCGGATGACCCGGGTGTTCAGTCGGTTCAGAACATCTACAACTACTACAAGAAGTTCGGTTATAAGACCGAGGTGATGGGCGCTTCTTTCCGCAACAAAGGTCAAATCACGGAATTGACCGGTTGCGATCTTTTGACCATTTCTCCCAAGCTTCTGGAAGAGCTGCAGAACGACGACAGCGCTCTTGAGCCACGTTTGACTGCGGAGACTGGTGCTGCTTACGAGGGCGAAAAGCTTTCCCTCGACGAGAAGGCATTCCGTTTCCTCTTTAACGAAGATGCGATGGCGACTGAGAAAACGGCGCAGGGTATCCGCGCGTTTTCGGCTGACATCGTCAAGTTGGAGAACTTGATTAAGGAAATGCTGTAAGCAGATTTCTGAGATTCTATTTTTTGAACGCCTCGCTTTACGCGGGGCGTTTTTTTTTGGGTGGGGAGCCAATGCGAATCACTAGTAATTTTGGAGGTGAATCTCTTCGGCTTCATCTGCGATTTGATGTAGAAAGACGAATTTGACTGCTCCAGAGAGGAGGATGATGAGAAGGATTCCGATGGGGAAGAGAATGATTTGTTGAGTTCCGAGCAACCCGATGGCGACGATGGTGAGGAGTATCGGAAAAATAAGGATGTCGCGGAGTTGAAACGTGGCCTCCATCGTTTTTTGGAGCCAGGTAGGCTCGGGAAGGTCTTCGGCAAGCTGCCATTGATAGAGGTGGAAGGATTGTCCTGAGATGCGAGCAGGCTTGGTGAGTTCGACTTGGGAATTGTGAGTGGTAAGGTATTTTTTAAGAGATTCGGAGGGGGTGATATTGCTAGTTTTGGCACTTCCCGAGACTCGTATTGTGGATTGAGCGGGCAGGTCGCGAACTTCAAACTCGCTGGTAGCAGCGAGTTCATTTTCTGCGGAGAGGACAAGCCCTACGAAAATGGTTTCGGCTTGATGATCCCATTCGCGAATGACAACGGTAGATCGTTTTTCTTTTGAACGAATGAAGCCGTTGGCTTCGAAGAGAAATTTGCTTTGTTCAGCGCTGCTAGTTCCAGCGGGAAAGGTTCGTCCAACCACTCTGCAAGGCTCGGTTCGGAAGGGGCGCACCCAATGATAGAATGATCCGCGAGACTTGATTCCGAGCACCCATGCTACGAGAAACAAGCCAAGTAAGAGAATGAGCCAGAAGAGGAAAGTCATACCTTCCGAGGATAGTGAGTGAAGGCTGGCGAGGAAAGGAATATGAGCGTTCGTGGTAGGAGGCGCTCATCTGAAGACTCTGGCGCCGCTATTGCTTCAAGTCCTCGGCCAATTTTTTCCAAAGGATTTTTAGAACGTCAGTGGTCTGCTGGTTCTCCCACTTGTTGAGTTGCTCGGTAGGAAAGTCTTTATAGAGGCCGAGTTTTTCTTGAGGCCACTTGGCGAGAAAGGTGCCGCTACTCCACCATTGTGAACCTGACTTGAAGGGGTCTTCAACGGAAGGTTTGGCATGGGCTGAGCGCTGGAAGAGTATTCCAAGGTTCGTCCCCTTGATAGAGAAGAAGTAGCTTTCTCGGACAAAGCTGGCAAGCCCTCCAGAGCCGCCATTTGCGAAGGGGTCCTGCAAGAGGTGGGTCGTGACGTAGTCTTTGGGGAGCGGGGTTTGGTTTCGGTCAATGTGCCGCGCGAGTAAGGTAGGCTCGCCAAACCATTTGGTGAGGGTTCTTTTGTCGGCGGTTTCTTCGAGGAACTTGCTGAGGGCCTTAAAGCTTTGGGCTTGGGGAAATTGCTCTTCGTTCTCGAGGGTTAAGCGCCGATCAGGGAGTCTCTTGAAGCGCTCTTCGACGATAACAGTCTGGCCTTCGCAAAGGGAGGCGAGTGAAAGAACGATGGGGATGAGCCATTTCATCTTGGAGCGAGTGTCTCAGCTGTTTCGATAAGGGGAAGAACTATCGGGCAGGCTGAATCTTGAGCGAACTTCGCTGGTTTCTCTATTCGAAGTTGTCGTTTCAGGCTGCCCGCGAGAGTCGCTGAACTTTCGATCAATCAACACGGTGCGGCGGGCCGTCCCGACGCTACCGATTCAATGACTGCTAAAGCCCGATTTGGACTCATCTTTGCCACCGTTGTAGGAATGTGGCTCAGGTCTTGAAGTCGCGCATCTGGAAAATCACGCAGGCGATGGCGAAGAGACTGAGGTCGAGGCCGATGAGGAAGACGAAGTTGTCGGCGAGTTTGGCCCAAGGGAAGTGCGTTTCAAAGGCGAAGAGCCAGGTGCTCATTTTGTAGGTGATGAAGTTGGCTTCGTAGGGTTTGAAGATGGGAAACTCCTGTAAAACCATGTCGAGGAAGAGAACGCTGAGCGCCATGATGGTGGCGGTGGCAGGCTTCATTTTCATACAGGAGAAGAGGAAGCCTACGGCGGAAATGGTGCACATGCTGACCCCGATGAGGAGGGCGGCGATAACGAGGCGCAACATGCCAGGGCCCCATTCGGGATAGACGGCAAAGAGCCGCATCTTGGGGGAGAAGGCCATCATTCCTCCGTCCCATCCGAGGGCGATGACGGCCATACCGTAGCCGGTGATGCCGACAAAAATCACGAAGGTGATGGTGTAAATGCAGACGGAGATGAATTTGAGGAGAAGAATGCGAAAGCGCGAAACGGGCCGTGCGAGCACCATGCGCATGTTGCCGTCCTCGACCTCTTTGGCCACGATGTCTCCTGAGATGAGGGCAAAGTAGATGGAGCCTAACAGAAAGAGGCTGAAGGCCATCACCATGAAGGTAACGGTGAGAGAGCTGAAGTATTCGTCAGCGGCGAGGCCGTTCTGGACCATGAACTCTTCTTGGCGCGAGCGCACGGAGTCGATCTGGAAGGTGACGAGCAGAATGAGTTCGAAGACGAGGAAGACGCCGTAGCCAACATAGGTGCGGCGGCGGGCGAAGAGTTTGGTGAGTTCACCACGGAGTTGGGTTAGAAACATCATCGGGAGACTTTGCGTGAGAATTCGAGGTAGAGGTCTTCGAGCGAGCGTTTGACTTGGCGAACTTCGCGCACTTGGGCGCCTTTTTCGACCGCTCGTTTGACGGCGAGGGCGGGGTCGAATTCTTTGGGAAGGACGAGATTGTTGTCGCGCACGGTGCCGCCAAATTCGTTGGCGAGTTCGTCGCGGAGTTCGGGTGGGGTCACTTCGAAGCAGAGGACAAGATGCTCTTCTTCCAAGTCGGCATTGCCACCTTCGAAGACTTTTTGTCCTTCTTGTAGGATGACCACGCGGTCGCACATTTGTTCGACCTCGACGAGAAGGTGACTGTTGAAAAGGACGGTCATGCCGCGGTCTTTGCGGAGGCCGAGGATGAAGTCGCGGAACCATTTGATGCCCTCGGGATCGAGGCCGTCGGTAGGCTCGTCTAACAGAAGGACTTTGGGTTCGGGGAGAAGGGCTTGCGCAAGAGCGAGACGTTGGCGCATGCCGTGGGAGTAGGTTCCCACTTTAGAGTGAATGCGGTCGTCCATCTCGACGCGGCGGACGACGTCGTCTATGTCGGCCTTGGAGACGCCGCCGGAGTAGCTGGTGAGGAGCTTGAGGTTTTGGTAACCGCTCAGGTAGTCGTAGAAGCCGGGGCTTTCGAAGATGGCGCCGACGCGTTTGAGGGCTTCAGCGCGATTTTTTTGAACGGAAATGCCGTCGATTTTGGTTTCGCCAACACTAGGAGCAACCATCCCTAACAGAATGCCAAGGGTGGTGCTTTTACCGGCACCATTGTGACCAAGGAGGCCGAAGATTTCGCCCTCTTTGACCGAGAAGCTGACGTCTTTGAGAGCAGGTTTTCCTGCGAACTTCTTTTGCAATCCCTCTATTTCCAGCATCATCCTCGTTTATTTTGCGTGTCCCAAAGCGCCTCCTCCGACGGAAAACTTGACTTCGTCAGCGGTTCGGAAGTCTCCGTAGAGGAGGTTGGTTCCGTTCTCTTCGCCGTGGAAGTCTTCCTTGTCGCCGACGAGCGGTATTTTGGATGCTTGGTTGCCGCCAAAGAAGTTCATGGCTTCGCGGGGAGTGTCGCTAACGACATTATTCCAAGCGTAGCTGGAGCCCGACTTTTTAAAGAACTCTTTGTCGGCAGGACAACGAAAGACCTCGGGGTTGGAGATATATTTGCGCAGCACCGTTTCGAGGACGGGAACATCGGAATTGCGGCTGGAACGCATGGACATGAGGTCTGGTAGGCGCCCATTGTTGTCTTTGCAGGCTAGGTCGAGGGCAAAGCCAATCTCACGTAGGTTGGATTGGCAGCGCACTTTTTGAGACTTCATGATCACGCCGCGAGTGACTGGAAAGAGAACCGCTCCCAGCACGGTAATGATGCCGAATACTATCAGCATCTCGGGAAGGGTGAAACCTCGCTTCACATGCCACCTCCTTGAAAAGGTTGGCCGCGGATGCCTTGCATCACTTCGTTGGTCGCTTTGAGGAAAGGGGCGAGTTCCATCTTGGTCTCGGCGCTCGCGTTCTGGAAGTAGGCCTTCATGCCATTTTGCGCGATGCGTTCCATAATCTCGGGGTCCTTCGAGAGCACGCTTTTCATTCGATCCTCGGTGGTGCCGTCTTCGAGTTCACGAAAACCGCGTTCGATGAAGTCGCGGCGCGCTTCGGGGGTCAGGGCATCGAGGGCATCGAAGAAGCGGGTAAATGACTCGGCGGTGAGGTCAACGAATTGGCGGCGCTCGCTGGCGGAGAGTTTGTCGAAGAAGCCTTCGAGAGTGTCGCGGGAGTCTTCTTGGCCAGTAAGGTCGAGCCGATTTACGACGGAGGCTACTTGCTCCATAGCCTCATAACGTTGACGAGTGGTGTCGTCGTCGGGGAGGTCGCCGAACTTGGAAAAGTCTTCGAGATTGGCTTCGGTGACGAGTTCTTCGATGCGCTCGGGTGTGGCTTGATGAGGAGCGAGAAGGGCCTTGGCTCCGAAGACGAGCAGCCAGACTGCAACTAAGCCTCCAGCGACCTTTGCGATAAGTGCCCAACGATTCATGGGCGCAACTTACCCTGATCCGGTGACCGCGCAACTGGTGAAATGAAGGGTTGTTTGGAATGGTTTGGTAGGAGGGCCGTTTGGTGAAGGAAGGGATGATTGATGAGAGTGAGAAGAGTGGTGGCACTTTGACGGCTGCAGCCGTCACTCCGTACTGACTATTTGGGCTGATGCGTTCTCAAAGTTGCACCTTATTCTGAGAATTCTGGAAGTCTCGATCGAGCGATAATTAGGGTTAAATTATTATTAACGTGATATCAGATTTTTCATAAGGTCTTCATCCTTAATTTTTTAAAAAGAGACGATTCTCAAGGTCTGGAGACCATTCAGGTCTAAAAAATTCATCCGATTGACCCCTCACAATCAACCTGTTGTGACTGGTGGCGTCATGAAGACCACCCTTACTGTTCTGTTCACCAGTTTGATCGCTCTCGCCTCTGTGGCTCAGGGAGATACCTACCGCACCCTTAATGGATACCAAGATTCGGTCCAAATCCCCGCCGGGCAAACCGCTTTTGTGGTGAGCGCGACTTCGCGTGTTGTCTTGGGAGTGGAAAGCTCTGGTAAGAGAGAGCTGCAATATCGTTTCGCCGATGCGCAAAAGAGCTGCCGTTGCGAGTCGAGTTATTCAACCTATCGCAATCGCAGTCAGAACCTTTTTCCGACTCCGAGTGTGAATAGCCCGGTGCCGATTGCTGGACCTGCCAAGCTGGTTCTGCGCTCCAGCGGAATGCTTACTATCTCGATGCCTCAGACTGTTCGTCGTGCTTCGACGAGTTCGTCGACATCCGTTCGTCGTTTCGCGAAGAACTAGGTCTTAATGTGGCGGCGGTTTTTTATGGCCGTTGAATTCTGTCGCAGAGTTTATTTTTTTAGGCGCCGAAAGGCGCCTTTCTCTTTTGAAGGCATCCTCGCTTAAGGGTTGCGCTTTGGACAAAAGGCAGGAACGGTCTCGCTCGTTCTTGTAATGAATTTCAGTCGCTTACTTGCGGGTCGCTACCTCAATCCCGCCCGCTCTCATATTTCTGCTATCACGCTCATTTCTCTCGTAGGTGTGATGCTGGGGGTGGCGGTTTTGATCGTGGTGCTTTCGGTTCATGCTGGGTTTGAGCGAGAGGTCAAAAAGCTTCTGCTGGGATTTGCGCCTCATGTCGCCGTCCAAGAAGCCGATGGCTTTGTCGAGGATTGGCAGGGATTGAAGGAGCGTCTCGAAAAAGTGGAGGGGGTGGCAGGGAGCTACGCCCTGATTCAGGATATCGTCCTAGTCGATGCGCCGGGTTATCGTAAGCCAGTTGGCTTTCGAGCGATTGATACAGAGGACGAGGGGCAGATCGAGGCCTTGGAACAGTTGTTAGACAAAAAGGGCTATCCGGATAGTCGAGCTGACCTCGGGCTTGATGAATACGCAGTAATTTCGCGACAGCTGGCACATGAGCTCTACCTGTCTGTAGGAGACACTCTTGAGGTCTACGCCTCGCGGAATTTTGATGTCGTTAAGGATGCCTTCGAGCGCACCAATATGGATCCTCTTCAGCTTCGTATGCCTGGGGAATTGGCTCGTCTGCGGACGATCGCAGTTGCTGGGAAAGAACGGGATGAGATCCCGCAGGCAGAGTTGCAACAATTCTATCAAGAGGTTGATTCTCTTATCGCTCAAGACGCACGCGAAGCCGAGGTTGAGTTTATCAATCGGGCATTGATGGCCTTGGGGTCAGTGGATCGCAATGAGGCTGGTGATGGCTATCCGGTCCCAGCGAAGGTCTGGCAAGAGGTGGATGATTCCCTTGCGGCGATTGAAACGTTGGATGCCGAAGCCGCTGATATGGTCACCTTGAAAAATTTGCGCGAAATTGTGCTTCCGAAGCAGTTGAAGGTATGGGGGGTATATGGGGATTCCCAGCGAACTCCCGGTCCTCAAATGTTTATTCCCTTGCCTATCGGGCAGGAGTTGAGGGGGCTAACGAGCGGGGTTCAAGCGGTGGCAGTGAGGCTGGAAGATCCGTATCTATCAGGTCAAGCGGTGGTGGATATTAAGGCTGATTTGGGGCCAGACTATTCGGTGGTCCCGTGGACAAAAACCCATGAAGTTCAGTTCTCTCTCATGCGGTTAGAGAAAGTGATGTTGACTCTGTCGATGTCACTCATCGGAATCATCTCCAGCTTTTCCATCATGGCGGTGATGTATACTTTTGCGATTCAGAAGAAGCAGGAAATCGGAGTGATGAAGGCTTTGGGGGCGAGCCGGAATCAGATTTCTTGGGTCTTTATCTACCAGGGTTTGGTTGTGGGATTTTTTGGGGCTGTAGGTGGCGTTCTATTGGCTCTGCTCATTCTGTGGCAGCGTGAGAAGGTGCAGATTGTGATCGGTTTTTTTGGTTATCAGCCTTTTAAGGAGGAGTTTCATGGAACGAGTGAAATTCCAGTGACTTACCTTCCGGGATTTATGGTGGGAGTGGCGATTTCCGCTTGGATTCTCTGTGGATTGGCGGCTCTTCTTCCCGCGCTCAAGGCTTCCAAAAATGATGCTGCGAAGTCGCTACGGAATCTTTAGTAGCAAATTATAACGATGGAATTTTGGGTTGTCAGAGAAGGTGAAAAAGAAGGGCCGATGCTCGACTTTGACCTGCGTTCGCGCATTCGTGAAGGTGAAGTCACCGCAGAGCAGAAGATTTGGTATTCCGATTTGGAGGAGTGGACTCCCATTGGTGAGGTCGAGTTGTTTGTGAATGAGTTCGTGGTCACGACGGTCACGGAGGAAAATGTGGAGGGTTATCTTTCGAAGCTCGATGAGGAGGAACGGGCGATGGCAAAGCCGCCACCAATTCCAACGGAACTTCATATTTGGCGACGATTTGGGGCGAGATGGTTCGACTACTTGGCCTACATGGCAGTGTTCTTTACCTTGGTATCGGTCATGAATCTCGATTTGATTGGGCTGCAACAGAAGGCGCTCTTTCCGTTCGTTCTCGTCTTGCCGTGGATTTTCTTGGAAGCTGCCTCATTGCATTTTTGGGGGACGACCCCTGGTAAATGGTTGTCGGGTCTGAAGGTTAGGGGACCCGATCAGCAGAGATTGAGTGCAGGAGCTTCGATGTTGCGAACGATGCGCGTGATGATCTTAGGGATGGGCTTTGCTCAGCCGATTTTGCGGGAAATTTGTCAGGCCTTAGCATTTTGGTTTGCGACCAAGAAGAAGGTCGTGCTTTGGGATACGCCAGTGGGCACCCGTTTGGAGCGAATTAAGGATGTGCCGCAAAAGTGGGTGGCCTTTGGGGTAGGGATGGCAATTTTTTTGATGATCATCATGGCGGCAGCCTATCAGATCGGGCTTTCGCAAATGAGTCCTGAAGATCTCAAGGAGATGGAAGAGAAGATTGAGCGAATTTTGATGCCTCAGGCGAAGTAGTTCGGCTTTTTTTGCCAAACCAAGCCACAGAGGTGGCTTGCCAGCAGGGCCCGTTATCGCCCAGCCTTACTGTGTGCGCGATATCGTCTATTTCGACCTCGAAACCCAGCGAAGCTTCAACGACGTGAAGAGTGATAAGTCGAAGATGGGGGTCTCGGTTGCGGTGACCTATTCGACGAAGGCGGGGAAGTACTTTATCTACGGCGAGGATGAGATGGATGCCTTGGTGGATCAGTTGCGGAAAGCGGACCTAGTGGTTGGGCACAATCACCTCGATTTCGACTATCCGGTATTGCAAAAATATACCGTCCTCGAGCTCAAGGAGCAGACTGTAAATTTGGATACCATGGTCGATTTAGCTGGAATCACTGGTCGCCGTTGGAAGTTGGATGCTGTGGCATCAGGGTCATTGGGGATAGGCAAGAGTGCCTCTGGGGTTGACGCTTTGAAGTGGTGGCAAGAGTATCTCAAGACGGGCGACAACAAGCCCCTAATTGATATCGCTGAATACTGCGCGGTCGACGTGAAGGTGACTAAGTGTGTCTACGAATACGGTGTCAAGTATGGCCACGTAAAGATTGATGATGGTTCGGCTGTTCCTGTGGAGGTTGAGGTCAATTGGGCGGGAGAGTAGCCAGAGTGCGAGGAGGCCGTGAGCCCTTGAGATGGTCTTGGGGTTACTCTTGGGGAGCTGGGACTCGTCGCACGCGAGGTAAACGTGGCTGGGGAGTGCTTGGCTTCGTCTTTGTTGGGGGCGAATGAGGGACGCGAGGTGTGGTGACCTGAGGTTTTTTTGGGGGGGCTTTCTTTTGAGGCGGAGCTGGGGCCAGTTCAGGGTCAAGAGGAACGGTTTTGATTTTGTATCTGGGGTCTAGCTCGGCAACTGCTTTCTCAAGACCTTTGAAAAGAAGGGGATTTGAGTAGAAGGGGCCGCTCCCGGAGCCACCGCCGGTGTGGGTTTCTATGAGGACGAGTTCGCCCCCTATTAACAAAAAGCTGGGATGGCCCGAGTCTCCTTTGATGAGATTTTTGTAGAGGCTTTGCGGAACATGCTCATTCTTTCCAAAGGAAACTGACTTCATGAATTGGCGTCTCACTTTGTGGATAAAGGCACGTCGTCCTTGCTCTGTAATAATCACTGGGTTGCCGACTAAGGCATGGCCATAGTCCGATCTTGGAGGAAGGAGGCGGTAGGTCTTAATTGAAGGAGGAAGTGGTCGGTCCAATAGTGCAACCGCGATATCGCTGCGATGTTCTTCTGCTACCTGTTTACCTCTGAAGGAGATGACTTTTTCAATCTTACGGCTGTGCACTGCTCCACTACGATCGTGAAAAGTGATCGTTCTGCCGGTTTTTAGAAGGTAGTGAGCAGCAAAGACGATGTGTCGTGGAGTAATGGCAGTTCCTGCTTGGCGATGGGTCCAAGAAACCCCCGTGAAATCTAATCGTCTTGTCCAACCGCTGTTCCACTGGGAGGTTGTTTTGGGGCGGTAGGCAGTGAAGAGGGAGTTGTTCTGAAGGTCCGTTTGGTTGGCAAGAATACTCAGGCGTTGCTGAGCATCGTTTGCAAGTTCGGCTGTTTTCAGGGCTTTTGTTGCGGGTGGTCCTAGTGTGACCTGTTCCCCTTGAGGATTACATGAACTCAAGAGTCCTGAAAAAATGAGAAAAGCGATTGGGAGGCGCATAGGAGTAAACTAGCCTTATTTGCCGATTTTCGCGAGAGCTTCCATCGTTCGTGCGGTTGCTCCACGATGGGCCTCGAGGGCTCGTAGGGCCTGTTCGATTTGTTTCTCCCGCTTTGTAGAGTTGCTCACAAGCAATGACAGAGCCTTCGCGAGTTCTTCCTCGCTGTGAACCGTCCTGAGCCCGCCGCAGTCTACGAGTTGGGTGGTCAGAGGTTCAAAGTTGCTCATGGATGGACCCGCTAATATAGCGACTCTGGCTGCGATGGCCTCGCAGGGATTTTGGCCCCCTTCTGCAGTAAGTGTTTTACCAATGAAAGCCACTTGAGCGTGTTTGGTGAAGGTGGGCATTTCGCCCGTCGAATCAACTACGAGAACTTTAGTAGCAGAGGAAGCTAGAGAGGGGAAAGTGTTGGAAGAGCGAAGAATGACCTCGAAGTTGTTTCGAGAAAGTTCCTGTGAAATTTCTTCACGACGTTCCATATGGCGAGGGATGATGACAATACGAGCGCCGGGGATTCCAGCAGCAGCTTTGGCAAAGAGAAGTTCTTCTCCTTCGTGGGTCGAGAGCGCCATGAGAATGGGACCATTGCCTAAAGAGGAAAGAAGGGTGGACGGGTCGAACGCGGTCGTTGCTGGGGTCTCTGCCGCTGGGTCGAATTTCACTGAACCAATGATGTGGAGCGCTTCCTCAGGAATGCCAATGTTGATAAGTCGAGGTTTATCTTCATTGGTTTGTGCTCCTACCCAAGAGAGTTTCCGATACATGCCGCCAAGCAAAGGTCGAAGCTTCATAAGTCGTCTCCCAGACCGTTGCGAAAGGCGTGCATTGGCGAGGGTCACTGGGACACCTTGTTTCTGGGCGATGTGCATCATGTTTGGCCAGACTTCGTGTTCGATAAGGACGATCAAGCAAGGACGATAGCGGGCAAAGAGCTCGTTAATGAATATCGGAAAATCTAGGGGGGCATACATGACCTCTGTTCGCGGCGGAGGAGCCTTGCTCGCAAGATCGAAGCCTGTCGAGGTGCTCACCGCCAGGAGGAAGCGCTCTTCGGGATGTCGTTCAGACCAGAGAGTGATGAGTTTGCGAGCGATATTGGCTTCACCAACACTGACGGCGTGAAGGTAGATGGGTTGCTTACGCTTAGCTGTTTCATCCGGACTGTCTGCATCGTAGCGGGCGATTTTTTCCAGAATTCGGGTCGAGAGGCCTCCTCGTTTGTGGGTCCTAAGAAGCCAAAATGGAGTGGCCACCATGGCTACGGGAGGGAGGAGGAAGTTGTAAAGCAATCGGAACACGGTCGTCTGGCTGAGAGCTTGCCTAATTCCATGAAATTTTCGAGTGGTGATTTGGACACGCTGGGTGAACCGGCTTTAAGGAAAAGACTGCTACTAAGGGGCTTGTTGGGAGTGTGGAACGACTCCCGAATTCCGTTCCTCAAAGAGCTGTCAAAATAAGTCAGAAATAACCCCGAAAGAGATTGACGCATCGTGGTCTCGTGACTAGGTTCCCGCCCCGCCGCGAGATGTGGCCCACGAGAAACCAACTAAGCCGGTTACGACCAGAGTGTCCGACCGGCTAATTAGTCTCCGTGTGAATGTTCCTTTACAGTGCGAATTTTTAGA
>JBPOGI010000004.1:0-460674 GCA_051251855.1 Roseibacillus sp.
GTTCCCAAACGAGTTTCGACATCATGACCATCTCCATTTCCGCCATCGAAAAGAACATCGATGTTTTCGTTCGTAATAGTCGTTCCTACACGAGAGTCGACATCATGCCCGTCGCCATTCCTTCCTTCGAAAAGAACCTGAATACTCTGATTAGTTAGGGTTGTGCCCAAGCGATTGTCAACATCATGACCATCACCATTCCCACCTTCGAAAAGAACTTGGATACTCTGGTTAGTTAGGGTTGTTCCTTGAAGAGATTCGATATCATGACCATCGCCATTCCCTCCATCATAATTCACCATGCCCTGAAGCACCCCTGTCGAGAGACAAGGGTATAGGACTCCCACTTGAAAGACCAACCGTGGTAACGTCTGCATAAGAGTTGAGCGGTTGAAAGATGACTATGGAGCAGTGCGTGCAGCACGGAAGCCCAGACGATTGTTTCCTCCTGCAATCAGGGATGCCCCGTCAAAGCGGTCGGAAACGCGAATGAAGTCGGCCCCGTTCAGAAAAGAGCCTCCACGGAAGGAGTAACCGTCACCCGTGGTGTTGTTAGGCCAATTCGAGACAGTTCCATTGCCAGTGGTTGACGAGATGATTCCATTGCCATGAAGACCAGTGAAATTTCTTCCCTGTGCGGTGCCCACAGAAACGACCCGCTCGTAGAGGTTGCCACTCAACTCCATGATTCCATAATAGGAACCTCCGGTTTCCTCGCGAGAATTATTCACAGCACTCGCTGCAAAGATACCGCAGCGAACTGGCCCATTAAGTGTGCCATTGGTGATCGAATACAGTCCATTTCCGGTATTCACTTCAGGGTTTGTCACCCGCTCTGAAGAAAATCCTGAATTTACAAGGGTGTAGTCATTGGTGGCAATATTGGCAGACCCCCAAGCAAACTCGCCCGGCTTGGGCAAGATAGGTCCCCGGCAGGCTTTTTCATATTCCAGCTCCGAAAGTGGCCGCAACCCCATCCAATCCATGTAGCTGTTCATATCCGAAATATCCAGATAAGACATCGCTCGGTCCGGAGCAGTGGTGGTAGCTGATGCCGTTCCACCTGTCCAAGAGATCGTGTTTCGAGAAACAACCGCGTCGCTGTTTTTATGAGTCGCATCAGTAACATCCAGATTCGTCTTCTGATTCTCAGTGAGACTATTGAAAAAAGCGACCCACTGACCCTCACTCACTTCATATTTCATGGAGTAGAAGCCACCAAATCCTTTGGGCCAACTAGCCGCCAAGACTCCCGTCTGGTCGCCACCGTTGGAATTCGTAGCGGTGTAATAAAGATTGCCCGAGGTATTAGCGATAGTGAGAGCATTTTCAGAAGTCACGCGGAAGGAAGAAGCCGTAGAGAAACCACCCGAATGAAACTTATTGGCTTCGTCGCCCGTCGTTCCTCCCAAATAGAAACTACCTGATGGAACGTACACCATTTCAATGGCAAAGACCTGGATATCAATCACGTCATTGGTATCTGTGGAGCCAAAATTCCATCGAATCTGATTATTCTGGAAATTGACATTACCGCTCCCATCCGAGTCGCGAAAAATAAATGCACCAATACCATCTGAAGTAACATCAATAGTGGAGCCTGCAGCAGCAACGCTATTCGCTTGGCTAATAATTCCCTGAGTCCATGTTCCGCTATTAACTCGATACTTAATCACGACCCATGCCGCATCCCAATTCGAGGGACCTGAACCCAAACGCCAAGAGTTGTCCCAAGCGAGGTCAAATTCGACATGAACCCAATTCGAAACTTCGTTTAAATTCTCTAAACTAATATTCGAAACTCTAATATTGTTGGCCATCAAGTGAGTGCTACCCACGACGAACAGCCCGGCTAAAGCCGACAAAATTCTTTTCATAATGCGTTGTTGTTGTTGTTTTCGCTTAATAAAAAACGAATTCAACAGTTACAATAGGCGGAATTATGCGTCGAGATAAAAAGAGACATCAGTAATACTCTTTTAAGAAATCTATCATAGGATCGAAGTTACTTAGTAAATCCTCCAATGAAGCTACGACTCGTTTCTTTTAAGTGAAAATTCATCATCTCATAAGTCTATAAATTAACTACTTGCATTGATTTACATTACTCCCTGAGAGCAGCAAAGAACGCTTCATCCCTTACGGGAGCTTTCATTCTACATCGCTCAAAATTCTGCATATTCCTCTCAAAATGACCGCAATGAACACAATCGCAAAAGGATCGACAAAATAGCTCTCCTTGCTAAAGGCTATGCTCCCGCTGCCCCGCAGCTTCACTCTCAATTTCTTACTACCGTGCTCACTGTTGCCATCGTTGGCCGACCCAATGTCGGCAAGTCCGCTCTTTTCAATCGCTTGGCAGGGCGCCGCATCGCGATCGTTCACGACCAGCCCGGCGTGACCCGCGACCGCATCTCCGCACCAGGCTCTCTTCCCGAGACTCCCTGCGAACTCATTGACACCGGCGGTATTGGCGAAGGCGTCGATGCCTCCTTCTCCGACGCAGTCACCACCGAGGCCGAACTCGCCATGGCCTCCGCCGACCTCATCCTCTTCGTGGTTGACGCTCGCTCAGGGATGACCCCCATCGACGAAGCGCTCGCCAAAGTTCTTCGCAAGGCCCAAACCCCTATCGAGCTTATTATTAACAAATCCGACCACGACGAACAAGAGGCGGGCGCCTCAGAATTTGCCCGTCTCGGTTTTGGCAACGGCCTCAATACTTCTGCTGAGCACAACCGAAACATCCAAGCCCTCGCCGACCTCGTCGACGAGCACCTCGCTCCTTTGGCTGAGAAAATAGTCGAAGCTGTTGAGGAAATTGAGCGCGAAGGCCTCAAGATCGCCGTCGTCGGTCGCCCCAACGCCGGAAAATCCTCACTCATCAACGCGATCCTCAAAGACGAACGCACTATCGTCTCCGAAATTGCCGGCACCACTCGCGACGCCGTCGATATTCCCTACTCACGCGACGGTGAACGCCACACTCTTATCGACACTGCGGGTCTACGCCAACGCTCCAAGATGGATACCTCCGTGGAAGTCTTTTCCGCCATGCGCAGCGAACGCTCCATTCGCCGCGCTGACCTTTGCCTCCTCGTCATCGACCTCGATGCCGGGGTGACTGGGATGGACCGCAAGATCGCGATTACGATTCAGAAGGAAAACAAACCCTGTCTCATCGTCGCCAACAAATGGGATCTCTTTCACCCCGACCTCCCAAAGCACGAGCGCCTCGAAAAGGCCACCGCCCACTTGCGCAAAGAACTCTTCTTTCTTCACTACGCTCCTTTCACTTGTGTCTCCGCGATGAAGAATCAGTCTCTCGGTCTTGTCTTCAAGATGATTAACGAGATTCGCACCGAGGCTCAAACCCCTATCACCACCGGCCAACTCAATCGGCTCATCAGTCGAGCCATGGAGAAAAACGCCCCGCCCCAAAACAAGTCTCTTAAGAAGAGACTCAAGATTCTCTACGGAACCCCTGCCGTCAACGACCGCTATCGTGCCATTCCCGTACCCGAAATCATTCTCTTCGTTAACGACAAGCGCTTGCTCT
Source organism: Roseibacillus sp. (assembly GCA_051251855.1). Lineage (GTDB taxonomy): Bacteria > Verrucomicrobiota > Verrucomicrobiia > Verrucomicrobiales > Akkermansiaceae > Roseibacillus. The sequence continues at coordinate 3,560 of JBPOGI010000004.1, forward strand.
CGGATAACTATGCGCAGTATCTAGAAAACCAGATCCGAGAACACTATCCCCACCCTGGCGTGCCACTCAACCTCTCGGCTCGCTCACGCCGAAAGCCGCAATAGTCACCTTCTGAAGTGCTGAGCTTCGCTGTTAATGCGTAAGTGCTTTCGCGTTCCCGAGAGAGCAAAGCTTACTTGCTCGACCACCTGTCACGACAAACTCATGATCGGAGCAGACCAAAAATCTGGAGCAGTGAGAAGCTCCCTTTCAATGCGCGAGAAAATTACGCAAGTCGCGATGGAAGCGTTGACAAGCCAAACGCACTCCAAAAACTCTCCTATCGCCCACTCATTCTCTGAACCTCTTTTAAGAAGTCCTCCGAGAGCGTGCGAATAGCCGCTTCTCGCTCTTTTCGAGTACTTCTCTTTCCCCGGAAAAGAATGTGCATGGAATTATTGCCGTGGATCTCAACAAAGGTATCCTCTCTCAACTTTTCCACCGCATCCTCGCTACTAGAAACACCGTAGTAGCTCGACAAATCGTGATCCTCGATCGCTTTTCTGAGAATATCCTCCTGATCCAAAACCTGGTTGTAGCGTTCTTCAACCTTCTCTTTTTCACCTTCCGCTAGTTCGGAGCCCAGCGAGAGAGCTAACCCCCAATTCTCATCCTTGGTCCACTTTTTCCAAGCCCAAAAGCCTCCCGCCCCCCCAATAGCGAGAAAGAGAATGACCACAAACGCAACAAAAGCCTTCATGGCTGGAATTTAAAGCAACTCCCGCGCACTTGGCAAAGGGAATCGGCATTCAAGAAAATCAACGAAATCCGCTTCATTTTCCCCTCAATCTCCTCCAGCCTCCTGCCCACTGAACTTTTCATGACTTTCCCAGCCACCTCTGCCACCCGACACAAGCTTCCTTGCGGCCTCACTGTCATCCTCGATCCCAATCCCAGCGCACCCGTAGTTTCAGCCCAAATCTGGATTGAAGCCGGCTCCCGCAGAGAGCGCCAACATGCCGGAGGCGGTATTTCCCACTTACTTGAGCATATGGTCTTTAAGGGTACCAAGTCCTTTGATTGCGCGACTCTTGCCCAGTCCGTGCAGGAGAAAGGCGGGCACTGGAACGCCTACACTTCCTTCGACCGCACCGTCTATTATATCGACGGCCCCGACACCTCGACCGACTTTTTTCTGCAAGCCCTCACCGAACTCGTCTTCTTCCCCACCTTCCCCCTCGAGGACTTCGAGACCGAGAAAGACGTCATCCGTCGCGAGATCGACATGGGCCTCGACGATCCCGACAGCGTCGCCTCGCAACTTCTCTTCAGCACGGCCTACCAAAAGGACCACCGCCAATTTCCTGTCATCGGCTATCTTGACCGCTTCAACAGTATCACCCACACCGAGATGGTCGCCTACCACGCCGACCGCTACCGCTCCTCCAACACCTTTCTCGTCCTGTCCGGCAACTTCGATACCGAAGCTATTCTCACAAAGCTCACCGAACTCACCCAAGAGGTCCCTAATCTCCCCGTCGACGAGTTCTACGATGCCACCGAAACCCGAGCCCCTGGACGCCGACTCGCCCGCCAATCCTTCGCCACTCCAGTCTCTCACTTGAGTCTCTCGTGGCCCATCCCCACCAACACTGATTCCGATTGCCCCGCCCTTGAACTCCTGGCCCAAGCGATTGGAGGAGGAATTTCCAGCCCCCTATATCAGCGGTTCCGTGAAGAAACCGGCCTTACTCATCACATTGGAATCTGGGCTTGGACCCCCAAAGATCCTCCCGGACTCTTTGCCATCTCTGCCGAAGTCGATGCTGAAAAGCGAGACCAAGCTGAAAGCGAAATCCTCGCCGAGTTTCCCAACCTCGTTTCCAATCTCACCGACGCCGATTTGGCGAAAGCCTATCGTCAAATCACTGCAGCTCAATTCCGCTCCCTCACCACCGCTTCAGGCCGCGCCTCGGACCTCGGCGGCAACTGGCATGAGGCTCGCAACCTCGACTTCACCCGTGACTACCTCGCTTCCCTACAAAAAGTGACCCTCGCCGATCTCAAGCGTGTCGCTGCCAAGTATCTCCAAGACGACCTCATCACTATTACCTCTCTCGATCCCGAGACCGAACCCGAGCGCGACTTTCAAGTGCTCACTGGCGCTGTTGCCGATCCGATCACCGAGCACACCCTCAGCAATGGACTCCGCGTCCTCCTCAAACGCGACAAACGCGTCCCCACCATCTATCTCCAAAGTCCCTTCCTTGCTGGACTCCCCAGCGAATCGATGGCCAAGGCTGGCCTCGGACAACTGCACAGCAGCAACTTCCTCAAAGGAACCACCCAACGCAACGCCCTCGATTTCAACCGTTCCCTCGAATCATTAGGAGCAAAAATCCGCCTCTCCACCGGTAACAACACCTCCATCCTTTCGGGGTTTTGCCTCAGCATGGACCTCCCCGAGTTTCTTGCTCTCGCCGGCGAAAGCCTCATCAATCCCCTCTTCCCTGCCGAGGCCTTAGAGCGCGAGAAATCAGCTCAACTCGCTGCTATTCAGGAAGCGAAGGAAGACCCCGCCCGCATGGCCTTTTACCATTTGCGCAAGCATCTCTTTGGCGAGCAACATTACGGGATCCCTAAGCTGGGACTTGAAGAAACCGTCAACACCATCACGCGAAATGACTTAGCGGCACACCACACCCGCGCCTTTACCGCCCAGAATGGAGTCATCTCCCTTTTCGGCGATCTCCCCGCAGACGACGAAGTGATCGCCCTATTGGAAGAAAACCTCTCCAGCCTCCCTAGAGGCCAGCGACTCGACTTTTCTCCCGACGCCTCCCACATCCCCGCTTCCGCAGGCCAGCACCGCCATCAACTCGACCGCGAGCAAGCCGTCCTCGCCATCGCCGTACCAGGTCTCAGCTTCGACTCCTCCAACACGATAGCCGCAGAGCTTCTCCAGGAACACACCTCCAATATGGCCGGCCCTCTCTTCACCCGCATTCGAGAAGAACTGGGACTCGCCTACTATGTCTCTAGTAGTCAATTTCATGGTATTGGCACCGGCATGTTCGCCACCTACTTGGGCACCTCTCCCGACCAACTCGACCTCGCCCATCGTGAACTGCTCGCCACTTTGGAGCAAATCCGTGAACAAGGTCTCACCTCTGCCGAGCTCGAAAGAACCCGCACCGCAGCCCTTTCCGGCCACGCCCTCGACGAGCAGTCCATCTCCTCACAAGCCCGCCAAGCTGCCTTGGACAGCATTCTGGGACTTGGGCTCGATCACTCCCAAAAGGGTATTGAAAAACTGAAAACCATCTCGCTGGACGAAGTGAACGCCTTCACCAGTGATCTTCTCGGTCGCACCTCTGTCACCACCCTCGTCAGCCCCGGCAGCGACACCGCCTAATCTTCACCCTCGCCGAACTCTTCCCCTTTGTGCCATCTTCATCACCATGAGTGAACCCAAACTTGCCCCGCCCGGAGCTGGTCTCCCCGTACTCGAAGCCCTCGCCGTCCGGCATCTTGTTTTTCCCTTTCTCCGTTTCAAACTCAACAAAGAGAGCTCCCTCGCTTTCTTCACGGCAACCGGAGAAGGCATCATGCCCCTCGTCCGCAATTTGGATGAAAAAACCTTCACCCAACCCGTTCTCATCAAACGCCTCCCCGGCCTCGAAGACTCCTCTCGCAACTGGTCTGTCGAACAAACCCTCGAGCACATCCAAGTCGTCACTGCCGCCGCGCTCTACATTATCAAAAAGCTCGAAGCCAACCGCCCCCTCGACCTCCCCGTCCGCACTCAAGACGTCAAACCCTCCGGCGGCATTGGCCTCGACCGTATCCGCGCTTTCGAGACCTATTTAAAAGAAACCCCCGAGAAAATCGCCCAATTCGATTTCAACTCAGAGGCCACCCATCCTCACCCTTGGTTCGGCGACCTCAAGTCTATCGATTGGCTTCGCCTCATCGCCTTCCACCAAGACCTTCACCGTAAGCAGATTAAACGAATCGTGTCCCCACCACCCTGCTGATAAGGCCATTTGAAGATTCGGTCTGTCTCTTCCTTCTCAGATCAGCTGAAAGAGCTCCCTCCAACGAACCGTTTATGGGTTTGCAAGCTGGTCAACCCCCAGCTACAGTTTTTCCATGCAACTCTCATTCCTTCCCAGTTTAGGCGGTCCGGAAGTCGCAATCATTTTTGTGATTGTCCTTCTGCTTTTCGGGGCCAAAAAAATTCCCGAACTTGCACGCGGACTTGGAAAATCGATGGGCGAATTCAAAAAAGCACGCGAAGAGTTCGAAGGCGAAATCAAACGCGCTGCCGACGAAGTTGATGTCGAAACGAAATCAGATACTCCTGCCAAAAGCGAACCACGCGAAAGCTAGAATCCTCTGATGCGAACATCATCTCTCAACATTCTCAAGAACGCCCTCCTCTTGGCCGGGGCGTTTTTTTTGCTCATCGCCTCCTCGAGTTGTAAAGAGAAGGGCAACGAAACTTCAGAGTGGGTCACAAAAGATCCCCCTAGTACGGAATCGAACACTGAGGAAACTCAGGCCTCTTCGAAACCTGAATCCGAAGCCGCTGCTGAAGCCAACCCCACCACGGACGAGCACGTTCGCTTCCTCTCCTACAATCTAAAGAACTACCTCACCATGCGCCGGGGCAAGGAATACCTGCCCAAGCCTGAGAAGGAAATTGACGCACTCATTGGAGTCATAGCCCGCCAAAAACCCGACATCTTGGGTGTGAGTGAAATCGGTAAAGAAGCCGACCTCCTTGACCTTCAAAAACGCCTCAAAAATGTTGGCATCGACCTTCCTCACTATGAACATACCGGAGGGAGAGACCAGACCCGTCATCTAGGCTTCCTCTCCCGATATCCCATCGTCGCTACCAATTCACAAAGCGATCTCAGCTACGAAATGACGGGCGAAGATTGGGTCATCAGCCGCGGAATCCTAGACGCTACAGTCGATGTCAACGGAACCGAACTCCGTTTCTTGGGCGTTCACCTCAAGTCCAAACGCGAAATCGAAGAAGCTGACCAAGAGCTCATTCGCCAAAACGAAGCCCGCCTTCTTCGCGACTACGCCGACACCATCCTAGACGATAACCTCGAGACCCATCTCATCGCCTATGGTGACTTCAACGACACCATTGGCTCCAAGGCCATCTCAATCGCTCGAGGCCGAAGCAATGCCAACAAGCACATGGCCGATTTCTACTTCAAAGACTCTCGCTATGAACTTTGGACTCACTTCTGGGATTATCAGGACACCTACGCACGCATCGACTACGTATTGTTCTCCCGCAGCGTTAAGCCGATGCTGGTAGGGAAAGAGTCCCACATCGTCGATGATGAACAATGGTATAAGGCCTCCGACCATCGGGCGCTCATGCTCGTCCTCAAGCCTTAAGGCCGGGCAGAACTCCATCCTGAGAATCTCCTTCACCGGTCTGCTAATCTCGAAAATGTAACTATTTTCAGCGAGAAACATTCAATCGAGGCGTAAATAAGGCCTCAACGATGATAAAACGTACCCTCCTAGCGAACTGCAGCCTGCTCTTTTTATTTGCGCTTCCTTCGCTCGCTCAGAAAGAATTCGTTCACCCAGGGGTCATGCACACCCAAGAAAGCATCGACTTCGTGAAGGCTAAGATTGCAGCCAAAGAAGGACCTTGGACACAAGCTTGGCGGAAGATGCATCACTCGCGCCACCTTCGCAAAGACCGAAAAGCCTCACCCTACCCGCACGTGGAACGTGGTCCCTCTAACAATCCTAACATTGGCTCCAGTGACTTTAGCAGAGATGGAGATTTAGCCTACACCAACGCGCTTGAATGGGCCATCTCGGGGGATGAAGCCCGCGCTCGTAAAGCCGCCGAAGTTCTCGACGCTTGGTCCTCAACCTTGGAGACCGTTGGCAATCACGATGCCCGCCTCCTCATCGGGATGTCTGGACTTCCTTACATCATCGCTGCCGAACTGCTCACCTATACTTGGGACGGCTGGCCCAAAGAAAACCAAGCCCAATTCGCCAAGATGCTGCGCGAAATCTGGTATCCCATCATCAAGGACTTCTACCCTACCGCCAACGGCAACTGGGACGCATCCATGCTTCAAACCATGGTTGCGATGGGCGTCTATCTCGATGACCGCGCCATCTTTGATCGTGCCGTTGACTACTATCGCAACGGAGAAGGCAACGGCGCCGTCGACAACTACTTTATGGAGTCAGGTCAATGCCAAGAAAGCGGCCGCGACCAAAACCATACCCAGATGGGGCTCGAGTTTTTGGCAAACACCTGCGAAACGGCATGGATCCAAGGCGTTGACCTCTATGGCGCTCACGATAACCGGCTCCTCAAAGGCTTCGAATACACCGCCAAATACAATCTTGATCACAAAGTCCCCTATGTTCCCTACGAAAGTTTTCAAGGCCGCTACCTTTACGAAACGATCTCAGATAAACAACGCGGAAGACTGCGCGATATGTACGAACGCGTTTTCAATCACTACAGCATCCGCAAAGGGATGGAGGCCCCCTTCACCAAACGCGCAGCCTTAGAAAACCGCCCCGAAAGCGGCGGACGAGGCACTCTTTCCTGGAGCACCCTCATGCAGACCGGCCTTCCCAACTAGGCAGGCCTCTCACACCCTCGCCTTCAACCAATCTCCCTTGAAGTGCTGACGCCCAAAGAGCAGTGACTGAGTGACCACATCGATAAACATCACTACCCAAATCCCCGTCAAACCCAGCCCAAAGAAGCTCACTGCCACCGGAATCACTATCACACGATAGAAAATCATCGTCGTAAACGAGTAGCGCATCACCAACTTCGTCGCCCCCGCCCCACGCATTGTCGTCTTCATCACCAATGCCGTCGCGAGAAATGGCTGCGACATTCCACACAGAAAGACCAGCGGGCCCGCCAAATTCTGGAAATGCTCCGAATCAGGCCCAGAAGGAACAATCAAAGCCACCAATTCACGCGGAAACACTAAAAATAATATTCCTAACAACCCCATAAAGATAGCGGCATACTTCCAGCAAAGCCGAGCCGCCTTCATCGCCATCTCCGGGTTACCGGCACCCAAATATTGCCCCACCAGCGCTGCCCCTGCCGAACCAATCGCAAAGCCCGGCAAAAAGCTCATCGACTCCACCCGAATCGCAATCATATGCGCGCCGAGCGTGCCCTCTTGCGGCAACCCCGAAATCGAACGAACCATCACCGCTTGAATGGCCCACATCCCCCCCATCTCCATCGCCTGAGGCAGGCCCACCCGAGTAATACGCTGTATCGTTTCCTTCTCGGGAAGAAGCCGACAGCCCCGCAAGGTGAGGAAAGGCTCATCCCGATCCTTCTCCTTTTCCTTCCTTACTAACAAATATACCACCACCAGTACTGCACCCGCCGCCCAACCCAGCACCGAGCCCAAGGCCAGCCCAGCGACCCCCATTCGGCCAAATTGCTCCGGCCCAAAAACGAAAAGCCAGCTGAAAAACACGTTCACGATATTAACCACCACCATCGCAAAGAATGGCGTCCGCGTATCGCCCGCTCCCCGCAACGCATTAGTCGCTGAAAACATGATTCCCAGCACCGGAGCACTCCAAACGAGAACCCCCAGATAACTTTTCGCCTGACGTGCACTTTCCCCGCTCAACCCAAACACGGCCACAATCACCGGTAGTAAAAGATACATGGTTACCGAGACCACAAGACCCGTTGCAAAACCCAGTAAAAGCCCCTGTGCCAGCCCTCGTCTTGCCAAGTCTCCATCGCGCGCGCCTGTTGCTCGCGACACCAAGGCCATCACCCCCGTACCCACCGCTCCTTGAAAAATCATTAATAACCAAGCAGTGTATCCACCCAACCCCATGGCATCCATCATCGCCACCCGCAGCTCCCCCTCAGCCAGACGACCAGTAAAAATAAGATCCACTGTCGCGACCAAAAAAGCCAGAATTTGCTCTAAAAAAGGCCACATCGCCAAGGAAGCCACCTGCCGTTTCAGAGACATTCGACCCAGACGGCCGCCAAGTTGCCCCTGCGACCGCGCCTCAGCTTCTACACTCACCCCCGGTCGCGACATCGTAGGGTTGGTAACACCCTACCGCTAAAAACTCACCACAAAACCGGAAGAGCAGAGAGAGAACACCCTTTACGCTTCTTTCAGAACGCCCCTCAACCAACCAGAAAATCAAGAAGGTGAGGAAACACTATTTTCTTTCCCTCCAAAGAGTGCTTCATTCTCCCCATGCTCAAGCTCGACAAAGAACAAAGCTCCGCTCTCCGAGCAGGAAGCCTCATCTTGCTTGGGTTCTCTGGCTTCATTATCACTATTTGGGCATGCGGTTACCTCCCAGGCCCCGTGGGACGCACGTTCTCACTCTTCACTGGCTTCTTGTGGACTCCTACCATCATGGAGCCCACTCTTTTTACCTTAGCCCTAATGTCCATTCTCGTTCTCAACCATCACCGTCGTAAAAAGGCCGGCTCGGACTACGTTCCTTTGGAAAAGGTCGCGGATATCGATTCTTCCCATCTGGCCACCAACTCAGAGCCTCAACCGCCATCGGCCCAAGAGGTGAGCGCTGCTGTCGAAGATGCCGCCGACCTCGGAGATCACAAAGACGCCCTCCGTCTCATGAAAGGGCTTCCTCCCGAGCTTCTCGAAAGCGAAGAATTCATCGCTATCCGCCTCCAGATGGCACAAGCCAACGACGACCCTAACCATATTCGCGGCCTCTCTAAAAAACTTCGAGAACTCAACCCTTCCCACCCACTCTTGAAAGAGCTCTCCTAGCCCAAAGCTCTACCGGCTCAACTCCTGCTGGTTGATGACCTTGAACCCAGCTGAGTGCAGCACATTCGCGGCAAAGTCCCCATCATCAAGATGGAACGCCATCAAGGTGCGGCCATTGGGGTGAGGTAATAGTCCATAAGCAAAGTCGATATTCACTTCGGCACAACGCAGCGTATCCAGACACTTCACCAGTTCTGCCCCCACCTCCCGAAATCCCACCACCACCAACTCACAAACAGTGTGGGGAATCCCTTTCTCGATGAAGAGTGCTTCCGCTGAATCAGGGTCGCTCAAAACAAGACGCGCCACTGTCGCATCACGAGAATCCTGCACGCTCAAGCCCAAGACATCGATGTGCTCGCGCTTGAGAAGATTGGTTAAGGACACCAAGGCACCGGCACGATTCGCGAATAACACCGAAAACTGACGAACAGGCTCTCCTGGGGGCAAAATCTCACCTTTAACGACCATTGGTCCGAAGGATTTATCTCGAAACTTTCTAAAAAGCGAGACGAGGGAGTGACAACAGAGCCTCGACTTTGCCGCTGCATTGAGTCATAAACACCTATCCCTTTGCTACGATTATCTATCTCCCTCTTCGTCTCTTTGACCTCCCTCGGTCACGCAGACACAATAGGTTCTGAGACTTTTTCTTACCCCGATGGACCTTTAGGTGGACTGCGGGGAGGACATGGATTCGATTTTGACAATACTACCGAAGATGGTGATCCGGCTTCTCATAATCTCAGCCGCTCACTCTGGCTCCCTAAACAAGGAGTAAGTCTGATTCAGTCATCAAAACTCGTTACCAACGATTCCCTTATTCTCCGCCCCTACAATGGCCCCTCACTTGGTCCAGTTCCCGGTGGACTCCCCAGCTCTGAGGAACGAACGGGCGTGATCTACGACGAACCCATCCGTAAGGAAAAGGTCGTCTACTACTCCGTAGTCGTGACCCCCTCCCTTTCGGCCACCTCCTTTCGTGTCTCAAGCTTCGATTTCGAGCAGCGCAAAATCAGCTTTGGAGTCACCAGTAGCTCTGACAAACTCTCGATCGAACACGTCTCCGATGGGAGCTCCCAATCGCTGACCTCCTCCTCAGCTAACGTTCCAGTTCACCTAGTGGCCAAAATCGATTTTGTGGCCAACCTGCTCAGCCTCTGGGTTTATCCCGATCTCTCATCCAGTGAGGGAACCCCTCTCATTTCGCAGCCCTACTTTGGCGATGAATACTCTACTGGCATCGCTCTTTCATCCCAAGGATCGGTGACTTGGGATGATCTCGTCGTCGCCACCTCATGGGCAGAACTCTCTCTTCCCGATAGTGACGGCGACAACGTGCCGGATTGGTGGGAACTTGCCTTCAATAGCGACGAAAACTTTTCGAATGGTGCCGCAGATGACGACAACGACACCCTCTCTAACACCGAAGAATTTGTGGCAGGCTCTTCTCCGCTCCTCGCTGATTCCGACGGGGATGGTCTCGACGACTCCGAGGAACACTACACCACAGGCACCAGCCCCTTCGTCTTCGATAGCGACAACGATGGTCTGAGCGATGGAGGCGAGGTCAACACCTTCGCGACCGATCCCTTGGTCACCGATTCCGACGGTGACAACTATCCCGACAACGAGGAAGTGCGGCTCCGCACCGACCCACAGCTCGCCTCCGACAACCCTGGCAACTTCCCCGCACTAAATGCCACTCCCGCATTGGGGCTCACCGCTGAAGCGACCTCTACCCTTTTTTCAAACTCTCAACTCATCTCCTATATTGGCCGACCTCTCGATGATGAAGCGGAACTCGCCCTCGCCATCGAGATGACTCTGGAGTGGACAAGCTTGGCTCCCGACAACGGTCTCTATGGCTGGGGTGGCCTCCAATTCATGTCAGGGGATGAAGCCCGTCTCACCATCGGCAATCGCTGGGGCTCCCCCTCATGGAGCTACTACGGAGATGCTGGTATTGATAATTTCCTAAACGCGAGTTTCTCTCCCGAACCTCTTGTTTCTTCTTCTCCCGAGACCCTGCGCCTCCTGCTTCAGTTTCACGCCCGCGAAGAAGATGTCATCGACATCCTCTTTCGAGGTGAGCGAACTCGCCTACAAGGAGACTTTTCATTGGAATCCATCCGTGCCATTTCAAGTTGGGGTCAAACTCTCGACTTTCTTGCCGCCTCACTCGTCGTTGAAAGACCCATTGCCAACGACGATGAGTTCACCCTGTCCTCTGGGCAAAGCGCGCGTATCCAAGTCCTTGCTAACGACACCGGTTCACCCGACCCCACCTCCCTCTCACTTCTCACCAATCCGACCCAGGGAACGGCCACCATCTCTCCCGACGGCACTCTTTCTTATTCCAGAAACAGCAACGCGATCGGCGACGACTCCTTCTCCTACCAAATCGCGCGTGGCTCCCAAACCAGCAGCGCCAATGTCATCGCCCGTGGAGCAACAACCCCACGCTTCAACACCGACTTCCACACCCTTCCTCCCGCCCCCCCAGGCGCCAGTTTCACTCTCGTCGACGCCTTCCCCGGCATCACCTTCGACACTCCCCACTGCATGGCCGCCAATGATGAGATTGATGCCGACAAGCTCTTCGTCACCGAAGCCGACGGTCGCGTCTATCTCATTCCCAACGTGACAACCCCCGAGAAGCTTCTCATCCTCGACATCACGGACCGCGTCCTCAACGACGATAACGAACGCGCCATGAAGGGCATCGCCCCTCACCCAGATTTCTCTAACAACGGATACATTTACGTCACCTACCATCATTGCCCCAATGGGGTGGATTGCGGAGAATTTCTCGGTGACCCTGGCGACGGGAACAGTACCGTCCGGCTCTCCCGCTTCACCTGCCAAACGAGCTATCCCTTCACCGCCAACCCCAATTCTGAACTCATCCTGATCGAAGAAGAAAACGAAGGCTTCATCCATGGTATTGATACCTGCCGTTTCGCTCGCGATGGCTACCTTTATGTCTCCTTTGGCGACGAAGGAAGTCAGGAAGAACTCTTCGATAATTCGCAGCGAATCGACAATGACTTCTACTCCTCCATCATCCGCATCGACGTCGACAAGTCCCTTGGAAGTCTCGAGCCCAATCCTCATTCGGCCATCCCCCTCGATAATGGGTTTGCCCGCTATTCGGTGCCAGCAGACAACCCGTTCGTGGGAGCCACCTCCTTCAACAATCAACCCGTCAACCCATCTCAGGTGCGCACCGAGTTTTTCTGCGTGGGTGTTCGCAATCCTTGGCAATTCTATCCCATCGACCGCAATGACGACAATATTACCGACGAGGTCTGGTATGGCGACGTTGGCCGGTTCGACCGCGAAGAAGTCACCGTCCTACTTCCTGGAGGCAATGGAGAATGGGGCTGGAATGAAGGCGACATTCCAGGGCCACTTAAGAACACCCTGATTAATGGCGCTAGCGAGGCTGACGCCGACCTCACTCCCCCCGTTTGGAGCTATCCTCACACCGACACTCCCTTCGGAGGCAACTCGGTCACCGGCGGCGTCTTCTACCGAGGAGGTAATCACGGGCCCATCCGCGACACCTACGTCTTTGCAGACTTTGTCTCGGGTAACATTTGGTCGCTCGACAACTCCGACCCCAACGACGTTCAGGTGACCCGCATTGCCGGTGAATCCGGTCTGGTCTGCATCACTCCCAACCCCTCCACCAACGATCTTCTTTTTCTCGATCGCGACGACGGAAAGATTCATCGCCTTGTTCTCGAAGACCGCGACAGCCAGCTCCCCACCACTCTCTCCGCCACCAACTTCTTCGCTGACCTTACCACCCTCACTCCCAACCCGGGAGCAGTCGCCTATGACCCCAACCTTCGCTTCTGGTCCGACCACGCCGACAAGAAGCGCTGGTTCTTACTCAACGATGCCGGAGACGACTTCTCCTTCGATGCTGATGGACGCTGGTGGTTTCCTACCGGCATGGTTTGGGTCAAACACTTCGATATCGAACTCACCCGAGGTGATCCATCCACCTCAAGGCGCTTGGAGACTCGTTTTCTCGTCAAAACCGATGAGCACGTTTACGGTCTCTCCTACCGCTGGGAGAACATCACCAACGGCCTCCCCCAGAACGAAGCTTTTCTCATCCCTCCTCAAGGGGAAAGCCTCGATTTACCCATTATCGAAAACGGCTCTTCCCTTACTCAGAGCTGGCGCTACCCCGCTCGCTCCTCTTGTCTTACCTGTCACAATACCAATAGCGGTGCCGCCCTCTCTTTCAACACCCGCCAGCTCAATCGCGACGGCACTCTCCATGGTAGCAGCGGTAACTACCTCAATTTGTTAGACCAGTTTGGATATCTCAGTAACTTCACTCCTGGAAACTATCCCTATTTTGTTGAACCCGATGACCAAGCATTCTCCCTCACCGAGCGCGTCCGATCCTATCTCGCCGTCAATTGCGCCTACTGCCACTTTGATGGAGGTGCCGCGAGTGGCTCCTGGGATGGCCGCCACCATCTGAATCTCGACGACACTCGTCTTATCAACGGGTACGCTTTCAATACCCAACTCGATGATGATGACCGCCTGATTGCCCCCAAACTTCCTCAACACTCCATCATCTACAACCGCGCCACCGCTCAAAACGGTTACACCCGCATGCCCCCCTTAGCCACCAATGTGGTCGATCCCGAAGGAGCGCAACTTCTCCTCGATTGGATTAATAGCGAAGCTCCTGACGAAACCAACTATTCTGATTGGCGCCAAGCTCGCTTCGGCAACGCCACCGCAGGCGAGACCACCGCCGATCCCGACGGTGACGGACACAACAATTACTACGAGTATCTCACTAGAACAGATCCTCTCGATCCCAATAGCCGCTGGGAACCTGCGGTAGAACAAAGCTCCGGCTCGATGGCATTGAGCTTCCAACCCATCGGCGACCGCGTCATCACTCCCTACTACTCTTCCGACCTAGAAAACTGGCTCCCTCTCGGCACTCCGCCCCTCTCCCTCAATCCAGAAAGCCCTGTCAGCACCCTACGCCCTCATTCTTCTCGGGAATTCTTCCGATTCGAGGTGGAAGAACGCTAAGGTCGCAAATGGACCAAGTTCTGTCTGGATTCTGGACTCTGGATTCTGGACTCTCTCAGAGATGTCCGACCTCTTCACCGACGAAGTATCCCCTTCTCACGTCCCTGAGCCGGGTAACCAACCCCTCGCGGCCCGCATGCGCCCCCGGGACCTCTCCGAAGTTCGCGGCCAACAACACATTCTCGCCAAAGGTAAACTCCTACGCCGCGCCATCGAAAGCGATCGCTTCTCCTCCCTCATCTTCTACGGCCCTCCCGGCACTGGAAAAACCACTCTTGCCACCGTCATCGCCCAGAGCACCGGTTCCCGCTTCGAATCCCTCAACGGAGTCGAATCCAATGTCGCCGAGATTCGCGCCAAAATCGAACAAGCCGCTACTTGGCAAAAACTCCGCGACGAAACCACCATTCTCTTCATCGACGAAATCCACCGCTTTAACAAAGCGCAACAAGACGTCCTCCTTCCCCATCTCGAGCGCGGCACCGTGCGCTTCATCGGAGCCACCACCCACAATCCTTATTTCTACATCAACTCCCCCCTCGTCTCGCGCTCGCAGGTCTTCCAACTCGAACCCCTTTCGCCCGAAGACATCATCGACCTGCTGCAAACTGCCCTCGCCGATCCCGAACGAGGACTTGGTAAAATCAACATCGAGGCCCACGAAGACGCTCTCCACCACATCGCAGATAAAGCTGATGGCGATGCTCGCAAAGCCCTCACTGCTCTCGAACTCGCCATCATCCCCCAACAGCAGTCCTCCGAGCAAAGCGAAAATCAAACCATCGTCCTCGACCTTGCCGTCGCCGAAGAATCCATCCAACAAAAGGCTATCCTCTACGATGCCGACGGCGACCAACACTATGACACCATCTCCGCCTTCATCAAATCCATCCGAGGCTCCGATCCCGACGCCGCTCTCTACTGGCTCGCCAAAATGCTCACCGCTGGCGAAGACCCCCGCTTCATCGCGCGCCGCCTTGTCATTTCCGCCTCGGAAGATATTGGGCTCGCCGACTCCAGCGCTCTCCAAGTCGCCATCGCCGCTCAACAAGCCTTCGAATTCATCGGGATGCCCGAAGGCCGCATTCCCCTTGCCCAAGCCACCGTCCATCTCGCCACTGCTCCCAAATCCAACGCCTCCTACAAAGCCCTCGGCGCTGCCATGACCGATGTCGCTCAAGGAAAAACCCTCCCCGTTCCGCCGCACCTCCAAACCCGCTTTCGCAAAGAACTCGCCACCCAATCCGGAGCCGACACAGCTGCCATGCAGTATCTCTATTCCCACGATTACGACGGTCACTTCGTCCCCCAAGCCTACCTCACCGAAGGCCGCACTTATTACAAACCTACTGACAACGGCATGGAAAAGCGCATCAAAGAACGTATTCAGTTTTGGAAAGACCAAAGCTCATCCAAAAAGCGAACCGACAAATGAGATTCCCCCTGACAACAACGCTATGGGCCTTCTTTTTTATACTGCCCCTCTCCGCTCAAGAACCCCAAGCCACAGCCCTCACTACGTCTGAGCGAGTGAGTAAAGACAACCTCACCCTAGTAGAGGCAAGAATCAAGGGCGCTCTTCAATCAAGCTACCTCACCTCCACCGAACAAGTATACGAATCCAACTCTAAAACCCCGCAAGCCAATCTTGAAGGTTTTCACAACGAGATTCAATCCATTCTCAAAACCTCCTGCCTCGAATGCCACGGCCCCGACAAACAGAAGGCCAAATTCCGAGTCGACACCCTCGACCCTGACATCATCAATGGCGACGACGCAGACTGGTGGTTAGAAATCATGGACGTGGTGAGCAATGGCGAGATGCCTCCTGACGACGCCCCTGCAATGCCCGACGAGGATCGCAAAAAGACCATCACCTGGCTTTCCACCGAAATCCAACGCGCTTCCCAAGCCCGCCGCACCGAACAAGGACACTCCTCCTTTCGGCGCATGACTCGCTACGAGTATAACTACGCCCTGCAAGACCTCTTGGGGCTGCCCTTTGATTTCGCCTCCGATCTTCCACCCGACCCCGTCTCAGAAGAAGGCTTCAGCAACAGCTCGGAGATGCTTCACATGTCACCTAGGCAATATAGCACCTACCTCGAACTGAATCGGAAGGCCCTCCAGCGCGCCACCGTGCGAGGAGAACGTCCCGCAATGATTTACTGGGGAGTCTCCTCCGAAGAAGCGGCCAAGAAAAAATTCATTCAGCTCGAAAAAGCCCGCACAAAGCCAGACCACCTCACCAAGAAGACCGAAAAAAAAGAAAGCAAAATTCTGGAAATGGCTCACTACCGCGACAACCGCACCGGCGAAGTCGCTCCTGCAGGTTGGTATTTCCGCAAGGCTCTCCAAGCTTGGCCCTATCAAGACACTCTCCCCGAAGTTCCTCAGGCTTCTACCGACTTCACTGGCGTCCTCCCCGCAGGGCAAAAGGTGATCGTTGAGTTGGGAAATCGCATTCCCGATGAAGGAAAACTTCGAGTGAGAGTGCGCGCCTCACGGGTTTCTCGTGAGCCGTCCCTCACCCCAAGTCTTGCCCTCATCTTCGGCTGGCAAGGCAACAACAACTCCAAAGCCGCCGTCAGAGTCAGCGAACAAGACCTCACTCTCAACGGTGTTCCGGAAGAAGCGCAATTCTATCAGTGGGAGATTCCCCTCAGTGAAATCTACCCCCGCAACCCTGAACGGAAGCGCGTCGAAATGGGGAGCCACAAACTCACCAACCCTTCGGAGTATATCCAATTGCAAAACACCGCTCTCACCCCCGGAGCTGACCTCCACTTCGACTACGTCGAGGTCTCCGCTCCCGTCTACGACCAATGGCCTCCTGTCTCGCACAATCGAATCTTTATCGAAAGCGAAAACACCGCTGACGAGAACGTCTATGCCCGAGAAATCATCGCCAACTTCATGCAGCGAGCTTGGCGCGGCCAAGTGAGTGAAGATGAGATTGACCGCAAAGCAGCTTACTTTGATCGTATTCGTCCCACCTGTGACGACTTTCGAGAAGCCATCATCGAGACTCTCGCCACCGTCCTCTCCTCTCCCCGTTTCCTCTACTTGGTTCAATCCGAGTCTTCTGCCTCAGAGACGAGCCAATCTCTCGACCCTTTCCAACTCGCCACCCGCCTTTCCATGTTCCTCTGGTGCAGCACGCCTGACCAAGAACTCATCACTCTCGCCGCCAGCGGCAAACTCACCGAGGAAAAAGAACTCATTCGCCAGACCCAACGCATGCTCACCGATCCACGCCACGATCGATTTTCCCAACAGTTCGTCCGACAATGGCTGGGTCTTTCATTGCTCGACTATCTCGTTGTGAGCAGAGAGGATTACCCCGACTTTGATGGCACTCTGAAAGCCGCGCTTCAAGAAGAGCCCATCGCCTTTTTCGAGGAAGTGCTCCAAAAAAATCACAGCGTCATCGACTTCCTCCACGCGGACTACCTCCTCGTCAATCAACGCCTGGCCCAGCACTACGGACTCCCCGCTATCACTGGCAACCACTTCCGCCGCGTCCCCCTCCCCCCCAAAAGCCCACGGGGCGGACTCGTCACCCAGGCCGGTCTTCTCGCCATGAATTCCGACGGTAAAGACTCCCACCCCCTCAAGCGTGGAGTTTGGCTGTTAGAGAGTATTCTCAATGCCCCTCCCCCACCCCCTCCGCCAGCGGTTCCGGAAATCGACCTCACCGATCCGGAGATTGCCAAGCTCACTCTCAAGCAGCGCATCGAACAACACCGCGACGACCCCGCCTGCCACTCATGCCATGCCAAAATCGATCCTTGGGGCATCGCCTTCGAAAATTTTGATGCCACTGGTAGTTGGCGGGATGAAATCAAAGGAGCTCCCGTCGATGCCAGTAGCCGACTCTTCAACGAACAAGAACTCGACGGAGCCGAGGGCCTCAAACGTTTCCTGCTAGAAAATCGCCAAGACCAATTCGTGCGAGCCCTTGTGCACAAGCTCTCCACCTATGCCCTCGGACGCCCCCTTTCCTTCAGCGACCGCGCCCACCTCGACGAAATCACAGCCCAACTCCGCCAAGAAGGAGATGGACTCGGCGACCTCATTAAGTTCATAGTCATCAGTGAACTTTTCCGCAGTCATTGAGGTTTTCATCAGAACCTAAAACCAAAGCAAAAAAATCATGAGTCAAATCAATCGTAGAAAGTTCATCCGCGGAACCGGCTACGCCCTTGCCCTGCCCTGGCTCGAGACCTTTGCCTCCCAAGCCAGCGCAGCCGAACGCTCGGGAGTCAAAAATCGCAAACGCTTTGCCTCCTTCTATCTCCCCAACGGAGTGCCCATGCCTCTCGCCGAAGACCCTGCGCATGCGGACTGGAGCTGGTTCCCACACGGAGGCCGCACTGACTTCTCCCTCACCAAATGCCTCGACCCACTCGAGTCGTTGCGCAAAGACCTTACCATCATTTCCGGCATGTCTCACCCCTCGGTGAGAAACGTGCACGGTCATTCCAACGCCGACCAATTTCTCACCGGAGCCGACACCAGCGGCCGTGGCGACTACAAGAATTCCATCTCTCTCGACCAAGTCTTTGCCGAACACATCGGGGAACAGACCCGCATCTCTTCCCTCGTCATGTCCACCGATGGCGGAGCCGGAACTCCACGCGGAGCGCACACCATCTCCTTTGGTCGCAACGGACGGGCCATTCCCGCCGAAAACAAACCCAAGCGCCTTTTTGACATGATGTTTGTCAAAAACGCCGGCGATGCAGCTCGTCGCCTCGCCCTCAGCAAAAGTGCCCTCGACGAACTCATAGAGGACGCTCGTTCCCTTCGAAAAGACCTCTCCGCCCACGACCAAAATACCCTCGACGAGTATCTCGACTCCGTGCGCAGCACCGAGACCAAAGTCACCAAAGCCTCACAGTGGCTCGACATCCCCCTTCCCAGCGTCAATGTCGACCACCTCAATCTCGACATCACACCCGACGACCCTCGCGAATACATTCAGACCATGTATGAGCTCATCTACCTCGCCTTCAAAACCGACTCCACCCGAGTCGCCACCTACATGATCGGCAAAGAACTCGGCGATGGTATCAGTGACTACCTCGCCCGCGCGGTGGGACTCAACCTCACCCATAAACTCTCGCACGACACCACCAAGCCAGGCGGCTGGGAAGACTTCGGAGTTTACTGCCGCTTCCAAGCCGAAGAATTCAACCGCTTCGCCGCCCGCCTCAAAGCCACCCCCGAACCAGGCGGAGAAGGCAGCATGCTCGACAACACCCTTCTCCTCTTCGGCTCCGCCTCCAGCGCCTTCCACCTCTCCCGCAACTATCCCCTCGTTCTCACCGGCGGAAAGAACATGGGCTTCAAGCATGGCCAATTCCTCGACTACGCCCAAGGACACCACGTCGGCGGCGCTTGGTTCGGCGGCGATGACCCCGAGCCTTACAAGAAAAAGGCCGAACGCGAAGACCTGCCCCTCTCCAACCTCTACCTCACCATGCTGCAACGTCTCGGCGTGGATACCGGATCCTTTGCCGACAGCACCGGCGAAGTATCGGAAGCTTAAGGAAAGCCGATTCGCAAAAAAAGCCTTTAAGGGATTCTGAATGAGCCCCTTGTAGGAATCAGCCGACAAACACCTCCCTAAAGCGACTCCTCTCACAGCATCAAAATCATTGTGAGTTGGGAGAACCCGTGTATGGAAGCCCCTCACCTTTCCAACAATTCCATGCAGCAACTCACCCCCCAAGGCCAAAACCTCATCAACGACATCGCAGGCCGCTACGGTCTCAGCTTCCAGTCTGCAGTCAACATGCTCATCTCGGTGAACAATGGCGGAGGCTCTATGGCTCAGTTTAGCATCCCCGAACTCGGGAGTGGCCAGTGGATGAGCGGCGGCATGACCATGGTAGGCGACCTTTTCGACTACAATCTGAAGAACACCGTTAATAATCTTTGCGGCGAGCTCTCAAATATTCTTGCAAACAACCAAGTCTTCCAACCCCTTCCTAAAGGGGCGAATGGTGGCAACGGAAACAACTGGTGGCCCGGCGACCTTGGGTCTCCTTCCAGCAGTGGCTCCCAGAACAACATCCGCTACGCCTTCTTCCCTCAGACCAGACGGCTCGCCGTGCAGCGTGATGGCTCGGTGTCTCTCTTCGACACCTTGGACCACAACATCAGCGGCGTGAGTCAGCAGCAAGGCGGCGACACCTCCCTGACCTTCTCCAGCCAATACGGCACCATCTCTTCTCTCAGCTTACCCCTCATTTCCGGCCCCGGGTTTGCACCCGCTCCTTCTAACAACTTTGCAGCTCCGCAGGCTGCTCCGGCGCCACCCCTCGAGACAGCAACACAAGCCGCTGCAGTAGATGCCCAACAACAGGGCGACGTAATCACACTTTTGGAAAAGCTCGGTCAATTGCGCGATGCGGGAATTCTCTCACCCCAGGAGTTTGATGCCAAAAAAAGCGAACTTCTCGCGAGAATCTAACAAAGGTTCATCATCCCACTTCAAGCCATCTCTCCCACCTTCTATGGGGCCCCTCAACTTCTGACGGAACCGCCACGAGAAGGATCTCGTCCGAGTCCACCTCCAACTTCAGGGCTATCATATTGCCTAGGGAGCAAAAGACGCTCGCATCTTGCTTTTAAGAACAGCCTCCAACAGACTGAAGTTCCTAGAAGAGAGCGGGCACCACTTCAAAGAACAGAAGGTAGTCGTGGATCGTGCTAGCCCAAAGGACGAGCCCAATAGCAATCCAAGTCCAATTGGCAAACGTCAGCGTTCCGTTCGATTCTCCAAATCCTTCACCTGATGAGAGATTAGCTACTGACTGAGCTTTCCATAAAAACCAGCCAATGATGGGCAACGGCATCCAATAACCAATCTGAAGTAGCCAATTAAACTCAACTTCATCAATCAGCCGCGTGGCAACTCTATCGGCGATCGAAACAAGAACAAAAAAAGTCGCTATCACACTTAACCCCACCCGAGAGTCACCGCTCAACCGAGCTCTCGATTCAAAAGTCTCAAACAGCTTGTGAACAAAGAAAATGGAAAACAAAGAGCGCGCAACCGGCCAGAGATTTTCGCTAGTATTCGTGCGGTAGATCTGCCAATGCCGGTAGAACCAGTAGAGCTGGTAGGTCCCCATGGTTGCTAAGAACAGAATCCAAAACTTCTTCCGAGAGACAAGATAGCAATGCTCTACTATTTCTCCCTGAGGACTCTCAAGCAAATCCGCCTGAGGGGCCTGATAAATTGAATCAGCATTCTCGTTCATGCAATTTGAGCAATACCCGCCCTCGCTTTGTCACGAGCCTGCTGATCAGCTAACAGAATCTCTTCTAAGCTCTCACTTCCCCAATCGGTCATCTGCTCCATGACCGACTCCACCACCTCTGTAATCCCTGTGAACGACAAACGCCCTTCGACAAACGCCTCCACCGCCACTTCATTCGCTGCATTCAGAACCGCCGGCTGCGCCCCGCCAGCCAAACCCGCTTCCCGCGCCAAACGCACTGCAGGAAAAGCATCTTCCCTCACCGCCTCGAACTCCAACTTCGCCAACTCCGCAAAATCTAACGGTTTCAGTCCTGTCGCACAGCGCTCCGGCCACGTCACTGCATACTGAATCGGAAAACACATATCGGTCGTGCTCAACTGAGCCAAAACACTCCCGTCCAAATACTCCACCATGGAGTGCACAATACTCTGCGGATGCACAATCACATCAACCTTCTCCATGCCCACTCCAAAGAGCCAGCGTGCCTCAATCATCTCCAAGCCCTTGTTGAACATGGTCGCCGAATCGATGGTAATCTTTTGGCCCATCGTCCAGGTGGGATGCTTAAGCGCTTGCGCGAGAGTAACAGAAGATAACTTCTCCTTCTCCCAAGTCCGAAACGGCCCTCCCGAAGCGGTCAGAATCAAACGACTCACCGCCTCACACCGCTGCCCTTCGAGACATTGAAAAATCGCATTGTGCTCACTGTCCACAGGAAGCACGTTGACTCCTTTTTCACGAGCAGCTGTCATCACGATCTCGCCCGCCATCACCAGAATTTCCTTACTCGCAATCGCTAGATCCTTTCCGGCTTCAATAGCAGCTAAGGTGGGCAAAAGTCCCGCGGTCCCCACGATGGAAACTAAAATCATATCCGCCTCTGTAAGCGTCGCGAGCTCTAACAACCCCTCCGCTCCTGTGCTCACGCGACCTTCCGGCAAGAATCTCTTCAGCTCCTCGCCTCGGCTTTCGTCATATATACAGACATCATTCACCCCGAACTCTTTGGCCTGCGCCGCAAGCTCCGCACAACGAGTGCCTGCAGCCAAGCCAACGACCTGCATCTTATCCGGCCCCAGCTCACGCGCCACCTTAAGCGCACTCTCTCCAATCGACCCCGTCGAACCGAGAATCACCACCCGCTTACCCGCAAATTCCATCTTCATTTAGGTCGCCAATTTCAAGAAAATCCAAGCCAACGGCACCGTGAAGGCAATGCTGTCAATCAGGTCTAGAATGCCACCAATTCCAGGAAGAACATGGCCCGAGTCTTTGGCCGCCAGACTGCGCTTAAGCAAAGATTCTGCCAAATCTCCAGCCACCGCACCCAAGGCAATGACAAGGCCTAGTAACGCTAAAACCCAACCTTGAGGCAGCCACGCCAATTCGTCTTTCTCACCGAGAGTTGCAGCCCAGCGAACAATCCAAATACCCGCCTGCGAAACGAACAAAGCTCCAATGAAACCTTCCCAAGTTTTACCTGGGCTAATGTGGGCAATCATCTTGGTTTTCCCAACCAAGCTTCCCACGGCATAGGCTCCCATATCTGTAAACTTCGTCGCCGCAATCACCATCAGCATGAACCACTGCCCCTGCCGGGCGGTCTCGGGCCCCGAGTTTGCCAAACGCATCAACCCTCCCCCAAACATCAGCCCCAGAAATACCAACCCCAACACCGCCACCGAGACGGAGACGATGGCCTCACTTCCCTCAATCGGTCTCCGAAAGCGCACCCCAAAGCTGCCCATCACCACAAACAGAATCGCCATCCACTCAGCATCCTCCGCCACATGCTCATTACTACTGAGCGAATAGACCCACCAACCGAGATAGCCAGCCCCAACCAGAATCATCCACCACAGACACCAATCGTCAGCCTGACCTTTCCAGAGCTTCCTCCACTCCAAAAGCCCCAACACTGCCAAAACAGCAATTGCAACCCCCACCGCAATGGCATTGGCACTTACAAACACGCCAATGACCAAGCCCCAAATCACTAGGGTGCTCAGAAGCCGCCGCCCAAAAACCTTGGACTTGGTGTCTTTTTCTTTTTCGTTAGCCACTCTTCCCCTAGTCCACCCTACCCAACGCTGAGGAGCAACGGAAAAGCGTGTTTCGAGACGACTTCAAATCGCCATCATAGAACTAGGCTTTTGCCGTAATCATCGTCAACAGCTCATCTTTCAAATGAAGACGCTCACGACGAAGACCATTCAACACCTCATCCTCCGTATTTTCAGCCCCCGTTTCGATACGATGAATTTCATCATTAATCTCATGATATTGGTCGAAAAGACGACGAAAGTGGTTATCGCCCACTTTCAATTCGTGAATACGCTCTTTATGCTCAGGGAATTCGTGGAGAAGATCGTGTTTTTGCATACGAGGCAATCTTCCCTTGATTCCCACTTCAGCCAACCCTTGAGTAAGATTCGCGCCAACAATAGCAAAATCCGAACAAGCACTGGGCTCTTTCCCATCTCCCTCGGTGTTTCCGCTCTCAATTCGACCTGAAAAAGAAAAATCGAATCAACGCAACTTTTCCCACGTCAGGTTGTTTGATGACTTGAACGCAATTCGTTCGAATCTGAAACAAAACAACTCTATGAAAAAGACACTATTGATTGTAGCTGGCATTCTCGCCCCCCTCGCCCTTCAAGCTGAGCCTACCGAAGGCAAAGAAAAAGGCCCCCGCGGAGAACGCAAAGGCCCTTCTGCTGAAATCATTGCCAAATTCGATACCGACGGTGACGGCAAACTCAACGAAGAAGAGCGCAAGGCCGCTGGCGACGCTCGCAAAGCTGAAGGTGAGAAAAGACGTGCCGAAATGCTTGAGAAGTTCGACACCGATAAAGACGGCAAACTGAGCCCAGAAGAGCGCAAAGCCGCTATGCTTTCACGCTTCGATGCAGACGGTGACGGCGAGCTCAACGAAGCGGAAAAGGCCGAGATGAAGAAAGCCATGCAAGAGCGTCGCGCCCAAGGCGGACCTCGTGGCGAAGGGAGAGGCCGTCCCGGCAAAGGCGAAGGCAAGGGAGAAGGCAAAGGCCCTAAGGGACCAAAAGGCCCCAAAAAGGAAGAAGAAGCAGGCGAGTAAGCCTTTCCCCTCCTTAGTTTAAACTCTCAAAGAGCCTCTACGGAGGCTCTTTTTTTGGACCTCCCCTCTCATTCAAGGCTCCCCACCGAATAGGAGGGTCGATTTCAATCGTTCACAGTCAGAGGCCTGAAACCTAGCAGACTCGACCTTTGAATTCCTCTCACGCCCTACTTTGCCAACCAACCTAACCCCTTCAGGAAAATTTCGATACTCAGCATCGACTTACTGAACCAAGGGTCACGATAATGAAAAGCGTGGGGCGCTTGCTCCGCCTCCAAGAATTCGAAAGCTACCCCTTTTTTCTTCATTTCATCGCGAAAAGCCTGCGCCGTCCGAATCGGCACTAAAATATCCTTTGTCCCATGCCCAATCCAAGTCGGAGGAGCATCCGCGCACAAATGATGAATCGGAGACACCGCCCTCGGTTCCGCCCCCACTGATCGAGCAGTCAGCCAATACTTCACCCCAAAATCATCGCCCTCGAACGGAGCTAGCATCAAAGGCGGATTAAAGAGCAGCAACGCATTCGGCTTCTCCTCATTCCCGAACCCCGGCACCAGAGCTGCACAAGCCGCAATATGCCCCCCAGCCGAAGCACCTCCCGCCGCAATTCTATCCGGGTCTACTCCCAAGCGTTTCGCATTCGCTCGCGTCCAGGCCACCGCCGCCTTCGCGTCAGTGACACAATCTGCAATCTTTGCCCCATGTCGATTCGCCACCCGATAATCCGCCAATAGACAAACCATCCCCTTCCCCGCCAAATATCTCGCGTGCCGCAACAGACTATCCGGTGACCCAAACCGCCACCCCCCACCGAAGAAAAGCACCACCGCCGGCTTTGCCTCCTCCGCAACTTTCTCCCCCACGATCCAAACTTTCAGCTCCACCTCATCCACCTCGCGATAAGTCTCCACCCGCGCATCCTTGATCACCGGCGGATACGCCCCTTGCAAAACAAGAGCGCTCAATAGGAATATGAGAGCTACAAACTGAGTCATAACTTTCACAGCATTGTCCAAATTGAGAAAAATTCCAGCGAAAGAATCCTCTACACAGCCTCCCTCCGTAACGATCTCCTCGCCACTAGCGACTCCAAGCTCGCGTAGAGTGCAGGCAACAGCAGCAGCGTCAGTGCCGTCGAGGTTAGCGTTCCTCCAACAACTACCACCGCCAACGGCTTCTGAATCTCAGAGCCCGGCCCCGTCGCAAAGAGAATTGGAATCAATCCCACGATGGTCAAAAGCGCAGTCATCATCACAGGACGGAATCGACGCTGCGCCCCAGCAAAGGCCGCCTCCTCGATTCCCAAATCAGACTCTTCTCGCAATTGATTCAGATACGACACCAGCACCACTCCGTTCATCACTGCCATCCCCAACAAGGCAATAAATCCAATTGAAGCCGGCACCGAGAGATAGAACCCCGAAAGAAAGAGCGCGAACACGCCTCCGATGAGCGCGAAGGGAATATTGAGTAAAATTAAAACCGCCTGCCGCATATTCTGGAAGGTCGTGTAAAGAATCAGAAAAATGACCAGCAACACCGCCGGAACAATCACCATCAGGCTTTTCCCCGCCCGAGCCTCGTTCTCGAACTGTCCGCCAAACTCCAAGCGATAGCCATGCGGCAGCGACACCTCTTGCTCAATGGCCGCCCTCATCTCGTCCACAAAGCCTACCACATCGCGGCCCGCAACATTACTCTCTATCACAATCATTCGCTCCGCATCCTCGCGGTCAATCGCGCTGGGACCATCAATCTCCTGAATCGAGGCTACCGTGCTCAGCGGTACCGCCTCCCCCGAAGGCGACTGCAAAGTCAATTGCCCCAGCGAGTTCGGCCCGTTACGCGAGGCCTCAGGATACCTCACAATCACCGGAATACGACGCACCCCCTCAATCAGCTCCGTCGCCATCGCGCCCCCAATCGCCTCGCTCACCAAGGTATTAACCGCCTCCGGCTCAATGCCCGTGCGAGACAACATCTCATGATTCAAGTCGACCTGATAATAGAGCTGCCCCGTCAAAGGAGTCCGCGCAACGTCAATCGCACCCGGAACCTTAGCCACCACTCCTTCGATACGAGCCGAAAGCTCCTCCAACCCCGTCAACTCCGGACCCGTCAGCTTAATCGCCACCGCCGAAGTCACCCCCGACAGCATCTCCGACACCCGCATATCAATCGGCTGCGTAAAGCCGCTCACCACCCCGGGATAGCGGGCCAGAATCACCCGAATCTTCTCCTCCAAGGAAGCAGGATCCGAGTCTAGCCATTCCGAGCGAGGCTTCGTCTCCAAAAAACAATCCGTCTCGTTCAGCCCCATCGGATCCAGCCGTAACTCATCGGACCCCGTTCGATTGTAGACCCCAATCACCTCGGGCAAGGCCATCAGGTCTCGAGCAATCTGGTCGTCAATCGCCATCGAACGTTCCAGCGAGATGGAAGGAATCTTCTCAAACTGAAGAACAATCGTGCCCTCATTAAGCTGAGGCAAAAACTCCCGCCCCGTGCGACTCCCCAGCCAAACACTCAATAATAACAACCCAATAGCAATCAAAGCAACCAGAGCGCGAAAACGCAGACAAAACCGCAACAAAGGGCGATAGAGAAAGAGCAAAAAACGCGCCAACGGACTCTCCATCCCCTCCCTCCCTTTCATGAAGAGGGTAGCCAACATCGGAATCGCGGTCAGGCTGAGCACCAACGACACCAAGAGCGAAATCGCAATCGTCAGCGCCAGCGGTCCAAAGAGCTTCCCTTCCATTCCTCTCAAACTCAGCACCGGAGCCAACGAAACAATGATGATAATCACCCCCGAAACAATGGGCTTAGCCATTTCCACCGCCGCATCACGCAACGCTGCCGCCCGATCGTGCCCCGTCTTTCCGCGCACGTTGGTCTGAATATTTTCCACCATCACCACCGCCGAATCCACCAGAATCCCAATCGCGACCACGATGCCCCCCAGCGACATCAAGTTAGCCGAAAGCCCCACTTGCTGCATGATGAAAAAGGCCCCCAGCACCGTCAGCGGCAAAATGAGCCCCGCCGTAATCGCGCTACGAATATCAAAAAGAAAGAGCCCCAGAACCACCAACACGATCACAATCGATTGCAACAGCGCCGTGTTCACCGTCGAGGTCGCGGTCTCAATGAGCTGCGTCCTGTCATAGAAAGCCCGCACAGTCACCCCCTCGGGCAAACTCGGCTTAATCTCCTCCAGCCGCTCCTTCGCCGAGTTGATAGTCTCCCGGCTATTCGCTCCCCGACGCGTCAGCACGATTCCCTGAATCGCCTCCCCCTTGCCATTCGCGGTCACACCGCCAAAACGAGGCATTCTATCAATCCGAATCTCAGCCAAATCCCGCACCTTCACCGCCACCCCGTCGCGCTTCCCCACCGTCAGTTGCGAAATATCCTTCTCGCCGTGCAGGCGCGCATCTGTGGTCAGCAACAGCACGCTATCATTTTGCAAAATGTTACCTCCCCCCGCGTTAGCATTATTGCGCTCAATAGCCTCCACCAAGTCCGTATGGGTAAAGCCAAAGGTCCGCAAGGCCTCCGGCCGTGGTTCGACTAAAACGGAGCGCACATCGCCACCCAAGGCGTTGACATCTGCCACTCCAGGGAGGGACAACAGTCGCGGCCGAATCATCCAATCAAGGTATCCCCGCAATTCGGCACGGGTATGCCCCTCGCCCTCCACCAAGAACATATAGGCTTCACTCAAGGGCGTCGTCACAGGACCCAAACCGCCTTCCACCCCCTCGGGCAAGTCCGCGAGCACCTGCGCAATCCGCTGGTTCACCTGCTGGCGCGCCCAATCCAAATCCGTTTCATCCGTAAAATCGGTCGTAATCACACAGAGCCCGTACTTGGTCATCGAGCGCAATACCGTCTGGTCAGGAATCCCCCGAATCTCAATCTCCAGCGGCTGAGTCACCCTTTGTTCCACCTCCTCGGGCGTCATCCCGGGAGCCTTCACAATCACCTGCACCTGCGTGGTGGTGATATCCGGAAAAGCATCAATCGGCAGCGCCTTAAAGGCCCGCCATCCCAGTAAGCAAAGCACCGCAGTGAGCACGAACACTAACAGCCTGTTAGACAGTGCGAAGGTAACGAGTTTGGAAAACATAATAGGTAATATTTTGAGTGTTCTTTACTCCTCGCCAGCGCGCTCCTCATACGCCGCCAACAACAAGCTCGCTCGCTGGCCTACCACACGCGCCCCTTCATCGAGCCCATCGACAATCTCCACCCACTGCTGAGACCGCACACCCAGAGTGACAGCCACCGGACGATAGTCCCCCTCCAACTCCACAAAGAGATAACTTTCTCCCTCAATGGAAACCAGCGCCCCCGCCGGAGCGGCCAACACCTTCTGAGTATCAGGAGAAACCAAGGACGCATTGACCGGAGTCCCCACCAACCATTGCCCCTCTTCGTTAGAAAGCGTCGCATACACCGTCGCGGTGAGAGACTGACCGCTCGCAATTGGGTTCACCCTCACAATGGTCGCCGAACCACGCCGAGTCTCACCGACCACTGTTTCAAAGTCGATCTTACCACCCACGCGCACCCAACCCATCGCTTGCAAAGGCACCCGCAGTTCAACCAAAAGCTGCGACAGATCCGCCAACTCGCAGAAGACCTCATTGCCCTCCACCGCGTCACCCGCAGACTTCATTTTCCCAATCACCAGCCCCGTCAAAGGAGCCTTAATCGCCATGTCAGTGAACTCCGGCGTCAAGCCTCCCTCGCGCAGCGCCGTCAACTCCACTGGCGTGCGCACCAGCAAAGCCATTTGCATGGCCGCTGCTTGAGCAGCACGCGCCTCTCGATAGGTTGCAAAAGCATTGAGATAAGCATCCTCCGTGGTCATCTTCTTCGCCTTAAGACCCTTCTCACGCTCATAGAGCACCCGCGCCGTCTCCAACTTTTCTACTGCCTCCAGATAAGCCACCATCACCTCTCCCACCTCGCGACTCCGCAGCTTACAGAGTTCCTCCCCCGCCACAATACCCTCACCCAACTGCTTGTGGTCACGCACCACTTGCCCCGCAAAAAAGCTACTCACCGCTCGACGGCGCGTGGGGTCAATCGCGAGTTCACCCGTCACAACCACAGGGTCGCCCACCGCCTTTTCCTGCAAGGGACTTGCCGAAATCCCCAATCGCTGCACCTCCTCAGGCGTCAACGAGATAGCAGTCAAGGACTCCCCGAACGCCGCTCGAAGCAGGGTCAAGGAGAGAAGAACAAAGGAGAGAGTTTGAGAAATTTTCATGGAATAAATGAGGAGTAAAAAAGTTAGAGTGATTGATTGGTGAGCGCCTGCACGCGTGCGGCAGCAAGTTGATATTCGAGACGACTTTCCAGCCACCTACTACGAACCTCGTAGAATTGTTTTTGAGCGGAGAGATACTCCAAGGCAGTGAACTTGCCTTCGCGAAAACTCCCCTCCGCCGAGCGGAACAGTCGCGTCGCAGCGGGCAACAGGTCGCGCTCCACCTTGCTGGCCAGTTCTCGAGCCGAAGCCAAGTCCGCCCATGCGAGCGAGAATTCGTTGTCCACCTCTCTGCTCGCCGCTTTCACCTCCAGCTGCGCTTTTTCAATGAGGGCCCGACTTTCGACCACCTCATCCTGCTTCCTATCAAAGAGCGGCAGCGGCAAGGACACCCCCACAAGAGCCGAGGAATCATCGTCGGCATTGTTGTAACGCAAGCCACCCGTCAGCGCTATATCGCTATGCTGGTTCGCCCGCGCCAACCCCTCAGCCGCCTGCGCTTCGGCCACCTTCGCCTCGGCCAGCAACCGCTTGGGATGGCGACCCAACTCACCGCGAAAACCACTCGCCGACGACAGGCTTTCAGCCGGACCGCCCAGAGCAGCCGCCAAGCGATAGTCCCGCCCCGAGGCATCGCCCCACTGCAAAGCCAGCGCCCGCAAAGCCCGCTTGCGTGCCTGCTCGGCAGTGGCAATTTCGAGCTCGGTATTCACCAACGAAACCTTGGCCTGCTGGTCCGCCGCCTCCGTGCCACGGCCTTCCGCCACCATCGCCGAAACCAATTCCACCGTCTCACGTTCGCGCTGCAAGCCCGCCCGCAAAAAGGAAAGCTCCTCCTGCGCCGCCACCGCCTCTAGGTATTGCTCACTGGTCGCCATAATGACCTCCAGCCGCTTGACCCCATACTCGGCCAACATCACCGAGCGCTCCGCCTGCGCCAAGCCTTGCCGCGCCTGCCGCTTGCCTCCGGTCTCTAGCACTTGCGTGATTTGCGCGTTAAAGACAGCCGAACGCAGCCCGCGCGTTTCGTCTGTTCCAAAAAAGTCTTCCCCATCGAAGCCTACCTCGGGGTTGGGCATCCGCGTCGCCTTCAACACACGCGCATCCGAGGCTCGCAAATCCATGGGATAAGTCGCCAGCGAGGGATGATGCTGAATCGCCAGCCCGCAGGCTTCCGCGAGATTCAATTGGCTTGGAGTGCTCCCCACCGTCAGTTCACGGGAGGAATTTTGCGCATAGGGCAAAGGGATGAGTTCCTTGGCCGAGCCCCCCCACTCCTCCGAAACAGAAGGAGCACAGGAACCGAGCGCCAGAACCACCAAGGGCAGGCTAAAAGTAAATTGAGATAAAGAGGCCATAAGGTTTGGCGAAAAAAAGAAGTCGAGAAAACGAGGCTCTACCCCATCCATTGCGGAGGCAGAACAATCCAGATGCTCAAAGGAGACATCGTGAAGAAACAAAAGGGGCGAACAAAAAAAGCACCCCACCACAAACGACCTTCTTGTCGTCAGCGAGAGTGCTCAGCCCAGTTCTTCAAAGTAAGAAAGCGCAATGCGCGAGGTAACTACGCCCTTCGGCGAATCCTACGAGGTGCCAATTGGGCGGACCTCGGTTAGAAAGTGCACTCAAGGCCACTCCGCTCAAGCTCTGCTCAAGTCCACAATCCGTAGCCGAAACCACCAGAGTCTGCGGTCCATCTTTTAGCGTGACTTCATCATCACTAGCAAAGGGGTCAGGTTGCGCATCCAGACAGTGGCAATTCGAATCACTCGGCAGGCCGATCGTAACGACAGTAGAATCACTGGACGCGCTCTCAGTATGCGAAGCCTTTCCTAGTAAAGCCTCTAACTGGCACTCACAAGTCGGCAAAACCACCCAAGCCGCAAAGACCGCCAAACAAGCGCTCACGAGCACTCGAAAGAGTGACGAACGGTCAGATGAAGTGGCGGAAGCGAACATGTAATCAATAGGTGACAAGAACCAAATCTCATGACTTGGTCTCTAGGGCAATACGAAATTGCACCCCCCCTCTATCAAAAAAGACGCAGCAATCTCCCTCTAATGCAAATAAGTGATTGTCTTGCCCGTCCGCTTTCCCCAACCTCCCGCTCCTTCCCACGAAAAAAAGCCGCCGTGGCGGAATGGTAGACGCTGTGGATTTAAAATCCATTGACCTTTGGTCGTGCGGGTTCGAGTCCCGCCGGCGGTATTTAATCTGCTTCCTGTAGAAGCCATTCGATGAATTTTAATTCTGACAACTGGGCAGGAGCCCACCCCACCATTTCTCAGAACCTTCTGGTGCACAGCGAAGGGATGGCCGCCGCCTATGGACAAAGCGAACTCGACAAGCAGGTCGAGGCGCTATTCAGCCAAATCTTCGAACACGAAGTGGCGGTCTTTTTTGTAGGGACTGGAACTGCTGCTAACTCACTGGGAATGGCAGCCGTCAATCGCCCGGGTGGAGTCTGCTTCTGTCACAACGAAGCCCACATGGTGAAGGATGAGTGCGGCGCTCCAGAATACTTCACTGGAGGAGCACGGCTCCAAACCATCAGCGGAGCGGCTGGAAAAATCAGTTCCCGTGGCCTCGAGCGAGAACTCAATCACTTCCGCCCCGACTTCGTTCATGCCGGTCAGCCCATGGCGGTGACCATTACCCAGGCTACCGAAACAGGTTCAGTCTACCAACTTCCTGAGATCGCAGAACTATCTTCCATTTGTAGGAAGAACGACCTCCCTCTTCACATGGACGGGGCGCGATTTGCCAATGCCCTCGCCTCGCTTGAGGTCTCTCCTGCCGAGATGACTTGGCGCCAAGGAGTAGATATCCTGTCCTTCGGAGGAACGAAAAATGGCTGCTGGTGCGCTGAAGCCCTCCTCTTCTTCAATCCCAGCCAATCAGAACAACTCCCCTACATTCGAAAGCGAGCCGCTCAGCTTTTCTCCAAAACCCGCTTTATCGCCGCCCAATTCGAAGCCTACTTCAAGAATGACCTCTGGCTCAAACTCGCTCGCCATGCCAACGAAATGGCGGCTGAACTTGGCGATATCATATCTCAAAGCGAAGTCCTTCGTCTCGCCTGGCCAGTGGAAGCCAATGAAGTCTTCGTCATCGCTCCCCACACGGAGATCGCTCGCTGGCAGAAAGCCGGTGCCGGACTCTATGATTGGCCTATCCCAGAGGAATTACAGGAAAGCATTGCCCACAACGAACAGTTGGTGCGCCTCGTCACCAACTACCAGACCAGTCGCGAAGAACTCTCCCAATTTCGAGCTCTTGTGACCCAGAGTTAGCTCACTCACCAATCCTTGCTTTCTCGCAAAGTCCCTGCTTAGCTCCGCCTCCCAAAAACAAGCATTCTTATGGCCAACAAAGACCAAACCGATCCCGTCCGCATGGAAAAAATCGTGTCCCTCTGCAAGCGCAAGGGCTTCATCTTCCAATCTGGCGAACTCTACGGCGGCCTCAATGGATGCTGGGACATGGGTCCCCTCGGTGCCGAACTCAAGCGTAACGTCAAAGAAATTTGGTGGCGTCGCAACGTGCAGGAGCGCGACGACGTCCTCGGCATGGACGGCTCCATCCTCACTCACCAAGCCGTTCTCACCGCATCCGGCCACGTGGGCGGATTCTCCGATCCCATGGTCGACTGCAAAACCTGTAAAGGTCGCTATCGTGCCGACAGCCTCGACACTCTCGAGTGCGGAAAGAAGCCGTCTTGTAATCCAGGCGAAGGCAAAGAGTGCGCTCTCACTGAGCCGCGCTCCTTCGACCTCATGCTCTCCACCAAGCTCGGCGCCATGGCCGGCGACGATGATCCAAAGGCCATTGCCTACCTCCGCCCCGAGACCGCGCAATCCATCTTCGTGCAATATAAGAACGTGATGGACTCTAACCGAGTCAAACTCCCCTTCGGTATTGCCCAGATCGGAAAGTCCTTCCGCAACGAGATCAACCCACGCAACTACATCTTCCGCAGCCGTGAGTTTGAGCAAATGGAAATCGAATTTTTCTGCCACCCTGACGACGGCCTCCGCCTCACTGACGAATGGCTCGAACAACGCCTGCAATGGTATGCCGAAGTCGGCATCCCTCGCGAGAAGCTGCACGTGCTTGATATCCCCGATGGCGAGCGCGCCCACTACTCCGAGAAAACCTACGACATCGAGTATGAGTTCCCCTTTGGTATCCAAGAACTCGAAGGGGTTGCCTATCGTGGAGCTTACGACCTCACCAAGCACAATGATGCTTCCGGTAAGTCGCTCGAATACCGCGACGATGAAACAAAAGAAAAGTTCATCCCCCACGTCGTGGAACCATCCGCCGGATGCGACCGCACCGTACTCGCTCTTCTTTGCGAGGCCTTCGACGAAGAGGACCTCACCAAAGAAGGCGGCAAGACCGACATCCGCACCGTGATGCGCTTCTCCCCCAAAGTGGCTCCCGTGAAAGCCGCCGTCTTCCCTCTTCTCAAAAAGAACGGAGAACAAGTCCGTATAGCCAAAGAAATTCAACTCGAACTTCAAAAGTGGATGAACGTGCAATACGACGATGGCGGAGCCGTTGGTCGTCGTTATCGTCGCCAAGACGAAATTGGAACTCCCTTCTGCATCACCGTGGACTTCGAAACCCTCGGCGAAGAAGGCGAAGAGCTTAAAGGCACCGTCACCATCCGCGAGCGTGACTCCATGGAGCAAACCCGCCTCCCCATTGACGAAGTGCTCGCTTACTTGTTGAAGCGAATTCGATAGCCGACAGCGACCCCACTTTCGATTTTGATACAATGCTAAGGCTCTCAGCCTTAGCATTTTTTATGAGCTCATTCCTAGAGCTCACCTTCACCTCTCATTAAAATATTACAGACACCCATAAAATCGGGACAAAATGACTCATGATCTTGGTTTATTTTAAATATTTTTAAATAAATTCCTTGGAAGAAGCCGGAAATATGTAAAATTATTTCCATGCTATTTAAGGATAAGTCCAAAATCGGAGCGTCTGAGATGTTCTTCTTCATCGTCATGACGCTCGTTCTCCTCATCACTCCCTTCTTCATGGGTTGAGACAAGCTGTCATGACCGTTCCCCGCTCTGTTACTGGAACCCTGTCGTGACTAGGCTACCACATGATTCGTTTCCGCCTCTTCGGCATCCCCATCACTATTCTCCCCTGGTTTTGGATCACCATGCTCTTGATCGGTTCGATCTTCATCGGTGATATAAAGACTCCGCAAGACTTCTTCGGAGTCTTACTCTTCGTAATAGCCGGATTTTTCTCAATCCTAGTCCACGAGTTAGGCCACGGTCTAACAATTAGAAAACTAGGAGCTGACACTCAAATTGTTCTGCAAGCCTTCGGAGGATTTGCCACTTACCCCCAAAACAAATTCTCTCGGCCACAGGACTTCCTCATCACCGCAGCAGGTCCGCTCGCTCAACTGATTCTCGGAGGAATCGTTCTTATTATTTCGCTCAATATCCCCATCGAGGGCTCATTAGGTAATGTCTTTCTGAAGGCGCTTTATATGATAAGCTTCGTGTGGGCACTCTTCAACCTAGTGCCAGTCTTCCCTCTTGATGGAGGTCAGCTACTCAATGCTGTCCTTGGGCCAAAACGAAAAAATATCACCCACATTATTGGAATCATCATCGCAATAGCAGTCGGGATTTTGGGCCTCATGTCTGGCCGGCTTTTCGTCGCATTTTTTATGGGCTATTTCGCTTATCAAAATTTTCAAATCCTCCGCGGTCCTAAAACCTAGCTCCAACCGCAAGAACTCAAGGGCTCTATTTGCTTAAGAAAGAAAGAGCAGCTTGGTGCCCGCAAAAATCGCAAACCCAAGAACAATCCGCTCAAACCAAACTTGCGAGACTCGCACCAGCATCCATTTGCCTGCGATCACACCCAAGAAAATCACCGGCACCAACTTCAAATTAAAAAGAAGCGAATCCCCCGTCGTCATTCCCAACCCTCCCGTAAAGGGCAGCTTGATCAGATTGACCAATAAGAAAAAGCGTACTCCAATCCCCACCAACTCCATCTTGGGAATCTTTCGAGAAATCAGAAAGAGCTGAAACACCGGTCCCGCCGCATTCGCCACCATCGTCGCAAATCCTGCTACTACCCCCGCACCCGCACCATAGCTCTTCGACTCCGCAAAGACGCCGAATGATTCCGGCTTCCATTTGCGCACCAACTGCAGCGCTGCCATCATCAAAATAATGGTTCCTATGAGAGGCTTCGCAAAGTTCTCAGGCATCCAATCCAATAGGAAAAAACCCACCGTCATTCCCACCAGGGCCGGCCAAAGTAACTTCCACACCGGTGGCCAACTGCCATGCTTGCGATAGGCGGGAAAAACCATCAAGTCTGCCACGATCAACATTGGCAGCAAAATCCCCACCGAAGCCTTCCCAAACAACTCCGCCATGAGGTAGACCTGAATCACCCCGACCCCGCCGAACCCAGCCTTCGACACCCCCACCGACAGCGCCGCCAATATCGCCATCACCCAAGCTGCCGCCGTCAAATCGAACACGCCGCTCTTTTAAGGGAGTCGAGAACGGCTGTCGCTTACAAAAAGCTGCCAACCACACCCATCACGATCGGAAGCATAAAGGCCCCCAGCCAAAAGATAGCTAAAGCCCAAGCCGACGGCCCCGCATCTCCTCCCGTCAATGCATCACACACAAAGACCAACAAGTGACTCACCACTACCGCCGTCCCTGCTAGGAAAATCAAGGTGGTATCCAAGCCCGCGATCCCATTGGAAAAATTCAGGCCCAGTGCCATCAACCCCCAACGAATCCAGCCAAACAAGACCACCATCACCATTGTAAAAAAAGAACCCCAGCCCAGCTGGCGCCCCAAGCGCCGCCCCTTCTCAGTCGACCCCTTCAAAGAGCCTCCCAACCCGATGCGTGCAATAGGCTTCACCTCCTCGCCTTTCAACGAAGAAGAAGGAGTGGGAATGCGCCATAATTGTCTCACAAGCATGGGATAGTTGTAGCGCAACTCCTCTCTGCCGACCGTTACAACCGGACATCCTTTTTCCACCTCTCGAAAAGGAGAACTAAACGGAGTCCAATTGTCTTTCGAAGCAGGACAACATCCATCGCAGAAAGCAAGGAGCGTCCTCTATCAACCCACCATTTCGAGCAAACTGTCACCCACCTGCTTCAAGTGTGAAGGCTGGTTAATCATGGCTGAGAAGGTAATCGCTCCTTCCAAGGCAGAAAAAATCACCGCCGCCATATTCTCGACCTTCTGAGGAGCCCAATCTTCATATTCAGAGCTTATCGCTTGCTCTAGCCAATTGAGATTCTCCTGTGAGAAAGACTCGAGAGTCTCGCGAATCGACTCTGGCAAGCGACCAGATTCCGCAGCCAAAATTCCACACAAACAAGCTCGCTTATGAATCCTCAATGAAGACTGAAAAGCCTCAATATAACGGCTCACCCCGCCTTTGCTTGCCGTTGGCTCTCCAAGACTCTCCAGGAAATCGTGGGTATATCTCTGAGCGACAGCCACCCCTAACAGCTCTTTGCTGGGAAAATGGTAGTGGATGCTGGCACTTTTGATCCCCAACTCACTAGCGATCTGTCGAAAGCTAAAAGAATGATAACCTCCATCGCGAATCAATCTCTCGGCGCAATCGACGATTTTCTTTGCAGTGGCATTCATTCTTTGAGTTCAGGAGGCCACCCATTAAGAGCTGACCTATCACTAGATAGAAAAAATGATTGACGCTGTCAAGAATCATGAGCAACTTGCGCTCATGAAACTACCTACTGATAGGTAGCCTATCGAGCGAAAACACCAATCTAAAATAGAAATATGAGCAAATCAGCAATCATCATCGGAGGATCCACAGGCATAGGTCTCGATGCCGCAAAACGTCTCGGAGCCCGAGGAGTCAAAGTCACCATCATCGGACGAAGCCAAGAGAAACTTGATACCGCCGCCGTTGAACTCAAGGCCGCTGGAGCCCCTGAAGTGAAGACCAAGTCTCTTGATCTCTACGACCGTTCCGCCGTCGACACCTTCATCTCCGAACTCGTTGCCGATACTCAATGCGGGCCTGATTACCTCGTCAATGCGGCAGGATATTTCTCCCCCGCCCCCTTCCTCGAACACACGCGTGAGAACTACGCGCAGTACCATGACCTCAACGAATCCTTCTTCTTTATCACTCAAGCCATTGCCAAAAAAATGGTCGCTAAGAAGTCCGGTAGTATCGTCAATATCGGCTCCATGTGGGCAAAACAGGCCATCAAAGCCACCCCTTCATCGGCCTACTCTATGGCCAAGGCTGGCCTTCATGCCATGACTCAACACCTCGCAATGGAACTCGCCGAAAGCGGAGTCAGAGTGAACGCCGTTTCACCTGCAGTAGTAGAAACGCCCATTTACGGCGCCTTCATTCCACCCGCAGAGGTTCATGAGGCACTGCAGGGCTTCAACGCCTTCCACCCCATTGGTCGCATTGGCCAACCAGCGGATGTCGGAGCAGCCATTGACTTCCTCCTCAGTGACGAAGCAGCCTGGGTTACCGGAGCAATTTGGGACGTCGACGGCGGAGTCATCGCTGGTCGCAACTAAATCGATTCTCAGAAAAGACAGGCTTCGATTCCAATCGATGCCTGTCTTTTTCCTTTTCCCCATCTCCCTTTCACTCAGGCCAAACCTAGCAAAATTAGCCTTTGACGGAGCATTTTTGCCTAAACCTTCCTCAGCACTCAAAAAAACTCCCTCTCAACTCATCTTTGCAGTTCAAAAATCCCGCTTCCTCGCCTATTCCCCTCCCCACACATGAAGATCGTAGTCGCATACTCCGGAGGTCTCGATACCTCAGTTCTCCTCAAATGGCTCAAAGACAAATACTCTGCTGAGATCATCGCCTACTGCGCCGACGTCGGTCAGGACGACGAACTCGACGGCCTCGAAGAAAAAGCGCTCACCACCGGAGCCTCCAAGTGCTTCATCGGCGACCTCAAGGAAGACTTCGCCGCCAACTACATCTACCCCATGTTCCGCGCCAACGCCCTCTACGAAGGTCGCTACCTCCTCGGAACCTCCATCGCTCGCCCCTGTATCTCCAAAGGAATGGTCGATTGCGCCATCGCCGAGGGAGCCGACGCCATCGCTCACGGAGCCACCGGCAAAGGAAACGACCAAGTGCGTTTCGAACTTTCCGTGGCCGCCCTCGCCCCCCAGCTCAAGATGATCGCCCCTTGGCGCGACGACTCCTTCCGCGAAGACTTTCCCGGCCGTGCCGAGATGATTGCTTACTCCGAAGCCAACGGAATTCCCATCAAGGCTTCCATGAAAAAGCCCTACTCGATGGACCGCAACCTCCTCCACATTTCCTACGAAGCCGGAGCCCTCGAAGACACCTGGTATGACGGCACCACCGATGCCGACAAGGATATGTATACCCTCTCCGTCGCACCCGAGGACGCACCCGACAAACCCCAATACCTACAACTCCTTTTTGACAAAGGCGACGTGGTGGGCCTCAAGACTGACGGCCTCGACGAAGTTATCGCCAAGCTTGGCGACGTCACCGCCACCGGCGAAGCAGACGGCTACACCCTCCTCAACCCCTACGGCGTCATGCGCGTCCTCAACTTCCTCGGCGGAGCCCACGGCATCGGCCGCATCGATATCGTCGAAAACCGCTTTGTCGGTATGAAGTCCCGCGGCATCTACGAAACCCCGGGCGGCACCATCCTTCTCGCGGCTCATCAAGACCTCGAGACCCTCGTCATCGACCGCGAAGCCCAGCACGTGCGCGACAGCCTCATCCCCAAGTACGCCCAGCTCGTCTACAACGGTTTCTGGTTCGCCCCCGAGCGCGAAGCCATCCAAGCCCTCGTCGATAGCACCCAGGAGAAAGTCTCCGGCGAAGTGCGCGTCAAACTCTACAAAGGCAACATCATCAACTGCGGTCGCCGCAGTGTGCACACCCTCTACGACGAAGCCGTCGCCACCATGGAAGGCGGCCAAGAAGAGGCCTACAACCAGAACGACGCAACCGGCTTCATTGCCCTCAATGCTCTGCGCTTGAAGGCCAATGCAAGACAGAAGTAGAAGACCTTCAACCACTCAAAGTGAAACAAGGGCTGGGCATCTAACGCCCAGCCTTTTTCATTGTTCACCCTTCGCTAATGATGATGGTCGTGGTCATGCTCTGACCTTGGGAAACGAGGCTCATTCCAATGACTCAAGTCGCGCCCTAACAACTCGCCTAACTTCGCCACTTCGGGCTCAAACTCTTCCAACAATTCCTCCTCTAGGATAGAGTCGATTTTCTTGTCGGACATTGGGGCAAAGACTTTGTCCGCAATTTTGCGATACTTTTCTTCCAAAGACTTTCCGAAAAAGTTCTTCAATCCCCCACCCCCTGGGATTCGGTCCATCACTCGACCAACCGCCAAATCGAAATGATGAGTCCCACGCAGGGTTGGAGAATCATTCTCTCGGGTCACTTCTAATTCGACCGTCGAATCTGCTCCGAGAAAACCCAGAAGTTCCTTTAAAAACGCCTGTGGTTCTGCCGCAAAGTCTTCCCGTAAACCCACGAACACATTCTCGCGACCAAAGGCCTCAAAGTATCGCTCCACCTGCTCTGAAAAGCGCGCGGCCTCACGATACTGCAAGCAGCCCGAAAACGCCGAACGCCGAGGGAGGTTCCGCCCCTCTTTCCGATCCGCTTCCAAACCGAGCGCCTCGCCGAAACTCACCTTATCTTCATAGGCATAACGCAGTAAGTCATGATGCCAAGAGCGCATCCAAGTCACCGGAGGGCGCAACATGATCACAATCTTCGCATTGGGCTCGAACTCTTTGATTCGAACAGGAGCTTCCTTCGAAAAAATTTTCCAAGCCGACGCTGTTCCACAAATCGAATCTTCGGGAGCGTCTTCAAACATCTTGAGATACTCCTTATCTCCTATCACCCGTAACCAATCCGCAATCCCGAGGTCGCCGCAAAAATGAAAAGGCTCTTTGTGTAACCAAAACCGCGCGGGATCATCGCTATAGGGCATAAAGAGACCCGGATGCTGCCGAAGACATTCGTAAAGAGCCGTCGTCCCGCATTTGGCGGCACCGACGATGAAGAAACTGGGGCGATTCATAGATGAGGCGGAGACGAGGATAAACACCCTTCTCGCCAAAAAGTCGCGCTCAATATCCCACAGATGCCGTCCTTTTCTCAATATCCTCCTTCTTTCGCCAGAAAAGGCACTAGGCATCAACACAGAGAGCCCCCTCACCCCTTAAATTGGGAGGCTTCTCTTCCTTGCCAAAGACAGAGAACCTCAATTTCGGCTTTGCGCACCCAGCGTCCCTGTCACACTTCGCGGGGGAACATGACTTTTGTCTTTGGAGATATTCACGGCTGTCTTAGCTCGTTCAACGCCTTGATGGAGTTCATCTCTCCAGGTGCAGACGATGTGATAGTCACGCTTGGCGACTACACCGACCGTGGCCCAGCCTCCAAGGGCGTCCTAGACCGCCTCATCCAACTGGAACAAGAAATCAACTTGGTCGCCCTTCGAGGAAATCACGAAATCATGATGGAGGAAGCGCGATCCGGACCACCTGCCTCTTCCTTTTGGCTTCTTAACGGCGGTATCGAAACCCTCGCCTCTTACCAGTCTCGTAAGCTCTCCGATGTTCCCGAAGCTCACTGGACATTCTTCCATTCTCTCAAGCCCTTTCATATGGTGGATCGATTCCTTCTCACCCACGCTACCCCCCCTTTCGACAAGGCCCCCGATGATTGTGACGAAGACGAGCTCTACTGGCAGCGCTTTCACGATCTTCAACCAAGGGAAGATGGAAAATTCCTTGTCTGTGGTCACACCCCTCAAGACCAATCCATACCAGCCGTTAAGGAAGGAAACATCTGTATTGATACCGGCTGTGTTCACGGCGGATACCTCACCGCGCTCACTCTCGAAACGGGCGAGTATCTCCAAGCCAGCGAAGAAGGTGATTATCGAGATGGTGAAGTCGACCTCTCCTTTCCTGCATAGTTGAGCAACACTCAGCCATCGGGAAACGAGCTCGCTATCGATAGAAACGGTAGTGCCCTGTTATCGGAAAATCGAAGAGACGCCCCTCCTCTTTCGTGCCCGCTCCAATATTATGAATCACCAATGGAACTCCCTTCGAGTCCTTCTTGTCCGAGACGATCATGATATGAGGCAACTTTCCTGCCACCGTACAGGTCACCAAATCACCGGGTAAATAGCTCTCTTTATCCTTAGTCACGGCAAGAGACTTCCCTTTGCGCGTAAGAAAGGTTCGGAGATTAGGAACTCGGCGATGATCTATACTCCGATCAGTCCTGCGCAGCCCCCAAATTTTTGGATACTTGGAGAAGTTTGCCTTCATGTCTTCATGAACCAACTTCTGCAAATCATGGCCTGCCTTTCGCAAGGCACGTATCACCACGTCAGTGCAAACTCCTGTTTCTTGGGGCACATCCCCTCCGGGATAGTCGAGAGAGACATAATCAGGCACGTAGCGAGTCGTGACTCCAATCTGTTGGCGGGCAGCTTCCGCAATCGCGTGATTGCTTTCAGCAACGGTCTTCGCCTTCGCGACCTCTTGTCCAATGAGAATTTTCGGTAGCAACAAAAGGCTGAACAGCAGAAAGGTCTTCACCTCTTAATCATGCAGCCTTTACCCCCGCTTTGACAAGACTAGTAGTCGTTCGTCCATGAAGACTCTTCCGCAAGGGGAGGCAACAGAGAATGAGCTTCGCTTTGAGACTTCACCGGCATGAAACGACCGCCAATCGATGGCAATGGACGAAAACTGTCAGCCAACGTCTCCGTCCGAAACTCAAGAGCGGTGTAATCTTTCGCCAGACTCTCCATCAAGACGTCTTGGGAACTTTGCTTGGACTGCAGAAGCTGCATTTGGGCCTGCACTCCAGCGAGTTGCTCAAGAAAATTATCTTGGTTCTCTTGCAAGCGAATCTGCAGGTTCTCCTCCACATCAACAAGCACCTCTTCCATCCGCTCGCCAACATCGGCTAACTCGACTTGCTGGGCTTCGACCTGTTGGCCTTCCTGAAACTCAGCGACCTGATTCTCAACTTCCTTATGATGGTTGAATCCAACAGAAGCCATGCCTCCTAGGGACATCGCTGCAGTGATAATGGTTAATTGTGGGCTCATGATTCTTTCTGATTTTCAGTTGATGCAGGCAAGCTCAACAGCAGTGCCTTGAGGCGATTAAGTAGTAAAGTAAGCTCTTCCTCGGACTGGGCCAGATTGATGTTCTGCTCTTCAAGGACCTCCTCCATGTTCTGCCCAGAAGCATTCTCCAAAGGATTAGAAACAGTAAATTTTGAGGCATTGTCGACGATAGGCTTCAGTCCGAAGGGTTTCACGAACACCCTCTTCTTTTCCCCATCCTTCATCTCGATCCACTTCTCGATAGCTGGCGCATCGACGAGCTCTACAACCTCCCACCCCTCCGGAACCTCCCCTTGGATCTCGAAGGTCAACGAAGCCTTTTCCTGCTCTTCAGCATAAGACGGAAACATCATGCCCCAAAGGACTAGAAAAAGGCCGACTACTTTCATTGTCAAAGTCATCTCTATTTTCAGAAAATTAAGGATTTGCGTTCATCGCCTGACCTTCGGGTAGAACCGAATTAGGCACGGACTTCGACACCAAGAGATTCCAGCTTTCTAACAACTCAACACCATTGGCCTGAACTTCACGCACTTTCTGGAGATGTTCCTCTATGTCGCTCGCCAGTTGGTGAGCTTCAGCGATAGAACCCTCGTTCCATGACAAGACATTCTCAGGATACAAAACGGGCAAAGAGACGGTAAATTTTTCGAGCTCTCCGTTGAGGGACTCGACTTCCACGATTTGCTCCACCCCCAAAGTTGTCGCAATCATTTGCGGTGAATGTGGGGCTTCGCTCCGCAATGGCTCTAGACCAGGTAATTCGTTGGCAATGAGCGCTTCGCTCTCAGGCCACGGTGAAAGCTCAACCTTCTCTACAGAAGGTGGGATTACATCCACAACTTCGGCAACCTCGGAACTCTCCATTT
Source organism: Roseibacillus sp. (assembly GCA_051251855.1). Taxonomy (GTDB): domain Bacteria; phylum Verrucomicrobiota; class Verrucomicrobiia; order Verrucomicrobiales; family Akkermansiaceae; genus Roseibacillus. The sequence continues at coordinate 47,188 of JBPOGI010000004.1, forward strand.
GAGAGGTCACAGCTCCCTCCTCGGCCACAATCACCGGCTTGGTTAGGTAGAGAAAAAGAAAGACAGCAGTAAGCGTCGTGCTAAAGAAGAGCAAGGGGGGGTAAAATCGAGTTAACGACTTAATTTCAGGTTTCTCTTCACGAGCATTCGGCAGCGGCCTTCCCTCTACTGCGATTGGAAGCGGCTCATTCCAGCGCTTTACCGGAAACGGCTCCACATTAGAAGTTGGTGTTCTAGCAATCAGTTCTGTGCCTTGATCAAGGCGTTGAATCTTATATCTTTCAGCGCTCATAGCGTGTTGCGTAGGTGATTTCGACATCGCTCGTCGAGGTTGGAAACTTTGTCAGAGTAAGGAGCTTAGCATTAATAACAATGTGTCGCACCACCTCCCCTTGGTCAGAAATAGCTTTCACTCCGGGGCTCAGATTCTCGCCGGCAGCATCAAAAATGTCTCCGCTGTAGTAGATTTGAAATGCGAGAAAATTCTCATTCTGCCCTTCGGGGCTAATGCGAACATCGATTCCGTCTGTAAAAACTCTAAAAATGAGATCGCCCTTATTAATTTCGGTGGCTTCCCCCAACTTCGTTATCACAGATTTGGTCACCTGAAAGGAACCGATCTCGCGAAATTCGGTCGTCTCCTCTCCCCTAAGCTTCGTGTCAGATGGAAGAAGTTCTCCTGCTCCCATCAAAGCGAAAGACATAAGAACAATAGTAGCCGCAAATTTAACTCTCATTACTTGCCGACATCCCAAAGTGAATCGTTAGCGGAACCAGACTTGTCGTAAATATTTCCTCCACTATCGAGACAAACAGGCGGCACAACGGTGACGTCCACGGTAAGAGTCTTGCCCTCCAAGTCCTTGGCGGTAGGAAGACTGGTTGGGCTTCCAGGAAGATATCCTGCCACTTCTACAGCGGTAAGGCTGCTCACCGCACGTTGGTGGTTGTCCGCGAGAAATTCTCGTTGAGCCACTTCAACTTCCCGCAAAACACTGGAGGCTTCTTTGCCCTTCTGCCAATCCCCAATCGAACCCGCAGAGGCAAAGAATGCACCTGTGAGCGTCAAGAGAACCAAAATGACCACCGTCATCTCGATCAAAGTTAATCCCAAGCGCCTCTGTAAGGGACGAGAACTACCACAAAGCTTCATTTCGCTAAACTATCAAAAAAAACGTAATTTAGCACTGATTTTTTACGAAAAAATCAACTTCGGTTCCTGAAACTAGTTCTCAGCAAAAATCGCTACTGCTTCTTTAAGATTTTCCATAAAAATAGGATCACTTGTCAGCTTCTTGAACATCTTTAGTGAACCATAGGTCAACCCCATCAGAGAGACCATCCAGAACACGCTCAGCAACACACTCCCGCCCTTCGGACTGATGATCGGTTTCAACACCGTCTTTTTCTCAACGACCTGAGTTTTAAACATCAGCCCCCCCTCTCCTAACTTCGTGATAAGCTTGTCCGCCGACGAATTTGAATTCGCTATCATCCGATAGCGATACTTGTTAGATGGCGACACTGGCAACTCTCTTACCTTGATCCCCCGAGGTAATTTCTCTGGTAACCGCAGAGTATAGACATGAGTCTGAAGGAGTAGTTTCTCTCGAAGCCAGTGATCGACAGGGGTGAGCATAATATTGAGGGTTAGAATCCTGAGTTCATCATCTTTGGCCCCATCATGAAGATTGGCATGAAGGTTCCGATAAAGACGGAAGCAATGAGAATAACAGCAATAATCAAAACCAGAAGGTTAAGAATGTTCGTGAAGTCGCTCATGTGGTTCTGAGCTTCCTCTTCTAACATCTCTGAAAGAAGCTTCAGTTGCATATCAAGGGAAGCGGTCCTCTCTCCAATCGCCAACATATGAACCACTTGATCGTCGGCAGAAGTATACCGTCCAAAGGCAGTTGTGATTGGAACCCCTGTGTGCTCATACTTGTCAGCTGCAGTAAGTAGCTCCTTATAAAAAGGCGTTCTTTTAACACTGTTTGCCGATACTCGAATCGATTTTGCTAGGTTGATTCCATTTGAGTAAAGCAGCTCCATCGTACCGAGAAAGGTTGATTGACGAAGACTCATAATAAGCAAGCGAAAGACCCTCCATTTGGACATCAACAAAACCATGGCAAAGTTGCGGACCTTATCAACAAAGGCCACCGTACAAATGGCCGCGATCATTAAGGGCAAAGCAAACATCCATACGTCCTGGGTAAAGTGACTCACCTTAAAAGCAATAGCGGTGAATCCATCGGGCTCCTGCCCAACATCTGTGAGCATCTCCTCAACTTGAGGAACAATTTTCACCTGCGCCATAATGAAAGCGCCGATCAAAATCGAGATCACAATTGAAGGCATGATGGTCGCCTTCCGAATCGCGGCCTCAAACGAGAGATCTGATTTAATCCTTTTAGCCAATGCAGTAAATGCTCGGTCCAATTGACCAGAATCCGAACCAGCCTGAATCAGGCCCAACGTCATATCGTTGAATCGGCCAGTCTTGCGAAACGCCTCATGAATAGAAACACCCGCGGTAATCTCTCGATTCACTTTCATCAAGTCTCCGGAGAGGACCTTGTTAGGAAGACCTTGCGCATAGAAGCGAACGGCGTCCGCGGTGTTGATCTGAGCCTTCAGCATGGAGCCAATTCCTCGAAAGAGTTGTAGCTGCTCCTTTTTCTTGAGTGGCTTCGGTCCCGCCGGCCCAATCGTAATGAAAGGTTTAGCTGCGGGCTTGGCCTGACCTCGAGCCCCTTTTCCTGCGCTCGCGGGCGCTTGTTTTGCTGTAGCACTATTCATCAGTATAAGTCATATCGATGACCTTGCTGAGGGCAGCAAGATCGGTTTTTCCTTCAGCAAGGCTCTTCAAGCCGCTTTTTCTCAAGTTGGGTAACTTGCCTTCTTCTTGAACTCTCACCTCAAGTTCATAAGGAGTGAGCACCCCTTTCGAAAGTTCATCTGAAATCTTAGGTGTAATTGGGATGATCTCCAAGATTGCTGAACGTCCTGAATATCCGCTCTGACGGCACTCTGAACAGCCGCCCTTACGAGCTTTGAATACTGGTCGATCAGCCCACTCATCTCCAAGGTTGAAAATACGACGGTCTCGGTCCGCAATCCCATCGAGAGCCTCCTTACAGTGAGGGCATAAAACCTTGAGCAATCTCTGAGCACAGGCAGCCTTCAATGTTTGCGCGATCTTCCATCGCTCAACACCAAGCTGCTCAAAACGCTCGATAATCTGGGAAGCTCGCGGAGTGTGAATCGTTGTGAGAACCTTGTGACCAGTAACAGCCGCTTCGACCGCAAGTTCTGCAGACTCAAGGTCTCGAACCTCACCCATGAGAATAATATCTGGATCACTCCGCATAAAGGAGGTGATCATAGGCTTAAATTCATCGGCGCTTTTCAGGTCACAATGCGTTACACCAGCAATCTCATCCTCCACTGGGTTTTCCAGTGTTAGAATGTTCACCTCAGGGCGATTTAACTCGCGAAGCATCGCATTCAAGGTGGTTGACTTACCCGATCCGGTGGGACCACTCATCACAATAATACCCGCAGGCACCTTCATGACCCTATCGAGCTCAAAGAGAGTCTCGTCATCAAAAGCCAAAGAGCCCTTACCCAAGGTCACGTTAATGTGGCTCTTGTCGAGAAGTCGCATCGTGAGGTGGTAACCTCGATAGGTCTTGTGACGCTCATATCGAATGTCAATTGGACGGTGAAAATATGAAATCGTGAAACGCCCCGAGATGCCCGGCTTGGTATTTCGTGTCTCAGTCGGGAGTTTCATCAAACTCAGGAAAAATGCATCAATGCGATCCTTGAGTTTCATCGGAATTTCGACTTTATCCCCGAGATCGCCATCGACCCGAAAAGAATAGTAGAAGACTTCTTTCTCTACTTTGAAGTGAATATCAGACGCCCTTAGCTTGGTCGCTGTCGACAGAATTGTCGCAGCAAGTCGTGCAATTGGCTCTTCGTATTCAGTAGTAACATTGAAGTCTTTGATCTTGTCGTCGTTGTCTTCGACTTCGATCCCTTCCAACTCGGTCTGATTGGGACCTGCAGCTCCAGAGAGTCTCTCAATGGCTCCACTGATCTCTGAAGACGTTGTGACAACTTTCTCAATGCGAAAATCTGGGAATCTCAGTGACAGATACTCATCTGGAAGTTGAGACCATGGATTAGCGATTGCGACGAGAAGAGCCCCATCTGTAACGCAAACAGGCGTAAAGCCCTCCCGCGTCAGAATCGCTGGGTCACATTTTTCCAGCAAAGAAGGCTCACAAAACTCCGCAAGTTTCGGCAAAAACGAAAGGCCGTTAATCTCCGCCACAGCGGCCATAAAGATTGGTCTCGTAACTCGGTTTGCTACTTGATCGTGAGTCAAGCTTCCATGTGACGCATCATGAGTCCCCAAACATGCAAGAATCTGAGAGCTCACTACGTCGTTAAAACGAATGCCATCGAATTCAATCATTGCTCGAATTGCCTTCTACAAATGGTTTCCCAAGATGACAAATCGAGAAGAAACATGGAAAGATAGGGAGTCATTCCCGTCTTCGCTTCGAAATAATCCGCCACGAAGGACGAAAGGTGTAAACCCGCTACAGGGTTAATCGTTCCAAAGCCGAGAACATCGGTATCTTCCGAAAAGATCAGTGGACACCTCACCGCCGATGCGGCCTCAAGAATCGTACTGTATTTTTCAAAGAGGTTAGATGAGCCGAGTAACTTCTCCGCAAATGGAATCAAAGAATATCTCTTCTTCACGATGGGAGCAATAGCCCGCCCCCACCCCGCGACAGTCGAGGATTGCGCCCCCTCTTCGATTCCTCGTAACTTCGCCATCACAGGCAAGATATCACCTACGTTGACGTTGTTAGAGTCGAGGTAACTACTGAACCCTTCTCTCTCAACCTCACGAATGATGCCTGCTGTCGTGAGAGCGGCTAACGTCTCATCACGAACAGTCACGGTCATTTCTGGTATATCAGTCGTAGCAACCGAATTAGCAGGAGATGCTACAGGGGATGATTCCACTACTTGCATTACATTGAATGGGGGATCTGCTTCGAGCCAACCGGCTATCGACGCGTATTCTGAACACCACGAGAGAGGTCGCTACGAATCGCACGCATAGTGCGACAGTAGTCAGCTTCATGTGCCGCTCCTGGAGCAACTGGATTCACTGAATCGTGGCCCTTTTGAAGGGACAGAGTCTGAGTCAATCGCTGAGTGGTCGCGTAATTTCGCGCCTCGTCTTCTGGAGAGTACGAAGTAGGAGTGACCACAAAAATCAAGCTTGAGCTCTCTTTGGAAGTCTCCTTGCTCTTGAACAGGAAGTTCAAGAATGGAATATCACCGAAGAACGGGACCTTTGTGCCGTCCTTTGACTCAACCTCGGAATAGAAGCCTCCGATCAAGAGAGAATGACCATTTGGAATCCTTGCGATGGTATCGATCATCGACTCGGCAACTCGAGGATAGCTGTTGCCAGTGATGCCTTCGATTTGTTCAACAACCTGAGCTGAGCGGGGCCTCATTTTGAGACGAATCGTTCCATCAGGCAAGAGGGACGGAGTTACAGCAACAGTGATTCCAATCTCACGTGTAGTTGCCGGATCACCCACGGGGTCGCTTTCATCTACAGTATAGCGAACCTCTTCGGTCACAGTCACATTGCCATCACCTGAATTGGAGCCAGTGACACTCGTAGTAATAATTGGCACTCGATCGATAATTGAGATCACAGCCTGCTCATTATCCTCTGTAATCACAACAGGGTTAGACTTCTGAGTCACGAGGCTGCCTTCATTAAGAGCTCTAATCACCCCATTCAATTGAAAAGGAGAGAGGACGAAGTTACTATCACTGGAGGAGGCGCCTGACACAGCCGAAGAGGTGACACCAAAGAGTGAACTCAGGTCTGCAATTGCCCCGAGACCGAGACCAGTTGCGCCAAGGGTCGAAGCCCAGTTGGTTCCAAGGCGAGAAACTGCAGTGCTGTTTACAGATAGAATCTTCACTTCAACCACGATCTGGCCTTGAGGGCGGTCAACCGCCTTGAAGAAATTCTCAACACGTTCAATGCGCTGAGGAGTATCGATAACAACTACCGTATTCGTCTTCGGCTCATAGTTTACGAGTCCGGTTCCAGGAGACAGGTAAGGCTGAACCATGTTCTTGATTCCCTCAATGTCACTAGGACGGAGATACCGGAGCTGGTAGTGCCATTCCTTACTAGGGAGGTCGGTCATCTGGTCTTTGGTCAGCGCATAGACAGTGTTCCCCTTCTCGTACATCTCAATCCCATATTGGAACGCGAGTTCTTCCATCTTTCCAAGAGGATCTCCTGGAATAAGACGACCAGTGACTCTGAACTCTTCCGACGCAATACGAGGATTGTGGAAATACTGCCGATTGGCATTTTCAGCCAACAACTGGAAGACATCGTTCAGACTTGCATCAGTAAGTTGATACGCACCGGAGCTCTTATCAATAGCGGGAACCACCTCGGGCAACTGCTCTTCCATGGGCACTCCTTCAGGTACTGTATTCGAGGTAGCTGGTGGAAGTTCAACCTCAGCAGGCTCTGGAAGATAGTCATCAAACGGAGGCAACTCCTGAGGAGGAACTTCAGTGGGCGATTCCCCCTCGCCAGCTGGGCGGGCAGGTGGAAGTTCTTCAGGCGATTGAGCGAATAGCGGCAAGGCCATTGCTAGTGGGAGGACGACGGCAAGCGTCTTCAGTTTTTTAGGCAGCAGTTTCATAGTTTGGCAAGGGTGAGATAAGTAAAGAAAGAGGAAGAACAGTCCTCTAGTCTGGCCCGGGGCCACCGGGAAGATTTAGGTCGAGTTTGATATTCTTAGGCTGACTGGTATCAACTTCATGGATTCCACCAGCGATGCTTTGGCCATGACTCCCCTGTTTGATTCCTTTGGGGAGGCGGGTCATCTTACGAAGCCCAAGCTTCTTAGACTTCATTTCTCTAAAGTAGGCTCCAGTAGAGCGAGACCCTTCGAAGCGGAGAACTACGGTTTGCCCTTGGAAGGCAAGTTCTAACGTTTCTCCCTTTGAGAGTGGAGGCACACCGCTAAGAACAACCCGATCGCCCATTGGGTCGATCATTGTGACAGGGAGCGCATCAAGAATTCTCTGGAGTGGAATCGTTGGCTTAGGCTGGACTACAGCTACAACCTTCTTCTGCTTACTAAGCTTAGCCTTCTTAGGATCTTGAGGACGACCGAACATGTCGAACTCTTTCCCTTGAATCGCAAGCAGCTCTTTACGACCTTCGATAAAATCATCGATCGCTCCAAGCTCATCCCGAGCATCGATTGAAAGAGTCATCTCGCCGCTCTTTTGCTCTGCTGCTTGAGCAAATGAGGCCGAGGCAAAGATAAGAGTATATAAGAGATTTTTCATTAGTTGATCCACGCAGAGTAGGAGATTTCGGCCTCGAGTAGTTGACCACTGTCTTGCGGCTTGATACCGATAGAATTAAGACTGAGATTTGGCAGACGAGACTCCAACGAAAGGAGGCTTTCTTGAAGGGCCTGATAAGTCCCTGTCACGGAAATATTGTAGGTGACGCTATTCTGTTTACTTGCAGCGCCGATCCCGGTCGCTCTATCGACAAAGGCAAAGTCCTTTTGCTTAAACTTGTCCCCTGCCTTGTATTTTGAGGAAATGTCCTTAAGGAGGCCTGTCACTGAACCCACATCTGAGGACTTGAGCAGAGTATCCCAGTCCCTCTTCTTCACTTTGTATTTCTGCAGTTGCGCTTCCACTCCGGCAGCGGCCTTTTCGGCCTGGAGGTTAGCGGTCTGCACCTTCAACCTGCTATCATACTCCTTCACAACGCTTGCCTTTTTCGATGACAAGAAGCCAAAGATGACAATGAGCAATAAGAGTGGTACAATGGCACCAAAGACAAGAATTCCGTTTTTGTATCGTGGGTTCATAATGCTCTAGAGTTTAGTGAGTGGGACTGCCAATGGATCACCAGCTTCAATCCGCTGAGTGATCTCCAAAGAAAACTTATAAGGATAAGAACTACCGGAGCTTTTAGGAGCGTCCGACTTGAAGCTCGAGTTCTCTGATAGATCGAGGTTTACGAGGAGACTGCGTGTGTTCTTTTTTAAATCAAAAGAACTATTTCCCGTGGTCTGCCGAACGGTCGAGAACACCTCCCCCATCCCAGCTTGAGTGTTGAGCTTAACGAGATTGGCAGTAGCCTCTTCCCTTGCAAAACCAGTAATAGTCCATTTCTTGACGAGACCCACTGTTCCCAACTTAGCGGTTGATGCCTGCTCAGCCGAAGCCCTGTGGTCAGCACTTTCGAATTTGACCGAACCATCAAGCGGGAACAAACTCGAAAAGAGTTCAAGCGTCACCCACCCTTTTGAACGATCCGCAAGATACTTCTCGGTCGTCCTGACTTTCGACAAATCATTCGAGAGGGCGAGAGTCGCGCTACTCGCCTTTTCTCCATCTTTCCAAACCGGGGAGGAAGTCTTTTTAAAGGAGGTAAAGGCTACAAAAGCACCGAAGAGAACACAGGCAGCAACCCCAACACGGGCAAGGATGCGACCAATGCGAAGAATCTTCATATCCACCGCTCCAGGGATGAGTTCAAGTTCATCCTGAGTAGGGCTTAAGAAGTCTTGCAAATGATACCCATCTGCAATGTTTGCTCCAAAGGTCTCAGTTTCTGAAAACGCTAAGCCAGCATTATCGTCCTCAATCTGAAAAGTGCTTAGCTCAATCGGTATTGATTCACCGTCTGTAGCAACAGGAGGAACGAAAACCTGATACTCTAAAGAAAAGAGAATTCCAGCCAACTCAGTCTCTAAGGAAGGCTCTCGGTTCACACGGCAGTCGAATACTTGAAGCTTCCATTCAGCTAGCTCGACTGATGCAGCAGTGGTCGCGAAAGTACTCTCGAGACTATGAGGCAATTGCTTTCCAGTATGCTTGATGGACTTCAGAAGAATGAGTTCTCCTTCCGCTGAATAGAACCCGAAAAAGGAAAACTCCTCGAAACGCAGCATTGTGCAGAACGCTTTCTCCTGGGGACCAAGCGTCCGAGGTAGTCGGGAAAGAAGAAGCAAGGGAGAACTTAAGCCGATGGTACGAATGGGAAAATTTGAACGATTGCCCAGATTTCTAAATTCTTGGAGAATGGTTTCCCCTCGTCGGCTAGTAGCAACAGCACAGCCAGCATTAGCGACCTGCGGAGACGCAGGAGTAGGAAAGACTTGGAAAGAGAGTGACTCGTTAGAAAGAGTGCGATCCTGAAGAACAGAAGCCGGGTCCTCACGAATTAGGTCACGAAGAGTCGCTCCTGGTTGAATTTCGTTCCAATCTTGAATCGGAAACTCGAAAACAGATGCTTCTTGATTGAGATGAAGAACCACTCCAAGAGAACGGCAGCTAGTCGGCAAGACTTCGAGCTGCAGGTAGCTAATATACTCTTCTAGGACAGAGCTATCAGCCTTAGTTGGAAGTGGAGTTAAGTTGGCCCACTTATTTTCAGCTTCACTCCAGAAGTAGGCTAAGTAGCGGGAACCCGATTCAAATAAGTGAACCTGGTGAGGAAGAAGATGAGCATCACGATACCAATCGGGATTCTTACCGCGCGAAGTATCCTTGAGGAGGCTACGAGCATAGGCGTAGTCTTTCAAGAAATGAGGTGCTGATTTTTCGTCTTCCATGGGAAAAAATTAGAGAGTGAAATCCCCCTCCAGAAACGAAGTTCTGGAGGGGAAAGTAGAAAGGTAGCTTAAGCTATCTTATTGAATGTTCTTAGGAAGGTAGAATTCTGCAGTCTCATCACCAGTTTCAGCACTAGTCATGTAGGGAGTACCCAAAGCAGGAATTGTCTCGAAGTCAGATGCTCCAGCAACGAAAGACTCGGCGCTGTCAGGGTGTACGGGGAGGTCACCCAAGTTCTCAGTTTCAACATACTTCTGTGGTCCGAAAACCTCCTCTTGGAGAACTCCAGCAGTGCCTTCGTTTCCAGCAGCAGTCCAAGCAGCAGAATAGGTGATATCGACAGCGCCGGTATCAAGTCCCATGATGTTAGAGTGTGAGCGCACACCTTGCTGAGCGTTACGGATCAAGAGAGCCGCGTTCGCACGGTCTGAACCACGCATCCACGCACGGGCGCCGATGAAGAGTACAGAGATGAGAGAAAGAAGAACGAGGATTACAACAGTAAGCTCGATCAAGGTCATTCCCTTATTAGACTTGTTAGTCTTGGTATTAGTCAGTTTCATTTTATTTCGGTTTGTTTTGTTTTGTTTGTTTTGCGTTCGGTAAAACGCGATTTTCGAGAGGCACTTAGAGTCCGTCGGAACGGTTCATACGTGCATTCTCAAAAGCTTCTTCGGTGATGAGGCCTTTGCGCAAAAGCTGCGTCAAATTGGCATCCCACTCAACGTTACCAGCGGCTCGGATAACGTCCTCCAAAGACTGTTTGCCTTTGGAGTAATTCATAATCGAACTTGCGGTTCGGTCATCATTGTTCTGTAAAAATTCATAGGTTAGCACTCGACGCTCGACGCCTTTCAAGAGTCCCTGAGACATGATGCAAACCAGCATCTCGCCAAGTCGGTTGAGAACTGCCTGTTGGCGCTCTGAGGGATACATCTCCAAAATTCGACCCATTGTCTTAACGGCTCCCGTTGTGTGCAGAGTAGAAAGAACAAGGTGACCTGTTTGAGCGGCCTCGAGACAGGTGTCCATTGCTTCACGGTCTCGAATCTCCCCTACTAAAATGACATGAGGAGCTTTACGAAGAACATCTTTCAGTCCCTGACGATAGGACTCGAGATCTCGCCCTACTTCTTGCTGTGTAACAACACTCTTGGAAGGAACCTTTGCTCCACTTCCGTCGGACGCATCCTGGTCGTGCGGATATACATACTCGACGGGATCTTCGACTGTAACGATATGCTTAGCGGTATTCTGTCGAAGCCAATCAATAATGGAAGCCAGAGTTGTCGACTTACCAGAGCCAGTGGGTCCCGTCACCAAACAAAGACCTGCCCTGCGTTTCACAGCTTGGCGCAGACAATGCATCGTGTCTTCATCGATACCCAAGACATCCAAAGGAGGAATATTATCATTAAGAATCCGGCAAGTCAGTCCGAGCCCCGATGAAGAAAGGTGAGCTTGAATCCGAAGACGCCCGGAGTCTTCACCGGAGGGCAACGGGATACCATTGCATGAAAAATCATCCACTTGGTCGGTGCGCATCTTCTCAAACGCTTGGCGAACCTTAGCGTCTCCCCTCTCGTCTGTCGTGGCAGCACTTCCAAACCCATGATTCGCGGTCTCCCGGTTCAAAATAAGGGCCTCATAGATGCTCTTCACTCTCTCTCGGGAGAGGACGCCCAAAGAGTCCACACACTCCATGCCGTTGTTAGTCTCAACAAATACATGACGATCTGAACGCACCTGAATATCTGAAACACCTCTCTTCTCGCATTCTTCGAAGATAACGGCTAATAATTGGGTCCCCGACATTGAGTCGGTGGAAATCACCTCAGGAATAGCAGGGGCGCTATTTCCGTTGACGGCAGGAATAGGAGGGGGGGCAAGTGAACTCATGATCTTCTATCCCCTTCTACCTCTTTGTTTCTGGTCAAAGTCTCCAATACGGACTTTGTTTCTTGATTCAGATGCTCAAGATAACGTTTTCTTGACTCGAACTCATATTTCTTAGCTTCGGAAAATTGTTCCCATCGACCATCGGTCTTCATTCCAGCGACCAAGCCTTCGTAATTCCCCAAAATTTCGGGAATCATTTTGCTGTAGGTATAGATATCCTGGGTAGCCTCTAGATGTTCTTGCTCCTTAGATGTGCGAGCAGCAAAGACAAGGTCGTAAGCGGCTTGAGCAGCGGTCAAAAGACTGAGAGGGCTTTCGTTATCGGAGAGGCTGGTCTCCAAAGTCTTCAAAGAGAGGTCACGAACTGCCATCTCTGACTCCATCATTTCCGAGGCGAAACCTTCCCAGAGAAACATCTGATAGATAGCGTAGTTGGCAAAGTTGCGAGGATCCATTTTCCATGCTACCGCCAACTTTTTCTCGATTCGCGCCATCGCATAATCTTGGTAGAGTTCCTTCAGCTCTTCAGGAGCTTTTCCGTCGGTCTTAGACTCCCTCATCTTTGTAACCCAATTGAAAAGCTCTTGATCTGGGCGGCTGCCTTCAGCCAATTCAGGTGAAGCCTCAATGGAACCGACCCCACGGTCCCAAAAGCGAGTAATTGGCCCCTGCAAAGCCATTCCAACGGTTCGTCCAAATGGACTCTTTGCCATGGCCCCTGGGTTAGGCTGATAGTTGAAATGCCCTTCTTCTTCGAGAGAAGGAGAAGTCAAAGCGACAAGGACTGCGCCCGCGAGAAAAACCGGAGCAACAAATCTGATAGTATCAATTTTGGTGTTCATGCTTTAGCGGTGGTGCGGTAGGCCAAAAAGGAACCTGCCGAGGTGATGAGGGAAAGCCCTCCGAGGTAGACTAGGATGTTGAGAAAGAGAGTAGTCGTGAGGTGGCCCATCTGAAAAACAAGCTGCTCTGTTAGGTCCGCCAAGTGATACTGAGGCGAGATGGCGTAGAGGAGGCGAATCAACCCATTGGTTTCAACCTTGGTGGCAACCTCCAGATAACCGACTCCATAAAGCCCGTAGAAAGTAACCCCTGCAGTAAAGAGATAACCAATTAATGTTCCAAAACGGCTGCCAAGAGCCGTTGCCAACATCATCAATGGAAGGACTACTACGAGGAACAATACACCATATTGAAGATTAGTGAGAATCCATGAACCAACGTTGGCATGAGGAGCCGCACCCAGACAGCATACAAGAACAGCTACTAGGACGAGCGGAACAAGAACGGCAGCATGAGCGAGCCAAACTTCGCAGAGTTGACGGATAGACCCCTGCCCCATGCTGTGAAAATAGGTTCCTAAGCCAGACTGGACATTTTGAGCACCCTGCCGAGCGGCCTGCCCGAAGAGCCAAAAAGTAGTGACTAACCAGAGCAGAACCCAAGCCGCCTGAGCGCGAGCCGGCTCGATGAGACCAAGTGCAAATTCGCTAGGAACGAGCACGGGAAGAAGAAACGGAAGAGCGCCGACACAGAACAACGCCACGACCCAAGCCTTGCGCACGAGCAAGGTTCGAAGAGTGATTTTGAAGAGGTTCATTACTTTTAGGTTAAGTCTATTAGTTCAAAAATTGGCGAAGCTCTCCCCAAGACATATCGGGAGACTGCTGGTGATTGAGGATGCCATCGCTGATAACGAGTGCGCTTGGCACGGGCATTTCATCAAAATCGGGGTGAGCACTAACTACTCGCACAACGTTGCTCGTTTCTTGAGCCCATCGATCAATGAAGGCTTGGCGAGTAGGTGCATCGAGTCCAGTGAAGGGTTCGTCTAAGAAAATGATATCTTGGTCGTCATTGCGGAAACCAAATTCGGCGAGCAAGAGGTTCACCTTCCTTTTATTTCCGGTAGAGAGTTTTCCGTAAGGCTTACTGAGGTCTAACTCTATTTGCTGAGCAAACTCTAGGGCCTCAACTGTCTTCTTCTTCCCAAGCAGAGACTTCAGGATTGCGGGGGCCTTGAGCTCTTGATCGAAAACAAGGTCTTCTGAGATGAAGCGGCAAAACCCTTCGACTTGGTATTCCCCCTCCAAAGGCTTAATCATCCCACAGAGAGTACGGAACAAAGTTGTTTTCCCTCTCCCATTGCGACCGAGCAAATAGTGAGTTCCCAAGCCTAAAGAAATCGTTTCTCCGACTTCGGCAAGCCTTTGGTCGTACCCAATTGCAAGACCGCTCGAGAGAACAATCTCGGAGGTTTTGTTGTGGGCTTTTGACGCGGTTTTCATAAGGACAGCAAGATGTTCAATAAAACTTTACTAAATTCACTGCCTATGACAAGAAATTGAATGTTCGAATTTCAGAGTTTCTCGGGAAGCAGCTGGTTGAAATTTAAGAAATCCGGACAAAATAGTCAAGATATCGTTCAATATTTCTAAAATATTTATGAATCCTTTGGTTTAAAAGGCTTCATGACACCATTTCCGTACCCTCGAGGGGCCTTCACTAAGGGAAAGACTCCAAAATTCTCGCGATTCTATAAAACTTTTGAGCAGAAATATCAGCCGAAGCCAACCGACCACTAGTTCCATTCCCACGTCACAGCCACCTCGATATCAGGATGAATGCTATGATTCACCGGACATCCTAAGGCTGCTTTCTGTAAAGCTGCGGCCGAAAAATGGTTTACGGGAATCGGCATCTGGCAGAGCACGGTCAATTTCGAAACTCGCCGAGGTAAATCAGCGGACATCTCTTTAGAAACAGTAATACGGAGTCCAACCAAGTCCACTTCCTCTCGTCGGGCCGCAATTCCCATGATGGTCGCCATGCATGTTCCCAAGGCTGTTGCGACTAAATCGGTCGGAGAGAAAGCTTCGCCCCTACCTTGGTTATCCAGTGGCGCATCCGTTGCAATAAGAGCTTCAGAAGGACCATGCTGAGCCTCGCAATGAAGCTCCCCTTTGTAATCAATAGAAACTTTAACCATCACTTTCGTCTTCTTCGTTCTGCTCCGACTTCACAAGAACTACTCGGAAGCCATAACCTTCTCCAGTATCGGACACTGGGCGTCGTGCACTCGTCCTGAGATGCTCTTCCCTATAATCCTGCCATGATCCTCCGCGACTTGTTCCATAACCCGCCTCTTCGGTGAGATAGAAATCACTGACCCATTCGCGAACGTTGCCTCCGAGGTCATGGATACCAAACGGATTGGGAGGAAAACTTCCTACTGGGGCCGTCGTCAAAAAGCTGTCGCGGTATCCCGCTACCAACTGATTATTAAATGGAAGACGTGCCTCCCCTTCCATCCCCGCGATATTGGCCACTTTCTCTAGCGGCGGAAAATCCTCTCCCCAAGGAAAACCTGACTCTTCCCAAGAAGCTCGCTCTCGTGGTGTTTCTCCTGGCTCAACTTCCACTCCAGCCATCCGCGACCATTCCGCATCGGTTGGTAGGCGGTACTGATGCCACTCACGAATCACTCCCTGCTTTTGCTCCTTCACAGTTAGCCACTCACAAAAAGCGATAGCGTCATCTCTCGTAATATTAACAGCAGGGTGATCCTTTTTCTGTAGGAAGTCAGGCGCCTCAGGCCTCTTCCTCTTCGCCATATTCACAAACTTCGAGAAATCCTGCACCCTTGTTTCCCAACGTGAAGCCAACAATTCATCGCCCAATTCCACAAATTCCATGCCGATGCTGTTCTTCCACTCCGCATTCTGCCAAGGCATCCCTTTGGTCGGAGAAAGCTCAACCAGAGGGAGGGAGACAGTCTCGCCTTCACCAATAGAGAGAGCGACAACATGCTCCTCGTAACCATCCAACACCACTTTTAGCTCCGATTTCCCAGGAAACACCTCGAGCCCTTCCAAAGGCGTTGTCCCCTGTAGCTCTCCATTGAGATATACCCAAGCACCCGAGGGCTCGGTTTCAAAGACCAGCCGACCTTTTCGAATCGGTTCAATCTCGACACGAAAGGGACGCAACCCCGACTCCCCGATCATTTTTTCAACATCCGGATAATCACTCGCCTTCTCAAACTCTACTTTGAAGCGATAGTCATCCTTAGTCACCCCGTCTGCTACGCTCTCTTGAGCCAACCAGCGAACAAACTCCTCCCCCTGCTTCTCGGTAACGAAGGCGACCCGCCGCCGAATTCCATTCTCCCTTACCTCCACCCCCTTCCAATCCTTTTCACGGCCCACAGGAGAGCGACGGAATTCCACAGGACTCACCAGATAGGCACTCACGTGGGCTCCATCTTCTGGAAAATATCGCTGACCAAGAAAGTCTCGCCACTCCAATCCTGGCTCGGGTGGATACCTCATCATCGAAACCAGCAAAATCTCGTCTCCCTGCGTGAGCATCTGCGAAATCACTTTGGGCTTATAACCCGGCAAACGAAGTTGGAACTCCACCTCTAGCCCAATCGGATACTCCTTGGGGCCATACGGAGTCGGCCCTAACATAACCCCATACTCATCAAAAACTTCAGCCCCTTCAGGCACACTTGTAATGGTCACAAACGACGCCGTTGGAGCCGACACCGTAGTCCTTTGAATCGCCTGAACTCTCGCCGGAGCTAAAGGCAGCCCCGCCAATAGCGCCAATCCCAACGAAACAGTTCCCACCGAGACAGCCAGTCCCAAGGGAACCTTTTTCTTCTGGATGCGCCGCGAACGATGGATCAACCCCAGCACTCGCTCCAGCTCTGCAGCTTCTGTATAGCGGCGCTTTTTAATTCGCGGATCGCACGTCTCGCAGATCACCTTATTCAACGCCAACCAACGCTTATTATCAGCTTTCGGAATAGGTTCATCAGGCAGTTCAGGGAAATCCAGCCGGTCTTTTCCCGTCGCCATCTCATACAGCACTTTTCCTAACGCATAAACATCCGCTCCCGCCGAACCTGGCCCCTCAGGTGGCACAAAGCCCTCCGTCCCCACAAAAGTCCGCTGGTCCCGTGCCGCCACTAACCCAATATCGGCCAAACAAGCTTGGCCCTTAACAAAAATCACATTCGACGGCTTTACATCTCGGTGAGCCAACCCCTGTTGGTGCAAATGCGCCAGCGCTCCCGACAATCGCGCCCCTGCTTCCGCGCAAAACCCCACCGCCAGCGGTCTCTTACCCGAACGCAACATGTCGCTGCGCAAGGTCCGCGGCTCATAGTCTGCTGGTGTAATCTTAGATCCTCGCTCGATGTCATCACCAAGCTCCATCACATAAAAGTAGAACTCCTCCTCCCCCGTCTTATCACGCCCTACATGCATGATATCCACCAACCCCGGATGCTCCCGTGCCACCGGCTCATACTTCAGAATCCCCTCAAACTCTCTCTCGAACGTCCGATCGTCATCGAAGTCATTCCGATAGACCACCTTCACCGCCCGCAAGGTATCGGTCACCGAGCGCGCCATCCAGATTTCTCCGTAGGAACCTCCCCCAATTTGGCGAAGAACCTCCATATCCGGAATTTCCGGCGCTGACCGCACCTGCCTCGCCATCGTCTAATTATCCTCTTCCTCTTCCCCCAGTTTACGAAGCTTCTCCAACTCCTTCTTCAGGACAGCACCCACGCGATGCTTCGCCAAATAAACCTGCGCCATGCTCACCCCGAGATGCTCCTGAACCTTGTCTGCATCCCACTGCTTCACCACATAGTAGTCAAAAATCTGATACTGCTTCGGCGACACCAAAGACTTTGTCCTCGAAAGCGCGGCATCAGCCAAATTTTGTTTCCACTCCACATCCCACATCCGCTCTAACAAATCTCCTTTAGGGTCCTCGAAGCGGTCAATCACAGCCGTTTTACGCTCATCGCCCCACTCCCCCATCGCCATTGCGGTATCCTTCTTGCGCTTGCGAAATTGGTCATTAATCCGCCAGCGGGTCATGTTCATCAACCACGTCTTGAAAGATCCTTGATTCGGGTCGTAGAGATTCTTCTTACTCTGCTTCGCAATCGACAAAATCGTCTCCTGCACCGCATCAAAGGCCTCCTCCGACCGCAAGCCGGACTTCAGCGCCACCGAGTAGATGAGCCGCCAATACGTCTTATAAAAGTCATCCCAAGTTCGCTGATCTTCCCAGTTGTCCAGCCGTGCGATCAGGCTCTTACGCGTCTTCTCATAAGCCGCCTCGATTTTCTTCTTCCGCACCTTCCCCTCTTCGGCGCCGATCTCCTCTTCAACGTCATCCTTAGGAGCCGCTGTTTTCTTTTTCGCTCGTTTCGCCATTCGATGTTTACGCTAGCACGCCTCCTCTTACTTGTCTTTCCCGATTCCGTCTGTAAGTGAACGAAACTCTCAGCTTCATCATTCACTAAAAAGCCCCCTTTTCCCCAAAAACGCCTTAAAATCGTTGCTCAAACTCAAAAAATCAATCAATTCGACCCGAGTCTTCTCAAAATCCACTCCTGACATCTCACTCTCTCCCCAAAAATATCTCTGCGAAACTTCCCGTCCTTCGCGACTCAGCGTTGAACAAAACCATCTAGCCACTTCCCATGCCAGAGCCCACTGACCTCTATTTCTCTCGCTACCGCCTCAAATCCCGCGCTAGCAAACTCAACGCCGCCTCCCCCCGCCGCGAATTCGAAGGTGCGCTCATCCAAGTCGGTCACGGCTTTGCCTGCCTCCATCCTTGGCCCGAACTCGGAGACCCCACCCTCGACAAGTGCCTCGCTGATCTCCAAGGCAAACGCCGTTGGCCCCTCGTCCGCCGCGCCCTCCGCTGTGCCGAGATGGACGCCGCCGCCCGCCTCAACGAAGACTGGATGTTCGAGGAAATGGACGTCCCCCTCAGCCACTTCACTCTCCCCACCCTCGACCGCGCTCAAATCGAACTCGCTCTCGAGCGTGAATTCGACACCATCAAGCTCAAAGTCGGCACCGACCTCATCGCCGAAGGTCTCTTTCTACGCGAAACCTCCGCCGCCCACCCCAAGCTCCGTTGGCGCCTTGACGCCAACGAAAAGCCCACCCGCGAAGCCATCCGAGACTTCCTTCTCGCCCTGCCCGAAGCCACCCGCGACCAAATCGACTTCATCGAAGACCCCTGCCCCTTCTCTGAAGAAGGCTGGCAAAAGCTCCATCGCGAAACCCGCGTCCCACTCGCCATCGATCGCGAATCCGCCCCCAACCTCAGCACCGGAAAAAGCGCCCAAGTCGTCATCATCAAGCCCGCCCTCGACGAGCCTTGGCTCCTCGCCGAATCCGCTATTAATAAGGGCCAACGCGTCGTGGTCACCAGCTACATGGACCACCCCTTCGGCCAAACCTTCGCGGCTTGGGAAGCCGGACGCCTCGCCCTGCAATTTCCCGGCCTCATCAACACCTGCGGCCTCCAAACCCATCATCTCTTCGAACCCACCCCTTTCACCGAAGCCCTCGGCGCCCCCACTCCTAGTTTTAACCCCGTCGCCTGGACCGGCCTCGGCTTCGACGAGCTCCTCGAAACCCTTCTCTGGCAGAAGCTTTAATCCTCACAACCAATAGCGAGCAACTCATACTCCCCCCTCCAGCCCCCTTTTCTTGACTCCCTCCCCATTCTCCCCCAATGCTCCCTGCGATGAGCAAACCGACCCTTCTCGTTCTCGCCGCCGGCATGGGCTCCCGTTACGGAGGCCTCAAGCAAATGGACCCCATGGGCCCCAATGGAGAAACCATCCTTGACTACTCCGTCTTTGACGCCATCCGCGCCGGTTTTGGCAAAGTCGTTTTCGTCATTCGCGAAGACTTCGCGGAAGCCTTCCGCGAAGGAGTAGGATCTCGTTTCAGCAACAAAATCGCCATCGACTACGCTTTCCAAAAGCTCGATGACCTTCCCGAAGGATTCAGCGTCCCTGCCGACCGCGAAAAGCCATGGGGTACCGCCCACGCCGTCCGCGCTGCTCGGGACGTCATCAACGAACCCTTCGCCGTCATCAATGCCGACGACTTCTACGGAGCCAACGCCTATCAAACTGCGGCCGACTTTCTTAACACCCTTGGCAACGAGTCCACCGACTACTCCATCGTTGGCTACTACCTCAAGAACACTCTCTCCGATCACGGTGGCGTTAATCGCGGCATCTGCACTGCCAGCCCCGAAGGACTTCTCACCAACGTAGAAGAAGTGGTCGACATCTCCCGCAAAGACGGCGGCAAGGTCACCGGCACCGGTCTTAATGGCAGTGAACGCGAAGTCTCCGAAGAGGACATCGTCTCCATGAACTTCTGGTGCTTCTCCCCCGCCTACTTCACCCAGACCGAAGAACACTTCTCCGCCTTCCTCAGCGAACACCTCAATACACCCAAGAGCGAATGCTACATCCCTACCGTCGTTGACGACTTCGTCGAAAAAGGCCAAGCCACTTGTAAAGTCCTCCCCACCACCTCCAGCTGGTTCGGCGTCACCTACCCCGACGACAAACCCCTCGTTGTCGACGCCATCGCCGCCCTCATCACAAACGGCGCCTATCCTGCGAAGCTCTCTTAAAAGCTAAAGGAGCAAGGACATTCTTATCCTTGTTTAGGGCTCAGGGACAGGAATGTCCCTGCTCCTTATTCACTCAGGCTGCCTGCTTCAACTCCTCCACCCAAGGAGGAATCGCGCAGCCAATGCTATCGGCCATCGCTCGCAACAGTTCGGCCTCACGACTCGACAACTCTCCGTCACTCGCCACCGCCCTCGCGCAAGCCTGCAAGACATCGCGCTTTACCAAAGGCGACGCTAACTCCAAGCGCTCCAGCGCCCTGTTGATCTCATTCAACGAAATCTGTTCCGACCCCAACAACGCGCCTCCCGACGAAGGAACCTCTTCCATTCCCGCCTCAAAGGCACCCTGAGCGTCAGGATTCAAATGCGCAAAAGAAGACACTAACAACGCCGTTTCCTTGGAAAGGTCCTCGAGTCGGTGGAATCGAATCCGCCGCATTCCACGATGTCCAAAATGCCCGTCCAAGTGATGCTCGATCAGACGCTGCAACATATATTCAAAGACATCCACCCGTCCATCACTACCAATCAGCTCCCGTGTAATTCCCACAAAACGCTCATACTCTGGCCGCGAAAGATTTCGTAACGTCGGTACCGCCAAATCAATCAAAGCAATCTTGCGGGCCGAATGCGACTCGCCCAATTCCTCCTGCCAACGCAGAGCTAACTCCGCCGCCGCTTCCCCCGCATCCCGCTTCAACAACGCAACTTCGCCGCGTCGCATCTTCGAATCCTGCGCCAACAAAAGACCAAATACCAGCGCCTGCGCCTCCTCACGATGATGAACCGCTCGCTGCCACTCCTCAGGAATTCTTTCTTTAATACGCCGACCGCGGTCATAGCTGACCCGCTCCGAATCGCTCAACTTCGCACCCGAACCTGAGCCCTCACTGAATCCCGATACCCGCGAGTCACCCGCTTGCGACGAAGCCGATTCAGCCTTCCCCGCAATGGGAGGCAACGAACTATCCGCAAACTTGCCATCCCAATCTTTTTGAATACGTTCAATCCGCAATTCCAAGGGCGGATGCGTCGCAAAGCCAAAAGCAAACAACCCTCCGTTGGCAAAGAAGCAGTGACTCGCCTCCGAAGCCTTCGCAGTCTCAATTTTCGAACCCTTGCTGCCAATTTTCTTCAGCGCCCCCGCCAAGCCATCGGGCTCCCGCGTGAACTGAACCGCCGATGCATCAGCCAAAAACTCACGCTGTCTTGAAACCGCTGCCTGCAAAAAACGTGCAAAAAACACCCCTATTCCCCCAATAATCATCAGACCCACCCCGACCGCCAAAATCGCTAACAAAATTGCTCCGCCCCCGTTATTATCGCGGTTGTTTCCGCCCACACGCACAAAACGCAGACTCTCTAACAAACCCCGCCCCAAAATCGAGAGCACCACCAGACCAAAGATCCAACCAATCAGGCGCATGTTCAGCCTCATGTCCCCATTCAAAATATGGGAAAACTCATGCGCGATCACTCCCTGCAACTCCGACCGCGAGAGCCGCATCATACAGCCGCGGGTCACCCCAATGGCCGCATTACCCGGCTCAGTCCCAGCTGCAAAGGCATTAATCCCCTCCTCATTGTCCATCACATAGACCTGCGGAACCGGCACTCCAGAAGCAATCGCCATCTCCTCTACCACATTGAGTAATTTCCTCTCGTGCGTCTCTGTTGTCGAGGGATCCACCAACCGTCCCCCAAGGTCACGCGCAACCACCCCACCACCTCCGCGCAACTGCATCGCCTTGAAACCACTGGAAAGAAAAATCAGCCCCCCAGAACCCAATGCCACCAGCGCACAAACCTCCAACGGAATCCCTCCGCCTCCCAGAACCCCTATCCCCCAGGACAAAAGCCCAATCGAAATAACCACCCCAATGACGCAAAGAAGAAAAAGAGCGAGCAACCACTTCGTTTTCTTCCGAGCATCGTCTTGTGCCTCAAAAAAATCCATAATCGTTACTGGCAAAGCCGGTCAAAGACCGGCGCTCCCAGCGAACTAGTCAAACTTGACATCCACGCGCTCTCGCTGCTCGGGCGCGCTCACCTCAAAGAGCACGGCAGGACCAAAGTTGAACATGTTAGCAATGAAGCTCGTCGGAAAGCTCTCCCGTTTCGTATTATAGCTCGTCACCGCGTCATTGTACGCCTGTCGCGAGAATCCCACTTTGTTCTCCGTGCTCGTTAACTCCTCCTGAACCTGAAGCATATTCTGGTTCGACCGCAACTCGGGGTAAGACTCGCTCAACGCAAACAGACGCCCCAAAGAACTCCCTAGGCCTCCTTCAGCAGCGCCCATAGCCGCCACCGCTTCCGCACTTTCAGGACTGGCGCCCGAGCGAGCACTCGAAGCCGCATTCCGCGCCTCAATCACCGCCTCCAGCGTCTCCCGCTCATGCTTCATAAAGCCCTTAGCTGTCTCCACCAGATTCGGAATCAAATCATGACGGCGCTTGAGCTGAACATCAATCTGCGCGAACCCATTGCGATAGCGGTTACGAGAGCTTACCAGCCCGTTGTATTGCGCAATGAGCCAAATCCCAACCAAGACCACAAGCCCCACCAACACCAGTAGAATCACAAAGATAGCTTCCATAGCGCCGAATCTACCAAAGCCCTCCTCCTTGGCGATTACAAAGAGAGTCTCCAGTTGGAAGACCTTTGTAGCGCAGGCCTCCAGCACGTGAGAGTGAATCCGGACGTCTCGGCTGACCCCATCTAGATAGAAAGCCTGACTTCACACTCTCAGCCCCAACCGCTGCGCCACTTCTCAGCCTAAATTCTCTGGCCCAAAACTCTCCGGTAACAACTCACCCAAACTCATCACCTTTCGAATCCCCTCCGCCCCCGCAATCGCCACCGGAGTCTCCTCTCCCCCAAACTCGCGAATCCGCTGCCGACACCCCCCGCAAGGCGTGCAAAGACCATCCCCTCCGCCCACAACCGCAATCGCCACAATCTTCCTCCCACCACAAGCCACCATGGCTGCAATCGCCGCCGTCTCCGCACAAATCCCATTCGGGTAGGCCGCATTTTCTACATTCACCCCCAAATGAACTCGCCCCTCTTCATCCAAAACCGCCGCCCCCACCTGAAAATCCGAATACGGCGCATGCGCTTTTCCCTGAATCCCAATCGCCGCCCGGGCCAAAGCATCCAACGACTCCTTCGAAACATCCACTCTTTTCATCACCCCTGTTTAATCAAAAACCCTCCCCTCCAAAAGCTCATTAAAAAATCTCGGCGCTTCTCGGCGTTCTCCGCGAGTCTGCGGTAATCAAGCCTCTTTCCACCAAAATCCTGCTAGGAATCCTCTCTCCATTCCGTAACCTCTGGAATGCGACCGTTCATCCGCTCTTTCGTCACCTTGTCTCTCTCCGCCAGCGCCCTCATGGCCGCAGAGCGCCCCAACATCCTTTTCCTCTTCTCAGACGACCATGCCTGCCAAGCCATTTCAGCCTACCCCGGCGGAATGCTCGACGAAATCGCACCCACCCCGTCCATCGACCGCATCGCCAAAGACGGACTCCTCTTCGAAAACAGCTTTTGCACCAACTCCATCTGCGGCCCCTCTCGTGCCAGCATTCTCACCGGCAAGCACTCTCACCTCAACGGGTTCCTCGACAATGGCACCCAGTTTGACGGCTACCAACAAACCTTCCCCGTCCTCCTGCAAGAAGCCGGCTACCGCACCGCCATGATTGGCAAGTGGCATCTCGGCACCGACCCGGTAGGCTTCGACCACTGGGAAGTCCTCCCCGGCCAAGGCTCCTACTACAACCCCGACCTCAAGCAAATGGACGGCCAAAAGAAGCGCTATCCCGGCCATTGCAACGATGTCGTCACCTCCATTGCCCTCGACCAGCTCAAAAAGTCGGCCGACTCCAAGGAGCCCTTCATGATCATGGCGCAATACAAAGCCCCCCATCGCAATTGGGCTCCTGCCGAACGCCACCTCACCCTCTTCGACGACATCACCTTCCCCGAACCCGACTCCCTCTTCGACAACTACGCCACCCGTAGCAAAACACTCAAGGAGCAAACCATGAGCATCGAAAAGGACATGTATTGGGGCCACGACATGAAGTTCCATGGCGAAAACCTCTATCCCGACCACTTCGGTAGCCGCCTGAAGAACGGCGAGTACCTCCGCATGACTGACGAGCAAAAGAAAGCTTGGGACGCGGCCTACGAACCCAAGAACCAAGCCTTTCTCGCCAAAATGAAAGCCGGTGAGCTCAGCGACAAGGAGATCACGCAATGGAAATACCAGCGCTACATCAAGGACTACCTCCGCTCCATCCGCTCCATGGACGAAGGCATCGGACAAATCCTCGACGAACTCGAAGCCAGCGGCCTCGCCGAGAACACCATCGTCATCTACTCCTCCGACCAAGGATTCTACCTCGGCGAGCACGGTTGGTACGACAAGCGTTGGATGTTCGAAGAGTCCTTTAAGATGCCCTTCATCATCCGCTGGCCCGGCGTCATCCAACCCGGCACCACCACCAAGGCCCTCATCCAAAACATTGACTACGCCCCCACCTTCCTCGACCTCGCCGGCACCGAGATTCCTTCCGATCTCCAAGGCCATTCCCTCGTGCCCATGCTGAAAAAATCAGGTGAAGCATCCAAAGATTGGCGCGAACAACTCTACTACCGTTACTACGGCGAGGCCGTCCACCAAGTGGCTGCTCACGACGGTATTCGCACGGACCATTTCAAGCTCATGTTCTTCAGCGGCACTGGCGAATACAACCTCTTCGACCTCATCAATGACCCTCACGAAATGACCTCCCTCCACGACGATCCCGCTTACGCCACCATCTTAGCGGAGATGAAGAACAAGCTCAACGACTCACGCATTCAGTACCGCGCCCACTCTGCCGTCATTCCTTCAGATCGCAACGAACAGAAGTGGTGGAAAGAACGCCAAGCAGCTAAAAACAAACAAGCAGCCTCAGCCAAACACGATCTCATCTTCATCGGTGACTCCATCACTCAAGGCTGGGAGAAGAACGGAAAGAAAGTCTGGGATAAATACTACGCCAACCGCAAAGCCCTCAACCTCGGCTTCTCCGGCGACCGCACCGAACACGTCCTCAACCGCCTCGACCGAGGCAACCTGCGCAATCAGCAAGAGGCCAAAGTTGCCGTCATCATGATTGGCACCAACAACACCGGCCACAACCAGCAAGACCCCAGCGAGACCGCCGACGGCATCACCCGCATTGTGTCCATCGTGCGCGCCCGTTGCCCTCAGGCTCAGATTCTTCTCCTAGGAGTGTTCCCCCGGGGCGGAGAACCCGAAAACCCTTTGCGTAAACTCAACGTCGACATCAACCAACACATCGCCAGCCTCGCCAAAGACAAAAACGTTCACTACCTCGACATCAGCAACGCCTTTCTCAAAGAAGACGGCTTCCTTCGCGAGGACATCATGCCCGACTTCCTTCACCTCAACACCGACGGCTACCAACTTTGGGCCGAAGCCATCGAGCCTAAACTCAAAGAGCTCGGTCTCTAAAAAACGACCGAAGCCTATCTCGCCAGACTAACCCCTACAGAGCAGAACACTCGACAGAGAAATGGGTATTATAGTTAAAAAATACGAGGATTGGCTCGCGTTGAGTGATTCGGAGCGCAGTGACGTTAAGTTGAGTTGGAACGCCTACGAGCGAGAATCAATCGGCGTCCCATACACGGCCGCTGGTCGGCTTGCGATGGTCTCGGAGCGTAAAATCCTAGACCTTTCTATTGGTACGTATCCCGGCGGAGAATATCTAATTCACGCTACAGTCTCGGTTGAGGAATTTGCGAAGTTCCCAGCAATGCTTTCCGATGAATTTGAAGGATTTAGAATAGTTTGGCTGGCAGAAGCTACACAGTGCAGCAATGCGGAATCAGCAAAGCCCTAGCCTCTCTCCCTTCTCAATAAGCCCTAGCCCGTCCTTCGCGACTTAGCGTCTTTGCGGTTCAAAATTCATCTCGCCCCCTAAGGCACCCGAAACTTATTCGGCATCTCCGCCACCGGCTTCAAAGTCCCATCAGAATTCCGGTTCGCCGGATCTCGCTCATCATAAATCAACCTCCCCGACTCCACCCCACGCACATCCACCGGTCGATTTGTATAGTGGTTAAAGACCCAACCCTTCCGACCTGGCACCGGAATCGCATACGGATAATCGATATTCATCGGAGGCAAAGGCGGTAAATTCTCCTCGTATCCCTCTCCCTGACTAGAACCTCCCGAGTTTAAGCCCACTCCTCCGCTGGCCGATCTCCCCACACCCGAATTGATGACCTGCGCGCTCCCCATCCCCTCTCGCTGCTCGCGCAATTGCCGCAAATCACCACTCGTCGCTCTAGCGCTCGAGCCCTCAGTCCCGACTGGAGTAGCGCTTCCTCCCCCAGCGACTATCCCTGAACGAGCCCCACTCCCCGTCGCGCCACTACCGCCCTGAAAAGTTCCCCCCATAGGCGTACAAGAAACAACCCCCAACAAGGCACCCGCCATCGCAATCAAAGACCAACGTTTCATCATTACTAGCTCATAGGACGAAGGAAGCTGCCAAATAGTCAATCCTAGGTCGTGAAATCCTCACTATTTTACTCCCGCTCCTTTGACCAGCACTGACCAAACGTCAGCAAAGAGGCCCCTATTTCCTCTCCTTTCGCTGATTTCCTCAAAAAATGTGCCCTCCTTGTTAACCTTGCAGCCGAAAGGCACATTTGTTGGGGTATTCATTAGTGGAAAAGCCTTCTCCAGAACACGACGCCCAGTTCGTTGCGCTGCTCACCGAGCACCAAAGCGCGATTCGACTCTACGTCGCGTCACTCATGCCTGGCGACAGTCATGCCTCCGACGTCGCCCAGCAGGCCAACGCAAAGATTTGGAAAAAGCACACCGACTTCGAACTCGGCACCAACTTTAAAGCCTGGGCCTTTGCCATCGCACGCTACGAAGTTCTCACTTATCGCAAAAAGCAGGCTCGCGATTCACGCCTCGTCTTCAGCGAAGAGCTCGAAGAAGTTTTTGCCGAAGAAGTCCCCCAGGCTTCCCAGCATATCGAAGACCGACAACTTGCACTTAAGGACTGCCTCGCTAGCTTAAGCGCCAGCGAGCGCGATCTTATTCTCAACCGCTACTTCGAAGACAACACCCTCGCCGTCTACGCTAAAAAAATCGGACGTAGCGCGGGCGGCCTTAAAGTCTCTCTCCATCGAGTGCGCAATAAGCTCCAACACTGCATCGAGCGGAAACTCACTCTCACCTCTGAATCATGAAAGCGGACGAACTCACCCAACTAATAGACTCCGTTCTCGATGGCGATTGCTCGGAGGCTGACTTCCTCAAATTGGAAGCCCAGCTTCACGTCGACCCTCAAGCACGCCGAATCTATTACCAACGGCTTCAGCTTCATGATGGACTCACCACGGAAGCGCTCGAAAGCCATCGCCCTTCTGACTCAGAACTCCCAAGCATCACTCATCTCACGACCAAAAGAAGTCCCGACTGGGGAAACCATCAACGCATTTGGATTCTTGGAGGAACACTCGCCACCGCAGCTGCCATCGCCATCGGATTCTTTATGGATCCCAATCGCAACCAACCCTCTTCAGAGAATAACGTCGTAATCGACGAACCCGTCGCTACCGGCTTTGGCGTTCTCGCCGAATCTTCCAACGCCGTTTGGGCTGACCGCACCATCCAACGCGGCGACCTCATCCCCACCGGCCCCCTCAAACTTAAGTCAGGCCTCGCCAAACTCGAACTTTTCAGCGGCGTTGAAATCGTAATCGAAGGGGAAGCCGAGTTCGAACTCCAGTCCGCCATGGCCATGACCGTTCATCGCGGGAAACTGCAAGCCGACGTTCCCGAGCCCGCCCACGGCTTCCGCGTCCTCACCTCCACTGGCGAAGTCGTCGACCTCGGCACCCGCTTCGCCATGAACGTCACTCCCGATCACAACGACCTCCAAGTCCTTGAGGGCGAAATCGAATGGCACCCCAAGTCCGCGCAAAAAGCAAACCTCCTCGACGGCGACAAGCTCCGATGGACAGCTGCCGGCAAACAAGCAGAGACACCCAACGACTTCGACCTTTTTGAAGACACCCTCGACTTCGACCGCAACCGCGACACCCGCCGACAAGCTTGGCAGCAACAAAGCGAAGTCCTGCGCCACGACCCCCACCTCCTTGCCTACTACGCAATGGAAAGCACTGGAACCCGCACTCTCCCCGACAACTCTTCTCAGGAAAACAACGGCACCATCGTCCGCGCCTCCCGCTCCTCCAATCGCTGGGGACAGAGCGACCGAGGTCTCGACTTCAGCCCCACCGGCAGCCGCGTTCGCCTCAATGTTCCCGGCACCCACCAAGCCCTCACTCTCTTCTGTTGGGTCCGCATCGATAGCCTCGACCGCCACTACAACTCCCTCTTCCTCACCGATGGCCACGAAATCAACGAACCTCACTGGCAAATTCTGGACGACGGTCGCCTCTTCTTTTCGGTAAAGAAGCATGACCACAAGAGCCCACACAAACACATCGCCTACTCCCCTCCTATCTGGACCCCCGCGCAAAGTGGACAATGGCTCCAAATCGCCACCGTCTACGACAGTTCCGCTGGCACCACCACCCACTACCTCAACGGCGAACAAATCAGCCAAGACCAACTCGCCCCCGAGCTTATCGTTCCCCAAGTCTCCATCGGCGCTGCCTCTATCGGTAACTGGAGCGAGCCCTACAGCCAAGACCCCGACTTCGCGGTCCGCAACCTCAACGGAGCCATCGACGAGTTCGCGCTCTTTTCCACCCCTCTCACTTCTGACGAAATCAAAAATCTCTACGAAACCGGCAAACCCTAATCCGATCATGAATTCTCTTATTTCCAAACCCCTTCTCGCCAGCCTCGCGCTGACCTCTTTTGCACCCTTCGCAAGTGCTGAATTCGAGGAAGCTGACCGTCACTTCACCCTCAAGGTCCTTCCCATTCTGCATGAGAAGTGCATCGCCTGCCACGGCAATCCCGACGAAGACCTCAAGGGCGGACTCGACATGTCTACTCGCGAACTTCTCCTCAAGGGCGGCGACAACTTCACCGACGTCGTCGTCCCCGGCGATGCTTCCAAGAGCTTCATCATGACCACCATCAAGTGGGATGATCCAGAATGGGAAATGCCTCCTAAGGAAAACGACCGCCTCGACGAAAAGCAAATCGCCCACGTCGAGCAATGGATCAACGACGGCGCCCCTTGGCCTGACGAAAGCATCCAAGAAGAGATCTTCCTCGCCGAACGCGAGCGCACCGTCACCGAAGACGGAGTCATCATCACCACCTCCGGCGGACTCGCCGACACTTGGACCTACCGTCGCTATCAACCCGAAGACATCTGGGCCTTCCGTCCTCTCGACCACACCGTTCAACCCAGCCCCGAAGCGACCCACCCCATCGACTCCTTCATCAACGAGAAGCTCAACGAAGCGGGTGCTGAAAAAGCCCCCATCGCTGACCTCACCACTCTTCTGCGTCGCGCCAGCTTCGACCTCACCGGCCTCCCCCCGACTCCCGAAGAAACCGAGAAATTCTTACAAGCCTCCGAATCCAATCCTCAGCAAGCTTGGTCCGACCTCATCGACAGCCTCCTCGACAGCCCTCAATATGGCGAGCGCTGGGCCCAACATTGGCTCGACGTCGCCCGCTACGCCGACACCGGCGGCATGTCCAACGACTACGAACGCTCCAATGCCTGGCGCTACCGCGACTACGTGATCAGCTCTCTCAACGAGGACAAGCCTTATGACCAATTCATCATTGAGCAAATCGCCGGCGACGAACTCGCCGACCAGTCCCTCCGCGCCCGCACCCCCGATTGGGAAGAATACCAAAAGGCCCGCCAAGAAGGCCACTACACCTCCGAGGAAGCCGAGTTGTTAGTCGCCAGCAGCTTCCTCCGCATGGGCCCCTGGGACCCCGCCATGGTGAAGGTTCCTGAAGCCCGTCAAATGTATCTCGACGATGTCATCAACTCGGTGGGACAGACTTTCCTCTCCACCACCATGCGCTGCTTCAAGTGCCATGACCACAAGTTCGACCCCCTTCCTGCCAAGGACTACTACCGTTTCTACGCCGCCTTCGCGGGCACCCAACTCGCCGAACGCAAAGCCCCCTTTGCCCCTGATGAGAAGACCGCAGGCTTCGAAGAAGGCAAGCAGATGGTCGAGCGCTTGCTCGCCTACGCCACCGAGAAGAAAGACGCGATTCTAGAAAAACAGGAGAACGCCGCTCGCGACTGGTATAAAGAAAACGGCACTGAGTATGTCGGCCTCAACGAGCGCAAAGACCTTCCCGACGAAGAAAAACCGCCCCGTCATGTCGGCCTCGACAACGTTGAAAAAGGACAACTCAAAGTCCGCGAGCAAGACGCTTGGATTTGGGAACGTCGCCTCGAGCGCTACCAGCCTTGGGTGCAATCCGTCTACAACGGTCCCGACCTCAAGTTCCTCAACGCCCGCAAGCTGCGCATGAACGCCAAGGCGAATACGAAATGGCGTCCCGAAAGCACCATCCTAACCGGTGGCTCCCTCGAAGCTCCTGGCGACCCCGTCACTCCAGGAGTTCTTAGCCCTCTCGGTCTTCCCTCACCAACAGGTTCAGAAGAAGACCCTTTCAAGGTCCCCGAAGAAATTGAAGGCCGCCGCCTAGCCGTTGCCAAGTGGATTGCCAATCCCGAGAACGCCCTCAGCGCGCGTTCCATCGTCAACCGCGTATGGCAATATCATTTCGGCAAACCCATCGCCGGAACCCCGAACAACTTTGGAGTCAAAGGCGCCAAGCCCACCCACCCCGAACTGTTGGACTGGCTTGCCGCCGACTTCGTCGCCAACGGATGGCAATTCAAGCGCCTTCATCGCCTCATCATGAGCTCTGCGACCTACCAGCAGGCCAGCCGTCATCCTAACTTCAAGGAACTCGCCAATCAAGACCCTAACAACGACCTCTTCGCTCACTTCCCCATCCGCCGTCTCACCGCGGAAGAGATTCGCGATGGCATGCTCAAAATCACCGGCGAGCTCAACTACGAACAAGGAGGATTACCCAGCCGCCCTGAAATCAATATGGAGGTCGCCCTCCAGCCCCGCATGATTCAGTTCTCCCTCGCCCCTGCCTACACTCCTTCCCCCACCCCAGAGGAGCGCAACCGCCGCAGCATCTACGGCTACCGGGTGCGAGGAATGGCCGATCCCTTCTTGGAGACCTTCAACCAGCCCAACCCCAACGACTCCTGCGCGGGTCGGGATGAAGCCTCGGTTTCACCACAAGCATTCACTCTCATGAATAGCGACCTGATGACCGATCGCTCCATCGCCTTCGCACTTCGCTTGGAGAAAGAAGCCTCTTCTCATGAAGAAAAGGTAGACCGAGCCTTCCAACTCACTCTCGGGCGCGAACCTTCCGGCGACGAAAGCGAGATGATGGTGAAGTATATTCAGGAGATGGAAGCGTATCATCAGGATTCCACCCCCACTCCTCGCGAATATCCCACCAAGATTACCCGCACTCTCATCGAAGAGTTTTCCGGCAGTCCCTTCCAATACGAGGAGATACTCCCCATCTTCGAAAACTACCAACCCGACACGCAAGCTCATGAAGTTAGCCCCGGAACCCGGGCCCTCGCCGACTTCTGCCTCGTCCTCTTCAACAGCAACGAATTCGTCCACCTCTACTAGGAATCGGGAGTGTGGCTTTTCAAGCCGCCCCACTTTTCCGTCAAAAACCAAACCACCTCTCATCATGATCCATCAAATCTGCTCCCGCCCCATCTCAAGCGCTTCTAGCCGTCGCGAGTTCCTCTACGGCCTCGGTGCCAGCCTTGGCTCCGTCGCCATGACCGACATGCTCGCCAAAGACGCGGCTCCTTCGATGTTGCAAAATCCATTGGCACCTCAGTCTCCGCTCAACCCCGCCAAAGCCAAGAACGTCATCATGCTCTTCATGGAAGGCGGTCCTGGCCACATGGATACTTTCGACCCCAAGCCTAAACTCACCCAGCTCCACAAAACCGAATCCCAACTTGGTGGTTCCCTTCACACCGGCTTCAAATTCTTCGTTGGCAGCCCCTTCGGCTTCTCCAAAGTCGGCCAATCCGGCATCGAAATGTGTGACGAGTTCCAATACCTCCGCGACCCTGAAATCGTGGACGAGCTTTGCAACTACCGCGGTTGCCAAGCTGAATCCCTCAACCACCCCGAAGCCCTCTTCCACATGAACACCGGCAGCCGACTCGGCGCCGACCCCGCTTTGGGTGCATGGGCGACCTACGGCTTGGGCAGTAGTAACCAAAACCTTCCCGGCTACGTCGTCATGACCGAGAACGCCCTCCCCCAAGGTGGCTCTCGCAACTGGTCCAACGGCTTCCTCCCCGCCTACCACCAAGGCACCGCCCTCCGCCCCACCGGCTCCCCCATCCTCGACCTCGACTCTCAAAGCTACAAAAGCCGCGCCCATCAGCGCGCCGCCCTCGACGCTCTTGGCTATCTTAATAAAGAGCACGCCAACCAACACCCCGAGCACGCCGACCTCATGGCCCGCATCGAGTCCTATGAACTCGCCCACCGCATGCAAATGGAGGTTCCCGATGTCGTCGCCATTGATGACGAGCCCGAATACATGAAGGAAATGTATGGCCTCAACGAAGACCACACCGCCGACTTCGGTCGCCAATGCCTCATGGCTCGACGCCTCGTCGAAAAAGGAACTCGCTTCGTGCAAATCTTCTCCGGTGGCTGGGACAGCCACGACTACCTCGAACGCGGTCACAGCTCCCGCATCAAGAGTGTCGACCGTCCCATGGCCGCCCTCATCAAAGACCTTAAGCAACGCGGAATGCTCGAAGACACTCTCGTCATCTGGACCGGCGAATTCGGCCGCACCCCTGACAACAACAAACGCGGCGGAGTCTACTCCATCGGTCGCGGTCACAACGCCAACGCCATGTCCATGATGATGGCCGGTGGCGGTGTCAAACCCGGAGCCATCGTCGGGGCCACCGACGAACTCGGCGCCGAAGCCGTCGATGTCAAACACCCCATCCGCGACTTCCACTGCACCCTTCTCCATCTGTTAGGACTCGACGACAACAAGCTCACCTACTTCCACGCCGGTCGCTACAAACAACTCAGTCAATTCGGAGGCAAAGTCATCACCGAGCTACTCGCGTAAAGAAAGTCGAACGGCACTTCAATCGTGGCGTTGCCCTCTGGGCCACGAAGGTCAACCCCGGCATCCTGCCGGGGTCCAATTCTACTTCAACCGAGACGGCTGAAGGCACCTTCGCGGACAAGAGGCCCACGCCACTTTGAGATGCCACCAGTTGAGGGCAGCCCCTCACGGGCTCTTCATTTTTAGTCCGCCCAACTGAGCCGATCCCACAAAAAAAGAAGCGACACCCCTGCCGCTTCTTGCACGTTGTTAGAATCCTTCCCACTAAGCTGTAGCCTCACTCGTCGAGGCTTTCTTGCTCACTTTCTTCGCCATCCCATCAGCGGCGAGACGTTCCTGTCTCACGCCATGGAAGTAAAGAATCAGCGCGAACACCGCACCCACTCCTACCGAAGAAATCACCGCCAGCGGACGGTCCACAAAGGAATCCGCCCCTATCGGAATCGTCATCACCACCGGCAAAGCCAGCAGCGCGAATCCTGCCACCAAGGCATCGTTGAGAGTCTCGGTCACACTCCAACCACCGCCTTTGATACCGACCCAGAGCTTACCCAGAATCAATTGACCTAGGTGGCTTCCAAAGAGAGCCACTCCCGCCGCCACCAGCACCCAGTTGATCCAGGGAAGGTGAAACATCTCCACCTTGTCGATCCACTCCAGCATCGAAGCCGCCGTCTCGCGACCTTCCGGGGTCTCCGCCAGCTCCGTGAGTCGCGACGAAACCGCCTCATACTCACTCACCACCGCACCACCGACATCGATTCCTGCACCACCGGAAGCTTCTTCAGCTCCCGCCGACACTTCCTGCGCGTTAAGACCTACCGCACCACCCCCAGCAAATGCCGAGGCCAATAATTTTACTTTGTTGTTCATCATGTTGTTGTCCTTTCGGATGCCAACAGCAAACACCACCTCCCAAAAACCGCCCATTATAACCGGATGCTACTTTTCTAAACGCCCCTCAAGCTTATTAAAAGCCCACCTCATTTGAGCTCTGAACAGACACACCTCTCCCTTCAGGTCACAACCCCGAATTGCAAAGCAACTCATTTCACGCCACCCTCCAATCAAGCATGAATCGCCAACAATTCCTCCGCAGATTTCCCCTCATGGCTGCACCGTTAGCTCTCCCCTCTTGTTCTGGCCTCAATAACTTGGCCAATCTCGCTCTGCAGAGCAACTATCTCGTAAACTCCAGCTCCCTTTTATCGCGCCTCCTTCCTCACTTTCCCTTCAACCGCCAGTACTCCGGCATTGGACAAGTGAGCCTGAGCCAACCTTCCCTCGCGATGGTTCCAGAACAGAACAAGGTCCGCCTCGGCCTCACCGCCAACGCAGGCTTAGCGAACCAACTGAGCCAACAGACCGGCCTCAGCATCCTCAATGATATCGCCGGTCGCTCGACCTCTGGCACTTGCCAACTCGCCTGCGGCCTCCGGTTTAATCCAGCTGACAATGGAATCTATCTCAAGGAGCCTGTTCTGGAGGAGCTCAATCTTCAAGGTCTCGCGAGCAGCTACACCGAACCAGCTCGCGGCCTCATCAACCTCATCGGCCCGCAGATTCTCGATAAATACCCCGTCCACACCCTCGAACCCTCCTTTACTACCCGCGCGCTCTCAAGTCTTGCCGTGAAGAAAAACGGACTTCTCCTCGACTTCCTATAGTCTACTGGAAGAGATGCGCGAAAACGAAGGCAACCAAGAAAGAAGGCAAGGTGGATAGATGCTAGATTCGCGATTTTATCGTGGATTTCGAAACTCTTGCCTCCGCCCTCAGAGGTCATCCAAAACTTCACAGGACATTCTTTCACTATAGCTGTTCAACTTCCAATGAGTCGGACACCAGCCTTTAAGGAAACGATGAAAATCGGTCCAAGCATACGGATAAAGGCTCCGCCATTCAGTAATGAGGGCCGCAGGGTCCAAGGTGGACCGACGACGTGAGAGAGCTTTTGTGAGAAAAGAAAAGTAGCTATCGAGAAGTTCACTTTCTTGTTGCTCGATGGCCTCCTCGTCGAGGCAACTGCCGAGAAAGTAAGCGACATCTTTCATACCGCAACCCCCACCGACGTATTGAAAATCGAGGGCAGCGACTTGGTCGCCATTTTGGGAGAAGCAGAAATTGGCAAGTTTAGCGTCGCCGTGAACAAGGGTTTGGTATCGTGCTTCGCTGAGGGCCGCGTCAATGGCGGGGGCGGCAGCTTTGAGAGCCTCATCATCTAGAGCAACGAGTTCATCAGGACGGGTAGCGAGGTGCCAGTAGGTTCCTGTTTCCCAGAGACCAGCAGGTGGAGAAGGATTCTCTTGCAGAAAGGTCGCGTGAAATTCCGCGAGCCATTTCAGGCAGAGGTTCACTTGCTCAAAGGTGAGAGAAGTAAGTCGGTTAGGAAAACCCGAGGCGTCAAGGTCTTCTAGCAAGAGGAGGGTTTGTTCCCCGTCTTGTAGGCTCCCTAGGAGCTGAGGAGTACGGCAATGGGCATCGCAGGCTCCGTTTTGGTTTTGGTAGAAGTGACTTTCCACCTCATAGGACCGAACTTTTCGTTGATGGGAAAGATTAGTGCTCCAGCCTCGGGGGTGATGGGCCTTGTAGGGAAGGTCGATGAATTTAGCGACAACGGTTTGATGTTCACAACCATGCAGACGAAGACGAAGGATCTGACCGTAGCCGCTCCAAAGTTCTTGCATCACCTCTTCAACTTCGAAGCGAGATGCGCCAGTGACTTCCTGGATGAAGGTCGAGAATGGAGGGTCGGTAACGATAGGAGTATAAGATTTATGAAGAATTTTTCGATCCGGCAGGACGAGTGCGGGCACTCGCGGTCCGGCTAACAGCGATGACGAGGGGGATGAGGACAACCAAGGTTTCCCAGCGAGCGAGGCTGAGTGCTGTGAAAATTTGGCCACCGTCGAACAAGCAAGCAACGAGGCCAAACACGACCAGAGAAAGCTCGGGAGTGCGACGGATTTTCCAAAGAGCTGAGACCAAAACGACTCCAAGGACCGCCGTCCCTAAAAATCCGTATCCAACCAGTTGTCCTAAATATGCACTGTGAGGATGGTGCACCACCCAACCGAGTTCCTCGGGAGGCAGACTGGGAACATGACCTTTGCCCACAATCCAGTCCGAAACCGAAAGCTGTGAAAGATACTCTCGATAAACATCGGTCCGGCCAGCAGAACCGCGATTGACGAGATCTCCCCCGCCCGCTTGCCCCATGCGGAGAGCTAGGAACCAATAGACGAGAAAGCCCGCGAACGAGGCCAGCAGGCTTTGCAGCGTGTGAATAGGAACCACACGCAGCTGAAAAGGACTCTTCTCGAAAAAGGCGCCTTTCGCGAAATGGACCGCACCTGCTACCACGACAGCAAGAAGCGCCCCTCTCGACTCACTCGCTGCCAAGGTGAACCCAAGCACGAGCAGAACTAAATAACGCACCCAAGCTGGAATCTTATCATGGCGAGCCCATGGCCCCCAACCAGCTACGAGAGCAAATCCAATCAGAATCCCCGTCGTCACCGCATTGAAACCAGGCTCGTAACGCCAGACCAGTCGAAAGCGCTGTTCCGAAATCGCATACTGTTGATAAAAGAGCACCAGACTCACCACCACGGCGAGGGAGGCCATGGCGACTGCCGAGAGCCAGAGGCGATTGCGAGAAGGAGGGCTATTTCCAATGAGAGCCAAAGTGCTGATGATAACAGTCAGCACGACGAAGTCTTTCCCGCTACCGGCCCCGCCCCACCAATCACCAGTTCGAAATCCCGTGACCCAGAATTGCCACTCAATGAGCGAGAAGAGACCAAACCACCAAAGGTTCTTGTGGATACCGCCCCCGAAGTGGCCAAACCACTCTTTCCAAAGCGGCCAGATGCGATCGGCATTGAGCGCGAAGGAAGGAAGAACTACCCATTGCAACCAGAGGTCATGCTCCCAGCGGCCGCGCGCCCACCAGAATCCCGTCACCCAACCCATGAGGGCGAGGTTCAGGAGCCGTAGGCGCCAGTGGGAGGAAGTGCTCAAAATGGAGCAAGGACATTCCTGTCCTTGAGAGAGGATATGGACTCAGGGACAGGAATGTCCCTGCTCCCTTAAAATTCGCGAATCTTGAGGTTGCGGTAGGAGACCACGTCACCGTGATCCTGCAATTGGAGATAGCCCCGTGCATTCACGCCGAAGCCTTCGGTCTTCTTGTATTTACTCTTACCAAAGCGCTCCTTCCATTCTTCAGAAGGAATCTCAAGACGCACTACTTCCTCACCATTCAAGAAGTGGGTGACCACTCCGTCTTTCACCATGATACGACTTTGATTCCACTCTCCAACAGCCTTCAAGACCTTGGCCTCACTCGCAGGCTTCAAGTCATAGAGCGCTGCCGATTGCCGGATAGGTCCATTCTTACCATCGGGATGACTCGTGTCGTCAAGAACCTGATACTCCAATCCTAGCCACTTACCATCGAACTTGGTCAGGCGATACTTCACCCCCGAGTTCCCTTTCTCCGATATCTTCCACTCGAAGGAAAAATCAAAATCACCATAGTCCTTTGCCGAATGAAGCGAGCCGGATCCCCCCGACTTTCGAGTGAGCTCTCCGCCTTCCGCCACCCAATTGCCTTCCTCGACAGCTTCTCCCTTTCCGTTGGTCCAACCTGCTAAAGTCTCGCCATCAAAGAGCGACTGCCAAACCGCCTCATCCGACTTTTCTTCTGCCATACCAAAGGAGCTGGCGACCATCAACGCAAAGAGACCGTGTTTCATCATGAGCTTCATACCCTAAGAATGCCAGCTACCTATCGAACGAAAACAAAAATCATCTCGATTTCACAGAGGCGAGCAACCAGCCTTCCGTGCAAGAAACCAGCGCGAGAGAAGTAAGGTATACCTATGAATCCCTTTCTTGCGGCCCTGCTAACAGCACTGCTTTCTCTGAGCTGCCGAGCGGCGGTCGAAACTGTCTCCGAACTGGTTTCTGCCGTGGAGTCAGCAGCGGCCACCCCCGAAGCATCCACTATCGAACTGGCAGAGGGGACTTTCCAGCTTTCAGAGCCATTACTTTTAAAGAGTGGAATCCACCTGCAAGGCGCTGGCGAAGGAAAGACGATCATCACACACAGGCCTGAGTGGAAAGGCAACCCCGCAACCCTCCCCGACCCCGAGCTCAACTTCAGTGAGTTCGACAAGACAGGCTACCTGATTCATCTCACCGATAAGGCCGCTGATATCGAGATCTCCCACCTCACTTTGACCGGCCCCCAATTGCACGGCGCCATCTATGGCTGGAACAATTCCAACCTTCACCTTCATCACCTACACTTGGAGGATTTTCTCTACAGCGGTTTTCGTTCCTACTCCACCAGCCAGGCACTTATCGAGCATTGCACCTTTGTCGATACCGGACAGCGCTGGCAAAAAGGCAAACCCGGCATCGATGGCGGCATTACCGGAGGAGCTATTTTCGTAATCTGGATCAAAGATAGCAAAATTTGCCACAACCGCTTTCTCAGAACGAAGACCGCTCCCAACGAGCACTACTACGGAATCAAAGGACGACAAGGAAGGCGCCTCAACATTCATCACAATACCATTGAGGCAAATTTCGCCATCGAGTTCCCCTTCGAGAATGACCAGGACGTGGAAATTCATCACAACATCTGCCGAGGTGTCATTTCGATTCCGAAACATGAAGGTGGCCCCGTCCCCGAAAGTGGACGCACCTTTCATATTCACCACAACTACTTCACCACCTCCTATGCCATCGAGTTCCCGCGTAATGGGGTCGAAATTAACCACAACCTCTTCGACTTTCCCCTCGATGACGACAGCGGCAATTTAATCTCGGCCTTTGGAGGGAAACCTTCACCTGGTCCGGCGAGCTTTCATAATAACCTCGTGAGCAATCCCGGCCGCGGGGTGATGTGGCTGGAACGCTCCTTCGGCCACCTGGAAATTCGAAACAATCACATCATCACCCGCACTACCGCCACTCCACGGAAGGACGGACTCTTTGGCTTCGATGAAGGCAGTGATTTCAGCAACATCACCGTTCGCGACAACCTTGTGAAGTGTATCGGCCAAAGTCGCCCCCTGATGCGCAACGACGAAAGCGGTCAAGCCACGATTGAAAACAACCAGCTCATCAATGTCAGCGACACTGACCGATACCAAAATCCTCCGAAAAAGCGAACCGTCGGCCTTCAGGACCCCTTAAAGTTTCAATGTGGAGTTAATGATGAGCTCACCATCACCGGATGGGAAAAATCACTTGTAATCAATAAGTTACCGTAACAAAAACCCCTTTTACAGAGACCAGACAGCAGCAGAATATTGACTTCAGAGGCATTGTTTTTAAAAATACCGTAATATCAGCGTATTTTCTTTAAAAATTAGTTGTTTGGCTTACTGAATTTTTATAAAGTGGCCGCCCTTTCGGGCACAGCTCACGCTCTTGCCCGAAGGAAAACTGTTCCTCTGATTATCCCCAGTTCCTATGTTCAAACTCTGCACCTTTGTGCTCTGCACGATCCTGCCCGCTCTCGAATGCGCCGCCGCAACGGCCCAATTCACGAATCCGAGCGCTGTCTCCAGCGATGCGGACGGCAACAATAGCGCACCTTGGGCAACTGACGGAGTAACCGCAGTAAGTCTTCAGTTTGATACCAGCGCCCTCATCCCCGCGGGAGCGACAATCAACTCGATTACCGTGAGAACCAACGGCACCGCGGTAGCACCAAGCTATCGCAGCGAAATCGATCTCACCATCACCGATCCTTCTGGTAATATCGCAAGCTGGGACTTCGGGACCGATTTGATCTTTCCCAATAGCGCTGGCAGCTGGGATAGTGGCAACCTGACCGCCAGCGGCTTATCGGGCGATGCTTCAGGAATTTTCACTTTCGCATTTAGCGAAGACTACAACGACACCGGAAATGACAACAGCATCGCAGCAGTGACATTGACGGTCGATTACACCTCCCCCACCTCCACTCTTTCTGCACCTATTGGAGCCTATCTCAACGGTATCATGCCCGTAACTGATCCGACCAATGGAGGGGCTCAACCACCCGCAACTCTCTCTGCCACTGGAGCCTTCAGTAATTTAGCCAGTCTCACCGTAGCTTCGGGCCTTGTTCCCTATGAAGTCAACTCCCCCCTCTGGTCTGACGGGGCCAGTAAGAAGCGCTGGATTGCCATACCATCTGACGGCAACCGTAACAGCGCTGGCGAGCAAGTGGTCTTCAACCCCGACGCTCCCTGGACCTTTCCGGTAGGCACCGTGGCAGTGAAGCACTTTGAACTCTCTACCAACGCGAACAATCCCAACGAACTCCGCCGCCTTGAGACCCGCTTTCTGGTAGCCATTGGCAACGGAGATTTCTACGGTGTCTCCTACCGCTGGCGTGCTGATGGCAGTGAGGCCGACCTTCTGCCGGACGGAGCCAGCGACACGATCAACATCACCAACGCGGATGGCTCTATCAGCAGCCAAACTTGGGACTATCCCGGTCGTCAAGATTGCCGCTCTTGCCACAATTTAGGCTCAGGTGTCTTTCTCGGAGTGAACACTTGG
This sequence comes from Roseibacillus sp., assembly GCA_051251855.1. Classification (GTDB taxonomy): domain Bacteria; phylum Verrucomicrobiota; class Verrucomicrobiia; order Verrucomicrobiales; family Akkermansiaceae; genus Roseibacillus. The sequence continues at coordinate 88,097 of JBPOGI010000004.1, forward strand.
CAGCTCAACGGCAACATCACTTACCCCGGTGGCGGCTCCCTTCAGAATCAACTCGAAGCTTGGAATGACGAGAACCTTTTCACCACTAGTATCCAACCCGCTGCAAACTACTCCGCTGGAGTTGATGTCGAAGATGCCACCGCTTCTCTCGAACAACGCATGCGTTCCTATCTCGCGGCGAACTGCTCCAATTGTCACAACCCAGCCAGTGGCCTCAATACCGGTTTCGACCTCCGCTTTTCGACCTCATTGCCAAATACCGGTCTTATCTACGGCTCCTTGCTCTATGACCTTGGCATCAGTGGAGCTCACGTCATCACCCCGCAGGATCCTGCTAGAAGTATTCTCTATCGGCGCATGGACACCGTCGACGTCCACAGAATGCCACCTATCGGCCGAAACCTGATCCATACCGAAGCAGTTACAACGCTGAACCAGTGGATCATGACTCTCAATACTTCCACTGGCGGAAACTCGAATCCTCCCCTCGCCAACGATGATGAAGGTCTCACCCAGACCGGCAATTCAGTGGCCATCAATGCCTTTGCCAATGACAGCGATGTCGATGGCGACTCGTTCTCTCTCTTGCAAGCCAGCACGCCTGCCAATGGGTCCACATCATGGGCAAGCAATGGTGTGGTGACCTACACTCCTGCCAACGGCTTCATTGGAAACGACCAGTTCACCTACCAAATCTCGGACACCACAGGCTCAGCCTCGCAGGCGGCCACCATTCGCGTCGTAGTGACCGCAGCCAGTTCTTCGAACTCCATCACCTTCTCTAACAGTTCCAACCTTCTTGCGGACCCAACCTCATACAGCGGAGTCGCGATGGGCGTTGTTGACATGAACCAAGACGGACGCGACGACATCATTCGCCTTCGCAATGCCAAGAATCTCTTCGTCGACTACCAGAACGCGAACGGCACCTTCAGCTCCCTTTCACTTGGCGCTCCCAGCAGCACCAACCAATGGGGACTCGCCGTGGGCGACACCGATAACAACGGCTATCCCGACATCATCTCGGGTGGCTACTTCGACGGCCTCCACTACCAGCGCTCTAACAGCTCCGGAACCTCTTTTGCCAAAAGCACCCTCAGCAGCCCGACCGTTTTCCTTCAAGCGGTGAGCTTCGCCGACATCAACAACGATGGCTGGCTCGACCTCTTCCCCCTCCACGATGTCGGCAGCAACCCTCCCTTCCGCAACACCGGTAACGGCGGCCTCGTCTACGACCCCTCTCTCATTAATACCGCCACCTCCCCTGCCAGTGACAACTCAGGAAACTACGGCATCGTCTGGACCGACTACGACGGAGATGGCGATATCGACATGTATATTTCCAAGTGCCGTGGTGGCGTGAGTAGCCGCACCGATCCACGACGTATCAATCAACTCTTCCGCAACAACGGCAATGGCAGCTTCACAGAAGTGGCGGCCGCAGCCGGTCTCGCTGACGGAGCGCAAAGCTGGACCGCTGACTTTGCCGATATCGATAACGACGGCGACCTCGATTGCTTTATCGGAAATCATGGCGAAGCGAGCCGTATGATGCGTAACAATGGCAACGGCACCTTTACCGAAGTCACCTCAACCAGCGGTATCAGCGTGAACTGGAACGTGATTCAGTCCATCTTCCGCGACTTTAACAACGACGGCTGGATCGACCTCCTACTCACCGGAGCTCAGCAAGGCATCTGGATGAACGACCGTGACGGGACCTTCACCCAAATCAGTAATCCCTTTACCTCATCCGCCATGGAATCAGCCGCCGTAGGTGATTTGAACCGGGATGGCTTCCCTGATATCTATGCGGGTTACGCTCGGCTCTACAACACTCCCCAATCGACGAAACCTGACCAACTCTTCCTTTCTAACAACAACGGAAATGGCTTTCTCTCCGTGACCTTGAATGGCCGCACCAGTAACAAACTCGCCTCGGGAGCAGTCCTAGAACTCCACGGTCCATGGGGCATTCAGATGCGCGAAGTCCGTTCCGGTGAAGGCTACGGTATCACTAACTCCTTCTCACAACGATTCGGGATGGGCAACACCGCTATCGCAGACAAACTCGTAGTGCGCTGGCCTTCAGGCGTGGTCGATACCGCCTTCAACATCTCCGCCAATCAGTTCCTCACTCTCACCGAGGGAGACACCATAGCCCCAACTTTGACCAATCCCGGCAATCGTAATTCGGCTACCGAAAGCACGGTGTCGCTGCAACTTTCTGCGAACGACCCCAATCGTAATCCCCTCACCTATTCCGCCAGCAACTTGCCAACGGGCCTCAGTATCAATAGCAATACCGGTCGCATCAGTGGAACCACCGCGAGTGTGGGCGGAGTCTTTAACGTTACCGTTTCTGTGAGCGACAGCTGGAGCACAGTCTCGCGCACCTTCACTTGGACCATCGAAGGCGGCAGCAATACCGGCCCCAACTTGGCCGCCATCGACAACCAAGTGAGCGAAGTCAACGAATCCGTCTCGCTCACCCTTAGCGCCAACGACCCAGATGGCGACCCTCTGAGCTTCAGCGCAACTGGACTTCCTGCCGGCCTCAACATCTCCTCCCTGACTGGAATCATTAGCGGCTCCGCAAACACTGCGGGAACATCAAACGTGACCGTATCTGTCACCGATGGTCCTCTCAGCGCCTCTCAAAGCTTCACTTGGACAGTGGAAAACCCCGTCACCAACCCAGGTCTCGCCTACGGTGGCACTCGCCCCATTCTCCCCTCTCTTATTCAAGCGGAGCACTTCGACACCGGAGGAGCTGGAACCTCATACTACGACGTGGATAGTAATAATGTCGGCGGTATCTTCCGCAGCACTGGCGTCGACTTGGAAGACTCCTATGACGCAGACGGCACCCCGAACATCGGTTGGGCCGAAGATGGCGAGTGGCTCCATTACTCAGTTCAACTCAGCCCCGGAACATGGGACATCGTGGCTCGCGCCGCCAGTGAGTTCGGGGCCCCAGGCTCCCTTCGTGTCTTGTTAGATGGCGCCGAACTCGGAGTCATCGACATCGCCGGCACCGGAGGTTGGTATAACTGGGAAAGCTTCGTCCTCCCCGACATCACCATCACGGGAAACAATACCGCAACCCTCCGACTCGAAATTCAAGGAGCCTCCTACAACCTGAACTGGATCGACTTCGTCGCACCTGGCTCCGTCGAAGGTGGTGGCACCGGTGGCGGTGGCGGCACAGCTAGCACCCAAACTCCCTTCGGCGGCATCGCGGCCAACCTCCCTGGACGCATCCAAGCGGAAGACTTTGACGAAGGCCCAAGCGGAGATGCCATCTTCGACCTCGACCCTGAAAACATTGGTGGAGCCTATCGCGCCAGCAGCGTCGACCTCGAGAACTCCTTCGATAGCGACAACACCTTCTCCATCGGCTGGATCGAGAACACCGAATGGACCGAATACACCGTGAACGTCACTCCCGGCGACTACGACATCACCGCCCGTATCGCGAGTGCTGAAGTCGCCCCTGGCCTCATCCGCGTTCTTCTCGACGACCGCGAGCTTGGCATCATCACGGTAGCAGGAACTGGCGACTGGTATTCTTGGCAAGACTCCTCTCTCCAGAACGTCTCAGTGACCGAAAGTGGCGCAGCCGTCCTCCGTCTCGAATACATCGGTGGACCCTACAACCTCAACTGGATCGAATTCAGTGAAAACACCACCGGCGGTGGCGGTGAGCCAGTCACCCAGCGCTCCTTCCTCGAAGTCGCGCCTATGCTCCCCGGCCGCATTCAGGCCGAGAACTACGACCTCGGAGGTCAGGGCGTTGCTTACCAAGATAACGAACTCGCCAACCTCACCGGTGCTTATCGCAGTGACGGCGTCGACATTGAAGCCTCAGGCGACATTGATGGTTCCTTCAGCTTGGGTTGGTTCGATGCCAATGAGTGGGTCGAATACACCGTCGTCCCAGAACCTGGCATTTATTCCGTCACGGTGAGAACTGCCGCAGGCGAAGCTAACCCCGGCGACCTCCGCGTCTCGCTCAGTGGAGCAGAGTTCGCCACCTTCGATATCCCCGACACTGGGGGTCCTTCCAACTGGTCTTCCACCACCCTTACCGGTATCACGCTTACCGGTGGCGGCGAACAAGTTCTGCGAGTCGAAACCGTGGGCAACGGCATCAACTTCAACTGGATTGAGTTCACTCGAACCGGTAGCCTTCCCGGCACCGCAGAAGCCTCCGAATCACGCAGCGAGGAGTCCCTTCTGGCCATGGCCTTCGGCTCTTGGGACGGCACTCCCGACGAGGGAGAAGCGCCCCGATTGAATATTTCGGGCGAAGGCGAAAATGCCACCTACTCGATCTCCTTCCTCATCCGCCTCGGTGGCTGGAGAACAGAGACCGGATACTTGACCAAAGAACTAACCTACGGTCCCCAAACGGCCATCGACATGGAGAAGTGGGGCACCACCCTGAAGCCCATCGGCAACCCAGAAGGACTTCCAGTCCCCCCTCCAGGCTACAAATACCTGACTTACAGTCTCGTAGACGAGAGCCAGACCAAAGCCTTCTTCAAGGTCGATATCGCGGAGCATTAGCCGTCTATCAAGCTCGCCAACACTTGCGCCACCTTAAAAAGGTCGTATTATGGCGCCGAGACCGCACTGCATGAGCCCACCGAAAAAGCTTCAGCTTCCTAGCCACCCAGCCCCCTTGCCGCCAGTGCAGGAGCGCAAGGTCTTGGCGGTCGGAGTTTCCTCGACGGTGATTGCAAGTCTCGCTGTTGGAGCAGGCATACTTGCACTTTTTCTATTCCCCATCGTCGAGTTCCTCGCGACCGCAGGTCTTCCCGTCCAAGTAGTGGCCACCCCTGCCATTAGCCAACCTGAGGAGACGGAAAAGACCGTTGTCCAGAGGCAGCGTTTCATCCCAAAACCAATCCCTCCAGAAAATCAAGCCACCGCAAGCCTCCCCATTCATCAGTCCCAACTTGAGAACTCACCCCAAGAGTCCGCTCTAGATAGCCAGACTCTCAGCACCCAATCGACAAGTCACCTCGAGTTCCTCGCTGCCTTCGCGGCAGAGGAAGATGACCGCCTTCAAGAAATTGCCCAAGAAGAAGCTCTTGCTCGGGCCGAAGCTTTAAGAAAACAAGCCGAAGAATCAGAGAGAGCACGCCTCCTCGCCGAAAGAAAGAACAGAGAATCGGCTGAGAAGGCACGTAGGCAACAAGAACTTGCCTCTCTCAACGCAGCAAAGAAGCGCCAGCAAGAAGCGTTAGCAAAAGAAGCGACTGCCTCCCGACAGAGACAAGCTCTCGCAAGCAAAGTCGCGACCACGCCCTCGGTCATTAGCAAAAAAATCCCAAGTTACCCCATTTCTGCTCGAAAAGCAGGACTGCAAGGAACCGCCCGCATCACCGCCACAGTCTCTGCCCAAGGCAAAGTATCATCAGCTTACGTCAGCCAAAGCTCAGGCCATACTTCCTTGGACAAAACCGCCTTAGCCGCCGTCAAACGCTGGCGTTTCTCCCCCGCTCGCAACGGTCTCGGACAAGCCGTCACCCACCAAGTCGTGGTCCCCATCCCTTTTCAACTCAACTAAAAATAGCACATCGACATGAAAAACATCGTTCTGCCACTGATACTTGCCTCTTCCTTCCTCTCTGGTCGGGAAAACGAAATCGAACCCAACTCTCTTCTCCGTCCACTTCATGCCCACGAAGTCCTGACCGGTCATTTCCACCAGGGATACGACAGCCGCTATTTTACAGAGGGACGCGACGGACTAGACGGTGATTCCCTGCTCACCACCGCTTTCGAACTTGGCTATGAGCATTTTGCCTTTGGAGCTTGGTTCGGCATCTCCCCCGAGCAAAACTACGACGAGCTCCAGCTCTCTGCGGCCTATATCGGCCACCTTGGAGACGTCGAATACTATCTCAGCTGGACTCACTTCGAATTCTCCTCCTTCTTTCCCGGTAGGGAACAAGACAATGAAATCGGCTTCGGCCTCAGTTATGGCGAGCTTCCCTACGAGCTCAATATCGCCTTCAACGCCTATTATTCCCTCGAGGTTGAAGGCTCCTTTATGGAACTCTCCCTTGATCGCAGTTCCGACCTCACCGACCAACTCTCCTTAGGAGTTTTGGGAACCTTCGGAATGAACCAAGGCTACGTAAGTGATGGCCATGACGGGGCTAACCATCTCGCCCTCTCCAGCTCCCTCGACTACGCTCTCACTGAAAGCCTCACTCTCTCATTGCATGCCACCTACTCCTGGGCCCTCGACCAAGATGCTAATACAGCTGGCGACGAAACCCTCATCGATTTCTTCCATGCCGGAACTGGAATCATGTTTGCCTTTTAGCAGGCGCCACGCACCCCCGACCTAAAGTTTCCGGTCTTCACCAAACTGAACAGTAAGCTCTTCCCACTTCGCGCTCATCTTCTCGACGCGCTCCGGTTGCGCTTCCGCGAGGTCAGTCGCCTCTCCTCGGTCTCTCGAGAGATCATACAGCTGCCACTCCTTTCCCATATAGGGAGTCTTCACGATCTTCCAATTTTCTTGCCGAAGAGCCATATTCTTCTGGTGATTCCAATAAATGAACTCACGAGCGGGCGCGCTGCCCTCTTCTAGGAGACCCTTCAAACTGACCCCAGGAAACGCCGGTTGCTTTCCTGAATCTACGGTCCCGCCAGCCAACTCAACAATCGTCGGAAGCAAATCCACCACATGACCCGGCGTGTGGTCGATGGCCCCCTTCCCCTTCAACCCCTTCGGCCAATGGGCAATGAGAGGCGTCGCAATTCCGCCTTCATGGGTCCAATGCTTGTGAAGACGAAAGGGAGTATTGCACGCCGTCGACCAACCCGCCCCCAGACAGAGATAACTATCAGCCGAACCCAACCTCGAACCGATGGTATTCTTATCCCCTCGATTCAACTGCTCACTAGTGGCACCATTGTCCGAGAAAAACAGAATGAGAGTGTCCTCATAAGCATTCATCGCTTTCAGCTGAGCGACCACGCGACCAATCTCTTGATCCATCCGATCAATCATCGCGCAATGAATGGCCATCTTGGTCGCCTGATAGGTCTTCTCCTCTTCGGACAAAGCGTCCCAAGCCACCGCATACCGACGCTCTCCAGGATGAATTTTTTCCTTTAAGTCTTTTTCCGTAGGACTCCATTTCGCGGTGATAGTTTCATCTCGCTCGGCATACTTGACATCCAAGAGTCCCAACTCTTTCAACTTGGCATTGCGACGCTCGCGCTCCACGTCCCAGCCGTGAGCAAACGTCCCCTCATACTTGGCAATATCCTCCTCAAGCGCATGCAAAGGAAAGTGCGGACTTGTGAAAGCGAGATACATGTAAAACGGACTCTCCTCATAGCTCGCCGCATGCTCCTTAAGAAAGCCCGTCGCTCGCTCACCAATATCTGTCGTGAGATAATATCCCTCCTTACGGCCTCCGTCTGGCAGAGGCTCATCATTGAGAAAATTATCCTGCTCTGTGAAAAAACGATCCCAGTTATCGGACATGAAGGACTGGTCAAAGCCTCCATGCTTGATCGGCTTTGTTCCCGTCACATGCCACTTTCCACTGTGATAGGAACGATAACCCAAAGGCTTGAGATAACTCGGCAACATTGTTCTCTTCGTAGCCTTCTTCTCCACCTGAACATAATGGTAACCCGTCATCAGGGCTGTGCGTGTGGGCCAGCAGCGAGCAGTATTGTAGAAATTGGTGAAGCGAGTGCCCTGATTCGCCAACGCATCCAGATGGGGCGTCTCCACCGGCCCACCGTAGCATCCTAGGTCTGAGTATCCCAAGTCATCGGCAAGAATCACAAGAACGTTGGGCTTCGCTGTCAAATGCGCCATCGCCAGGAGCGGGAGTAAGAGAAAGTAGTTCTTCATAGAAAAAGAGTTGGAGTTCTAACGAACTCCATCGCCTATTTCTTGCAGTCCAGCTACTCTAAAATGCCTTACGGAACGCTAAACTCCCTTGGACTCCAACGTAGGGAAAACAAATTTTGAATTGCTACCTCGACTCCACCTTTACAAAGTCGACGAGTGAAACTCTTACTCTGGTTAGCAATTGGCTTTCTTCTCTTCGGGATGCTCTGCCTGCTAGAGAGAGACTCTGGGCTGGAATTCTACCTGAACGACGGCCAAGCATCGCTCTTTGTTGCTTTAGCCGTTCTCGCCGGATCCTCCCTCATCTCCGTCTGTTCTCTCTCTCCGTCCAACGATTCTGAACTCTATCGAGCCTTTTGCAAAGTCACCGCCGAACTCGAAGAGGGTCCTCTCACTAGAGAGGAACTTGGAGTCAAAATCGTGAGTAGGCACGACAGCACAGGCTTCGAAAGCCAAGGCCACATCGAAACCACTTTTTCCGAAACTCAACTCGTGGTACTGGAACGCCTCATCTATGAAGGGAAAATCATTGAGCGCAACGGCAAGCTCAGCCTTCCAAGCTAACCCCCCTTTCAAAGACTTCCTCCTTTCGGCCAGCTACTTTCCTAGATAGAACGACGCTCATGCGACTCCTTGGATACCTTCTCGCAGCGGTCACTCTTCCAGCCCAAACGGAATTGGAAGAAACCGTCGTCATCGCTGAGCGTCTCCCAAGCAGTTGGCTGGCTCCCAACTTTGACGACTCCGCCATTTCGCAACGAAATCCTCTCTCAGTCGACCAACTCCTGTTAGAAGACCCGGCCGTCTCACTCTTTCGGCGTCAAGACGCCACCTTCGCCAACCCCACCGCAGCAGGCGTCTCACTCCGCAGAACCGGAGCCACCGCCACCGCCCGCACCCTCGTGCTCCGCGACGGCATCCCCCAGAACGACCCCTTTGGAGGCTGGATCTCGTGGATGCGCTATCGACCTTCCCTATTTGACTCCATTCGCATCGTCCCTTCCGCCAACGCCACCGCTTGGGGAAACCAATCCACCTCGGGAACGATTCAGCTCAGCAGTCGTGACCCATGGACTCCCTTTCACGAACTCAGCACCACCCTCGGTTCACGCGAAACCTGGGCCCTCGAAACTACCCACAACTTCTCTAACAACGACCAAACCATTGCGCTTCAGGTTAACGCCTTCACCTTCCAAAGCGATGGTCATCATCCCCTAGCATCCAATCAACGAGGAGCCATCGATCGCACCCTCTCAGTTGAGGCCAGCGGCATCGACCTCCGCACCACCTGGCGACCGCAAGAAGACTTCCAACTCGAAGCCACCCTCTCAGCCTTCCAAGAAGAGCGCGGCAATGGCTCCGACCTCACCAACAACGCGACCGACGCCCTCGACTTCTCCCTGCGAGCCACGTGGGAAACGCCCACCGTCACACACCAAGCGACCGGCTACTACCAACAACGCGACTTTGCAGCCGTTTTCACATCGCAAGCGGCAGACCGCAGCAGCGAAAGCATTGCCCTCGACCAATTCGACGTCCCCGGCACCGGGATCGGAGGCTCCTTCAGCAGCCGGTTTTCTGCTTGGGAAAATCTCACCCTCACTTTGGGCCTCGACGCCCGCCACCTCGATGGCGAAACCAATGAACGCGTCGCCTTTGACAACCGCATTCGCACTGCCGGCGGCACCCAAACCTTCTTAGGAGCCTTCCTGCAAGCCTCCACCACCCTTCCTTCCGACATCGAACTCGATGCCTCAGCTCGCCTCGACTACTACCAATCCCGCGACGGCATTCTGCGCGAAGTCCGCACCGACGGCACCTTTCGCACCAACGATTCTTACCCTGACCAAGAGTCTTGGGAGCCTTCCTTCGGCCTCACCTTAGGCAAACAAACCACTGACACCCTTCACCTCTCTGCGGGACTTTCCTCATCATTCCGCGCTCCCACTCTCAACGAACTCTATCGCGGCTTCCGTGTGCGCAACGACATCACCAACGCCAACCCCGATCTCGATCCCGAGCGCTTCTACTCTGCCGAACTCACTGCCACCTATACTCCCTCCCAGACAACTGAGTGGAGCAACACCCTCTTTGCCCACCACATCTCCGACGCTATCGCCAACGTTCCTCTCACCATCGCTCCCACCGGCACCACAGCTCAAAGACTGAATGTCGATTCTGCTCGGGTCTATGGTCTTGAATCCCGCTTCCACTACCAGCCCTGCGACACCTTCCAAGCCACCCTCTCCTACCAATTCACCGAAACCGAATTTACCGACTCCGACCGGCAACCTCTCCTCGAAGGAGAGCCCTTCCCACACTCCCCCCGCCACAAAGCCGTCGCCTCCCTCAGTTGGCAAGCAGCCTCCTATCTCGCCTTAGGAGCGAGCACCACCTACTCCAGCAGCGCCTACGACGATGCCCTCGCCACCCGAAAGCTTGATAACTACTGGACCTCTAGTATCTCCGCCCAATATCATGCCACCGAACACCTCACCCTCATTGGACGCATCGATAACCTCTTCGACCAAGACATCGAAACAGGCCTCGCCTCCAACGAACTCCTCTCCCTCGCCACTCCACGCACCTTCCTCCTCACCGCCCGCTATCGCTGGTAAACCGACCTAAGGCAGCTTCTGCTCAAAGAGCCACTCCCAAACTTCGGGGTCTTTCGCGAGCTTCCAGTGAATCCCATTGTGATCAGCATCGGGCAAGATAGTCGCGCGAAACTCGATTCCATCTTCCTGAAACTTCCCCTGCAAATTCTCCACATTAGAGCTATCTCGGTCTTTCGAGTAATAACTCCACATCGGAGTCTTGGTCTGACCCACCCACGAATCCTTAGGTCCTCCATCCGCAAAAACAGCACCCGCATAAAGAGTCGGCCGCCGCTCGATCAACTTCCCGATCCCCTGTCCGCCCATCGAGTAGCCACAAAGGTAAATGCGGTCCCGGTCAATTGGCAGGCTGTTTACCAAATCATCGATAAGCGCCTCTAGCTTCGTCAAAATGACATCCTTGGTCCAAGTCATCGGCTCAGGAGGACAGGTCGGCACCAACACCACACAAGGATAATCCTCATACCAATCACTCTTCGTGATCGTCTGTGGCGCAATCTCCACCTTACCGGCCTCTACCGAATCCGCACGCGCACTCGCACCATGAAGATTCACAAAGAGCGGCACCACCGGACCGGCTTTCTTTCTCGTCACTTCTTTCCCAATAAAAAGCTGATGCACCATCCCATGCTTCGCTTCATCACCCAAGACCCACTCACCCTTTACCGCATCCGCATAAGGACCTTCCTCGAAACCTCCACTCCTTGCCTCATCTTTTTCGGCCAGCGCCTTCTCCGCCTCCTGCTTCGCGACCAACTCCGTAACGAGCTTCTGATCCTCCTCTGACAAAAGCCGAACCGGCACCTTTACCGGCCGCCCATTCTTCTCCACTACGATTTGCTCTGCCGAAAGCTCAACCAGCTTCCCTTCCAAAGGCCGTCCATCCGCCGAGGTCCACGTGCGGGTTTCCCCCACTTGACCCCAGCTATCCATACCACTAACAAGGAGAAAAATCGCCGGTAAGAGTGCTTTCATAACAAAGAGTTAACGCAAAACCTTTTCCCTTGGGAGCAAAATGGCCCTCATTTTTTCGTTCACCCCTCACCCTGCTATCGAATACCCTTCCACGGCCTATGAGATTTCTCTCTCTTCTCACTCTCCTTCCATACTCTCTCTTTGCCGAACCCATCTTCCAAGAGAAAGGAGGCATCGTCGCCATCGAAGCCGAATCCACCTCCTCTCGCCTTGGCAAATGGGAAAAGAAAACAGACGTCGCCGACTTCATGGGCGAATGCCACCTCGAGTTCACCGGAAACAAGACCATCAGCGGCCCACCCGAATCTCCACTCAAATACGAATTCACCATCAGAAAAGGTGGCGTCTATCAGCTCACCTTACGAGCTCGCAAACGCCTGGAAACAAAACGCGAAGACATCTCCAACGATTGCTATGTCGCCGTGAAGGGCGACTACGAGTCGGGTGGAGAAGCTCCCCTCAAAGTCCTCAAAGACGACACCAAAATGTTTGGAGGCAAAGCCGACAGCTGGGGCTGGACCAAACAACTCGACGTTTCCCACAAGAAATATGAAGCCAAATACCATTTCAAAGAAGGCGAAACCTACGAACTCATCATCCACGGTCGCTCCAAGAACTTTAACATCGACCGCATCCTCTTCGTGCACGAAGACGAAGGACTGCGTGGCGCCCAAGATAAGAACCCCAAAGAAAGCGCGCAAGTAGGAGGCAAGGCTCACTCAAAAATCACGCCCCCCACCGAACGCCTCCTCACCAACAAAGAAGGAAAAACCGTCCTCGCCAAACTCATCTCCAAAGACGGCGATAAGCTCACCGTCATCATCAAAGGCCGCAGCCACGAACTCAAAATCTCCGACCTCTCCAACGACGACCAAGAGTTCCTCACCGAGTGGCAACCCTAATCCAGAAACGTCCACTAGGAGTAACTCCCCCTACCCCTCCTTCAAACTCCCCAGGTAATCAATCAGCGAGTTGAACTGTTCCACAGTAAGATTCCCACCCAGCCCCGCAGGCATCATCGACTGGGGCTGCTCCACACGGCTCTCGATATCCTCCTCCTTTAGGGTTGTCACCACTCCGCCGATATTACGCACATCTACTTGCCCATCTTCTTCACGGGTCACAAAGCCCATGTGAACGGTGCCATCGTTCATCGTCACCAGCTGAGTCCGAAATCCCTGCGACACCGTGGCCTCCGGAGCCAGAATCGATTCCACCAAATAGTCCCGCGTAAACTTACTCCCCGCCGAACCAAGATAAGGCCCTTTCTGCACTTCATCCAGACTCACCGCATGACAACTTGCACAAGCTTGTTGGGTGAAGAGCGCCTTCCCCGCGGCCAGGTCACCCTTGCCTTCTCCCGCCATAATTTGTGCCGTCACCTTTGCCGCATCCAGAGTCATCACCATCGCACCCTCACTCGCCGCAGCCGCCCCGGCAATAGCATCGCGCGCCGCCGTAGCCGCTTCAATGAGAGCCGTATTATCCCCTTCCATTGCATGGGCGATTGGCCCCTCAAAGCCCGTCAACTTCATCTCTGCCAAAGCATGAAAATATCCCAGTGCCCGCGGATTATCGAGAGCCATCGCCTTCGCATTTTCGGCGTAGCGCGCTTTAATCAGCGGGCTACGCGAGAAAGTAAGAATCGCTTTCCAAGCAATCCGACTGACTTCTGGTTCCGCTTGCTGACCAAGCTTCTTCAAGTCCTGCAAACGAAGAATGAGAGCAGGCGCATTAATGAACTCATTGGTCTCACGTTCAGCCTCATCCTTCAACGAGTCATCTTGCGACCAAGCAGCCAAAACTTCTAACTGCTTGCTCAGCGCAGACATCTCTTCCGAACGAGAGAGCGCTCGGTAGCAAGCAAGACGCTGCTTCCACTTTCTCTTAGAATCGAGAGCGGCTTTCACCAAAATTTCAATCTGTCCCTCACTCGCCGATTGCGCCCCCAAGGCCATCAAGACCGGATCAAGCCCGCCCAAATCCATTTTCGTAACGTCCAATCGATTCGCTGCCAAGAGAGTCAAAGCCTTCTCTCGGTCCTCCTCTTTCAACTTCGCAAATGCCGCCTCAAGCGACTTGATCGCATGCTTACTTTCGTCCCAGCGCACGAGAGAGAAATACGGCCCTCGGTCATCGGGACGTGTCCCCCACCAAGCCTTCTCATCCCACGCCCCCTCGCGATGAACCAACCGAGCGAGCACCGCCATCACCTCCAATCGCAATGTGTGGTCATCACCCGCTTGCACAAGAATCTCCTCCAATCCCAAGACTGCCGTTTTGGTATGCATTCGCTTGAGAGCAGCCAAGGCAATCCCTCGCGTCTTCGAATCCATCACTGCATCTAAACATGCTTGGTCAGCTCGGGTCACTTGTTCCGCCTTGTCTGCATCGGCGACTTTATCCGCTTTATCTGCGGCCGCCTTGGCCGCCTTGGCCGCTCTATCCGCTTTAGCTTGTAGAATCCCCAAGACCTCCACCGCCGTATGCGGAAAACGATAGTCTTGATTCCCCTCGAGCTTACTCAAACCATTGAAACTCTCTGCCGCCGACTTGATGAGCTCCGAAGCCATCTCCACTCGCTGTCCCCGCTCAATCAGAATCGCCGCCTGCAACCGAACTCGAGGATCAGCATCATTCAACAAGGCCACCAAACGCTCCTCAGAAATATCAGCCACCTTGCCCCGGTAATCACCCAAAGCTCGCACCGCAAACTCTCGCACCCGCTCATCTTCCAACAGCGCAATCAAATCCGAATCCGCCTCCTTCTGATAGATTTGCTTCAGCGCAAAAATAGCCGCCACCTTCCCATAGAGAGGTGCCTCTCCTTGAATCAACGCCACCAACTCCTCCTTCACATTCGCCTTCTTTCCCCTACGCACCAAAATCTGCTGAGCCTCCAAACGCCGTACCGCACTGCGATGCGCCAACTGCGCCACCAGGTCCCCATCCCCCTTCGCGTTCAAGTCCGGCCACGGCTCCGCTTGATAGCCCTTGGGAACAACTCGATGAATCAGTCCAATCTTCTTCCCCTCACCTGCGAAGACGAAGCGACCACCCCGCCAGTCAGCCGTATACAGACGCGACTCACCATCGACATCAATATCAGTCGCACGCGTCAGATTCATCCACTCTTCCTGCTTCACCTCATAAGTCGCCTCAAAAGGCTTCATCGCATGGTGGTAAATTTTTCCCGTGGTCCAATCGCACGTATAAAGCATATCGCCAAAGTCTCCAGGGAAGCCCGGCTCATGAAGATAGAGAGCCCCCGTCCCACTCCCGCCACCCAAATCTAACAAAGGCTTCACCGCTTCCTCTTTAAAATTCTTATAGAGTCGCGGATAACCATGATTGGAAAGATTACTCTGGTGGTGAACTCGAGTATTCCACCCTTTACCGTCGTTCGTATTGTCCCGAACAAAATGGTCCAGGTAAGGACTCATCGCCACATCACATTGATTACGGGTATAATAGGAGTAAACCTCCAACCCCGTGCCATCGGGACGCACCCGAGCGACGCCACCGCCATAGAGAGTCACCTTCTTACCATCGGTTCCCGTCGACGAACTCATTCCAAAGTCCCCCACCGCGATATAGAGCCAACCATCAATCCCCATCCGAACCGCGTTCGTGGTATGGTCCCCTCCACGAGTCCCCTGCATGCTGGAACCAAAGCCATCGACCAACTGCTTTGATTTATCCGCCACCCCATCCCCATCTTCGTCCCAGAAAACACTGAGATAAGGAGGATGAATGAGGTAAAACTTGCCATCCACCATGTGACCGCCCCGAGGCGACTCGACGTACGGGATAAAGTCCCAGAACTTGTCCGCCTTGCCATCGCCACTCTCATCGCGACAGGCCACCACACGGCCCGTGAACCGCCGCCCGATCGATCCATCGGGATCCACCGAAACATAAACCGTCCCATCCGGCCCCGCCGCTAAAGCAGCCGGATACTCCACCTCAAAGGGTTCTGCAAAAACCGTCAGCTCGAAACCATCGACCAACACTTTACCCGGCAGCGCAGGCACTTCTTTTTTCGGCTCCTTTTTCTTACCCTTCCCCTTCTCTTTCTCTTTCTCTTTCTTCTCCTCTTTTTCAGGAGCAGCCGGCTCTTTTTTCGCAGGAGCAGCCGTTGAAAGCAGGGAAAGGCCTGAAAAGGCGAAAATCGTCAGAAGCAGAGGTGTTTTCATCAAAAGGAGCCCCCATTACGCGCACAGGAAAACCTGTCTATCAAACCCCTTTTCATAGTCAGGGACAGCCTTCAGCATTTTCTGCAAATGAAGAAAGCTTTCCTCCTCGGCGCCGGTCTCGGAACCCGCCTCCAGCCCATGACCAACACCGTGCCCAAGCCCTTGGTGCCCGTCTTTCACCGCCCCATGGCCACCCACGCCCTCGATCACCTCCTCACCGCCGGAATCACCGAGGTCGCCATCAATACCCATCACCTGCACGAAGAATGGAACCGCGCCTTCCCCGACGGCCACTATCGCGGCATCAACCTCCACTTTTTCCATGAAAAAGACCTCCTCGAGACCGGCGGCGGTATCAAAAACATCGCCTCCTTCATCGGGACCGACCCCATCCTCGTCTACAACGGCGACATCCTCACCAACATCGCGATCGACCAACTCATCGCCGCTCATCTCGCCTCTCAAAATACCGCCACCCTCGCCGTGCGCAGCGAAGGCCCTGCCACCCATCTCGCCGTCTCCAACAACCAAGTGACCGACATCCGCAACAAACTCGGCGTCGCCGAGGGCACCCATCAGTTCACCGGAATCTACTGCATCGACGCCTCCATCCTCGACCGCATTCCCGCCGACGAAAAAGTTTCCATCATCCCCGGCTTTCTCGACTTAGCCAAAGAGCAAAAGCTCGGAGCCTTCCACGCCGACCAAGGCCACTGGCTCGACCTCGGCACCCGCGATGCTTACCTCGAAACTCACGGCATCGGCGGCGCTCTCGAAACCGGACACGACATCCCCCGTGTTCACGAAACCGCCACCGTCGGCGAAGGCGCCACCATCACCAACTCCTGGGTCGGCCCTCACTGTCAAGTCGGCCCCAACGCCAGCCTCACCGACACCATCCTCTGGCCCAACACCACCGTCGAAGCAGGAGCCAACCTCACCACCTGCATCGTCCACACCCCCACCCCAGCGTCAGGCACCCACCAAGACGCCGATCTCTAACGGAGCACGGACATTCCTGTCCGTGAATCTATCCCACGGACAGGCGACCTTTACTGTCGCCCCCACCGGACCGTCAAAACCCCGGCGGCAATAAAGGCCGCCGCTCCATCACTCCACCCTCCTCCTCATTTGTCCCAGCGGGACAGCCAGAAGGTAGCCCCGCGGAAGCACCTCGGGGATCCCCCGCAACAAGAAAAACAAGAGCAAGCGTGCGATCCCAATTCCATCAACAACCCACCCGCAGCGACCCGAAAAACCCGACCTCCTCGAAAATCTCCCTTAAACGCCAAAACCCTTCCCTCACGCCGAACCTCCTTTAGAAACAATTCTGTAAGATCCTCGCGACCATCAAGGTTACCTGTTGTGTAGTAATAATCATTGATGAAATCTATCGTTTCTCTTGTCGCCACCATCTTGCTCTCAACTCCTTTGTTAGCTCAGGACCAGAAACCGACCATCGTTGGCTACATCGAGAACATTTCTATCACAGAACTCGACCTTGCGATGAAAGCCAAGCTCGACTCTGGAGCCACCACCTCCTCAATCAATGCCTTGATTTTGGAACAGCCTCTCCCTGCTCAAAACACCGAAGACCAATACATCGTCTTCTCTATCAAAACCGAACATGGCTCTTCCCCCAAAATCCGCAAAAAGATTTCTCGTTGGGTCAAAATCAAAAAGAAGTTAGGCGGCCATATTTTGCGGCCCACCGTGATGATGGAATTTCAGATCGCCGGCAAGACCATCAAAGAAGAGGTCAACCTCGCCAATCGCGACCCCTTTACCTACGACGTCTTAATCGGACGCAATATGCTCACCAAAGGAAAGTTCCTGATAGACTCCTCTCAGACCTTCACCGTCAAGCCGCCCCTGCTTACCTTGAACGATAAAAACTGATCAAAGGATCGCGAGGCTCCAGCTCGGCTCCTCCAACAAAGCCGGAGCCCCCACTGCAATCGTTACGGAGAAGCGACCTTTACTGCCGCCTACTACAACCCCAGCGGCAACAAAAGTCAGCATTCCCCAATCCTCATTCAAAACTCCTTCCCCCAGCGAGACAGCCATCCTGTCAAAGCCTCGTGTTTACAAGCCTTCGTCGAGTGGACCTAATAGTCGCTGATGAAATCGATTGCAGCCCTCGTCGTCACCCTCTTGCTTTCCGCACTCTTGTCAGCGCAGGACGAGAAACCAATCACCGTGGGCTTCGTCGAAAACATCTCCGTCACCGAAATCGACTTTGTGGTCAAAGCAAAGCTCGATACCGGAGCCACCACCTCTTCAGTCAATGCCGTTATCATAGAAGAAAACCCACCTGATGCGAAGCTGAAGGACCGATATGTGATCTTCTCCATCAAAACCAAAGACGGCCTCTCTCCCCCCATCCGCAAAAAGGTGGTTCGTTGGGTAAAAATCAAAAAGAAGGAGGGTGGATTCATTCGACGTCCCACCGTAAGAATGAAATTTTGCATCGCCGGCAAGATGGTCGAAGAAGAAGTCAACCTCGCCGATCGCGACCCCTTCATCTACGACCTTTTAATCGGGCGTAATATGCTCAAAGAGGGTCGCCTGGTCGTCGACTCCTCCCTCACCTTCACCGCCAAGCCAATCCCAGCGGTCCTGAAGGAAAAAGACTGAAGACGCCCCCGCCATCGTCACGGAGAGGCGACCTTTACTGTCGCCTGCTAGAACCTCCGGCGGCAATAAAGGCCGCCGCTCCATCACTCCTCCCCCAGTCTCTTTAATCCGTTACCTCCGCTTTTAGATTTCACCCCACTCAAAAAGCACTTATCCTCAGTCCGTGCCTCTTCGTCAAAAAATCGACAGGTCCTCAAACGATGATTTTAGAAAACAAACTCCAGCTCGCTGACCAAGCCGCACTCGCAAGAGCAGAGGAAGAAATCAGCAAGCGAAAAGCGAAACAACTCTTCGATTCAGGGGACATCCAAAACGTGGAAGTCGGCACCTATTCTGGGCTCGCCTTCATCCATCAATATCTCTTTGAAGATATCTACTTTTTCGCCGGAAAACTCAGAGAGGTCAACATGGCCAAAGGCAACTTTCGCTTTGCTTCCGTCATGTTCTTAAAAGCGAGCCTCGAGAACATCGACCAAATGCCGCAAAGCACCTTTGAGCAGATTGTCGAAAAATACGTCGAAATGAACGTCGCCCACCCCTTCCGTGAAGGCAACGGCAGAGCCACCCGAATCTGGCTCGACCTCATCTTCAAAAAAGAACTGCAGCAAGTCATCGATTGGAACCAAATCGACAAAGAAGACTACCTCATGGCAATGGAACGCAGCGTGGTGAAAGACCTCGAGATCAAACATCTCCTCAAGAACGCCCTCACCGCCAAAATCAACGACCGCGAAGTCTACCTCAAAGGCATCGACGTCAGCTACTACTACGAAGGCTACACCACCTTCAAAGCCGACGAGCTCTAACAAGCCACAGCCATCGTCACGGAGCACGGACATTCCTGTCCGTGAATTTCCCTACGGAGCGGCGACCTTTACTGTCGCCTGCTACAGCCTCACTCCAAATTCAGTTGTCCAAAAATTTAGGATAACTGCCGCCCCTTTCCCCAACAAAAAAGCGCCCGTTACTCTAGCGGACGCCTCGGCCCTGATTTCACCCGGGGGAACCGAGACGTCCCTACCGCAATCCACCCACAGTGGAGCAGGGACATTCCTGTCCATGAATTCCCCCACGGAGCGGCGACCTTTACTGTCGCCCCCACCGTTCCGTCAAAACCCCAGCGGCATCATCAGTCACCATTCACCACTTCCCATTCACCATTCAAAACTCCTCCTCGTCCCAGCAGGACAGCCAGAAGGGAGCCCCGTGGAAGCGGCTCCGGAGCGCACCTTGGGGATTCCCCCGCAACAAATAAAGAGAGCAATCGTGCGATTCCAATTCCAAAAACCAGCCCACCCGCAGCGACCCGGAAAAACCCCGCAACAGCGAAAGCCCTCCGACAACTCCCTCACCTTCAACCCGGCTACCCCGATATAGTCTGGGCTCCACACAACTTAACCCGCCATGGCCGCTTTTAGGATTCACCCACCTCCAAAACCCTCTACCCTCGCCCCACACCACCGAAGAATACCACTCTCTTCCCAAACCCATGTCCGAAGACCACAAAAAGAACCTCGAATCCCGTCTCTGGGACATCGCGAACACCCTGCGCGGGAAAATGGGGGCCGATGAATTCCGGGACTACATCCTGGGCTTCATCTTCTACAAATACCTCTCCGAGCGCATGCACCTCTTCGCCGATGAGATCCTCGTCAACGATGGCCTCAAATTCGACGCCATCGATGAGTCCAGCAAAGAAGGAAAAGAGATGCTCGCGGCCATCGAGGAAGAATCGGTGGAACGCCTCGGGTATTTTCTCAAGCCTTCCGAGCTCTTCCATCGCCTGGCTCAGAAAGGCGCGCAGAAGAGCGACAACTTCATCATCGAAGACCTCGGCAGCATCCTCAAGCACATCGAGGGCAGCACCATGGGGCACGACAGTGAAGAGGACTTCGAGGGACTGTTCGAGGATCTCGACCTCGCTTCCTCCAAATTGGGAAAAAGCGAGAACCAGAAGAACGAGCTCATTGCTAAAGTCCTCGTCCACCTCGACCAAATCGACTTCCGTCTGCAAGATACCGAGGCCGATGTCTTGGGCGATGCATACGAATACCTCATCGGACAGTTCGCCAGTGGCGCGGGCAAGAAGGCGGGCGAGTTCTACACTCCGCAAGAGGTCAGCACCATTCTCGCCAAAATCGTCACCACCGGAAAAACCAGCCTCAAGAGCGTTTACGATCCCACCTGCGGTTCTGGGTCCTTGCTCTTGCGGGTGGCCAAGGAAGTCGAGGAAGTGGATGGCTACTACGGGCAGGAAATGAACCCCACCACCTACAACCTCGCCCGCATGAACATGATTCTGCACGGGGTCCACTACCAACGCTTCGACCTCCGCAACGAGGACACCCTGGAGCATCCCGCCCCCGAGCATGCCGACCTGCGCTTCGAGGCCATCGTCGCCAACCCACCCTTCTCCGCCAAGTGGTCCGCGAGCACCATTCACGAGAATGACGACCGCTTTAGTAGTTACGGCAAGCTCGCGCCCAAGACCAAAGCCGACTTCGCCTTCGTGCAACACATGGCCCATCACCTCGATAGTGGAGCGACCATGGCCTGCGTCCTCCCGCACGGAGTCCTCTTTCGCGGTGCTGCCGAGGGACACATCCGCCGCTACCTCATCGAGGATTGCAACTGGCTCGACGCCGTCATCGGTCTCCCTCCGAACATTTTCTACGGCACCGGCATCCCGACCTGCATTCTCGTTCTCAAGAAACAACGCGAGAACCCCGACGACATCCTCTTCATCGACGCCAGCCAAGGCTTCACCAAAGAAGGCAACCAAAACTACCTCAAGCCAGAGGACATAAACCGCATCGTCACCACCTACCGCGAACGAACGAATAACGAAAAATTCAGCCACGTCGCCGAACTGAGCGAAGTCGCCGAAAACGACTACAACCTCAACATCCCCCGCTACGTCGACACCTTCGAAGAAGAAGAGGCGGTTGATTTGGCAGAGGTCTCAGAGAAACTGGTCGCCTTGGATAAAGAAATGGGCGAAACAGACAAGGTAATCGCAGGGTTTTGTGAGGAACTGGGAATCAAGGCACCGTTCTAATGCTTCGCTTCATTAAAGAAAAATCCGGACTTCCTTCGTTAAGATTTCAAGTAGGAAAAAAGCCTTTCGATCGAAAAAGACTTGCTGAAATCGCTTCAAAGAAAATTTCATATGGAATTGTTCAAGCTGGAGAACATGTGCCGGGCGGGATGCCGTATATTAAGAGTCAGGATTTAAACGGCCCCCTGACCCTTGAAAGACTTGAACGAACTTCAGCTGAGATAGCTAAAAAATACAGACGGTCAGAAGTTGAACCTGGAGACATCGTTTTCTCACTGCGTGGTAATATCGGTGTTGCCCAAATTGTACCGAAGTCGATTGCTGCTTCGAATTTAACGCAAGGAACCGCTCGGATTTCCGTTGGCGACGACTACAACAAATATATTAATTGTGCGCTGCAATCTTCGGATATTTCTAGGCAGGTCGAAGCCTACGCTAAGGGTAGCACTTTTCGCGAAATCTCTCTCGAAGATTTACGCAAAGTTAGTGTCGCGATTCCAACCCTCCCCGAACAGCGGAAGATTGCGGATTTCTTGACGGCGGTGGATGGGCGGATTGGGCAACTGCTCCAAAAGAAAGCCCTGCTGGAGGACTACAAGAAAGGCGTGATGCAACAACTCTTCACCCAAGCCCTGCGCTTCAAAGACGACCACGACAACGACTTCCCCGATTGGGAGGAGAATAATTTGGGGGAGATAGCTTCGTTTTCCAAGGGAAGTGGAATTTCCAAAGCTGAGGTTCATGAAGACGGAGCGACTCCATGCATTCGTTATGGTGAGCTTTACACTCACTACTCTGAACTTATCGGAGAAGTAAAATCTTGGACAAATGTAGATGCAAAGCAATTGGTGATGAGCCAGCAAAACGACGTGATCATCCCAGCATCGGGAGAAACTCATATCGACATTGCGACTGCCTCTTGCGTGATGGAAGCAGGTATTGCTCTCGGCGGTGACCTCAACATTATCCGAGCAAAGACCAACGGTGTATTCTTAGCCTACTATCTCAACAACGCCATGAAACACGCGATCGCAGGTATGGCTCAAGGAAGCTCTGTAATTCATCTGTATCCTGCCCAACTCAAGCTGCTTAAGCTCTTGGTTCCCTCCCTCCCCGAACAAACCAAAATCGCCAATTTCCTCTCCGCCCTCGACCGCAAGATCGAAAGCGTCGCCACCCAAATCACCGAGACCCAAACCTTCAAACGCGGCCTCCTCCAGCAAATGTTCGTTTGATAAACCGCTTTCCAGCTCTCACAAATTCCCTAGAAAAGCGCATTGAAACGCCAAATAATATTGAAAATCGTCAATATTATGTCACTTTCACCTCGTAATGCTCCTTAGATACTCTGCAGAGAATTTTTATTCGTTCCTCGAAAGAGTCGATGTTGATTTCTCAATTAGTGCTCAGGCTGGAAACCGAGCCGGTATGATCCAGTCTGAAACTGGGCAAAACGTGAATTCAGTGATCGGTGTTTTTGGGGCCAATGCCTCGGGAAAAACGAATCTCCTCAAACCACTCGGCTTCCTCTCTTGGTTCGTCCTAGAGTCCGCCCGCAGGAAGCCTGACTCGAAGATTCTTTACGAGCCCTTTGCCTTCACGGAAGACACCGACACCCCTACAAAACTAGAACTGGAATTTGAGTTTAAGGGTGGGCGCTACCGCTACGAGCTGGACCTGCTTGGGAATCTTGTCAGTCGAGAAGCCCTTTACCGGAAGAAGACCCGCTTCTCTTACCTCTTTGAACGCCATCGAAATCTAGAGTCCGGAGAATACGACTTTAAAGCGCAGGATCTGGGCTCAGTGGCCTCGGTGCCTCTACGCTCAAATGCCTCATGGATCTCTTCAGCCCTTCTCCAAGAGCATGAACTCGCAACTCAGCTGCGACCGTTCTTCGAAAGTATCCATGGCAACCTTGGGCCCGACGGACGTCTCCCGACTCACGACGCCGAAACCGTCAATGTCTTCGAAGCCGCCGAATACTTTCAAAAGAATCCCGGAACTCTTACCCACGTTTCCACTCTCCTTGCAGACTTTGACTTAGGGCTTTCCGAGGTTCGAATTCAGAACGGAAAAATGCTGGATAAAGACGGTCAGGAAGAAGAAGTCTCCTTTCCCGTCGCAGTCCATCAGCCCGACGGGAAAGATTACTTGCGAGTCCTGATGCAAGAGTCGCGAGGAACGCAAGCACTCTTTGTTCTCCTTCGCTACCTTCTCCCTGTTCTCGAGAAAGGTGGTACTGCCTTTATCGATGAATTTGAATCCGGCCTCCACCCTCATATGGTTCGTCGCATCCTCGAGCTATTTTTCAATCCCGCCACCAACCCCAAACAGGCGCAACTCATCGCAACCTTTCATACCGACTTCCTCCTTCGTGATACCTTGCACAAGTATCAAATCTATTTTGCCGAGAAGGACGAAACCTTGGGAACCGATGCTTACCGGCTCGACAACCTCAAAGGAGTTCGAAATGTCGACAACGTCTACGATAAGTATCATGCCGGAACCTATGGCGGCATTCCGTGCCTACCCTAATCCCCACCCCTGAACCGGTGTCTCGCTCTAACCCTTACAAAAAGAAACCGCGAACAACCCGCGCCACAGCACAAATCGTGGTCGAAGGATTCACGGAGGAAGCTTTCTGTAAGTATTTGAAGAGCCTTTACGCAAGAGATTGCGGAGTCGGCGTCGAGATTCACAATGCTCGTGGCGGGTCCCCCACCGATATCGTTCGCTCAGCTCTGAAACGAAAAGGGTTTGATCGAACCTTCCTTGTCTACGATACCGATGTTTCACTCCCAAAAAGTTGGGCTGCAAAATCACAGGCTGCGAAACAAATTGCGGTGACCTCAACTCCCTGTATCGAAGCTCTCTTTCTTGAGCTTCTGGCTGCTCCCATTCCAACGACCTCTAGCTCATGCAAGAAGGCTTTTTCAAAGCACCTCAGTGACACAGAAAAGTTTCTGCCGAAATCATACGCGAAGATTTTTTTCAGAAGAGTTCTTAACTCAGAGCGAACACCCTTCGCTCGTCCTGCTCCGCTCAGCTTTCAACAAATAGAGCTAGGTCAGAGCTAGTAAAATTTCAAACCAACGAACAAGTGAAAGCCCTCTCGACAGCTCAAGAACACAAGAACGCCCTGCGCGATTTAGAGGCGCTCATGGTGAGCGATCCTCCTGAAGGGTCTGATGAGGACAAGACTATCGATCTCCTTGCGGACGTAATCTCGGACTATGAAAAACGCACGGTGACTCTTCCGAAGATTTCTCCAGCAGAATTGATCCGCTGCGTGATGGAGAACCGGGGTCTTAAACAGGAAGACTTGATACCCTTTATTGGTTCGGAGACGCGCGTGTCAGAGTTCTTGACCGGCAAGAGCGAGCTCACTCTTGAGATGGGCCAAGCCCTCGCCCAGGAACTCCGCGTTCCGCTAAATGCTCTCTATCAAGAGCACTAGGAATGGCTCGAAGAGATTGACCCATCAGTTGACTCACTATTGACTCACTTTCAGTCAAATATGAGCCACAAGAGTGGTTTCGCCTCATCATTGAGCCACAAAACAACTTTAAAATCATTTTGGACTCATTTTGATTCACAAGCTCGGTAACCTCCCCACAGACCATCGCGTAAAGATTTCAGAGTAATCTTTACACTTTGTTTTCATTATGGTAAGAAAAACGCGATTTCTTTACGTCACGCTCCCCAAGTGACCAGAAAATCGTGATTTTTTAACATCTCAACCCATGGCCAGCCTCTCTCCGCTTCCACTTCCTGAATTCTCTCGGCTTGATTCGGGGGCGATTTGGCAGGCCTTGCTGGCGGCGCATCGCGATCTGGCGGAGCTGAAAGGGCTTTGTGCTTCCCTACCCAATCCCAGCATCCTCCTCGAAACCCTCTCCATTCAGGAAGCGAAAGATAGCTCCGAGATCGAGAACATCATTACCACTCACGATGAACTCTTTGCCTCTCAGGTCGATCCGGCCGTTGGGGTGGCGGCGAAAGAGGTGCAGCATTATTTGTCGGCTTTGAAGGTGGGCTATGCCGAAGTGCAGCAGAGTGGTCTCATTCGGTTAGAGACCATCCTCGCCGTGCAGGCGGAAATCGAACAAAACAGAGCGGGTCTGCGCCAGGTCCCCGGCACGGTCTTGCGCAACGAGGTCACTGGGGAAACGGTGTTCGAACCGCCCCAAGACGGTGCCGAAGTGGCGTCGTTGATGGCCAACTTGATCGACTTTATCCATTCCGAGGATGACCTCGATCCCCTGCTCCGGATGGCGATTGTTCATCATCAGTTTGAGAGCATTCACCCTTTTTACGATGGCAACGGACGCACCGGGCGCATCCTCAATATTCTGATGCTCATTCGCGACGACCTCTTGGAGCTGCCTATTCTTTATCTCAGCCGTTACATCAATCAGACGAAGTCAGACTACTACCAACTCTTGCAAACTGTTCGAGAAGAGAACCGCTGGGAGCAGTGGTGCATCTACCTGCTCAAAGGAATCTCGCTCGCGGCTCGCAGTGAGCTTGCGCTCATCAAGGAGCTCAGGGATTTGATGCAGGCGGTGAAAATCAAACTCCGTGACGAGTTCCCCAAGTTCTACAGTCAGGACCTCCTCAACAACCTCTTCCGCTATCCCTATACCAAGATCGAGTTTATCGAGAGAGAGCTCGGGGTCTCCCGCCCGACTGCGACGAAGTATCTCAATCTCCTCGTGGACTCCGGCTATCTGGAGAAGCAGAAAATCGGTCGCACCAACTTCTTTATCAACCGTCCTCTTTTCCGCCTGCTCACCACCATCACTCTCCCTAGCTCCTAGCCATGCCAACCCAATCCGAACAAGTCCTGGAAGATAATCTCGTCGCTCAACTGGTGGGACAGGATTACCCAAAGGTCGCCGTCACTGATGAAGAATCGATGTTGGCCAACCTCAAGGCGCAGTTGGAGGCCTTCAATGAAGTGGCCCTGACGCCGGGTGAGTTTACCAAGGTGCTGCATCACCTCAACAAGAGCGCGGGCGTCTTCAACAAAGCGAAGACCCTCCGCGATCGGATGAGGCTGGAGCGGAAGGATGGCAGCTCCAAGTATCTCGATTTCTTTGATTCCGATACTCCCCTGCGCAATCGCTATCAGGTCACGCAGCAGGTGACGATGGAGGGCAGTTACAAGAATCGTTACGACGTGACCATCCTCGTCAACGGACTGCCACTGGTGCAAATCGAGCTCAAGCGACGCGGGCTGGAGATGAAGGAAGCTTTCAATCAAATTCAGCGCTACCAGAAGCACACCTTCTGGAGCGGTCATGGCCTCTTCCACTTCGTGCAACTCTTCGTCATCAGCAATGGGGTGAACACCAAGTATTACGCCAATGCGCGGAAGCAGAGCTTCAAGCAAACCTTCTACTGGGCGCAGGAGGACAACACCACCATCCGCGGGTTGAGGCCATTCGCCGACACCTTCCTGAACCGCGAGCACCTCGGCACTATGATTGGCAAATATGTGGTGCTCAACGAGACCGACAAGATCCTGATGGTGCTGCGCCCCTACCAATACTACGCCACCGAGAAGATCGTGGAGCGAGTGATGAATCCTCCTGCCGAAAATGCTAACGGCTATATCTGGCACACTACGGGTTCGGGTAAGACCCTCACCTCCTTCAAAGCGGCGCAGCTCATGACGGCCCTTCCGGATGTCCACAAGGTGGTTTTTTGCGTGGATCGCAAGGACTTGGATTACCAGACCATTAAGGAGTTCAACGGCTTCAGCAAAGGCAGCGTCGATAGCACGAACAACACTAAAAAGCTGGTCGAACAGTTCACCGACGACACCAAACTGATCGTCACGACCTTGCAGAAGCTGAACACGGCGATCAGCAAACAGAAGTATCTGGCACAGATGGCTGGACTTCAAAACGAGCGCATCATCTTCATCTTCGACGAGTGCCACCGCAGCCAGTTCGGCGATACCCATCAGCGCATTTGTGGCTTCTTCCAAAAGCATCAGATGTTTGGCTTCACGGGCACGCCCATTTTCGCCGACAACGCGGCTCCTCTCTCCAAGAGCAAAAAGGAGAAGCAGAAACAGGTGGTGGAGGAGGCTCAGGTGGTCTACGGCTCTCCAGCGCGGACCACGAAGGATCTCTTCCACGAGAAGCTCCACTCCTACGTGATCACCGATGCCATCAAGGATGAGAACGTGCTGAAGTTTTCGGTGGAATATGTCGGGCGTTACAAAAAGAAGGAAAGCGACACCGTTGCGGCCGACATTGAGGTCGAGGCCATCAACACCAAGGAGGTGGTCGAGGATGATCGCCGGCTGGAGAAGATCGCGGACTACATCATCGACCATCATCAGGTGAAAACGCGGAACAAGGAGTTCACCGCGATGTTTTGCGTGAGTTCGGTGGACATGCTCATCAAGTATTACGAACTCTTCGCCAAGAAGAAGGACGAGGGAACGCACAAGCTCCGCGTGGCGACTATCTTCAGCTATACCGCGAATGAGGTGGACTCGGATGCGGATGGGATTCTCGATGAAGATAGCGAAATCATCGGCGGGGAGGGAGGCAATCCACACACCCGGGAAAAGCTGGATGGCTTCATCAGCGACTACAACGCGATGTTCGACACCAAGTATTCCACCAAGGACACCCAGTCTTTCTACAACTATTATCAGGACATCGCCAAGAAGGTGAAGGAGCGCAAGGTGGACGTCCTGCTGGTGGTGAACATGTTCCTGACGGGGTTCGACAGCAAGTCCCTGAACACGATGTATGTGGACAAGAACTTGAAATACCATGGGCTGATCCAAGCCTACTCCCGCACGAATCGAATCCTTAACGAGGTCAAGAGTCAGGGCAATATCGTCGTTTTCAGGAATCTCAAAAAAGCGACAGACAAGGCGGTGGCTCTCTTCTCTAACAAAGAGGCTAAGGAGAGTATCTTTGTCCCTCCCTACAACGACTATGTGAAGAAATTCAATGAGGTGGTTGTAGAGCTGCTCACTCTCACGCCCACCGTCCGCGACGTGAAGGAGCTCCCTGATGAAGAGGCTGAACTGAAGTTCGTCAGGATTTTTAGGGAGCTGATGCGCTTGCGGAATATTCTGGAATCCTTTTCGGAGTTCGAAGACGACAACTTGGCTTTACCAGCCCAGCGTTTCGCCGACTACCGCAGCGCCTATCTAGATCTTTACGACAAGGTGAAGACGGACAACCGGAAAGAGAAGGCCTCCATTCTCGACGACGTGGACTTCGAGCTTGAGCTGATTCATCGCGACGTCATCAACGTGCAATACATTCTCTCCCTTCTGGCCCAGCTCTACGAAGCCGACGGAGACCAACAGCCACAAATTCGCAATCTCATTCTGGATTCGGTCGCGGGCGAGCTCGAACTCCGCAGTAAACGAGAGCTCATCCAAAAGTTCATCGACAGCACCCTCCCCGATCTTGGGAGTGCCGCTGAGATCCCGGACTCCTTCGAGGACTTCTGGGAACAAGAGCGTCTCTCCGCCTTCGAACAACTCGTGAAAGAGGAGGAGCTGGATGCGGACAAGCTCAAGAAGGTCATCGACCGCTTCGTCTACACCGGCAAGAAGCCATTGCCCGACCCCGACATTGTCGAACTGATCGAACGGCCGCTCAAACTGGTAGAACGTGCTCCGACAAGAAAGCGAGTGCTAGAAAAGGTCGTCGACTTTGTGGAGACCTTCATCCAAGGAATTGCTGCGTAGACAGGAGAGGCGACCTTTACTGTCGCCTGCTAGAACCTCCGGCGGCAATAAAGGCCGCCGCTCCATTCAGTCTTGAATCAGCTCAATGCCGTCTTCGTCGACATAAACAACTGGAAGCTTACCAAGGCTTTTGAGTTGGCCTTGGATGCGGACGGGTTCGGCGACGAGGGGGAGGACGAGGTCGTTAATGGGTTGGCCTTGTTCGCCGACCATCAGGGTGTAGGTCGCGTTTCCTTCTGGATCTCGCACCACGAGGACGGGGGGAATGCCGCCGGAGATGCAGTTGATGGCGCAGGCGCGGTGAGGCTTGAGGTTGCCGGGATTCATGACGCCGAGGTAGCATTTGGAGTCCACGATTTCGCCTTCTAACACCACTGGACCCTGCTCCTTGAGCGCGGGAATGATGTTGTCTCCCGAATGCTCCACTTCGCGCACGGTTTCCGCCAAACCTTCGATCATCTCCTGACCATCGCGGGAAATGAGGGTGCCGTTCAGGGTCACTCGTTTGAGATGAAACTTGGCTGCGGTCTCTTCATCGAAACCAAACTTGAGCGGGTTCACCAGAAAGCGGACTTCGTTATCGTCTCCGATGAGGATAGGCGCGGGTTCCTTGAGAAGAATCCCGGTAAATTCTTTCGTCTCCAAATCCCACTTGGCATCCTTGGCCACGGTTCGCTGCATCGCAGAAACCGCCACCGCAGTGACCGCCACGATGAGAGCCGTCACAATCACCAGCCGTTTCAAGAAACGTCCGTTTTCCTGAGGTGCTTTCCCCTGCCAGCCAATAAAAAATTCTTCACTCATACTGTTTCAATTGTTGCTGGTTCCACCGACACGCCAGTGCCTTCCGGCTGCTGACTCACCCAGACATCGCCTTTGATGATCTTCACCTGAAAGACAGGAATCTTCTCCGTGAAGGGCGGTGGCGAGCAGCCGTCCTCCATCTTGTACTGATAGCCATGCCAAGGGCAGGTGAGACAACCGGAGACAAACTTTCCTTCCGTGAGGGGACCATTCTGATGCTGACAAACGCCCGAGACCGCCGAGACTTTGTTGCCTTCGTAAAGCACCACCGCCACTCGCTCTCCATCGACGGTGACGCCGTGTGGAGTGTCTTCCACCAAATCAGCGACTGCACACACTTTCACAAAGCCATCTTGACGTTCCCCGTCCCACTCCTCGTCAATCCCCCGCTGGCGAAACCCTGCCAGTAAGTGCGCTCCGCCCACCGCGACCACACCCACTCCTGAGAGCACCGCATAGACGGGATGAGTCTCCGCTTGCAGAACACCAAAGGCGACGTGAACCACCAAGAGCACAAAGGCCACATAGACGAGCATGTGCAGCGCCCTCCAAACTGGAGCGGTGAGATTGGCGAGCCAGAAGTCATGACTGGTCGCCGCCATCGCAAAGAGAATCAACAAGGCAAAAAATCCAAAGGCTTGGAACGGAAAGGAACCCATGGTCGCTCCTGCATCGCTGGTGAAGATGGAGACGATGGGATTCACGTTGCCCCAGGAGTGATAGTAGAGCGTCACCAAGGCGGCATGAATGAGTGCGAGCAGGAACATGGTCACTCCCAAGTGGCGGCGATTGTAGAGCACCGGCAACCACCGCTTATCCAAGCGAGCCAGCGGGCCGATGAGCAAGATGAAGTGCAGCAAGAGCCAAGCCGCTGTCGAGGTGGCGCGCATCAAGAGAATCATGATGTCGAAGCTCGGATTGAGCGCGAGCCCCACTCCGATGAAAGCCACCAAATAGACCACCACCGAGACTACGAGAATAAGGTCGTAGCGCTTCTTAAAGGCATTCCAGCCTACTCCTTTATAAGCGGCGCTCATGAGTCTTTTCCTTTCTCCAAGGCTTGAGGAACCTCCTCCATCACCGGCATTTCCACTCGATTAACGAGCGCATAAGCCAGCGCCGCCAAGGCTAAAGGGGCGAGAATGAGCCATATGAGGCGATGTTGTTTTCTGAGATTTCGTTGCATTATTTAACGGTGGGCAGAGTTCTCGACAGGCGGTTGCGCTTTCTTAATCCAACGCTTCAAAAGAAGGGGCCAAAAGAGAGCGACTCCTGGGAAAATGAAGAGCTTGAACCCTTTGCTGCCTTCCTCGGCCGCGGGATCGATTGCTCTCGCCCCCTTGAGAACAAATGGAATCGCGAACACGACTCCGAGCAGGAAGTAGACTCCCACCATTATCAAAACTATTTCCAACACGACTCTAGACTACACATTCGAAAACTTCTCACAAGAGACAGCTTTGAAGCGGGAACACATCCCTTGCGGTAAGACGGACCAGTGGGGCGGCTTGCAAAGCCACGCTCCCGTGTCTGCAGCTTAGCTATCATATTTTCTTACTTCTTTGATGGCCTGCACGGCGGCATCTAACAAGAGCTCAGGCAAAGCGGGATGAACATACATCATCTCGGCCATCTCCCGCACGTCGTTTTTCAATCGCATGATGGCGAGGACTTGATGCAAGACGGTGGAAGATTCTGGGCCCACGAGGTGACACCCCAAGATGGAGTAGTCGTCAGGATTGACCAAGAGCTTGATGCGAGGGTAGTCCAAACGCGATGCCATGGCGCGAGCGCTCGCCTTCCAATCTTGAAAGACCTTCACGTAAGGAGTGCCCGCCTTTTCCAGCTCTTGCTCAGTGGCTCCGACAGCGGCTACTTCTGGATGAGTGAAAACGCCATGCGGCACCCTATCGTGATTCATCGATCCCGTTTCTCCCTTCAACAACACCTGCCGCAAGTAATGAACATGATAGCTCGCCACATGTTGAAGCTGGATATTCCCAGAGACATCTCCCGCCGCGTAGACGCCCTCCACATTGGTTCGGAGAGAATCATCGACCTCAAAGAATCCCCGTCGGTCCGTTTTCAAATCAGTATTCTCAAGCCCGATATCGTCGGTATTGGCTATGCGACCAATGGCAAAGAGCACTTTCTCGCTTTCGTGAGTCGAAGTGCTGCCATCGCTATGCTTGAGCTCCAACTTCACGCCATCAGCGACATCCTCAACCGCAGCAACCTCGACCCCGAAAGTTGTCGGCACATGTTGGGTGAACTGCTCTTGGAAGACTTCTACGATATCCTTGTCCTCAATCGGCAAGAGCCCCTCACCGCGCACCAGCAATCGAGTCTCGATTCCCACTGCGGCAAAGAACGAGGCCAACTCGCAAGCAATAAAGCCACCACCCACAATGGTGATCGAGCGCGGCGGTGGACCCTCGAGCGGAAAGATATTTTCGTTGGTCCACACATGAGGCCCACTGAAAGGAGTCGGGCTCGGACGCGTGCCAGTGGCGACTACGACCGTCTCCCCTTCTAACTGCTCTCCATTCACCTCAACCTGTTTGTTAGAGAGAAAGCGACCTTGCCCTCGATAAAGATCCACCCCATCGAGACGGCTTTCATAACGCGGGTCCACCCCCTTCACCCAATCACCCACATCCTGAAAGATACGATCCACATCAATGGACTTAATCTCGGCATCGATAAAGTGACGGTCCGCACCCCTCACCGCCAGCGCAGCTTCCGCAAAGCCAATCAACAACTTGGAAGGCACACAGCCCGTATTGGGACAAGTGCCCCCCAAGCGGTCCCGCTCGATGAGAGCGACACTTTTTCCAGCCTTCGCCGCCGCCATCGCCAACCCCGAGGCACGACCGCCTCCTATTACTATCAAATCGTATTTTTTCATTTCCTATCCGCTTCAAAAAACCGCCAAAACTGAAACCCTACTCCTAAACTTGGTGCTCTGGGCTCGCCCAACCAGTCTTGCAGCCAGAGCTCCAGGCTTTGGGACTGTTACCATGAGCAGGAATTCCTCCTGCGTCCTTCAACATGCGTGCCATGTGGAGGGTATTCCAAACAAGAAAAGTGGTGTTGCGATTGGTAAAGTCATTCTCCGGCCCACCCGATCCTTCGTCCATGTAGGAAGGTCCTGGCCCCGCCTCTCCCATCCAACCTGCATCCGGTTGCGGCGGAATGGTGTATCCAATGTGCGAAAGCGAGAACAAGATGTTCATCGCGCAGTGCTTCACCCCGTCTTCGTTTCCGGTAATGAGGCAAGCCCCGACATCGCCATAAGGACGATTCTGCTCTTTCTCGTTAAGTTGACCAGTATAGCCATACATGCGCTCAAAGACGCGGTTGCATACCGAGGTCTTTTCCCCCAACCAAACCGAGGTGCACACAATCAAAATATCAGCGGCGTCGATCTCTTTCTGAATCTGCGGCCAGTCATCTTTGTCCCACTCAGGTGTCTCCGACATGTCTAAACCGAGCCCAGCAGGAATCTCATAGTCGACGGGTCGAATGATTTTGGTCTGAGCTCCGTTCGCTTCGTAAATCCCCTGCGCTACTTTAATCAACCCTTCGGTATGCGAGCGGCGAGGGGTGCGCTCAAGAGTGCAGTTGAGGAAGAGGACCTTAAGATCATCATACGTTGCGGGAGCCTTGGTGCCGCATTGAAGGGCCTTCATCTTTTCAAGTTGTTCTGACATCTGATTGTGTTGGTTCGTTTGCGGTTTGCGGTTGCGGTGTCCCTGAGGAGGTTTCGAGAACACCTAGTCTCGTCTCACGAAACCAATCTTCTCCCTACGCTCACTCTCCTTGATAGCCAAAATCCACCCGCTCTTCGAACGAAATCAGCAACCATTTCAACCTTCGTCCTTCATTCACGAAGGAACGAGGATAAGAGCCAAGGGAGAGAACTTTATTCCCCAGATATTCCTACCCAATGGAACAGGCTGCAAATCGCCTAGGAACGGCGCAAAATCAACTGCAAGACTTCCTCACGGGAAGACGCATTGTCGCGAAAAATCCCCCGCATCGATGAAGTCACCGTTTCGCTACCTGGCTTTTTAATACCGCGCATCGACATGCACATGTGTTGAGCCTCCAAGACAACGGCCACTCCTCGAGGCTTCAGCTTTTCCTCGATCGCGTTCGCAATCTGACTGGTAAGACGCTCTTGCACTTGTGGTCTTTTGGCAAAGCCATCAACCAGTCGCGCTAACTTAGACAACCCCGTAATCCGGCCATCGGGCTCGGGCAAATAACCCACATGAGCTCTCCCAAAGAACGGAACGAGATGATGTTCGCATATGGAGTAGAAAGTAATGTCCCGTACCACAATGACTTCATCATGATCGACCTCGAAAGTCTTGTTGAGGTGTTCAGCCGGATCTTCCATCAAGCCACCACAAACTTCCGTAAAGTAACGTGCCACCCGGTCAGGCGTATCCAAAAGACCATCTCGTTCTGGGTCCTCCCCTATCGCTGCGAGAATTTCTTTCACAGCCTTCGCGATTCGGTCTTGGTCTACTTCTTTACTCATAAAGTCTCGGTAACGGGGGCGAGTATATCCTCTCCCCCACAAAGTTACCAACCTTGAGGAAGAAAAAGTCTCTCTTCTCATCTCCGAAGTGTTCCTGCTTTTTGAGGACTGAGTAATCCCACCTCACTTTGGACTACAAAATGCAGCGAAATTCGGAATCAGGCCCCTCCGTTTCTCTCTTGCGGCAGGCCGAACATTTTGACAACCTGCCCGTAACAACAACGCTCGAAAATGACCAAGACTCTCTTTGCACTCGCTCTCGCGTGCAGCTCCCTCGCGGCTGCACCTGACACCGTAGACCTTTCTTTCACTGACAATGCAGGGGCCTACTACGACGCTAACAGCTTCGGCGGCGTCGCTTCTTTACTCGTTCAGCCCGACGGAAAACTCCTCGTGGGTTCTAATTGGATGTCAGCCCAAAGTGGAGCCATCTTTCCTCCTCTCATTCGCTTCAATCTGGATGGCACCGTTGACGAAGATTTCTCCGCCGACAATGTTCCTGAAGGTTCTGGGGCCGGTATCTTTTACGACAGCTCAGGACAACCCGAAGTCCACGGTCTCGCTCTCCAATCGGACGGAAAAATCATTGCGGTCGGCTGTATGCAAGGAATGCGTGATGGGGCCACGACGGGCTCCTCAACCGTCTCCCTCATCTCTAACGGAATCGTGCGTATCACTGCTGCGGGAGACCCCGACACCACCTTCCAAAGCGCAGGCATCGATACCGAGTTCATCGATGAGGTCATCACTCTCCCCAATGACAAGATCATCATCGCAGGTGGCTTCAATGCCGTCCGGGATCAGGGAGGTTCTTTCGTTTCGCGGGTGGGAATCGCACAGCTCAATGCTGATGGGTCTCTTGATACAGGCTTTCACCTCGACCCCGCTTCACTCGGCAGCTTTACCACAAACACGCTGTTCATTCGCCAAGTAGCCGCCGCTCCCAATGGCAAGCTCTACATAGTCGGTTCTGCTCGCCCCGCTGGAGGCACGTTCTCCGACAGCACCCCTGTCTTCGCACGCTTGAATGCAGACGGAACTGTCGATGCCTCATTTGCTCCCGTTTATCCCTCGACGGTGACATCCTTTCAAGGAGTGGTTGTCGAGCCTTCTGGCGATATCGTCGCCTTTGGTCCCATGGGGACGAGTGCCAGCAGCACCAGCTACATGGAACGCTTCTCCGACTCCGGCTCTCCGCAATCCTCGTTTACCTTGAGCGCCTCACTTCCGCGTATTGCAGCACGTCCGTTGCGGGTGGATCCGCTGGGTCGTTACCTCCTTTCGAAGCGGGACCTTTCGCTTGGAAATTCCGAACTGGTCCGCATCAATAGCGACGGTTCCCTTGACCCAACTTTCAACGCTTCGGGTTCTTGGGACGATGCCCCCTTGGGTCCCAACAACGCATTCTTCAACCAGTCCATCACCTCTCCTACTGGGAAAATCTATGCTGGCGGAGCCTTTGATCACGTGAAGGGCGAAGACGCGGTCAAGATCGTGGCCTTCGAGGGCGACTTCGTTCCCAATTCACCCGGAACAATCCAGCTTGGTAGCTTCGCAGTCTCCGCCTCCGAATGTGACGGCACCCTGCGTATTCCGGTGGTCCGCATTGGCGGAGCGACCGGTGCCGCGACTATCGATTACTCCTTCACGAACATCAATGCCTCCGCGAGTGACTACACCGCCACTCCTGGCTCACTCAGCTTTGCAAACGGAGAAGCAGGGACCAAATACATCGAAGTAACGCTCACTGCCGATACTGAGGTTGAAAACATCGAAGTCTTCACGGTCGATCTCACGAACGCAACCGGAGCCGCTCTCGGAACCCTCACCAGCGCCAACGCGGCCATCATCGATTCCAATTCTCCTCCCCTCATCGGCACCCAGCCAGTGCCTCTCTTTGTGGCGCCCTTCCAAGCCTTTCAAATCGCGGTGGGAGTCATCTCTGGAAAAGACCCCACCACTTATCAATGGTTCAAAGATGGCGTTGCCATTTCTGGTGCGACCTCTCCTCTCTATTTCCAGACGAACGCCAATGCGGCCCAACACGACGGCGAGTATTGTGTCGTGGTCACCAACCCGAACGGCAGCGTCACTTCGGACAAAGTCGATGTCGTGGTGAAGGAACCCGCGCGCCTCAGCTTTGCGGTTTCGTCTGTTAGCGCAGCTGAGAACGCTGGCTCTGTGACCCTGACTCTCACCAGAACCGTTTCCTCGGTGAATGCGGTTTCGGTGGGCCTCACCCTCACGAACAACACGGCATCTTCAGCAGACTACTCCATTTCCCCCACCATCATTTCTTGGGCAGATGGCGACATTGCCGACAAGACCATCACGGTCACCCTCGTCGACGATGGAGATATCGAACCACAGGAAACCTTCATCGCCACTCTGACCGGCTACTCTGCCGATGCTGCTCCTGGCACGACCACCTCCCTCACCTTCACCATTCTCGATGATGACTCTCCGCTCGCCATCACCAGCCAACCCAGCTCCCAAACCTTGCAAGAAGATGAGGTCCTGACTCTTACCGTAGCGGCCACCTCACAGACGGACTTGAGCTATCAATGGTTCCTCGATGGAGCTCCCCTCGCAGGCGAAGTGAACGCCACTCTCACCCTCGACCCCGTCGAGATAACTGGCGCTGGCACCTACACCGTGGAGGTTACCAATGCAGCGGGCACCATCACCAGCGACCCAGCCGTCATCGCTGTCACTCCCGCTCCATACCTCACCACAACCCCTCCCCCCACTCCCGACCTGGACCTCGCGGTCTACTCCATTGCCCTCATCGACAATCAGACCGCTTGGGTTTCTGGCAACTCCTCAACCTTGGGACAAATCATCCAAAAAGCCTCCCTCGACCCCTCGGTCTCTCCCGTGACTATCACCTTAAATAGCCAGGCCGACCAAGTGATCACCCTGCCTAATGGCGGAGTGGCAGCGCGCGGATTTTTCACCACCGTCAATGGCCAAAGCCAAAGCTATGTTGCTAAGTTCAACCCCGATGGTTCTCTGTCCAGTGGGCAAATCACAACGGGAATCACCACGCGACCAGATACCATCGCTGTCGATGAGCTGGGACGCATCCTCGTCGGCGAAGGCGGGGGTGACCTGCGCCGGTTCGACTCTTCTGGTTCCGTTGATATCAACTTCCCACTCGTGTCGTTCGGCAGTAATCCTCAAATCCAATCCATCACCGTCGATGGCAGCAGTATTTATGTCGGTGGTCGTTTCACCTCATCAGGAGCCGGCACTGCAGGCAATTATCTCACCAAGCTCAATCCCGATGGCACCCGGGACGAAGCCTTTGTCTACGCGAGCAACACGCGCGTTTTGGGAATCATTCCCATCTCCAGTGGACGCCTCGCCGTCCTTGCTCAGCCTGCTGTTGGCACCGTTAGCCAAACCCCTTTCCTTGTCTCGGCCAGTGGCACAGTCGAGTCCCAATTCGGATCCCTCGGAGCGCTTTCCTTTTTCGACTTTGGAATCGATGAAAATGAATTCATCTACAGCCCCCGAGTCGGCGGAAACCTCTTCACCCGTCGCAATGACAACGGGGTCTTCGACGCCAGTTTTCCCGGCTTTGATTCCAACGTCACCACCATTGAAATCGACGGAGCAGGCCGCGTCTGGGTCGGCGGCTTGTTCTCTACTCTCGGCGGAAATCCCGTGCCCAAGCTGGTGATTCTCAATGGTGATCCCAGCGAACTGGCCATCATCGAAGAGCCCAAGCTCGCCGTCGCTGAACCAGGCCAAAGCGCAAGCTTCAGAGTGGAAGTCATTTCCTCCGGAACCATTGCCTATCAGTGGCGAAAGGACGGAGTAGACCTCACGGGCGAAACCACCGCCACACTCACCATCACCTCAGCCGCTCTTGCCGATGCTGGCCTCTACGACGTGGTCGTCACCAATACCGATACCAGCCTATCGCTCACTTCCAGCCCTGCTGAGTTGGTCATTTTGGACGCTCCTCTCATCGTTAGCTCACCCTCTTCAACCACTCAAATCATCGGCACTGACCTCACCTTAACGGCCGACTACTACGCCCTCGCCCCAGCCACCTTCCAATGGCAAAAGGACGGAATTGACATCTCTGGTGCAACTTCTGACAGCTACGATATCACGAGTAGTCTACTAGGAGACTCCGGCAACTACACCCTTATCGTCACCAATGGACTTGGCAGCGCGACGACCACACCCGCCAATATTCAGTTCATCCCCGCCCCCGGCGAATTCGTCCCAGGCTTCGTCCCTGCTACCAGTGGCTCAGGGAGCATCAGCTCCATCGTACTCGAGAGCGGCGGCGGATCCTATCTCTATGGTAACTACTCGGCTCCTATTCATCCGAACGGCACCTTTAACAGCTTCTTCAACCGCGTGGACACCACCGGAAGTCCACTGGCCAGCTTCACGGCGACCAGCAACCAATCGATTCAAGACCTCGCCCGCGATTCCCAAGGACGCGTCATTCTTGTCGGCAGCAATTTTTTCCTCAATGGGAGCAGTGGCCGCCGCATCGCCCGCATTGATGCTGATGGAGTTTCGGACACCGCCTTTGACAGCAATGCCGCCTCTGCAAATTTCTCTGCGATTTACGATGTGGTGGTGGACGCCATGGACCGTCCCATTTTCACGGGAACTAACAGCCTTTTCCGGCTCAATACCGATGGAACCCTAGACTCGACCTTCACCGCAAGCTTCAGCGGATTCTCCTCCGAAATGAAGCTCGATGCCGACGGAAAAATCCTCATCTTAACCACCAGCAACACCCTGCTACGTTACGAAAATGATGGCACCCTTGACAGCACCTTCACTTTGGATTCAGCAGTCCCCACGAGCCCATCCTTTATCACCTTCGACCTCGCCGAGGACGGCAATATTTTTCTCGCAGCCTCCTCTTCCTCCGATCGAAAAATTTACACCCTCTCCTCCAGCGGAAGTCTGGTAGCGGTTCTCAACAGCCCCGGATTCACTTCGGGATTCTTGTCTGACATCGCCGTGCAGAGCAACGGTAAGATTCTCGTTTCAGTCAGTGCGAGCCCTTACCTCGCGCGCGTCTTCCCTGATGGCTCACCCGATCCACTCTTTGACATCGGCACCGGATTCAATAGCAACGTCAATACCATCGAGCTCACCGAAGACGGCAATATTTGGGTGGGGGGAAGCTTTACCCAACTCAATGGCCAGCCCGTTCCGCTCTATGCCAAGTTCAATGGCGATCCCGTCGACGTCATCATCTCGACTCAACCGGAAAGCCTGATTGCCGACCTCGGTGCCAGCGCCTCTCTGAGCGTCGTCGCCAGTGGACTGAATGGTGCCCCCATCTCCTACCAATGGCTGAAAGATGGAAATCCTATCCCAAGCGAAACCTCAGCTACTCTCAACTTCGCCAGTCTCGCCGAGACCGACGACAGCTCCTACGAAGTCCTCATCACCAACCTCACTACCGGACGCGAACGCAAGAGTGCGGCTGCCATTGTGACCGTGCTGGGCGCACCCGAACTGGTCGCTTTCACCAATGAGGCGCAAAACCTCGAAATCGATGATGAACTCATCCTCTCGGTGGAATCGGTTGGTGCCGGCACCCTCAGCTATCAATGGCAAAAGAACGGGAGCGATATCGCCGGAGCAAACAGCACGACCTTCACCATCGCGATGAGTGAGGAAACGGATTCGGGCGACTACCGCGTCGTCGTCACCAACTCCTTCGGGAGCCTCACCACCGACGCGGTCACCGTCTCGGTCGTCTTTTCACCCGCTGCGGTAAACTTCAATCCCGACCTTGTTTTCAATGGCACTGTCGAGGCAGTTCTCCCTCTTGCCGATGGTCGCACCCTCGTCGGCGGGTCCTTTAGCCGCATCACCTTCGGAGGCATTAACTACAACATTGACGAGATCGCACTCGTTAATGCCGACGGAACTCTGGATACCAGTTTTGACCTCACTCCCAACGGAACAGTCTACACCCTCGCTCTCGACAGCGACGGCGGCATCCTGATCGGGGGTCGCTTCACCTTCATTGGAGGGCAGTCCAGAAATCGGGTGGCTCGCCTCAACGCAGAACTCACTTTCGATACCTCCTTCGGCTCCAATATTGGTCCTAACAATGACGTCTTCACTTTCGAGGCTGCTGTTGGCGGCAAGTATTTCGTGGGAGGCCAGTTCAGCACTTGGGATGGCAACCCCGGCTACTTAGTTCGACTGAATAACGATGGCTCCTATGACGACACCTTCACTCCCCCCGCCCTGAACAGCACCCGAAAGGTCATCCCTCTGTCGGATGGCAAAGTATTGGCCGGCGGAGCCTTCACTGGAAACGGGGTCACTCGTGTCGCCCGCTTCAACGAAGACGGTAGCGTAGACACCAGCTACAGTGCATCGAGCCCACGCTTCATCTTCGACATGGCCTTGCAATCCGATGGGGAACTGATTGCGGTGGGCGACTTTGGCGCCATGTATCGCTACAACCCCGATGGCACCCAGGACAACTCCTTCTCGGTTTCAGTCAACAGCAGCAGCGATATCGAGACCATTGCCATTGACTCTTCGGGACGAATCCTCATCGGAGGCACATTCACTACCGTGAATGGAGAAAGCTCGCAAAGCTTCGCGCGACTCAATCCCGATGGCAGCACCGACACCACCTTTAACGTGGGCACTGGTGTTAACAGCGCACTCAAGGCCATCGCGCTCCAACCTCTTGGAAAGATTTGGATTGGCGGCGGTCATTCGAACTATCGGGGCGTTACCACAAGCCGACTCACCCTCCTGAACGGTAACCCACTCGACTTGGCCATTGTTCAGCAGCCGGTCGCCGCCGTAGCCGATCCGGGAACAACCGCCACCTTTTCCGTCACTGCCGTCGGAACAGATACGCTCACTTATCAATGGCAACGCAATGGAAGCGACCTTCTTGATGGGGGTGATATTTCCGGAACAACCAGCAACACCCTCTCCATCGCCAATGTCGAAGAGAGCGACGAGGATGTCTATCAGGTCGTCATCACCCACTCGATTACCATGGAATCTCTCACCTCGAATCCTGCCACTTTAGTCGCCCTAGGTGCGCCAGAAATCCTCGCTCAACCCGAAGACGTGACCACTGAAAACGGACTCACCGCGACCTTCACAGTCAGCGCCCAAGGAGCTTCTCCAGTCAGTTACCAATGGTATCGTGATGGCAACATTCTCGCAGATAGCGCCACCGTCTCCGGAGCAACCACCGCCGAACTCACTCTCAGCAACCTCGAAGTCTCAGACACCAGTGACTTGTTCGTCCGCATAAGCAACGGACTCGGCACCCTCGACAGTGACAGCGTCAGCCTGCTCGTGGAGCGTCTCCCAGCCTCCATCGACCGTTCGGTGGTCCTCCCCACTTCCGTTAATAGCAATATTCTCGCCATCTATCCCTTCGATGACGGCTCCTACCTTCTCGGTGGTCAGTTCACCTCGATTGGTCATGCGGGCGGTTCCGCCTCACGACGTTATTTGGCGAAGCTCGATACCACTGGCACCCTCGACACGAACTTCCCTGTCGTCGTCGGCAACGGGAATATCCGTAGTATCGAACAGGAGACCAACGGCAAGTTCC
Organism: Roseibacillus sp.; assembly: GCA_051251855.1. Lineage (GTDB taxonomy): Bacteria > Verrucomicrobiota > Verrucomicrobiia > Verrucomicrobiales > Akkermansiaceae > Roseibacillus. The sequence continues at coordinate 130,154 of JBPOGI010000004.1, forward strand.
TGATCGCAGGGCGCTTCACAACCCTCAATCGAAATGGCTCCTTCACTAGTCACAACAACATCGCACGGCTCAATACCGATGGTTCGATCGACCCCACTTTCGACTCACTTGCAGCCCCCAATGGAGACGTCTACGTCGTGCGCCCGCTCTCCGATGGTAAGATCCTCATCGGCGGTGCTTTTTCCAGCGCTGGCGGCCAAACCGGAACCGCTTACATCGCTCGCCTCAATACCGACGGTTCGTTAGATTCCAGCTTTGTTTCGCAAGCCACAGGGACCGTGGAAGACATTGCCCTCGTCGGCAGTGACTACTGGCTCACCGGAGGCGCGGGTTATCCGGGACAAATTCGCAATGTACGCATCGACGACACCGGCGCAGTCGCCAGTAGCTTTGCCTACGACGGCACCATGTCATCCGATGATGTCATCCCCACCGCAGATGGCGGAGTGGTGCTCAGCGCCGACTCCTATCCCTACATCGAAAAGGTCGACGCTACCGGAACACGGGACACCACCTGGCCCAACCTCGCCAACCCCGGCGGTGGAGGGCCGAACAACCGAGTCTACGAGCTTGCCACCCTCGGAACCTCTCGCAGCATCGTGGCGGGAACCTTCTTCAGCTACAGCGGAGTCACCGCCGGCAACATCATGGTCGTCGACAGCACCGGAGTCCCCGAACCTGACTTCGATGCCGACACTGGCTTCAACGGCAGCTACCCCTTGGTCGTCAAGACCGACTCCTTGGGGCGTATCTGGTGCGGAGGCTCCTTCACCTCCTACAAAGACGAGACCGTAAACCGTGTGGTCGTGCTCAATGGTTATGCGGAGACAGCCACCGATCCCTACTTAGACTACCTTGCCAACTTCACCCTCCCTCTCGACCAATTGGGTGAAAACGATGACCCCGATGGAGACAACTTCCCAAACTTGTTAGAATTCCTCTACGCCAGCGACCCCTCGGACGGACCAGCTCCCGACATCATCTCCGATACCGGCACCAGCATTGGGAGCGACCTCAACACAAACTACCCGGGACTTAGCTTCACAGCAGGAGAACACTACCAAACCTTCACCGTCCTCATTCCTAAAGAGCTCCAAGGTTCCTCCCTCGAAGTTCAAACTTCTACCAACCTCCAAAACTTCGGTGACGGCACCATTGACCCTATTTTCTTAGAAAGCGCCTCCTTCGACGCCTTCTACGACATTCATACCTACGCCTACGATCAACCTCTCAGTATCGAACCCCTCGCCTTCGCCCGCGTCTCAGCCACTCGCTAACTAGACTCAGAACAACATGAAAACTACAATCATAGGCCTATTGGCTCTCACTCCATTTGCAGGAGCGGCCATCACTGTCAGCTCCTATTCACACTCGCCAAACCCTGCCGCCTCTTACAATGATTCAGGGACTCAGGAGCTCACCGACGGAGTCGCCGTCGTTCCGACATGGGGAACAGGCATCACAATTACCACCGCTCAAATCGGTCCATTCGTAGGCTGGCAAGGAACTGATGCAGCCACGACCTTCACCTTCGACTCGATCCAAACCGTAGGTCAGGTCACAGTCTGGGCTTCCGATAGTGATGGTGTAGCAGGGGTGAGGCTTCCTTCGACTATTACCCTGAGTGATCCCAATTCTTCCTTCAGCCAAACTTTCATGGTGAACAATCCCGGTGGAAACGGCGTTATGCGGCCGATTACCCTCGATGGATTCAGTGTGCAAACGGATCAAATGGAAGTTTCCTTCACTCGGGCAACCACCGGCTCGTGGACCATGCTGACCGAGGTCGAGTTTAACTCAGTGCCCGAACCTTCTACCGCAGGCTTGCTTGCCGTCGCTTCCGCTCTTCTCTTACGTAAAAAACGTCGTTAACTTTTCTATCACTTCATCAACTCATGAAAACACTTCTACTTTTCGCCCTTCCGTTGGCCTTTATCTCGTGTGGCCCCAACACTCCGCGCACCACTCTTTCCAACCTCCCGAAGAACACTGTTCCCGTCATCGATTCTTCTTGGGAAAAGGCCGTCGAAATTTCAGTCGCTACTCTCGACGACGGTGGCTCTCTCGTGGCTCTACCGATTCCAATCCTACGCGCGCCTTCGCTTGAGGCCACTTGGGGCAAACCGCGAGTGCGCACTTCTCCCGAAGGCTACTACAGCCTAGCCTATGAGGACCCCAACCGCCCCTTCGAGCGCCTCGTCATCTACGGCTCCCCCAAACCTTTCCCCCAGCCTATCGCGGCGCCGAAAATCCGCTCCGATGAAATGGTTGATGGCGAACTCGGCACTGTTGAGAAATTTCAAAACTGGGAAAACACTCAAGTCATGGGAAACACCGTCCTCTGGTTCACCGAAAGCACTGGTGGCGGAGCCGATGGCACCTACTACTCCACCGTAGGTATCCGCCTCACCGGACCCGATGACCGCATAGGATACTATCGTCTTGTTATTGAATCCATTACCAAACAAGCTCCCGCTCGCTTTTCCAAAGTGGGCTGGTAAACTTCTTTCGCAATGAAAAGCCTCATTCCTTTTCTCGCCATCGTCGCGCTTGGACTCAGCGCTTGTAGCTCCATCGACACTCCTACCACCTCTGACATTCCCCTCATCGCTCCCACAACCACTCTGGATGTTGACGTCTCTGTCCTTATCGCCAAGGACCTCAGCAAGGGTTGGAAACAAGAGTGGGGTGAGTCAGACGATCGTCAGTCCTTCGAAAATCGCTATAAACACGAAAGTGATCCTTTCGAACAACTTATTATTTACGGTTCCACCAAACCCTTCCCCAAGTTGGCGAATCCTCCCCTTCTCACCAAGCCCTCCACGGATGGCCCTTCCCATGACAACCCGGGTATCAAAATTCCTCAAAGTTGGAAATCCACCAAAGTGATGGGCAAGACCGTCCGATACTACAAAGAGGACGTTCCTGACGGAGCAGATGGGAACTATTACTCCACCGAGGGATTCTCACTCACGGACTCCTATGGCAAGAAGGGCTACTACCGCCTCGTGATTGAAAGCGTCACCGGAGCTGCGCCCGCGAGGTTTTCGAAAGTTTCTTGGGACTACTAAAATGAAAACTACTCTACACCTCACTCTTGCGTGCACCTTCAGCTTCCTCACTTGGTCTTGCAACTCGACCTCCCACTCACCCGAATCACCCAAAACACCAGAAGTCACTCCCAGTGAAGTGGCCGACAAAAAGTGGCGTGCGCATCAAACCGAACTCCGCGAATCGCTAAACGAAACCAAGTCCCTCTCGGCAATCAAGGTTCCGATCTTAAAGTCTACCTACCTGGAGAAAAGATGGGGAAAACCAAGCATTTCCACCTCCTCTGACGGCCTCTATCGACTCTACTACGACGACCCCGAGAGTTCCTTCGACAACTTCACGATCATCGGTTCGTCTGAACCACTGGTTACTTTCGGCGATACTCCCCCGCCAATCAGTGGCATGGGAACCTCGATTCCCCAAGAGTGGAAGACCACCACCATCATGAACCAAAACGTGAATTACTTTGTTGAAACCTCCGGCGGAAACAATGGTGAAATGTGGGCCACCGAAGCCTTCACCCGCACCTCCCCTGACGGACGTGTGGGTTACTATCGCCTGCAAACCGAGTTCAACGACTTGGACGCTCCAGACCGCTTTTCTGAGGTTAGCTGGTAGCCGACGCATCCTCCTACAATCGACTTCGGGAGCAAGCCAGGATTCTACTTCAAAGCCTTGGCTATCATCTTCTCGCTTACCTTCCCCTCCCGCGGAACACCCGGGGCAAAGAGCTGAATCCGCCATTCCTCGAACAACCAGCCCACCTGCCAAAGCCTAGCAGCCTCGGGCCTCTCGCGCCATTGCCTTAACCAGTCCAGCCAGAGCACATCCAACTGACGCCGCTTCTCTTCATCCTTCACCAATGGCAAGCTTTCCATCCGCTTAATCCGCTCCTCGATAGCATCAAAGTGACGCGCAAATCTCAAAGCGCGTCGTGCGCCCGCCCTCCAGAGAAATCCATCCCTTGCCAACCACTCAAGCTCCTCTCCCAAGTCCGCCACTGTCTCGATGTAGAGCTTTTCGTCCGCTTTCCCGCGAATCCATTTACTAGAATTCTCGTAACTCTCAGCCGCTCGTTCCAATTCAGCTGAAATATTCTTTGCCATATCCAACACCCAACCCCGCGCAGTCTCCGATGCAGCGGCAAATTCCTCCGCTGTGCGAGGCAGCTCATCAGACTTCTTCAAAAAAGCCCCCTCTACCGCCGCACGAATCACCTGCATATCGAGCGCCTCACTCTGATTAGGCCCAAAGACTAATTTTGCCAGCGGTCGTAAGAACCCTCGCTTTAAATGCCCTCGCAATAGCGGCTCATGGTCTAACCAAAACAAGCGCACCACTCCGGCGCGATGACTCTCCTCAGCTTCTTCTGCATCCAGGAACGCGCGCGTCCCCACCGAACTCCCCTCATCCACCAACCCTGGAAAAACCCCGTCCACCTCCTTGGGTAAATCCCCAAAGCTCCAGAACGTCCCTCCTGTCATTTCCCACTCCTCATTCGCCGCCGCCTCGCGCCGAGAACGGAGCAATCCCGCCAACTTTTCCTTGAGCTCGCGGACATCAGCAGAAAATCCGAGCACCTCTCCCTTCTCATCACGCACCGTCACTGTTGGACGCAAGCAAGAAGGCAGACGCGACTCATCGAACATGGAAGGTTCGATCACCACCCCCGCAATCTTGGATAAAAACTCACCGAGCGCCTCTAACAAATCAACCTGCGGCTCCCAACCAGTCCACTCCTTCAAGAAATCATCTGCAGTCCCCTTCACTGGTTGAAAGCGCGTTCGCCAATCCTTGGGGAGGCTCCGAATCAACAATTCCACCCTCTCCTCTAACAACCCCGGAACCACCCAACCAGGCAAGTAGTCTGGTAGATGCGGCAATTCCGAAAGCTCCAGCTCAAAAACCAACCCGTCATCATCTGCCTCAGCATCACAAACATAATCCACCAGCCACTCGCGGCCGCCATGCTCGATGACATCGGGAAACAGCATCAAGCGACTCTCGATCCCCTCCTCCCACACCACATCCCGAATCCCAATCATGACCTTCTCCTCATTGTCCCCCTGACGCCGCCACTGATTGAAGCCCTTTGCCGTCGTCGCCTCAACCGGAATACGCGAGAAATAGAAATCATAAGCGTAGTCCTCCAGCCACAATCCTCCCACCCGCCGCAATTTACGCTCCGCTGCCGCCACTTGTTGACGCACCTTACCCAATCTCTCTAAACACGGAATCTGCCCCTTCAGCTTTCCATCCAAGATTGCCTCCCTTACAAAAACCTCATGTGCCGCCTTAGGCGAAACCCTCCCGAAGAACACTGGCCTCCCCGGCACTATCGTCAGCCCTCCTAACAGGACTGTCTCCTTTCCATAGACCGCGCCGTGCTGCTCATCCCAATAGGGCGAGTGATAACGCTTCTTGCAAAGGTGCGGAGCCACCTCCTCCACCCACTCCGATTGCATCCAAGCCACCTTACGCGCCCACAAGCGCGAAGTCTCCACCAACTCAAAAGCCAAGACCCACTCCGGCCGCTTCTTTTCTTTAAACAAACCTGAACCCGGAAAAATCGCAAAGCCCATTCCCCCCAGACCTTTATAGAGCTTCTTCTCCTTATCCCAGAGGCCAATCGAGCGCGGCATCCCCGCCAAGAGCGCGCAATGAATCTCCTTATAATACTTTGCCGCCCGATTCCGCGATCCCTTCGCCTCACCTACTTCGACATCAAAAGTCTCCCCTCTGGGATTCGGGCGCTGACCTTTGCCGCAAAAACTACGCTCAATCTCCCCCACCACCTGGTCCCACTCCGTCAATCGACGGAAATTGCAAAAGTTCTTCTGACAGAATTTACGCAACTGATTCCTCTGAAACCGCCCCTTAGGATCCCGTAACTTCGCCACTCCATTCCAAATCTTCAGCAAGGCCACAAAGTCCGAACGACCATCGCGAAACTTCGCCTGCGCCTGATTCGCCGCAGCTTCTTTTCCCTCCGGCCGCTCTCGCACATCCATCACTGACAGCCCACCCACAATCACCAGCATCTCAGCCAGAATACCCCGCGTCTCCGCCTCCACCAACATCCGGCCCAACCTCGGGTCCAGTGGCAACCGCGCTAAACGGAGCCCAGTCTCAGAAAGACCGTTGCGACCATCGGATTGTAAAGCATCCACCTCATCCAGGGTCTTCATGCCTTCCTTAATCGCCTTCGAGTTTGGTGGATCGACAAAAGGAAAATCCTCAATTTCGCCCAATCCGAGCGCCTTCATCTTCAGAATCACTCCCGCCAACGAACTTCTTCGAATCTCCGGATCAGTGAACTCCGACGCTTCCTCCAGATCCAACTCATCATAAAGCTTCACACAAACACCCTCGCGCACCCGCCCACAACGACCTCGTCGCTGACGCGCACTCGCTTGCGAAATCTGCTCAATCTGCAAGCGCTGAATCCCCCGCTGCGGCGACCACCTGCTCACCCGTGCCAGCCCACTGTCTATCACGTAGACAATGCCCGGGATCGTCAACGAGGTCTCCGCCACATTCGTCGCCAGCACAATGCGCCGCTTGCGACTCGATTGAAAAATGCGCTGCTGATCCCCCATCGATAGTCTCGCAAAAACCGGCAAGACCTCGGTATCACGAAACCCTCGGTCCTCCACCGCATTGGCCGCTTCCCGAATTTCACGTTCCCCTGGCAAAAAGACCAAGACATCCCCCGTTCGGTCATAAGCATCGACCCACTCCACCCCGCGCACCACTTGGTCCGCTAGATATTCACTATTGGTCGAAGGCAAAAAGAAATCCTCAACCGGAAAGGTCCGCCCCTCCACCATCACCATCGGAGCTTTGAAAAAGAACTCCGAGAATCTTCCCGCATCCAAAGTCGCCGACGAAATCACCACCCGCAAATCCTTCCGTCGCTGAATGAGCTGATTAAGAATCCCCAGCAGAAAATCAATATTCAGGGACCGCTCATGCGCCTCATCGATAATGATGGTATGATACTTCCGCAGATTTCGGTCCCCCTGCAGCTCCGCCAACAGAATTCCGTCGGTCATGAACTTCACCTGCGTATCCTTAGTCGTCCGCTTGTCGAAGCGCACCTCATGTCCCACCTCATTTCCCGATTGAACCGAAAGCTCCTCCGCCACCCGCTTCGCCACGCTCGTCGCTGCCAACCTCCGCGGCTGCGTACACCCCACCATGCCCGTCCGCCCTTCAGAGAGCGCCAACTCCAGCGCCATCTTGGGCAGCTGCGTCGTCTTCCCCGACCCCGTCTCACCCACCACCACCACCACCTGCGCCGAGCGCATGGCCTCGATAATCTCTTCCTTGCGTGAAGAAACCGGGAGTTCTGGATAAGTGATTCTCAAATCAGCGGGCCCCACTCATCAGCCAGAGAGCCTTCAAACTCAAGCCCACATCCTCTTCTCTTTAAGTTCCCCAATATTTTCGGCCCGAGAAGGAGCCCCTCGCCCTTTCTGTCAAAACTGGAACATGGATTGCTTAAAACCAAGACAGTCTTGAGCGAAAAAGTCGCCTTCTTAGACAATCCAACAAAGAGGCAAAGGCTTGGTCGCCTTTGCCTCTTTCTTATCGGGAATTCTATTGGAAATTCCGTATCCAAAACCGCACTAATCGCCCCCCAAAGTTCTCCTCTCCCTACAGCCACTCTACTTCTGGCGGCATTTCCACAAAGGAACCGTTCACACAGAAGGGGTTGCCATCAAGAGTCACCTCCGAACCCTCCCCCAAACCAGCAATCAAATCCCAATGCAGAGCGCTCTTATTGGTATTGCCGGTTTCAGGATATCCAGCCCCAAAGGCGAGGTGAAACGAGCCTCCCATTTTTTCATCAAAGAGGATCTGTCCCGTCGCCCTATCAATCGCTCGGTTCGTGCCAAAGGCCACCTCTCCGATACGCCGAGCACCCTCATCCTGATCCAACATCGAAATTAAAAACTCCTCCCCCTCATCTGCGGTCACTTCCGTCGCGCGACCATTCTCCATCACAATACGCGCATTGCAAACCGCATGCCCTTGATAGACACAGCGCTTATCAAAAACCACCACCCCATGCGCACCACCATTCTCAGCTGATAGATTCGGTCCTGAGTAGACCTCTCCATCCGGAAAATTCTTGCGACCTGGGCTCGACAGCCAACGCATGCCAGAAACATCTACCTTTAAATCCGTCCCCGCAGCAGTTCGATAATGGAGCTCACGCCCCTGCATCAACTTCTCCGCAAGTTCGCACTGCCAACGATCCAATCGCTGCCAAAAAGCCACGGGGTCCTCTTGATTCAGCTGACAAGCCTTCACTACAAACTCGCTATAATCTCGCAAGCTCATCCCCGCATCCTGAGCATAGGCGTCCGTCGGAAAAAGAGTAGTGGTCCAAAGAAGCGGACGCAGCTCAGAATCGATACTCGGATCATCCGCCACCGCCGCCCGTTGAAAAAGAAGCTCCCGGCTCTTCATATTGGCCTTCGCAGCCCGCTGAATTCGCTTCGGATCAAATCTGTCCAGAGCCCGCAGATTCGTCGACCCTCCCAGATTAATGGTCGCATCCATTAACTCAGTCTCGGCTTGAACAAGAGGATTCACCCAATCCAACTGCTCTTCGTTCGCTAATTCATAAAAAGCCTCTCCGAGAAATTCAGGCCGACAATTCACCACAGGAAGCCCACCCGCCTCCAAAACCTTCCGATAAACTGCCTCCAACAGCGAACTCGCCGCCGGAACCGCGGTAATGCGAACCACATCACCCGGCCTCACATTTGTTGCGTGTCGAACGAGAACATCTGCCCAGCGTTCCAAGTGTAGATTGGTAATCATAATAAGTGAACCCGACTCTCTCGCTGGGCTTAGGACAACTTGTTCAACCCTCAGAAACTTCCAATCTCAAAGTCAACTTTCCGCTCCATTCCCCGTCCGATTGGACAAATCCCTCCTACGGCTTAAAATCATCCGTCCGAAATGGATAAGCCGGAAGGCCAGCTCCATTCACCAGATTCACCTTAGGCTTACCGGCAAAACCATAGCGCACGTAGAGAGGTTTCTTAATCTCTGGCGAATCGAGGACCACGGTTTCTCCTTCCACTCGGACCACGGCGGGAACCCACTTTGCACTCTGATCTGCCAGCCAGAAACCGCTCGGAGCTTCTCCGTCCGTCGTAGCAAGGCCCTGACCGTTTTCAAATTCAACAATAAGTGAGCCGCCTTTCGCTTCCACCTTCGACTTCACCGGACCTTCTGCAACGATTTCTTTTCCCAGAGTATCGCGTGCCGCCAAGAGAGCGAGCCTCTGACCGACAGGCAACTTATCTTTTGGGTGCACGTTCTTGATATCCCCCAAGTCTACCGTGTTCGCGACCCCAGTATGCGGAAGCTCTAAAGCCTGAAGTTGAGACTCTCGAAACCAAGCCCACGAGTGCGCGGTCGGACTTTCAGGTCCTTGGTCGGGACCCTTTTTCAAACTGTTTCCGTAACCCGGTAACATCACGATGAGAAAGTGCATCTCTTCGTTCCCCCACTCCTTGCGATAGCGCATAATCCATTTCTTCAAGACCCCTCCGTAAAGCAGCATTCCTGAGTTCCGCGAGAACCAAGGCTCCTTCACCATCCCCTCCATCGACTGGGTATTGCGCTCGCCCTGATACCAGACCAGCCCTCGACACGCGAAAGGCGCGAGTGGCTTCATCATGGCGTTGTAAAGAATGTTCGGCTGACGACGGAGAAAGACATCCTCTTGCCGACTCCACGGCTCAGCATCGAGAGCCTTCTGGATTTTTTTACGAGTTTCCGTATCGGCATCGAACTCCTCCATTATCGTTTTGAAGTGCGGCACTGTCTCCGTCATATCACGTGGCATCCAGGCCTCAATGGACGAACTCCCCCAACATGTCTGAATAATCCCAATCGGCATCTTCGCTGACTGTTCTAAAAAGAAGGCGAAGCCAAAGGCAACCGCACTCGGGGGCGGGACGACCTTCCATTCCCCTTCGCAAGTCTCCTGCTCGGCAAAGGCCACCGTATTCTGAACTTGAAAAGACCGGAGGTTCTGAGCCTTGGGGAGAAGAGACTTCAGCTCCGGAACCGAATTGGTCGCAAACTGCATGTTCGACTGACCCGAACAAATCCAGACCTCGCCCACCACAACATCCTTGAGCGCAATCTTCTCTCGGCTCGAACTCGTCACCGTCAAGTTTGCAGAATCAAACGAAGCCGAGAGTGGGTCTAAGTCGACCCGCCAGCGGCCATCCTCCCCCGCCTTGATGCCTTTCGCTTGCCCCGCAAAACTTACCGTCACTTCCTCACCCGGCTTTGCCCATCCCCAAACTGGCACCGCCATTTCCCGCTGAAGCACCATGTGATCCGTGAAGGGAGAAGCCAACCGTAACTCGGCAGCAAGGGGCAGAGAAAAAACAACAAGCGAGAGGGAAACGAAAGGTCTCATAGGGTTTGAATGGCAAGCATTCTACAAAAGCTTATCCAAATGAAAAGCCGAGGGAACAAGAATAGGGAGAGCGGTCTTTTCAAGCCGACACCTGAAATTGAAGAAAGTTCGGGGTAGGCCGGCTCGCTTTCGAGTCCATCTCGAAAGCTAGATACAACGACCCCTGAAGGTCGGTTCAGCCAAGCGGCTTGAAAAACCACGCTCCCAAGCCCGCTGCTAGATCACCCAGCCCTCAGCCAGCTCATGAAACTCTCGCACCTGCGTAACCACCCAGTCGCCATCCTGCGAAAGAGCCCCCGCCATCGCCTGACCAACCTCTTCCGCATCTTGGCGAGCACCACGAGCATCTTCCACCAGCCCCCTTGTTCGCCGAGCAAGAACATCCTCCACTCGTCGCGCCATCTCCAAGTTCACAAAATCCTCGGTAGTCTTTGCCCCACTGGTCTCAATACGCAGCTCTTGAGTTCCACACGCACGGTTCTCCCAGCCCTCGAACTTCGCCACTTGGTCCACCAAATCCTCGGCCATTTTTCGATAAGTGGTCCACTTTCCTCCCGCAATCGTCACCAAGCCATTCGCGCTGCGTACGATGGTGTGGTCACGCGAAATAGAGGAAGTCTTTCCCGCAGATTTCGGTGGCCGGACCAAGGGACGAAGACCCGCATAGACACTGCGCACCTCTTCCGGCTTGGGCCTCCTCCCTAAATACTTCTCCGTATGATCGAGAATAAAGGTCAGCTCATCCTCCAACGGTCGAGGCTCTAACAACTTCTCTTCCCGAGGAGTATCCGTCGTCCCTACTAGCACCACGTCCTTCCAAGGCACCGCAAACAAAACTCGACCATCGGCGGTTTTGGGCACCATGAGGGCTGAATCACCCGGCAGAAACTCTCTGGGGAGGACGACGTGCGCTCCTTGACTCACCGTCATCATCTCCTCCTCACCTTTGCGCAGCTCATCGACAAATATCCCCGTCGCATTGACCACCGCCTTGGCAGCCACCTCCCACTCCTCGCCTGTCTCCTCATCACGCATCTGAACTCCTACCACCTTTCCACCCTCTTCCATCAACCCCGTGCACTTCACATAATTCGCCAAGCACGCACCCTGCTGCGTCGCCGTCCAAGCCAAGTCCACCACCAAGCGCGCGTCATCAAACTGACCATCAAAGTAACGCACTCCACCCTTCAGACCTTTGCGCTCCACCGTCGGCAAAGCCTCCACCGTCTCCTCCACACCCAACCAGCGACTGGCACCCATTCCCAGCTTCCCCGCCAGAGCATCATACACTTTCAAACCCACTCCATAAAAAGGCCCATCCACCCAACGATAAATCGGAATCACAAACCCCAACTTACTCGCCAAGTGAGGCGCATTCTTCATCAACCGACCGCGCTCCTTCAACGCGCCACGAACCAACTTCACATCCCCCTGCTTGAGATAGCGCACTCCACCGTGCACCAACTTCGTCGAACGCGAAGAAGTCCCTTTCCCAAAATCACTCTGCTCCACCAAACAAACCGAATAACCCCGATTCGCCGCATCCACCGCAATCCCCATCCCAGTCGCTCCCCCTCCGACCACACAAAGGTCAAAGGACTCCTCACGATTCTTCATCGCCTGCAAAGACTGGTCTCGGTTCATTCTTCCCAAGACCTTCGCACGAACAAAGAAGAAAGCCCCTCAAAAAAGAGTCCTAAAACACCCTCGCTTCAAGAGCGAGCTACTCCGCAGCCATCTTCTTCACCATGTTCTCCTCCCCCAAGTCTTTCACCTCTCCCTCACTCACGACTTCATTCTCCTCCGAAAGCGCACTGAGAACAACCGGATGCTTGGTGCCGTTGGAGAGAGAAATCCCCCTCGCGGTGTAGTCATCGGGCGCGAACTCCTCGAAGTTTTCCTCCATCCCCTTCGGCACATCCGGATAATCCACGCTCAGAAAATCAAAACGCAGAGGATAGCCCACGATAATAGGACGCTCCAACTGTGCTCCATCATCGCTCTTCGAAGTAAACGTGATCGAATGGTTCTTCCCCTTAATCGCGGCTAGCGGATGATCTCCAATTCCATGGGGAGCCGGCAACACCTCGATCTCAACCTTCTGCGACGAATGCGAATCCATATGGATATAAAGCAACGGCCCGTACGCGGCATTCCCCCGACAGTTTTCGATAATGCCCCGACTAGGCACTGAAAAACTCTGGACAACACAGTCTAACACCTCGCAGTTCCGAATAATCGCCCCCCTCGCCATATAGAGCTTAATCCCTCCTCGCATCTTCACCACCTTGCAGTTCTCAACCGTCATGCGTCCCGTTCCGCTGTAGGCCCGAATGCCATCCTCAGCGCAGTTGATCATGTGATCCTTGGGAACCTTCACCCCCTCAACTTCCTCCGGCCACTGAATGCGATGGTCGTATTTCCGAGCAAGTGAGCCCTCAGCATTCTCCTTGAGAAAGTCATTACTGGGACGAAGCGTCCCTTCCACATAACAATTTTTCACCAGAATCTCATCGCCATACTGGGCAAAGATGGCATGCCCAAAGGACTCCATTTTCACCTCACAACCATCGAGCACCACCCGATCCCCGTGCACCAGAATGCCATTGTGCTTCCGCAATGGAACCACCGCCCCTCCACCGATGCCATACATGTTGCCATAGCCATAAGGAAACGACCCTTTCACGATCATCTTGGCCCCCTCTAACCGATTGTCACTCCCCTTGATATACATCTCAATGACGGTGACGGTCGGATAGTTCTCAGAATCCTGATTGTAGGTTCCGAAGTCGATAGCACCATCAAACTCACGGTCGTAAGTATTCACAAAAAGCCCTCCCTTCACCGTATTGTGATGTCCCGAAATAAAGTAGGAGCAGCGACTCCGACGCCGTCTCTCAGCCATCTGATCAAGCGTCTTGAGAGGCATCTCAAACGTCACTCCCGTAAAATCTAAAGTATTGTGGGAACCCGACAACTCGAAGGCTCGTCCTCCCTCATCCAACTCTTCGACCACATAAGTCCCCGGAGCCATCACCACATCTTGAAAGCTCTTGCCACCCGCCTCTCTGAGTTCTTTGAGCGAATTCACGGTGACCTGAGTTCTCTCTACATCCTCTGGGTCGATTTCTTCCAAAGCATGAACCCGGAACTTCGAGTAAATATGATGCGTCCCCACCATGCGGAACCCAAAGTAACCCTCTCGGTAAAAAGGAAACTCATAATCGTCGTAGTCGTCCGTCCCCTCGGACCGCTGCCCCCTCCGAAAACGCTCCACCGCCACCTCATCCCCAAAGGCCATTTCGTAGACGAGCTGACCATCCACAATATATTGCACCAAATCGTCGAAGGCGACCAACTGCACCTTCATCTTCTTCCCAGGCGTGAGCATAAACTCCTTCTGCCCATCCCTTTCCTTAAGCGCGATGTGCTCTATCAATCGCCCATCTTCCTCGCGCGGATAACGCCTCATCCGCGTCGTGGTATTCCGTCCCCCGCCACTACTGGCATAGTAGCCCAACATTTCGTTGTAAGACGGGAAGGCTCCCGTGTAGCGGCTCGAATCAAACAAGCCCTTCTCAGGGTCTTTCGGGTCACTTGCTAACCAGAAATTGTTCACATCTTTGACCTCCACCCCACGCATCCCCTCCTCTGGCTGTGGACAAACGACTTCATAAGTGATCGCCATCCGCGTCTTCAACTTCTCTTTAAACCAGACCGTACAACCACGACCTGGCAAAAAGCAGTCCAGCGTTCCCTCTCGCGCCACCACCTTCTCGTCAGGATAACCCTCACGCTCTTCCACTTGAACCACCCAACGCTCGAGATTCTCAAAATCATCTTTTGTCACCAGAGGACCCACCTCGAATAAGTTCACCGCCCGCCCCAATACCAGCGGGCCAGCTTCCGTATCAGCTAAACTCCTGCCCATCAGAAGCATAAAGACGGTAACGAGTGCTAGATTCGTGATAAATTTGTTCATGGAGCAGTGGGCACTGTTACCGAGCAATAAGCGGCGAAATTTCACTCGAATTGACTCTAAACATCAGCGGTTCACAGACTTTCATTCCGCGGCTGAGTAGCAGGCCCTTCTGCAGCGCTCAACTCTCTCCTCACAACCCTTCCCCCACCGTTTCATCCCGCTGATAAATGGGTAATTGGCGATGAGGAACAGTAAATGCGAGCACCATCATTGAGGTTCCATAAATCGGACCCGCAGTCTTGCTAGGCCACGAGCCATCGGACTCCTGCTTAGCGAGATAAGTCTCATACATCCAAGGCGCGAATTCCTCCCAATAACGACCACCAATTTGGAAAAGCCCTTGGGCATTATAGTAGATCCCATATTGTTCGAACTGCCCCCCTGGCAAATCTCGATAACTCGAAAGAACGAAGTCGGCCGCCTTCACAGTCTCAGGAGTGCCATGACGCCCGCAAAGTTCCAGACACAACAACCCCATTCCAGTGAGAGTCTTGGCGTGGTCCTTCCGGTCCGCGTAACCAAACGTTCCCGTCTCCGGATCTTGATGCCTTTGCAGATAGGCCAGCGCATCTGCAATGGCCTTATCGGGAATAGCCGCCCCATTGAGCTTGGCCGAACGCAGCGCCATCAAGGCCCAGCCACTGCACGAAGTATCACTATCCTTGGAGTTAGGATGATAACGCCAGCCTCCCTGATTGCGCTCATCCTTATTCACCTCTTGCGCACGAAGAATCAACGCCAGCGCCTTGGGCAATACTTTCGAAATCTTCGCCTGCCGCTCGGGGTCCACCATTCCACTCACCTCTGAGAGAAAAAGAGTCGCGATATTGTGCGCATACATCGGACCATTTCCCGCATCCCCATTGTCAAAGACTCCCTCCCCATTCTGATGACTAACGACCCAGTCAATACAGCGATTTACATTCTCGGCATAAGGCCCCTCGGTCGCCAAATGTCCTTTCGACAGAAACGCCATCCCCGCCAAAGCCGGGATTCCCACCGAACGACCGTAGCCATGAGGAAAGGAACCGTTTTCATTCTGTTGTCGGGCCAAATAGTCGAGCGCATCATCCACTGCAGGATCCACCTTTGGTTGCCATTTCGCAAAAACCGCGTCCGCAGGGCCCTGCCCTTGACAAACGCTCGCAAACAAAGCAACGAACACAATCAAGAAATAGGTCGTCCTAAAATTCCTCTTCATTGCTCACTCATGGTTTGAAAGTAGTCCTTCACGAGCCCCTGATAGTCATCAGGAACATCAATCCCGCCTTGTCCTCCGACATCCTTTTGCAAAGACGCCTTAATCTTCGCCCAATCATCAACACTAATTCCTAGCTTAGCCAGCTCAGGGGGAACTCCTTGATCGGCTTCCGCTATCTGCATCTCGGCTGACTCTGGCGCCTCTTCTCCTGGCGGACCTGGCTGGGGTTGCTGAGATTCCCCAGGTGGCGAAGGCTTGGGCTGCCCCTGCTGACCCTGCATCTGTTGCCGACTCGCTTGGGCAGCTTGGGCCAAGGCATCTGCCGCCTGCCGTGCTTGCTGAGCGGCTTCGGCAGCAGACTCCGTCCGCGCGGCACTCTCCGAAGATTGAAAGCCCTCGGCCATCTGCGCTGCCGAAGTGGGCGCCTGATGCTGCGGCGTTTGTCTTTGCGAAGCCTCGGCCGCCTTTTGCTGCAATTGCTCCGCAGCCTTGCCCAGTGATTGCGCCGCCTTTTGAAAAGAGTCGTCTGCTTGACCGTGTTGTTGCGAAGACTGCTCCAACCTTCCTTTCGTCGATTCTTCACTGGCTCGCTGCGCTTGCTGTTGTCCTCGCTGCGCCTCCTGCCCTGCCTGATTCAAAGAGGATCCCTGCAATTGGGGGATATCCCGAATCTCGCTCGCCAAATCCTCGGCATCACCTTGGGCCATCGCTTGCAATTCCGCCAAGGCTTCACCCAAGTCACCTTTTGCCAACGCCTCAGCCGCTTGCGAAACTTGCTCTTGGCGCTCGGCAAGGTCCGACAAATCCTCGGCGGCCATCTTCGATTCAGGATCGCCTCCCTGGGCGACTTCCTCCGCCTGCTCACTCGCCGTTTGAAGCGCTTCCGCGGCCTCTTGAGATTCCTTCGAAATCTCCCCAGGCTCGGATTGAGAAAACGCTTCTTTCGCCTCCTGAGCCTGCGCCGCCGCTTCAGGCAAGGCATTGGCAAGGGGGCTTCCTTCTGAGCGCGCCTTCGCCAACTGTTCACGAGCTTCTTGAGCAATCGCCGCTTGTTCAGATTCTAACATCGCCGCCACCTCGGCCTGTAAACTTTCGTTCTCACTCGAAGACTCCTCTTGAGAGGATGCCTCGGCCTGTTGGGGAGAGGACTCTTCTCCCTTGGCGATGGCCTCCGCTTGCGCCAAGTGCTGAGAAGACTCTTCGGTGTCCCCCTTTTCCAAAGCCGCCATCGCTTTCGCTAATTGCTCTTGGCGCTCCGCAAAAGATTCCGCCTGCTCCTTCCCGGCTTCGCTTGAGGACTCCACTGCCTCTTTCAATTTCTCAGCGGCCTCTTGGCTCGATTTGGCCGCTTGTTCGTCCTGCTTTTGAGTGACTTCTTTCGCTGCTTGATAAGCTTTCTTCTGCCCCTCCTTTGACTGCCTCTTGGCCTCAGAGCTTTGTTCGGGATCCTTCCCTTTTTGAGAAATCTCATTGGCCAGCTCCGTCTGCGCTTGCCGCAAGGCCGCCCGCAATTCCTCTTCCCCATCCTTGGCAGATACTAAACCACTCTCGGCAAGCTCTTGAGCCATCTCCGCGAGCTTGGCTTGCGATTCGGCGGCTTCTTGCGACTCCTTTGCCAAATCACGAGCTTGCTCCGCCTGCTGTTGAAAAACCTCCGCCATCGCCTCAGGACGTTGATACATTTGCTTCTTCACCTCTTGCGCCATCGCCTTTTGTTCGCGCTGCCACTGTTCGCTTGGGCTCTCGCCGCTCTCACTCTCCATCGCCTTCTTCTCAGCCTGCCTCGCGAGGTCGCTTTGCTTCTGAGCCAAATCCTCCAGCCGCGCCAAGTCCTCAATCTTGGAGCGGTCTTGATGAATCTCGTTACGCAATTTCTCTAAAGTCTGAATGGCTTCCTGCGAATGAGAGAGCGCATTCTCTAGCTCTTTGACGCGCTCTTCCTTCGTATCTAACAAGGGCACTTTTTCAAATTTCTCCAAGGCCTCTGCCAAGTCTTGCTTCGCCTCATCAACCTGAGGGGCCTTGGCGGCATGAATCCCTTGCTCCATCCGCTCATTCAACTCGGAAAGCTTCTTCTGTGCCTCAGCGAGCTTCTCCTGTGCTTGCTGAATCGCCTTCTGTGACTGCTCATTCTGATGATTATCCACCAGAGCGCCCCAACTTTGCCGCATCTTCTTGTCCGCCTCGCGCACTTCACGAATCGCTTTTTCTATCGAAGACCGGGCATCATCATGTTGCGCTCTGAGCTCCTGTTGCGCCAGCGACTGGGCTCCCTTTTGCGCTCGAATGATCAGCCACCCGGAATACCCTTTCCCCGGCCCACCCAACTCAGCAGGAACCTTATCCTCGGCCCGAATGCGAACATGAAGCTCCCGCGCTCCATCGAGCTGCTCCATCAAGTCGGCGACAACGAAACGCGTAACACCTGAAAATCGCCGAGGCTGAGCCCGACCCACCTCGTCGGGAAGGTCCTGCGGAATCGAGAGGCTACCACTCTTCCCAGCCTCCACCTCCAAGACTACTTCTCCCAATCCAAAATCTTCGCGCACCTCATAATCCAGCTGAAGTTCTTCCTCGGGGCGCACCTTGATTTCATCTTCTGTGGGGTTCAAACGCGTGACCACAGGCGCAAGGTCAGGCGTGGCCCGCACTTGAAAGCGAGTCAGTTCAGCAGAGCCGCCCAAGCGGTGAGAGGCCTCTACAGCCACCTCGCCTTCCATTTCTGATAACAACTCAAATCCACCTACAAATCGCGCCTCTTTCGCAGAAGCTTCCAGTTCCATCGCCACTCGTTGTCCGTCCGGCAGTGCCAAGGTCGCCTTCTCGACGGCAGTATTGAGAAGCCCTGCTAAGCCCACCTGAGTTCCTACCACCGCTTGCACAGACTCACCGAGGAGGTCACGCTCCGTTGGCAGGCCCGTGTAGTCCGGATACTTTTTCTCGACCATCACTTCGAGCAACTCTGGCTTCGGAAGAACGTTGGCAAGAAACTGGTCGCTCACTGCCCTCCCCGAACGCGCACGATAGCGGAAGGTCTCTTGAACAGGCTCCAATCGGTAAAGCCAGCTTCCCTCGCTCTTGGTAAAAGGCTGAACCACCTGCTCCCCCCCTTTGAATTCGAGTAAAATCTCAGGCTCACCGGGACCGGAGTAAGCGAGCCGAATCTCCACCGCCCCCCCAGCCATCACCTCCAAGTCGCCGGGTTGAAGATCGAACGAGCGCGCCCCCACATTCCCCACTTCACTAAACGGTGCCACCGAGCGAACGAGAAGACGTCCTGCCGTTTGTGGCCAAATGACCAGCGCCATCACCAATGCTAACAACGCCGCGCCCACCACCCAACGCCATTGCCGCGTGCGTTGGCCCGGCTGAACCTCAACCTGCGCATCAACCAAAAGAACATCCTCCTCTGCCGCTTGCACGAGACTTGCTACCAGCGCGGGGGATGCCGAATCCTGTCCCGACAGCTCAAGCGCGGTGCTGAGCCTCTCCTCCATTTCAGGATGTCGGCTTTCCAACCACCGCGCGATACGCACCAGACTCAGCTTCTGAAAAAAAGGCCCGAGACCTCGAAAGAGAGACCAAACAACTGCTGCCATCCATAGCAGAAACACCGCCCAACGAGCCAGCGAAGGTAAAGGAGCAAAGAGCCAATCCAGCGCCATCGAGAAGAAAAGACCTCCCAGAAAAAAAGCCGCTACCCACAACCCACCACGCCAGAGCTGGACCCGCCGGATACGTCGACGCACCGCCTGCAATTGGCGCTCAATTTGGCGAGTTTCTCCGGCCTTCATTCCTCGATAAGAGTAGGAAACAGGCGAAATCGCGCAAGTGTTTCAATCGAAGCTCACTTTTTCAGCATCTTAGGGCCCGTCACCGCCCCGTTTTTGCCACTATAGTTTGACCACTCGGGATGCTTGAGAGCGACGGGTTCTTCAGAAACTGGAGCCTGCGCACCCTTGGGCGCTTTTAATACATTGGCCGTCATCTCATGCCATTTTTGGGAAAGCCGCTCCACAATTTCAGGGTGCTTTGCTGCCAAATTGCGTCGTTCGGTGCGGTCTTGCGCGATATTGAAGAGCTTCCACGGCCCTTGCCGAAAGGAAACGATCTTCCAGTCTCCCTCTCGGAAACCTCGATCCTTCGCAAAGAGAAAATGAAGCGGAGGCCTCGTCTCTGGGTGTTCTCCCGCAAAAATAGGGAGCATCGAAGTCCCCGCGAGAGGCTGTGGATCACGCCCCGGAAACTCGCTCGGCATCTCTACCTCAGAAGCTTGTAAAATCGTCGGCAACACATCCACCAGATGGGAGGGCGCACTCGTGATCGATCCCGCTTTCGCACTCAAGCCCGCAGGCCAATGCACAATCGCTGGCGAAGTGATCCCACCCTCAAACTGGTTTTGCTTATAAAACCGGAAAGGAGTGTTACGCGCCCATGACCAACCCGTACTATCGGACCAACTCGCTCCATCTTCGTAGGGCTTTTTTTGCATTCCCCGACTGATCCGATCATAGGGGCAAGCCCCATTGTCATTCACCAAGATAATGAGCGTGTTTTCGAATTCCCCCTTCGCCTTGAGGTCCGCCACGAGACGCCCCATCTCCTGGTCCACGCGATCCACCATCGCCGCCAAGGCTGCCATCCGGCGCGACTCCCAGTTCTGCAACTCTGGCGTCAACTCCTCCCAAGCCGGAATATGAGGAGGCCGCTCCGAGGCAGTTACTTTCCCTCCAAAAAGACCCAACTCATTTTGCTGCGCACTCCGCTCGGCATTGATGACATCCCACCCCACTTGGTAACGCTTCTTATATTTTTCGTAGTCTTCCTTGAGAGGTTGCAAAGGCGCGTGAGGAGCATTGAAGGCAACATACAGGAACCAAGGCTGCTCTTCTTTGCGAGCCTCTTCCAGAAACTGCAGCGCAAAATCAACCTTCGCAACCGTGGTATAGAATCCCTCTGCAGGGACCTCCCATTTTTCGCCATTGAGCCGAAACGAATCATTCCCCTTAAAAAAATCAGTCGCCCCCGAAAGGTGGCCAAAGTAGCGCTCAAAGCCAAAGTCGGTCGGCTCTTTATCGAGATGCCACTTTCCGCTCATCAGCGTCGAATAACCCGCAGGAGCCAACACCTCAGGAATGGTCACCGCTCGCTGCAGACTTTCATCGCCCGCCTGCCGACACCAAAGCCCCGTCAACAAGCTCACTCGCGAAGAGTGACACTTCGCAGTATTATAGAACTGCGAGAACCGAAGCCCGTCCTTCGCCAACTGGTCCAGAACCGGAGTCTCCACTTCTCCCCCATAACAACCTAGGTCCGAGAAACCCATATCATCGGTCATCACCAGCAAGACATTTGGCCGCTCAATTGCGTGAGCACACTGCCCTAGCAAAGAGGCAACAACGAGATTCCGAAACAAGCGGTTCATTCCAAGTCTACCTTGTTGTCAGCTTCGGACTTTCAAGTCGCTTCTCTCCACTTTCACAAGCTGCCCTGAGACCGTTTTCCAGATGGAATTGCCGATATCGCTGAGATGAGTTCTTTCAAGGACAAGGCGTGACGAAGGAGTTGATCGAGACCAACGACTGGGAAATAACGCAGTCATTGGAGAAACTCATCCAGAACCATCGAAATGTGCGGCCTTGCCGCCTGACTCAACATCGACTTGGGCAAGTTCATTTGGAAACTGGTCTAGGTGAGTGATGGCTCCTACTTCTTCTGCCAAAGGTCTCCCTCTTCCATAATCTCCTTGGGCTTTTGGCTCTCGAGCCACTGCTGCGCCTCTTCACTCTCGGTCAAGTAAGCCTCCCAAAAGGCCGTGCTCAGCCCCTGAATCACGAGATGGTGATTCGGATTCTGCTTCTGCCCCCTCATTCCCGTATCAGAAAAGGCGTGGTGCTCCGCATCCTTCAGGACCAGTTGAAACTTTTCTCCTTCGGATAGGGCTGGAAACACTTCACGTCGCTCCTCTGGAGAAGCGCTACCTATGGGGCTCCCATCTTTCGTTCCAGTCATCAACATCATCGGCAGAGATATCTGCCCAAATGCCTTCTCGGCTCCCCCCATACGAGGAGGGCTCGGGCTCAATGCCAGAGCAGCATCAATACGCTCGTCGTGGTAGAGCTTCCCCAAACGACCAAAAGTCTGCCCGGCTAATGCTTGGACTGTTTTAGCTCCATAGGAGTGTCCTCCAATTCCCACTTTCTCTAAGTCCATACGACCCTCTAAAAAATGCCCACTTTCAAGCTGCCACTTTTCCAATTGGTCCAAAGTGGCGGGGACATCCCGCATCCGGTCTTGAAAAGTCTGCCCATTGGCTGCCGCAGTTAACTTTGAGCGCCGTCGTGACACCCGTTCTTCTTTCCAAACGGAATCATCACTTCCCACGTGCTGCATCGCCACCACAACAAAACCACGACTTGCCCACTGCTCCCCCAAAAAGGATCCCACCTCACGAGAGCCTCCTAACCCATGACTCAAAAGAACGACGGGAGCCGCCTTCTCACTCTCGGGTAGGTAGACTTTCAAGGGGACTTCCCGCTCACCATAGCTGAAAGAAGTCAACTTAGTCGTCACAGGGCCACCCCCTTTTAACGGCTCGTATCCCTTCACTATCGTTGTGAGCAATAAAATGAATGATGCACAAAAACAAAGTCCCCTCATCCTTCCTCAAACCAGTGACCTCCCGAAAAGTTGCTCAGAATCATTGCAGCAAGGGCAAGCGCCCCCTTTGCTCCTTCTCCCAAAAAAATGAACTCACTTGAGAGTCGGCAGACTCGAATTGACCTGTAAGCCTATCCGTTAGAACCCATATCACAAATATGACGATGCGCAGTCACAGGTGAGGCTGGCCCGATACTTTAGAAAACCTTACAAATTACTCACGTGAGCAAAGAGACAACGACCCTTCCCTATCTATTGCGACTACTCGATGACGAGCAGCCCGATGTTCGCCGAGTGATTACTGCTCAATTAGCCAACTTTGGAGGCGACTTAAGTGACCAAGTCGCCGGCCTAGGAATCGACCTCTCCGATCGGGACCGCGAGGTGCTTTCTACTCTTCTTCAACCCGCACGACGGGACTCTCTTCGCCAAGCCTGGTTCACCCCTTCTCGGTCCCTGTTAGAACCTGATAGCGATTGGGACCTCTTCGAAGCTTTCCTCCGAATGATTTCGGACTTTCTTCACGACGGAGTTTCCCTACGCCCCTCCATGACCGACCTCTTGGACGAGCTGGCAGATGAGTCAGCTGAGCTTGGCCTCGATGACCCCATCCCCTTAGCAAGCTGGCTCTTCGACGGCGAACGTCTGACAGCGAACAAACGCGACTACTATAATCCTCGTAATTCCGACCTCGCTCACGTCCTCGAAAGCGGTATCGGCAACCCCCTCTCCCTTTCGCTCATTCTCACCTTAGTCGCTCAGCGCCGCAAAATCCCGATTTACGGCTGCAACTACCCAGGACATTTCTTATGCTGGACCGACACCTCTTCTGGCCCCCTCGTCATCGATCCCTACAACAAGGCACGCACTCTCGCGGTCAAACAAATCATCGCGAATAATCCTGGCATCTCGACCACCAGTCGTGATGCTTTGACTCACCCTGCTCGCCAAATCGATATGCTGCGCCGTGTTCTCTCTAACTTGGCCCATGCTTACACAAAAAGTGAATCCACCGAGGACCTGATGCTCGTGAAGGAACTCACGGAAAGCCTCGATGAACTCGATCTCGCCGTCGTCTGAAGAACGGGAAATTGCAGGCCACCGCTTAACCTGGCATCGCTGGCACCCCGAAGGAATCGACTTTAAGGCTGCTCTCTTCTTTCTTCACGGACAAGGAGACTACGGTGAGCGCTATCAGGAAGTCGCCGAGTTTTTCCTAGGAGAAGGCATCGCCTTTGCCACCTGCGACTTGCCGGGGCACGGACGCACCGCCGGCAAGCGCGGCCACATCCCCTCTTGGGAGCTCGTGAAGGAAGTCTCTGATGCCGGAATGGCAGAAGCACGCGCCCTCGTCCCCCACAAACCCGTTGGCTTTGGAGGGCACTCCGTCGGGGGGCTCCTTGCCCTCTTCCTGTTAGGTGAACTCGAAGACAAACCTGACTTCAGCTGGATCAGTTCTCCTCTCCTAAAGCCCGAAGCTGGACAACCTCACTGGAAATATCGGCTCCTCGGACCGCTCTCACATCTACTCCCATCCTTGACCCTCTCCACCGGAGTTTCTCCGAGCATGTGTCGTGAAGATTTTGAAGAAGAACTCTCTAACAGTGAACATCAATTCCACAGTCGCATCTCTCTTTCTTGGGGACGGACGCTCATCGAGCTCGCTGAGGTCGTTGGCACTCAACCGGAACGCCTTCCCAGCCCTCTCCCTATTATTCTTACCCAAGGAAAAAGTGACCCAATTTGCCCTCCGCAATACTGCGAAGAACTCGCTCATCGATTACAACGCGACGATCTAAAGCTCATTCTTTACCCCGAAACCAGGCACGAACCTTTCGCCGACAAATGCCGCGACAAAGTCTTCGATGACCTTCGAGATTGGCTTTCGAAAACAATCTAACCCTCGGGGAAGATTTCGTGGAACTTAATCGCCTCCGTCCCAACTGCGGCAGCAGTCCCCAAAAGACCTCGGCTAGTCACTGTGCGTGGCACTTGAGCAGCTGGACGAGAAAGCCCCAAGACCAGCTGACCATACTTGGCTGCTCCTCCCAGATGCCTCAAAAGCTTCATCGAAATATGAGCGGCATCAAGGTTTGGAAAAACTAACACATCTGCGGCAGGCCGCTTTTCCATCTTAGGCAACTTCACCTCTGCCGCTTCAGGGTCGAGAGCGACATCTGCCTGCAATTCACCATCCACCTCAATATCGTAGCGATTATGCGACACGATAGCACGCGCAGCCTCAGTCGCCGCTCGGACCCGAGCCGCCGAATCACTGGCGCCCGAGTTCATCGTGGAATGGCTCAACATCGCTACTCGCACCCGACGACCGGAGTAATGGTTGGCAATCCGTCCTGTCTCGACGGCAATATTCGTTAATTCGGTAACCGTCGGCACATCACTGATACCGCAATCGGCGAGATACAGAATACCGTCAGGACCAAAGTGCTTCATCTGTTCCGAAACCATAATCGCCGCCGTAAAGGGGTGTTCGATCCCAGGCATTGGCTTCACCAGTTGCACGAGAGCTCGGTGAATCGTCGCCGGCAAAAGCTGGTTTCCTCCCACCATGGCATCGGCCTGACCATACTGAATCATCATCGCCGCAAAGAAGTGACTACGGCTCACCGTTTCGCGAGGATTAGCCAGATTCACTCCCTTGAGCTTTTCAATGCGAATCAAGCGCTCTGTAAACAGTTCCAGATCATCGGCAGTTGTCGGATCGATAATTTTCACGAAATCCATTTTCGCGTTCATCTCAGCAGCCAGAGAACGAATCTTCTCTCGGCGCCCTAAGAGAATCGGCACTCCGATTCCCAGACGCACCATCTCGTCCGCGACTTGAATCACCCGCTTGTCCTCACCTTCCGAGAAAACAATCCGCTTGGGATGCCTTTTCAAAATTTCGAACAAAGGCCCCGTAAACACATCTGGTTCTGCCCACCCACTTCCGATTTCACTCATAGTCAGCCATTTCCCGCGGTTTAAGCACGGGCTACGGATGAAGTCTACGCCTGTCTCGCCTTTCTCACAATGGCAAAGCGCGTGCGAATTGAAGGATCTGGAGCTGGCGCGCAAAATCGCTATCTTCCTCCCCAGTGAGCGTCGACTATCACACCCATACTCCCCTTTGTCATCACGCCGAAGGTACCCCTGCACAATACATTGCGGCCGCCAAGCAGGCGCAGCTCCAAGAATACGGCATTTCTGACCATGCCCCGCACCTCCCCGAGCCCTTTGATGATTGGCGTATGGCGATGAGCGACCTCCCCGCCTATCTCGACTGGATTGCGGAGGCACGCAGCCATGCGGGAAAAGACTTACGCGTTCGCTCGGGGTTGGAGTGCGACTGGTTAGCCGGGTGCGAAAACCACATAGGCTATCTCAGGGACTTTTACCCTTGGGATTACCTGATCGGCTCCGTGCACTATCTCCCCACCTCTTCGGGTCAGCGCTGGGACTTCGACAACCCCGCGCACCTTTCTCAATGGCAGACTCTCACCTCGGGCGAACTCGAGGATATTTGGAACCTCTATTGGAGCAGCTACACCGCCATGGTTCGCTCTGACCTCTTCGAAATCCACGGTCACCCTGACCTCATCAAAAAGTTCGCCTTCACTCCCCCTGGAGACCTCCGCCGATTCTACGAACCTACGATTGAAGCACTCTCCACAACAGGTAAAGCCTTCGAGATTAATACAGCCGGCTGGCACAAACCCTGTGCGGAACAATACCCTGCGACTGGCTTTCTCGCCCTCGCTGCCGAGGCCAAAATCCCCGTTTTCATCAATTCTGACGCCCACTCACCCTCAGAAGTCGCTCGCGATTTTGAAAAGGCGAGAGCACTTGCATCGAACTGGAATCTCAACGTGCAAACCCGACTCTCGGACTCGCGATAATTTCCCTTCAACTTTTAAAGAAACCGGTAGATCCCCCAGCCTCGCCGGCAAGCCGCAAAACAGGCACAAATGCACGGTAGAAGGTTCGACAGGACCCAAACACGAATTGACAATGTGTATTCTTTGCTTACCCACTTTCTCGCATCTCCGGCAAAGAAGCCCCTCAAAATGCTCCTTGAAGTCCTTTGAATCCTGCAAGGTCTTTACCAACTTGGCCGACGAATGATGATTTCTTCAGAACCATAAGCCTTCCAGCTACTTTAGAAGAGGCTTTTAACAACCGTCGAAAGAATCGAACCATTGAGCACTGCCCTCCCCCATTGAAAAAAGTTCGTGAACGAAAACCCCTCCAATGGGGGATATCTAAAACCTTATGAACCACTAGAGTTCATTGGGTAAATTGAACTCCTCATTTAAAACCACCTGAAAAAAATTCCATAAAATTGCATTGTAAACTCGATTTACGGTGCGACATTACCCTCCTAGCTTATCCAATCTTCTTTTCTGGAAAACAAAAACCCTTGTTTTGAGGCTTCGCGCACAGCTTTAGACTGAAACTGAAAAGGAAGAAGCATTGACAATGTATATTCTTTGGACGAGACTAGCTCATAACTTTGATGAAAACGGCACTTAAATCCCACTCTCCTCTGCCTTCTCCATCCAATCGGGGCTTTTCCCTTATTGTGACTGTGACGATGATGATTCTCCTTTCGCTCATCGCGGTAGGGCTTCTCTCCCTTTCTAGCTCGGTTCTTCGTGGGGCCCAAAACGGGGCATCAATGGCAGAGGCCCGAGCTAATGCCCGTCTCGCCCTTAATTTAGCGATTGGCGAACTCCAAAAGCAAGCTGGTCCTGACACCCGTGTGACCGCTCGCGCTGACATTCTCAATGATCCAGAGACAAACACCGTCGCAAATCCCTACCTCACCGGCGTTTGGGAATCTTGGTATATGGACCCCAACACTTCTCTCAACTCAGGAAACTTTTCTGAATCTGAGAAAGAAGCCAAGTTGCTCACTTGGCTCGCCTCGGGTGCCCCCAATCGAGAAGAAGTTACTAACAACTTTGTGAAACAATCCCTGAGAGACGAAGTGACATTGTGGGGCGCTGGCTCTCTTGGAAGCCGAGCTACTGACCGAGAAAAGGTGAAAGCCTCCCTCATGACTCTCTCTGAAGAAAGAGGAGCCGGCGGCTACGCCTGGGCGGTTCTTGATGAAGGAGTCAAAGCTCGTGTCAACACCCTCACCCACCTTCGTAACGACAACTCCAGCGCTTCAGTCAAGACTGAGAAAATGTCCCAACTCGGAGCAGGTGTCCGCCCCTCCATTGAATCGATTTCAGGCCTTGATGGCTTTCAGGCTAACTCGTTCCTCTCTGGCACTGAGGGAAATCCAAACACTTTGCCTGAGGACGGAAAGACCCTCGCCAAAGCCGTCACCTATGGAAACTTTGGCCTCGTAGCCGAACAACTCGCAGGAATAGATAGCGAAGATCTCAAAGAGCATTATCACGACATTTCTCTTTTTTCCTCCGGCCTTCTCACCGACACTGCCCGAGGTGGATTGAAGACCGACTTCAGCCTCTTCAGCTCCGAGACAACTCTTCCACAACTCTACAGCCACGAAGAAGGAGGATTCATCGATTTAGCGACCAAGGGCGTTTACGACACCTTGCTCGGAATCGGAGGAGCTCTCGCCACCTCCAGCCCTCGTTGGAATTCTCTCTACCAATTTTCACGTCTGCACGAAGATGGCGTCGAGATTAGAGAAGACGCACCTCTTGTTCAGGCCGCCGTTCCAAGTGGCTGGGCAGCAGCAAGAGCCTCACGTGGAGGCTTTAGGTTGAATAAAGAAACCCCAGACGACCTCGTCCTCATGCCGACTATCGCCAACGTCCAGATGATCTTCAGCCTCGTTGGGCGCGACCTCTATAACCAAAGCAGCTACCCCCCAGGCTCCCCCCCTACCACTCTTCCTCGTAGCGCATCGAACTTGCACAACCCTCAAGCAGGTCACTTCAGGACGACCAAATTTCACTTTGACCTTCACCTCATGTATACCCCTGTGGTGGTTCTTCACAATCCCTACAGCGTGGCTCTGGAATTTGAGGATATCAAAATCAACTTCCACCACATCCCCTTTGCGATGAAAGTCATCCGCAACGGCGAAGACCAGAGCACAGGTTTAGTGCCCTTTGAGTCCATGTTTGCGGACAATGATAACGAGAGCAAAGACAAGGTCTTCGGAATGAAGCTCCGAACCGAGCGCCGAGGGCGCGTAGGCAACTCTACCTTTCAAATGCTTCCTGGAGAAGTCATTCTCTTCTCTCCCTACTTAAATCCACAAACAACCTACCAAAGCAATTTCAGTGGTGGCCGCGTAAATTGGGACATCTATGTTGGAGACAACAAGACAGCCGAACTAGAGGCTATCCCAGGCTGGCGCGGCGATGGCATGGGCTTCAGCTGCGACTGGTTGGCAGGAGCAAAGCGGGTGGATGGAGTCGCCGCATCCGGCCGATGGAGTTCCTGCTTCGGCCTTGCTCATGACGATGAAATCAGTGTCGAATTTGCTCCCTTTACCAAAGACACTTCGGACAACAAATTCCTAGTGACAATGTCAGCTACTCCCAAAGGGCAATCGAGCGAGAGTGTCGTCAATGCCATCGAGATCGACTACGAAAGTCCTGAAAAGTTGCGCGAAAGAATTTTGGGGAGCTCCAATGGCACCCTCAGATATCCCGAGGAAGACACCATCGCAGGTCGTGACCTCATCGACTGGGCCGGCACGCCTATTGGAGAAATGGTGAACGTCAAACCTTTCGCAGTGGTAAGCCTCCAAGCAAAGACCACCTATGCTGCCGAAAATCCAGATGAGTTCTCCCCCGTTGACGGTCGCATCGCTTCGAAGCCTTGGTCCTTCGCCCACGGTTCCATCGGCGTTGCCTCTGCCAACCTGAGCACTGAGCACCCCTCATCCCATTCCCACGAGCTCGACATCAAGCCTCTCACCGCAGAAGGAACCGAGGCCATTATTGAGGTCGGTGCCAACAACCGAGGAAACTTCATTACTGGGCACTCCTCCCAAAACGGAAGTAAGTTCGGTGTCGCTTACGAAATTCCCCTCACCCCCTTGCAGTCTCTTCCAACTTTGAACGGGGCCAACCCCGGAGGTGTCTCAGCCTTCCTCCCCCGCTTCGCAGCACCTATCGGTAACTCCTGGGCTCACCCCTTACTTAGCCCCGATACTGTCGAAGAAAGAGCAGCTGAAGGCTACGACATGTATGACCACTCGTTCCTCATGAACGTCGCATTCTATGACCGTTTCTACTTCTCAGGACTGGGAAGCCGAACCGGCCCCTACGGTGATGGCCGCTCCTCCAGCGAAGCCATCCAGCGGTTCATCCAAGACGGGTCACTTGGAGACCAACGCCTCTCTCTCTATCAGCCTGACAGCCGGGCCACTAGCGAGCTCCAAGCCCTTGCCACCAACTCCTCAGGTCACGAAGAGGTTGCCGCATGGCAAATCATGAACGGTGCCTTCAACATCAACTCTACTTCGGTCGATGCTTGGAAGGCCATGCTTACCTCGATTTATGCTCCCGATGCTCAACTCAACGAGCTCTCCCCCGATGGTGAAGGATCAAGTGAAATCACCAATCTCAACGGAAGTCTCACCGCAAACCGTATTAGCCGCTTTCGCGTTCCTCTCTCTCGGTCGCTGGAAGAGGGTGGACCCGAGAAGACCTCTTTCTGGCTTGGGCCACGCGAATACACCGACGCTCAAATCGAAACTCTTGCGCAAAATATCGTTGAAGAAATTAAGGACCGTGGACCCTTCCTCTCCATTGCTGAATTCGTCAACCGTCAACTTGGGCCCACGAACGAAGATCGCGCTCAGATGGGAGCCCTCCAAGCTGCTATCGACGAAGCCAAGCTTAATGACCAATTGGTTGATGATTCGAATGCCGGCTTCGATATCGAGGTCGACAGCGTCGCAGGTTACGAATACAAAAACACCAAGGCTGCTGAAGGCTCCAGTGCACAGGGAGCTCCCGGGTATCTCACCCAGGCCGATCTCCTCAGCGTTCTTGGAAATGCCACCACCGCACGATCAGACACCTTCACGGTCCGAGGTTATGGTGAATCACGGGATAACTCTGGAAGAATCGAAGCCACCGCAGTTTGCGAGGCCGTTGTACAACGCTTCCCTGAGTGGATGGATAGCGTTGACGAAGTCGAAGAGCGACCTGTCGATTTGAAAAGCGAAACGAACCAGAAATTTGGCCGTCGCTTCCGCATGGTTTCCTTCCGCTGGTTAAGTGAAAGCGAAGTTTAAAGCGGCGCTGATTCCTTCATTGCGCACAAATCCTTTCTAGTGAACAATTGTTCCCTGCTACTCGTCCAATCTGCAAATGAGCCGTATCAAATTACCCATCATCCTTCTCTCGCTGCTTGCCACTCTTGCTCCCAGCCTTTTGGCTCAGGACCTCAGACCAGTGGAATGTCGCTTTCTTGCTCTCGATGAAAGACCCGATTCCATCCTGAACGCGGTGGGAGAGAACAAAGACATCAAAGTCAGCATCCTCAAGAATCGAATCTCAGAACCCATCGAATGTATCGCCGTCAATGGGCGCCTTAACTTCATCGATGGCCAATCTCGTGAGCCCCTCGCCTCAACACCGATTCCCGCCAAGATCAAGAAGGCGATCATTATCTTTGTAGAGGTTCCCGATCAGAAAAAGTGGTTCATCGTCCCCTTCGAAGACAGTGCCGAACAATTCCCAAAGGGAGGAACCCACGTTGTCAACCTGCACTCCGACGACATCCGCTTCATCTTGGGAGAATCAAAGGAAGTATTACCTCCTCGTAAGACCAAAGGATTCGAAATGCCCGAAAAACGAAATGAGTTCAACATGGCTCCAGTAGTTTTCCAGTTTAAGAATAAAAAAGACGAATGGGTCAATGGCAAGGAAACAGCCTATCGTTTTCTCCCCGCCATCCGCTACCTCCTTATTGCATACATCGATCCGAACAATAATCGCCCACGGGTAAAGACCTTCAAGGACACCTTCCGACCACGACCACCTGCCGAGTAAAGACGGGTCTTCCTGATATCGGGCATTGCCGCCTATCGCTGCTGACATCTAGACTGTCGCCATGCAGCAACAACTCGTCCAACTACTTGGGCCTGACAAAGTCTCTCTCGCACCGGAGGTCATCGCAGAGCACGCGATTGATAAGTGGAACTTTGCCTCGTCCCCGCAAGTAGTTGTCTTTGCCCAAAGTACTGAAGACGTCGCCAAGACCCTCTCCTTTGCCCACAAAAACGGCATCCCCGTAACTACCAGAGGCGCAGGAATCGGATATGTGGGTGGAGCCGTGCCCGTCCAAGGCGGCATCGTTCTCTCCGTTGCCCGTATGAACCAAATCCTCGAGCTCTCTCCCGCAGATGGGCTTGCCGTCGTACAACCCGGAGTCATCACCAAAACTCTCCAAGACGCCGCAGTCTCAGAAGGCTGGTATTACCCCCCCGACCCAGCCTCCCTCAAGGAATGCTCCCTCGGAGGCAACATCGCCACTAACGCGGGTGGACCTCGCTGCCTCAAATACGGAGTTACCAAGAACTACGTGATGGGCCTCGAAGTCGTTCTCGCTGACGGCACCATCACTCGTATTGGTGGGCGCTGTCACAAAAACAAAACCGGCTTCTCCTTGACCGAACTTTTCGTTGGTTCTGAAGGACTGTTAGGAATTGTCACTGAAGCCACCCTCCGCATCATTCCCCACCCGCAACGGCGGGCTATGCTGACCGCCACCTTCGCCCGTTTCTCCGAAGCTGCTGCCGCCGTCCAGACCATCCTCAACTCCGGTCATCTCCCCTCCGCCCTTGAAATCACCGACGCCTTCACCCTCCAAGCCGCCCGCAACTATCTCGGCGCCGACACCCTTCCCGCCGGCGAAGCCCACCTCATTGTCGAGATCGATGGCCGTAACTCTGCTGTCGAAGCCGAGCTCCCCGAACTCGAATCTCTCCTCTCAAACGCAGGAGCTCTCTCCATTGAAGCCCACCGCGACGAAGAGGCTTGCGAGGCAGTCTGGAAACTCCGCCGCGAGTTCTCCTACTCCCTGCGTGCCACTGGCCTCACCAAACTCAACGAGGACATCGTCGTTCCACGCTCTAAGCTGGTCGAACTTGTTGAATTCGCGCAAGAGCTCGCCGCCAAAACCGGCATCCCCGTCGCCTGCTTCGGGCACGCTGGAGACGGCAATATCCACGTCAACCTCATGGTAGAAGATTACGACGACCCAGAGAAAAAGAAACCCGCCGACGAAGCCCTCGACCAACTCTTCAACTGGATTCTCGCTAACCAAGGTGCCATCACCGGCGAGCATGGGGTCGGACTTGCAAAGAAGCGCTGGTTCGAACAAGCAGTGGGTCCCGCCAACTTCGCCGTTCACCAATCTATCAAGAAGGCCCTCGATCCCACCGCCACTCTCAACCCAGGCAAATTCCTCGACTAAAAAACAATCTCAATCAGTCCCAAATATCATGCAGTACGAAAACGTCACCGCCATCGCCGCCGCCAATGTCTACTTCGACGGCAAAGTCATCTCTCACGCCATCATCTTACCCGACGGGTCTAAAAAGACTCTCGGCGTCATTCTCCCTGGCGAATATCACTTCGGAACCGAAGCCGCCGAACTCATGGAAATCGTCGGAGGCGGTTGCTCCTACGTTCTCGACGGTACCGAAGAATCTCAAGCCGTTTCGGACGGGTCTTCTTTCAACGTCCCCGCCAACTCAGGATTCACCATCACCGTCACCAGCGAGCCCTGTCACTACGTCTGCTCCTTCCTCTAACAGGAACGGGGCGGCAGAGATTCTCGAAGCTTTTTGGGCATTCCCGCGACCACTAAATCATAGGAATGCTCAATCAGTTCTCTCATCAATTTCGTCGGCAGACTCCCATCAAAAACAACGGTGTTCCAATGCTTCTTATTCATATGGTAGCCCGGCTCCACCGCCTCCCACTCCTCTCTCAGCTCCACCGCACGCTCAGGATCACACTTTAAGTTCATCTGCCCCACCTCACGCTTCAGCCCCGCAGTCGCAAACATCTTTCCCGCCACCTTATAGACCAAAGCATCGGGACCAAACGGAGTCGTCTCCTCCACCTCGGGAAGACCTAGGCAAAATTCAATCGCATCCTGCAGTTCCATCCTCTTATTCTAAGCGCAACTCATGCCCAAAGACCATTATCAACTCATCGTCATCGGAGGAGGTGCAGCCGGATTCTTTGGAGCCATCACCGCCGCCGAGCAAGGACTCAAACGCATCCTGATTCTGGAAAAATCAAAAGAAGTTCTCACCAAAGTCCGCATCTCTGGCGGCGGCCGTTGCAACGTCACCCACGACTGCCCGGACCCCCGCGAACTCATCAAGAACTACCCCCGTGGCCACCGTAGCTTGCACGGCCCCTTCCACCGCTTTAACGCCACCGACACTATTGCCTGGTTCAACGACCATGGCGTCACCCTCAAGACCGAAGCCGACGGGCGGATGTTCCCCGCCACTAACACCTCCGAAACCATCGTGCAATGCCTCACCAATGCCGCACGCAAGCACCACATTGAAGTTCGAAACCGTAGCAAAGTCACCGCCCTCGAGTCCCTCCCAAACGATGGCTACACCGTCCATCTCGCCGACGGCAGTATCCTACAAGGAGCCAACATCCTCATCGCTACCGGCGGTCTGCGCGGCGCAGAAGCACGCCAAACTGTTCGCGATGCAGAACATGAATTCTCCTCTCCCGTCCCCTCCCTCTTCACCTTTCACATCGACGACCCTCGCCTCACAGACCTCCAAGGCGTTTCCGTCCCTCTTGCCACCGCCAGCGCTCTCAAAGAATCCATGGCAGGCCCCATCCTCATCACCCACTGGGGACTCAGCGGCCCAGGGATTCTTAGGCTTTCCGCCTGGAATGCTCGCCGCTTTGCCGACTGCGATTACCGCTTCAACCTCAAGGTCAATTGGACTGGCAACCTGCTCCCCCAAGAGGTCGAAACCATCCTCAACACCGAGCGCAAAAATCATAGCACCCGATCCATCGCGAAGCGCTCCCTCATTGAGGGCATCACCATCCGCTTCTGGACCCGCCTCTGCCAAGCGGCCGAAATCACCGAAGGCCAGACATGGGCCAACCTCACCAAGAAACAGACCCAAGAACTCGTTCACCAACTCACCGCAGCTGAATTTCAAGTCACCGGCAAGAGCACCAACAAGGACGAATTCGTCACCTGCGGCGGCGTCCATTTGAAAGACCTCAATCTCAAGACGATGGAGAGCAAGACCCAAGCCGGGCTCTACTTTGCAGGCGAAGTTCTCGATATCGACGGCATCACCGGCGGCTTCAATTTTCAAGCAGCATGGACCACCGGACACCTCGCAGGAACGGCAGCAGCCCAATCAGAGCGAGGACATCACTCTCCCTGACTACTCACAACCAATGTCCCCTCAATTGAAGCCCTCGAACTCACTCTAACAGCTCTTTAAACCCACACACCTCAGTCACCAAACCCCTTCTTGGGACGAAACCTAGCTATCCAACCTTAGTTCTTCGGGATTGCTCTGAGTAGCTCTTGCTTGATGACGATAGTGATGTCATCGATTGAAGATCTCGCATAGAGCAATGAGCTTCGATAATCATCTTTGAACACGATTTCGTATTTATCTTTGAATACCCGCTCAATCAGTTCTAGCAGATACTTCTGGCACAGTTGCTCCACTTTTTCCTTATCGGCATCGTCATGCATCATTCCCGCCGCAGCCTCCATCGCATTCACTGCCTCCCCATTCATAATCGCCGCCTGCATCTTGGCTTGCACCTCTTTGGCCTTCATTTTCTTGGCTTCGTAACGTTCTCCAAGCTCCTGATTCCCATCCATCTCTAAAACGACCTTGAGCAAAAGATCGTCAATCTCTTTGTAATCAATCTTAGCAACACTGAATTCGGAATCCCCGGTAGCGATTGCCGACAGAGCCAAAAGAAAAACAAGAACAGGAGTGAAGACGGCTTTCATATTTGGGGAAGATTTCAGCATACCAAATCCAATCAATTTGGCACACCTTGACCACTTCTATCACGACCTCTCACTCCGTCAACATTCGACTCACCAGCAGGTTTCGATTTATGGTGCTTTGTCTCGTTCGGCACCCCATCCCTCATATGGAAGTTCACTCGGCGCTATTCCAACGTAGTCGGGCTCCGGCAAGACCAGAAGGCAATAAGCAAGTATCGTCTCTGCACCCTGATTGAGCGCCTTGCAGACCCGATGCATCCCATCCAACACTCGATACTCGGGATCCACAATAATAGGATACGTGAGATCCGCTTCTCGAATGAGCTGAGCATGCTCCGCTATCTTGCGACAAGTCGGCAAGTCACCCTCCAGATTGAACCAATGCGGCTCATCTAGTTCTGCTATTTCCGAAATCTGAATCTCAACGGGTGTTAAGCTCGAGACTCTTTCGATCAGGCCGACGACATCCCAAGCGAGCAAACCTTGGTCGGAGTCCCTAAAATGATACTGGGGGCGAAGCTTCATGTTTTTCAGGCGAACGTTTTAGAGCTCTCATCACACCAAATCACTGCACTTTTACAATTCCTACCACTTCACCTCCTGCAGTCAACGACGGACTCGCCAGCGTAGTCGCATTGATGGTTCTGCGTCTTGTTAGTCATCCTGATTGAGCTGCGGAGGATTGAAAAGAAGATTGGCCACCAGAACCGCCTGATGAAGCCGCTCCTGCTTGCATTCAAACCGCATACACGATTGATAATCGGCGTGGTCAAATCTCATCTCGTCGATTGAGTAAGAGCGCTTATTCCCAGAAACTTTGATCGCCGTCGAAATTTCGACATCAGGCGTCCTGAATAGCGCATTACCAGAAGTGTCCACCTGATACTCCAAGAGTCGATCACCCTGAAGCGACAAATCCATCCGATACATTGAACCGTCAAACAAAAGGGCGCACCGCTGAAGAATCCCATCCCCACCCCAAAGCTCGTAATGATTACTCAAATTCGCAAACTTCTGGCTCCACCGAATCGCGAACCACCCGTCGTCACTGACCACTTCCGCACGGTATTTCCGAGCGATGCCGAGAAGAGCCCAAATACTATCGTTCTTTCGTAATCCGACTGATCCGCGCATATTTTCTGGAAGACTGTCTGCTTATTTCGTTTTAACGTTCAAGAGCCTTATCGAGTTTTTCTCAAAATAGCCCTCAGGCGCATATAGTCGTGCGAGAGAAGACCCCATTGTAGATTCACGCGATGAAAATCGAAAGAAGGATACCTAGTAGAATGGTCAGTCCCTCCTACTCCAACGGCCGACACAGCACGAAAGGCGAAACAACCAATGCCTCGAACTGCGTCTTGCCCCCCTCCCATTGGAAGGCATGAATTGCCTCGATTTTCACAAGATCGCCCGACTTGAGCCACCCCTTCACCAAGGCAGAATCGTCCGACGCCATCGCCTCCCCGACCGCTACCAAATCCTGCGAAGGATCGACGAAGTAGAGGCTATCCCGCTCAAAGTGCGGCTTGAGATAACTCCAGTCCACCTCCCCCATGAACTTCGTCAACTTCTCACCATCGGTCGAATGGTCCTCGCCAATCATACCATACTTCATGGAGCCTTCTGGCTGCTCTTCACCTGAAATCATTACCCCACCAAGCTACTGAGACTGCCCAAGGACACGCAACTCACAAATCCCCTTTGCGAGTGTTCCTCCCTTCACAATTCGACAACGTAGACCTCCCTTTCCTCGCAAAAACTCTTCCACCCCCGGCTTACAGGCTTCGTCCATCCAGTAGCATGGCTTTGCCTCTTCGCTCCCCGTGAACTCCAATTCTCCAATCGAGAAACGCTGCCCGATGAGCTCGTTCAAGTCCAACCCGCTCACCACCGCATTGCGCCGAAACGTGCTCACCTCCAACTCCGGCAAAGCAAACTTCTCACAAATCTCCTGCCAAACAGCCTCGTCGAAGAACGTGAGCTGTCCCTTATAGTCAGGCTTATAGTTAAAGTAGCGGTCTCCCACAATTCCACTTCCCGCCACCAGCTCCACCTCTTCCCTGTCCTCGATATCGTGCTCTCTTCTGCTCTCCCCATGCCTCCCCTTAAAATCATGGCCGGGCGAAACAAATAAGTTCTTCACCTCTAACGAATGGACGTCTGATTTCATAAAGACAACAAAGCCCAAAACGCTCTCTTTTGAACCCCTAATTTGCGCTCCTTTTTCTTCTTCTCGAATCTTCCCAATCTCTCCCACGACTCCTCAATCCTCCCTCCCCAGAGATTAAGAACTGACAAGCCCCCCATCATCATCGATAAATACCCAAGTGTCGGCCATCCTTGTCCAAAATCTCTATCGCTACTTCGGCCAACTCAAGGCTGTCGATGGTATTTCATTCGAAGTTCCTCATGGATCTGTTTGTGGCTTCGTCGGAGCGAACGGCGCGGGAAAAACCACGACCATGCGGATTCTCGCCACCCTCGACTACCCCACGATGGGAACCGCCGAAGTTTGCGGCATCAACGTCGTTCACCACCCCGATAAAGTCCGCTCCCTCATTGGCTGGATGCCCGACCACTTCGGTAACTATGACAACATGACCGTGTTGGAGTACCTCGACTTCTACGCTCGCGCCCTCGGATTCAAAAACGACGAAAGACGCCACCGTATCCAAGAAGTGATGGAGTTCACCGACCTCGGGCCCCTCTCAGATCGCCTCTCTAACAAGCTTTCTAAGGGCCAAACCCAGCGCTTGGGCCTTGGTCGCGCCCTTCTTCACGACCCACAAATCCTCATCATGGACGAGCCCGCAGCTGGCTTGGATCCCAAAGCGCGCGTCGAGCTCAAGCACCTCATTCGAATTCTCGCTGAAGAGGGTAAAACCATTTTCATATCCTCACACATCCTAAGTGAATTAGGAGAAATGTGCGACTCTCTCCTCTTTGTCAATGGAGGCCGAATCGTCCACCATGGCGACGCCGAATCTCTGAAAATGGGCTCCGACTCTACCGGAGGGGTCTTCTACGATGTTCAAGTCGCCAATCGGCCAGAAGTCGTTAACGATTGGGCAATTCTCAATCCTCAGGTCGAATTCATCGAATCTCGCAAACGAGGAGGCCGAATTCGCATTGCCTCTGCTGATGCAGAAAAAGCTGCCGAAGTCCTTCGCCGCATGGTCAAAGACGGTCTTCCCATTACCGAGTTTCATCGCGAGGAACGCAATCTAGAAGACGCATTTATCGACATTCTAAGCCGTATTGACGATGGAAAGACCGCCCTCGAACTTCCCGCTAGCAAAGATTAACAAAATTCCTCCAAGAAAAAACGTCTTCAATCGTTTCTTCAGCAAGGAAAACACCCATCTTTGACAGCACTTGCTGCTTGTCAGACCCCGACTTAAATTCTTTCTTATTTGAATCCATTTATGAGCCTTCACGCCCAATTGACCCCAGAAGCCGCTGAAAAGCTTCGCTCCCAAAAGCGAAACTCCACTTTAGCCAGTCTTCTCATCTCGATCCTCACTATCGTCCTCGTCGGGATTATCTTGGTCATCATTACCATCGCCGGCATCAACTTGGAGCAACCAGATATCGTTACCTACAAGGCTTCTTCCGCCAACGATGAGTCCCTCGAAGTCAAAGAGATCAACCCCTCGATTCAACGCAAACCGTCCGCCCCCTCTTCCTCGATGGCGAAAGTGATTGCAGCGAACACAACGAGCCCTACTGCGATTC
The DNA here is from genome assembly GCA_051251855.1 of Roseibacillus sp. Taxonomy (GTDB): domain Bacteria; phylum Verrucomicrobiota; class Verrucomicrobiia; order Verrucomicrobiales; family Akkermansiaceae; genus Roseibacillus. Next base: position 169,220 of record JBPOGI010000004.1, read on the forward strand.
CTGTTCCCGAAGTCGATATCCCGATTCCTTCCACCGACTTTGGAGATGGTGATGACTTTGGAGCAGGTTGGGGCACCGGAGGTGACGGCGGCGGTGGTGGCTTCGGCAACATCCCTGCGGAAATGCGCAAACGGTGTTCAAAGGCAGACCGTCTACAACGTCTTGCCGAAAATGGGGGCACGGAAGCTTGTGAAGACGCAGTCCTCAAGGCTCTTCGTTGGATACAAAAGAGCCAAGTATCAGACGGAAGCTTTGGAGGTAAAAAGCCAGTTGCCACGACAGGATTGGCTCTTCTCGCCTTTTTGGGTCACTGCGAGACCCCCCTCTCAGAAGAATTTGGAGATACCGTGACTAAGGCTATGGTCTACCTCGTAGACAACAACATGAAGCAGAAGGGAAAATCTGCCTCCGACCTTAAGGACAAGCACTGGTGTTACGAGCACGCCATCGCCATGTATGCCCTCTCCGAGTCCTACACCTTTTGTAAGCAACTCAATATCGAGCACGTAGTTCCACAACTGGGTGAGGCTGTCGAAAACGGGATGAACTGGATCATCGACAAACAGATTGGCAATACAGGCGGCTGGGAATACGACTACGACGTGGAAGCTAAGCGAGGTGGTGACTCGTCGATCGTTGCATGGCATATGCAGGCCTTAAAAGCGTCCAAAGCAACGGGAATCAACCTTCCAAAACTCAGTCGTACTATTTCCAGCGGTCTAGACTTTTTGGACGAATGCCAAGATAGAAGTGGCGGATTTGGATACACTCGCAACAAGAAACCGGTTGGCAGTTCAAATGGACACTACACCTTGACCGGCGCGGGGGCTCTTTGCTTCCAGCAGCACAAAGGAACCTCCAACTCCAAAGCCCGCAGCGGAGTCAAATACATCGACGAGAATGCGAAATTTAGCTACGCCGCTAATGACACCAATCTCTACGAGCATTACTATAATTCGCAAGCCATGATTAACCACGGCGGAGCCCAATGGGATAAATACAACAAACTCTTCCGCGACGAACTCCTCAAAGCTCAGAGAGAAGACGGTAGCTTCCCCAAAACAACGGGTCCCGGCTCACAAGGTGATGGCGTCTACTCAACAGCATTGGCCACTCTCATGCTCGAAGTCTACTACCGCTTCCTTCCAGGCACAGGAACAGCTCAATAACTGTCCACCTTGCCCAATTTTCAAAAAGGCTCCTTCGGGAGCCTTTTTTGTGCCCCCGTGGAGAGCTTGGCCAGAAAGAACCGCCACCTAAAAAGGATCGGCAACAGCGAATCAAAATAGAACACACCAAAAAACCTAATAAATCAGAGAACACTCTAAGAAAACATTCGATGAAGCGTTTCTAGACTAGCGACCTAATTATCAACCGAGCATCCGTCGCCCACAAGCTCACTTCCCTAGATTACGCAATGAGCCTTCACGCACAATTGACACCCGATGCTGCCCGCATCCTCCGACAACAAAAGAGAAACTCAACCATCTGGAGTCTTCTCATCTCTCTTTTTACTATCTTTCTAGTATCTCTTATCTTGGCCTTTCTATTCGTCCAAGGACTCACCCTCAACGAGGGCCCCGGCTTCATCCTTCATCATCCACCCCAAATAGAAAAACCTTCTCTAAGTAACCCTGTCTGCCGTGCAATAAAGAGGAGACCCAGCGCACCCAGCCGCTCAATGACTCGGGTACTCGTGAGCAATTCATTCAGCCCAACCAGCCTCCCCACCCCTGAAGTCACTCGGGAGACACCTTCGAGCGACTACGGCTCAGGCTCCGAAATCGGAGGAAGCTGGGGAAACAACGAAGGCAATTCCTTTTCAGCTATCCCCTTAGAAAGCCGAAAACGCTGCTCCAAGTCAGATCGACTTCAGCGCCTTGCCCAAAGCGGAGGTAACGAAGCCTGCGAAGACGCCGTCCTGAACGCACTCCGATGGCTTCAAAAGAAACAAAAACCAGATGGCTCATGGGGCACCCAGAAGCCCGTCGCGATGACCGGACTGACCCTCCTAGCCTATCTCGGTCATTGCGAAACACCCACCTCCCTCGAGTTCGGTGCCACCGTCACCGACGCCATGCTCTTCCTTACCAACAACAGTATGAAGCAAGGCGGCAAGTGCGCCACTGACCTCCAAGACAAACACTGGTGCTACGAACACGCTATCGCCGTCTACGCCCTCTCCGAGAGTTACCTCTTCAGCAAGAACTTACAAATTGCCCCTCAACTCAAGCAAGCGGTCGAATCGGGAATACACTGGATTCTTGATCACCAAACTGATGCTGGTGGCTGGGACTATTCCTATGCCACCGATAAACGCCCCGGTGACTCCTCCATCGTGGCTTGGCATCTCCAAGCCCTTAAGGCCGCCAGCTCAACCGGAATCCCCTTCCCTAAACTTAAAGGCTCTATCAGAGAGGGACTTCATTTCTTGGAAGAGTGCCAAAATAGCAGCGGTGGTTTTGGATATGGACTCAACCAGAAGCCCGTCGGCAGCGCCAATGGCCATTTCACGCTCACTGGGGCCGGCACCCTCTGCTTCCAGCAACACAAAGGAATCTCCCACTCCAACGCCCGAAAAGGTATCAAATACCTCGCTGCCAACACCCACTTCGACCTCTCCACCAATCAAGCCAATCTCTACGAACACTACTATTGTAGCCAAGCGCTTATCAATCATGGCGGTTCAGAATGGCGGAGCTACAACGCTCTCGTGCGCGATCAACTTCTCGACCATCAGCGAGAAAACGGCAGCTGGGCCACTCAGAAAGCCCCCGGCTCCCACTCCGACCCAGTTTACGCCACCGCTCTAGCCACTCTCATGCTGGAAGTCTATTACCGCTATTTACCAGGGTCATCGGCGCAATTTTGAATTAACTAGAAATCCCGCCGCACAAAAATCCATCCTCCCAGACCGAGCATCACCACTTGAAAAAGAGCCGAAGGGAGCAGAATTTCAGTCAATGACATCCTCTCCTGAGATTCAGCCTGCGCATCCTTGATGAGCCCCTCGGGTGAAACCCCGCTCATCAAGTCCATCATGCTGACCCCTGCCAGAGGCCCCAGCTCTTCATCAAAGACGAGAAGACGCCCCAATAATAGAGTCGACTTACGGGGTTTCGGTAGCACCCAAGTCGCTTTTCGGAATCCATTATAAAAAGCCATCAGACTCGGGTCCACCTCCTGAGCCTCATCGTGGTAGATAGTTTCCCCCGTCTTAAAGTCGATTTCCAATCCCGCTTTTGCAGGCATCACTCCCACATCGTAAATCAAACTCTCGGAGATATGGAGCAAGAAACTCACCCCCCAGAACAGCATGGTCGCCAAAAGAGCAAACAGTGTAGATTTGGTCCACACCCCAATCATCACTGCCAACGAGTATAAAAGACTAAAGACGAAGGTCAGTAAGGGAACTGCGTAAAAAATCTCGAATTTCCATACCCCCACTCGCAGTCCCATCGCTAGGAACACAATGAGGCAAAACAGGCTCAGCGGCACCGCCATGAAGCCTAACATCCCAAGATACTTAACTGCGAAAATTTTCCAGCGCGAAACGGGCTTTGAAAGAACCGTCTCAATAGAGCCCTCCTTCATCAATTCGGGGAAAACCGAGCAACTGGTCACCAAGGCCAAAAGCACTGCCAAGAACCCCAGCCAATGAGGGGTGATGAAACTCGTGAATATCAGAAGATAAAAAATCTTAGAAAAATCAGACCCTTTCACCACCAAATCATTGGGAACCGTTTTAAGGCCAAACAATATCGAGAACCCCTCGTCATTGAATCCAATCGACGCGTAGAGGAATCCCACCAACAGTGAAATCACGAGCACGATCCAGAAGAGCTTTCGGGCGCGCAGGAGCTTGAGAGAGTCTCCTAGAATGGTCAGTGTTTCTCTCATTTTATGGCAGGTGGTTGGGCGGTTTCTGGCAACTTGGGAGCAGCTCCCGGGGTATCGGTTCCGACGGTCTCCAAGAAAAGTTCTTCCAAGCTTGTTGCCTTGCGCGTCAAACCTTCGATGATCACTCCTCCTTGCCGTAACTGGTCGAGCAGGGGCATCACTTCTTTAACATCTCCGGTATTCACCACCAGTTCGCCGGCCTCCCAGCGGGTAGTCGGACCCATGAGGGCGTTCTTGAGAGCGTCTTCAACCTTGCCACAAGAGATACGATACTCCACTCGGCGTCCCGTGAGGTCCTCAAGGTTCCCCTCTAACCTAATCTCTCCTTTGGAAAGAATGGCCACGCGATCGCAAACCATCTCCAATTCACCCAGCAGGTGACTATTCACGAAAACCGTTTTCCCCTCCTCGCGAAGCTCTTCTAACAGTAATCGAATATCCCTCCGTCCCGCCGGGTCCACCCCATCCGTTGGCTCATCCAAAAAGATGACCTCCGGATCGTTAATCAAAGCCTGCGCAATTCCCACCCGCTGCTTCATACCTTTTGAGAAACTTCCCACTTTTTTCCCCTGCCAGTCGCCAAGACCAACCCTCTCTAACAAAGTAACCGATCTTGCCTTGGTGACTGCCGGATCCATACCGCAAAGCCCCGCCGCCATGTGAACGACTTCACGCGCTGTGAGATACTCCGGAAAGCGCGCATGCTCGGGAAGGTATCCCACTCGCTTCAACGTTTTCTTGTGACCGACCGGCTTGCCGAGAAAAGTTCCTTCACATGCAGAAGGCCGAATGATGGTGGTGAGAATTTTGACCAAAGTACTTTTGCCCGCTCCATTGGGTCCCAATAGACCAAAAACCGATCCCTTAGGAACCTGTAGATCAACTCCACGCAAAGCCTCAACGCCTCCGCGATAAGTCTTTCTTACCCCCTTCAAGTCCAAAACCCACTCACTCACGACTTCCTATATGGAGAAAGTTGAGCCCTTCGTCAATTTTTGAACCAGAACCAGAAAATGGGCAAAGGAAGCAAAAGAGCGACATCAGCCAATACCCGCAAGAGACGGGCCGAAAGCTGAGCTCGAAAATGGTCCAACATCAACAAGGCTGCCGAAGCTACCAGCATCGCGTAGTAAAACGGCTTCTGATATTCGTGCCAAAAGGTAGCAGCCAAAAGAGCAGTGAAACCAATAATGAGAAGTGGGAGCGTCAGCAAAAAATCTCTCAAAGGAAGATCCTCGCCCAGCTTTTCTTCCCTCTCCCAAAGATCGATTGCGTTAAGATTCATCAAACACAGAAAGGCAAAGCCCACAGCCTCGTAGGAGAACACCATCCCAAAAACCCCTTCGAAGGTATAAAAATGTGCCCCTATCGCGGTGCCAAACGCGAACGTCAACGCAGCCAAGAAGTTTTTGAACAAAGCGGAGTCCATTCCAGCTCCCTGCCGGTGCCCCACAACAAAGAAACTCGCCGCCAAAAAGACCACGAGAGCGCCGTGAGTAATGATGGCATTCGCAAAAGCCTCCAGACTCAGAGGATAACCTCGCGGCCAGTCCCAGACGATGGCTGGAGGCACTCCCAAGAAGAAACCGACCATACAGCCCAAGAACACCAGACCAGCGAGGGTCGTGAAGATACGGCGATATTTCCAAAGGAACTGATGGCGATCGCGCAGCTCGGAATCGCCATTCTCCACATCTCGAATCCGATCCAAGACATAGATCACCCAAACCATCCCTCCCAGAATCCAGTAGACAGCAGGATCCTGATACTTGACGTAGTAGAGACGGGAAAACATCCAGAGCCACGCGACCGCAACCAGCGGGGCATCAAGGCTCAGCAGGTTTGGCCATTGCCACCAAGGTGTCCGGCTCTTCTCCACGAGGGAGGAGATGTATCAGAACGGGAACAAACTCAAGCGCGGAGTATGGCCGCTAGGCCTCCAACTTTGTCCACGCTGCGTTACTGGCACTCGAACCAACCACCGCTTCAATGAAGGCCATTCCTCGGATTCCATCGTCGATGCGAGGGTAGTCGAGGGCGATTTCGTCAGCCTCGGTGCCATCTTCCACCGCTCGGATGTGATTCGCAAAGTTGCGGTAAACGTTCGCAAAGGCTTCTAAATAACCCTCTGGGTGCCCTGCAGGAGTCCGGCAATTTGCGGTGGCAGCCGCTCCAAGATATCCCTGCCCGGCACGCCAAATCTCGGTAGGTTTGTCTATGCGGTGCACTTGCAGCGTATTGGGCTCAATCTGATGCCACTCCAAGCCGCCGCTCTCTCCATAGACACAAATCTTAAGATTATTTTCGCAACCGACGGAAATCTGAGAAGCATGAAGCACCCCTTTGGCTCCGTTCTCGAAGCGCAGCAAAACATTGCCATCATCATCTAACAAACGGCCATCGACAAAGCTGGTCAAATCAGCCGCGAGTTCGGAAATCGTCAGTCCTGAAATATACTCGGCCAAATTCTCTGCATGAGTGCCGATATCGCCCATGCAGCCGGCAGCTCCGGAGCGCTTGGGGTCCGTGCGCCACTCAGCCTGCTTGGCGCCGTCTGCTTCCAAGCGGGTTGCAAGCCATCCCTGGGGGTACTCCACCACCACTTTCCGAATCGCTCCAAACTCACCAGCCTGCACCATTTCGCGGGCCTGCTTGACCATGGGATACCCAGGATAATTGTGGGTGAGACAGTAGAGCTTGCCACTCGCCTCAATGATTCCTTTCAGCTCCTTTGCTTGCGCTAAATCGAGAGTGGCAGGCTTATCGGAGAGAACGTGAAAACCCGCTTCCAAAGCAGCCTTCGCGGCCGGAAAATGCATGTGGTTAGGAGTAACAATGGCGACAAAATCCATCCGCTCGCCAACAGGCAAAGCTGCTTCTTTTTCCATCATCTCCTCAAGGGTTCCGTAGCAACGCTCTTCAGGAAGAAGGAAGTCTTTCCCAGAGGCCTTCGACTTTTCAGGGGTCGAACTAAACGCCCCACACACCAACTCCACCTGCTGATCGATGGCAGCAGCAATACGATGAACTCCACCGATAAAGGCATCACGTCCTCCACCAATCATTCCCATCCGAACTTTTCTCTCACTCAAAGACATCTCTTAAAAATCGATTATTGGTTTTCTTTATCGAAAGCGGAATCAAACACCACATCGCTAGGAGCGAAGTCGAGTTGACGAGTAAACTGACAACTCTCCGTGGCTCCATGGATACGGTCCATGCGCCCATCTTCCCACTCAATGGAAAGAGGACCTGAGTAGGCAATATCATTCAGCGCCACGATAATTTCCTCAAAGTCAGTGTCGCCACGGCCCACACTGCGAAAGTCCCAGTAACGACTCGGATTAGTGAAATCGGTATGCCCACCGAAGACCCCTACCGTGCCATCCCCGTGTCCCCACCAAGCATCCTTCATATGGACGTGGAAAATACGGTCAGAGAACTCACGGATAAACCGCACGTAGTCCACGCCCTGATAGCCCAAGTGACTCGGGTCATAGTTGAAACCGAAACGCTTGTGCCCATTCAGCGCAGTCAAGGCCCGAGCTGCCGAAGCAATATCAAAGGCAATTTCGGTCGGGTGAACCTCCAAGCCGAAGTAGACATCCACCTCTTCAAAGGCATCCAAAATTGGGGTCCATCTGTCCGCAAAATCTTGGAAACCCTTATCCAAATACGCCTGATCCGTCGGAGGAAAAGCATACAAAGCGTGCCAAATACTTGAGCCCGTAAAACCATTCACCACCACATTGCCAGAGCCGACAGGCTTATCCGCCATGTAGCTTTTACCCGCATCAATGAACTTACGAGCGGCCTTACCGGTATCGATCATCTCTTGCGCTGCACGCTGACGCACGCCTTCGGGATCGCCATCTCCCCAAACATCGGGCGACAGAATGGCTTTGTGACGCTCATCAATCAAATCGCAGACCGCTTGGCCCACCAAGTGATTAGAAACCGAGTAGCAAATCAAATCATTGGCCGCGAGCAGGTCCCAAAGACTCTCGACATACCCCTCCTCATTAAGAGCCCTCTGAACCTCAAAGTGGTCGCCCCAACAGGCAAGTTCCACTCCATCATAGCCCATATCACGGACTTTCGGGAGGAGTTCAGCGATCGGAAGGTCAGCCCATTGGCCGGTGAAAAGAGTAACAGGTCTTGGCATGGTGAATAAAAGAGTTGTGTGAGTTTACGTATGGTTCAAGCGGTTCTTCAAGACTTCGGCAAATACTTTTTCGAGCTGAGCATAAACTGCCGCATTTTCTTTCCTCGGCTCCACGTCGCGGCCTTCCGCGGGAGCCGAAAACGCGGCCTCCAACTCATTGATGTCATCGCCAAGAGAAACTGCCGCACGAATCGCCGCTCCTAGAGCCGCAGAACCCGCCACCGAGAGTCGGCGCACCTTTTTTCCAAAGATATCAGCCACGATTTGCGCAATGCCGTCGTTCTCGGAAGCACCTCCGGTCAGGAGAACTTCTTCGGTTTCGACGCCCAACCAATCGGAGTGCCTCTTCATATTCAGAAACTGCCCCTCCAAAACACCACGCACCCACTCATCAGGAGTCGGTTCCCCTTCCCAACCCTCGGTCGAGAACCCTTCCGAGCTCAGCAGAGGCGTGATCTCATCCCCCACAAAAGGCAAAATGACTCTGCCCCCGTTGCCTACCTCCGTTCGCGCAAGTCCTTGGGCATCAAAATCACTCCAAGACAAGCCGTGACTCTCCTTCACCGCTTCACGGGACAGAGAACCATTGCGAAAACATATCAAGCTCATGAAGCCACCCAGCGGATTACCAAAGACATGGCCGTATCCTCGTGGATCAGTCACCGGCCCAGGCATCGCCGCGAACAGAGTGTCACTCGTGCCCAAGCTAATCACCACCTTACCGGGCTGCGCTGCTCCCATTCCCACCAAGCTACAAGGATTATCTCCAGACCAGAGCACCACTTGGCATTCCGGATTGAGACCATACTTTTCAGAAAAATAAGATGAGACCGTCCCCGCAACCGAAGAAGCAGGGGCTACCGGAGGAAGCTTGGCGAGCAAGTCAGGCGCCGTGGCAGCCACCAACTCGGGGTCCCAGTCCGCTTTCTCCAAATTCATGAGGTTCATCCCCGCGCCATCGCCAGTATCGATCGCAACGCTCTTGCCCGCTAAGACACTCGCGAGAAAAGAGCTCACCAGATGAATAGAGCCCGTTGCGGCATAAGCCTCGGGTTCAATCTGCGCGAACTTACGAATCTGCGGCCCGGTGAAACGCTCAACCGCGATCGACCCACTACGCCGACAAACCTCCTGCGCCCCCCCCAGCGCAGCCGTGATCTCCTCACATTGCCGAGTCGTCGAAGTATCCATCCAGATTGGCGAAGTCGAGCGCGACAACACCGTTTCCAACTGCTCAGCGAGAGACTTCTCACCTTTCAGACCAACAAGAACATCTTCCCATCCCTCTTGAAGATAAACACTGCCATGCTGCTGACCCGAGCCCGAGAGCGCCTCCACCTTATCAAGCGGAGCCCCACTAGCCTTCAATTGGACGAGCACCTCATCAAGAGCATCCAGCCACATTAAGGGATTGGAATGGACTTCTCCATCCAGTCCACTGTCGCAAAAACCAGACTTCATCCCATATTGGGGCAAGTCTTGGCCGAAGTTCACTGACTTCTCGGCTACAATTTTGCCAGATCGACTATCGATGACTAACCCAGTGAGACTTTGGGTTGAAGAATCGAAACCTAAAACTAAAGACATGTGGAATACTTTGTGTTTACACTTTTTCGGGAAGTCATCATTTCTTCGTCTATTTCAGGAATTTTAAGCATTTTTTTCATTTTTCAGTCAAAAAAACCTGCGGTGTGACGTTTAATTGGCACGAGCGATGCTATCGTAACGATGCCGTGTTGCTTGAATGGCATGGGGGTCAAAAGTGGTTTCATGGGTTTTTCCACCTCGACCTCCATGCCTCTTTTTTTGCCTACAGGTAATCGTTTAGGAGGTTTTCCAAGCGTTCTTGGCGACCGCTTTCCAACTTCGGAGGCTCTATCCCTTGTGCATAGGCATCCAATGAATCCAGGCTAGCAGTTCCGGATTCAATCTCTGCACCAACTCCGCTATCAAAACTACGATAGCGTTCTTTAATAAAGTCGGTGAACTTGCCGTCCTCCTGCATCTTCGCCGCCACCTTGAGCCCGCGAGCAAAGGCATCCATTCCTCCAATGTGCGCATAGAAAAGATCTTCTGGCTCATGAGATTCACGACGACGCTTGGCATCGAAGTTGAGGCCACCTTTGGTAAAGCCACCCATCTTCAAAACCTCAACCATGATCTTGGTCGCTAAATAGTAGTCCGTCGGGAACTGATCTGTATCCCAACCCAGAAGCTCATCACCACGGTTGGCATCAATGGAGCCCAAGGCACCTGCGCCCGCAGCTACCTGCAATTCGTGCTCCATCGTATGACCCGCCAAGGTCGCGTGGTTGGTCTCGATATTGAGCTGAAAGTGCTCAAGGAGATCATACTCACGAAGGAAGTTCAAACAGGCCGCCGAATCTGAATCATACTGGTGAGTCGACGGTTCACGTGGCTTAGGCTCGATGAAGAACTGCCCTTCGAACCCAATCTTCTTAGCGTGATCCACTGCCATGTGGAGGAAACGTGCCAAATGATCAACTTCACGCTTCATATCGGTATTGATGAGAGAACCGTATCCCTCGCGACCTCCCCAAAAGACGTAACCCGTTCCACCCAAGCGATGAGTGGCCTCCAAAGCATGCTTCACCTGACTCGCGCCATAGGCAAAGACATCAGCCATCGGTGAAGTGGACGCACCCTGCGCATAACGGGGATGAGCAAAGAGACAGGCAGTTCCCCACAGCAACTTTTTCCCTGAGGCCTGCTGATGCTTCTCCAAAGAATCAACCACCTTGCCGAAGTAATCATGAGTTTCCGCAAGGCTCGAACCCTCCGGAGCAACGTCCCGGTCATGGAAACAATAAAGGTCGATATCAATCTTCTCGAGAAACTCGAAAAAGACCGGCACTCGTGCCAAAGCGTTGTCCAAAGAGTCTGAACCGTCATCCCATGGCATCAAAGCGGTGCCAGCACCAAAAGGATCGGAGAGCTCATTGCGCATCACGTGCCAGTAGGCCGCCGCGAATTTGAGATGCTCGCGCATCGACTTCCCAGCGACCACCTCATCGGGATTGTAGTGGCGAAAGGCAAAAGGATTATCAGACCCAGGGCCTTCATAGACCACCTTGGGAACATTAGGAAAAAAATCAGACATGATATTTGTTTGTTTTCGTCAGGCCAAAAATATTCGACGAGTTCGGACGTTAACGAATCGAATTAGATACGACTACGAGAAAACTCGGCTTATATTTTGCAAAAAGCCGCAAACGAGCGAAAATACTTTGCGGGTATAACTTATCCCTCACAAATACCACGAATGCGGTATGCATTGAGCCTTTCCCATGAAATCTCAACCTAAACAGAAACAAACCCAAGACTGGACCGCCTTCTCGGATTTCGTCAACGAGATGCAACCCGGTCAAATCGCTTTGGGACTTTTTGAGGCTCTTCCGGACGTCATTTTTTGGATCAAAGACCGCTCACACCGCTTGCTTTTCGTCAATCAGGCATACGGCGAACTGTGGGGACACCCGCCCGATAATCTCGTTGGAAAGACCGACCAGGACATCAATGCCGACGAACTCGCACGCGTTTACACCCAAGATGACGAGACCGTCACCTCCACAGGCAAAGCCATGCACAACAAGATGGAACTCGTCACTCGTCGCGCCGGCGGCGTGGAGTGGCGCATGACCTCCAAAATCCCTCTTTACGGCAAAGATGGCAGCCTCATCGGCACTGCCGGAGTCTCCAGAAGGCTCGACCAGCACGAGGGGCACCCCCTCCCAGCACCTTACCGCGCCATGTCCAAACTCGTTGAATACGTGCACGAAAACGTATCCGAGCCTCTCGCCGTCGATCAACTGGCCAAACTTGCCGGCATGTCCGTTTCCACCCTTGAGCGACGCTTCCGCTCCCACCTCGGAACTTCCCCCAAACGCTTCATCCTTCACTCCAAAGTCGCCGCAGCCTGTGAGCGCCTTCTCTCTACCCCCATGACCATCAGCGAAATCTCGGAGTCGCTCGGCTACAACGAGCACGCCTCCTTCACGCGCGCTTTCACATCGGTCATGCACATGTCCCCCACGGCCTACCGCAAATATTACAAGGCAACTGGAGCTTAAAAAAAGACACCCTTACCAGCTCAACGTTCTCCGCCCAATTTTCCCCTTTCCCAGCACCCCATCTTCTAGGCTATAGTAAGAAGTGATAGTCTATGAGCTACGCTTCCCTTCTCTTCCTCAGTGTCCCTCTCATCCTAGGCCTCGCTTTTGGTTGGCAATTGAAAGGGCGAATCCCCTCTCTTTCGTGCGAACAAGCGACTGAAACTCAGGCCACAAATCGCTCCTCATCCTCTTCGGGCACTCAAACCACCTCGTCCCCAGCCCCTTCCATCAAGAGCAGCGACACCACCGAAGACCTCCTCGCCCTCCCCTCTACCGAACTCTACGACCGCCTCGCCCATTGGGTCTTCGACGCCAGCCCGTCCGAGATCGCAGCCTTTTATCAAGGCTACCGCGACCGCGAAAAGCGCCCTCGCAGCGTTACCGACCTCCTCTTTATCGGGTGGACCAAGGTCGATCCTGAGGCAGCCATCACCGCCACCCGAGAAACTGCCGACTTCCGCCGTGCCTATTGGGCTTGGGCCTGCCACGACCCAGCGAAGGCCCTCACCACCGCCATCGAGCGCAATGAAGGCATTGGCGACACCGCTTTGGGTATCGGTGAGTTTCACCCCAAATGGTTGGCAGAGAACATCGAGAGTATTCCACCCAACTCCCGCTACACGGCCATGCAAGGCCTCGCAAAATGGCCCGACACCGGAACCCCTCAACTCTCCGTCCCTCTCCTGCTAGAAAATTTCAGGAGTATCCCCGAGCCTACCCTGCTGGCTCTCGCTCGCCAGAATCCCGCCAAAGCCCTCCAGCTCCTCAAAGACTACGAACAAAGCGGCGGCCACCGAGCTCAATCTCGTGACTACCTGCAGCAACTCCTCAAAGCCGTGGCTGTCCACGACCCTCAACTCCTCGCCGAAATCACTCCCTTGCTCAAATCCCCGAAGGAGAAAAACGCTGCTCAACCCCTTCGTTTCAATAACCTTCTCAATCAGGACCCTGAGGCGGCCCGGGCCATGTTGGATAAAACCCCGCGCTCTTGGCTCAAGGACGAGCTAGCCATCACCTATGCCAATCACCTTCTCACCACTGATCGCCAAGAAGCTTTTGACTATGCTTTGCAATTTTTCGGAGGAGAACTTTCAACCTTCACCCGTCGAAAGACATTCGATTACCCCGGCGGAAGAAGTTCATCCAGCTCCCAGCTTGTCCCCGGGGCGAACGAACTCATTTCCTCACTATTAGAACAGAACCCGGAGAGCCTCCTCAACACCCTTATCCCAAACGAGACTTCGGACCAGGCTCCCGTCACCAACGCTCAAAGAGAAGCATTCAATACGGCCAGCAAACTTTGGTCTCAACAAGATCTCACCGGATTCGCTGACTGGGTCATCTCCCGCAAAGGTACTCGTGAATATAGTGATGGCGCCGCGAGGATGACGAAAGCCCTTACCGCACAAAAGGAACTCGGCCTCGCCATGGAGTGGGCTGAAACGATTCCAATTGACGATGGAAGAAGAAACTACCGAGCCGAACAACTCTATACCACTTGGGTCAAAAGCGACCCCGAAAACGCCGCTGCCTGGCGGCTTTCGGAAGACTTTAGTCAAGACCCCGACAAGTTTCCACTCCCCGAGGGGTACCAAGAACGCTCACCCCTCTCAGGCTCACCGTGAAAACTCTTCTACCGCGCATCGCCAGCACCATTCTCCTCTTCGTTCTTGGCTCTCTCCTTGGCTGGGCTTTCAGCGCCATCAAGCAAGTTCCCTCCTCGCAGATCAGCGAGGCTTCCACCTCAAGCCCCACCAAGTCGAACAACTCACCCAAATCGACCATATTAAAGCAAGCGCCTTCACCCGAATATGCGCTTCTGCAATCGATATTCGATTCTTTCGACGAACCATCGCGTATACATAAGGCCATTGCGCTCGCCCGCACCCTCCCCCTCTCCGAAGCGGGCAAATGGCTCGAACAAGGACTCTTCTCTCAACGCGAAGGCTATGCCCTCATCGCCTTCACCCAAGCCCTCAAAGAGCGATGGAAAAAAGAAGACTCCACTGGCTATGCCCTTTGGCAAATCGAAAACGGTCTATCCCCGACTGAGCAACAAATGACAGTGCTCGCCGATTCTGACCCCGAGCTTCTGCTGACCCGAATCCGCCTTCTCAAGAAGAGCGACGACAAAGCCAAGGCCCTCTGCTCCCTCGCCGGAAGCCGACCCGACCTCACCCTAGCCGAACTGGCCAAACTCAACCCCGCCAGCCTCGACAAGAGCGCTTGGTTCAAAGGAATCTTTCGGAACCTCGTTCAAAAAGATCGCCCCGCCCTCGAAGCAGCCCTCGAGGGCTTGCCGTCCGCATTTCGCGCTCAAGCCCAAGCCGCCATTTACAGGGAAAAATTGCGTGAAAATTTCAAGACGACTATTGTTGAACTTCAACAGGAGCCAGACGGCCTCGATATTCTGACCGACTCAGGCAACACTCTGTCCGAAAACCGCGCAGGAATCCTTGCCGCTTTTTCCGGCCTCCCCTCTGCTTGGCAGAAAAAAATCGCAAACAAGCATTTCGCTTTGACCTACGGCATGAGTCATCAGGAAAAACTGAGCACCGACTGGGAGGCCCTCGGTTTTAGCTCCCAACAAGCGAGCAAGGTCCGCATTGACTCTTTCTTCCAAACCATTCGTGACAAAAAAGAGACCGTTCTGGAAGAATTTCAAGCAATCCAGCTCACTCCCGAGGACAAGCGCTACCTCATCGACAGGCTCGGTTCAACGAGCGACTCCGAGCTCACTGAAGAGCTCCTTCCCCACCTTGACCCAAAGAGCCAAAACGCCATCGCCGAAAAACAAGTAGAAAGAGATTCCCGCTACGTCTTTCAAACCTATTCCAACGCTTCCGAACTTTCCCAAGGTCTCTCGCAAGCGGAGAAAAATCAAAGCATCCTTCTCCGAAACCGGCTCGCCTCTTGGAGCCAGGCCGAGAGAAAACAGTTCCTCGAAGACTACCAAGCCTTGCAGGGAGAAGAACGCCAAACCCTCTCAACCGTTATCGCGACCTCTTCGTCGAACTCCTACCTCGCCTTGGAAACCCGCTCTCTCGCAGTGGAAGACATCGTTAAAAATTCGGAACGCTTCGAGCAACTCGATGATAAGCAAAAAAAAGAGGTTGGTCGCAACATTTTCCAAATCGCCCTCGATAAATTTAACGTAAATCCAACCACCGCTACCGCGTGGGTCCAAGAGCTCCCCGAAGGAGATAACCGCCAATACGCTATCAACAACTTGGCCGCGTATTGGACCGACTTCGAGCCCGACGCCGCCCGCAACTGGGTCAATCAACTCCCCGCCACCGACCGCACCGCCGTTCTCGACCACCTGAAAGACTAATCTAAAAAGCAACGGAAATATGGAGTGCTGAGGCTTGCTTCCGCTCTCATCGCTAACCTTCTCCAGCCTGCACATGTCGAAAGGGAGCTACTTGCTACTCCAACCATTCGACCTTCCCCATTCCTTGATTCGAAGTCACTCAGTGGTCGAGCAAGCAAGCTTTGCTCTCTCGGGCACACCAACAAACTTTCCTATCAACCCCAAAGCGGGAGCAAGCTATCCGCACTCCAAAAAATCATCCTAACGCTTTTTCTCGCTCACCCAAAAGCTTCGCCAGCCTTTGCGTCACCGGACCCACCGTAAATTCCTGTCCCTCAAACTGCGTCACCGCCCCCACTCCTAACAAGCTGCTCGTCATAAAAACCTCCTCCATCTCCCCGACCCGCGCCAACGGCACTGCCACTTCCTCCACTTCCAAATTCGTCTCCCGCGCCAACTCCATCACCACCTCCCGTGTGACTCCTGCCAAACACCCACTCGCCAGCGGCGGAGTCAACACCCGCCCTTTCTCCACTGCAAAAACATTACTCCAGGCCCCCTCACACCAGTCACCCTTCGTGTTCGCAAAGAGCACCTCATGAGCCCCCCGCTTTTTCCCCTCCGCTAACGCAAGCGAATTTTCGCCATAAGAAATCGCCTTTATCCCGGCCAAAGCACTCTTCTCATTGCGAACAAAAGGACTCGTCACCAACACTAACTTCTCCGGATACCCCTGCCCCTCACTCGCCGTAAACACCAAATGATCAGGCGTTCGCGTCACTCGAACTCGGATCCTGCGACCTCCGTCCACCAGCTCATTCCGCCTCAGCAGCTCCTCACAAATTTCACGACCTTCCGCCACCTCACAAATCTCCAACCCAAATCGCTCGCACCCCAACTCCAACCGCCGCCAATGCCGCTCAATCTCAAAGACCCGCCCTCCCAAAGCCAACATCGTCTCGAAAGCACCCTCTCCACGCAGCAGAGCACCATCATTCGCTGCCACAGCCGCCTCGCCTTCCGCCTTCCATTCACCATTGAGCCAGATCATCATCTCGTCGGCGCGACTTATAGCCCGTTTATCAGCCGCCTTCTCTCCAAAAAATGAACTTCCTTGCCCATCTGGCCCTCGCCGGTCCCGACGACGCCTCGCGCATCGGCAATATCTTGGGTGACTTTGAGAAAGGAACGCCCGAGTCCCTGCGGGAAAGACTCCCTGCTCCTATCGTCGACGGCATCATGATGCATCGCCGCATCGACCGCTTCACCGACGACCACCCCGTCTTTCGCGACACCAAGAAACTACTTGCTCCCGAACGCCTGCGCTTCGCCGGTATCCTCATCGATATTTTCTACGACCACTTTCTCAACAAGCACTGGAACGACTATCACCCCGGCACCGTCGCTGACTTTATCGAAGAGAACTACCGCCTCTTCGATCGCCGCCCCGACTGGCTCGGCACCAAGTTCGGCCCCCTCGTCCCTCTCCTCAAAGCCGAAAACTGGCTCGCCTCCTACGGAACCTTCGAAGGCCTCGAAAAAACACTCTCTCGAGTCGCCAGCCGCTCGTCTAGACTTTCCCCCATCTGCAATGGCGTCGACGATCTCAGAACCCACTACAAACTGTTCGAAGACCACTTTGGCGCCTTTTATCCTGCCGTTCGGCAACACGCGACCAGCCTCTTAGGCCAGAAAACACTTCTGACGCCCTCTTTTCCTTGAAAAATGAGCGTATTCACGCAGTTTACTTAAAGTTCTTCGCTAAGAAGAACACACCCCTATGAAACCAATGAGAAACCTCCTTGCCGTTCTGGCGATTTCCGCTGGCTGCTTGTTCGCAGACCAACACGCGGAAGCCAAGAAAATCGAAAGTCCCGAATCTCGCGTTGAGCACTTGCTTACCGCCGCCGACCACCTCGAAGCGGCTGGTGCCGTTCGCGAAGCCGAATCTATTCGCAATCACGTGAAAGCGATGAAAGCTCAAGCTGCAAAGCCTGCCGCGCCCGCCGCCAAATCAGACAAAAAGGGAGCCAAGGCCGGAGCTACTGCTGGTGCAGCCAAGGCCGCAGCTAAAGCCTCCAAAGCGGTCGCCGTAAAAGGTGCCGACAAGAAGCACGCTTCAAAGCCCGTCGCCGTCTCCCAGCCCATCGAGGTCAAAGTCACTCAAAGCGACGACCCAAAGGCTCCCAAGAAAGCGGAAGTTAAGCTCGCACAGGCGCCTGCTCCCAAAGCTGCTGAAAAGCCTGCCAAAGAGGTAGCAGTCAAGGCCTCCAAGCCCGCCGAAAAAGCAAAACCTGCCAAGAAAGAAGAGGCCAAAAAGAGCGCTCCCAAGAAAGCAGAAGCTAAAAAAGAAGCACCCAAGAAGGCAGAAGCCAAGAAAGACGCTCCCAAGAAGGCAGACGCTCCAAAAAAAGCAGCAGCCAAGAAGGATGCTCCCAAGAAAGCCGAAGCCAAGAAAGCTCCCGCCGCTCCCGCCGGAAAGTCTGACACTGAAG
Organism: Roseibacillus sp.; assembly: GCA_051251855.1. Lineage (GTDB taxonomy): Bacteria > Verrucomicrobiota > Verrucomicrobiia > Verrucomicrobiales > Akkermansiaceae > Roseibacillus. The sequence continues at coordinate 187,226 of JBPOGI010000004.1, forward strand.
TAGCGAAAAAAGTGGAGGCTAAAGACGCCAAAGCCCCCTGCTGCCCAACTGAAACTCGTGCTGCGGCACTCAAGGCCGCTGCTCCCGCAAAGAAGGCTGAAGACCATGGCCACAGCCACGCTGATGGCGCAGCCCACACTCACGGTGCCAAAGCCGAGAAGAAAGCCGACTGCTGCGGCAAAGGCGGCGAGTGCTGCAAAAACGGAACCTGCCAGAAAGAAGTCAAATGTAGCAAAACTGCTTGCGCGGATGGCGAGTGCACAGAAGGCAAATGCGAAAAGTCTGCCAAAGCTACTGACTGCTGCGGAAAAGGTGGCGAATGCTGCAAAGACGGAACCTGTAAGGACTCCGCTAAGAAAGATTGCGACAAAGCCGCTTGTGACAAAGCAGAGTGCAAAGAAGGCAAGTGCTGCGGTGAGTGCGGCGGCGACAAAGCCAAGTGCAAAGAAGCCAAGTGCGAGCCCGGCAAATGCTGTGGCAAAGACGGAAAGTGCTGTGGCAAATGCGACAAAGCTTCCTGCGACAAGGGCGAGTGCAAAGAAGGCAAATGTGACAAGGGTGAGTGCGAAAAAAGCGCATGTAGCAAAGGTTCTTGCGACGACGTCATCGAGAGACTCGATGCAATCGAAGAGACCCTCGACGCCATTCTTGAGAAAATGAAGTAGTCGCTGACGACTCTTTCCAACAATTTTCAAAGGGAGCCTTCCGAGGCTCCCTTTTTTGTATCCCCATTTTTCCTGAAAAAAACACCCTCCATTCTCGACAAAACCGCCTCGTTGCGCCAAACCCCCCGCCGAACCTTAAAAAGAACATGGCCACCGACCTCTCCCTATACCGAAACATTGGTATCTTCGCGCACGTGGATGCGGGAAAAACTACTACCACCGAACGTATCCTCAAGCTTACTGGAAAGATCCACAAGACTGGTGAAGTTCACGATGGTGAGTCCACCACTGACTTCATGGAGCAAGAAGCCGAGCGTGGCATCACCATTCAGTCTGCGGCCACCACCTGTTTCTGGTCTGGTGCCGACAAGCAATTCGGCAATCACCGCTTCAACATCATCGACACCCCCGGACACGTCGACTTCACGATTGAAGTTTACCGTTCCCTCAAGGTCCTCGACGGCGGTGTCGGTGTCTTCTGCGGATCCGGCGGCGTTGAGCCCCAATCCGAGACCAACTGGCGCTACGCCAACGAATCGGGTGTCGCCCGTATCATCTTCGTCAACAAGCTCGACCGCATGGGCGCCGACTTCTACCGCGTCGTCGACCAAGTCGAAAACGTTCTCGCTGCCAAGCCCCTCGTGATGGTTCTTCCCATCGGAATCGAAGATGCCTTCACCGGCGTCGTCGACCTCCTCACCATGAAAGCATGGATCTGGGACGATTCAGGCGAGCCTGAGAACTACGAGATCACCGACATCCCTGCCGACCTCCAAGAAAAGGCCGAGGAGTATCGCAACACCCTCATCGAGACTGCCGTCGAGCAGGACGACGACCTCATGGAAGCTTACCTCGAAGGTAACGAGCCCTCCATCGACGACATTAAGAAGTGTATCCGTAAGGGCACCATCGCCCTCGACTTCTTCCCGACGTTCTGTGGCTCAGCCTTCAAGAACAAGGGTGTCCAAAACATCCTCGACGCCGTCATCGAATACCTCCCCTCTCCCACCGAAGTCATTCCTCAGCCTGAGGTTGACCTCGATGGTAACGAGACGGGCGAAAAAGCCATCGTCGACGCTTCCCGTCCGTTCCGTTCTTTGGCCTTCAAGATCATGGACGACCGTTTCGGCGCCCTGACCTTCATCCGCGTTTACTCCGGAACACTCAAGAAAGGCGACACCCTCCTCAACACTTTCACCGGTAAGACCGAGCGTATCGGCCGTATCGTGGAGATGCACGCCGACAACGCCGAAGAGCGCGACGGCTGCCAGGCAGGTGACATCGTTGCCTTCGTAGGTCTCAAGAACGTCCAAACCGGACACACCTTGGCCGACAAAGACAACCCCGCCACCCTCGAGCCCATGGTCTTCCCTGAGCCCGTTATCTCTCTCGCCGTTCAGGCCAAGGACAAGGGTCAATCCGAGAAACTCGGTGTTGCTATCGGCAAAATGGTCAAAGAGGACCCCTCCTTCCGTGTCGAAACCGACGAAGAGTCCGGCGAAACCATCCTGAAAGGAATGGGTGAGCTTCACCTCGACATTAAGGTCGACATCCTCAAACGCACCCACGGTGTTGAAGTCATCGTCGGAGCGCCTCAGGTCGCTTACCGCGAGACCATCACCAAAACCATTGAAGACAGCTACACCCACAAGAAGCAGTCCGGTGGTTCAGGTCAGTTTGCGAAAATCGATTACACCATTGAGCCTGCAGAGGCTGGTGTTGGCTTCGAATTCGAGTCCAAGATTGTCGGTGGTAACGTTCCCAAGGAATACATCCCCGCCATTGAGAAAGGCTTCCGCACCTCCATCGACAAGGGACCCCTTGCTGGCTACCCCCTCCTCGACATCAAGGTCACTCTTTCTGATGGTGGTTTCCACGCCGTTGACTCCTCAGCGGTCGCCTTCGAAATCGCTTCCAAAGCTGCTTACCGTCAGTCCATGCCCAAGGCTGGTCCTCAAATCCTTGAGCCCATCATGAAGCTGGACGTCTTCACTCCTGAAGATCACGTCGGTGACGTCATCGGTGACCTCAACCGTCGCCGCGGAATGATCAAGACCCAGGACCCCACTCCTACTGGTGTCCGGATTAAGGCCGAAGCGCCTCTTTCCGAAATGTTCGGCTACATCGGCGACCTGCGCACCATGACTTCCGGTCGTGGCCAGTTCTCTATGGAGTTCGAACAATACTCCCCTTGCCCGAAGAACATCGCCGAAAAGGTGATCACCGAAGCCAAGGAGCGCGAGGAAGAGAAGCGCAAGAAGTAATCGGAGCGCGGAGCACCAGCTCCGCACCAGAACCCTTTCAAAAAGGCGGTCCCTCAAGGGCCGCCTTTTTTTGTCTTGGGCGGAGGCCTTTACTACCGTCTGCATCGACCTGAGCGACAATAAAAGTCGCCCCTCCTTCGAACAACCCTCCCCACTTAACAAACTCTTAAAGAATTCAAGCTTTCCTCATCGTGAGGCCCCAACCAAAGTGACAACTTAGATGAAAAGATTCGTCCTATTCAGCGCCTTCTCCCTGGCTACCCCTCTCGCCGCCCACGAGCACGAAGATCACAACCACGCTCAACCGAAAACCATCCTCGACCCCGCCCACTTCTTCCAAGAAAACCTCACTGGAAAAGTCGAGCAGCAACAAGCCAAGCTCGCCGACGGCAGCGAAGTTCTCTGCTGGGTCATCCCCATCAAATCCGAGCCGGTCGAACACGCCATGGGCCCCTGGTGCCCCACTTCCGTCACCGACGACAAGAGCCTCGGAGGCAAGTGGTTTTTTGGAGGCGAGCTCGTCGATGTTGATGGTGACTTCGTCAAGAACCTCGCTCAACTCTACGAAGACAACGAATGGAATCTCGTCAATGACGACGGCTCTATCAAAGTCACCGACACCGAAGAAGCCTTCCTTCTCGCCGCCCGTCCCAATGTCGACCCGAAGTATCAAAACCACTGCGTAGAAGCCCCCGCCGATTTGGAAATTGATTCCCAGACGGTCTACACCATCCCCGTCAACCCCGTCATCAACGACCAGCCCACCCGCCTCACCCGCGGCGGAGTCGCGGTTGCCTTCAACGGCGTCAACTTCGACCCGCCCGCACCCACCAGTGCCATTCTCGCCGCCCACACCATCGCTCCCCTCGACGACCACGGTGGACACATGAATCCCTTCGAGGGCTATCACTACCACGCCGTCACTGGCAGCACCAAGGAGGTTGCCAACGAGAAAGGCCACGCCCCTCTCATCGGCTACGTCATCGATGGTTTTCCCCTCCATGCCCAAAAGAATGCCGAGGGAGAAGTCGCCCCCGACCTCGACGACTGCGGAGGCCACCAACATGGCGAAGGAAGTTATCACTACCACGCCGGCGCTCCCGGCAGTAACCAAATCATCAAGGCCTTTCGCGGCAGCCCGGGCACGGTGGTCATGCCCAACGGGAAGAAGCAGGAACGCGGTCCTCGAGGTGACGGACCTCCTCCCGGCGCCGGCCGCGGCGGACGACCACCACGCGGCGAAGGAGGTCTTCCCCACCAACGCCCCAACGGTCCTCCTCCTGGAGAGCGCCCTCCTCATCCAGAAGAGAGTTGACCGTAATATCTCCCTGCCTTAGGTCGTATCCTCAAAGTCACTTTGACGCGGATTTTCCAGTATCTTTTGCTCGCCCTTGGCCTCATCCACCTTACCATCGGCCCGAGCAATGCCCTCCAAGTTCTCGCTTGGACGAAAATGCTGGTCGACTACTCGGAAGGTCGCAGCTTTGCGGAAGCGGCCGAAATGACCTTCGACGGCGATCACCCCTGCTCTATGTGCCTCGCGCTAGAGGAAAGTCGCGAAAAGGAAGAGAGCGACCCCGCGCCCCGGCCGAAGCGGTCAGCCGAGCGCAACGACCTCTTCCCCCAACAAGATATTCGCCCCAAGAACCGTCGCGCCATTGTGACCGCGAATAGCCCCCCTTCTCCCGCCCGCCTTTTGGGCCACTGTCAATTTGTTCCCGAGCGGCCCACCCCGCCACCCCGGTTTGTCTAAAGGAGCAAGGACATTCCTGTCCTTGAATACTCAAAGTCTCGGCAAATTCCACGAGCCACCCAAGACCAGGCCCTCCGCCTGCCTCTTGCCCTCCCGCACCACCGTCGGTTCAGGGCTCCCTTTCACGAACAAATCAAATAGACATAAACTAATGAAAAACACTTTTATCGTATCCGCCCTCGCCACTGCCACCGCCTTCGCTGGCACCTCCGGGGACTTTCTCGAAACAACGGGCTGCCCTCCTGATCACGATCACTCCGCCCACGAGCACCATCATAACAACGCCCCTATCGGCGTGATGGGAAGCCACACCCACGCAGCAGGCGAATGGATGGCTAGTTACCGCTACATGTTCATGCGTATGGAGCAAAACTATGATGGCAGCAGCACCGTGAGCGATAGCTCAGTACTCAGTGACTTCGTGGTAACTCCCCAAAACATGGACATGCAGATGCACATGTTTGGAATCATGTATGCCCCCACCGACAAGATCACCATCATGGGAATGCTCAATCTCGTCGAGATGACTATGGACCACCGCACCCGCATGGGTGGCGCCTTCACCACTGAGTCATCGGGCCTCGGCGACAGCTCCTTCGGCGCACTCTATCAGCTCTTCGCTGACGACAGCCAGTCCGTCCATATCGGCCTCATGGCTCTCCTTCCCACCGCCGACATCGACCAACGCGACGCCACCCCATTGGGACCGGATAGCCAATTGCCCTACCCCATGCAACTCGGTTCTGGCAGCTGGGGAATCTCCCCCTCCATTACCTGGACCGGACATCAAGACGCCTGGTCCTACGGTGCCCAAGCGAGCGGAAAGTTCTACCTCGCCGATAACGAAAATGACTACCGTCTCGGCAACCGCTACGAAGGAACTCTCTGGGGCGCACGTCAGTGGTCGGACTCGTTCTCCACCTCTCTGCGAGTGAGCGTCTCCCGCTGGGAAGACATCGACGGAGCCGACCCTTCCATCGCTACCACCCCACCCATGGGGCCGATGGCAGGAGTCCCTCTCGTCCCCACCGCTGATCCTGAGCTTCGCGCCGGCACCCGCATCGACCTTTCGGCCGGAGCCAACTTCCGTATCCCCAACACCGGAGCCACTCTCGCAATCGAAGCCGGAGTGCCCGTCTACCAAGACCTCGACGGCCCCCAACTCGGCGTCGAATGGTTCGCCACCGCCGGACTCCAATTTGCCTTCTAGTCCCTTTCTTAATTCAAGTTCTCACCCAACGGTCACTGGCAACAGTGGCCGTTTTTTTGAATGGAGGGGCGACCTTTAATGTCGCCCGCACAAGCTCCAGCGGCAATAAAGGCCGCCGCTCCTTTCAATTCCAGACTTGGCCACGAGTCTCTTAGTGTTCAGGCTCCTCGCCAGTGCATCGCATCGCCACCATCGCCTTTGGCACCTTCACCCAGCTTGTACGGATGAAGGTCTTCTACTTTCTCGCCATTTTTGTGGTGCTGGCCATCGCGCTCAACTTCTTCCGCCTCCCCCACACCATGGGACCCGAGGCCGTCGCTGCTGAGGAGCTACGCCTTTGGAAGTCGGGCACCATCGGGTTGATGAAACTCTTTGCTATCATCTTCTCACTGGCCGCTACTGCACTGCTCATCCCCCGCGACCTTGAGGACCGTATCCTCTACACCATCCTCTGCAAACCCGTCCCCCGCCTCGACTACCTCATCGGCAAACTTCTCGGCGTCCTCATGCTCACCTTCATCGCCCTTCTCGCGATGGACCTCCTGATGACCGCCGTTCTCCATCATCGCACCGGCATTGTGGAAGCCGAGCGGGTTGCCTTCTTGGAAAGCCGAAACTTCTCCAAAGCCGACATCGCCCTTGAGGTTGCCGAAGTCCGTCGCCATGGCCCCACTCTTTCGCTCCAATTTGGCATCTTGGGCATCTTTCTCGAAGCCGCCGTCATCGCTGCTGTTGCCCTCCTCATCTCCACCTTTAGTTCCTCTACCCTCTTCACCATCATCAGCACGATTATGGTCTACTTCATTGGCTTTTTCATGGGCCAAGCGCGTGAATTTTGGATGCAAACCACCAATCTCGGCGACTCCTTTGTTGGCCAAGCCGCCCTGCAACTCCTTTCCCTCATCTTCCCCGATCTCTCCATCTTTGGGCTCGCCGATGCCGCCATTGCCGGAACCGTCATCCCCGCGCTCACTGCCCTCAAAGTTTGTGGTCTCGCCCTCGCCTACCTCGTCACCTACACCCTTGTGTCTTGGTTCGTTTTTGCCGACAAAGAGTTTTAACGTTCAGTCTTCAATGTTGGACGTGAAACGTTCTCCTGCCTACCCTTCTCTCAAGGGAGTCGTTCAACGGCAAGACAGGGAATGGTGAAAACCAGCCCCGCTTCGGGGTTACCCCGAGGACTCAGCAAAACCGACCCATTCGACGCCGGGCTTAATCACGGTTCCACCGTGAGAGCGCCCGACGCAGGACCAGACAGGTTGCCGGTTGAACGACTCCCACTCCTTCTTCCTTTCCAAGAGCACCCCACCTGCGCCAACGTGCCCGACGTGTCCTCGCAGCGTCAATGGCTTGAGAACTTCGCCACTCTTCTCCTCGAACGCGAGCGAAGCTTGGCAAGCTGGCAGGATCTCGCCACCGAGACCATCCCCGGCCCCCGACGGCGCTCCTTTCGGCTTCTTCTCGGAGAAGTCTGGGCTGCCACTGACAAGACCCCTCTTCTCGAACACTGGCACCTCGCAAATATCCTTCAGGCCAACTCCCGCTTCAAACGATGGTGGGACAAAGGCCCTTGCCCGCTCCCTCCCGCACTCACCGCTGGCAATCCAACCGCCCAAGTCGACAACTCTGCTTGGGACCTCCCCGAAATCCCCACCCTCTCCTCACTCAACGATCTCATCGAACTTCACCCCGACGACATGGGCTGGCTTCTCGGTCCCTCCCATCACTATCACCAAAAGTTGCTTCCCAAACGACGCGGCGGCCGACGACTGTTAGAATCTCCCAAACCCCTCCTCAAGCAAACGCAGCGAATCCTTCTTCGTCGCTTACTCGACCGCATCCCCCCCCACGAAGCCGCCACCGGATTCCGTCAAGACCATAGCATCATCGACTTCGCCAAACCTCATACCGGAAAAGACGTCGTCCTCAAGATGGACCTTGCCCACTTCTTTCCCTCTCTCGGTCGCCCCCGAATCAAGCGCCTCTTTATGGCCCTCGGCTACCGTGAATCCGTGGCCTTCGCTCTCGCCAGCCTCTCCACCACTCGAAGCTCTTGCCCCCACTTCACCACCCCCGAGCGCACTCTCTACAGTCGCTATCATCTCCCCCAAGGCGCGCCCACTTCTCCAGCCCTAGCCAACCTCGCCGCCTTCCGCCTCGACTGTCGTCTTGCAGGCTTGGCAAAAAAAGCAGGCGCAACCTACACCCGCTACGCCGACGACCTTCTCTTTTCAGGCGATCGAGACTTTACCCGCCAATGCCCACGCTTCCAAATTAAAGTCATGGCCATCACTCTCGAAGAAGGCCTCGCCATCAATGCACGTAAAACACGCACAATGCACCGCAGCCAAAAACAATCCGCCGCAGGCCTCATCCTTAACTCGAAGCTCAACGCCCGCCGTACCGACTACGACCAACTCAAGGCTATTCTCCACAACTGCCGCCAACAAGGCCCCGCCTCCCAAAATCACCAAGCCCACCCCCACTTCGCAGCCCACTTGAAAGGACGCGTCGCCTGGATTGCCTCTCTCAACCCAGCTTGGGGTGAAAAGCTCCAGTCCACTTATTCCGCCATCGACTGGGAAAGTTGATTTCCAAAGCCCCGGCCACCCTTCACACTCACGCCGTGAGCGATATCCCCGAACAGGAGAACCCCAACCCCCTCTTTGCGCTCGCAAAGCAATACCCCTTCTTCGCACGCACCCCTCGTCGCCGTCGCATTGCCGCCAAGCTCGACCAAATCATCGGCCTTGCCGGTCTCAGCGCCATGCCTGCCAGCATCCCCATCGGCCATCGGAACCCTTATCAGGCTGGCCACCAATATTTGGACATCGCCATCGAGGGAACTGACGATTTTCTCGCCAAGATCCCCAAAACCGGCCCCACCCTCGTCGTCGCTAACCATCCCTATGGAGCACTCGACGCCCTCATCGCCTCTGACCTCACCCTCCGCGTCCGCCCCGATGCCCTCATCTTTGGCAATGCCGTCCTCGTTCATCCCGTGCATGAAGAATGGCTACTTCCCCTCGAAATCCTCGACGAATCCTCCGCCGCACGCCGTCGCAACCTTGATAGCATGCGCCGCGCGCTCACCCACCTCCAGGCCGGCGGCTGTGTCCTCATCTTCCCCGCTGGCGAAGTCGAGCGCTGGCGCTGGCCTCGACTCCGCATCGAAGAAGGCGCTTGGACCGCCCACCTCGCCCGCCTCGCTCTCAAATCCAAAGCGACCATTCTCCCCCTCGCCTACCCGGGCGAAAACCCCCTCTGGTTTCACCTCCCTGGCGCGCTACATCCTACTCTTCGCCTCCTCGCTCTTCCCCGTGCCTTCCTTTCTCTGCGAGGAAGAACGATTCCCATCCGCACTGGCCAGCCCATCCCGATCGAAAGCCTCCCCTCCGACCCACACGCCCTCACCGAAGCTGTGCGCCAAGTCGTTCTTCGCCTCGCAGGAAGAGAAGATCAAAGCGACGGGAAATAAAATGGACCCTTGGGCCCTCTCATGGGAAGAATAGCCCCGACGATGAACGCACTCATTGAAGCCAATCTCCATTATATCGTTCAAGCAGAACGACTTCTGGCTCAATTGACCGACGAGACGTTTTCTCAAGAATCGCCGGCCTTCTACCGTTCGACTATTGGAGGCCATCTCCGTCACTGCCTCGATCACTACGACTCCTTCCTCAATGCCTTGCAGGACGGAAAAGTCGACTACGACGAGCGCATGCGACTTCCTGCCCTTGAAACCGAGACCGCCAGCGCCGCTGCGAAAGCAACCGAAATTCGCGAACGCTTAGAAATCGTCTCTGCAAAGGAAACCCCGGTAGGCCTGCTGGTCAAAATGGACTGCGGCATCGATAACACTGACTGGCAGCCCTCCACTCTTGGTCGCGAGCTGCAATTTCTCGTGAGCCACACCGTGCACCACTTTGCCATGATTGGTGGTATCTGCCGTGAACTCGGTATCGAACCCGAGAAAAACTTCGGCGTTGCCCCCTCGACCATTCGGCATCATGCCAACGTTTCGGCCTAAGATGACCGCTACCGACTTAAGATCCGAAGTTCAAAACCTGGAAGCAAGCGCCCGCTTAGCCACCCAAGGAAACCTCGAAGTCTATCTCGCCACTGCCCAAGAAATTCCGAACGTCCTCCAAGAAATCGGACGCTTGCGCGAAATTTCCTTTCAAGCGGTCGGAGAAGGCACCGGACACGAAATCGACCTCGACCGCTTCGACGAACACTACCTTCACCTTTTTCTCTGGGACGGCGAAGAGCATCGCATCGCAGGGGCCTACCGGCTCGCACCCACTGACCAAATCATCGCCCAGCAAGGGCCCACCGGACTCTACTGCTCCACCCTCTTCGATTTCCAACCCGCCTTCCTCGAGCACCTCAATCCCGCCCTCGAACTCGGTCGCTCCTTCGTCACCCCGGCCTACCAAAAGTCCCTCGCCCCCTTACTCGCGCTCTGGAAAGGCATCGCCACCTACGTCTCGCGTAACCCACTCTATCATCGCCTCTTCGGGCCCGTGAGTATCTCTCAAGACTACACCCCCCTCTCGCAAGATATCATCGTCAAATTCCTCCGAGAAAACCGATGGAACCGCGAACTGGGCCCTTTAGTCCGCCCCCTCAACCCCTTCCCCGGCAACCCCGAAATCTCGCCTCTGTTAGAAAGCATCGACCAAGTCTCCGCCAGAGTCTCGGAGTCCGAAGCCGATGGCAAAGGCATCCCCATCCTCCTCAAGCAATACCTCAAACTCAACGCCACCCTGTTAGAGTTCAACTTGGATCCCTCTTTCTCTGACTGCCTCGACGCCTTGATCCTCGTCGACCTCCACGACGCACCTCCCGCAGTGCTCTCCCGTTACATGGGCAAAGAAGCCTACGCGAAATTCAAAAGGCAATAGATAACATTAGAAGCCTTCTAGGCCGGGATTGTATTCTTTGACGCAGAGCCACAGAGGAGACGCAAAGTTCACGCAGAGATTGAATTGAGACCTGATTGAAAAAAAAGAATTTCAGGCCCTGAATTTCCCCCTAAAATCAGGCTCTTTTCTGAGCTCTTCCTAAAAAACTCAAACTCAGAATCCCGACTCTGCGTTCAGTCTCTGGGTCCTCTGTGGCTCTGCGTCGAAAAATACTGCCCAAATCGCAAAAAAACTGATCAAAAAAGGCGACCCGCAGGCCGCCTTTCAAATTCTAGAAATCGAAGAGCCCTACTTGGCCTCCACCGTCATCACGCCCTTCATCACACCAAAGTGACCCGTAAAGGTGCAGATGTAGTCATACTTTCCAGCCGCAGGAGCAGTAAAAGTCACCGTCTCTTCCTCACCAGGTCCGAGAATCTTCGTGGCAGCAACAACCTGCTCTTTCAATTCTGGCTTATTGGGCAAGCCGGTGGTCTGCGCATTTGCCATGCAGTCCATTGCAAATGTTGGCACCACTGTTCCGGTCTTCAGGATCACCACATTGTGACCCATCGCCGCCTTAGGCAACTTACCCACATTCTTGAAAGTCAGCGCAACAGTCTGACCTTCTTTGACAGTGAACTCCTTTTTATCGAACTGCATGGTGTCGTTGCCCTCGATCGTGACTTCGACATCTGCCTTCTTCACCTCCGCTACGGGAGCTTCCTTTTTGGCCTCCGCTTCGTCGGCCAAGGCGATACTCATTTGGGCCGCCAATGCGACTCCGGTTGCAATCATCAATGTTCTCATATGCATGTTGGGAAAGTGCCCTTAATACGGCCGGAAGCAAAAGATTATTCATATCTGCACAGAAAATATCAACGATTGCGCATAAAGTCCGCAACTCCAGAGAAAAACGTCATCAGGGTTTCTTTGGTCTCATCGGCAACCTTCTCAGCATCCATTGCCGCCTCCATGAGCTCCAGCCATCGGTCCCTTTCCGCTTCACCAATACTGAATGGCATGTGCCGTGCACGCAGCCGTGGATGCCCTCGCTCTTGCAAATAGCTTTCATCCTGCCCGAAGCGGAATTTCAGAAACGAGGCCAGCCGATGCTCAGCTCCCTCCCAATCCTGTTCCGGATACATGGGACCAATGATAGAATCGCGCCGCACCCGCTCGTAAAAGGCAGCAGAAATTCCATCGAATCCTTTCGGACCCAACTCCTGCCAAATTGCTTCTTCGTCCATCTGCTGCCGAAGGTGCCTAAAAGCCCACTCAACACGAAGAAAAAACACACATTGCTCTCCACATTAGCAACTTCCTTCTTCACGCTCTGGGCAAGTCCAATTTTTTCCTAAATAAATAAACGCCACCAAACGTTATTCTAGTTAACTCTCTTACCTATGTCCGAAGACGCCTCACCTTTCGAACTTCTTCCCGCTGAGGAAGTTGAAAACCTCTTGCCTTCCTATAGCCAAATTTCTTTTCTCGCAAAAGGAGGCATGGCAGCCGTTTACCGTGGGGTGCAAACATCCCTGGAGCGCCCCGTCGCCATCAAAATGCTCCCAGCGGAATTCGGGGCAGACGAGTCCTTCCGGCTCCGCTTTGTGGCAGAAGGTAAAGCGATGGCTCGCCTCAACCATCCCAACCTAGTCGGCATCTTCGATTTCGGACAAGTGGATAACCTTCTCTACCTCGTTATGGAATTCGTGGAAGGGCAGACCCTGCACGAACATGCCTACGGCTCACCCATGGACGAGCTCGAAGCAGTTGACCTTTGTCAAAAAGTCGCCGATGGCCTCGCCCATGCCCACGAGCACGGCATTCTCCATCGCGACATCAAGCCAGCCAACGTGCTCCTTGATAAAAACCTCAACCCCAAGCTCGGTGACTTCGGACTCGCCGAAGGAGACGAACGCGAAGAAGGCGATGACCTCGTCTTTGGCACCCCCGGCTACACCTCGCCTGAGGTCATGGCAAATCCCGCCGCTGCCGACGAAAAGGCTGATATTTTTGCCATTGGTATCATGCTCTACGAGCTCATTACTACCACCCTGCCGGCAGACCCTTACCAGCCGCCATCCCGCGTTGCTAATACCGATCCTCGCATCGACCCCATCATCGCGACCGCTATACAACCTGACCCCAATCACCGCTACGCCTCTGCCAGCGAACTCGCGGCGAGCTTGAAAAGCCTTCACGAGAAAATGAAGGCCGCTCCTCGCAAAAAGTTAGCCACCAAAGGCTCTTCAGGCAGCGCGGCCCGAACTCTCAAGGTCGACGCCCCCGCGCCTCCCAAAGATTTTCCCAACCCTGGGTCTGTCTTGGCTACCGGTGATTCCAATGGAGGCTCCGCGGCCCCGCCCCGCAGCCCCGCTCCCGCCATGGCAGGAGCAGCGCCCTCGAATCTCCCTTTGATTCGAAATCTCATTATTATTGGAATGCTCTGCGCAGCCATCGCCGTGGCATGGGATGCACTCAAAGGCAAACAGGCGCGAATCGACAAAGAGAATCAGGTTCAGATCGAAAAAGCAGATCGCGAGAAAGCCAGGAAAGCCAAACTTGAAGCCGCTCGCCTCGCCAAGATGCAAGGCGGAGGCTCGCCCACAAACTCCGGCCAAGGATCCGCGACTGGCAAGACCAAGCCTACCGAACCTCACGTTCCCGAAGTCGAAGCACCCATCCCGCTCAGCCCTCGCGAGCAACTCGACGAACTCCAGTCTGCCCTGCAAGCTGGAGAGCGAGATCGCTTCCCCGAAGGCTCCAAGCAAAGAGGCACTGCTCGCTACTTCTTCATCAACGACGCACTCACTTGGTATGAAGCCATCGAATTCGCAGAAAGCTACGGTGGACACTTGGCAATGGCCCCCAAAGACAGCGACCTCAGCTGGTTAGCGAAAGAAATCCCGACCGACGACGATATCTGGCTCGGTGCAGGCGCCATCTCCCGCAGTGATTGGGAGTGGCTCGACGACAGCATCGAGTTTGAACATAAAAAGCCTCGCACCAGCACCGGCACTGCCGCCATGGTAACAAATACCGGCTTCATCAGAGCGCGTGAGCCCTCCCTCAAATTGCCCTTCTTCATTCAGTGGAACGACAACGGCAAGCGACTCGGCAGCCGAGAAATAGACTTCTTACAACTGTCGGAGACCCTCACTACTTCCGCGCCGTCTTGGCCTCCTGGCGTCATCTCCTACGAAGAGCGCCGCTACCTCATTCTCGGACGCTCTTTGACTCAATCCGAAGCCGCTGCCATCGCCGCCAGTGCCGGAGGAGCCCTCGCTGTCCCCTCCAACGAACTTGAAGCCTCCTTCCTCATGGAAGCGGTCACCAAATCTGGTCTTTCCGCCCTCTGGCTGGGAGGAGAAAAGCGAGGCGATGCATGGGCTTGGAGCACTAACGAGCCCTGGGAATTCGCACGCTGGAATGATGGCTATCCTCTTCCTGCAGAAAAGGCCGTCGCCCTCCAAACGGTCGGCAAGGGATGGATCAACACCGATCCGTATCAAGATGCGCCCGGCTTCATCATCGAGTGGTCCGACGACGCCAAAAACGCTCCCGAATCCGAAGTTGCTCAGAACGATGGCCTCGCCGCCCTGAATACTCTTCGCGCCAAGGCGAAACGGTTCCTTGCGACCGAACAAAAGAAAACGCTCAAGGTCACCAAAGACAACTACTTAGCCCAAGGCATGGCCATGAGACAAATGTTGCGAAACATCGCCAAAGAAGACGCCAAGGTCATTGGAGCTCGTTACGAGAAGTATCTCGCAGCCTCTGCGGGAAGTCGTCTTCTCGACCCCGCCGACTCTCCCATTGCAGGAGCCAATGATGCCGTTAAAATTCTCACCCGTTACTTTGAGATTCAAAGCGAGGCTGAGGCGAAACTCGTGAGCACCGCAGCTAAGGTCAGAATCAGCTACCACAAGGAGATCGACGACCTGATCACGGATGCAAAAGCCAAAGGACTCGCGTCCCAAGTCTCTCCCATGGAAAAAGAAAAAGTCGCTACTGGCACCTCAGGCGCGAGCTTCCTCCGACATTTGGGGCTCTAACATTCCATCCTCTTTCAAGCGCTACTTCCAAGCCGGCAGCCTCCGAGCTTGGAATTTTTCTTTATCGCGCACCTTTCTGGTCCAGCGAGGGCCATCTGCTTCGGTTTGACCTTGGGTATCAAAGCGCACCCCAGCCACGGTCACAAAGACGTGTCCTTTCCGAACCCAGACAGTCAAATAGCGCCCCTTTCCTTTTTCTCCAAACTCAAAAAAACCACCCGACGAACGCACACCCTTCATCGCTCCAATCTCTCGAAGGAAGAAACTCGCCGCCCCCGAACAATCGTAACCTGTATCTTCGAACTGGGCGTGTCCTCCTCCATACTTGTAGGGCTTTCCTATCAGCTTATTTCCAGCCGCCACCGCTTTCTTCACAATCTTCGGAGCTTCCGCCGAAGCCACTGCTCGGCCATCCTTGCCCAAAGTCACCAAAGGTGTCGCCACCTCCGCTTGCACTAAAGTAGCCCAGCTCCATAGGAAAAAACCAACGATTGCAAATCGAATCATAATAGCCATGACTCTGCAACGAGCTCAGCTCGAATTCCATTCACCCCGAATTTCATCGACGCCTCCGAAGAGCGAAGCAAAGCGCCAGCCCACTCAACAAAGCCACCGATGGCTCGGGCACAACCTTAATTGAAAAAGGAGTGTGTGTTCCGGGAAAAGTCGCAGTCCCCTGATCCTCAAATCTCTCGGTAGGAGTGAAAAAATCAATTTCCTCAAAACCTGTCACCGCATAGGTCCCCGGAGTTGCATCGAGAGGAACGGTCCAATCAATTTGGAAAACCCAATCCGCATCCCAAGTAGTCACCCCTGCCTCTGGACGGTCGAGAATATCATCCGCGCGCAAAATTCCAAAGTCTCCCGAAGAAGTTGATGGAATGAACTCATTGTCTGCGTCGGCGGCATCGACCATGAAACCAGAAACGGCACCATTCGTACTGGCTAAAGGAACAATGAACGAGCCATCAGCATTCGCTCCCTCAAAAGTGATTGTGGAAATCCCCAAGTCGATTGAATAGTCAACAACACCCAATCCAACACCAAGATTACCCCCTGCTGCCCAGCGAGTTACAACCTCGAATGAGAATGTGTCTCCTGGAGACATACACGTATTTGTAAGCGGAAGAATATCAATATTCCATTCCACTCCTTCGAGCGACGAGGGAGATTGCGCCATCAGAGCTGAAGCGGAACAAATGTTGAGAAAGAATAGGGGATACTTCGCCATGCCAAACATTAGCATTTTTCGAACCATCTAACAATCATTAAAAACTTCGAAATCCATATTAGTTAAGATACTTAATAACAAGCCGTAACGCTCGGCCGCGGTGACTCATCCCGTTCTTAATCTCTGCACCCAGCTCCGCAAAAGTCTCTTCGTAACCCTCGGGGATGAAATACGGGTCATAGCCAAAGCCCCCCTCTCCCCGCGGCTTTTCCACCAATCGACCCTCCACCGAGCCAGCAAACTCTCCCAACGACTCTCCCCCCTTCGCCAGCACCATCACACAACGAAACCGCCCCGTGCGCTTCTCCTCGGGAACACTGGGCAACTCGCGTTCGAGCCGAGCATTATTCTTCAAATGATTCCCTTCCTCCCCGCCATAACTTGACGACCAAACCCCCGGCTCTCCATTCAAGCCATCCACTTCCAAACCCGAGTCGTCAGCGAGCACCAGCCCTTCAACCTCTCTACTAATACCCACCGCCTTCAAGCTCGCGTTCTCCGAAAAAGTCGTCCCCGTCTCCTCAATCTCAGGCAAAGACACCCCCTCCGCTTCCAGCTCAGTAACATCAATCACCTCGTAAATACCTTGCAGCATCTCCCGAATCTCAATCGTCTTTTTCTTATTCCGCGTTGCCACAATCAATCGTTCCAAGGGAGCTGCCATCCCCCTTCTCAACAAAAGATTCTTTTTTTGTGAAATAAATTCCGCGTCTCCTGCATCCTACGAGGGATGAAAGCAATCCTAACGACCCTCGCTCTATTCCTCACCGCTACTTTCGCCACTGCGGCCAATGAAGACTGGAGCACCGACCTCAAAGCAGCCTTCGCCAAGGCGAAAAAAGAAAACAAACATGTCCTCGTGGAGTTCACTGGCTCCGACTGGTGCCCACCCTGCAAAATGATGCGCAAGAATGTCTTCTCTAAGAAGAGCTTCACCAGCAAGGCCTCCGAAGACTTTATTCTCGTCGAACTCGACTATCCACGCGGCGACAAAGCCCTCGCCAAAAAGAACGAGCCCTATGCGGAGAAATACAAAATCGAAGGCTTTCCTACCGTCATTCTCTTCAATCCCAAGGGAAAAGAATACAACCGCTTCTACGCTTCCGAGCATCCCTCGATTGACAAATTCCTCGCCCACTTGAAGAAAGTCAAAAAGTAGCCCCCCTTCTTGGTAATTTCCCCCCGAAAGGACCAAATTGAGAAAACCCCGTCCGAGCGCTGCTGCTTGGCGGGGTTTTCCTTTTTAAGCTTCCGGACTCGCGTTCTTGCAAAAGGAACTAAAATCCCTTGAATAAAAGACGGCCTCCCCAAGGTCATAGTATCAGTTATGAAGAAGTTTCTCCCTCTCTTGCTCGCCCTCGTCGCGCTTCCTTTCCTTCAGTCCTGCGTCGGACCCGGCTATTATGGCTCCAGCTACGGCTCTGCCACCAATTACGGCGCCAGCGTCGGTATCATCTCCACTTCTCATTCACGTTGGGGATATGACCCCTATCGCCGCTCCTACTACGACTACTCTCTCGGGCAATACTACAACCTTAACGGCGGTCGCTACTACACCAGCCTCCCTACCCGCTACAATAGCCCCTATTATCCCAGCTACTACACGCGTGGTTCCTCTTTGCGCTGTCCCACCAATCTCCCCTACCTGAACACCAGTTTCAGCCGTCCATCGGTCACCTTCGCCAGCACCGGCAACTCCCGCTGGGCCTATGATCCCTATCGTCGTTCCTACTACGACAAACAAAGTAAGCGCTACTACAACACTTCCAGTGGCAGTTACTACAACTCGCTTCCCAAGCGCCATTCATCCCCCTCTTACCCCAGCGGACATCGCTCCGGACAACAGGTCCAGCTGCACAACCGCCTCCCCTACGTCAGCCATCAGAGCAGCTCTCAGCGCACACGTAGCAGTAGCTCCAGCAGCCGCAATCAACGCCACAGCTATCCCTCTAGCAACCAGCGCTCCGTTTTCCCAAGTCGAAACAGTCGTAGCACTCAGCGTCCGACCATTAACAGTTCCAGTTACCGCACTCGCTCATCAAGCAGCAGACCATCTTCCAGCTCACAGCGAAGCCGCCCTTCTAGTTCCCCGAGCCGGACCACAACCCGCACTCAGGTCATCCCGCAGAATCAACCAACGCGCACTCAACCAACGCGCACTCAACCAACGCGCACTCAGCAAACACGTACTCAGCAAACGCGCACCCAACCTTCCCGCTCCTCCTCTGAACGCGCCCAGCAAGCCCTTCGCCAAAGGAACGAACAGGCCGCCAGAGCAAGCGAAGCCGCAAGAACGCGCGAAAGCTCATCTCGAAGCAACCGCGGTAGCTCAATCGCACCCACCTCGCGAGGAAGCAATCGTAGCGGAAATTCAACCTCCACCCAAAGACAACCCAGCCCTCGGTCTTCCAGCAATGGAAGTGGGCGCGGCTCCAGAGGCAGCTCAAGTGAGTCTGGTCGCGGAATCTACTAAGATCGTCTCTCCCTTTCCCCAAAAGCCGCTCGTCTTGATCGACCAGCGGCTTTTTTGTCCGAAAAAACGACCTCATAAGTCTGGACTCTGCAATCTGGATTCAAGAGTCTCCCCCGCATTATGTCCGACGAACGCTCCAAACCCTTTCCCTTCCACGAATTCGAACCCCGCTGGCAAAAGCGCTGGGCCGACGAAAAGACCTACCGCACCGCCGGACCTGGCGAAGACGGCTTCGACGCCTCCAAGCCCAAATACTTCGTCCTCGACATGTTCCCCTATCCCAGCGGCGCCGGCCTCCATGTCGGACACCCCGAGGGCTACACCGCCACCGACATCATCGGTCGCTACAAGCGCATGAACGGCTTCAACGTCCTCCACCCCATGGGTTGGGACGCCTTTGGCCTCCCCGCCGAACAATACGCCATCAAAACCGGCCAACACCCCCGCGTCACCACCGAGGCCAACATCGACAACTTCCGCCGCCAGCTCCAGTCCCTCGGCTTCGCCTACGACTGGGATCGCGAGGTCAACACCACCGACCCTGGCTACGTCAAGTGGACGCAATGGATCTTCCTCCAGCTCTACAAATCCTACTTCTGCGAAAAAACGCAAAAAGCCCAGCCTGTTTCTCAACTCGAGGATAAAGGCTGGTCCCCCGAACAAATCGACGAAGTCCGCCTCGCCTTCATTCACGAAGCCCCCGTCAACTGGTCTCCCAGCATGGGCACCGTCCTCGCCAACGAGGAAATCGAAGAATGGAAAGCAAAGGGCGAAACTGTGGAACGTCGACCACTTCGACAATGGATGCTGCGTATCACCAAATACTCCCAACGCCTCATCGACGAACTCGAGCCCCTCGACTGGCCCGACTCCATTAAAGCCCTGCAACGCAACTGGATCGGCCGCAGCGAAGGAGCCGAGGTGGACTTCAAAGTTCTCATCATCGATGAAGAGAAGTCCAAGGACGACGAGTCTCGCCACCTTAAGGAAGGCGACGATAGAATCACTGTCTTCACCACCCGACCCGACACCCTCTTCGGAGCTACCTACATGGTCCTCGCTCCCGAGCACCCCCTCGTCGCCGAAATCACCACCCCCGAACAATCCGACGCAGTCAAATCCTACCAAGACACCTGCGCCAACAAATCCGACCTCGAGCGCGGCGACCTCAACAAGGACAAAAGCGGCGTCTTCACCGGAGCCCACGCCATCAACCCCGTCAACCAAGAGCCCATCCCGATCTGGATCGCAGACTACGTCATGATGGGCTACGGCACCGGTGCCATCATGGCTGTTCCCGCCCACGACGAACGCGACTTCGAGTTCGCCAAAAAGTTCGAACTCCCCATCACCCAAGTGGTGCAACCCAAAGGCGACGACGACTGGCAAGGTTTCACCGGAAACGGGACCTCCATTAACTCCGGTTTCCTCGACGGCCTCGCTACCCCTGAAGCCAAAGCAAAAATCATCGACTGGCTCGAAAGCGAAGGCAAAGGCACCCGCAAAATCCAATTCAAACTGCGCGACTGGCTCTTCTCCCGCCAGCGTTACTGGGGCGAGCCCTTCCCTCTCCTTTGGGACAAAGAGACCGGCGAACACTCCCCACTCCCCGAAAGCGAACTCCCCCTTCTCCAACCCGAGATGGAAGACTTCAAGCCCACCGGCGACCCCCGTGGCCCCCTCCTGAATTGCACCGACTGGATCAACTACAGCGACACCCTCCGTCGCGAGACCAATACCATGCCCCAGTGGGCCGGCTCTTGTTGGTATTACCTCCGCTATTGCGACCCAGGTAACGAACAAGCCTTCATATCCAAAGAAGCGGAAGACTACTGGTCCGGCGACAACGCCCACGTTGACCTCTACATCGGCGGCACCGAACATGCCGTCCTGCACCTTCTCTACGCCCGCTTCTGGCACAAGGTCCTCAACGACCTCGGCCACCTGAGCACCAACGAGCCCTTCAAAAAGCTCGTCAACCAAGGCCTCATCATGGGTGAGGACGGACAAAAAATGTCCAAGTCCCTCGGCAACGTCGTCAACCCCGATGAAGTCGTCGAAAAATACGGCGCGGACTCCCTCCGCCTCTACGAAATGTTCATGGGCCCCCTCGAGCAGGTCAAACCCTGGTCCATGAAAGGCGTCGAAGGCGTCTCCCGCTTCCTTGCTAAAGTTTGGCGTCTCCAAGACAAGGTTAGTGCCGAATCCAAAGGCGGCGACCTCGCCAAGATCACCCACCACACCATCAAGAAAGTCGGCGAAGACATCGAGGCCCTCAAATTCAACACCGCCATCTCCACCATGATGGAATGCGTGAACGCCTACACCTCCGCCAAAGAGATTCCCCAAGACCTCTTCCTCGACTTCTTGAAAGTCCTCAATCCCTTCGCGCCCCACCTCACCGAAGAATTGAACTCCAAACTCGGCGGAACCGAACTTCTCAGCGAACAACCGTGGCCCGCCTTCGACGAATCCCTCCTCGTCGAATCCGAAATCACCATCATCGTGCAAGTCAACGGCAAGCTCCGCGCCAAACTCCAAGTCCCCGCCGACTCCGACAAAGCCACCCTCGAAGACCTCGCCAAGGGAGAGCCTAACGTGCAACAACACACCGAAGGCAAAACCATCCGCAAAGTCATCGTCGTTCCCGGCAAGTTGGTTAACATAGTCGCCAACTAAGGCTGGCTTGATGAAGAGGGTTTTACTTGCCAGCTTACTCGTCGGAGCTTTTCTCACGGCCAAGATTACCGCTGGAGACTGGTCCCCTTCTCCGGTGACTCAATGGCTAGTACAAACTCCCAAGCCAATTACGCCCAAGGTTCAGGAAGACGATTTTTCCTGCGGCTTCTTGGCCCTCTCATCGATTTACCAAAGCTACGGTCTAGATGCCGAACAAGCCCGTCTTCGCGAGAGACTGGGAACCAACATCCCAGCCATCCCTTTTATTAAGTCTTCTAACGGGACCCTCCAACCCGACCTCTTTCGAGTTCTCAAGCAAGACGGATTTAGAGTAGAAACACTAAATCCGAAAAACCCTATGGAGATCCAGTTGCTCAAAGATCACCTTCAGGGGCCACACTACGCTCTCGCCTTAGTCAGCACTGCGCGGGCCGGAGGCCTTCACTGGATCGTCTTTACTGATTTCGACGATACTAGCGGAGCGGTCACTATTGCAGACTCCCTTCAGAGCAATCTACAAGAGCAACCGCTTTCTGAGCTTGTCGATACTACTTTGATCAGAGCACTCCTTCTACAGCCAGGCAGCCCTGATCCCAACGGTTCCTATGGTGCAGCCCACTGGATCGGAACCCAAGAAATGCTCTTCACTCTCACAACGACCCAAAAAATTCTAATCTCGGTTATCCTTCTAGCTCTTTTGGCAGCCTCCGTCTTCATCGTCTTGCGCCTAGCGAAGTTCATTGCCAACCTCAGAAGAAAAAGGGGCTAGTCCGGCCCGATTTCTACTCCAAATCGTCCCCAACAACCTGAGAATCAGGTCCGCAAGCTCCAGTTAAACCACACGTTAAACTCTCTTTCTTCAGGCATCTAAGAGAAACAGAAAGGTAAATTGGCAAACTTACGGATTTGCGGACGTATCCTTGATACGCCGTCACCCGTGCTTTCCACTTTGACCTCACTTTCGCTTCTCCCGCTCACCAAGCAGCTTCGCAACCTGCTTTCCATCTCGCTTGTCTTCATCTCCAGCGCTAACGCCGAGATCGACTTCAACCGCGACATCCAGCCCCTTCTCTCTGAGAACTGCTTCTATTGCCACGGCACCGACCCCGAACACCGCGAAGCCGACCTACGCCTCGACCTCCGCGAAGAAGCCATCAACGGTGGAGCCATCGCCCCCGGCGACCCCGCCAAATCCGAGATGCTCACCCGCATGCGCCTCGCACCCGACGACGAGGACCTCATGCCTCCCAAAAAATCCCACCGCTCCCTCACCGACGAGCAAATTAATCTCATCGAAACCTGGATCAGCGAAGGAGCCGAATACGCCGACCACTGGTCCTTCACCTCCCTCCCCGAGCCCACCGGAACGTCTATCGACGAAATCGTCACCACCCAGCTTTCCCAAAAAGACCTTGCTCTCAAACCCCAGACCGAACCTCACACTCTTCTCCGTCGCCTCACCCTCGACCTCACCGGTCTTCCACCCACCCCCGAAGAAATCGAAGCCTTCGACCCCACCCAAATCGAAGCCACCATCGACCGCCTCCTCGCCAGCACCCGCTTTGGCGAACACATGGCCACCCCGTGGCTGGATATCGCCCGCTACGCCGACACCTACGGTTTCCAACAGGACAAAGACCGCTTCGTCTGGCCCTACCGCGACTACGTCATCGAAACCTTCAACAAGAACAAGCCCTTCGACCGCTTCATCCACGAGCAACTCGCCGGCGACCTCCTCCCCGACTCCGATCACGAGAGCCGTCTCGCCACCGCCTTCTCTCGTCTCCACCAACAAAAGGTCGAAGGCGGCTCCGTCGAAGAAGAATTCCGAGTCGAATACGTCGCCGACCGACTCCAAACCTACGGCACCGCCTTCCTTGGTCTCACCATGGAATGCTCCCGCTGCCACGACCACAAATACGACCCCACCACCGCCAAAGACTACTTCTCACTCTTCGCCTTCTTCGATGATGTCGACGAAGCCGGGCTCTACTCCTACTTCAACCCCGAGGCCGTCCCCACTCCCACCCTCCCCCTCCTCTCTGAGCAGGAAAAAACCAACCTCGCGGCTCTGGAATCCACTGTAAAAAACGCCGAGACAAAGCTCCAACAAGTCACCTCCGATCACAAACTCCCTAAACTCTTCACTCCCCTCCAAAATCAGCTCCTCTACCTCGACTTTGACGACCCGAATACCGTCGGAGCCAATTCCTCCGTCCCCGGAAAAAACGAAAACGCCATTCAGCTTACCGGCGATGATGCCGTCGCCACCGAGGTCGGCGATTTCCCACGCGAACAACCCTTCACTGTTTCCGCTTGGATACAAACGCCCGACATCAAGGAACGCGCCGTCATCTTTTCTCGCTCCAAAGCGTGGACTGATGCCGCCTCCCGAGGCTACGAACTCCTCCTCATCGACAACCAGCTTCAATGGTCCCTCGTTCACTACTGGCCCGGCAATGCCATCTCGGTAAAAACCGAACAATCTCTCGAACCCAACCAATGGTATCATGTCACCGTCACCAACGACGGCTCTTCTCGAGCAGCGGGGCTCAAAGTCTTCATCAATAGCCAAAACGCCCCCACCGAAGTCATTCGCGACCAACTCACCAAACCCATCAAAGGAGGCGGCAACCCTCACATCCGCATCGGCGAGCGCATGCGTGACCGCGGCTTCAAAGGAGGCCTCGTCGATGACTTCCAAGTCTTCGACCGCCTCCTATCCCCCCAAGAAATCAAACTTCTCCATCAACTTGCTGACATTGTCCCTGATGCCGAAACCAACCTCATCCTGAGCGAAGAATATCAAGCCGCCCTCACCGAACTCCAAACCGCCCGCACCGCCTTCTACCGAGCTCAAAACGCCGTCGTCGAAATCATGACCATGGTGGAACTCCCCGAGCCCAAGCAAGCCTACATCCTCAACCGAGGCGAATACAGCAATCGCGGCGAGCCCGTCGACCCCGCCTTCCCGGCCTTTCTTCCCACCCTCGGTTTCGAAGCCCCCGAAGGCAAAGTCATGAACCGCCTCGACCTCGCCCGCTGGACCACCCATCCCGACAACCCCCTCACCGCACGCGTCAACGTCAACCGGGTCTGGCAATCCTTCTTCGGTCGCGGCCTCGTCGCCACCTCCGAAGACTTTGGCATCCAAGGCGAATACCCCGAATACCTCGACCTCCTCAACGAACTCTCCGCGCGCTTCATCGCCTCCGGCTGGGACTTCAAAGCCCTCGTCAAAGAGGTCGTCTCCTCTCAGGTCTACCAACAACAGTCCCTCGCCAGCCCCGCCGAACTCGAAGCCGACCCCGACAACCGCCTTCTCGCTCGCGGCCCTCGCCATCGCCTCACCGCCGAGGTCATTCGCGACCAAGCCCTCTTCACCTCCGGACTACTCGTCGAAAAAATAGGAGGACCTCCCGTCAAACCCTACGACCTTTCCGAGTCCTTCAAACCCAACGAGCCCGACACCGGCCAAAACCTCTACCGCCGTTCTCTCTACACCTACTGGCGACGCACCGCCCCCTCCCCCGCCATGATGGCCTTCGATGCCGGCAAGCGTGACGTCTGCTCCGCCAAGCGCGACACCACCTCCACCCCGCTGCAAGCCCTCGTCCTCCTCAACGGAACCCAATTCGTCGAAGCCGCCCGCCACCTCGCCGAAAAAGCGATCACCGAAGAACCCGACATCACCAAGCGAGTCGCCCAAACCTTCTTCACCCTCACCTCTCGTCAACCCGATGATGCCGAAGTCACCATTCTCACCCAACTCTACCACGAACAACTTGCCCACTACCAAGAACATCCCGAAGAAGCAAAAACCTTCCTCAGCCAAGGCCAAGCCCAGCCCAAAGAAGCGACCCCCGAACTCGCGGCCTTCACTGCCCTGACCCAAGCCCTGATGAACTTGCACGAAGTCAACATCAAGCCCTAGCCAGTCAACAGGAGCGTGGCTTTGCAAGCCGCCTCAACGAATCGTCAGAATTAGCTCACCCACCAACCACCTTCCAAACATCAACCTCAGCGGCTTAAAAAGCCACTCTCCCGATTATGAACCGTCGCGAACTCATCCAAACTTCCACCATGGGCTTTGGCAGCCTTGCGCTCAACTCCATGTTGGCCGCCGAGAACAAGCCCGACCAACTCCCGCACCTCGTCGCCAAGGCCAAGCGGGTCATCTTTCTTTGCCAAGCCGGCGGGCCCTCCCAAGTCGACCTCCTCGACCCCAAGCCCCTCCTCAACAAGCTCCATGGCCAGCAACTCCCCGACTCCGTGCGCGGCGGACAACGCCTCACCGGAATGTCCGGCAATCAGTCCTCCATCCCCCTCGCTGGCTCGCCCTTCAAGTTCTCCCAACACGGTGAGTCCGGACAATGGTTCTCCGAAATCCTTCCCTACACCGCCAAAATCGCAGACGACATCTGTGTAGTGAAAAACATGTACACCGAGGCCATCAACCACGGCCCCGGCGTCACCTACCTCCAAACCGGCTCCCAAATCGCAGGCCGTCCCTCCATGGGAGCGTGGATGCAATACGGACTTGGCACTACCAACGAAGACCTCCCCGCCTTCGTGGTCCTCGTCACCAAAAACAAAAACGGCCAACCCCTCGTCTCGCGGCTCTGGGGCTCAGGCTTCCTTCCCTCCGAGTATCAAGGCATCCGTTTTCGCTCCGGCAAAGACCCCGTCCTCTACCTCAACAATCCCGAGGGCGTTTCCCCCAAGGCTCGCCGCCAACTCCTCGACCGTCTCGCCGACCTCCACGCCCATCAACACGCCGTCGCGGAAGAACAAGCCATCATGGACCGCATCAAGCAGTATGAAATGGCCTTCAATATGCAATCCAGCGTGCCCGAAGTCGCCAACGTCAGCGACGAACCCGACTCCACCTTCGACCTCTACGGCAAAGACTCACGCAACCCCGGAACCTTTGCCGCCAACTGCTTGTTAGCTCGCCGCCTCGCCGAACGCGGAGTCAAATTCATCCAACTTTATCACCAAGGCTGGGACCAACACAACAACGTCAAAGGCGGGCTCACCAACCAATGCCGCGAGACCGACCAACCCTCTGCCGCTCTCGTGCAAGACCTCAAACAACGAGGAATGCTCGAGGACACCCTCGTCGTCTGGGGCGGCGAATTCGGCCGCACCAACTACTCCCAAGGCAAGCTCAATGGCGACAACTTCGGCCGCGACCACCATCCTCGTTGCTTCTCCATGTGGATGGCTGGCGGTGGCATCAAGGGCGGCGTCTCCCACGGTCAAACCGACGACTACGGCTACAACATCGTCAACGCTGACGGCGTCCCCATCTCACCCACCAAGCATCACTACACCGAAGACGCCGTTCACATCCACGACCTGCAAGCTACCATGCTACACCTCCTCGGCATCGACCACACCGCTCTCACCTACAAATTCCAAGGCCGCCGCTTCCGCCTCACCGACGTCCACGGCGACATCGTCAAACCTATCCTCGCTTAGAAACGAAGCAGGCCCCTTCTCCGTCAGAGTGCCTCGGCCATTCCCTTCCCAATCAAGTAGTAGGTCTCCCAATTGCGCATCCAGTGATAGCCTTGTTTGGAAGGCGACTCCCCTACACTTCGCTGAAAGTCACGCGTCTCCACTCCAAAGACATTCCCCGCAAACTCGGGATACTTCTTCCCATCGCTCAAGGCTAACTGCGCGGTCATCAGCTTTTCCACCCGCTTCTTGTAGCTGCCAGAAATATCCCATCCCCCCATCCCGGTATTTGCGATCACGAACGGCAGGGCCTCATCCCCCAAATCCTTCCGCATATCCTTCACGAAGTTCACCATATTCTTCTCATAAGCATCCACCGCATCCGCATTGATGCGATCATTCCACCCTTGATGCCAACCAAAGCCCACTAACTCAAATTCTTCACCAGAGTGTTCAGGAAAATAGGTCTTCAAGTTGTTCGTTACCTCTCCCACATGCGCCACCACCTGCGCATAGTGAAATCCCTTGTCGCCATCCTTTTTCGGCTCGGGATAATCAGCTGAACTTGGAGAAAGAAAGTCGTTGAAAAGCGAACGTCCACCCCAAGCGGACTTAATGAGCAAGACCGGATCCTCAAACCGATCTCCCATCACAAATCCAAAACCAAACTCAGGCCCAATATGGTCCGCCTTCGCGCCATAGCCCGTCGTCAACCACCCTTGCCGCAAATCTTCCTTGTTCGATAAATCGACAATCCAGACATCGTCCCGCACGACAGGTTCACCGCTCTTATCCACCAAATGGCCATAATCATCCGGCTTGGACTTCACATAGTGCTCCATCGTGCCCTTCTCTCCCTTCACTTGCCCAAAGCCCACCATATTGGACTGCCCGGCCAGTACGAAAACCTTCAGCTTGCCGTTAGCAGGGACAGTTCCTGTTACGGAAGAGTCCTCAGCAAACGAGCTCAACGGCAAGAAAAACAGAAGAACAGCCAGCGTTTTGAGATTCATCACCTAAGCAAACTGCCAAGAGCTGCCATTTGTTACAGAATTCTCACTCACCGCCGACACACCTACTCGAACAACTCCACCCGAATCAGCACGAAGAGATTTTCAGTAGGGGCCAAGTCCTTCTTCCTATCTGGGGCAAGTCTTTCGAGAGCCGGTTGCAGATCGGAAGAAAGCCCCCCGATAGCGAGATACTGCCCGCTTTTCATCGTGACCGTCGAAGCTAGCTTTTTGACGTCAAAGAGCGGCATTTCAATCCGATTTTCGGTCACTACCACGTCCACCGGATTCCCGAAAAGACCTTTCGCAGGAGCCGTGATGGGAGAACCGTAATTGATGAAACCAAAGAAAGAGGTCCGGCTCACATCGAACGAAAAGTCAATACTGTCACCAACCTTGCGTCCTTTGAAGCTTGCCTCAAAACCGACATTTCGAGTCTCAAAGCTCTTTGGACTCGATGGCGTCACCGGAAAGAAGCCTTCATGATCTTCCTTCTTCTCCGGCAACGAGGGCGGATCATATTCCGTCGGGTAAGTGAGCTCACGAATGAGCTCCACTTTACCGGACTCGTTATTCCGACAGGTCAGCGTGGGCGTCGAAGTCAGCTCGAAACCACGGCGCGAACTCAGTTGCTTGACCAACTTGGCCCCCTCAGCCTCCGAAAATACGCCCGCCACGTGAGCCCCTTTGGCATCCTCCAAAACCTGATATCCTTTGGGAGCAGTGAAGAGATAGCTTTGAAACCTCAAGGCAGTCCCCTGAATTTTGACCGGAGGAGTTTCTCTTCTCGGCTCAGCCACTTCATCTTTCGTTGATGAACAAGCGCTGAAAACCAAGAGAACCCCTGAAAAAACCAGCATTTTCCGGAGCCATTGCTTATTTTTCCCATTCATACGATCTCTTGTCGCAGGGCCGACCACAGCCGTCAAGGACGTGAAAATAAGAGCGCTCCGCCCTAAATCACGTGAATTTCAACTTTCAAGATAAGTTAATGATAGTTAGGGTCTTCATCAGCTGGCTACAATTCCGTTGTTTCCTTTTGCTCAAAAAAAACCGAAAAGGGTGGTTGCTCTTTTTTTCTCAACTCGCTCGCTTATGAATCCGAATTCTTTCATCCAAGACCGAGGGGCTCTCGGAGGAATCCTACTCCTCTCGACTCTCTCCTCGCTAGCGGTGGATCTCGATTCCGATGGCTTGTCCGATCTATGGCAACTGAACTATGGCGCGGAATCCGAGTCCGCCAATGGCGACCCTGATGGCGATGGCTACACCAACGCCGAAGAGTCTAGCGCCGGAACTGATCCATTTTCTGCCAACAGTTTTCCCGATCTTGGACCTTTTCAAATGGACACCAGCGGGAATCCGATCTTCTTCACTTTCCCTACAGAGGCAGGCAAATTTTACCAACTGTCTCAATCGACCGATCTGCTCAATTTCCAAACCTTTGGCCCCACTATCGCTGGCGATGGCTCCGAGCAATCCGTCACCCTCAAGGACACCGAAGCATCCACTCGCGATGGACACGTGCAGCAGAGCTTCTGGTCCAACTTCGCAGGCACCCAAGTCAGCGACCTCGCTAACCTTCCCAACTTCCCCGCACAATCCGACGGACAAAATGAACTTACTCAGTTCGAGACTCAACGCGTGCAAGGCAGTGGATTCGGCAGTCGCCTGCAAGCACTCATCACTCCACCCGAGACCGGCAGCTACACCTTCGCTCTCTCCTCAGGTAGCCCCGCAAAGGCCTTTCTGAGCACCGACACTGATTCGAACAACTTCGTAGACCTATCAGAAGTCTTCTTAGCTCAAGCAGATATTCTTCCCAATGAATGGGACCGCTACTCTTCCCAACGCTCAACACCGATTCTCCTCACTGCTGGTGAAAGCTACCTGCTCGAGGTCCAGCTGCTCTCGCTCACTGCCGAAAGCCACTGTCAGCTCGCATGGACGGGCCCCGGTATCACCGATACCGCCATCATCACCTCGGAGCACCTCGCCCCACTTGAACTCCTTCCCGCGCCAAGCACCACACAAGACCTGCTCGTCCACGACTACGACACGACCACCACCACTCTTTGGCCTAGCAATACCGAAATCGTGGACGCTCCCGAGGGCATGAATGGCAATGCCGAAAAGTTCAATGACGACCCCGGCAATCTCGCAGCCGAGACCCTCCTTCTCCCTCAATCCAGCAGCGACCATCTCTATGCGACTTGGCAGTTCCGCATGAGCCCCGGCCATGACGACGTCCACTTCTACTTCCAAGGCCCTGACAGTTCCGAAGAAGGCCCACGCGTTAATCTGGAGGAGCGCAATAGTTTCTCTACCGTCGCCGTGCGGACTGGCGGCACCTACGGAGTGCGCCAAATCGATGTCGAATTCGACACCACCTACCGAGTCGAACTCGTTGCTTCTCTCGACACTCCCTTCACTTACCAAGAAGGACTCTCCACTCGCACCGTCTCTCCCGACACTTTCGATATCTACATCACCGACACCAACGGTAAGCTCATTGGCAGCGAGTTCGGTCTCACCTTTAAAGATGAAGGAGAAAATGTGGTGAGTATTTTTGACCGCGTGCGTGCAGCTTCCATCACCCTCCCGAACATCGTTGTCGACTCTTGGGAAATCACGGATGGAAAAATCGCAGGTTCCGGCATCCTCAACCGCAACATCTCTGACTTCACTCTCGATGCCGACGGCCAATTCTTTCGACTACATATCAACGATGGAGACCAAGACGCCGACGGCCTCTCCAACTGGGAGGAACTTCTCCTCGCTAAACACCAACCCTTTCTCTTCTTTGATGCCGAGACCACTTCTGGCACGACTGATGCCGCCGCTATTAGCTCTCTTCTCACCAACAATACCGGCACTCCCGTCATCTCACTCGCCGCTTCAGATACCGCCGCCTTCGAGGACAACAGCCCCAATACCAGTGAAGACCATGGTGCCATTCTCATCACCCGCACCGGCACCCTCGCACCAGTCACCATCAATCTTTGCATCGCAGCTTTGGAAAATACGGGGAGCACGGCCACCGTTTGTGACGGCACCTGTTGCTCCCTGATTGGAAGCGCTGGCGACGAAGAAGCGGAAGTCGGCGACTACACCCTCCTTGACTCTGACGGCAACCTCATCACCGACACCGTCAGCTTTGCTCTAGGAGAAATGAGCAAGACCCTCACCGTGGTAGCGCTACCCGACAACATTAACGAATACCCCGAAACCCTCAACCTCGCCGTTGCTCCCAGTATCGATGCCAGCTATCAACTCTCCGAGACTCTCAACGGGGCCTCCATCCAACTCTTCGACCTCGCCGACAATCCAGCTAACAACGCCATCTTCACCGGCAGCTTCAGCCAAGACGGTAATGCGACCCTTTCCTCGTTAGGTTCTGGCTTCACCACCGCTATCCTCAACGGACCTCGTACTAAACTTTTTCTCACCAACGAATTCTCGAACCTCACTTCGGTGCAACAAGACTCCCACGTCCACAAGTCCAACCCAGGACCTACCCCTGGCGACATTATCTATTCTATCACCAACGAACCTGGTGCCGAATCCCAACCTCCTCCCGCCTCCGACCCCTACCTCGGCTTCCTCACAGATTATGAGTGGGACCTGACCGAATCCTCAGGCGCCGTTCCAACCTCTGGCGGGGCCGCCTCCAAGCAAACTATCATCGACTCTCTCTTCGCCCAAAACAGCGAATCCCCCCTCTACCTCAACATCCACACCGTCGACAACCCTGCCGGCGAAATTTGGGCCTTCCTCAATCTCACCGGCGGCTCCACTACCGACCCCGGCACCCCTACCGCAGCCGCCCTCGCTGGTTCAGCTGAATACCCGCAACTCTTCGACGATGAGCTCGAAGCTGAAGTTCGACGCTTCCTCAACCAAGCCACCTTCGGTGCCACCGACGCTCAAGTCGCCGCCCTGGTCTCCACTGTTGAAACCGCTCGTGCCGCCGACTCAACTTATCATCGCGCTACCGCCTTCGAAGACTGGATTGACAACCAGATGGCCCTCCAACAGACCTACCTGTTAGATTACCACCTTGCTACCGACTTCCAATTCATGACCCTGAACGGCGCCTTCGACCCTGTCCTGAATCCCAGCGCCGAAGACTACACTACACCCACCCCACCGACGACTTGGCCCACCGTCAACCGAAGCAATCCGGACCCCGAAAAATGGCACCTCAGCGGACCCTACCCGCTTACTCGTGATGACGACCGCCTCGCCGACATCAACGATCTTCGAGTTGAACCCGGAAACCGCGAACGTCGTCACGCGCACTGGCAAATGATGCTCAACGCTCAAGACCAACTGCGCCAAAAGACCGGTTTCGCTCTCCAGCAAATCGTGGTCGTCAGCGCCGCGATCACCGCCATTCGCGATAGCCCCTATGCTGCCAGCAACTACCAAGACCAACTCAACATCCATGCCTTCGGCCACTACCGAGACGTCCTAGGCTACGTCAACTGGAGCCCAATCATGGGCAAATGGCTCTCCAGCCTAGGCAATCAAAAAGGAGTCGATATCGATGGCGACGGCACCGACGACATTTCTCCCGATGAGAACCTCGCACGCGAGAACATGCAGCTCTTCTCCATCGGCCTCTTCAACCTCTGGCCTGACGGGACCCTCCGTCTCGGAACAGACGGAGCCCCTAACAACACCTACAACAACGAAGACATTCGCGAATTTGCCAAAGTCCTTACTGGCCAAAGCTTCAGCGTCCACAACGACCGCGAAGTCCCTTGGGGTGGAGTTCCCTTTGCCGACCTCGAAGAAAACACAAACTTTGGCCGCAACCAGAACCAAGCCCAGCTTCACGAAATCAAATACAACTACCCGATGAAAATGTTCGGTGAATTCCACGATCGCTCGGTCAAGAGCTTCGCCGGAGTCACCATTGACAACACCAACCTCACCGACCCCACCGAACAGGGAATCGCGGATATCGAAGATGCCATCGATTGGCTCGCAGGCACTCCCGGCGACGGCAACCCGGACTTTGACATGGTTCACAGTCACGGCAGCACTCCCGCCTTCATCTGCTTGCGCCTCATCCAACGCTTCACCACTTCCAACCCTTCTCGCGATTACCTCCACCGCGTCGCCACCGCCTTCAAAGATGGCGAAGGAGACCTCGCCGCCACCGTGAAGGCCATTCTCTTAGACGCAGAGGCGAGACAACTCGACCCCACTAACACCACCTTCGGCCTCAAACGCTCCCCTCTCGAAACCTACCTGCAACTCGCCCGCTCCATGGAGGCCATCAGCTACCTGCCCATTCTTCCTCCGGGGAATACTTACCCCTTCGACACCGCACCCGGTGACTTTTCCAATAGCGACCTCTTCCTCGACAACTTTGGCCTCCCCGCATCGCAACTTGCCAATCAAGAACGCAATCACCGCTTCCTGCAACACTACACCATCACCAGCGGAGCTACCGGCATTCAGATGGTCCCTTTCCGCCAGGAAACAGTCTTCAACTGGTATCTCCCCGACTACGCTCCCAGCGGCCCCATCGCCGATGCCGGTCTCGTCTCCCCCGAACTCCAACTCGCCAATGAGCCTGACGTCATTCGCAACATCAACTACCAGCACTATCTCTTACGAGGCAACAACGGAATCTTCGTCGAATCTCTTGGCGGCTCCAGCGCGACCCAAGGCCGAGCTCTAGGTGCAGCCAGCGGTGACACCTCTTTCAACAACAACGATAACATTCGCCTCGATCGCGATAAGTGGGTCGCCCTCCTCTACCCTCCTGCCGAACCTACCGCGACCGACACCCGCACTGCTGAATCCCTTGCCGACGAGCAACTGGTAGACGAGCTCGACAAGCGCCTCACCTATGGCTTCTTGAAGGCTAAGTATCCTTACGACCCCAGCGACGATGACGACCCCAATATCCCGGGCGTGGACAACTTCCTCAAAAACCCCCGCGAGCTCATCATCGATGGGATCACCGCCGGTCACGGTAATCCTTACAGCGGAAACAATGACGAAAGCGACAAGCGCGGAAAGTTCATCGACTCCCTTTACCTCATCAGCGTCACTCCCGAGTTTCAGATTAAAAAGTAGTAACCCAGCACCATGTCCGACTCCTACCAAATCTCCCGCCGTAAATTTCTCGCCACTGGCACCTGTGGGGCGATGGGCATTGGCTCGCTCGTCAACACCCTCGCACAGCTACAACTCATCAACTCCGCCGCTGCCGCAACAGGTGCCGGCGGACTCGATGTCGTTGGTGACGACTACAAAGCTCTCGTCTGTATTTTCCTTCGAGGCGGTTGCGACATGAACAACGTCCTCATTCCTGTAGCAGGAAATCCGCAAGCAGCAGGCTACACTGCCGACCGTAATGTCGTGAGCATCCGTAACGGAGTGGCAGAGCCTACCCTCAATCCTGCGGGAGAAAACGACACCCTCGCCCTCAACACCACCGGCGACCCCTTCGGCCTTCATCCCTCCCTCGTCAATTTGCAAGCGATGTTCAACGGCAACGATGCCGCCTTCGTCAGCAACGTCGGCACCCTCGCCGAACACACAAATCCAGGAACCTACAACAGCGCATCTCTCCCACGGCAGCTCTTCTCCCACTCCGACCAAGTCACCGAGTGGATGTCCTCTATCGCAGACCAACCCTATCGCTCGGGTTGGGGAGCACGAGTAGCCGACCTCTACCACTCGACATGGAACCCCGACAGCCAGACTTCCATGCTCATTACTGCCGCGGGAAACAATCAATTCATGAACGGCGGCACCGAAGCTCAATACTCGGTCACATCCTCCGGAGCCATCAGCTTAGCAGGATTTAGCAGCGGTGGACTTCCCTACGGAGGCGCTCTCGAAACCGATGGCAGCTACAAGACCAACTCCACCGGTAATCGCTTGCAGGCCCTCGAGCGCATCATGGCCTACAGTCATGCCAATATTTTGGAGGACGGCTACAACACCGTCGTCCAACGGGCTCGTGAGAACGAAGCCATCGTCACCGAAGCTTCCGAAGTCGCTACCAGCCTCGGACTCGACCTCGACACCATCTTTGCCAACGCCGATACCGGAATTGGAGACGAACTCAAAGCCGTCGCTAAGCTCATCACCGGCCGTAAATGCCTCGGCAACAAACGGCAAATCTTCTTTGTCGACCTCAGCGGCTTCGACAATCATCAAGACATCAATGCTGACTTAGGAGGACTCCTCACCAATCTCGACAACGCTATTGGAGCCTTCAATGAGGCGATGAAAGCGCTCGCACTGGCCGACCCTGACTTCGAATACGACAAAGTCACCACCTTCCAAGCCTCCGATTTCAACCGCACTTGGACTCCCAACAGTGCCGATCCCAACACCGCAGGAACCGACCATGCTTGGGGGACTCATACCTTCATGTTCGGAGGGGCCGTGAACGGAGGACAGATCTACGGCACCTTCCCCGAACTCGCCGTCGGTGGTCTCGTCGATGTTCCCAGCGGCAGCCGAGGACGCTGGATTCCCACTTCTTCCGTCGACCAGTATTGTGCCGTCCTCGCCAATTGGTTTGGCGTTGATTCCAGCCTCATGGATACAGTCCTCCCCAACTTGGACCGCTTTGCAGACCCCTTCGACATCGCAACCAACCTCTCGTTTCTCTAGGTTTCACGAGAAGCGGGAAAATATCTTCACCTCCAACCTCATCAAATTTGAGGAGGTGAATTCCCTTCCAATGCCCCGATGAGAATCTAGGTTAGAAGGATGCTATCTCTCTGAGATTAAGAATTTTAGAATTTAGATTCTTCTGTGGAATAAATGAATTTTTCAACCAACCCAATGAACACTTCGTTTGGCGCTCGTTTGCTCCCTCTTGCAGGGATGCTCCTTGCTCTTTCATCATCGTCACCCGCGATTGACCTCGATATGGACGGACTCTCGGATGTCTGGGAGCAGCAATATGGAGCCGAAAGCCTGCTCGCTGGAGACGATACCGATGGCGATGGCTTTACCAACTTGGGCGAATCCGCGGCAGGCACGGATCCTTTCGATTCGAACGACCACCCCAAACTAGAATTCTCACTTCTCGACCCCGAAGACCCCCCGCTCGTTTTCACTTTCCCGACTCAAGCGGGAAAGCTTTATCAATTTCAAGATTCTCTGGATTTACAGATTTTCCGTCCTGTTGGAGAACCCATCACTGGCGACTCCACCCCCCTCACCTTAGCTCTGGACCCCGACAATGCGTCCTCTATCAGTGGCAATGTCATTCAACAATTCTGGGCAGACCTCTCGGGCAACGATCTCACCACTCTTACCAACGACCCTAACTTCCCCGACAGCCCAGACGGAGAAACACGTCTCTCCTCACTCGAGCCTCCCCTCCTCTCAAGTTCCGGATTCGGCTTCCGAATGACGACTCTCGTCTCTCCCCCCCAAACGGGAGACTATAGCTTTTTCCTCTCGAGTGGTAGTTCGGCCGAACTCTCCCTTTCCAGTGACGACAGCTCCACGAACCTAGCGCTCATCGCTCAACTTCTCTCAGGACAATCGGTTGCACCCAATCAGTTCGATAGCTTCAGCAATCAACGTTCGGATGTCATCACTCTGAACGCAGGGCAATCCTACTTGCTAGAGGTCATCTCTATGAGCTCAACGCCCAAGAGTCATTGTCAAATCGCTTGGACCGGACCGGGTATCACCGGCACGCAGATTATCGACTCCTCTCACATTGCTTCCTATCCCTTTCTTTCCGACGACTCGACCGACCTTGCCCTTCTAGAACACGACTATGATGAAATGGGAGAGACCTCACCCATCATCCAAGGAAATGTCGAAATCGTAACTGCGCCCGCAGGAATGTCTGGTCAAGCGGAGCGGCTACGTCCTTCTTCCTCGTCAGCTCTCTCAACCTATTTCCCTGAAACCAACGACCACTTATTTTTCTCGGTCTTGGTTAATGTTGATCCATCGAACGAGAACGTCTCGTTATTTCTCAAGGGATCCGGAAACGGTACCGAAGGGCCTCGCATCGATTTCGACTTATCCAACAGCCTACCCGCGATTCGAGCAGGAGGCTCTGGCGGCACGGCGGTAGCAGTTCCCATCAATGCCAATCAAACCTATCGTCTAGAGGTTCTTGCAGCCTTGGACACTCCCTTCGACTATTCGATCGGTCTCGCCGCCCATACCGTGCAACCGGACTCTTTCGATCTTTACGTCAGTGATACTAATGGAAACCTCGTTGCCAGCCACTCAGGCCTCACTTTTCGAGATGGCGCAAATGCGGTTGATGTCTTTCAAAGATTTCAACTTCTTCTCTTCAACGAACCCGATATCACTTTTGACGATTGGTTCATCACGGATGGCGTCATCGATAGTCGCGGCTATATTTCGCCCAATGTTTACGAGACACTGTCACTTGCAGACCAACACTTCTTCCGACTTCAAATTTCCGATGGCGATCAAGACGGGGATGGCATCACAGACTCCGAAGAACACCTCCTCGCTCCACACAACCCCTTTCTCTTTTTTGACTCCGAGACCAGCGCTGGAACCACGGACACTTCAGCCGCAACGAACCTGATGGCGAATTCAAACGGTCCCATCACCCTTTCTCTCCAAGGCTCGGATGTAGCCGCTTTTGAAGACAACTCCCCTAACATCGACGTTGATAACGCCACCGTAGTTATCAGCAGAACCGGCCCCTTAACTGCTGTCGACGCCAAGCTTTGCATCGCACCCCTCGCAAACACCGGCAACACCTCCACCATTTGCGATGGGCTTTGCTGCACCCTCGTTGGTTCCGCTGGAGACGAAGCCGCTGAAGTGGAGGACTACACCCTCGTGGACGAAGACGGCCAAGTCATCACCGACACCGTCTCTTTCGAGTTTGGCGAGATGAGCAAGACCCTCACCGTCATC
This sequence comes from Roseibacillus sp., assembly GCA_051251855.1. Classification (GTDB taxonomy): domain Bacteria; phylum Verrucomicrobiota; class Verrucomicrobiia; order Verrucomicrobiales; family Akkermansiaceae; genus Roseibacillus. The sequence continues at coordinate 224,848 of JBPOGI010000004.1, forward strand.
GCGACCAATGACGGCATCAACGAGTATCCCGAAACCCTGAACCTCGCGCTCTATCCTGATAGTGCGTATGAAATTTCATCCACCATCAATGGTGCCTCCATTCAACTCTTTGATCTTCCGGACAGCCCTTCTAACTACGCCATCTTCACCGGACTCTTCAGCCAAGATGGAGCCGCTGTCATCACTTCTCCTGGGTCGGGATCGACCACCGCCATTCTCAACGGGCCCCGCACCAAACTCTTTCTCACCACCGAGTTCACCGGCCTCACTTCGAATCAACAGGACGCGCACATCCACAAGTCCAACCCCGGCACCCTCGCCTCAGAGAGAGTGGGCGACATCATCTACGCCATCACCAACGTTCCTGGAGCGGAAGGAAGCAATCCCCCCGACTCCGACCCCAAACTTGGTCCGCTGAACAACTACGAGTGGGATCTCGCTGATTCAGCGGGTGCAGTTCCAACAGCGGGAGGGGCCGCCTCCAAGCAAACCGTCATCGACTCCCTCTTCGGACAAAGCGGCGAAACCCCGCTCTACTTTAACGTTCACACCGTCTCAAATCCCGCGGGCGAAATTTGGTCCTTTCTTGAACTCACCGGCGGTTCCGTCACCGACCCCGGCGAGCCGATTGCAGCAGCACTCCCAGGTTCCACAGAATTCCCGCAACTCTTCGGGGAAGACCTGAGTGCCGAAGTCCGCCGCTTCCTCGATCAAGCCACCTTTGGAGCCACCGAAGAAGAAGTCGCCATTCTGGTAAGCTCCATTGAAAACGAGCGCCTCACTGATGCCAGCTACCATCGACAAAGCGCCTTCGACAGTTGGATGGATGCCCAAATGGCGGTGCCCCAACACTTCCATGTCGACTACCAAATCGCGAGCAACTTCCAGCAAATGAAGCTCCGGGGTTGGTTTGACCCCGCACTCAATCCCTCCGATGGCACCACAAATCCTCCCTCGCTCCCTGCCTCTTGGCCCGTCATCGACCGTTCCAATCCCGACCCTACCAAATGGCACCTCACCGGCACCTATCCAGCCACGAACTCACAAGGCGCTCTTGCACAAGCCAATGGACGAGGAACCTTTCTCTACAACACCGACCGCCGAACGACTCACACCCAAATGATGACCGGGGCTCCCGATCAACTCCGGCAAAAAATGGGCTTTGCACTGCAACAAATTGTCGTGGTCTCGGTCGTCGACGACACCCTCCGAAACAGCCCCATGGGCTCCTCAAATTATCAGGACCAGCTCAACTACCACGCCTTCTCGCACTACCGCGATATCCTCGGATTCGTAAACTGGAGCCCCATCATGGGAAACTGGCTCTCTTCCATTCAAAATCAGAAGGGACTCGATATCGATGGCGACGGTCTCAACGACACCTTCCCCGACGAGAACCTCGCTCGCGAAAACATGCAGCTCTTTTCCATCGGCCTCTTCGAACTCTGGCCCGACGGCACCTTGCGACTCGGCAGCGACGGTGCTCCTAACAACACCTACACCAATGACGACATCCGCGAATTTGCCAAGGTCATCACCGGACAGTCCTTCTCAGTCAGCAGCAACCCTTGGGGGGGAGACCCCTTCGATACCCGACCCAAGCTCACCTCCTTTAACACCTCGCAAGGACAGTCCACCATTTACGGCGACCGCTACAACTATCCTCTCCAGATGTTCGGCGACTACCATGACCGCAGTATCAAAACCTTTGCTGGCACCACCATCGACAACACCAATATCACCGATGCCACCGAGCACGGCATCGCCGATATGGAGGACGCGCTCAACTGGCTGGCAGGCAAGCCTGGTGACGGCAATCCCGACTTCGACATGGTTCACAGCCACGGCTCCACCCCTGCCTTTATCTGTCGTCGACTCATCCAACGCTTTGTTAAGTCCAACCCGTCCCGCGAGTATCTCCACCGCGTCGCCACCGCCTTTAAGAACAACGAAGGAGACCTTGCACTGACCCTGAAAGCCATTCTCCTCGACCCAGAAGCCCGAGTCATTGACCTCAACGACTCTAGTATCGGAATGAAAAGGTCTCCCCTCGAATGCTACATTCAGCTCATTCGCAAGCTGGGAGCCTTCACCTACATCCCCTTCACTCCCAGCACCGACTACCCCTTTGACAATGCTCCAGGAGATTATTCTAACCCCGACATCTACATCACCAACTTCGGCTATCCCATGAGCCAAGCTACCGGTCATCGACTCGACCAGCGCCTGCACATTGGCGTCACCAATTCAGGGAACACCAGCTCGCTCATGATGGAGTCCTTCTATCAAGAAACCGTTTTCAACTGGTATCTCCCCGACTACGCGCCCAGCGGCTCCGTTTCCAATGCCGGTCTCGTTGCTCCCGAGATGCAACTGGCTAACGAACAAGACGTCATCCGCAACATCAACTATTTCCGCCAGCTCTTCGTCAATTCCAATGGCGTCTTTGGACTCCCCTTTGGAGGCTCGATTACCCCCAGTCAAAAAACAGCCTTCAACGTCACCGACAATAGCGCGAACTCCTACCACAGCACTCGCCTCGATTTCAGCAAGCTTGTCAACGAGCTCTACCCTCCGACGCCACCCACCCCCACCGGTTCGGAGACCGCAGAATACCTCGCCAACCTGAGCATGCTCGACGAACTGGACCGCCGTCTCAATTACGGGCATTTTAAGGAGCGCTACCCCATCGATCCTGCGGACGACGGCCCGGATGGCATCTTCCAGAATCCACGCGAATTGATTCTCTCAGCCGTCACTTATGGAGGTGACAATCCCTATGATGGCAACAACGACTACAACAATCGTCTCAATCGAATTCAGGATGTTCTCTACCTCATCGTTGCGAGTCCCGAGTTCCAAGTCCGCAAGTAACAACCCATCTCTTTCCTCCTGCCATGAAACACGAAACCTTCTCCCTCTCTCGCAGAAAATTCCTTCGCTACGGAACCTGCGGCTCCATGGGCATTGGCTCTCTCGTCAACACCCTCTCACAACTTCAACTCATTAACTCAGCAGCTGCCGCGTCCGTTGGCGGAAGCGATGTCGTGGGTGATGACTACAAAGCACTCGTCTGCATTTTCCTACGAGGAGGCTGCGATATGAACAACGTTCTCATCCCAGTCGCAGGAAATCCCCAAGCCGCAGCCTACGCCAATGACCGCGGAGTGGTTGCGGTCCCGAACGGCATCAATGGCCCCAACGACACTATTGCCCTCAACGGTCTCACAGAGCCTTTCGGACTCCATCCCTCCTTCGTCAACCTCGCCAAAATGTTCAATGGCACCTCTAACAATGCCACCGGACCCGAGGCCACTTTCGTCACCAATGTCGGGACCTTAGCTGAGAAAATCGAAACCCCCTCCGACTACAATAGCTCTTCCCTTCCCTTGCAACTTTTCTCCCACTCCGATCAAGTGACCGAGTGGATGTCTTCCATTTCCGACCAAGCTTACACCTCAGGTTGGGGCGCTCGGGTTGCCGAACTTTATCACTCCACGTGGAATCCACAGAGCGCTTCTTCCATGCTCATTAGCGCGGCTGGAAATAATCAGTTTCTCGGCGGAAGCCCCACGAGCCCACCCTATAGCGTGACCTCAGCCGGCGCGGTTTCGCTCGCGGGCTTCGGTACAAACTACGGGAGCGCCCTCGACAACAACGACAACTACACCAACACCCAGTCGGGGCGTCGACTCAAGGCCCTCGAGCGCATCATGGCCTACAGCCACAGCAATATCATTGAGGACTCCTACTCCACCGTGGTGCAACGTGCCCGAGAAACAGAGGCCGTCATCATCGAGAGTTCGGCGGTTGCGGCCAGCCTAGGACTCGACCTCGACGCCATCTTTTCCAGCTACGGAGCGACCGGAAACATTGCCGACGAACTCAAATCGATCGCCCGCCTCATCACGGGACGAAAATGCCTCGGCAACAAGCGCCAAATCTTCTTTGTCGACCTCGGGGGCTTCGATACTCATCAGGGCATCAACGGCAGCCTCGGCACCCTTCTCTCTCAAGTGGACAACGCCATCGGGGCCTTCAACCAAGCCATGAAGGACTTGGCAGTAGCCGATAGCGATTTCGAGTATGATAAAGTAACTACCTTCCAAGCCTCTGATTTCAACCGCACTTGGACTCCCAACGGAACGAATCCAACCACCGCCGGCACCGACCACGCCTGGGGCACCCACGCCTTCGTCTTTGGAGGAGCCGTCAATGGCGGCCAGTTCTTCGGCGAATTCCCCGAACTCACTGTTGGAGGCAACAACGACGTCCCCTCCGGTTCACGCGGGAGATGGATTCCAACCACCTCCGTGGACGAATATTGCGCCGTCCTCGCCAACTGGTTTGGCGTCCCGTCTGGCAGCACCCAAATGGAGACCATTCTCCCGAACCTCAGCCGTTTTGATAATCCATTTGCCGCTGGCAGCAATATTGCGTTTCTTTAGGGCCTCGCCGTGACCAATCCCAAACGAATTTTCTTCATCCTTGGCCTGCTGATCCTTGCGGCAATTTCCTACTATTTCGGAAAATCTAAGCCACCGGTGCAAAAAGAATCCAACGCCGGCCAAAGCATCCAGGGACAGGAAAGCACCTCCACACCAAAGCCGCTAACCCCAATCTCTCGCGCAGAAGCGCTTCGCAATCGAACACCTTCTCCCGAGAAGAACCTCGAAGCAAGGGTGACCCGATACACCGATGGCTCCGCTGATCTCGTCGATGCCATCACCCTAAGCGGTCAGCTACACCAATCAACCGACCCGCGTAACGACCTCGAAATAATGGCTCAATTATTCGTTCAATACCGGCTCCTCTACCAAGAAAACCCCATCGGAACCGAAAACTTCGAATTTACGGCCGCTCTCACCGGAGACAACACGAAAAAGGTCAACTTCATCGACCCTGAAAGCCCAGCCCTGACCTCCGCCAACGAACTCGTCGATCGTTGGGGTAGCCCCTTTGTCTTCCACCCCCTCAGCGGAAAAGAGATGGAAATCCTCTCCTACGGCCCCGACCAAACGCTCTGGACCAAAGACGACCTGACCCTCGATAAGTAAAGCTTAGGGTTGAGAAGTCACTTTTGCCTTCGCTTTCAATCGATTGGGACTCTTGTCATTCATTCGTATTGCTGTAGTATTCTACTCACCCGAAGAACTATGACTCTCTCTGAACTGAAGGCCATTCTCGCTGCGAACCCAGAAAATCCAGTCTCCATCAATCTCCCTGATGGCAACTCAGTCCCTCCCCACTTTCACGTCACCGAGGTCGCTTTCTCTAAAAAGGACTTCATCGACTGCGGGGGAACCATCCGACACGAAGGAAAATGCCTCCTCCAAATCTGGGTTGCAGACGACATCGAACACCGCGTCAATTCCTCCACCTTGGCTAAAATCCTCGAACATGGTGCCCCCGTCATTCCAACCGACGAACTCCCCGTGGAGATCGAGTACTGTCTGCCAGGGCTCACCCACATGGAACTCACTGAAGTAAAACCCAACGAAGGAGTTCTTAACCTCATCCTTTCTCATCGCCAAACCGACTGCTTAGCAAAAGATGTCTGCGGAATCTCTCCTTCTGGGGATAGCTGCGAACCGGGCTCTGGATGCTGCTAAACCCAAACAAAGAGCGAACATAAAAGTAAACCTAACACTCTTTGTCGGAGCACTCTCTGCAGTCTTTCTAGCTTCGTGTGGAGGCTCTGCATCTGACAACGTCGCCACCACTTCTTCAGATTCAACTGCCGTCCCTGCAGGCAACCTCGAGAACGAAACCCTCTATCACGTCAATCGCTACCGCACCTCTAAAGGACTTCACTTACTCAAGCCCCACCCCGGCCTCCTAAAGCTCGCACGTATCCATTCCAACAATATGGAGAAGCGGGATGAGATGGGCCATTTCGACTTTGAGAAGAGGGCCAAAACTGCCCAAAAGAAGTATAAAATGGGAGCCATGTCCGAAAACCTTCACCGCTCTTGGGGCGTCGTTCCCAGCGGAAGTTCCATCGCCAATCAGTGGGCTAACTCGCCCAAGCACAAAAAGAATATGGAAGGAAACTTCCACTATGCAGGCATGGCAATCACTCAAAAAGAAGATCGTATTTATACCACTCTCCTTCTTGGTAAAGATCTTGGAGCAAGCACCCCTTCTTCTTCAGCTGCTCCGTTCCTCGTATTTTAGCAGTCAGCAGTTCATTTTTCCGCACTATTTCTAACGGGTAGCCCAGAGTTGGCCCACCTCGTGCTCAGGGGGCGGTGTCAGAAGACACCACCCTCATGAAATACACTGTTGAAGGCTGCCCGATAGACTGGGAACCACAGCCAATTCGAGAAACCATCCGAAGAGCTCAGATGGAAGGGCACCACCCTAACCGCCTTCTCCTTGGTCACTGCGAAGCAGGTTCACTGCGCAGATATCTCGGCGAAAACTTCGAGGCCTCGGTTCCTAACTCTTTGCGAGACACCTACTACCTTGGACTGAAAGTCGAGGAGACAGACGCAGAGCACCTTATCGCCATCGACGGTGAAAAACTCACCGTTCATCCTGAAGACGATCTACCACCACTTGAGAACAATCAGTCGCCCAAGTGGCACGACAAAGATCCGGTTGCAGATGAAGATAAGGCCTCCTCTGAACTGGAGTTCAAGACCGAGTGGGATGCCGCAGCTTTGCGCGAACTCATCAAAAAGAAATCGGCCGCCCAGCGCACCCCTGCATTTCTCTTCCTCGGACGCCACGAGGCCATGCTTCTACGCGTTCACCTTAACGCCGACTTTGGTCCCTCAGCGGTTCGAACCCTCAAGAATCTCTACTACTCTGGACTGGAAGTCATTGAAGTGGATACCGACCGCTTCCTTCGCACCGCAGGCACTAAGCGCGTAAAGGCATTCCAAGATGCTTTGGGAAGACGCCCCAAGTGGAAGGACCTACAATATTCCTCCAGCTGGCACTTCCGCACAAGCTAGTGCATCGTTTTGAAAATAGGGTTGCGTTTCGGCTCAGGAAATTTTCTGGAGAACAAGGCGCAAATTGCTTGTTGAATGGATATTCCACAGCTGCTTGCAACGCAGTTATTCTGAAAAAGAACCAGCTGAAATGCAGCGTTATTTTTGAAACGGTGCACTAGTTAGGCCGGCTTCTCCAAGCCAATCACAAGGGCGGACTCCCCCTCCACCCTCCACTGAACCTCTTGCCCAGCGACGCGGGCACGGTATTCCCGTGACTCGCCCGCTTGGTAGGCTGGTCCAGGCCGCAGGGAAATCATCCCCATAATGAGGTCTTGGTCTCCCTCCCCAAGTGCATTCCACTTCCCAATCGCCTCGGGGGAAATGCCCACCGCGATCCGAGTGGGCGGCTCTGGCGCAAATCCAGCCTGAGCATGGGGAAGTGAATCAACATACGGAACATAAGGTCGAATATCGAGGATAGGCGTTCCATCCACGATATCGACGCCCTTGACTCGGAGCTTGGGAAAGACGCTTTCAATCTCACAAACCGATAGACCAATTCGATTGGGTCGAAAGGGAGAACGAGTTGCAAAGACGCCCAATTTCTCATTCCCACCCAATCGCGGGGGCCTGACTCGAAGCCTCGTCTCCTTGGGATCCACTCGGTCAAAAAGAAAAGTAATCCACAGATGGGAAAACCCCTCCAGTCCTTCCCTCCCCTCAGGCCCTGAATACCTCTCTACAAACTCCACCTCTCCCCAGGCCTCATCTATCAGTCCGGGTTGCCTCGGCACCCCAAACTTTTCATCCCAAGGGCTTCGCAAGTAGGCAATTGGTTCTAACTCAATCATGATAGGCTCAGTCATCACTTACGGGAAAACGTTCTGGGATTTACTAAGGAGACCATGGCTCCGTCCCAGCCACCAGCCTCCTAGAAACCCACAAAGATGAGCCTCCCAAGAAATTCCCCTCTCGGTCGGTAGCACTCCCCAAAGCATCCCCCCATAAAAGATAGCAACCAAGACTCCTGCCACAATCCACAGCGGCTTTCGCTCCGTCCAAGCTCGCAACAACAGATAGCCAAAATACCCGTAAATCAATCCACTCGCTCCAATATGAACGCTTCCTCCTCGGCCAATGAGCCATGTTCCGAGCCCGCTGATCAAAACCAGCAAGAAGGTCGTTTTGAGAAAACGTTTTCCCTCCGCCACCACCATCAAGAATCCAAGACCCAGAAAGGCGACCGTATTATTAGTAAGGTGTCCCCAATCACCATGCAGCCAAGGCGAGAGAAAGACCCCCACCAACCCAAAGAACTCGCGCGGATGAATCCCCAACGCATCCAAGGGCAGACCAAATAATCCAAATACCCTGTCCGCGACCTCCACCATCCAGGCCATCGCAATCAACCCCAATACAAGCCCACAGCCTGGCCGCGAAACCTTACCATAACCACCTGCCCCCCTAGCAGCGCCTCCCACGATTTCAACGGGAGCCTCTCTAGGCAGTGGCGGCCTTGGCGTTTCTGATTCCATCTTCAAGCCATACTATGTCACGGGAGAGATTGTCGCGCTCTTAATTTGTGGCAGAGTTATCACGTGAAACTTCTTTCCTCCTTCTTGAGCCTCCTTCTATTCGCCTGCTCGGCACCATCGCAAAGCAGCACAGCTAAGGTGAGCTTCAGCCAACTCAACATCAAGGCCATCGAACTCATGCCCCGTGGAGGAGGTTACTCTGGTAGTGATGCCACAAAAAACAAGCTCCCCCTCGCCTGCACTATCGATCCCATCGGCCTCGTTTTTATTCCCCAAAAAGCTCAACCCAGTTTTTGTTCGGGAGCCACCTACCTTGTATTTCTTAAATCACTGCAAGCCTCCGAAAAGCTCTCCCCTCAAGTCACTCAGAAACTCGTTGTCTCTCAGGATCAAAAAGACGGACATGGCATTTTTGGCAGATGGAATGCCAACGGCCCCGGCTGTGCCAAGCTCGTCGCTGACCTTAGCTGCGGCATCAACTTTACCGCTTGGAAAAAAGCCCAACCCGGCGACTTTCTTAAAATCTGGTGGACTGATCAGATCGGCGGCAAAGAACGTGGTCACCATGTCGTCTACCTAAGCCATAACGAAGACTCGGTCACCTTCTGGTCCAGCAACCAACCCGGAGGCTACGGCGAGAAAACGGTTCCCCTGAGCAAGTGCAAGCGCGTCCTATTCACCCGCATCACTTCCCCCAAGAAAATCAGTAACGTCACCAAGCTACCACCCAACGACCCCTGGCTCGAGCGTATGCTACGTGACGACTTCACCTGGGCCGAAATCGCCAAAAAGTGCCGAGTCCGCGACTAGCCATCAGGATGGGTCGACCCCCTACTCATCTCTGCACCTCCTTTTCCTCTCGTCAGAAAATCCCTCTTTAAAAACGTCCTAATCCACTCCAAACTCCTCCTATGGAAAAACGTCGTTTAGGAGAAAGTGGAGTCGTCGTCAGTGAAATCTGTCTCGGGACCATGACCTTTGGCACTCAAGCTAACAAAGAAGAGAGTTTCCGCATCATGGACAAAGCCGTCGAAGCCGGAATTGACTTCTTCGACACCGCCGAACTTTACCCCGTCCCACCCACCGCCAAGCTCGCAGGCCTCACCGAAGAAATCGTCGGCGATTGGCTCAAGGACAAGCCACGCGACAGCATCATCATCGCCAGCAAAATCGCCGGCGCCGCCCACGGCTGGTTCAATCCTCCCGTTCGCCATGGCAAAGCAGCTCTTGATCGTGTCCACTTGCGTAAGGCCCTCGAAGGTTCTCTCCGTCGACTCGGCACTGACTACATTGACCTCTACCAAATTCACTGGCCCGACCATGGGATGCGCCCCGAGGACACCCTCGAGGAACTCGACAACTTCGTGCGCGAAGGAAAAGTTCGCACCATCGGCCTCAGTAACGACGACAGCTATGGCGTCATGAAAGGTCTCTGGACAAGCGACACCCACGGCTTTGCGCGCTACGACACCGTCCAAAACAACTTCTCTCTTAATAACCGTCGCTCCGAAGATGAACTCGCTGAAGTCTGCCGCCGAGAGAAAGTTAGCCTCCTCCCCTACTCCCCACTCGCTGGTGGAGTCCTCACCGGAAAATACAACGACGGCGTTCCGGACGACGCCCGCTTCTCTGCCTATCTCAAAGCCGGACCTCGCCAAGCCGCCATGGCAGCCCGCTTCGTCAACGAGCGCTCCATCGAGAGCACCAAGCGCTTTATGGCCATCGGACAAGAAGCGGGCATCGACCCCACCACCCTCGCCACCGCCTGGAGCAAGCAGCACGACTTCGTTGCCTCCACCATTATCGGCGCGAGCAAGGCCGAACAACTTGACCCCATCCTAGCCGCTGCAGGGCTCGAACTCAGCCCAGAAGTTCTCGCCAAAATCGACGAAGTCAGCACCGAGATTCGCTACCCCATGGGCTAAGATTCTCCCTTCACAAAAATCACTCTGACTCCGAAACAGCGCTCACCTCAACGAGTGTGAACTTGTCGAGCTTAGGAATGGAGAGGAGGATCTTGCCTCCCTTGACGGTTACGGGCCCCACCTCGAATTCCTGCACATTCTGGTCGCTACCATCCTTAGGACTGAGCTCTTTCGTGACCACTCGAGCAACGACTTGAGCGCCGTCAGGAAAACCCTCTCCTCGAAAATCGACCGGAGACTTTCCAGTATGATAATGGCGCCCTGTCTGAATTGTCGCTGGAATCGTCAACTCAGCTCGCTCCAGCCCCGAAGCTCCACTGCCATAGAGAAGCACCGTAAATTTCTTCTGCGTCCGATTCCATGAAGAGACACGATAACGCTCACTCCCCGTGAAGCCCGCCCCGATGACCGCAATGTCATTTCCACGCTCGCCCGCGATGGCATGACGCACCACCTCATCTTTACCTCCTGCAATTTGTGCATACCAACGCCAGACATAGTAGTGAAGATGATTTGGGTCCGCAGGATTCGTGTAGTTCTCGATCGTGAAATTTGGATTTCTTTCGTCCAGTTCTCTTAAAACAAAGTTCTTGTCCGTCCCTCCCAGCTGAAGCTTCTCCGTCACGACATCAGGTCCTCCGTCATTTGCTGGAATCACAATCTCGGGCTTAAGTTCCTTAATTCGACCATTGTAGTCCAGCCGCTTGGTGAGGCCCATCGCCCACGAACTCGAATTATCAGACCAAGGAAGATTGATAGTATTGAGACCACGCTGGAGACATTGCCCAATGATCGTGATTGATTTTTCGTAAGCATCGAGCTCGTTCTTCAACCCGTCCCCATTAACATCATTGGCCACCCGACTGCCGTCCCAAGAAATCCACGACTCAGCCGACAGCACCGCCTTGTGATGGAGTCCAACCGCGTCGAGTTTACGACGAGCCATCTCGTAGTTCCCCCAAACAGAAGGAATCAGAGCACCGTCCATCCCTCCATAACCATCATTCTGATCCGACACGTTCAGATTGAGAGCGTCCACCGTCTCCATCAGCTCGGGAGTCGCAATCATGAAGTCATAGAACTGATCAATCGCCACCGCACCCACCCCCTCAAGGCCCCCAGCAGTGGGACACTTTCGACAAGGCGACATCCCAGTCGTCGAGAGAATCACCGGAAGAGCAGGCTCGGTATCGTAGACCTTACGAATCGCTTTGGCACCGTTCAGGAGGAGTTCGTTGATACGAAAGTGAATATCGCCCTCCTTAACAAGACCTTCCAGATTAGCCTCATGAGCCAGCTGATAAGCATCGACCCGTCCTTTAAAGTGAGTGGCAATGCGCGTGCAAAACTCCGGAAAAACCCCCACCCTGGGAGCGTAGCGGGATTCCCCCTTCTCAGTGGCCCAAGCCGGGCTACCAAAGAAAACGAACTCAACCTTTAAGCCTTCTCTTTGGCACGCATCGACCGCTCGGTCGATGGCCACTAAGCTACTGGAGGGACTATTAAGGTAATCACAATTCTCCGGATTTCGTTCGATGGCCTCCCAGCCAATCCAGAACTGAACATAGCTACTATCCTCCGCAATGACCGCCCGCGTCGAATCAAACTGATTATTCTCCGGACGCCCAGCAAAAGGCTGCCACCGCACCCCCACGTGCATGTGATCCATCGTCCAACGATAAGATGACTCCTCTTGAGCCTGCTCCAGCAAAGCCTCAGGTTCTTGCCCAAAAAGAGGAATAGAAAGTAGACAGAGAAGGAGCCGTTTCAAAGTGAAAGTCACGCGGCCACCTTTAACAACCAGACTCTGATGAGAAGAGAAAAGTTCCTCCCTCCTATAAAATGAGGAAGCGAGTGCTAACCACTTCGGGGTCCTCTATTTTGGGGATATTCAGCCCTCGGCATCTGTGCCATCCTCCAAGATTCAACCCGTATCATGAAACTATTCTCCCTCCTTCCCAATTCACTTCTGCTCGGATTCCTCACCTTTGGGAGCCCTCTCCATGGCGAGCTCCCTACCCTTGGAGAACCGTTGTTTGGAGTCTTCGCAAAAGCAGAAGAAAAAACCGTGGAAATCGTAGTAAATCAAAAGGGAGAGCTCATCATTTCTCCAATACTTAGGAATGGCTCTACCGCCCCCTATCGCAAAATTCCAGTGCTCTTTGGCATCGAAGAAACCTTACCAAACGGCAAAATCCACGTCCGACCCATTCTTCCCGAAACCTTGGAATCCCCCCAACCCGCCACCGACAAATTCAAAGAAGCCGTCATTACCGGAAAGATCGCGAGAGGAGTGGCCTTCGAACTCACCATTCAACAAAAACGCGGAGTTATCACTATTGGTGGAAAAATTACCGATCCAGGACCTTTGAAGGTAGAAAACCTTCGCTTCGTCGCTTCTCCTCAAATTCTCAACTTCTATGGCGCAGAAAAACTTCGATTGCAGGATGATCCCAAGGCCTTCGAGGAACTGTTAGAGGAATCCTATGTGACCCTCAAGTGGACCGATGGCAAGCGTCACAAGTTCGGCTACATCGAAAGCCTCGGGGAAGAAAGCAGCGAGGTGAACGGCTCCGGCATTGCCGAAGTGGAAGCCAAGCTTCAAATCCTCGGCAACACCATCAACTTCACGGCCACCAAAGAATCATCCATCAAATTGCGAAACTTTGGCGCGCCCTATTTTCATTCCGGATTTTTCGTAGACTGGACTTCGCAGGACAACGACGCACAGCTCACTATCGAGGTCGAATAGCGATCAACTGAGCGTCACCGAACCCAGAATGAGAAAACGTCTCACGATACCATCGAATATCTCAGGTAGCGCACCCTTCCATCAACTCAACTTTTTAAGTTTTTAAGCAGTCAACCCAAGACCCTTGCTTTACCTCCTACAAAATGAGGATGGCGCTCTCTCTCGCATCAAGACCATAATTCTCAGGAAAGGTTGTTGAACCAGTCAGGACCCTCTTCCTTCTTCTTACCTCGCTAACCAAAACCACCAACTTAAATTGAAAAAACTCAGCCCAACCTCCCTCGCCCTCCTTTATGGAGTCGCCTTCCCATCCATTGGCAGTGCTGCCACAGTCACAGTGCCAGGCGGTGCCAACACCACCTCGAACTACGAGCAAAATTGGAACAACGCCACCGTTACTTCTGGGGGTTCCGGCAATCTTCTTCCAGCGGCTTCGGTTCCTGATAACGCAATCATTAACCAAGGCCGAACCGTTCAAGTGGACTCGGCCATCGATGTTGCAGCAGGAAATTTAGTCATAAACAACACCAACACCAGTGGCACGACCGCCACTTTGGAAATCAATTCCGGAGGTTCACTGACCAGCGGCACGACCACTGTTTCCTCCAATGCTGATGCGGGTGTTTTGAATGTCCAAGGTGGCGCTTTGACGACCGGAGCATTGGATACACGACAGAATGGAACCACAACGGTCAGCTCGGGTAGCCTAGACTCAGCCTCCGTTCGGGTTCGAGGAAGTGGCGTCGCAGGGACGCCTGCCGGGGTCATGAATGTCACTGGTGGCACCGTCACCACGTCAGGGACTACGACTTTGGATTCAGGAGCCGAAGGCAACGGATCTCTGAACGTGAGTGGAGGCAGCTATTCCGCGGGAGGAGCGGTCACCGTGGACGGTTCGGTCAATGTGAGTGGTTCTGGGGCTCTTTCAGCTGGCACCAACAACATCAATGTCAATACGGGTGGCAGCGTCAATGTGAGTGGAGGCACCGTAACCAGCTCGGCGGCTTTGTCGCTGAACGGAGGTGACTTCAACGTCTCTGGCGGCACTGTAACGATGACCGATCCGATGCCTGGTGGTGGAGCAGGCTCCACCTATAACGTGACCACAGCAGGAACAGGTTCACTCAACGTTACCGACGGAAGCTTCATCGTTGCTGGCGCTACGGCCGGATCGGATACCATTCAATTTGCTAACGATTCTATCACCGTCAGCGGAGGAATATTTGATGCTTCTGGAGGTCAGGTGATTATGACCAGTAATGTGCAATTCAACGTCGTTGGCGATTCCGCCACCATTCAATTGGATCGCCTCAACCTCGCCCCAACGAGTCGTCAGGCAACCATCAACTTTGTCTTTGATGAGTCCGGTGTGAGCACCATCGAGAACGCTGCCTTCCTTTCGCTTTCTTCCGCCACCCTTCTCGTCGACGGTACCGACTACACGGGCGGAGTTGCTTCCCATGTGCTCTTCACTTCCAACAACCTCTCTACCACGATCGACCCTGCCAATATCACCGTGACGGGTTTTGGAGTTGAGGGAGTGAACTGGGAAATCGTGCAAGACCAAACCACAACGGAAGACATCTTCTTCAACGTCTTGGCGGTTGTGCCGGAGCCATCCTCTGCTCTCCTCGCTCTCCTTGGTCTCACGGGTTTGACGCTTCGCCGTCGCCGGAACTAAAGCTTCCCACTTTCCAGGCAATCCAAAAAATGTCGCTCCGAAAGGCGCGGCATTTTTTGTGTTCTTCGTCAGATAAGTTGATGATTCGCGGTTTATCCCCCAAAAAATATCTTCGGACAGAAGGGTCGACTTCAGTGGAATGGCACTGTGTTAAGCCACCTTATCGTGTCGAGGGCAAGGAAATGGGAGCGTGGTCTTTCCAAGCCGCCACCTTGTATTGCCGTCAATTGAGGGTAGGCCTGTTCGTTCCCGAATCCGCTGTTCTTGGGGTGATTCGTCGGCTCTCTTACTAGCGAGATCCTCCCCAGCGGCTAGAAAAGCCACTCTCCCGAGCCTGCGGCCACTGCTTTTGTAAGCTCCCGATTTTTCGCCTATTACAGTGCCATTCGACAGAACTCAACGCTCCCTTCGATCCAGTGGTTTCCCCCATCAAGAATCACCAACCTATCTCACGATGATCCAAAAAGCGGCCCCGCAATCGCGAGGCCGCCTGTCGAAAAAGAGCCTATATACCCGAAATTAAGGAGTAACCACCAAACGAGCAAACTTCTTAGCATCAGGAGCCTGAGGTATGGTCAAAGTGACGGTATCAATTCCGGCTGCAGGAGAATCCTTAGCGACGGTCACTCCTGGACTCGCAGCAACGGCATTGTCCGAAACTGGATAGACAGCTGGGAAAGTCATCAAATCCGTACCAACCTCCACTTGCACTGCAGTCGTTCCATCAATCGAGTCTTGGTCACGCTCAAAGGAAAAGACCATGTCGCCGCCATTCACTGTCACACAAGGAACCTTACCCGAATCGTTCGTGTCCTTGTCTCCTCCGAGAACATACTCCACTCCGTTGGCAACCCCGTCACCATCGAAGTCGTCTTCAGGATTGCCCGCTGGAGCGTTAGTCGATGCCCACGCTGAGTAACCAGCAATGGCTCCAGTGACTGTGATACTTCCTGTTCCGGAAAGAGACGCTGGATGAGTTGCGGCATCGTAAACGCCCGGCACAAGCGAGGTCCCATCAAGAATCAATACTGAAACACTATCCGTTCCGGTATAGTTGAGGTTCAGGACCGCGCCGTCCGCTACACTTACGGTTGCGAAGTTTGGAAGGAAGGCTGAAGCAATGCTCAGGGTTCCAGCATCAACGGTGGTGTCTCCAGTATAGGTATTGGCTCCCGAGAGAGTCAGAATACCGATTCCACTTTTCACAATCGAAGTCGTGCTCTCGATAACCCCTTCAAAAGTGGTATCGACATCTTGATTGACGGTCAAAGTGCCACCTCCAGTGATGACGTTGTTGGCCCCTATTCCGAGAGCGGAGGTACGAGTTTCGATCGAAGCCACGGTCTGATCAAAGCCATTGAGGTCGAGCGCTCCCGTTGAGTTCCCAGTGGTAGTAAAACCAAAGACGAGATCGGAGGTCGCCGGAATGGCATCCGAGACTCCCAGTTGTATCGTGTGGGAAAACGCAAGACCAGTTTGCCCCCATGTGTTGCCTGACACATTGAACACATTCGTGCCGCCGCCTCCTCCACTGAAATTACCTGTCCCAAGGTCAACAGTGCTGTTGAATGTGCTGGAGCCAATCGCTGAAAGGCTAACTCCAGTTCCAGTGTGGGTAATGCCGCCATTGTAGGTCAACGTTCCACCCCCAGTAGGTTGTGTTCGCACTCCAGAGGTCAAGGTAACGAGACCGTCGAGAGTAATGTCCCCATCGGGTCGAAGTGCGCCCACATTCTGAGTGTCACCGTTTCCTCCAATGGTCAGGTCTTCAGCAAGAGTTAAATCTCCCACGAGATGAAGAGTGGCTCCCGCTTCAACAACAGTGCCACTCGCGGCTCCAGAAACACCCAACGCGCCCTCATTTAAGATCCTAAGGAAACCGTCACTCACGGTGGTGACCCCGGTGTAGGTATTTTCATTTGAGAGAGTCAAGAAACCAGCCCCGTCCTTGTTAAGGCCCAGCCCAGAGGCATCTTCACTGATCACCCCGGAAATCTCAAGATCGTGATCTTCGCCAAGATTAACTAAGCTGTTACCTCCCGTGAGTTCAATATCGAGCGAAATGCTATCGGTGATGGCATCAGTGCCCGGGGTTGTCACCGCGGTCGAAAGGATGGGCCCTTCTAGCTGGATACTATTTCCAGCCAAGGTGAAGCTCTCTCCATCTCCTCTATTACTGAACCTGATTTCTCCATAAGAATTACCAGCGGACAGGTCATTGCTCGTAGCGGCATTGGTTACACCGACAAACTCCAAAACCTCACCTCCTGCCCCTGTTGGAGCGACATCTCCAAGCCAGTTGGTCGCAGTGGACCAATTGGCATCAGTCTCACCATCCCAAGTCAAATCAGCTTCACTGAGGCCTGTGATCACGGTAAGGGTAAAGTTGTTGGTAACCGCGCTCTGGGAAAAGGTGTAATCGACCCCCTCAACCCCGAAGCCCGTGATTGTTACGGAAGGACACTCGGTAGCGATGTTGTTGTAGTCGAAGAGCTCGAAGCTCGCTGGACCACCGTTATAGGCAGAACCATCAATCGTGATGGTCGTCGTCGAGAGCGAAGCATAGCCAACTCCCTTGAAGTTGCTCACCCCGCTCTCATCAAAGACAAAGTTGAATGTCGCGGAACGACCGGCAGTGCTATTATTGAAGCGGTCAATCGTGATGTCCGCGTCATCGCCGATGATATTAAAAACAGTCGCCGCATCACCAAAGGCCTGCCCCCCTTGGGCACTCATGGTGCCCCCGCTAATATTAATGATTCCTCGAAACTGGATGGTATCGGTCGCTCCAGCGGCACCCGCCACAATGAAGTCGCCTCCGGAAAGGTTCAGGGTCCCTGTTGTTCCACCTGGCATCACTTGAAAGGTGCCTCCTTCAGGGCTGGGATCCGTCAATGTCACCGCGCCGGCTGATTGGTTGAACTCACCTCCCGTCAGGCTCAGACCCGCATCCGAAGTCACTGCCCCCCCAGTGACGTTGAACTGACCGGCTGCCACATTAATAACCGAAGTACTATTGGCAAGAGACCCGCTACTCACCGTAACCACATTCAAAGGATTGTTAGCCGAAAGTGTCACCCCTGCCGTATTGAGGGTTCCTCCCTGAATGTTGAGAACTCCCGCATCATCCCCGTCCCCAAGAAACATGGCGCCAGTGGTCAAAGAGCCACCAGTTTTAACGTTGAGCGTGGCAGGAGAAGCAGTACCAGCCAAATCATTGATAAAGACATCGCCAGCCGCAATGTCGATCGCAGTATCCACTTCGATGGTTTGGCCCGGGTCGATGAAGGCGATATCCGGAATGGCCGCATCAGGAAGGACATTGAAGGGAGCGTTCGCAGAAGCAGTCACTGCTCCATTCCAATTTTGGTCCCAGTTGGTGGTGGTCCCCGCCGCTGCGTCTGAGAAGACCGAAGCAGCATGGGTAGCGGTCGAAACCGAGAATCCACAAAGAACTGCAAATGCAGTTCCTTTCGGGAAAGATATAAGAGGCTTACAGAATTTCATTGGTTTTTTGATTAAATTTCACGTGGAGAAGCAATTTCGCCAGTCTCCCAAACTGTCAGAATATCGGCCTTGAGGGTATCCTCAATTTATAGGAGACCCAACGGTTGGCTGGGACTCTTAAAGCTCCAAAGAGGAACTGCTTCCACGGACCAAAGCCATAAGGCGAGCCACTTCGAATCAAACAATTGATTTGAGATCTCAGGAGAAGAAGAGGAAAATGCCCGAATGCGAGGACGATTGATTCGGCTAAGTTGGACGTTGGCCCTCGCGGCGAATAGCCTTCTGGGTTCTCCTCATGACGATCTCTCCCGCACAGAACTTAGAGAGCGCTTGGAATCAATTGACTCTGAGCTGAGCGAGCTGGCAAGCCTGAGTCTCAGAGGAGGAGTGGGAACGATCGGCTATCGTTCTGACAGCTATCAAGAGAGCGAAAACCGCGAATGGATACAAATTGATCTGGGAGAAGTCGAAACCATCGAGGAGATCGTTCTTGTCCCGACGATCTGGCGGGATACACGCACCGGATTTCGCGCCGACGGTTTTCCGTTAGAATTCCAAATTGTTGTTGGGACAGACAACGAAACCGGCACAATAGTCGCAAGCTTCACAGAAAAGGATCGCCTTCTCCCCCGCATTGCGCCCGTTGTCATTCCTTGTCAACGAATCGAGGCCTCTTGGATTCGAATCGAAGCCTTCCGTCTGAGCCCAAGAGCTTGGGATGGCCGCTATATTCTTCAGCTCTCTCAGATTTTGGCTTTCAATCAACATCTCAATGTAGCCCTCGGAAAAAAAGTCACCACCTCCTCCCAAGACCCCGCCAAAGGACAAGCAAGAAGCAAGGAGTATCTCGTCAATGGCTCGCTCCCCTACCTGATGGATGCGGCGCAAGGTGAACAAAGCGTGGCCTTTGTCAGTCGCCCAAGCACCTCTCCCGAAGCAGAATTGTCGATTGATTTAGGCTCCAAACATCTCTTGAAAAGCGCCCACTTCCACGCCACCGATCTCAGCGACAGCGTCCCTCGAACGCAAGTTTCGGATTTTGGAATTCCTCTCAGTATGGTTTTGGAGGGAGCCAACCAGCCTGACTTCTCCGATGCCCTTCCTCTCATCGACTACCAAAGAAATTCGGTCTATGAAATGAGTCCCATTCTCACCCAAAATTTTCCAGAAACGGAGTGCCGCTATGTCCGTCTCAAAATCCTTAAATCCTTTAGCGATTCCTTTAAAGGCATCACTAACTATCAAGTAGGCTTTGCCGAAATCGAACTTTTCTCTCAGGGCAAAAACGTCGCACTCGGTAAAGAAGTCCTGAGCAACCTCCCCCAGTTCACGCAAGGTCGGTCCCTGGAATCGCTCACCGATGGCCGTAATCTCTTTGGGGAGATTCTTCCTTTTCGTAACTGGATGAAGGAACTCGCACGACGGCATGAACTCGAAGTAGAACGCCCCTTTGTCGTCACCGCCCTCGACTCCAAGTACGCTCGTCAGCGAGTCATTCTTACGAGCCTAAAATGGCTGGCCGTCCTTTTGGCTGCAGGAATTTTAGTCACCATCTTTCTCACCCATATTTTTCGTCTGAGACACGTGGCACGCATTCGGGAACGACTGGCCGCTGACTTGCACGACGAGTTGGGAGCCAACCTACACACCATCGGACTTCTGAGTGACTTGGCCTCCGAGTCCGGCGACTCCCCTGAAGAACTAGAAACTCTCCACCGTCGCATTCGTTCCGAAACCGAGCGTTCGGGAATCGCAGTGAGACATTGCACTGATATGTTGGAGGGAAAAGAACTCAGCTCGGACCTAGTCGGCGACATGCAGAGAGCTTCGCGACGAATTATGTCCAAGCTAAAACACGAGATTCTGATTGAAGGAGAAGAACATCTCCCAGCCCTCAAACAACGAATTCGCCATGACCTCTTTCTCTTCTACAAGGAATGTCTCGTCAACATCAGCCGCCATGCCGAAGCCAGTCAATATCAGACCTCCATCAAATTGGACGGAAAAAAGCTACGCCTCTCCATCAGTGACAATGGAAAAGGCATCTCCGACTCACTCGTAAACGGAGTCCCCTCTTCCATCAAACGTCGAGCGAGATTGCTCGGAGGTCGCGTGACCGTAGAAAGCCCCCCGAAGGGAGGCACCCAAGTGGTCCTCAACCTCAACACTAGAAAATGGGGAATCTTATGAGCGCCTTGAAACGTTTCCAAATCTGTCTATCACTCTCAACCTTCTCCCTTCCCCACCATGTCTGAAAAAATTCGCGTAATGCTCGTCGAGGACCACCCCGAGTATCGAGAAGTCGTAGAGCTCGCCCTGGGAAAGGAGAAAAGCTGTGAACTTTGGGCTGAATTTGGAACTGCCGAGCGAGCCATCCGTTACCTCCAAGACCATCAAAAAAGCGAAACCCCCGATGTCATTCTCCTCGATCTCAACTTGCCCGGCATCGACGGCTTGCAAGCCATTCCCCTCATCCTCGACATCGTACCCAACGTCAAAATTATTGTTCTCACTCAATCCGACCGTGAAGACCACGTCTTGCAGGCAATCGCGCAAGGAGCCTCGGGATATCTTTTAAAATCTTCCACCGTAAGGCAGCTCATCGACGGCATTTCTTCGGTCGTCAGAGGAGGAGCCTCTCTCGATGCTCGCGTCGCTCATGTAGTACTCACCTCCTTGCGCTCGAAGACTCAGCCAGAGGCTCCAGAGCTTTCCATTACTGGCCGAGAACTCGAAGTTTTGACTCTACTGGCAGAAGGCTTCTCAAAGAAGATGATCGCAGACCAACTCTCAATCAGCACCACCACGGTCGTCACTCACGTTACCAATATCTATGCCAAGCTGGATGCACAGAACGCTCCCGCCGCTATCGCAAAGGCTTTCCGTAGTGGTCTCCTAAAGTTGGACTAGCTCCCCGAAGTATTCGCCCCAAGGCAAACTCACTCGAATAAACTCCATTTTCAGGCACCGGAACCCCCGCTTTTTCTCTTCGACTCATGAAATGGAAGAACACGCTAGAGAAAACTCGATCACATTTTCCAAGCGGAAAGATTGGTCAAAGCGCTGTTTTCTGGTAGCCAGAAGGTTCTCATGAGCGATGCGGAAAAAAGCCCCCTTGATTTGACTGGTTTGGACTTCGGTCCAGCTTGGGCAAAAGACAAAACCCCAGCCCGCGATTATTCGAAAGAAGTCGGTCCTCGCGAAAACCGTGATCGTCGTGGCAAAGGCCCGCGCCGCGAAGGTGGTGGCGGACAAAACGACCGCCGCCAAAGCAATGATCGACGTCAAAGTAACGACAGACGTAACGACCAAAGAGGTGATCGGCGCAACAATGATCGACGTAGTAATGATCGTCGCGGAGGTGACCGTCGTGATCAGCATCGCGAACCACGAGTCGAAGTCCCCGCTCCCGAAGGCTTTAACGGAGGCGTCATGCCCGTCGAAGAAGGACTCGACAATCTCTCCAAAGAAATCCAAGGCGGCGGCCGCACCTACTCCGTCTTTGACCTCGCTCGCGTCGTCATGGGAGCTCGCGAACGATTCAACGTCACCTTCGAGGCCCCCAAGGGCACCAAGTTTTTCCGCTGCAAGAGCGACGGCTCTCTTTGGCTCACCAAAGACGAAGCCGTGCGGCACTTTTGGCAAGCCAACCTTCTTTCTGAGCTCTACGAGCAAGTCGAAACCGAAGTCGAAGCTCCCAAAGGAAACTTCACCTCTGTCGCCAAGTGCGGACTCTCTGGCAAGTGGCTCGCACCTCCGAACTACCATAGCTACCCCACCGCAGTAGCCCAAATGCATGCCGAGCGCTACGCCCACATGTCCTTGGAAGACTACAAGCGCAAGATTCGCGTCGAGAACGGCGAGGAAGTGGTTGCCGCTTGGATGGAAACACAAACCAAGAAGACTCAATTTCGCCCGCTTTCTACCCAAGAAATTCTCGACCTCCGCGCCCAGCGCAAGGCCGCAGAAGAAGAGGCTAAGGAAGGATCCAAAGGAGACGCCCCAGACAAGGACGCTCCTCCTTCCGAACCTCAATCCGAAGAAGAACCCGCCCCAGTCGCCGAAGCTCCCACTGCAACTCCGGTAGAAGAACCAGCCACTGAAGAAACGACAGAGGCTGTAATAGAAGAAGCTTCCACCAGCGGAGAATCTTCTAACGAAGAGCCTACCGAAGAAGTTGCAACTGAAGCCACCGAAACGACCTCAGAGACCGCTGAAGAAGCTCCTCAAAGCGAAGATGAGACTCCTGCAGTCAAAGAAGAGAAGCCCTCCCCGGAAATTCAGCTTTTCGAGAGCCGTCGCGACGTCGAGCGTCACTTCGCCGACCACCACTTCAAACACATCTTTGCTCAGATTGACCGTGCTTGGGTGCCCGGTAACGTCTCCGCCAAGCTCCTGTCCCCTGCTCTTCTCACTCTCCTCAAAGCAACCGTCGCCGACGAGCGGCGCTACCCCTCCAAGCTGACTCCCATTCTCTGCCGTCAGCTCTCAGGCCGTCATCTGGCCGTCTTTAAGTGGAAGAAAAAGCTCAAGGCCGGCCCCGCCCGCCCTCATGCTGTCCCCGAAGATATCCAACTCGCCGAGCGTCCTCAACAAATGCTCGCGTGGATCACCGAAAACAGTGGTAAGAACCTCGAAGACCTCTGGAATGGCACCCTTCCTGAGAAGACCGACGAAGAGACCAAGCGGAACTACTACCACGACCTCCACTGGCTCCTCAACCAAGGCTTCGTCCTTCTCATGGCGGACAGCACCATTCACCTCGCGAAAGCTAAAGTGGTGGAAACTCCCAAAAAGGAGAAAAAGGAAAAGTCCGAGCCCAAAGAAGAAGCCAAGACCGAAGAGAGCAAAGCCGAGGAAGCCACCGAACCTGCCGAGCCCAAAGCAGAGGAGCCCAAAGCAGAGGAGCCCAAAGCAGAGGAGCCCAAAGCAGAGGAGCCCAAAGCAGAGGAGCCTAAAGCAGAGGAGCCTAAAGCAGAGGAGCCTAAAGCAGAGGAGCCTAAAGCAGAGGAGCCTAAAGCAGAGGAGCCTAAGGCCGAAAAGCCCAAGACCGAAGAGCCAGCAGTCGAGGAACCCAAGGCCGAAGAGCCTAAAGCAGCTACTGAAGCTCCTACGGAAGAGTCCTAACCCGATTTGGAGTGCGGTGCGCAGCACCTCACTCCAAAACTCCCCCTACTCGTCCCCACCCAAAATCCCATTCAAAATCCCGAAGCCAGTCTTCACACCCTCTTCCACGACCCCGCTGCCCTGTTCCAGCACCTCTTCCACTACCTTCGCGCCCTCTTCCAGCACCAAGCCCTGATTCTCTAGCAAGAGACTTGTTCCTTGGTCGAGAGCTTCGCCACTATACCTCAGGGCCCACAAACCCGTCTCGGGAATCATCTCGAACATCCTCTCTCCCGCCGCCCGAATCATCCGCTCGCTCAGATCCTCTTTGGGACTCTTCATCGTCCCCGAGAGATTCACAGTCGCCCATAGCATTCCATTCTTCCCAGGTAGAAAAACCTTTTCTTCCGCACCCGGGATGTGCGCCAGCAAGCCCGGCGGCACTCCCACCTCCAACTGCCCCGAAAGCGCCTCGCTTTGCCCAGCTACCGTTCCCTCCACGCGCAAAAGACCTTCATCAAACAATTCCAAATCACGAACCTCCCACGAGTCTTCCTCCTTCCGCACCTTCGCCCGAGCCTCCTCAAAAGTCAGTCGCTGCAACCGTGCCGTGCCCGCGTAGGCCGCAAGCCGATCCAGAAAAGGCAACCCCTCCACAACCCCTTGCTTCAACTCCAACTCACCCACGAGCGCCTCAGGATTCCAATCAGCACTTCCACTCAGGCGCCCGCTTATAATTTCTTGCCATTTCAGCGGCAAAAGAGTTTTCAAATCCCAGTCTTCAAACAAAGCGCTCAACCCACTCTCTCGACCTAGAGACCCGGTGACCTCCAAAGACTCAAAATCATCGCCCGTCCACTCACTGGCGACAACCTCTAATCCCTCTTCGGAAAGAGCCAAAGCCCCGGTCTGCAATCGGAGCAACGAGGCCCACTCGTGAGGTGTCTGCAAGCGCCCACCCTCAAGGTTCACAATATTGGAAAATTGCTGTCGAGGTTGGCAACTTAAGCTCACCCCATCCCAAGAGTAGTCCCCTGCTTCCGTCCTTACCTCTCCTTCGTAATCGCTCACCAAGACCTCGTGCACCTCCGTACGATTCGGAAGCCAATTCGCTCCCTTCTTCTTTTCACCCGAAGATTTTCGAGAACTCCCCTGAGTAACACTTTTATCAGCCCCCTTCTCGCGAAGATCCCATTCACTCCTCGCTTCGCGAATCTCAATCTTTGGAACAATCCAGACCTTGTCCCAAAAACCGCTCAAGTCGATCTCCGCAGCCAAATCGCGAGCCTTCCAATCCCCCGATTTCGCACTGATTAACGAAAGCTCCCCCACTTCCATTCTCGATCCTTGCCATTCGAGGAACCCCACCTCGGCCCTTCCGCCCACCGCAGAACCGATTTCTCGACCCAACTGCTGACGGAACTCCTCGCTGCGGAGATAGCCTTTCAACCAAACAAAGCCCCCTAATAACACAAGAATCAGCACCAACAACAAGCCCAAGGCCCCCTTGAGCCACCATCCCCCTGAGCCCGAAGACTTTACCTTTGAGGGACTTTTACTAGGGGAGGATTGAGATGAAACTGAAGCCTTCCGCTTTCTCTGCCGACGGGACATGGTCCCCCTACTCTGCCCAATTTTAGAAAAGCAGCAAGATCGATGGCCGCTACAAAACCGAGCCTGTTCTTTTTCGAATATTCTGCCCACAATCCCGCGTGTCGCCGGACGTCCATATTGAACCTGCTACTATCGAAGACCTCTCGGCTCTAACCGACTTGGTTGTGGACTTACTCGACCTCCAGGATGATTTCACTCCCGATCCTTCTCTTCAAGAGAAAGGGATTCGCCACATCCTAGAAGAACCCGCTCGGGGACGTATCTTTGTCGTTCGCGCCCAAGATCGCATTGTTGGAATGGCCAACTTGCTTTTCACCGTTTCCACCGCGATGGGAGGCTTTGTATTGATTATGGAAGACGTCATTATCCATCCCGAACACCGCGGCCAAGGCTACGGGGCCCTACTCGTCGAGGCTGTTGTCGAGTTCGCCCGCGAAAAGGACTTTAAACGCATCACCTTACTCGCCGACAAGCTCTCCAACGACTCTCAGGCCTTTTTCCAAGGACACGGCTTCCACTACTCCAGCCTCATCCCCATGAGACTCATCCTAGAACCCTCGGCCGTCTCTTGACTGTTATGACAAGCCTCGTCGCGATCGCCCCAGCCGATGCTCATGCTTTGACCATGGTCGCCATCCTTGCCTTCGCTCTCGGCTCACTCCTCACCATGTTCTTAGTGATGGCGCGCAATGGTAAACGCAACGCCGATCTAGACCTCCCGGAGTTCCCTGAAGAAGAGCCTGAGCCCGACAAGAAGCCGACGACTCCCCGCACCAAAGACGAGAAGCCTCCCAAAAATTGGGAAAAAGACGCTGATTGGTGGAAGTGAAGAACTAGCGGAACTGCTTCTGCTCCGCGCGCCACTCGTAGCCACCTTTTGCGAGACATGCTAGCAACTCCCCTTCTTCGAGACCGTGGGATTTACAAAGGTCTTCCAAGCTATTGGCATTGTTACGCAGCTCAGTATTCACCAAGCCCACCAGAAGATGTGGGTCCATCGATTGAAAGTTAGAGAGATTCATTTATGGAGCAGGGACATTCCTGTCCCTGAATTCAATAAACAAGGACAGGAATGTCCTTGCTCCCGTATCTAGAAGTGCAGCGCATGCCCATCGGCATCCAAGGTCGCCTCATGGATGGCCTCAGCAATGGTCGGGTGAGCATGAATGGTGCCATGAATCTCGTCGGTGGTCAGCTCCATCTCTAACGCCAAGCCCATCTCGGCAATCAAGTCAGTCGCATTCTCACCCATGATGTGTGCGCCCAGAAGCTCACCGTGTTCCTTACCGTAGAGGAGCTTCACAAAACCTTCGGTCTCGCCGATAGCCTGCGCTTTTCCGAGTGCCTGGAACGGGAACTTGCCGACCTTGTAATCAACACCCTCTTCCTTGAGCGCCTCTTCAGTCTTACCAACCGAAGCAACCTCCGGATAACAATAAGTACAACCAGGGAAGTTCTCCACCTGACGAGGAATGTGTCCTTCCACAAAGAGTCCATCCACGCACTGCACCGCCTCAAACATTCCAGTATGAGCCAACCAAGGAGGACCATTAATGTCGCCAATCACGAAAACGTTCTTCTGACTCGTCTCGTAGCGCTCGTTCATTTTCACGTAGCCACGCTCATCCAGCTCAGGATTCGCCCCACCAGGAAGAACCGGAGCCACTCCAATCGCGACGAGGCATGTATCTGCCGTCAGCTCTTGAGTGCCCTTTTTATTTTCAACGGTCAGCGTGACGCTATTCCCATTGTTCTTAAACTGAGTCACCTTGGTATCGGTCAGACAATTGACCCCAAGCTTCTTGTAGGACTTCTCGAGCGCCTTACCCACTTCCTGGTCCTCTACCGGAAGAATGGTCGACTGCATCTCAACCAGAGTCACCTCCGTGCCAAAGGCCTTATAAACATAAGCAAATTCCACTCCAATCGCGCCCGCACCAATGATGAGCATGGACTTGGGTTGCTCCGCCAAAGTCATCGCATCCTTAGAAGAAAGCACCGCTTTCCCATCAAACGGAAGTGGTGGCAATTCGCGAGGCTTACACCCAGTCGCAATGATGATGTTCTTCGCTTCGTGAATCTCTTTCTTACCGTCTTTCTCAACCCCAACTTTTCCGGGACCTTCGAGAGAACCGAAACCTTTTATGTAATCAACTTTGTTCTTCTTAAAAAGAAACTCAACCCCGCCCGCGAGACGGTCCGCCACCTTACGGGAACGACCGATCACTTCACTCCAATCATAGGAAAGATTGTCGAACTTCATTCCAAACTCCGCCGCCTGATGAGTCATCTGGTGATAGAGGTGAGCGTTCTTCAAAAGTGCCTTCGTAGGAATACAACCCCAGTTGAGACAAGTGCCTCCTGGACGCTCCACTTCCACACAAGCCACCTTCTTACCCAACTGTCCCGCGCGAATCGCAGCGATATATCCAGCAGGGCCTCCACCAATCACAATCAAGTCGTACATAATCAGAAAATTTAGTTTTTAGGTCTTTCGTTTTTAGTTTTTCCCTTAGTAGGGCATCGGGAAGGCCTTATTAAAAGCAAAGACACGGCTTTGAATATCCGCCAGCTTCGCTTCATCATCCTTGTTGGTGAGCGCCTCATAAATCAGATCAGCCACCTTTTCAACATCGGCTTCCTTCATTCCACGCGTGGTCACTGCAGGAGTTCCAATCCGAATTCCACTCGGCTTCATGGGACTGCCAGTATCAAACGGAATCGCGTTCTTGTTCACGGTGATGCCTACTTTATCGAGAGTGATGCTCGCTTCGTTGCCGTTGATTTCAATAGGGCGGAGGTCGACCATGAAGACATGGTTATCAGACCCACCTGAAACGATACGCAGGCCATGAGACCCGAGACGGTTGGCAAGTGCGGCAGAGTTTTTCACGACCTGCTCTTGGTATTCCTTGAAACCAGATTTGAGACACTCGCCGAAACAAACCGCCTTCGCCGCAATCACATGCATCAACGGTCCCCCCTGAACCCCAGGGAAAACCCGGCCGTCCACCTTCTTAGCGTGCTCTTCTTTGCAAAGAATAATGCCACCGCGAGGACCACGGAGAGATTTGTGCGTGGTTGAAGTCACAAAGTCTGCGTGAGGAACTGGGCTGGGATGAACTCCCGCCGCCACCAAACCGGCAATGTGCGCCATATCCACCATCAGATAAGCACCGACGCTCTTCGCAATCTCACCCATGCGCTCAAAATCGATGACCCGGGAGTATGCACTCGCGCCACTCGTAATCAGCTTCGGCTTGCACTCTTTGGCCAAAGCTTCCAAGGCATCATAATCGATGGTCTCATCGCCCTCCGTAACGCCGTAGTGAACGACATCATAAAGACGGCCCGAGAAGTTGGCAGGGTGCCCGTGAGTCAGATGACCGCCATGCGCGAGGTCCATTGTCAAAATACGGTCCCCCGGCTTCAACACCGCAAAGTAGACCGCAGTATTCGCCTGACTCCCTGAGTGAGGCTGCACATTGACGTGCTCGGCTCCGAAAATTTCTTTTGCACGCTCGATGGCGAGGGTCTCGACCTTGTCGACCTCTTCACAACCACCATACCAACGCTTGCCGGGATAACCCTCAGCATACTTGTTGGTCAGGACAGAACCCTGCGCTTCCATCACCGCAGGGCTTGCAAAGTTCTCCGAAGCAATGAGCTCCACGTGAGAACGCTGACGCCCGTGCTCGCCTTCAATGATATCGTAGACTTTTCCATCAGTCACTGCGAGGCGACTTCCCGACCCCTTAATCAAGCGACGCTCATGGCGCCCGCCCTCGAAAGCAGTCTTCAAAAACGCCTCTGCCATCTCGATGGCCAAAGACGTATCCGCATACATGTTACCGATGCACAGCACATTGGCGTCATTATGGCTACGGGTCACAGTCGCCTCTTCCACTGAATTCACCTTTGCGGCGCGAATGCCTTGCCAGCGGTTGGCGCTGATCGACATCCCAATCCCGCTTTTGCAGACCAAAATTCCGAAATCGAAACCGCCGTCGGTCATCGCGCGACAGACATCATTCGCAAAGTCCGAATAATCAACGGAATCTGCTTCATTGGTGCCAAAATCTCCCACCGTGCAACCCGCACCTTCAAGGTAAGTGCGGAGAGCCGCTTTGATTTCCAAGCCACCATGATCGGCTCCAAGAGCCACTCTAATATTCGGGAATGTTGCCTCGCTCATAGAATCGACAAATCGTCCCCCCTTCCCTGCCCCTTCCCGGCCAGAAAGGCAACCGCGAAAAGGACGTTTCAGGCCAGTTTTGAGCGAAAACAGCGGATTTGTTCCCAGCGAAACCAAGTCCACCCACGCCTAAGGAATCAAAACCGGACTAATCCTGAGCCGGTAGAAATTTTTCTCCTCATCTTCGAAGCTCATAGAATCATGCACGAGAACTGACTCCA
The DNA here is from genome assembly GCA_051251855.1 of Roseibacillus sp. Taxonomy (GTDB): domain Bacteria; phylum Verrucomicrobiota; class Verrucomicrobiia; order Verrucomicrobiales; family Akkermansiaceae; genus Roseibacillus. The sequence goes on from JBPOGI010000004.1 coordinate 254,328, forward strand.
ACTCGGGTCCAAGAACCACCGACCCGACTTCGCCCGCTCCTAGAACCGGAGTAAAATTCATCAAAGTAGTCGAACTCAACAGCTCAACTTGGACATCGGAGGTCAAACGTCGCCGAGCCAGACGGATACCAAACTGCCCCCCGGGAGCATCACCATTGGCTTCTGGAGTAAACCTCGGAGCATCCGCAAGACTTGGATTCATTCCGAGCGCATACTCATACCAGAGCGACCATCCGTCGTCATCACTATCGTCATCGGGATGCCCAGGCTGCCCAAAGGCTTGCTCCTCAGGGAGATAGTTCTCCGCCTGCCATCCGTTAAAGTGAATGAGGAACCCCCCTCCAGCCAATCCGGGGGACCCTTCTGCCTCGATACTGCTTCCCCACGTCTGCGGCTCATCGAAGGCATTGTAGACCGTCGCCAAATCTCGCAGCACAAGCGAAGACCCTTCCCCATCCGAAGGTGGATACCAATGGTCAGAATAGGAAAAATCGAGAACGTTCTCACCCACCCTATCGACAATTTGGAGACGCTCTCCCGAGTTCGATAACTCTCCAAAATACGGCCCCAGGACTGGCACCGAGAGAGTGGGATACCGCAGCGATAACGCGTTGGGATTATTCGCTAAAATAATGCGCTCCCCAGCACCCAAGGTCGTCCCCACAGGAAAGGTAAACGTGATGCCGTCATCAAAAGAAGCTCCGTCGAGCACCAGAGGAGAACTTCCCGTATTGACCAATTCGATAAACTCAAAATCATTCTCATTCAAAGCAGGCGTCACCGCGAGCTCGGCCGAGGTGGGCTCGGTCGGATGATACGAAATCTCACTCACTCGAAGAAATTGCTGAGCGGGAGACGGATTCGACGGAACCGTAAAGTCGTCCACGAAGGCCCCCGTTTCATTGCGCAGCGTCAAAAGCTCCCCACGCGCCGAGAGTTGACCCGAATAGCCACCTTGAACGTAGCGAAACTCATTCCCCGTCGGCCCCGCAGCACGCGCTCGAAAGGCGGCGGCATCCTTCGCAATATGGAGCAATCCCCGATAGCCGGAACTGCTCTGACCACTCCCCGCTAGAATCACCGTTCCTGCCGGAAAGGTATACTCGATCGCTCCTTCCAGCGTCCAGCCCGAGAGATCCACCGAGGCTCCCGAATTATTCTGAAGGATCACATATTCCTCGTCCTGCGATCCCGAGGCAGGATTCTCATCCATTGATCGAATGATCACATTGGGAGTCGCAGCCTGAGTCGACGGAATGAAGGTGCCGTTAAGATTCGCGTTCGAGCCAAAAATCACTCCCCGATGCTGGGGCAGCCATTCGTTATAAATTCGGGCCGAAGCCGCACTCGAGTTCTGCATATCTCCCCATGAACCCCAGGCGTTAAAATCTCGATCCGCATCCGAAAACCCAGGCGGATTGATACTCAACTCCACGTCAATCACTCGATTTCGCACCCAATCCGTAGTCACTGGCGGCGAGGCCGACTGGAACAACTCACGACGCATCGTCTCAAAGCGGCGCACCCACATATCCTGAAACTCGGGCGTGGTATAAATCAGCTCCCAAAGCGGATTCGTATTAAAGAGGATCAGCCCCGTTATCAAATCATCGTCAAAATAAAGATCCTGATTATTCCAACGATGCCCAAAGGACAAATCCACATCCCAAGGCAAAGGCCGCCATTCCCCCGACCCCTCGGTATCGCGATAGAGGTAGTAGTTCTTGTGACCGGTATCTGTAATTCCGATCACTTGGTTGGCCACGAGGTGATTGATGGTCGCCGCAATATCGATATTGTCGTAGGCGTTCCTTCTTAGATCCGCTGTGCTAAGAGAAGTATCGATACTGTCGATGAAATCTTGCAAATCCTGCGTCCCCTCTTCCTTGCGCGTCTTCTTGGCTGAGTTGTTAGGGTTCACCAACTTGTCGTAAATCTTATAGAGCGCACCCTCATCATCAAGACCCAGACGGTCTAGATAGCGGTCATCTCCATCTTCAATCAAATCCACCACCGAAAAAAAGGAACCATTCCGCTCTACTCGAACTGGGAAAGAATAATGATACCCAGACCCCACCTCTCGGTAAAATTCGTAACCAAGGGTGTTGCGAACCTTACTTTTATCGGCGTAGTTGGTGATGAGATTGATGTCCTTGACTCTTCTCTCACCCTCCCTCCACTTGAACCGATTTCCGTTATTAAAATCTAAATCATGACTTTTCTTCGGAAAAGTCGGACCAGCCGTCGACTGCCCGTGCAGGTCCATCTGCACGTTGTCGTAGAACTCACCCAAGTAGGACAACGAAACGCGATCACCGCTGCGGGTATCAACAGCAGCAGCATCATCCACAAAAGTCTGCAACACCGGTAAATTTGCAAGCGCCACTTCAGGATCATTCGCCACCGTGCCATAGTACTGGTCCGCATCCAGCGGGTCCAAATATGGAGGCGAAGTGCGAGTCTTGGCGTTCCCATCTACCGCCTCAAACCGCCACCGAAACATCTCCCCTTCCGAAACCTGCGAAGTAGGAAGCGCGCCACTGTAAATTCCATCCGCAGCGACCAAATCAACCCCCGTGCCATCATCAACGAGCACCACCGCACTCTCCGCTCCGAACATCGTGCGATGATACGCAGTCACCGATTGCACCTCGCTCGTGCCCTCGAACACTTCGGCAGTCACCTGCAGAGGCGGACTACCTGAACTACCCGTTGGAGCCATTTCTGCAACTTCAGTCACCTCCCCGAAGATGGGCGCTAGTTCGGACTCCCCAAGCCCATTGCTCTCCCCAGGAGTAGGATTCAAAAAATAGACCGGCGCTCCCGCTACCGAGAAAGACCGAGTCACCACCAACTCCGGCTGCAATAGTAAATCAGAGCTATCAACGGTGCGATTGAAACATTGGAAAGCCAACAGATTCGCCCCCTCGTTGAAAGACGCCGTACTCAGGTCGACATCAAAATAGATCTGCTCGTCATTGAGACCGTCGTTGCGAGTGGTTGTCGAAATCGAGTCCCAGTTCGCGGGACTCGGGTTTCGATCTGCCGCGACTGGCGCTCCATTTAAAAAGGCCGCAAAGCCATCGTCCCAGCGCATTCGCAGCGAAGCCGACACAATCTGATTCGCATCAGTGACATTGAAGGGAACCCGAATGAAGGCCGAAGGATTCACATCAAACATCCGCGACTGAATATCTCCTCCGGGCCCAATCCAAGCGCCATAAGTTCCGGTCCCCGTCTCATACCCCACCCCCAAATTAACCGCCGTCCAAGCACTCCCCGAAAAGGCCCCGCTCAAATTCGTGTTCCAACCCGAAAACTGGGAATTGAACTGAGCCTGACTCGTCGGCACTCCCGCCCGCCCCGGAGTTTCCAGCGCGACCACTGTTTCGGTAGCAGAGCCCTCCTCGCTGCCATAGGAAACATCGGTCGCCTGCACTGGATATTCAGGACTAAACTCGGTCGCGATCGTCGTGCCATCACTTTCTACCAGTGCAAGATACTCGCCTCCTTTACTCAAAGAAAAATTGGTGTGCAGAGGTAACCCCGCAATCGCTCGATCCCGCCCCGAGGCAAAAATGACCATTCGCCCATTCGCGGCAATCGTGACCGCCGGAAAACTCCACTTTCCTAGATTAGAGGACTTGTCGGTCAAACTCCAGCCATCGAGGTCAACCGGCGATACGCCATCATTATAGATTTCGATCCAATCCGGCTCGTCGCCAAAGTCATCCTTCAAGCCATCAGAGTTGGAGGCCACAAACTCCGAGATTCGAACCTCCCCCAAGGCCGAGGAAAGCACAAAGGGAAGAATGGCTAGAATAGGAAGAAGGGCTCTCAAATAGAAAAGGGGTTTTGCTCTAGAAAGGTAAATGTCTCTTCGTGACCCATCAATGAAGAAAACTCACCTCGAAAGCTGGGCCACCCCCTTCCAATGATCCCACCCCTCCGAGAGCTTCCCCCTTGTCCCCTATTCTCGAACTGTTAGCCTCCGAGCAACGCTCCTTCCCTGCTTTGAACAACGACATCGACACCAGCGCCACTCTGCTCCTGCGTCTCCGCGACAAGGCTGATCAGGCATCTTGGAACGAATTCGTCGAAATTTACACCCCTCTCCTCTTCGCCTATTGCCAAAAGAGGGCCATCGCACCCCAAGACTCCGCCGATATCGTCCAAAACGTCTTTCTCTCCGTCTCAAAGGCTCTGAAAACCTTCCAATACGATCCCGCCAAGGGACGCTTCAAGGCTTGGCTCTTCACCGTTCTCCGCAACGCTATCAACGGCCATTTCCGCAAAGCCAGCCGCACCCCAGACACCACCAGTGAACCCTTTCTCCTCGAGCAGGCCCAAGATGAGGATTTAGAGATGGATTGGGACCGCGACTATCGCTTGCGGCTTCTCCGCTGGGCCATGGACAAAATCGAGCCCGAGTTCACCCCGCGCTCCTGGAGCATTTTTTACAAGACCGCCATCGAGGACCAATCCCCCGATCAGGTCGCGCAGGAGCTGGGCATGAACAAAAACGCAGTCACGGTGCAAAAATACCGCGTCGTGCAGCGTCTCCGGCAAAAACTGCAATCCATTGATGCCGCGCGCTGGGAGGAAGACCTCGTCGCCGAAAAAGGAGCCCAAGGTTAGAAACCCTGTTATCGCACTCACTCCTTCGTCATAGATCTCTTCAGACAATCCTCATGCAAAACGAACGCCCCGATTCCGATCTCATCCAGCGATGGATCGCGGGCACCCTGAATGCCGAGCAAGCCCGAGTGGTCGAATTCTACTTCGAGCAGCATCCCGAGGAACTTCCTGATCCCCTCGTCCCTCCCTTGCTCAAGGAAGCCGCCCACACTACCTCTCCCGAAGTGGGCGAACTCATCGAAACCCTTAAAAAACAGTTCACGAACCAAGCCTCGAACGCCGTCGGTATCACGAGCTGGGTCGACCTCCTCACTCCCTCCGACGAACCCGAGTTGCTCGGTCACTTGGGAGGCTTGGAAGTCCTCGAAGTCGTCGCCACTACCGCGATGGCCATAGTATTGAAAGCTCGCGACCCGAAGAACGACCGCCTCGTCGCCATCAAGATTCTCTCCCCCGTCTTCGCAACCCAAGACACCGCCCGCGAGCGCTTCCTCCGCGAAGCCAGTGCGATGGCCAGCCTGCAACACGAAAGCATTCTCCCCGTCTATCAGGTACAAGCCGATGACATCCCCTGGTTCACGATGCGCTATGTCGAAGGCGGCACCTTACAAGATGCCCTCGACGCAAAAGAACCCTTTCTATCCACGCCCGAGTTCATCGAACGTCTCGCCACCAAGGTCGCTCAAGCCCTCGCACTCGCCCATCGCGAGGGGCTCATTCATCGCGACATCAAGCCCGCCAATATCCTCCTCAGTAGCGACCGCGCGCAAATCTGGTTGGCCGACTTCGGCATCGCCCGCGCCACCGACGACCCCAGCCTCACCCAAGGCCAAGCCCTCGCTGGCACCCCGCGCTACATGTCTCCCGAACAAGCCCACGGAGCGCCCCTCGATAGTCGGAGCGACATTTTTTCACTGGGCGCCGTTCTCTACCATTGCGCCACCGGGCACCCTCCCTTTCCCGGTGAATCCAGCACCCAAGTCCTCCATCAAATTTCCACCACAGAACCGACTCCCCTCCCCAGCATCCGTCCCGGCCTCCCCACTTGGCTCTCCCAACTCATTCACGACTGCCTCCAGAAAAAACCCTCCCAACGCCCCGAGATTCTCACCGCACTGCGCGAACGCTCCGCCCGTCGAAAGCCCCTCCTCAAATCCATCGCCATCGCCGCAGCAGGCCTGATCGCACTGGGCCTCATTCTCACCGGCGTTCACTTCCTCACCAACGGATCCAAAAACAAACAACACCAAAAATCTAAAAAATCATCCCTTCAAAAAATCTTCGTCCCTGACACCGGAAAATACTACGCAGACCTCGCCCAAGCCATCCACGAATCTCCCCCTAACTCCATCCTCGAATTGGACGGCACCTTCCTCATCCAAGAACGCATCATCACCGAGCCCGGCATCGGATTGCATCTGCGAGCGGCCCCTGGAACCCAGCCCCAAATCATCATTCGCGGAGCCCTCATTGGATTGGAAATCAACGGCAACACCACTCTCGAAGGAATCCACTTCAAGCACTATGGACTTCCAGGCGAAAAATCCATCCTCATCGCCCGCAATGCCGAGACCCTCACCGTCTCTGACTGCTCCTTCCTCAGCGATGCCAGAGCGGCCACCGACATCAAGCCCCTCTGGGCGCTCACCGCGCTCTCGATTGACAAAACCACAGTCGAGCGCTGCACCTTCCAAGGACAAACCATGGGAGCCATCGTGCTTTACGATGCCAAATACACCCGCCCCTTCCGCAATGGCAACCTGACCCTCAAGCATTGCCTCTTCAACTGCTCTTGCGGCGTTCACCTCCGTGCCCGCAGCCCACAGTCAGAGTTCGATATCATAGCTGAAAAAATCATCTTCCGAGGCAACTACTTCCTCGCAGGATCCAGCCACAACGACTTCCGACCCACCCGGTTCACCCTACGCGACAGCCTCCTCGATGCCACCGAAGCAGTCATCTTCGACTACCAAGGAAACCTCCGAAATTCCAAGAAACAACTCGCCATCACCATCGAGAACAGCCTCTACGCCGGTCCCGAAGGAGCCCTCGTGGTCACCGGTGAGAAGGCGACCGTTGAGAGACTGCCAGCCATCGACGATGCCAAAGCACTCCTCTTTGGAAAAAAAGAACTGCTCCCCGGGAGTCTCCCCACCAATCTCACCCATCCCGCGATGGCGACCTTCGAGACCGCACCCCGGCCCAATCCGGACTTTCAGTTTCCGCGCAATCATCGATAGCCTGACCCTCTCTTCCCCCATTTCCGCAGAAGCTTCTACTCCTCGATTTTAACAATCAAGACAACCGAATCAAAGAGAGACCACCAAGGAAACTCGCAACCTTGCTCCTCGCCCATAGAAAAAAAAGATGTAATCATTATTCGGTTTTGGATCTAAAGGGACCAGAACCCCCGCCCTAACAACGCACTCCTATCCTTCCATGACTCCCTCTCACCTCAAACACATCACCGCCCGCAGCCTTCTCGTCTTTTTGGTCTCCTGCCTTAGTCTCAATGCGCAAATCTACGTGGACGCCTCCGCCACCGGGAGCAACAACGGCACCTCTTGGACGAATGCCTACAACAATCTCCAAGACGCTCTTGCGGCCGTGCCATCCTTCGGATCCAGCATTCTCGTGGCAGAAGGCGTCTACTACCCAGACGAGGGAGGGAGCACCACGAACAATGACTCATCCGCCCGTTTTAGCATTCCTGAAAACGCCATCCTCTTTGGTGGCTATCCGGCAGGAGGTGGGAGTGCAAGCACCCGCGACCCCTATCATAACCGCACGACCCTCTCGGGAGACATCACGCAGGACGATATCCCAGCAAAAAAAGGAAACCCCACTGAATTCGTAGGAACGAACTCACTAACTGTCGTTAGTATCACCTCAGGAAACCTGACCTCCCTAGATGGCTTTGAGATCCGAAATGGAGACATAGGAATCAATTTTCACGGCTCGGCAGGGGCCGTTTGCGAGCGGACGATCGAGCAATGCTTCATCGTTAACAATTCCATTGGAGTGAGAATGACTTCACTCCATAAGTCCTCATTTACGATTCCTCTCTTCATCAACTGTCAGTTCTCTGGAAATTCTGACGAGGCCGTCTTCGTGGATGGTGCCAAACCCTCGTTCTTGAATTGCACCTTCCAAGGAAACGCGTTTGCGATTTACGCTCTGAATGGAAACATTGGTGTCGCCCTCCCTAATACACAGATCAATAAAAGATCGAACCTCTCCTTTACCAATTGCATTTTTTGGAACAACTACCCTTTAGATAGTAGTTACCTCTTCGCAGAGGAAGGGAGTGACGGAATTTTTCTAGAGCCCCCTTTCGTCACGCCTGGTGGAGTGCAACATTTCCAAGCCCAAGCCTCATACACCAACTGCATGCGTCAGACCCCCACCGCAACCGTCTCACCCCAGTTTATCGAAGAACTCCAGAACGATGAAATCCCAAGCCACCGCGGTCTCCTTCGCCTGGGCCTCGACTCCGATTCGATCGACGCCGGGGTCGCCGCACCCGACGCGGGCACTCTAGACTTGGCTGACAATCCTCGTGTTCGCGGAGCGTCTATCGACCAAGGCTGCTTTGAACACCGTGGCTATATTTACGTCGATCAAGCTGCAGGCCCAGGCGGCAACGGAGCTTCGTGGGCAAGTTCCTTCCAAACCCTCGAAGCGGCCCTCATTGTGAGCGCGCGCGGCCAGCACATCTTGCTCGCGAAGGGAGACTATTACCCGGATGAGACAGACAAGCGCTCGGACACCTTCACTATAGACGACATCTTTCTCTATGGCGGCTACCCAGCCGGAGGTGGCCTGCCTAAAGAACGGGACCCAAATTTTCACAAAACCACTCTCTCCGGCGACCTCTTGCAAAACGGAAACACCATCAGCGACGACTCCCACCATGTCGTCACCATTCCTCAAAAATCCTTCGGCGTGATTGACGGGGTCACCATCATTCGCGGAAACACCGAGGGCGCGACCGATAAGAGAGGCGCAGCCATCTACGCTCCCAGTGAAGCCCAGCTTTTTCTCCGTAACTCCTCTCTGCTCCAAAACACCTCCACGACGAATGCTGGAGGAATCTACCTTGGAAGCAATAGTGCCGCCAGCATTGAGAATTGCCTTTTCAATGAGAACAACGCCGCTGGCAAGGGCGGCGGCATCTACGCCTCTTCCTCGGCGGTCCATCTGAGCAACACCACCTTCGACGACAACGCCGCCTTCCGAGGTGGAGCTATCTATGGCCTCTCCACCTCTGGAGAATGGAACGAGTCACTCTTCGATGGCAACAATGCCAGCGACTCCGGCGGGGCAGCTTATCTCATCACCTCCTTACCCGGCCACCGGGTCACCTCGACCACCTTTCGCGACAACGCCGCAGCATCCCAAGACGGGGGCGCTCTGTTAGAGAGCGGGCAACCCTCCTCGTTCGAAGGCTGTCTTTTCGAGGGAAACAGTGCTGGCGATGATGGCGGCGCGGTCTCCACCAGCAGCGCAGGAAGCGTATTTGAGAATTGTCGCTTCAAAGGAAATGCAGCCAATGACAATGGAGGCGGTCTGTGGATATTAGCAGCCTCACCTGACATCATTCATTGTGGCTTCCACGGGAACTCCGCAGGTGGAGACGGTGGCGGGTTTGCTATGAGCTTCAATAGCCAACCCGAGGTGAGCGGCACTTGGATTTGGCAAAATTCCGCCAGCGGAGTCACCAATACCCTTTCCGCCTCGGCCTTCATTCCTCCCCGAACTGCGGCCACCTTTATCGACTTTATCGACGAGACGAGCTACCTGCATAATTTTCCAGAAGCCCCTCTCCTCTTCGACGGTATGAATGGTCCAACGATCCAAGTAGCCAGCGAACTCGATCCCCTCGCCTCCCCCCAGACGGGCGGCGACCTCCACCTCGTCTACCCTTCTCCCAGCGTCGCCAATTCCGATCCGCTCTTACTAGGACCTGATTTGGCCCAAAAGTTCATCATCGGCGCTGGGGATGTGAGCGGTCTTCGTGCAGCTCTCGCCATCGCCGAGCCCTTCGACGTCGTTTACCTACCTGCAGGAAACTACGATCTGCTGAATGAAAGTCTCGTCGTCCGGCCTGGCACCCAACTGGGGTCCTCTTCTGCAAAAATTCCCAGCACTCAGATTGGTGACGATCCCACCGACGTCACTCCCACACAACCTCTAGTCAGAAGACAAGGAACCACCAGGCTTCGGCCCTACCTCTTCACGACGGGAGATTTCGCCTCGAGAGCACAAACACTCCTCTCACTGCAAGGAAGTGCCACCCTCTTTAACTTGGACATTGGAACCGGGCGAGCCAGCGAACCTGCCTCTCTCGCCGGTCTAGGGTCAGCGATCCGCACGGTAAGTCTCGGCGAGGTCAAGATACACGATAGCGAACTGTTAGGCGGCGTTCACACCGGAGGAAGCGATCTCTCCCTTTACCGAGCCCGAGTCAGCTCTAATTCCTTTTCCAGTGCGAGTATCTCAGGCAGCAATGCCGATATTTCACTAGAAGACACCTGCTTCCACCGCTCCAGAGGAATACAGATCACCAATGGCTCTCTCACTGCCGTGAACACCGAATTCGGTGGTCTGCGTGACGGAGCCATCATCGCGGACTTCTCGACCGTCTCTCTCGTCAATTGCGGATTCACCCGCTCGCGCTCTAGCAATGAGGACCATGACATCCAGATTCTGAACAACTCGATTCTCACTGCCACCAACTCGTTCGCTTGGGGATACGACCCCAACAACAATTTCGACCTCGATTGGATCGAAATCGATAGCAGCTCCGGCGCGACCTTTTCCCACTGCCTCATCCAAGGGATGAATCCTGCCGGAACTGGCAATCTCAATGGCAATTTAACCGCCAACGACCCCCTTCTGGTGCGCTTCGATACCGCTACCGACTTACTCGGATCTCCGCCCCTCGAACGAGCCCTTCCTAGCCACTTGTCAAACTGCATCGATGCTGGGCTCAGCACTGCCAACACAACGACAAAAGACCTCAACAACTCCCTTCGCATTCGCGGCAGTAGCATCGACATCGGTCCCCACGAGCACCACCGCATCTATGTTGATGAAACGGCAATCCTCGCCGAAACTGGCGACAATTGGGCCAACGCCCTTCGCGATCTCCCCGCCGACCTCACTGCTATCCGGGGAGCCACCTCCATCTACGTGGCCAAGGGAAACTATTCGCAAGCAATCCTCGCCCCCGCCGGCTTGCAACTCTTCGGTGGCTTCCCCAAGGCAGGTTCTACCTTCGCCCTGCGTCAACCAAAGGTACACGAAACCCTTCTCATGGGCGGCATCGAGAACTACAATCGCTTTCTCGACAGCGGATCCGTCGAATCATTCACCGGCCGCCCCACCAACGATGTCCCCGGAGTCCTAGACGGCTTCATCATCGAAGACTCCGTCGATTCCAACTCAGTAATCATCCTCGGAAACATCCACCTCGTGGAGAATTGTATCTTCCGGAACAACGCCAGCACCAGCACCACATTCGGCGGATATCAACCGGGAGGCTCTTCACTCCGTATTCCAGCAGGAACCTTCTCGAACGTGCGCAATTGTCGCTTCGAAGGAAACACTGCCGCCGCTTGGGGAGGAGCGGTTCTCGTGTTTGGACAAGAGCAAACTTCTGGCATTGGAGGCTCCGGTTTTCACTATTTTGAGAATTGCCTCTTCCTCTCTAACAGCGCCGGTTTTGGAGGCGCGGTCATGTTTCATAGTGACAGTGGCAGCTACAGTGCCATCCCTGCAAGATTCCCCACCATGTTCTTTCAATTCGAAGACTGCGCTTTCAAAGGGAATAGCGCCACCAGCGAAGGTGGAGCCGTCTATATCGGAGCCGGGGCCTATGGCGAATTCCGCGATTGCGTGATGCAAGGCAATCGATCCGACCTCTTCGGCGGTGCCATCGGGCGGAATATTGGCTTAACCGATGCGGGACAATTTCGCTCCACGGTCGACTTCACGAACTGCACGATACAAGGCAACTTCGCGGCGGTACTGGGCGGCGGCGTTGATGGCGTTGCGGACTACATCAACACTGTCCTCTGGGGAAATCGCGCTGCGGAAGGAAATAATAATTTCACTGAGCCTATCCCATCGTTCGGACTCCTCAACAGCTTCGAAAACTGCTTGGTCGATGGCATCAATCTCGAGGAAGAACCCACCGCAACAGCTTCATGGACCGGTAACCTCGACGGCACGGATTCGGCTAACAATCCTCGCTTCCGAGTCGAAATCTCAGCTGCCGAAGCACCCACTCTGCGCGGCGACCTGAGGTTAACGACGAGTTCTCCCCTGCTGCATGCGGGCACCCTTCCCTTCGCTAGCTTTATAGCCTCGAATCCTGTGGATGCCGCTGGTAACTCCCGCCTCCAAGGCCCTGCCATTGCCCTCGGTGCCTACGAAACTCCTGTTGCCCCCTTCTACACTCCTACCGAAACCGCGGTCTGGGAAAGCGACCTCGATGGCGACGGAACCTCTCACGGAGCAGAACTCCTCCTCGGGACTGACCCCAATATCGCAGACCCTTGTCACCCCAACGCCTTCACCCTGGTCAGCGCCGGAAAATCTCCTGGAACCTTGGCCACCAGGTTCGCAAACTTCACCCTCGGCGTCAGTCCCACCGCCCCCGCCAATAGCCATTGGGTGGTCACCCGTAGCCTCACCTTGGAACCCGGGAGCTTCCAAGACCTCCTACTCTATGATGGCACCGATCTGATTGAGGCCAACCCCTTCGGCCCCGTCAATTCTTCCTCTAACCTCTCCAGCGGCCTCATCAACCTCAACTCCAACACAATCGACGTTCCCAAAGTCTTCTACCGCTTCGAGGCGCGCCGAGCACCCGAGGTCAGCTATCCACAGTAGAATGCGCTAACAGAAGCCCATCGCTTGGAGCGTCACACCCTACTGGTCCTTTTCAGACTGCGCCGCGACCTTCAGAAAACCTAAAATCCCGCCAATCGAAGCCTCTAACTGCTGCGCCACGTCCTCGTAGGCCCGGCGACCACAGCCAATCGGATCGCTGATGTCTCCGCCCACTTGGCCATCGATTTCCGCAAACTCAGTCACGAGAAAGAGTTTGTCCTGATGCTCCGGAAACATCTGCTGGAGAATATGAAGATGCCCACTCGTCAGGCAAAAAACGTGAGAAGCTTCCTCCAAAATATCCTCATCAACCATCCGACTGGCGAAGCCGTCGATAGGAGCCTCTTTCTCAGCGAGAATCGCGAGAGTCTCAGGACTGGCCGCTGATCCTCCATAAGCCGACACCCCTGCCGACGACACCTGATAGCCCTTCCCTTCCGAAGCCTTGCGAAAGAGACCCTCGGCCATGGGACTGCGACAGGTATTTCCTGTGCAGACAAAGAGAACATTCACATCAGCCATCGAGAGAATATTCACCGAAAACCGCCTCAGGCCAAACCCTTTTCTTGCCGAGCTCGTTGATTGAATCACGGTCCCCACCCCGTAGTCTTTGAGCAGAAATCACCCTCCTATGAAAATCGCCAAAATCATTTTCTCCCTCCTTTTCCTGCTCGCGATGTATTGGCAGTTCAACGATGCCGAGCAATACGGCAATCACGACGCCTGGTTCTGGATTTTCTTCTACCTCGCCGCTGCCCTTCTCACTGCCGCCATGGTCAAATGGCAGCAACCCAAATGGCTCCTCCCCGCCATTGTCGGATTTTGCCTCGGTTCGGCACTTTTCCGAATGCAGGACGAAGTGGGCAACTTCGACTTTACCACCATTGTTCGCGCCACTCCCGTTCCCTCGCAAATGAACGCCACGACCCAAAAGCCCAACGAGGTCGATGCTCTGTTACTGGTCGGAATTTGGTTTGGAGTGGTCGCCGTCTTGGAACGCAAGAAAGGAAGCTACAAAGGTAAATCGTAACTCCGCCCATCCTTGCCTTCGTAATAGTGCATGTAGGCCGTATTCGCGACCGCAACCCCCCCTTGGGTCGGATAATCACCCGTAAAATACCAATCGCCCGATTTCTCATCAATGGAGGCGTGAAGGTTCTCAATCGTTTGATAAATCACTTCGATTTCGCCATGCCAACTCATCTCCTCCGGTGTCACTAACAAGGCAATCTCCGCCGAAATTTCTTCTGGACTCAATCCTTCGTAAACCGCCTTCACCGCATTGACCCGCTCTTCCGCCGGCTTAGCCATCTCAACTTTACACTGTTGATAAGCCTCTTCCAAAACCGAGGCCTGCCCCCGCTTCTTGCGCAAACTTTCCGCCGCTCGGAAGGCGATGAATTTCCCCATCTCTGACATGTCGATGCCATAGCAATCGGGGTAGCGAATCTGCGGCGCAGTCGAGCAAATCACGATCTTCTTGGGCTTGGTACGGGAAAGAATCTTCAGAATCGATTTCTTAAGCGTCGTCCCGCGCACGATAGAATCGTCCAGCACCACGAGAGCTCCTTCCTCACTCACGAGACCGTAAGTAATATCGTAAACATGAGACACCAATTGGGCCCGCCCTTTTTCCTGCGAAATAAAGGTCCGCATCTTGATGTCCTTGTGAGCCACCTTTTCTCCGCGTGGCCAGTTCTTCATGATGAGTTCATCGAGCAACTCATCCGTCACCTCGCCCGCCTTGACCGCAGCCGCAATCTGCGTCTTCACTTGGTCGCGCCGATAGAGCCGCAATCCATCCATTAAACCGTAATAAGCCGTCTCCGCCGTATTCGGAATGAAGGAGAACACCGCTTTCTCAAAGTTATCACCGATGCTCTCCACGATCTGGGGCACCAATGCCGCCCCCATCGCCTTGCGCTCTTTATAGATGCCCGGATCATTTCCTCGGGAAAAATAGATGCGCTCAAAGGAACAAGGAGAAGGCTTCTCGTCTTTGCGAAAGCTGGAACGCTTCATTTCACCGTGGCGGTCCACCGTAATCACCTCACCGGGAGGGACCTCTTCGATATCCTCTTGCTCGGTTTCAAAGACCGTCATCAAGGGCACCCGCTCGCTCGCGAACGCAATGACCTCATCATCCATATACATGAAACAAGGCCGAATCCCGCGCGGGTCACGAGTGACGAACATATCGCCATTTCCCACCACTCCCGCGATGGTATAGCCGCCATCCCATTGCTCCGCCGACTCCGCGACGATCTTTCCAATATCGAGTTCCTCCGAAATCAAGTCCTGCCGGCTCTGCCCATCGACTTCTTCCGAATCCCGCAAACGCCGATAGATATCAGTATGCGCCTCATCGAGATGAAAACCCACTTCCTCCAACACAGTCTGAGTATCGGTGCCAAAAATCGGATGCTGCCCCCGCTCAATGAGCTTGCGATTCAACTCTCCCGCATTGGTCATGTTAAAGTTGCCCAAAACCAACAGCGTCCGAGTCGGCCAGTTGCTGCGACGAAGATAAGGATGGCAAGACCCCTCGCTAAATTCACCACTGGTCCCGTAGCGCAAGTGCCCCATCAGGACCTCCCCCCCGAACTCAAACTTCTCTTTGATAGAAGCGGGATCATTGGTATTTAGAATTTCCCGACGCTCCATCTTATTGAACTTCTTCATCTCGCGCCGGAACATCCCCGCGAGAGAATCCTTCGCCGCATCACGCCTGCGGAAAATATAAGGTTCCCCCAGCGGCATCCCCAGCTTCACACAGCCCATTCCGACGCCATCATGGCCCCGATTGTGCTGCTTCTCCATCAGGAGCATGAGCTTGTTGAAGCCCCACAAAGCGGTGCCGTATTTATCGTAATAATATTGCAGTGGCTTGCGCAAACGCACTACCGCCACCCCGCACTCGTGTTTCAGAAAATCGCTCAAAACTATGTTTCAGTGAACCGGACTCCGCGAAGGTGGGCAAAGTCCCCAATGATGCCAAGCCCCAATCCCTTCCTTCTCAAAAATGCTTCGAAACAGGGTCAAACGCCCATCCAAATAGGAGGATCGACTTCAGTCGTCCACAAACGGTTCCGACCCTCCAAAATCCTTCAACCCGTAGTCTTCGACGACTGAACTCGAATGGCACTGTGCTGTGTTAAGCCACTCTGTCGTGCCGAGTGCAAGGAGATGGGAGCGCGGTCTTTCCAAGCCGCCACCTTAAAATAAATAATGTTAAGGGTAGGCCTGTTCGTTTGCGAATCCACTGTTCCTGTATTGATTCGTCCGCCCTCCTCTGAGCGATTTCCACCCCAGCGCCTTAAAAATCCACGCTCCTGAGCCCTGCGGCCACTTTTTCGTTATCTCCTGATTCTTCACCTATCTCAATGCCATTCGTCTGAATTCGACGCTCCTCGCTCCCTACACCCCTTCTTAGTAGCGTGACTCATGAGCAAGTCTCACCGAGAGACCCAAAATTTCCTCTTTCCCTTCCAAGTGAGAAAAGACAGCTTTCCTCCCATGTTGAGGCTCTTACTTTCTTTCCTTTTCCTATCTCCCCTCCTCTCAGCTCGCGAGGAAATCCCCCTCATGGGCGAATGGCAGTTCAGCCATGAAAGTCAGACCTCTAAAGGTTGGCAAACCGTCACCCTCCCCCACGATTGGTCCTGGGAAATGGGCCCCCAGAAGGATGGCGTGCAAAAAGACAAGGGCGGCTACCGCGTCGGAGGCGTCGGCCAGTATCGCAAAGATTTCGAGCTCCCCGACTCCTTTGCCGGCCGGCGAGTCTCCATCCACTTCGATGGCGTCTATCGCAACTCCACCGTCTCCATCAACGGCAAAAAGCTTGGCACCCGACCCTACGGCTACATCCCCTTCTACTACAATCTCACCAAACATCTCCGCGAGGGCTCAAACACCATCGAAGTCCACGTCGATAACTCCCGCGAGCCTTCCACCCGTTGGTATCATCCCTGCGGCATCTACGCCCCGGTGCGCTTGATCGCGACCCATCCCGAACACTTCTTCTTTCACGACACCACCTTCGTCACCACCCCCGAAATCAACGACACCGAAGCGACTGTCGCCATCAAAACCCAAATCAAAGACCCCACCGGCCTCCAACTCCGCATCGAGATTCAAGGCCCCAGCGGCAAAGTGGTCGCCACCTCCAACTCCACTCCAAAGAAGGACGAAACAACCCGCCTCACTGTTCCCAACCCCCAACTCTGGGACCTCGACTCCCCCTCTCTCTACACCGCCCAATTGACCCTCACCAAAGACGGCCAAGCAGTCGACACCAACAAAGTCACCTTCGGTATCCGCACCATCAAGTGGGACAAAGACACCGGCTTTCACCTCAACGGCAAGGTCACCAAGCTCCGCGGCGTCTGCGAACACCTCACCGGCGGCCCCGTGGGAGGCGCTTGGACTCCCGAACTCCTCGAATGGAAACTCCGCGAACTCAAAGCGATGGGCTGCAACGCCATCCGCACTGCCCACAATCCCCATCATCACTTCTTCTACGACCTTTGCGACCAACTTGGCATCCTCGTGATGGACGAAATCTTCGATGGTTGGCTCAAAAAAGCCCCCGAGGACTACGGAGCCCTTCACTTTGACAAATGGTGGCGACGCGATCTGAAAGAGTGGGTTCTTCGCGACCGCAACCATCCTTCCATCGTCATCTGGTCCGTCGGTAACGAGACCCATGGCAAAGTCGCTCCCGAACTCGTCAAGCTCGTCAACAGCCTAGACGGTACCCGTCCTGTCACCTCCGGAGATTCCGGCCGCAACCAAATGGACGTCATTGGAATCAACGGCGGTTCCGAGAAAAAATCCTTCTATGAAACCGGCCCCCTTGACCGCGCCTTCATTGCCACCGAAGCGACCCACACTTGGCAAGTGCGCGGATTCTACAAATCGAAAACCTGGTATCGCGACGGCTACCCGAACAAGCGGCAGCAGCCATTTTTCATCCCCGACCTCACCGAGAAAGAAGTCTTCCCCAACGCCTTCCTCGCCCCCGAGGCCATGGCCAATCGCAAGCAATTTTTCAATTCCTCCTACGACAACGGCACCGTCCGCATCAGCGCTCGCCAACACTGGGAAAAAGTGCGCGACCTTCCTTGGATCGCAGGCGCCTTTCGCTGGACCGGTTTCGATTACCCCGGAGAATCTTCCTATGTCCACGGCGGTTGGCCCTTCCACGCCTTTGCCGGAGGCACCAACGACCTCGCCGGCTTTCGAAAAGACCTCTTCTACTTCTACCAAAGTCAATGGACCAGCGAGCCCATGATTCACGTCCTTCCTCACTGGACCCATCACCAAATTCCGCTCGGAACCCTCATTCCCGTGCAAGCCTACTCCAACGCCGAAGAAGTCGAACTCTTCCTCGATGGAAAATCTCTCGGCATCGACAAGCCCGGCACCAAGGCCCTCGAAATGCAATGCGACTGGATGGTCCCGTGGCAACCCGGCACTCTCGTTGCCATCGCTCGAAACGGTGGCAAGGAAGTGGCTCGAAACGGCCACATCACCGCCACTGCACCAACTTGGCTGAAAGCCACCATCGACAAAACCGTTCCGAATCACGACCTCATCACCATCGACACCGTTGACGCTAGCGGAGTGTTCCAGCCTTATGGCGAAAACCTCATCTTCGCCCACCTCAGCGGAGACGCTCACCTCCTTTCCTTCGAAAACGGGCACCCCGCCGACCCCGCTCCTCCTGTCGCCAAAAAGCGCCGCGCTTTCATGGGCAAAGCCCGCCTCTTCCTGCAATCTCCGAACAACAACTACAACCTAACCCTCGGGGCTATCCTCGGGGAACGCCGCCAACTCAATTCCAACCTCGCCGCCATCGACATCAAGAACATCACCAACGGAGAAGTCACCAGCGGCGAATTCCAAATCCACTACACCCTCGACGGCAGCGAACCCACTTCCTCTAGCGCGCGCTATGTAGGCCCTTTCCAAACACCCCCAGTTTGCACTGTGAAAGCAATTGTCCTCCGCAACCAGGAAACCATCCTCCAACTCGAAGAGACCTTCGGACCCAAGCTCGGACTCCACTGGGCCGATCCCAACGAAGCCACCAACAACGCCTCCCCCACCGCCCTCCAAGCCGAAGATGCCAAGTTCAAAGGCGCGACCGTTATCACGAAAATGGAAGGCTACCATGGCAAGGGCTACCTCGACTTTGACGGCAAGGAAGGCTTCCTCGAATTCTACCAAGAAAACGACGGCCCTCCCGGCGACGCCACTCTTCACATTCGCTACCTCAAAACCGAAAAAGGAAGAAAAACTCCTCTCAAAATCACCCTCAACGGCAAGTCCTTCCCCTCACCACGCCTCTGGTCCAGCGACAAATGGCAAACCGCCAAAATCCCCGTCAAAATTCAATCGGGCGCCAACACCCTCCGCCTCGAAAGCACCGGCCAATCCGCCCCCCAATTCGACGAAGTCGATTTTCGATAGTGACAGGAGCAAGGACATTCCTGTCCTTGAACTCAACCGTTTCCCACTTCTAACAAGGACAGGAATGTCCTTGCTCCACTATCACTCCTCCCTCATCTCACCCGCAGCCTTCCAAGTGTTCACCAAATCGGGCCGCTGCTGCTCCAGCACCTGAAAGGTATGCCTCGCAAAGGCCAGGCCAGCTTCGCCATAGAGGTTGAAAGCTGCATCCACTCCCTCCTTACGAAGCTCTTTCACTTCATGATCCTGCTTTGCGCTCACGATCACCACCCCCTCAAAGTGATGGCGCTTGAGAGTTTCAATCGCGTCCAAATGTGCTTTGTGAGAAGGCATCGCGAGAACAACCATATCAAGTTCGCTATTGGGACAGACACTTTCCCAGAAATCCGAATCAGTCGCATCCGCGACTCTGACGTTTCTTTCTGCCTCTTGATGCCAACCGACCCGTTCCGGATTGCGATCAAATCCAATCACGTGCCCGGGAAAGCGGTATTCTAGCGAGTGATAGACCGCCATTCCCACCCGACCCATCCCGAAGACCGCAACTCTCTCCTTTTCATCCAAAGCCTCAAAATCACCTCGGTGCTCGCCCGGGGTTTCGAAATTTTTCAGCCAATCGCTGATCGGATCGTAGAGGCTCTCAGCCCGCCGATTGAAAGGAGCCGCCAGTAAAAAGCTCACTGATAAAGCCAACGCAATTGCAATCAACCACTCCGTGCCCAACCAACCCTGGGCCACCCCCAAAGAAGCCACGATCAACCCGAATTCACTGTAGGTCGAGAGAGACAACGTCGCCATCCAAGCAGTGCGCGCCCGCAGCCGAAAGCGCGTGAGCAAGAGGAAAAAGCCCACACTCTTCAAAGGCAAAAGCACCAATGCCAAAGCGGCCCACCCCACCGCCGACCAATCAAGCGCTCCCCCCAATCCCACTTGCAGAAAGAAGCCAATCAGAAGCAGATCGGTAATCTGACTGAGCGATTTTTTCACCTCCACCGCCCGCGGATGCCAGCCCACCATCACGCCAATAAAAAGAGCGCCCAAATCAGCCTTCAAACCCACCAGTTCAAAACCCTTCGAGCCCACAACGATAGCGAGTACCAGCCCGAACAAAGACAGCAGCTCACCATGACCAGACCGATTCAAAAACCATCCCAAGACAGGCCGGCCCAAGATGAGAGCAGGAACTAACACCAAAGCCCACCAAGTCGGAAACTTCCCAGTCGAAAAGGTGAGAAACAGGACCGCGATAATGTCCTGCATCACGAGGATACCCACCGCCGTCTTTCCATGAATCGAACCCAAGTCGCCATTCTCAGTGAGAGACTTAATTGCAAAGACGGTACTCGAAAAACTAAAGGCAAAAGCCAGCAACAAAGCCGTCTGCCAGGATAAGCCAACCGCTGGCCCCAACAAGGCGGCCACCCCAAAAACGACGGGCCCGAAAATCACGAGCACCAACAGGGCGTGTAAACTGGTACCCGCCCAAATTTCCGGACGCGAGAGAGTCTTAAGCTGAAGTTTGAGTCCAATACTAAAAAGAAGCAGCGTCACCCCCAAATCAGCGATGGATTGGAGGCTCTCCCCCCCCTTTTGCCCCATCGCCTGCAGGACAAACCCCGCCACCAAAAACCCCACCATCGGCGGCAACCGGAACTGCTGAGCAGCAAGCCCGAAAACGAAAGCAACAGCGATAAGAATGGCATCCATAAAGACTCCACAAAGCTAAGCAAGAATCAGACCCCGCATGCACCTCAAATTCGGCATCAGACGATTTCTTTCTTATTCGAAAAAAGACCCGCGTCTTACAAGCACCCCAACTTCCTCACTGATGCTTCTTACGGTAGGCCGAGGGAGAACAATCGAAGTGCTTCTTGAAAGTGGTATAAAACGACGAACGCGAATTGAACCCACTATCGTAAGCAATCTGCAGAACCGTTTCATCACTTTCTCGGAGCGCCTTCTCTGCCTCCCGAGCCCGTAGCCGATTCACGTAACCAAAGAAGGACTCCCCCATCACCGTGTTCAAAGATTGGGACAGATAGTTCGGCCGCACCCCAAGGTGATTTGCCAATTTGCCAAGGGAAAGATCCGGATCGAGAAACAGCGAATCCTCAGCCATTACCTTCTCTAACTTCGCGGCAATGCGTTCCGCCCGCTCATCACCCAAGCCGGAGTTTTGATATTTTTCAGAGCTTTCCTGAACTCCCATCACCGTCTCAACCACCTCCTCTTCGACTCGCGAAGAACCGCCGTTCACTCCTTCATCCCCCTCAATTCCATCAGCAGAAATGTCCGACTTCACATCCCAAAGTCCAGGTTTCTGCCTCAAACCCCAAAGTGCAGGGATCCAAATCACCAAAAAATTGACCAACAGTTCAAATCCTTCCCCAAGCTTCCAAGGGAATCCAAAGTAGCCCAACACATCGATCAGGGACGTCACCCAGAAGAGCCCCAGCGCCCCAATGAGCGCACTCATCCAAATCATTTCGCGGTTCTCCGACGAGGAATGCACCTCTTTCAATCGAGAGCGATAGCGCAACAACCTCCGCCCCGAAGACCACAGAATCGGAATCGACCAAATCACCCACAACACCTCCGCAAGCAGCAAAACCATCACCGATCGAAAAGCCAATGAGCTCTCAGCATCGCCGGTCCGCATCAACTCATATCGCGTCTCACTTCCCAAAAAAAGCACGGGCAAAGCCGCCGCAATTGCCAAGGGAATCGGCCATAGATGCCAATACTCACGACTCCTCATCACCAATGGCTCGGAGGCCGTCATCACCCGGACGTAGATAAAGAGCGCCCCCAACGCGAGAAACTGCCCTGCTTGTCCAAGAAGCAAAGCCGCGTCACTCCACCCCGCCCATCCCAATGGCAGAAAGAACCCCGAAGACTGCGCCACGAAGATACCGAGAAACATCAAAAGCAACGGGAGCCGCCCCACCCCTCGTACTCCTCCCAAGAGCAGTTGCGAAACCACCAAGGCGCATCCCCCCACCAAGGCGAGGTCCACGAAATCGGTCAAAGCATCAAAGGACATTCCCTCCATTCTAGGTCCCAACTTCTTCAATGGGAGAAGAAAGATGTCCTTCCCCTCACCGACGGACGCATTTCCGGCAAAAAACCGTCAAATTGGTCACCTCAGAAAGCTTCTGAGACCAAATCAATGAAACACATCCTTCAAAACACGGTCCCTCTTCTCTTCGTCCTCACCTCGACTCCCACCCTCGCCAACGAAATTCTTCCTCGGGAAGGAACTGCCAACGCCGATGAACGTCACTGGCTCGTCGGTGGCATCTTAGTCGCGCAGGACTCTCCCTATCGTGACGTCTCTCCCTCCCTTTTTCCCATTCCCTACTTGGCTTGGGAAACCGCGAATCTGCACCTCGGAACCGACAAACTCCAATACGACTTTCTGCACGCGAACTCGGACTCGACGGGTATCGACTTCACCCTCTCGCTCATCGCCGACCCCCGCTTCGGCACCCCCGATCCCGATGACGACTCTCCTTTGGAAGAACTCTCCCGCGACCTCGCCTTCGAAGCCGGACTCGAAGCCACCGCCGAATTCGGCCCCCTCTTTCTCTCCTCCACCACCATGATCGATCTCTTCGGGGTTCATAGCGGACTCCTCAGCACCTTGGAGTTCGGTATCGAAGTTCCTGTCTGGAAAGGCTCCTTCGAGCTCTCCCTCGCAACCACCTACCAAAGCTCCGACCTCAGCGAATACCTTTATGGAGTCAGTGCCGCCGAAGCCACAGCCGACCTCACCAGCTACCAACCCGGCGACACTTGGATCACCTCCATCGAGGCCACCTATCTCCATCCACTCTCTGACTCAGCCTTCCTCGCCGCAGGTCTTTCAGTCGACCTCCTCAACTCCGCTGCCAGCGACAGTCCTCGCCTTGATGACGACCTCGAACTGCAAGGCTTCTGCGGCCTCATCTGGAAATTCTAACTCTTAAAAAATCATGCAAACACAAACTCTCATCACCCTTATCACCCTCATGCTCGCCCTTCTTCTTACTTTCGTAGGTTGCAGCCCCACCCAACCCCTCACCTCTCAGGAAAAGAACAAACTGGTCGGCGTCTGGCGCTCGGACGGTTACGGCTACCTCGCGGAGGTCACCCCTCAACGCATCCGCCTCTACAGTGAAAACGCAAACGGCTCTATCTTGGAAGACGACAGCCCACTCGAATCACTCAAGGGCGAATTCCCCTCCCTCCGCTTTCCCTCTCCCAACATCGTCGAACTCGGACGTTCCCCCGACGGCAAACACATCCGCTACCGGCGCATCGACTCCCTTCCTGCTAGCGTTTCCCAGCCCCCGGCCAACACCCCCACCGCCACCTTCGAGGTCTTCGCCTCCACCCTCGAACAACACTACGCCTTCTTCGACCTTCACGGAGTCAATTGGCAAGAACGAGTCAACCGAACAAGACCTCGCATCCACAACGACCTCACCGAAGAAGAACTCTTTGACCTCCTCCTCGGAATGCTGGATGGCATCCAAGACGGTCACCTCGGCATCAAAGCCCATCACCGCAAACAATCCAAATACCACCTTCGCGACACCTTCCCCCTTCTTAAGTCCTCATACGCCCAGCAAAGCAAATTCCCCACCATTCGCGACTACACCAATGACTGGAAGAAGAAGGTCGCCAGCCGCATCGAACCCCAAATCCTCGCCGGCAGCCAACACACCACAGCCCGAGGCCACCTTCGCTGGGGAGTCGTCGATGAAGTCGCTTACCTCAACATCGCCCAATTCGGAATGTATGCCCTCATCCCCACCTCAAAAAATGACCTCGCCGCCACCGAAAAAGCGCTCGACCAAATCCTTGTCGACATCAGTTCTGCGAAAGCACTCGTCATCGACTGCTCCCTCTCCCGAGGCGGCCGCGACGAAGTGGCCCTCGCCATCGCCAATCGCTTCCTCATGGCCAACTCTCCCCCACGACTAGCCGCGACCAAGTATCCCGCCGACGCCGCCGATCCCAACCTCACTCCCCTTTATCTCCAGCCTCAGCAGAAGCTCACCTTCCAAGGCCCCATCATCTTGGTCACCTCCGATCACACCGTCAGCGCCGCCGAAATTTTCACTCTCGCGATGCGCGCCATCCCTCGCGTCACTCATGTGGGAAGACCTACCAACGGCTCCCTCTCTGACATGCTCGAAAAGCCCCTTCCCAACGACTGGACCCTCGCTCTCTCCAACGAAATCTACCTCGACCCCACCGGAAAGAACTACGAAAGAATCGGAATCACCCCCGATCAAATGAGACCCATTTTCCACTCAGACGCCCTCATCGAAAGTCATTCCCATTCGATTCAGACCATCATGGCCGAACTCCGTGTAAGAGCGCGCTAAAGAATCGGTAGAAAGTAAGCGGTAGGGATGTCTCCGGTAGGGATGTCTCGCCGAGGCATCCGCCACCCAACCCAAGCGAACGCTCAGACAAGGCCTACGTGCCATCAGACGACGCAGACAAATCAACCCACCTTCACCGTCACGCCATCGCCATCACGAACCGTTCCCAGCGCCACCCCCCCCGGCCCAGCCGAAAGAACCCTATCCACATCTTCCGGTGCCACAATCGCGACCCAGCCGATGCCCATGTTGAAGGTGTGGAAACGATCTTCGGCATCCACACTTTCGAGTACCTTTTGGCACACCGCATTGTCCCAATGAGGAATGGTCAGGTCCGCTCCCTTACCTTGGAACAAACGCTCCAAGTTCTCAGGTAAACCACCACCCGTAATGTGGGCATAAGCCTTCGGAGTCACCCCCGCTTCGCGAATCTCTTTCACGACATCATGGTAAAGACGAGTCGGAGCCAACATCGCCTTTTCTTCCTCTTCAGAAAATTCTCCCGGACGTGAAGCCAAAACGCGACGCACCAAACTAAATCCGTTGGCATGAAAACTATCCGAGTGAAAGCCCACCAAAACGTCGCCATTTTGAACCGTGGTCGGATCAATCAAGTCCGGCTTTTCGACTGCACCGATGCAGAAGCCCGAAAGCTCCACCACATCCTCCGGCACGATTCCCGGCATTTCCGCCGTTTCGCCACCTGCCAAAATACAACCACAGGACTCCAAGTAGTCGCACATCCCCGCAATCAGACGCACCAGCTTCGCTTCATCCAGCTTCGCAATCCCGAGATAATCTAAGAACATCAGCGGGTCTCCGCCCGTGGTAATAATATCGTTCACCGACATCGCCACCAGGTCCTTACCGGCCACTTCCAGCATGTCGTGCTTCAGGAGGAGCTCCAACTTGGTCCCCACTCCATCACAACCCGTCACCAGAACGGGCGCCTTGTAATCGCTCAAATCGTAGAGAGCCGCAAAAAGCCCGAAAGCCCCAAACAGCTGACGCTGCTGCTGGGTTCTCTTCACGTGGGCACCAATATCGCCCACGAAAGCTGCTGCCCTGCGCGTATCTACGCCCGAATCCTTGTAGGTCAATTCACCGCTCATCAAGACCGGCAGCATGGAAACCGAATCTCGCCCTGTCACCCCTTTTTCGCAACCAATCGTGGTCGCAGAGCGAAAAAAGCGCCCAACTCTCAAAAGAAAGGCTACCGCCAAGTAATCTTCGCCTCTCTCGTCTCGGTATTCACCCAAACGCTCGCCCGCTCATATTCGCGGGTGAACTCCCAGCCCTCCGGCGAAGTGCGCTCGTAAGCCCCCTTCGGAGGACCCAGTGGCTTCCGCAACTCCGGATAATCCACCAACGCGCCACTCGCCAACTTCCAACCCCAGCTATACATGAAATAAGAATAAGGCTGAGCCCCAATCAAGTAGCAGGCATGGGAAAACTCCAGCTTCTCCTTGGAGAGCTTGGGCATATTCGGCTTCAAATTGGCCCGCCAAGTGCCCTCCACCCCGAGACGGAATACCGAAATTTTTCCATCCTTCGCCATTCTCAGCATATCCTCCCACGCTGCCAACAGGTTCTCCTTGCTCGACCTCTGGCGCGCGTAGTTCTCAAACATGATGGCATCGCTCACCTCGTAAACAAGCTGGTCCGAATCATTGTAAGCATTGTTCGCGAGAAGAATCTTATCCTCCCCCAGCTCCTCTTTGAGGGACGCCATCATCTCACCCATCGCCACCCGAATTTCCTCACGCTTATCTTTACGGTAATCCACATTGCCATGCATCTGATCGATAAAGGCCCCATCACAACCCGAGTCGCGAACCCCTTTCGCCACCGTCTCCACCCACCATTTACGGAAAAAAGGATTCAAGACATCGTAACAGAAAGCTCCATAGCGCGTCGCCAACTTCCCGGTCTTATGATGAGTCACCAGCGTCTCCTTCAGCTTGGGATTCTTCTTCAACCCCACCTTCGTAAAAATTTCATTATAGCTCGTATAAGGCCAAGCATAAGCCGCATTGAAATAGAAGAGCACCTTCGCCTTAGGATTCACCTTCTTGAACGCCGCCGCCTCATGCTTTGCCCCCAATTCGGCAGCCCCCAACTTCCCCAAGCCATGGGACTTCTCAATACAAAGAAACCCCGTCTGCTCGGAAATAAATTGAACCTGCTTCTGAGACAACAAGCGGTTCTTGTCACCGAACATAAAGTAACGCGGCGTCACCTCCCAACTGAACTCCGGATAAAAGTCCTGCGGCACAAACTGGCTTCCATCGCTCACGCGCAATGACGACTCCTCCCCTTGCAGCGGAGCAAGCAAAACCAGAACAAGCGATAGCAAAAGCAGTTTCGAAAAATTCAAGACAGCCCCAATACGATCTTCCCGCGTTCTTCTTTCCCTAAAAGAAAAAACCTCCCCCCTCCACATCAAAGAATGCCCCGCTTTTTCGCCTCGAGAATCGCGCTCCGTTGCGATTGCACATGCAGCTTTTTATACAAGTTTCCGCAGTGGAAATTCACAGTGGCGGTGCTAATCCCCAGCTTGTCGGCAATCTCCTTTCCATAGAGACCCTCCGCCAGATGGTTCAGCACTTCGAACTCACGATCAGTCAAACCATGGTCAGAACTCTTCGACTTCTTCTCCTGAAAGGTTCCCAGCATCATACGAGCAATGGCACCGTCCAGACTCGATTCACCCCGCGCAAGCTTACGACAGGCTTCCTCAATCTCATCAATAGCCGCGTTCTTGAGCAAATAACCCGAAGCTCCTGCCGCAATCGCCTCAAAAACCTTCTCGCGTTCATTGCTCACCGTTAAAACAAGCGCCTCGATTTCCGGGCACTTGCGTTTGAACTCAGTAATCCCCTTCGAGCCACTCATCCCCGGCAACCCGAGGTCAATCAAAAGCACCTGAGGAGGAGGGCAGGCCTCAAGGGCCTCGAGAGCATCTTCACAATTTGAGAAATTACCCGTGCAATGCAGGTCTTCGGGTTCACTCAAATACTTCACCAAATAACGGCGCAAGCGCGCATTATCTTCCACGATCCAAATGCGAGTGATGTTATCGAAAATAGGCTCTTCGTTTTGTTCTGACATGGCTTACTTAGCAGATTGAATTCTTGTAGTGAAGTGAACGGTAGTTCCTACCGAAGGTTTGCTTGAGATAATCAACTCCCCACCAAGCTGCTCGGCACGGTCTCTCATACTTTGCAAACCAATGCTCTCTCGAACAGTCTCGGTCGAAAAACCACGACCATCATCAGCAACTCGAATCGAAAGCTCACCCCCAACCACCTCCATCGTCACCGTGATCGTGTTCGCCTCGGCATGCTTCTGACAATTGTGAATGGCCTCCGTAAAAAGCAAAAAGAGATTCCTCTTAAAGACACTAGAAATGGGTAACACCGGCACCCCCTTGGGAGAATCCATCACCAGCTTACAATCATGCACCATCTGCTCCGCCCTCATTTGCATGTAGGTGAAGGCCTTGTCGAGAGTCAGAATACTCTTATCAGTGAGCCAAATCACTTCCCGCAAAGACGAAGTCGCCTCCCGAGCACTGCGATTCACATCCGCAAGCTCCTCCCGAAATTCCGCAGGCAAATCGGCACGCATCAGATGGCTCGTCACCAACGACACCGTGCCAAGATTGCTTCCAATCTCGTCGTGCAAATCTTGCTGAATTCGACGACGAACTCTCAGGTTCTCTGCTCGATTTTTTCGCTTTTGCCAAAAGAGAACCCCGCTAAAGAGAGCCACCAAAAACCCTCCACCGCCCACCGCCAAGAGCCGAAAAGTTCTCTGCTTGGCACTTCGCAGCTCGACCATAGCCGCTTCTACCTCAGCCAGCTCAGCAGTCACGACATCCCGCCGAATCAGCCGAATGATCCAAGGGAGCTGCTCGCCCACGCGGTAGCCATTGGCATGATCATCAATAAAAGACCTAGCCTCCACCGTGGCAGGAAATCCTCGCAGCGAAATCTCTGCTTCGCCAAGTCTCTGAGCTTCGTTCGCCCGAATCTCGGCAAGACCGAAGAGAGCCTTCTCATCTCTTGCGAAAAGACCCCCAAATCTCAAACGAATAAAACTCGCCTCAACGGCCTCAAAGCGAATGCTCAAGGGATTCCCTCCCACCGGAACAGATTGCAACGACTCGGTGGCGTCAATAGCACGAATCACCTCCGAAAACTCCGGATCATTCGCAAACTCAATCGTCAGCTCACGCGGGAACGACTGCGAAGGAAGCTCAAAATTTTCAGAATCTACTAAAGGATAAAGCTGAATACTCCAAAGCGACTGCTCCTTTGGCAAGGCCAAGACAATCTGCGGTTCAGCCAAGAACCCTACCCCAAATAAAATCGGCTTTTCCGGCAATCCCGCCGTCTTCTCCATAAAGGTCGGCCCCAGAGAGGTTTTGCCATCTGTCAGATACTCGAGACTCCAAAAGGGCTTGGCAACAACACTGTCCCCCTCCGAAATTTCAACCCTGGTTTGAATCTGTTCTTCATGCACTGGCCGATAGAGAAACAGCTCCTCCAAAGCAAAAAAATGGCCCTCCTCATTCCCCTCTCCTCGCACCACCTTGAACTCGATAGAATCATACCTCTGCCAAGGGAACGAGAAAACCACCGGAGTGGTATTCCGCAATGAAAAGTCCTCGCTCCTCCAATCTGCAATCACCAGCTCGCCTTCGCCATTGGGCAACTGAGCTACAATCGAGAAACGCTTGGGAAAGGCAAATGGTTTCACCGAATCTCCCTCAGCCACCAACGCCGGAACCAAACAAATCGCTGTAGCAACTCCATCAACTGGCAAAGTGAGAGACCAGAACTCTCCTTCCGGCTTCACACTGCTATGAAAACCAAAAGAGTCTCCCCCAAACCTTCTCCTCGCCGTCGGCAACTTCTCCAATTCTCGGCGCAAGATTCCGTCAATCGCCTGCAAGCGTTCCAATTGTCTTTGGCTCGTGAAAGGGTTCACCCACTTCGACTCTCGCGCAGGTTCCTTCCACTCCATTCCCGGCCTCGTTGGAGAATTCAGCCGACGGTGTAAAAGAGTGAGCGAAGACATCCCCAACACGGTCTCAGAAAGCGCCTTTTCACTCCCCGCCACCAACATCGGCGGCACGCTCCCCGGCAAACTCACCAAATCACCACCAACGAGAAAATTGTGATTCTCCCCATCCAGAGGATTGCGGCCATTGAGACCCACCCACACCACATCTCCCACCTGCAACCCATCGAGCTCATCAATCCCAAATCGATAGAGACGCCCCTCTTCCAACTCTCCTTCCGCTATCGAACCCAGCATTCGCTTCGCGGGAACCTCTGCCGCTCCTTGCGCCGAATCCGCATTTCTCTGCAATAGAAGCACATCAACCGGCAAAACCTTCTTTGCATCCCCCTCATGAAGACTGGGAATGGTAAACATAAACTGAGCCGCTCCCTCTTTACTAAACTCATCGAGAAACTCCTCGTTGATACGAAATGCAAAGAGAACCGCCCCTTCGATTTGCGACTTCGAGCGGATACTCCCCACCAAATAGTCATTGAGACGAAATTCCTCATCCCAAGCATCACGCCCAAAGACCGCATCTACTGACTCAGGACCAATCAAGCGCCCGCTGAGAACCGGATCCGCTTCCAGAATTTCCACCGCCCCCAGCCCCCTAATCATGAGCAAAAGGAGGATGTGATGGAGGCAACGCAACATTGTTTTCTTAAGTTTTGGCTGGCTAAGTCAGAACAACTAGACGGAAGATCCGTTGGAAATGGTCTGGGCACTCATCTTCAAGGGCCAAGAGTCCCAGCGACGAAGGTTTCCGTCAACCTACAACAATCACTAGGTAGACATCCGCCTCATTCGATAAGTAAGCTATCCCAATCATCCATGAAAAATTCGTTCGGTAAACTCCTTCCACTTCTTGGCATCCTTTCGCTTTCTGCTCAAGCAGACGTTCTTGAGTTACAAATGTTGGAAAGCGAGTTCTGGTGGGGAGGATTGAGCGCTGTTGGCTACGAAACTCCCTACGATTCTTCTGCTCAGGTCACCCACGACATGTGGGCGGACAACAAAGGCAATCAAGCGCAGCCTATTCTCCTTTCTAACAAAGGACGCTATGTCTGGAGCGAGCAACCGATCAGCTACCAGTTTGACAATGGCACAATCAAGGTTAGCACTCGATCCGGAGAAATTCTCACAGGCACGAAAGGCACGAACCTCGCCGAGGTCTACCAACATGTTTCCACTAAGTATTTCCCTTCCAATGGAAAAATCCCCGACAAGCAATTATTCACTCATCCCCAATACAACACCTGGATTGAATTGATGTATGATCAGAACGAAGAGGACATCCTCAAATACGCTCAGGCCATCATCGACAACGGCTACCCCCCAGGCGTGATCATGATTGATGACAACTGGCAGGAAAACTACGGCATTTGGGAATTCTCCCCTCGTCGATTCAATGACCCCAAAGCCATGATCGAAAAGCTCCACGGCATGGGCTTTCAAGTCATGCTCTGGGTCTGCCCTTTTGTGAGTGCAGACTCCGTCGTCTTCCGCCAACTCGCCGAAGACGGACTTCTCATCCTAGACCCGCAAAAAACACAGGACATCCTCTGGGCCAACACCAGAAACAGGGCCGCCATCATTCGCTGGTGGAACGGCGCCAGTGCCTGCCTCGACCTAGGCAATCCCAAAGCACGCGATTGGTTCAAAGCGCAGCTCGACCACCTCGTGGAAGAATACGGAGTCGACGGCTTTAAGTTCGATGCCGGAGATGCCGATTTTTACGACAATGGCGTTGTGTCTATCAACTCCGAGGCCACTCCTAATGACCACAGCGCCTTCTTCGCCGAACTCGGTCTCCACTACCCCTTGAACGAATATCGCGCTTCTTGGAAAATGGCCGGCCTCCCTTTGGCACAGCGACTCCGCGACAAAGGGCACGAGTGGGGCGACCTCGCCAAACTCATTCCTGACCTCCTCTCGCAAAGTGTGATGGGCTACGCCTACACCTGCCCCGACATGATCGGAGGTGGCGAGTATCGCTCTTTCCTCAGCACCGACAAAATCGACGAAGAGCTCGTCGTTCGCTCTGCACAAGTCCACGCCCTCATGCCCATGATGCAATTCTCAGTGGCCCCGTGGCGAATTCTCTCACCAGAGAACAACCAGATTTGCCTAGAAATGGCCAATCTTCACCTCGCCATGGGAGAACACATCCTCGAACTCGCTCACCAAGCATCCAAGACCGGCGAGCCCATCGTCAAACCCATGGCCATGGCCTTCCCCGACGCTGGCTACGAAACCATCAAAGACCAATTCGTACTCGGCAAGTCCATTATCGTAGCCCCAGTTGTTAAAAACGGTGCCCGCCAGCGCAATGTCATCCTGCCCGAGGGCGAGTGGAAAGCCGAGAACGGTCAAACCTACCAAGGGGGCCAGACCATCGAAATCAAAGTTCCCCTCGAACGTCTCCCCTATTTCACTCGTTCTCAGTAACCCCAGCGGACCGCGAGCTTCAGCTCGCCTCACAGCCAAAGCCACAAGCTCCAGCGCACCTCGTCCAACCCGCTCACAAGGGCTGGCATCAAGGGGCATTTAATTGCGAAAGCTTCAACTGGTGGGTGAAGAGCTTCTTACCCTCGGAATTGATGGCAGACAGTTGGACACTTCCTGAGGACCAATCAATCTCGATCAGTCCGGCATTAATTTCCCAGCTGACTTCTCCAATTCGATGAGGATTGGAAGCTTACTTTGCCCCCCGCTAGGCAGGCTCCCCATCAAGAAGAGACCGAACAGAAAAAATAAGAGAGCTGACTTCACTTTCAACAACCTCCACGAATGCTGAGCGCAACACCACGAAAATTTATTGATAGAATTTGGAAGTAAGGTTGACCCCTCGAAAGTTTAGGGGAGCCTCGCTATCGAAACACCAATCCGGAGACTTCTTGTGCTTCAAATACAAGAGGATCATTCACCACGGTCTCATCTACCAATTGTCCCGCAATCGAGACGTTGTCGAAGGTCCAATAGCTGATGTTTGCCGCCGAACTCCCGAGCAGTCGGTTCGTCCAGCCCCATGTCTGCGGGTTTTGATAGTCGATATTTTCCAAACGTATCCCCGACCAGTTGCCCACCTTCGTCGAATAGTCCGTCACGGCATCAAACGCCAACAAAGGGCGCACTGGGCGGGGATCCGAGACAATGATATTTCGAAAGACAAGGTGTTGTGCTGTGTTGGTGGTGCCATCGAAGTAGCTCGCACCCGCAAGCCCCCCCTCACTTGTAATAAGTCCATTCGAAGTTGAGCCTCTGTTAGCGAAAACCCCGCGCGCATAGATGATGTCAATATCCTCAACGACCAGTTCCTGCGGCAAACCATCGGGAAAATTCGCACTGCGATCGTCGGTAATAAAATCACAACGCAGTGGAGTGCCATTGACATCGGTCCAATACACCGTGCGACTGATTCCCATTCCTCTCACATAGGTGCCATCATCCTGATGTCTCAGAAAACAATCCTCGATGTAGCTATTACCCCTCACACCCATGGCATCGTTATTGGTCCGCCAAGAGATGGTCTTCACCCAGCGGATGTAGTTGCTTTCGCCCACTTCATCCTTCCCCTCGATGTAGACTCCATGAGCAGCTTGGTCCGCAATGGTAATTCCTTCGTAGACACAGTTGGTCGCCTTACTGAGAAACATCATTCGCACCTCATGCTGCCTCTCTTCCTCTGTGTCTGGGATGGGAGGAATGAGATCATACCAATGTGCCATCTTTTCTCCCGATAAAGTCCCGTGCCCAAATACCCGGATATTTTTACTATCCAAGTCGTCCATGTAGTCGTGAAAATTTCCGTAAACAATGGCGTCCCCGGGGATGTAGTAGCTTCGATTATTCCCAAGCCTCAGGGGGTCGGTTCGCTCCCACTGTCGCTCTTCGCCAGTTGGCGTCAGTGACAGACGATGAACACCGGGTTTAAAGTAAAGGGTGCTCCAACTGCCATCGTCTGCAGGAATCGCGGCTCCGGGCTCCACCTCGTAGACCTCAGCGGTACCCAACACTGGCTTATTCTCGATAAAGGGATTCGCAAAAATGGTCACCGCATGAACGCCATCCATCTCGTTGCGATAGGGAAAAGCACCCTCTCCGAAAAAATTGACTTCATTCTCGATGGCGCGCGGAATATCTCGCGAATCCATTTGGCCATCGATATCGACTGCAATCAGCGCCGGTTGGCTCATCGTGACATAGACCTCGCCATTAATCACTTCACAAGAGTCCGCCTTTCGCACCGGATGAACTGCCGCGGTTGTAATCGGCCCGGAGGGTGCGCCGACCTTGTTCAAGCGCGTAATTTTCACCACAATGGGGGTGTATTCATCCATCTCGAAATTACAATACGTGTGCGTCCAACCACCCACATAATCTGTGTAATAAGCGGGTTGTTCTTCATCGGCGAGGGTTGCATCGTGGTCGAGACATCTAGTGAACCAAGCAAACGGCGTTTCCCAGTTGGTGACATCCTGCAAGTTCGCAGCATTGAGCTCACTCACCTTTTGCACACTAAACGAGTAATACTCCGAGTCCGCCAAACCGGGCACAGGCGGATAGACCTGTAAGTCACCCTCAACAGTCTCGATACTCAGCCGAACGAAGAATTGTTGATGGGAACGGCTATCAGAAAGACGAATACGATAGAGACCATCTTCTCTCAAATTCGTTTCACTGACGACCACCTCTGGACTATCCGTCTCCCACTGACCATTGACAAAAGAGAGCGCCACCTCTTCCCAAACATCAAGGTCGAGCGAGACTAAAACCTTTGCCTGCAGAGACTCGTTCTCTCTCAACCTCAATTCGATATCAAATATCTCACTCCCGCCCTCAGCCCCCGCAAACTGGAAGGGAATGGACTCCCGAGAATCCGGATCCATCCCAAGAGCATATTCTAACAAATTCGAGGCTCCGTCACCATCTTCGTCACTGAGTAATGGAAACATCTGAGCAGGAACCTCGCGTCGAACTCCGAAAGACCGGATGCTAAAGAGTTCTCCACCCACCCCATTCGAATCCACGAAGGTGAGAAACAGGTCATGGATTCCACTCACCGCTTGGGGCAACGCATTCTCGAACTCTCGATATCGCTGCCAATCTCCGGTGTGAGAAATATCAACAGAGCCGATGAACCGCCCAGTAGCAGAACCAATACGCAATTCCACTCTCCCTCCCGCTCCTGGAGTCGCCCCCTCAATAAGAAAGCGATTCGACTCCTCACCAAAATCAAAATTGGGATAAAACTCCGAAACGCTATCGGTGACTTTTTCTACCACCCTCTGAAGCTCAATCGCTCGAGTATCGAAAAGATAGTCCCCAATCATTCCCGCATCCACAAACGTGAGATAGAGGTCCTGAATTCCACTCACCGGTGCCGATAGGACGATCTCGAATTTTCGAAAATCTCCAAAACCTCCTCCTGTCTGAGTCACATCGACGACGCCGAGCAGCTGACCAGTCTCTGAGCCCAGCCGCACCTCGACTTGCCCCCCAGCTTGAGGGGCTGCTACCTCAATCGAAAAATGATTTAATTCCGAACCAAAATCCAAATCCGTGAAGGCAATCCACGTGCCATCCTCTACGAATCCGACCACACCAGAACTGGTATTCCCTTGAATCGGCTGCGCATCGGGATGGGATTCCAAGCTGAAATCGGCAGAATTGAGCAAGACTCCCCAGCCCATGCTCGGAAAAACAAGAAAAGCGAAAGAGCAGGCTAAGTATTTAAGAATAAGGTTCATGGTGTGGCGGCTACTTATAAGAAACCAGCCACCGCACCATCTGTCTACCTAGTGATATTTCTAGGAATGCGCAGCCCCACCCTCCAGACCAAGCGCCTCATTCACTCTCTCCTTTACCGAAAGCTTAGAAGGTTACCCAAGAAAGGAGCATCAGCATCGAGAGCCACCCCGAAGCTGAAATCATCATCAGACCGCAATTTTTGCCCTAAAAATCGAAATCCAAGAGTGGCACAAATCGTTCTCCCCGCTTAAAACCCTTCACACAATATGATTCCTACCGAGCACGACGACCCCATTAACGCCCGCATCCTCGAAGTTTCCGAAGACCTCGTCGCAGGATTCCAGCGTCAGCCCTTCGAAATCATCGCCGAAAAGTCCGGGGTCGAACTCCCCATCGTCCTCGAGCGCATCCGCGCCATGCTGGAAGCTGGAGTTATCCGTCGTGTGCGCCAAACCCTTCTAGCTACCAAGCTCGCCCACGGAGCCCTCGTCGCCTGGCGCGTTCCCGAGGAAAAACTCACCGCCATCTTTGACTACATGTTTCAGCACGACCCCTTCTCGGGACACGTCGTCACCCGCTCCACCGATAAGGAAGTCTCTGGCTCTGGCTATCGCCTTTGGACCACTTTAAAAGTCCCTCAAGGCGAGTCCCTCGACCATCACGCTACCGTCTTGAAAAACATCGTCGGTGCCGAAGAATACATTCTCATGCCCGCCCATGGCGTCTTCGCCCTCGGCGTCGGCCACACTCGCCGCAAAGGCCTTCCTCCCGGCGAAAAAATCGATACTCCCGCCGAAATGATGACCACCACCACCGTCGAGCTCACGGACGAAGAGTGGGACGTCCTTCTCGCCCTTAAAGAAGAACTCGCCCTCGACGAAGTCGTTTCTAACTGCTGGGACAAGCGCGCCGAAATCGCTGGCGTTTCCATCGATCGTTTTTGCGAAGTCGCCGAGACCCTCAACGCCAAGAAAGTCATCGGACGCTTCTCGACCTTCCTCGAGCACGTCAAGCCCTCCGACACCGGTAAAAAAGTCACCCGCTTCAACGGCCTCTTCCACTGGGCTGTCCCCGAGGGAATGCAGCAACGAGCTGGAGCCGAAGTCGGCCGTCATCACTGCATGACCCACGCCTACTGGCGTGAAGGCGGACCGAGATTTGGTAACGTCAATATCATGGGAGTGATGCACGGCACCGAAAAGCCCAAGGTCATGGAGCACAAGGCCGCCATCGACAAACATCTCGAGGCAGAAGGAATCCCCGTTAGCTACACCAACGTCTTCTGGGGGGGCCGTTCCGAAATCAAGCCCTCCGAGATTTCCCCCAAAATTTACGCCGAATTCCACGCCAACCCACCCAAGTTCGAGGGCTAGGCAAGAGTCCCAGACCACTTAGAATTCCACCCGCCAAACCACGGAACCGTCATCTGCGGGCGATTTCACGTATTTTACTGCAATCCTTTCGGTCTCAGAAACTCCTACCGTATCACCATCTGGAATCGCCTCCCCTCGGCTGATCATGTAGCTTAAGAGATCAAAAAATCTTCCGATCGCCTCCCCAGGACTCGTCATGGGAGTAATCATATAAAGGTCAGGAAGACCCAGCTGATTCATCCCTAGACTCAACATGCTCATCTTGCCTCCCTTCTCGGGTGCTCTACTCAGACCAGTCCAGAGCATCACCCGTCCTGCTTGCTCGGAATCGCGAGCTATTTCTTGAAAATACTCCACTGGGTGGGTCGCACCCGCATCGCCCCAATAGATTCCTACCGCTGGCGCCACGTCACAAATCGCAGCCAGAAGAGAGGTGAAATCGGAGAGCACTTCCGCTGGACTCTTCGTGGTTTCCCCAACCATCAGACTCACCATCAAATGCGCCTGATGAGGCCGGATTCCTTGTTGGTCATCGCCCAAAGAAGCAATCGAATAGGGATACGCCGCCTCGGCCTCCCCCTCCGGAATCGGAAGATCCATCAGA
The DNA here is from genome assembly GCA_051251855.1 of Roseibacillus sp. Lineage (GTDB taxonomy): Bacteria > Verrucomicrobiota > Verrucomicrobiia > Verrucomicrobiales > Akkermansiaceae > Roseibacillus. The sequence continues at coordinate 291,515 of JBPOGI010000004.1, forward strand.
GCCAGAAAAGCCGTTCCAACTCCCTCCAGATGAAGAGCAATCACCTCACCGCCCTCTTCCCCCTCTTCATCCTCGGGGACAGTCACTTCTGGTCCCCCATAATCCCTCAGAGCGACCGCCAAAGCCGCTGATTCACAACGGAATGGAGATTCCAAGAGAACAAACGCCAACTTCGTCGGAGGAACTGCAAGCTGCGGAAGCTCCACTCCGCCCGACCTACGAAATATATCAAAAAATCCCATAATCTCTATTCCCTCAGACTCGACAATCCCCTTCTAAGTTCAAGTTTTTTCCCTTGCCAGCCCCCCTGCCAGCCGTAGCTTTGAAAGTGCTAATGGCGTAAATCATTGGCCTTAAACCAGAGGACTCGTCCTCTTTAAACCACACCAACATAAATAAAATGAAAGCAACAAAAGGACAAATGCGATCCGGTTTCACCTTGGTGGAACTCTTGGTCGTTATCTCTATCATCGTCGTTCTGGCCGGCCTCGCCGTGCCTACCGCGATGAAGGCCCTCGGTAAAGCCGAGCAGGTCACCGGCATCAACAACGTCAAGGGTATCAAATCCGCACTCGACCTCTTCGCAGGCGACTTCGACGGTGAGTATCCTAGCGACGACACTGCCGAGGAATTGATGGAAATCATGGACGACAACGCCGGAGCCGTTAAAAAGAAAAGCGGTGCTCGCCCAACTTTGGGATCCAGTGACGGCCTCCGTGGCGGAAGACTCGAACGTCGTGGCGGCAGTGCTCGCGGTGCTTCGGCCAGCAGCAAGCCCTCCAACTACTACTTCAACCAGTTGATGGGTCGCGGTCTCGATAACGAGGAACTCTTCTACCAGAAGTCTTTCAAAAAAGCCTTCATGTTGAAAAAGCCTAACAACGACAAGATTGTCGACCAAGGCGAGAACGTTTGGGGTTACACCAAGAACCTTCAGCAGACCTCCAGCAGTCACATTCCTGTCGTCTTTGACTCCCCCATCAGCGGTGGAGACAACCCCAAGTTTTCGAAGAAAGTTTGGGACGGCAAAGTCATCATGGCTCGCCTCGACAGCTCAACTCGCACCGAGATGATCGGCGGCACCGATCCTAAGAGCGGCAGCGTCACCGGCAAGGTTGACGGAGAGCGCCTCAACCTCTTCTCACAAGAGGCTCTTGAAGAAGGAACCATGGTTCCTGCTGACCTCAAGCGCATCGGCAGCGGCAACTAAGCCTCTTCCACTTCACTTTGACAGGCCGACTTCACCTCGCGTGAAGTCGGCCTTTTTCGTGACTTTTTCACACCGGCTTCAAGGCTTCTTCATACAAGGAAAACATATTTCTGTGGATGAATAGCCAACCCGATCTCACTCAAAAAAGGGGAATATCGCTAGGACAACTTCTAGTGACACTCTTGCTTCTCATTGTCCTCGTCGGAGTACTGGTTCCAACTTTCCAAACAAGCCCCCAGCCCGAGCTCATTCAAGGTATCAATCACGCAAGAACCATTAAATCAGCCCTCGACCTTTTCGCGACGGATTTTGATGGTTCCTACCCCAACGATGAAACTGCCAAAGTAATTCTCAAACTCTCGAACCCTTCGGACACCATTCCACAACCGAACACCATCAGCCCTCCCACAACATCCAACTACTACTTCAACCAATTGATCGGACACGGCCTCATCAATGAAGAACTCCTATACATAAAATCGTTTAAGAAAACCTTTTACCTCCGAAAGCCCAACAACGACGGTGTTGTTGACTCAGGAGAGAACGTCTGGGGATACACCAAGAATCTCACTCTCAAATCAAGCCAACACCTTCCTCTCCTCTACGACTCCCCAACCCGCACTGGCAACCATCCCACTTTCTCGAAAAAAACTTGGAACGGAAGAATCATCGTTGTCCGGGTAGACAGCTCGACTCGAACTGAACTCTTAATTGGTAAGAAATCAACCGAAGGCGAACTGCGTGGCAGGAAAAACGGCAAGCTCGTAAACCTCTTCTCACAAGAATCTCTTCAAGAAGGAATCATAGTTCCCGCCGACCTCAAGCGTATCGGCAGCAACAAATCATCAACCTTGCCCTAACCGGCTCAGGCAATTTCTCAATCTTTGCTCTGTGTTCATTCTCCGTCCTCTGCGGCTCTGCGTTTAAGAACGAACTCTTCTCAGACCATCCTCTCGTCACCCCCTTTTGCTTCTTCACAAATCTTTCACGCTCCCTTCACGATATCTTCATCGACCGCTGTTCCACTACCTACCTAACCCGGGGAAGCCATTCCCCATAACCGTAGAAACCGATAACAGCATGAAAACCTCACCAGCCCACACCCTCAAACAGAAAGGAGGCGGCTTCACCCTCGTCGAGCTCCTCGTCGTCATCTCCATCATCGTCATCCTCGCCGGGATTGCCACCCCCACTGCCATGCGCGCACTCGCTCACGCCGAACGGCTCGAAGCCATGACCAACGTCCGTTCTGTCAAAAGTGCGCTCGACATCTTTGCCTCCGACTTCCAAGGCGAATACCCCAACGACAACACCGCGGCCCAAATCGGGGACTTAATGCGTGATGACAAGCCAAGCAGAAAGCTCGACTCCCGCAAACTAGATGGTGGACGTAAACTACAAGCTTCTCGCTTCGGCAAACCCGAAGAAAGAACCCATGAGATTCAACACACCTCTAACGAATACTTCCAACAACTCATGGGCCGAGGTCTCGACAACGAGCAACTGCTCTACAACAAAGCCTTCCGACGTGCCTTCAAGCTGAACCCTATCAATAACGACGGCAAAGTGGACCGTGGTGAATGTGTCTGGGGTTACACCAAGAACCTGATGCGAACGTCCTCGGGCCACATTCCCATCGTCTACGACTCTCCTGTCAGCACCGGTGATAGCCCAGGGTTCTCAAAGACCACTTGGGATGGCCGAATCATGGTTGCACGCCTCGACGGCTCTACCCGAACCGAGCCCCTTGGTGGCACTGACCGCAAAACAGGATCCGTCCGAGCCACCATCGGCGGCCAGCGCATGAACCTCTTCTCCCAAGAAGCTCTCGAAGAAGGCGAGCTCGTCCCAGCCAACCTACAGCGACTAGGAAGCGGCAACTAGCTTTCCCTTCAAATTCACCACCTCCTGTTTCCTAGCCCCGACACAGTCGGCCCTGCGGGCGAATTTCTCATGTTCCGTGAGAAATCCGGGCTAGCAACCCGGAAACAGGAGGTTTTCTCACCAACTGAAACATCTCATCGAAAAGGAACGTCTCTATAAAGTTCGCCCCTATGACACCAGCCACCCTCGCACGCGGTCAATCCTCAGACCTCATCCCTCTTTTCGCATCGGACAAGCTCCGAAGCGCGATCATCAGGTCGGTGCTTCTCATCATCATTGGGGGAGGATGCTATGGCTTCACCGTCGGGCTCTGGCGTGGACCCGAAATGGCTCTCTACGTCGCCATTAAGACCCCAGCCCTTCTCTTCATCACCCTTCTCATCACCGGACTCCTCAACGGTATCCTAGGGCTGCTACTCGGCACCGGCATTGGCTTTCGTCAGTCGCTTCTCTGCCAACTCTTAGCCTTCTCACTCGCCGCCGTCGTTCTTGCCTCACTCGCTCCCATCACCGTCTTTCTCGCCCTTCAGGCCCCTCCAGCAGATTCCCCCCAAGCGGCGACCTCTCATAGCCTCTATCTGCTCACTCACACAGCTATCATTGCAATCGGAGGCATCCTCGCCGTCACTCGTCTCTTCGGGCTCATCCGAGATCTGACTCCCAATCATAAGGCCGCCCGCATCACCCTGCTCTCTTGGCTCACCTCCAATGCCTTTGTTGGCGCTCAACTCTCCTTCCTCCTTCGTCCCTTCTTCGGCTCCCCCTCCCTCGAAATCGCCTTTCTACGACCTAACCCTTTCAATGGAACTTTCTACGAAGCGGTCTGGAACGCCCTCAACCGCTTCTTACCTGTGGAGGGCTCTCTCTTCCTTCTATCCTGCGCAGCCCTCGTGCTTGCTCTCTTTCTCAACTCACTCCTCAAAGAACCAACTCCTTCAAATACTGAATCATGAATCCACCAAACATGCCCGACCCGACCAAAGACCAATCCCCTGAAGATAAACAACCCGAGCAAGAAGAACCCTTCGAGATCACCAACTTTGCTTCCGCCATCGAAGCCTTACTTCGGAATCCTCTAAGCCTCCTGCAGGCGCTCCCCGAGAAGCGACAACTCATCCTCCCACTCTTCCTTCTCGCACTCTTCAGCGCCGGAGTGCTCGGTCTCGTCTTTGGAAGCTACTCCGGAGGAACGCAACTCTGGGCCGCCCCTCTCAAGATTGGAGGAGGACTCCTTCTTGCCGCACTCATTTGCTTCCCCAGTCTCTACGTATTCTCCTGCCTCGCCAATTCCCCCCTCCGGCTCAACGGCATCGCCGCAGCCTACCTGTGTTTCCTCGCCCTGCTTGGACTTCTCCTGATTGCCTTCGCTCCCATCCTCTGGATTTTCACCCAATCTTCCAACTCCCTGCCCTTTGTCGGATTTCTCGCCCTCGTCGTCTGGTTACTCTCCTTCCTGCTCGCCAGCGGCCTCCTGCGTAAACTCACCAAGAGGGCCCACTCCTCTTGGCAGGTCCATCTTTGGCTCCTCATTTTCCTCACTGTTACCCTCCAGATGTCCACCGCCCTCAGACCGATTCTAGGCACCTCCCAGCATCTCCTACCTCAAGAGAAAAAATTCTTCCTCACCCATTGGATGGAAAACCTCGACCCCTCCACCAGGAGAACCGAAAGAGTCGAACAATCCGGCGCTACCCAAAAATCAGATTCCCGAGGAAAGGAAAACCCCTACCTCGAAGAATAGACGGTCCAAAGCCTACTCGAAGTAAGTATCCTCGTGAGCGTAGGGGGGCGCGCAACAGCATAAGAAGCGCGTCTCCTCGAGAGCTTCAATCTGGTGCCAAGTTCCTGCAGGAATCAAAATAGCGTCACCGGGCCCCACCTCTCGAGATACCCCATCGATTTCCATCGTCGCCTTGCCCTCGAGCAAAAAGTAGAGCTCCTCGCTCACCTTGTGATAATGCCGATCCGTCGCTTTCCCGACCGGTAACCTCGCTTCCGCCAGGCTCTGCTTCTCGACGGGAGCATTCGATAGGTCAAGAATACTCCGAATCGTCGAACCGTCCTTCGTCGTAAACGGCTCTTGCTGGTCCAAATTTCGAATGGTCATCCCAAGAAAGAAAACACAGTTCTGTCAGAGAAGCAAAACAGAGATAGCTCGACACCAGACCCTAGCCCACCTCACTCACCGTCAATCCGCCACCGACATCCTCGCCAATTCGCTTCCCTTTCAACCGCGCAAAAAGAGGGCTTTCTGTCGTCAGAGTCGTCACCACCATTCCATCCTCTTCCACTTCGATGCCCCCTCCAACGGGCAAGAGAAGATAGTGCACCCACTCACCCTCTTTTTCGAGCTCCACCCTCGCCCCCAGATCAATTGCATCCGTTATCAAAAATTCCCTCACTTCGAAACGCTCCAACTGGGCAATCGCGACCTGCAAGGTTTCGGCCTGCTGCGCCTGCCCAGCTGCTAAATAGGACATCTCCAAACTCCGCGTATCATACTTGCCTTCCGCCTTACTATCAGGGTCTGTGGCTGCCGCGCTTGAAGCATTCAAAGCCTTCTCCAGGGCTCCATACTCTTCCCTCAACTTGATGAGTGTCTTACCCAAAATATTGCCTTTCAATGACATTGCTCTCTAGTTTCTCTACACAATCACCCCCATGCAAGACATCTTCCTCTGGCCCATCCCTTTCATCTTGCTCCCTCCCATCAAAAAGATACTCTTACCTGCCCCCTCCTAGATGGAATTCTCCCGCCACCTCTATTCATTCTTTAACCTCGCAGAAGGGTGTCTCTGGATCGCAACCGCGTTCTATCTCATCGCTTTCCGAGAGCGCTTCAAACCAGAAAAGAGGTTCTGGGTTCTCCTCGCTGCCCCTGCGTTTGTTACCTTCGCCGTTTCTGACTTTCTGGAAGCTCCCCGCTACGCAGCAGATCTCCCCACCTGGCTCTGGGTGACCAAGATCATCGCTGGCTTCATCATCTTTCTCTGTCGCGTCGTCTACCTCGGCTCCAATCAAAAGCGAGCCGTCACCGAGACCGTCGTCTTCGGCCTCTTACTTCTCAGCGTAGCACTCTACCTGATGCGCTTGTTCTAGACCGGCGACATCAAATCGCGAAATCCACAAAAGAGCTTCGAGTTCTCAGGCGGCAGTGAAGGCACCACCATTTGATTGTCCAAAAACTCGTTCAACAGACCGAACAGCTCGTCCTTCTCTCGACAGCGCTTCATCCGAAACTCCAAATCCTCATCCAACCCCGCAAGGATGTAGTGCAGATAGCGCTTCATCTTATGAACGTGTTTCTTAGGATCAAACACCTTCCCAAAATCCACCCGTGAACGCGCAGTCTCCTCCCAAAGAATCTCCACGTAACGCAGCAGCTCCTCTCGCAACACTTCCTTTACCTCAACCCCAGCCAAAGCCTGCTTGAGCTGAGAAAAAATCCACGGATTCCGAATCGCCCCGCGCCCAATCATCACCCCCGCAGCCCCCGTCCTTTCCAAGTAAGCCAAACCGGTTGCCACATCGACCACATTGCCATTCGCTACAACCGGGCAACTCATCTTCTCTACCGCTGACCGCACCACATCTACATGCACCGGTGTCTGATAGCGCTCCTTCACCGTCCGCCCATGCACACTCAACATATCGATGGAGTGCCGAGAGAAGACATCTAGCAGCGCACCAAACTCTTCCTCACTCGCAAAGCCCACCCGAGTCTTTACCGTGAACCACCGTCCTCCACACTCCTCGCGCAATCCACCTAACAATCGATTCACTTGCTCCAAGTCACGCAACAACCCGCCCCCCGCCTGCTTCGAGCAAACCACCGGCGCCGGACAACCCAGATTAATATCCACCCCCGCCACCTCCTCGTGCTCTAACAATTGTCGAGCCGTGCGACGCATCTCCTCCACATCCTGCCCAATCATCTGCGCAATAATGGGACGCCCCGTTGGATTCTCCAAAATACTTGCCAGAATATCCTTCTCGATAGTCGAGTGAATATGGACCCGGAAATACTCCGTAATATAGAGGTCCGATCCTCCCCCACACTGCGCCAGCGTCCGCCAAAACGGCAAGTCAGTCACCTCCTGCATCGGAGCAAGAACGCTAAAGGGCTGCGGCAAGTCCACCATCGCACTTATCCATGCCCAAATTCACCCTAACTCACCAGCCAAATTCTATCCCATCAATCTCTCTCGCAAAAACAACCCCACTCGCTCGCGAAAACCCCGATTAAAAAACTCCGCTCCACCATGCCCTCCCTCCGGTAACACCTCCAACGCCACCTCCATCCCCGCCTCTTCATAAGCCTCCGCCATCCGATAAGCTTGATCGACCTGAACCTGCGCATCCTTCGCCCCATGAATTACCATCAATGGAGGTGCCTCCCCCTTCACCTGAAAAGCCGGACTCGCCATCTTCGCCAAATCCTCATCCTCACTCGCCGCCACCCCTAACAAATTATGCACCACCGAGCCCACCGGTTCCGTCGCCCTCGGTTGTGTCTTCGAACGCAACACCAAATCACTGGCCCCGAAGTAATTCACCATCGCACTCACCTTTGAACTCTCCTCCAAGTGACCACCCACTTCGCCCTCCAAATCTCCCTCACCCAAACCCGCCATCATTGCCACATGCCCCCCCGAGGACACCCCCACCGCCGCCACTCGACGCGCATCAAATCCATACTCCTCCGCATGAGCGCGCAACCAGCGAATCGCCCCCTTGGCATCATGCACCTGAGCCGGAAACTTTGCCTCCCCACTCAAGCGATGCTGCACACTCGCCACTGCAAAGCCATACCCCACCAACCAATCCACCGCCGGCCACTTATAAGTTCCCATCTGCCACCCACCGCCGTGAAAATAAACCACCAGCGGACAATTTTCCTTCCAAAACGGAAGATACAGGTCGAGACACAGCTCCTTCCCATCCACCTCCGCAAAGGTGACATCACTAAACGTCGGCCCCTTCACTCGCGCAAAAGCCATCTCCAAAGACCCTACAAATCTGTCCATCCAACCGTTCATCTCAAAGCCCTATCCTGCCCTTCAGTCCTCGCTCCGTCCATTCGCAAAACCTACCCCTCCAGAATCTCCATCACCTCGTTCTCACTCATCCCCGCCGAACCCGCATCCCCCTCCACCAGCGACTCAATGAGCGCTCGCTTCTTCTCCTGCAAAGTCAAAATCTTCTCCTCCACCGTGCCACGCGCAATCAGTTTATAACTCGTCACCACCCGCTCTTGCCCGATGCGATAAGCCCGGTCCGTCGCCTGAGCCTCTACCGCTGGGTTCCACCAGGGATCGACATGAATCACCGTATCCGCCCCCGTCAGGTTCAGGCCCACGCCCCCTGCCTTCAGCGAAATCAAAAACACCGGAATATCATCATTCTCTTGAAAGCGCTTCACCACTTCCCCTCGCTTCTTCGTCGAGCCATCGAGATAACACGACTTCCACCCTCGCTCCGCCAACATCGGCACCATCGCCTGCAAAAACTGCACAAACTGAGAGAAAACCAACACCCGATGCCCTCCTGCCACCGCCTCTTCTAACAACTCCTCCAACAAACGAATCTTCGCCCCCACTTCCTCCTCCTTCAATCCCGTCAAACGCAAGTCACAACACGCCTGCCGCAACCTTAACAAGGCCGTCAACGCAATCATCCGCTTTGCCCCCCCTTCCGCATCCGAAACCCGCTGACGACTCTCGCGTAAAATCGCCTCATAAACCTCACGCTGCCGCTTGCCCAACTCCACATAGCGTACCTGCTCAATCTTCTCCGGCAGCTCCGTCGCCACCTCCGTCTTCATCCGCCTCAACAACAACGGCCGCAACCGCCGCGACAAGCGCGCGCGCAAAGCCAGTTCATCCCCCTTTGCCAGTGGCTTCTCATAACGCTCCCCAAAATCCTTCCGCCTCCCCAAATACCCCGGCTGCACGAAATTCATAATACTCCACAAGTCCCGCACCGAGTTCTCCACCGGAGTCCCCGTCAGCGCAAAGCGATTCTCCCCACTCAACAAAAACGCCGCTTTCGACACCTGTGCCTCCGGATTCTTAATCGTCTGTGCCTCATCCAGCACCACCGTAGTAAACCCCCACTCCTTCCAAACTTCCGCATCAATGCGCAACAAGGCATAACTCGTCACCAGCACATCCGCCTCCGCCCCCTTTTTCTGCAAAGTCTTCTTCCGCTTCGGCCCCTCAATCGCCACAGCCTTCATCTCCGGAAAAAACTTCCCCGCCTCATCGACCCAGTTCGAGACCAACGACGAAGGACACACCACCAGAGATTGACCACCCGTTGCATGCAAAAACGTCAACGTTTGCAGCGTCTTACCCAACCCCATATCATCCGCCAAAATCCCACCCATCCCCACACTGGACAGCTTCAACATCCACTCCACTCCCACCCGCTGATAGTCCCGCAGAATCTCCTCCCCCGGCCCCAAATCCCACTCATACTCTTCGTCCAACCCAGGCTCATCCCCTACCGCCTTGATGACCCCGTCACGCACCGCCTCCCGCAAGTAACCAGCCTGAGCCACACTCACCCGCATCACTCCCCCACCTGTCTGCTGCCCCTCCAAGTCACGCTGCAACTCCTCAACCTCACGCGCCACCGACTCCTCCATCACCACCACTCGCCCATCAGGCAAAGTCCGCTGCCCTCCATCACCTCCCTGAAAAATCCGTCTCACCTCCGCAGCTCCCAGCGCGTTTCCGTTCCCCGATCGATATCCCACACTCACCCCAAACCAATCTTCCCCACTACTGGTATACTCTACCTCCGGCGTCACCTCCACCACCTGCCCCGCCGCATGGCGAAAGCGCTCCCCCTCCCGCACCACCCAATCGCTTGGCACCTTCTTCCGCCCATAGGCATGGAACCGCACGATCTCTTCCTTATCCTTGAGCACAAAACTCCCTCGCCCTTTCTCAAAACCCCAGTCTCGCAAAAACATCCGCGCCGCCGACTCCGCTTCCTCATCCTTCAAAAACGAGCCCTCATACTCCGCGTAATCAAACTCCAACTCCGCCTCCAAATGATTCAACGACCCCTCAAAAGTCACCCGCACCACCGGTTGCACTACTCGCGGCAACTCATCCTCCACCGCTTCCAAATCAAAACACGCTCCCAGCTCCTCTCGAAACCGCCCCGCCCCCTCCAAGGTCAGCCCCACCGTCAACACCCGCTCCAAGCCATCCTCCAAACCACCCCCAATGGGCCAAAATCGCTTCGAATCAGCAAACCACCAAGCCCTCCCTTCTTCAATCAACGGGACTCCACCCGCAAAGTCCACCTTCACTCTATCCCCCTTCTTCACCAAAGGCAGCGGACGACGCGCCACCGACACCCGCACCTCCTCCTTCTTACCCAAGCCCACGCGACCGTGCCCACCCAATCCATCTAACAAATCCAAGAACTCACCCTTCCCCAAAAAGCCCACTCCAGGAACCACCAGCGGCGAAATCCCCTGCAACACCTCAAGCACCGCCGCATCCGCCTCACTCACAAAAAGCACCATCGAACCACCCAACGCACTCAACATCACCGCATCCCCCGAATCCATCTCTTCCACCTCCACCCCCACCATCAACTGCCCAGCCTGCCAACTCTTCTCAATATTCAGGGGCAACAGCACCCGCAACCGCACCGCCCTCGCACCCTCCTCTTCTTCCACTGTCCACTTCGGCCAATCCGGAGAAACCTTTGGCCCCGCATCCACCACAGCCTCCTCAGTCTTCGACTTCCCTTGCGGATCCAAATACTCCAACCCCACCGCCACCACATGCGCACACACAACCCCCATCTTGCGAGCCGCATAGCAGCCACACTCATTATCGACATCACTCGCCGATCGCACCACCAACCTCGCCTTACCGGTCTTCCCACACCCCGGCACCTTTCCCTCCAGCACTCCATCTCGGTAGCTCACCTCGCGCACCACCCCCGCCCGCCATGTGCCCCGAGCCTCCTTCATCACCTTCCATCCCGCCATGTCCATCAGGACCTTTTCCGACAACTCAAAACTCATGCGCCCCGCATCCTAACGACCCCACCCCTCACCGTCCACTCTCCAAGAGAATAAACCTTCACCCCTTTGCAGCGACCCGAGCCTCTTCCAGATACTCCAAACTGCCATGCTTCTCACACCAACCTTCTATGTAATCAAAGTCCAACTGGTCCTCTTGCCGAAGAAGGACTTTTACCACATCATCAAAATCTTTCGCTCTCGCCGCTCCCTTGGTCCAGCGAAGCTTCTGAACCACCACATCTTCCGCCGACGCTATCCAAGTTTCGATTCCTTCCCCCAGGTCAACCCGCACTCTCCGTCGAAACCGTTCCTGGTCGAACTCATCTTCACTTAAATGAAAAACTTCAATTTCAAAGAGACTCCCTTCGGTAAAAATCAGCTTCTTCCGAGTCGCAGTAATCATCTCGAATCCACCTTGCGGATCCAGCATCATCCCCTCAGGTAAATCTTCTGACAAGCGACTCCATGACTGGTCATCAAACCTAAGAACAATATCAGCATCTTTAGTCGCTCGAGGAATTCCAAAATAGTTCGAGGAAAATGATCCAACCACCATATAAGGAATCTCCCGCTTATTCAGAAACTGAACAAATTGAGCCAATAATTTCGAACCCGTCATTTGCCCATTCTGTCCGCTAATTTTAAAAGTCGCTTCAATTCCTGTCGCAACGCCGTTGCTGACCAGGTTGGATTCTGCGCCTTCAGCCCAGCAAGACTTACTCGACAAGCATCATCGAACAACTCAACACCCGAGAAAAACCTCTCTCGATCACTCATCCGCCGCGCCTGCTCGACCTTACGAGCATCGCACTCCGCCGCCTCCTGGCGAATCTGTTCCGACGTGATTTCCACGGTCAAAGAATAGCCCACGCTCGCAGAAACCTCAACGCCCATTTCAATGGCTACGAACACCCTTCACACCCACGACTCTCTATTGCAAACTGCTCCATCTCAGTCTAAAACCAAGCCATGAAGCTCTATCTGCTCGCACTGGCGCTGTTTCTCAGCTCCTGCGCCATGAACACCGGCAAGTTCGTTCCCGAGGAAAAACAGTCCCGTCTCCCCGACCTCTACGAGCGGGACCAATACAACCGCCTTGTCGGACTCCGCAGCTACGGAGCCAAAGATTACCTCCTCGTCTTCTTCTATCCCGAAGCCGACACCCCCGGATGAATCAAGCAATGCAAAGCACTGGAGTCTTCAGTGCAAAAACTCGCCAACGCCAAAGTCCGCGCCCTCGGAGTCTCTATGGACTCCATTTCCAAGCAAAAGGCCTTCTCTGATAAATACAACCTCACTTTCCCCCTCCTTTGCGACATCGACGGCTCCATGTGTGACAAATTCGAAGTCCCCCATCCCAACAACCGCCCTGCCCGCATCAGCTTCCTTTTCCACGACCAACAACTCATTTGGACCGACTACACCGTCACCCCTGCCCGTCACATTGACCACGCCCTCGAAGCCGTCGCGGAACATCGTTCTGGCACCCTCAACTAACCCCATCTTATGAAAATCATCCTCATTCTTACCCCCCTCTTTGCACTCACTTCCTGCGCCCTCGTCACCACCCCGTTAAAAGTCGCAGGGAGTGCCGCTGGCGCCGCCATTAACATCACTGGTAAGGCTGTCGGTGCTGGAGTCAGCCACCTCGGCAAAGATAAATCCGAATAAGCATCCTCTCACTACTAGACTGCCTTAAGCAAAGGAAATCACCGTCGCCACCGCCCGGTTCCACAGGTCCCAATCGACCCCAACCTCTTCTTGAGGAACAAACTCACGCTCCACCCCGAGCAAGCCCTCCAACTCAGCAAGGTCCTTCCAAAACCCCACCTGTAATCCCGCAAAACAAGCGGCTCCCAGCGCCGTCGTCTCCAAACAACTCGGCCGCGCCACCTTTACCCCCACGCAATCGGCCTGAATCTGCATCAAAAGATTCCCTCTCGCCGCACCTCCATCGACTCGCAGCGTCTTTAACTTCACTCCGCTATCCTTCTCCATCGCGCGCAACACCTCGCCGCACTGAAAAGCGATACTCTCCAACGCTGCCCGACAAACCTCCGGCTTCCCCGTCCCTCGACTCATCCCCAACAACGCCGCTCTCGTCTCCGGATCCCAATGCGGCGCACCCAATCCCGTGAAGGCCGGAACCAATACCACGCCTTCTGAGCTTACACACTGCAAAGCCAAGGGCTCCACCTCGGCCGCATCCTCTATCATCCCCAAACCATCACGCAACCAATTGAGAATCGCCCCCGCCATAAACACCGACCCCTCCAAAGCATAACTCACCTCCCCGTTCCGCGACCACGCCACCGTCGAAAGGAGACCATTCTCGGACGCCACCACTTCCGCCCCCGTATTCATCAACAAAAAGCAACCCGTGCCATAGGTGCTTTTCGCCATCCCAGCCTCGAAACAGCTCTGCCCAAACAACGCCGCATGCTGATCCCCCGCCACCCCCGCAATCGATATCCCCTCCCACTCCCCAAACGAATCCGAACACTCCTTCACCTCCGGAAGCATCGTCATCGGCACCTCTAACAGCTCACATAACTCTTCGTCCCAGCGTTGCTTTTCAATATCAAAAAGCAAAGTCCTCGAAGCATTCGTCACATCTGTCGCATGCACCGCCCCCTTCGTCAACTTCCACAACAACCAACTATCGATCGTCCCAAAGCACAGTTCTCCCTTCTCCGCTCGTTCACGCGCCCCAGGCACATTTTCTAACAACCACCGCACCTTCGTCCCCGAAAAATAAGGATCCAACCTCAGCCCCGTCCGCGCGCGCACCAACTCCTCACAACCTTTCTCTTGCAACTCCTCACAAAAATCCGCCGTCCTCCGATCCTGCCAAACGATTGCCCGGTGAATCAGCTCCCCCGTCTTCCGTTCCCAGACCAAAGTCGTCTCCCGTTGATTCGTGATTCCCATCGCCACCGCCCGTCTCCCCTCCGCCTCTAGCTGACCCAACACTTCCTTTAGGGTAGCCGACTGACATTTCCAGATCTCCTCCCCATCATGCTCCACCCAACCCGACTGCGGGTAATGCTGGGCAAATTCCCGCTGCGCCGAAGCCACCACTTCCCCATTCCTATCAAAGGCCAAGGTCCGCGAACTCGTCGTGCCTTGGTCCAACGCAAGAATCACCTCATCATTCATCCTCCCAGTCTCACCCATTCCTCAATCCAAGGAAACTCGAAAATCCCCCTCGCGCCCCATCAAGCTACCAAAGCCACCACATCAACAAAGGAGCGATGAGAGGAGCGGAAAAACCCAACCTCCAAGCAAACTGAGCCAACCTCTCTCGTTTCTTCGCATCAAAGACACGCGCCAGAAAGAACGGAAAAAAGCACAATGCCCACCCCACGAAGAGACCGACCACCAGCCCACCCATTCCAGCACCCACTCCTCCCTCAGAAAGACCAATCCACGCTCCCACGGCCGCTCCCGCACCCTGCGCTCCCAGATAAGTTAACTCTTCAACGTTCATGCCACTGTCAAACTCCTCCCGTTATCACTCCCCGACAACCCCTCCAAAAATGGCACCGCCACCCGTCCCCATTCCTCTGCCGTTGGAAACCCAGCCGCTCCCTCCCCCCAAGTCTTGCGCAACATCTCGGTATCGATCACCCCTGGATTCAATGCCACCGCGGCCAAACCCTCTGGCAACTCTTCAGCCAAAGCTAGACTCAGTCCTTCCATGGCCCACTTCGTCGCACAATAGGGAGCCACCTCCGAAGAGACACTCCGTCCCCACCCGCTCGAAAAATTCACCACCACCCCCGTCCCCCGCTCAATCATCATCGGCACCGCCGCCCGAATCACATTCGCCACCCCCTTAATGTTTACGTCGACCACCTTTCCAAAATCCTCCTCCGTCACCTCCCAAAGCGGCCCCGGCGAATTGATGAGCGCTGCATTATTCACTAACAAATCTGGCGCACCCATTTTTTCCACAGCCGCTTTACAAAAAGCAGACACTGCATCTGCATCACAGACATCGACCTCCTCAAAGTAACCCTCCCCCATCTCACCCACCTTCCGAGCACAACCCGACACCTGCCATCCTTTAGCCTGAAACCCCTCCACCATCGCCTTCCCCAATCCGCGCGAGCATCCTGTAATCCAAACAACCTTTGCCATCTCCCTTCGAGACTACCATCTCGACCAAAAATTTCCTCCCAAAAATAACCTCTCCATCGCAAGTCCCTAGTATACCTCAAACAGCGCCGCTTTTTTATTTCAACCCCTCAGACATTCTGCCAAAACCAGCCCATGTATTTCACCGGATTTGCCGACGAAGCCGCCCGCGACCTAGCCACTCAAATCAAAGCCACCAAGGAAATTGGCTGGACCAAAATCTCCGCCCGCGGAGTCAATGGCAGTAACATCCACGAACTCCCCGAGGACGAGTTCAATTCAGTCGCCGACCAACTCGACGAAGCCGGCATCACCATCCCCGAGTTCGGGTCCCTCATCGGCAACTGGGGTAAGCCCATCACCAGCGACTTCGACATCACCCTCGCCGAAATCGAGCGCGCTATTCCTCGCATGAAGCGCCTCGGCACCCAAATCATCCGCATCATGTCCTACGCCCAAGAACCCTGGGGCAGTGACCAAAACGAAGCCGAACGCTTCCGACGCCTGCGCGAAATCGTCACCCGCTTCGCCGACGCTGGCCTCACCGCCGCGCACGAAAACTGCATGAACTGGGGAGGCTTCTCCGCCCAACACTCCCTGCGCCTCGTCGAAGAAGTTCCGGGCCTCAAGCTCATCTTCGACACCGCCAACCCCGTCTTCCAAATGGACCGCTCCCAGCCACAAGCTAACGGAACCTTCCCTTGGCAAGACCCCCTCGCATTCTACCACGCCGTCCGCGAGCACATCATTCACGTCCACATCAAAGACTGCACCAATCCCCCCGCCGGCGAAACCGAGCCTGCCGAATACACCCTCCCCGGCGCCGGCCAAGCCAAAATCCGCGAGATTCTCACCGAACTCAAAAACTCCGGCTACGACGGAGGCCTCGCCATCGAACCCCATGTCGCCACCGTCTTCCACGCCGTCGACGGAGCGGAGCCCGACTGGGACCAATGCTACTCCTCCTACGTCGAATACGGCCTCGCCTTCAACACGCTCTGCAAGGAAATTGGCATCTAATCGATTTGGAGTGCGCAGCACCGCACTCCAAAGATCACCATAGCTATCGACACCTAGTCAAAAGCTCATCACCTTTCTCGTACGCGATGGAATGGCTCGAGCAACTACAGAACTACCACGGACCTCCTCTGGTTCTGGCACTGCTCATTTGCCTGGGGACCCTCATTAGCGAAGACCTCGCCTGCATCGCCGCTGGCATCCTTGCTGCCAAAGGCTGGATTCCGTTTCCCCTCGCGCTCGCGGGAGCTTCTCTTGGCATCTATGGTGGCGACCTCGCTCTCTACGGCATTGGCCATTTCAGCCAGAAAAGCAAACGACACTGGCGCTGGTTAGATCGACTTGTCTCCGAAGAACGTATCGAGCGCGGACGTCGGCTTTTCGAACGCTATGGCACACGCTGGATCTTTCTCTCACGCTTCCTTCCTGGCAGCCGCCTTCCCTCCTACATCGCCGCCGGGGCAGTCGGCTGGTCCTTTCCTCGTTTTACAGGAGCTCTAGGAATTGCCGTCCTCATCTGGACCCCTGTCCTCGTGGGCTTTAGTTTCTACTCTGGTCAAAAGGTTCTCACCTTCCTTGAAGGCTATCAAAAGTGGGCCTACCCCATCCTCTGGATTCTTGCACTTGTTCTCTTTCTCCTCATCAAGATCATTGTCCCACTCTTCAGCTGGCGCGGTCGCCGTCTACTCGCTGGCAAATGGCGAAGACTCACCCACTGGGAATACTGGCCACCCGCGATCGTCTATCCCTTCGCCATCGGCCCCCTTCTCTTTCGCCGTTTCCAAGGAGGGCGCACCCTCGACTTCCTGAGCTGTAATCCCGCCATGCCTCTCTCCGGCTTCGCAATGGAATCCAAAGGCGACATTCTCGACAGCTTCACCCCACCAACTCTCTCACGTATCCGCATCGCCGACTACCAGCGCTTCACCCAAAAAAACGCTGTTCAAACTATCGCCCACTTCGCGGAGAAACACGGCTGGCCCCTCGTCCTCAAACCCGATGTTGGCGAGCGCGGCAATGGCGTCGCCATCGTTCGAAACCTCGAAGAAGCTCACCACTGGATGAATCGAATCGGTGAAGGCCAGGCCCTCGTGCAAGAATATATTCCCGGCCTCGAAGTCGGTATCCACTGGGCTCGCCTCCCCGAAAGGCCCACCGGAATCATCACCTCCATAGCCCGCAAGCTTCCTCAGAGCCTTCTTGGAAACGGAAGCGACACCATCGAACAACTTCTCCTCAAAGACCCCCGTGCGCGAGCGATGGCCAAGCACTTCCTCCAACAATTTGGACTTCGCCTCACTGAAATCCCCGCCGACGGAGAGAAAATCACCCTCACCGAACTCGGCACCCACTGCCTCGGAGCCATCTTCGAAGACGCCCGCGACTGGATCACTCCCGAACTCTCCCAAACCCTCGACGAAGTCGGCCTCTCCTATGAAGGCTTTCACTTCGGGCGCTACGACATTCGCGTCCCCAACGAAGAAAGCCTCCGGCGTGGCAAAGGCCTCGTCATCCTCGAACTCAACGGCGTCACCGGAGAACCAGCCCACATCTACCAACCCAACTACCCCCTCCGACGTGGCCTCAAAGACCTTCGTAAACACTACCAGCTCGCCAGTCAAATTGGACGCGAACTTTGCGAAAAAGGAGCTCCTCACTCCTCTTGGAAAGAACTCTGGACCACCATCAAAGAACACAAAAAGGAGCAGGGAGATTCCTGACCTGAAGCAGGTTCGACTCGTGTACCCCCCCTTACCCCTGCTCTTTCGTCACGAAAAACTCCTTGTCCACCTTCCAACCAGATGGCCAAGCCACCCCAGGTAATAACCGTCCCGCACTCCCTGCTTTCCAACCTGTTTGAAAGGTCGATAGCAGTGAACCCTTCTCATCAGGATGCGGCATTGACCAAGTGAGGATTTCCCCCGACTCCACCAGTGATGGGTAGACCCCTTCTTTCCTCAACGCTTCCTCATCTCCCTCCCAGCCGTCCAACAATTGAATCATCCGGCCTTCCTTGCGGCAGCTCTTAATCAACTCCTCGGACAACTCTTTACGCCGGAGCGCCAATCGCCTCACACGCTCCTCACTGGCAACCTTAAGAATCTCTTCCTCACTAGCCCCCTTTTCCACCAGAACCAACTTCACTCCAGCTATCCGAGGAAGAAGCAGCCCCAATACCCTCGAAACCGAATCCTCCGGTTCCCACTCTAACAAAATCTTCTCTCCTCGGCTCCAGAACCCAACCGAACTCAACTCCCGTGCCTGGCGAACCAAAGGAGCAAACTCCTCAGCAGACATCTCGCCCAACTCATGCACTTCCTCCCACCAAGTTGCTGGCTCCTCCGTGAGAAAACGCCCCGGATCAGCAAAGCGACGCTGGTCGATGGCCTCTCCATCCAAAGCCTCACTTGCCATCGTCCGCCAAATTTTCTCCACTGCCGCCGCACTGACCTCCGTCGGTTCAATGGGCTCACTAAAGGTCACAGTCAGCCCAGACCCAATGCGCCGAGGCCACTTCTTAAAATATCGCCCACCCGAAAAGCTCGTAAACGTCCCCCACAACCCATGCATGTATGCGGCCACCACTGGACACTTGGCCTTACGCGCAATCATCTCGAAGCCGCGCTTAATCTCACTCGGCGCTCCCGTTCGGCTCAATTGCCCCTCCGGAAAAATGCAAACCACATTCCCTGCCGCCGCCTCCTCCGCAGCAATACGAATCGCCTCCTTGGCCCTCTCCGGAGACACCGGCACCGCATTGAAAGTCTGCGCAAATTTGCCCACCCACTTGTGGCGATAACACTTCTCGGCAATTAAAAAGCGCACCGGACGTGGACTAGCCGCAGACATCACCAACGCGTCCACAAAGGTCATATGGTTCGGGCAGAGAATCACCCCTCCCTCCTTTGGCATCTTATCGGCATCAACAATCTTAATACGATAGAAGGACCGAATCAGAGTCACCCCGACAAAGAACCAGAAATCCCGAGGTAGTAACTTCATCACATACCGGGTAGTCAGCGCTGCAAAAATCGCAAAAACCACCATCTGAAAACCAATCGGCAACGAGATAGCTTTAAAGACAAACTGTAACAGAATCGCTAGCGCTCCCGCCAAATTATTCATCAAGTTCGAGACGCTCAGCACCTTCCCCCGCGCATCACTTGGGCTCAGGTCAATGAGGTTGGCCTTCAACGGAACCAAGAACACCGCAGCCCCTGCCCCGGCGACAAAGAGACCCAATGAGAACCCCCACCCCGCAGGAGCCAAGGCCAAAACAATGGCTCCCACCGTCATCACAAATCCTCCGACTGGCACCAAGCCCAACTCCGTTCCCCGACGACTCAAGAAGCCGGCAGCGATACTTCCCAAAGCAATACCGATGCTTGCCGTCGCCATCATCAAAGAATTTGCCGTCCCCGTCCCCGCTCCCCCATTATACATCTCGCTCGCCACCTGATAGACCGCTAACAACATAAAGGTCGCGAATCCCCAAAAGAAAGCCACCCCCAGCGCACTTAGCTTCAGTGCACGTTGGGACCATACTACTTTAAAGTCTCGCACGTGGCGAAAGGCAACCTCCTTCGTCAACGGTCCCACCTCATGAGGAGAAGTCTTTTCAATCATCCGAGACAGAACAACTGCAAGAAGGCAACCGCCAAACACCGCAAGCATAGGAGGCAAGGCTGCCGACCACCCCTCTTTGGTTTCAAGCAATCGCTGGTCAAAAAGAATCCCCGCCACAATCTGGCCAATCAGGACACAAAGAATGGTCACCCCTTCTGCCACTCCACTACCAAAGGCCAACTTCTTGCGCCCTAACAATTCCTTCAAGATTCCCGCCTTCGCAGGTGAAAGGAGCGCCGACTGCAAGGCCAGAATAAAGAACGCCAAAACCGCTAGCGGCAATGACCGCTGCCACATCGCAAAGCACATGAAGCCCAACGCCGCCAACTGCATCCAAGCGGCCCAGCGCACCACCAGATTCTTCGGAAACCGATCCGCCAACCACCCCGAGCTCGGCGCGAACAAAATATAAGGCAGCACCATCAAAATCCCAAGCAAGTGCTCAATATTGAAACCCACCCCCTGTGCCACCAACCAACCGCCCAAAGGCAGTAACATGAAGCGCGCAAAGTTATCATTAAAGGCATTGAGCCCCGTCATCGCCGTCATCGCAGAATACGACAACCAATTGCGGCGGGAAGGCTCATGAGCTTCAAGGTCGGTGGACATGCCTATGTGATAGCAGGTCGCAGGCTTCGGGGGAAATTGATACTGACGAGACAACTATTGATTTCCTCGATAGTGATGATTCGCGGTGGCCACTCGGGCAGAAGGCTGGAGAGGCCTTGAAAAACCGAAAAACCAAAAACTCAAAAACCAAAGGACGGGCCTATGCCTCACGATCCAGATCTAGCGGACCGCGAGTGCCCTCACTCGCTTCTACCGAAACGTTAGACCCCCACCGACCCCGTCAAAACCCCAATAAAAAAGGCCGCATGCAAACAAGCAGGCGACCCTTTGGTTTTTGAGTTTTTGAACATTTGGTTTTTCAAGGCCTCACCGACCTACCCAAACTGCCCTTCGACGTCGAAAAACTAACTCTCCTTCACAGGCCCCATCGTGCCTTCGGCAGTCCCCTCACCAGCCGCATCCGTCCCAGCAGACTCAGCACTCCCAGACTTCTCCAGTTCAATTCCCTCAGCTGCCGCAAACTCAGCCAAAGCCATCTCCGCGAGAGCATCCTGCTCGGAAGCCTTTGCGTCAATATCTCCAAGGTCGAGAGCGTCTTTCGCTACTCTGGCACGGCCTGCAGCCTTGGTGCGCTCCTCTTCCACGATACCTTCAAGACGATTCAAAGTATCACCTGCACCACCGATTTCAGTGACCATACCTGCCGCCATCTCATTGAGCTCTGCAGTGGCCTTTTGTAATTTCATGTCGTCGATATCACGAGCGAGGCGCTCGATCTTCTCCTTAGCCTCTTTGACGGTGACGTCACGGGCGCGCAAAAGCTCTTGATAGCGAGATTCGGCAGCCTCCAACTGCTGTTGAACTTCATCATGCTCCTTCTCGGAGGACTTGAGCTTGAGAGCATACTCAGCAGCTGCTGCGCGATTGCCGGCCTTCAAATTAGCACCCGTCTTAGCACGAAGCTCCTCTTCTTCACGGCCCAGCTTTTTTGCCTGGGTGATAAGCCGCTCAACAAGGCCTGCATGATTTGCCAAGCCCTTGTTGAACTCTGAAATCTGTTTACGAAGATTTTCCTTCTCAACCTCCAAGAGAGCCTCAGGATTTTTTTTCTCCAAACCGCCTACGAAGAGGCCGAAGAAGCCTTTGATAATATTGCCTAGTCTCTTAAACATCGTTTTTTCCTTTTGTTAACAGCGCTACAATGACGTTTGATCGTCCCATTGGGCAAGGATAAGAAACGCGGTAATTTGGAATGGCCTCTCAAGTTCTGTCAGACTTCCTTCGTGCCCCCGAGCCCTACAACGACTAAAAGGCCTCTTCTCCTATGAAGTTTGCCATTTGCAACGAGACCTTCCAAGACCGCCCCTTCGTGCAACAATGCGAAACGGCGGCCGCTCTTGGCTACACCGGACTGGAGATTGCCCCTTTCACGATCTCCCCCAATGACGACGCTACCCGACTGGATCCATCCTATGGCGAATACTTGTTGGAGACGGCCCAATTTCACGGCCTCGAAATCATTGGTCTCCATTGGCTCCTTGCCAAAACCGACCATCTCAATGACGGCAAAGGCTTCCATCTCACCTCACCCGATGACGAGCTTCGTGCTGCTACGCTCAAATACACCAAGCACCTCGCCGACCTCTGCTATGCCATGGAAGGCAAGGTGATGGTCTGGGGCTCACCGCAGCAGCGGAATATCGAACCCGACTGGTCCCTTGATGACTCCGCCAAACGAGCTTCTGAGCTATTGCGCGAAGCCGCCGAATATTGCGAACCACTCGGCATTACTATTGCGGTCGAGCCCCTCGGCCATACCGAGACCAATTTCCTCACCTCTGCCCGGGAAACCGCTATTTTGCTCAACCTCGTCGATCATCCCAACTGCCAGCTTCACCTCGACGTCAAAGCGATGTCCTACGAACTCGATCGCGAAACTCCTGGCGCTCCAACTCCGGAAGGAATCATCCCGACCCGCGAGCAAATCGATAACTACATGGGCGAACTCGTCCGCCATCACCGCAGCCGCCTTGCCCACTTTCACGCCAACGACCCCAACATGTTAGGCCCCGGCATGGGTGCCGTCGATCACACTGCCGCAGCTGCAGCCCTGCGCGAAATCGATTATCAAGGTTGGGTCTCCGTCGAGGTCTTTAAATACGACCCCTCCCCCAATGAAATTGCCCAGCGGTCGATGGAATACCTCCAGCAAGTCTACCGTTAGACAAAAAAGAAACGACGGCTGAATCCGCTCTGGGCGAATCAATCGACAGGAATTTCTTTCACCTTGCCGCCCTTTTCCACCATCGTGAACTTGCCGCTAGCCCGCTTGGCCAATTCTTTCATCGCCTCGGCCGCTTTCGGCTCCATCATTGCGATACAATTCACTATGATTTTGCGAGACTTGGCTTTGTTTCCAACCGATTTTGCCGTGTCCATCGCTGTATCGCCGCCTGTGGTTCCGTCGGTCATGAAGTAAATCACCTGAGGCCTCGGATCCATATCCATCGCCATTTCCAAAGCGTCGTCCCAGCGAGTTCCCAACACGAGAGGGGTCTCTTTAACGTGCTTCAAGCTATCCAACACCACCTGTTTCTTCTCGGCGTCCCGACGCTCGCTTCCAATCAAGCCATCAGTGGTTGGCACCGTCAGCCATTCCGCTCTCTGCTTCTTGCCCTTTGGCTTTCCGTTGGCCCACTCATATTTCTTCCCATCGAGCCCAGTGAAGACATTATTTCTGGAACCGCGCACATCGGCGACCTTACTACCCGCGACCCATGCCGGGCCCGCGAAAAAAATCATCTGGTATTGCGTCCCCGGAGTTAAGTCCTTGAGAGACTTCGAGAGCTCCACCTTCATGATCTCTACTCGTTGCTGCGCATTCATCGATAAGGAATAATCGATCACGAACGCAATCCGCTCGGCACTACTTTTCTGACCAAAGAAAGTCGTTCCACCGCCTCCACTGGAGCCACCACCACTGCCCCATCCCGCTCCAAAATCATCACCATCACCAAACTCAATCGATTCTACCGGCATGTCCACTTCAGGGACCGGAATCGCAGTTGGAGAAACCGTATTCGCTGCAATCACCTTCGCCATCGAAGACGACGGAGCCGACGGCTTCCGCTGCACGCTAGGATTAATTTGCTTCTGCTCAATCTGCTGATCATCCTGAGACGAGGCTTGATAAGCAACCACATCAGGTTGGGTGAGATTGATTCCCTGAATTGCGACAAGGAAAAGAAGAATTCCAACGAGAACAACTGCTAGAATAGAAATAAGTAAACTCGAAAGGGTTGCCCTCGCCTTTTGGCGCTTGAGGGCTGCCTCAACCTCGGGACTAATTACACTATTCATGCTCATGTTTTTGACGTTATTCTTCAAACGAAGAAAAGGCAACTTCCTTAGTGAAAAGGAGAATTAATCGAATAATCCCTTCAAAAGCCCGCCCGCTTTATCGCGAAGATCGTCGATTTCGTCTTCGAAAGTGTCCTCCAAATCCTTCAGTAATCCCTTCGCCTCAGGAAGTTGACTGAGAAAATCGAATTCTGGGTCGCTCAGTTCCCCCTTTGAATTCACTCGCCACAAGACCTGCTTCTCATCAACGAAGCGATTCTGCACCAGTCCCTGTGCCTCTTCGGGAAGGGCATCAAACCACCCTCCGAGAGTCTGACTGACCCTTTCTCCCGCCAAAAACTCAACTCCAATGTGATGCTGCCCATTCTCGGTCGCAATCCAAGAGTCCCGCGCCAGCCCCACCTCCCATCTACCTGCAGAAAGAGAAAGCGGCTCAGTTAAAGTCACCCGGTCATCGCGATAAGCACCTACGATACGGCCACTTCGGCCAAATCCAATCCGATCTGGAAGACTCCCGAGCGAAATCCCTACTTTCTGGACCTCTTCCACATACCCCCAAACCCGACGAACAATCTTCACTTGTGGATTGAGGTAAGACCCCTCCCCCAAAGCCAAGTCCGCCAAAACATCAGCATCAAAGTCACCAGTCTGCTCATCGAAAAGCTTCCCCTTGGCCTCGCCGGCCAACTCTAAATTCACCAATAACAATCCTTCCGAGTCCAATAAAGTCGCCTGCGCGGCCAAGCTCAAATCTACCTGATTCAAAGTCGCCAGGTCCTCAGGATCAAATTGCAGATCCTTCACTTGAATATCCAGCCCCTCAATTTTCAACAGTAGCTTCTCTTTCTCGAAAAGCATTTCCACCTGCCCAGCCTCCAAGCGAGTCTCACCTAGCTTTGCCAACCAGCCATTTTCTTTCGCTTCCAAGACCCCCTTACTTTTTTTGTCGCCGCCTGCCTCTTCCTTCTCCTCTTCCTTCTCCTCTTCCTTCTCCTCGTCATCTCCTCGAGACTCTTCTGGCTGACGAAAGAGTTCTGCAACCGAAAGATCCCCGTCCCGATTCAGACTCATCTGAATCCGTGGCTGAGAAATCACAAAGCGTGTCGTCTCCAAACGACGGGAAAAGAGCGGGAGAGCCTTCACTCCCAACTCGACTTCAGCCACAAAGATTTCGCTCGGATGAGGAGACGACTCTTTCGGCTTCAGAGAAAGTCCGTGCAAAGTCACCTTTTTCGCAAAGAGACTTACCTTCACCTCCTGCACCTCAACGGCAGCATTGAGATTCTCTTCCAGCAACTCCTCCAGATAACTTGCCGAAAAAATTCGAGCTAGAATCACCTGAGCCAACAAAACCAGAAAAGCCACCGCTAACAAAGCGATGACACCCAATCGAATTCGTTTCTGAGAAGAGGCCATTGCGCCTCCTTAGACGGTCATCACTTCCGCTTCCTTCTCGGAGGCAGCGGTGTCGATTTTTTTAACAGCAGCATCAGTCAGCTCCTGCACCTGACCTTCAAAGTCTTTCTGGCTGTCCTCGGTGAGGACGTTGTCGGCTTTCATCTTCTTCCCGTTATCCATGCCAATCTTACGAGCATTGCGAACCCTCACGCGCGCATCTTCAGCCATCACCTTGACTCGCTTGACCATCTCCACGCGGCGTTCCTCCGTGAGTTCTGGAATCACGAGACGAATATTCGTGCCGTCAACCGCGGGATTCAGACCCAAGTTTGCTTCCCGGATAGCCTTTTCGATATCGTTGGTCGTGCTTGGATCAAAGGGAGCGACCATGAGCATGCGAGGCTCTGGAACGGAAATCACCGCCAAACCCTTCAGCTTCATCACGCTACCGTAGCTTTGCACGTTCACGTCCACATTATCGACCAATGACGGCGAAGCCTTGCCAGTGCGCACCCCGCCAAATTCTTGGTCCAAATACTCAAAGGACTTGTCCATCGCGTCCTTCACTTCTGCCAAACTTTCTTCGGGTGTCATATTTTTCGGTAACTAGTTGGGGTTACAGGAGTCAAAATCCTCCTAGGCTTCGCTGCAAACATAAGTGCCAATGTCTGCACCACTCAAGGCTCGTGTGATGTTTCCTTTCACACCTACATCAAAAATCACGATAGGCATCTCATTTTCCAGACAAAGACTAAAGGCCGTGGCATCCATCACCTTAAGCTGCTTAGTGAGGCAATCGATAAAGCTCACGCGGTCATAGCGCTTAGCATCAGGATTCTTTTTGGGGTCACTATCGTAGACTCCGTCCACCTGAGTGGCCTTGAAAATGACATCAGCCTCCATCTCGTTCGCTCGCAGCGCTGAGGTAGTATCGGTTGAGAAAAACGGACTCCCCGTTCCCGCTGCAAAAATCACCACGCGGCCTTGGCTCAAGTGTCGGTCCGCCTTGCGACGAATATACGGCTCCGCCACATTCTTCATCTCGATGGCACTCTGCACGACACAGTTCACACCTTCCTCCTCAAGCGCGCTCTGGAGAGCCAACGAATTCATCACCGTGGCCATCATGCCCACGTAATCTGCCGTTGCTCGGTCCATTCCGCGCGCACTCGCAGAGGCGCCCCGCCAAAAGTTTCCGCCACCGACAACCACCGCAAGCTCCAGCCCCGTGTTTTTCACCGCATCACGAATTTCGCGTGCCATACGCTCCACAATCTCAGGAGAGATATTATCCTTACTCCCCACCTCACGCAGCGCCTCGCCACTGAGTTTCAATACCGCTCGCGAAAATTTCCGCGTCCCTGTTGGCTCATTCACTTCGTCACTCACGCTCAAGAGCCTCCGTTATCCGGACCTTGGGGCCAAGCCTAAATCACGGCTTGGAAAAAGAGACTTTCTCTTGGGCTAAACGACTTTCGGGAAACGACTCTCTCTTGGGATCGGGGATTTCCAGCGGACTCAGGAGTATCAAGTAGTTTGCAATTTCACCTGATACGTTCGACAAATCTCGATCATTGGCAGGAGGAAACGAGCTTCACCGTTCCAGAGTCCACCGGTGAGGCCACCATGAGTCATGGTGGCGATCTCGGGGGGGGAGCATTCTTCCAACTGCAACAGCAAACGTACTACGCCCACAGAACGAGCAAGAGCGCTCCTCCCACAACTTACAATTGGCAATTTGAAAGCACCTTGGCTGCTCGGGCAAAGTTAAGCTTCGAAGAATTTAGGGCCAAAGCGAATGCGAAGAAAGGTCTCGACCAAATCAGCTGGGATCCCAAAACCGCTAACTTTTGGACCGAGTTCAACACTCCCCCCTCTAATCCTCCTGCCAATGCAGCCGATCCACGAATGTGGGATTTTAGCCTCAACGCAGCCGAAACGACTCTCTATGAGAAGAATGACTTTATCGTCACCTTCCGCTTGGCCGAGCCCACCGCAGTCGATCTCTATTACAAACTTTGGACAGATAATCTGCCAGTTTTCATCACTGCCGATTCGGTTTTCGACGGCTGGCATCAGAGCTTTTCGTATTTTCTCGAAGAGTTGGAAAAGCTCTACCTCTATCCGAAGTTGCGCTCACTTCTGGCTCACAACCCTTCATCATCAGGGCCTAGCGGGTTTTCTCAGATTTTTTCCCCGCCAACCGCAGTCACAAACGGAGGCCTCGTTTCTAGAATTAGTTATGGGCCAGTAGTGCGCTCGACCTTAAAGAATCTCTTCCCGGGACTCGAGGCAGGATCTAACACGAGGTGGTTCCGACTATCGTTTTCGGCCCGCTCGGTTGTTCCAACCGGCGCGAACACCGGAAGGCTTACCGACTCATACAAGGTGTAGAACAGGCCGCGATTCTGAAACCAGGAAACCTCCACTGAACCATCTTCCATCTCCACAATCTCAATCGGAATTTCCTCCGTCGTCACCGAGCCATCGAAATATTTTTGAGCCAACTCCCAAGACGCAATCCCACAGGCCGATCCCATCATCCGACCAGGCCCATCATCAGGCGCAACATGAATTCCTCCATAGATTCGCGAGAGCCCCGCTTGGTCCGCCGCGTCGTAGTAAGTAGCCCATTGCAACGTCACATCAGCCGAAGGGCCCAGCTCAAAATCAAGGGTGTCTTGAGGATAGGTATAACTCCCCATTCCTCCCGGAAAATAGGCGCTCCCCGTCATCAGACTCAAGACTTCCGCACCTGCTCGGCTGAAAGCACTGTGGCCCGAGACGTAACCAGCAAAGGCCGGTGTCACGAAGGTGTCGCGCTGATATGGCAACCAGTCCTGCGCCAAAATCCATTCCGCCCCACTATACTCGGTGGCGGGATCATTCGGCTCTCCTGGCCAACAATAAATCGCAGTCTTTCCGACATGACCTGAGAGGTGCTCGTGCTTTTCTCCGGAGGCAGTGGAGGAAACCGTAATTGCCTCCACCAATCCCGGCTCATAGGGCAGAAGATTATTTTGCCCCAAATACCGAATGCTCGATATCGGCCGCACATAATCATACTGCCGCTTACAGCCCCATACCGCAATTGCCGCATCATGCATTGCCCCGTTGAGCGCGAAATACATTTTCACATCCCACTCCAAAGGATCTAACAAAGGACCGACTCCCCCAACGCGAGGCTCAAAGTCAGGATGTTCAACCACCTCGTTAGCGAGCCCATTCCAGTGCCCCGGAGGCGTCTCCGAATCCGGGCCATCCGCCCAAAACTCGGCCAACACGCGTCCAAAGTCTGCCCTCTTAACCATGTTAGAAGCATAGGGCGCCATCGTCACAGGGTTCACCGAATGACCTCCCCCATCGTTCAAGCCTAGAGAGTTGTTGCCAATCGCCCCAGGAGAGTAATCCATAGTAACTCCGTCATCAGGATCGAGCCAACTGCTGAACCGAATCACCTCGATGTTATTCACCTTGAACTGAAAGTCCCCCACTCCATTGAGATAAGGAGGATCCCCTGGATCTAGATAGAGCTTGGCCCCTCCCTCATAGTGGAGACCAAATGGCCGCACCGCTCCCCAGTGTGCACCCACAAACGTCTGAACCCCCGAAGGAATCACGATTCCATTTTGAGTCACGAAGAAGGAAAACGCCAAAGGCTGCCAGCGGTTAGGATCATTCATCGTCGTCCCCGTTGACGAGAGGATCATCGGACTATTGACCGACGAATAGGTGGGATCGTTGTATCCGTTTGCCTCCCGTGACTGGTCAGTTGCGGCAAAGGCCAAAATCGTCTCCGCCACTCGATTGCCCACAGCGGCTGGGCTGTCTCCCACCACTGTTGTGGTCGCGATCGGATATCCAAGCGCTCCCATCTCAGCATCAAAGGCAGCCTTGGCAGCGGTAGCAGCTGAACTCGGAGTATTGGGATGAGGAGTCGTAAAATACCGCTTCACCAAAACTCGATAGGCCGCATAACTGATCGCCTCCTGCCGCGCTTCCGCAAGCGTGCTTCCACTCGGCACCACCGCGACTTCATTATGCACATAACCCACTGCTGTAGCATCGTATGCCGCCCAAACATCATAAAAAGCCACCGAGAGATGGAACAGATTGCGAGCGTGAACCGGAGGATCTGGAAAAGCAGTCCGGATAGCAGCTAAATTTTGCTCGTTCCAATCTCGAGCAATCGAGGTCGCGGAAGCCGTCGAACCTAGGGAACACATCAGACTCGCAAGCAGGGGGAGGAAAAGGTGGGCTTTCGCTTTCATTCAGAAAAGTTAACTAATACAACGTTTCGTTTCGTTTGACCAATACAACTCGTGTTCTCCCCTCAACAACCGCGAAGTCTACCCTCGGTTTCCACATCCTTCGAGAGAAACTATTCTTGTCGCAATTCACGCTTTCTCTTTTGTCATTCCAACCTTTCCTTTGAACCATGATGCGTTTTCTTTCGGCCGGTCTCTTCACAATCGCGGTGATATCCTGCGCTCCGCAAACCGATCCGGCTCCTCCCAAAGACGTCACACCGGCCACCCCTCCCGTCAGAGCCCAGCAATACCCTGGAAACACCGCCCCTCTGCCCACCGAGGGAATCCTCCCGACCAGAACCACTCATCACACCACTCGAGCTCAAAAGGCCCAAATTGCCGGAGTCACCCTCACCTACCTCAGCTTCGACACCCGAACCCACACCCTTGCAGTAGTCGACCAAACCGGAGTCGGATCTGAGTTCCAATCTGCCTCCGAAGTCTCCCGCGCCAAAAACGCACTCGCCGCCATCAATGGTGGATTCTTCACCCCCGAAGGTCAGCCACTGGGACTTGTTTACCAAAACGGTAAAAAATCTGGAGCTCTTAACACCGCCTCCTCTCTCGGAAGCGGAGTCCTTTACGTGGACCAAAAACTCGCTCAGCCTGTGATTACACGTCGCTCCACTTTCCAAAAGTGGCTCAAAGATCCGGCATTCAATCCCAAGGAAGTCCTCCAAACCGGCCCCTTCCTTGTCGAAGGTGGGCGCAGTGTTTCAGGATTAAGCAATGACGAACCTCGCGTGCGCTCTCTCCTTTTCTGGGATGGCAAACACCACTTTGCCATTGCTCAATGCGAGCCCATTTCCTTGCGTAATCTTGGCGGAGCTTTGGCCAAACAAACCCTTCCCGGGTTTCACATCGAAGTCGCCCTCAACCTAGACGGAGGACGTTCCGCCGACCTCAACATCTCCTCAAAGGTACCCGGTGGCCCCATCAATCTTCGCCGTTGGTGGAATAAACCCGTTCGCAACTACGTTGTTATTAAGCAACAATGATGCGCCTGCTCTTCACCTTCTTCTGTCTCTCCCTCCTCAATCTCTCTGCGGATTATCAGCGAGTTGACCTCGTTGTTTCCGCCGAAGGTCGCACTGGGACCATGCATCTCTATCGTTTTGGGAGTAAAGATGTCGCGCTCAAAGTGATTACTCGAGGCCAACATGCCAATCTCGGTGCTGCCATGAAGGCCAACCAATGCCTTGCCGGTTGCAATGGAGGCTTCTTCGATCCCAAGTATCGACCTTTGGGCGAAGTCATCGCCAGCGGTAAAAAGACCGGCCATTGCAATCTCGCCTCCTCCCTCACCTCCGGAGTTCTCTATCAACAGGGCAACACCCTCGCCATCGAACGAGCCAAAAGCTTCTACAAAAAGAACCTCACTCCAAGCGAACTCCTGCAAACCGGCCCCTTTCTCATCGAAAACGGCCAGACCGTAAAAGGCCTTTCCAATCGAAAGTTCGCCCGCCGCACCCTCATTGCCACCAATGGCCAAGGAGAATGGTTCATCGCCTATACTCCGCCCACTACTCTCGCACAGCTCGCCACCTCACTCCTTCAGTCAGGCGACCGCTATGGATTCGACATCCAAACAGCCCTGAACTTTGACGGAGGCTCATCCTCAGCCCTTTGGGTGGGCAAGGGCAGAGAAAACAATTCTTTCTACCTCCGCGAATTTAAGCCCGTCTCCAACTACGTCGGCCTGGTGGCGAAGTAATTGCCTCCCCGATTAATCCGCAAAACCGTCCTCCTATTGTGGCGATAACCCTCCCGATCCGGAGGCTGATAGGACCTTGTTCCGAGCAGAGTTATCTCTTGCTCGTAAAACTTTCGCTACCATCTCAAAAAGGTCACGGAAACCTTATATTCTGACTTTTTGTGAGATAAAGATTGCAAAAATTTATAAATTTTTTAAAATTACACCCAATCGCCCCCTCCTGTTCACCCAGGAATCCTGATTTCAGGACGACTGGTGGAGGTATACTGAAGACTGCTACCTGTGATTTACCGACTCACTGTTCTTACGACCCTGTTAAGCCTTCTCTGCCCTCTGGCAGCGAACGAAGGCTCTCGTTCCTCATTGTCTCAGCGTGCCAGCGTCAACCACCGAGACTATCTGGAATCCCGCCGTGAGCTCTTCGGCAGCCTTTCCGATCCCTTTCAAGTCGCTGGAAAAGCCAAAGTCGTGGCAGAAGAGCCTGAGCCTTGGGATTCGCGCAAAGGCCTTTGGCGCAGGGGAATCACCGCCACCGTCTTCTGGGTCGGAGAATTGCCCACCCCACGCAACCCCACCCCCAATAATGCCAGCTCTTGGGATCCTCAATGGCAAGAAACCTTTGGAGGAGTGGATCGCCCCCACCCGCGCGATGGCTACCTACCGAAAGGATTCGTGCCCAAGCAATCCCCCTTCTACATCGCCCTTCCCTACAACGATCTCGCACCGCAAGGCGGACATCACCCCGAGGCCTCGGAAGTCATCCCTTGGTTCTGGAAAGTCCATCAAGGTCCTACCAAATCCGTCTGCCATGCCAAGTGGATCGCCATTCATCGCGAAGGACGCATCTGCTACGCCCAATGGCGCGATTGCGGTCCTTACTCCACCGACGATTGGCGCTATGTCTTTCAAGGCGAAAGACCTAAACCAAATCCAAACGGCAACGCCGGCATAGACCTCTCTCCCGCAGTCCGCGACTACATTCAACTCGGCGGTAACTACAAGGTCGATTGGAAGTTTGTTGAAGACTTCGAAGTCCCCGATGGCCCGTGGAAAAATTGGCTCCCTCCCCAATCATGAACGTCCCTCTTATCCAGAACTCACTTCTTAACCTCCGGCGCCGGAGCAGCGACCCCCTTGCCAGCTTGCGCGGGAGGGGCAACCCCCTTGCCAGCAGCCGGCCCGACCGTGCCATTATGGTAGATCACGGAGAAGCGAGCCTCCCCGGTCTTACGCAAGAGGTCCTCGACGGAGCTGTAAGCCATCAACAGGAAGACTCCCGGAGCAGTTTCGTAATGAAAGGACTCTTCGCGCGTCAAAAAGCTATCATCGGCGTTTTGCGCCCGACCATTCAAGCGAAACTCACCTCGCCCCTTTTCCAAGACTGCCTTCATTTGATGGAAGCGGGTGCGAACCTCATCGGGAGTCTCTCCCGGAAACTCGTAGTTGACCGTCAACTCGTACAACCGATCCTTGTGGAATCGGGACTCAACCGAATGAGCCTCCAACTTCGGAATCCCTCCTCCCTTTTCTTGGAAGCGAAACACTTGCAAGTTGGGGGCATCCGCAGGGAGCTCCACGAACACGTCCAGATTCACCTTCCCCGCCCATTGCAAGAGACCCGCAGGCTCCTCGCCCCACTCGCGACCGAAGGGCAGCTTGAGAAGAGCTTGCCCGCTTCTTGCAGTCAAAACGAAGCTAGGGATGGTCATAATGACAACGAGAGTCAACAAAGCGCGCATGCGAGAAAGTTAACTCTCTTAAAACGTTCCCGCAAGACAGCAAGGTGTCGTGGCTCCATGCTCGTTGAACTCAGTCTCGCGGTCTCCCTCTTACTCTTCATCTCCCTATGGTCATTCCGCACCAACCTACAGACCATTCGTCCTCGCAATTGGGCCATGGTTCAAACGATCACCGATGCCTACATGACAGGCCCCCTGGCCCAAGCTGAGTCCGTTGACTTCAACGAACTTCTCGACGACACCGTCACCGATTGGCCCACCTACCCCAATAAGAAAACCACGACCGACGTTTTGGTTGGCACCCTCCCAGTCGGCACCGACGAAAGCACTGGCACCCTCGTTCTTCGCAAAATCAAGGGCACTCTCGTGCAGACCAAGCAACCTGCCGCCAACAATCTACCAGCCAACCCCACTGCAGCACAGATCGCCGCTAACCCTGCCCGAGTCGAATCCTGGCTCGTCCAGAGCCACCTGACCTACAGCGTTGGAAGCCGCACCTACATCAAATCTCGAAGCACTGTCAGAACGCGATAATGAAGCTACCTCAACAACTAAAATCTGGCTTCACTCTCGTCGAAATGACGGTGGTGATTGTCTTTGGTATGGCTCTATCAGCGGCAGGATTAATGCTGCTCAATCAGCAAATCCAAACGGTTCGCACCTTTAACGACCAAGACTTTATTCTCTCTGAAGCTCCTCAGATCAACACCTCTCTCGCCTCTCTTCTAGGCAAAGCCGATGCTATTCGCCTTCACTCTAACTTCGCTGGCGCAGTGGGAAACACCAGCCCAGTTCTCTCAGGAGCTACCACTCTCGTTGCCGCCTATCGCAACGTAGACAACACCACTTCCTTCGGAATCATCTGTTTCGAAACAGTTTCCGGACAGCAGCGGCTCAACTATTACTACTACGACCCCACCCCGCCTGCTACGGCCCCCACCCAAGGCAACCCTTCTTGGACCATCTCCCGCAACATCAGCAACGTGAATTTCAGCCTCGTTGATGGCCTTTTCAAGTCCACCTTGTCCGGCCCCAACGGTGAGCAAATCACCTACACCATTTCCCCCAACCAGTAATGAAGACCTCCAACCGTTCCAAGTTCCATAAGGGTGGCTACGCAGCACTGTTAACCACCATTTCACTCTCGATTACCATCATGGCCTTTGCCATGACGGCCTTTCGCGAGACTCGACAATCGCACGTGGTCCAAGCTCGTAACCAAGTCAAACTCGACTACAGCCAAAAAGAGAAAGCCTTTCTTCGTTCTCTACTTCACATCGTTCCCAACTATGCGATGCAGGCAATGATGAAGGACTCGTGGGGAAGTCGAGGCACACTCGACTGGGACTCAATTTTCGACCAAGCCTTAACTCAGGCGCGTATCGACCAATCTCTCGATCCTGCCATGAATGCCGATTTAGGTATTTCCGTCACTGCGGTCTCTTCCAACACAGGCGACGCCAGCTTTAACTCAAAGAAATTTGTCTCCTCTCCCAATGGCAACGGCCGCTATGCATTGCAGGATAGCAACGGTTCCCGCAACGCCCCCGACGGGAGCCCCCTCAACTTACCCCCTCGCATGAGATATATTGGTGGAGGGGGCAGAAGAAGCGGCTGGAATCCCATCATCAGCCTCAACAAGCGACTCAACAATAGTTCTCCGCTCTATACCGAGATGCCCTATCCCGAG
The DNA here is from genome assembly GCA_051251855.1 of Roseibacillus sp. Classification (GTDB taxonomy): domain Bacteria; phylum Verrucomicrobiota; class Verrucomicrobiia; order Verrucomicrobiales; family Akkermansiaceae; genus Roseibacillus. Next base: position 326,227 of record JBPOGI010000004.1, read on the forward strand.
ATTGCCTTCGGATACGCTCAACAAGGTTCTAACTTCATTGCCAAGCGCAACTGGTGGGCCTTCACCGTTAACTTCGGAGCCGAAACCGCAGCTGTCACCGGTATTGCTCCCACTCCCCGTACCTACGTTCTCTCAATTTACGAAGTCCCCACTCAGCTGGCTATCTCTAGCGCAGGCGCAACGACCTCTCTTGGCGAGTTCAGCGGAGGCACCAGCTGGAGCCCAGCCAATATTGACATCGCAGGCCCCATCTATTCCGAAAACGCTGAGATTGCCGATACCACCAGTGTGGGTGTCGTCGCCAGCCGCAAAGGAATCAGCTTATCGTCCACAGCCCCAACCGGCCAAAAAATTGGCGGCCTCACGGAGCGACGCGAACTTCAAGCCACCACCGCCGACAGCACCTTCTACCGCTTTTCTTCCGCATCCGAATCAGGCTATGTCGCCTTCACCCCTATCAACCGAGATATCGACTTCTTCGACTACTTCGCCGACACCACTTTTGCCGAGAGAACAACAGGCTATTATGCCGAAAACGACACATCGGGTAATACAAGTCACCGGGACTACTTTACCGGACACTACGACCAAAACTCCGTCAACGAAACTAGCTGGAGCACCTACTCGATTGGTGCACGACAAACCCAGATGCAGGTCGAGGTCGCTCGCACCCGAACCGGCTCTCAACAGCCCGACCGTCTGTTCGTGACAGCCCGCTTCAACGGTGACAGCCAGTCTCGCCGTCAAAGGACGTCACGAGGCAATGGAAACAGTTACTGGTGGAAATCAGCCGGCCAAGATGGCGTTGCCGCTGGCGGAAATAGCTGGCCCCGCACCCCAGACGGAGATGATTGGTTCATTCAGGATGGAATTCTTCCCAACGGAAGGCCCTGCCTCACTCTTGACCTCGAGAAGCTCCCTGGCTTTCTCAACCAAATCACCGCTGATGACGTCACCGTCAACAACTCCATTTGGATTGGAGCCAACTATGGCTACGGCACTGTGGACAAACCCTCCCACCCCAGCTTGGACACCGACATTGCTCTCCTGATCACAAAATCTGAAGACCTCTCAGCTTACACCAACGGACTCACTATTATCACCCCGTTCCGCGTCTACTTCGCGGATAACTTTAACGACATCCCCGTCACCCCAGCTCCTTCTGGAGCCACTTTAGACGCAAATGGTGACTGGTATCCGCCTGTCTCAGTCTATGCTCCAGAGAAGCGATTTGGTATTCAAAACACCTCAGGAAACATCGAAGTCGCAGGCCAGATTGGTTACCTTCCCACCAACGACGCGTCCGCCACAGTCAACCCTCTGGACCTCAAAGACGGCGGCACCGATACCATGACTCCCAGCAGCATTAAGGCGCAACTCAAGGGCATCTCGAAAGAAGAAGATCTCCCTCCGGTAAGCTCCATGAACTGGCTCACCATTATCGAGGAGATTCACTAGTAACCCGCTCTGAAGGCCCGCCTTTCACAGTCACGGGCATCCCAATACGACACTTTTGGTAAACAAGAGGCTGCACCTTCTCAGGCATCCGAATACACCCAAAGCTCGAACGATGCCCTCGAGGAAAAGCTCCCACATGCACCCCCACCCCATCCCAGGTAAGACGCATCCAATAGGGCATTGCAATTCCTAGGTAACGTGTTCCCGCAGGCTTTCTAGCAACCTCCCAGCTCTTCTCCACTACCACTTCTCCCGTCTCTTTCGAAACATACTTACCATATTTGTTAGATCGCTTGTCCACAATCATCTCCTTAATCGGAAAGCGTCCCGTTGGCGTCTCCCGTCCTGGAATGCCAGTCGAGCAATCTGTCTCAATTGCAACCCGGCCCAGTGAGTCCAACAAAAGCAGCTTCTGTTGCTGAAGTGAAATCTCGATCGACCCCTTCCCCTCCCCCATTCCTTCGTAAATTTCCTCCGAAACCCGCCACCTCGGCTCCGTGGAGGGAACCGCTGGCTCTACCTCCACAAATTGCGAACATGAACACAACCCCAGCACAAGCACCCCAAATGCTATTTTTACTACAATCACAAAGCGAAACTGCCTGAATCCGCCAGATTCCTCAAGTGCTATTTTTACAGCCTTAAAAGAACTTTCCTTTTCCCCGTCTTTTCAAAGCAATCTCGGCCTGCTAAATCCCCTCCGTGTCCTATCTCGAAATCGCCCTCAGCGCCGCCCAAGAAGTGGGCCAACTTCTTCGCGACAACTTCCACCAAGACAAAACCGTCGACGAAGCCCTGCACCACGACCTCAAACTCGAGCTCGACCGCAAGGCGCAAGATCTCATCTTCGCCCGCATCGCCGCCAGCTATCCCGACCATGCACTTTATGGAGAAGAAGGCCTCGGGGGTAACCAAGAGTCCGACTTCCAATGGATCGTCGATCCCATCGACGGCACCGTCAACTTCTTCTACGGCATCCCTCACTTCTGCGTCTCCATTGCCCTTCGCAAGGGATCAGACATCCTTATGGGCGTCATTCACGACCCCATGACGGGCGAGACTTGGACTGCCGAGAAAGACGGACAAGTCCTCCTCAATGGTAGACCTCTCAGAGTCAGTAAACGCACCAAGCTCGAAGAATCCATCGTCTTTATCGGATGCGGCAAAGACGAAGAAGCCCTCAAAATTGGACTCGAACGCTTCCGCAAAGCCTCCCTTCGTTGCCGAAAGATGCGGATGATGGGTAGCGCTGCCCTCGCCATGGCCTACACCGCCAGCGGCCGACTCGATGCCTACGTTGAATCGCGTATCTCACTTTGGGACATTGCCGCCGGCAAGCTCATCCTCGAAATGGCCGGAGGCAACTGCGAACTAACCCCCAACCCTGACAACCCAGATATCTACGCCATTAAGGCCACTAACGGCCTCATTCCCATCGACGAAGTTCTCTAATAGAAAAACACCACCATGACCCTTCCTCCCTCCTTCACTACCCAAAGCCTCGGCGATCTCAAACTCGTCGAAGGCACCGCCAGCTACCGGCCCACCAACCAGAACGAGCACCGCTTTCTCTTTGAACCCCATCAGAACCCCAATCCCACCGCTTGGATCACCCTCATCGACCAGCGCGCACCCCAGCTCAATAGCCAGTGGCCCGCCATCCTCGCCTCCTCACCCGATAAGCTCAAATCAGCCCTCAGTGCCATCGGCCAACCCTCTCTCAGCGAAGATGCCGGACTGCAACACATCACTCTCAATGGAGAAGGAGAAGCAATTCTCCTTGTAAGCCTTTTCAAAAGCGAAGAAAGCCACTCCCTCGAGGCCAGTCTAGACGAACAAGGCCTCGTCAAAGACATCAACGCTACTCGCTAACTAGATGAATACACCCAACTGGATTCCTCTCGTCGGCACTGGTTACGACGTCCACCAATTTGCCGAGGACCGCAAACTCATTCTCGGTGGGGTGGAGATTCCGCACAGCCATGGCTTACAAGGTCACTCCGATGCCGACGTGCTTTGCCACGCCATTGCAGACGCCGTTCTGGGTGCAGCGGGATTGCCAGACATTGGCCACTACTTCCCCCCTGGCGACCCCGCTTGCAAAGACATTTCATCTTTAAAAATCCTTGAAAAAGCGGCCTCTCTCGTCCGTGAAATGGGCGGTCGCCTCTGTAACGTGGACTCCACTCTTGTCGCCGAAGCACCCAAAGTTCTTCCCCACGCCGAAGCCATGAAAAAGAACATTGGTCTCGCCCTCGCCCTTTCTCCCCATCGCGTCGGCATCAAAGCCACCACCAACGAGACCATGGGCTTCGTCGGGCGCAACGAAGGCATCGCCGCTCTCGCTAGCGCCAGTGTGATGATGCCCGAATAGATTCGGAGTCTTCTGGAGTGCACGTAGCTTGCCACTCCAACCCTACCCCTCAGTCACCTCACCCGACCGATAAGCTTGTAGTAGATTATTAAGCGAACAAAGCTGCGCCTGAATATCCTCGCTCTCGTGAGTGTCTGCAATCGTGCGCGCCGGCACGTGCTTCCTCAAATCACGGAGCTTCGGAATCATATCATCATCGCATTCGAGAAAATTCTCAATGGACTCGAAGTGCGAATGCTCCGCCAATCGAATACCATTTGGGCCCATCACCAGAGTATAACCATGGTCCCCATAGGATTCCGAAAAAGCGCCATCAATGGTCACCGCATTTCCTCCCCGCTTCACAGGGTCCTCACCCTTCTCAACCTTCACCGGAACATGGCCGTTCACAATCAGAACGTTCTCTTCCACCCCAAACTCACGGCCGACCCTCTTGCAGAAATCGGCATCGTGAATCATCCGAAAATATGGATCCTTCACCTCCTTGTGCGTCTCTGGGTCCTCGATGAAATAGCGCTCGAAAGTCGTCATCCGAGTCTTTCCAAAAAGCGGCGAGTCACCATGAACCCAAAGCCAATAGTAGTAGTCTAAATCATGAGGCGCCGATTGACCTCCCTCTCGATATGTCCGACGCACCATCTGCTCCAGTTCATAAAAAAGAGCGCCCCCACTGACTTTCTTCCCCTCAACATCAACCTCACGAAAGCTTCCATCCTCATTGGTCGGCACACAGGCATGAAAAATAAGCGCCTCATCCCGCTTCAGTGACAAACTCCCCTGACGAACGACGAAAAGCATATGCTCCCAAAGCTGCTGGCTAGAAACAAAAGACTGGCGTAGACGATCCATACAAACGCGCTCCTCCTCAGAAAGCGCATAAGGATCAGCCCCATCAATTGTCGGAAAGTTCGTATCCCTTAGCACATGCGACTTCCCGTCGAGCATGATCGTTCCCTTTTCAAAGTCAATGAGGTGCAACTGGCGTCGATCCTCCATCTTCCATTCCGGATGCCGCTCAATAACGGGACTCGACAATTTCAACTCCAGAATCGCAATCGCTTTGTGCATCTTCGCGACCAACTCTTCATCCATAAAGTCCGATGACCGCTTCGGAAAAAAAACCTCTGCCGGATCGTCTCCGTAAGCCGTCTTTGCCAACTTCGCCAAGGGAGACAGCAAAATCCCGTAACCCTCCTCTAACTGCCATAGCCGCAGGTAGCGTAGCGAAACCCGCAGCACTGTCGCAATCAGGACTTCCGAACCAAGCGTCGCACCCATCCAAGTAACATCATGATTCCCCCAAGTGAAACTTACTTTAGGCTGATTCTTTAAGTAGTGAATCACCCGGTCCCCCCGCTCTCCTCGGTCAAAGAGATCGCCCGCAACGACCACCTCCGAAACAACCAGATTACGCACCAAACGCGACGCCTCATGAAGCGCCGAAATATCCTGATCATAGTCCCCCAAAGCCTCAATCATCGAATCCACGTAACCCAGGTCACGATTGAAGGAGACCTCATCTAACAGAGCAATATAAAGAACCTTAAACTCATCCTTCATCAAACCTAGCAACTCCTCCTTCGTCACCGTCTTCGCTAGCCTTCTCACCAACCGAAACTGCAGGCGAAACAGGCGTTTGGACTTCTCCAAGCGCCATTCACGGTTCTGAAGCCGCTCTTGATACGTCCTCATCTTCTCCACCGGATAATAGAGAAAAGCCAACAGGATTCCCTTCTCCTCATCATTGAGTTCATCCCCAAACACCTCATTCACGAGATTGCTTAACCCTCCCGAGGCATTGTTCACCACATGGCGCAACTTGCGGTCATCGCCATGCACATCACTAATAATGTGGACTCGCCCCTTGGGCAAAGTGAGCTTCGCCTGCAGCAGCGATATCTCCGACATCACCGCAGAGGCGGTCGGAAATTGACGAGCAAGAAGGCTCAGCGTGGGACCGCAAACTTCGGACATGCTCCCAGAGAAAGCACAAACCAATCCAAATGAAAATTCCGAACGCGCCTCTTTACCGCTTCATCCCGTATTTTCCCGCGTCATGAATGTAGACCTTTCTTGAATATTGAGCTCCAAGAAGAGATTCTTTAAACCATGTCTGCCGACCCCATGAATATTTACTTCACGAAATGGTTGCCCCGCGCTCGTCGCCTTTTGGCTCCCAGTGGTCGGCTCACCGAATTGGCGCACACCCTCTCAGCTAAGGACCAAATCCCCGCCGAAGACTGGCGCACCCGTCTTCGCCGCGTCCTTGACGGACACGAGCAACCAGACACCGACCTCGTTTTCGAAGTCGAGCGCTTCGTCGCCCGCCCCATCCCCGAGCGGAACGTCGAACAAACCAAAGAGTTCGGCTTAGCGAACTAGCATTTCCCTCCCAAATAGGAGGGCCGATTTCAAGCGTCCACAACGAGATCCCTACGGAGTCACGGAAACCTCGGCTCTGACAAAAAGACGAGTCAGTTTGCCGACGATTCCGTCTTCATTGTCAATCGCAGCACGATCGATACTGAAGACGATCTCAGCGCCTGTCCCTGGGATGCTGGTAATCGGGAACCATTCGATCAAGTCGGGTGACCAAACCAGATGATAGCTGCGACCAGAGACACTCCACCAGCTCACATCCACCGTGTTAGCTTGAACTTCAAGAATGCAGACCTGCAAGACATCGCTATTGTCTTGCGGATCCGTCCCAGCCACAAACTCATCCACATTCGACGCTCCGTCTCCGTCGAGGTCAGTAGCAGCATCCTTGAACCAGTTCGGATCAAGTCCATTCGCGAGTTCATAGACATTTGGCATGCCATCACCGTCGTTGTCCGGGACCCGAGTAAAAAGCGAAGTAGATTCGGTGCTGCGCAACTGGTCAAGAAGACCCAGAAAATCTTCGCCAGCAAGGGAGACCATCTCACTGCGAATCAAAGAATCATTGCTAAAGCCAGCGAGGAGATTCTGGTCTTCCCCAAGGTCAATCGTTTGCTGAAACAGCTGTTTCGGCGTCCCTTGATCGACCCCAATCGGCGAAGTAATGGGGGCATTCATAGAGTCCCAAGAGGTGCTGTTTCCTCCCCCTCCAGTCGAATCAATGAACTTCCAACCATCGATCGTTTTCAGCCCTAAATGCCCACTAATGGAAGACATCACAATCGCTGGCCGCTGGGGCTCTGGCTTCTGCTGACCCCGCAAAAGATTCAGGAAACTCTCTCCGTCTGGAGCCGTTGAGTCTGGTAAATCGCTGCCAAGATAGGCTGCAATGGTGGCAAAAATGTCCCCCTGCCAAACCGGATAATTGACCTTCATCCCGGCCGCCGCCTGCCCAGGCCAACGAACCATAAAAGGAACCCGTGTTCCTCCATCCCAGGAATCACGCTTATTACCACGCAACGGTCCATTCGAGTCCGCATTGTTGGCAATGCTATCCGTCATCGCCCCGGTTTCGGGACCGTTGTCGGCCGTAAAAATGACGAGCGTATTCGACCCAAACCCATTGTCCTCCAGCGCAGTCAACACCCGACCCACTCGGTCATCAACTTCGCGCATCCAGTCCGCATAGAGAAAACCATTGGCAACCCCATCACCCACAAATTCCTGCGTGAGCGCCCACGGATAATGCGGCGAGTTCATTGAGACATAGGCGAAAAATGGATCAGGGTCCCCGCTCGTTGCTCGCTCGGCGATATAGTCTTCCACATCCGAGAAAAGCTGCGGCCCAACATTCACTTGGCTATAGGAAGGATCGCCCAGCCCATCACGAGAGCCCTTGCGTCCCAAGACCGGAGCATTGACTTCAGCTCTCGTCCAATAACGGAAAGGATCAGAGTTCAAAGCGGGACGATAAGCTCCGTTGCCGCCATCAAGAGAAGGATCCCAAAACTGCATGCGGTCATCGATCAGATAAACATAAGGCACGAAGTTGATGGCCGCAGCATTGCCCCGAAAATGGTCAAAACCATGATCAACGGCATGAAGTTCCACCGGCCGCTCCCAGTCGACGATCGCAGGATCGGCCGGATTGCCCGTAATCACGGAACCATCAGTCTCGAAAAAATTCCCTCCCAAGTGCCACTTCCCGAAGGCAGCGGTGTCGTACTGCTGGGTCTTCAGAAACTCGGCAATCGTGACGTCGCTCACCCTCGGCAAATCATCCCCGCCAATTTGTCCACCCCAATTGCCCGTGATACCATTGAACTCGCGCCAGTTGTATTTACCGGTGAGCAAAGCATAGCGACTGGGAGTGCAAACCGCATTCCCCGAATGACCTTGAGTGAAGGTGACCCCGTCAGTCGAGATTGAATCAATATGCGGAGTGAGGGCCGGACTCGTGGTTCCGTAAATACTCCCGTAAGCCGAGATATCGCCAAAGCCCAAGTCATCCGCATAGATGATCACAATGTTAGGCTTGGCCACGGCGGGTCGGTGGTCGGGACAATCATCCCCATCGTTAGGATTGGAGCCAAAAGCGACCTCAGCCTCGTCTCGGTAACTGTCATTGTCGCTATCCACAAAGGGAAAAAGGGGTCCTGTGTTCGGCGGCTGTCGATTTGGATCGGTGCCCGCTAGAATCTCATCATTGTCGTCCACGCCATCGCCATCAGAATCTGGTTCCAGCGGATCGGTCGCGTCTCCCGGAGGCCCCGATTGCACACCCGCCACCCAAGGATTGAGGGTTCCATTCACTTCCTGACCATCATTGAGCCCGTCGTCATCAGAATCACTATCCTGAGGATCGGTGCCAGCAGAGTATTCTTCCAAATTGGTCAAACCATCCGCACCTCCCACCGCATCGTCATCAATCGCGGCATCGTTGACATTAGGATTTAAGCCATTGGCGACTTCGTAGTTATCAGGCATGCCATCATCATCGCTGTCCAATGCGCTCGAGATGACCAAACGAGGATTGCTGAACCCCGCCGCATTAGACTGATTCTCCCCCACAAAGACAGCGAGCCCGAAGTTGTCGGTGGAACCATTGACCCAGCCCTCCACAATGCTTGTGACATCCGCAGATACGGAGGCGGGAGGAGCTAAGGCCGAGATATCCGCAATCAAGGAGACACGGTCACTCGCACTAGTAATGCCCCAACTGTGAAGCGGAACCGTCGATGTTCCATCCCATGCCGAGTTGGTCACTCGCCCCACTACCGCAGACGCGCTGTTGAGATTATTGAGCTGAAAATCGTAGTCAGCGGTGAAGGCAACCGAAAAACCCGGGCTATTGAAATCGGCGACGGTCAAAGCGCTCACATCAAAGTTTAGAAAGGAACTCGCTCGGCGATTCGTCTGTGTCGCTGAAAGTCTTTCTCGCGCGTAAATATCAGAATCCGCTGGCAAGTCACCGCTATCGACATTGGAAGCTCCTGTCACCGGACCATTGGGCGGCGTTTGCGCATCAGTTGTAAAAACAGTCGTTGGTAGAATATCGTTTAAAGAAGAGATTAAAGGCTCACCGTTCACTGAAATGGAAGTAACGTCGATAACGGTGCCCGCTTCATTGGCTTGCTGGTAGACCATGGAAGCGAAGACAGAACCGTCGTTTGTGAAAGTGGAAAAATCAAAAGCGGTGGGCCAAGAGCCTTGAGCGTCGACCGAACCATCAATCCCAAGAAGGCAGACTTCCCAGCCACTGGCGTCAAAGCGATAATCGACGGTATAGCCGTCTTGCAAGCTGGCTAAGGTGTAGCTTCCCAAGGAAGAAATGATCACTTCGTTTCCACTAGCATTATCGTAAACAAAATTAACCACTCCCCCAAGATAGCGAATTCCGAGAGCCCATCCATCAGCTCCGCCTGCGTTCTGCGAGTTGTTCCAGAGCTCCGTGTTATTTCCTGCCAGCCCAGCCCAATGACCGTTGTTAGTAGGCTGACCGTTGGAATCGATGATGCTCCCAATCGTGATAGATGCGGTCAGAAGAGAAAACTCCGCAGCATTGAACGAACCATTACTCACGCAACCTACCGCTCCACTCGATGCTTCATCGACAGACATGGTGGCTTGACCGGTAGCGTTGTCCCAAGCTGGATTTCCAATCGAGTTTGAAATCACACTGAAGTCTTCCAGCAGACCATCGGCTGTATTGTTGAAGGAGGCATCGATGATCACCTCGCTAGCTGGAGTGATACTATCCGCAAAGAGAGAACTAGGCGCCAAAGCCAAGAAAAGAGAGAGAGAGCGGGAGAAGATAATCATCATTGAGGAAAGGGGAAAGAAATCGGTTCAGAAAAAAGGCCGGGAACTCTATCAAAAGAATCCCCAGCCTTAAAAGTCACTAACGTAATTTCACCTTAATTAGGAAGCTCTTCGAGTCGATAGAAAGCTTCCGGATTGGTTGCAGAGGGATCTGAGAAACTAGCCGTTGCTGCACCAGCCACGCGAGGCCCATCAACTGTAGACGGGAAACCGTCTTGGAGGTTATCTGACCGAACCAATTGATAGCTCGCCGTTGGGTCAAGGTTCTCGAAGGTAATATCGAATGCCGTCCCATTGAATGAGCAGGAAACAACTGCAATATCCGCCGGTGGCCCGCTGGTCGTCAAGTCGTCAGTTTGACGAACTTGCATGAAGTTCAAAATGTTTGCCCCATTTCCAGACGGGTCCTGTCCCGCATTAAATTGCCTGACATCGAAGACTTGCACCGACTCCGTTGCGACAAACGAACCCGTGAAAAGGATAGCCGGGTTCGCAGATCCTCCATAAATACTATTCGTCGCCCCAACGGGGTCGGCAGCCACTTCGCCTCCGACTCCATCAATGGTATAGAATCGGTTGACTAAAGTCCCCCCGTTCCGATCATCTGCACGCCCGATTTGAATCACATAAGGGAGACCAGGAGTGAGCCCAAAAATCGCAACCCGAGGCTGCGCGCCACCCGCCGGAGCACCCGTCCAACTGCTCTCGATGAGAGGGCTAAGCGCGGGGTCTTCGTCGTCGTAGAACGTCCCTATATTCGTTGTCCCTGGCCCCGTTGAAATCGTGATCAAGGTTACCGTATTGTCGGTCGCATTTGTTCCGATGTCATCAACAGTAGCTTCGAACGGAATTCCATTCACTGTTGTTGCGATGCCACCATAGTTTTCCGCAAAGAGAAGAGGACCATTCGTGATGAGATTGTATTGGCTGGCTAGCGCCGACACAGTCCAAGTTATGGACGCTAAAGTAGGAACTGAGGCAACGTCATCGGGATCTGAGCCGGCATCAATTTCGACACTATCATAGAACCCATCATCGTCCGTGTCGGCCAAAGCGGGATCGGACACACCACCGTTCACCTCTGTTGCATCAGAAAGATTGTCTCCATCGGTATCAGGATTTAAGGGATCGGTTATCAATACCGGAGACAGAGGGTTTGTGAGGTCAAATTCTTGTCCGTCGAGAAGGGTATCATCATCAGAATCCGAGTCATTAGGGTCAGTTCCAAATTGCTGCTCTCCAAAGTTGTCGAGCAGATCCATATCGGGATCTCCAAGGTCTCCATTGTCTGGATCGATATCGCCGTTGTCTGTTGGGTCAAGACTGTTGGAAATCTCAAAGGCATCAAGAAGGAAGTCATCGTCGGTATCGTCGGTCAAAGGGTTGGTGACAAAACCATTGGAACCATCGATTTCCTCAAAATCGGTCAGTCCATCACCATCGGAATCAGGATTCAAGGGGTCGGTTTGCAATCCCGGTGCTGAGGTTGCGACCGTACCCGGCTGATCACTCTGAAAGGGATTCAAATTATTACTCCCAGGAAGGACCACTTCTTCTCCGTCGAGCAAGCCATCATCATCGGAATCACTGTCTTGAGGATTGGTGTTGGAGTTGAACTCTTGTAGATTGGTTAGGCCATCGGGCCCGCCGTTCGTATCGTTATCGAGAGACGCGTCTGCTGCGTCATTGGGATTCAGATTGTTGACGAGCTCGTAGGCGTCAGGCATTCCATCCATGTCGGTATCCGTATTTGGAATCTGAACCACCTTGACACTGGCGAGGTCAATCGATCCTGCCCCTCCCTGAGTGGACGCCACCACCCGCATCGTGCTCACAAAGTCGCTGAAGTCGAAATTAACATCACTCCAAATTCCAGCGCCTCCCGTGACGGCGTTCCCGCCAGCGTCTTCGAGCCCAGTAAAGTCGATGTTCCAATTCGTTGCCGAGATTGTTAGCACCACCGTGCATCCGTCGCCAAAACTTGCTTGATCAACAGTAGTGAAAGCCGGACTCCAAGTCTTCCCTCCCGTAACCGTCTTGTAGGCAGGAGCCGTAGTTCCATTGCTGTTTGTTCCTCGAACTCCAAATCCAAAACTAGGTCCCAGATTATTCCAAAGGTTAGGTCCCATGTCGTCACCAGCTTGCCCTGCCTGCAATCCAAAGAAGATTCCGTTAGATCTGCCCGGATCGGCAGACTCCACCACGAAGGTCAATTCAAGGGAATCGGAGCCAAGTGAAGGCACATCGATGGTGAGGTCAGAAACAGCCGAAGAAGTGGAACTCAGGTGTGTTCCCCGGCTAAGTAAACCAGTCGCCTGGTCCCAAGTGCCACCGGTCGTAAACGACTGATTATTCGTCAGGAGAGTGAAGTCTTCGTTGGTATCATTTGCGACCGCGTCGAAAGTCGCGTCGATCAGGGTCGTTTGCCCTTGGAGCATGGCTGCCGAAGCCGTCGCAAGGACGACGGAAGTCACACTTTTGGAGTAGTTTGATTTCATGGTTTTATGGGGATTTTTCGATTCAACGGTCAAAAATCGGTTAATAAACTATGAAAGCTCCCTGAGGGTGAGCAATCAAAACCTCCAAAAACTGCCATTGGCAGGTAGAAATCACACAAAAAATTTCATCTCCGACAACGGAGAAAAGATAAGAATCCAAGACTGGAAAGCGCGAACTGAAGAGCGACTCCCTCTTACCTTCACCATCCTCATTGAACGCCCCGCGAAAATTCGCCCTACAGTGAACTTTGGGCACCAACCTCAACAATCTCGAAGTCAATCGTCCCTGTGATTCGGTCGCGAATCATCTGAGCGGACTGTTTTTGGGGATCAATCCGAATCACGTTGAGTGAAGGCAAGTGCAGGTCATTCTTCAGTCGAATCCCCGCGCATTTCGTAAGATCGAGTTCACTCATCGTGAGGCCCTTCAAACTCGCAAGATCAAACTCCTCTGCCACTTCCAAAACAAGAGTTCGAGGTTCAAGGTAGCGCAAAACGCATTCACCTGAACCACCCGCATCAGAGATCAACTTCAACGCTCTTTCTGAACGAAGGGAGACCGTTGAGTCAGCATCGCTCATTTCGAGCTCAATCACGATGTTGGCCGGATTTAAATATTCTAGCAGGCTTAGAACGACTCTCTCATAAGATTCCTTCGAACGGCGAAGGGCGGCATCATAAGAAATCATACGCTCAATGACCGGGCCTTGCTCGGGATCGATCTCTCGAGCTGTCTCAATAAACGAGCAGAGATGATCCAAGGAAGGTCTGCGAGCACGGTCAAAATTGAAACTCGGAAAAGACTCCGCAAAATGCATGTAGGAGTAGCGACCGCTTTCCTCTTTCAGCGGATAATTCAACGCTTCCTCAAAATTGAGCTGGATAACGTTGAGAGTAAAAATCTGATACTGCGCAGCTCCCGAATCTGGATCGAGAGCATGGGCATGGGCGGCAAGCCTCTTCGCCTCCCGAATACTCTTCATCGGGGTATCAAAAATCCCGAGATTCTTAAGACTTTTCACTGAAGAAAGGAGTGAATTGGAAAGAGCGATCCGCCTCTCTTCAGAATCCGAGAGGGTCTCAAGGTACAAGTTGTTCGCGAGCTCGGCTTCCGACGCGTATTGATTGGCAAGATCAGATTGATCGAGCACCGAGGCACGGAGAAAGTTCAGCCTTTCAATAAAGAGGGTGCTCAGTGCCGTCAGCAAAATCAGGGATAAAAATGAAATCAAAACTAGGGTTCGATTTCGCGTCACAAAGAGCCGTGCTTCTCTTAGAAAATTAGGAGCTTCCGCGTCAGTGGAAAATCCATCCAAGAAGCGGTGAACTTCCTCCCTCAATTCAGAAACAGATTCGTATCGCTCGCCGGGGTTCTTTGCCAGAGCCTTCGTGGTCACTGCACCCAAGCTCGGAGGCACTTTACATTCAGGATAGCTCTCGCAGGGGTTGGGCACTTGCGAACTGGCCGTTGCATCCAAAATAGAGCGAGGCCCCCCCTTAAAAGGAGGCTCTCCGGTAAGGATGGCATGTAAAATACATCCTAAGGAAAACACGTCCGTGCGGGAGTCCTTGCTCCCTCCCTTTTCTACTTGCTCAGGAGCCATATAGCCGGGCGTCCCCTTGATTTCACCGACCAAGGTCATATTGTCCAAAGTCTCAGTGAGAGAAAGGTCCGCAGTCTCCTCGTCCACTTGCGAAACCAACTTCCCAAGACCCCAGTCACAAACTAAGACCTCACCGAAGGCGTCACATTGAATATTCTGAGGTTTTAAATCGAGATGAATCACTTCCTGAGAATGCGCATAGCCAACCGCATCACAGACCTTCAGAAAATCTTGCAGGAGAGATCGTCGGCTTCGACTCTTGTCCTTAATCAAATGGCCCAAGGTCGTATTCCCCTTTAAATCCATCGTGAAAAATGGCCGACCAAAAGAATCGATCCCAACATCATGGACGTTGATAATATTGGGATGACTGAGCGAAGACGTGAGCCATGCTTCGTTGACAAAGATATCGTAGAACTCCGCCCCTCGTTCCTCACGGAGCCGAGCCATCGCCACCCAACGTCGGGTACGATTATCGAAGGCTCGCAAGACCTCCTTAACGCCTCCCTTTCCTAACAATTCTTGATCCTCGTATCGGGTCGAAGTCTCGGAGAGCTCCAAATAGGAAGGACAAAGTCCCGCTAACCCTTCAGCTTCCAGCCGCGTGGCTTCCTGATAGGCCTGAATCAACCGATAATCATTTCGGTAGTCGTCTTGACCTACCGCATTCCCGCTTCTCTGACTCATGACTCGAGTTCGGAAGTGAGATTTCTAATCTCGAGATAAAGTCGCTTCTTCACCCGCTTCTTCAGCGTGTAAACGGTCGCTACAGTCAACTTCGTTTTTTCTGCGATTTGAGCCGCAGAATGCCCATCAAGGCCCAGCTCAAAGACTGCAATGGCTTGTCCTTCGAATGAAGCACGAACCCGCTCCATGGCGAGACTTCCCACATAAGCCGCCCACTCCCTTTCGATAACCTTATCGATGTCAGGCGCTTTCAATTCGTCTTGTTCACCCTGCTCGTTCGACACCCTATCCAAGCATCTCTTCAGACTATAACGCTTTCGAAAATAGCTGTTGGCCTTATTCCTCACAATCGTGCTCAACCAAGTGCGAAAACGAGCCCTGTCCCGATCGTAGCGAGGAAGGTCACGAGTGAGGGCTATGAGGATTTGCTGGCTGAGGTCCTCCAAGTCATCACGAGGCACCCCAAGTTGGTTCAGCACGCATAGGATAAAGCGACGGTATTGTTGAACAAATTGCTCCCACGCCTTCCCGTCGTCCAAATCGGTGGCTCGCTTGAGAAGAGAATGGTGAGTTTGAAACGTGGAGGACATCACTGAGAAGGAGCAAGCGGAAGGCGCTTAAAAACTCTGCTATTCCTCCCAGCTTAGAGAGAACCACCATCATTTAAAGAAAATGTTCCCGTTTTCATTCAATCATGGAACTCCATCAAAATGCTCCTCGACGGAATCGTTACCAATTAAAGCTTCGAAGCCGAAAGAAGGCCACTACTCGGAAAGTGTCACTTCAACTCTGACAAAGAGTGCATCCAAATTTCCGATGACTCCGTCCTCATTGTCGATCGCCATCCGATCAAGGTTGAAGGAAAGCTCCCCTCCCGTTCCTAGCATACTGGTAATCGGAAACCACTCCTCTAAGTCAGTCGACCAAACAAGGTCGTAGCTCCGGCCAGCAACGCTCGGCCAGCTCACGACCACATTGGCCCCCTGGAGGTCAAAGTCACTAATACAGAAGAAATCACCGTTGTTTGTCGGATCGGTTCCAGCCACAAACTCGTCCACATTCGACGCGCCATCTCCATCGAGGTCAGTAGCAGCATCGAGTGGCCAATCAGGGTCGAGCCCGTTGGCTTGCTCATAGCTATTGGGGAGAGTGTCGCCATCATTGTCCGGAATGCGGGGAAAAAGGGCGGTAGACTCATTGATGCGCAAATCGTCGAGCAGGCCGAGTAAGTCGCGACCAGTAAGGGCGGTGATCTCATTTCGAATGCTCGTTTCATCAGTAAAGTTCATAATGAGGTTACCGTCTTCGCCCAAGTCGAGGGGCATGTTGAAGAGTTGTTTCGGTGTCCCCCGGTTGATGCCAGCCACATTGGAAAACTCAGTATTGAACGAATCCCAAGAGGTGTCCGCACTTCCACCGGTGGCGTCGATGAATTTCCAGCCGTCGAAGGTCTTCAAAGCCAAATCGCCTCGTTGCGCACTCAACACGATTGCTTCGCGCTGGGGCGAAGGTTTCGCTTGGCCCCGCAGTAAATTCAGGAAGCTTTCCCCATCGGGAGCAGTCGAATCAGGAAGATTGGCTCCGAGGTAAGCGGCAATCGTGGCAAAGATATCACCTTGCCAAATCGGGTCGGTCACCTTCATCCCTGCCGCCGCTTGACCAGGCCAGCGGACCATAAAGGGAACCCGCGTGCCGCCATCATAAGTCTCACGTTTATGACCTCGCAAGGGACCATTGGGATCAGCCCCGCGTGTCAGGCTCTCCCTTTGCATATCGTGTTCGGGGCCATTGTCGGAGGTGAAGACCACCATTGTGTTCGGTCCAAAGCCATTGTTATCGATAGCATCCAGAATCCGTCCCACTCGATCATCCACTTCGGTCATCCAATCCGCAAAGACGAGGGCTCGATTGCTATTGCCCCCATAGAAGGCATCCGTCACGGCCCAAGGGCGATGCGGTGAATGAAGAGGAAGATAGACAAAGAAAGGATCGGAATCGCCACTGCTTGCGCGGTCCGCAAAGTAGTTTTCGGCATCTTCGACCAGCCGCGGCCCGAGGTCAACTTGACTGTAGGAGGGATCGCCCAGACCCGCGCGTGAGCCCCTCGCTCCTCTGACGGGAGCATTGAGTTCGCCGGTGGTGAACCAACGGAAGGGGTCGGTATTGAGTGCGTCTCGGTAGTCCCCCGCGCCCCCATTGAGAGTGGTATCCCAGAATTGGAGGCGATCTTCTTTGAGATAAACGTAGGGGGAAAAGTTGATAGCGACGGCATTACCGCGAAAAACATCAAAGCCGTTATCGACAGCATGAAAATCCACCGTGCGCTCCCAATCGACTTCACTAGGATCGGACGGATTGTCAGATATACGAGTCCCGTTACGGCGATAGATCGCACCGCCGAGGTGCCACTTACCGATAGCGGCGGTGTCGTATTGTTGCGTTTTAAGAAACTCCGCAATGGTGACGTCGGACACTCGTGGCAACTCATCGCCATTAATGGTGCCCCCGTAGTTGCCGGTAATATTATCGAATTCCCGCCAGTTGTATTTTGCAGTCAGCAAAGCGTAGCGGCTGGGAGTGCAGACCCCGTTGCCGGAGTGCCCTTGAGTGAAGACCACGCCATCCTGAGCCAAGGCATCAATGTTGGGCGTAGGCGCACTGCTGGTCGTTCCGAACAAGTTGCCATAGGCAGAAATATCGCCAAACCCGAGGTCGTCGGCGTAGATGATCACCACGTTAGGGCGAGTGGTAGGAGGACGATGATCGGGAATATCGGTGGCGTCGTCAGGCAAGGAACCAAAGGCCACTTCAGCCTCATCGCGATAGCTATCGTTGTCACTATCGACGAAGGGAAAAATCGGCCCCGTGTTCGGCGGGAGCCTATTCGGATCAGTACCCGCCAGAATCTCGGCGTTGTCATCGACGCCATCGCCATCAGAATCAGGCTCGAGAGGATCGGTCGCCTCTCCGGGAGGTCCAGACTGCACCCCTGCCACCCAAGGGTTGAGCGTGCCATTCACTTCCTGCCCGTCGTTCAGCCCGTCGTCATCGGAATCACTATCTTGCGGATCCGTGCCGGCGTTAAATTCCTCCAAATTGGTCAAACCATCCGCACCTCCCATTGCATCGTTGTCGAGCGCGGCATCATTGACATTTGGATTGAGACCATTGGCGGTTTCATAACTGTCCGGCATGCCGTCACCATCGGTGTCTGGCGAGTTCGAGACCACCAGCCGAGGGTTGCTGAATCCCGCGGCATTGGACTCCAAGTCACCGACGAAAACAACGAGACCAAAGTTATCGATCGTTCCATTCACCCAGCCCGTCACGATGCTCGTGACATCTAACGAAACTGAGGCTGGTGGGGCAGACGCCGAGATATCAACGATGAGGCTCGCCCGATCTCCCGAGGTGGTGATGCCCCAAGAGTGCTCAGGAAGGGTCGTCGTGCCATCCCAAGCACTATCGGTGACGCGGCCAACGACCGCTGCGGTGCTATTGAGGTTGTTCAGCTGGAAATCGTAGTCAGCAGTGAAGGAAACCGAAAACCCTGGGCTATTGAGGTCGGCCGCAGTCAAGGTGCTGACATCAAAATTCAGAAAGGCGCTGATGCGGCGGTCGGTCTGAGTGGCACTGCGTCGTTCACGAATGTAGATATCCGAGTCGGCCGGCGAGTCTCCACTATTCACGCTGGCAGAACCCATTACAGGCGGACTTTGAGCATCGGTTGTAAAGAGAGTCGTCGGGAGAATATCAATGGCAAAGAGGTAGGAGGGCACCATCGAGGTGACCAGAATCAGAAAAGGAGTTCGCATAGAAGTGAAAGAAAGCGGTTGGGAGAGAGCGCGTATGTAGGCTAGAGGAAAAGGAAATTTAGTTTAGAAAAAAGGCCGGGAACCCTCTCAAAAGAGCTCCCGGCCTAAAGATGAATGAAGGCATGAACAACTAGTTAGGCATCAATTCGAGTTGGTAGAAGGCCTCTGGATTTGTTGCCGTTGAATCTTCAAAAGTATCCGAAGCTGCATCCGGAGCACGAGGCCCATCAACCACAGTGGGAAACCCATCTTGAAGGTTCTCTGAACGAACCAATTGGTAAGAGGCAGTTGGGTCCAGGTTCTCGAAGGAAACGACGAAGATGGAACCATTGAGTTCGCAAGAGACAATGGTGGCATCTGCAGGAGGAGGTGGAGGGATCTCATCGGTCTGACGAACTTGGATGAAGCTCATGCCCATGGTGGGGAGCGCACCCCCAATACGAGACTCCACCAATTCGAAACTTTGCACAGTCGCAGTCGCGATGAAGCCTCCCGTGAAGAGAATCGCCGGATTTTCTGCACCTGAAAAGATGGTGTTCGTCGCTCCAACAGGGTCAGTAGCGACGTCGCCCCCGACTCCGTCAACGGTGACGAAACTTCTGGTAACGGCGCCAATACTACGATCATCTGTGCGTCCAATTTGAATCGCATAGGGAAGACCTGGAGTGAGACCAAAGATGCTCACCGTTCGCTCGGCTCCGCCATTCCAGATACTCTCGAGAAGAGGTGAGAAAGCAGGGTCTTCGTCGTCGTATAAGCTCACGTCTCCCAAACTACCCAAGGCACCGGTGATAAGGTTAGCACTCGTCCTCGGGCCAAAATTATCGATGGCACTGGCAAAAGAGATGCCGTTGACGGTTGCCGCTGGTCCATTGAGATTATCCGCAAAGAGCAAGGATCCCGAGGTGAGGAGGTCCAATTCGCTGGTTAACTCACTCGCAGTCCAAGCGATGGCGGCAAGAGTGGGCGTCGAAGTAATCTCATTAGGATCACTCCCTGCGGCCACCTCCACGCCGTCTGAGAATGTATCAAAATCGCTATCCGCATTTGTAGCGTCTGTAAGGCCTCCGTTGACTTCAACATCATCGCCCAAACCATCTCCGTCAGTATCGACGTCCGCTGGGTCTGTCACCAAGGTTGGAACTGCGGCATTCGTGGTATCGAGCTCCCCTACGCCACCAGCAGAAAAATCAGCTCCGTCGAGAAGGGTGTCTCCGTCGGTATCGTCATTGTTAGGATCTATCCCGAACAGCTGCTCATTGAAGTTATCAACGGTGTCCATATCAGGATCTCCAAATTCGCCATTAGCGCCACTAATATCTGTTGGATCAAGACCATTAGAGGCTTCAAAGTTATCGAGGAGAAAGTCGCCATCGGTATCATTCGAATTGGGGTTCGTTACCACGCTGATGGCGCTCCCTCCAGGCGGGGTGTAAGTGAGACTGAGGAGTTCAACCCCATCGAGAATACCATCATTGTCACTGTCTGGATTGAAAGGATCGGTCACTAAACCAGGAACACCAGGGCCACCGGTGGGGGCGTCACCTGCGCCATCGGTGAGGTAGGGATTGGCTGAGCCATCAAGCTCTGCGCCATCGTTGAGAGTGTCGTCGTCGGTGTCACTATCTTGGGGGTCGGTTCCAGCTAGGAACTCCTCCAAGTTGGTGAGTCCGTCAGGGCCACCATCGGCATCATTATCCACATCAGCATCAGCAGGATTATTAATATCAAGAGGGTTGGCAGGATCGGTATTGGCGATCTCGTATTCGTCAGGCATGCCATCGTCGTCGCTGTCGAGAATAATAGAAAGGGTGAGTTCAGGGTTATTGAAGGCAGCCGCTTGAGCTTCCAGTCGATCAATAAAGAGCACGAATCCGAAGTTGGGATTCGTGCCATCGGCCCAGCCCTGAACGATCGTGGTGACGTCGATCTCTAAGGTTTGACCTGTCGGCAAGAGGTCCTTGATGTCCGCAATAAACGGAATCGCATCGGCCGCATCGGTAATGCCATAGGTGTGAAGCGGAGGGAGAGTGGGAGTGGCCACATCGCTGTCCCAAGCTGCGGTGGTCACCCGCCCAACAGTGGCTGACGACGGTCCGTTGACCGCATTCAATTGAGCCACATACTCAAGGGTGAGGGTGGCAGAAAAATCAGGGCTGGAAAACAGAGCAGAAAGCGCCGGGTCGGTCAGGTCAAACTGGAGGAAAGAGCTGATCCGACGGTTGTTTTGTCCCGCATTTCGTCTTTCGCGAATAGGAAAGTCGCCGGTCGTGAGGTCAGTAACGACGAGGCTGGGGGCAGTGGTTGATGCGGTGGGCCCGACATTTTGAGGAGTGAGGTTGTCTGTCACTGCGGTATCGACCGGAGCAAGGGTGACATCTGATTGAGCGTTCACCGTGAACGCAGTTGAGACAAAGCTCAGAATGCCAAGGAGACAAATGGGAATGGATTTCGACGGTTTCATGGGATTTTGGTTTTTTGGTTACCTAATATTCGCCACTTAAACTTGGATTAGGACAGTGAATCGAAAAAACTGCCGCGCTCATTTCTAACAACCGACGACGCCAAAAAAACACTTAGCAACTCTTACCACTTTAACACCTTAATTGTTTAGAGTTAGGTAATCATTTTCACGCCAGAGCAGGGCACTTTCTCAACAAAAAGAATGAACTCGACTGAAAGCCATTTTTTCTGAAAGCGAAAGAGAGCAAGACCAAATCCTTGCTAGTCTCCACTTCTCTTGCAAGCCCATTGAAAATCCCAAAATTTTTCCCCGTTTTTCCCCACAGCTTCCTCAATTGTGGCCTCAAGAGCTTACAAAAGGATCCAATATTCTCTGATTCTCAACTTTTTTCGCCCTAA
This sequence comes from Roseibacillus sp., assembly GCA_051251855.1. Lineage (GTDB taxonomy): Bacteria > Verrucomicrobiota > Verrucomicrobiia > Verrucomicrobiales > Akkermansiaceae > Roseibacillus. The sequence continues at coordinate 347,726 of JBPOGI010000004.1, forward strand.
GTGTCCCAATTTCGCCAGAGTAGGAGAATAAGTTTCACGGTGGACCAACTTTCGCTTCAGAAAAGTGAGAGACAACACCTTTTTTATCCTCTTCGGGTGAACATTAATCGACAAAAAGTCAGAACTACTCAAAATAAACCATCGTATGAAACAAATAGACTGCTCGCCTTCTAGCGACTCCGGCGTTTTCTTATTGACTGCGCGCCCCCTCATCTCGCTTTCTAATAGAATGAGCCCAATTCATCTTCCGCTTTTGTCTCTCGGTTTTGTCTCTCGGTTTTGTCTCTCGGTTTTGTCTGCGTTACTGCCTCTCTCGCTCAATCCGCTTCGTTTTTTCCAACCGTGGTGACCTCAGTTGATGATTTAGGAGACACCGCGCCAACCGCAGGAAATATTGGGGAACCACAAGTGAGTAACGGCATGGGCGGTTTTGTCCCCACCGGTAACGCTTTCACGGTCGCGGCCCGGTCGCGCACCAACCTCAACCAGAATAACCGGCAAATCGTAACCGTTGTCGATTTTAATGTGAGCTCCTTGACTATCGCTGAGGTGAGTGATCCAGCCTTCGTGGCGACCCTTGCTTTGGACTATGTTGGGCAGTTAAACGATCTCAATGGTCCCATTGGGGTTTCGGTCGGACAGGTGGCTTCGAATGCCGCGCTGAATTTTGATTTAGGCTATGATGACGGCGACGGAGGCAGCACCGCAGGAACGATTGCACTCAACACAACAACGATTCTGGACGTTGGGGCTGGCGCTACTCCTAGCGGTGCGGTAGCGACTGGCGACAGTGTCCCATACACGGTAGATGTCACCCCCATCATCGTTGATTGGTTCAATAATCCGACTAATAACAATGGGCTTATCTTTTTCATGGACGATGCCGGCGCAGCACAGGGCGCTTACTTTAACAACCTGCAAATCACCACTGCGGTGCCTGAACCTTCCACTGCATTGCTTGGTTGCTTAGCGCTTGCGGGACTGATTGGTGCACGGAAGCGAGGCTAGAGTTCAGTATATTTCTTTCTCAAGCATCGAATTCTTTCGAAAAGGCCACCTCGTTTGAGGTGGCTTTTTGTTGCAATCAGCTTTTCAGAGCAGACTATAGTTTCCAAAAATTCTGTGATCTAGTTGACCCTGATAGTTGACCGAAAGGCTGCACAATCGGCTGGAATTTTACGGAACGAAATTACCAGTGGCACCGAGAATGCAGAATGCCTTCTCCGGCTCCTAGTGAAGGGGTCCTCTCCTCAAAACTGCTCACTTTTCCTCTTCAGATTCCTTCTTCTTGTCTCCATCCTTTAACGGCCATTGCATCGCAAAGTGAAAGAGAACCGGAGTCGCAATCGCCATCGAGAGAATCATAAAGACGAAGCCGATATTTGCTCCCATTGCCGCAAACAGCGCCCCGATACCCGCTAGGCCCACACAGCCGTAGAAAATCTGCTTCAAGAGGGGATCGTATTGTCCAGCCATATCCAAACCTTAGCCCAAATTGAATTCTCCTCCAATCAACTCTACAGGTTGCCCCAAAAATATCCGACAACGCTTGACCACCCGCTCCCCAGTTGGCAGTACAACGAAGATTTAGCCAACAGCCTGCATGCCCAAAGACACTTCGATCAAAAAAATCCTCGTTATCGGTTCCGGTCCCATCGTCATTGGACAAGGATGTGAGTTCGATTACTCCGGTACCCAAGCCTGCAAAGCCCTGCGCGAAGAGGGCTACGAAGTGGTCCTCGTGAACTCCAACCCGGCCACTATCATGACCGACCCGGAGACCGCCGAGCGCATTTACATCGAGCCCATCACTCCCGACTTTATCGAGCGCATCATCATCGCCGAAAAGCCCGACGCCCTCCTTCCCACCCTCGGAGGCCAAACCGCGCTTAACGCGTCCATGGACCTCTTCAAAAGCGGCACCCTCGATAAGCACAACGTCCGCATGATTGGCGCCAACGCCGACGCCATCGACAAGGGTGAGGACCGACTCCGTTTCAAAGAAGCCATGCTCAAGATTGGCTTCGACCTCCCCCACTCCGGTGTCGCCCACAACATGGAGGACTCCCGCAAAATCGCGGCCGAAATCGGCACCATGCCTCTCATCATCCGCCCCGCCTTCACCCTCGGTGGCAGCGGCGGCGGCATTGCTTATAACAAGGAAGAGTTCGAAGAAATCTGCGCCCGCGGAATCGACCTTTCCCCTGTCGACGAAATTCTCATCGAGGAAAGCCTTCTCGGTTGGAAAGAATACGAGATGGAAGTGATGCGCGACCGTGCCGACAACTGCGTCGTCATCTGCGCCATCGAGAACCTCGACCCCATGGGCGTCCACACCGGCGACTCCATCACCGTCGCCCCCGCGCAAACCCTTTCCGACCGCGAATACCAAATCATGCGCGACCTTTCCTTCGCCTGCATTCGCGAAATCGGCGTCGAGACCGGAGGCTCTAACATCCAGTTCTCGGTCAACCCCGCCAACGGGCGCATCATCGTCATCGAGATGAACCCCCGCGTCTCCCGCTCTTCCGCCCTCGCCTCCAAAGCGACCGGATTCCCCATCGCCAAAATCGCCGCCAAACTCGCCGTCGGTTACACCATGGACGAGCTCCCCAACGACATCACCCGCGAGACTCCCGCCAGCTTCGAGCCCACCATCGACTACGTCGTCACCAAACTCCCCCGTTTTACTTTCGAAAAATTCCCCACCGCCGATCCCGTCCTCACCACCCAGATGAAGGCCGTCGGCGAAGCCATGGCCATCGGACGCACCTTCAAGGAGTCCATGCAAAAGGCCCTCCGCTCCCTCGAGACCGGCCGCTTCGGATTCGGCTTCGACGGCAAAGACCCGCAGGACGTCGACCGCGAAGACATCGAGCGCAAACTCCACGTCCCCAACGCAGAGCGCATCTTCTGGCTCTCCGTGGCCTTCCAAAACGGCTGGTCCATCGAAGAAGTCTTCGACGCCACCCAAATCGACCGCTGGTTCCTCTACCACCTCAAGGAAATCGCCGACGAAGGCGCCGACCTCGCCAATCTCGACCTCAAGCGCGCTAAAAAACTCGGCTTCTCCGACAAGCAAATCGCAGCAGCTCGCGGCGAAACCGAACTCGAAGTCCGTGAAAAACGCAAAGGCGTCGGCATCATCCCCGGCTACCGTCTCGTCGACACCTGCGCGGCCGAATTCGAAGCCGCCACCCCCTACTACTACTCCAGCTACGGCGACGAAAACGAAGCCCGCGAAACCGATACCAAGAAAATCGTCATCCTAGGCGGTGGACCTAACCGCATCGGTCAAGGCATCGAGTTCGACTACTGCTGCGTGCACGCTTCTTTCGCCCTCAAAGAGCTCGGCTACGAGACCGTGATGGTCAACTCCAACCCCGAGACCGTCTCCACCGACTACGACACCAGCGACAAGCTCTACTTCGAGCCCCTCACCTTCGAAGACGTCCTCAACATCTGCGAGCAGGAAAAGCCCGACGGCGTCATCGTCCAATTCGGCGGCCAAACTCCCCTCAACCTCGCCGCTCAACTCGAAGACGCCGGCGTCCCCATCGTGGGAACCTCGCCCAAGTCCATCGAACTCGCCGAGGACCGCAAATTCTTCTCGGCCTTGTTAGACAAACTCGAGCTCAAGCAAGCCGACGCGGGCACCGCCGTCAGCGAAGACGAAGCCGTCGCCATCGCTGACCGCATTGGGTATCCCGTCATTGTTCGCCCTTCCTTCGTCCTCGGAGGCCGCGCCATGATGATTGTCTACGCCGACGACGAACTCCGCCGCTACATGAACGAAGCCGTCGACGTCTCCCCTGACCGCCCCGTCCTCGTCGACCGTTTCCTCGAAGGCGCTACCGAAATCGACGTCGACTGCATCAGCGACGGCGACACCACCGTCATCGGCGCAGTCATGCAACACATCGAGCCCGCCGGCATTCACTCCGGCGACTCCGCCTGCGCCATCCCCGCCTTCTCTATCAGCGAAAAAATGGGCCTCGCCATCCGCAAGGCTGCCAAAGAACTCGCCGTCGAACTCAAAGTCATGGGCCTCATGAACATCCAGTTCGCCATCAAGGACGAAGAGCTCTACGTCATCGAAGTGAACCCCCGCGCCAGCCGCACCGTCCCCTTCGTTTCCAAAGCAATTGGAATCCCTCTCGCCAAACTCGCCGCCAAAATCATGGTGGGCGAAAAGCTCGTCGACATGGGCTTCACCGAAGAAGTCATCCCTCCTCACTACGCCGTCAAGGAAGCGGTCTTCCCTTGGCCGCGCTTCCCCGGCATCGACACCGTGCTTGGACCAGAGATGAAGTCCACCGGCGAAGTGATGGGCATCAGCGACGACCTCGGCATGGCCTACGCCAAAGCCCAAATCAGCGCCTTCAACCCGCTCCCCACTGGAGGCAACGTCTTCCTCTCCGTCAACGACCGCAACAAGCCCGCTGCAGTGGAAGTCGCCAAAGACCTCGTCGCACTCGGCTTCACCGTCTACTCCACCGGAGGCACCTACCGCTTCCTCAAAGAAAACGAAGTCCCCGTCGAACGCGTCTACAAGCTCGCCGAGCAAAAGCGCCCCAACGTCATGGACATGATGAAGAACGGCGACATCAGCTTCATCATCAACACCCCCTCTGGCCACGAAGCCCGCGCCGACGAAGTCACCATCCGCAGTGGTGCCGTCGCCCACAAGATCAGCTACTGCACCGATCTCTCCAGCGCCTCCGCCTCCGTCCTCGCCATCCGCTCCCTGCAAACGCAAGACCTTACCGTCAAAGCCATCCAAGACTACCACGCGTAGGCCTGCAGATTCGTCACTGGGACCACCGGTCCCTTGACCACCGTAGCATTGGCGAAGGACGTTCGACCGGCCCCACTGCCAAAACCAAGTCTAGCTAGCTCCAAATCAAACGGCCCGACCTTCCTCACCAAGCTAGGTGGGATGACTCTTCAGCCAGAACCATTGCGGCGAGCTTCCGCTCACTCGTTTTTAGTTCTTTGTCCTCATTGAGAGACCATCCTCGAATGTTGGCGTGACGAGGTGGAGGCTCTTTTACTTCGAGGATTAGCTTTGCCTTCTTTACCGCTGACGCAAGAAACACCGCCGCACCGTTCTTTGAGCGCTCTCTCACATGCTCGACCGCCAGAGCTTTAATCTCCTCTGTCTCCAATCCTTCGATTCGAAAAACCGAGGTGTCGTTATCAGGAGCTGGAGTGAAGGTATCGTGTCGAATCCGCCCACCTTTAGCATAGCGCGATTGCCTGACGAATCTAGCCAACTTCTCGCGTCCAGCGACGGTTGCAGGCAAAGAAGATTCTAATGTCATCGAGCGACTATCCTAAAATTTCACGTACTGCCGAAAGAACGACTTGCGGAAGCTCCTCACGACTAAATCGATAGGCTCCATTGGAAATATCCGTCCCCTTCAAAGCTGCAAAAGCGAGTCGATTAGTACCATTGATACTAACGGAAGCCACGCGACGGTAGCCTCCATACCACTCCATCGAAATCGAAGCGTCATCTGCCGAGACTGCCAACTCTGGATCGGGAATATCTTCAGGAAGAGCCTGAATAAACTGCTTTGCCCGCGCAACAGTCAAACCACCCAAGGGAGGAGCTTGCGAACCATCCCAACCGAATTCCTGATGCTGCTTTACCAATTCGGACAGGTCATCCAAGAGAGTTCTACGGTATCCACTGAGAGAAATCGCAGTCAAGGCATAATGGCGATATTCTCCTGCTTGCTGACGAACATATCGTCCTGAGGTAGAAACCGCACTACCCGGGCCATCGAAACCGCCCAACAAAGCGGTGCCTGCTGTTGTTAAGATTGGAACGATTGTAGACATTCTGAGGTAAGTGTAGTTCGGAAAACCCGATTTTTCAAGCTTCGGAGATTCTCCAAAATACCCATCAAATCATCCAAATCTTTCGGGGCCGAATCGAGAATTTGAAAACTCTCAATATCCAAAATAATAGGGAGACCTTCTTCGTTACTTTGCTCAGAAGCAATTGTCAGTTGGGTCATAGCCTGAGTCTCCCTACAAACCATTCGCAACGTTTGGAAGACTCCCGCAAAGACCATTCCATAGTCCCCTAGAGTCTGGGGAGCATTCCTCAGGTAAGCGGGCAAATTTAGCGTCTTATTCTCATCAAAAGGAAGAACGATTCGATTGATATTCCGAATGCTCAGTCGCTTCAAAATCGACGGCTCGGCAAGCTTACGATAGATATCCCAAAGACGCTCAATTTCTGGGAGGTAGTCTTCAAATCGCTCGTAAGGTTCAAGCCGATGAAATGAAAAACCCTCGGAGCTCAAGGTCGCGATTTCCAACTGATCCTCGCTCCTTACTTGGAACCCCTTAACAATTTTCTGCTTTGAAATTTGCTCTTCCTCTGGAGAAAAAGAGTGAAAATCAGCGACCTCTTCAACAGGGCGAACTTCGGGATAGCGCCCTTGGGCCTCTAATTTCTCGAAGCCTTCAGCATCAAGGTTCCAACCGGGCGGAAGCTCGCAATCGAAAGAGATAACTGCCTCGATAATCGGGGCATGAAAGCTCGTCTGTTCTGAATCCTGCTGCATCGCGTTGAAAAAAGACTATCGCCCAATTATCAGCCGTAAACCTCAATTCACCACAGTTTGCCTCGCCTACTCCCCCCTTCTCCCGCAAGCGAAAGAACTCCTTCGCCTCCGCTCCTGTCAACGAAAGCAACGCTTCCCCATTGACCAAGGTCGCGAGAGCGACATCCATCACCGACCAATCCGTGCCATCTAGAGTCGTGGAACCTTCAAGCTCCCAGCCTGTCGCGAGCGCTGGCCATTTCAGATGAAAGCCTTCCTCATCCTGAACAATCTCAACCTCAAGCTTCGTGAACGTTAAAAAACGAATCCCCTCCACAGCCACCTCGGCTCCGTTGGCGGTTCCTCCTAGCAGGCCAAAGAACATCTTCACCATCTGCCCGGACCATTGCGAAATACCGATCAAGTCCGTGCTACTCACCGATTCCGGCTCGGGAAAGCGGGCCTCGAGAGAAAAGACGGTCTCGTCCTCCACCGCACAAAAACTCAAGTTCAACGGGCCAACAATTCGGAGAAGGCATCCACTCGGTGGGTCCGGTCACAGTGAAACGTTCACTCACCTCTAAAGACGACTTCCAAAAAATAGCACGGGGTGAGAGTCTTTGGAGCCGATGCTATCTTCCCTTCCCACACTCACCAACCTTGGTCCCGAGAACCACCGTTTGCTCCATGGGCGGGGTGGGTGCTTTGAGGGATTAGAGCATGTAGCGATTGATTGGTTTGCTCCTGTGGTGTTGGTGACTTTCTATGTTGAGAAAGAAGGAAATCGTTCGCTCATCGAGAACTTGATTGGAGGAGCCAAAGCGAACTCTGAGATTGCAGCTATTGTGGTGCAGGAACGTCACCTTCCCAAAGGTCCAAAGAAAACGGTCTACGGCGAGCTCCCTGCTCAAGTCGTCGCTGCCGAGTCCGGACTCAACTTTCATCTCTCCCTCGATCGTAATCAGAACCACGGCTTCTTTCTCGACATGAAGCCGGGACGCGATTGGATTCGAGATAGCGCGAAAGGAAAGCGGGTTTTAAATCTTTTTGCCTACACTTGTTCGCTCTCAGTAGCGGCTATCGCGGGGGGCGCCGAGGAGGTGATTAACCTCGATATGGCGAGCGGTGCGCTTGCCACCGGTCGCCGCAATCACCAACTCAACTTCGAGAACGAAGTCTGCCAGCGAGCGAGCTACCTCCCCCACGACCTCTTCAAGTCCTGGGGACGCCTCGTCCGTGGAGCACCCTACGACCTCATCGTCATCGACCCTCCCTCCAACCAGGGAAAGAGCTTTCGAGCCGAAACCCACTACCCCAAAATCCTGCGACGACTCCCCGAACTTCTCACCCGCGACTCCCAAATCCTCGCCTGCCTGAACGCGCCCCATCTCGACGAGTCGTTTCTGACAGAACTCTTCTCTGACTTCCAAAACCAAGGTCGCCTCCCCTGCGCCCCAGGCTTCCAAGACAAAAATCCTGCTGCGGCTCTCAAAAGCATGCTCTTCACTGAACCTGCCTAGTTCAAACCGCTCCTTAACTCTTTCTACGCAAACAAAGTTTCTTGGAAAAAGGTGGAAAACCTTCGATCCTGCTGAAGAAAAAAGGCCACCCCAAAACGGATGACCTCTCAAAAAATATTTTCCAGATGCTTTAGCGTCGGCGTCCGAGCAGAACCGACAATCCTGCCAATCCGAGGAAGACTGCGGAAGTGGGCTCAGGGATCACCGTAGCCGTCGTTCCATTGAACGACAGGAAGGAGTTGTCTTCCGTATAAGAGACACCATTGTAAAAAATTTGATCCCCTTCATCTTCAAATAAAGAGAGGCTGCTCAATTTCAGCTGCGCCCCCAGCTCAAGGTTGACCACAGCGTTATCGTTAAAAGGATTAGCCGCATTAGTATTACCAGTGATCTCAAGAATACTCGTGCTATCAATGCCAATAGCGTAGCTGGAATTGATTGACCCCACGACGACTGAACCGCCATTGATGACGTCTATCGAAACAGTTCTTGCCCCAGCTCCCGTAAAAGCTCGTCCAGCATTAATCGTTCCGCCATCAACGTTAATCACAGTAAAATTGCGAACGTCACCCGTTGTCCGGACCGTCCCGCCAGTATCGACAGTGAGCACCTGATTAGCAGTGTTCCATCCGGTAATTATTGAACCATTATTTCCTGAAACAGGAGCGGTCATATTAAGAGTCTTTCCACCACCCACACTGAGACTCGTTCCAGCGGCGAATTGAAAAGCTGACCCAGCATTATTTGGCGTCCCGCTACCTGAGTTGATCTCAATCAGGCCACCTGATACACCAAGTGCAATCTGGGTAGCCCCATTAACTTCATCCGTCTCGGGCACCGTGTTGTCATCTTCCAGCCAGTTGTTTTCGGCATAGAGCGAGACTCCGTTGCCGCCACCCGTCCAAACAAGAGCGGCTTGAGCCGGAAGTATCGCTGTCGCTGAGGCAATGACTATGAGATTTTTAATTGTCATGGGAGATAAGGTTTTCATTTCGTTGGAACGCTACTGCACTAAGATTTAAGAATAACGGGATGAGATTCCCAAAAGGTTAGACCCGAGGATGCAACGAGTCTTTACAGCCTTTCAATCTTTTTCTGGAGAACTATGAAAAAGTAAAACCAGGTCGCTAAATTCCACTTAAAAAGAAGATTCACTAATCACCAAAGACTCCAAAAGATACACCAAACCGAAGGAATAAACTTGGAGTGACGCGCACAGTATCTTGTCTGAGGAATTGAACTCTCCCTATGATTTCTACCGGAATGAAGTGTCCTTGCTTGTCCTTTTCGATAGTTTGGCAACTTATGTGGTTCAAACGGGAAACAAAGTTCTTGCTCGTCGCTCTTTCGGCCGTGTTGGTCGGACTCGACTCCCTTCGCGCCGAGGATCCAAATCCCAACGTGTTGTTCATTTCCATGGATGACCTCAACGATTGGATTGGCTGCCTAGGCGGACACCCCCAGACCATCACCCCTCATCTTGATCGTCTCGCGGCAAGCGGAACTCTTTTCACCAATGCTCATTGCCCGGCACCAGCTTGCAACGCCTCACGAACCGCTATCTTTTCAGGACGTTCTCCCCACGTCACCGGAGTCTATAGTAACCGCCAAGTAATGCGGGACGTCATTCCTGACGCGACCCTGATTCCAAAGCATTTTTCCAATCACGGCTACTGGGCCACGGGCTCGGGAAAGATGCTGCACTACATCATCGACGCTCAATCTTGGAATGACTACTTCCCGAAGAGGGAATCAGAATGGGCCCTCCCCGAAACCCTCTATCCAGACCCACGCCCTCTCTCACTGCCAGTAGCAGGGCCTTGGCAATACATCGAAACTGACTGGGGTCCTCTCGACGCCACCGACGAGGAATATGGTGGCGACTACATCGTCAGCCAATACGTAGGTGACTACCTGTCCCAGGAACACGAGCGGCCCTTCTTCCTCGCCTGCGGAATCTATCGCCCGCACGAGCCCTGGTTTGTGCCCGCGAAGTACTTCGAAAAGTTCCCTCTCGAATCCATTCAACTTCCACCCGGCTACAAGAAGAACGACCTCGACGACGTCCCCGCCGAGGGAAAGAAACTCGCTCACAACCGCTACTTTCCTCACATTCAAGAACAAGGCCAATGGAAGCAAGCAGTCCAATCCTACCTCGCTTCTATTCACTTTGCCGATGCCATGCTCGGTCGAGTGTTGGACGCCTTGGAAAAAGGACCCAACAGCAAAGACACCATTGTCGTGCTCTGGTCAGACCATGGATGGCATTTGGGTGAGAAAGAGCATTGGCAAAAGTTTACTGCTTGGCGGATGTGCACTCGAGTCCCGCTCATGGTCAAGGTGCCCGCCGGGATTTCTAGTCAACTCCCCGAAGGTACCACCGCCGGCTCCCAATGCCACCAACCAGTCAATCTGTTAGGTCTTTACCCCACTCTCATCGAACTTTGCGAACTGCCAAAAATGCCCGGTTGCGATGGAGCCAGCTTGCTCCCTCAATTGAAAGACCCTGCTCTCACCTCGGACCCGGTAGTCACTTACCTCCAGGATGGCAAAAGCGTGGGAATCAGCGGAAAAGAATGGCGCTACATCCAATATTCCGGAGGAGCCCAGGAACTCTACCATATCACCCAAGATCCCTACGAATGGAGCAACCTCGCTGACGACCCAGAGAGTGCCGAACAACTCGCCCGCCTCAAAGCGTTTGTTCCAAAAATCTTCGCCCCCAAACCAAGGGTCAAGGTGGCGGATTTACCTGCCCTCCAATTGAAAGTAACCACCGAAGAATCCAAGCCTCCACCGTCGCAACCCGATGGAAGCCCCATGCGATTGGCAATCATCAACCACCGGAAAGAAGCGGTGCAATTCCACTGGGTCAATCGGAAGGGACAACCCATCCTCAAGGGCAAAGTGAAGGTCGGTGAGACAGTTGAAACCAAAGCCCGACCGGGATCCGTCTGGGCCGTCACTGGGTCGGACAACCAACTTCTAGGCTACTTCACAGTAGGCGACCGCATGGCCAAGTGCGAAATCAAATAGCTCAAATCCTCTGCGCATTCCCTCACCAAGCTACTCATTGGAAACAACCCTGACGCGGGCGAAACGACGGTCCACCAGAGGAAAACTGTCTCCCCCGATAACGATCTCCACCTCCTCCCAATGATCCCCGATGGACGTCACACGGTTCGGAGTAGCTGCCTGAAACTGCAAGTCGTCCTGGGCCACCTCTGGGAAATACTCGACACGAGGCGCGGCATCGGTGCGCCGAACGAAAACGTAACAAACCTCAAGATCGCCGGTCACCGGATCCGTCTTTGAAACAATCTGAGGTAACCCAAAGGGCTCCCCTTCGGTATCCAGAGTCACTCCAGAAACATAGCAAGGCGACTCGGCAACGGTCGGGTTGAGATTGAAAGCAAACTCAATCAAAACCGGAATCCCGTCACCATCGCCATCAGCATCACCCGCTCTCTCCGCAACAGAAAGACCATAGCTATCACCGAAATCATCAAGAAGAGTATCGTCATTAACGATCGTCAGCTCGAGCTCGCTCTGAGCCAGAAGCAAACCCGATGGAGCAAAGAACTGAATGATAAACGTCTCATCAGGTTCGATCACCGCGTCATCAACCAAGGTGAGCCAGAGCGTCTGCGAAGTCTCTCCTTGATTAAACACAACAAGTCCATCAACCCATGGAACGAAGTCTTGGTTCGGACCCGCACTACCCGCCACAAGAGAGAAGCTAAACTGCTCCCCACCCTGAGCAGGCGCAGATAAACTCAGCTGAACGGGATATCCGATAAATCCTTCATTGATGGGAGACGCCGTTGCAGTAACGGTAAGAGGAGCTGGCGGGCCAGGAGTCGCAACAAAGACGCTGGCAGGAAGACCCGCAGAGTTCACTAAGTTGGCCATCGTAGGATCGGGGTTCCATGCATAACGAACCTCCGTTGGATTGGGCTTACTTGCAGCCGTTACAACTACTGTCTCGCCACTAATCGTCGCGGAGGCATTGACCCAAGGACCAGACCCTTCGCGCAATTGAAATCCTCCTAGGGGAAGCGCATCCCGGGTCGAAAGACCCATTGAATAGTCAAACTCAACCGTGACCGCACCTCCGGCAACAGTTGCGTTGCGATAGAGAGGACCCGAGGGCACAACGCTCGTCTGCCCATATTCATTCAGCAAAGGCCAGCGAACAAATCGATCTGCAAAATTAGATTTGTTGGTGGGATGAATATCATTCGGATTTCCAATGTCGTTTCCGACCGTCATTCCCACCGAAGTCAAATTCTCCAGCGCAACCCGCTGCTCGTTCTGAACATTCACCCACAGGGGACGTTGAGAGGAGACGAAGTTCGCCAACTGCATGTAATAGAAAGGAAGCTCTTCCCCCCAAGCAGCACGCCAATCAGCGACGAGCGCTTCCATAAAATCGGCGTAGTTAGACGGACTGAAGAAAAAGCTATTGGCCTCTCCTTGATAGAACAAGATCCCGCGCACTCCATACCCAGCGAGGGGAGCGACCATTCCATTGTAAATTTGCCCAGCCAAACTCGGCTCGAAGCGTGGATCATCCCCAGGAGGCTGAGGCTCGGGCCCTTGCGGGTTAGCTAACCATGCCGCAAGCTCCGCCTCGTAGGCCGCGTATGCCGCGTAGTCCGCATTTTTGTCCGCGACGGCGTTAGATCCCTCAGGAAAGGTCAGAAGCTTTGTCTCACTAATGAAACCCTCGATACGCTGACCTCCCCAAGCGCACTCAATGATCGCAACTGGAACGCCCAACTCTGCACGCAAGCGTTTCGCGATGAAGTAGGGCAAAGCCGGCATGTCGGGCATGTCCCCCGGCACTGCCGATAGCCAATCACCCTCAATAGTATCAACCGGGTTCTCGCGAGCTTGTTCGGTAGGTAGATAAAGCCGCAGAAGCGGATCGTTCGCCGAAGCCACCTCGGCATCGTTTTCAGGAGAGGGCAGGAACGAGAAAGGAAACTCCATGTTAGATTGACCGGCTCCCATCCAAACTTCCCCAACTAAAACACCTGTAATCGTCTCAATCTCTCCGTTGGAAGTAATGGTTAAGTCGCGCTCAACAGAGGAAGCCAACAAATTATCTAACACCACCTCGAAGCGACCATCGCTCGCCGAAACCGCGTTCCAAGTGCGCCCTGCGAAAGTCACCACTACGGGACAATTCGGACAAGCATACCCCCAAAATTTCGCCCCTTTTTCACGCTGTAGAACCATTCCATCAGAGAAGAAAGAAGGAAGCAAAGCCGCGCCGTCATCATCGAGAATGGTGAGCGAATACGAAGAAGCCGCGAAGGTCAGGCCCGTCGGATTCGACAGCACCATCTGGAAAGTCTCATCCACCTCGGGAAAGGCATCGTCGGCTAAGGTGACGAACGTTGACTTGGTCGTCTCTCCTGCTGCGAATTCGATAACGGTCCCACTCGCAGAAGAGAAATCAGCCGTGGTGGCCGTTCCTTCAATTAAGTCAAAACTCAGGCTCTCCCCTCCGTCAGCTGCGGAAGAAAGTGAAAAGGTAACCTGCATCTCACTAAGACCTTCGTTAGTGGGTGCCGCCAGAACACTCACAGTCGGAACAGCGGCGATCGTGGTTTGCGCCGAGAGGAGAGCCCCCAAGGTAACAGCGAGAGCTGGGGTGAAAGCAGGATAAACAAACCGTTTCATGACTTCCTATTATCATGCTTTTATAAGGAAAACCCAGAAGTTTTTATAAAAAATAAGAAGAAGCTGATATGAAGCTGGTGAATACAGTCTTCTTATTTTGAAGAACACTTACCCTTGTTGATTAAGATCCCCTAAGCTTCCAGCAAACCCACCCTTCTCCACTCGCTAAGCATCAACCCATAAGGAAAGTCCCCAGAGGAAGAACTCTGCTAGAAACTTCGATCCTAGCCTTCAAATCCCTTCATTTTACTTTGGGGAAATTAGCATTTCATTTTACGAGAAATTTTTAGCCAGCCATAATATAAACTTATATTTAATCAACTGATAATTAGGGCGTTACGAAGTATTTCCGTTAGGTCATTCATCAACGTTGATAATTTTTACTGAATCCGATTGATAAATTTAAAAACTAAATCATCAAGGGTCCAAGTTTACGAAGCAACAAGGAGGTTCATGCCTTCAACCTCGCACGTGAATCACCCCCTATATCATCCACCCTTTATGCCGACTTTGTTCAATAACGGCGTCAAAAAACACGGAGACTCTCCGTGCAGAAAGGCGTCCTCGGGCAACCCAGCCAATCATGGCTTGGGACGCGAGAACAACTTTGACCTCCTTCGTCTTCTTGCAGCCTTGCAGGTAGTCATTGCTCATGCCGTGCACCACAGCGGTCTCTACCACGGCCTAGAGGGAAGGACTTCGACCGCATTCGAAGCTTTCATTCTCATTCCCGCTGTTCCCATCTTCTTCGTAATTAGCGGATTCTTGATCAACGCCTCCTTTGAACGTGCACCGAATAATCTCCGAGGTTACTTCTGGCGACGAGCACTTCGTATTTTTCCTGCCCTTTGGCTCGCCGTTCTTCTCGGAATCGGAACCGTCGCATGGGGTGGCTACTTACAGCGAGAATTCGTATCGTCCTCGACCTTCCTTACCTGGCTCATCTCACAGACGACTATCTTTCAGTTCTGGAACCCTGAGCACTTCCGTGGCTTTGGCATGGGAGTGGTCAATGCCGCGCTTTGGACCATTTCTGTCGAACTCCAGTATTACCTCTTTGTCCCCATCGCCTACTTTGTGAGTAAGTGGCTTAAACGCTTTAAACATGGCCGCGCCACCTTAGAGCTTTCGCTCTTTGCAATCTCACTGGGCGCTCACCTATTCATGCGTTCGGGCATCAATTCTAGTGGTGATTTTGCTTCGGCTTCCATTGTGGTCAAAGCCCTCCACATGACCTTGCTTCCCCATCTCTGGATGTTTCTCTGTGGCGTCTTCCTCTATCGAAATTTGGAGGCTTTGAAAAAGGTGCTCGCGGGGAACTTCCTCAAGTGGGCAGTTGCTTGGGCCGCCATTGTGTTCGTCGGCGAATACCTTCTAGGCGACACCACCGCTGGAGGCACCGTTCTGTATGTTCTCAGCCGCCTCATACTCGCCTGCGCCACCATCTCTTTCGCCTACACCCTGCCTCGCCTTTCGGGCCAGTTCCTCAAAGGGAACGACATCTCGTACGGCATCTACATCTTCCATTGTCTCATCATCAACGTACTGATGGAGCTCGGTTACTTCAAGACCCTCGCTACCGTTCCCTTCGTTGTTGTCATTGCTGTTCTTCTGGGATTCTTGAGTTGGCGCTTCCTCGAAAAGCCTATTCTTCGATTTAAGGACTGGCCTCCCATGAACCCAGGCGGCGGAAGCCGAAGAGCCACCAAGACACAACCTCTCCCCTCCGCGCCACCCCTCGTCGCGCGCTCGGAGTCCTTTTTCTCCAAGTAAGTTCCTCTACCTCACTCGGGCAAAGAGCCGAGGCAGCTCCCTCCAAGCTGTCCAAGACAGCTCAAAACGAGCCCGAATGTCTCGCAACATCAGCAACAACATCGGCAGGAGTAAAAGGGTAATCATGGTCGCAAACAAAACGCCAAACCCAACCGAGACCGCCATCGGCTTGAGAAACTGTGCCTGCACCGAGGTCTCGAAAAGCAACGGAATCAAGCCCACAAACGTTGTCAGAGTCGTGAGCAAAATTGCCCGAAAACGCTCTCGCCCTGCGCGCACAATATTTTCAGCATAGCTTGTCTCGGGAAAGGCGGCCGCCAGCTCGTTCACTCGGAACGTCAGCACCAAAGAGTCATTCACCACGATTCCACTCAAGGCAAGTATACCGAAGACCGAGAGAATCGAGACTGGAATCCCAATAATAAAGTGGCCCAACAAAGCTCCAATAATCCCAAAAGGAATCACCGACATAATCACCAAGGGACGGACATAAGACTTCAGCGGAATCGCCAGCAGAATATAAATCAAAATCGCTGAGAACATGAACCCCCTCCCCAAAGAGGCCATCGACTTAGCGCGCTGCTCCGCCTCCCCTTCTAAACTGATGGAAACATCAGGATGCTCAGTCAGGAACCCTGGAAAATAGTCCTCACTCAAAAGCGAAAGCACTTCTTCTCCCGAAGTCAGCGACTTGTCCACCTCAGCCTTCACCGAGACGATCCGATTGAAGTCATATCGCTCAATGGACGCCAACGACTCCCCATAACGGGTATCAGCAACCAGCGAAAAAGGAATCGCCGTGCCAGAAGCATCTCGCACCCTCATTTCCCGCAATGTCTCCAAACTCTCACGCTCCTTAATAGGATAGCGCACCATCACCTTAACCTCATCTCGCCCTCGTTGAACCCGCTGCGATTCGATTCCGAAGAAGGCACTGCGCACCCCCTGTGCGAGGTCCTGCTTCGTAAATCCAGCCGCCTGCCCCGTGGGAGAAACCGCCACCTCAATCTCAGGCTTCCCTGAATCGAAAGTATCCGAGATATCGTAGACTCCCTGATAGGTCGCCACCTGAGCCTTCAAAGCCGTGGCCGCCTCTTGCAGCGCCTCGAGATTCTGAGAAACGAGTTGAATCTCCAACCCTCGCCCCGGAGGCCCCGCCGTCCCCGAAAAAGTGACCGCTTTCGAACCCGGGATGGGCCGCATCTTTTTACGCCACGCCTTGACCACATCCGCAGTAGAAATCGACCGCGCCTCAGACACCGTCAGTTCAGCGGCAATAGACGCCTTGGTATTGCTCGAAGCATTGATCGAAAGGTGAGTCAAAATCTCATCTCCCGACTCCTCTTCCAACTCCGCCACAGCGTCACGAAGTGCTTCCGCAATCGCCTCCGCATTTTCATGGAGGTAGCTCACCGGCAGACCTTGCTCCAACTCAAGGTTCGCCGAAATTGAATCGCGAAAAATGTCGGGAAAGAAGACGAAGCGCAGCTTCCCCGAAGGAATCAAGCCCACCACAATCACAAGGACCGCCACAAATCCTCCGAGGGTGAGATAACGGTAAGGAATCAGAAACCGCAGAATAGGCTGGTAAACTTTCCGCGTGAACCAGTCCAAGGACCCAATCACCGCCCCCTGCACCTTCCCCCAAATCCTAGCCAGAAAGAAGCGTGGCTTCTTGTTCACCTTAATATGCGCCAAATGCGAAGGCAGAATAATTTTTGATTCCACCAATGAGAAGATCAGGCAAAAAATGACCGCGGTAGCAATTTGGCCAAAGACATTTCCCAACCGCCCAGAAACCCCAGTGAGAGGATAAAACGCCGCAATCGTAGTCAGCACTCCAAAGGCAGCCGGCACAAAGACCCGAGAAACGCCTCGCACCGTCGTTTTGATTTCATCTTCATCGGGATCGTCTTCCTTGGAAGAATAGATCGACTCCGCAATCACGATGGCGTCATCAACGATAATCCCTAACACCACAATAAACGCAAAGGCAGTCAACTGGTTCAGCGAGATATCAAAAACAGGAAACAGAGAAAGCGCCCCCGCAATCGAAATCGGTATCCCAAGCGCCACCCAAAAAGCGAGCCGTAGATTCAGAAAGAAAGCCAAAACCAAAAGCACCAAAAGCAT
Source organism: Roseibacillus sp. (assembly GCA_051251855.1). Taxonomy (GTDB): domain Bacteria; phylum Verrucomicrobiota; class Verrucomicrobiia; order Verrucomicrobiales; family Akkermansiaceae; genus Roseibacillus. The sequence continues at coordinate 365,403 of JBPOGI010000004.1, forward strand.
TCCTGTGAGCCCATTCTTGGCCAGTAACCCTAATCGCGCTCGAATCGGGGTCGCCCCATCATCCCAGCTCGTCAGACGAACTCCCTCAGCCAGATCGACTGTCTCAGGATAGCCTGCAATAAAGGCCGCCACCATATCCGCAGTCTTTATGATATCCCCTTCTCCCGTGGTCTGTACTTCCAGTCCCACCGCAGGCTCTCCGTTGAAGCGGGCCAAAATCTCCTGGTCAACGAAGGCATCACGCACCTCCGCCACATCCCTCACGTAGAGCCGCACCCCGTCTGCATTCGTTCGTAACGGCAGTTTTTCAAAGTCCTCAGCCACATAGGCCTGTGACCGCGAGCGCACTGCAATCTCTCCCCGTTCACTGCGCACCACCCCTCCCGAAAGGTCCAACGAGTTACCCGTAACCGCATTAGCTACTTCTTGAAAAGTCAGGTTGTAGAGCCTCAGTTTTTCCTCCGAGATCTCAATGGAGACTTCATACTCGCGCGTGCCACTGGTCTCAATCAAAGAAACCCCCTCCAGCTTGAACAACTCATCCCGCAATTCTCGCGCCGTCTCTTTCAACACCGCATCCGGCACCTCTCCATGGACATGCACCCGCAGAATCGTATTCAGCCTCTCATTCTCGGTCACCACCGGCTTCTCCGCCTGCTCAGGGAACGACGGAATCGCATCCACCTGAATTTTCACATCATCAAGCAGCTTCTTCAGCGGGTAGTTCTCTTTCGACTCCACCGTAATCACCGCCGAGGACTCAGTCGACACACTGGAGATATGATCAATCCCCTTTACGTCCACGAGAGCCTCTTCGATCTTGATCGCAACTCCGCGTTCAACATCCTCAGGTGTTCCCCCTCGGAAGGGCACCGTGATGGTCACACTCTCCGCATCGAAAGAAGGGAAAGCCTCCTTCCTCATTCGAAGCAGAGTAAAAACACCCCACGCCAAAATCGAAATCATCAAAATATTCGCAACCACTGGGTTGGAGGCAAACCAAGTGATAATGGGATGTCTTGAGGTCGAGTCCATAAACTATTCAGGGGCGGTGGTCTTGGATGGTTTCTCAGCACTAAAAGGCTGTACTTTCTGACCTTCTTGAAAGGATGCCAGCGGTCGCATCGCGATTCGAAGCGGGTCCTCTCCAAGAGGATCTTCCAAGCCTACCAAGGTCAGTTCGTCACTTGAATAGAGACGCTCAGCCTTTTGCCTCTGCAGCAGGTCCTCCTCATCGATGAGCCAGACAAACGAATCTTCCACCAAAGCCGTAGCAGGAATCTCGTAGCAATCAGTGATGGGCTGCGCTGGAATTTCTAAATTTACAAATGCCCCTATCGGCAAAAATTTCTCTGGGTCCTCAAAGGGATTGTCAATCTGAGCAATCACGTAGATGACCTGATTCTGAGGGTCCACCCCGGGCTCCGTCCGCACCAGACGAGCCATCCATTCCTGATTGGGTTGCGCTGGCGAAGTCACCATCGCTACCGGAGCCGAATCTGTCGCCAACGAGCTTCCACTGGCCGGAATTTTAATAAGAGAGACTTGTTCGGGAGTCAAAGGCAACCGCACCTCAGCCTTATCACGCGAAATCAAAGTCCCTAAGGTGGACCCTACTGCAGCCACATTCCCCGGACTCGCACTTCGAGCCGTCACAATAGCATCGAAGGGAGCACGCACTTGAGTCCGCTCTAGATTGAGCCGCGCCTGCTGCAAAGCCGCCTCCGCTGAACTCACCATCGATTCCGCCGCCGCCAACTGAGGCTTGCGCAAGGTGAAATCCGGAGCTTTCACGAGGTCTCGCCCCGAAGCTACCCAATCCTCAGCCGCAATCGCCGAGCGCGTTTTCTCTTCTGCCAAAGTCTGCTTAGACTGCGTCAAAGAGGCTTCGCTTTGAGCAATAGCAGTCAGATAATCCGCGGCATCAATCTCTACCAAAAGGTCACCTCGGCGCACGGTGTTACCCGCATTAAAGCTGTTGCCCACCGTCTTGATTTCTCCTCCGACCTGAGCCGAGAGATTGGTTTCAAAGAAGCTCTGAGTATTTCCAAAAGTATGAATACTCGGCGACACTTCAGTTAATGCTCTTTCGATGTATCCCGCCCTTGGAACAACAATGCGAGGCTTTTGAATTTCACGAGGTGGTTTGTCCGCAATCCACTTTTTCACGAGAAGAAAGGCCCCAGCAATGATGAGGGGCAAAAATAGAAGATTGAGAAATTGCTGCAGTCGAGTCATGAGAAAAATCGGTTAAAAGGCCTTGCCCAGCGCCAGTGCCAATCCGACACGGTTGCTGTAACGGCTAGCACGGACGGTAATAGTCTGCTGCTCAGTAAGAAACACACGTCGTTGAATCTCTAACAGCGAAAGCAAATCACTAACTCCGGTCTCGAAATCACGGCGGGCTCGCGACTCAGCACTCTTGGCCGACTTCAGCGCCGTATCGCGCTCTTGCTGCTCGCGGCGTAGCCTGCCCTCGGCACTCAAAGCATTTTCCACTTCCTGACAAGCCACCAACACCACCGCGCGATAACTTTGGTAAGCCTGCTTCGCTCTCGCGTTGGCCGCCCCCACTTCCGCTTGCCGAGCTCCCGCATCAAAAATCGGCCCCAAAAGCCCTGCTCCCAGCGACCACGTATTGGCGGAAGCCTTCGTCAAATTGATGAGCTGATTCGAGGAACGCCCCACTCCTGCAGTCAGAGAAAAGGACGGAAACAAGTCCGCATGAGCCACCGTCACTCGCGAGTCCGCTGCCCGAATCCGTTGATAAGCAGCATCAATATCAGGCCGATTGCGCAACAGGCTCGCAGGCACCCCAGCCGGAACCGAACGCCTTAATGAGGGCCAGTTCCTCGCCCCCGCCAACTGCGCATCGGGATAGTCCCCCATCAAAACCTTCAGCGCACGCGCAGCCGTATCGCGGTCTTCCAAACGTTGCTGAATATCCGCCGCGGCATTGGTGGCGTCCGTGCGAGCCAATTCGAGCTCCGAAAGACTCGCTGTCCCTCTCTCGAACCGACGCTCAGTCAGAGCTACCGTCTTAGACAGACTGGCTGATTGCCTCTGAGCCAATTCGAGCAACTGGTTGCTCGCCACCACATTGAACCAGGCCTGCATCGTCTGAGCCGCAATCGACTGCCTCGCCGATGCAAAATCCGCTGCAGCCGCTGCTTGGTCCGAAGAGGCCGCCGCAACCCCGCTGCGCAGACGCCCCCAAACATCCAATTCCCAAGAGGCATCCAACCCCAAGCTCCACACCGCCTGAGTCCCCGAAAACGAACCAACCGAACCGCTTCGAGTTCCTGATAATGAACCGTCAAGGGACGGAAACAGGGACGCGTGAGTCTGCTTCAAGTTGAAACCGGCTTCCTCCAACCGCGCGCCAGCTGCCGCAAGATCAGGATTATTTTCTAACGCCCGCCGAGTGACAGCCTGAAGCTGAGAACTTCCAAACACGCCAAAAAGAGAACCACTCAGCTCTGGAGTCGGATACGAACTCGCATCGTAGCGAGCAGGCAAAGGCAATGCCCTCCCCGCCTGGGCCGAAGGACGCGACAAGGTGTGAACACACCCGCTCACGAAGAAAACGACGACACAAATGATTGAAACTCTAATGAGCGGGAACATGGGCGAAAAAAAGAGAAGCAGTTGGCTCACCAACCGGAACAAGGTCATTCTACTCGATTTCGAGAAAATCGATAACCAATATTACCTCCTCTTTACAAACTGAAGATTCCCCACGCCAAAAACCCCAAGCCGATCATCAGCCAAAGGACCATTCCAAGCCAATAGAAGAAAGGCAGGTCCTTACGATTGACGCCCCACATATGGTCCACGGTGAGCAGTGGAATCTCAACTCGGCGCTTTCGCACCCCCGAAGTCACCGCGAGAAAGCAAAGCGCAGCCACCAGCATTCCAATCATAAAATTCCACACAAGCTGAGGAACAGCAGATCCTCATCCAAATGAAAATCCTGCGTGCTCTTCCTCGCACTCATGCTTAAAGTCCCGCCATGATTTACCTCGATAACAACGCCACCACACCCGTCCATCCCGAGGTGCTGGAGGCGATGCTCCCCTTCCTCAAAGAACACTTTCACAATCCCTCCTCCGGCTACCGAGCAGCAAAACCAGTCAAAGTCGCCCTCCAAACCGCACGCGAGCAAGTCGCTGCCCTCATCAACGCTCATCCTGACGAAATCATTTTCACTTCCTGCGGAACCGAGTCCAACAACACCGCACTCAAGTCCCTCGCCCGCCTCATCGGGCGCAAACGCTCTCGCGTCATCACCTCCGCCATCGAGCACTCAGCCGTCCTGCGCCCCATCGAAGCCATGGCCGCCGTCGGCTTCGAGACCCGCACTATCGGCGTCGACGAAAGCGGACGCTTCCTCCTCGACGAGCTCTCTTCTCATCTCGAAAAAGACCTCCCCATCTTCGCCTCCCTAATGTGGTCTAACAACGAGACCGGCGTCACCCAGCCCATCGCCGAAGCCTGCGCTCTGCTTAAAGAAAGCGGTGCTGTCCTCCACACCGACGCTATCCAAGCCGTGAGCAAAGTCCCTGTCGACGTGCGCGAAGTCCCCGTCGACATGCTCTCCATCTCAGGCCACAAACTCTATGCCCCCAAGGGAGTCGGCGCCCTCTACCTCCGCAACGGATTCCGCCTCGAGCCCCTCCTCCGCGGTGGCGGCCAAGAACAAACCCACCGCTCGGGCACCGAGAACGTACCCTACATCGTCGCCCTTGGCAAAGCTGCCGAAATCGCGATGAACTCTGAGCAAAGCCCCATCGCCACCTTGCGGAACCATCTCGAAACCCGCCTCACGTCCGAGATCCAAGGCGTGCACCTCAACGGCTCCCGCCAACATCGCTCGTCCAACATTTGCCACATCTCTTTCGACCAATGCGAAGGAGCCGGCCTCCTCATCCTGCTCGACGAAGCCGGGGTGCAAGTCTCCACTGGCTCCGCCTGCATGACCGGCAAGCAACAGCCTTCCCACGTACAAAAGGCCATGGGCTTCAGCGACGAACGCGCCAAGTCCTCCCTTCGCATCTCTCTCTCCCGCTTCACCACCCGCGAAGAAATCGACACCGCCGCCAACGCCATCATCAAGGCCGTCAAAAAGCTCCGCGCTATCCAATCCCCCCTCACTGGCCCCGTCCAAGTCTACAGCGAGAGCTAACGCCTGCCTCCTCATTGACACCCTGCTCCAACAAACTCACAATCCTCTCCGATGAAGTTCTTAGCTCTTTTCCCCCTTTTCCTATTCCTCGCCTCCTGTAGCACTCAAGTCGAACAACCCACCATCACCAAACTCGACACTGCGAAATATGCCGGCCTCTGGCACGAAATCGGACGCCTTCCCAACCCTTTCGAGAAGAACGTCGTCGCTGCCACCGCCACATACGGAGCTCTCCCCAACGGCAGCCTTTCAGTCAAAAATAACGGCCTCAAATCAAACGGCGAACGTACCGAAATCGAAGGAAGCGTCACCCAACCCGATCCCAAGCAACCCGGAAAACTAGTAGTCCGCTTCGACCGCTTCCCCGCCAGCCTCTTTGCAGGCGACTACTGGATTCTTGCTCTCAGCCAAGACCACACCCGCGCCATGATTGGCTCTCCCAATCAAAAATACCTCTGGTTCCTTTCCAAGCGCGAAGGCTCTCAAAAGAACAACTTCGCCGACTTCCTCAAGACCGCCGACAAACTCGGCTACAGCACCGCGGACGTCTATTGGAACCCAAAGAGACTATCAACCCACCCCTAACAATAGGGTAGGGCGTCGGCAGCCCTGCCGCGCCCATATCACTCCTTGAAAGGTCTCCAACCTTTCCGAATGGGAAATGAACTCGCTTCAACAATCGCATCGCCTGCTATTCTCCTTGCGAGAAGCCGCTCTTTTCTGTTTCCCTTCACAATATGAAGATTGTTGCCGCATTCCTTGTCTGCCTTGCATCCCAGTTGTTCGCAGAAGTCTCGCTTCCTGTTATCAAAGCCGCTAACGGAATCATCGAAAAGCTCACTGACGAGCAAAAAAAGTTAGCCCTCTTTGCTCTTGATGCCGACGAGCGCGAGAACTGGCACTACGTCCCCCTCGAGCGCCAAGGCATCCGTCTCGATGCGCTCAACGAAGAACAACAGCAAGCGGCCCACGAACTTCTTTCTCACTCCCTTTCAGCAGAAGGTCACACCACTGCCAAAGAGGTGATTCAATTGGAAAACATGCTCTACGAGCAAAGCGACAAATCCGAGTTCCGCAATCCCGGCAAATACACCGTCGCTATCTTTGGAACCCCATCGAAGGAAAAGCCTTGGGGCTGGCGTTTCGAGGGCCACCACCTCTCGCTCAACTTCACTGTCATTTCCGACAAAGTCACTCTCACCACCCCCTTCTTCTTCGGGACAAACCCCGCCGAAGTGCGCGAGGGCACCCTCAAAGGACTCCGTCCCCTCGGCACCATCGAAGATGCTGCGCGAAAACTCGCCCGCGCCATCCACGGCGAAGGTCAACACGTCCGCTTCACCAACGAGCCCCCTCGTGAAATCCTCACCGGACAGGACCGAACCGCAAAAACTCTCGCCAAAGAAGGCGTCCTCTTTTCCAATCTAAACGATGAGCATAAGAACGGCCTGCTCAACCTCGTCAAAACCATCGCCGCAAAGCAGCGCCCCGAATTCCTCTCCATCACCGCCGAAAAACTCACCGACGCCCAACTCGCATGGGCTGGCGAATTTGAAAAAGGAGAGCCCCACTACTTCCGCATCCAAACGTCTGACTTCCTTATCGAATACGCCAACACCCAGAACAAAGCCAATCACGCACACCTTGTCTGGCGCGACTTTAAAAACGACTTCGGCCGCGACCTCCTCAAGGAACACCTCGAGCACAGCCACTAGAATTTGGAGCGCACTCCAAAACAGACCTACCACTCATCTGCCCGCGAACTCCGACCTTCCACAAAGTCGCGCAAGAGCTTGTCATCACTGCTCTTTAGCTCATCAGGTGTGCCCTCAAAGTAAATCTGGCCCTCCTTCATAAACACCACTCGATTCGCAATTCGAAAGACACTCCGCATCTCATGAGTCACCACTACATTGGTGATCTGGTGATCGCATTGCAGGTCTTTAATTAAATGGTCGATCGAGTCCGCCGTCACCGGATCCAACCCTGCGTGAGGTTCGTCATAGAGAACCATACAAGGCATCTCTACAATTGAGCGCGCAAGAGCTACTCGCTTCCGCATCCCCCCGGAGAGATCCGACGGCATCTTATCGGTTTGACCCGCCAAGCGCACAATCTCGAGCGCCTTCTCCACTTTCTCAGCAATGACAGCCTCGCTCTTTTCCCCTGCTTCCCGCAGCGGAAAGGCAATGTTTCCTCCCACCGAGAGCGAGTCGAAAAGCGCTCCCCCCTGAAACATCATCGACACCTTCCGCCGCACCTCCTCCATCTCCCGTTCACCTTTACAGCTGATTTCCTCGCCATCGACCACGATCGTTCCTTCCATTGGACACAACAACCCGCAGATGTGCTTCATCAAAACGCTCTTTCCGCCCCCAGATCCTCCCAAAAGCACTACCGTCTCCCCACGATAAATATCCAAGTCCACTCCGCGCAGAACATGATTGCTCCCAAAGCGCTGGTGCACATTGCGCATCGAAACGAAAACCTCTCGCGAACCACTCATCGACCACAAGTTGACCTCAGAACAAGGGGAGACAACAAGGCATTTCCCCATCGCCTCTTAACTCGCCTATCAATCCTTCGTAAGAGCCAATCGATTGAACGGCAAAAGGGCAATCAATAGAGAGGAAACCAGCAAGAGCATCATTTGCGAGTCCAACGGCCCCCAGTTCTCAATGAGGCAGCATCCCGTGATCAACACCATCATCAGCAACGAGACCCCTATAAGCGCGAACTTCGTCTTCAAGCCCAAGAGAAGCATTAGCCCCACCACCGCTTCTACAATCGGGATGGCATAAGCCATCGGAGTGACCAAAAATCCAGGAAGTAAACTCTCCGCAAACTGACCTTCCATGTAGCCTACAAACCCGGACAGCTTCGGCAGGCGCACCAAGCCGTGGAAAAAGAGATTCACCCCGAGCCCGATCCTCAGTAGCAGGTAGGCCAACTCCTTATTATCGAGACCAAAAATCTTATCTGGGGCTTCGCTAGCGCTATCGTTCACCTCTTAAGATGATGCACCCCCAACGAACCGCAAATATTTTTCGAGATAATACTCCAACAGCGAATTCAAGGGCCTCCCTCGGAATCACACCATGCTATAGCCTCACCTTCAACCTTCCGACTTGATTCCCCTCTCTTCACCAGAGAACCTATCCCTAGATGAAACTCCTCCAAAACACCCTTCCCGCTCTCGCCACCCTCTTTTGGGGCGGATCGATTGTCTGGCTCTACGCCGCCGGACGCATGGGAGAGTTCCTCGTCCCCAAGTTTCACAACATCACCCTCTTCGGCGGATTGGGGATGATCGTTCTCGGCCTCTTCGTTCTTCTCACCCTGCGGGAAAAATCAGACTGCGGCCACGACCATTGCGAACATGGCCACGACCACCACGACCAAAACCCCTTCGTCGTCCTTCTCCTCATGGTCATTCCCCTTTCCGCCTCACTCGCCACCGACACCTCCGCCGGCTACTCCCTCGACGTCCTTGCGCGCAAAGGTCTCTACGACAATCAAGTCGACACCTCCGCCTACGCCATTCCCCCCTTCACCAAAGAAATGTTAGAAGAGTCCACCCCTCAGAACGAGGACGGCCGCTTCCAACTTCCCCTCAGCCAGATCTTCTTTTCCGCTGGAGACGAATCCATGATGGAAGTCTTCGGCGAGATCGAAATCGAAACCGAAGGCCAGATCGTCGCCGAGCGTGACAATAACGAAGCTGGCAACCGCCTGCGCATCTACCGAACTCTCATGACCTGCTGCGCCGCTGACGCCATGGTCCTCGCCTTTCCTCTCGAATTCGAAAATCCCCCCGCCACCTTTGAAGAACGCTCTTGGGTCAGAGTCGGAGGCACCCTCCGCTACGAAACCCTCGAAGTGGGAGACTCTCCCGTCCTCCACGTCGAGAAAATGGAAGCCATCCCACCCCCTTCGCAAGGAGGCTTCACAGGCTGGTAGCACACCTTTCCTTCCCCAAAAAAACAGGCTGGATTCTCAGGCCTCCTCTCCGAAGCTACGTCATGAACCTCAAGCTCCCTAACCGCACCCTCTCTTGGCCTCGGCGAGGTTGTGTCATGGGCATTCTCAACATCAACCACGACTCCTTTTCTGGAGACGGCAAAGTAGATCAAACTTGGGCCGCCCAGCGTGCTCGCCAAATGATCGCCGACGGAGCCGACTTCATCGACATCGGGGCCGAGAGTGCGCGCACCAACCGCGACGCCATCTCCATCGACGAAGAGATCGAACGCTTCGCTGGGTTCTGCAAAAATTGGCCCGACATCATCGCCCAATCGCAACCTCGCGATGAGAGCCAAGTCTGGCCCCCTGTTCTTTCTGCCAATACTTGGAGACCCGAGGTCGTCGCCACCGTCGTCACCATGGGAGCGGAACTCGTTAACGACATGAGCGGCCTCCCCGACAATCAAAACGCCCAGCACTGCTCAGATTCCGAGGCAGCCCTCCTCATCATGCACTCCGTCGGTGCCCCCAAAGTCGATCATTCTCACGTGCGCTGGCCTGACATCCTCGGCTCGATGGAAGACTTTTTCGCCGAAAAACTCGCCCAATGCGATCAAACTGGTCTCTCTCGCAACCAAGTCATTCTCGATCCTGGCTTCGGCTTTGCAAAGACTCCCGAAGACGACCTTACCGTTCTCTCCCATCTAGACCGACTCACTTCCTTCAAACGCCCCCTTCTTCTCCCCGTGGGACGCAAAGGCTTCATCGGCGAAACCCTCGACATCGAAGACCCCACCGCTCGCGACGCCGCCACCCTCGCCTGCGTCACCGCCGGCCACACCCGCGGCGCTTCTATTTACCGCGTCCACGAGGTCAAAGGCTGCTTCGAAACCCTGAAGGTTTTGCACGCGCTACACCCCTAACAGGCGGAAAAACCGTTGGGTATCACTCGACAACAAAGCAGGGTGAACAATTCGAATCACCTGCGTCGTCCCATCATCACTCACCACCGACGGACTCGCCACCACGTCAATCCAATCACTTTCCAAAAGAGTGTCTCCCTCAGATTCCTGCAGCACAAATTGCACCTGCCCTGCCTGTGCAGTTGGAAACTCGAATTCAATTCCTGGTCGACCAGCTGAAATCACAAAACAAACCGAAGGAAGCACAAGAGGCTCTGGCTCCGCAACAGCAGTCAACTGAATCGAATTAAAAACATCGTTCCCTGCACTCAGGGTATCAGGGGAACCGGCAAAATATTGGTCAACAGCAGGTAAAGAGATACTCACACTCGCATCGAGCTCAGAGACCGGAAAAGTCCACGAACTCAAACTCGAAGAGAAAACCGCAAACTGAGTCGCGGTGGAAATATTCAAGCTATCCGTAACCAACAGATAGATTTTGGATGACGGCAAACCTCCTAGGTCTCCCGAAAATTGTCCTGCCGAGAAAAAACCACTCGCTCCACTGGGGTTCGTAGAGAGTGATCCAAAGAGAGTGAAATCGGCTAGGAGCTCGGCGTTCGTCGCAGCTTCGTCCGGAAGAGACGCATAGGTCCCCGCGAACAAATACCCGCCCGCAAGAGGGGCTTCGTCCTCCAACTCGAATAAAACGAAGCTCTCAACGGTCCCCGCACTTGGGCTAAAATTAAAGGAAGCAGAAGCCTTAAGCTCGCAAAACGACGCGCAAAAAAGACTCAATAAGGAAACAGGAAAAGCTGAATTCAATTTCATGAGAAAATCGATGCCCCCAAGTAAACCGAGACCTCTCCCCCGTAGCACCTTTCCCGAAGTCCCTTGCTATCGGCGACGTCGCACGACCCCAAAGACGGCAACAAATCCTAATAGCGTGATAGAAGGCTCCGGAACCGCAACAAGTCCAATCGCAGGGCCACCGCTTGTCAAACTAGAGGTGGTCTCTAACCCAGCCAAGAGACTCGCTCCTGAGGCTCCAAGCACCACATCATCCAAAGAAATTGAGGGACTGAGCGCAATGTCACTCCCAGGAAACGTCCAGCTCGCGTCGCTGGTGTTGGTGAAGACTGCAAGCTGTGTTGCATCACCGATCGATGCCGTATCAGTAACCATCAAATAGATGGGAAGACCCGCTTCGGCTCCAATCACTGTGTCGGGAAAATCAGGATCTCCAAAATAGCCGCTGGCAGCACTATCATTTCCGAGAACGGCCCACTCCATGAAATTCTCCTGCAAATCGGCAGCACCCAAACCGATTGGACTGGTAGCATAGTAACCAGCATGAAGAAAACCATTCTGAAGAGGATCTCCTGAAGCCACCTGAAAGAGCACGAAATTGGTTCCGGAATCAAAGCCGACTGTAGCGGCCGACGCTTCGAAAATGAGTGATACAGCAACCGCTGGAAGTAATGTTGATAAGCGCATGAAGTAATTTAGGTTTGAAATATTGTTTTAGGAGAAAAGAAACTGTGTGAATGAAGCCGAAGACTTATGGAGCCATAACAGTGGGAAACACCCAATCTAAGGGAGGATTTGGAGCCTTTCTTTGGATAAAGAAGGCGCCATCAAGCGGGGTGCTGCTGACATCAACTGTGTTATCTGCGGAGCTGACCCAGCCCATCACATCGTTAGGATCAAGAAAGTCGGGGACATTCTCGTCTTTGTAAAAATACTGAACGTAGCTAGTTCCATTCCAAGCAACAACCAGCTCGGCATTACTTGCATTCAAACCCGGTTGAAGCGAAGTGAGAAAAGTTGTATCCGCTGCATCATAGAGACCAGAATTGCCTAAGGTCACTTGCCCCTCAATTGGATAGGGCACGTTCACTAGATTGTAGCCTTCTACAATCTGGACATTGATTGAATCATCAATGACATCACCATACACGACGACCTCGTAGGCAGAAGCGGTCGAACGACGCATAACGATGAAGCCTTGGTTGGGGGCCAGAGTCAGACTACTCACGTCGATAGTATTATCGGCAGAAGAGACCCATCCGATGACATCGTTGGGATCAAGAAAATCGGGAACGTTCTCATCCTTGTAAAAATAAGTTTGAAAGGAGCCTCCTTCGAAAAAGATGACTTGGTCTGCAACTCCTGCATTCAAGCCGCCTTGAAAACCTTTTGCAGTTGGGTCCGCTCCAAAAACTGACGCCAATGTATTGTGCTGATAGATACGGAAGGACTCGCCAACTAACGCAGAAGTATCACCTGAGCCCGTGGCCAGAGTGAGCGTGTCAGCCGTATTCGAATCGATGTCGTAAATCTGCCCTTCCAACGAACCAGTCGTGATCAGGACGAAGTGAGGTCCCTCACTCCCCGCAAAATCATCAACTCCCCAGGTAGAAGCGCTTGCGGAAATCACGTCAGTCCCTCCTGCGGTAATCTCACCCACAGATTTTCGCTTCTGAGCAAGGGCATGGTTCACAAAGTTGTAACTTGGACTGTCGGACGAAGCTGCAGCAGTTGCTTTTAATTTCACATAACCCGCAGGCGACGTGAAGACGGTCTGCCCCTGAGACGAAGTGAGCAATGCAAGGCCACCGACAATCAATGAAGTCGTTCGCAAAGCACGGGGAATTCGAATGGAAAAACAAGAGGGATCGAATTGCATTCCAACTTTTTGCCTGCCCAGTAAGGAAAGCGCAATCATAAAGTAATCAAAGACTTTGAACAAATCCCTAAAAATCAACCACTCTCGAGAGGAAATAGTTCAGCTGAACACTTTTATCTTGCCAAGGAAATCACCATTGGAAAAACTCTTTGGTGGCTAGCGAATATGTCCATCTCCTTGAAGCACTGCGTTCTGGTTGGCTCGCTGAACAAGTTATCGCCCTGCCGAGCGAGATTGAACTCCAATCCCTCTTCTTCGCCGGTCATTTCGGGCGATGCTTCCAGACCCTTGATGGCAAGAACGTCGAAATTCGTCAGTTCGGAGAGTGGAACCACGGCCCAGGACCGGACTTTCTCAACTGCGCCATAACGCTCGATGGGCACCCCTCCCACGGCCCCGTTGAACTCGATACTCGCCCCAGTGACTGGGAGGCCCACGGCCACGCCACTAATTCGGCCTTTAATGAAGTTGTCCTCCACCTCTCCGTCGAGCCCGCCCAGCGCACCACCTTCATCCGGACCCTCGAACATCGCGAAGTCCCCCAAGTCTGCATCCCTCCCGAACGCCTTGAAACCATTCTCCCTCCCCCTCTCTATCAAGCACCCGTCACCCTAGGTCGCTGCTATCAGCCTCTCGGCCAAATACCTGTTTCCCGAGTCGAAGATTTACTCAAAAAAGCCGCCCTGCATCGCGCACTGCAAAAGGCGAAACGCTTCCACTGTGTCGCCGACATCCACGGCTATCCCCAAGCCCTCTGGCAAGCACTCGCTAATGCCCTTGGTTATCATCAAAACCAACTCGCAATGACCCTCCTCGCCCAGCGAGCTCCCCTCAGCCAGATGCGCCATCTTTCCCCCACCGAACGAAGCAGCTATCTTTTTGGCCTCGCCGGTTTCCTCTCTCCCGACCTCCCCAACAGCGCTCCCCCAGAATCCCACGAATGGTTATGCGAGCTCTGGTCCAGTTGGTGGAAAAACCGCCCCCACCCCGAACCACGGACTCTGCCTTGGAGGTTCGCCGGCATCCGCCCCACCAACCACCCCCAACGCCGCGTCGCCGCCCTCACCACCCTCCTCTCCTCTTGGCCCACCTTAGAAAAACTCTCCCAAGGCTCCTTGTCCGAGTTTGCCAAAAAGCTTCAGCAAGGCACCGACCCCTTCTGGAATCATCACTTCACTCTTACCTCCTCCCCAACGGAGAAGCCCATCTCCCTCTTCGGCAAACAGCGGGCCCAAGACTTCCTCGCCAACGTTCTGCACCCCTTACGTCTCGCCGAAGACCCCGAACAGCACTGGCCCGCCTACGCCCAACTCCCTGGCGGGACTCCATCAGAGCGTGTCCAACGCGCCGCCTACCGCCTCTTCGGCGACCGCGAGGAAAAATCCTCCTTTCTAAAAAAAGCCTGGCACCACCAAGCCCTCCTCCAAGTCTACCAAGATTTCTGTCTCAAGGATCACAGTGACTGCGAAGAATGCCCCTTCCCCGAACAACTCCTCAATTGGTAAAAAGCACTCACCCCCATCTCTCACTCAGCCATGCTCACCGCCCTCTTAACCCTCAATGCCCTCCCCAAAGTTGGTCCCATTCGCATTCGCCGCCTTCTTGCGAAGTTCGGAAACCCCGAAACCATCCTTCGCCAATCAACCGGCTCCCTCCAATCCGTCTCAGGCGTCGGTCCCGAAGTCGCCGCCATCATCACCGACTGGAAAAAACTCACCGATCCAGAAGCTGAACTCGCCCTCTGTGAGCGCCACCAAATCACCATCCTCACCCCTCAATCTCCCTTCTGGCCGCGCCAACTTGCCGAGAGCCCTGACGCACCCCTGCTTCTCTACATCAAAGGCGAAATCACCGCCGCCGACCAACACACCATCGGCGTCGTCGGCTCTCGTCGTTGCACCCACTACGGCAGAAGCATCACTCGCACCTTCTCCACCGGCCTCGCAAACTCCGGCTATACCATCATCTCCGGCCTCGCCCTCGGCATTGATACCGAAGCCCACCTCGCAGCTCTCGATAGCGGTGGTCGCACCATCGCTGTACTCGGCTCTGGCCTCCTAGACATCTATCCCTCCCAGAACCGCGAACTCGCCGAGCGCATTGCCGATGGTCACGGCGCCGTCGTCTCCGAATTCCCCCTTCGCTGCCCACCCGACAAACAAACCTTCCCCCAACGCAACCGCATCGTCGCCAACTGGTCCACCGCCCTACTCGTCGCCGAATGCCCGCGCCGTTCTGGTTCCCTCATCACAGCCGGAATGGCCACCGAATCCGGTCGTCCCGTCTACGCCATCCCCGGCCCCATCGACCGTCCTCAGTCCGAAGGCTGTCATGATCTCATCCGTGAAGGCGCCACTCTCGTCACCCAACCCAGCCAAATCCTCGAGGACCTCCAAGAACTTCCTCTCTTCAAAAACAAGAAACCCAGCCCTCAAAACCCAGCCCGAAAAACTCCTGAGCCCCACAACCTCAACGAACTCGAGACCCTCGTCCTCGGACACCTCGACAGCACCGAGCGTACCATGGACCAACTCGCCGACCTCTCTCAGGAACCCATCCACATCGTTTCGGCCACCCTTCTCGGCCTTGAGATGAAGGGCCTTGCCAAACAAATCTCTGGCCAACGATACGTCAAAGCTCTTAGCTAACTACTTATCGTGCAAGTCAACCCAATCGAACTATCATTTCCCTGCCCCGCCTGTGGAATTCGGCTGACGATCCAGCAAACCGTCGCAGATGGTCCTTGCCCCCACTGCCACATCCCAATTCAAGTTGAGCTCAAGGCCGGTCTCCGCGAGGTCGACGCCCTGCCCAAAGAGGACATAACTGCCCTCAAAAACACCTTTGATCGCCGTCGCTTCCGTCCTGCCAGCCAAGGAGCGAAGGTCAACGTTAAGTCTCACCATCGCCTTTCTGACCATCAGTAAGTGAGCGAAGATCGGCTTCTTGCCCCTAATAAATAGCCTCCCAAAGGCTCCCTCTACCCATCTCAGAAGGATTATATTAAAGGGTTCGGATCAAAAAACCCTTGGCAAACGGCCCAATTCGTCCGTTAGTCCCCGCTCAAGATGGCTAAAATTCTAATCATTGCCGAGAAACCCTCGGTCGCAACAGACCTCTCCCGCGCCCTCGCACCCGAGCTCGGAAAGTTTGAAAAGAAGGGCAAGTCCCGCGACGCGCAATACTTCGAAAACGACAAAGCCGCCATCACCTCCGCCGTCGGCCACCTTGTCGAGCTCAAGATGCCCACCGGCCCCAACGGCAAGAACCTACCTTGGAAATTCGACGTCCTCCCCGCCATCCCCAGCGAATTCGAGCTTCAGCCCATCGAGCAATCCGAAGGCCGTCTCAAACACGTCCTCTCCCTCGCCAAAAAGAAGGAATTCGACCTCATCGTCAACGCTTGTGATGCCGGCCGCGAAGGTGAACTTATCTTCCAATACATCATCGAGATCGGCAAAATCAACAAGCCCATCAAGCGCCTCTGGATGCAATCGATGACCACTAAGTCCATTCAGGACGCCTGGAAAAAGCTCCGCGAAGGCGAAGACATGGCTGACCTGCGCGATGCCGCCAAGTGCCGCTCCGAATCCGACTGGCTTGTCGGCCTCAACTCTACCCGCGCCCTCACCTGCTTCCGCTCCCGCCACGGTGGCTTCAACATCACCGCCGCTGGACGCGTCCAAACCCCCACCCTCGCCATCCTCGCCAAGCGCGAACGCGAAATCGCCGCCTTCGTCAGCGAGGACTACAACGAAGTCCACGCCACCTTCGACGTCAAAGCCGGCCAATACGAAGGCAAATGGGTCGACCTCGATTTCCAGAAAACTGAAGCCCAGCCCCACGGACGTGCCGAGCGTATTTGGAAGAAAGAAGACGCCGATGCCATCGTCGAGCGCTGCAAAGACAAAACGGGCACCGTCTCAGAAGAGACCAAGCCTCAGAAGCAAATCGCCCCCCAACTCTACGACCTCACCACCCTTCAGCGTGAGGCCTCCAGCCGCTTCGGCTTCTCCGCCCGCCGCACCTTGCAGCTCGCACAAGCCCTCTACGAGCGCCACAAAATGCTCACCTATCCCCGGACCGACTCCCGCTATCTGCCCGAGGATTATCTCCCCAACGTCAAAACTACCACTCAGGATTTACGCGACTCCTCCCACCCCCTCGCCCAGTGGGCCGGTGACTCCCTCAAGAAAGACCTCATTCGCTTCGACAAGCGCGTCTTCAACAACGCCAAGGTCTCCGATCACTTCGCCATCATCCCCACCGGCCGCGTCGTCAAACTCTCCGAAGAAGAAGGCAAGCTCTACGATCTTGTCACCAAGCGCTTCCTCGCCGTCTTCTACCCCCACGCCATCTTCGAGGTCACTAAACGCCTCACCACCATCGAGAACCCAGGCCACAAAGACACCTTCCGCACCGACGGTAAAGTCCTCGTCGAACTCGGCTGGCTCGCCGTCTATGGTCGCGCCCTCGGCGTCGCCTCCGGCAAAGACGAACTCGTCCCCGTCGAACAAGGCGAAGACGCCAAGGTTTCCGAAGTCTATCGCGAGGACAAACAAACCAACCCACCCGCGCGCTACAACGAAGCCACCCTCCTCTCCGCCATGGAGGGAGCGGGCAAACTCCTCACTGACGACGATCTCCGCGAAGCCATGTCCGAGCGAGGTCTTGGAACTCCCGCCACCCGCGCCAACATCATTGAAGGTCTCATCCGCCAAAAGTATGTTGCTCGCGAGGCTCGCGAACTTTTCGCCTCCGGCAAAGCGCTCCGCCTCATCGAACTTCTCGAAGAGATGGAAGTCGAGCCCCTTATCTCCCCTTCCATGACCGGCGACTGGGAAGCCAAGCTCCGTCAGATGGAGCAAGGTAAACTCACCCGCCCCGTCTTCATGAAGGAGATTACCGACTTCACCGAAGACCTTGTCGGCCGTGCCAAAAAACACATGGACATCATGGTCAATCGCGTCTTCCCCGACCTCGATTGCACCTGCCCCAACTGTGGCACCGAAGGCCTTAAGACCACCGACGCCACCTACGAATGTCGCACCCCCGACTGCGGCTTCCGCATTAGCAAATACATTGCCGGCAAGGAACTCACCCCCGACCAAGCCAAAACCCTCTTCACCACCAAGTTCCTTGAAGAGCAGGACGGCTTCATGTCCCGCTTTAACAAGCCCTTCTCCGCCGCCATCAAGATCGAACAACAGGTCTCCAAGACCGGTAAACTCGGTAAATGGAAAACCGGCTTCGTCTTCGATAGCGACGAGCCCGAGTCCGCCGAAGACCTCACCGACGACATGCTCGCCGGCACCGTCACCATCTCTGGCGAAAAAGACGAAATCAAAGTCTACGAGACCGAGAAAGCCTACCACGTCCCTGAGTTCAAACCTTCCGAATCTCCCGACGGCTTCCGCCTCGGAAAAACCATCCTACAAAAGGAACTCCCTAAAGAAGAAGTGATGAAACTCTTAGCCGAAGGCAAAACCGGACTCCTCCCCGGCTTCGTTTCCAAGCGCACCAAACGCCCCTTCTCTGCTCACCTCACTCTCGACTCGAGCAACGGAAAGATCGGCTTCGAATTTCCCCCACGCAAAACTGCGAAAAAAGGAGCCAAGAAAGCCGCCAAAAAAACCACCGAAGACAAGGAATAGGCCCAACTTGGAGCGCTAGGCTTCAACATAACACCCCTGCCTCGGCACACTCCTACCGGAACGCCCGCCAAACCTTGGGCACCAGCACCCAGCGTCCGTTCAAATGGATGAAGGCATCGAAGCGCATCCCGCTGTCCTCGCCCGGCTCCACGTAGCTCACCTTCCATAAGGTCAGCGCTGGACCAAAGTGCTCCGCCTCCTGCGAGTAACCACCCGCCATCTCCATCTCAGTCCCCGCCTTCATCGCATCCGTCGTTCCCGACCCCACCAGCACCTCCGTCTGGCTGTCATTCCCGCCAATCCCTTCCGCTGGCAACTCCTCCTTGAGGGTCTCTACATAGGCCTCAATCAATTCCGCATCCACTGGACCAGCACCAATGAGAGCACACTCTTCATTCGTCGGCAAAAGCTCCCGCAAGAGCTCCCCGTTGTGGTTCAAATCTTTCGCCAACTTCTTAAGACCTTCTTCACTATTCGGGTATTTAATCTCGACCGCAGCGACCTCTTCCAACCTAGAATCCCCCGAATCCTTGCAACCAACACACAGCCCTAGCAACAAACCCACAGACAATAGTAATCCAATCTTCTCAGCCATAATCCCAAGAATACAAAAACCATCCGCAACGGAAAGCTCACACTTCAAAGCCAGCCTCACTCCGCAAAAGCCATCACCTCAGACAAGCGGCTAAACGAAGGAAAAGTCAGTTCTTGGCACCCCGAAGTGACAATCTTAATCACCCTCACCTCCCTCGGCTCAAAGGAGTGATTCACAAAGCTCGCCTCTCCCCGAGTCTCTTTCTTTGTCGAACCTACCGAAATAAACTCTTCCCCATCACCCGAGACCAAGACTTCATACTCCTCCCAGCTCTGTCCCTGGGCTCGTTCGAAAATTTGAATCCTCGAAATCGAAGCAGGCTTCTTTAATTCAATCAAAATTTCCAAAGGCTCCGGCACGGTAGGATAGCCCAGAAAGTGATCGAACCGATCCGGAATTCCATTCGTCAATCGCTCCGGCCCAAAGTGCGGCTGACTCGCGCTATCCGAAGACGTCACTTTCGCCAAATAAGCGAGATTCTTTCCCTGACTCTCCGGAGTAGCCACGGGAGTCTCCGGCAATACAAAGCCAGCTATCTTTTGCAAGCGAGGCAACAATCTCTCTTGCCGTCCCTGATAACCCGCAAAGTCACTCTCTCCTTCACGGTTCCAAGCCGCAGCTGCAACCGCCGCAAGGCGAGGCACGCATAACGGCAAGAGATTTTGCTCCCGACCCTCCCACCAAGGCATACAAAACCCCAACATACCGGCCTTCGATTTCGTTAGATGCGGCGTATTGTATGTCGCAAACTCGTGATTGATATGAGCAAACCTCTGTAGATCGAACTGATAACAACGTTTCACATCCACCGCCGTAAACATCGTGCGCGGATAGTGGTCCACAATATAGAGCGGGTCCCAAGAAGCATTCACTACCTGATAGCCTGCATCCAACGCCTGTTGTGCTAAGACCTCGTTGCAACGCCAAATCATGTGAACCACATCTTCTGCCACCTTGTTCTCGCCCTCACCCAAATGCGGCCCCTCCCAAACTAAAGTTTGCTTGCCCTTCGACTTAATGAAGACATTCAAGCGATTGATAAAGTCGCGCTGAATCTCCTCGGGCACCCCGTAAGCTTCGTCCCCTCCCATGTGGTAATATGGCGTGCTCTTGAAGACCGAGAGCAGCTCCGAGATGAGAGTCTCTACCCCCTTCTGAGCTTCCGGCAGGGATGCCAGCTCAGTAGTGGTCTCCCCAAAAACCTTCGGATAATACTTTCGTAAGATCGTCGAATGCCCCGGTACATCGAGTTCCGGAATAATGGTCACCCCGCGAGCTTGCGAATAGGCCTCTAACTCCTCGAAGTCCTGCCAAGTCCATCCCGCTTGCTCGCTGTAGAGTTTGGGAAAAGCCTTCGAAGGCCATGAAAACAGCTGATCGTCTGTGAGGTGAAGCTGGAGATAGTTCACCTTGTAAAACCACATCGTATCGATGACATCACGTAGCATTTTAGGCGAGTGAGGATTGCGCCCCATATCGACCATAAAGCAGCGGAAACGCTGATCAGGCCCATCGCCAATTATCCCTTCTGGCCACGCAATAGTATTGTCTTCAAACTTCGCCAATTGCAGCAAAGTGGCGGCGGCTTGAGCTGCCCCCGCAACATCCTCGGCCGTCACATCTACTCCCTTCTTGCCAATCACGATTCGATAACTCAATCCCTCGCCGACCTCCCCCTGACTAAAAGTCATCTGAGAGCATTCTCCCTCGGTGATAAAAAACGACTGGTCCCCCCGAGAAAGACTCTTCACCGCCGGCACCAAAACCGAGAAGCAGACCTCTTGAAACTCCGGGTCCACACTCAAGACCACCTGCCGAAACTCCATCACCTCTTCGGTTAAATCCATCATCTTGGGAATCGGAACAACTTGAGAAAAAACCAAAACCTGACTGGCAAAAAGGAACAAGAAGAAGCGCATTTCACCAGTCTACGATGCCGAGCGAGGAGATTCTCCCAACCAAAAGCAAAAATCATGCGTAGGAACGTTTTTGTGGCTTGCTTTTTCACGCTAGGAAAGAGAAGGTCCGCGCCCGCGAGCAACTCGGGGAGTAGCTCAGCTTGGTAGAGCGCTGCGTTTGGGACGCAGATGTCGCAGGTTCGAATCCTGTCTCCCCGACCACTTTCCCAAAGTGGCACTTCGGCCAAAGGCCGCTCACAGGATGAGAACGTCAGTTCGATTACCAGCGAGTCACGAGCGCCGGAAAGCGTGAGCGAAGCGAAAGGCAATCCTGTCTCCCCGACCACTTTCCCAAAACCGCTGATAATTCAGCGGTTTTCGTATTTCTAGCGATCTCCTCGGAGAGGTGGCCTTTACTGCCGCCCACCCAACCTCGTCGATCCAACCCCGTCATTTTCCAACTACGGTCACATCACCCTAGCGGCAATCAAAGCCGCCGCTCCAAAACAAAGCGGCCGCCGAATCCTTTCGAATCCGGCGGCTGTCAAAACATTCCGATTCCGCACTCGCGGACGAAAGAAACTGACGTGCTATTACCCTTGTTATGAAGACGAACCACGGCGTTCAACTCGCGGTTCACAGGTTCAGACTCTTCACATCACAAACTGTTCAACTTTTATGAAGTATTTTTTCACGATCCCCAAAAATGAGTTTGTGATGGTGACAAAATGGTCCAAGTCACTCAATTATGGCTACAGCTCGCCCACCTCAAATTGAGGAAAGCCTGCATTCTCTTATCCGATGATGAGAGTAAAAACCGTAACCGCCGCCCAAAACCTCGGTAATCCTGATACCTGCTCATTCTCGAATGCCTTTGAAGAGCTCATAAGCTTCACACCTTCCCTGATGTGCTAGACCGATCTCCTACAAGCCCTCAATCTCACGACTTAGCCGCTGCCTCAATCTTCTCCTCGCGCTCATGCTGTTTTCCGAGATAAATGGCGAGGATCCCCCAAACCACCGCAATGCCAGCTCCTACTAACAGCTTGGCGGACAGATCTAACTTTAGAACACCCTCTGTGCCGAGAAAGACGAAAAACCAGACCCAAAACACGTCTCCCCCTCGATAGATAGTGACGTCAATGAAGGGCTTCGTTTTAAAGCGGGCCTCTTGGTCGACTCCCGTAAAGAGAATCTCCCGCGAAGGCCGTGTAATCGCGTAGTTTCCGGACTTTCGAAGGGTCTCCAAAATCAAGAAAACAGCGACGGTAGGAATAGTAGAAAAGAGAATGAGCGCACACGCCATAATGAAAGGGACCATCGCCAAAGCGGTTGCCAGCCCGAACTTGGCAGCAATTCGGTTCGTGGCAAAGAGACCAAGAAAGAAGGTCAACACGTTGACGATGATGTTCAGAGTCCCGAGAATCTTCTCTCGTTCTGGTCTCTCGTAGACAGAGAGAATATCTTTCTGCGCCAGGTAAAAGAAGGTGCCAATCCCTACGAAAATAAAGATAAAACCCGCGATTCCAATCAGACGTTTGTGAAGCAAAAATTCGTTGAATCCTGAGAAAGGATTTCCACTCAGCTTCGTGAACTCTGCAGCCTTGGCACCAGGCTTGGTATTTTTATCTCTATCAAGAATCCCAATCAAAGGAATCACCACCAATAGAACCGCACTCGTAATGAGCAACTTCACTTCCAGTGGATACGCATTGAGATATTTGGTCACCGCAAGAGAGCCTAAAATGGCGCCCGCACTCGCTCCCAAATTGATGAACGCAAAAATTCTTTTGGACTCTGACTTGGAATAGAGCTGGGACATGAAGCTCCAAAACACCGAAATGTGGAAGAGAGAGAAAACGCTAATCCAAACATAGAAAAACTTCCCTAAAAGCACCCGATCATAGCCGGAATACAAGCCCAAGGCAGTCGCAATAAAGGTGAATGCGAAGAAGAGGAAAACCCCAGGAATCAGCCTCTTGAGAGACAAGCGAGCCGCAAAGACATTGTAGATGAAGACCGCAACGATTGAAGAAAGAAAGGTGTAGGTCCAAAGCCTGGCCAACTCCGTATCGGTGAATTCACTCGATAACGAGTCCCTCACCGGTTTCGCGATCATGTAGGATGCCATCAGTAGGAAAATGAAGGCAAAGGAGATGATGGCTCCTTTGAACTCGCTAGGCTCAATCTTGGTAAGCCGTGTGAAAAAGTTTGGGTGCATTATTGGATGTTTCTTAAGGGCTAAGCTATGGGCAGAATTTACCAAGGAAGCTTCGAGCCATCATAGTACCAAAGCTGGCCTGACTGCTTGGGAGTCAGCTCTTCAATGACCTTTTTCAACTTCGGCATCGAATCCTCAGGCTTCAAGTTGCCCCGGTTCGTTCCCATGTCTGTCTGATTGTGCCCCGGCGCAACCACCGCCACGATGAATCCCTTTTTGTGGAGCTCAAAGTGCAGCGTGCGGGTGAACATATTCAGCCCCGCTTTCGAAACCCGGTAGCCATAAGCACTGCCCCCCTTTCTGCTGAGGATGCTCGAGCGAGTCGACATATTGATGATCTTCTTCCCCTGAGAAGCGTGCAGGTTCGGCATCAGCGCTTGCGTGACAAAAATAGGCCCCATGGTGTTGACCGCGTAGCAGAGCTCCATCTCCTTACGAGTCAGGCTATCGATTCCATTCATCTTCGTCCCAATAGGATTGGGCCCAAAGTAACCCGCGTTGTTGATCAGGATATCGAGAGGCTTCCCCTCCAAGGTCTTCGCCATCGCCGCAATGCTCTCTTCCGAGGTCACATCCAACGCCACCACAGTCGCGCCCGCCTCCTTCAGCTCAACCGCCTCCTCAGGCTTACGAGCAGTTCCGTAGACCAAGTAACCATCGCCCAAGAACTGCTTCGCCAACTCCAAACCCAAGCCTCTGTTTGCTCCGGTGATTAAAACAGATTTTGGATTCTCGTCAGTTTCCGCTGAATCTTGGCCATGTGCGAGAAAAGGCAGCGAGAGGAAAGCAAGAAGGCCGCAGAGGTAGGTTTTCATCATTTTTAAGGTTCTGATTCACTCTACGTGACTGGGATGCGAAAACCTACCCACATTTTCCTGTGAAAAACCCACATCCCGCTCCAGACCTGCTTCGCTGTCGAATTGAGAGGAAGGAATGAAGCCGCCCCGCTTGCACAATTCGACATTGGACTCCCTCTCTCCCTGCGCCAGACTTCCGACATGCTTACCCCCTTTCGCACAGTCTTACTTCTCAGCTTACTCATCCTCCAAGCTTGCTCGCAAAGTAACACCACAACCTCAGCCGCCGCCAAACTCCTCGGAGCCAACTGGACTACCATCGAGTCCTCCATCGCAGCCCAACGTCAAGCAGGCCACCCCAACTACGACCCCACTTGGCTCTACGTCGTCGATCCCCGCGCCCAACGCATGCACATCATCAACCGCAAAACCGGCCAGGTGAAAGAAACCTTCCGCTGCGGCACCGGCAAGCGTGGCCTCGGCATCGAAGACGCTCAAACCCCTCCTGGCTTCTTCACCATGGGCGGAGTCCGCATCGCCAAAAACGGCAACACCGCCATCCAAACCGGCGACTCCAAAAAAGGCGTCAGCGGCATCTACGCCGAAATGCTCTATCCCCCTACTCACCCCGATCCAGAACTTCGAGGCATGGTTCCCAACGGAGTCGTCATTCACTCCTACAACCCCGCCGCCAGCGAAATGCTTCGCCAACGCCGCGCCCAACGCCTCATCGGCCGCGTCCCCTGCACCACCGGCTGCCCCGTCCCCGACCTCGAAGACGCCCCCAAACTCATCCCCTACCTCAAGCAATCCGCCGGAAAATTCGATCCCAACGCCAATCCCAACGCCAATCTCCAAGCCCTCATTAACAGCGGCCAAGTGAAGCAATACCAACGCAACCAACTCGGAGCCGCCATCTACATCCTCAACCGCCAATAGTAACGGAGCGGCGACCTTTACTGTCGCCTGCCCAACCTCGTCCCAAACCACCCCGTCCTATCCAACCACTGGCCAAAAATCCGACCGCAATAAAGTCCGCCGCTCCCTCACTCAAAAACTCAAATCCACCCCAGTCCGTCCTCCGTGTTCACTCCCCGACCTCTGCGACTCTGCGTTGAAACTTCCAACCCCGTCCACCCCACCCAACCCTTCAAACCCAGCCCCATGAAATATCTCTTCTCACTTCTCCTCATCCTCCCAACCTCTCTTCTAGCCCAGGGTTGGGAGAAACTGGAGCGCTGCAAACTCGAAACAGATCGCTACGTGAACGGCGATAGTTTTTTCGTAAGCCACAAAGGCGACACCCACAACTTTCGTCTCTATCTCTGCGAAGTTCCCGATAAAACCAATAAATACCCAGACCGGATCGAAATGCAGGAAAACATCTTTGGAGCCGAGGAAAAACACCTTCTCGAAATTGGCGAAGAAGCCGCCGAGTTCACCGAGAAGACTTTGCGCCGATCCTTTACCGTCTACACCCAATGGGAAGATGCTGGCGGAGCCAATGACCGCTACTATGCCTATCTCATCTCGCGCGACGGCAAAGACCTCACCAAAGAACTCACCAGCAATGGCTTTTCGACCGCTTATCAGGAGCAGAGCGAATACTTTGATGGCACCAGCGCCGGTAAACTCTTCCGAGAAATCAAACGCCTCCAGCAAGAAGCCCGAAAAAAGAAAGTCGGCATTTGGGAATTCTCCACCCTTCCCCAAGAAGCCCCCCTTCCTCCCGCCCCCTCTGACCCCGTCGTGTTAGAAGGGTCCATTCCAGCCACCGAAATCGAAGCTATCAAGGAGATGCTGGGCCAAACCGCACTTATTTCCGGAGAAGTTTCGGGCGTAGGCCAGACCCCATCAGGATCGATTACCTTCATCAATTTCGAAGGCAGTGAGTTCACCGCCGTAGTATTCGCAGATGACCGCGAAGCGATAGAAACGGAACTAGGAACTACCATCAAGGAGGCTCTTAAAGGAAGAGCCATCACTCTTCAGGGTGAAATTTCCACTCACCGAGACATCCCCCAAATCAAGATCACCGACAAGGCTCAGATTAATCCAGAGGCCAAAGTTGTAGAGTCAGAGTAACTTCATTCTTAGACTCCTCCCCCTAAAACAAAGCAGCCGCCGGACTCTTGCGAATCCGGCGGCTTGTCAAAACATTCGATTCCGCACTCGCGGCCGAAAGAAACTGACTTGCTACTTACCCTTGTTATGAAGACGAACAGCGGCGTTCAACTCGCTGCTCAAAGGTTAAGACTCCCAAGTAGCCAACTCGTTCAAACAATTGGAAACTTTTTCATTTTTCCAACCCGAAGAGCCAAATGGCCCCCATGGAGGGGCGACCTTTATTGTCGCCCACGCAACCTCGTCCTCTCCAACGATATCCCTCGGAGCGGCGACCTTTACTGTCGCCCATCCCACCCCGTCGAATACAACCTCGTCATTCTACAGCCACCATCACACGACCCCGCTTCAATCAAAGCCGCCGCTCCGTCACTCAAACTCAAAAACCATCGGTCCGTCCTCTGTGTTCACTCCGCGACTCTGCGTTGAAAAAAGTCCAACCCAGTCCAGCCATCCCACCTAAAAAGACATCACCTCGGCGACAATCAAGTCCGTCTCTTCAACGCGATTCTTCACTCCGCAAAGAGTCGAAACGCCACCCCCAGCGGAGCAGCTTCCTCATCGTCCCAGCGAAAATTAAACTCTGCCGCCCCACTCCGCTGACCCACCGCCACAACATCGAACCGAGTGAAATTCTCTTGAGCTAGGTCGTATTCCAAACGCCCAAAAACCGTCGGCTCAAAAGTCTGTCCTCCCCCTTCAAGACGAGACACACCCCGCAACTCGATGACCTGTTTTCCACCTTCACGCGACACCTCCCTCACCGTCCAACTCCCCTCTCGAAAATACTCTTTTCCTGCATTGCACTGCCCACGCGCACAATCCTTCAACGCCTGCTGCGAAATCTTCTTCACCAAAGATTGCGGCAAGGTCTTCGTCTCCCCTTTTGCCACTCGAAACAAGTCCACTTCTTCTCGTTTCAAATCAAGGAACCCCAAGTTCACCGGTCGTTGATTCCTCTCTGTATGCGGCAATCGATTCTCGCCACGTGGCAAATCTCGATACCCCAACTGCAACTTCAACCCACCCTTTTTCGGTTCTGCCCCCACAAAAAATGGCAGCTCATTTTCGGGCACGGCCTTCATCGCCTCTCCCCGCTTTCGGAATTCTAACAACGCCTTTTTCAGAATCTCAATGGTCCGGTCTCGATCCACCCACGCAAAACCACCCGCCAGATACTCTCCCTCCGCCGTCATACAGTAGGTCCCCTGGCAAGTAGCAGGCTTCTCCGGAATCAAATTATCAGGAGCATTCCGCCAATACGTCTCAAAGAGATTCGTGCTCTCAATCGTTTTCAACCACTGGCGATTAAACCAATCCGGTGGACGGAGATCCCAACACTCATCCGCCACACACACGAACTCCTGCGCCAACTTCTGAACCTGCGGGTCTGACCAGACCTCCCAGCGTCCCACGATACCATTATTTCAAGTCTCCCCCGCCGGATGCCCATTCATGGCCCACAACAGAACCGGCCGCCCCAGCTCCCGTGCCTCCTCCGCCGCAAATTCCAACTCCCGATGCCAGCGAATCTGCCGCCAAGCCAGCTCATCCCCCTTCGGAAAAATGAACTCCTGCCACTTGCTCAAATTCTCCGCATCCACCTCAGGGACCTCCCACTTCTCGCCTGATTCCTTTCCAAAAAGAACACCCACCAACAGGAGCCAAAAAATAAGAAATCGTCTCAACATCTCATCACCTTAGCTAACCCCGATTTTCGTTCAAGTGAAGAGCGCCGCCACAATCCCTCGGCAGGGATGCCCTCTCACCTTTCCTAAACCACCACAAATAACCTCGCGCTCTTCCCTCTGCCCATTATGATACTAATCATTCGACTGTCAGGAAAATCATCACTCTTGTTTTGCGGGGAAACAGATAGCTCCCCCAAACCCCAACCGCTTCTTCCCATAAAATCGCGCATCTTCCTTAGCCTTACCTGCATGCTGACAATGGTGTCTCCCAGCCTCGCAGCGCCGCTCAGCTCAATCGATGGACTGAGCCAAGAAGCACTAGATTCACTCGTCGCTCATTACGATGCCAGCATTGGCGTCGCAACCAGCGGTCTCATGAAGGAAGTCGCGACATGGAACCCGGTTGATGAGGACGGCAACCAGCTCTCGAACAACCTAGGCCAGCTGATTCTCCAGGATAATTACGGTGCCCCAGTTGCAGGCCAAATCACCCAAAACTCAACTGGGAACATCGTCCAGTTCGCTGATCCTGAAACCGGACCACCTTACGAGGGTCAGCGCCTCGAAGGTCTACTTCCTCAGCTCGCAAACACCTCCAATTACACCATTTTCTGGCGCGGGCACTATGAAAACGAACACCACTTCCAGCACCTCGGCATGTATGCCTACAACCTCGGACCTAACGTCATCTTCCACCAACGTGGCTATCATGGAAGCCCTTCGGAATTTAACATTCACGTGAGTAATAGCCCTAGCCCATTCGGCGATAGCATCACCCGCTTCGATGATCAGGACACCGTGTGGAGCACCGTTGTCTCGGGAGGCTCGCTCGCAGCCTACGCCAACGGAATCAATCTGAATGTGAGTGGCCGGGGAAACCAATTTCATTCTGCCCCAGAAATCACTCTAGGAGCTATCGGCCCAAGCGGCTTCGACTTTGTGGGCGAAATCAAAGACCTCATCATTTTCCGCAGCGCCCTCAGTGATTCCGACCGCGCCCTCATTCGTACACACCTCTCCCCTCCCAAAGTCATCGTCACCAATACCAATGACTCTGGCTCAGATACACTGCGCCAAGCTGTCTATGATTCTCCGTCAAACACCACTATTACATTTGCCCCGAACCTCTCCGGGCAAACAATCACCATCCACGGGGGCGAACTATCGATCGGCAAAAACCTCACCATCGACGCCTCTTCCCTCCCCGAGGGGATCACCATCAATGTGTCTGGCCAAAAGCGCATCTTCCACATCCAACCCAATAATGAAGTCTCTATGGTTGGCCTTACTCTTACCGGCGGCATCGCCTCTGGGAACGGCTTCCCCAACGACGTTGGGGGAGCGATCTACAACGAACAGGCGTCCTTGAAACTCACGGGCTGCACTCTCTTCGATAATTCCGCCACCTTTGGAGGTGCCATTTACAGTGATGGAGATTCCGGCAGCGTAACCCTAAGGCTGAGCCAATGCACAATCTCCGACAATTCCGCATCCGAGAGCGGCGGCGCCATCTACAGCAACGGCGATTTCGGGAGCGCGAACCTGAGCCTAAGCACATGCACCCTCTCAGGTAATTCCGCATCCAACAGCGGCGGAGGCATCTACAGCAACGGCTTAGAAGGAAGCGCGATCACGAGTTTAAGCGCCTGCACTCTTTCAAATAATACTGCCAACTTCGGTGGCGGCGTCTTCAGCCATGGCACAAGTGGCAGCGCGCCCTTGAGTTTGAACAACACCATTCTCGCCGGAAATACCGCCGCGATCTCCGGACCAGATTTGAAAGAGCTTCTCTCCGGAGCCACGACCACCGCCATTGGCACCAATCTCATGTCAGCCCTCAACGACGGACATGATCCTATCGATCTGAGTGAGGGCGGCACCATCATCACTGGCGACCCAAATCTCTCCTCTCTCGGCCACTATGGCGGCCCCACTATGACTATGCCACCACTCCCTGGCTCCCCCGCGATCAATCCTTCCAATGATACGACCACCGACCCCGGAGGTACCGATCAACGAGGTTTCCAACGTTTCATTGGCGGAACACTCGATATCGGGGCGGTGGAGTTTCAAGGAGAAGCAGGTGAACTCGCCCTCACCTTCGATCTCGATCCCGATAACGACGGAATCTCTAATGGTCTCGAGTTCGCTATCGGCACCAACCCTATCCTTGCCGATGCCGGAGATTCAAAAAACCTTCGCATCGCTTCCGGAAACCAACCTCTCTTAACCTTCGGCGTCGATGACGAACAACAGAGCAGCATCATCCTGCGTCTCATGCGTTCAACTGATTTGATGAGCTTTGATGAAGTGCTATCGAATGAGCAAACAGAATTTGTGGTCTTCTCTAACCAGCTTCTCAACTTCTTCGGCCTTATCCCACCACCAGGACAAAGAGAAAAAGCCTTCTACCGTCTCGAAGCTGAATTGAGACCCATTCCATAATCCCTCTGTAGGCGCGACAAGACGCGGAGCTGCGTTGGTAACAACGCGGGCGGGATGGACTTCGATGCGTGAGCAGCCCGCTTGCTCACAAAAGCAGCTCCGGTGCACGGCAACGGTATCAACCCCGGCGGCAATAAACGCTCCAGTCAAATTCTTCACTTCAACGTTGGACGTTCGGCGTTCGATGTTGGACGTTCTCCCCATGCCTTTCGAACTTGCCAGTGACTACGAGCCAGCCGGCGACCAGGCCCAGGCCATCGCCAAGCTCACCAAGTCCATTGAGGCCGGCAACAAGCACCAGACCCTCCTCGGGGTCACGGGCTCGGGCAAGACTTTCACCATGGCGAACGTGATCCGGAACATCGGCAAGCCGACCCTGATCATGTCGCACAACAAGACCCTCGCGGCTCAGCTCTACTCCGAGTTCAAGAACTTCTTCCCCAACAACGCGGTCGAATAATTCGGCTACTACCAACCCGAGAACTACATCCCGCGCTCCCACATCCTATTCGCAGCCAAAAAGTTCGTCACCAATAGCAACAGACTGAAGGACTCGGTGCGCGCCATTAAAAAAGAGTGCGCCGAACAAGTAGGTCCCAAAAACTGCCCAATCCACCGCATTCATGTCCTCACCCGATGCAAGAACCAGTCCAACCGCAAGCGCAAACTCACCCAGCCTTCACCGAGACCTTCCTCCTTGAAAAATCTTGAATTCCAGCTACCAGAAAGTAGGTATGAAATCGCTCGTCTCCTTTCTCGCTGTAGCTTCTCTCACCGCTACCCTCGCCTTTGCGGGCCTCCCCCTCCCCACGAATATTATGGTCACCAACACCGACGACTCTGGCGTCGGTTCCCTCCAACAAGCGATTTTTGACTCAGTCCCGGACGGCTCCATCACCTTCGACCCCGCCGTCTTCAACACCGAGGCTAACAAGACCATCACCCTCACCTCCGGCCAACTGGTCCTTTCTGGAAAAGAGCTCACCATCGATGCCTCCTGCGTCTGCGGTATCACCCTCGACGGCAACGACAACAGCCGCCTCTTCTCCCTCCAGTCCTCCGCTACCCTTACCCTCAACGCCTTTAACCTCACCCGCGGGAATGCGATCGATGGCGCAGCCATTCACGTCGATTCCGGATGCACCCTCACCCTGACCAATTCCGCTCTCTACAACAACGCGACCCCAGACGATGGAGGCAACTCCGGTGGAGGTCTCTACAACGCCGGAACTGCCACTGTTGAAAACTGCACCTTCTACCGCAA
The DNA here is from genome assembly GCA_051251855.1 of Roseibacillus sp. GTDB lineage: Bacteria > Verrucomicrobiota > Verrucomicrobiia > Verrucomicrobiales > Akkermansiaceae > Roseibacillus. The sequence continues at coordinate 396,831 of JBPOGI010000004.1, forward strand.
CTTCGCCTGGCTCGGTGGTGCCATCCAAACAAACTTTGGAGGAGAAACCACTTTGCGCCACTGCACCATCGTCGACAACAGCTCCACCGACATCGCCGGCGGGGTCACTAACGGCGGCACTCTCACGATGGAAAACACCGTCCTCGCCCACAACGTCAACAACGCAGGTGGCAACCCCAACTTGGCCAGCTCCGGCCCCTTCACCTCTCTCGGCGGCAATTTCGTGAGAGACAATACCGGTGAAGCCTCAAAATTCCCCCTAAGCCCATTCGGCACCACAAACGCGAACGGCGACTACGCCGGCACCGCAGCTCAACTCCTCAATCCAGGCTTTATCACTTCCGGCGAAGCCTTCGGCACCACCGGCTACCTCACCAACCACGGCGGCCCCACTCTCACCTTGATGCCCCTTCCTAACTCTCCCCTTATCGATAAGGCCAAACCCACCACCACTCCCACTCCGGACCAACGTGGTGTCGCCACCCTCGCCCTCCGCGACATCGGGGCCGTCGAGACCACTTGGGACCAATTCCTGACCATTACCAGCCCCGGCACCACTCTCGATATCACCGTCCCCACCGACTCCATCATCACCTTCCCTGCCGGAAATCCAATCTCATTCACCATCCCCGCAAGCTACGCCATCGACAACACCAATGCTGACGTCGTCTTGCCCAACGAAGTCAACTCCGGCTTCACCATCTCCCCCGCTCTCGGCTCGACTCAAGTCCTCGGCCTCTCCATCCAAAGTGGACCGTTCTCCGCCGATCTCAACGGAGCCCCCTCCTCCTTCATCCTCCTCGGCTCGTCAGACCTCAACCACTTCACCCCCCTGACTGCCGGACCAATTCCTCCCTTCACAGGCCAGAGCCAAACCCAAACCATCTACTTCACCCACTACCTCCCCACCTACGTTCACTACCGCCTCATCTTCCCACAAAACCACTTCGACAACGACCTCACTATCGGCGAAATCCAACTCCTCGGTGTCCCCGCCGGCATTCCTTGCCTTACCGACGTCACTCTTGCGCACGATCCAAACGGCGAGTCCGACATCATCATCGAGGCCCAAGTTCGCCCCGACCGCAGCTACAAAGTCCTTGCTGGAGACTCTCCCGACAACCTTGTGGAAGATGGAAACTTCAGCCCTGACTTGAGTAACGTCGAACCTTTCGCCTCCACCTACGTGCAAACTTTTAATAGTAGTCAAACCGTCCCCCAAAAACAATTCTTCCGCCTCCAGGAGCAGACCACCTGGCAAGCCACCACCGCCGATTCCACCCCCAACGTTGGCCAATTCACCTCCCTCGCCTTTTCCCCAGCCGGTCTCCCCGCCATCTCCCACTTCGACAATTTCGACCCCGGCCTCAAGTTCGCCGCCTTCGATGGCACTTCCTGGCAGAACACCACCGTCGATTCCACCGGTTCATACACCTCTCTCGCCTTCTCCCCCGCCGGACTCCCCGCCATCTCCTATACTGACGAAACCAACTTTTCCAATGCAGCCCTCAAGTTCGCCTCCTTCGATGGTTCCTCTTGGCAAACTGAAACCGTCGATTCCTCCGGCAACGTCGGCTGGGATACCTCCCTCGCCTTTTCCCCCGCCGGTCTCCCCGCCATCTCATACAGGGACAGCACCAACGAAGACCTCAAGTTCGCCTCCTTCAATGGCTCCTCTTGGCAAATCGAAACCGTCGATTCCTCCAGCAACGTCGGCTTGGACACCTCCCTCGCCTTCTCACCCGCCGGTCTCCCCGCCATCTCCTACTACGACGTCACAAACGAAGACCTCAAGTTCGCCACCTTCGACGGCTCCTCTTGGCAAACCGAAACCGTCGACTCCTCCGGCAACGTCGGCAGATGGCCCTCCCTCGCCTTCTCCCTCGCCGGTCTCCCCGCCATCTCTTACTACGACGTCACCAACGAAGACCTCAAGTTCGCCTCCTTCGATGGCTCCTCTTGGCAACCCGTCACCGTCGACTCCCTCGGCAACGTCGGCTGGTATACCTCCCTCGCCTTCTCCCCCACCGGTCTCCCCTCCATCTCCTATACTGACGTCAGCAGCACCAACCTTAAATACGCCTCCTTCGATGGCTCCTCTTGGCAACCGACCACCATCGATTCCACCGGCAACGTCGGCTTGGACACCTCCCTCGCCTTCTCCCCCGCCGGTCTCCCCGCCATCTCTTACTTAGACCTCACCAACATCAACGGCGTCCTCAAATACATCGAACTCACCCCCTAATTCCCGTCCCCTAGGTCCTCCGAAGACCTCAAAGACTCACAATCGAATCTTCCGCGCTCCTCAACTCGGAAAAGAGCCTTCTTGTCCACTCATCGGCCCCCAAGCAATTCAGAGCCAAGACATCCGCAGTCGAAAAGCCCTCCTCTCTTTCTCCGCTTCTTGCCAGGTAAGAGCCCTCTAGACGTTACCGCGTAAAATCAGAGCGTATTCAAAAAACAGCGTTCAAATGAAGGAATGCCAGCGCAACCAACTCGGCGGTGCCATCTACATCCTGAATCGGCAGTAGCTGGAAGGATGACCTCGTCCTATCCAACCACAGGCCAAAAATCCGACGGCAATAAAAGCCGCCGCTCCGTCAAATTCTTCACTTCAGCATTGGACGTTAGGCGTTCGATGTTGGAAGTTCTCCCCATGCCTTTCGAACTTGCCAGCGACTACGAGCCTGCCGGCGACCAGGCCCAGGCCATCGCCAAGCTCACCAAATCCATTGAAGCGGGGAACAAGCACCAGACGCTTCTGGGAGTCACGGGCTCGGGCAAAACCTTCACCATGGCGAATGTGATCCGGAACATCGGCAAGCCGACCTTGATCATGTCGCACAACAAGACCCTCGCGGCTCAACTCTACTCCGAGTTCAAAAACTTCTTCCCCAACAATGCGGTCGAGTACTTCGTTTCCTACTTCGACTACTACCAACCCGAGGCCTACATCCCTCGTTCAGACACCTACATTGAGAAGGACTCTTCCATCAACGAGGAAATTGAACGAATGCGCCTCTCCACGATGGGCTCCGTCCTCACCCGCGAAGACGTCATTGTGATCGCCTCCGTCTCCTGCATTTATGGTTTAGGCAGTCCCGATGATTACGAAAGCGCAATGCTTCCCGTCTGGGTCGGCAAAGAAATCGGCCGCGACGAATTCCTCAAAGAGCTCGTCAACCTCCTCTTCGAGCGCAACGACATCGCCTTTGGCCGTGGCAAATTCCGCGTGCGGGGCGACGTCGTCGAGATCCATCCCGCCTACCTCGACGAGACCGCTATCCGCGTGGAATTCTTCGGCGACGAAATCGAACGCATCTCCAGCATCGACTCTCTGCGCGGCACCGTCATTGACCGCATCGAGTCCCACACCTTCTTCCCCGCTAAGCAGTTCGTCACCGACCGCGCCAAACTCAAGGACGCCATGCACGCCATCAAGAAGGAATGCGCCGAGCAGGTGGCTGCCTTCGAAAAGGCAGGAAAACTCATCGAAGCCCAACGCCTCAAGATGCGCACCGACTACGACCTCGAGATGATGGAGGAGATGGGATTCTGCCAAGGTATTGAGAACTACTCCCGCCACCTCACCGGCCGCCCACCCGGCGCTCGACCCTACACCCTGTTAGACTTCTTCGCCTCCAAGGACTTCATGCTCATGGTGGACGAGAGCCACGTCTCCATCCCTCAAATCGGCGGCATGTATGAGGGCGATCGCAGCCGCAAGACCGTCCTCGTCGACCACGGATTTCGCCTCCCCAGCGCCCTCGACAACCGCCCGCTCAGATTCCCCGAATTCATGGAACAGACCATGCAACGTCTCTACGTCTCCGCCACTCCCAAGGTCTTCGAACTCGCCAACTCCCGACCCGACAACCACAGCTACCTTGACATCAAACGCCAAGCCCAGGAAAGCGGCCTCGACATTCTCACCTTAAAAAAGATGAAAGTCCGCACCAGCGGCAGCGACGAATCCGTAGAAGACTTCGACCCCACCAAGCGCAGCACCCCTCTCGTAGTCGAACAAATCATTAGACCTACTGGACTCCTCGACCCCATCCTCCACCTCAAGCCCCTCAAAGGCCAAATCGACGAAACCATCGAACTCTGCCGCCAACGAGTCGAAAAAAACGAGCGCGTCCTCGTCACCACCCTCACCAAAAAAACCGCCGAAGACCTCACCGACTACCTCGTTGGAGTCGACCTCAAGGTGCGCTACCTTCACTCCGACATCGACGCCGTCGAACGGGTCGAAATCCTACGCGCCCTCCGCGCCGCCGAGTTCGATATCCTCATCGGCATCAACCTTCTCCGCGAAGGACTCGATCTCCCCGAAGTTTCCCTCGTCTGCATTCTCGATGCCGACAAAGAAGGCTTCCTCCGCAACGAGACCTCCCTCATCCAGACCGCGGGCCGCGCCGCCCGCCACGTCAATGGCGAGTGCGTCCTCTTCTGCGACAAGATCACCGACTCCATCCAAAAACTCATCGACGTCACCGAATACCGTCGCGCCAAACAACAGGAATACAACGAGAAGCACGGCATCACCCCCCAAAGCGTGATCCGCAAAGTGCAAGAGAGCCTCCACACCTACGACGAGACCGCCAGCAAAGGTCGCAAAATCAACGCAGGACTCGTCGCCGAGGACGACATGCTTTACAACGTCACCGAGGTCCTCAACGAACTCGAAGGCGAGATGCAAGAAGCCGCCAGCAAACTCGAATTCGAACGCGCCGCCCACCTCCGCGACCAAATCAAACAGCTCAAAGAAAAAGCCGGCCTCACCGACAAACCCCGTCCTGACAAGTCAGTCACCTTCAAAAAGCCAAAGGCCAAACGAGCAAAAAAGAAGTAACGGAGGGGCGGCCTTTACTGCCGCCCGCACCGGTCTATCAAAACCCCAGCGGCAATAAAGGCCGCCGCTCCATGAAGCCCTACGGACTCCAACGCACAGCCGCACCCATCGCAATCAGCGCTCCTCGCCGATGCCATTTCAACAGAGAATCTGGCATCGCCGACTCCTTCCCTTCCAGTGGCAACCGAATCAAAAGCGCCTCGGTACCATCCCAACTGTAAAGCTTCAACCGAGCATAACCGCCTTCAGCATCGTGAAAGAAAACAACCAACCCATCAGGATTCCCCATTTTTTCGAAGAGCGCTGACATCTGCTTCTCTCCCTTCGTATTCAGCAACCGATCAAAAGAAATTTGAACCGCGTCGGACTTAAGAACCTGCAGCTCGAGGTCCTGCTCACTCCAGGGAAAAGCTTCCGCCAATTGAGGATCGAGATAAAGCGAACGCATGTCTTTCTCGAGCAGTTCCGCCAAACGCAAACTGGCCTTCGAGCGCTCTCCTGTGGTGGCATCAAGAAACGCCAAACTCACTCCCCTCGAACCGGCCCAAAGTGAAGTAGGCAGCAGAATCAACAACGCAAAGAGCCAGAATCGATAATTTTTCATCAGGCGGACGCTACTGGACATCGCTTAAAAACGCGAGGCCCTAAGCTCACTCTTTCTTGTCAGAATGGCCCCCAGCCCCTACCTCTCACAACCGATGCCCTCTCGCGGACGCCACCAATCCACCTCCAAAGAATGCCGAGCGCTCCTCAAAAGGATCGAAGCGCTCGACGGAGTCGTCGCGGTCATTATCGGGCGTTCCTACGGCGGAAAATCACTCGGCAATGGCCGCGCCACCGGAGCAATTCGCATTCAACGCACCGTCAGTGGTGGCTTAAAGGCCGTAATGCAGTCCGAGAAAGGCCTGCAAGAAATCTACATCCGCACCCACCCCGACAAAGAAGACGATATCACCCAAGCCATCGAAAACTTTACCTAGGAGCGGCTTCAAAAATACCAAAAAGAAACGGACAAAGAGCGCCGTATAGTTTCCACTGCTTCCATGACTCTCATCAAACACTCAGCGCTCGCCTTGCTGCTCACCCTCGCCAGCCTCTCGGCAGAAAAACTCCCTAACTTCCTCGTCATCGTTGTCGACGACCTCGGTTACATGGACATCGGAGCCAACAACCCTGACTGCTTTTACGAGACTCCACATATCGACGCCCTTGCCAAATCAGGGATGCGCTTCACTGACGGCTACGCCTCCAACCCCGTCTGTTCACCCACCCGCTACAGCCTCATCACCGGCAAATATCCCACCCAGGTCGATGCCACCAATTTCTTCAGCGGCAAGCGTGGCGGCAAATTCAATCCCGCCCCTCTCAACGACAAAATGCCCTTGGAGGAAGTGACCGTTGCACAAGCCCTCAAGGACAAGGACTATAATACTTTCTTCGCTGGAAAATGGCACCTTGGCCCCTCCAAAGAATACTATCCGCAAAACCGCGGCTTCGACATCAACATTGGCGGTTACCACAAAGGAGGACCCTACACCGGAAAGAAATATTTCGCCCCCTTCAAGAATCCCGAAATCGAAGAAGAAAGTCCTGATGGCGAGCATCTCCCGACTCGCCTCGCCCGCGAGACCACCCAGTTCATCGACGAAAACAAAGACTCCCCTTTCCTCGCCTATCTCGCCTTCTACTCCGTCCACACCCCTCTGATGGGACGTCCCGACCTCGTCGAAAAATACAAGAAGAAGGCTGCATCCATCACTGGAAAAGAATTCGGAAACGAAGAACAAGTCTCTGGTAAAGGTGATCGGAAAGTCCGTATCCTACAGAATCACGCAGTCTACGGAGCGATGGTGGAAGCCATGGATGAAGCCATCGGCACCGTCCTTCAACACCTCGAAGCAACCGGCCTCGACGAAAACACCGTCGTCATCTTCACCTCCGACAACGGCGGCCTCTCCACTTCCGAAGGCCTCCCCACCTCCAATCTTCCTCTTCGTGGCGGCAAAGGCTGGGTCTACGAAGGCGGCATTCGCATCCCGTGGATTATTCGTTATCCCGGCGTCACCCAACCCAACACCACTAACGCCGAGCCCATCTCCTCCATCGACCTCTACCCCACCCTCACCACCGCTGCCGGCATCACCACCGAGCACTCCATCGACGGCATCGACTTGGCACCAGCACTCAAAGGCGAAGACCTCGGGCGCAAATCCCTCTTCTGGCACTACCCTCACTACAGCAACCAAGGAGGAATCCCCGGCGGAGCCATTCGCGAGGGCGACTACAAACTCTTTGAACGCTACGAAGACGGAAGCGTCCACCTCTACAACCTCAAAGAAGACATTGGTGAACAAAACGACCTATCCAAAGAGAACCCCGAACTCGTCAAGGAAATGCGCTCTCGCCTTCATCAATGGTATCAGGACGTCGACGCTAAATTCCTCCAGAAAAAGAAAGGCAGCCCCGAGCCCTGGAAGCCGTAAGCTTGGGATTATCCTTGCGGCCCCACGATGCCCTTTGCTTAGCTGCTAGGGTATGAAAATACCTTTCTTCGCCCTTTGTTCACTAACTTTCACAGGCCTCTCTCTAGCTCAAGCACCCTCCGACTTCGATCCTCTTGGTGAGAACCTCAACCTCCCGAAGCAAATTCGAGTGATGGTGGAGTTCATAGAGGTCCCCCTTCCCGAACTCACTAAACTCCTCGCCGATCCGCGAAAGTCCGCCAATGACGGCGACCTCCGTGAGGCGGTTGGCAAGCTCATCACAGCCGGAACCGCAAAGCACTACGACACCCAACTTGTCATTGCACGCTCTGGTGAGACCGCAACCGCAGAAGCTATTCTAGAATACATCTATCCCACCGAATACGACCCCTTCGGCGCCACCAGCGGAAAGACTTCTTCAGAGTCATCTGAGAAGAACTCACCCACCCCTTCGGTCATCGTTCCTCCGACTCCCACCGCCTTCGAAACCCGAAACACCGGCGGCACTCTTGAAGTTCAACCCACCATCGGAGCCAACAATCATATCATCGACCTGCGCTTTGCCCCGGAGATTGTCGAACATGTCAAAAACGAGCTCTGGGGCGAGTGGAAAGGCCCTGATGGCGAAGTCCCCATCCAGATGCCCTCCTTTTTCAGCTCTCGCTCGAATAGCGGTCTTACCATGATTGACGGCCAATATTCTCTCGCTGCCACCGCCTCCATGCTCGGTGAAGACCAAAAGCCTGATCATCAGCGCAAGCTGCTCTTCTTTGTGCGAGCCGATATTCTGACCGTTGGCCGCTAACAGCACGACAACAAAGGCCCCTGTCTCATGTTTCGACTACTTCTCTTCGCCCTTCTATGCGGCCCTCTTTTCGCGGCCGATGGACAACTCCCCCAAATCGTCTGCCGCGATGCCCGAGGTCAGTCCTTTCCGCTCGACCTCGAACGCTTCGAGATGAAGGTAGCCATTCACGAGGACCTTGCCGAAACCACCCTCACCCTCACCTTTCGAAATGACACCAGCCGCCAACTCGAAGGGGACTTCCTCCTTCCATTGCCCCCAAACTCCAATATTTCAAGCTATGCCCTCGAGGTGAATGGCGCTTTTCGCGAAGCCGTTGCCGTCGAAAAAGAGCGGGCCAAGCTCGCCTACGAAACCATCAAGCGCCGCGGAATCGACCCCGGCATCGTCGAGAAAGAACCCGACAACCTCTATCGCACCCGCATCTTCCCCATCGAACCCCGCAGCACCAAAAGCGTGCGCATCTCCTACCTCGAATATCTCTCCATCAACGGACCTCCTCCCTATCGCCCCACCTATCGCTACCCCTTCAACTTCACCTCCGAAGTTGGCACCATCTCCATTCGCATCGAAGAGCCCAATGAAGCCCTCATCGACCACCCCGATTTAAAGTTCATCGAAACAAGCGAAGGAGCCATGCAAGCCACCCTCCAAAACCAGACCCTCGCCGGGGAACTTACCATCGAGTCGAAAGACCCTCATCGTCCCAGCCTGCTGCTATCGAAACAAACCAACAAGCAACAATTCGGCTACCTCACTCTCAGCCACAGCTCCCTTCACACCGCCGAATCACCCCTCGCTACTCAACACAATATTCCAAAAGACCTAAAAATCATCTGGGACGCTTCTCGATCCATGAAAGGAACCGACTTCACGAAGGTGCACGCCTACCTCGATGCCTTCTTCGAAAAATGCCCCGAAGTCATGGTGCAGTTGATTCTTCTTCGCAACACCGCTCAAGAAGCCGGGACCTTTTTTGTCAAAGAGGGCGATTGGAGCCTCCTCAAAAAGGCTCTTGAAGCCATCTCTTACGATGGAGCCAGTGACTTACAAAACTTCCTTGAGAAGGACCACGACCTCACCTTTCTAGTCACCGACGGCAAAATCACTCGTTGGCCTAGTAACATCGCGGGCCTCGTTCCAGCTCAACCCATCGTCGCCCTGCTCACTGGCAACCACCATAACACCACTCTCAACCAACTCACCATTCGCTCTGGAGGCCACACCCTTTCATTACAAAACACTCCAACAAAGGCCGCTATCACACAATCATTTCAAAAGAACTTTCACGTAAGCTCCTCCCAACGTGGAATCACAATTCTCCCCCTTCCATCAAATAAGCCTCACGTCTCTCGCTATTTGCTTCGAGGCCGCTCCCTCGCCAATGCCAATCTTCAAGTCGCATTCGGAAAGAGCACCCTTCAACCCCTCGTCATTGAAAACTCCTCCGCTCCGTTCGATCTCCTGAATCGCCTCTCAGGAATCGCCACCCTCAGTCTACTCGAAGACCAAGCAGCATCCCCTTTTGAGATTATTGAACACTGTAAGAAGCACACCCTCGCCTCCGATCACACCTCCCTCATCGTCCTCGAACGCTTTCAAGATCATATCACTTTCCGCATCCCTCCTCCTGAACCCGATCTCTTGGTCAAGTATCAGGGTGCTCTGAGAAAGGCGGACTCCCGCATGCAAAAGGCTCTCACCCAGAACTGGGCGCATACTCTCCGCCTCCATCGACATCATTTTCCCGGAGCTGAATTCTTAGTCTTAGAAGACCTCCAAAGACTAAGAACCTTTACCGAAGCCCAAGATCAAGCCTTTGACCCTAAGGACCTAGACCCCCAAGTGACACAATCACTGGCTGACTGGAAGAAAGAGGCACACCAACTCCTCAAAAAACAGCAGATGAAGCCCATAGACGAAGAATGGCTTAAAGAGACCTCCGCTTTGCGAGCGAAAGCAGCCGAACTTGGCAAGTTGACAGCAGCCCCCCGAGACACCGTCGCCATTTCCGTGCGAGGTTTTGTCAAATCTCCTGGCACCTTTCGCTATTCCAGCCCCATCACTCTGAAAGAAGCGGCCGAAAAATCGCGGCCCTTTTCTCAGGACAACCTCGGTAGGGTTGCACTCTACCGATCGGGCACCAAGACGGTCTACAACACTCTCTCAAAAAACTACCAAGACCTTTCCCTACTCCCCGGTGACATGGTCGTCGTTGAAGAGTTGCATCGTCGTTGGGCCGATTCGGATCCGTTTTTTGGGGGCGACCTACCCAGCCTAGAAAACGAACCAGCCGTGATCTCGGCTCCCCCGAAGGAACCCATCCCCTTACAAATCCCCACTTTCTCATCCGACCTCAGCGGAGAAAGTCATGCCTTTGGAAACCCCACCTCAGATAAATCGCAAGCCTCCCCCAACGAGCCTATCCCCATCGCTCTTCGTGCTTTGACCCTTCACAAAAAAGGCCAAGTTGAAGAAGCCCAGCAACAGCTCTCGAACTTGAGAGAACTCTTCCCCGGTAACCTCGCAGCACGGCGAGTCGAGGGCTTTGTCTTGGCGCATTGGGGAGATGCTCAGGCCGCTGAAAGCATCTACCATCAGCTCATCTCTCTCAACTCTGAAGACTCACTCACCACCAGCCTTCTTGCACAACTCATGGTCACTCGGGATGAAACAGCGGAAGCCCTTGAAGTGTATCAGACCTTTATCGACGGCTTGACCCAATACCAGAGCCTTCCCGCGACCTCCATCCTCCTCTCTGATCGCAACAACCTCCTTACGAATTCATCTGGAAATGCTCAACAAGAACCCCTCCCCCAAGACCTGAGAATCGTCATCACCAACCTCCACCCTGCACCGTCTTTCGCTATCTCGGTCACCGACCCTTTCGGACTCACTTCAGATCGACATAAACCTTCCCTTACCGGCGTCCTCATCAAGTCCACCATTGGACTGACTGAGGTCATTGACCGCGAGGCGAGCAAAGGCACCTACAAACTTGCAGCTCGCTGCAATCGAAAGCAATTGTTAGAAATCACCATTTACCGTAACTTCGGAAAAGCAGAAGAAAATGTTACTCGGCGAATCGTTTCGCTACCAGCAAGCGGTGGAAGCGAACTCACCCTCCTCGAGTCAATCGAGATACAATAGCTTAAACCGCCCTATGCGTCTCACTCTGTGGCGCTGGGGCAGGAGCCGGCATAGGCTCATTCTCACCTTTGGGTGATACTTCGCGAACTTCGGAGGGGTAGCTCACTGGTTCGATAACAGGACCTCGGTCTCCACGACGACGGCGGCGCCCGCCATCGTTCCAAATAAAACCAGTGACATTCGCACCTGCCGAAACAAGGATTTCTCCCGTCTCTTTAAGGTGACGATACTTTCCTTTGCCCTTCTGAGCCACAAGATAGGTTGCTCCAATATGGCGAGCCACCGCCTGCACATCATCGCACTCGAGGGCCGAAGACATATCAAAAATCACACGATCAACCATGGGCGTAATCGCCGACAAAAGTTGGCGTAAGCCAGGACCAGAAAGCAGGTCCCCGCTATCTCCCTCAACGCCTCCAGTCGGCAAAAACCAGAGACCAGGCAAGCCCGTCTCAAAGAGAACCTCGGCAGGTTCCGCTTCGCCCATCAGATAAGCAGCTAATCCATGCCTCCCCGCGCGCTGTCGGGAATACTCACGACTCAATCCAGGCGAACTAAAGTCGGCATCGATCACCAAAGTACGGTAACCTTGCTTCACCATCGTTCGGGCACACTTCATCACGCAAAGCGTTTTGCCATCACCATCGAACGGACTTGCAAAAAGAAGGCTCTGCATTTGCTCCTCACCCTCGCGAGGAGTGGGAGTATAGCGCGCAAGGTGAGCTGGCCGATTGAGCATCGCCATTCCATCACCCGACACGCTCAGATCATTGATAACATCTCGTCCATAGACAGGAAGGCGAGCCAGCATCGGCACACGCAACTTCCTTTCCAACGCACTTGGCTCCCGAACACGTGGATCCGATATTGCAAATAGAAGAGCAAGCCCCGTCCCTAACAGACCTCCAAGAAAACAACCTACCAAGACCAATCCCAATTTATTAGGCGCACTTGGCTCTACCGGCACTAGTGGGTGGGCATCCCAACTCAAGAACGAGGCACTGAGAGCTGCTCCAATCTGAGTTTCCTGCAACTGCATCGCAACCCGGGAATGCAAATTGCGATCAATCTCAGCCGCTCTTGTGAGCTGTGAGAACTCCTCCCTAATTCCCTCATCATTAATGGCATCAGTCTTCGCCTCCTCAACCAACCCTTTCAGCTCTTTTTCGCGAGAAAGCGAAACTTTCAAGTCGTTCTCGAGGCCCGCTTCAGCCTCAGCCAACACCTGAGCTAGGCTTTGCTCCAAGCGCTTCAATTCATTGTCGGCCTCAATAAAAGTGGGATGCTTATACTTGTAGCGCTCCTTGATTTTCGCAAACTCCGCCTTCTTGGCCGCAATGTCCCCTTCTAGCGCTAGCACCAATTGACCCCGCTCTCCTCGCGCTGCCAAATTAGGTGCAGAGACTCCATCGGGCCTTGCCGCCAATGCTCGAAACTGAGTATCCAGACGTAGCCGCTCATTTTCCGCTGTCGAGAGTTCCTGATTCAGCAATTCAAGCTTACTCGTCTGTAATCTTTCTTGGTCTCCGCTCAGTCCAAGGACCGAGTTCTCTGCTCGAAATTCTTGCAGACGCTTTTCAGACTCCACCATCTTCTCCCGCATCCGCTGCTCTTGCGCTGCCAACTGGGCAGTCGTCTTGGTGACCAAATCACTCCGGCCTCCATCCTGCCAATCCTCGTATTCTTCGACGATACTCTCCACAATGAGAGAGGCTCTTTGCGGGTCGGTATCTTTTACCTGAATATCCATCAGGCGAGTGCCCTTTCGCAACTCAATCGAGACCCGAGAACTCAGCGTATCCAGAATCGCCTGAGGCTCGAGTCCGCCCGCTTGAAAAAGTGGGTCCGAAGCCAAATTATGTTTCTCCGCAACGCGCAACAGGACAGTTGCGGAGAGAAGACCTTGCTCCACCGTCTTCATCTTCTCCAAGTCGTTCGATCCTTCTTGCGCAAGAGGATTGCCCGAGAACACCTCTGGAGCCTTGGTCTTAATGTAGAGACTACCATACGACGTGTAGAGCACTGGCAGTGTGGAGACGTAATAGAACATTCCAATTGCGCCTATGATGAAGCAAACCACAGGTATCCAACACCAGCGGATGACCGCATTTAGAACCTCTCGAAAATCAATCTTGGGCATCTTCGCAGCAGCTGGGGGCAAAGCCTGAGTAGGCTCTTGCGCCGTCTGCTCCGAAGGAAGCTGATTGGATTGTGGAATTAGTGAACTCACGAGTAAAATGGGGGGAAATCGATAGCGATCGCGACGATTAAAAGAAACCTTCTGGCACCCAAATGAAATCGTCTTTCTTCAAAACGATGTCGTTCTTTTTACCAGAAATAATATCCTTCAAATTGATGAATTGAGCTTTGCCCGTCGAACCAGACGTCAGAGTAATTTTTTTGAGGTTGGCAACATCATTAGCGCCCCCCGCCATACTGATGACTTGCCTGAGAGTGAGAGACTGACCATGAGGCAGTGTGAAAACCCCAGGCCGGTTCACCTCACCATCAACACTCACGGTATGGATCTGCCGTTTGGTGATTCGAACAGTGACCTCAGGGCGGACCAAATAACCATCCAACAACTTCTTCTCAATGAGAGTCTCCGCACTCGAAGTCGTCTTCCCCGCCAAGCTCACCGAACCAATCAAAGGAATCGTAATCGAGCCATCCTTCGCCAATTGCACATTTGTATTCAAATCCGGCTCGCGATGAACCGAAACACTCACCGTATCCGAAGACGAAATAAGGCCACTCATTCCAGCGTTAGGTGCCTCAACCTGCGCCACTACCGAACCCAGCAGGACAGTGAACATGAATAGACCCAGCGTAAAAAAATTTCTCATTATTGTTAGAATCGGTAGTTCATTGAGACACCCAGCTGCTGATTACTGTAGCCAAAGTCCGAGTCGGTGGAGTCACTCTTGGACCACTGATAGAGAACGACGAGCTCTGAGTCCTCACCAAAGGAGTAACGCAAAGACGGTCGCACATAGGTGATGGTATCCTCTCGTCCCGACTCAGGGAGTCCTGCAATACCAAAGTAATCTGTCGTCTCACGACCAACCTCGAGTCCAACACTCCAACCATCTCGCAATCGCTGGTTGACTCCTGCCCGAATCCCCATGAGTTGGAAGTTCTCCCCTTCCAACGCAGCTGACGCCTCTTCCCGTCGATAAGCTTCGAGGTAGAGAGCAGTCTTGGCCCGAGGTGTCCAATCTACGCGTGCCGCCAAATACGGCTCAACTCCCGATCCAACTTCATAATTGCGATACTCCATCCCTCCCTCTAAAGAAAAACTCACTTTGGAACGTGGACTCCAAAGAGCCTGTAATCCTAGCCGGTGAAACGTCTGCTTGCCCGAGCCATCGACCTCTACTTGTCCGAAACGGTAAGCAGCTTCCACCTGCGTCTTGCGCGAGTGACGATAGCGAGCTGCGATCCCTGCAGATGATTGATAGAAGTCAAAGAAGGCTGGCTCTACCTGATCCACTACAGCCCGATCCGCAAAAAACTCATAAGACACCTTTCCCTTGGGGGTGTATGTCACTCCTGCGCGCCCCCCCCATTCGTGTCGATCAGAAGCGCCTCCAATATCAGCACTGGGACTTCCAACCTTCGCCCAGCCTGCCGAATACGCGAGGGAAAGCGTCTTCCCTTTGACTCCGCCATCGACCGAAACACGATGGTCAATACGGCTATCTTCGGTTTGAGCAAAATAAACAATCGCTGCCGCCTCATAGGCGAGTCTGACCCAAGTGCCGTCTTTCGAGCCTGCAGTCCAACCTACGGAGGGCTCCAATTGAGCAACCAGACTACTGGTCTCGTTATCAGGAGTCTGAAAAATGTTGTTGTCGTAGGCGAGGGAAGAAACGAGGGAAATGTCTAACCCCTTCTTGAAGGAGACCTTTTCAGCTCCCTGACTCCGCACCGCACGACGATCCAGCTTATTATCCATGCGTTGGTCAGTACGACCTTGACCTATTGCCATGATAGAGGACCCCGCCAAACAGACAGAGACGATACCTGCACCACGAAAAAAGAATATTTTTTGGAAAAACGCCACGAAGATGGCCCAGATTATAAAATATCGCTCAAAAAAACAAATCATTTCACACGACTTGATTAGTTTTCCGAATCAATATGTAGTTCACACCAAAACCAAACCGCCTAAAATAATGCTTAACCAACTATAAACAAGTGATTTACAAACCCCACGGAAAAGGACAAGAACAAGGAAAACTGTTAACCAAATTTACGTATTTCTCACAACCTCGAAGTCTGTTCACTAAAAATAACAAGAATTATTTCCCGTTTCGCTTTACCCTACGAACCCTCTCTGGCAGTTCTAAGTAGCCGTGGATTACGTCCGATTTCATTGCCCAGCTTGCAACCACCTCCTTGTCGTTCCTCCGGAAGCGGCCGGCATGACTGGTCCCTGCCCAAACTGCCAGACCACCATTCAAGGCCCCAATCATTTCAATCCCCCCCAACCCCAGCCTTTGAATCCTCCGCAGGAGGACGTTCCTACTCTCTATCCCCAAGATCCTTCCGAAGTCGCTCTCTCCTCACCAGTTGCAGAATCGTCTCCTCCCGAAAGAGCTCCTATCGAAGTCAGTTCGCCTGCCCCGATACAAGAACAACCCGAGCCTGACCCCTCCCCCATCAGAGAACCTCTTCCAGCTTCGAAGCCTTATCCCAACCCTCTTTCCTCCAACCAACGACCATCAGGACTCACTTTTGCGCAGGCCTTTGCTCTCTGCTTCGTCTCTTCTCTCATCTTTTTCGCCCTTGGCTTTGTTTTGGGCAAGTCCGGCGCCGTCAAGTGGGACCAAATCCTAGAAAAAGCGAAAGCCCAACAACCTACAGCCTCCTCCGATACCAATCTCTCGACTGATAGGAAAGCTGCCGTCGACACTCCAATCATCCCTTTGGAAGTCAAACCAGCAGACCCGACCCAAGAACTGAGCACAGCCCAAGCTACCTTGGAAGCATTCCTCGCAGCAGATACTTGGGGTGCCCGCAATGCCTACGCCCTCAATTCGAAAGCAGTACTTCCCATGATGGCAGCGAACGCAACCGTTCATGGTGACGGCCCCATCCCTTTCGAATCCATCACCTTGCATACCGAAGGCCCCAATATGCGCGTGTTTTGGGTGAAGACCAACAACCACCCCCTTCCTTTCAGTGTCGTGATGCTCAAGGAAGACGACTGGTGGCTCGTAGATTGGCCTGGCTTTGCTGACTTTTACTATGACCGACTCGGCGCATTTTCTCGAGGTCGTGAAGGCCCGATGAAGGGCGTCTTCCGCGTTCTTTTGAAGGCTGCACCGGGTGAGACCTCGCCACTGAGCCCCTCCCGATGCCTTGTCCGAGCTCCTCACTCTCCCACATCGTATCAGGTCAACTCTCTTGCTGAATCGCCTGCCCGCCGCAAACTCGCCGAAATCTTCCAAGCCTACCAGCAAGGAGAACCCGAACGCTTCAAGGATGCAATCACCGGCGATGGAATTCCTCTCATCTTGGAGATTTCCCGCAGCGGGGCCCAGAATCCCACCCTACAACTTGAGCAGGTGATAACAACCGGATGGCCTCCTCTCTCTGCACAGCAAACTGAAAAAGATACTTCATCACGCTTTTATTGATCTTAAAATTGTGTTAATGAAAGGCCTCCCAGTCGATTTTCTTCACAAATCGATGTCCTATGAACGAGGCCCCACTAGAACCTGGTGACGAAAACTCCCACCGCCGCAACCGCGCTATCACCAGCGCGGTTTTCACGTCTCTTGCTTCCAAAGTGGGAACCGTGGTCTTGCAGTTCGTGTCCATTCCTATTGCTTATCGCGCCTTAGGCGAAGAAATGTTCGGCCTCTACGCCACGATCGCCGTTTCTATCGGAACCATTATTCTCTTTCAGATTGGAATTGGACCAGCCCTGACGCATGGCATCTCTCGCGCTCTCACCGCCAAGGACAAACTACTAGAGAAACAGTATTTCTCCACCTCTTGGTTTCTTCTGGTGCTCCTCACCCTGATCGGCGGTCTAGTTGCCGCTCTGGTTCTGAGCTTCGTCCCCCTCACCTTCTTCTTCGGAGACAAATACGCTGGTCTCGAGTCAAAACTTCTTCCCGGCCTATGGCTGGCCCTAGGCATTGTCCTCCTTGAGTTCATTCTCAGTCACACTGAGCGCGCTCGCGAAGGCTTTCTCCAAGTTCACATCAACAATCTCTTTGGAGCTGCTGGAAACATCCTTGGCGCAATTACGATTGCAATTGGTATTCACTTCTTTCAAACCATTGAGTTCCTGATCCTCGCCATCTTCGGAACGCGCGCACTAGTTCGCATCGCCAACACCATCTACCTGTTTATCCAGAGGCCCGACCTCTTCCCGAAGATCAGCCTATTTGAAAAGCCACTTGCTCGTGAAATGCTCTCCGATGGTTTCGCCTTCACCGTCTCTCAGTCCTTAACAGGAATCATTGAAATAAATGGCTGCGGCCTACTTGTAGCTCGTTTCGGAGGCCCTATTGCCGTAGGTCACTTCCAGATCCTCATGCAACTATCTACCTTGATGCTTGGGATCATCATCATGTTCACCACACCCACTTGGCCTGCGGTCGTCGACGCTTTCACCCGCCGAGATTTCGACTGGGTCAAGCGCGTCACCAAACGCCTCTGGCTTCTGGTTGGAGGATACTGCGGCGCCGTAGTCATTGGTCTTCCTCTCGTTGGTTCGTTTGTTCTCCCTCTCATTTTTGGCCCAGAATTTCAGGTGACATGGCAAGTGCTCCTCGCCTTCGCTCTCTACTTCTCGATCTCCTCATGGGGACACACCAACAACGCCCTCCTCATCGGTGTAGGCCTCGTCAAGCGAGCCGCCGTCTTCTCCCTTCTGGAAACCAGCATCCTGCTCATTCCCGCCGCGCTTGGCATCTACTTCTTTGGGCTTCCCGGCTTATTCACTGGCATGGCTATCGCGATGGTCGCCATCACAGGCTGGCTCTTTCCTCTCATGCTCATGAATCGAATTCGGAGCAAGTCTCTCACCCTCGCGACAATCTAATTCTACATCCTTATGTCTAACTCCCCAAAGCTTCACCTTGCCTGTGGACGACGCTTTCACCCCGATTGGCACAATCTCGATTTCAGCCCTATGGTCGAGGGGGTAATTGTTCACAACCTCACCGAGCCTCTCCCCTACGAGACCAGTAGCGTTGCCTGCTGCCACTCGGCCCACGTCTTAGGGCACTTTCGCAAGGAGCAAGCCGAAGCCTTCCTGAGCGAACAACTTCGTGTCCTCGAGCCGGGCGGCATCGCTCGCTTCGCCGTACCTGACCTCCAACAAGTGATCCACGAATATAGAGAACTGATTGGCCCCCTTTGCGAAGGCGACTACGACCGTGCAGCCGACTATGAATGGAATCAAATCGAACTCTATGATCAGGTTGACCGATCGTTCTATGGCGGAAAGATGGCGAAATTTCTCGCGCAAGATCCCGTCCCCAACCGTGACTACGTTATCAAACGTATCGGCGAAGAGGGGCGTGAACTCATGGACGCGCCGCATGATGGAAAAATCGTTCAAACCAAGCTGAAACTCGAACATCTTGGCTACTACTTTAAAAAAGCTCGCCTCAAACTCACTCGCGGAGTCGTTCAAATCTTAGCAGGTAAAGAGGCAGCCCTCGCCTTCCACGAAGGCTGCTTCCGACGCTTCTCAGGCGAAGTCCAGTGGAAGGTCTATGACCAATATTCCCTCACACGCGACCTACTCGCACTTGGATTCACTGACATCCGTCGCTGCCATCACGACGAAAGCAGAATCCCTGACTTTAAAGATTTCAGCTTCGACAGCGATGAGCAAGGCAACGAACGCAAACCAGAATCTCTCTATCTGGAAGCAACGAAACCCTAATGAATACGCAGCGTCTCTACCGTGCCGCCCGCAAGCTAGTGCGCCCTCTCAGAAGACGCCTACAGTCAGCACCCCCACCTGCGTCTCTAGATGACTTCCAAGAGTCTTCCCTTGTACTAGTAGCCCATCCCGACGACGAAGTCTTTTGCTCCGGCTTGATTCGCGAGCTTCTTACAAGGGGAAAGGAAGTCCACCTCGTGTGCTTTACCCGCGGAGAAGGCGGTGAACGTAGCCTCACCACCAGTGACGGTCCATTGGGGAAAATTCGCGAACAAGAGCTTTCCGAAGCAGCTAAAGTTCTCGACGTCTCCAGTCTCACTTTTCTTGATTTTGTCGATCCCGCGAGCAAAGACGGCCAACTCTCAGAGCCAGAACACGATAGCTCGGAACTTTTGGCAGAACTTGAAAACCTCATCAAAAAATTCTCAGTTACGAATCTGATTACCCATGGATCAAGCGGAGAGTATTGGCACCCCGCACACCTTTGTCTTCACCGTCATAGTCGCATCCTCAATCGGCGCCTTTCAGACTTACAACTCTGGACATTCAACGCATGGACCCCCGAGCACCGGCTCCCCAACGTGCTCAACCAAGATGACCAAGCCAGTTTAACATTTGAAACCTCAGCCCACCATAAAAGTCGGCTTCAAGCTCTTAGCTGCCATCACTCCCAGAGACAGGTTTTCGAACGCTTTGCCAAGGGAAGTGTCGCTGACTTCATCTCCCTGTCCAACACCGAAAGCTACCGTAAGTGGTAACGAATCTCCCCCATGAAAGTTCTCTCACTCTCTACCTCGGATCTCTCAGGCGGTGCCGCCATCGCCGCCTCGCGCCTTCATCAAGGCCTAAGAGCAGACAACATCGACTCCAAGATGATTGTCGGCGAAAAGATGGGCAGCGACCCGCATACCACCGCCCTCAATAATAACCTCACATTCTCCCTTCGACGGAACCTAGACCAACTCCCCCTCAAATTTGAGAAATCACCTGAGTCGATCGGTCATCGATCACTCGCTTGGCTCCCCAATAAAAAACTGGCGCAAGCCGTCGCCTCGCAATCCCCAGACCTCATTCATCTTCACTGGACACAAAATGGCTTTATGCCTTTGAGCCTTCTAGAGAAAATCACAAAACCCATTGTTTGGACTTTTCACGATCTCTGGCCCGTCTGCGGAAGCCTCCACCACGAGTATACCAACGACCTTCGTTACCCAGAAATCTACAGCTCTCGCAACCGTCCTTCTTCTAGAAAAGGGCCGGACCTCGACCGCCGTATCGCCAATAAAAAGGCACGCACCTACGCTCAACATCACATCGAAGCCATCGTTCCGAGTCGATGGATGGCCACTCAAGTCAAGAAATCTCACCTCTGGCAGCACCGACCTCTTACCGTGATTCCTATCGGTCTCGACACTCAGATCTTTAAACCCGTGGATAAGGCTGCAGCACGCAACCTCTTAAACCTACCACCAGGCAAAACCCTGATTCTTTTTGGTGCCATGTATGCCGGCTCCGACAAGAACAAGGGTTATCCCCAACTACGTGAGGCACTCGAACAACTTTCATTACCCAAAGACGAAGTTGAACTCGTCATCTTCGGCATGTCGGCGCCCTCTCCCGGAGAGGAACCCTTACCCTACCATGCTCACTGGATGGGTGTTTTGCGCGACCCCTATACCCTAGCTGCACTTTATTCTGCCGCCGATGTTATGGTCGTTCCTTCATTGCAGGAATCTTTTGGTCAAACCGCCTCCGAATCACTCTCTTGCGGAACCCCTGTAGTCTCCTTCGATACCTCTGGCCTCAAGGATATCGTCGATCACCAACAGAACGGCTACCTTGCCAAGCCCTTTGAATCTGCTGATCTGGCGGCAGGAATCCGCTTCGTCCTAGCTGATTCAAATCGCTATCAATCACTCTCCGCTCAAGCGCGAGAAAAAGTAGTCTCCACGTTCAGTCTACCCGCAGTGGTGGCCAAGCATCGCGAAGTTTATGCAAAACAACTAGAAGCTTAGGATTTCCCCTTCTGAGCCACATCCACGGTCAGCGCTCCCATTTCTAGCAGCTCACTGAACACCTCATCAAGGCGCTTCCTATCGTGGAGGGCGTGATACTCGGAGTAGCGCTGAGCGAGAGCTTGGCCATTCCAATCTTCACCCGCCAGAACCTTCCGAATCGCTTGCTCGCCTTCCGCTGCGTTGCCCTGCTCGATAGTGAGTCCCATCCCAAACTGCTCAACTCTTCCACCGACACACTCCCCGCGAGTGGCAATGAGAGGACGATGAAAAATCGCCCCTTTGGTGAGAGCATTGCTACTTCCCTCAAAATCTTCGTAGGCAGCATAGATGACGTCGAACACCTTAATCAGAGAATTAAAATCGGCCCCGTCATTCACTCGGTCACCAGGCAAATCAAGGTAGATATTATTGAGCTCACCTGCGTTGACGCGGGCTTGCACAGATGCCACATAGGCCTGCTCTTCCTCGTTGCAAGTATCTTGAGCGTACTTTCCCGCTGCCACAAAAAACCAATCCTCTCGGTCAACTGTAGCCTCTGCGATCTTAAGCATCGTTATAAAGCCCTTTCTCTTCTCGAGGCTCACCATTCCAATGATTTTTCGGCCAGCAGCCTTCTTGATGATTTCCAGAGCAAAGGGACTGGGAACCTCAGGTCGTCCTTCATTGGTGATATCAGGAAACTCGACAATCTTCTTTCCACTCTCTTGAGCCATCACTCTCGAGAAACGCTCATCAAGCACTCCAACCGCAACGAGATGCTCATTCTTCAAACTACGGTCTCCTTTAGCCGCTTTACGCACTGAGCTAAGAGATTCCCCAAAATGATGATTTCGGAAGTAGAGTCCCGACCACGGCACCCCAAGTTTAGACGCCAACTTCGTCGAAGGCTGAAAACGCAAATACGAATCAAGCCACGGCAAAAAGACAAAGTCCGCGGCATAGCCACACTCTTTAGCGGTTTGGTTAATGGCGCTCTTGAGACATCGCCATCTCACCACAGTGCTTACAGGGTCGTGGTCTTGGCCCGGGCGAAAGTAAGCTTTGTCAGGATCATCCAATTTCCCAACAAAAACTCGTTCCTCGAAATTGACACCCATCCGTTTGCAGATAAGTCGCGCCTCCGTTTCAAACTGCTCTGGCTCACGACAAAGGCCCATCACCCGATGCCCAAGACGCAGCAAGGACGCGGTAAACTCGAAAAAATAGGTCGGGTGATGACCATCCCAGCGGGGGTCTGCCAAGACAACGGTCTTTGGGGTAGGATCGTTTAGGTTCATAGTCATATTTTTCCTATTTAGAGTTGCTGCATGAGGCTTTCAAAGCGGTCCCCAATCAATTTCACATCAAAAGTTTTTTCGGCATAAGCGCGGGCTCTTTCTGCCATCGCCTCGGCCCGCTCGCGGTCATTATACAACGTCTCCGCGGCTTTCCAGAATCCCTCTTCATCTGCGGGACCCACCGTTAAACCCGCATCCTCTTCACGAATGATGCGTGCGGCAAGATTGACCTCAGGAACAGCCAGAAGTATGGGCTTCTTTGCACACAGATAAGTGAGAACCTTGCTCGGCACAGAGAATACACCCGCATCTTCCTCTAGAACCCCGGTAAGGACATCTCCACTCGCGAGCACTTGAGGAAGTTTGTCAAAGGGCTGGTAGCCAAGAAGAATCAAATTGGACAAGCCCTTGGCTTCTTTTTGCTCTTTCAACCAATCGGAGCCCATTCCTTCAGAAACCACGACCACACGAACATCATCGTTGTCCTTGAACTGCTCCGCAACTCCTAGCAACAGATTGGGGTTGTGCTTCATTCCCAAAGTTCCGGTATAAAGCACCACGAACTTTCCATTGAGACCTTGCTCACGAGCCCAATCATTGTCCTTAGGTTCAACAGGGAGGCTCTCTAAAGGAGCCCAGTTGGGAATGGTCGTCACTTTTTCAGGCTTCACCCCAAACTCATCAATCATGATAGGCTTAAAATCTTCCGTTATTGCCACGACGTGATCCGATGCTTGGAGATGCTTTCGGTCGATCCCCTTGTAGTAATTCCCAATGAAGCCTCCGAAAATTGGGATCTTTTTCCTCACCAGTTTGTCCACTGCAATGCTGTAAAAATCTTGGCACCAGTAAACAAACTTGGCTCCCACTTCCCGACTGCCACTGAGGACACCCGTTTGAGATTCGGTGGGGGTGTTTGCTGAAATTACCAACTCAGGTTTCCACTCGCGAATCATCTTGGCCGCAGACTGGCCATACTCAATCTCCATCGCACGCCTCTTGATAAAAGAGTATTTGAATTTAGCGTAGTCTTCACTCATCGGAACTTCGAAAGAGTCGAAGCAATCGGGATCACTTTCGCGCTTTTGAAGCTCACCTCGTGGGGTTTGAAGACCACCCGCGTAAGCATGCCGGACCGTATGACCACGGCTCGCAAGCTCGCGGCTGAGTTGCACCTGGAATGGGTGACCAGCATAGTCGTGAACAAGAATTTTCATGGAGGGGAAGAGCGGTCTTTCATCGACAAAAAGTCTGACGCGCCGCTGCGACTTTACCCTATCGACAAGAAAATGAACACTACAAGTTCACAGAAATTGAATATCCACCAAAACTAGGGAGTTCGGTCACGCTTACCAAAGATAGCCGACCCAATCCTAACCATGGTAGAGCCTTCAGCGATAGCCGCCTCAAAGTCTCCGCTCATTCCCATACTGAGCTGCGGGAGAACGAGACCACTCTTGGATGAAAGCTGATCTCGAAGCTCTCTCACCTCTGCGAAATAGGGCCTCGCTTCCTCGGAGTTACGAACCGGCGGAGGAATCGCCATCAATCCTTGCACTTTGAGTGACTTTAGATCGGCTAGCTCCTCTGCTTGAGCCAAAAGGTCGGAAGGCTCGAATCCACTCTTCGAATCCTCCCCACCCACCTTCACTTGGAGAAATATCGACTGCTCAACGTTCAGTTCCCCAGCCACCCTAGCGACCGCACTCGCCAACTTGAGAGAATCAATACCTTGCAGGCAGGCGAACTGCCCTACCACTTTACGCACTTTATTTCGTTGAAGAGGGCCAATGAGATGCCAAGCAATTCCAGAAGGCAGAAGCACTTGTTTCTCAAGCGCTTCCTGAACTCGATTCTCCCCCAACATTTTTTGACCGGCTTCCACAACCTCGGCAACTACCTCAGCTGGGTAAGTTTTACTCACTGCCAATAATTCAACGTCACCAACAGAACGCCCAGATCTTTTAACTGCTTCGCCGAGGTGCTCTTTGACCTCGGTCAAGCGTTGCGCAATCGACATCTGCTTGAGACTAGAGACTACTGAGTTTGAGCTTTCTCTTTGTCGTCCACCTTAGCGAGGTTGCCCTGCTCAGTAAACTGAATGAGATCGGCCAGAATCTGTATGCTCTCGCGCTTAACCGCATCAAGCCCACTTGGCCAATCTGGGGTATCATCAAGATCCGCAACCTTATCCTTCGCCACTCTCATATTGGCCTCAGCGTCGCGCTGCCTGTCCACTTCTTCGAGCTTCTCGTTGTCAAGATCGTCTAAAGTTAGTCGGAAAAACGCCATATTCTTGGCATCTTCTAGTTCCGTTTTTGCAAAACGCTCTCGACGCTCCTGATTTCGGGTATCTCGGCGCTGCTCTGACGCATCAAGCTCCTTTTGACGAGCTGCACGATTCAAGCTGACCATATTTTCCTCAATACGTTTTTTCGTACGGTCAATATCTTCCACGGTGTATGTGAAATCAATGCAGTCAGCTACACGGCCTTTGCTTTTTGCTGCGACCTTTTCAAGAAACAGGTTCTCACGATTCATGGGATTGAATCCCCGAGCTGGAGCAATCATATCGTGCGGAAGGGCATGGTCCTGAAATTCCTCCCCGATCTCCAAAGCGTCAGTTAAAGATGGCAGGATGATGTCAGGAACAACCCCTTCGAGCTGGGTAGTACTGCCGGTAACCCGATAAAACTTCTGCACAGTCGCCTTCAACGTCCCTGCCCTCGATGAATCCTGAAAGAACTTGAAGTAACGCCCAATATCCATCGGCTGCTGCACTGTTCCTTTTCCGTAAGTCGAGCTTTCACCTACAACAATTGCTCGATTGTAGTCCTGAAGCGCGCCCGCAAGAATCTCACTTGCAGAAGCACTCGTCTTGTCAGTTACGACTACCAAAGGACCATCGTATAGAGGCTTACGCATCGTCGACTCTTTGGAATCAACCGCTCCCCAACCCTGCTTCACTTGAACGACTGGGCCACGTCCAATGAAGAGTCCCGTCATGCGGCGAACTTCCTCCAACGCACCTCCCCCATTACCACGTAGATCGAGAGAAATTCCATCGACGCCCTCTTTCTTGAGCCGACTCACGAGTCGCTGAACATCCTTGTAGACGCTTGGATCTCCATCGTTGAAATCAAGATAGAAACTCGGAAGAGTAATCCAACCGATCAATTTCTTACTCCCATCGGGTTGACTCATCCTGATGATTTCAGCAGAAGCGGCTTCATCCTTGAGCTCTACTTTGTCACGTACGATTACAATCTCGCGGACTTCACCTGGTGCACCGTCGGCTGGCTCAACCTTTAGGCGGACTTCTGTGTTCTGTTGCCCACGAATGAGTTCCACCACATGGTCAATCTTCATATAGAGCGTATCGGTAAGGTCTCCATTATTGAGAGAATCAACACCGACAATGCGGTCATTGAGCTGAAGCTCGCCTTGTTTGTCTGCGGGTCCATTCACCACAAGACCGATGATCTTAGTGGCTCCATCGTCTTCCCGCTGCAACAGTGCTCCAATTCCGATCAACTGGTTTTGAAGACTCGCTTCGAAGCGCTCCATCTGACGAACGCTCATGTAGTCCGTATGGGGGTCGTGAGCTCTTGCTACAGCACTGAAAAAATAAGAGGCAACATCCTCTTCGTCTGCACCTTCGATATCCTTGAGAAAACGCTCATAACGCTGTTTGACTGCTTCTCGAGGGCTTTTCTCATCCTTCAGTGGATCCTCTTTGCCTTGCTCTTCCGCAATACGTTGAATGGCTTCCCTCCTCATTTCCTCGCTCAACACTTCTTCAGCGATTTGTAAGCGCCACAATTCTTGCGCCGCAAAGTCATCTTCAGCCCAATCAGCTTTGCGCCGAGAACGCATCACCTTCTTGTCTTCATCAAAATTGAATTTGGCGTTATCAGAAAGCTGCTGAGCAAATTGAACACGCTCGCGCACCCGCTCCACGAAACGAGAATAAATTTCCCCTGCAGGCTCCATGGCCCGTTCTTGGACCAAGAGTTGGTCGATTCGCGTCTCCGCCTTGGAACCGAAACGTTGCTCGAAACCAACAACGTCCTCTTTTGTGAAATAGAGTTTAGATGGGTCCAAATCTTGAAGAAAATCCTCAAGAATCCGGTCAGTCATATCAGCATCAAACTCAAGACCAGCAAAGTGCTTGTTCTCAAGCATGCCGACCATCACTTTGCCAACATCATTAAAATCTGTTTTGCCGCTTAACACTCCAGGAGAGCAACTGGTAAACATCGCTATCGCCATGAGCGGGCTGGAAATCTTCATCATTCGTAAAATTAACGATTCCAAGGACTATCTTGGTTCGGAATACTTTCCGTCAGTTCTCCATTATTGTCGAATCAATTTAGAGAATACTGCCCAGCCAGAATGCTTTCCTATGGTTTGAGTGCCCTCGCCGCCTTTCTTTGGTCCACAATCCATCGCAAGTAGTCCTCCCTAAGAAGTTGTTCCGCCTTTTCAAAATCGATTCGCGCTTCCTCTTGGATAAAGCGTGGTGGTGGCACGGCCTTGCCGTTCATAAGGGTTACCTTAATTTGCAACTTCTCTTCCCCGCGCATGACCGTCAGAGCGATAGCCTTCCCTGGAGCCGTTCCTCCAACGATCTCTTTTAACTTTAGACTTGGTGTTTCACCCGCAATGCTCTGACCCTCAATTTCGGTGACGAGATCCCCAGCCTTCAATCCGGCTTTTTCTGCTGGAGTACCTTCAATAACCGCTTCGATGAGCACACCATCCTGAGGCTCTCTAAGATCTTCTAAGCGACCCTCTCCAAGAAGACGCCTCTCACCTGTTGACATCCGAATTCCTATAAAGCCAGGCCCCTGCTGAGGAATACTTGATTTCTTAAGAGCAAAATGAACTTCCAAAAGAACTTTGGTCAGACGATGGTATTCCTCAGGATCTTCGCTCACAAGATAGCGCTGGAAAAGAGCCTCTGCCCTCTCTCCTTTCTCTGCTTCGTGAGCCCATTTTGCTAAATCCTTTTCCGCTTCTTGACGGAGACTGAAATCCTCCGACATCAGTTGCCTGCAAAGCTCATCGAGATCGGCCATCAGCGGACTCGCAAGCAGGATGGAAAGAAGGATTAACGCTCTCATGGGAACCTCCTAGTCTAGATCGGGAGCAGAACGATAGCAACGAGAACACGAAAAAGGCAGGGAATGCCTTCCCTACCTTGCGAAATTCTAGAGTGAACTTAGGTACTACTCGCCACCGGATTCCCAAGCTTTGACTTGGTCTACCTCAATGGTATCGCTTGGATAGATTTTTTCCAGCTTGTGTTTATCGTTAGTCCTTGGACTGAGAAGATACTTTTTACCTTCCCGATAGACACTCACTCGCTTCGTCGTCCCAAAAGTGTTAGGTCCCCCTGCTGCTGCAATCGCTTGCGCTAAGGTCATTCCACTCACATAATTAATCGGACCTGGACGTTGAACACTACCCGAAACAGTTACCAACTGCTGCAAGTCTGTATCAGCATTTCCGATCTCTTGGATAATGATCGCTGGGGAGGTGTAAATTTGGGCGCTCTTGTAAGCCTCCTCAATCTTCTTCGCGAGACTTGAGGAGCTCATTCCAGCTGCACGGATCGTTCCAATCTCCCACAGACGAATGTTACCACTCGCATCAACGGGATAGGTGGCATTGATTCGGGCCTGCTCACCTGCTGGGACTCCCATTACTGTGATTTGTAACTTTGAATTCTTCTGAATTTGGGCAGCCAAAGGTTGCGCCCAAGTGACCACCGTTAGTAGGACTAGTAATAGTATTTTCATTTTGATTGCTCGTTAGGATTAGTAGAGATCCGAATCTTCGCCTGCCGTTTGCGTAGGCTTGCTATTTGCTTTCACAACGCTCTTGTTGCTGCGATTTTCAGGCTCTGCTGAAGGAGCGTAGTAGGTGTAGTAACTTGTGTAATATTGATACTGGTTGTCACTACGAATGTCGACATTGTTGAGCACCACGCCGATCACCTGGCCACCGACGTTTTCAACAGCCTGCTTCACTCGCAACAGCATATTTCTAGGAAGTTTTCGGTGCTGAACCACAATCATGGTGAGGTCAACTTCACTCGCAAGTACGGAAGCATCACTTACGCCAAGAATTGGTGGTGAATCAATTAGGACGAGATCGAAGCGTTGCTTCACATCTTGAACGAGCTCTGACATACGTCGAGAGTTCAAGATACCAGCCGCATCCGCAGGCAATACGCCAGAAGGCATAAAGTAGAGATTATCGACCGGAGTTTGGAGAATGACGTCTTCCAACATCAAGTCTGTGGTAAGATAATTTGTTAGTCCTACCGAATTATTGATATCAAAGAAGGTATGCAAGCGCGGACGACGAAGGTCAGCATCAATCATGAGGGTGGTATAACCGCCTTGCGCACAGACGTAGGCCAAGTTCACTAGGGTGGTAGACTTACCTTCACCAGCTCCACCGGAGACGACGGTGATGGAGTTGTCTTCTGGATTCTTACGATTGAACTCAATGTTCGTTCTGAGAATACGATAAGCCTCGGCATCGGGGCTCATTCCACTTTGCTTGTGAAGAACTCCCACATCCTTTGGAATCACTGCCAAGACTGGAACTTGAAGAAATCGTTCGACGTCTTCCAAGCTCTTCACGGAGGTGTCGATGTATTCCAAAAAGAACGCAATCGCGATTCCAAAGATAAGTCCAATCACCGCACCCAGCACCAGATTGAGAGTCACTTTTGGGCTCACAGGCTTTAGACCCTCCTTAGGGTCTTCTTGAATCGTGATCGGCTCCCTTGGCGATCGTAATCCAACCCGCTCAGAGGAATGCTTCAACTTAAGCTCCTGAAGAAGAGCTAATGAAGACTCATAGTCCCGAGTGGCTTCGCGGTAGTCGTGCATTTCAGTAGCCAGATCAACAAGCTCTGCATCCTTCTCCTCCCGAGTTCCCTCCATCACGAGCAATTGCTCAGAGATCATCTCATAGTTAGTTTGTAGACTCTCTCGTAGTGTAGAGACCGCTGCATCAAGGTCAGTTCTCAACCCCGAGAGCCTTTCTTTTTGAACATTCACTAACGGATGCCTCTCGCCAAGACCTGTTGCTTTCATTGCCTCCAATTCTCTACCTGTGCTTTGAAACTCACCATGTAGCTGCCTGACTGAGTTGTTATCAACAGGGAGTTCAGCCGCGTAGCGCAAAAGTTGGTCGCTATCGAGAATCTTAAGTCGATCGAGATAGATTTTATACTGATCTCTATTCTTTTTCATGTCGAAGGCATTCCGCTCTGCAATCATTTTGAGCTGAGTCTCCGTTGTCTGAGGACTATTATGTGATCCCTCAAAATAGGGCCTCCCAGTAATCCTTACTATTGTATCTAAGACTTTACGCTTCGCCTCTACCTTGTCCTTTTGGTCCTCAATTTCCGCATCAAGAGCATCAAGTTGATTCTCAGCTCGCTGCGACTCTTCCTGATTTCTTCGATTTTGATAGGCCGTTGCAACTTCAGCCGCCACTTCGCGGGCAACCTCAGCATCAATATGTAAGACCGTAATCTCGATCAGGTCAGTTCCTGTTCTCTGCTTTGTCGATACCATTCCTTTTAGCGCAGAAACAACTGAGTCCTCATCCCGTCCCCATTTATTTTTTAAGTCGAGAGAGTCAGCGACGATTTTCAATGTCTTCGCTGCACTAATCACCTCAAACTGAGTTGCAAAATACTGTCTTGATTCCAAGATCCCTAAGTTGGATCCGAATCCCTGCCCAGGATTATTTACCTGCACTACTGCGGTGCTGGAATACTTCTTGGGCATCACCCGAGTAATTACGGCCGCTGTTAAAAAAACGAGCAGAAAAGTCAGAAGAATAATTCCATATCGATTCCGAAGTACCTGCCAGTAGTCAATGGCATGGAGGGAGGCTTCGTTGGAAGGTTGAGGGTTAGAGCTCATTTGTATTTGGATGCAGCAGTTGCTTGGGGCGCTTTACGCTAGGATTAAAAAAAAATCAACCCCCACGGTAAGTGACACCGGAGGGGTTGATTTGTTCAGATTTTGTAGTGGGAAACTTAGAAAGTTGCCTGCACTCCTAATTGGACGCGATTACGATCATATTCACGGTCATCGAAGTCAGAAACAGAAGTCGTGAAGTTGTAAGAGCCTGTTAGGTAAAGGTTATCAGACATCTGATAACTAAACCCTGTGTTTAGGTTCAACAATCCCTCACCACCCTCTTGAGCACCAGGTCCACTTCCATCAGCAAGATCCTCATAATCAGTCAACACGTAGTTTAAGCCTCCGAAAAGACTAAGTCGTGGATTAAGCGCGTAGGTCGCCTTGGCTCCAATTCGGAGGGTCTGGTTCTGCTCGAAGCGATGAACGATGCCATCTGAAACAAAACCTCGGTTCCAGTTCTCGTTTGCATAGCGAACGAAAACATTAGTGCTCAGCTGCTCTGTCAGACTTGACCGCAATGCGCCTTCGAAGAAAGGACGTGTGCGGGAATCGCCACCATCGGGCTCGTTAACTTGAACACCTGCACGAAAGACGACAGCGCTGGTTGGACTCAGCCTATGCTCAACACCTCCAACGAGATAATGTGATGTCGCGTCGCCGCGCCTATCGCCATCATTAGAAGTCACACCATAACGATATCCAGCAGTTACAACGGTAGCAGGAGTCAGACGGTAACGGAAGTCATGACGAAACGTAACCTGAGTGTAGTCAGAATCATCAATGTCATTGTAGCTCACTCCACCAAAAGTCACACCTGTCTGGGTTCCCAAACGGTCTGACCAACGATAGCCGACGGAATTGTTACTACTATAGCGGAAATATTCACCCACACGACGGTCACCACCAAAGCCATAACCGAAATCTGGCTCATTTTCCAAAGCCAAAAGATTACGGCTAGAGAAGCGAAGACGCTCACTGAAGCGATGAGTGAAGTTGAGGCCCAACCGAGCATCGAAAGTCGTAGAATCCACATTAGCCCCATCAATATCGTTCAGATAGTAACGAACTCCGAGGCGGGCGAACACTTCCCAAGTAGTTTGGGGAGAGACACTAGCCATATTTGCTTGAACAAATCCGCCAACGTAAGAAGAACCGTCAGCACCTCCGTCGAACAGAGGCGTTGGATTGTCGTCATACCCGAAATTCGCACCCACAATGTAAGTCAAAGGAAGACTGCTGTCCGCCTCGTCATCATTTGGAGCAATACTGTAGAGCCCTTGAGCGGACACAGCGGCACAAGGAAGAAGCCCTGCAAAAACTGATTTTGTAAATAAATTCATCTTAAAATATAATTCGAAATTTGATTCTAGGCGCTAGTCCTCTGTTGGAGAAAAATCGTCAGGAGTTTCGGAAGGTGGATGGAAGAAAGTTTCATAAAACGGGTCACCACCGGGACCACCCTTAACCAAAGGGCCGTCGAGAGGATCGCCAATTGCGATAGGCTCAATGGCATTACCCTTATCGAGGCCACCTTTACTGAGACCACCTTTAGAACTTCCAGCACTTTCACCGCTTTGAGGATCAAAAGAAGCCAAAACCTTCTGAACTTCGCTTACGGAGTCAGGAGCAACTGCAACAGCGCACTGAGCAATGAGAACCATTTCATCAGGAGAAGCAACAACGGCCACTTCAACAATTTGGCGGACAAGGTCCTTATCAGCTTCAGTCGCGATGATAGCAGCTTTTACAACTTCACAAGCGCAACCAGAATTTGCGGAAACTTGCGCTTCGACAACTTCGAGGACTTTCGCTTCGTCTGCTTTTACTGCCTTAGCAACAAAAGCTTGGATGTTTTTGCAGCTCTTTTCCGAATCGGCCGCGAGGACCGCTGGGGTGGCAGCCAAAAAGGCGGACACGAGAGCGAATTTCAGTGTTCTTTTCATAATTTGTTCTCCTAGGGTGAACTGTTTTAGATTGTAGGGGGAAAGCGGGTAGAGGGAATCGAACCCTCATGATCAGCTTGGAAGGCTGGAGCTTTACCATTAAGCTATACCCGCGCTTTCAAAGAACGTTTTACTTGCCTAACTAACAGACCGCAAGGCTTTTTTCAGTTCCTTTTCAACGATTTTACTTCGGACTTGAGAAATACTCAGAAACATAACCATCTTACTATTAATAAAATAGGAGCCAACAAACTCCTACAAGCCCGTTGGCAGCTCGAGAAACGTGCTTTTTAGCCCAAATTTTTCTTTCAGAACGTCTCCAATTTTCCTGACTCCAAAGGTTTCCGTAGCGTAGTGACCCGCGTGAATCACCGAGAGCCCCAACTCTTCTGCGAGCGGAAAACTCCAATGGGGACCCTCCCCAGTTAAAAAGGTTTCGATTCCAGCCCGCGCAACCAATTCGACCTCGCTTCCTGCTCCTCCAGTGATAACTCCCAACTTTCCCACCTTCTCTCTGGCACGAGTTGACGAAATGAGAGGGCCAACTTCTTTTGCAATGGTTTCCTCAAGCTCACCCCAGGTCCCATCCCATTGGCCAGCAAGCCCCAATTCTATCCCCTTCCAAGGAAGAAACTTCTCCTCTACTGAAAGCCCTAAACTTGCCGCCAAAAGCGCGTTGTTCCCCCACTCAGGATGAATATCGAGCGGGATATGACTGCTATAGATAGCTAACCCACCATCAAAGGCCGATTTAAGCTTTCGGAATTGTCCTCCCGTCAACATCTGAACTCCCTGCCAAAACAATCCATGATGAACAACGAGAAGATCCGCCTCCTCGGTAACAGCCTTCTCAATCGCAGCCAAACTTGCATCAACCGCGACTGCGACTTTATTCACCTCTCCCCCATTCTCGAGTTGCAGCCCATTGTGAGCACCCGAGTAGTCCGGGACCTCCGCTGTCTTCAGTTCTCTATCCAAAAACTCCACGATCTCACATAGCTTCGCCATGTTCTAAAACAATCCGCCTTCACGCGCCTCAGCAACCCCACACTTTGACCACCTTTGAGACTTGTCTCACTTTTCACTATTCAAAAAGCCCAGACCTCCCCATTAATCGGCCCCCATGGCCGACATGCAAAACACTCTCGCCGCGCCCGCTTCACTAGAAGGCACTTCCCTTCATACCGGTGAAAAAGTCACTCTCACCCTCAAGCCCGCTCCTGAAGACCACGGATTCGTCTTCTGCCGCGTGGACCTCCCGGACAAACCTCTTATCCCTGCCAATGTTGATTTGGTCGAAACCGTCGAGCGCGCAACCACCCTTTCCGTCGGGTCCACCCGGGTCCATACGGTCGAGCACGTCATCTCCGCCCTTGTCGGTATGGGTATCGACAATGCTCTCATCGAGATGGACGCCAACGAGCCTCCCATCGCTGATGGATCTTCAGCCCCCTTCGTCGAGCTCATCAAACAAGCCGGCATCCAAGAACAAGAAGCTCCCCGCAAAACTTGGCACATTCGCGAGCCTCTTCACCTCGACCTAGGAAATGGCTCCCTCATCACCATCGTTCCCGACAACAAGTTCCGCCTCACTGTCACTAACGTGGGTCGCAACGACCTTCACACCGAGCACTTTAGCTGCGAGGTAACCCCAGAGTTTTACGAAAAGGAGATCGCCCCCGCTCGCACCTTCACCTTCTACGAAGATGTGGCACCTTTGTTAGAAAAAGGGCTTATCAAAGGCGGCTCACTCGAAAACGCAGTCGTGATTCGGGGCGAAAATGTGATGTCCAAAGAGCCGCGCCGCTTTGGCAACGAGTTCGCCCGCCACAAAACCCTCGACCTTATCGGCGACCTCATGCTCGGCGGGAAACGTATCCTCGGACACGTTATCGCCGTCGCACCAGGGCACGGACCTAATGCCAAAATGGCTGCGCTCTTGAAGAAAGAGTATGCTAAGATGATGACCTTTATCCCCCCAGTCATCATTCCCCAAGGAGAAGCAGTGCTTCACGTCACCGACATCCTCAAGATCCTCCCCCATCGCTACCCCTTCCTTCTCATCGACCGCGTCATCGACTTCACCGACAAGACCTGCACCGCGATCAAGAACCTCACCTTCAATGAAGACTTCTTCCAAGGTCACTTCCCCGGTCACCCGGTCATGCCCGGTGTCCTCCAACTCGAAGCCATGGCCCAAACCGCCAGCGTGCTCGTCCTTCGCATCCCTGAGAACCAAGGCAAAGTCGGCTACTTCATGTCTGCCGACAAAGTGAAATGGCGCAAGCCCGTCACTCCAGGCGACACCCTCTTCATCGAAGCCGAAATCGTTTCCTTCCGCCGCGGCATCGGCCAAGCGGAATGCCGTTGCTTGCTCAACGGCGAGGTGGCATCGAGCGCGACAATTAAGTTTGCGGTGCAATAGCGCACGGAGAGGTAAACTTCGCTTTCGCACCAAGGCTCTCTTCCTTTTCTCTACTCTTTAATAACCTGACCAAAGGCGTCAACCAAGACCATCTCCAGTCTCAGAATATAGCGTTCATCTTCTGTTTTCTTCAGAAGGAATTCCTGATGCACACCTTCACGATAGGTCACTCCACTGCTGAACTGGAACTTTTGTTGGTCATCGAAATCGCTCAACAAGCGCGCATCGTATAGGACTCCCTCCCCTCCTATGGTTGGCTGCGCTTCCAATTTCCATTTTCCTGATTCCCAATTCCAATTCACTTCGGTGGTTTCGCCGCTCCGCCCCGACAAAATCGATTTTGCAAGCATCTTCCTTTCTTCTCCACTCTCGACCAGCAGGGAAAAACAGGTCTGAAAATTCTTAGGTGCTCCACAATGCAATTCCGACAACATCTGATCAACGAGTTCGAGCTGGTCCTTGTTCCGGAGTCCAGCGACCAGAAACCCCTGCAATCTTCCGTAGTAAACGAAATCTTCCTCGACCAAATCCACCCCAGAGTCCTCCAAGGATTTCCGAGAATCTACCCACTTCTGCGGTGGAAAGTATTTCCGAAGGATAGAAGGCAATTTTTCTTCGGCTGCAAGCTCTGGAATAGATGTTTCCTCACTATCATCGTCCGCAAAGGGATCATCAAAACTTGGTTCATGCAAGTGCACCGACATTACGCTTCCAACGTCCCAAAAGCACAAATACCTGCCACCTTCATCACATCGTAATCTTCTGCCAAATCCTCGATTCAGAAGCACCTCAGGCACCTCCTTTTCTATTTCAAACAAATGCCAATCATGCATGGGGGGACCACCAACGAGAATTGTCTCGGGCACCAATCGAGCCACTCGAACACCACCTTCGTCAATGACCCCCAACTCCAAAAAATAGGACGCTTGGTCGGCAATCACTAGACCCGTGTTGAGAGCATACTTCGAGGACTTAGTCCCAAAGCTCCAAGCCAATTGAATATCATGAAAACCGTCTTGGTGGTCCAGCGTTGACTGGAATTCGAGTTCACATTCCAACCCCTCTGGCCCCTTGAATTTTTGAGTTCCAACTTCCCCACTTCTGCCAACGCCCGCTATTCCAAAAAGTAGCCGCTTCTCTATTCCGTCCCATTTTTTCTGCCAGTCAGTCCACCCTAGGCTTGCTTCCTCAACATCAAATACCTCCACTCCCAAACGAACAGTCTTGGGTATTATATCCACCTTATGTCTTAGTTCTAAAATACTCAGCTCATGGGCTGGAGCTTTGGCCACCAAATATCCCGTTGTCTCATTGTAAACAATCCAGCCCTCGGCCGCGCCAATATCCCAACGCCGATAATGTTCTGACAAGTCCCACAGCACATCGCCCTCATGGATAAACCGGCTCTCCTCAGGCTTCACCTCAGCAGCCACCCGTTCTGGCATCTCATCATCATACTCTGGCGCCAGCTCCATCCGAAACCGCTCGGGACCCAGCCAAAAGGCCTCAATCGACAACTCTTCCTCCGCCTGAAGAACCGACACCAGCAGCAGCCAAAGAACAAAGAACCTCATCTTTCCCATGCTGCCTTTTTCCCTCCCTCACCACAAGAAGTCATCTGCTGCCATCAATAGCTCACTGCAAGCCGAAAGAAGCGAGAGTCGTCCCCGCCTGCGAGAGAAGTAGAATACCAAAAAAGCCCACTTCCGTCGTTTTCTTCGCTGGCAGTTACATCGGACCATACACTCAAATCAGTTGACGTCAGAACTTGGTAGGTCAATTCATTCGCCTCTTTTCGGAATTGAAATTGCGCCTCGTTCGCCAACAGAAACATACTGGGGGCCAATAGTGCATCGGCCTCGGTGGGATTCATTCCCTGCGAATATTCGATGAGATTGGGTACTCCGTCGCCATCCTGATCTTGCCCGTCTCCTGCTAGCGAAGTCCCATCAGGATCCTCGAAATACCCATCCCGCCACGACTGCAGCGCGCTGAGAAGTTCATAACATCCCACATCAACCCTTCCATCGGCGACGCGACTAGCGCCCGCAAAGTCCTTCTCCCCACCTGCCGGAGTGAAGGGAGGCGAAGGCTCACCCAAGTTTTTACAGTAAGATGTTTCCGCAAGCTCAAAGTTGGTCGCCAATGGACTCTGCCAAGGCACCGCAACAACAAACTCTGGATCGTGAAAGCTAGAGTTCACCTCACCCCCGACCGCCCCCCTCCAAGCGGCCAAACCATTAAAGGAAGCGTTGCTACCCGACTCGTTCAATCCAAACTCGATGTCTCCCTCATCCCCTTCCCAGAAATAGACATTGTAGTCGAAGACATTGGTCGATGAGAAGGCCCGCTGGGCAGCTGTCCCGCCTTCCACGTAGTGAATCACCATCTGTCCGGTGTTCGTATTCGCCCACAGGATATTATTCTTAAAGGTGTTGTTCTCCAGAAAATGTTGCAGCGCAATTTGACCACCGTAAGTCACCCGAGAATCATTGCGAAAAAGAGTATTGTTAGAGACCTTGCACAACCGCGTCGTTCCCCGCAGCGCATCATAGCCACCCATAATAATCCCCGGCCCAAAGTTGTGATGCAGTAAATTGTTTCTCATCACAATTTCATCGGTGAACCCGCTCGCATTCTCACTCGCTAGTTCAATCCCAAAGTTACAGCGATAGACCTGATTGCGCTCCACCACAATACGCGTTCCGCCATCCACATAGATACCTGCTGCCGACTCATCACCACCCCCAGTCGTGAAGCCGCCCCCGTAGCCAGGGTTAAAGGCGGAGTCGATATCGTACACCACATTTTCACTACAAACCCCGTCCCTTGCCCGATCGACCCCAGAGGGAGCGCTTCCTTCATACCCAATAAAGTCGATGCCGATATTGTTGCAATCATGGACACGGTTACCCCGCACCGTGAAGTTCGTCACATTTCCATTCAAAACCACCGACTCACTTTGTCCCGTTCGCAAATCAGAAACTTCGTTCTCTTTCAAAACCAAACCATCAATCGGACTACTCGACGTTCCGTATACTGCGATTCCAAATCCATTGGCCGACAGGCTGGTACTATTTTGCTGAATGTGATGAACATGGCAGCCCGAAATCTGCGTTCCCACCCCACTCCCCTCCACCAAAATTCCTACCGGGGTGCTCGCACTTGCTGCCGTGGCATAATTCCGAATCTCTAGGTCCTTCACGTGGACATGACTACTATTCAGAATCGACACCAAACCTACTCGTCCCCCTGACGGAACTGTCAAAGACGTGCCATCAATCACCGCAATCTCATCTGGAAAGCTTCTCACCACAATCGGGTCAACGAACGTCCCAGCCTTACCCGAAAACACGAGTCGTTCCGCATAAACTCCTTCCCGTAAAAATAAGGCATCCCCCGCCTCCAGTTCTCCCGCAGCAAAGGCAAACGTCTTCCATGGAGTTCCTATCGCCCCAGAATCCCCATCATCTCCAGTGGGACTCAGATAATAGTCCGCAGCTCCTACAAAGGAGGCCATCGAAAAAAACATCACCAGAAATTTCACGCCCTCAAGATGCCCCCTTCACCTTCGGACGACAAGAAGACAACTCAAGCTCCCCTCAACCCCAAAATCCAAAGCCCCGTCCTTTGCATCTTCGCCTCTTTGCGGTTCAAAATTCTCCTCTCCGTGCTCACTCCGCGCCCTTTGTGATTCTGCGTTGAAACTCGAAACACCAACTCACCCCCCCAAAATGAAAGCTATCAAGATTGTCGCCCTGCATTGACCTGCTACTCTCACCCCAATGAGCACATCACCCATCACCTTTCAACCCCTTTACAAAACCCGTGTCTGGGGCGGCCGTGTACTTGAGTCCCGCTATGCGCGCACTCTCCCGGACGAACAGCCTTATGGAGAATCTTGGGAACTTGTCGATCGAGCTGAAGACCAGTCCGTGGTCACTTCCGCCAACTTCAACGGCAAAACCCTGAACGAACTCTGGACCAACCACCGAGCTGAAATCTTTGGCGAAGGCCTCCCCGACTCCGAGCGCTTCCCTATCCTCATCAAAATTCTCGACTGCCAAGACGACCTTTCCATCCAAGTTCACCCTCCCGTCGACCTCGCGCCTTCCCTCAACGGCGAACCCAAGACTGAAATGTGGTATCTCGCTGGGGCCGAAGAGCGAGCCAGCCTTTACATCGGCCTTAAGAATGGAGTCACCCGCCAACAATTCGAACAGTCCATCCAAGAAGGTACCGTCGCCGACTACGTTCATCGTATTGTCCCTAAAGAGGGCGAGTCTATCTTCATTCCCTCCGGTCGTCTTCACGCCATTGGAGGAGGCAACCTCATTTTCGAGATTCAGCAAAACTCCGACACCACCTACCGCGTCTTCGACTGGAACCGTCTTGGACTTGATGGCGAGCCACGCGAGCTTCACATCGATGAGTCTCTTGCCTCTATCGACTTCGACGACTTCGAACCCGACATGGACACTCCCATTGGCAACACTCTCGCCACTTGCGAATACTTCCAAACAGATGAACTCAAGGTCGCTGCCGGGGAATCTCTTTCCAACCCGGATGAAAACACCTTTTCCATTTTAGCGGTGGTGAAAGGTCAGCTTGCCTCTGCTAAAGAGATTCACAGCGAAGGCGATTTTCTTCTCTTACCGAAGGGTTGCCCACCACTCAGCGCCAAGAAAGATTGCACCGTTCTTCAAGTCACACTTCCGAAGTCTTAACGGACAATGGAACGCGAGTCTTCAGCTCGGTTCCCCCGAAAAAGTCGAGGCCCCACTGCAATCGTCCTACCGGTAGGGCCAAGTAAAAGCTCGCGGTCTATCCCACTTTTAGAGGACCCCTCTAACGTAAGCCCACTGCTTTTCGAACCCGAGTCAGCACCTCGTCTGCCTCTTCGCGAGCTCGAGCCGCTCCGTCAGCGAGAACTTTCTCAACATAGGCGTCATCCTTTTCTAACTCTTCACGGCGCTCTCGCATGGGGGTAAAGTGGTCCCAATAGGCATCGAAGAGGCGCTGCTTCAAATCGCCATAACCGAATCCGCCCGCCTCAAAATCAGCTTTGAGCTGGGCCTGATCAGCCTCGTTGGCAAAGAAGCGATAGAGGTCGAGAATGATGGAATTTTCGGTAGGCTTGGGAGCCTCAAGCGGAGTCGAGTCCGTCTCGATTTTCATCACCAGTTTGCGCATTTTTTTCTGCGCTCCGAAAATTGGGATCGTATTGTTGTAACTCTTCGACATTTTCTGCCCATCCAGGCCAGGCACTTTCGCAACCTCATCCCGAATGCGCGCTTCCGGTAGCACCAAAGTCGCCTCCCCGAACTGGTCATTGATCTTGCCAACCAAATCTCGCGTCACTTCCAAGTGCTGCTTCTGGTCCTCCCCTACCGGCACCAGATTAGCATCATAGAGTAGAATATCTGCCGCCATTAGCACTGGATAGGCAAAGAGAGCATGATTCGCGGAAAGTCCTTTCGCAATTTTATCCTTATACGAGTGACACCTCTCCAAAAGCCCCATCGGACAGACTGTCGATAGAATCCAGGCCAATTCATTCACCTCGGGCACATCGGACTGCCGAAAGAAGAACGCCTTCGCTGGATCCAAACCGCAAGCTAGAAAGTCGATAGCCAGCTCCCTGACATTCTCCCGCAACGCCGCGGGATCTGACGTCGACGACATCGCATGATAGTCGGCAATGAAGTAAAAAGCCTCCCCCTCATCCTGAAGGCGCACCGCAGGCTCCATGGCTCCAAAGTAGTTGCCGATGTGGAGTTTCCCTGACGGCTGGAGTCCGGTAAGAATTCGCATGGCGGTCTCATAACCAGCTTCAGCCAGTGGGGGAAGCGCGAAGGTTATCGGATTTTCAGGACTGCCGTGGCTTATTCTTAGACTAGCTCGCTTATTACAAAGTGCTTCCTACTGGGAGCGCCGGTCTTTGACCGGCCCCAACGGTCCGATACAACGGTCCGACACTACGGTCCAGCAGGGCCGGTCACAGACCAGCGCTCTCAGTGCCGGTTCGGCCCCAATGCCCTCTCGACAAAAAAGGGCCCCCGACATCATGTCGAGAGCCCATGTTATGAGATTGTTCAGTCCCTAATCGAAAACTACTTCGCCATTTCGGCTTTCACTTTGTCCTCAATTTCGAGGTAAAGCTCTTCATTCTCCTTGAGCGCATTCTTGGTTCCATCACGCCCTTGGCCCAGTTGGTTACCGTCGTAACTAAACCAACTTCCTCGCTTCTGGACGATTCCGAACTCAAGCGCGAGATCCAACAAGGAGCCCACTGAAGAAATTCCCTCGTTATACATGATGTCAAACTCGGCCTCCGTGAAAGGAGGAGCCACCTTGTTCTTCACCATCTTAATTTTGGTGCGACTTCCCGTTACCACGCCATCGGTTCCCTTAATCTGGCCAATGCGACGAATATCAATCCGCACCGAAGAAAAGAACTTGAGCGCACGACCACCAGGAGTGGTCTCAGGACTACCGAACATCACTCCAATTTTCTCGCGGATCTGGTTCGTGAAAATACAGACCGTGCGAGCCTTGGAAATATTCGCGGTCAGCTTCCGCATCGCCGCACTCATCAAGCGTGCTTGGGCGCCGACAGTGGTATCACCAATCTCGCCGTCCAATTCCTGACGCGTCACCAATGCCGCAACCGAGTCGAGAACGACGACATCGAGAGCGTTCGAGCGCACGAGAGTCTCACAAATTTGCAGGGCTTCCTCACCTGAAGAAGGCTGGGAAATCAAAAGATCGTCCGTGTTCACCCCCAACTTACGAGCGTAGGAGGGGTCAAGCGCGTGCTCCACGTCGATAAATGCTGCCAGTCCGCCCGCCTTTTGCGCCTGCGCAATCGCGGTGAGAGTGAGGGTTGTCTTACCGGAACTTTCTGGACCGAAGACCTCGATGATACGGCCACGTGGCAGCCCACCCACTCCAAGAGCACGGTCAATGAGTAGGTTACCAGTAGGAATCGAGTCGACATCCATTCGAGTGTCGTCACCCAAACGCATGATGGCGGCTTCGCCAAAATCTTTCTGGATTTGGGTAATCGCAAGGTCGAGATTCTTCACTCGAGCCTGCTGGATCTTATCATCAATCGCAGCGGCGCGGGATGATTTTGCTTTCGGGGACTTTTCAGACATTTTTGGTTTTTCTTCAGCTACGGTGACCATGACGATACTTTTTGAGTTCGCCAAAGGTTTTAGCCCCCTCCTGACAACCGGTCAAGAGAAAACTGTTCAAATGATTATTGTTCTTCTGATTATTCAACAACAGGCTCTGGATTCACGGTCGGAGCCTTAGGCTTTTCTGCAGCCTCAGCCTCCTCAACAACACTGGGCTCTCCAGGCAACTCTACCTCTGCAGGCTGCTCCTGCGCCTCTTTTTCCATTTGGGCCTTCAACTCCAAATGCTCAGAAATGCTCTTCTTAATCTGCTCAACATTCTGGGTGAACTCTGACTCAGGTGCGAAGGTCGCCATTTTATCAATCTCGGCAAAAGCCTCTTCTTGTTCGCCTCGCTCCACATGAACCATGACACGCCCCATCAGAATGTGCTGTCTCTCTTCCCCCTGAGGATCGTGCTCGGCGAGGAAGGTGTCCACTTGCTTCAGGACAGCATCAAAATCTCCAGCAGCGAGGTTTTCTTCGACCTTCTCTTCGAAGGTAGCCATGGCCTTAGCAGTCGCCATCTCGGCAATCATGCCCGTCTCATCTTCGGGATCGAGTTTCGCAAGTTCCGCTAATTCAGCGCTGAAATGCTCTTCAATCTCAACTCCCGCGAGAGTTCGTAAAAAGGCTACCAAAGCTCCTTTACGCGCATCTCCTTCAGCCGCCTTGAGATCAGTAAAAGGCTTACTGATTTTTTCGAGATGCTTCAGATAGGCTTCCGGTCCCCCCGCCTCATAGCCTGTGCGCGCAAACGCACGGCCCTTTTCATCAAAAAGCAAGACACTCGGGAATCCTTGGACCCCTAGTTTCTGAGCCAACTCCTCGTTTTTAGCCCGTTGCTCGGGAGCAATCACGCCCTCAGCTTGAGGAAAATCGAGTTCGACTAAGACATACTTATCACCAGCCACCTCGAAGGCTTCTTGGCTAAAAACCTCCTCCTTCAGCTTGATACACCAATGACACCAGTCTGAACCGGTAAAATCAACGAGCATCGTTTTACCCGACTCCGCAGCCGCTTTTTTTCCTTCTTCAAAGTCGCTCAACCACTTGAGCTCCCCTTGCGCAGCACCCACCAAAAGTCCCAGCGTTCCAACCGCTGCCAATAATCTATTCTTCATTACTGCGATAGGACGCAGCTTGGCGGTGGATTAGTCAAATTCAAATCGTGCAAGCCGACAACTATTCCTCGGCCGCCTGACGCAACTCTTCAGCTTTCTTGCGAAGCTCCTCAGATTTCTGTCGAAGATCTGCAGCGCGTTTTTCAAAGGCATCCACCTGAGGAGTCGCTTCCACTTTTTTCGCGTTGGGCGCTTCTGGTTTTGCCTTGGGCTTCTTGGCTGCGACTTTCTTCTCTGACTCCTGCACCTCCTTTTTCTGCGCGAGTTCGCGCGCGGTAGCTTCTGCCTTGTGAGCCTCGTTGTGAGCAGCTTGGGCCGCAGCCAAATCAGATTCTGCCTTCGTAAAAGCCTTTTCCGCCTTCGCTAAATTCAGGTGACTCGCCTCAAGAGCCTGCAAGGACTGCTGATGACCTGAGACTTTCTCGGGTTTCTCCTTCGAGACCACCTTCTCCGCCTTGGCTGCTTCCTTTGCCTTTTCCTTCTTAGGCTTTGCCGCAGGCTTTTCCTTCTTGGGCTGAACAGGCTTCACCGGCTTGGGCTTTTCATCAACCGCCGCCAAGGCTGCATTCGCACGCTGCTTGAGGCCCATCGCTTGCTTGCCAAGAGTCGTCGTCGGCTCCTCATCATGAAGCGCCTGCGCGGTCTTGGAGGCCTTTGCGAAATCGCGCGCACGCATCAGCGAAAAATACTGCAAAGAGAGAGCCGCCTGCTTTTGCTCAGCATCAAGACCCTCTTCCGAAAGATAGACGTCACACTGCTCCGCCGCCTTCCCAAACTTGCGGTCCGCCCAGAGCTTTTCCAACTCGCCACGAAGCTGCTCGAAACCATCCCCCTTCTCCACCTCCCGAGCTTGCGCTACCTCAGCCTTCTCCTCCGCCGCATAGCCCAAGGGAATCACGGAACCCATAC
The DNA here is from genome assembly GCA_051251855.1 of Roseibacillus sp. Taxonomy (GTDB): domain Bacteria; phylum Verrucomicrobiota; class Verrucomicrobiia; order Verrucomicrobiales; family Akkermansiaceae; genus Roseibacillus. Next base: position 440,874 of record JBPOGI010000004.1, read on the forward strand.
AGATCAGACCAAGAATAAAAAATCGCATAGCCCATCTTTAGGCCGCCCTCTGGATCGAGGCAAGCGAACAAGGCCAACGCTCTCGCAAACTTTCTCCAAAAGTTCTCGGTTCAGTCTGGACTCTGCTCCTTGGTTTCTGGTCTCTTATCGGCATGTCTGAAACACGCATTGAAAGCGATTCTATGGGCGAAATGGCCGTCCCTATCGAAGCCCTCTACGGAGCCTCCACCCAGCGCGCCGTCCTCAACTTCCCAGTCTCCCACCGCCCTGTCGATCCCTTGATGGTTCACGCCTATGGACTCATCAAACTCGCTGCCGCCCGCGCCAACGGCGAACTCGGAGTCGTCGATACAGACAAAACCGCCATCATCGAACAAGCCGCGCGCGAAGTACTCGAAGGCAAGCACGACGAACACTTCCCCGTCGACACCTACCAAACCGGTTCCGGCACCTCGACCAACATGAACGCTAACGAGGTCATCGCCAACCGCGCCAAGCAAATCGCCCCAGATTGCGGCGTCCACCCCAACGATCACGTTAACCAGAGCCAATCCTCCAACGACACCTTTCCCACCGCGATGCACATCGCCACCGGAATGGCGCTCAAGGATCTCCTTATCCCCGCGCTCGAAGGCCTGCACAAATCGCTCGTGCAAAAGGCACACGAATTCCACGACGTTCTCAAGATTGGCCGCACCCACCTCATGGACGCCACTCCTGTGCGTCTCGGGCAAGAGTTCTCCGGCTTCGCAAAGCAAGTCGAACGCTCCCTTGACCGCTCCCACAAAGCCCTCAATGCCATCTTCGAACTTCCCCTCGGTGGCACCGCCGTCGGCACCGGCCTCAACTGCCATCCCGACTTCCCCAAAAAGGCCATCGCCATCATCGCAGAAGAAAGCGGTATCGACTTTATCGAAGCTGAGAATCACTTCGAAGCTCAAGCCGCCAAAGACGCCCTCGTCGAAGCTCACGGCCAGCTCAACACCATCGCCACCAGCCTCTACAAAATTGCGAACGACGTCCGCCTGTTAGGTTCTGGCCCTCGCTGCTCCATCGGTGAGATTTCACTTCCCTCTACACAACCCGGCTCCTCCATCATGCCCGGCAAAGTCAATCCTGTGATGGCAGAAGCAGTCACCATGGTCTCCGCTCGCGTCTTCGGAAACCACAGCACCGTCACTTGGGCTGGCGCCAACGGACACTTCGAGCTCAACGTCTTCATGCCCGTCATGATTGACGCCGTTCTTCAGTCTACTCGCTTGTTAGCCAACGTCGCCGCCATTTTCGATGAAAAGTGCGTGCAAGGCATCGTCGCCAACAAAGAACGTTGCGAGTCCCTCATTGAGAACTCCCTTTCCATGGTCACCAGCCTCGCCCCCATCATTGGCTACGAGCCCGCCAGCAAGATTGCCAAAGAAAGCGTCGCCACCGGCCGCACCGTACGCGATCTCTGCGCCGAGCGCCTCGACGAACTTGGCATCGACGCCAACCAACTCGCCCTCGCCCTCGATCCCGGCACCATGGCGGGAGACAACTAAGAAAGAAGCTGGAAGCACCAGCTCCACATCAATGGTCATGAATACGAAAACCTTCCTAACTACAGCCCTCACCACTCTTCTCGTAGGAGCTTCACCGAGTTTCGGGCAGTCTCTCAGTGAACAATTGATCGCCCGCGAGACCAATGGTTCGAAGATGGGCCCTGAGATTAAGGCTAAGTTTGCTAAGGGCATTGCTTCGGTCAAGGAGGCCGGAATCGTCGAGAGCGCCAAACAAGTTGGGGACCTAGCCCCCGACTTCACACTCACGAACGCCACCGGTAAAGAGGTCACCCTTTCCGATGAACTCAAGAAGGGTCCCGTAGTCCTGACCTGGTATCGCGGCGGCTGGTGTCCCTATTGCAATATTGCGATGGCCGCGATGCAGGACAGCCTGCCAGAAATTCAGAAGGCTGGAGCGACCCTCATTGCCCTTACCCCAGAGCTCGCCGACAAGACCCTCTCCACGGTCGAAAAGAACAAACTTGAGTTCGAGGTTCTCACTGATCTCAATCATCAAGTAGCCCAAGAATACGATCTCCTTTTCAAGCTCACTCCCGAGGTCGAGAAGCTCTACGGTGAATTCTTCGACCTCAAAAAATACAACGGAGCCGACGCCGGCACCGACACCCTCCCCCTCGTCGCCACCTACATCATCGGGCAAGACGGCAAGATTGTCTGGTCCTTCCTCCACCACGACTACCACAAGCGCGCCGAACCTGCCGACATCGTCGCCTTCCTTGAGAAGACAAAGAAGAGCCAATAAAAAGAACTGGGACAGCGACTTTGCAAGCTGCTCAGAAAGGACCATAGTAGGCTTCGATAAAATGAAAGCTGTCGCCTACCAAGCATCCCTTCCCATCTCCGACCCGAACGCCCTTCTTGATGTTGATCTTCCTGCCCCAGAAGCCACAAGTCGAAACCTTCTCGTTCGAGTAGAAGCGGTCTCTGTCAATCCTGTCGACACCAAGATCCGGCTCCGCCAAGAACCAGCCGAAGGAAAATATGCCGTCCTCGGTTGGGACGCCGCTGGCGTCGTCGAAGCGGTCGGCTCCGGAGTCACCCTTTTCAAACCCGGTGACAAAGTTTGGTATGCCGGTGCCATTGACCGTCCTGGCTGCAACAGCGAACTTCATCTCGTTGACGAGCGTATCGTAGCCAAGATGCCAACATCACTCAGTTTCCCCGAGGCCGCCGCCCTCCCCCTGACCACCATCACCGCTTGGGAGATTCTCTTCGATCGCCTTCAGTTCAGCTCTTCCTCGACCGGCAACCTTCTCATCATCGGAGCCGCCGGTGGAGTTGGATCCATCATGATTCAACTCGCCAAGCAACTGACGAACCTCACTGTCATCGCCACCGCTTCCCGTCCCGAAACACAACAATGGGTCCGTGACCTTGGAGCGGACCACGTGATTAACCACCGCAATGCCCTGGACCAAGAACTGAAGGCTCTCAACATTCCAACCGTCCAAGCCATCGCCACCCTCACGAACACCGACCAACATCTCCCCGCCCTCGCCGAAGCCATCGCCCCGCAGGGAAAAATCGCCATCATCGACGATCCCGACACCCTCGACATCATGCCCTTCAAGACCAAAAGCGTCTCGTGGCACTGGGAACTCATGTTCACCCGGTCCCTCTTTCAAACGGAAGACATGGTCAAACAACACCAACTCCTCACCAAAGCGGCCAACCTCATCGACTCCGGTAAGATTAAAACAACTCTCAACAAAACCTTCGGCACCATCAACGCACCCAACCTCCGCAGTGCTCACGAGCTCATCGAGTCCGGCCGATCTCAAGGAAAAATCGTTCTTGAAGGCTTCAAATAGGTTATCTGCCATCGCTCACCGAACAACCCTTGGAAATAGATCCGAGCGCTATCCTGCGTAATTTGAAGAGGATAGCCTCCTTCGGTGACGCTTCGGAAGAAAGCGCTAGGCACCCATGAAACCACTCCACGGAATTCTTCTCGTCCTCATCGGACTCATTTGTATTCTCTTACTGCAACAAATCCCCCTGACGATATGGAAAGAAAAACCTTCGCTAGTAGGATTTGGAGCTAACAAAGAGGCTGTCCTAACTCCTAAAAAGCCCCTCACACGAACTCCCGAGGGCGCCTCTCGAGAAGAAGCTAAACCTCTCCAAATTGCAGAAGGCTTCAATCCTGAACGCCCCCTATTCAATCAAAATCTTCCAACGGCGGTGCAAGTCACCCCCCTGAGGTTTTCTACCCTAAAGACCGACAGCCCTTTCTACTTTTTTCATAGCAGCGAACTCAGCCTACCCCCCGAAGAACGCCTTCGACTCCAAGAAAACCTCGCGCCTTTCCTTAGCACCTTGTTCAAAGCATTCGGACACCAAGCCTTGGTCCTCGATGCCGATGCCCTTTCAACTACCCAGACCCCGATTCTCGTCTACGGAAATCAATCCCTAGACCTCACCCCATATTTAAGTAACGCCCTGCAGCAAAAGCAGAAAACAACCTCTTTAGAGGCAAAGGAGCATTGATTTTGCTCTCAATCTCTGGCTCCGTCTTGGCTCACAGTATAGGCACTCAAACCACCTCTGGTTGTCAATTTTCAAGCTTCAACCTCAGAACTCCTTTCACATGAACTTTCTCAAATCCGCCCAGTCACAACTCAACTCTGACACTCTCAGCGGCCTCGCCGAACAACTGGGGATCGAGAGTTCCGTCCTGCCCCAACTCATCCAAGAAGCGCTCCCCTCTCTCTTCTCTATCGTCCACAATGCTGCCCTCGACCCTTCCAAGTCAGCTCTTATCACCCAATACCTGACCGACACTGACGGCAGCATCTTAGAGGACCCCAACGAAATGCTTGCCGAACACGGCCCTGATCTCACTCGCGGTGGTAAAACAGGACTTGCCAAGCTACTCGGCCCACAACTCACCGACTACATCGCTCCCCTCGCCAAATCCACCGGACTCGGCGAAGGAAAAATCGCTTCCGCGCTCGGCACTCTGGCGCCCTTCGTCTTTGCCCTTCTCGGCCAACAGACCAAAGACGCTACCGAGCTTCAGGCCCTCCTCACCCAAGAAGAAATTCCAGCTCCCGTACCAGACTCCAAAATTCAGCACAAAGAGGAAGCGCCCCAAAAATCCTACCTCCCCGACCCCTCTAAAAAGAAAGACAAACGCCCCTTCCCCAAGCGCAAAGCCCTCCTCTTGGTCATCGCACTAGCCCTCGTGGCCGCCCTTCTCTTTTGGCTCATCGATACAGGAGTCATCCCGCTTCCCAACGCCGCCAAACCCATAATCGAGCCCAACCTTCCCGCCCCTACCACCTCCTCCCAGTCTCCATGAAAATCACCTCAGCAAATGCCCCTTGGAGCGAGGTCTCCCACAACTCCGCCATCAAGAAGCAAGTCTTCCTCGCCAACGGAGAAGTCCCCCACATCACCCAATTCGCGCGCTCCGTTTTCCAACCCAGTCAAGTCGCTTCCGCCCACTCCCACGATGACATGTGGGAAGTCTTTTTGGTCACCAGCGGAATTTTAACAATTACCATCGACGGTATCGCTCATGAATTAGAAGCCGGAGCCAGCATCACCTTGGCTCCCAACGAGACTCATGAACTCCGCAACGATGGCAGCGAGGAACTCCACCTCACCTACTTTGGGATCGAAGGCCCTCCTCAGGAATAAAAGGTCCTCACCATCGTGAAGATCTCACTTTCTACCATATTAGGAATCCTACTGCTTGGAGGCGCAATGGCTTTGCACTTTCTTAAAACGCAAAAATCCGATTCTAAGACGCCGCTCCCCTCCAAATCCGAGGCGAAACAACTCTCCTCGTCGGCTCACCAGTTTGCAAAAGCTTATACAAAAAGCGAACTCTCTCTCATCCGCAGTAAAGCCAAGCCTAGTAGCCCCGTAAAAAACTTTCTAATGGCAGAAGGACTTGTCCTCGCCAGCAAAGACAAGCCGCCTGCGGAAAGAAGGAGAGCCTTGATCGAGGCGCTCTCCATTCTCCAAAATCTTAGCGACCTGACTCCGAACTGGGAATCAGAACTCGTCGAAATGCGGTCCGAACAAACCGTCATTGCCATTCTCGATTTACAAGGGAACTTCTAACTTTCGATTGCCGCAGCCTGCTCAGTCGCGCTGAGATTTCCCCCAGCGCCATTTAGGTGGCTCCCCCTTGAGGTAGCAAACCGCCAAGAGAAACGCGGTCAGCACAGTGACAGCCACGAGATACAGGAAGAGATGAGTGCTCGGGTTCACGATGAACGGCAAAGCCACAATCCCCAAGAGGAAGACGGAAAGAACAGACCAACCCTGCCATCCTGAAGGAATCCCCCAACCCCAGCCATACGACTTTGCTGGAAACCAATAGGATTTTTCATTTTTAGACTCACTCATATTTCGCGAATTAACCCCTCTAGCATGCCATCCCGAAGTCACAGCAAGCAATTCCAAAAACAGCTCATCATTGCAAACGGAGGATTGGTGCCAATGGAGAATCAATCGGCGAAACGTCTCCTCCCGATAAGGTGCCCACTTGAAGAGTCACTCCTTCCCTCCTCGAATCAGGCTCCCCATGTGCCCCTACTTGGCGACTAAGACTTTAAGTTAATCGCCGCATTGGGAAGATAGGCTTGCCGAGAACTCCCCCGAATCAACTGCGCTGCTTCTTGCCGCCTCCTCTCTCTTCGTAGTCCTTTGATGAAAACAGTCATCCCGCGCCAGATCCCACGGAAGAACTCACGATCCGTCGCTCCAAAATTCTTCAAAGCCTGACCGTGGTTTATCCAGAGCACTGTCCCCGCCGCTAACCCCCGGGCTCGGAAATAGCTCTCCCAAAGCAACCCATAACTTCCCCCCGCTCCCGCCAACCGAGCTCGATGAAAGGCAATATGGCCCGCCTCATCCCGAACGATCAATTTGCACATCCCCTTGACCGCGGCATCAGGGCAATGACGCCGTAGCATCTGATAATAAACGTGACTGGTGATCTCGGTCAGGAGAAGCGCGTATAACTCGAACTGCACTCCACCCCATTGCCGAACCTTGCAAAACAGCGAGAAGCTCCAATGCTCCGAAATAGAAGGGACATCGAACCGTTGTAAAGCATCCCCCAAGAGGCGGGAGTGCTCTTCTTCCTCCTTAAACCAGAGAGTGACTAGCTTTTCCAGATCCTCATCCTTTCCCAAAAAATTCTTTTGGTTCCAAGAAATGAGAGAAGCAGGACCACCCCCGTCACCCAACTGAAATTGTTGGAGAGACCTCTTCAATGTCTCGAAAGCTGGGCCCTCCAACTCCAAGGGAGCCTTCCAATCAGGCTCTTCACGATGCTGTTGATTCTTCGCAAAGTGCGCCAGCCATTTTCCATAATCCATTGTGTTTCTCTTCTTCATCAGGTCCCCATGAAAGCGGCTCTTTGTGAAAACAGAGGGAAGTGAAAGTGAAAAATCGATGAACGCTGCCGCTCTCCCACTCATCCCGACTTGCCCCCAGCGGAAAAATGCGCCAAAAGCCCCGCATGTTCGAAGGCACCTACACCGCTCTCATCACCCCTTTCCGCAACGGCACCGTTGACTACGACGCTTTCCGCGCTCTCATCGACCGCCAAGCCGCAGCAGGAATCACCGGAATCGTCCCCGTCGGCACCACCGGCGAGTCCCCCACCGTCACCGCCGACGAGCATCTCGAAATCATTCGCGTTGCCATCGAGCACAACGCGGGTCGCATGCAAGTCGTGGCCGGAACCGGAGCCAACGCCACTGCCGAAGCCATTCATCTCACCAAAGCCGCCGAAGAAATGGGTGCCGACTCCTCCCTGCAAGTCTGCCCCTACTACAACAAGCCCTCGCAAGAAGGTCTCTACCAGCACTACAAGGCCGTCGCCGATTCTACCAAGCTTCCTATCATGCTCTACTCGGTGCCCGGACGTTCCACCGTCGCCATCGCACCCGAGACCGCCGCGCGCTTGGCTACCGATTGCACCAACATTCTCTCTTTAAAAGAAGCCGGCGGCTCCGTTGACCGCATCAATCAGCTCGTGCAAGCAGTGCCCGAAGGCTTCGAACTCCTTTCTGGCGACGACCCGCTCACCGTTCCCTTCATGTCTTGTGGCGCGACCGGACTCGTCTCCGTCGCAGCCAACATTGTGCCCGAAGTGATGGTCCAGCTCGTCAACGCCTGCCTCGCCAGCGACTACAAAGAAGCACTGGCCTTACAGAAGAAGTATTACCCTCTCTTCGCGGCGCTTATGGGTCTCGACACCAACCCCGTCCCCATTAAGGCGGCAGCGGTCATGATGGGCCACTGCGCGGATGAGTTTCGACTACCCTTGGTCGGACTCAGCGAAGGTAACAGCCCAAAACTCAAGTCCGTCCTACAAGACTTCGACCTCATCTAACGGAGGGGCGACCTTTATTGTCGCCCACCACTGCCTCGTTCCTACCAGCATCCGGCGGCAATAAAAGCCGCCGCTCCATCAGGTCTATAACTCCTTCGTCTCCTCGGAGGGGCGACTTTTACTGTCGCCCGCCACTGCCTCGTCCTACCAGCATCCGGCGGCAATAAAAGCCGCCACTACATCTCGTCCATAACAAAAAAGCGCCTCGGTTTCCCGAGACGCTTTTTGAAAATTAAATTCGAGCAGAAGCTTACTTGGCGTCGTCTTCGCTTGGGCTCCACTCTTCCGTTTCCGGAGTTGAGGAAGAAGCGAGGTTGAAGGCCTGCTCGAGTCCCACAAGGTCGCCGGCTGGGCGGAGGGTCTCGAAGCTCTGGCTTTCTTTCTCGAGTTGGTCGTCGGTGTAGGCAACCGCCTTGATGGAAAGTCCAACCCGACGCTCGATTTTGTCGACCTTGATAACGCGGGCTTCCACTTCGTCGCCGACCTTGATGACGTCCTTAACACGCTCCACGTGCTCTTCGCTGAGCTGGGAGATGTGGATGAGTCCGTCGATGTCGCCGTCGAGGCTGACGAAGGCTCCGAAGCTCGCAATCTTGGCAACAGTGCCTTTGACCACGTCGCCGACCTTGAACTTGCCGTCGATGTCGGACCAAGGGTCGTTGTCGAGCTGCTTCATGCCCATGGACACACGCTGGTTCTCTTTGTCGATGCTGAGAACAACCGCTTCCACTTCGTCGCCCTTCTTGAGGATTTCGGAGGGGTGGTTGATCTTGCGGGTCCAAGAAAGGTCGGACACGTGAATCATGCCATCGATACCCTCTTCGAGGCCCATGAAGGCACCGTAGGCAGTGAGGTTGCGGATTTCTCCTTTGACCTGCTTGCCGATGGGGTAGCGGGCTTCGATCTCGTCCCATGGATTCTCTTCCAACTGACGGACACCGAGGGAAATCTTCTGCTCGTCTTCGCTGATGCCAAGGACAACTGCCTTGAGCTCCTGTTCGAGTTCGAGGACATCGCTCGGGCGAGTGATGCGCTTGACCCAAGAAAGCTCGGAGACGTGCACGAGTCCTTCGACTCCTTTTTCGATTTCGACGAACGCTCCGTATGGGAGAAGCTTGGTAACCTTTCCAGAAACCTCGGCTCCGATAGGGAACTTGGCTTGGATGTCGGCCCAGGGGTTGTCGCTCATCTGCTTGAGACCGAGGGAAACACGCTCTTTTTCGCGGTCCACTTCGAGAATCTGGACATCGACCTCTTGGCCAATGCGGAGAAGCTCGGATGGGTGCGCGATGCGGCCCCAGCTCATGTCGGTGATGTGAAGAAGTCCGTCCATGCCCTCGAGGTCGACGAACGCACCGAAGTCGGTGAGGTTCTTGACCTGTCCAGTGACCTTGTCGCCCACGGCAACAGTCTGGAGGAACTTCTGGCGGCGCTCGGAGCGCTCAGCCTCGATCACTTCACGACGGGAAAGAACGATGTTCTTGCGGTCGTCGTTGACCTTCACGATTTTGAATTCGTAGATGTTGCCCACGTATTCGGAAAGATCCTTGGGAGGAATGATGTCGACCTGTGAACCAGGAAGGAACGCTTCCACACCCACGTTGACCATGAGTCCGCCTTTGACAGCCGACTTGACTTTGCCTCGCACGAGACCGCCTTCTTCGAACACGGCGACAATCTTGTCCCAGTTCTGCTTGTGAGCGGCTTTCTCCTTGGAAAGGACGATCATTCCGTCGTCGTCCTCGAGCTTTTCCAATAAAATTTCAACTTCGTCGCCGACTTCGATTTCTTCGTCTTCGAATTCTGCAACAGGGACAACGCCCTCTGATTTGTAGCCGATATCGACGATGACCACCTGGGGTCGGATATCGAGAATGGTTCCGTTAACGATTGATCCTTCGCGGAATTCACGGAATTCGGCATCGATTAGGGCCGACAACTCTTCGTTGGTGACCGGTTTGAGTTCTGCACTCATATTTTGGTTATGTAGGTTAAGGTTAGGTTCCTTGGTTTATGATTCTATCCGGCAATTGCCCCAGAAAACGTCGACCTACCGGGGCTCCAACCAGTCGACATCCCGAATGAGAAAAAAATCCCGCCACGCTGAGAGCACGCTCGAAGGGAGTCGAACCCCTAACCTCCTGATCCGTAGTCAGGCGCTCTATCCAATTGAGCTACGAGCGCATTCTCAGCGCGGCGGGAGGCGGAAAATAGAGAAATCCCCTGCCATGTCAAGCATACGGGGAAAAATTATCACGTTTTTGGCAAGGCGGCTGAATCGGTTCGAGGAGCGCCTTATAAGCTTAAGAACTACCCCTGAATCCTTGGAAAAACAAAAGATTCCCCCTTGATTCCCTAAAATCCCCCCCGAAGTCCAGCGCTGACTCCTATCTCTCAGATATTCGCAGTGTATCACTACTCGCCCGCCTTGCCTGCGGTGAAACAATTCAGAAACTTGGGAAGTGAAATCTTGAGCTGAAACAACGCGATAATGATGAGCACGAAAGCAATCACTACGAGCATCATCGCAGGTTGAACCCTTACGAAGAATTCGATGTAGAGCCCCGCTGCCATTGTTGCCAAGGTCATCAAATATCCAACCACAGTAAGGAGCATCCGAGGCCGCGCCAGCAAGAGTGCGCCAGAAAGAACCAAGGCAAGAGCGAGTTCAGTTACTCCTGTAAAGATACGAAAGCCATCAGGATTGAGACCAAGGAGCGGACTGAACTGATTGAATCCCTTCACGCTGATCGGGCTGCCTAAAATCTTCGGCAACGCAAAATAGACGAATGTAGCGATCACCACCCCTCCCAAAATCCAGTTCCGTATCGAGCGATCAGGATCTAAAACAAGAACAGGCAACACTTTGTCTTTCATGGTGATTGAGAGCGTTCTCCAGCCTAAGTATTCCCGTCCCTTTTAAATAAAAGGTATCAGTCAGGCCCAAAAGCACCCATAGCGATGCCATGCCAGCGCGCACGGAACATCACTGGACTCGGGTACTTCCCCCCATGCTGGTCTGCGCTCTACTCTGGGGGAGTGCTTTTCCATGCATCAAACTTGTCTATCAAGAGTGGAAAGATGCAGGTATCGAAGCCAGCCTCACCGACCTTTGGTGGTTTGCAGGTGTTCGCTTCACCATTGCCGGGGCGGCTCTCCTTTTACTTTCAAAGCAACCACTCAAAGACCTACGCGCTTCTCCCCCCAAACTACTTGCGATCTTCACTCTCACTCAGACCACGGGGCAGTATCTTTTCTTCTACTTTGCACTTAGCCTAGCAACCGGCAGTTTGACCAGCCTCGTTGTCTCCACTGGTTCATTCTGGTGGCTGCTCTTAGCCCCCCTTATCCTCAAAACACCGTGGCCTAGTCGTCGGCAATTGTTGGCCATCGTCGTCGGAGCGGTGGGAGTGTCGATCGCAACCTACAACCCAGGATCGAAGGACCCAGGATCTATCCTAGGAGTTCTCTGCATGTTGGCTGCCACCCTCTTGGGCGCTTTGGGCGTGATCACGTTTTCCAAATTGAAACCCACCATCGGACCACGCGCTGGCACGGGATTCTCGCTCTTCGCTGGCGGACTGCTCCTCTTGTTGATTGGTGCAGCCTCCTTTGCAGATGCATCGGTCCTACTCACACCCAAAATCATCGTTCTCACCCTCTGGTTGGCATTTGTATCGGCTGCAGCCTTTAGCCTCTGGAATCACCTCTCTACCCTCCATCCCGTAAACCTTTTGGCGAGCTACCGCTTCCTCATACCCGTATGCGGAATCATCGAATCGCTACTCTTTATCCCAGGCGAAAAAGCAACCCCAGGACTCTTTCTTGGAGGAATTCTCGTCGTAGCCTCACTGCTTGCCGCGCAGTTGTTGTCTCAACCTGAAAAGATAAGATAAGACGGATAGAATGCCTAGGGCATGCCTGCATTCCCCATTCCGGAAACAAAAGTTCCCGTTCAGTCCCCAGAAAATCCCTGAGCTTAATCCTGTTCCTGACCGTCGTTGGTTGCCTTGATATCACTCAAAGCCGCAATGAAGTCACCGAGTATTTCGGCAGGCACCATGATGGTGTCGCGGTTACCCCCGACATCTTCGGTAATTTTCACCACTCGTCCCCGCGCATTCTCTTTCAAGTCCAAGAAGAAGGTCTTCCGATCGGCGAGAATCTTTTCCGTATGCAATAAGTCGCTGTCCACTGTTCTTTCCCTAAGTTAGTAAGAAAAGAATGACGCACGAGGCCCGAAGGTCAAGGTTTGAGTGAGTCGCACATCAAGATGGACCAAGCTCGAACCCTGCATTCCCACTTCCGTCCTCTTCTGAGCACCCCTCCGTGCCCAAACCTTTACCTTAAGCGCTTTCGACTCTATATCCTTCAAGATGCGAGCGCTTCCCCTTTTTCTTCTATCGGCCCTCCCGATCGCGGCCTTAGACTACAAGCGGGATATCATGCCCATCTTTGAGAAAAAGTGCTACGACTGCCACAGTGCCGATGCCGATAAAATCAAAGGCGGCTTGCGACTCGACGACGAAGAACACTTCTACAAGCGCCTTACTAAAAACGACGTCGTCGTTCCCGGAGATTGGGACGCCAGCTACCTCTTCGTCACTCTAATTCTTCCGGAACAAGACAAAGGCTCCATGCCACCCAAAAACAAAGGCGAACGACTTACCGAGGAGGAAATGATGCTCGTTGCGCAGTGGATTCATGAAGGAGCCCGCATCAATGGCGAGCGCGGTGATAGAGGCCCTAAAGAGTTAGACCCCGAGAAAATCTTAAAGTTTAAAGACGGCAAGCTCGTCCAAGAACAATTCGGCCCTGCTCCGGCCGTCACCGTCATTGAGCCCGCATGGGAAGGCTGGACCAACGCTGATGGGAAAACGATCTCAGCCAAGTTCCGAGGTCTCGACAAAGACAAGGTTAATCTCGAGCTCAAGGGCGGTAAGCGAGTCGCCTACCCTCTCAAACAACTCTCGGAAGAAAGCCAAGAAAAAGCCCGCCGGTTGGAAGCCATCGCTTCCCCGCAGATGGGCGAGCAATAAGAAGGAGCCTTAGCCTGCCTTTCTCACGAGTGAAAAATCCGAGTTAGGATTTCGCCCGAGCCCAGAACACAGGTTCCAAGGAAGAGCACATTTTACAATAGCCGCCGTTTCACTCATCCATCACAACTAGGGGAGTGAAAACACTCTTTCTCCTCGCCATCATCATCGGCATTCCCCTTTTAATTCTGATAACCACTTACAACGGGTTCATCTCTCGGCGCAATGCCATGCGCAACGCCTTCTCTTCCATCGATATCCAACTCCGGCGCCGTTGGGACCTCATCCCCAATCTCGTCAAAACCGTCAAAGCCTACGCCACTCACGAAAAAGAGGTCTTCGAGAGCATCATCAAAGCGCGCAACACCGCTCAATCTCTACCATCCAACGGCAGTCAGCGTGCCGCTCAAGAAGCGGTCATCTCGCAAGGGGTAGATCGTCTCCTCGCCGTCGCCGAGGACTACCCCGACCTCAAGTCTTCCGAACACTTCCTCAATCTCCAGCGCAACCTCACCGAAATCGAATCTCAAATCTCCGCCTCCCGCCGTGCCTACAATGCCGCCGTGCAAGCTTGGAACAATGGCGTCGAAAGCTTCCCCGGAAGCCTCTTCGCAAACCTCTGGGGGTTCGAACCCGCCGATTGGTTCGAAGTCCAAAATAACGAACGCGGAAGCGTCGACATCGAAATCTAACAATCCACCTAACGCATGCGAACAACCGACGAAATTCTTGAGAACCTCCAGCCTACTTTGGAGCGCTGCGAGAAGGAGCGGCTCACTCTCCTTGCCAAACGAAAGACAGGCGGCCTCTGGATTGCAGGAATCAGCTTGGGTGGGTTCATTCTCGCTCTCTCATTCGCCCAGCAAAGCCTCGTCTTCACTATCGCAATCCTCACCCTCACCGTCGTTATTCTTGTGGTCTGCCACTCCATCTTTTTCGGTTCCACCAACGCGACCTACCGCCATCTTTTTAAATCCAAAGTCGTTGCCCACGTTGCAGAAAGCATGGCCCCCGGGATCACCTTCCAGCCCAATCACTTCATCTCAAAAGACTGGTTTCAAAGAAGTGGTCTCTTCCGCAAACCCGACCGCTATAAAGGCGAAGACTACTTCGTCGGAAAAATCGGAAAAACCGAACTCTTCTTCTCCGAGGTTCACGCCGAGCAGGAACATACCTCCACCGATAGCGACGGTGACACGAGCACTCACTACACCACCATCTTCAAGGGCATCTTTTTGGTTGCCGACTTTCACAAAGACTTCCGAACTCAGCTCTCCGTGACTCCAGACAAGCTGGAGAGCTTCGGCTTCCTGGGAAAGAAGCTTCAAAACCTCGGCGGCAAAGTTCAACGCATGGAGAATGTAGATTTCGAAAGACTCTTCGTCGTGCGCTCAGCTGACCCCATCGAGGCCCGCTACATTCTCACTCCCGCCATGCAGGAACGATTCGTCGAGCTCACCCGCACTTGGGGCCCCCAACTGAATGCCTCCTTCCAAGATTCTCTCATCTACCTCGCTCTTCCCATGAAAAACGACTGGTTCGAAGGACGAATCTCAACCCCAATTGGTGACCCCGATCAATTCCACAATCTCGTTGCGCAACTACACGCCTGCTTCAGCACGGTGGAAGACTTGGATCTCAACACCCGAATCTGGACCAAAGAGTAGCTCCTTTGGCACTCGAACTTCTCGACCTTCTCTGTAAAGTTTGCGGGGGTATTTGTGTTCACTCAGATGCTCCCCTATCCTTCTATCATGAACTCCTTTACCCGTGCAGTCACCCTACTCCTAGCCACGCTCCAAGTGGGCAGCACCGCCGATTTCATCAAAGGCTACACCAACTACTCAGCCAGTCAGCTTCTCGAATCAAACACTCCAGGCGCTGCCGGTGAGCTTCTTTTCGTCGATGAAGCAGAAACGGGAGGTAGCGACCTCACTGCCAACGCAGGGAATCCGGACTGGGGCTTTTCTATCAGTAGCAGTGACTGGCAAATTGGAGACAGCGTCACCTTCACCGGAATCGCTCTTCCCATTTGGGCGAATGAACCCGATAGCGACAACACCTCTAACACTCAAAACGCCACTTGGCGCATCCGCTTCTACAGTGCCGGAGCCGACAACGAATGGGATGGCACCGCCAACGTGTCCACGACGGATGACTCCTTCATCAGCTCAGTCGATGTCGAATTCACCTCCGCAGACGCAGGAGTGGGAAAATACTATGCCATTTTCGACAGCCCGGTGGACTGGACCGCCGACTCCTCTAAAATTTGGTTCCATTGCCAAGCAGTCAGTGGAAAGGCATTGCGCCTCAAAAGCGGCCCCGGGAGCGCATTGGCAAAGCGTGAATCCCGCGTCAACGGCAACACCTTGAACAACCCAGCGACTCTCCGTATGAGCCTCGCCGGCTCGGTAACTTCCTTTCTTCCTGAGCCTGATCAACTCTCTTGGACTCCTTCCGGAGGCGGCAACAACGTCAGCCTCTATGCTGAAGACAATTGGCTCGATCTCGAAACGAACGAAGAACCCTCCGCCGGTTCAGTGGATCCTAACACCACACTCGACACTACCCTTCTCATCCGCAAAGGCAGCCCCGGTGGAGGCGGTGGCGCAGGAGGCAACCTGCTCCTTGGCACAGGAGAGCTGGTCGTCAGCCATGCGACCTTGCGCATGAATCTCGGGCAATCGAGTGGCATCGACCTTGGCACCGTCAACCGCGACTTCCTCATCAACGAGGCCCAAGTCATCACCCACGATGTCACAAACGCCAAAATCAAACTACAAGGCCACTCCACCCTCACCATCAACAGCGATGTTCCCCTTACCGATAGCAGCATTGATTTTGGCTCTTCTGATGCCTTCGTTATCTTCCCTAACGTTCTCCCGGGCCAAATCAATGCCACCTTCCAAGCCAAGTTCACCGTTGATGGCGCCCCCGCAGTAGAGGGTAGTAACCTCCGAATCACTCAATACTACTCCGGTGCAATCGTTCGAGCACTTCCCAGTGATGGCGTTGCTTTACGCGCTTTCGATGGCTCCAACCTCACAGGCCAATCTTGGGATTTTTCGCCCGGATTTTACGGAAAAGCGGGACTTGGATTCAGCGATCATAATTCAGGAACCTACACCCTCAACGGCTGGGGTAACGACATCTGGAGTAACGCAGACCAGCTCCATTACCTCTATCGCAGTCTCAGCGGTGACGGCGAAATCGTAGCCCGTGTGACAGCACTATCGGACACCCATTTCTGGGCCAAAGCCGGCCTCATGATCCGGGAAGACCTTACTGCCGGAGCACGCAATGCCTTCGCTCTCATGCGACCGGATAATCAACCGTTTTATCAAAACAGACCCATTGCCGACGCGAACACTTCCGTATCAACCGCCACAGGAGACACCGCCGCTGACAAGTGGTTACGACTCACCCGCGCTGGCAACACATTCTCCGCGTTCTATTCGAACAGTTCAGCGACCGGACCATGGACCGCACTCGGCTCTCCTGTTAGTGTCGCCATGGCCACCGACGTTCTCGTCGGCCTCGCGCATACGAGCCACGATGGAGGAGAACGCGGAACAGCAGTCTTCCAAGACGTCACCATTCTCCAAGGGACCACCTCTCTCGGTAGCGACGCCATCGGACTCTTCTCTGCCGTCGAGGACGTGCATTCCGACTGGTCACCCGACGACCTCATCAGCTCTTTCCTTTTGAAAAAGGGCTCCATGGTCACTGTCGCCACGGACTCGGGAGGCCAAGGCACCAGCCAAGTCTACGCCGCAACCGAGGATGACCTCCTCGTCAACCTTCCCACCGAACTCGACAACCAAATCTCCTTCCTACGCGTGGTGCCATGGCGCTGGATTTCCAAGAAAGGCTGGGCTGGAACCAACAATACTTTCCCTAACAACATCCGTGCCTACTGGAAATACGAATGGGAGCCTACCGGAGCATCCACCGACAATTGGGAATTCGTCCCCATGATCAAGGGCCGGGGACAAAATGCCGACTTCCGATGGGAAGAAGTACGGGTCAGAGGCAACCAGACCCACTTCCTCGGCTTCAACGAACCCGAGGCAGCCAACCAAGGCGACCTCACCGTTCCCGAAGCCCTCGCTCTCTGGCCAAAAGCCCAACAACTCGGTCTCCGCCTCGGTAGCCCCGCCCGCACCGATGGAGCGAACGGAGACGACTGGCTCTCAAGCTTCATGAGCCAAGCAGACACCCTCGGCTACCGAGTGGACTATGTCTGCGTCCACAACTACAACCGCACCAACGCCGCAGGCCTCAAGACTTGGCTCGACGCCGAATACGCCAAATATAATCGCCCTATCTGGCTGACCGAATTCCAGCGTGACGTAGATAACGACGACCCTGACTCAGCCGACCACCAGGCCTACTTGGAAGAAGTCATTCCCATGCTCGAAACCCTCCCCTACCTCGAGCGCTACGCCTACTACAACTTCAACACCGCTAACCCTTCTAACAACTTCGCGTCTCTCTTCAACAACGACGACAGCCCCAACGTCAAAGGAGTCTTCTATCGCGACTTTGCTTCCCAGCCCAGCTACCGAAACCTCAACCAACCAACCTGGGCCACCGCCACTCTTAGCCCTTCCGGAAACGGTAACCTCCTCAACTCAAGTGACCTCATCACCGCAACGACCTCCCTCACCTCTGCTCAAATTGCATCCGTGGAATTTTTCGCCAATGGTATTTCACTCGGACAAGTAACAAACCCTCCCTACTCCACTCCTCTTGCCAGCCTCCCCTCGGGCCAATACATGGTGCACTCCGTCGTAACCACCACCTTTGGCGAAACCGTTTCCTCACCAGCCTCCGAAGTTTTTCTTACTGCAGGCGAACTCGAAATCGTAGCGCTCCTTCCCAACGGTCAACTCACCTGGACCACCTTGCCTGGAGAAAGCTATCGCATCGAATCCAATGACGACCTCATCGGACCATGGACTTTCGTAGAACGCCGCACCGCCTCTGGCACCACAGACCAAACCACCCTCCCCAACTGGGGCACTCCTCCTGCTAATTTCTTCCGCGTTGTTTGGGAGTAAATTTCGTAGAAGAGCTCACAGAGGTCTCATTTTATCCCTCAAACGAATCTCCCTTTAGACACACCCCTGACATCGACCGTTTGACTGCCAAGGGCGCGCTTTTCACCAGACACACCCGAGGAGAGAGCGGTCTGCACCGATTCAAGAACCTGTCTCATCTCTGGTGAAAACACGTGGCAGAATGCCACCAGAGCCATTGCTAACTAGAAGGACCATAAGCCAGAGCTGAGTTCTATTCTTTATTCTCTTCCTACACCCTTTAGTCTTGGGGTCGTGAAGGAGGAAGTAGTCTCGCGGATTCTAGAATTCGAAGTCGGTGAGCCGAACGCGAATCTGTCTTTTCTAGCGCGCCTTTGCCGTGAACAGCGCTGGACTCGAGCTTATGCGGGACGGGTTTTCCTCGAATACAAGCGCTTCATCATTCTCGGTCTCTATTCCGGCCATCCAGTCACTCCATCAGAGCATGTGGACCACATCTGGCATCTCCATCTACTCTACACTCGTAGTTACTGGCACGATTTCTGCCGCGACACTCTGGGCCAAGACTTTCACCATGGCCCAACTCAAGGAGGTGCTGCTGAAGGAGCCAAATTCACCGATTGGTATGAACGCACCCTAGATTCCTATCAGAATGAATTCGACGAGCCTCCTCCCCCAGACATTTGGCCGAGCCCAACTCGCCGCTTTCGCCACGGCGGGGATTGGAAATGCTACAATTCCTCGTCCCACTTTCTCATCCCGAAACCAGCCCAACTCATTCAAATCCTCCTAGGTAGATGACCGATCTCATTCTATTTATTCATTGGTCGGGAAAGACTTTTCTTGGCTACTATCTCTGCTACTTCCTCCTTTGCCTCATTCTTCTTCTGCTCCTCAAAGGGCTACAGAAAAAGAAATGGAGTCGCGGTATCGAGGACTCTACTCCGCTCTCTAACGAGCATCTGGCCATGCTGGCGGGAGGTCCCACGCGTGTGGCCCAACTCACCCTACTACAATTGCTCGAACAAGAAATAATTGGAGTGAGTAAGAAGGGTTTCGGCTCTGTCCGAGCCAGTCTTCTCGATTCGACTTATCAAGGCACGAATCCTTGTGAGCAAAAATTGCT
Organism: Roseibacillus sp.; assembly: GCA_051251855.1. Taxonomy (GTDB): domain Bacteria; phylum Verrucomicrobiota; class Verrucomicrobiia; order Verrucomicrobiales; family Akkermansiaceae; genus Roseibacillus. The sequence goes on from JBPOGI010000004.1 coordinate 459,998, forward strand.
CTCACAATTGATCGAAAAAAAGAAGAGAGGCATTTCCTTCTCGAAGCTGATCTCTTCAATAACATCACTCACCAACCATACTGAAGAGCAGCTTGCCGTGCGTGGTCTCTCTGCAACGAAGGACGATTTAAAATTCCTAAAACACAAGCTTGGCTTCTTAGTAATTCTCTTTTTCCTTCCAGGCATCACAAGAGTGATATTAGGGCTGCAACGGAATGAAGACATTTTAGGTGCAGTAGTCTTGACCGTGCTTGGCACCCTCTTTCTTCGCGGATTTTCCAAGGCAAACCCTCTCACTTCGCGCGGGAAGAAAGCCCTAAAGGAGACCAGAGAGGATTTGCTCAAAAGCACCAACAGAAAACTCTCTGACCATGATTTCTTGTCCTTCGCCGTCCTAGGCTGGACCGAAATCGCTGACACTGCTTTGGCCAATAAAATTGGAACCGATTCCTGTTCCTACTTTGAATCCCATGCCGCCACTAAACACGACCCTCCCAGCGGCGGCTGCGGAGGAGACTCTGGGTGTGGTGGTGGGTGTGGTGGCTGCGGAGGATGTGGTGATTGAGCATTCAGAAGACTGGACTCAATCGGTCGAGCTTCGCAGGCAAAAAAAGAGCCCGACTGAGTCGTTAGACTCAATCGGGCTTATAACTGGCGACGACCTACTCTCACAGGAC
>JBPOGI010000005.1:0-358741 GCA_051251855.1 Roseibacillus sp.
GAGTATTCGGTTTTCTCGTCCTCCGAGTCCGATCCTGCCCAACCTTACCAAGAGTTCATCACTCGTGAGTATTCGGTCTATTCCGATTCGAATCCTCCTGCGCCGGTGACGGGGTTGGTGGTGAGCACTTCGAACTCGAGCTTTGGTGCTGCCAATTTGAATTGGGCGAGCCATGCTACGGTTGAGGAGCCGAATGTGGTGCGCTATCGCATCTATGCTGAGACGGCGACTTTCAGTGATGTTTCTTTGATGACTCCAGTGGCCTTTGTGTCGAAGGGGAGTTATCAAACTTCGGTCTCCAGTCTCTTGGGGGATCAGAGTTATCACTTCGCGGTGGTGGCGGAGGATGTGGGAGGCGGCTTTGATCCAATGGTCACCCCTGTTGTGCAGCAGACTTCGGTGGGGTCCTTGGGTCAGGTGGTTGGACTTTCGTCGTTCAGTGATTCAGGAGGTTTGACTTTTAGTTGGCAAGCTCCTGCGGGCGCTGAGGATTTTCTTTCGCACTATGTGATTTACTTCAATAGCGAGCGGATTGGGACTTTGGACAAGGGGGCGACGAGCTGGACGGTGACCGGCCTGGATGCGGCGACGGGTTATGGCTTCGAGATTGAGACGCGTGATTTCTTTGGAGGAGGCAATGGGCTGGCTCAGAATGCCGCCACGCTTTTAGGTCACCCAGAAGCGGTTTGGTTCGATCTGGTGGGGGGAGATCTTACGCTGAACTGGGAGTCTGTCGAACCGAGTGCCCTTGTCTTGAGGTATGATGTCTTTCAGCAAGCGGGTTCGTTCGGAAATGTTTCGACCCTCACTCCGGTGCAGAGTTTAGCAGGCACGAGCATCAATTTGGGACCGTATTCCAGTCTGATCGGGGAGCACTTTGCGGTGACGACGGTCAACGTTTCTGGTGAAAGCAATGTACTGGTTTCTTCGGTGGAGGTACCCGTGGAATCGGCGCCGGTCATTCTGAGTCAAAGCCAATCGGTGGACTCTCTTTTCACGGGACAATCGGTCACTCTGGCGGTGGAGGCGAGCGCGTTTCCCTATCCAAGTTATCAATGGTATCGGGGGATTCGTCGAGGACCGAAGACATACCTCGTTGATGTCAATTACGATGGGATTGAGAATGAAGTGAATCCGGTTTTCTCGGTGATTTCCAATGGAGCAGGAAATAATGGAGGAGCGGCTTGGGACCAGCAATCGGGGCTTTTGACGAAGGGAACGAATAGCAACTCAGTCTCTGGGTTGGTTGCAACCTCGTCTCTTGATATCGTGGGTTTGGGTAACGAGACCTTGGAGGCAAGGTTCGTTCTTGAGAGTTTGACGGGGCCGATCGCTTGGAACGGACTCTTCATTGGTTTCCAGAACGAGCAAGGGGGGCCGGGCACGGGAGGAAAGCTTTGGAACAATACGGGGCCAAGCTTTGGGCTGAATATTCATGGTGGTCGCATCGCTCCTGCAAGGACGGTGGTGATTTCCGGCAATCAGGATACGACCTCGTCCTTCGATAGTTATGTTCACGCCGTGCCGACATACGGAATCGCAGATGCGGCTTCCATCGGAGACGGGTTTGAAGTGACCATTCGAGTGAGCACGAGTGGCTGGGCCTTTGAAATCGCCGGTCTCTTGGATACTTCGTTGGCTCCCATTACAGGGAGTTCAGGCACTTGGGCGGAGGTTCCGTTTCAATTTTCGGATTTCACCAGCAGTATGCGTTTGGCTTGCGAAGTGCAGGGTGCGGGTGGACAAATTCAAGTGGACCGAATCTCGGCAACCACCAACGTGGATAGCGATGGCGACGGGATGGACGATGGTTGGGAGCTTACGTATGGATTGGACAAGAATGATCCGAGCGATGCGGCGCTTGATAACGATGCCAACGGTGGTCCCGATGGCTTGACCAATTTGGATGAGTTCAAGTTTCTCATGGATCCAACGGATTCTGACAGCGATGATGATGGGGAGAATGATGGCGCGGAGGTGAGCCAGTTCTTGTTGTCAGGAGAAACGGGAACTTCACTGACTTTGGCTCAATTTTCTGGGAGCGGCACTTATTGGGCCGAGGCGACCAACGCGATGGGGACCGCGGAGAGCCTTGATTTTGCTCTTTCCGCAATCGATCCCCAAGTGGTGGTGGAAGAGCCGGTTTCGTTTCCCCTTGTGGTGGGAGAGAGCAGGGATTTTGGAGATTTGGATGCGGGGCTCGCTTCTGTGAGCAAGACGTTTACGGTGAAAAATCCGGGGGCGGGGGCACTTGTTCTTTCGAGTCTTTGGCTTGAAGACTCCAATGGGCCGGACTTCGTTTTGGATTCTGCAGGGATGGCTGGGAGTTTGGCACCAGGGGCGAGCACGAGCTTTGTGGTTACTTTTGCGCCGATGAATGAGGGGGGGCAGACTGCTTTGCTCACGCTGACAACCGATGATGGGGATGAGGAGCAGTTTGCGATCTCGTTGAGTGGTTCGGCGCGAGAGACTGACTTGGATAGCGCGGACTTGGCTTCGCTGCAGCTGAGCGATGGCACTTTGTCGCCTGTGTTTGGGCCTTTGTTGGAGAGTTACCAAGTCACGGTGTCGAATTCGGTAGCGAGTCTGACTTTGACTCCGACCGCGGTGGAGCCTCTGGCTGCCATCACGGTTGATGGAAGCGCGGTTGTTTCGGGTGAAGGGAGCGCGTCCTTACCTTTGGTTGTTGGAGTCAATGACTTGTTCGTGGGGGTGACTTCGTATGATGGGTTGGCGACGAAGACCTATTCGGTGGAGGTGACTCGTTTGGATGTTCCTCAGGTTGCGACTGGGGTGAGTGGCTATGAGGTGAACGTTGACGACGATTTGGTCGTGGTGAAGGGGACGGTGATTCCCAATGGGACGGTGGAGGCTTTCTTTGAGTTTGGGACTGATGCCAATTATGGTGAGCGCACGGCAGGACAATTTTTCACTGGTGCCAACGAGGTTGAAGTGAGTGCCGAGTTGGGTGGATTGTTGGCGACGGAGACTTATCACTACCGCTTGGTGGTGATTGAGAGCGGGATCCCCGTCGAAGGAGCTGATAAGGAATTCATTAAGAGTCCGCTGCCGCCACAGGTCTTTACGGGAATTGCGAGTGGGGTGACTGCAAGTAGCGCAAATTTGATTGGGGCGGTGGATCCAGGCAGTTTTACGCTGCAGGTCTTTTTCCAGTATGGTCAGACGGACCAGTATGGAGCTGTGGTTGGTCCGGTTTTAATTCCTGCAGAGAGCGGCTTGGTGGATGTTTCGATTCCGGTGGAAGGTTTGCAGGATGATAGGACCTATCATTATCGCCTAGTGGGCAAGTTGGTGAGTGGAGCCTTCGGTGAGTTTCCATTCGTGGGCGAGAATCAGGACTTTGTGTTAGAGGATGCTTTGACTGGTTTGGGAGTGCCGTCTGCGACTCCTGAGGTGACGACGATGGGGAGTAGCGATGTGGAGACCACGTTGGCGACTTTGCTGGGGGAGGTGAATTCGAATGGGGGAACCACGGTGACTCAGTTTGAGTATGGTGTGACTCCTGCCTTCGGCAAAAAGAGTGAGGTCAAAGGGGTGGGAAATGCCGCCGTCAATGCGGCGGTCGCGATTGTCTTAGAGGGATTGCAGCCCGGCACGACCTACCATTATCGGTTTACCGCCCGCAATAGTGAGGGCACTTCGCTGGGTCAAGTAGCTACCTTTCAAACTCGTTTCCAGCCTCCTGTGGCTACCACGGGTGAGGCGGTTGTTTTAGATAGATCTAGTGTTTCGATTGGTGGCACGGTGCGAGCCAGGGGGACGGTGAGTGGCGTTTTTGTTGACTATGGAACAGAGCCTGGAGCTCTCAATCAGAGTCAGGCTATGACCCCTGCGAGTGTGAATGGTTTTAGCATTTCCGATGTGACCACCGAATTGGGGAATCTGGTGCAAGGCGCGCAATATTACTATCGCGTTCGGGCCGTCAGTGAGGAGGCGGGAACGGGAGTGGGTGAGGTCTTGAGCTTCAATGTCGATGCTTTGTCTGGCCTTGAGCAAAGTTATGCGGATGCGATTTCGGGTTGGGATGCCGATGTAGTGGTGGATTGGGTGGCTCCGGGAGACGCCATCGCGGGAGCGGGATGGCGCTTTCAAGGAGAGCACAGATGGCGTGACTTTGGAACTGCGGCGGCGGGTTTAGAAGCTGGTGAACGGATTGTGGAATATCGTCCTGTGCCTGGAGCGCAGAGACCTGCCAACGAGGTTCTCTTTATCCCATCGGGTGAAAGTGTGGCTCTGGCTCGTAGTTATGAAGCAGGTAGTGGTGGCACGGGGTCTTTGGTGGTCGATCTCAAGCCGGTCACTCTGGCTAGTGGTGGCTGGCGTCTCTATGGGGAGACTACTTGGCAGAGCTCAGGTTTTGAAATGATGAGTCTTGCAGAAGGCGATTATCTCATTGAAGCAGAACCTGTGGTGGGCTTTGAGACTCCGCAACCGGTGAATGTAAGGGTCAGAAATGGTGAGCAGTCGTTGGGGACGATGACCTATTATGTCGCTACGGCTCCCGATCCGAGCAGTGTCGCTCCGTCTGAGTTAACGCTGGAAGAGACGAATGCGGTCGGGGAAGAACCCTATCCGTTTGTAGGGCAGCTTCGGTCCAATGCTGGTAAAGGATCGGGGTTTGTGGTCAGACCATGTGTGGTGGCTACCGCAGGGCATGTGGTCTTTGATGACGGAACTCTTTCGGCCTCCGAAAATTTGCAGTGGTTGGCTCAGCGTCATCGGGGGGAGCAAGAGCCGATTCCGCAGACTCCGCGTGGATTCTACCTCATGACCGGTTATGCTTCGCAGCGGGTTCTTGAGATCGGAGAGGGGACTTCGGAGCCGGGCAACGCGACCCCTGATTCGCAAAACCTTGATGTGGCGGCTCTTTATTTTCAGCCTCGGAGCGATGATGAAGAGCAATTTCCTGGACGGGGTGGATATAGCGGATTTCTGGCCAGTGATTTGTTAGAGAATGAGTATTTGGTTCAGAATTCGGGAGAGGTTCGGTTGAAGACTCTGGTAGGTTACCCGCTGGATGGATTGGCTTTGGTGGATCAAGATCGGATGCATGCGACTCCAGCGGCTCCCGTTCTCTTTGAAAAGGTTCCTGGTTTTGAGCTCTACAAGACGATGGAGATTCGGAGTAGTGGCGGAAATTCGGGAGGTCCTCTCTGCGTCTATGAGGCGGGGGCCTACTATCCGGCAGCGGTCTATATCGGAGGCACGGGTCAAGCGCTGGTGAGAGGGTTTGATAGTTCGGTGGTTCAGTTGATTGGCTTTGCGGAAGCGAGTTGTGCCGAGCCCTTTGTGGGTGGCGGGACTTTGGTGGTTGATTCGACCACGTCGTTTTCGAATCCGAGTGGAAAGGGCAGCTTGCTGGTGAATATCGAACCTGCCGAGGTTTTGGTTGAAGGAGCGGGGTGGCGAATCAACTCTCTCGAAGAGTATGAAGTCAGCGGTGCTCAACTGAACGGGATCACGGTTGACGATTATCTCATCGAGTTTTCCAGTGTGCCAGGATTCGAGGTGCCAGCCTCACAACCCGTTACGATTGTTGAGGGTCAGCTATTGTCGGTGACCTTTACTTACGAGGATCTCATTGAACCTCCAGAAATCAATTCCTCCACTTTGGTGGAGATAGCGTTGGGTGAACTCAATGATCCTGCGAATGAGTTGTCGGGAGAAAAAGAGCTGTCGTATGCCATTACTGCGGTTGATCAGTCGGAGGTCGAGCGGCTTTCCTATTCGGGAGCTCTCCCTGAAGGGGTGGTCTTTGATGCGGGGTCAGGAGTCTTCTCGGGTGTTCCGTTAGAAGCGGGTGTTTTCAATATCACGGTGGCAGCTAATAATTCTGGCGGCGCGGATTCTCAGGGGGTCTCTTTTGTTGTTCGACCGACTGTTGTTGAAAATCAGATTGGAACGCTGGCGAGGAATGAAGCGGGTAGTTATCAAGTTCTGACCAGCCAGCCAACGGACGACGAAGGATTGGTCTTTGCGATGAGCGGCTTGCCGAGTGGTCTTTCCTTCGATTCGGCGAGTGGTCTCATTACTGGAATTTCCCCTCAGGCGGGCGAGTTTGAAGTGATTGTGACGGTTGCGAAGCGAGGCGCGATCTCGGATGCAGTTGCGATTCAGTTGAATCTGACAGCTCTCGACGAGCCTCCGGTCATTACCTTGAACCCTCAAGCGTTTGTTTCGGTGGAGTATGGGTTGGGCACGACTTTGGTGGCTGCTGCAACGGGAGCTCCCGTGATTCGCTATCAATGGTACGAAGGAGCGGAGTGTGATACGAACAATCCGGTGGAAGGGGCCACTTCGCCGACGTTCGTTTCGCCCCCTTTGACAGTGGATACCAGTTTTTGGATGTTGGCTTATAGTATCAACGGGCTTGCTCATAGTCAGGTGACTACAATCACAGTGGTTCCTTCGCAGAATCCAACCTTGGCTGATTTGCAAGTGAGCGGAGGGATCTTGAGTCCTCTATTCAGTCCTCAACAGACCAATTATACTCTCCAAGTTGCGAACCCCGTTGATGAGATTTTGATTACTCCCACGTCGTTGATAGACCAAACGGCTATTTCTGTTGATGGTTTTTCAGTGGCGAGCGGGGTGGAGAGCAGTCCTATTACCCTGGCGGTCGGCGATACTTTGATTGATGTGGTGACGACTGCGGCAGACGGAACGATGCGGAGTCACACCATCACAGTGACTCGGGTGCCGGCTCCTGTCCCGACCACTGGATTGGCAACGGCAGTGGATGATGTTTCCGCGATGTTGACGGGCACGGTCGACACGAGTGGGGGCGCGGCAGTCTTTTTTGAATACGGACCGGATTCCGGCTATGGCTTTACTACTGCACCTCAGTTTGTTGTCGGAGATGGAATCTTGCCGGTGCAGGCGCAAGTCAGCGGCCTGAGTGGAAATACCGACTACCACTTCCGTCTTTGCGTCGACAACGGGGGGACCTTCATTCATGGAGCAGATCAACTTTTTACCACCACGCAACCGAGACCCCTCGTGGCGACAGGGAGTCCGGGAAGTTACTCCGAAGTCATTGGGACACCGAATACGATTAGCCTCTCGCTGGTGGGATCGGTCAATCCACTCGGGCCGGATGCCTATGCTTTCTTTGAATATCGTTTGTTAGATTCTGGTGGCAACCCATCGGCTTGGATCGATGCTCCTGCGACGCCGACGTTGGTAGGCAGTGGAGGGGGAATTCTGTCTTTCACGCAGGCCTTGACCGGATTGACCAAAGACGCGACCTACGAAGCGCGGATTATCGCACAGCGCCTTGATGGCTCGGGCGTCTCAACGGGGGAAATCGTTTCCTTTGTGGCTGAGAACAATACGGGAGCAGGCACTGGAGAAGCGCAAAACTCCCCTGTGGTGGCCACTGAGCCCGTGTCGGACTTGACCGCTACGGGAGCGACGTTGAATGCGTCAGTGGATCCCAATGGTGGTCTGACTGAAGTCTACTTTGAATATCGCCTCGCGGGCTCTGCATCTTTCTCTGAGTCGGCCCGGATCTCATTGGGCAATAGTGTGGGTTTGAAGCCAGTTGCTATCCCTGTAGAAAACCTCTCGGCAGGTCAGAGCTATGAGTATCGCGTCGTTGCCACCAATACCATTGGCTTGAGTCGAGACGATTCACCTACGGCGTGGCCTGTGAATTTTACCACGACGGACAACGAGCCAACGGTTGAGACTGGATTGGCGATCGCGCTCTCGTCGAGCAGTGCCACCTTCTTTGCAACGGCCAATGCGAATGGGGGGAGCGGAGTCGCTACTTCTTTCGACTATTGGGAGGATGTGCAGGGTTCGACGGTGGAAAGTGTGAGCGCGCAAGCGGTTTCGGGAGTGAGTCCAGAGACGATTCTTGCGACCGTTACGGGATTCAGCGAGGGCGCGACCTACAAGTATCGAGCAAAGGCTGGCGATGTGTATGGCCAGGAGTTGGTGTTGCAGATCGACTCGCTTCTGGGATTGGACCAGCGGCCGCCACGTTTTGTTTCGGCAGGAGAGCATCAAGGTCAGCTTACGGTTAATCTCGAACCCTCGATTGGGGCTTGGCGGTTCTCTGGTGAACGAGAGTGGAGGGCCTCGGGGACGACAGCGATTGGTCTCACAACGGGCGAGCGACAGCTGGAATTCCGACCCGTTAGCGGATTTATCCAACCTCCCACGCAAGTGATTAGCGTATTGAGCGGTCAGCCTCCGGTCGTCTTAGACGCCCTCTATTATGAGTCTTCCTTCCCTGGTAGCTCGGAGCTGAGTGTTCACCTTAATTCTGTTGCGGGAGCTCAGTGGCGCCTCCTCGATGATGAGGATACGGTGTGGAGAAATTCGGGAGAGGTTATTCAGGGGCTGGAACCGGGAACGTATTTGATTGAGTCCAAGGAGGTGTTGGGATGGGTGGCTCCAAAGACTCGAGAAGTGACCCTCAGTGGTAGTGATTCTCAATCCGTTTCTCTTACTTATGTTCCCGAGGGCGTTGCGGGAACGGAGACTCCACTTGCGGTTTCTTTTGCAGATTCTCAAAATCCTGCGCTTCCCAATTCTTTTGTGGGTCAGATCGAAAGCGAAGCCGGCTGCTTCACTGGATTTGTGGTGAAGCCTCGGGTTGTGATGACTGCTGCCCAGTCTGTCTTTGATGAAGAGACTCTGAGTTACGTCGAGACTGTTCGCTGGTATCATCAGCGAGAGAAGGAGGTCTATGAGCCGCATCCTCAGGAACCCCGGGGATTCTATGTTTTTGATGGTTACGCCAGTTTGAGGGAAACGGAGAACTCGCCACAGATTCTATCGCTCGAATCTCAGAATCTCAATGTGGCTTCATTGTATTTCCAAGAGGATGCGGGGCGGGGCGGTTATAGTGGATTTCTCGCGAGTGATGAGAAGAACAGTGTTTACGATACTCCTCCTGACTTGAAGACTTTGGTGGGCTATCCCAATGAATCGGTATTGACGCAAGACCGGGGTAGGATGTTTGCTAGCTCACCTGCACCTGTTTCTTTGAATCAAGTCCAGAGTGCAGTCGCGGTTTATGAGACTTCCTCTCTCACCGGAGACACTGGGTATCTGGGAAGTCCACTTTGTGTGAAGCATGAAGATGGTCTCTTTTATCCAGCTGCAATCTTCGTTGCGAGCGGTGCACAAGGTCGTTTCCGTATCATTGATAGCGAGGTCGTGGAGCTCGTTGGTCGCGCATCAGTAAGTGGAAACGGTGGAGGGAATCAGGTGGGGGGAGGAATTACTCACACTAGTTTCTTATCACTGGGAGGGGGAAGCACGGGAGCTCTCAAGGTGACAATTTTACCCGAAGATATCGGCGCTAAGTGGAACCTGAAGCCGCATTCCGCAAATTCTATTTTCGCGCTTTCGTCGGGGAATACTCTTTCCTCGATTAAGGTTGGAAAACCCAAGCTGACCTTAAGTTCCGTTCCCGGTTTTTTGACTCCGCCGGCTGAAATTTCCGTTGAGGTGAGGGCCGGAGAGGTTACCGAGGTCGTATTTACCTACGAGGTCGTCTATGGCCCTCAAGAGCTTTGGAGAATCGACTTCTTTAATGCTCCCAGCAGTTTTGGACTTGGTGAAGATGATGAGGATCCTGATGGGGATGGGCTTACAAACGCTGAGGAGTACGCGCAGGGCACCAATCCGCTGCAGAACCTGAGTATTACGGCTTTCGAAAAGACACCTACGCAATTTGAGGTGACCGTTAGAGACGGAGTTGATCTCGCGGGGAATCTGTTGTCGGGAAGAGGTGGCTCGACATACTTCCTTCAGCGTTTTGATGAAGAAAATCTGGTGTGGGAGGATCTCTCGCCGAGCGTGGGGCCTTTGAGTGGGGATCAGTTTGTGAGCGATGTCTTGAACCTTTACGACACCTCTCCTCCTGTAGAGAAAGCGCTCTATCGAATCCGGGTTGAAAATTCTTCAAACTAGATCCGCTATTGAAACTTTATTGCCGCAAGGTTCAAAAACATCCATCATCAGCAAAGACACACCATGAACGATATGAACGTAGCACTCCCAACGGGCAGTTTTCTTGAGTCTCTGAGCGAAGAAGAACGGCAAGCATTTTTCTTGCTGGGCGAAGTCCAGCAGCACGGAGAAGGAGAAACGGTAATTCAGGAGACGAATCATCAGGATCACCTTCATATTCTGATTTCAGGCCGAGCCAAAGTGATGCAGAAGCATGTTGCTCCTGCGGTGACAGCTTGGTTGGAAGCAGGGGAATCTTTTGGAGAGGTGAATCTGTTCGATCTTGAAGAGTCGGGAGCGAGTGCGTCCGTCATTGCTGCGGAGAGCATCACTGTTTGGCGAATTGATAGGGCGGGCTTAAACACCTTTATCGCCCAAGAGCCAGATGCGAGCCTCCGGCTCATGATTGGGCTGAGCACGTTGCTCTCGAAGCGTCTGCGGGCGATGAATGATCTCGTGAAAGAGATGTCGGTTTGGACTCATTCCTAAATTGATCTTAAAGGACGAGACCTAATGGTTGAAATTTCCCAATTTGGATGGTTTGGCATTCTGTTTGCCCTACTCATTGGTCATGCTTTGGGGGACTTCGCTTTTCAAACTGAGTTTGTTTCTCAAGCGAAATGCAAGGTCTACTGGGGGGCCGATTCAGGGAAGTGGGATTGGTTGGTGATTCTATCAGCGCATTCGCTGATTCATGCTGGTTTCGTATGGGCGATCACGGGCTCACTTTGGTATGGAGTAGCGGAGTTTGTTTTGCATGGAATTATTGACCAAACAAAGTGCTCCCGTCGGCTTGGATTTTTATCTGACCAGCTCTTGCATATAGGCTGCAAAGTGTCCTACGTGCTTTGCTTAGTTATCTTCCCTAGCTAACGTTCCCAAGCTCCTGATTCTAAAAGTTGCTTCGTCGCCGCTTCGGCCCAGCCTCTGTTGGCGGCGGGGCTGGCGGGGCTGGGGTGGAGGACAGTGGTGATAGTTGTTGTCTCGGGGACGATGATGCGCTTGAAGCAGGATTCGGCGAACTTACCGACGCCGACGGCGAACTCGGGTTGGAGGAGGTTGATGACGGTCTGGAGGTGGGCGTCGCAGGCGGCGAAGAGAGCTTCCCGTTCGGCGATGGGGAGCTTGTCGGGGGTGCGATTGCGGCTGCTCTCTTCCATGAAAACCAAGGGACAGTAGTTGGTGACAAAGTGATCGGCGAAGAAGTCGGCGGGGTCGGGATATTGTTCAGAGAAGAGGCCCCAGAGGCGACGTCCGGAGACTTCGGATTTTTGGCAGGCGAATCCTTCGATGATACGTTTGGGATGCTCGTTGGCGGGCTTGGAGACGGGGGATTTAATTCCCATCCAGTCGCGAACGTGTTCGATTTCGCCAAAGGGGATTCCAGTCTGAGACATTCCCCAAGGACCTGGATTCATGCCTAAGAAGAGCACACGCTTTTTTGAATTACCGAATCGCTCGAGGTAAATGCGGTGAGGTTCCCACGCATAGTCGAGAGGGTTGTAGACGTGGGTGACGGGTTCGGCAAAAGTGAGTTTGTTGACTTCATCACAAAGGGTCTTGGCAGCGGAAATGAGTTGGTCGGAGATGGAAGACATGTCAGCGAAGATTGAGTTTTTTGGCGAATGATTGGATGGCTTGCGCGGTGCGACGGGTGGCAGGGTAGCGGTTGCTTTTCAGATTAAATAGGGTGTCGGATGAAATGCCGATTTGGGGTGCGAGCTTGTAACAGGAAAGGCCGGTTTGTTGGCAAATCGATTCAATCAAATCGGGGATTTCGGCGCGTTCATTCTCGACTTGGTAGCCGAGGAATTTTTCGATTTTTGGGATGCGAGAGAGGCGAGGCTCCACGAGTCCGCGCTCCCAATCGGACAAAATGTCGCATGAAATGCCGAGGAGGGTTGCGGTCTCTTTTTGCGTCCATTCGAGGGCTTGGCGTCTTCGTCGGAGGTGATGACCGTAGATCGATGGCTTGCTGGGATGGCGCTCAAGCATTGAAAATGAATGCCTTGAGTGGAATTGGCAAAAAGTGGCTGAAACAACCAGGGTTCATGCCCATGAAGAGGACGCGCGTGGGGCCAGAGCCGTATTTTTCGAGGTATTGGGTGTGGGGCTCCCAAGCGTATTCGAGGGGATTGTAGGTGTGGGTGACGGGCTCGGGAAAGCTGAGGCCGTTCAGTTTTTTGCGTAGGGTGTCGGCGGCTTGAATGAGGGCGTTCATAGTTGCGTTGGTAGTGTTTGATGGGGTGGGGGTCGCTCGTCAAGGGCTTGATTTCCCGCCTTCGTTTGCTATCGCCTTTCTTGGTCAAGAGAGCCTGTGGCCCTTCATTCATGAGCGTTGATTATTACTATCTGAAAGATGGGACGGAAATGGGGCCTTACTCGCTTGAAGTTTTGCGAGAGAAGCGTGCCGAAGGCTTGCTGACTAATTTGACTTTGATTGCGGGTCCTGGCCACAAGGGTTGGCAGAATTATAGTAAAATCCTTCCGGGGATTCACTTTGAATTGGGCCCCGAACACGAGCATTCGGGCCGTCCCTTGCATCCCGTCGAGAAAGTGGCTCTTCTCCCATTTCCTCATCTTGAGCGGTGTAACATCGGAGTTTTAATTTTCTCGTCAGGAGGCTTCTGCATTCTTGTTTGCCTGATAGTGGCGATGATATTTTTTTTGGATGGTAGTGCGGTAACTCTGCCGGCTTGGAGTGGTCAGTTCATGGAGACCGTTTTGGCTCTTTCAAGTATTTCGTTACTGCCCGTATTCCTCATCATGTTGGCAACTCAAATGGCGATTCTTTATCGTGGATGGCTGCTTCTTTCTCCCTTTGGATCTCCTTTGATTCCAGATAGAGCGGCAGCTGGTTTGTTCATACCGGTGATTGGGCATTTCTGGAATTTTCGTTGTTATCGTGATTGGTCGCGGGAGTATCACGCACTTCTTGAGCGCGAGGAAGCTCTGGCGGAAGCGCCCTCTGTTCAGCGTTTTGTATTTTTGATGGTAGGACTGGCTTCGGTTGGCCATTTCCTTGCGTTCGGGTTCTCGTTTGTGAATGGGGGTAACAATAGTGAGTTAGCGTCGGTGTTTGCTTTGATAGGAGGTGCCTTTTTATTGATTCACTTTTTGGCGGTGAATTATGCCAGTTTTCAGATCGCGAGGGCGGTGAACTATGTTGTTTTTGCGAGGAAAGAGGCTCTCGCCTTTCAGCGTCAGTCGAGGAGGCCGTCTTTGGACTGACGGTTGCTCAAATCAAACTACTGGCTGCCGTAATGGTAGCGGGCGCACTCGATGATGCCGGTGGTGATTTCGGAGAAATCGAGGTTGGTGGTTTCGAGGATGAGGTGGGCGCTTTCGCGGTAGCTGGCATCACGCTGTTCGAGCATGAGACGGATGGTTTCGGCGGGGTCTTGGGTTTGGAGAAGAGGGCGTTCGCGATTGCGGGAGGTGCGCTCGAGGATGGTTTCGGGCTGGGCGACGAGCCAGACGACAAAGCCGAGGTCGCGCAGGAGTTGGCGATTTTCTTCGCGTAAGACGATGCCGCCACCGGTGGCGATGATGCGCTTGTGGCACTTGTCGTTTTGGAGGGAGCGAAGGGTTTCGGTTTCGAGGTCGCGAAAGTATTGCTCGCCTTCGGCTTCGAAGATGTCGGCGATGGGGCGCTTTTGTTGAGCGACGATGCGGGCGTCGGTGTCGATGAGCGGGTAGCCGAGGGCTTTGGAAAGTTGGCGACCGATAGTCGACTTTCCTGTGCCCATGAATCCAACCAATATCAGGTTCTTTAGCATCCTTCGAGGTAGCCTAACGAAAGCTATCGCTTGGCAAAACCTTAAAACACAGAATCAGCAGGGCGAGTGGAGAAGCGGGAGCTTGATTTACTGGAACTCATCTGTAGTTGAAAATTGCGCTTTTTCCCTATAACGAGGGCTATGGAAACACGGGTTGAGGTAGCGGATTTCGAGGATTGGCGTGAGCTGGCGGGTGAGGCGGTGGAGCTTTTGCAGGCGGGTGAGGTTGTCGCTCTGCCGACCGAGACGGTTTATGGCTTGGCGGCTGATGCCTTGAATGAGGAAGCGGTGGCGAAGGTATTTGCGGTGAAGGGCCGGCCTTCCTTTGACCCCTTGATCGTTCATTTAGGAGGTTGGCGTGATATTCGACGAGTGGCAGAGGTGCCGGAGGACATTGACGAGGCTGTACGTGAATTGACGAAGGAATTTTGGCCAGGGCCGTTGACGTTGGTTTTGCCGAAGAAGGCGGAGGTTCCGGAGGCGGTGACGGCGGGTTTGGATACGGTGGCAGTGCGGGTCAGTGCGCATGAAGTGATGCGTGAGGTGTCGAAGAAGGTGGGTCCAATTGCGGCGCCGAGTGCGAATCTCTTTGGGAAGATCAGTCCGACCAGTGCGGCGGCAGTCGTGGCGGATTTGGATGGCAAGATTCCTTTGGTGATTGATGGGGGTGCCTGCCGAGAGGGCTTGGAGAGCACCATTATTAAGATTGAGCCGGGTGAGAAGAAGCCGCTCATTACGATTTTGCGCCCCGGGCCGGTGACTCGGGAGGAGTTACGCAAATTTGGCACGGTGAAAAAGGCGAAGCCGAAAAAGGGTGAGAAAGTGGAAGTGCCTGGTCAAACACCGAGCCACTATGCGCCCAATGCGAAGGTGGTGATTTTGGAGAAGGATCAGGAGTTCACGCCCGAGGAGGGGGTGAAGTATGCCTTGCTGACGTATCGAGGAGATACCAAGTGGGAAGAAGCGCATGAGTGGGTGGCGAAAGATGCCCTGAGTCCGGGAAGCGGGAAGCTCGCGGAGGCGGGAGTGCGGCTGTTTCACCTTCTTCGGAAGATGGATGAAGCGGGGCCGGATGTCATTTTGGTAGAAACGCTTACCGAGACCGGAGTGGGTGTGGCGATGATGGATCGGCTTCGTCGGGCTTCGGCGGAGAAGTAGTTCTAGGTGGCGCTGAAAGCTTTATCGCCATTTTGTTGCGATAAAGTTCTTGCCATAGGTCGCCCTTAATGCAACTTAGGGGCGTTATGAGAATTTTGGAAACAAGCGTAGTGTTGGGTCTGGGGGCAGGAGTGCTTTCGGCGGATTGGGGACTTTATGAGGCGAAGGATTGGGTTTCGCTATCTGCGCATGCTCGTATTGTGGGCGGGACGACTTCTGGAGACTTTGAAGAATTGGCCTCTCACAACCATGATCCCAATCAAGATGTGGTTTTGCAAGGGCTCGAGGTGGGGGCGAACTTTACTTTGAATGATCATATTCAGGGTTTTGCTACCATGAATGTTTTCCAGAATGTGGATGATGAACTCGAGGCGGAATGGGAAGAAGGTTTTGTAAAGCTGGTTGACCTCCCGGGTGGGATTGAGCTTCGAGGGGGACGTTATCTGAATCGCTTTGGCGGACAAAATGCGGTTCATCTCCATAGTTGGGATTTTGTGGATGCCAATCTGGTAACTTCTCAGTTTTTGGGCGAGGAGGGTCTTGTTACTGAAGGTGGAGAGTTGAGCTGGATTTTTGAAGGGCCGGTTACTTCGGCGATCAGCTTGGCCTTTGGCCGGGCGCTGGAGCATGACCATGGTCACGGTGAAGAAGAGGAAGAGCACGAAGGAGAGGAGGGACACGACGAAGAGGAGCATGAGGACGAACATGGCCATGGTGGAGCTGAGGAAGCTTTTTTTGCAGAGGATGTGTTCACTGCCCGTTGGTTGGTTCGCTGGGATCAGAATGATTTTCATCGCCACCAGTGGGGTTTGAACTTTGCGATGGGAGAGAATGGCTTTGGTCGGGATACTCGGATTTACTCGGGAGACTACTACTATACCTATCGTAGCAACGGCCTCGAATCCGGAGGGAGTTCACTGCGCCTTGGAGGAGAACTCTATTACCGTGATGTCGAGTGGTATGATGAGGAAGAGGGAATTGGTGGCTCGGGAGAGCATTGGGGCGCGGTCTTGTCTGCGATTTATGGTTTTGCTGATGACTGGGAGGTGGCCTTGCGCTATGGCTGGATTCAGGGAGAGACTTCTGGTCCTGATGCTGATGAGATTATTCTCGATATCGAGGAGCGTAAGCGGATTTCTGCTGCCTTGACTCGTCGCTTTCAGCTGGGAGAATCACAAAGTGCATTTGCGAGAGTGCAGGCAAACTTTGATGAGCTGCCCGAGGGTAGTGAACAGAGTGTGTTCCTTCAGTTAGGCTTTGATTGGGGCGGGCCTGAGATTCGCTAGTTGAATCAACCTTTTCCAAAATTGTTGCTATGAAACTTCTTCTTATTCTATTCCTTGTCGCTTGCGCTGGCTTTGGGCAGGCGCAAATTAAGGTAGCTAGTCTCCATCCCTTGATGGCAGACCTCACTCGTCAGGTCGGAGGGGAGCGAGTTGCGGTGACCGATATTGGAAAGCCGGGCTTCAATGTTCATACTTTTGCTCCGACGCCGAAGGACTTGCAGGCAATGGGCCGTAGCCAATTGGTTGTCGCTTCTGGTAAGGGGATTGAGACTTATCTTTCTGCGGTTCAGGATGCAATTGGAGCGGTTCCGATTCTTGAGGTGGGTCGTTCGATTCCTTCGCGCAAAATATCGGGAGGGGAGTCGCTTTATGTCTGCTGCCCCCAACATTCTCATGGCACTGTTGACCCTCATTGGTGGCACGATGTTGGGAATATGGAGCGGGCTGTGAAAGTGGTGGAAAAGCAACTTATCAAGATGGATCCGGATGGAAAGAGTTACTACCAAACTCGTAGTAAAGCTTTGCGCACTCGGTATCAACAGTTGGACCGATGGGTGAAAAGTCAGATTGCCAGCATTCCCAAAGGTCAACGTAAGCTGGTAACCGCTCATGCGGCTTTTGGATATTTTTGTAAGGCGTATAAGATGGAGCCGGTGTTTGTGTTAGGGATGAGCGGCGACCATGAAGTGGCGGCTCAAGAGTTAGCCAAGGAAGTTGTCAAGCTGAAGAAGGAGGGCGTTCGGGCTGTTTTTCCCGAGAAACTCTCGAATCCTAAGGTCTTGACTCAGGTTGCTCGGGAAGCAGGTGCCAAGATAGGTAAACCTCTCACTGCCGATGGTGCAATTGCGAGCTATGACTTGATGATGAAGCAGAATGTGACCGCGATTGTGCAAGGCTTGACTCAATGAAGGATGCTCCGCTCAAGGAAGGAATCATACTGCTGAGCGGGCTTGCATTGTTGGCGATACCGCTGTCTTTTGTCACGGGACAGGCTGAGGTGCCTGCGCAAGAATTGGTCGCGATTGAGACGGAAGAGGGGTGGGTGACGGATGTTAATGTGGTGGCAGCTCATGAATTTTTGTGGATGGAGCTGCGGCGTGGTTCTGAAGTTGTCGGGAGGATAGAGGGGCCTGCGACTGAGGGGGAATTCGAATGTCTCGTTGCCAAGCATGGCGAGCGGTTAGTGGTGGCAGCTCAGTTTGTGGAGGAAGCTCCTGAGACGGCTTTGAAAGTGGAGTTGTGGGCAGGTGCGATGCCTGACGTGGTGTTCAATTTTTGGGGAGAGAGTGAGATACTGGAAGAGGTGGAGGTGAAGTTTCATGAGTGAGTGTTGTGATCATCACTTTGAACCAGGGCATGAACCTCATCAGTTGGAGGTGGAGGGGCTCTGCGTGACCTTTGGCGCGGTGACCGCTCTTTGTGAGGTCGACTTTACGACGACTTGCGGCAACCGCTTGGCTTTGTTGGGCCCGAATGGAGCGGGAAAGAGCACCTTGATCCGAACTTTGGCAGGGCTTCTGAAGGCCGAGCACGGGTCTATTCAGTGGCGTGGGGAGGCGTTGACGGGCTCGACCCGGGAGATTGCTTATTTGCCTCAATTGGATCGGCATCGGGAGGGGTTTCCTGTCAGTGTGCGTGAGGTGGTGGCGATGGGGCGTCTGCCGCATACGGGATTTTGGAAGACATTTCGCAAACTTGATGAAGAGAAGGTGGAGGAGGCGATTGCGGCGATGCGTTTGGAAGATTTGGCGCATCGACAAATTGATGCTTTGAGTGGGGGGCAGCGTCAGCGGGCGTTTTTGGCGCGGGCTTTGGCGCAGGAAGCGCATATTGTGATGCTGGATGAGCCCTTTACGGGGCTGGATGTGGAAAGTGGCGAAGAGCTTTCGGAGACTTTGCGGGAGTTGGGTGAGCGTGGTCATCTGGTCATTGCTTCTCATCACAATTTGGCGACGGTGGAGTCGATTTTTAGTCAAGCGCTGGTGATGAAGAAAAGGCAGGTCGCCTTTGGTGAGGTGAGCGAGGTGATGGCGCGGGAGGAAGTGCGGGAAGTGTTGGGTTTGGCGAAAGGAGGAGTGAGTGTTTGAACTGTTGGATTTGCCTCTCTTGCGGAGGGCGTTTTTGGCGGCGGTGAT
This sequence comes from Roseibacillus sp., assembly GCA_051251855.1. Lineage (GTDB taxonomy): Bacteria > Verrucomicrobiota > Verrucomicrobiia > Verrucomicrobiales > Akkermansiaceae > Roseibacillus. The sequence goes on from JBPOGI010000005.1 coordinate 18,349, forward strand.
GATTGGTTTTACCAATGGGTTTGTGAGTGCTTTTGTGGTGTTGCATCGAAGTCCGCTTAAGTTAGGTGCTTTGAGTCATTCGGTTTTTCCAGGGATTGCGGCGGTGGTCCTGATGGTTGGGTTGTCTACTGTCGGGGTTTACTTGGGTGCTTTGGCTGCAGCGGCTTTGGTGGGGTTGGGGGCTGTCTTTTTTGCGAGGAAGTCGGCAGTGGGTGAAGAGACGGTGTTGGCGGTCTTGATGACGGGTGCCTTTGCGGGAGGGGTGATGATGCTCACTCACTATGAAGGGGCAGGAGGATTGGAAGACTGGCTGTTAGGAAATATCGTCGGGATGTCCGATGCTGATTTGTGGATGAGCTATGGGGTGGGGCTTTTGGCGGTGGGGGTGCTTTCTGTGCTGCGGCGCCCGATTATGGTCACGCTTTTTGAGCCCGATGTGGCCGCGACCCTGGGGGTGCGAACCAGCTTGTTGAACTATGGGCTTTTTGCGCTGCTGATTCTAGTTTTGGTGACCACCTTGCAGGCGGTGGGAGCGATATTGGCTTTGGGCTTTATTGTGACTCCGGCCGCAGCAGTCCGTCAGTTAGTTGGCTCAGCGAGGGGTCTCTTTATCTGGAGCGGGGTAACGGGAGCCGTCGGTGCGGGAGTGGGATTCATGGGCGCCAATGTCTTTGATCTACCGATTGGAGCCTTCATGGTTTTCGTGCTGACGACGATATTCTTGGGAGCTGTGGGGGTTCGTCGGGTGCGTGAAGGGCTAGCAAGTCGGCGGCATCAGCATTGATTGAGAAGGAGGCCTAGAATGAGAGAATATAGCACGACATTTGAAGCTGCGGAAAGCCTGACCGAACCAGGGAGTTCGAATCCTTGGCTGGTTTGGGGGATTGGCCTCGTGCTTCCGCTTCTTATCGTATTTTATGCGGCTAAGTGCTGGTTCACTCGAGAGGCGAGCTTCCCGGCGATTGGAAATGGTTCAGTGCTCTATGGCGATGCGGCTCGTTGGACCGCATTCGTAATTCTGGCCATCGCTGTCTTTATTCATGGTCGTTCTTTTTGGGGAGCCAAGGGGTTTCTCCGCAGTCATCGAGTGCTTTCGCTCGTTTCTTGCCTGCTCTTTATTGTGAGCTTCTTTGGAGCAATGGTGTGCTCTTTTGCTGGCGTTTGATTCAGCGTAAGACCTCGATGGGAAACTTGTATTGGGTGCCACGTTCGTTTTCGGCGATGAGAGGATACTTGCGATTGCGCGGCTTGAGGGCGACGAGGCGGAAGACTTGGCCTCCGCTCTGGAAGAGGCGGTGGTAGTCGTCGAAGGTGAGGCCGAAGAGAGGAGCGGTTTGTTGGAAGAGGCGTTCTTCGGGGCTGAGGCCGTCTTCGGGTTCGGATTCGATGTCGAATTGAAGGCCGACGGTGGCTCGGGAGGAGGAGAACTGGCTTTTGCTGGGGGAAAGGCTGAGGCCGAGTTCGTCAGCGAGGGGGCCGAGTTGTTCCATGATGCGTTCCTGCAGGCTGAGGACGGTAGGGCGGTCGAAGTATTCGACGGGCTGGGTGGTGAACTGGGGGTTGGGTTTGACGACGAGTTGGCCGAGGGTTTCAGCTTTGCGTCCGCGAATGAAAGTTTGGGACAAGTCGTTGTTCGGCTTGCGATGATGATGGGAAAAGACTTCCCCGGTTTCGCGATGGGCGAGGACCCAGGGAGCGTCGGGGGCGTTAACTTCTTCGCCATCGTAGCAGCGATCGGGACGGGCTCCGATACGACGGCAGATGGCTTTCCATCGTTCATCGTGGCCGCAGTTTTGGCCGGTTTCGATGCCGGCGAGGGCGTGGGCAATCTCGTGGAGAATGGTGTCGAGGACTTCTTCTTCGGGATTGAGGGCGGCGAGGGGGCGGCTGAGAGAGATTTCCCTTTTTGCGGGACGGCAGATACCAAAGCGACGTTCGGCATTGTCCAGCGAGCCTGTCCAACCGCGCTCAGCGAGCCCGTGTTCGGCGAGCTTGCATTGCAAAAGGTCGAGGGCCTCGTTGGGGTTCATGGCGCGCCGAGATTCCTTGATTTTCTGTGAAATGAGAAGCTTCTCTCGTGGCAGTCGGGTGCCTCCTACCTCATGCCTTGTCTAGAAATTGTTCAGCCGAGATCGCTTCTAGTAACGTTAAGCGCTCTGCTTGCTTTTTGAAGCGAAGGCAGACTAGGAGGAGGCCAACGAGTTGCCCTGCCATTCCGAGAGCCCAAAGTCCAAAGACTGCCGTAATCAATTCTTCATCGTTAAGGAGGGTAAACACATTACTACCTGAAAAAGATTCCAGAGCTTCAATGGTGAGAAATCCGGCGAGGGTGATGAAGATGATGAAGCTACTGACAAGAATGAGGGTAGAGAGGGCGGGCACCTTTTGTCCTTTAAGGGAAAAGGCGGCGATGATTCCAAGAACTTGTAACGGGATGCCGAGAACAAGGATGAGATAGTCGATGACAAAGGCAATCATTCGGAAGAGGGGCAGCTCGCTGAGAACCTAATTGCCGAGGAATTGATTGAGGTGCTCAGTGAGCTCGGCTTGAAATTTTTTGCCTTCGTGGTAGCGAGGGGGGAGGGTCTTGATGATAGAGTTGGGAAGCGCGTTCGCGATGGCTTGGGCAATCTCTTGAGGGTGAAGCTCGTCGCGGGTGGTATCGAGGACAAGGGTTTCGTTCTGGATGGCGGAGAGGTTGGCAAGGCTTTCGAAGGGGCGGCTTTGCCACATCTTGAAGAGAACGCGGGTGCTGGCATCGTCTTTGCGGCGGTCTAACAGTCGGGTGAGGGATTCGGCTACGGGGACATTATTTTCCGCGAGGTCTTGGTAATCGGGATGGAGGGCCAGCTCCATGGTGGCCTTTTCTTCATCGTAAGCGTCGAGCCATTGGCCGACTTGAGCAACGAGGGAAAGGTGGGCGGGTTCGGGTTGGTCGAGCCAGGAAGGGCGAAGGACGATGATTTTTTTGACACGTTCGGGATAGCGGAGGGCGATGTTGAGAGCGATGCCAGAGCCCATGGAGATGCCGCCAAGATCGGTGGACTCGATGCCGAGTTCGTCTAAGAGGGCGACGGCGAGGTCGGCAAAGTAGTCGAAGGAGAAGAGATCGGGGTTAAAATCGAGGGAGTCACCGTGGCCCGGCATATCTGGGGTGATGAGATGGGTGTTCTCTAGCATGGATAGAGCAGAGACCGACTGCTGACGCGAAGCCCCAAGGCCGTGCATGAAGAGAAGCGGTGGATTTTCAGGATTTCCAATGAGAGAATGAGCGAGTGGCATAGGATAGCTGGGGTCAGGAAAGATTAAGAGACTTTCGGGCTATCTTGCGAGATTTTTTGATGTTCAAGATGCGCTCTGAACTCTTTGGCGATGAGGAAGATGCCTGCGAAAACAAGCGCGTTGCAGACCACAGAAGAAAATGCGGTTGCGAGGTAGAATTGTTGCATGAACTCAGTGGTGAACCCGTTCATTGAAAGCAACTTAGTAAGTAAAAGATTGAACACGAGCTGGGAGAGCTCGACCAACAGGCTTCCAATCGAGCCTATGAACAAGAGAAGAGGGCCAGCGTTCTCGGTCTTTTTCCATAGCACTCGGCTTGCGGCGATGGCGAGGCCGTAAATTACAGTCCACGCCAGCGGAAAGACGATGTTGTAAATGGCTAGGATTAGTTCTGGAGACACTCGGCAAGGTTGAAAAATTATCAGTAAATTGTCCCGTGAAATCGATGCTCACTCACGGGCGTTCTCGGACTCTCTCGTGTCCAGCAGGGCTCGGAAGTCCTGTGCCATCAGTAAGATTCCCAAGAGAAGAAGCATTGTTGCTACCAAGTCGACCAAGCTGAGCGAAAGCCAGACCTTCTGCATCATTCGGTAGGCGAGAAAATAGCGATCTTCTAGGAGATTGGAGAGGGGAAAGGTGAGTCCTACGATTAACTTGGTGGTGCAAGTGAGTAGAATCAACAAGGGGCCACGATTTCGAGTTCGTCCGAGTAGGCGCGAGGCTCCGTAGATTCCGACGATGCTCACCAACCCGTAGACCAACGAGTTGAAGTAGCTGAAGTAGAAATCAAAAAGCTGGTCGAACATGGGTCTACGAAGAGACCCAAGTGTCGCCAGCTAGTCATTCGAAAGCAAGAGGGATGGAACCGAGTTACTCGGGCTTCAGCTCTTTGATGCGGATATTGCGATACATGAGCTCCGCCCACTCGGCTTGGAGTCCGATGCGCCCTTTCTCGAGAGGGACGGTTTCGCCTTCTTTGTTCTTCTGGGTAAAGTTTGTGATTTCGTGAACCACTTCGCCATTGAGAATGAAGACTGCCTTTTCCGAGCCGTGGACTTGGATTTCCATTTCGTTCCACTCGCCTTTGGGGTTTTCGACACCGAGATTGGAGGGGTATGACTTGCCGTTTTTGACTTCGCCTTCGGGATGGTAGTAGCCGTCTTTGCGCTTGGTGTCGACACGAAGGTCTTTGCCGAGAACGAAGAGGTCACCGGTGTGAAAGCGTCCATCGGCTCCCTTGCCATGTTTCTTGTCTGCGGGGGATTCGCCAATCTGCATTTCCAAGCAAAGGGGCCAGATTCTCTTCAAGTCGCCATGGACATGAAAGAGAAGTCCGGCGTCGCGGTCCCAATCGGTGCGGGGTGCGAAGCGCTTGTCGAGCCACTTGTAGTCGAGCTTGAGAATAAAGTGGCTGAATTCGGTTTCGGTATTGAGGCAGTCGGTCTTCTGCTTGGAGTCTGCTTCCTTTCCGGCGTAGACGTGAATGGCCTTCTCTTCTTCGTTGACGGTGTAGGCGGATTCTTCACCAGCCAACACTCGGGCGGAAGTCCAGCCGTTGAGGGTTTTGCCGTCAAAGAGGGGGACGAATCCTTCTTCCTCGGCAAAGGAGGGAAAAGCGGAAAAGAGGCTGACGGCGAGGAGCGCGTGGAGTGGTTTTTTCATACGGTAGGATCTACTTAATAGCGGTTGTTATTCTTACAGTGCCCTTCTGAGGGAAAAGCTTAAGATGGAATTTGTTAAGGAAAAGGGAGTGCGGGCGTTCTTTGCCCTTCTATCTAGGGGGCGCCGGTGAGTTGGAGTTCGCGTTTGTAGATTTTATCGGCGACGGCAACGTAGAGGGTTTGGCGGTTGGGGCCGCCGAAGGTGACGTAGTTGGTGCGGTTGCCGATGGGGCTGGGGGTGGGGAGAATGAGTTTGCAGCGGCCTTCTTGGTCAAAGAATTGCACTCCGTATTGAGTTCCACAGAGGAGTTCGCCGGTGGTGGTGCTGGTCATGCCGTCGAGGCGGCCTTCGGTCATGTCGTAGGGAAGATGAGCATGGAAGTAGGGCTGCTTGTCTTTAAGGCTACCATCGGAGTTGATGGTGTAGTTGTAGATCATGTTGCTGGTGAAGTGGGCCACGTAGAGGCGGGTGTGATCGGGGCTGAGTCCGATGCCGTTTGGGCGTTGGAAGTTGGGGTCAGCGGCTTTGCGGTCGCCGGTGACGAGGTTGACGTGCCAGACTTTGTTGCTGCTGGGGTCGGTGTAATAGAGGTGGCCATGCTTGGTGACGACGAGGTCGTTGGAGGGGGTTCCGCTGGCGACGACCTTCCAGGTTTTACTAGAAATCTCGTAGCTACGGATTTCGTTTGCGCCGTTAGAGGCGAGGTAGAGAGTTTTGCCGTCAGGGGAGAGAGCAAGGCCGTTGGAGCGAGCGGTGTCGTCGGAGAGAAGGGTTTGGGTGCCGTCGGGGGTGATTTGGTAGAGTTCGTTGTCTCGCACGTCGGTGAAGAAGAGGGTGCCGTCGGGGGTGACTTTCATGCCTTCGGCAAAGCTGTGTCCCTCGGTGACGAGTTCCCAATCGCTGTCGGGGACGAGCCAGTCTTTGGCGGCGGATTGGGAGTCCTCGAGGTGGGTGGTGACGGGTGTTTTGCCATGGTCCTTCCAAAGCCAGCGCAGGGCATCGGGAAGGATGGCGCCGGAGCCTTGACGATTGTGACCGCCTTCATCCCAGGCGTGGTCGACTTCGTAGCCCGCCCATTGGAGGGCGCTGAGCATGGTTTGGTTGGCGAGGAACCAGTTGCCGTAGGAGTTGTCGAGGTCGTTGGAGCCGTCTTGGAGGAAAATGCGCAGGGGCTTGGGTGCGGTTTTGCGAATGAGGGTGGGGTAGTCGCCACCGCTGCGGATATCGACGTAGGTGCCAATGGCGGAGTAGACGCGGCGAAAGGCGTCGGGACGATGCCAGGCGACGGTGAAGGCACAAATGGCTCCGGAGGAGGCTCCGCTGATGGCGCGGTCGTCGGGGTTGGGAGAGATATTAAGTCGGTGTTCGTTCTCTAACAGAGGAATCATTTCGTTGATTAGAAAAGTGGCGTAGCGGTCGGTCATGGCGTCGTACTCGAAGCAACGATTTTTGCGGGGCTTGCCTCCTTCGATGGCGGAGGGGACGACGCCGGGGTTGATGAAGAGGCCGATGGTGACAGGCATGTCGCCAGAGGCGATGAGTTCGTCGAAGCGCTCGGGAACGCGGTCTTGGCCTTTGGGGTTGATGGAGGCGTGGCCATCTTGGAAGACCATGAGGCAGGCAGGTTTGCTGGGGTCGTATTGGTCTGGGAGGTAGATCCAATAGTCGCGCTCAGTGCCGGGGAAGATTTTGGAAGAGTTGAAGCTGTGCTTGGTAAGGGTGCTGGCTTGGAGGGTAGCAGAGAGGGCGAGGAAGAGAATGAGGCGTAGCATAGGGAAAGGATACGGAGGATTTCTCTGAAACTGAGCAGAAAAATTTGAGGCCGCCGCTCCAGAGGTTAGTCAAGCTTGGGACCGACGCGGGGGGGGCGGGGGGTGGGGGGCTTTTCGGGGGGCTCTTCGAGGCGATTGACTTCGACGTCCATCAGAGGGTGGCGATGGCGGTCCCAGCCGTTGACTTCCCAACCAGCGGGGACGTTGGCTTTGTCGGCGAGTTCGCGAGCGACGAGGTAGGTGTTAAAGCTGTTGGGGTTGACCTTGAACATGAGGACCGCTTTGCGGTCGCGGGCGAGGACTTTGAGGATGCCGATGAATTTGTTGTTGGGTTGGCTGAGCTCTTCCAATGAAGTGCCACCTTCCTTTCTGTCGGGGATGGTGTCGAGGGCGAGTCGTGTTTGGGAGGGGGTTTTAGGGAGGTGAACTTTTTGCCCCCGATTGTTGCCAAAGTCGAAGTCCTGAAAGGCTTCCATGACTTTGGTGTGGTCGAGGATGTAGCGGTCGGCACCTTGGCGTTTGATGCGCTCTCGGAGCCATTTACTGCGGTTCTTTTTGGTGAGTTGGTAGTATTTTTCGGCGGGGGTGTAGGGGTCGATGAAGTGCACACGGTCATCCATAACAAGGGCGTAGAAGATGGTGGCGTTGGCGGGGATGTCGCGGCTGTTGGGAATGGTGACGACGGTGGGAGGTTCGGCTTGGAGGACGGGGGTGTCGTCGAGGCGTGCTTCCAGTTCGGCGATTTCCTTCTGAAGAAGGTTGGTTTCCTCTTGTTCGGTGTCGCGCTTTTTTCGGGCTTCGGTCTCGAGTTTTTTGAGTTCGGCGAGGTCTGCGAGGAGGCTTTCGTCGAGGACGGCGTCTTTTTCGAGGAGGGCGAGCTTGCGTTTTTCCTCTTCGAGTTCTTCGGGAGTGGGTGGGTCTTCCTTAAGTTTTTCTTCCTGCTCTTCTTTTTTCTTCTCGAGTTCGGCGACAATTTTTTGGGACTCTTCGACTTGTTCGGGGGTGGCTGGCTCGAGGTTGTCGAAGAATTCTTGCACCTTTTGAGTGACTTCGGTTTGCACGAGGATGAGAACAAGGATCAGGACGGCGACTACGTTGGTGAGCGCGTCCATGAGAGAGTCGAGATTGACTCCTTCGTCGTTGTTCTTGGGTCGGCGAGCCATGGTTTACTTTTTGAAGAGGGAGAGGTCGATTTCGCCATCCTTAGGGACGGGGAGTTTGCCGGTGCGGACTTCGAATTGCTCTTCGGCGTGGCTGGCAGCCCAGAGGTAGGGGTCGTTGCCGGCCTTGCGAACGAGGAAGAGAACCATGGAGTCACGGGTGCGTTTGACTTCTTCGAGGAAGTCGCCGTATTGGTCGTTGTTAGGGATGGCTGCTGTGGAGACGGTGACCTGAGGTTTGTCTTCGCGGCGGAGGATGATGCCTGTGGAATTGCACTCGACGAAGAAGACGTTTTTGGCGGTGCGAGAGCCGACGCCGCCGGGACGGATGACGACTTTTTCGTTGGGTTTGGGGGGGATCTTGCGCTTTTCGATTTCGGCGAGGAGTTCTTTTTTGCGCTTGGTGAGAACGGGTTGCTCCTTCTGGATTGCGCGGGTTTCTTTGCGGAGGTTTTCGAGGATTTTTTGAAGGGCGGCGTCGGTTTCCTCGGGGTTTTTCGCTTTCTCGAGTTCCTCGATTTTCATGGAGAGGGCGATATTCCGTTCCTGTAGTTTTTCGAGTTCGACCGCGGCGGACTTTTCTTTCTTGAGGCGCTCTTCGAGTTGAGCGAGTTCTTGGCGAGCTTGCTCGGCTTGTTGCTTGAGCTTGAGGTTTTCTTTGGCGCGGTCGAGTTCCTCTTGGGAGACGTTGTCGCGCTCCTGCTCTTTGATGATCATGTTGACACTGATCAAGAGGGTGAGCACGCCAATGAGACTGGCGAGAATGCTCATGAAGGGGAAGAGGGAGACTCCTCCTTCGTCACTCTTACGGCGGCGGGGCATGATTTAAGTTTGGGGGGTGGGGTTACTTGCCAAAGAGGCCTTTCTTCTTTTTGGCTTCGTTGGGGATGCCGTCTTTGCCGAGGTCGCGCAGGGCGGTGTTGATGGAGTTGATGCCATCGGCGATGCGGCTGAAGGTTTTGTCGAGTTCGGCGTGGGACTTGAGGAAGATTTCGCTGCTGGTGCCGTTGAGTTTGTCGGAGGCTTGCACCAAGTTGTTTTCGAGGACCTCGGAGGTTTTTTGCATCTGCCGCGTGGACTCGTTGAGGTTGTTGAGGAAGGTCTCGTGAGCGCGGGAGAGCGAGCCGACAAGCTCGGGGAGACTGTCGGCTTGTTGGAGGATTTCCTCGTTGCTGGAGGCTTTGCTGTCGTTGAGTTTTGGGAGGAGCTTCTCGGTGCAGACGGCGTCGATGATGGTGAGGGTCTCGTCCTCTTTCTTCATCACGGCGGCGAGGGGGAAGTTGAGGAAGAGGGACAGGATGAGTCCTAACAGGGTGGTGTCGAAGGCGGTGCCGAGGCCACCGGTGAGGTTGTTGATGGCGTTCTTGAGCGCTTCGGGGTCACCGCTAGCGTCACCCATGTCGAGGGCGCCCACGGCGGTGGAGAGTCCCATCACGGTACCAATAAAGCCGAGGATGGGGATGGCCCAGAGGAAGACTTTGAGAAGGGAGTAAGAACCGGCGGAGCGGTTGGCATCGAGGTCGGATTGGGTTTCGAGAAACGCAGCGGTCTCACCATTGTCGTTGCGAATTTCGAAGAGTTCGAGCGCTTTGCGAATGCGGTTGACGATGATGCTGTCGCGCAGGGTGAGGGGGACTTTGTAGATGTTGTCGATGAAGGCGCCGACGTTGCCGGAGTGAATCTCTTTGCCAATGCTTTCGGGGAAGAGGTTGAGGATGGAAGCGCGTTCTTGGCGTCGGTTTTTACCGACTTTGAGGAAGAGAATAGCGAGGCCCCAGAAGAAGAGGAAGGTCTCGGCGTAGTTGACCCAGCCGCGATCGAGGAAGATGTCGGCTATGCGGGTGCCTTTGAAGGGGAACAAGAGTCCGAGAAAGAGGACGGTGACTCCGAGTCCGATGCCAAAGCTTTTGAGGAAGTCGGCATTAGCATGATCTTTTTCGGCCCAACCATGGCGTTCGGGCCGGCCGGATTGGGAAGGGGTTGCGTCTTCGGCTGGAGCTTCGATGGCGAGTTTACCGGAGCAGGCGGGGCATTGTACGGTTTGGCCATAGTGCTCGGGAGCGACATCGAGATTGGTTTGGCAGGAAGGGCAAGTGACAAGCATTGTTTCTTATGAGTAGAACGAGTGTTGGGAGAGGTTCTTAGATTGCGTTAGGCAATCTAAGCATTTCGTATGCACACAGGATATCGTCAAAATTGACGATACCGTGTAATTATTTTCGCTTTTGGGGGAGTGTTTCTGCGAACTCGAGAGCGGGAGAGAGCCAAGTGGCGAGCGTTTCTTCATCGAGAGAAGTTGGGTCGATGTAGAGGTAGCCTTTCATAGCTCGGCCGGTGAAGTCCATTTCGCGTGCCTCGGGGTGAGCGAGGAGTTCTTGATATCTGTCGGGGCCGACTCGCAGCATCAAATCGTCCTTGTGGGTGAGTCCGCAGGCCATGTTGCCGTTGATGAGGAAGCAGAGACCTCCGAACATCTTTTTCTCGCTGAGACTCGGGATACCAGTGAGAAGGGTTCGGAGTCGGTCGGCGAGGAGCTCGTTCATGGGTGGCGAGGGGTGGGGGACGAAGGTGATTCGGGGTTGATGTTGGGTGTTTGGTTTTGGATGTTGGGGACGGACCGCTGGGGCGAACTGAAGATTCGCGGTCCGTGCTGGCTGGCCGGTTTGAACTTGCAGCGTTATGCTCTAGGGATTGAGGCCGTTCACGACCCGCATGATCTCTCCGAGGTTTTCTGAATAGACGAGCCTTCGGGTGATTGGGCCATCAGCATAGTGGGCAGTTTCTTGATTTTTGAAGCGTGGCCGCAGCCTGGTATTGGTGATGTAATCGATGAAATACCTTTCCCCTTCTTCAGAGGGCCAAGTGAGGAGAAATTGATAGCCTCCAGTCATCACAGGCTCAATTTGTGAAATTTGAAGGCAATCAATAGCGACGCTTTCCTCAGGAACAGGGACGATAGCGAGGCCGTTAAAAGCTGCTGTCGAGATGCCGCTTGAGTGGCTGTGCGGCCCAAAAGACCATCTAATCGAGAGAGAGTCATCGACAGTCGATCCGGTTGTGAACCTAAATTTACAAAAGCGGTCGAGGGCGACTCCTGGGCTTTGATCGGGATCTTGATCGCTGACTGGGGACTGGAAATATTGACTTCTTATCGGGCCGTAACCAAAGCGAGAATCTTGTCCGGAGATGTCTCCATATCCGAAAAGGTAGAGGAAGTATTCTTTTTCGGGGGTGAGTAAGGGGGAGAGGCCTGCGATCGTGATCGTCGAAGAATCGTTATTTCTGAGATAGAGGTAGTCATCCAACAGGTCGTTGTTGAAGGCCTCTGGGGTGCTAAAGACTCCTGGCGGGGTTGAAAACGAGACAACGATGGGGGAGTCAGTTGCTGATACGCTTGAAAATTCCTCAAAGCGGGCACCCTCTGCGGTGACTGCGGTCACCTGCAAATTGTCGAGTGGCTCAACAACGCCTGCCGCCTTGAAGCTTTCTACTGTCGCTTCTGCATTCAGATTGAACCATGCTTGCCCATCATTGAAGTCCAAGAGGAGGCCGTCGGCTTGAGCTGAAAGCGGCCACAGAGAAGTGAGGAAACTACCGAGCAGCGGTGCCTTGAGGTGACTGATCGAACTCACAAACTTCTGGGGCATGAGGTCCATAGACGGTTAGAATTTCTTTTCGTTTTTGAGAAAGGAGAGGGTACCGACGATGAAGAGAAGAACGAGGAAGGCGAGACCGCCCTTGGCCACGTTACCAATCCACCCGGGAGCTTCTGCTTTGCCAAGAAGAACCCAGACCGAACCGGAAGTGGCGATTGAGGTAGCGAAGAGCATGAGGGCGTTCCAGATAAGGCGGGTCTTTCCTTCGGGGCGATGCTCTCCAAGGATTTTCTTGGAGTTCATCATGAGGAAAAAGGTGAAGTAGGCGATGGGAATGAGGGAACCGCCAATAACGGAGGTGGGGACGGCGAGAGCAGCTTTGGATTCACCGGTCCAAAGAAGGGGGAAGCAGCAACCAGCTAAACCTGAGAGAGTGCATCCAAGGAAGAAGAGGGCCTTATTATCGTTGATGTTGGCCTTGTTGGGGGATGGTTGCGCAGCCCCGTCTTCAGAGGATTTGGAGAATGCTTCTTGGAAGGCGAGTCCGTTCATGAGCATGAGAATGATGATGGTGGAGACAGCCATGCCGAGGACGCCGACACCAAAGATGCGCTGGGAAATGACTTTGCCAGCAAAAGGTTCGAGAGTGATGGCGAGGGCTCCAGCGTCGCGCTTGGTGAGCATCTGGGTGAGAAGAATATCGGCATTGCCAACGGTGTTCGCGGCGACGCGTTCGGCTCCCATTGTTTCTGCGACAGCGGTCTGGGCGGCAATCAGGGCTTCTCCTTCTGGTAGTTCTGCCTTGCCGTGAAAGCTGCTTGCCGATGCAATGACGACACAGGAAGTGGCGAGGAAGAAGGGAACGAAGAGGCCGATGGAGAGATCGGTAATGGAAAGGCCGCGGTGCTTCTTGCCCCAGCGCTTTTTGAGGAGGGTGTAAGGAAGAAGGAAGGTCATGTTGATTCCCACTGCGGAACCAAAAGCGGCAAAGGTGACGTCGCGTTGTTGGTCGGTGATCTTGTTGCTCCAATATTCGGGGAAATTGGATTGGGCTATCAGGGCGTCGTAGGTAGGCGAAGGTTTAAAAAGGGCAAGGGGATTGGGGAAGTAGCCGCCGAGAATCTTGGCGATAGGTAGTTGGCCACTGGTGAGGAGGGCGATGACTACCGCCATGAAGGAGAGGATGATGATGGCGACCATGACTTTGATAATCAGGTCGAAGGTTTTGGCTCCTTGTCCTCCAGATTCGTAGAGCCAGTTGACAAAAAGGCCGAGGATGAGGAGGGGAATGGTGATTGTGATGGGGTTGAAGTCGGCCCCTCCGAGTAGGTTCTGCTGAATAGAGGCGGTCGCGAGGGCGAACTGGGGCATGGTCCAAACCATGTTGGCCATGATAGTGGCGATGAGCCACGACCACCCGAGAAGCGGGTTGAGGTGGCGATTGATGGAGTGGAAGGGGCGATTGCCGGTGGAGAGGGTGACGTATGCAATGGCGGAAAGCATGATGATTCCGCAAATCATGGCGAGAGGCTGGACCCACATGGCTCCGAAGCCTGAGGTGCTGCCAAGAAAGAGAGCTCCCGCAAGAGAACCGCCGCCGAGGGTGATGGCGCCTTGCAGCCAGCCGGGGCCGGAGAGTTTTGCGTAGGCAAAGAATTTCTTAGCAGGAGGGGCATCTGCGACGGACTCGATGGCGGCGAGCTCGCGCTCGTATTGGTCAGACATGGTGTGTTTTGGTGTGAGAGCTTGTTGCTTACTTATATGAACCGATTTTGCAGGAATGAACAGTTTTAGATAAATTAGGCACAACTACTACATCGATCTTGAATGTTTTTAAAAATTAACTTACTATCAAGTGATGAAAGGTGTTTGGGGAACTATTCTTCTGGTTGGGGCGGTGCTTTCGCTGGCTTCGTGTAAGCAGATTAAGAATAGCTTGAGCGAGTTTGCGGGCAGTGGGGGCTCGGTGCCTGAGGCCTTGCCGGATTCTGAGTCTTTGGCCGGAGCGGAAGGTTTGCCGGTGGTGACGAGTTTCCAAAAGGTGACTCCGGCCACTATCGTCTCTTTTACGGGGGCGGGGGACCGGATTTCGGTGGTGGAATTTTACTCGGACACGTGACCTCCTTGCCGGACGCTTTCCTCCGTGCTGGGGAAACTTGCAAGTAAGGGGCAACCAGGAGTCCAGTATGGTAAGGTTGATCTTCAAAAAAATGGTGCCTTGGGAGCGGAGTATGATGTGCGGAGTATTCCTGATACGCGCATTTTCCATGACGGCAAAGAGATTGGGAAGTTTGTCGGGAGTATGGATGGGGCAAGTGTTGAGGAGTTGGTGAGCCAATATTTGGCTTCGGTAAGGCCGGTGGGTGAGATGAATCCGGCGGGTCCCCGAGTGGATCAGAACGGAAGAGCGCTGCCGCCAGTGGATACAATCCAGCCTGCAATTCGACCAGAACCCGCGATTCGTAGCCTGCCTCCGGGGATCACACCGCTTCCTGCCTCTTGATGCGGAGTGGGATCCGGTGTTAGCTACCGCTATCAATGTTTGAGGTAAGCGAAAAGCCCGACCTAGTGGAGCGGGCGATGTTAGTGGGGTTCTACTTTAAGAGTGACGAGGAAGAGGAAGCGCGTGCCCTGCTACTAGAGCTGGAGGAGCTGGTGGACACGCTAGGAATCGGTGTAGTGGGGATGGAGCTGATTCGAGTGCGAGCCCAGCACAAGGCCTTCATTTGTGGCACGGGAAAGTCGGATGAGGTGATTGAGATGGCACGCGAGAAGGAGTGCGATTGTCTCATTATCGACAATGGACTTTCTCCTTCGCAGCAGCGTAATTGGGAAGGAAACGCTGGGATCACTGTCATCGACCGTGAGGAGGTGATTCTCGATATCTTTGCGAGTCGGGCTTCGACGAAGGAAGCTCAGCTGCAGGTGGAATTGGCTCGGATGGAGTATGCTCTTCCTCGAATGGCTAAGATGTGGGGTCACCTTGACCGTGAGGGTGGCGGCGGCGGCGGAAGTGGGGCGGCTTCCCGGGGTATGGGTGAGCAGCAGATCGAGATCGATCGGCGACTGGCTCGGAATAAGATTTCTCGTATTAAGAAAGAGCTGGAAGTGGTGAGACGCCAGCGAGCGACACGGCGCAAGGACCGGGACCGCATGGACGTGGCGGCGGCGGCGATTGTGGGCTACACGAATGCAGGGAAATCGACTTTGTTAAACAAGCTTTCGGGCTCCGATGTTTTTGAGGCGGACCAGCTGTTTGCCACTTTAGATCCGACAACCCGTGGGATTGAGCTTCCAGGTGGGCAGCAGCTTCTACTTACTGATACGGTCGGGTTCGTGCGGAATCTACCTCACCGGTTGGTGGAAGCCTTTAAGTCGACCTTGGAAGAGGCGGTTTTGGCTGACTTTTTGATTCATGTGCTGGATGCGAGTGACCCTGGGGTGGAGGCGTTCTATCAGACCACTGAAGCGGTGCTTGCGGAACTGGGGGCGGGAGATAAGCCCACTCTGACAGTTCTCAACAAGGTGGATCGATTGGGAGAGGGGGATAAGTTGACGTGGTTGCGCGAGCGTTTTCCAGGGGCGATCGAGATTTCTGCTAAGACAGGGTTTGGAATTGAGAACCTCATCCAGGCGGCCGAGAACCAGCTGGCGGACCGAGTTTTGCGTCGGCTTTACCGGATTCCACAGAGTCGCGGCGATATTACCAATGTTCTTCACAAAGATGGCAAAGTGATTGCTACAGATTTTGAAGGAAATGACGTTCTCGTCACGGCGGTTGTCTCGCCGACTCTTGATGGACAATTACGAGATTTCTTGGAAGAAAACGCTGACTAGATACGTCACACATTTATACCGCTTGAGGGGGATAAAGATTGCTCTCTTGCGGAGAGGTAGAGAAAAACTTTTTAGAATACTTTGCCTTTCTTAAATAAATTGTTAATGTTTCTTCCGCTACTGATTCACCTTCTCAATGAAAACTTTCTTCTCCCTCCTCTTTTTTCTGACGTCATTTGCCTCCGCTACTGACAAGACCCTAGGTACCGAAAGGGATGCTGCTGTACGTTTGCAGATTCTGCTGGACCAAAAAATGTTCGGGCCTGGCTTCATTGACGGCAAACCAGGGACGTTTACCACTCGAGCCATTGAAGCCTATAATCGGGCGATGGGGCGTGATGAGGGTGATCGCACTATTATCCAAGCAGAGGCAGATGATTTGGTGACGAATACCTTTGTGACGACGACCGTGCCGTCGGTGGCGAAAAAATTTGTGAATCCCAAGCTGCCCTACAAGAGGGTTGAGCAGGCGGAAGAGCGGGCACTCACTTATCGGAGCTACTATGAATTTATGGCTGAGCGCTATCACACCTCGGAGAGTGTGCTTTATGAGTTGAATGGCAAAAACAAGACGTGGGGAGCGGCACCTGGGCGAACTTTGGTGGTGCCGAATGTGACGCCCTTTAAGATCGAGGATATCAAGCCCGGGCGCATGTATAAGAGTGGCGAAGGCGCTCTCGGCAAACGGAAGGTGATTATCGACACCAAGGAGCGGCAGATTCAGATTTATGAGATTCTTGATAAATCGATGGCGAGTACTGGGGCCTTGGCGGTGAGCGGCGAGGACGCGTATCGCTTGGTCGCCAGTTTTCCGACCACTCCTGGACAGGAAAAGTTTATCCATCGCGGCACTTGGGAGCTGCGTAATACGATCGAGTGGCCGACTTGGCGCTACGATAAGCAGCTTTTGCAGGAAGGGAAGCGGGGCAAGGAAGCTCTCAATATTCCTGGGGGCCCGAACAATCCGGTTGGTGTTCTCTGGGCAGGATTGAGCAAAAGTGGAATTGGAATCCACGGCACGGATAGTCCTCGCACGATTGGCCGCGCTCGGAGTTCCGGCTGCTTCCGCCTTGCAAATTGGGATGCAGCTCGCATTCCGCTTGTGATTCGCCCAGGCGCGAAGGTGATTGTGAAGTAGTCGCCGCTTTGCGGGAGAGCTACTTAAATAGTCCTGCTGCTTCTCCCTCGATGGGAAAACCGCCAGTGCGCTCTTTCTTGTAAAGCAGTTCGCCGTCTTTGCGGATTTCGAAGATGCCTCCTTGGCCGGGAATGAGGGTGATTTCCTCGTCGCTGACGGTCTTGATTTCAGCCGACACACGGTCGGCTTCGGGGAGGTAGTTTCATTTAGAGCAGTATTCGATCTCGATCATGGTGAGGAGAAGATGTGGGGCTTTCTGGATTTGGCCAATGAAAAGTTTGCTTACCGATGGGACTGCTCTTGCTGACTGATGAGGCTGGAGTTGATGGTCTCGAGGTCGTTGATGCGCTTGGCAAACGCTCCGTAGCGGACACAGAGCCCGAGGAGCCCGACGATGTAACTGAGTAGGCTGGCTGCAGTGAGGAGTGCGCCAGCCCCAGAAATCAGAGAATAGGCTCCTAAGTTACCTGCACCTGAGCTCGCGGAGGGTGATGAGGCTATCGATGCTGCGATGCTTTGGAAGAGAAGGTAAGAAGCGACGACGGCAGTGGTAGTGCCCAGAATCAAACCGATGCCTCCTCCAAGCATCATCCAAGAGCCCCAAAATTTCTTACCGCGATGGGCGATGATTGCAGAGGCGATCATGGCAATCGCGACCAAGACCGCGAGGACCGTAGAGATGAGCGCTGGTATCATAGAAGTCATAGAACGATTGAACTGGATTCGGTAGTAAAGGGCAAGTTTTGCTCTTGTTAGGCAGAGTCCGAGTGGCGTTGGAGCTCGTCGCGCTCGGCTGCGAGCTGGAGGGCGAGTTTTTCGAGGTCGGCGGTTTCTTGGCTGAGAGTTTTCCAGTGCATGGTCATGAGGAAAGCGCCAATCCCCAAACTGAAAGCTGAGAGAGTGATGAGCCAGCCAAAGAGCGAGAGAATCGAGCCCATGGAGTGAGGGGCGCCAATGAAGCTCAACGCTAAGAGGGCAACAACGGAAAGGAAGTAGCCGCAGATAGAGATAAGGACGGTCCACGTTCCTTTCGTCGCAAAGCCTCGATGGGCGAGGATGGCGGCAAAGAGAATGAGAAGTCCTAGTCCGAATGGAATGAGGAGAGCCAGAAGGTTGATAAAAGGGATCATGAACTAGGGCTGTTTGGGGGGAGGTTGCGTTGAGCCTGTTCTTTTGCTGCGGCGAGGGCGGAGGTGATTTCGAGAAGTTCCGAGCGCCGTTTGCCAGTGGCGCTCCAACGGGTGCAGAAGCCAAAGAAGGCAATCGGATAGAGTATGGCTCCGAGTATGAACAAAAAGTATGAGATGATGAGCAGGCCGAAAGAGTGGGAGGAGCTTTGATCAGTCAGGAAAAACCAAAGTCCGAAGGCGACCATGATGGAGGTGGAAATGACCAAAAGAGTGGCGCCATATAAAAGGAGCCTGATTGCCCAAAATTGGGTTCCTTTTTGGGCTTTGAGTGCTCCAATGAAGAGGAGAACGACTGTGCTGAGGACTCCTGTTAAGAGAAGGGAAATGGTGAGCTGTTCGTTCACGAGACTTTGGTTTTAGCGCTTTGCTGGCATTGGGTCACCGAGAAAAATTTGAGTGGTAAGTGGTGTGTGCCTCTGGCGCTTGGAGATGAATTCAAGCATTCTGCCTGTATGGGCTTAAGTGTGGGTTGAGTGGTAGTCAGCGGCTGGAAGCCCCAGAAACGGACTGTCGTTGGAAGCGTCAGCTACTTTTCGGAAAGGTCGTTTTTCCGTTTCCATTTTCTGAGCTTGAGGCAAGTTGGGAGCCTTGAGCGACGCAGTGTCAGAGGAAGCAGCAGTTGAGGTCCCCAGTGCGATGGAGGACTTGAAGGTCTTGGTGAAGGCGCGCCTGAATTTGTTTGTGATTATCACGACCTTTTTCGGCTACGCGATCGCTTGTCGGCATGGGGGCTGGGAGTTTTGGACGTTGTTGCATCTGATTCTGGGGACGACGGCTTGTGCCTTTGGTTCGGCGGTCTTCAACCAGCTTTCGGAGGTGGATAGTGATGCCTTGATGAAGCGGACCGCGAATCGGCCTTTGCCGTCGCGCCGGATGGGGATTGTGAAGGCGTTTGTGATTGGCTGGGGTCTCTCGGCGTTCGGAATTGTGCACTTGTCCGCGATGGTGGGCGCTGTTCCTGGGGTGCTGGCGGCGGTGACGATTGCGACTTATGTCTTCATTTACACCCCGATGAAGAAGTGGAGTTCGGCCAATACTTTGGTGGGGGCGATTCCGGGAGCTTTGCCGCCGTTGATTGGGTGGACTGCAGGCGGTGGGGGGCTGGCGGAGGCTGGGGGCTGGTATTTGTTTGCTCTCCTCTTCCTCTGGCAATTACCGCACTTTGTCGCCATTAACTGGCTGTGCCGCGAAGAATATGAGCTAGCGGGCTATAAAATGTGGTCGAATGGCGATGTCAGCGGAAAGCGGAGCGTGGGCTTGGCGGTGGGTTTTTCGGTGGGGTTGGGAGTTTTGGCGGCAGCTGTGATTCCGTTGGGGATTGCGAGTTGGCCCTTTGTGGTTCTTGGCTTGGCGCTGGCTGCAATGCTGGTGGCGACGGGTCAGCGGTTTTTGAAGAGCGGGGAGCGAGTGCACTTTCGTAAGTTTTTCTTGGCTACTTTGCTGTATTTGCCCCTGGTTTTGGTGGCTTTGCTGATTTTTTGGCGGAAGATTTAAGAGGGCTTTGAGGCCTTGCCACTTTGGGAAAAGGCGTTAGCTTCCCCGCACGTGAAAAGTGCTGCCGATGGACTCGAACCTGCGGAGGTGAACCCTGCCCAGTTGCGAAAGACTGCTTTCATTCTTGTGGGTGTGATTTTAGTGGGGGCGGTGGCTGTTACGAGCTCCTATATTGCGACGGCCAAGAAGCAGAAGGAGGATTTCCGTCCTGCCTTTGTGAATGAATTGAAGGGGCACGTGAAGCTGCAGTTGTCGGACGGCACGGTGGTGGATACTTCCGATATCGAGGAAGATGTTTGGCTCTATTATCAGACTTCTTTCGAGGAGCGGGATAGCCATAAGGAGCGGGAGAGGGCGCTCGCTCTTTTGCCTGAAGAGGGAGTGAAGCAGGTTGTCTTCTTTGTGGATATGGATCCGAACAAAGACGAGGATCGAGCGCAAATGGCAACCTTAGAGCGTGAGCCTGGAGTGTGGAAAGTGGCAGCGAAGGCAAAGGTGTTAGAAAAATATTTGAAGGCGGGGATTCGCTTCGGAACCATTCCTCACATGAAGGATGGGAAGTTGATTTATGATAGTTCGGTTGCTCTCTTGAAACGGGATTATCCGGAAGGGAAGAATCCGAGAATTCACATCCGAGGAGAGATGTTTGATTTCAAGAAGGCTGAGGAGGAGGCGTTGAATCGTGAGAATCCTCAGGCTGCGGACGGCTATCGCAAGGACTGGTTCATGCGTGATCACATTAATTTTTTGCTGAACGAAGGCGACCCCACTGAAGAGAAATGAACGACAAAACAAAAATCATTCTGATGTATGCCAGCACGGTAGTGTTAGCCGTGCTGTTGGTAGGAACCTTTACTTGGTTACGCAAAGCTCAGGAGGCGAAGGAGCGGAAAGCGATTGGGCAGCGGATTGCGACTAATGTGGGTCGGGAGGAGAAGAAGGAAATGATTCGCTTGGAGAAGGATCTAGTTGCGATCAATCAGGCGGGCGAAGAAGTGAGCCTCTTCGAGTTGAAGGATAAGGTCTGGATTGTAGCGGAGTTTTTTGCGGAGTGCCCCAATTGTGCAGCACGCAACGGGGACCACCTCGTGAAGCTCTATCAGGCCTATAAAGACAATCCTGATTTTTATGTCGTTTGTGTTTCGGTGGATCCCGAGTTCGATGACGTGGAGCGCTTGCAGCAGTATGCCACGAATCTAAATGCAGATATTTCGAACTGGTGGTTCCTAACAGGCCCTCGGGAAAGGCTTCACAGTTACATGGAGGACGAGATGAAGTTCTTGGCGATACGCGAGCGCACCAATGAAGCTGACATCGAGCGGGAAGGACGTTGGGCTCACGATATGGGGGTGGCGGTCTTTGGAAAAGGGCTAGTGATGAAGGAGAAGAAGGATTTGTTTTTCGCGCGGGAGCAGAGTCAGGACATGTATGACCACTTTGAAGAGCTCTTGACTTCTGCAATTGAAAAAGCGCTGGCTGAATAGATAAGACAATGAGCGAGCGGATGCGATATCTTGGGAAGCCGTCCAACGACGTCTTGGCCCAGAAGTTAATGAAGGTGGTGTGGGTGCTGACGGTGGTGGTGCTGGGTCTGGTCGTGGCGATGCGTCGGATTAAGTTGCCGCTACCAGAAGGGGTGGATTTGAGTTTTTTGCCTGCATTGAATGCGGGGCTGAATACGGGAGTGGCGCTGCTGTTGATTGCTGGTTTGGTGGCAGTGCTCAAAGGGCGCATCACGCTTCATCGGATTTTGATGACTCTGGCAGTCGCCTTTTCGGTGGCTTTCTTGCTGTGCTACGTGGCCTACCACATCACGACGGGGGAGACGAGTTATGGGGGCGAAGGTTGGGCGAAGACCGTCTACTACATCGTGCTCGCGACACACGTTATTTTGGCTGCAGTGAGCTTTCCTTTCATCCTGATGACGTTGGTCTATGCGTGGACGAATCAATTTGGGAGGCACAAGCGGTTGTCGCGTCGCATCTATCCGGTGTGGCTTTATGTTGCAGTGACGGGCCCTGTCGTCTATTGGATGCTCCAACCCTATTACTCATAAATGAAGGTCGTTGAACACTCTTCCGAAGGCTATGAGGCCTTTTTGAAAACCTTGGACCGCCGGGCGATTCCCTCGGATCGGGTGCGTGCGATTGTGACGGGCATCATTGATGATGTGCGTGAACGAGGAGATGAGGCTTTGGTCGAGCTGACGAAGAAGTTCGATGGCGCGGACTTGAGCAATGGTCTCTTGGTGACTGAGGTCGAGTGGTCGGAAGCGGAAGCGGCCGTCACGCAGGAAACGCGGGAAGCGATTGCCGCGAGCTTGCGAAACATTTCGTTTTTTGCGGAAAAAAGTCAGCGGCAAGATTGGTCGGCGCGCAATGAGCAAGGTGCGGAAGTGGGCGAGCGGTTTGTTCCCTTTGAGCGGGTGGGCTGTTATGTCCCAGGTGGAAAAGCGCCTCTGGTTTCAACGGCTTTGATGACGGCGGGTTTTGCGCAAGCGGCAGGGGTGCCAGAAATTGTGGCGGCCACTCCTTGTGGTCCGGATGGTAAGGTGAATGCGGCTTTGCTGTATGCGCTGAGAGCGGCGGGAGTCACGGAAGTAATTAAGGTAGGTGGGGCGCAAGGGGTCGCAGCTCTGGGATTGGGCACGGGTTCGATGGCTCCGGTGCAGAAGATTGTGGGGCCAGGAAACGATTTTGTAGTAGAGGCGAAGCGCCAGTTGATCGGTGCTATCTCCATCGACCTTTTACCGGGGCCGAGCGAGATTATGATCTTGGCCGATGAAAGTGCGAACTCGGCTTTTGTAGCAGCTGATCTTTTGGGGCAAGCCGAGCACGGGCCCGATAGCGTGGTGGGCTTGGTGACGACATCTCGTGATTTGTTGCAGAAGGTTCTAGAGGAAGTCGAAAAACAGGCAGCGACTTTGAGTCGGGGAGATTATCTTCAGGAGGTTCTTTCGGAGGGGGCATTTGCGGTTGTGGTGGAGTCTTTAGATGAGGGAATTGCGGTGGTGAATGCTTTCGCGCCGGAGCACCTCTCATTGGTGGTAGTCGATGAGGAGGCGTGGCTGCCGAAGGTTTTAACGGCTTCGGCGATCTATGTAGGGTCTTATTCTCCGGTAGCGGTAGGGGACTTTTTGGCAGGACCGAGCCACACCCTTCCAACGGGTGGTAGCGGTAAAAGTTTCTCGGGTTTGCGGGCGGATCAGTTTCAGCGTCGTGTCAGTGTGGTGCGCTTGGATAAAGACGCGGTGGCTAAGTCAGTGGAGGCGGTGGAAGAGTTTTCGCGGGTCGAAGGACTGGATGCTCACGGTCGCTCGGCACGAATCCGTGTCAGTGAGCACTAAAGAAGGTTTTCCCTTTCGCCGAGGTAGCGCAGTATTCACCCAGTGAAGAAAGGAAAGGGTGAGCGCAAAAAAGTCTACGCAGCGAAGCGGTTCGCGCGCGGGGCGATGGTGTGCCCATCCTGCCAGTATGTTTTAGAGGAGTCCTCAGAGAAGTGTGGCAAGTGCGGCTTCTCGGGACAGGTTGCGGTTGAAAAGTTCCCCTTTCCAGCTCCGCCTTTGGCGCCTGTAGTCGATCCGAGTAATTTTCTTTCTGGTGCGGAGAAGAGTTCAATCTCCAAGAAGGTGGCTAAGTTGCAAAAGCGTCTCCCGCAGGTTCGCTTTCTCAATTGTCTGGTGGCCTTGGGAGACGAGGTTAATTTGCGCGAATTCGGTTTTTGGCTTTTGAATGCAGGTCAGATGAAGGAGGGCGAGGGTGCGAAGAATTTTGCTGTTTTATTCCTGATCGACCCCAAGGAACGAGCGATGTCGGTGACGGTGGGTTACGGTTTGGATCCGCTCGTAATGGATACCGAATGGGTGCCTATTTGCGAGGGAAGTCGCGATCTTCTCTATCGGCAAAAATATGGAGAAGGAATTGAGTTGTTCCTCAACGGTGCTTTTGACCTCCTTGCGGAACGAGCGTTGGCCCTACAGAAGGAGGTGAAAAAGTGAAAGCCCTCCGTATTATTCTAGGGCTTTTGTTTGTGTGGTTTTTGGTGGCTTCCTCGGCGGCGCTCGATCTGAAGACGCCGCCACCAAACGGGATTTATGATCCCAGTAATTTTCTGGGCGAGGATTTCATCCAAGATGTAGCCTATCAGATTAGCTATGAAGAGCAGCACCGACAATTTGAGATTTTTCTGATTATTTTTGAGGAAGAGCCTTCTCAAGGGGCTTCTATTCTAGCGAAGCAAGCAGGCGAAAGCTGGTCTAAGGGAGAATGGTGGGCGGTAATTTACCAAGTGGGGGCCGAAGGGGAACCCGACTGTCTCGCCGGGGGTAAGTTGGTGAAGCAATTACCAGCTGATACGATTGATCGGACGGTGAAGGCTGCCCGCAATACCGCTCTATTGGTGAGGGCTCCCAAGCGCCGTTTGGAAGAGATGGTCACTAACCTCGCGGATGGTTTTGGCTTTCTCTATGTCAAAGCCAAGCAAAACTACGAAACGGCAGTAGAAGAATTTGATAAGCGACAGGAAGCGAAGCGCAAAAAGAAGGAAACGAGAATGGTATACCTGTCCTTGGCACTCGTATTTTTGTTAGCGCTTGCCGCAGTAGGTTTTTCGTTTTGGAAGAAGCATCTTCGTAAAATGAAGCCGATGGAATTTCCCCAAACGTCACCTCGTCGTCGCCTCGCTGCACCTTTTAGTGGAGGTGGGGATGTGCTGGTGAACTATGGGAGAAAGCATTAGCCTTTTCCCGTTACCCCCCATTGATATGAAGACTGCTTTCCACATGTCGTTGCTGCTGACGGCCCTATTTTTTGCGGCTTGCCGTGAGAAGACCGAATCACCTAAAGAGTCTTCCATCGACCAAGTGCGCTTTACTCCGCAAGAAGGGGAGAAGTGGGTCTA
This sequence comes from Roseibacillus sp., assembly GCA_051251855.1. Lineage (GTDB taxonomy): Bacteria > Verrucomicrobiota > Verrucomicrobiia > Verrucomicrobiales > Akkermansiaceae > Roseibacillus. Next base: position 42,379 of record JBPOGI010000005.1, read on the forward strand.
TAAGGTGGAGATTAGCCTCGATCCAACCGCGCGAGTCCCTTCGGGGGTGATTGATGCAGGCCCTGAGGGGAGTGAATCTACTTATCAAAAGGAGAGAGTTTATCTAGGGCAGCGGCCTGTAAAAGAGGGCAGCAAGGAGATGGCCCATTGCTTCGAAATCTCGAAAAATGGTCGGAAGCAGGAACAAGAATTCAGTCTCATTAACGGGGAGGGGATTCTGTCGCGCGCGTGGCAGGAGGCGGGAAAGGAGCGCATCATTATGGATCCCATTTTGTTGGTGCCAGCGAAGAAGGTTCCTGGAGCGGTGTGGGATGCTAGCTTACCAAACCCTAATGATCCGGGAGGGCCCCCGATGTTCTATCGACGGTTTCACTACTACGGAATCGAGGAGATACAGGTGATGGGGCAACCTCGCCGAGCGCACCGAGTGAAGGTCCTCGGGAAGACGGGGCCTCTTCAGCTCCAACGTGACTTTTGGTTTGTCGATCAACTGGGATTCGTGAAAGAGCGAAAGGCTTATTACTCGGAAGAGAGTCGATTGGCTCTTGTGGAGGAGTCTCTCGTGGAGCATGTGAGGCCAGAGAAGTAAGGGTGCGAACCATTAGGCCAAGTCTCGGGCCTTTGTCTCCAAGGCTTGGAAAAAGTCTTTTCCGAGGGGGGGGAGATCGAGAGCATCAATAGCAGCATCGTAGTCTGCGAGATTCTTTGCGCCGAGACAGATGCTATCGTGGGCAGGATGATCGAGCACCCAGCGGATCGCTGCTTGTGCCATGGTGTAGCCCTCGGGCAAATCTTCAGCTAAGGAAGCATAGTGAGAAAGGTCCTTGCCGGCTAGGTGCTGGCTACGATTGTCATTGGAATCCCACTGGGGCTGTTGGGCAAAATACTTTCCGCTCAAGCGGCCTTGCGAGAGGACTCCGCGAACTTGAGTCCCGATATCATGGTGTTGGCAGAAGGCGGTGAGTTCGCTCGCAGGTTCGAGGAGGCTGCTTGGAAATTGCAGGACGTCTAGCAGGTCCTCTTGATGAAGAGCTTTCGTCATTTCGAGGCACCCAGTCGAAATACCAAAAAAGCGAATCTTTCCAGCTTGGCGCGCCCCCTCGAGAATTTCGCGAGCCTCGGCGAGGTCATCGATATCGGGGGCGCAGTGGTAGAGGTAGATGTCGATGTGGTCCGTTTGTAGACGGTCGAGGGATCCCTCAAGACTCGCTAGGATGGTGGGTGGGCTGGAGTCATCAATTCGGGTGACTCCAGGCCCGACGCGGTAGCCGAATTTGGTAGAAATGATCCATTGACCACGTTGACCCTTGAGGGCTTCCCCTGTGCGACGTTCCGCTTCTCCTGCGCCATATTGCTCAGCGGTATCGATAAAGTTGAGACCACGATCACCCAACTCTTGAATCATGCGGATGGAGTTTTCTTTGCCAGGGTCGGGATGCCCGTCGGGTTTATCGTCAAAGTTCACCGGGCCGGCCAGTTGCCACGTCCCCACGCAAAGGGGAGAGACTTGCAGGCCCGTTTTTCCTAAGGTTCTTGATTTCATTGTGGGAGAAGAGTGGCAGGAGAATGGGCTTGGGGAAATAGGGAAAGCGAGCTTAGGAAGGTTCCACGTTTTTCTTGAGGCTGAACCTGCCGAGGATGGTGTAGAGGGCGCAGGGGAGGCCAAAGACGAGAAAGAACATCAGCGCCTCGGCGAGGTCGTTGCTTGAACTCGTTAATGGATCGGGGGTGGAGAAGGCTTGTTTGAAAAGGATGTAACCGGTGGTGTAGGCAACGACACCAGTGACGATTCTGATCACGTGGGGCACGCCCCAAAGAGAGAGGAGGCTAGCGAGTAGAACCGTCTCAAGAAGTGCGGTCCTAGTAAGGTCCATGCCGTCGTTGGAAGGATTGGGATAGGTGCAAGTAGAGGCGAAAAAAAGCATGAACAAAACCAAAAAGGGAGAGAGCGTCCAGCGAGCAAAGCGACTGGGACCCTTTTCGAAAACGGCTTGGATGGCCCTCATCATCGTTCGAGAAGCGATTTGCGTTTGCCGATAGTGATGTGGGGATCGCGAAGGTAGAAGGGTTCTGCAGGAGTTGCTGTGAGAGTCGCTCTTTCTGAGGAAGGCCTTTCGGCAAAAGACTTCGCTAGTTTTCCAGCCTGCGATTGCCGAAATTGAATTACGGCCTGAAGTTCGTTGCTGATCGGAAAGCGCTCAGGAGGGTCGAAGGAGAAGACTTCGGTGCCTTCTTGAGCGCATTCGTGAATCCGAGTCGAAAGCTCTTCCGATTCCACGAGTGAAAATTCACCTTCGATACGTCCTCGGACTACTTTCTGTAGGGAGAAGCTCTTCCGTCTCGCATCGCCGATGGCTAGCGCATTCTCGGTGGCGGGGGTCACTCCTTCGAATGAACAAAGAGGAGCTACTCCGCAGTTGTGGACCATGGCGATCCCTTGGGCGGCGGCGATGCCGATTCGCGAGCCATTGTAGCTCCCCGGGCCAATGCCCACGATGATGGCGTCTAGGTTTTTGACCTCGCCCATCACCTCTTCTAACGCGGGCCAGAGAGTGGCTGAGGGCTTTCGACCGGCGAGAAATGTGCGCTCCAGCACGATGCCGCCCTCTTGCCACAGAGCCACCGAACCGTTAGCGACACTGGTCTCGATGGCGAGGAAGGAGTCGTTACTCATGGGAGGGAAATAGAAGAGAGTGAAAGGAAAGAAAAGAAGAGCTTGAAAGTCTCGCCAGACTTCGGCATTTTTCTGCCGCACCGTGAGTGACACGGAGCTTATGCAGGCTTAGCTCAGTTGGTAGAGCAACTGGTTTACACCCAGTAGGTCGGCGGTTCAAGCCCGTCAGCCTGCACCATTTTTCCTTTTGCGCCAGTGTCGCAGGGGAGCGGGAGTCTGATTTTACAGCTCCTTCTTGCGTGGAATATCAGAGAACTCCTGTGATTGGAGCTAGAGCTGATCGTTTTTAGGGGCGACTTGCACTACAGTAGCTCGTCGGGAAGGAAGGCGGAGAGCTTTTTGATGGCGTCGGCTTGGTGGCGATTGGCCACTAGGAGGGCATCGCCGGTTTGCACTACGATGAGGTCGTCGACGCCGAGAAGGGCGATTTTGATGCCCTTTTGGTCGTTGAAGACGATGTTGTTCTCAGAGTCGATGAGGGCGAGTTCGCTATTGGTAGCATTGTTGTCACCCTGTTGGGTGAGGTATTTAGCGACTGAGATCCACGAGCCGACATCGTCCCAATCGAAGTTGGCTTCAATATTGAGCACGCGCTCGGCGTTTTCCATGAGGGCGTAGTCGATGGAGATGGGGGTGAGTTCGGGAAATTGAGCAGCGACGGTGGCTTGAATATCGCTCGATTTGCAGAGCTCTTGCACAAAGTGGCGCAATTCGGGTGCGTGCTTTTCGAGCTGAGCGAGGACGGTGGGAACGGACCAGATGAACATGCCGGCGTTCCAAGCGAAGTTGCCGGCGGCGAGGAATTTTTCAGCGAGGTCGGGTGCGGGCTTTTCTCGGAAGCAGGTGACTTCGTAGGGAGTGTTCTCGACATTGCAGCCGGTGACGGTGGCCTTTCCACCTCGCTCGATATAGCCATAGCTGGGGCAGGCCCAAGTCGGCTTGATGCCTACGGTGACGAGGGCATCGGTATTGGCAGCGACCTCGACAGCATCGCGCATCACTTGCTGATAGGCGCCGGTGTCTTGGATGAGTTGATCGGCAGGGAGTACCATCATAGTGGCCTCAGGGTCGCGGGCGGCGATGAGGCCAATACCGAGGGCAACGGCTGGGGCGGTATCGCGCTTGGCGGGCTCGGCAAAGATGTTCTCCGCAGGGAGCATGGAGGCCACTTCACGGGTTTTGTCCTCTTGGATGGCATTGGTGAGAATAAAGATGTTTTCGTGGGGGACGAGGCCTTCGAGGCGAGAGATGGTTTGCTCGAGCAGGGTGCCGTCGCCGAAGAGATCAAGGAGCTGCTTGGGCTGGCTATTACGGGAAAGGGGCCAAAATCGGGTTCCGGAGCCGCCGGCGAGGATGAGAGCATAGTTCGACATGCGGCGGATACTACAGGAATCCTAAGGATTTTGAAGGCTGAATGTCAGGAGTTATTTTTGAGATTTTGCGAAGCTCTTTTTTGAAGTAGAGTGCGGGATGGCTATCGAAGAGCAAAGAAAAGTGGTGAGTCCTTGGGCAGAGACAACGGCGGACGTGGGTTCTGCCGTGTTGGGTGCTGCAGTGGGAATCGTAGTTGGAGATTTGATTAAGGAAGAGGCGCGCAAGCCTGTAGCCTTTGTCGTGGCCTGTTTGGGCATCGCGGCGATTGTACCTGCAGTCGTTGATGGTGTGAGAGAAGTGGTTGCGGGACCCAATACCCGCCGGGGCGTGAAGCGGACCTTACGCTCTATTCGTGATGCGGGAGTGAGCACGCGCCAAGGCGACTTGGTGGCGGAAGACGAGATGTTTGTGGGTTAGATTTGCGGACGCCATGATTCGCAAAGGCGTCATTCTGGCAGGGGGGAAGGGAACGCGTCTCGATCCACTGACGCGGGCGATCTCGAAACAGCTGCTACCGGTCTATGATAAGCCGATGGTTTGTTATCCGCTTTCTTTGCTGATGCGGTGCGGCATCCGGGAGGTGCTTGTGGTGACGAGTGAGGAGTGGGTGTCCAGCTACCGTCGGGTGTTGGGCGATGGTTCACAGTGGGGGATGCAGATCGATTTTGCGGAGCAAGAGGAGGCAGTGGGTGTGCCGGATGGTTTGGTGGTGGCGGAGGATTGGCTGGCGGGAGAGGGTTGTTGCTTTATCCTGGGGGATAATTTATTTTTCGGGAATTTGGATCCGATTCGGAAGGCGATGATGTTACAGGCAGGTGGATGTATTTTTGCGATTCCGGCTCGTGAACCTGAACGGTTCGGGATCGTTGAACTGGGCGAACAGGGTAAGGTCCTGTCTTTGGAAGAAAAGCCCGAGAAGCCGCGCAGTGATTTGGCGATTCCAGGAATTTACTTTTTTGATGGCTCAGTCGTTGAGCGAGCGAGGAATCTGGATGTGTCCCCTCGGGGAGAGACGGAGATTTGTGATTTGATGGAGAGCTACCGTAAGGATGGGGAGCTGAATTGTCGGCGTCTCGGTCGTGGTTTCGTTTGGTTAGACGCGGGTACCACTGAGGCGCTGTTAGAAGCAGGAAATTTGGTGGCGACTCTGGAAAAGAGAATGGGCTTTGAGGTGGCGTGTCTGGAGGAGATTGCTTGGCGAGAAAACTGGATCAGCGACGAGCAGTTGCGTGAGGTTGCAAACGCGCAGGTTAATCCTCAGCGGAGACGTTACTTGAAGAGTATTCTGCAAAAGACTTCGTCTCACTAGGCTCTCTCAAGGGCTACTCGAGACGCCAAGTGCGCACCCAATCGTATTTGGTGGTGCGTTGTTCCCAAGTGCCGCTTTCGACCATGCCTCCGTCAGCTGGAAGTGGATTCCAGTCGTAGGTTTCGATAGCCATTTGAATGAAAGCGGGAACATCCCATTCTATTGGAGCCTTGATAGAATAGACGTATTCGCCATCGAGGAAGAATTGTACTTCGTGCGGTGATTTCCACCAGGCTCCATAGACATAGAAGCGTTCGTGATTCTTGGTGGAGGTATATTTCTGACCTTGAATCTGAACCTTTTCGGGATTGTGGCGGTTGACACGGTGAATGAGGTTGGAATGAAAAATTTGGTCCCAGTTCTTCACCCAGCTCTCAGCATGGGGGCTCATCTTTCCAACACACTCTTGGATGTCGAGTTCGAGCTTCTTCTTGTGGTTACCTTTGGTCATGAGCCAGAAGGTGGAGGACATTTCGGTGGCATTTGCCTTCATACGGCACTCGAAATACCAACCGAGTTTGCCGGGATGGAGGGAGCGGACAATGGCACCTTGGTGGGTGAAGTGAGACTTCTTGGTGGAGTAGGGCTTAGGAAGCTTGCTGACGGTCACGTTCATCATGTCGCCTTTGACGACCACATTTTCAGAGCGAAAGAGAGCGGGAGGCCGCCCAATCCATGTCCATCCATTTCCGGTGGGTTCTGATTGCCATTTTTTTAGGTCCAAAGAGGAGCCACGAAATTCGTCTGAGAGCTCTGGAACCTTCACCCAAGTCTTCTGAGATGGTTTGGGGTCGTGCTTCGGTTGGAAGAAAGGCTGGTTTTGGGCGAGTCCTGACTGAAGGGAGACAAAAAGTAAAACGATGATGGCAGCACGGTGAAGCATAGTATTTTCGGGAGAAAATTAAGATTTTTGCTAGCTACGGAAGGAGGGTACTTTGTTTTTCATTCGATTCATGACGAGGAGGCGTTGACGTCAACGACGACGCGTCCACGAGTTTTACCGGCGAGGATGTCTTTCCCTAAAGTGGGAATGTCGCTCAGAGATGCGGAATGAATCATTTCTTCGAGTTTGTTGAGTGGGAGGTCGGCGGCCAGGCGCTGCCAGGCGGTCTGTCGCCGTTCGAAGGGTTGCATCACGCTATCGATTCCTAACAGGTTCACGCCTCTCAGGAGAAAAGGCACGAGAGAGGCGGGTAAAGAGGAGCCTGCCGCGAGTCCGACTGCAGCAGCTGAAGCACCGTATTGCAGTTGTCCGAGCACTCGCGCCAACATATCTCCCCCTACGGCATCGATGCAGCCTGCCCAGGTTGCGGATTCGAGTGGTCTCTTGGAGAGTGAAGCTAATTCTTCCCGGGGGAGAATGCGAGTGGCTCCCAGATGGGTGAGGTAGTCAGATGAAGCGGGGCTCCCGGTGACGGCCGCGACTTTGTAACCGAGTTTGGCGAGAATGGCGGTGGCAATGGAGCCAACTCCACCAGTGGCTCCGGTGACGAGGACTTCTCCTTGGGTAGGGGTGAGCCCATGTTCCTCCAGCGCGATGATGGCGAGCATGGCAGCAAATCCTGCGGTGCCGATGGCCATGGCTTGTCGCGAGGAGAGGCCTTGGGGGAGAGGGACGAGCCAATCGGCGTTGACTCGAGCCTTTTGCGAGAAGCCACCCCAGTAACGTTCGCCGACTCCCCAACCAGTGAGAACGACTGAGTCGCCGGATTGGTATCGTGGATCTTCGGAGTGTTCGACGGTTCCTGCGAAGTCGATACCAGGAACGTGGGGATAATTACGGACGAGAGGATTGTTAGGTTGCAGGCAGAGCCCGTCCTTATAGTTGAGGTTAGAGTATTCGATGGCGACGGTGACGTTGCCATCGGGGAGTTGGTCTTCCCGGAGTTGTTGAACGGTGGCGTTATCGGGGCCGTCTTTTTGAACGAGAATGGCGTTGAAGGGCATGGTGAAAAGGAGAAGTGAGGAGAAAAGATGAAGCGGCTGTTAGGCTGGGTTTTCCCAGTGGGAGGCAACTATTTGAGCCTGCTGAGCGAGAGCCGACTTTTCGTCTTCATTGAATTCGTAGGGTTGAATCATACCGATGCCAAGAGTGCCGATAACGGTTTGGTCTTTTGTGGAAAAAATAGGCACGGCGAGCGAGCCCGAGACCTTGGTGTCTCGTGCGCCTTCCTTGGCTACGCCGCCGAGGTCTTTTTGAAGGTTACAGAGTTCCACTGGTTCGCGGGTGGCAGCAGCTGCTCCGGCGATTCCTTTGCCAAAGGGGATATTGTCGATGACGGAGAGGAGGTGCTCAGGGACTCCTAAAGAGGCAATGAGTTGCAGGGTTTCGCTATCTTGGGAGCGATGGAGAGTGCCGGTTTGGCAATTGAATTGAGTGGCGACTTTGGATAGCCAGGCCGTTGGGTCTTCGGAGGGGGAAGTTTGCATAAAGAGATTAAAGCAGAGGGAAGGTAGGGAGGAAAGCCGCCTCTTTGCGAGGCGCCCGGGGAGTTGTTGGCACGATTGCTTCGTGAGTGTGGTTAGATAGCAGGGCAGTCTTCAGTTCTCGATGCCGTTGCTTTCCAGTTCTTGCTACAAGTCGCCTTGGTTTTTACCGGGTGGGCATTTGCAAACCATCGTTCCTTCCTTGACGAGGAAGGTGCCTCATGTGACTGAGGAGCAAGAGCGGCTAGAGCTTGCTGATGGTGATTTTTTGGATTTGCAGTGGTGTCGTGAAGGAGGTGAAGGGGAGAAGTTGGTGATTCTTTGCCACGGTTTTGAGGCGGATGCGGGGGCGAGCTATTTGCAAGAGATGGCGGGCGCTCTGAGGGAGAAGGGTTGGGATGTGCTGGCTTGGAGTTACCGAGGTTGTAGTGGGGAGATGAACCGATTGCCGCGCTTCTATCATAGTGGAGCCACAGAAGACCTCGGGGCGGTGGTGAATCATGCGCTGAAGAGCCATCGGGCCAACCAGATTGATTTGGTGGGTTTCAGTTTGGGTGGAAATATGATTTTGAAGTATTTGGGAGAGAAGGCGGAGGAGGTGTCTCCGAGGCTGGGGAGGGCGGCGACGTTTTCGGTGCCGTGTGACCTCGCTTGCTCGTCGCATGCACTTGATACGGCCTTCAATCGTGAAATCTATATGCGACGCTTCATCAAGAGTTTGGCGGATAAAATTCGACAGAAGGAGATAGTTTTTCCGAAAGAGATGGACTCGACGGGGCTCGATAAGGTGCGAACCTTTCGAGAGTTTGACTCGCGTTACACGGCGCCACTTCATGGGTTCATTGATGCCGAGGACTACTGGAAACGTAGTAGTTCACGGCCTTTTCTTGAGGAAATTCGGCTTCCGGCTCTGTTGGTGAATGCGGCGAACGATCCGTTTTTAGGACCCGGTTGTTTTCCTCGTGAGGAGGCGGTCGCTAGCAGTTTCTTTCATCTAGAAGTTCCAAGCACGGGAGGGCATGTCGGCTTTCCGGGAGGAGTAAGAAATCAGTCTTGGATGACTCGGCGAGCGCTCCGGTTTTTGGAGAATCTTACTTAAGGAATTCTCTTCCCAGTTCGGTTTCCGACATCTTGATAGTTTCGTCTTCGCGGAATTTTTCGACCCAGCTACGAGCAACATATCCTGCCAAGAAGTGGCTCAGGCTGTGAGCGATTTTTTCGTTATTCGTCGCTTGATCCTTACCGAGTCGGGAGAGGAGGTCCTCCAGATAGTTCTTCTCATTAAAATATGTGGCAAGATTTTCGGCTAGGTAATCTTCTCCTTCCTTCTCATAGAACCACTTCGAGTAAGTTTCCATGGAAGGATCGGTGGTTGCCCACTTGAGCCAAAGTTTCATGGGTTCGTAGAGTAAGAAATACTCTCCGAATTTGACGCCGGCTTTCCGTAAGCGAGCCTCGAGTTCTTCCGTGGTCTCCTCGTCATCCCAGATGTCTGGCGGGATGAACCCAAACGACATGTTAATGAAAACAGGGAGGCCATAGCTGTCCTTGGTAACGTCGATACAGGTTTCCACTTTTTCAGGAAAGGGTGGGCGTTCATCAAGGAGGGTTTCATCCGATAGGTCGGTTTCGAGTTTGAGTAGTTTGAGAGTGCGACGTTCGCCTTTCTCGTTTTCAAGAATCTGTTGCTGCAGAAATCCTGTCTCTCGATTAATACGCACTTTCCCCATTTCCAAGGTGTCAAATTCAATCGTTTCCTGCCATTTGCGAATGGACTTCGATTTATCGAGATAGAAATTTGCCCAGAGTGTGATGGGTAACGACTGGGTCACTGGACTGCAATTGATTGAGGTTTTGTCCAAATTAAGCTGGGGAGCAATCTCATACTCCTTGGCGGTGTTTTTACTGTCTGGGAGAATTTCTAATCTGACACGATGACTACGCTCACTGATTGCCTTCATGTGCTTCATCCCTTTCACGCACACTCCGTTCATTGATATATAGGCGGTGTCGTCGTCATTGTTGGCTAACCAGTAGAGGACTTGGTCTCCCTCGTCGGTTTCCACTTCAACTTTGGCCCATAGTTGGGAGTGATCAGAAAGCGAGGTGACGACGGCCCTGAAGTTTTTGTTTCCCTTCCGGCCGTCATAGGTTGCGCGGTAGCCACCCACCGTCTGAAATTGCTCCTTCAGGCGCTCGCTCCATTCTGCAGCCTCACTCAAAGGTTCTTCCTGGGACCAACAAAGAGAGAGTGAGCCGATCAGAAAGAGAATCGAATAGCACCTTAATGAGAACATCATTGGACGATACCTAAATGGTATTAGGTATGTCTAGCTATGAATCGGCGAGCTTGGAAGCTGTCTTTGGTGACAAACGAGACGACTATTTTCGATAGGATTTTGTCAGTCGTCTGGCGCATTCGATCTGAGCACCAGTCTCGAGGCAGCATTTGCGGCGGGCACGGATCCAGTCTACGGGATCTGTTCCTTTGGGGATGAATCCGGCTTTCGCGCACCAAGCGATGATGAATTGGCCTGTTCGTCCACAGCCTGCGACGCAATGCACCACCACGGGTTCTTCGGCGGCATGGTGTTTATCCATGAGGTTGAGGAACTGCTGGATTTGTTCTTCAGTGGGAACTCCATAGTCTGGCACGTTGATGAAGTGATAGTCGAAACGCTTGGGCACATCTTTGCGATTGTCGAACTCGCAGACATTGACCACGGCCTTGACACCTTCGTCGTCAAAAAGATCGAAGACATAAGGGTCTGGCCACCAAGAGGCGGCGATGACTCCTTCAACGATCCAAGTGAAGGGCTCGGTTCGCTCCGGTTGTCCGCGTTCAGGCCAATACCAAGGTCGAATAGGCATGGCTCACTGTCGCAGTTACGCGATGCCATGCAATGCTGCTCTGCGTGAGACTTTCGCTTCCGTAGAAGAGCAAAGCTATCGGCGACGACGCAGAGTCACGAGAGCCAATCCACCACTCAAGAGAAGGAGGGAAGAAGGCTCGGGAATCACGGTGTAGGTGATCAGAGGTCGGTTGGCTACATCTCCATCATTAGCGGTGTTAATGACATAGCCGCTCCGCTCGTCAGTAATGTCAGTGGATCCATCCCGATTGAGACGAAGAAAGACGAAGTCGCCAACACTAGCGCTATTATACTGGGCGTTAAGAAAACTTGAGATGTCTACAGACGTTACCAAGCTGGGACCAGCAGTCTCAGGGACAGAGGTTGGAGTCATAATGCTGTCCTCTAGAAGAGTTGCAGTGGGATCCACGCCATCGCCAACCCAGAAGTCGTCGGCGGGGATAAGGGTGTTTGCAGCCCGGGCATCAATTCCGTAAAGGTCAACATTGTAGAGACCGGGAACGTCGTTTCGAATTTCCAGATTGAAGCTCACGGTGGCAGAGGCAAAGGGACTGGTGACTGCTCCCAGATCTGGAAGTGGAAAAACTAAAACAGCGTTAAAGTTGAAGCCGGTGCCAGCGTCCCAGTTTCCAGCCCGAGCACGTGCATTTGTGGTTCCCTGAATGGAGGTGGCCCCCCCTCCGGTAGCACCATTGGCTGAGGCCTGAATGATTCCGTCGCCGGCGTTTCCAGCAATGGTAGCAGATTCACAAAGTTGCGTTGCGAGTGCGATACCTGCGAGGGGCAAAAGTTGTTGAAGTTGAAAATTCATGCTGTGATTTAGGGGTTCTGGCCATGAAAGAGAAATCTGGGGACTCAACAAGAAGAAAATCGGATCAAAAAGCTTTTAATGCTCAAAATGAGGCAAGACCGCACTTGTCTTACACATGACTAAACTTTTTATGCTATTGTCTCTGAGGTGAGGAGGGAGTTCGCCCTTTCGTGAGAGTTCTCGCTTTGCGAACCATTCGTGATGAAAAAGCGACCAATCTACGTCCTACTCTAAACATGACCGCTATTCGAATTCTTGTTACCTCTCTTGCCGCAGGGCTTTTCCTTTTCGCGTTCCCTTTGCTGGGGCAGACGGTGCATTTGGTCAAAGATGGAGAAAGTCTGTGGACGATTTCTAAGAAGACTGGAGTGTCTATTGCGGCAATCAAAACGGCGAACGGGTTGGAGAGTGATGTGATTTGGGAAGGCTCAAAGCTGATTATTCCAAAAGTTGTTCCTAACCAGACGGCACCGCTAACCAATACGGCTTCGGGGGTGAGGCCTTTGGCGCCTATCGTGGAGCGAAGGCCTATCGTCGAGAGGAGACCTATTGTGGAAGAAAGGAAGTCTCCGGCAGGTCCCTTGTCCGAAAAGGGTCGTCAAATTCTTCGGCAGCAAGTTCTTCTCGACCGGGCTGGATTTTCTCCCGGAATAATCGATGGCTATGATGGCAAATACACGCAGTTGGCAATGACCTTGTGTGAATCTTGGAACCCGAGTGCTCTGCGTTCGACAATATCGACGACGACTCTGGTAGAGGTTCCTGCGAACTGGAGCTCGTTCGTCAACCCTCGTTTACCGGGGTCGGGGAATTCTCCTGATTTTAAAGCTCTCACCGCAAAGAAGGAGGTAATCCATTATTACTCGGGCTTGGAGTACCTTGCTGAGCGCTATCATTGTAGCGAAGGCCTCCTGAAAAAGCTCAATCCGAGAATCGACTTCAAGCGACTTCAAGCCGGTGTTTCCCTTGTGGTGCCCAACGTGGTGCCCTTCAAAATCGAAGATTACTTTAAGCCGAACGGAACGGGGATTTGGTCAAGCGGTTTGGGCAAGGGTGATACCGAGCATACGATTTATATTTCGGCGCCTGACATGATGTTGACCGTCTGGGAGGGAGCGCAACTCGTCCGGGGCTACCCTATCACGCTCAACTTAGAAGATAGTCCGCGAGGGCAAAGGGAGCTTGGGGTGATTACCCCGGGGCCGGTCTATATGCGTAAGAAGACGGGGCTGGATTTAAAGGCGGGTCCGAACAGTCCAGTGGGTATCGTGTGGTGTCCGCTCGGGAATGGCTTTGGGATTCATGGCACGAATAATCCTAACACCATCGGACGGGCTTCCAGTTCGGGTTGTGTTCGGCTTGCGAACTGGGATGCGGTGCGCTTGGCGGCCCTGGTTCGGAAGGGGACAAAGGTCATGATCAGCGAACGACCTCGCAAGCACAACTAGAAGAATTCCTCTAGGTTTCTAAACGATTCTCAAGTCTTCTGTGCTTCGCAATGGCATCACCGATGGAAACTGTTTTCATTCCTTGGTTTGTTCAAAGAGCCATTCGTGCATTTTGGTGTCGTTGGTGACATTGCCGATGATGCCATGACCCGCATCTGGGAATTCAGTATACTTGAAGACTTTCGAGCGCTTCAATTCTTCAGCGCAATTGCGCGCAGAGGCTGGGCTAACGACGTCGTCCTTGGCTCCATGAAATGACCAGATGGGCATCGAACGAAGTTTGCCGACATCGTTCGCTCCCCCTGCGATAGGGACTCCTGCCGCAAAGAGCTTTGGTTCTTCTTTGAGAAAATGCCACGTACCGAATCCGCCCATGGAATAGCCAATAACGTAGATTCGATTCTCGTCGATGATGGGCAGGTTTTTAAGAAGATCGTCCAAGAGCGAGAGGGTTTCTTCACCGGGCTCATCATCCCAACCACCACCGGTGGCACCATGGGGTTGGTAACAGAGAGGTGCGAGGATGAGGCAAGGACGAGCCTCGTAGTTCGAGCTTTCCGCAAACTTTCGAGCAAAGCCAATCTGCAGTCCGTTTTCATTGTTGCTACTTTTTCCATGCAACGAAATCACCAGTGGGACTTTCGAGTTACCGTCCAACTGTTTTCCGCCATAGAATGCATAGGGCAAGTTGCCGTGCTCTGCATTGACCCATTCGCCAGTGACCAAATGGGCGTAATCTCCCTCAATTTTCTTTGTTTGTTGGGCTGGAGCATCGTCCTGTTCTTCAACAAAGGAATGATCCGCTTCGACGAGACGTTCGAGGGGAATGGTGAAGACCTTGCCATCTTTGTCCCGCTTGAGGGTGACTTCTGACTCGGTAGCGGAAACAAAAGTGGCTTCGAGAAGTTTTCCGTCGGTCGAAGTCCAAGTGCGAGCGGTTGCACTCGATAAACTGAGGGCGAGAATGAGGAAGTGATTTTTCATAGCCAACCTTAAGTCCTACTCGAGATATGCCCCTCTTGGACAGCCTTTTTATTCGTGAGGAACGAAAAGTGAAGGGGTTAGCACAGTGAGTGTAACCGTCATGGCTTGTCATTTGCTTAGGGCAGCTCAAGGGCAGAAATTCGGAGTTGGTAGAACTGCTTGGGTGTCGTGGAGATGAAAGCTGGGTCGAGGATAAGGACGGACTCCAGTTCGGAAGAGAGAACGGTCAAGTTTTCTTCCGCAGGGGTGGGGGTGGCGTCTAGGTTGGGTAAGCTTGGGCCTGCGAAGAGTTGCCATTGAACGTCGGAGGTGAAGCGGCGGCGGGTGGTCTGTAAGCCAAGCTGCTGGGTGGCGCCGGTTCCGAAAAATTGAAGGCATGAGGGGAAGTCGTTTGGTACGTTTTCGTTAGTTCCAAGTGCGTATTCGTCCCATGTGGTGAGTCCGTCACCATCGACGTCACTATCGGGGTGGCCAGGCATTCCGAGGAGTTGATCGGCAAGGCTGAAGTTGATGGCCTGCCAGCCGTTGAAGTGAGTTTCGTAACCGCTCCCTACAAGGCCGGGTGAGCCGTTGAGTTCTGGGCTGCTACCCCAGGTCGCGGGGTTGCTATACTCGTCGTAGTCAGCGGCGATATCGCGGAGAACAAGGCTGGAGCCACTGCCGTCGGAGTTGGGATACCATGAGTCGAGGTAAGTGAATTCGAGAATGTTCTCCCCGATGGGGTCTTCCAGCTTGAGAGTCTCCCCGAGGTTCTCTAGGAGCCCTGAGTAGGGACCAAGGACAACCACGCCAGGGTCGCCATAGCGGATGTCAAAGGCGGTGGGGTTCTTAACGAGGAGGAGGCGATCGTTTGCTGCTAGGTCTGTAGAAGCAGGGAAGGTATAATCGATACCAAGGGTGAAAGAAGCGCCGGAAAGGTCGAGGGTGTTGGGGCCAGTATTCATCAGCTCGATGAATTCGAAGTCGCGGTCCTCGAGTCCAGGTTGGATGAGAAGTTCAGCTGGGGTTGGGTTCGCGGGGTTGTAATTGATTTCAGAAATCCGCAGGTAGCGCTGCGCATCGGTGGGAGCTCCTGGGTAGGTGTATTCATCGACGAAGGTTCCTGCCGCATTGCGAAGAACGATCATCTCTCCTCGTGCAGAAAGCTGTCCGTCGTAGGGTCCTTGCACGAAGCGGAACTCGCCGCCGGTGGGGCCGGTGGAGCGTGACCGAAAGTCAGCCGGGCTGCGGGCAACGTGGATGAGGCCTTTGTAGTTCGAACCGATGGTTCCGCTGCCTGCTAAGACAACGGTGCCAGCGGGGAAAGTGTAGTCCACTGCGCCGCTGAGGGTCCAGCCAGTGAGGTCGAGGGAGGAGGATTCGTTGTTCTTGATGATGAGGTATTCTTCGTCTTGATTCCCTGAGTTGGGAAGGAAGTCGATGGAATCAATGACGATATTGGGAATGGACGGTTGGGTGGGAGGAATGGGGGTGCCGTTGATGTTGGCGCTAAACATAGCCGAGCGATGTCCGGGAAGCCACTCATTGTATAGGCGCATGGAGTAGGGAAGGCTGGCGAGGTTGTCTCCCCAAGAGCCCCAAGCGGTGTAGTCGAGATCCGAGTCCGAGACGACTCCTGGTGGATTGGTCGAGACTTCAATTTCGATGATTTTCTTTCGGACCCAATCCTCTGCGATAGGGGTGCCGTTGGGCTGGAGGAATTCACGACGCAAGGTCTCGAAGCGTCGGGCATACATCTCTTTGAATTCGGTGGTGGTGTAGATGAGTTGCCAAAGCGAGTTGAAGTTGTCCAGAAGCAGTGGGGTCTGAAGGCTGTCGTCGAAATACTGTAGCGAGGGTCCACCCCAGCGGTGCCCAGCAGAGAGATCAACATCCCATGGGAGGGGGCGCCATTCTTCAGTTCCTTCCGTATCACGATAGAGATAGTAGTTCTTAAGGCCGGTATCGTTGACTCCGATGATGGCGTTGGCAACGAGCTGATTCACGGTGCCTGCGACGTCCAAATAATCGTAAGCGTTTCTCCGCCGGGTGGTAGTAGAGTTGCTTTGCGACATTTGATTAAAGAAGTCCTGCAAGTCTTGTCGGCCCTCATCTTTACGCGTTTTCTTGTTGGCGGTGTTCACGTTTTGCATGGGGTCATACATTTTGTAGAGCGCTCCATCAGGGTCCATGCCAAGGCGTTCGAGGAAGCGATCATCTCCATCTTCAACGAGATCAGAGATGGCGAAGAAGGAACCATTACGTTCAACGCGAACAGGGAAGGCATAATGATAGGGGTTGCCCACCTGCTTGTAAGAATCGTAGGCGAAGGTGTTCCGGACTTTGCTTTTGTCGGCCCAATTGGAGAGGAGATTGATGTCCTTGGCCTTGATTTCACCTTCTTTCCAAGTGAAGCGATTGCCGCGATTGAAGTCTAGATCGTAAGATTTTTTTGGGAAGCTGAGGCTGGTCTGACCGTGTAAATCCATCTGAACGTTGTCATAGAATTCTCCAAGGTAGGAGACGGAAATCCGGTCGCCTCCCGAGGTGTCAACGGCAGCGGCGTTCTCAACAAAAAGTTGTATCACGGGGAGATTGGAGGTCGTTAAATCAGGATCGAGAGCGACGGTGCCATAATAGCGATCAGAATCGAGAGGGTCGTTGTAAGGAGGAGAAGTCCGCGCGTTGTTGCTAGAGTCTACGGCTTCGAATCGCCAGCGGAGCATCTCTCCGGGGCTGATTTGGCTAGTGGGAATTTCCCCACTATAGATGCCGTCTGCGGCCAAAGCGTCAGGGGCGATACCATCGTCTAACAGGATGAGCGATGATTCGGCTGCGAACATGGTCCGGTAGAAGGCGGTCACGGTTGCGACCGAGTCGGTGCCTTCGCGAACGGTGGCAGTGACGAGGAGGTTCGGGCTCGTTGGGCTGCCTGTTGGCTGGGTGGGAGCTGACTCGGTGATTTCTTCGAAGAGGGGAGCGAGGTCTACGCTTCCGCTTCCGTTTGCTGAGCCTGGGGAGGGAGTGGTGAAGTAGGAATGCGCTCCGCTGCTCGCCAATCGAGTGAGAACAAGCTCTGCTTGAATGAGGAAGTCTGAGCTACCTGCAGTTTGATTGAGACCGTGAATCGCGAGGAGGTTATCGCCTCCGTTGAAAGACGCATTCCCAAGGTCAATCGGGAAGTTGGTGAGTTCCTCATTGAGCTCTTCGATTCGAATACCGTCGGAGGCGGAGTCCCACGAGAGGTTTGCGGGTTTGCGGTGCTCCGCGATTTCATCGCCGTTTAGATAGGCGACAAAGCCGTCATCCCAACGCATGCGCAGTGAGGCAGAGGTGACTTCGCTGGGGTTGGCTATGCTGAAGGGAATGCGAAAGAAGGCGGACGCGTTTTGATTATGCATTAGGGCTTCGATATCACCTCCGGTGCTGAGCCATGAGCCGTAGGGAACGCCGCCGGTATTGGTTTCGTATCCCGCTCCGAAGGTGACCGCCTGCCAACGGTTTCCAGTGAAGCTACCATTGAGGCTGGTATTCCATCCGCTGAATTGGGAGTTAAAGTTTGCTAGCGAGGTGGGTACGCCTGCGCGACCTGAGGCGTTGAGCGGGACGGCGGTTTCCTCCGAAATACCCTGTTGAGGACCGAACGAGACATCGGGAGCTTGGGGTGGAAAGCTGGGTGCGAACTCAGTAGCGGCGATGCTCCCACCTGGTTCGAACAAGGCGAGATACTCACCCCCTTTGCTGAGTGAAAAATTGGTGTGCAAAGGGAGCCCGGGAACGGAGCGGTCTTTGTTCGAAGCAAAGACAACCAAGAATTCGCCCGGCGCCATGGTGACCGCAGGGAAGATCCACTTTTGTGAGTTGTCCGCCTTGTCGGTCAGACTCCAACCATCGAGATCGACGAGGGCACTTCCCGTGTTGTGCAATTCAATCCAGTCTTTTCGATCTCCGTTTTCGTCTTCGATACCGGAGTCATTGGAGGCCAAAAACTCAGTAATCACGACCTGACCTGGGCTCAGGGCCGAGAGACCAAACAGGATGGTGAAAAGGGTGCGGGTGAGGCGGCTGCACATTTATGCAATCTGCAGTAGGAGTTCGTTGCTGTCCAATTCCGAATTACCAATATGAACGAGCGTGAGAGTAGGCGCGTTTCGCACAGGGAGCGAAGCTAAGGAGGATACAGAATGTGTTTTTTCATTTCCCTTCTCGATAAGGCTGCGATCCTTAATGTGCGACTTTCCCCGGTTGCCCCACAAAACGCTGGTAGTTGGCTGCCAGTTTTTCTTTTAACTCATTTTCTGGTGTTTCTAGCAGACGGGCAAGTGGAGGGAGAAAGAGGGGCTGGTTGGCAGGATGGTTTTGCTTGTTGGGTAGGGGGATGGAGATGAATTCTTGAGGCGGGAGCATGGAGGGGGCGTCTGTTTCGAGAAGCAATCGGTCGGTGGGGATGATTCGGAAGGTTTCGCGGACGGAGCCTTTGCGGTCGTGTAGGAAGTAGCCGTTGAAGGAGAAGTAGGCTCCGAGTTTGGTGAAGGTGGGAACCATTTCGGTGCTGCCGGAATAGGCGTGAAGAAGAATGGGTGGTAGGTCTGGTTCGTCTTCTAACAGTTCTAAGAGGGGTCCCCAGGCTTTCAGGCAATGAATGGTGAGAGGGCGTTTGAGTTCGCGGGCGAGATGGATTTGAGCGCGTAGGCAGTCGATTTGGTCGGAGAGGTCGAAGGGTTTTTTCCAGCGGTCGAGCCCGCATTCCCCGATAGCGGCGTGGCGGTTTTGGAGGAGGAACTCTCGCAATGTTTGGAGCCAGTTCTCTGAGCGGTCTGGCACGTTCCACGGGTGAAGACCAAAGGAAGGAGTGAGCTGGTCGGGGTGCGTTGCACAGAGTCGGGCGACTTGGGGCCAGTCTTGCTCACTGGTGCCGTTGACGAGCATGTGGGTGACTCCTGACTCGGTGGCTTGGTCGAGTATTTTTACCGGATCAGAGAATTGCTGCAGATGGTTGTGAGCATCAATCACAAGCTGAGGAGGGTTTGAGTCGCTTCTTGAAAGGAGTGGTCGCTGTGGTCGGCGATTTCGAGAGTCTTCTGCGGGCTCTGGTAGTTGGAGCCTTCGTTGCCGACCGGTCGGTAGCAAAGGTCGTAGTGGTCGCGAAGGATGGACTGGAGGAAGGCGGGCCAATCTTGGGCAGCGATAAGTTGGTGCCACTGATCGACTTGCTTGTGACCGCGCAAGGAGCGGAGCTTGTCGAGGAGTTGGCAGAGGTCGTCGGGTTCGTTGAGGAAGCGGGGGTAGTCGTCGAGGAGGAGTTGGGCGCGACTGGGAAGGGGTAGGCAAACTTCAGTGACGGTGGCGGTGGCGAGCTTCTTCCACAGGGGAGCGGGGAGGCTGCGGGCACCGATGCGGTTGGACTCGGCTTCGACGAAGACGGTTCGCTCAGGGTCAAAGGCTTGCATCGCTTGGTGGATGGAGCTTTCGAAAAGTTTTTGGGAAGGCTGGGGGCCGACGTTGCCCAAGAGTGAGCCGCGGTGGTTGGCGAGGGCTTCGAGGTCGAGGACTTGAGCTCCCGATTGTTGGAGGTGGTGAAGGAGACGGGTTTTTCCAGTACCTGTGAATCCGGCGAGGACGTGGAAGTGGGGCAGGGGATCGGAAAGACGTTTGGTGAGGTCTTGCAGGACGAATTTGCGGTAGCTCTTGTAGCCGCCCTCAAGAACGCGGGCACGCCATCCGATGGAGCGCAGGATGTGGGTGAAGGAGCGGGAGCGGAGTCCGCCGCGCCAGCAGTAGAGAAGGGGGTGGTGCTTGCTGTCCCAGATTTTCTCTAAGGTGAGCAGGTGGTCTGCTGAATTAAGGGAGATATAGCGGGCGCCAAGAACACGGCCTGCGAAGGGATTCTCTTTGTAGAGGGTGCCGACCTCGACGCGCTGTTCATTGGTGAGAACGGGAAGATTGATAGCGCCGGGAAGATGGTCTTCCTCGAACTCGAGGGGGGTTCTGACATCTATGATGCTGGAGAATTCCTCCAAGGGATGGGGGAGGGAAATGGTTTCGAGGTCCTGCATCGGGTTGGGAAACTTGTGCCATGGAACGGGAGCGAAGCCAACCTCTCCTCGCTAAATAAAGGCACCCGGAGAGTCCGAAGACTCCACCGGGTACCATCTCTGCCTTGCCGTTAGAGAGTGTCTAAAAGGTGAATTAAATGCCGGGCACGTAAATCTCTGAGCCTTTGGCTAAGATGGTGGTCGGCTTGAGGCTCCAGCCATTGAGCTCGTTGAGCTGTTTGGTGGAGGTGCGGTGTCTGCTGGCAAGAGCTCCGAAGGAGATTTCCTTGCTGACCATAACGGAAGATATGGCGGAAGGGACCTCGGTCTTCTTCTCGGCGATGAGGTTAGGCTTGGCCTTGGGCTCAGAAACAGGGGTGCTGAGTGGGGCTGGGGTTGGTTTGGCGGCCGCCTCAGTTTTTGGTTTGGCTGCCGGAGGAGTCGTTTTGGCGATGACGGGCATGGGCTTGGCTGCCTTGGGCTTTGGAGTAGCCTTGGGTTTAGCAACTGTCTTTGGCTTCGGAGTGGCCTTGGGCTTGCTGTTGACAGCTCCCTTGGTCTGAATTTTTTGTCCCACAGACAACTGAGAAGGATTAAGACCGGGGTTGAGGCTGGTCAACTGAGAGACGGAGAGACCGTGCTTGCGAGCGATGGAGTAAAGAGTCTCTCCAGCTTTCACCGAGTAGTTACCGGTGGTTTTTGAGGGAGTGGACTTCGCCTTTGGCTTAGAGGAGGTGGTTGGCTTTGCGCTCGAACTACTGACCTTCAAGACTTGGCCAATTTTGAGAAGGTTAGGATTAGAGATTCCATTATCTCTCATCAGCTGGCTGGAGGTGGTGCCGTTTTTGCGGGCAATAGATGAAAGGGTGTCACCAGATTGAACCTTGTAGGTGCTGGCGGCTTGGAGGGATGCTGCCAAGAGGGGCAACAGGGCAAGTTGGAGAAGCTTTGGCAAGGCGTTCATGACAGAGAAGGTTATGACAAAAGTGCGGCCTTTGGTCAAATTAATTTTTAACATTTCCTAACTAATTTCAAAAAGTTTTATGTCCGCGAGGCTCAATGCCTTGTAGGATAGGAATTTCGTTGTTGGATGGCAAAGGGGGCGGAAGATGCGGAGAGCCCTGCCATTGCTCAATAAAAACAAGGGGGAAAGAGTGTCTTAGCGTGCTCGCGGCGTTGCTAACCCCTCTGAGATCGCCGTTCTAAAGGTGGTTTCAGTTGAGAATGGAGGATGTCGGGTTACCTTGAATTGATGCTTAAGGCCTATTGTCCTCGTCCTCTCGTTCCTGCTGCTATTTTTATTTTGTTGGCTGGTGCCGTTTTTTGCAAGGAGCCTAAAAACGCGAATCCAGCACTCACCATTGAAGAGGCAAAGTTCCAAATGGTGCAGCTCTATTTGGCGCAAGAGAACCCAATGCCCAAGTTGAGAACGAAATATCCCGAACTGAGGGCTGCGGATAAGGCGTCGCTTGCGGCTGGGAGAGAGTTGCGGGAGGCTGCTCAAGCTCACCCTCAGCTTAAAGAACGCTTCGAGGCGATTGCTGATTCGGAGGCATCCATCCCTGAGAAGATGAAGCTTTGGCAACCGCTCTTTGCTGAAGCGGAGAAGATTGCCGACTTGAAGGACTTTCAGAGAAAATATGATCACGCCCGAGTGGGCGCCTTGAAGGCTGAAATGGAAGCGATTCGGAAGGAGGGCTTTGTTGAGCTCGCCCAAAAGATGAAGGATATTTTGGCTCAAGTTGAGGGCCAAGAGAAGAAGTGAGAAGGAAGAGGCAAGCAATAGTGCTGTTGTCGCCGTTGGGTCGATGTGATGGTTGAGGGGTGAGATGGCGAACTCACCGGAGGTGGAGGACTTAAGTCGACCCTCCTATCTTGAAGAAGCGTGGCCTTCCCTGTTAGAGACGCTTTTTAAGTTAGAGAAGCGGGCGGTCGAGGCCTTGAGTGCGAATGGTTTCGTTGAGCATCTCTCGCTCCATTTCGCTCATTGGTGAAGTCGCTTCGTCTTTTTGGGATGAGCAGGCTGCGAGGGTGAGGATAATCGGTAGTAGAAGTAGAAGAGATTTCATGAGAGCAGTCGGAAGACTAAGGTATTAGGAACTATTTTCACAAAGGAAAATCCTTGTCTGAGAGAGAGAGTTTGGCAGAGAGGCCGAAGTGATCGGAAGGATAGTCGGTTTGCCCTTTTTCGTTGTGAACTTTGGTTTGCTCGGCGGACCAGTGGTTTGAGATGAGGATGTGGTCGAGGGTGCGCAGGGGAAGTCCTCGAAAGTGAAAGGTGGCTTCTTTGTCGGTGTGGGTAGGACGGAGACCGATGTCTTGGAGGCGTTGTATGGCGGGCCAGTGGGCTGGGCAATTAAAGTCACCGGTAACGATTTGGGGATGTGTGATTGTTTGGAAGGTCTTTGCGAGAAGGTCAGCCGCCTTGATCTGGGCGTAGGGATGGAGTTGGAGGTGGAGATTGTGAACGTCAAAGAGGGTGCTAGTGTCGTGATCTTGGAGTTGGACTGAGCTACAGATACGTGGAAAGGCTTCGCCCCATCCTTTGCTGGGAACCTCTGGGGTGGGGCTGATCCAGAAAGTGTTTTTGCCCAAAAGTTGAAAGCGTTCTTTTCGGAAAAAGAGGACGCAGTGTTCACCCTTGGATTGGCCGTCTTCTCTTCCGACCCCGTAGGATTGGTGGTGGGGGAAGAGTTCTTGAAAGAAGAGAAGTTGATTGGGAAGGACCTCTTGAAGACAGATGAGGTCGAAGTTGGTTGAGTGGAGAAGTTCGTGAAAGGCGGCGCTTCTTTTAGTCCAATGGTTGGTGAGAAGTCCGGTGTTTTCGCGAAGGATATTCCAAGTCAGAACAGACAGAGAACGCATGCGCTACTCCTCCTCGAATTTGGGAAGGCGCCAAGGGGGAGTTTCTTGATAGCAATTGATAGAGGTGCGTCCGTTGCGAGTGTTTTTGTAGGCGATGGCGAGATTCCGTAGATTGGGCAGGGCGCGCCAAGTCGTTGAGGAAACGGCGCGCCATTTGCGCTCGCCTTCGATGGGAACGTAGATGCGGGCGGTGGCCTGATTGAGGTCGTTGACCTTGGTTGCGATAGGGAACTTCTGAATTTTTCCGGGAGCGACAGTCTTGTCGTGTTCGCCCAGGGTGATGCGCGTGTTCTCGGGAGAGAGGTTGACGATCATGGTGGAGCCCATGGGAAAGTTTTGTTCAGACTCGTCTATGACCAAGACGCGATAGGGCATCTCTTTATTGCCAGACGGAATGAAGATGGCGGCTAGGCGATTGCCGCTGGGGAGCTTGCCTACGCCGATGGTGCGGTAGGATGTCTCGCCAGTGGGGCTATCGCTTGGGATGGCAAAGGTGAGTTTGTCGCCGACGACTTGAGCGGGGATTTCGTCGGAGTAGATGGAGAGGTAGAGGGGAACGGCCAGAGGCACGGGGCTCTCTGGGTTTCCGGTCATCAACATCACTTCTTTGTCGGAGCCGACTCGCTTGAAGCAGAGGGTGCGCAGTGAGATTTTACGAGGATCTTGAGCGCCAACGATAGTGGCGAGGAGAAGCAGGAGGCAGAGAATACGCATAGAGAAAAGGTGTGTGAGAGAGGTCGCCGGGTCAAACGTCCTCTTGAGAACTTAGAGCCAACGGAAGGATCGGACGACAAAGCGGCGACCAAAGCGCTCGTTGACTTCGTTTTCGATCGCGTATTCACCATCTTCTAAAGTGCCATCGGTGGGAGTCGGTTTGGCTGCTAGGTTCTTCTCGGGGGCAAGGTAGTCGGGGAGCCGTTGTACGACGGCTTCGCAGGAGGCAGTGGCGAGAATACGGCCGGACTTGTCCTTAAAATCTCCATAGGCTCGAACGACGAAGGTGTCGCCCCGCACGGTGAGGGAGTTGCCGATGACGCCGAGGAGGTCGGCTTGGCTGAGGTAGGCTGCGGCGGCTGCTTCGGTATCGCCTTCGGCAGCCTCGGGGAAGGCGTATTCGATATCGGTAGCTTCTGCCTTGGTGATTTCGCGATCGGGTTGGATCTGATCGTTTACCCCCGCATCGATGATGGCTTGTTCGAGAGCTCCACGCAGAGCGAGGGGATCGGTGCTGGTGGTGAGCTGACGGTTGAGGAATTCGGACATCGAGGTGAAGGGGCCGCGCTGGCGAACGTTTTGGACAATGCTCTCAGCGAGGGTCTGTGCCTGTGCTTGGTCCAGTTCGCGGAAGCCGGTCCAGCGGACTTGGTTTTCGATGAAGCCGGCATCGACGTCGATGAATCCCGAGGGGGAATCGAGCGAGCGGGGAAAGGCGGTCGCGGTGGAGTTGACGGTCGAAGCTTCTAAATCGAGAGGATTGAAAAGAGGGATTTCTGCTCCGGTATGGGAGAGGAGGAGGGCTTTCCATGCTTCGACAGAAGTGGAGTTGACGTTAAAGGGCCCTCGGAGCATTTGGAAGGCGGCTGTGGTGTTCCAGCCTTCGCTACTTTGGTAAAGAGTCTCGGCTGACGTGTTGGATTGGCCTTTAGGGAGGTAGCTCTCAGAGCGGGAATTGTAGGGGACGGGGTCGCCATCGAGGAAGAGGGCGAGTTCACTGCTATCGCGTAAGCCTGAGAGGTAGAAGTGATCGAAGAGGGAATTGTTCGCCATCCACGAGTGGTCGAGGGTCTGATACTCGAAGGCATTGGAGCTGCCTCCCAGGGCGTCACCAAGGGCGCGGTCAGAAGGCAGGAGAGGGTGAGCATGGGAGCTTCCAACGGTGAGACCGGGCATGGGGAGGTGGCCAGAGGAGGCGAGGTTGGCATTACGGAATTGCACGAGGTTGGTCACGGGGGTGCGAGGGACCTCAATGCTCGTGTAGTTGGTGAAGCCTTTGTCGAAGGACCAACCGGAGAAGTAGGGGGTGCGCGGGTCACTATCGCTCACAACTTCGATAGAGCCCACGTTGCCCGTGGATCCGCTACCGGCGAGAACGGGCAGGAAGGAGAGCTCCATCGGCATCTGGGCGGGGTGAGCTTCGGTAATGTCCATATCGAGAACGTTGTGAACGAAGGAGGTGTCCTGACCTGGTTTGGTGGGGAAGAGGGAGTCGTGAGAAGTACGAGTCGATAGCGAGAATACGGCAAACTGCTTGGGGCCAGTCCACTGCTCGACTGGGGTAGAGGTTACGGCTGGTTGGTAGAGTTCGCGGAAGGAGAAGGCCTTCTCTCTCTCGTAAGGGTAACTGATTTGGCCAAGTTCGGGATGCTCTCCGAGCTCGAAGGCTTCTTGAAGACGAGCTTCGGCTTGAGCGGTTGAGTCACCTGCTTCGGCGTAGGTATATCGGTAGGCCCCGATTTGTTGGGGACGGTTGCTTCCGTTCACGGAGGCTGAAATGCTGACTGAAAAATTGGTCATGGCACTACCGCGACTGTTGGTGGGAACAGAGGGGGTAATCGCCACATTGATGTTATCGTTTCCGCGGGTGCCGAATACGTTGGTGTATGCGTCGGCGGTCCGACTAGCACTGTTGGGAATGAGCCAATCGACAAGGAAACCTGAGTTTCCGTCGTTATAACCGGGGGCGGTTGTCATATCGAGGGTCTTGCTAGTACCTGCTTGATCAGCGCGCCAAAGATAGTTGGTCATGTTAGACCAACGAGTGCCCGGAGGATGATTGACGCCGAAGACGCGTGATTCACCGGGACCGAGCTCGACCGGCATTTGGGAGCGTTGGCTTTCATCTCCGGTGAGGGTGGCTTGGAATTCATCATCGAAGGAGCGATCTCCGTCGTAGTAGGAGTGGAGTTGGGAGAGGAGGCCAAACTCCGAGGTCTGGGCGACACCGTTTCGGTAGAATTTGAATCCTAAGGGGAGGTGCTTAAAGGAGACCGTCATGTTCTCGACCTTGATGGGAGAATTGTAGGGATTGTAGAGGGTGACGACGGGGGTGTAGATGAGGTAGACCATCTGGTTGCGCTGGCGGTCGCCGCTCTTGTTTGGGATGGTGGTCGCCCAGTGACCGTGGGCCTCGCGTCCAATGAGAGAGAAGACTAGATTGATGCGAGAGACGATGGGGGAAACTACCACGCCATCGACGGGAACCGGCACAGGGATGCTATCGCGGGTGCGTCGATCGACCTCAAAGGGCTCGTAGTCTTCAGGGATAGAGACCTCCATCTCGGTCTTCGGGTCGGAGTAATCTTGATAAAGTTGGTAGTAGCCGCGCAGGGTAGAGAGGTAGGGTTCGCCTGGTGCTAGGGCGGTCTTCGACTGGGAATAGAGAAAGAGGTCTGCCGTGGGGTCGGAGTTGCTTTCGAAAGCGGTGGTGAGGTCTCGCTTCAGTCCACCATCGACGGTATTGGAGAGAACACCGAGAGACCAAGGGGTGATATCGTGGAAGTGGGACAGGAAATCCTTGGGGGAGCCTCCGAGTGAAAGGGCGCCAGTTTCGTAAGAAGCGATTTTTGCTGATTCGTCTTCGGTGAAGGCCTTTCCGACGCCTTCGATGTGCTCGACTCCGCTGCGCTCGGGATTGCGAATGCGGTCGCGTTGAATATTTTCTATGGAGACGTTTTCAATACCTGCGACAGTCGTCTTAGGAAGGTCGAAGCGCGCTTTGACGCTTTCGTCGATGGTTGCCCAAGCAATACCCCCAGTGCCGCCATTGGTAGAAAGAACGGTGGCGGTAACATCGCTGTTGTCGTTGTTGTCGGGGATTTCGAGCAAGGTCACGATTTGCTCGGCGGCGATGTCGGAGACTCGGGAGACTGAGGGCTGGTTGCCGTAAGAGTCCGAGTTGAGCCAGGTGACAAATTCGCCGTCGGGATCGTTGCTACTTTGGCTGCGAGTCTTGGAAGTTGTGAGATTCTGGCCCCCTTGGGGAAGGAGGGCAAGCGACTCCCAGACGCCGGTGATTGCTGAAGAAGAGTTGATGTTTTGAGCGAGGATATTGGCAGGAGCGGTGACTCGTTGGTCGGGACCTGCTGCTTTTTGGAGTTGTCCAATAGCGAGATTGAGAGCGAGGCGGGCATTGGCGCGGGCCTCTAATTGAGCTCTTGCGGTTCCACTTGAACGCAGGACTGTGGAGGAGAGAGAAAGGAGTCCGACCGCGATGAGGGAGAGGAGAATCATCATGGTGACCGTTACGATCAGGGAAAATCCCGCCTTGTTTGAATGTTGGGCGAGTGGAAGGCAGGGTTTCATGGTTCTCAATGTAAAGACGGCTTTTAGTAGTAACTGCGTTAACAACAGATTTTTTGCAAAGAAAATCAAATTAACTGACTCTGAATATACATTGTAAACTTTCCAATGCGAGTTTTAATTTGGTTGAAGTAAGGGCTGGGAGGTCGATTTCGCTGATGGTTGTTGGTCTAGCCCTGATCCAAAAAAGGAGGACGTTTTTTAAACACTTCGTATGAGAGAGTTCTCAACAGCAGTCGAAGAACGGACCTCCCTTCACTCGTTAGGCTTGTTGTTAGTCATTTGAAATGGGCTCGATAGCAAAAGCTGAAACTGTGCTGCGGCTTCTATTTCGAAGCGAATCTCGCTTGCAAGTCTCTGCCGCGAAGCTCCGTAGACTTGTCTCGGGATATTACGCGTAATAGCCTGAATCAGCATTTCTATGAGTGATAATGATAAAGCAGCGGTTGAGAAGTTGCATGAGACCTATCAGCAGATGAAGGCGGGGGTCGGACAAGTGATTGTGGGGCAGGAGGAGGTGGTGGAGCAGACGCTGATGGCGATTTTTTGTCGAGGCCATGCCTTGTTGGTGGGGGTGCCGGGTTTAGCGAAGACACTGCTGGTGTCGACTTTGGCGAAGACGTTGGATTTGGGATACAAGCGGATTCAGTTTACGCCTGATTTGATGCCGGCCGATATTACGGGGACGGATGTGCTCGAAGTGGACCCGGAGAGTGGGCATCGGGGCTTTCGATTCGTGAATGGGCCTCTTTTTTCGAATCTGGTGTTGGCTGATGAGATTAACCGCACACCGCCGAAGACGCAGGCAGCGCTGTTAGAAGCGATGCAGGAGCATCATGTGACGGTAGGGGAAAAGACAATGGACTTGCCGAAGCCGTTCTTTGTCTTGGCGACGCAGAATCCGATTGAGCAGGAGGGAACTTATCCGCTACCGGAAGCGCAGTTGGACCGCTTTCTTTTTAATATTGTGGTGGGTTATCCATCGGCGGAGGAGGAGCGGGAGATTATTCGGCGGGTCACGAATCCGGGCGCGGCGGAGGTGGAGGCGTTGATGACGGGGGAGGATATTCTACGGATTCAAGAAGTGGTGCGGCGGGTGCCGGTGGGAGATCATGTGATCGACTTTGCGGCGCAGCTGGCACGAGGGACACGGCCCGATAGCGAGGAGGCTCCCGACTTTGTGAAGGAGATGGTGAGTTGGGGTGCGGGACCGAGGGCGGGGATTAGTTTAATTTCGGCGGCGAAGGCGCATGCGGTTTTGAAGGGGCGTTTCCATGCCACGACGAGCGATGTGGCGGCGATAGCGAAGCCGGTGTTACGGCATCGGGTGCTCACAACGTTCAATGCGGAAGCGGCGGGTGTGAGTAGTGATGAGATTATTGTGCGTTTGGTGCAGAAGTTGGCACCGAAGGAGGAGATTGCGCTCTAATCTGCGATGAGCGATTCTTTGAAATTGCCGGACTGTCTTTCGCTGTTGCCCGAGGAGACGATGGCGGCGTTGCGCCGGTTGGAGTGGCATGCGCGCAAGCGTAAGCAGGGGACGTTGACGGGGCGGCATGTTTCGCCGGATAAGGGGGCGTCGGTGGAGTTTGCGGAGCACCGCGAGTATGCGCCGGGGGATGATCCGCGTAACCTGGATTGGCGGGTGATGGCGAAGAGTGATCGGAACGTCATCCGGCAGTATGTGGAGGAGACCAATCTGCGCGCGCATCTGGCGGTGGATGTTTCGGGCTCGATGAATTATCAGGGAGAAGAGGCGGCGCTTTCGAAATTGGATTATGCGAAGCAGTTGTCGGCGGCGTTGGCGTATTTGTTTGTAAAGCAAGGAGACGGGGCGGGGTTGGTGACTTTTGATTCGGAGGTGAGGTCGTTTTTACGGAGTGGAAGTCGGCCGAGTCAGGTGCGGCAGATTTTGGAGGAGCTTTATGGGACGGAGGCGGGTGGCGACACCAACCTGGGGACTGTCTTGCATGAGGTGGCGGAGCGAATTCCGAGGCGTGGGTTGGTGATCTTGGTGAGCGACCTCTTTGACGATCCGGACAAGGTGGTGGAGGCGCTGCATCACTTTGATTATCGTCAGCATGAGTTGGTGGTCTTTCATTTGATGGCGGAGGAGGAGCTGTCTTTTCCGTTTAAGAAGTTTCAGCGCTTTAAGGATCTGGAGGGAGTGGAGGAGATGTTGCGGATTGATCCGCAGGCAGTGCGGGCGGCGTACCTGGAGCGCTTGCGGGAGTTTGTGAAACGCATCGAGGGGACGTGTGGCAAGATGCGGGCAGATTATGTGGCTGTGAATACGAGCACGCCGCTGAGTGAGACTTTGTTAGGATATTTTGGAGGGAGAAAGTAGCGGCAGATGTTGTTCTTGAGTCCATGGTTGTTGTTAGGGTTGGTGGGGGTGGGGATTCCTATTATTATTCATCTCGTGCGACAGCAGGCGGCGAAGCCGATTGATTGGGGGGCGATGCGCTTCTTGTTCGATACCGTGGCGGTGCGGCAGCGTCGCATTGAATGGGAGGATTGGTTGTTAATGGCGACGCGCTGTTTGTTGCTCGCGCTGGCGGCGCTGGCGGTGGCGATGCCCTTCTTGCCGCCAGACTCGCAGGTGCCTTGGTTGTTTGTGTTGCCGATGCTGTTGGTGGGAGTGGCGCTTTTTGGGGGCTCCTTTGTGGTGGTGAAAGCGCGCTGGCGTTGGTTGTTAAGGTTGGTGGGTATTGCTTTGTTAGTGGGGGCGGTGTTCCTAGGGTGGATGGAGAATGTGTTCAATCTGAACCGTTTTCAAAGCAGTGAGCGCCGTGATGTGGCGCTGGTGATTGATGCTTCGACTTCGATGGCATTGAGGCAAGGAGGAGCGAGTTCTTTTGAACGGGCGGTGGAGGAAGCGCGAGAGGTGGTTCGTAAGGCGCCGAAGGGGACGTCCTTTACGGTGGTCTTAGGTGGGCCTGCTCCCGAGGCGGTGACGGCAGAACCGTTGACCCATCGGGCGGATGTCCTGGGGGTATTGGATGAGCTGCGTGAGGTGGGAGGGAGCTTCCGGGCTCATGAAGCGCTGGGGATGGCGACTTTGGCGCTGGCGGAGGGAAGGAGCGGGAGCAAGGAGATCATTGTTTGGACCGATGAGCAGCGCCACGGTTGGCGGTTAGAGAATCCCAATGCGTGGGATGGACTGGCGGAGGCTTGGGAGACTTTGCCGGCGCCGCCGAAGTTGATTGTGCGCAATCTAGGGAAGCCGGAGATTTTTCGGAATGTGGCGGTGGAGGGGTTGGCTTTTTCGAGAGAGGTGGTGGGGACGGATCGGGCGGTAGGGATTTCGTTGAGTGTGACAAACCGAGGTGCGGAGGCGATGACGCCGGGACGAGTGACTTTGCGGGTGGAGGATAAAGTGGTGGGTGAGAGGCCGGTGGGATTGTTGCTGGCGGGTCAGACGGCGCAGATTGATTTTCAGTATCGTTTTGAGGAAGCGGGTCCGGTGGCCGTTGAGGCAAGGTTGGAGAGTGATGATGACCTGTTAGAGGACAATCGTTTGGCGAAGGTGTTGGTGGTTCGTAAGGGGTTGCGGGTTTTGATTGTGGACGGCAATCCTTCGGCAGGATTCTTTGAGCGGGCGAGTGGATATTTGGCGTTGGCATTGGCGCCAGGCAAAGATCGCAATTTGATGGACCCGGAAGTGGTGCCCGTGACGCAGCTCAAGAATGAGGATTTTCAAGATCATGATGTGGTGGTGTTGGCGGATGTCTCGCGCTTGCCGGTGGATTTGGCGACGGGGTTGGGGCACTTGGTGAGTGGAGGAGCAGGGCTGATGGTGATTGCGGGCCCACGCACGGAGCAGGAATTTTTCAATGGTTGGCAGGGAGGGGAGGGCTTGGTGATGCCGGCTTTATTAGAGGGTGAGCGGGTGGATGCAGAAGGGGTGATGCCGGCGGCGGTGACATTTTCTCATGAGAGTTTACGCATTTTTCGGGAGGAGGGAGACCTTTCGCAGGCGGTGCTGAACCGGTGGTTTGGGGTGAGCGAGGAAAAGTCTGATGGGGTTGTTGGAGCGACTTTGGGAAATGGGGACCCTTGGTTGGTGTCGCATGGTTATGGGCAAGGACGAGTGCTCTTGGTGACGACGGCCTTGGATGCGCGATCGGGGAATTTGCCGGCGAAGGCGAGCTTTGTTCCGTTGGTGCATGAAATGGTGATGTGGTTGAGCGGAAGGGGGGCTCAGTTGAATATGGAGGCGTCGTGGAGCCCGCGGTATCGCTTGGGTCGGCCGCAGGCGGGCTTGCAGGGGGAATACATGAAGGGGAAGAAGAAGGAGCTGGTTTTTAGTCGGGTGGATGCCGTGATTGATTTTAATTGGAAGAATGAGCGACCAGGGCAGGCGATGCCGAGTGATCGGTTTTCGGTTCGTTGGCAGGGAAAATTGGTGGCTCCGGTGACGGGGGAGTATCGCTTTGCGGCAGAGGTGGACGATGAGGCGAGTGTGCGCATTGGGGAGGGATTTCGGGGGCGGGCGGAGATAGGACAGCGTTCGTTGGGGAGTTGCGAGTTGGTAGCGGGGCAGGCGGTTGATTTTGAATTGAACTTTGAGGAGGAGGGGGGTGATGCGTATGTGCGTTTCTATTGGACGCCACCTGGGGAGAAGGAGCAGTTGGTGCCGGCGTCGGCTTTTCGGTTGGGTGGGGGACGGAGCGAGAAGTTGTCGGTGAGTGATCCGAGGGGGTTGCCACGGACGGGGGTGGTGAAATTTGGGGCGGGTGGGCAGGAGTTGACGATTGAGGGGGCGTCCGTGCCGGGGCTTTATGAGGTGAATGTAGGGGCGTTGGGGGAGCAGTGGTTTCCGGGGTGGCAGGGCGAGACCTTGCCGGTGGCGGTGACGGCGGATGCGGAGGAGAGTGCCTTTGCGCCCTTTGTTGAGGAGGATTATGAGTTGATGCGGAAGCATACCGATGTGGTGCTGCCGATGTCGGTGGGGGATGCTTTGGCGGTGCTGGAAGGGAAGGGTTTTGGGCGTGGGATTTGGCGATGGGTGGCGGTGGCGGCCTTTGTGTTCTTTTTGTTAGAAAGTGCGCTGGCGCGCTGGGTGTCGAAATCGCGTCGGAGTGCGGAAAGTGTGCGGGTGGACTTTGGAGAGAGTCCGGCTTGGAAGGAGGGTGGGCGATGAAGGTGTTGGTTCGGATTGTTTTGGTTTTTGGAGTTGTTTGGGGGATTCTGGTAGGGCTTTCCCAGTTGGTGAGAGTTGCGCCGGATTGGCCCTTGTGGGCGGTGGGGCTCGGGGTGGCGCTGGCAGTGGAATTGATTCTGGGGCTTTATCGTTATGAGTGTTCGGGATTGGCGGTGAAGCGTTCTCGGTGGTTAGTGGGATTGCGGTTGGCGGCTTTGGCGGTTTTGGTTTGGATTTTGATTGAGCCAACTTGGGTTCGAAAGGTAGTTCGTGAGCGAGAGCAGGAGATTGTGATTGTGTTGGATGATTCGGCTTCGATGTCGTTGAAAGATGAGGGGCAGGAGTTGACGCGGCGTTTTTTGGCGGAAAAGGCGCTGTGGGATAGTAAGTTGGTGAGTGAGTTGGAGAAAGACTTCAAGGTGCGCACGGTGCGGGCGGCGCGGAGTTTGCGTGAGCGTGATGAAGCGGGGGATGAGGGCTGGAAGCAGGCAACGGATTTAGCAGCGGCGCTAAGTCAGGTTTTGGATCAGGTGGCGCCCGATGACCTCGGAGGGGTGGTGCTTTTGAGTGATGGTCGTCACAATCGTCCTGCGCGGGTTGAGGAGGTGGCGCGGCGGTTTGGGATTTTGGATGCGCCCATTGCAAGTGTGGCGATGGGTGATGCGCGGCCTCCTCGTGATGCGGCGGTGATACGGGTGGACGCTCCGGAGGCGATTCATTTGGGGGACCGGATGCGGGTGAGTGCGGAGCTGAAATTCGATGGCTACAAAGGTCAGAAAGCGAAGGTGAAGTTGATGCGGGCAGGAGAGTTGTTAGAGGAGCAGGTGGTGGCGATTCCGCAGGAGAATCATCGTGAGGAAGTGCGTTTTGCACAGGTGCCGGAGGCGGGAGGAGTGGGCGACTTTCGGATTGAGGTGGAGGCTCTAGAGGGGGAGCGGTTTGCGGAGAATAATGGTTGGGATTTTGAGACTTCGATTACCGATGCGCGCACGAACGTGTTGTTGATTGACCGGCATCCGCGTTGGGAGTTTCGGTATTTACGGAATTTGTTTTATGGGCGGGATAAGTCGATTCACTTGCAGTGGTTGTTGTTGAATCCGGATGTGGTTGCGGGGCAGGCAGTGGTGAGGGTGCCGGCTTCGGCTGGGCGTCCGTTTGGGGAGGCTCAGGCGACGGCGTTGCCGGAGAGTGAGGAGGAGTGGCGGAAGTTTGATGTTATTATTCTGGGGGACCTTTCGGCGAGTGAGTTGGATGACGAGACGTGGGATATCATTGGGAAGTGTGTGAATGAGAGGGCCGCGATGCTGGTTTTGGTAGCGGGGCCGGAGTCGATGCCGCATGCGCTTTCGGAACGGGCACGGGCGCTCGTTCCGGCAGAGGTGGATTGGGGGCGACAGACTTACTATGGGACTGGTGGGGCACCGTTTCGATTTGGGGTGGCGGCAGCAGGGGTGGGCCATCCGATTGTGCGGCAGGCGGAAGGGGCGGCGAGTGATGCGGCGATGTGGGTCGGTTTTCCGGAGGTGAGATGGAGGCATCCGGTGAATGGTTTGAAGGAGGGGGCGGAGGTGCTGTTGGTGGCAGATGATGGGAGGGAAGAGCAGGCGATGGGTGAGGAGGGTTTGCAGGAGGCTTTGAAGGGATTGACGGAGCGTCGCCAGAAGGAGGCGGAGTCGGCGTTGTTGGTGACGCGGCAGACGGGGCGCGGGAAGGTGGCGTTGCTTTTAACGGATCGGACGTGGAGGTTGCGGGAAGGTTCGGGCGATGTGTATCACCATCGCTTTTGGGGAAATCTGATGCGCTGGGGAGCGGGTCCGATTTTGAGGGCGGGGACGCCGAAGGTACGGTTGGGAACCGACCAATTGACCTACACGCCGGATGATGTGGTGCGGTTGCAGGCGCGCTTGCGCGAGGAAGACTTGGGGCCTGTTTTTGATGAGGGACTGCAGGCGGAGGTTTCGAGAGAGGGGAAAGTGGTGGCGACTTTGAATCTGGCTGCGGACAAGGATTCGAATGGGCTGCATGAAGGGAGCGTGGGTCCGTTTGCGGAGGCGGGTCTTTATGAGGTGCGATTGGTGGGAGGGGAGGTGGATCGATTGTTGGAAGAAGATGAGGTAGTGGTTGGCTTTCGGGTCGTGGGTTCGCGGGGGCCAATCGAGTTGGCGGATACGACTTTGAATTTGCCTCTGCTACAGACTTTGGGGGAGTTGTCAGGAGGGAGGGTGGTTTCGCCGGGTGACCTTTCGTCTTTGCCGTCACTGTTTTTGGAGGGGAAGACGGAGCGCGAGGAATTGAGGGAGACTTCGCTGTGGAGTCAGTGGCCGGTGTTGGTGTTGTTTTTCGGTTTGTTGACGGTGGAGTGGGTTTTGAGAAGAGGGGCGGGATTGCCGTAAGGCTGAGAGCTCAGGTCGAAGGCAGGCGCTCCCAGTGACGGTTCTTGAGGACAGTTTTTTGATGAAAGGTCGCTACCAATTTTCGATGGGATCGCTAGGGTGGGGGAAAGCAATGAGTGATTTACCGATGTGGGCCAGCGAGGTCATTAGTGGATATGAGAGTGGGGTTGCGGGGTGTTTTGTGCTGCATGGGAATACGGGCGACCGTCAGTTGATGCCGGGGGGAGAGAATTTTCCTGGGGGGGAGCGGTTGGGGTCGTTGCGTGATTTTTTGGGTGAGGTGCTGTTGCCACGGTTCGAGATTGTGCTGGTTTATGATTTGGGTGAGGGACTTCGGGTTCAGCGTGGAGAAGAGAAGTTCGAGGAGTGGGCGGGTGAGCGGGAGGTGCCGAGTCAGCCGCTGGCGACGATGCGTTACGTGGGGAAGTTTTTGCGCTATCAGAGAAACACACGGGCGCTGACGGGCAAGAGCCCGCGGGTAGCGGTGGTGATTCGGGAGGCGCACTTGGTTTGTCCCGCACTGCCGAATGCGTTGAATTATGAGCTCAATGCCTTGGCGAGTTTGTTGCGAGGTTGGGCGGCGGGTGGTCTTTTACAGGAAAATGATCAGGCGATTTTCTTGGTGGCAGACCGCTCTTCGAATTTACATCCCTTATTAGTAAGGGAGCCGGCGATTCAGACGCTGGAAGTTCCGCTGCCGGATGCGGAGGAGGTTTCGCGCGGGCTCTTGGCTTTGGCACCGGAGGCGGGGGTGGCTTTGAAGAATTTTGAAGGTCGGTTGCCGGAGTTGGGGCAGGCCTTGCGGGGAGCAACTTTGGGTTCGGTGGAGACGTTGGTGCGGCAGCGGCAGTTTGATGGGCGTCCGCTGGAGGACGATGATGTGGGGCGCTTGAAGCGGGAGCTGGTGGAGAAGGATTGTGAGGGGCTGATTGAGTTTATTGAGCCGGACCGCGACCTTTCGAAGGTGATTGGTTTGGAAGCAGTGAAGTCGTGGCTGCGGGATGACTTGGCGCTTTGGAAGAGGGGGGAGTTGGAGGCGATGCCGATGGGTTATCTTTTCTGCGGGCCAGTAGGGACGGGGAAAACTTATCTTGCGGAGTGTCTTTCGGGGGAGGCTGGTGTGCCAATGGTGGTGCTAAAGAACTTTCGCGACAAGTGGGTGGGCAGCACGGAGGCGAATTTGGAGAAGATTTTCGCGCTCTTGCACGCGCTGGGTCGCTGTTTGGTCTTTGTCGATGAGGCAGATCAGGCGCTTGGCAAGCGACAGGGGGGCAGTGGTGATAGCGGGGTTTCGAGCCGCGTCTATTCGATGATGGCGGCCGAGATGTCGGACACGCGCAATCGGGGGAAGATTGTATGGGTGTTGGCATCCAGTCGGCCGGACTTGATTGAGGTGGACTTGAAACGGCCGGGACGGGTGGATGTGAAGATTCCACTGTTCCCGAGCACGAATCCGGAGGAGGGCTTTGCATTGCTGCGGGCGCTGTGTGGTTCGCGTGGGGTGACAATCGAAAAAGATTCGTTTCAGAGTTTGGAGAAGTTGATTCCTAATCTGCTGACTCCAGGGGCTGCAGAGGCGATTGCAGTGAAGGTTTTTCGTGGAGTGAAGGCCAAAGGGCTCTCTGCGGCGGAGGCTTTGGAGGGCGCTTTGACCGGTTACCTGCCCCCAATCGACCCCGAAATTTTGCGTCATCAGATGAATTTAGCAGTCGCTGAATCTACCGAGCCAGGGTTCATCGATAAGGAGGTTCGAGCCTTGCTGGGCCTAGAGTAGGGGCTTTCCAAAATGTTCGAAAAAATGTGACATTTCCTGAAAGATCGCGAAATCCGAACAAAAAAAGGGTTTACTCCCCCCGATTTTCCCGCATTTTGGCGCAGGTTTCGATTCGTTAAGGATTCTTAATGAACGTCCTCCTAACCAAATCATCTATGAGAATTATTAAAGCCGCGTTCGCTCTTGTAGCCGGACTCACCGTCGTTTCTCTCTCTAGTTGCTCTTCGAGCGCAATCGCCAAAGCCCCCAAGACTCCGGCTTCTGCCTGTGCGACTTGGAGTCATACAGTTGGTAAGAATCTTCCAGCGGAAGCGAATGTTGCCCTTCTGAGTGAGGTGGCTCACCTTCCCAAGGACAAGCATGGCTTTCCTAGCTACACAGACGACCAGACCCATCGGGTGGTGCGTGCTACAGCATACTCTCATATGCAAAACGAGCCGGGTGCTCCTGGCCGCATGAACGCAGCAGGCGGTATCCTCAAATGGGGACAGGTTCGCAGTGCGGCAGCTGACTGGTCCAAGTATCCTGTTGGAACCAAGTTCCGCATCAAAGGCCTTCCATATCTCTATGTGGTTGATGACTACGGTTCCGCTCTTGCTGGTACCAATACCATCGACATTTTCCATCCTACTTTGGGAGGCATTAAAAACTGGGGCCTTCGCACCATCGAGATTGATGTGATTCAGTGGGGTTCTTGGGACCGCACCCTCTCTCTCCTCAAGGGGCGTCAGCATCGCTGGCACACACGTCAGATGTATGCCGATGCTAGCCGAAAGGTTCAGAGTGGCCAAGCAGTGGCAGGGTTGAGCAATCCTTATGGCCCACAGGGTTAATTCACTTTTAATTGCCCCCTGATGCTGAAGCAGGAACGGGCTGACTTTATTCTCAGGCGTCTCGAGGAGTTATATCCTGAGACGCCTGTTCCGTTGGATCATAAGGACCCATTCACGTTGTTGGTGGCTGTATTGCTGTCGGCGCAGTGTACAGATGCGCGGGTGAATTTGGTGACTCCGGGATTGTTTGCGCTCGCAGATGAACCAGAGGGGATGTCGCGGCTAGAGGTGCCGGTGATTCAGGAAGCGATCAAGTCTTGTGGTCTCGCCCCGAAAAAGGCGAAGGCGATTAGTGGGTTGTCTCAGATTTTGATGGATCGTTTCGGGGGCGAGGTGCCGAGGACTTTGGAGGAGTTGGAGACCTTGCCGGGGGTGGGTCACAAGACGGCTTCGGTGGTGATCGCACAGGCGTTTGGGGTGCCGGCGTTCCCAGTGGATACTCATATCCATCGCTTGGCCCAGCGGTGGAAGCTGACTTCGGGACAAAACGTGGTCCAAACCGAGCGTGATTTGAAAAAGGTTTTTCCGCGCGAGAGTTGGAACAAGCTTCACCTACAGATTATTTTTTACGGGCGCGACTATTGCTCCGCAAGGGGTTGCGATGGGACTGTTTGCGAGATTTGCCAAACGCTTTTTCCTAAGAGAAAAAATGGGGTGCAAACGCGCAAAAGCTGACTTGCCAGCGCTGAGGGAACGGCTAGAATTACAGCATGAGTTTGAAGATGATTCTTGGTTCGGTTGCCGCGCTTGTTTTGACATTTGGTTTTGCGAGCTGTGCGGTGGAAGAAGAGCGCAAGGTTGTGCTCCCGCAATCTGATGAGAGCGAGCTCCCTTGGAATCGCATGCAAGAGGGCGAGGGTTTGGGGCAGTTTGGAGCATTCCAACGGTAGGGTGGATGAATAGCCTCAGAATATGAGCCTCGAGTTGACATCTGAAGCCACTAGGGAAGATAAGGCTGCGATAGTCGATGGTACTCGAGCGCACAATCGACTTCATCTGCCGAAGGACGTTGAGTCCCTTTGCGTATTTGATCGTCTCGATAGCGGTGAAATCGTTGCTGGCCTCACAGGGAAGACTTATTGGAATTTTCTAGACATCGGTTACCTCTGGGTTTCCGAATCTTATCGGGGGCTAGGTCGAGCAACTGCAATCATGAAATTGGCGGAAGCCGAAGCAGTGAAACGAGGGTGCAACAATGCTCTACTAGATACTTACAGCTTTCAAGCACTTGGCTTCTACCTGAAGCTTGGTTATCGGCAATTTGGCGAAATTGATGATTTTTCAGGGGAGCACATCCGTTACTATCTTCGCAAACAACTCTAAACGAATGATGGCGAACAAGACGCCGCACCCTATCTTGAATCGAGCTAAAGAGTCGGACCTTGGGTGGGAAAGGTGAGCTGGCAGAGGTTGGTAAGGGGCTCAGATACCATTCTCACAGTTAAATCGATGTAATGGTTTTATTTTTGGTCCTAAGAAAAGCGCTGCGCGAGCACTCAGAAAGTCGGGCCAAGTTTCCCAATACCCGCGTTGCTTGCTGCTCCCCCCCGGTCGCACCCTTCGGGTTGCCTTGGCAGGCAAGCTATCTCGCTCCGCTTGTTTCTTGGTCAGAGTGCACCCAAGGGGCATACCACTAGCACTCCTCCCTCGGCGCGCCTTGGTCTTGGAAAGCCTGACTCCGACCATTACACCAATTTAACTGCTCAAATGGTATGACTCTCTAGAAACGGGTGTGCCGTGAAAGGTCTCCCAAAAAAGCCTGCTCGCTTAGAAGCCGTCGCCGTTGTCGTCTTCGACTTCGATACGCACGCGAGCGTAGCAGCTTTTGATTCCCGAACTGGTTCCGCCGATGATGACTGTCACTTCTTCCCAGAACTCGGTAATCTCGACGACTTCGTCGGGCTCAGCGGGAGTGAAATTGACGGCGTCGGGGCTGATTTCGGTGATGTAGATGACCTTAGGATAGGAGTCGGTGCGACGAAGATATTGATACTTGGTAACGGAGGCTCCGGTGATGGGATCGGTTTCGATTCTCAGGACAGGAAGTCCGTAGGGCTCGCCATTGGCTGGGAGAAGTTGCCCAGGAACATAGTCGGGGGTCGCGGTGACGGTGGGGTTCAAGTTGAAGGCGTATTCAAGGAACATTCCAATGCCATCGTTGTCACCATCTGACTCAATGGCGCGCTCTGCAGTAGGGAGTCCATAGCTGTCTCCGAAGTCGTCGAGCACCGAGTCGTCGTTCACAATGGTGAGTGCGACGGTGGAGTTTCCAAGAATTAGTCCGATGGGATTGAACAAGGTCATCGAGAAGTTCTCGTTAGGCTCAATGACTGCATCATCAACGAGTGTTAAAAAGATGGTTTGGCTTGTCTCTCCAGCCGAGAAGGTGACGGTGCCTCCCTCCCATGGGATAAAGTCCTCCAAGGGGTTGGCGGGAGCTAAGGTGGAACCTGCGACTCCAGGCACCAAATCAAAGCGGACGCTCTGACTGCCGACGGCGGGTTTGGAGAGGGTGAAGGTCACGGGATAACCGATGAGTCCCTCGTTAATAGGGTCGGCGGTGACGGTCACCACCGCAAAATCTGCTGGGTCGGGAGCGTCGTCGTTGAGAATGGTGAGCGTCGTATTTGGCTGAGGAACGTAGAGTCCTACTGGTTGGGTAATCGCGAGCGAGAAAGTCTCGTCTTGCTCGAAGAGAGCATCATCGATGATGGTGAGGACGAGGGTTTGGCTCGTTTCGCCAACCGCAAACTCGATGATTCCTCCGGGGTAGTCAATGTAGTCAACATCGGCAATGGCAGTTCCCGAAGGAAGGGAGAAATTGAAGCGTTCTCCACCCACAGCAGGGGAAGCCAAGGTGAAAGTGACGGGCATACCGATGATGCCCTCATTGATTGGTGGGGCCGTGGTGGTCAGCTCGATGAGACCGACTCCATCGGGAACAGCTTCGAAGACGCTGGCTGGGAGTCCGGCTGCATTCACGAGGTTGGCTGAGGTTGGGTTTTGAGCCCAAGCATAACGAATGGCGGTCGGAGCAGAGACTCCAGTTGCGGAGACCACCACTGTCTGGCCACTCAGCACGGCAGTCGCAGGGACCCAGATTCCGCCATCTCCCTTCAGCTCGAATCCGCCGGGTGCCAGGCTATCGCGGGTGGTGAGTCCGGCACTGTAGTCAAACTCGACGACGACGGATGCTCCTTGAATTGCGGAGCTTACATAAAGGGGACCCGATGGAACGAGCGTGGTCTGTCCGTATTCATTGGCAAGGGACCAGAGTGCGAGGCGGTCTGCGAAATCGGACTTGTTAGCAGGGTGGATATCGTTGGGATTTCCAATATCATTTCCTACTACCATTCCGCTGTTAGGAATCATCCCAAGAGCGCGACGTTGCGCATCCTGAACATCGACCCAGAGAGGTCTGTCCGTCGAGACGAAGTTAGGAAGCTGCATGAAGTAGAAAGGAAGCTCCTCACCCCAGCTGCTTCGCCAATCGGCGGCGAGCGCTTGTAAGAGGGCAGCATAGTCGCTGGTGCTAAACCAAAAGGTGTTGGCCTCTCCTTGGTTCCAAAGAATTCCTCGCATCCCGTAGCCTGCGATGGGGGCGACCATTCCGTTGTAGATTTGAGCGCCGAGATTGGCCTCGAATTGAGGGTCCGTTTCGTTGAACACTGGCTCGGGTCCGACGGGGTTTGCGACCCAAGCTGCATGAGCAATTTCGAAATCAGCAAGTGCTTGCTCATAGAGTCCATAGAAGTAGGCTTTGGTGCCCAAGGCATCGATTCCTTCGGGAAAGGTCTCTAGCTTTGCTTCTGAGATGAAGCCTTCGATAGGCTGGCCTCCCCAAGCGCACTCAAGAATGGCAACGGGCACTCCGAGTTCGGCGCGGAGCTTTTTACCGTAGTAGTAAGCGAGGGCGGAGAAGTCTGGCAGGTCTCCTGGAGTAGCAGACAACCAATCACCATCGACGAGGACCTGAGGATCACGTCGCGCTTGTTCGATTGGAACGTAGATGCGCAATAGAGGATCATTGGCGGTGGCGATTTCGTTGTCGTTCTCGGGAGAAGGGAGGAAGTTAAGGGGAAAGTCCATATTCGACTGACCGGCTCCCATCCAAACTTCACCGACAAGGACGTTGGTAATCGTTTGAGTCACTCCTTGGCTGGTGACCACTAAAGGTCGGCCAACGGATGAAGCGGTGAGATTATTGAAGGTCACTTCGAAGCGACTGTTTGCGTCTGCCGTTGTTTGCAGGCTTTGTCCTGCGAATTGAACGGTGACTGCGCTTCCGGGTAATGCGTAGCCCCAGACCGCAGCGGCTTTTTCGCGCTGAAGAACCATGCCGTCTGAAAAGAAAGAAGGCATCACGATTCCGCTGTCGTCACTGGTGATGGTGTGCGTCGAGGTGGGGTTGGTCAGGGTGAGACCTGCGGGTTGCGAAAGAACGAGCTGGAAGGTCTCGTTGAGCTCAGGAAGGGTGTCGTCTACCAAGCCAATGGTGATCGTCTTCGTAGTTACGCCTGCTTTAAGTACGATGGGGGTCGTAGACAGAGGCTCGAAGTCGATAGCGCTTGCTGTGCTTGGAGTGAGAGTGGCGACAAAGCTTTCTCCTCCTACCGCAGGGGTGGTGAGAGTGAGATTGATATCAAGAGTCAGCAGGCTCTCGCTGGTCGGCACGGAGCTGACGCTCACCGCGGGCAGGGTAGTCGCAGTCGCTGAAAGGGCACAGCAGAAGAAGCCAACGGTGAAGGGGATGAGGGGAACAAGTTTCTTCATTCGCCGCGGAGCCTTCATTTTTTTTGAACTTTTCCCAAGAAACTTCCAAAAAAATCAACAAATCATGATTTACTGTAGTCGGAAACTATTGTGTAGCCCTTATTTTTCAATGATTCTTTCAGAATTGATTTTTCATCTACCAATAAAATAAGAAAAGCCAAACCTCTAAGGTTTCCTAGCTAAAGCTCAAAAATTTATAAAGAATGCTTAATAGAATGAAATGAGAAGGGGGATGCTGGAGGGTTTCACCGCCAACAAGGAGGTTGGTTGTTGTAGTGAAAGGCTTTCACTCAATCGATCAGTGGGAAGCGTTCAGAGGAGGTTCGTCAATCGCGGAGCAATGAGAGCACAAGACTCTGTGTAAATTCTGTGGGAAATTGAAGATAAACGAATCTTATCGTGTAGCTTGGCTGATTTTCCGTGTTAAGAAATTAAGAAGCCTACTGCGCGTAGAAAGACCGATTCTTCAAAAGCTTGTAAAGAGGGCCTTGGGCAGTAATCACCTAAAAAATTCCAGAAACCAAAGAAAGACCATGACTTCGAAATACTTGATTTTCACTGCGGCCTCGATAGCCGCTTCAATGACAGCGCTCCAAGCTGCTGATTACGTTAAGGGATACAACAAAGGATCGGGAAGCCAGTTGCTCTTGGCGAACGGCGGGGCAGGTGCGGTGACTTTTGTGGATGAGGCCACTACGGGAGGCGGTGATATGTCCGCTAATGCAGGAAATCCGACGTGGGGATGGGAAATTGATGGTACTTGGGCTTTAAACGATGCCGTTGAATTCACGGGCATCGCGATGCCTATTTGGGCGAACGAGCCGACTACTGATGCGACGGGTAATACCCAGAACGCGACCCATCGAATCAAGTTCTATAGCTGTGGTGCCAATGATGCATTCGATGGCACGGCGAACGACACTCTGCTGGGAACGGTGGATGTTAACTTTACTTCGGCTGATGCTGGGGTGGACGAGTATTACGTCAACTTTGACGCGCCTGTGGTCTGGGCTGCAGCGGATTCGACCAAATTTTATTTTCATATCCAAGCGCTGGAGCTTCCTTCGACGGCGCGAGCGATGCGGTTCAAGACTGGGCCAGCCAATTCTGGCGCTGCGGTGATCAAGAGACGTACCGACGGAACTACTCAAAACGTTGCCGGATCATCTACCACCTATTTAACTGTTGCAGGGTCAGTGAATCAAAAAGTGTGGCACGGTGATGCTGGAGCAGATGGCACGGCTGATTGGGACGCGATTTCTTCGAACTGGGACGGAGGGGGAACTCTCTTCACTGATGGAAGCACCGCCTTCTTTAACGAGGCCTTTGATGGTGATAGCAGCCTAGTCAATCTGGTTGGGAGCTTGAGTCCTGCTGCAATTGTGATGGAGAACACTTCCATAGGAGCGGTGCCTGAGTATGAGTTTACGGGAACGGGGAGTCTTACTGGTGTGACGAATTTAGGTCGATTCGGTGACGGCACGTTGACCATTAGCAATGTGGGACCAAACGACTATACGGGAGGCACCGCGATTGGGGAGGGAACGATTAAGCTCGGAGTGGCCGATGGCATTTCGCCTGCAGGGTCGCTTACCATCGGTGGTCAGTCAGGAATCTCGACCCTGATGCTGAATGGATTCGACCAGTCTGTTACGGACTTAAATAGTGCGGGAGCAAATATCGCTGAGGTTGTTAATGGTTCATCTGACGCGGTAGTTTTGACGGTGAGCAATGGAGGGGTCTTTTCTGGAGAGTTAGGTAATTCGACCTTAGCAATAGACGATGATGCTAACAACTTTAGAGTAGTTAAAGAAGGAGCGGGGACTTTAAACTTGGTTGGCGCAAATAATAGTTATAGCGGTAGTACTACCGTGACTGGGGGAGCTTTCATGATCAGCGGAGATGGAGCGCTAGGTGGTGCTCCCGTCGTCCCTACTGCCGACTCCATTGTTCTCGATGGAGGAACTCTTCGAGCACACATGGCTGTTGGAACTGGCGGCAGCTTTGCTGTTGACCCAAATCGTCTTATTACTTTGGGGTCAAATGGGGGGACCATTCAGACGACGACCCCGAGCGGGGCATGGACCGTGACCTACGACGGAGTGATTTCCGGTTCTGGTTCTTTGACAAAAGCATCGGCGCAGACTCTCGTCTTGGGAGGTGAAAATACTTACACTGGAGCGACCACGGTGACCTCTGGTTCTTTGAGGTTAACAGGTAGTCTCGTTTCCGATGTCACTGTTCAGGCCGGGACTTTTAGCTCAGGGACCGCAGGGGTCGGGAGTGGCAGTGTGGCAGGTCTTACTTTTGGGAGTGGAGGCAACTTGCAGTACTTCTTTGATAGCTCAACGCTTTCTGGAGCATTGACTACGGTGACAGGGGCGGTGGCGATCGACCCCGGAGCGAATCTCGCTCTCGTCGATGTGGCAGGTTCTCCTGTCGAATTGGCCTTGGGAGAAAAGGTCACTGTTCTCGATTACACTGGCGGAACACTTACCGGTAACTTCTTAGGCCTGCCCGAGGGTGGCAGAGTTTTGGTGGGGTCGAATACCTTTGCCATTTCCTACGACGACGATAGCAAGGTGACTCTGACTGCTGCTGACGCGGACGTTTATGCTGCTTGGGCCGTCATCAATATTACAGGCGGTGCTCCAGCAGGCTTCGAGGATGATGCTGATGGTGATGGAATCGAAAATGGAATCGAGTTCATTCTAGGTAGCAATCCTCTAGTTGCGGATTCTTCTAATTTGCCAACCTGCGTGATGGATGCGACCAACCTCACGATTGCCTACACTCGCACGGGAGAGTCTGTTTCTGCTACCACTCAGTTTGTGGAGTGGTCGGTGAATCTGGAGGACTGGAACCCCATCGAGGTGACAGATCCTTCGACTACCGTGAGTGTT
This sequence comes from Roseibacillus sp., assembly GCA_051251855.1. GTDB lineage: Bacteria > Verrucomicrobiota > Verrucomicrobiia > Verrucomicrobiales > Akkermansiaceae > Roseibacillus. The sequence goes on from JBPOGI010000005.1 coordinate 87,279, forward strand.
GATATTCCTCTCAGCAATGCGGTCGACGGGAAACTGTTCGCGCGACTACGTGCGACGAACCCCTAGGTTGCGCACCTAATTCTAGACCTTTTTCGAAACCCTCGGCTGGCATGTTCAAGCGAGGGTTTTTCTTTTTGGGAGGACGGAAGCTCCGTGGCGGCGCGGCTGCTATTGGCTGCTATTCCCAAAATGCTCGGTAGAATTTTCGAGTCTGCAGCCCATCGGAATCGGTGAATCGAATCGTGATTTGTGTTGTGCCCGTCAGTGGACTGCTATTGCGCTCGATCTCTTGGTAGCTGGTGGCTTGGAGTGGGGACCATGTTTGGAGGTCGCTGGACGTTTCTACCAACAGAACACAATCCTCGGATTCGAGCGGATAGGGGGAGGAAAAATCAACGGTGATGGTTTCTTCCGCCACCACGATGCAGGAGGTGAGGTTGGGGAATGAACTGGCAGCGCGAGGGTCGGTCTGGAAACGGAACTCTTGTTCGTTACTGAAACCATCGCCATCAGGATCGGCCCCGTCTCCCGAGATGGCTGGGTTGGTGAGTTCGGTAGCGTTGAAGTGCGCCTCTAACCAAGTGGCTTTGTTTGCAAAGACAAGGACGGTTGCTTGGGCTTGGATGGAGCCATTGAGGGTCAGGGTGTAGGTGGTGTTAGAAGTAGGCGAGACAAGGAGATGACCAATCCCATTGACGGTGTGGGAAGCGACTTCGCCGACTCCATTGTCGATGGTGAGAGTGGCAACGGATTCGGTATTCCATTGCAGGATGGTGGAATCTCCCGAGATGATGGAGGGGTGGAGGGCGTTGAAGGAATGGATGGTGGCCGGTCCTTCCACGCTAGCGATTTGGCCCAGTCTGACCTCTGAGACAGGATCGTCGCCGTAGGAGATTTCCACGCGATAGCTGGTGCTATTGTCATAGACGGGAGGACGAACAAGGTTTCCAGGGAAGCGCATGGAATAGATGAGCTCGTCGGTGTTCTCATCGTAGACCGAGACCACAGGGGTCTTTTCAGACAGGGTATCAATGACGGAGAGGAATCCCGTCGGCGTGCGGCCATCATTGTCGGCTTGGTTGATAGTGACGGGCCAGTCTGCGAATTGGGTGCCGGTTTGAGGAAACTCGGGGTCGGCATGAAGTGGCCAAGACTCGAAGGTGATTTGGCGAGTGGTTTTGTTGATGCGAACCATTCCGTAACCAGCACCACGGTCATGAAGGTTGGGAGGGTGAATGTTCGTTGATTGGTTATAATACTCGAGAGGGTTGGCGGCTCCTACGACGCGAAGGTGTCCGGGAAAGTCGGAGTTCAAGTTGGGCTCTCCGGTGGGGAGGGTGCCGTTGCCATCGAGGTAGAAGTCGCCTTTGTAGGGGCTGACGGCGAGCGTCGTGCCGCCGGCATTGTGCACGGGATCCCAGACCCGAGGGAAGAAGTTGGCGATGGCAGGGGAGGCGAATGAGTATCCGGCATCGGCTGGACCATCAATACCATGGTGAACGAGGGTCGAGACGTGCTGGTCGCCGGCGAGTTGGAAGCTGCGTGAGAGACGGAAAAGCTCCCAAGCCTCGAGGCGGCGTTGAGGGGGCCAACCGTTGGAGTCGCGGTCGTTGAGGAAGAAGCCGTATCCCGAACTGCCGTGGGTATGGATGTTGCCCATGGGGGATTGGGAGACCACGCACTTGACGCATTGTCCTACCCAATCCGTTGACCAAGATTTGAGGAAGTCCTTTTGTCGTTGGCCTAGAAGAACGAGTTGTTCTGGGTCGCTGGGTGCATTGGTTGGTCCTGTTTTGAATTTTCGATCTTCCAAGACCCCGAAGCCGACTTGCCCGTAGCACATGCCGGTGAAGTAGATGGAGATGCCTTGTGCAATGGGAGGTGCTGGTTGAATCGGATTGTATGGGTCAGGGGCTGGCAGATGGCTGGCCTGGGTGCGCTCCACGAGCCGAACCCAGGAGGCGGGTTCCTCGTATCCTCCAGTGGTTTGATCCGTTGTTGAGATACCGCCTTCGCCCCAAAGGTTGCCCTGATAGATATCGTGGTCATCTGGGATGGAGATGGTGGGCATGTCTTTGGCGAGGTCGCGGGCTTGAAGAAGCCAGAGATACCATTTGTAAAGGTAATCATACTGGCGATTGAAGGTGGTTCCGCTGTCCTCAGGAGTGGGCTGCCCCTCATAGATTTGGTCTCCTAAGGCGAGGAGGACATCGGGTTCGTGCTTGGCAATATGAGCGTAGGCGAGGTTGTGGGGGTGCCAAATTTTGGTGGGGGTCCAGTCGGTGCCATTGTTTTGGACGTTGCCGTCGGCGATGCGCTGGCAGGAGGTGTTGGCGACGACAATTTCGTTTTTCTCAAGAGGATCGCGCCTGACCGTGCCTTCCCAATAGTAGGTGGCTCCGTCGACAAGGATTCCGACACGATAGGGGGTGTCGACGGTGTCGTCCCATGGGTTGACGGTGAAGGTCGCGGTGTAGGAGGAGAGGTTGTCGGTGTTGTCGATAGCGGCGGTGGCGATTTGGTTCCAAGTGGATCCGTCCCAGGTTTCCAGGGTGATGGGAGGGGTGGTGGTGAGGTCAACGGGGGGAAGATGAGCGGTCATTTTGAGCTCTCCCCAGTTCAAGCTGTGAAGGGCACCGATGATAGCAAGATGGCGATCGGGCTCTGGCTGAAGAGCTGCTCCGGTGCCGGAAAAATCATCGAACCAGTATCGTGCTTGGCTGGAGCCACGATGAGAGAGAAGACCAAAAGAACCGAGCACGCGATCCGAGGGGACGCTGGTGGAGGCGGTGGAGAGCAAAACGTTCGAGGTATTGTAGACTTCCAGAGTGAGGTCGTAGTTTTTGCTGGTGGCATTGTAGACGGCATTGAGCTCGAGCTTGGCGTCGCTGGGAAAGCCTCCTGCGGCATTCGAGCCTGAGGCGACCTGCACGATGGCTCCTTGAGAGAGATCCTCAATCACGGCGGCGCCATTGTTGTTGATTCCCAAGAAGGTTCCGAAGTCACGCCCTAAGCCGCTGTGAACGAGTAACGAGGCGCGCCAATCGAGGTTGGGGCCCGCTCCAATGAGAAAGCCGGTTCTAGCGGTGCTGCTATTGCTGCCCGCGTGTAAGCCAGTGCGAACCGAAAGGGTAAAGTTTTCGCCGTTGCCGCGGATGGAGGTTCCTACCCGGTGGAGGGTGCGTCGGTCGCGGCTGCCAAGGATGCAATTGATGCGGCCATTGCGGACTTCCCAGTCGGCGAGACGATTTCCCCAATAGCCGGGACCAGGCCAGACCCGATTGGGAGAGGAGTTCCAGTCATTTGCGAAGGCACCATCAGCGGCACCAGAGGGGTAGCAGTCGAGGCGGATGTTGTCGACGGATTGAGTGATGCCCATCGCGTTGTTCGCTCCTCGGAATTGAAGGCCAATATTTTGCCCAGAGAAAGAATCGAGTGTACCCGCTGGAATGATGAAGTGATGGTGTTTCCACTGGCCTAGATTGGTGCCTAGCTGCGGGAAGGTCTGGCTGGCGATGACCTGTGGAGTTCCTGCGTTATCGACATAGGCTTCAACAATGAGGTCGGCATCGGGAGCGGTGGCGGTGGGCTCAGGAATGGTGGGGTTGGTATCATTGACCGAAAGGAGAAAGTTTTCCACCCGCCCATAACCAATAGGATTCGAGTCTCCATCCACGGGTTGAAAGGAGACGAAGAGTCGCTTGCCGTTGGCTGAGGCTGGAATGGGAGCAAAGTTTGCGGAGAAGCTTTCGTAGGTATTGTTCGAAGTTGAGGTGGGCGTTTGGAAGGTCTGAATCGTGGTTGGACTCCCTGTAATGATATCGTTGGCAGTGGTGAAGAGAGAAACCGCGACCCGGTCGGAGGCATCAGCCCAGTTGAAAGCATCGCGCCAAAGGAAGGAAACGGTGAGGACGTCTCCGGTGATGAGGTTGTAGCCAGTATCGTTTCCGAGAACGGCAGGGTTTCCGTTGTTTTGATAGAGAACTGCGTTGCGCGTGCCGTCGAAGAGAATATTGGTGCGAGTGGCTTCGGCGGATTGGGCGGTGGTGAGGTTGGTCCAGAAGGGAGTGTCGTCAAAGGTGCGGGAGTCGGCCACAGTGACGTCATCATTGAAGTCTCCGTTGCGGGTGTAGGGGCCAATCAGGAGCGACGAGAATTGTTGGAGAGAGAAGTTGTCGAGGCGAGCAAAGCCTGTCGAGCCGTTGTCGCCATCCACGCCCTCGAAGAAGATAAAGAGGCGTTTGCCAGCGGCGGAAGCTGGGATGGCGGGGAACAAGCCTGAGAATTGTTCAAAAGTTGCGGTGACGGTGGGGGTGCCCGACATAAGTGTGGCTAGGTCGGTGCGGACTCCGGTGGGGGTGTTGTTGCTGGTCGTGAAAATGGTAACACGAATCTGGTCGCTCGAATCCCAGCCAGAGGCATCACGCCATTGATAGGAAAGTTGAAGAACTTCTCCCTCAGTGAGATCGTAGTTGGTATCGAGGGCGTATTTCTTAACACCGCTATCCGAGACGACCGCATTGCGGGTGCCATCCAAGAGGACGTTGGAGGGCGTGTTGCGGGTCGCGTCTTGACCTTGAGAGCCGTCGAGATTGAACCAGTCCGGAGTGCTTGCGAAATCTCGGCTATCAGTGGTGGAGATATCAGAATTGAAGTCTCCATTGAGAAGCGAGCCACCCACGATGAGACCCTCGATTTGGGGTTCAACGTCTGAGCTGAGGACGGCGTCTAACCGAATCGAGTAGGCGGCCCCGGTTTGAATTTGATGGCTGGTCAATTGGCGAACCGTTTCCGTTTCTTCGAAGCTCAGTTTCCAGCGGCCGTTGCCATAGTCATTGTCACCTTCTTGTAATTTACCCGTGCCTTCCCAGCCGAGAAGAGAGGCCTCCGCTACCGATGAACCATTAGTATTGCCATTAATCTCTGCAGAAGGATTGACGAGCAGAATGGGCTCGGCCTGAGCTAGAGAAAGGCAGAGGCTTCCGCAAAGGAGTGGGAGACGGGAGGGCATACTTAGAAATTAAAATTCGGGTTTTAAGGATTTGCGGCTAATATTTTAGGGGGATCGAAATTAGCCCTTTTGGGGAGATGTCGCAAAGGCCTATTTTTGTGCAGGAATGCTCGGGAATACCGGCTGGTTCTAATTCCAGTTCGGAAGTGGGGTATAGAGATTGATTGAGAGACGGTTCGTGCACCGCAGCTCTGCTGACCTAGTGTTCGTATGCTGGTATAGCCATTCTACTGAATGGGGGCGAGCAGTCTGGCGAGCTTTGCTCCAAGCTTGAAGTAGAGTGGCTTTTCTAAGAACTCATCACGGTTGACTTCGCGTGCTTTGTCAAAGTCCTCAGTGAACATGCCAGCCACTTCGTAGACGTGCTCTTGAGCGGTAAGGATCGCGGTGATTTCGAAGTTGAGTCGAAGGGAGCGGTTATCGAGGTTGCCGGTTCCAACGGCGGCGACCTGGTTGTCGATGAGGAAAGCCTTCTGGTGCATGAAGCCGTCTGAGTAGCGGAAAAGGCGAATGCCATAGGGGAAGGTCTGGCGGTAGTAGGTGAAGGAGGAGAGCCATACCAAGAGATGGTCGGGTTTTTCTGGAAGAAGAATGCGCACGTCGACCCCACGGAGGGAGGCTGCTTGGAGAGCTGTTATGATTCCGTCGTCGGGCACAAAGTAAGGGGAGGCGATCCAGAGCTTCTCGCGCGCAGTATTGGCGGCTTCGGCCACGAGAAGTTGGAAAGAGGGGCGCTCGTCGCTCGGGCCGGTGGGAATGATGGCGATGGAGGCGTCTTCTTTTTCATGCCGACAGGTCCAATCCAACGAAGGAGTGCTGTGGGTGGCCCAATACCAGTCTTCCAAAAAAACAAGTTGCACTGCTTGGACTGAGGGGCCTTGCAGTCGGAGGTGGGTGTCGCGCCAATTGCCGAACTTTTCGCTTCGGCCAAGATATTCGTCGCCGATGTTGGCTCCTCCAATGAAGGCGTCGTTGCCATCGATAACGACGATCTTGCGGTGATTGCGAAAATTGAGCTGGAGACGTGACCACCACCGACGGGTACGTCCAAAGGGCTGACATTCTATGCCGGCGTCCCGAAGGGCCTTGAGGTATTCGTTAGGTAGTTTGTGTGAGCCAAGCTCGTCGAACAGGAAGTAGACTCGGACACCCGCTTGGGCTCGCTCGATAAGAGCTTCTTTGAATCGAGTTCCAACTTTGTCGCCCTTGATGATGTAAAAGTGGATAAGGATGTAGTCTTGAGCCTGAGCGAGTGACTCAAAAATACGTTCGAAGATTTCTTCTCCGTTGATGAGGAGGTCGGCGTCGTTCCCACGCGTAACGGGCATGCCTCCGAGACGAACCGCGGTCTTGAGAAAGGGGGACGCGGGCTCAAGGCGATGGGGCTTAATGGAGGTCTCGAGCGCATCGACTTGGGAATTAAGAAGTTGATCGTCCGAGCGCCGCGCTTGGACATAGCCAGTTAGGGTATTGCGGCCAAAGACCCAGTATAAGGGAATGGCAACCCAAGGAAAAGCGAGCAGAGAAATAATCCATGCGATAGTGGCGCTGGGTGTGCGCACGCGAAAGAGGGCGTGCAAAACGTGAGCGGCCCCGATGATGTGCAAGGCTACGATGCCTAGGAAGATGTATGGTTGCGGAATATCCACGAACGCTACCATCTGTCGAAGCAGGAAAATTACAAGGTTTGTCGATCCGAGAGCATACCGAATCCCTTTTTCAGTACTCCTCTGTCAGGCTCTAGCCTACTAGCCTACTAGCCTACTAGGTGTTCGTCTGATGGTCGCTCAAAGCCCCAGTGGTATGTGACCAGATTAAGAAGCATTAGGTCCAATGCTGATCGAGAGATGATTCGTTCGGCGACCATTCCTACGATGGACGCCGTCTTTATTTTCTCTTTCTATACTCCGTCGCCATTCAAATCTTCTGCCTCAACACGAACCCGAACGAAACATCGAGGTGAGCCATTGGTTGACGTTCCAATGATGACTTGGACTTCTTCCCAGAACGGTGAAATCACGGTGACAAAGTCTGGTTCGATTACGGTGAAGTTGACTGCGTCTTCGCTTACTTCTGTGTGGTAAATCACCTTTGGGTAGGAATCGGTTCGGCGAATGTAGGTATACATGATGACCTTCTCGCCAGTGATGGGATGGACCTCGCTGCGAAGGACGGGTTGGCCAAAGGGTTCGCCGTTTTCCAAGGTTTGGCCTCGAACATAGTCAGGAGACTCTGCTTTCGTGGGATTGAGATTGAAGGCGTATTCGATGAAGAAGCTGATGCCGTCGCCATCTCCATCTGAATCGATGAGTCTCTCTTCTGGTGGAAGCCCGAACGAGTTGCCGTAGTCATCCAATACGGTGTCGTCGTTAATAATCGTGAGAGAGAGAGATGACTTGTTCAGCACAACCCCGTTGGGATGAGAGAGGGCTAAAGTAAAGGTCTCGTCAGGTTCCGTGATGGCATCATCGAACATGGTAAGATAGATGGTTCGGCTGATATCTCCGGGGGAGAATTCGAGTGAACCGCTTGTCCATGGAAGGTAGTCCTCCAGAGGGTTAGCCATGTCGAACTCTCCTTTCTCGGTCGAGAATCCAATGCTTTCGCCGCCTAAAGCCGGAGCCGAAAGCGTGAACGTGACAGGAAGACCGATGAGTCCTTCGTTGCGTGGCTCGGTGGTCACAGTGAGGATGGGGGGCTCGGGTGAACTCGGGTCATCATCAAGGATGGTCAGGGAAATGGACGTCTGCGCGAGAGTGAGATCTGTTGGATTAGAGATAGCGAAGGTGAAGAATTCGTCATCTTCCGCTTTCGCATCATCGAGAACGGTGAGGAGAAGAGTTTGACTGGTCTCTCCGGGGGCGAACTCAACGAAACCGCCGTTCCAGTAGAGGAAGTCCTCTCCGGCAATCGCTGTTCCATCCTGAAGCTCGAAGTAGAAGTTCTCGCTGCCAGTAGCGGGTCGAGATAGTGACAGATTCACGGTGAGTCCGATAAAGTTCTCATTAATAGGGTTAGCAGAAACGGTTAGGACCGCTGGCTCGGTGACGACAGGCGCATCATCATCGAGGATGGTGAGAGTGATAGCACTTTGGGAGAGAATGAGGTCCGTGGAATTGGCCATGGCGAAAGTGAAGGTCTCTTCATCTTCAGCGCTCGAATCATCGAGTAAAGTGACGAGAAGAGTTCGGCTGGTTTCGCCCGCTTCGAATTCAACAAAGCCACCGTTCCAATAAACGAAGTCTTCTCCCGCAACTGCGGTTCCATCTTCAAGCTCGAAGTAGAAGTTCTCCGTTCCGGTAGCAGGTTTGGAGAGCGTCAAGTTGACGGCAAGTCCGTTAGCGCTTTCGCTTGTCGGGTCAGCAGAAACGGTTAGGACCGGTGGCTCAGTGACGACAGGCACATCATCATCAAGGATGGTGAGAGTGATGGCACTTTGGGAGAGAATGAGGTCCGTGGAATTGGCCATGGCGAAAGTGAAGGTTTCTTCATCTTCAGCGCTCGAATCATCGAGTAAAGTGACGAGAAGAGTTCGGCTGGTTTCGCCCGCTTCGAATTCAACAAAGCCACCGTTCCAATAAACGAAGTCTTCTCCCGCAACTGCGGTTCCATCTTCAAGCTCGAAGTAGAAGTTCTCCGTTCCGGTAGCAGGTTTGGAGAGCGTCAAGTTGACGGCAAGTCCGTTAGCGCTTTCGCTTGTCGGGTCAGCAGAAACGGTTAGGACCGGTGGCTCAGTGACGACAGGCACATCATCATCAAGGATGGTGAGAGTGATGGCACTTTGGGAGAGAATGAGGTCCGTGGAATTGGCCATGGCGAAAGTGAAGGTTTCTTCATCTTCAGCGCTCGAATCATCGAGTAAAGTGACGAGAAGAGTTCGGCTGGTTTCGCCCGCTTCGAATTCAACAAAGCCACCGTTCCAATAAACGAAGTCTTCTCCCGCAACTGCGGTTCCATCTTCAAGCTCGAAGTAGAAGTTCTCCGTTCCGGTAGCAGGTTTGGAGAGCGTCAAGTTGACGGCAAGTCCGTTAGCGCTTTCGCTTGTCGGGTCAGCAGAAACGGTTAGGACCGGTGGCTCAGTGACGACAGGCACATCATCATCAAGGATGGTGAGAGTGATGGCACTTTGGGAGAGAATGAGGTCCGTGGAATTGGCCATGGCGAAAGTGAAGGTTTCTTCATCTTCAGCGCTCGAATCATCGAGTAAAGTGACGAGAAGAGTTCGGCTGGTTTCGCCCGCTTCGAATTCAACAAAGCCACCGTTCCAATAAACGAAGTCTTCTCCCGCAACTGCGGTTCCATCTTCAAGCTCGAAGTAGAAGTTCTCCGTTCCGGTAGCAGGTTTGGAGAGCGTCAAGTTGACGGCAAGTCCGTTAGCGCTTTCGCTTGTCGGGTCAGCAGAAACGGTTAGGACCGGTGGCTCAGTGACGACAGGCACATCATCATCAAGGATGGTGAGAGTGGTGGCACTTTGGGAGAGAATGAGGTTGGTTGAGCTTGTAATGTCAAAGCTAAAGGTCTCGTCCTCTTCGGAAATAGAATCGTTTAGGACCGTCAAGAGAATCGATTGGCTGGTCTCGCCGGGAGCAAATTCGAAGAAGCCATTATTTAGAGCAATGAAGTCTTCTCCCGCAACAGCCGTTCCATCTTGAAGCTCGAAGTTGAAGCTCTCATTTCCGGTCGCTGGTTCGGATAGAGTGAGGTTTACGACGAGTCCGATGAAGTTCTCGTTAATAGGATCTGCGCTCACGGACAGGACTGCCGGCTCGGGGGCAACGGGTTCGTCGTCATCAAAAATGGTGAGAGTGATCTCGCTTTGCGCGAGAGTGAGACCGCTTGGGTTTGTGATGGCAAAGGTGAAGGTTTCGTCTTCTTCCGCAATAGAATCATCTAAGACGGTGAGGAGAATCGATTGGCTGGTCTCGCCGGGAGCAAATTCGAAGAAGCCATTCTCCCAGAAAATGAAGTCTTCTCCAGCAACGGCAGTTCCATCTTGCAGTTCGAAGTTGAAGCTCTCACCTCCGATTGCAGGCGAAGAAAGACTGAGGTTCACGACGAGTCCGATGAAGCCTTCATCAATAGGTTCTGCCGAAGTGGTAAGGGTAATGTCGATAGGACTATTGGTAGGAGTCGCCTCAAAGACACTGCTGGGGAGATTGGCAGAGTTAATGAGATTGGCTGCGGTTGGGTTTTGAGCCCATGCGTATCGAACAGCTGTAGGTGAAGTCATCCCAGGAACAGAAACAACAACGCTTTCGCCAATGATGCTGGCGTTGGCCGAAACCCAATCGCCCTCTTCTTCACGAAGTTCGAATCCACCCAGAGGCCCCCCCCCTCGGGTCGCAAGGCCGCTGCTGAAATCGAATTCGACCACGACGGAAGATCCTTGTATGAAGGACTCGGAATAAGCAGGACCAGAAGTGAGGAGTGAATCGAGACCATACTCGTTCGCGAGAGGCCAGAGCACGAGGCGCTCGGCGAAGTCAGATTTATTGATGGGATGGATGTCTTCGGGGTCGCCAATGTCATTTCCGACCACCATCCCGCTGTTAGGAATGGTAGCAGAGGCGAGACGCATTGCATTTTGAACTTCGACCCAACGCGTCCGTGCTTCGGACACAAAGTTGGGTAGCTGCACAAAGTAGAAGGGGAGTTCTTCGCCCCAGCGTTCGCGCCAGTCTTCTGCGAGCGCTTCTAACAATGGCTGGTAGTTCTGGCTAGCAAAGTCGAAGGTGTTGGCTTCTCCCTGATACCACAGGATACCACGCATACCGTAGCCGACCATGGGGGCGACCATGCCGTTGTAGATTTGACCGCCGAGGTTGGCAGCAACGTTGGGGTCGTCTTCCTCGAAGACAGGCTCGGGTCCGACGGGGTTTTCGTTCCAAGCCGCAAGAGCAGCTTCAAAGTCCGCAAGGGCTTGTGCGTAGATGCCGTAAAAGAAGTCACGAGTCTCTAACAACTCGATTCCTTCAGGAAAGGTTGCGAGCTTTTCTTCAGAGATAAAACCCTGAATGGGTTGGCCTCCCCAAGCACACTCCATAATGGCGACGGGGACTCCGAGCTCTTCACGCAGCCGCTTGCCGTAGTAGTAGGCAAGTGCCGAGAAGTCTGAGGTTTCACCTGGGACAGCGGCGAGCCAATTTCCGCTAACGAGATCCTGCCGAGAGCCTCGTGCTGTTTCTGTAGGGACGAAAATCTTCAAGAGGGGATCATTGGAAGTTGCACTCGCATTGTCGTTCTCAGGAGAGGGAAGGAAGTTTAGAGGGAAGTCCATATTTGACTGCCCCGCGCCCATCCACACTTCTCCAACGAGGACTCCGCTGATGGTTTCTGTGATGCCATCGCTGGAGATGACTAGGTCCCGTCCGACTGAACTGGCGGCGAGATTTTCAAGAGAGACCTCGAAGCGGCCGTTGGAATCAGCCACAGTTTGATAAGTTTCCCCAGCGAACTGGACCGTTACAGTGCTACTAGGAACAACGTAGCCAAAAACGGGAGCTCCCTTCTCACGCTGTAAAACCATTCCATCTGAAAAGAACGAGGAAAGTCTAATCGCCGAAGCATCATCATTGAGAATAGTGTGAAAAGAAACCGCGTTCGCTAATGTCAGCCCGGTTGCGTCGTAGGCTGTGATTTGGATCGTTTCATCCGCTTCTGCGATTTCATCATCGATCATCGTGATGATGAAGCTTTCGCTCGTGGTGCCTGCCGCAAAGTCGATGATTCCACCGTTGAAGGGAATGAAGTCTGCGCTCGTTGCGGTTCCCTCCTCAATGTCGAAGAAAATCCGCTCGCCTCCCTCAGCGGGTGAGGAGAGAGTGAAGTCTACGGTGAGCCCAATGAGGCCTTCGTTGGTGGGAGTAGAGCTTACCGTGAGCGATGGCAACGAACCGTCTTGTCCCATGAGCGGACTCATGAGTGATAGCAGTGCGCAAAGAGTCAGGGGAATTATCGAGGGGGTGAACCTTTTCATGAACGCCGAGACTGTTGATTGTTTTTAAAATTTTAGGCTAGATTTATATTTTTTAATTAATTTCCGGCGAAATACCTTAACTAAGTATTATTGGAATCCCTTTAATGGTAATGGGTAGAGCTGTTTCAGATGTCTTGGTATTTCGTATGGTTTTGAAGGGTTAACTTTTAGTTTTCCTGATATTTTGCGCAGAAAATACTAAAGATTAATTGAAGGTAAGGAGTGGTATTTTACGCGTTTTTCACTAAATAATATCGTCGGAGTTCGTTCTTAAGCGAGACTACGGTAGCAGAAATTCTGCGCTCTCTTTCAGCTTCTCGGTTTGCATTGGGCAGCACTTGGTCGAGGCGGTGTGAAGCTTGCTTTAACGACGCTGGTGTCCTGACTAGACTAGGGGCGGGGTGGTCATAGAAGGTGCGTTTGAGCCCAGATCAGTAAGTCCCCAAAGTTACCGCCAAGCCCTCCGAGCTTTTTTCTGCTATCGAATCGCTTTTTATTCTCCAGTGACCAGCCCTCGCGCTACAGGTTTTCTTGAACGAAGAGACGGAAGAAGTTTCGCGGTGCGCTGCCTGGTGCGTTGTTGATGAGGAAGGTGTGACGGGGGATGCCATCTGAGTCGTTCGTAGTTTCTAAGAAAGACACCTCAGAGCTCACGTTACTCCAGCTTCCGGAAGTGAGGTCGGGGGAAACCTGCAGGATCAGCTGAGCATCGACGGCATCAGGATCTTCTCGATAACTGAGTGCCGAAGAGATGGTGCCGTTGATGTTGACCTGAGTGATACAGAAGAGCTCTCCATGGGAAGGGATATCGTCAGACAGTCCTGCGGCGTATTCAAGAATAGCCACATATCCGTCGCCGTCATCATCCGCCAAGGGGTCTCCGGTGAAACGTAAACCATCATCAGCCCCAGGACTTCCTCCAACTGCAGAACTGGCTAACCAGCTCGTGGACAATGTGGGATCGAGGTCGGACTGGGGATCGAGGCGAACCAAGGAAAAGCCGTCACCATCGGCAGACTCAGGCCAAGGAACGTTGTCGTCGTATCGGAAGCTATCGATGATGCTGCCGTTCATGTCGACGAGGGTAATCCACTCGCCGCTGTTACTCAATGCGCCCGAGTAGGTTCCCGCAATGGCAACGCTAGGGTATCTCGCGGCGAAGGCGGCGCTATTTTCAACAATGACCAATCGTTCGCCAGGAGCGATGAGAGTTCCGGGTGGGAAAGTAAATTCGATCCCTTCTAAGGCACCCTCGAAAGTGATGTTAATAAAGGCTGCGCTACCAAGGTCCGCAGTGTTGCCACTAATATTCATAATCTCGATGAACTCGAAATCATTCTTATCAAAGGTGGGGTCAATCGCTAATTCGGCGGAGGTTGGGTCGGAGGGATGATAATGAACTTCGCTGATCACGATGTCCATCGAGCTGGCAGGTAGGGTGGTTGAGAAGAAGGCTTCATTGAGAGCGCTCCAAGTATCGTTGACACTGTCGTAGGTGCGGGACTTGATCCAGACAGGGCCGGTAATGGTATCAGGAATGGTCAGCGAGACCGTGTTGCCGGAACCGGGAGGATTACCGATGAGCTCAAGGTTAAAACTCAAGTCAGAGCTTCCGTCATTCCCTTGGTGCATTTCAACCGCGATGGTGTTGTTTCCCGCTGCGAAGCTAGAAGTTGGAATGCTCAGATTGTCGATGGCGTTGTTTCCAACGGTGTTACCGGAGTAGAAGTCGAAGGCTGGATCGACTGGTAAATTGTTATGTCGGGCCACCTCTACTCCATTAACGTAGACCACGTAAGCATCGTCGAAGGTGATGTTGAGTTCGAATTCACCGAATTGGGAGGGGTTCGGAATGTTGACTGTTTTTCTGAAGTAAGTGGTGGCGTATTTAGCAGTGGGATCGGGCCCAAAAGATAGGGTCGTCGCCTCATCTCCGTCACCATAACCGAGTTCGGCCGGTCCAGTCATCCAGCTGCTATCGTCGAACGCGGAGGCTCTCCAAGTAGTTCCTTGATTGCTCCCGTCATCCAGATAGGCCCAGTTATCTCCGTTATTGATGTATGTCGTGGCAGTCACGCCACCGCCTCCACCCGAGATGTTGAGGACGGATGCCGCCGAGTTAAAACCGCCACCGATAAGGCGAGGATCTAGATCGTCACTCCAATCGCTGGAATCCAAGTCTCCGGATCCGATCATGTAGTAAAGCTGAGTGCCGTTGGTTGGAACGATGGCATCAATTGTGGAGCCGGAGCTCACCACCCCTCCGTGTTGGGAGTAGAAGGGAGCATCCAAATCGGGGTAGAGGTTTGCGATGCGAAGATGTCCGAGAAAGACGTCGCTCCGAGTATCAATCACATTACTCAGACTATTGACGGCGCTGTCCCAATTTTCTGCGTCAAAAGGATCGGTTCGTTGCGCGTCTCCCCAACGAGCAGACTCAGCTATGATCACGTCGGCAACGGTGGATCGCCTCGCGTTCATGTGTTCGAGAACACTCGTTTGAGTCAGGAGCCCTGCATTAAAGAGAGCCTTGTGAGCACGGTCCGCAAATTTCATACGATATTCCTCCGTCCCTTCAGCGAGGTCGAAGTGAATATAAGCGGGGTTACTTTTATTGTATACATCTCGACTTCCCGATCCGTTGGTGGTGTTCATGCGGTCGTTGGCTCCGTTCCATCCACCCCCAGCTCCCATGCTGTGCTCACCATCGTGAACGAAGAATTGAAACCCGAAGCCATCGCGCACTCGGTCCCGAATGCCATACCAGTTGTTAGAGGCTTGGACAAAGTTAGAGACGGGAGCGTCGTAGTTGCCAGTATAGCCAATCACCATTTGGTAATCGATGAGGTTATCGACATCGAGGTAGACCGGTAGGGCAGGATTGCGAGAGCCATCAGGATTGAGGCCCTGCATTTCCATAAAGCGGGCGATGGTTGGGGAGGACTGTTGGGTGCGTGCAAGACTCCAGAGGTTGTTCCAGTCGCTTCCGGAAGCAAAGCTGCCATCAGTGGCTTCGGTGTCGTAGCCGCCGCTACTACCGGCGGATTTGATGGTGTCGTAGTCCTCAGTGTTACCGCCGAGATAAGCAGCCCCGTGATTGGCTTCGGCTCGCTCTTGGGTCATGTAGAGTCCCCAATAAATTCCGTTGAGATAGAGGTGATAGTAGCGGCTGCGCGTGTAAGGATGTCCAAAGGAGCCTTGTAGGTCGCGGCCGAGAACTTCTCGCAAGAAGGTGTTGCTTCCGTTGTTTTGGAAGGCCCAAGAATAGTTTTGAGAGGTCCTGAGATCGACTTTGTCGAATTCATCCACTCCTTCTGAACCGAAGAGAGGGTAGTTGAGTTTGGAGTCGCCGTATTCACCTCGAAAGAAAAGGCGGAAGGCGTGTTTTGGGTTGCTAGTGGAGCGGCTGAAGCCTCCTCGCACTCGAAGTCCACAATTGCTTTGCACGTTGGCTGTCGTGCCATCGGGATGAATGATTTCAAAGGAAGCCTTTCTCTCCCAGCTTCGGCCACGTCCGCTAGGATTGACGTAAATCCCTTGGGAGCCCGACCCGGTGAGGTCTTCTTGATCGATGCTGATAGATACCGAGGGAATGGCAGAGAGCGCATCCGTCATTTCTAGTGGGGTGTAGCGGGTGGTGATGTCGGGGTCCATTCCGTAGTCGAAGACTTGGCCGTTCACTGAGGAAGAAGGCCAACCGGTAGGAGCTGCACCATCAGGAAATTGAGTGCGAATATCTTCCAGGAAGAAGTAGGTGTGGGTATCGACATTGGTTTCGACGAAATCTGTTTTGAACGCGGCAGCACGAATCGTGGTGGTAGCAGAAATATTAACAGGACCGGTGTAGTCCAATCCGTTGGTAATCGTCGGTTCTGAGCCGTCAGTGGTGTATCGGATTTGAGCGTCGGTAGTGGCCGATGAAATCGTGAGGTTGAAAGGACTGGTGAAGAACCCTCGATCAATATCAAAAGTAGTGTCTTCGACAAATCCCTGTAGCACGGCACCATTGGTAGAGTTGGGAGTAGGGATTGCGAGATATCCCAGCGTGAGCCCGTCAGCGGCGAGGCCATAAGAGAAGCCCTCTTCTTGTGAGGGGTAGTCGGGTGTAAATTCTGCAGTAATAGAAAAGCCGCCGCTTCCGTCGTTTCGAGTGAGGGCAAGATACTCGCCTCCCGCTGACAGGTTGAAGTTGGTATGGAGCTCGCTATTGGCAGTGGCGCGATTCTTAGAGGATGCAAAAACCACTAAGTAAGTGTCGGGCTGCATGATAACCGCCGGGAAAGACCACTTGTTCAGGAGGAGTTCATCATCGGTGAGGTAGAATGTGGAGAGGTCTGCGGCGTTGGGGCCGGGGTTGTAGATTTCGATCCAGTCTGAGCTATCACCGTCTTCGTCTAACAAACCATCGTTTGAGTTGTCTGCTACGAACTCATTGATGCGAGGGGTGGAGGGGTCAACGTCTACGAAAAGGGTGGTGCTTCTGAGAGTAGTGCCATCAACATTAGTGGCGCTGATAGTGTAGAAGGTGCTGACGGTGGGGGTGACCGAGATACTTCCGGCTCCACTCACGTCAGTCTGTGTGAGCACACTTCCGACTCCGTTGTCGATACTGACAGCGGAGAAGGGAGGCTCTATTTGCCAAGAGAGTATGGCGCTGGCGCCTGAGGTGATAAAGATAGGATTGCTATCAAAGGTCGTAATTGAGGGGCCAGTGGAAACATCGACCCCGCTGCCATCACTACCGAGAAGAACGAAGGTGCCAGAGCCTGAATCATTCGCTTGGTAGGTCCAAGTGTTAGGGCCGATACTCACCGAGCCAGCCTGATCGTGAGCATCGAGAATTTGAATCGCCTCAGACATGGGATAGTCATAGTTGATGCCGAAATTGTAAATGGCTTGAGCTTGTTGCTCGCTGAGGGCGTCGCCAAAGAGGGCGACGTCGTCAATTCCGCCTATCCATTCTCTGCCGGTAGCCTGCGGATTTTCTCCCAGAAGAAGAGGAAGACCAGAGTCGGATAAACTAGGTGCGACACCAGTAGCGACGAGAACTCCATCGACATAAAGTGCGGTGTTCTCTCCAGCTGCAGAGATGGCTAGGATATGGTGCCAGTTGTCATCATTGACTGCTCCACCGGAAATATCTCCTGATCCCCCGGCATAGGCGATCTGATTGGCGTCATTTGCCCGCCGAGCAATGCGGTATTGCGGGCCATCTCCCTTGGAAATGAGAGCCTGCCAACTTCGATCCCAGTCGCCCACTTTGCACCAGACTGAGAGCGTGATACTGCCCCCCGTATGAGCGACGTCATCACTGCTAGGAATAGAAACGTAGCTGTTACCGCTCAGTGACAGAGCGGAGCCAAATTGGGAATCGGTAGCGCTATAGCTGCTCGTTCCAACCCAAGTCCCGTTGTCATTGGTGGTCCCCGAAGGAGCAGTATCTAAAGTGTTATTATCAAGGTTCCAGTAACCTAGAAGATCATCGGAGGGAGCTGCGGCCGCTAAAGTGGAGAGGATGAGGCCGTAGAAAATAATCTGCTTCAACATGGGCCGACCAGCCTAGCTGAAAAGAACTCTGTAAAGCGATAGCAAAGTTCACGGTCCGTTACCCAAGAGATTTTCAAAATTCAAACAATTTGGACTAACAGAGTAGGATTTACTTGGGACTGTTCTCAGTGGCGACGAAGATGCTGTCCCTGATAAGTCAGCTTTGCCGCTTTGTTGACGATTTTTGCATAGAAAGAAGTGTTTTTAATTGAGGGTAGAGATTCTAGCTCTTGCTGAGCACGTCGATTAAATATCGAAACTCCTCATCGGTTGAGACCTTGGAGGAGGTCGTTGATTCGATTTCGCTTCTTACTTTTTCGCGGAACTTCTGTCTGATGCGGTGGATGGCGACTTTCAAGGCGTTGTCGCTCATCCCAAGCTCGGCGGCCGCCGTTCCTCTGGGGGTGGTGGGATTGCCATCAAGCCAAGCCCGTAGGATTCGAAATTGAACCCCTTTGCCTGCAGCTGTCATCTCCTGTTCTAAGACCTCATGTGCCCGGTGAATCAATGCATGTGCCCAATCACGATCAAAGTCAGTTTGGTCGCGATCTTCGGCCTCCAAGACATCCAGCAGTTCGACATGTTCATTGCCACCCCCGCGTTTGGCGGCCATTGCGTGCGCATGTTCGTGGGATAGAAAGTGCTTCACGGCACCGAGAAGGTAGGAGCGAAATCGACCGCGTTCCGGATCAGGAGAACCGAGGCTTTCCCGGTTCAATAGTCCTTCAAAGAATGAGTGGGTTAAATCACGGGCTCGCTCCTTGTTGTTCACTCTATGAAGAACGAAAAGGTGTACGGGTTCATAGTAAATCTCACAAAGTTCCGATAGCGCTCGGCCCCCCTCGTCCGAACGCAGGCCTGCGCGCTGTACCAGGGTCCAGCGAGTAGAATGAAAGGAGGAGCTCATTCGATCTTAGTTATGTGCCACTCTTTTATAGTCACCGTTTTTTGTTCAGGAGTTCCGGAAAAGAATACGTGAACAGCATCCCGCAGAACCATCGAGATGAGCAATTCTCGATCCCCGTCTTTAGCCGCAACCAGCGCTGTGCGTGGTGAACCGGAGCCGGATTCGATCTGCTTGATTTCGGTCAGGCTTTTGAATTGCTCCTTGAGCGCTTCAAGTAGCGCAGGTTCTTTCGTGAGTTTATCGAAGATGGCGCCTTCCATACCTCTCTCAAAGGCATAGTAGTCGTTAGCCTTCGCCGCCTTCACCATGGAGTGGATCGTGGCCAATGGAACTGAGTAGTTGAATTCAGGTTCCTCTGGCAAGGGCAGCTTCCACTCTCGATTCACCTTCACTAGATCGATGAATCCGTGACCATCCGGATAGATTAATTTTACCGAGGCATGTTCTCCCTGCTGCATTTTTTGTCCCCCATATTTCACCATGGCCATGCCTTTCATCATGTCGCTCAGTTCGGGTTCATCCTTGAGAAGGGCTTTGCGATAGGCACTTGTTAGACCTCGCAAGAAACCTTCCCTATCGTTCTTCTTTGCTGCTTTGATCGTCGATTCCATTGCGTCACGAGTGGTGCTGAAATCATATTCCATGGGGGGAAAGACCGGAGGCGGAGGAGCCATGCCGACCGATGGAGGTAGGATTCTTGAATGCGGCCACCATGTTAGTTGAGAAGCAGCGATGGTCACAACAGCCGCCAAGAACAAAAGAACCGCAGTCTTTTTTCCGGAAAGTAGTATGCTCACGATCACGGTCACCGGAACCAAAATGAGTAAAGGGAGGGTCCACAAGCGATAGTGTTGGATGAGATCATCAATTTCTTCGTCTTTGGGACGATAAGAACCTGACTGACGGAGAGTGGTTGGAAGAAGGCTGCGCAATCTGCTCGTGAAATTTTGCCAGTGTTGGTGCGCGACCTTCTCCGACGATGCCGATATCTCGACCTCCGCGTAGAACCTCTTAGCTTTTCCCAGATCTCTGGGTTGGGTCAGATAGCGAACTCTGTAGTAATCCGCAAAGGGACCGGCCGCCTCTATCATGGCTGCTTTGATTTTCTCTTGGCCCTCTAGATCTTGGGGGGGTGCCGCAAATTGAATCCCTTGCACGAGAGTGCCCCTCAAATTGCCCGTTCCCAAGTAGCTGATTTTTGCCGCCAGAGCGCTCAACGATACTAAAACACAGGCTGCGAATAACCATAGGCGAGACTTCAGCACTTGGGTTCCGGTTCCCACCCATTTCCAGAGGGCAACACCAACCAGAGAAGGAACTAACAAGGCGAGAAAGAACAGGAACGGCTGCCAGACGAGAAGGGTTATGCCTTTTAATCGCGTTGGATCTACCAGCATGAGATAGAGGATCAGGGAATACGAGGCGATCGCGATGACCACGGGCCAGAATGTAATGAAAAGGAGAGCGTGGTGATGTTCGCTTCGGTAGCTGCCTGTTTTGATTCGCCAAAGTGTAACCCAACATCCAACTAACCCAAAGACAGCCGCTGTGATTCCCAGTCCGCAAAGGAGAGGGCTGGTATAGAACCCAATTACCGCTCCGACGATCCCACCAATCCAGGATAGGAGACTTCTTTTCTCGAGCGTCTGCGCTGACTCTGCTGGAGACCTTTCAGAAGGTGCCACCGACTGATGAGCCGTCTTGACTCCTTCGTTCACTTCTCCAGCGCTTTGGTAGCGGCTTTCGCGTTCTTTAGCCAAGGCACGGAACACGACCTTGTCGAGACTAGGATCGCTTGTCGATTTTTCGCTTGGAGCGGGAAACCGTCCCAACGGGAGACTGCCTGTGAGCATTTCATAGAAGACTACTCCGAGGCTGTAAATGTCTGCCCGGTGATCGACATCGTGCGGACTCTCAATTTGTTCAGGAGCCATGTAGGCGGTCGAACCGAGCGCTGAACCTGTGTGGGTGAGGGTGAAGTCGGCTTGCTCACCCATGAGGCGCGCAATTCCGAAGTCCGCAATCTTGATGTGGCCACGAGTATCTATCAGAATGTTTTCGGGTTTGATGTCACGATGTAGCACTCCTTTTTCGTGGGCGAACTGCAGGGCCGAGCAAAGTTCAGGAATGACTTCCAATGCTTGGTTTGGCGTGAACATCGCGGTCTGCATTGCCTGACGAAGGTTGACTCCTTCCACAAGCTCCATCGTCAGCCAGAAAAATCCTCCTCGTTCACCGAACTCGTGAATGGCCACGATATTCGGATGTGCCAGCTTGCCTAAAGTTCGAGCCTCACGCTCGAAACGCTCCGCGAAGCCCGGATCTCCACTGAGTGAGGGATCGAGTATTTTTAGCGCGAGGTATCGATCCAGTGCAGGTTGCTCGGCCTTGTAAACGATTCCCATACCTCCTCGGCCGATGCATTCCAAGATTTTGAGTTCAGGAAAGGCTGCCTGAATTTGTGCCAGCGAAGGCACATCCGCTAGAAATTCTGACTCGTGAGCACCCCGTAGTACGCAGGTAGGACAAAGACCGTGAGGTGCATTTACTGGCAGCTCAGCTTCACAAGATGGACAAATATCATTCTTCACACTCTTTCCTGACGAAAACTCTGCCGTTGGTTACAGATAAAGACGAAATTTAGTTCGTTTCAATCCTCGGCCAGACTGACTTCGGCGTTCTATCGCAGGTGGGAACTCCTAGTTCTGCGGCGGAGGAGTATGGTCCAACTGAGGCCAAGTCCGCAGGACGTCAAAATAGATGGCTCGGGAATAGGGGCCGCAATGGTGAGAGTGGACGGATTGAAGGTAAGGTCGACAATATACTCTTCACCAAAGTCGACATCGACGACCATACCATTGCCTGGATTAACTCCACCGATGTTGTTCGAGTTCTGAATCCTACCGGTTCCGTTGGCGTTCAGTTCTACTAACGAAGGGTGATAGCGACCAGTTCCCATTTCCCTCCCGTTTAATTCGAAGACAGTTCCTGTGCCAGCCAGCTCGCTGAGTTGGAGGCCGTCGGATAGGTCGGCAGTCGGTAAGATCGTGAAGTTAAGAGAGCTTCCTTGGGTGTAAAAATCGGAACCCAATATGGTTCGCTGGAGATCGAAGGCTGGAAAACCAGAAGGGGTTGGGTCAGTGTCGAGGATTCCGAACACGTTGTATTCAATTGAGTTGAGAGCTGGATTGTTATAAGTGGTTCCTGGAGTGAGGTCGGCTGCAATATCAATACTGAACTCGAAATCTCTAATTCTGTTGAAGTTCGGATTCATGGTGAAGTCGGTATTTGCAAAGGAGATGACTGAGGCTTGTGCAGAATGACTCGTGAGGCCCAGTAAAATGATAAGAGCCCAAGGCTGCCGCTGAAAAAAAGGTGAAACTTGCATACCGCCCTCTAGTAAGGGATTTGAGCTTCTTCAAGACAAGCTCTTTTCTTTCGTGGATGAGCCCCCAATGGATTAGGTTTATTGTTCTGTTTTAGGTGGTGATGTGTCTATCCTACGCCTTGCTTATCTTGCGTAATCATCGCAGGCATTCCTTTGAGTAGACGCGACTCTACCCACAGCATTATCAACGATTTTTTTCCAGTGAAGGATTGACTGTTAATGGAGCGATGAGAAGGGGAGTGGAAAGATGCTTTTGGCATCTTTCTCGGTAGGATCAATGCGGCTATTTCTGAGCCCATTGCCGGATGGAGGCAGCTCTTTTGAAGGCTGTCTTTCGAGCAAGTTCAACTTCCTCGGGGATGAAATCGTAGCCATGCTTCTTTCCTCCCATGAGACGGTTGAACTCGGTCTGAGTTGCCTTGTCAGGATGGCTAAGAGCCAGATTGTGACCTAACTCGTGAGAGCAGGTGCGGGCGATAGAACCGATTTTAAATCGACCTTTTTCGGCAAGAGGAAATTTGATGGGGGGCTTCTTGGCTTGAAAAGGTTTATCAGTCCAAACTCCGACGACGGCTCTGTTGCCACCAAGTGAGGCAAACCCTTGTTGGGTCTGGCCGACATAGGGGAAGAGGTAGAGATTGTTCACCACGGGATGCGCGCGCGAGACGTTGCAGAGGCGAAGGATGTTAGGAACGCGTTGAGGAGAGTGATCGCGGGTTGCGTTTACGATAGATTCAATCAATTTTTCTCGCTTGGGAAGCTCGGGCGCGGGCTGTATTCGAATACTTTCCAAGACCCACTCCACGTTTGCTTGCTTCCAGATGCGATTGATTTCTGGAAGGAGTTTCTTTTCGAAATCAGCGGGCTTGACCCAGACTTCCATTTCTTCTCCTTCGCGATTCATGGTGAGATTCGAAATGAGATAGACTCGGAGGGGGAGTTGAATTAGTCCTGCGGGCTCCTTTGGAGTCTGCACCATTTCAAGAATGGCTCGCTTGGCCTCTGATGCATCACGAGATGCTTGAGTGGGCTCCGCGAGAATGGGGAGTGAAAAAAAGAGTAGAAGGGCGAAGAGAGTGGGAGCAGTTGTCATCAATTCAATTTCTCTTTTTTAATCTTCGGTCGGACTTAAGATTTCCCAATTTTTTTTGCACTAGGGAAGGCCAGTCAAATGGCCCTCACCCCCCTCGAAAAGGCTAGGGGAGAGAAGATAAACTGTGAACAACTATTCAGATTTTTTGGAGTAGGCATCCCATTCTAGCAAGACTGGTAATTAATTGAGAGGGCACGGAAGAGTTTCAGAGAACTCTATCCGAGAAACAAGTGGAGCTATGAATTCGGTTGATACGGAGAAAGCTCATGATTGAGTGGCGGAAAGAGTAACTCTTCACAGAATCCTCGATGATTGCTGTTCTTCGGGTGATTCAGCGGCCTAGGGCATTCTGTTTGCGTCATCATGACCCAAACAGGATGGTCCAACGAAAAACCTTGTTCTCTTAATTTGATGGCGTAGCTAGTGCGAGGTCAGCTTCGAAGATTCTTGTTTTGTGGGCGCATCCTTTGCATCGTTTCAGGGAGCAGTTGTTCACTGTGAAAAATTAAGAAGTAAGGTATGAGGAATAAGCGCATTGTAATCATCGGTACTCGAACATGGGAACTTACATCCATTCACATGGAATATTTTGTGAAGAACGAGGCCAATGTTGTGGGAATCCTAGAATCTCCCACCGAAGGTATTACGACGACAACTTCGGGAGGAAGCTCAAGCAAGCCCATTAACGTTGTTGCCGAGGAGCAGAACATTCCCATCATCTGTGGGAAGCCAAAAGACGAAGGCGTCATGGACCAAATTCGGGAATGGAAGCCTGACGTTGTTGTTGTGATTGGGTATCAGTTCTTCCTGCCTGACGAATTTCTCGCGATTCCTCCCATGGGCGTGCTCAATTTCCACACCTCTTTGTTACCTCGACACTGTGGGCGGCATCCGGGCTTTTGGACCATTTGGTATGGAGACGAGCAATCAGGGATGGCGGTTCACTTTATGGATTCGGGTTTGGACACCGGTGAAATTGCCTACAAATCCTATGTTCCCTTGAAGGATGGGGATACCGTCGATACTCTCTATGATCGAATTTGGAAAAGCGACGAAGCGGTTGTGAAGCAATTGCTGGATGACGTTGAGGGCAACTGTATTCCGAGAACTCCTCAGGATAAGAGCGAATATACCTACAACTACGTCCCTCATGAGAAGGACTTTGAATTCGACTTCAGGCAGTCTGCGCAGTTGCTCGTGAACAGGCATTCGGTAAAGCCCGGAAAGTCTTACGTCGTTCTTAACGGCACTCAATACCCGGTTTCCGCATGTTCCGCTATTGATGAGCCTACTACCTCTCGGAACTTCAAGTTGATAACACCCTACAACTATCAAGGAAATCTCGTGTATATGACTCCCAATCAATGGCTCCAAATTGATGAGCTTATTGTGGACGATAAGCCGTGCTCTGGTTTAGAAGTCGCCCAGAAGGAGTTAGGGGAACTACGTGAGATTGCGAAGTAATCGAAAGATTGAACGGCTTTCGAAGGTGCAGTCGACCTTCTCTTAGTGGGATGAGCGGCTGATGAAGTTGCTGCGAGTCGTTTTCGAACACCGAACGGAAGGAGGGACAGCTGTCTTTGCGTAGGCGGAATTCGGGGTTACGAAAGCCCAGTTAGTTTTTTCTCTTCGTAAAGAAGGCTCTTTTTCTAGGAGCAAATCATTTTTCTGTTCAAGGATGACAATTGCGGTGGTCGGGTTACTCGTTCACTAATATTGAGCCCGTCACTTTTGGCCGACACGCGGGTTCGGATTGCATCTGAGCTTCATACAGTTGAGATTGATTGCCTATGGACGAGACATTGTTCCTCAACGGATTCATCTATATCGCTGCTGCGGCGGTAGCTGCTCCTCTAGGACGAAAGTTTGGTCTTGGGGCGGTACTGGGCTACCTCATCATTGGAGCCTTGATTGGTCCTTCGGCATTGGAGCTTTTGCGAGGGGACCGAGAAAAGGTCATGCACTTCGCCGAGTTCGGGGTGGTGCTGATGCTTTTTGTTGTTGGACTTGAACTGGACCTCTCTCGGCTTTGGAAAATGCGCGGACCTATTTTTGGGCTCGGGGGCTTGCAGGTTTTGGGGACGACGATTTTGATTGGGCTGACTGCTCTCGTCTTTCAATACTCGTGGCGCGAGTCCTTTGCTCTGGGGCTTATCCTCGCTCTTTCTTCGACCGCTATTGTGATCCAGACTTTACGCGAGCGGGGTCTCAGCGAGACCAGTTCGGGAACGCAAAGCTTTGCTATCTTGCTTTTCCAAGACATCGCAGTGATTCCGATTTTTGCGATTTTACCTCTTTTAGCTATGAGCGAAGTTGATGGGGGAGAAGGGCATGGCTCCCATAGCATTCGTTGGATTGACACCCTTCCTAGTTGGGGACAGCCCTTGGCAATCGTGGGTGCGGTGGTGCTGGTCATTCTTGTGGGAAGATTTTTGCTGAATCCTTGGCTGCGTTGGATCACGCGCTTGCAAGTGACGGAGGCGCTCACTGCTACTGTGCTGGCTCTCGTGATTGGGGTGGCTTTGCTAATGAATTCGGTGGGCCTTTCACCCGCCTTAGGAACCTTCATCGCGGGCGTGATGATGGCCAGTAGCCAGTTCCGCCACGAGTTGGAGAGCGATATCGAGCCCTTCAAATCGCTTCTCCTTGCAGTCTTTTTCCTCTCTGTTGGAGCGAGTATCGACTTTGGTCTCATTGCCAGTCAGCCGGCCAAGATTGCGGTAATGGTCTTCTTGTTGATGAGCTTGAAGTTCGTGGTTCTCTATCTACTGGCGCGAGTCTTTGGGCTTTCCCTCGACCAACGGCTACTCATGGCAGCAGCTTTGGCGCAGGGAGGAGAATTTGCCTTCGTGCTCGGTGCTTTTGCTATCAATAACGCTGTTCTTGGGCCAGACCTAGGTGGTGAAATGATTGCTTCGGTGGCGCTCTCGATGGCCCTTGCTCCTCTCTTGTTGATATTTGTTCAAAAGGTTGTTCTTCCTCGAGTTGGCACCCTCAAGTCGACGGAAGAGAAACGAAGTCCTGATGTCGAAAACGAGAACGCCAGAGTCCTGCTTGCGGGCTTTGGGAGATTCGGCCATCCTATCATTCGCCTCTTGCGAAGCGCTGGCGAAACTCCCACCGTGCTTGAGCGCGATAGTGATCATGTGGACTTCATCCGCCGTATCGGGATGAAGTGTTATTACGGCGACGCCACGCGAGTGGGGCTTTTGAAAGCCGCTGGCGCCGAGACTGCAGAGCTCTTGATCATCGCCATCGATCAGGAAGAAGACTGCCTCGAAATCATTGAAACCTGCCGAAAGCATTTCCCACATCTTAAGATTCTCGCTCGCGCCTGTTCGCGCAATCATGCCTATCAATTGCAGGCCACCGGAGTGCGGTTCTTTATCGAGCAATTGGGCTCATCACTCGATTGCGCCATTGCAGCTTTTGAAGAACTCGGCCATTGTTCCGAACATGCCAAGGATGCAGCCCGTCGCTTTAAAGTTCACGAAATTGAAAGCATCGAGCAGATGCAGGCTCATCTCGGGGATGAGAAGAAAATGATGAATGCAGCCCAGCAGAACTTGAACGATCTCGATAGCCTCTTGGTCAATGCCCCGCTACCGACTAAGAAGCGGTAGCGCTTCGTTCTATCGCTCTTCTTATCAGCTGAGAAGAAAAGGTGGGTAATTTCCACGCAACGAGCTTCAATCTTCAAAAGAGAGAGGAACATGGAGGGCTCAAAAAGAAACCGACGGAGTCTTCGCTCTTTGTCCTTAGGAACGAAACTTTGGTGCAGAGGTTTCCAAGAGGCTTGGCTTGGCTTGGCGTGAGCGGAGCGCTGGAAAAACGTAGTGGCAGACTCTACAGGAACTGACTCAGGCTACACTTATGTCCTAAGTGTAGCGTTCAAAACGAGGCGAAACGTTCGACTCATGCTCAGCTTCCCATGTGGTTTTATTTTTTGAGAAGAAAATAAAAATCGTATTCAGCTGCTCCGGTTTGGGTGGGGCGCCCATTGGGCTGCACTCACAGAATGAAAAATACGCACACCTTACTCATCGCTTTCTTTGCTCTCTCCGTCTCATTTGCAACAGCCCGCATTATCTCTCCAGATGGTTCTGGTTATACCAGCGTTTCCGCGCATCCGGTGTTTAGCTCGGCCTATAGTGCCAGCAACCTCTTCGACCAATTTCTAACCATCAATGAAGATCCCGGCTCAGGCTCTGATTCGGGGCGAGCTTGGGCGAGCGCCAATAGTGCAACGAGCGCGGTTGTCGAATTTGAACTTGATAGTGTTCAAGATGTCGCAGCCTTCGCCTACGCACAGCGTCAATTTGGAAGCGGAAATTCGACGGACAAATTCGGGAGCGTCAACATTTGGGTCAGCGAGACCACTCCTTTCTCCAGCTTCACTGCGCCTGCTACAGGCCCACAGGTGAGCAATCTATCCCTCAGCACAAATATTACGGATACTTTCAAGCTTTACGCCTTGCCCTCCATTCAGCGCGGCCGCTACTTCCGCTTCGAGTTCACAAATCCTATCACCGCTACGGGTATTCCTGGGGGGACGGAGCTCCGCCTCGTGAGCGAACTTTCTCAAGTCAGCACCAACGGAATCATTTCACCTACCGGCACGCTCTACACCAACGTGCAAGCGAACAGCTCAGTCAATGGCAACTACACCCCCGACAACCTCTTTGACCAAACCCTCGCAGTGGGCGACGACCCCGGCAATGGCAGCGATTCTGGTCGTTCATGGGCCATTGGGAGCACAAGTGTCGGGACAGTTAGTTTCCAGCTTGACCGAGTCTACGATGTCGGCGCGTTGATCTACGCGCAACGGCAGTTCAACGACAGCGATCAGAATGACAAAGCCGACACCGTCGAAATTTGGAGCTCCGATTCAGCCCCTATTACCGCAGAGCCTGCTCGGTCGGCCGATGCTTCTCTCACCCTGAACGTCAATGTCACTGACACCTTTCTTTCCTACCCTTTTTCTGCCCCAATTTCTGGAAGATACTTTTTCCTCAAGTTTGCCACCAGCGGCTTCGGCCTCATCGGAGGCTCTGAGCTACGCTTGGCCCCGTCAGTCGTCAGTGTTTCCCCCCCTGTCATCACCAACCTCGTTAAGAGAGATTTCGCAGTCGACCTTACGATGGAAATCCCTCCTGGGTCCTTCAAATTACAATATTCATACGACCTCCTTCCGAACAGCTGGAGCGATGTGCCTGGAGGAACGTTTGGCTCGGAGCTCACGACCATCGACTTTCGGGATACCCATGCTGGCAACGTGTACCCAACGAACGGGAAAGTCTTCTATCGACTGAAGAACTTGTCGCCTCAATAGGGAAGACATCGAAGCGGAGATTGATGGAAGGAGGAAGACTCACCGTTCCTCACGCCAGCCCTCGGAGGATCACTTTCGAGGGCACGGTAGGGGGAGGCGCTCAAGTTATCTGTGTTAGCATCTATCAATGCCATCCATTACAATGAAGAGAGTTCCGGACATCAGGCGTCGGGTTGGAGAGCGAACTGTTCCATGGATGGTCTTGTCCTCTATCTGAATGCCCCGGCAAGGGTAGGTGCTTCGTTTGGAGTAGACTCCTTGTTTCTTTAAAGCGTTGTAGAAGGGAATCTCGATTCGTTTAGACGCCTGAGGAGGTAAACCGTCGACAATGAACAAAATCACCCGAGCAGAGGCTTCCCGACCCGACGCCACCCCCGGACAAACAGGAGATGCCAGTCAACAAGGCAACTTCTTAAGCTCCACGAGAAAACAGTGCTTTCATCGTTATCAAGACAGAGTCGAAATTAGTCCTCTTCTTTGGCTACTTTGAGGGTCTCCTCGATGGACTCGCGGGAGTTCATTACTACGGCGACGCGACCGGAGCAGGATTTCTTGAGGTCATACATGCCTTCGCCCAGCATCTCGTCGGAATCCTCAACCACGCGCTCCTGAACGGTGCGCGGCCACTCCTCGAGGCCGTCCTTGCGAGTGACCATGGCGAGGCTCAGGAGACCGACGCGGGTATGGAACTCGTCGTAGTTAACGACGCCGGCAATGTCGGAGTTATTAAGGGTGGCAGCCCAGCAGAACTTGGCGACTGGGAAGTTGGGATAGACCTCTTCTCCACCCGTAATGGACGTGATGACGAGCTTGGTGCCGGGGCCCATGAGACCACCGAGGCCTCCTTTGGGGGCGATCTGATTCATGGCTGTTTCAGCATCGGTGCCGGGCGCCAAGTGGTAACGACCTTCGCAGCGGGGGTCATCACTTTCTTCCACTTCGCGAGAGAGGAAGGATTCCACCTCACCGGGATCGGACGGCGGGAGCATCATTCTCGCGATCTGGTGGGGACTGGTGCACATCTCGATGACGAGGTCGAAGCGCTTGCGGGTGGGTTGCTCCATGAGCGGGGAGAGGTTGTAAACCTTGCGTACCCAGGGCTTGTCGCCTTCCTTTTCTGGGGGCTCCACGATTTCGATATAGGGCAGGCCCATGTCCTCGAAGCTTTCGTATTGGATGCCGAGAGGCTTAACGGCATCCGCTTTCAGTAGGCCGGGTTTGTAAGGAGTGCGCGCATAGTAAAACACTTCGGCCTTGGCTGGCTTCTTGGGCGGAAGGCCAGCCATCTCGCGGCGGGTCTCAGGGTAGGGTCGATCAAGGTAGTTGTCGGGTAGCTCACCGGTGGCCATGGCTTCGAGAATGTTCTCAGGCCATTCCGAAAAAATGGGTCCGTCGATGGAGGCGATGCCCCCGGCACCGATGACGGCAATGGCCGGCGGACCTTCGTTTGTTTCCTCAAGAAATCCGGGATCACTCCACCAGCGGTCGATGGCGGTCATGAAGGCGTTGGCACCAATCGACAAGGGTTCGCCCATGCTGGCATACTCCGGCTCCAGTCCGTCTGGAATCTTAATAACCTGGCGTTGGTCGAGCACCGAGTATTGGCAGAACCAGCCCGGGGCTCGGAAAATCCCGTGCTCTTCCATGTCGGCCGGCTCGTATTGCCAGTTGAGGCAGCGGTGGCTCATATTGGCCTGGCACATGATGCACTCGGTGGACTTCATCCCCTCGCGGACCTTGAGACTGGCCCAATCGCCGATTTCGACCCGGTCGACTTTCTCGCCGACTGCAATGACGACAGCGCCGGCCTCATGACCGTTGAGCACGAGACCATCGCCGTCCTCGTCGGTGAAACCGATGGTGGGCGCGCCATGGCCGGCGTTGGTGCCGAGCTCGATATCGGTGTCACAAATCTGGGTTGTGTAGACCATGCACAGGACTTCCTCGGGACCGAGTTCCTTGGGCAGTGGGAGCTCAGATTCGGGGACTCTGATGATCTGCCGCTTCTGGCCGGGCTTGATGGGCTTCAGGGAGATGGCGAGGGCGCTTTGGAAGTCCTTGCCTCCATAGAGTTTGGGGTCGATCGGTTTGTTCATGTGCTGGTCTGACGTGCGTTGCTGCGTCCGGGTTGAAAAGTGGTTCTGAGGTTTTTTAGAAAGCGATACAGGCGGGCGAGTTGCACTCATGCAAACGCAAGGAGTTTTCATCGACACGGCCGGTGTTGGGGTCAAGGGCGAATACGGAAATGGTTTCGGAATCCTGATTCCCAATCACAAGCCACGCACCGCCCGGAGCAAGTGCGAAGTCGCGTGGCGTCTTGCCGCCGCAGGGGAAGCATTGTTCCTGCTCGAGGCTGCCGTCACCACCAACAGTGAAGACGGTGATGGTGTCGCTGAAGCGATTACTGACGTAGAGGGCTTTACCGGAAGGGTGGATGCGAATGCCAGCGGCGGCTGGTTCCACGCCCGGCGCAGCCTCGACTGTGTCGTGCTCGGCCACGATGGCCATCTCTCCCGAGGCCGGGTCGATGCTGACTGCAAGCAAGGTGCAGGTCAGTTCGCAAAGAACGTAGGCGATGGGCAGGGTAGGGTGGAAAGACAGGTGACGGGGTCCGCTGCCAGCCGGGGTCTGCAGACTGCCGATGGGCGCTCCAAAATTGTTCGCCTCGTGCTGCCAGACCCGATCCGCTCCCAGATCACACGCATAGATCCATTTGCCACAGGGGGAGGGGAGCACTTGGTGCGCATGCGGAGCCTCTTGACGCGCTTCGTTGGGTCCTGTTCCCTCATACTTGGCTACGATACCATCGCCCACCTGATCACCGTCGACGGAATGGGCTGAGATGCAGCCACCCATGTAGGAAGCGACGTAGACCATGTCTCCGGTGCGGACGACGTGACAGCTCGCGGCGC
Source organism: Roseibacillus sp. (assembly GCA_051251855.1). GTDB lineage: Bacteria > Verrucomicrobiota > Verrucomicrobiia > Verrucomicrobiales > Akkermansiaceae > Roseibacillus. The sequence goes on from JBPOGI010000005.1 coordinate 118,445, forward strand.
CTTTGGTGGAGGTTTCCGACACGATGGACAACTGCCCGCCTTCATCCCTAATGGCGTAAAGAGTGCCGTCCTCGTCAGTCTCGGAAACCGCATAAATCAAGCCCGTCGCCGCCTCGGCATGAACAAAGGTTGGATTGACGATGTCAGGCAGAAGGCCACGGCGGTAAAGACCACCATTGGCGAGGTCAAAATCGTAGCCATAAACTCCCTCACCGCATCCGTTCGGCACGTGGCCTTCGGGTTGGGTGTAACTGCCAATATAGAGACGTGCGACTTCGGTTTCACTCACGCAGCGAATCATGGATCCGGAAAATGTCTTTTTCGACTGAAATACTCAATAATTTGTCTGTTCAGCTACGACGGTCCTACCACGACTGCGTTTCCTAGGGATAGGTCATTGTAAGAGATTGCGGGTTCTATTCTTTTGGGATGAAGGCTGGAATCACTTTGCCCGCGTCTCCACTTGGCCAGACAGCTCCTTCCGCGATCCATGTCTTAAGCAGTTCAATTTCTTGGGGAGTGAGGCGGTGGCTGACTGGGGGCATGGCCTTGTCTGCGGCAGGGTCTTCCTGAATGACGGTGAGGAGTCGGCTCAGGCTGGGCTTGCCCGGAACGATCATTCCGCTTTGTAAAGCCTGCTCACCGGTCTCGAAGTTGGGGCGATTGGGGAGAGTCTCAGCATTGTGGCAGATGGTGCACTTGTTGGCCAAGATCGGCTTGATGCTCTTCGTGAAGTTGACTCTGTTTTCTGTGTCCGAAGCCACTTGTTTCGTGCCGGCATCCACAGGAGATTTCACGGTTGTTTCATCGGGAGGGGTGCAAGTGGTTAATGCGGTGCCTAAGGCGCTGGCTCCTAGGAGAATTAGAATCTGCTTCATCGTCTCGACTATGAGAAAATTATGGTGGATGTGCTCGCCCTCAGTTGTGATTTCCTTCTCGTATTTTGCGATGGTTTGGCCGAGGCACATTGGTCGTTTTCTCGTTGAGGGCAGCGCACATGGCTCGTTTTTCGAGAACGAGTCATTTGTGGAGGGGCTCTCTGCTCTACTTTCCTAAAGACGACTAAGACGTGACCTAATGGTGACGTTTGAGTTGAACGGGGTTTTGGAACTTAGGGTGAGGAAAACGTGTGAGTGATAGGGGAGAGGTGTTGCTCGGACTTCTTGGGATAGGTCGAAACGAAGGGAAGAGTGCAAAGGCTTCATCTTTTTTTCATTCCAAAGACTGCCAGTTGCTGAAAGGCGATCATCTGCTACTTTGAAGTCGTTATGAGTAAAGAAACAGTAATTGAAGCCCTTCGTCAGGTAGTAGCAGATTCCTATGCCCTCTTGGGACAAACTCACCTTTGTCACTGGAATGTCCGTGGGCCTGGTTTTTTCGCCCTGCACACTGCCTTTGAGGAGCAATACACTGAGCTTTTTACGGCTGTTGACGAATTGGCAGAACGAGTGAGGGCTCTCGGTGCGTTGGCTCCTGGTGGATTGAGCAATCTAGCGAAAATCTCGGGGATGGTAGAAATCGCGGAAGATACACCCGCAGACGCAATGGTAGCTCACTTGGCAAAGGCGAATCGTAAAGTGATTGCCAGTTTAGGCGAAGCACGCAAGGCTGCTTCCGAGGCCGGCGACGATGAAACCGAAGACTTGATGATTGCTCGGACCCAAATTCACGAGAAATACGTTTGGATGCTGGAAGCCTATCTCGCGTAGCCGAGGGCAAAGCTTTTTTCAGACCTTGGTCGGAGAGCCTAACCTTACCGAAAATTCTCGGCCCGTGGTGTGACCAAGAATGGTCGCTAGATTGAAAAGTCACTGACGCTATAGAGTTGCTTTTTAATCGGGGAAAGGGTGCCTCGTGGCCTGCGGACGCCGGTGGTTATATTAGGTCCAAGGAAAGGTTCGGAGCCGTGGTAGAGAGAATCCACGAAGACTTTGCTTCCAATCAGCACTCCATCCGAAAAGTATCGAATGCGATGTCGAATGGCCTTTGGAATCGCCAAGTCGCCTTCTGTAGTATTGCTGGTGTTCTCGTCAAGGGCAGCGAGTTCGTTTTTTGCCTTATCCTTGCTCACTCCCTTCTTTACGACCTTGGCATTGAGAACCACCTCTTGTCCCGCTCTCAGCAGCAGCTTGCGATACTCCTTCCCAGTCCCGCCCTGAGCCCAAGTGCGTGTTCACTGGTCACTTTTGTATTCGAGGTTGAGCGTTGGCTGCTGGACTTACCCAAAGCCCTCGCCAAACCCGCTCGTGCATTCTTCCCACAACCCAACGCTTCGCCATAACTCGAACAACGATACTCCGCTAGGTCCTCGATAATACCTGCTCGCACCGGATTAAATCAATACAGGCTGCTACCGTGCGAGACGTCGTGCCGTCCTCCACAATCACACTCTTAAACCTTCCCTCCCAAAGTCGCCCCGACCGATTCTGACTACGATTGAACCAACGGGAACACTAGCGGCTATGCTGCTTTTAGCAATGCAACTTCGGAGGAGAAGTAGCTCAGAAAGAACTGGGTGAACTTTGTGAAATTGCGAAGTGAACTCGAGCTACAAAGTGACCCATCCGTCAATCGGCATTTGGAGGCAGAAGAAGCCCTCTTCAAGCCGATTGCCGATTGCCGATTGCAGTTTCTAGTTTGAAGGCAGAATGACGGTGACCTTGAGGCGATACGAGTTGGATGAGGCATTGTCTTGATGAAGCAGCGTTTGCTCTCCGTTGACCCCAGCGATAGGTTCTCCGACAGGTTGCCAATCTAGAAGGTTATCGCTTTTTTCTAACTGGTAGGAGAGTTCTTCTTGTCCGTCCCAAGTCAGCTTGATCGTCCTTTCGGTAGTGTGATCGAGTAATTCGATCTGGGGCTCGGGGAGATGGAGCGCTCTCATGGTGAAATCTGCGGTGGAATCAAACCCGAGTCTCACCGGAAAAGCCTGGCCCTGACTCCCATCGCCGATGCCATCGATGTCGGTAATGGCAAATGAGCTGACTCCAAGTCCGTCGGATTGGAGCAGCGAGTATCCACTGGAGACGGGGACGATCTCTTCAGCTGTCGGCGTTGTGATACGAAACTTTCCATCCGAATCGATCCCGATGGGAAGTTGTAGGATTTCAGTGGCTCTGGCCGAGTTAGTCAACGTGTAGAGGTAACCAAAGGCCACGGGGGGATCATACCAGAAGCCACCTTCTTGTTGGAAAAACTCGAACAACCCCGAGGTATCAATTGAGCCTGGAAGGATAGGACTAAGTTGAGTTCCACCAATGGCATCGCTGTAGACGTGAAATGAATGGGCATCGAGAGTTGTTGTTGTTTGGCTTCCAAGGCCGGCTTCTACCCGAGTCATGGCAAAATCGACTTCCCAAACTCCCGTGGAAGCTGAAGTGTCAAAAGGGATGGAGAAAACAAAGCTTCCTCTTGCAGCTGATGAACTGGGACTGAGTTGACCTCCAGGTTGGTGATTTGGACCCGTTCCGAAAGGGCCTCCAATTCCAATATTTTGGCCGATCACGATGGGTGCCTCGATGTCGGACGGAGGGCGCAAACGGATGGTGCATTCGGGGATCTGACCTGTCCCGTTCAGTGGGAGGATGTAAGAATAGTGAACTTCGACTCGCAAGGTTTGGCTCTGGGAACTCACATCCATCCCTCCGCCATCGACATCCACTCGGGTTCCGAGAACACCAAAGGGACCAAAGGATGAAAGGGTCGCTTGAGCGATTGACCCTGTGGAAAACTGTCGGGTGGTGTTGGGTTGACCGACGGTAATTTCCTCGCCGTCTAAGGTCACGTATCGAAGAATGGCAAAGTATTGCCCTAAAACGGTCGCTTCCGAGCGAAGCCGATAAACACCATCGTAGGCATCTCCCGAGACAAAGTTCGCTCCGTGAGGAGCAAAGTAGATGGCGACAGGATCGACTTGACCGTTGATTTCGATTAAATCAACGACTCCATAGAGGATGCCTTTGGTGGAGATCAGCTCGAGATCGACATCCACTCCGGTTGTGAGAGGCTGGCCATTGAGGGTAATTTTTGCGCTATCCATTGGGATGATTGCAGAGGCCTCTGTTTGGAGAATAAGCAATGCGGCGAGGAGTTTTAAAAAGTGGGGGACGGGGCTTTTTTTCATAACGATGATGGTGGGCGGATTAATCGACTCACCCCTTTAATCGTGAACATACGCGTCCGTTTTCAAAAAAGGCAAAATCCTCACATTCTGTGGAGCGAAAATTGGAGGGGAATGCTCTTCTTCCTCACACGATCACAGAATCTCTTAAAAGGGGACAGACACCTTAAAATCATTACAATCGTGTCTGGGCCAATGGGGGAGGCCTTAAAAAACAGTCGGCAACAGTGGGGAAAACTCCACGCGAAAGTCTTCCTTTAGCACGATGAATTAGTTTGTTTTGCGGCTTCAAAATTTGGGCCGCGAGATTCTTCACGGGTTTTGAAAGTCCCGGACCGTGGAAAGTTGGTTCTTGAGAGGGGAGAGGGCGCCTCGGGGTCTGCGGGCGCCGGTGGTTCGTTTGGGTCCAAAGCGATGTTTGGATTTGTGGAAGAAAGAATCCACGAAATCTTTGCTTCCAATCACCACTCCATCTGAAAAGTAACGAATACGATGCTGAATGACCTTCGAGATGGCCAAGTCACTTTTGTTTTTGTCGTGTGCACTTTGACCCTTTCTCTGATTGAGCGTTGCGAGTTCGCTTTCCGCTTTCTCTTTGGACATGCCCTTCTTCACCACCTTGGCATTGAGAACGACCTCTTGTCCCGCCATTAGAAGCAGTTTGCGATACTCCTTCCCAACCCGCCCCTGAGCCCAAGCCCGTGCCGCACTTTTAACTTCAATGTTCGACGTTGAACGTTGGGCGTTTGATGTTCCCGAACCCAAAGCTCTCACCAACCCCGCCCGCGCCTTCTTCCCTCCGCCCATCGCCTCGCCGTAGCTCGACCAACGATACTCCGCTGGGTCCTCCACAATACCGGCGCGCACCGGATTCAAATCAATGTAAGCCGCCACCGTGCGAGAAGCGGTGCCGTCCTCCACAATCACACTCTTGAACCGCTCCTCCCAAAGCCTTCCCGACCGATCCTGACTGCGATTGAACCAACGGGTAAAGCGCTGCAGGAGGTTCTTCATGAACTGGCTCAAATCGTTCATGCGATACGTGTAACGCTCAAAAACACGGGAGACCTCCGCCCAATGTCCGGCCTCGCTAGCCCGCGATAGTTCCTTCTCAATCTCACCAATCGCAGCATCCGAATAGAGCGCTTTGAGCCGTTGAAAAAACTCCTTCTCCTCCAAAACAATTCCCACCTCCGGCAAGTCAGCAGGGGACACCCCCGGACCCAACTCCTTCGCGCGTTCCTCCTGAGCCCGCAAAGCCGAACTCAACTCCACCTCACGCCCATCCCGCAACCTCACCGCCCGAATCATCGGAGCCACCTCCAGCAGAATGTGAAAGTGATTCGACATCACGCAATAGGACAACACCTGACACCCCGAAAACCCCTCCACCATCCGCATGAACATGCGAAACTTCTCCTTCTCTTCATCCCCAAAGGCGAACCTCCGATCAACCACGCGATTGATCACATGATAAATCGCCGGGGAATGAGGGTCATCCTTCCAAGGAGCCAGCCACCGTGGTTGAGCCATGAGGGGAGCTTGAGATGGGGGAATCGCCGTGACAAGAGCTTTCTCAATAATTTGTCTGTCCAACTACGACGGTCCAACTACGACGGTCCAACTACGACGCAACTACGACGATAATTTGTCTGTCCAACTACGACGACCACGAAGACCTGTCTACGGGGTTTGGAAATCTCGAATCGTGGAAAGCTGATTCTTGAGAGGAGAGAGGGCGCCCCTTGGTTTGCGGGCGCCGGTGGTTCGTTTGGGTCCGAAGCGATGTTTGGATTTGTGGAAGAAGGAATCGACGAAGTCTTTGCTTCCAATGACCACTCCATCCGAGAAGTAGCGAATGCGATGCTGAATGACCTTCGAGATAGCCAAGTCGCTTTTGTTTTGCTCGCCCTTGTTGTTGTTCCGAGAGAGCGCTGCGAGTTCGCTCTCCGCTTTCTCCTTGGACATGCCCTTCTTCACCACCTTGGCATTGAGGACGACCTCTTGCCCCGCTCGCAGAAGCAGCTTGCGATACTCCTTCCCAATCCCTCCTTGAGCCCAGGCCCGTGCCGCACTCTTAACTTTAATATTGGAAGTTGAATATTCTGCGTTGGACGTTCCCGCTCCCAAAGCTCTCACCAACCCCGCGCGTGCCTTCTTCCCACCACCCATTGCCTCGCCATAGCTCGACCAACGATACACAGCCGGATCCTCCACAATACCGGCTCGCACCGGATTCAAATCGATATAAGCGGCCACTGTGCGAGAAGCGGTGCCATCCTCCACAATCACACTCTTGAACCGTTCTTCCCAAAGCCGCCCCGAGCGATCCTGACTGCGATTGAACCAGCGCGTGAACCGCTGCAGAAGGTTTTTCATGAACTGGCTCAAATCGTTCATGCGATAAGTGTAACGTTCAAAAATACGCGAGACCTCCGCCCAATGCTTTGCTTCCCGAGCACGCAAGAGTTTCTTCTCAATCTCACCAATCGCCGCATCAGAATAGAGCCCCTTCAGCCGGTGGAAAAATTCCTTCTCCTCCAAAACAATCCCCACCTCCGGCAAGTCAGCAGGGGACACCCCTGGACCCAGCTCCTTCGCGCGTTCCTCCTGAGCCCGCAAAGCCGAACTCAACTCCACCTCACGCCCATCCCTCAACCGCACCGCCCGAATCATCGGAGCCACCTCCAGGAGAATATGAAAGTGATTCGACATCACACAATAGGACAACACCTGACACCCCGAAAAGTTCTCCACCATACGCATGAACATGCGAAACTTCTCCTTCTCTTCATCACCAAAAGCAAAGCGCCGATCAACCACGCGATTGATCACATGATAAATCGCCGGGGAATGAGGGTCATCCTTCCAAGGAGCCAGCCACCGTGGTTGAGCCATGAGGGGAGCTTGAGATGGGGGAATCGCCGTGACAAGAGCTTTCTCAATAATTTGTCTGTCCAACTACGACGCAACTACGACGTCCCCAAAAGCAAAGCGTCGATCGACCACACGATTGATCACATGATAAATCGCCGGGGATTGAGGGTCATCCTTCCAAGGAGCCAGCCACCGTGGTTGAGCCATGAGAGGAGCTTGAGATGGGGGAATCGCCGTGACAAGAGCTTTCTCAATAATTTGTCTGTCCAACTACGACAGTCCAACTACGACACAACTACGACATTGAGGTTTCACGCCTCACCGGGAGCTGAAAAGCTCCCGGTGACATGTGTGGCTTGGGCTTAGAAAGCTCAAGATTCCTTTACACGGATGGCGCCAAAGCTAACGATGCCGACGTGATTTCAAAATTTTTTCTATTCTTCGTTATCCATTCATGCCTTTGGGCAGACGAAATTAGCCATCCTAAGGATGAGGAGGATTCAGAGAAGACCGTCCTTCATCTGAACGAAATTCTAGACACAGAGATGAAATCTGCTGTTGTCACCGCTTTCACCGACCTCACCATGGAAGGCGTAATTGAATGGGCTCAAAATCGAATTGAGGTGCTTGAAAAATCTCTTCCAACTTTTGAAAAAGGAGATGAGCGAATAGAACATTCCGAAAGGATGTTACATCAGTTTAAGATGATGAAAATTGAGGCTGAAAAAATTATAGCGGCAGACCATCTTAGTGATATTGGTTTTTCAAAAAGGGATATTTCTCTTATTCAAAAATACTTCCCTACTAACGGAGTCCTTATGGCAGCGGCCTACGGAGAAAAACCCGAAGGATTTGATAAATCCTTTGCTCGAATCGTAAAATACGATGAACGAAGAACTTCTGAAGGCGAGGAAGGGTTTGAAAAAGGGGAAAAAATGTTCAGTAAAACATTATCTATTGCTCACAACACCCTAAATCCTGATAACAAACTAGAGCCCGGAACCCCTGAATACGAGGCCTATGAAAAAGCTATTGCAGACTACAATGAAAAACTAGAAGCCTCTATTGCAGCCTCAAAAGCAAAGCAAGCAGAGCTAATTGCGGAACAAAAAGAACTAATTGCGGAACGAGAAGCCTCTGAAAAAAGAACAGAAGCTATGATTGCTTCGATTATAGCTTCGGTAAACCCAAACGAAAACTCTGGAAAAAAAACGAAGAAATAACAATGGGAGAGTTACCCTTCTTCTTTCGCGAACGCGGATATATCGATGACGAATCTGTGATTCCCGCCGTTGGGTTGCACTTCATCAAAAGCTGTCGCTGCCATCGTCGGTGACTGCGTCTTGGGGAAACCCAAGACGGTTCACCGACTTCCTCATAAGGTTGTATTTCGTCAACGCATTTTCAGCGCACCAGGACGGAGCAAGTTTGCTTTTCGCCGGAAGTCCCATTGATCTTTTCTTCGTTCCGAAGAAAATTCTCTCGGGACGCAAAAAGCGTAAGCGTCTGAAACACGGCCTTTGTCTCGGAATTGTTTCGCCGTCTATTTTTGGTTCTGCTTGGCCGCTATGCCAAAAAGCAAACGATCCAAACCATGGCCAGTGCAAGACGTCCGCTACGTCGAAGTTGCCTTGACCGAACTTACTACCCGCCATCTTCATGTCGAATTCGACCACGGCATCCGCATCGTGGTTGCCAATGAGGACCAGCTTCCGCTCGCTGCCCGACTCATTGAGCAGCTCCGTCAAGAGGTTCGTTCGAATAGTACTGCGGCGAAGGGAGGTCTCTCATGATGGGACTCACCAACAACCTGCGCATCTTCCTCGTGATTGAAGCCTGCGACATGCGTAAGTCCTTCAACGGGCTCGCTGCTATCGCCGAAGAGCTCAAGCCTGACGACCTCAAAAGCGGCGTTAATGAGAAGGGACAGACATCTTTCAGGCCGCTTCTTGAAAGGGGACAGACACCTTTCAGACCTTCAATAATTTGTCTGTCCAACTACGACGGTCCAACTACGACGGTCCAACTACGACGATGGTCCAACTACGACGATGAGTTGTTTGCTTCGGCTCAGACCTTCTGCCGGTTGGCCAGGGCGATGAATTCGTAGGTGCCGTGGACTTCGACTGGGTGGGAGAGGTTGAGATGGGGGAGGAAGTCTGGGGAGGTATAGAAATCTTTGAGGGTCCAGCCTTCGCGGCCTAAGACGATGTAGGCTTTGTCGTATATGGGGTGGGACAGGCGAAGCGCTTCGGAGAGGCAGATGGTCTCGAAGGGGATTTTTTGTTCGGCTGTGCCACTGACTTGCTGCCACTTGAGGGAGATGAGAATGGAGTGCTCGTCACGGGTCGCGATCATGTCGACCATGTGTTTGCCGCCGTTGGGGCGGGTGCCGACTTGGGTTTGTTCCTGGATTTGGTAGCCACCGGCTTCGAGGGCGGCGCGGACCATTTGCTCGTGGACGTAGCCTGTTGAGGTGTCGCGGGGCATTCGGTTAGAGGTTGAGGGTGGCGAGGACTTCTTTGGCGGGGGTGCGGTCGCCGGTACAGGAGATGCGGCGGGGGGCGTCTAGGGTTTGGAGGGTGAAGCCGAGGTCGGTGTAGAGTTCTTCGATGCGGGGGGTGAGTTGGTTGGAGAGGGCTACCGGGCCGGGGTGTTGCTTGAGCCAGTGGGCGAGGCGGACTTGGTCGTCCCAGTTGAAGCCGCCAGCGGAGTATTGTGTGAACTCGACGTCGTAGGGTGGGTCGGCGTAGATGAAATCTTCGGGCTTGGTTTTGAGTTTCTCGAAGTCACCGCATTGGAAGGTCCAGTGGGCGAAGACGGGTTTGAATTCGAGGAAGTCTTCCTTGTAGTTGATGGTCTTGTAGCGGCCGAAGGGGACGTTGTAGAATCCGGACTTGTTGAAGCGGCAGAGTCCGTTGAAGCAGGTGCGGTTGAGGAAGTAGAAGAGTTGAGCGGCTTCTGGTGTTTCGTGCTGCTCGGCTTTGATGAGATCGTTGAAGCGTTCGCGTTGGCGATAGAACAGCTCAGAGTTGTTTGCCATCTCGATGTCGACGGTGAGGCCGGACTTGAGGTGGCGGTAAAAGTTGAGAAGGTGGGGATTGATGTCGTTGAGGAGAGCCTTCCTAGGAGTGAGGCCGAGAGTAACGGCAAGACCACCGCAGAAGGGTTCTACAAGGCGGCGAGAGGCGTGTTCTTGCCAGACTGGTTGGAGGTGTGGGACGAGCCAACGCTTGCCTCCTGCCCACTTAAGGGGTGGATTGTGTATAGTATCAGGCATCTGAATTTTTTACTCAAGTTCGAGGAGTTTACGGGCGTCGGGCGTGAAGTGTGAACTGATCAGCTTGTGACGAATGACCTCTTGGTCGAACGGATTGTATGGTTCATCCAGCAGACAAGGGGTTAAGCTCACTGAATAGTCGAGTGAAGAAGGCATAGCAAAATAGTAATCTACTTCAAAACCAGCCAGTGCGGCCCGAATGTCTCTCTGGTCGCCGAGCGAACAGCGACAACCAAATACGACTCTCTTGATTAGGTTTCTGTTGTATCCTCGGACATACAGCCAATCATTGCGTTTTATGAAGTGAGGGTAAATAGAATCGTTAGCGTTTTTATCAGTAGATAAAGTTTCAGCCATTTTAAGAGGAAGAAGGACGCGGAATTCTTTCTCATAACTCCAATTATTGGATTTCCAAAAAAACTGTTGGAATGTCGTTTCAAGGCTTAGTTCCTTTGGAAACGAATACCGTTTCTTTTCGTATCGGACTTTTCGAATATTGCCGATAAACTCTCGACTAGGAAGATCTGAGGGCATTGGTTTGTTGGCCATTTGGTGGCAGTCAGTAAGGAGGTCGAACCAGGAATCAGAGGAGTCGTATCCCACGCAAAACCCAGTATGTTTGTTTGCGTAGTGGCTCCACATCAGGTAACTCTCTGGATCGCTAGAAAGACATAGAACTCCAAACATTTCAGAGAGTTGACTTTGAACTTTCTGCTGTCGTGAAGACTCGAGTGGGTTTTGTTTTTGTGGTGAGGTTGCTTCGACAACTTGCTTCCAAGCTTCTTCAGGTAGAATATCTTTTAGTTTTTGAGACTCGAAATGACAACGTAGAGTATCCGGAGGCGCTTGCTCAAAAATCTTCTCGAAGAGTTCATGGAGGTTACTTTCTTCGATCAGCTGCCCTATGGTCATGTTGAGAACTATTTCCTGATGAGATGTGAAAGAGTGGTCTGACTGAATTGGGTCTGGAACTGCAGACGCCTCAAAAGGGTCATTGAAATCAGTTAGAAGTGTGAATTTGATTGAGCCTTCAGAGACAGTTTTTAGAGACCCCTCTGAGCAATCTAAATATTTGTAGAGGAGTTTTTTCATTTTTTGACGATAGGCAGCATGGTGTTCTCGGACTTGTAGAAGATTTTCTTGTCCGTAATTTTTATTTTTCTCTGGTGCCAATTTTGCTTCTTCGCATTTCCTGTCTCGCTTCCTTGTGATGCTGAATGACCTGTTGGCGGACTTCCTCGATGGTCCGCTGCTTGGGCGGTAGTTTGGATAGCGCGGCGTTGACGGCTTGGAGTTTTTTGGAGGGGCCTTGGACTTTCATCTGAGGGGGAGGTGCTTGTTATTTCGGCGCTAGGGTTGCCAGTTTTTCTTGCCAGTCAGAAGGGAAGCCCATGGGTTCGAGGGTGACTGAGGGGTGTTTTTCAATGAGTTGGGTGAGGTGTTCGAGCCATTTGGATTCTGGTTCGATTGACCATAAGCAGTAGAGGACCGTTGCAATCTGGGCGAATAGGAGATCGTTAGATTGAAGGATGTGCTTCAAGTTCTTTTTCTTTGAGGGGCAAAAGATGAAGCGGCGATCCCACAAGCGACTGTGATGTGCGCAGGCGTTTCTGAGATTGGTGAGGGCGTGAATCCATGAGGTGAGTTCGGGTGTGCTCGCGCGGAAGTATCTGGCAACCGGTTTTTGGTCTGAGGCTTCAGCTAACATACCGTAAGCTTTTGACCAGTTGCCCATGCTTAGAACATCAGCTAGCATCCAGCACGGGGGAATAGGAGGGTCTCCATAGGTTGCGTAGTAGTGCTTAATGGAGAGGGATTCTTTGTTGCGGCGGGCTTCCTCGTAGGTTTTGATGAGAAATTCCTGATGGTTAAAGAGGAGTTCGTCGGAGTTTTTTTTGGTTTTCTTACTGAACCGGTTGGGGTCCATAAACCAGTGAGGCCCATAGCGAGTCGCCATGGTATCGTTCAAGCGTTCACGGAAGGCGATTTCGATTCGTTCGATGGCATCGAGAACGAGTAGGCGAAGGTGTCGATCAAATTGGTAGAGATCGGTGAGATGCTCGAATCGCGTCCCTTCTTTGTAGGAGTCGGTGAGCCTTCCATTCTCGTCTTGTATTCGGAATTGAAGTCCGAAACCTGAGAGGCGGTAGTAGCCAACTTTATGGAGCCACTCGAGGGCGACTGCTTTGTCGTCTATTGCGACACCTCGTTCACTCAAGATTTGAATGAGCTCTTCTTGGGATTGATGCTCTTTCTGGAAGGTGTTCGCAGTTTGATATCCCGGTACAGAGAAAGGCGCGACCTGGTTCGCTTCCGAAAATCGGAGTCGCGTGCCGCGCACTGTCGTGGCTTCTATCGTTGATATGTCGCTATGATTCAAGAGAAAACTGCGCAACTCAGACTCTAAAACACTGTCTGGAGTTGGGTTTTCTTCCTGATTTTCAGTCACTTAGGATTTTGTTCGGTGGCGAATGGAGCGTGTCCTAACCTGGTCTTGCGGGGAATTGCGCAGGCGGGACGCCTACGCTCCTTGAGTTATTGGCAGGCTTCGCATTCTTCGCCGTTGCGCATGGCTTCGATGGAGCAGGCGGCTTGTTCGGCGGGGGTGTAGGATTTGGAGGCGGCTCCGGCTCCGGCGGGGACGGTCGATTTCTCGATGTTGGAGGCTTGGAGGGTTCTGAGGTAGTAGGTGGTTTTGAGGCCGGTGGTCCAGGCGCGGCGATACATGTGACTCAAGGTCTTCATCTCGGGGGCGGCTAGGAAGAGGTTGACGGACTGGGACTGGTCGATCCACTTCTGGCGGCGGGCGGCGGCGTCGATGAGGTAGTCGTGGCCGATGCTGAAGACGGTGAGGTGTTTCTTCTTGAGGTGCTCGGGGATGCCGTCGATGTCGGCGAGCTCGCCGTCGAAGTATTTGAGCTGGTCGAGCATCTCTTGGTTCCAGAGGCCTTCTTTCTTGAGGTCGTTGACGAGCTCGCGGTTGAGGACGATGAAGTCGCCGCTGAGGTTGCTTTTGACGAAGAGGTTTTTGTAGCTGGGCTCGATGCAGGGGGTGGTGCCCATGATGTTGCTGATTGTTGCGGTGGGGGCGATGGCGAGGACGTTGGAGTTGCGCATGCCGTTGGCGGCGATTTTGTCGCGCACGACGCGCCAGTCCATTTTGCCGCCGCGGGGGACTTCGATGTCTTGTCCGCGCTCTTCTTGCAGGAGGTCGAGGGTGTCCTGGGGGAGGAGGCCGCGGTCCCACTTGGATCCTTTGTAGCTCTGGTAGCTGCCGCGCTCGCCGGAGAGGTCGCTGGAGCTACTGTAGGCGTAGTAGGCGATGGCTTCCATGAATTCGTCGTTGAAGTCGACGGCTTGCTCGGAGGCGAAGGAGTAGCCTTTCTTGTAGAGGGCGTTTTGGAGGCCCATAACGCCGAGGCCGATGGGGCGGTGGCGGCTGTTGGCGGTGGCGGCGGCATCGGTGGGGTAGAAGTTGATGTCGATGACGTTGTCGAGGGCACGGATGGCGACGAGGATGGTCTCGCGCAGCATGTCGTGGTCGAGGGCACCGTCGTCGGTGATGTGGGTGTCGAGGACGACGGATCCGAGGTTGCAGACGGCGGTTTCTTCTTCGGAGGTGTTGAGGGTGATCTCGGTGCAGAGGTTGCTGCTGTGGATGACGCCGACGTGGTCCTGGGGGCTGCGCACGTTGCAGGGGTCTTTGAAGGTGATCCAGGGGTGGCCGGTCTCGAAGACCATGGAGAGCATTTTTTTCCAAAGGTCGATGGCGGGAATTTGGCGGGACCAGATTTTGCCTTCGGCGGCTTGTTTTTCGTAGTCTTCGTAGCGGGCTTTGAAGGCGGCTCCGTAGAGGTCGTGGAGGTCGGGGGTCTCGTTGGCGCGGAAGAGGGTCCAGTTCTGGCGGCCTTCCATGCGTTGCATGAAGAGGTCGGGGATCCAGTTGGCGGTGTTCATGTCGTGGGTGCGACGGCGCTCGTCTCCGGTATTGACGCGGAGTTGGAGGAAGTCCTCGATGTCGTTGTGCCAGGTCTCGAGGTAGGCGCAGCCGGAGCCGCGTCGCTTGCCGCCTTGGTTGACGGCGATGAGTTGGTCGTTGTGAAGCTTGAGGAAGGGGATGACGCCTTGGGACTCGCCGTTGGTGCCTTGGATGTAGCCGCCGGTGCCGCGAACGGCGGTCCAGGAGCCGCCGAGTCCGCCGGCCCACTTGGAGAGGTAGGCGTTGTCGGCGATGCCGCGCTGCATGATGGACTCGATGCTGTCGTCGACTTTGTAGAGGTAGCAGCTGGAGAGTTGGCTGTGGAGGGTGCCGCTGTTGAAGAGGGTGGGGGTGCTGGAGCAGAAGCGGCGGCCTTTGTAGAGGTTGTAGAGGCGGATGGTCCAGTTGTTGCGGCGGGTCTTTTCGGCTTTGAAGAGGCCCATGGAGACGCGCATCCAGAAGAACTGGGGGGTCTCGAGGCGACGGGGCTTTTTGCCGGTCTTGTCGATGATGAGGTAGCGGTCGTAGAGGGTCTGGATGCCGAGGTAGTCGAAGTCGAGGTCGGCGGTGGGGTCGAGGGCGTCGGCGAGCTTTGCGATGTCGTAGCGGCCATCTAACAGGTCGGGGCTGAGGCGCTTGATTTTGACGCCGTGCTTGAGGTAGGCGCGGAAGGCTTTTTTGTGGGCGGCCTTGAGGCCTTCGATGCCGTCGCTGATGATGTTCCAGTCGAGGACTTCTTCGTAGATGTAGGAGAGGAGGATGCGGCCGGCGAATTTGGCCATGTCGGCGTCTTTCTCGATGAGGGCGCGGGCGTTGAGGCAGATGGTTTTCTGGAGGTCTTCGGCGGAGATTTCGGCGCCGATGGAGCGGCGGAGTTCGCGCTCGAGGGTTTCTTCGTTGAGGGTGAGGTCGAGGCCGATGGAGGCGAATTGGATGCGCTTCTTGAGCTCTTGTCCATTCCAGAGGTCGGATTGGCCGTCGCGGTTGACGGTGACGAAGGATTCCTGGTTGGGGTCTTCGGCGGGAGTGGTTTGGAGCTCGCGCATGCGGGAGCGGTCGTCGCGGTAGCGGACGTAGTGGGCGGCGACCTTGAAGTGGCCTTGGCGCATGAGTTCTTCTTGCACGAAGTCCTGGACGTCTTCGATGTGGACGAAGGCTTCTTCGCTGTCGCGGACGCGGCCGGTGACGGCGCGGGCGATGTCGTGGGCGGCGGCGGGGTCTTCTTCGAGGGTGAGGAAGGCGCGGGCGGTGGCGGATTCGATTTTGGTTTCGGACCAGGGGACGACGTTGCCGTTGCGACGAATGAGGCGCACGGGCATGGTGGCGGGCTCTTCGTCGAGGGAGATTTCGCCGTTGTTCTCGAGGCTGCGCTTGAAGACGAGGGATTTGGCGACGTCGTGGGCGTCGTTCTCGATGAGGGCTTTTTCGATGAGGAGGTAGAGGTCGTTCTGGGTGAGCTTGAGGGTGTTGCCTTTTTGAACCTGCTCCATGAGGCGCTTGGAGACGCTGTGGGCGACGGCGGAGACGAAGCTGCGGTTCTCGTCGTTGAAGATGGAGGCGTGTTCGCGCTTGCGAGCGATGAGGAGGTCGGTGAGGGATTCGCCAATGGCGTCGGCGACGTTGGCGAGGGAGAAGTGTTCTTCGGTGCCGCCGTTGGTGACGGTGATTTCGGGGACGGGGGTGCGGTCAGCGGAGAGAAGGGTTTCGCGCCAGTTGTGGGGCTGGAAAGCTTCGTTGGTGTTGTGGAAGCGGTTGGAGATTACTTCTTTGAGAGCGATGTCTTCTTCTAGTGTTATCGAGCGGTACATGGTGGTTTGGGTGTGGAAAGGTTGGTTGGGGTAGAGTTTTTTAGTGTTCAGTTTGCAGTTTGCAGTCCTGGGTTGTGGTTAGTCTTTTGACTGGAGATTTAGGGAGTTGATGAGGCCTTGGAGCATGGCGGTGATTTCCTTGGTTTCTTGGATGAGGTGGTCTGCCTTTTTGAGGGCAGGTTTGTTGGTTTCTTTGCGGATTTTTTGGGAGATGTAAATTTGGGTCCGGAGCTCGCCGCAGGAACCTTTGGCGTATCGGAGGAATCTGGCGAAATCCTTTTGGCTGTCGCGTTCGCTGCCTTCGGCAATGTTGGAGGCGATAGAAACGGCGGCGGCTTGCATTTGGGAATTGAGGCGGAAATCGTTGGAATCTTCGGTGGCGAGGTAGGTGTCAACTGCGAGTCGGGAGGCTCTTTTCCACACTTCTAGGTCTTCGAAAGTCGTTAGAGGCATGGGGAGGAAGTTTGTTAGTTGGGAGTTTTCAGTTTTGAAGTTGGCAGTTTTCAGTTTCGGTTCGGTTGGCATCGGTCCGGACTGAAAACTGCACACTAGCAAACTGAAAACTTCCTTACAGATCGTCGTCGTCGGCGCCGGCGAGGGCGCTGGCTTTTTGGTATTCGGTGACTTTGCCTTCGAAGAAGTTTTGCTCTTTCTTGAGGTCCATGGATTCGGAGAGCCAGGGGAAGGGGTTTTCGACGCCGCCTTGGAGGGGCTCGAGGCGGCAGTTGACGAGGCGACGGTCGGAGATGTAGTCGATGTATTGCTCGAATTCTTCGCAGCTGAGGCCGACGGCGCTGACGGGGAGGCAGTCGCGGATGAACTCTTTCTCGAGACGGACGCCTTCCTTCATGGTGTTGCGGAGGTCTTCTTGGAACTCGGTAGTCCAGATGTCGGGGTTCTCGGTGATGAGGGTGTTGAGGAGGTTGCGGAAGACTTCGATGTGATTGGATTCGTCGCGCAGGGTGTAGCGGAACATTTGGCCGATGCCGGGGAATTTGTTCTGGCGGTAGAGGCTCAAGATCATGCCGAAGAGGCCGTAGAATTGGGTGCCTTCCATGACTTGGCCGAAGATGAAGATGTTCTTGGCGAGGGCTTGCTTGTTCTCGAGGACGGTGAGGTCGACGTCGCGGCGAAGGGCGCGGCTGTTGGAGACGACGAAGTTGTTCTTGGCCTTGATGGTGGGGATGTCCTCGAACATGGCTTCGCATTCGTGCGGGTTGATGCCGAGGGAGGAAATCATGTAGACGAGGGAGTCGGCGTGGATGTTTTCCTCGTGAGCGTGGCGGCCGAGGACGAGCTTGAGCTCGGGGGCGGTGACGAGCTCGCGGACGACGTGGAGGATGTTGTCTCCGACGATGCCTTCAGCGGCGGAGAAGTAGCCGATGCCCATTTTGATGATCCAGCGCTCGACGTCGGAGATGTCGCTGCCTTGCCACTGCTGGATGTCGGTCTGCATCTGGATGTCCTCGGGCTCCCAGTGGTTGTTCTTCATCGTCTTGTAGAGGTCGTAGGCCCACTGATATTTGAGGGGCAGGATGTTGAAGAACATGGTGTCGCGACCATTGATGACGGCTTTGGCGTCGATGGCGGCTTGGGCCTTGTCTTGGTCGAGAATGAAAGTGCGTTCTCCGACGGTGTAGGTGGTTGTATTGGCAGACATCTTTGTTGAGCAGTTGTGCGTGTGAAACGGGGTGATTGGAGCTTCTGAGAAGGGCTTCTTTAGAGGAGAATTGCACCTTGCCAGTAGCGTTGCTAGGATAGCTTCTTTCGAAGTTCAGGGTCAACGTGATTCCGGACATGTGGTAGTCCACAAATTATTCACATACTAGATGTTGTGGTTTTGGGGTTTTTTAGGAAAGACTGGATTTGCGCTTGAAAGGGCGCAAGAGCTTGAGCGTGGGAGCTTTTTAGGGGGCTTCTAACAAAAGGCGGGAAAAGTGGCTGGTGGGAAAAAAAGATTGCGGAACTTGAGCTCTCAAAATGCTCCCCAAGACTTTTAAAAAATATGGCGAAAGTAAGGCCTGTGAATGGCTGAGAGGGGGGAGGCAGGGCGCAAAGTGAGGTGCCAAAGGGTACTAAATTTTATTTGTTAACTTTACTTAAATAAGCTTTACAAGAAGGAGTAAATCCCCCAACGCCTGATATTGCTTGAAAAGGCATTTTTGATCTAACAGGGGTTGGGGGAGGCTGGAAGGGGAGCGTTATGACAAAAGGGTGGGGGATGGAATCAGAAGTAGTGAATGGTAGGGATTGTCTTTTGATCACTAAGACGGATCCCCGGGGTTGGATGGACGGACTGCTGGGGTTTCACAGAAGGACGCAAAGGATCGCAAAGTCAGGGTTGGGCGGACTTTGTCTGGTGTTTTGTCCTGTTGAAAGAGGGGGGTGTCTTTCCAGGAAGAATTTGGGCACGACAACGCTACCGAAATCCTGTCGGTGTGCGGAGGGAAGTCCGTTGAGAAGGTGGGCTGTACTAGAAGCCGAAGGTGCGGGCCGCGGACTTGAGGGTGCGGCCGGGGACTTGCAGGGTTCTGCTAACGAGCCCGCAAGAAGAAAGGAACATGGTGGCGAGGAGGGCGATGGCGATGAGCTTCTTCATGGAGTGAGTCTGGCAGTTTGGGTGGGGTTGGTCAATCCTGGGGGTTGGATAGGGGCTTAGTTGGAGTTTTTGACTTGGACTCTTCAGTGGAGAGCTCTTTCCCCAGGAGGAAGGTGGCGGGGCCTAGATTCTTCCTTATGTTGATTGCCCTTGGTTTGTGGGGTCGGTAGGTAAGTTGCTAGTGAGGAAGCTTTCGAGTTCTTTGTTGCGGCGGACGATGGCGTGAATGCGAATGGTGGCGATTCCCATGAAGATGGCGAAAGAGAAAAGGGAGAAGGGCCAGCTGATGTCAAAGAGGATAAAGTAGAGGGGGTCATCATAATCTAAGAACGGACGCTTACCGGAGCTCCTCTCGATGAAGCTACCTACGGTTGAAAGGCAGGAGATAAGAAGGCTGTAACCGGCAGCGATGCAGGTTTTTCCTGCTATTGTTCGATAGAGGAGAATGCTCACCGCTAACCAAGTGACATCAATGATGATCCAAGAGATGGGGACGAGCCAGTTTTGTAGCCATTCGATTGTCATTGGTGGATTCTACGAAGCTTGTAAAGAAGGGGTGTTTGCTCGGTTTTGGGAGCGGATCTTGCTCTGTTGTTAGAGCGCTTTGCGGTCGAGGGATTCTTGCCGGCGTTGAATTTTTTTGTCTATGGAGTCGGCTTCGTCGACGTCGCCGGCTTTGCGGTAAGCTTTGGAGACGCGACGGAAGAGTTTGAGCTCCATGTCGCCGCGGAAGAACTCGGCGGAGTTGCTTTCGGCGTGGCTCTTGTAGAATTTTTCGAGGTCGCTGGGGATTTCGGTGGCGACCTCGGGAAGGCGGCTGCCGTGCTTTTGGTAGCTGGTCATGAGCTTGCCAAACATTTCGAGGTCTTCGCCGTATTTGCGAAAGCTGCTCTTGTAGAGGCTGCGCAGGGCTTTGGCCGATTTCTTTTCGACGAGGATGGTGGCGAGGGAGGAGACGGCATCGGAAACGAGGTCGCCTTCGCTGCCGTTAGAGCGGGCGACGCTGCGGATTTCGCTTTCGAGGGCTTTGATCATCTCGGCGTCGTCGAGGGTGGGGAGGAGGTGTTCTTTGCGGATGGAGGCGATGTCTTCGAGGATGTTGGGGTGCTCGTCGTAGTTGCGTTCCATGGAGGCGAGGAGCTGTTTCCAGTCCTCGGATTGTCCGTCTTTGCTTTTGGTGAGGGCGACTTTTTCTTTCCAAATGTCGACGACGAGAGGAGCGGTGCGGCGAGCTTGTTCGAGGAGTGCGAGGGCGGTGTCCCATTTTTCTTGGGAACGGGCAGAGCGGGCGAGTTCGAGGAGGAGAAGGATGGGGACGCGTGATTCGTCTTGGTAGTCTTCGGTGCTTTCGAGCCACATGAGGCGGGAGGAGACGCTTTTGCCGCGCTGGGGATCGTAGACGAAGCCGTTGATGATGCCTTGGCTGCCATAGGATTCCCAAGTGTTGTCTTTGGGCATGAACTCGACCCAGGCGTGAGGACCACGGTCGCCGGTGCCGTGGACGTAAGTGGCGGGGATGCCGCGTGCTTTGCCGCTTTGGGCAGAGTAGTGAGCTTGGTCGCGACAGACGCCGCCCTCGGCGAGAATCTCGGAGAGGATGTAGTATTGGTAAGGGTTTTCGTTTTCGACGGCGCGCTCCATGAGGTATTCGATGTCGCTGTAGGTGGAGCCCCAGGTTTTGCGGGACTCGCGCACTTTCTTGAGGGACCAGTCGATTTCGGCGCGGGAAATTTTTAGGTCCACCACGCGGATGAGTTCGCGCGGAGTCATCTGGGCGCAGGAGGTTTCGAGTTGGTTGTTCTCGGAGGCGTCGACGAAGTAGCGGTAGCGCTCGTTGAGGGAGAGGGAGGGGTAGTATTGGTTGGCGACAACGCGAACGTTGCTGCGCTTGTCGTAGATGAGGGCTAGGGCGAGAGCGAGGGGTTGGTATTTTTCGCGAAAAGCGGGGTTTTCTTCGGCGCTCCAGAGTTGGGACCAGATGGTGAGGACTTGGGTGGCATTGTCCTCGGGACGGAGTTCGTTGAGGAGGCTGCCGAGTCGTTCGGGGGAAAGAAAGAGCCAGGTGAGGAAGTCGCGGTGCTCGGCGGTCCACTTGCGATTGCTGATGTCTTTAGCGGGAAGTTTGTTGAGGATGCTGAGGAGGAGAAGGCGGGTTTTGACTTCGTCTTCGCGCAGGGCTTCGGTGAGTTGGGTAGTGGTGAGATTGGAGACGAGGCTAGTGGCGTCTTTGCGTAGGCTATCGCGGAGAAGATCGTAGCGATAGGAGAGGAGTTGTTCGCCGAGGATGTCTTGCTCGGTGAGGGGAGGGAGGGTGACAGCGGAGAGAGATTGCCCCAAGAGGACGAGGCTGAGGAGGAACCGGTGCTTTTTCACAAGGGTGATTAAAGAGGGAGGAGTGGGGTGGGGCAAGGGGGAACGCTGGGTGTGGGGCGGACGAGGATGGGGGCGAGGTGAAGACTCGCGGTCCGTTGGAGGCGAACGTTGATTTCGTTTTTGTGATCGGAGGAAAAGGAGTAACTTTGGGGGAGATGAGAGAGATTTTATTGGCGAATGAGACTTTTGGAATGGCGGCGGAGCAGTTTGACCGGACGGCGGAGTTTCTGGAGTTGGATGAGTCGGTGCGAGAACGATGCAAGTGGCCGAAGCGGATGTTGTCCTTTTCGTTGCCAGTTCATATGGATGATGGGCGGACGGAGGTGTTCTTTGGGCACCGGGTGCAGCATCATTTGTCGCGGGGTCCAGTGAAGGGGGGAATTCGTTATTCGCCGCATGTGGAGTTGGGGGAGGTGGCGGCGTTGGCGATGTGGATGAACTGGAAGTGTGCGCTGATGAAGTTGCCGTATGGGGGAGCAAAGGGAGGGATTGCGTGCAATCCGAGAGAGATGTCGATCGGGGAGCAGGAGCGGTTGACACGGAGGTTTGCGCAGGAGCTTTTGCCTTTCATTGGGGAGGATATTGATATTCCGGCTCCGGATATGGGGACGAATGCGCAGACGATGGCTTGGATCGTGGATACGGCTTCGACGCAGGCCGGTAAGTTTGTGCCTGGGATTGTGACTGGCAAGCCGCTGGAGTTACAAGGTTCGGCGGGGCGGACGCAGGCGACGGGGCATGGAGTGGCCTTTACGGCGACGCGGGCGTTGAGTCGCTTGGGGATTGATTGTGATAAGGCTTCGGCGGTGGTGCAGGGGTTTGGCAATGTGGGCAGTTACGCGGCGGAGACTCTGATGTTCGATGGCGTGAAGGTGAAGGGGGTGTCGGATATTTCAGGGGCGATCTGGAATGATGGTGGTTTGGATATTGTTCAGCTGAGAAAGCATGTGGCGAAGACGGGAGGGGTGGCTGGTTTTGAGAATTCGGAACCCATCGATCCGGAGGAGATGATGATTCAAAAGGTCGATATCCTGGCGCCTTGCGCGATGGAGAGGGCTATTAATAAGGAGATGGCGGTGAAGCTACAGTGCCGGGTTTTGGCGGAGGGGGCGAATGGTCCGACAACTCCGGAGGCGGATGCGATCATTGAGCAGCGGGGGGATATCTTTTTGATTCCTGATGTGATGTGCAACGCGGGCGGGGTGACGGTGAGTTACTTCGAGTGGGTGCAGAATTTGCAGCGCTTTTCGTGGACGGAGCGGGAGGTGATTTCGAAGTTAGAGACGCTGATGGCGGCGACTTTTGACCGTTTGGTAAGCTTTGCGGAAGCACGCAAGTGTGGGCATCGGGTGGCGGCGCTGGCGCTGGGGATTAAAGAGGTGGCGGATGTGAAGAAGACGCGGGGTCTTTACCCGTAGGTCAAGTGGCCTGGGGTTGGTTTGTGGGGGTGTTCTGGAGGGGGGCGCTCGAGAGACCTTGAAAGACTCAAAAACCAAAGTTGTGGACTTGGGAGGGGGCGGGGTTTGCTCTTCGTTTTTTGGCGGTGGGGTACTTTTTTGACGAAGTAATGAGGCTCTGCTGCTGGAAGCATCAGGAACGGACTGTCGCTAGAAGCGACAGCTACGTTGGCTGGACTAGTAGCTGGTGAATTCGTCGGGGTTTTTAGCGATGAGGAAGGCGGTGATTTCGGCGACTTGTTGGGCGCTGTAGGTTTGGCCCCAAGGTTGCATCTTGGCGCCGTTGTGGCCGGTGGAGTCGGCTGGGGTGCCGTCGTTGATGATCTTGAAGATGTCGAGAGGGGTGGCTCCGTATTTCCATTCGCCATCGTTGAGGGCGAGGCCGGGAAGAGGGATCTTCTGGTCGCCAGCAATCATGGTGGCGGACATGTCTGCGGCGTGGCAGCCGATACAGACTTGGTTGTAAATAGCTTCGCCGCGAGCGATGCGGGCGGAGTCAGTGGCCCACTCGTGAACGAGGGTTTTGTCGTCGAGCTTGGAGAGAGTGGCGGCGAGGGCAGTCTTGCGCTCTTCGGCGATTTGCTGGATTTCGGCGCTGACTTTTTGTTGGTCGGTTTTGAACCAGTCGGTTTTGTAGTAGAGGCCCCAATCGACGACGAAGTAGACGATGGCAGCGTAGAGGGTGTAGAGCCACCAGTTAGGGAGCTTGTGATCGTATTCCTGAATGCCGTCGTAGGCGTGGTCGCGCAAGGGAGCTTCTTCTTCGGGATGCTTTTTTTTCATGGAAAAGTTAAGGGCTGGGAGTTCACCGTACAGAGCAAGGAAGGGCGCTCAGGATGGCTGTTCTTTTTTGGAAGCGTTAGTTGTTAGGTGAGTCGTCGAGGGGGAGGGAGGCGAGATGATCGCGTTTGTCTTTTTTCATGACGACAGCTCGGATCAGCACGCCGATGAAGACGGTGAAGGTGAGGAGGAAGGCGGCAATGGGGATAACGGCAACCCAGTTTTCGTGAATGATACGGTGAAACATGGAGATATGATTGGTGAGACGTTTTCGGTAGTTAGTTGCTGACGGTGCGCTGGGTGTCGGGGTCGAGAAGTTTCGGCTTTTGGTCGCCTTCGAGTTCTTGCACCGTGTAGCTGCCGAGCTTTTGAATATAGGCAATTAGAGAGATGATCTTTCGCTCCGATAAGTAGCGGGTGAGTTCCGGGCCGCTGAGGTCAGGCTGGCTGGGAAGGTAGGCGGTCGCTTCAATGTTCTTAGCGATAGCGAGAGCTTGCTCACGAGCGTGTTGTTCGATGCGGTGCTTGTCCAATTTCGGATAGTCTTGTGTGAAGGGGACGCCGACTTTGACCTGAGCTTTGATGCGAGCTGGAATCCCCTTGAAGTCTGTCTTCTGTTCAAAGAGCCATGGATAGGCGGGCATATTGGAACCAGGAGAGGTCTGGCGAGGGTTGAGGAAGTGGTTGAAGTGCCAGAGATTATCGCGCTTGCCGATCCGGACCAAGGGGTCGGCTTCGGTGGCTGGTCCACCTTCGCGAGCGAGGTCGGGTCCGGTGCGTTTGGAACCCCATTGGAAGGGGTGGTCGTAGAGGCTCTCGCCGAGGTGGGAGTAGTCATCGGTGATGATGTCGCCGTTCTCGTCGGAGCGAGCGTAGCGCATGACGTCGGGCTTGAGGGTCCGAATCATTTGCGAGTGACAGTTGTAGCAACCCTCAGCAATGTAGGTGTCGCGTCCCACGAGTTCGAGGGGGGTGTAGAGCTCTTGTAGGCGACCTTCGACGTTCTCGTCCTTGTTAACGATGATGGAGGGAATGATTTGAATCACGCCGCCCAAGGCCACCGCAATGAAGGTGAGGAAGGTGAAGGGGAGGTAGTTCTCTAACAGTTGGTCGTAGTAGTGGGACCAGGACTTGTTGTCTTTCTTGAAGGCGACGACCATTTTCCAAGTGAAGAATATGGTTAAGAGAATCGCTACCTTGTCTGCATGAGAGGGTAAGAAGAAGGACAGGGTGAGGAAGAAGATGATAGCGAAAACGTAGACTAGGAACTCTGAGCCAAACCACTTCTTAGCTGGTAAGGAATCGTGCTCAGGAACTTCCGCGACCTCGATGGTGTCGACGATGGGCACGGATCCTTTGACTGTTTTATAGATGTTGATGGCGCACATCACGAACCCGAGGATGTAGAGGATGCCGCCATAGGTGCGGAAGGCGTAGAGTGAGAAGAAGCTCTTAAGGGTGACGTGGTTGCCGTCGCCGTCGCCGTTGATGGCTTGGAGAGTTTGCACGAACTGATACTTGAGGCCGGTGCCGCCGTCGTTGAGTTCCCCGAGCATGAGACCCTGCAGAATGCCTGCGGTCCACATTGAGCCGACGTAAAGAAGGATGCCGACGAGGGCGAGCCAGAAGTGCATGTTGGCCCATGCTTCGCTCCAAAGTTTGCCGGGCTTGCCGTCTTTACCTCCCCAGAAGCGGGGGGCCATCCAGTAGAACATACCGGCGGCCATCATGCCGTTCCAACCGAGGGTTCCGGAGTGAACATGACCGATGGTCCAGTCGGTGTAGTGAGAAAGTTCGTTGACGGCACGGATGGCGAGAAGGGGGCCCTCAAAGGTGCACATGCCGTAGAAGGTAACGCCAACGGCGAAGAACTTGATCACGGGGTCGGTGCGGAGTTGGGACCAGCCGGTGCGGAGGGTGAGGAGGCCGTTCAGCATGCCACCCCAAGATGGAGCCCAAAGCATGAGGGAGAAGAGCATACCGAGCATTTGCAGCCAGCGAGGGAGAGCGGTATTGAGAAGGTGGTGGGGACCGGCCCAGATGTAGATGAAGACGAGAGACCAGAAGTGGACAATGGAGAGACGGTAGGAGTAGACGGGGCGATTGGCGGCCTTCGGCAAGAAGTAATACATGATGCCGAGGATGGGAGTGGTCAGGAAGAAGGCGACCGCGTTGTGGCCATACCACCATTGAACAAGGGCGTCTTGGAGACCGCCGAATATAGAGTAGGAGTGGGTGAGGCTGGTGGGAATCTGGAGGTTGTTAACGATGTAGAGCATTGCTACGGTAACGATAGTGGCAATGTAGAACCAGAGGGCGACGTAGAGGCTGGGCTCGTTACGCTTGGCGAGTGTCCAGAAGAAGTTCCAAGCGAAGATGACCCAGATGAGGGCTACTGCGATATCGAGTGGCCAGATGAGTTCGGCGTATTCCTTGGATTGGGTGAGGCCGAGAGGAAGGGTGATGGCGGCACCGACGATGATGCCTTGCCAACCCCAGAAGTGAATCTTGGAGAGGAGGTCAGAGGCGGTGCGGCATTTGCAGAGGCGTTGGGTGGAGTAGTAGATACCGGCGAACATCATGTTGCCTACAAAGGCAAAGATGGCTGCATTGGTATGTAGGGGACGGAGGCGGCCGAAGGTGATGTATTGGAGACCATCACCCTTGAATGCGCCGAAGGTGAGCGTCTCAAGGAATTTTCCATTGGCTTGCCACCAAGAAAGTTGGGAGGCGGCGATGATACCAACGAGCATGGCGACGAGTCCCCAAATGAGGGACGCGATCATGAAGTGGCGCGGGGTCTTGTTATCGTAGGTGATGGTCATTGGAGAGAGTTTGTTAGTTTTTCGGATTGCTGGTTTTCAGTGGCTCCGGAGTGGGGACGGGTGCGGTAACGGGCTCGTCGTCGAGAGGGAGGAGAGAGGTGTGTTCGAGGGAGTTCTTACGCGGCTTGATGATCTCGCAGGTAAAGCAGACGAGGAAGATGACTGCGAGGATAAGAGAAACGAGGATGGTGAGAGCGAGAACGTCCATGAGTAGCGGGATGAGTAGTAGTGGACTATCGAACGATTGGCTTCGCGCTCGTTGCGAGAGGCTGCTCATTTTTTGCGGGAGAAGGGTCGCCTCCGCCGTCGATCCACTCGAGAAAGGCGTCACCAATGACACCGACTACCTTTTTAGAGTCGAAGCGTTTTTGGTTGAGGTGGAGGTGAAAGCTCTTGGTTTCGGGCTCTTTACAGGCGAGGCAGACTTGGAAGATATGTGGGTGGCCGGATGTTTGCTCAATGGTGCCCGGACCTTCGATGACGGAGCCGCCCATTTTGGCTAAAGTGAGAACGAGGTCTTCGTCTTCGGTGCGAAGCTGGTTGGCGAGGGGGCTGTTGCTGAGACGGCGAAGGAGTTTGTCGTCGAAAGCTTTCCAGGAAAGGGAGGGGAGATCGCCGAATTCGTTTAGATATTCTGCCAAGGGGGTGGCGATAGAAGGTTGGCAGGCGGGGCAGTTGACGTCGACCGCGATGGAATAGGCGGGGACGGCTAGCGCGGGTGGACGTTGTAAAATCCAGCGTGAGCAGTCGGTGAGTTCAGAAGGGAGAATTTCCACGAAGCAAGAAGCTATCGCTTAGGGCAAGCTTTGGCTTCGCATTGATTGTGGAAGGGTGTGCGTGATTTGCGGGGGAGGGAGCCCGAGGGTAGTTCGTTCAACGCGGAGTAGCCGCAGAGATTTTTTTAACCGTCGCAGATCGGGGTATGTAGAAGAGGGAGAGACAGGGCTTCCGTGCTGCTGGAAGCGTCAGCTACGATTTTAGTAGAGGGTTTTGCGAGGTTCGACGGGGGGCTTTTTGCCGTCGTTGGCGTCTTTGACTTTTTCGAAGTCGCCTTCCTCGCAGCAGCGGACGAAGCCTTCGGCATAGCACTTGAGTTTATCCCAGTGCATGCGGATGTCTTCGGATTCGTCACCGTCGATGGAGTTGTCGAGGGCGGCTTGGGAGATGCGGGTGAGGAGGACGGAGAATTGAGATACGATCTCGTTGGTGGCGGGGAGGTATTCGAAGCCTTTTTCGCAGGCTGAATCGGGATTGCGGACAAAGTAGCCGCCGGACTGGGCGCAGATCCACTCCACGATGCGTGGGTCCTCGGTGAGACGGACGATTTCGAGGATACGGTCGAGGGGGTTGCGGGAGCCGGAACCGGTGGAGGATTGTTCCTGGGCCCACTTGTAGACGAGGGAAAGGGAGACCCCGAGCTCGGCGGCTACGGCTTTGGGTGAGGTTTCTTCAAACGCTTCCTTTAACACTTCGTGCGATTCCATATCTATGTATTTAGCGAGAAGGGGCGGCGGGGGGAAGCAAGTTTTCGTAGCCAAAGAAAAAGCCAACCCTCGGATGAGGATTGGCTTTTTGAAAAGAGGGTTGGGAGGTTGCCTATTCAGCAGCAGCTTCCGGCGCTTCAGCTTTGGTGATTTCGAGGAGCTCGACTTCGAAGACGAGGGTCGCTCCAGGTCCAATTTTTGGTGGAGATCCTCTTTCGCCGTAGGCGAGGTCAGAAGGAATGGTGAATTTGAACTTAGAGCCGACGGACATGAGTTGCACGCCTTCGGTCCAGCCTTTGATGACTCCGTTGAGGGGGAAGTCGATGGGCTGCCCGCGATCGACTGAGCTGTCGAAGACGGTTCCGTCAGTAAGGGTGCCGTGGTAGTGAACTTTGACGGTGTCAGCGGCAGCGGGCTTGTCGCCTTCGGCTGCGGTGAGGACTTCGTATTGGAGGCCAGACTCGGTGGTGGTGACTCCTTCGCGTTTTCCGTTTTCATCGAGGAAGGCTTTTCCGGCAGCAGCGTTCTCAGCAGCAGCGGCGGCAGCGGCAGCCTGTTGCTTGGCCTGCACCTCTTGTTGGAACTTCATCATCACGGCCTGGGCGTCGGCGTCGGCAATTTGTGACTCAGTGCCAGCGGAAGCTTCTTTGAGGCCAGCGTGGAGAAGATCGAGGTCGAGCTCAAGGCCGTCAGCCTTCATGCTTTCTCCGATATTACGACCAATGAGGTAGGATGCCTTTTGGGTGTCGGTTTCGAGGGTCAGGTCCTCGGCGAGGCCGAGGGGCGAAAAGGCGGCCACCATTAGGCCCGCTGTCAGGAATGATTTCATCATCGGCGGCACTTTCGGGGCGTTATGGGGGGCGGTCAAACCCTTATCTGACCTTTTTCAGGAGATTTTCAGCGGGTTTTTGATGAGAAGAGAAGGTGCCGAGGGCTCTTGTTGGAGGAGGGCTTTTGTTGCAGAGAGCGACAAAAGGTTCGCCAAACTAGAGGAGAAAGAGTGCGATAACGGGGTGGGTGAGCCATTTTTAGAAATCGAGAAGGCGACGGTGTGGCAGGGTGATACAGAGGCTTTGCGTGGGGTCTCGTTGAACTTTCGTTTGGGGGAGAGTGTGGCGATTTTGGGGCCGAATGGGGCGGGGAAAAGCACTTTTCTGAAGTTGTTGACGGGGGAGTTGCGGCCGGCCGCAACGGAGGGGATGAGGTGTCGCTTATTTGGGGAGAAGTATTGGGATTTGGATACCTTGCGGGAGCGGGTGGGGATTGTGATGCCGGAGGAGGTGAGGCGTTTTCATCCGGAGGAGGCAGCGTTCGATGTGGTGTTGTCTTCCTTGCGAGGGGCTTATGGGCGGACGCGACAGATGCGGTTTTCGCAAGCGGATCGAGAGGCGGCGGTGAGGGCGATTGAGCGAGTGGGGATGGGTGGGTGTATTGAAAAGGATTTTGGTGGGTTGTCGTCGGGGGAGCAGCGTCGCTTTCTGATTGCGCGGGCGCTGGTGCACGAGCCGGAGGTGATTGTGCTCGATGAGCCTTCGACGGCGTTAGACTTTTCGGCGGCGCTGACGTTGAGCGAGCTTTTGCGAGGGTTGGCGCGAGAGGGACAGACGCTGGTGTGGGTGACCCATCATCCGGGAGAGATTCCTCCGGAGGTTCAGCGGGTTGTTCTCCTGAAGGAGGGGAAGGTTTTTCGAGATGGGAAAAAGGAGCAGGTGATCGCGAGTGGGTGTTTGAGTGAGCTCTACGGCTTATCGTTGAAGGTGGCGTGGAATAAAGGTTGGTGTCAGGCGCGGGTAGCGTGAGTTTATGCTATTTCTCGTAGTCGGAGGTTGGGATGCTTCGCCGTAGCATCCGCTTCTTGAGTAGTCAGAGTCTGGCTCTTTGCGGACTTCTCGGCGAGACGTCCCTACCGTTTAGAGGATGTCGGAGACGAAGCTTTCGCGTTGGAAGGGCTGGAACTTGTTGGGTTCCTCGCCGGTGCCGATGAAGAGGGGAGTGATGCCGAGTTCCTGCTGGATGGAGACGGCAATGCCGCCTTTGCCGGAGCCGTCGAGCTTGGTGACAATGAGGCCGTCGAGTTTGGCTGCTTTGTTAAATTCTTTCGCTTGTGCAAGGGCGTTGGAGCCGGTGCTGGCATCGACGACGAGGATCGTTTTGTGGGGGGCGGTTTCGTCTTGCTTGGAGAGGGTGCGGCGGATTTTGCCGAGTTCTTCCATGAGGTTGTGACGGGTGTGGAGGCGGCCGGCGGTGTCGCAGATGAGGTATTCGGCACCCTCGGCAATGGCGGCTTCGTGTGCTTTGTAGCAGACGGAGGCGGGGTCGGCTTGGTGTTGTCCGACGGTGATGGGGAGATCGAGACGCTGAGCCCAAGATTGAAGTTGTTCGACGGCGGCGGCACGGAAGGTGTCGGCAGCTGCGACGCGAACGGTGTGACCGTAGACGCTGAGGAGGTGGCCGAGTTTGGCGGTGGAAGTGGTTTTACCGGTGCCGTTGACACCGACGATGAGAAGGACGGTAGGTTTGCCGGATTCTTGCAGGGCGGGGGGGAAGGCTTGATCTTCGGGAAAGACTTTGGAGATGTGGCCGCGGGTGGTGGTGACGACGTCTTCGGCGGTGATATCGCGACCGAGTCCGCGCAACTCGTCGACAATGGTCATGGTGAGCCGGGGGCCGAGGTCGGCGGCGATGAGGTCGGCCTCGAGTTCGTCCCAGTCGATCTCGGCCTTGTTGGTGACTTTGTTGAAGAGATTTTTGAAGAAGCCTGCCATGTGGGGGGAGCCTCTTGAATCCAGAGTCCAGAGTCCAGACTTGGTTTGGAGAATGTGGGGGAGGGGTATTTTTAACCGCAGAGTCGCAGAGGACGCTGAGGAACGCGGAGTTAAGAAAAATGAGTTTTTTTGAGGTTGGGACTGGGAGCGCTGGTCTTTTACCGGCCCCGTTGGCTCGTTGTTTCGGACCGTTGTTTCGGACCGGTGGGGCCCCGACTCTGTCGGGGGAACCCGGTCGAAGACCAGCGCTCCCAGTGGACGATTCTTATTTACTCAGTTCTTTGCGAAGGGCGCCGGGGCGGTCGGTGGTGATGGTTTGAGTGCAGTAGCCGACGAAGCGGCGGGCGGTTTTGGCATCGTTGATGGTCCAGACGTGGTGAGAGTAGCCGGCACTACGGAGGCGATTGACGAACTTTTTGTTTACGGCGCGATGGGTGTTGGTGGAGAGGCCGTCGGCTCCGGTGGCTTTGAGCAGGGCGAGGGTTTTGTCGGCGGAGGGAGAAAGGCCCCAGCGCTTGCGGTTGTGGGAGATGATGAGGCTGGTGTAGCAATCGGGGCAGGCTTTTTTCCAGGCAGTGACGAAGTCGGCATCGAAGGAGATAACGACGATTTGGTCGGGTTGGAGGCTGCTCGCGGCGAGAGCTTTTTTAAGAGGAGCGACCATTTCGGGTCCGGTTTTGACCTCGATGAAGATTTTCTTCTTCTCGGGAATGGTGGCGAGGACTTGTGCGAGAGTGGGGATGCGGGTGCCGGCGAATTTCTTGCTCTTCCAGCTGCCGACATCAAGGGCTTGCAGTTGAGCGAGGGTGGATTGGGCGACGGAGAGCTTTTTGCTGGAGACTTTCTCGGTGTCTTCGTCGTGAATGCAGACAATGTGGCCGTCTTTGGTAAGCTGAAAGTCGCCTTCAATGGCGTCGGCTCCTTGCTGCCAAGCGAGTTCGAATGCGGGCAGGGTGTTCTCGGGGGCATCGGCAGAAGCTCCGCGGTGGGCGACGATGAAGAAGGCGATGATGAGTTCGACCATGATGTAGGAGCGAGGGTGGACTGGGTTTTGGGCAAAAAAATGGAAATTTTTGTCACCTCATAGGGGTGGGTTTGCTCTTCTCAGGTAATGGCAACTGGTGTGGATGAGGTTCGTGAGCTGGCTTTGGTGCAAAAAGCGCGAGGCGGGGATGAGCGTGCCTTTGTGGAATTGGTGGGAGTCTATCAGAATCTGGTGACCTCGGTGACGCTATCGGTATTGGGGGAACGGACCTTGAGCGAGGATGCGGCGCAGGAGGCTTTTGTGCGGGCGTGGAAGAGCTTGGGACAGTTGCGGGAGGAGAAAAAGTTTCGGCCCTGGCTCATGGCAATCGCACGGCGCAGTGCTTTGCGGATGCTCTCGGAGCGGAAGGGGACGAAGGTAAATTTAGTGGGTGAAGAAGAGTCGGGGCCAAGGCCTGATGAGTTGGCGGCGCGGAGTGATGACTTGGAGTTGGTGATGTCGAGCTTGGCGGGTTTGCCGGAGAAGTATCGCCTGCCGATGATTTTGTTTTATCGTGAAGGAGAGTCGGTGGCAGTGGTGGCGGCGAAATTGGATTTGCGACCAGATGCGGTGAAGCAGCGTTTGAAGCGGGGGAGGGATTTATTGCGGGAGAAGGTGGAGTCGCGGATGGCGCGAGCCTTACGCATGTCGGCTCCGGGGACTGTGTTTACAGTGGGGGTTGCGACGATGGTTTCTCAGGTGGGGGGTGCCGGGACGGCGGTTGCTGCGGGAGCGGCAGGAAAAGTTTTTGTCACCTCGGGCTCGGCAGCAGGCACTTCATCAGTAGCCAGTGGGGCGACGATGATGAGTTCGAAATTTTCTACTATTACAGCAGTAGCAGTGGTGCTCGTGGCAGTGCCAGTGGGCTATGGAGTGCGGGAAGCCATTACACAAGGAGAGCCGAGTAAGGCGGTAGTGCCTTCGGTTGTTAGAGAGAGGGACGCGGGGGCGTTGGAGGTGCTTCGCAAGAGGCCGCTACCCCCTAGCCAAGTGGTGGATGAATGGGAGCGGCTGTTAGAGGCGCACGGGAGGACTGGGGCTGGGATGGCGGCCATCCATGAAGAAGTGAGTGAGTTAGAGGTGGGCTTTGTGCGGAAGGCGTTGAGGAGTGTTGTGGTTACGGAGTGGGTAAGGTTAGATGCGAGGGGAGGCTTTGAGGCGCTCTTCAACGGTCGGGATAGGGAGAGTAGATACCTGTTTCTGGAAGAGTGGATGAAGGCGAATCCAAGCGAGGCTTTGGAGGCTACGGTGTCTTGGGTGAAGGCTGATTCGGACCGGATGTTTCCGTTAGGAGCGGCGCTCATCCTAGCGGAAAGGTCGCCGGAACTTTTTATGGATGCTTTGTTGCAGCTACCCGACCAGCTGGCATCGAGTGGTTCGGCCACTGAAGGGTTGGCTCTGATTGCGAGTCAAAGACCCTTAGAGTTAAGGGATGTCGCTATGAGGCTGGACGAAGGTCCCCGGCGGGAGGTGCTGGCGCCGGCGTTGAAGGGTTGGGGGGAGTTCGCTCCGTTGGCGGCCTTAGATTGGATCAAGTCGAATGAGGCCGAGGACGAAAGGATTCAATCGAATCGGTTCTTTTGGGTGACTGAGGGGTGGTCTAAAGAAAGGCCGAGGGAATTCTTAGCAAAATTGAATTCGATTTGTGAGGCAGGTCCGAAGGGGTGGAAACGGGAGGTTCTTTATTCGAGGCTGGCGACGATGGCTCTGGCGGAGTTGGCGAAGGAAGACTTGGAGGAAGCTTTCCGCTGGTGGGGAAAGCATAGAGATGAAGTGAGTATCAATCAGGGCCATCATAAGATGACTGCTGTCATTCGTGAGGAGGTGACTCGCAATCCTAGAAGAATGATTGGGATTTTGGATGAGTATGATTTGTTAGCTGAAACAAGAACCTTGTTTAATAACACGGGGAACACTTCTGATTTGGGTGCCAAGTGGCAGGAGTTAGGGGAAGCGGTGAAAGAGGTGGAGCGGAGTGGTGGGCGGGATCGGTTAGTGAGGTCGGTGGCGTTGGAGTTGCAGGAGCGCTCTCCTGATGAGGCGATCGCTTTTGTAGAACTTGCCGATGGAGGGCTAAAGGATTCGTGGGCTAGAAAAAGCGTGGCAAGCAAAATGGTGGGGCAGGATGTGAATTTGAAACGGGTCGAGGAGTTGGTCCGGAAATTTCCTAAGTGGAGAAACGACTTTCAAGCGGAGGGGTTGCAGAAGGTCTTAGTGAAGAGTCGAGAGAGCTGGGGTGAGTTGAATTATCGGGAATGGATTCCCATGTTTGAGGAATTGGCTGCAAGGGATTACTTTGAGGGGTTCAATGACTATCAGCCCTTTATGCTTCATTTTGGAGGGCCCTATCTGGCGGAGGAGCCAGAGGCTGCCTTGAGTTGGATGCACGGAGTGATGGAGGGGCGAATGGACGCAAATATTGAGGACAATTTTGTGGGGCAGGCTATCGGAATGTGGCTGAAGGAGGAGCCAGAGCGAGCGATGGCTTGGGCTTCTGAAAAAGGTCTCGAGACGTTTTCGGATGAAGTGTTGGATGGAATGACTTGGGGGGTGGAACGAGAGGAAGTGGGCTTGCCGTTCTTCTGGAAGATTTTTGAGGCATCTGAGCCGGGAGGGAGCAGAGTCAATATGGTATACTCGCTGGTAGAAGACCTTGGAGTTGAGAAAGTGCGCGCGGGCCTGGAGGGAATTGAGTTGACGGCAAAGGAGCAAGCAATAGTGGAGGTTTTTTTGAAACGATGAGAGCGTTCTTCATGGGAAATCAGGGGAGGTTCTTACTCTTGGGATTGCTGGCTTTGGCGGTTGGTTATTTTTGGAGTCTGGTGGGGAGTGAGAGCCGAATCGGTGCAAGCGGAAAGAGAGTGGCTGCCACTAAGTCGGAGTCAGGTAAAAAGAGTGGTCAGCGGAGTTCGGTGATTCAAGGGCTGACGCGTTTGCAGCGGTCCGAAGGAGGTGGGGAGAATTGGCTGCGCTGGGTGGCAGAGTTGGAGAACGCGGAGCAGGCTGATATGCTGCGCTTTCTTGAGCATCTCCCGGAGCGCAGTGGGTTGGCACTGGATTTATTGGTCGAGCGTTGGATGGAGTTGGGGCCTGAAGAGGCTTTCGAGTATTTAGCCAAGCGCTTCGAGGATGGTGAGATGGAGATGGAGTATAACGGAAACGAGATGCAGCTTTCGCGTAAATTAGTTCGACTGTGGGCTGAGCGGGATGTGGAAGAAGCATTGGCGGCGGTTGAGGGCGTGGAAGCCTTTCCTCATTTGGAGCGGATTTATCGGGATTTGATGGTACGGTTGTGCAAAGTCGATCCAGAGCGTGGATTACGCTTTGCCCTCAAGCAGGGACTGAATCGGGGTGGCTATGCTTTTTCGCTGGGAGGGAAGGAGCTGAGGCAGCTGATTGATAAAGATCCTAAGATGGCGGGAGAATTGATATTCAAATGGAGCGAAAGGACTACAGAGGAGGCGAGGAGTGAGCTGGTTAAAAGGTGGGGAGAGAACAATCCCATGGAAGCGATTCGCTTTGGTTTGGAGCGAGGAGATTCGATTGGGGGAACTTTTGCGGATGAGGTCTTTGTGGCGTGGGCTCAGAAGGACTATGAGGGTGCTTCGGCTTGGGTGGCGGAAGAGGCGAGTGACGAGGAGGCGGACTTGTTTATCGCTCCTCTGGTGGATGTGTGGGGTAAAAAAGAGCCAGTGACGGCGTTGAAGTGGGCGGAAGAGCAGTTGACAGAATCTGCTTTGGAAGAGTCGGTGACGCGTTTGGTTGTTGGTGCCATTGACCGCAAGGATGTCAATGCAGGCGAATTGCTGCAGATTGTGGAGTCGCGGGAGCTTCATCAACAGGCGGCGGAGGCCTTGGCCAAGGAGTTGCGAGAAGTGAGTAATCGAAGCTCGGACAGGAATCGGGAGAAGCTGTTAGAGAAGCTAGCGTGGTTTGATCATATCACCGATGCAAAGACTTTGAACGGGGTGTTCGCTGACCTGATGAGTGTGGCTAGGCAGACAAATTCGGAGTGGCTGGAAGACTTTGTGCGGAGTGAGAGAATGGGTGCTTTGGACCGCAATCATGCGCCTTTGGTGCTGTGGGAACTCGCTGATGCAAAAGACTTTGAGAAGAGCTTGGATATGGTGGAGTTCGTAGCCGAGAAGCATCGTGACGAGTGTTTTACCGGCATGGTGGAGAGGTGGTTTTCGCGGGAACCGGAAAAGTCTTCCGCTTGGTTGGAGAAGAAGGGGGTGACTCCGATTCAGCGGAGTATGTTGAGTGAAATGATGGTGCAGAGGTTCTTTTCGGGAGTGGCTGAGGATGACTTGAAGGCGATTCGGGAGAAGGCTCAGACTTATCCTGAATTCATGAAGGAGTTCGTTCGCGAAGGCGTTAGAAAACATCAGATGTTGGCAGAGGAGGAAGGTTACGATGATGAGGCTTCCCCCCAGATGATGAAGGATGTTCTACAGGCGCTCTCTGAGTGAAGGTTTGGCGGGGGACGAGTTCAAATGTTCTAAGGGAGGGGAGATGGAGAGTTTTTTTGTCCTTGGCTTATGGTGTCTTCGTTGCTGATGTTTTGAGGTTATGAAAAAGGTCGTCTTAGTTTGCTTTTGCCTAGGATTGGTGGGGTGTGCAATGATGGACAAGCCTTCTGAGAAGGTGGAAAGTCCTCAGGTGTTTAAAAATGTGGACGGACATTGGTCCTTTGAGAATGAGAGTCAGGTCAAGAAGCGGAAGAAAAAGAGTGACTGGGTCAAAGTGGAAGAGGCTCTTCAGCAACAGCGGAACCAGTTACCAAATTCGGAATATCACTGAGAATGGGATGAGGGCTTGATGTCGGGGCATAAAAAAGAGCGGCTGGATAGCCGCTCTTTCGAAAGATGAGAGTGAAGGGAGGAAGACTAGAGTTCCTTCAGGTAGAGATTTTTCCAGAGGATGTCGCCGGATTTGCCGCTATGGACTTGGAGGGCGATGAAGCCCTTGAGGGTGGTGTGTTCTTCGTCGGTGTCGGTGAAGTTGGCACGTTGCTCACCATTGAGCCAGGTCTGGAGTTGGTTGCCTTGGCATTTGATGACGATGGTGTTCCAGCCGTCCCACTTGAAGAGTTTTTCGCCTTGGGCGGTAAAGGCGGCCTTTTCGTCGTCGGTAGCGTTCTTGGCAGGATCGAGCCAGCCGCGACGAGCTTCGTCAAAGATGCCGGCGGTCCAAGAGCGTTGCACGGCTTTGAAGTTATCGTGCTCGCACTGGTAACCGGTGACGCGGCCATCGGGGTCCTTTTCGGTGGGTTCCTTGTGAAGTCCGCGGAACATGCAGCCGGAGTTGCCGGTCTTGTCGTTGAATTTGAATTGGAAGGCGAAGATGAAGTCGCCGAATTCGTCTTCGGTGCGGAGGAAGGTGTTGCCTTTGACGTCTTTGCCAAAGCCTCGGATGGAGTCGCCTTTGGGCTCATACTCGGCGGTGCCACCGGTCTTGCGCCAACCGGTGAGGTCCTTGCCGTTGAAGAGATTTTTGAAGCCATCTTTCTC
The DNA here is from genome assembly GCA_051251855.1 of Roseibacillus sp. Lineage (GTDB taxonomy): Bacteria > Verrucomicrobiota > Verrucomicrobiia > Verrucomicrobiales > Akkermansiaceae > Roseibacillus. The sequence goes on from JBPOGI010000005.1 coordinate 155,329, forward strand.
AAGAGCGGCGGTGTCGACTGCGGAAGGAAGGCCGGCTGGCAGTACGGGAGCTTCTTTGTGGTGGTCGGCGATGGCGGGAGCTGCGAGAAGCAGCGTGAGGAGGAGTGATTTCATTTTTTTGGTAGGAAGAAGCCTTTCTGTTTGTCGGAGATGGTCAAGCCCAGCTTTTCCATCACTACGAGCATGTCTTCCCAGATTTTACGTTTTTCTGAGAGGGCGTCCTTGTCTTCGAGGAGAAGAAAGGAGGGGTGATGGCTGATGCGGACGGGAACATTGGCAGCTTCTTGCCAGTTTGAACGTAGCTCATCGAAACTTTCTTCACTTTCGAGAAGTCCATGAGCGGCGGCAGCTCCGAGGGCGATGATGACTTTGGGTCGCACAATTTCGATTTCGGCGAGAACGAAGGGGCGGGAGAGTTTGATCTCCTCGGGGCGGGCTGGGCGGTTGTTTCGCGTTTGGCCGGGTAGCGCGGGGCGAAATTTACAGAGGTTGGTGAGGTAGACCTGCTCGCGGGAGAGGCCCATGGCCTTGAGGATGGCGTCGAGTTTTTCGCCTGCGGGACCGGCGAATGGTTCGCGCTTTTGTTCGTCTTGGAAGCCGGGGGCATCGCCGATGAGCATGAGGTCGGCAGTGGGTTTGCTTTGGGAAAAGACGAGGGTCTTGCGAAAAGAGCCGAGGTCGCGGAAGGAGGGCCAGTGCTCGGCGAGGTCGCGCAGGTTGGCGAGTTTTTCCTCGGGAGTGTCGCCTTGAGGAGTGGGTTTGGGGATGTTGAGAGGAGCCTTGCGTTCGTCGCCATAGGCGGGACGAGGAATCATGGTCGTGCGTTGCGGAGCGGCAGCACTTGCGCTAGCTGGGGCAGTTTGCAGGGCTGCTTTTGAGACGGCTTTGTCTCCGAAGGTGATTTCTCCTTTGTAGATTTTACGCAGCACTTCGCGGGCCTCGGGTGTGACCGCGAGGTGGGTCTCGCCTTTGGCGAGGAGTTGGCGCAGATAGGGGAGAAGCATCTGGAAGGAAGAGTCGAGGATTGCGAGACCTTCGTCAAGGATGGGGCCCCCACATGTGGGGAAGACTGTCTATTTAGGGCCTTGTTTCAAAATAAGATTATTGAGAAAATCAGGCTCGACTTACAATCGAGGAACAACAACAAAATGAACAATCAAAATCAGGGGCTTTCCGTGCCTTTTTTCGGAGCTTTGGTGGGGGTAAGCCTTTCACTATCGGCATCAGTTTCGGCTCAACTTCAAGGCCTTGACGTGCTGAACACGACAAACGGATCCTTTTCGGTGAGTGAGATGCAGTTCGGGGACGATGTCCTCTATTTCATCGATATCTTAAATGGGGGTTCTCTCGGAGGAGTGATTTTTTCATTCGATGGCGGCGAAGGAGAGACAGATCCTCGTGGTGGCCTTGGTGGATTGGATGAACGCGAACCGATTGAGGAAGGACCGTTCGATGAAGGTCCCGGGAGTGAAGGATTCGTTTCCTTTTCAGGTGAATCGGTGTTTGCTCCTTGGGGGGTATCGTTCATGAGTGAGGAGAGTTGGAACGAGGGGGTGAACATTCAAATGGGCGGAGGAGTTCACTCGACGCTGGACCTTGGTTCATTTGGTTCTTTGTTTGGCTTGGATGATAATTATGCGGTCCTCTATTCTGATGTGTTGGGAGGTAACGCGATGACTGAGTTGAACGATGTTGATGGCTTGAACGCCGGCAATTTTGAGGAATACGCTCCTCATTTTGTGAGATATACGGGTGAGATCGCGACCAACGGGCTCTTTTTTGACGGCAATGGGGTGGTGATTGGTTCGACTGTGCCTGAGCCGACTTCCGCTCTGTTGGTGGCGTTGGGTTCTTTGGTTTTGCTAGGTCGGCGACGGAGCTAGGATTTTCGGATCGGCAATAGCAGGCGGGAGAACCCGTGTGCGAGCACGACTCCCAGAAAAAGAACATTGCGAAGTAGCAGGAGGGGATGGAAGGGAAGTCGAATGGAGCAGGGATGAAACTCTGCGGTCGCCTTCGCTAAGGTCTCGAATTGGTAAACTTTCACGGGGAATTCTAGGATGGGAGTCATCCATTTTTTAGGAAAGGAATCGGGGCCATGGAGAGTGCCGCAAAGGGCACCCAAAATGGCTCCGGTAGTGTCGGTGTCTCCGCCTGCCTCCCAGATGGCTGGGAGTGCTTGCTCGGGTTTCCAATGATTTTTCATGCCACAGTGGAGGATGGCTGCTAGAGTGTGGTAGCAGTAGCCGGAGACCCCTTTCTGCGGTATTCCTCCGATGGCTTTGAGGAGGTTGTCCAGGGTTCCTTCGTTTTCGAGGTTGGCGCGAACTTCTTCTAGCAATGTTCGGAAGGAGGAGTTGGAATCGGGAAAGATGATGGTCGACCAAATTTCGTCGGGTGTTGGAGCTTCTCTTCTGTTAGAAAAGAGGGCGGCGAGTTCGACGACAGCTCGCGAGCAGGATTCCGCTTTGGGGTCGGTATGGGTAAGGCGGGTTTGGATGCGGTTGAATTCTTGGCGTTTGTCCGGTTCATCGTGAAAGACGACACCGAGTAAAGCAGCGCGCATGCAGGGGCCATTGCCTGCGGACAAGACACCTGACTTCTCAGGAGAGGCTCCAAACCAGAGTTTGATGATTGCGCGGGCGGTGGCTAATCCGACTCCTGCGGGTAGAAAGAGAAACCAGTGCTTGAGACCGCGAGCTAGGAGGCGTTGAAATTTGATAGGGTCGCCGCCGGAATGGTTGAGAGCTTGGGCGAGAATGAGGGTGTGTTCGGTATCGTCGCTCCACAATCCTTTGGCAAACAAGAGGTGGTGCTGCCAGTCGGGAGCCCAGCCTCGTTTAGCAATGGAGGCGGGTGAGAGCCCCTCTGCAGGAAGACCGACGGAGTCGCCAATGGCGGTGCCGATGAGGAGTCCGTGGATTCGGATTGCAGTCTCAAGTTGAGGGGAAGATCTGATGTCCTTGCTCATACTGCTTCGTGAAGGTGGAGGGGGGCTTCGTTTGTGCCGTTTTCGAGGCGGATGAGTTTATCGGGGTTGCGCTCTTGGGCGACGAGGATGGCGGTGAGGTCGGCGTTGGCGGTTTGGAGGTAGGTCCACTCTTGGGCGCGGAGTTCTAGCAGTTGCTTGCGATGGGTCTCTTCGGTGGCTTGGCGTTGTTTGAGGAGTTGGAGTTCGAGTTCTTCTTCTGCTTGGCGGGTGGCGAGGGTGGCGTTACGGTTTTCCTCTTTTTGCTTCAATTCGTGTTCGAGGGTGCGCTCTTGTTCGGCGCGATTGAGGAGGGCGCGTTCGTGTTCGTGGGTTTGTTGGAAGTCGGCGATTTCCTGACGGCGTTCTTCGGTCTCGGCTTCGAGGACGAGGGCGGTGCGGGTTTCGATGGCGTGGTCGTGCATTTGCTGGAGTTTGTTGGGGGCGAGGTAGCCGCGGTAGACGACTTTGGTGACGTCGTAACCGATGCGTTCGGCACCGCGTTGGAGTTCGCGGTAGGTGGTCATTTCGTTGAGGATGGCGGCTTCGGTTTTGAAGTCTTCGAACTTGCGTTTGCCGGCGAAGCGGATGATGTCGGCGGTAAGTGCATTGATGAAGTCGGCGATGGGGTCGTGGGTTTGGGCGAGCATGCGCTCGATGTCTTGGAGCTCAAAGAAGAGCATCACGCGCACGGTGATGAGGGCTTCGTCTGCGGTGCGAACGCCTTCGACATCGAAATACATTTGGTCGGGGATAATGCGCAGTTTGGTGAAAGTGAGGGCGCGGGGAATTTTTTGGCCTTTGCCGTTGTCTCCGTGCCAGCGGAACTGGTGCAGCCATTCGTTGGGTTGGGGGACGTAGACGGCGGGGCCGGGTAGAATGCGGTGGGTGACTTCGCGCTCGACCTCGCGGTAGATGACGACGGCTTGGTTGGCGTCAAGGTTGATGGCTCGCTTGACTTGGACGGTCTGGTGAAGGAGAGGATCCATCCAGAGGTCAATGGGGCCGGCAAGGTGTTCGGTGGTGCCGTCGTGGTTGGCGACGATGAGGTATTCGCCATCGCGAGCGATGAAGCGTTGTAGGTATTCTGCGCGTTCGTTGAGGGTGAAGAGGACTTTGGGTCCTACGACGATGCGGCGGGTTCCGTTGCGGTGCCAGAGGGCGGCGGCTTGACCGTCTTGGATGGTGGTAGGGAGGATCATGGTTCTGGTCTTTCTGGTTTGAGGTTGGAGTTTTATAAGTGTAAAAAATACACAAGTCAAGGTGAAGGTGTCACTTTTACACTTTGGGTGGGTGTGGGGGTGGGCAGAGTCGCTGAGGTTGCAGAGTTGACGGACCGGTGGGGAAAGAGAGTTTTCTTGGGGGGAGGTCCCTTTTTGGGGGAGCGAGTGGCCGAGACCGATTGGAAAGGTGGGTGACCTTTCAATGGCGAATTTGGGCGCGGTAGGGCCGCCGACGCCCTACCGGGAGGGGGAAGGGTTTGCTATGCGCTGAGCTTTTGAAGCTGTTGCTCGCGCCAGATTGAGGGGGAACAGCCGTTTATTTTGGCAAAGGAGCGGTTGAACTGGGAGAGGGATTGGAAGCCGACTTGGAAGGCGATCTCGGAGACGCGGGTGGAGGGCCGGAGGAGTTCTTTACGCGCCCAGGCGATGCGGGCGCGGGTGACGTAGTCGGTGAGGGTGAGGCCAGTGATTTCTTTGAAAACCCGGCAGAAGTGGCTTTCGGACAGGCCTGCTTGGTGGGCGATGACACCGAGGGGTAGGGGTTCGTCGAGGTTGGCGTGGATGAAGGTGCGGGCTTTGAGGATGGCCGCGGGTTCCTTGCCTTCTTCCATCATGGCGAGTTCTTCGGCGTGTTGGGAAAGTTGATTGCCGAAGGATTCGAGGAGGGCGACCATGGATTCATAGCGCTTGGGATCGACGGTTTGGGTTTGGAAGTAAGCTTCCTTGAGGGGAGAAAGGTTGGATTCGTCGATGCCATCGGCGACGAGGGTTTTGGCGACGGCGTCGAACTTGCCTTCGGTGGGGAGTTGCCGGAAGACTTGGCCGGTTTTGAGGAAGCCGATGGTGGTGGCACCGATGCGGATGGGAACGGCGGTGGCGCAAAGGCCCGCGAAGCAGCCGCAAGACGAGGGGCCGGCGACTTCTGCCTGCGCCATGAGCTTGTGGTTGACGGCTTTGCATTCGCTACAGGCGGTGCTGCAGCGGTGAAGCATTTCGCAGAAGGGGGATTGGTTTTCGCGATGCTCGTTGAGGCACCATTGCTCGTCGGAGCGCATGAAACGGAGGGGGAGGCCGGTGGCGAGGCGGAAGGCGTCGCAGTAGTTTTTGAAGAGTTCGGACTCTTGGAGACGCAGAAAGAGAGCTTGCTCGAAGCTGGGGAGCTTAGCTGTTTTCTTCTGTGCGTTTGTCTTCATGGCTTCTGGCGGGGATACTGGAGAAACGGGCCCTCTCTTGCAAGTCGAACTCGTTCGTTTTGGCGGGAGAGGTCTCTTTTGTGGAATTTTGTTGGTCAGCTCTTTTGTCGGGGAGATTCCATGGTGACGGTCTTGGAGAGGCGGGTGACAGCGGCGTTGAGGTCGCGGATTTGGTTGGAGAGGGTGGCGACTTGATGGGGGAGGTCGAGGGTGCTGCTAGTACCGTCGAGGGCGGCTTCGGCTCTTTTGATGGCTTCGATTTCGGCATCGACGCGGGCGTCGTCCATGCCGTTGACGATGACGCCAATGACGAGGTTGAGCATGACCATGGTGCCTAAGAGGACAAAGGAGACGAAGTAGGCGGTGGCGAGGATGGGCTGGGCTTTGGGCTCGAGAGGGGGATAGTGGGAGGCGAGGCTGGCGGCGCTGATGTTGTAGCCTTCGTAGACGTGGGAGCCGTAGATTTGGAGATACATGACGTCGGTCCAGTCCTCGAGGGTGACGATGCGGAAGAGGGAGAGGAGGGCGTCGAAGATGTTGCCGAAGTGGACGGGGTCGTTTTTGGCGAAGAACATCACTCCGGCGACGGCGTAGACGTAGAAGAGTAGGAGGAGAAGAACGGTGACGTAGAGCATGGAGGGGAGGCTCTTGAGGAGTGCGTTGACGAGCAGTTGGAGCTTGGGGACGGAGGAGAGGAGGCGAAGGACTCGTAGGAGGCGGAAAAGTCGGAGGACGGGGCCGAAGCTTCCGCTGGCAGGAATGAGGCAGACGGCGACGATGATAAAGTCGAAGACGTTCCAGCCGTCTTTGAAGAAGTCTTGGGGACGGGGGGCGAGGGCGACTATCTTGATGACGATCTCGGCGATGAAGATGAGAAGGACGAGCCAGTCGAGCGTTTTGAGAAGGGTGTGATATTTCTCGTAGGTGGGCTCGTGGGTTTCGACGCCGACAAGGATGCCGGCGAAGACGATGACCGCGATGATGAAGCGGTTAAAGAGAGGGGAGTTGACGAGAGCCTGGCAGCGTTCTTTCACAGCGGAAAGGAAAGGTGTTCGTCGCTGGGAGGCAAGTCGAAAGGGAGTCTGGGGAGGTGGGAGAAGGAATTCGTTTGGCGCAGAGTTGCGGAGGCCCGGTTCCTTTGAATCTGTTCGTCAGGGGTTTGTGGGGAGGACTCTTGAGAGTGGAAGGTCGGGGGCTGTGGGGGAGGTCTTGGCCTTGGGTTGGATTTGGGCGGAGGCGATGGCGAGGGAGGCGAGGCTGCTGAGGGGCATGAAGATGGCGGCGAGGAGGGGGTTCATGTGACCCATGAGGCAGAAGGTGATGGCGGTGGTGTTGTAGACGATGGTGAAGGCAAGTACTCGGCGAACAATGCGGTGACGCCAGCGAGCGGTTGCGAGGAGGTGGGGGAGGAAGCTGAGGCCGGGTTGGGTGAAGAGGAAGTCAGCTTTGGTGTCGAGGAGTGAGCGGTCGGCCACTGGGCTGCCGGTGGCGAGGGCGGTGTCGAAGGCAATGGAGTCGTTAGCCCCGTCGCCGAGGAAGAGGGCGGGGTTGAGCTTGGAAAGGTGGGCGGCTTTGTCGTCGGGGCTAAGGTCGCCGTGGGCGAGGTCGGGGTCGAGTTGGAGGGAGGTGGCGAGGGCTTTGACGCGTTGGGCTCCATCGCCGGAGAGGATGTGGACGGGGATGTGGGTGGCGGCGAGGGCGCGGGCGGCGTCGGGGCGTGCGGTTTCGAGGAAGTGGAAGGTGGCGATGGTTTGGTCGTCGCGGGTGAAGGTGGTGGTGGGGCCTTCGGGTTGTTCGGTGTCAGGAGAGGAAGGAGTGTTGGGCTTGCCGAGGTGGTATCTGGTGCCGTTGATGGTTGTTTCGATTCCTTGGCCTGGGCTTTCATTTATTTGCTCCGGTGTGGCAATGCTTCCAAAGGAGTCTGTGGCGAGAGCGGCGTGGAGAGTTCGTGAAAGGGGGTGGAGGGAGGAGGCGGTGAGGTGAAGGAGAGCTTGGCGGTCGTTGGTAGAGAGGGTTTCTAACAGTTCGGGGTTTTGGAGGGTGGGATGTTCGAGGGTAAGGGTACCTGTCTTGTCAAGGACGAGGGCTTTGAGGTGCATGAGGCGTTGCCAGAGAAGGGTGTTTTGCACGAAGACACCAAAGGATTGCAGGTGGGTGGCGGCGCGGCGGTCGGCGAGGGGGATGGCAACGCCGAGGGCGCAGGGGCAAGAGACGATGAAGATGGAGATGGCGACTTGGAGGGCGTCGACGGGGTTCTTGGCGACGATGAGCCAGGCAAGTCCACCGCCCACTCCGATGATGAGGACGATGAGGAGATAGATTTTGAGGAGTTTTTGCAGGAGGGGGGAAGATTGGGTGCGGTCGGACGACTGGGTGAGCTTAGCGACGAGGGAGTCGGGGAAGTCTTCGTCTGCTGTGAGGGTCAGGGATTGCGCGCTGAGGTTGACAGCACCCGAGGGAATGCGTTGTCCGGTCTGGAAGTGGCGGGGTTCGGGTTCGCCGTTGATCCACGCGAGGGAGAGGGAGGCGTCTTCGTCTTGGAGCATGGCGGTGACGGGGAGGGGTTGGCCGACGGGGAGGAGGAAGCAGTTGCCGTTGGTGAGGGCGCGGGTGGGGATTTCTTCTTTGCCGTCCTCGGTGATGAGTTCGATGCTTTCGGGGAGGGCGCTGGTGCGGGTGAGGTTGGAGCGCGCTTTTTCGGAGGCGGCGAGGTGCAGGTAGCGACCGCCGAGCATGAGGGTGGTGAAGATGGCGACGAAATCGAAGTAGAGGAGGCGTTCTTCGCCAATGAAGTAGCCGATGAGGGAGCCGATGAAGGCGAGGATGAGTCCGAGGGAAATGGGGAGGTCGATGTGGAGGGTGCCACGGCGGAGGGCGGCGATGGCGCGGGTGAAGAAGTAGGTGCCACCGATGAGGAGGGCGAAGGTGGCGGAGAGGAGGGTGACGATTTCGAAGATTTGTGCGAAGGCGAAGTCGGGCTTCATCCCGAGGTAGCGCGGGAGGGTGAAGGCCATCGCGTTGAGGGCGAAGGCGGAGGTGATGCCGAGGCGGGCGAGGAGCTTGGAGGACTCCCTCACAGGTTGTTTGGTTGTGTCGAGGGCGCTGAGGGTGTAGCCGTAGCGGGGGAGTTCTTGCGCGAGGGTGAGGGTGGGGTTGTTACCTTCAGACCATGTGAAGTTTGCTTGTCCGGTGTCAGGGAAGATGGCGCAGGTTTGGGCGCCGGGGAGGCGGAGGAAGAGCTTTTCGATGAGCCAGACGCAGCCAATGCAAGTGACACCGTTGACGGCGACGGTGAGGGTGGTTTGCTCGTTGGTGGCCTTCTCTAACCAAGCGAGGTCTTGCGGTTGGAAGGGGCGGTCTTTGACGGGGATGCCGGTGTTTTTCCCTTTGAGGTCGTAGAAACGGTCGAAGCCTTCGGAGGTGAGGGTTTGGTAAACGAAATCGCAGCCAGAGCAGCAGAACTGAGCTTCGGGGCTGGGATTGGGAGTTCCGCAATGGAGGCAATTGGACACTTTTGGTTGTTTGGGGTCGGTGGATTGTTCGGGGTGGTTCTGCTTATAGAATAGTCGGTGAGGCCTTGAAAAACCGAATATTCAAAAACTCAAAAACCAAAGGATCGTGCTAAAGTGTCGTGGGGTAATCGAGGTCGGAGTTTTGGTTTTTAAGTTTTTGGGATTTCGGTTTTTACGAACGGAGTGGGTCTAGTGGCAGCAGCTGGGGAGTTCTTCTGCAGGTTGCTCGGTGGTGGAGGGTGCGGGGGTGAGGAGAGGGACGGTGTCTTGGAGGCGGAAGAGCATGACGGCGGCGGCGACGACAGCGAGGGTGCGCTGGAGGTGGGTGAAAGTGGTGGCGGGGATGAGTTTTTTAATTTGAGTGAGGGATTGTTGGGCGGCCCAGAGGAGAGGGATGGTGCCAAGGCCGAAGGCGAGGGCGAATTCGGTGCCGCGCAGGGGGGAGCCAGTGAGGAGGCAGGCGGCGAAGAGGAGGTAGAGGGGGCCGCAGGGAAGAATGGGGGTGGCGAGGCCGAGGAGAAAGCCGCCGTGGGTGGAGGACATGCGAAAGGCGCGCATGCGTGCTTTGGCAAAGAGTTTGTCGAAGAACTTGGGGCGCGGGAGTTTTTTCCAGAGGCCAAGGGCGGTGACGAGGAAGACGGCGACCATGAACCAGGGGAGGAGGACGGCGGGGGTGTTGAAGACCCACTTGAGAGGTTGTTGGCCGAGGTAGCCACAAAGGGCACCGATGCTGCCGTAGGAAATGAGGCGGCCGAGGTGATAGGTGGTGGCTCCGATGAGGCGGGAGGTTTCGCTGCCTTTCATGGAGGAGACGGTGCACGCGAGGGGCCCACACATGCCGATGCAGTGCACACTCGTGACGAGGCCTGCGATAAGGGCAGCGGAGATGGTGGTGACGCTTTCCATGAGGGGACGCGCGTATTTAAGGCTGGTGGTTGGTCTGATGGGTCATTTCGACTTTCTCAGGGCGGAATTTGACCGCGATGGTGATGAGGGAGGACCAGGCGGTGATGAGGATGCCGAAGCAGAGGACGAGCAGTAACCAGGGATGTTTGCAGAGAAGGTTGGTCATGACGGTGTGGAAGATGGGGAAAAAGGAAGATTTTGGCTGCGCGTGGGTTGCGAGAGGATGGGCGGATTTTGCGGGGGGATTCGGGGGGGGCTTTTTTTGGGGAAAGTGGGTGAGGCCTTGAAAAACCGAAAAACCAAAGACTCAAAAACCAAAGTTGCGGCTTGGTGGTCATTTACGCAGGGCAGCGTTATTTTTTGGTTTTTGAGTTTTTAGCATTCGGTTTTTGAAGTCGAGGGGGACTTTAGGGTGTGCGTTCGTTGCCCGATTTGAGGGAGTTGGGATTGGGGCCTATGAAGCGGAGGGTTTGGGTGAGGACGGTGTTGCCGGGGTTGGCGGTGGCGCGAAGTTGGACTTCGACAGGGCCGGTGAAGTGCTCATAGTCGCAGACGATGATGGCGGGGCGGTTGAGCTCGCCTTTGGCTTCAATGGTGAGGGTTTTGTTTTCGCCTGAGAGGTTGAAGCCGGGTGGGGGAGAGATGAGGTCGAAGGTGACGGTGGCGGGCTGGTTGCGCTTGTTGATGAGGGTGACTTCGTAGTGGTTGCGCACCATATTGCCGTCGGTGTAGTGGGGTGGGCCGGCCATGCGAGTGACGGACCAGGTGTAGGGGCGGGCGCGCTGGAGGATGGTGCCAACCAAGGCGGTGGTGCCGAGGGCGGAAAGGATGAGATAGAGAATGATGCGGGGGCGGATGATGCGGCGCTTTTTGCCCTCAAGGCCGTTCATGGAGTCGTAGCGAACGAGGCCTTTGGGCTTGTCGATTTTGACCATGATTTCGTCGCAGGCGTCCACGCAGGCGGAGCAGCCGATGCACTCAATTTGGAGCCCGTTGCGAATATCGATACCGGTGGGGCAGACGTTGACGCAGCGGCGGCAATCGATGCAGTCGCCTTCGGCTTTGCCTTTGGCTCCGCGGGGTTCGCCACGAACCTCGTCATAGCCAATGATCATGGAGTCGTCGTCGGTGAGGACAGATTGAATACGGCCGTAAGGGCACATGATGATGCAGAATTGTTCGCGGAAGAAGGCGAAGCAGCCGTAGAGGACGGCGGTAAGGAAAGCGACGACGGCAAAGGGGGTGAAGTGCGCGAGGGGATTCTCATGCATGAATCCGTAGAGGCCCTTGAGGGACACGAAGTAGGAGAGGAAGATGTGGGCAAGGAGGGCGGCGGAGAGGATGTAGATGCCGTGTTTGAGGATGCGTTTCCAAGCTTTTTCAAAAGACCATGGGGCGGCAGCGAGCTTGCGGCGGGCGGGAGCATCGCCGTCGATGAGGCGTTCGACACGGCGGAAGATGTGCTCCAAAAAGATGGTGTAGGGGCAGGCCCATCCGCACCAGAGACGACCAAGCAGGGAGGTAACGAAAAAGAGGGTGAAGCCGAGGCCCGAGATGAGGAAGAAGAGGACCCAGAGGTCTTGGGGAGCGAGGGTGAGGCCGAAGAGGTGAAAGCGGCGTTGGGCGATGTCGAGGAAGACGGCTGGGTTGCCGTTGATTTGAATCCAAGGAAGGGCGACGTAGACGAAGAGCATCACGGCGGCGACGAGGCGGCGCAGCGTGTTGAATTTCCCGCGGACATCGGCGGGGTGAAGCACGTAGTGGGAGCCGTCATCGTTGATGGTGGTGACGGTCTCGAGGTTGGGCGCTTTTTTAATTGGCTTGGGCATGGCTGCAGGTGGGACTGAAGGGAAGATGCCTTATGTCCGTTTACTTTGCCTCGCATCGCTCATTTTTTGCCGCGCATGGATTGCGGTGACCCCTTTGTTGTTTGGGAAAATCGATGACTAGCCAGGGGTGGGTGAGCCCGTTGGGTCTGCCGGCGCCTAGCCGAGATAGGGCGAACGACTGAAGTCGCCCCTCCGTCCGAACGTGGGATTGGGGCTTGGACGGACCGACGCTCCTAGTGCCCTACTCTTCTTCCAAGCGCCAGACTTCGGCGACGATGGCTTTCTTGAGGGCGAGGGGCTCAATTTTGCCGGTGTGGCGGTAGAGGACTTGGCCTTCGTTGCCTATGAGGAGGGTGTGGGGCATGGCGCCGTTCCACTCGGGGTCGAGGGCTTTGGCGAGGTCTTCGGTGTCGCCGTCAAAGAGGTAGTTGTTGGTGTTGCGGCTGTCTTTCTTGAGAAGCTGCTTGGTGCGGGATCCGGTGCCGACGTTGTGCTCTTTGAGGAAGTCGGTGACCTTGTCGATGTCCTTGGGTGGGTCGAGGCTGATGGTGATGAACTCGAGGTTCTGTAGCGAGTATTGCTTGTAGATGGCGGCGAGGTCAGGGAACTCGGCGACGCAGGGTCCGCAGCTGGTGGACCAGACGTTGAGGAGGCGGAAGGTGGATTTGGCTTCGTTGGAGACAAGTTTACCGACGGTGGCTGCGTCGATGGTTTCGACGTCGACGGGTTGGGCGTTCCATTTTTTATCGGACTCGGCGACGGCTCCGGCTTTTTCGAGCCACTTGGTGGTGCAACCTGTGGGGCGGGTTTTGATAATGGCGGGCTCTTTGCCAGCGACGATGGCGGTGAGGGCATCACGGGCTTCGTTCTTTTTGGCGGGGCCGAGGCTGCGGCGTCCGTCGTCCATGCGGCCGTTGTATTTGAGCTTGAGGTCGGCGTCGAAGATGAAGATGTGTGGGGTGGAGACCGCTCCGTAGGCTTTAGCGACTTCTTGGGTTTCGCCATCGTAGAGATAGGGGAGATTGAATTCGGATTCGGCGGAGACGAGTTTCATGTCTTCGAAGGAGTCGCTGTAGACGGTGAATCTGAGTTCGTCGAGGCGGAGGCCTTTGGGGGAGTTGCTGTTGATGGCGGCGAAGCCGACTCCTTGGGATTCGAATTGCTCGACGAGGGCTTTCATGCGGCCGATGCAGGCGATGGCATCGGGGCAATGATTAGTGGTGAAGATGATGGCGGTGGCCTTTTCGCCTTTGACATCGGCGAGGGTGAGGGTTTTGTCGTCTACGTTCACGAGGGCGAAGTCGGGGGCGGTGGCTCCTTGTTCGAGGGGAGTGGGAGTGTAGGCGAGGGTCATCGCGGCGGTGGACGCGAGCGCGCAGGTGGCGAGGATGAGTGTTTTCATAGCGGTGAGTTTACGGGGTGTGTTCGAGGTTCTATTCACTTTTTTGAACGGCTTGCTTTGCGGATTTTTTTGAGAAGGGCGGTGATCAGTTGGCTTTCGCGATCGGTGAGGGTAGCAAAGAGGGGTCCGAAGATTTGGTCGCGCTCGGCGGTGAGCTGGCGAAGGGTTTGTTTGCCAATTTTGGTGACGTCGACCCAGACTTTGCGGCCGTCTTTTTCGTCGCGGTGGGTGGCGACGAGGTCGCGGGAGCCGAGACGTTGCACGGCGGAGGTCATGGAACCGCTGGTGAGACCAACTTTGGGGGCGATTTGGTTGACTGGGCGAGGGCCTTTTTTCTGAAGGTAGGAAAGGATGGCGAGGTCGGAGGCGCAAAGTTTGTGAGAAGAGAGGAGGGAGCGCTCTTGGTCGGCGAGGAGGGACTCGGTCTCGGTGATTAATTTTCGGGCTTGGAGGGCTTCCGAGTCCTTTTTCTTCATGGGTGGAGTCTGGGCAAAAAAGAACTCCGCGAAAAGCTCTCGTTAAAGAACCTTTGGCGGAGTGAAAGCTAAGTAGGGGTAAGTGACTTAGAACCAGCCTTTATTACCGGTGATGTAGGTGTCGACGAACTCTTGGTCGCTCTTGGTGAGGTAGATAATTCCCTCGATGAGGCCGATGATGCTACCGGCTCCACACGTCACGAGTGAGACGACGAGTTGGATGATTCCTTCTTTCTGATATCCAAGGTAAAATTTGTGAATACCAAGGCTACCAAGGAGGATTCCAAGGATACCTGCGACCATTTTCTTATCGGCTCCGGGGATTTGGGCGCCGCCTGCTGGTGGAGTGCTTTCTTCTGACATCAAGACTAGAAAATCAGAAACCGTCGTGTTTTCAAGGATGGAATCACGTTCTCAAGACTTTTCGAGTCTGGAAAGAGGAGTTAGCGTCTCGGCGAGATGGACGATGTTTTTGCCGACTTTAGCAGTGATGAATACTTTATGCAGATGGCGCTGCGTGAGGCGCAAAAGGCATTGCGGGCGACCGAGGTGCCGATTGGGGCCGTGATTGTGCGGGGGATGGAGGTGATTGCGAAGGGCTGGAATCAAGTGGAAACGCTGAAGGATGCCACGGCTCATGCGGAGATGATTGCGCTGACTTCGGCTCAGGAGGCTTATGGGGATTGGCGTTTGGAGGGGTGCACTCTGTATGTGACGAAGGAGCCCTGCCCGATGTGTGCGGGGGCGATTGTGCATTGTCGTCCCGATCGGGTGGTCTTTGGGTGCGGGGATCCGAAGGGGGGAGCCGCAGGAGGCTGGATTAATTTATTGGAGTCGAATCCGCCGTTGAATCATCGTTGTGAGGTGACTTCTGGGGTTTTGGGCGATGAGTGCGGGGGGCTGATTCAAGGTTTTTTTCGCGAAGCGCGGGCAAAGAAGGCGGCGGCGAGGACGTTGGAAAAATATGGGGATGAGGGGCCACCACCGGAGCAAAACTGAGGGATGAAGATGAGAGCAGTTATTTTGTGGTGGATTTTGATGGGGTTTGCGCAGGCGGATTTTGCGGTGGAGGTTTCGGGAGTGACTGGAAAAGAGGGGTTCGTGCGGGCGCTGGTGTTTGCGACGAAGGAGGGGTTTCCCGAGAGTCGGGGCAAGGCGATGAAGGGAATTTCGGTCAAGGCTTCAGAGGCAAAGGGTGGTAAGATTATGTTGAGGTTTGTGGGGGTGAAGGTGACGGAGGGGGTGGTGTCGGTTTTTCACGATCAAGATGGTAGTGGAACGATGAAGAAGTCGCTGATTGGGGTGCCGAAGGAACCGGTGGCGATCTCGGGTTGGAGCGGAAAGGGGCGACCGAAATTTGAGAAGTGTTTTGGAAAATTGAGTGGGACGTTGCGAGTGGTTTTGAAGAAGATGTGAATTATCGAGGGTTAGCTTTAGTTGGAAGGGTCAGCTACGGATGGAAAAACAAGTCGCACGTGGGTAAAGCTGTGGTATTGGTCGTTCGCGAAAATGGCTAAGAAACGTGTGATTGTAATTGGAGCCGGCCCTGGAGGTTTGGCGTCGGCGATGATTTTAGCCCACCGGGGTTTTGAGGTCACAGTTTTAGAGAAGAAGGAGCGCGTGGGGGGGCGGACTTCTTGTATTGAGCGAAATGGTTTCAAGTTCGATTTGGGGCCAACTTTCTTGCACCAGAAATTTACGCTGGATGAGATTTTTGCGGAGACGGGGCGGAAGTCGGAGGACTACATCGACTTTGTGGCTTTGAAGCCAATGTCGAAGTTGACTTGGGGGGACGTGAGCTTGGAAACGACCTCCGACCAGGACCAGATGGCGGAGAATATCGAGGCGGCGTTTCCGGGGCACGCGGAGGGCTATCGTCGGTTCATGGAAGACCATGCGGTGAAGTTAAAGACGATTTTTCCGTGCTTACAGAAACCCTACTACAAGCTGACTCATTATTTGCGGAAAGAGATGCTGCGGGTGATGCCCTATGTCGCGACGCCGAAGAGTGTGGTCGATGTGTTAGAAAATTATTTTGAAGATGATCGGCTGAAGTTGGCGTTCACCTTTCAGTCGAAGTATCTGGGGATGAGCCCGTGGAAGTGTCCGGGACTCTTTAGTATTCTCAGTTACATCGAGTATCGTTACGGGATTTATCATACTCAAGGGGGGTTGGCCGCGATTCCGGAGGCGATGGCTAAGGTCGTTGAAGAGGAGGGGGGCACGGTGCGTCTGGGGACTGCCATCAAGGAGGTTCTTTTCTCAGGAAAGAGGGCGACGGGTGCTCTGTTAGAGAATGGCGAGAAGTTGGAGGCAGACGATGTGGTGATGAATTCGGACTACGCTCGCTCGATGACGACCTTGATGAATGGGCATTCGAAGAGTGATGAGGAGATGCGTGGTAAGAAGTTCTCGTGCTCAACTTTCATGCTCTATCTGGGGCTGGATAAACTTTATGCTGAGGAGCCGCATCATCACATTATTTTTGCCGATAACTACCGCAAGAATGTAGAGGAAATCGGAGGCGAGACGACGCCTTCGGAAGACATGTCCATCTACGTGAGGAATAGTAGCATCACGGATCCAACAGTGGCACCGGAGGGGATGTCGCAGCTCTATATCTTGGTGCCGACGATCAATACGCGTAATGGTCTCGATTGGGAGGTAACGAAGAAGGAGTATCGAGATAAGGTCTTGGCTCGCATTGAGGAGAAGACGGGGATGAAGGACTTGCGCGACCACATTGTGGAAGAGGTGATTTATACGCCGGAGAGCTGGCGGGATGAGGGGGATATTTTCCTCGGGGCCACTTTCAATCTCGCTCATACCATCGACCAGATGATGTACTTCCGGCCTCATAATCGTTTGGACGGATTTGAGAATGTCTATCTGGTGGGAGGGGGGACGCACCCGGGGAGTGGGCTACCGACGATTTTCGAGAGCGGGCGCATTTCATCGAACATGCTTTGTGATGCGAGGAAGGTGGAGTACGGGAGAGCTGATCTCTCTACAGAGGTTTTGGCTGCGGGGTGAGTTTTTCGATCGTGTTGAGGAGTAGCAACTTGAGCGAGGGTTGATTCTTTGAAGTGGCCTTTTGTTGCTTAATGCTGTCTTTAGAGGGTGATGAGAACTTTTCTAGCTGCGCTCGTAGCCCCCTTTTTTCTAAGTAGCTGTGCGCAATTTTTCGTTAAGGAAAAGACTTACGAGACAGCGGGTGGCAGCGAGGTGAACGGTGCTGCGGTGACGAGCGCGGTGAAGGGTATGGGTGGAAAGGCAGGAATCTCGGTCTCGGCGATGGTCTACAATGCGGCGACGGGCGAGACTGACGGGCCGTTTCTCTGGCGTATCGAGGCGCGGGGTCAAGAAGGAGTTCATGAATCGCTTACGGTTCATAGCTTGCGGGTGAAGACTGAGAAGACGAAGCGTAACGAGCCTTTTCCAAGTAAGTGGCTGAACAAGGCGGCTCCTTTTGAAGAGATGAAGGGGAAAAAGAATGAGGGGGTTGTTTTTGCGAAGTTTCAGCTGCCAGGCAAGTTGGAGGTGTTTCCCGAGGTTGATGGGCAAATCACGATGGAGGCCGATCTTTCGGTGAAAGCAAATGGGCGAACGGAACGCAAGAAGCTCAGCTTTGTGATGGAACCTCAAGTGGGCCGCAGGAATGAGATGATCTTTCTTCCGAAGGAAATTGTAACGAGCTTTGGCAAAAAGGATCCTACGGAATGGACTTGGAATAATACTCCGGGGGCAGATCGCTATGGTGATGAGTTCTGGGGCGCCGATGGGCGGGGCTATTGATTTGCACCCTGCAGATTTTTGCCAGGGTTTGGCTCTAATCAAGAGCTTCGAAGTCGAGGATGAGTCCCTTGCTTTTCCAAAAGAGGATAAGCTTTTTTTCAAGGTCGGCGGGGACTTTTTCTAAAGGGTTGGATTGGGTGTTTCGCTTGTCGGTGAGTCTTTGCTGGAAAAAATCTGACAGTTGTCCTCGGCGTTTTGATCCGCCTTCCAAGTAATAGTGTGCCAGAAGGAGGGCTGCGGCGTAGGAGCGATAGCGGTCTTCGGGGGGGGCGAGACGATTGGTGCGAA
Source organism: Roseibacillus sp. (assembly GCA_051251855.1). GTDB lineage: Bacteria > Verrucomicrobiota > Verrucomicrobiia > Verrucomicrobiales > Akkermansiaceae > Roseibacillus. Next base: position 172,921 of record JBPOGI010000005.1, read on the forward strand.
TCCATTCTTTCGAGGAAAGGGAAGCGACTTCAGCGAGCCGCGGTAGGACGAGAATTGGGAAACGTTCGTGGGGGTAAAACTTGCGAATGTGCTGCTGAATTTTTCGCTGAGTGTCTGTAAAGTCGTAGCGGCCCTTTCCAAGATGGCAGCTCGAAAAATACTCGGCGATTCCTTCGGCTAACCACGGGGGGATGGCTCCGTATCGATGCATGGCGAGGTGGCAAAGCTCATGGATCAGGAGGTCGCCATCGGGACTCAGCTGCAAGCTTGTTCCAGTTGCTTGAGGAGGGTTGAGCAGTAAGTCGCCTCGGACGAGGACGATTGCTTGTCGGCCGTGGTAGTAACCTGCTGCTCCGAGAGGACCTCCTCTTGCGACGAAGCTGGTTTCGTCTCGGCAGAGCCGGATTTCAACCTTGGAGTCTTGGGGAGGGACCCAAAGTGAAAGCGGGAGGGATTGGAAGAGGCGGGGGACGCTCTCGATGACTTGGGTAAAATCAAGAAGCCGCTGCTTGGGGAGTTCGGTCTCGCTGACGAGGATGAAGTGAGGGGTTTCCCAAGCGAGGGCCTCATCTTTATTGGGTAGTCGTTTGAGTTTAGGCGGGGTGGTCTCAAAGTGAGTGGGCCACTTTTCCTGCGCGGGTAAGGGGAGAATGAGAAGAGCAAAAAGAAGCACTACCGCTGGCATAGAGGAACGATAAGAGGGGATGTTACCGAAAAGAAGCGGACTTTTGTGTGAATTGTTCTGGAAAAGGGGCGTTGTGAGTGTTGAGGGCGACTTTTCTAGATGAAATGAGAAGAACGTGGCGTTTTATAAAGGGAGAAAGTCCCTCCAAAGGTGTTGCCGTTCTCAGGGCTCGCAAAGACCCAAAAATGATGCATCGTAGTTGAAATCAAATGAAGCAAATCGCGATAATTTTCCTCGCTTGGGCGACAGTTTTTTGTCCTGCCCAAGAAGAAGCGGCAGCCCAGCCAGAGTTGAGCCCAGAGGAGTTGGAGCTCCGTGAGCAGGCTTTGATGATTGCCGATTTTGACGGTCAACGGCGTCGTCGACCGGAGGATGCTTCGGTTGAAACGCGTACAAATGCGCGAGCCATTACTCGTATCGTCCCTGCGCCGCGCGGAATTATCACCGACCGGAAGGGGCGTCCCATGGCGCGCAACAAGGTGGCCTACTATTTTGGGGTTCAGTTTCCACAGTTCGCTAACGACGTCACGGATGAGGATGTCATTGCGTGGTCTCAGCGGCGCTTGGATCAGGTGGCTGAGTTGGTGGGCAAAGAGGTGACCGTTAAGGATAAGGATCTTCTTGCGCATTATCGTGAGCGCCGCTGGGTGCCGATGCTTTTACCTCACTTGGCTGATGGGGATCAGAAGTCACGCTGGGAGCCGAAGTTGATGCGAGGTCTTCAGTTTCAGGGGATTTACTTGCGGGACTATCCTGCCAAGTCAGCAGCGGCACATATTATTGGCTATGTGCGTAGTTTAGGAAAGTTGCCCAAGGGGCCGATTCTTTCTGATGAGCCTATTTGGGAACAGACTTATGGCGAAGAGGGGCTCGAGAATACCCTTGATGATGAGCTGACGGGGACGCCCGGGGAATGGACCTTGCTGGTGGATGAAAACGGCGACCGTCTCCAAGACGAGCTGACGAAGGCTCCGGTGATTGGCAATACGGTGGTGACTACTTTGGACCTGACATGGCAGGAGCATGCGGAATCAGTGTTAAGGCGTTCTTGTCGCCGAGGTGCCTTCGTCGTGGTCGACATTCAGACGGGTGAGATTCTCGTTTTGGCTTCGCGCCCGAGCTACGATATTAATAAGTGGATTCCTTTCATCTCGACCGACGATTACAATGAGCTGCGCGAAGATGAGACGTCACCGATGTTCGCGCGCGCTTTTCGGGGGGCTTATCCACCGGCTTCAACTTTTAAGCCTGTGGTTGCGGTGGCGGCGCTGACTACAGGTGAGATTTCCGAGTGGTCGAAGTTCAACTGCCCACCCTTTATTACAATCGGTTCTCGCAAGTTTCATAACCACAGCAGCCGCCATGCGGGGATGGTGGACGTGAAGCTCGCGCTGGCAATTTCGAACAACCCATGGTTTTACCAAGTGGGAATGAAGGTGGGGCCGACTTCGTTCTTATCAGTGGCTCGGCGAATGGGCTTTGGGGTTCGGACGGGTGTTCCGCTTTACAATGAGTCCCCTGGAAGAATTCCCACTCAGGAGTATATGATTCAAAAGGAGGGTCGCCCTTTCACCGATGGTGATACCGCTAACTCCGCGATTGGACAAGGCTATGTGGCGGCGACGCCCTTGCAGGTGGCGCAGGCGATGGCGGCGCTGGGTAATGGTGAAATTCTGCCTCAGATGCGATTGATTCGTCAGATTCAAGACCACGAAGGAGGAGTGTTGGAGGCCACCGTGCCGACGAAGAGAAATTCTTTAGGTATTACCGCAAGTTCCGCTCGTATTGCACGCACGGGTATGATGCAGGTGGTTAATGCAAAATACGGAACAGGTAAAAAAGGGGGAGTGAGTTTTTGCCGGGTGGCCGGTAAGACGGGAACCGCGCAGTGGCGTGGTAGCGGCCGTAACAAGCAGGAGCTGGCTTGGTTTTCGGGGTTTCTACCCTACGATAATCCACGTTTTGCCTTTGCGGTTTTATACGAAGGTTCTCCTGGTCAGTCGGTGAGTGGAGGCAACTATGCCGCACCAATGGTGGGTCGTTTCTTCAATCGCTTTTCGGGCGAAATTATGCAGAAAGCGCGCACCAAAATCGCTTTGCCAACTGATGAGATGGAGGAAGAGGAGGTCGATGATAGTGCAGAGGAGATGGAGCGCGACGAACAGCGCGAGCTCATTCTACGAGCGCTTCCTATCGACGGTGCGGGAACAATGCCAACGCCACAGCCTGGAGGAGCTGACGAAGGTTCTAATGGAGGGATGCTCAACAATACCCCTACTCTTCGTCCCTTGCAGCGTGCCCCTGAGAACGAGGGCTTATTGCGAGCGGTGCCTGTGCCCGATGATATCGAAGAAGAGGTGGTCCCTGCACTCGAGCCAACAACCGAGTCGGGTGCGATTCCTGCCCTGCCGATTGTGGAATAGGTTTTCGATTTGTTCGGTGGGGAGGTTCGAAACCTTTCTGAGTAGAGTTCTTGCGCTGGGCTAAACGTTTTCATTGAATGGAAGGTGATGAAAACAAATCAGTCGCTGAACGCGCTTCTCGTAGTGGGAGCTTGGCTTTGTGGGTGCGCCTTCTTGGGGGCTGATGCCAATGAGGGTGGGGCTGCTTTTCCTGAAAAAAAGAAAGCGCCTGCGGATGCTGTTCGCGTGATTACTCGGAAGATTCCGGCTCCGCGCGGTTCCATTACGGATCGGAATGGTCGAGTGATGGCTGGTAATCGAGAGGTTTATTACTTTGCTCTGCAATTTCCACAGTTCTCCGCAGAGGTGACGAATGAGGAGGTGTTGAAATGGTCACGGGAAAGGCTTGAGCAAGTGGTGGAACTGGCAGGGGAAGAGGTCGCCGTCAAAGATGAAGCGCTTATGAGCCACTACCAAGAGCGTCGTTGGGTGCCGATGCTTCTGCCTTACTTGGCGGAATCAAAGCAAAAAGGGGAGTTGGAGCCCAAGCTAAAGGAGGGGTTAAGATTCCAAAAAGTTGACTTGCGTGACTATCCTGCGAAGTCGACAGCGGCCCATGTCATTGGCTATGTGCGCAGTCGAGGGAAGTTGCCAAAGGGACCGATTGAGGAAGGGGAGCCAATGTGGGAGGAAACTTTTGGTCAGGAAGGTTTGGAGAGGACTTTGGAGAAGAAGTTGGCGGGGCAGCCGGGGAAGTTGACCTTAAGTGTGAGCGAATCTGGGGAGCGAATCGCTGAGGAATTGACCCAGTTGCCTGTTACTGGAAATACAGTAGTGACGACTCTGGACCTCACTTGGCAGGAGCACGCAGAGTCGGTGCTGAAGAGGTCCTGCCGGAGGGGAGCCTTTGTGGTATTGGATATCGAGACGGGAGAGATTCTGGTGCTGGCATCGCGTCCCAGCTACGATATCAACAAGTGGATTCCTGCTATTTCGTCCGAAGATTTTAACAGGTTACGTGAAGATAAGGCCTCTCCAATGTATGCTAGGGCGTATCAAGGAGCCTATCCTCCGGCTTCAACCTTTAAGCCCGTGGTGGCGGTGACAGCTTTGACGACAGGGGTTATTACAGAGTGGACGAAGTTCAATTGCCCGCCCTACGTCACGATTGGCTCTCGCAAGTTTCACAACCATAGTAAGGAGCACGCTGGAATGGTGGACGTGAAGAAGGCTCTGGCAACTTCGAACAATCCTTGGTTCTATCAAGTAGGGATGAAGGTGGGGCCGACGGCGTTTCTTTCGGTGGCACGCCGGATGGGTTATGGGGTCCGCACGGGGGTGCCGCTTTACAATGAGGCGCCCGGTCTGATTCCGACTCAGGAGTATATGAAAGAGAAAGAAGGCCGTCCCTTCACGGATGGTGACACCGCGAACTCGGCGATAGGGCAGGGTTATGTTTCGGCGACGCCATTGCAGGTGGCGCAGTCGATGGCGGCTCTGGGCGATGGCGAGAATCTGCCGCAATTGCGATTGATTCGAGAGATTCGGGATTCGAAAGGAGCGGTTTTGGAAGCGACGAAGCCAGCGAAGAGAAATTCTTTAGGTATTACGGATCGTTCGAGTCGAATTGTTCGTAAGGGGATGATGCAGGTGGTGAATGCCAGTTATGGGACGGGTAAGAAGGGTGGAACGAGCTTCTGTCGGGTGTCTGGTAAGACGGGAACCGCGCAATGGCGGGGTTCAGGGAAGACCAAACAGGAGTTGGCGTGGTTTGCGGGGTTCTTACCCGATGAGAATCCGCGCTATGCGTTCGCGATTTTGTATGAAGGGACGCCTGGTCAGTCGGTCAGCGGAGGAAGCTATGCGGCACCGATGGTGGGTCGCTTTTTTAACAAGTTTAAGGATGAGATTATGGCTAAAATTGGTGCCAAAGCTGAGACTCCGGATGATGATGCCGCGAGAGAGGCTGTTTCTAAGCCTGCTGCTGACCAAGAAGAAGCGGTCCCGGCTGCGATTGAGGAGTAGCTTCAAGAGGTTGAGATGCTATAGGTGAGAGTGATGTTCGTATCGAGGTTATCGATGAGGTTAATGGCCAGCGTTTTGGTAGTTTCTTGCTGATGAACGAAACAAAGTCTTCAGCTCTCGCGTGGCATTACTTGTTGCCTGCTCTTTTGGTCCCCTTGTTGGGGTCCTTATTTTATTTCGTGTGGTTGCCTGGGAACGCCTTTGCGCAATTGACCTATGGTGCGACCAAAGTCTTTACGCTGGTCTATCCGCTCTGCTTTGTGGGGTGGAAAGACTTGTTCACGGAGCGTCCGGTAGTGAGTTGGAAGAAGGTGATGGGCTGGGGAATGGGCTCGGGACTTTTGATTTGTGGTGCGGGAGTGTTGTTAATGGTTTCGCCGGTTGGGGAGATGATTCGGGCGGGGGCGGGTCCGATTCAGGAGAAGGGTGAGTTGTTGGGCTTTACGGAGCATTTTCTGCTCTTTGCGGTCTTCATTTCTCTCTTTCACTCAGCCTTGGAGGAATATTACTGGCGTGGTTTTGTTTTTGGAAAATTGCGGGGGCGGGTGGGGGAGATGGCGAGTCACGTCCTCGCGGCTTTGGCCTTTGCGGCACACCACCTGGTTGTCACTTGGCAGTTTTTTGACCCTCCCTTGGCGATTTTCTTAGCGTTCTGTGTGGCGGTGGGAGGTTTTCTTTGGACTTTGCTCTATCAAAAACAGGGAACGCTCTTGGGATGTTGGCTGAGCCACCTTTGCGTAGACGTTCTGCTCATGGTGGTGGGGTATCAATTGATTATGAGCTGATGCCGTTTTTCGAAATCATTGGACAGGTTGCCGTTTGAGGTGAACTTGCTCGGTTATGAAATGGATACCTTTAGCAATGGCTTTTGCAACTTCGACATCTTTATTGGCAGACTCAGAAGCAAGTGAATTGGCGAGTGTGAGTTCGCCTGAGTTTGTGTTGCAGTTTGAAGACTCGGAAACGGAACCGGAATGGCGTTCCGTCAATGACGGGGTGATGGGTGGGCTTTCGCAAGGGGCCGCAGAAATGAAGGATGGAGTGATGGTTTTTTCTGGGACTCTTTCCCTGGAAAATAATGGCGGATTTTCGTCGGTGAGAACCAAGAGTGGTCTCTATGATTTTACGGGTGCGGAGGGAATTGCGCTGCGAGTGAAGGGGGATGGCCGAACCTATCAATTGAGGCTTTCGACGGATGCGAGGCATCGAGGCTCCTTGGTTTCCTATCAACGAAAGTTTGAGACGAAGGCGGGAGAGTGGATTGAAGTGAGGGTGCCCTTTGAGGAGATGAAGCCTGGTTGGCGTGGTCAGATGCTGAGCGGTCATGTGCTTGATTTCTCTCAAGTGAGCCAATTGGGTATTCTGATAGGCGATAAGAAGGAGGGGGACTTTCAGATCGAGTTGGATTGGATGAGAACCTATCGCCCGGAATTGGGGGCGGCTTCCTAGGCCTGCGGCGATTCGAATAGACCCTCGCAGTAATCTCTGGAAAAAGGGCTGGACCTCAGGGCGCTGGGCAGGCAGTTAAGGGGCCGATTATGGATTTTCAAATTGCCACTCTCTGTGACTACGCTGCCGACCACCAAGGAAAAATGACCGTGGTTGCTCCCTTTGACGCTCTCGCTGCTCGTGAGCTTCCTGTTCGTCATCCTTCCTGCGCGCTTGCGATGCGAGTTTGTATGACCCCCGAAGACAATGGCGAGCACACCATGCTCATTAGCCTGATTGACGAGGACGGTGCCGCAGTGAACCCACAAATGCCCATCAAGGCGGATCTTCCCGTGAAGATGCCTGATGATGTTGCTTTCGTAACTCGTAACCTGATCGTAAATTTTCAAGGCCTCGAGTTTAAGAAGACTGGAGTTTACTCGGTAGATATCACTCTTGATAATGAACTCGCGGTGCGCATTCCTCTCCGCGTGGTGCAAGTTGACGAAAAAGGTCAGCAGCAGCCTGCATAGTTCTTGTCCTCACATTTTATGAAAAGCGACGTTGGGTTTATCTTCCTGACGTCGCTTTTTCTTTGGATATTAAGCGGATGTAGTCAGCCATCCTCGAAGTTTACCAATCAGGAGGAGACCTCCTTTGAGGCCTTGCCATCTGTTCCGGCGGGGAAAGCGCGCTTGGTCCTCATTTTTGACCAGTCTCCTAAGACTTGGCGTATTTTTCCGATGGTCTTCTCGGTGGACCATAAGTTGGCACTTGAGATTCGAAGCATTCGCCGCTTTGCAGTGATTGATGTCGAACCTGGAGTTCGGACGATGCATTTTGGTTGGGGGCCTTATACCGAGCTTCTTAAGCCTCTCGTTTTTGACTTTCGACCCCAAGCGACTGGATACTTTCTGGTGAGTTCGGTTCGAGGCTTGTCAGAACCTCATGTCATGGGAGGGAGGAGCACGGAGATTGAGGTCACTGAGATCAGCGCCACCGAGGCCGCTCGTTTGATTGGGAATGATTCTCGGTAGTCAGCATGGGAGCTTGAAACTTTGAATCCCGCAGCCACCTTTCTCGCATGAGCACGTCATACGAAACAGCCCTCGTCACTGGTGCCTCCGCCGGTCTAGGGGAGGAGTTTGCCACCCAGCTTGCATCTCGGCTTTCTCGGCTGATTCTGGTTGCTCGTCGCGAAGAACGATTGGAAGAAGTTGCGACGAACCTGCGAGCAAAGTTCGACGTCGAAGTTCTCGTTTTGACGGCCGATGTTGGTGAGTCCAGTGAGCGGGAGCGGCTTCATCATGAAGTGACCAAAAAGGGTTGGGAGGTGGATGTGCTCGTAAATAATGCAGGTCTGGGAGATTACGGCGAATTTCAAACCTCTGACTGGCCCCGCAACGAGGCCATGCTGCGGGTGAACTGCGAAGCTCTCACTCACCTGTGCCATCTTTTCTTGCCTTCCATGATTGCGCGTGAAGGAGGCGCCTTCGTCAATGTGAGTTCGCTGGCGAGCACTCTACCGATTCCTGATTTTGCTGTCTACGCGGCGACAAAGGCATATGTGAGCAGCTTTTCGGAGGCACTTCGGATGGAGGTGCGCGACTTGGGGGTGGAGGTCCTCGCGGTTTGTCCTGGTCCGGTGCAAACGGAGTTCGGAGGCATCGCCGCGCGAGAGGAGGGTGGCCCAGGAATGCCCGGTGGTCGCAAAAATTTCTACGTTTCCAAGCAACAGGTGGTTGCGGAATCATTGGCCGCTCTCGAGGCTGGTCGGGCAACTGTTTATCCGGGTTGGAAAGTTGCGCTCGCCGCCGCCGGTATTTCTTTACTGCCGATGGTTGCGATTCGCCTCATGATGAGTTCTCGCCCCCGTCGTCAAAAGCTTCTTGAGTAAAATAATGAAATCGTCCCCCAATAAAAATACGATTTGGAAAATCCTCTGCACGGTTCTCGCGGTGCTGGTGGTAGTTCTTGGTCTGCGTAAGCCTCAGACAGAAACGGTGGAAAAAATCGTGGAAGTTCCTGTTGAGAAAGAAGTGATCAAGGTGGTGGAAAAAATTGTGGAGGTGGAGAAGCCGCCTGCACCGACCCCCAACCTTGGAGTCTCGAGTGATGCCGACTTGAGGGAAACCTCGAAGGGTTTTTCGTTTCGTTCTCGGCTAGAGTTGGAGAACGGCGGATTGGCGACCACGGAGAGAAAAGAGAAATCGGCCTATAAGGCAGAGCACGTTCTCACGGTCCGTGTTCCTCGTGCGGCAACCACTCTTGAAGAGTTGCAAGTGGGCAGTCCAGCCTTGGGCTCTCTCTTACCTGGTCTCGCTCCACTCGTTGAGGATGCGACCATTTCTAATTTTTTCGAGAAGCTCTACAGCAACAAAACGAGCCGCCTCAAAGACGACTCCGCAAAGTTGGGAAGCTTGCTGACCTCCCATAATTTTTTCGACTGTCAGACGATGCTAAATTTGACGGCCGATAACGGTCGCAAGGTCTTTTTATTGCAGGGAGACATGGATGTGGTGAGTGACGGTTCCGATGGAGATCGCTTACCTGAGATGCCTGATGATATCGTAAATTCGACCTACTATCAGCCGACTACGAGTTACGGGTGGGCCAAGGTTGGCAATGTTCCTAATCCCCTCATCAAAGGCTATGAGCGTCGTCTGGCTGTCGCGAAAAGAGAGCTGGGTGACTCAAGTGTGGATAAGGACCGAAAGGATTGGGTTCGCTCGCGGATCAAGAGTGTGATTCTGCCACGTATTGAGGAAATGAAACGCCGCAGTTTCCTCATTGCTGACTACGATCCTTTCATCGTGATTCCGATGAACATCATTCTTGATAAATTGAATCTCAGCGGGCCGAGGGTAGGGGACAAGTGGGGGCCGAAGGTGGGTGACTACGCGGTTGTTCTCCATGAAGGAATTCTCTATCCTGCGATCGTGGGGGATGCTGGGCCCACCTTTAAGGTTGGCGAGGCTTCGCTGAGATTGGCCCGCCAGATTGATAGCCGGTCGAGTCCTTATCGTCGTCCTGTGAACGACCTTTCAGTTACTTACATTTGCTTCCCTGGAACAGCCGAGAAGCCTCACCGACCCCCGAATTACGACGATATTCGCGAGAGGTGTCAGAGCCTGTTAGGTGAGATCGGTGGCGTGAAGGAGGGGGTAGAACTCTTCCGTTGGGAGAATACTCTTCCTGTAAGCGAAGAATCTGAGGAGTCCGCTCCTGAACAAGATGGTGAATCTTCCGAAGAAGATTCCGATCAAGACCCTAATTAGAAATAGACCCTCCGTGGAAAAACTCGAACAAGGACAAGTCTGGAAAGCAGGCGAAGATTATTATCGTATCGTTACCTGGCAGCGGCTGGCCATCGAATACAAGCACATCACGGACTGGGAGACTCGAGAGGGCACAGTGCATAAAGTGACGAAGAAAGAGTTTTGCCGCTTGATTCGGAGTGCCGAGTTATTCGTTCCTGAGGTGCCAGAGAGTGATGAGTGAGGGGAAGTCCAACGATCCTCTGCACGGTCTTACCTTAGAGACCATTTTGACCAAGCTGGTGGAAGAATATGGATGGTCTGAGCTGGGCTACCGTATTCGTATCAATTGCTTTCTCGCCGACCCGTCGATTAAATCGAGTTTGAAGTTTCTCCGCAAGACTCCGTGGGCTCGCAAGAAGGTCGAGGACCTCTATCTGGACAGTTTTTGGTAGCGATCTGAAGTTCGTCTTCTTTTTGTTTGAACGGATTGAATAGTCGGGGGTCTTAATTAATTGGAAACGCCGTTCCAGTGTTTCGGTTACCAGTATCATGACTACCATCTATAAGCTCTGTTTCGCTTTGGGCCTTCTTGCCACGGGAGGGGAAGTTGTGAACCATGGCGATGAGCATGCCGCCACTATCAAGAGGTTGGCGGCTCCGCTCTTGCTTGACCGTCGCCCCGATAAGGGGATTAGAGAGATTCCCGTCTCCGACTTTGAACAACTCCCTAACGGGATTCAGAGGGTTCAAGACTAACTTGCATGTTTGGAATCACCGAGGCAGATATCATCGGTTGGATTCTATTCGGAGGGATAGGAATGATTGCCTGCGCTTGGGGCAAAATGAAGGGCTATTGGCAACCTTGGGTCTTGGGCTTTGCTTTGATGGTTTATCCTTATTTCGTGGGACAAGGTGTTTGGCTTTGGGTGGTTGGAGTTGTTCTCACAGCTCTGTTACCGTTTGCACGAGACTAATTTCTTAGGAGCGGGCCGCAGTTGTCAGCGGCGACGGCGGATGGCGAAGCCGAGGAGAGCAATTGTTGAGATGACTGCTACGCTGGGCTCTGGAATGGCCTGGATGTTGTCGATCCAGAGGGTGGCATCGATTTGGTCGCCGGTGAGATTTCCTCCACCGCCTTCGCCTGGAATGCTGGCTGCTGCGAGGATTTCAAATTCGGTGACGTTGGAGAAGGTGTCTGCGTAGATTCCAGTTCCGGAAGAACCTGCTGCTGATACGTCTCCGGGCTCGATTGAAAAGGAGAAGGATTGCAGGTCGGAGATGCTCGTAGAATTGGCGAGCAAGGCGCTCGAAGTAATAAACCAACCGCCGGGGCCGTCGAAGGCGAAGCGCAAGTTGAGTGAATCAGTCCCTCCATTGAGGGCGTCGAGGTTGAAGCCGGTGACGCCGGATGTGAGATAGTCGCCGGTCCATTGTGAGCTGTTGAAAGTGGCTAGACGGGAACCGCGCCCACCTCCTCCTGAGGAGGTTACTTGAAGGTAAGAACCTCCCGCAAGGCCGGTGTCTTGGACCGAGGTGCTTCCGGCGTTGTTTCCCCAAGCAGCGAGGCCTGAGTCAAAGGTGTCGATTTGATTGAGAGTGACCGCGCCGGCGTTGCTCGTGAGAATGATGGCTGCAATGGAAAGATTTTGGAGCTTCATAGGGGGAAGGCTAGGTGATGCTTCAAGTGGTGTCGAGTTTGGGATTCTTATTGGGTTAGCGACCTGCGGCGAGGCGTTTGGCCATTTGAGGAAAGAGGATCCAGTGCGCGGGAAGGACCGAGAACCAGTAGAGTCTTCCGAGGAGGCCTTGGGGGCGAAAGGTGGCGGTTTGAGAGAGGGTTCCATCTTTCACTTGGAACTCGAGCCAAGCTTCGCCGGGGAGTTTCATTTCGGCATAGAGCATGAGGCGTCCGGCCTCTCGGTCGGCGACGAGAACGCGCCAGAAATCAAGGGCGTCGCCGGGTCGGAGCTCGGTTGGGTGGCGGCGTCCTCTGCGGAGGCCAATTCCACCCACAAGACGATCGACCCAGCCTCGGAAGCTCCAAGCCCAGTTCATGGAAGGCCAACCTTTTTCGCCTCCCAAGGCCCAGATAGCATCGAGGGTGGCTTCTTTTTCGGTAGTGAGAGGGGTCTCTTGGCTATCGTAGTAGATACCGTGCTCAGGGACTTTGATCGCCTTCATGAAGCGGGGGTCCATTCGGTCGTCTAACAGGGCGTCGGTCCAGCTGGAGGGAACGCGGTTTTGAGCAATGCGAGAGAGGGCGCGTTCGACGGCGACTTGGTAGGTGCAGAGCTCATGTGGAATCAGTTTTCGGATCTCGTTTTCACGACAGATGGTCTCGTTCTTCATGGAGGTAACCAGCGCTTGCGCAAGGGAGAAGCGGGTGGAGGTCATGAGGTAAAGCCACCAGGAGGAGAGATTGGGACTGAAGTAGGGAACGGGGATGAAGTGTCGGGAGAGGCCGCGAACTTTGGCGTAACCTGCCAATAGGTCGCGATAACGAAGGACTTCGGGGCCACCAATGTCGAAGACTTTGCTGCGGGTTGCAGGGGTGGAAAGGAGAGTGGTGAGATAGTGAATGACATCGCGAATGGCAATGGGCTGGCAGCGGGTGTTGACCCAGCGAGGGCAAATCATGACGGGGAGCTTCTCCGCCAAGTCGCGCACGATCTCGAAGGAGGCAGAACCTGAACCGACGATGATGGAGGCGCGCAGGACGGTGAGGTCGGCTTTGCCTGCAGCGAGAATATCTTCGACGTTGCGGCGGGACTTGAGGTGTTTCGAGAGTTCGCTTTCGTCGTCGCCAAGGCCACCGAGATAGATGATGCGCTCGCAGTCTCCGGTTTGAAGCCAGTGAGAGAAGTTATGGGCGGTTTGTTCTTCGCGTGCAGTAAAGTCGCCGGATGAACCCATGGAGTGGATGAGGTAGTAGGCGGCATCGAGTTTGGGTGGGAGCGGGGGGAGGCTTTCGCTGTCGAGGAGGTCTCCTTCGATGACTTGGAGTCGGTCTCCGGCATCACCGAATTCTTCCGAGGGGAAACGCCGCTTGTCACGAACGAGGGCGGTGACGGTGTGTCCCGCCGCGAGGAGTTCGGGCAGGAGGCGCAGGCCAATGTAGCCGTTCGCGCCGGTGAGAAGGAGATTCATGCGGTATCATCGTCCGTGAATCAGATTTGTCGAGGCGTCTCCGTATCGACAGCGGCTTGCTTCCGAGATAGGATGAAGCCTTGAGCGAACGAGGGAAAAAATTGGCCATCATTGGGGGAGGTCCAGCAGGTCTGCGCGCGGCGGAGGTTGCTTCTGCGGCGGGATTGTCGGTGACGCTCTATGAGGCGAAGCGGTCGGTGGGGCGGAAATTTTTGGTGGCGGGAAAAGGTGGTTTCAACATTACTCACGCGGAGGAACTGGAGACCTTTGTGACTCGGTATCGTGGACCGGAGCAACCGGAGGGGTTTTGGGAGCGAGTGGTAGGAAGTTTTGATAATGAAAAAATTAGAGGCTGGGCAGCGCGTTTGGAGGTCGGCACTTTTGTGGCGAAGAGCGGGCGGGTTTATCCCAAGGCTTTGAAGGCGGCCCCTCTTTTGCGTGCTTGGATTAAGCGGTTGAAGGAGCAAGGGGTGACCTTTGCGGTGAAGCATCGTTTGGTGGGCTTGGAGCATGATGGGCGTTATCACTTGCGCTTCGAGCATGAGGATGGCGAGCAGATGGTGGAGGCTGATGCGGTGGTGCTGGCTTTGGGTGGGGGTTCGTGGCCTCAGACGGGATCGGATGGGGGCTGGGTGAATTTGTTAGCGGGTTTGGGGGTGGGGGTGAATCCTCTTACCTCGGCGAATTGTGGTTGGGAGGTTTCATGGCCTGAAGAGGTGTTGGCTTTGCATGAGGGGAGTGCGCTCAAGAATTTGGTTCTTCGGGTGGGCGAGGAAGAGGTGAAGGGGGAGTTAGTGATCACCAAGTATGGCTTGGAGGGCGGGCCCATTTATCAGTTGGGACCAGCTTTGAAGGCGATGAAGGAGCCGTCTTTGTTGATTGATTTTAAGCCCACCTTTACGGAGGACAAGTTGGTGGCTAAGATGGAGTCGGCGCGGCGTGATTTTTTGGGCGAGGCTCGAGTGCGTTGGAAGTTGAGTGCGGAGGCATGCTCGATCTTGGATTGGCAGTATGGGCCATTCGAATCGGCAGTGGATTTGGCAAAGGTGACGAAAGGGTGTTGCCTTCCGGTGAGTCAGCCGCGGCCGATTGCAGAGGCGATTTCGTCTGCGGGCGGGGTACGATGGGATGCGCTCGATGAGAGTCTGATGGTGAGGAGTCTCCCCGGTCTCTTTGTTGCGGGAGAGATGATCGATTGGGAAGCCCCTACGGGGGGGTATTTGATGCAGGGGTGTTTCGCGACAGGGACTTTGGTGGGGGAAGCGGTGATTGGTTTTTTGGGTTCATAATTCAGCTTCTTCGGGGTGTTGTTTTTCCAAGAACGAGCCTTTCGAGCTTCGAAAGGCCCTAAAAGCAGCGTGCTTCGGCAGAAATCAGCTTTCATGAGAGGAGGGTCGGCAGAAGAAATGACGGTGGTGGGGCTTTTTGCGGGATTGGAAAGCACGCATTTTAGCGTCGGTGTCGCTGATGCCTTAGACTTATGGAAATTTGGGAAGCTATCGTGGTGGGTATCGTGCAGGGGTTGGCGGAGTTTTTGCCGATCTCGTCGTCAGGGCATATCGTTCTTACGCAGTTTTTGTTAGGTGTTGAATCAGATGGAATTCTTTTCGAGGTGGTTCTTCATGTAGGGACGCTCTTGAGTGTCTTGGTTTATTTTCGCAAAAAGCTCTGGGCCCTGACTCGTTCGCTTTGGACCAAAGAGATGGAGGATGAGCGAAAGTGGATTTTCTATCTCTTTCTGGCGACACTGCCGGCAGTGATTTTGGTGCTGACTCCACTGGGAGATCTTTTTGAATCTGCTTACGAAAATCCGGTGCTGGTGAGCGGCTTGCTTTTGGTGACGGGTTCTCTTTTGTTGGCTCCCAAGGTGATTAAGGCTAAGAGTAAGGAGCTTTCTTGGAAGACAGCGCTCTTTATGGGCGTGGGTCAGGCCTTTGCGATTTTGCCGGGGATTTCGCGTAGTGGTTCGTCGATTACGGCGGGTCTCCTGAGTGGAGTGAAGCCGGAGAAGGCGGCTGAGTTTGCTTTCTTGATGTCGATTCCAGCGATTGCGGGTGCGGTGGTGAAGGAGAAGGATTCCTTCGCCGAGCTCTCCAATGATTTGGTGTTGCCCTATACTCTGGGTGCGCTGGCGGCCTTTTTGAGTGGCCTTTTTGCTGTTTATCTCGTGCTGGCGGCTATTCGTCGCGGGAAGTTCGCTTACTTTGCTTACTACTGTTTCGCGGCGGGTATTTTGGGAATGATTTGGTTCGGGTTCGTGAACACTGGTTGGAAAGTTTGATATGAGAAATAAGAAAAGTCTCGGTAGGATTATCATCGGGTTGCTGGTGGCAGCGGTCGTCTGGTTTTTGCAGGAGAAAGGTCTTCTTGAGAAAGACGGCGGCGGAGGTTCGGGAGCAAGGGTGCCCGTTGGTGATGTTTCAACGGAGAGTTTTTCGAAGGTTGAGACGCAGGTCGAAGATTGGACACACTTGAAAAATTGTCGCTTGGTCACGGGTCGCAATAGCGATGGCGACAGCTTCCATGTGAAGCACGAGAAGGGGGAGACTGAGTTTCGCCTCTACTTTGTCGATACTCCCGAGAGTCAATATAAGACCTATGGCGGAGGAGAGAGCAATGGTAAGCGGATTGCTGAGCAGGGGGACTACTTTGGAGGGTTGGGTCAAGACGAGACGACCACGGTGGGGAAAGCGGGGAAGAACCTCGTGAAGAAGCTTTTGTCGAAAAACGACTTTCAGGTTTTGACCAAGTGGGAGGATGTCTATGGCCCAGACCGCAAGTATTGTCTGGTGGTGGTGCCTTGGGAGGGGAAAGAGGTTTATTTGCACGAACTTTTGGTGGGGAGCGGTCTGGCACGGATTCACACGCGTGGGGCTGATTTACCCAAAGGCCGTGGTTATCGTGACCAAAAGACCTATTTGAAGGCGATGGAGCAGGCGGCCCGAGAGAAAAAGGTTGGTGCTTGGGGTCTTTAGAATCTAATCAGCGCCATGCTTGCCAAACGAATCATCCCTTGTCTCGACGTTACCAATGGTCGGGTGGTGAAGGGCGTTAACTTTGTGGACCTGATTGATGCCGGTGATCCGGTGGAGTCGGCTGTG
Organism: Roseibacillus sp.; assembly: GCA_051251855.1. GTDB lineage: Bacteria > Verrucomicrobiota > Verrucomicrobiia > Verrucomicrobiales > Akkermansiaceae > Roseibacillus. Next base: position 188,969 of record JBPOGI010000005.1, read on the forward strand.
GCTTATAACGAGCAGGAGGCGGATGAGATTGTCTTCCTTGATATCACGGCCTCATCTGATGGTCGGGCGACGATGGTGGATGTCGTTGAGCGCACGGCCGAGCGTTGCTTCGTACCTTTGACGGTGGGGGGCGGGATTCGTGAAGTGGAGGATATGCGTATCATGCTAGGAGCGGGTGCCGACAAGGTCGGGATTAACACTGCAGCGATTCATCGGCCTCAAGTGATTGATGAGGGGTCCAGTACTTTCGGAAATCAGGCGATTGTAGTGGCTATCGACGCCAAGCAGCAAGGGCCGGGCAAGTGGGGAGTCTACACGCATGGGGGGCGTAACCCGGTCGAAGGCCTCGATGCCATCGAGTGGGCCAAGGAGGTGGCAGACCGAGGCGCTGGCGAGATTTTACTTACAAGCATGGATGCCGATGGTACGAAAAACGGCTATGATATCGAGCTGACGGCCGCAGTGAGTGATGCGGTTGGGGTGCCGGTCATCGCCAGTGGAGGAGCAGGAAATCTCGACCATTTAGTCGATGTTCTCAAAGAGGGACGAGCAGATGCTGTTTTGGCTGCGAGTATTTTTCATTTTGGTGATTATACGGTGGCTCAGGCTAAAAACCGGCTGAGAAAGGCAGGGTTGCCATCACGTCTAACTTAAAAGTCAATATTTACTTACTTTAAAGAATACGTGATTACCTGATAAAATGATTGAAATTTGGCTCAAGTTGGCAGACGATATGCTTGTGACTTAAATGACGAGCGGTTATTAAACCGCTGTTCACCGCGCCCCGGGGGGGAGTGGGAAGTCAAAATAACCAGACAGACTATGAAAAAAACAATCGCGCTTAGCGCAATCAGTGCAATGGCCCTCACTGGGTTTGCTTATTCGGAAATCGAAAGCTCCTTCAACGTGGGCTACAACTCCACCTACGTATGGCGTGGACAAGACCTCGGTGACAGCATGTATCAGTACGGTCTCGACTTCGGCGGTTCTTGCGACTGCGGACTCGATTGGAGTGCTGGTATCTGGTACGCGAACCCTTCTGATGCTGCGCTCAATGACGAACTCGACATCTATGGTGAGATTTCTAAGGACCTTGGAGTTGGAACTGTTGCTCTCGGATTTATCCATTATGAGTTCGACGAAAACGGAGCGGACAACACTGAAGCTTATGTGAGCCTTAGCACCAGCTATGCTGGCCTTGAGTTGGGAGCTACTTACTACCAAGTGATCGACGGTAATATCGGAAACCCTTCTTGGGCTGAGCTCAGCGCTTCTTACGGGTTTGAAATCTCTGACAAGCTTTCTGCTTCTCTCGGATTGGGCCTCGGATCGACTGTTGATACCGACGGTGGAGACAGCTACGTGAACTACAATGCTTCTTTAAGCTTCGACTACGCTGTGAGCGAGGACATCTCTTTCTCTCCTTACATCGCATACAACAGTGCTTCAGGTCTCGATGCACTCACTGACTTTGACGGTCTCTACGGCGGTGCTGTTGTGACCTTCAGCTTCTAAGCGAATCACTTAATCTGATTTTGAAGAGCGGCTCCGAGTGATCGGGGCCGCTTTTTTGTGCCTTGCCGTCTTAGTCTCGTTTTACTAAGCGAATGGCGATGGCGTGGCTGGCGAGAGGAGCGGTGACGAAGATGAGAAGTAGGGTAACGAGGCCGAGAAAGATGACAAAAGGTTCAGGAAAGCGAATCATGGCACCGGTCATCATCAGAACGACACCAAGGGAGGAGGCTTTCGTTGCGGCATGAAGCCGAGCCAGGGCGTCGGGCATCCGAAACAGTCCAAGGGATGCTATGATGAAGCAAAGGCTTCCTAGTAGAATCAGGAGTTCAGCAAGGAGGATCATGAGGAGGCAATTTTGGTTTTAAAGAGGCGGGAGAGGATCAGGGTAGAGATGAACCCTAACAGAGAAAGAACGAAGGCAAATTGAAGAGGGAGAGCATTCCGGTCGTGGAAGGCCAACACAATACTGAGGGCAATGAGTTCAAAGCTGAGAACATCAATCGCGATGACCTTGTCGACTTCCGTGCGAGCGGTGAGGATGCGAAGGAGGGTCATCACGAGAGAGATGATGAGAAGAGTGGAAGCGATTGCTAGCATACGAGTAGGGTGAGATTCTAAATTGGGAGGCGAGCGACTAGTTTTTCATAGCGCTCTTTGATTTCCGTCAGGGTGCCCTCGGGGTCGTCGCCACCGTAGAGCGAGTGCACGAGAATGGTGCGTCCCTCGTCGACCTCATCGACTGCGAGGGTGCCGGGGGTCATTGTGATCAGGCTGGCAAGCAGAAGGCGCTTGCGGGGAGAATCAAGATCGATCGGGACTCGTAAGAGAACAGGATTGATACGAGAGCGAGGAGTGAGCACGTCGTAGCCCACGTAGAGCGCGCCGGCGACGATTTCCTTGAGGTAGTAAAAGGGGAAGATGAGTAGAGCGATCATGGAGAGATGGTAGAGCTGGAAGGCGTTCCTAGCACGGCGTCGAGATAAGCCTGGGGTTCGAGGAGAGACTGGGCGGCTGTATGAGCGAGTTCAAAGACGGGACCGGCAGCGACTCCGATAGAGATGGTGACCACTGCGAGGGCTCCGGAAGTGAGAATAAGAACGAGAGGGGCTGGCTTGCGCACTTCGGAGGCGCCTTCCTCGGCTTCCCCCCAAAAGAGGTTTCGCCAAATCTTCAGCATCGAGAAAATGGTGAGAATTCCAACTAAAGCGACAAAGAGAGCGGCGAGCCAATCGCTATTGGCAAGAGTTGCCTTTAAGAGACTGAATTTCGCAAAGAATCCTGAGAGGGGAGGAAGGCCTGCTAAGGAGAGAGCAGGCACTGCAAAAAGAAGAGCGATAATGGGTGATGAGCGGGCCACTCCGCGAATGGTCTCGAGGTTGGACGAGCCGGCGTGGTGCTCGACGAGAGCAGTCACGAAGAAGAGATTCGCCTTCACCACGATATGGTGGACGAGGTAGTAGATTCCGGCAGCGATGGCGAGGGGGGTGTAGATCGCAAGGGCGAGAGCCATATAGCCGACCTGGCTGATGATATGAAAAGAGAGGATGCGCCGCATATCATTTTGACCCACCGCACCGAGTACGCCACCCACCATGGTGAGGAGGGCCAGCACGAGGAGTACGGTTTGATGGGGCAAGATACTATCGACCGCAAAGACCATTCCGAAGATGCGGAAAAAGGCGTAAAGACCGACCTTGGTCAGGAGGCCCGCGAACATGGCTGAGAGAGCGGGAGGGACGGAGGGGTAGGAGCCCGGCAGCCAGAAGGCGAGGGGAATGAGAGCAGACTTGATTCCAAAAGCGCCCACGAGGAGAGCGGTAGAGCTGTTGAGAAGGAAGGAGTCGGGCGAGTCTTGCAGACGCAGGTGGAGATCCGCAAAGTTGAGAGTTCCTGTCTTTCCGTAAATGAGTCCCGCAGCGGCGAGAAAGAGGATGGAAGATACTAAGTTGATGACTACATAGCGCCAAGTTCCTGTTCGGGCGGCCTTGCCGGGAACGATGGCCATCAGCGCGAAGGACGAGAGCAGCAGAACCTCGAACCAGACGTAGAGGTTGAACAAGTCACCGGTGAGGAAGGCGCCTGTAGTGCCGAGGCTAAGGGTCAAGATGAGCGCATTGACCGACCGACGGCGATAGTGTGCTGGAAGTAGCTTGGCTGAGTAAATTAGGCAGGCAAGGACGACGAGTTGGCAAATTACAAGCATCATGCTGGCAAAGACATCTGCAACCATCACGATGCCAAAGGGGGCCTTCCAACCCCCAAGCGCTAGTGCGTGTACCGACCCGTCGGCCGTCGCTTGCAGAAGGCCGATAGAAGCGAACAAGCCTAGGGAGGCTGCGACGATAGCGCACCCAACGGAGACGCGATTCTTCGTTTGGAAAAAATAGCTCAGCACGGCACCAATGAGAGGCGCGAGAAGGGCTAAGACGATGAGGTTTTCTGGGGTCATTTAGAAGAGCTGCGAATGAGAAGAGTGAGAAGGAAGGCGAGGATGCCGAAGCCAATAACGATGGCAGTCAGGACAAGGGCTTGGGGTAGGGGATCTGCGTAATCTGCGGCATTGACGGGGCCTTTCCCTACGAAGGCAGCCGCATTGTGTTTCAACCCACCCGAGGAGAAAATGATGAGGTTGGCCCCTTGGCTGAGAAGAATGAGCCCGATGATAGCGTCGGTCTTACTACCTCCAAGGAGACGATAGATTCCGGCCGCAACGAGGACGCCGATGGTGATGGCAACGAGGATTTCCATGAATTAAAGGGGGCGAGGGATGTAGAAGTGACGGAGGTAATTGAGGGCAAAGCCCAAGACGGACAGCATGACCCCTAAGTCGAAAAGGAGAGGGGTTCCAAGATGGAAGTCACCTCGGTGATACCAGAGTCCGGTGAAGAAGGTTTTCCCAATCAAGAGAGGCAAGAGCGCTGAGATGCAGGAGATGATGAGTCCCGCGACAAGGAGGCCTCGCGAGAGCTTACGTAACTTTGGAGGAGTGAGACGACCACGTTGGAATAGGATGGCGAGCCCAAAGGCAGAGGCCAGGATGAGAGCGGCGACGAAGCCACCGCCGGAGTAGTTGTGACCACGCCAGAAGAGCCAACCGGCGGTAACGACGAGAATGGAGATGATGGCGGTGAGTCCGGTGCCGATCCATGGCGTAGACTGGCCGGGGATTTCGGCTCTGGTGCGGGCGGCCCCCAAGGCAGCGTTCGCACCTAAAGCAGCAATGACGAGGACGGTAAGTTCTCCCAGAGTGTCAAGGGCGCGGAAATCCACGAGGATGACATTGACCACATTCGCTCCGTAGGCTGAGGGCTTACTTTCGGCGAGGTGGAAGTCGGAGATGGGATGGTCCCAATCGAGAGCAATCGCTTTGAGAATGAGAGCGGTGACGAGCACTCCAGAGGCAGTGGCGATTCCCACCCGAAGGAACTTGGAAACACTTTCTTTGGGATGCTGTTCTTGCGCGCTGGTCCGGCTCTTAATGAGAGCTACGGCGAGGAGAAAAAGAGTGAGGGTTTCAGCTAGGAGCTGGGTGAGAGCGAGGTCGGGGGCGCTGAACCAAAGGAAGAGAAAGGCAACCAGCAAGCCAACGAATCCGAGGGAGACAAGCAAGGGAAGTGTTTCGCGAGTGCGCGCGGCAACGATGGCTGCACAAGCAATGAGGGGGGCGAGGCAAAGGAAGGCGATAGCGTTGCTATCGGCGCCGAACTGAATTTTGGGCCAAGTCTGGGGTTGGAGTGAGAGAAAGACGAGCGAGCCAATGGCAACCAGCATGAGGGCGAGGTGACTTTGGAGTGAGCCCTTTTCTAACAGTTTTCCGATTTGCTTGGCGAGATTGCGCAGAGCTTCGATACCGAGATTGAAGAGATTCTCGAAGAGGGGGAGAAAGAGGTTGGGCAGAGGCGGGAGATTGGGTCGCGACAGAACCTTCGCAACGAAGAGAGAAAGAAGTAGGGCGCTGATACCCAGTCCGAGAGCGGGAGTCCAGCCATGCCATAGCTTGTAGGAGGCTTCTGCTTCGGCGCCAAGGGCGGTGGCGGCAGGTCCTAAAAAATTATGGCTGGAAAGGGGAAGGGAGAAGGTTAGGAGCAAGGCTCCCAGAGCGGGAAGAATCATTGCGATTGCCAAGGGGAGGGGAAGATCGCGTTTGGGTTCGACACGGTCTTGGCGCGAAAGCATGGGAATAACGGTACGGAGACCGAGGCCCAGAACACCGGCTGCCGCGATTGCAACAGCGATGGCGAGAAGGGGAGAGTGATACCAAGTCGCCTTGAGGAGATATTCTTTGCCAAGGAAGCCAGGAAGCGGAGCCACGCCAAGAAGAGAGGCAACGGATACGATGATTACGAGACCTGTAATTTTGGCGGTGTGAAAGGCACCTTTCAGCATCGAAAGCCGTCGTGTCCCAAACCGAATTTCTAGATTTCCTGCTGCGAGGAAGAGAGGGGCTTTGTACAGTGCATGGGCTGTTAGGAAGATAACGAAGCCGAGCTGCGCTGCTGGGGTGCCAATTGCGGCGAGGATGGTAAGGAAGCCAAGTGCTGCGAGAGTGGTCGAGGCGAGGATCGATTTGAGATCGTCTTCTCTCATTGCACGAGCAACAGCGGTGCCAATCGTCAGGATTCCCGAAGTGGCGAGGAGAGGAGTCCAGAGGGGGTGCTGGCTCATCATGGGTGCAAGGGTGGCGAGCAAAAAGACACCGGCTTTGACCATGGTTGCGGAGTGCAGAAAGGCCGAGACGGGAGTGGGGCCAACCATGGCGTTGGGTAGCCAAAAGTGGAACGGCCATTGCGCAGACTTGGTAAGAGCTCCGATCATGACGAGGAGCATTCCAGCGGTGACCACTCCTCCCTCGGGTAGGGCTTCTTGGGAAAGAAGTTCGGAGATTTTGGCAGTGCCAAATCCTTGCTGTAGAAGAATAAACCCAGCGAGTAGCGCGGCGCCACCACCGAGGGTGATGAGCATCGCCTGCGAGGCGTTCTCACGTGTCTTTTCATGCTGATGGTGAAAGCCCACTAAGAGAAAAGAGAAAAGAGAGGTCGCTTCCCAGAAAAGAAAGAGAAGGTAAAAGTTATCGGCCCAGATTACCCCTAACATCGCGGAGGTGAAGATGGCGAGGTAGCTCATTAAGGTGAAGCGCCCCGGCTTTTTCTCGAAATAATAACAGGCGTAAAGTTGGATGCAGGCGCCCAATCCGAGAATGAGTGCACCGAACCAGGCGGTGAAAGGGGTGAGCCGTAGCGCCCAGTCTATACCGAGCTCAGAAGCCCATGGCTTGTCTACGAGAATACTCTCTCCCTTGAGATCGAAGGCAATGAGCCATGCCGCCCCGCATCCAAAGATTAGGGCGGTTAGGACTCCGACCAAATTTTGCAATCGTTTGGGGAGACGATTCCCGACCGCAAAAAGCAGGAGGCAGAGAATCGGAAGGGCGAGAAGAATGAGGGGTGAGGACATCAACGTGAGATCAGAAATCGGCGAGAAGCAGAGAAGCAGGCTATTGGCTAAGTCCCAATAATTGGCGCAAGAATCCAAGAGACGCGTTCTTTTGTTTCACCACAAGGACGGGGCATTCTGAATTTCGAATGATTTCGGCTGCCTGACTGCCAAGCACTGCAACGGAGAGAGCATTCCGGCCTTGGCACCCGATGACTAGGAGATCGCCTTCTGCAGGCTGGCCGAGCTTGGAGATTTCTTTTCCAAAGGAGTAGCCAGTGAGTAATGTGCGTCTCCACTTGTTAGGTTGTTTGGAGTGTTCTCTCACGAAAGAGGCCAAGTTGTCAGCCTCGGTATCGAGGACTATTTTTTTTAGGGCGTCTGGGCTGATTGCCATGGTTGCTCGCGCGGTGGAAGGAACTCTGGTCAGGTGTATAGCCTCGAGCTTGCAGTCTCCTGCAGGGTCTAAGGTGGCAAAGGCTTGGGACCAATCAAGGACGAGCTTGGATAAATCCGAAAAATCGACGGAGGCGAGAATACGGCGCGGGGGCGTCGGTGGCCTACCAGGAATGACTAAAACGCCAACCGGGCTTTTTCGCGCGAGTCTCTCTGCGAGAGCGCGGCCGTCGAAGTCATTGGCTGCAATCACCACAAGGTCGTATTCTCCTCCCGCAAGGCGATGAAGAATCGGCCCTAGTGGGGGCTCGTCGCTGGCATGAATTGAAAAAGGGAGTTCGCCAAGAGAGGCTGTGGCTTCTTGGGCGAAGGTCTTTTTGTCGTTGCTCACTGTGTTAACGCCTTCTTCGTGGGGATAGACTTCCAGTGGAACGGGTAGGCATTGGAGAATATCGATGCTTTGGGCTTGGGAGGCTACCGCAAGAAGCTTGGACCAGGCAAGGAGGGGTGCAGCATCATGATCTTGGGGAAGAACGGTGAGAATTTTTTGGAAGCGTTTCATTTGGTTAGTTGCGAACTAGGAATATAAATACACGAAAAAATTGTCATGTAAACAAATTCGCGACAAAATTCGCGCAATTTTGGATTATGTGCCGATAATTCGAAAAGAATGCATCATCAGAGAGATAATTAGGATGAAAAAGAGCCCCTCTCTGCGGAGTTTCTTGAGTTTGTCTCCCTCCAACGCTTTCCTGTCCCCACTTCATGCATGAACTCTTCACTTGGGCTCTCATTGTCCTGTGTCTCTCCCAATCCGCGATGTTCTCGGGGCTTAACCTTGCCCTGTTTTCTCTTTCTAAGCTTCAGCTCGAGACCGAGGTCAAAAAGGGGAGTCAAAGCGCCGTCCAAATTGCTCGGCTAAGGGGGGATGCCAATTTGCTCCTCTGCACTATTCTGTGGGGCAATGTGTCGGTTAACGTATTGCTCACTATTTTGGCGGACTCGGTGGTGACGGGGATTTTTGCATTTCTGTTTTCTACGGTAGGAATCACTATTGTGGGTGAAATTATGCCGCAAGCGTATTTCTCTCGTAACGCGCTTAAGATGGGGGCGAGGCTTTCGCCGATCATTCGCTTCTATCGCATGCTCCTTTTTCCTGTCGCCAAGCCGAGCGCAATGTTGTTAGACCGCTGGATTGGTCCGGAGGGAACCCGGTTTTTTAAGGAAGATGAGTTTGAGGTGATGCTTGATCAGCATATCCGTGAGCCATCCTCGGATATTTCTTACGCGGAGGGCCGGGGAGCATTGAACTTTTTGCGATTAGATGACCTGCGGGTCTCGGGCGAGGGCTCGCAGTTAGATTCTGATAGTGTGGTCGCCTTGCCGCTGCGGGATGGTAAGGCATATATCCCTGAAGCAGGGAGTGTGGAGGAAGCCATCTTATCCAAAGCGATTTCTGCCACTTCTCATACTTGGGTGGTCTTAGTTGATGAGAACGAGTATCCCCTCGAGTGCATGAACGTGGACGACTATCTGCGCGCTCTCTATGATGGCAAGATGGAGGTTCCTCTCCTGGAGTATTGTCAAAAACCCATCGTCACCACTGATTCGGATTTGACGTTGGATAGGGTGCTACCTCAGCTAGACGTCGAGTCCGAGCACCATGGTGACCGAGCTTTGGACCGCGAAGTGGTTCTCTATTGGGGAGATAGGACCAAGCGTATTATCACCGGAGCCGACCTTCTTGGGCGACTTCTTCATGGAATCGTCATTCGTCGCCAGGCTGAAAATTTGGATTAGAAAAAGGACAGGCCGTTTTCACAGCCTGTCCTCAAGGACGCGTCCTTACCGAATTTTTAAGCGGAACCTCTTTAGGCAGCACTGACTTTGCCTACATGCTTTCCGTAGGGAAAGTAGCGGAGAAGACACCCGACTCCGGTGAGTCGTTCAAGTGCTTCGCTGTCTTTTACGGTCTCGATGGGGATGTCATTTCGAGTAGCTAATCGAACAAGTTCTTCTTTGAGTTCAGGCTCATCGAAATCATGGTCGATAATGAGCATATCGGCATATCCCTGCATCAGGGCCTCTCTGGTAGCACTGACCCCGGCTACTCCGAGGCCTCGACTCATGACTGCAGACTCCAGTTCCTCAACTCGGTCGTGACTCTCGATATGTTCATTGGCGGCAAAGACTTCCAAAGCCTCAACCACGATGGGATAGATGCCATTACGAGGGTTCGTGGGGAGAGTCGTGAGGAGCTTTTTCTTTAGCCGAGGGGGAAGGGCCTTAGTAAAGCGGGCGACTGCTTTAGGGCTTCCCGCGACCACGAGGTGATTGTGGCCTCGCTGTTTCATGAGCTCATCGACAATTCCGATCTTCTGCTGAAGGAACTGGTCATTTCGGTTCTTCTTGTGGTTCTGGTAATGCTCTCGTGTCCACTCGCGTCCGAGTCTCTCACGCAGCTCGGGTCGCTTAGTGAAGATTTCGCGGGTGACGGCCCCGACCACGGTTTCGACGATACGAGCTTCTTCCTCTGTCACCACCACGATCGCGAATCGATGATAGGTGTCCTTGGTCTCGATGACGGGATAGATGTGAGGAAGGGTGTCGACGATCAGCTGGCTGTCGAGAGGGACACTGAACTCGAGAGGAAGGAAAAAGGGCCGCTCTCCCCATCGGGCGTAAATGGCAGCTCCCTTCGACCCCTTTGCAAGGGATGTTTCGAGATGGTTCTTAATTTCGGCGAAGGCGTCTTCAAAGTCCACCCTTCGCTTTCCGCCGAGGCGACGACTCATTTCGAGGGCCTGTCTTTCGAAGGCTTGTAAAGTCATGGCGAGATTTTCCTCCAAGTTGACGAAGCAGCTGATGAGAGGACTCTCGTCGGGAGCCACGTCGGAAAGACGATTCAGCGCCTTCTTGAGCTGGTAGCTCGGGATGGCTGCGTGAGGAGTCGACGGGCGGCATTCTTCAATTTTCATTGGCATCTTGTTCATAGTCTCGTAAACTATGTCACGAAATCAAAAGGGCGCAAATAAAAGCGTGAAAAAAATGTCACCTATTAACCCGGTATGAGTAATCCTAAGATTGAACCCACTAAAAACCAGATAGTTCCAGACCCAGCTTTCCTTGCCGAAAAGTTTTCAGGATGGACGTTTTTGACAAATCATACCCACGTGATTGTCTGCCTCTCCCGTGATTCGGCACTGACGGTTAGAAGTTTGGCGCTCCAAATTGGTATTACTGAACGTTCGGTGCAGCGAATTTTAGCAGAGCTCGAAGAGGGCGGCGTGGTGCAGAGAACTAAGGATGGGCGCTGCAATCTCTATAGCATCGACGAGGATTTTCAGCTGCGTCATCCCCTAGAGTCGCATCACACTGTGGCCGATCTCTTGAAGGCTCTCAAGTAGGGTTCACGCCTAGAAATTAGCTTTCCTCGATGAGCGGTTTGCGAGGATCCATGAGCATCCAAAGAGCAATCGCCAAAAGGTTCAAGGTTGCTGCAAGGTAGAAGAAGGGTTCGGTTTCGCGCGAAAATGGTGCGTTGGGTCCAACCCAGGTAGATGCGGCGAACCAAGCCGTGAGGTAGGGGAAGGCGAGCGAGGTGATCACGGAGCCGACGTTGCCAGCCATATTCATTGTCCCGGAAACAGTGCCCGCATTCTTTCCTCCAATATCGACACAGAAGGACCACGAAGGTGACAAGGTCATGTCAGCCCCGAAGACGGCGAGGGTGAGAAAGGCGACCGCACCGACAACATTGTCCATGTGAAGGCTCGCCAAGAGACCAATGGCCGCGAGCGAGAAACCGATGATAGCGGGGATACGCCTCGAGAGTTGGAGGTTGCCGCTGCGGAAGAGGCGATCGACGAGAGCGCCTGAGGTCAGGTTGCCAAGAAAGCCACCGAGCAAGGGAATTGCGGCAGCGAACCCTGCTTTCTCGGGGGTGAGATCGTAGGTTTCTTTGACGTAAGGATAAAGCCAGGTCAGTGCGAAGAAGAAGGTGAAGTTGCTGCAGAAATACTGCACCATGGTGAGCCACATGTTGCGTGAACCCAAGACGTGGCCAGCAGTAAGGGCGGTGGTTGAGGTGGAGGGTGGCTGTCGGTTCTCGATAATATGATTTTTCTCATCCTCGGAGATGGACTTGTGATCAGAGGGCTCATCGCGAAACCAAGCATACCAGACAAAGGCCCATACAAACCCTAACAATCCAAAGACCACAAAGGTCATGCGCCAGCCCATGAGGTGAATCAGGGCTGGCATCGCAAACATGGCAGCGGCGCCACCGAGTCGGGAGGCGGAAAAGTTGATGCCTGTTACGAGCCCTCGTTCCTTGACTGGAATCCATGAAAAGGTGGCGCGTGCCATGCCGGGGAAGGCTCCAGCCTCACCAATGCCGAAGAGAAAGCGACAGATGAGAAGTGAGAGGAGGTTGAACGTTGCTCCGGTAAGGGCGGTAAAGAGGGACCAGAAGGAGACCACGGCTGTGAGGATTTTCCGAGGACCGAGTCGATCGGAGAGAGCTCCGGCGGGAGTTTGTGCAAGGGCGTATCCGATAGCGAAGATGGAGAGGACCCAGCCGAATTGTTTGTCGCTGAGATTAAACTCGCCAGTGATATCACTCTTGGCAGCCGAGATACAGGCGCGGTCGATGTAAAGAATAAGCGAGAGAACGAAGGTGGCGGCGACAAACTTGTGGCGGGTTTTCATGGCGTGATAACGGTGTGAGTGGCGGCGGATTGGTAGGCGAGTTCGACGAGACGAACGGAACGCAGGTAATCATCAGCTTCGGACTCGAAGGGAGCTTCGGCGAGAAAACGTTTCACAAAATGTTGCTGGGTGGCGTGAACGCAGTTGCCAGCGAAGCCCTCGGATGAGGGTTGATAGGGGTGAATCGTTGCTTCTTCACCTAGCAGTTGGATTTTGATTTCTCCGCTCTCGTTCAAGGTGAGGTGGCCTTTAGAACCGTCGAGTCGAAGCCGGCCAAAGGTGTAGCGAGGGTTTTCGATGCTTGCGTCGGCTTCGCCGTAGCGGTTGGCATCGAGAACGGCGCTGCCACCGGCTTCGAAGTGGCAGACGATGAGGGCGGAGTCCTCGCCTTTGATGACGGGATTGCGCTGAGCGGTGGTTGCGTAGAGGGAAGATACTTCGCCAAAGAGATAGCGGAATGTGTCGAGAAAATGGACGCCGGTTTCGAAGATGAAGAGGCGCTCGTATTCGCGGAAGAACGGCTGGCGAGCAAGGTAGGCATCGTCACCCCAACCATCACCCATGCGGCATTGAAAGTGGAGGTGGTGGAAGTCGCCGAGGGTGCCAGCCTTGAGAATGGATTTGATTTCGCGATACCAAGGCTGCCAGCGCCAGTTCTCATGAACCATGAAGCGCACGTCGGGGAATTGGTGAGCGAGTTCAATGAGTTCTTGGGTTTCTTCCCAAGTAGGAGCCAGCGGCTTTTGACAGATAATGTGGACACCATGCTGGAAGGCGATGCGGCAGAATTCCAGGTGGGTCTGGGGTGGGGTGATGATGTCGACGAAGTCAGGCTTTTGCTCGATGAGCATTTTCTCGAAGTCGGAAGCAGAGTAACTACTAGGAATCTCGTATTCAGCGGCCATCTCCTCGGCCTTTGCGAGAGTGCGATTGCAGTTGGCGACCACGTTGACTTCGGGGATGTCCTTCCACGATTGGTATTGAAAGCGGGCGAAGTAGCCAGCGCCGACGATGCAGGCTTTGAGAGAGGTCATACGGTTGTGAGTTTGGTGTAAGCTTCGGTGAGGGATTCGTCAGAGCCGACGTTGCCGGGGAAGATGACGTAGGCGAGACCGGGAAAGCGGGTTTCGGCGCCGAGAGTCCAAACGGGGATGCCAGGCAGGATTTGGCCAATAACAAGGGCCTTAGTGATACCAAGCGCGTCGGTGGCGATGGTGGAAGAGGTGATTCCACCTTTGGATAGAAGGAAGCGCGGTCGGAGGGTGATGTTCTTGATGAGTGAGACAATGGTGTCGGAGATGACTTGAGAGAGCTGAAGGTTTTTCTTCATGCCGTCGGCAACAACGACTTCACGGCTCGTGTAGAGAACCACGTTTTTACCAAATGCGAGATAGGCGGTGACCTCATCTGCAAGTTTTGGGATAAGGGAGGCTGGTTGTTCGAGTGCTTCGGGGACGTTGAGCTCGATGGGGACGAGATTGGGATCGCTCTTGATGAGGTGGGCGAGCTGGCGGGAGGTTTTTGGGACGTGAGAGCCGATGACGATGAGCCCCCCGTTGGGGTTGGGCTCGAGATCTTGGAGCTGCCATGGCTCGAGTGGCGGGCGCACGGGGATTCCCGCAAAGGTCTGTACGAAGGAGGCCGCAGTTCGGAAGAGAAAGTCTCGGTCGCTAGCATGAAGGGCGGTGGCGAGGACTTCGAGGTCGCGGCGCTCGGTGGCATTGATGATGCAGGTGCAGCCGTCGGGCAGGTTGGCGAGTTCTTCAGAAACGTCGCCAGAACGAAGCTGTTGCAGAGAGATGGACTGGACATCGACGGGGCTGCCGGATTTCTCGGCGAAATAGTCTGGGAGGTAGGAGTGAGAGAAAGGGAAAGCGTGGTCCTTGGCGAAGGGAGTGAGATGAGCGGGGGTGGCGTCATCGCCTTTGACGATGTAGTGAGTGTCTTCAACGGTGATTCGGCCCCCAGCCTCGAAGTAGGGGATGAAGAGAGTGGGTGCTTTGGGGAGGTTGAGGGTTTCTCGGAGGATGTTGATTTCGAGAGGAAAGTGGCCCCGAAGAGTGGAGTCGGAGCGCGAAATGACCATGATCTCGTCTTTGAACTCTTTTAAAGTCGCTCCGAGTTCTTGGTGAAGCACGGTGGTTTGAGAAACAGTGAGCGCGCGGGAGTTGGTGAGGATATAGAGAACGGGAGGAGCCTCTTCGAGAGCGGCGGCGATAGAAGCTTGGTCGAACTGAGTGAGGACGGGGACGTCGAAAACGGTCTGCGTTCCGGTAGGGTCGTCGTCTAGAACGACGAGAGTCTTGCCCGAGTCGGCGAGTTGCTGGTGAATCTGTGGTAAGAGATCGTGCGCCCAGACGGGTGGGAGATTGGCGGTGAGGTCAGCGATGTTCATGAAAGTTGGGCAAAGGCGCGACAGGGAGAACCATCGCCATCTTGAATTTTTAGAGGGAAAGCGCCGAAGGTGAAGTCGCGGTCGGCGGGGAGTTTGTCGAGATTGACGAGGCCTTCGACGATGGCGACTCCTCCGGCGAGGAGGATTTCGTGAATAAGGGTCACTTCGACTAGGTCGTTCACGTTGGCTACGGAAGGTGGTTCGACTCCGAGGATGCGCACTTGGTGGGTGACGCACCAACGGGCGAATTCTTCCGAGAGGCGGGGGAGTTGGTTGCGGAAGAGGTCGAGGTTTTCTCTATGTTTGGCCCAGCCAGTATGGAGAAGAAGGGCATGCCCTGAAGGAAAGTTTTGGGAAAGAGTTCCTAGGTGTTGAGGAGTGAGGACTTCGGATGGATCGGAATTGAGGTGAGCGACGCGAGCGGGACCAAGGAAGGTTTCTAGGGGCAGCTGGTCGATGGTGTTGCCCATGGGGTGAGTGCAACCAAAGTGTTTGGGGGCATCCATGTGGGTGCCTGAGTGGGAGTAGAGGTGAAGGTTTCGGGCGTTCCAGCCGTCCTGCTTAAGATCCTTGGCCACGTCCCAAGAGACCCCTGGTGTTTCAGGGGTAAGCGTGGCGGTGAGGTCGATGAGCATTGTGTGAGAGGCAAGAGTCGTTTTTTTTAGCACCCTCCGAGGTTTGCAATGATTTTTTCGGTGAGCGAGGTGGTGGTTTCGGTGCCGCCCATGTCGGGAGTGCGGTGAGTAGGGTTGGCAAGGGTTTTGCTGACGGCGTCGCGTATAAGTTTGGATGCCTCGTATTGTTTAAGCCATTCGAGCATGAGGGCGGCCGAGAGAATGGTGCCGACCGGGTTGGCTTTGCCTTGACCGGTGATGTCGGGCGCGGTGCCGTGCGATGGTTGGAAGACGGCGCAGTTTTCGCCAATGTCGCCTGAAGGAGCCATACCCATCCCGCCTACGAGTCCGGCAGCGAGGTCGGAGAGAATGTCGCCAAACATGTTTTCGGTGACGAGGACGTCGAAGGATTCGGGCCTCTGCACAAGGAAAAGGGCTGCGGCGTCGACGTAGATGTGTTCGGTTTCGACCTCAGGAAAATCTTTGGCGACTTCGTCGAAGATTTCGCGGAAGAAGACCATGGTGGGGAGGACGTTGGCTTTGTCGACAAGACTACATTTTTTGCGGCGGCGCATCGCTTCTTCAAAGGCATAGCGACAGATACGTTCGCAGCCTTTCCGCGTCAGATGGAGGACGTCGCTGGCTGAAGAGCGGTCTTCGGGTTGCTGGGAGCCGCGCGCAGAGAAGAGGCCTTCGGTATTTTCGCGCACGATCACGAAGTCGATCTCTCCGGCTTGATAATTTTTGAGAGGAGAGTCAGCGGAGGAGTAGAGGTAGATGGGGCGGGGGCCAGCATAGAGGTCGAGTCGCTCACGAATATCGATTTGAGGGGTCATCTCCCGTCCGTCGGGCCAGCGAACACCGGGGAGGCCCATGGCACCAAGGAGAACGGCATCGGATTGGCGGCAGGCCTCGAAGGCGGAGTCGGGGAGGGGATTACCGGAGCGTATGAATTCGCCAGCTCCCACCGAATGTTCTTCAAAGGTCAGCGAGAGGCTAGGCTCTTTTTGCATGACTGCTTCTAAAACGGAAACGGCGGCGTTGGTGACCTCGGGTCCAATCCCGTCACCGGGTAGGACTGCGATTCGAAATGCTCTATTGCTCACTCCCATGAGTTTGCAATGATGAAGGCATGTTTAACCAGCTTGATCATGTGGCGATTCTCGTAAAAAACACGGAAGAGGCCCTCACGTTCTATCGCGACACATTGAAGCTCAATGTCCTGTTGAGTGAGGAATTGGCAGAAGTGGGTGTTCGGTTGACTCACCTCGATGGCGGAAATGTGAAGATTCAGCTCGTTGAGCCTTTGCGCAACGATCATCCTTTGAAAGCGCAGTTACAGGAGCGTGGAGAGCATATTCATCACCTTTGCTGGGGGGTCGAGGATACGCGGGAGGCGATGGAAAGATTGGGAGATTTTGGTTTGGCAGCGAAGGAGGGAGAACCCCATGCGGCACCTCAGAATGGTGAAGCTGCCTTTATTGACCCGTCGCAGACACGCGGAATTCTTTGGGAGATGACGGGGAAGAAGTAAGTAGTATTGATGATGAGAAAAATTGTTTCTGTGCTCGGAGCGACGCTGGCCATGCTGGCGGCGAAGGAGAGGCCGAATGTGCTCCTGATCTGTGTAGACGATTTGAGGCCGGAGCTAGGCTGCTATGGCAAGGACTACATCCATTCGCCGAATATTGATGGTCTCGCGAAGAGGGGGGTGACTTTTGAAAAGCACTATGTGCAAGCGCCCACCTGCGGGGCTTCGCGGTATGCCATGCTGACGGGGTGTTATGGACCGGCGGGCAATGGAGCTTTGTTTGAGCGGGCGGGTAAGAAGAACAAAGAAGAGGTTGGGGCAAGTCTTCCA
This sequence comes from Roseibacillus sp., assembly GCA_051251855.1. Lineage (GTDB taxonomy): Bacteria > Verrucomicrobiota > Verrucomicrobiia > Verrucomicrobiales > Akkermansiaceae > Roseibacillus. The sequence continues at coordinate 205,893 of JBPOGI010000005.1, forward strand.
GGTTATTTTCGTGAAAAGGGATACACGACCGTTTCAGTCGGGAAGGTTTCGCATCATCCCGGTGGACGAGGAGGGGCGGATTGGGATGACGAGACGAAGTTGGAAATGCCTGAATCGTGGGACCGACATCTTTTGCCGGCTGGGCCTTGGCAGCACCCTCGAGGGTGGATGCATGGATTAGCAAACGGAGAAATCCGGAAGAACCGCTCGGAGATGGATGTCTTTCAAGCAGCGGAAGGAGATGACTCGATTTACCCCGATGGAGTGATGATTCCAGTGGCGATTGAGCAGCTAGGAGTTTTGGCTAAAGAGGAAAAGCCTTTCTTTTTGGCTGTGGGGATTTTGAGGCCGCATTTGCCATTCGGTGCACCTAAAAAGTATTTGGATATTTATGAGGGAGCGAAATTACCGCCGATTCCTCATCCTGAGAAGCCGGTTGGGAAGACAACATGGCATGGTTCGGGGGAGTTTATGAAATACAATCGGTGGGGAAAGGATCCTAATGAGGATGCGGATTTTGCCAATGAGGTGCGTCTCCACTATGCGGCATGTGTGAGCTATGCTGATGCGATGGTGGGACAGGTGTTGACGGCTTTAGAGAACTCGGGTGAGGCTGAGAATACGATCGTTGTTTTGTGGGGTGACCATGGTTGGCACTTGGGCGAGCATGGAGTTTGGGGAAAGCATACTTTATTCGAGGAGTCGTTGCGTTCGCCTTTGATTGTTGTCGCTCCAGAGCAAGGAGTTTCGAATCAGGCGGCTGCTGCAATTGTCCAGTCGGTGGACATCTTTCCAACCCTATGCGAGTTGGCGGGGCTTGCGGTTCCCGATGAGCTGGATGGTCGTTCCTTGAAACCTTTGTTAGAGAATCCGAAGGGGCAAAGCCGAGGGTTTGCTTATGGCATTCATACCAAGAAGCGGACAATTCGCACTGAGGATTATCGATACATCGAGCACGACGGTGGACATTGTGAGGTCTATGATCTCAAGAGTTCCCACAAGGAGACTCTCAATATTGCTGCACTCGACCTCCAACTGATGGAGAAGATGCGCGCGAAGTTGGCAGCGGAAGTTCCGACGAAAGCTAAGTAAGGAGTTCGGGGTAGGCCTTCATGGCCATTTCTCGCGAGGCTTGCATGATGAGGCGGGACTCGGGAAGAACGAGCGCTTCCTCAGCGAGTGCCTTGCAGTCTCCGTAATTGAGAGCGCGAATGGCGTGCTTGACGGACGGAAGGCGGGGGGTGCCGACGGAGAGTTCGTCGATGCCAAGTCCGACTAAGACTGGGAGGAGGAGAAGGTCGGCTGCCATTTCGCCGCAGATACCCGTCCAGATGCCATTTTCGCGGCCGCCATCGATGGTCATTTTAATGAGTCGCATGACGGCTGGGTGCGCTGGCTTGTAAAGTTGAGCGACCCGCGGGTTCACACGATCGACTGCTACGGTGTATTGGATGAGGTCGTTGGTGCCGATGGAAAGAAAATCGACATGGGCTGCAATCTCGCGGGCCATAAGAGCGGCAGAAGGAACTTCAATCATGGCCCCCACTTCGATTTCGTCGGCAAAGGGGATGCCTTTGTCGGAGAGGTCTTCTTTGCATTGCTCCAGGACTTCGCGGGCTTCGAGGACTTCGCGAAGACCTGAGACGAGTGGAAACATGATGCCGACTTTACCGTTAACCGAGGAGCGCAGAATGGCTCGGAGTTGGTCTTTGAAGACGTCGCGACGGTCGAGTGAGTAGCGGATGCCACGCCAGCCGAGAAAGGGGTTGGGTTCGGGGTCGGCAAGGGGTTCTCCTGGGAGCTTGTCGCCACCAACGTCTAGGGTCCGGATGATAGCTTGGTTGGGGGCTGCTGATTCGACGACCCGTTGATAAAGACGTGCTTGGTGGTGTTCGTCAGGAAACTCACCTGACTCGAGCATGAAGAACTCGGTGCGAAAGAGACCGATGCCGTTCGCTCCTGACATGCCGACCTGAGCAAGCTCGTGCTCGAATTCTACATTGGCGGAGAGAGTGATTCTGCGCTCATCAAGGGTGGCGGTGTCCGAGTCGCGTATCTTATCGAGAGAGTTTCTAAAGACGGCTTTTTCTTCGGCGAGGGTGCGATAGTGTTCTGTCGTTTCCGGCGAGGGGTTGACAATGATCTTCCCTTCGTAGCCATCGATGATGCACGGGCTGAGGGTGCGAATTCCTAAGACGGCATCTTTGAGTCCCACTACTGCAGGGATGCCCATGGAACGTGCTAGAATGGCGGTGTGAGAGACCGAAGAACCGCGCTCAGTAGCGAAGCCGAGAGTGCGCTTGGGATCGAGACTTGCGGTGTCGGAAGGATTGAGGTCATAGGTGACCATGATGTGGCGATGGTCAGGACTCTCGTCTTCTTCGGGAGATGCACCGGAGAAATTTTGGAGCACGCGCTGGGCAACATCTTCGATGTCGCTGGTGCGTTCGCGAAGGTAAGGGTCGGCGACGCGGCGCATGGCTTCAAGGAAGGTCTGCATGACCGCGTAGAAGCAGAATTCGGCATTTTGCTCACGGCTGCTGATGGCATCGTTGACTCGGTCGAGTACGGTTTGATCCTGCAGGACCATGAGGTGAGACTCGAAGATGCGACCTTCCGCTTCACCTGAAATGGACTCGATTTGGGTGCGTAGGGCGGCGAGCTGATCTTTCGTGCGTTCTAGGGCGCGTCGAAATCGTTCGCGTTCGTTGGGGACCTGGTGGGCGGGAACAGGGTAGACTTCGGGAGCCGCAAAGCCACGTGCTACGACATGAACGGGTCCGAAGGCAATCCCTTGCGAGACGGCTTCTCCGTTAAAGACTTGTTCCTTTGGCGGCGGCATCGGAGGTATCTTGGCATTTTTCTGCCTTGTGGGGAAGGGGTGAAAATCAGGGAGGGGGTTCAGGCTGATGTGACTGGGTCCTACTCCTGGAGTGCGGATGGCTGGCCTCCGCTTTGCTCGTGAGTCTCGCTACTCCCTCACTCGTCGAAAGGAGGCGGCTTGCTGCCTCAACCTTTCAGCGGCCCCAGCTCCATTAATCGCGGCGATAACGTGGTTGAACAAGCAAGCTTTGCTCTTCCCTGTCACGCTAAAGAACAAAGCCGTCCACTCCCAAAACGGCAGCAAGCTGCGCGCGCTCCAGAAGTTCACTCAAGACGCGAAAAAACCCCACCGTTTCGGGAGAGGTTCATTTAAAGTGTATTCCGAGGAGGTCTTGTTAGGCCTTTTTGTATTTAAGGAAGGCTTTGAAGTCGTCGGGAAGAGCTTCGCCACGTCCGAGGGCCGCATTCCACATATCAACAAGGGCTGCCGCTTCGGTGAGAAGAAGAGCACCGTTAGAGTTGGGGTTTTCGTCAGGTGTCCCGTGCAACTTGCGGGCAAGTTCGATGTCGGGGTGTTTGTTGTAGATGCCAAAGCAAGCGAGGGCTGCTTTTCTGACAAGAATCTCAGATGCTGCGTAGTCGGCGACCATCGCTTTGTTGTAAGCAATAAGGGCGTTCTCCAATTCTCCCTTTCCTTCCAGAGCCATGCCGTAGGCATACTCGAGCTGAGCGCGAATACTACCGGGGACTTTCTTGTCGGCCCACTCCTCACAAAGAATGGCAAGACGAGGCCAGTCTTCAGAGCGGATGGCGTTGTAGAGGGGATAGATTTCCAACTGAGTCTTGTGAGTATTAAGCGCAAGAGGGGCGGGCTTGAACTTGCTAAAGAGCTGCTCCACTTCCTCATACTTACCGAGCTTGCGCGCGCACTCCATCTCGTAGAATCCAGCGAGGGAGGAGAAGTTGGCAGGGACGTCTTCAGTGAAGGCGTATTTCTCGCGAGCAACTTTAAAGGCGGGCTGGGCTTCCTCGTATTTGCGGTTCTCGAACAAGTCGAGGGCGATGGAATACTCGGGCGGCGTCAAGAACATGACAGAAACCTTACGAAGGGGAACGTCAATGCGGTTGAGGGACTTTGGGTTTTCGCGGTAGCGAATGGTTTTCTCGGAGGCATCTTCGATCCAGATGCGGTCTGCTCCACCATCCTCAATTTTAAAGGCTGGTGCAAGGGTCTGGCCGGGAAGGGCGGCGGCGCAGGCGAGAGAAAGAATAATCGTTTTCATATTTTTAGATGATGAGGGTTATTAGTTTTTTTCTTTTTCTTCGACCATGGCTTCGATGGACGGATTGGCTTCGTAGGTGCGGACGAGGTTCTGAACTTCCTTCCAGAGGTCCTTCTCATCGTCTGGAACACGAGAACCTGAGATAATTTTTTCGGTTGCGCGAATGAATTTGTAGCCAGTCTCATAGGCAAACTGGCGGTCGGCTGGAGTCTTGTCTGTTGCGGCTTTATTGCGCTCCCAGAGGAGTTCCATGTAGCGATGCAAGGAAGGCGCCGACACTTTGATCAAGCCTCGATAAGAGGAGTAGACTTGGAAGTAGGTGATGAGCGCGTTTTCGGTTTCGCCTAGATTGTCGTAGGCTTGGGCGAGGACGAAGCTGACAAAGGGAGCGTATTTGTTGTAGTTGAGCTCAGGAGCAAGCGACTCTTTGGCGCGCTTCTTGGCTTCTTCCCACTTGCCCAATTTTCCGAGGACTTCCACGGCGCGATAGAGGGCTTGCTCTTGTTGCTGGTTGTCGGTGGAGTTGGTGAAAACGGCGATCAATTGCTCGACGGCCTTGGTGTTCTCGCTTTCGCTATCGGATCGTCCGTAAACGTCGGCGAGACCGAAGCGAGCGGCGAAGCGATAGGACTGGTCGGTGCGACTTAGGACTTCCTCATAATAAGGGGTGGCCTGCTTGGGAGAAGCGGTCTTTTCGCGAAGGTAATCACCGACACTGACGAGAATGAAGTTAGAAAGGCTCTTGAGATCGAAGTCTTGCTTCAAGTCATTGAAGAGAACTTTAATCATTGCGTTAGCCTTGCTGGCGTCGTCGGTAGCTTGGCCTTTGATGGCTTCCTTGGCTTTGTCCTCAAAGACGCCAATAAGCGCGATTCGGAGAAGAGCTTGGGCGGCTTTGTCCTCATTATTGATACCGGGGAAATCGTAGTAGACCTCCTTAAGTCCTTCTTCGGTATTGCCAGGGGTGGCGAGGAAGAACTTCGTGTAGGAGTTAATGGCTTCTTCGAGACCATATGCTCCGGGCATTTTCGCGAGTTGTGCGATGACGCCTTGGAGACGATCGAGGCCTTCTTCCGAACGCTCGGCAGCAATCAAGGCAGGCATTCCAGCAACGGCCACTTGTGCCTTGTAAGGTGAGCTGTCTCCGTATTCGGCCCAGAATTTGTCGTAGAACGGGATGGCTTCGCTGAGGGCACCGCCTTTTTCTTCGCCAAGAAGTCCGACGAGGTAGAAGAGAGATTCGCCGGAGACGATGTCGTTCTGCTTGCGCTCTGCGAGAGTGAGGGCGCGGTTATAGTATTCTTTGGCTTCCTCCTTCTTGCCTTCGGTTTGGAAGATGTTGCCTTTTAAGTTGAAGACCATCTCGCGGTTGCTGGCATCGGGGAATTCGTTCTCAATACGATTCAAATTGTCGAGCGCTTGAGGATATTCTTCTTGGGCGAAGTGGCAATTTGCGCGGTCGTAAAGGGCGAAGGGTAAGTAGCTGTTTTCCTTGGGGTTGGGGTAGGCTTTCAAGAACTTATCGAGAAGGTTAGCTGCTTTGTCCCAAACCTGAAGTTGCGCCCAGTTAGAGGCTTCGAAGTATTGGGAGGCCACTTTGAATTGGCTTTCGGGATACTCCTTCATGTGGCGTTGGAGGGGCTCGATGGCTTTGTCGAACTGCGCGGTGTAGTAGTAGCTGCCGCCGAGAACGTGCAGGCAGATGTCGTGCTGCTTAGAGTTCTTGGGGAGCTTGGGCTCCATCTCGGAGGCGACTTCCAAACAGAGGTCATACTCGCCATCAAAGAAAAGGCCGGTCAGCATCAAGCTGCGGACGGATTCTTCGTATTGGCTGCCAGGGAAAAGCTTGAGGAATTTTTGACCTTCTTTTTCTGTTTGTAAAACGCGACCAACGAGAGAAGAGGTGCGAACGAGTTGATAGAGGTAATTCTCACGCTTGTCTTTGGGAGAGTTACTGTGGAATTGTTCCAGCATTTCGTAGGCTCCATAGGCTCCGCGAATGTTGCCGTTTTGCTCGTGAATGAAGGCGGTCGCAGCGAGGGCTGTGACCTCGGGAAGTTTGCCCTCTTTTTCGCGAGCTTTGCTCATTTCGAGCTGCTTTTCTAGGGCTGACTTATTGTAGATAGTGGCTCCATCTGGAATGGGACGCTTGAAGTCACCCAAGCCACGAATAGCCGCTTTGAGGCTGTCTTCTGCTTCGACAGAGCTGGGCACGAGCGAATAGAGTTCAAAGGCGATCTGAGTAAGGTTAGCGTTCATGGCGTTGGCAGCCAAAGTCATGAAGACGGGGGAGTAGGGCTGGGATTCCCACGGTAAGAAGGTAATGTCGGAGCGGTGCTTCTTAAGAAAGTCGAGCATGGCGCCTTCGTCTTTTTTGGCGATGGAAGCTTCGCAGAAGGCTTGGAATCCAGCCATGATCCCAGCGGGTGGGGTAGGGAAGGTGTTCTTGTTCTTGATGGCGATTTGAAGGTTCTCGGTGCCCCCTGCAATCTTACCGCTCTTGAAGTGGCAGACTGCCATGTTGATGTAGAAGGCACCCTTGGGAAAGGTGTCGCGTTCTGGATCGCGCTCGGCGAGGAACTTCTTATACTGCTTGATGGCTTCGTCGTAGCTTTCCATCCCTTGGGCAGCTTCGCCCCATTTTAGGAGAGACTTCTTGTGGTAAGTGTTGACGTTTTCGGCGCCTTGATTGTTGGGATACTTATCGTAGCAGGCTTGGAAGGATTTGGCGGCGTCCTCGTATTTGTTGAGCTTGAGTTCGCAGAATCCTTGGTGATACCAGAACCAGCCGAACTTGGGGCCAAAGAGCTTTGGGGCGCGGGCGTCAAAGGTCTTGGTGGCTTGGCGCAAGAGGTTGAGTGCTTCGTTCCACTTGGCGGCTCCTTCGGGCATTCCGAGGCGACGCGCTTCGTTCATCGCGGTCAACGAATTGGAGTGCAATTGCTCCACGCCTCCTTGGGCGCGGACGGAAGTTGAGCTCACGAAGAGGAGTAAGAGAGCGATGAGTGCTCCGGGGTGATTCCAGTTTTTCATTGTGATAAGTTGGCTTGGATTTGGAAAATTTGCAAAAGAGTTCGGGGACGGCCCATTTGCAATGGCCGCGGGTGAGGGGGACTTTTAGGGGCGCACCTCTGACCTACTCGTTAACGAGGTCGGTGAAGGTCACTTTGGTGATCTGCTTTGACCGCAAGGTGTCGATGACATCGATGGCCCGTTGGTGCTCGGCATCTCCATCCACATAGACTTGAACGAGGGGGTCTTGGCCAGCAGCGCGCGCTCCGTCAGCATAGGTTCCCAATCGCTCGGCGAGCATGGGAAGCTTGCGGGACTCGGGGTCCTCGTCGAGACGCTCTTGAGCTGGGCCCGAGTTGATGTAGATCACGCCGTCGTTGTCGACACGGATAAACATGGGCTTAATTTCGGGAATATCTTCGGAAGGTGCGGCTGCGGGGAGCTGCATGTTGGTATCCGTCTCACTGCGTACAATGGTCGTGGTGACCAAGAAGTAGATAAGAAGGAGGAAGCAAATGTCGATGAGAGACGAAATATCCAAGACTGGTTCGTCTTCGTCGAGCGGTTTTCCTTTTTTGTGTCTGGCCATGGAAAGGGGGAGTGAAAATTAGTAGTTAGGATTCTTAGCGTAGCTGGCGAAGATCACCTGATCGACTCCTGCTTCGGCTGCGATACGGATGATGCGGCGACAATGCTTGAATTCGACTCCTCGGTGTCCGCGGAGATGAAGCTGTGGCTTCATGGTGCCTTCCATCTTTTCCTTTTGCTCTTTGATGTATTCCAAGATGGCAGCGTCATCGTCAGCGAAAGGGGTGAAGTTCTGGTCACCCATACTGAAACGCGCGCCTTCGGGATGCTCCAAAGATTCACCACTCTTACTGACGCCCTCGCCGTAGACGTTTATCACGATACGACCGGTTTTCTTTTCCTGAGGAGTGGAGTTTCCGGCCACAGGGACTTCGACTCTCTTGTCCATCTTCACGACGACCAAATTGGCGGTAACAATGAAGAAGATGAGAAGAAGGAAAACCATGTCGATCATGGGCGACATGTCGACCGCGAGGCCTTCGCCCTCGTCGGCATTCATTGCGCGTAGTTTTTTTGATGCCATGGAAGGTTATCTAGGTTCGGAACAATACAAAAATGAAGGAGCGAGCCTGGAGGCGGCTGCTCAAAGGAATTAGACTGCGACTCCTTCGGGAATCTTGGTCAAGTATGCGTCTGCATTAACGGTCTGGAGAGAAGCATTGAGCATTTCTTCAGCAGCGTGATGTGCGTCAGCAACAAGTCCGTTGAGTTTGTTCTTGAAGAAGAAGTAGAAAATGACGGCTGGGATAGCGGTGATAAGACCCCACATGGTGGTGAGAAGGGCGACGGAAATCTGACCGGCCAACTGGGCGGGCTCAGCTTGTCCCGTTTCGGCAAGAACACCGAAGGCGCTGACCATACCGATGACGGTTCCGAGCAGTCCGAGCATGGGAGCGGCTTGGGCGACGAGTCCGATATAGTTGACCCAAGTCATATTCTTGCGGTTTTCGTTGATTGAGAAGTCAGCCATAGCGTCCTCCACTTGGTCGCGACCGAGGGTTTCGGGCTGAGTAGCATCAATGTTAGGAAGAGCATAAGCGGTCATGCGTCCAAGATAGGAGGGATGGGATGCACCAAGCTCGATTGCAGAGCGAACGCGGCAAGCGGTCATGTGCTCGAGGAGCGCTGCGCGAAGGTCGTCGGGGACGAATTTTGCTTTGGTTAAGTTGATGAAGTTGAAGACGCAGAGCGCGATGAGGGCAAGGATAGCGATGCCGATGAAGATCATCGTGGGTCCACCATCGAGGATATATTTCTTAAGGGCGTTGCTCTCTGCGGCTAAAAGATTGCCGGAAGAAGCCAAGAAAAGGATCGTTGAGGTGGTGATGACTCTGGGGAGACGGCTGCTTGTTTTTTCAATCATGACTGTTTTCAAATGTGTGAAGCGGATACTGGAGATGCGTCATACGGAGTAAAGAAAAGAAGTCGTGAAAATTCATTTTCCCCCGTGACACTCATGCTATCAGAACGAAGAACGTTTTGTTTTCTTTGAAAGAATTTTTGAAATGAGAATGGGGAAGAGGCAAAACCGGCCTTAGCGAGAGATGATCCGTTAGAGGGAGGATATGTTCATGATACCGAGGAGTGATAGGAGGGGCTTCCTCGCTGCCTAAAATCAAAAATGTGAGAGAGCGTTTATTTCTATCATTTTGTTTCCTTAGGTGAGGCCTCTTTGGTGAGTGAGAGAATCTAAATTTGAGTTGTGGAGCGCAACTCGCCTCTAATTTCTCTCTCGATTTTACGCGGTATTGAAGACTTCTCGGTGTTGTCGTTTTGATTTTAAATTCTTCAGAATCTCAGTGGTTCTCTCGATTTGGGCCGGAGCGTGCTTTTCGAAGCGAAATTCTTCTTAATAGACGAAAGAAGGCTTGTTCTTGATGCGTTTCATCCTTTGTTGTTGCAAACGAGTCTCAATAAGGTCAGAATATCTCCAAGCCATGAAGGTCGCCCCCCACAGCATCGAAATCGATACCACAGTCTCCTTGAATAAGGCGGCTGCAGGTTGTGATTTACAGGTGGAGCTGGTGGAGGGTGAGCATTGTGGGCAGTTACGTGATTTGGGCTTCTGCGAGCAAATGCGTCTCCGGAAGATCACCAATCGAGGACGTAACTTGATTTGTACCGTTTGTGGTTCGCGGCTCGCGATTTCGAGTCATTTGGCCGAGCACATTCAAGTGCGTCAAGTTTCCTAATCATTAGAAAATTATGGACGGAGAAGGGGCACCGAGACTGGTGTTGGTGGGACACCCAAATGTAGGGAAGTCAACTTTGTTTAATGCTCTCACGGGTGCGAAGGCCAAGGTGGGGAATTATCCTGGGGTGACGGTTTCACATACTATGGGAGAGTTTTTCACCCCCCATGGCAAGAAGGTGGAGCTGGTTGATTTGCCGGGCTGTCTCTCGTTGGTTTCGCGGGCTGCTGATGAGGCGGTTACTCGCGATGTTCTGATGGGGAAGCACCAGCCAGATTTGGTTGTGGTGGTGCTGGATGCTTCGTCGGTCGAACGGCATTTGCCTCTGGCGCTGCAGGTGGTGGAACTGGGTTTTCCGACCTTGGTGGTGCTCAATAAAATTGATGTTGCGGAGCAGAATGGGACGCGGATCAATCATGAACTGTTGGCCGAAGAATTGGGTCTGCCAGTGATTCCAATGCAGGCTGATGAGGGGAAGGGGATTCTCGATTTGAAGCAGGCTTTGCGATTGCCCTTGCCGATGCCACCTCATCCCGCTTGGCATGAGGGTGGTGCTGTTGCGAAAGCGCGCGAGGAGCTGGCGGAGCGGTTATCTCAGCTCTCGGTATTGTCGCCTGAGCGCAAGGCTTGGATGCTTTTGTCGGACTCGAGTTATCGCAGTGGGGAGCAAAGCGGGCTTTCTCAGGAGGCCCGGACTGCGGCATGTGAAGTGGCGGATGCGTTCCAGAAGGACGGAGAAGGGGTAGAAGAGCTTTTTGAAAATGCCCGGCGAGATCGCGTGCGCGTTTTGTCGAGTTTGGTCGTCAGCGAGTCTTCTGATGAAGGGTCTTCTCTTTCAGATCGCTTGGATAGAGTGTTGTTGCACCCGGTTCTTGGTTGGGTCTGCTTTCTTGGGATTTTCTTTCTCGTGTTCTGGTCGCTGTTTAGCTGGTCAGGAATTCCCATGGATCTGATCGATGGGGCATTCGCTTCTCTCGGAGAGGCGGTGAGAGGGCTTCTGCCAGCAGGTATTTTCACTGACTTGGTGGTTGATGGAATCATTGCAGGAGTAGGAGGAGTGATTATCTTTTTGCCTCAGATTCTCTTTCTCTTTTTCTTTTTAGGGATTCTAGAGTCGACGGGTTATATGGCGCGGGCGGCCTACCTGATGGATGGCTTGATGAGTAAGGTCGGTCTCAGTGGGCGAAGCTTTTTGCCTCTGCTCAGTGGATATGCTTGTGCGATTCCTGGCGTGATGGCAGCTCGTTCCGTTCCGAGTGCGAAAGAGCGATTGTTGACGATATTGATCCTGCCTTGGATGTCGTGCAGCGCGCGCTTACCGGTCTATCTTTTGCTGATTCCACTTTTAGTGGCGGGGAGTTTTGCGCAAGGCTTAGTGCTATTTGGGCTTTATTTTCTCGGCACTGCGGCGGCTTTTCTGGCGGCATTTTTACTGCGAGGTCGGGTAGGGATTGCTAAGGACCATCAGCCGAGTTTCTTGATGGAAATGCCTCGATATAAGGCCCCAGATTGGGGATTCATTTTTCGGCATTTGTGGGACCGCGCAGGAGCCTTTTTGAAGAAGGCAGGTACTGTGATTCTGGCTCTTTCCATTCTACTTTGGGCCTTGGCCACTTTCCCCAAGGCTCCTTCGGGGGAGGAGCAAGACCAGTTTGGCTATTCTGCGATGGGTCAAATCGGTAAGGCCATTGAGCCGGTGGTTAAGCCTTTGGGCTGGGACCATCGACTAGGAACCGCGATGTTGGCCTCGTTTGCTGCTAGGGAGGTCTTCAATTCGCAGGTCGCGATTTCTTACGCCATTGAGGAAGAGGATGATGAGGAGGAGACGCGTGAGAGTATCCGTGAAGAATTCCGCAGTGCTTACTCGATAGCCACGGTGCTTTCGCTATTGGTCTTCTATGTTTTTGCGCTGCAGTGCCTCCCGACGACGGCGGTAGTGGGGCGGGAAACCAAGTCTTGGAAATGGGCGTTGGGACAATTGGTAGGGATGTCTCTATTTGCCTATTTGGCGGCCCTGATTACCTTCCAAGTGGTGGGTTTGTTCACATGATAACTTTGAGTCAGATAGGGTGGTTTGATTGGCAAGGGGCGGCCGTGGTTTTGGCTGTTTCGGGAGCACTTTGCTATTTGGTTAGTCGAAACCGCCGTAAGAAGGCGAAGTCTTGTGGAAGTAGCTCCTGTAGTTGTGTCAAAAAGAAGGCGTAATCATCGCCTTGTAAATACAACTGTTAGACGACAGCATGATGTCTTATGAAGGAGTGAGGCGGAGACGGTTCTTCTGATTAACGATGTAGATGGGAGAGCCGCTGTAAAAAAAAGCGGCCGGCAGCGCCCAAGAGCAACTGCCGACCGGCTACGCACACACCAAGTGATTATTGAGGAAGCTGCTAGGGCTTTGAAAAAGCTAAAAACCTCCGAGATCTGAATCTAATACGGGAAGAGGCACATTGTCATTACAGAAAAAAGGTGAGATGCCTCATTTTTTATGGTTTTCCCGGATGGATGCTGCAAAAAAGAGCTCTAACGAAGCTGCAGGTGCCCAACTTTGAGCTCACTCTTGTGAATAAGATTCGAGTGCTAAAGGAGCGCACGACATTCGTAAGTGAGAGGTCGATTCTACTTTCTTTCCGTCTTTCCCATTGCTGAAAGGAGCTTCAAAGGGTAGGCATTGTGAAGTTATGAAGAATACGACTTTTTGTCAGATATTTACCGTTGGAGCCTTATCTTTGGGAGGCTTTTCCCAGTCTCTGCTTGCGGACGGACCCACTGATTTAGAAGCTCTGGCCGAGAAGGCTAAGCAGGCGGCTGGAGATGCTGTGGAGGCTACTGAAAAGGCCAAGCAGGCAATGGAAGGAGCTGAGACGGCGGTAGAAGAGGCTGTTGAAAGTGGTGCGGAGGTCGTGAAAGAGGTCGCTGGCGAGGCTGCAAAAGAGTTGGTTGATCCAGCCGAGAGAGCGGAGAAGCTGGGCTTGTTATCGAACCTGAGCAAAGACGTCGCAGCGGTGACAACCTTGAATAACGGGAAGCGTGTTTGGGGAGAGGTTACAGAGTCAAAAATTGGAGGGATTCTTCTGGAGACCTTGGCTGAGAATGATGTTGATTTGAAAGATCCCGAGAGCCCCGCAGCACAAGTGGGAGCCTTGTTCCAAGAGGAGTTTCTCATCGCAACAGGAAAGGGAACGCCCAAGCAATTCGACAACCTGATCGCGCTCAGTGGCCTAAGTGATAAGTATCAGACTGCGCTCATGGTCCGCTTGTGGACGATGGGGATGAATGATGAAGAGGCTGTTTTTGATGCGAACCCTTTCGGTTCTCTTGTGGAGGCAATCAGCGACAATCCTGATTTTTTGGTGAATTTGATTTCGGCGGCTGAAATGCCTCCCATCTTGTTGGCGGCTCGTGTCTCGGATGATGAGCAGCGTGACGAGTTTGCGGCTGGTTTGGAAATGGGAGCGGGAATGGCGCTGCAGATGGGGGCGGAGGAGATGCCCTTCTTAAAGAGTGCCGAGGCCGAAGTCGCGGGAGTGGCCTTCAATGGTCTTTCTGTAGACGGTGCGTTGCTGGTTGAGGCGTTGGAGGAGGAAATGGGTTTGGCGGGGATGCTGGAAAATTTCTTGGATCCTGCTAGCGCCAAAGACTTGGTGAAATCACTTTCGGAGAAAAGCCTCGTCCTTCTTGCGGGAGTTTCTGATGAGGCTGTCTATTTGTATCTCGGAACAAATGCTGAAGGGATTCCTCTGGTTGATGATGCCGCTGAAGGGTTGGCTTCGTCAGCTCACTTTGAGTTCGCTGATCCTTACTTGGACGAGAACTTAGTGAGCCTCTTTTGGATGGAAGAGGAGATGGTTCAAGTGGGGGCAACCGCGCAGGGGATTTTCGGTAACTATATCGAAGGCATTCGTCTTGGTCTGCAGGGCAATAATGCCGTTGGCGATACTAAGAATCTGAAAGCCTTATTGGAGAAGTTAGAAAAGTTAGAGAAGGGTTACCTCGCAACAGGTCAGAGCCAGACGGCATCTGCGGTTTCATTTTTGAGAGCTGACGGTCTCTATACCGAGGGATTCGGGGGCTACCTTGATGGGGTCTATGACTATGAGACGCCTCATCAAATGGGAACAGCGGCAGGGGATACCTTCCTGACCATTCAGAGCGTAATGGACCCTGAGGTGAATGAACTGAGCACTAAGTATATCGAGACTGCAATGGAGACGGTCTATGAGATGGCCTCCTTGGTTGCCGAGATGGAAGATGTGCCTGCGGACTTTGAGAAGTTTTTGGACGGATTTCAGATGTTCGATACTAAGATGAAGGAAGATGCGCTTGCGCTTTGGCAAGGACTAGAGGCATCGGGAGCAGGGTTGGGTAACGAGTTCATCTACGAGGTCGATTTGGCGGGTAGCTGGCCTACCGTCCCAGGAGTTCCCGAGCAGATTATCGAGAAGGGTCTCGCCCCTCGATTGAGCTATGTGATGCCCGTGACGGATCGGGCGGAGTTGGCGACTTCTTGGAAAGAATTGGAGGGTGCCGCGACGAAAATTCTGAAAACGGTGAGCGAAATGGTTGGGGAAGAAATCCCCATGCAAAAGCCGATGAGTTCTCAGAACGATGGCTTGAAAACTTGGTTCTTTGCGATTCCTACCATGACCGATGACTTCATTCCTTCCATTACCCTCGATGATGAGGTCATGGTGATGGGGACGTCAAAGGAGCGCGCGGTGGAGTTAGCTCAGTCAGCTAAACAAGAAGGAGCGGGAATCTCTGGTGTGGTAGTCGAAATGAACTTCGAGCCTTTGCAGACGTTTCTTTCCGGCTGGTTGGCTTTGGTGGAAGAAAATCCTGAGGAGATTCTCACTGATGAAGATGCCCTCGACTTTTTCGAAGAGAATCAGGAGCTCTTGAAGGAGGTTGTGGAGGCAATGGAAGAATTTGATTCCGTTCGCACTCACACTCGCCTTGAGAATGGAGTCTTGAGGTCGAGCTCCCACCTCAAGACGAAGTAGAGTCTCTAATACAGAGATTTCCTCAAAAGCCGGGCCTCAGGGTCCGGCTTTTCTTGTTCGCCTTCGTGGAGGCTAAGAGGAGTGTCCTAAGTATTTAACGACTGCTTCGGTGCGAGTGCGGACGTGCAGTTTGGCATAAATATTACGGAGATGGGTGCGGACCGTTTCGACACCAATTCCAAGTTCGGTTGCAATCTCTTTGTAAAGTGAGCCTTTGACGAGTTGCTCAAGAATTTGCATCTCGCGCGGAGTCAGGTCATGGTCGCCAAGATTTGCGTCAGGTGACTTTTGGAAGTGTTGAACGACCTTGCGAGCGATGGCACTCGACATGGGCGAGCCGCCGACATGGAGGTCGTCGAGGGATTCTAACAGCTTCTCTGGAACATCGCGCTTCAGGAGGTAGCCAGACGCTCCTGCTGCGAGGGCGTCGAAAATGCGGTCGTTGTTGTCGTAGACGGTGACCATGAGGACTTGGGTGTTGGGGCAGGCGATTTTTAATTTGGCGACACATTCAATGCCGGAAATCCCTGGAAGTTGGATATCCATCAGAACGACTTCGGGAGGCTCGTTGACAAGGGACTCCAGCGCTTCTTCGGCTGAGGCGAAGACGGCGGTGAGCTGCCACTTCGAGGAACTGATAATCATTTTGGAGAGTGTTTCTCGGAGTGAAGGGTCGTCTTCGACGAGGGCAAGTGAGAAGGGGTGAGGAGTCATGAGTTCATTGGCGTGGTGTGTTCGGAGAGAGGGCAGATGAAGTCGATAGTGGTCCCTTCTCCAAGGGTGGAGGTGATGGTGCATGTGCCCCCAATATCCTCGAGGCGCTGCTGGAGGTTGGAAAGCCCGTGACGAGGGCTTTTAGGATCAGGTTTGAAACCGCAGCCGGTGTCATTGATTCGAATGAGGAGGCGTTCGTCCTCGGTTTTCAAGGAGAGGGTGACTTCCGATTGGCCGGCGTGACGAAGGACATTGTGAAGGGCTTCTTTCACCGCGAGCGCCAGTTGATAACGGAAGTCTGAGCCGAGGGGGAGAGGGGGGACTTGGGCCGGGATGTCGAGTCGGTAACGGATGGAGCTTTCGCGAAAAATTTCCTCAGCCATGCGCGTGAGGTGAGAGGCGAAGTGGTCGAGGTTGTCGTAGGCAGGATCGACGGCCCAGACGAGGTCGTCCATGGCGACGATCATCTCGCGACTCGAGGACTTCATGAGGGTGAGTAATCGGCGCGTGTTTTCGGGCTCTTGATCCAAGTCTTGGAGCGCCATGGCTCCGTTGAGGCTGAGGACGCTCATGCGGGTGCCAAGGTCGTCGTGCATATCGCGGGCGATGCGAGCCCGGTCGCGTTCGAGATCATTTTGAAAGCGTTGTTCGCGTAGACGTCGGTTCTCTCGGCGGCGGGCGTTGAGGATGATGCCACCGGCAAGAAGGGCGACACAACTGGTGGCGATTAAGGGCAGGAACCAAGGGCGCTCCCAAAACGGTGGCGTGATGCGAATCGCAAGCTCGAGACTCGCAGTGGCAGGGGTGCCGTCGTTTGTCATTCCGATCGCATGGAAGGTGTAGTCTCCCGGAGGGACATTGAGGTATGAGGCTCGATGGACGCTTCCCCCAACGACGTTGTAAGTTTCCTGCCAAGAGATGACTACGGTGCGGCCGGCGAAAATATTGGCGTCGAACGGCCGTAGCGACGCCCATGCCGCTTTGAGCTCCTTGTTCTGATCGATGAGAGTGAGAGTGGTCTGATCAGAGGTTCTGGTGAGGCGTGCGATGCTGGGGTCGGAACCGATGCGACTCCATCGGTGTGGAGTGCCCTCAGGAGTGTGGAGGTCTTTGCCCCTGGCGAAATCGCCGTCTGACCAAAGGATGGGGAAGTCGGTCTTTGGGAGCGTGATATGGAGTTCCTTGATGGCGAAAGTACCGGTGGCATCTGGCGAGCCAGAGTTCATTTCTAAGTAGAGGGAGCGCCCTTCTTTAGGAATGAAGAAGGGTTCGGAGTGTGAGGTGAATTTTGATTCCGCAAGAGTGTGGTTCCAGCCTTCACTTTTTCCGTTGGCATCAAATTTCACCTCGGAGATGACTTCGTTGTTTCGGTCTCGGACCTGGCATTTCAAGGCCATCCCATTGGTGCTGGTGAGCCATTTGACATCTTTCCCTTCCAAGCGGTAGCGCAGTTGAGTGAGATCGGGAGCCTCGCAGTCAGGATAAGAGAAGTCGAAATCGAAGCGATGGCGTCCGGGTCCAATGACAAGCGGGCGAGAGTTGTCAGGTGATAAGGTGACGACAGTCTGATTCACCTGTATCCGTTCGAGAAGGAGGGAGGGGTCCTGACGGCTAGCACCGTCGAAAGGGCGGCTTACCCTGAGAGGAGAAGGCTTCTCTTGCCCGGAGGAGGCTCCGCCTGTCACCAGAAGAATGAATAGAAGAAGACTGCGGCGCACGGCCTCAATTGAAGCAGAGTGCTTCTAACAATGCGAGAATGAGAATCATGAAGAGTTTTCCCCTTTTTAATTTCGAGGGAAGAGCTGTATACACGGTATCTCGTTGGCTGTTTTCCCTCGTGAATTATGAAATTTTTTACCTTGTTTGTTGGTGCGGTTCTTCTTTTTTGGCTGGCGCCATTACAGGCTGATGAGGAGCGTCCTCGAGTGGTTTGTTTTGGGGATAGTATTACCAATCGTGGCTATTTTGAGTTATTGAGTCCTTTGGTGGGTGCTGAGACGGTGAACGCGGGGGTGGCAGGGCACAATTCTCGCCAAGGTTTACATCGCATTGAGAAGGATGTCCTCGCTAAGGAACCTGACCTCGTGGTGGTCTTTTTTGGGACGAATGATTTGAGGGTCGATAGCGAGCGAGCCCATGTTCCAGTATTGAAATATAGTGAGAACCTGAAAGAGATGATTACTCGCATTCGCGGGGTCAATGCCAAGGTCGTCCTCTGCACGTTACCTCCGATTGCGGAAGAGGTTTATTTCGGAAGACATGATGTGGCGGTCTACGAGGCAAAGGGTGGTCTTGATTCTCTGGTCCAAAGCTATCGCAAGGCGGCTATCGAGGTGGCGAAGGAGAACGAGGTGCCGTTGGTGGATCTTAATCAACTTCTTGCGGCCACTCCAGAGTGGCTCAGTAAGGACGGAGTGCATCCCAGTAAAGCGGGCAATGCTCTCATTGCAGAGCATGTCGCCAAGGTTGTGGGTCCTCTTTTAAACAAAGAGGCCTCGGTGCTGGCGGCCTCTCCGAATGTGATTTTGGTGATGAGCGATGATCAAGGCTGGGGGGATGTGGGATTCAATGGTCATCCTGATCTCGAAACGCCTCATCTGGATGCGATGGCGGCGAATGGGGTGAAGTTCGACCGATTCTATGCTGCTGCACCGCTTTGTTCGCCAACGAGGGGCAGTGTTCTAACGGGCCGTTTTCCTTTTCGCTATGGTATTCTAGCAGCCCATACCGGCGGGATGCGGACTGGAGAGATTACGGTGGCGGAAGCTCTTCAGAAGCAGGGATACGCTACCGGATTTTTTGGAAAGTGGCATATTGGTTGGGTGGATCCCGATGATGTGGGCTCCAGAGGGTTTTACTCTCCGCCGAATCATCATGGTTTTGATTATTCCTTTGCTACCACGAGCGCGGTTCCCACTTGGGATCCGGGGGCGACGCCCAAAGGCTGGAATAGCTGGGGTCAGAAAGAAGGAGAGCCTTGGAAGGGTGGCTCGCCTTACTTCGAGAACGGCACTCCTGTGACCGAGAACATGAAGGGAGATGATAGTCGTATTATTATGGACCGGGTGGTTCCGTTTTTGGAGAAAAACAGGGACCAGCCCTTTCTCGCGACGGTTTGGTTTCATGCACCCCATGAGCCGGTGGTGGCTGGGCCTGAGTATCGGGAGCGTTATGCGGAGTTTGATGAGGGGCGGCAGCATTACTTTGGGTGTCTTACGGCGATGGATGACCAGGTTGGAAGACTGCGTGCCAAGTTGCGGGAGCTAGGAATTGAGAAGAATACGCTGGTGATTTTTTGTAGCGACAATGGCCCCGCGGATCCGCTGCATCGCAAGAAAATCGCTTCGGCTGGACCCTTTAAAGGTCACAAGCATACCATGTATGAGGGAGGGCTCTTGGTGCCGGCTTGTATGGAGTGGCCGGGCGCGATTCCGGCGGGTGGCCAGACCAGCGTGCGTTGTTCAACGGTCGATATTTTTCCCACCGTCGCCGAGGTTGCGGGCTTTGAGTTTAGAGGCAGCCAAAAGAGGCCGATTGATGGTATCGACCTGATGCCAGTGATTCGGGGAGAGCTTGAGGAACGGGAAGAGGCTTTGTTTTTCGGTTTTCGTCGTCTGCATCAAGGAACAGATGGAAAGGCGATTATTAGCGGGGACTACAAACTTTTGCGGGAAGCGACTAAAGGTGGGAAGGGGCGGCTGCGGCTCTATGAAATCAACAAGGATCCTTATGAGAAGAAGGACATCGCGGCGGAACGTCCTGAGCTTGTAGAGAGGCTCTCAGCTGAGTTGGAAGAGCTGGAAAAGAGCTGCCAATTGAGTCGTGATGGTCAGGATTATCGCTATTAGTGACTGATAATGAGGAGTTCGGAGGTTACCTGATTAAGCGCGATTTTTCGCTTTTTGACCCTCTGGTCCCGATTCTGACCCTTGACAGGACCTAAAATCGAAGGCTTGTTAGGTTCGTGGAAGTAGATCGTGAAAAGACGGAGATCCCAAAGAAGTCGATTTATCGGCTTTCTCTCTACCATCGATGCCTCGGCAAGCTGCATGAGAATGGCTTGGAAACGGTGAGTTCGTCTGCGCTCGCAAAGGCGGCGGGTGTGAAGGCGTCGCAGTTGCGACGCGATATCTCGCATGTGGGTCAATTTGGTACGAGAGGTCTGGGTTATCAGGTTGATGAGCTGCGCCTAGCGATTCGCGAAACGCTCGGTCGGGAGCATCTGCAGCCAGTGATTCTGGTGGGGGCAGGTAACTTAGGCAGTGCCCTTTTACGCTATGGAGGTTTTCAAAAGGAAGGTTTTGAGGTCATTGCAGCCTTTGATGCCGTCCCTGAAGCGGTGATGAAAAGGGAAATCGGGGTGCCTCTCCTAGGTCCCGAAAAAATGGACCACTTCATTGCTACTAATAAGGTCAAATTGGCGATTCTCTGTGTGCCTGCCGAGAATGCCCAAGAAGTGGCCAACGATTTGGTGCTAGCAGGGGTGCAGGGTATTCTTAATTTTTCACCTTCTGTCTTGCAGGTTCCCGAGAAAGTGACCGTGAACAATGTCGATTTGGCGCTCGAGCTCGAAAATGTCAGTTTCTTCATTGGCCGCGATGGTGAGGCTGAGGAGTAGATACCGAATTTTCTTCCAAGATTCTGCGGTTAGTGGCGTTGTGTAGATAACTTATGAGTAGGCTCCTTCTTTTATTTTTACTGTCGATGGCTACCTCTGGTGCCGCTCTCAATGGCGATTGGCGCCGGCTTTCTGATGGTCAAGGAGGCGGGGTCAATGCTCGGGCGGTGGCTCTTCTTGGTGAGGGGCGAGTGCTGTTAGAGAACGAAGCCGGTGACCAATTCGAGACGCCATTAGAGGTTCTTTCTACCGAGGACCAAGCATGGTTTCAAGAATGGGAAGCGGAATGGAAAACTCGCGCGGAAGTAGGGAAAAAGCTGAACGAGGCGATTGAACAGCCTGTATTTCGTGACTCCTGGAGACTGTGGGATGAGAAGGCTTCCGAAGTAGCTAAGCGCTTAGGATGGCGTCCTGAGTCCAAAACGCCGTATTCGAGTAGCTTTCGAAAATATACTAAAGCAGATTATCGTTTCTTAGGTGCGCGGCCTTACTCGGTGTCTGCCTATGGGGATGACCGAGAACTCTTGGCGCGGATGTCGTTGGTGTTTGCCAACAAAGGAGATTCCTTCTCCGCAGCGGGGATGGGCGAGGACCACTTTGAGGAAGGAGAGAGTAAGACGACGATGAGAAAGTTCGAGGATATGCTCAAAGAGGATGCCAAAAAGCTGAACGAATCGCTGGCGAGTGTTCTTGGCGAGGGTGAGACTCAATTTTTCGGTGAAGGTAATGACCGTCGGCGAGTGGTGCGATGGGATTGGAACGGGCATGCTTTCATTCTTTCGGAAGAAGATGACGAGTATGTCGGTCTATTGATTGTTTCGATCGAAGAAGCGGAAAATCGCGGGCGCACGGACCGGATTTCGGATAAGGAAATCATGGAGCGTCTCTCGGCGAATGTGGTGCGCGAGGAAAACGGTGATGTTTATGTGAAGAACATCCCGATGGTGAATCAGGGGCCCAAGGGATACTGCGTGCCGGCGACTTTTGAGCGTGCGATGCGCTATCAGGGAGTGCCTGCGGATATGTATTTGTTGGCGGTGGCCGGAGGAACGGCTCCGGGTGGGGGGACGAATACGCAGCGCCTTTTTGAAGAAGTGGAGTCCATGGTGCGCCGCAAAGGCCGTCGTCCGGATGATGTGAAAGTGGATCCGCTGCGGATGAGAACGGTGCAACGCTACATTGATGATGGGGTGCCCATTATGTGGCAGATGTGCAGTCTTTCCGATTACAACAGCATCGCGAACAAGCGGACTCAGGAACGCAAGTCGGTCACCGACTGGACGAGCTATGCGGAGAAGATTGCGGGTGAGGCAAAGGAGAATGCCAAAAAGATGGAGGGCATTGAGGACAATCGCCACGTGTGTATGATCATTGGTTACAACGAGGCGACTCAAGAGTTAGCGGTCAGCGACTCTTGGGGTGAACGTTATGCGATTCGATGGGTGCACATAGAGGAGGCCGCTGCGGTAAGCAATGAGCGAGGCTTTGCGATTAAGCGATAGTAGCTACTACTCGCTCCAGCCACCGGGGTCTTTGCGGAACGCTTTGAATTTTCCGTCGTTGCGATCCCAGAGGTAGACGTGCCAGAGGTAGGAGCGGTAGACGAGTTGGCAGTTTTCGCGGATGTAGAGTTCTTCGCGCGCGGAGGGGTATTCCCAGCGTAGGTTACGTTTACGGGAACGGAATTTTTCGCGGTTGAGGAGAATCCAGACCCGTTCGTCTTGGGCGAAGACTTCTTGCAGTCCGGCGACGCGGTTGATGACTTCGGCGTCTCCATTGCGGTCACGGAGGAGTCCGTTGTCGCTGTAGGTGAAGTCGTAGAGGATGGGGACGGCGAGGTCGTAGTCGGCTTGCCCGACTTCCATCTTGGCGGCGTGGGGATGGGGCTCGGTAATCATGACCTTGTCACCGTCCCGAAGGTTGGCTTTGACGTAACGGAGGCCGGAGATGGGGTCGCCGAGGATTTTTTCTTCGTAAGAACCGAGGATGCGCCAGGGGCTCCAGCTGAGGAGAACGACGAGAAGGGCGATGTTGCGGAGGAGGTGTGCACCACGCTGGTTGCCGGTCCACCGCTTGAGGTATTCGAAAAAGACCCACATCCCGTGACAACCTAACAGAACCCAGAGCGCGATGAGGGTGTATTGGTAGCGGAAGCTGGGGGAGGTGATGAGTAGATTGAGAAAGAGGACTCCGGCGAGGAGGGAGACGTGCAAGACGATGAGGCGTCGATAGCCTGCGCGAAGGGCGTAGATGAGGCTGACAAGCCAGAATACCGAGAGGGCGATGTGGAGGCGAGAGTAGCCGATGAAGAGGGCGAAGAGGTTGCCGAGTTCCCAGAAGTTGGGGGCGATGGTGGCTTCGACGTTAGGGGAAATGCCGACGGGGCGGGTCATGCATTTCATTTGGAAAAGGAGGATGTCGATGGCGATGGCGGCTCCGGTGACCATGAGAGCGAGCACGGCTTTGACCTCCCACTTCCAGTTCACGTCTTTGCCAAAGAGGACATAGAGCACGACGAGAATGGGGACGAAGGAGATGCTGATTTCTTGGCTGAGGACTGCCAAACCAAAGCAGAAGATGGCCCACACTCGCCAGCGTGGATTATTGGCCACGATGAAGCCGCGGATGAAGAAATCGATGAGGAGGAGTAGGAAAAGTTGCTGCTGCTGATAGAAGCGGGCGATGTGGCCGGTGAAGATGAGGAAGGGGTGAACGGCGAAGAAGAAGGTGGCCGCGACCGCGACCCAGCGGCTGTGGCAGTAGGTGTGCGCCATGCGCCAGACGACCCAGCCGGTGGCGAGGGAGGTAAGCACGGTGAGCATGCGCAGCACCCAAAGGTTGGCGCCGAAAACTTTGGCAAAGAGGCCGGCGAGGTAGTGATAGCCGGGGCTGCGACTGTACCAGATGCCATCACCGATTTCGGGGAGGCCTGTTTCGGTGATGGAGACCACGGCTTGAATGGAGGCGTATTCGTCGTCATCGATGGGTTGCTCCATCATGCGGTAGGCGCGAGGGATGAGGCAAAGAACGAGAAGGAAGGTGAGGGTGAGCCACGCGGGGATGGTGAACTTGGGAGCGGCCTTTGGTGTTTTCCAAAAGGCGAGGATAGTACCCCCGAACAAGCTGATGGCCAAGACAAGCAAGGCCCACCATCCGGTTCGGAAGAAGAGGTATTCGCTGCGCTCTAGGAAGGAGAATTTGAGGAAGACGGCGAGTGCGAGGAGGGTGAGGAAACCAATCGCGAAGCGTTCGGCGGTGCGGGATTGGAGCTTGTGGGGAAGTAGGAAAAGGATGGGGGTGAGCAGGAGGGCGAGGAAGAGGGCCTGCTTTTTCCAAGAGTGGGTGGACCGTTGTTCGCCAATGTAGGTGAGGAGGGGAAAGTTGGTCCCGGGGCGGGCGGTGTTGTTGCCTAGGATGAGGGGGAATTGCTCGTCTTTCCACTCGGTCTGCCAAGAGCCATTCGATTGGATGCGCGTCTCTCGCCCACTGTGAGATTGGATGGATGCGTCGAGGGCGACGGCGACGGGGCGACTGCGGCTGTAGCCGGGATGGGGTTCTTGCAGGAGGCGGACGCGGATTTCGTTGCGGCCTTTTTTGAGGACGGGTTGGATGCCGTAGCCGTGAAAGTCCTCTTGGCCACGTTCGCGCAGGATTTCGGGAGGGATGCGCCACCAGCCCTCTTCCAGCACGCCATAGGGATCGGGGTTACCGGCTTTGGGGTCGTCGGGGTCGCCGCCATCATCAAGAAGTTCGCCGGCGGTGGTGGCGGTTTCGCGCTCTTGGGTGCGGTTGAGGGTGTTTTCGTAGCGTCGGAAGTCGTTGATGGTGGGGTCGCCATGAGCGGGGTTTTCGAAGCGGTTTCCGACAAAGGCGTCGCCGGTTTCGTCGGGATCGAGAAGGGTGGGGGTGACTGCCAAGGGGCGGCGTCCGCTCCAGCCCACCATCCATCCGCCACTGCCTAGACCCCGCTTTTCGAGGGAGGGAGGCTGGATGGGGACGTCGTTGACGTAGAGCATGTAGGGCGCGCGGGAGGCGACTCGGACAAAGGCATCGGCGACGCTGTCGGGTTGGTCCCAGTGATAGACGAAGTCTTGCCCGCTGGTCGCTCCTTGTTTGTTTTGGAGGGCATTGGCAATCATCCATTGGCCGGAGAATTTTTCTTCGAACAATCCTTTGGGCACAAAAGTGATGGGGCTGCCGCTGAACCGTCGGCCGGCGATGGCGTTGTCCCAGTGTGAGACGTCGGCGTCTTTGTTAGGCCATTGTCGTTGGCCGAGCCCTTTGGGGACGGGCTCTCCTTTCCAGGTCTCGTTGCTTCGGAGGGAGACGTGCTCGCCGTTTTCCAGTTTGATTTCGCCGGTGAGGCAGAAGGCGACTCCGGTCCATCGGCCTTCCGTCTCGACCGCGATGCAGTTTTCGCCGGGGTCGAGGAAAGGGCGGATATCAAAGTAGATGGGGGAACGGTGGTTGGCGTGGCCAGTCCATTGGTATTCGCGCGGAAAATTGTAGGCCACGGCAGGGCTGCTGGTGACGGAGCGTTGGCCGGATTCGGTGAGCCCGTTTTGGTAGGGGCGGGTGGCGCGCCAGTAGCTGAGCGCGCCGATGGGATTGCCGTTGATGAGGACTTCGAAGCCACCTTCGGAGGCGATGGTGAGCCAAGCGTGTTCGACTTCGGCGGTGAGGGAGAAATTTTGGCGGAAGCAGCCGGTGCGCTGGGTGTCGTCTTGCACGCGAATCCACTTGGCGTCTTGAGGGAATTCGAAGGTGCGTCCGAGTGGTTCGGAGGGGGAGAGGGCGGTTCCGATGATCCACCACAAGCCGCCGATGGCAAAGGCGCAGGCCAGTGCAAAGCGGAGACGGGCGATGGAAGGTTTTCTCACGGAGAGTTAGAGGCCTTTCGATTGGCGGCGGGCTTCGGCGGCGGCGGTCATGTTTTCCGCGTTCCATTCTCCTTGCGAGAGGATGAGCCAGGAGGTGGAGATGACACCTCGCTTGTCCTTGCGGAGATAGGGGCCGTAGAGTTCTTGGATTTCGCGCTGGCGGCGGCGGTTCTGGGCAATGTCACCCACTTGCAGGCTGGTGAGTTGGTGATGGAAGCGCGCTTGGATGGCGGTGGGTTCGGTTTCGCAGAGGCGGCCAAATTGCTGATGGGCTTCGGCGAGGCGTCCGGCATTGAAGTCGTCGATGGTGACACGCATCCATGAGCGGGAGAGTTCCCGTTGCCACTCGGGGGGGAGGTCGCTGCGGCGCTCTTCGAGGCTTTGGAGAACTTCTTTGGCGCGTCCGCCATAGCCGAGCTGTTCCAGTTTCCAGATCTGATAGAGTTGCGCGCAAGTGCTATCGAGTTTGAGGAGAGTTTCGGTGCGGCCTTGTTGCAAAATGAGGGAGGTGTCGAAGCGGAGGGCGGGCATCCACTTTTGAGCGGATTTGATTTCTTGGAGGCTTTCTTGATAGTTGCCGTCGAGGGTGGCGGTCTTGGCGGCGCGGAGGTGTTTGCTGGCGTTGAGAACGGGGACGAGTGCGGAGGCGACGAGGATGAGAGTGCTGGCGGCGACTGCTATGCCAGCTCGCTTGAGGAGGGTTCGACGTCCTTTGTTCGGCATTTGTTTGAGGAGTCCGAAGGCACCCATTCCAAAAGCGATGGCACCGAGCCAAGCAACGAACCAGCCTCGGCCGACGAATTGAGAGAAGGCGGGGTTGAGTCCGAACCACCAGATGACTTCGGGGATTTCCTCGATACCCAAGGTGGCGAGGGAGTCCATGGGAGTGCGGAAGGCGGCCAGAAAGATGGGAGGATCTTGCATGTTGGCCACGAGTTGAATCTCGTTGTAGCGCTCGGAGTGGGCGCGGAAGACGTCGCCACCCAGCCACGTGAGATTGTCGTGTTGCTGCTGCAGCCAAGCGGCGTCGCCGGAGGTTTCGACGTCTTGCACGATGACCCATTGGGGATACCACCAGACGAGGGGGAAAACGGACATGGACCAGAGAAAGGACCAGGCGAGAAGGTTGTGGGCGATAGCGGGAACTCGTCCGAAGGAGATGGTGTGCAGGGCGTGCTTGATTTTTTGCAGGAAGCGCTTGAGAAGGCGCTTGGGGAAGGAGCCGGAGAGGGGAGCGCGGTGGGCCTTTGCTTTTACGCGTTCGGCTTTCCAATGGCGAAGAAAGGAGGGGCCTTGTCTCCAAAGAATCAGAACACATCCGAGGACCCAAATGGTCAAGGCGATGAGGAGTCCGGCTTTGAAGTATTTGGTCACCGGGGAGTCGCGGACGGTGGCGGTCCCGTCGGCTTCCCATCCTTGCGGAAGAGTGAACCAGCTTTCCTTGAGAGCGAGGGCCATCAGGAGCAGCCCGACAAGGAAGACTCCCAATGCCGCGAGCCTAGCCATTGCTTTGGTAGTCGAATTCGCGAGTCTCCGTGACTTCGATTTGGTCGGACTCGCGGAGAATCCAGTGGCCTTCGACGATGACTTCTTCTCCGGGTTGAATACCGTCTAGAATTTCGACGGCGTAATCATCGACGATGCCCACTTCGACTCGGCGCGCCTGCCAGCCTGACTCGTCATCCTTCATGTAGACCACGCCGGCTCCAGCTGAGATGGAGAGGAGGGCGGACCTGGGGATGGCGATTCCGGTTCGGGTGACTGTGAGGCGTCCGAAGCCAGTCATGCCCATCGCGACGGGCTTGGTTTCGGGGAGGTTTTGGAGGGTCATGCGCGCTTTGAAAGTGGCGGCCCACTCGGGTGCTCCTGAACCACGAGGGCGGAGAGGGCGGGAGATTTCGGGGCCTCCTTCGTTGAAGCTGATGACGGGGGTCACGTTTTCGATTTCGGCTTGGAAGGAGTGACCGGGATAGGCTTCGAGCCGCACTTCGCCGGTGAGGCCTTTTTCCACGAAAGAGAAATCGGATTGGTCGTAGTAGGCTTCGAACCAAAGTCCGCTGACGACCACGAAGCCAGGCTTGCCGGGGTCAGCATTGTATTCGCCTTCCTTGATGAGGGTGCGCTCGACGATGCCGTCGATGGGGGAGAGGATTTGATAATTCTGGAGTTCGAGCTCACGATGCGCGACGGCTTCGCGAGCATCACGGACAGCGTTGCGTGCGATTTGGAGACTTTCGGTGACGCCTTTCTCGGCCATCTGAACGCGGACGAGAGCTTCTCCATAGCTTTGTTCGGCTTCGGCGAATTCTTTTTCGGCATTGAGGAGGGCGGTCTTGGCGACGACCCCTTTTTCGAAAGCGCGGCGATAGCGTTCCACCATGTCGCGAGCGAGGGCGACCTTTTCGGTTTCGGCTTTGACGTTCAGCTTCTCCATGTTGGGCCGCTCTTGCGCGAGGACGTAGGCGGAGCCGGCGACGACGCGCGCGAGTTCGGCTTCGGCAGTGGAAACGGCGAGCTGGGCACTGGCGAGTTTGATGTCGGCGAGTTCGCTATCGAGCTCGGCCATGACGTCGCCTTTTTTGACGCGGTCTCCTTCTTGAAAGTGGACCTTGGTGATGGGGGCGAGCGGGACGAGAGGGATGAGGATGGGGTCGCTGGCGCAGACGCCTTCGCCCATGATGAAGCGGGTGAATTCGCGTTCGCCAGCAGGGGAGACGACAACGGGAAGCGGCTTGTCCATCTTGCGCATCATGGCGGGGTAGCCGAGACCCGAGCTATAGAACTTGGTGGCGGGATCCATGTAGGAAGGCCAGAGGACTTTCCAACCCACGGCGAGGATGAAGAGACCGAGGATGAGCCCTCCCCAAAGGAGTCCGCGATTGTCGCGGATGAGCTCGCTGATCACCCTCGTGAGACGTTTCCACCAAGAGGGATTCTCGGGTGGGAGGTCTTCGGTGGAAGTTGAACTGGAGGAGGAGTTGGGCATGAATCGAACTGTTCAAGAGTAATGATAGTCGACTGGTATAAAATGATAGATGAATTGGCACTTGGGGCTAGCCCTGAGTCCGCCATCAAAAGAGGGCCCCACCCGATCACCGCTCCATTCCACTAGACGGTTTTCGAGTGAGGCTTTTGGGGGAGTGTGAGAGGCTCTTGAGGATATGCAAGTTGGCGAAGTGAGAGCTAGGCTTCGTTGTCTCTTGAGTCCGCGAATCTTAGAGAGGAAAGGTGATGGTGAGAACCAGTGCCGCCGCTAGGGCGACACCAGTATTAACCACTAATCACCAACCAACAGATTCCGGTAGAAAAGACGCTTTGCACAGACTGCCAAGCCATGGCTGCCAAGGAGTTCTAAAAGAAGAGAGGCTGCTTTTCTCTAGAGGAGATTCGTTTAGATTTTCACTTTCCAAATAGATTTCTATCCGTTTGTTAGGAAGCGAGTTGCGAGATTCCGAGTTGGTTGCGTGACGGGGCTTCTTGACAGGAAACCTCCTCGTCTACAGGGAGGGTGCGAGGGCGCTGCATGCGCTCGTAGACGCGGTGCTCCATCATGAGACCTTGGTTGACAACGAGAACACCAGTCAGAGCGGTGATGACGCCGGTGGTGACGAACAAGCTGGCTCCTCCTAAAGTGAAAGTGAGAACGACAGCTACGACGAGTTGAAGGAACCCTAAGCCGACAAGAGCGGCAGCCATCTTACCTGCGAAATGCATCGGGCAGTCGCGGAAGCGCTTGAGGAAGCTTACGGTGGTCATGTCCATGAGTCCGATAGCGATGCGGCCCCAGCCATACTTGCTTTCACCGTGGAGGCGTGGGTGGTGCTGGACCACGATTTCGCCCGTCTTGTAGCCGTTGAAAGAAGCGAGGGAGGGAACCATGCGGTGCATGTCGCCGTACATGGGGAGGCTTTTGACCACTTCGCGGCGGTAGGCTTTGAAGCCACAGTTGTGGTCGTGGAGTTTGACGTCAACGAGCTTACTGATAGCAGCATTGAAGACGCGGCTCGGAAGAACCTTGTGCCAAGGGTCGTGACGCTTTTTCTTGAAGCCAGAAACGATATCGAAGCCTTCCGCCAACTTTTCGAGGAAGCGAGGAATCTCGTTAGGGTCGTCTTGAAGATCTGCGTCCATTGTGAAGACGATGTCACCTTTAGCTTCGCGATAACCGAGGGCGAGGGCATCTGCCTTCCCGCGATTATGGCGGAAACGCAGGGAGCGGACATGAGCGCTTTCGCGGCGAGCGAGGGTCTTCATGACATTCCAAGTTGAGTCGGTAGAGCCATCATCAATGAAAATGACTTCCCAAGAGGGAGTGAGCTTCTCGGCCTGAGCGCGAATTCCCTGAAAGAGGGTTTCGAGAGTGGCTTCCTCGTTCATTGCGGGGATGATGAAGGTCAAAGAATCAGCAGTGACGTTGACGTTCGAGGGATGGGACAAGTTGTTTTCTAAGTGAATCATTTTGTTTGGAAGTGGTTTCCCCTCGCTCTTGGCAATGCTTGTGCCAGCTTTACTTGGTTGATTTGTAATTATTTGTAATTGAGTGAGTTGCGTCCATAATGGGCAGTGCCAACTTGATGGGCTGAGTCTGGCATCCGGTAAAATTTTCTGTGTTCGGTGACCTTGACCCAGTAAGAAAAACAGGATGAATGGAACGACCGTGCCGGTTCGTTGGCTGACTGCTTCCCTCGTGGTGGCGCTGGCTTCGTGCACGGTGGGTCCTGACTATGAGGCTCCCGAAATTACAGTTCCCGATGCTTGGACGGCTTCTATCAGAAGTGATTTAGGCTCTTCGATTTCGGGTTCGCAGAACTGGTGGCGAAAGTTTGGTGATGAGGATCTCAATAAGCTCATCTCGAGGGCTCGGGAGGCGAGCCCGAATGTCCGGATTGCTCAGAAGCGTATCGACCAAGCCTGGTATCAGAGAGGAGTGCTCTCGGCAGCCTTTTATCCCCACGTCGATTTTTCAGCGCGAGATGATTACGGAATGGGGGGATTCAGCACCAGCGGAGTCAGGCTCGATCCCTTCGAGTCGCACGGGAATTTGACCAAGCTCGACTATGGTTGGGAGTTGGATGTCTTTGGTCGCATCAAGCGGCAGACCGAAGCGGCAGAGGCAGAGTGGCAAGCGCGCTATGAAGGCTATCGTGATACCCAGGTCTTTATCACCGCCGAAGTGGCTCTCGATTATATTGCGATGAGGGCATTGGAAAGTCGTCTTCAGGTAGCGCGGGAATCCACGGCATCTTTCAAGCGAATCTACGACTTGATTGTCATTAGGTATGAGGAGGGAATCTCAGCTAAGGTTGAAGTTAAGGAAGCTGAGGCGCGTTATCGCACTACGGGAGCGGAAGTGCCTCGGCTGCAGAAGGAGTTGGCGGTGGTTAGGAACAAGTTGGCGAGCTTGTTGGCAATTCATCCCAATCAGCTCAGCCTGATTGTGAAAGAGGGAGACATTCCTGAGCCACCGGCATCGGTGTCGGTAGGTTTTCCCCTAGAGCTCTTGCGGTCACGGCCCGATGTTCGAAGGGCGGAGCGCCGCATCGCCAATCAGACTGCGCTTGTAGGGGTAGCAACTGCAGACCTCTACCCTACTCTCTCTCTCAGCGGGGCGATACGCTACGAGATTTTGGAGCGTGGTTCCGTGATTGAACTTTTGGAGCGCGTGATTGGGCTGGGAGGAAACTTTCGACAACGTATCTATCATGCTTGTGCGGACCAATACAAAATCGCGGAGCAAAATGAGAAGCTGAACGAGGCGATCATTTTTTACGAGAAGACCATTATTCAGTCTGTGAGGGAGGTGGAAGATGCTTTGTCGTCCCTGAACTACGAAAGCAAGAGGTTGGAATTGTTGGAAAAAGCCTCGGCCTCGCATAAGGAGACGGCGGAGCTTTTGTTTGAGAGTTACAAGGCCGGGATGATTGATGTTCGCAGGCTTCTCAATGGTTATCGAGATGCTGCTATCACCGACGATGAACTCTATGCGACCGAAGGACGGCGAGCGGCGCATGCGGTTCGATTATTCAAAGCCTTGGGTGGAGGCGAGTTGCCGGCGCCCGACAAGTTTCCCGTCGGTAACCAGAATCGCATGCTTCCCAAAAAGTTCTTCCGCAAGCAAGTGCCCTCCGCGCCTGATGTGAGGTAGAGGCACTTAGGCGAGGGGGGGGGCGCCGACCTCGTTCGAAAAGACCATTGATGGGGATTTTTTCGCGGTATTCATGCTCATCATGATTTATGATTTTTGAAAGCGACTCTCAGGAAGGGCAACGCTCAAGCCTGGAGGACGCGAACTGAGGACAGTTACTCGTCCGGAGCGCGAGTTTGTTTTGAAGGTGAGGGCCGCAGGCTCGGGAGAGCGGCTTTGTAAGCCGCTGGGGTTGATCGCGATTCGGAAGGCTGGGTCAAAGGCTACTGATCCAAGGATTCGAGGATCAGTAGGCCTACCCTCAACTGACCAAGATCCGAGGTAGCGGCTTTTAAAGACCGCTCTCCCGTTTGCTGCCGCAATATCTTGACCAGTATGCCTAATCTCTAGCCACTCGGCCTAGGCTATCATGGACCACCCCCTTGGGGTTCCTGAGGTCGGTTCTCGATTCATTTTACGCTGTCGTTCTGACTCATGTCGTTGTCTCTAATCGACAACAACACGGTAAAATTTCTTGCCGGCCAGAGCACCACCCAGGTCGATGAACTGGGCGTTCGCGTTCGAAGGGGTGTGAGTGAAGGTGGGGGATGGGGGCCAAGTGGATATGTCAGTGGTGGTGTAAATGGCGTAGTTGGCATTCGGGGTGGCCTGCCATTGGAGGATTACATTGTTCGCGGAAACTTGGATGGTGAGATTTTCCAACAGTGCAGGGACTGCGGTGCTAAAGAGGTAGGCGGAACCTGAGGAGGGACCGCCGTCGTCGTCTTGAATCGCTCCAGCAAGAGCGAGGTTGTCCCGAGTTGCCACCGAGTGTCCCATGAAGTCAGCGGTGTTGCCATCGCTCGCGGTGAGGGTGTTTTGATAGGTGCCATTCGTGTTGAAGACATGGACCGCTCCAGCGTCATTGAGGGAGTTCACTGGGGAACGAAAGGCACCAACGACGATTTGGTTGTCGATAGCGACGGCGTTTCCAATGCGGTGGAGAGTGGAGCCACCGGCGGGGAGGAGGTCTGCGAGCCAGCTTCCGTTCGAGATTTGAAAAAGGAAGGCGGCTCCGGAGGACTCGCCTTGTGCGTCGGCTTCCGGGGCACCTACGACGAGCAAGTTGCCTTTTGCTGATAGAGAGGCTCCAAAGACGTCGCCTTCGGTTGGGTTGGGTGCGGTGAGCTTTTGAAGTTCGTTACCAGTGGTAACGTCGAAGAGATAAACCGAGCCTGCGTCAGCCTCTCCCGAGTGGTCGTCAAAGGAAGACCCGATACAAGCGTGGCTGCTGGTGAGGGCGACACTGCCGCCGAACTGATCGGCAGGCGCAATGTCATTGGCTTGCAAGCGGTGGAGTTCTGCGAAGGTGCTTCGGCTGAAGAGGTAGGCTGCTCCCGAATCTTCTGAAGGATTGAGGGCGTCGTTGTCTTCTTGCCAGGCTCCAACTAACACGTGAGTAGAAGAAAGAGCCACCGCCTGACCGAACTGGTCGCCATTGGTGGGAGCGCTTGGAAGGAACTTTTTGAGTTCCTGTCCGGTGGTGAGGTCGAACAAGTAAGCGGAGCCTGAGCCGTTGCCAGGGGCACCAATTAAAACTTGATTGCCTTCCGCTGCCAGTGAGGACCCGAAGAAGTGATTCGCTCCTGCGTCCGAAGCAAGTAGAGTGCGGAGGTAGGATGAGTCAGACCGTGAGTAAACGTAGACGGCCCCGGCACTGCTCCCTCCTGTATCTTCCCGGTGAGCTCCGACGACGAGGTAGTCCTCGCAAATTGCTACTGCTTGGCCAAAGCGGTCGAAGGCGCTGGCATCGGGAGCAATCAGCTTAAATTCTTGAGAGGAGGCCTCTCCGTAGCTCACAAGAAGGGAAAAAAGTGAGCCCAGTATGAGCAATCCAAGGTTTCGTTTCATTGTTTCTATCTTACGTGATTGTGATACTGGGCTCGACTTTTTACTGACTCCAATTTTTTAGTAGTCTCCGTTTTGGCTGTCGCTGTAGCCATCGTCGCCATCCCAATCGGAGGTGATGTCAGGGCTGCCTTCGCGATAGGCTCCGTTGTGGAAGCTCATGGGGACGAGGGCAGGAGTGATACGGATTTGGGCTCCGGAGAAGGTTTCGGTGCTGTTAGCGCCTGCTTCTTCGTTGGCTGCAGCTCTGGTGTAGTCCTCGATGCAGACCAAGGTGGAGACCTCATTGCTGAAGATGAGGAACTGGTCCTTGGCTTCGGGGTTGGCATTGTTGAGGCTGAAGAGAGGCTGTCTCTTGAGGTCGTCACCAGCGCCGCGAGGGGTGTAGCGGTGGGGGTTGCTGTTGAATTTATCGACGGTGTTGTTAGGAATCAGCATCAATCCCAAGTTCTTTCCTGCCAGGCCAAGGGCAGCGGGATTAATAGTGATTGATTTGCCGGCTCCTGCTTCACGATTGTCGAAGATGAGCTCGGAGAGGTAGCCTGCCACTTGACGGGAAGCCAAAGTTTCGGGGCTCCAGAGTGAGACTTCGTCGTAGTCGTAGATGGCGAGAGAGAACTCCATCGCGCTGTCGTCGCTCAACAGGTCAAAGGTGACGCTATTGGTTCCGGCAGGAACGTAGAGCAATTCGGCAGTGGACTCATATTGAGGGTCGTTCATTCCCACTTGTTCCAATATGGAATGAACGCTTGAAGAGTCCACTGCCTCCTTGTCTGCAACCAATCCAAATTGGGAAGTTCCCAAGGAGGATGGTAAGATTTCCACCATGATGATGACGTCGTTGAAGTCGTTATCGCGTCCGGCAAAAAGTTGGTCTTCGAAGGCCAAGACGATGGGGTCACCGTCGACTTCCTTAAGCTCGATGTTAGAGGCGCTGAATTCCATTCCGGCAGGGTTCAAGAAAGAGTCCTGATAGATACGCTTTTCGCCACCATTGCCACCATCCATTACCAATCCAAAGCGGAGTTGGCTGCCGGCAGGAAGAATGCCGAGGCTCACCGAGGAGCCGGGAATGAGGGGTGCCGTTGGGCCAGTGGCGAAGTTCTTCCAGATAGGCTTCCAAGTTCCTTGGGGGTCTTCGGCATCGTAGTAAGCGAGGGTGTTGTGATATTCGGCTCCGTCAAAGATGACGGTCACAAAGACTTCGCTGTCCTCTTGGAGGTAGAATTTTTCTTCATCGAAACCACGCTTCTCTTGTTCGAGGGGAATGCCCTCGGTGTTGCAATTAAGGAGATACTTCACCTCGTTCCAGATGGAGCGAGCCTGTTGGTAAAACTCGGGATAGACACCATATTGGGACAGAATGTCGACGTTACTGATGTCGAACTCAATGAAGTTGTCTTCCAAGTTGCAAAGAGGGCAGGGGTCGATGGCAGTCGGAATTTCGTCGCCGTCGTCGTCAAAGTCCTGGAAGTTGAGGATGCCGTCGCCATCTGAGTCGCGGGGGTCCGTTCCGTCAGAACCGGCTTCTTCAGCGTCTGAGAATCCGTCATCGTCAGAGTCGGTGTCGAGGTAGTCGGGAGTGCCGTCGCCATCGGTGTCGCCAGTTCCTTCCAAGCCATTGGGGATGCCGTCATTGTCTTCGTCGCGGTCATCGAAAGCGTCGAGATAGTTCGGGTTGCCGTCGCCGTCCTCGTCGCCGAGTCCGTCAGAGGCATCGGTCACGCCATCGTTGTCGGAATCAGTATCGAGGAAGTTAGGTGCTCCGTCTTGGTCGAAGTCTCCGCTTTGTTCTTCGCTGTCATTGAGCCCGTCACCATCGGCATCGGAGTCCACGTGGTTCGCTTGTCCGTCTTGGTCGATGTCGAAGACGTCAGGGATGCCGTCGCCGTTACTATCAGTGTAGTCGGTGAGAGAGCCGTCGCCGTTGTCGCCGTCATCACGAGAGTCGGTCCAGTTGCTGATGCCATCGTTGTCTTCGTCTCCGGTAGGGTTGTAGCCGCTGCCTTCCAATTCGTCATGGACGCCGTCGTTGTCATCGTCGAGGTCGTACTCGTCGTTGATTCCGTCGCCATCGCTGTCGAGAGCGAGGATAGCATCAGGGCAGATGGTGCCGTCGTTGATGCCTGTCTTGGGTGCGCTAGCCATCCAAGTGACAGCTCCATTGGTAAGGTTCACGCGGAAGGCTCCGGTGCCCTTGTTGTCGAAACCATAAACAGTTCCGTTAAAGTCGCAGATGAGCGCGCCGAAGGTTTTGCCATTGTTTCCAAGAATTTTGGTCGCTCCGGTCGAGCGGTCTATCTTGATGAAATCGCCCCTCGAGGTGCTGCCATAAAGAATGCCGTCCACTTTGTTGTAGGCGAGGTCAATGACTGCTCCTCTGGGCTTAGGGCTGAGCTTTGCCTCGGAGACAACAACCAGGCCATCGACATCGATTCCGTAGATACGTCCGCCACCTGAAACCCAGTAGAGGTCGTCTTCGGCAAATGTTCCGGCGACGTAGGAGTTGGGCAGTCCAGAGATGAGACCCGCTTTGGCGACACTGCCATCGCTACCGATACGGAGAAGCTCGGGGCGGTTCTCGCTGCGGTTGAGGCCGTAGATGTAGTTGTTTTTTCCGCGGTAGCCGATGGCGTTGTAGTTGAGACCGTGGTCGGTGTTGCCAAGGTTGACGAATACGCCGGCATTGACGTCAACGAGAGCCAGTTGGGTCTGTGCGTTGTAAGACTCGAAAGCATAGCCGCTGCAAGTGAAGTTAGGCTGGTAGTCGCGGTAGTCGGGGATGCCGTCAGCATCGATGTCGTTGAAGAATTCGACGGAGTCTAACAGTCCGTCGTTATCGGAATCGATGTCGAGGTAGTCGGGGGTTCCGTCATTGTCGGTGTCGGCAGTGAGGGTTTCTTCCTCATTCCACAATCCGTCGTTATCAGAGTCCTCACCGGGGGCGTCGGGGGTGCCGTCGTTGTCGGAATCTGAGTCCAAGTGGTCGGGGATTCCGTCACCGTCAAAGTCACCGGAACCTTCGCGGAAGTCTTCGATATTGTCGTTGTCGGAGTCGATGTCTTGGTAGCCGGGGATTCCGTCGCCATCAGGGTCGAGGTTGCTGTCATCAATATCCAAGATGCCGTCTCCGTCGGAGTCGAGGTCGAGGAAGTTGGGGAAGCCGTCTTGGTCGAAGTCAGCTTGTCCTTCGTATTCGTCGCTCAGACTGTCGTTGTCAGAGTCACGGTCAAAGAAGTTGGCGGAACCATCACCATCGGAATCGGTTGTGATGGGTGAGAAGGCAATGGCGTCGAGAGCGAAAGCGGTTTGCTGCAGGGTGGTTTTGACGCTGTAGATTTCCAGCTTGATCGTGGTGTCCGAACCGTTGCTGTATCCTGCGAAGAAGCGTTCCCATTCTCCGGGTGCTCCGCCTGTGATAGGAACTCCGAGAGAGATGCCGTTGACGCGAAAGTCGAGAGCGGGCTCAAGTCCTTCGATGGCGGAGGCGACTTCTGCAGAGAAGACATACTTCGCTTCAGGCGAGACTTCGATTTCTTGGCTCCAAACGAGTTCGTTGGCGGTGGGTCCGGTCCAAACGACCATCATGTTTCCTCCGTTATTGGCATCGCCAAAGTCAGGGAAGTTTGCGGTGGCGTCGTTCGCGTTTTCAGCGATTTCAAAAGCACCTTCGGGCTGAGAGACACCTTCGTCCAGGTCGCTGAGGGTGCGGGTGTATTGAGTTTCAAAATTGAGGGGAGTTTTGTTGAAGTTACCATTAGAAATGAGGTTCTCGGCCTGGCCAACTGCAAAGGCTTCTTCGAAGTTCGAGATGCCGTCGCCGTCAGTATCGGAGTCGTCCCCGTCAGGAATACCGTCTTCATCAGAGTCAGTATCGAGATAGTTGGGGATGGAGTCGCCGTCCAAGTCGAGGGAACCTTCCACTGCATCAGCAACGCCATCGTTGTCGGAGTCGGTGTCGAGGTAGTCGGGGGTGGAGTCGGCGTCGGTGTTCTTTTCACCTTCAACAGCGTCGAGAATGCCATCACCGTCAGCGTCGAGGTCTTGGGAGTTTGCGAAGCCGTCGCCGTCGTTGTCGAAGAGCCCTTCAGTGATATCGAGGATGCCGTCGTTGTCAGAGTCACGATCGCGGTAGTTGGGGAGTCCATCATTGTCGAAGTCAGCGCTCCCTTCGTCTGCGTCAGAGATTCCGTCTGCGTCCGAGTCTTTGTCGAGGTAGTCGGCGATGCCGTCACCATCGGTGTCTACGGCGCTGTTCCAAAATTCACCAGCAGGGACGAGGTAGCTTTCCACGCCACGGGACCAACCCCAGAATTCGGCGCGAATCTCAATGTAGGCGAGGTCAGAGAGAACCCGAGTGAGACGAGAGTCGCTAGTTTCGAAACTCTCGGGGGTAAGAGGAATCTGATACTGATAGATTTCGCGATACTGTTCCTGCAAAGGAAGGATCTCGAAGCCGCCATGCTTGAGGTTGGCTTCGACGCGTTCTCCGCTGCTCGAAACGAGTCGGACGTCAGCCGTTGAGGTTGAGGCCCAAGGGGAGCCGATTTCGCGACCGAGGTTCTGAACCCAAATTCCAAAGTTGAAGGAAGCACCTTTGGCGGAGCTTTGGTCACCGGTCCATTTGTTGAGGCGATAGTAGCCATATCCTGAGGAGTTGTCTTCGAAGGAAATAGCGGTGATTTGATCGTTCGCTCCAATAGCAGTCGGGGCGCTGAGGATTCCGCCGTTTGCGGTGACGACTCTTTCCTTGAGGTCGGATGCGCTAAGGACGAGGTCTTGAGAGGAATAGCTGACTGAAGGTTTTTCGAAGTGGTCCGAAAGACTGTCAGAGTCGCTATCCTGCCCGGAGACTGTGAGAATAGAACCAACGAGAATGGCCGCGGTCTTGGAAGCGAACGGGCTTGAAGATGAGGGGGTGGTGAACGGTGATTGAAACATGGATACGGATTCTGTTTGTGAACGAGGGGTCCGATGGAGATCGGGCGTTCCTTCTTCTCCGTATTGGCAATCACCGTGCCAGCGGGGTAAATATTTCTTTAACTCTCTTATAATCAGCAGTTAAACGAGATGGGGGTCAGTTATAGAGAAAGCGGATTCCTGTAAGAAATACCGTCCCAGCGATATACTTTGGAACCCTTTACTGTCTTCTCTTGCCAGCTTGGCAGGAATTATTGAGAAGAAAGGACGAGGGAAGTGAGCTTCTCGCGGACTTCGTTAGGTCGGAGGGGTTTGGCCAGATAGTCGGTCATTCCGGCCTCTAAACAGGCTTCTTCGTCAGACTTGAGGGCGTTTGCGGTGACCGCAAGAATAGGAATCTCTCGATAGCTCTCGCCAGCCTCTCCCTTACGAATGAGTCGAGTGGCTTCGAGACCGTCCATTTCCGGCATTCTCATATCCATCATGATGAGGGCAAACTCGGAATTCTCTTTCAGCATTTCTAGCGCTTCACAGCCGTTGACGGCAATCTGGCAGCGGCAGTTAAGACTTCTAACAATCAGAGCAGCCAGACGTGCGTTGATGGGATTGTCTTCCGCGATGAGAATAAGAGGGTTCTCATTGGCTTTTGCGGATGATTCTTTCTCTTCAAGAGGAGGTGAAACAGAGGGCGTAGGCTTTTCTCCAAGAACGAGGCTTCTCAGGGTCTTGAGAAGTTCGCGTTGGCGGAGGGGTTTGAAGAGAACTTTGGCGAAGCCTTCCTGATAGGCGCGCTCCTTGTCGCCCGTGAGACGGGACGAGGTGACCAGAACGAGAGGAGCCTGTGTGAATTCGCGGACGGCTCCTGCCAGTTCGATGCCGTCCATGCCAGGCATCATCATGTCGATGAGGAGGACGTGAAACTGTTCCTGACTGGCGAGTTGGAGAGCTTCGTCTCCTGTGGAAGCGTTGGAAACCGAGAATCCCCAATACTGAAGCCGCTTTCTTAAGAAGATGATGTTGTTTTCATTGTCGTCAACAATGAGTGCATGTTTGGCGGCAAAGAGGGTGCTGGTGTCCTCCTCGGTATCGATGGCCTGGCCGGCTTGCAGGGGGAGGGAGAAGCGAAACTCGGCTCCTTGTCCTTCTTTGCTCGTTGCCTTGATTGTTCCCCCCATTCGTTCCACAAGGCTCCGACAAATCGCGAGACCTAATCCTGTCCCGCCGAACTTGCGGGTGGTCGAGGCGTCTTCTTGACTGAAGGGCTGGAAAAGATTTTCAGCGAGCGAAGGGTCGAACCCGACGCCCGTGTCTTTCACCGCAATCCAAATGGTTTCTTCGGTTAGCGAAACCAAAGTGGTGATGGTGCCTGTGGCGGTGAACTTGAGAGAATTGGAAATCAGATTCATCAGAACCTGACGAAGTCGAGTGACGTCGCCACTGAGAGACTGCGGAATTTGAGGGTCGATTTCATAGAGCAGCTCGAGCCCCTTTGAGGAGGCGGTTTGAGCATGAAGGTCTAGCACCTCTTCTAGGCAGTCTCGGAGTTCGTAGTCGACTTCTTCGAGCTCGACCTTACCGCTCTCAATACGGGAAAAGTCGAGGATGTCGTTGATGATGTGGAGAAGGATGTCGCCGCTTCGTTGGACCATCTCCAGGTTCTGCTTCTGCTCGGAAGTGAGATCGCTATTCAGGACAAGGTCGGTGAAGCCAATAATCCCGTTGAGCGGAGTTCTGATTTCGTGGCTCATGGTGGCGAGAAAGAGAGATTTGGCCTCATTCGCCTTCTCTGCCTCTATGCGGGCGAGCTTGAGATCTTGGTAGGCTGCCTTTCGGGCTGAGATATCGCGAATGATGCCCTGTATGAGAAAGTCGTCGCCCACTTTGGCTCGGCTGCCCACGATTTCGGTGGGGAAGGTCGTGCCATCAGACCGAACGAGAAGTGCCTCGTATCGACAATAGCCGGTGTCTCGCACTTGATTGAAGGCGTTGCGAGCGATAGACCAGTCTTCCTTCGATACGATGCGAGCGACCCCTTTGCCCGAGAGTCTCTCCTTGGGGTAGCCGAGCATCTTTTCTGCGGTGTGGTTCATCTCCACGATTTGGCTTCGCTTATTGAGCAGGACGATGCCATCCATGGAGGCCTCAAAGATGGCCGTAAATCTTTGTTCTTGGACTTCTAAGCGAGAACCTTTCTCCGCGACTTGTTGTTCGAGGAGGTTGTTCGCTTCAAAGAGTTCAAGGCTTTTAACTTCTAACAGACGCTCCGCTTCTTTACGGGCGTTGCGCTCGCGTTCAAGACGCTTTTTCCATTTGTCGGCCTCGTCCATGGCTTGCTACTGCAAGATGATGTGAAAAAGTTCGCGCTCATCTGGGAGGGTTTCGCGAGTGATAGTGGCGCTTTCCTTGTAGTGGTCGGTAGCGCCCCGAATCAGGCCTTCGCAGAGGTCCTCAAAGTGGCGAGAAGATTCATAGGTCATCTTGAGCTCTTTGGGGCCGACTCGATCACATTCAAAGCGAGGGAGCTCGGCGTCAGGGTAGAGCTTGCGGACTTCGACGTGAATATGATGCTCGATGCTCTCGAACATATCAAGGGAGGTCGTGAGGCCTTCTCCAAATTGGGGGTAGGCTCCGATAAGGATCCCGAAAAGATGCTTTCCGAAGGCCTGTAGGAGAACGGGGACCTCGATTTCGGTCTCTTGGCTGAGGGTGACCACGAGATTGACAATCTCGGTGTGATCGTAGGTGCCTACTGCGGTGTAAATTCCTCCTGAGGGAAGGTCTGACTTTTCGATGAGAGTATCAACCATGTCGAAGCCGTGGGCTTCTTCCACCATTTCTAGAAAACTTGTAAAGACGACGCCTTTCATAATGAGGTATTTGTATTTGTTGAGGAGAGGCTACGAGTCTCTACATGAGACCGTGCCGCTTGAGCTTGTTATAGACCGACTTTTCGGTGATGCCAAGGCGGCGGGCTGTCTCGGCCTTGTTCCCATTACAAAGCCGGAGAGTCTGGGTGAGCGCTTCTTTTTCCAGTTGGGCGAGTGAGATTCCGCCTAAGCCAGAGATGTTGAGGTCCGAATCTTCTTGGGACTGTCTTCTGACTTCGCGCGGGAGGTCTTTGGCTTCGATGCGGCCGTCGTCGCAGAAGGCTGCCGAGCGCTCGAGAATGTTCTCGAGTTGGCGCACGTTGCCTGGCCAGTCGTATTCGCGCAGAATTTGTAGAGCCTCGGCGGAGATGGTGAGTTTTTTCCGGTTTTGGCGCCCCGCGATTTTTCCGAGGAGAGCTTCGGTGAGATGGCTGATGCCATCGATGCGCTCGCGGAGAGGAGGGATTTCGATAGGGATGACGCTGAGTCGGTAGTAGAGGTCCTCGCGAAACTCGCCATCGGCAATCTTTTGTTCGAAGTCGATATTGGTGGCGGCGATGATGCGGACATCGGCTTGTAAGATTTCTTCACCCCCAACGCGTTGAAATTCTCGGTCTTGCAGCACGTTGAGAAGCTTTGGCTGGAGGTCCATAGGGAGGTCTCCGATCTCGTCTAAGAAGAGAGTGCCGCCTTTGGCTGCCTCTATTTTTCCGATGCGTCGTTTCAGTGCTCCAGTGAAGGCGCCTTTCTCGTGACCAAAGAGTTCACTCTCTAACAACTCTCGTGGCAGGGCTGGGCAGCTGACAGTAATGAAGGGTTTTTCGTGGCGAAGACTGTTGGAGTGGATTAAGCGAGCGAGCACTCCTTTACCGACTCCGCTTTCTCCAGTGAGGAGAACGGTGGAGTCGAGAGGAGCGATTTTCTCAGCCTGGCGAACCACTTCCTCCATCACTTGAGACTCAGCAACCATGGGGACTTGTGGGCCCAAGCCACCGATGGTTTCACGAAGACCCTCGTTTTCTCGCTCCGCACGACGCAAGCGCCGAGCATTGGCGAGAACGGCCATCAGTTCATCAGGGTCGAAAGGTTTGGTGAGGTAGTCGACGGCACCCAACTTCATGGCCCGGACGGCATCAGCCGCTTCGTCGGCGGCACTCAGCACCACGGCGGGGATGGAAGGGTAGTCTTTTGCCATGCGCTCCAGGCATCCAAAGCCATCGAGCTTGGGCATGTTCAGGTCGAGGAGGACGACTTCGGTCTCGTCATCGAGAAGCTTCATCGCCTCCTCTCCGTCTTCAGCCTCCAAGACTTCGTATCCTTGTTTGTGGCCATGGATACCAATGATTCTCCGGATGACTTCGTCATCGTCGGCGACGATCAATTGGCTTTTCTTCTGACTCATTGAAACTGTGGGGGTGAGCGCTAAAATAGATTGATATTCTGGATTGGTAAAGTTATTAAGAGGGCCATCTTACCCCCTTAACTGTTATCGAATCCTCTTCTTCCAAAATTGATACTGTCCAACTGAACGCAATATCCAATGGGATGCCGGAAATGGTTTTGGAGATCTTGCAGGATTTTGGCTCCAGTTTCAGCGAGGAGTTAGCGAAACTGAGTGGCGATCCCTCAGCGGTAGAGGCATCCAATTGGCAAGACTTCTTTCATCGCGCTAAAGGTTCAGGCGGAACCCTCGGACTCGTTGTCCTTCAAGAGTTGTGTGCGAAGTTGGAAGCGAACGCTAAAGAAGGTCAGCTTCCCAGTGAAGACTCTTTGAAAGAGTTTGGAACTCTGTTGAAGGACTCTTGTGATGAGGCCGAGGCGTTCTTGAGTCAGTCCTAGTTCGCAAGCGAC
This sequence comes from Roseibacillus sp., assembly GCA_051251855.1. Lineage (GTDB taxonomy): Bacteria > Verrucomicrobiota > Verrucomicrobiia > Verrucomicrobiales > Akkermansiaceae > Roseibacillus. Next base: position 248,673 of record JBPOGI010000005.1, read on the forward strand.
ATTTGGATTTGGAAGAAGTTTTTGTTCAAGTTTGAGTCTGGACTTGAGACGCGCAGAGAGTGGCGATTGGATCCAAGGGAGGTAACGCCCCCGACTTGCACGGGACCACCGAAGGCGGTGATCGTGGTAGAAGAGAGAAGATCAAAGTCGACGGCGGAGATGAACTCGTCGGGGAAGGCGAACTCGATATCGTAGGCATTGAAGGCTGGAAGCCAGATGATGCAGATATCGGTGGGGGAGGCAGTGACGACTGGCGTGCTGAGGTCTCCGTCCCGAGGGTCAGCCCCTTCTAGATGATACTGAAAGTAGCTATGCCCAGTGATGGGATGGGGGTCGAAGGGGCCTACGACATCAAGGTCGCCGAAGAAGAATTTTTCCCAATCATCGTCGAGAAGGTTGGCGTTGGAGTCGGTATCGGTGGCGATAGGGGTGAAGACGAGGTTGAGAGAAATCGCTTCCATGGTGTCGAAGGCTCCCACGGTGGTCACGTCGGTGTAACCGGTGACACTGAAGACGGTTCCAATGTTGAGTCCAAGGCCTTGCTCGAGAGGGACTCTGTCCCCGAAGCTATTGACGAAGTAGGCGAGGTTGCTATTCGCGGAGCGACGGTAATCATAGTTATGAAGTGGAGTGGTGGCAGGCTCGATAGTGACGGTCCATGTTTCGACGGGGCGTTTGAGGCTGGGCACGTTTGCGAGAAGGGTGAGCATCTCGTTGCGGGCTCCGCTAACAAGAGAAAGAGAGATGTTACTGTAGGGGTTAGTTCGGGGGGCGGAGGTGCTGGCTAAGGGGTCGGTGATGGTTCCATCGCGGAGCGCGTAACGGAGCGCGTCGAGAGGAAGTGCCATCGCCGGAGTGCTGTCGGAAATAGCCACGTGTCGATCATAAATCGCTTCAGCGAGATTCGAGATCTGCGAGCTGGCTCGTGATTGAGTGTCTAGATATTCGAGGATGGCTGGGAAGTCGCAACCGTCTGTGATCAAGGCACGTTTCATCTCGTCGCTGAGAGGTTCTTTTCCACTGTCGTAGTCGCGACCTCCAAAGAGGGTGAAGCCGCTGGCGTCAGTAGGAACTCCGAGGAGGAGTTGTTCCGCACTAGGAAGATTGGTGAGACCTTCATAGAGTGCTTGCTCAGCCAAGACGGCGATGGCGTTGTCGACAGGGTCGAGACGCGTCAGGTCAACCGGGGGTTCGTAGAGTAAGTAAGCTGTGCGGGCAGCGGCCACCCAATCGAGGGCGTCAGCATCTCGATCGGTTCCACTTGCGACGACTGCGACGTTAGGAACTGCGAGGTTGGGCCGAGGCGCTACGCGCAGGGTTTCACGTCCGCCACGAACGGTTCCAGAGGGGCTTAGATCGTATTGAATGGGCGAAGAGAGAATAACCCATTCGCTGAGAGGCACTGGGTTTGAGATGTCGAGACGAGCTTCACCAAGGATCGCGGGAGTTCCGGAAGTGACTGGAGTGACTTCGCCTGTTGCCAAGAAGTTGGAGATCATACTGTAGGCGCGGATTTTTTCCCCGGGGGTGTCGTCTTCACGTTCGCTGGCGGAAAGGTTGGCATTGGTGGGATCGGTGACAGGGGTGCCTCCGTTGTCGTAGGCGTTTGCTTCGTCTCCGGAGGTGTCGAAGGCCTGCGCATAGAGAAAAAATCCTTCTCCCAAGTAGGGTGGATTACGGTCAGCTTCGGCGAGATATTCGCCGGAGTTATTGGGGTCGGTACTTGTTCCGCCTGTTCCGAGAATTTCCTCCAAATCGGATTGGAAGTCGCCGTCGCTGTCGGTTCCGCCTGCGGGATCGAGACCGTAGTAGCGCTCTACATAGTCAGGGACTCCATCTCCATCGCTGTCCAAGGTTGTGGGATCGTTACTGAAGTTGTAGCTACGGCGCACGATGGGTCCGTTGACTCCTTTCATTCGGTCATGGGCATAGAACAGCCAATCGGAAGGGTAGCCAATGGTGAGAGGGCCTTGGTAGGTTTGCCAATTGGCTCCGGGAACGTCTTCGCGATAGCGGATGTCGACGACGGAGTCATCAGCAAGGACGTTGACTAAGACGCTGTCGGCGTAGGTACCGCTCGCAGGTGAGACCGTGATTGGGATACTGGAGAGGGTAATGCTATCCTCGAGAACCGAGACTGAGGCATTGGCTTGATACTGATTCGACATCACAAAAGTCGCGCCGGTGGGAGCGGCGGGAGACGCTGAGGAAGGATTGTTGAGGCCTTGATCGCCGTCGCCGTCATTGGGATTGAGGTCGCGAAGCTCTGTGGTGATCGCTTGAGGAGTAAAGCCGGTGCCCGTGGTCCAATCGGGAACAGTCTCCACTCGGAGAAGCTGAGCGCTGGGTTGGACCAGAGCTTGAGCATCGAACCAGAAGAGAGTTGCGAAGCGATTGGTGGTATCGATCCAAGGGGAGAGGCTCCCGCTGGCGACTTGATTGAACCCACCCCCAGAATCTCGGTAAAGGGCCCAGTCGCTCGTGCTGCGGTCGCCGGGAGTTCCTAACAAAGTGAGGAAGCCACGGCCGGGGACGGGCACCAAACCTGCATAGGCGGTTCCCGCGCTGGCAAAAAAGGTCTCCTGCACATTAAAACTGCTCCCGCTATCGACGGTCGCCCAGACCGCAACCGTGCCATCTTGAGAGGTAATAAGCACGCCGTGGGGGGCATTAGGGATGTCTCCGTCGCCCACGGTGATCATGGTTCCTAGCGGAAAGCCGAGTGCGGGGGCGGTAGCGATACCTTCCGTAAAGCCGAGGAACCCGTGGGTGAAAATTTCACACTTGGCATCACCGGGAACCCAGCTGATAGAGCAGAGCCGACCATCGTCTCCGTAGACTTCGGTGGCAAGTTGTGAGTTTTCATCGACAGGGTCCTTGGTGGCGAGTGCGATGTTGCCACTGCTGGCATTGCGAACGACTTGGAGCCGAGAAGGGCTGAAGCTCTTGTTGATGAGCAAGCCGCGGCGTTCGTCTGTTCCGGGGACACGGAAAGGCTGGAGCGATCCGTTCCCTCGGAGGGAGAGAGTTTGGTCCGTGGTGGATGGGCCAACGCCAGCGGCGAGAGGCTCTTCGTTGAGTTCGAGGCTTTCCCCTCCTATTCCGTAGAGGGCATGGCTGAGAGTGTAAGGATTATCACCGAGCTCAAAGAGAGGGACGGTTGCTTGTGGTCCCGCAAAAGTGGTCGAACGCGATGAGGGGCTTGCGCTGCCATCGACGGGGAGGTAGCGCAATTGGTTCTGATCGACAGAAGATAGAATGAGGTGCTCGATGCCTCCGTCAAAGTATCCCGAGGTTAAGCCAGTGACCTTCGGGAGGTAAGTTTCGGTAGGTCCGTCTTCTTGTAAGACGTTACTGGTTGTAAAGGTCATGATTCGGACCTGACCAGTTTCGGTATCGGTGAGCGCATAGCCCGCCCTTGATTCAAGTGGACTCAGCCATTCCTCAGGAAGTTCGACAGAAGGCGCTGCATGAAGAGAGGGCCCGGCAAGGGCAATGAGGAAGAGCGAGAGCTTGGTTTTCATCGGCTGAATGATGGTTAAGGTTGAAGGGCTGGAAAAAGATTAGTTATGTTTGGCGACGTTGGTCGGAATCACGCGATCGATTTCTCCACGCTCATCGAAGGCGACGAGAAGGTATTGATAGCTGGCCCCGCTGACGGCAGGGACGGTATCGCGCACCCAGATGGTGGAGTCTCGCTCCTGAGTTCGATCGAAGAGGGTTGCGCTAACGTCCAGATAAGGAGGGGAGGCGCTATTGGGAACGGGCAATCCTGTTCCGAAGGTGTTATTGTCGCGGGAAAAGATTCCGGCTACCGGGACGGTGAGCTGGTCGGAGGTGTTGTCATAGGGGTGAAAGACAAAGAAGGGGTCATTGGTTTGGAAGACGTCGAGGATTCCAAACTCGGTGTTGATTTTGGTGGTCTGATAAGCCATCCGATCCATCAGAGGGGTCACTTGGACCAAGTTTGGTTGCGCAGAGGGGTAGCGCTCGGAGGGCACTTGATAACGGTAAACCACGAACGAGCTTAAGGGGCTAATTCCATCCATACCTGAAGAGATGCTGGTGTTCTGTCGGCGATAGCCAAAGAGCCAAGAGAAGGGCTCACGATTGCCGGGGAGAAAGGCATCAAAGGCCTCATCCTTTTGCTGTGGAATTGCAGGAGCAGCACCCACGAGGATCAGGGTGGACGCTTTGAATTTGAGGATCTGTTCACCCTGCAGGGGGAGGGCAAAGTAGGGGCCTTCTCCCGAGACATATTTGCTCACTTTAACCCCCACGTTAGCTAGTCCAGGAAGGGGACGGGCAGGCCAAGGAATGACGCCTTGTGGACCCGAAGCGGGCTCGGTCCACATGTTGGAAACGATATTCGAGAAATCACCTGAAGTGGTGAGAAGTTCGCCAGTGTTGGGGTGAGGAATAGGGAAGCCAATGGGGCGAATGCAGTAGGAGAGTTTCTTGTCCGCTGGAACGGAGAGGACCACTGAAAATTCACCGGCACTACCAAACCCCGAGGCGATGGAGTCGGTGCGGTAGGATCGAAAGACCAGTTCTTCTTCCACTCCATCGGCATTTGTTACGGGGAGGACGAGGTTGTCATCACTAGCGATTTGTTCGGTGAGGTTGAGGGAGACCACTTCGGGGTCCTGCCCTCCTTCGGCTGCGACCCAAACCTCGAAGCGGTCGATACCGACGGGGTCACAGAACCAAGAAAGCTGTACTACGGCATTGCCTCCACTGGGTGCGAGATTTACAGGGTCGGTCATCATTGCCACGCCGAGGTCTTCGTTTTGAGTGGTTACGCAGCCAATGCGTACCATGGGGGAGGAGTTGCCGTTCTCATCAAAGGTCTGTGCGTAGTAACAGCCTTCGGAACCGTTGTTGAGGACGGGGGCGCTCTCTTTCCAATTGTAGACGGCAGGGAGGGCGCTTTTGCCTGATTGGCGCGAGATAAGGAGGAAGGGGCCATCAGAGCCTACGCGACGATAGACTCTCACTTCGCGGCAGTCGCCTTTGAGGTAGACTTGGCCGCAGACTCCGACAATCTCGTCGTTGGTTCGAACGGGAGTGAAGATGGGAGGGGCGGAACCGGGAAAGGTCTCGATCCAAGAAGGGCACCGAGGGTCCCCTGACTCCGGAGGGAGGAGGGCGAGAACCTTGGGATCGATCTGACCTTCGGGAGTTCGGAGGACATTGGTTGAGATGAGCACGGGACAACAGAGCTCGACCCAAGCACGAAATCCGTAGCGGACAATTTCGTCTGGTCCATCGGCTTTGTCGAATGCTGGGATCTCGCGCCAGTCGCTGACTGAGCCATCACCGAGCCGACACCTGACTCGAATGGTCGTGCCATCAGGAATGTTAGACGGAACAATAACATCGCGAAATTCTTCCAAGCTTTTGAAGAGGACCGTGCGGGCGTAAGTACGTTCGAAGGTGGTGCCTTGTTGTCCTTGGGCGTAGACCCCGACTTCGAGGTCGAAAGATTTGATTTTCTGAAAGACGGTTCTCTTGTCGGATTGGTCTTCGTAGCGAATGACGCGAACGACAAATCTCTTGAGGTCATCGGCTAAGTCGTAGTCTTTCCGGGGTATCGAAAGCCCTTCGTCCGTGAGGTTCATGCGGGGAATGCAGAAGCAAGTTTGGAGAGAACCTTCGGGATTGGGTGGACCGACTCGGTCACGGGGAACGCCAAATTTGGGGCCGGAGTGACCGGAGAGGTTAGCGGGGGTACAGGCCGAGGTGTCGACCGCACGGACAGTGTACCAAAAGGTCTTTCCCATCGCAAAATCGCTTTCGGAAGTGACCACTGGAGAGCCGGTATCGGGTCCGTTAGATCCGGGGTCGCCACCGCTAGGAGCGACGTAGTCCGTATCGAGGTCGCTCGCGTCGTCGTCCTCGAAGGTGACGTATTTTTCACCCGAGATGTGGGCGACTGAACCAATAAGGTTGAAGGTGGGGTCGCCGCCGTAGGTTTGCCAGTCGGTGGCGGAGTGCCAGCGGTAGACTTGGTATTGGCTTGCTGAGTTTGCGGGATCGGTATTAGGAAGCTGGCGAATGGTGAGCTTGAGGTTCTGCTGCCCGGTTTCTGCAGCAGGGTCTGATCCTGCGAGGTCAAAGGCATTGTCGACAGTGACAATGACGGGGGCAGAGCAAGGAAGTCGGTCGCAGATGGTGATCTCGGTGGGAGGGGAGAGTGGGCCGGGATGACCCGCGATATCGCGAGGTGCGACGTAGTAGAAGAAGGTGTCGCCATCGAAGAATTCGATGTCGGGAGCCTCTACTGGGATTTGGGGGTCGTTGAGGCGCACGAAGACATCGCCATCATCACCGTAGAAAAAGGTTTCGGGCAGGTAGTTGATATTCGCTGCTTGGGTGGGCGTCATGAGAGCTCCGGCAGGAATGGGCAAGGTGTTGACGCGAACACCATCGGCGGTAGCGACATCGGTCTCTGAGGTGAGGAGGAAAGGATCGATCACGTTCGCTTTGGGAACTCGGTAGAGATTGAAGCCGTAGGTGTGGGGGAGTAAAGTGCGCAGGCCGTTGGGGGTGGACCAACGAAGGCGGGCATTGAGGTGGTCTTTGGCGGAGGCGGAGACTTGCTGGAGCTCGGCTTCAAATTGATGAGGAAGGAATTCGGGCTTCCCAGAAGGGAGAAGCATTTGAGGGTTGTTGGTATCGAGAGTGACGCGGCCGATGACGCGAAGGTCATTATCAGAGCCGTCGACTTCGCGCACCTCATAGGTCGTTACTGATGGATCCAGCGCCTTGATTGAGAATCCGAGACCGATAGCCATCTGGACGCCGGGGTGAGCCCGACCCAACGAGATGAGTGATTGTAAGATTTCTGCGTCAGTCTCGGCGATGGTCATAATTTGTGCGAGCTTTTGGGCCACACCCAAGTCAATGCCACCAGGGAATTCGGGTGAGCCGAGCGCTGGCATAGCGGCAGGATCGCCTTGGGCCTCGGCATTGAGAGCTACGATTCTTGTGGGTAAAAAGCGGGCGTCCTTGTCGAACTTTTCGCCCAACTTCAAGAGAGCTTGAATGGCCGAGGGAGAGGTTTGTAAGGTTTGGACCCCGAGGAGATTGTAGGGGGTGGGTGAAGTGGAGTCCCCCGCCTTGGCATAGATGCCAAAGCGCTTTCCAAAGGTTGTCTTGGCATCGCCTGGTTGCCAGAGGATGTAATCGTGCAAAGTCGTGCCGCTGTTGGTCTCGAAGGTCTTGCCCACGGTGTAGACAAGAGGGTCGGCGTTCTGAGCGGGAGAGAGCGCGGTCATCAGCAAGGTGGCAAAAGCCAACAAGGCGGTGAACGGGTGGTGGGAGTTTGAAGAGGTCATCAGTTTCATTACCGGAAAGGCGGTGATAAGATTTTTGTTCGAAGAGATTAAATGAGGTGGGTCTTGTTATTGAATGGACCAAGAGCCGTCGTTAAAGATGAGTTTGACCGACTTGTTGAATTTGATGCAGAAGGGGCACCAGCCCACTTTGGCGGTAAACTTTCCGTTGCCTGCGCCCTTGAGCTTACCAGCTTGGGAAGCGAGAATGATTCTGATTTCGCCCTTGATGGAGACCACGCAAAGAGCTTCGCCAGAGACCCCGAGGAAAATCTTTCCGCCGTAGGTAGGGCCTTCTAGGAAGTAGAAGGCTCCGGCACCCACTCCGGCATCAATTCGGAAGAGGCACGAGGGCGGCACTCCGAGGACGAGTTGCGAGATGGGGAGCCAGACTTCGCCATAGACATAAGCACCGGTGAAGGTGGTGCCTGGGTCGACGACGTCATCGATATCGGGGTCGACAAAGATGAGGGGTTCCAGGGTGCAGGTGCGACCAAAGAAAATGCCGGCCGCGACTTCGTAGTCCGAGAATATGGCACGGGCTTTGGCACCGAGGTAGCATTCATCTAGACCGATGGCTATGGTGGCTCCGAACTCGAGAATCTTGAAGGCCTGAAAATCGATCTCGCCGTCCGAAAGCTCGAAGGTTCCTCCGACTCCCACCGGTATTGGCGGGATAGCGTCAGCGGTGTCGAAGTCTTTCAGGGAGAGTTTGACCTCTAGATTGATTTTGCAATCGGCGATCCATTCCACAGAGACGTCTCTCGCCCCGATGCGAACTTCCACCATCTTTTCACCAGGTTTGATGCAGCCGGAATCCACAAAGTTGTCCTCGGAGGTGTAGGCAAGGATTTCGAGATAGACCTTCAGAGCCATCTCTTCCGGGATTTCAAACTGCATTTCGGCGTCGAGCCGCAGCTTGCGCAAGGAGTCACCATTGAACTCGGCGTATCCCGAGATTTCGCCTGATCCCATGTACTTGGAAACCTCACCTAACAGCGGATTAATCTCGTCTTCTAAGGCGCCGACGGTATCGCTGATGACGGTCTTCATCACCGTGGTGAGTTCGGACAGCACGGACTGCAGCGCCGAAGTCACCTTGTCCGCGACATCGTAGAGGAGTTGACGTAAGAGGAACTGGGCTTTGCGAACGAATTCGGAATCGAGAATGGCGTCCTTGAGCTCGTCCTTGATGAGTTGGACGAACTGCTCTTCGGTGAAGTTGTTGAAGAAGTTCTCGGCAAACTCGTCGAACTGAGTTCCACCATCAACGAGGACATCGATGCCCAGCGCGACTTCCATCTGCAGAAAGAAGTTCCAAGCCCGGGTGGTGACCGGCCTCATGTAGCTATTGAGCAAGGCGTTCTTGGCAGCGGGAGTGCTGGGGAAAAAGTCGGCAAACTTATCGACGATTTCGCCGCCGGTTTCGACCTTGCTGTGGATTTCTGCCAAGAACCCACGCACGGTGATGAGCACTTCGGTGATTTGCTCCAGAGCGGGATCGACATCCTCTAACAGCATGTTGATTTGGGCGTTGAGCTCGGAGGCTCCTTCATCCAAGAGAGGCTGAATGACATCGCGGACCGCAGGTTCCACTAAGTTGGCCAGCAGAAGGTCGAGTAGGGCGTCGACCAGTTCCAGTTCACCTGCGCCATTGCGATAAAGGATCCCTTTGATGTCGGAGGCGGTGATGGTGGGAGCTGAGATGTCGCTCTCGTAGTCTTGGGTGGTCTTGATCCCCAGAGTGATGACATCGATGCCCTTGATGATATCCTCGAGGGCCACTTCGATCTGGTCCACGAAGCTGGCGGTGTCGGCAATGGCGGTGTTGCCGGTCTCCGCGATAGTGCAGATTTGGTCGCGCAGATCGGCGAGTTCAGGAATGCTGTCGAAGATGAAATCGGAAGGGTTGTCCAAGGCCATTTGAACTTGATTGCGGAAGGTCTGGTAGTCGTCGGTGGGGTTGTCGAGATAGAGCTGATAGACGAAGCGGTAGAGCTCGCGAATCGCTCCAGGATTCATCTCCGTGCCCGCAGCGGCATCGACGAGAGGGTTGATGAGACTACAGAGCGCGTCTTCGAGCATCTCATCGAGTCTTTCGAGACCAGTATCAATGGCTTGTTTGGGGACCGTTCCAATCGCGGTAGAAATGGCTTCCGAAGCCTTGTCGATTTCGCCGTTGAGGAAGTTGGAAATCTTGATTTCGGGAAGTCCGTCGTAAGTAGCTCCGAAGGAAATATTGGCGAACTTGGCGTCCATCCAATCGACTTGATGCTCCATTTGAGCGACAAAGATATTTTGTTCGATGGCTTGGGCAGAGGCAAAGCGACGGGTGTTGTCGTCCCAGAAGAGCGGATAGGATAAGGGAATGAATCCAAAGAGGTCTTGCTCGGCGACCACGAGGTGCTCGTTGGAGATGAGGGTGTCGACGTCGATTCCGGAGTTCTTAGGATTGCGGTAATCGTCGATAGCAATTTCGGCAAAGGGGAAACCACTGTGAGTGGGGTCGAATCCGTCTTGGGTGAAAAAAGTGTCGCTGCCAACATTCCACCCCGGCGTGATTGCAAACGGTGCCGTGGAGAGGGTCATGTTATCCGGCACGGTGGAGGTGGCAGTCGTGATGGCCTGCACCTCCAAGTCGCGGAAGTAGGGGATGTCGATGGTAGCGGCAAAGGTGACGAATCCTGAGTCAGGACGTTGAGCGGCCGACATGCCGGGTGCTTCGGGATTGTTGAAGCGGAGCTTGCTGGTGGTGATCAGGTTGTAGGGTTGGTTAGGACCGTCGAGCGGGATGACCGAGGGAAGGCGGAGTTGGGAATCGATGCCGCCAAAGCCTTCCGGTTCGTCGAGAGCGTTCTGCAGCGTCGAGAGGTTTCCGTTTTTGCAGAAGACAAGGGTTCCGATGAGAGGCTCGTTGACATAGTTGGCATACGTCTGAGCGCCGGCAGCAAGTTTGCCGTCAAAGATGGGAGGGCACTGGCCGTCAGGATCTTCGTAGTTGAGGAAGGCAAGAGTCTTGAGGTTGAAGGAGGAGTTCCAGTAATCGAGTCCCTTGTCGTTAGCATTGCTTAGGTTGGGCGTCATTTCGCCAGGTTGGCCATAGCAGTCGAAACGCAGGCCGTTGAATTCCTGATCCCAATTCGAATAGCCGCTTACCGCGATACTACCATTGACCCAACTGGAGCAGCCATCTTTCTCGTTGGTGTTGTCGAGGAAAGAGAGTTGGAATTGGGTGATCTTGCAATCGAAGCCATAGAGATCGAGAGTTGGGTCGTAGGTGCCATCACGACCCACTTGGCGGCCACTGACCCCAGCTTCGCGGATGTAGTACTTGGAGCCTCCTTGGCCCTGATCTTCTAATAGCTCGTATTCGTAGAAGTTGGTGTTTGCGGCGAGTTTGGAGGCTCCTTTCATGCCGGCGTTCTCGACTGTGAAGTTTAAGCCGGCCAAGTTGTCTTTCCCGTTCTTGTAAGCGCTTTCGCCAGGAAAGTGAAGGTCGACTGGATTGGCGTCTTCTTCCACGGCTGCCAGCAGAAGAGCTGCCGCCCCGAGGTCTGCGGCGTTGTCATCATAGATCGGACTATTGAAGAGGTCATTCCTAAGTGCATAGAGATTGTAACCGGGCATGTAGAAGTTGGCCTTGGCGAAGGGATCGGTCTGGTGAGTGAGGTCATTTGCTGCCGGCGACTTTCGCCCCCAACCCAAGTCGCCATTGTTAGAAACCGTGCCCGGTGACCAGAGGCCCCCTGTGCCAGTGAAAATGAGCTTGCTCCCATCCGGAATGAGATCGACTCCCACGGTCGAAAGTCCATCAGTGCAGCCCGCCGCGATAGGGCCAGGACAGGTTTGATAGTAAGGAACCGTGAGGGTGCTGACGCCGTTGAGGCTCGAGCCCGCCGCTTCGGCAAAGAAACCAGCTTTGAAAACGAGGTCAGAATTTTGGAAGGCGATCTCTGTCTTTTTAGGAAAGTGACTTTGGAAGGAGTAGGCAGCGATCTTCATCCCTCCATCATCCAAGCGGAAAGTGCCATCACCGGCTGGCGACCAAACAATCCCAGAGGAGACATCGTCGATTCGTCGGAGATATTGATCGTTGGAGCATCGCTCAGCCATGGTGGGGTTGTCGAGGTCACCGTCAGCGGCGAAAGCTTCCAACTTTTCAAGGTCTTCGCGATGAACGTAGTTGGGAAGGTCGGAGCCTGAGGTCCGCGCGACAATGAACCCGTCGGTGCTTACCGTGAAACCGTTGGCGGCCTTATCGAGAGGGAAGACCACAGGGTGTGCTTCGTCGCCGAGCGCGGGAGCGGTGTAGCCGGAAGTTGAAAAGGTGAAGTCGGACGGGGGGCAGAGAGCCGAATCGAGAGAAATAGAAGATCCCAAAGCGGCGATTTGGCTTTCGCCTAAATAAGGGTTTTGATTGTGGTTGGGAAAGAAGACGAGGCCCTGCGGGAGGTTGTAGGTAATCGCCGATGCGTTGTAGCCTGCAATGGTGAAATTCACATTACCGTAGGAAAAATCAGGACCCGCTAAACAGTGGATATCGTTACCGGATCCGTTGGCGAGATAGAGGTTTTCTCCTCCCGAGGTGAGCGTCATGGTGCCGTCTGCCAGGAGGGCGACATTGAGCAGGTTCTCGGAGCCAAAGGCGACATCAGGTCGGCCAGGAATGGAGCCACCATTGGTGGGGATTTCGATAGAGGCTGCAATTGAGCTGGGGCCAACCGATCCTATCGAGACCCCGCTTGAGAGTTCATTGACGACCACTGTTTCTGGCCCTGCTACCAGATTGCCGTTCAAGTGCAGCAATCGTTCGGGTGTAATTTCACAGGTGGCTCCAGTCTCGATGACGCCTCCTCCCTCACCGTGGCGGATGGTGCAGCGAAGGATGTAAGTTTCGTTTACGGAGTCCAGTTGCACAAGGGGCGTGAGTTGATCTTGTATCACTAGGCTAGTGATTGAGGGGATGGTGCGACCGCCTAGTATTTGATAGGAGTCGAGAGGCTGGCTCAAGCTGACGATACCATCTCCCGCGAGAGGAACGGGGTTGCCGCTGCTGGCTTCGATGATGTCAAAGTCGGCAAAGAAGGTGACATTTTGTGAAGCAATGGGATCGGCGAATTCATCATAGCGGAGAGCGAAAAATGAAATCCTCGCCTCGAAGCCATCATCGCTGGGGTTGGTAGCGAGGGCGTAGGTTTTGCTCCACGAGACACTCGATACCGTCGTCTCCACATTGTAGGGAGCGTCCCCATTGACGGTGTTGGTGAACTGGAGGACCCCCAATGGCTCAGGACTCGAGTCATCCTGCTGTCCCGCCACGTCGCTCCACACGGGCGAACCTACTGTGACTGGCGCGCGTTGAAGCTGTCCACGAACGAAGTAAGTTTCCTTTTCCGCCAAAAGAGCGTCAGGAATGACGATGCCGTTTAGGGTCGCGGTGCTCGTGCCCCCTCCACCGATTAGAAAAGACTGGGTGGAAGAATAGCCCACCATACTGCCTCCATCGAGAGCGATCGCCACCGGGCTCCCGTTGTTGCCGCGCATCAACTGGTAGCAAACTCGGTATTGCCAAAAAGCTAGCCCACCTCCCGTATTCTGAACCGAAATATCAAAATCAGTATCAAAGCCGTGATGGTTGGTGGTGGCATCGCCATCGAATTCGTCCGAGGCGACCAAGTAGAACCGATTCTCGACGATTGGACGACTCATCGTCTCGATGAGTTGCGCGGAGGCAAGAGAGGCGAGCAAAGCGGAGAAGAGTGTTGCAAGGAAGCAACGGGAAAAGTGGCAGGCGTGTGTTCTCATGACTCAAAGGAAAGGCTTTAACCGAAGTGGAAGACGGTCTTTTCGAAGTACGGGAAAAGAGGTCCAAAGCCGGTAAAATACTATAGCGATGAAAACTTAGCCTGATGCGAATCTGGCTAAAGTTGAGGCGTTGTGACTACTGTTCCCGCAATAATCAGGGATATAGTCACCAAAGATCAGGTGGAAAGGCAAGGGAAGATGAAAAAAAGGAAACAGATTTTATCTGTTAGAAGGGTGACTCAGGAATCCACTGAAGAGTTTTGGTGACTGCCTCTTCTCTTTGTTTGTCGTAAAAGAGAAGATGATGGGAATCTTCAAGTCGAAAGACGGTGGGAGGTTGAGCGAAGGAATTGGAAAATTCCTCGATGAGGGAAGATGTTGTTAAATCATCTTTACCACCATGTAGGATAAGGGTTGGAAGGGTGATTGTTTCCGCTTCTTTGTTCATTGATTGTGAGAGGTTTGCTAATGCTCTGAGGTATCGAAGACTGTATCTTTCGACTTTGTAAGGATTGGTTGCGCTTTGCTGGAAATGGTTTGAGTTGGTGGTGGCTTGAAAAGAGCCTCCTGCTAGGGCTTCAAGGGAGATGCGGGCCTTGGGAGCGAGGAACGCGGCGGTTTTCAAAGCCGCTACCTGCCATGCTGGAATGGCGTTTAAAGAAACGACGGGAGAGACGAGCACCAAGCCAACGGGCTTCTCGGTGGCTTGATTCGCTGCATGAAAGGCGATTAGGGAGCCCATGGACTCACCGATCCATACAAAACGAGCTTGGGGGTGACGTTGTCTGAGAGTTCTATCGAGCTCTAACAGGTCACGCTGCCAGAGCTGGGAGAAGGAGATGTCACCTTGATCCTTGGGGATAGGATCGTAACCGTTCCCTCGAAGATTGAGGGCATAGAGAGTAGTGTCAGGTGACTGAGAGGGGAGCGCTTTTCCTAAGTTCCCAAAATCGCGGGCGGCTCCTTCAATACCGTGAAGGCCGATGAGAACGGTCTTAGGCTGGGCTTGCCGATTCCAGTGGCGCAGGGAAAGTTGTTTGCCGTCGGAGGTGGTGAGAAACGAGGAGGAGGGAGGCGAGGGCGCATTTTTCGAAGAGCTGGCACATGAGACCAATAGGAGGAGAGCCAAACCGAGGGGGAGGAGCAGGATGCGCACGGAGGGAGGCTAGCAATGTCGTGACCCCCTCACAACAACGTAGCACTAAGAATCCGAGCATTGACTAAGCAAGGGTGTCTCGTAGCATCTGGAGGATTTCAGGTGGAAGCCCTTCCTGCAATTGGATGATGAAGCCAAAACAGAAGATTCTACTCGTAATCCTTTTACCTGGATTGGCTTTTTTGATGGCTTCAGGCCTTCTTGTCGTAAGTGGGTTAAATGACCAGGTGGGAAATGCGGACGTTGCGTTGGTCTTGGGAAATAGGGTGAATCTAGATGGAACCCCATCGCCACGGCTCAAGGCGCGACTTGATACCGCAGCTGAACATTATGCTCTGGGGCATTTTCCCAAGATTATTGTCAGTGGTGGTACTGGTGTGGAAGGAGTTCCGGAGGGCACCGCTATGAGAAACTATTTGGTTGGTTTGGGAGTTCCTCAGAAAGCAATTCTGATCGATAATATGGGCGTGGATACTCGAGCGAGCGTGGAGAACACGATTGCGATTCTAAACTCGACTCAATTGGAGAGTGTCTTCGTGGTGACGCAATACTTTCATATTCCACGAACCAAGCTTGCGCTCAAGAAGTCCGGTGTGTCTGAGATTTACAATGCGTATCCTCGCTTCTTTGAAGGGCGTGATTTTTATTCGATTGCAAGAGAGGTTCCGGCCTTTCTTAAGTATCTTGTAGTGCCGCTCTAGTGAGGAACAAGTCGGAGTATACTAGGCAGGAGCTTTTGCTGGTGAGCCGCAAGGTGACATGGTAGGGGTAGTGACAGTGGGCTGAGTTGCTGAGTTGCTGAGATTAGGTGCGCTGAAATTCTCTCTGGAAGATGAACTGGCCGCCACCATCGAAAAATTTGACAGATTATCCGGCGGAGTGTCTGTGGTATCTCATGCCGGGCTTGCTCGTGCATCTCTTCTTCCTGCTGCTCTCGCTTGTGTTGATGGGGCTTCTATCTTTTTCGAAGTTGAAGATGCCAGAAGTGAAGACAGTTCTCTTGTTTCATGGGTTCCTTCTGGTTTTCGCTATGCTAGCCAATGGTGTTTGGAGTTGTTCGGTTTGGGGCAATCTTTACTGGTCTGTTGACTACACCTCAGATTTTTCAGCGTTCTACCCAATCACTCGAGGAGTGATCGATTATTCATGGGGAGAGGAGATGTCGGGTGGCCTTCGCGACGTCAGCCTGACTGAATTGAACTTCGTTTGGTTTGGGTTTGTGTTGGTGGTCTGGGCCGCTGGGCTTGCTGCTACATATTTTCTTTTAGAGAGACGTGGTAGAATAGGGACACAATCCGTAGAGCCCATTTCTTAATCGTGCTGGCGAGTCGGAGGTTGAAGGGAGAAGATAGTTTATTAGAAGCGTTCGGCAAAAATGCTGAATATGGTTGTTTTGGTTTCGTCTCACTTTCGCTATTTTGCTGAGAATCTACCAATCAAATATGAAATCAATTGTCCTTCTAATTACGTGGATGCTTCTCTTAACCTCAGCTCTTAGCTTTTCCGCGGAATCAGAGGTGAAGGTTGTTGGGAAATGTCTGAAAATCTCAGCAGTCGGTGGGCAGGTTCAATTGGTTCCTTTGAGATCTATTATTTCGGTAAAAATTTCTCCGCTATACGAAGAGAATGTGGGAGCAGCCGATGAGGATGTGAAGGGCTATATTGAAATCGTCACCACTGCTCTTGTGAGGGCTCACCTCAAAGATGAACTCACTGCAGTGAACGAGAGGATCCGAATCAATGGCATCAATTTTGCGGAGGCTAAGAAATTCGGGGGAGCTATTGAATACGCATTGGCCTATTCGGAAGGCACCGATAAAGGTTAGTCGAGCGAAATGGCGGCGTTGAAGTCTACTACTTAAAATCTTTCTATTCTATGAGGCTTTTCTCAGCAGTAGGGCTTTGCATGCTCCTCTTCTTTTCGAGCTGCGGAAACCCTATTTATATGGCTTCTCAGGTTCCAGGGCTTCGGTCGGTGAGTGAAAGGATGAACGAGAAGGCCTTTGTTCGTTGGATGGAAAGTGATCCGATTGACGAGGTGAAGGTGAGAGTGAAGAATGGCCATTATAAGCTGCTTGGGGTGGCTCACTATGCGGACAGGGAACGCTGGATTCCTGGCGTCTCAGGTCCTAAGAAGGATCATGTTCGGACCGATGTCACTTGGCAGGGGATGGGAGGTTACAAGGCACAATATATCGAGATTACGGAGGACTATATGTCGAAATTTAACCAAGCGATGTTACTCGAACGCAAAGGAGTTGTTCTTGATGTCTATGCGAGGGGGCCAAGAAGCCGTGATTACCTCAAGCCGAGCAAAGACCACGAGGGGTAGTCACTTGACTGGCTTTAAGAGGGGGATGTTGGGGCTATTGTTCGCGGCAGTCTGCCAGACCGTTGGCTACTTTTGGAGAGAGAGCCAGTCTACCATGGCTTGGGCTTCGGCTGGCTTGAGGGCGAGATTGGGCATGGCCGGTGGGTAGCCGACTGGGTATTCGGCGAGAGGGTCGGTAATCGACTGGAGGAGGTAGGGCTTGTCAATGGTGACTTTGACGGTCTTGCCATCGCGGATGACTTCTTGTTTGCGACCGAGAATACCATTGAAGGCGGGGCCGGCGAGGCGGGTACCATCGAGGGTGTGGCAGGCGGCACAGATGGCTTTGTATTGGGCTTCGGCGTAGGCAAGGGGGCCTTCTTCGAGAGAGAATTTGTCGGTGGCAAGTTCGGCGTGGGAACCCCCTCCTTGATGGTGGACCATGGTATACCAGGCAGTGTCTTTGTAGAGGGGAAGGTTATTGAGTTTTACTTCGATGACCCAGCCGACGTTTTCGTTGCTGTATTTTCCTTGGGTGAGGTAGGGCGGGGAGTTGTCGCGGATGCCGGGGATTTCGAGGGTGATGGTTTTGCCGTCGGGGCTGAGGGACTTTCTAGTTTCGGAGAGTTTTTCGGTTCCGAAGTTGCGGCCGCCGTAGCCTTTGGTAGGGACGTAGGTCCATTGTTTGAGGGCGAAGTTTGTTTTTTCGAGTTGTTCGGGGGTGATGGCTTGAAAGAGGTCGATTTGGAGTCCGCCGACGTGGTCGCGAACGGCAACCATTTCGTTGAAGTCTGCGGGGACTTTTTCGGCATCGATCCAAGAGAGGCGTTGAAGTCCGTGGAGTGGTTTCGGATCTTCGCCGGGCTTGGGGAGGAAGCGCCAGAGTCCGCCGTCGCCGATGTGGCCGAGGTAGTAGTTCTTGTCGGGTCCTTGCACGATGCGGTTGGGGCCGGCGGTGAAGCCGGAACGGCCCTCGGGGTCGTGTCCGCCAGAGTGCAGGAAGACGGCTCCTTGCCAGACGCCTTCGACTTCTTCGAGGAAGACGCGGTTGAGGCGGCCCAAGGTGAGGTCACCGATGAGCCATTGTCCGTTGTAGGGTGCGAAGGGGCCGGGGAGGTCGTTGAGTTGGAGGGGTTGGGTGGGAGAGCGATTGACGATTCCTTGGGGGAGGTGGACGGTGGGTGGGGTTTGGTAGCGGGAGCCGCCAGCAGTGGAGTCGACTTCGGCGGGTTGGAAGGCGGCGGTATTGGTTTCTTCGTCCGCGAGAAGGTAGTGACCGTGGAAGCTGCCTTTGCTCAGGCGCAGAAATTCGTTGGTGGGATTGAAGACGCCTTGGTTGTCGGTGACGATGATTTCGTTGTCGGCACCCATTCCGATTCCGTTAGGAGTGCGGTAGCCTCCGGCGTAGTAGGTGATGTCAACTTGTTCGGGTGTTTCGGTGCCTGTGATAGGGCCGAAAAGAAAGGTGGAGCCGCGTTTGGTCTTGGGGTTGACGGTGAGGTTGCGCTCGCGTGAGCCACCGAGGCGGATAGAGGTGGTGAGGTTGCCGACGAGGTAGGTTTTGTTGTCTTCGACGAGAGTTTCGAATCCTACGGTGTAGGTGTGGAAGTTGGGCTGGGAGAGGCCGTCAATGAGGACCACTTTTTCGTCGGTGGTGTAGAGCCCGTCGCCGTTGCGGTCTTCGAGGCGGGAGATTTTGTCTTTTTCGCCGATGTAGATTTTGCCTGCAACAGTGGTGATGGCGGTAGGTTCGTAGAGGTCGCCCATGAGGCGTTGGGCTTTGACTTTGGCGCGGTCGGAGTTGCCGATGAGCCCAGTGACGCGATAGACTTCACCTTCTTTGAAAGGGGCTTTGTTCTGGCGGTCGGGGGTGAAGACGGTGAGGTAGAGGTCCTCGCCATCAAAGGCCATGGCGGAAATTTTGAGTTCGACGTCGAGAGTGGGGTAGAGGTTCTCGAGTTGGAAGAGAGGGTGGAGGCTGTCCGTTGAAGTGGACTTGTCCATCTTGGGGTCGAAGCCTTTTTTCTTGGCTCCGGGTTCGCCAGAGAGGGGGAGGAGAAGGGCTGCGAAGCTAGCGAGGGCGAGGAGTTTGGGCGAGGGAGGCATGGGTGTGATGATGAGGGGAGTTTACGCGGCTAAGTTGATGGTTCTTATCGGTAAATGGGGTGAGTTTGAGGAGGGTCGACTTGAGTCGAATGGTGCTGTGTTAAGGGAAAGTTCGTCTGGCGAAAGTTCTCAGTGGCGTGGGCCCTCCGGCCCACGAGAGTGGCTTCAGCCGTCTCGGTTGAAGTAGGAGCTTGAACCTCGGCAGGATGCCGAGGTTGACCTTCGTCGCCCAGAGGGCAACGCCACGATGAAGACTCCTGACTCCTAGTGCTCGTCGTTCGAGAAGAGGGAGGCGAAGAGCTGATTCATGTAGAAGAAGGAGCGCTCGTTGGAGAGTTCGTGGAATTCCGCTTTGCCGATCATGGTGGCTTCGGGGTCGGTGAAGGAGTGGACGGTGTTGCTGAATTGGATGAGCTGCCAGTCGGTGTCGGTGGTGAGCATGGCTTGTTCGAACTGGGCGACGTCTTCCTGAGGAACGAAGGGGTCGGCGGCTCCGTGGAGAACGAGGACGGCGGCTTTGGTTTTGGCGGCGTCGGCTGCGAGGGTAGGAGAGACGAGGTCTCCGTGGAAGGAGACGATGGCGTCGAGGTCGGCGCCGCTGCGGCCGAGCTCGAGGACGGTGCCGCCTCCGAAGCAGAACCCGATGGCGGCGGTTTTGTCTTTGTCGAGGGGGGCTTCTTGTTTGAGGAAGGTGTCGAGGGCGAGTTGGGCGCGAGAACGCATCATTTCGCGGTCGGCGCGCACGGCTCCGGCGGCTTCACCAGCTTCGCCCATGTTGGTGGGGCGGACGTCAGCGCCATACATGTCGGCGACGAAGACGACGCGGTTGGTGCCGGCGACTTCAGCGGCTTTTTTGACGGCAGACTCGGTGACTCCCATCCAGTTCGGGACCATGAGAATGGCAGGAGCAGGATCGGTGAGGGAGTCGTCGTAGACAAGCACGCCTTCGAATTGGGTGTCGGCGTCAGAGTAGGCGACTTTCTTCTGAATGAGTTCAGCGGAAGCGGAGAGGGAAAGGGTAAAGAGTGAGAGAGTGGTCAGTGTTTTCATGGTTACTAAGGTAGGAGCGATTGAGTGAGGCGCAAGGTTGTTAGGAGGCTACTTCCAGAGTGAAGAAGGAAGTTCTACCACGCGTCCATTGAGGGGAGTGAAGAGGCGGTCATGTTCGCGAGAATAGGAATAGGTTTTGCCGCCAGTGAAGGTTCCGAAGGCGGGAAGGACGAGTTGGTTTTTGCGGAGAAAAAAGACGGGGGCGCGAAAGCCGGTTCCGGTGCCGTCTTTGATTCTGACGGCGGGGTGGAGGTGGCCGCCGATGTGAAAGCCTGAGGGGTTGTCGAGTTCGTCGTCGGGGTCATGGAGAATGTGGAAGTCGTCGATGGTGTATTCGGGGAGGAGGGGGAAGTCTTTACCGAGGGGATTCTTGCCGCAGGCGGCGTCGTGGTTGCCTTCGACGAGGGTGATGGGGATGGGGGATTTGGCGAGCCAGGGAAGGAGGATGTCGAGGACTTCGGGGGTGCAGCCGACGCGCGCATGAAGGAGGTCGCCGGCGATGACGAGGTGTGAGGATTTGGTTTCGGTGATGAGTTTGTCGATGCGAGCGAGGTCGGTGAGGGTGTCGCCTTCGGGGACGGGGAGGCCACGAGCGCGGAAGGCGGCGGATTTGCCGAAGTGGGTGTCGGCGAGGATAAGGGTGTGTGACTGGGGCAGAAAGAGGGCGTGATCGGCGAGGAGTTGGAGGGGGCCGGGAGGGAGGTTGAGAGTCACGGGGGGAGTATGGAGGAGATTGAAGGGGGATTCAATTTTTGAACCACAGAGACGCGGAGGTAGCGCGGAGGACGGGGTTGGATACATTTTGAACAAAAGGCAACGAAGGGAACGAAGCCGAGGTTGGATGGACGGGGTTGGGTGTTCTTTCAGTAGGAGGTTTTTGAAGCCTTGTCCTTTGTTACCTTTGTTGCCCTCTGTTTTAACTGCGCTGTTTTTTCCTCCTTAGCTCCTGTTTGAAATTGCAGCGATTGGTTTTTTGAAATAGCCCGTGAGGATTTTGGGGGAAAGGGTTTTGACCTGTCTTTGATTTTGCTAGGGTTCGCGCAGTGACTTTGGAGGAAATTGGTTGGAGCGCGTTTTTCGAGGAGCAATTTGAGCCTTTTCGGAAGAAGGGGTGGGTGCCTGCGCGGCTAGTGGAGGAGACGAAGATTAACTTTCGGGCTTGGTTGGAGGATGATGAGGAGTTGGAGGTGGTGACAGGAGGGAAGGTTTGGCATGAGGCGAGTTGTGATGCGGAGTTGCCGGCGGTGGGGGATTGGGTAGCGGTGGAGGTTCAGGGGGAGGATGACGAGCACATCATTCGAGCACGCTTGGAGCGGAGGACGACGTTTTCGAGGAAGAAGCCGGGGAATTCTTCGGAGGAACAAGTAATTGCAGCCAATGTGGATGTGGTGGTGGTGGTGACGGACGCGGTGGCAGACTTTAATGTCCGGCGGTTGGAGAGGTATTTGGGGCTGATTGCGAAGAGCGGGGCGAAGGGAGTTCTGTTGGTGAATAAGGCGGACTTGGTGAGCGAGGAGGAGATGGAGGACTTGGTGGCTGAGGTGCGTGAGCTGGATGATAAGGCGGAAGTTCGGGGGACCAGTGCGACTGAGGGCACGGGATTGAAGGTGCTGAAGGATTATCTTGCCGACGGGCTGACGATGGCTTTGGTGGGGTCGAGTGGAGTGGGGAAGTCGACACTGGTGAATCAACTGTTAGGTCGCGATGATTTGCTGACGGGAGAAATCAATGAAGTGACCGGAAAGGGGCGCCATACCACGAGCTGGCGGGAGTTGGTGCTTTTGCCGGAAGGGGGGATGCTGATTGATAATCCGGGAATTCGGGAAGTGCAGATGTGGACCGATGAGGTGACCTTGCGGGAGAGTTTTATGGATATTGAGGAGCTGACGCTAAATTGCCGCTTCTCAGATTGTAAGCACGAGAAGGATGCGGGCTGTGCGATTGTGGGGGCGGTGGAGTCAGGCGAGTTGGACCCAGCGCGTTATGAGAGTTTTTTGAATCTCGAGATTGAGATTGCGGATTTGAGGCGGCGTCAGAAGAAGCGGCAAATGGCGACCGAGCGATGGGCTAAGCGTGATAAACGGATCAAAGCGAGGAATTGGGAAGACCGAGTGGAGCTGGATAAGGAAGAGCGGGGAGATTGGTGAGTTTTAAGAATTCCTGTGGTTCTTAAAGCTATGGAGAAGAGCAGACGGCCTGAGAGGCTTCTCCCCTTGATGAAAAGAAGGGTGAGGCTAGCTCAGCACTCAATAGCTTGCAGTTAAGTGCTTTTTTTTCGGCTGGAAAGAAACCCCTTTCTTGCGACCAAAGACGAGGAATGGAGCGCCGAAAATAGAAGATAAGAACAAGACTAGAGGCCAAGCACGCGGCACGCTGACTTCTTGGGGGCCGGAGTTGAGGTCGGCGAAGTAGCTTTGGGTTATTTCTCTGGCGAGTTCTTCATCCTGGCTGCTAACCATGACGCGAACCCCGCCCACAGCATTGCTGTAATGCCAGACGGTTTGAACGAGATGTTCGTCGAAAAGGTGGGCCGAGATGCCGTTGGCTTCCAAGAAAGAGCGTAAGAGATGAGCCCCTTCGGCTTCTTGGAATGTAGCTACGGCATGCATGGCTATTTTAAACTACCTTTGTGAAGAGCTGGGGCTAAGGGACGATGAAGTACTTGCCGCGCTTGACGTCAGGTTGGCCAGTGCTGGGATTGACGTATTGCTTGCCGGTCGACGGATCGACGGGGATGGTGGAGGGGTCGCAGAGTTTGTCACCTGAGCTGGCTCCAGTGGTATCAAGGACGTTGTAGGGTGGGTAGGGGGAGATGACGGTGTTGGCCTTGATGCTGGGGGTCGCCATGGGGATGCTGCCATTAGAGGTGCGAGCAGGAGTGGTGGGAATCTTAGGTGCAGGAGGCTGATAGGTAGGACGCTGCGCGGGCGGGGTGTAGGTGCGGGTGTTGTTGTAACTTTGGTTTGCGTTACGCTGTTGGTTCTCGCGATAAGCGGAGACTCCAGCACCGGCAGCGGCTCCGAGGGCGGCTCCAGTGGCGACGTCGCCCCCGTCATCTCCGGCGATGGCTCCGAGTCCGGCACCACCAAGAGCTCCGATGGCAGCTCCTTGCTGTTGATAAGGAGTGCATGAGACGGCCGCGAAGAGCGCCGTGCTGCTCAGGAGTGCTGAGAGGCTTTTCAGGAAATTTTGTTTCTTCATATCTGCGGGTGTTCGACTTTCTTTAATGCTGTTTTATTCGCACTTCCAGTTCATTTTGACATTATGGAGTGGAAATTGGGAGTGTTCAAGGCCCAGTTGGGAGACTGGCAGGTCGGCCCGTTTTTTTGACGGCATCTTTATCGCGCGGGACTTCGAGGGGTTGTTGAGTCGGAACTAGTTCTGTTGGGGGGGTGGGCTGTTTGTCCTTGTGAGCCGGCCTTTCTTTGATGAGGCCAGTGGCGAGGCAGAGGAGATTGTAGTTGTGGTGGATGACGGCGGGAAAAGTGACACGGCCGGGTTCGGCGACGTTCTCGCGGAGAAGTTTGGAGGTGAGGTCGGCGAGAAGGTCGGTGCCGACTTTGGCGACTTGCTCGACCCCCATGGCGCTGGTGCCTGCGTTAGCACCGAGCTTGATGGCATCAGAGGTGATTTTTTGCCCTTGAAAGGCCATCGAAGACTGAGCGGAGACGATGTTACCATTCTTGTCTAGAGTAACTTGGAGGGAGGCGTGGTCATCGGAGGCAAAGAGCCCGCGGAGGTGGTCAATTCGGACGGAGATGAAGAGTCCACCATCGAGCATAGGGGTCACTTCGGGTTTCCAGGTACGATACTTTGAACCCGAGCGTTCGTAGTCTGCGGCGCGGCTGCCTTTGACTTCCCAACCGCCGAGTTGTTCTCCGAGGCGATCGACATTGAGAATGGGCCCAGCCCAGGCGATGGGTGCAGAGAGAAGGAGGCAGAGGAGGAGTTTCTTCATGATGAGGTGGAAAAGGGGTTCGACAATCTTGAGTTGTCATTCACAGACGTGGCGAGCGAGTAGTTTGTTCACAAGAATTCGTCTCGATATGCTAGGAAAACGGCGGTTGGGGCCGGATTCATTCAGAAAAGTTGGAGAATCGTCATTTTAGGAGAGTTTTCATTGATTGAGTCGATGGAGGCATTTTGAGGTTCGATTTTGAAGTGGGAAGGTGTTGGGGTAGGTTGAAGAAGTGAACGAGACCAATTTTTTGACTCTGAAGAGCGGGCGGAAGCTGTGTTATGGCGACTACGGGGATCCGAATGGGCGTCCGGTGATGTATTTTCATGGTTGGCCTTCATCTCGAATGCAGGGGTTCGTGTTGGAGGAGCTGTGTTTGGAGAAAGGGGTGCGCTTGATTGCTCCGGACCGTCCAGGGGTGGGGCAATCGGAATTGCAGCCGGACCGGAATTTAATGGATTGGCCGCCGCTGGTGGAGGAGTTGGCGGATCACGTGGGCTGGGAGAAATTTTCGATTATGGGGGTTTCTGGGGGAGGTCCTTATGCGGTGGCAGCTGCGGCGGCTTTGCCAGAGAGGGTGGAAAAGGCGGCGGTCATTTGCGGGGCTCCTCCGCTGGCGAAGTTTCCGAATCGCTCCGAGATGATGTGGCCGTATCGGGCGTTGTTACGTATTCGGCCTTATGCGCCGTTTTTGATCCCGGGGATTTTGAAGATGTCGCATTGGATCTCGGAGTATCCTGTGGATGAACCTCCGATGTCTTGGGTGATGAAGTGGACGGCTGATGCGGACCGTGAGGCGCTGGGGGAAAGTGACTTCGAGTTGGTGACGCGCAGTTTTCGAGAAGGGATTTCGGCGGGAACGAAGGGGGTGCAGATCGATGGCGATGTTTATACCTCGGAGTGGGGAATTGATTTTGAGAAAATCGAAGTTCCGGTGGAGTTTTGGCACGGGGAAGAGGATAAGAATATCCCGTATTCGATGGTGAAGGAGTATGCTTCGTGGATTCCGACCGCGGAGATGCACTCGTTCCCTGGTGAGGGGCATTATTCGATTATCGCGCGTTCGCCACGGAAGGTGTTAGAGAGTCTCTTTCCCGGCGAGCAAAGGGCTAAGGAGCTGGTGGCACAGTGATGGGGCTGTTGAGCTTGAATTCGGGAGTGTCGGGCGGAGAGAGTTCGCGCGTGACGGGATCCCATTGATAGGGCTGGTTGTAGATGGGGTCGTTAGGGACGGGCTCACCTCTCATGATGGCGAAGGCGGCTTGGGTAAGAGCGTTTTGGTTATTGAATCGCTGAAAACCTGACGTCCACGCTGAGACGCTGTTGAGATTAAACACTTCGGCGAATTTACGGCTGTTTCTCGAGAGATGGGCGGGGTCGAGAATGAAAGGTGGGGTGATGCTGTTCCAGTCTTTCACTTCTTCACTGTGGTATGTCTGCTGAAGCTGAAGGTAGCTTGATGCATTGTAGTCGATGACGGCGTCAGGGTCTGAGGGGTAATGGGGATCGTCTGTGTTTGAGAGCATGGGGAGGGTGTAGTATCGAGAGCCCGCATGCCACTCGCCAGTCAGGACACGTCCAAGAGTTGCGGGAGGATGTGTTTGTAGGCTGAGGGCATCTTCCCACTGTGACGGTCGGAGTTCCTCCACTGGGATTACGGGGATGAGTTCGGTGAGGGTGTAGTTGATGCTTTGGAGTTTCCCCAGAATACCGACTGTTGTGGAAAGGAGAGTTGGCGTTTCGATTTCTAGAAAGTGGTCTGCCAGTCCGCGGGTGGCTTGGACGGATTCCAAGGCAGCTGCGGTGTTGCCTTCTTCGATGGAAAGACGAGCGTCTAACAGAAGGATATCGAAAGCTTCCAGTGCGGGCCGAGTGCCTAGAAAGCCCCAGCGGTCAATATTGATGTCTTTGGTCGATTGTTCAGGCGTTAATCCGATCTCACGAAGCTCATTCAGGAGGCTCTGGTTTTCAGTGAGCCATTGCTTCGTGAGTTCGCTATCCCACGGAGATTTGCCATCGATTTGGTTTTGCAGGGTCTTCGGGATTTTGAGAGGTGAATTGTCCGAGTTTTCGAGTCGTTCGCAGAACTCTAGCCACTTTAAAAATCCGTTTTCTTTGGGCGGGATATTTTTATATTCGACGGCAAGTTCGGGGTAGCGTTCGAGGATACGCTGATAGAGTGCGTCGGCCCATTGGAGAAGTTCGGCGACTTTGGCTTGGTCGGCTGGGTCTTTGGAATTGAGTAGATTCCAGTAGTGATCGCCGAAAACTGTATTGGGGGTTCTCCAGGGGTTCTTGTCCCAAGTCATGAGGTCGTCTACGCCATCGTGGAGCCAGTCGAATTTTTTTCCGGTGTAGGGTTCTTTGCTGAAGGTGGGTTTGAGTTGAGGTCGTTCGGATGGAAAGACGACTTCTCCTTGGGGTGGAGGTGGTTGCTTGGTTGCCTCAGGGAGGAAGACGATGGCGAGAATGAGGAGGAAGGGGCTGAGGATGACGAGGCCAAAGAGTAGAATGCGTTTGATCGTCTTTCTTGCCATCATTGAGAGTGAGCGGAATAGGAGGGGTGGTGACAAGGGGGATTCTTTAGGATCGCATCATACAGGCTTCCTCTTGAGTGAAGATGCTTGTTTGGAAGGACCTCTTTTCAGGGCACAAAAAAGAGCAGGGGACCGAGGTCGCCTGCTCTTTCGGAAATGAATTGGAAATTTAGTGTTCGAGAGTGGTGCTTTTGCCGGGCATGACTTGGGCTTCGAGCTGGGCGTCGATGACTTCGGCACGAAGGTTTGTGCCGCGTTTCTTGGACCACCATGCGACCACGGGAGCAGCAACAAAGATGGAAGAGTAGGTTCCGATGACGACTCCAATCATCATAGCGAGGGCGAAGTCGCGCATGGCGGCACCACCGAAGATGAAGAGGACGAGGACGGCCACGAAGGTGGTTACCGAGGTGAGGATGGTGCGCGAGAGAGTCGCGTTGATGGCCTCGTTCATGATGTCTTTGATGTCTCCGCTGCGCAGGGTGAGCTGCTCACGGATTCGGTCGAAGACAACGATGGTATCGTTAATGGAGTAACCGGCGATGGTCAGGATGGCGCCCACGTGGATGAGGGAGAATTCGACGCCGAGTAGCATGAGAATGCCCAAGCAGATGATGACGTCGTGTGCGAGGGCGACGAAGGCACCGAGAGCGAAGGAGAATTCGAATCGGATGGTGATGTAGATGATAATACCAATGAGGCCAATGCCGAGGGCGATGAGGGAGTTGTTGAGGAAGTCGCCACCCAATGCGGAGGAGACATTTTCGGTCGAGTATTCTATCTCGGCAAGCTCGGGGAAGTCTTGACGAAGTTGGTCGACCACCTTGGTGACGTCTGTGACCCCAGACTCGTCGGCCTCGTTGGAGGTGCGGACTACGAGTGAGAAACCAGAAGCGGACTGTTCTTCCTGAACTTGAGCTGCTTTGACAAGGCTGTCGATTTTGCCGACGGACTCTTGCACTTTATCAACCGGAAGTTCGTTGTCGCCAAGTTCGAAGCGGGTGAGGGCTCCACCGACAAAGTCGATACCAAGAGCGCTGTCCTTTTTGATGCCACCCATGAGGAGAGCACCGATGAGGAGAACCGCAGAGATGACGAAGGCGATTTTCCCTTTGGAAAGGAAATCGATAGTCTTCTTGGGAAGGAGGTTGAGGAAGGTGAGCTTTTTAATGGCACCTGCGTCTTGGAACCACCAGAAGAGGATGCGGGTCACGAGCAGGGCCGCGAACATGGATGCAAGAATTCCAATAGTGAGGGTGATGGCGAAGCCTTTGACAGTTCCGGAGGCACGCCAGAAGAGAATGAGGGCCGTAATCAGGGTGGTGATGTTGGCGTCGAAGATGGCGGAGAAGGCTTTGTCGTAGGCGGACTTGATGGCCGCACCAACGGACTTGCCAGCGGCGAGTTCTTCTCGCAGTCGTTCGAAGATGAGAACGTTGGCGTCGACCGAGACTCCGATCGTGAGGATGATGCCGGCGATACCAGGAAGGGTGAAAGTGAAGCCGAACATGGCCATAGCACCGAAGAGGATGAGAATGTTCACGCTCAATCCGAGGAGGGCGATGATGCCCGCGAAGCGGTAGTAAAGAGTGACGAAGACGAGGGTGAGGGCGAGTCCGGCGATACCGGCGTAGATGCCTTGTTTAATGGTAGCAGCTCCCAGACGGGCAGATACTTGGCGCTGCTCTTCGACGATGAGCGGGTTTTCAAGAGGATTCATCAACTGCTGGGAGAGGCGCTCCACTTCGGAGGTGCCGCCAGAGATGCCGGTGATGATGAACTGCTTGCCGAGATTCTTGCTTTGGAAACCAGGGGCGCTGATGACTTTGCCGTCCAGGACGTGGGCCATGCGGTCGCGACCGGGCGTGATATCGGCAGTGTATTTGCGCATGGCATCTCCACCTGCGTTGGTGAGGATAATGTTCATGACGCCGGGGCGAGAGAAGTCAGGGAAGGCCTCTTTAATCTGAGAGCCTTTTACTTCCACGCGTCGCTTGACGAGAATGGGGCGGGTGACGGCTTTAACTGCTTTCTCGCCTTTGGAGTCGAGAGATTGCTCGCCATTCTCGTCGAGAACGGGTTCCATGACGGGCTCGCCTTCATCATCGCGCTCGGGCTCTTGGAGGAGCTCGTAGCCGGGAGGGCGGGAAGCGGCTCCGGATGCAACTTGGAAGGCAAGAGAGCTGTTTTCAGGGTGAACGGCGCGGAAATTAAGGACGGCCTGCTTCTGAAGTTCTTCTCTGATTTGGTCTGCCTCTTCTTCGGTAGTTCCGGGCATCTCGATGGCGATGCGGTCGTCGCCTTGAGCCTGGATGGTCAGGTCTTTGGTGTCGTCTGGGTTGAGACGCTTGGAGATGACTTGGATGGCGGTCGCTTGGTCTTCAGGGCGAACAGCAAGAGGGGCCCCGGTGATTTCATCCTTCTTGGGATCGATGCGGACGGTGAAGGAAGATCCACCAGCCAAGTCGATACCGGACCTGAGCCCTTCGCTCCAAATGGCCAAGCCGCAGAGAGTTGCGACGACTAAGGTGGCGATGGTGCCGATGTTGCGCTTGTTCTTGTCCTTTTCGGCCGCGAAATAGGCGAAGAGGAGGCCAAGAATAAGAAGGCCGACGAAGAAGATAATATAAGGACTCATGAATGTTGCTTGATGAAATTAAGTGGAGCGGGGAAGAAGGGGCTACTTCTTCTTCTCGCTCTTGTCGGACTTTTCGTCCTTAGCGGATTCCGCTTTCTCGGACTTGAGCTTGATGACGGAGGCGACGGAAGGTTTGTCGAAGGTGAGGAAGACGTTGTCTCCGCCGGGCTTGAGGGTCACCGTTTTTTCGGAAATCTGGTGCACGGTGCCGTGGAGGCCGCCAGTGGTGATCACTTTGTCGCCCTTTTCCATGGAATCGATACGGGCTTGTAGCTCCTTGCGTTGTTTCTGCTGAGGGCGGATGAGCAGGAGGTAAAACATCACGATCATCAGGATGATCGGGAGGAATTGGCTAGCGAGAGGATTGCCTCCACCGGATGCGGCGAGGATGAAAAGAGAAGCTAAAGTGGCTGTCATTTGGCGTTTGCGGTGTAGCGAGCGGTAAAGTCTTCGCGGAAGGCGGTATATTCGCCAGCCACGATGGCCTTTCGCGCATCGCGAGTGAGGCGAAGGTAGAAATCAAGATTGTGGAACGAAAGCAATCTTAAAGCGAGCATTTCGCCTGCTTTAAAGAGATGACGCAGGTAAGCGCGCGAGAATCCGGAGAGGTGAGGATGGCAATCGGGGGTCAGGGGGCGGGGGTCGTCGGCGTATTGCAGATTCTTGATGTGGATGGGGCCATCGGCGGTGAAAGCCAGTCCGTGGCGGGCACAACGGGTGGGATGGACGCAGTCGAACATGTCGACGCCGCGGGCGATCATCTCAAGAATCTGGGTCGGCGTGCCCAATCCCATGGCGTAGCGGGGCTTTTCCTTGGGGAGAAAGGGTTCGGCATGGTCGATGGCGGCGAACATCTCTTTTTCAGGTTCGCCGACGGAGACTCCTCCAATGGCGTATCCGTCAAAATCGAGGTCGACGAGGTCTTTGGCAGAGCGTTCGCGCAGATCGGGGTAAACGGAGCCCTGCACGATGCCGAAGTGCTGTTGCTGGGGTTTTCCGTGTTCTTCGGTCCATTGTTTACAGCGGGCGGCCCAGCGGCTGGTGAGTCCGGTGGATTCCTCGGCGTATCCGCGCTCGCAGGGGTAGGGCGGGCATTCGTCGAAGAGCATGGCGATGTCCGATCCGAGGATGGACTGGATTTCCATGGAGGTCTCGGGGGTGAGTTCGAGCTTGGAGCCGTCGAGATGAGAGCGGAAAGTGACCCCTTTCTCGGAGATTTTGCGCAATTTGGCGAGGGACCAGACTTGGAAGCCTCCCGAATCGGTGAGGAGGGCGTTGGGCCAATCAGCGAATCCGTGCAGGCCGCCCATCTTTTCGATGATCTCGGTGCCAGGACGAATCCAGAGGTGATAAGTATTACCGAGAATGATTTTCGCGCCTAGCTCGTCCTTTAACTCTCTGGGATGGAGGGTTTTAACGGAGCCTTGAGTGCCCACCGGCATGAAGACGGGGGTCTCGATCTCCGCATGCGCGGTAGTGAGGGTTCCGGCCCGAGCTTTGGATTCGGGGTCTGTGGCGGCGAGACGAAACATCGTGCGAGGGCGGAGACTCGTTTGAGGAGGCCAAATAGTCCAGTTGAAAGAGGGGAGAATGCTGATTGGGTTTCCCGACGGAATAGCGTGAAATTTTTCCAAGTGGTTGAGCGGGAACAGTGGAGCCGCAAGGGGTGTTTTTTAAGGGCGCGGTGAACGCGATATTGCTTAGGGATTACAAAGTTCTTTCTCAGTCATCGTGCCGACTTTGCCTTCCTCAAACCTCTCGACTCTTTAGGATCGTGCCAGATGATGAAGAGTGTATTTCTACTGCTCGCGAGTGCCCATCTTGTCCTTGGGCAAGCGACGGTCGTGACGTGTTTCGACGAAGCGCACGAAGAAGGGTTGCCGACGATTGGCATTATTCCCGTCGAAGACTATCAGAAGGCGACTGCAGAAGTTGAGCGCCTCCAGCGTGAACTGGATGCGGTTCAAAAGAAGCAAGAGAGCCGCAAGCGGGTGGCTGCGGTCGTTGCGGAGCAAAAGAAGATGGTGCAGGCTCTGCGCAATGAGCTGAATGCCGCCAAGAAGGAGGATGGAGACGCGGGCAAAAAGACAGACTTTGCGAAGAGAGAGAAGGCCTTGGTGGAGAAGGTGAATCGCATCGAGCGGGAGCGCAACCAGGCAACGGAACAACTTCAAAAGCGAGTGGATAGTCTTCAGTTAGACTTTGGCCGTAAGCAGGACGGATGGGAGCGGAAGCTCCTCTCGGTCGAAAAGGAGCGCGATGAGGCGATTAGCAAGATTGAGGCTTATGATAGGAAGTGGGAAACGGCTCGTCAGGCTTGGAAGCTGTCGGTGGAGAAGTGGAATCAAGATGCGGAGCAGGCGGTTCGCCGCGCGCAGAGGGCGGAAGCTCAGAAGGCGGTGGCGAATACTGCTCGCCTAGCGGCGGATTGGCAGGCCGAGCGAAAGCTTTTGGAAGCAAAGGTCGTGGAGTCGGAGGCTAAGCGGATTGCCGACGGCAAGGCTTGGGAAGAGTCTGCGGAGGACTGGCGCCTGAGAGCAGCAGCAGCGGTGCGCGCCTCGAATGTGAGAAACGCGCAAGCGGCAGTCGCAAATACGGCTCAATTGGCAGAGGCTTGGCAAAACGAGCGAAATGAACTGGAAGCGCAAGTGAAAGAGATGTCGGCCACGCTGGCCAAGTTAGAAGGCCAGTTGGGAGTGCAAGGTTTTGAAGACAAGCAAGCGGAGGTTTTGCGTTTGGGGTTGATGCAGAAGTCGCAGGCGCTGGAAGACCTCGGGTCGGATGCCTCGAAGTTGGCGATGGAGTGGAAGAATGAACGTGAGGAGTCTCGCCGCGAACTCGACGCTATGCGTGACCTCTACAAATCGACAGCGCGGGATGTGAAAACACGCGACCAGAGAGTTCGGCAATTGGATACAGCGCTCGCCAATAAGAACAAGGCGTTGGACGGTCTTGCAATCGAGGCTGGTAAGCTCTCTGAGAGTTGGAAAGAGCAGCGAGGAGGATTGCAGAAGAAGATTGCGAGTTTGGAGAAGCAGTTGGGTGTTTGTCAGGGCAAGCTCAAAGAAGCGGTGAAGAAAGAGAAGGCAGCCCAATCGCAGATAAAGAAAGTAGCAGAGAAGAAGAATGACCTTCAGGTAAGTGCCAAGCTAAAGGAGCAGTTGGCAGTGGCTGCGGACCTGCAAGGGAAGCTGGCACTAGCGAAGCAGACGGAAGATAAGCTTAAAACGAATTTTGCGCAGTTGAGAGGCGAAGTCACTGAGCTGAAGCTTACCATCAGCGAATACAAGAGTCAGAAAGAGGCAGATGCGAAAGCGATTGCAGCTCTCCAAGCTGAACTCAAGCAGGTCAAAGAGAGCCACGCCGCGACCGAGCAGAAGCTGGCGTCAGCTAATGAGGTTGTCAAAAAGACACAGCTGGAAGCCAAGAATTTGCAGCAGAAGTCTCAGGATCTTGAGCGTCAGCTAGCGGTTGCCAAGAAAGAATTAGCCACAGCCCGCAAGCAGGCGGAAGCGAACGAGAAGGTGAAGGCCGAGGCGGCTGCGAAGGCGGCTCAGGTGGAGAATCTGGAAAATCAGTTGGGTCGTTTGGCAGTGGCGCAACAGGAGTTGGAAGGTACTTTGATTGCAACCTTAGGAGATTTTGAAAAGCTTCAGAAGTCCTACATTGAGTTGAAATCGAAATCTGCTGACGGAGGAGAAGCGGCCAAGCAAGCGATCGCAGCTCGTAAGGCTGCAGAGGCAGAACTCCTCAAGGTAAAGGAAAAGTTGAAGGGTGAAGAGGCGAATCTGCGGGAAGCAAAAGCACAGGTTCAGCAAGTGGAAGAGAAGAGGAAGGCTGCGGAAGCCGAGGCTAAGGCGGCTGCGGAAGCGGGGAAGGCGGCCTTGGGAAAGTGTAAAGTCGAGTTGCAGAAAGTACTTCGCGAGATGGGCGAATTGCAGCTCAAGCAAGGAAAGCTTGTGAAGGAAAAGGCGGCTGCTGAAAAGGGGAAAGAGGCCTTTTTAAAATGTGAAGCCGAATTGGAGAAGCTACGTGGCGAAATGGGTGCGCTGCAGCTCGAGCGGGAAAAGCTAGTCAAGGAGACGGCGGCTGCGGAAAAGGCAGCTGCGGAAAAGGGGAAGCAGGCTTTGGCAGAATCTGAAGCGGAGCTACAGAAAGTGCGCCGTGAGGTGGACGGGTTGCGGAAGGGGCAGGAAGAACTCGTTAAGGAGAAGGAAGCTCTTCGCCAGCGCTTTGTAAATATCGAGCCCGTGCGCTACCAGTTGGCTTCGGCAAATGTGGTAGCTCAGCAACAGCGAGTTTTGGCGGAAGTGAGGCAGGTGTTAGAGGTTTATCCTAGTGCCAGTTTTTCGATTAAAGGGCACACCTGTAATATCGGCAGTGAAGAAGCCAATCTGAAGCTGAGCGAAGACCGAGCGATGGTTTTGAGAGATTTCTTAGTGGAGAATGGACTCGAGGAAGAGCGCTTCACGCTGGTGGAAGGCTGTGGAGATACCGAGCCGCAAGCGAGCAACGAGACTGATGAAGGACGTCGCCAAAATCGACGGGTTGAAATTGAGATCGTGCAGTAACCGGATTTGCGGGAGATATTATAGCACCTCTAGAGTCGGCCTTCCGTTTTTGAAATGATTTGGTGCTTACATGGAGCCTTGGGACAGTCGGGAGACTGGAATGCATTTTCGCAAGCCATGGCTGAGCGAGGCCAGGCTTGTCGTGGGGTCGAGTTGTGGCGCTTTTTAGAATGCGAGGGGATTGGTCTGGTAGACTGGGCGGCGGCGTTCAATTCCGAAGTGCGGGCGGCCGGAGAGAAGGAGAATTACCTTGTCGGCTATTCGATGGGAGGGCGTCTCGCTTTGCATGCTTTGTTAGATGATCCTGATTTGTGGACGAAGGCGGTGATTGTTTCAGCTCATCCAGGTCTGTGTGATGAACAGGAAAAGTTGGAGCGAATGGCGAGCGATGCGGAGTGGGCAGGCTTGGCTTTGACCTCAGATTGGAAGCAGTTTTTGCAAAGGTGGGATACTCAGGCAGTGTTGCGAGGGAAGTTGGCGGAAGAGCCTGATCCCAGAATGCGGTTGGTCAATCGTCGGCGAGCAATCGCGCGCTCGTTTATGGAGTGGTCGCTTGGAAAGCAGGAAAATCTGCGAGGGCGTTTGGAAGAGGTGACTTGCCCTGTGCTTTGGCTCACGGGGGAGCTCGATAGGAAGTTTACTTCTTTGGCTCAGGAGGTTGTTCCTGCATTAGCGCATGGTTGCCACGAATCGCTATCTTCGGTGGGTCATCGTCTGCCTTGGGAGGCGGATGAGTTGTTCGTGAAGTTGGTGGAGGAGTTTCTGGAGTAGCGCGGGTCTCTGACCTGTGAAGGTGGTCCAAGTTGTCTCGGCTTGGTTTTGGTGGCAGGTCACCTGTTGTTTATGGAAGTGATTGCTTCGGTATGCCCAGCCAAGGAGGCTGGCGTCTCACTTTCAGGTTGGAACCCTAGATGCAAAAAACCCGTGCTCCTCTTTGCAAAGAAGCACGGGCCTAACCAAACAAGTTGAGTATCCCAAAAAAGTGGTTCGAATTCTAAAACTTGTAGACGGCGTCGAGGGTGAATCGGTCTTTAGTGATGTTATCTCCCTCATCGGTGAGGGCGAACTCGTAGGCGAAGCCAACCGAGAAGTTGTGTCCAATTTTGCTACGGAATCCGAGTCCGATAGTCATGTAGTCTTCTGAACTACTCGCACCCCAGTTGAGGAGGTCAGCGCCTTCTGAGGGAGCTACAACAGGGACGTTACCTCCCGCTTGGCTGTTGAAGGCCTGATTGCCTGCTCCTTCGTTAAAGACGGTGAAGTAGTTAAATTCGATCAAGGGGATGAACCAAGGGCAGGTCTCGTAGCTCAAGTGAGCGCTAAAGAAGCCTTGGGTGGAGAAGTCGTCATCAAGGGGGATCTGAATACCTGCACCAGAGGCAAACTGAAGGGCATCCCAAGCTTTGACGGTTTGCAAGGTGAGGTTGATGTTGCCACCGCCGTCGCCTTGAAAAACTTCGTCGCTACCCCAAGGGAACTCGACCATAGCGCTGACACTAGCTGCGAAGGTGTTGGCTGGGTCGAGGATAAAGGCATACTTGAGTCCGCCGCCAATATTGGCGAAGCCTTCTCCATCCGAGAATGGGCTGTTGCTGCCGGGGTTGAAATCCACGTAACCGTCTTTCATCGCCACGATTGAGAGGCGATCCGAAAGAGCGTATTCGAATTGTAATGCGTAGAGTTGGAGGTCACCGCCAAAGGGCTGTTCTCCGAGGAGTTTGAGGTTGATCTGATCCGGGAACTGATGATGCATCGCAATGAAGTGCAGCTGAGTACGAGGCACCGCGAGGTCGAAGAGGGTAGGGTTGGTGATGGGCCGAATGAGGTCGGAGAAGGCATCGGGGTTCCCCATCGCAGATGTAGGAGCAGGTTCTACGAAGTCAATCGAACCAGCGCTGGCCGCACCAGCGAGGGCGAGGCTAAGGAGTGTGCTTGTTTTATTCATTTCTTGTCGTGTTGTGACGTTCAAGAAAATGTCATGGGTTTGCTATTTTGGCTCAGCGACTTATAGCAAGTGCTGTGCATATTTTGCTGTGGGAGTTTTTCTGAACTAGCGCAGGGTAGAGCTACCTCGCAGCTAGAATGTGAATTCAAACTGTAAGCTCTTCCCAAATGATTCTAAGCGATATTGTGGGAGAGGAAGCGCCTTAGCTGTCCAAGAGTTGTCGCCGCCAATTCCCATCTGGTGTTTGTCGAGATGGAGGGTCCAGAAACCAGCGTCGACGAGGTCGGTCGGGTGGGCGGCTGCGGAGAGATTTTCTTCGGTGTAGTTCCAGAGAGAAAAGTCGAATTGTGGTTGGCCTTGGAAGGTGAGGGCGGGGAGGTTCTCACCGGTGAGGGTGAGGTAGCGCACGTCGGTGCGGGTTCCGCTTTCTTGTGGGCGTGGGTAGTCATAGCGGAGGTCGGCGATGGGCATTTCGAGGAATTCGAGGGGAGTGCCGCTCTTGCGATCCCATTGGGTTTCGGTGCGACCGCGACCATAGAAGGCGGCGGTGGCGTAGGCGGGATTGAGCCCAGCGGTGATGCCGAAGCGGGGGAGGAGGGCGTCGAGGTTTTCACGCTGCATGGTCAGGGTGACTTTGAGGTGTCCATCGGGGAGGACATCATAGTTGGCGACTAAAGTGGAGGAGACTGAAGGGAGAAGCCAGACGGCGTTGACGTTGCGATCCTTGCAAGTGACAGATTGTAGTTCGGATTTTTCGAGCGCTGATTGCCAAAGGAATTGCGGGCGGGTGGGGTAGACCGCGGGGTCGGTGGAGAAGCGGTCGTTGTCGGTCCATGCGCGCCAGAAGTGAGGCTTGAGAGGGGCGGCGAGGATTTCGGAACCATTGCGCTTGATGGAGGTGACGAATCCGGTGCTACGAGAAATCAGGTAGCTGGAATTTCCTGCGGTGAGAGTGAAGTGAGAGTCGGTGGCTTCTTGTTTTAGGTCGATTGGGTTTTCGGAGTTAGTTTCCTTCGCGGGGGCTGGTTGAACGATGTGCTCGTCGAAGGCGACGACGTGACCGGCGGGTGCCCAGGGTTTGTCTTCTTTGAGAGTCCAGGTCACTCGGGCGACGATTTCTTGGTCAGGGAGGTCTTCGGAACTTGGGGTGGCGACAGTGGCTTTTGAGCGAGGGGCGATGTTGGGAAGGCTGAGAGCTTCAGTGAAGACTACTTTGCCGTCGGCGAGGACTTCGTAGGTGGCGGTGAGGTGAGAGAGGTCAGAGAAGAAGTGACGGTTGTGAATCGTGATTTCGTTTTCGGTCCAAGTAGTGGCGACCGGTTGGTAGACTTTTTTCACCTCCCAGGTGGCGGGTTTGGGGTCGCCTTCGGAATCAACAATGCCGTTGATGCAGAAGTTTTTGTCGTTGGGGGTGTCGCCATAGTCACCTCCGTAGGCGAGGAAGGCTTGGCCCTTTTCGTTTTTCTTCCAAACCCCTTGGTCGCGGTAGTCCCAGATGAAGCCGCCGCCGAGTTGCGGGTGGGAGCGGATGAGGTCCCAGTATTCGGCGAAGTTGCCGAGGGAGTTGCCCATGGCGTGTGCATATTCGCAGGGAATGATGGGGCGTGATTGGTTGCCAGGGTTGGCGGTCATCGCTTCGAGTTCCTTCACGGAAGGATACATGCGCGAGATGATGTCGACCCACTCAGGGTCGTGGGGATTGCCGGCGTAGCGGACGGCTTCGGTGTAGCGTTCTTTGTCGTTTTGGGGGATGAAGTCGGGGTGGGAGGGGACGGAGGATGCGCCTTCGTAGTGAATGAGGCGGGTGGGGTCGGTTTCCTTGAGCCAGCTGGCCATGGAGGCGTGGTTGGCGCCTTGGCCGGATTCGTTGCCGAGGGACCAAGAGATGATGGAGGGGTGGTTGCGGTCGCGCTCTAACATGCGGACGGCACGTTCAAGGAAGGCGTTGGACCACTCGGGTTGATTGGCGAAGAATCCGCGCACCCCGTGGGTCTCGAGGTTGGCTTCATCCATCACGTAGAGGCCGTAGATGTCGCAGAGTTGATAGAAGTAAGGGTCGTTGGGATAGTGAGCGGTGCGGACAGCGTTGATGTTGAAACGCTTCATGGTCAGCACGTCTTTGAGCATCTCTTCGCGGGTGACCACTTTGCCTTCCTTGGCGGAGTGGTCGTGGCGATTGACCCCGTAGAGAAGGACGGGGGTGTCGTTGACGAGGAGTTCGCCTTGGTCGGTGTAGGAGACGTCGCGGAAGCCAACGCGAACGGGAATGGTTTCTAGGGTGGCGTCACCTTTGCGCAGTGAGATGAGGAGGGTGTAGAGGTGGGGCTGCTCGGCAGACCAGAGCTTGGGGTTTTCTACGGGGATGGAAATGACGTTCCCAAAGGCGACATTTTCGCGCTGAGGATACCATTCGGTGACGATGGATTTAGCGCCGATTTTGTGCTTGGCGACTTCTTTACCGTCGGCATCGAGAAGCTGAGAATGGAAGTCGATGCCGTCCCAGTTTTGGCCGTTTAGATTGTGTAGCGAGGCTCGGAGGTCGAGGTTCCAAGTGTTGTCTTTCGCGCGGTGGGTTTGGTAGGCGAAGTCTTCGATGCCTTGCTTGGGGCGGGCGAGAAGGAGGACTTCGCGATGGATGCCCGACATGCGCCAGTGGTCTTGGTCTTCGAGGTAGGAACCGTCGGACCAGCGCCAGGCTTGCACGGTGAGTTTGTTGTTAGAGGGCTGGACGAGGTCGGTGATGTCGAACTCGGAGGGAAGGCGAGAGTCCTCGGCGTAGCCGACGAATTGGTCGTTGAGCCAAACGCGGTAGGCGGAAGTGACTCCTCCAAAATGGAGGACGACTTGCTGGTCGGTAAAGGTGGTGGGGATGTCGAAGGTGCGCTGATAGATGCCAACGGGGTTATCGTCGGGATTGATGGTGGGCGGGGTGACGGGGAAGGGGTAGGTGATGTTGGTGTATATGGGGGTGCCGTAGCCGCGCATTTCCCAATTGGAGGGCACGTCGATGGTTTTCCATTCGGGCTGAAAATCGGGAGTGCCTACGGTGGCGGGGACATCGGCGGGTTTGGGATACCAAGTGAAGTTCCAATCGCCATTGAGACTCGCGAAACGGTCGCATTGCTCACGGTCGTGGGTGAGCGCTTTTTCCCCGTCGGCGAAAGAGTACAGAGTAGCGCGGGAAGAGAGCCGATTGATGCCGTTGACAGCGGGGTCTTGCCAAAAGTTGAATTCGGCAGCGAGGGGCAGAGCGAGAAGGGTAAGAGAAGCTAAGGCGCGAATCATCATGGGATGATGTCGATCACGCCGAAGCTTGTGAAGAAAAGAACGGAAGTTCAGGTAGCCGAGTTGGTGACAACTTGGTCTGGGTTGGTCTGCGAAGTCATCTTCCCCGCCTGAATTGTTACCAATCCAGCTACGCAGGCAGAGGGCGAAGGGTTTCGGTCTCAGCATCGTAATCGACACCATTAAGCCCGAAGCCGAAGAGTTTGAGGAACTCCTGCTGGTAGCTTGCGAAGTCGGTGTGAGTGGCGAGCTTCTCGGTAGAAATCTGATTCCAGACCTCGACGACTGCGGCTTGCACGTCTTCTTGCATTTCCCAGTCGTCAATGCGGATACGGCCTTTTTCGTCGAGCTGCGGTCCGTTGGGGCCACAATAGTGGTCGGCGAAGAGGCGTTGGATTTGCTCGATGGTGCCTTCGTGATTGCCTTTTTCCTTCATCACTTTGTAGAGGATGGAGATGTAAAGAGGCACCACGGGAATGGCGGAGCTGGCTTGGGTGACGAGCGCTTTGTTGACGGAGACGAGAGCGGTCTTTTCGCCAAACTGAGCGTTCATGGAGGCGGCTGTTTGCTCGAGATGCTCCTTGGCGCGGCCGATGGTGCCGTCGGTGTAAACGGCCCAAGTGATTTCAGGTCCAATGTAGGAGTAGGCGACGGTTTTGAAGTCGTCGGCGAGGACGCCGGCTTCCTTCATGGCATCGATCCACATCTTCCAGTCTTCGCCGCCCATCACTTTGACGGTGTCGGCGATTTCTTGTTCGGTGGCGGATTCGATGGAGACTTCCTCGACGAGGCCTTTGTCGGTGTTGAGGGTGTGCTGGGTGTAGGTGTCGCCAGTAGGCTTGAGAACGGAGCGGTAAGTCTCTCCATCGGTGGGGTCGGTGCGGCGGGGAGAGGCGAGGGAGTAGACAATCATATCGACTTGCCCGAGGTCTTCTTTGATGGCGGCAATGACCTGCTCCTTCATCTCGTTGGAGAAGGCGTCTCCATTGAAGCTGCGCGCGTAGAGTCCGGCCTCCTTGGCTTTTTCCTCGAAAGCGACGCTATTATACCATCCAGGAGAGCCGGGCTTGCGGTCGGTGCCTTCTTTCTCGAAAAAGACGCCCATGGTCGCGGCACCGCCACTGAAGGCCGGCACGATGCGGGAGGCGAGGCCGTAGCCGGTGGAAGAACCGATCACGAGGACCTTCTTGGGCGCGCCTTCGAGGGCGGGCTGGCTTTTAACGTAGTCGATTTGCTCCTGCACGTGGGCAGCGCAACCATCGGGATGAGAAGTGGTGCAAATGAATCCGCGAATCTTCGGCTTGAGAACTGGCATAGGGGGAGAGTTTGAAGGGCTTGGGGAGGTTTTGCAAGTGCGTGAACGGCGCAGGCAGAGGTTTCAACAGGAGATTAGGAGAGGAAGGAGGACGGGGTTGGGGCGATTTTGAACCACCGCTCTGCGGGGCACGGCAGAAGGAAACTCAGGGAACGAAGTCGGGGTTGGATGGACGGGCTCTCCTTTTTAAACAGAAGGCTGCAAAGTTCGCAAAGGATCGGGCAGGAGGTGAATCAGTCTTTGTAGAAGAGTTGTGAGGGTTTGAGTCGAGGAGAGAGGGCCCATGGGAAATTCCTTTTTGAATCACTGAATACGTAATCTTTAGAACCCCGGCTTTGCTTCCTTTGCGGCCTTCTGTTCAAAAACAGCAGAACCCCGGCTCCTTCTCTCCTTTCCTCTTGTAGAAATCAGAAAGCCCAGGGAGCTTCAAATCCTCGGTTGCGCTCATAAAATTGGTTGATAAGACCGAAAATCACATTTTTCTCGTCACCATTTTGGCTGGGCGGCATCTATTAGGGAACCAATTCATGCCGATCACTGCCCAAACCGACTCCGAACTCGTTCGCAAAGCTGCTGCGGGCGAACAGGCTGCCTTTATTGCGCTGGTGGAACGGCATCAAGGGATGGTGAGCGGGGTGGCGCTGTCTTTGATGAAAAATGTCCCTGCGAGTGAGGATATTGCTCAGGAGACCTTTCTCTCGGCCTGGAAAAAGATCGGGAGTCTTCGGGAACCTTCCAAAGTGCGTCCCTGGCTCGCCACCATTGCTCGCAATACCGCTTTAGCCCATCTGCGTATGAAAAAGAACAAGGTGAAGAGCCAAGTGTTAGAAGAGAACATGGGGGACTCGGCTCTCGGTCCTGATCAAGTTTCGGCTCACAAAGATGACCTTTCTCTTGTTCTGCAAACTCTCGAACGCTTGCCTGAGAAATACCGCACTCCGCTCGTGCTCTTCTATCGCGAAGACCAGTCTGTTGCCGCTGTGGCTGAGGCGCTAGGTTTGAGTAAAGATGCGACGAAGCAACGGCTCAAGCGTGGGCGTGATGAACTGCGCGATCAGGTAGAATCAACTCTCGCCAAGACTCTCCGCCGCACCGCACCCACTGCAGCCTTCACTGCATCGGTGGCGGGTGTTTTGACAACCATGGCTCCTCCCGCTGCCAGTGCTGCGACGGGTTTGTCTCTTTCGTCTGTCACCACTTCCTCGGGTGCCGCGTCTACTACGGTAGCCGCCATGAATACTTCAAAACTCTCTCTTTCAGTCGCCGCCTTGTTAGGTGTTGCTGCCATTCCGGCAGGTTATGGTATGAGAGCCTTGCTCACGAAAGAATCTCGTCCTACCACGAACCTTACGAATGCTTCTGTGAGCACTGGCCAACAGAGGGTTGACCGAGATTCCATCACCATTCCACCGAGCCAAGTCGTCACCGAGTGGAAGCGTTTGCAAGAAGAGTATGGAGCGAGCTCCGAGGCGATGCCCCAGCTTTATACGCATATCGAAAGCTTGCCAGAGGGCTTTCTCAAAGAGGGACTGTTCTCGGTGTGGGTGACGGAATGGGTCGCTACCGATGCGCGTGGGGGCTTCGATTTTCTTCGGAAACAAAAAGGCGGAGACTGGAGGAAAGAGGAAGATCGCAGAACGGCTTTTCTAGAGGAGTGGTTACGCTTTGATTCTGCTGATGCCAGTGAGGGAGTTAAAGCCACTGGCAAAAGGTGGGGAAATCATTTCGAGAAAGCTGCTATCGTTTTAGCTCAGCAAGAGCCTGATTTTTATATCGAATATCTCGGGGAAATTATTCCTAGTGGGCCCCAGACCCGTCAGAAAGTCCTCGTTCTACTCGCGGAACAAGACGACGTGGCCCTTCGCAAGGCTGCGATTGCTGCCTTGCAGTCGCGTTCTGCCAATTTTCTCGAGGAAGCACTCGAGAAGGCCGTCCAAGTTTGGGCGGCTCGCGATGGACAGAGTGCTCTTGATTGGGCCCTCGCCTACAAAGGAGAAGAAAAGGATCATGTCCTGGTCGCGGCGCTTGCGGGACGGGCTACCGTGGATCCCATGGGTGCTCTTCGCCAAGGGGATAGGCTTGTTAGGCATCGATTGAACCGAACGAATGCACCTAGGCCTGACTTTATCACAATTGCTGCCGAGCAGGATCTGGAGGGAACTCTTGCTTGGTATGCAGGTATTTCGAGTGAAAGGGTACACTCCTACGACGGTGCGATGTCCGGGGTTTTTGTGAAGGAACTCGCAAAAGACCCGATCGCATTTCTCAACAGATTGGAGTCGCAAGGACAGTTTGAGAAGTTTGCTCCCGTGTTCGATAGCTTATATTATGCTGAGGGCCTTTCTGCTCGTTGGCAGGAAATCTCGGTCTGGCTAAGTACGCGACCAACGGGTACCTCTGAAATCGCATTGAGTTCCCGCCTCGCACAAACTCTTGCCTTCGTTGACCCTCCCGCTGCGCTGAAATTTGCTGACGAGGTGACTGATCCTCAGCAACGAGCAAGACTACGACGTGCAGTTGCTAAAGGATTGGTCGATACGCCCTCCCTGGAGGCGGTGAATTATTATCTCACCGACCATCCTGATTGGTCACGGGAATTCACTTTGGCTGCTTTTGAGCAAATGGGATCCAGTTCACAGAGCACAGGGCTACCGCAGTATCCGGTCGAAATCGAGAGCTGGACTCAGGCTGCGGAGAAACTTGAAGGTGAGGATCTCGTGTTGGCTGCCAGATGGCTGCTCAATCGCGGTTACCTCCGTGCCGACCCAACGTCTGCCTTTGAATGGGTAAAAGGAATGCCCGAAGAGCGACTCTCTACTCAGGAACGGGAAGATATTTTCAGCGAAGCTTTTCAAAGCTGGACGTGGCAGAATGAGGCCGAAGCTCTCGACTGGATTTCGGAGACAAAATTGGGTGCCTATCACGATTCTTGCGCCTGCAAAGTGGTTGCTTTGCTGAGTCGCCAAACGGCTTCGCTCGAGGAAGTCTGGCCTTGGTTCGAGTCCATTTCAGAAGAGGGGGATCGGAAACAGGCGTTTCAGTTCCTGGAGTCCGGCTACCAGACGACTTCGGCTCTGGAACTCTCAGAACGATTTCAGGATTCTGACATCCCGGAAGAAGAGAAGTCCTTTTACCTCGAAAAGCTTTCCTCAACCCAATCCGCGAAATGAAGCGACTGCATCTCATCCTCGTCGTTCTTATCGCGATCGTTATTGGTTTCGTCAGCCATGCGGTGCAGCATTCTAGTAGGGGTGCGCAAGAGCAACTCGAGTCGGATCATTCATCATCGAAGTCGCAAAGAAGAGCGTTGTCAGCTCAACGTTCAAGAGAGATCCAATCGCTCACCAAGGGTGTCCTCGTCGACGGGGGACAAGAGGAGTGGTTCCGATGGCTCGCTTATCTGGAGAATGCGAGTCTTTCCGATCTGCCGCAGTTTGTATCGTTGGTAGAGAATAATCAGACCGCACTGAATCTCATCGCTGAGCGCTGGGTGACGCTCGACCCCATGGATTGCTTTCGCTACCTGCTCTCGCAAAGAGGGGAGGTCGGTTTTCGTCTATACGATTCCCCTGCTTTCGTCTTTTCCAAACTCTTTTTTGCGAAGTGGATTCAGCGTGATTTGGAAGCGGTAGCGGTTGCTCTCGACAGCTCGGAGGCGCTTGCAGGTCTGGATGATTTACGTGTCATTCTTGTTCGGGAGCTTTTCAAAATCGATCTTTCGAGAGCGCTTGCTTTGGGGACTCGCTGGGACACCTTTGACAGGGGGCGCTGGGGCGGCGATGCCATGCCGACCCTGTTGCAGGAATGGGCGCAAAGCGACCCTCGCGCAGCGCTTGAGGCCGTTTTCGAACTTCCGTCCGATAATTTTCTAGCAGCGCTGGCGGATC
This sequence comes from Roseibacillus sp., assembly GCA_051251855.1. Taxonomy (GTDB): domain Bacteria; phylum Verrucomicrobiota; class Verrucomicrobiia; order Verrucomicrobiales; family Akkermansiaceae; genus Roseibacillus. The sequence continues at coordinate 292,574 of JBPOGI010000005.1, forward strand.
TCTGGGGAGAAAGCGATCCTAGGGCAGCCTTGGATTTTTCCTTTGGAAAAGGAGGAGACCGTGGGTATCGCATGGCAGAAAGAGCGTTCGCGAAATGGTCGCAAGATGACTTTTCGGCAGCTTCGCAATGGTTTTCCGAGTTGCCAGAGCCAGAGGCTAATTTTCTCACTCCGACTCTCGTTGAGGCATGGAGTAAAAGCGACCCGACTGCCGCTCTGGAATGGAGTCAGCAATCGCTCACGGGTCGATTGAGAAATGATTCCATTGAGCGTATTGTTATAGCCGCCGCTTTTTCCAAGGGCCCGACTCCAAAAGACCTTCTGGCGAGCATTGAGTCTCCCGACGCCTATCAACAAGCAGTGGTAGGGTTGTCTCGCAAGTTGAGGGGAATGAACGAAAAGCAACAGGCGGAGGCGATCAGTTGGTTTGATGATGTCGAGGATGCTCCGACTCTCAATAAACTTCTCTATGGGAGCTTTGCAAATTTCCTAGTGGGGCATGACTTTGAACGGTTTCAGAAACTCGTCAGTAGTCCTAAGGCTCAAACGGTCTCGGCGGGAACCTTTTCGTATGCCATGGGGTTGTATGTTGGGAATGGTGAACCAGAGGAAGCGATGAATTTGATTTTGGAATCAAAGAGCTCCTTCATTCCTCAGGCGACTGGAAGGGCGTTTGCGCATTGGTATAGGAAGGACGGCGAAGCAGCAGCCGCTTGGGCAGAAAGTCTTCACCAGGACGATCCTCGGCGGTCGCATCTTGTTCAGGAAATGGGAAATTTTCAAAACGAGTCCTATGAACAAGTCGTGAGGAAACTCAACGCCATGCCGCCTATCATGAGGGAGCTCTTTCGCGAAGCGATCGTCGAGAAGCAGAATGACGAAAAGACATACATGAACTACGTTGAAGATGAAGAAGTCGATTGGGGGAAGCTCTTGGAAGTCCTTAACTCCAAAGAGTGAGAGTTGAATTATGAAAACTCGGGAGCTTCCAATTCGCGGCTGCGGTGGCCGAACTTGGCGATGAGGCCGGTTTTGGGGGCGAAGACCCAGACGAGGAGGAAGAGGAGGCCGGTGGCGGTGGCCATCATGCCGGAGGTGTTGGTGTCTTCGAAGCCCAGCAAAGGAGGCACGGTGATGGCTCCGATGTGACCGAGGAGTGATGCTAGGGCTCCGAAGAAGCAGGAGAGGAAGAGGACGAGCTTGAGGCGATGGGTGAGGAGAAGGGCGGTGGCGGCGGGGACGATGAGCATGGCAATGACGATGACGCTGCCGACGGCTTCGAAGGCGGCGACAGTGGTGACGGCGACCATGACCATGAGGAGGTAGTGCAAGAATTGAGAAGAGAAGCCGAGAGTGTCGGCGAGCCCGGAGTCGAAGGCGCTGAGGCGGAATTCTTTGAAGAGCACGACGATGATGGTGAGGTTGAGAAGGAAGGTGATGCCTGCCACGACGGCGGCGCGGGGGATGAGGTAGCCGAAGAGGTTGACGGTATCGAGGGGGGTGAGTTCGATGGCTCCGTAGAGCACGCAGCCAGCATCGAGGTCGACTTTGTCGGCGGCGGAACGAATGAGAACAAGCCCGAGGGCGAACAAGGTGGTGAAGACAATGCCCATGGCCGCTCCGCGGTCGACGTTGCCGAAGCGGCTGATCCATTGCGTGAAGACGGCGGTGAGAATGCCTACGATGGCGGCTCCGAAAAACATAGTGAGGCTGGCGCGGGAGCCGGTGATGAGAAAGGCGATGGCCAATCCGGGGAGGACGGCGTGGCTGATGGCGTCGCCCATCATGGACATTTTGCGCAGCACAAGGAAGCAACCGGGCAAGGCGCATCCCATGGCGCAGAGGGCACCCGTGATGACGATCCAAGTATCGAGGTCGGTCCAGTTCATGATGTTAGCTTGCGGGAATGGAGTGAGGGCTCGGGGGCATGGCGACCCAGGCTTCTTTCTCGCGCAGGACGCGTTCGAGTTCGCGAACCAGTTCGGGATCAAGAACGTGTTCGACCATGTCGGCATCGCGGTCGACGTGGCTGGGGGCGATGTCGGCGTGGGTGACGAGGTAGGCTTCCCAGAGACGGTGATTGCGGGTCACGCGGGCGGCTTCGCCAAAGCCGGCTTCGCTGAGGAGGATGGTGCCGTCGGGACGGCGTTCGAGGTGCTCGAGTCGGTGCTCGGCGCGGAGGATGGTTTTGACCTCGCGGGGGGACCAGGTGCGTTTGGCGAGGAGAGAGTCGAAGGTGAAGGGGCGGTTGTCGACGAGGTGGGAACCTTCGCTGAGGTGATGCTCGTGGTCGCACTGTTGTTCGAGGATTTCGTAGGCGGCGCGGAGGACGTGTTGGCGGGCAACTTTTTGGCGAAGCCTTTTTTGCCGCAAGGCTCGGGGGAGGACGCCGCGCGCGGGGGCGAAGAACATGCTGGCGAGAAAGAGGGTGGCGGCGACGAGGACGATGAGGGCTCCGGCAGGAAGGTTGGCGTAGAGTGCGCTCACGGTGGCACCGAGCCAGCCGCTGAGAGCTCCGAAGACGCCCGATAGAATGGCCATGTGCTTGAGGTCGTTGGTCCAGAAGCGCGCGGTGGTGGGAGGGGTGATGAGGAAGGCGATGATGAGAATGAGTCCCACCGATTGCAGTCCAATCACGGTGACGGCGGTGACGAGGCCGAGGAGGGCGATGTCTAACAGAATCGCGGGCCAACCTTGGGAAGCGGCGAAACCGTCGTCGAAGCAGAGGAGGGTGAACTCTTTGAAGAGGAGAATGGTTGTGATTGAAATCGCGGCGGAGACGATGGTGATGAGGATAAAGTCGCTCATCACAATGGAGGCAGGCTGACCGTAGATGAAGGACTCGAGACCGGCGGCGCTAGCCCCAGGGATTTCGGAAACCATGGAGAGAAGGGCGATTCCGAGACCGAAGAAAACTGAGAGGACGAGACCCATGGCGACGTCATCGCGAAGTCGGGTGGTGCGACGAATGGCGAGCATGAGAAGAACCCCGAGCACGCCGGAGACGGTGGCTCCGAAGAGAAGGCCGGGGAGGGACTTGCCATCGAGGCCCCAACTGACCATGAGTCCGAAGGCGATGGCGATGCCAGGGAGGGTGGCGTGGGAGAGAGCGTCGCCCATGAGGGAGCGCTTTCGAAGGAGAAGAAAGGAGCCAACCAGACCAGTCGCAATACCCAAGATGGTCGTCGAGAGGACGACGATGCGGGTATTGTAGTTTTGGAGGGAGAGGATTTCCCAGAGGTCGGCGAGGTTCATCGGTTTATGAGGGGCAGTAGGACAAGGACAGGAATGTCCTTGCTCCGTTATTTTCCGATCGATTGCAGGGCTTGGACGGCTTGGTTGAGAAGGTTGAGTTGTCCGCCGTAGGTTTTTTCGAGGTTCTCGGGAGTGAAGGTTTCAGCAGTGGGTCCGGAGGCGACGACGCGCATGTTGAGGAGGATGACCCAGTCGAAGTACTTAGCAACGGTTGCGAGGTCGTGGTGAACGACGAGGCAGGTTTTTCCTTGGCTGTTGAGTTTCTGCAGGAGTTTGACGATCGCTTGCTCGGTGGCGGCATCGACGGCGGCGAAGGGTTCGTCCATGAAATAGAGCTGGGCGTCTTGGGCGAGGGCTCGGGCAAGAAAGACTCGCTGTTGTTGGCCTCCAGAAAGTTGGGAGATTTGGCGGTCGGCGAGGTCGCCGATGCCGACTTGTTCGAGGGCGTAGCGAGCGAGGTCCCGTTCCCGCTTACTCACGCGCTTGAGCCAACCGAGTTTGCGGTAGGTGCCCATCGCTACGACGTCGAGGGCGCTCACGGGAAAATCCCAGTCGACGCTTTCGCGTTGGGGGACATAGCCGACGAGATGGCGCTGGTCTTTGTAGGGCTCGCCATAGATGGCGACTTCGCCTGAGGTGCGGGGAATGAGTTCGAGGCAGGCCTTCAGAAGGGTGGACTTGCCAGCGCCATTGGGTCCCACGATACCGACGAGTTTACCGTCGGGGATATCGAGGTCGACATCCCAGAGAACTGGCTTGCGATGATAGGCGACGGTGAGGTCGTGAACGGAGAGGGGATGTCCTGATGGGTGGTCAGAGAGGCCTTCACCAACTGCGTCGCCAGCGGGCGACATCTTCTTGAAGAGTTTGCTCATCGTTACTGGGAGAGTTTGCCGAGTCGGCCCTTCTCGGGAGCGGTGCCTCCCAGAGCGCGGGTGATGGTGGTGACGTTGTGGTCAATCATGCCGAGGTAGGTGCCTTGGTAGGTTCCGGTGGGGCCCATGGCGTCGGAAAAGAGTTCGCCACCGATGGTGACTTGATGGCCGCGTGCCTTGGCTCCTTCGATGAGGGCGCGCACGTTTTGATCGGAGACCGAGCTTTCCACGAAGACAGCGGGAATCTTTCGCTCCACAAGGTGGTCTACAAGGTTCTCGATGTCTTTGACGCCGGCTTCTGATTCGGTGGAGATGCCTTGAATCCCCTTCACTTCGATTCCGTATCTACGCCCGAGGTAGCCAAAAGCATCGTGAGCGGTTACGAGAACGCGCTGTTTCTTGGGAATGGTTGCGAAGGACTTGCGGGCGTATTCATCAAGAGCTTCGAGTTCATGAAGGTAGTCTTTGGAACTCATATAGTACCTCTCGGCATGATCGGGATCGAATTTGCTCAGAGCTTGGATGACGGTCTCGGTCACTTGGAACCAAGCGGTGACATCCATCCAGATGTGGGGATCGGGATGAGCGGTTCCACCCAGAAGGAAATCGTCCTCCTTCGCAAGGTCACGGGTGACGGCGATGACCGGCTTACCATTTTTTTCCATCTTCAAGAGGACGTCTTCCATCTTTCCTTCGAGCTTTAGTCCGTTAAAGAAGATCATGTCGGCGCCACTGAGAGAAACGAGATCCTTGCGAGTGGGCTTGTAGAGATGGGGGTCGATTCCCTCGCCGATGAGTCCAGTGACTTCAACGTTGTCGGTGCCGACTTGACGAATGACGTCTGCAATCATTCCGGTGGTGGCAGTGATTGGCATGGGATGCTGTGAGGGTCCCGTAGCGGCATCTTGCTCTGCTTTTCGACAGGAAGGAAGAAAGAAGGAGCCGAGCAAAACCAAGGCGATGATGTTTTTTGAGAACATAGGGAATTATTAGTCTTGGCTAATTTTAATAGCAAGAGAAAACTCTCCTGCGGGGCGAGTAAGGAGAGTTGTTCTTGTTATGTGCACTCGCTAGCTTGTGGATTAGGTTCTTAGTTGGTGAGAAAAATACAAAACAAGTGTTTATCACCTAAGAGCGATTTTGACTTGTGCGAAGGCCCGATTTAGGTTATTGGCTCGGTTCAAGCCAATGTATTTGACACGAAACGAAGCCGAAAACTGCTACATGGTCCGCATCATGAGGCAGGGGAAAATGTATCAAAAGAATTTCTCCAAGAAAAAGTGCGGAGGATGGGGAAAAGCGAAAAAAGCGGCCGCGGAGTGGCGCGATGAGCAGCTTAAGATTCTTCCTCCTCGGATGATGAACGCCGAAGGGCGGATGTCTTCTCGTAACCAATCTGGAGTTGTAGGAGTGACCCTTTCTTGCGCGACATTTGATCGTGAGGGAGCTAATAGCGAATATTGGAGTTGGAAGGCGAAATGGCCTGGATGCGGATTTGCTGGTGGTATCGGTTGGTCTGTTAAGAAGTATGGCGAAGATGATGCCTTTGCTCTCGCGGTGCTTTCACGCGAGTTGCGCACTATCGACCGTGACGTAATCTTGAAGCGCCTCAAGAGATTGAAAGGGTCCAAGAAGCTTCAAAAAATCTACGATACCCGTCTGATCGAGCTTGAGTAGAGGCTCCGGTTCCATTTTTTATAATCTGAAAAGCCACGGGTCAGTACTCGTGGCTTTTTTCGTGAAAGGGAGAGTCGTCTTTTGTTTGTGCTAACTTAGGATGACGGGGTGTCCTATTGGTTAATTTTTCTTTTGTTTTTTGCGTTTCCTCTTGGGGGAAGTGAACTGCGGGTCGCTACCTTCAATGTTCGCTATGATGCTAAGGGCGATCGTGACGAACGAGATTGGCGAGCTCGTCGCGAGTTGGTGAGCGAAGCCATTTCACTGATGTATCCTGATGTCTTAGGGTTGCAGGAGGTGCTTCATGGGCAGTTGGAGGATCTTCGGAAGGCGCATCCTGAATTTGTGATATTGGGGGTTGCTCGAGATGATGGTCGAGAGAAGGGGGAGTATTCGCCTCTTCTCTTTCGAAAGGACCGCTTTGGTCTGGATAATGCGGAAAGTGGCACCTTTTGGTTGTCAGGTAAGCCCGAGGAGCCGGGTTCAGTGACTTGGGGGAATGCCTGTACGCGGGTTTGTTCATGGGCCCGTCTCGTAGAAAAGAAGACGGGGAGAGGGATTTATGTTTTCAATACCCATTGGGATCATAAGGGGGCGCTTTCACGAGAGAGGTCTGCGCAGTTGATTCTTGGGCGCATCGCAAAACGGATTCATCCGAAAGAGGCGGTTATTCTAATGGGGGACTTTAATGCCAGCGAATTGAGTCCGGAGATTCAGCTAGTGGTGACTGATAAGAAGGTGGATTTGCGCAATAGCTTTCTCGTTGTGAATCCTAACGAGCCGGTCAAAGGGACTTTTAATGGATGGGATCTTGAGCGAGTGAAGGGGGCCATGATCGACCATGTTTTCGTGAATTTGAACCTCAAGGTGAAGTCTGCAGCGATTATACGGCATCATCGAGAGGGAGTGGTGCCATCGGATCATTTTCCGGTTTTGACAGTTTGTGAATGGTAATGGAATTCGGCAACGCTATTTTAAGGAGATGAAAACGTTCGTGAGTCTGCTGTTGATTGTGGGGGCTTTGGTCGCAATGGGCGAAGAGGAGAAGTTTGTTCATCTTGGGAAAAGCTTTCGAGTGTTTCGAGCCCAGCCTGAGGAGATACGTTTGGTTTGGGCGCGTGAGGATGGTAAGCCGCTGTTTACGTTTCGAGCCGCTTTTGAAAGCCTCGTAAAGGAAGGGAATGAAGTGGCAATGTTAACGAATGGAGGGATTTTCGAGCCGAGGCAGATTCCATCGGGATACTATGTGGAGAGAGGGCAGGTTCAGCGTCCCCTCAATCTGAAACCCGGGAAGGGAAATTTCTTTCTCAAACCGAACGGGGTCTTTTTTATTAAGAAGGAAGGAGCGGTGTTTTCCGCGGGAGTGGTCGAGACTAGCGTTCTTGCGAAGTGGTCGCAGGAGGAGAAGAGTAAGGTTTGGTATGGAGTGCAGTCGGGACCTGCTTTGTTGTTAGATGGTAGAACTCATCAGGCATTCAATCGTCCTTCAAAGAGTGAATTGTTGCGCAATGGGGTGGGAGTGACCGGAAATGGTGAGGTTGTGTTCGTGATTACGGAAAGAGGATCGGATGTCAATCTGTGGACTTTTGCTGACTGCTTTCGGGCTTTGGGTTGTGAGAATGCGCTCTTTCTTGATGGTGACATTTCACAGATGAAAGTGAATCCCGTAGCAGGGGTGAAGGGGCACGGTTTCGCGACCATGTTTGGGGTGGTGCGATAGCTGGGTTCGAGTTCTCTATTCGACACGCAGGCGGAGGAAGCGTTTTACGGCTCCGGCTGGGACGGTGGCTTCGATAAACTCACGGGTAGGCTCGTCGATGGTGACTTCGCTAGTCACGCCTACGGTGGACCAACTGTTGGCTTGCAGGGTTTCGGACCATTCTACGATGCCGGAGATGTCGGTGGCGGACTTTAGGTGCCAGAAGCCAAGTTTGGTTTCCCCTGAATCGAGAATGAGGCAGGGTGTAATCTCGGGGTTGCTACTGTCTGCGTCGCCATCAAGGTAGTATTCTAACAAGTTGGCGAGACCGTCACCATCGGGGTCGGAGAGCACGTTGGTGTCGGTGACGTTTTGTCCTGCAATCCAAGTGGAGTAGCCGCCATTGGAAATGACTTCGAGGGTGAAGCTGAAGGAGACGACTTCCGAGAACGAGTTGTAGCGCTCGATGGTTAGAGGATATGTCGTAAGAGCTGCGGCATTGGTGGCTGAACCTGAAATGATGCCGGTGGTTTCGTCAAGAGTGAGGCCGTCGGGTAGGGTTCCGCTAGCGAGCCGGAAGAGGGCGGGTGCGTTGAAGGCTCCGCTGCGTAAGTCGGCGATGAATCCGGTGTTGGCAGGATTGTTGCCAGCGGCAGGGGTCACGCCCTCGAGGGTTTCTTCATCATCTGTGACGGTAACGGCGAAAGTGCCATCGGTGAAAGCTGTCGCGGAAGCCGTGATGAGGGTGTCTTGATTGCCATCAGAAAGAGTGTCGTCTACAGCATCGATTGGGAAGGTGGCGCTGAGCTCGCTGGCGAGAATAGTAACCGATGTCGGAACGGTCGCGGCGGTGGGGTCGGAGCTGGTGAGGGTAATGATGAGGTCGCTGCTTTGTGCTTCTGCGATAGTGATGGTGCCAGTGGCAGCCATTGTGCCTGCGTTCTCGGAGAAGCTGGTGGGGGAAACGGTGAGTCCGATGCTATCGGGACCGCCCCCAATGCCGGCCGTGATTTCCAGCTTATCGAGTTGAATATTGCCCGAGACCTTGTCTTCGTAGCGGAAGCGAATGAAGCGGGCGCTGGCGGAAGGGGTTTCCGTGTAGGCGGTGTCAGCTGTTGATTGGTCGGTAATGGTGCGCAGAGGACTATAGGTGGTGTTGTCAGTGGATTCTTCAACGATGAAGGTGCCGGTGGTGGTAGGTTGACCTCCGGTGTTTCCTTTGAGCTGAAAGTTCAGGGAACCAGCGGCAGAATCGAATTCCACGGTGAATTCGTCGCCATCACCATCAAACTTGGCTGAACCAGTCACTGTGTCGCCACCAAGACTAGAGCCATAAGTGCTCATTCCTGAACTTGTGAAGTAAGGGGGAAGGCTGCCCCAGTCTCCTCCGAAGATGATGGGTAAACTGGTGGCAACTCTTGGTCCACGTAAAGAACGGGCGATGGTGGAGGTGGTGGTTTGCCAGAAGCTAGCCAAGCTGGCATCGGGTTCGCTACTGCCTGAGTAGTAGACCGAGGTGCCGGAGCCGACGGAACCAAGACTTGGGCTAGGGCTAAACTGATTTCCGTAGGAGAATGCGGCGACTTGGGCGTCGCTGGCGTCGGAAAGGATAACGGCGTCACCTCCGTTGCCATAGCCGGGCCAGTTCCCAGTGAAGAGGGCGGCGTCGTTGCTCGCAACCACCATGATGTTGTCTGAGTAGTCGGAGTCGTCAGCAGGGAGGAGGCTGTCTTTCGAGGAGCCGTTGTAGATTATGATAAGCGTTCCGGCAGGAACACTGTCCCACGCGGTTGCATCCGCAAAGCTAAGAGGGGCGCCGCTATTGGTGTCGCCAAGGGACCAATTGCGAAGAGATGTTTCGCTGAGAACAAGAAGTTCAACCCACTCGCTAGATCCAGAGACGCCTTGGCTGAATTCGTTGATAATGGCTTCGCGAGCTAAAGTGGATTCGCTGCCACGGAGAACAAGTCCGGGTGCATAGCTTATGCTCTCGCCAATCGCAATCGTGCTGGGGGGGCGGGTGAGGCTATTAGTGGTAGAGGTGGTGAAGGCGGTGCTGGTGTTGACGCCGTCGTTGGCGGTGACTTGGGCGCGCCAAAGAAGTCCAGCATGAGCAGGATCGGCTGCGAGAGTGGCGCCTGTGAAGTTCGTGCTGCCCCAAGTCGCGCCATCGGAAGAGCTTTCCCAGGCATAGTTGTAGGTGAGAGATGCTCCCTCAGGGTCGTTGGCAGTGATGCCGGAAACGATCAGGTCTTCGTCGGAGAAGGCTTGGCTTGAGGGGGACAGTGTGGCGGCGGTGACCACGGGGACTTGATTGACTACTGAGAAGAGAACGATGGCCGAGGTGCGGGACTCGCCTTCGCTATCAAGAGCAACGGCGGTGAGGCTGTGACTGCCCAAGGCCGGGTTGAAGGTGAAGCTGTAGGGTGCGGTGGTATCGCTTCCGAGAGAGGTGGCGCCATCAAAGAGCTCCACGCTGGAAACGACTCCAGCGGAGCCATCGGTGGTGAGGTCGGTGGCGGTGACTGAGACAGTGACGGTTGCTCCGGGGCTAAAGACACTGTTGTTGGCAGGAGAACTGATGGCAACCGATGGTCCTGGGTTGCGCGGAGTGGCAGGGGTGCCGTGTGCGGTGAGAGTGAGGGCGGTGAGAGTGCCCGTGTCCTCTGCGGCCCCATCGGCGACGGTGACGGTCCACGTGCCGTTAGAGTCTTCACCCCAATTACGAACTGTCGAGAAGGTCCAGCCTGCGTAGTTGCCTCCGTCGTCGGTGCCTCGGGTCTCGGCGAGTTCGCTTTCGGTGCCGTTTGGTGAAGTCAGAGTGATGGCGAGGTCGCCACGAAAAGGATGAGTGGCGGTGACGGTGAGGGTGACGTGTTCACAACGAAGGTTGTCGCCATCTAGAGTAAGGTCATAGCTCACTCCGGTGGAGTTGTTGTCGGGAATGGTGAGATTGATGTTGGAAGCGCTGTCGCTATCGCTTTCTGCACTAACGAGGTTGGTCCAACCGTCCGAGAGGGCGACTGCTGCGGTGGCATCGGCGAGGCCCGAGCCATACTTGTGATTGAATTCGAGGCCTGCGCCGTTGGTGATCCAATCGGAGTCGCCGGAGTCAATTTTGCTGGCAGAGGTGATCAGGATTTCTTGCACGTCGCGCCATCCTAGGGCGGGATTTTTTTCTAACATGAGAGCGACGATGCCTGCCACGGTGGGGGTAGAGGAGGAGGTGCCGCCAAAGTCGTCAGTGTAATCGCCGTTTTGATATCCATTGCCACCGGTACGGTCGGTAGTGGTGATGCCTAGGGCGGGGGCGTCTCCGCTGGAAGGTCCGACGACCACGAGGTTGGCTCCTGATTCGGAGTAAAAGGATTGTTGGCCTTGGCTGTTAGAAGCTCCTACTGAGATGGTGTGAATGTCGTTGGCATAGCCGTCGTAGTTCGAGTTGTCGTCATTTTCGAGACCGTTTCCACCTGCCCATAAGATGATGTTACCGAGTCCGTTACGTCCGGTGGTGGCGGCGTTGGCAAGGGAGGCGCGAGTGAGGGAGCCCGGACCATCAATGGCACCCGAGTCATCGGGACCCCACGAGTTAGATTTAATTTCGATCAGGTCGGGGAGATAGGAGAGAGCGTCTGCTTCTTGACTATCAGTGGTGCCTGCCGCGATGAGGCGCATACCGACGAGAGTGGCCTCGGGAGCACTGCCAGAGACGCCAAGGTTGTTATTCCCAACGGCAGCAGCATTACCGGCACAAGCTGTTCCGTGGTCGTCATCAGCCTGTGGTTCGGGGCTGTTGTCGTTTCCGTTCCAATCAAAGTCATTCGCGGTATCGACATTGGCTGCCAAATCGGGGTGGGCGGTTTGAAGTCCGTCGTCGACGATTCCAATGCGGATACCATGCCCGCGTACGCCGCCGGTTCCTCCATAAAGCCAAGCATCTTCAACGTTGATGTCGCTCCCTGATGATGCGGATCCTGAAGTCTTCAGGTGCCATTGGTCGTTTATGAGGGTGTCGTTGGGAAGGGCCTTTTTGCTGCGTTGGATGGCGAGCTGCACTTCGGCTTCTTTCACCCCGGGGGCAATACGAAGACCTTCGAGTGCGGCAAGTGCGGCCAAAGGATCCTTTGCTGAGACCACGGCGTGATTGGGTGCATAGGATGGCTGTTCCTTGAGGGTGATCCCTTTTGGCAGAGCTGGCACCGTCTTTTCTTGGGTGAGTTCGATGGTGAGGTCGCGGGTGACGATGCGTCGATTGGCAAGATTTTGCTCGCGCCCTTTTTGATAGCAAACGGGAACAACGGGATTTTCCTTTTTGAGAGTAGAGAGGCGTGAAGCGAGAGTGTGAATGGTGGCGGGAGGGTCAAGTTTCAGCGTAATATCTTTTCCTTCGGGGAGGCGCTCGACCGCTTCGTCAAGAGCGAGAATGAATTCGGTCTCTTGTCCTTGATGCTTGGTGGTGAAGGTGGGGCCGGCGACCGCGACGTTGTTTTTCTTTTTTGTCTTTGCCACCACTGGAGTGCTGACGGTGTTTTGAGGAGGTTCACTGACAGCGTTCTCCTTGCTCTGACTACGGAGAAGACGATTGCCCGAGACGGCAAAGAGGATCAGAAGGGCAAAGAGGGGGATGAGTTTGGGTTTCATGGGAAAGAGGCGCGGGGCTTTGTGAGCTTGGAGGAAAAGCAGTCTCCGTGCAAATCATAAGCCGGTGACGAATTTGTGAGGGAAAGTTCGTATTGGTGGCATCTTCTTAAGTCGGCAGTCCTTTATTATAAGGAGTGGGACTAGCTCTGTTGCAAGGAGTCGAGAATCCCGGCACAACCATCTTCCATGATGTCGGCGACGAGTTCGAAGCCGTCTTGTTCGCCATAGTAAGGGTCGGGGACGTCGGGATTGGAGAAGTTTTCACAAAAGCTCATGAAGGGCTTCACTTTGGCGCGGTCGTCCTCGTTGCGAGCGAGCCGAAGGATGTCGCGACGATTGTCTTCGTCCATGGGAATGATGAGGTCGAAGTTGTCGAAGTCTTTCTTCGTGAATTGGCGTGCGTTGCCCGTGACCCGGATATTGCGACTCTCCAAAGTAGCGGTCATACGCGGATCGGGGCCTTTGCCAATGTGGTAGCCAGCGGTGCCGGCGGAATCGAGAGAGATACTTTTGACCCCTTCCTGTTGGAGGAGATGGCGCATGGTGTTTTCTCCGGCAGGAGAGCGACAGATGTTTCCAAGGCAGACGAAGAGGATGCGGGTCATGGGATGAGTTTGTCTGAGAGCGAAGGGGGACTAAAGTGAAAGGTGATTCTTAATCGGCAGAGGCTTCGAAGCGAGGAAAGTCGTTTCAGCTGGAAAAAAACGTTGTGAGCGACGTTTGCCGAAAGATTGCTCTAGCTTGATGAACAAGCTTGGAAAGAGAATCTTCATTCGTCAGATTGTTGATGTGAACTATCGAACGTTCTTTCTACTACTATGCTTCCATTTCGAGATCTCTTCTCTGAGTGGTGCTATCACCCGACTCCATTTCGAGCCGAGCCTCGATACGAGCTTCTCCTATTCTCCTGTTGTTGCTGCCAGCCAACTCGTGGATGAGGGACTTGACTCTGAGGGGAGGACGGTCAGCCGTCTACGGGAGGAAGTCGAAGATAGTGGAGGTTCAACCGTTGATACTGACATTGGTGGGGGGACGATGAGTTATGAATTTAGATCGAGCTATGATTCAGCAACGGCAAGTCGAACTTTCTCGAATGATTCCGAATTCCGCTATTCGCTGAATCGAACAGTGAGCGCTTCGCTCGAGAACGAAGTCTCAATCAGCACCTATGGTCGGTTTTCTTTCATTGTGATTCCGCGGTTTGAATTAGTAATCGAGTTTCTCTTGATGTGACATCGCCTGTTCGAATGAGAATGGCATTCGAGCGTCAGGGTGACTACGGACAATTTAGAGAGCACCAAGCAGTGTCGGTTTTTGGTGGTGATAGAATTTTTCCCTACTTTAGTCTCGTTCTAACGAGTTTTTACGATGATGCAGGCACTTCTCATTTTGAAACCATATTTGAGGGAAGTGACTTTGGAGTCCAAGTTCAGGGCTGGGGCAATGACTCTCAATTGGAGTTAGATATTCTCATCACGCCAACTCAATTCTCTGAACCGACCTCCGTCGTGTTCGATTGGAATGCCGATCATTCTGGCAAGTTAGAAAGTGGAACATTCTTTGGCAGTGGAAGAGGGTCCGATTCTTCGGGTCTCACTTATTCAGAAGAAATACTCCTTACGGTCGTGCCTGAGCCCTCCGCGCAACTGCTTTCCTGCTTAGGTCTGCTAGTCTGTTGCTCTTGGAAACGCCTTAGAACTCAAGTTTAAGATAGAACGACTACGAGATGTTCTGAGCCTAAGGCTAATCGACGAATTTTTCCAAGCTTGTCAGCATTGCTTCGAGTCTACTGGCGTAGTCTTGGCCGGTGGTGTTGGCTTGCAGGCGGTCGGCCCAGAGGGGGAAGGCGAAGGGGGTGAGGCGTTCGGTTTCTTGGATGACGATGGGCAGGGTTTGCAGGGTGAGGAGGACCGCTTGCAGGCGGGTGAGTTCGAGTTGACGTTCGAGAATTTCGCGTTGGGCTTGTTCTAACAGGAGGTTGTGAGGGTCGTAGTTGGTGAAGACGTCGAAGAGGAGGGAGGAAGAAGTCTGGAGCTCGCGACCGGTTTTGCGCTGGCCGGGGTAGTTGGCGACGATGAGGCCGGAGACGCGGGCGATGTCGCGGAACTGGCGGCGGGCGAGTTCGGTGGCGTTGAGGCAGGCGAGGAGGTCGTCTACGAGCTTGTTCGTGGTGAGGAGTTCTCGCCAAGTGGGCTCGTCGAGAGGGAGATCGGCGTTACTGGAGAGGGAGAAGCCGTAGTCGTTCTGGGTGGCCTCGACGGTGGCTCCGGTGTCGCGGGTGATGCGCCAGGCGAGAAGGGCGCCGAGACCTTCGTTGGCAGAGCGCCCCGCGAAGGTGAAGAGGAAGAGGTTGTGGGTGTCTTCTTTTTCGAGGTGGGTGTGCTCGATAAGGAGGGTTTCGTCGTCGGGGAGTTGGGACCACTGACTTTGGATTTTAAGGAGAGGAGCGAGGGCTTGGGTTTCGGGGGTCTCGGTGGGGTCGCAGTGGAGGCGGTGGGCGATGGCGTGGGTCAGTTCGGTGGAGAGGGACATCTTGGCTCCGGTCCAAGTGGCGATGCTTCCTTTATACTTCTTGGTGGCGGGGCGGACGGTGGCGGCATGGGCGCGGAGGCGGACGAATTCGAGTCTGCGGCCGGCGAAGATGAGTTGCTGCCCGGGCTTGAGCTTAGAAATAAAGCCTTCTTCCACGGTGCCGAGGAGTTTGCCGTTGCCCATTTTGACAAGGATGTTTTGGTCGCTGGTTATGGTGCCGATGGACATGCGGTGGAGTTGAATCTTGCGCTTGTCGGTGACGGTATATCGGCTGTCGGGGAGGAGTTCCGCTTTTTGGTAACCGGGGTAGGCTTTAAGTGCGTCCCCTCCATGGGTGATGAAACCGAGAGCCCATTTCCATTCGTTGTCTGTTAGGTTTTGATAGGCGTGGGTGGTCTGCACTTCGGAGCGGAGGTCGTCGGGGTGGGCTGGTTCGCCGATGAGGAGGGTGACGAGGTGTTGGACGAGGAGGTCGAGGGGTTTGCGGAGAGGTGTGCGGGACTCGATGTGGTGAGAGGAGGTTTTTTGAATAGTGGCCTCGATGGCGTCGCGGGCGGCGGCGAATTCTAACAGTTCGAGGGCGTTGGTGGGGACACAGATGAGCTTGGAGGTTTGCCCGGGGGAATGGCCAGAGCGTCCGGCGCGTTGCATGAGGCGGGCGATGCCTTTGGGGGAGCCGACTTGGATGACGAGGTCGACGGGAGAAAAGTCGACGCCAAGGTCGAGAGAGGAGGTGCAGACGACGCACTTGAGTTCTCCGTCGCGCAGGCCTTGTTCGACTTCGTCGCGGACTTCGCGGTCGAGGGAGCCGTGATGCATGGCGAGTTGGTTACCCCATTTGGGTCGCACCGCGTTGAGTTCTTGAAACCAAATCTCAGTTTGGGAACGGGTGTTGGTAAAAAGGAGGGTGGAATTGTGTTTGTCGACTTGTTGGGCAACCTGCCGGACGAGGCGGGTGCCGAGGTGGCCGGCCCAGGGGAAGCGCTCTACGTCTTTGGGAAGAAGCGTGGTGATGGAGAGGGGTTTGCGTTCTTTGCTGTGAATAATGCGACCTCCCTTTTTACCGACGAGGACTTGCGCGGCTTCTTCGAGGTTGCCGAGGGTGGCAGAGAGGGCCCAAGTGCGGAGGTCGGGAGAGAGCTTGCGGAGGCGGGCAAGGCAGAGTTCGGTTTGCACTCCGCGCTTGCCGCCGATGAGTTCGTGCCACTCGTCGATGACCACGCATTGCAGGTTCTCGAAGTAGGCGCGGGAGTCTTCGTAGGTGAGAAGGAGGGAGAGGGACTCGGGGGTGGTGACGAGGGCGAAGGGTGGTTTCTCGCGAATCTTTTTTTTGCGGTAGCCGGAGGTGTCGCCGGTGCGGGCTTCTACCTCGAGGTGGGGAGCGAGTTCCTGCACTGGCTCGCGGAGAGATTCGAGGGTGTCGGCGGCGAGGGCGCGCAGGGGTGTGAGCCAGAGGACGCGGAGTTGGCCTTTGGGAGAAGGGGCTGCCACTTCTTGCGCGAGAGGGCCTAGGAAGGCGGCGAGGGTCTTGCCGAGGCCAGTGGGAGCGTGGATGAGACCGCTTTCACCATTTTCGTAGGCGGTCCAAGATTCTTCCTGAAAGTCGAAGGGCTTCCACTTGCGGCTTTTGAAGAAGGGTTGAAGGTGCGAATCCAAGTGCGGCCAATAAATCACGGTAGCAAACAAGCGCACTCATTTTTTCGTTTTCTTTCCTTCAGGCCGAAAAGAGGGGGGCGTGGTTGGAAATGAAAACGCCCATGAAAAGCCAAGTGTGGATCGCCGTTGGGCTTGTTTCACTTGGCTAGACACGGGCGAGTGAAGCGGTTTCGCTCCGAGGTCCCAAAACGAGTTCCCTTTGCGAGTATTGAAGTAGAAGTTTTTTCTTAGAAGTCTTCTACTCGCTCGAGATAACGATAATATGCCTCTAATTCCTCGGCTTCAGCAATCGCTTCGGAAGTGCCGTCGAAGCTACTTCTGAGAAGACCGCCGTCTTCGACGTTCCCTTGAGTGACAGAAATGATAGTGACTGGCACGAGTTCATTAAAATTCTCATCTAGCTCAACAAGTTGGGCCACTCCTTCTTCAAGACCTCCTTCAATACAAAAGGAAATTGTGCCCGTAATTGGATTCCGGGTAAATTCGACAACTTCGAATGCGGGAACGAGAACCGCTGGCTCGGGTGGCATTCCAGGGTTGGGAATATTATCTTCTCCAAAGCCCGCGTCGACAAAGGAACCGCTAAAGACACGGAAGCTGAAGTCGCTCGGATCATTGGTATCAAGAAGAGACCAACCCGAGATGGTAACCTTAAAGTCAGGTTGAGCTTCGGATGGATTGGCTGCGGCGCGAGCGGTAGCCCCTCCTACGACGTCGGTCCCATAATTCGTTCCCATAGCCTGGCCTGGAAGGATGTCTGCGATGCGCAATTCCAGAGTATTGGTATCGAGACTCTCACTTCTGGGAACTCCGATAACGTGTGTTTCGGTGCCATCCTTATTTAGATCAAAGGCAATGGTAATCGTTTCTCCAGGTCCGAGGTCCGGGACGTCGGCTCCACCAGAGGAAGCGGTCATGACTCCGGGGTCGCCATCGCCATCAGCATCTCCAGCGATTCCAAAGAAATCGATATTAATCACGAGCTTATCGGAAATTGGCGAATAGACGAAGGTCAAGGTCTTGAAGTCCCAACCAGACAAATTGGGGTGTCCAGGTGGGATTCCCACATCAGGGCTGAGTTCACCATTGAGAAGTTTGAAGTCATCGTAGGTGCCAACTCGATTTTTAGGTTTCGCTACGAGAGCGATATCTCCGAAGTGATTGTCTTCTCCAAAACCATCGTCACCAAAAGACCCTGCAAAAGATCGAAATGCGAATTGAAAGGGGTTGTCGGTCAACTGAGACCAATTGCTAATCACCATCACGAAGTCCTGTTCCTCGGTGGCAGCGGAGGGATTGTGAAGAAGAGTCGCAGTGGCATCGGTGCCAGTAGAGGCTCCAAAAGCGGCACCAATATTACTAGGTTGGCCGTCGAATTGCGCAACTTCCGCCGCTAAGGTGCTTGGGTTGATAGAATTAGTGGTGGAAATTCCGGCTACGGTATCGAAGGTGCCATCGCCATCAAAGTCGAAGGCAACAGCGATAGATTCAGAACCTTCCAAGTTGGGAAGGTCATTGCCGCTTGTGGGCTGTGACCAGACCCCTGGGTCACCGTCGCCGTCCGCATCGCCTGCGATTCCGAAAGTATCGATGGTGACCTTCATGGTGTCGGCAACGGGATCATAGCGAAACTCGGTCGCTGCGATATCCCATCCGGTAATCGTTCCCGGAGGGCTATTAGGATGAACTCCAGTGTCAGGTATTGCTCCATCTTTGGAAATATTTTGGGCGCGCCCTACGAAGCTCAAGTTGACCTCACCGGTCATGAAATCAGATTGGCGCTGGTCATTGCCCGACTCAGCTTGGGCTTGGAAATAAAATTGTTGAGCATGAGGCTGGACAGTAGACCAATCTGGAATCTGGATGTGGAGGTCGGGATTGGTAGCTGAAGGAGCTGCTACGAGGATTGGGTTGATATCGGGCCGGGAAGCACCCAACCCGCCAAAGCTTCCGAGAGGGATATTGCTTGTGCCACTTGGAATGCTGTTAGGACTTGCGACGACATAGTCCACAAATCCATCATTCTCGAAGTCAAAGTTGATATTAAAGAACTCTCCTGAGCCGTAATCAGCGACGTCATCAGTTCCACCATCGGGGTCACCATCGCCATCGGCATCGCCTGCAATCCCACTAAATTTTAAACGGATATCGAGAACATCGCTACCGGGTGCATATCGGAATTCGGCCCGCGTGAAGTCAAATCCAAAGGCGGGAGCAAATGGTGCAGCTGGATCTCCAAAAGGAGGGTCATCAAAGACGGTGATATCCTGCTGCGCCGAGACGTTGCTGCTGATTGCAATATAGGAAGTTAGGGCTAGACCGCCAAAGCGAAGGCCTGTTTTGTTTTGTATTATCGTGCGTCTTTTCATCGTTGTTCGGTTGAATTCCTAGTTTTCTCGAGACTATTTTTTAGCAAGGAGTATCAACCTTGCAGCAATACATCCACCAGAAGTCGTGAGAGATTGCATACCTTCTTTTGGTCTGTTTTTCTGAAAAGACGAGAGTATTTTTGAAATCCATTAGTCAATTTCACTGGCGAATTTTGGATTGCAGCATTTTTTTCCGTCCGGTGGCTTTTGGTGCGCATCCCTTCAAACAAAGAACCTCCGGAACGGTGCGACCGTGCCGGAGGTGGAGCATTGATGAGGTATGGTAACTTTGATTGGCGGGTCCTATGCCTTACGGCGTCTTTGGAGGAGAGGAACCATCCCAAGCAGAGCGAGAAGAGCTGAAGAGGGTTCGGGGATGGTGCGACCAACGATTTCGATACCGTTGAGGTAGGCTTCACCTGGTGCCGAGCCGGTCGATGCTTCGATTTGGATAAATTGGGTGGTTTCTAACCGGCCACTGTAAACGACATAGTTTCCTGAAGGGAAGGACTGGCTATCGACATAGCTGCTAGTTCCAGCTCCGTATCCAGGAACCAAATCACTATGAGAGAAGGTGATAGGAATCCCGCCGCCGCCAGGGCTCAGACTGATATTGCTCGTGGGAAGAGATGCTGTTCCTGCATTAGAATAGACATAAATATCATATTCATCCCATCCTAAGCTGGCTAAGGAGGGGATAGTGAATTGAACCGTGATGTTAGGATCGAGAGTGCGGGTAGAGAGGTAGCCTTCCATCATGTCTTCGTCACCAATGGTAGATGTGCTGCTAGTGATCGTGCCATCAAGAGGAGCATTCCAACCATAAGTGATGCTGCCGCCAACACCCGTGTTAGTGAGAGATGATCCTCCTCCCGAGAGACCAAGGGCTGCATCCCACCAGTGGTGGGGACAACGCCAGCAACTTGAGTTGGAGCGAGAGTGTCGGGCTGCACGGTGCCATGGAAGTCGATTGCATAAGTGGAGACGACAGCGGCCGAAGCGGGGAGGGCTGAGAAGGTGAGGCTGAGGGCGAGAGTTTGAAGTTGTTTTTTCATAGCGTTGTTGATTTTGGAAGATGCCATTGATTGGCAGTGATCTCTCAATCGGTGATGGAAGAGGCCGTTTCCAAAATAGTTAAAAATATTTTTAGGTGAAGAGGTCGGCCATAGGCTCCAGCAGAGGTCTTGACGGTAACACTAGGAAAAGTAATCTCCCCTCATGGCAAAAGTTCAGATTTATCATTACCCAAATTGAGGGTCTTCGAAGAATGCCTTGGCGGTCGCCGAGGAGATGGGAGTGGAGCACGAGGTGATTCTTTATATCAAAACACCTCCGGGCCGTGAAGAGCTGGAGAAGATTGTGGCGGGCTTGGAGGATCCTGTGGAAGATTTGGTGCGGAAGGATTCCATGTTTAAGAAGAAGGAATACAATCCAGACGACTACGTCGGGAATCCGGAGGCGGTGGTGGAGATTTTACTGAAGCACAAGCAGCTCTTGCAGCGCCCTGTGATTGTGAAAGGAAAGAAGGCCATTATTGGGAGGCCGAAGGCGCGGATTGCGGAGTTTCTTGGGTCGTAGTTTTCGGAACTTCCAAGGAGGCGTTGAGCAGTTTTTGGCTATCGTTTCGATGAATCGAATCTTGTCTGTGGCTTCAGTTTTCTAGGACTGCTCATCTCCTTTATTCATAGAAATGACTGACCCCGTCCGCACTTTGTTAGTGATTGGCTATGTTTGGCCAGAACCGAATTCGTCGGCGGCTGGCGGGCACATCATGAGTTTGATGCGCTTGTTTCAAGGAGACGGTTGGAAGGTTCATTTTGCGAGCCCGGCAGCGCGTGGAGAGCATGAGTGTGATTTGGAGTCGGAGGCGATTCTTTCGCATAAGGTCGCCTTAAATTGTCGATCGTTTGATTCCTTTGTTTCTGAGCTGAACCCAAAGGTGGTCTTGTTTGATCGCTTCATGATGGAAGAGCAGTTCGGTTGGCGCGTTGCTCAAGCTTGTCCTAGGGCCATACGAGTGTTGGACATGGAGGATTTTCACAGCCTGCGTTACGCACGGCATGAGGCGGTGAAGAAGGGCCTGTCTTACCGGGAAGCGGATCTTTTTACCGAGAAAGCCCAACGGGAGGTGGCGGCGATTTTCCGGTGCGATTTGAGCCTGGTGATTTCCGAAGTTGAGCGGGAGTTACTCATTTCTGAATATCAAGTTCCGGCCGAGCTTCTGATTTGGTGTCCGTTCCTTTTGGAGCCTTATGAGCAGGATATTCCAGTCTTTGACGAACGAGAGAATTTGATTTCGATCGGGAATTTCCGGCATGCTCCGAATTGGGATGCCGTCCTACAGCTGAAGGGGGAAATTTGGCCCTTGATTCGTAGGGAGCTGCCCAAGGTTGAGCTTCATATTTACGGCGCTTATCCTCCTCCTAAAGCGATGGCGCTTCATCAACCTAAAGAGGGGTTTTTGGTCAAGGGGTGGGCAAGGGATGCGCGCGCAGCAGTGTCGCGAGCTCGTCTTTGTTTGGCACCGCTAAGATTCGGAGCAGGATTAAAAGGGAAGCTCACTGAGGCTATGCTGTGTGGCACGCCTAGTATCACGACGTCGGTGGGTTCGGAGGGGATTTCAGGTAAGCTTCCGTGGCCGGGTGCCGTGGCCGATGATGTTAAGATTTTTGCGAAGGAAGCGGTTGCTCTCTATACTGATGAGCAAGAGTGGAAGCTTCGACAAGCGCGGGGGGCGCAGCTACTTGAGCAACGTTTTCATCGGGAAAGGAACGGTCAGCGAGTTCTAGATCAGGTGGCGTCCTGTCTTGAGAATTTGGAAGTTCACCGGAGGAGAAACTTTATCGGGAAGATGCTGCAGCACCAGAGCCTGAAGGCGACGCAATACATGTCGCAATGGATCGAGGCGAAAAATCAAGGGGTGGCAGAGAAGGGCTAGCTCGCAAAGTGTGTTAGCCATCCATTTGGTTCGGTGGGATGAGAGCGAAGCCTAGTGCTCCGTATTCCTTAAAATGAATGAAAGGGTTTTCCGTTTTGAGGGATATGATTCAGCTTCCTCCTTACGCCTTTTCTGCGAAAAAAATCACCTTCGCCAATCACCCTCGCCAATCCCACAAAAAGACAATAGCGGGAAAAAAATGAGGGCCCCCGGAGACCAATCCGGGAGCCCGCATGGATTGCTTGCGGTCGAGAAAACCTTTCGGTTCTCTCATCCGTCATTTTTAGCAACCGGATCTTTGACAGCTCATTTTCATAAATCAATGCGCCATCTCAGAAAATTTCATTTCCGACGGGATTTGATAAACTCATGAAGTGGCCAAAAAGGTCCGGGAGACAGCTGTTTTCTAGGGAAAAGTGACTGTGAGCTTGTAGAATCGCGTATTTTCAGATGTTGGGAGGCTGCCGGTTTGAGAACCGTCATCAGTGAGGAGAAAGGCAGGGTTCGTGGCGAGACCTGTGGTGTCGCTAGCCGCGCCCATATTGTTCCAGCTGGCCAAATCGTCGTCGGAGTATTCGACTTGATAGAGCCGATCCGCGATGGTGGAGAAGGTGAGCTCGATATCACCGTTAGAAGCGCGCTCAATGCAGAGTTGGAACTGTTCACTGTCGGCGATAGTGGGGTTGAGGCCCACGAGGTATTCTTGGGCGTTGGTGAGGTTGTCGCCATCGGGGTTGCCGCTGGCGCCATTTTGGCCTGTCGCTCCGGTGGCCGCGCTGTGGTCGAGACTATAGAGCGCTTCCCAAGTGTCGGGTAGGCCGTCCATGTCAGCGTCGTCTGTCACTGTGGAGGTGTCAACGAGCTTGAGGTATTGCGCTTGGCCGAGCTGGTCGAGGGGTTGGTCGAGAACGATGGTGAGGCCGTTGTCGATGAGGTTTTGGCCGGTGCGGTCGGTGGGCCAGAGGAGTTGGGTAGGGTCGGTGGCGAGGAGGTTGGCGGCGTTGTAGTTCGCCGCGGGATCGATACCAAACCAGTTGACGCCGGGCGAGACTTCGGGGGAGAGGTCGAAGGTCTGCATGCGGTTGCTGTTAGAGAGTGGGTCGTTATTGATGAAGGCAAAGACGACGTCTTGTTCTTTTGCGCTCACGCCGGCATTTTCGTATTTTGCCACCGCCATGATGTCGTCGTCGAGTCCGCCTCCAACGAGCTTGCTGAGGAAGTATTCGCTATCGCTGCGCAGAGCGGGGCTGTTGAGGCGGGCGGAATTGACCCGGCCATAGTAACTCTCGAGAGTGGTATCGGCATTGAGCCACACCTTGGTCATGTCGTTGTAGCGTTTGAAGTTGGGAATGGTCTTGCCGAAGTTTTGCTCGTAGATGCTCCAGTTGTTGTCGGCGTTGGGGATGTCGCCGGTAAAGCCGTAGTCGGTGAAGTCGTTGAGGGCTCCTGCCTCTTGGCCGTACATCACCATGGGGATGCCTTTGAAGGCGGCCACCTGAGCGTAGGTGTTGAGGAGTTCATAGGGGTTGTCGCTGGGGAAGACTTCGTCGTGACTGGTGAGGTTGTTGAGCAGAACGACATTGTCGTAGGCATCGCGGCGTTGGCGGTAGGCGTCGAAGGTGCTGAAGGTGGTCTTGGTGCCGGCTCCTCCGCTGCTAGGGCCGTCGGCGGGGTAGTCGAACCAGGTGTCGCGCCAGTAGAAGACGATGTTTTCGTTGAGGATATCAAAGTGGCGCGCGCTGCGGTAGCTGACGCCGTGGCGAGGGTCGCCATCGACATTGATGAAGCCGTCGAGGGACTCGGCCATGAAGAGGAAGTTCCACTTCACGCTACGGGTCTTGTTGATGCAATACTCCCAAAATTCATTGGGGAGGCCTTGCGCGAAGTCACAACGCATGCCGTCGATGCCTTTGTGGGCGTCAGTGACAGGGGTGCCGACGGGGTGGCCGGTTTTTGTGAGCCAGTAGATGGGATAGTAGGCGAAGTAGTCCCAGAGTTCTTCCGTGGTAGCGGTGATGGGATCGAGATGATCGCGCTCGAGTAGGAATTCGTATGTGTGTGAGTCGCTATCGAATTTGACGAGGGCGTCGTAGTTGCCAAAGTAGAGCTCGCGCACATCGACGAATTTTCCGAAGTCGCGTCTGTCAGGTGCAACTGCTTGTTCGGAAGCGCTGGTGGCAGGCATGCTGTAGTCGCCGGTCTTGGAATACCAGCCGGGGCGAGTATCACGAATGAGGTCGCCAGCTGGGAGGTTGTAGAGGTCGACTGCACCTTGCCCGAGAATGGCGTCGGGTGCGGAGTGATTGAAGGTTCCATCCACCATCACTCCGATGCCGTTATTATCGAACTCGGTGACCATGGTTTGGAATTCGCTCATGGCGCCAGCCTCGGTATTGTTGGCTCCGAGGAAAGGGGCGACTTGCCAGTAGTCTTTGACCGAGTAGGGGCTACCAGGGTCGTAGTCGGTCATGGTCAGAGGGTCAATCTGGCGGCCCTCGGTGCCGATGGGATGGATGGGTTGCAGCCAAATCATGTTCACGCCGAGGTCGTTGAATTTTTGCGTGTTCACCGCGTCGGGGCGGTCGGTGTTGGTCATCCAGAGGTCGCGGAAAGTGGAGCGTCCAGTAGGAGTGCTATCGGTGGCTTCTACGATGGCGGGATTGACTTCGTAGAGGGTGGTGTCGAGTGCGTTGGTGGGGGAGACCACGATGGCGAGGTCGCGCCGCAGGCCCCCGTCGGTGAAGTAGAAAGGCCCAGCGCCATCTACGTAGTAACGCACGGTGGCGCGGTAGGCTCCGCAGGTATTAACTGGCAAAGTCGCGGACCAAGTGCCCGAGGACTCGGTCATGGGGTAGGCGCGGTAGTAGGTGTTAGAAGCACCAGTGGCGAGGTCGCGGTTTTCTTGAATGACTGCAAAATTACGGCGATTGAGGTTGGTGATGACTTCGACATTAGTGACCGTTTCGCCGGGATTGGCGTTGGGGGTGAAGCTGATGGAGATACTGCCGGTGTCGTTGGTGGTCTCGTCGATGAAGAAGCGGCGCAGACCGTAATCGGCATCTGCGACGTTGCCGTTCACGGTGCTTTCCATGGTAGGAGCGGCGCGGTCGAAATATCCGTCGAGGTCTTCGTCGCGAATGGATTCCACGGTGACGGGCGCCATTTCCATAATGTCCAGATTATCATCCTGCCAGAAGATGGGGGTCTGACCCACGATGGCGTCGCCAGTATTCGTGCCGTAGGCAAGAGCGGAGAGGTAAACTGTCTCGGGCATGGCGCCGAAGACTTCCACAAGGTCGATGACTCCTTCTAACACTCCACCGTTCGGCCCTTCGGCATGTCCGCCGGAGATGCCGCCGTTGTTGATGGTGGCAAAGTTGTTATCGCCTTCTGCCGCCAACCAAGGCCAGCCGCCAAAGAAGTAATTGAGCGTTCCAGCTTTGCCCCATGGGTGAGCTTCGGGATTTCCGAATCCGGTAGAGCAGAGCACGTAATGGTCAGCGGTGCCGCCTTCGGTGGACCAAGTGGCGAAGTAAAGTTTGGTGCCTTTGACTGCGGCCCAGAGGCGCATGCCGTTGTCGGAGATAAGGTAGTTGGCGCTATCGAGACTGCCATCGAGCACGAAGTCGGAGCCGCCTCCAGAGCCTGTGTTGACGCTGACGGAATAGTTGGCTCCTCCATTGTCGTCGGTGAAGGTATTACTGCCGTCATCGAAAGTAACGTAATAGTCGATGGTGGCTCCTGCCGCGAAAGTGCCGAGGTTGACGTTCCAAGCCTCGGTGGTAGTGGTGTCGAAACTGGGGTTACGAGCGAGGGGACTTGTGAGAAAGGTGCCGCCTGCATCGGTGGAGTAGTGGACAGTGCCGCTCGTCGCAGTGCCTTGGGGGCTAGTGTCGGAGTCGATGAAAAGGTCGTCGCTTGTAGTGATGGATCCTTGGACTGGGAAGTTGCGGGTATTACTGATCGCGAGGGGAGGGGCCGTTCCCCCAGCGACAAAGATCTTTAATCCGCGAGTGGGAACAGAGACGTTGAGAGTGCCGCCTGAAACGGAGAGGGTTTCGTTGGTGTCGAGGACGTTGGTGAAGGTGGTGCCATCAAGAGTTGCGACCCCAGGGGTGGCGCTTTGCGCGTTGTCCCAATCGGTATTAAGTATGATGAGAGCTTCTTGGTTGCCGAATTGGCGAGTGAAGGCGTAGATGCCGCGGCCACCGGTTTCCCAGCGTTGTTGGAAGCTTCCGCGACGGAGGCAGATGTATTGCTCGCGGGCGGCGTTGATTTGGCCGATGAGGGTTTTAATGCTGCTGGGAGCAGTGAACTTGTTCCCTTGTGCGTTTCCCCATTGGTAGCCGAAGTCCATCATGTTTTCGCGCTGATAGTCGGCATCGTCGGCTCCGATGTTGTTGTTGGCTTCGCCTTGGTTGAAGCCGTGTTCGGTGCCGTAGTAGAGGGTGGGCACGGGAGTAGCGCAGTAGAGGAGTCCCATGGCAGGACGGAGCATGTCTTCCCATGAGGTGGTGTAGCTTTTGCTCACGCGGTCGACGTCGTGGTTATCGATGAAGGCGATGGTGCGCATGTTGGCTTCGTTGCCGAAGGTGTTGCCGTTCCAAATGCCATTGAGAGGAGCGGTGAGATTAGAAGTCGCTCCGCTGCCTGCGAACACATCGCGCAAGGTATTCATCATAGAGAACCACATCGCGGAGTTAAAGCCAGAGCCTTGGTCGCCGGTGAAGGCATTGTGGTAGCCGTCGTCGAAGCTGAAGAGTTCGCCAAAAATGAGAAAGTCGTCCTTGCCGCGAGAGGCGGCGTGAGTGCGCATTTCGGTGGCCCAGTTTTTAATCCACGTTTGGTCTACGTGCTTGATGGCGTCGACGCGGAAGCCATCGCAGTCGGTGGCGTCGATGAGGTTCTTAAAAGCGATGGCGAGTTCTGCCTGCACGTCGGCGCGCTCGGTGGCGAGGTCGTCGGTGCCTTTGAAGCCGCCGAGCTGAGTCTCGGGGAAAGCGTCGTAGTTGCCGATGTTGCCGTTGCAATGGAACCAATCGAGGCGATTGAAGGGGGAGGCGTGCTGGACGCCGTCAGCCCAGTTGATGTCGAAGGTGGTGCAGTTTTCGTCGTAGCTTTCGTCTCCGCTGGTGCGACGGATGAGGTCGGCCATGTGGTTGGGAACGACGTCGAGAATGACGTAAATGCCAGCCGCGTGTAGGTCGTCGATGGTTTGCTTCAGCTTCGCAAAGTCACCGAACAAAGGTTCACACTTGTAGAGGTCGGTGGGGTGATAGGCATGGTAGGGGGTGAAGCGTTTGTCGACGCCTTGCTCGACTTTCTGAACGCTGGAGAGCCAAACCGCCTTCACGCCCATGGATTGGAGGTAGGGGATTTGTTGGCGAATGCCTTCCCAGTCGCCGCCTTGTGCGAGGTGGCGGTCATTGGCTTGTGCGCTGTTCGCAGTGTTATACCAAGAGCGTCCGGTGGTGTCGCCGCTTGGGTGAGCAGTATTGAAGTCCCACCAACTGCCGCCGCGCATGCTACGAGCATTGTTGTTACTACTATCGCCATCAGAGAACCGGTCTGTGAAAAGCTGGTAGACGTTTAAGTCACGCCAGTCTTCGGGGCTTTCGGTGTAGTCGAAGGAGGGATCGTCGTTGATGCGCGGAGTCAGGAGATAGGGATCTTGTGCCGCTGCTGAAAAGAGAAGGGCAAAGAAAAGAGCGCCGATGGGTTTGAGCATGGAAATGGGGTTTTGTTGAAGGTAGAGTGGACGAGACAGAAGGGAAACGGATTTTTGTGAAAGAAGAGGCCTCTCATCGGCAGGGTTCTCGCTAAGAGCTAAGGCCCAAAAGAGGGGGCTGGGTTTACGGAAAATGATTCTTTTTTGAGTGAGATTTGGACTTGGGAGCAAAAGTCAGTAGTGTGGGTCGACCTACACAATGGTATTCCCACCTCCCTTTCTAAGAGCGATGAGGATTGGGTGTGCCTGAATGTTGTGTTGAAATAGGAGCTTTGTTTGAGATTTTGGTTATGAAAAGGCGACGTGCATTTGCTCTCTTTGGATGCATCGTGATAATGCTGCTAGGGTATGTGGTGTGGACGTGCTGGCCGAGGACGAGTATCGAGTGGCACCATCGAATTGATGCAGCGACGAAAAAGTCATTGGAAGGCTATTTTGCGATACATCCACTAAGAACAACGCCTCTTACGGTTGAGGGAGTGCAGCAGAGACTCTTGGACCCCTACGATTTACAAGTCGATATTACGGGCGTTGTGCTCATGGAGTATTCGGATGGGAGTGAGTTCATCTATTTGGTGCACCCTGACGGTTCAACGGATGCCCTCAGCCAATCGGATGGAGGAGTGTGGGGAGAAGTCGATCTTGGAAAAGTAATCGCAGAAGGTGCGGTCCCACACATCGGTCGAATGTTTGAAGAGCGAACGAAGTCATAATTGGTTCCGAACAAGACGCAGAACTATGACTCTGAACGCGCTAGTGGGTCGGAGGTTGACTGGAGAAGGAGGCCTGATAGAAGTGAGAGAAGCGTGCTGAGTCGTTTGGATTGGGTGTGTTAAGATGTCCTGTCGAAAATTATGCCTCAATCTCGAACTGATACGCTTGCTCTGGGGCTCCTTGTTTCTGCTGTTCTAGGAGGGTGCTTTATCTTGATCGTGTGCTGGTCATTCTACGGGAAAGCTCTGCTGTCAGAGGATAAGATGATGGGGTTTCGGGTCTTGGAGAAGCATTGGGTTCCCCATCCCTCGGGTCCACCTTGCGGTACTCTTTATTGCCTTCTTGAGGGAGATTCTTCAGAACTCGCGAGTGCAGTAGCGGCAGGAAGAGGCCCTGTTCTCACTCGGCTAGTTCAGCCAATAGATGATGTGAGGTTTGTGCATACGCTGCCAAGTCTAGCATGGTGGGCACCAAGTCTCACTCCGGCAGAATCCTATTGCAGAGCCACAATAGATCATCCTTCTCGTTCACTGGGCCAACAGTCCGAGGCTGAATATGTGGTGTCAGCAGTCGGTAACCGAATATACTACGAGCGGAGAACTCTGCCGCTGTTCTCTCAAACTCATGACCCCAACTCGGCACCGGCATTATCAGTGCCAGCGCGAGCGCTGAACAATGCGAAGAAACAAAAATTCGACCGCGTTGGCGAGTTAGAGGATTGAACGGAGGAGTGGACATGGTAGACCTATTGAAAACACGCCGATTCAATTGGATGGGCTGAAACGTTCGACTGAAAATGGATCCGTATATACCGCCGGGTATTGAAGCCATCGAAGCAAGACTGTCTTGGCTACGTTACTCAAATAGGATTGCAGCCGTTGCTTTGATCCTGATGATTACCATCCCAGTATTCCGTTTCGGCTTTGAGATTAACTTCACTCAAGTCGCCTCCAAGGTTCTTGCTTTCGCAATGGCGCTGCTCGTCTACCAGTTTCCGAGGAGGGCCGGCATATGGGTGGCGGCCTTAGTTTTGTTTAGTTTAGTCGGAAATCATTTTGTCACTCTCGAATTGGTTCGTAGTTTTAATGAATCTACTGGCTCACCGGTTCGTTTGTCCTACTGGATCGGGTATCTAGCTGGATGTCTTCCTGCGGTCGTGGCAATTGTTTTTTCGATTCTATCTCGGTGGTTTTTACATCACAAGAATGTCGCATGAGTGTCGAGCAAGGTTCGCTCTGAGCTTGGATGTGCTAGAGAGTCCAAGGTTGAGTGAAGAAGGGCGCGTGGCAGTTGCGTGCAAGGCTCCTTGAATCTGTCAGAGATGAGGTGCCAAGACGTTTACTTAGAATCTTCTCCCGATTTCATGTTGTCTGAGATAGAGTCACGTTAAATGGATCATTCGTTCTACCAGCAAATCGAAGATGAGGAGGCTAGTCGACTCGCAAAGAAGGTTGCTACTGAGGAAGAGCTGAAGGCGATTGCTGAGTCTACCCGATTTCAATTCTATTTCGGAGAAGGCAAGAAGGAGATTGCGGTGAGGTCTGCGGTGTTTTTTTCCTTGTTGATGTTCGTGGTCATTTACTTGGAGGATTCCTTCCTCCTTTCTCTTGTTATAATTACTTTGGTGCTGGAACTCTATTGGAACCAAGAGAGGTTGACTGCCACGACGAAGCTGTTTTTGCTTCACGTTGAAGGAGAGTCGAGTTCTGAAGAAATTGCGCAATAGGGGAGGCGAGACGGTGAATGATAGTTCTGTTGTGCAATTGAGTCAGATGTTTAGTTGGGGGATGGGGTGCTGAAATGTTTGTCTGAAATGGAAAATACAGCAAAATTCAAACGACCCTTGTGGCTCACGCTCTTCTCGTGGCTTTTCTTATTCACTTTAGCGCTTGCACCCTTTCTCGTTCTCTTGTCGATGTTTTCGAGCCTTGATAACCTCAATGTGGGGATTCTTGGTATTAGCCTCGAAGGTCCTCGTTTTGGAGCGTTTCCTAAACTGGTCTTGCTAACGGTGTTTCTCTTCGGTGGCTATGTAGGCTATCTTATTCTTACGGGCACGAGATCAGCCTTTCGAGTGGGGCTGTTCTACTGCGGCTATGCTGTGGTGCTGTCTGCCTTATTCCACCTGTGGGGAATCGGGACTGATAGGGAGGCGTATTTCGAGACATTTCTCCACTACAGCCTGCTTGTCTTTTTCGCGGGCTATCTGCGATTAAAAAGAGGTGGTTGGGAAAGTGCCTTGATTAGGGAGTGAGTTTCGCTCACTTGGGAGGGCTTTAGGGTAGGCTGGTGCGCGGGGGAGTGAAGTTCTTGTCAGGTCGGATAGTTCTCTAGCGACGACGTTTCGCAAATCCGAATGCGCTTAAAATGAGGAGAAGGACCATGCTTGGTTCTGGTGCTGGTGAGAGGTCGTCGACCGTGGTTAGTCCTGGGGGAGTGACTACAGGGGGTTGTTCTAGGCCTTCGGAGACTCTGTATAGAACGGTGTTGGGTAGCAGGGGGTCGAGGAGGTGCAATGGCTCTCCCTCTCCCATTGCGATTTGCAGGATCAGCCATTCCCCTCCGTCGATGCTTCGCTCAATCACGTAGAAGCAGTCGGCTTCAGCTTGAAAATGTAACTCTGCGGCGGGGCTGCCATTGGAATCTTTGATCCCGATTTCAAGAAGGGGTGCTTCGCTTGCCCCCTGAAGACTTAAGATAGTAGAAGCGGCAAAGGCGAGTAATGGGCGAAGGGGCCGTTTCATAACCTTTCTTAGCAAAGACTATCAAAAAGCCGATCATTTTAATGAGGGTGGTCTCGACGAGGCTGATGGCTTCAAGACGAGAATTCGCTCAGCTTTTGAGGTGAATCTAGAAGGAATCAAAGTCTGCTGAAATACAGGCACGGTTGCTTGATTTGCGGTTTGTCTTTTGAGAAGGCAGGGATGAGGCTGGCAGGGTGATATCGGTGACGGAAGGAGGGCTCGGAGCGGGCTGGTTGGCGGAGGAGATGCAGAGCGTCTTTTCGGCGGAGGGGCGTTTGTCGTCGTCGGAGGACTTTGAGTATCGGCCGCAGCAGCAGCAAATGGCGGTGGCGGTGGCGGAGGCTTTGGCGACGGAGAGTTGTGTCGCGGTGGAAGCAGGCACGGGGGTGGGGAAGAGTTTAGCGTATTTGTTGCCGGCGGTGCGCTACGCTATTGAGGAGGGGCGGAAGGCGATTATTTCGACTCATACCATTAATTTGCAGGAGCAGCTGGTGCGGAAGGATTTGCCGCTGATTAAGAATTTGGTGCCGGGGGAGTGGGACGCGGTGCTTTTGAAGGGGCGGGGGAATTATCTCTGTCCGATGCGGTTGCGGAGGGCTTGGGAGCAGCAGGGAGACTTGTTTGGCCAAGATGAGGCTTCGGAGTTGAAGCGGATTTGGGATTGGGCGGAGGGAACGCGCGAGGGGACGCTGAGTGATTTGGATTTTCAGCCTTCGCCAAAAGTTTGGGCGCAGGTGTGCAGCGAGTCACAGATTTGTACGCAGCGGTTTTGTGGGGCGAAGGGCAATTGTTTTTTTCAGCAGGCGTGGAAGCGGGCGGGAGAGGCGCGGGTGTTGGTGGTGAATCATACTCTCTTCTTTGCGCTCGCGGATTTGGATGGGCTGTTAGAGCCCGGTGGGGAGGATGGGGGCTTTCTTTTCCCGAGGGATTTTGTGGTCTTTGATGAGGCCCATACTTTGGAGAATGTGGCGGCGAGCCAGCTGGGGATTCGGCTGGCGGAAGGGGGCATGCGCTTTGATTTGCAGCGGCTTTATAATCCGAGGTCACGGAAAGGGGTGCTGCGAGCGCTGAATGATTCGATTGCGATTCAGGGAGTGGAGCGCGTCTTTGAGGAGATGGGAGAGTTCTTTCAGTTGGTGGGTCACGTGGTGGACTTCAAGGGGGAGTCGCGTGAGAGTCGAGTGAGGCAGCCAGATTTGGTTCCGAATACTTTGGCCGAGCCTTTGCGCGACCTTTGGGTGCGCTTGGAGGAAATGGCGGAAGGGATGGAGAAGGAGAGTGCCAGTCGTGGGGAGCTGTTAGATGGTGTGCGTCGCCTGCGGGAGGCGCATGGGGCTTTGCGGATGTTTCTGGAGCAGGAGGATGAGGGAAGTGTCTATTGGGTGGAGCGCAGTGGTCGAGATAGAGATGCGATTACGCTGCGTTCGGCGCCGGTGGAGGTGGCGGATCGCTTGCGGGATAGTCTTTTTGGGAGAGGTAAGCCGGTGATTTTGACGAGCGCGACTTTGGGGACAGGTGACCACCAGTTGAGTTACTTTCGGGAGCGCTTGGGGGCGCAGGAAGCGCGACCTGTCTTGATTGGAAGTCCGTTCGATTATCGCAAGCAGATGCAGGTCTATATTGCGAAGGGAATGCCGGAGCCGTCGGACCCCAAGTTCAGTGATGAGCTCCCCAAGTGGGTGGAGCACTTTATCCGGCAGACAGATGGAAAGGCCTTTGTGTTGTTCACGAGTTATGGGCTTTTACGTAAGACCGCGGAGGCGATGCGGCCGTTCTTCAAGAGTGAAGGAATTAAGTTGTTAGTGCAGGGAGAGGGGATGCCGAGGCATCGCATGGTGTCGGAGTTTCGAGAGGATTTGCACAGTGTATTGTTCGGCACTGACTCGTTTTGGACGGGGGTGGATGTGCCTGGGGAGGCTTTGAGTAATGTGATAGTGACGCGGTTGCCCTTTGCGGTGCCGGATCATCCGGTGGTGGCGTCGAGGATCGAGGCTATTGAGGCGTCAGGGGGGAATCCCTTTATGGATTATTCGGTGCCGGAGGCGGTGGTGAAGCTGCGGCAAGGGGTAGGGCGGCTGATTCGGTCGTCTAAGGATAAGGGGATTGTAGCGGTGTTGGACAATCGGGTGGTGACCAAGCGCTACGGGCGCATCTTTATTGAGGCTTTGCCGCAGGACGCGAAGGTGGAGTTCTTAGACGAGATTCCTGAGCACTAGAGCGAGCTATGGCGCGACCGTGATGGGAGGGGTGGCGGCAAGGACCTGCTTTAAAAGGGGAGCAGGCCATTGTCCGGGGGCGGTAGGCTCGGCGCCGAGGAATCCGTAGTTGAGGAGAGAGCCGTGTTGAGCGGCCAGAATGCGAGAGACAGGTCCATAGGGCCCCATGCCCATGAGGGAAAAGGGTGACCCACTCATGTCTGCGAGAAGAGACTCGAAGAGAGTCAGATCTACCGGGTCTTTGACGGTCACGGCTGCCTTGGCGACGTCAGCACCGGAGGCCTGAGCGCGGGCAATGGTATCAATCGTCGTCATATGGTCAAAGCCGATGAAGTCGTGGTTGGAGAGCACGATCTTGATGTCTTGCGACTTTGCTTCGGTGAGGAGGCTCGAGAAGGAGTCGGCATTGGCGAACTCCACGTCAATCGCGGCGGCAAAGGGCAGCAGTGATTGCAGGAGCGATGCTCTTTCCTCGTGGGAGAGGGAATTCAAGCCTCCCTCACTGGGATCGCGAGCAGTGATAAGTAGGGGGATACTCTTGCTATGGCGCTTGGCGAATTCGATCACATTTTGACCTGCTCCAAGGGCATCGAGTCGGAGTTCGATTAAATCTGCGCTCTCGGGACCGAAGGTATTGGTAAGAGCTTTTTCATCTGTAATGGCACCGACAGTGAGCGGTAGGGAAGAGAAAGTGAGCACAGGCGCGAGCTTTCAATGAACAAGGAAGGAAAGCGAGTGCAAGTTTGTGAATGCACCATGTGAATACGGAAAAAACACAGAAATTTTTGCAAGAATTCTGCTCGCCAAGCGAGGATGAGACCAACTAGGTTCATTGAAGCTCGATACTTTCACACTATGAGAACAATTACTGTATTCCGAAAATTTTTGGTGGTCGCCAGCTTGGCGTTTTTCACCGCCTCCCTTCAGGCGCAAGAGGCCAAGGTGGACGTCGATGACGTGAAATACGAAGACTTGGAGTCTCCCGAGTTCGGAGGAAATACCGGTAAGAAAAGCTGGAAGCCGAAAAATTGGTTAGAGGCTGAGGTCAAGCTCAAGGCGGAAGTGGCACGCAAGAGTGATAAGAAGTTTTTGGACCGCTTAGTGATCAAGTGGTATGTGGCGGTGAAGAATCCGGATGGGAAGGGCGTGTCTCTCCTTGAGAAGGATATCACCTACATCAACATTCCTGTCGACGAGGACGTTTATGCTTCCGTCTATCTTTCTCCAGGAGCGATTATGCGGATTACTGGTGGTGACCGAGCGGGTAAGAGTAATATCGAGGCCATTGCTGGCGAGGTGACCTATAACGGTGCCAAAGTGGGCGAATTTAATAGCATGGGTACTAAGAAGTGGTGGACCGCTGCTTCTGTTTCTCGCAACGATAGCATTCCTCTTCTTGCTAAGAGTGAGACGCCTTTTAAGTTTTTGTGGTGGGACCGTTACCTTGAGGAAGAGCCTCCACGTCGCTAACTTATTTTTTACTTAGAAGCAGATTTGATTTCTCTGTTCCGGCTTGCTGGAACTCCAACCGAAGACCCTAGAATACACACCTATGGCTGATTCCCAGTCGACTATCGCACTTAATATTGGCTCGCAGCGCATCTCGATGGCTGCCTTCTCTCCTAAAAAAGGGGGAGGATTGATTCTCAAAAAATATCAGGAAATTGACATTCTGGCAGACCCTTCAGCCGAAGGAATGCGCAACGCAGAAGTGCGGGGCGCTGTTGCTCAGCTGGCTAAGTCACTGAAGACTGGTAAGGACAAGGTTCGCGCCTGTGTTCCTGGCCACTCGGTGATTACCAAATTCGTCAAGCTACCGCCGATTGATAGCGATGACCTTACAGAGTTGGTCACGATGGAAGCGGCTCAGCAAATTCCTTTTCCTCTCGACGATGGTGCCTGGGATTGGGCAGCGCTTGAGGGTGGAGGGATTGAGAAAGAAGTCCTTCTCGTTGCGATTCGTCAGGAAGTTCTGGACGATATCAGCGAATCTGTTTCTGGAGCTGGCTTGAGTCTTAAAGAGGTCGATTCTGCTCCTACCGCGCTTTTCAATGCCTTTCGTTACAACTATCCGGACGTCACAGAGCCTGTCTTGCTGGTCGATATCGGCGCGAAGTCTACGGAATTGATTTACATCGAAGGCAACAAGCTTTTCATTCAGGGGGTCAACTCTCCTGGAACAACAGGAGCGAGCCTCACCTCGGCTATTGCCAAGGAATTTGGGGTCTCGTTCGCTGAAGCAGAGGCTCACAAGGTCGGTAGTGGCGTTGTCAGCTTGGGGAGCACTGAAGGGATGGACGAAGCCACTGCGGCGCTCGCCTCTTTCATTCGCAACTCAGTCAATCGTCTTCCCGGTGAGATTTCCCGCCGTACGAATTTTTATCGTTCCCAGCAGGGCGGTAATGCTCCCACGAAGGTCTACGTTGCTGGAGGTGGAGCCAACCTTGGTTACTTGGTTGATTTCCTTCAGGAAAAGCTTTCTCTCCCTGTCGAGCCATTCAATCCGCTTCGTCGAGTATCTGTTGCTGATGAGTCTCTCGCTTCGAAAGCTCATCAACTCGGAGAACTAGTAGGCCTTGGAGTTGAAGGTGCAGGCAAAGCGGAACTCCACATCGATCTCGTGCCGACGGCCCTTGGTGCCGAGCGCGCGAGCGCTCGTCGTAAGCCTTGGTTACTTGCTGCCTCAGGAATTCTTGTCGCCGGTTTGGGCATTTGGGCTGCTACTAAGTTTTTGGCAGCAAATAATGCTCAGTCAAAACTTGATGCCATGATTGAGCGAGAAGAAGAGCTGGCCCCGTTTGCAGGTAAGTTAGCTGATTGGGACGACTCAGTTTATGGAATCGAGCAAATTGGAGCTGAGTTTGCCCAGTATCAGGACAGTCGGACATCTTGGGTCGGGGTTCTGAACGAAATTCGTGGTTATTTTGCGAGTGAAACAATTTGGATCACGGAGCTACGTCCTTATGTCAACTACGTCCCAGGAAGTTCTGACTCTGGAAAATCTTATGCCAAGGGTGGTTTCGAGCGCCTAGCCTATGGAGAAACCTTCGTCGACGCCAAGAGCCGAGAAGGTAAGAACCTTGTTGGGGAGCCTTCCATCAATGCCATTAGGATCGACGGATATTGGCGGTCTGGGGTTGATGGAAAAGATCACCGTGCGGTAAATGAAGTTCTTGAGCGCATTAAAGCAGGAGTGACAGCGGCGAATAGTGCGACCGAGGACAGCGAAGAAGAGATCGAACCAGATACCTTCTTCCAACTAACGAAGGTTGATCCTGAAACAGGGGATGAAGTTTCGCTCTCGGATCCTGAGATATTGACCAACAACAACACAACTCTCGCGGAGGAAACCTATGGTGCTCCCTTCACGATGATTTTGCCATTGCGGGAGCCCATTCCGTTTGTCGAAGCCATCAAGGGAAAGAACCTCTAAAGAATTTTTGAGACTAGAATGAAGGAAAACGGATTTGCAATCGGATTGCTGGTAGGAACCCTTGTGATTGGAGGCGGCTTGGTCGCGCTCGGTCTGAGTCAAGGAAAGCGCTACGCAGGGATTCAGTCGGAGTATAGTGATGTAAAGGGGAGTGTTGAAAAGATGGCCAAAGTGCGGCCATTCCCTACCCAAGAAAATTTGGAGGAGCGAAAGACGGAAGTGAAGACCTTCCGTGGGAAAGTGGAGGGTCTTCAGAATACTGTTCAGAACTTCCGTCCCGAGAATCTTGAGAAGATATCTCCCTCAGAATTCCAGAACCGCTTGGTAACAAAGACTGCTGCGATTAAGGCGCTCTTTGAAGAAAAAGGAATTAGTTTCCCAGAGCAGTTTGGTTTCGGAATGGAGTCTTATCTCGATGCGTTGGCAAACCCCGATGCGACCGCCAAATTGAACTATCAATTGGAGGCCTCGGATTGGCTGTTTCGTCAGATTGCCAAAGTCGAGACTTATGAGATTCGTAACGTGGTGAGAGAAGCCCTTCCCTCAGAGAGTGGCAAGGTTTGGACTCAAGAGTTTGAGGATAGCCGGGAACCTATTCCTCTCGCGCAGAGTCTTCCCATGGAAGTTGTTTTTCTCGCTGATGAGCCTGCGGTAAACGCCCTGGTGGACGCTCTGGTCGATTCCAAAAAATATTTCTTCACTATCGATATGATTCGTATCGGTAACGAAAATACCTCGGCTCCCATCCGAGCTCAGGCCGGCCTCGAAGAATCCGAGGAGGTAGAGGAAGATGGCGGAGGCGGAGGCTTTGGAGGATTTGGAGACTTCGAATTCGAAGATGAAGCTGCCGAGGATGCAGAAGAAGCAGTCGAAGAAGAGCCCGTGATTGAGGATGAAGAAGCTCCTCTCGTCGAAACTGGACGTATTTTAGGGCAAGTCCTTGGAAATGAAGGGAACTACGTCGGACTTCAGTTGCGACTTCTTCTTTTCACTGAGCCCGTAGAGCTCCCTGAATTTAACTAAGAAAAACACGCACCAGAACATGAAAGACAAATACGAAAAAGTTCTCTTGGGTGTCGCAGCCTTGATCGCCATCGCAATGATTGTGCTCGGCGTGATGAAGCTGGGAAAAGTTGAGGAAGAATTTCCATCTGCGAATGAAAGACAGTTAGGCGCACCTCCCATTAGTGCGGAGAAGAAAATTGCGAATGCAATTTCGACCCTTTCTAAGCCGCCATCGCTCAGTCCAGTTAGAAACGCAAAGGGACGAGAAGTAGATGTGTTTACGGGGGTGAATCTCTTCGTTCGAAGAGGAGAAGATGTGCCGAAGGATATCGATGAAGAAAAAACCGAGCCGATTCATCCTCCTATTCCTAACAAATGGTGGCTGAACAATGGTCTAGAAGAAGAAATCGGCTATGGCGATGCGCCTCAGCTTGATTTCGACAAGGATGGCTTTTCGAACAGAGAAGAATTTGAAGAGAAGACTAATCCCAACGATAAGAATAGCTTTCCGTCACTTTTCGCAAAAGTGAAGGTTGCGAGTATCGACAAAGAGCAATGGTATCTCCGATTCTCAGATTTCGGAGGAGGCGCTTTGAGTTTCCGGATTGAGGGGTCAGCTGATAAAGGGACGCGCAAAGTTGAGAACCGGATGAAAGGCGGCAAAGCGATTATGCCAGGCGAAACTTTCTTCGACGAAGAACCCTTCAAAGGGCGCTTTAAGTTTGTTGAAAAGATCGAGAAGGAAGTGCGTGGAATTCCCAAGCCCTTTGCTCGAGTCGAGGATCTGAAGCCAGGCAAAGGCAACATCGTTCACGAATTCGCATCGGGAGCTCACAAAGTGCTTAAAGATGACTACACAGCTCGTCTCTATCTCGACACTCCCGACCAGCGGGACACTAAATTCGAGATTGAAGAGGGAATGCCTTTTTCATTGCCCTTTGATCCAGACGCCAAAGAGAAACCTTATACCCTTAAGAAAATAGGGGGCGATGGCACTTCAGCCCTTCTTCTCTGGGAGAATAACGGCGAGACCAAGGAGCTTGAGCTCAAGGTCGAAAACTAGAAAAACTCTCTCAACCAAAAAATAGACTTCACAAACACCCTCCTTTTGAGGGACTCTACATCACACCAAATCATGCAGCACACCACAACGCGCTTACACGCAGGATTACTGGCGCTCGTCTTTACTGCGGCGCCACTCTCATACAGCTCAGGCCAAAGCCTGCTCGCTCAAGAGAGAATTCGCCGTGAAGCAGCGACACAACAAGCCGTGGACCTCCTTATGGAAGGTCGTAAATCCTATGCTTCTAAGGACTACGAAGAAGCAGTTCGACACTATAAGGACGCTCTAAACACTCTTCCTTTTGGTCCCAAGACCGAAGTGAAGCGAAATGAAATAACAGCGCACCTTGCTGATGGCAGTGTTGCCTTGGCTCAGCAATTTCGTCGCACAGGCAAATATGATGAGGCAAAGGGGCTCTTGAATGATGTTCTGTTGGTCGATCCTGAGCGCTTCCAAGCTCAGAAGTCACTCGAGTATTTTGACGACCCGATTCGCACGAATCCTTCTCTCACTCACGAACATTCTCAGAATGTCGACGAAGTTCGTCGTCTACTCTATAAAGGTGAAGGGTTTTACAATCTTGCCGATTATGACAACGCAGAGAAGCAGTTCCATGCTGTTCTTCGCATTGATGGCTACAACAAAGCTGCTCGTCGCTGGTTAGAGCGTTGCGCGAGTATCAAGGCTGATTACTACCGTGCTGCCTATGACCACACTCGCGCTCAACTTCTCATGGAGGTTGATAAAGCATGGGAACTGACTGTTCCTTCTGTTGCCGAGCAAGGTGATTTTGTTACCAATCAAGGTGGAGATCGTGGGAATGGCCGCACCGTCAATATCACCAATAAGCTTCAGAATATTATCATTCCACGTGTCGACTTTGCCGATACTCCTCTTGATGAAGCGATGGAGTATCTCACTCAGAAGTCAATCGAACTCGATCCGGATCCGGATCCAGACCGTAAGGGAATTAACTTTGTTATCGAAAAAGGAAGTGTCAGCGCTGGTTCTGCTGGTGTTGACGAAGACCTAGGTGGTGGTGGTTTGTTGCTCGGCGACGACCCTAGCAGCAAAAAAATCGATGTTCTTCAACTGCGCAACGTTCCTTTAGCGACTGTGCTGGAGTATGTTTGTAGTAAAACCGGTCTTCGTTATCGTGTTGACTCTTACGCTGTTACTCTCTTGCCAATCGGCAGTGAGGGAAGCGCGGACCTGGTTTCTCGTTCATGGACTGTTCCTCCAACATTCCGGACCGATATCTCAGGCGATGGCTCTGACGGCGGTGGCGGCGGAGACGCAGATCCATTTGCCAGCGACGAAGGTCTTGGCGGCGGCGGTTTGGTCGCTCGTAAGACAGTTAAAGAACTTTTGAGCGACAGTGGGGTTGATTTCCCCGATGGCTCAAGTGCTCGTTACATTTCAAGCTCATCCAGTTTATTTGTTCGAAACACGGTCTCAAACTTGGACATCGTCGACCAAATTGTAGAGAACATGAAGAATCAGACTCCGAAGCAGATTCGGATCATGACCAAATTCGTTGAAGTCTCACAGGAGAACACCGACGAATTAGGATTTGATTGGTTGATTAGCCCATTTGGAGTCTCTAGCGAGTTCAATGTTGGTGGTGGAACGACCAGTAACGGCGCTGCTCGCACTGCAACGGACTTCGTCGCTAACGCAGGCTCTCAACTTCTTCCCTCTGATGGACAAGCGCTTTCAGGGAACAGCACTGCTGGTCTTCGTTCAGGTGACTTTGCCATTGGACAGGACAGTATCGATTCGGTTCTTAATAACCCCAATCGTAATGCTCAAACGAATACAGTAGCTCCTGGTATCTTGTCTCTCACAGGACTCTTCTCAAGTGGTCAAGTGCAGATGATTATGCGCGGTCTCGCTCAGAAGAAGGGCACTGACATCATGACTGCACCTAGCGTGCTTGCTCGTTCGGGAGAAACGGCCACGATTGAAATCATTCGTGAGTTTATTTACCCTACAGAATACGAACCACCAGAACTTCCTAACAACGTCGGCACGACTGGTGGACTCGGTGGAGCTGGAACTGGAGCGGGAATTTTCCCTGTAACTCCTGCAACTCCCACTGCGTTCGAAACACGTAACACGGGTGTAACACTTGAAATCCAGCCTACAATTGGAGCCAACGACTACGTCATTGACCTTCGATTCGCCCCTGAGATTGTTGAGTTCGAAGGATTCATTAACTACGGAAGCCCAATT
The DNA here is from genome assembly GCA_051251855.1 of Roseibacillus sp. Classification (GTDB taxonomy): domain Bacteria; phylum Verrucomicrobiota; class Verrucomicrobiia; order Verrucomicrobiales; family Akkermansiaceae; genus Roseibacillus. Next base: position 333,353 of record JBPOGI010000005.1, read on the forward strand.
ACTTCGCCAGCATCAGATGCTTTTGGAAACCCCATCAGTATTACGATTACGGAAAACCGTATTGAGATGCCTGTCTTTGCAAGTCGTCGTGTTAATACCGGTCTTACGATCTATGATGGTCACACGGTCGCAGTTGGTGGCTTGATGCGCGAAGATGTGCAACGTGTTGAAGACAAAGTGCCTATTTTTGGAGACCTTCCATGGATTGGTCGTCTTTTCCAAAGTCACTCTGAGAATCACATCAAGAGTAACCTCATCATCTTTGTGACTGCTGAGATTATCGATGCGACTGGCCGTCCTATCAATGGCTCGAATACGGGCATTGATGACCCAAGTGGTGGAGGAAATTCATTCTCAGCTCCTGCTGGACTGGATGCCGGTCTCCTACCGCCGCTTGATTCCGGTAAGTAAAACTGAGTCTTTTAGCTATTCATTTACCTCAAAGTCTGATGGTTTCGGCCATCAGGCTTTCTTGTTCCAAAGGGCCCCCATTTTTCAACCAATCCGATGATTTCTCTAGTACTGACCGGTGGCATCGCCAGCGGCAAATCGACCTTGGCTAATCTTCTTTCTCAAAAAATTGAGAATCTTCTCTTGTTCGATAGTGATGCCGAAGTCGCCCAACTGTTAACTGAGCCCGACGTACTTGATGAGGTCAGAGCTTCTCTGGGAGATGGTTGTTTTGAAGCGGGAGAGCTCGACAAGTCCAAGGTCCGCAAGTTGGTGTTCTCGGACGTTTCTGCTAAGCAGAAGCTTGAGGCAATTCTTCATCCCAAGGTGCGAGAGCGTCTGGGAGAGATGTCTCGTAAGGGACAGCGCGAAGGAGCTGATGTGCTCCTCGCTGATATTCCACTCTATTTCGAGACGGGTTGGAAGTGGGACAACCGCGGGGTGCTGGTAACCGCTTGTCCAAGAGAGGTTCAGAAAAAGCGTATTGGAAAGAGACCGGGGATTGATGAAGAGGTAGCGGAGTCGATTCTCTCGAACCAATTGCCTTGGGAGGAGAAAATTGCAGGGGCGGACCAAGTATTCTGGACCTCGGGCGAAGCGGCCTTCCTTGCTGAACAGGTGGAGGTATTCGTGACTAAGCTCAATGGTCGTATTGAGCATGATCGTGAAAAACGAGGACCTGTCTGTAATGTCGAAGTTCCGGCAGTCGCAGATCTTAACGAGTTAAGGACGCGTCCTTTGGTTGATTTACTTCAGCTTGCGAGTGACCTCCAAATCAAGAATACGGGAGCGGAAAAAGGGAAATTGGTTTTTGATATCTTTTGCAAGCTCGGGAACTTTGGGAGTGATCTTCAAGCGACGGGAGTGGTTGAGAAAACAAAGGATAGCTTTGCGATGTTACGTGATCCGGGTCGCAGCTTCAAACCTGGGCCGGATGATGTCTATTTGGGGGCTAATCAGGTGAAGGATTATCGCTTGGGAGAGGGGCATCTCGTGAAGGTGAGAGTGCGTCCGCCTCGGGGTCGGGACAATTATCTTTCGGCAAGTGAGCTTATTGAGATTGAGAAGCGGCCTGCTTCACAATTTACAGCGGGTGACGAGTTTGACGTGCTGACTTCTGAGTTTCCGGAAGACCGCTTTCACCTTGAGACGAATGACGAGAAAGACCTGGCCGTTCGCCTTGTCGATTTGGTAGCTCCGTTAGGCAAAGGTCAACGAGGTCTCATTGTCGCTCCACCGCGGGGAGGAAAGACGGTGCTCCTAAAGCAAATTGCGCGATCCTTGCAAAGTAATCATCCTGAGGTGGAACTTGTGATTCTTCTGCTTGATGAGCGCCCAGAGGAGGTGAGCGATTTTGAAGATACGGTAGATGCGGTGGTCTTTAGTTCTACTTTCGATGAGACTTCCAAGCGTCACGCTCAAGTTTCAGACCTAGTTCTTTCGAGAGCGCGTCGCATGGTAGAGGACGGAAAAGATGTCGTGATTCTGCTCGATAGTCTGACTCGATTAGCTCGAGGCTATAATAATGCGGCCAGTGGTGGCCCCATTGGTTCGGGCGGAGTAAATCCTACAGCTCTTGCCAAGGCGCGTAAGTTCTTTGGGGCGGCACGAAATGTGGTCGATGGTGGCAGTCTTACCATTTTGGCTACTTGCCTCGTTGAGACGGAGAGCCGCATGGATGATGTGATCTTCGAGGAGCTCAAGGGGACAGGAAACATGGAGATCCGTCTTGATCGTGATCTTGCCGAGCGTCGGATTTACCCTGCGATTCACATTCACCAAAGTGGAACCCGAAATGATGATCGTCTGTATCACCAAGAGGAGCTTCCTCGGGTTATTGATTTACGGCGTCATCTTGCTTCGATGCCGATTGGAGAGGCTGTGGAGACCTTGATGAAGCAGCTGAAGGCAACAAAGACCAATGCTGAATTTCTCCTCAAGGGGCTTCGCTAGAAGGAGAGAAGGATTAGAAGGGGGAATCCCAGTAACCTTCGTCCCATACCCAGAACTCGAGGTCGAGCTTGGCCTGAGCGAGCTGGTTGCTCTCTAGTTGATTGAGGAGGCCCTTCATCTCTGCGAAATACTTGAGTATGAGTTCAGGTTGATTGGGGGGAGGATTAGATTTTGCTCTGCTGATCTGATTCTTGAGCTTCTCTTCCTTTTCGATGAGATCTCTATAAGTCGACTTGACCCGCTGGAGGCCATAGTTCTCTCGCTCAAGCCTCTGAGCGAGTTGGCTGCGGAGAAGTTTGACTCTCTCCTTGGCGACTCGGGCGCTCTTAGCTTGGCGACCGGAGAGGTCAAAGCTCTTATTCATGGAGCCAAAAAGGCGAATATCACCAATCTTGGGATCGGTTTCGGTGCGGGAGTCGTAGAAGGTGGGAAGTGAGACTCCGGTGCTGAAAGAGGGAAGGCGGTCGAACTTCAATTTCCACAGTTGAGCGAGGCTGGCTTCAAGTTGTCCCGCAGCTTGCTTGAGCGCGAGGCGGCCGTATCCATTCTCGGTCGTGACTTGGTCGAGCCGATTCCGGTAAGAAATGGATGGGGCAGTTTTTGGGACTGGGCTCCAGCTTTGGCCGGGGGTGTCGAGGAGAGAGTTCAGGGAGAGTTCCAGTCGGTCTCGTTGGTTTTTGAGGGAGGTTTCAGCGCTTTCTTTGGCTAAGCGAGAGGCGAGAAGTTCATCTAGAGTGGTGGGGAGCTTTTGATTTTGGAGTTCCAGCGCACCTCGTTCAATTTGCTCTTGGGTACGGAAGATTGAGTAGAGATTGGAATGGAGCCGTCGCTTGAGAAGCTCGAAGTCGAGGGATGCTTGGTAGTATTGGAGCTCTAAGGTGTATCGGCGGGCGTAGAGGCCAAGTGGTTCTGGTAAGGCGACGTTCCCGAGAAGGCGTACGCCATAGCTGTCCTCGGTCAGACTAGAAAGCTCGCCAAGAGCGCTACTTAAGTTTGCAACAGCGAACAGCCGGGGACTTAGTTGTTGCCAATAGAATTTCTTCCGATCTTCTTCGAGTTGAGACAGGCGAGTTTGGGCCTGTCGGTAACTGGTGTTGCTTTCCTCAATGAGGGTGATTGCTTGAGGCCAATTGAGCTTACGGGACCCAAAGGAGGGAGCCTTGCGATTGCTAAGGTCCTGCTGGAGTTGTTCGACTTCTTGGTAGCTGCTCGTGAGTCGCTCGCGAAGTCGCGACTGAACACAGCTCGCTACTGATCCTGAAACAAGGATGATAGCAAGAAGTCGACTGCAATGACCTCTGATTTTCAGGACCAGAGAAGGGGTTGGGTGACTAGATGCTCAAGTCAAATCTTCCTGCTGACCCGTCGTCTCCCACATAGGTGCCTGCATCAACGGTCTCGAAGGTGAGGGTGTAAATAACGCTGACGGGGAATGGCTCAATGGTGCCTGCGGAAAATTCGATCTCTAGAGTAACGTCATCGGTGCCTCTTTGCTGCCGTGTTTCATAATCGACTCCTTCATATTGAGCATCTGTGAGCTCATCATCTACGAGAACGGTGCCGACCTCGCGGACGGGGTTGTCGTCGTTGAACTGACTGGAGCCCGATCCGGTAGCTCCGAAGAGAAAGGACCTGTTGAAGCTCTGATCTTCCGTGGTTGCGCTGTCCAATAATTGAAGAAATGTCCCTTGAAACGTGGCATCCGTAAACTCACTAAAGCCGCCGTAATCGGTCGAAAATCCGACGGGAACACTGCCTCCTGCGGTCAGGGCAAGGTCTGAGTTGAATTCACCAGTAAGGAAGGCGTTAGTGACGTTTGTCTCCATCACCATCTCCAGGCTTGTGATGACCGCTGTGCCCGAATCGTTAAATAAAATGGTCAAGGAAATTGGAGTGGCAGGAGTCGCGCCTGTGAATAGGTTGATTCCGTCGGGTGGAGTGTCAAAGATGACCGAATCGCCCCAAAATTCAATGACGCCAGACGATTGTCCGATGGGAGTGAACCGATATGAGGCTGCGTCGAACTGGTCAGGAAACTGAAAGTCTACCGCGCCTCCTCCTCCCGCCGCAGGGATGAGGGAAACAGTGCCGCCTGTTCCGCGGTCGAAGTTGCTGATGCCACCAATTTCGATGGGACCAGTCTGCCCACGAGATGCGATGAAGTCCATGGAAGCTCCTCCAAAGTTGGTGAATGTGAGGGTCGTTCCGCTGAGGCTGTTAGGCCCTCTGCGGTCCCCATCAGAATCGCTCCCTTCGCAACTCAGGAGAAATAAGGAAACTGGAATCAGTGCGGACGTGAGGAGTATCTTCGAAAATGCGTTCATGAAAATTCAGATGATGCGTTGCTTAGGCGCTTGGTCTAGATTAATTAGGGATTTCTTGCATGAAGGTCAAAAACAAAAATAAGGTCTCTCACCTGATTTGTGCCAAGGAGGAGCGTCACTCGCATTACTTTCTAGCGGGGATAGGCTCTTGGCTCTTGTTGAGTCTCTTTGTTTCTCTCTCGCTAATGGGGCGAGCCTTAGCTGAGGAGACTGATGAAGAGCCATTTATGGCGACTGGGTTTCCGCTTTCTGATCAAATGTGGCTCACAACTGCTCGAGTGGAGCTGAGGCCCTCCAAGAGCAAAGTTTTCTATGCTCGAGGGTCGGGTGAGGTTCGAGTTCTGGTTTCCAACGGAAGTGAGTTGATGGAAGGGCAGGTTTGGGCTGTATCCGACGAGTCGAGAGTGGGGCTCGATTCTGAAGCTTTGGAGCTGGATCGGGCTGCTCTTCAAGAGACTCTGGCTGAACTGGAGGTGGCGAGGGAAGATGATTTACTTCAGCTAGAGAAGAAGTTGGCAACGATTGCGGTAGAAAGGGGACGTTTGGAGGCGTTGCTTTTGGAAGACGAGGTGTCCGGTGAAGAGAGTTTGATAGAGCTTGTGGAGGAGGGCCTGAAAACTTCGGATTTGGAGCGTGATCGGTTGTTGTCCAGCAAGGCAGATTTGAATGCGAGGACTCGTATCGATGCTGCGCGCGCGCGCGCCGAGTTGGATTTTCGTCGACGCGAGGCGGATACGTTGCGCCTTAGAAAGGCCTCTGAGTTTCGCGCGACCTTCGAGGGAGAATTGACTTATTTGGGGATGCTTGCTGAGCGGGTGAAGCACGTTCCTGCCCTGGTGGAGGTGGAGATCGGTGACCCCCTAGCAGTCTTACATAATGAGAACCACTACGAGGTCTTTATGGTTGTCCAGTCTTCGATCTTGGAGGAGGTCGCCAAGGAATCACTCTTTTTACGGATCGATCGATTGCGCAAAGATCGGATGATTGAAGCGGCATTTGGACGGACGGAAGTGAATCCTCAAGATAAGCTCTTGAGCGAAACGCTTGTTTTTACAGTGGCTGAGGAAGATGTGGAGAGGGCTCAAAAGCGGACGTTAGGACTCTCGATGGCAACCATCTATACCCGATTGGAAAAAGAGTGCTACCTAGTGCCGAAGGCGGAGTTCCTCAAGCGTCTGCCCGAGGGACAAGAGGTCTCAAGCTGGAGCGAGGTGGTGAGGGGGTTTTGGCCTCAGGCTAAGATCGAAGTGATAGGCCAGTCGGTCCTCGCTATTAGTCTCCCTAAGGAGTAAGGAGGGGAAGCTTTGCAAATTTCTCTCAAGTCCGTCACTTACTCTTATCCCGGAAGCCGAAAGGAGATTTTTTCGGATCTGAGCTATGATTTTGGGCCCGGGGTTTCCATTCTTAAGGGGTATTCTGGCTGTGGAAAAAGTACGATGCTGCGGCTTGTGTCGGGGTTGTTGAAGCCAAGGAAAGGGAAGATTGAGAGTGATTCTCGTTATCGACCGGGTTCTGCCGCTTTTTTGCGCAATGAGGTGGGGTTTGTTTTTCAGCAGCTCAATCTACTGCCATTAGCTTCGGTGCGGAGGAATGCGGAATTGGCAGCCCGGATGGCAGGTCGCTCTCCTTCGGGGGTGAAGCATTGGTTAGAAGTGATGGGAATCGCCGAGTATGCCAAGCGACGTCCATCCGAATTGTCGGGAGGGCAGCAGCAGCGAGCTGCTGTGGCGAGAGCGCTGGCGAAGGGGCCTTCTTTGCTTTTGCTGGACGAGCCGACCTCGGGCCTTGATGATGAAAACACGGAGGTGATTAAGAGGGTGGTGGCAGAAGAGCTCCCTGCTGGGACGACTTGTCTGATTGCCACTCATGATTCACGACTTTTGAGCTTAACTGATGTTATCCTGGATTTTAATACCGGCCTACCTTTTCAAGAACTCGATTCATCGATGGTTTGAGAATATTGCTTCGCCTGCGACTAAGCTGCTGATTCCGTTTTTGCTCGCCTTGTTTGGGTTGATTGTCTTCGGCTTTTTGAGGGGGCTGGAAGGGCAGTTAAAGGAGCAGCTGGAGCAGGCCGACTTGCGCACCATTTTGACCGCTGAGTCAATCAGAGGAGCTGATGCTCCTCGGCGGATACAGGAGTTGGAAAGCGAGGAGCGTCTGTGGAGCGAGTTCTGTGAGCGCTTCGAGAGCTTCGATCAGGTGCCACTTTCGGGGGCGACTCGGAATCTCGACCGATTGCCCGTCCTGGCTTACAGCGGGCCTTTGTCGTTTATCGATATGCCGGCAATGGTTCCTGGCGAACCGGAGGAAGTCTTTCTTCTCGCGACCGGGACTCGGTGGTCGGAGAGGGTTGATGTTTTGATCAAGGGCTACGAAATTTCGGCGAAAGTGTTGCCTTTGCCGGAAATGTTTGACGAATATTATCAAAAGCAGGCAGTGGTTTTGGTGCCGCGCTCTCTGGTGGAGCCGGTGATGCTGGAGGGGTTTACCCACATTCAGATCTTGGTTCCAGAGAAGACGGTGACGACAGCGCGCTTGGAAGGGCTGGTTCGAGCACAAGCCAGGCTGGAAGATCGCCAGTTGAGGGTGGATTCTTCGGTGGAGGTGCTGAATCGGTTGGAAAAGCTTTTGAGCGGGCAGCGACTAGTAAGGTTGGCTTTGGCGGGGGCGTTGGCTTTGATTCTGAGTTTGATTTTAGGGGCGTTAGCCTTGCTGGAATTTCGACATGAGGCTTACATTTTGGCGCTTTTGCGGAGTTTCGGAGTGAGAGCTTGGGTTCTAGCGGTTCATTTTTTCATAGAGAACCTTTTCCTAACGGTTGGCGGGCTGGCCTTGGGTTGGCTGGTTTTCGTTCGTATGGGGGCGAAGCTTCTTCCAGGCTTATCGGAGGGTCTTGCTCCGGGGATGGGTGCTCCTGAGCTTGCGGTGGTCCCGGTCCAAGAAGATGTGAAGATATTGCTCTTGGCGTCAGTCTTGGGGGTCGTTTTGGCTGTAATTCCCGTTTTGTGGGGCTTGAGGAAGCGGCCTGGCTTGATTTTATCGTAGGGAGTTGAGTTGATCCAAGCTTGCGTTTTCTAAGGGAATCAAAGAAAGTCGGGAGCTGTTTTGGGGTTCTGAATGAATCCCGCCCTTTTCTCTTCTTTCAATATGTCGTCAACGCCTTCTCTCGAGACCCCGATCATTTGGGGATATGATGAAGCCCTCGTCTCCGCCGAAGTGCTCGGCTTGGACCTAGAGGCGGACAGTTTGTTCCGGTTTCAGGAAAAAATCTGCCTATTGCAGATGACGGATGGCGAACGTTCGGTTTTGGTTGAAACGCTAGATGTGGATTTGACAGAGCTGGCGGATCAGCTTTTAAATCGGGAGGTTTGGCTTCATGGGGCGGACTATGACATGGCGCTTATGAAGAGAGCTTGGGGTGGTTTGCCCCGTAAAATTTGGGATACTCAGATTGGGGCGAGGCTACTTGGGTCGCGAAAGTTTGGTTATGCCGCATTGGTTGAAGAGTTTTTCGAGGTGACCTTGCCCAAGGGATCGCAGAAGGCGGATTGGGGGCAGCGGCCTCTTCCTGAGAAAATGGCCGAGTATGCTCTCAATGATGTGAAGTATCTCATCCCGTTGGCGCAAAAGATTCAGAAGAGGCTCCGCGAGTTGGGCCGCTTTTCTTGGTTTGAAGAAAGTTGCGATTGGGAGCGCGAGAGAGCTTTGGAGCGTTCTGATAGCAAGGCCGACGCCTGGAGGATCAAGGGTTCGGGGAAATTTGAACGCAAGACGCTCGCCTTTCTCAAGGCAATTTGGAGTTGGCGCGAGGCTGAAGCGTCGAAGTGGGACCGCCCTAGCTTCATGGTTGCTGGGAATAAGGACCTATTGGCATGGAGTATCGCGAGTGCAGCCGGTCAGCGCATAGAGCCGGTCCGCTCGATGCGACCTGATCGCAAGCGTCGTCTTTTTGAGTCAATCGAGGGTGCGGGGAAGCTTTCCGAAAATGACTGGCCAGAAAGGGTGAAAGCTCCGCGGCGAGTGCGCGATCGTGAAAGGGAGAAGCAGGTCGATTTACTATTGGCGAAGCGGGAGAAGATTGCAGAAGGTCTGGAGCTGGAGCCTGCGGTGCTCGGTTCGCGTGCCAGTTTGGAAGCCTTTGCGGCAGGGGATGATTCAAAGCTTATGAGTTGGCAAAAAGCGGTGATGGAGCTGAGCTGAACGCCACTTGTGCTTTTCAAAGGACTTCATCTGGCAACAATAGCGATATGGCAAACGGCGGGCAGAGTTCGACATTGCGCTTCACTTGCGATGAGTGTGGTACTCACCTGGGCTTTGACGAGTCTCTCGCGGGCATGGAGGCACCCTGTCCTAAGTGTGGGACTGTGATCGTGGCACCTGAACCTAAGCGTCGACAAAGCCGAGTGCCGAGTTCGGGGGTGGTGCGCGGAGTTTCGGGAGGAGCTGGCTTTCAGGCGAATGCCCGAGAGAGGGAAGTGGTGCCCTCAGGAGGAACGGTGTCCTCAGGGGGAGCTGGCAGCAGCAGTGGACCTGAGGGCCGCGTGAAGAGTCGTAAGGTGGTTCCGGGAGGAGGGAAGGTGCCTGGTGAGGTTCGGGTCTTGATTAAAATTTTAATCGCGACCGCCCTTGTGGCCTTTATTGTCGTTCTCGTGACTTGGTTCTTGAAGAATCAGTAGGGGGATTTTTTGACGCAAATTTGAGGAAAGAGCCTTGTGCGAACCCTCTTGATTTCAGACTCTTCTTCCTTCTATGGTGCAAGGCGACGAAAGCGAAGAGCCGGTTGATCCAAATCAATCGGAAGAGGCGAATACCGGAGTGGATTCTGAGCAGGAGTATGGTGCTTCCCAGATCGACAAATTGGAGGGTCTCGAGGCCGTCCGAAAGCGTCCTGGTATGTATATCGGTGACCCCGATGTGCGAGGTTTGCATCACTGTGTTTTTGAGGTTCTCGACAACTCCATCGATGAGCACTTGGCCGGCTACTGTAAGAAGGTAAGCGTCAATATTAACGCCGATGGCTCGGTTTCGATTTCGGATGACGGTCGGGGGATTCCTGTCGACATGCACCCTAAGTTTAACATGCCTGCCGTCGAGTTGGTGCTGACCAGTCTTCATGCCGGTGGTAAGTTCGGACAAGGTGCTTATAAGTATTCGGGTGGTCTTCACGGGGTCGGTGCCAAGTGTGTGAACGCTCTCTCGGATTGGTTCCGTGCGGAAGTTCACCGCGATGAAAAAATTTACTCGATTGAGTTCGAGCGCGGCAAGACGACCAAGCCTCTCGAAGTGGTTGGTAAGGTCGGACCTAAGGTTACTGGCACAACTATTACTTTCTTCCCGGATGCCACTATCTTTGTTGATACCATTTCTTTTGAGTTCGACCGTTTGGCGACTCGCTTGCGTGAATTGGCGTTCTTGAACCCTGGTCTCACTATTGATCTTGAAGATGCGCGACCTGATTCGGCCGAGAAGACGTCCTTCTATTACGCCAAGGGAATTGAGGAGTTCGTGCAGCAGTTGGGGGAGAACAAGACGCTGATCCATCCCGACCCCGTCGTGCTGCGAGGCAAGCGTGAAGTTGAGATTGATTACGATGGCAAAGTCGCGAAGGACGATGTTTTCGTTGACTGTGTTTTTCAATATAACGACAGTTATAACGAGCAGATTCTTTGTTTTGCGAACTCCATTCCGAATGCGGATGGTGGAACGCACCTCACTGGTTTTCGAGGGTCCCTAACAAGGGCTATCAACCAGTATTCAAGGGCTAACAAGCTTCTGAAGGAAAAAGACCCGAACCTCTCTGGGGAAGATGTACGCGAGGGAATCGTGTGCGTGATTTCGGTGAAGATGCCGAACCCCCGCTTTAGTTCTCAGACCAAGGATAAGTTGGTCAATGCCGAGATTGAAGGCGTCGTGAACTCTGTCGTCTATGAAGGCATGCAGGCTTACTTTGAGGAAAATCCTAATCTCGCCAAGATGGTTATCGATAAGGCTGTCAACGCGGCAAGGGCTCGCGAGGCGGCGCGCAAAGCGCGAGAGACGGTCCGGAAATCAGTGATGTCCGGTGGAGGTCTGCCCGGTAAACTGGCGGATTGCTCCGAGCGCGACCCTAAGAAAAGCGAAATCTACGTGGTGGAGGGTGACTCCGCAGGTGGTTCGGCTAAATCAGGCCGAAATCGTATCAATCAGGCTATTCTCCCTCTGCGAGGAAAAGTGATCAACGTTGAGAAAGCTCGTCTTCACCGCGCGCTGCAGAATCGCGAGATTCAAGCCATGATCACTGCCATCGGAGCGGGGATTGGTGATGGTGATCAGGAAGGCGCCTTTAATATTGAAAAGGTCCGCTACCACAAGGTCATCATCATGACGGATGCGGATATCGATGGTGAGCATATTAAGACTTTGCTGCTGACTTTCTTCTGTCGCCACATGCCCGATTTGGTCAAGGCGGGTTACCTCTACATTGCGCAGCCACCTCTCTATAAAGTGACGCGTAAGAAGCGGGAGGAATACGTTGCCGACGATGCTGCGCTCAACCAAATCTTGATTCGTCTTGGCTCAGAGGATGTTGTGCTTCGCAAATACGGCACCGACAAAACTCTCGAGACCGATTTGCTTAAGGACATCCTTGCCCATCTCGCGAACCTTCGCCGTTACGTCGGTATCGTCGAGGGACATGGTGGAAGCTTTCGCACTCTTTTGACTAAGCGTGAAGGAACGAAGTTACCCCAGTTTCTAGTTCGAGTCCGCACTGGTAATGAAGAAGAGATTCTCTACTTCGCCACCGAGAAAGATTTGATGGCTTATGCCGAAGAGAACCGCGATTTGCGCCTCTTTGGAGAAGAACTTACCGAAGAGGAAGACAAAGAGTTTAAAGAGAAGTATCAGGGGGCAATGCGCCGTGCGGTGAAGAAAGAGCTGCATGAAGTTCATGCTATTGACCGGCTCTTGGCTCGCATTAGTGAACTCGGAATCGATACCGATGTCTTCTTTTCTGACGACACTCCTATCTATGAAGTGGTTGATGGCGAAGGGGAAGACCAAGAGGTCACGCCGCTCTTCAACCTCTTTGAAATGCTGACTCGGGTGCTCGAAGTGGGCCGCAAGGGGATGCGTATTCAACGATTTAAGGGATTGGGTGAGATGAACGCTAAAGAGCTCTTTTCCACCACCATGGACCCTGAGAAAAGGGTTCTCCTACAAGTTCGCCTCGATGAGGACAACGCCCTGGAGGCCGACAAGATGTTCGACGTCCTGATGGGCGATGTCGTCGAGCCTCGCAAACGATTTATCGAAGATAATGCGCTCAACGTGCGCAACCTCGATGTCTAATTCACAATTTTCACTACTAGATTTCCAGTAATTCAATGGCTTCCGATGAAATAAAGAGCGTAAACGTAGCCGACGAAATGTCGTATGCGTTTCTCAACTACTCGATGTCCGTGATCATCTCGCGTGCGTTACCTGATGCACGTGACGGTCTCAAACCATCTCAGCGTCGCGTGCTCTATGCGATGCACCACGATCTCTCCCTCACTCCCGCCAAGCAGCACCTCAAGTGTGCTCGTATTGTCGGTGAGACGATGGGTAAGTATCACCCGCATGGTGATAGCTCAATTTACTCCACATTGGTGAACATGGCCCAGCCGTGGACGCTTAAGGAGACTCTGGTCGATGGACAAGGGAACTTCGGTTCGGTAGAGGGTGATGCCGCTGCGGCCATGCGATACACCGAGGCCCGCATGACCCACATGGGTTCGGCGATGATGATCGACCTCGAGAAAGAGACGGTCGATATGACCGATACCTACGATGAACGAGCGGTGGAGCCGACTGTGCTTCCGGCTGCGATTCCCAATCTTCTCGTTAATGGTGGAACCGGTATTGCGGTCGGAATGGCGACCAATATCCCACCCCACAACATGGGCGAAGTGATTGATGGCGTTTGCGCTCGCATCGATAATCCCACCATGCCTCTCGATGAGATGAAACGCATCGTGAAGGGCCCCGATTTTCCGATGAAGTGTCAGATCCGAGGCACCAAGGGTATCGATAGCTACTTCGCGACTGGTCGCGGCAGCATTAAGATGCGCGGTGAGATCGAGATTGATGAGAAGGAATCCGGAGCTTCTATTCTTACCATTACTCAGGTTCCCTTCAATGTGAACCGCGCCACCCTCCAGCAGCGAATTGCTGAGTTGGTGCGCGAAAAAATTCTCCCCGATATCTCGGGCATGCGCGACCTCTCCGACGACCAGACGCGCATCGAGATTACGCTCAAGCGTGATGCTCGTCCTCAGGTAGTGGCCAATCAAATTTACAAGCTCACCGCGATGGAAACTTCCTTCGGGGTCAACATGCTCGCGATTCACGAGCGCCGTCCTAAGCAGATGGGGCTCTTAGATGCTCTCGATGCTTTCATCGAGCACCGTCGCGAAGTCATCATTCGCCGCACCCGCTACCTCTTGCGTAAGGCAGAGGAAAAAGCCGAGACATTGGAGGCCTTCCTTCTTGCGCTGGGCCATCTCGATGATTTCATCAAAATCATTCGTGGTTCTAAAAACCGTGATGAAGCACGGGTTAAGTTAAAAGCCTACGATTTCTCAACGGCTACTGCTGAGCAGTTAGGGATTCTGATTCGTTCCCAGCCTTCTGTGCAGGGCGATCGTTATATTTTCACTGACCGTCAGGTGAATTCTATTCTCGAACTCCGTCTCTATCAGCTCACTGCGTTGGAGCAGGACAAGGTGAAGGGCGACTACGATGCTGTTCTTGTTGAGATTAAAGACTTCCTCGACATTCTCGGTAGCGAGAAGCGCGTCTTGGATATCATTAAAGAAGAGCTCCTCGCCATTAAGGAGAAATATGCGACACCACGTCTTTGTGAGATTGTTCCTGATGACGGTGACATCGCCATCGAGGACCTCATTGCCAATGACGGCATGATCGTTTCGCTGAGCCATCGTGGTTACATTAAGCGGACTGCCGCCAGCGAATATCGGACTCAGAGTCGTGGTGGCAAAGGAATGCGTGGCATGGAGACCCGTACCGCCAACGATGACGAAGACGATTTCGTGGAAACCCTCTTTAGTGCTGGGGCGCATGATTACCTCATGTTCTTCACGAATACCGGTCGAGCTTACATTGAGCGTGTTTATGATATCCCCGAGGGCTCACGAGCTTCTAAAGGGCGTAACATCAAGAACGTGCTCAACCTGCAAGCCGACGAAAAAGTCGCCACCGTTCTCCGTGTCGAGCGCAAGCTCAACGAAAACGGAGAGGACGAAACCTTTGGCGAAGGAAGCGGTTTTGTCTTCTTCGCGACCCGCACCGGTAAGGTCAAGAAGACAGCGCTCTTTGATTTCCGTAACTTCCGTAAAGACGGCATCATTGCCATTAAGCTGGAAGAGGAGAACGAACTCATTGGAGTGCGTCTCACCACTGGAAGCGACGAGATGGTTCTCGTGACTCACAATGGTCTCAGTCTTCGCTTTGACGAAACCCAATCTCGCAGCATGGGCCGTACCGCTGCTGGAGTGGCTGGAATTAAGCCTGTCAAAGGGGACTTTGTTGTGGGCGTCGCGATTGTGGATCCCGAAGCGACCTTGCTGGTTGCGAGTGAGAACGGTCTCGGCAAGCGCACGACCTACGAAGATTACCGCAGTCAGACTCGCGGCGGAAAAGGAATCATCACCATGAAGGTCACCGAAAAGACCGGTCCTGTCGTGGGAGCTTTGGCCGTGAAGCCGGAGGATGAGCTCATGCTCATGACCACGGGTGGTCTTAGTATTCGTATTAAGGTCGATCAGGTTCGCGAGACTGGGCGCAGTGCTCAGGGCGTGAAGCTGCTTAGCTTGAAGGAAGGCGAGAAGCTCCAAGGCATTGCTCGGGTTGTGCCAGATGCCGACGGTCCTGCCGGTGGTGACGATGAGGAAGCTGGTGATGAGTCCTCCGAAGGGGAAGCGACGGACGAGCCAGCAGCTGACGAGTCCGAATCTTAGTGTCGTCGATCAGAGACGATGTAGAAAAGTCGGTTCCTCTTGTAATAGAGGAGCGGGCTGAAGGTGCGTAGTCTCTTCTTATGAGGCATCTTTCAATTCACAATCCCACTAAGAGAAAGCTGCCACCAATCTCGAATGTGTCGGCAGTGACTCGAGGGGTGGAGCCGGCGGTTCGTGCTGATTCGGAAGTCACCGCCTTTATTTGGGGGATTTCATTCTTCTTTCTCCTCTTCCTTGCTATGGTGGGAGGTCGCGTCGATTTCGCTTTTGGAGTGGTGGCCATGCCCGTTGCAGCCTCCTTGCATGTTGTTTTTTCCAAAATGAGTCCTCGGCGGGCGTGGGCTTGGACGGTAGCGGGATGGTATTGCGTATTCGGAACCCTCTGGGTCGTTGCTTCCGGAACGGAACTCATCTAGCCCGAATTTCTCACGGGACGTGAAAAATTCGCCCGCAGGGCCGACTCTGTCGGGGCTAGCTGGAGAGCGGTAATCAGGCTCTCATTTCCTTTTCATTGACGAAAACGTGAAATTGCGGCGTTTTAGGAAGGCATGCTCTTTCTCTGGCGATGCTTTTTTGTGGGGATTTTACTAACGATACCAGTTAGTGCCAAAACTCGTGTCTGGGTGTTTTGTGGTTTGGCGGGGGATGAGGAGCATCGGGAGACTTTTGAGGTACGGATGGGGGAGATTCGGAAGAGTCTGCGCGATCGCTACGGAATCGAGGGGAACTCAGTGAAGTTTTACTTCGATGGCAAAGGGGGAGGCTATGCGGGAAAGTCAGATCGCGAAACGGTGTTGGCGGAACTCAAGGTCGTTTCGGAATTCTCCAAAGCTGGGGATGATTGTTGGGTGATTTTGATGGGCCATGCCACCAAGGTGAAAGGGGGGATGAGGTGGAATCTGCCCGGTCCTGATCTGGATGCCGGCGAGCTGGGAGATGCTTTTCGCGAATCGCCACGCTTGATGTTGTGGGCGACAATGACGGGAAGCTTCCCTCTGATAAGAACTGCAGGAGGTGACGAGAGAATCGTGGCGGTGGCGACGAGCCCGCGGGATCCTGAGAACGAGACCGACTTTCCGGTAGGTTTGGTGGAGGCCTTTGCATCCGCAACAGATGCCAACGGTGATGGACTCATTGATGGCGGCGAACTTTTTATCACTGCTCGTGAAGAGACTTTGAAGATTTATGAAAGCCTTGGCGCGGTCGTGAAGGAACTGGCCCTTTTGGATGGTGATGGAGATGGAAGAGGAACGTCGAGACCTGCTCGGGCTGATGCCGAGGGGGCCGCTCGGATGGGTTTAAAACTCAAGAGTCGTTTCGACTAACAAGTAGCAAAAAGAAGAATCATGGAGACACAAGGAATCAATGTGCCAGAGGCTCGTAAGCGAGTCTTGGGGGAAGTGCATAAGGTCGTTATCGGGCAGGAAGAGCCACTCGACCTGATGTTGTTAGCGATGCTCTGCGGAGGTCATTGTCTATTGAAGGGAGTGCCGGGGGTGGGGAAAACGCTCATGGCCTCGACTTTGGCAAAGGTGCTCCAACTAGATTTCAATCGGGTTCAGTTTACGCCAGATATGATGCCTGCGGACATCACGGGTGGAGAAGTGTTGGAGGAAGATAATGGGAAGTGGAATCGTCGCTTTCTGCCGGGACCAGTTTTTACAAACTTTCTCTTGGCTGATGAGATTAACCGAACACCTCCTAAGACCCAAGCCGCTCTTTTGCAGGCGATGCAAGAGCGACAGGTAAGTGTGGGCAATACGACCTATCCCTTGGAGGAACCGTTTTTAGTAGTGGCGACTCAGAACCCAATTGAGATGGAAGGCACATACGCTTTGCCAGAAGCTCAGTTGGATCGATTTCTGTTCAATATTGAGGTGACCTATCCCACGGAGGAGGAGGAGCTTGGAATCGTGAAAGGGCAGACCGGAAACGAGGCGGGAGAGCCGGTTCCGGTTTTGGGGCCAGGCCAAATTATGGAACTTCGAAAGCAGGTGCGAGGGGTGCCGATGGCAGATGACGTCTCGCGTCTTGCGGTGAGACTGGCTGCTGCTACTCGACCGGGAGGGAAGGAAACACCTGATATCGTGAATGAGTTCGTAGAAGTGGGCGCCAGCCCGCGAGCGAGTTTGACTCTGGCTTTGGGCGCGAAGGCGAAGGCGCTGGTGGCGGGCAAGACTCATGTCGATTTCGCAGATATAAAGTCGTTGGCGCTGCCGGTTTTGCGACATCGTCTGGTGATGAATTTTCGCAGTCGTGCCGAGAAGGTTTCGGTGGAGAAGGTGATTGAGGAAGTGGTGGCCTCTTTGAAGTAGGGTATGAGTTCTGCCACGTCAGCCTTGGATGATCCCGAGTTGTTTCTTGCTTTAGATGACCTCGAACTCGTCGCGCAAGGTCTTGCGGAGGGAGCTTGGCAAGGGACGAGGCGTAGCCGCATGCGGGGAGAGGGTATGGAGTTCGAGGGGCACCGAGAGTATCGGGTGGGAGATGATCCGCGCCACGTGAACTGGTCACTCTACGCGCGTTCACGCCGCTTGCAGACGCGCGAGTTTCGACCAGAGGTGAACTTGCCGCTCTACTTGATGTTAGACGTAACGGGCTCGATGACGGTGCAAAATGGAGCACGCAAGAAGCTGAAGTATGGGACCGCGATGGCTGCGGCGATGGCATATCTAGCTGGCAAAGCGCGTGATAGCCATGGGGTGATTTTGCTCGGAGATGGGGTCGTGGGAGGTTCTCGGATGGGGAGTGGTCAGAGGCATTTTGATGAAGTGTCGGCCTTGCTCGCGGGGACGGATAGTTTTGGGGAAGGAGAGGTGGGGGAGGCTCTCGACCGAGCGCGAGAGATGTGTCGACGTCGAGGGATGGTAGTTTTGTTCTCGGACTTGTTTGATAAGGAAGAAGATATTCTGAAGGGGATAAGAGCGTTGAGAGCGGATGGTCATGAGGTCACTGTTTTTCAGGTGTTAGACCCTATCGAGATCGAGCTTCCCAAGAAGGGTGATATCGAGTTTGTGGATGCGGAAACAGGGAGGAAGATGAAGACGAGTGTCGCCGCGATTCGTGAGAACTATGAGGCCGCGGTGAGGCTGTGGAGAGAAAACTTTCAGAGGGAATGTGAAGCAGTGGGTGCTATCTGGCAGAGTGCACGGACGGACGAACCGATGGCGGATGCCCTTCGCGAGTGGATGCAAACAGCGATGCAAAAGTGATGAGATGGAAGAGTCAGATTTGCTCGGGAGTGACCGCTTTGCTGATGCTGGTGGGCTTAGGGTTTTTGCTGCCAGATCTTCTTTCACAGGGGAATCGACCGGGAGAACCGGGAGAAAGCTCTCTATCTGAGGTTCCTCTGGCGGTTGCCGGTTCATTAGATTCCCCAGATTTCGAGCCCAAGGTGACCGAGATTGGAACCCCGCCGTCTCCTAGAGAAGTGGTTGAGGGAATGGAGGGGCCGGATGGGTTTCGAGTGGAGGTCTTCGCCAGTGAGCCGCAGGTCAGAGTCCCCATCGATATGACGGTGGATGATGCTGGTCGAGTTTGGGTGGCGGAATCCTACAGTTACATGGACTGGCCGGTGGAAGGTTCTCGGACTGTTTTGGATTCTTTGGGGAGAGCCTTCCGCGAGGTAGTGCCTTTCGCTAGTGGAAAGGGCCATGATCGAGTCGTCGTGCTGACTGATAGTGATGGGGACGGAAAGGCTGAGGAGAGCCGGGTGGCAATTTCTGGGATCAAGCACCTCAGCAGCCTTGCAGTGGGCTGGGGGGGAGTGTGGGTTCTTGATTTACCCAATTTGCAATTCTATCCCGATCCTGATGGAGATGGAGTGATTGACTCTGCGCCCGTTACTAAGTTGAGCGGGTTCACCACGCGGGCAAAATGGAACATGCCTAATAGTCTGACTTGGGGGCCGGACGGGTGGCTTTATGGAACGTCAGGACAGATGGGGTGGTCAAGTGTGAGAGGTTTGAGGTGGTCCTGCGGAGTCTGGCGCTATCACCCCGCCGAGGACCGCTTCGAAGTGGTTGCCAATGGGATGACGAATCCTTGGGGTATCGATTGGAACGCGGAGGGCGACTGCTTCGTGAGTGGGAATTGTAATGGGCACCTGTGGTCCATCCATCACGGGGGCTACTATGACCGGGGTTGGGGAGGGGCGGCGATGCCGGTGGGATCGAAACGTTTTACTGCCATTGAAAAGGTGCCTCACTACCCGCCGGGGTTGGATTGGAAGACATCTTGGCAGCGACGATTTATAGTGGGGACGGAAGCCGATGAATTTGGCGGTGGGCATTCTCATTGCGGGCTTTTGTTCTATCAAGGGGGGAGTTGGCCCGAGGAGTATGAGGGGCGCACTTTGATGGCCAATACTTTCGGCCGCAGGCTGAATGTGGACAAAGTGTCTTGGGAAGACGGTTATGTATCTGAGAGGCAGGGGGACTTGATGAAGGCGGGGACTGAGTGGTTTCGGGGAGTGAGTGTTGAGCAAGATGTCGACGGGAATGTTTTGGTGAGTGACTGGTGTGACAAAGGTGAGTGCCATGATGAGACGGGGGTGCATCGGGCTTCGGGACGGATTTACCGTCTTTGCTACGGAGAATCTAGTAAGAGAGAGGCCGTTGATTTACACCGAGAGACCGACTCAGAGTTGGTGAAGTTTTTGACCCATGAGAATCATTACTATCGTCAGCGGGCGTCGCGCCTGTTGATGGAACGGCTGAGACGAAATGAGGTGGCTGAGGAAGTGCTTCAAGTTCTCGTCGAATTGGTATCGGAGGGGAAGACATGGCAATCCCAATTGAGCAGTCTGCATACCCTGGCGGGCGGAGGGAAGTTGGCATTGGTGCTGGAGAAGGCACTGAAGGCTGAAGAGGGACGGATAAGGGCGGCTGCCGTTCGTCTCGGTGCTTCCGAAGAAATTGTGAGTGAGGTCTTTCTAAGCAAAGTGCGGGAAATGGTTTCCGGTGAGGATGATGAGAGGGTGCAGTGGCAACTGGCTTCAGCGATGAGGGTTTTGGCGAGTCAGGAGGAACTTGGGTTGAAGCTTTTGACAAAGATTGAGGGCGAGAATTTAACAAGAATGCTTTGGCAAACTATCGGCGGACCTGGTGAGCTCGGGGTCGCGGGGCTTTCGAAATTCTATCAAAAATCCCGCGCTCAGGTGGGTCGTTTGGAAGCTCTCAGTGGGTTGATTGATTATTCGGCGAGTGAAGAGTTGGCGAAGGTTCTGAAGGAGGTGCCGAGGTTAGAAGTTGCCGATGGGAATGAGATATTGGAGGTCATCGCTGGAGCGGGAGAGCGCTGTGAGCCGGATCTGACTCTTGAGAGCTGGCGTTTACTTCGAAAGAAACTGGAGAACTGGGGCGATGAAAATACGATGTCGTCGCTCATTTCGTTGGGGCGAATTTTCAATGATACCGAGGCTTATGCAGAGGCTCGAAACTTGTTTCGAAATCGTGAGCTACCGGTGGAAGATAGGGTGGAAGCGCTCAAGCAAATGCTTCTGGCTGATTCGAGTCGTGGTTTGGATGAGTTTTTGCAGGCGTGGAGAGAGCCTCATCTTCGTTTGAGTATCATTCCACTGTTGTCGGAAGTTTCGATAGGCTTTCACTATTTTGTGAGAGAATGGCATGAGCTGCCTCCTGCAGAGAAAGATGCCTTGGTCAAAGAGATGCTTAGGAGTGAGAGGGGGGCGAGTGAGTTGCTGATGTTCGTGAGATCGGATGTGATGTCTCCGGAGGTTTTGAACGGTGGAAATCTGGCCCTTCTTGAGACGGTGTCGCCTGAGCTTGCTGCTTCTTTTCGTGAGGACTATGGCGGAGATAATGCGGATAAACTGTGGCAGCGATGTTCGCAATTGGTGTTGGATGGCGAAGGTAGTGCTGAGGTTGGGCAAGAAGTCTACCAGCGGCTTTGCTCGAGCTGCCATCGATTCAAGGGAGGCAAAGGGGACTTGGGGCCTGACTTGAGTGGATACGATTTTCGCGATGCGGAGTCGCTTCTCAAGAATATCATTTTTCCTTCCGCCTCGGTTGCTCCGGATGCGCGGTTGATGGTGGTGACGATGAGGGATGGTACGGTAGTGACCGGAACGAGCTTGGGTGAGACGATCAATGGGGATGTGCGTATGAAGACTGCTCTGGGGGAGTCGGTGGTGACGAATCATCGTTTGAGAAGCGTCGAGGTCTTTGAGAAGTCGCTGATGCCTGAGGGTTTGTTAGAGGGGCTTTCAGATGAGGAGGTCAAAGGGTTGATGAAATACTTACAAGGAGGGAGCGAATGAACTTTGCGAGCATTCTCTTTCTAGCAGGTGGAGCGGCGGTTGTGATTCCATTACTGATCCACCTCATTCGTCGGCGACGTTGGGAGCAGGTTTCGATTGGTTCGCTGCGTTTTCTTCAGGAGGCTGCTCGGACGAGTCGACGCATGTCTCAAGTGGATAACTGGCCCTTGATGCTTTTGAGAATGCTGATGCTGCTTTTATTGGCTTTCGTTTTTGCGCGGCCTTATTTCAGTGAAAAAGAGAAGCGTGAGTCGGTCGATGGCGGGACGATTCTCGTCTTGCTCGATGCTTCTGGCAGCTTGGTCGAGAGCCGCGAAGAAGTTATCAAGCTTGCGGAACAGGCGACTCAGGGGAAAGAGGGGGTAGGAGTGCGATTGGTTGCCTTTGCGGATGAGGTCGAGGAGCTTTCTAAGGTTGATGATTATCGGGCGGTGGCTGGTTCGCCCACGGATTGGGAGGGTGTAGTGGAGTGGACGATCGATGCCGTGGCCGCGGGGTCGGTGAGCGAGGTGGTGGTGGTCACGGATGGGCGAAATGGTGGGGTGGCGGATGAGCCACAGAGGCTTTGGCCAAGCTCTGTTGCGATTAATATTCAGCGCGTGCAGGCGAAGGGGGAGGCTAATGCGGCGGTGGGCGAGGTTGAGCTTTTGACAGAGTATCAGGGGCTGGAAACCGTCTTTGAGGCTCGGGTGGAGGTTGAAGGTGACTGGAGTGGCGAAGCGGTTTTGGAATTGGAGGATGGGCGGAGAGCAAGTGTAGTCGTCCCCGAGGGCGGGGGGCGGGTTGTTTTTGGGGTGGAGCCAGGAGAGTTGAGCGAGTCGGAGCGACTCTTGCGAGGCAAGGTGACCTTGAAAGGGCAAGAGGCGGATTCTTGGTCGGCGGATGATGTGAGATACTTTGCTTTGTTAGAAAGGGTGCGAAAGCGGATTTTGATTTTGGATGGCGACCCCGGGGCGACGCCCTTTACGAGCGAAGGGTATTATCTCTCGCGAGCTTTACAGGCTTCGGGACGCGGGCCTGGTCAATCTGCTTTTGTGCCGGTGATTCAGAATGACTTTCGGTTGGCCGAGCCTCGGGAAGGTGAGGAACGTTGGGATGCCATTGTCCTCTGCAATTGGGCGCAAGTTGGGTCGTTTGAAGCTGAGGTTCTGGAGTCTTGGCGGGAACTGGGAACGGGGCTGGTTGTGGTCTTGGGTGATCAGTCTTCGGCTGCGGGGTATGCTTCTTTGACGGAGCGGGGGCTTTTTCCGAAAGGATTGGAACGGCAAGAAGTGGCGACTCCCAGGCCTTTGGAGTTGGGGGAGGAAGAGAGTTTGGCGATGAGAGGATTTTCTGAGGTGGGCTCTGGCCTGAATACACTCTTTTTACGGGATGGTTTTCGGTTCGGTGATTCTGGGAGCTGGATTGAGAGCGCCTCTTTACGAGGTGGAGGAGGTTTGCTTTTTGAGAAGGTCGAAGAAGGCAAGGGACTTGCGCTGGTGGTGGCTCATCCTTTGACGCGAGAGTGGGGTGATTTTCCGATTTCTCGTTGGTTTGTGCCGTTGGCAATGGAGTGGATGAAAGCGGCCACGGGCTGGAGAGAGTCAGGCGCACGAGTTCTCAATTCGGTGGTGGGGTTTTCAAGGCCCGAGCAGGGAATTTTTGACCAAGAAGGGCAAGTGGGAGTGGTGAACGCGGATGTGGAGGAGCGCAAGGTAGGGGTTTTGAGCGATAGTGAGCTTCGAGAGAGGCTGGGCGTTCCTTCGGAGGATGGTTCGCTAGAGCTGGCAAATACGCCGGTATTGAGCGAACTTCCTGCCAGTCGTGAGCGCCCACATGAGATCTGGCCATGGCTTCTTTTTGTGCTCATACTACTCGGTGGGTATGAGCTTTGGTTCTCAGACTTTCGCAAATTCAAACCTCAAAACATATGAGCAACGCAAGACAACCCGCAAGTCAGTCGGGACAGGAGCCTTCTCGAATCCAAACGGTTCTGACCAAGATGAGGCGACACTATTTGTGGGCGGGTCAACTTCGAGCCATTGTTACGGTTTTGATCTTAGCTGTTTTAGTCGCGTTGTTGGATGCTCTGCTTGGGTTAAGTAGTGGTGTCAGATGGCTTGCTTGGTTGGGTATCGCTCTTGCTGCAGCGTTGGTTATTTTTCGTTGGTGGAGACGCGGGAGAGCAGTTCAGGCCTCGGATGTAGTTGCCGCGGTGGAGGAGTCTTCTCCTTCGGTGGGACAGTTGCCCCGAACAGCCCGTGATTTGCAGCTCAAGAAGTTGAGTCCTGACAGTGGCGTTTCTCCTGAGATGGCTGCGGATGTGATGAAGCGAGCGGGACGTTTTTGGGCTGGGGTGAAGCCAGAGGCGGCAGTGGATGTTTCGGTGACTCGTCGATGGCCGCTATTTGCGGGGTTGGCTGCTCTTGTGTTTGCCGCTTTGTTTGTGTCTTGGGGTGATTTTCGCACGGCGACGGCGCGACTGGTATGGCCTTCTTCTCAAAGGTCTTTTACTCGAATCGTGGATCAGACCGACAGGGATTCGTATCGGACAGAGCAGCCCTTTCGATTTCAGGTCGAAACTCGCGGGCGTGAGCCTGAGTTGGTCAGCATTTCTATCGTTACCGATTCTGGGGAGGAAAGTGAACAACGGTTGATTAAGAGTGAGGATGGGCGCTACGAGCTGTCTTGGACAACTCCGCCGGGAGGGTTTCGTTATCGTATTGAAGCTGGTGACGGCCAGTCGGAGAGTAAGTATGTGGAGTGCCTTGATGCGGCTCGTTTAGTCGAAAGTGAAGGGGTAGTTGTTCCTCCTGCATATGTGGGAGCGGAGGCTGAGGAGTTCGAAAGCGGCGATGTGGAAGGTTTGGAGGGTTCCTCGGTTGAGTTGGCGTTTGAGATGACGGCTCCGATGGAGAGCGCGCGACTTACTTTTGATGATGGCGAAGTTGTAGAAGCTCTTTGCGAGGGAAATCGCGTGATCGTGCAGACCGAAATTGTGGCCGGAAAGCGAGTCTATGATTTGGTCGGTCTTGACCGGAAGGGGCATGAGTTGGAGCCAGTGAAGTTCTTGATGGATGGTAGGGCTGACAAGATGCCTGTGATTGAGATTGTGGAGCCCAAGAAAGAAGTGGCTTCCACTCCGGTGGGAGAGGTTCCCGTAAGAATCAGGGCTCGTGATGATGTCGGTTTGGGTGAGGTTGGTATTATCTTGGAAGCGCAGGGAGAGCAGCGAGAGCTTCTCAATTTGCCCATTTCGGAGGACGGCTCGATTGAAGTGAAGGAGTTGGCTCTGGCTGCATTGGAGGAGTATTCGTTGAGCATTAATGATAATGTCCGTCTCTTTGCCTATGCGAAGGATAAGAAGCCAAGAGGCGAGGCTCGAGCTGTCAGTGAGATGCGGGCCATCGATATTCAACAATTTCAGACGCGATGGTATGCAAGCGATGGCCCTCCATGAGACTGCGTCGATTTATTGGATCAGTTGATCCAAATGGAACGTCGGATTGTTTCTCAGTCTTTTCAGGAGCGTGAGTTGTCTGTGAACAAGGAGCCCGAGTTGGCGGTGACGGTGAAGCTTGCCGAAAATCAGTCGGCAAACATTGATACTGCTTTCGAGCTGAGGGAGAGTGCGGTGGCCAAGTTTACGGCGGATGATTTGGCATTGTTGGACATCAGTATCGAACAGATGAACGAGGCCAACGGGGCTTTCGAGATGCCTGAGATTTCGGCGGGGTACTTGAACGCCGATGGCGCTCTGACGACTTTGTTAGAGCTTCGAAAGAAGGTGGAGAAGTATCTGAGTAAATCGAAAAAGCCTTCGCGGAAGGCGGGCGAAAGTGAGAAGCCCAAGGATATGAACGAGTTGGCTCGTGAGGCGGAGCGCTTAGCTGACGAGCAAGAGTCGTTAAGCGATGTCGTGGCCTCGGAATTGTTGGGCTCGGCTGAGAAGAGGCAGCAGGAAGTAGCGGTTGCCGATGCGGGGGAACTTTATAGTAAGTTAATGAACCATCCCGAAAAGACTGATGGCCTTGTGAGCCGGATGGGAAGCGCTGAGGACTTGATGATTGCTGCCGAACGGGCCATGCGCAAAGAATTGCTGGAGCCTAGTGAGGAAAGCCTCAACGAGTCTGAGACGGAGCTGCGTGAAGTGGCTAAGATGCTGAGAGCGTTGAATGAGGATAATCTCGAAGAGACCTTGGAGGAAATGGCCGAAGAAGCTGAGAAGGCTGCAGAAGCAGCCGGTGAGAAAGGGGAAGCTGAAGACGCTGAGGAAGAGGGCAAGGGTGAAAAGGGTGAGGAAGGCCAAGACGGACAAGGAGAGGAAGGCGAGGGTCAAGGCGAGGGTCAAGGCGAGGGTCAAGGCGAGGGTCAAGGCGAGGGTCAAGGCGAGGGTCAAGGC
>JBPOGI010000006.1:0-354901 GCA_051251855.1 Roseibacillus sp.
TGGTAGATTGAGTCTGTAGCGTGAGAGCCATCGCCTGCACAATTCAAAGTGTTGCGTTTAGTCTGTAACTTCCAAATTGCCGAACAAGGCGCAGCACCACAAATCTGACCGCGCTGGTGGGTGGGAGGCTTGACTAGAGGAGGGAACGTGATAAAAGTAATGAAAGTGCGCTGAGTCGGTCAGATTGGGTGTGCTGGAACGTTCTCTCAAAAAATGAATCCCACGACAGGAGCGCTAATAGAGCAACTGAGCGATTCGAAATCAGCGAAGCGTCGTTCAGCTGCGAAGAAGATTCGTAAGTCTAAGGACCCGCATGCTGGCGAGGCTTTATTCGTCGCCCTCCAGAAGGAACTGCAGGACCTGCGAACTTGGGAAACCCAGTATCAGATGATAATGGCATTGGGGCATTGTCTCTACACAGATGCGACTGAGTTCCTCGAGGGCCTCTCCCGTGAAGGTCGGGTCGAGATGGTCCAAATAGCGATAGGAGATTCGCTCTTTAGATTGGCGGGGGGAGCAGAGAATAATTTAAGCAAGGTCTTGGAGTTTATTGATCGAGGTGATGCGGAACTTATTCACGGCGCGTTTCAAGCGATGGCATCCGAGCGTGTTATTCCAGCGGACGAGATAGAAGCACGTAAGATAGTGGAGTATGGATGCTCATTAAAGCTTAACGAAAACGATTGGGCTGTAATTTGGCTTCTGCGTGCTGTTCCTGGTTGGCCAGCCTCTATGGTTGAACCGCTTCTGAAGCATTGGAGCGCTGTAGAATCTGATGCTCAGCAACAGATTCACGGTGCTGTTGGATTGGCTCGAAACCAAAAGTATTGCAAGTGGTCACCCCTCTAACCAAGACGAGAGAACAAGACGCAGCACCACAAATCCGACCGCGCTGGTGGGTCGGAGGCTTGACTGGAGGAGGGAGCGTGGTAGAAGTAATGAAAGCGCGCTGAGACGGTCGGATTGGGTGTGCTGAAACGTTCGATGAGGAATTTTTCTTGGGCTGATGTGGCGGTTTCTGGTTCGTGGGTTGTGAGGTGATTCGGTGTTGGCGTAGTGGAGGCGGTGAGGTTGGATTTCATCTTTTGCTTCGTTTGCGTTCTCTCCTCATTATCCCCGGTCGAGCGGACGTCTGTTCTTCTTCGACGTCTCTTGGACCACTTTTAGAACGTCTTCTGGTAATTCCCTGATTCGAAGCGCCTGATGGTTCGAACTCTGGCCTTGGAGTCGACTTCACAGGTGCTCTGTATCGGAGGTTTCAGGTTCGAGGAACGCCTTTTTCTTCGGCTCCTCGTCAGGCACCGAAAGATAGCTCGAAGGCCTTCTCTACGTTCAAGGCGCTAGCATTAACCTTGCCCAGCCACTGCCTCTCATCTCCTCACGGTCTGGCGAACCGAAGGAACCGGACCGGCAAGGACAAACCAAGAAAATCGAACAAGGTGCAGCACCGCAAGACCAACCGCGCTGGTTGATCACTTATTGACAGTCAATTCGCAAGTGATAGAACTCTCAAAAGCGTGCTGAGGCGGTTGGTCTGGGTGTGCTAAAACGTTCGGCTGAAAATAGACGGACCTCTTTCCAGTATCGGGTAGAATAGAGACGATGGGATTATATCAACCACATTTCAGGCTTCCAGAGCTAGAACTGCTGACTTCGGCCTCTCGGCTCAAAGTCTGGAAAGAGTGTGTTCATCCTTTAACCCTGAAGTTTCGGTTTTCCGCCTATTCGACCTATTCTTTCGCATCCTCTGCTGCACTTGGAGGGGTTCTCGGATACTGGACATTCGGGGGATATTGGGGAGCGACGTTATTTGCTGCAATCTGTGTTACAATCAGTTCCTATACCACCTTCGCCGTTGCGGTATGGGTCTACCGAGAACAGATAAAGCAGTTTGTCGCTCAGCACCATTCGGACTTGGAATATCAGGAACGACCTGTGCCGAACAAGACGCAGCACCACAAATCCGACCGCGCTGGTGGGTCGGAGGCTTGACTGGAGGAGGGAACGTGGTAGAAGTAGCGGAGCGCGCTGAGTCGGTCGGATTGGGTGTGCTGAAACGTTAGCCAAAAATGAATCCTGTAGTGCTAACACTTTGCTTGCTCATTGCATCACAATTCCCTTCGGTCGCGATTACGGTAGAGAAAGTCTCGGTTGATGCGACCAAAGAAATCCGAGCATCGCTAGACAAGATCGAAGAAATTTATGTTTTCGAGGGGCTACCACATCAAAGGGATGCTGAATTATTGCAGGTCGAGAGTAAGCGCGAAGATACAACAAGTATCGGTGGCTTTCAGTTCTACACGCCGAAGGTTCTGGCGAAGGGTGAAGTCGCTAGGGAAATGCGGAATGCGGTTCGATCAGCGCAGAGCTATACTAAATGGTCAGGTGAGAAGCGCTGCGGTGGATTTCACCCAGACTATGCGATAGCTTGGTCTGAGGGTGCTAATGAGTATTCAATTCTGATTTGCTACGGATGCCGCGAGGTCCTAGTTGTGAGTGCGAGGGAGAGTTTTCGATACGATTTTTCTGAGATGGAGGAACTCAAGAAATTGTTAGTGTCATTCAAATCGAAGCGCCCAGAGAAACAGAAGGGATAACAAGACGCAGCACCATAAATCCGACCGCGCTGGTGGGTAGGAGGCTTGACTGGAGGAGGGTGCGTGGTAGAAATAATGAGGGCGTGCGGAGTTGGTTGGATTGGGTTTGCTGAAACGTTCGGTTGAATTTCTACGCTTCAGACGGTAACTATCTTCTAAACATGAATAATGACAATTCGGTCACCCCTAAAGTCGGTTTAGGATGCGGGACTTTAATCATCATCGCGCTAATTGTGTTGGTTTTTAGCAATGCGGGTAATGAAGAGGAGGAGTTTAAAGAGCTAAGCCAAAAATTAGATTCGATAGAGTCTTCACTGAAAAGTCTCGAAAAAGATGTGTCTCAAATGAAGAAGCGATTGGAAGCAATCGAATAGGCAAATCTCAGTTCCGGCCATTCTGGAGATGGAGCGGAAAGGTCGTTCTTGAAAAAGCACATCCGCAACGAAATCGCTCGAACTGTAGTCCGAGACTCTGCTTAGTTGAAGATTTGAAGTATTGTTCATTCTCTAATCAAGCATTGCGACGAGGGATGGACGAAGTTCCTGATGCAGGGAGAATTGTAGAAACTTCCTGTTATAAACAAGGCTATGAATTCGAAGTCCGACCGTGTTGGTAAGTCTGGTGTTGGAGAGTATGAAGCAGGGTGAAATTTGTTAGGTCGTGCTGGGTTGGCTCTACTGACACGTTCGTGTGTGGTTGCAGTGAAGATGGTTGTTGTGGGAAGGATTACAAAAGGTTAGCTTATTCGTAATATGAAAACTTACGTGTTCAGCAATCATTTCGAGGCGGCAGTGGCTGCGGTAGAGCTTCGAAATGACGGCTACGCTGTCGAGGTTTATGATGATTCAGTGGCTGCGCTCTGGGGGCCAATGGCTGTAGGTGGAGTTCGGTTGGTGGTTGATCCGATCCAAGACCGGGGATCTTTCGGAGAGAATGAGTTGTTACAGGTGGGAGACGGTCCAGTCGATGTTGTGTTTCGGTGGGTATTTGCATTCGTTCTTGTTGGGGGTGGTCTCTCTCTCCTCTTGAGTCTCCTTTTCGATGCAGCATCGAGTCCTGCAAAACTATTAATGGTTCTGGTGCTCACCGGTGTTTCGGCTCTAGGGTGCATAGGTGTTTTTGGCCTGATTGCAGAATTTACCAAGAAGCTCTTCACTTACCCTTTGGCAATGGGGCTTTGTGCTTCTGTTCTTTTGCTCGCCAAGTTGTTTGTTGGATGAGAAGAAGAGTGACCCATACTTAGCATTTATCATCCGAGTGCGCTGTTGGACGCGAGAGAAGGTGGAAAAGTGATTGTAGCAGTTGTGGGTGAAGTCGGTCCGATTAGGTATGTTGAAGGGGTAGACTACTTGCATTAAGTGGTTCTTCTCGAACGTCAGAAATAGTAATCCGTTTTCTTGAAAAGGCTCTCTGATATTAGCTCACATGATTAAAGTGGGTTGGGCATTTCTTTTTCTGACAGGTTCGCTGGCTGGGAAATCTGCCTGTCCTGCGATTCAAGGTTTTGAGAGGTCGCTTTCGGTTGAAGAAGAGAAAGATGTCTCGCGATTTATACTTCTTGGTAATTTTTGTTTCGTCCGTTGGGAAGGATGGGGACTCATTTCTCTTTCGGTATCGTGAAGATCGGTCCTATTCGATTTCGGTATTTTACCGTTGTGGCCAAGGAAATTTTAACTGTCCCAGACCGAAGGTGGACGACTGCAGTCGCCCCTCATGTCTGGGATGAGCATCTCACCTTATTCCTCTCCTCTTGGAGGCGGTCCTGCGGAATGTGTCGGTGAAGTATCAGTGGAACTGACGAGGAATCACCAAGTGGATGTTAGAAGGGCATTTTGGGGCCGCCTTTGCCGCCTCCGCCAAGCATGCCTCCGAGGCCGCCCATGCCGCCGCCGTCTTCGCCGCCCATGGCTTCCATCTGTTGCATCATTTGCTTCATCTTGGATTTGGAACCCATCATCTTTTGCATTTGGCCAAACTGTTTGATGAGTTGGTTGACTTCGATGAGGGTGCGGCCGCTGCCTTTGGCAATACGCTTGCGGCGGGTGCCTTTGATGATTTGAGGGCGCTTTCTTTCCTTGGGGGTCATGGAGAGAACGATGGCTTCCATGTGTTTGATGCGCTTGTCGTCGAGGGCTCCGCTGGGAAGTTGCTTTTTGATTTTGTTGAAGCCGGGCATCATGCCGAGGACGCCTTCGAGGGGGCCGAGATTCTGAATCATCTTCATTTGCCCGAGGAAGTCTTCGAAGTCGAACTTGCCTTTGGCCATACGCTTGGCGGCTTTTTCTGCTTGTTCGTGGTCAATCTTCTCGGAGATGTTTTCGACCATGCTGACGACGTCGCCCATGCCGAGGATGCGGTCGGCCATGCGCTCGGGGTGGAACTCAGCGAGGTCCTCGAGCTTTTCGCCTTCACCAATGTATTTGATGGGCTTGCCGGTGACTTGGCGCATGGAGAGGGCGGCGCCACCGCGGGCGTCACCATCGAGCTTGGTGAGGATGATGCCGGTGATGCCGACGGCGTTGTCGAAGTGTTGGGCGACAGAGACGGCTTGTTGACCGGTGGCGGCGTCGGCGACAAGGAGGGTCTCCTTGGGCTTGACGAACTTGTGCAGTTTCTTGAGCTCCTCGACGAGAAGGTCGTCGATTTCCTGGCGGCCGGCGGTGTCGAAGATAATGACGGTGGCTTGGCGCGCTGCGTCAGATTTGAGGGCCTGCTTGGCGACTTTGACGAGGTCTTTTTCGCCGGGATCGGGGGTGAAGACGGGGACGTCGCACTGTGCACCGAGCATGGAGAGTTGCTCGATGGCGGCGGGGCGGTAGAGGTCGCAGGCGACGAGGAGGGGCTTGCGTCCGTCCTTCTTGAGGCGGCGGGCGAGTTTGGCGGCGGTGGTGGTTTTACCCGCTCCGTTGAGTCCGCAGAGAAGGATGTGGGCGGGGGGATTGAGGTCGAGTGGGGCTTGGTCGCCGCCGAGGAGGATGGCGAGTTCGTCGTGGAAGATTTTGACGATTTGTTCACCAGGCTTAACAGATTTGAGGACGTCTTCGCCTTGCGCCTTTTCGCGAACGGATTCGATGAAGTTCTTGGCGACAGAGAATTCGACGTCGGCTTCTAGGAGAGCGAGGCGGATTTCACGCAGAGCATCGAAGATGTTCTCTTCGGTGATTTTGGCCGTTCCTGTGAGGCTACGGAACGACTTGTCGAGCGCGTCTGAGAGGTTGGAGAACATGATTTACGGGGAAGGTGGAGGGTTTAGGCCGTTTTTTCAAGAGTGGAGATTGGAGGAGCTTTTTCCTGAGGTCACTTTGACTCTTTTTCTCTTTGCTCAACAGGGGGCGCTTGGCCATCTTGTCGGGGTTCACCCTTTTCGAAAATTGAAGAAAACTGCTCCATGAAGGTCGCTATCGCGCGGCTTGTCATTCTGTTGATCGTCTTTTGCCTCGCCTTTGGTCTGGTGACCCTATGGCGGAAGTGGAAGGACGATAACGGTCTGCCCGGATTTCTCCGGTCGCAGCAAAATGAGATGTTAGAAACGGGCAAGGGCCAGTTTCGACCTGAGGAATATACTCTCAAGGATTTACCTGTCCTGGATATCGAGGACGTGCAGCTTCTGGCTCGTTTGAATGCGGAGTATACAAACTTGGTCGGTCGGGTGGTTCCTTCGGTGGTGAGTATTGATACCGTGAGTGCACGACGGGAGCAGTTGAACTATTTGGGCAGAACCTATGAGCGCACTTGGGAGACGACGGGGATTGGGAGCGGGGTGATTGTGACTCCGGAAGGCCACGTGGTGACGAATGAGCATGTGATCGACGGGACTTTGGCAATGAAGGTGACTCTTCATGATGGGCGGACTTTTCCGGCGCGTTTGATTGGGGAGGATCCGACTCTGGATGTGGCGGTGCTGCGGATTGATGGAGAGGGGCCTTTTGAGGCGCTCAATTTTGGAGACTCGAGCCGAGTGCAGCCAGGTGAAATGGTGTTTGCGGTAGGGAATCCTTTTGGATTGGGAGAGACGGTGACGCAGGGAATTGTTTCGGCGAAAGAGCGGTCGATTTCGGATCGTCAGCGTGACTTGTTTCAGACGGATGCGGCTATTAACCCTGGGAACTCGGGAGGGCCGTTGGTGAATTATCAGGGGGAGATTATTGGGATTAATGTGGCGATCTATTCTCCGGATACCAAGAACCGCGGTTTTGCGGGAGTGGGCTTTTCGATTCCATCTAATGATGTGCGGGATACCTTTCAGCAGATTCTAGAGAGGGGGCGACCGATACGAGGTTTTCTGGGGCTCAACGGGCGGGATTTGAGCTCGCGGGTG
Organism: Roseibacillus sp.; assembly: GCA_051251855.1. Lineage (GTDB taxonomy): Bacteria > Verrucomicrobiota > Verrucomicrobiia > Verrucomicrobiales > Akkermansiaceae > Roseibacillus. The sequence continues at coordinate 6,916 of JBPOGI010000006.1, forward strand.
CGTTATGAGCTAGGCTATCCAAGAGGAAGTGGAGTTGCGATTGATGTGGTGGTTTCGGGGAGTCCAGCCGAGGCAGTTGGCTTGGAGGCCAATGACATTATCCAAAGTTACAATGGGAAACCGCTGAGGAGCCTGACCCAGTTTATTGGGATGATTCAGCGGACGAAAGTGGGGGAGGAAGTGGAGTTGGAGGTTTGGCGTCAGCGTGAGGAGTTGAAGTTTAGTCCTACGATTGTTGATTACGATGAATGGCGCCGTGCGGCCGAGGTGAAGCAGAAAGAGCGTCCTTTAGCAGATGATAAAGTGGTGCTTGAGCGGGTAGGGCTGAGTGTGCGTGCTTTGACGGTGTTAGAGAAAATGCGAGGAGCGGAAGGGGTCTTGGTGGCCGAAGTTCTTGAGCAATCTGCTGGAGACAGGGTGGGGGTGAAGGTAGGAGATTTGATTTTGCAAGTGAATGGCCGGAGGGTGACGGAGTCGAATGACTTGCTCGCGCGGTTGGCGGCGTCTGCTGCGGTGCAAAAGACGGAGTTGGTGCTGAAGCGCGGGTCAGAAATTCTCGAGGTGACCTTGCCTCAGGTGATGGAGCGCTAGTGGTTCACGATATTAATTCTGTGGAGTTGGCGCAGAAAAATGGAGCAAGGACATTCCTGTCCCTGAGTCAGTTCCAAGGCCAAGGACAAGAACAAGAATGTCCTTGCTCCATTTTCAAGGAATGAGGCGCGAGATAAAACCTGTTTGCTATTCCACAAAATTAATGTCGCGAGACACTAGTCGGAGGATGGTCTCGGTGGTCAGACGAGCTCTTCGATGAGCTCGATGAGTTGGTGGCCGAGGTGTTCTTTACTGGCCTTGGGGAGAGGAGCAATGCGATCGGGATAGATGAGGGTGATCTCGTTCTCGGAGGAATCGAAGCCGATGTCTTGGCGGCTGACGTCGTTGGCGATGACGAGGTCGCAACCCTTGCGTTCTAGTTTTCCAAGGGCGTTCTCTTCGACGTTCTCGGTCTCCGCAGCGAAGCCCACGAGGGTTCCTTGAAAGTTGAATTCGGAACGAGCAGATCCGAGGATGTCGGGGGTGCGGACGAGCTCGAGGGTCATGGTATCACCGGTTTTCTTGATTTTTTGCTCGGCGATTTGGGCGGGTTGGTAGTCGGCGACGGCGGCGGCAAAAATGGCGATGTCGGACTTTTGAATCCAATACGCGACGGCTTGGTGCATGTCTTGGGCGGACTCGATAGGGATGAAGTCGATACCGTCAGGGACGTCGATGACGGTGGGGCCGGAGATGAGGATAACGCGATGTCCGCGTCGCTGGGCGGCTTCGGCGAGGGCGTAGCCCATTTTCCCTGAAGAACGATTAGTGAGATATCGAACGGGGTCGATGGCCTCGCGAGTGGGGCCGGCGGTGATGAGAACGGTCATGGCTGGGTTCTAACAGCCTTCGACGACGGCAAGAATTTCTTCGTTAGGAGCGAGGCGTCCGACGCCTTGATATCCGCAGGCAAGGTCTCCTTCGGCGGGGTCGATGAATTGGCAGCCGTCTTCTTTGAGGCGGGTGATGTTGCGCTGGGTGGCGGGGTGTTGCCACATCTTCCCGTTCATGGCGGGGGCGAGGAGGACGGGGGTTTCGCGCGGGAGTGCGAGGTAGATCGAGGAGAGTGGGTCAGGCGCGAGGCCGTTAGCGAAGTTGCCCAGGGTGTCGGCTGAGAGGGGCGCGACGAGAAAGAGCTCGGCGTTGTCGGCAAGGTCGATGTGACCGGGTTTCCAGGAGTCCTTTTCGTCTTGTAGGGAGACAAGCACGGGTTGGCGGGAGAGAACTTGGAGGGTGAGGGGGGTGAGGAACTCGGTGGCGGCCTTGGTCATTACGCAGTGAACTTCGTGACCTTCTTTGACCAGTTGGGAGGTGAGGTCGGCAGCTTTGTAAGCAGCAATGGATCCGGTGATGCCTAATACGATGTTCATAGTGGTCTAGTCTTTCTGTCGTTGAGTGTGGAGACGCTGGGTAAGGAGAAGATGTTTGAAGAGGGTGTAGTCGCTCTCGCGGTCGGTAGAGAGGAGGCGGTAAGAATACTTGGGCCAGTGGGCGACTTCTTCGCGGGCGTTTTTGAGGCGAAGGGCAATGACGTCTTCGGGGTCGGTGCCCCGTCCTCGGAGGCGGTCCTCGAGTTCCTCGTCAGTGGCGGGCATCACGAAGAGGTCGACGAGGGCGCGCTGGATGTCTTGGTTAGCATGAGTGCGAACTTGTTCGGCTCCTTGAACGTCGATGTCCATGACGACGTCTTTGCCGCTGGCGAGAAAGGTGAGGACCTCGGAGAGGAGGGTGCCGTAGTAGTTGCCATGGACCTCGGCGTGCTCGAGGAGGGCTTCGTTTTTGATTTCGTCCTGAAAATCGGGCACGGAAAGAAAGTAGTAGTCGCGACCATTGACTTCGCCTTCGCGCGGGGAGCGGGTGGTGCAGGAGATGGAATAGTGGGCTAGGCCTTCGGTGGCGAGACGACGGCAGAGAGTGGTTTTTCCGGAGCCAGAGGGGCCGGAGACGAGATAAAGAATGCCAGAGGAGGTCATGGGTGATGAAGAAGTGCGATGAGGCGCATTCTTTTTTGGACCAAGAAGCGGCAAATGGATAGGCTTTTTGGCGATGACCTTGGTCTTGATATGGGTGGATGATGCTGCAACAGCTGGCTCGCTGACGTCGGCCCTGGTGGGGGGCGGATATGAGGTGGTGGAGACGGCTGATTTGGAGGGGGCTTTGGTGAAAATGGAAACTTCGGCGGTGGATGCGGTAATCTTGGGGTTGGATCTCGCTGGATTGCGGCGTTTGCAGGGAGATTTCCCGATGGTTCCGGCATTGGTGGTCGGTCAGGCAGAAGGGAGTTCGGAGGCGATTGCGTTGGTGCAGGCGGGGGCGTTTGATTTTCTGCCGTTGCCGTTTGAGGGAGAAGAATTGTTGGATTTGGTGGGGGAGGCGGTGGCCAGCGCGAGTGATGAGGTGGGCTTTGAAGTAGGGGTCAAGGAGGGGGCTGCCGGTGAATTGGTGGGGGGCAGCCGGGCGATGGGGAAGGTCTATCGCGATGTCGCGAAGTTGGCGGTGACTCCGGTGACGGCTTTGGTGCGGGGGGAGACGGGTACCGGGAAGGAGTTGGTGGCGCGGGCGCTTTGGAAGCATGGCCATCGCGCGCACCGGCCTCTGGTGGTGGTGAACTGTGCTGCGATTCCAGAGAATCTCTTGGAGAGTGAGCTTTTTGGCTATGAGAAGGGAGCCTTTACGGGGGCGACGGTGGCGCGTAAGGGGAAATTCGAGCAGGCTAATGGAGGGACCCTGTTTCTCGATGAAATTGGGGATATGAGCCTTCCGCTGCAGGCGAAGATGTTGCGGGTTTTGCAGGAGAAGCAGATTGAGCGGGTCGGGGGGCGCGGGGAGATTGCAATCGATGTCCGTATCATTGCGGCGACTCATCAGCCGTTGGAGAAGATGGTGGAGGAGGGGTCGTTTCGGGAAGATTTGTTCTACCGCTTGCAGGCGACGAGTTTGGTGTTGCCCCCTTTGCGTGACCGTTTGGGGGATGTGGAATTGTTGACGCGGCACTTCCTGGCGCAGTTGAGTGAGGAGGTGGGGGTAGATGGCAAGATTTCGAAGGAGGCGATTTCGCACCTTGCGCGACAGTCTTGGCCCGGCAATGTGCGGCAATTGCAGAATGTTCTGCGGAGGTCGCTCTTGAAGCGAAGGGAGTTGGTCATTGGGCGCGATGACGTGGAGGAGTTTCTGGTGGCGGGTGGGCTTGCGAGCCCCGAGAGTGAAAGGACTTTGCAAGAATTTGCGAGGGAGGCTCTTGATGAGGCCGAACAAGTGGGGGAAGGTAAGGCCTTTCGGGATGTGCTGCGGGAGGCGGAGAAGACGGTGATTAAGGCTGCATTGGAGCGAAGCGGGGGAAATCAATCGAAGGCGGCCCGTTGGTTGGGAATTACCCGATTGACGTTGAGGGAGAAGTTGAAGGGAATTCATGTAAAGCAGTCCTCTGGGCTGTGAGGGTGAATTCAAGCATTCTGATGGGAAAGAAACTGGGGCCAGTCAAGACGACTGGATTCACGCTCAGGTGTCAGAGACACGCGCTACGATCTGTGGATAAAGTCTTGAGTTGGTTCGATTCTTCTTTTCAAGGAGGGAGAAGCAGTTTTCGGTCATGCCTTGACTGTGAACGAGCCGCGCTACCGACCACCCTACTCACATGAATTTGTTCCTGAGGATTATTATTCGCGTTTGAAGCTAGCGGAGATTTTTGAAAACGGGGCTCCCTTGGAAGTGGACTTGGGGTCGGGTGATGGTTCTTATACTTTGGCTTTGGCGGAGCATCACGGTGACCGCAATTTTTTGGCGGTGGAACGGCTTTTGGGGAGGGTGCAGAAGACGTGCCGGGGGGCAAAGGAGCGGGGGTTGACGAATTTGAAGGTGTTGCGATTGGAGTCGGCCTATACCGCGGAGTGGCTTTTACCTCGTCATTCGGTTTCGCGTCTGCATTTGGTCTGCCCCGATCCGTGGCCTAAGGCGAAGCATCATCGCCGGCGGATGATTCAGCAGGAGTTTCTACAGACGGTGCACGATTTGTTAGTTCCGGGCGGGGTCTTTATTTTTAAGACCGATCACGAGGAGTATTTTGAGTGGGCGGAAGAGGAGTTGGCTCAGTTTCCTAAGTTGGAGGTGACTCCGTTTCCGGAAGAGAATTTTGATCCGAAGTCTGACTTTCAGCTCCAGTGGGAGGCGGAGGGGAAGAGCTTGCAGGTTTTGCACTGTGTGAGCGTTTGAGCACGGTCTCGTGGTTCGTGAGAAAGCCTTCCACAATGAGTTGATTCTTTTTGGGAAGGACAAAGACGGCGCCGTGCTCGCGTTGGCTGTAGAACGCGATGCCTTTGCTCTCGAGCCATCGTCGCCAGGCGGCGGGGATTTGTTCGGTGTCGGGGTAGGATTGGTCGGTGGCGATGATCACTTGAGGGGAAATGGCGTTGATGAAGGCATCTTGGCCCATGCTGTCCTTTTGATTACGTCCACAAATCCAAACGTCCGCAGTGAGGTCGATCCCGCTTTCGAGCAGGGAGCGTTCGGTTTCGTGGCCTGCGTCGGCGGTGATGAGGATTCGCCAATCTTTTTGATGGAGGCGAAGGACGAGTCCTCGGTCGTCGGCGCGTCCGAATTTGGGGTTGCCGGTATGGAGCACTTCGAGGTGGGTATTGGTATCAATGGGGTAAACTTGAAGGGGGGCGGCGCGATGGAGGGTGACTCTTTTTTCAAGACAAGTGTTGTGGAGTTTTTCGAGGCTATAACGGGGAGCTTCGGGTGGCAGAAGGGCTTGTTTAACGGGAAAGCTGAGAATTGCTGATTGAAGACCTCCGATGTGTGAAGCGTCGTTATGGCTGGCAATGATAGAGTCGAAAGAGAGGGCGTGGGCTTCTAGCGCGGGCACCACGTCCCACCAGAAGGTCGCCCTGTTACCGCCATCGATGAGAGTGCCCCCTCCCGCATCGAGGTGAATAGCCGCTCCTCCGAATCGGATATCAAAAACACAGAGTCCACCTTCCCACGCGGCTGGCTCTTGGATACGAGTCCAAGCCCCTGGCCATTGGCCCATTTCTTTGGCGGCATGCTGGGCGGATTGGGCTAAGAGGCCATTGGCAGAGTTCAGGGTGTGACTTGCGGTGGTTGTGAAGCTGCTGACTAGAATGGAGGAGAATGCGATGGCGAGAATGAGAAAGGCTACCATTACCATGAGGACGCTTGCGAAAGCGGCTATGGGTGTAAACCAGCCAAAGTAGGCAATACTGAGTGGGGCAGAACCCGACCAAGCGGCGAGGGAGACGGTGAACATTTTCCCGACTTTGTTGCGGGACCAATGGGTGAGGCTTTGCCATGGAGTCCAGACCGGCTTGGGAAGGTAGGCGTCGTGGTCGAGGTAGGGGGCGATTCTCTTCCAAAGGAAAGGTTCCACGAGAAGAATGGTGCCTACGACGAGAAAGCTCAATTGAAAGCCTGCTTGCCAGAGTTGAAAGCTATTGAAGGAAAGCACCACGATGGCGGCAGCGAAGAGATTGTTGACCACGGAAGGGCGGCGCAAGAGGAGAAAGCGACCAAGAACGAGAGTGCCCATGAGAGCTGCGCGCAGTGCGGGTGGTCGTAATCCGGTAATGAAGGCATAGCCGACCATGGCTAAAATCGTGATCCACATGAGGAGGCGCGGCGGTAGCCGGAGAAGGCGGCCGATACCGTAGGTAATGAGGGCGACGAGGCCAACATGTAGGCCGCTGACGGCGAAGATATGCATGGTGCCGGTCTTGCGAAAGTCTTCGAAGGCTTTGCTGCCTGAGGCTTTTTCGCCAAGGACAACCGCTCGCACAACATCGGCTTGTTCTCGATGATGGATTCCGGAGGTGACGCGTTGGGCGAGGGCATGCCGAATGTCTTCGGACCATCCTCGCATGAGAGGAAAGCCGCGGGACCAACCGGCTGGGTGTGCCGAGGTGACTGCTAGGGAGCCAGCGATGCCTTTCTTCCAAAGAGTTTCTTGAGGGTCCCATCCCACCGGATTGCGAGGAAGGCGAGGTTGGATGGGGGTTCCAATGACGAATAACTTTTGACCAGTCTGAAAGTGTTCAGGGAGGTCTACTAGAATCAAGCGGGCGCCAGCTTCCGTTTGAAAAAGCCTCTGCACTAACCCAGCGGCATTGGTTTCGATGAGGGTGCCAGAAAGGATGCGCTCTTGATCTTGTTGAAGTAGACTCGCCAGCTCAGCGCGTCGCTCGTATCTCTGGTGATGAACGAGCCCTAGCAGAAGAGCGAAGACCGCCCCTGCAACAAAGGGTGGTTTTTGTCGTAAGAGGCCGCCATAAATTCCTGCGACGATCAGCGCGACGAGGAGGGGCCAAAGGTTGTATTCAGCCGCCAAGATTCCCAACACTGCTCCCAAGAAGGGAAAGAGCAGGGGACAGCGCCCCAGAGGGGGGAGGGCGGTGGGAGTCTTCACGATTCGCCCATCTCATGCAGCTTGTGCATGGCGTTGGCATAGTGGCGAGTTTTGGGGAACTTTTCCATCACCTCGCGGAGGAGGGCAACGGCTTGGGCATGCTGATCAAGGTCGTTCTCGTAGATTTCGATTTTGCGAAAGAGGAAAAAGGCTTCATCGTTTTCTCTCCATCCACCACGAGCGAGCGCGTTGTCGAGGGTTTGGAGGGCCAGGTTAGGATTTTCAAGACGTTCCCTTTGCAGCATAGCAATCTCCACCCAAGGAAGGCGGTTTGAGGGGTCGTCGACGGCCGCCTGTTGATAGGAGGCAATGGCTTGGTCCCAGTCGCCTTGAGCGACATTAGCCTGTGCTTGGCTGAGTGGACTGGGGGGGCCCACCTTCTCGGTGGATCCGTAAACCTCCTCGGAGGCCTTCTGCACGAGATTGGGGAGAACGTAGGAGACGATGAGGAAGCCCACAAAGATTCCGGTACCAATAAAGAGGGCAAAAGTAATGAGGGGGCTGCCTTCATCATTTTCGCCGAGATATTTATCGTAGGCAGAAATGAGCTGAGGAGAGGGCTCGCCACCGTCGCCGAGTTGTTCGCGGGTAAGTTGAGTCCCTTCCTCGTAAAGGGGTATGAGCGAACCTTCATTAGGGTCGATATCGAACCGTCCCGTGTCGACAAGCATTTCAATCTCGTCGTTCGAGAGGGTGGTGCCATTTTCAGATTTCTTCGAGGACTTCGCCGAGATTACGGTGGCGGTGATGAGGCCAACGAGAATAAGGAGGTAGAGAATCAGTTTTTTATCCATACGATCTAGCGAGTAGCTTAGCGGGTATGGAATCAGAAGGGAATGAAGAAATAGAGAGGGTTGAGACCTCTAGACACAAAAAGACCGCGAGGTTGTCGCGGTCTTTTTTCGAAAAATGGAGATTGGGAGAGGATTACTTGGAGTAATCAACGACGGGGGCAGGACCATTGAAGTTAGGGAGAGGACGCAAGCCTGGGACAGGATCCTCGCCTGTGCAACAGCTGTTACTACAAGAAGTGAGTCCCAGTGCTCCAGCTGCTACTGCAGCTGCCATCGTAATTTTGAGAAATAATTTCATCGTTGGTGTGGTCTCTTTTGCGCCCTTGGGCGTTGACTAGCAATATCAAAAAACAAGCTGGAGCCTTTTGCAAGGCTCCAGCTCGAAACAATTCACTTAATTTTCGGTAGCTTTACTTACCAATGGTGACGCTAGGAACAGCGCTAGGAGCCATTGGCAATGGGTCGTTCCCACCACAAGAGGTGAGTGAGAGGCCGGCAAGAGCAGCGAGAACAGCAACAATCTTTGCAACTTTCATATTCGTTATTTGATGTTTTATTGGTTTTCACATGAGCGAAATCGGACAGTCCAATTTCACCAGAGAGTGTTTAATTACTTAACAGGAGCGACGTAGGTCGGCGCAGAAGAAACGGGAGCGGGAGCGCTGCCGCCGCAACAGCTGTTAAGAGTGGCGAGTCCAGCGAGGACGGAAAGAAGAATAAGTGCTTTTTTCATGATATTAGTTTGTTCCTGATATTTTGCCTTACAGAAGGTTCTGTTGGTGCGGGCGAGCCAGACACTACTTTTTTTCTCTCTCAAGGCAAGTGGTTTGTCGATTTTCTCTGACTGTAATTTTTAACATTCAGGAAGACGTTTAATCGGAAGCAATTGGCATGCCGAAGGTTGCATCAGAGTGAACTTTCCGTATGGTGCGCCCGTCCAATGAAGCAACCACCCCACATCGCTATTGCCGGTGCCACTGGCGCGGTCGGCATCGAAATGCTCAACTGTATCGTTGAGCAACAGGTCCCGTATTCTCAGCTCACTCTCCTTGCCTCTGCACGTTCGGCGGGCAAGGTGGTCTCCTTTCAAGGGGAAGACTTGGTAGTGAAGGAGCTGACCAAGGATGCGTTTGAGGGGGTGGATATTGCCCTCTTTTCTGCGGGAGGTGGGATTTCATTGGAATTTGCTCCTCATGCGGCGGCGGCGGGCGCGATTGTGATCGATAATTCATCAGCCTTTCGGATGGACCCCGAGGTTCCCTTGGTTGTTCCTGAAATCAACCCCGAGGCGGCCAAAAATACTCCGAAGGGCATCATTGCGAATCCGAATTGCACCACGATTATTTCGTTGATGGCTTTAGCGCCGCTCCATCGTGCTTTTGGATTGAAGTCGATCATTGCGTCTTCCTATCAGGCTGTGTCCGGTTCTGGTGCTGCTGGAATTACTGAGCTGGATTCTCAAATCGCGGCTTTGGCGAGTGGAGGAGAAATTAAGAAGGAGGTCTATCCTCATCAAATTGCCTCTAACGTCATTCCTCACGTCGACGTTTTTCAAGAAGGCGGTTACACGAAAGAGGAGCAGAAGATGCTCAACGAGTCGCGTAAAATTTTAGGTTCTCCGGATTTGAAGGTGACTTGCACTTGTGTGCGAGTGCCGGTGCATCGTTCGCACTCGGTTTCGATTTCGGCTCAGTTTGAAAAGCCGGTTACGGTTGCGGCGGCGCAAGCGGTTTATGGGGAAGCGACTCCTGGGGTGAAGCTTTGTGATGATCCTTCTGCCGAACTCTACCCGACGCCTCTCGATACTTCTGGTAAAGACGATTGTCTTGTGGGTCGTATGCGTATGGACCAAGTGTTGGACAATGCCCTCGCGCTTTGGGTGGTCGGTGACCAGGTGAAGAAGGGTGCGGCCCTGAACGCGGTGCAGATTGCGAAGTTGCTCTTGAGCTAGGGTTGGCTTTTAGGGAACTGGAGACGGTCGAGTTAGCGCGTCGCCTTATTTCTCCCTACTCAGCGATTTCGACGGCGTGGTAGTAGAGGCGTTGGCCTTCGAGGGGGTGGTTGGCTTGGCTGCGGAATTGGCTGAGGTCGATTTCGTGGAGATAGCCTTTTCTGACTTCGAGGGTTAGCTCCAGGGTTTTGTTATTCTCGCCAGGATAGAGGCTGGTGACGGGAACGGAGGAGGGGTCCGTTTTGGGGGAGCCGTATTTGGCGTGGTATTGGTAGCGGTAACGGGTGATGGGCGGAGACTCGGGGTCGTCTGCGAGGGGTTGACTGAAGGTGAGAGTGAGCTTTTGCTCGTCGCCGTCTTTGCTGAGCTTGCAGGAGGTGACGGTGAAGATGTCTGCGGGAGGGGCTTTGATGCTGATGAGCCCGCTGGAGCCGGCCCAGGAGAGGCGCGTTTTGCCAATCCAGAGGGTGCCGTCTTTGTCGAAGGCGAAACGGTGGTTGCCGTTGCCGAGGTCGTCGGGCTGGTCGATGAAGGGGAGGGTGGCGCCTTGCGAGAACCCGTTGACTTCGTCCGCGAGGTAGCGCACGAGGCGCTTTTGGCTCATGTCGCCGATTAGGATTTGGCCAGCGTAGGGTCCCCAGGATTCGGGGATGACGATGGGTTGGGTGGGGGAGTTGGCGAGCTCGCCTTGGGGGAAAAGGGCGCTGGCGGGGGTGCGCAGGGCGTCGAGTTTTTCGGCGGACATTTTGAGGGGGTCGCGGCCGTCCCAGTCTTTTTTCCAGATGAGGGAGGCGGTGTGACCGTAGTGCTTTCCTGCTTCGACGGTATAAAGGGGGGAGGTGCCGATCCAGTCGCCTTGGTTGTCGGTGACGAGGAGGCGGCCTTGAGCATCGAAGCCGACTCCATCAGGGGAGCGGAAGCCGCTGGCGAAGGGGGTGGTGGTGCCGTCGGGGTCGATTTTGAGAATCCAGCCCCGGTGAGGCACGCGGGCATACATGCGGCCGGCTTTACCCTTGATTTTGTCCCATGATTCTTTGCTGGGGTTGGTCATCTCTTCTTGGCTGAGCTCGCCGATATCCGACCATTCGCCACGCACTTCTTCGCGGATGCCGGCTCCGTTGGAGGCGACGTTGAGGCCGACATAGTAGGCACCATCGGGCCCTTTGGCGGGGCCGAAGGCGAACTCGTGGTAGTTGCCGGTCATGCCGAAATCAGCGCTGACGGTGAGGTAGCTGTCTGCGAGGCCGTCGCCATCGGTGTCGCTGATGCGGGTGAGCTCGGGGCGCTGCATGACGAGGAAGTCATCGCCTTCTTGGATAAGCCCGAGAGGTTCGTGGAGGCCGCGCGCGAATTCGGTCCAAGTGCTACTGGAAGGCTCGAAGAAAAGAATTTCTCCGCGGTGGAAGGCGGCGGCGATGCGGCCATCGGGGAGGATGGTGAGGCCGCCGATTTGAGGGTCGATGGCGACGGGGTTGGGGTGCTTGGTGATCTCGAAGAGAGGAGCGCCCTGCAAGGGAAGGAGGGCGAGAAGTGAGAGGAGAGTTTTCATGTGGGTAGGAAAGAGTCTGATTACCATTTGAGGTCGATGATGAGTTCGCCGGGACCGGTGAGTTGGACTGCGTTCTTTTCGCTACGGAGAAGCTCGAATTCGAGGGGGGAATCACTGGCGAAGGTTCGCTCCAAGCCATCACCGTCGGGGTTGACTACGATGCGTTCGGTGATGGTGTTGCCGCTGAGTTGGTAGCGGAAGGTAGGGATGCCGGAGGGGTCGAGAGTGTAGCCAAGGAATTTGGGTTTGGCTTCTTGTTCGGTATTAGGAAGGGCGATTGGGAATTTTTCTTCACGGTAGATGACTTCGCCTTGGAGGTTGGCCTTGGCGTTGCCGTTGCTTTGCCAATAGGGCCAAGCGGCCATGAAGTTTTTGTTTTTCCAGACGTATCGCAGGCGGCATTGAGCGGTGTCGTAGCAGAAGTTGAGGTCGTCATCGCCACCGGGGAGGGCGACTGCGATGGAGGCGGGCGAGGAGTCGGGCATGAAGAAGCGTTGCACGATGGGTCGCTGGGCAATGGAGGGGAAGAAGTCGTGCCTCTTCCCTTTGGGAACGGGTTTCTCTTTCTTTCCTTTGGTGGTGTCGAGGAGGTAGGCGTGAATGGCCTTGAGATTGTCTTCACCGACATGAGCCATGGCAGGCATTTCGACCGCGTTGGGGCGCCGCTTGCCAGGCTCCAAACACCATTTGATAAAACCAGCCTGGTCCTTTTGATAAATCGCTGCGATTTCAACCATGGAGGGACCGACAAGCATGTGGTCGGGTTGATGGCAGGCGGTGCAATGAGTTTGAAATTGAGTCTCGCCAAGTTTGAGATCTTGGGCCGTAAGGAGCGATGCGAGCGCGCTGAGCGCTAGGATTGGAATTGGAAAAGAAACCATCGTCTTGGGAGACGTCAGGACCGCCCCTATTCTTGCACAAATGATTGTAAAAGCAGGGCTTGCAAGCGCTCGGGGTCGGTGGCGGAGGTTTTGGCCACGAAGCCGCGATTGTGGGCAAAGTGGACGTCTTCTTCTTCGCCGATACGGGTGAAGTTGAGCTTAGGGGAATCGTTGAAGCGAGAGAGTGCGTAGCCACTGCCTCGACGGTCAGGGTAGAGGGTAGCGACGGTTTGGCCGGCAAACTCATGGTTCTCGATGAAGCGACCGACGCCGAGGGAGGGGTCAGTGCTTTGGGCATCGGTGCGCGGTATGAAGAGGGCTTTGAGGCCTTCGGGGAGGTTGAGCCATTGGCTGTGGTGCTCGATATCTTCTAAGCGGCCGCGCAATTTACTGAGGTAGGTGAGGGTGTCTTGCCCGATGTTGTGCATCAGTTCCCAGAGCAGGTCGCCGGGATGGAGCAGTTCTTCGCGAGCAAAGGCGCGCAGGACGGTGCCATCGATGGGGGAGTTGAGCTTGGCAAGGGCTTCGCGGGAGACACCGAGCCACTTGGCGGTCTCGATGGGGCCGCGGGTGTCGAAGTGCTCGGCGGGCTCGAGCCAATCGCAGAACTTGCGCGCCTCTTCATAGAGATTGAGGTATTGCAGGACGAGGGAAAGAGCGCAGACCGGCGGGTGGTCGGCGGGAAATTGATGATGGTCGAAGTTGAGAAGGGCTGGGTCGTGCGAGCCACCGACGTCGACGACAATGGTGTCAGTTTTGGCGAGATCGGATTGGGTGGGCTCGCGGCGCGCGATGGGGACTCCGTATTGGGTGATAAGAAAGGCGCAGGCAAGAAACTCGTCTTTATGGGCGGCGCCGGGATGGGTGACGATGAGGCTAGGAGTGGACATGTGAAAGGTGGGCAGGAGAGTTTGATAGATGGGATGAGCCTACGAGGCTGCGAGAGAAGGCAGCTTCGCGGATTTTGAGGAGTGGAGCACCGAGTAGCAAGGTGCCTCACTTTGCGAACTAGTCCAGCTGGCGATCGAACGCTGGTGGAATAATGAGCTCATCACCGGGCACAATCTCGGGAGCGCCGGCGGCTAAATTGGACTTGAGGTCACCGATGTAAAAGCCATCTCTCTGACTGGTGACGGTAAAGGTGCAGAGGATACCGTCGTTGCGGCGAACTGCGAGTTCATCGTTGACGTTGAAGTTGGCACGTGCGGCGGGGTCGATGGCGATGGTCCAGAACTCGGGATCCCAGGCTTGGACGGTTGCTTGCAGGAGGGCGTTGCTGATGAGACGGGCGCGGCGCTCGGCGTAGGGGTCAGCTTCGGCGGGTTCTTCGATGACTTCTTCTTCCTCGGTGAGGTCGGGAAGGAGCGGTTCAGGAGCGGGGCGACTGGCACTGGCAAGGTTATCGCGGAGGTCGCTATTCTCTTGGGCTAGTTGGTCGAGCCGGTCTTGAATTTGCTCCATAGCGTCGTCCTCTTCAGCTACGGGAGGCGAGCTGACGGTAGTATAAGGGGCGCGGGGAAAAATCAGGCTTGTGGTCGGCTTATTTTGAAGCTGACGACGCTCGTCTTCGAGTCTTTCGATTTCGCGTTTGAGACTAGCAATTTCGCCAGGGTTCTCGCTTTTGCCCTGATTCATTTGGGTAAAAGAGAAGAGGAGGGCCACCAGCAAGAGGAAGCCGGTGGAGCCGAGTAAGAGATTTGTCGAATTCATCTGACAGTCATGCGCTAAAAATGGGGATAACTCAAATTTGAAATTGGGTGAGAGGGCGATTTTTCGATGGGAATGGGGGGGGAGGGGTCTTCGGGCAGGGCTGGTTGGCTGATTCCTGAGAAATTGGACGGCGGAGAGGGGGAGTCATGGCGGGGAGCGACTAGGGGCGGGTGACTGAAGTCGAGCCTCCAGGCTAAGAGGGAGGAGAAAGTAGAGTGTGCTCTCTCTTGATTCGTGGGCGCTTTCTCTTCAAGATACCGCGCGATGGCGATTCATGCGGTTTTTGGAACAGACGAGGGGCGAGTGGCCGAGGAGGCGCTTGCTTTGTTCGAGAAACTGAAGCCGGAGGGCGGTGACGAGTTTGCGAACGATATTATTGAGGGGGTGGCGGATGATTCGGAACATGCCTTTCAATTGAGCGCTCGCGCGGTGGAGGCGATTCAGACGGTGGGGTTTTTTGGAGGAGCGAAGGTGGTTTGGTTGAAAGGGGCGACTTACTTGGGTGATGATCGCACGGGGGGAGCGGAGCGGGCAAAGACGGGAGTAGAGAACTTGTTAGAGTGCCTGAAGGCGGGAGTGGCGGGTGAGGTCGAGGTGCTGATTTCGGCACCGATCATTGACAAGCGCAGAGCGTTTTTCAAGTGGCTCAAGAAGAATGCAGAGATGAAGGTCTTCGATAAGATCGATGTTTCGAAAGAGGGCTGGGAGGATGAGGTGGCGGTGTTGGTGAGTCGGCGGGCGAAGGAGGCGAAGTTGAATTTTGAGGATGAGGCGCTGGACCTTTTTGTGCAGTTGGCGGGGGAGGACACGCGGCAGATTGGGAATGAGTTGATGAAGCTGAGTCTCTATCTCGGTGAAGATGCGACAGTGACGGTGGACGATGTACGCATCATGATTCCGCCCAGTCGTAAGGGGGTGATTTGGGAGATTTCGCGTGCGATTGAGCGCGGGGAGGCGGCGCGTGCGGTGGAGTTGATCGATGCTCAGTTGAATAAGGGGGAGAATGCGATTGGCTTGATGAGGGCCGCGATTATTCCGACGGTGCGAAACATGTTCTATGCGCGGTTGGCTCTCGATGCGGGGGCGTCGCCTGGTTACGGATTCGGCAAGTCGCTAGAGAAGCTTCCGCCAGAGAAGCGAGCCGTTTTTCCCAAGAAGAAGGATGGGGGTATTAATGCGTGGGGGCTGTCCCAAGCAGTGGGGAAGGTGGGGAAGCGGAACCTGCGGCAGATGCGGAAAGCGCTGGATTGTTCTCTTAAGGCTGACAAGTCGCTGGTTACTACAAGTTTAGACCACCGGCTAGTGCTGCACCGTTTGGTGGTAGAATTAACGAGTTTATGAAATTACTTCTCACTGCGTTAGCGATTGGGGTGACGGCAGGTCTGGCAGGGGCTTTGCTGGGAGTGGGCGGCGGTATCATTATGGTGCCGGCCTTTGGATTGATTTTGGGGATGGAGCAAAAGGCGGCGGTGGCCACTTCGTTGGCGATTGTGGTGGTGACGGCTGCTATTGGGACGAGCAACCATGTGATTAACAAGACGGAACTCATCGATTGGAAGTTGGTGGGCTTGGCTGCAATTGGCGCGGCGGTGGCGGCTTGGTTCGGTTCTGACTTGATGAGGAAGATGAGCAATCAACATCTGACCCAGATTTTTGGGGTGGTGATGATTGTGATCGGGGTGAAGATGCTTTGGAAGTAGCAAGGGAGTAGAGACGCTCTGGTCCCTGAACAGAGGTCAAATCGCTCAAGAAATCAGGGACAGGAATGTCCCTGCTCCATCCGCTAAGGGACGATTTTAACGGGGTCTCCAAGAGAGAGAAGTTCCCACATCTTACGGACATTCCCTCCTGGAACGCGGATGCAGCCGTGGGAGGCGGGATAGCCGGGAACGTAGCCTTGGTGGAAGCCGAAATCGCCACAGCTGAATCGCTGGAAATAGGGCATGGAAGAACCATAGATGGTGGAGTTCCAATGACGATGGCGGTTGGTGATAACGAAGGTGCCCGTGCGGGTGCGGTTTCCTGCCTTACCAGTGGACACGCGGGTGGAATAGATTTCTTCGTCGCCATCATAGACCCAGGCACGTTGTTGGGAAAGGTCGACGAGAGCGCGGCGTTTGACCTGCGAAGGTTCGCGACCGAGAAGGATCTGCATCATAGGGACGTCACCGCGGCGTGCCGCCCAGCTGATCGGATACCAATAGTTGTAGCGTCCTCCACGGGTGTAGATATTGGCCTTGGCGCCATGAGCAATGAGGAGGCGGGCAAGCTCAATATCACCACTGTCGGAAGCCATTGCAATAGGGGTGAAGCGGCGGGTGTGGGAGAGGGTGGACTTAGCGATGTTTGTGCTGGCGACGTGTTCAAGGAAGTCGTCGGAGGGGTAGTCGAAGAAGGGCTGGTTAGGGTCGGCCCCTTTTTCTAACATGAGCCCGACAAGGGCTTTGTCCAACTTGGCAATCGCTAGGTGAAAGGCGGTTTGTCCTTCTCGGGTGAGGGCATTGGGAAGGGCTCCGGACTTGAGAAGGCGGAAGGCTGCCCAGCGGTTGTTGTTACGAAGGGCAGCTCCAAGGAGAGTATCGTCTGAAAGGCGGCAGAGGGAATTGGGGTCTGCTCCGTTGGAAAGCAGAAAGTCAATGAGGTCGCGGTCATCCTCGAGAATGGCGTTATAGAGTTGGGTGCAGGGGACGTGGGAGCCGTATTGGATAAGGAGGCTAGCGAACTCGTAGTCGCGCATCTCGAGAGCATAGTCGACGGGGAGCTTGCCCTCGGGTCCGTAGCTATTGGGATTGGCGCCGAGGCTGAGGAGGGTGCGAAGACTGTCAGGATCGCGACGCATGACTGCAAGATGAACGGGAGTTGAGCCGCTGCCATCTGCACGGTCGAGCGAGACGCCCTCGTTAAACAAAGGGCGAAGGACGTCGAAGGAACCGCTGCCAACCGCGATGTGAATGGGGTTTTCGCCAAACTGGTTGGTGACGTTAAGATTGGCTCCGTTTCTCGCAAGAATCTCAATGAGCTCAGGTTCTCCCGCTTGGGCGGCGACGTGGGAAAGGTGAAACTCGTTGGTGCCTTCGGTTTCTTGGTCTCCTTCGAACTCGACCCCTCGTTTGATGAGGTTGCGCACCAGTGAGACCTGGCCATTGCGGGCCGCGATTTCAACGAGAGGGGTGCCTTCCGCATCGAGAGAATTGATTTGGGCCCCGTGTTTGAGGAGAAGTTGCGCGATAGCGGTCCGTCCTTCGGAAATGCACTCTGCGACGAGGGTTCCTCCGCCGGGAAGGGACACGTTAGGGGAAGCGCCCCTTTTAAGGAGCTCGCCTACGAGCCACACTTCGTCGGCGTGGGCGGCGTGGGTCAGGGCGTTGAGTCCCTCACCATCGGTGGGGAGAGCGGAGCTGATTTTTTCTGGAAGAAGTTCCCAAGCGACGCGGGTGCTGCTGGTGCGAGCGGCGACCATGAGAGGCGTTTGCCCGCTCTCGTCTTTGGGTTTTTGGCTGACTTTGGTTTTGAGGATTCCAAGCGCGAGGTCTTCGTTGCGATTCTCCAAGGCGCTGAAGAGGGCCAAAGGAGAATTGGCTGCTGCTTCTTTGGCTTGGGCGCTTGCTTGGCGATCTTGGTCTGAGACGCAACCAGACAAAAGCCCAAAGCCGATGGCTAGAGACAGAAAAGAGGTCGTTTTTCTGTAAAAATTCATGTTCCCGCGCACTGTTTACGGTGGTTTTTGACAAGGTTCAACACTTGTCGTTCAAATGCGCGGGATTTTTTTAAAAAACTAGCCTAGATTTGCCTCGATACGCTTGCAGAC
Organism: Roseibacillus sp.; assembly: GCA_051251855.1. GTDB lineage: Bacteria > Verrucomicrobiota > Verrucomicrobiia > Verrucomicrobiales > Akkermansiaceae > Roseibacillus. The sequence continues at coordinate 24,618 of JBPOGI010000006.1, forward strand.
CTCGATGGCGTTTTCGCGCGAGTTGAAGGCAGAAATGCGGAAATAGCCTTCGCCAGCGGCCCCGAATCCAGATCCTGGGGTGATGACGACTTGGACGTCGTTGATCATGCGGTCGAACATACCCCAGCTATCAGTGCCTTCAGGGCAGGCGACCCAGACGTAGGGAGCGTTTTCGCCGCCATAGACGGCGAGACCGACCTTTTCGCAGGCTTCGCGCAGGAGGCGGGCGTTTTCCATGTAGTGGGAGATGAGTTCGCTGACCTGGGCCTTGCCTTCTTCGCTGTAGAGAGCTTCCGCGCCGCGCTGGACGGGGTAGCTGGCGCCGTTGAACTTGGTGGAAGTGCGGCGGGACCAGAGGTCGCGGATAGAGATTTTTTCGCCGGCCTCGGTCGTTCCGAAGACCGTCTTGGGGGCGACGACCCAGCCACAGCGGACGCCGGTGAAGCCACCGTTCTTGGAGAAAGATCGGAACTCGAGGGCACAGTCGCGGGCCCCTTCGATTTCGTAGATGGAGCGAGGGACATCGGGATTTTGGATGAAGGCCTCGTAAGCGGCATCAAAGAGGATGAGAGCGTCGTGCTTCTTGGCGTATTCGACCCAGGCGGTGAGTTCTTCGCGGGTGGCGGAGGCTCCGGTGGGGTTGTTGGGGTAGCAAAGATAGATGAGGTCGACGGGTTCGTCAGGGATGGCGGGGACGAAGTTGTTGGCGGCGTTGCAGGGCAGGTAGACGAGGCCTTCGTAGCGGCCGTCTTCGTCGCCTTCGCCGGTGTTGCCGATCATGACGTTGGTGTCGACGTAGACGGGGTAAACGGGGTCGGTGATCGCGATCTTGTTCCCGGCACCGAGGATGTCGAGGATGTTGCCGGAGTCGCACTTGGAGCCGTCGGAGACGAAGATTTCGTCGTCAGCGATACCGAGGTGGGAGTAGTTGTTGGCGACGATGGTCTCGCGGAGAAAGTCGTAACCTTGTTCGGGGCCATAGCCACGGAAGCTCTCGCGGGAGCCGAGCTCATCGACGGCAGCCTTCATCGCGTTGCGGGCGGCTTCGGGGAGAGGCTCGGTGACATCGCCGATCCCACAACGAATGAGCGCGGACGCTTTATCGGGGTTGGCTTCGGTGAAGGCTTTCACGCGACGGGCGATTTCAGGGAAAAGGTAACCAGCTTTGAGCTTGAGGAAGTTTTCGTTAATGCGAGCCATGACGGGCTGGGCATAGCGGGAAGTGGCCTTTTCGCCAAAGAAAAATCGCTTGAGATGGCCTCAACTTTACAAACTCTTCACAAGAAAGGGGCTCTTTCGACATCAAATCGAAACGTGAGCGGGCCATCTTGGCTTCGTTCTTAACAAACAATAAAACTATGAAAGCAACGATTTTGATTCTTTTGACCGGTGGCGTTCTGTGCGCTGAACCTCCTGAAGGCCAGCAGGGCCCTCCGCCCGTGCCACCTGCGATGAAGGTTTTGGATGCGGATGCCGATGGTGAGCTGTCCGCGAGTGAAATTGAGAATGCCTCTGCTGCATTGGCCGAGCTGGATACTGACGCCAACGGGCGTTTGTCCGAAGAGGAGATGCGGCCAAAGCCTCCCAAGAGAGACGGGGAAGAAGAGGGTGAGCGGAGGCGACCCCGGCGTGATCGTGATGAAGATGAGGAAGGACCAGCTCATCCGGTTTTGGAGGCTCTCGACCAGAATACCGATGGCACGATTTCGAAGCGTGAAATGGCGCGGGCCTCTAAATCGCTTCTTGAAATGGATGAAGATGAAAGTGGCACTCTCGAGAGAGAGGAGCTGAAGCCTGAGGAGCTTACCGACGAGAAAGAGGACCTCGGAGGTGGCGGTGGTGGGCGTCCTCCCCATCCTCCTCGTCCCCCACGCCGATAGTTATTCTTACGCCTTCTGGCCTGCAGGGCGCAGTTGAATGTCTCCGATATTCACATGCGCGGGGGCGGCTACGATACTGAGCACCGCTTGTGCGACATCCTCTGGGTAGAGCATGGGGGTGCTTTCTCGCATTTGGGCAAGGTCACTTTCGCGGCCTTCGAAGTAGTTGTCTAACAGGGGGGTGTCGACAAAGCCGGGGCTGACGGTGGAGACCTGATGGGGCGAACCGTCGCCGGCGAGCTCGCTACGGAGGGCTTCTGTCAAGGCGCGGACCGCGAATTTGGTGGGCGCGTAGAAACCGCCGCTGGCGGGGACGCGATGACCACTCATGCTAGAGATATTGATGATGCGCCCGCCGGTGTCGGGGAAAAGTTGGAGGGCTTGCTGAGTGGCGACAACGAGTCCGTGGACATTGACCTGCCACATCTCGGCAAAGCGGGCGGGGTCGCCATCGCTGACACGCTCGAGCCAAGCGAGGCCGGCGTTGTTGATTAAAGCGTCGATACCTCCAGAGGCTTGTTCGATGATGTCGAAGGCGTGGCTGATACGCTCGGGTTGGCTGAGGTCACAAGAAACAGGAGTGACTCCGGTGGGGACTTTGCCAATCTTGCGACAGAGGCCGAAGACGGTTGCTCCTTCTGCGACAAGACATGCTGAGATTGCAGAGCCGATGCCGCTGGAGGCACCGGTGACGGCGATTCGTTTTCCTGAAAGTGGGCTCATAGACACGAGACCTTATTCAAGAGGAATGGCTGGGGTTTGCAACGACGGCTTCGTTAAAAGATGGCGGCGAGTTGTTCGGGTTCCATCTGTCCGAGTAGGAAAAAGGCTTTGTCTTCATCGCGCCAGCTGGCCATCGCCCAACCAGTCCGCTTGCACTTTTCGCAGTTCTTTTTAGCTTCGGCCAAAACTGGGAGTTCGCCCTCGACGGAATCACGTCGCATCACAATGAGGTGAACGATGGGTTGGTCGGGTGATTGCTGGTAGCAAATGAGAGACGCTGGTTTGTCATTGAAGTCGAGCCGCTTACAACCGATTCCTTGAGAGGCCTGTAGCCCAGCGGGCAGGATGTTAGGAGAAGGGAGTTCATTGCTGGCGAGGAACTGATAGAGTGCTTCTTGCTTCGGGTCCTTGCGGTCGAGACTGAAGTTTCCACTCAAGAAGTCGATGGACTTGGCTTGCAGGGCTTGAGGGGTGGTGGCAGCCAACTGCATGCTAGGATTGGAAGGCTTCAAGAAAGTTGTCCAGAGGACAGCGGCAGCGATTCCGGCAGCAGCGGCGATTCCGATTCCGGGCAAGCTAAAGAGTTTTTTGCGCCCATTTTCTCGACGAGGGGAAGTGGGAAGGGCGGTCACTTTTTTCTCCACTTCCATCGCGGCAAGAATATCATCGCGCAGATTGGCTGGGGGTTGGATACCAGCGAGGGCTCCGGCAAAGTCGTGGTCGAATTGGTTGTAACCTGGCGCACCTTGGGCTGCGGCCAGCACTTCGAAGAGGCTTTCGCGGAGGTTCTCGGGGATGGGGAACTCGGCTAAGCTATCGGCGAAGGCCATGTCTTGAGCGCGCTCGTTGGCGAGCCATTGACCGAGAGCTTTGTCTTCGGCGGCCAGTCCGAGGGCTTCGGCGAAGGCGGGATCGTTGAGGTCGGAACCGTTGGGACGGAAGCTGGCGAGGATGAGTTTGGCTTGGGCGTGGTCCATGTTAGAGGGATCCTTTCTTTTTAAAGTCGACGATGTTTTCAGTCGCGGGGTCGGCGGCGGTCTCCATGAGTTCGCGCAATTGCTTTTTGCCGCGTGAGATGCGGGACATCACAGTGCCGATAGGGATGTCGAGAGTGGCGGCGATTTCTTTGTAGCTTTGTTCTTGTAGGAAAAAGAGGGTGAGAGGGGCGCGGAAAGTTTCGTCGAGTTGGGCGAGGAGACCGACGGCACGCTTGGCGTCTAGTTGGCGGTCAGCATCGGGCTGATTGGCAGGGAGCTGGAATTCGGCTTCTTCGAGGTCTCGCTCAGGAAACTTGGTAGAACGGCGCGCGGCCGAAAGGTGCTCGCGATAGAGAGTGGTGAAGAGCCAGGTCTTGGCCTTGGAGCGGTCTTTGAGTTGGTGACCCTTCTCGGCCCACTTCACAAAGGTTTGTTGCACCAGGTCAGAGGCGCGTTCAGGAGTCTTGGCTAGCGAGTAGCCAAAGCGGTAGAGCGCCTCGTAATGGGCGTCGACCAGTTCTTCAAATTCAGTCATCGGAGCAATGGGGTTGAGCAATGTTCTCGCCCATGAGAGTGCCGAGACCCAAGACTATTCCCGATTTTCTTCGAAGTTTATGGGTGTGGGTGTTTCTGAGGGCGGATTTTAGAAATGGATCCAGTTGGGCAGGGGCTCGGGATGGTCGAAGTGTTTGATCTCTTTGTCGGGGACGAGAACCTTGCCTTGCGAGAGGTAGGCGGCCCAAGTGGAGAGCGAGGAACAGGAGGGCATAAAGTATTCAGCGGTGATCATTTCATGGAAGTGGCGTTGCAAGCATTCAGTGCCTCCGAGATCGAGGGTGACTCCTTGTAATTCTTGCAGGTCTTCGGACCTTTCTTTTTCCGAGTAGAGAGTGATTTTGGTGGGCTGGCGTTGTTCTTGGATGGTGTCGATTTTTTCCTGATAGAAGTCTGTCCCCCATGCGCCCGGACCCATGTGGTGATATTCATGGTGGTTTGGGTCGGCGACATCTCCTCGCCGAGCGTGAATGGCGACTTGCCCCTGCCGGAACTGCTGGGGTGTTTTTGGTCCCCAGTAGAGTTTTTGCAGTCGAGCGAGGCAGCGCTCGAAGGTCCCGTTAGGAATTCTTTGAGCGACCTCCCAAGCGTGGAGTTGGCTGAGGTGAATGCGACAAACACCGGAGAAGACAAAGAGGACGCTATCATTGCGCTTGGCTTTTACGGTGCGGGTGATTTCTTGGAACTGCTCGAAAGAGATCCCATCCCAAGCATTTTGCGGGAGGGGCATTCGGAGAGCACGGGTTGCCCGCGGTTGCTCCCAAGGAACGGCGGGGAGGAGGGATTGCTTTTGCCAAGAGCTTCCGAAAACGGTCTCCAAGCCGAGGAGTTCTCCAAGAATTACTGAGGTGAAGAGGTCCTTCAGTTGATGGCCGGAGCGACCATGGCTGTTTTGGTAGTAGATGATTTGCGCTTGGTCTTTCACTGGGTGGCTGGGTTGTGGAGTTGTTGGGGCGAGTCTGCCTAAGTGGACGGCATTGTTCGATAATGAAGAGTGGAGAGCTCGAGTCATGAAAGTGATTGCAGGCGCGCAATAGGAAGCCTTTTCTACTAGGCTCGGTTTCGCCATGCAGGAGCCTTTTCATGTAATTGTATCGACCATGCGGTCGGGAAGCTCTCTTTGTGGGCATCTTTTGGCTGAGGCGGGTTGGATATGGTATGCGGGGGAGACGCATACTGATTTGAAGGGAGAGGAGGAAATCGAGGAGGCGATCCTGAAGATTCGAGCACAAGGGAGCGGAAGTGACCCGACGGCTCCGCCTTGTGATAAAGTTTTGGGGCATCGACATTTGCCAAAGGATGGTGAGTTCATAAGTAAGCGAGCATCGAAGATTTATTTGCTCTTGCGACATCCGCTCGCGATTTGGCGATCGCAAAAGGAGACGGGGTGGACGTTCTGCAGTCTCAAGGCTTTGGCGGATCAGTTGTCTCTCATGCGCCGACTGGTTGAGACGGTGGGGCCAGAGCGATTGGTGGTGATGAGTTATTATGAGCTGACTCAGAAAGATGCGCGAAAACACCTGCTAGAGAAGTCTGTTGACGAATACGCTCTCAATTCGAGGAGTGGCAAAGCAGGCTGGGGAGATGTGGGAGCTCTCATTCAAAGCGGAACCATTCGCGAATGGACGTTGGAGCAAGACCTTGAGCGAGCGTTGTTAGAAATTTGGATGGATCAAATCGATGTGGATTTTTTGCGGGCGATGGCTGAGTATAGAAAGATTCTGAAGTTGGTGGGTCGAGAAGAACTTGATGTCGAGTGGGCAGAGCATGAGTTTTTTACGGCAAGGGAACTTCAGATTGGCAGAAAGCCTAACGAGGCTGGAGTTGCGGTCGTTTCGGTGGCGGAGCTGAAAGGCCTCCGCGCTCTGCCAGACCGAAAGAGAGCCTTTGAGCGGATTCGCTCAGAGGAGTTGGTCCATCGTTGCAAGCCGGAGGAACTCCTTTCGCTGCTTGAGGGCTTCAAGGGGTCTTTGAAACATGAAGGGAAGATTCGGCTCTCGACCATCGACCTTGATTTTGTTTCTCGCCTTTCGGCGGGAGAAGAGCCCGAATACGAGCGCTGGTATCGAGCGACATTTTTGCCAGTTGGGGGGGAGAGATGTTCTTCGGCAGTGGTGGCGAGTCATCTCACGCGGAGTTGGGGTCATCGCTTTTTATACAATCGAGAGACCTTGCAACGGCTTTTGGAACAGGCGGGATTGAAGGAGGTAGCCGAGGTTCTTCCTAAAGTAGAAGAGAGGGAAAGGATGCCGCGTGGATTCTATGAGAAGGAGAGATTTGTTTTCGAAGCGAGATGGATTTCTGATGAGAAGTCTTTCGCAAAGGAATCTGTCGGGGGCGTCTTGTTAGAAGAGGAGCTCCTTGCTTCTGATGAGTGTTCTCGCTTGGAAAATTTTCGCACCCTGTTGTTTACAAATTCGGATCCTCGCTACTTGGAGCTCCAAGAAAACCTGCTCGCGTCGATGCAGCGGGTGGGGTTTCCGATGGAGACGGTGAGGGTGGAGGGAGTGGAGGGCAGCTACGGGATCTATGGAAGTGAGGAGTTCAATGAAACCGTTTTCAAGAAGTTGGACTTGGTCTGGTCATTGATGAAAGAAGGTTATTCAGTGCTTTTTGTTGATGTGGATATTGTCTTTTTGAAGAACCCTCTGCCGAAGCTGTTCCGCCTTCTCGGAACGGGGGTCGATGCGGTTTTTCAAAGTGCGGGTCAGCATCCGGTAAGCAAAGTAAATACGGGCTTCTTCTTGGTGAGGCCAACACCGGAGTCCTTGTCTTTGTTCGAGGTGGGGAATTGGAAGCCGAAGGATCAGAATCTCAATGAGATTCACGATCAGCAATACATCAATCAGAAGTTGAAGAGCTCAGAGTGGCTTGATTTCTCCTACACCACGCTACCGCTTGGTCAATTCCCGACGGGGAACCATTGGTTTTCAGGGAAGGCCGACGAGGAACCTGTTATGGTTCACTATAATTATCTCAAAGGAGTGATTCCAAAAATTAAGAAGATGAAGGACTTTGGTCACTGGTATTTGGGTCTGAGAAGATGAGATGCGCGAAAGGCGGGCTTCAGAATCGTTGTAGTATTAAATGAGAATGTTTATCGCAGAGAAATGGATCGTATTAGGAGCTCTCTGTTGTTTGAGTGCTGCCTACGGAGAGGTGCTTCTGAAGCCCGAGGGTAAGGAGGTCTCGGTTCTTCATAATGATGAGTTGGTCGCGGTCTATCGAGGTGGGGCACGACTGCCCTGTATCTATCCCTTAATTGGCCCGACGGGGAGCAATGTTACGCGGCACTTTCCATTGAGAAAAGGGGTCGAGGGAGAAGCGACCGATCACCCTCACCATGTTTCGTTTTGGATGGCGCATGGCAGTGTGAACGGTCATGACTTTTGGCATGGCAAGGGGACTCGTATTGAGCATCGCAAGGTGGTGAGTCATGAGGTAAGTCCTGATGGCAGCGAAGCTCTTCTAACGGTCTCGCTGGCGTGGATAGCTGGGGAGAAGAAGGTCTTGTTAGAGGAGCGAAGTTATCGTTTCGATTTTTCCAAAGACGGAGAGACGACGGTGGATACCACTTCGGTGCTGCGCGCTGTGAAAGAGGAGGTTGTCTTTGGGGATACGAAGGAAGGGACCTTCGCGATTCGTCTCACGCCGACTTTACGACTCAAGGGGGAGGTTGCTGCGGGGCAAATTTTGGATTCGGCGGGTAGGACTAATGCGGGCTGCTGGGGGAAGCGTTCCAAGTGGGTGGCCTATCATGGTCCCGATGCGAAGGGGAATCAGATGGTGGTGACGCTGATGGACCATCGCGAGAACCTGCGACATCCCACGTGGTGGCACGCTCGGGACTATGGATTGTTAGCGGCTAATCCTTTCGGGCAACACGACTTTGAGGGGAAGAAGGACCAACCGAAGCTGGGCGACTTTACTTTGAAAATGGATCAGATTCTGACTCAGCGCTATCGCCTTGTGCTGCAGGCAGGTGAAGTTGATGGGGAGCGCTTGGAATCAATTTGGAAAGGGTGGTAAGTCCGTTTCGGTTGATGGGTCTCGAAGAGGAGGGAGTGGTTATGTTAGAAGAATTTCACTTTCAGGTAAAAACCTATCCAAAGAAGTAAGGGCGCATTCCACAGGAGATTTAAGGTCAACCATTTTCCATTGCTGAGAAATCGTTTCTCTTCGGCAATTTTTAGATTTTCACCGTTGAAGGAAAAGTCTCTCAGGTCGTCATTGAAGTAGATTCGAAACGTTTTTCCTAAGGCTATTTTGGTCGATTTTCCACAAAGATGCTTGGAAGAAGTGCCCAGAGATTTTTCTCCATCGATGAGCCCTTTAATCTTCCACTTAGGTCTGTCTCGTTTTCCTCTCCCCTTTTGAAAGTAGCAGTCGGTGACAACAAGCTCAGCTTTCTTAAACCCCTGGGAGTTCGCCTGATGAATAGCACGCGGAACCCATTCGCCAATCCCGAGCAGAAAGCAGGCGAAGCTGATTGCGAAAGAGATGCGGCCAAAGAGAGCTGAAAAAATGAACCCCACTCTTAGGCAATGTTCGTGTAGACGGCTTGCACGTCTTCGTCGTCGTCGAGCTTGTCGATGAGGACTTCAGCTTCTTCGATTTGTTCGTCGGTGAACTCAATGGGAGTAGAGGGAATACGTTGGAGGCCTCCTTTGGTGGTTTCGATGCCGAGCTCTTCAATCTTTTTGGCGAGGGAGCCGAAAGCTTCGAATTCACCGTAGACAAAGACCGTGTCTTCGATCACCTCCATCTCTTCCAGACCAGCGTCGATGAGCTCGAGTTCGATTTCCTCCAGCTCGTGATCGCCTTTGGGGAATTGGAAGACGGCCTTGCGATTGAACATGAAACCGAGGGCACCCGACTCGAGGAGTTGGCCATCGTTCTTGTTGAAAATCATGCGCACGTTGGAAAAGGTGCGGGTGTTATTGTCGGTGGCACATTCGACCCAAATGAGGACGCCGTGGGGGCCCTTGCCCTCGTAGTTGACTTCTTGGAAGTCTGCTGCGTCTTTGCCTTCAGCGCGCTCGATGGCCTTCTTGACATTGTCTTTGGGCATGTTCTCCGCCTTGGCAGTGGCAATGGCCGAACGGAGCGCAGGATTGGAGTCGGGGTCAGGTCCGCCCGCTTTTGCTGCCATCGTGATGGTCCGCCCCAGCTTGGGAAAAAGTTTCGACATCTTGTCCCAACGCGCTTCCTTGGAAGCCCTCCGATATTCAAATGCTCTGCCCATGTGCAGCGCAGTAAACACAAAGGGGGCCCCTTGCTCAACCCTAGCGATACTAGCAACAGGCAAAAAAGTCGTTCCCTTCGTGATAGCCGGCTTTTTGGGCAATAATCCGCACACGTTCGCGACCACCTCGGCCTACGCAACCGAGAAGGAGGGCTTCGCGTTCGCGCATCCCGAGTTCGTCCGGGCTCCAAACGGGAAGGCCCAAGACGGTGTTGCCGATTTTCTTGGGGGAGATGTCGAAGAACCCTTTGATGGCAACGTTTTCTGCGATGAGGAGCTTGGCCAAGCGTCTCCCGATGGGGCCGCTTCCAGCTATCACGATACCTTGCTCCTTCGCTTGTCTGAGCCGAGCCAAGTATCGGGCCTTCGTCGCGTTCATGCGCTTCTCAGAATAGTCGTCGTGGCTGCGGGTGAGTCGGGTAGAGGAGTCGCGCCATTGGAGGAGTGCTCGGGGGGCTTGGAAGAAGCGGGCGCCATTTTCCAGCATTCTCAACCAGAGATCATAGTCTTCGGGGCCGTCCTCGATGCGATAGCCTCCCGCTTGGAGGTAGACTTCCTTGGTCATCAAAACCCCCGGTTGAATGACCGGAGATTCCACAAACCGTTCATTCTGAAAGTCTGGCGGTCGATGTAATGAGTTGGCCCAATGCACGAAGCGGTCGAGCCCATCACCCAGGGAAGTGATCGGAGTCACGCGGCAAGTCACCAAGTCGGCGTGTTCTTGCTGTAAAGTCTCGAGCTGGCAAGAGAGACGTTGCGGATGCGAGATATCATCGGCATCCATGCGGGCGATCAAGGGGGAGAGAGCGGCCTCACAGCCCAACTTGGCAGCTTCTGCTACCCCGCCTGCTGGGGAGGAGCTAAGAAGACGGATGCGGACATCTTGAGACGCGAGGGTTTGGGCAATGCTCTCGGTTCCGTCGGAACAGCCATTAAGAATCAGTAAAATTTCCTGGGGAGGGAGGGTTTGCCGAAGCATCGATTGCACGGAAGCCTGCAGGGTTTTGTCGGCATCGCGGACTGCGATCACTACTGATATTGGTGAATTTGCTATCATTCCCCGAGGCTCAAAGCCGTTGCGCTGCCTGTTTTGTCGCAGAGGATTCGAAAGGGACGGCAGCAGACTTCGCAGTCATAGTCGAACTCGCAGGGGCATTCCGAGGGGGGCGGAATGACGATTTCGAAGTTTTCCCAGCAGGCAGGACATTGGATGAAGTCGGTATTGATCTTGCTGAGCATGAGTGGTAGTTGGCCCTTGATCGAGCCAGAATAGCTTGAAAAATGTGGCTAATGCGCTTCAGTGGTTGTCTAATAGTGCGATGCGCATCCGTTGGGACAACTTCCGGAGCAAAACAACCACGAACTGAAATTATGAAAAAAATTGGATATTTGACTGCAGCAGTAGCAACTGGATTGGTTTTCTCTTCTTGTAAGGAAGCCGCAGAAGTCGTTGAAGGAGCAGGAGATGCTGCCGAAAAAGCCGCTGATGCGACCGCAGGTGCGATTGAGAAAACAGGCGAAAAGGCTGCAGAAGCAGGTGACGCCGTGAAGGGTGCTGGAGCGAAAGTTGCTGAAGGAGCCGGGAAAGCTGCTGAGAGCGTGAAAGATGCTACCGGAAACGTCGTCGAAGGAGCTGCTGAAGCAACTGGAAACGCAGTTGAGGGAGCAGGAAACGTTGTCGAAGGAGCTGCCGAAGCTACAGGAAATGCTGTTGAAGGAGCTGCTGAGGCTACCGGAAACGCTGTTGGTGGCATGAAAGACGCCGCAGCTGAAGCAGTTGAAAACACGAAAGAAGCAGCCGCTGGAGCCGCTGACGGTGTTAAAGAAGCTGCTGGAGACGCCGTTGAAAACGTAAAAGAAGCCGCTGGCGACGCTGTTGAAGGCACTGCTGATAAGGCTGCTGAAGCCCTCAAAAAGGCTGGCGAAGGTGTCGACAAAGTCGGCGAGTAATCGCTTATTTTACTTAGAATTTTGAAAGCCTCTCTTCTAGCGAAGGGAGGCTTTTTCTTTTTGTTCAAATTATGACAAAAGGTTCTTGTTCCAAGGATGAAAAATGGGTAATCTCACGGCGTTCACTTCTTACCCTTTTATGAAGCTTAAAACTTTTTCTCTAGCTGCTCTTTTTGCCGGAATCAATTCGGTTAGCGCTTTTTCCTTGGATTTTACAGGCCTAGACCTGGATGGCAGCACAACCTTGAGCGGTGCGGATGGCGATCAGCTCGTGATTACCGTTCCCGCTTTTGGCGACGTGGCTTTTGGAGTCGCTCAGAAAGACGCTGTTGCGGTTGTTGACGACAACAACGGTGTGGCCGCGATTGAGTTCGATTCTACCAAGACAATCACGATCGATTTCTTCTCTGGCAGTGATGTCGAGAATGTCGTGGTTGGATTCGTTGGTGTCGATGCAGGAGAAACTCCTTCCTACACTGAAGTAGACAGCCGCTCTGGGCTTGTGACTATCCCAGTTGGCGCTGCTGGTATCCAGACCGTCACTTTCGACCGTATTGGACCAAAGGTTCCCGAGCCTTCGACTGCTATCTTGGGCTGCTTGGGAGCGATTGCGCTTCTTCGCCGCCGCCGATAGAAGGTTCTTCCTTCTATACACTTAATTTTTCTTGAGAGCTCTCCATCGTGGCGAGCTTTTTTGTGTCTGAATGGGAACTGTTCACCGTTCGCCAAGAAATTTCCTCGTTATTTGAGCGCGCCTATTTGAGCCGCCCCGCCAGCGAAGATACTCCTACCTTGGAGGGTATAGGAAATGCCTTGATTGATTTGGACCTCTCAAGCCCAATTCATCCTAGACCATGAGGAGCGATTTTGTGGATTTGATTGAGTCCGTTCTTTACGAAATCTTCCCAGTAGGTCTTTTGAAGGGGAGCTATAAGCTCGATTTTCTTCTCTTCTGCTAAACTCAAATAGGAATTCTCCCCAAGTTTACGAACGACATCTCTCTCGGCGAGGCGATAGGAAAGTTCGTCCCAAAAGACCTCGTTTCGCATCTCGTCAATGCAGTCTTGAACGTAGGACTCGGCCTGGTAGCCAGCGGTTACGCGGTGCTTGCCCGTTTCGGCATCAATTTCGATAATATCGCCGTAGCCTTGCGCTTTCGCTCGCTCAAGAATCTTGTCTTCCAGATTGGCAAAGGAGGCCTGCTGGTCTTCGGAGCCGGGTTTCTGATTAATGGACGCGACTTCGCCGGCTAGGCTGACCATGTCGATCAGGGTGGCGAAATCGTCTTCGGTAAGGCGCAGATGCATCTAGGAAAAATATGGGTGAGGAATTCTAAAATATGAATTACGAATTCTTTGTTTTATAAGTCGGTCGTGAAACTACTCAGCTGTCTTTTGGTCTTCTTTGTTTTTGTCTCTTGTGCCAGTGAAGAGAAATATGCCGATCAGCCCATCGCCCCATGGACTTATCCCATCTCGAACTACCGCGTTATCAAGACGCTAGCGAGTCGGGTAGGGGATCAGAAGTTGGCTCGCTTAGTGGGTTGGGACGAGGGATATTATTATTTCGATTGGTCACACGCTGGCGAGGTGATCAGTCGAGGAACGGGTCGAGTCGATAGAGAGCAATTTGATATGGAAAACCAAGGGGCATTGACGCTCACAAAAGGACAAATAACAGAGCGCGGAGGAAAGGTGCGCACTCTTATTCTTGAGTAAAAGTCACTAATACCCCGATCTGTAAAAAACCCTCTTGCGCGTTTGGTCTGCCTCCGCTTTGGTGATGGCGAATTGGAATAAAGAAACTATTTTATCATCATGTCAGATTACGCGAGAGGACTAGAGGGAGTAGTAGCGAATGAATCCGCGCTATCGAATGTGGAAGGTAAAGATGGGCGCTTGTCCTACTTGGGTTATTCAATTGATGAATTAGTAGAGCACACCTCTTTTGAGGAAGTGACGCACCTTCTCCATCGTGGCAAGTTGCCAAATGCCGCTGAGTTGGCTGAGTTAGAGCAGCAACTCCGCAATGATCGTGAGCTGCCACAAGGCGTCATCGATTTCTTGAAGTCCGCGCCCAAGGACGCGAATCCAATGGATGTTCTCAGAACGGCTGTCTCAATGCTTGGTCTCTATGATAAGCGGGCCAAAGTCGGTGAGCCGGATCACGCCGCTAATCGTGCCGTTGCGCTTTCGCTTGTCGCCAAGACTCCAACTATCGTTGCCTACTTCCATCGTGCGCGCCAAGGTCTCGATTTGCCGCCCGTGCGTAATGACCTTTCGGAGTCAGCCCACTTTCTCTACCTTATTAATGGCGAAGAGCCTGGAGCCGCAGCCGTGAAGACTTTGGATGTGGCTTACATCCTCCATGCCGACCATGGCATGAACGCGTCGACCTTCTCTGCTCGAGTCACCATTGCAACCCTCTCTGATTTCTATTCAGCGATGACTTCTGCAATCGGCACTTTGAAGGGCCCCTTGCATGGTGGCGCTAATGAGGGAGTGATCAAGATGTTGCAGGAGATTGGCTCTTTGGAGAATGTTGATGCCTTCGTCGAAGACTGTTTGGCGAATAAGAAGAAGATCATGGGAATTGGTCACCGAGTTTACAAGGTTCTCGATCCTCGGGCGCCTCATCTTCAGAAGATGGCGGTTCAATTGACTAAAGAGCTTGGTGAGTCGAAGTGGATCGACATGTCCGAGCGTATTGCGGAGATGATGCGTGAGCGCAAGGGCCTGAACGCTAACGTGGATTTCTATTCGGCAACGGTTTATTACAGCCTCGGAATTCCTACTGATCTTTTCACTCCTATTTTCGCGATTTCACGTATGGCGGGATGGTCGGCTCAGGTTCTTGAGCAGCTGCAAGATAGTCGCCTCTATCGGCCATTGACCAAATATGTGGGACCAAGCACCTTAGTTCCTGTTCCTCCTATCGAAGAGCGGTAGAAAAGATTCCTCTCATTATGAAACGCTCGGGTCTTGCACGATCGAGCGTGCGGCCGTATTTCCATTGCGATGAAATTCTCAAAATTGATTGCACTCGCTCTTGGCGTTCTCTTCGCAGGAGCCTTGACCTCCTGCAACACCTTCCTCGGTGTTGGGCGTGACCTCCAGCAGGCCGGCGAAGGAATTGAGAAAACCGTTTATCGACGATAAAGTCGAGTTAACGGAAAACTGTTAGTGAACCGTTTGCCAAAGGGTTCTTGAGGAAAAGGACGTTTTTTTCGGCTATTGTCGAATGGGAATGGTCTTTGTCATTACCCCCTTACCCGTGGATTTGGGGAACATTAGCAAGAGACGGCGCCCTTTTTGAGGGACGGGCCAACGGGTGGCGATCATACGGCGCCATTCGTCTGTTGATTCTCGTTGGTATTGAAAGCCGACGTCGATCATTTCTCCGGCAGCGTCTTTGAAGACAAAACTTAGAATTTGGCTTGGTTTGAGTGAAACTTCCTTGCTGCCTATCCGCCCTTTTACAGAGAGAGGGGTGAGGTTCGCCAGGGCCATTGCTCCATCCGGTAGGTCTTTAAGGAGGAGAGAAAAGGCCTCTCCTTTAAACTTTCTCTGGTCGTCGTCTTCGAGGGTGGACAGGACGACATAAGCTTCTTTCCAACTGGGGTCGCATTTGATCTCCCCTATTGAGGAGTGAGAGAGCACGCCATTTTCATTCTTCTCAGCGGGACCAAAGATTTGGATGACCCCGTCAGTATTGAGCACGCTCACTGGGTGGGCTGCGGTGGTAGCGCTGAGCTCGACCTTCACGAAATTCGTGGAAGTATTCTGGAGGTAAATGGGAGAGAGGCTTGCCGTGGTTTGCAAGGCTAAGAGGTGAACATTCTGCTTGGAGCTCTTGGCTGATAGAGATGAGAGCGAAAAGGTAAAAAGGAGCAGAATCAGATGAGGCATGATGAAGGGTAAGAAGTTTCCGAGGGCTCATCTTAATCTGCTAGAACCGAGGAGAGCTCCCTCTCGGTTAAATATCTGTTCTTAGTCAGCCTTAACCACGCGGTCTTTTCGGATGGGGATCGTCTTGGAGCGCATTCCTTTGCCGCTAGGGTCTGGAAAAATAAAGAGAAGGCGTCGCCCGTCAGCAGGAACAGGCCAGCGGGTGGAAATCATGCGGGACCACTTGTCATCCTTCTGGGTCTTGTATTGGAAAATGACATCGATGAGTTCTCCGACAGGGTCATTGAACTTGAGAGTGGAGATTTCACCGGGCCGGAAGGCGGCTTGCTGGGAACCAAGCTTACCTCTCACAAGGGCGGGCGAGAGGTTGGCGATTTTTAGGCTGCCTTCGGGAAAGTCCTTGTTGGTCATGGGGAAGGCGTGACCTGAGAAGGCGATTTTGCCATCGCGTTTGACCGAAGAAAGAATCGCGAAGGCGCGTGGTGAGTTGGGACTGCACTTGATCCGGCATAGACGAGGGTAGATATCTTCCCCCTCCGCATTCTTAGTGGGTGCGCCAAAGATACCAAAGCCACCCTGCACGTTGACGACGGGCACGGATTCGGTGGTATTTGAGCCAGGGAGTTGCAGCTCGGTAAATTTCCCGGGACCCGAACGCAGATAGATGATGGTGGGATACTCGACTGTTTGATAGCCGTAGAAGCTCACTCGTTGGATTTTACCTTCTTGTGCAGAAGCGATAGCCGAGCAGGCGAATATCAAGAGGGTCGTTAGTAAGATTCTCATGGAGTGATAGGAAAGCAATTAGGACGATACAACTTCCTCGGAGCCAATCCAGCGGAAAGAAACCACGCGGAAGCGGCGTCCGAAACGCTCGTTCACTTCTGAAAGGGGAGGGCTGGAGTCCCCACGAGTAGGATGATCCGCGGGCTCGTTCGAATTGGAATCGATATACTCGGGGTAGCGTTGGACGGTGGCTTCGCACCATGCCTCGGCAGTGACCCTTCCTTGGGGGTCGGTGCTCGAACCGTAGCTACGAATACGGAATGTATCTGAGCGTGCGGTAAGTGAGGGGGCCAATGCATGGAGAAGGTCTCCTTGCGTGAGAAAGCCGGGCGTGCCTGCAAGAGAAGAACCGGTAGCGGCTTCCAAATTTTGATAATCTCCCTGTCCAGCTTCTGAGTCTTCTTCGATGGTCTTGCCATCGTCGGTGAGGACTTCAGTATTAATGCCTGCATTGTCGATGGCAGCTTGCAAGGCTCCGGTGGTTCCTAGCTCGGAGTCCTCGGCTCTGCGATTGACGAATTCGGAGAGGGACTGGAAGGGGCCGCGCTTCTTCACTTCTTCAACAATGTTTGCAGCAAGGGTCTCGATTTGTTCGTTGGTCAATTGCCGATGGCCGGTCCAAGCTGGGCGCTCTTCCTCGCCACCAAATTCATCAAGGTTACTTCCAAGGGTTTGTTCGATTGGGGTGAGGTAACGAGAGGTAGTGGGAGATTTTGCCTCGTTGTCGATGGTTCCCAAGCCGGGCTCACTGAGGTCGGATAGGACGGGAATACTCTCTTGGTTCATAGCAGTGAGGAAGGCTTGCCAAGCGCGAACGGAGGTGGAGTTGACGTTGAAGGCACCGTCTTGCAAAAGATAGCTCGCCGCTTCTTCATAGGGTTTATCCACCGTGGAAAAGCTGTTGGCTTCGACATCACTGGCGAGACTACGAAGTCGAGGGTTGAGGGGAGCGATCTCGCCTTTCAAGAATTGCCCAAAGTCAACGCTGGCAGGAGCTCCTGAGAAGAAGGTGCTGTCGAAAAGGGCCTGGTTGGCGAGGAAGGAATGATCCAAGTAGCCAAGGGTCTCGTCGACGACTTGGTCTGGGGCGAGAAGGGGGTGGGCAAAGGAGTTGGCGAGCACCTGAGCTTGCAGAGGCTGCTTTCCGCTGCTGTTGAGGGGAGCGTGGCGAAACTGAGCCAATGAGGTGGGAGCGGCTCTGGGAAGCGAGGTGAAGGGGGCGAACACGCGCCCGGAGTCCACTCCAGGGGAAGGTCCACCAAATCCTTGGTGACGTTCTCCAGGAGAGAGTTCAGGGAAGCCTCCATTCAGCCAGTCTCCTTGCACGGGTTGATAGGAAAACTCGTACTGCTGCGCAGCTAGGTCCTCTAATTGGTTCCCGGTTCCTGCTGCGGCGTAGATGGCAGCTGGGTTGTTGTGGATCCATGCTTTGGAAGGGAACTTGGAGCGATACGCTTCATCGACTAGAGACTTGAGATGCAAGGTGGCGACGAGGAAAGGTTTCTTCATCACGGTTCCGCTGATCTGTCCTGTGCGACGGTCCACGGCGGTGTGACCGGTATCGATGGGAGCAGTCGAAATATCGCGAGGCTCGATAGGAAAGGTAGGAATGTCCCTGTCTGCTTGATAGGCTTCTAGGATTTCGGTGATGCGCTCGCCGTAGTCGAGCTCGATAGCTCCAAAATCTGGGATAGCTTGTTGCTCACTACCAGCGAGAATTTGTGAGTCGGCTGCGTCGGAACCATAACGGAGGTAAAAATCGACGGCCTGATTTCCTGCGGTGACGAACCTTCCAATTTCCGATTCAGAGGGGCGAACTGAAATTCGAATGTTGTCTGCATCTTCGACGGGAAGTCCAGCGGTTCCATGGGGAGTTCCTCGTTTGTCTTTGTACTTGGCAGAGGGCACTCCGCTATCGTCGCGGAAGAGGTTCTCAGTGGAAATGCCTCCTACCTTGATGGCATCCCGGCGCCCAGAACCCGGAGGGTACCAACCAG
This sequence comes from Roseibacillus sp., assembly GCA_051251855.1. GTDB lineage: Bacteria > Verrucomicrobiota > Verrucomicrobiia > Verrucomicrobiales > Akkermansiaceae > Roseibacillus. The sequence goes on from JBPOGI010000006.1 coordinate 42,639, forward strand.
GCCTCATTTGAATGGCTTTACCCTCGTTTTTCGCTAATCCGATCGCCCAAGAACTCTGGTAGTCTTGAGCAGAAAAGACTCGATGCTCTCCTGGGAGAAGTTCGAAAGAACCTTCTCCTGACTCTGGCAAAATGCGCAAAGGGTAGGCGAAGGTTTCTTCTTTGTTTGCGCTTGGAGCAATAGCCATCACAAATTCGGTATACTCGGTAGGATTGGTAATCCGGGGGTTATCGGATTCGAAAAGAAAGGTGATGGGGATTCGATAAAGAAAAACTCGGAAGGAGCTGACCTCTAGGGGAACGTCATAGGGGTTCCAAAGGGTGATCACGGGGTCGATGATCATGAGGGCTTGGGCATCCCAGTCGGATTGGTTTTTTCCGCCATCGCGGGCCCAATACCCTGTGCTTCCATTCCTGAGACCTGAGCCTGAGGCGAAAGTGAGAGAGAAGATGAACTGGGCCTTGGAAATGACGGGCGCGAGCTTCAGGGAATTGTGGTAAGAGTCCTTATCGGTTGGATCTGGGGCTCTGCGGTCAAATCCGTTGGGCCGATTGGGCATGGTGTTAGGTTCGCGCGAACGCAGTGTGCTGACCTTAAAGTTCACTTTGGGATTCTCTGTCTCGCCTCCAAAGACATCTTCGGGGATACGATGGAACTTGTGCATCAAGTGCCACATCGGATCTGGGCTGGGCCAAAGATAGCGATGGCGGTCTCGAGCGGCGGCCTCCATCAGTGGAGTCTCGGCATCGGAATAGACGTGACGGTTCTCATATTCCTCAGGGAGATCTCGTTGTCCTAAGAGTTGGCTCAGGTCGGTGCGGAGTCCGCCTAGGGCGGTGTCACTGAGGACACTGGAGGCATAAGGAGCGAGGTCATGGGAAAATCGCAAAGCCTGGGGAACTCCACCCAAGGTCATGGTGTCCAGGGAGATGAGCTTGCGGCGTTCATCGGGAGTGAGGTCTGCCAGTGTGGACCATTCCTTAACATTACCCCACGCGATTTCGCTCTGAGAGGCGAGAACTTCGAGCTCGGAGTATTCGTTGTTTTCAGGGGCGATTCCATTGCCGGCCGCTTTTTGACCTTCATCAAGAACAGCCCAAGCAAATTGTCCGCTGGTCTTGCCGTCCGGTTGTCGGAGGGGAACGCGGTCGGCTTTTACTAAGGTGCTATCTGTTCCCCCTTTGTTAGGTACAAGGGTCACTTGGCTGCTTTGGGCTGCACGAGTGGCAAAGCCGACTTCACTGGCTTCCAATTCGTTTTCAGTAGAAACTAACCAGCGATAGAAGCCGCCATTGGGTTGCGTGAGATTACTGTTGTCTGGGTCCTCGTTTTCCGAAGGGACGCCGCTCTTGCGTTGGCTGTAGTCGCCGATGTTTGCGGGGTCTTGTTGCCAAGCGTTCCAAGCCCCCGCGATATGCTTCATGCCTTCGCGGACAGTGCCTTGATTATCCAAAATGGCGGCGTTGGCTGAGACGCGGGTATCCGGTCCCATCGTTCTTTGTAATTCACCAATAGCGATCTGCAGCCCTAAGCGCGCATTGGCTCGAGCCTTGAGCATATCGTTGTCGCTTTGCGAACTCCGCAAGACAGTGCTCGAGAGGCCGAGGAGACCAATCGCAATCAATGCTAGAAGCACCATCATAGTGACGGTGACGATCAAGCTGAAACCCTGATAGGATTCGAAAGTTGCTGTTTTTTTTCGAGTTTGGGTTTGGGTTGCAGAGATTTTCATAGTGAGAATAGACCTTGAAGAGAACTGACTTCCTTACAGTAAGTGCTGTGAGGGTATGTTGTAAACACATGAATTTTGCCAAAAATGAGTGAGAAGGTGAACCGGCCTCTCTCTATTGAGACTGTAAATAACTTTATCTAAGCGGGTTACGTGTTTTCAGGGTCAGGTGAAAATTTACGGATCTTCTTTCGAGAGGTTGAATGAAGGAGATGGCTGGTCTGGAGCAGTTTTTGGTCAACGGTAGATTTCTCTCTGATCTCCTATTCTCTAGAATCAGATCATGCACCTTAGGGCGCTTCTTCGTCCCGCATTATTAGCAATCCCATTTTTCTCAGCAGCTTCTCCGAACCCTTCTCGAACGGGCCTCTAGAGAAACGAGTGAACTTTTACCTAAAAATTCCGAGAAGACTGATCGGATGTTTTTTGCCAACCTCAAAAAGACCTTAGCCAAAGTCAGGTGTTATGAAAGGAGTGGCGGAATCGGCATGCGAGGAAGTCACCCTTATTGCCAGAGAGGCCATCTTTTTGATCACCAATACGGTTTTAGGGGCTCGCTATCTCTTGTTTCGCTAATTGTCTTCCGGATGACAGTGAGAAAATGCCCGACAAGAGAGTGGGCCATGATACGTATCTCTCTATCACGATGATGAAATCTATCCCAATCTTTCTGACTATTCTGGTATCGAGCAGTTCTTCCCAAGCGGCCATTGAGTTGCCGACTTTCTTTTCCGATGGCATGGTTTTGCAGCAGCAAGGACAGGCTAAAGTATGGGGGTGGCTTGAAGGAAAGGGAGAGGTGAAGGTTTCTTTTGGTGGCAAAGACCTGTCGTCGAAGACGAATGAGGAAGGTCGTTGGGAGGTGAACTTCGAAGGATTAGAGGCTTCGTCCGAAGGGCGAGAGATGACGATTACCGATGGACAGGAAAGCAAGGTCATCAAGGACGTGCTGGTGGGTGAGGTGTGGATCGCCTCAGGGCAGTCCAATATGGAGTGGACGGTTGACCGGAGCTTGAATCCAGCGGAGGAGAAGGCGGCTTCGGAAGATCCGCTATTGCGCGTTTATCTTGCTCCCAATGTGGCACAGGTGGAGCCGCAAATTGATTTCTCCGGAAAGTGGACGGCGGCCTCGCCCGCTACCACCGGGAAGATGACGGCAGTGGGTTACTTTTTTGCGCGCGATCTTCGAAAGGAACTCGGGGTGCCCGTTGGTGTCATTGAGTGCTCGTGGGGTGGCAAGCCGGTCGAATCTTTTGTGAGTGAGGAAGCGCTGCAGAAGTTGCCAGAGGCCAAAGTGGTGATTGATAAGAAAGCGCAGGCAGTGGCCAATTGGAACGAGGAGGAGTCGAAAGCGGCCTTCGAGACGCAGCTTGCGAAGTGGGAGGAGAACGGAAAGAAGGGGCGCAAACCACAGATGCGAGTGGAGCCTCTTTTGAACTCCAGCATGCACTCGACCATCTTCAACGGGATGATTGCGCCCATTGCGGGGTATGGAGCTCGAGGAGCGATTTGGTATCAGGGAGAGTCCAATGCCAACGGCGGCACTGCGAAAATTTACGAGGAGTTACTGGGTTGTTTGGTGGGCGATTGGCGCAAGCGATGGGGGACGGAGCTCTCCTTTTATTATGTGCAATTGGCTAATTATCGTAAGGTGACTACAGAGCCGGGAGTTGAGAGCGATTGGGTGGTGGTTCAAGATGAGATGCGTCGTGCCCTTGATAGCATCAAGCGCAGTGGGATGGCGGTGGCGAATGATATTGGAGCTGCCAATGATATTCATCCTAAGAACAAGCAAGATGTCGGAAGCCGTCTCGCTCGTTGGGCGCTGGGCCAAGACTACGGTCGTGAGGATGTCGTGATGAGCGGCCCTCTTTTCCAAAAAGCGACCGAAAAGGACGGGCGCATGATTCTTTCCTTCGAACACAATGCGGGGATGAAGTCTCGTGACGGTGGTCCGCTCAAGCGTTTTGAAATCAAAGCGGAGGACGGTGCCTGGATTTGGGCCGAGGCTCAGATTGAGGAGGGGAAGGTCATTGTCTGGTCCGACAAGGTCGAGGACCCAGAGGCCGTTCGTTATGCGTGGGCCGAAAACCCCGAAGGAGCAAATCTCGTAAATGGAGACAACTTACCTGCGAGCTGTTTCACGACTGAGGAGTAGTGCCGCTCAATTGTGAGCTTCGTCTTTTAGTTTTGAGACGCCGTCTTGTTCTCAAGAAATAGGAGAAACTCCTTTTTGAGGGTGGAGGTCAGAAGTTCTGCTGCCAATTCGCCATCCATTGTTGTGGGATGCAATCCTTCCGGAGTGAGGCCGTTGGCATCCCATTGTGATTTGACGACACTTCGAACTTTCTCCATTCGCAACTCGTGTGCCGCAGCCTCCTCGTCAGGTCGGACCCAAAAATCGGATGGATAGAGGGCATTGAAGTAATCGTGGAGTAGGGGCTTCGCCTCTTCGAGGCGCTTGGAGACTTGCAATTCCGATGTGCGGGAGGCCTCAACAAAAGCAACGAACTCGACAAACATTTGATGCTGAAGATTGGCTAAGAGGGGATGGCTCCGCATGCTGTGGGCTTCGAGGTTGGCGGGGATATAGCCGTTGATGAAAGTCGAGATTTCGTCTGCGGATAGGTCCGTTTGAAGTTCTTTAAGGACAAGAGTTCGGTCGCCCTCGTCGTTGGGAAAGTTCTGACGCTGGAGGATGCCAGTCGCGCTTTGGACGCGGGAGGTGCAGCCATCGGGGGTGGTAAAAATGATGAAATCCCCATCGACGACATAGGTCGTGTCTGCATGGAGTTTTCGATAGAGCCATGGCATCTGAGGCTGGTAGCTAATGCTGAGTTGGGCTGCCATCGTGTCCTTGGTCATCGACAATGCTGGAGTCCAAGTGCCCAGGGGGCGCTCTTTGCCCCCGAAAAGAACTCCTGCCACTTTGGCGAGCGGGCCTAGAATAAGAGGAGCGTCTTTTAGGTGGAGTGCATTTTGACCACTCATCACGATGCCGAGTTGAGGGGTGATGGCTTGTAGAGGAGCTGCCACGATTTTACCATCAATAGAGAACTGAGTATGGACGGAGGCCATTTGGGAAGGACCATGATAGGAGATGGCGGCGGTGACAGTCTTGCCACCAGGAGCTTTGCCTTCGTAGGCAGCGAAGTAGCTTCCGAGCTTTTGATGACGTGCGAGGAGCTCCTCAAAGACTTCTTCGGTGGAGGGCTCGGCTCCTAGTAATGAAGTGGCGAGGGAGAGCAAGAGGCTCAGGGGGGCAAGGATCTTCATCCCGCATTAATTAGCAGAGCGGGTAAGAATCACAAGCGAGACAGAGAAGAAGCGTGTAATCGGGGCTGCTTTCTATCAAAGAGTTGGAGGTAATGAATTTTCCACTCGACTTCCGTTTTAAGATTCTCGCTTTTGCTCCTCAGGCCAACGTGACTGATGCCACCGGCGCGCAGGTCTGTTATCTCAAGCAAAAGCTCTTTCGCTTTAAGGAAAAGGTGGAGGTTTACACCGATTCTTCGCGCAGCACTTTGGTGGCGACCATTTCGGCAAACAAGATCCTGGATTGGTCGGCGCGCTACACCTTTCACGATGCGCAGGGGAACGAGATTGGTTCGGTGGGACGACGCGGGATGCGTTCGATTTGGAAGGCGCACTACGATGTCTTCAATCCAGGGGACGATACTCCAGACTTCGAGATTCGAGAAGAAAACCCATGGGCCAAGGTGGGTGACAGTTTCTTTGGAGAGATTCCTATCTTAGGTTTTCTCACTGGCTACTTGTTTCACCCTTCCTATCTCGCGAGTCGTACTGATGGATCGCCTGCATCTCGCTTGCTGAAGCAGCCTGCCTTCTTGGAAAGCAAGTTCGTGATCTCCAAGTTGGGCGACCTTTCAGCACAGGAGGAGCTGAACCTCCTTCTTTCTTTCCTGATGCTGAATCTGTTGGAGCGACGCCGCGGTTAGATCGCGACGTTGCTGGAGTAGCTAGCTACTGCTGGCTGGGGACGATGTGAACCTCGACGCGACGGTTTTGCGCTTTGCCCGCACTGCTGCTGTTGGAAGCGATGGGTTGGGTTTCGCCATAACCACGGGTGATGAGGCGTTGGCCATTGACGCTGCGACTAGCGAGGTAGTTAGAAACGCGGAGCGCACGTCGCTCGGAGAGGTTTTGGTTATAAGAGTTGCTGCCGTCTGAGTCAGTATGCCCTTCGACGGTGACCATGGTCTTATCAAATTTATTCAGCACAAGCGCCACAGAATTGAGTGCGCCGGTCATCTCGGAGCGAAGAGCATCTTGGCCGACATCAAAGGTGATGTCTTGGGGCATATTGAGAATGATGTTGTTACCTTCGCGGGTAACACTCACCCCAGTGCCTTCTAGTTGGCGTCGGATGAGGGCTTCTTGTTGGTCCATATATTGACCGATACCTCCGCCTGCTAACAGTCCAGCTCCTGCTCCAATGAGGGCTCCCCGTCCTGCATCGCCGTCGCCAGTATTGTTGCCAATGATAGCTCCTAAGCCAGCACCGACGAGGGTTCCGATTCCGGCACCAGCCGCGGTTTTCGAGATTTGCTGCTGACCTGTGTAAGCGTTGGTAGTGGTGCAATTAGACAGTCCAAGGACGGAGGCTGCTGCGAGGGCAGAGACTTTTAAAAGGCGGTGGGAGGAAAATGCTTTAGTCATCAAGATATTCTATCGGTGGTTCATGAAACGTCAATGGGGGTCCATGTATTCATAGGAGATTCAAAATTCAATGACCACGGGATGGCTGGGAGAATTCTCTTTTGACATAGGAACGTGAAAGGTGAGCTTGGGTGTGATGAAAATTCTTTCTTTGGGAGGTTCAACCAGTTCACAATCGATCAATCGTCAGTTTGCGGCCTATTCCGCTTCGCTTGTTCTTGGAGCTCAAGTTACGGATCTCGATCTCCGCTCTTTTAACGTCCCTCTCTTTTCAGTCGATGAGGAAGAGTCCCAGGGGATTCCTCAAGCAGCGAAAGATTTTCTGATTCAGATTGATGCCCACGATGCCCTTGTGGTTTCTCTGGCGGAGCACAATGGAAGCTACACCGCCGCGTTTAAGAATCTCTATGATTGGGCGTCGCGGGAGCGCTACGAGGTCTGGGGAGGAAAACCCATGATTCTCTTGGCGACTTCTCCCGGAGGCCGAGGCGGAGCCAGCGTTTTGGCGGCGGCGGAAGCGACCTTTCCACGGATGGGTGCTGACTTGAAAGGAACCTTCAGTTTGCCCTCTTTTGGGGAAAATTTTTCGAAAGGGAAGGGCATTTTAGAGCAGAGCCTGCGAAGTGAACTTGAGGCGGTGATGGTGTTAATGAATTCTTAACAAATGCGTTACGGATAATGTTGAAGATGGGAAAAGGGCCGGTCTTTTAAAACGTGAAAAAAATGTCACGAAAAATGTTGCGCCTATCAAATAGGCGGTTAGTGTTTTAGGAACGGGGCAGGTAAGTCCCGTTTGACCCAAAGAAAAATAAATAAACTGATGAAAAATGTAACTGTTGTGTTTGCCCTCTGTGCTGCTGCTCTGACTTTGCCACTTCAGGCGGACACCGCCAATCTGGCTCCCTCTGCAGATGTTCAAAAGACCCTCACTCCTGATGGAGTATTGAAGGATTTGATGGCGGGCAATAAGCGTTTTGTAGCGGGCGAATTGACTGAGGCTAATGTTGAGGCGCGTATCGAGCAGACTTCAACTGGCCAGTATCCTAAGGCTTATATTCTTTCCTGTGTTGATTCTCGTGTTCCTGTTGAGCAAGTCTTCGACCAAGGCATCGGTGATATCTTCGTTGGCCGCGTGGCGGGTAACGTCGAGGGCGTGGAGCAGTTGGGTTCCATGGAATTTGCATCGGCCGCAGCTGGCGTGAAGCTAGTTATGGTTCTCGGTCACGAGGCCTGTGGCGCGGTGAAGGGGGCTTGCGACCATGTGAAGTTGGGTAATTTGACTGAACTGTTAGCGGAGATCACTCCTTCCGTCGAGGCCGTGGAAGGCTTTGAAGACGACCAGAAGAATTCGAAGAATAAAGAGTTCGTAGCTGCTGTCGTCGAAGAAAACGTGCGCCAGACTGTTGCGGACCTGCGAGAGCGTAGCGAAGTGCTCGCTAACCTCGAGAAGGAAGGAAAAATCAAGATCGTAGGAGGTCTCTACTCTTTACACACTGGAGAGGTTTCTCTTCTTGAAGGCCTTGAGCCTAAGTAATCTCATTATCTGGTAGATAATATGGTGGAGCCCGAGTCTTAGGACTCGGGCTTTTTTGTGACGCCGTTCTAGGTTTGTGGTCATGCTCGAAAACAGGCAGAATTTTGAGAGATGATTCTTTTGGTGATTCGTAACGAAGCAGAAGCAAGCCAGATGTTTGCTTGGGCAAGCCGCTTTGCGGAGGGCAGTCGTTCGTCGTTAGAAATTATCGTTGCAATGGACGGTAAGGAAGGCGGCACCGTCTCCAAGGAGGAACCAAAGGAAGCCTGGGTGCAGCGGATGCGCGATTCTCTGCCCGACTGGGCTCATCTCTCGTGGTGCCGCTCGAACAAGCGAATGGACCTTGTCTTGGAGTATCTCGCGAAAGGAGACACCGAATTGCTTGTCGTGGGCAAGCATGAGTCGTCTAACCGAGAAGAACCTGATGCCATCTTTTCGCGAGACCTCTTTGAGCAAGCAGGTTGCCCTGTGTTGGTCATGCGCTTGGGAGAAGGAATGCCGGATAGCCGAGAGGTTTTGGTTCCCTGTTCGGGCGGGCGGCATTCGCGCCGAGCGCTCAAGCTCGCACAGGGTTTCGCGCCTGATCATGTGACAGCTCTTTTCGTCACGGTGGATGCCGATGAGGTCTCCCACCTCGTGGGAGATCGGTTTTTGGGGAAGGCGATCGAGCGAGCCGATATTCCGGTTGAGAAAGTGAGGCGCAAGGTGGTTTTGAGCGGGAACGCCCGTGAGGGAATTCGTAAGGAAGTAGAACAGGGGAAATACGGTCTCGTGATTGTCGGGGCAGGGAGTCAGGGCAAGCTGCGGCGAAAGCTCTTCGGGATTGTGCCTTCGCGCTTCGTGGAAGCCGAGAAAGGTTTGGCGGTAGCGGTATTGCGCTCACCCAAGCCAGTGAGCCATCGTTTTCGGGAGTGGGTGGCTGGCCGCATCGCGCTAAGCGTACCTCAACTCTCCCGTGAAGACCGCATTGCCCTGATGGAGGAAATCGAGGGGAAAGCACGCTGGAACTTCGACTTTGCGGCCCTGATGGCAATGGCTACTATGATTGCTTCCTTGGGATTGTTATCTAATAGTGCAGCAGTGGTGATTGGTGCTATGCTAGTGGCTCCGTTAATGATGCCTCTCATTGGTAGTGGCCTCGCTCTTGTCCAAGGCAACTGGCCACTTTGGGCCCGGAGTATCAAGGCGGTTGCTCTTGGATTCTTGGCGGCCCTACTAATTGGGCTGGCGACTGGATTCTTAGCAAAATGGACCGGCTTCTCGATGACTGATGAGTTGTGGGCACGAGGGAGGCCAACTTTGTTAGATTTAGGGATCGCCTTTGTCTCAGGGGTGGCGGCGTCTTATTGCCTGGCTCGGCCGAAGTTGAGCGGGGCCCTTGCTGGAGTAGCTATTGCAGCGGCGCTGGTCCCTCCGATCGCCACCGTTGGAATCGCCTTTGGTTTGGGGAAATACAGTACGGCCACCGGAGCAGCCCTCCTCTTTGGGACCAATGTCGTGACCGTTATTTTGGGCGCAGCGTTCAACTTCTGGCTTGCTGGTCTTCGCGGGCGGGGAGAAGGCGGAGAGTGGCGCCGACGTATCATTATTATTCTTACCCTCGCAATGGGTGGCTGCGCGATCCCGCTCACGCTTTATCTGCTAGAGAACCTTAAGAGTTGAACTCGATGACTCTGGGGCACTTCTACTCCTGAATCAAAACACTTTCACGAGGCTCGCCACTAAACCTATCAAGCCCCCACAGACTCCACCCCAAACCACCAACCACCCCAGATGCTGGCGAATCATTTGCTGGATAATTTCCTTCACCAGCTGAGGTGTTAATTCTTCCAGACGCTTCTCAACAATAACACTCACTCGATCCAACAGCTCTGAATGGTCCGCACCACTGCCGCCTCCGGTCATGAGCGCTTGCAGTTTCTCCTGAAAGTCATCTGAAGAGACGATGTTCTTCACTGACCCTCGCATTTCTTCCACGAAGTCAGGCTTAATGGGATCCAGTGCCGTGGCTCCTCCAAACATGGAAAGCGTGGCTCCGAATTGCGAATTCATCACCGCCGTCTTCAAAGCCTCAAACGAAGGATCGAGATTCACTGAATCAATAAGAGGGGACAAATCAACTCCGGCCTTCCCGCCTCCATCCGGACCCTCAAAAAAACGCGCCACATTCTCCTGCGTGAAAAATTGCTGCATGATGAGCTGGTGAATCCCTACCTTAAATTCCTCAAAGCGAGCCGGAATCACCCCAGAGCCGTAGAATCCAGGCACCTTCTCAAAGAGCATATGAATTGCCAACCAGTTCGTTAGCGCCCCCGAGAACGCAAATAATCCAATATTCAAAACCGGTCCGCGCTGAGGCTCAGGCAAAAAGAGGCCAACAACTGTCAGTAGAATCGCAATGAGGTTTGTGACCGAGCTTTTGTTGAAGAGTCGGCCTCTCTCTACTGTAGATTTGGAAGAAGAGTTGTTTGTAATCACGTCGCTTTAAGAATCAGGTAAGCTCTTCCTGGGGAACTGTCACGGCTTCATTAGATTCAAATTTAAGAGAAGGCTCTCTTTGGGCGAATAAGAAATTCAGTTTTCTTGGAAACCTTCGATGTCTTCAATGAGATGTCCGGGAATACCGGTGATCATGATGGGGCCAGCCTTTGCTTTTTCTTTGTCGGTGGTGGGATCGGCTTGAACTTTGGATTCGCGATTAAGAATCCTCGAGATACAAGGGGCGTTGGACTCTTCCTTTCGCTGGTTGCAGAGCGGAGAGAATCACTTGTGCGGGCCTTCTTTGCCAAGTTGGTTTCCAAAGTGTGAAGTGAATCAACGCTCTCCAAAGGATAGGGCTGTGGTCGGAGGGCTTAGAGCTAATCGGCGACTGCGATGCGAAGCAGAGCTCCGGGAACGGTGGTAGGATTGGGTCCGGGTAGGGTGGCGGTGGAATTAGCCGAGAGCACGGGTGAACCGAAGTCAATGAACTGGTAATTCGTCTCATCGAGAATTTGCAGTTGTAGGGAGAGGCCGTTGGGGACTTCGCTGATGCTGACCGTTGAGGTATTTGCGGTGACCGTGATGCAGGGGGCCGGCAGGGTGGTTGGGGAAACTGTGGCGGAGATTCCGGCGTCGAAGAGGGTGAGAACGCGCTCAATGAAATTGTTCTCTTGGATGGTGAAGGTGAAAATGGCGTCGCCATTGTCGTCCAGTTCGGGCCCGAGGTTGACGGGGAGGATGATGGTGCCGCTTGGGTGAGAATCACCGAGGTTGGCTAACAAAGTGAGACCGGTCTCAGGATGATAGTGGTAGGGATAATTGATGCTGTTAGAACCGAGTGCTTGAAAGGCGACGGTCCCGTTGGCGGAGACGTCTTGGAGAGCGATCTCGTCGAGAGTGACCGTGGGGCTTGCGTCTGGGAGGATTTCGTCGCCGACGAGAAGGACTTCGGGGCTGCTGTTAGGAGTCCAACGAATGAGAGCGGCACGGTCACTTGTTTCGGGATTTATGATGACGGGGCCACTCACGTAGACCGTTTCATCGTCCGCGAGGAGAAAAGTGGTGTCGCCCAAGACTCCAAAACTTTCACCGACAAAGGTGGCCGTCTGGTTTGCTAAAGCTCCGCCTGTTAGGATTTCGTTTTCTCGGATGACTGTTTGCTTGGGGGCTCCACTTGACTGCTGGAAGAAGACACCGTTGCCGAAAGTGGTTTCCTCATTGATGGTGGAGAAAAATGCAATTGAGCGGAAAGCATTGAGTTGAAAATCGGTGCCGATAGTTCCAAAGACCCCATCAAATGAAGCACTCGAAGTTGGAGCGGATTCTCCTCGCAGAGCTCGGTTGATGAGAGTGTTGTCACCCACGATGTCGAAGATGCCGGTGGTGAGAAGGCTGGGAGAAGGTTGGCGATAAAGAGCGCCGAGCACGAGTTCGCCTGAGTCGGTGGCGTCGACGAATCGATTCTGACGAAGAATGTCGCCTCCCGTAATCTCGAAGGGTCTGATGGTGGAGAGACTTTGGCCGATGCCCTCTTGAAAAATAATCTCCTCGTCCCTCATTGCGGTGAGAGTGACGCTTCCTGTCTGGGAAATACTAACTGGTTTGAGAAAGTCCTCGAATTCGTCGGAACTTCCATCGGGATAGGGCTTTCCTTCTCGCGCAACGAGTCTCAGTCCTGAGTTTGTATCCCAGGCGAGAACGGTTTTGGGGTCAGAAGTTCCTTGCAGAATATTGGTGAGTGCGATGTCGCCCTCTTGGCCTAAAATCGGTGCCAATTCGCCGGTGAAGCTCAGTGTTCCGAGAGTGCCCAGTCCATCCGGTGAAGTTTCACCTTCGGTGATGGCGAGGGTGAGATTGCCTGCGGCATCCGAGACGAAGAGAAACTCATCTTCGGTACTCGGAAGGTCAGAGAGGAACGCGTGGTTCACGAAGAGGAAGTGTCCATCTCCATTGGCATCGATCATGGTGAATTCGCCGAAAGTGATGTTCTCGTTCGGAAGGGTGAGAGAAGTGCGAGCGATATCGATTCTTTGACCCATGAGACAGCCGGATAAGGCAAGGAGGAGAAGATATTTGGTGAGGGCCATGGCGGGATGATAAGAGGGTCACTGTTGGGTGTCAAAGGGGGCCTTGAAAACGTGGTAGTAGGGAACGGTTCGGTGGGGCCGGTTGCAAACCGGCGCTCCCAGTGGAGCAAGGACATTTCTGTCCTTAAGTAGGACCGACCGTAGTTCAGGGACAGGAATGTCCCTGCTCCCTTATTGTCCGATGGGGGCGAGGAGTTGGGAGAAGGGGATCGAAGGCTAGAGAGAATATCGGAAGTTCGCCTACTCTGGCGTGCGAACGATACGATAATTCTGAGAAGGAAGGACAGCTGCGGTGGGGTAGATTTGAGTCGTTCCATCTCCGGGAAATGCAATGCCTTCATCAAGCCAAGTTTCTAGGTCTTCAGCGGCTTGCATCTGATAGGATTGCCCGAATTCAGTGGGAATGGAAATGAGGTTTCGAGGTGGCTCAGGGTTGATGGTAAGAGTAGGAACGGGGACGTCAGTCGCGGCAGTCAGGGTAATGAGATATTGCGCATCTTCGCGGAGGTCAGAACCGCGAAGGGATTCTAGGACCCAGCGTTGGGAGGAAGTGTCGTAGCGAGACTGAACGCGGGTAAAATGGTCTTGAAGATCGTCATTCTGACGTTCGTGAGCGACTAGGAGAAGAGCCTCGGGGTTTCCATTGAGGCTAGGATGGTCTAGCGGGCTTGTGAGAGAGTCCGTTGAAACGGTGTGGCGGTAGGTATTCGAATCTGCAGTACGAACGAGAATATTAAAGCGGGCATTGTTGGGGATCCGCGTAAACTCATCGAAATTATTAACGGCATCGATGAACCACTTACCAGCAGTGCTGTCGTAGCCTATTGTGTTTACAAAGATTGGGTTGTAAACACCGTTGGTGCCCCAGTTCTGAGTGAGGAACGGAAAGGCGTTGGGAGAATTATTTAAAGAAGGATGGTCAATGTAGCTGATGCGAAAAGAAGTCTGCTCGCTATGAAGGTGGGTATGAGTAAAAGCGGTATCTCCGGCTTCTGCGACATAGATTGAAAACTCAAAACGAGGAGGGAGGATTTGCCTGTCTTCCCGAAAGATGGCCCATTGAGGGGAGGGATACCAAAGGCCGTAACTGATATTATTATGTTTGTCGGAAAGGGCGCTCTGAGAAGGACTGATGAAGATTTTGGACCCGCTATTGGGGGTAAGATGTGCTGCGAGACGGGTTGAGTTACTCGGGTTACTTGTCTCTGTTGAGCGGTGAAGAAACCACTCTGCGTGAGCAAAGTGTGGGAAGAGAATCAATAGGCTAAATACAGAGACAAGTGTCGGTTTCATGGTGCTTTTTCTGTTAGAAACGCGAGAGTGAAAAACTTTCTCAATCCACTGAATTGAAGGCGATAAAGATTTTGTGCGCGCTAAATATGCAATCCCTATCATTCATGCGATGGTAGCTCCGTCAATAACTATCAATTCCCACTCCTTGCAGAACGAAAAAGATGAGATGAGACTGTTGGCGTTTCGTTACCTGCCCTAACTGCCGATGGGGGCGAGGAGTTGGGAGAGGGTTTCGGAGTCGGGGACGCCTTGGCTGGCGGCGGAGAGGATGGAGTCGGCGAGGAGGGCCTTCTGTTGTTGCAGGCGGTGAATGCGGTCTTCGACGGTGTTGGCGCAAAGGAGTTTGTGCACGAAGACGGGCTTGGTCTGGCCGATGCGGTAGGCGCGGTCGGTGGCCTGGGCTTCGGCGGCGGGGTTCCACCAGGGGTCGTAGTGGATGACGGTGTCGGCGGCGGTGAGGTTGAGTCCTGTGCCGCCGGCTTTGAGGGAGATGAGAAAGATGGGGATTTCGTTTTCCTGGAACCTTTTGACGAGGCCGCCGCGGTCTTGGGAGGAGCCGGTGAGCTTGAGGTAGGGGGTCTTGCGGGCGATGAGCTCGTTCTCGATGAGTTGGAGCATCGAGGTGAATTGCGAGAAGAGGAGGACGCGGCGTTTTTCGGCGAAAAGGATATCTAACAGCTCCATGAGGTAATCGAGTTTCGCGGACTTGGGCTGCTTGGGAACTTGGTCGGGGGGGAGGAAGTCGGTGTTGCTGACGAGGTCGGGGTGGCAGCAGATTTGGCGCAGCTTGAGAAGGGCGTCGAGGATGGTGATTTGTGATTGCGAGATCCCGCGCTCGGCGATGGCATCGCGCACGCGCTTGTCCATGGTGACGCGGACGGATTCGTAGAGGTCCTTTTGGACGGTGGTGAGTTCGATGGGGTGAACGAGGATGGTCTTGGGAGGGAGGTCTTTGGCGACTTCGTCTTTGGTGCGGCGCAGAATGAGGGGAGAGAGGCGGGCACGCAGGGCGTCGCGGCGTTCGATGTTTTCTTCTTTTTCGATGGGGTTTTGGTAGCGGGTGCGGAAAGCGCTGAGGTCACCGAGAAACCCGGGGATGAGGAAGTGGAAAAGGGACCAGAGTTCGGTAAGGTTGTTTTCGACGGGAGTGCCGCTGAGGCAGAGTCGGTGTTGTGCTTTGAGTTCGCGGGCGGCGATGCTGACTTTAGCCTGGGGGTTTTTGATGAGCTGGGCTTCGTCGAGGATAGCGAATTTGAAGGTGTGCTTCTTGAGTTTTTCAATATCGCGCTGGAGGAGGGCGAATGAAGTGATGACTATATCGGCGTGGGGAATGGAGGGGTAGGCTTTGGCGCGCTTGGAGCCGGAGAGGGTGAGGACCTTGAGGCTGGGGGCGAACTTTTTGGCTTCGGCAGCCCAGTTGGGGACCACCGAGGTGGGGGCGATGACGAGAGAGGGGGTGGTTTCGCTGCCTTTGCTGGCGAGAAGAAGGGCAAGGGTCTGGATGGTTTTACCAAGGCCCATATCGTCGGCGAGGATGCCGTGGAGGTCGTTCTCTGCAAGAGTGGCCATCCATTCGTAGCCGATTTGTTGGTAGGGGCGGAGGTCGGCTTGCAGGCCTTCGGGTTTTTCCTTCTTGGCTGTTTCTTTTTGTTCGGAGAGGTTTTTGCGGAGTTTCTTGAGAGCGGGGCTGGTGGTCTTGATGTCGAACTCCTCGGCGATGGCTGCGGCGTCGACGGGATGGAGCGGGAAGTCGGGGTCGAGGACGACGGAAAGGTGGTTGAGGATTTGGCGCAGGCGGTCGACGGGAAGGTGGAGGGCGGCTCCGTTGGGGAGGTAGACGAGGTGTTTGTCGGTGGGAGCTTTGGTGGCGAGTTGGTCGACAATATCGCTTTCTAACAGCTTGAGAAGGATGGGGAGAAGGTCGAAGGATTCACCATCGACATCGAAGCCGACACTGAGGGTGAACCAGCCGCCTGGGACTTCGTCGAGGCGGGCATCGAGGTCGCTACTAGAAACGTCGTAGAGGTGGTGGCCGAAGTCTTCATCGACGGTGACGGTCCAGCCGGCGGCTTCGAGCTTGGGGATGGCGGTGGCACGGAACCAAGGCCAGTAGAGGTCGGGGGTGCTGTGGTAGGGCTCGGGGAAAAAGGCGGATGCTTCGTCGGGGAGTTGGCCGTCTTTTTGGCCTTTGGCCGCCATCCCGAGCATGAAGCGGAAGGAGGGTTGCGCGGCGATGGAGGTGAGTCCAAGTTTGGTGAGTTGTTCGAGGGCGCGGCGTTCGAGAGCGAGGTCGCGGGGGAAGGGAGTTTCGTGGGGGAGCTGGGAGAGTGGGGATTCGTTGGGGCCGTATTGGAGGGTGGGGCGGGCGACGAGCCAGATTTCGCGGTCTTGTTGGCGGAGGGCTTGGAGGAGAAGGCGGGTGACTTTGGAGGCGACGGGCTCGGGGGTGAGGTGGAGGTGGAAGGTGGGTTTGTGTGGGGTGTTGGACGGGATTTGATCGGGCTGTGTTTGATCAGGCAATGGGGCCGGTCGCAGACCAGCGCTCCCAGTGTCGGGTTCGGTGGGGGCAGTTTCGCGGAGGAGGCGGGTGAAGGTGTTGGGTTTGGCGGTGAGAAAGAGGACGGCGGCGGCGTGGGGGCAGTTGTGGGCGTGGTCGCAGCTGCAGGCGGTGTCGAAGTCCCATTGGTTGTTGCCCTCAGGCCAGAGGTTGACTTCGACTTGTTGCTCCTCGCTGGTGGCGGTGAGTTGGACGGAGCCGTCTTCGGTTTCGTCGAGAGCGAGGTCGGGGAGGAGGGGTTTTTTAGCGAGCTTTTTGCCCATCACAAGGACGTGCTCGTCGAAGCGGTGAAGCCACGATTGCTCGGCGAGAAAGGGTTGGAGGGATTCGGGCAAGGGAGAGGATTTGAACCGCTAAGGCGCAAAGACGCGAAGGTTTTTGGTGTTTTAAGTTTGGTTTCGGGATTGAAGGGCTGCGACTTGGGCTTCGAGGGTAGCGAGGCGGGCTTCCATTTCTTGTTTCCAGTCGTTGTCTTCGGGGGAGGATTCTTCGCTTTCGTTGCTGGTGTCGTCTTCGGCGAGGAGGTGGCGGAAGGTTTCGACGCGGCGTCCTGCGCCGGAGGGGATGCGCTCGACGAGGGGGCCATGGGGGTAGTCGATGAAGGTGGTGAGGATTTCTTCGATTTGGTCGAGGGAGTCGAAGTTGTAAAGTCGTTCGGTGCGGGTCTTGAGTTCGCCGGTAGTTTGGGTTCCACGAAGGAGAAGGACGGTGAGGACGGCCCGCTCTTGGTCGGTGAGGTCGAGGACGTCGGTGAGTTCGTGTTCGTATTTGGGCGAGCGACCGCCAAGAACTTTGGTGACGAGGTAGTCTTCGGAGAGGAGGCGGATGGCTTCGGAGACGTCGTCAGCGGTATAGTTGGTGACGGGGTGACGGGAGGAGCTTTGGTTGCAGGCAGTGAGGAGGCTGTTGAGGGTGAGGGGGTAGAGGTCTGGGGTGGTGACTTGTTTTTCTAACAGGCAACCGAGGACTCGGGCGGAGACGGGGGTGAGTTGAAGTTCGGGGAAGTGTTTCATGGGAAAGTGGTTGAAGGGAGGTTGAACCACGAAGGGCACGAAGACCACGAAGTTTTGATCGGGTAGCATTTTTTCGACGCAGAGCCGCAGAGAGCACAAAGTTGTCGCAGAGACTATAATTTGAGTTTGTTAAAGAGGCATAGAGGTCTCGCTTTGTTTCAAATCTCTTTTTTATCCTAAAGGAAAGTCTCTGCGTTCACTCCGCGTTGTCTGCGACTCTGCGTTGAAGGTTCTACAGGAGTGCTTGCTTGAGGTCTTTAATGAAGCTTGCGAGTTGGTTCTCTTTTTCGGCTGGGTCGGGGAGGCGGAGGAGGTAGCTGGGGTGGATGGTGGCGATGACTTTGGGGGCGAGGTGGGGGAGGGGATCGGGTTGGATGCCGCGTTGTTTGAGGACTTGGAATTTGGAGTCGATGAGGGCTTGGGCGGGGGTGTTGCCGAGGGTGATGATGACGTCGGGTTGGATTTTGAGGATTTCAGCGAGGACCCAGGGCTTGCAGTGGTGGACTTCTTCTTTGCTGGCTTTGTCGTGGAGACGGCGCTTACCTTGAGGTTTGAATTTGAAGTGTTTGACGGTGTTGGTGAGGTAGAGTTCCTCTCGGTTGAGGCCGGCTTCTTGGAGGGCTTGGTCGAGGAGCTTTCCGGCGGGGCCGACGAAGGGGCGGCCGGAGATGTCTTCTTGGTCTCCGGGTTGTTCGCCGATGATCATGATGCGAGCGTCGGGTGGGCCTTCGCCAAAGACGGTTTGGGTGGCGGCGTCGTAAAGGGGGCAGTGACGGCAGGCGGTGGCGGCTTCGTCGATTTGTTGCAGGGAGAGGTCTTGGGCTTGGGCGAGGGCTTCGATGGGGGCTAGGCCGAGTTGGTCGGTGTCGGGGTGTTGAGCTCCGAGGGGGGTGTTGGCGGAGACATGAGCGCGGTCGAGATTGGGGCCTTGCTCGACCATATCGATGGCACGGTGAGAGGCGGTGGAGGTGAGCTCGGCGATGAGGGGGGCTTCCGGGAGGTTTTTCCAATACTTTTTGGGCATCTCGGATTGCATCGCTTTGAGCTTGAGGCGGGCGGGGTTGAAGATGCTGGCATAATAGGTGCGCCAGTAGTCTTCGAGTTCGTCGACTTTGGGGGCTTGGGAGGAATCGACGCCTTTGGTGAAGGTGAGCTCTTTTCCGTCCCAATGGGCACAGCGGTCGGGGGTGAGGATGGACCAGTCGAAGGAGGTAAAGCGTTTGGCGAAGAAGGGGGCGGTGAGCTCGACGATGGAGTGGGTGGGCTCGAACCAAGCCACGAACTGCTCGCGGCCGGTGTCGGGGTGTTCGCCGATTTTGCGAAAGCGGACAAAGGCTTTCATCTTGTGGCGGTCGCGGGAGATTTCTTTGGCGAGAGATTCGAGGCGCCGAGTGAGAAAGTGTGTTGAGATGCGGAGGAGGTTTTTTTCGCCGTTGTTGATGCGGTAAATGACTTCGTAGAGCAGGGACCATCGTTCGGGGTCGCGGTGGCAGGCGACGAGGGTGGCGAGTTCGAGGAAGGCTTTGGGAGTGCGGATTTCGGTGAGGTCGCGGGGGTTGTAGTGGGCTTTGGCTTCTTGAACTGATGCGAGGGAGTCGTTGAAGAGGGAGTTTGTTTGAGTGCCGTCTTCGAAGAGGACTTTGTGGGGCGGGACACGGCCTCGAAGAAGTTCGCGGGCTTGTTCGCGCCAGGAAGCGAGGTTGGGTTCGATGGAAGCAGGGTGCATGGAAGAGGAGAGCGGCTTTGTAAGCCGCTGAGGGTTGGTGTGAGATATGAAAGGACGTTGTTTTGATCGGGCAGTGGGGTGGCTTGCAAAGCCACGCTCCCGTTTATTCTCTTTCGTAGAAGCGGTATTTGGTTGTGGGGAGTCTTTTTGGGTTTCGATGGATGTAAGTTTGAGTGGCTTTGAAGTGTGCTTCGTGCCGGATGAGACGGTCCCAGTAGTCAGGTTGCCAGAGAGGGCCTCTTCTCTTTTCCATTTTGTTGATTTCTCTGGCGGTGAAGCGTTTCCAAGAATGAATGATATCGGAAAGAGAATGACCTTCGTGGGGTGAGAAAAGAATGTGGATATGGTTCGGCATGACGACAAAGCTTTGGAGGAGATAGCGCTGGTTGTCGAAGTGGTGTAAAGCGTTAGCTACGATGGCTGAATTTTCAGGTTTTTGCAGAAGGCAGGATCCGTAATTGGCATCGAGATAAGAATCAATTTTCTCGCTGAAAAGTTGATGGTATTCGGATTCTTGTCTTTCGTTCCTTGGAGGAGGATTGTGGGAAAGCCAGGCTGAGCGGTGTTCTTGCCATTTGTTCAGTAGTCGGATGGGAAGGGCGTCTGCGAGGCGGAAGGTTACAAAGATCCAGACTTGCTCCTGTTGCCAGTGAGGAAGGTTGTTCTCGGTTTTTGAGATTGTCTTTTCTGGCTGGTAGAACATGTGACGAAGGGGAGAGCGGCTTTGCAAGCCGCTGAGGGTTGGTGTGAGATATGAAAGGACGTTGTTTGAATCTGGCAGTGGGGCGGCTTGCAAAGCCGCGCTCCCGTGAGGGCTCCCGTTACCTAAATTTCACCGGTGGCGGCGCTGAGGGCGATGGCTTTGGTGGTTTGGGGTGGGCGGTTTTGGGTGAAGTCGAGTTCGAGTTGAGCGGGGGGTGGCAGGAAGAGTTGGCGCAGTTTGTCGCCCTCTAACAAATTGGGGGCGGGATGGTAGTCGAGGGTGATGAGGAAGGGGCGGCATTTCTTGAGAGAGACGCCGAGGGTTTGCAGGTCTTGGAGACGGAGGGCGTGATGGCGGCGGCTTTGTAGAATGCGGCTGACGGAGCGGACGCCAATGCCGGGGATTCGGAGGAGGTCGTCTTTGGAGGCGCGGTTGACGTCGATGGGAAAGGAGGTGCGATTGCGGAGGGCCCATGAGAGTTTGGGGTCGAGATCGAGGTCGAGGGTGGGGTGTTGCTCGTTGGCGATTTCGGTGACGGAGTAGCCGTAGAATCGGAGGAGCCAGTCGGCTTGGTAGAGACGGTGCTCGCGAATGAGGGGTGGAGATTTGGCGGGGAGAATGGGGGAGGAGTCGGGGATGGGGCTGTAGGCGGAGTAATAGACGCGCCGCATTTTGTAACTACTATAAAGGTCGTTGCTACGGTGGAGGATTTGGTGGTCGTTGGCGTCGTCGGCTCCGATAATCATTTGGGTGGATTGACCGGCGGGGGAGAAGGCTTTGGGTTTGGCGGCGCGGGAGACGGTTTTGTTGCGGCGGGCTTCTTTGTTTTCTTCGATTCGCATTCGGATGCCGCCCATGGCTTGACGCGTGCGGCGGAGGTTCTTTTCGGGGGCGAGAGTGGCGAGACTTTCCTGAGTGGGGAGCTCGATGTTGATGCTGATGCGGTCGGCGTATTTGCCAGCCTGGTCGATGAGCTCTTGGGAGGCTTCGGGGATGGTTTTGAGGTGGATGTAGCCGCGGAAGTGATGGTCTTCGCGCAGGGAGCGGGCAATCTCGTTGACTTGCTCCATGGTGTAGTCGGGGTTGCGAATGATGCCGGAGCTGAGGAAGAGGCCTTCGATGTAGTTACGCTTGTAGAAGTCGAGAGTGAGCTTTACCACTTCCTGCGGAGTGAAGCGCGCGCGTGGGGTGTCGCTGGAGCGCCGGTTGATGCAGTAGTGGCAGTCGTAAATACAGGCGTTGGTGAGGAGAACCTTGAGGAGGGAGATGCAGCGTCCGTCGGGGGCGTAGCTGTGGCAGATTCCTGCTCCGCCGGAGGAGCCGAGGGCTTTAGAATTCTTTCCCGAGGAGTCTCGCTTGTCGGTGCCGCTACTGGCGCAGGAGGCGTCGTATTTGGCGGCGTCGGCGAGAATAGAGAGCTTTTTTTGGAGGGTCAAAAGAAAGGAAAGTTGTTACCATGAACAATGTTCTTTTGAGGTGGGAATGCAAGTCTGAATTCGTTCTGCTTCTTGAAATCAGTGTCTTGCTAGGACCGAGGAAGAGCGTAGGAGTGTCGTTGTGAATCAAATACGAGCGTTTCGAAATGCTGGTGGCTCCAGGCGATGGCATCTTCTCCGCTTTTTTGGTCAACGAGTTCGTCAAGCCATTGATAGTGCTGGGAAGCTGATGAGGAAGAGGAGAGGACGAGAGAAGTGATCAGCTCTCGGAGCGCTTCTTTGTTTCCTGTTTTGGCGGCGAGGTAGCCTAGTTCTTCGTGATTGCTGCTTCTTGCGTTGAACCGGAGTAATCGGGCTTCTTCGATGGTCTGAGCCAAAGGAAAGTTGGGGAGAGCTGAGAGAGTTTGGGCAAGGGTGCGGTGCCGGTATCTGGCTTGAGTGAAGAGCCAAGCGAGGTCGGGGTAGGTTTGGGGGTCTTTGGCAGATGCTACGATGGTGAAGACATTTTGAATGGAGTCCTGAGGGATGTGGTGGCGGTTTCGAAGCAAGAAGGAGAGCACAGGAGCTGCCTCCTTGGTCCAGCCTTTTTTGGAGAAGAGGGTCGCTAGGGACGGGTCATGCTCGAGAGCTGTTAGAAGAGAGGGGAGATGGGACTCATCTGCAAATTGAGTGAGAGTCTCCAAGGCGAGCTGTTGTGCAGGAGGGGGAACAGGCAAACGCTTGATGAGGGCGGGGAGGTGTCCTTTGCTCAACACGTGGTATTTGCTCCGTGCCAATTTTTTCTCGACTGGGTCGATATCGTCGGCGAGGTCGTAGAGAATGAGGTCGAGGTAGGCTTCAACTTCTTCCTTCGAGGGATTTTGGGAAAGGTGAGCAATGGACCAGCGAATTTTTTCTTTAGGTTTGGGGGTGGTTTTTTCCTCACTACCAAAGGGGATCCAGTTCTCACGCTGGAAGTCTCCAAAGACGGAATCTGTTTGTTGGTAGGTGAAGACGAGGAGTTCCAGCTGAGAGAGAGCTTTTGTGGAAGAGGAAAGTTCTTGGAGGTAAGTGGCGTCGGCTTTGTCGAGATGGCATCTGAACTGGATCTTTCGAATGGGGCTGCTGGAAAAATTCGTACCCATGAATCGGTATTTGCAAGAGAAGAGAGTGTTGCTGGTGGGGTCTCTGAGAAGAAGTCCAATCGGTCTCTTGGTCAGCGAGAGGGCACCAGGACGAAAATACATTTCGTGGAGGCGGCTCTCGAGAGAGGTTAACAGTCCCGCAATATGAAAGTTGAAGCTGGCATCTTCTTCGTCAACGGAAAGGATCTTGAAGCGACTGGTTTTGTCGAAGAGAGAGGAAGCGCCTTCTTGCAGCGGAATGGTGACTGCCAAATGAGGTTCTAACAAGATACCGGAATAGGATCCCCTGATATGGAGTGGGGATGAAATGTCAGAAGTCCATTCAGGAGGCATGAAGCTATCGTTAGCCGGGATGCGCTCCCTTTCTGCCGAGGGGGGGAGTAGGCGAGTAAGTTGAGGCGCGAGCTGGAAGCTTTCTCTGAGACGAAAGAATGAGTGGTTTCCTTCAAAGGAGCATTCCATTTCTCTGGGAAAAAGAAGCTGTCCGGCGGGAAGATTGGCGGTGAGCTGGGGAGTGATGAGGGTTGCGTTCGGTAGTGGTTCTTCACCCTTGGCGAGGACTCTGAGGTCGAGCCTCTTTTGAACGATGGTCTGGGGGCTGGTCGGCTCGTAGAAGCGATAGTTCCAAAACACTCCGCTGGTTGAGAAGGCGAAGAAAGCGACGAGGGCAAGGTAACTGGCGGGCTTTGGACTACGGAAGCGCGAGGAAGTATAGCAAGCAATGAGAAGGAGGCCTATCGAGAGAGCGAGGGGAAGAAGGAGAGAACCGTCTATTTGAAAATTGTAAGGTGAAGGGGGAATTGCCAAGTGGAAGAGCAATCGTGCCAGTGTCGAAAAAAGGGGCAGGGCAATGAGGATTCCTGCTGTCCAAAGGAGAACGTTTCGAGGTCGCCGAGAGAGCGCGGAGAGTAGGGTGATCCAGAGAACGATGTGGATTTGGTGGAGCGAAGCAAGGGCGCAAGTCTCCCTGACGAAGGTCCAACTAGGAATGAACAAAACGAAGGGCAAGGCGAAGCTGGAGACGAGTGGAACAAGAATAAGGACGAGGATGAGGCTGCTCTTTTCCCAGAAGAGGGTCATCGGTTTGAGGGGAAGAGTTCGCCAATAGGGGGCCTCGCTCCCGAAGGGCGTGGTGAAGAGAATGCGAGAAGCGAGAAGAGCTCCCAAGAGAGCTAGCGTGAAATTTACAGTGGTGGACCAAAGAAGAATCAACGGCGAATCGTGAGTGTCGCTCTTGAGTAGGATGGTTCGGCCTAAGGCGACCAGAAGGAGAAGAAGAATCCAAGGAGCCCAGACCGGAAAGATACGGCGGAAGTCCCACTTCCACTGGTTGAAGAAGGTAGTCATTGATTAGTCTTTCGAGTTGTTCGTTTTTGGGACGAAGCGTTCGATGATGGGATCGAAGCGGAAGTCGTCAGGCTCATGTTTGGACAGCCGATGTTGGAGTTCTTGAAAATTGAAACGAGGGAAGTGGAAGAATTTGGTCAGAGAGCGTCTGGGATGATTGTTATGGAAGCGGTATGTGTGCTGGGTGTAGTTCAGAACAAAGAAGAGGTCTTCGAGGGCTTGTTCGTCTCCCAGCTGTAGGGCAAGCGCTCGCTCGGGTGAAATAGCAGGGAAGTTACTAGACGGGCTGAAGGGGAATATCTGAGGGGCTGGCTCTCCCAACCTTGATTTGATGAGGGCTTGTTTGATTCGGGGATGCCTCAGTATGATTGGAGTAAGCTCATTTGCGGGGTCTTTCTTTACGAAGGAAACGAGGAGATGATCGTTTTTGGGGTTGTTGCATGCGAGTAGCCCTTGGACCGCTCTTTGTTGCATGCCCGAATCGGGGTGATTGAGGTGCTTTCGAAAAACTGCTTCTCCTTCTTGTATCCATCCTCGTTCAATAAGGACCGTCATGAGGAAGGGATAGTCATTGGCGGCAGAGATGAGCTGGTCCTTGTCGTCGCGGCGAATGCCAGAGGAAATGGCTTTGGTAAAGATGGCCGCGAATGAACTATTGGGTTCAAAGCGACTGAGATCGGAGAGGAAGAGGGAGAGGTGAGACTCTACAAGGGGAGAGAGTTGTTCTGCTAGGAAGTCCTCTTCAATGTGGATGCGGTGGAGGCTTCGAACGAGATGGGAAGTGAAGTTGTAGAGGAAAGTCGCGACTTCGGAGGTTGGTGCGTTGGCCTTCGGTTGGTTTTGGCGCAACCAAAGTGCGAATTGTCCCGAGTGAAAAATTTCCTCTCCTAGTTGAGTCCCATTTGGAGGCCGCCTGCGGTGAGAGGGAAAAGGGGGATAGTTTTCGCTCTGATAGGGAACGACTGCTGAGCCTATTTTGGTTGCTTCGATGAAGACGAGTTGGGCGCCAAGGAGGTTGATGCGACCCTTCTGAGGGCTATCAAAGTGGATGGAAAGTTCTTCGTGATCTAATAAAATGGAGCTGCTCTGTTTGCCTGCTTTTCTGACTTCGCCGAAGTGAATGAGTTGATGAGAAGGAAGGTAGAGTCCGCACAGTCGGTTATCGGGAGAGTCTTCCTCTTCGCTTTTGGAGAAGAGGAGACGGCGAGGTTTTGCTTTGGAAAGAGAGAAATGAAGACCGTCGGAATTCCAAGCAAGCGGGACAATTCGAACGGTATTATCCTTTGAAGGAGAATTGAGAGGAACTCTATTTTCAATCTTCCACTGGCCAGCCAAGATGCGAATGGAGCCCTTGAGATGGAAGGGGGTTTGTGGAAGCTTATTACGAAAACTGTCCGAGCTCGGAAGATTCACTTTGTTGGCTTGCCCCCAGCTCCCGTAGGGAACGATAGCGCGAAGATCGGGAAAAGTTTTCAGCAAGAGTCTTTCGAATCCAGGAGCGAGAGTGCCCGAGGGGAGGTGAATACTGTAGAATTGCGGCTCCCGATAAGATGGTCCGTCACTTTCAAAGTGCGCCTCTCCAAGATTCTGAATCTCATAGCGTGAGAACTCGAAGGCGTAGTCGACATCAGGGAAGTGCTGGGTCAATTGGGCGCGAGACTCTTTGGGTATTGTTATCGTGAGCGCACCCGAATCTCCGATTGAAAAGGTGTTCGGCAGGTGGGTCTGAATGTCAATGGGGTGGTTAGGATTCGTAAGAATCGAGGTGAGGGTTTTGCGATGGGGGTTGGGCTGGAAGCTCCAGCGGTTGAGCACGTTTGCTACTATGAGGGAGAGGAGAAGCAGTCCTGCGAGAGAGAGGAAGCGACGAGGGAAGGCAACCTCCTTGCGGCTCTGCGTCTTGAGGAGAAGAAGGAGGCCGCAAGAGAGAAAGAGGGCAGTGATGAAAAGAGAAAGACGGTGAGGTGATTGATTTTTCCAGAGAATGGAGGGAAGAAACTCGAGTTCATGAAGCATTTGCAGGAAGTTCCAAAAGCTCACTAAAACTAAAATCGAAATCAGGCTCGAGAGGATGAGGGAAAGAGGTGATTGCTGATGAAGGGTGAAGCTCGTAATCAAGAGTGCTAGGGCACTGAGAACGAGGAGCCAATCAAGGGTGGTGAGGGAGAGAGAGGCTGCGACTTCGTTGTGCAGGAGCATCAAGGCGGCATTGAGAGAGAGGATAGGAAGGATGAGGGCGGTGAAGACAAAGAGTGCTTTCCCTCCATAGAGCGCGAAAGGGGTCAGGGGACGAGTAGTGAGTGGTCGGTCTCGCTTTGAGGGGGAATCGCTGAGGAAGGGAGCGGCCACGAGGAAGAGAAAGAGTAGCCCCACGGAAGCATTGATGAGAAGGACGAAGGACCAGTTGAGAAGATTGTATCCCCAGTCCGTGGACTCCGATTGAGAGGGAAGATGAGCTACGAAAAGGAGAGCCAAGAAGAGGAGGACGAAGACGCGATATTTTCGGAATTCGTGAGCGCATTGATGAAGGAGTAGATTCATGATTTGCTCGTTGGGTTGTTAGGAGGGCGGAAGGATTTAGCGAAGACGACGAAGATTTCCCGCAGGCTGAGGGTTTGGATTTCGTTTGATAAGGCGGCGGGAAAGTGCTCTTTAATGAGGGAAGGAAGAACAGCTTCTTGATGACGGTGGTCGATGAAGCGCACAGTGCGCCCAGAGACTTGGATGTCGCTCCATGTGGCGGGCAGGTCGGCGGGGAGTTCTTCGGTCTCTGGGAGATGAATGGTGATTCTACGGAATCGTTCGATGAGCTCGTCGGTTGATTCATTGAGTTCGAGGTGGCCGCGATTGAGAATGGTCACGCGGTCGCAGAGGCGCTGCACTTCGTCGATATCGTGGGAGGAGATAAGGACAGACCAGCCCTCGACTTCGGTGAGTTCTAACAGACCGTGAAGGAATTCGTCACGCACGAGGGGGTCGAGTCCGGAGAAGGGTTCGTCAAGAATAACCACCTGCGGGCGGTAGGCGAGGCTGGAGAGGAGAGCAGCCTTCATTCTTTGCCCTCGGGAAAGGGAGCGGAGTTTGGTCTTCATGGGAATGTTGAATTCACCAAGAAGCTTTTTCTCGAAGTCTCGGTCCCAGTCGGGATACATGGGTCGGAGGTAGTCGAGGAGTTGGGTAACGTTCATCCAACCGGGGAGTTCTTGGTTCTCTGAGACGTAGCCGATGCGTTGCAGTTGGTTGGGGCCAAGTTTGCGGGAGTCACAACCGAGAATCTTGGCGTAACCGGAGTCGGGAATTTGGAGGTTCAGGAGGCACTTAATGGTGGTCGTTTTACCGGCTCCGTTGGGTCCTAGGAAGGCGGTGACGGCTCCTTGAGGAATGGACAAGGTAAGGTCGTTCACGGCGGGAACCTGGCGGAATGTCTTGGTGAGGTTTTCGAGTTCGATAATGGAGCTCATGATGATTTGCGGTGATGGTTGCGGAGGGCGGTAAGGACGTCTTCAAGGTCGAGGCCGAGTTCTTGGGCTTGCATTAATAGCTCGTCGCAAGCGGGAGAAAGGAGGTCGAGGCATTCAGATTTGTTCGGGAGGTCAGGTTCTCCCACGACCATTCCGATCCCGGGGCGAGAGACGAGATAGCCAGCGGACTTGAGTTGGCTCACCACTTTGTGAGCGGTGGTTGGACTGATTTTGAGTTCCTGACTGATGGCTCGCACGGAGGGAAAGTGGTCTCCCTTGACCAGCTGCCCTGTGAGCACGGCCTTGCGAACTGCTTGCAGAATTTGGTCAGAGACAGGAATACCGTCTTTGAGCTGGAGAAAGAAAGGGAGCATCAGAAACTTGAAGGTGTAACAGGAATAGTGTTACACCTGAGACGCGTCAATGGAAAAGTGACTTCACCTTCTTTGTGAGAAACACCGATGTCGGTGTAACCTTTCTCTCAAGGGGTGGTTAGTCTTGGATGTAACTATGAAAAATACATTACTGACTCTGGGGGCTTTGACGGCTTCGACCTTGGCTTCGCCGATTCAATTTGAGGAAATTCCAGCGAAGGCGCAGTGGTACTTGCATGCAGATGTGGATGCCATTGGAGAAACTGAAGTGGGCGAACTGCTCAAGGAGATCGTTAAGGAAGATGCGGGTAAGGAGTTGAAGGCGATGGCGCGGATTTTTGCTTTCGATCCTTTGGAAGACATGGAAGCAATGACTCTCTTTGGGGAGGGGGACAAGGCGGTGGTGCTGATTCGAGGGGAGTTTGATCGCGAGCACATGGAGGATGTCATTGGGGGCGCGGATGAGCATGAATCCCGAGAGTATGAGGGGATGACGGTTCATAGCTGGGACGATAAGGGAAAGACTCAGCATGGCGCTTTTATAGAAGATAAATTGATCGCGTTTTCAGAGCATCCGAAGCACCTGAGGTATGCGCTCGATGTCTTGGGTGGACGCAAGGATGCGATGGAAAAGGAGGAGGCAGACGGTTCTCCGTTGGTCTTTGGCTTAGCGAATCTTGCTGAGATGGACATCGAAGATGAGGACATGAAAGTTCTCCAACAGGCGAAGTCGATGACGGCGCGGATGGATGAAAATGGGGAAGAGATGGTGGCAACCCTGGAAATCTCAACTGACGACAGGAAGCTCGCGAAACGCATGCGCCGGATGGTTGACGGTTTATTCGCGATGGTGGAGACGAGCATCCCTGATATCGACGACTATGAGATCGAAAGCGAAGTCGAGCTTGGGGAAGAAGAGACCGATATTGTCGCGAAAGTGCAGATGCCTTCCGAGCGGGTATTCGACTTCTTGAAATACTTGGATACTCTCGAAGACGAGTAAACTTTTGTGACCGAAGAGAAGTCAGACGAGGAATTGGCCGCGCGTGCTCAGGAGGGAGACCGCGCGGCTTTCAACGTGCTCGTGACTCGACATCACCAGAGGATTTACGCTTTCCATCGGAGCTCGGGTAATACGATTCAGGACGCGGAGGATTATACTCAGGAAGCGTTTCTGAGGGCCTTTAAATCTCTTTCGCGTTACGATTCTCATCAGCCTTTTTTGCCTTGGCTCTATACTATTGCGAGACGAGAGGCGATTCGGGCATGGCGAAAGAAAAAGCCGACGGAGCCTTTGCCTTCATCGGAGACGATGGTGGATGTGGAAATAGATTTACATCTGGCACCTCACCTTTGGTATTTGGCTCGTATTCATCTCAAGCCAGTGGCTTTTACTGCACTCTGGCTGCAATATCGGGAGGGGTTATCTTTAGCTGATATTGCTGGTTCGCTTAAAAAGTCGGAGTCGGCGACGAAAGTGATTCTTCATCGCGCCCGTGCCACTTTACGAGAGAAATTGGATCCGGCGGATCTCAATTCGGAACCTTCCCTTCACCCCCAACCTTTGACCCCATGAACGATACTGAAATTGAAAAGCTCTTGCGAAAAGAGCACGACTTGGAAACTCCTCGCCCCGGCTTGGAGCAGCGGATTCATACGAATTTAGAATCGCCGAGGAGGGGTCTTCCTTTGGGGATGGCAGGGGCGCTTGCGGCGTTGGTGATTGGGGCGGGTGTGTTGCTCTATCCAAAGAGTCCTTCGGGACCTACCCAGGTGGTGGAAAAGGAACCGGAATCCGAAACGGAGGAAGTTGTTCTGAGGCCGGTTCGTGTTTCGGTGCCCAATCCTTTGGAAGAAGAAGCGGTGGCCTTGGAAGCGACAGCGAGAAAGACCATGAGCTTTTTACTTTCGCGTTTTCCTTCGCTGCCTGAGGAAACTTCGTGAGGGGAATTGTTCGTTGAAGCTCAGTTGTCTGTTGAGATAGACGACTTTGGGCGTGCGTGACGTTTGGATAGGGAGCAAAGTGCTTCTTAGGAAGGGGATGAAGAGTATCAAACAAGTATTGGGTGTCGTGATCGGGGTTGTGATTGGCCTGGTGGGGGGGACTTTGTTTAAGTCGAGCTTGCCTCCTGAGGAGGGTTCGATGGCAGAGGTGATGGAGGTGCATCGGCATGAGATGAAGTCGACTCGAAATCGGTTGGCGGTCTTGGAGGCGGAGAGGCGACGGGGTGATGAGGCTGCCAGCCAAGCGGCGCGTGATATCGCGGCGGACATTCGAGCCGGCAAAGAGGTGGATTTGGATGATGTCTATAGTTTGACGAAGCCCTTGTTAGCGGATGTCTCTCCCTTACTGGAGAGGATGCGAGTGACGTCGGAGAAGCAGCGGGCGGAGGAGATTGCAGGAGAAATGGCGCGAAAGTATGACCTCACGAAGGCTCAACAAACTCGTTTGGAAGGCTGGCTGGCGATGGAGGCGGAGGCGAATGCGGAGAGGTTTCGGATGGTTTTGGAAGATGAGAAAAGCACCTTTCAGGACTTTGTTCAGGCATCAGAGGAGCATGCAGAGTTCGCCAATCTGGATGACTTCATGGAGGGAGAGCTCCGAGGAGAGGAGCTTGCGGAGTATCAAGAGGACCGGCTTTTTGAGCGCACCGAGAATGTGACGAGTGAAGCGAACCGAAAGTTGCATCGCTTGCATGATGTGGTGGACCTCGATGAATCGCAGCAGGATGCAGCCTTTCTCCTTTTTGCTCGGGGCTCGAATGATTACGAATCTGGGATGGAGGTTGACGGGATGCAGGGCGCGCAAGCGGGCTTAGGCATGGAGCAAAGGAATGCGGAGGTGATATCTTTGCTGCGTCCAGACCAGCGGGTGGAGTATGAACGTTATCAAGACGAGCAACAGAGAGAGGTGAATGAGGGGTTGCAAGAGATGGGCTTGAAGCTGCCGGCGGACTTCGACCTTTTTGACGACGACTTTTACAATTGATGTCTGACTATGCACTAGAGGTTCGCGACTTGCGGGTGGACTACGGAGACTTTGTGGCGGTGGATGGCTTGAGCCTGAAAATTCCCTACGGGGAAGTGGTGGGGCTGGTGGGACCAAATGGAGCGGGGAAGACGAGCACCTTTAAAGTCCTTTCGACTCTGATGGAGCCGACCTATGGCGAAGTCACGATGTGTGGCTTAGATGTGTTAGAAGAGACTGCTCAGGTGCGAAAGCTGTTAGGGTATATGCCAGACTTGGCGCCGGTGCCGTCGGACTTGAAGCTGGGTGAGTTTTTGGAGTTTCATGCTGATACCCATGCATTGGGCGATAAGGCGCAGCGGCGCGCTAGAGCGGATGAATGCTTGGCGAAGGTGAACCTAACTGAGAAGCGGAATGCTTGGTGTAAGAAGCTTTCGCGTGGCCAGACACAGCGATTGGTGTTGGCGAAAACGCTTTTGCATGAGCCGCAGGTGATGATTCTCGATGAACCGGCGAGTGGGTTGGATCCGCTTTCGCGGCGGGAGATGCGCTTGACTTTGCAAGCGTTGGCAAGGGAGGGCGTGACGGTGTTAGTGAGCTCGCATATTCTCAGCGAATTGGCGGAGATGTGTGGTTCTATCATTGTGATGAATCAAGGAAAGCTGCTGGCCTCTGGGACGGCGGAGGAGGTGAGAACTGAGCTAGGAAGCAACCGGCGGGAAATGACGATGAAGGTTTTGGGTGTGACAGATGGTTTGGAGGGGTGGCTGGCCGTGAGAGAAGGGGTGAGCGAAGTGCAAGCTGAGGAGGGGGCGGTGAGGTTCGAATTTGTGGGGGATGATGAGGCTCAGGTAGCTTTGTTAGGCGATGTAGTGCGGGAGGGGTTTGCAGTGAAGAGTCTGGAAGAGAAGAGTGCTTCTTTTGAGGAAATTTTGGTGGAAGTGGCAGAAGGAAATCGAACTTACGAAGACTGATGAGAGAAGCGTCGAAGCGTAAACAAAAGCCAGTCTGGGCACTGTGGGCGAATCCGATTTTTCGTCGTTATTGTCGCTCCCGTCTTAGGCCGAAGGGTCTGGCGGTGATGCTGCTGATGACTTTGATTCTAGCAGGGTTTTTCTTTGGTCTCTTCCGTGCCTTGGCGATGCGCGATTTCGATCCCGTTGATGCGGAGCGGGCGGCGTTCATGCCCTTGCTCGTGATTCAAGTGCTGATTCTCTTCTTTCTAGGGACGGGGCAGGTCGCGGGAGGAATGACGGCAGAAGGAGACGAGGGGGTGGTCGACTATCAGCGCTTGGCTCCCATGTCTCCCTTGGCAAAGACTCTGGGGTATCTCTTTGGGCTGCCAGTGCGGGAGTATGTTCTCTTTTTGGCGACCTTACCGTTCACGATTTGGTGTGTCTGGAGAGGACAGATCCCAATAGAAATCGTGGCGCAGCTCTATGGGGTGTTTTTGTCCTCGGTGATTCTCTATCACCTCACGGGTTTGGTGGCAGGAACGGTGATGAAGAACCGGCGCTGGGCGTTTTTGATTTCGATGGGAACGATTTTCTTTCTTTATACGGCGGTTCCTCAGCTCGCGAAGTTCGGTCTCGTCTACTTCAAGTATCTCACCATCTATCCCGTCTTTGAGGAGTGTCTTCCGCACTTGTTCCCAGTTGATGCAGGGGCGGCGGTGGAAACTCTCCAAAGGCTCCGGCCACCGGCGCGCTTCTTTAATCTCGATTTTCCGCAGGCCGCTTTCACATTGGTGTCGCAGGGTGTTTTTTCGCTGGCGGGGATTGTGATGATTTGGAGGCGATGGCGGAGAGATGAATCTCACCTTTTGGGCAAGGTCTGGGCGGTGGCTTTGTTTGGTTGGGTTCAGCTGGTGTTTTTAGGGAACGCCTTGCCTCTGATTCGTACGGGAGAGCTTTTTCCTTCGAGAAATATCGGGGGGATGTTTGGGCGGATGCAGCAGCCGTTGTGGGAGCCCGATGCACGTGAGGCGGTATTGATGGCGGGGGTCTTTGGAGTGGTGACCTTGCTCTTTATGATCATTCTTCTATTAGTGATTACTCCTGAGTATGAAACCCAAGTGAGGGGCTGGCGCCGTGCACGGAAGTTGGGGCAAAAGAGGTTGCCGCGATTGGGTGATTCGGCTTCGAGCTTTTGGTGGGCGCTGATGATGATTTTCTTGGGGACGGCTGGTTGGTATCTCTTTACCGAACGCATTATCGAGAGCCGCTGGTTCTTTGGGGAGGTAGGGTTAGGGAGTGCTTTGGCCTTCGCGCTCCCGCTCGTGATTGGGGGATTGGGTTCTCACGCTCTCTTAGAATGGAAGGGGCGGCGGTTTGCGACCTTGGTATTTATTCTAGTGGGGTTGGTTCCGATATTAGTGGGAGTAGTGATGGCGGTGAGTTCGGATTCTCTGCACGTGCCTGCGATTTGGGTGGGGGCTGCTTCGCCTCTGACGGGTCCGGTGTTGGCGGCGATTAATGAGGTGACCATCGCGGACTTTCCGCTGGATGTGGAACGAGCCTCACCGTCCGCCTTTTGGTTCTGGCAGGTGATTCTCTTCTTTGTTGTGGTTCGCCTGATGCTTGCGAATCGATTGCAGAAGAGAATGCTACGAGTGGCGAGTGATTCAAGCTAGTGGCAGCTTTGTGCAAGGAATAGCTCGCTAAGGAACCTGTTTTACATGAGCTCGAAGGAACTGTGTGGGATTTGTCTCTTTGGAATTCGGGAAGCGGTAGACTTCGACAAGCTTGCCGGTGGAAGAGCTTGAGAAGCTACCGAGAAGCCTGGCTGGGGTCCATGGGGGTCGCAGGTTGGGGCTGGTCTCCATCGTGAACTCGATGTCATCGAGGCCCTTCACTCGTTCGCAGATCACGGTCAAATATTCGGCGCCTCCGGAGGTGGTTTGTCCAAAGGACATACAAAAACTGCTTTGGGAAGTAGGGTCCGATCCTAAGCTATACTCGAGGAGATTGGGCAGGTTGTCGCCATCGAAGTCAGCGGTTCCGACGGTATCGTTGAGTGAGTAAATTTCCTGCCAAGCGAGGTAGGAAGGGGTCTCCTCGGCTCCTGGTAAGCCGCCATCGTTGGTGCTGGCTCTCCAGCTCGAAGGGAGTCCATGGTTGGGATTGTTTTCGGGCGAGACGAGCACTAGCGCGGGTCCAGAGCCATCGGTGACACTGGGCCAGGGTTCGGCATCATCATAAGTAAAGTCTTTGATGGCGATACCATCGCGATCAAGGAGGGTGATTTGCTCACCGCCGTTACTTAAAGCCCCACTGTAAGAGCCTGCGATAAGCGAGGTTGAGACGCTTGGGAAAACTGCGGCAAAGTCGGCTTCGTCTCGGACCAAGAGACAACGCTCACCGGGTTCTAACAGATATCCTTCGGGGAAATCGAAAGTGAAAATAATACCGTCAGTGAACTGGCAGCCATCGAGGTTGACTCGTTGATTGGATATGTTCAGGAGCTCCAGATACTCTCCTGATGTAGGGGAGGGCTCATCGATGGGGTGATAGTGAATCTTTGAGATCACGATGTTTGCTAGGGAGGCGGGGGTGGCCGCGACGATGTAGGTCGCCTCTGTGATCGCGCTCCATTCCGAAGTTGAGTTCTGGTAAGCACGGGCTCTGATGGTAGAGCTTTCGGAGAGAGTGACAGTAATGGGGGCCGCTCCAGTGAGAGCGGTGAAGGAGGTTCCTCCGCCAATGGCGCGAGGGTCGGTTCCGTCGGTGGTGTAGTAGATGGTGGCACCGCTATTGCTTTGAGTGATGGTTAGGGCGTGTGCGGCTGGAACGTCGCCTCCCGTTGGACCTGAGAAGAGGGGAGCGGTGAGGGTGGCCGCGAGGGGTTTCGGGCCCTCATCTTCGTAACCTTGCAATTGTTGCGTGACCAGAAGTTCACGGCTCTGGTCGGGCCAAAGCGTCTCACCTTGTGGCTTGGGGCCTCCAGTGAGAATGAAGGATAGGACTTCGGCCTTACCGATATTGAGCCAAGTATCTTTGTTGAGATCGTCGTCACCCCATCGTGCGGCTTCGGCATGGATGATGGGATCAACTTGAGCCGCGAGGTCGTTGATGCGGGCGACCGAGGCAGACTCGGAGAGGGGGCCGTTGTTGAAAAAGCTCTTCTGCACGCGGTCCATGAAGCGCATGCGATATTCGGCGCTGTAGGCGAGGGCTTCGTGAAGGTGTTGGGGGTTGAAGCGGTCGAATTTGTGGCGCCTACGATAGGATCCATCTGACCAAGTTTGGCCCCAATTGTTTCCGTTAGAGTTGGGGTTGCTCCAAGGTCCGACTCGATTGTAGGTCTTGTCGCTCGTTCCCATGCTGTGCTCGTTATCGTGAGCGAAGAAGAGGAATCCTCGTTCGCCGTCTTTGCGACGGACTCCGAACCAGTTGTTGGTGCCACTTTTGGTGAAGGTGGAAATGGGGCCGTCATGGCCTCCGGTGTAGAAGAGGTTGAGGATGTAGTCCGCGAGATTATCGACATTCAATAGGACAGGATAGTTGGGGTTACGGCTACCGTCGGGGTTTAATCCTCTCATTTGAAAGTAGATTGCGGTGCGCTCGGCCTCGGTGGGCTCGGCGGTGATCGCGAGAGTGAGATCGAAGAGTTGTTTCCAAGCGATGTCGTTGCCATCACTGACTTCCATTTGGAAAAAGCCGCTACTCCCCGAGCTCTTCACGGTATCGTAGTCGTTGTCATCTCCTCCAAATTGATTGGCTGCATAGTCTGCCTCTGTTCTTTCTTGCCAGTTGAAAATTCCCCAATAGAGGCCGTTGATGTAGAGGTGGAAGTAGCTGCCTCTGCTGTAAGGCTGTCCCTGATCTCCTTGCGCTTTGCGGGCGAACTGTTCTCGGATGAGGGAGTTCTCATCATCTCTTGCCCGGCTCCAAGAGTGGTTCTGTTCGCAGCGCATATCGATTTGGTCGAAGCGGGTGACGTTTCCTTCCGATCCAAAGAGAGGATGAATGAGGTCGCCGTCGTAGAGAGAACGGAAGTAGAGATGAAAGGCGTGTTTGGGGTTGGTGGGATCACGGCTGTCTCCGCCTCGGATACGGATTCCGCAGTCCTTTTGCACGGCGCTCGTGCCATCGGTATTGATGATTTCAAGGGAAGATTCGCGCTCCCAGAATCGGCCTTTCTGTTCTGGGTTGGAGTAGATTCCTTTCGTGAAATCGTGGAAGTCGGCGGGAGCCAAGTTCATGCAAACCGAGGGAGCCGACTCGAGAGCGGATTTCAGGTCGTTTAAATTTCCTCCTCCAGCGGTGACGTTATCGAGGTCGAGGCCGTATTCATAAACCTGACCATTCACTGGGGCTGAGGGCCAACCACGAGAAGTAGCGTAGGAAGTGTCCTGATTGACGATGTCGTCCACAAAGAGGTAACTGTGCGTCACGGGCTTTGATGTTCTGTAACCAGCGAGAACGGCGGCTGCGCGGAGGGTGGTGGTCGAATTGATGATTAGGGGAGAGGTGTAGATTTCACCGTGCCCTGCGCTCGGTTCGCTGCCATCCAGAGTGTATCGGATTTCTGCCAAAGGGTTGGGTGAAGAGAGGGTGAGGCTAAAGGGGCTGTCGTAGCGACCGCGTGGGGTACTGAAGGTCACTTTTTTGAGAAAGTCGGTGTAGCTTATTGCATTGGGTGCCCCGGGAGTAGGCGTCTTCATAAAGCCGATGTAACCTTCTTGTTCGGTGCTACCGTAGCTGTCGTTAGCAGGCTGTGCGGGGTAAGGCTCGAATTGGGTGAGGGTAATGTGGCCATTGTTGGTGCTGGCTTTCTTAAGGGCCAGATAGGAGCCGGAAGCGGGGAGTTTGAAGTTGGTATGAAGTTCGTTCGCTGGATCGTTACGGTCTTTATTAGAGGCAAAGACGACAAGATACTCGTTAGGAGCAAGAACTCGATTGGGAAGAGCCCATTGTTCGGGAGTTGCAGGATCGGTGCTGAGGAAATGGCCGGCAAGGTTGATTGAGCTACTGCTACTATTCCAAAGTTCTATCCAGTCCTGGGTGACTCCGTCTTCATCCTCAAGTTCACTTTCGTTGGCGACAAATTCGCTCATGATAAGGCCTCCTCGGACAATGGGAGGAATGGCGGGGACGACATCTAACAGCTCCCAAGTCAGGTCAGGACGAATCCATGCCAGCTCGCATGCAGCGGGGCCTGTCACATTGTAGTAGACGAGTTCGAGTTGAGCGGTGGGGTTGGTGAAGGTATGGGAGCCTGACGAGACGGCAGAAAGGTGATTGCCGTCGTCAACAATGACGTCCTCACCGTCGATACGGAGGCGGCAGCCATCGTCACAATTGATGATGAAAGTATACTTACCGGGTGCGTTGACTTGAACGGTGGCGGTGATTTCGACAGCAAAGTTATCAACCCATCCGCCAGGCCAGAAGTCTCCTCCCGGGAAGTTTCCGTCTGTGCCGTTAATGAAATCGACGGTCTCATAGCCATCGGTAGTAAAGCCACTTCCAGTCGCGTTGACTCCGTTAAGCAAGCTATCTGCGCTTTCGAGGTAGCTTTGGTTGGGGAAGGGAAAGTCTATCGAGGAGTAGCTGGTTCGGATGGTGAATTCATCGGAGGTGACTCCGATGGGAGTGGGAACAGAAATGGTTACGGTGTCTGTCGTTGTGTTCGAGCCATTGCTTGCGGTGAGAGTGTAAGTCGTTGTTTCGAGAGGTCGCACCGTTCGAGAGCCTGAAGATGGAGCGGAACCGATCTCTGGGTCAATGGAGACTGAGGTGGTGTTGTTAGTCGTCCAGTTGAGGGTGGTTTCCTTCCCGTAGATGGGGTTGCTGTCCGTTACGCTAAAGTGAGAAATGACGGGGGACTGCGCAGGGGAAATCAGAGTAGCAGTAAGCAGGGCCGCAATGACGGCTAACAGAACTTTCATAGATGATTGCAGTCGGGTGCCCTACAGGAGGCTGACATCAAGGGGAAGATGTCGGCTGAGTGAGGGACAGGAACAAGTTGAGGGGTGAGCAAAGAAGCTGAAACGAGAGACTCGCGAAATCGCTTTGCTGACAAAGATATTACTTGTTTCTTGGCTTTTTGCCAAGAACTCCTTTTTCGGGTCGTGAAGTGATGCCGAACGGCTTGCAAAGAAAAACCCCGCCTTTTGAGGGCGGGGTTAGAAGAGAAATGAGTATTCGGGGACAAGAATTCCCTGTTCCTTTAATCGACGCGGGCGAATTTGGCCTCGATGCGAGTGAGGGCGAAGGCTTCGAGGGCTTCGTCGTCGAATTTTTCGATGACGTCGGCGGAGAAGCCTTGCGCGATCATGCGGCGGGCGCTGCGGGGGTCGATGCCTCGACTACAGAGGTAGTAGATCTCTTCGTCACTGACGCGGGAAGAGGTGCTTCCGTGGGAGCACTTCACCTGGTCGGCGTTGATTTCGAGTCCAGGCATGGAGTTGGCCTCAGCTGCGTCGCTCATGAAGAGGTTGCGGCAGGTCTGGTAGGCGTCGGTGTAGTGGGCGGCTTCATCGACGAAGATGAGGCCGGAGAAGACGGTCTTTCCTTTTCCGAACAAGGTGTTCTTGAAGAGAAGGTCGCTGCCGGTGTGAGGAGCTCCGTGGTGTTGGAAAGTGCGCTGGTCGTATTCTTGTCCAGTGGTCGGAATGGCAACGGAGAGAATCTCGGAGTTGCTCTCGGCACCATCGACGGTGGAGTAGGTTTCCTCGCGAGCCCAAGAAGCGCCGATGTGAACGGAGCCTGTCTTGGTGCGAGTATTTTTTCCAAGTTTGGAGTCTGCCAAACGGATGAAGTGGCTGTGGTCGTTGAGCTCTTGCGAGACGAGGTAGCGCACTTCGCTGTCATCCATGGCGATGAGGTCGCTGACGGAGACGACGGTGGCGACATCGGTGTCGTTTGCACTCACGAAACGTTCCAGAACGGTCGCTTTGGAACCGGGCATTCCCACAATGAGAATGTAGGGAAGAGTGGTGATCTCATTTCCGGTAATGAGGTGAACAATTTCGATGGGTTGTTCACAGTCGATACCGATGTTGATGGCGAATCCACCTTCGCTCTTGGCGCGGTGAAGGGCAGCCAACTTGGGTGAACCGAGTCGTCCCTGCAGGGGTGGCAGGATGCTCTCGATGCAGTCGCCATGGTCGCGAAGGATGTCGCTCAAGGGGCCTGCAATGACGCCCTCGGGCACGGTGCCTTCGGTGGCTACGAGTTCGTTGTTACAGAACACAAAGCGAATCGCTTTCTCTAAAGCGGGCTCGGGAAGACCATTGGCTTCGCCACCATGAACGATGTTGGCATCGTCGAGGTTGGCGTTCTTGTAGGAGCCGAAGCGCCAGTTCTCATCTTTACGAGTTGGCCAAGCCAGCTCCGCATACGTCGTTTCCGCTTCTTGGCGGAGCTTCTGATACCAGTCGGGAAAAGTAGTCACGGTCGGTTTTTCTTCTGCTAAAACAGCACTCATCAAAATTAATTATTACTAGATTGTTAGTCGCTACCTAAGAGGTGGACTAGCCGACACTGCCTTCCATTTCCAATTCGATGAGGCGCTTGAGTTCGACGGAGTACTCCATCGGGAATTCGCGGACGAGGTCGTTGATGAACCCGTTGACGGCGAGACTCATGGCCTCTGCTTCACCGATCCCACGCTGCTGCATGTAGAAGAGCATTTCTTCGCTCACCTGACTGACGCTGGCCTCGTGCTGAGTGACGTGGTCATTACCGCGCACGGTGATGGCGGGGTAGGTGTCGGTGCGGCTGTTGGAGTTGATAAGCAAAGCATCACACTCGGTGTTGTTCTTGCAGCCCTTGAGGTGTTTGGGGATGTGAACCTGACCGCGATAGGTGGAGCGTCCTTCGCCCACGGAAATGGATTTGGAGACGACGTTGGAAGTGGTGTTGTTCGCGGCGTGAATCATTTTCGCGCCGGTGTCTTGGTGCTGGCCGTCGTTGGCGAGTGCGATGGAAATCACTTCGCCGCGAGCGCCTTCGCCCTTCATGACGACTCCAGGATACTTCATGGTGAGACGGCTGCCGATGTTGCAATCAATCCAACGAACCTCTGCGCCTTCGTGAGCCATGCCACGCTTAGTGACGAGGTTGAAGACGTTCGAAGACCAGTTCTGAACGGTGATGTATTGCACCTTGGCGTTCTTGAGAGCGACGATTTCGACCACGGCTGAGTGGAGAGTAGCGGTCTCGAACTTAGGTGCGGTGCAGCCCTCCATGTAGGTGAGCTCGGCGTCTTCATCGACAATGATGAGAGTGCGCTCGAACTGACCGAAGTTCTCGGAGTTGATGCGGAAGTAAGCTTGCAGAGGCTGCTTCAATTTGACGCCTTTGGGGACGTAGATGAAGGAACCGCCTGAGAAGACCGCGCTGTTAAGTGCGGAAAACTTGTTGTCTCCGGTGGGAATCACTTTGCCAAACCAAGGACGGAAGATTTCTTCGTATTCGTTGAGGCCTTCCTTGGAGTTCACGAAGATAACGCCTTCTTTTTCGAGGCCTTCCTTCATGTTAGAGTAGGCGGCTTCGGAGTCGTATTGAGCTTCGACACCAGCAAGGAACGCGCGCTCTGATTGAGGAACGCCGAGACGCTCGAAAGTCTCTAACACCTCAGGAGGCACGTCGTCCCAGCTGCGCTTGGGAGCTTGACCATCGGAGAGGTAGTAACGAATCTTTTGGAAATCGATGTTGTCGAGGTCGTGAGTCGCCCAGTTGGTGGGCATGGGCTTGCTCTCGAAAGTCTCGAGTGCCTTGTGACGGAATTCGCGAATCCAGTCCGCGTCCTTCTTGACGTCGCAAATGTAGTCGACGGTATCCTTGGACAGCCCCGTTCCAGCGTCGAACTTGTGGTTCTCGGGGAAAGTGAAGTCGCCCTTAGAACGGTCGATGTCGATCGCCTCTGCGGTATCCGCATCGGGTTCGATGGTTTCGGCGTCGAAACTCATGCTGCTACCTCCTGCTTTAAAAAGTCGTAACCGTTTTTCTCAAGCTCGAGTGCAAGAGACTTGTCGCCGCTCTTCACGATTTTTCCGTCGGACATCACGTGGACGTAGTCGGGCTCGATGTAATCCAACAAACGCTGGTAGTGGGTGATGACGAGGAAGCCACGGTCAGGGGAGCGCATCGCGTTGACGCCTTTGGCGACCACCTGGAGGGCATCAATGTCGAGGCCGGAGTCGGTCTCGTCGAGGAGGCAATACTTGGGGTCGAGCATCATCATCTGGAGAATCTCGTTGCGCTTCTTTTCACCGCCAGAGAAGCCTTCGTTCACGGCACGGGCGGTGAACTTGCGGTCCATCTCGAGCACGTCCATCTTTTCATACATCTCGTGGTAGAATTTGACGGCGTCGATTTCCTCACCTTTGGGAAGGCGGGCTTGGCGCGCGGCGCGGAGAAAGTTGGCGTTGGAAACACCGGGAACTTCAGCCGGATATTGGAAAGCGAGGAAAAGTCCGGCGCGAGAGCGTTCGTCCACTTCGAGTTCGAAAAGGTCTTCTCCGTCCATGGTGGCTGAGCCGGCGGTGACTTCGTAGTCGTCGTGTCCGGCGAGGACTTTGGAGAGAGTGGATTTGCCGGAGCCGTTTGGTCCCATAATGGCGTGGACTTCGCCTTTCGGAATTTCGAGGGAAAGGCCCTTGAGGATTTCAGTTCCGTCCACGTTGGCGTGTAAATTTTCAATAAGGAGACTCATCGTCGGTTCGTTCTTTTTACTGGTTGGAGCTCGGCATCATGCCTTTCAGGGTGAGCTCCAGCTCCCTGACCTCGACGCCTTGCGGCAAATCGAGAAAATCTTCAAGTCTTACTCCCTCTTTAAAGACCACATCGTGAATTTTCCCCGTGGTTTCGTCCTGAAAATGGACGTGTTCAGCCAGATTGGGGCAATAACGAGAGGGAGAGCGGTCGAAATTGACCTGTTTGACGAGTTTGTGACCAACGAGGGCTTCCAAGCAGTTGTAAACCGTTGCTAGCGAGATAGATGGCATCCGATCCTTGGCTCGCAGAAAGACGTCTTGGGCAGTGGGATGGTCGCGCTCGTCGAGGAGAACTCCATAGACTTCTTTGCGTTGCTTGGTCATGCGTAGACCTCCCAGCTCAGACGGGATCTCTTCTGAGCGGTTGGGTGTTGTAACTGGTTGAATTCCCATCGACAGGGGAAACTTAGCTTATTGTCGCCTAATCTCAAGAAGGAATTGGAATGGTTCTAAAAATATCATAAGCTATTGATTTTAAGTTAAAAAAGCTCGATTTCTTGCTGAGGTGTTTTCGGTCCTACGAGCTAGGAGTTTGTTGAAGCGCTCCTTGAGGTCTCGGCCCGTATGTGAGGCGGGCACCTTCAAAAAGGCTCGACTTTGAGGGGTTCGCGCAGGCATAGTCCGTCCGTGACGTTGAACTACGAGCTTCTTTCGCTCCTCCTCCTAGCCTAGTGGCCGGGAGTTGAGATTCTATTTGTTCAGCGTCACGGTCGTTTCTTCCTTCTTTCGAAGAAAACGACGGCTTTGGCGCTTGGCAAAGGGAATCGGTTCGCCAAGAACTGACTCATTAATAACCAAGCAGCATGAAAACTGAATCGATTGCCAAGTATCGCGCCTTTCCTAAGGTGGATCTGCCGGACCGAA
This sequence comes from Roseibacillus sp., assembly GCA_051251855.1. Classification (GTDB taxonomy): domain Bacteria; phylum Verrucomicrobiota; class Verrucomicrobiia; order Verrucomicrobiales; family Akkermansiaceae; genus Roseibacillus. Next base: position 84,742 of record JBPOGI010000006.1, read on the forward strand.
CGTGGCCTGACCACGAAATCACGAGCGCACCGCTCTGGTGTTCGGTCGATCTCCGTGATGGCAACCAGTCTCTTCCAGTGCCGATGTCGGTGGAGGAGAAGTTGGAGATGTTCGATATGCTGGTGGGGGTGGGCTTTAAGGAGATTGAAGTCGGCTTCCCGAGCGCGAGCGATACCGAGTTCCAGTTTCTGCGCCGCTTGATTGAGGAGAATCGGGTGCCGGGCGACGTCACTTTGCAGGTCTTGGTGCAGACGCGAAAGCATCTCATCGAGCGAACTTTTGCAGCCTTCAAGGGGGCTAAGAATGTGATCGTGCACATCTATAATTCGACGAGCACCTTGCAGCGGCGGGTCACCTTTTCAGATGCCAGCCAAGAGTCGATTAAGCAGATCGCGCTTGATGGTACGCAATGGGTCAAGGAATTGGTACCAACCGTTCCAGAAACCAAAGTGCGCTTGCAGTATTCTCCGGAATCGTTCTCGGATACCGAGTTGGACTTTGCCTTGGAAGTTTGTGAAGGGGTGATGGCGATTTGGGAACCGACGAAGGAAGAGCCTATTATTTTGAACCTGCCGGCCACGGTAGAGTGGTCGACGCCTAACGTGCATGCGGACCAGATCGAGTGGATTTGTCGCCATTTGACGAATCGGGAGGCGGCTTTGATTTCGCTGCATACGCATAACGACCGTGGCACCGGAGTGGCGGCGACCGAGTTGGGTTTGATGGCGGGCGCGGACCGCGTGGAGGGAACTTTATTCGGCAATGGTGAGCGCACCGGAAATTTGGATATTGTGATCGTCGCTTTGAACATGAACTCACATGGCGTCGCGACGGGGTTGGACTTTTCGAACCTCTCACAATTGCGCGAAATCTATGAGCGTACCACGCGCATGACCGTTCCTGACCGTCAGCCCTACGCGGGCGAGTTGGTCTTCACAGCGTTTTCGGGAAGCCATCAGGACGCCATTAAGAAGGGCTTCGACCGACGCGCCAAAGATGGAGCTGACGCCAAGTGGGGTGTCCCCTATATGACGATTGATCCTTTGGACATCGGTCGGAGTTACGAGTCCATCGTTCGCATCAATTCGCAAAGTGGAAAAGGCGGGGTGGCCTATATTTTGGATAAGGACCACGGCTTTGACCTTCCCAAGACGATGCACCCACAAGTGGGAAAGCGTATCTACGACTTGGCGGACCAAGAAGGCCGTGAGCTTTCGGTTGAAGAGGTGGGTGAGTCTTTCAAACGCGAGTTTTTGAACGTCCAGACCGAACTGGTGTTAGAGGACTACGAACTCGATCACCATGTCGGCGAGCGAGGTGATGTCGGCTGCGTGGCGAAAGTGATCCGTGGCGGAAAAGAGTTGGAGTTGAAGGGCGTCGGAAACGGCCCTATCAATGCCTTTGTCCATGCCATGAAGGTGGCTGGGTGGAAGGACTTTGCTCTTACTGACTATCGTTCCCACGCCGTTCGCGGGGGATCGGGCGCTGATGCCGCAGCCTATGTCCAGCTACGCAAGGACTCGGGCGAAATCGTCTGGGGGGCGGGGGTGGACTCTTCCATCGAGATGGCCGGTGTCAAAGCGCTGGTTTGCGCTTGGAACCTTCTGCGGTAGCAAGTAGCTCATCCACCGAGTAGCGCATCCCTCCCGGGATGTGAACGTGCCGAGGACTTTCTAGTCCTTCGGCATCGGTCCGTCACTGGGAAGACTGGAAAGTCTCCGGCACGATCACATGTCGGAGACATGAGCTACTACTCCGTTATGAGCTCTTCAATGCGGAAGAACGCTTTCTTAAGCGTGATTGGAGTCTGCGCCCCGTAGGTGCTAATAAAGGAGTCGGCGCTAGGGAAAATCTGAAACGGATCACTGACGACTGGGGTGGTTCCACTGCTAAGCTCATACACTCGATTCGGATTGCTCGTGTAGGTGATGAGGGTTTCGTGGTTGCCAGCAACATTGATGGTTGTTTTGCAGTCGAGGATTCGGAGGTCGGTATCCTCGGGAAGACCCAGTAATTCAATTTCCGCGATGGCGAGTCCTTCCGTGAAGGGATTGCTATCTTCTTGGAAGCGCAGGTTAGGGAAGATCAAGCGATAGGAACGATAGGGCTGGGATTGAATCGAACGGTAGAAGAATTGGGGGGTTGTGCGGCTGGCAAAGGCGGGCACTTCTCCAGAGAAGACAGGGATGTAGTTCCAGTCATCGTTGGTGCCTAAAAGGAGGAAGGTCTTGGGGTCGCGATTGACGGTAAAGGTCTCGTCCGACACCTGGATGCTTAGTCCAACAATAGAGGCAGCACCGATGCGTGGGGTGATATCGAGGCCCGCATTGATGTTGGCGAAGGTGAAGTGCTTCGCGGAGGTGTTGTTGATGGTTTGCTCGGGACCTTCGCCCGCAGGGCTGGCGGGAGCATCGGCTGGGAAGGCTTGGATCGAACTGGTGGGGTCTGTGATGTCGGCAAAAGCGGAAGGAGGGGCGACAACGGTGATGAGCTCGCCCCAATCGGGCTGGGTGGCTCCGATATCGGGATTGCCGAAGCGGGATTCGCCGCGCTGATCGAGTTGCGGAGTCTCATCAGTGAGCATGCCATTGCCAAGTGCCGGGGAACCAGGGAGGGGGAGGATGGTGGGAGTAGGGCCACCGTTGTTAATCAGGGCTGGGCCGTTGTCACCGATGTCGCCGACGAGAAGGGGCTCGAGGGGAGTGGTGCCATCACCGACATAGTTGCCATCTGTGTTGGGGCTATCGGCTGGAAAGGCTGTGGAAGAGCCGGTATTGTCGCGGATGAGATTGGGGGCTGTGAAAGAAGAGGATGTTGCAGCTGAATACCTAATGTCGGGGGTGGAGGCGCCGGTATTGTGAGCAATCAGGGTATTTCCAATTGTGATCGAACCACCGTTATTACTTAGTCCACCACCACTTCCATTTGAATTATTTCTGACGACTGTGCAGTTATGAAGGGTCATCGTCGAGGTGGAACCATTGTTCTCGATTCCGCCTGCAAATCCATCGGCTTGATTGTCAAAGATAGTGCAATTGGTAGCCAAGAGCGTACCGCCGCCAAGATTGATAATTCCGCCTCCGGCATTGGTCGAGGTGTTGCCAAAGATAGTGCAATTGAGAAGAGTCATCGTCGTACCTGCAGTCGAATTGGAAACACCGCCGCCATTAGCGGCACGACCACCTGTGATGGAGAATCCATCGAGAGTGATTGTTCCGCCGCTGAAGGAGCTCACGACTCTTCCTGCTTGATTGCCATCGAGGGTAATTCCTCCAGCTGACTGTGCGTCAAGGATGAGGGTCTTGTTAGGCATGGTGAGTTGCCCAGTGAGAGTGATGGTGTTGTTCTCGCCACCGGTGAAAAATTCGGAGTCGAAATCAATGTAGGCTGGCGAAGTGGCATCGACGAGGGCTTGCCGGAGACTGCCAGGACCGGAGTCGTTGTTGTTCGCAACTTGGACAATGGACGGAGCGGTGAGGGTGACATCGTTTCCGCTCCCTCCGAGATAGCTGATGGCGGCCACATGGGCGCTCGTATTTCCGAAGGAGAGCAATTCTCCTTCGGGAAGCCCGAGAAAGTTGCCGAGGATGGTATCCGAGGCGTCGTTTTCGATGAGGACGAAGGAATCACCTTCTTGCAAAGGCTCGAAACCAATAGCTCGCAAACTTGCTTGGGTGAGATCAAGTTCGCCATTAACCACAAGAGGCTGGAGGAGAGTGGGGTCGTCGAAGATTTGCTGAAAGCGACCCTCAATCGCAAAAGTTTTGCCAACCAAAGAAAGGCTTCCGCCAGAGAAGCTTTGCTGCACATACCCATCGATGGCTGCAACGATGAACCGATCCACTTCGGCAGGTGAGATGTCGCCATCAATGGTGATGGTGCCTACTTCGCTTTCGCAAACAAGATTGCTGGTGAAGAAGCGGTCGAGTTCGGCATCGGTAAGATCCAGTCGATCAGAGGCAGAGAAACCGCCGAGGTGAAGGTTATCAATCGCGTTGGTAGGAGCGAGCGTGACCGAGCCCGAAGGTGCTCCCGCTTCGATGATAGCTGTCGCTGCCAGCTGAAGTCCGGTGGTTTCGATTCGGATGCTTCCTGCCGTAGAAGGGGTCTGTAAGGAAGAGGTACCGTTCATGACTAAACCTTGTTCTTCCCCTATCTCGTCGACGGCAACGATTACGAGGTTGCCGCCTCCAGTCTTGATGCGTGCTTCGTCGCCGGCCATTTCGATGCCGTAGTTGGCGTTCGAGCCTAGCGGACCGCGTCCGATTCCGGTCACGGTGACATCTCCTCCATTGAGGGCCGAAATTTCGGTATTAGGAAAGAGGGCGACTCCAATGCCAAAGTCGACACCCGAGTCACCGCCTGTCCCCGTGACGACCACGTCTCCTCCGGTGCTCGAAATTTTGGTGCCGACACCAAACAGGGTGATCCCGCGGTTGACCCGATCTGGGGAGGAGCCACCAGTTCCCTCCACGGTCACGACTCCCGAACCCCCGATGATTTGCGCCCCCGAGCTGAGTTGGATGCCTAGTTGGCCGAATCCTGCATTTCCGCCTCGTCCCGTGATATCGATGTTCCCCGTTCCGGTACTCGTGATCAGAGTTCCACTGGAATTTCCTTCGATGAAAACGCCGGTGAAGGTTCCTGGATTCGGGGTCGTGCTAGCGTTCCCTTCAATGCGGATTCTGCCATTGGCGGTGGTGAGGGTTGCTCCGCCACTGACTTTCACCTGTTGGTCGCAACGGAGGGTGATGTCTCCGTCTCCGGTGGTGGTGATGGCGGCTCCTGCTCCGACGTTGATCTGATCGGCCACGACAAACCCTTCGTTGGTCAGGTTGACGCTCAAATCGCGGTCAATGGCGAAGTCGATGGTACCGGAGAAGTTGAGAGTGTCGTCACCATCCCCTCCGTTGATGGAAAGGCGAGGAAAGTTGGAGGGAAGGTTTTCGACGTTGATGATGTCGTCACCGTCTCTGGCTTGGATTGTGATCGAGGTAATTCCAGAGAGATCCAGATTGCCTGAGGAGCCGGTTATCTGGGGCCCGGTCGTTAAGGCGAAGGTGCGACCAGGAGCAGAGAATAAGAGCTTCGAGGGGTCGGACGCCGCTGCTGCCACGGTGAGGGTGTCGCTATTGCCGCTTTCATCAGAGATGGTGAGCGATGATCCGTTCGGAGTGATTTGGTAGTCGGGGAGTTTTTCAACGACAAAGGTCGTGCTCCAAGGGGTTCCCGTTGAAGTTCCTACAATGGCGGAAAGGTTATAACTTCCTGCTGGTAAGGATGCAGGAAGCGGATTTATTTCGATCGAAAATGAATCAAATGAGTAAGAATAGAGAACGGTATTGGCGAATGAGATGGAGCGGGATTGAGATAGGAGTCCAGTAGTGCCGATGGAGCCGCTAGCCGAAACAAGTCGATGACCAGCGGGGACCGTCACATTGAGTTGATCTCTGCCGTCATTGGGCGTGGATAGATTGCCACTGACCGTATTACTGCCGACATCGAGGGTATAGGGTGTGCCCGGGTTGAAGTTGGAAAAATCCGTGCTTTCGACCAAATCGGCTGCAGAGAGAGAGCCCGCAGCTGAGATTCCGATCAAAAGCAAACACCACTTTCACCCCACTTTATGAGTCATGCTTGGATTGAGGGCTAGAAACGGAGGGATAGCAACGAAACTCGGGATTTTCGGGTAGACACTCTCTTCTGCGCCTCTTGTGGGAACGGCGTTGAAGTGCTATGGGTTTGCCATGAGTTTCGGATATGGCGGTGGTTCTTACGGCTCGGGTGGCGAGAACTGGCAGCAACCTCTCTTTCGCATTGGGCGTCTTCCTATCAATGTCACCGCGTTGGTGATTCTACTGCAGGTGGTAGGGATGTTGATTGTGGTGGCGCTTCCTAAGCAGACCTCTTCTTTGGCTGCTTTTGTTCCTGAGGCATTCTTGTCGGGTTCGATCTGGCAGGCAGTGACTTACCCGTTTTTTGCGATGCCGAGTATCTTCCTGCTGATTGGGATGTATTTTTTCTACAACTTTGGCGGAATGGTGGAAAACGCTTTGGGTAGAGCTCGCTATGTCCGTTTGCTTCTGGCGGTGATGCTGCTTCCTTCTGTGGTGGTGGTGTTGACGCATCTCTTGAGCGTGCCCGGTTTCTTGGTGGGATCGCAACTTCCTCATCTCGCTGTCTTTGTGGCCGCAATCGCGATGATGCCCAATGCGCCGACGATGTTTTTTGGTTTTCCTATCAAGTGGCTCGCGGTTGCCTTCGTTGCTTTGGGGATGCTGCAGTATCTGATGATGCGGAATTTCGGCGCCTGCCTCGCGTTAGTCTCGGTGGTTTATTTCGCTCTTTGGTGGATGAAGCAGGCAGGGCATGTGAGTCAATGGGGAGTGGTCGATGATGTTCTGGGGCCACGACCTCAGCGGAAGACTCGCAAGAAGAAGGCGTCCCCAAAACGGAAGCAGAGCTATGAGAAAAAGTTGAAGCCACGCACCAAGATCGCTTCTTCGAAGAGCAAAGACGTGGATCGCATTTTGGACAAAATTAACGAGCAGGGGCTTCACTCCCTGACGGAGGAAGAGCGTCTGATTTTGCAAAAAGAGAGTAAGCGGTAGCGAGGCGTGGTGGCGCTGGATTCGGTTCCTTTTTGCTCTAAGTAGAACGGCCGTTCGCTTAGTTGACTGAAAAGAAAGGCTGATTCCTGAAGTCAACGACTGCGTTAGATGTTGTCGTGGTTAGACCAAACCTGCTGTGGACGACTGAAGTCGAATGGCACTGTGATAGTCGAAAAGTCGGGCCTTTCAAAAGCAGTGGCCGCAGGCTTGAGAGGGTGGCTTTTTAAGCCGCTGGGGAGGCTCTCGCTCATAAGAGGGCCGACGAATCAGCATAGGAACAGCGGATTCGAGAACGAACAGGCCTACCCTCAACTGACGGCAATATAAGGTGGCGGCTTGGAAAGACCACGCTCCCGTTTCCTTGCCTTCGACACTACAAGGTGGCTTAACACAGTGCCATTCGGCTGAAGTCGATCCTCCTATCTGGCAGAGCTAGGAATCATCGGTCTCTTTGGCAGAGAGCTGTAAAAACGTTGTAGACGGGGTGGGTTCCGCTATCACTAGCGCCATGACGGATGAGGAAATGATGAGCTGTGAGGAGAGTGGTCGCCAAGTTGAGCGATTGCGGGCCATCATGCATCGTTTGCGCGCGCCGAAGGGGTGTCCGTGGGATGCTGAGCAGACGCATGAATCCCTCGTCTCGAATTTACTCGAAGAGGCTTATGAGGTGGTGGCTGCCATTCGTTCGGGCGATGGCGAGAATTTGCAAGAAGAGTTAGGGGACCTTTTATTACAGGTGGTCTTTCACTCTGAGTTGGCGAGCGAGCGTGGCGCCTTTGACCTCGATGAGGTGGCGCGTGGGATTTCCGAGAAGCTCATTCGTCGTCACCCGCATGTTTATGGCGAGAGTGCGGCGGGAGATAGCGGTGCGGTGCTGAAACAGTGGGAGGAGATCAAGCGGGCTGAAAAAGGAGACCAAGATGAGCCCTATCTCCATGGAGTGGGGAAGGGGTTACCGGCCACTTTGCGCGGTTACAAATTGCAGAAGAAGGCGGCGAAGGTGGGATTCGATTGGGCTGAGGCGCAGGGAATTGTGGGTAAGATTGAAGAAGAGCTAGGAGAAGTGAAGGAGGAGTTGGCTCGAGTGGAAAATGGGGAAGATGCGCGTCTCGAACTTGAGCAAGAGATTGGTGATCTTCTTTTTGTGACCGTCAATTTGGCGCGCAAATTGAAAATTGATCCCGAGGTGGCTTTGGAGGGAACCAACGTGAAGTTTGAGAAGCGCTTTGGCTATCTAGAAAAGATTCTTAAGGATAGAGGCACGAGCTTGGATGAGGCGACCATTGAGGAGATGAACGTTCTCTGGGAAGAGGCGAAGAGTAGAGCAACTGCCTAGAGGTTGACTGAAATTCTGACAAGAATTCGGCACTATTCTAAACGACTGGGTGAGAAGTCTTTCCTTCTTATGAACAGCTGCGGGACACACTTCTACTTTCTATGAGTTGAAAAAGTGCTCGTTCAGCTCATCGTCGGGTGAGTGAAAGCCATCCTCCTGTTCCTTCTTTTCTCTTTCCTCGCCTGCAGCTGTCATCGTATTCCCGAGGTGACTCCAAAAATGGCCAGTGAGTTTGAGGTCGAGGAGAGCCAGCTCCAGCTGGGGCGCGAACTTTATCTTAAGAACTGCAATCGCTGTCATAGCCGTGTCTTCCCCGGTAATCTTGATGCCGAATATTGGCGTGAGATTGTTCCGCACATGGCCAAGAATGCCGAACTAGAGGAAGGGGACGAACAAGCCATTTTGCTCTACCTCATGGCCGCTCACAATGAGGTCCATAACATCCACTAGCGCACCCAACTCAACCCTGAGGCGAGTCTTTGTTAGAAATTTGGTCTCTGGGAGCTTCTTGTCTTTCGACTTTGATGAGGATGGTGTGGACCTGCACTCTCTAGAGGCTCTGGCTGAAGGAGTCCTTGGGCTTGAGGTCGAGGAGCATGTTCGCCAAGAGTTGGACGGTCTGGTTGATGTCTCGGCGATGAGCTGTTTCCACCACTGAATGCATGCAGCGGAGGGGGAGGGAAACGAGGGCGGACGGAATGCCATTGTGAACGTCGTAGATGGAGTCGGTGTCGGTGCCGGTGAAGCGACCAACCGCTTCGTGTTGAAGAGGGACTTTGACTTTGGTGGCCACCTTTTGCAGGCGCTCGACCACCAGTGGGTGGTTAGCTCCTCCGTGGGAGACGGTAGGGCCCTCGCCCAGTTTGACGTCGCCGGTTTTGGCCGGGCTGAGCCCGGGGGTGTCGGTGGCGTGGGTGACGTCGAGACAGACGCATGCGGTGGGATGAATCCGGTTGGTGGCCATTTTGGCTCCGAAGCCTCCGATTTCCTCCTGCACGGCATTGAGGCAGACGAGCGTCCAGGCAGGTTTCTTGTCGGCAGCTGCTACGATCTTCATGGCTTGCGCAATGATGTAGCCACCGATGCGGTTATCGAGAGCGCGACTGACGAGAAGGTCTTTGCCGAGTTCCATCGGGCCGTCGATGTAAACCGCAGGATGGCCGACTCGCAGACCGAGGGCGGCCACTTCGGCGGGATTGGAGGCACCGACATCGACCCAGAGGTCGTGGGTTTGTGGTGCCTTTTCGCTGGCGAGAGAATCGCGGCGAAGGTGGATGGCGGTGTTGCCGATGATTCCTGTCACTTCACCTTTGTCGCCCAGAATGCGAAGGCGTCGACCGCGCGCTGTGGCGACATCGGAACCACCGACTCGGTCGAGACGCAGGAAGCCGTTTTTCTCAACGTGCTTGATGATGAAGCCAATTTCGTCGGCATGGGCCTCGAGCATGAGAACGTTTTTGGAAGTGCCTTTGATGGTGGCCCAGGTGGAACCGTAAGTGTCGCACTCCACTTCATCTGCGAAGTCTTTCACGTAGTCCGCCCAGACGCGCTGGCCCGGCATTTCCCAACCGGTGGGGCTGGGGGTTTCGAGAAGTTTGAAGAGAAATTTTTGGTCGGCCTTGGTCATGTCAAAGACTCAAGACGGGTCGCGCCAAGACGCAAGAATTCTTTCTCTCCAGATGGCTACTTTTCTTCTTTAACCCAGCCAAGTGAGGAAGGACTTTTCGTCTGGCTCCATCGCGAGAGCGACTTTGGGCTCGTCGGCGAGACAGGCGAGGCGCTCGGGGACGATGGTGGTGCCGGCACCGAGTTCCTCTTCCATGGTGGGGAGAAACTTGGAGGGGTGGGCGGTGGCGAGAATGACTTTGGGGCCGGAGGTCTCGATGTCTTTGGCGGCGAGGTAGGCGACGGCGGTATGGGGGCACATCGCGTAATTGTATTTGTCCCAGACTTCGCGAATGGCTTGGCGAGTGACGGTATCGGTGTAGGCAAGGCCCTCAATGTGTGAGGACATTTCGGTGACGGCGTCAGCTTCGGTGACGCGCTCGGCATCGGGGTTGGCCGGACGAGCGAAGAGGTCGACCATGCGCGCGAAGTTGGAGGGAGCTCCCACGTCCATGGCGTTGGAGATGGTGGCAACGCTGGGACGTGGTTGATATTGCCCGTTTTGGAGGTAGCGGGGGACGACGTCGTTGGCATTGGTAGCGGCCACGAATTTTTCGATAGGTAAGCCTAGGCGATAAGCGAGGAGCCCTGCGGTGAGGTTGCCGAAGTTTCCGGAGGGGATGATGAAGGTGGGCTTGCTGCCTTCGGGGAGTTGGCGGGCGGCCTCGAAGTAATAGAAGGACTGGGGAATGAGACGCGAGATATTGATGGAGTTTGCCGAGGTTAGGTTGAGACGCTCGGAGAGGTCGCGGTCGGCGAAGGCGGCTTTGACGAGGCGTTGGCAGTCGTCGAAGGTGCCGCTAATTTCGAGGGCGGTGATGTTTCCGCCGAGGGTGGTGAGCTGTTTTTCCTGGAGGTCAGAGACGCCGCCTTTGGGATAAAGGATGATCACTTTGGTGCCGGGAACGTTGTGGAAAGCACTCGCTACCGCGCCGCCGGTGTCGCCGGACGTGGCCACGAGGACGGTGAGTTCGCGTCCGTCGTCTTTGGTCAAATAGCCCATCAGGCGTGCCATAAAGCGGGCGCCGAAATCTTTGAAGGCGAGAGTGGGACCGTGGAAAAGCTCGAGGACGGAGAGGTTGTTGGTGAGAGGGTGGAGGGGCGCGGGGAAGTTGATAGCCTCGTGGACGAGCGGCTGGAGATCTTCATCGGGGATGGTCCCTTGCAAGATGTGTTTGGTGACTTGAAAGCCGAGTTCGCCGAGAGAGAGGTCGCGCCAGTTTTCCCAAAAGGAGTCCGGCAGAGGGGTGAGTTCCTCGGGCATGTAGAGGCCACGGTCGGCAGGGAGGGAGCGCAGAACGGCTTCCTTGAGAGGCTGTACGTTCTGGCGATTGTTGGTGGAATAAAATTGAGTGGGCATGGCTTTCCAGAGACCGGGCGGGGGTAGGCGGTAGCTTCGGATGACGCTTTTGGAGAGAAATTACAAGCGGGAAAGGCCTGTTGAAGGCTCGACGTTTGGCTTTCAGGGGTTCAATCCGCTTCGAGTAGTCGCCAACAATCTTCCGGGTTCAGGTGGCTTCCTGGCCAATTTTCGGAAAAACTCTGTGGTGATGAAGAAAGAAACCTTCTGCCCCAAGTGGAGCAGAAGGCTTTTTGGATTACCGTCGAAACTGTTCTTTTATTTTCGGCGATGTCTGAGGAGCAGAAGGCTGCTCAGTCCGAGTAAGAAGGCGGATGAAGGTTCTGGGATGGACTGCACGGAGCAGATATTACCTCCTCCAATTTCTTCGATAAACACGGCCTTCACATTGTTGTCGTCATCCCAGGAACCGGCGTGAGTGTTGTCATTGACGCCTAGGAAAAATCTCACTTCCACGGATTGACCGGGATCGAGAATGCCGGTGTCGATGGCCCAGCTTGCGGTGGTAAGGGAGACGTTCCAACCGGGAACGTTGCTCGCGCCAAAGTCAGCATCTTGTTCGTCGATGGAATTGTAGGCTGCTTGGTTATTGGATGCGAGTCCCAGAGTGGTGAACGAAATTCCATTATCCACACTGTAGGCTGCAAGAATACTGAAGTCCATAGACCCAGAGGAGCCCGAGGAAACTGCAGAACCGAAGGTGATGGAAATGGTGGAGTTGATGGAATTTCCAGAGTCATCCATGCCTGTGGAGAGGCAGTGATCGGCTCCTGGGGAGAGGACCATGCACATATAGTCGCTACTACTCACGGTAGGAGTGCCCGCGCTCATGGTGCTGGGATTGTAGACGCGCGATGATGCTCCTCCCTGAACAGGGGACCATCCGGCATATCCGGCACCGGCATCAATACCGCCCTCTTCGCACAAGGCGCCGATGGAGAGTGGGCAGGAAGGATCGGCATCAGGGGATAAGGAGCCGCCACACGAAAAATTGACATCACAACAAATGGTTGTGGCGTGGGCCCCTGCTGCCAGTGCTCCAAGGAGGGATAGAGTGGCGAAGGGGCGGTTGGCGAGTTGTTTGGTTTTCATCGAATTCTGTAGATTGGATTGACTGATATGAGGTGGGAGTCTGTTTTCTTGCTCCCGCCTACCTAACTGTTGGGAAACAGCTTTATCATCGGACAAACTTTTCTTCCGAAGTGACTTCTATCTTCTTGATGGGCAGTTGCGCTTTCGACGAACGAGCAGGCTCATACTAGAGAGGGCGAGTAGGAGTGCGGAACTTGGTTCCGGGATGGCTTCCAAGTTTAGGCTGCCGGAGATGGTGGAAAGATTGAGGTTCGGAGAGGGGTCGCTTGGATCAGACGGCGTCGAAGGAGAATTGGTGAAGGACATTGACCATCCGACTGCGTTGCCCTCCCCTTCTACAGTGGGGACTTTGAACTGGGCACCACTTGAGGTGAGAAAAGCATTGGCTTCCCCGCTTCCGCTGTCCCCGGGAACCAGGGGATTGCCGCTCATTGCGGTATTGCTGCCATAACCTGCACTTCCCGATTCAAAAATGGTGTTGTTGGTCTCAAAGTAGAACTCCGATCCCGCAGTATCGCCTACATAAAGTGAAATTTCGTCGGCTTTGGATTCCTCTCCTGAGGAGCTGTCGGCGGCAGATGCGAGATAGACGATTTCAAATTCAGACGCGATGTTGATATCGTAGAGGAACGTGAAGTTGGTGAATGATTGAAAGTTGATGCTGACATTGGGAACATTGGTTGATGTTAGGGTCAGAGTTCCCGCGTAAGCCCCGTCCGTGACGTCCCAGACGACAATGCCGGCGCTCGGACTAGATTGCCCCATATTGAGCATGTAGGTGGTGGCATGAAGAGGGGAGGCCCCACAGCTGATGAGCAATGCCCCCGCGAGGGAAGTGAGGTGATAGGGAGTTTTAGCTGGGTTGAGCGCGGAACGGAATTGACGGCTTTTCATGGTGGTTATGCGGTTTGGATTCGCGAAAGGCTATTTGTGTAAGCGCCTTCCACGTATCTGTTGGAAAGCCATCCAAATACCGGACAAAGTTTTTCCGCATTCCTGCGGAATGAGCTGTGGGGGCCTAGGCGGTCCCAAGGTGATGATCAGGCCAGGGAGAAGCCTTCACTATCGGGCCAAAAGCGAGCGCTGGAGCTGTTGCATTTCCTCTTGGATAGAATCGGGGGTGGGATTCTCGAGGGTGCCGGCGATGAGGTCTTTCACGGTTTGGCGAAAGCTTTGTCGCAGGCGTTGGATGGCTTTGTCGCAGCCATCGGCGGTGAGCCCGAGCTCGCGGCAGGCCTCTTCTCGGGAGTAGTCGAGACAGCCATCAGGAGAGAGAAAGCTTCTTAGAATGGCGAAGCGTTCGGAGCTTTTGGGGGTGCGGGCGGCGTCTTCCTCGAGGTGTTGCAAGGCCGAACGCATGATGGTTTGTGCCCAGTGGCGCTCAAAGCCAAGGGTGCTGGTTTCTTCTCGGGTTTCCTCGGCCTGGAGCCATTCTTCGGCTTGGTCGGCATCCAGGGAGAGGACCGTTTGGCCGCCACCGCGTTTGAGTGCGGTTCTTTGGACGGCGAGGTCCTTGAGGTAGCGGGTGAATCCGGTGAGGAGAAAGGTGCGAAGCTTGCCTCTTTCTTTTTCTGCCTTTTCAAAGTAATCGGCGCTTCCTACCGAAGCGAAAAAACCCTGCACCGCATCTTCGGCATCGGGCTGAGAGATTCCGCGATGTCGAGCAAAGGCGTAGAGTGGAAACCAGTAGCTTTCGCAGATGCGCCCCCAGCTTTCTTTTCGGCGTGCGTCGTTGTCGGATGCTCGTAAGCTGAGCATCAGGGTCCAACATGTAGTCGGAAAGGCCGCGTGGGAGCGTTGTCCGGAAGGGTTCATCGAGAGAGGTTCAAGAATGCACTCTCAAGACCGAGAAAGCGATTCTCAATTCTTGTATTGGCTATCTGAGCCACTGCCGGAGCCATCGCTACTGGACCCGCCGCCACCGCCCATGATGCTGTCGGAGATGTTGTAGTAGTTGTTGAGAAGTTCTACCAGCTTGTCGTCGAGTGACTGATACTTGGGGCTGGCTCGTAAGGCCTCAATTGCTTCTAGAAGGGTGACCACGTGGACTTCGAGTGCAGACTTCAGGCTGGTGTCTGGATCACCCGATTGGCCGGATTCCAAAAGTGCCTTTCGCACTGAGGTGAGGTTGTTGACGGCATCGGCAACTTCGGCGTCGCCGGCGAATGTTTGTTCAACTGCGTTGCAGCAACCAATGAAGGTGTAGTAGTTTTCGTTCATGTTATCTATTTTGTGTTGTTATTTCTATTGTCTGGAGAATGGGTGGTCGAACAATCCGTTTGCAGGGTAGTCGGCAAGGTCAGAGATTCGGTGGTCTTGGGAGTGGCAGAGGTGAGAGCCTGCAGGCCAAACACGGACCACTTCTTCTTGAGAAAAGCTGCGAGCGTCGAAGGCCGGGATGCGTCCTTGTTGCCACGCTTCATAGGCGGTGCGTCGAAACCATTGGGCAAGTTCGAGGGTACTGGGAGAGGTGGGAGGCTGTGCAAGATACAGGGAGGGAGGGCTTTCTGTTTCTGAATCCGAGAGGCGGATGAAGGGGAGCTTCCAAAAATCGAGGCCGAGTGGCCACCAGCGTCGCCGAAAGGTTCCTTCGACGATACTGGACTCTCCTTCTTCCTGTCCCGCAAGCCACCAAGTGGGAGCATAGGCTGACCAATCGCCGTTCTTTTGATGAACGCTGTATTGGTGGTCGACGTGCCAGCCTGGGTTTTTGCGGTATTCGCTGTCATCCTTGATGAGTTCGATGAGTTTTTCGAAGAGCGTTCCTCGCACCGCATAGGCATGAGTGCGACCGATACCGTTGCTTTTGAGGAGGAGAGGGGTGTTCGCTGGCTTGGGTTTGTTTAGGAACTCACCGCCAAGAAAGAATTGTCCCCAGTCATCAGGTAAAACGGGCATGAGAGTGTCGAGCCACTCGCTGGCTCGCGGGTGAAAGGTGACGTCGTCTTCGAGGATGAGGACGGAGTCGAGTTTGTCTTGGTGCGCTTGTTGAATGACGTTCAGGTGCGAGAAGCGGCAGCCCCAGGCTCCGGGTCCCTGAGTCCACCACGACGGCGGAGGTGACTTACGACCATCTACACCCTCGACCCAGGTGAGGTCGTCAGGAGTTGCGAGCTGATGAGCTGTTAGATTTTTCACCAAACGTGACCGTCTGTCTTCTCGTTCGGGTAACGAGATGACGGCGATACGTTCGAAATGGTCGAGGAGAGGGCTCATGGTTTGGGAGTGGTGATGGTAAGGCTGGTTTGGTCGACATAGCCTATGTCACCTTTGAGCGAGCTGTTTGTGAATTGAAGCTCTGACCCGATCCAGGCGGTGCCTTTCGGAATTTTTCCGGTGAAGTTCACTTGCTCCCACGTTCCTGGGTTTCCATCAAGCACGATGCTCTTCGATTTTACGGGACCAGCTTGAGCGCCCCACCCTGTGGTGAAAAAGTGAATTGTCCAGCCGCCGGTGGCACCGCTTACTTTGGAGTTGAGCAAGGCTCTTAGGTTGAAGGTAGTGTCTCCAGTGGCAATCTCTGAGGAGTATTCTGCCAAGTTCGTGATTTGAATCGCTTGAGAATGGCTGCCTCCAGTGGCGATGAGTCCGAACATTTTTGAGCCAAGGGGATTGATGGAATCAGTCGATTGCGAGAATCTTCCTCGTTCAGCACCCCACTTTCGAGGGTTCACTGAGAAGTCGTCCACGACTCCGCCGAAAGAGGGAAGACTTGATTGGAGCTCGAAGTCGGGATTGGAGAGTAAGTTTGCACTCGTTGTCGTCTGACTGGGGGTGGCATCCACAGCAATATCGGTGACCGCTGTTGCTGCTTCTACTGCTTCGGACTCAGTAGCTTCAGCGGGCTCTTTGTGGCTGAATCCTGAGTCTTCAGTTTCACCGACATTGCTCGTGGGGTGGCTAGGAGAGGGGGTGTCCGAAAGGGCGACCCAGATTCCCGCAGGAATTCCGGCAGCAACGGCTGTGGTGAGTGCTATTTTTTTTAATCGATTTGGCTTAGGTTTTGCAGGAGTTGGATTGGGCTGGTTGTTAGAGGGAGGTTTTGATTCGGGGTGCGGGTCTTCGTCTGGTCCAAGATGGCCGTGGGGCTTGCCATCTTGGGTAAGGTAAACGGAGAGGGGGTCTCCACTTACAGGATGGGGAGCGGTGAATTCTTTGACCGGCCAATAAGGTAAAACAGCTGCCGCAGATGGCTGCCAAACGAGATTCTTCGTATTAGGGGTGAGGTCTGAGGGTTGAAACTTGGCAGTGGTTCCATCAGGCAATGAGACTGGCTCTTGCGAAGCTTGTTGAGAGTCTTGTTGGGTAGGAAGGATCGGGGTTTGCCAGTCTTCTAACAGTGAGACTTCTCGCAGGGCCAGTGTCTGGGCATCTAGCATGGCCCAGGCTCCCTTGGGCGCTTTGGGATCTTGAGGGATAAGTGGGACGAGGTAGAAGTCGTCGCGAGAGTCTTCGGGGTCTTTGACGAGAATCGGATCGCCTGCGCGTGCGTTGACGAGGGCTTGGTCCCACTCCGGTGGCGAGTCTTCGCGCCCAGTGAGACCAGAGTCCCGCACGGCGGCTAGGGCGGCTTCGCCTGCATTTTCGAGCGCGTTGGCAACTGGTGCACCAACGGCTCCGACTCCAGCAACCATGGAGGCTGGTAGTCGGGCCGCTGCTCCCTGGGTTCCTTCGGGAATGAGGGCAATAGCCCCTTTACCTTCCCAGTCCAATGAGCCCTGCAGGCCGCGATGGCTGAGTAGTTCCTCCATCGTAAAGAATCGTTCGTTGACCTTTCCGGTGCGCTTGTTTTCCTTGGAGTCGGTAGCTTCCAAACAAGAGCAGGGTGAGTTGCAATGCGTGATGGTAGGCTCATCGGGGAAAATGGAGAGACCGTAGAATCGAGGCATACCGGCCCAGGCGGGGTCGCGCATGAGGAGCCCAGAGGGAGAACCGTCTTCTTTCTTAAGAAAGCCAAAGGCAACTACCCAGTGCATCCCGCGATTGATCATGATCATACAAGGCTGACCTTGACCTGCGATGGCTTCCAAAATGGCCTCTGCTACGGGAGCGGATTCTGTTTGGTAGACTTTCTCCCATTGTGTTGCTCCGTCAGCGTGATTGTTGATGAGGCTGAGGAGACTTTCGGCGGGGGATTTGATGGGTCGTTTGTCGGAAGCCTGCTTGGCATGGCTTCTGATTTCTCGAAAGAAGTCGTTTTGGGCAAAAACGGGAGGTGATTTTTTACTGCCTGCAAAGTCCACGACCATTAGGGCGCAGGCGGGTCCGCAGTAGCCGTTGAAGTCTTGTAAATGGCGAGGGACGTCGATACGGATTGCGTGTTGTTCGTTGCTCATTGTTGTTCTTTCGTCGTTGGATTTCGCAGAGCCTGATACTGTTTTCGGAAGCTGCCGTCGCTTTGTTGATGGGCTGCTTTAATTATTTTGTATGTTTCGGATCGTTCTTCTGGGGTGAGCTTTGAGAGCGATGCTAATATGATGCGAGAGAGATGGGCGTCGTTGGTGTCGGTTTGTCCATGGGTGCGGTCTCCTGAAGCGATAATCAGGTGGTGAAGGAGCTCCAAGCGGTTCGGGGGCTCGAGTTTTCGGTAGCTAAGAAGTTCCTCGGCTTGGGTGATGGCTTGGAGGAGATGTTGGTTGGCTTGTGCTTCGGCTTCGTTGGTGCCGAGGCGTGCGAGTTGTCTCCAGGTAAAGCTTTGGAGGAGGTGCCACCAGGCGACGCGTTCGGGGTTTGTAGCCTGGGCTTGGCGCTCATTGGTGATGGTTGTGTTGAACTCCTGCAGCCAGAGGATAGCAGCCTGCTCGCCTTCGTTTTTGATAATGAATTTGGTAAAAAATCGAATCAATCGTCGGAGTTGATGGAAGTCTTCGACCTGACCTGTTTGACGGGCTACAGCAACTCCCAAGCGAATGGCTTCCGCGAAGTGCGGCCGCTGCCAGCTCCAGCCGCGACTGGCCCCCGCATCGAAGCAAAAGAGGTGGGCGTTGCTACGTACAGTGAGGGAATCAATTTCAGTGGTCCGTATATCTTGGAGTCGATAGAGGCGCTCGCTTGCGCGACCAATCCATTGTTCACTAGCAGCTGCGTCTCCTCTTTCTTTGGCGAGTCGGGCAAGAATGACCGCGATGAAGACAGAGTTACTACCCCACTTCAGATTCCCCGGGTCCTGGGCGTATATTTGTTGGCTTCTTTGGTCGGAAGTGCGGAGGTCGTTGGTAATTTGAATGGGATCGCCTCGTTTTTCTTCCAGGTAGAATCTCCCGCGGACGAGTTGGGCGGTAAAGTGTTCGCTGACGAAGGTGAGATTTCCCGGGTCTTCCTCGATGAGGTCAGCCGTCTTTTTGATATAGTCGGAGATGGCTTCTTCTCGCTCGTTGGTATTCTCGAACTCTAGGTGCACCAGGTTGATGAAGAAGGGGACCCGTGCGACTTCGACCTTAAAGGATTGCGTTTGAGCATTCGAGGGGGCTGCGTCGAGAAGAGCTTCGAAATCTTGCCAGAGTTGCTCGGTCTTGGTGATGAGTTGGAGGGCAGGCTTGGTTTGGCTGGTTTTCGTGTAGAGAATGACGATCTCGAGACTGAGGCCGGCCTCTAAGTGAGAGAGCTGGAGGTCGTTTGGGAAGCGGCCTTGCTCCTTCTTGAGAAAAGTGTTGGTTTCGAAGAGGATCTTTTCAGCTTTGGAAAAATTCTGGTCTTCGATGAGGACTTCTCCCAAGCGCCATCCGGCAGAGGCGCGAGCTCGCACGATGGGAAGAGGGAGAGGAGGCCTGCTTTCGATACACGCTTGTTTCGCGAGTTGGTGAGCCTTCTGCAGGTGGGCGAGCGATTCGTCGGTGAGGGCTCTTGGTCGCAAAATTTGAGCCCACTGAGTTTGGAAGTCAGCATGGCGGGCGAGGTTGGCGGGGTCGGTTCGTGCGGGGTTTTGATAGTGCTTGGCGACGTCTTCGAAGACGCTGTCGAGGACTTCGAGCCTACCGAGAGGAGCGACTTGCGCCGGTAGGTCGCGCACCATGAAGTCGACCCTTTGTTCGGCGTCGTCGAGGGCATGGGTGAGCTCGCGGTTTTTAATCGAAAGGAGGGTGCTGCCGATGGCAAGACTGGCGAGAAGGAGGAGGGAGAGAATGGCGAGGGCGGGGTTCCGCTTGGCCCAGAGCCAGATTTGCTCGGGGGTGCTGATGGGGCGCGCGAGGATGGGCCGGCCGTCTAGCCATCTTTGCAAGTCTTCGCGAAAGGCCTTGGCGGAATGGTAGCGGGTTGCCGGTTCGCGCGACATGGCCTTGAGGACGACGACTTCTAGATCGCGGGGAATTTTATCTGCGATTCGGCGAGGAGGGGGCGGGCTTCCGCTGATGATTTTGGTGAGAACCTCGTTCGCGCTCTCGCCTTCGTAGGGTCGATGACCGGTGAGCAGTTCGTAGAGGATGGCTCCCAGTCCATAGACGTCGCTGGAGGTGGTGGTGAGCTTGGAACCGCCTTCGGCTGCTTCGGGAGCGAGATAGGCCGGTGAACCTAAAAGGTAGGAGGTTTGCGAGATGCCTCCGTCTTCTTCAGCCCATTTGGCGAGGCCAAAGTCGGCGATGTAGGGGTTTTCTTTTTCGTCGAAGAGGATGTTAGCTGGCTTGAGGTCGCGGTGGAGGATGCCATGCTCGTGGGCATAGGCGATGGCTTCGCAAAGAGTGGTCATCAGGGCAACGCTCTTGCGCCAGTGGCCGAAGTATTGGGTAAGGTTGTCGGCAAGGGAGCCGCCGCGGACCAATTGCATGGTCAGCCAGGGGCGTCCGAAATCATCTTCGCCGGACTGATAGAGGGGTAGGACGGAGGGATGCTCGATGGTGGCCATGGCCTCCACTTCGACGAGGAAGCGTTGACGTGCCTCTTCGGCGCGGAGGGAGTAGGGCGCCACAATTTTGAGGGCGACTTCGCGGGAGGGGCTTTCCTGTTGTGCGCGGTAGACCAGTCCCATGCCCCCTTGTCCAATTTCTTCGAAGACCTGATGTCCAGGGATAGTGGGGGGGGGCGGTTTGGTTTTCTCGATCGCGGCTCTCGTCGCTCATTAAGCCTGACCACAAGCAGGCGGGGCAGATCCCTTCCAAGGCCCCAGCGTCAAGCGGGGAGTCGCAGGT
The DNA here is from genome assembly GCA_051251855.1 of Roseibacillus sp. Classification (GTDB taxonomy): domain Bacteria; phylum Verrucomicrobiota; class Verrucomicrobiia; order Verrucomicrobiales; family Akkermansiaceae; genus Roseibacillus. The sequence goes on from JBPOGI010000006.1 coordinate 104,929, forward strand.
TTGGCAGCGAGAGTTAGGCAATGACGAGGTCTACATAGGAGGTTATCGAAAAAAGAAGTGAGGGTATCAGTAGCAGAAGACGTTCGATCTCCCAGCAAGAAGTCTCAGGAGTGTTGAGTGGAAGAAACGAGGTGCCCTTTCTTCGCAGAAAAGACACCCCGTACACACGGACAGAGTTACTTGCTAGCCTCCAAGAGGAAGTGGTCGGGATTTGCTCAGGAGCGCAAAGGCACCGGGGCCATTTGATAGGTTTTTCATTTCTTCTCGGAGGAAGTTAGTGGGAAGAGTTCCCTTCACTTTCCTTCTTGGGAAGAATGAGCGCGACCGGACAAAATGAATCCGGTTTTTTTAGCGGAGCTTGTTTGTGCTCACTGAAGCCTTACGCGGAAGGCTATTTCAGGTCGGGAATGGTGTCGACGATGGTGACTCCGGTCTGGTTGATCGGAGAGACGTGCACCTGATTGTTGAGCGGAATGGCTCCGAAGACTTTGGAAATGGCAGCTCCGGCTTTTTCGGCCGTTTCTTTCCCTTCGCAAAGGGCAAAGACGGAAGGTCCCGCACCACTGATACTGAAGCCGAGGGCACCAGCGGACATGGCGGCGCGTTTGGCCTCGTAGAATTCAGGAATGAGCTTTTGGCGGCGAGGTTCGGCGATGACGTCGTGGATGCTTCTACTGATCATCCCGTAGTCAGATTGGATGAGTCCACAAATGAGCCCGCCCAGATTACCAATTTGGGTAGTGGCGTCGGAGAGTGAGATTTCTTTGGGAAGGATTTCGCGCGCGACTTTGGTGAGGATTTCGATGTCGGGGTGGACGACGGCGGCCCAGAGGTTTTCGGGGACGGGGAGTTTGGCGACGTCGAGTTCGGCATTGTCGCGCACGAAGACAATGCCTCCGAGGAGAGACGGTCCTACGTTGTCAGCGTGCCAAGCTCCGTCGGCGGAGGCCTCGCCGGTCATGGCGAAGGGGAGGAGCTGCTTTTTGGAGAGAGGAGAACCGATGAGGGCATTGACGGCGAAGGCTCCTGCAACGGCGGAAGCGGCAGAAGAGCCGAGACCGGAGCCGAAGGGCATGCGCTTGTGGATCTCCATCTCGATGCCGAGATCGTTTTTACCGAGGTGATTGAGGAGGTCGAGGGCGGCGACGCCGGCGGTATTTTTGGCGGGTTCGGAGGGGAGTTTGCCTTCGTCTCCAGTGATAGCAGTGATGCGGAGGCCGGGTTCTTCGGAGCGGCGAACGACGACATAATCGCCAGGAGCATCGATGGCAAAGCCCAGAACGTCGTAGCCGCAGGCGACATTGGCAACAGTGGCGGGAGCGAAGACGATGACTTCAGATGGTGAGCTGGCCTCAGGCATGCGCACTCGTTAGCAGGGAGTCGCAGTTGGGACAATGGAACAAATTGGGAAAGAGGAGTCGGGTGACTCCGCTCAAGGCCTCCATTCCTCCCCACATCTAGAAGGGCCAGAGGCTGAAGCCGCTCTTGGCCTTGCGCTTGTATTTTCCGTCTCCGATAGAGATGACTTCGACTTCGCAATCGGTGAGGCCTTGGTCTTCGAAGCCAAGTTTCTTGGCGGCACGCGGGGTGACGTCGATGATGCGTCCGGGGATAAAGGGACCTCGGTCATTGACTCTCATTTTGAGGCTCTTGCCGTTTTTGAGGTTGGTGACTTTGACCACGCAAGGGATGGGGAGGGTCTTGTGGGCGGCGGAGATGTGCCAGGGCATTACCTTTTCGCCAAGGGAAGTGTTGCCCCGTTTGAGACCGAACATGGAGGATTCGTTATACCAAGAGGCGATTCCGCGTTCCTTGTAGTGGAGCGCTTGGTCGACTGACATGGGTTGGTAGTGAATCCCACGAATGGTGTAGTCGCGAGTTTGGGTGCCTTTGTAGTTACCATACTTTCCTCCGCAGGAAGTGAGAAAGAGCGCCAGAATGGGAAGGAGGAGGTGAGTGTACAGCTTTTTCACCTCGCAAGATTACCAAGAAAGCTAAGAAGCTCAATCTTGGAGCGGTTCATCAGGGAGGTATTCATGCCACTCGTCCGATTCCGCGACGCGCTTAATGACCTTGTTGCGCTCCGCCAAGAAACGGCGGAGGTAGGCAGTGAGGAAAGAGTTTTCAATAAACCATCCGATGGGGCCACCGCGTGATTTGTAGTCAAACTCGTCGGTCATGGTGGTGACACCCTCGTCGTTGGTCTCGTAGCGGTGGAGGTGTTTCATGCGGGCAAAGGCCCCGCTGACCATCTCGTCCGTGAAGTGTTTGGGCCGCTCCATGGCGACGATGCGCACCTGCAGAGATTGTCGAAAACCAAAGTGAGAGCCTTCCCAAGTCACTTCTTCTCCGTCCTCAATCAATCCATCGGTGCGGCCTCCGACGGCCCGCTCGCTGGTTTCCCCAGCGCTCTTGAGGTGTAAGTCAATGCTACGAGAAAGGTCGAAGACCCGCTCGACGGGGGCCTTGATCCGGGTGGTGAGAACGATGAGTGGCAAAGTGCTGACGAAGCTACCTGCTCGACCTCGGGCGCGCCAGAATTACTTCGGACGCGCAGTCGAAAAAATTCGTCTCTTCTTCCTAGGACTCACGTTCTTGAACAACTGGTAGAACGGGAGCGACCTGTTCTTTCATCTCCTTGCCGGGCTTGAACTTGACGACGGCACGGGGAGGAATGGGTACATCTTTGCTGGGATCCTTCGGGTTACGACCGACCTTAGCCTTGGTTACCTTTACCTCGAAAGTGCCAAAATTACGCATGACAACGGTGTCCCCTTTGGCGAGGTCGCTGGTGATTTCGTCGAGTGTCTTTTGAACAACGTCGAAGACTTGCTGCTGAGTAAGACCAGTTAAATTGCTAATACGATTGACGAGGTCGCGTTTGGTGACGGTAGGCATGGTGGAGGCAATTAGTTTTGTTAGAGGTTAAGGAAATGTTCTTCAGTTTCGCAATTGCGCAACAGATGACTGGGTTTTTCTGTGCTCGAAGATGCTAAACACCTGTCTAGCAATTTCTATGCCGAAACCAACTTGAAAACCGGTTCTTAGTCAATGGAGAAACGGTAAAACGCATCGATTGAGAGAGCAGCGATTACTTGTTCTTGTTCCAGAGGGGGTGGAGGTCAGACTTGGGTGTGCTCAAGCCTGATTGTTCTCTAAATGCGCTCGTCGATAGTGCGAGGTTTCAGTCTCATTTGAGGGTGTGGTTTGAGGGCGAAGGGCAGAGCCACCCTTGGCGGGAGACCGCAGAGCCGTGGGCGATTCTAGTGTCTGAGGTCATGCTGCAGCAGACGACTGTGGGGGCGGTTCGCGCGGGCCGGAGGTTCGAAAGATTTATAGAGGAGTTCCCGACTATTGAGGCGATCTCCTCCGCTTCAGAAGAACAAATTCTTAAAGCTTGGGAAGGTTTGGGCTACTACTATCGTGTTAGGAATCTCCAAAAGACTGCTCAAACAGTTATCTCAGAGTGGGGAGGAAAGTTTCCAAAAACAGTATCTGAAATCGAAACCCTGCCTGGAGTGGGGCCCTACACCGCGGGAGCGCTTGCTAGCTTTGCATTTAATTGCGCTGCCCCCATCGTTGACGGCAACGTAGCTCGGGTCTTTTCGAGAATCTTCGACGATAAAACCGAGGTGGATTCCACCAAGGGTATCCAGCAGCTCTGGCGCTGGGCGGATCAATTATTGGATACGGAGAATCCTCGTATCTACAATTCGGCATTAATGGAGGTGGGGCAGGTTTATTGTCGCCCCCGCAAGCCCGATTGCTTGAAGTGTCCCATTGCAGAATTCTGTCAAACGCGAGAGCCGGAGGAGTTGCCTCGTAAGAAGCCAAAGACGAAGACTGTCAAAGTGGTAGAGCATGCTTTGTTGGCCAAGCGGCAAGGGCAGATCCTTCTCGCCAAGGAGGAGGGATCGCGACGTAAGGGATTTTATCGCTTACCTCTTCGGAGTGCAGAGGAGGTTGCTGACTTGGAGCTGTTAGAAACGAGCAAATACGCTATCACCAAGCACCGTGTGACCTTGCATCTCTATCAGGCTACGGGTAATTTGGCGGAAGGGGTGAAGAAGGAAGAGGCCTGGTTCGATTTGAGTGAAGTAGAAATACTGCCCATGCCTTCTCCTGTTAGAAAAGCATTGGAGCGCGTTCTCGCCTAAGGTCAGCAGGCACGCGGATACCTAGCGGAGGTCATGAAAAAGGGCGAACGTTTGCCCGTTCGCCCTTTTGAGGAAAGTTGTTCGAGAGAGTTAAGATAAGCCTTTGAGGGTCTCTTTGATTTTGTCGAAGTCGGGCATGTCCTTAGGATGCTCCTGAGCTTCGGAGTATTGAATGACGCCGGCCTTATCGATGACGAAGGCAGAGCGCTTGGGCACGCCGCCCATGATGAGATTGGCGTCGGGCAGGAAGCTTTCGTAAGCCACTCCATAGTCTGCGGTGGTTTTGTGCTCGTAGTCAGAGACGAGAGTGAGCTTGATGCCTTCTTTCTTCGCCCATTCTGCCTGTGCGAAAGGGTTGTCACCGGAAATACCGATGACGGTGGCGTCAAGGCTGGCGTATTCGTCGAGCTCGTTGGTCACGGAGCAGAACTCAGTGGTGCAGCCGCCAGTGAAGGCCATGGGCACGAAAAGGAGAACGAGATTGGTCTTTCCGATGTGCTCGGAAAGCTTGAAGAGTTCAGGGCCTTCCGCGCCGAGAGTGACGAGGGTGAAATCGGGAGCTTTGGTTCCAGTGGAGAGTGCCATAATAATATTGGTTTCGGTTACGGTGCGCACTTTAGGCAGGGAGATGAGTTTGCCAAGTGGGAAGAGACCCATTAAGGAAATGGTGTGAGTAGTGAGCAGAATCCCCCCTTGAATTTCGAATGGTCGGAATTTGGTCAACGCCTGAGCCAAGGGAGTGGCATCGGGGAGCTCATGACGAATTTGGGTGAAGCGCTGGCGGGCGGGGGTGATGTCAAGATGCTGGGAGGGGGGCAGCCAGCTCATATTCCTGAGATCGAAGCGGTTTGGCAGCGGCGGTGGCGGGAGCTTGAGGAGGCGGGCGAGCTCCGGAAAGTGCTTGGAAGTTATGAAGCACCGGCGGGAAACATGGATTTTCGGAAGACTCTCGCAGAGATGTTGCAGCGTGAGTTTGGTTGGGAGGTCGACCCAGAGAACGTTGCGGTGACTGCTGGTGGGCAGACTGCCTTCTTTTTCCTCTTTAATGCTCTGGCAGGGAAAATGCCGGATGGAAGTCAGCGGAAAATCCTGCTTCCTCTCGTTCCGGAGTATATTGGATATGCGGATCAATCGGTGGCAGGGGACCTTTTTCGGGTCTTTCGCCCCAAAATTGAAAAGACGGGTCCACACGAGTTTAAGTACGGCATCGACTTCGAGGCCCTGAAGGTGGAGGAGGATATCGCCGCCATTTGTGTCTCAAGGCCTACCAATCCCTCGGGAAATCTCTTGCTGGATGATGAGATTGCCCGCTTGCGGCAGCTTGCGGGGGAGCATGGGATCCCGTTTATTATCGACAATGCCTACGGAGCGCCTTTTCCGAATATCATCTTTGGCGAGGCGACTCCGGTTTGGGGCGAGGACCTTATTGTCACGATGAGTCTTTCCAAGCTGGGGCTGCCGGGCACACGGACCGGGATCGTGGTGGCCCACCCTGAGATTGCGCGCGCTATTTCTGAGATGACCGGAATCGTTGGGCTTGCAAACGGCAATGTGGGGCAGGCAATTGTGGAACCCTTGTTAGAGAGCGGGGAACTCCTGAGGCTTTCCAATGAGGTAATGCGCCCGTTCTACCGCAAGAAGTCACAGCAGGCTCTGGAGTGGGTCGCGGAGTTCTTTCCGGATGAGATGAACTACTTTGTTCATCGCAGCGAGGGCGCGCTCTTCTTGTGGTTCTGGTTCGAGGGGCTGCCGATTTCATCTAAGGAACTCTACGAACGCTGCAAGGCGCGTGGCGTATTGGTGGTGCCTGGGGAGTATTTCTTCTTTGAAGAGGAAAAAGACTGGTCCCATGGGCGAGAGTGTATTCGGGTGACCTTCACCATGGATGAGGAGACGGTGCGAGAGGGGATTCGCATTATCGCCGAAGAAGCCAAAGCCGCCTACCAACTTGAGTCATGAAACCTGATACCGGAGCCCTCGTTCGAGCCATTGTCTATAGTGTGGCTTTAGTTTACTTGTTCGTGGACTTGTTCGTTCTCAAAGGGCCGCTCTATCGAAGTGTGAAAGATGCCAATCCTCGCAGTGAGAAAGTGATTGCTGAGGAAACGGCGCGCGGAGTGGCGGCACGGGTCCGTTACCAGCCGATTCTCCTCACTCAAATCGACCGTGCGGTGGAAAAGCGGCTGTGGTCTCGTGGTAAAAGCGCGACAGGTTTGGAGGGAGAGCAGCTCAAGCAAGAACGTATGGCGGCGCTGAACGAGATGTTTCAGAAGCACCTCTTACGCATCAAGGTGAGGTTCAATGCGGCAGAGTTTCAGGTGAGCGATGAGGAAGTGGCCGCCGCCGTAAAAACGTTCAAAAAACGCTTCGCTAACGAGCAACTTCTCAAGGGAGCGATTGTCAATCAGGGTTGGGACGGGGAAGAAGAGTTGGTTGCGCGCATCCGAGCCAAGCTAGAGCAGGAAGCCTATTTGCGGAAATATGTCGCCGTCGAGGTGACTGAGGAAGAGCTCCAGGCATACTATCAAGAGCATCGAGCTCGTTTCGCTCTCCCGGAAAGAATCCGAGCGAGGCATATCTTTTTTGCGGCGTTGGAGCATCCTGGAGGGGCCGCCTTGGCTTTGGCTCAGTCGGTTCGAGATGCCTTGCGAGAAGGTCGTGATTTTAACGAACTATCCGCTGAATATAGTGAAGACCCGGCCACCAAGGAGAAGGGCGGAGAGCTCGGTTGGATGAGTCGAGGCCGAATGCCAGAGGGTTTAGGGGAACAAGTGTTTCAAATGCAGCCTGGGGCGACGGAGGTTTTGGAGTCTGATGTGGGGGCTCATGTATTCGAAGTTCAAGAGCGCAAGCCAGCACGCGAGCGAAGTTTCGAAGAGGTCAAAGATGAACTCGAAGAGGCGTTGTCGAATCAGCGGCGGGAAGAAGGAACGCAACAATACCTGCGAATTCTTCATCATCGTGATGCCAAAGAACTCGAGATATTTACCGAAGTTCTTGAGCGTCCATGGAGTCTAACAGATTCTTGATGCTGGGGTGAGGGGGTGGCATCTCAAGGCAATGATTTTTTCTTAAGACAAAAAAGATGAAGAAAGGGGTTGACCCAAATCATATTAATCTATAACTCTTCTCGAACGCCGCCGCAGGAGCGGTCAAACCAGAAGGAGGGAATTTTCCATCATGAACGATTTAAGCCATATCAAAACCAACTCGCTCGCAGCGGCCCAAGTGCACTGTTATCGCGGGATGTCCGGTTCGTTGATTGGCGGCATAGATGGCCTCCGGATTCAACCGACAGGGAATGCAAATGCGTTGAGTGCAAGACTCAGCTGGGAGAATGGCTCCAAAGGGATGCCCGCATTTGGTACCGAACTGAGCGAGAATAAACTGGCAAGCAGGATTACGTAAATCACTGATTCATAAGGATTTTTACGGCCCTGCTTCCCCCACGGAGGCAGGGCCTTTTTGTATTTAACCATTTAGAAGAACCGAGAAATTGAAATAAGAACGAGAAAGGGAGAGCTCACCCAGGTTGTCGCAATTGCGATGACGACCTGCGATGCGCAGACCCTGAAAACGAATTTGAAAGACAGAACCTGAAAAAGAAGAACCGCCGCCAGCTGTAACTGGCGACGGCTCCGACAGCACCACCGGACGGAATCCGATGAATCAACTGCGCAAGATGATTCTATCTAAGATGATGTTTCGGTCAAGAAAGACTTAACTTCACAGATAAGTGAAGGCAGGGAATTCATGTGCTCATTTTCAGGCCCAAAAGGCTTGTTGGAAGATGTGCCAAAGGAAACATCGAAAGGTCCGCCGAGAAATCCCCGCGGCCACGGTTCGAGAGAACGGTGACGGTGTTTGTTCCTAGAAAATGAATGGAACAAGGACATTCCTGTCCTTGTTCTATTTTGGAAGGAGCAGGCCTTTGTGGTTTGCTCCTCTCCAAATCGAAGTTCTCTGGAGTTGGAGCACGTCTTACGTTGAGGCGTCGCATGCTCATGCTCACAGAGGATTTCGATTTGGAGTTATCTGAATGGCGGTCTGGCGTCATGAGATAGGCGTGTCGAAAGGCACGTAAAGGGGCAGCAACCCTGTCTGCCCGCCTTCTTCCCTTTGGGGAGAAGGACAACCAGACAAACCTAGTTCCAATGACTTCGCGGCCGGCAGCTGCGGAGTGATGCTGGAAGATGGGAGATGCTCCATTGCGGACGGCAAGTGCTCAAGCAATGGTGGGTGTAGCAACCCACAGAGTCTTTACGCCAAACATCGACAGTTGAGAACGAAGGGGAGTCACCGAGTGCGAAGCTTAGCGGCCAAGAGCCCGGTGGCAGTCCAGTGGTGCGGGAAAGGAGACGAGTCTTTCAAACTCGAAACCTCTCCCTAGTCGCGAAGACCGTAACGTCTGTAGCAACGGACGGGACAAGAGGCGTGTGGAATTTTGTTGTTGAAAAGGCAACGGACCCACCGGACGCACGCGTCTCATAGAAGGGTATCGGATAGTACGAGAGGAAATCCACCAGACTTTAGATCTGTTCCAAACGCAAAGATGCGTCCTTGATTGTGTGAAAATGGCTTAAGCCCTGACCAAATTTTGGAATCAGGGTCTGACGGGACTCGCAAGGTCCCCGAGGATTGATGGAATGCCGCACGGTGGAGTAGCTCTCCTTCATGGCCCAGCCGGGTCGACGGTAGGTTGAACATCGAGAAGCACAGTCAGAAGGGAGTGCCGCCACTTCCTCACCAAAGGCAGTCAGGTAGGAATACAAAGGGTGGGCCTCTAGCGCCCTCCTTTGTGGAAGACTTGGGAAGGTGAGCCGTCGCTGGCTCGCGATAATCCAAGGCGAGTTCCTATGTGCGAGGGTGTCCTTCTCAACCCTTGCTATCTATTTTCTAACAATGTGGGAGCGCATGTGCCAGAGGGGCGATGCTGCCTTGCAAGCAGCGTGTGGCGGGTGCAAGTCCCGTCACCTCCACCAATTTTTCTAGCGGGGAGAGTGTTGGTATCTCAAGAGGGTCTCATACGCCCTCGTCCGTGGGTTCGATTCCCACCTCCGCAACCATTTCTAAGGGGCGCGCAAACATTATGGTGATGTGCCTGACCTCCAATCAGGAAAACGGAGTTCGAGTCTCCGGCGTGCTACCAATTTTTCAAAGGTCCATTGATGTAAAAGTAGCCTCCCTGTCTGTCGAACAGGTTGAGCCGGAGCATTACCGGCATGGACCGCCATTTTCAAGTGGGGACCATGGTGTAACGAGTAAGCATCCGGCACTGTGAACGCCGCGGAATGGGTGCAAGTCCCATTGGTCCCCCCAACTTTTGGAAATGTCCTCGACGGAGCTAGTGAACCGGACGGTTTGCAAAACCGATCATGCGGGGGGCGGAACCCCGGAGGACATCCATCTTTCTAAATTCCAGCGTGGCGGAAAATCGCGCCGCTCTTGTAAAGCGGATGATGCAGGCAACCAGTCCTGTCGCTGGATCCAATTTGACAATTCTTCTGTCGTCCAAAGGCGAGGACACCAGGCTACGAACCTGGAGATGCGAGTTCGAGTCTCGCCGGAAGTACCATTCTCATGAGAACGCGGGCTTGGTGTAAAAGAAGCACATCTGTTTTACATGCAGATCGAGGGGGTGCGATACCTCCAGCCCGTACCAACTTTCACGAAGTGTTCCCACCACGGTCTTCTAAGCCGTCGACGATAAACTGTGGGCAGGATGTCGAGGGGTTCGAGTCCTCCACTTCGTTCCATTTTTGCCTGCGTAGCCCAACGGAAGAGGCGCCCGGCTTAGAACCGGTTCAGTGTGGGTTCGACTCCCTCCGCAGGTACTTTTCTAATTCCATGTAGCCCAACTGGTAGAGGCTCTCGACTTAAGATCGAGCAAGTGTCAGTTCGACTCTGACCATGGAAATTTTCAGGAGTTCGAACCGGACAAGCGAGCCGGTCGCGTTTGCTAAACGCTGAGTTGCCATTTGGTAAAGGGGTGCAAGTCCTCCGAGCTCCGCCGTTTTTTAGGAGGGTGCCGCTAAGTGGCTGGCAACTGGTCTTGAAAACCAGGGTAGGCATTGCGTCCTAGGGGTTCGATTCCTCCACCCTCCGCCAATCATCCCAGTCGTCTAATTGGTAAGACGCCCCGCGCCGAGCGGGGAGATGCCGCTTCGAAGTCGGCCGGGGAATCCCTTTTCTGGGTCTGTAGCTCAATTGGTAGAGCAACCGGTTTTTACCCGGTCGATGCGGGTTCGAGACCCGACAGACCCACCAATTTTCAACGCTCCTGTCAGCTATGGGTAGGCTTTCGCACTTTCACTGCGGCAAACCGGGTTCGAATGCATTTCTTGGTTACAAGACATTCTGAACATCCAGCTCGGGGCGAGCTGCATACCGCATGGACCTGAAGGATGAAGGTCAATCCCGGCAGGAGTACCAATTTTCTCGGGGGGTAGTTCAATGGGAGAACGCGCGCTTTGGAAGCGTGAGGTTGTCGGTTTGAGTCCGGCTCCCCCGACCACTTTTAATTCCCGGATAGCTTAATCGGCAGAGCACTCGACTTTGACTCGAGCAGTGTGGGTTCGATTGCCCTCGCTCCGCTCATGCCATGCGATGTCCAGTTTCCTCCTCCGGAAACTGAGAAATTCGATGCGCATAAATGTGCGGAAGCATTCCCACTCCGGGCACCAATTTTAACCAAACATGAAACAATGATAACACTAGTAAAAGCGAAAGACCTTCGCCCCATCTTGGAGACGGAACGTCTTCTCTTGCGTCCCCTTGAAATGAACGATGCTGCCGACGTGCGTCGCCTAGTCGGTGATATTCGTGTGGCCGAAAATCTAGGGCTTGTTCCGCATCCCTATCCAGAGGGACTGGCGGAAGAATGGATTTCTGGTCAGAGAGCAGAATATGAAGCGGGTAGGCATCTCACTTTTGCGATTACTACCAAAGCAACTAACGAACTGATGGGAGTAATCAGCCTTCATCCCAAAGAAGATCTTCTTCGCGCGTCAGTTGGTTACTGGGTTGGCGTTCCCTATTGGGGAAACGGCTACACCACGGAGGCTCTCAAGGAGATGCTCCGATTTGGCTTTGACGACTTTGCCCTGCAAAGAATCTTCGCTACTCACTTTGTCACCAATCCTGCTTCGGGCCGGGTGATGGAGAAAGTGGGGATGCAGCTCGAAGGCGTGATGAAGCTGGGTATCTCAAGATTTGGGGTGCTGCGCGACAGTATGCAGCGAGCGATCATCAAACCCGATTGGGAACGCCAGCGACAGGCGGAAGAACTTTACTGCTAGACCGTGTCGTGTGTGAAAGCGGCGGGTGGGCACTTTGCCAGCCCACTCGCCGCAAACCCATTTAACTTACCAATGAATAAAAATAGAAATGAGCAGAGGCGTTTGAAATCAGAACGTCTGGAAACGCGAGACAAAGTGATTCTTGCCCTTGAACGAGAGCGCCGAGATTTGTGGAACCAGCTCCGGAAAGCTCCTTTGGAAGAACTGAAGGAGCCTTATCAAAAAGGCTGGGAGCGGTTCTTTGTTCTCAGCGAGCAGGCGAAGCGGAGAAAGGATGCCGAGAAGCTAGAATTGGCCCTTTCCCTTATTCGGAATTATCAGCGCTGTTCCGTGAATCCATTTCGACACTATCGCTACAAGAGCAAGCGCATGGTGCCATGGGAGCACAATTTGAGTGGATTAAGAGCGAGAGCTTTTCTATCTCAACGGACTTCCGAGGAGGTCATGCAATACTTTCGAGTGCGTCTGCGTGAGCCTTTGACTCGAGAGCGAGTTCGAGAATTGGTTCGTTCAGGTTGGCAGGGAAAATTTTGGTTCCGCTACCCTGAGTATGCGGTTTCTCAAGTGCAGCCATTTATGATCACACACTGCCGCGTAGCTTTGCCCGAGGTGGAGAGCCGCTTGTCTGAAGTAGAGGCGACCCTTCGAAAAGATGGTAACGAATATCGGCTTCGCCATCTCAAGGATTGGGGCTTTAGCTGTTGGCGTCGGATGGATGAAAGGGCTCAAGAAATGAAGGAGGTGCCGCTGATTCGGAGAGAGATTGAAGAAGCGATCTTTGACTTCGAAAGTAAGCAGGAGCCTAGCTACTGGTGTCCCGTTCTTTTTCTCAATTGAAGGAGAACGCGACGTCAGTGGCTGCGCTGTGAGTTGCAATACCACGCTTTAAACTAGGAACAAACACCAGGGGATTTCGGCGGAGCTTTCGATGGGTTCTTTGACTCTGAAACGAGCAGTAGAAAACCCAAGAAATGCAGAAGAGAGCAGCATCAGTGAGAAGAAGAATCCGGCATTTACTGGAGAAGAAAGAGAAGCAGAAAAAGAAGATTCAACCCGAGTCTCCCCGCGAGAAAACCGACTATGAACAATCGCCAGTGAATCAAATCACGGTGAGGACGATAGAGGGTTTTTGGGGACAGCAATAAGAAGAGAAAAAGAGATGAACACCGTAATGAATAAGAGCGTCGTGCTCGTGCTAAACAGGCACTGGCAAGCCGTCAATGTCACCACCCCCGCGGAGGCCTTTGCTTCCATGATGACCGATGCCGCGACAGGCTTGGATATTCGAGGGGAAGACTGGATGGTTCCGGTGAAGTGGCAGGATTGGGTCCAGTTGTCTGTTCGAGAAGGAGACTTCTCGGTAGGGACGGTGGACGGTCAGGTGCGCGTTCCGACGGTGATTGTCTTGAGTCGTTTTGACCGAGTGCCGCGCAAGCGCCTCAGTTTCTCTTTGCGTGGTCTTTGGCTGCGGGATGGGGGACGGTGTCAATATACCGGACGTTCTCTCCGGCCAGAGGAAGGCAATATCGACCACGTCATTCCTCGCTCGCGCGGGGGAGAGACTTCTTGGGAGAACTGCGTGCTTTCTGACCGCAAGGTGAACAACCGGAAAGCAGACCGGACCCCGGAAGAAGCGGGCTTACGCCTGAATTCCGATCCGGTGCGTCCTCCGGAAGTGCCCGTCACCTATTTGCTGCGGAATCCGTTCCAAATTGCAGATTGGGAGGTCTTCCTCCCTGAACGCTCGGAAGAAAATTGATAAAATCTCGACCAACTTCAAGGCAAGTGGACCTGCAGGGAATTCCCGGAACGGTCTCCACGCATCGGCTCGATGGTCGAACTCTGAAGTAGCTCAGATGGTAGAGCAACGAACTCATAATTCGTCGGTCACGGGTTCGATCCCCGTCTAACAAAACAAGCCCCTTTCGCTCCAGATTGCTTCGGCAGTCAGCTCGAACTTGGCCCAGCGAATCACGCCGCTCCTCAGTCCCGAATGTTTCCGGATGAGTGACGCGATGATTCCCGCCGGGAAAGAGTGGAGTGGGGGAGGCTTACAAATTTAACCCCAAAGAAAGAAAAAGAAGAAATGAATGAATGGATGATCGTAGCAGTGGTTGTCGCAGTGGCGGCCGCTCTTGGAATGGTGAAAGTGATCCTAGGCAACCGCCAGAAGGTGATCGTGAATAGTTTTGAGAAGGCCCTCATGTTCTACAATGGCAAGTTGGTGAAAGAGCTGGAAGCGGGTGAGACCGTTTTCTGGGGTCAAGGATACGAAGTGAAACGTGTCGATGGCCGTTGGCAGGAGTTGGTGGTGCAAAGCCAAGAATTCCTGACCGCCGACCGAGCTTCCGTGAAGGTGAGCGGAGTGGTGCGTTTTCGCGTGGCGGATGCGCTGAAGTATTTCGGCGAATCCCAAGCGCCTCTCGTGACCGTTCATACCGCGACTCAGATGGCACTGCGTGATGTGGTGGGAAGTCTGGGCGTGGAAGCGGTGCTGGAGCGTCAAGACGGTCTCGGTGATCGAATGAAGGCTCTGGTTGCGGCCCCAGCGGAAGCTCTTGGAATCGAAGTCAACGCTGTCGTGGCGCGTGACCTGATGCTCGCCGGTGACCTGAAGAAGGCCTACCAGGCGACTTTGAGCGCGAAACAAGAAGCTCTCGCAGGACTTGAAAAGGCCCGTGGCGAGGCGGCTGCTATACGTGTGAAAGCGAATGCTGCCCGGGTTTACGAAAAGAACCCTGCCTTGCTGCAACTCGAAGCTCTCGAGACCGTGGCGAAGCTGGGGGACGGAATGAACAACCATCTGGTGCTTGGATCACTCGATTCCTTGCTGAAGATGGTGAAAACTGAATGATAGAAAAACTGGGGACGCCTCGCCGTGAATGCTGCGGGGCGTCCCTTACAAACTTTTGAAAAACAATGAGCCTGATTGGACAGGAAGAATTAATTGAAGCGGGTTGGGAACCTGGTCCGCACTTTGGAGAGATGATCGTGAAGCTGCGTGAATATGAAGAGCGTGGTATTTGCGATAAGAAGTATTTGCTCAAGCTGTTAGCGAAGGACTTTGGGGAACCAGAGCCTAAGTTGGCGATGCGTCCTGCGCCGGTGAAGTGCGCGGAAGCGATTCGTCCCGAGAACGATGAGGAGAAGGAGAATGTGTCGAGAGTTCGTCAGAAGATGAGCGAGCTCTTGAAGGTTCCCGTGATTTCTCAAGGGGCGGTGATGCCCGATGCGTGTCCGGCGGGAATGCATGAAGCGACCATTCCGGTGGGCGGGGCCATTGCGGTGGAAAATGCGATCATTCCAAGCGCGCATTCAGCGGATGTTTGCTGCTCCATGTTTGCCTCTTTCTACGTGGAACGCAGTAGTGTCGCCAGCGAGCTGGATGCTTTGACGGCGGCGACTCGTTTCGGTCCCGGTGGTCGTCACTATGACCACTTGGTGGAGCATACCGTGAATGAGGAAGACTTTTGGTCGAATCCGTTTTTGAGCGGGTTGAAGGACTACGGACGCATTCACATGGCTGACCAAGGGGACGGGAATCACTTTGCCTACTTGGGTGAAGTCGAGGTGACCTCTGATGTTGTGAGCAAGCTGCACTTGGCTGGATATGGCGCGCTTGCGGATCAGCTTTCGGGTTCTGGAGAGAATCAAGAGACGCTGCGTCTTCGCGTTCTGGTGACTCATCATGGGTCGCGAGGATTGGGAGCGCATCTCTATAAGCGAGGTCAAAAGGCGGCTTTGAAGCAAACCGACAAGGCAGCGCGAGGGGTTCCTTCGGCAGCGGCGTGGTTGGATGCGCGCAGTGATGACGGCCGTGCTTATTGGGAGGCTTTGCAATATGTGGGTCTTTGGACTCGTGCCAACCACGAGGCTATCCATGAGCGTTTCTTGAACAACATCGGAGCGGAAAAGCTGGCGAGCTTTGGCAATGAACATAACTTCGTGTGGAAGCGTGGGGATGTCTTCATGCATGGCAAGGGAGCGACTCCAGCTTGGAAAGACTCCGATGGGCGTCCGCTGTTAGGATTGATTCCGCTCAATATGGCGGAGCCGATTCTGATGGTGCTGGGCGGCGACCAGAGCGAGTTCCTTTCCTTTGCTCCTCACGGTGCCGGCCGAAATGTTTCCCGAACCAAGTTGCGTGGTCGTTACGGCGACGAGGCCACTCGTCAGAATGTGATTGCGCATCATACCCGGGACATCGACGTGCGCTGGTATTGTGGTAAGGCGGACCTGAGCGAAACTCCGGTGGCCTACAAAAATGCCGACCAGGTGAAGGCGCAGATTCAGGAATTCGGCCTCGCGGAAATCGTGGCTGAGATTCGTCCTCTGGGATGCATCATGGCCGGCGAGAGCCCTCGGATGGATTGGAAGAAGTATCGCAAGGAGCAGTTAAGTCCGAAGCAGAAGCGTCAGATTCAGCATCGTGCGGAGCGACGTAAGACCAAGCAAGGTCTCGGGAATTGGGACGAGCCCGATTCCTTAGATTGATGGACGCTAATCCCGAGTGCCGCGGGGATCCTTTTTGGGGACCTTGAGTTCTGTCCGAAGACGCGTGAGCTCTTTTTCGAGAGTCTTGCGCGTTTCAGCATAGCTCGGGTCCTCAAAAACGCTCTTCAATTCATGCGGATCAGTTTGGAGGTCGAAGAGTTGCCAGTAGTCATCGGGCTTGTAGAGATGGACCAGTTTGTAGCGGTCGGTAATGACGCCATAGTGGCGTGGCACGCTGTGGACGCCGGGAAACTCGTAGTAGTGATAGTAGAAGCTCTTTCGCCAGTCTTCGGGTGTTTCTCCCTTGAAAAGAGGAAGCAGGCTTTGGCCCTGCATGTGGCTGGGGACGGGAATGTCGGCGGCTTCGAGGAAGGTTTCGGCGAAGTCCAAGTTGGAAACGATGTCTTTGTTCACGCTGCCGGGCGCAATGACGTCGGGCCAGCGCACGAGGAGAGGTGTTCGCACCGATTCTTCATAAATCCAGCGCTTATCAAACCAGCCGTGCTCGCCAAGGTAGAAGCCTTGGTCGGAGGAGTAAACGACGATGGTGTTTTCTCCTAAACCAGATTCGTCCAAATAGTCTAACAGTTTTCCCACGCTGTCATCGACGGAAGCAATGCAGGCCAAGTAGTCGTGCATGTAACGTTGATACTTCCAGCGAACCAATTCTTCTCCTTCGAGATTGGCTGCTAAGAATTTCTCGTTACGAGGTTGATAGTAGGCGTGCCATTGGTCGCGGACGGACTTGGGAATGCTGCTGTTGATTTTCAGTTTGAGGTCGCCCTCATGCATGGTCTTGGCGAGGGACATGTCTTGGTTTCGTTCGCCGGGGCCACGGCCTGAGTAGTCATCGAAGAGTGTCTCTGGTTCGGGGTAAGGTTTGCCGTTATCATGATCGAGTTTGTCGACGTGGGGCGACCAGTTGCGATGGGGCGCCTTGTGCTGGCACATCAGGAGAAAGGGTTTGGAGGGGTCGCGTTTTTCCTTCAACCATTCCAGACTGAGGTCGGTCACGATATCGCTGACGTAACCCTTTTCGCGAACGTCTTCTCCATTGAGAATCATCTTGGGGTTGTAGTATTGCCCTTGGCCGGGGAGGACTTGCCAGTGGTCAAAACCGGTGGGAGAGCTGCCCAAGTGCCACTTGCCGATGACGGCGGTTTGGTAGCCGTTGGCTTGTAGCTGTTTGGGGAAGGTGACTTGCGAGCCATCGAATTTGCAGCCGGCATTGTCGACGAAGCCGTTGATGTGATTGTAGGTGCCGGACATGATGGTGGCCCGGCTGGGTCCGCAGATGGAGTTCGTTACAAGGCAACGGTCGAAGCGCATCCCTTCCTTGGCGAGGCGATCAATGTTGGGAGTTTTGTTACGGTTCGAGCCATAGGCGCTGATGGCTTGGTAAGCGTGGTCGTCCGAAAAGATGAAGACGATGTTGGGCTGCTCCTTGGCGACGAGTAAGCCACTAGAGGCGAAAGCGAGTAAGGCGCTACTCAGGACGGCTAAAGAGGATCGAAAGAAAGAAGAGCGAGGAATCATCCCTATGAGCAAAGCAAGTCGGTGACTTTAACTCAAGGGGCGAAATCGTTTTATAGCTACAAAACAATCTCGGTGCCGATTCCCTTGGAGGTGAAAATCTCTAACAGGAGCGAGTGGGGGAGGCGGCCGTCGATGAAGTGAACCTTTTGAGTGCCGGCCTGGAGGGCATCGAGAGCGGAGGTCACTTTCGGAATCATGCCACCCGAGATGGTGCCGTCGGCGAGGTAGCCGTTAGCTTCTTCTTGGTTGAGAGAGGCGATCAGAGTCTCGGGCTTGGCGGGGTCGCGCATGAGGCCGGGGACATCGGAAAGGTAGACCAGCTTGGCTGGCTGCAGCGATTTAGCCAAAGCGGCGGCCGCGAGGTCGGCATTGATATTGAGAGAAGCGCCGGTCCCGATTTCGCGGCCGAGAGGGGAGATGACGGGAACGATCCCGCTGGAGGTGGCGTAGAGAATGTCTTCGGTGGCGCAGGTTTCGACCTCACCCACAAAGCCGATGTCTTTGCCAGCGGGCTTCATGCGGCGGGCTTGGAAAACGTCGGTGCCTGGGATGGCGGAGGCGCGTCCTCCATGACCGTTGAGGAGTTCGACGAGCTGGGGACTGAGAGTGTGCGTGAGGGTGTTTTCAACGAGCGAAATCGCTTTTTCACAAGTGACTCGAAAGCCTTCCACCCATTCGGGTTCGAGCCCGGACTCGGCCATGGCTGCCGAGATGGCTTTGCCTCCCCCGTGAACGAGAATGGGGTTGATACCGGCGACCTCGAGAAAAAGAATGTCGCGCATGAAGTCGGAGACCAACTGAGGATCCTCCATCACGGAGCCACCGATTTTGATGAGAAAGGTTTTCCCTCGAAAGCGCTGCAGGTAGGGCAGGGCCTTGATGAGAACGGAGGCTTTGGCTTGCGGGTCGGTCACGGCATTGAGGAAAGCAAAGCCAGCGGATGAGTCGAGACTTTGCTGAGGGTTTTATCTACTCGTCCGCGGCTTTGGCGGCACTACGGATAGCAGCTTTGGCTTTGAGAAGGCGTTCGGGCCACTCGAAGGTGGGAGCGGTGCTGGGATCGTAGCCTTCGAGATGTCCCGTGAGGCGGGTGGCGGGCTTGGTGTAGACCAGCTCGGTATCGCGAAAGACCTCGCGGCAGAGTTCAGCGAGCGCGGGGTCGTATTCGATGAGTTCTTCTCTCGTGTTGACGTGATTGTGGTCGTGGTCGTTCTCGCGATTGTTTCCGAACCAAGACTGCACCCCTTCCGCAAAGTATTCGAAGTGATTGGTGGCAGCATACTTGTCTTTCCAGAGACCGGCCTGCATCGCTGCTTGGTAAGTTGCCTCTAACCGCTGGTCGAAAGTGGGGTCGACATTGAGGAGACCACGCAGATGAATGTTGTGCGCGAATTCATGGATGAGAATGTTCTCTGCCTCGTAGGGGTCGCCGGGATAGCCGAGGAGGTTTTCTTCTCCGCAGGAGCAGTAGCAATCCGTTCGGCTCCCACCCAAGCCACGGGCGCGCGCATCCCAAAAGGCTTTTGCGCTTACTCCTGGGTAATGGTCTTTGCCTTGAGCGAGGCGGGCGAATTCGGGGAGATCGGTCGTGAACTCGTTGTAGGCCATCACGCTCATGCGCGCTCCGCTATCGACCATGGCTTTGGCAATGTCGGGGCGCTTGGCGAGCATCTTGTCGATGAGGTAGGCTGCTTCTTTCAAGGCATAGGGATTCACTTTCTCGGAAGCGACGATGGGGTAGCCCACGGCTTTGAGCTGTTGTTGATAGAAAGTCGGAACGCCGTCTTGGCTGGCGGGGTCATAGCGATAGCCCTGCACTGGCACTTTCGAGGTCACATTGATGCGGGTGTCGCTTTCTTGTCCCACCACTTCGAATTCGTGTCCAAGGGTGGTGGTGATGAGGGTTTCCTTTCCCGGGGCGACGGTGCCATTGGGGACTCGTTTTCCTTCGGGATTGAGCCAGTAGATCGCGATCTCTTCTTCGCTGGCATTGAGGAATTGCAACTGCGGCCGCGATTTGGTGGGCGACTTTTCTTTCGAAATGCCCATAGCGAGAAGGGCACCTAAAATCATGAGAGGAAAGAAAGCGAGAGCGCGGCGATGGTTTCTCATGGAGGGGAGGCTACGTGTTCTGGCTCAAAAGTCTCTCGAATACGTTCGCTCGGTCCTCTCGACTGGATGCCCTACAATCGGGAGCGTGGTCTTTCTAAGCCGCCACCTGTAGAGGTGGAAGGTTCAGGGTAAGGCCTGGAGACTTTCGGTCAAAAGGCGAGGTTCGGGTAATGGGGGTTGCGACTCGTTCCACCCTAGCGGCTTACAAAGCCACGCTCCCATCAATCAACCGAGATGCTCTTTGAAAAACGCAATCGTCCGCGTCCAAGCCAACTCCGCTTGCTCTTTGTCGTAGCGCCCAGTGGAGTCATTGTGGAAACCGTGATTGGCCTCGGGATACATCTGCATTTGGTAATCCGCGCCCGCCGCTTTGAGGTCTTCCTCATACTCGGGCCAACTGGCATTAACGCGCTTGTCGAGTTCTCCGAGTTGAATAAGTAATGGTCCTTTGATGTTCTTGCGCAGCTCCTTCGCTGCGGGGGTGCCGTAGAAAGGCACGCCGGCATTGAGTTCTTCGGGAAGGGTGGCTGCCAGCATGTTCACGATGTAGCCGCCAAAGCAAAAGCCGACCGCGCCCAGCTTTCCGTTGCTGAGCTTGTGCGCCTTGATGAACTTGGCCGCTGCGATGAAGTCTTGCTCCAGCTTGGCTTTATCCATTCCCTTTTGCATCGCGCGGCCCTCATCATCGTTGCCAGGATAACCACCGGAAGGATGCAGGCCATCAGGAGCGAAGGCGACAAATCCTGCTTTGGCCACGCGGCGGGCGACATCCTTGACGTAGGGATTGAGCCCTCGGTTCTCGTGAATCACCAAGACGACATAAGCGGGGCCCTCCAGGTTGGTAGGGACCACCAGATAGCCCTTGCCCTCACCGTGACCTTGCGGGGAAGGAAAGGTCTCGTAGGTGGCTTTGATTTCGGGGTCATTGAAGCTGACTTGCTCGGCTGCGACATAGTTCGGGGTCAGCGCGGTCAAGAGTGTGCCCATCGTCAGGGTCGCGGTGGTGATTGTTCCCAAGCGCGCCAAGAAGGTGCGGCGGTCGATGACGCCATGGGCATACTCATCATACCAGTCGAAGGCTTCTTGCGGGATAGGGTGGGTGGTGGTGGATTCTTGGGATGGGTTCATGAAATGTTTTTGAGTTCCTCTCCTTCTTAGCGCGAAGCTTCCTTGTCGGAAAGGAATCAGTGTGAGGAATGTTCGTTGTCTCTCTTCAAAACGGAGCAAGGACATTCTTGTCCTTGAAAAGCGAGACTCCAAGTCCTCAGGACTCCTCGTTGTGAAAATTTTTCGGCCCCGGTGTCAGAACGTCAAGGTCGAGGGGTATGCCTTGGTGAACCTACCTAATTGAACGATGAAAATCAGCACTCTCTCCAAGTCTCTTGCTCTTGCCGTCCCGCTTGTCGCGGTGGCTCCCGCCCATCTCGATGCCGCCGCCTATATCAAGTTTGATGGCATTATTGGCGAGGTCTCCGAAACCGGGTTCGAAGGTTATATCAAGTTCGATGGCTTCAAGATCGAGATTGATGGCACCAAGGCGACCGAGAAATTTGGAATTCCTTCTTTTAGTTTCCAAATGGAGAAGTCCTCGCCTCGGCTCATGTTGGCCTGTGCCAATGGCCTGACCATTCCCTCTGCGACTATTATCATGACAAGGCCTCACAGCAGTGGTCAGGAGAAAAGTTACCTCAAATATGAGCTCACCAATGTCAGAGTGCTCACTTACGGAAGCGATCGGAATGAACTGACGGATATCCCGGCAGATTCTTTTAGTCTCAACTATGAGGAGATTAAGGTCACCTATCAGGTCCTCGACTCTGCGGGCAATCCAATTGAAACCGTGACCACCGGCCCCTTGTTGCGATAGCTAACTAAGCGAAGAATCCACCATGAATTCACGCACACTTCATAGAGTCCTTCTCATCGGACTCTTGCTCACCTCGGGACTTCCGGGGGCTAGGCTTTATCTCAAGATTGAAGGGATTCGGGGAGAGTCGACGCATGCGGCCTACCCCGGTTGGATTGCCGCCGATAGCTTGCAGTTCGCTGGTTCGCTTTTCAACGGAGCCGCTGGAGGGTTTGGAGTGGTGAAGTCTCCTGACCGTTCCTCGGTGAGGTTGTTGCAAGCCTTAGCCAGTGAGCGTTATCTTCCCCGCGTCACGGTCGCCTTTCTCAAGCCTGATCCAACCAACAATGCGGGGGAAGATGTCGAGTTTGCGCGCGTTCTTTTCCGTGATGTTCTCGTTCGCTCCTGTGAGCAGGAGACCTTCACTTCGGGAACAGGGGAGGTGCTCTTGCAGGAAAAATATCGCCTAAGCTTTCGGGCCGTTTTCTATCGCTACCAGTCGGACGCGGGGGAGTCCGAGACCTCCTATGTTGATTTGGATTTGGGAGCGGATACGGATGGCGACGGGATGACCGATAACTATGAAGACTTCTTCGGTCTCAACAAAAACCTCGATGATAGCGCGCTCGATACCGACGGTGATGGCTTGACCCATCTGGAAGAGTTTCGATTGGGGCTCAATCCTCGTCTCTCGTCGTCTTCCTTCGTGCCCCGGGGTGGGGTGGATCCGGAAGACGCGGAGAACTTTCAGCTCACTTGGGCGACTAAGCCTGCCAAGTCCTATGACGTTTACTTCACTTCCGATTTGGCGCAGGAACCGGCCTTCCTTCGCCGAGTGACGGCGAGTGAGATGGATTCTTCGACGAGTTTTCGTCGCCTGCAATCGCGTGGGTTTTTCTCAATTCGAGAAGTGGTGGAGTGATGAAGGAAGACCTTTTGGCGGATTGGAATCCGGAGAGTTTTCTCCACGACCTCGTTGCGGGTCACTACACGGTTGAGAGTAGTCCGAAGGGTTCGTCCCTCGATACGGTGACCTTGAAGCCGCGCTCGGTGGTGCATGAACAGTTGCTCCGGCTCTTTCTCGCGGGAGAGGATTGTGCAACTGATCTTGTCAAAGAGGCTTTGCCGACCTCGGCGCAGGAACTCATCGCGCTGGGGATTCTGGAAGAAGAGGAGGGGATGATTCGCTCCCAGTTTCGCATCCGTCCTCATCCGGAAGGTTATCTCGCGGAGGATTTTCCGGCTCGGCTCTATACGTCGGCAACGGACTTTGTGATGGGGGTGGCGCCCACCACGCGCATGACGAGTCGTATTGCACCCGACTGCTCACCGGAGACCGTGCTCGACCTCTGTTGTGGGGGCGGGTGGTTGGCTTTGACCCAGGCGCTGGCGGGTCGTTCGGTGACCGCCTGTGACCTCAATCCGCGTGCCTTACAAGTGGCTGCACTCAATAGTCGACTGCTCCAGGCCCCTGCGGTTTCGTGGCGACAAGGTCCATGGCTGGAACCGGTTGCGGGCGAAACCTTCGACCTCATCGTGGCCAACCCTCCTTTTGTGCAAACCCCCGGGAGTTCCTCGGTGGCCCTCGATACTCCGGCCGAAGAAGATACCGCGGCGATTCTTCTTCCGCAGCTGGCCCATCATCTCAATCCGGGCGGCTATGCCTGCCTCTTGATGGACTGGCAATTCACCTCGCCGGAAGACTGGCAAAGTGCCATTGAGTGTCTTATTCCTAGGGAGGGAATTCAGTCTTTGCTCTTTGAGGTGCAACGTCAGTCACCCGAAGATTACGCGCGCCATTGGTTGCGGCAGGACACCCGCTTTCAAGAGGAAGACGCGCTCGGCCCCGAGTTGCAGCGCTGGCTCGATCACTTTGCCAGTCGAGGAACGGTGGGGATTTCTTCGGGCTTCATTGTGCTGCGCAAGTGTGAGGTGGGGCAGGAGTTTTCATTCCATGAGTCCCGATCGGTGGCGCACTTTCCGCCTGAGACTTCGGCGGAATTGAGCCGCTTTTTTACGAATCAAGATTGGTTGCGCGAGCAGACCGGTGACCTATTGGATGAGATTTTCGAAGGAGTGGAGGGAGTGCGTAAACTGGCCGGAAGCGTGCGCGAGTCCACGGGTTGGGTGACCGAGTCGCTGCAGCTCTCCAGTCCCGCTCGTCTTCTCTACGATGGCAACGTGGACCCTGCGCTCCTTCTAATCTTAGAAACGGCTTCGGTCGGAAAACCGGTTAGAAGCGCTCTCCCCGAACTCGCGCGCATCGTGGGTGCCGATGAGGAAGCCCTGGCTCCGCAAGTGACTGATCTGCTGAAGGAGTTGATCACGCGCACTTTATTGGTGCCTTGTGGCTGATGAATTCTAGGGAGGAAGGAGATTCCCGTTCGTGAAACAAACCGCAGGAGAGGGAAGAGGCTAAACGCTATCGGAGAGGCGGCCTTTACCTTGGCCTTCGTAGCCTTGGCGAAGGATGCTGCCGCCAGCAACGGTCCAATCAATTGCGATGAAACCCCAAAGCCGCGTGCTGAACCTCAGAAGGATAAAGCTCTTCATCCGAAAGTTCACCCGCCTCCGCCCTTCGACATTTAAAATGTTCCGATGCGAGGACTATTGAACTCAAATTCTGACGTTCATCGCCATTTCTCGACATTAAAAGCAATCTTGAGAATCTGGCTCAAATGTGTAAAATTCTACCATGCAAACGCTTTCGGAAATTGAAGAAGCGATTCAACGTCTCCCTAAGAAACAGATGTTTGAGCTGGTTGAACGGCTTGAAACCAAAGCTGGAAATGCGTGGGATCAACAGATTGAAGAAGACGTGAAAGCGGGCAAACTTGATGCGATCGCTGAACAAGCTTTAGCGGAGCATCGTGCTGGCAAGTCTTTACCCTTTCCTTCCAATGGAAAGTAAGGCGGTTTCTTCATTCTAGATCGGTTACAACAAGCTTCCCGCTCATGTTCATGAACGTGCTAACAAGCAGTTTCAGCTTTGGGAAAAGGACCACTATCACCCCTCGGTCCATTTTAAGAAGGTTGGCAAGTATTGGTCAGCACGTGTGACCGGAAGCTATCGCGCTGTCGGTTTGCTTGACGGCGATACAATCGTTTGGTTCTTCATCGGAACTCATGCAGAGTACGACCGCCTTCTGTCCTAACGAGATCAATGGAAGAAAGCGCAGCAAGAGCAAACTCACCTAAGACGGAACGCGAATCTTCCGCAAGTCCTCCATAGCTTTTGCGAAGGAGGAAGTTCGCCCCACCGGTCCGATTCTTAACGACAGCAGAGCAAGCCTTTCGAGTCGCGGAAGAGGTCAAACGCTATCGCAGCTAAGCCCCTCACGGAGCGGCGGCCTTTACTGCCGCCGAAAAGTTGATCACGGAAGGTCAAAGTCTCCCAAACCACCATCAATCGACTAATCCCTGCAATCAATCCATTCATCCACCTTGGCCTTCGAAGCCTTGGCGAAGGATGATGCCGCCAGTACCGGTCCGGTCAATTGCGATAAAACCCAAAGCCGCGTGTTGTGATCGAGAAGGATAAAGCTCCTCATCCGAAAGTTCACCCGCCTGCGCCCTCCGGCTTCTAGAATGTTCAGATACGAGGATTGACCCCAAATTCTCCAAAAAGCTTGAAACGACGGCGATTGACAGCCAAGTGAGCATCGAACAGCTCAAAGCCGTCCACCGCCAAGCCCACCCCGCAGGGAGTGGAGAAAAAGGAGGCTCGAAAAATGACGATAGAAGCGTATCTTAGGGACATGACAGCGGAAACCATCCTTTCAAAAAGCGTTCGGTATGATCGCGGCGGGAAGCCACTCGAAGTGGTGATCCCCTATGAGGAATTCGTCGATTTCGTGGAAAGCCACGGGCTTGATTTGACCAAAGAGGAAAAGGAATCAGTTCGCGAAGCTCAAGCGGATCGAGAGGCTGGAAGAAGCGAAAACTTCGTGTCGCTGGAGGATCTAGAGAAAGAGCTTTCGATCTAATGCGAGCGATCGTTTTTCACCGCAGAGCGGCGAAGTGACTGGGAAAAATGCCCAAAGACCGAGCGGCTCAAGTGCGGGATGCTTTGCTGGAAGTAGCGGCTTTGGATGACATCGACGCTCATCCCAACGTGAAGCAAATGAGCGGCGGCATGGCTGGGTGGACTCGATTGCGGGTGGGAGGTTATCGGGCCATCCTGCAAGTGACGATTATCAAGGTGGACGAGGTCATCTATGTGGACGCAATCGGCCCACGGGGTGACGTCTACAAGGGCTAAATGGCCTTTTCCTTTAGCGGTTCAAAGCTGCTACTTGTCGAGCTAGAAAGCGGATGATCAATAATTTGTCTGCCCGACTACGACGCCCTCCACGAACTTGCCCGCATCGTCGGAGCCGAAGAACAAGCCCTCGTTCCGCAAGTGGGGGAATTGCTGAAGGAGTTGGTGATGCCGACGTTGCTGGGGCCTGAAAGTTACTGACTGAAAGTTACCTGTCCCTTTCCAGAGTTCCCACCCCTTTTTCTGCGTGCCTTCACCATCCCGTGCCGCTTGAGAACCTCTCCCACAGTGCTCACCACCGGAGGATTTTCCATTCCATGTTTCGTCCCCAACACATGTTGAATCTTCTTCGCTCCCCATGTCGGATGGAGGCGCCTCTCGGCAACAATCAACCTCTCTACAGCCTGATCGGTTCGGCAAGTCACGGACTTCGGAGCACGGCTCCGGGGCTCCAGACCGGCCATCCCGGAAGCGGCATGCCGGTCCCTCCACTTGTAACCAGTCTTGCGCGAAATACCGAACGTTTCGCAAAGTTCGGACATCGTGAATTGCCCGCTCAAAAGCAGGCTGATAAATTGCTGTTTTTCTTCCATCGCCGACACGTTTTTCCAGGGCATCCGCCCAGTCTAATGTGTAACCCATGTCCTCGGTTTATTTGTTACCTATGTGGTCGGTTCATACCCATGGCTCTCTTGGTGATGCTGAACTGGTAAAGCGCCTTTTGGAAGAGGAAGAGATTGCCGGGATTGTGAATTTTGCCGCGCAGACTCACGTTGATCGCTCGATTGATCATCCCCTGAATTTTTGGGATGTGAATGTGATGGAGACCTTGGTCTTTATGGAAGCCGTTCGGAATTATTTTGAGATCCTTCCTCCAGACAAAAAGGCCTTATTTCGGGTGCTTCATGTTTCGACAGATGAAGTTTTTGGAAGTCTTTCGAGGGATGAAGCGCCGTTTGATGAGCAGTCTCCTTTACGGCCCAATAACCCCTATTCAGCGAGTAAAGCGGCAAGCGAACATTTTTTGAGAGCTTATTTTCATACCTTTGGATTTCCCTTCATCATCACCAATTGCACAAATAACTACGGGCCGTTTCAGTTTCCTGAGAAGCTGATTCCACTCGTCATTAGC
The DNA here is from genome assembly GCA_051251855.1 of Roseibacillus sp. Taxonomy (GTDB): domain Bacteria; phylum Verrucomicrobiota; class Verrucomicrobiia; order Verrucomicrobiales; family Akkermansiaceae; genus Roseibacillus. The sequence goes on from JBPOGI010000006.1 coordinate 131,765, forward strand.
AAGGCTCTTAATCAGGAGACGATTCCGATCTACGGGGATGGAACGAATCGGAGAGACTGGATCTATGTGGAGGATCATGTAGAGGCGCTAATCATGGCCTTTCAAAAAGGGGAAATTGGCGAGTCATACTGCGTCGGAGCCGGTGAGGAAAAAAGTAATTTGGAGTTGGTTGAGGAAATCTGTGAAATCCTCGAAGACCTCGTGCCCTGTGAAATTGGTCGCTATCGCGATCAGATATCGTTTGTGACGGATCGCCTGGGGCATGATTTTCGCTATGCGATCGATGCCTCGAAGCTCCAATCTCAGACGGGATGGCGTCCAAAATTTAGTTTTTCCAATGGCTTAAGAAGGACGGTGGAGTGGTATCTTGAAAAGGAGATCGCTTCCCGAAAGATGAAATGACGGGTGTCTTAGTTACCTAATTTCAGTGGATTGATCCTTTGGAGAAAGGATGGGGGCAGAATGCAGCCAGGGGAAATTCCAATCTGGGTCATTCCAGAGGAGTGTTTTCTCGGATTCGGGGTGATAGGGTGCGTCGGTGAGGTAGGAGATTAGGGCTGGCTCGTGACCGGTGACGAGAAATCCATGAGCGCAGCCCTTTGGGACAAAGAGTTGGTTTTGAGCCGAGGCGTCCAGGTGATAGACGGCATAGTGCAGGTAGGTGGGGGAGTCGGGCCTGAGGTCGGCGACGATGTCTTGCACGCTTCCTTCGAGGAGGATCAGAAATTTGCTCTGGGCGTGGGGGCTTTGATAGTGAAGTCCGCGAAGTGTTCCCGGATTGGAATGGGAGATGTTTTGTAAAACCCAGTTGGCTTTAAAATCGTCTCCGGTCAGGGCGGGCAGGAACCATCCTCGCTCATCTTGGAGCTTGGGTCTGCTGGAGATGGTGACGTCTTGAATGCTATCAGTCTGGCGATTCATTTTGTGAAGAGTTCGGTGGCGGCGGTGGCTCCCATGCGCATCGCGCTGTGCATGTTGGGGTAGGTGAAGGCTCCTTGACGACCGGTAGTACGAAGGTTGCTGAAGTTCGAGAGGTAGGTGGTGATTATCTCGAATGATTGTTCGAAGCCATTTACGAAGATGGGGTAGGCGTGGGTGGCGTGGATGAGGTGGTGGCTGACGACTTGGTCGGGGGTGCAGAGACCTTCGGCTTCGAGGTCGCCGAGGATTTGCGGGAGGGCGTCGCCGGTCCATTTTTCATCGCCGATTTCGCAGGTGGTCTCGACGATGAGGGTGGTGTGTCCTGCTGGGCGGACGAGGAGGCCGGCATTTTTCGGTTCGCCGACGCGATGGTAGATGCGGTCACGGTAGTAAGTGTAGAGGGCGTCCATGCACTTTTCCCTTTTTACAAGGAGGGCGTAGACGGTCATGGGTTTGAAGCGAAGTTGGTTGGCGGCGTGGAGAATCTCGGGAGGGGCTGGTGGATCAAGGGCTTTGATGAGGTGAGGAAGCGGGATTGTGGAGAGGAATTGTGAGTCTTCAGAGGAGGAGTGATTGGTGCCGGTGATTTTTCCCTGATGGTGGGTGATTTTGGTAATGGGAGAATTTGGGATGAGATCGGCTCCGCGTTTTTGGAGGGAGGTGGCGAGGCTGCGAGGGAGGGTTTCGGAGCCGGTCTTTGAGTAGTGGAGAGTCTCAAAGCGGAGGGCGCCTTCAGTGGCGTTGCGGGGTTTGGTGAGCCGGAGTTTTTCGAGGAGGTTTTTGAAGACATCGACGGCGGAAAGGCGGGGCATTTTTCGGCGGACGAACTCGGCGGAGAGATCGCGGGGGTGGATGCCCCAGTAGCGGTGGGTAAAGTCGCGGAAGAAGAATTCGTAGAGGGGGTCGCCGTAGAGTTCGATGAGGGCGGATTCGGCGTCGTCGCCGGGGGTGAAGTTGCTGAAGCGGGTTTGGAGCTCGGCGATGAGGAGGCCGGTGAGACAGCGGGCTAGGGTGACGGGAGGGATGCCGGCGAGGATGTCGCGTCCGCGGAGAGGGTAGTGGTAGATTTTGCCGCCCCATTTGATGTGGGATTTGAGGGGGACTTCGATTCGCTCTTCTCCCATCGCTTCTTTGCAGGTGGCAAAGATTTCGGGATCGAAGGCGTGGAGCATGTGGACGCCGAGGTCGAACCAATTGCCTCCGTGTTGGTGGCCGGCGGCGAGTCCACCGAATTGGGATTCTTTTTCGAAGAGGCTGACTTTAGCGCCTAGTTCGAGAGCGGTGTGGGCGGCGTAGAGTCCGCAAGGGCCTCCGCCGAGGATGGTGAGGTGCTTTTCCATGCTTATCGCCAGGGGTTGAGAATTTTCACGCCGGTGTCGTGGAAGTGTTTGACGTTTCGGGTGACGACGGTGAGGTCATGGACAAGGGCGGTGGCGGCTATGAGCAGGTCCGGCAGGTCACGGCTGGGGAGGAGGGCGAGCTGAGCGGCGGTTTGGGAGATTTTCGAAGTGACGGGGATGATCCGTTTTTCGAAGGAGGGCCTGAGGGTGAGGTCGAGCCAATTTTAAATGGCTGCGGCGAAATTGGGGTCTTTGGGGTGGACGCGATGAATGCCGTGTTGGATTTCGAATTCACTGATGGTTGAGATGAACGAAAGGCGGAGGTCCGAGGTGCTTTCCCACTGGGCGAACTCGGGGGACCAGCGGCTGGAATTGCGCAGGTGGGAGAGTGTATTGGTGTCCAAAAGGAACATTTAGTGTTCGAAGGTGATCGTTTTTGGAGTTGGGAGGTCAACTTTTGGGAAGTCCCAGTCCTGATTTTGGTCGAGGTCGGTGAGGTCCATGGCGAGGGCGGAGCCGAGGGATGTTCTGGGCTCGGGTGCGCGGGTTTCGAGGCGAAGGGGGAAGGAGCGACCGTTGCGAGTGATGGTGACACAGCCTTCGGTGAGAAGGGCTTCGAAGAATTCGCCGGTGCGCGTTTTGAGCTCGGTGGCGATGAGGGTCTTCATGCTCATATTAAAGACTGAATCGACCAATTAGGTCAAGTCGATTGATTTGGCTGATTAAGAATCGAGGTTGTGAGAGGCGAGGGCTTGATCTTGCATGAGGTCGGCGGCGAGGGTGACTTGGGCTTCGAGGGTGGCGATGGGGACTTTTTGTGGGTCGAGGGGTTCGACGAGGCCGTAGAGTTCGGCGGAGCCGATGGCGTGGGAGATTTTTGTGCCGGCGGGGAGGTCGCGTTTGGCGTAGGCGTAAACGTCGCAGGTTTTTTTCGTTGGTGGAGTGAGGATGGCTTTGCCGGAGGCGGCTTGGAGGATGGCTTTTGGGGTTTCGAGGTGGCAGAGGTGGTAGGGGCGGTAGAGGAGTTGGTATTTCCCGCAGGGGCTCGTACGAAGTTTGTAGTAGTTTAGGTAGAAGGCTTGCTCGGTGGGGATTTCTTTTTTTGGGGTGACGATGAGGTAGACGCCGCCGCCGGGTTCGGCGCCGAGGAGGTAGTCGATGCGTGGGGTGCCGTTATAAGAATCGAAGTCGAAGAGGGTGAGGGCTTCTTCAACTCGTGCGGCGCGGGGGCCGGTCATGCCTCCTGCGGGTGGGAGGTAGCCGAGGGCGTTGGCAAGGACGGCCATCTCGATGTGGAGCTTGGTGCCATCGGTGTAGGCGCAGCATTGGGTGGCGGAGAGATTGCGCTTTTCGGCCTCGTGTTTGATGGAGTCGGGGGTGGCGCTGCGGTCGAGGAAGCCTTTGATGTTGCCGGCTTGGACGATGTCGAAGCCCATGAGGTCGGCTTCTTCAATCATGGTGGCGAGAACGCCGTGTTGGTCTCCGGCATCGGAGGTGAGGGTGAGCTTGTTTTTTGTGGCGAGAGCGGCGAGGCGGGGGCCGTGAGCGAGGTCGACCTCGGCATTCATGAGGACGACGTGGGCTTGGTTTTCGAGGGCGGCTTGGCAGTAGTCGGCGGCGGCTTCGATGGAGTTGGTGGCTTCGACGAGAACGTCGATGGGGTGATTTTTCAGGAGGTCATGGAAGTCGCTTCCGTGTGCTGCGTCGGGGGCCAGGGTGGCGACGTCTGCAGCGGTCGCTTGATCGAGGTCGGCGACCCAGGTGAGGTCCATGCCGGGAGTGGCGTTGACTTGGAAGGCGATGCCGCGGCCCATGCAGCCGGCACCGACGAGGCCGACTCTGATATTATTCTGAGAGGTCATGAAGGTGGGTTTTGATTGAGCTAGAGTTGGAGGATGAGGATGGCTGCGATTTGTTTTAACGGGAGAAAGGTGGTGGTGTCGAGGAGGGGTTGAGGAGGGGTTGAGGAGGGGTTGAGGATAGTATGCTGGCGAGTTAGCCAATCCCTACTCGTAGATCCCTCAAACTCCAGAGTTGATCCTTTGCCGCTGAAGCCGCACCTCGCATCTGCCGAGCTCCATCTTTACGTTTTTCCGGAAATCTCTCTCGGGCCGCCGCAAACGTATCGTCGACAAACGTCTTACTGCCAATCACTGCTCCATCCGTGAAATATCGCACCCGGCATCTCAGCATCCCGGCCATCCCAAGATCTGGCAACACGGTCTCATTGTCTTTGGATTCCAGCATTTCGGCCTCATTTTTTGAAACTCCCGTCTTGCCTGTTGTTTGAGCGTTGAGTTTTGAAGTTTTTCTCCCCAGCGCCAAGCCCATCGCCCTGCGGTAAATCCGTGAAACCCTCTTCCATTGTGTGGCAAGGTCTTCTGTGTCTTGCTCGGAGTATTGGTAACTTCCCGAATCGCACACCCTCACCAAGCCCGCTCTTGCTCGCTTCCCGTTGCTCTTTTTTCCACCACCCACAGCCTCACCGTAGCTGCTCCAACGATACTCCGCCGGATCTTTCACCATTCCTGCTCGCACTGGATTGAGATCAATATACGCCGCCATCGTCCGAGCTGCTGTCCCGCTCTCCACGATTACGCTCTTGAAACGATCTTCCCACAGCCCGCCCTTGCGCTTGTGAAGCCCATTGAACCACTGGGTGAAACGCTGCATCAAACCTTTCATGAACTCCCCTAAGTCATGCATCCGGTAGTCGAAGCGCTCCTTGATCTCAGTCACACGCTCAGGATTTCCTCCTTCAATACCGCCTTCATGGCGAGCCGCATCCAATTGCGCCGCTACATCCGCCACGAAAGATTCCCCGTAAAGCGCAGAAAGCCTCACCAAGAACTCGCCGTTTGAGATGCCATCCTTCGGCTTCGGCGGTACCTCCAACAAGATGTGAATGTGGTTACACATCAGGCAGTAGGATAGGACTCGACAGCCTGTAAACTTCTCCATCATCCGCATCAACATGCGGAAATGCTCCTTTTCCTCTGCCCCGAAGGCGAACCGCCTCTCCACCACCCTGCTAACACAGTGATAAATGGCCGGTTTTGTCTCCGAATCCTTCCAGGGGGCAATCCAACGTGCGCGTCTCATGCCCCCTTCTAGCCTCTTCAGCCAAATTCGCAAGGCGATTCTCTACAAAGGGTCTGTCCCTAAAATTTTTGCGGGAAATTGGATGAAACGACGGCGAATAAAAAAGCTGCTCCCCTGATCGGGAAGCAGCTTGTTAGAATTGTTTTACTAAGCTAAGAGCTTAGGCCCGCTTGCGGCGAAGGAGGCTTAGTGAGCCGAGCCCTAGCAGAAGAGCGGATGATGGCTCGGGGACGACACATGTCAGAGACAAATTGTCAACGGACACTAGCGAAGATCCTCCATCTACGCTTTCAATCGCATAATATACTTCTACAGAATCGAATGCGCCACTTGCCTGCGCGATATTAAAATCGAAAGTAGCAGTTTCCTTATTATCTACAGAGGAAGAACCGGACGAGACCTCAACACCACCCAAAAAGGTTGTGTAACCAATAGTGCCAGTTGAGCCTGTATCAAATCTTGACGGCGCCGCCATCACACCAGTAAATGAGAGATCGCAAGTGATATCAGTAACTAACTGCGACATCGACGCTTCATAGCCCGGCACAATCCCCGACTTAAGTTTGATGCCCCCAGCGTACAGACCGCCAGCGTCACCTACTGTGTCAAACATTGCGTTCTCATCAGCGTTGACCCATGAGGTAGCATCATCAGGGTCTTTAGCGTGCCATATCCATGCGTCATCACTGCCACCAATATCGTTGAGGGTCCAACCTGGAACAGGAGATAAAGCACGGTTTGAATAATCAGCGTAATCAGCAACCCAACCCAGCGCGGGGCCTGTTTCGAAATCGCCGTTAATCAGCAAATTCTGGGCTTGAGCACTACCCGAGCATAGCAAGGTTGCTACTGCGGGGAGTGCTAACCTCTTTATTGTTATTTTTGTTTTCATATAGTTTAGCTTTATGTCAGGTGATTTACCCACAGGACTTTCCATTGGGTAAGAAGTGATGTCATCCCATAGCAGGTCTCGTTGTCTATTTTCTGGAGTCGTCTGGCCATCGCCACTCTCCCAGATAAGGGGGAATCTAGTAAGGTGATGCCAGCTCCCTGAGCCCAGGATAGCCAATGCGTGAGATAGCGTTCGATCCGTGCGAGATTTCGCAGCTGACCTTGTTCATAAAACTGAACGCAGGATGAAAAGTGTTCGGTGAGTTTACCTTTGAGTCTTTCTAGTGAGACTCTTGAAGGGTGAACTGTGATTTGTGACTTGTGAATGACTCCCTGTGGGTTGCTTGCAGGCAGGTGATCCACACCTAGGAAGTCAAAGCCCTTGGAGACCTTCCCGATGAAGGTCTTCTGTGGATGGGTGACGAGGTCTAGCTGAGGCTTGTGAAAGCGTTCGAATCCAGAACGAGGGCAGGTGTCAGCTGCGAATAAGGCGTACTTTTTTTGTGATCTTCCATCATGCTGGTTACAAATCACATCAGGTGAATGAAGCCCGGCCACACGTCGCACGACACCATCACTCAATGGAGAGCGAGGGTGGTGTTGAAGGGCTTGATCTGCTGACGAAATCATCGGGAATTATTGGGCATTAAGATTTTTTAAAGATTAAGTCAACCAGAATATCCGATTTCCTGTGGGAAACAGTTAGGAAAAGCCGTCGGACGACACCTATAATTGAGTTCGACGACAATTAGAAAATGAATTGTTCCACGGCAAAATCGGGAGGTCATCATTCTTTCCCAACACAGCCGATAAGGACCCTCCCTGCGGTTGTGTTGGGAAAGAATGACGACCGGCGAATGTGTTCCACAGTTGTCGTTGGGGTTTAGTTTTAATTGTCGTTCTACAAAAGCAGGTGTTTATTCCCATGCTCATTATTTTTTCTAAAACTGCCGTGAGCTTGATCAGAAATCTGAGATCTGGGGGGTTTTGGCTCGATGTCTTTCAAGGACACGACAAGCGAAGCGCTAGGTTGACAGCTGGAAGAGATTCTTGATCTTCCAGAGTAGTAAAGCGCCCGAAGGGTGGGCAAAGTGTATCAAAGGAATACCGCCATTCAAATAGGGGGTTCGCACCAGGGGTCCTACTCAAGGGGGGCGGAGAGAAGTTACCCACAGATTTCGGAGATTTTCACAGATTAAGACTTATACCACTCCGCAAACCAGAAGAGAGGAAAGGCGGGCGGTTTTGGCGAATCTCTTCGTTGTCATCATGTCCAGATATCCATATCAGGAAATGATTCCGTCTCGATCTTCACCAAAATCACCTCGCCTCATTCCTCTCTTCTGTTTCGCTACTTGGTATTATGAATGCGGTGGGAAAAGCGAGAGGCGGGATGAGAGAGTGGCCTCCATTGTCATCATCAGGAAAGCTCGTATCCCTCTGCTCTGTGAAAATCTGCGAAATCGGTGGATAAGCAAGCCTTGGGCTCCTTACTTGATGGCCTCACGGCATTGCTGAGCGGCTAAGGGGTATGCTTTGTTGTTTGGAGCGAGCTGGCTGGCTTTTTCGAGGTGGGGGAGGGCGGCCCGGAAATTGTTTGTTTCTAGGTAGATTTTGGACAGCCCCACATGGGCGTTGAGATGGTTTGGGGCGTGGACGAGTTGCTTGAGAAAGTGTTTCTGAGCGAGGGCTGAGTTGCCAGCTTGTAGCTCGATCATGCCGAGCTTTGCCCAGAGGTAACGGTTGCCTTCGCGGAGTTCGAGGGAGCGTTCGATGTGATGGCGGGCTTTTTGGGTTTGGTCTTGGGCGAGGTAGTAAAGGGCGAGGTGGTTGTGGGGGGCGTAGCTATTGGGGTGGGCTTTGATCGCGGCGGCGGTGAGGGTTTCCATGTTTTTCCAGGCTGGTGCGCGAAGAATGGTGAGGCAGGTCAGGGGGATGAGGATGATGACGGTGAGGAGGGATGAAATGGGGGCGGCTTGCTGAGGGGGGAGATTGAGACGTCGGACGCCTTTGGAGGCGAGGATGGTGAGGAGGAGGAAGGGGCCGGTGTAGGCGAGGTAGGAGTAGCGGTCGGGGGCGTTGGCTTCTCCGGCGACAATGAAACCGCAGACCGGGGCGAGGGTGACGAAGAAGCTGCCCCAAGCCCAAAGGAGGAGGGGGAAGGAGTGGCGGAGCCTCCATGAAAAATAGGTGAGGAGGAGGGAGAGGGTGAGTCCGAGGGTGCCTCCGGCGAAGGGGTAAGTCTGCAAGGGCTGGTAGAAATAGGAGAGAGGGTGTGGGAAGAAGATTTTGGAGAGGTAGATCCAGATGTTGTTGAATCCTACGATGAGGTTTTCGTGAGGGCTACGGGTGGCGATGACTTTGATGATGCCTTCTCCTCGGTTGAGCTGAAAGGAGTAGGTGATTCCGGCGATGATGAGGCAGATGAGGAGGTGAGGGATGAGTTTTTTGAGGGTGGGGAGGTGAGCTTTGAGGTTTTTGTGGGGAGCTTGCCATTGGGCGGTGAGGAGGAGGACGGCTGGCCAGACGATGAGGCTGGGCTTGCTCATGAGTCCGCAGGTGAGGAAGAGGAGGGAGAGGGTGTAGTTGAGTTTGGATGGCTGATGGCCGATGAAGCGTGCCCAGAAGCCGAGGCTGAGGAAGGCGAAGAGGGCGGAGAGGGTGTCTTTTCGTTCGGAAAGCCATGCCCACGATTCGACATGCATGGGGTGGAGGAGGAAGAGAAGGGTGGTGACGAAAGCAATGGGTTTGGAGACTAAGGCTTGTCCGGTGGGCTTTTGGGCGCTGTTTTCTTGGCCAGCTCCGGTAAATGGGGAGGGGGATTTGATTTGGCAGAGGGCGAAGAAGAGGGCAAGGCCCGCGAGGAGATGATAGAAAAGGGCGGAAAGGTGGTGTAGGTCGGGGTTGAGGCCGAAGAGGGTGACGTCGAGTTGGTGTGACCAGAGGGTGAGTGGGTGCCAGAGATTGAGAACTTCTGTTTTGAGGGCGAGGATGATGTTTTCGAGAGAGAGCCCGCTGTTGACGACGGGGTTTTCTGAGATGATGGCAGTGTCATCCCATGAGAGGAATTCGGTGTGATCGGAGGAATTCATAATGATGAGGCTGAGGTTTATTGAGAGTGTTGGTCGAGCCAGAGTTGGAGGATGAGGATGGAGGCGAGTTGTTTCAGTGGAAGGAAGGTGGTGGCGTCGAGGAGGGGGCGGACTTTTTCTGGGTTTAGGAGGCCGTGGCAGGTGAAGTTTTGGGGGGCGAGGAGGTCGTGTGCTATTTTGAGGAAGGGCTTGCGCCAGGCGGGGGATTCGAGGGGGAGGTAGAAGGGTTGCTTGGGGCGGTGGGTGATGTGTTTTGGGAGGTGGCGGGAGGCGAGGGTGCGCCAGATGAGTTTGTCCTGACGACGGGAGATTTTTTGAGAGTCGGGGAGGGTGAAGGCGAAGTCGATGAGGCGGTGGTCGAGGAAGGGGGCGCGGTATTCGAGCGAATGGGCCATGGTGTTTCGGTCTTGGCGGATGAGGGACCAGTCGGGTAGCCAAGACGAGTATTGAGTGGCGAGGATTCCGCTGAGATTGGAGATGTCGAATTCGGGTTCGGTGGGAGCTTCTTGGGAGCAGAGGAGATCTGGGTTGAGGAGGGCTTGGGCTTCTGAGGGGGAGAAGAGGGAGTGGAGGCCGCTGAGTTGTTGGTGAGGGGTGAGGGTGGAGAAGTCGCGGAGGTAGGTGGTGATTTTTGCACGGCCTGCGGGGCCTAGGTTGGCTGGGAAGTTGGCGAGGTGGTCGAGGAGGAAGGAGGGGGCGGTGGAGAGGGCGGTGGCGGCGAGGCTGCGACCGAGGGGGCCGAGTTTACGGGCGGTGAGTTGGGATTTTTGGAAGGAGTATCCGCCGAAGTGTTCGTCCGGGCCTTCGCCGCCGAGGGCGACTTTTGCGCCGAGTGAGGTGGTGTGGGAGGCGAGGGCATCGAAGGCGAGGATGAGGGCATCGCCGATGGGGAGGTCCATTTGGGAGACGACGCGGGGGAGGTCGGCGAGGGAGTCGGGGGTGAGTTGGAGGGGGTGGTGATCTAGGCCGAGATAGGTGGCCGTGGCTTGGGCTTGAGGTGTCTCGTCGGATTCGGCGCCGAAGCCGAGGGAGACGGTTTTTGGAGAGGATCCGAGGTCGCGGAGGTAGTGGCCGAGGAGGGCGGAGTCGACGCCGCCGGAGAGGTAGGCGGCGACGGGGACATCGGATTGGAGGGCAAGTTCGACGGAGGAGCGGGTGAGTGAGTCGAGGGTATCGATGGGGTCGTTTTCTCGGTCGAATGGGGAGGTGGACGGTTTCCAATATTGGGTCGTTTCTCGGGTGCCGTTTTTTTGGATGAGGGTCCAGTGGGCGGCGGGGAGGGTTTGGATGTTTTTGTAGAGAGTTTGAGGCTCGGGGAGGTAGCGGAGGGTGAGCCAGGTTTGGAGGTGCGAGGGATCGGGGGTGAGGGGGACACCGGCGGCGCGGAGGGCCTTGATTTCGGAGGCGAAGCGGAGGGGGCCGGATTCTGGTGAGGTGAGGTAGAGGGGTTTTTGGCCGCAGCGGTCGCGGGCGAGGAAGAGGGTGTCGTTTTCGTCATCGTGGATGGCGAGGGCGAACATGCCGTTGAGTTTTGCGGGGAGGTCGGTGCCCCATTCGAGGTAGGCGGCGGGGAGGATCTCGGCGTCGCAGCGGGTGTGGAAGCGGTGGCCTTTTTTTTCTAGTTCGGTGCGGAGTTCCTGCCAGTTGTAGATTTCCCCGTTGCAGATGGCGTGGATGTGGGGGGAGGAAAAGGGTTGCTTGCCGTGCTCGAGATCGAGGATGGCGAGGCGGGTCATGCCCATCGAGAAGGTGGATCCGGGGTGGGCGCCTGATCCATCGGGGCCGCGGTGTTGGAGGGTACGGAGCATGGCGCCGAGGTGATCGGGTGAGAGATGGAGGCCGCCGGCGATTCCGCACATGAGTGAAAGCTAAAGGAAAGATGAATCTGGAGCTCTTCTGAATGCCTCGGAGCTTGCCCCGGGCTCTTCTGAATGCCCCAGGGTTTCTTTACTTCTGCTAGGGAGTTCCTGCTTCATATCGCCATTTCACACCAACTCAAAACCAGGTCAAGACTTTGAAAGATGCCTGACATGTTTTACTATATATAGTGATGGTGTTTGTAGGGGGGCGAGGGCTCGCAACTTACCCGCCCCAAATTATCGTTATTCGCTCAGGCTCTCTTACGGCGTAGGAGGGCTAGTGAGCCGAGACCTAGGAGAAGGGCTGATGATGGCTCTGGGATAGGTGCTCCATAGAGTGCCTGCGCTCCTGCAATGTCATCAGCTTGCGGTCCTGAAAATGCTTCACTATAGGTGGGATTCAGTAGTGAATCTGGGACATCAGTGTGGCCTAACCCAATGGCGTGACCAATTTCATGGGCGGCAACGAAGAAGATGTCAAAACCAAACCCTCCTGCTGGGGTCTTCCAAGGATCACCTGTGTCAAAGTGAAGATCACCGTGGAATCCTGATTCAGATCCGAGGGTCTGCTAGGGGACGGACACCTTTCAGGACGTTCGTTTAACTCACGAACAAGTGTCTTCGATGCCATTGAAGAGCTTCTTGGGACGGGAGGTTTTTTTCGGGCAACGTAAGGGGTTGCCCCTCTCTCGATGTCAGGGTCTTTTCGAGTTCTTCGTTAGGCAGGAAGTCTGAGATCCGAGAGCCAATCAACAACCGGTAGTCGTCATCAAAGGAGATGAGGCCACGGTCGAAGGCGGCATCGAAAGTGGCGGAAAGGCAGAGGCCGTTGGTAGGCTTGAGGCGTAATTCCTCTGACTGTGACCATGGGATGATGTGAGAGGCACGGAGTAGGTCGGGCACGGGGTTCCCTGTGACGCAGCAACGGTTTTGGTAGGTTGCTAAGATTGTGCGGCGAAAGAAGGACTGATGGCGCCGAGTCTTGGTGAGTGAAAGGCTTTCGCTTGGTCCAACGGGTTCGGTAGGTTCGACGGGTTCCTTGTCTAACAAGGGCTCGGATTCTTCGGCGAGGGCGGGGAGGTTGTTCTCGAATTCGTGCCAGATTTCGCGATCAAGATTGCTGGCTCCGGAGAGGCCTTTTATGCCCCTTTTCTTCTCAATGGGATCCAGCGAGGTGAGGTTGTTGAGTTTCATCGAAATTGAGCCGGGAGTTCGGCCTAGTTTTTCCGCTAACTCAACGATGGGCGGATAGGTGCTGTGTTGCTTTCCAAAGGGAGTGCGATGATACAAGTTGAGCGCTTGAAGTAATTCCTCTCGGGTCCATCGGGCCATAGTGTGAGATTAGGAAGAAATTTCAGAGGTGTCGAGAAAGGGGGCAGTGAAGACTAGCCCGAATTTCTCACGGGACATGAGAGATTCGCCCGTAGGGCCGACTTTTTCGGGGCTAGGATTGTTCCTGAAGTTGTTTCTCGATAATGGCGAGAATTCGGGAGTAGTTGTCGGCTATCCATTGTGCTTCCGTCGCGTTGGAGCACTCTTTGAAATTTTGAGGAAATTCGGTGAGCTTGCCGGAGTGCCAGTCTGCGGTTTGTTGCCACTCCTGCTGTCGAGATGACATTCCTTCAAGGATTTGCCATAGGTCAAGGCGACTGAGTTTGATGGTGATTGTTTCCTCTTGAGGAGTTCTTCCGGCCATTGGTCATGGTAAGAATTTTTGGGAAATATGGCTACCGACTATGAGTATCATTGGGCTTTCTGTGGTGAGGAAGGAAAGTGACGCATCGGAGGGGATCGAGGTTTATGCCGGTGCGGGTGAATTGGAGCGAGATTTGGGGGGAGCAGTGAGCTTGCCGGAGTGCCAGTCCGCAGTTTGTTGCCATTCCTGCTGTCGACAGGACATGCCTTCGAGGACTTGCCCGAGATCGAGGCGGCTGAGTTTGATGGTGATTGTTTCCTCTTGAGGAATTCTTCCGGCCATTCGTCATGGTAAGAATTTTCGGGAAATATGGCTACGGACTATGAGTATCATCGGGAGAAGGTTGACGCATATGGTCTGGGAGTGCTGTTGCCTTAACGGGGTGTCTGGATGACGGGGTTGGTGGGGCCCCGACCATGTCGGGGGAACCCGGTCGCAGACCAGCGCTCCCAGTGACGGTTCGGTTGGTCAGGGACTGGAATGTCCCTGCTCCTTTGGACTCGCTTTGGGCGATTGCCTTTTGGATCTCTGTTTGGACGGTGGGTCAGGTGAGATGGGGTATGCTAGTTTCTCGTTCGGCGGAAAAGTCCGGTAAGCGAAAGTAGAATGAGAAGCATTGTGTGAGGTTCGGGAATTGTGACTTGATCACGGATCTCGAAGGAGCGTTCGCTGGCATTGGCAAAGGTCCAGCTGTCTCCCTCACCAAGCTCGCGTCGCGCAAGCCCCCAACCGGGTTGTCGGTAGAGCAGTCCTAAATCGCTTTCATGCCAAACCCAAAGAGAGCTCTGTTCTAAAGAGGGATAGGTCTTTACCACCGAAAGCCAATAGTCCCCTTGGTCAAGTGGGATCGTAGCTGCCGCAGTGTAGAGATAAATAATGCCTCCGATCGCTGTCGACCGAGTAGCTGTCGGGGTCAATGGTGCAATGACGGGAGTTGAAAAAAGGGGTGTTTCCGAGGGGAGCCCGTTGAGGTCTTCGAAAACGCGAATAAGAAAGGTATCTGGGGCGTTGTTGGGCCCAACAATCATGTGGCCGTGCCACGCAATTTCGCGGATTGTCGAAGCTGTCGAGAGGGAAAAATTATCTGCGGTTTGGTTCAATGATGCCGGATTATTACTCAAGTTGGATGTCCAACCCGAGGGATTCTCATCGATTGGGAAATGAGTGTAGAGAACAGCTGCAGATGCATAAATGCTCTGTAAAAACAGAGAGATAGGAACAAGTTTCATGAGATAGGGTCGCCTTGGTTTTTCTTTTTCGCAAGTGAGAGCGTTGGCTCGGTTGGTCAGGGACTGGTTTGTCCCTGGTCCTTTGGCTTTCGCTTCGGTCTTTGTGCTGTCGTGGCGGGAGGGAGATTTTATTTTTCGAAGGGGAGTGGAGTTCTGATAGAGTGCGCTTGTGATTGGGTTTCTTGATTCCGGGGTGGGAGGGCTTTCTGTTTTGCGGGAGGTGCAGGCGTTGTTGCCGGGGGAGGATTTGGTCTATGTGGGGGATTCGGCGTTTTGTCCTTATGGGGCGAAGTCGACGGAGGTGTTGCGGGAGCGGGTGGGAAAGATTGTGGAGTTTCTCCTAGGCGAGGGGGCGGAGGTGATTGTGCTGGCTTGCAATTCGGCGACCATTCAGGCGGTGGAGTGGTGTCGGGAGAAATGGCCGGAGGTGAAATTTGTGGGAATGGAGCCGGGGGTGAAGCCGGCGGTGAAGGCGACGGAAAGTGGGGTGATCGGGGTTTTGGCGACGGAGGCGAGCTTGACGGGGGAGATGTTCCAGAAGTTGGTGGAGAAGTATGGGCAGGGTTGCGAGGTGCTGACGCAGGCGTGCCCGAAGTTCGTGGAATTGGTGGAGACGGGTTCGTTAGCAGGGCCGGAGGTGGATGAGGCGATTTGGGAGTATGGCGGGCCGTTGGTGATGGGGGGAGCGGATGTGTTGGTGCTGGGATGTACGCACTATCCTTTTTTAAAGGGAGAGATTGCGCGGCTCTTTCCTGAGGTGACTCTGATTGATACCGGTCTCGCAGTGGCGCGACGAGTGGTGGAGGTGTTGGAGAATCCGAAGGTGGAGTCTGGTGGAGATGAGGTGGTGCGTATTTTGACCAGTGGTGCGCCCGAGGTGTGGAATGAATTGTTGCCTGATTTGGTGCCGGCAGTAAGGGCCTTGATCTGGCCGCTCAGTTTGAAGGGGTGAAGTTGTTAGTCGTTATTGGTTATTGGAGGAGACTTTCGAACTTTAGGAACTCCTCCGTGCACGAGGACGAGAGTTACTTGGACGCGATGTTGGATGTTGGGAGATTTGAGAGTCTTGAGTCCAATAACCAATAACGCCTCCCCTTGTTTTGGGATTTGAATTTTTGAGGATGTGGGCTTCTTTAGGGCGATGACTGCACGACGCGATTTTTTGAGGACGGGGATTTTGGCGGGTGGCTTTGTGGGCTTGCAGCGGGCGTTGGGGGCTCCGACTGAAAGTGGGGCGCGTTTGTGTGAGGGCTATGGCGGTTTGGTGACGGATGCGGAGAAGGTGATGGATTTGCCGAAGGGGTTTTCTTATCAGGTGCTTTCGCGTCGAGGAGGAAGGATGAGCGATGGCTTTCAAGTGCCGGGTGCTCCGGATGGGATGGCGGCTTTCCCGGGGAAGGATGGTCGGGTGGTGGTAGTGCGCAATCACGAGCTGACGCTAGGTTCGTCGGCTTGGGGGGCATTGCCGAATACGAAGAGTTATCCCGAGGGGGTGCCGTGTTACGATGCGGGGGCGGAGGGCGAGCTGGTTTATCAAGGGGGGACGACGCATTTGATCTACAATCCGGCGACGGGGGAGGTGGAGAAGGAATTTTTGAGTTTGGTGGGGACGGATCGGAATTGTGCGGGAGGACCGACGCCTTGGGGCTCGTGGATTACTTGTGAGGAACCGGAGCTGATGATCGAGGGGCGGGGGAAGAACCATGGCTGGTGCTTCGAGGTAAGGGCGGATGCGGAGGGGGTGGAGGAGCCGGTGGCCTTGAAGGGGTTGGGGCGCTTTCGCCATGAGGCGGTGGCAGTGGATCCGAAGACGGGGGTGGTTTTTCTAACGGAGGATCGCCACGAGGGGCTGTTCTATCGCTTTGTGCCTCGGGTGAAGGGGGATTTGAGCCGAGGCGGCAAGTTACAGGCGCTCGCTTTGTGGGGGCAGCGGCGGAGTGATTCGAGGAATTGGCGAGGGAAGACGATGGAGGAGGGGAAGGCGGTGAAGATGAAGTGGATCGACTTGGAGGATACGGATTCGCCGAAGGATGATCTACGGATTCGAGGGGCGCGAGCGGGAGCGACGGTTTTTGCTCGTGGTGAAGGTTGTTGGTGGGGGGATGGCGAGGTGTGGTTTTGTTGCACCAATGGAGGCCCGGAGAAGAGGGGGCAGTTGTTTCGACTGACGCCAAAGGGAGACGGCGGGGAGCTGGAATTGTTTTTGCAGCCGCGGAAATCGGAGCTGCTCACTAATGGGGACAATCTAACAGTGGCCTCCAATGGTGATATTATCATCGCGGAGGACCGAGGAGATGATAGGTGCTCGCTGAGAGGGGTGACCGCTGAGGGGAAGGTTTACACTTTGGCGACCAATCGCATGAATGCATCGGAGCTGGCGGGAGTTTGTTTCTCGCCTGATGGGGAGACGCTTTTTGTCAATATCCAGAATCCGGGGCTGACTTTGGCTATCAAAGGTGATTGGAGCAGCCGGAGATCATAGGCCACCTTCGAGATGGTAAAAGACGGCGTAGGCGATACCGACAGCGCTCCCAATGGCGAGAACTACTCGGAGATCTCTACTCCTTAAGAACGAGAGAAGATGATGGCTTCTCTGGGAATACCTCGGGATGGGACTCGGGACAGTGTCGGGAGAGTGGTTCGATTGCTCGCGCCAAGTGCGGAATTTGGGCACTTTTGCCGGAATTCTGCTGGGGCGGAGGACGTGTCGATTGACGACAGGACTGGCTTGGTTTCGTTGAGAAGCACTCATTTTATGGGCAAGGTTGAGGAGCACGGGGGCGACATTCGTAAGGCACAAAGGTAGGTCTTTCTGGCTTGCCGCCGCAAAAGACAGGCAGTTGCAGTGCCAAGGGACATGAAAAGTTCTTTTAAGGAAGGACTTTGTCTGCTTGACGATGTGGCCGAAGGTGTGCAGCCTGCGCCTCCTTTCACCGTAAGCATGGCAGCAAAAATTTATACAGACAAAGACGCGAACATTTCTTCTATCAAACGAAAGAAGCTCGCCGTCATCGGTTTTGGCTCACAGGGACACGCACACGCCCTTAACCTGAAGGATAGTGGATGCGATGTCGTCATTGGTCTTTATCCCAAATCAAAGTCCCGTGAAGTGGCGAAGAAGCTGGGCTTCGAGGTCATGGACACAGGTGACGCGGTCGCTGCGGCAGACGTCGTTTTCGTGGCAGTACCTGATACCGTGGTTCCTGCTTGTTATAAGAAGGACATCGAGCCGAACCTGAAGAAAGGGAAGTGCCTTCTCTTCTCACACGGCTTTGCGATTCACTTCAAGACGATTGAGGTGCCAGAAGATATCGACGTTATCATGGTCGCTCCTAAGGGACCTGGCCACACAGTGCGTAGTCAATTTGTTGAAAAGAAGGGTGTTCCCACTCTGATTGCGATTCATCAGGACTTCACTGGCAAGGCTCACAAGATTGCTCTCGGCTGGGCCAAGGGCATCGGCGGCACTCGCGCAGGTGTTTTCGAAACGAATTTCCGTGAAGAGACTGTTACTGACCTCTTTGGTGAGCAGGTGGTTCTCTGTGGTGGCGCTAGCGCGCTCGTGAAGGCTGGCTTCGAGACTCTCGTTGAAGCGGGATATCAGCCAGAGATGGCTTACTTTGAGTGTTTGCATGAGTTGAAGCTCATCGTTGACCTCATGGTTGAAAGCGGAATCGCTGGAATGCGTTTCTCGATTTCCGAGACTGCTGAGTATGGTGATGTGACCGTCGGTCCGAAAATCATCGATGCTTCCGTCAAGAAGCGCATGCAGAAGCAGCTCAAGGTGATTGAGAGCGGCAAGTTCGCGCAAGAATGGACGGAAGAGTATAACAACAAGTGTAAGAACTTTAATGCCATTCGCCGTGAGGAGGCCAAGCACCCTATCGAAAAGGTTGGCACAAAGCTCCGTGGTATGATGAGCTGGTTGGGAGCTAAGAAGGTTGGTAAAGGTCAAAGCCAAGCTAGCTACGTCTCAGGTTCAAAGTAATAACAACGTTTTTATAAACTTTGGGAACGCCGGTGGGGACCGGCTCCCAATATCAAAGCCGTGCGGTGGGGGCCGCACGGCTTTACTTTTTTCGTCACGAAAGTGGCACTTTCCCGAAAAACGGATCTATTTCCGTCGTATGGGGAGGATTGCCTTGAGGTGGAGAGGGATTTGTCCAAACTCGGCGTCAGGCTAAAAAACCACTAAACATACAAACATGAGTTCAACAGAAGTAAATCGGAGCCGCCTCTTGTGGGCAGGCTTTATGGCGATTCTCGCCGCAGGTGTCGGTTTCGGTATCCGTGGGGGAATTTTTGACAACTGGGCAACAGAATATGGCTTTTCTGCGGCTCAGTTGGGAGCGATTGGAGGAGCAGGATTCACTGGATTCTGTTTCGGAATTATTATCGGCGGTATCGTGGTGGACAAGATCGGCTATGCCGCACTCGTCATCGCGGCGGTGGCTTGCCACATCTTATCGGCCTTTGTGACCTTCGGGGCGAGCACTCCCGATAATGCCTATCTGATGCTGTGGCTGGGTATGTTCATCTTTGCCTTCGCTAACGGCACCTTGGAAGCTGTCTCCAACCCTCTCGTGGCGACTCTTTATCCTGAGAACAGGAACCACTACCTGAACATTCTTCATGCCTCTTGGCCGTTGGGTATGATCATTGGTGCTCTCATCGGTTGGGTTCTCGACGATAAGATGAACGTGCACTGGAAAATCCAGCTCGCGCTCTATCTCGTGCCTACCATCGTTTATGGCCTCATGTTCTTCCGTCAGAAATTCCCTCGCTCTGAGGCTGTCGAGAAGGGGATTCCTTTCGCCGACATGTTCAAGGACGTCGGTCTTCTCGGTGGTGCCGTTGTTTGCTACCTCCTCGGTAAGTTCCTTGATGGCTTGATTCCTGTGCCTTACCTCGGTCTCGCGATTGGCGCGGCTCTCTGGGTGGGTCTTGGTTTGATGACCAAGTTCTCAAAGGGTTCGGTTCTTCTTTTTGTCCTCTTCATCATCCACGCGCTTGTGGGTTCGGTTGAGCTTGGAACGGATGGTTGGATTCAGAATATCACGGGTAACTTGTTCAGCTCTGAGGCTGGTAAGTGGCTCTTCATCTGGACTTCGGCGATTATGTTCGGACTTCGCTTCTGTGCTCACTTTATTGAGGAGAAGCTCGGTCTCTCACCGATTGCTTTGCTTCTGGTGTGTTCTGTCCTCGCCTTCCTCGGCTTGACTTTCGCTAGCGGAATGCAGTCTCTGGTTGCCGCCTTCGGTGCCTTGGGTCTCTACGCGATTGGTAAGACCTTCTTCTGGCCTTCCATGTTGGCTGTTGCTTCTGACCGTTTCCCTCGCACAGGTGCAGTGGCTATCTCCCTGATGGGCGGTATCGGAATGATGTCGGCTGGTTTGATTGGAACACCGGGTCTTGGTTACATGAAGGACCGCTACTCTGCTGACGAGCTCAAGGCGACCGCGCCTGCTGTCTACGAGACCGTAAAGGCTGAGGAGCCTAGCTCCTTCCTCGGGATGGCTTCTACGGAGGTGCTACCGATTGACGGTAAGCTGCTTGGTGAAGCCAAGGAAGCTGCTAAGGAAGAAACAGCGACTGACGCTCAGAAGGCGATGATTGCAGCTGACCAAGTGGGTGACCGCAAGACTCTGAAGTCGGATGCGATTATCCCTGGTATCATGGCTGTGATGTTCCTTGGACTGTTGATCTACTTCAAGAGCATCGGTGGCTATAAGGCGTTGAGCATTGGAGATGAGGATGAGACCTCTCAGGCCATGAAGGACGCTGCCAAGCACGCGGGCGAGGCGTAAGCTGATCTGTAACTGATTTTTCTAAAGCCCACTCTTCGGAGTGGGCTTTTTTTATTGGAGGGTGGACTTTCTTGGCCATCAGCGCAGCTTCATAGGAAATGAAGACGACCATTGGACGCTGTTCTCCCGAGGGCATTGAAGAGCTGACCGATCAGGTGGCTGATGAGGAGCCCTTGCAAATCACGGTGGATGGCTTTCCGGTAGCGGTGGTGATGCGGACGCCGGGGGATGACTTGGATTTGGTGAGAGGGTTTCTTTTGACGGAGGGGTTTGTAACGTCATTGAACGAGGTTTCGCGAGTGGATTTGGAGCAAAAGGACAACCACGCGCTGGTGTTTCTGGCGGATGGAGTAGAATTTGATCGGGCGCGCTTGAGTCGCAATCTCTTCAGTGCGTCGTCGTGTGGGATTTGCGGCAAGGCGAGTATTGAATCGATTCGACAACACTACGAAGCGGTGCCGGATGGGTTTCGAATTTCGCGCGAGGTGTTGCTGACTTTTCCTGATCAATTGAGGAAGGCGCAGGATGCTTTTGAGAAGACGGGCGGGATTCATGCAGCGGCTTTGTTCAATTCTGAAGGTCGATTGTTGGTGTTGCGCGAGGATGTGGGACGCCACAATGCTATCGATAAGGCGATTGGCTGGGCGGTGCAGGAAGGGGTGGGTTGCTCCGAGCTCGTCTTGCAGGTCTCGGGGCGGGTCTCCTTCGAGGTGATGCAGAAGGCGCTGGCGGTGGGGATTCCGGTGTTGTCAGCGATATCGGCTCCTTCTTCCTTGGCGGTGGAATTCGCGGAGGAGAGTGGGCAGACCCTCGTGGGTTTTTTACGGCCGCCTACCTTCAATATCTATGCGGGAGCGGCACGCTTGGTTTAGCTTGTGGCTCTGGATGAGTTTTTCCAATGACTGCGTTATTTTTCGATTGTTGGTCTCGACCAACTCCTTCGTCACGCCTTGTCCTTGAAAGAACTCATCTCAGCGAGATCGGCAATTCCATCTGGAAAACGGTCTAGTTGAGAATCTGCCAGAGTCCGAACTCGTTCTTTTCCTCAAGGGAGAGACTGTTGGCGCCGGGAACGAGGCGATGGTAGCGATCGATGATAGTGCCGCTGCTGTATTCTTGAGCCTTGTGAGCGTCGAAATAAAGCCGGAGTCGGAGAGTGTCCGAGAGGGAGGGGCTTTCCATCGATAATTCTCCTTGGTAAGGGCCCGTCGCTTTGTATTCGACATCGAGAACAGAATGGGTGCCATTGAGGTCGCCACCGAATCCAGTAAGCGAGCCAGACACGCCAGAAGAATTCAGGGTCACAACGAAATTGTTGAGAGATTGGGGACCGTTGGTGGAATCGATTTGACGGCCTTGAAACTGTATCTGTTTGCTGATGGTGAGGAACTGTTGGGCCGGCCAAGAGGAGTAGCTCACAACCAACGGATTGACGCGGAAGAATTGGCGCGGGTATGTTTTGCCGAAAGAGACACCGGTCTCGCCTGAGGTGAGGGAAGGGGTGCTCGACTCACCGGCACGGAACCATTGTTGAAGGTCGAAGGAGCTGTCGACGAGCCGGACTTGGAAGAGCGAGGCGTCGGTGAAGATGCGTGGGTCGCTGGGAGTGGTGCAATCGATGGTGGCCTGGCTGTCTACAAGGCTTACCTGAGGAGCAGTAGGTGCATCGTCGATGGGCTGATAGGGCGTGCCAATGGTCTCGAATCGAATGGATTTGAGAGTGGCGTTGCGCGAGCCATTGAGAATGTTTCTAACAAGGGTGCGGCTACCGGATACCGAGGTGGTAGGAATGATGGTGTTGTTCAGGTAGTTGCCAGAGAAGACGGTTCCGATGAAGGTGTGGCGGCCCTCGAAGTCAGGGTTGCCAGTTAGGCCGGTGACCAAGAGTTTGGAAGCGGTGGTGTTCGGAGAGGTCAGGTCCTCGTTGGCGAAAGCGACGGCGTAAGTTTGGAGTGAGGTGACGTTGCCCGAGGCGTTGGCAAAGTGATTGCCGAAGACGGCATTGCTGTTGATAGAGTTGGCGTTGGGGTTAATGACCTCGTTAGGAATCAGCCAACCAGGCGAGGAGTTGACGCCGGAGCTGCGTTCCCCAAGGACCATGAAGGGATTGGAGCCACCACTGACGGGAATGGAGCCGGTGTTGTCGTAAAAAGGGTCGCTGGAAAGGGATCCGTTAGATTCGTTGAGGTAAGGGAGGTCCGGCTCAACGTTGAGCATGTAGCGATTGAAGAGGGAGCTGTAAGAAATGCCGAAATCGAAAGCGTCGAAGGAGTCCTTCTGATGAATCCAAGTGCTGCTTCCGCTGAGGCGAAAGGTCGCCACGGTGCCTCCTCCGCTGCGGACGACGGTGGCGATGGAATTCGACGGGACATTGACGGCGTTGGTGCTTCCGTTGACCGAAATGGTATAGGTGTCGACTCCGCCTGGGGTGAGAATGCCATCTTCGTCGGAGGGGCGGTAGAAGCCGGAAGGGTTGTTGGTAAGGGTCGCAAAACCGCGATTGCGAAAGTGCTTTAACGAAGGGTCGGCCAGCATCATGAGTTGGGCGATGCTGCGGGGCGCATTATCGGGGTCGAGCGTGATTACGAAGCGTGCATTGGAATCGGTGGGGTTGGTGGCGGACACCGTGACGATGGCGTAAAGGCTTTGCGAAGGCAGAGGGAGCAGGCTGCAAAGAAGCAGGGAAAAACAGATTAGGAGTCTCATGGGGTTGTGAGGGTGTAGGGACCGCTGATAGGTGCCGGCGAGGCGGTAAAGGCTGTTCCGGTCATTCGCCCATTGTCGGGGCCATCCGCGCCTAGCTTGAACCGGAGAGGAACAAAAGCGTCCGAAAGCACGAGGAGTGACGCGCCATAAGCATTGGTAAATTCTTGCCGGAATTCCGTGATGGGGGCGACATTTGCATCAATAGCGATGGTTCCGATGGATGGGCTGTTAGCGGCATTGAGGGTGGCAACAAAGGTGTTCGAGCCGACCGTGAAGGTGAGGGTCTTGCCATGGTAGCTTGCGGGGGCCGGGGCCGATGCGGGCCAAGTGACAAGCGCGGATAAGGAGGGAGTGCGATAGAATTCACGCGGGAGATAGCTCTTCTCTAGGGGAGTTAAGGCTGTCTGACTGCTATCGAGAAAGCGTTCGGCACCACTCCAGTTGACGAGGTCGTTACTCTTCTCGATCGAGATAGAAGTGCCGGGAGGTTGGTCTAGGGTGATTTGACCATCTGCGGCTGAGAATTGGCGAGTCAGGGTGCTCACGGTAGGCAACTCCTCAGCAAATTCGTCGAAGGCCTCGGCGGTGCTACCGACTCTGCGAATCGTGACCGAGTTGATGATGACATCGGTGGTGGGAGAAGAGCCGCTGACGGGAGTGGCATGGATGGTGTCGATGACGGATTGCCCGGCTACAGCGACGCTTCCAAAGATGGTGTGAATCCCGTTGAGATGGGTGGGAGTGTTTTCGGTGATGAAGAATTGGGAGCCGTTTGAGTTGGGGCCGGAATTGGCCATCGCGAGCAGGTAGGGGGTATCAAAGGCGAGGCCATTTGCGGTTTCATCAGGGAAGACGTATCCTGGGCCATCGGTGCCCTGGCCGTTGGGGGAACCCGCTTGGATGATGAAGTTGTCGATCACGCGGTGGAACTTGATACCGGTGTAATAGGGGGTGTTGCTTTGCAAAGCACCGGTAGTGGAATCGATCCATGGGCGGCTGCCCTCGGCGAGAATGATGAAGTTAGCGACGGTTTTGGGCGAGTTGACCTCGTCAAGTTGAACGGTGAAGTCTCCCAAGGTGGTTGAAAAATCAGCGAAGATTTGTCCATGAGCAGAGCTTGCCAAGAGGGAGAGAAGGAGAGGAATGTGCTTCATAAGCAGAGAGGAAGGGGCACTTTAGGAAGAAAATTGCGAATTGGAAATGTTAACCTCAGGGCTTGCACGGGGGGCCGAGTCCGAGTTGCTTGGAGCTTGTGAGCGATTCTTCTTCCGCCAAGGGGTGGGCCCTCTTTGACCTCGATCAGACCATTGTGCCTTGGGATCTACAGGTGTGCTTCTGCAACTTTGTCCTGCGAAGGGAAGGGTGGCGACGGATTCTGTTGGTGCCGTTCTTTTTACTCCTTCCGTTGGCCAAAGTGCTGGGTTCGGAGGTGATGAAGAGGGTCTTTATGGGGTTCGCTTGGGGGATGGAGAAGGAAAGGCTCCTAGAATGGGGCAACGAGTTTGCAGACAAAGTCGCAGCAGAGCTCACTTATCCTGAGGTGATTGCTGAGATTGAACGCCATCGGAGTGAGGGACGAACGCTGGTTTTGGTTTCGGCCAGTCCGGAAACCTATGTCTCGCGCATTGGTGAGCAACTGGGCTTTGACCATGTCTTTGGCACTGTGGTGGAGGTAGGGGAGCGCTTGGCCTGGTTCCCGCCTTTTCCTCTTGGAAACAATAAAAAGGAGAACAAAGTCGTGAGACTGCGGGACGAGCTGGGTTTGGTGGGTGTCTTGCCCAATAGCGAAGGATATTCTGACAGCAAAGCCGACCTCCCGATGCTGGAGATGTGCGAAAAGGTAGTGGCGATTCATCCAGAGGGAATTTTGGCAGAAAAGGCGAAGGCCAATGGCTGGAGAGTGCTCACCCCCGACAAACCATGGCGAGATCGCAAGCAGTTTGCTTGGGATTGCTTGAAAATGATGCTGGGGCTCTATCGTTAGAGGGGTGACCGTCTTTCTTTCTTCGCTTTTTCCCTTTCGGAGGCACCAATGCGATGCTAACTGATTAGCAGTTCATGAAGCGAGAACGACGAGAAGCCATCACCGGGTGTGGGTCCACATCCAGCGTCAAGCCGAAGACATACCGTCTGACCGGAGCCCTAGGCTCGTAGCGTCGACGGTTTTTTTGTGCTCGCCCATGAATCCTTCTTATTAAAAAGAGTATGAATACATTACTGAAAGTTGCCGCCCTCGGATCACTCGCCATTTTGGCCAGTTGTAAGCCCAAAGGCGAAGAACAAGCCAACGGAGAAGAAGCCAAAGGGGGAACTCTCGTCATTACCGCGATTCCTGACGAAAAGGTTTCTGACCAAGAAGCCAAGTTTGCGGCCTTGCAGGGCTATCTCAAAGAAGAGCTCGATATCGATGTGAGCTTCTCTATCTCGGCGGATTATCCAGCGGCGGTGCAACGCTTCAAAAACGGAGAGGTTCACCTCGTTTGGTTCGGTGGACTCACTGGAGTGCAAGCTCGCGCGGCCGTTCCTGGTGCACGCGCCATTGCCCAAGGTGATGTCGATCCCAACTACGTGAGCTACTTCATCGCTCACAAGTCGACTGGCCTGACTAAGTCTGATGCTTTCCCAACTGCCATCAAGGACATGACCTTTACCTTTGGCAGCCCAAGCTCGACTTCAGGTCGCTTGATGCCGACCTACTTCATCCAGCAAGAGACCGGAAAGTCTCCTGAAGATTTCTTCAGCAAGCCAGTTCAGTTCCAAGACAAGGGTAGTCACGATGCCACCGCACGCGCGGTTGCAAGTGGTTCGATTCAGGTGGGAGCTTTGAGTTACAAGAAGTATGATTCCATGGTGGCTGATGGTGAAATCAGCGCCGAAGACGCGCCCATCATTTGGACGACTCCCGATTATGCGGACTACAACCTCACCGTGCACCCCGCTTTGGAGGAAATGTTCGGAGAAGGCTTTATCGACAAGTTGCAGAAGTCTCTCGTGGACTGCACTGACAAGGAAGTCCTGAAGGCCTTCAACCGTGACGACCTGATTCCTGCCAAGAACGAAGACTTTGATGGCATCGTCAAGGTTGCGAAAGAGCTGGAGTTCATCCGCTAGTTCGCTCTCGAATCATCAAACCTTTGGCGAGCGGGGGAAGTCATCCTCCGCTCGTCTTTTTTACTATGTTTCAGCTTCAGAAAGCCTCTCTCAGCTACGGCAGCACGCGTGCGTTGGCCGAGATGGATCTGAAGATTGGGGCGGGCGAGCAAGTTTGTCTGATCGGCCCAAGTGGGGCAGGGAAGACGAGCTTGCTCGCCCTCCTCAATGGACGGCGCTTTCCCACCGCAGGAGAAGTGGTCGTCGAGGGACAGCCGCTGAGTACCCTTTCGACTAAGGAGCTGCGGCAAGTGCGTTCCCATATTGCCTGGGTGCCGCAAGACCTCGGGCTTGTTCCGAATTTACGGGTGAATCAAAACGTGGCCTGCGGGCGCGTGGGGGAGAAGGGGACTTGGGGATTGATGCGCAGCTTTTTGGCGATGTCCAAGGTCGAGCGCGATGAGATTCATGTCCTTCTCCAACGCTTGGGTATTGGGGAAAAACTCTACCAGCGCACTGATCACCTTTCTGGAGGGCAGCAGCAGCGGGTCGCGGTTGCGCGAGCTCTTTTTCAAAAGCCGAAAGCGATTCTTGCCGACGAGCCGGTGAGTGCGGTTGACCCTGAGCGAGCGCGCGACTTGATGAAATTACTCACCAGCGTAGCCCGTGAAGAAGGGCTTTCCTTGGTTGCCAGCTTGCACGATTTGTCGCTGGCTCGAAGTTGCTTCGACCGCGTGATTGGATTGAGGGAGGGCGAGGTGGTCTTCGATGGTCAGGCCAGCGAGCCGGAGGTTGAGAAACTTTATCGACTCTCATGAAGCGTCGCTGGTTTCTTTTAGCTGCCTGCCTGGTTTTTCTAACTGGGCTATGGATTCTGGGAGCCCATCCCCGTGACTTGATTCCTTCACCGGCCGGCCAGGCCCTCGCTGGGGAATTTGCCAAAACCGCTTTTCAGCCTGCTTTGGATTTTGAGGCGGTTGAGATGAGAGAAAGTGGAGCGAGTTTTGTAGGGAAAGTCTTCACCGCACTCTGGCTGACTGTTCGCTACGCGGCGGTGGCGATGAGTCTCGCTCTGGTGATTGGGGTGGTGGGTGGAGTCTTGGGCGCGCGCAGCTGGTGGACTCGTTCGACGCCGCTGTTAGAATTTTTTCGGCGAGGAGTTCGTCTGTTGGCCACGGCGGTACGATCTGTTCACGAGCTCATGTGGGCGTTGCTTTTTATCTCTGCGGTGGGAACTTCTCCCATTGCTGCAGTGCTGGCGTTGGCGCTGCCGTATGGTGGCACTTTGGCTAAGGTGTTCTCCGAGCTACTGGATGAAGCGCATTCGTCGGCCAGCGAAGTGATGCGAGCGACAGGCGGAAGTGGCTTTGCGGCTTTCTCGGGTGGAGTGGTGATGCGTGCGTTGCCGGATTTGATTACTTATGCGCTCTATCGTTTTGAGTGTGCCATTCGGTCTTCTGCGGTGTTGGGTTTTGTGGGGATTCCGACCATTGGTTATCACATCACCACTTCATACGAAGATGGTCATTGGCGCGAGATTTGGACTTATCTCTACGCGCTGATTATTGTGGTGCTTTTGTTCGAGTGGATGGGTTCCCGAGTTCGGGAGGTGATGGCGAAGGGTGCACCCGCGCGCACGGTGGCTGCACCGGAACACTCGATGGACGCGCTCAAGAAGTCCCGTCCGCGAAGCTATTTTCTACGAGGGGCTGCTCTTTTTGTCGTTCTCTTGACTGCAGCCAGCTGGTTCTTCGAGTCGGACTGGACATCGGGAGTGAGCGCCGAGCGTCGTCTGGAGAACTTACAGAGATTCTCCCTCGAGTTGGTTCCCTTTCCCATGCGTGATTCGGGCGATTGGAGCGCTCTGGGACCTTGGTTGAAGGAGTTGTTGCTGTGGGATGGTCTCGATGCCTTGTGGCGAACGTTACATTTAGGAACTTCGGCTGCGCTTTTGGCGGGGGCAGTGGCTTTGGTGGGGATGCTTTGGGGTTCTCGCAGTCTGGCTACGGATCAGCCTCGGGGAATTTTCCTCGGTGGTGGCGTTGGCAGAAAATTATTGGGGCGTTTTGTCCGTGGAGCAGCGGTGCTTTCGCGTTCCATGCCTGAGTTCATTCTGGCCTTCCTTCTTCTGCAGATTTTTGGTCCTACCATCTGGGCTCTGATTCTCGCGCTGGCGGTTCACAATGCGGGGATTCTTCTGAGGCTTGGAGCCGAGGTTGTCGATAATGCCTCCAGCCGAGGTGCGGAAGTGATTCTTCTGCAGGGCGGTGGTAGGACGAGTGCTTACTTCGGAGCCCTTTTGCCCGAGGGGTTCAATCGACTGGTTCTCTTTCTCTTCTATCGTTGGGAAACCTGTATTCGGGAAGCGACGATGTTGGGAATGTTGGGAGTAGGGTCGCTCGGTTTTCTGATTTCAGAGGCGGGGGTTCGCTTCTATTACGACGAGATGATTCTTTGGGTGGTTTTGGGTGGTTCGCTTGTTTTTGCGGGCGACCTGGCCTCGGACTTCGTGCGTGCCAAGTTGAGGGCAGGGGTGAAAGTCTGTTCCTAAGCCTGTGGGCTACAATTCGATTTTCTCGATTTGTGCGTTGAGTAGGTCGAAAGGCCTGAGCCGAAATGCTTTTGCAAGAACCATGTCAGGCAAGGTGGCGATGCGGGTGTTGTAGGTCTCCACGGAGTCGTTGAAGGAGGTGGAGGCGAAGGCGATTTCGTTTTCGCAGATGGCGAGCTGGCGGGCGAGTTTGTTGAGGGTCTCACCTGCAGCGAGGTCGGGGTAGGCTTCGGCGAGGCCGAGAAGTCGCTGCGAGACTTGGTGAGTAGAGGTGAGCTTTTTGCCAAAGCCTCGCGCGGAATCGGGGCGCTGAGCTTTCACTCGCAGCTGGGCAATGTCTTCTTGGAGATTCTTTTCGTGGGCGAGGGTTGTCTTTGCGATTTCGTTTAAGGCGGGAATGAGGTCGCTGCGTTTTTGCAAGGCGACTTCAATGTTAGACCAAGCGCGCTTGGCTCTTTCGCGAAGAAAAACGAGGTCGTTGTAGTGGAGGAGAATCGCAAAAAGAATCATGAGTGCAGGACCAATGGCGGCGGCTGCGAGATAGCTGGCAGGATTGAAAGCGCCCATGGTGGCAAAGAGCATGAGGCCTGCAAAAAGGACTGCGGAGAAGGTGAGGCAGAGAATGAGGGACGCGGCCATTCCTCCTCGCCGCAAGAGGCTGTTCTCGCAGAACGAGGAGAGGATGAAGGGAGCTGCTGAGAAAGAGAGGGCTTTGCTTTCAGGCTTGGCGACCAAGAGCGAGTCGCCCGTGTCTTCGTCGAGTCTCGCGTAGCCGAGGGCGTGGAGGGGATCGCCGAGTTTGAGAAAGCGCTCGGTATGTGCTTGGCGGCCTTCGCGGCGAGAGAAAGTTTGCCAGCACTTCATATTGGCGCCCTCGGGGTCGATGGGGATGGCTCCACTTTGGTCTCTGCAAAGGAAGCGTTGCTTTTGGGTTTCGTTATGAATGGTGACCCACTTGGCGTTCTTGCCCGAGCCGCGCTTCTCTTTGATGGTATAGTGAAAGTAGGTGCACGGTTTGCCAGAGAGCGGGGCAGTGAGGCTCCCAGTCCCGTCGGGGAGGTCGACGAATCCACCAATCTCTGTAAGTCCATAGCTGACCCCGGCGGCTGGGGTGGTAGGGAGGTTCTCTAACAGTCTCTTCCGAAGGATGGTGCGGAATCCAAAAAAGAAGGAGGCGAGTCCCAAGGCTAAGGAGACGCAAATGCCGACGATGCCTGCGACTTGAGAGATTTTTGCGGGGATGAATTTTTGGTCGAGCTTTTGAAGGAAGTCCTCATCACGTGGGGTGAGAGGAACCTCTGGGGTCGCTGGGAGGTTGAGAAAGGGGACGAGGAGAGTGTAAGGAAAGCTCTCGCTCTGGGCCTCTACTCGTCTGGTGGCCGAGGCGAAGTCGATGCGCACTCTGCGGAGGCGTGTTCGAGTTTTGGCGGGAACTTGTTGGTAATCCGAGACGTCGCCTAGGGTGCTCCATGAGCCATCCCAGCTGGCCTGATGGGCGGTGAGCTCCTTTTGAAATAATTCTCGCACGATGACTTCTTGGCGCTGGATGCGATCATGGGCGGTGACGAGATCTGACTTCATCATGCGAAAACCTTGGTAGAAAAGCACGCTGCTAACGACGAAGCTGAGAAGGCCAAAGAAGAGGAGAATGCGATGAAGACCGAGTAGGCCAAATAGGAGGGAGGCTGCACCGGCGAGGAGGCCGAGGCCCAACCAGCAGAGCCAAATGGAACCGATAGACTTGGAGTTGCGCTCTCCTTGTTCTGACTTCTCAGAAATGATGGGAGTGTAGTCACCTTCCTTGTCAAAGATGATGTGGGTCGAATTGGTTTCTTTGACTTGTTCGAGAAGTCCGAAGATGAAGAGGCGGTCGCCGGGGTCGATGCGGTGCTCGGTGTAGCGGTAGCGACCACTTTGACGTCGATGTGATTGCTCAATATTGAAATCGATCCCTTGGGAGGGTTCGACTCGAACGAGGCCTGAGCCGTCGCGGAGGTCGAAGGGCACGAATTCGGTTCGGCTATCGACGGTGACCCAGGTGGTGTCGCCGTCGGAGTCCTTGTCCTCTCGTTCTTTGAGATAGCTGAAGTAGAGACATTCAGTGCTGGAATCTGGCGCGGAAAGGAGCCGTCCGTTCGGCTCGGCTTGGCGGGCCCGACCTGCGAGGTTGACTTCGCCGGGAACGGCTGCTGCGACGGAGGTCTGGGGAATGCGGGCAATCTGGCGAACCTCTGCGATGCGTTTGTAGCTGCAGGTTTGGAGAAAGATGCCGCCAATTACCAAGCCGATGAGGGCGAGGATTTTTAAGAGGTAGAATTTTTGCTTTCCAAGGCTTTCTTTCGGAGGATTGCAAATGGAGCAAGTGGTCCCGGCGTGGTTTGCGCTTGGGAAGGGTGTTCCGCATTTTTCGCAATCGAGAATTGCCTTCTGAGACATGCGGGTAGTCTGCCGTCTTTGGCAGAAGTTGCGAAGTGAAAAGGTGGATTCGAAATCCAAGGCGTACAAAAAGAGAGGGCCCGAAGACCCTCTCTTTGAAAAAATGCTTGCTTGTGGAATCCGTTAGGAGAGGAGCGCCTTGAGAGCGTCCTTACTGGAGACTCCGGTTTTGCGTTCAACCTCTTCGCCGTTCTTGAGGACGAGGAAGGTGGGAATGGATTGCACTCCGAACTTCTGCGCCAGAGCGGGGCTCTCGTCGACGTTCACCTTCGCAATTGTAGCCTCGCCGGCCAAATCTTGAGCGAGTTGCTCAAGGACGGGGTTCATCTGCTTACAAGGGCCACACCATTCTGCCCAGAAGTCGACGAGCACGGGTCCAGTCGCTTTGGAAAGTTCAAATTCGAAGTTATCAGCATTCAGCTTTTTGATTTCGTTTTTTTCTGTAGTCATCGTTTTATCCTTTAGACATGGATGAGAGTGATGGCTCGTGAACTTTATTCCCGAGCTTAGAGATTTGATTGAATTTGACGTTTGAAGGCGGCCCACTTGGCACCGTATTTGTTACCGTCGAGCAGCGGCTTAGGGCAGGCTTTGAAGCCGAGATTTTTTCCGTCGGAGTAGCGAATGCGTTCCCAGTTGTTGTGGCCGACGACGCGGCTGATGGGGATGTTGTGCTGCCTCATAAGCTGGGCAACAAGCTTGGCGGTCCGGGCCTTGGTGGCGGTGAAGGAGCCGTCGCGGTTCTCACACATTTCGATGCCAATGGAGTATTTGTTACCGGTGCCTTCATAGTCGGCGTGTTGGCCTTGCTCGTTGGTGGGGAGGCTTTGGTAGATTTCTCTGGAGTCGACGCTGAAGTGCCAGGTGAGATAGCCAAGAGAGTTGTTCTTGGATTTGAGGCCGCCTCGTTTGAGGATTTTGGCATGAGTACGCGCGCCGGCTCCAGAACCGTAGCTCTGGGTGGTGTGGACGGTGATGTAGCGAGGGGACATCGACCGCATCTGGTGGCGCCCATATTGGCCGGGGGTGACCATGAGGGAGACGTTGACTCCGGCGGGAGTGGAATGATCGTGGCGAGTGAATCCACCACCACCGCCGCCTGAACTGGAAGGTCCGCAAGTGGCGAGCAGGAGGGGAAGGGCAAGAGCGAGGAGTTTCTTCATGATTTCGCTGGAAATCTTGAACTCACCCTCGGCTTTTATCGAGTTCTCTTTTTGAGTGAGTAAGGAGACTCAACCACGAAGAAAGGTGTGCAGAAAATTACAGTAGCCAGAGCAGACGTAGCGGATTAGTTTACAGGTTCTTATGAACGCGCTTCCCCCCTTGGCCGTAGCGATTTTGCTCCCCCTCTCATTTACTCTCTTTGCATCAATTTCGTTGTCTGCCCAAGATTTACGTATCAACGAGTTCATGGCTGCGAATGATACGGTCTACCCTGACAATGCGGATTTCGACGATTATTCGGATTGGATTGAGCTTCATAACACGACCGGGACGGCGGTGAGTCTGGATGGCTACTATTTGACAGATGATTTAACCGCTCCGACGAAGTGGGCCTTTCCTGCCGGTTCGAGTATCGAGGCGGGTGGCTTCTTGATAGTTCGAGCGGATGGGTTTGATGCGGGTCCGGGGGAGTCTTTTTCGAGGGGATATCATCCTTTTGGAACCAACTTCACGACACGGAATTATCATGCTTCTTTCAAATTAAGTTCGGAAGGGGAAGCGGTGGGGCTCTTTCGATCGGAGACTCCGCCCGCGGAGGTCACCTTGATTGAGGAGAATGCGGACTGGAAGTATCTCGATCTGGGAACGGATCCGGGGGCGAATTGGAATACGGTTTCTTTTGATGATGGCGCGTGGTCTTCGGGGCCGGCCCCTTTGGGTTATGGGGACTCCTTTATTGCCACGACGGTGGACTTCGGTCCGGATAGTAGTGAGAAGTTTGCGACGACTCACTTTCGACATCACTTCACGGTGACGGATGCGGCCTCGATCACTCATGTGCAGTTGAGATTGCAGGTGGATGATAGTGCGGTGGTTTATCTAAACGGCATGGAGGTGGCGCGACCCAACATGCCGACGGAGCCGGTCAGTTATCTTGATTACTCGGGGAAGGTAGCGCCTAACGAAGATGTTTTGGAAGTGGTGGAATTGAGTGGTTTTCCTCTGGTTGAGGGAGACAACGTGCTTGCGGTGGAGGTGCATCAGGAATCGGGAACGAGCAGTGATATTGCCCTCGATGCGGAGTTGATTGTGGAGGTGATCACCAGTCCTGCGATTTTGTTAGATTCGGTGACTTATGGGCCGCAGATTTCGGATGTGTCTTTTGGGCGCGATAGTGGTTCGGCTTGGAAGTCCTTTGGGGAGCCGACTCCGGCGGCGGGGAATACGACTCCGAGTTTGTTGGAGCCTTTTGCGACTGCTCCGGAGGTGACGGCTTCTGTAGATAGCGGCTTTTATAGTGGGAGTGAAACGGTGACCCTTGCGAGTCCGGGCACGGGGACGATTCACTATACATTGGATGGTTCGAATCCGACTGTGGCATCGCCGGTGTATTCGGCTGGAATCGTGGTGACGGAGACTACCATTTTACGGGCGCGGGTTTTTGAGGCGGGTTTGATTCCCGGGCCGATTTTGTTGCGCTCCTATTTCTTGGGGGCGGATGCGACGCCGCAGCTTCCGGTGTTTTCCTTTGTGGGGGATCCGGAGACTTTGTTCGGGGACGATATTGGGATTTATGAGAACGACACTCCCTATGTTTTCAAGGGACGGGAGGTTCCAATTCAGTTGGAGTTCTTTGAGCAGGACCAGTCGTTGGCCTTTGCGATCAATGCGGGGGCGCGTATCGGGGGAGAGAATATTTGGACCAAGGCGCAGAAGCCATTCAATGTTTATTGTCGGGGAAAGTATGGGGATGACTTTGTGCCTTACCAGTTATTCCCCAATGAGGCGGTGGGGATTTTTGGGGAGTTTAGTTTGCGCAATGGCGGCGATGATTGGGAGGAGACCTTGATGCGTGATGGCATGATGGCGCCGCAGCTGCGGGGGCAAGTGGAGTCCAGTTTGTATTCCTATCGACCGAGTGCGCTTTTCCTCAACGGAGATTTTTGGGGCATTTACAATATTCGCAAGCGTCTCGATGAGGTGAGCTTTGCACAGGAGCAGTATCTGAGTGAGGCGGACTATGATGTCGTGCAATGGGGAAACAACGAGAACGGGGACACGGTATTGCAGGCGGAGACGGGGACGACGGAGCGGTATCTGGAGTTGCTCGATTTCTTAGCAGCCAATGATGAATCGGACCCAGTGGTTTACGCGCAAATCGAGGAGTTGGTGAATGTGGATTCCTTTATCGATTATGTGGTGGCGACGGACTTCGCGGTAAATACGAGTTGGTCACACAATCGGGAGTTTTGGTCCGGTAAGACGCCAGGGTCGAAGTGGCAGTGGATCATCAATGACTTTGACCGCGGTTTTTCTGTGGAAAATGTCGGAGGTTCGCTCATCGATAATTTTCGTGACGATTACACGTTCTTTCGGGCATTGGATAATAATGACCTCTTTGTGGACCGGCTGATTCAGCGTTATGCCGCTCATGTGGGGAGCACGTTCTTTTCACAGCGTTTCGATGATGTGTTAGAGGGTTTGGTCGCGGAGCAGGAGGGTGAAATTGCGCGGCATATTGCGCGGTGGAGTGCGGAGGGAGGCATCTCTAGCGCGACGAAGCGTTTGGATGAGATCGCCCAGATTAAGCAGTTTGTAGTGGACCGTCCGGCGAATGCGTTGAGTCGCTTGCAGTTGGAGTTGGGCATCAGTCGGGCGAGTGCGGATTTGACTTTGACGGCATCGCCAGCGGCGGGAGGCTCGATTGAGTTGGCGGGCGTTCCGTTGTTCTTGAGCTACAACAATGTTCTTTCTCTTTTTCAGGATACTCCGGTGGAGGTGACGGCGGTGGCTGCCCCTGGGTTTGCGTTTTCTTCGTGGAGTAATGGTTCCACGGATGCGACCATTGAGGTGACGCTGACGGGAGCGCTGGCGTTGACGGCGAACTTCCTCAGTGGTGCGGAGACAGTTTTGGGAACGCCTATTGCGATGAATACGACGCTCATTTCGGCAAACTCGCCTTATGTGATTGAGGGAGATTTGGTGGTTGAGGCGGGAGCGACTCTGACGATTGAGGAAGGAGTGACGGTCTTGATGACCAAGGGGTCTTCGGTGAGAGTCTATGGCACTTTGGATGTGAATGGCACGGAGGCGGCTCCGGTTTCCTTTCTTGCGCGCGACGGAGGTTCCTGGGGAAATATTGGGTTTGTAGATACCACCACGACTTCGGAGATGAGTCATGTTATCATCCGGAATGCGACGGTGAGTGGGTTTGATCCGTTGAATCTAAAGGGGGCGATTTCGGGATACAATGCGACTATCGCGTTAGATCATCTCGATATTGTGGGGCCGTCGCCGGTCTTTGCTCGATTTGGGTCCACCACTTTATTGGAAAGTGAAGTTTTCATCACCTTTACGGGAGATGGCATTAATGTAAAGTCGGGTGACGGCTGGGTGGAGGGTTGCACCTTTACCGGTAACACTTCGGTGGATACGGACGCTATTGACTTTGATGGGGTGACAAATGGGGTGATTCGGGATAATCGGATTTACGCTTTCCGAGGGGATAATAGTGATGGGGTGGATGTGGGCGAAGGCTGCGTGAACCTCCTACTGGAGGGGAATCGGATTTACAATAATTCGGATAAGGGCGTTTCGGTAGGGCAAGGTTCGGAAGTCGTGATGCGGCAGAATTTGATTGTGGGTTGCGACTTGGGGGTGGGGGTGAAGGACGCGGGTTCGACGGTGCTGGTGGACCAGAATACTTTTTCGCGTAATACGATAGGGGTTTGGTCCTATGAGAAGAACCTCGGTGCTGGCGGGGGTGCGGCGACGGTAACGAATTGCATTTTCTCGGCATCGAAGGATACGGATGTGTTGGTGGACTCGCTTTCTATGTTAAGTGCTTCGTATTGTTTGTCCGATACGCTACCGATTGCGGGTTCGAATAATTTTGTGGGTGACCCTCAGTTTACGAATGCAGGGATTTATGATTTTTCGCTCCTGATCACTTCGCCTGCGATTGATGCGGGTGACCCAACGCATGCTCTGGACCCCGATAGCACGCAGGCGGATATGGGGATGGCCTATATTTATGATCCATTGGATTACCCGTTCCTGCCGCCGAATTCGATCGTGATTAATGAGCTGCTGAGTAATTCGGCTGGCTTGGGTGATTGGATCGAACTCTACAATAGCAGCACCGAAGCGGTTGACCTCGGGGGGTGGTATCTGAGCGATAGCGGGACGGACCTACAGAAGTATCGTATTGCTGATGGGACGATTCTTGAGGGCGGGGAGTATGTGGTTTTCACGGAGAACCAGCACTTCGGGGAGACGAGTTCGGATATCGGAGTGATTTCGCCGTTTGCGCTGAGTGCCAATGGGGAGACGGCTTATGTTTACAAGCCGGCGGTGGGGCTCGATCTAGAGTATCTCGAGAGTGAGGACTTTGGAGCGGCTTCCGATGGGGTGACTTTCGGGCGCTACTTTAAGGAGAGTTCGGGCACCTTCAACTTTGTGGCGATGTCGCTGCCGACCTTTGGAGCGGTGAATGCGTTCCCTGAAGTGGGGCCCATTGTAATGAGCGAAATTATGTATCATCCCGAGTTGAATTCGGATGCGGAGTATTTGGAGCTGCTCAATATTTCGAACGATGCAGTCACTCTTTATGATGCGGTGAGTGGAGAGGGGTGGGCCTTTACGAATGGGATCACTTACTCTTTTCCGACGAGCTCTCCGGTGACTTTGCAGGCGGGGGGGCGGTTGATTTTGACGCGGAATATTGCGGTCTTCAATAGCACGTATGGCAGCGGGGTCCCGGTGGGGACTCAGATTTTGCAGTGGACGGCAGGAGGCCTGAGCAATGGAGGAGAGTCGTTGCAGCTCTCCAAGCCTGGTGGGTTGGACGATGAGTTGGTGCGTCAGTTTATCCGAGTGGACCGCGTCAATTATTTGGATGAATTGCCATGGCCCAGTGTGGCGGATGGTGGTGGGCCATCTTTGGAGCGCATCAATGTTTTTGCTTATGGCAATGATTCTGCGAATTGGGCCGCGGAAGTCGCGTCACCTGGCTCGCCGGAAGGATTGGAGAATTTCACGCAGTGGGCGAGCGACTCATTATTGCCCGCTGGGCTGGATGATCCCTATGACGACGCGGATGGCGATGGCTTGAACAATTTGTTAGAATATGCACTGGGGACGCCGCCGCTGAACGTCACGAATCCGGACTATGTTTCTTTAGAAATGTCGGGAACGGGGGCGGTGGTAGACTTTACGATTCCGGTGATTCGGGATGACCTACTTTATGGGATCGAGGCATCGACTTCCTTGGAGAGTGAAAGCTGGAGTTATTTGGCGGCGACCTTTGAGGACGATAACGGGAATATGGTATTGCGGGCGGTGGATACCAGTGGGGGTGTAAAGCTGTTCTTTCGGTTGGTCGTGATGGAGAGGTAGAGAAGGTTTCCTTTACTCGATGTTCTGAACCTGTTCGCGGATTTTTTCGAGCTCGGTTTTTGCTGCCACGATGTGGTGAGCGATTTCGGAGTTGTTGGCTTTGGAGCCAATAGTATTGAATTCGCGGTTGAGCTCTTGGCAGAGAAAGTCGAGAGGGCGGCCGACGGGTTCGGTGGCGGTGAGGAGTTCGCTAAATTTTTGGAAGTGGGCGGCGAGGCGGGTGAGCTCTTCGGAGATATCGCAGCGGTCGCAGAAGAGGGCGATTTCTTTGAGAACACGCTCGTCGGAGGGGTCGATGTCGAGACCGGCGTCTTTGAGTCGTTGGGTGAGGAGTTCTCGCTGACGGATGGGAACGGAGGGGGCGATTTGCGTGATGGTTTCGGTGAGGGCTTGGAGAGTGACGAGGCGTTGGGCGAGGTCGGTCTTGAGGGCTTGGCCTTCTTCACCGCGTGCGATGGAAAGGGCTTCGAGGGCTTTGGTGAGGGCGGGTTCGAGGGCGGGGAGGACTTGTTCGAGGTCGTAACCTTTTTCGATGAGGAATTGATCGGATTGGCGGAGGAGGTCTTGGGCGGTGAGGTCGAAGGATTGTCCAAGGTCTTGGGAGAGTTGGTCGAAAGCGGTTTTGAGCGCTTGGGCCTTGGGGGTGTCGATTTCTAAGGAAGAGACGCTGGCGTCGAGGGCGGTAAGCTTGATGGCGAGATTGACGCGCCCACGGGAGAAGCGGGCGAGGGCTTTCTTGCGAAGAACGGGTTCGAGTTCGGCGAGGCCGCGGGGCATGCTGAAGGAGACTTCGGCTTGCTTACGATTGACGGAAGAGGCTTCTACCTCGGCGTGGAAGGTGGCGGTGGTGGCTTCGCCTCGGCCAAAGCCGGTCATGGATTGCATGGGGGAGGTTTACGCGATTTTGGGGCGGGGATCGCGTTTCTTTTTTAGGGAAATGGGTGGGTGGTTTTTTTGGACAGAATCAACAGAATTTTGATGGGGCAGTGTGCTATTCGACAGGATTTACAGGATTAAGCAGGATTTTTTTGTCCACGAATCTCGCGAATCTGCACGAATTTTTTTGGGCTGAAGAAGGAAGGAGGTTGGGGGAGGGTACCTACGGTTCAGTGCTTTGGTTTTTGAGTTTTTGAACATTTGGTTTTTCAAGGCCTCTGACGTGTCTTGAGGCGTGAAGTTGTCCGCACAAAAAAGACAGCCCTTGCGGGCTGCCTTTTGAGAGTTGTGATTGAGAAGGGAGTTTAGTCCTCCTCGGAGAGGTAGCGTTCGGCTTCGATGGCGGCTTTGCAACCCTCGCCGGCAGCGGTGATGGCTTGACGATAGAAGTCGTCCATGACGTCACCGGCGGAGAAGAGGCCGGGGGTCTTGGTGGCGGTGCGCTCGCCGTTGGTCTGGATGTAACCGGCATCGTTGCGGTCGACGAGGTCACCGATGAATTGGCTGTTAGGGACGTGGCCAATGGCGATGAAGGCTCCGCGGACGTCGAGTTCGCTTTCTTCGTCGGTCTGGAGGTTCTTGATTTTGACGGCGGCGAGCTTGTTGTTTTCGCCAGGGACATAGCCGGTGAGGGCGCTGTTCCAGACGGGCTCGATTTTGTCGTGATTGAGAACGCGCTCGGCCATGATTTTGGAGGCGCGCAGTTCGTCGCGACGATGCACGAGGTAGACTTTGCTGGCGAAGCGGGTGAGGAAGTGCGCTTCCTCGGCTGCGGAATCGCCGCCACCGACGACGACGACGGGCATGTCGCGGTAAAAGGCTCCATCGCAAGTGGCGCAGGTGGTGACCCCGGCTTTGCCGTAAAGTTCTTGCTCTCCTTCGAGGCCGAGGAGGCGGGGGGAGGCGCCAGTGGCGATGATGACGGTCTTGGACTCGATGACTTCGTCGCTGCCTTTGATTTTGGTTTCGAAGTGGCCGGCGTCGGTTTTGACGATGGATTCGGCGACTTTGTATTCGGTTTTGGCTCCGAACTTCTCAGCCTGCTGCTGCATTTTGTTCATGAGCTCGTAGCCGTCGACCCCGTCAGGGAAGCCGGGGAAGTTTTCAACTTCTGAGGTGGTGGTGAGGAGTCCGCCGGGCTGCTCGCCTGCGAGGACTCGGGGTTCAAGATTGGCGCGGCTGGTGTAGAGTGCGGCGGTCCATCCGGCTGAGCCGGTTCCGATGATAAGAACGTTTTCCATAGATGCTTGTCTGAGGTGTGAGGGGCGACTTTATGCCCGAAAACTTTTTGGCCAAGCGGGAAAGAGGGGATTTTGGGGTTGGTTGGACGGGATTTTTTCACCGCAGAGCCGCAAAGGACGCAAAGTGGGCGCGGAGCCGGGGTTCTGTGTTTTTGAGATAGGAATTGCGTGAGAAATGACGGGGCTTTCTGTTTTTAAACAGAAGGCCGCAAAGAGCGCAAAGGACGGGGTCGTGTTTTTTGAGGAAGAAAAAAGGTAGGGGGACTGTTTTTGGCGGGGAAGGGTTGGCTGGTTTTGTGGAAAGATTGTTGAATCGGGACTTTTGATTTTTGTGGGAAGAGGTGAGATTAGAAGGAGTGAATCGATTGGATACGACTTTTGAGAAATTGCGGGCTGAGGGAAAGAAGGCTTTTGTGGCCTATGTCGCGGGGGGGGATCCGGGTTTTGAGCAATCGCTTGAGATTATGCGGGAGCTGGCGAATGTGGGGGCGGATGTGATCGAGCTGGGATTACCGTTTTCGGATCCGTTGGCTGATGGGATTGTAAATCAGATGGCGGCGGCACGTTCGCTGAAGGCGGGAGGGTCGACGCGGGGGTGTTTGGAGTTGATACGGGAGTTTCGGAAGACGCATGAGACGCCGATTGTGCTCTTTACGTATTTGAATCCGGTTTTCACGTATGGGTATGAGCAGTTTCATGCCGATGCAGCGGCTGCGGGGGCGGATGGAATTCTTTTGTTAGACCTTCCGCCAGATGAGGCGGCGCGAAATGCGGATTTGGCGGGGGAAGTGGGCTTGCAGCATATTCGATTGATTGCTCCGACGACGCCGGATGAGCGAGTGAAGCTGCTGGCGGAGAACTCGCAGGGGTTTATTTATGCCCTTTCGCGGACGGGAGTTACCGGTGCACATGGAGCGCCTTCGGAGGGGATTGGTGAGGTGGTTTCGCGAATCAAGGCACATACGGAAACGCCGGTTTGCGTGGGTTTTGGAATCAATACTCCCGAGCAAGCGGCAATGGTGGCGAGTGTTTCGGATGGAGTTGTTGTGGGCTCAGCGATTGTGAAAATTGTGGAAAACAATGCCGATGACCCTAAGGTGGCTGAGAAGGTGGGGGCTTTTGTGAAGACGCTGGTGGATGCGATTCGGTAATACCACTCCGAGTTCCAAAAGAGCAGAACGTGATTTAGGAGTGTTTTGTTGAGTTAGCACATTTAGGTAGAAGGCTACGGAGGGGGGATTGCCTTTTGCTTTGGGTGGGGTGCCTAAAAAAGCCCCCGCCGGAATTTCCAGCGAGGGCTTAAGGTTGAGGCTAAAGAGGGTTTCCCGCTATCGACTAGAGTGCCGGGACGGGTCCTTCACTGAGGCGAATGAGTTTGGAGTCACCAAGTCCTGCGGTATCAATGGCCTTGCTTTCTGCGGCGGCGGTGGCGGTGAATTCGGTGCCGGCGATGGCCTCAAATTGAGAAGTGGCCGTGTTGTAACCTTGGAAGTGATAGACGGTGTCTATTCCTAAGCCGGTCAAATCAACATTGAGGCTGCCTCCTGAATAGCTCGTAACGCAAATTCCCAAGCCTTCCAATGCGGCAGCAAAGTTTGCGGCGACTTCGTCAGCGGTCATGATACCGCTATAGATGCAAAACTCGTCAAAGGAGCCACCGAAGCGGGGATCTGAAGTGTTTGCATTAGAGCGCCCAAGCCAGTTGTTCACGTCGGCGATTGCGGCGATGGAACGGTTTCCGATTGCGAGGATGTCGTTACTGATAAGCATCCCATTGAGGTAAATCATGCGAATACCGGTTTCGGGATCAATTGTCATCACGAGGTAAGAGCGCTCGCCTACGGTTAAACCGGCGCTTGCGGTAACAAATTGAGTACCCAAGGCTGGTCGATCGGTGGTGAATTCTGAAGCGAGGTTGCCGCTACCACTTCGGTGCGCGATGATGTTTGCGAATGAGACCGGCTCGGTATTGGTGCCAAAGTCGACCGCGCGCATCCAGTTGTTGGTGGCGTCTTTGGTCATCCACGTCTCGAAGGTGAGGCCGAGGGTATCTACGTTGGGAATGGTTGAAATGATGCCGTCTGGGAGGTCCACATAAGCGCCGTCAGCTGCGTTGGCTCCACCCGGTAAGACGAGAGCACTTCCATCAGCATTGAAGATAGCTCCAGTTCCAAGGACTACAGCGTCGGCAGTGCCAACCGTGTCTGCGATGGAAGTGTTTTCGAGAGCTGCGGCACCTGCGGTTCCCGTGAATTCGTAGCAGTGCATCAAGGTAGTGGGCTTCAGTGGGGGCAGAGCCAGGGTGATGGTGATCGTGTCGCTAATCAGACTGCCGCCTGACAATTCCCATGCGGCAGTGATCACGGAATCTCCGAGGGAATTGGTATTAGTTCCAGGAGTTAGTAGACCCGATGCTCCATTGACCGCGATATCACTTCCAGAATCTGTAGAGAAGACGGTTCCAGCAATGTTGTTGATCTCGATGGGGGTGGCGATATTGGGTGTGGTGACGGTCAGAATGATGGTGGCGTTGGAGCCGCCAACATAGAGAGTGTTCGCTGGTTGGGTGGTGACGGTTGCAGTGATCGAATCCGCGTCTTCAGTGGTGACCGTGATAGCTTCCGAGAAGGAAGAGCCGCCTGGGATGAGAAGCTCTGCGGTAATGGCTGCGCTTCCTGGGTCCAACGGGGCTAGGACGCCAGCAACGTCAAAAACGGCAACGCCTGTGTCACTGCTCGACAAGGTAAAGCCGGTGTAATTGTCAACAACGACTCCACTCAAACTTGCGCTGTCTGCAGAGACGCTCATGGTTACGTTTGCGCCATAGGACAATAGGTAGTTGGGATTGATTTCATCAGCTAGTGGGATGAAGTTAAAGTTGGTAGGTTCTTCTACCACAAATGTGACTGCGGAAGTGGTGACCGAAGTGCCGTTGTCTCCAAGGACGGTCGCAGTGATATCTGCGGAGCCAGGTTGGATGACTGTCACTTCTCCTCCGCTTGAGACGGTGGCAACACTAGTATTGTTAGAGGAGTATGATACGACGGAGCTTCCGAGGGCGGTGACATCGATAGTGCCAGCCGTTGTGAAAGTTCCGGTTGCCGAGAGATCCACTTCTGGGGCTCCGACAATGAAAGTCGTATTAGGTGCCGATAAGGTTGCGGCAGTGACATCACCAAAGGTGGGGACGGAGGAGGTGATGGAGAAGCCGTTGAGTCCTGCGGATGCGTTATTGTTGCTTCCCGAAGGGGCTCCTTTTCTGTTCCACGTGAAGGTTAAGTCGTCGGCAGTAGCGTCCGAAACGAAGGTGAACTGAACAAAAGTCACCGAGTTCGTCGGATTGAGTCGATCATTGCCGAACTCAGTGGTCTGAGTTGCAGTTGTGGTACCGTTGTAGGTAGCGGTAAAATCCGTCTCTTGAGCGACGTTGTCTCCGATTCCGTAAATAGTGAGGGTGATCAGCTCTCCGGCAGGGAACTGGGCGACTCCAGCAATGGTGACTGTATTCGGGATCGTAGTGTCTCGGTCGTAGATGTAGCCCTCCACAATCGGGGTGTTATCTGTCCAAGAGGTGTCTCCGGCATTGTATCCACCATTGACGATTCCTGTTGTGGTAATGGTGTAGCTGGCGGCATCTTCGTCAGTGACGGTCGCAGCTCCTAATGCAGCCCAAGTCGTAATGACGGTGGGAGTGGCAGTTGTTAAGATGTTGGAATCATTAGCGGCAAAATGAGCCGTAGTGGATGCGACGGAGCCACCGGCATTCGTTGGGGCGATATCGACTAAGATTGTTTTCGCGGAGGCGAAACAAGCGCTTGAAGCCAGAAGAAGACTGGCGAATTTAAAGGAGGTTTTCATGGTTTTGGTGGAAGCTTGGAATTGACGTTGATGGATGAAAATCAAGCCCAAGGCGTTTGAAGGTCCTGATAACGGGCCCAGCTAAAAATTAGTCTGGGTTCGCTAGAGAGCAAGGCGGTAACGCTCTGGTGGAGAATTTAGCGGAACATTTGACGACTACTGGCCTAAATACGTCGATAATTGTGAGGGGCGTTAGAGCACACGCAACTAGCGGCATCTGCTCGGCGGGAGCAGAAGGGTGGGCTATGCAGTCATCACGGTTCCACCGTGACTAAAGCCACATGCATAAGGAAAAGGCTAGCCTTGCACCTTGGCGTTGCGGCCTTCGTCGATGAGGTTCCAGAAATGTTTGGAATCAGCGAGGGCTTCGTCTTCGGAGGAGATTTTGGAGCGATAGAGGAAGTCGGTAAGGGAGCCTTTGTGAAGGACTCGGTGGACGATGACTTTGTTGTCGGCGACCTCGAAGTAAAAGCGCCAGTCGTCGGAACGAAAGCGATAGAGGCTTTTACCGTCTCGGTCTAACTTGCCAAATTTCTCTCCATCAAGGTTCTCGAGGTCTTGAGGGCTGACTTGAAATTCGTCGAAGATCTGGAGCTGGGCCAGAGTGTCGAGTTGGGAAATCTCAGCAGCAGAGATTTCGTTGAAGACGATTTGAAGCATGCCAGAGGGTGGCATGCCTAGTGTTGATTGGTCAACTTAGATGCAGGGCGCGAAAGTTCTTCTGTGGGCGGTGAAGATTGAATTTTGGCCCGAAACCCGCTAGGCTCCACTTATGTCAACACCACATATTGAGGCCGCTGAGGGAGCATTCGCAGAAACCATTTTGCTGCCGGGTGATCCGCTGCGTGCGAAGTTTATTGCCGACACTTTTTTAGAAGATGTGGTCCAAGTGAACGGGGTGCGCAATATGCTGGGATATACGGGAAGCTTTGAGGGGAAGAAGGTGTCGGTGATGGGGACGGGAATGGGCATTCCTTCGTTGTCGATTTATACGAAAGAGTTGATCACGGAATATGGAGTGAAGAATCTCATTCGGGTGGGAAGTTGTGGAGCGGTGAGCAAGTCCATAAAGGTGAGGGAAATTTTGGTGGGCTTAGGGGCAAGCACGGATAGTGGGGTGAATCGAGCGCGCTTTGGTGGATACGACTTTTCGGCAGTGGCGGACTGGGGGCTAACGCGGGCAGCGGTAGAATCTGCTGAACGGCAGGGGATTCCAGTGAAGGTGGGGACACTCTTTTCGGCCGATCTCTTCTATACCCCACAACCGGAGATGTTCGATCGCATGGAGGCGATGGGGATTTTGGCGGTAGAAATGGAGGCGGCGGGCCTTTTTGGTGTTTGTGCGGAGTTTGGAGCTAAGGGGCTGACGGTCTGCACGGTGAGCGACCATATCCGGACCGGAGAAAGTTTGCCTAGTGATGAGCGGGAAAAGGGCTTTGCTGATATGATGAAGGTGGTACTGGGCTCTTTGTGAAGAGGACGAGCCCTCGTTCGGTGAAGTTTGCTGAGTTGCGCGGCAGGAAGAACGATTCTAGCTTAGTGGCATGTGGAAGTTGCTTTGTATCGTTCCTTTGGCGGCGACTCTTGTGAGTTGTGGTCTGTTCAAGAAAAAGGTTGAGGCGGGGCCCAAGCAACGGGCAACGTCGGTTGTGGGAGAGG
Source organism: Roseibacillus sp. (assembly GCA_051251855.1). Lineage (GTDB taxonomy): Bacteria > Verrucomicrobiota > Verrucomicrobiia > Verrucomicrobiales > Akkermansiaceae > Roseibacillus. The sequence goes on from JBPOGI010000006.1 coordinate 176,740, forward strand.
TCACGAGCGTGCACTCTGACCAAGGATTCGTTCTTTTCCGACGTTATGGCCCCGGGGAGTTGCTAGGAGGAGGGCTCTTGAGTGCGAGAAGCTTAGATGGGAAGAGGGCGGCTGACCTGAAGCTGAGCCCTGAAAAATTGGGACGATTCTACACTGCAGACTTTTCAAAAGAGGAGGTGACACCTCGAAAAGGAGACCTTGTAGTGCTCACAAAATTGCCTGATGACACACAAAACGACAATTTGGTCACAGAAAAAACTGAGTCGGAAGAGCTGGAGGTCAAAAAAATGGGTTCTTCCTCAGAGCCGGAAATCATTGATTCTACAGCATCTCGGAGGAGTCGATAATAGGCCTCATCATTATTTTTTATAAAAACTTAAGAATTTACTTCACTTCTTTTGATTTTTCGGGCAGTTTTCACTCACTCAGCTGCTGAGTAACCATGTTGTTCCAAAAACATAACCAATCCAGTAATGAAAACCAGTACTACCAGCCGCAAAGGCGCGGTGCAGGCGGAAGCAGACCGCTTGGCCGATTTCGTGTTGTTCACGCAACGTTCTTGTATCCTCAACCTCTCAAACGAGCTTAACCGGGGGCACATTTCGTTTCCTCAGTTTTTCCTTTTGACGTATTTGTCTAGTGAGGAGTTCCTCACTATGTCTGATATCGCCAAGAAGATGGGCCACTCGACTGCAGCCGCTACCGGCCTCGTCGATCGTCTTGAGAAGATTGGATACGTAGAGCGTGTGCACGCTGCCGAGGACCGTCGCAAGATCATGGTTCGGATTACCCAAAAGGGTACCGAGCTCGTGGCTCACATGCGTAAGGAAATCGCTACCGACCTCGCTTCCATCATGGATGAAGCGGATGAGGATGAAGCGGAGACCATTGATTACGCTCGCCGTGCAATGAGCAAAGCCTAAAGGCCGCGCTGATTGCCCAGCAGTGAAGTCACCTTCCTGCTCCCTGCTACTCACCTTCTTTGGAGACAATATGGTGGGCTAGGGAATTACCATTAGGATCACCCCTAGTCCTAACAAGTTCACTTAAGTTCCACTATGCCTTCGAGCGTAGTGGAATTTTTTTTGGTGGGAGGCGGCTTGTGGTTGAGCATTGTGGCAGGGGACTCAGGATTCTGCTCTGGTGCATTGAGAAGTGTTTTTCTAGCTTCGCGGGGTGCCCTACGATCTCTCATTTCTTGATCCCCTTCGTGAAGCAGGCTTCATGGCGGACTTTGTGCCTCGGGTTGAAGGAGTAGCAGGAAGCTACGACAAAGAAGAGGGCTTGGTTTCGCTGGAACCATTTCATCGGCAAGCGGTGGAGCGATTGGGTTTCGACTGGTCGCAACTTTGGAGAGCGGAGCAAGTTCACGGGGGAGAACTGGGCATGGTTGAGGTGAGCTCGGGGTCGGCGGACACTTTGAAAGGTGTGGATGGCTTAATTTCGCATCTCCCGTCAGAGCTCTTGGGAATCTATGTCGCGGATTGCGGGTTGATTTGGTTGGCTGATCAGAGAACCGGTGCTGTGGCCTTGCTCCATTCGGGGAGAAAGGGAACGGAAGAGGGGATTTTACCAAATGCGGTGGCGGCGATGGGTAAAAGCTTTGGAAGTAGGCCTGAAGATTTGATTGGGGTGTTGGGTCCTTGTATCCGCCCGCCTCACTATGAGGTGAATATCTCGAAGATGATTGCCCTACAGGCTAGTGAAGTGGGATTAGGGCAGTTCCACGATTGTGGGATCTGCACTGGGTCTGAAGTGAGTTGTCATTACAGCTATCGAATCGAAAAAGGTCTCACGGGCAGAATGTTGGGACTTCTTGCATCCAAACCGAGACGAGAGGCGTAACTTCAGTAGAGAGAGTATCTTGATATACCCAAGTTTCTGGCGGTTAGTCCGCTAGGCGAAGGTTGCGAGCCAGCTTTCTGTAAACTCTTGAAATTTTGTGACTCGAATGAACTTAGTGTTGTCTATGTATTTACCGACTCAATAAATTGTGGGTTGATTTCTGGCTTTTCTGGGGAAACTTAGAAAAGGCAGATTTCAGCTCCGGTTGAATAGAGTGAGAGATAGTTGCTGAGAGCGGGCTTTTTGTGTGTGAGCCCAATCGAGGCTGCTATTTCATTACGGTTTTCCCCTGACGGGGAGGCATCGAAAGAGAACAGAGGGCGGGCCTGGTGGTCCGCCCTCGACTTTTTAGCCCGAGCGACGATTGGGTCTCATTTTGCGGGGTGCGCACATGCTCGTGGCTCACAATGCGAATTTTATGAGATTGGTCCAAGAAACCTCTGCACTCGTGCGTTTCTCTGTTAACTTGACCTGAATGGGCCTGTCGAAAGAAGAAATGACCGCGCTCGCGAGAGATGAATTCGTTGCCGATGCCTTGGCAAAATACGAGGCGCCGTTGGTGGGCTATGCCACGGGGATTGTGCGCGACCATGAGCGGGCCCGTGACGTGGTTCAGGATACCTTCATCCGGCTGTATCAGCAGGATATCGAGAAGGTTCGCAAAGGTCTGAAGACTTGGCTCTATACGGTTTGTCGAAACCGGGCACTTGATGTGCTGAGGAAAGAGGGGCGAGCGGTTGTGACCGACGAGGAAGGCTTTTCAAAGTGGGAGGCGGAAGGTCTCTCTCCGCGAGCGATGACTGACCTTGATGAGCGGGTGCGACAGGTCACGGATTGCCTCGATAAACTTTCCGCCAATCAACGCGAAGTGATTCGCCTCAAATTTCAACAAGGGATGAGCTACAAGGAAATCAGTGCTGTGACAGGACTGACCTCCGGCAATGTGGGCTTCTTGATTCATACCGGACTCAAGCGGATGCGCTCGCTCCTTCCCGACGATTTACTCGAAAATATTTAAGATGAAAAAGCTGCAACCAGACGATCCACGATTGACCGCCTATGTTTTGGGGGAGTTACCGCCCAAGGAGGCGAAGCTCATTGCTGATCGTGAGAAGAGCGACCAGGGGGTTGCGGATGAGATGGCCAAGACGCAAGCCTTAGGCAAACTTTTGTGCGAAGCCTATGAGCGGGAGGGGCTTTCGTTACACCCTGTTCAACGAGCGGTGATTCGACGCGTAGGACAGAGCCAAGAAGCGCTGGCGATGCGATCGGCACGTCGGCGTGGAGATTGGCGGCGGGGGGCGGGGATTGCGTTGGCGGCAGCTGCGTCGATCACGGTCGTTCTCTTTATCTTGGCGAAGACGCCGGTAGAAAATTCTACTCAGGCGGTTGTTGAGCCAGAGCAACTGCAGATGGAGGTCGTGTTGAGCCCGGCGGCGCTCACTAATTGGGGAGATAAGCGGGTTGAGCTAGCCGATAAGAATGCTGAAGGTGAGACGTCAGTGACTATTGAGAAACAGCAGGTGTCCGACGCGCGCGCTGAATTTGCACAACGTGTCTTGAATGATCCGCAGCGGTTCTTTGCCTCGGCTGAGCACACGGCACGGCGCCAGATTCTGCCAGAGGCTGAATCCTTTGTTCCCTTGCAAGAGAACGGCTATCTTTTGACAAGTGACCGTCCAAGTACAACCGTGCCGGTGATGGCGGGGCGGACAAGTTTTGCCTGGGTAGAGCGCTTTCTGCGGGAGCGGGGGCAGCTTCCTCCTCGAGATGCGGTGCGACTGGAGGAGTTGGTGAACTATCCCGATTATCAAGAGAGCGCCGAAGCGCAAGTCGGTGGCGTGGCCTTGACGAGCGAGTTAGTGCCTTGTCCTTGGAATGAAGATTCGCTTTTGCTGGGTCTTCTTCTTCAGCGTCAGCCTGGTTCGGAAGAGACCGAGAAAGTGGCGGTTCAGCTGGAGATCGATGAGGAGAGGGTTGCGGAGTATCGTCTTCTCGGTTTCGCGCAGCCAGATGGAGAAGTGGTTGCGGGAGCGGATGCGTCCCATCCTCTTGCGGCGGGAAACTCGACTTACGTCTTTTACGAGATTCGTCCGGGTGACGTCCCTTTCGATGATGTCCCACTTGGTCGCGTAGCGATGAAGGTGACGGGTCAAGTCGGCGCGCCTATCTACCGAAATCTTGAGGTTCCCGCTATTCCGAATCGCTGGCTAGATAGTTCCAATTCATTTAGAACGGCAGCCACGGTAGCAGCATATGCACTGTGTTTGCGCGACTCGCCTTATAAGGGGAATCTGAGCTTCGAGTGGGTTGAGTCGCTTGCGCGGCAGACCCTGTTAGAGCATCCGAAGGCGGATACTGCGACTAAGGAGGTTCTCGAGCTCATTATCCAGACACGCTCGCTGGCTGGTCTTGGAAAGACTGCCTAAGGAGCGTTCCACTCAGGGATTTCGCCTTCCCAAGCAACAGGCGGAGATTGGAGTCCTTGGTGAAAACGTTCAGCGAGGAGTTCTATGATCCCCTCGTGACCGGCGACGAGGTCACTCATGTGCCACTTAAGTTCGGGGTACTTTTCGGCGGCCTCTTTGCAAATTTGGGCGACATCGCCGCCGGGGCCAGCGTGGCGACCGGGGGAGGCAAAGAGCATGGAGACGATAATTTCTTTCTGGAAGCCTTCAGAGCCAATGACGTGTTCTAACAGTGGTTCGTTGAAAGCGTATTCGTCACCCTCACGGCGTTCCATAGAGGAAGGGGTGATGAGGGGAAATTGGTCTTCAGTGAGGAGTTGGCGGACTTGGGCTCCGAGGTGGTTGCGCACTTCGGTGACTGCGATGCGAGGGGCGCCGTGGTCGACGACTGCAACGGCAGGGTGGGTAAAGTTCTGTTGCTCCTTAGTAGCGAGGATTTGATCCACGAGAATCTGAGCCATCCGAGTGTCTTCTTTGTCTTCGATATTGACGACGCAGGGAGCGATGCGGACTTCGAGTTCGGGCCAGTCGGGGCGGAGGTCTTCGACGCGCTGAGGCATGTATTCGAGAATAGCGGCACTGGGGCCGAAGAACATGGGGGTGATGTGAAAGCGGTTGATGCCTTCCTCGCGTTTTTTCAGGATGAAAGGCTCGAAGATTTCGGCGGGAATACCGTCGAGTTTTTCGGGGGAGATTTTTGTGGAATGGAGAAGGGAGACAGGATGAATCGTTTGACCGACTTTCTTTCCCAAGCGCTCGGCGAGGTTGCGGAGGGAGAAGGTTGCTTCGGGCCGGTAGGACCCGTTATCGGTGATGAGGTAGCAGATTTCGCTCATGTGAGTCTTGGATAAGCGATTTTGGAGAAAAAGCTAAGGGTTTTTGGTTTTGAAGGTGAATTGAGAGGCTTCTTGGGGTGATGTGAGATGGATGAAGTTGAGGTGTGCCCAGCGGGGATCGACTTTGGCGTTGAGGAGATTTTGATTTTGTCGGGCGTGATTGGCCCATAGCCAGTTCAGGAGGGAGTCGGGGTGCCAAAAGCGAAGTTGGGGCCAGAACTGTTCGTAATTGGTTCCCCAGAGCAGTTCTTTTTTTCGCGATCTTCGCCAGGAGCGGCGAATAAGCCGCAGGCTGAGAAGGGGAAGGGGGAAATCCAGCCAGATAATGGTATCGGCCCGTGGCCAAGTGAGTTCGCGGCAATAAACGGAGTAGTTGCCAGCGACAATCCAAGCGTCGCCATCGGTGGCCTCTCGGATGAGGCGGCGGAATTCCTCCGGATCGTGTTGATTACGGCCGCGCCAGTTAGGCTCAAAGTTGAGGGCGTCAAGTTCGACGTATGGATAGCCAGATTCGGAAGCGAGTCGGGCGGCAAGGGTGCTTTTGCCGGCATTGCTACTCCCGACGATCTGGATGCGACGAGGGGAGGGACTCATTGTTGATTGAAGCTTAGAGTGAAGTCCCCGACGATTGCAAAGCTTGAAGAGATATGGAACTGACGGCAGGCGTTCTAGCGGTTAAAAAACATCCGTGAACCAAAAACAACGTCGCGTTTATATCCCGAAGAATTGGGAGTTGCCTGATACAATCTGGAATCGTCTAGGGCCTGAGCCGGGTCGTCAGCGTTTGATGGATGAGGAGGGGCATCTCTTGTTGATTTTGCATGCGGTGCCCAATGCCTCAGATGACGAGGTGCGCAGAGCAGCTCTCTTTTGGCGCAAGCCAGATGGGAGCTGGAAAAGTGCGCCGGAGCCGGGAGGGTCGGGCGCTTTGGAGGAACACTTGAAAGGTTACCGAACGAAGATTCATGGCTTAGACAGCGAGGTGGAGAAGGCGACGGGGCCGAAAGAGTATTTTGCGATTATGCAGGAGGTGCAGCCTGTCTTGCGGTCAACGCGCCACTTGTTAGAGGTGTTGCAAGCGGCTCGGCAAGCGCGTAAGGATGAGGCGGCGCTGATTGGCTTTCGTGATGAAGCAGCAGGGCTGGAACGTGGGGCTGATTTGGTGGCGGGAGACGCCAAGGCGGGAATGGACTTCTCGCTGGCAAAGTCGGCCCAAGAGCAGTCGGAGGCAACGCACCGGAGTAACTTGGAAGCAAGCCGATTGAATCGATTAGTAGCCTTCTTTTTTCCTCTGGCGACGCTGGTTTCGTTCTTCTCAATGAGCGATGCAGGATTGGTGTTGGGAACGGTAAGCAATTGGGTGGTGGTGGCACTCGGGATTGTCTTCGGAGCGATCGTGCTGGGTCTAGTGACTCGAGGGAATAAGTAGTTGGTGGCTGTTGTTGGCGAATGCTTCGGTGAGGATTGTGGGGCTGAGTTTGGGCGCGAGAATGCTTCCTTGATGGAGGAGCCCGTGGCGGGTGCGGCGCTGGGCCGCGCCAGCAATTTTTCTTCGAGTTTGTGGGTCAATGATGTCGCCGGGGACGGGGTGCTCGAAGCAGGCGGGGCTTTCACCGATTTCTTGGGTGACCAGAAGGTTCTCTATTCCTGCAGAGGTAAGGGCAAGGTGGATGATGTGGTGGATGCGCTGGTAGCTCCTTGCTCGACTGGTTTTGGCGAGAGGGTGAGCTTTGGGAACGAGAAGAGTGTAGGTGAGGTCTTGGCGATGGTCGACGATGCCTCCGCCGGTGGGGCGTTTGACGAACTGGAGTTCTTTGTTAGGGAAGTGGGTAGACGCTTCCTCTTCGGTTTGAAAGAAGCCGTAGCTAACCCAGTCGCCGGCCCATAGGTAGAGACGAAGGATGGGTCCCTCCTGGAGACCCTCTAACAGGTCCAAGTCCCGCTCCATGTTGTCAGGGCCCGAGGCAGGAAGATCTTGAATGACTTGGAGATTTTCGATGACTCATTCATCATAAAGAGCACGGGGAGGGCAAAGCTTTTCTGTTCAGCGATACCAGACCACGGTCTTGGCGGAGGTCGAGCAGTGGAAGGTCTCGATTGTGAGGACCTCGATATCGCGACGGATGTTGATCCAATCCTGCGCTTTTTTCTGTGCCTGATCGATGAGGCCGTAGTCGATGATTACGTTACCGGCACGGAACTTCACGGCTTCCATAAAGATGGCGCGTTGCATTGGTTTGGGTATGGGAGGGGGATTCGGCATCCCTGCCATTATGAAAGAAGTTTGGCTGTTGCCTGTTGCAAAAGCTCTTCCGTTTTGGAGCGGTCAGGGGCGGCGCCGCGGGCCATGTCGGGCTTGCCGCCGCCTTTGCCGCCGGCGAGGGGGGCGAGTTCTCCGATGAGCTTGCCCGCGCCGTGGCCGGCGTTGTTGCCGTCTTCGCCGCAGAGGGATCCGAGGTGAAGTTTGCTGCCATCGTCGACGATGAAGAAGGCGGCGTTGGTGAAGTGGAGCTTCTTGAGGCCGTTCATGAGTTCCTGCAGGAGGTTGGCCGGGCCTTCGAGAGCGTGGACCAGGTTGCCGGAGAGGCCTCCGTTTTCGGCGAGTTCGGCCAAGAAGGCATCGGCGGCGCGAGCGGCTCCAGCGGTTTGTGCTTTTTTGAGGGATTTCTCGGCTTCGACTGCGGCGGCTTTGGTGGAAGTCAGAGTCGCGCGAAGGAGAGGGAGGGATTGGTTGGCGGGCACGCTGACCTCGTTGATGGGGGCTTGGTCGAGAGCTTTGAGGGCTTCGTTGGCAGTGTTGAGTTTACCGTTTGCTTGCGCGATTTCTTCTTTGAGCGAAGAGACTTGTTCGTCAATGTAAGCTTCAGCAGCTTTGCCAACGGCGGCTTCGATGCGGCGAACTCCGGAGGCGATGGCTTCTTCCTTCTTGATGATGAATTGGCCAAGTTCGCTGGTGTTGCGGGAGTGGGTGCCGCCGCAGAGTTCCATGGAGTAGCCGTCGAGGGCGAGGGGTTCGCCGCCGATTTGGACGACGCGGACGAGGTCGCCGTATTTGTCGCCGAAGAATTGCATGATATCTTCACGGCCTTTGATGTCGGCGTGGGGCACTTCTTGCCAAGAGACGGGTTGCGCGGCGGCGATGGCGGCGTTGACTTCTTCTTCGATGATAGCGATTTGGGCGGGAGTGAGAGCGGCCGAGGTGAAGTCGAAGCGCAGACGGTCAGGGGTGACAAGGGAGCCTTGTTGGGTCGCGTCGGTGGAGACCACTTTGTGAAGAGCCCAGTGAAGAAGGTGAGTGGCGGTGTGGTGAGCCTCGATGGGGCGGCGACGATGGGCGAAGACGCGGAGGGTGACTTTGTCGCCCACTTTGAGCTGGGCCTGAGGAGGGACGAGGTGGGCGCGGGCGTTGCCGATTTGTTGAGTGCCGGAGACGAGGTATTCGGCGTCGCTGCCCTCGTGAAGCATTTCACCTTCATCGCCTTGTTGGCCACCCATTTCAGCGAAGAAGGTGGTTTGATTGGTGATGACGAGGAGTTTGTCGTCGGTGGGGTGAAGCTCGAGGATGGTGGCTTCGCACTCATCGTTGTCAAAGCCGACGAATTCAGTGGTGGCTTCGGACTTGAGGTCGAGGGCGGCAACTGTGGTTGTCTGTTGGCTGTCTTGTGAAAGCTTGCGAGCTTTATCGAAGAGGGTTTCTAGAGCTTCTTCGTCGAGTGTGAGGTCGCGCTCTCGGCAAAGGAGGGCAGTGAGGTCGATGGGGAAGCCAAAGGTATCGGAAAGCTTAAAAGCTTCTTCGGGGGGGAAGGCTGAGCCCGTTGCTGTATTAGCTACTTGTTCGAAGAGAGCGAGGCCGCGGTCGAGGGTTTGGTTGAAGCTGTCTTCTTCGCGTTGAAGGGTGGCTTTGACGGTGTCGGCTTTGGATTTGAGTTCGGGGAAGATGCCACCGAGTTGTTCGACTAAGGTGTCGACGAGGTCGGCTAGGAAGGTCTTTTCGCCAGAGAATCCGAGGTTGCGACCATATTTGACGGCGCGACGGAGGATGCGGCGGAGGACGTAGTTACGGCTGTTGTTGCCGGGGAGGATGCCGTCGGCGATGGAGAGGGAAAGAGTGCGGATATGATCGGCAATCACGCGGAAGGCGATGGCGTCTTCGAGGACGGCTTTGTCGGCGCCTTCGGTGTTGGGATAGACGTCCACGTATTTTTTGCCGCTCAGTTCCTCCAGCTTCTTAAAGAGAGGAGAGAAGGTGTCGGCGTTATAGTTCGTGGGCTTGTTCGAGAAGTCGGTGAAGCCTTTGGTGTTTTGAATGATGGCAACCACACGTTCGAAGCCCATGCCGGTATCGACGTGCTTGGAGGGGAGGTCGCGGAAGGTGCCGTCGGCTTCGGCGTTATATTGAATGAAAACGAGGTTCCAAATTTCGATGCAGAGGTCGCTGTCGGCGTTGACGAGGCTGCCCTTGGTGTCGCCATTGGGAGTCATGTCGACATGGAGCTCGGAGCAGGGGCCGCAGGGGCCGGTGTCGCCCATCATCCAGAAGTTGTCTTTGGCGTTGCCGTTGACGATGTGGATGGCGGGGTCGAGGCCTTTGGATTCGAACTTTGTTTTCCAAAAGTCGTAGGCTTCTTGGTCGAAGTGAGAGGGGTCACCTTCGGAGGGAGAGTAGACGGTGGCGTAGAGGCGTTCGGGGGGGAAGCCCCAGCGGTCGACGAGGAGTTCCCAGGCCCAGTCGATGGCTTCGGCCTTGAAGTAGTCGCCGAAGGACCAGTTGCCGAGCATCTCGAAGAGGGTGTGGTGGTAGGTGTCGTAGCCGACATCTTCGAGGTCGTTATGCTTTCCGCCTGCGCGAATACATTTCTGGGTATCGGCGGCGCGAGGGGGAGAGTAGGGAGCGGCTTGTTCACCGAGGAAGTAGGGAACGAAGGGGTTCATCCCCGCGTTGGTAAAGAGAAGCCCGGGTGACTGGGGGAGGAGGGAAGCAGAGGGCACGATGGTGTGCTGCTTCTCTTGGAAGAAATCGAGGAAGGATTGTCGGATTTCGGCGCTCGTCATGTTGCGGGAGGTTTGAACATGAACTGGCGCGATAGAAAATGAAAAAGCGGCTCCGGTTGGGGGAACCGAGAGCCGCTTTTTCTAGTTTTGGGGGATTGGAGTAATGGGGATTACTCCCAATTTAATGGGAAAGATGGCATCATAGGTGGGGGCCTAAGGGGATGATGCCGGTGGGGAAGGTGGAGATCTAGTTGCCTGTCACAACGCGACCAGCACTGGTGACGTCGTTCTTAACTGCGTTACCAACGTTCTTGGTGGTGTTGACAGTGCCTTCAGCTACATTGCCGACGGCGTTTCCAGTAGCTTTGACAGCGCCACCAGCAGCGTTTCCAACGGAGCGAGCGGTGTTGCAAGAAGCAAGAGCGAATCCAGCGATAGCGAGGGCAGAGATAGTAACTAATTTCATAATCTTATTTTGTTGTTGTGGTTGTTCCGAACCAGCAAACCTTAAGACAGACCGGAACGACCAAAGGTCACTTCAATTGAGAAAAAATTTTTAGGCGAGGAAGATTCGCGCATGCTTTCGATGAAGAAAGCGATTGCCTGGAAGGTTGAGCTTTGGGGGGCCTTCGGCAGAAATGAGTTGTAAAGAGTTGTTAACCAGTTTTTTGGATATCTGCTCAACTTTGTTTTGGCGGAGAAATTGTTCGAGGCAGGCTCGCTGAAGGCTTGGATCGAGTTCTCGGAGTTTTGGGAGAAAAAGCCGGCCCTGAGGATCCTTCAATTGGAGAGTTTCGAGAAAATTGGCCATGATTCGGCCGTTTTCACGGCTTATCTCCTCCGCATTGACAAGGGCGGGGACAATATCGCGCTGGAGGATCTCAGTGAGAAGGGGAAGGGCTTCGTGTCGCAGCCGGTTGCGGGTGTGGGCAGGGTTCTGATTGGATGAGTCTTCTCGAAAGGCAATGTTTCCTTCCTCTAAGTAATGATCGATGTCTTTGCGGCGGACCTTTAGGAGAGGGCGAAGAAGGACGAGCTTATCGAGGCCCACTTGGAATTCTGTTTCGGGTTCCATTCCTTTGATGCCTGAAGAGCCTCTTAGGAGATTGAAGAGGCAGGTTTCGGCTTGGTCATCTGCGTGATGAGCGAGGAGAATGCGATTGCAGCCGGTAGTGCGTGCAGTTTCGGCAAAGAGTCGATGGCGAGCGTTGCGGGCGGAAGTTTCAATAGATTCGCCTTTTTGCTCTGCGCGCGCGGCGACTTCGACTTTTTCTAAGGTAAGGGGGAGGTTGTGCTTCTTTGCAAGCTGCTCCACAAAGCTGGCATCGGCTTCGGATTCCTCCCCCCGAAGCTGGTGATTGAGGTGAACGAGGTGAATTTTGTGGAATCCATATTCAAGCAGTTGGTGGAGCAGGCAGACTGAATCTCTGCCCCCAGAAATGGCGAGGAGATAGTTCTTTCGCGGAGATAACTGGGACCGATCGAGCACGAGTGTTATCCAATCAGAAGCGCCCCCTGAGAGACCAGCTGTAAATTTTGGTCGTGACTTAGCAGTCGATGGGACGGTCTAATGACCTGTTATGACTACAGTTATTGCATGGATCGTGATGGGCCTTTTGGCAGGATGGTTGGGAAAATTGATCATGCCTGGTAAGGATCCGGGGGGACTGATGGTGCAACTCGGCTTGGGAGTGGCTGGGGCCTTTTTGGGGGGCTTTCTTTGGACCCAATTGACGAATGGTAAGATGGAGACGAGTGGTTTTCTGCCAGGTCTTGGGGACGTGCTGATCGCAACTGTAGGAGCTGTGATCTTGTTGGCAATCTACCGCCTTATCAAAAAGAAGAAGGGCTCGACTAAAAAGTAGTCAGTATCCGAATCTTTAGTCGAAAGATACTCGGAAGATGGGTGTCTCGCCGGGAGCGCTTGTCAGGGGCGCGTCGTCGGCTGGGACGGGAGGAAGTTCTTTGTCGACGGGCTCTTCTTCCGCTTCTTCTTCGGGAGTTGTTTCGCCAGCTACAGCCTCTTCGATTTCTTCAGGGGCGGTTTCGAGTGCTTCTTCGGAGGGAACGTCGGGCAGTTTTTCCTGAATAATATCGTCTTGCAGAGCGGGCTTTTTACCGTCGATGGAAATGATCTCGAGAACTTCGAGTCTAGCAGGCTTCTTTGTCTTGATGTCCTCTTCTTCGATGAGCTCGACTCGGAGAACGGCTCTAATGGCGGGCTTGCCTTTGTGTTTGAGCTCGGTGGATGCAATGGCTTCGGACAGAATCTCGAATTCGAATGAGTCTTTACGAACAACGCCAAGGGCTACGACTTCTTCTGTGAAGTTGTGAAGCTTGAAACCTTGGTAGGTCCCGAGGTCCTTCCCTCCCAGTTCTTTGCCATCTTGCACGTATGAGCGAATGGCTCCTTCGTCGAGTTCTTCACCGCTATCGAGAATAAGGGTCCCTTGCGCAAGGCCGAGTAGAGTGGCGTCTTCGCACTCTGCGAAATTTTTCCAGTCCACTTGGAAGGGCCCTTCACCCATTTTGACGAGAGGTAAGATACGCTCTTTGCCTTTGATGTCGTTGATGAGAAAGTCAATTTCGACCCGATCGTTCTCGAGAATGCGTCCTTGGAAGAGGCGCTCGATGGTAGGAGCGGTAATGGGCTCCCAGAAGTCGGTAAGGAGAGAGGGGTCGACGGGCTGAATCAGTGACTCGACATCTTCCTTGGACTTGGCTTGGAGAAACTGTGAGGCAACCTTTTCTGCTTCCGCGACACGCGCGTCGTCTTGTGGAAGAGGAATACCGCGGGCGGGGAACTCGACCAAGGGAGGAGATTTGGTGACGACTTCTTCTTTTCCTTTGAAGATGTCGGTGAAGAAGAAAAGAAAAGCTCCGATGGCTGCTAAAATACCAATGATGATGGCGAGAAGTGGCAGCGTCCGAGATTTTTCAGGCTCGGTAAGAAGGTCGCGTTGAGTGGGATCGAACGGGCTCGCTTGATGCTGTTCCTTGGCGGCGGCGATTTGCTGAGACAGGCTCTTTTCGCTCTTCTGTTCTTTTTCGCCATCGGGTAGAGAAGCTGCTTCCGGTGTCTGAGTGGAGGGTGATGCGCCCTCGGGAGTTTCTTCGTCGGAAGGTGCAGATGGTTCTTCTAGCTCGGCTGCGAAAGGGTTGTCGATTTCGCAAGGTTCGTGAGTGAATTCCTTAGAGCCAAAGGGTTGAGGGGTAATGCCGAAGGGGCTGGCCTCTTTTTCCTGTTCGTTCTCTTCGCTCGTTTCTGCGATTGTGAAGGGCTCGTCCGGCGGGCCCTCGATGGTGAAGGGCGATTCATGCGCTGCCGAAGTGAGGAAAGAATCCTCCGAAGATGGGGTCGCTGGGGCCTCGGTCTCTAGCGGAGGAGGGGTGGGCTCGGGAGCCTTATCGAAGGCTGAATCGTCAAAGGCTACTTCTTCAAAGGGTGAAGTTGTTACAGCTTCGGGAGGGGCTATTTCAGCGACTGGCTCAGCCACCTCGGGCTCGACATAGAGCGGAGGTTCAGGGAGAGGGCCGTCGATGAGGCCCGCTTGGTCAGAGCGTTCTTCGACAGGAATTGCCGGGACGGTGCCTTCGTCGGTGAACTGAGGGTCGATGTCCAAATCCTCCAAGCGAATGGGGATGAGGGGGATCTTGAGTGAACTAAAGGGAGTGGTGAAGAAGCCGCCTTCAGGAGGAACGGATTCGTCGAATGAAGAAAGTGGGCCCAAGGGTGTTGCCGTTGAGGCGACCTGTGCTTGCTGCTTGGGAGCGGGCATGTCGGTGACTGGCAGGGTGCGCTCCAACAGAGTTTGCTGACCTATCTGGAGTTCCTGAATTTGCCCAAAAAGTTGTTTCTGACCCGAGTGAAGGGCCTTTTGTCCGTCGTGGAGAGTTTTTTGGCCATTATGGAGAGTTTTGTGAGCCTCTCCCTGGTCGTGTTGGTTAGCGCTGAGATTTTTTTGGTCGGCTTGGATGGCCTTTTGGCCTGCTCGTAGATCGTAGACTGCTTTCTGAAGATCGCGAATAGCAGCGTAGACCGCAGCCGCGCTGAGATTTTCTTCAGAAGTAGAGGGGGAGCGTTCAGAGGTCCGCTTCGTGGCGCTGCGCGTGGTGTTGATGTTGGGGCTCGGGGCTGGCTCCTTCACCTCGTCTTTACGAGGTGGGATGGCTGTCTTCCGAGCAACGGGTCCATTCTGTTTAACGGAAACAGCGACGCCCGGCATTTCGGCGGAGCGCTTGACCCAAGTGCCGCAATTACGACACTCAGCGATCTCGGATGGATCGTGAGTTCGAAAGGCAACAATGCGCCCGCAGTCTGCACAGCTCGCGTTGGTCATTAAATTAGGGGGGTCTGAAGAGCGATTAAGAGTTAGATTGTTAATATTCGGCAAGCTTCAATAGGTTCATACAATCCACGAAGTCTCATAATGAAGTCTTGCTTTAAGAGCTTCTGCGCTTGTTAAAAAAATGAGCGGCTTTAGATCGTCTCACATGTCCTTAGACCATCCCTTTCTCGCCGATGACTTCCTAATTCGCTGGTCCACTCTCACTGCTGACCAAGTGGCCCCGGATGTCAATTATGCCATTACGGAAGCTCAAGCTGCCATCGATGCTATCAAGTCCCTGCCCGCGGTTGAGCTCAGCTACGAAGGGACTTTCGGCGCATTGGAGGCTGCCACCGAACCTCTCGAGAGAGCGTGGGGGCGCCTCAATCATTTGGATTCGGTATCTAACAATGATGCTCAGCGCGCCGCTCTTAATGAGTTGCTTCCGGCGGTTTCGAGTTTCTTTTCTTCGATCTCGTTGGATGGAGATTTGTGGGAAAAGTTGAAGGCTTTTTCCGAGTCCTCTGACAAAGAAAATCTCTCTTCTGTGCAGCAGCGCTTCGTCGAGGAAACGTGTCATGATTTTATTTCGTCAGGAGCGGATCTGCCACCTGAGGCGAAAAAGCGAATGTCGGAGGTGTCTTCTGAGTTGGCCCTACTTACTCAAAAATTCTCTGAGCATGTGCTGGATTCGACCAATGCTTTCGAGCTCTACTTGAGCGATGAAAGCCGTCTAACGGGCTTGCCTGATAGCGCGAAGGCTGCGGCTGCGGAAGATGCTGCAGCGAAAGGCTGCGAAGGAAAGTGGCGCTTCACTTTGCAGATGCCGTCGTTGATGCCAGTCTTGCAACACGCCGATGATGATGAGTTGCGCCGCGAGCTCTGGACCGCTTCCTCTCAAGTGGCGTCGAAAGGGGAGCACGACAACACGGATTTGATTTGGGAGATCGTCAAGTTGCGTCAGGAGAAGGCTGCCCTGTTAGGCTTTTCGAGCTTCGCAGACCTCACCCTGCAACGTCGCATGGCGAAGGACGGAACGAGTGCGCTCAGCTTTGTGGAGGATCTGCACGATCGTATTGAGGAAGCCTTTGCGAAGGAGACTGCTGAGCTAGAGGCTTACAAGGCGAAGAAGACAGCGCAACCTGAGGGGCCGATGCAACCTTGGGAAGTGGGTTATTGGTCCGAAAAGCAGCGGCAAGAGCTCTATGACTTCGATGATGAGGTGCTGCGTCCCTACTTTCCGGTGCAAAATGTGATGAGTGGGATGTTCACGATTACCTCCCAGCTCTTTGGAATTGAGATTGAAGAGAAAGAGTCGGCTTACTTTGATTCTCCGAGTGATGCTGCGGGGGAAGTGGCCGAGGTTTGGCATCCCGAGTGTAAATTCTACGAGATTCGTGATTCATCGAACGGAGAGCATCTGGGTTCTTTCTATGCCGATTGGCACCCTCGCGAAACGAAGCGTGGAGGAGCTTGGATGAATTGTTTGGAAGCAGGACTTCCTGCGCAGGATGGTGATCCTCGTCAACCTCACTTGGGGCTGATCATGGGGAATATGACCAAACCGGTCGGAGATAAGCCGGCATTGTTGACCCATCGCGAGGTAGAGACTGTTTTTCACGAGTTTGGACACCTCTTGCATCAATTGCTCTCCGATGTGCCCGTGAAGTCCCTCTCGGGAACGAACGTGCCTTGGGACTTCGTAGAGTTACCTTCACAAATTATGGAGAATTTCTGTTGGGACCGTGAGTCTCTTGATTTGTTCGCTCGTCACTACGAAACGAACGAGCCTATTCCGGAAGCGCTTTTCCAGAAGCTGATTGCGGCTCGCAACTACATGTCGGCGACGACGTGCATGAGGCAATTAGCCTTTGGAAAGCTGGACCTCGAACTGCATGTGAATACGCCGCAGTATTTGGGACGTGATTTGGATGAAGTAGATCGCGAAATCCTTGGCGGTTACCGTCCCGTTTTGGCAACGACACCACCGAGTCGTGCTCGTAGCTTTTCTCACTTGTTCTCTTCTCCGACGGGCTACGCGGCAGGCTACTATTCCTACAAGTGGGCCGAGGTATTGGATGCTGATGCCTTCACGCGCTTTCAAAAAGAAGGGGTCATGAACGAGGCAACTGGCCGTGCTTTCCGAGAAAGTGTTCTTTCGAAAGGAAATTCTCGTCCTGTGGATGAGTCCTTCCGTGAGTTCATGGGCCGCGACCCCGACCTCACGGCACTGATGGTGCGCAGTGGCTTGGCGTAGTCATCGTCTTGCCAAGGCCTCGTAAAAGACTTATCAACTGAGGAGTGAGGAATTTCTTTCTTCTCGTTTCGCATCTCTTGCTATTCGGCTTGGCGTATTTTTGCGCGCTCGGTTCTGGTAGTGAGCATTCGGCTCCGGCGAGCAATCGGGTCGCGAGTAAGAGCCGGTCAAGCGTCGATGAAGCGAGAGCAAAGACTCAAATCCTTCTCGCGCAAGATCCCAAAAAGAAGGAGTCAGAGCGATTGAGTTCCAAGTGGGACTGGAAGCCAGTCGTGAAGACTCTTCCCCCCGTGCAGAATTATCAGCAGGATGTAAGGGCGTTTCTTCGCGGTCTCCCCGACGGAATTGGCGGGATGAATTCGGGTGAATTCACGAAGTATCTCCAAAAGGTGGGCTGGTTCGAGGTGCCTGATAGAACGTTGGATGCCATTGCTGTTTTTCGTGCTCATCTCTATCGCTTCATGTTGGCAGAGCCGAGAGCATGCCTCGCCTTTCTAAAAGGGGAGTTTCCTGAGGATGAACAGGATAGTCACTATCTGACCAATACAGTGCTTCATGCTGCGGCATTCGAGTTGTTTCAATCGGGTGGGGATCTTTCTTGGATGTCTGGGCTCAGTGCAGGTTTCGAGAATGGTCTGGCCGCAAATCGAATTCACTCGGGCGAACCCTTCGAGGAAGTGATTGCTAGTAGTCGTCTTTCTGGGGAATTGAAGGCTTCGGATTACGCAGGCTCTCTCTCTTTCGGAGATCGCGATATTCTCCTTGATGAGATGCTCGATGGGTTTGCCCTTCTGCAGGGAAACGGGGTGGCTTCGTACAACAATCCGGCATCTGACCTCGCTGATTTTCTCGAGAATGAGAAGCATGAACCCAAGGCTGTTTCAGCGTGGATTCGAGAAGTCTTTGCAGGCGAGCAATTGGATTCTAAAAACAAGAAAGAGGGCGTCACGATGGTCGTTGACAAGTGGGTGCGCTCCAATACCGAGCTTTCTCTCGAAGACAGGGCGAAGATTCTCGAGACAATCGGCAAAGGGGGCGATGACCCCTACGCTCGCATCGCCGCCGAGGATGTTGTTTCTGTTTTAGAGGAGGGTCGGGATTGGAGGTATGAAGTTCGACAAGGCTACGCGACTCCTTTGCAAGTTTGGAACGATCTGCAAGCGCAGCTTCCCGAATTGATGGCGAGCGAGAAAGGTAAGCGCGGCGCTCGTCTCAAACTCTTTCGCGAGCTGGTCACGCAGGACCCAGTTGCTTCACAGGAGCTCTTGGCTTCGCTGTCTGAGGCCGATGCTCGGGAGGCTCTCTTCAAATATGGAGTGGGAGTCTTTTACGACGAAGAGCCAGAAAAATTTCTCACTTATACCGAGACACTGCCTGTTCCTAAAACTGAGGATGAGAAGAACCAACTTGCGCGGGCATGGAGGAACTATTCTTGGAACGCCTTTCGTTATCGAGGAGAAGATTATGTGCAGTGGGTTAAGGAGATGCCTTTGGGGTCGGCGCGGGATGCCGCCGTGAAGACTATGCTGAAGGTGGCGATCGAAAGAGATCCAGCTGAAGGTCAGAGTTTGAGACTGGAATTCGAAAGGGAGGAAAGCCAGCCATGAAAATTCGGTTTCCTCTCGTAGTCAGTCACTGCGCTGCGATTGCGTTGGGGGTCGCGCTCGCGATGAGCAAAAATGCGAAGGCTCCAAGTTCATCGAAAACGACTTTTGCTGAGGCTACCCCTGAATCTCTTCGTCAAAACGAGACTCCCAGTCCGTCGCCTGTCGAAACAGGGGGAGTTGAAAGAAGAGAGGGAGGCAATTTTTCATCACAGAATTTTCAGTGGGCATACTCTCGCTTGGCCGAAGGAAAATTGACGGGTGCCGAACGCCATGCAATTCGGGTGCGGCTTTTTACTGAGTGGGCAAAGGTAGATTTGAAAGCGGCTTTGGCTGCAGCCCTTGCAGAACCATGGGATCAAATCAGCGACTATAATGGCTTCAATGAAAATTTCGTTCGCGATGTCTTTGGAAAGGTGTTCGTGAATGACCCAAAGGGGAGCTGGGAAGTCCTCCAGTCAGGAGACTTGGGAGTGGGAGCCTCTCGGATTCGAGGGGATTGGTATGAGCTTGTGGGGCGAAAGAATCCCGTGTTTGTCGCCGAAAGGTTGCGTGAGCTGACCCCGAGGGACCGAGAGATTCTTCTGAGAACTCTCACCGGGAGTTCTGGGGCTCCCGAGGTTTTGAAGGCACTGTTAGCCATGCCACCAGAGCTCGTCCCTATTGAGCGAATTTTTCAGAACTCGAAACTCCCATCGATGGTCGAGAGCGAGAAGAGCTTGGAGGGGATTACCGATTTTGAGAGTCGTGAGAGTCGTCTCGCTCTCATGAATTACGGAGCGAATCTTAAAGAGGAAATCAGCAAGCTTCCCGCCGATTCGCCGCAGCTTGTTAGTTTTTCGGAAAAAGTGGCTCAGTTCCCGAGCGAGATTCAAGGGGAGCTTCTCCATGGCATGCTCAACGACTTCAATGTCGATACGCGGAGGGTGAGAAAGTTGGGCTTGGATAAGACCACCTTTCTAATCGACCAACTCGTTGCGGGGGAGCATTGGGAATACCTTCAGAAATCCTCAACCATGATGCAGTTTCGTGGAGGCACAGAGAGGATGGTTGACGAAGATCGGGCTGCTTGGGCGACCGAGCTTCCCGTTCGTGCTGAGACAAAGCCTCTTTTCGAGGCGGGAGTGGCGGACTATATTAAAAACAACCCCGACCTTGCCTGGGAATGGATTCAAGAATTCCCCGAGGACCATTGGCGAGATGAGGCGCTCTCGATCTACGCACGTGAGGCGCAGCGGGCGGGACGGGATGAAGATGCTCAACGAGCGCACGAACTCATTCAGAGTCCCTAGGCGGGGCCGGTCAAAGACCGGCACTCCCAGTGGGCTACGCGCGGCCGACGTAAGAACCGTCAGTAGTGCAAATCTTGAGAAGGTCGCCTTCTTTCACGAAGAGGGGGACTTGCACCGTGACGCCGGTCTCGAGAGTGGCGGGCTTGGTAGGGTTGTTGGCGGTGTCGCCTTTGATGCCCTCAGAAGATTCGGTGACAGTGAGTTCGACGTTCACAGGAAGGTCGATAGAGACCGCTGCGCCTTCGAGGAAGAGCACTTCGACTTCTTGGCCTTCCTTGAGGTAGTCCTTGGCGTCGCCGACGAGGGATTCGTCGAAGGTGATGGTCTCGTAGGTGCCGAGGTCCATGAAATGGAAGCCTGTAGGGTCGGCGTAGGAGAACTCGAGCTTTTGGCGGTCGGTCTCGACGATTTCCACTTTGTCAGAGGAGGCGAAACGGATGGTTTTCTTGTTGCCGTTGTTGAAGGAGCGAATGGTGGCGGCGATGAGGGCATTGCCTTTGCCGGGGGTGCGGTGCTCGAGACCGAGGACGATTCCGCGATCACCTTCATATTTAATACACTGCCCTTTTTTGAGATTGGTTGCGACGACTGCCATGGTGCTGAGGGTTGAAGGCGGAAATGTGCGACGTGAAAAGCCTAAAGTGTTGAAAGGAGGTGGATTTGTTGGAGAGAGAAGAAGGGAGAAAGGTGTTTTGGGTGCTCAAAAGGTGTTTCATTTCAGGTTCTCGGGCAGCGAATGCCTCTGCCCTGTAATCGCGATGACCATACGACCCTTGTCTTTCTTTAAGAATCGGATGCGGCGGATTGACAAGGGGGGGGCGTTTGGAGCAATTTGGTATTTCTAGCGGCGTGGAGTTTTTCTCGGCGTTGTCATTTGCCAAGCACACCTTATCTAACCCGTGTATTCGAATCAGGATTATCTCAGTCAATTGTTGGTAGAAGCCGGAGTGGCTTCTGCGGAAGCCGTGGAAGAAGTCAAAAAGTCGGGAGCGAGCGAGATCGTGGACCGTCTTTTGATGGATGGTGCCGTGGAAGAAGCGCAGATCACGGCTGTGATTGCTCAAAACGCCTCCATGGAGGTGGTGGACTTGTCAGAGTATGAGATTCCGGCTGATGTCGCCTCTCAGATGACCTCGGATGTTGCCAAGCGCTTTCAGGCTGTTCCGGTTCACGATGATGGCACCCAGCTGATGGTGGCGATTGCGGACGGACTCAACTTTGAGGTTCTCGACAGTTTGCCGCATGCGGTGGGCCGCGAAATCAACCCTGTGGTGGCAAATCTTTCAGATATTCAGCGCCTCTTAGTCGATGTTTATCGCGTTGGTGGCTCAGATGAGGACGATATTCCGGAGTTCGAGGTCCTGACCATGGAGGGTATCGAGGAGGTGAGCGAGGAAGATGCACCCATTGTGCGGATCGTGACCTCGACCTTGATGAATGCCTTCAAGCAGAAGGCTTCTGATATTCACATCGAGCCTTTGGAGACCAGCTTGCGCGTTCGTTTCCGGATTGATGGCAAGTTGATTGAGGTCGAAAATCATCCCAAGAAGCTTTTGCCTGCAGTGGTGGCTCGTTTGAAGGTGATGTCGGGCGCGATGAGTATCGCGGAGAAGCGGCTACCGCAGGATGGTCGAATTCAGATGCGGATTGCTGGTAAATCGGTTGACCTCCGGGTCTCGACGGTGCCTTCCAACCATGGAGAGAGCGTCGTCATGCGTATTTTGGACAAGTCGGCGCTGACCTTGGGTCTGCCGACTTTGGGGTTCTTGTCTGATGACGAAGCGACCTTTAAGGAGATGCTGGCGTTGCCGGATGGTATTCTCTTGGTAACCGGTCCGACCGGTTCCGGAAAGACGACCACGCTCTATGCTTGTTTGAATGAAATCAACAAGCCAGATAAGAAGATCATTACGGTGGAAGACCCGGTCGAGTATCAGCTTGCGGGAATTAATCAGGTGATGGTGAAGACTGATATCGGTATGACTTTTGCGGCGGCACTGCGTTCCATGCTGCGTCAGGCTCCCAACATCATCATGGTAGGAGAGATTCGAGATAAGGAAACGGCGACGATCGCGATGAACGCGTCTCTCACGGGTCACCTTGTTTTCTCTACCCTCCACACCAATGACTCGACCGCAACAGTCGCTCGATTGGCAGATATGGGGATTAAGCGCTTCTTGATTGCTTCAGCGGTACGGGCGGTATTGGCCCAGCGACTTGTTCGTCACCTTTGTCCTTCTTGTAAGGCTCCAGTGCCTCTGACTGAGCGTGAGATGCGTATTTTGGGAATGGACCCAGACCGCGCTTCGACGGCCGATATTCTTGGTCCCCAAGGTTGCGAGAAATGCCGCGGTGGTGGATACAAGGGCCGAAAAGGTATCTTCGAAATTTTCAAAGTGGATGATGAGGTTCGCAATATGATTAACGATGACCTCAGTAGTCCTGAACTGCGGAAGCGTGCTCGCGAGCTCGGAATGCGGACGATGCGGGAGGACGGTATCCGGAAGGTGCTGGGAGGAATGACCTCTGCGGAGGAAGTCATTCGGGTCACGATGGCAGATGAGAACTAAGAACGAATTTTTACGAACACCAAGACATGGATAACAATCAAGTCATCGAACTTTTTCAAAACCGCGGCATGTTGGAGCCGGGTTTGCAGGCCGAACTCAAAAGCCAATTGGAGACGAGTGGTAAGGAAATCTCGGAGCTCCTCACGGACTATGACGTTCTGGGTAACAAGGAGGATATCTGGCCTATTATTGCGCAGGAATTGGGCGCGGAGCTCTTTGACCTGAGCACTTACATTCCCCCTCGCCAGGTGCTGTCAATGGTGCCAGCTGGTTTAGCGCGACTTCATGGCGCGTTGCCACTCAAGGTGGATGAAAATGGCCTCACTGTTGCGCTTTCCGATCCTTTCAACCCTCAGACGCTAGAGGATTTACGTTTTGCGCTGGGTCAGAGTGTTAATCAGGTGATTGCACCAACGGAGCTGATTGAAGCGAAAATTACCACTCTCTACGCAGGCGACCAATCGGATGCCATGTCTGAGGTTTTGGGTCAATTGGATGCCGAGTTCAGTGGCAAATCCGCGAGCGAGCTCGAGGATGAGTCCAATGCGGCACCCATCATTCGTTATGTCGACTTGGTTCTTTATCAGGCGATTCGTGAGAAGGCATCAGACATTCACTTTGAGCCTTTCGAAGCCGATTTCCAGATTCGTTATCGGGTGGATGGTGCTCTTTATGCAATGGATCCGCCACCAGCGCACTTGGCTCTTTCGATCATTTCACGTGTGAAGGTGATGGCTAACCTAAACATTGCTGAGAAGCGAGTACCTCAGGATGGACGCATTGTGAAGAAAGTGGGGGACCACCACGTTGATATGCGTGTTTCTTCTCTCCCGACCACTCACGGTGAGAGTGTGGTATTGCGGGTTTTGGATAGTTCTTCGGTCAATCTTGATTTGGAGGCTCTGAGTCTACCGGAAGAGATCGACACCTATATTCGTGAAACGATTGAGAAACCAAACGGCATTTTCGTGGTCACCGGACCGACGGGAGCGGGAAAGACAACCACCCTTTACGCGGCTCTGCGTCAGATTAACCGTATTGATACGAAGCTTTTGACGGCAGAGGACCCAGTCGAGTACGACGTGGATGGAATTATCCAAATTCCGGTCAATGAGGCGATTGACCTCACCTTTGCCCGTGTTTTGCGTGCCTTTTTGCGACAAGACCCCGACAAGATTTTGGTGGGTGAGATTCGAGATCTCGAAACAGCTCAGATTGCAATTCAAGCCTCCCTGACGGGTCACTTGGTTCTTTCAACCCTGCACACGAATGATGCTGCAGGCGCGGTCACGCGTTTGATTGATATGGGCACAGAGCCATTCCTAGTGGCGGCCTCCCTTGAAGGGGTTCTAGCGCAACGACTGGTGCGTCGGATTTGCCCAGATTGTAAGGCGGACTATGAGCCCAATGAGGCGACAATTGCTCAATTAGGGCTTTCGGCTAACGAGCTGGGCGATAAGCGTTTTTACACCGGAACGGGCTGCGAAACCTGCAATGGCGGTGGCTATCGTGGTCGTCGAGGACTCTTCGAGCTTCTGAATATGTCGGATCCGATTAAGGAGCTAGTCACGGAAAGAGCTCCTTCTGTGGTCATTAAGCACAAGGCCATCGAGCTGGGAATGAACACCCTGCGCGAAGATGGACTTCGCAATATCTATGACGGCACAACAACGATCGAAGAGGTCCTTAAGTATACCTAAGCGAATTTATTCACACATTCCCGTAATGGCGGCTTGCACCGTCCCCGACTCTCAAGCTACAAATTAATTAGAAACGACATGGCAAATTTTCAGTATATCGCGCTCGATGCCTCGGGCCAGCAACATGAAGGAGCAATTGAAGCTGGAACGCGCGAAGAAGCGATTCAGCAACTGCAAGGCCAAGGCCTCTATCCTACTAAGGTGGGTGAAAGTGGTAAGAAATCGAAAGGCAAGAAAGGGGCGAAGCCTGCTGCTGCCGCAAAGAAGACCAAGAAGGGTGAGGGAGTTGGCGGTAAGTTGAAGCCAAAAGTGCTGATGATTTTTACGCGTCAGCTGGCGACTTTGATCGATTCGGGACTTCCTCTTTTGCGTGGTCTTAATGTCCTTGCTAAGCAGGAGCCCAATCCAGTGCTTAAGGGAACCATTACTTCGCTTGCCGATTCCGTGCAGGGTGGTTCTACTTTCTCTGAGAGTCTTGCTCAGCATCCTCGTATTTTCAACAAGCTCTATGTGAACATGGTGAAAGCCGGTGAGCTGGGTGGTGTTCTGGAAGTCGTTCTCAATCGTCTTGCTGAGTATCAGGAGAAAGCTCAGAAGCTGAAAAATAAGATTGTTTCAGCTATGGTCTATCCAGTGATCGTGATGTGTATCGCGGTCTTCATTTTGACCTTCTTGATGATTTTCATCGTCCCGAAGTTTAAAGAGATGTTCCGCGACATGAACGTGGAGTTGCCACTGATTTCGAAAATCGTTTTCAATGCTTCGGGCTTCTTGATGTCGCCCACAGTTCCTTTCGTGCCCAATATCGTCTGGGTTCTGGTCATCGCAGTTCTTGCTTACATTGGTTTCAACTCTTGGGGAAATACCAAGGGTGGGCGCAAGGCCATTGATACCTTCAAGTTGAACGCGCCTCTTTTCGGAGATATCCAGCGAAAGAGCGCGATTGCTCGTTTTGCACGGACGCTGGGAACGCTGGTGACTTCAGGTGTTCCAATTCTGCAAGCACTTAACATTACCAAGGAAACTTCCGGGAACGTGGTGGTTTCCGATGCCATTGAGAAAGTTTACGACTCTGTTAAAGAGGGTGAGTCCATCGTGAGCCCTATGCAGGCAAGCAGTGTTTTCCCATCCATGGTTATCAGTATGGTGGACGTTGGTGAGGAGACGGGTCAACTCCCTGAAATGCTTCTCAAGATTGCCGATGTTTACGATGACGAGGTGGACAACGCGGTGACTGCATTGACCTCGATTCTCGAGCCTATCATGATTGTTTTCTTGGCAGTGGTTGTCGGTGGAATCGTTTTCGCCCTCTTCCTGCCTCTCATGAAGGTCATCCAGACCATGCAGCAGTAGTTGGAACTTGAACCCAGAACTATGAAACTCACGCAACATTCTCTTGGCGCTCGACAGCGAGGTTTTACCCTCGTGGAAATTCTGACGGTAGTCACCATCATGGTTGTCCTCATGGGGATGGTCATGGGGATTGGACGCTGGGCGATGTTGAATTCTCAAATTGAGAAGTGTCGCGTGCAGGTCAAATTGTTCGAGAACAAGCTGCAGGAGTATGAGGCAGACAATGGTGAATTCCCTCCTGGTGATGGAACTAACCGAAGCTCTATGGAACTTTACACCGCTCTCTACGAGATCGGTATCCAGAACGATAGCAAGGTTTACATGCCGGAGCTGGATCCTGATCATAGCGACCAGTTCAGCCGCAAGATTAAGAACGGCCTCATCCTTGATCCCTTCAAGCATAAGAAGCCATATTTCTACATGCGCGGAGTCGATGAGAACGGCGAGGAAAGTTCCGAGTCTTACAATCCCGATTTCGATATTTGGTCGCTAGGTCCTAACGGAGTTGGTCGCGGTGATGGCGGCTCGAGTGACGAAGATCTGGACGACGATATCAATAATTGGAGCTCTTAAGTTTTCGACGGGATTCGCTTCAAAGCCTCGGTTTCATCCGAAAATTGGGTGAACTCGAGTTGTAGTTTTGACTATGAGCGAACTCCTAACAGAAGAGCCTCCCATCAAGAAACGTTCTGGGCGTTCCAAGGTGGTCACTATTGCGGTAGCATTCTTTGTTCTTTTTATCCTCGTTGTTGTCCCGATTATTGTGGGAATCAGCCACTGGGCTCGGGGGAATGCTCGGCTGCAGAAGTGCCGTGTTCAGATCATGCTTTTCGAAAATAAGCTTCAAGATTACGAGGCTGATTACGGTAATTTTCCACCCGGAGATGGCTCAGACAAGAGTTCTCGAGAGTTATTCAAAGCATTCTACCAACATGGGATTTTGCACGACTCCAAAGTGTATATGCCGGAGCTGGACCCAAAATTGAGCGACCAGTTTGAGAATCAGATCGAGGGCCTGAAGATTTTGGATCCTTTTGAGAATGGGAGACCTTTTTTCTATCTCCGCTCTGTGGATGAGGATGGAAATATGATTAAGGATGCTCACAACCCCGATTTCGATCTCTGGTCAGTGGGGCCAGATGGAAAGGGAAGGGGAGATTCGGGAGCGACTACGGAAGACTTCGCCGATGATGTTACCAACTTTTAGCTCAAGAGTATTCTTCGGGTTTAGGGCTGTTTTTACGTAAAGCTGGTCTCCTTAGCACATACTCTTGAGGGAGGATGAGGCCTCATGCCCAATCTTCGACGAAAGAATCGGGGCCTACCTCTCGAATTAATAGCGTTCGATCTCGATTCCTTGTTCTCATGCGAAGCCTTCTTTTACTCACATTTGTTGTCTCTTCCTCAATTTGTCCAGGGGAGGAAAAAGGAGAGATCGATTTCAATGATCATGTGCAGCCGATTTTGTCGGAGTATTGTTATCATTGTCACGGCCCTGATGGTTCAACGAGAGCCCCGAATGCCGATAAGGGCGGGCAGCCACTGCGACTGGATCGGGAGGGAGATGCATTTGAGGTGAGGGAAGATTTAGGGGTTCCCGTGATTCTAAAAGGTGATCCGGAGAATTCGGAGCTGATGATTCGGATTCTTTCGGACGACAAAACGGATATTATGCCGCCGCCAAAGGCGCATAAGGTGATGAAGGAAGAGGAGATTGAAGTCCTCAGACAATGGATAGCCGAGGGCGCGCCGTATGAGGAGCACTGGTCTTTCACAAAACCGGAGAGACCTACAAAACCAGAGCTTTCGGATTCATCACAGAAGTGGGTGGGCAATGGCGTTGATGCTTTTGTGGCGTATCGACACGAGAAAGAGAGCTCTACCCCAAATCCTGCTGAAGAGCCGGGGCGTTTGTTGAGAAGATTAAGCTTGGATTTGACGGGCCTTCTGCCAACTGCCGAGCAATTGGCCGCCTGGGAGGGGAACGTGGAGAAGGCGACGGAGGAGCTGTTAGCAACGGATGCTTATGCGGAGCACTTTACCAGGCATTGGTTGGATGCCGCTCGTTATGCCGACACCCATGGTATTCATATCGATAATTATCGTGCGATTTGGCCCTACCGCGACTGGGTAATTGAAGCTTTTCGGCAGAATATGCCTTTTGACCAATTCACGCGTGAACAGATTGCGGGAGACTTAATGCCTGAACCAACTCTGGAGCAGGTGATTGCCACTGGGTTTGGACGATGTTTGCCGACGACAGGCGAGGGCGGCGCAATTGCAGAGGAATGGGAGGCGATCTATGCCCAAGAGCGAGTGGATACCGTTTCTGCGGTTTGGTTAGGTTTGAGCACGGGTTGCGCGGCTTGCCACGATCACAAATTTGACCCCATCACCCAGAAAGATAATTTCGCCTTCTCAGCCTTCTTTCGTAATACTTCGATGGCGGCGTTGGATAGGAACAAGGCGGAGCATCCCCCCAATATTTTTGCGCCGCTGATCGAAGACCGGGGGCGATGGAAGGAGTTAGAAAGTGAATTGGCAGTGGCTCAGGACGGAGTCACTCAGCGCTCCAAGGCAGCGGATCCAGGCTTCGTCGCTTGGGCTGAGAAGTTGAGAAAGGATGGGCTGAGCGAAGGCGAACAGCAGCCTTCAACATTGGAGGAGGGGTTGGTGTTGAGTCTTGGCCTAAATCAAGATGGAGACGAAATCGAGGGGTCAATCAAGGGCGAGCGAAAGAGTTGGAAGGCATCGAAGCGAAAGTTTCGCGATGGCCCTTTGGGGCCGGCTACGATTGTCAATGATTCGGGAATCGCATTGGGTGATGTAGGCAATCTCAATGCCCAAGGGCAGGCAAGCTTTGGAATGTTGATTTATTACGAGGGTAAGCCCAATGGCCCTATCATCGCAAAAATGGACCAGCAGGCCAAGTATCGGGGGTGGGATTTTTGGATGGAGAAGGGGCGCTTGGCCTCCCATCTTCTTGATGAGTGGACGGACAAAGGCTACAAGGTAGTCTCGAACAAAGTTTTGGAGGCAGGGAAATGGCATCATGTGATGGTGACCTATGATAGTGCCAAGCCAGCTGATAAGCGGGTGACGATGCATCTGAATGGGAAGGTGTTGGCGACCAAAGCGAATCCCAATACGGCAGGAGACAGTTTTGAGACGACGCAGGTATTACGATTGGGTGCGCGTTCTCATGGCCAGAAGGTGACTGGGGGCACGGTGGCGATTCAGGATTTTCGGATCTATGACCGCGTTCTCAGCGCAGGTGAACTGATGACATTAGCTGACTCAAACAACTTTGTGCCATTGAATGTCGCGGCGACCACGCCATTGAATGAGATGAGTAAAATTCAGCAAGATGCTTTGCGTCGTCACTACTTGAACAAGCATGACGGGGCTTATATCGATCTGAAAAAGAAAGTTGCGAAGTTGGAGAAAGAGCAGAATGAGCTCCGCAAGAGAGGGAGTGTGACTTTGGTGATGGATGATCGAAAGAACCGTGAACCGTTTGCCCATGTGTTGACGAGGGGAGACTATCGCCAGAAGGAAGAAAAGGTGTCGCCAGCAGTTCCTGGAGTTCTGCCGGCTCTACCGTCTGATGTGAAAGCCGACCGCTTGGCGCTTGCGAATTGGTTGGTGAATCCTGAGAATCCGCTGCCAGCTCGAGTGACGGTGAATCGGATTTGGTATTACTTTTTCGGGACAGGTTTGGTCGAAACAACAGAGGATTTCGGGATTATGGGAGCTCGTCCGACTCATCCTCAGCTTTTGGATTGGTTAGCGGTCGAATTTGTGGAGTCAGGTTGGGACCTCCAGCATCTTGTTCGGTTAATTGTGAACTCCAAGACCTACCAGCAATCGGGGAAGGGGACGCCGGAAGCGAGGGAGAAAGACCCAGACAATCGTTTTCTCGCTCGGGGGCCGCGGTATCGATTGGATGCGGAGCAGATTCGCGATTTGGCCTTGGCGTCTTCGGGATTGTTAGTGGAAAAGGTGGGAGGTCCTTCGGTGAAGCCCTATCAGCCGAAAGGAGTTTGGTCAGCAGTGGCGATGAATAATTCAAACACTCGTTATTATAAGGAGGATAGCGGGGATTCGCTGTTTCGACGTTCGGTTTATACGTTTTGGAAACGGACCGCTCCCCCGTCGTCGATGGATCTCTTTGATGCTCCCTCGCGAGAAGCTTTTTGCGTGAGGCGAAGTCGAACGAATACTCCGCTGCAGGCTTTCGTGTTGATGAATGATCCGCAGTTTGTTGAGGCTTCTCGTCACTTGGCCCAACGAGCACTGCTGGCTGATGAAGAGTTTGAGAAGAGGGTGAATCATATTTATCAAGCTTTGCTCTCGCGGAAGGCACGGGCGAGTGAGGTGGAGATTTTGGCAGAGAGTCTAGCGGCGATTGAAGTGAGCTTTCAGGAGGACGAGAACAAGGCTAAGGAGTTGTTGGAGGTGGGGGCTACTCATTACGACTCGAGTCTTGAGCTTGCTGAGTTTGCGGCTTGGACGGTGCTCGCTTCGCAAATTTTGAACCTCGACGAAACCATTACCAAGTAGCGCTATGAACAATCTACAAGACTACAATGCTCAGGTGTCCCGCCGCCAATTTTTTCGAAAGGGAGGAACTGGGTTGGGAGCCGCGGCTCTCTCTTCGCTTTTGCCACGGGAAGCTTTGGCGATTGGTGATAGCAAGGACTTCGACTTTCGAGCGATTGCTCCGAAGGCGAAGCGGGCGATTTATCTTTCGATGGTAGGAGCGCCCTCACAGATGGAGACTTGGGACCCAAAGCCGCACCTCCGTTCCGAGTTTAAGAAGGATTTGACGGGCTATTTGAAGTCTCAAGGGGAGCGCTTGACTGGGATGACGGCGGGGCAGTCTTCGTTTCCTTTGGCGCCTTCGGCTTTTGATTTTGAGAAGAAGGGGCAAAGTGGCATCGATGTCAGTGAGCTCTTTCCCTATACTGGAAAGGTGGTCGACGACCTCTGTGTGATTCGTTCGATGTATACTGAGGCCATTAATCATGAGCCGGCGAATCAGCTTTGTTTTACGGGTAATCAGGTCGCGGGTAAGGCGTCGCTGGGCTCTTGGTTGAGCTATGGCTTGGGAAGTATGAATGAGAACTTACCCTCCTTCGTGGTTTTACACGCGCGGCATAGCAACCCGGCGGCAAATGTGCAGGCGATTTCTAATCGGCTTTGGGGTTCGGGTTATCTGCCGGGCAAGTATGCGGGGGTAGAGTTGCGCTCCGTGGGCGATCCGGTGCTCTATTTGAAGGATGCGCCTGGGATTGACCGAGAGACTCGGCGACACATGTTAGATGGTTTGGCGAAGTTGAATCAAGAGTCGTTGGAGCTGGTGGGGGACCCGAATATTCAGACGCGGATTTTACAATATGAGATGGCGTTCCGAATGCAGGCTTCGGTTCCGGAGTTGACGGACCTGTCGAGTGAGCCGGAGTCTTCTTTCGAGCTCTATGGGGAGGATAGTCGTAAGCCGGGAACGTTCGCCGCTTCTGCTTTGATGGGAAGGCGACTGCTGGAGCGCGGAGTTCGTTTTGTGCAGGTCTTTCACCGCGGGTGGGATCAGCATGGGAGTCTCCCTCAGCATCTACCGGATCAGTGCCGGGATGTGGATCAGGGGTGCTACGCTTTGATTTCTGATCTGAAGCAGAGAGGAATGTTAGACGATACCCTCGTGATTTGGGGAGGTGAGTTTGGACGCACGATTTACTCGCAAGGAACTTTAAACGAGAAAACTTATGGGCGTGATCATCATCCCCGCGCATTTTCTCTCTGGATGGCGGGCGGTGGAATCAAAGGTGGAATGGTGCACGGGGCGACGGATGAATATGGTTACAACATCATTGAAAAGCCGGTTCATATCCGTGACTTGCATGCCACTATTCTCCATCAGCTAGGGGTCGAGCATGAGCGCATGACTTACAAGTA
Source organism: Roseibacillus sp. (assembly GCA_051251855.1). Taxonomy (GTDB): domain Bacteria; phylum Verrucomicrobiota; class Verrucomicrobiia; order Verrucomicrobiales; family Akkermansiaceae; genus Roseibacillus. The sequence goes on from JBPOGI010000006.1 coordinate 207,940, forward strand.
TCAGGGGCTGGACCAACGCCTGACAGGAGTGGAGCATGCGAAGGTGATTCAGGATATTTTAGCTTGAGTGCTAAACATCGATCACTTTCCCCGAGACGGACTTTGCTTGGCTGGCTTCGTCATCTGGGATGGGCTCGAAGTCGGGGTCGAGAGGGTTTCCGCCAACGGAGACGTTGACCTTCTTGGCTAACTTTTCGGTGAGGATTCCGCGAATGACGGCCCGAATGGGGGGAAGGAGGAGCGAGAAGCCCACGGCGTCGGTGAGGAAGCCGGGGGTGAGGAGGACGGCGCCAGCAATAAGAATGAGAAGTCCGTCGACCATTTCCTTATGGGGCATTTTACCCATGGCGAGTGCGTTTTGAAAGTTGGCGAGGGCTCGGCCTCCTTGGGATTTGGTGAGGGCGGCTCCAATGAATGCGGTGATCACGATAATTACCAAGGTCGCGGGGAGCCCGAGGTGTTTCCCTAAGAGCATGAAGAGCGAGAGCTCGATGATGGGAACGATGATGAAAAGGAGGAGAAGGCGGGTAAACATGACTTTGTGACGAGGTTGTCTGCGAACTGTTCTCTCCTTTGAGGCTTTTGGAAAATGGAAAGATGAGCTGATTTTGGAATGAGCGGATATCAGAGGGGAACGGGAGTGTCGGTGAGGATTTGTTCGATGATGCCGGCGTTGGTGAGACCTGAGAATTTGGCATCGGGTTCGAGGACGAGACGGTGGGCGATGACGGGGATGGCGAGGGACTGAATGACCTCGGGGGTGACGAAGTCGCGGCTGTTGAGCAGGGCCATGGCTTGAGCGGTATGCATGAGAGCGAGAGAGGCACGGGGCGAAGCGGGAAGTTTGACCTTTTCGGCACTGCGGGTGGCATTGACGAGGCTTACGATATAGTGCCGGACTTCGTCAGTGATGGTGACCGCGCGGGCGAGCTGACGGATGGCGAGGAGGTCTTCGCGGCTACAGACGGAGGTGAGGTCTTCGAGAGGGTGACGAGTTTGCTGCTCGGAGAGGAGGGCGACTTCTTGTTCGACAGTTAGGTAACCGAGGTCGCATTGCATGGCGAAGCGATCCATTTGTGCTTCTGGAAGAGGGTAGGTGCCTCGGAATTCGACGGGGTTCTGGGTGGCGACAACGAAGAAAAGTTCGCCGAGGTCGTAGTGGCGGCCTTCGATGGTGGTTTGGCCCTCAGCCATAGCTTCGAGAAGGGCCGATTGGGTGCGGGGGGAGGCACGGTTGATTTCGTCGGCAAGAAGGAGGTCGGTGAAGATGGGACCTTGGTGAAAGTTGAATTCGGATTTGGAGGGGTCGAAAACAGAGACCCCGAGGACGTCGGAGGGGAGAAGATCGGGCGTGAATTGCAGTCGCTTAAAGTTCATGCCGCCAACTGCTTGAGCGAGGGCCTTGGCGAGAGTGGTTTTGCCGGTGCCGGGATAGTCCTCGAGAAGAAGGTGGCCGCCGCTGATGAGGCAGGCGAGCACTTGACGCACAGCTTCGTCTTGGCCCCGGATTACGGTGGAGATTGCGGCTTCGATTTGATGGAGGGTCTTGGTGGCCTCGGCGGTCGTCATGTGAAGGGAGCTTGGAGTCCGAAAAGGAGGGAGGCAATGTCTTTTGAAAAGAGGAATATGGCTCGAAGCTTGCGATGTGACGGGGGTGGGCTACCCTAGGGGCTGTGAAACGATTACTTTTCTTTCTATCAGCGCTCCTGATTGGCTGGTTGGGTGCCTATGAGGTGCCTCAGGGCGTGTTGAGTGTAAGCGAACTGGAGAAAGTTCAACAAAAGGCTAAGGAGAGCGGCAAGCCAGTGGTGTTGGTACTAGCCATCAAGACGCAGCCGGAAACGTGAGAAGATTGTCCAGGCACCATCAGTTCGTTGGTGAGTAAAGAGGTTTTAGGTTGGTCTCAACCGGTGGCGATTGACCCTTCGGAAGTTTTAGCTTTGCCGTCGGAGGTCCGCACGGTGATCAAGAGCAAGGTGGGAGTGACGCCCAAGATATTCGTGATGAATCCGAGTCTGACGGAGAGCTATGGGGAGTTCAATTATGAGGAATTGAAGGGGAGGAACTGGAGCAACATTTTTAAGGAGGCCAAGGGAGCAGTGCGCGTGGCGGTGAGCGGCGGCACTTTCGTGAAGGCAGGAAAGGTGGTGAAGATTGCAGACTCGAAAGTGGAGAAGTGGCAAAGCGCGGCCGGTTCGGCAATTGAAGCGAAGTTGGTATCGATTGAGGATGATGAAGTGTTTGTGTTCGAGACGGCAGCGGGGAAGACGATTCGCGCGACGGCCGATAAGCTGAGCAAAGAGTCGGTCAAAAGAGCGCAAGCTCTCGCCACAGAATAAGGTGAAAAAGAGTGGTTGGCGCTACTGGGTCTATCGAGCTGTTCGAATGCTCGCTTTCGCTTATGGAACGGTGGTGCTCTATGCGTGTACGATGGCGGACCGCATGATTTTTATGCCCCCAGAGGCGAGTTACGCTCCTGAGGAAGAGGGAGCGGTGATTTTCGGCGACCAAGGGGAGTTTGCGGGCTTCTATTTTCCCGCTCCGGATGCAGAGGCTCCTACTTTGTTGTGGGCCCATGGCAATGCTGAGGATGCTGGCCATGCACGGGGTCTTGCTCGCGGGTTTCAGGCGGAAGGGGTGGGGGTGATGATTTATGACTATCCCGGCTACGGACATTCGAAAGGGAAGCCAAGTGAGAAGGGGGCCTATCGCTCGGCGGAGGCGGCTTTTGATTTCGTGACGCGTGAACAAGGTCGAGAGCCTAAGAGCGTTGTTTTACTTGGGCAGTCGGTCGGAGGGGGGCCTAGTGTTTATCTCGCGGAAAAGGGGGAGGCTGCGGGGTTGGTTTTGATTTCGCCGTTCAAGTCTGCCTTTCGAGTGGTGACTCGGGTGAAGATTCTTCCTTGGGATCGTTTTGATAATTTAAAGCGAATGAAGTCAGTGGAGCTTCCGCTGCTGGTGATTCATGGAAGCGAGGATGAGGTGGTGCCTGCTTCTCATGGGGAGGCGTTGCACAAAGTGCACGAGGGAGAGAAAAAACTGCTGCTCTTGCCAGGGGTGGGTCACAATGACCTCTGGCCGCTCGCGAGTGAGAAGGTGTTGAGTGAGGTTATCAAGTTTTCTCGAAAAGTGGTGCGGCCGCTCCAGTGAAGTTAAAAGGTGTAGCGGGTAGTTAGGGTGGCGCCGAAGCCGGGTTCGTTGAGGCCGGAACCGTGGATGCGGTAGTCTTCGTCAGTGAGGTTTTGGAGCGAGAAAGTAAAGTCGAGGTTTTCGGTGGCTTGCCATCCGGCGGCGAGGCTAGCGGTAACGTAGGAAGGAGTGCCTCCGGGTGGGATGCGCTGGGTGTCGCCTCGATCACCCTCGGAGAGTCGGTTGGCACGAGCGGCGGCGATAAGGCGCGCTTCGGCCCACCAGAGGTTGTTTGGTTCGTAGCGGAGAGCAAGGGAGCCGCGCAAGGGAGAGAGGCGAGAGACGGGTTCGGTGATGGAGTCGCTGCTGCCAATGAAGGCGGGGCGTTCGGCGTCGCCGTATTGATAGGTGAGGAATCCGGAGAGGGTGAGGCAGTCGGTGAAGTGGTAGGAGGCTTCTGCTTCGAGGCCTGCAATCCAAGCGTCAGAGCCGTTGGTGGTAATGACGGTAGAGCTACCAGAGGTCTCGGGGATGCCGATGATGAGGTCGTCCACGAGGGTGTAGAAGGCGGTGGCTTCGAGCGAAAAGCGGTCGCTGCGGGCGCGGGTGCCGAGCTCGAAGGTGATCGTTTTCTCGGGGTCGAGGTCGAGACTGCCGAGGGAGGTGAGTCCGCTGCGGGAGGTGACGTTGCCAGAGAGGTCGTTGACGTTGGGGGCGCGAAAGCCTTGGGAGACTCCACCGAAGAGAGTCCACGTTTCGTCGAGGTGGAAGAGGGCGCGAGCGTTGAAGACGAGGGCATTCCAGTCGTCGCTGGCGGAGAGGTCGTCGGTGCCGTTCCAGACTTTGCCGAGGTCGGCCTCGGCGTAGGTGTAGCGCAGCCCGGCGGTGGTCTCGAAGCGGTCGCTCCAAGGGCGACGGGCTTGAGCAAAGAGGCCGAGGGAGCGGTATTCGGAGTTGTCGGCGAGGGGGCGGCGGGAGCGCGGGTCGCGCCCGGTGCGGGTGCCTTCGGAGTCGATTTGGTCTTGGTAGTAGTCGAGCCCGTAGACGAGCTGGGAGCCGATGAGTTCGGATTCGGCGACGAGGCTGAGGCCGTAGGTGCGGGTGTCGATATTTTGGCTACGGATGTCAGTGGCGCTGCGGTCTTGGAACTCGGAGTCTTGTGAAGTTTGGTAAGAGAGGGTGGCGGTGTAGCGGTCGATGGGTCCAGTGAGTAGTTCGTGTTCCAGTTTGAGGTAAGTGAGGCTGCGTTCTTGGTCGTAGGTGCGGGCGTTGAAGGTGCCGGGAGCGAGGCCCTCCCAGCCGCCGGGGTTGGCGAGGGTGGAGTGCCAGCGGTTGACGTTATCTTGATTGAGTTGCTGGTGAGCGAGGGTGAGGTGAAGGTTGTCGGCGAGGGCGTATTCCAGTTTGGCATCGAAGTTCTGCTCGGGGTAACCGGTGCCGTTCATGCGTCCGTATGCATTGGAGCGCACGTCGCCGAATTCCTTCCAGGTGCCGCCGAGGGTGAGGCCCCACTTTTCCCCTTCGCCGAGGCTGTACTCGATGCGGCCGAGTTGGGAGTGGGAATTGGTGTCGTAGCGGTAGATGGCTTTTCCTTTTTGGAAGAATCCAGTTTCGTTTTGGTAGCCAGATCCGACTGAGAGGGCGTTGACGGTGCCGCCGAGGGCGTCGCTGCCGTAGAGGACAGAGCCTTGGCTTTTGACGAGTTCCAATTGGTCGAGTCCGAAGCCATCAATGGTGTTGGCGTATTGGACGGGGCCGGAGCGGAAGGTGGAGTTGTTGAGGCGGATGCCATCGACGAGGTAAAGATTTTGGCGACCAGTGAAGCCGCGAATAAAGGGAGAACCGTGGCCGTGAGTGGTTTTTTGCACAGAAACGCCCGGGGTAAGCGCGAGAGCTTCGGGGACGGTGCGGAAGCCTTGTTCGAGAAAGTTCTCGGCGGTAATGACTTCGGTAAGTTGAGGGGAGTCGTCGCTCTGCTCTTCTAGGCGGGAGGCGGTGACCACGGTTTCTTCGAGGATGGTTTGGGCGGAAAGAGAGAACGGGAGAATGAGAAGGGCAGTTGCTCGCATCGGGCAGGTATACGGTTAGAGGGAGGAGCTTCTTTGAAGAAAATAGCCGAGGCTAGGCTTTTCTTTAGCGGTGAATTGAGACCGAGGGGAGTGTCGGCGCGCTACTGCGAGAGGGGAATTCTCGCGGAATGGTTGCTTTGAGTCAGCACTCGCCTAAGAGGTTGTTCAGTGGTAAGGCCGTGTCAGATGCAGGGATTTGAATATGCGGTGCTGGGGGCAAGTTTGTTGCTTTCGGTTGGCTTGCTGCTTGTGTGTTTGTTGCTTTTTTCGTTTCGAAAGTCTTGGGCGACACAGCCGGGGCGGCATGTGGGGGTGGTAGAGACGCGCCATTTGGGTTGGATTGACATGGCGGGCGTGGGTTTGATTTTCGCGATTTATCTCGGGAATTGGATTGATCAGGGGCGGATTCGAAATCCCGAAGTACTGACATATGGGCTGTTAGCTTCGCAGCTGGTCTTGCAATTGGGCTTTGTAGGCGTAGTGCTGGGTGTGCTTTATCGGAGGGTGAATTTGGTGTCTTTCTGGGGGCTGAAGCCCGGACGTTACTGGTGGGTAATAGGGGTGACCCTTACGGGGCTCGTGGGCTACTTTGTTTTCCTAGAGGGTTTGTGGGCCTTTGGATTCGAGGATTGGGCTGCGAGTGCGTTTTTTCGCATCGTGACCATGCCTGCGGCAGGAGGCTTGGAGACAGGAGTGGGCTTTTGGGTATTGTGGGGTTTGATTACGGTGGTGGCTGCTCCGGTGATGGAGGAGGTGGTATTTCGAGGTTATCTCTATCCTGTGCTTAAGCGGATGGGAGGCGCTTGGTTGGCGGCGCTAACGGTGTCAGTATTCTTTGCGGCTGCTCACTTGGAGGGAAGTTATTTGCTGGGAAGGTTCGTGCTGAGTCTGATTTTGATTGCGGCCTATGAGTTGACGGGATCGCTGTGGGCTCCGCTCGGGATTCATTTTTTGAACAATGCCTACGTGTTTTCGGGTAACTTTGTGGAGTGATGGCTGACTGGAGCAAAAGTGAGACCCTGAAAAACCTCGGTGAGGAGGAAGTGGTGCGCCGTTTGGTGGCGGGTTTGACTCAGGGGAGTCGGGTCTTGGTGGGGCCGGGAGATGATTGCGCAGTGGTCGATAATGGGGGAGAAGAATTGGTCTTGTTGAAGACCGATGCGGTGGTGGCTGGGGTGCATTTTTTGCAAGAGACCGACTCGAAGCGCGTGGGTTGGAAGGCCGCTGCGCGGGTGGTCAGCGATTTTGGAGCCATGGGAGGTGAGGCCTGCGAGTTGATGGTGACGCTGGCGGCGGCGGGGGAGACTTCGATAAGTTGGGTGGAGGGATTGTATCAAGGGATAGCTCACTGCGCGGAGGAATATGGGGCGAGTATTGTAGGTGGTGAGACGGTGGGGTTGCCGTCGGGGAGTGCGACGATGGTGAGTATCTCAGGGATGGGGAAGGTGGCGCGGGAGAGCTATGTGACGCGCGCGGGTGGATGCGCGGGGAATGGGCTGTGGGTGACGGGACGATTGGGAGGAAGCTTTGAAAGTGAGCGTCACTTGGACTTTGTGCCTCGGGTCCGAGAGGGAAAGTGGTTGGCGAAGCATGCGCGAGCGATGATGGATTTGTCGGATGGGTTGCGAAGGGACTTGCCGCGTCTGGCACGAGCGAGTGGGTGTGGATTTGCGTTAGAGGCAGATCGCTTGCCTTGTCACGAAGGGTGTTCGGTGGCGCAGGCATTGGGTGACGGAGAGGACATGGAACTCCTCTTTGCTGCTGAGGAGGGAGAGTGGGTGGCGGAGTTTCGGCGCGCTTTTCCAGAGGTGGAGTTGACGCGGATTGGTTTTTTGGCAAAAGAGGGAGAAGGAGATTTGGGCACGGAAGGGTGGCAACACTTTTCGAAGTAGATTGAAATGATGGAAGGTCGTGAAAAATTAAACCGCATGCGTCTCTTGGCGACAGGGCTTCTGGTGTTGATGGTGATTACCTACGGGGTTTCTCGTAGCTTGGAGGAGACGATGTCGGCGTGGGCGTGGGTAAGAGCGTTTTCGGAAGCAGCGATGGTGGGGGCGTTGGCGGACTGGTTCGCGGTGACGGCGCTCTTTCGGCACCCTTTGGGTCTTCCTATTCCGCATACCGCGATTGTGAAAAAGGAGAAGAAGCGGATTGGAAATTTAGTGGGTCAGTTTGTTCGTGGGAGCTTTTTTACAAGGGAAGAAGTGAGTCGGCAGTGGAAGGATTGGAAGCCGGTGGAACGATTGGCGGGTTGGCTGCGGGAGGAGGAGAATGCCGAGAAGTCGGTGCAACGGGTGGCGGGTGCACTGCCGAGCCTGATGGCAAAGACGGACGGGATGGAGTTGTCGCGTCTAGGTGGGGAGAAAGTGCGGGAGGGGTTGCAACAGTTGCCGGTAGGTCGTCTCGTGTCGGTCTTGTTGAAAGGTTTTTTGCGGAGTCCCTCTCGTCGGGAGGTTTTGGCTCCGGTATTGGGCCGTTTGAGTCTGACTGTGTCCGAGAACCGAGATTGGGTGATGGATGAGGCGCGCAAAGGGGCCCCGATGCGAGGGGCGAAGATTTTGGGAGCGGTGACCGAGGTGGCGGCGATGATGATGTCGGGCAAGGCGGTCGAAAAGCTGTCCACGGAGTTGGAAGCGGCTAGTAAAGACGAGGAGCATCCTCTCTTTACAAAGATCGAAGAGGCTCTTGGGCAGACTTTGCAGGAATTGGAAGATGGAGAAGGTGGCGAGTGGGAGGCCTTTAAGGAGCGAGTGTTGTCAGACCCAGAGACGCAGGCGGTGTTGGAGGAAGTGATTCGAGGGGTGGGTCGCTATGTTTTAGCCGAGGCGGAGTCCTTGGAGTCGGGGGGAGACGGGGGGCGCTGGAGCGAAATGATTTCGGGGGTGGCTCAGCGCTTGGTTGAAGACCCTGAGAAGTTGGCGAATTTGGAGGCTACGGTTGAAAATGGAGTGTCCGGATTCTTTGAGCGTTACGGCGAGGGGATTGAGCAGATTATCAGCCGCACAGTGGATAGCTGGGAAGCGGATGATTTAATTGAGCGTCTGGAGACGCAGGTGGGACCCGATTTACAGTTTATTCGTATCAATGGAACTTTGATAGGTGGATGCGTGGGGTTGTTATTACACGGGGTAGGGATTTTGATTTGGGGGTGAAGTTTTCGTTCCGCTAGTTTTTTGGTAATTCAAGCGACCAGACTTGGTTGGGGGAGTGGGCGTGTTCCCAGGTGTGAATGCCGGCGCTGTCTGAGTAGCTGATTTCTGCGACGTCGAGGAGTTTGCCGGTGGCGGTGTTTTCGAGGTGGAACCAGGTGCCGACGATGTGTTTAGGGGCCCACTGTTGGCGGGGGTTGGTGGGGTCGAGGTCTTGTAGGTTGACGGCGGGGTTTTCGGCGCTGATGACGGTGAGGGCTTGCTCTCCGTTTTTGATGAGGTAGTGGCCGTTTTCGAGTTTTTGGAAGGTCCAGTGTTGGTTGCGGTTGGAGTGTTCGGCGTATTGCATGACGTCGTTGCCGCGGGCGGTGAGGAGGCGGCCAGAGTGTTTGGCGCGTAGGGTGTATTCCTTTTGTTCGTGGATTTTTCCGGGTTCGCCTGAGGGGGGAGTGAATTCAGTCCCTTCGGGATAGAACTCGATGGCGATGCCGCCTCCATTGGCGAAGGTGATGGGGAGAGAGTCGGTGGAGATGACGAGGGATTGTTTGATGGAGAGAGAGTAGGGGTTTTCGCGGAAATCGGATTGGTCGGTATCGTGATAGATGACGGCGTGGTATTTTTTGTCGTCGGCGAGGAAGTCGAGGGGGAGGTTGAGGTCGCGCGCTTCTTCGTTGTTGATGCCGCCGAGGAACCAGTTGTCGCCATGACGTCGGGCGGTGATGACGTAGTCGCCAATCTCGGAGGCGAGGACTTGGGTTTCGTCCCATTTGCCGACGGGGATGTTGCGGATGAATTGGGTGGCGGGTTCAGTGTCGTAGGCTTGATAGAAATCGGCAGCCATGACGAGAGGGCTGTAGAGAACAACCATGAGACCTAATTGCTGGGAGCGGGTGCCGAAGCGTTTGTCTGTGGTGTAGGCTCCGTCAAACAGGGCGGGGGTGTAGTCCATGGGGCCGCCTAACATACGGGTGAAGGGGAGGGTGCAGGTCTGGCTGGGTGGGTTGCCGATGAAGTGATTGAACTCGCCGCCGCGTGCGCCTTCGCGAGCGACGAAATTGGGCCAAGTGCGAGAGATGCCGGTGGCTTTAATGGGCTCGTGGGCGCTGATCATGATTTTGTGTTCGGCGGCCATCTCGATCACTTTCTGGTGATGGCGAATGGAAAATTGTCCGTGGTGGTGTTCGCGGCCTTTCTCGGTAAGCTCGGGGGTGTAGAGGGGGATGTCGCCGCTGACGTAGCCGGTCTTGATGCGGTTGATGCCGTATTTTTGATAATACTCGAAGGCGGCGGGGAGTTGCTTTTCGTAGTTGGTGAGGTTGCCTCCGGTTTCGTGATGGCCGACAAGGGTGACTCCTTTCTCGCGGCCATAGTCAGTGACCTTTTTGATGTCAAAGTCAGGGTAGGTGTCGGTCATGCTCATGTCGCCCCAGCCTGGGATGTCGCCTTCCCAACCTTCGTTCCATCCTTCGATGAGGAGGCAAGGGATGTTGTTGCGGACACAGGCGTCGATGTAGCGAAAGGCACGCTCGGTGGTAGCACCGTGCTTGTCGGCGTCTTTCTCGAGCTCCCAATTCCAGGTGCCAGAGATGCAGCCCCACCAGATGCCCATGAATTTGGCGGGTTCGATCCAGCTGGTATCCTCAATTTCGCAGGGGTCGTTGAGATTGAGGATGAGGGAAGACTCGATGAGGTCACCGGGGGTTTCTCCGATTTGAATGGTGCGCCAAGGAGAGAAGTGAGGAGTCTGGGCTTTGACTTTGATATCGGATTCGAACCAGGGAACGAGGTCGGCTTGGAGTGAGAATTCGGCGGCACCTTCGGCACGCTTGAGCTTCATGCCTGCCCAGTCAGTGAGGTCGGCTTCGTGGAAAGAAAGGTAAGTTCCTTCTTCGGTGCGCATGGTGACAGGAGTGGAGGCTCCACGTTCCGCGCAGTCAGTGAGCGGGCTCTCGCTATAGTCACGTTCGTAAGTGTCGGGCAGGGCTTCGACCCACCAGGTTTTGTGGTTCCCCGCGAGATTGAAAGTGGTGAGTTCGTCGGTGATTTGGAATTCGTTGAGCTTGGGCTGCTTGGGAAATTGGTAGCGAAAGGCGATGCCATCGTCGTAGGCACGGAAAGTGAGATTGAGTCGGCGAAAGGGCTCTTCGGTTTCGCGAAGGAGGAGTTGGAGTTGGTTGGCGTGGTTGCGGATGTTGGCGTGCTGGCCCCAGACGGGTTGCCAAGTTTCGTCGATGGTGGTGGAACTGGATTCGAGGATTTCGAAGGGGCCGTCGAGCGCGGGGGCATCCTTGAGGATGAAGCCGAGACGAGAGGGAGTGATGAGAGTTTGGTCTCCTTTTTTGACTTGGTATTGGAGTTTCTTGGTGCCCGAGTCGAGTTCGATCACAATGGAATTATCAGGGGACTGCAGGGTTTCTTTTTGGCCAAAAAGTGAGAAGGAAAGAGAGAGAAGGAGAGTTATGACTTTCATCGCAAAGAGGTTCGTGAACTTGAGCTACAACTAAAGGTAGTTTTGAGGAATTTGGTTTATGGGAGAAATAGAAAAAGCGGACCCTTTCGGATCCGCTTTTGAAAGTATTGGAGCTGACTCTTTCTAGAGAAGAAAGAGCCGTTCTCACTAGGCACGTCGGCGGCGAAGGAGAGATAGGAGCCCTAGGCCGCCAAGAAGAGCGGCAGAGGGTTCGGGAATGACGGTGAAGTCAGCAGTGAAGGGACCGAAGGGGTGTATTCCATCCGATGAGCCAGCTTCGTAACGAACAGTCAGGGTGTGGTCACCATTGGCAAGACCGGCGAGTAAGTCAGCAGTGCTGCCTTCGCTATACCAGCGTTGGTCGCCTGCGCTGCCATTGACGTTGTCTTCATTGAAAAGGAGTCCGACCGAAGTTTCGGTGCCGCCGTTAACGGAGTAAAAAATGGTTGTTCCGAAGATGTCGCTCAGCCCATTCTTATAGGTGAGAAGGCCACCCCCGCCGATTGTGAGACTATCACCACTAGCAGGGTCGAAGTCGCCAAGGTCAAGCCCGCCAAGTCCAACTGAGTTTTGGGCTGGGCTTAGGCCTGCGGGTTCGTGACGTGAATCTCCTAGGAGATTCGTTTGATAGAGTGTTAACGTACCGTTGTTGGTGAGCACTGTGCCTGTTCCGAAAATCCCCGAGGCGGAGAATGCGAAGGAACTCGAAAGTAGAAGAGCACTTAAAGTGAGTGGTTGTAGTTTCATAGGTGTTTTGTCGTTTTTTTTGGGGGAGAATGTTATTGGGCTACTCCTGCGGCAATGCGATAGAAGCCTTTGCTTCCGGAAACGGTGACCAAAATGTTTTCTGTTACCCCACCGGCATTGAAGGTTGAGCCTGCAACGTCGGTAAAGGCAGTAGCGAGGTCTGGTGAGAACTCGACATGATAGTCGTTACCCGAAATCAAATTTCCTGCGGTCAAAGTAAGATTGGAGCCTGAGAGCGAGCAGTCAATAATGGAAATACCGGAATTTTGTGTGGGAACGTTAATAGTAAAGCACTGGTCGTCAGAGATTGCTGAGAGATCGATGACATCGGTTTGGGAGAGGTTGGGTGTTCCGACTCCGACTCCGTTGAGGTCCTCGGGCAATGAACCGAGGAATTGATTAGAGGTGAAGGTGAGGTTGGAATTGGTCACAAAGGCCATAGCCTTGATGTTGCCGCCTGAGGGGGACCCAATATCAGCAAGGTCGATGCAAACTTCGAAGCCCGCGCGAACGGCTTGCGCGGCGACGGGATCAGCCGCACCCGTGCCTCCGGTGATGCCTGCTTGATTCAGATTGAAGTAGCCCACTCCAATGGGATTGGGGGTCAGGGCGCCGCTATTGGGTGTTCCAGTATCGGCGAATCCTTCTTGGCTGCCCCCAAAGATGTCGTTGAAGGAAGCAAACTGGCCCGTTGCGAGGTTGGAGATATCCATGTCGAGCTGATTGGTAGATCCGAATCCACGACGAACAATGAGGTGGTAGTCGGGTGCAAAGCCGGTATCGAAGGTGAGACCGTTCATGACGCCCGAGCCATCGTTACCAGCAGCGGTGAGAACGTTGGTGCTCACGGCTGAAGTTGAGTCGATGAAGATGTTCAACTTGTTGAAGTTTCCTTCGATATTTCCGGTGAGCATCAAGAAGAGTTTCCCATTTTGAACGCCCGCATAGGCCGCATTGAGCTCGGAGAAATTATCGCCAAACTCAGTTTGGATGCCTTGCACGGAAATGGCGGGACCGTAGAGGTCTTCGCGGTAGCCGTTGCAAAGAAGAGTGGTAGAGGTGGCGGGGGTCGATGCGATATCGGTTGGATCGCTTCCGAGGCTGACTTCAAAACCATCGTCCAGTCCGTCGAGGTCGGTATCGACCACCAGGGGATCGGTGCCGGTATTGTTGCCGTCGACGAAGTTGTTGTCGTTGGTCTCCCAATCATCGTTCAAGCCATCGCCATCTGTATCGAGGAGGCAAGGGTTGGTGCCGTTGGCGACTTCGATATTGTCGTCGAGGGTGTCGCCATCAGTGTCTTCGGCGAGGGGGTTGGTGCCGAGGGTTTGCTCGGTGCCATTGTCCAAGGTGTCGGTATCGTCGTTAGCGGTCGATGAGGTGAGGGTCGTCAGGTCGCCAGCGAAGGTTTGTTCGAAGGTGTCGCGGAGGCCGTCCCCATCGCTGTCGGTGGGTGTGGTGGTGTCGAGTGCTCCCCAGGTGGTCGTGATGACGAGGTTATCCCACTCAATCGCTCCCGAGCCACCTGAGATAAAGCGGATGGCTGAAGGGGTGAGGTTGGCGGGGTTGTTCGGAATGAGGTCGGCGTCGCCGAAGGCGGGCTCGGCCAAAGTGAGGTCAGGGTCGATGAACAACTTTGCAGTAGCGGATCCACTATCTTCGCCAATAGCGCCGACCAAGGTATAGGTTTGGCCGTCGATAGGTGCTTGAACAGTATCGTTCACTCCGCCGGGCTCTTCGATGCCGAGCATTTGGTCGAGACCAGAGACACCGAAGAACATTTGCTCGGCTCCATTCCGGAAGAAGCTGAGGCCCGCGTAGGTGACGCCAGTTTGATAGGTCATGTCGACGCGGAAGTAGATTTTCTTGTTAGAGGCATCGGCGAGGTCGCCGAACTGGCTAATCGCTTCGCCACCTGCGATGGGGCCTGCGAGGGAGCGGTAGGCAGTGGAATTGTTCTCGGTGATGAGTTTCCCGCAAACGACTTGTGAGTTTCCGAACCATGCGCTTTGGTCGTTCAAGTGTCCGATAAAGGCGTCGTTGGTGGTAGAGTTATCATAGTCGAAAAACTCTCCTCCAGCGGCGTTGTCGAGGGTCCCGAGAGGGTAGTCGAAATAATCGATCCCCACGACATCAGCATTGGCTGTGGAGGGACTGCTAGCAGCCGAGCTGGGGTCGGTGCCGGCGGCGACTTCGGAAAGATCGTTTGCGCCGTCGCTATCGGTGTCGGGCTTATTTGGGTCGCTGCCAGTATTGTCCGCATCGACGAAGACGAGCGTGCCGGTTTCCACTCCGTCGCTGAGACCGTCACCATCGGAATCTGGGTTGAGAGGATCGGTTCCGGTATTGGTGGCATCGACGAAAGTTCCTACTGAAGTTCCGTTTCCAGTTTCGTTGCCATCAAAGATACCGTCGTCGTCGGAATCGGCGTCTTGGGGGTTGGTGCCCCGAGCATATTCTTGGGCGTTGCTAGAGCCATCGAAGTCGGGGTCGCCGAGTGCGCCATAGGGACCGTCCTTCACACCAGGGGAGCTTTCCCCGATGGTGCCGGGATCGATTTCATCGAGCATGTTGGCAATTTCCCAATCATCGGGGAGACCATCACCGTCGGTGTCGGTGCCGTCAAGGACAGTGGTGACATCGGACCAAGTGGTTCCAAAGCGGATTTCGTCGAGGATAAAGCCGTTGCCGGTCGTTCCTCCACCGCCGTCGGGGGTTCCATTGTTGAAGCGAGCGACCGACACGCGGTCGATCTGGAGATCGAATCCGCTCAAAGTGGCGTCAGCGGTGCCGGAAGCCGACTCACTCCCCAAGCTACTGGGATTGCGCCAAATGGAGATGGCGTCAGCGCCTCCGGTGGTACTGAAGGTGATTTTGCCCACGAAGAGATTGACGTTGAGGTCGGGGGCTCCGAGGTCGGCTGAGAAATTGGCGGTATCTTCAAGAAGGCGAAGCCCGAAATTGGCGTCGTTGGCAGCGGTGCCCGGCTCACCCGTCACGATTTGGAGCCTTCGATTGCCGGCATCGTCGAAGCCGCCGTTGTGCATCTCCAGGCCGCGATAGTTTTCAGGAGAGTCGATGGAGTCGAGTTGAATGAGGACCGCGAAGTAGACGGTGCCATCGGTGGCATCGGTGAATGGGTTGGCGAGAATTCTCCCTGCGCGACCGAAACCGTTTTGAAAGTATTCAATGGCTCCGCCCGCTGTCACCATCGTGTCAACACCGTCGGTATAGGTGAGTCCTGTAGCGGAGACATCGGGTGATTGAGCGCCTCCGTAGGCCTCCATCCAATTGCCGGTGAAGCCTGTTCGAGCTGGGCCTTGACTGACAAGGTTGTTGAATCCGCTGGTATAGTCCGGTGTTCCCCCTGTTTCGAAAGAGTCTTCGGCAGTCACGGCGGCGGAAAGACTGCCGAGCGAGCTCATCAGGGAGAGTGGGACGAGTCCTTGGAGGACCCGATTTTTGGAGAGGAGGATTTTTTTCATGGTTTTGTATCAGAGTCGAAGGGGCAGCAGACTGCCTTGTAGACGGAAATCAGCTTTCCAACGAGAGAATGATATTTCGATAGCCGAGGTTTACGCTGAGGTTGTTTTTTTTGCTTCGGATTTTGGAACCATTAGGGTGAGGGTGATTTCTTGGTGTTCTGTGCTGAGGAGGCGTTCTTGGTATTCATCATTTTGATTGAAATGAGGTTTGTTTTTCGGCTCAGATCGGTCCTTGCTTTCTCTCGTGTCACGGTGGTTGGTAGCGTTTGTTTTTTGGCTTTGGAGTCTCGCATGGGTTTCCGGACATGTCGTGGAGCAGTTGTATTCCGAGTGGCAAAATACGAATAACGGCTGGCAGCTTGAGATTCAGTTTGATGCGGGATATGCGGAGCCAGAAACTCGGGATGATCCGTTTCAACCCGCGATTCCACGCAAGTGGCTGGTGGCGCAGACGGAGGAGGTATGGGCAGAGCTGCGGGAGGAGGCGGAGAGTTACCTTAAGAGAATGTTGGTGCTGGAAGCCAATGGTCGTGAGTTAGATTGGGAAATCGGTTTTCCTGATTGGGAAACGAGTCCGCCAGATTTTCCCAAGTTACTCAATGGCATAGCCTACTTTCGGGTAGTGGTCGAAGGAACGGAGCCAGGCCGAATTGCGGTGGGGGTGAGGGAAGGGAGTTTCCCCAAGTTGATTGTGGAGAAGGAGGGTGACTTTCTGGTGTTAGCGGCAGGGGAGACCAAGGAGTTGCGCGAAGGGGGACGTTGGTGGGTGTGGTTGCGGGAAGGCTACCGACATGTAGTGCCGCTGGGTTGGGATCATGTGCTCTTTGTGTTTGGCCTCTTCTTCTATCGCCGCAAGTTTTTGGAGCTTCTTCATCAGTCGCTTGCCTTCACGGTGGCGCATTCGTTGACCCTGGGGTTGGCGGCAGCGGGATGGGTGGTTTTGCCCGAGAGTTGGAGTGGCCCGCTTGAGATTTTGATCGCGCTGAGTTTGGTGATGGTGGGGTTAGAGAATCTGAGGTCGGAAAGGAAGCTGAAGACGCGACTGGTATTGGTCTTCCTGTTAGGGCTTCTCCATGGACTGGGATTCGCGGGCGCGCTAGCGAGCTATGTCGATCGTGATCAGCTCGTTTCCTCGGTGGCCGCGCTGAATATCGGAGTGGAGTTGGCGCAGATCAGCTTGCTGGCTTTGGCTTGGGTGCTGACGTGGAAATGGCACGAAAAGCCCGCCTATGAAAGAGTGCGCCTGACAGGGAGTGTCTTGGTGGCTTCGGCGGGAGGCTTTTGGGCGGTGACTCGATTGTTGGAGCAGCTCTAGAGAAATGGCGAGGCAGCCTTTACTCCCGCCTGCAGTGAAAAGTGCGGCAATGAGGGGGCCGTCCCGAATGGCGCTGCATTAAGCTAAAAATCAGAAGATAGCGAAGTCGGTGGCCGTAGGCTTCGGAGCGTGGCTTTGTAAGCCGCTGGGGTTGATCTCGCTACTAGGGAGACGACTCAATCGTTGCCAGATGAGTGAGTTCGGAGGTGAGCAGGCCTACCCTGAATATGCGACACTACTAGGTTGCGGCTTGGAAAGACCACGCTCCTTACTCTTAGCCTGCGGCACGAAAAAACGCTTAATGCAGTGGCATTCGGGTCCGCCCCTCCTTGAAAGAGCCTCGAGGGGGGCGCACCTTAACACAGAAGGATTCAAGGGAATTGAGTCAGTGATAAGTTGCTCGCTCGTTCGCCGTAGCTTAGAATCAACGCACGCCTCTAGTTCCCCTTTGTTCATGAGTCTCAGCCGCCGACACTTTCTAAAATCCGCCGGGATCACCATTGCCTTGCCGTTCATGCCTTCTCTCCCTCTTCTGGGGCAGACGAAGTGGACTCATTCTTCGTTGAAAAAGCGCATGGTCTTTGTTTCCACTGGGCTCGGGATGTATCCGGGAGCTTTTTTCCCGAAAGGATTCGGGCAGGCATTCGATCCTTCTCCCAGCCTCCGGCCAATGATGAAGCATTTGGGAGATTTTACGGTCTTCTCTAACATGGACCACCCGAACGTTCGCGGAGGCCACGGCGGTCTCAGTCATTTCTTAAATGGAGGCGACTTCGGGCGAGTGAAATCCAATCGCATTGCCACCGTTGATCAGGTCGCCGCGACTGCGATGGGTTACGAAACGCGATTTCCTTCCCTTCATCTCTCTTTGGGAGGAAAAGGGTCGCCCTCGATCACGACGTCGGGAACACAAAAGCGGGTGGAAGGCACCCCGCAACAATTGTTTGGCAAACTCTTTGTCGAAGATAGTGACGCCGCAAAACGAGCGTTGGCCAAAGATATTGAAGAGCAGGGGAGTATTCTTGATTTGATTCGGGAACAGGCGCGCTCGATCGGCAACCAAGTGAATCACAAAGACCGTGAAAAGCTGGATGAATACCTCACCGCCATTCGTGATGCCGAGCGCAAACTCCAAGGGATGAAAAAGTGGCAGCATGTTGATAAGCCCAAAGTGGACTCTGCGGTGGTGGAAGTGGATCGAAAGAAGGCTAAGAGTGATGATAATAGCTTCGATACCGAAGCCTCCATGATGTTCGACTTGGTTCATTTGGCGATTGAGTCCGACTCGAGCCGAATCTTCACGATCAGCTTCGGAATGCATAATCGCCGTATTGACCTTGATGGCGTCAATAGCGGTTACCACAGCTTGTCTCACCATGGTCGGAGGCCAGATAAGCTGAAGCAGTTAGAAGTTCTCGAGTCTAACTATGTGACCCAAGTGTCTCGCCTCATGGATAGACTGAAAGAGAGTGGGAGCGAGGGAGGGAATCTGCTGGATGAGACGATGATTCTCTTTGGAAGTGCCTTGAGTGATGCCGCGCGCCACTCCAATCGTGATTTGCCCATCATGCTGGCGGGTGGAGGATTTCAGCATAAAGGCCATGTCGATATGCAACAAACGGTCAACAAGAACGCCACTCCGCTCAATAACCTCTACACCTCGATGTTGCAAAATTTTGGGCTAGAGGTGGAAAAATACAATAGCGCGACCGGCGACTTGAATCACATTCTTACCTAATCTGATTTCCATGAAGTTCTTTCGTTCGCTGGCATTCTTAAGTGCCCTGATGACTCCGATCTCGGCATCGGAGTTTGCACCCGTGATCCCATTTCTAGAGAAATACTGCATCGAATGCCACGGCGAGGAGAAGCAGGAAGGAAAAATCCGTTTGGACGATGCCTTGAGTATCGGAGCGGACCTTTGGATTGACATTTATGATCAGTTGGAGGCTGACGAGATGCCTCCCTTTGAGGCTGATGTTCATCCTCCAGTCGTCGAGTTGGAAGAGATGATCCGGCTCATCGACAAAATTTCCCGAGATGAGCGTTTCACGGTTGCCACCGGCTATCGGCGTCTCAACAAGCGGGAGTATCGTAATACTGTGCGGGACCTTCTCGGTTTGAATGAGAACAAGCTATTCGACCCAGCTAGCTTCATCTATGAAGACGTTGTTGAAGAAGGGTTCGACACCAATAGCGAGAACCTCATCATTACGAATGAACTTTTGATTGAGTATTTACGGTCTGCTCAAACAAGCCTGAGAACAGCGCTGAACATTGATACGCAGGAGCCGCCAGCTCAAAAGGTGACCGCCTATGTCCCTAAAGAACTCAGAGTTTCTGGCATCCTAACGACTAAGGGAAAGGATAGGGTGGTTCTCAGAACGGGCAATGGCTTTGTTACTGTAAAAGACGCAGAGAAAGCGGTTACTGTATCCGGTAATTACCGAATCCAAGTGACGGCGGCAGGGGTGGATCGCATCGAAGACAACAAATTCACTCGGCCCAACAATGTGCCCCCCAAAGGAGTTCCGTTTCAGATGGCAATTGCGGGGAGCTTCAAAGGTCAGTCGAAACTCTATCAAGAGTTCGATCTCAAAGACGAAGTGTTCACGACCCATGAAGCGGTGATCTGGCTGGACAAGGGTTCAATTCCACAAGTAATTGCCGTCAATGGCCATGGCAAACCTCGTAACATTCAAAGGCATACTCCTGAGGAACATCGGCAGCCCTATCCCGGGGTGGCGGTCTCGGAGATCGTGATCGAAGGCCCTCTTGCCTTGGAGTGGCCTCCGCAAACTTATCGGGTCACTTATAATAGCGATGAGATGCCTGACTTTGAGGTCGCAGGTGAGCGGCGTAAGATTCTCAACAACTTCATCTCGCGTGCCTTCCGGCGCAATGTCCCTTCGGCGGAGCAGGAGAAGTTCTATCGCTATCTCGAAGAGGAATACAAGAAGGACCAGAATTGGCAGGAAGCGATGATTCGGACTTTTGCGGTCATTATGGCCTCGACTGATTTTCTTTATATCAAAGAAGACTTGGGAGAGCTCAATGGCTTTCAATTGGCGAACCGCCTCTCCTACTTTCTTTGGAGTACCATGCCCGACATGGAATTATTCGAGTTGGCTTATTCGGGCGATCTCCTGAATCCCAAAATTTACCGTGCGCAGGTGAGGCGTATGATGAGGGACCCTCGCACGGAGAATTTCACGGAAAGTTTCGCTTCACAATGGCTCTCGATTGACGAGCTGGGTCAAATGCGGCCCAGCGAAGATGAGAGACAGTATAAGGTTTACTTTAACGAGCGTCTTGAGGAGTCAATGAGGCAAGAGACTCTCCTCTACTTTCAGCACGTGCTTTTTGAGAATTTGCCCATTACCGATTTCTTGGATAGCGACTATACTTTCTTAAATGAGCCTCTTGCTGAACTCTATGATATCCCTTTCGAAGCGGGCGAGGACCGCCGAGTGATGAAACTCGTCAGGCTTCCTCCGAAATCGGTGCGAGGTGGTTTGCTGGGTCACGCAAGTATCCATGCGGTCACTTCTAACGGGGTGGAGACTCTTCCGGTGACTCGTGGTCATTGGGTTCTTGATGAGCTCATGGGCACGCCGCCACCACCGGCTCCGGAAGAGGTTCCCGCTCTCGTGCCGGACTTGACAGGGGTGGACACTCCTCGTGAACAGCTGAAGCGCCACCGAGAGGATCCCAAGTGCTTCTCCTGTCACCAGGTGATGGACCCAGCGGGGCTTGCGCTCGAGAGCTTCGACATTATCGGGCGCTATCGCACTGACTATGGAAAGGGTTCTTCGCGTATCGACCCTTCGGGAAAATACCTTCATACCTCCTTCAAAGATATCCGCGGATTGCGCAAAGCTCTCCTTAAACAGGATTCCACCTTTGCCATTAACTTCATCGCTCGTATTGCGGAATATGGCAAAGGGCGAGAACTCAATCGTGACGATATGGATATCGTGTATCAGATAGCGCGGAAAGCTCAGCGTGAGGGTTTTCGGTTCATGACCATCATGGTGGATATTCTCAACAGTGACTTGATTCTGCGGCGGTAGTGGGGCTGGTTTGGCGGAGTGGGTTGTGAAAAGCGTCCTAGACTCGGAGTGCTGTTCTGGCAGGATGTCGGGCGCACTCAGTGACTACTGAGATTTCAATTCATGAAGACTCTTCTTTCTATCGCGACTATCTTTTTTTCCGGAGGCCTCTCTTGCGCTGAACCTCTCGCTGAGGAGGGATTCGAAACGATTTTCAATGGGAAGGATTGGGAGGGGTGGTATTTGAAGATTCGAAGTGGCGATGAGGAATTGGCCAAGAAGGTGTTCGCGATCGAGGAGGGTGTGATTCACGTCTTTAACGACCAATTCCCAGATGACTACGAGGTCGATAAGAAGGACAACAAGACTCATGGCATGCTCTACTATGAGAAGAAGTGCTCACACTACGTGTTGCGATTCGATTACAAGTGGGGTGATAAGAAGGCTAACAATTTTGAGGAGTGGCAGTACGATGCTGGCGTCTACTATCATGTGATCGACGATTCGATTTGGCCCACGGGCATCGAATATCAAATCCGCTACGACCACACCAAAGACCGCAATCACACCGGGGATCTCATTCGACCTGGTAAAGTGAGATACGACTGGTTTTGTGCCGATGACTTCACTTACTTGCATCCTGACGAGGGAGGGAAGCCGGAACAGGAAGTGAATGAGAAGAAGCAGTGGCTTCACTACGCCTCACATACCGATAATCATCACGCGCTCGATGGGCAGTGGAATGCGTGTGAGATTATTGTGATGGGGGACCAGTTTGCGATTCATAAGCTGAATGGCGAGGTCGTGAACATGGCTTTCAACCTAGAACCCTCGACAGGGATTTTCGGTTTTCAATCGGAAACGGCCGAGATTTTTTACCGCAATATTCGCCTGAAGGAGTTCGAGGAGCCGGTTCCCGCGAAGGAGTTTCTTGGTGAGGACTCAACCCCTGTCGAAAAAGAAGAGCCTAGCGACGAGGCGGGCGAAGACTAAAACTTTACGGAGTGTGTTTCTTGATGAATTCAAGCACCGGAGTGGGGTCCTTCATGCCATGGGAGTGACCTTTGTTCTCGATGATGACTTTGATTGAACCGCCTAACGCTTTGTAACGCTGCTCCATGATGGCATCATTTTCTTCATAGGGCACCGCGTGGTCCTTGTTGCCGCAGACCATCAAAATGGGGACTCCAGCTTTAGCGAGCGGCTCCAAGAGGTCGATGGGACTTTCTTTGGTCTTCAGCGCTTCTTCATCGGTCGCGTAGCCAAACTTTTTCTTAAAGCCTCCCCATGATTTCGGGGCGCCGTTGCCCTTCGATGAGTTGCCGGGGACTTTGCTTCCGGCGGGCCAACTCAAGACATTGCAAACGCCATTGTCCACGTAGATGCTTGCGACCTTTTCGGGGTTGTTGGTTGCCCAACGAAAGAGGGACAAGGTTCCGCGGCTCATGGAGGCCATCGAGCATTTTTCCGAAAAACCATAAACGGTTGTGAGCAGCTTGTAGGCGGCATCAATGTTGGCGTTGCCGCTCGGATGTCCGGCGACATCGCCGTGCACGAGAACAACATGATATCCCTGTTCGACGAGCTTGAGATCGGCTTGATAAAAGAGAGGGATGGCATCCCAGAAGAGGCTGCGCCAAAGCCAGGGTTTTCCGGGAGCGGCTTCTTTGGGGCAAATTACGGTGACGGGAACTCCTTCCGTTTTGAATTGATAGCGGTCAAAGCCATGGAAGTCCTTCTTCTCTCCGGGGAATACGTTGGGGGAGGTGTCGGCTTGAATGAGCTCGATGGCTTTGTCGGCAAGACGTTGGCCAAAAATTCGATAACCTTCGCGGGTGTAGTGGACATCGTTTCTGGGTTTCCCTGTTTTGGCGTCGGTCATGTCATTGAGGTCATCGGTGTTGACCCAGATGCGGGTAGGCTTGGCATTGGCAAAGGCGACTTGGAGGTCTCGCATCGCTGGCCATTCCGGGTGCTTTCCGGTCTCGAGGGTGTAGTCGCTCAGTCTCCCCAGAACGAGTAGGAGGTCATCTCGCCCAAGGTCTTTCTTCAATCGGGCGAGTAGCCTTTCTAAGCTCTTTTTGTAAACGCCTGTTTGGAATCTCGCGGCGTCATTTTCGCCCTGCATCCAGAGAAAGGTGACGGTGAGGATTTCACGCTCAGCAATCGCCTTTTTGATATTCTTGAGCAAGCGGTCATACAAGTGACCGCTTTCTTGTGCGGGCTGGCCTTTGGTTGATTTCCAATCCCGATCCCAAGCGCTGATGGAGCGACCTCCCTTGGCGTCCTTGACCACGATCACGGAGTCGTCTCCAAGGGCTTCTACTATTGCGGGAGTGAATGAGATCCCGGGATCGAGGCGCGCCATATTCGATTGGCCCGACAGAATGAAGAGATGGGCCGCTTCCTTTGAAGAGGATTCGCCTTCTTTTGGATAGAAGTAGAATTCTGCCGCTTGAGCTGAGAGCGCGGCTCCCATGAGGAGGACGAGGAGGGCATTCTTAATTTGATTGTTCATCGATTAGACGGGTAGGAATGAGCTGTTCTACTACGTTTAAGGCAGGGCCTGAATATCATCGGATTTTCTTGCTGCTTCTTTGTGCGAAAAGGTTCCAGAATGAAGACACTACGGAAAACATTTCCTAAATCATTCTTGATACGATTCAATCCGAACCAAGAGAATCTCAATAGCCTCCACAAACTCTTCATGAAAAATCGACTTCTTTTATTCGCTCTGTCTTCGCTGACAGCCTTCTCCTGGGCCGAGCCAACATCTCAGCCCAACGTGGTGATTCTCTATGCCGATGATATGGGCGTAGCAGATGTCTCTTACGGCGATAGCGAGGCTAAGATTCAAACCCCGAATATCGACCGGTTGGCGGAGCAAGGGATGACTTTTACTGATGGGCATAGTTCTTCCGGTATTTGCACACCGAGTCGTTATGCTCTTCTAACCGGCCAGCATCATTGGCGACGCTTCCATGGCATTGTGAACGCCTTTGGGGAATCTGTCTTTGAGCCTGAGGAGTTTACCATTGCTCGTATGTTCAAGGAGCAGGGCTATCACACGGGTTGCTTTGGGAAGTGGCATCTAGGCTGGGACTGGGATGCCATTCGTAAGCCGGGTGAAAAGGCGAAAGCCACGAGTGCAGAAGCTTATGATTGGACCAAGCCCTTTCCCGGGGGACCTCTCGACCAAGGTTTTGACCGTTACTTTGGTGACGGTACCATCAACTTCCCGCCCTACTGCTGGATCGAGGATGATCGCTTTGCCACCATTCCCGTTAAGCCGGTCATGAAGTCGCGTCCTCTCGCGGGGGGCGGGGGATTCCGTGGCGGACCAATGGCAGAGGACTGGAACCCCTATGACATTCTTCCTACCATTACCAAGAAGACTGTTGAATGGATTGAAGAGCAGGAAGCTGGAAAACCTTTCTTCGCTTACCTTGCTTTCAACTCACCGCACTATCCCATTGTTCCGAACAAGCAGTTTCATGGGAAGTCGCAGGCGGGTTACTATGGAGACTTCATGATTGAGACCGATGCTATGGTGGGTCAGGTGGTAGCGGCTTTGAAAGAGAAGGGTTTGTTAGAAAATACAATCGTGATTTTCACGGCTGATAATGGAGCGGAAAATTTAGGTTTCGACCGCCTTGAAAAATTCGGCCATTGGAGCTCCGGAGACTTTCGTGGCTTGAAGCGTGATATCTACGAGGGCGGTCATCGGGTGCCCTTCATCGTGAGTTGGCCGGGAAAAGTTGAGGCTGGTTCTCGCTCGGATGAGGTGGTGAGTCAGGTTGATTTGGCTGCCACCTTTGCTGAAATTACAGGTTATTCGCTGAACAACGAAGAGGCCATCGATAGCTACAATCTCTTGCCGGTTTGGAAAGGGGAGGAATACGAGAGTCCCTTGCGGGCGGCCACGGTGCAGAATACCAATCCTGGTGCCTATGCTCTGCGCGAAGGGGACTGGGTCTTTATCAATAAGTCTTCAGGAGCGGCTCAGAAGGAGAAGAAGAGCTATCTCGAGCACTTCGAGTTGAAGACCTTTTCTAAAGAAACCGAGGGGCTGCTCTTCAACCTGAAGGAGGATTCTCGGCAGTCTCAAAATGTTGCCGAGGAACATCCTGAGAAAGTCGCTGCAATGCGAGCGCTCTTGGACCGGTATGTGGGTGGAGAGCGTTGTGCCCCTGAGAGAAAATGAACCTATTGAAAATCACTTCGGCTGCTCTTGTCTTCTGGAGCGGGTTCGCTTTTGGAGCCGACACGAGCCTTTCAGGTAGTCGGCCAAACATCATCGTCATCATGGCAGATGATTTGGGCTATGCCGATGTGGGTTTCAATGGTTGCCAAGATATTCCGACACCCAACATTGATCGACTGGCCAAAGACGGAGCGCAGTTTACCTCGGGATATGTCACCGGTTCCATGTGTGGGCCTTCACGAGCAGGTTTCCTCACGGGAAAAATCCAATCGACCTTTGGTTGGTA
The DNA here is from genome assembly GCA_051251855.1 of Roseibacillus sp. Classification (GTDB taxonomy): domain Bacteria; phylum Verrucomicrobiota; class Verrucomicrobiia; order Verrucomicrobiales; family Akkermansiaceae; genus Roseibacillus. Next base: position 232,846 of record JBPOGI010000006.1, read on the forward strand.
TAATAATCCCAAACAACCTTTGAATCCGACTCATGGTTTGCCAAAGGGCATCAAGACCGTGGCCTCGGAGCTCAAGAGCCTGGGTTACAAGACGGGCGGAGTGGGGAAGTGGCACATGGGCACGACCCCTGACCAGCATCCGAATGCCCTGGGTTATGATGATTGGTATGGCTTCCTCAGTGGTGGCCGCTATTACTATCCGAATGACCATCCCAACTATGAAGGGAAATATCTCACAAAGGAGGAGCCGTGGGATATGCGTCGGATTCATCACACCCTTCCCATCATGCATAATGATGAGGTGTTAGAGTGGGACCAATACCTGACCCGTGAACTCACCGATTACTCGCTCAAGTTCATTGACGATAATCAAGAGAAGCCTTTCTTCCTGTTCGTTTCCTACAATGCGCCGCACCTTGAGCTGGAAGCGCCCGAAGAAACGATTGCGCTCTTTCCTCCTGAGAAGATGACTCAGGTGCCGGGTGTGACCCAGGAAAGCCGTTCCATCTATGCCGCGATGACCTTTGAGATGGATCAAGGGATCGGCCAAATCATTCGAGACTTGGAAGAAAAGGACTTGTTAGAAAACACTCTCATTTGGTTTCTGAGCGATAATGGGGGCATGAGGAAGACGAGCGATAACCGGCCGCTGAAGGGGTCGAAAGGCTCGCTATACGAAGGGGGATTGCGGGTTCCTTTCGTGGCCCATTGGCCGAAGGGGATTCCGTCGGGAACGAGCGTCGAGCATGCGGTGACTTCACTTGATATTGGGGCCACCTCGGTGGTGATCGCGGGAGGAGATTTGGCGAAGACGGACTTTGACGGGGTGGACTTGCGCGATGCCTTGGCTGGTGGGGAGGCCCCTCACAAAGAGCTTTATTGGAGTTGGAGCCACCATGAGGGCCATCAAAAATCTGTGCGCGGAGTGTTCCTCAAGGACGGTTACAAGTTGATTCTCCAAGGAAGTAGAAGGCAGTTGTTTCATCTCTCGGAAGACCTTTCGGAAAGCCAAGACCTTTCGAAGGGTGAACCTGGCCTGGTGCAAGAGCTTTCCGCACGCTGGCAGGAGCTGAACAAGGCGAGTCGCCCGGGGTATTTCAAACAGCCCCAGAAAGGTCCCAACGCCCACCAATATGCCAACTATGATTGGCTCAAAGGGACTCCGCACTACAAAGAGGATGAGGATCCGGCTTCTTGGGTTAAGGAACTTCCTTGAGAAGTTCTTTCACTAGCTTTTGATACTTGTCGCCATCGCCTCCGTGGTAGGGGCCGGCCATGTGATTGTAGCGGAGCTTTCCGGTGTGGTCGAAGATGAGGTAGTAGGGGACGTATTCGACAGGAGCTTTTTCGAAATCGGTGAACCTCATCACCGAAAGGTTTTTTATCTCTTTGCTCCAACCGTTTTTCTTGAGGAGAGCGAGGGCGCTGTCTTTGCTACCGCTTTGGCAGTAGGAAGCGATGAGGTGAAAGGGTTGCTCCTTAAGCGACTTGGCCAGACCGACCATGCCCGGAGTGAGCTGTTTGCAGCCGCCTCATCCGCCCCAAATCACGAGGAGGGTGACTTTACCTTTGAGGTCGGCGGGCGCTTTCAGCTTCGGGCCTGCCCAGTTCGTGCCCCACTCGATGTCTTGGATGGAGCCTTCCACTTTACGGTTGTCTTGGTCGGCTGAGAGAGGGAGGCAGAGAAGGGCGGTGGCGAGGAATAATCTGAGCATGATGGGAATAAGACGATTTATCCTACTCTTGTATTCCCCGAGTGGCGAGATTTAGTGAGGGAAGAAGATGTCTACTCCGAATTCTGGTGGTGGTAGTGGGGCCCCGACTTTTTTCGGGGTAACCGAGCTGAAGACTCGCGGTCCAATGGCACTGCATTGAGCAGTTTTTCGTGCCGCAGGCAAAGAGAGAGGAGCGTGGTCTTTACAAGCCACCATCCAGTAATGTCTCTCGTTGAAGGTAGGCCTGCTCACTCCCGAATTCGCTGATCTTGCGTTGATTGATTCATCTGTCCAGTAACGAGATCAACCCCAGCGGCTTAAAAAGCCACTCTCCTATGCCTACGGCCTCAACTAGGATAAACACACTGTTTTCGAACGAAATGTGGCTTAATGCAGTGCCAATAGACTCGCGGTCCTCGCTGTAGGTGAAAGAATACGGGCCCAGTTTGCTTATCAGAGATACTACTTTTGAAATGAATCACTTTCCTTTTCTCGCTGCTCTTTTGTTTTTTGGATTGAGCGCTTTTCCTGCTCTGGCTGAGGAAGGTCAAGAGGCTAAGAAAGAACTGGCCAGCGAGGAGGAACTCTACACCAATCGTAAGAGTGCCTTTACGAACCCCAAAGTGGACCATCCGGACCGCCCTAACGTGTTACTGATAGGTGATTCCATTTCGATTGGTTACACTCCCTTTGTTCGGAAAACTCTCGAAGAGAAAGCAGATGTCTATCGCATTGCTGGCAATGGAAAGCATTCTTCCTTCGGTTTGGAAAATCTTGACAAGTGGTTGACGAAAAAGCCTGCGAAATGGGATTTGATTCACTTTAACTGGGGGCTCTGGGACCTGTGTTACCGGCATCCTGAATCCAAGGTGCAAGGTCATAGGGACAAGGAGCGAGGAGAGCTGACGACCTCATTGGCAGATTACGAAAGCAACCTTGAAAAAATTGGGCTGCGATTAAAGGAGACGGGAGCAACTCTCATCTGGTGCGCGACCACGCCTGTGCCCGAGGGGGAGGCGGGGCGCAAGCTAGGTGATGATTTGAAATATAATGAAGTGGCGGCGAAGGTGATGAAGAAGCACGGCGTGCTCATCAACGACCTTCACTCTCACGCCCTCGAAAAGTTGCCTGAGACTATGGTCCGCAAGGGCGACGTTCACTTCACAAATGAAGGCTACCAGCATTTGGCGGAGAAGGTGATGCAGGAAATTTCCGCTGCTCTTGAGAAGGCTGATCAATAATCTGCGCCTTCGTCGCTTTCTGCGCAGGATTTTTGCCAGGCTTCGAATTTCTGAGAGAGGTCGGCCACGATTTCAGGATGGTCCTCGGCGAGGTTGTTCTTTTCGGACGGGTCTTTGATGAGGTCGTAGAGGGACCATGAACCTTTCTGGTTTCCTCGGTAAATTTTGTATTGCTGAGTGGACCAAGCCGCAGTCTTGCGACATTGGAAACCGATTCCTTTTTTGCGTTCGGTTTCTTCACCAGTCATCACGGGAAGAAGTGAGATGCCATCGAGTGGGCGCTCTCCCTTGTAGTCGACCTGCACCGCATCGAGAATGGTGGGGAGGTAATCACTGGTGACGGCGGGGAACTCAGTGACGGTGCCCGCTTTGACTTTGGCCGGCCAAGCGAGGATGCCTGGAACTCGCACGCCTCCTTCGTTGAGGCTTCGCTTGCGTCCCTTGAAGTGAGCCGCGGACCCTGGGCTCTTGTTGTTTCCTTCCGGGCCATTGTCGGAGCAGAACCAAACCATGGTGTTGTCGGCGACCCCTGCTTCTTTGAGAGTTGCGCGCAAGCGACCGACTTGGTCATCCATCGCGGTGACGCAGCCATTGTAGTTCTTTTCAAAGTCGCTCACTCCGGGATACATCGCCGCGTATTTCGGTCCCGCCACAACGGGGAGGTGGGGGGTGTGAAACCAGACGACGGCGAAGAACGGCTTCTTTTGTTCAGCGGATTGTTCGACGAAAGGAACGACGCGGTCCATGATGACGCGGGAGTCGTCTCCTGCGAGATTTTCGCGCACGACCTCGCCCTTTTCATTCCAGTAGTGAGTGCCATAGGGTTTCGCAGTGGAGGGGGCTTTGATGACATCCCAGCCCTTGCCTCCTCCGTTCCAGCCTTCTTTATCACCGGGCTTGAGCATGGGGTCCCAAGTGGGGACTTTGGATTCGGTAGAGAAGCAGACCTCGAAGCCGTTTTTCCAGGGCGGGCTAAAGTGCTCGGTGTCTCCGGGCTTTGCGCGGTTGGCATCCTTGATCTCGGTGGTGAGGGTACCAAGGTGCCATTTTCCAAAGTGTCCGGTTGCATAGCCTTTTTCTTTGAGAAGTTCGGCCAGGGTGAGTTCTTCGGTCTTCATCTTGCCCGTGTTGGCGTAGTAGATGCCATAGCGGAAAGGATGACGGCCCGTGATGCTGGAACCGCGAGTGGGGCTACAGACTGGCGAAGAAGAATAGAAGCGGTTGAACTGCATCCCTTCCTGAGCCATGGCATCAAGGTGGGGAGTCTTGATGGGGGTCTTCGGGTTGAAGCATTGCACGTCTCCCCATCCGAGGTCGTCTGCCATCATCAGGATGATGTTCGGTTGTTCGGCGGCTTGAGTGGCCGCGAGTCCGGCGAAGAGGCTGAGAATCAGATTTTTGAGCATGGTTCTAATTTTTGGAAAGCGTGGGTGAGATTTTGACGCGAGTCGATCATTGGTTTTACTGGGGGAGGCGTTGTTCTCTTCCAACGATGAATGAATTTCTGAGGACTCAAGTGTCCTTGTCGTTTTTGACAAAGAGAACGATGCCCAGCTCGAGGTCATTTGTCGCAAGCTCGGAGGAACCATCGAAGTCATCATCGAAGACAAAGGCCACAGCCACGGCCAAAAGGAGCTGGCTACGAAGAAGCGTTTTTACGAGTTCGTGAGGGAGAACACCTTTCGAGTGCCGAAGTGAGTGTTGCTGGGGAATGAGGGAGCATCCCAGCCACCGCCGCTTTTCGATGGGGGGAGCTTGAGAGGGGGGAATCAACGGAGCGAACGGTTTCTGAATTATTTGTCTGTCCAACTACGACGGTAAATCTTGGGGTTTTCGATTTTAGCGTTTTGACCTTCAGTTCTTTATGCTGATGGTGGTTTTGCGGTGACGTGATGATGTTGGGGCGGAGGGGATGAATTGTGAATGTGGAATGTGGAATGTGGAATGTGGAATGTGGAATGTGGAATGTGGAATGGTGAAGGTGGAATGGTGAAGGTGGGAGAGAGCGTTTTGTTTGTCTGACTTTTCTCATCGTGCCCCAACGGTCCGTCAACAAGGCACTGGGGCCCCGACCCTGTCGGGGGATCCGGACTGAAGTCCGCACTCCGTCTGGATGGGCAGCTTTGGCTTTGGGGGGGCTTGAGATGGGGGAATCAACGGAGCTGCGGATTCTGAATCATTTGCCTGTCCAACTACGACGCGAGGAAAAGGAGGAGTTCTCGTAGCAGCTTGGCGGCGACGACGGAGGAGACGTCGCTGGCGTCGAGGGTGGGGGCGAGTTCCATGAGGTCGAGGGCGACAATGTTTTCTGGGGCAAGGGCAGCGAGGAGGGATTCGCAGGTGGCCCAATCGATGCCACCGGGTTCGGGAGTGCCGGTTCCAGGAACGAGTGAGGGATCGAAGACGTCGATGTCGAAGGTGAGGTAGAGGGGGCGTCCTTTGAGGCGGGAAAGCGCAGTGGTGAGGGCTTCCGCAGTGGGCGCGACGAGTCGGTTCGTGGCGCGCATTTCTTGAAACTCCTCGCGGGTGCCGGAGCGGATTCCTACTTGGAGGAGGCGTTCTGCAGGCAGGAAATCGAGGATGCGCCGCATGGCACAGGCATGGGAGTGGGGGGAGCCATTCCACTCCTCCCGCAGGTCGGCGTGGGCATCGAATTGGACCACGGCGAGGTCGGGGTATTTCTCGAAAGCAGCACGCGCCGGTCCGGGGGTGATGGAATGTTCGCCACCGAGAATGACCGGAATGGCATTGGCTGTTAGAATCTCGATGGTGGCGGAGTAGGCGGCCTCGATGACTGGTTCGGGTGCACCGTGAGGAAGAGCGAGATTACCGAGGTCGGTGAAAAGAAGGTCTTCCAAGTCCCGATCTTGGGCGGGGGAGTAGGTCTCGATTCCGTCCTCGCTCACCCTGCGCACTCCGTCCGGCCCCCAGCGAGTTCCGGGCCGGAAGGACGTGGTGCCGTCATAGCCGATTCCGAGGAGGGCGGGTTGTCCGGACTTGAGTTCAGCACCAGTCGAGGCGATGAAGGGGGCGGAGTTGGGAGGAATAAGGTCCATGGTTTTGTTAGGCCAGGCGGTGTTTGAAGGTCTTGTAGCCAAATTTTCGAGCCACCTTGAGGGAGCCGTCTTCGCGCAGACAAGTGATGGTTGGGAGGGGGACTCCGTTGAAGGTGTTGTTCTTGACCGTGGTGTAATGGGCCATGTCTTGAAAAAGGATTTGGTCACCAATTTGGAGGGGCTCGTCAAAGCTGTAGTCGCCAATGACGTCGCCTGAGAGACAGGTCGGTCCTCCGAAGCGGTAGGTGTGAGCCTTTTCCCCCGGTTGCCCACTTCCGAGCACGTCGGGGCGGTAGGGCATCTCCAAGACGTCGGGCATGTGGGTGGTGGCCGAGACATCGAGCACCGCGACCTGCATTCCGTTTTCGACAATGTCGATCACGGAGCCAATGAGCACGCCTGCTCCCGAAGAGATGGCTTCGCCAGGTTCAAGAAAGATGTCCAGCTGGGGGTAGCGTTCCTGCACTTCACGGATGAGGCGGGTGAGAAGAGGGACATCGTAGTTGGGGTTGGTGATGAGGTGTCCGCCTCCCATGTTGAGCCACTTCATTTGCTGTAGATAGGGGTCGAATTTGGCGATGACATGTTCGAGGGTGCGCTCCAAGGCGTCGGCTCCTTGCTCGCAGAGAGTGTGGAAGTGTAGGCCTTCAATCCCAGTCAAGTCTGCTCCTTCTAACAAGGATGCCAGCACTCCAAAGCGTGAGCCTGGTGCGCAGGGGTTGTAAATCTCCGCCACCGCTTCGGCATACTCGGGATTGATGCGTAGACCGGGTGAAATTTTGCGGGAGGAATTGAGAAGCTCACCGCGATAGCGCCGCCACTGGCTGAGGGAGTTGAAGACGATGTGGTCCGAGATTTCCAGTAGTTTCGTGATTTCAGCGGGCTTGTAGGCGGGCGAAAAGACGTGCACTTCGCCTCCGAATTCCTCGGCTGCAAGACGGGCTTCGTAGTAGCCACTCGCGGTGGTGCCGGCGAGGTAGTTGCGCAGAATGGGGTAGATGCTGGTGCTGGAGAAGGCCTTCTGGGCGAGGAGGATTTTGGCGCCGGTGGCGTCCTGAACGGACTTCAGAATTTGTCCGTTGGAGTGAAAGGCCGCTTGGTCGAGGATATAGGCGGGGGTGGCGAGACCGCTTTTCTGGAAAGAGGAAGCGATTTCAGCAAGAGGAGTGCGCTCCCGGTGTTGGGGTGGGAGGGTTTGGTGGGATTGGGTTGGTTGAAAGTCTGAAGAATTCATGGAGAAAAAATGGGAAAGGATTTGAAAAGAAGAGAGGTCCCGCAGAAGAGCGGGGCCGAGGGTAGCAACAGAAGCACGTAGGGTGCTTTTGTTTGTTCGTTTCAAAGGGCGCAGCGCGGTTTCTTCAACCAGCGACTGCGCCTACAGACTCAATTCTTGATCAACTTCAAGGACATGCCAGGGGAGGCCCCAGGCATTCAAGTCGTCCATGAAGGGATCAGGATCGAGCTGCTCCAAGTTCCACACCCCGGGACGCAGCCAAGCTCCGGAAATGAGTTGTCTTCCTCCGATCATCGCCGGGACCCCAGCGGTGTAGCTGATGGCCTGGCTCTTCACTTCCGCGAAGCATTCCTGATGATCACAAATGTTGTAGATGAATTTCGTCTTCCACTCCCCAGTCTCTTGGCACTTGCCAGTGATGAGGCAGCCGATACAGGTTTTGCCCTTGGTGAGGGGGCCCAGCGAGGCGGGGTCGGGGAGCACTTTTTGCAGAAACTGGAGGGGAGAGATTTCGGTGTCGCCAATGGTGAGGGGCTCGATATCAGTCATGCCCACGTTCTCGAGAACGGTGAGGTGATTGATATAGTTGTCCGAGAAGGTCATCCAAAAGCGAATGCGCTCGAGGCCCGGGAGGTTGAGGGCCAGGCTTTCCATCTCCTCGTGATGCAGGAGATAGATTTTGCGGGTGCCGATGTCTTCGTGTGGGAAGTCGAACTCAGTCGAGACCGCGAGTGGCTCGGTTTCCTTCCATTCTCCTTTTTCCCAATAGCGGCCGGGAGCGGTGATTTCCCGGATGTTGATTTCGGGGCTGAAGTTGGTGGCGAAGGGCAAGCCGTGATCGCCAGCATTGGCATCGATGATGTCCACCGTTTTGATTTCGCTGAAAAAGTGCTTCAGGGCATAGGCGCAAAAGACATTGGTTACCCCGGGGTCGAAGCCCGAGCCGAGAATGGCAGTGAGACCGGCTTTCTCGAAGCGCTCCTGGTATTCCCACTGATACTTGTATTCGAAGTGGGGGTTCTCCGGGGATTCGTAGTTCGCGGTGTCGAGGTAATGGACCCCCGCTTCCAAGCAAGCCTCCATCAGGGTGAGGTCTTGATAGGGCAGGGCAATGTTGAGGAGGTAGTCGGCCCCGACCTCTTTGAGAAAAGCAGCGGTCGCGGTGACATCGTCGGCATCCACTTGAGCGGTCTTGAGCTCCACGCCGGTCGCGGCCCGGATGTCAGCGGCAATGGCGTCGCACTTTTCTAGGGTGCGGCTCGCGAGCCAAATGGTGCCAAAGGTCTCGGCATCCTGGGCGCACTTGTGTGCGACCACGTTCCCGACCCCTCCCGCTCCGATAATGACCGTCGTTATCATCAACAATTAATCAGAGCGGGGATTTCCTTTTTCTTGAAGATTTAGTCAATCTCATTTTCTTTTTGGACACGCTTTTGTGATGAGGCTAGGGAGGGATTTTAGAAGGAGAATGGTCAATCATTTGTCTGTCCCACTAAGACGTGGTTCTAATTTTTGGAAAGCGTGGGTGAGATTTTGACGCGAGTCGACAATTGGTTTTACTGGGGGAGGGGTTGTTCTCTTCCAACGATGAATGAATTTCTGATGGCTCAAGTGTCCTTGTCGTATTTGACAAAGAGAACGATACCCAGCTGGAGGCCATCTATCGCAAGCTCGGAGGAACCATCGAAGTCATCATCGAAGACAAAGGCCACAGCCACGGCCAAAAAGAGCCGGCTACCAAGAAGCGTTTTTACGAGTTCGTGAGGGAGAACACCTTTCGGGTGCCCAAGTGAGTGGTGCTGGGGAATGAGGGAGCATCCCAGCCACCGCCGCTTTTCGATAGGAGGAGCTTGAGAGGGGGGAATCAAAGGAGTGAGTGGTTTCTCGATTATTTGTCTGTCCAACTATTGCGCAACGGCGCAAGGCGTTTCTCAATAATTTGTCTGTCCAACTACGACGGCTCCAATTACGGAGGTCCAATTACGACGATTAAGAAGCTTCATCGAGGATGAGTGGATGGTTTCGCAGCGATGATTTGCTAGGTCTAGTACAGAAGTTCTTGTTCTTGAAAGGCGTTGGATTCTGTTAGGTCGATTGCTCTTAGCCCGTGCATGCTAACTCCGACCCTATACTTTACTGCGGAAGATGAAACGATCTTGCTGAATAAGTCCTCGGATCCTTTCGTTCTATATGACCTAATAAGCATGTCCGATTCTTTGTCTCGAATTACTGCAAAACGAGCATGGACTTCAACAACCTGACCTAGATTCCAAGTGTTTAAAGGGTATAGAACCTCAGTTCCTAGACGAGGCGGAAACTTGGTTATTCTGACTGTAGAAAAATGTTCTTCACAATCAGCATACCTCCTTGCTCTAAAGCATTCCCTTCCGTATCTCATCTGAGCGTCGAAGTTTGAATCTCCGGGTACGAACGCACGCTTGAGATGCGCTAGAGCTTTTTCAGGGTTACCTGCTGAGTCCATGAGAAATTTTCCGTATACACCATTTACATGACGATCGTTTCTCTTTTCTTCTAGGCAGCGTAAGAGAACATCTTCGGCCTTCTCTTTTTCGTTTTTGGCCAAATAGCAAGAATGAAGCTGCAAAGCGATGTAGGGGATACTAGGGTTGCTTTCAAATGCAGCTTCCAAACTGGAAAGTACTGAACCGCTGTCTCCAATCAATTTAGCAAGTTTAGCTTTCGCGTCTAAGAGGTAGCTGTCGTCTGGGTGCGTCTGCAGAAAAGTTTCGACGTCAATTTGAGCTGGCTTGATTAGTTCACGAACGACAACGGGCGAGATGGAGTCTGGGTTCTGCTCTAGCACAGCTTGAGCCCTTGCAATGCCGATTTTCGCCAGAGTATGTTTAACATGGGAGGTTTTGCTTGTCTTAGCTAGTTGCTTACATGCACGTTCTGCTCGACGTAAAAGCCGTTCCTTTACGCTGGGAGAATCGGAGACCTCTGCCCTTCTCAATAAGAGTTCGGCCGCAGTATGCTTAAAGAACGAATTTCCGGGGCTAGCTTTTAAAGCAATGTCTATGTGGTGTTGTGAAAGCTCAAGGTCACCGCCCTTTCTTCGCATTTCAAATACCGCTCGTTGATGAAAAATGTTGGGATTGCGTTGGCTCTTATCTTCTGCCAATGCAAAAATCTTCTCGACGTAGGTTGTGTCTGAAAACAATTCATTTAGAACCCGTCCGCGGGTGAGTTCTTTTAAGGCAGTTTCGTCGCTTTGGTAAGCCATGTTTAGTTTCTGGATGACTTTGAAATACTCCTCAAATCTATCGTTCTGGTCTGTCAGAATTCTTAAAAAGACAATTTCTGCAATGTATGGATGTCGCGCAAAGTAGACGTAGTCACGTGCTAAGTTGTTGTACTCGTTCCCTACGACGCCTTCAAGTGGAGAGAAGAGCCTCTTTTTGAAGTCTGAGTAAGGAATAGAGTGAATCCTAGATATGAGCATTGCTCTTACTGGGACGGCAAGCCTGTTTAGCAAGCAAATCGTCAAGTAAACGGCTCGTGCTTCATTAGTGGACAAGCTATCGTACTCATCCTGAATTATCTCTTCAAACGGTTTTCCTTTTGTTACCTCGTATAGGGCGACGAGGAGATTTCTTTTTGCGGAAACTCGAAATTTTTCAGCGCATTCTGCTTGGGTAAGACCTTCGAGTTCTCCAAGGCAGCCAGTTTCTGTTAGGCGTTGAACAAGAGAAAGTATTTCTTTTTGGGATAAGTCTCCCATCTCAAACTCTCTCACTGCGATAAAATTAAATCGAGATTTAAACCGGCTCCAATCGTTTGTCCTTACGCCGCCAACAAAAGTCACCATTTTGGCAGAAGCTCCTAGACTTGAAACACACTTTTTTAGGTTCGATGATTCGCTTCCAACATCGTCAATAAAGACATAAATACGTTGCTTGGTAAGCTCGGCTAACTCGGCAATTGCCGCTGAGTTAAGGTCGCTTGGACGCTCGATGTAAAGAGCAAACCCCTCGTGTTCATGGGTAAGTTCCCAGCTGAGTCGTTTAAGAGCAATAGTCTTTCCTGCGCCAGCGTAACCTCTTAAGAGAATTAGTTCGCATTCTTTTGGGGTATTCTGTTTTTCCTCTAGAAATACTTCGATTATTATATCTTCGGAAATTTCTCGAACTACATCCCACTTCTGGAGAATAAAGCTCCATCCGTTACTGTTACCGTTAAAAAATTGTTCCGAGGTGATGTCTCCATCCTTAGGTTCTATTGAATCTACAAAGACAGCGTCGTTTTGTAAGAATAGTGAAGCGTTCTTCGAAAGTGACATCTTTGGTGATGTGAAGTGGCTTCTGAGAGTTGGAGGCATTTTTACGTCGGCTCTGAAACCTCTGAAGTCATCGCTAATGAGCGAGTCAAGAGCTTCCATGAAACCGTCAAAATCCGCGTCGATAGTCGAGACTTTTCGGTTTTCCCACATTTTGTTTTCGACCTCAGTCCAACCTGGACGGACAAAGTAGAATCTCATCCTGTCTTCGATGTCATCTCCGACTCGAGTAATAAAGCGACGAATATCTAAGTCAGAACCGCCATATCCGACGAAAATGAAAGTGTATCTCTTCGCCCACTCTTCAAACGTATCGAAGAGACTTTTTCTGCCCTCTTCGACATCAAGATATTGGTCCAAAGATAAAACGAGTTTTACTGATTTAGGACCCATATTATCGAAGCAGCCGTGAAGCTTTAAATATGGAAGATCGTTTTCGTCTTCGACGATACGTTCGAGGTGATCGTCATATACAATCGGTCTTAGATTTTGTGGGCTCGTATCGTCTGCGCTGTAACTTTTTTCGACGATTAGATCGTAATTTGTAGTAGCTAATCCTGCCCAGCTAAACTTTGGTAGTAGCTTGTGAGCCCTGCCGGGTTTGAAATCTTTGAAGGAATCTTTCACGAAATTCTGCACGGTTGCTGTGCTAGTATCGGAAATAGCGCATTCTGCGATCTCGGCTAAAGAACCTCCAGACATCTGATTGTTTAGGAATTTTTCAGATAGAAGCTTCCCCAGTTGGTTGGCCAAAGGGGGAGGGGTTCCTTCCGAGTCTTTGGCAGCAAGAGAAGCACCTGCGCCTAGAAACAAAACCACATTACCCTGTTTTACGAATTCGACTAGATTTGGGTGGTTTTCAAGCATTGTACTGGAATTTTTTGGCGGCGAAATTGAGAAAGGCTCTATTTCTATAGGTAGTTCGTTGAATATTTATAGATCGCGATTTTGTGTAGTCGGGGGTTCAGAGTCAATTGTAGAAACAAGCTGAAATTGAAACGGTTTTATTTGTCTGTCTTTTGTCTTTTCTCGTGGGGCCCTGACGATTTCGGGGTACCTGGGCTGAAGATCGACGGTTCGTTTGGGGGGACGGTGCGTGGCTCGCTTTGGGGTGTGTGAGACCTCTGGCCGGGCTACGTAAATCCCATCTAAATAGAAATAAAATAAGATGCCAGGTATCCAGTAGAAAACTGCTGTAAATCTTGGGGTTTTCGATTTTAGCGTTTTGACCTTCAGTTCTTTATGCTGATGGTGGTTTTGCGGTGACGTGATTCAATAATTTGTCTGTCCAACTACAACGATAATTCGTCTAACCAACTACGACGACGAAATACGACTACGTCCAACTTTCAGCACTCTTGAACGTAGTCAGTAGCAGGGATTAAGCGATACAAAGATAGCCGCCTCCTTTGGCTGCGATCATCGACGAATAATGTGTGGACAAATAGCCGCCTCCTTTGGCCGCGATCAGCGACGAATGTGTGGACATATAGCCGCCCCCTTTGGCCGCGATCAACGACGAATGTATGGACAGAAAGCAGTCTTCCTTGAGCGCGTTCAGCGTCATATGGGCGATTGAGAAACCACCTCCCTTGGCCGCGACTAGCGACGGTTGGGCGAACAAATAGCCGCGGCTATCGTGGGCCGATTCCCCCCTTTGCTCGCAAGCTTTGGAGCGAAACGTCGCTTCGGCTATAGGGCTTGAGTCTGACGTGTTGAATGCCAGAAGCTCAATGGATAGAAAGAAGGCAATGATGATGTTTTTCATTTTAGATAGCTGGTAAGTTGATTATTTAGAGGAGGTGAGATTGGCGTAGGTCAGTGCCAACATGAAGGGCTGAGCATTAGGATTGTCAGGCTGATCGTAGGCTTTTGCTTTTTTTGCGAACTCGCGTTGGAGGCGGGGAAGATCCTTTTTGAAATCCATGATTGCGTCATCGTCGAGCTGTCCAACGAGATACTGAAAGCGGGAGCCTTCGAGGCTCAAATCATAAACGACTTCATACATGCTCGATGCAGCCTCTCCCAGTGCAAGTCGAAGCAATGGGCAAGCGGTCATCAATAATCCAGCGTTCCAACCAGACTTCCCGGAAGTTGTCCGAGTGGGAGAAATTGCTTGTTGCTCTCGTTTAGCGAGCTCTTTGAAGGCGGGGTTTCCGCCCGAACTAGGATGAAAATCCTTAAACAGCTGCTCGGCGTCTTCCTTAGTAAGATGAAGCGTCCAAGATTCTCGAAGCTTTGGATCCTGGTGCTTGAGGATTTCCATACAGTAAGGCTGAGCTTCGAGCTTAAGATCGAGTTCGCCAACGGTTAGCGGCGGGGAGTAAATGTGACTGACGAGCTTGTAAATGCGCCGTCCAAGATCTAGACCATCCCGTTTGAGCATCCCGCCCTGCTCAAGCTGGTCGAGAAGACCGCGCATATTTATCTGGTTGACGGCGGGTCTCATCCCCTCCGGTAGTTCATGCTCCTTGATAGTTGAATTGAGAGGAAGAGCGGCAAGCTTTTGAATCATTCTGTCGAGAGTAAACCACTGTGTTACCATTTCATCCTGGTCAAACTCGACCTCAAGCCGATCAAAGTCAATTTGGTTAAGGTTCTTGAAGGTTACGCCTTGCAGAGACGCCGCATAGCCGGTAGTACGACCCGTATTCTCGCTATTTTTGCTGCGCAAGGCTCGGAGGAGTTGTTGCAGTATGTCATTGGGGACACCGAGATCGTTTGCGCTAGCCGCCAAACGATAGGCGTCTCGCACAAAATTCCCAAACTTGTTGTTTTTTAGTAATAAGCGGTGAATTATACCGTTACGTCTGGCGATCTTTTCTCCTTTGGTGGCAGGCATATGATTTCAGAAGTGTTAAGGTTCTTCATTTGCGAAGAAGGCTACAATCTAGCTCGAGAGAGAATTTTGACAGGGAAAATTTTTTTCCTGCCGCAATCTTCATTAGGAGAAGGCTCTTTTAGCGAGGACCTCGATTCAATGAAGACCTAGGCTTCCATTGGAATGTAATGCCTAGACCCGCAAAGATGACCAAGGCGATGCCTCCGATTTGGGACGGAGCCAACCTTTCTCCGTAAATTAGCCAATCGAAGCCGAGAGCGGCAATCGGATAGACATAGGCCAACACCGCAAACAAGGGCATTGGGGTTCGCTGAACCGCGAAATAGAGCAATGAATAGAGTAATCCGGTGTGGACGACGCCCAGGATGATAAGGCTTGCCCACTGCTCCGCACTTGAAGGCAAAGCGCTAAAATCTAAGAAAGGAAGGAGAAGCCCCGCGCCCAGAGCGGTCTGAATTAGGGCAAGAAGGGGCGCTGGAATTGTTTTGATGACCCGTGTAGCGAGCGTAGTGACGGCGTAGAGAATAGCTGCGGCGATCGCCAAAATAATTCCAAAAGAGGTATTCGGTTGGGAGGAACCCAAATTTTCCAGATCTAACGTTAGGGTGAGTCCAGCGAACGCTCCAAGAATCCAGAACAGATGGTGTGCCGCGAGGCTTTCACGCAGAACCAGTGCGCCTAGCAAGAGTAAGATCAAGGGTTGCGTGTGATAGGCAATGGTGGCCATACCGATAGGAATGTAGCGAAAGGCTTGGAAGAGCAAAACCCAGTTGATGACGAGCGCAAGACTGGACAACGAGGCCAGCGTGAGTTGCCTACGGTTGATCAGGGTTTTATCGGGCAGAGCCACTCGCGTGTATACGCCAGCCAAGGCGATAGCTCCGAAGAAGCAACGAAAGAAGGCTACGTTCAGAGAGCTTTGGCCGGATGTTTTGACGAAAAATCCAATGGAGCCAGCCAAGGTCATCGCGACGAGCATAGCCGCCGGTCCTCTCCAACTAGAAGGGTTAGAATTCATGTTCGAAAGATGATTAGAATTACATTGAGAGGACGACTTCTTCCTGTTCGCTGTAGGTTAAGGGTGAACCAAGATTGGCTGTTCTAGGTAGTTCGCTTAGGCGCCGGAAGGTTTCCTGAATGGGAGCCTTAATCCCCCAGTATTCTGTGTATTCAGGCAATCGCCCAGCATCGCTAAGGACGGCATCACGACGGGCATAGGCAGCAGTAGCCCACTGAGGAGTCTTTGGGTGCCAATGATGGAAATCATGACTGGGAAGGTCACCGGGGATAATGGCGATGCGGTAGGGGAGATCGACCAACAAAATTCGGGCCAGCCAGCAGTTCCAGGCGATGACTGCTTTAAAGCCATTAAGGCCGGAATCCGGTGCGCAAACCCCTACGAAACGACCGCTGGTGACACTGGCCATCACCTCTTTTGAGGAGCTTTCACCCTCGCCCAAGCGCACCCATTGATGCAGCCCAAGCAAACCAACCCAAGCAGACATTTGACTGAGGATTCCGACGGGCAGAACGTAAGCAAGCACTAGAGCAGTCCATTGATTTGTCACAGCCGTAAGGATGAGAAGAGTGCTGACCCAGGCGATGGCAGCTAAACGTCGGGGTCTGCTCGACCGAACGAAGTTTGCGCGCAAGCGAGCTCGCAAGAAAAGTGCGTGAAACCTCGGTGAGAGCAGTGAAAGCCAGAACCGTCGCCAATATTCTGGGATGCTCAAGCCGGGTTCGAGGCCACAAACCTGGACCATAAACGCAAGGTCGGGATCATCTGTTGTAGCCACCTTTGCGTGGTGGTGCATGTGACCCTTGCGATACTCAGCCAGCGGATGAGTCAAGGTAAGGACGCTGACAAGTTCGCCGAAAAAATCATTGATTCGGGAATTCTGGAAGAGCATCCCATGCGAAGCGTGGTGAACCACGCCGGTTTGGAACACTCGGACGCTGCGAATAGTGAAAAGCCAAGCTAATAACAATAGCGTCCAGAAACCTTTGGGGAGCTGAAGGAGCAATAGGGCTGCTGCGAGAGAAATAACGAATGCTGCGATCTCCACGACTACCCGCATAGGGGGCGTCCATTTGATCAGAGGAAGCTCACCGGGCAAGGCTTTGCCCGTGAGCGCGGTCAACATCGGCTGTGTCCATTGAGGGAGCTGTGCCATAGATGCACGGCGGTCAATGGTCGAAGGGGCGTTTTTGGGAAGATGTGGTTCTTTCACACGGCGAGATTCGCCGCGCTCGAATTTAGTTTCTGGATAGTGTCTTTGGTGGAAAAAACGAGGGAGAAAATTTTTTTCCCAAGCTAACTAGAACGGAAATTGTTCGCAGCCGAAAATCTTCTGCTCTTCATAGTTTCAACCTTTGATTACCCGATCGATAACTTATCTGACCAATTTCTAGTAGATCCCTTTTCTTCACTTCAGCTTCTTATCCTAAATGAGCAAGAGGAGCCAAATTGAGTGCTTTTTTCGTGTTCACGCGAATTCCCTTTAAGCCAAGTTGAACGGCTGAGCGGGCTTTGCGGCGGAGGAGCCATTCTAGGGTGAGGAGGGTGAGCCAGACATACCAGCGGTCCCAAAGGGGTTAGGTGAAGCGGGTTTCGGATTGGGTGGTGGTGGCGATGATTTTTCGAGGGCGAGGAGGGATTATTTGGGTGTGTTGACTTGTTGGACTCCGCTTGAGAATAAGATGCCAGGCATCCAGTAGAATACCGGCGCAGATTTTGAATCCCTTGGATGAGTTTCCACTCATTTTCAGTCGGTTATGCTGATGTTGATGTTGCGATGGCCCTGGTGCGATTGGAGCGGATTGAGCTTTTGGAATGCCTCACTTCGGAATGAGGAGGATGGGCGAGGCTCTGCCCGAGGTATTTTTACTTCAAGGTTCTCAGGTAGGCGAAGAGGTCGGCGACTTGTTGGTCGTTCATGCCGAGGAGGAGGCCTTCGGGCATGAGGGAGCGTTTGGAGATGGAGTGGGTCTCGATGTCGGACTTGGCGATGATGCGGTCGTCGGCTCCGATTTGGCGGATGGTGATTTTCTGGTCGTCTTCTTCGGCCATGAAGCCGCTCACAAAGCTACCGTCGCGGAGCTTCAGGTCATGACGATAGTAACTGGTTTCGAGGGAGGCGTTCGGATCGAGAATGTTGCGAAGGAGGGAGGTGTCGCCCATCACTCCAGCACCACTGAGGTCGGGTCCGATTTTGCCACCGATGTTGTTGACCATGTGGCAGGCGGCGCAAGCTCCTTGATACATTGTCTTGCCGTTGGCGACGTCGCCAGAGGCTTGGATGATGGCTTGGTATTTCTGGAAGGTTTGTGCGATTTGGGCAGCTTCGGCGATGGTGATGAGAGTGGGAGCGGAGCTCGAGGGAGTGAGGCGTGCTTTGCCGGCGAGGGCGAGGTCGGGGAGGTCTCCGGCGAGGCGAGCGAGAAGACCTTTGGGTGGGTGAGTGTCGGCGTGGCTGACTTTCATGCCGCCGTGAATCGCGGCTTCGTCGAGGGCCTCGTTCCAGAGGCGGACTTCCATCACTTCGAGAGCGGAGGGGCCGATGAGGAGTTTGGTGAGGTCGCCGTTGAGGGGCTTTTTGGCCGTGGAGCCGAGGACGCCGTCGAGATAGAGACGGGCGATGCCTTTTTGGTCGCGGGTGAGGGCGTAGTGGGTCCATTGGCCGGGGGTGGTGGCGGTTTTGGCGACAACGAGATTCTGGGCGCGGCGGCCTTTTCCAGAAAGAGCAAGGCGACCTTTGTTGAAAGCGAGTTGGGCGTTGGGTCCGGTGAGGAATTTGATGCTGGAGTTCATTTTGCCGTTGAGGCGAATCCAGCCTTCGATGGTGAAGGGGCCTTTGAGGGTGAGGTTTGGTAAACTGACGTGACCTCCGTTGAGGCGGATAACCATGGGGACGCTATCACCGAGTTTGGCGAGAAGCTCTTTGGCGGTGGGGTGTTCGCCGAGAGCGATGATGAGCTTTTCAATGGAGCCGCTGTCGATGCCTGCGAAGTTTCCTGAGAGAACGGATTTGCCAAAGGCGACTGCTTTCTCAGTAGAATTGATGAGGCCGTCGATAGCGGATTGTTTGCCGGTGGCGCTGAGTTGGGTCCAGCGACTTGCTAGAGAGGGGATGGTTTCGGTTCCGGCAGCGGTGGACCAAGCGATGAGGGCTTCTTGCTGCACGGATTGGTCGGGATGTTTGCTGAGTTTTTCGCAGAGTGAAGCGTCCACGGGGCCGAGTTCACGTAGGCAACGGAGTCCGGCGGTGATGGTTTCGACTTTGTCGCTGGCGAGGAGCCAACTGGCGATGTCGGCTTGGAGAGGTTGCAGGCGGTGACGTTGCGCGGCCTGCATCACGATGTTCTCGGTGGTGGCGTTATGGTCTCGCGCGATGAGTTGTCGTGAGGCTGCGACGAGGAGTTCTGAGAGAACTGGGTTGTTGGAGTCGGGCTCCGCTTGGGAGAGCGCGGCGAGCATGCTCTGCTGGCGGGTGGGATCGTTGAGGAGTTTTTCGAAGCCGGCGCGAACTTTGGGTTGCTTGAGTTGGCTGGTGATGAGGGAAAGCTCGATGGCGGTGAGAGGGCGTTCCAGTTGGGGAATCATGGGGAGGAAGGCGAGGGCTGCTTGAGCAGGGTTAAGGGCCTGCATGGCGAGGAGACGGTTCTCGGTGGGGAGATCGGGGGCGTCGGCCAGCATTTGGGAAGTGGCCTCGGGATTGTTTTCCATGGCCCAGCGGGCGAGGAAGCGTTCGAACTCGCGCTCGTACTGGGTGAGGCGGTCGGCTTTGGGAAGGGCGGCTTTGCCGAGAAGGGCGGCGGCTTGCATCGCACCGGCATCGGTTTGGGGGCGGCTCACGAGGGCTTCGCCGAGAGCGCTGCGAACGCGGACCTCGGAGTCGTTGGCGGCGGTTTGAGCGAGCTTGGCAAAGGTGGCGGAGTCCGCGTTTCGTCCCGCGAGGCGGATGACTTCGGCGCGAAGGTTGGGTTCGCGGTCGGTGGCCAAGGTGGTGAGTAGTTCGGCGTCGATTCCATGCAATCCTTCGATGGCCCAAAGGGCGGCGAGGCGGAGGTCGAGGGTTTCGGAGGATGCCTGAGAAAGGGTCTTAAGAGAGGGCAAAAGGTCGGTGGCTTGACGGTCGATGATTTCGAGCCAGCTCAGGCGTTGAACCAGGGCGCTGTTGTGACGGAGGAAATCTAACAGTTCATTATTGCTGGCCTTGGCAAGATTGGGTGGATTGGTGTGGGGTTGGCTCTTGTGACGGATGCGCCAGATGCGGCCGCGGGTTTTGTCGCGCTCGGGGTGATTCTGGGGCACTTCGCCGTGGGAGATGATTTTGTTATACCAGTCGACGATATAGAGCGCGCCATCGGGACCGAATTTGATAGCGACGGGGCGGAACCATTTGTCGCCGGAGACGAGCAAGTCGCCGTCTTTTCTCCACTCATAGCGATTATTGCCGAGGGGTTTGCCGGTGACGATCTGGATGCTGCTGGTGAGGGGGTTGGCGAGGTAGAAGGTTTTGACTCCGTTTTTGGCGAAGGGACTGCCGCGATCCTCGGCCAAGACCATACCGCTGAGGCCGGTGCCGCCCATGATGGCTTTGTCAAAGATGGGGGGAAGGATGGGTTGGTAGGGTTTCAGTTTGGCGGTGCCACCAGTGTCGAGATAGACGCCGAAGTCGTATTTGGCCACGGGATAGCCTTTGTCGTTCGCTTCCTGGATGAACCATTCGCCATCGCGACCGGCGACCATGCCCCAGACGTTGTTAGGGCCGGTGGTGGTGACTTGAAAGTCACTGCCGTCGAGCTGCATGCGCGCGACGCGACAGCGGTCCATCTTGATTGTTTTTTGACCGTTGATGAAAGTGCTGCCATCGGGACGGCGGACTTGGGAGAAGTTACCGAGGCCTTGATTGAGATACATCCAGCCGCCGGGGCCACGCATGAATTGGTGGGGGAAGAGGTGGGAGTCTTCGATGCCGAATCCTTCTAACAAAGTGACGTGTTTGTCGGCCTTGCCATCGTTATTGGTATCTTGGTAGTGACGAATTTCGCTGCCATATTGCGCGATGACTCCGTTCTTGTAAGGAAGGATACCAAGGGGAATGGCGAGGCCTTTGGCGAAGACGCGTGGGGTCTGTAGGCCCGGGGCGGTGGGGGTGTCGAAGACGAGGAGCTTGTCGGTGCCTCCGGTCTTGAAGAGGTTCTCGGCTTTCGCTTTCTCTTTCTTGGCATCGACGGGGTAGTCGAGCGCGGTCATGGTCCACATGCGGCCCTGAGGGTCGAAATCGA
Source organism: Roseibacillus sp. (assembly GCA_051251855.1). Taxonomy (GTDB): domain Bacteria; phylum Verrucomicrobiota; class Verrucomicrobiia; order Verrucomicrobiales; family Akkermansiaceae; genus Roseibacillus. Next base: position 253,522 of record JBPOGI010000006.1, read on the forward strand.
CGGCGACGAATTTACCGATTTCGTCCGTCTCTTGAGCGACGAGTTCGGCCACGAAACCATCGGCGAGTTCGAAGGTGGCGAGCTGGTCCTGAGGGGTCTGGGGGATTTTTGAGACATTGAGCTGCTGGTAGGCGATGCGTGCTTTGTCGGCCCACCACGCTTTGGTGTCCTTTGGGTCGATACCACCATCGAGCTTCTTGAGAGTGATGTTCTTGAACTCAACTCTGTTGCTCCCAGCTTGCAGTTCGAGAGCGAAGTAACCGCGGTAGGGGACGGAGGGTTCGGTTTCCACGAAGTTTGCGGTTTCAAGTCCGTTGATGAAAAGCTGAATACGAGGGCCGTTGGCGCGAATGAGGTATTCGTTCCAATCGTTCTCTTTGAGTATGGGGAGAACTTTCTTGGGATTCGCCTTGGCGAGTGAGCCCCGTCCTTTTGTGTCGAAAAGGCTTCCCCAGCCATCGGGGCCATCGATGCGAGCTTGATAGCCTGTGGCTTGGCCGTCCATTTTCTGGGAACGGAACTGGATGCCGCTCTTGATGACGTTGGTGTTGAGATCTCCCGTGACTTTGAAGAGACAGCGAAACTCGAAGTGATCGTAGGGCTTTTCGGTGAAAAGGTAGCTGTTGCGGGACATTTTTTTGCCCTGACTGTCACCAATGAGGGTGCCGTTTTCGACGCTCCAGAAGCCTTGGTCTGCTTCCTGGGTTTGCCATCCGGTCAAGGTATTGCCGTCAAATAGGGGCGTAGCAGCAGGCTCTTGGGCCAATAAGGTGGTGACCTGCAGGTAAGCGCAGAGGGATGTGAAGAGAAAAAGAGAGGTTCGTTTGAAGGGGTTCATAGGTGATGACTTTGAGCTAACTTGAGGTAGAAGCTGTCGTGGTTCTGCGAAGGCTAGTTTCTACGGATCACCACGAGAAGTCGTTTCATCGAAATTTAAGAAGGCTCGAGAGATGATAGGGGAGTCTTCTAACAGGAACATTGCCGAAGACCTCTTAGGGCAAGGTGGTTGACCAATCTCCATTCATAATCTGGCGGACGTCCGATTGAGTCAGGATGCCTAAGAACACGTAAAGTTCGTCCAAGGAGCCGGTCAGGCAGTTGTGGTTGGCCATTCCGGGGAGACGGTAACGACCAATAGTCATCCAGGATTTCTCATCTGTCCCGGGAGTCGTCTCTGGGTTATTGGCGAGGAATCCGGTGAGCTCTTCTCTTTCTCCATCGACAAAGAGTTGAATTTGCATTCCTGAGCCGGGTTCAATTTCCCCAGCCATGACCACGGCGACATGATGCCATTCTCCGTCTGTGAGCTCGGTTTCTCCGGTGGCATAGCCTCGACCACAGTCGAACCGGATGGCGCCTTTTTGCCCAGCATCGGAGTCGCGGTTGGTGATAATCACGAATTTATGAACCAAGGTTCGAAGGTCACCCCAAGCTACCAATCCATGAGGTATGCGAGCACCACGATTTACGGGAAGCTTGCACCAGAAGGCGACCGAGCGAGGTGCTGATCCCGAGATGCCCTCCCAGTTGGTTTGCACGAATCCGCCGTGGCCATTCAATTCTATTGCGTTACCAAATGGTCCGGGGGCAAGGTTTGGAGTACCGTTCCGTTTCTTAAGGGTGGCTGAAACTTGCTCAAGTCCGGGCAGGTTGCCGTTCACTTCCAGTTGTTCCTCTTCTAAATGGTCAAAGCTCAAGTGAAGATAGGGTAGCTTTTCTCTCAGCGACGTCTTGAACAACTGGGGAGAAGAATCAATGGCATTGAAGTGTCCTATTGAGCCGATGATTCTGGATTCGATGCCGGTGAGAATTTCTTTCGTTTTGAGACGTCTACGACTTTCAATTTCCAGTTTCCCCTTGAAGAGATGAACGTGGTCGAGTTCGTGGGGACTGGAGACGACCCCAAATTCAGTTCCAAGATCGGTGACTAAGATGTCGGGAGTCAGAACTTGAAATCCAACAGCAGAAGGGGGAACGACATAATGAATCACTCCTTCTTTTTGAATGATCTGATCTTTTTCTTGAATCGTCAGATCCGCGGGTGCTCGTACGATGGCTTGTACGCCGCTTTTTAAGGTGAGCTCCACCGTGCCTTGGCTGAGTAGAAGTCTGGAGCCAATCGCAAGCTCGTCAGGGTCATGGCCTCGGCTCTTTTTTGCATGGGAAACATGGAACATCGAGTCCTCGGTATGCTGAAAAGTGACAAGAGGGGCCGAATGTTTCAGCCAAATGACACTCATCACAAGGCCTGCCAGCAAGAGAAGGGCCGCCGCGGCGAGAGCCGATCGTTTTAAGATTCGGCGTTGTTGTCGTTGGATGACTTCATCCATGGATACGACACTAGGATCGGAAGCGTTCTGGCCCAGCTTTTGATAGAGAAGCCCGTGAAGGTCCGCAATTTCGAGGAAACGTTCGCGCCCCTCTTCACTTTGCATGAGAGCGGACTCGAGTTCCTTGAATTCTTCCTCGCTGAGATGGCCTTCCAGCAGATCCCAGACTGCTTTTTCGAATGTATCTTCAGGGTTCATGAGGTTTTCCCTCCCGAAAGAAGATGGGATTGAATGCAATTGCGAAGCGACTCTCGGAGACGGAAGAGAGTGACTCGGAGAGAGTCGTTGGAGCGTCCAGTATCCTTAGTAAGCTGCTCGAGACCCCCCTGTTTGGTGGCATATCGAATGGTGAGCAATTGTCGGTTGTTGGGGGACATCTTCGAGAGGCAATGCTCGAGCGCCTGCCGCCTATCCTCTTGGAAATCGGAAGGCCGGTTCAGGGCTTTTTCTCCGAAAAGTTCCGCTAACTCATCCTTAAAGATGAGAACATTATTTCGTCGTGCATCCTTGCGACGGTGTTCGAGCACTTTGTATCTGGCGACTGTACAAGCCCACGCACCGAAATTGGTCCCTTCTTTGAAGGAGCCTCTCTTTTCCCACAAGACGATGTTCACTTCCTGCAGGACATCGCGCACGTCCGGGCTACCCGGAATCTGAGTGATGATGTATGAGCGGATGATCTCCTGATGCTCGATAAGGAGGGCAACGAATTTTGAGAGGTCAATTTTCAATTGGGAGAGTGAACAAGGGTGGATACGAAAAACCCGCATCCTGATTCAGAAGCGGGTTTCATGAAATCATAAAGAATAGGGTGAGAGAATTATCGACGACGTCGTAATCCCAAGCCGAGCACGCTGAGACCCAAAAGGCCAAAGGTCGAAGGTTCGGGGACCACCGCAAATTCGAAACCTTGAATGACAACGGCATCGTTTCTGGTAAGGTTAGTCTGCGAGAGGGTGAAAGAATTTGTGAAACCGAGTCCTCCAGCACTATGGGTGAAGGTGTTTCCAGTGGCAGCATTAGTGTGCTCCGTGTTGAGCCAAATGGCACCCACATTGCCAGCGTCAGATTGGGGGATTCCAACTGTTGCCAAACTATCCGAAGTGAGGGTGATATTGTCGTTCGCATTTTCTCCAAAGGTCCCGCCATAGCCGCCGCCTTGGTTAGCATTCGAGGCGCTTCCGTTCTGGGACAGCAAGGCCACGATAACCAAACTCTCACCTGGCTGTAGTCCACTGACATTGCTGATCGTAAATTCAAGCACTTCTGAGACCCCGCCGATGACATTGACAAAGCCGCCGGAGTTTTCGACGTCTGATCCTAACCCTCCGTTATATTGAAAAATATCACCGCCGAATGCACCTCCCCCTGCAGGAATCACCGCTGAGGCTGTGACATCGAATGAAACGCCTGTGGGAGTGCCAACCTCTTCGGATGAGAAAACGAAAGTTCCGCCGCTAATAACAGCGGTTTGGTTGCCCGCTGAAGTGAAGTCAACGATGAGCGCGGCAGAAGCAAGTGGCGCCGCTATTAAGGGAAGTAGGGGAATTAAGGTTAGTGTAAGTTTCATGTTTTTATGGGTTTGTTTGGAGTGAATAATAGGAAATTGAGATCCTTAGGCGACTATGTTCTTGCACTTTTTTACAGAGAGTTTGTCTGACCATTTAATAATGATGTGATTCGGGAGGAGCGTTAACAAATTTTTTCAGATTCCTTTTTAGGGGAGAAGTTCGACTTGGAAGAAGTAGCGGGCCTCCCCTAGCGGCATGGTTACTTCCACGCTGGTGGAGGACGCGGAACTGGAGGCTGGGAAGTTCCCTTCGAGAGTGGTGTCGAAAGAGAAATCGGTGCTTCCTTGAATATCATAGCGAGCTCCTTGCGCAGAGGGCCAAGTCAGCAGTACGCTGGTGGCTGAGAAGCGCTCAATACACAGGGAGAAGAAGCTATTGGCATCAAGAGGATTGGTGCCGGTGCGCACTTCGTCGCCATCCAGATTACTGTCGCCATCAGTATCTGGGTTGTCTGAGTTGGTCTCGGTGGAATCGACGAGGCCGTCTTGGTTGAGATCTTCGATGGCGTCGAGAAGACCATCCATGTCGGAATCTACTAAATCTCGCCCATCCACTGCGAAGGAAATGAGGAAAGGATCGTCTGCCAAGGGGCGGGAGGCATCTCCATCACTCGCGTCAACTGAGAAGGTGGGCCAAAGGGCTCCGTAGTCGCCCCATCCCGTGTCGAGGGCTGCTGCCATTTCGCGAGCGAGTTCCAAGACCAATTGCGGATTGCTGCTGGAGAGGTCATTCGACTCATCGCGATCGGTGGCGAGGTCGTAGAGTTCGAATTGGTCAGCATCGTCTTCGTAGTAGAAGTAGATCAGTTTGTAGTCATCGCGTCGATAGGCGGTGAAGAAGCTCGAGTTTTGCGAGTTGGGTTGATGGCGGAGAAGGGTTTGCTCGCGATGGGTGCCGGGAGTGGAGGAGAGGTAGGGACTGAGGTCGACTCCATCCATTGCGGGGTGGGGGACGTCGGCCACAGAGAGAATGGTGGTGGTGAGATCGACCACCGAGACGATGTCGTGTTCGACCGTTCCGCCTCCGATGGGCAATTCTTGTTGAAACGCATTGTTCGGGTCTGGTTTGGACCAAGCAGCGAAGAGAGGAACGTGATAGCCGCCCTCGTAGCAATTCGCTTTCTTGCCGCGAATGGGATAATCTTGAAAACCATTATTGCCAATTTGGTTGCGAGAACTGAGTGCGGGAGAATCGCTTCCATTATCGCCTGTGAAAAGGATGAGAGTGTTTTCGGCCACTCCAAGAGCTTCTAACTTGGCTCTGATTTGTCCGAGAGAAGTATCAACCCCTTCAATCATGGTGGCGAAGCGATTGTGATTGGTGCTGACGGCAGCGCTGTAGTCTCCGGTGGCATTGGGATTGTTGGTGAAAGGAGAATGCACCGCGTAGTAGGACATGTAGGTGAAGAAGGGCACGCCATCGTTGACGGCATCTTCCATGGAGTCACCGACGGCTTCGGTGAGGGCCTCGGTGAGCCAACGACCATTGGCCTGGTAGGCTTCGATGTTGGGGACCTGGTTGTTTCCGGAAGAGTATCCGGGGTTCCCGATGTAGCGCCCCGGGCTGCCTCCTTCGCTGCCTCCTAAATTGATATCGAACCCGATGTTGAGGGGGTCCGCAGTGTTCAGCTCGTTGGAACCGATGTGGGCTTTGCCGCAGTGGATGGAGCGATAGCCTTGCGCGGAGAGAAGCCTGGGCAAGCTGGTTTCGGTGGTGTTCATGCCTTGGAAACGCCAGCCGTTGGGGCTGCGATGGGTAGAGACGTTGGAACCGCTCGGTCTTTCGTAAGTGCGATCTCGATTGAGGTGTACCGTCACTCCGTGCGCGGGAGCGTTCAAGCCCGTCATGAGAGAGACTCGAGTTGGGCTGCACACGGGGAGAGCGTAGGCTTGGGTGAAGATCATGCCGTCGGCCGCCAACTGCTCGAGGTTGGGGGTGTGATAGAAGTTGTTAAAGCCCCTGACCACAGGCTGTGCGCTATCGATATAGTTTTCGTAGGAAAAGGGCACTGAGGTGTCCATCACGCCCCAGTCGTCAACGAGGCAGAGAATGATATTGGGCCGATTGGGGGGAAAGCCAACGTTGACGGTGAGATCCTCGGAGACACTTCCTTCCGCGTTGGTCGCGGTGAGGGTGTAAGTGGTTGTCGCGGTTGCGCTGAGAGAGAAGCTGGTCAGTCCGGTGACATCGTTGTTCCCGGGGTCGAGGGTCAGGGTGTCGGCATTGGTGGTTGTCCAAGAGAGTTGCACTGGAGTTCCCGGTGCCACAAAGGAGGGAGTCGCTTCGAAGGTGCTGATACTGGGAGGGGTGGCCACGACGACGTCGCCAGCGATGACTTGGAAACCACTGATGGCCCCACGACCACCATCGGGAGAGTCGATTGCTAAAGTGAAGTTGGCGGCATTGAGACCCGTGAAGACGACGTAGTTCGAGTAGTCGGCCCCATCATCAATGCCATCGCTCGCAAGGTAGGTGCCGTCAAAGATGTTTGCGACCGCAGCGGCATCATCATCTTCCACGAATCCTGTGATAGCGGAGCCGCCATTCGGGGTCAGGGTATAGAGGCTCTGCCGCACGTCGTTTGCACTCGCGTTCCTGCGATCAGAATCAGAGTAAATGATGAGGCTGTATCCTTCGCTGGTGAACTCGGTGCCCAATCCAGTGAGGCTGAGGCTAAAGTTGTCTGCCGTGTTAGTCGCGAGGTAGGAGTTGAAGAGGTTGTCGTCGCCGATTCCATTGCTCAACTCATTGCCGTCATTTGCAGAGGAGGCCGCGTAGCCCACGAACCAAGAACCAGAGGTGCCGGAATTGAGAGTTGAGCTGATGGTCGCGGCTGAGCTGTTTCCGACATCGTCTATCAGATCGGTTGGAGAGAAAATGATGGCTCCATTGTTAGCCTGGGCATTTCCAAGACTGATGTTGTTCCAATGACTGCCATCGAGAGGAGTGAGCCCCGCTGACTCGCCGGAGGTCAATTGATGGTCTGCAAGAGCATCGGAGTCGTTGGCATGAAAGTTGACGCTGATGGAATTTCCAGGAGTGGCAGAGGTTACCGTGATTTCGGCGGTTTCCATGACGGAGCTGTTTCCGTCGCTCGCGGTAAGGGTGTAGGTTGTCGTGGTTGTTGGGCTGACTGCGAGTTCAGTCGTGCCCGTCACGTTCAATCCGCCAGGGTCGAGGGTGAGGGAGGTTGCTCCCGCAGTGGCCCAAGACAAGATTGTGGATTCACCGACACTGATTTGCGTAGGAGCAGCCGAGAAGGAAGTGATTTGAGGGCCGCCGGTAGTTGAAGTGAGAACAAGGTTGATACTTGTTGTCTCGTAAGTGATGTCAGTCGTGAAGCCTGCAAAGCCGGTGATGCTTTCTGCAAATTCTGTGGCGTCTGTGCGAGAGCCATAGCTGAACAAAGGGATTGTTCCGGCACCGCCTGTGTAGGAAGAACCGTCAATCGTGAGTGCGGCTCCCGATTGAAGGAGAAGATTTCCCGTGGTATCGACGGCATCGATTCCTGTCGCTCCAAGAGTGAACTCAAGAATAGCACTCGAACGAAGCTCTAGCGCGCTCCCATTCACAGTGATCGAAGCTGAATCTCCCGCTATCGCAAAGGTGGAGTCGAAATCACCTACCCCAAGATCTCCTCCGATATTGAAGGTGCGGTTGGCATTGTTGAAACCGACTGACAGGGCTGCGGTCCCAGAAAGGTCGTAGAACGAGGTGCCTCCGTCCGGGTTGCCACTCATATCAATACCGCCGATATTGAACTCTCCAGCGGAATGATTGATTGTTGATCCGTCCCCCGCGACTCCTCGACCCACGTTGACATTGTTGTTGACGTTAAGAGTGCCGCCATTGTTATCGATGTTGAAAACATGACCGCTGCGAATGTTCAGTGCACTCGCTGTGCTTGGCGTGATCCCTCCTGATAAATCAGTGATACCCGATCCACCCCCAGCTAAGATACCCGAATCGTTGTTGTCAGGGATATCGTCCCCAGACCAGTTCGTGGTCACGTTGTAGCTCGTGCTGGTGCTGCCATCCCAGGTTCGAGAGGCGGCAGAGGAGCTGGTGATAGCAAGACCAGTCACAGCGAGCAGAGTGCCGAGTTGGAGGCTTTTATGGAAGGGTTTCAAAGTGAGATGATTTGAGGGCGGAGAACAATACCTATGAGCCAGTCGCAAGAAACGGAATTCTTCAGAGCAGGGGAAATGGTAAACAGATGGAAACACCAGGTTTCCACCTGTTCGATGATACGATAGGAGCGGTTGGCTTGGAAAATCGAAGCTACTCCAGTGGAGTCGGGAATTCTTCTACAATGTAGAAAGCCTTGCTGTCTGCAGGCCGAGGAATGGATGCCGTGTTGGTGGGTGGGGTCGCTAAAACATTCTCCTGACCAGACACCGCTGTCCATGTCGAAGGATCGGTGTTCAATGAAGTGCTTGCACGAAGAGTGTAAGACATTCCGGCAAGACTTTCCCAACTGAAATCAAGGTCGGTGCCGTTGGCTGCATTTTCGATACAGAGCAACAAGGGGTCGGTGCTAATGATACCCGTACCTCCCACAATTTGGAATCCGCTGATCGCGCCGCGGCCACCATCAGGAGAAGTAATTTCGAGGGTGAAGCTGTCCGCAGAGAGACCTTCGATGAGGGTGAAGTTCGAATAACCGGCTCCGTCTTCCATGCCATCAGTGAAGACGTAGACTCCATCGAAGGTGTTGTTGATCACGCTTGGGTCGTCGTCCTCCACAAAGGTTGTAAGTGGGCTGCCGCCGGAAGGCGTGAGAGTGAAAATGCTCTGTCGGGTATTGTTTCCAACTCCACCACCACGACGGTCGCTGTCGCTGTAGATGATGACGGTGTAGCCGCCGCTTGTGTAGTCCGTGCCGAGGCCGGTGACGTTAACTAAAGCTGCATCGGCCGGAGTGCCGTCACCGTTAGGACCATTCAAGGCGAGGTAGGAGTTGAAGAGGTCATCGTCGTTGCCCGTAAGACCAAGCTCAAAGGCATCTGATGCTGCACTTGCGGCATGGCCGACAAAGTAGGTGCTATCGACTGAGGGGGCGATGGTGGCAGCAGTGGTATTGCCGGTGTCATCGATAAGAGGAGTTGATGGGAAAAGTGGCTCGAGAGCATGGGCAGCAGGAGAGCCCACGTTGATGTTATTCCAAAAGGAACCATCGACTGGAGCGAATCCCGCAGTCTCGCCGGTTTCCACCTGATGGTCTGACAAAGCGTCGGCATCCTCAGCATGGAAGTTGACACTGATCGTTGGTCCCGATGGAACCGGTGGGTTCTCGGGAATGACGCCAACGGTCACGTCTGCGGTTGTCATGTTTCCGCCGGAGTCGGCTGCGGTGAGAGTGAAAGTCGTGGTCTCGGTGAGGTTGGTAATCACGATTGAGGTTTGGGCCGAGACGTCGACGCTTCCTAGGTCCAAAGTGAGAGTTGAGAAGTCCTCAGCAGTCCAACTCAGAGTGGTGTCATTTCCCGAAACGACAAGGGAGGGCGAGGCCTCAAAGGAACTCACTGTAGGGCCGACGACGACAGTGAACTCGGAATCCACCGAGGCGCTCGCGTTCGTTGCAATCAAAGTGTAGGCGGTAGTTGAGGCGGGAGAGACCGAAAATTCCGTCAGACTGGTGACATCGATGCCGCCGGGATTGAGGGTCAAGCTTGTGAAAGTCGCCACGTCCCATTCTAAGAGGGTGGAATCGCCAAGGCCGATATTGGGCTCAAGGGTATCGAAAAAGATAATGTCCGGGGTGACGATGATTTCGATGGTGTCCTGAACCATGGCAGCTCCGTTGCTCGCGATCAGGGTGTAGGTGGTGGTCTCGGTTGGGAACACGTCCCATGTGGTGAGACCGGTGACATCCTCATTCCCCGGGTTCAAGGTGAGGCTGGTGGCATTGTCGACATCCCAACTTAAAGCAGAAAATTGCGTCGAAGTAATCGAAAGGGGGGAGCCCGACAGAGAGTTGATACGCGGTCCCACTAAAACCTCAAGAGTCTGCGAGTTGGAGGTCGTTCCGTCGCTCGCGGTAAGGGTGTAGGTGGTGGTTACGGTTGGGTTCACCGTCAAGGTTGTGAGTCCAGTGACATCGGTTGCCCCAGGGTCGAGCGTGAGAGTGGTGGCATTTTCAGAAGTCCAGCTCAGCATCACCGGATCTCCCGAGCTAGTTTGAGTGACATCGGCAGTGAACGAAGTGACGACCGGAGCCCCTGTGATAGTGAGAACAAGGTCAATGCCTGTTTCGCTATAAACCACCTCGGTACTGAAGCTTCCGAAGCCGGTAATGCTCTCTGTGAATTCAGTCGCGTCTGTGCGAGAACCATATACGAGGAGAGGAATGGTGGCGATGCCGCCTGTGTAGGAGGAGCCGTCAATGGTGAGAGCGGCTCCAGTCTGAAGGAGTAGGTTGCCCGTGGTATCGATGGCATCGACTCCAGTAGCGCCGAGAGTGAAATCAAGGATAGCGCTTGAGCGGAGCTCCAGTCCGCTTCCATTCACCGTGATCGTGGCTGAATCTCCCGTGATCGCAAAGGTGGAGTCGAAATCGCCGACCCCAAGATCTCCTCCGATATTGAAGGTTCGGTTGGCATTGTTGAACCCGACGGAAAGGGCTGCGGTCCCGGAAAGATTGTAGGACGAAGTGCCTCCGGTTGCGTTGCCACTCATATCGATGCCGCCGATATTAAACTCTCCAGCCGAATGATTGATCGTCGAGCCGTCCCCAGCAACCCCGCGACCCACGTTGATGTTATTATTCACGGTGAGGGCACCGCCATCGTTATCAATATTGAAGGTATGGCCTGCGCGTACATTGAGAGCGCTGGCTATGCTGGGGGTGACTCCTCCCGATAAATCTGTTTCGCCTGTGCCACCGCCTTGTAATATTCCCGAGTCGTTGTTGTCAGGAACATCGTTCCCAGACCAGTTTGCGGTCTCGTTGTAGTTGGTGTCGGTGCTGCCGTTCCAAGTCCGAGTTGCGGCATGGGCGTTGGGGGTAGCCAACAGGGTGAGGCTCCATGCCGTCGAGAGGCAGAGAGCTTTCTGGTAAAAGAGGGATGTTTTCATGGTTTTTTGAGGTTTTGGGCGGACCTGCGATCCTAGATGGTGTGGTCACTCTTTCAAGATGGAAGAATCGCGAGACATTTCAGCCTACTAAAGATGACGTTTGGGGCAAAAGCGTTAACAAGATTGGTGAAAGAGAGACTATGTTTCAGATTCTGAAGTCTCTGATGAGGGCGGACGCTTCCAAAATCTGAAAAAAGTCCTTCTCGCTTTCTGTATAGCCCCCAGTTTTTAATCACGAAATCATGAGAAATACCCCGAGCCGCTTAGGCCTTCTGCTAGCCTTCCTCTCAATCAGCTTTGCTTCCCTGCAAGCCGCCGAGACTCCGCCGAACATCGTCTACATCCTCGCCGACGACATGGGCTATGGCGACGTGCAATGCTATAACCCCGAGCGGGGAAAAATTCCCACTCCGCACATGGACCGTCTTGCCGAGGAGGGGATGCGATTCACTGACGCTCATACTACCTCTTCTGTTTGCACTCCGACTCGCTATGGTATTTTGACTGGGCGATATAACTGGCGTACGCGCCTGCAACGCTCTGTTCTGTGCGGGTATAGCCCTCCGCTCATCAACCCCGAGCGCGCAACGGTCGCTTCTTTCCTCAAGCAACACGATTACACCACCGCCATCGTTGGTAAATGGCATCTCGGTCTCGGGTTGCCGTCTACTGATGGGGGGACGCTGAAGAAGGGTGCTAAGACTGCTGAGAACATCGACTGGAGCGGGCGCATTGCGGGCGGCCCCATCGACCTTGGATTCGACTACTTCTACGGCATTTCGGCTTCCCTCGATATGCCGCCCTATCTTTACATTCTCAACGATCGCTTTGTTGGCGAAGGCACGGCCACGAAAGCCTTTCATCGCAAAGGCGCGGCTGAGCCTGATTTTGAGGCTGTCGATGTCCTCCCTGAAATCGGCAACAAATCAGCCGAGTATATTGCGAAGCAGAAAGCAGACAAACCCTTCTTTCTCTATGTCCCGCTCGCCTCACCTCACACCCCGATTTTACCCTCCGAGGAATGGAAGGGGAAAACCGGTCTTGGTGATTATGCCGACTTCCAAATGCAGACGGACCACGTCATTGGTCAGATTGCGGATGCCATCGACGAGCACGGATTTGGCGAGAATACCCTCTTCATTGTGACCAGCGACAACGGCTGTTCGCCTCGGGCCGACTTTAAAGATCTTGAGAGCAAAGGGCACTTTGCGAGCGCACAATTCCGTGGAGCTAAGGCCGACCTTTGGGACGGCGGTCACCGCGTGCCTTTCATCGTTCGTTGGCCCGCCCAAGTGAAAGCGAATACCGTCTCCGACCAACTGATTTGCCAATCGGACCTCATGGCGACTTGCGCCGATATTTTGGGAGAGACCTTGGTTCCCGAAGCGGGTCCCGACAGTGAGAGCATGCTTCCTGCGCTCAAGGGTGAGACGGTTGTTTCGAAGCGCAACGGGATGATTCATCACTCTATTAGCGGGTCGTTCGCGTATCGCCATGGCAAGTGGAAGCTTCTCCTCACGAAGGGCTCGGGAGGTTGGTCGAAGGCGCCCAACGTCAAAGGAAGCCCCGAGGGTCAGCTTTACGACATGGAAGCCGACCCCGGCGAAACGAAAAACCTCTACGAAGAGAAGCCGGAGGTGGTTGCCAAGTTGATCGCTTTCCTTGAAAAAGACATCGCCGAAGGGCGCAGCACTCCAGGGCCCAAGCAATGCAACGATGCTGAAATCGTGATGTGGAAGGGTAAGAAGAAGTAGTTTAATCACTTCGACTTCAATTGACTTATCTCATGAAAAACTCTGTTTTGAAAACTAGCAAAAGGCTTACTGAGAATATGGGGTTAGCGATTTCTTTCATCTTTCTAACAAGTTCTATTATCCAAGCGGAAGAGGTAAGGGCGCTTCCGGTGACGAAGGGGTTGGTCTTGGACCTTAATGCCAACACGGGAGTCGAAACCGAAGACGGTGATCGAGTGAAGGCTTGGCGCAATCAAGTAAAGGGGAGTGTCGCCGACGTCTTTGTGAAACAAGATGAGGGTCGCAAAGTTGCTGGCTCTGGGCGGCCCACTCTGAAGGAGAATGTTTCCGATCTCGGCGGTCACAGCGCGCTCCTTTTTGAAGAGCAGGAACTGATTAATCATCATGAGGACGCCTTTGACCATCTGGTGACAGGGAGTGGCTACACTTGGTTGTCAGTGATGTCGGTGACCAAGCAACACGTCGGGAAGAAGGATGTGAATTCTTTCTTCGGTAATCTTCGCAACGGTCATCCCTACGATGGTTTCTGGGGGAATTTGATGGATGATAATCGCGTCTGGATGGGGACTCGCAATGGCCTTGCGCCTCAGCCCGACGGCAAAGGAAAACGCAAGAAGCCCGGCCTCTGGGATGAGGAACTCAATCCTTGCGTGGTAAGCGCCGAACCGATTGAGGAAGACCGTTTTTATCTCGTCATGGGGCGCATGGGTGCGGGGCAAGAAGAGGTCGATTTGGAGCTGTTCCTCAACTCAACAACTCCCGTCGTTCAAAAGCCGGTGCCAGTGAATCCCGAGGCCAACCCTTCCAAGATGGCCATCGGCCAAGAACGCGATGCCATCAACCATCCGGGCAAAGAGTCTTTCCATGGACAGATGGCCCGCTTCCTCATCTTCGAACGTCCGCTGAGCGACGCGGAGTTGGGAGAGATGAGCCAGTTCTTAGCGAGGCTTTATCGGCTGAAAAAATAGGAGGAGAGAGCGTTCTTAAAGAGTGTTTCTACCTTCGGCTCACCTGAACATTTCTGAACATGGAGGGATTGTCGCTAAGACGCAGCGGCTGTCCGCTTTCTGTAGTGACGTCCTTGAGGATGGCCTGTTGAGTGAGCGTGTAGGGATATTTTTCCTTGTAGGAGTCATTGGTCAGCTTCGGATTGAAGTTCGCGAAGATAGTAGTGCTTTTCTCGTCTTTCGATGTCTTGGAGTCGACGATCTTGAGCTTGTCTATGAAGATGCGCGAGGGCATGTGGCAGGGGTAGCCGAAGTCGTGCTGCCCGTCGTTGAAGCCCGCTAGTAGACTTGCGCCCGAACTTTTTCCGCTTAGGACGAATTGACAATTGCGGACCGTAATATCTCCATTCCAAGTGCTGCCATAGTCCGAGCGCAGGTCGATGAGGTTTCGGCTCGTTACGGTGGTGTTCTCCATGAGAAAACTACCGCCGCCCGTGAGCTTGACTCCCATGTAGCCGATAGTGGAGTTGCGGATCGTGGCGTTGGTCACTCCCTGATGGGCGTCGAAGCGGGAAAGAGAACAGTTGTCGAAGGTGAGATTCTTACAGAAGTTGGAGCCGACGATACCCCAATACTTGGAATCCATGATGTCGTTACTTTGGTGACAATTTAATAGGGTGACGTTCAACGCTCGGTTCATGTTGATGTCATAGGAGCCCATGGCCACTTCCTTGCCTGCGTTACCTGTTTTTCTGTAGGTCTTGTGACCGGTTAGGATGGTGTTTTTCACCACGACATGGGCGCATTGAGCAATATCAAGAAACCCGCGGTAGGGCGCGCCAGTCGGACCTTCGCCCTTGATGAGGTGAACGAGTCCATCGACCGTCACATTGGAGCGACGGATGGCAATCCCTCTCGCGTAATAATCGGTAACGTCAGAAGCATTGGCGATTGTGGTGAATTCTCCCCCGGTGATAAAGAGTGCTTCCTTATCGATAGGCAGCGCCTCAATTTTGGAGATGTGGTTGAAGTCCCAGATGATGGGGGTCTTGGGATCCACCTTCCCATTGTTGTCCACGAGGAAAACATCGGTCTGCGAGGAACCGTTATTCTGGTTTCGGCCACGGCGGATAAAGCGTTTGACCTTCGAGTCGGTGACCGTGACGACACAAGAGGCCGGAAGCCCCACGTCAATCGCGGGTTGGTTCTGCTTCAGGGATTCGATTGTCTTGAGATTGAGAGGCTTGAACGTGGAATTTACTGAGAAGAGATTCGCCCTGAAGTTTTCCAAGCTCGTATCGTCGATGATGAATTTCGCGGTCCCGAAATCGGTGGAGGTCTCGATGTTAATCGTTCGGTTCGCCCCGCCGAGGTAGTAAGTGACTCCGTCCTCCGCTCTGACTGGAAGCTCGTTGGAATTGGCGAAATCATGAGCCTTGGCCAATGCCTCAAAATCGTCGGACTTCCCGTCGCCTATGGCACCAAAGTCGCGATATTTCACGATGGTAATCTCTGGGCTTTGCTCGTGGCTTAGCTCTGTCTTGCCACTTGGTGGGTTGGCCCACAGCAAGCAATGGCTGGACAGCAAGATGACAAAGCTGACGAGGCCGTAGCTGACAGGGCGAGGGGAACGTATGGGTGCGAGCATGAGAAAAGGCGATGCCTGAACAGGTCCTAGTATACCGATGAACTGCGTTACCGATGAACTGCGGAGCGTCTTACAGTCCGATGGCGAAGCCTTCTCAATGAAGTGGTTAGCACTCTGGGGGGGCGAGGGCGGTCAATTTAGTCTTTGAGTGACCACGAGGGATCCGTCACTGAGCCTATGGATTGGCGTTCTTTTTTGAAAATGGCAAATCCGCTCGAGATGAGCCGCCGAACGGGCGTTCCGCTGTCAGGGTGTTCGGTTAGCTTGGGGGCGTTCATGCTCTGTTTGACCTCGAAGCGAACAGGGGCTTCATCGGCATTCAGTGGAATCGTCTCATATACGTATGTGGGCATTCTTCAATATGGCGACGATGCGCGCTCGGACACAACTCAATTTCAACCCGCATTAATCCCTAGGGTTCTCTGATTATAAGTTTTCTTGTTCAATGGCCTGCTGTTCTCAGATGCAGAGAGGTTTGGAGTGGCGAAGGAGGTTGGTGTAAATTTCCGTCTTTTGCTTCTGAATGAGAACGTTACACTGCTGGAGGATGGACGGATTCGACGCACCGTTTTTTGAGAGGCTCTGGTCGGCGTGTTATGCACGCTATCGGCGTCCGGTGGAGGGTGTCTTGCTGCCAGAAGAGGTGACTCAGGCGCAAGTGATGGAGCTGTGGGACCGTCTGTTGGCACGTTATCCAGAGTTGCCGGGCAAGCCTGCTTTTTCAGCAGCACTATTGGATGAAGCCTACGAGACTTCTCGCCATCAAGTGAAGAGGGAGCGGGAAGAACAAGGGGATGTTCAGCTTCATCACGATCCAGAAGACCAGCGCTACCCATCCAACTTGAATCTCACTCGTTTGCAGAAGCGGGATTTTGATGGCACCTCGTTTGGAGATAAGGAGTGGAGTGACCTTGTGCCATTCTTACGACCTTTCGGCTTTGCCGCCTTGGGGCGTAAGGGCCTGCGGGATCAGGATGCGGAGGATGTTTACATCGAGACGTTTGCGGAATTGCCCCGTCTCAAGGGCTCGGATCAACGAGCTCCGATCGAGACCATCGTGGTCTTTGAGGAGGTGATTCCGCTCTTTACAAAGATGCTTCAGTTTCGAGCCATTGATTGGCGGCGGCGGCAGTCTTCCCTGAAGAATCAACCCAATACCCAACATTCCTATGAGGATTTGACGGAAGTAAGGGAGAATACGCGGCAATTTGAGGATAAGTCAGCGCGCGCCTTCGGAGACCCGAAGGATCTGACTTTCGATCGCATTTATGAGCTTTGTGAGGATGAGTTGAGTCCGTTGGAGTGGGAGTTGGTTTTTGCGGTGCATGTGGGACAGACTCACACCATGGGCGAGTTGTTGGAGGAGGAGGAAATTCTCTCTAAATTGGATTTATCGCTAGCGGATTCGACGTCGAAAAAGAGGCGGATTCTGAATGAGCACTTGCACGGAGCATTGCACAAATTGGCAAAAGTGCTGCAAAGTTGAAAACGAGGCCCCTAGGCTTCGGTTATGGATATATCCCCGAAATAATGAAGAATTCCCCCTCAAACGAAACTCCTGAAGAATTAAAAGGTATTACCGAAGTTCTCGAAAAAAGCCTTAGGCCCAGCCGTGATGAGGAGGTTCCGCCTATGCCCGATGATTTGCGTGAACGGCTGAAGAGTCAATATGGCGAGGAAGCTGCGGCGGTGCGGCCTTCCGCCCAAGCGGGCGAAGGAATTTGGGCAAAGCTGCAGAGTCTTTTTGCTCAGCCTGCCTTTTCGGGAAGCTTGGCGGCTTTGGTCCTTGTGGGGGTGTTGATGTCGTTATTGATGCGCTCGAATCCTGTGAAGCCAAATGAGTCGATGCGAGGAACGACCGAGGTTCCTACCCAGGCGGCGACCACGATTTTATTGTATCAACTCGATGACGAGCAGTTGGCGGCCATCGAGGAGAGTGGCTATTTCGAAAGCAAGTTGCTGCAGCGTGTAGATGATGAAGAACAGCTCACCGAGTTGATATCGCAGCCAGGAAGAAGCATCATCGTCGATGGCGCGGCTGGAGAGCTTCGTCATGAAGATGGTCGCGTCATGGCCTTGCCTGAGAATGAGGCGATTTCGGATGCGATTACCGATTTGTTGAGTGAGTAGCTCGCCGTTCACCTCTCTTCTTGGGCGTCAGCGGTCACTGAATCGGTAGGGAGTGGCGGCCCGCCGCGCCGTTGTTATCCATTGAATGGTATGCGGCTTTTTCTCGTAGCTAAGGAAACGTCTTTGGAAGGATTGCCAACCCTTTGTGGCGATCTTCCGCTTGGGACGAAGGTGTCAGTCCATTTGGAAAAGTGGCCAAAATCTCAATGAATAATTTGGGCGGACCGAGCCGTGCAGCCCTACCGGTTCAGTGACCGCTGACGCGCGAGATGAGGGTATGATTCCCATCCCATGAGAAATTTGAACTAGAGATACTTATCGAAAATCTCGAACCAGGCGTCCACGAATTGGGTGCTGGAAAAGCTTTCCATACTTGGGCGCGCTCCTTGGCGGAGGCGGTTGACGAGATCGGATTGGGTGCCGAGTTGATGGAGCAGGGCGGTAATGTGATCCGTATTTTGAGGGGTGAAGGTGAAGCCGTTGACGTTGTTCTGCACAATCTCATGGGCGCCTGCTCGGTTGGAGACAATGACGGGAGCGCCGGCAGCAAGGGCTTCGTTGATGGTGAGGCCCCATTGGTCGTGGGTGCTCGCTAACAAGACTGTTTCAGCTAATTTGGCCGCGCGAGGAATTTGTTCGTAGGGGAGCCAGTCGACCAAGGTGATGCGATCGGTGAGATTCTTTTCGGCGATGAGCGCTTCCACGTCTTCGCGGAGTTCACCTTTGCCGGCCATCACGAGGCGGGGGAAGGTGTCGGTCTGTGCGTTGGCGGCGGCGTAGGCTTCGATGACGCGCGGGATGTTCTTCTTGGCAATGTAACGCACGGGCATGAAGAAGAACTTCTCGCCTTCGCTCAACCCGAAAGTTTCGCGGATGGAGGCGTCGTTCTCTTCGTTGTCGGCTCGCTTGGCGATGTCTTCATTGTCGAGCACGTTCCAGCCTGCAAATTGGGCAGGGCGCTTGGTGCCCGCGAGAAAGCGGGTGTAGTCTACACATTCCTGGCCGGAGCACATGAAGAAGTGATAGATACGCATGAAGGGCACCTTGGCGGCTTCCATTGAAAAGGATTTTGAAAAGGACTCGGCATCGTTGAAGCGCGAGTCGTGCATGGGACCAGTCTTGAAAAAGAGGAGGCGTCCTAGCAGGCCGATGAGGAGACTGCTGGGTCGGTCGTAGCCACCGAGGAAGGCGATTTTGGGTTTGTTAGAGAGGACGTCGACGAAGGTTTCCCATGCGGTGCGGAGGGCGAGTCCGGAGGCGTAGGAGCGGAAGCCGAGGCCGTGGAATTGATGGGGGAAGATGGTGACGGGGACGCCGCCATACTCAGACTCGATTTCGGCGTCCTGCCAGTTATAGTTGGGGTCCTTGGTGGAGAGAAGAAGAACGCGAAGACGGATTTTATCCTCGAGTCCACGTTTCTTAATCTCCTCTTGCAGAGCAGTGACTCGGAAAGCCAAGTAGGGGGTGTGGCCGTCGAAGGTGATAAGGACGTTGGGCTTCATGAGAGAGCGTTCTTTGACTCAGAGTCTTAAAGGCAAAGAGGGCCCCAGAGAAAGGCCGCGTTAAACTTCAAAAAAGAAGTTCCGTGTTACCTCTGAGACTCGGTGTCGAAAATTGAAGTGAGAATTCCTAACCGATGCAAGCCTCGTAGATTTCGCCGAGAATGCCGTCGATGTCGTATTCGTATTTCCAGTCAGGGTAGTGGCTTTGGAACTTACGAACGTCAGAAATATACCAGATGTGGTCGCCGATGCGGTTGTCTTCGAGGTAGCTGAACTCGAGCTTGTTGCCGGAGAGTTCTTCGCCCTTACGAATGGCTTCCATCATGGAGCAGTTGGAATGACGGGAACCGCCGATGTTGTAGACTTCGCCGCTGCGAGGGGCGCGGTAGAAGTGCATGAAGGATTGGACAAGGTCGTGGGCGTGAATGTTGTCGCGCACCTGCTTACCCTTGTAGCCGAAGATGCGGTAAGGGTTTTTGTTGACGATGCACTTCATGAGGTAGGCGAGGAAGCCGTGCAGCTCGGCACCAGCGTGGGCGGGGCCGGTGAGGCAGCCACCACGGAAAACGGCGGTCTTCATGCCGAAGTATTTGCCGTATTCCTGCACCATGACGTCGGCAGCGACTTTGCTGGCTCCGAAGACGGAGTGCTTGCACATGTCGATGGACATATTTTCGTCGATGCCGATTTGGTAAGCGTGAGAAGGGTCGATTTCCCAACGGAGCTCTTGCTCAATGAGAGGGAGTTCGTTGGGGCGGTCGCCGTAGACTTTATTGGTAGAAGTGAAGATGAAGACGGCTTCGGGGGCGTGCAGTCGAGTGGCCTCTAACATGTGGAGAGTGCCGGTAGCATTAACGCCGAAGTCGGTGAGGGGCTCTTTGGCCGCCCAGTCATGAGAAGGTTGCGCAGCGGTGTGGACGATGAGGTCGATATCGCTGCCATATTTTTGGAAGATAGCGGCCACGTCTTCAAAGTTACGAATGTCTACCGCTTCGTGGACGAAGTTCTGAGAAAGATCCTGTAGCTCGGAGGTGGTGCCGGCGGTGGAGGCTTCGTCACCGAAGAAGTAGGCACGCATGTTGTTGTCGATACCGACGACCCGGTGGCCGTTTTTGAGGAGGGTTTTGACGGTCTCTGAACCGATGAGGCCGCTGGAGCCAGTAACAATCGCAGTTTTCATATAAGGGGTGAACAGGGGCCCTCAATCCGGGTCTTCAAGAGGTCTTGAAGTTGAACGGGAATTGAATGCACGGCATCTTATAATGATTTTGTCATGAAATGGCGAGCCTGAATTCGTTAAAATGTCCTTAGTCGCAAAGAGGTGCGGTTATTGATTGCGAAAAAAGCCTACTGCCATGAGAGGCAGTAGGCTTTTGGATTGCTGTGAAAATTCTTGGGTTAGGGAAACTCCACCCAGACACGATAGAAGCAACCCGATTGGGTTGTGGAATCAACGGGTTCAAGAATGGTGCCTCGAGACCAGTTGCTATCGATGCTGGTGATGGTCACGTTACCCGTGAAGGGAACAAACGAATTCGGCAGCAGGGTGGTGGACTTTTGCGGGGTATAGACCAATACGCATTCCTTCCGGATCAAGTATTCGAGTTGTAAGAACAGCTGCCCGTTGATGTCTACGATTCCAGTCCAAGGCAAACCAGAGCTTCCTCCGAGATTCATGGTTTGTGAATCAGGGCCTGCAAGGTTCAAGTTGAAGGCGTACTTCATCAAGTTGGAGATGCCGTCGCCAAAGGGGATAGCAGTCGGTAGAGCATCTGCTCCTATCAATCCTGCTTGTGCCACTGCGGCATCGTACTGTGCCAAAGCAATGGAGGCTGTGCTGGGGGTCTCAAAGAGGTAAGCCGCACCTGCGACTGTTAGGCTGTTATCACTTTGATTACTGTTGACTCCGATGGAGTTGCTTTTTTCTCCCTTAGCTCCGACGAAGATGGTCGATCCGTAGATGTCAACTGACCAACCAAACTCATCGTCTTCTCCCGTATTTGATGCTTTGAGGAAGACCTGCTGAGTCCAAGTCCCTGCGATATTTTGGAAGAGATAGGTTGCTCCAGCACGAGTAAGGCTATCATCGTTTTGATTCCCACCATTGACTCCCACCGATTGGCTTTCCTCGTAAGGGCTGCCGATCAAGAGGAGGTCCCCTGAGAGAGAGGCGGACCATCCAAAGCGGTCACCATTACCTGGATTTGAGGCCTTGAGATAGGCTTGTTCCGTCCAGTTGTTAGAGTTGTCCCGAGTGAAAACGTAGGCGGCACCAGCTTTGTCGACCGAGCTATCACCCTCGTAGGGTGCACAAACGACGGCGGTGTCCCCTTCGAGCGCCACTGCAGTTCCGAAGCGATCGGCAGGGCCCTTGTTAGAGGCTTTTAAGGAGGCTTGTTGGTTCCAGTTGCCATTGGTTCTAACAAAGATGTAGGCAGCTCCAAAGTCACCGTTGAGTCCATTGGCTCCCGGAGCTTCGCTATTTTCTCCCGAAGCGCCCACGATAACAGTGTCTCCAGAAACTGCGACCGAAGAGCCAAAGAGGTCTCCGCGAGCGGTGTTGGATGCTTTGAGGTAGGCCTCTTGGGTCCAGTTGTTGCCGTTTCTCACGAATACATAAGCGGCACCCGATTGCTGCCCTTGTGCTAGAGCGGTGCTGGTATCGACATCATCGCCTTGGTCTCCGTTAACTCCAGTTGCCGAACTGTCTTCCCAAGCGGCACCGACGACGAGGGTGTCTCCAGCCAGAGAGAGCTCTTCTCCAAAGCGGTCTCCGTCACCTGTATTGGAAGCCTTGACATAGGCCTGCTGGGTCCACGTGGTGCCATTGCGAACGAAGAGATAGACCGCCCCCGAGTTTGAGAAGCTATTGTCTGCCTGGTTTCCGTTGATACCAATGGCGGAACTGTCTTCGGCAAGCGCTCCCACCGCAAGGGTGTCACCGTAGAGCGAGACTTTGCCTCCGAAGCTGTCGCCTGAATCTGGGTTTGAGGATTTGATGGTTGCTTGCAGGCTCCATTCGCAGTTGTCGGGGTCTCGCACATAGATGTAAACCGCTCCCGATCCCCCCGTGTTATTGTTGTTCATGTCCTGGTTGATTCCTACGGCATCGCTGTCCTCAGAGTAGGCTCCAATAGCGACGGTGTTTTCCCACACGGAAACAGAGCAGCCGAATTGGTCACCGTTTCCGGTGTTGGATGCTTTGAAGTAGACCTCTTGTGCAATATCGGGAGGAACGATTCCCACGCCGGTGAGTGCAATCTCGAAGGGGTTTTCATCGAGGTCGTTACTTGCAATCGACAAGGTGGCGGTGCGTGAACCCTCTCCGCTAGGAGTGAAGGAAACGGTAATGGTCCGGCAAGCACAGGGGGAGAGCTGACTGCCTAACAAGCTGCTATCGACTACAAAATCCCCAGCATGCGGACCTGAGACGTTGACCGAGAGTCCGGAGAGCAAACCAAAGCCCTCGTTGCAAATGGTGATTGTTTTTGTGAGAGCGGGGCTGTCGACCAGTCCAGCACCTAGGTCTACGGTTGCGAATCCGTTCGTGAGGTCGTTACCAACAGGTTCTTCCACTTTGATTTCTGGAAGGAAGTCGTAAACATAAGCGGCTCCACTTGTGGTGTTCCCCGGACCCGAGCGGACTCCGCGCGAACCAACTACCATACCGAAGTCAGAGATGGCGAGCGCTTGCCCGAAGGTGTAGGAGCTCCCGACTTCGGAAGCTTTGAGGTAGGCCTTTTCGAGCCAAGAGCCTCCCCAGCTGATATAGACGCGCACCGAACCGGAAGCGCCCACGCTGTTATCGGATTCGTCTCCGTTCACATTGACGCTGCTGCTGTCTTCCAGAGAGGCTCCGACTGCGAGGGTGGTTTTGGTCATTGTGACCCACACTCCGTAGCGGTCTCCCGCATCCGTGGTGTTGGGCTTGAGATAACTTGTTTGGCTCCAGTTGCTGCCGCTGGGTCGAAAGACGTAAGCGGCTCCAGAATCTAGGGCGCTGTTGTTGCTTTCATCGCCGTCCACTCCGGTGGCATTCGAATCTTCCTGGGGGGCACCGACGAGAACGGTGTCGGCAGCGATAGATACAGACCAACCGAATAGGTCTTCAATATCCGGATTGTTAGCCTTCAGATAGGCGATTTGGCTCCAGCCACTGTTGTTCTCAAAAACGTAAGCAGCGCCTGAAGCACCCACGCTGTTGTCGTTTTCATTTCCACTCAAGTTGCTGTCTTCCAGGGGAGCTCCAACGACCAGTAGGTTGCTATCGAGAGCTACTGAGAAGCCGAACTCATCGCCAGCTTGGAGATTGGAGGCCTTAAGGTAGTCGTCTGTACTCCAAACCCCCACCAGTCGTTTAAAGAGAAAAACGGCTCCCGAGTTTCCAGCGGAATTGTTGGTGGGGTCGTTTGTTCCGCTATCTTCCAAAGGCGATCCGACCGCGATTCGTTCGTTGGAAATCGCCACGGAGTAACCAAATCGATCGCCCAAGCCGGGGTCCGGCGACTTCAGATAAGCTTGCTCGCTCCATGTCGTTCCGGTGCGCTGAAAGACATAAGCGGCTCCCGCCAATGATACCGAATTATCGGAGCCTGCGCCAGGAACGTTGATTCCGGCGATACCGCTTTCTTCTCGATAGGCTCCCACCACGATGGTGTCGTCCCAGATGTCGACTGACCACCCAAAGGCATCGTTGACGCCTGCGTTGCTCGCTTTCAAATAAGCTTGTTGCGTCAAAGTTCCACCACTGCGTGAATAGACATAAACGGCACCCGAATCGGTGCGGCTATTATCGGATTCGTCACCATTGATGCCAGTGGACGCGCTGTCTTCATTGTAGGCTCCAACCACCACTGTGCTTCCGTCTTCGGAAATCGCTACCGAGTAGCCGTATTCATCTCCGAAATCAGGAGCGTTGCCTGTGAGGCAAGCTTGCTGAGCGATGAGGTAGGGCGTCACTCCGCTTCCGATTAAGTTGATCAGGAAGGGGTTTTCGTCCGCGTCGTTACTCGCTATTTCTAGGGTCGCGGTGTGCGAGCTTTCAGTGGTCGGAGTATAGGTGACCTCGACGGTGATGCACTCGCCGGGCGCGAGAGTTGTTCCTGTTAGATTTGTGTTTAAGGCAAACTCACTGGTATCGCTTCCACTCAAAGTGGCGACGAGTCCGGTGAGGGGAGCGCTTCCGTTGTTGCAAATGGTGAAAGTTTCCGGCGGGCTGGTATCGCCCAGTAAGAGGCTGCCGAAGTTTTGGGTGGAAAGGGTGCTCGCTAAGTCCGTTCCGAGGGAGTTTTCCACCGCGATTTCGGGTGCGAGAATGGAAGCAACACGGAAGCCCAAGCCTTCGAATTCAAAGGTCCGTTGATGAGCGCTTTTGACCCCGGCATTCATTTCGTTGAGGAGCCAGTAGCCCCCACGCGCCACTCGAATCTCGGTGGCCGAATCGTTGGGCTGCGTGAACCCTGATTCCGTCCACTCTCTGGCATTGCCACCCTGGGCCGTGGTCCCAAGGGCGCTCAGCCCGCCTGCGTTGAAGATGTCCGCGGGACCTTCGCCAGCTCCGGATTGAGAATAGACCGCTGTGCCAGAAGTGGTTCCGTTGGCGACTGCGGAGGGAAAACTATCACTGCCTGTGGGGTAGTCCCAGTAGCCACCCGAGCCGCCATTGAGGGCCGGGTCAAAGTAGGCAGCCTTATACCATTCGTCTTCGCTGGGCAGGAAGTAAAAGGCATTGGAATTGCGGAAGGCATTGGTGGGATCGTAGCCGGAATCTTGTGAGGTCCAGAGCGCGATGTCGTCGTTGCCTCCATTGGTGGTGAACTTATAGGCCGGCGCATGACCTTGACTGGTATTGAGCCAATTGACGAAGCGGGCGGCCTCGTTCCAACTGATGCCAGTCGCTGGTCGGTCCCCGCCATTGGCATTGTAGGAGGTCATGTCTGCCATGGTGAGTGTGGGGCCGCCGCTGTTGAGATTGTAGGCGTCGATCATGCTGCGGCTCACTTCGTATTTTGCGATGCGGTAAGGAGAACCGACTGCGCCGTTGCCAGTATTGTCGTCCGCATTACCGGCTTCTCCGATTTCGACAAAATTCATCGAAAAACCTGGAAAGCTATCGGTGCCGGGAATGGGATTCGCGGTGAGAACGAAGTTGTCAACGGTGCCGGTCGAGTTGCTGATGTTTCCCACGAAGACCGAGTCGACGGGGGAAGCGTCGGTGGTCACACTGTTTCCCACGACCACACCATTCAGCTTGTAGCTCAGGGTCGAGTTTGCGAGGTTGGCTCCCGTGGTGAGGTGAATTTCCATGCTGTTAGGAAAGGGAGAGGTCGAAGGGGCGCTCTGAGCTCCGTTGGTTCCACTGGAGAAAAACTGAACTTGAGCGGTGCGTCGATGCAGCATGAAACCACGCGATGAGGAGGCCACATTGCCGGAAGAGGTGGTGAAGCCAAACCCGATCCAGTCCTGACTACCATTGGTGCCCCCGGTCATGACGTTGACGTCCATGGAGAGGACGTAGTGGGTGTTGGTTGCGAGAGTCAGGCTACCGATTCGGGAAGCGGTGCCTCCCGAGATGCTGACCTCACTGCCATTGGTGGTCCATCCGCTGCCGATCCAAGTTTGGCCCGAGTCGGTGGTGGAATTGTTGAGCGCTCCTGTGCGAGAGAAGGTGTCTTCGATGACGGTGGTGGCTTGAAGCCTCCCGAGTAAGGCAGCAAAAGCCACAAGGGCAATGGTTAGGTTCTTGATTGAATGTGCGAATGGATTGTTCATCTGATTGGTTTCTGGTTGGGAAGCAAGAACCGTGAGCATCGAAAGAGTGCGGAGAGTTCAGAGGGCTTCATTCTCTTGTTGGGAAAGGAAAGAGAGGCCGGACAAAAAAGTGGGCGAAAAATTAGATTTCTTCGCGAAGGGCGCAGGCTCCGGAGCGTGGCGTTTGAAGCCGTTGGTTCGCGGAAGGGTGGGAGGGTGGCTTTCTTTTCCAGGAAGAGGCGGGCAGGCCTACCCTGAACTCAGCTAATTTGGGGTAGCAGCTTGCAAAGACCACGCTCCAGATGGTTTCGCTCGCTTCGCTTCCATAGGACAGACTGGCGGGGCGGGCTGAAAACCCGCGGTCCGCAGGCCCAAGTCGATCTAGAAGAATATTCTCTCCACAGTCCAGAAGAGTCCAGTGGCGGCTATCGCAAGGGAGGCGGCGATGCGGAGGTAGTTGTATTCCTTCTTTTCGTTCCACCAGACGGTGACTCCTAAGGCAATCAGGAGGATGGTGATTTGGGCGGCTTCCACTCCGAGATTGAAGCCAATGATGGGGACAACGAGGGCTCCCGGCTCCACGGGCAGCTCGCTCATCACGCTGCCGAAGCCCATGCCGTGCAAAAGACCGAGTGCGAAGATGAGGCCGAGGCGCCAGGGCTTGAGTTCTTTGAGAAAGAGGTTTTCGATGGCGACATAGGCGATACTCAGGGCGATGAGGGGCTCGATGATGTTGCCGTTGAAAGGAATTTTTCCCGCCACGGTAAGGCCGAGAGTGATGGAGTGAGCAAGGGTGAAGACGAGGCTTTGGGTCAGGAGGGGCTTGAGTTGTGGAGAGAGAAGGAAGATACCGAGGATGAAGAGGATGTGATCGAGGCCAGCGGGGATCACGTGGAGGAAGCCTTGTTTGAGCCAGTTGAAAAAGGAGAAGCCATGCTCCACAACAACGGGTTCGCTTTCTTCAGTGCCGTCAATTGAAGCGAGAGAGTAAATTTCGCCTTGAGAAACGGTGACCAGAGGGAGCTCACGCTTGTTAGAAATAGTGGCAAGAGCGAGTGAGGGACCGTCTTCCCCTTCGTGCCAAAAGAGTTCGAGGTCTCCTTTTTGGGAGCCATAGTCCCAGTGAATATTCCAGACCATGCGGGTGAAGGTGTCGGAGCGGTCCTGAAAGTATTTCGTCCATTCCGTGCCCCATTGCGCGAAAGTGATTTCGAGCGAGACCGGCATTCCGTTGACTTGAAGAACGAGGACTTCTTGGAGATATTTCTGCCCTTCGACTTTGATACGCTGTTTCTCTTCTGCTGACAGAGCATCGAACCACTCACCGGTAGGCCTGGTGTCGTCCTCATTGGAGCGCATCTCAGGCAAGGCGTAGCCGGCATCCATCTCGAGCCGAGCGGTCAGGTGATCGTCCTCAAGGGTGAGACGCATAAAGTGCTGTTCAACTTCATGCGCTCCGATGGGAAAGAACCCAATAAGTGTGAGGAAAATCAGCAAGTAGCCTCTCATGGGAAAGACTTTGAAAGCCGCAAAGTCACTTGCCAAGTGCAGATTGATTCCTAACAGGGGATGGGTGGTTCGTTACTCGGTATCATTGGCTTTGGACTGCGCAAACATCCATTCCCAGAATTTGGGATTGCGATAGGTCGCCGTCCAAGAATCATGGTTGGTGAGAAGCATCTCGGTGTAGTGAAGTTGCGCCGCTCCTGCTTCTTTGAGGGCTTTGACAAGGTGGCGCGACATTTCAGCGGGAACAATGATGTCGTCGGCCCCATGGGTGATGTGGAGAGGAATATTTTTGTATTTCGCCACGAGGGTTGCGTCTCCACCCCCGCAAACGGGCAGGGCGGCGGCCCAAGTTTCGGGGGACTTGGAAAGGAGGGCAAAGGTGCCATAGCCTCCCATTGAGAGTCCGGTGAGATAGATGCGGCTGCGGTCAATGGGGTGCTCGCTGACGGTCTTTTCAACGAGGGCGAGGAGGGCATCGAGGCGGGGTTGTTTGGGAGAGAGGCGAATGCCCTCGGGGTCTTTATAGTCGGTGGCTTCGGACCACCACATGTCGCTTGGGCACTGAGGGGCGATGATGTGACAAGGCTGGTTTGTCTTCTCGAGCCAAGCCAGAAGTTCGGGCATGCCGTGTGTGAGCTGGGACTTGTTGTCGTCGCCACGTTCTCCTGCGCCATGGAGAAAGAGAACGAGGGGAATTTTTTCTTCTTTCGGGCCGCTGCGGTGACTGGCGTAGGGAAGTGTGAGCTCTTGGTGTTGAAAGCGGTCTTTCTTCCAATCGGAGGGGTTGGAAAGCAGAGTTGTGACCATGAGGAGAGAAAGGCATAGAATTTTCATAAGAAAAAGAGGAGATACTTCGTTAGTATGTCAGATGAGGCTCTTCTCGCAAATAAAGATCGTCTTCCCGTTGGGTGTCTTGGCAATGGCGGCGAGTTGGGTGTTAGCGGATTTCGTGGCGCCCAATGCGGATGCGCGGAAGGTGGCGGTGGGGTCATTGGCAGGGTTGGAAAAATCTTTGCAGCATGCCTTCACTGCTGGTGATGACTTTGAGGCGAAAAAAGAGCCTGAGTGGGCGGACTGGTTGGCGCAGCATGAGGAGGAGGGGCAGACGTTTTCGCAGTATTTGGCTTCGAAGCCAAATCGTCCAGGGGAAGGAGGGCGGAATACTTTGTATGTTCTTCCGCTGGGTCGGTTTGAGAAAGAGACCTCACCTGACCTTCATGTTCTTCAGCGCTACATGGAGCTCTACTACACGCCCATGGTAGTTAAAGTTCTTCCCGCTATGCCTGATAAGAAAGTTCCCGCAGTGACTCGCGAGAACAGTTTGACCGGGAGTTTACAGTGGAATTCGGTCGAAATGCTTAAGTGGCTTCGGACACAGGTCCCTCGCGATGCCTATGGGGTGATCGCGATTACGATGACGGACCTCTATCCTGGTGAGGGATGGAACTTTGTCTTTGGGCAAGCGTCCTATAAGAGTCGCGTGGGAATTTTTAGTTTTGCTCGTTACCATCCCAAGCTGAGCTTCGAGGCTGTAGAGGGGGACGTGGATCAAATTGCGCTGCGGCGAGCGAGTCAGGTGCTGACTCATGAGATGGGACACATGTTTGGGATCAAGCATTGCATCCACTATGAGTGCAACATGAACGGAGCAAACTCGTTGCGAGAGTGTGACTCAACTCCGATGCACCTGTGCCCTGTTTGTTTGCGAAAGCTGCAGCGTGCGGTGGGTTTTGACCCGACTTCGCGCTATCAAGCTTTGCGCAAATTCTACCAGAAGAACGGGTTTGGTAAGGAGGCGAAGTGGACGGGGGAGCGTCTTAACTGGATTGAGGGTGGAGATTTATGATGCCTTCTTCTTGATGACCAATAGGCGCACGTCGGCTACCATTTCCCCCGGAATGTCTTTGGCTTGGAGAGTCAGGGTGTCGGTGCCCTTTTTGAGTTTGAGGGTTCCAAGTGAGAGGGGTTTGAAGTCTTTGACATAGGATTCGCTTGTTCCTCGGGAACTGCGGTCGGACTCAGCGCCTCGAAGCTGTGGATCATGAGCGTGCTGAACCTTGGCGTTTACCTTAGATTTTCCCAAGGACATCTCAATAGTGGAGCCCACCGATTCCGAGGGGCAGGTGTAGTAGAGAATGGCCTCGTAATCGGCAGTCTCGTGGACCTCGACTTCCCAAGTGATTTTATCTTCGAGTGTCGTCCAGTTGGAGAAGAAGGAGCAGTTGGGAGCGCGAGCGCTGCGGATGATATTTCCGTGGGCCTTGCCATCGCGGGCAGGAAGGTTGGTCAACGTTGCGTGACCGATGCTGAAGGGCTTTGGAGGAGCATTACGTAATGCTGCCACCTCATTGAGATAGCTTGCGCCGACTTGATGAAGGTTGGCCGCAGTCTGGGGGTGATTGGGTGCAATATTTGTTCGTTGACCTAGGTCGTTGGTTAAATCGTAGAGTTCTCCGGAATGAAGGTAACGGTATTGTTGGTTCCGCACGCTCCACTTTTCTCTCTTTCCCTGTCCCCACACGGAAATCAAATTTCGGCTCGGCCAGTTGATTTTCTCCCCTCTTAGGAGAGGAGTGACATTGCGACCATCGATAGAGTTTACTGGTTGAAAATTGATGCCAGCAAGCTTGCTCAAGGTAGGCAGAAGGTCGATTGCCCCAGCGATTTGAGGGATAACTCGGCCGGCGGGAATGACGCCCGGATAGCGAATATGGCAGGGGACGCGCACACCTCCTTCGTCGACGCTGCCCTTGCGGCCTTTCATGTCGCCGTTCCATCGCCAGCCGTTGGGGCCGTTGTCGGAGAAGTAGATGACGATGGTTTCTTTGCTAAGGTCGAGGGTGTCGAGATGTTTGAGAACGCGTCCCACGTTCCAGTCGATATTTTCGACCATGGCGAGAGCCGCTTTGAGGTGGGCGGGCTCTTCTTTGTTGGGTTCGCGATGCTTCATGTGGAGGTCGCGCTGTGTGACACGGTCGAAAAATTCGTCGGGCACTTGCATGGGGGAATGTGGAGTGCAGTAGGGTAAATAGCAGAGAAAAGGCTTTTCCTTATTCTCACTGATGAAGTCCATGGCGGCAGTGGTGAGGTGGTCGATGATAAAGCCCTCCCCGCGGGTCACCTTGCCATTATGCTCTAGGAGGGAATCGAAGTAGTGACCCCAGTGGCCCGAGGTGAAGCCGAGGAATTCGTCGAAACCTTGGGAGTTGGGATGGTAGGGATGTTGGGAGCCGTTGTGCCATTTTCCAAATGCGCCGGTTGCATAACCAGCTTTTTGGAAGACCTCGGCAAGGGTGAGTTCGTCGGGATTCATACGCTCGAAGCCTTCTGAGACTCCGCTTACTCCGGTGCGGCAAAAGTAGCGTCCTGTTAGGAATTCCGCTCGGGTGGGTGCACAGACGGGGCACACAAAGAAGCGTTCGAAGGAGGCTCCGTCTGTGGCTAGGGAGTCAATGTGTGGGGTTGCGAGGTTGCTATTGCCGTGGAGGCTCAAGTCGCCCCAGCCTTGGTCATCTGCCAGGAAAATGATGATATTAGGTTGGCCCGAAAGAGCAGCGGTAAGAAAGAAAAGGGGAGTAAGAAGACGGAGCATTCTCAGGACTACGGGGTTGTTGAGAGGGAGTCTTTCGAGGATTTGCCGCAATAGGAGCAGGGGCTGAGGGGGATTTACTGATTTTAGAATGGATGCAGGTGCTTTCTGACGACAACTTGAGTCTGGTGTTCGTTCTTATCTTCCTCTTTTTCTTTATCGCACTGCTTTACTCGTCAGTGGGCTTTGGGGGTGGGTCATCGTACACGGCAGTGTTGGCTTGGCGGGGGGAGAGTCCTGAGGTCATTCGACTCATTTCACTCGCTTGTAATTTGGTCGTGGTCGTCATCGGGGGATGGGCAAGCTTACGAGCTAGGCAGGTGAAGAAGGAACTCTTGCTGCCGTTGTTGGCGAGCTCGGTGCCTGGGGTTTGGGTGGGGGCTCATTGGAAGATTGCTGAGGGGTTCTTTTTTCAGATTCTAGGAGTGGCGTTGTTGGTCGCTGGGGTTTTGCTGTTCTTAAAAGTGAGCGAGCGTGAGGAAAGAAAGTTGGCTTTGACCGTCTTGCTCGGGATTGGGTTTTTCTTAGGTCTTTTGGCTGGGGTGACCGGAATTGGGGGAGGAATTTATTTGGTGCCGGTGTTGCATTTGCTCGGAGCGGGGAAGGCTCGCGAGGTGGCCGCGGTGGGGACTTGGTTTATTTTGGTCAACTCCGCGGTTGGGCTCTTGGTGCTGACTCCTTCAGCGGATTGGTCTCAGCCTGGCTGGTTGCCGCTGGTGGTGGCGGGTGGTGGTGTGATTGGAGCACGCCTTTTGCAAGGCGTCTTCGATGAGACGATGGTGCGTCGCTGGACGGGAGCACTCATTCTGGTGGTGGCCGGACGAGTGCTTTTTTTCTGATGATGCTCGAGGGGAGACTCTTTCCCAAAGAGCGCCTAGGAATTGAGCCACGAGCAGAGGGACTCCACGTGCTGGGCGGATCCGTCTCGCATCCAGCCATCGAGTTGGGCTGGGTCTTTGAGTTGTTGGCCGCGCAGACGGGAGACGGCGAAGTAGCCAACGTTTGCTTCTGGTAAAGTGGTAAGGTCGCCCCAGAGTTTTTCGAATTGGGTGACAGGGAAGACGTCTTCCTGACCGTGGCCCCAGCGCTTTTTAACGTCTTTGAGGGTGATGTAGGTGGGGAGGCGTTGGGCGAGACGACGCAGAGCTCCTTGGATGAGCTCTTGTCGATCTTTGAGAATATCATCGCGGGTGAGGCCGATGAGGAATAGGAATTGGTCGATGTCGATCCAAGTGGTGAGGGTGTTGTAGTAGGTGAGGTTGAACTCGGCTTCGTCGTTGGGCATGGCGAGTCCTTCCACAAGCCGGGGAGCACCGTTGACGCGGGCGAGGCCACCTCCTCGGTCTTCGAGGCGACGATTGATGACTTCAAAAGTGAGGCCTTGTCCCGACTGGCGATGATGGCCGAGAAGAGTGGGGTCGAGGTTGGCTCCGAGGGTATCGATGTTGTGAAGAAGAAGAGTGCGGAGTTGGGGGCGTTCTTCTAACAGTTGTTTGAGGGTGCCGTTGAGAATGAGGTTGGGAATCTCGAAGTAGTGTCCAACGGGGTGGAGGCACTGGAGGGGAAGGTTGTCGGTATAGTCGGCGGCTTGTCCAGTAGTGCGTGCCCAATTGATGAGAGCGGAGCGCACAGACTCACGGACTTTTTCCTGCTGTTCATCAAGGCGTTGTTGGGCAACTTCTTCCCATGCGAAGCGTAGGTCGCGCTCGGTGGGAATCATGCGAAGCCCTACCGATTGGCCCTGTGAGAGGTGAAGGGAACCGGGGTATAGATAGTTTTTAACGGACTCGAGAAAAGCGCGGGTGGGTTCGTGGGTGAGGAAGGAGGTGGTGAAGACGTGGGGCACTGCGGATCCAGCGGCTTGGGAGATGAGGCGAGATTTGGCGAGGTGGACTTCGAGAAAGGTTCTGAAGTTCCCGCTGAGAGGAGCGAAGGGGTTGAGGGCCTTGCAAGTGCCGGCACCACCGGTCCAGCGAGAGCCAGCTCCGGCTGCTAAAGTGACGACGGCAACTTCGCCATTACGCAGGGCAGCTTCCCCGATTTTACGAGCTTCGGTGCTCGGTGCGGTGGCGGTGTCGAGGATGTCTGCTGGTTCGACATCTTGGAGGTCGGTGTTGGAGGGAAGTCTGTTTTGGGACAGGCCAAAGCGCCCACTGAGAAGGTCTTCGCGGATGGATTCGTGCAGCTTGTGGTCGAATCCGTTTTTGGTGAGAAGGTTGGTGAGGCTGCCTTCGCCTTGGCTGGTATCGGCTGCGTTCTTGGGGAGGACGCTATCGAAGAGTTGATGAATCGAATTCTGGAAACGAGGGTGGTCGAGGGAGGCTGCGCGATAGGTCGCGAGGTCGGCGCGTTGGAGCTTAGTGAGTTGATTCTGGGGCTTGCTGAGAAGCTGGGGGATGTGGATTTGGTAATAGTCTGGGGGTAACAGGGACTGGGTGTCTTCTAACAGATTGGCGACGGTGCCGTGGGGGTTGATGGCGAAGTCGTAGACGACGGGGTCCATCGCAAAAGGGAGTGCCTTTTCGAGCCGCTGTTTCTCGGCAAGCATGAGCTCGGCGAGTTTGGCTTGAGCCTCGGCCTTGCGATGGGGGGCAAAGATGAATCCCATGCCGCCTCCTGACATGCCACCGAGCATCCAGAAACCCCAGAAGTCGTCGCCAAAGTGTTGAAAGGTGCGGGCGATGAGAGTCTCGGTGAAGAGGTTGGTTGCCCAAGGAATAATGGTTTGAAGAGGACCGTAGAAGTTCTTGGTGGTGGCAGTTCCGAGGGCTTTGATGTCGCCTTTTTTAAGGGCTTCGATGAGCTCCTCCAATAGGGCGAGGGCTTCTTGGCGGGCCTTCCATTCTTTGCTGGAACGGAGGAGGTATTTCTCACTCACCATTTCCAAAATGGGCCCGACGTTTTGGGCCATACCGCCGTGAACAAGGACGAGGGAGTCTTGGAGAGCTTGGCGGGCACTTGCGGGGATTTCATCTTCGCTAAAGACATGGTGAGTGGGCATGAGGCGACCGCGTGAGATGCCATACTCGGGGTCTTCGGGGCCGGCCTCTTCGCCGCTAATGAGTTTGATGCCAGGCCAGACGCCGCCGGAATCTTGCCAGCCGCCGCCGGAGCCGCCGATCCATTCGCCGAGGATGGCGCGGGCGAGGATAAGCCGGCGTTCGTTTTCTTGCAGAGGGCCGGTGAGAGATTGGGTCTGGCCCGTGGCGCGCATGAGGACGCCAATGAGGGCGGCGAGGAGGTTGGTGGAGACGGCGAGACGGGAACCCTTGGGGATATTGTTTACGGAGGAGACGAGTTCGATTCCTCGTCCGGGGCCGACGAGTTTTTCAAGGAGGTTGGAAAGTTTTTGGCCGGAGCCTTCGACGCCGGGAGGAACGATACCTGCGGCGATGACGGCAGCCTTGAGAAGTCCAAGGTAGTCTTTAGCAAAGTCAAAGACTTCTCCGAGGCTGTCGATGGTGGCGGTGGCTTTGAGATCGACAGAGGTGAGCCGAATGACGGGCTCGTCGATGACGCGGAGGTAGGCTTCGACAGGAGGAGCGGTTTTAGCATCGCGGCCGTGGACGCCGAGGTCGACGGAGACGTTGATGACTTTGGCGCCTTCAGGAAAATCCATTCCGAGAAAGAAAATGTCGGACCAAGCGCTATGGGTAAGGTCCATGCGTACGGGGGTGCTCTCGAGTAAGATGGGGGCGGAGTTTCCGGTTGAAGTCAGGAGTTCGGGGCGGAAACGCAGAGGGTGGTCGGCGGGGTGTCCCATACGGAACATCCACTGGTTGCCGCGTACAGTGCGGACCGACTTGCGCACTTGATTGGCGAGAGTTTGGAATGCGAGCTGATGGTAGGCGTTGGCGAGGGCTGAAGAAATGGCGTCGCCTGGTCCTTCGGTCTTTTGGGTGGTTAGGAAAGTATCGATGGCTTCTTGAAAGCGACGATCGAGGAGATGCTGATGGCCTGCAAAGGGGATTTGCCCGACAGGATGGCTGGCAAGTTGAGGGGGGAGGTGGAAACGGTGAAGGGCGTGGAGGAAGAAGAGGGCGCGGACTCGGTGATAGAGGTTGTCGGATTCACGGCGGAATTGATCAAGCTCTTCGGCTTCGGTGAGGAGTTGTTGCAAGGTGAGCTCTTCGCAGGCGGCGGCGAGAGCGGTGTCGCGGGTGGCGGCGTCAGAGCTGGTGATGAGATTGGAGAGCATGGGAGAGGGATTTGTGATTGGACGGAACGAGTGGCGAACGACTGAAGTCGGGCCTCCGTACTAGGCGAGAAGTTCGATGATGGTGGCCATGACTTCGTCGCGATGGGGGCCGGCGAGGGAGAGTGCGAGTTGAGCACGGAGGAGGCCGTAGCGCTCACCGAGGTTAAAGCGCTGTCCGTCAATACGAAGGGCGAGATACTCACCGCTATCAGCAAGATGTTGCAGGGTGTTGTTCAGTCCGAGGGTTTTTCCTTTGGGGAGTGTTTCTAACTGTTCCTTGAGGTGAGTGATGGTCTTGGCGGGAAGGACGTGCATCCCAAAGAAGCAGAGGTAGTGCCCAGCTCGCAAGCCGGGGACGATGAGTTCTTGTTCCGCAAGAGTGGGGGTGGGCTTTTCGCTGATGCCGGAGACTTCGTAGAGGTTCTGGCTACCGGCCTGTAGGTTGGCAGCGACGGTGCCGTAGAGGTGGAGTTGGGATTCGTGAGTGGGTTGAACGCCAGAGATGGTGGCGTTTTCGTTGGCAGCAAGTGCTATGATTTGTTGGACACAGGATTCTTCTCCGAGGGAGCGGAATAAATGGTCACCTACGAGAAGGAGGAAAGGGTCTTCATCAATGAAGTCTCCGGCCAATGAGACGGCGTGGCCGTAGCCGAGGGGTTCTTCTTGCTCAAAAAAGGTGATACGCTCGGCATGTGAGCCTGCGGCGAGTTGATAGCGCTCAGCTTCTCCCGGAGGAATGATGAGAGCGACGGCTTCGATACCTGCGGTAAAAACCTCAGCGAGAAGAATCTGGAGGGCGGTGCGGGTTTCTCCTTTGGAATCGATGAGAGTTTGAAGAGGGAGGTGTTTGTCAGCGGGGTTGGCGGAGGTAATGACTGCTTTGGAGACGTTCATGGGAGAGAGCTTTTAACGCTCAGGGAGATAGCTTCCTAAGCGATAAATAGCGAGCCAGTTTTCGTCCTTATCGATGAAGGAGGGGAGCGAGCCAGAGGGCCCAGTCAGCACCCTTACCGTCTCCGGCATCATCGGTGATAAGCTCTAAGCGAGTGACACCTGCGAGATTGATGGAAAAGGGGTGAGAGTCGCCCGTCTTGACGACAGGAGAGCGATAGACTTCGCGGCCGTCGGCTTTGATGACAAAAACGCAGCTGCCGCCACGGCTTTCGGCAAGTCCACAGGTTCCAGTCAATTTTTGCCATCCTTTGTCAAGTTGGTAGCGGTGGAGGGCGGGGGCGTGGGCATAGATGCCGTGCGAGTGAAGTTTGCCGGCTGAGATCATGAGCAGGTCGGCATTGGGGAGGTGGTCGTAGGCGGGCTTTCCGTAGCCGACATTCTGCTCAGCAGGTGCGATGTCGCTGAGGGGGATTGTCTTACGGTCGAGGGGAATTTCGTCGATGGAGGTTTGTTGTTTGTCGGTCACGCCGGCGACCAGTCGCTTGGCGAGTTGGTTGGTGTGGTTAAGAACGGGGCCGGGCCCGAGCTTGGTATGGAGATGGTCGAAACTCTCTTGGAGTTGAGAGTGATCGCGCGCATTGAGGGCTTTGATGAGAGGAGCGAGGGCGAAGTGTGTTTGGAGAGAAGAGATTTGGGGGAGGCCTTCTTTGGTGACGGAGTAGGAATAGGTTTTTTGGCTGGTTGCTCCATTGACGTGGCAGGAAAGGATACGGAGTTCGGCACGTCTTCCAGGAATGAGATACTGGCAATCGAGAGTGAAGTTCCCTTTGGCATCGGGGACAGCGGTAACGGTATGGGCGTTATAGTCGCCACCGCCT
This sequence comes from Roseibacillus sp., assembly GCA_051251855.1. Lineage (GTDB taxonomy): Bacteria > Verrucomicrobiota > Verrucomicrobiia > Verrucomicrobiales > Akkermansiaceae > Roseibacillus. Next base: position 290,299 of record JBPOGI010000006.1, read on the forward strand.
TCGGGGTCGAGGTAGGCGACCATTCCGTAAATGGGGACATTGGTGGTGACTCGACCGGAGAAGGTGAAGGAGTTGTCCGAAGGGTTGACCTCTAGGTCATGTAAGTCGGAGTGGGCGTGAATCTGAAGTGCTTTTTGTGAGCGAGAGAAGAGAGGTTGGGAAGCGAGACGAAGCGCGCTGGCGAAGGTAAGGTGGGAGCCGGGCCCTTCGTTACGATCCTCGTCGCTGTATGTGCGATTGCCTTCGCCCATGAGAGCGCGGTGGCCGTCGTTTCGGTATTTAGGTGCTTCGCGATTGTGAGGAAGAGAGAGGGCGTGTCCGAGTTCATGGGCGATACCGCCGATGAAGATGGAATTGTGTTTGCCGAGGGAAATTTTGCCATATTCACTATCGGTGATGATGGGTTCGGTGGCTGCAATTTTGGCGATAGCGAGTTCAGGGGAGTCTAATTGCCAAGCATTGCCACCGCGATGGGAGCCGCCGGCGTAGTAGGGGGACTTATGGGAAAAGGTCTTTTTCTGTGGATCCCAGTTGGCCATATTACAGAAGATGAGGAGGGTTTCGTGATTGGGATTGAGGCCAGCGGCACGCAGGGTGGGGAGGCATTCTTCGCGGATGGCACGTCCGGATTTCTTATCATATTGGGCAAAGGTGTTCTTGCCACGAACGAGATGAATTTTGAGAAGGCCTGCTTCATCTTTTGGTAGCGGGAATACGAGGGGCCCGAATCCGTTTCGCTCCATTTCGTCGCGATAAAAGTCTTGGATGTGAAGCATGATGCCGGTGAGACGTTCGCGGAATTGGGCGGCGGGCTCGCGGTCGGATGGGGTCCAGTAGACGACGTGCAAAGTGCGGGCTGAGGGCGCGGGGTTGTCACTCTGCCATTGGGTGAGTGTTGCTCGGGCGGCTTTGGCTTGAGCTTGTTCAGAATGGGTGAGTGGGGGTTTGATGTTGGCCGCAGAAGGAATCGACTTTCGTTCGGCAAAGAGCCACGCACCTACTGCAAGAAGGAGGGAAAGAGAGATGAGGGGGAATCGACGCATGGGCTCAGCTTATCCTTACGGGTGTGGAAGGGGTCTTTATGTCGGAATTCTTCAAAAAATTAACGAATTGCGTTTCGATGGCTTTTGGGGTGCTTGACGCTTGGCAGGAAATGTTTGTGCCGCTACCGATTGAGGTGATGATTGCAAAGGTTGTTTCGATAGTTTTGGCGGGAAGTCTTATGGGGGATGCTGAAGAGTGGGTGAATCTTTGGTCTGGGGAAGCGCCAGGAGCGAAGCCTTTGCCGGCGGGATCAGAGCAGGTTGGCGAGGGGTTGCGGTATAGTGAGGTTGAGGTTCCGCAGTATCAGCTCTTTCAGCCGGAGAAGCCGAATGGGCAGGCGATTGTTCTTTTGCCGGGAGGGGGTTATTCGATCGTGTCGTGCGAGAATGAGGGGGTGGGAGTGGCCAATTGGTGTGTGGAGCGCGGTATCACGGCGATGGTGGTGAAGTATCGAGTCAGTCGTAAAGATGAGTCGGGTTATCAGTTTCCGGTGCCGCAATTGGATGCACGTCGAGCTATTCGGACGATGCGAGCAAAGGCGGAAGAGTGGGGCGTGGAGCCGAGTAAGATTGGAGTAATGGGTGCCTCAGCGGGTGGTCATTTGGCTTCGACGTGCGCGACTCTTTTTGACGAAAAATTGGAGTCTGGTGAGGGCGATGCCATCGATGCGGTGAGTTGTCGGCCTGACTTTGCGGTGTTGTTGTATCCGGTGATTGGGATGGATAGTCCTTGGGGTCATGGGGGCTCAAAGAGAAGGTTGCTAGGTGAGAATCCGTCTCCGGAGTTGGTGAAGTTGAATGCGACTCATCTCCAAGTAACGAAGGAAACACCTCCCACTCTGATTGTGCATTCGGCAGATGATAAGGCGGTGCCTCTGCGCAACGCGGCGGAGTTTATGAGTGCCTGTGCGGAAAAAGATGTTCCGGTATCGGCGGCGATTTACCCGACCGGGGGTCATGGCTTCGGTTGGGAGGGGCGGGGTGCGGCCAAGGAGTGGTTGCAGGTTCTTGAGGTTTGGTTGGGAGAGCTTTAAGAAACATTTTTAAAGGATCGCAAAGAGGTTGTGGAGAGGTCTGACTAAGGGGCTACGCCAATGACTAAGAACGATATTCTCCGCCGACTCCGATACGCCTTTGAAATCAACGATGCTGACATCGTGAAAATTATCGCGCATACGGGGGAAGAGGTGAGTGTGAAGGAAGTGGTGAATTGGTTGAAGAAGGAGACCGACCATAATTGTGTGGAGATTTCGGATGCGATGCTTTGTCGCTTTTTGGATGGCTATATCATCGAGAAACGAGGGCTGCGATCTGATGGAACGATTCCAGTGCCGCTGGAGTTTCTCTCTAATAATGAGGTTTTGAGGAAACTGCGTATTGCTTTGGAGCTTCGCGATGAGGATATGAATGCGGTTTTCGAAAAGACGGAGTTTGTGGTGACGAAGGCGGAGCTGAGTTCCTTCTTTCGGAAAGAGGGGCATCGCAACTATCGCAAATGCCCGGAGCAGGTTCTGCGGAAATTTATCCAGGGTTTGGGTAGGCAGCGGGAGGAGTGAGAGCTTGCAGGGCGGATGCGATCTTAAGCTGCGGTCTAAGGGGGGGAGTTTGGAGTGCGTGCAGCTTGCTGCCGCTTTGGGGTCGATGGGTTAGTTCTTTGACTCTCTCGTGAAGAGGCAAGCTTGCGAGCTCGACCGCGGTGTCGCACGCAGGGAAGGAGCGGTGGTGAGCTGTGACGGGTTGGAGCAGCAAGCGGCTCCTATTCTACGTGCGAGAGAGGATTAAGGTGGGTGAGGAAAGCCTCCGCACTTCTGGAACGATTCTGGGTCCTTTTAGGTGATCTCCTGCAAGCTGTTGATGACTTCGTTTTTGAACTCGTCGATAAGTTCGGTGATGAGGGCGACTGGAGAGAGGTTGGGGTCTTCTAACAGAGGCATGAGGTCGAGGGCGAAGGTGACTTGGGTGACGGTGTCGCTGGCGTGCGGATTGGAGAAGGTGGCGTGTGCGGTGCGCCGTCCGATGAGAGCGTGGTGGTAGTTCTTTCCGCCGGCGATTTGGGATTGGAAGACTTGGTTGAGCTGGGCGGCGAGTTCGGGATGGGGGGAGACGTCGAGGGTGACTTTGCGAGCATCAGGGACCCAGTCGAGGTCGCGCCAGACTTCGCAGCCGAGGAGGGTTGTGGGCTGTTGGTCTTTGGGAAGAGCGCGGAGGGCGGCGATGGTAGCGGAAAAGACGGCGAGGTGAGTGGAGTGTTTGTCGGCGGGGTTGTGAGTGTAGACGGTCTGGGGAGTGGTCTGTGTGAGGAGGGTGATGAGTTGGTCTCGGAGTTGGCTTTGGCCGGTGGGGCTTTTGAGGTGAGAGGAGGAGTGGGCGAGTTGGAATTGGGCGGCGTACTGACCGAGATCGGCGGCTTGAATTTGTTCGCGGTGGCGGAGTTCTTTGATGTCGGCATCGGTGTGGTCGGCGAAGGGGCCGGTGCGCGGGGAGCCGCCTCCGTCGGTGCAGGTGATACCGGTGAACCAGTTACTCGGTTCTTGGTAGCAGGTGACGATGCCGTGATAGGCCATGAACTCGAGGTCGTCCTGATGAGCGCCAATGCCGAGGTGGGTGGTGCGCGTGAAGGCTTCGGGGAGGTCTTTGTGGTCAGGGATGTGCGGCGTCATGAGGGGATGGGTTGGCAAACTTTCTTGTGAGGTGGTCGAAATTGATTAGAAACGGACATGGAGAAATCTCAAACCACTTCTGGTGCAGTCACGAAACTCTCGGTGATGATGTTCCTGCAGTTCTTTGTGTGGGGCTCGTGGTTTGTAACGCTCTTTCTTGTTCTAGGGAAAGAGGGGCTCGCTGGAATCATTGGTCGTTCTTATTCTACCGCGCCAATTGCCGCGATGATTGCGCCGTTATTCTTGGGTCTGGTGGCGGATCGATTCTTTTCGTCAGAGAAGGTGATGGCGGCTTTGATGTTGGTGGGAGGAGCTTTGATTTTGATGGTTCCGGGCGCGATTGCGAAGGGGAACGGAGAGTTGGTGGTGTGGTTGATTACGGGTCACATGCTTTGTTACATGCCTTCCATTGGTCTCGGGAATTCGATCGCCTTTACTCACTTGCCGATGGATGTCTTTCCTCGGGTGAGGGTTTGGGGAACGGTGGGTTGGATTGTAGCAGGGCTGGTGGCGGGCTTTTTGGGATGGTCCGATAGTGTTCATCTTTTCCATATGGCGGGTGCTGCCGCGATTGCGCTGGGTATCTTTAGCTTCTTCCTTCCTCACACGCCTCCTCCGGCGGCGGACCAGCCTTTGAATTTGCGAGCGTTGTTGATGGTGGATGCCTTTTCGCTTCTTAAGAAACCTTCGTTCGCGGTCTTTGTGCTTTGTTCGGGGTTGATTTGTGTGCCGCTTGCTTACTACTACTCGAATGCTTCGGGTTACCTGGGCAACATGGGCTTTGAGCAGGCGGCTTCGGCGATGTCGGTGGGGCAGATGTCCGAGATTATTTTCATGCTAATGCTGCCCTTTTTCTTTCGGAAGCTGGGTGTGAAATGGATGGTGATGATTGGGATGGTCGCTTGGATCAGTCGCTACTTTCTGTTTGCGTTGGGAGCACCCGAGCAGGTGGTGTGGATGCTGTTTATGGGAATTGCGCTTCATGGCATCTGTTACGATTTCTTCTTTGTCACGGGCTTCATGTATACCGACCGGGTGGCTCCGCCTGCGATTCGAGGTCAGGCTCAGAGTTTGTTGATTTTCTTTACGCAAGGGGTGGGGCTTTATGTGGGCTTTCAAATTGCGTCTAGGAAGTTGGCTCCGGTAGCGGAGAAGTCGAAGGAGTTGCAGGGTGCTATTTCTGAGGCTCGGGGTGAGAGCAGTGTGAGCTTTGCGGAGCAAATGGGTCAGATGTTTGCGGTGAGTATGCCCAAGGAGGTTGATGTCAGTTTGTTGGCGCAAACGAGCGAGCTTTGGAAGAGTTACTGGATTTTTCCGGCGGTGATGTCGGTGGTGGTGGGGGTGATTTTCTTTTTGGCCTTCTGGGACAAAGCCGAGGATGCCGACAAATAAGAGTTTACTAAGATGAGTGTTCAAAGAGTGCGGGTGTTGTGTGTCGGTGCGGGTCATATGGGGGCTTCGCATGCGCGGGCTTATGCGGGACTGGAGGGGTTTGAGATTTGTGGAGTGGTGACGAGGAGTGAGGGATCGCGGGCGGCCTTGTTAGAGGAGTTGGGGGGAGATGTTGCAGGCTTTAATGATTTTCATGAAGCGCTCGCTGCAACGAAGCCGGATGCTGTTTCGATTTCGACCTATCCCGATACTCATGCCGAGTATGCGATTGCGGCGATGGAGGCGGGGGCGGATGTCTTTGTGGAGAAGCCTTTGGCTGAGACGGTGGCGGAGGCTGAGAAGATTGTAGCGAAGGCGCAGGAGTTGGGACGTAAGGTGGTGATTGGCTATATTCTGCGGGTGCATCCGAGTTGGGTGAAATTTATTGAGATGTCGCATTCACTTGGGAAGCCATTGGTGATGCGCATGAATCTGAACCAGCAGTCGAGTGGCGAGAATTGGGAGACGCATAAGAAGCTGATGTCATCGATTCCGCCGGTGGTGGATTGTGGGGTGCATTACGTGGATGTGATGTGTCAGATGACGCGATCGAAGCCGATTCGGGTGAGTGGAATTGGGGCGCGATTGAGTGATGAGTTGCCCGCGGGGATGGTGAACTATGGCCAGTTACAAGTGACCTTTGAGGATGGCTCAGTGGGGTGGTATGAGGCAGGTTGGGGGCCGATGATGAGCGAGATGGCGTTCTTTGTGAAAGATGTCGTGGGCCCGAAGGGGTGCGTCACTATCGAGGCGAAGGATGCGGGAGCGAGCGGGGCTTCGGCGGATGTGGACGCGCATACCAAGACGGAGTCGTTGCGATTGCATCACAGTGAACTGGGACCGGGTGGCAAGTTCGTGAAGGCGGACGAGTGGATCGATACCGAGGACGAACCGGACCACGATGAGCTTTGCAAACGGGAGCAGGAGTATTTTTTGCAGTCGATTCGGGAAGACTTGGATTTAAGCGACCACATGAATGATGCGCTCAACTCGATGCGTATTGTGGCCGCTGCGCATGAGAGTTTCCTGACGGGCCGTATGATTGAGCTGTAGAATTTTGAGAGAATGAAGAGATTGACGATACTTTTGGTAATGGGCCTGGCCGGGATGGCTTCAGGGAATTGGGTGAAGCTGAGCGGAGGGGCAGACTTATCGGGCTGGATGGGGGGCGAGGGTCAGACTGAGGTTGAGGGTTATGTTTTGAAGGATGGGGTGATCTCTTCTCAGCCGGGGTGTGTGAATTTGAAATCGGCCAAAGAGTATGAGGATTACATTTTGGAGTTTGAGTTCAAGCTGACGCCAGGGGCGAACAATGGGTTAGGGATTCATTACACGGGGGAAGGAGACCCAGCTTATACGGGCATGGAGTTGCAGATTTTAGACAACTCGTCTGAGAAGTATCAGGGGAAATTGAAGGACTATCAGTGGCACGGGTCGCTCTATACTTTAGCGGCGGCGAGGAGGGGGTTCTTGAAGCCGGTGGGGGAGTGGAATATGCAGCGGGTGACGGTGCGAGGAGCGCGGGTGTCGGTGGAGCTGAATGGGGTCACGATTCTGAATGAGAATTTGGATGCGTTGAATGAGAAGTATCCTAAGCACGAAGGGGCGAAGAGGCGGAAGGGTTTGATTACTTTTTGCGGCCACGGTGATGTGGTGAGTTGGCGCAAAGTTCGGATTGTAGAGATTCCGTTTGGGGCAAAGAAGGAGGAGGCGATGTATCAGCCTTCGGGAAAGAAAGATGACTTTGAGGCTTTAGGATTTCGTGATTTGTTAGCGGGTGGGAACCTCTCGCAGTGGAAGATGGAGCCAGGTCACGAGGGACATTGGACCGTGGTGGATGGGTGGAAGGTTGCTTACGATGGTAAGAGCAAGGCGAAAGATAAAAGTCTCTGGGGGAAGAAGGATTTGAAGGATTTTGAGTTGATTTGTGATTGGCGCTTCACGAGTGAGGGGAAGCCCAAGAAGCAGCCCATTGTGCTCCCAAATGGGATGGATATGCGGGGAGCGAAGGATGAGGTGATGACGATGGAAGTCGAGGACCTCGATAGTGGAATTTATTTGCGAGGAAGTAACCGTACCCAAGTGAACATGTGGAATTGGTCAGTGGGGTCAGGGGAAGTTTATGGGGTGAGAAATTCTTCTGTCGGTATTCCTTACAAAGCGGCGGTTACTCCGCGTTTGAAAGCGGATCATCCGGTGAGGGAGTGGAATCGTTTCTTTATCCGGATGGTGGGAGAGAAGCTGACGGTCTATTTGAATGGAGAAGCCGTTTTGTTCGAGGCGGTGCTGCCTCCGGTTAAGAAAACAGGCCCGATCGCGCTTCAGCATCACGGGAATCCGGTAGAGTTTGGGAACTTGTGGGTGCGGGAGTTGGAGGGTGAGTAGCCAATGGAGGTGAGATTGGATGTAACCGTCGCAGAGGAGTTCTCTCGTAGACTGCGGCGGCGAGCTGTTTTGGAGAAGTGTTTATATGCTTCGACTTGGCTGAGCCTTTTCGTGATGTGGCTTTGTATCGGAAAGTCGAATTATCCGTTGTGGCCTTCGATCACGATATTGGTCGTAATATTAGCTGCGATGACTTGGGGGAAGTTTGATTGGCGCTGCCCGTCTTGTCGTGGATTTCTCCCGAAGAAGGGTGAGTTGTTAGAAGAGTGTCCCCATTGCCACGCGTCGTTCGTGAATAACAAAAATCTAGATTCTGAAGTGGCGCGGTCCTCCGAGCCGCGAGGGTGAAGGCAGTCGTCTCGGCTGGCTGCGGTGGCTTAATCCAGGCGGGATTCCTGGCCTCACCTACACGCGCCTGAGGCCCCATGCTTTACTGGGGGACAGGGTAGGCGAAGCGGTAGAACTTTTTTTGTTCACTGGTGGGGGAGGTCACTTCGATACTGAGGTTACCGTTGATGTCGGCGGTAATGGGGGTGTCGGACCAGTTCTCGCCATCGGTGGATTGTTGGAAGAGGTAGTCGAAGCCGGGAACCCCTTGTGCGGAGAGAGTGGAGGTGTGTTGACTGGCGTTGGAGGACATTGCCATGGCCATCGATTCGTCGGGTATGACGATAAGGGTCAGTTGGTCGTTTTCGTCAAAGGGGGGCGACCATTTGGGATCGGTGTAAAGGTCGTTACCACTGAGTGTTTCTAGGAAATTAACGAGGTCTGTTTGCTCCTGAGTAGAGAGGTTGAGGTTCTGGGGGGTGCCTCCACCTGGTCCTCCACCTCGAATCAGACGAGGGTCCAGGCCGGGCACAATCGCTGGAATCGCGTTATAGTGTGCGACCACGGCGGCAAGAGTCGCCTTGCTACCATCGTGCATGAAAGGTCCGTTAGGTGTTCCGTTTAGGTTGGTGAGGTCACGAAGGCTTGGAGAGCGAGTGTTGGTGAAGTCGGTGCCTCCTTCTAGAGAGGTGACCACTCCGTTGTTGCCTGAGTTGGGGTCGATGTCGAAGGTGGGTGGTTGGTGGCAAGCAGCACAACCAGCTCCGCCTCCGCCTGGTCCACCTGGAGGGGCGAGGAAGAGGGCTTTGCCGCTGTTCTCGCTGGCGGTGAAGTTGGGGAAAGGGGCGCCGTCGTTGAGAACGGTGGCGCGACCGTCATCGTATTTGCTGTCGAAGGATTGGATGCTGCGAACGAATTGAGCAAGTGGCTTTTGAACGCGATCTTCGGTGATGTTGGGGTTACCGTAGACGCCGTTGAAGAGGACGCGGTATTCGTCGATGGCGGAAAGTTTGTCCACTAAGTCGGAGAAGTCGGGGTCATCCAAAGTGCCACTGAAGCCCATCTCGATATGGTCTTGGATGGGCTGGCTTGTCTGGACCTCAAGGGTCGCCGCTCTTTCATCCCAGAAGAAGCTGTTGCTCTGAGCGAAACGCGAGTTGACCAGCCTCATGGAGTGTCTGCCGGTGGTTCCTGCGACGCCGGTGCTGGCGATGGCGAGGTCGCTGAATCCGTTTCCTTGCTGGTGGCAGGAGGCGCAAGAGATGGTGTTGTTTTTGGAGAGGCGTTTGTCGTAGAAGAGGATTCGTCCCAAAGTTGCCCCTAAATCAGTGATGGCGTTGTTGTTGGGAGTGTTGTCTCGGTTGATGTAGTTGGGGAGGGGTTGATTGGCGTAGTTGGCCAAGTCAGTGAGATCAATGGTGCCTGATTGTGCCGGAGCATAAAGAGGAAGGCAGGTGGTGAGGGCGAGGAGGCTTTTTATCATGAGTTGTGGTGGGGTGGCCAATGATTGAAAGTAGATTGCGTAAAGGACTGATTTTGAACCAGTCTCTTTTTATTAAGAGTTGATTAAGGAGCTCTTAGTAGAGGACCTTGACGAGGGTAAGTCCGCTGGCGGGGGCGCAGTGAGCCGGTTTGCGTGGCTCCCCTTGTTCGCCTTGAAGGAGGTCTTCAACTTCGTCGAGGCGAAGGCGGCCTTGGGCAGCTTGCACGGCCGTGCCGGTGAGCATGCGGACCATTTTGTAGAGAAAGCCGTTGCCGATGAAGGTGAGGAGGTAGCCGTCGTCGGTGGTGGCGAAGTCGCACCGGGTGAGGGTGCGGTTGTATTCTGTCTTTTCGCTTTCGTTGCCGCGTTTGGCGGAAAGATGGCGGAAGTCGTGTTCGCCGAGGAACAGAGCGAGCGCTTCTTCGAGGGTGACGGGGTCGAGTTGACGGGGAAGGTGCCAGGCGAGGCCGGCGTCGAGAGGGGGAAGGACGGGGGCGAGGGAGAGGCGGTATTGGTAAGTTTTTTCTTTGGCTGAAAAGCGGGCGTGAAAGTCGGGGGAGGCCTCTTCGCAGTCCATGACCCGGATGGTTGGGGGCAATTTGCCGTTGAGGGCGGGGAGGTAGTTGAAGGGGTTCATCGACGAGTTGTCGGGAGCGTCGAAGTGGGCGATTTGGCCTAGGGCATGCACGCCGGCGTCGGTGCGGCCGGCATTGTGAATGCGGATGGGTTCTTTGACGACTTCGGCGAGGGCGGCTTCGAGGTGGTCTTGTACGGTGCCGCCTTCGGGCTGGGAGGCCCAGCCGAGGAAGGGGCGTCCGTCATAGGCGATGGTGAGCTTGAGGCGCATTCGTGCGGTGAAATGGAGAAGGGACATTCCTGTCCCTGAATTGATATTTAAACCAAGGACAGGAATGTCCTTGCTTCGTTTACTACTTGATTTCTAGTAGTTCGACGTCGAAGACGAGGGTGCCGCCGGGGGCGCCGTTGCCTGGGTTTTCGCCGTATGCGAGGTCGGCGGGGATCCAAAAGCGACGCTTTTCACCTTCGACCATGAGCTGGACACCTTCAGTCCAGCCTTTGATGACGCCGTTGAGAGGGAAGGCGATGGATTCGCCGCGGGCGACGGAGCTGTCGAAAAGTTCACCTTTGGTGGTCCAGCCAGAGTAGTGGACTTCGACCATGGAAGTTGCGGAAGGGTTCTTGCTGCCGGTGCCTTTGGCGAGAACTTTGGACTGGAGGCCTGATGCGGTGGTTTCGGCGTCGGTAGGTGCGGCGGCGACGTCTTCAGGTGTTTTGGGTGGTTCGGGTGCTTTCTGGAATTCGAAGAGTTCGACGTCAAAGACGAGCATACCACCAGGGCGTCCGCCACCGGGGTTTTCGCCGTAGGCAAGGTCGGCGGGGATCCAGAAGCGGCGTTTTTCGCCGGCGACCATGAGCTGAAGGCCTTCGGTCCAGCCTTTGATGACGCCGTTGAGAGGGAAGCTGATGGTTTCGCCGCGCGCGACGGAGCTGTCGAAGAGTTTGCCGTCGGTGGTCCAGCCGGAGTAGTGGACGGTGACTTTGTCGGCGCCACCAGGCTTATCGGAACCGGTTCCGGCGGTGAGGACTTTGGAGGCGAGACCGGAGGAGGTTTTTTCGGCATCGGCGGGTATGGCGGCTACGTCAGAGGGAACTTCAGGTGTGTTCATGTGGCGGGGAACTTTGGGGAAGATGGGAGGGATGGCAACTCGAAAGGGGAGGGGCTTTCGATGAGGGGTGGGTCTGAGAGGCCTTGAAAAACCGAATGTCCAAAAACTCAAAAACCAAAATGGGCTGTTTGAGAGTTGAGAGGGTGGCTGGGGTTTTGAGCGGGAGGGAGAGCTGTTTTGACGAATTCTCTATTGAGAGATGGGGAGGGGGAGGTTGTCGCGTTGGATTTGGGAGACGATTTCGGCGATGGAGGGGCCGAGGTTGTCGGGGCTGGCTCCGCGATGGGTGTCGACGGTGCCGGTGGGGTCGATGCGATTGGTGCGGTAGTTGACGTAACCTTGGCCGAGGTTGGAGCCGGCGGCTTCGTGCATTTCGAAGTGGAGATGGGCGAGGTATTTGCCATCGGCATTGCCGACGTGGCCGATGTGTTGGCCACGCACGACGGGTTCGTCGAGGGGAACGGCGATGGATTGGAGGTGGGCATACATCGATTGCACGATGCGGCCGTCGGGGAGGCGGTGGGCCACGAGGAGGACTTTCCCCCAAGTGGGATCAGGTTCGCCAGAATAGATGACGAGGCCGTTGCCGATGGCGTAGACGGGGTCACCGAGGTCGGAGTTCATCCCGCCGATGCCATTGAGGTCGTCGCCGGTGTGGCGAGCACCGCGCTTGTTGTTCATTTCCCAAAAGGATTGCGCGTTGTAGGAGAATGCGCCGTGGGCGGTTCCGATGGGATAGTCGAGGCGACTGGCGAGAGGGACGCGGAAGCGGTCGATACCGGAGAGCATTTCGAGGCGATGGTCGAAGGGCGGGACGAACCAGCCGTTTTCGAATTCGCGGGGCTCGCCGTCGGGAGCATCGGCTTCTTGGGCGGTGCGGAGACTACGGACGCCACTGCGTTCGGGTTCCTTTTGCCCCCAGATGGCGTAGGCGAGAAAGGTGACCGCGAGGACTATGACTGCGACGGTGACGCCGTGCTTGAGCTTCATCGATTGCCAAAGTCGAGGTAGATTTCGGTGCGGCGGTTCGCGCGGCGGCCATCGGGGTTGTCGTCGCCGGATTCTGTTTCGTTGGGGCGTCGAGGTGCGCTTTCGCCTTCGGCAACGAGGACGATTTGGGCGGCGTTGACTCCGGATTCGACGAGGAAACTTTTGACGCTGGCAGCGCGCTTTTGGGAAAGGGCTTTGTTGTATTCGTCGCTACCAAGGGCATCGGCGTGGCCACTGAGGGTGAGCTTGCGATTGGGGTCCGTTTTGAGGACGTCGGCGACGATGGCGAGTTGGCGTTGAGTGCGGGGGGCGAGAGTTTCTTCGTCGAATCCAAAGAAGATAACGAGAGTCTCGCCTCCTTGGGGGTTGGGGACGAGGGGGGTGTAGTAGACGTCGCCACCTGCGACGCGGGTGGCGTAGTCGGCGAGGAGAGAGTCGAGGTTGATCTCGGAGACTTTCCAATCGTCTTCGGCCGAGCCGCGCATGAGGTTGACGCCGAATTGGGCGGGTTTATCGACTTCGCTGGTCAGGACGTTGGCCAAGAATCCGGCGGTGGTTTCGCGAGTGAACATGGCTCGAAGGGGTTTGGCGGGGTTGAGTTTGTATTTCCCTTCTTCAAAAAGAATGCACATGGCTGCAATTTTGGCGTCGGAGACGGTCTTGGTGTTGGCAAAGGATTTTGCCTTGGAAAAATCCTGTGAAAGGGCCGCTTGCAGGAAGTTGTCGCTAATGGTGAGGGAGTCGCTTTCGTTGGCACGCGGAGTTGTTGTGCCTGAGACTGGTGAATCGCCAGCAGCGGGAACGGCGCCAGGGGTGGCGGGTAGGCTGGCGATGGCGCTTTCGGGAAGGCGCACTTTTTCGACAGCCCACTGTCCGTTAGCGCCTCGAGTGAGGTCGAGGAAGAGGGGTTCGTCGCTGTCTTCCCACTCGAGGGCGAAGCGTTTGCGGCGGTTGATTTCAAGTTCGCCAACTTCGCGCACTTGCTTAAGCTTAAACCCGTTCGCTCCTGCGATGGATTGCAGATGCTGGAGGGCTGCAGTGGAAATGCCGGATTCTTCGCCTCCAAGGGCTCGGTTGGCCCGCTCGAGGTCACCTGATTCGAGGATTTTGGCGATTTGGGAAGCAACGTCTTCGGGGCGTGAGGCTTCTATCTTGACGCCAAGAGTCTCCAGAATCTCGGCCGAGGATTCTTCTACTCCCTCCTCAGGAATCACGGCTGTGGAGTCGGGATTGTTGTTAGTTTGGGAGACAGCTGGTGGGGTGACGATGGGAGAGGGTGCGTCTTTGGCCCCGTATAGAATGTAATAGATACCACCGCCCGCGATTCCGAGCACGAGTAAGATCACCCCGACAAGGGGGACCCAATTTTTCTCTTCTTCCTCGTAGTCCATGTGTTCCCTTTACTCCTGTTTAGTGATTCTCGCAATCCTTGATCCGAGGTGGGTGATTCCAATTCTGACGCACTCTTACAATCGACCAAAGGGCTTAGAGGGGCTATTGATAGCGCTGTGGAAACAAACGAAGAAGATATCATTTGGTCGGGGCATCCCTCTCAGCTTCTCAACTTCTGGACTCATTTCGTCTCAGCCTTGGTGGTGATTGGGATAGTGGTCGCGGCTATTTTGACGGGGATTTGGCTTTTGGCTGTGCTCGTGATTTTGCCAATTGGTTGGTCGGTTTGGAAGTATCTCACCATTCGGTGCCGTGTTTATCAACTGACGAGCGAGCGCTTGAGGCTCTTTGAAGGAGTTTTGAACCAAGAGATTGGAGAGGTCGAACTCTATCGCGTGAAGGATACCAACATATTGAGGCCCTTTTGGTTACGTGTATTCGGTCTTTCGACGATTAAGGCTGACACTTCGGATCGGACGCATCCGGTGGTGACTTTGGAGGCGATTCGAGATGGGGTGAGGGTGCGTGAGCTTTTTCGGAAGCAAGTTGAAATTCTGCGGGATAAAAAGCGAGTCCGTGAGGTGGACTTTGATGGTGCGGGCGACGGCGATGAGTTGGAGTTTGAGAGCTAGGGTTTCGGGAGAAGAGTTTTCTGAATTTCAGGGCGCAAAGCGAGTTAGCAGTATTTAGTTAAACAAACTTGAATTTTAATTAAATTAAGGAGACTCTTGAGCCTCCCTATGGCCCGCCCCAAAAATAAATCGAAACGCAAAGCCCCCGTTGATGATCGTGTTGCTCGCAATGCGTGGGGATTTGGGCTGATTGCACTTGGTGTTCTGCTACTGCTTTCACTGGTTTCTTATAGTCATACTGACCTCGAGGGGTTGTGGATTTTTGATAAATGGTCGGTAGAGACCGTGGAGCCTTCACCAGGGACACAGAACCTAGTGGGGCCAATTGGGGCGATTTTGGGCTGTCTGCAGCTACAGTTTTTTGGGGCGGCGGCTTGGTTTATTCCTTTGGGGGTGGCTTGGCTGGGGGTGAGGCGGTTGACTTTGGAGGGGCAGTTTGGATGGAAGACTTGGACTGGTTTTGGGGTCTTTATGGTAAGTGCGGCTTGTTTGGCGGGAGTGCTGGGCTGGTGGGACAATTGGGCGGCGCGCAATGTCATTCCTGGAAAAGCGGGGGGCATTATTGGTTATTATCTGGGGCGTGGGGTCTTTTTTAAGCTTCTCAATTATGGGTCGGTCATCGTGTTGGGGTTTGTTTATTTGACGAGTCTTGTTCTTTTCTTGGGGCTCCATCCCGTTTCCTTCTTTAAGGAGACTTACGCGCAAGGGATGGCTCTTTGGGAGGCGAAGCGAGGAGGAACAACTCGCAGTCGCGCGAAGGCGCCGGCTAGGAAAGCTCCTGCTAAGAAGAAGTCGAAGCCGAAACCCGAGCCTGTCGAGGAAGAGGAAGAGTGGGAAGAGGAAGAAGGCTACGAGTATGAATATGAGTATGAGGACGAGGAGGGTGAAGAGGAAGTGGAGGTCGAAGAAGATGGCCAGGTAGCCTTGCCGCTTCGCCAAGTGCCCGAGCCCAAGATTGTCGATGGTGCGCAACGGATGGGACCAAGTGCCGATTTGGCTCGTCCATTCGAAAGGAAGAAAAAGGAGCATGCTTCGCTAACGACAGATGGTTTCGATGACTATGAGTTACCTGGATTCGACCTTCTGGACTACGACGCAGATGCGGCGGAGCCGGTGGAGAGTAATCACGATGAACTCTATGCCACCCAGCAGACGATTGTTGAGACTCTGAAGGCCTTTGGGGTCGAAGTGACGGCAGGGGATATTACGCGTGGTCCTACCATTACGCGCTACGAGATCTATCCTTCCCTTGGTCTGCGTGTTTCCAAGATTGTTGCTTTGGAGTCTGACCTTGCTCGCGCCACTTGTGCAGAGCGGATTAATATTTTGGCTCCAGTGCCAGGTAAGGATACAGTTGGTATTGAGATTGCCAATGATGATCGAGTGCCGGTGGCGTTGCGCGAGCTTCTGCAGGATCCCGAGTTCCGTTCTTCCAAGAAGAAGATTCCGCTCGCTTTGGGTAAGGACGTCTACGGCAATGCGGTGATTGGAGACTTGGCGGCAATGCCTCACCTTCTTGTGGCAGGTGCGACAGGATCCGGTAAGTCGGTTTGTATTAACTCCATCATTGCGTCCATTCTCTACAAGTTCGGGCCCGATGAATTGCGCTTCATTATGGTCGACCCCAAGGTGGTGGAGATGCAGATGTATAACGATCTACCGCATCTCGTGGTTCCGGTGGTGACAGACCCAAGGAAGGTGATTGGCGCTTTGAAATGGACCGTCAATGAGATGGAGCGCCGCTATAAGATTTTTGCCAAGCTTGGAGTCAGAAACTTTGACTCTTTCAATAGTCGTCCTCGCCCCGAGGTGGAGGAAGCGACCGAGGAGTTGGAACTCGCGCAAGATATTCAAGTGGAAGAAGACTTGGTCGATCCCGAGCACATGGAGTCAATTGCGCGTGCGCTGGAGGATGGGGATCTCGGACCTATGGACATGGATGGCGAGAGCGATGAGGAGCGAGTTGATGAAGACGAGATCCCGGACCGCTTCCCATATATCGTGGTGATTGTGGATGAGCTTGCGGACTTGATGCAGACTGCTCCGGCCGATGTTGAGTCAGCGATTGCGCGGATTGCTCAGAAGGCAAGGGCTGCAGGTATTCATCTCATCATCGCTACCCAGACGCCACGTGCAGATGTCGTTACGGGTATCATTAAGGCCAATATTCCGTCACGGATTGCTTTCCAGGTTTCTTCGGCCCTCGACTCGCGAGTGATTTTGGATTCCAAGGGTGCCGAGAAATTGGTGGGTAAGGGAGACATGCTCTTCTTGCCACCGGGTTCCGCTAAGCTGGAGCGTTCGCAGGGGGCCTTTGTTTCCGACGAAGAAGTGGAAGATATTGTGAAGTTCTGCTCGAACCAAATCGACCAGAAATTCGAGCAGAGTATTCAAGCGACGATTGATGCAGGAGGCAGTGATCCAAGCGGAGACGATGATGTTTCTGACGAGGATGAAGAAGTCATCCTCAAGTGCATCGATGTCATCATGACCGAGAACAAGGCGAGCACCTCACTGCTACAGCGTCGCTTACGACTGGGCTATACTAAAGCGGCTCGCATGATGGATATCATGGAGGGGCGTGGGATTATCGGGCCTGCCGATGGCGCGAAGCCCCGAGATATCTTAATGAGGCAATGATCGGTTGCTTAGCGGACCACGAAGTAGATCCCCCTAATATTTTCAGTTTGCAGGCTTGCTACAAGGTCCTGCCCACACCAATTTTGACCTAAACCTTGCCCTACCCCCACGATGCAAAACGAATCTAAAATTCAAAATGGGGAGGAGACTTCCCCTGATCTCTCCTCGCCGTTGTCCGCCGAAGAGCCGTCTTCTCCGAATTCTTCTGAATCTCCCGAGCTCAGCTCGGTCGAAGTGTTGAGGATGGATGAAGAGAGGATGGGTGAGATCACCCAGACGCCGCCGAATAGTAAGAATTCTTGGTTGCCTTGGAAGAGACCCAATCGACGGGATCAGCAGTTACGACATTTACGCGAAGGTTACATTGAGCTTCTCGGATTGGTCCGGTCAATTAGTGGTCATTTAGACCGACAAAAGGATGAGAAATCCCAAGTGACCGACTTGGCGGAATCTTTGCCTCCAGCACTGAGGAGCTTCGAAACGCTTGCGGATTCGCAGAAGGAGGTGACCTCCATCTTGGGTAGCTTGAATTCTCACATGGAGAAGACAGGTGCCAAGGATGAGCAGCTGTTAGAGAATTTGGAAGGCTTCAACTCTGCCTTGAAGGAGGTGAGTTCTAGTAATGAGAAATCCCTTGGAACCCTTCATCAGGTCTCAGAGAGGATTGAGCATTCGGATGAGCAAATGAAAATGCTGTTCGAGCACGCGAATCAAAGCAGCCAGGCTGCGGGCGCGCTGATGGTGAGGCTTGAAAAGAGGGTCTTTCTTTCCAACCTCGCTCTCGTGGTACTCTTGTGTTTGCTTCTGCTATTGGGGATGTTCTGGGTGACGAAAAAGCAGCCTCCCGCCGCTCCAATCGTGGTGAACCTGCCAGCGACAGCGACGCAGGTGACTCCAAACCCTTTGCTCACTGAGGAATCGGCTGTCGAGGTGACGACGACCGAAATTGAGGAAGAGCCAGGATTGGTGGAGCCGCCGATCGAGGGGGTTGGGATTTTGGGGGAGGACGTGGCTCCTTCCTTTCCAACCGAATCAGAGGATGAAACTCCCGAGTTTAAGGTGCCAGCAATTTTGAGTCCTGAGTTGTTGGCTCCCATAATTGAAGAAGAGGAGGCGGGAGCGGAAGCAACGGCGAAGGAAGAGGAGATTGAGGACCTCGACCTCTTCGAGTATTAGCCTTGGATTTCAATTCTCAACGACATTACTTCCTCTATCATGACCTGCCCGCTTTGCACTCTCGACGATCTTTTGGAGCATCCAGATTCCTTTGAATGTCTCACTTGCGGACATGACTGGAAGAAGGAGGCCATCGAAGAGGAAGAGTCAGGGCCCGTGGAGCGAGTGGTCAAAGACGCTCACGGCAATGTGCTCGAAAACGGAGACATTGTGGCGATGGTCAAAGACCTAAAGCTGAAAGGAACTTCAAAGGTGCTCAAAAGCGGTATGAAATCAAAGGGCATCCGTCTGGTGGACGGAGACCATGAAATTGACTGCAAGATGGACGGACTGTCCATTGCCTTGAAGGCTCAGTTTGTAAAAAAGGTGCCGCAGTAGCCACCTCAGTTCTACCAGCAGCTCATCTCGCGGAAGAGATTGAGGCGGGCATTGAGTTCACCTTCGTCGAGTTTCTCAAGGCGGCGAGTGGAGAAATCTTCGCAGGTGTAGCTGGCAAGGACTGTCCCGCGCACAACGCCATCTCGAAGTTCGGAGAAAGTGAAGTCGGTCTTGCCGAGAGAGGCGAGATAACCTGCTAAGCCACCTAAGAAAGTGTCACCCGCCCCAGTAGGGTCGGCTACTTCTTCGAGAGGAAAGGCGTTGCAGCGGAAGAGTCCATGATTTTCCTCGGGAGGCCCGAAAAGAACGGCTCCGAATTCACCGAGCTTGATGATTACGTACTTGGGGCCTTTGTCGCGGAGAATTTTACCTGCCTTGATGATGTTGCTGGTTCCAGCGAATTCGCGGGCCTCGCTCTCGTTGATAACGAGAAGGTCGACTTTCTTTAAGACCGCGTGGAGAGCTTCGTTGGCAATCTCAATCCAGAGGTCCATAGTGTCGATAAGGACGAACTTGTTGTCAGCCGTGCAGGCGTCAATCATCTGCATCTGATTGTCGGGTGACATATTGGCAGCGACAACAATGGGACTCTCGGCAGCAACGCCGGGAACTTTAACGGTCCAGCTTTCGAGCACGTTGAGCGCGACGGTGTGGGTCTTGCGGTCGTTCATGCTGTTGAAATACTCGCCGGTCCACGTAAAGGAGTCTCCATCAGAGTGCTCGAGAGATTCTTGCTGGACACCGTTTTTGGCCAACATGGCCAAGTGTTCCTCGGGGAAGTCTTTGCCAATAATTCCTACAAGGTGGACGGGATCGGCGAAGAAAGAGGCCGCTAATGAAGCATAGGAAGCAGAGCCACCGAGAAGGTTATTGTGCTCTGCGTCAGGGGTTTTGACGTTGTCGATGGCCACGGTGCCGCCAATAACAACGGGTAAAGTTTCGCTCATGGTCGGAAGGCATTAACTGTTTGGTCAGGAAACAAAATCAAAAAAACGAGAAAATCACGGATTTAACTAATTTTCCTCAATGGTCATTGAGGGTTGGCTTCTGAGTCTACTTTGCTAAAATGCTCAGCCAGAACTATGTGTGGAATCGTAGGTTACAGCGGCACCCAGTCCGCTGCCCCCATTTTGTTGAACGGCCTTAAGAGGCTCGAGTATCGCGGATATGATTCCGCAGGTCTTGCCTTGGCCTCTTCCGAAGGGATTCGCGTAGAGAAGTCTGAAGGTAAAGTCGCGAATCTGGTGACCAAGTTGGGTGACTTTGAAAAAGTGCCTTCTTTGGGAGGCGCGACGTCAGGAATTGCGCACACGCGATGGGCAACCCATGGACCACCGACGACGGTGAATGCTCACCCGCACGCGGCTTGCCCAGCAGGGGATTCGGTCAATCGGGTGGCGCTGGTTCACAATGGCATCATTGAGAACTATAAGAACTTAAAGGCTCGTCTTGAAGAGCAAGGGCGCGTTTTTCTTTCGGAAACAGATACGGAAGTTTTGGCCCATCTCGTGGATTCGCTTTATGAGGGAGATTTAGTTAAAGCGGTGACTTCGGCGCTGAACCAAGTGGAGGGAACTTTCGGGATTGCCTGTATTACTGCTGATGAGCCAGGAGTGATGGTAGTGGCCCGCCGGGGAAGTCCGATTGTGATCGGTTTAGGTGAAGATGAGACCCTCGTGGCCAGTGATGCCTCTGCGATTCTGCGATACACGCGACAGGTGATCTACCTCGACGACAACGATGTCGCACGAATCGAAGGAGCTAAGGTAGATATTTGCAGTCTCGATGCGATGCCAGTCACACGTGAGGCGACTCAGATCGATTGGTCGGATGATGCTGCCGAAAAAGGGGGGTACGCCCATTACATGCTCAAAGAAATCTACGAGCAGCCTGAGTCGATTTGGAACACTATTCGCGGTCGTATGGATTCGGATCGTGGTAACGCGGTTCTATCGGGCCTCAATGTCGCTCCACGCGATTTGGCGGAGTTGCATCGAGTGCTCTTGATTGGATGCGGAACTTCTCTCAATGCCGGGTTGGTAGGGGAGTACGCGATTGAAGACTTTGCCGGTATCCCAGCTGAGGTCGAGCAAGCGGCTGAGTTTCGTTACCGCAATCCTATTGTGGGAGCTAAGGACTTGGTTCTTGCGATTTCTCAGAGTGGCGAAACAGCCGATACTCTCGCGGCAGTGAGAGAAGCAGTCGATAAGGGAGCTTTGGTTGCCGGTTTAGTCAATGTTGTAGGTTCGACCATTGCTCGCGAGACGGGGCGGGGAATCTATCTTCATGCAGGACCAGAAATTTCGGTGGCTTCCACCAAGGCGTTTACTTCTCAGGTGAGCTGTCTTTTGATGATTGCGCTCAAGTTCGCTCGGGCAGCTCGGATGTCGCGTGAGCGTGGGGTGCGATTCGTGAAGGAGATTGAGGCGATTCCCGACCATGTGAGAGAAGTTCTCGCGCAGAATGATCACATTGCGAAAGTGGCGGAGAATTATATCCAGGCCGAAAACGCGTTCTATATTGGACGTGGGTACATGTATCCAGTAGCTCTGGAAGGGGCGCTGAAGATTAAGGAAATCAGTTACATTCACGCCGAGGCGTTTCACGCTGCTGAATTGAAGCATGGCTCTATTGCCTTGTTAACTGAGGAGGTTCCCATCATCGCCCTGGTACCCGATGGTCCAGGGAAAGACAAAACGCTTTCGAATGTGGCAGAGTGTCGCGCGCGTGGCTCTAAGGTTTTACTCGTAGCTACTGAAGGCGATGATGAGGTGAATGACTATGGTGATGACATCATTCGCATCCCTAGAGCTCCGCTACATGCGGCAGTTATTCCTGCGACAGTTGCGCTGCAGCTTTTTGCTTATCACGTAGCGCGCTTGAGGGATTGTCCGATTGATCAGCCACGCAACTTGGCGAAGAGTGTCACGGTTGAGTAGGCTTTCCACGAGGCGGCGACATTGTGTATCGCTCTTTCGTTTCTTCTTAAAAGAAGAAGGTGAGATTCATTTCCAAGAGGTCTCCCTCGAGCTCATTCTTAATCTCCGGTGGCATGGCTGGAATCTTCGCTTTCTGAATAGCTCGCATCGTGAAGCCTTCTTGAATGGCTCCCCCTGCAATGCGGGAATCGAATCGGAAGCCGGTGACTTTGCCGGTCTCGTTGATAGAAAAACTAACAGAAAGAACGCCGGGAAGGATGTGTTCGCGGCGGAGGATGCACTCCCGTTGCCAGGCTTTCTCGACCTCTTTATTCACTTGGGCGAAGTAGCGCCCTTTGACGCTGTCCTCGACTTCAAGAGAGCTTTCACCCCGGCGGCGGATGGTGCCGCTCATTCGAGTGCGACTTGCCTCTCTGTCGTAGCCGCTTTCGAGACCTCGGTTGCCAGTAACACCGCCAGCCATGGAGGTCGGTTGAGGCTGGGCCTTGGGTTCGGGGATGGCCTCCTCTGGTGCCACTTCTTCTTTGGGTTCGGGGGTTTCTTCTTTTTTGGGGACAGGAATACTTTCGTTGAACGCAAGGAGCTCAGCCGCTTTGGCTTGAGCCATTTCTAAGCGTTGTTCATCGGTGGGCTCGCTCGGTTCGGTAGGCTCAAAAACAGGTGTCTCGGGTACGGGTTCGTCCATGAGCTCGGTAACTTCGGTCGGTTTGCTTTCCAGCATTTCCGCTTCGGGAATAGGCTCATTGAGGAGGGCGGTGGGGGAGAGAGGGAGGGGCTCGCCGGGTGTGCCAGGAGCACCAGTGGTATCACCATCGGCAAAGTCGGAGCTTGTGAGTTCGAGGTCGTTCTCGGTGAGCGCCTCGCGTCCGTCTTGGGAGGGGACCTCTAAGCCCTCCTCCATGACTTCGCCTTCACTTGCAGCAGCGGTATTTCGTTCGCCAAAGTAGCGCTGGGAGGTAACTTGCTCTGTGGTCTCTTGGTTCGGGCGAGTAGGCTGAAACCTCTTTTCAGGAGCTTGAGGTTTGGGGGCCAGTTCGGGTTCGGGCTTTGCGTTTTGAATGGCTTCCACCATTTCCATGGGCATGGTGACGTATTTGTCTTCTGCGATGACGTCTTCTACGAACTCGCGAGCGTTGATTGTGAACACTTCAAGGAAAATGGCGCCAATCCAGAGCGCTACCAGAAACACGTGCACCGCAACCGAGACCAAGAAGGCCTTGGTCCAATCATAGGAGCGGGGTTTGCGTATCGAGTAGGTGTTCATGGTTGAACTGGGCAGAGCTATATTATGGGACAAGCTGCGATTTCAGCTACAAAAACCTGCTGAGACGTGAAGTTTCGGTTGTAAATAGAAAGATGGGAGAAGATTTCATTGCTCCTTGGCGCTTTCCTATTTGGTCCGCCAGCCCTCACCGACTTCCTGCTGCGTTCTTGATGTAGCGTGAATTGTCAGTTTACGCGCTGTCGGGGAGTCGCGGGAATATGTTCCATTCACCTGCTGTCAGTATTTTGAATTTTGTTGCGGTTGGAATACCCTGAGCGATGAGGATTGCTTGAGATTTAATCAATCCTCTCTCTCGATTCCTTGTTTGTGTGCTGCCTCTTTGTTTACCTTGAATTTGAAGGCTGATGAAAATTCTGAGAAGAAAATTGTCGAACAGGTGATGGTGGAGGGTAAGATTCTTGATGTCTCAAACTTCTATATCGGAGACGTGGGCATCGCAGCCTACGAGACTCACGAGTCAAAGGACTTTAAAGCATGTTCTGAGGTGCTTGTAAAACTTGCTGGATTTGTGGCGAGCGAAGCACGCCTTTCACGCAAGCCTAAAGCTGCGTCGATGTTGGAGAGGAGTGCGGCATCGCTCACTAAGCTGGCCGCTCGTTTGCTCATCAAAAGGTCGCCTTCGATTGACCAGATCGAGCTCCCTCTGGCTCAGATTGATCGAGGGCTTGAGCTCTCTTATGGAGTATCAGCTGGATGGATTCTCAAGGCTTGGACAGGCTCTCAAAAGAAAAAAGAATCGAGCCCGTAGAAGCGCTGCAGGTCGGTTTCTAGGATACTTGCTCTCATATTTTCAGGGTGTCTGGAGTTTCTAAAGCCAAGTGTTGGCAGGGTAACGCGAAAGGTCCTGCCCCTTGGGGTGGGGAAAGTTTAGCTCAAGCGTGTTGCTGACAGTCGTAGATTTTTCCCTACCAATTGACTCCCGAAGAAAACACCATGAGGCCAATCTAGGGGACTTCTCAGTCAGAAGTGATAAGGTTTCTACTGGAAACCACCGAAGTTGAGGGCTACCCTTTCCCCTTCGTTTTGGTCGAGGTTTTGCCTTTCGTCACATTGTCGAAGATGTGATCGATGATCATGCCGGAGACGTCTTTACCGGTTGCCTTCTCGATACCTTCGAGACCAGGGGAGCTATTCACTTCCATCACAACAGGGCCATCTTTGGAGCGTAGGAGATCGACTCCTGCCATCCCAAGTCCCATGATGCGGGCTGCATTGACAGCGGTACTCCGTTCTTTTGCGGTGAGTTTTTCCAGAGTAGCGCTACCGCCACGATGGAGATTGGATCGGAATTCGCCCTCTGCCCCTTGCCGCTTCATGGCAGCGACCACCTTGTTGCCGATGACTAGGCAGCGGATGTCAGCTCCTCCAGCTTCTTTGATGAACTGTTGCACGAGGATGTTAGAGTCCAATCCTCGGAAGGCCTCGATGACGGACTCGGCAGCCTTGGCTGTCTCCGCGAGCACGACGCCGATTCCTTGAGTGCCTTCTAACAGTTTAATGACGAGAGGTGCTCCGCCGCAAATTTTGATAAGGTGTTTGGTTGCTTTGGTATCGTGGGCAAAGGCGGTTACCGGAAGTCCTACTCCCTTGCGCGCGAGGAGTTGTAAGCTGCGGAGTTTGTCACGTGAACGGGAGATGGCGACTGACTCATTCACGGAATAGACGCCCATCATCTCGAACTGACGCACCACGGCGGTGCCGAAGAAAGTTTGGGACGCTCCGATCCGGGGGATGATGGCATCGAAACCTTCGAGGGAACGATCACCGAGATAAATCTCCGGTTTGGCAGAAGTGATATTCATGTGACATCGAGGATAATCGATAACCTCGATCTCATGTTCTCGCTCTTCGGCGGCCTTCACGAGGGCATCGGTGGAATAGAGGCGACGGTTCCGGGAGAGAATAGCAATTTTCATAGGGTTCACATCCTTTAGCTGATATGATACTGGAATCATGGCTCTCTGAATTTTTTTAGTCAAAGGAGTTCGATTGCGATGACTCGTAGGCGTCAGTTCTCTCTCTAAAAGCGTTGGGACAATTTTAACAGTCTTGGTGTGGTCTAGCTTTGGGCTCGCGGTTACGGCTGACCGCTACCGCAGTTGGGTTGGAGTTTGCGATTTCCTCATCTGGCTTAAGGCGGCTCAGATCACTTCAAAGAAGGTGGGGCGGATGCGAACCGAACTGGTCAATGTGGACGAGACAAGCCCCGCGCTGTGGTAGGACCCTTGAATCGGGTTGATACTTTCTGCAACCACAGCATGTGCCACTGGGACGTAATAGTTGTTACAGAACAAGCCGTAGGTCGGATCGATTCCTCGCCAACCTGCGCCAGGGAGGAACACCTCGGCCCACGCATGCATGTCGCCGGGGAGGTTTGGGTCTAGACCCGGGTCATAGACATAGCCGCTGACAAAGCGAGCTGCTACCCCCAAGGTCCGCGCGCATGCGATAAAGAGGGTGGCATAGTCGCGGCATGAACCTGAATTCAGCTGAATGGTTTTGAGCGGTTTTTGAATTCCCTCCTCGTCACGACGCTCGTACTTCACGTTGGCATTGAGAGTCTGAATCAAGGCCATGAGCCAGGCTACAGTGTCCGTTGGTCGATGAATGAATCGATGGTTCAACCATTTGTTCAAGGCATCTTGAACTGCGGTTGGAGGAGGTGTTAGGTATAAAGAAAGGTTGGCAAGGTGGAGAGGTTCATAGGTGAAGGGCATGCTCTTGGCATAGTCACGAACCAAAAAGTCGAAGGGAGGAAGGTCCGTCGTTTCGACGATGCACTCGGAACAGATCTGCAAAGTATCGGACTGGAGGTGGAAGTGGACACTGGCTGGCAGATTGTCAAAGTCGTCGCGCATCCAATGAATTTGCCCTTCGGGTTGTAGAGTGAGTTCGAAGCTCTTCACATGTAAAAGTGAATTTTCACGTGGCCTGAGATAAACGAGATGCGGGTGTAGCTGCACGGCCTTTTCGTAAGAGTAGCGAGTGCTATGATTGATTTTTAAATTCAAGATTTTGAAGAGTTGCGGTGGAAAGCTCGGGTGCAAATGACCGCGTGTACAGGGAGCGAGTTTAGTGACTCAAGAAGGGTGTAGATCACTTTTCCCCGTCTTAAAGGATGGCTCCTCCCTCAGAATACGAAAAGGAAAAACATGAAGAAACCAAGGGGCGTGAGGTGATGCTCGAATTTCTGGAAGAACAGTGTCTGGATTCTTACTGGGAAGGGCTGAGATTGCGAATGGCTATTATGCCACCCCATTTAAGAAATGGCGACTGGCAGAAATGCGAGCTCTTCGGTTCTGGAAGGGAGTTTTAGATAAAGTGTTCTTTTCCTAGGCTTCACTCTGCGAGTTGGCGTAATTGTTCAGTGCTTAATCAGGTCCAAACATCAGATGTTAAAAGCTGCTTCGTCGCTGCTTCGGCCCAACCGCGGTTGGCGGCGGGGGAGGCGGGGGAAGGATGGAGGATGCGGCCGAGAGTGGCTTCGTAGCCCATGGTTGAGGCCGCTGTTTTGAGCTTTCCTTCAGCGTAGGCACCGACCCCGATCAGGTATTGGGGCTGGAGGGCTTCGATGACGGATCGGAGGTGGGCTTGGCAGGCTTCTTCGACCGGCACCAGGGAAGCTGCAGGGAGTTTGTCGGGGGTGAGGTTGGCGCCGGTGTCTTTCATCCAGACGAGGGGGCAATAATTGGTGATGAAGTGGTTGGCGAAGAAGTCAGCGGGGTCGGGGTATTTTTCGGCGAAGAGTCCCCAGAGGCGACGGCCGGAGACTTCGGAGCGCTCGCAGGCAAAGCCGGTGATAGGTCTTTTGGGGTGTTCGGTTTCAGGTTTGCCGACTTCGCCGGTGATTTTTAGCCAATCGCGAACGTGTTCGATTTCGCCAAAAGGGACTCCAGTTTGGGCCATGCCGTAGGGGCCTGGATTCATCCCCATGAAGAGAACACGCTTGGGGCCGGAGCCGTATTTTTCAAGATACTGGACGTGGGGTTCCCAAGCATACTCGAGGGGATTGTAAGTGTGGGTAACGGGGTCGGGAAAGGTGAGGTCGCGCAGATTTTCTCGAAGATTGTCGGCGGCGGTGATGAGTTGGTCTGAGATGGAGGGCATTTTAGGTGAGGTTGATTTCTTCGGCGTAGGATTTAATGGCTCGATAGGTTCGTCTAGTGGATCCGTAGCGGCCACTTTTTAGATTGAAAAGGGTCTCAGCCGAAACTCCAATTTTAGATTCTAGCTCGTAGCAAGAAAGGGCAGTTTCCTTGCAAATGGATTCAATGAGACTCGGAATATCCTCCAACCCATTTTCCACTTGGTATCCGAGGAACGCTTCAATTTTCGGGATACGAGAATAGCGAGGCTCCACGAGTCCGTGCTCCCAATCGGAAAAAATATCGCATGAAATGTCGAGGAGAGTTGCGGTTTCTTTTTGCGTTCATTCGAGGGCTTGGCGTCTTTGCCGGAGATGATAGCCTACTGGGATGGCTCTTAAGTATTGAAAATGAGAGCTTTGAACAGAATTGGCAAAAGGTGGCAGAATCAACCTTGTCTCTCGTTTGCGCGCGACTTCTTTGAGCGTATTGAGCCTTCAGGCAAAAAAAGACCCAGAGAAAAAAGTGGTGGAACAGGTTCTGGAGGAGAGCACGATCTTTGAAATTGAGGATTTCTATGTTGGAGACATGGGGTTCGGATGTCATGTCCGCACACTGCCAAGTATGAAGTTTTCCAGAAAGACGGCCAAGACTGGGTGCGATTCACCGTCTATCCCATCAAGCGTCACGACGAAGTCTAGACCCACGCCGAGGCTATTGTTTCCAACTATCGTGTGGCCCGTGACTCCGGTGGCCATGAAGAACGTCGACGCTTCATCAAAACTCTTCTTAAAAGAGGGGACGAAACTTGGTAAATCGAAATCAGCCTATCCAATAGAGAGAACATGAAGTTCCACATGCTTCTTGGGCGGACAGGGTTAAACAAAGGTATCCTCCTCGATTGTTCGCAATCATACTGCACGCGATAGAAGCCCAAAAGCTAATCATCGTTGTAGAATGAACGGAGGCTTAAGAGCACCCCGAGTCGTTCATGTAAAGTTTTAAAAATGGGAGGTAAGATTGCTGATTTTTTTGGCGCGCTGAGGGAAGTTTTAATCGCGCGTGAATCTCTTGGAAAGGATAGGGATATCGTTGTTTTGACTGTTCGCGGAGATAGCTCTGACGCGCAATTGGGTCAAATTTTTGACGAGAGAGGAGTAGCATTCATTCTAGCAAAGAATGGTTGGCTTGGTCCACGCCTTTACCTCCTACGAAGTCTTGGGGATCAGTTCGTCGACATCGGTTAAGGGGTAAGCTACCACTCGTTGTGTGGGGGGCGATTGAAACATCTCACCAGACCAGAGATAAATCTGGTGAATGGAAAACCTGTCCTTGAGTTGCTCAGACGAAGTGTCTGGGCAGGTTTACTTAAGAATTCTAACATTTACTCCTATGAAGACCTCATCTCCTAAGCCGAACGGAATTGTTCGAACACTTTCGCTGCTCTCTCTCTTGGCTGGCTTTGCTTCTGCGGAATCAAATCGACCAAACATCATTTTCCTTTTCGCGGACGATCAGAGGGCCGACACCATTGGGGCTCACGGAAATCCTCATATTCAGACGCCCCATCTCGATAAGCTGGCAGAGTCGGGATTTAGCTTCCGGAGAAACTATTGCGCCGGTTCTTTCAGTGGTGCGGTTTGCGTTGCGAGTCGGGCGATGCTGATGACGGGGCGGCATTGGATGAATCTCCCCGAAGAAAAGCCTGCATCGAACTGGGGCGATTCCACGCCCCTTCCTTCTCTCTTGAGCTCCAATGGTGACTATCGGTCCTTCATTATTGGAAAGTGGCACAACGGCTTGAGCTCCTTGGAAAGGTCGTTTACGGAGGGACGCTCGGTCTACATGGGGGGGATGGCCAATCATGCTGACTTCGAGGTGCAGGATCTCACCGAGGGAAAGCTTAGCGAAAAACGCAAAGCAGGTGACTTTTCAAGCACTGAATTTGCGAACGAAGCGGTGAGCTTTATCGAGAGCGCTGAAAGCGAAGAACCCTTTTTTCTCTACGTCGCCTTTATGGCACCTCATGACCCTCGAAATCCTCCAGAAAAATTTCGCGAGATCTACTACCAAAATCGTCCGCCGTTGCCTCCGAACTTTCTCCCTCAGCATCCCTTCCAAAACGCACCGCAGGCGACCTCAGGTCGGGACGAAGGTCTCGCCCCTTGGCCACGGACCAAAGAGATGATTAGTGATCAGCTCTGTGAATACTATGGTCTCGTCACCCAGCTCGACGAACAGGTCGGGCGTATTGTAAGTGCCCTCGCGGTAAGCCCTCACGCTGAGAACACGATCATTATTTACACCGCCGACCATGGACTTGCGATGGGGAGTCACGGTCTACTCGGAAAGCAAAACATCTATGAGCAGAGTATGCAGTGCCCCCTCATCCTCAGTGGTCCCGGTATTCCCGCCGGGGAATCGAGTGAGGCCTTCACCTACATTCATGATCTCTATGCGACGGTCTGCGATTTTGCCGATGTTGAGGCACCGGATACAATCGATGCAAAGACACTAGTGCCTCTTATCAAAGGGGAGTCTAACAGCATCCGTTCATCGCTTTTTCTGCCCTTTCAGGATAATCAACGAGCGGTGAGCGATGGTCGCTGGAAGTTGCACCTTTATCCAAAAATCAATCACCGCCTCCTCTTCGATCTCGCGAACGATCCACATGAGATGACCAATCTCGCGGAAGATCCTGACTACAAAGATGAGGCTACCGAAATGCTCAAGCTGATGGAATCATGGCGAAGCGAACTAGGGGATCCCTTTCCGCTCAGGGTGGAAGAACCCGAACCAAAGGAGCCGCTCTACGGCAAAGGCGAACGAACCCTCGACCGCTGGCAACCGGAATGGATTCGCGAGAAGTATTTTGATGGCAGAAAGAACTCGAACCACGGGAAATGACCCTCGAACCCTCAGGAGGGGGAAGCCCTAGGTGCCTCGGTCACTAGGTTCCGCTTTAAGGCTCCTCAATTTGGGCTCGGATGAACTGCTTGGGCTTGTTCTCCACCGGTTCTGCGGCTCTGAGGAGAAGGTAGGTAGGCTCGTCTTCGATCACGATGCAGGCTGGCTCACCGTCGGACCAGAGAGAGAGGTTTTCGGAGACACTACCGATGATTTCGATGGTTCGGCGGGCATCGCGGGGAACTTTGTATTCTAGGTAGGAGTTTGCTCCTTCAACGGTGATCTTTCCTTCGCTGTGAGCAACAGAGGAGGTGAGACGAGGGTTTGTTCCGAAGACGTATTCCCACAAATTCGACTGGCCATCATTGTCGGCATCGGTGCTCCATTGGCTGAAGGGGGTTGTCAGATTGGGATCGATATCGCCGAAGGTGCGGAAGCGCCAGAAGTTGGGTGCGAGCAAGTCTACCGGATTTGCGGCACCAGTTTTTCCGAGTGCATTGTAAGCGGAGACTTGCAGAAGAATGTCCTCCACCCCCGCGTCTACCGCGATGGTGCTCGTGGTGTCTCCAGAAGGCTTTTCATCGATGATTTGAAAGGGCGCTCCGTTGACAGATTTCTCGACGATATAGCCCAGTTCGTTGTTAGAGGCGTCGGTCCAGTCGAGTTTGACTTGGTTCACTCCCAGGAATTGCAGCTGAATCGCACCCGGGGTGGTTGGCACGTTGACTGGTGCTGGTGAGAATTCGGTGGAGGCATCGTTGAAGTGTCGGAAAGGGCGTGCTGGGATAGACCCGATGTAGTCGGCGAGCCGTCTTTTGAGATCGTAGGCCTTGGTTGGGTCCGTGCCGTAGATGTTTTGCTGCTCGCTCGAATCGGCAACGAGGTCGTAGAGCTGGTCGTCATCGAAGTAGCCGGGATGCGTGCCTTGAGCTAGGGAGCCGAGACTGCTGTTGTTCACGTAGTAGGGGCGTGGTTCGGTGAAGTTTCCGGTTTGGTGATTTTTCCAGAGATATCCACTATCGATTTGGTTGTAGACGCTGGCGGGATAGCGGACCGCGATATATTTCGAGTCCTTGGTGCGAACGCCGCGCGCATAGCCGATTTCGCAAAAGAGGTCGTCGCGAAGCGAGGTGCTGCTTCCGTTGAGGACGGGAACGAGGCTGATTCCATCCACGGGTCCAGTTGGCAGATTTGAGGCTCCCGCGAGTTCTAACAGTGTGGGCACGAAGTCGATGTGGGAAGTCAGTTCATCGTAGGTCCGACCGGCAGAGCTAATGCCGGAGGGCCAGTTCATGACGAGTGGCACGCGCATCCCGAGGTCATAGAGCGAGGATTTCCCCCAAACGACAGGCGTGCCGGGAAGGGTTCGTTCGCCGTGATCGGCGGTAAAGATGATCAAGGTATTGTTGCGGACTCCGTGCTCAGTCAGTTTGTCTACGATGGCTGCCATCGAATAATCGATCCACGTCTCTCGAGCAGAAATCAGGGCCTTGCTGGCATTGTTGACCTCGTCGACGATCGACTGTCGTGCTGGCATGAAGCTGTAATCCATATTTGGAAAATAGCCCGCGCTGGTGTAACGAGAATCGGCCAAAAGGGACTTGCTCAGGTCGTTGCGCACTGGTCCGTGGTTGATGGTTGGCGCCATGTAGAGGAAGAAGCTCTGGTTGTGGTTTTCGTCGATAAAGTCCAAGGCGTTCTTTGTGATCCACTCCTGATTGTGAACGTTCAAAGAGTCGTTGCGGAGCTCTGCGAGATTGGCTCGATAGTAACCGTCGACAAAGTCGAAGCCATGGCGTCGCATCATCTGGCAAAGAACGCGGTGGTTATGTTTCATGGCCGCGTTCACTGCTGGGTCCGCGGCCGGATTGGCGTTCTGGGGATATTGAAGCAATCCTGCTGATGGCCAGTTGGCGGTTTTGACCAAATCATCATCGGTCAAATGGCCTTTCCCGACGAATCCGGTGCGGTAGCCCGCTTGTTGTAGCCAAGCGCCGAGGTTTTGTCCGTCTTCCTCGAACTCGGTGTCCGAGACCCCGAATCGTCCTACCGTATTCAAGGGGTATTTGGAGAGGTAGTGCGCGCTCGTGTTTCGCGAAGCCCACCGTCCCGTCATCAGGGAGTAGCGCGAAGGCCCGCAGACGGTGGAGGCTGCGAATGCTTCAGTAAACTGGATGCCGTTGGCTGCCAGCGAATCGAGGGTGGGAGTGAGACAATCGCGGCCTTCGAAATTGAAGTGCTGCCCTCCGACCATGTCGTCGACATTAACGATAATGATGTTGGGTCCCGAGGCTGGGGTTTGGGCGACGACTTTGTAGTAGAGCGTGGTCGCCGTTGATACCAGTCGGAGTGTTCGGTTGGCGGGAAGGGCGAAGTTGCGGGTCCGCACTCCCGATGTGCTTCCGGAAAAGGCCCCGTAGTTAGCCAAGACAAAGTGGTCTCCGAGAGTATAGGGACCGGGGAATTGGCTGCCGTCGAGAATCCACTGCGATCCGAGATCGAGGGTGAGGGTGGCGGCTCCGAGGTTGAGGGGGCTTGTGCCACTTGAGTCAGGCAGGGTTTGCACGGTTCCCGCTGAGCCGACGGCGAAAACGTCTGAAGAGGCGGCTCCGCTACTTGTGAATGATGCGGAGGAGCCATCCATCACAAGGGTCGCGGTGGACTCCAGAACTCGACCCAGTTCCATGGACTGAGGGGACAAGCTGGCGGCGCCACTTAGGGTCAGGGAGCCTTCTAACAATTGAAGGGCGGTTGGACTGGCAGCTGCGGCCGTGTTGAGAATGACGTCGTATCCATCGATGACTGCGTCGGATGGAGCCGCAGGAAGACCGGCAGGATTCCAGTTGGCTGCGGTGGTCCAGAGTTGATCGCCCGAATCGTTGTCGAATCCGAGAGGACCAGTGGCCGAGGAAACGAGATCGAAAGTCAATCCAGTGAGGACGTATCCCTGACTATCGGCATCCGAAGCGGAAGAGATCGTGAAGTCGCTGGAGATTGCTTGAGCCGAAACGTCCACGGTGCCGCTCGCGGTCGAGAGTGAATAGGAAATACCGTTTGCATCCAGCTGTGTCCCTGCAGAGGTGGTGGCATTGCCATAGCTGACGGAACGTAGGTCGAAGGTTGATCCCGAAACCGCTACCATGGCCGTGATGACTTCATCGGCTTTGTCGACCAACTGTGGGTTTTGGCCCTGAACCGCTAATCCGGCACCGGTATTGTTGATGCGTAGGGTTCCGTTGTTAGGGGATCTGGAAAGGGTGATGGAAAAGCTCTGGCCCCAAATTGCGGGGTCAGTTGCGGTCCCGACAGCTCCGTCGAATTCGTCGATATAGACGGTTGGTCCCGCTTGAACACATGAGGCGTCGAGAACCACATTCCCAAGCGCATCCACAGTAAAGTCGAGAGTGATGTTTCCTGAGTTCTGGTTCGCCCCAGCAGGCCCAGTGTAGGAGTGCGCGAAATTCACCGCAATCAAGGCCTCTGCGCACAAGGCGGAGAGGACCCATGCGGTGATCATCGGAAGGAGTTTCATCGTTTGTTGGGGAGAAATTGTATGGAGAATTGGCACGAGACAGCAAGGCACCGAGCTAAGGAGCCTTTGAATACAAAAAATACTGCCTCGTAAACCAAGCAGCGGATAGTCCACATTGTGACGACAAGTGTTGAAATTACTTACTTTTTCAAACCCTCTAAAAAGTGGCTGTCCTCAGTTTAAGGACTAGCCCAGAAGGGGAAAGAGGCCAAGGTTTGAGCTCGCTCACGTGAAACAATGAAATTCATAGTCCAAGCAGCTCTTATCACTGGCTTTCTTTTGGCTGTTCCGCTGCGCGCGGAGGAGGATGCCAACCTGTTGCTTCCCTACACGGGACCGAGCAAGAAGGGAGTCGATACGACGACTCTAACGGGCAAGGTCATGACAGGGTATCAGGGTTGGTTCAATTGTCCAGATGATGGCAGTGGGCTGGGCTGGATTCATTGGTCGCAAACACCTTCGAAGCCATTTGCGCCAGGAAATGTTACGGTGGATTTGTGGCCGGATATGTCCGAGGCAACGCCTTCCGAGCACTACCCGACGGGCTTCAAGTTCAAGAGCGGTGAAGCGGCAACGGTCTTCAGTTCATACCACAAGACCACGGTGATGAGGCACTTCCAGTGGATGCGTGAATACGGGATCGACGGCGCCTTCGTGCAAAGATTCGCAAACGGCCTTCGAGGGGGCGCGCATTTCAATCACAAGAACAAGGTCCTTTCGAGTTGCAGGGAAGGGGCCAATCGGGAAGGGCGATCCTATGCCGTGATGTATGACCTGAGCGGACTCAATGCAGGACAGACGACCGTTGTCTCCGACGATTGGAAGATGCTCCGAAGTCGCATGAAAATGGGCTCTGACTCGGCTTACCTTCACCATGAGGGGAAGCCTTTGGTCGCTATCTGGGGAATCGGATTCAATGATGGGCGTCACTATAGCCTTCAAGAATGCCGGGCCCTCGTTGAGTTCTTTAAGGCCGATGGATGTGCTGTCATGTTGGGCGTTCCTACAGGGTGGAGAAAGCAATATCGAGATGCCACCTCTGATGCTTCGCTTCACGAACTCCTCGCGCTTGCCGATGTGATCAGTCCATGGACTCCGGGCCGCTATAGGACTCCCAAGGAGGCGAAATCTCATGCTGAAACTTTCTACGAGACTGACATCGCTTGGTGCGAGGAACGGTCGCTGGATTTTCTTCCGGTGGTCTTTCCCGGTTTCAGTTGGCACAACATGAAGCCAGAAGATCAACTCGCTGTCACTCCAAGGCTCAAAGGGAGATTTCTGTGGTCTCAGTTCGTGGCCGCCAAACAAGCCGGAGCCAGCATGATCTACGTTGCGATGTTCGACGAGGTCGACGAAGGAACGGCCATCTTTAAGTGCACCAACCATCCTCCTGTTGGCCCCAATCCGTTCCTGACTTATGAGGGGCTTCCCAGTGATCACTATCTTTGGCTCACGGGGGAGGGAGGACGGTTGCTTCGAGAGGAGCGAGAGCTAGGCAGTGCTCTTCCCGACCGCTCACCTTCCAATGAAAGTGATTCAAGTGATTCTCCCTGAGCGATTCAGAGAGCTTGAATCGTGATGAGTAACTGTTAGCCTAGCCGATCTCTTTGAAGCCCCTTTTCACGATTTTTATCCTTTCGATTTTTGTCTGTCTGACAGGAATCGTGTTTGGCAAAGAAACCTCTATCGAGGTTTTTGTGGATAGGGAGGAAGAAGGATATCTCGGCCCCGTGTTGAGGGTTCCCCCTGGAACCGACACTCTTCAATTTTCCGTAAAACCGAGTTCTTTACTCGTCCGCTATAAGCTGGAGGGCTTAGACAAGGAGTGGAAATCACGGCTTGATACGGGATTTGTGAGGGTGATGTTCTTCAATAGCCAAGGAGACCCGATCAAGGTGGAATCGTTTCCGGCTATCGGCCGCAGCACGGGTTGGAAGGGAACGGTAGAGAACTCGGAGTTCACTCCTCGGGTTGAGCAGGTGACTATACCTAAGGATACTGATTCTGTCGCAGTGGTGATGACAACCGGAGGACCGGCCGCGCTCGTTGGTGTGTTTGCGATCAAAGATTTATCGATATCGTCGCTTGGGGCATCGGGAGAATCGCCCACGGTGCTCTTTTCAGACCGTGAAAGTCCGCGGGGCCGAAAAATGAATTGGAACAAGTCGGGCACTCATCCTTCCATGGCTTACCGAGTTTCGACCGATAAGCAGGATTCTTCGACTGTGATTGCGATCGCGGATAATGATCTCACCGCCCATGCCGACTGGAGCTCCCGAGTGCGCGCTCTTTCTGGCGTGAGCGCTGGCGAGACTTTGGAAATTCGCTGGAACGAAGTCTATAGCATCGGATTGGGTGGAAATTTGACCGTCGATTATGAGCGCCTTCCACCGGGGAAATACAAGTTCATCGTGGAAGAGCTCTCCTTGACTGGAGAGCCTCTCAATTCTAGCGCTGCAGTCTCGCTGACAGTTCCCAGAGTCTTTTGGAAGGGGGCTTGGTTCTGGGCTGTTGTCAGCCTGTTGCTAGTGCTGTTATCGATCGTGCTGGGCCGGTTTTTGATTCGCCGGCGAATTCGTCTCCACTTGCAGCAGAAGCAACTCATCTCCGAGGAGCGGCGACGGATTGCGCTCGATTTGCACGATGACCTCGGCACCCGTATTTCCCACATATCGCTTTTGGCATCTCATGCCAACAACACCATCAAAAACCCAGAGGTCAGTCACACATTCGACAAAATTTCCACCATGTCCCGAGACTTGATTGGAGCCTTGTCGGAAACGGTTTGGATGTTGAACTCGCGAAACGATGACCTCGAGTCCCTAGTTGATTTCCTTTACCGACTCGTCAATGAACTCTGTCGCTTGAAGAAGATTCGTTGCCGAGTAGACGCGGTCTACCTGACTGAAAATCAGCCTATCAGTTACGAATTCAGGCACAATGTGAGCCTCGCGGTCAAAGAGAGCCTGAACAATGTGCTCAAGCATTCAGAGGCAACAGAACTCAAAATGAAGGTCACGCTGGAACAAAATATTTTTGCCGTCACCATCGAGGACAACGGTATTGGTCTTCAAGAAGACCCTAAGAGCACCGGAGTAGGGCTTGCCAACCTCGAACGCCGAATGAAATCCATTGGCGGAAGCTGTCGACTAGAGCACCTTGAAGAGGGTGGGTTGAAAATATTTTTCAGAGCCCCCGTCGCCTAACAGAATCCAAAGCCAATGAACCCGAAAAAAAAGAGCGTAGTGATCGTAGAGGACGATCTCGAACTTCAGCAACATCTGATCGAGGTTCTCAAGGCTGCGGATGATATCACCTTCCTCGAGGCCGTCTCCTCAGGTGAAGAAGCGGAAAAGAAGATCCCTTCGCTCTATCCGGATGTCATCCTGATGGACATCAATCTCCCTGGAAAGTCGGGTATCGATTGCATCCGTGAATTGAAGAAACGTCTGCCCAAGGTGGAAGTGGTGATGCTTACGGCTTACGAAGAGGAGGACAATATCTTCCGAGCCCTTAAGGAAGGAGCGAGTGGTTACATTCTGAAATCGAGTAATACGAAAGATATTCTCGAGGCAATCCGAGACGTTTTCGCTGGTGAATCACCTTTCTCCGGCCCCATCGCGAGAAAGATGGCGATGTATTTCCGCGAGGAACGAGAGACCGAAGACGAAAGGGAGACCCTCGCGCCGAGGGAGATGGAAGTCCTCAGATTATTGGCTTCCGGATATATTTACAAAGAAGTGGCCGACGAAATGGGTATCACCTTGCCCACGGTCCGAACCTACGTGAAGCGAATTTGCTTCAAGCTTCATGTGCGCAGCAAGGTGGAGGCGATCATCAAGTACTTGTCCTAGCCCGAATTTCTCACGGGACATGAGCAATTCGCCCGGAGGGCCGACTTTGTCGGGGCTAGTGGTCTGTCCAATTGGGGAGCGGAAGCAATCGAGCGCTTGTCGTCGCATTGAGGACTGTAGGGTTCTTCGGTATTCGTGAATAATCCATTGCTAGTCCCGATGGCGGCAAAATATCGACTATTATCCTATCATGCTCTCTCTCAGAATTTCGGCGCTCTTGTGGCTCATCATGGAATCAAGCCTTGGGGCGTCGCCGAAGCCGAATTTCTTGATCATCTACGCTGATGATTTGGGCTTTGGCGATGTCTCGACCTATCACGCTTCTGACGTCATGACGACGAATCTGGATCGGCTTGCGACCGAAGGTATGCTCTTCAACTCGATGCGGGCGAACTGCACCGTTTGCTCGCCATCGCGGGCCGCGTTACTCACTGGACGCTATGCTGACCGGGTGGGAGTTCCGGGTGTGATCCGAACTTCCTTGGAGGATAGCTGGGGTTACTTCAAGCCAGATGTCCCCACCCTTGCTGACGAGCTTGGAAAGGCCGGCTATCAAACGGCCATGATCGGGAAGTGGCATCTCGGTCTCGAGTCGCCGAACACGCCCAATGAACGAGGCTTCGAGCACTTCCATGGCTTCCTAGGCGATATGATGGACAGCTACACCACCCACCTGCGCCACGGGGAAAATTATATGCGTCTCAACTCGGAGACGATCGAGCCGAAGGGCCATGCGACCGATCTCTTCACGGATTGGGCCTGCGATTATCTCAGTGAGCAAGCCACGGCGGAAGATCCGTTTTTCCTCTACCTTTCCTACAACGCGCCGCACTTTCCCATCGAGCCTCCTGCTGATTTTCTTAAAAAGACGAGAGAGCGGCTTCCCGAACTTGACGAGAAACGCGCCATGAACGTCGCCTTTGTAGAGCATCTCGATAGCGGTATTGGAAAGGTGTTAGAGGCGCTGAAGAAATCTGGATTAGAAGAAAATACGGTTGTGGTTTTTACGGCGGACAATGGGGGCTCACTTCGCTTTGCGCAAAATAACGAACCATGGCGGGGAGGGAAACAGGACCACTACGATGGCGGCTTACGGGTGCCGTTCATGGTGCGCTGGCCTGGTCGGATTCAAGCTGGAACTCGGAGTGAATACCAAGGGTTGTGTTTCGACATCTTTCCCACCTTTCTCGAAATCGCCAGTAGCACGCCGTCGCCAGACCTTGATGCGGTGAGTCTGCTGCCCATCCTCGACGGTGGGGTAATCGAAACGCCTCGAGACCTCTACTTTGTGCGCCGTGAGGGAGGATTCCGTTATGGCGGGAAGAGCTATGAGGGGATTATCCGCGATGGCTGGAAGCTCATGCAGAACGATCCATTCAGTCCGTTGGAACTCTACAACCTCAAGAATGATCCGTTCGAAAAAGAGAACCTTGTGGAAAGCCATCGTGCAGAAGCCTCCGAGCTCATGTCGCGACTTCGCAGGCACATTCAGATGGGTGGGGCTACTCCTTGGCGTAAAGCGTCACCAGAAGCAGACCCCAACAAATGAGAGTGGCAAGGCTCTTCGAGGAAACTCAAAGCAACCAACTATGAAAAAGATTAGATTCTCTACAACGATAGGGGCCCTCTTTGTCTCACTTGCCAACGTTTTGCCGTCGGCGGAGAAGCCACCCAATATCGTGTTCTTCGCGCTGGACGATATGAACGATTGGGTGGGAGCTCTTGGCTACGACCAGGCGATCACTCCCAACATGGATCGTCTCGCCAAGTCTGGGGTCAACTTCACCAATGCCCACACTGCGGGGATTTTCTGCGCACCGTCTCGGACCGCGCTTTTCACCGGACGCCATGCTTCAACGACCGGTTGCTACACCACTCAGGTTTACTTCCACAGTCTGCCTGAGTTGACTCCGCTTCAGCTTGTTCTTCAGCAGGGAGGTTATGCCACTCACGGGGGAGGAAAGCTCTTCCATCACCCAGCGGGTTTTGTCGATCTGCGGGGATGGGATGAATTCTTTGTGCGTGATAGGTCGCAAAAGAGTCGAGGTTGGCCACTTGAAAGCTGGGATACGAACATGAAAATTCTGCCTGAGCCGTATCCTAACAGTATCTTTAATCACGACCGTAAACCGGCTAACAAGTTCTTCCTCGAGTGGGGAGCGGTAAAGAACGAGAACGAGGACAAAATGGCCGATACCATCCGCACCAAGTGGGCCTGCGACTTGTTGCGTGAAAAACATGATAAGCCTTTGTTCCTGTCTGTCGGTCTCTATACGCCTCACTTTCCCAACTACGCTCCTCAAAAATACTTCGACCTCTACGATGCTGAGAAAATTAAGGCACCAGCTTATAAGGAAGATGATCTCGAAGACCTTCCGCAAGCGATTAGGAAAGAAAAAACAAGGCGAGCGGCTCATCACAAGCGTCTCGTTTCGCTCGATGCGGTCGAAGATGCGATTCACGGTTATCTCGCTTGTATCTCTTATGCGGATGCCATGTTGGGACGTGTTCTCGATGCAATCGAATCTGGACCGAACGCCGACAACACTATCATCGTTCTGTGGAGTGACCATGGCTACCACCACGGCGAGAAATTCGACTGGGGTAAGCATACACTGTGGGAGCGGACTTCGAATGTGCCCTTCATGTTCGCTGGTCCGAGGATTGCAAGTGGAGAGAAAATCGACGCGACCGTCAGCCTCATCGACCTTTTCCCAACTGTGCTCGAACTCGCGGGTGTTGCCGACGCGCAGGAACGTGACGGCGTTTCCTTGGTGCCAGTGCTTCGGAATCCCGCCATCGCGAAGGACAGAGAGGTGCTCTTACCTGGAATGAAGCCGAACGAATACGCCATAATAAATCGCGACTGGCGTTACATCCATTATGCCGATGGCGGAAAGGAACTTTACCAAATTGGGGAAGATTCGAATGAGTGGCACAATCTGGCTTCGCGTCCGGAGCAGGCAACAGTTGTGAAACGACTGAGTGCCGCAGCCCCAAAGCGTTTCTCCCAGCCCTTACCGAGCCACAATGAGATTCGTCTTGTCATTGAAGATGAGGCCTTTCATTGGGAATCGAATGGGAAACCGAAAAAGAATACAAGGGGCGCATCAAACTGAGGCGAAGAAATTTTGAAAGAGATGCTAGATAATCGTCATCGTGGTCCTAAGAGAGTCATGCCTTACCCTGCAGCGGCCTTTGTTGCCATCTTGTTGCTTGCTGCTGGATCTTCCCTCACTGCAACTCCGAACATCTTGATCATTCTTGTTGATGACATGGGCTATGGTGATGCGGGCTGTTACAATCCGGAATCCAAAATTTCGACGCCGAATATTGATCGGTTGGCTGCAGGGGGAATGCGTTTCACCGACGCTCACGCTCCGGGACCGCTTTGTCATCCTTCGCGCTATGGGCTGATGACGGGACGCTATCGGAGCTCCCGCTGGAAATGATTGGGGCTCCGCTGCACAGCTGAGTAAAAAGAAGAAATGCTGAGAGCAGAGAAGTGTTCATGTCTAAGAACAGGCGGAACGCATGCTCGCCGATGGAATGGTGATTCAGGTCGCCCTCTGAGCGGGCGAGGGCTCAGTTAGCATTGGTGTTCACTGGCTCGTCCACGACGGTGGAGGGTGGGAAGTCTGAGGCTTTCTCTCCCTCTCGGCTGCGTAAACGGAGATTATTGATGCCGCCGGAGGGCTGGTTCAGGGGGATTTCCATTCCTCCGAATTGTGCCATCATTGTGTAGAGTTTGTTTTCCATTTCTTTCGCCTGCTTTTTAATGGCAGGGTCGTTGAGGAGGTTGCGGCTTTCCGCGGGGTCCTCTTGCATATCGTAGAATTCGTCAGAATCCCACAATCCGTAGTAGGTAATGTATTTGTATCGGTCGCTGCGGATGGCGAAAGTGGTTGGGGTTTGCGGGAAGTTTTTCTCCCAATAATAGACGTAGAGAAATTGCTCGCGCCAAGGGATGGTCTTTCCCTCCACGAGGGGAAGGAAGCTCTCGCCATCGACGTGAGCGGGTTCCTTGAGGCCCATCGCCGCCATGACGGTGGGGCCGACGTCGATGTTGGCAATCATTTCGTCCACCACGGTGCCGCCCTTGATGAGCGCAGGGCAATGCACGAGCATCGGCACGCGCATTGAGGTCTCGTAGGCCACGCGTTTGTCGATGAGGCCGTGTTCGCCGAACATGAAACCGTTGTCACCCATGTAGATGACGAGGGTGTCGTCGTAGATGCCCATCTCTTTCAGTTGCTGCATCACGCGCCCGACGCTGTCGTCTACCGAACGGAGGGACTCACAGTAACGTTTGTAGTATCGCTCGACGTTCAGTTCGCTGTGGTAGGGGAAGTCAACCCCGTGCCAGGAGTTGCGTTGGTCGCGGAGCCAGCGAGGTTGGTTCAGATTGTCGGGGGTGCTGGCTTCGGTTGCGGGACGGTCGAAGGGGAGGTCTTTGAGGCTGTCTTCATACTTGGGTTCGGGGGTGAAGTTTGCGTGCACTGCCTTGTGGGAGAGGTAGAGGAAGAAGGGTTTTTCGTCAGGTTTTTGTTCTTTTAGGAAGTCTATGGCATAGTCGGTGAGCTCGCTGGTGATGTAGCCTTTTTGCTTCACGCGTTTGCCATCCACATTGAGGGTATAATTGGGAGTAGGGGGATAGTAGTGCCCTTGGCCTCGGAAGCTGACCCAGTGATTCCAGCCGGGTTGGGGTTCGTCGCTTTCGCCGCCCATGTGCCATTTTCCGATGAAGCCGGTGGAATAACCTGCTTTTTGTAAATATTGCGGGAAGTAGACCGTGCCCTCGGGGATGGCTCGGTTGTTGTCGATAACGCGGTGGCGGAAGGTGTAAAGTCCGGTGAGAATCGAGGCTCGGCTTGGAGAGCAGAGCGAGGTGGTCACGAGCGCGTTCTTTAGGTAGGCACCATTCGCGGCCAGAGCATCCATTTCGGGTGTTTTGGCGAACTGGTGTCCGAGGAAGCTCATGGCATCATAGCGGTGATCGTCGGAGAGGATGAAAACGACGTTGCGCGGCTTTGCGCCGGGAATGGCCTCGGGTATGATGTCCTTCGGGACGGGGGTGACTGCAAGTAGGGTTGATACGGAGGCGAGGATCAAGGTTCCCACCCAGGCAACGATTCGATGGATACAAGCTTTGAAGGAGTGGTCGTCCGTGTTTTCGGTGGAGACGGGCTCAGGTCTTTGAAGAGGATTTTGCATGGAGGGTTTCAGTTTGAGAAATTAAGCAAGCCGAGGCAAGGATGGGCTAGTCCCCAAAGTGACGACACTCGTTTGCGCCTTGAATCTTTGTGGTCTGTTGAGGTCTTCTTTGGGGAGGGGATGTGTGATGGAAACAACGAAAATCGTTGGTGTCGTCACTTTGGGGACTAGTGTCGATTTACGGTCCTATGTTTCGATGATGGAGTCTCGTAGTAGGCTGTCTTTCCAGCCTTTAGAATTCTCAAAATAAACCATGAAAACCAATAATTCTGTGATTCGTCACAAATTCTCCCCCAATCAAATTCTCTTCACCTGGTTGACGACTCTAGCGGTGAGCTGTCAGGTCCTCTTGGCTGACTTGACGGTAACCCTGACAGGAGGAAGTGCCACCCAAACCTCGACGGGTACCATCACCGTGACTCTTGGTTCAACAGCCGCTCCAATCAGTAGCCA
The DNA here is from genome assembly GCA_051251855.1 of Roseibacillus sp. Classification (GTDB taxonomy): domain Bacteria; phylum Verrucomicrobiota; class Verrucomicrobiia; order Verrucomicrobiales; family Akkermansiaceae; genus Roseibacillus. Next base: position 332,793 of record JBPOGI010000006.1, read on the forward strand.
AGTGTTGCTGTCCGGCACTACCGAGATTGGCGACCAAACTGTGAGCGGGACGCTTCCTGGTTTGACCGGAAGCTTCGACATCAATTTTACGGCACTAGGCACAAGCGGTGATACTTTTGACGCGGTTGACTTCACGGGTGGCACCGCTGCCATCAATGCCACTAGCACGACCTGGGGCGTCAATTCTGATATCAATGCGTTTGAGAACACCTTCGTGGGACAGGGTATCGTCTACAGCTTTGACTTCACCAATCTAGTGGGGGCGTCGTCTATCGATCTCAGTGGGGTTGGGCTGCAAAATAGTAATGACAACTCTAGGATCAACTTTCGTGCAGGAGGAGCTGGCACTTCTTCGGTTCTTTATGGAGGAGGTGTTGCGGCAAGTAACGACCAGACTGTCCCTTTGACTCAAGCCCTTGATTCTGGTGATGAGATTGCGTTTTTTCCCTCCGCAGGTGGGCAGAACCGAATGAAGAGATTGTCCTTCAGCTATGTCCCCGCAGGAATCACCCCTCCAACTGGTCTCGCAGCTACTACCGATGGATCAAAGGTCGATTTAAACTGGGACGACGATCTTTCCGGGACACTCGACTTCTACACTGTTTACCGCAGTTTGACTTCGGGATCGGGCTACGCACAAATTGCCACCAGCCTGGCAACCAGTGACTATTCCGACACCACCGTGTCGACAGGTATTACCTACTACTACGTGGTGACCGCGACTGATAATGTTGGGCCGACTGAAAGTGGCAATAGCGCCGAGGTCTCCATCGCAGCACTTATTCAACCTCCTGCTAACTTAACAGCGACGCAGGGGGACGGGGTGGTGACTCTCGATTGGGATGACGATGCTTCGGGCATTCTCGATTTCTATTCTGTTTATCGCAGTGAAATTTCCGGTTCGTTTGTGGACCCGCCGATTGCAACTGGTCTCGCTTCCAGCGATTACTCCGACACCGGAGTGACAAACGGAGTCACTTACTACTACGTGGTGACCGCTACCGACAATGTTGTCGCTACCGAGAGCGGTGATAGCAGCCAAGTGAAGGCCACTCCGTTCACGCCTATTCTGACCACTGACCTGTATGTTCATCTGGATGCGGCAGATGTTCCGAGTGTGAACGAGACTGGTGGTGTCGTCTCTGACTGGTTGGACCAAACAGCCAACTTCAACGATGCCTTCAGCGCTGTGGGAGATGTCTCTTTTCCGAGTGGGAGTTTGAGCGAATCCGGTCTTCAGGGATTGGCATTTGGCTCTTCTGGGAAAACAACTCTCTCGCTGTTTAATTCTTCGGGACAAGACAGTTGGTTGGACTTCTCTGATGGTGCCGGTGCTCTTCCTTACACGGGATTCTCTCTCTTGGTAGCCGTGCACGCGGACAGTATTCTCGCTGGAATCAATCGTGATGTGGTCATGGGTAGCAACCCGACAGTCTTCTCGCTGCGCTATGAAAATGGTAATCCGAGATTGTTCTTTGGCGGGAGCATTCTGGAGACCGCTGGTGGTGTCGTTCAGGCTGACGAGACCGTGGTTTTTGCCGTGAACTACAATGCCTCTACTGGGGAAGTGGAGTTCTGGGATTCTCAGAGCGGGACGAGCGCTAGCGCGACTATCCCTGCTACAGATTTCTCTACTACGACAGATTTGTTTCTCGGCGGAAGCGTGAACGGTGATCAATACATGGATGGTATCATCGGCGAAGTGAAGATTTATCGTGGGGTGATGGATGCCACTGCATTTGTGAGTGAGCGCAATGCCCTCAACTTCAAGTGGACCGGTCTCACTGCACCGGTGGGACTGGATGCTATGGGAGGATCCTCTGTGGTCGAACTCGACTGGGGTGATCAAATTGCTGATTCCTATTCCGTCTACCGTGACTCGGTGTTGCTTGCGCAAAACATTACAAGCAGTGATTACACGGATACTACCGTGACGGGCGGAACGACCTATACCTACCACGTAACCGCCACCAAGGATAGCGTGGAAAGCGCAGCCAGCGAAACTAGCAGTGCCACTCCCTATACCGCCGTTTCGGGGAGCTCGCTCTACGTTCACCTCGACGGGACCGTCGCAAGTAGTGTGGTTCTTGACCCCCCCAATATTGTTTTTGATTGGCTTGATCAGACCGCCAACGTGAACGACGCCTTCAGTTCCTTTGGTGAAGTTCTCTATCCCAGCGCCAGCTTGAGCCCGACGAGCTTGGCTGGGCTTGATATGGGTGCGGACCGGAACACTCTTTCCATGTTCGGTAGTGGTGGTCAGGATGCTTGGCTAGACTTTACCGATGCTCTCGGTGCGCTCCCTTATAGTGGGTTTTCGGTGTTTGTCGCTTTCAAGGCGGACAATGTTCCTACTCCTTCGACAACCCGAGAGGTCGTGCTTGCCAACGCCGATGCCATTGTCGACCCGAATGCGTTTATGATGCGCTACGAGGGTGGCATTCCTCGGGCCTATCTCGGAGCGGTGCAGGTCAATCAAGGTGCTGCTGTCGTCGACTCTGGTGACACGGTGATCATGGCTGTCAACTACGATGCCGCCACGGGGGACCTTGAGTTTTGGGACTCCGAGAATGGCACCTCCACTACGGTGAATATTCCGGCAGGAGACTTTTCAAGTGATGGCCAAATGTTTCTTGGTGGGAGTAGTAACCCCGGGCAGAAAATGGAAGGGATGATTGGCGAGGTGAAGGTCTATCGGGGAGTCTTAACGTCCTCTGCCTTTACCGCCGAACAAGCGGCCCTGAGCACCAAGTGGCTTGGAACGGTTTCTCCTCCTGGTTTCTCGTCTTGGATTACGGGAACCTTCGCCAATGGAACCGTGACCAACCAAGGTCCCGATGATGATGACGACAATGACGGCATTAGCAACTTGATGGAGTTCGCTATCGCGGGTGAGGATCCAACGGTATCGAATCCTTCCATTGGAATTTGCACGAGTAATTCGCTCAGCTTTACCAAGCGCGCCGCCACGAGTGGACTCACCTACGCTATCCAAGAGTCAACCGACCTCGGTGATGCCGATGACTGGACCGAAGTCTCGAGTGGTTCCTATGTCAATGATGCTGGCACCATCTCGTTTGGGTTCACGCCTGGGACCCCAGCGAAGAACTTTCTACGGTTAGAGGTGACGAACTGATCCCGATATTCGGTAAACGTTGGAATATGAATTGGCCGGCCTCGATGGGGCGGGCCAATTTCGTTTGGCGGCTGGCTGTTCAGGCCTTGTCATGACTTGGCCATCACTTGTCTGTCCAACGACGACGGTCCTTTCTGGGGGGGGCAGGAATTTGGAGGGCGTGTCTTGGGAACGGCGGCATGGGAGGTTCCTGTCGGAGTCTGCGATGAGTCAAAGTAATGGAGAAGCGATCGAGGTTCGCTTAGGCGAGAAAAGGGGGATTGCAGGGGACGGAACCGAGGGCATGGCAGCTGGTGCAGGAGAGGTCCCCGCAAGCGGAAAAATCACTCATGTCATCACTTTGAGGACTATCAAGGGCTTGCGTTTTTTGGTTCCGTTTTTCGGTGGCTCAGACTTTGCTGCTCTGCTTGGCTCCTTTAAAAATCCACTCCTTATTTAACATCATGAAACCCAGAATATTTTCCTTAATCCTCGCTCTTGGAGCCTTGCCGGTCAGCGGCGCCATCACCACGAGTTTTGATGTCGATCTGAGTCCTGCCGCTCAAAATTTTGCTGCTGCTGGAGCCGCGTCACTTACGCTGAATTACACGATTGATGGCGTAGGAAACGTGTCTCTGGACAATGTTGCACTCGGCGGTGGAGGAGGGGCTGCCTCTCCCGCGCGATGGGACCAAGTGGATAATGCGAGTGCCGGAACCGTCGCCGACGCGGCCTTGTTCAATACCACTCTGACTCTGACTTTTTCCGGTTCGGCCAACCCTATTCTCAATTATCCATCGTATCCCAATGCCGGGACCGGGACCGGGTCCGTTCTGGCGACGCAGGGGCAGGGGAATGCCTCCGCCTTGGAGAATGGTGAATTTGCCGCGTTTACCGTGAGTGGCTCGGCAGCGGCGGTGGCGGGGTTCTCCTTGGATTTGACGAACTTTTCTTATGACAACCGCCTTGCGAATGGCGGGTCGTCTTTCGGTGTTGAGGACACCACCGGTACCGTGATTGAGAGCCTCATCCCCAACACCTCGCTCGACGGAACCCTCTCTGGCACCGGAATCTCCCTGGCGCCTGGTGAAACGATGACCTTCCGCACCATTGCCGGGAATGCCGGGGGCGCGGGTTTGAGTGGCTTTGAATTCACCGTGTCGGCAGTCCCTGAACCTTCCGCGGCGCTTCTTGGAGGACTTGGCCTGTTGACTCTCCTGCGCCGCCGCCGCGCCTAGTTCCTTCGAAAGGAAGGAGACTTTTCTTTTGCAAACTCCCGTCCCGTATCGGATGGGAGTTTTTTTTGACAAATATTTTTCACTCCAATTGACCCACGAACCATGATTCACGATTCTACAGCGCATTCATTCTCCGGACCGTCCTTCGCACGCAAGCGGACTCGTTTCAAAGTCTTCTCGATTCTAACAGCGGTGATGACTAGTGGGATACTGAAGGCGGAAGACTCGACGATTCTTGACTTGGTGGATCCCTTCATTGGGACGGGATTTCATGGGCACACATTTCCGGGGGCGACGACTCCTTTCGGGATGGTGCAGCTGAGCCCCGACACGCGCACCCAGGGATGGGATGCTTGCGGAGGCTACTACGATACCGATACTGAAATTTGGGGCTTCAGTCACACTCATCTCAGCGGCACTGGAATTGGAGACTATGGCGACGTGTTGATGATGCCCTTCACGGGAGAAGTCAGCATCGGATCGGGAACTCCTAACAAGCCCGATTACGGTTATCGCTCGGCCTACGATAAGAAGAATCAGGTGGCGAGTCCGGGCTACTACCGGGTGTTGTTGGATCGCTTTCAGGTGAAGGCCGAGCTCACCGCCACGCCCAGAGCGGGGATGCATCGTTATACTTTTCCTGAAGCGGAGGAAGCTGGAATCGTAATCGATTTGAAGCATAGTCTTCAGAATCGCCAGACTCTTGAAGCTGAAATCGAAGTGGTCAATGAGCGCGAGATTCGCGGTTGGCGTCATGTCAAAGGATGGGCCCCGAATCGGAGGATTCACTTCCACGCGGTTTTCTCAAAGCCATTTGTGGCCGAACTCTATGCGAATGATGCCTTGCAAGCGGGTGAAAAAGCCAAGGGCAAGCAAATCAAGGCGAAGCTGAAGTTTGCCACGAGCAAGGACGAAGAAGTGCTCATTAAAGTCGGCATCAGCCCGGTGGATATGGCTGGAGCTCAGGGGAACGTGATGGCCGAGATTGCTGATTGGAATTTTGATGGAGTGGTCGTAAAAGCGAAGCAGCAGTGGACGGAGCAGCTCGACGCCATCGAGGTGTCGGGAGGGAGTGAGGACCAACGAAAGATTTTCTACACCGCGCTCTATCACAGCTCGATTTCTCCCAATATTGCGAGCGACGTCGATGGGCGCTATCGCGGTATGGACCAGAAGATTCATCAGGACGACGACTATACGAATCACACGGTTTTCTCCCTTTGGGACACCTTCCGCGCGCAGCATCCGCTTTACACCATCATTGATCCAGAGCGCGACCAAGAGTGGATTCGCACCCTCCTGCGCAAGTATGATGAGGGTGGGATTCTGCCGATGTGGGACCTGGCCTCGAACTACACCGGTTGCATGATCGGTTATCACGCTGTGCCTGTGATCGTCGATGCTTACACCAAGGGATTGCGCGACTATGACGTGGATAAGGCCTTGGAGGCGGTGGTGTTCTCTTCCACCTATGACGGTGAGAAGCCGATTCCTTACCACACGCCTATCGTTAAAAAAGACCTCATGCCGAAGGGGAAGTTCTTCCATGCCACCAAGGATTACATTCCTGCCGATCTGGAACTGAAGTCAGTCTCCAAGGCGCTGGAGTTTGCCTATAACGATTGGACCATCGCCCGGATGGCCGAGGGGATGGGGCGCAAGGACCTCGTGAAGGAATACGATGAGCGCGCGGGTCGCTACCGGGCCTACTTCGATGCTGAGACCGGATTTATGCGTGGAAAGAATGAAGATGGTTCTTGGGTAGAGCCCTTTGTTCCTACGGACTCGAATCACAACGATGGAGAATACGTGGAAGGCAATGCTTGGCAGTGGACTTGGTTCGTGCCCCACGATGTTCCTGGCATGATTGAGATGTTTGGAGGACGGGAGCCTTTTGCGAAGAAGCTCAATGAATTGTTCACCACCGACTCGACCCTGACGGGAGAGCGAATTTCAGGCGATATCACCGGCCTCATCGGCCAATACGCGCACGGCAACGAGCCGAGCCATCACATCGCCTACCTCTTCAACTGGGTGGAGAAGCCATGGCGAACTCAGGAGATTGTGCATCAAATTATGACCGAGTTCTATCAGGCGGCACCTGCAGGCCTGATTGGAAACGAGGACTGCGGCCAGATGTCGGCCTGGTTCATCTTGAACGCGATGGGAATCTATCAGGTCGCACCCGGAGACACTCGGTTCTCGATTGGAGTGCCATTGTTCCCCGAGACGCGGATTCCACTGAAGGACGGCAAAGTCTTTGTGGTTCGGATGGAAAATGGGGGAGAAGAGAACCCCTATATTCAGAGTGTCACCCTCAACGGTAAAAACCTAACGAGTCCTTTTGTCGACTATGCCGACATTATGTCTGGTGCAGAGTTGGTCTTCAAAATGGGTTCCGATAAGACGGTGTTCTGGAAAACGAAGTAGAAGCCATCGACGCACATTTAGGGTTCTTCAGCCTTGAAGGCGCGAGGAAGATGATGGAGATCGAGTTCCCTTTAGAGGGGTTGATGAATTAGCGGTTGGGAGGATAAATTGATTATCGCAGCGGATTGGATAAGGGAGAAAGGCGCGATTGATACGAGTGAGAAGAGGCTATGGTTATCTTCAATCGGTCGTGTCGAGTGTGGCAAATTCGGTGGCGAAAATGTCTGGCGGTTGGCCAGGGCCAATCTTCCGATTTGGAAAGCTGCTTCGTTGCGGCTTCGGCCCAGCCTCGGTTGGCTGCGGAGAAGAGGGCTTCGCGTTCGGCGACGGGGAGTTTGTCAGGAGTACGATTGCGGCTCGATTCCTCCATAAAGACGAGGGGGCAGCAGTTTGTGACGAAGTGTTCGGCGAAGAAATCGGAAGGGTCGGGATATTATTCAAAGAAAAGGCCCCAGAGGCGACGACCGGAGACTTCGGACTTTTGGCAGGCGAATCCTTCGATGAGGCGTTTGGGGTGTTCGTTGGCGGGCTTGGAGACGGCGGATTCAATTCCCATCCAGTCGCGAACGTGTTCGATTTAGCCAAAGGGGATTCCAGTCTGAGACATTCCCCAAGGACCTGAATTCATGCCTAAGAAGAGCACGCGCTTTTTGGAATTACCGAATCGCTCCAGGTAGATGCGGTGGGGCTCCCACGCATAGTCGAGAGGATTGTAGACGTGGGTGACGGGTTCTGCAAAAGTGAGTTTGTTGACCTCATCGCAGAGAGTCTTGGCGGCGGTGATGAGTTGGTCGGAGATGGAAGACATGTCAGCGAAGCTTGAGTTTTTTGGCGAATGATTGGATGGCTTGCGCGGTGCGACGGGTGGCAGGGTAGCGGTTGCTTTTGAGATTAAATAGAGTGTCGGAGGAAATGCCTATTTTGGGTGCGAGCTTGTAACAGGAAAGGCCGGTTTGTTGGCAAATCGATTCAATCAAATCGGGGATTTCGGCGCGTTCATTCTCGACTTGGTAGCCGAGGAATTTTTCAATTTTAGGGATGCGGGAGAGGCGAGGTTCGACCAATCCACGCTCCCAATCGGACAAAATGTCGCATGAAATTCCGAGGAGGGTTGCGGTCTCTTTTTGCGTCCATCGGAGGGCTTGGCGTCTTTGTCGGAGGTGATGGCCGTAGATCGATGGCTTTCCGGGATGGCGCTCAAGCATTGAAAATGAATGCTTCGAGTGGAATTGGCAAAAAGTGGCTGAATCAACCCAGAGAAATGAATGGGAGGAGGAAGGCGGTTCGACTCGAAAAAGCCTTCATTTTGGGGTTCAACAACTGTTCCCTAGCATAGCCTCAGGTGGAGAGATGCTTCTGATTTTCTAAGAAGATTTTGTAGAAGAATCTACCTAGCAATGGCCTTCGTTAGTTCAATTTTAGATAAGCCTTTCGGCAGAGAAACGCCTGTTGCAAGAAGTTTGGCAAGGGCTCCGGTAAAGTAGGCGGCGGAAAAGCTGCAGCCAGTGAGTTGTGCGAAGTTGTGGTTGAGGGTTGGGACTTGCACCTCATTTCCGTCCACAAAATAGGACATGGGTCTTTTCGCGCATGCGATAGTGCTGGGGGTTTGGGGTGTTGTGTTCGAAATCGAAAAAGCGGTTCGAAAGGAGGCGGGCCATTCGGGATAGTCTTCCTCTTCATCTGGAGAAGCGGCAACGACGTGTCGTCCAAGATCAAAAGCGTGGTCGATCCAAGATTTATAGAGAAGGCAGGTGTGGGGAGAGGCAGGCACTCCGAATGAGCAATTGAGAATGGTTGCTCCCTGGCTCAATGCGGCAAGGGCTCCTTGATGAATGATGCGGTGTCGATGCTGCCTCGGACCGTTGGTAAGAACTCGAATGGGCAACAAGGTCGCACTTGGGACGAGCCTATGGATAATTCCGGCTACTGCCGTGCCGTGACCGATAAGGTCCTCGGGCTCTCGTTCGAACTCTTGAAAAGAGTCATCGAAATCAATTTGAGGTCTGAATTTGGCCCTCGAGAATAAGGGATGGGTGGCGTCAACACCGGTGTCGAGAATGGCGATCACGAGGTCCTCTTCTTGAGCAGAGTTGTTCGTGTTCTTATGGTCAATCGAGTCCGTCATATCTCAATCGATTTGTAATTTTCGGGCGGCAGACTGCAATTCAGCGAGGGAACTCGAATCAAATTCGAGCGCCTGACTGCTCTCTTCGAAACAAGCGGCGGTGAGAACTCCTTCGAGTTCATCATCTTTGAAAATAGGAGCGGCCATGAGAGATTTCACTTTCTTTCCGGAGATAGAATCGAAGGTGGGATCGTGTTCTTGGTTGGCTGGAAGGTTGTTTTCAAGGAGGGGAAGTCCGGTGAGAAAGCATTGGCTGGTGAGTCCTTTCGAGATCGGTTGAAGAAAGTCTGCCTCCAAGGGAAGTGAGGTGCTGAGAGTTGCTACTAATGCATTGTTTTCCTCATCAAATAGCCACAGAATTAGGTTGTCTGCTTGGAGTGATTTCTCACAAAGATGCAGTTTGGCGAGAAGATGTGAACGGACTCCAGAGGTCATCTTTGCTCTAGATAGAGAGTCGAGTCTCGTAACGCGATGAAATTCAGTTGCGGTGTGCTCAAGGGTATGGTGGTTTCGGTAGAGAGATGAGCACCGACTTTTGTTCTGATTTGGATTTGGCAGAGTCTGCGATTGAAGGAGATCTTGTGGCCGGTCGACAGGTGGGTGAGCTGTTGCTTTCGGATAAGTTGAAGGCGATGTTGATCAATCGTGGTGCTTCCTCAGAGGAAGCGCAGGAGATTCAGTCCGAATTGGCGGCTGGTTGTTTTTCTGAGAGTCCTCAGCGTGGAATGCTTTTTGGATTGCTGGCGAAGTACTCTGGAAAAGCTCCTTTGGCGGCTTATCTCGGGCGAGTGGCTCTCAATCGTTTGATTAGTTTGAAGAGGCGAAAGACTCCCGAGATGGTCTCGGTGGATGAAGAGGATCCGGAGAAGCCTCCCGTGCAGCTTTCTGATAGTTCGGCATTGGAAGCGGAAGATGAGGTGATCGATTTGCTGAAGGAAGCGGTGAGAAACTCTCTGCGAAGAGTGAATCAGGAGAAGCTGGTTCTGCTTCGGTTGGTGCAGTCCTATCAGCTTTCGCAAAAGCGAGTGGGGGAGATGTGGGGGTGGAGTGAGTCTAAGATTTCGCGAAATTTGGGAGAGTTGGTGGTGAGTCTTCGAGACGAAATTATGGCTGAAGTTCACGGAAGGGACCCCTGGTTGGTGGTGGAGTGGGAGGATTTTGTCGCCCTTTGCGGGGAGTCGATTGACTTGTTTGACTATGATGTGATGGCGGAAGGTGTGGCTGCGCCATAAGTTTCGAGATTTTTTGCAAGACTGAGAGAAGAAAGCGTCAACAAGGGAAGATGAGTGCAGTTACAATAGGAAACGACGAGTTTGACCTTCTGGAATCCTTTCTCGGTCTTTTTGGAAAAGAGGTCCAGGCGCATGGACGCGAGGAGTTGTCGGAAGCTGACAAGGAGCGACTTCGGCAGTTGGCAGCAGGTCAGTTGGCCAAAGAGGAGCGCAGTGCTTTGGTGCCGCTATTAGCGAGCAACGAGTCGGCAATGGAATTTCTAGTGAAGGAAGCGGGATGACCTTCTGTTGCGCTCAATGGGCTTCTTCACGACGATTCCAAGCCGGAATCCGAGTAGAGTCCTATCGGGCAGCGAGACGAGTTCGTCTTGATGATAATTTTTTTGGAAGCAATAAATGAAGGCGTTTTTTTCATTGGGAATTCTATTTTTGACCGCGCTCCATGCGCTAGGACAGCAGGCGGAGATTCTTGAGGTTGAGAACTCGGTTCAGTCAGCGAAGGCTGGGAAACGCAGCTGGAGCCGTGCGACTACGGGCCAGCAACTGGCGGTGAAGGATCGGGTGCAGACTCTTTTCGATAGCCGGGCGATGGTTCGGGTAAGTGAGCTCTACACCATGCGCATGGATGAATTCACCACGGTGGAAATCACTCCTCGGCTGACGGGGAGCACCAAGCCGACTCTGAATGTGGCGCGAGGGATTACTTTTATCTTTAGTCGAGAAGAGGAAGGGGAGATCGATGTTACGACGCCGACTGCGAATGCGGCTCTCAAGGGCACTCAGCTGGTGGTGGAGGTCAGTGAGGGTGGCAAGACGACGATTTCGGTGATTGAAGGGAGGGTGGACCTTTCCAACGAGTTTGGAGCGGTGGAGCTGATGGCTGGGGAGGCGGGCGAAGCCGAGAAAGGAAAGGCTCCTCGCAAGACGGCGGTGATTGAAGCGAGGAATTTGGTGCAATGGGCGCTCTACTATCCGGGAATTCTGGATGCGAATACATTGGGGTTGGATGGGAAAGGGAGCTTGGCTGGCTCCTTGGCAGCCTATCGTCAGGGAGATGTTTTAGGAGCGTTGGAGCGCTTACCGAAGCAAGGAGGCGGGGGTGTGGGTGAGAAATTGTTTCGAGCGCAAGTGTTGCTGGCGGTGGGACGAGTTGATGACTCTACGCGACTTTTGCAAACTGTTCCTCATGAGGATTCGAGGCGTCAGGCTTTGGAGCGCTTGATTGAGGCGGTGACCTTTGTTCCTGAGAAACAGGGGAAGGGAGAGGAACTGAGAGTCAATCTGCGATTGGGTTGGGATTCGGCGCAAGCAGAACTGGCCTTGGCGGAAAGTTATTATCAACAAGCACGACATCAATTGAAGGAGGCTCGGGCGCAGGCTCGTCTGGCAATCCAGTTGGCTCCTGACCATGGCTTTGCCTGGGCCCGGTTGGCGGAGCTGGAGTTTTCCTTCGGGGAGAATGGAAAGGCAGAGAATGCTCTGAATCAAGCGCTGAAACTAACTCCTCGCAATCCGCAAGCGCATGCCTTGCAAGGTTTCATTTTCGCGGGTCGCAATAAACTGGAGCTTGCGGAGGCCTCTTTCGAGACCGCCCTGAGCATCGATGGCGCCTTGGGGAACGCTTGGTTGGGGCGCGGGCTGGTTAAGATTCGAAGAGGAAATTTAGAGGAGGGACGGAAGGATTTGCAATCGGCTGCTACGGTGGAGCCGACGCGAGCGATTTTTCATAGCTACTTGGGAAAAGCTTTTGGCGAGGAAGGGGAGCGGAAGTTGTCAGGCAAAGATTTTGCGCTTGCGAGTCGTCTCGACCCCCTTGACCCCACTCCTTGGCTCTACTCGGCAATTGGGCATCAGAAGAGAAACCAGCTGAATCGAGCCATTGATGATTTGAGTCAGTCTGTTCGGCTGAATGACAATCGTCGGGTGTATCGATCGCAGCTTTTACTCGACCAGGATCGGGCGGTGCGAAGCGCCAACTTGGCGACGATGTATCAGAATGCGGGAATGGACTTGGTGGCGGTGCGCGAGGCGACTCGGGCTGTAGAAGCGGACTATACCAGCGCATCAGCGCACTTGTTCTTGGCAAATTCCTTTGATGCTTTGCGTGACCCGAGGAGGGTGTCCCTTCGCTATGAGACTCCTTGGTTCAATGAGTTGCTCTTGGCGAATCTCTTCTCGCCTGTGGGCGGGGGACCTCTTTCGCAATTTGTTTCTCAGCAGGAATACTCCAAGATGTTTCATGCCGATGGCTTGGGGGCAAGTGTTCAGGGAGAATGGCGCAGTGATGAGGAGATGTTCACGACCGCTTCCGCTTTCGGATCTCATCGCAATTTTGAGTTCGGTATTGATGTCAATTATCGGCAGGCGGATGGCAATCGCGTAAACAATCAGTCTGATTTGTTAGAGATTTATGCGCAGGCTAAGTGGCAGGCCACTCCCGATGATATTGTTTACTTTCTTGGTAAGTGGCAGGAGCAGTCGTCGGGCGATAATTTTCAGACCTTCGATAATCGTCCTCTCGAACCTCTGGTCGATTTCGATGAAAACCAGCGGCCTGGCTTGTTGATGGCGGGATGGAATCATCGTTGGAAGCCGGGAGTTCATACTTTGTTCTTAGGGGGAAGATTGAGTGCGGAGCAGACTTTGACTAATCCGCAGTCGGAGCAGCTCAAGGTGGTTCGCTCTCCTTCTCAGCTCGTTCCAGGATTTGTCGACCTTGTGGGAGGGAGTCTTCAGTTCACCGATCCTGCTCTGAATGCAGAAGTGCAGAATGCGATTGCGAGTGGCGGACCTGTCCCTGGTCAGATTGGAACGGACGGGACTTCGCTTCACCTTTCGCCAACTCTCCTCAATGCGGTGGAGCCGTTCCTTGGTTCCGGCAGTATCAGCGGGATATCGAGCACCGGTGCTCCGGGTGATCTCTCCTCCTTTGACCTTGTCACTCAGCGTGAGTTCGAAATTTACAGCGCGGATCTGCAGCAGGTTTTTCAGACAGAGCGCAGTACCCTCTTGATTGGGGGGCGGGCTCAGGGAGGGGAAATTCGGGCACGCAGTCAGCTTGTCTACAATCGTCCAGTGGGCGATTTGGATGGCTTTGGGAATCCGGCTTCGACAGAGGAATACAGCTATGATTTCATGCGGTTCAATGCCTACGCTTATGACTACTGGAAGGTGTTGGATAGTCTCACCTTGTTAGGGGGCGTCTCGTGGGATTGGATTCAAAGTCCGGAAAATTTTCGGAATCCGCCTCTCTCGCCGGATACTCAGATTGATCAACGTTTGTCCGGTAAGGCAGGCTTCACCTATTCTCCTTCCTCTTGGATCACGGCACGAGGAATGTTTTCGGAAGGCTTGGGCGGAGTGACCTTCGACGAGAGTGTGCGCTTGGAGCCGGTCCAAATTGCGGGATTCAACCAGTCCTTTCGCACCGCTTTGTCAGAATCGATCGCGGGTTCAGTGGAGACGCCGGAGTTCACCACGTGGGGATTCAGCTTGGAGGGAACCCTGCCGACTCGAACCTGGTGGGGGGTGTCTGCCAGCGGAATTTCACAGGATGTCGAGAGGGAGCGAGGCATCTTCACGGGATATACCATTCCAGTTCTCTTTGATTTGTTGCCGGTTTTCTTTCCGGATACCACGCGGGAATTACTTGAATATGAGGAATTGCAGCTCAGCGCGACTTTGAATCAATTGATGGGTGATGAGTGGGCGTTGGGGGCGAGATATCGTCTCACTCGATCTGAGCTTTCCTCCAGTCTGCCTGATTTGGGTTTGAGCTCATCTGAGGAAGCGCTTCTGCACGAAGTCTCCTTGTTTGCAGATTGGAACTCGCCAACAGGGCTCTTTGCCCGGGTGCAGGGGGACTGGTATGCGCAATCATTGGATGGGGTAAATGATTCATCGGGTGCGGCTCGCGAGAGTGATCCGTTTTTCCAGTTCAATGCCAGCCTCGGCTATCGCTTTGCAGACAACCAAGGAGAGGTCAGCCTTTCGGCGTTAAATCTCTTCGATCAAGATTATGAGCTCTATCCTTTGAGTCCCTATTTGGAGCTTCCACGCGAACGCACCTTTGTCGTTCGTTGTCGCTGGAATTTCTGATAGGACAGTATGAAGGTGAGTGAGAAAGGAATCCGAAGAGCGAGCGCGATTTTTGGAATCGTGCTGACTTTGGTCGCTGGCTGGTTGGGGCTTTCCCGAGTGGGTCCTTTTGTCAGTTTGAGCTATGACTTGCCATTTGCGATTCATCGGGCGGCACCTTCACCGGATGTTTGTTTGGTCTATGTTACTGATCATCAGGATGGCACTTTGAGCCGTGAGATTCAGCCTGATTTGTTAGAGGCTTTGAATCGGGCAGGAGCGAAGGCCGTTGCCTACGATATCGTGTTTGAGCAAGAGGTCCCGCACGTCGATCCTGAGTTTGCGATGGCGATTCGGAAGTTTAGAGGAGTTGATGAGGAGGGAGAAGGGGTGGATGGCGCTCGCCAAAGGGAGGTCTTTTTGGCGTTCAGTCAGGTTTCATCAAGTGGAGATGGATTCGATGCCTCGATTCTTACTCGTCCTAATAATGAACTCTACGAAGCGGTGGGCCATCATTCTCCGGTGGTGGTTTCTTATCAGGACGACAAGTATGTTGCGCGTAGAATTACTACCGAATTTGGAGATTGGCCTACCCTTTGTTGGTCGGTGGCCTCCAGCTTCCGACGAGAGTTAAGCAATGAAGAGCCGAAGTTGGGCTTGTGGCTGAATTATCCGGGGCCTTCTCGTTCGCTTGGGAGTGAGAATGCAGGGGTGAAGATACCATGGTATCCAGCGGATGCGGTCGTTTCGGGGGGAGTGAAGCCTGCTGCCTTTAAGGATAAAATTGTCTTTGTTGGGGGAGCATTGGAAGGAGTTGATGAGGCGCTGGGGCGGGACCAGTTCATGACTCCCTATCACCGCATTTCCAAACGTTCTCCTTATATGAGTGGGGTGGAGCTGCAGGCTCTGATGACGTCCAATCTATTGGCGGGAAATGGGCTTAAGAAATCATCCCGCAAGGAGGAATCATGGGTTTTGGTGGGCTTCGGGATTTTGGTGGCCTTGCTGATGGTCAGGCTCCGTCCCGCGTATGGTGTTGTGGCCTCGGTGGTGCTCTGTGCTTTGGTCTTTGGAGTGGGAGTGGCGACGATGAGTTTTGGTGGTTTTTGGGTTCCGTGGGCGGTGTTGGCATTGGTGCAAGTGCCGACGGCATTGCTGTGGGGGACGGGTTCGCACTTCTATATTGAACGTCTTTTCCGCGCGCGTTTGGAAGAAGAGAAGCGGGTGATGCGGGAAGCTTTTCAGAGGTATGTTTCGCCGCCGATGTTAGACCAGCTCACGGAGTCGGGTTTCTCAACCCCTTTGGGAGGAGAGAAGCGTGAGGTAGCGGTCATGTTTACCGACATCGCGGACTTCACCAAGAATTGCGAGCGGGTGGGTGACCCGGAGAAAGTCGTGGCCTCTCTCAACGAGTATTTTGAGCGGACGACGAAGGAGATCTTTGATTGTGATGGGGTGGTTATCAAGTTCATCGGGGACGCAATTGTGGCCGGATGGGGGGCTCCGGTAGATGACCCAGCAGCCGCGCGCAATGCCGCGAAGGCAGCCTGGGGATTGTTTGAAAATTCGGAACTTGAGATGGAGGGGGTGAAGCTGAAAACGCGAGTAGGAATTCACTTCGGCGAAGTGCTGGCGGGGAACATCGGGAGCAGTCAGCACATCGACTACACCTACATCGGAGACGCGGTGAATCTGGCGGCTCGCTTGGAGAGCCTGAATAAGCAGCTGGGAACGAATATTTTGCTGAGCGAGGAAGTCGCTTCCCAATTGGGTGACGAGTTCGTGCTGCGGCGAGTGGGCAATTTTCAGGTGAAAGGGCGCAGCGAGCCTACAGGGGTATATGAGTTGTTGGGGCTAGTCTCTTCAGAGAAACAAGAAGAGTGGATTGAGGCCTATGAGAGAGGACTAGAGAGTTTTGAAGAGGGGGACTTGGAGGCTGCCCTGGATTCGTTCAAGGCTGTCGAAGGGCTGAGATCATTCAGTGATGGTCCATCCCAGTTGCTAGTGAAAACAATTGAACAAGGAACAACGAACGGAATCATTGTGATGACCGAAAAATGAATTTGGCTGAGATTGATCTTTTCTTTGCAAGAAGGACGAGTTGTTGCGTCACAGTAGAAAATAAGTAGAATGAAATGAAGGTTCGAAAAATGAGTTCGAGTGAGAAAATCAGGACGATGACAAGGCGGTGTTTTAGGAGAGAGCGCGAGGTTGAAGGGGTTGCAAGGAGTGTTGTCTCCTTGCTTTTCATGGCCTTCAATTTTTCTGCTTATGGTCTCGTAGTGAAGTCCTCCGATGCTCCAACGGAGGACATTATTGACTTCTCTCCACCTGGCCTTGTGGTTGATACAGCGCTACTTGATGAGGCGGTTCACTCCAATCATGCGCGAGGACAGTTGTTTTCTTTAGGAGAGGGAATGGGCAATCGATTTTTGATTACTGGAGTTACGGTCCGTAAGAGTTCGACCCAGACATTTACTGGCGATCAACTCACGATGAGAATTTTTAAGGGGACATCAAGCCAGTGGCTAACGGGTACTGGGCATTCGTCTGCAGAGGATGGAGACGACTACTATGTTGGGACGAGTGTGACTGAGCTTGGCTCCGAGAGGTTCGATCTATGGGGAACGATTGAGGATAATGAGTATGTCACTTTCGAGTTTTTTGCTCCGGTCATCGTTGAGGAAAATTCGGATTTAGGGTTCTTGATGACCTATGAACAGGCTGACGGGTCCGCTTCTGATCGTTTTCGTCACTATGAGCACAATGGCATTCCGGATTCGGATGGAAATCGTCTCTCGGTCCGGACTTCCGATCACACGGTTACTAGTTTTCGAAGGATACAGTATTTTGTTCATGGAATCGAGGTGGTCTCCCCTACTGATTTTTCGCCTTTGGCGGATGCGCTTCCAGCCTGCGTCTCTATAGTAGAAGGGGGTGACGTGACTCTTGTTCCCGATATTGATGTTGGGGCGGGAGCGACCTTCGAGTGGTTTGAGGAGGTAGTAGATGGGGCTGCGGTTCCCATTAGTTGGGCAACTTCAGCGAGTTTTCCCGCAACGGGGGTAACCGAAGAGAGCCGTCTTTGGGTGAGGATTACCGATGGTCTGGATGTGTTCGTAAGCGGGATTGTGGAGTTGCAACCAACGAGGAATTTGTGGACCTATGTTGACGCGCAGACCAGTCAATCTGATGTCACGGGGTATACTACTTTGGGCGACGGGCAGGTGATTGTGCCGGAGGATTTGGGAAGTCTCGACTGGACGCAATCTCCTGCGATCAATCAGGGAGACAATGCTTGGGCGAATCGAGGATACGGCAATGGCGGAACGGTGTTGGAAGCTTGGTCTGGAGAAGACGCACCGATATTGAAGACCGTGCTAACGGGTCTTGAGCCAAACGAAGTCTATCAAATTTCAGGGTATTTTTGGACAAGGCTGGACCAGAGATGGGATATCGGTTTGGGCTTGCTGGCTACCGACCCCTATCATCGCTTCTCCACGCGTGCTTGTCATTTAGGCGACTTTAATACGGACGTGAGTGGAACCTTCTTTGATGCGGGAAGATTTGGTTTGGCGGGTGTGAAAATACGTGAGGACGATCTCTATTTTCAAGAGATTGTGCTTACGGTAGCAGATGCGGATGAGAACGGAGAGTTATCGGTGCTCATTAATGATGTGCCAGGAAATGGTGGGAGAACATGGTACGATGGTCTTGGCTATCGGCTTGCGCCACTTTCTCACCGGGTTGGAGGAGGGGTGACTCAAACAAGTTTTGGAGCATCGGTGGGAGGCACTACAGGAGCTCTCAAGGTTGTGATTTCACCTCCAGAGATTGGAGCTCGATGGAATCTTGCTCCGAGTGAGCCGGATGCTCTCTTCGGGCTTGAGTCAGAGGATACTCTCTCGTCAATTGCGGCTTCATCGGAACCAAAGATTCTGGTGTTGAGTGAGGTGGAAGGATATTTGATTCCGCAAAGTGCCGAGATCGAGATCGTGGCTGGCGAAACTGTTGTGGTAACTTACGAGTATGCTCCAGAGTCACTGCCTTTGACGAAGGAGGAGATTTGGCTGTTGAACAGCTTCGGGGAATTGGGGCGCGAGGGAACTCAGGACTGGGAAGAAGATTTCGATGGTGATGGTCGGAGTAATCGAGTGGAGTTTCTTGCAGGCACGGATCCGGATCAGGACGACGACTTTTTTAAGTTGGACAAGACCGGTATCGAGGGAGGGCTGTTTCGAGCCGAGTTTTTAGGGAAAGGCGAGAGGAGTTATTGTTTGGAGCGACTCAATCTAGAGACGCTTGTTTGGGAGCCGGTGCAGGGTCAGGAAACGGGTAGCTTGTTAAGTGGAGGTTCAATCGAATTGCAGGACACCGTAAGCGGAGAAGACAAGGGCCTTTTCCGAGTGACTGTCGACTTTCCCTGACTCACTGGCTTTCGGTCTGCTTAACGAAGTTGGTTAAGCGTTGGACCATAGTGGTAAGGTAGTCTTGAACTGGTTCGAACTCTTGCATTCGGGCCCAGGTATCGACGACTTCAAGGGAACGGAGATCGCGGTCGCGGAGGTCGTTTCCGTCGAAGGCGGTTTGGGTGGTGAGGAGGTTGTTGGAGACCATCATGTTCCCATTGGGGAAAGTGGCGGCGAAGGATTGCAGTTCGGTAGCGGTGCGTTCGGGGGCGAGGAGCCAGCTTTGGAGGATGCTGCGTTGTTCGTTGCTGCGGACGTCGGCGCGGGCCATTTGCTGGGCGGTCATCTCGGGGCGGGCTTGGTGGAGGGTCGTGTCGGCAGCGAGGAGGGGGAGCATGGCCTCGGTCTGGTTTTGAGTGAGGCGATCGAGGGTGATGAAGCTGGCGTGGGCGAGGTCTTTGCGATCTTTATTTTGCACCAGTTCTGAGAGGAGGGGGCTGGATTCGGTGGCTCCGATGTGGACGAGGGTATCGAAGGCATTGAGATAGCCGGCCGAAGGATTCTGCTGCCAATCGGGGTTTTGGATAAGGGCTTCTGTTTTTTCTCGGAGAAAATCGCGGGAGTCTTCTTCGACGCGGGCGACATTCCGCAGCGCCAAAGCCCACTCGTCGGCGGTGGTGGGAGTGGAAAGAATTTCGCGGCTGAGTTGAGCTGCGGCCTCGGGATTGATTTTTCCGAGGTGGTCTAAGAGTGCGGTGCGAAGGGAGGCGGCAGATTTGAGCTGGCCGTCTTTTTCGACTTCGAAGGTGAGGGGGAGTTCGGCATCGTCTCCGGTGGCGAGGTAGTCTTCTACAAAGGTGGCCGCTTCCTCGGGAGAGAGTTGTTCGAGGGTTTGGCGGAGTTCGGTGAGGAGTTTCTGAGCGGACTGGGGGTCGCTGCTTTGGGCGAGGTTGGAGCAAAGCTGTTTTGCCTCAGAAAGATGGGACTGAGATGGGTGAGGGGTTGCGGGAGAGGATGGAAGAGCGTTCGGTTGATTGGGTTGACTATCAGGAGTGCTTTCTTTTCTGGAGAGCAGCACAAGACAAAGTACGATCGCTAAACCGAGTGAAAGGAGGATGATACTTTTTGGCTTCATCAAGAGAGTGACGTTGGAATGGAGAGAACTTGCACAATGATTGTATGTTTTGCGAGGGAAGGAATGCTTCTTTGGTCTTGTGATGGGCTGACTGTGGTCCTTAAGCTGCTCTGTTTTCCGGTAGAATTGGCTTTCGAAAAAAAGTTTGAGAAATTCTGCAAGAGCACGAGAACGTTGCGTCAATCCTGCACTGGGATGCGAAGGCGTCTCACTCATTCATCAAATCCCCATTGAAAAAGATTATGAAAAAGTTCCTATATTTCATCACCTGCCTCTTACTGACATTCAATTCCTCCCTTTGGGCGGATATTGTTGTTCCCGGGGCAGATGGTTCGGACTGTGATCTGACGATCACGGTCGATACCGAGATTGATTTGTCACTGGCTGCGACTGCACCTTGGAATGCCAGTTATGCCACCTTGGCGGCAGCAGACCCTGACCGAGCGGCGGCTGACTATATTGCGAAAGGAGTCTACGACCCTGAGAAGTGGGCGGTGGTCTTTCGCTATACCGATGTGAGTATCGCGGCAGGGGCGACAGTGACGTTTAAGAATCACCCGAGTCGGGCTCCGGTGGTTTGGCTGGTCAGTGGGGATGTGGATATTGCGGGGACGGTGAGTTTGGATGGGGAGAACGCTGCCGACGTGGTGGTTACTCGGCCAATGAGACAGGCGGAGCCTGGGCCAGGTGGTTTTCGAGGAGGTCTCTCCACTCATGATGTTAGCTCTCCTGTCTTTCAAACCTTGAATCAAGGGTCGGGCTTTGGTCCTGGAGGGGGCAATATTGGCGACGGCCCCGGAGCGAAAAAGGGACATGGCGGAAACTACTTCACTGCTTCATCGCAGACTAGCGAAGGACCTCGACCTATTCTTTATGGGAATCCAAGTTTGTTGCCATTGATTGGAGGGTCTGGGGGGGCTGGAGATGGTGAGCGTATTTTCGGAGATGTTGGCGGGGGCGGAGGCGGAGGTGCAATTCTTGTTGCTTGCAAGAATTGCATCTCTTTGAGCGGTATAATTCGTGCCAATGGTGGCCCCGGTTTCGGCTCGGGTGATAGGGAAACAGGTGGTGGAAGCGGCGGAGGAGTTCGAGTGGTTTGCAATGAATTTAACGGTGACGGAGCAATCCAGACCGCAGGCGGAGGAGAGGGGTGGTCAACCGGAGGCTTGGGTCGAATTCGTATCGAGAGGGTCCTCGTCGACAATACTCTCAACTTCAGTCCAACTCCGAGTTCCGCTGTTCTTCTAGATGATGACGAAGCATTAGTTTGGTTACCTAATATTGCTCCAAGTGCTGAGTTGATTTCGCTCGAAGGAGTCATGGCTCCTAGCGATCCACGAGCAGGAGTTGATGGAGAAAGTTTCGGGCCAGATTTTATTGCGGGGAATTCACCCACTGCTGAAGCGGTGATTGAGACCACAAACCTTCCTCAAGATGGGACTGTTCAAATACGAGTGAACCGGAGGACAAACGGGGATTATCAAACTGTGCAAGCAACGTTTCACTCTCAGATTAGCGCAGATCCTTTGGTTTTGAGATGGGTCGCAGACGTACCAATCACCGATGGCTATTCTGCGATTCAGGTTCGGATCGCGACGCCTTCTTCGAATCCGTAGCTAGTTGATTTCGCTTTCGAAAGGAAGAAACGTAATGATGAAAACGAATTGGAGAGCGATTTTGATTGGGATGCTTAGCCTTGGGCTAAGTGCGATCCAAGCAAGAGCTGTTGAGCAATTCTATCAGGTCGATTCGCAATCATCCTTTTATAACATCGTAAGCAATTCTCCTCTCGTCGTTGAGCTAGCGAGTTTGGAGATTTCTCCCGGGGATGTCATCTCTTTGACTAAGAAGGGGAGCTACGATGGGGGTGGCTCAGTTGGAGTGAGAGGGCGGTTGCGGGCCGTCTTTAGTGCCTCCAACCAATTGTTACCTATCGGCAATGACCATCGTGTAGTGGATGCTATTGAAGCTGGAGATGATGTCGTTAGTTTTGCGCCTGATATTCCTGAAGACTTTAGCTTGTTAGGAGTGAATCATGCAGATGACTTCACTCTTCAAATCGAAGTTCCAGCGATGGCCGGTTACCTTTTTTTTGGAGTAGGGGATAGTAATTTCGGAGACAATTCGGATCCCGATGGAGACTTTGGAGTGACGATCAGTTCGAACTCTTGTGAGACCTTCGAGTATCCTGAATTCATCACCCGCGAGTATTCGGTCTTTTCGTCTTCCGAATCGGACCCTGGGCAACCTTACCAAGAGTTCATCACCCGCGAGTATTCGGTTTTCTCGTCCTCCGAGTCCGATCCTGCCCAACCTTACCAAGAGTTCATCACTCGTGAGTATTCGGT
>JBPOGI010000007.1:0-328983 GCA_051251855.1 Roseibacillus sp.
TGGTAGATTGAGTCTGTAGCGTGAGAGCCATCGCCTGCACAATTCAAAGTGTTGCGTTTAGTCTGTAACTTCCAAATAGTCGAACAAGACGCAGCACCATAAATCTGACCGCGCTGGTGGGTCGGATGCTTGACTGGCGGAGGGAACTTGGTAGAAGTAGTGAAAGTGCGCTGATTCGGTTGGATTGGGTGTGCTGAAACGTTCGCCCGAAATGAAGACTCTAAAATGGGTAACTCCGGTAGTATTGCTTCTAATAGTCCTAGCGTTTCTTCTTATGCGAAACGGACCGGACAAACGGTCAGATGCTAAAGTGAATGTGCTCAAGCTTGGAGAGGTCGAAGGAATTCGACTAATTGAGAATAACGAGTGGTCTGGGGATCGTGTGATGGGAGGTTCGTTTGAGCAGAAGATTAGAAGTATGCTGAGGTCTAAACAACGGGAGATTCCGTTTGAGATGGAGCAACATCATTTTGAGGATTCGAAAGGAGAATTCTTTATTCAGATTTGGGATAGTGAGGGCGAGATATTTGAAGTTACGGTTCGCTCTAAGCCTTCGCCATCTGAGCCCACAGAAGAGACAATGACCTTACTGAAGGAGATGTTTTCGGGGGCAGATTTTGAGATGGGAACATAGCTCTCCCTACCTCGCCGAACGAAGTCGAACAAGACGTAGCACCATAAATCCGACCGCGCTGGCGGGTCGGAAACTTGACTAAAAGAGGGAGCGTGATAGAAGTAGGGAAAGTGCACTGATCTAGTTAGATTAGGTGGACTGAAACGTTCGCCTTAAAATGAAAGCTGCTATTATTCTTCTACTCTTCATTTCTCCAGTGCTTTTGGGAGACAACTTCACAAATTGGTTTTTTGCCTATCACAGTGAACCTCGAGTGATTTCTGGGAAGATGTATTCTGCAGACAACAAGGAGTTTGGCAAATTTACGGGCACTTCTTCGGGACAGCTCGATTCTAAGACTCAGAAGTTTACAGAGGAGTTCGAATATCAATACGCTCCAATGAATCACACGACAGAATATGTGATGGTTTGGACCAAAGGGAAAGACGGTGTTTACCGAGGCAAAGGAGAAGACTCGAAAGGAAACAAATCTTCTTCAGTGCTTACTGTTGAATCTGAAACGGTCTACAAATTAAAATCAACCCTTCCTGATGGCTCTATAGTTGAAACAGAAGGACGACTGGCAGACGGGATGGTAGTTCATTCAGTTGATACTGCGAGAAATAGCAAAGGCGAGTTAATCGGGGTGATGAAATACACGCAATCGCCAACGAAATAACGGCTAACAAAACGCAAAACAAAAATACGGCACGCCAATCGAGGGTTGACGGGAGTGAGGTAAGCGGCGGAAGCGCTAAATCATTCGGATTGAGTGTATCGAATCGTTAAGATATGAGTATGAAGCTAAATTCGGTGGCTGTCTATTGCGGCTCAAGTCCTGGTTCCCTTCCAATTTACGAGTCGAGCGCCTACCAATTTGGACAACAAATTGCCGAACAGGGCCTAAGATTGGTCTACGGTGGT
This sequence comes from Roseibacillus sp., assembly GCA_051251855.1. GTDB lineage: Bacteria > Verrucomicrobiota > Verrucomicrobiia > Verrucomicrobiales > Akkermansiaceae > Roseibacillus. The sequence continues at coordinate 1,538 of JBPOGI010000007.1, forward strand.
GGCAACGTTGGACTCATGGGCGCAGTGGCAGACGGAGCCCTCTCAAGAAATGGCGTCGTAGTGGGAGTCATACCCCGAAAACTGGTAGAAAAAGAAGTGTCGCACCTCGGCCTCACGGAGCTCATTGAGGTTGAATCCATGCACGAACGTAAGATGAAGATGGCCGACTTGTCAGATGCCTTCGTTGCTTTGCCCGGGGGAATTGGCACGCTTGAGGAGATTCTGGAAGTCATGACCTGGACTCAGTTGGGATTTCATGAAAAGCCCTGTGGTCTACTGGATATTTCGAACTATTACTCGTCACTCATATCCTTTTTCAAAAACGTCGTTGAACAGCGCTTCATGAAAGCCGACCACCTCGATGCCCTGCTCGTCGAAGTGGATGGCCGAGAGTTACTGCAGAAATTTCGCAACTACGAGCATGTGGCCGTGGAGAAATGGATCGACCGAGAATCGAAAGATTCAAATTGAAACGCAGCGCCACGAAACACCATCATTGCCCCCACTTCGAAAATTCGATAATCTCCCTGCGTCTTGGCTGACGAACTCCGCACCCGCGAAACCCTCTTGCTGCGTTTGCGCCGCCCGGAGGACCAAGAATCTTGGGCGGAATTCACCGAAATCTACACTCCCCTTCTCTACGGCTACTGCCAAAAGCGCGAAATCAGCCACGCCGATACCGCCGATATCATCCAAGACGTGATGCGTTCCGTTTCCATCGCGATGGAAAAATTCGAATACGATCCCGCACGTGGAAAGTTTAAGGGCTGGCTCTTCACCGCCGTCCGTCACGCCGTCGGCAAACACTTCCGCAAAGCTTCCCGCCGCCCCCTCTCGATCGCCGAGACTGCAATGCTGCAATCTCTCGACGAGCGCGTTGACAACTCCCAAGAGGAAGAGTGGGAGACTGACTACCAGCGTCAACTTCTCTCTTGGGCAGTCGAAAAGGTGAAACCCGAATTCAATCCCCGTATCTGGCAAGCCTTCGAAGCCACTGCCCTCAACGAGCGCCCACCCGACGAAGTCGCCGCCGAAATGGGCATGACCAAAAACGCCATCGCCGTCGCCAAATCACGAGTCCTGCAACGATTGCGCGAGAAAGTGCAATCAGTCGACGCCGAACAGTGGGAGCAGGAAATGATAGAAAATCAAAATCTTCCGAAATCCGATCGCTCTCCCTGACTAGAGAGAGTTGTCCCCTGTCTCATGCCCGAACCCGACTACTCCCCCGACGAATCCACCATCGATGCCTGGCTCTCGGGTAATCTTTCCCACGCCGAGGCCGCTGGTCTTGAACAATACTTTAGTCAAAATCCTCCCACTCAAGAAAAGGTCCCCTCCGCCCTCAGAGCTGCCGCCAACAACGAGCCGCCCCAAGACAAAGTCACCCATCTTGTCAAACTGCTCAGCACCATCGGCACCATGCCGCTGCCTCCTGTCCGCCCTGATGCATGGCAAGACATCCTCACCCCCAGTGAAACCGAAGACATTCTCGGTACCCTCGCCCACTACGAAGTCCTCGAGGTGATTGCCTCTGGAGGCATGGGCATCGTCTTTCGTGCGCGCGACCCCGAACTCGAGCGCCTCGTTGCCATCAAGGCCCTTTCGCCTGACCTCGCAAGCAACAGCACCGCGCGCATCCGCTTCCTTCGCGAGGCCAAAGCCGCTGCTGCTCTCGAGCACGACAACATCCTCCCTCTCTACAGCGTCCACAACGACCCTAGCCCCTGGTTCGCGATGCGCTACGTGGACGGAGGAACCCTCCAAGACGCTCTTGATTCTGGTAAAAAACTCCCTCTCTCCCGCCTCAAAAGTATCGCCCTCCAAACAGCTTCCGCCCTCGCCGCCGCCCACCAAGCAGGCATCGTCCACCGCGATATCAAGCCCGCCAACATCATGCTTGAGAAAGATAGCGACCGCATCTGGGTGTGCGACTTTGGCATCGCGCGTAGCATCACCGACCCCTCCCTTACCTACGCAGGTAACGTCGCAGGAACTCCCCTTTACATGTCTCCCGAACAAGCCTCTGGAGTCTTACTAGACGGACGGAGTGACCTCTTCTCCCTCGGGTCCGTTCTCTACCATTGCGCCACCGGTCAATTCCCTTTCGCAGGAGAGACCAGCGCCGCGGTCCTCAAGAACGTGTCCAAAAGCGAACCCGCCAAACCACGCTCCCTCAACGGAGAACTCCCTACTTGGTTCGAACGCCTCCTCGAGAAGCTCCTCCAAAAAGACCCCGCCCAACGCTACCCCGACGCCGCTGCTCTCATCGAAACCCTCGAAAGTGAAAAAGCTCCTCTCTCACCAGAAAAACGCCTTCGCCGAACTATATTCTGCACCCTGCTTCTGACATCCCTTCTCATTATCGCCCTCTTGCAATGGGCCCCCGCTCGCAACCTCACAAATCAAGGTCTCCTCGCCATCACCGGCCACAGCTACAGCATCAAAGACCGGCTGGGCACCTTCAACGACCTCGCTGCCGTCATCGAAACCGCGCAGGCTAAGGACACCGTCGTCCTCCACCGCAGCGAAGTCATCCCCATTGACATAGTCACCATCCCCAAGAACAAACCCCTCACCTTTCGCGCCGCCAAGGGAGCCTCCCCCGTCCTCGCCAACACTGGCCCCAACGCCCACATCAAATCTTTCGCCTCCATTCGCCTGATTGGCCTCACCTTTCGACCCCACGAGTTCAGCAAAAACTCCCCTGGCTGCCTCCACCTTTCCGGAGAGACCAACCTCATTCGAGACTGTCTCTTTGAAGGCAATTCCACCCCCCTCAATTCCAACACCCCGGGCCGCCCTTCCATCATTAGCCTTGGTAACCACTCCAGCGCACGCATCGAAGACTGCCGCTTTCACCTCAGCGAAGTCGCTGTCGTCTCCGCTTGGGACCGCCGCCCCGAGCAAGAAGGGTTGACCCCCAACCGAATCGATTTCAAGCGCTCACTCCTCACCGGTTCACGCTCAGTAACCATCATCCGCGTAGACTCCTCTGTGGGCCTAAGAATCTCCTACCAAGACTGCCTCGTCGCCACCGATTGCGTGGTCATGGACTACTGGAACATGAAGTTAAAGCCCCTTTCCATTCGCTCTCAAAACACCATCTTTGCCCCCCAACACGCCTTCCTCTGGGCCTCTGGCGAATCCGCCAAAACCGCAGTCTCTCTCATCAAGTGGCAGAGCGAGAACGATGTCTACCGCATCGGAGCCCCCTTCTACTCCAGCGCCACAATCCTCCCCAAACCCTCCAAGGGAAGCCTCGTCACCTTGCGCGCGATGTGGCTGCGCAACTCCAAAGGCAGTTTCCTCGGGAGTAAAGACCTCGAGTTCTCCTTTCCAGGCATCAAACCCGACCTCAGATCTCTCCAAGAAGCACTCAGTGAAGAGGCACCTCCCGAGGCCCTCCAAACACTCGACCAGCTAAGCCGATAGCTCACTGAGGTTACCAATCTTCGGCCGGGTTCCCCCGACGCAATCGCGGCCCCAAAGGTCCCTCAATCCTTACCGCAGACTCTTTCAGGCAGAAAGACGGCGAAGAACTGGAGATAGGCCTGAGCGTCCCCGGCAGCCCGCCCCTTCAAAAAAAGATCCGAAATCCTGAAATCCTTCCCAAGTCGGCGTCTAGAGAAGGACAACATCTCTCCGTTTTCGCGGCGAGGTGGGGAATTGCCAAACCACAACAACCATGAAAACGCTCGTCCAGTCCATCTGCCTTGTCCTCTTCGGACTCCTGTCCTTCCAAGCACACGCCGTGCAAGACATCCTCATCGAAGGAAGCGACGGCGTCAGTTGGCCCAACATCAGCGATAACGACCTCAACCCCAACCAAGTCGTCACCGACTTCGACAGCGAGTTCTGTAACGAAACCAAAGACCGCACCTACCGTATGCGCAACACGGGCAATCAAACCCTCACCGTCTTCGTCAACTCGAACAGCCCCAGCAGCTCTTCATCGCAATTCACCTTTCCCGACTTCCCCACCAGTAACTTTACCATCGCTGCTGGAGCTAGTCGTAACTTCACCATTCGCTACCGGCCTGTCACATCCAGTCGTACCGCCACGATGCGCATCGACAGTAACGACCCCGATGCCGAAAGCACCTACACCTTCGCTGTCGAAGGCGACGGCAGATGTGGCGAAGCTTCCGTCTACTACGTGCCGAGCACCGGCGGGGACGCCTTCATCGGCGATGGCGACACCACCCCCTCCACTGCCCAAGGAACCAACTTTGGTTCCCGCACGGTAGGTTCCCCACTCACCCGAAACTTTTACATTCGCAACTCAAGCACCGCGCCCGACGTGTTGCGTATTCGCACCCCTCAAATCACCGGCACCGGAGCATCCCACTTCGAAATCCTCAGCCTCGGCACCTCAAATCTTGGAACAGGCAACAACCGAAACTTCCAAATCCGCTTTAACCCCACCAGCGCCGGCACAAAAACCGCCACCTTCACCTTCAATAACAATGACGTGGATGAAAACCCATACAGCTTCACCCTCACTGGCGTAGGCACCGCCTTTCCCGAGATTTCTGTCGACGGCAAACAAGAGGCCTCGACTGGCAATCCTTTTCCTTCCTACTCCCTCATCAACGATGGACAATCAGTGCCCAACACCGCCGACGGCACCCTCTTCAACAACACTTCGGTCGGCAGCTCCCGCGACTCCTTCATCCGTATCAACAATACCGGCAACGCCACTCTCACCCTGCAGAATCGCACCATCACGGGCACCGGTGCCCCCAGTTTTAACACCGTAGGATTCACGACCACCAGCATTGCCGCTGGAAGCTCGCGCGAATTCCGAATCCGCTTCACTCCCGTTTCCTCCGGAACCCAAACTGCCACCTTCTCCTTTGGCAACAACGATTCCAACGAAAACCCTTACAACTTCACCATTCGAGGTGTAGGCGAAGCCCCCGAGATTCGTATTTCTGGACGTCCCGTCGAAGGCTCGGGCGGCTATGACAACATCATAGATGGCGCCACCGGCACCAGCACCTCCGAAGGCACCAACTTCGGCGATGTCCGCGTCGGTTCAGGCCTCAACGAAAACGAGTTTAAAATCACTAACGACGGTAACGAGAGCCTCAACATCTCCAACGCACGCATCATCGGTAGTTCAGACTTCACCATTCGCAGTCTCAGCACGGTCACTAACATCCTCGCCGGCAACGACCGCGAATTTCTCATTCGCTTCGACCCCAGTAGCCTCGGCGTCAAGACCGCCACCTTCTTTATCGACAACAACGATGCCGACGAAGACCCTTACTCTTTTGCCCTCCGCGGCGTTGGCACGGGCTTCCCCGAAATCCGCGTCCAAGGCACCCGCCCCGGCGAACCTCTCGTCGAAATCTCTGACGGCACCACCAGCACTCGTCAAGCCGAGGGAACCCTCTTTGCCGACACCACCGTCAGCAGCAATCGCACCTCCAACTTCCGCATCCACAATGATGGCGATGCCCCCCTCACCTTCAGCGCCCCCACTCTCACCGGAACCGGAGCCAGTCACTTTACCATCCTCAATTTCTCCACCGCATCCCTCGCCGTCGGAGCCAGCCGTGACTTCAACGTCCGCTTTGCCCCCACTTCTTTTGGAACGAAAAGCGCCACCCTCTCCTTCGCCAACAACGATTCTAACGAAAACCCCTTCAATTTCGCTCTCTCCGGACTCGGCGAAGCTCCCGAGATTCAAGTCGCAGGTCATCTTCCCGGGGAACCTTTCCTCAACATCAATGATGGAGACACCTCCCCACGGGAAGACGATGGCACTGACTTTGGCGAAGCCAACGTCACTGGAACCGGCAACGAAGCCCAGCGCGAGTTCCGCATCACCAACTCCGGTAACGCCAATCTCAATATCGAAAGCGGCACCACCATCACCGGCCCCGCCGCCGCCGACTATGATATCTCCGGGTTGTTCGCCGGTAACCCCTTCGTCAATATCGGTGCGGGCAACAGTCAAACCTTCACCATCACCTTCGACCCCTCCACCACCGGAGTCCGCAACGCCACCGTTTCTATCGCTAACAACGACCCCAACGAAGACCCCTACACCTTCGCCCTCACTGGGATTGGCATCGGTGACCCCGACCTCCGCGTAAGAGGGCGACGTAACGTCACTGGAACTTTCCTCACCGAAATCGTGGATGGCGACACCACCCCACGAAGCACCGACGGCACCCTCTTCGCCGACACCGATGTCGACGACACCTACGACATGCTGGTCGAACTCCGCAACTTAGGAGACGGCGTCCTCTCCTTCACTTCGACTCCCACCATCACCGGAACCAACGCCAATCAATTCTCCATCATTGGATTCAACTCCGCCGACATGGCCCCCAATGCCACCCGTACCTTCAACGTGCGTTTTTCACCAACGTCTTTTGGAACCAAAAACGCCACCGTCAACATTTTCAGCGACTCCCCCGGCGAGAACACCTTCAACTTCGCTATTCGCGGACTCGCCGAAGCCCCCGAAATCGCAGTATTGGGTCGTGGAAGCGCAAGCCAGTTCGGACTCATCGCTGATGGTGACACCACTCCCCGCGTGGCTGACGGCACCGACTCCAACGGCACTGGCGTCGGCTTCGACGAAACCTACCAGTTCCGCATCGACAATACTGGCAACAAGGTTCTCCGCATCACCAGTCGTCAATTCATCGGCGATACCGAAAACGAATTCTCGGTCAGCGGACTTCTCCCTATCACCGGCGTGCGCACCATCCAACCTGGCGAATCTCATCTCTTCGACATCACCTTCGAACCCGACAACGTCGGCGTTGAAAACGTCACCTTCGAGCTCCGCAACGACGACCCCAACGAAGACCCTTACACCTTCGCTTTACGCGGCGAAGGACTCGGTGACCCAGAAATCCGGGTGCGCGGTCTCACTGGAGCCGGCATCCCCTTCGACATCAATGATGGCGACCTCAATCCCAATCAGGACGTCACCCAATTTGGAACCGTCACCCTTGGACAAAATGGCGACCGCACCTTTCGTATCGTCAACGATGGCACCGACACCCTCAACATCAGCTCCATCGCCAGCTCCGAGCCCGAATACACCTTCCTCGGCCTCGACACTTCCCTTGAAGTGGGACAAAGCGACAACTTTATCATCCGCTTCACCCCCACTTCCATCGAGGAAGTCGAAACCATCATCACCATCCGCTCCAATGACCCCGGCGCAGGCGACCCTTACACCTTTGCTCTCATCGGTAGCGGCGAAGGCCCCGAAATGGAAGTCCGCGGCGGTGGCTCCACCTTCAGCGAAGTCATCAACGACGGAGACGCCACTCCTCGCAGTGCCGACGGCACCCTCTTTGGCGAAGTGAATCCCAACGGTGGCTCACTCACCGTCCCCTTCCGCATCTATAACACAGGCAACGACACCCTCACCATCGACGACAAGTCCGTCATCGGTGCCAACGCGGGCGACTTCACGATTCGCAGCCTCCCCACCAGTCCTCTCAATACAAATATCGGAGGAGGAAGTTTCACCGACTTCGAAGTCGAGTTCGATCCCACCGCCACCGGAACCCGCAACGCCACCATTGTCCTCAACAACAACGATGCCGATGAGGATCCCTACACTTTCGCCGTCCGCGGTATCGGACAAGACCCCGGGCTTCTTCCCGAAATTCGCGTCACCTCGAATAGTGGCAACATTGCTATTAGCAACGGCGACCCCTCCCCACGAGTAGTCGATGGAACCGACTTCGGCACCCCCACCGTTGGTGACGCCAGCCTCATCCGCACCTTCATCATCCACAATGATGGCGATGCCGACTTGGAAATATTTGGGCTAACTGTGAACAATGCGCTGTATCTTAACACCACCCCCTCGACTGTTCCAGCGGGTCAACAGCGTCCCTTCAACATCACCTTGAGCCCCGACGTCAGCGGCGTTCAGGACGGAGTGGTCTCCATCTTCAACAACGACACCACCGCCTCCTCCTACACCTTTGCTATCACCGCAGACATCCAACCCGCCACTGGAAGCCTCGCCATCACAGAGTTCGAGATTACCGGAAGCAATGCCAACGTCACCTTCACCTCCATACCGGGCTCAACTTATAGCATCAAGAAAAGTACCACTCTTGAAAGTGGGAGCTGGAACACCGTCCCAGGACAAGGAAACATCGTGGGTTCCGCCACCCCCCAGACCATCAACTTGTTAAACGTTATCGATCCCATTGCCGACCCCAAAGCCTATTTCCGTCTCGAGAAGAACCCTTAACCAACGCACGTCCCCCCTTTCGCAGGCAATCCAAACGCCGTCTCCGGGAAACCGGAGGCGGCTTTTTCATTTTAATTATTAGCGTATGACACCGCAACTGACTCCTAAGAATAAAAGCTTAAAAATTGGCATCCACCCTCGACGGACAAGCGTTCCTTTCCAAGAGGGCTATTCAAGAACCGTAAAACTGCAATTTTGATAGGACTCTCAACACAAACTAATAATTAAAATGAAAATATCCATGTTCTATACAACATCGATTCTTGGCTTGGCGCTGACAGGCGCAAGTTCGGGAGCAAGTCTCTTGGGACTCTTTGATACCGGTGGAGGCTCCTACTCTCTCGGCGCCTTTGACTCGGGAAACACCTCTTCAGTCTCCTCGAATCCCGTTACTGGAATCGCCGCAGGTGAAACCTTAAACGGACTCGACTTCCGCCCAGCCAACAGCACAGTCTACGCTATTGGCTCAATGGGCAATGTCTACACACTCTCTCTTTCGGGTATCGCTACTAATATTGGTTCTTTTGCCTCGCCGGTCCCCGGTTCCTCTTACGGCTTTGATTTCAACCCCGCCTTTATGAGCGGCACCTTTGCTCGTATCATCAGCGACCTCGATGACAACCGCGTGATTAGCGGCGAAGACGGAAGCTACTTGGGAGCTGACAAAACAGATGTCTTCTATGACGTTGGTGATGCCAACGAGGGAGCCAATCCCAATATCAATCACATCGGTTATACCAATAGCATCTTGGGTTCAACTGCGACCCAGCAATATGGAATCGACTCCACCCTTGATGTCCTCGTGACCGTCGCGAACAATGCAGGAACCCTCGCAACTGTAGGTTCACTCGGAGTTGACGCTGGAGAACTCGGTGGCTTCGACATCGCAGGCACAACTGGCGAAGCGTTCTTGGGCTTCCAAGACGGAGTCGATTCGGAGCTATATTCCATCAATCTCATGGATGGCTCCGCCACTTCCTTGGGTAGCCTCGATGGAAACCTCATCGGACTCACTTCGATTCCTGAGCCTTCGAGCGCGCTACTTCTCGGCCTTGCTGGGATCGGCTTCCTGCGTCGCCGCCGCTAAATAACAACCTCCCCCCAAATTAGAACGCGGTGACCTAACGGTCGTCGCGTTCTTTTTGTGGAGAATCTAGAAGAGACGATTCCCCCTTAGCAATCACTCCCAGCCTTCATCCCTAGCATCTCGAAAAATACTGGCCAAATCTTACGGAAAAGAGAGTTCTTCCCTCCTCGGGAGAGCTGCTCTGCAACCAATCCCACCTTATCGTCAGGATCCGCAGGAGTGACTTGCTTGACCACGTGGCCAGGCGCTTTCAGCTCCAAGCTCAAGTGAGGGTCGTTCGCCTTACGGGTGACCTCTACTGAAGTTGTTCCGTCGCTCAATGAGACTAGGGAAAGAGGCGCACTTGCGTCATCCTCTTGCCAGTCTACCACTACTTCACGACCATCTTGAGTTACAAAGATGAACTGGTCCTTTTTACTCCCCTGAAAAGACCACTCGGCCTGCGTCGCCAACCAAGCCATCATCATCCACGCACTTACCCAGTGACCTTGCTGCCCTGCAATTTTGACAGTCTTAACTTCACTCAACATCGCCTGTGCAATCGGATCATCGAACAATCCCGCAACACCTAATCGAAAGTGATAGGTCCGCGTCCACGCCAAATCCTGCACCGCCATTTGACAACGAGAATCCGCCACTGCATCGCTCAATCGCATGAATCCAGCAGAAACATCCGACCATTCGGCGGAATCTACAATGAACCGATTGGTCAAACGATAGAGTCGCTCCTCAAACAGCTCCGAAAGCTCACCCTGCCACCAGAATACCAGAGGCAAATCACTATTGAGATTCGCAAAAAGAGTATTCCGCATTCGCCCAATCGCCTTCCCTTTCAGCCGAAAAGAAAGCTGCTCGCAACAGACCGTCTTGCGTCCGTGCGCCAAGTGGCAATGGGCCGTCACCCAAGCCTCCACCTGCGAAACTGGTGCAGTGCGCTGCATTTCCACCAAAATCGCCCGACAAGAATGCTCACGTGTCAGCTCAAAGATTGCCTCCGAGTTTTCCTCCAAAGCCCCTGCCTGCTCCGAGTAGACCGCGAAGTTCATCAACGACGCATTCGTCGCTGCTTCATCAGCTTCCCAAAGCTTCTTCAGCTCCTTACTAATGGCTCCGATCTCTACCGGTTGTCCTAGAATTGCGCTCATCCTTAAAGCCTCCTCCATTCTCTGCCTTCTTTACCCAGCATCTCATCCGACTCCTTGGGTCCCCAGCTGCCAGCCGTAAACTCGGTCATCGGGGGCTTGTTGTCACTCTCGTGCCAAGCACGCTCAATGTGATCCACAAAGCGCCAAGCTTCTTCCACTTCATCACGCCGCGCAAAGAGAGTGGCATCCCCCGCCATGGCATCTAACAAAAGACGTTCGTAAGCCTCGGGACTGCTCTTTCCAAAACTGGAAGAATAGCGGAAATCCATCTTCACTGGCTCCATCCGCACCGCCGCCCCAGGCAGTTTGGAGTTCATCCGCAGCGAAATCCCTTCGTCAGGCTGAATCCGAATCACCAGCACGTTCTCACCAGGGAGGCCCCCAGGCACCGCATTGAAAAGCACGCCCGGCACATCTTTAAAGTGAATCGAAATCTCGGTCGCCTTCTTCGGCAAACGCTTGCCCATCCGCACATAGAACGGCACCCCACTCCAGCGCCAGGTATCGATCATCACCTTCACCGCCACATAGGCCTCGGTCTCGCTCTCGGGATTCACCCGATCTTCCTCGCGATATCCCGGAACCTCTTCTCCATTGATAAAGCCCTTCACATACTGCCCACGCACCACGTTCTCGGCCACTTTCTCAGGTGTATCCCATGGACGCATCGAGCGGAAAACCTTCACCTTCTCATCCCGCACTCCGTCCGCCGAAAGGTCAGTCGGCGCCTCCATCGCCACCAAACTGAGAAGCTGCAAAAGATGGTTTTGCACCATGTCACGCAACGCTCCGGAGTTGTCGTAGTATCCACCCCGCCCCCCTTCCATCCCGAAGTGCTCGGCACAGGTGATCTGAATATGGTCCACATACTGAGAATTCCAAAGGGGCTCAAAAATCGCATTCGCAAAGCGCAAGACCATGATGTTCTGCGCGGTCTCTTTCCCCAAATAGTGGTCAATACGATAAGTATCCTTTTCCTGAAATGTCCGGTTCACCACCTCGTTGAGATGCTGAGCCGTCGCCAAATCCGTGCCAAAGGGCTTTTCTACGATCACCCGTGACCAGCCCCCTTCTTTTTCCTCATTGAGCCCCGCGCCCTTTAAGTGCTCGAGAATATCGTCAAAGAAATCAGGCGAACTCGCCACATAGAAGAGTCGATTCCCCTTCCCGCCGCGCTCGGCATCGATTCCATCTAGGCGCTCTGCCAAAGACTTGTAACCCGCCTCATCCGTAAACTCGCTGCAGTGATACTCGATCGACTCTGCAAACTTGGACCAAACCTCATCATCGTGCCCACTGCGCGACACCTCCTTGTTAATCTTCTCCAGACTCTCGCGGAAAAACTCATCCGACCAATCGCGCCGCGCAAATCCCACAATCCTTACCCCAGGAGGCAACTCACCATCAACCGCCAGATTATACAGCGCTGGAATGAGCTTTCGATGGTTCAAATCACCCGTCGCTCCAAAAATCACCACCGTACACGCATCGGCACGCAGTCTCGCCACTAAATCATCTCGAAAGGGATTACTCACAGCCCCGTTCTTTCCATAAATCCCCCCGCAATCAAAACCCAAATCCATCAATCCTCCCCCCATACGTCAGAAATCTTATTCATCCTTGTCAAAAGAGACCACAAGGCTCCCAATTCTCAGGAAAATGCCCTAGCCTGAACTCTCAGCCCTAACTGACATGAAACTTCTTCTCTCTCTCTCCTTTGCTCTCTCCGCTTCCCTTTTCGCGGCCAAGCCACCCAACATCGTTCTCTTTCTCGCCGACGACCTCGGTTTTGGCGACCTCGCTTCTTACGGCAGCCCTATCATCCAAACCCCTCACCTCGACACCCTTGCCAAAGAAGGAGTCCGCCTCACCGATTGCCACTCCGCCGGAACTGTCTGTTCCCCCTCCCGCGCCAGTATCCTCACCGGACGCACTCCCTATCGCACCGGCTTCTACACCATCGCTGGCCCCGAAGGCAGCCACCTCCGCAAAGAAGAAATCACCCTCGCCACCCTTCTCCAGAAGCAAGGCTACGACACCTGCTTCGTCGGCAAGTGGCATCTCGGCAACTTTCAGACCCAACCCAACCCCGGCGACCACGGCTTCGACCATTGGTTCGGCACCGCCGTTAACGCCTTCGACGGCCCCGAAGACACCGACCGCTGGGTTCGCAATGGCGAAAAAGTGGGGAAAGTCGGGCAATGGTATTGCGACGCCATCGTCGCAGAAGCCATCACTTGGATGGAAAACCGGCCCAACCCTGAGAAGCCCTACTTCATCTTCGTATGCGCGCACGAACCCCACACCCCCGTCCACCCTCCCGAAAAATTCTCCCAACTCTACGACAACCTCGAAACCGACGCCCAAGAGTCCGCCCTCTCCTACGGACAAGTCCATCGCCCTCTCGAACGAAACATCGCACCTAACAAAAAATACTACTACGGCACCGTCACTCAACTCGACGCCGCCTTCGGCCGTCTCATCGACTCCATCGATAAAGCAGGCGACCGCGAAGACAGCCTCGTCATCTTCACCAGCGACAATGGCCCCGAAACCCCCGTCACCGTCGAGGAATCTAACAACGAGTGGGAAGACCCCATCCGCGACCGCTGCTTCGGCACCCCCGGTCCTTGGCGCGGCATGAAACGCTTCGTCTTCGAGGGCGGCCACCGCGTCCCCGGCATCGTGCGCTGGCCCAACAAAGTCGAACCCGACACCCTCTCTACCGCGCTCATTAACGGCACTGATTGGTTCACCACCGCTTGCACCGCCGCTGGCGTCGAACTCCCCACCGACCGCACCATCGACGGCGTCGACATCCTCCCCGCCCTGCAAGGCAAAGAAGTCGCTCGCGATATCCCCGCTTGCTGGATGTTCCCCGTCGGTTACGACTCCCGCCTCCTCGCCAGCATGTCCATGCGGCAAGACAACCACGTCATGGTCGGCTGGTTCGACCCCAAAGGCATGGGCGATGGCAACTCGCAATGGGTCCGCTCCACCCCTCTCATCAAATTCGAACTCTACGACCTCTCTCTCGACCGATCCCAGTCCTACGAGCTCAGCAAAACCCGCCCCGAAATCTTCTCCAAACTCCAAGGCCAAATGCAAACCCTCTGGAAAGACATCCAATCCGACGCCCCCGACTGGCCGAGTCTGAAGTAATTGAGCGCCGAATCCAACCATCGTAGCTGAGTTGGTAACAACTCGGGCGGCAAAGACGAGGAGTAGACCAGTCCAGCCCGCTTTGTCACCAAAGCGGCTCCGTAGCAGAGAATACTCACTCCACCGGAATCTCATTCAGCGTATAATACGCATCCCTATGCAACGGCTCCTCCCCTGTCGCCGAACGCAAGGCACTCACCTCGAACTCGTGCACATGTCCCTTCACCATACCTGACACCGTCAGCTCCACCTGAAGACCATCCTCAGAAACCTTCGCTTCCGTCACCACCGGCACCGTCTGATCCACTTCCGGACTTCCATAACCCGACTGATAAATATGAGTAAACGTTCCCAACTCATAACTCTCCGGATCACTCGCCTTCTCTACATCCACCGGCTTCGTAAAGGTTAACAAAAACCCCTTCGGCCGCGCATTGATCTCCTTCAGTTCAAACGGCGTCTTCCCCGTCCAATCTAACCGCTCTAACACATTCTCTTTCGAGCCCCTCACTGGCCACCCCCGATTCGTCCCTCCCGTCAGCAACTGCCCCTCAGGAGTAAAGTGACAATTCAAAATCCCCGTCGAAAGCCCCTCCCGAAACGGATAACAAGCTCCCTGCCAAACCCCATTCACCTCCTCCATCGTCGCCCTCATCACGAGGCTCAAGGTGTAATCCCCAATAAAAATCTGCCCCGCGAAAGGCCCGAACTTCCCCTCCGACTCATCCACCACAAAGCCAGAAATCGACCTTCCCATCCTTCGAAACGGAAAAACCACCGCATAAGGCACCAACTCCTTCACGCGCTCGCGCTCCACCTCTAACCGGGAAGGCGAATTCGGCTCCACCGGCGTCGGGCCCATATTCGGTGCAGACTCATACCAATTATAGCTCACCGGATGCCCCATAAATCCTCCCTGCTTCAGGTGCTTCAGCGAACACGAGCCATTCCAAGGCCCTTGACTCTCACAATAAATCATCTCGCCATGACCATTGTCCCCAATCCCCAACGGGCTGCGCAAACCACTCGCCACCGGAATCGCCTTTCCCTCTGGAGTAATTTTAAGCGTCCAACCCCGAAAGAGAGCCCACGAATAATAAGACTTCGACAACCCCAGCGCCACCCAGAGATTCCCCTCGGCATCAAACTTCGATCCCATCGCAAACTCGTGGTAATTCGAAAATCCCCACGAAGCATTCACCGTCTCATAACGGTCCGCTCTCCCATCTTTATTCAAGTCCAATAAACGCGTCAACTCCGTCGCCTGCGTCGCATAAAGACCCCCCTCCTTCTCAGCCAAACCTAACAATTCGTCTAACCCAGCAGCATACTTATGGAAAGTCGGTCTTGGGTGCTTGTCCGTCAACCCATCCACCACAAAGACATCTCCTCTTCGCGTTCCCACCGCAATACGTCCATCCGCCAGTGTTTCAAAACACCCCGCCTCCACAAAATAGGGCTCCGGCACCGGAATCTCAACAATGCGATAATACTCCGCCTCTCGCTCCGCCGTCCCCCACTCCTCACCCAACGCCTCACCGCGAAGGCCGAGAGACGTCAGCAACAAAACCATCCCTGATGCTAAAACCGTAAAAATCTTCATGGTGTCGAATAGTGGTAAGTCAAAACAAGCTCGCTCAAGCCCTGCAATGAAAGTCGCAGCTCTTCACCTTCGTCAAAAGCTTGAACCTTCGCAGGAGCACTCACCTTTAAGAGCAATCCTTCAGCCAATTGCCAAGTATTCTCGGCACCCTCCAACAAAGCCAAACTCTCCCCCGCCGCCGCTCGCAAGAAGATATTCTCCGGAACAGCCTCACTAAACAAAAGCGTCCGCACCAATCGCGGCCCCTCCGCAAAATCCTCAAAGCGATCCTTCACCTCCAATTCCCCGAAACGATACTCAAAGGTCGGCCGCTGCTTCTCATCCAGCGCATAACCCAAGAACTCAAAACCCTTCGCATCTTCATGCTCCGGCACCACCGGCCACGCCTCATCTGCAGACTCTAACAGCGCCATTCCCGGCCCCGGTGGAAAACGCACTAACCCTTCTCCCCCCTCCTTTACAAACCCCGAACCCTGCCCCCGCCAAACCGGCGACATCTCCGCGAAGTCCCCCTTCCAAACCGAACCCAAGGCCATCTTCCCCGCATCAAAGGAAAGATTGATCCCCGATGGATATCCCACCCCAATTCCGCGCTTCCCGATCCCCGTGTATTGCCTGCGCAACATCACCGCCTCAGTTTCGCTAGGTCCAAACGGAATCGGTTCCGGCCGCACCCCCGCAGGGCGCCGCGCCTCCTGCCCCTTCGACAAATACTGCCAAATGGCATCAATCTGCTGGTCCGCATCCCCTCCCAATATCTCCGGCCTCACCGACTTCCCGTTCGGCCAAAAGCTCGGCATGATCGTGGTAGGGTGAAACTCCTGCGGATTGAGTAAATAACGATGAAACCACCCCTCCTGCAACCGTTCCCACATCGTCGTCAGGTCCAACGCATCCAGCGTGGTCGTCTTTTCCCCAAAAAAGGTGTGGCAGGAATTACACGCCAAATTTTTCTCCCCCACCAACGCGTGCCCCGCCTTCATGATTTCTCCTCGGTCCTCTGATCGCGCAATCTCGAATGGCTCGGAATGGTCGACATCTCCCAGCCACTCCACCAACTCCTCGACATTCTCGGATCCAAAACGAGGCATGCGCGTCTTCATGTAAGGTCTCACAGAGCCATCACTCATCAGAATCCGTCGCAGCGCCGCTGGCTTCAACTTCGCGCCCACTCCCGTCAAAGAAGGAGGAATCCTCGCCTGCTCCCCTAAGTTCAAATTCGTTGTCGTAAAGAAAGCATCACGCTCATCAGAAACCCCACCCAACTCATCACGCGAGTGACAAGCAAAGCAATTCAGCTGCGCCATCTTAAAGTGAACCCGCGCTTCTGGACTCATCTTCGCCGGCACCGTCTCAGTCTTCACCGCAGCCAATTCCTTCTGCTGCTCAGGCGACAAAGGATAACTCGCCGTCGTGCAATCCTTCGTCAAATCAAGCAACGCAAACGCCTCTGCAAAGTCACGCCGCGCCTTCTCGGGTTCATGACATTGCGCACATCCCAACTCTTTAAAAAACACCTCTCCCGCCTTCCGATTCTTCTCCGGCCGCACTACCGGCACCACCTCCTTCTGTTCCCGCAATAGGTAACTCGCCAACTCCTTCGCCTGCCAATGGTCCAAACCCATATCCGGCATCCTGCCACTCGGCCGACTCTTCAACGGATCTTCCAAAAACGCGGTCAAACTCGCCACGCTATACTTCTCCTCCAAACGAACCAAAGGCGAAGACCCCACCAACACCTCCCCTTCTGGATCATGGCAAGCCACACAACCCACCTCATGAAACAGCGCCTTCCCTTTCTCCACCGACTCAGCCTCAATCGGCTCCAGCTCAATCTCCCCTTCCTCCCCCCACAGATAATCCGCTAGCGCAGAGGCCGCCCCCAATCGCTCCTCCTCCGGCAGAGACGCCAAGACATTCGGCATCGTCGTCCCAGGCTTCACCTTCTCAGGATTGAGAACAAAATTGATAAAATACGAGCGCTGAATGCGAGCGCCCACCTCCTCCAACCGAGGTCCCTGCTTCCACTCCCGCTCATCACCGTGACAAGCCACACATCCCAACTCACTCACCAACAACTCACCCCGAAAATCCAAAGCCATCTTCTCATCTCGAACCGTAATCGGCGACTCAGCGCAAACATCTCCGGCCCCAAGGAACCAAAGGGCAAAAAGCCGACACCACGCAGAAGACAATAAAGACATAACCTCGAAGAGAAATTCCTCTCGGCCTCACCTAAGCACTTCCACGAGCATTCGACGATCTCTCATCGCATAAAAAATGCCCAAGGCTCGCAAGCCTCGGGCATTTCGAAAACTTCTGGCACTCTCTAGAGCTTACCCGCCCCCCAAAGCTTGGAATACTTCTCACAATGAATAATCACGCTCTTGTATTTCGAAAGGTCGATCCCAGCAGGCAAAGTGTAGGTCTGGTCGCCCTTACTAGACTTTAACTTCGCAACCAACACCGCACCCTTAGTAGCATTCTTCGAAGTCACTGCTGAAATCGAACTGGGCGATAGAAAAATCTTCAAGTCCGGAGCCGTCGCCGTCTTGAACCCTTTGAGCGAAATTTGCTTTTTACCCCCCTTGTCGGAAATCGTCCAAGTGCCATTGATCGTATTCTCTTTCTTAGTCCAAGTCCCTGACTGACCGAATGCCGCCGAGGCACCAAAAAAGAGACTTAAGAAGAGAAGGGCGAGTGTGTGAATTGTTTTCGTTTTCATGTTAATCCGTTTGTTTGACCCCCATAGGACGCCAGATATTCATCCCTATTCCCTCATTTTTCAAGCTCTTCACCGCGTCCCCTTCAAAACAGCCCGCAAAGGCCTAGGATAACCTTCCACTGTCTTGGACTCATCCGAGGAGTCCAAGAACTGAGGCAACGAATAAAAAGTCATCCACTCCGTCCCCCGCTGCTCATCGGTCGTCGTCACCGAAACATCGAGCACCTCCACTTCCTTGAACCCCACCCGCTCCATCATTCTTACCAAAAGAGCCACACTCGGGAGAAACCACACATTACGCATCTGGGCATAGCGCCCCTGTGGCAAAAGCACCGTATTCTCATCTCCTTCCACTACCAAAGTTTCCAGCACGACCTCCCCTCCTTTCGTCAAAGTATCCCGCAAAGCCTCCAAATGCTCAACCGGCGACTTACGGTGATAGAGCACCCCCATCGAAAAGGTAGTGTCAAAGAACTCCCACTTCTCAGGCACATCCTCAATCCCCAACGGCAGCACCCCAATCGGTAATTCCTTTCCTGCAAAATGTTGCGCAGCCAAAAACTGACACCCGAACAGCATCGCCGGATCGATTCCCAAAGCAAGACGAGCTCCCTCATCAAGCATACGCCAAAGGTGATATCCATTACCACACCCCACATCGAGAATTCTCCGACCAACAACCGGCGAAATCTTCTCCCGCAATCGTTCCCACTTCCAATCCGAACGCCACTCCGTATCTACAAACACCTCCCCGAAGTGAAACGGACCCTTCCGCCACGGCGACAAGCCCAGCAAAACTTCCTTTAATTCTCCTTCGCTTTGCCCCTCTAACAAGAAGTGCAAAGCACCACTCTCAACCTTCATCCCTCGCCCCTCAAATCCATCTCGCAACCGCTTCAGAACAGCCTCCCAACGCCCCAAATCACCATGTCCTTCTCCCGTATACTTCTGTCGCGTCTTTTCCTTCAGCTCCTCCACCAACGCCTCTTGCCCTGAAGTATCCAGCTCCTTCCATACCGATCTAAATTGAGAAGTAATATCCACCACGTTTGCGCCCGTTACCCTGCGATGGACCCCGTCCTTTTTCAATTCCAAACAATGAGAACGCCTCAACCGAGTAACATTTCAGTAACCCCCATCTCCTCGACAGCGCAAGGTCGGACTCTCACCTAGAAGATACTCAAACTGCAGTTCAGCACCCGCAGTCAACTCACCCACTAATTTGAGCGTCTTGGGACAGGTTAACCCTGAGTCATAGTCCGCGAGTATATGCTCACCAAAAGTCGTAATCCGAGTGAACAAAAGAGGCTCTAAGGTTCCTACTCCTTCGTCGGGCAACCTCACCTTCAATCCAGCCAACACCTCCACTTCCTCATTTCCCCAACCCGCCAAAGTTTCACAATTGAGAGCGAACACTGTCCCCACCTCCACCCGCTCCAAGCCCCCCTCTTTTCCATCAAAGGAGAACTCCCGCCCAGGGTTCACAAGCTTCAATTCTACTCTCACCTCCGCAGGAACAAACAAAGCCTCAGGAACCTGCCGATAGAGATGTCGAAAAATCGCAACTTGAGATTCCGCATCCAAACAAGCCTGCATCGTCTCAGACACAACAACATCCGGCACCCAACTACGAGAAACCCCGTAGTTCAACGCATCCCCCAATAGAAACTCCGCAACCGAATCCTCGAACCCTAATTCGGCCACTAGCTGCTGAGCACCTTCCAAGGCCTTTGCGTGAATCTCCAAAAAGACAAACTCACACTCCTCAGGCGAAAACACCGCCATCAGCGGCACTGCCAGAGTTCCAAACGGACCGCACCCCGCATACAGCACCCTCACCGGTCGCTGCTTACAATTCGCCATCGCCTGCAAGACCGCCTCATTCACCCCTCGCAGAAAGACCACGGTCCTCGCATAATCCTCCACACACATCGCAGCCATTGCTGGCGAAACGGCCAACCCCTCCACCGTGCGCGACTCCCCAGCCCCCAAATCCTCCTTCCGCTCCCAGCCAGCCCCCGAATACAGCTCGAATAACTCAAGCATTTTCAAAACTTCGGGACGAAGCGTATGAACCGGGTTCTCTTTTGAAAGAATGGCCTTCACACACCCCTTCATCTCTTCTCTTCTGCCTTCTTTCATTTCGACTCCTCAGGCGAAGATGGCAGCCTTTCTGCAAGCCGACAATCCTCTTACCCTTCCCTGGAGAAATGCTGATTCAAGAAAGAGCATACGGCTGCGATCCGTCCGAAAGTAAAAGCCGACACCAACTCACTTCCGCGCCACCCAGCTCGCAAAATTCAAGCATTGCAACACCCGTGTTACCTGCGAAAAACCCACCCCTTTGAGACGTTCTTCGTGAGACTCTAACAGCTCAGGAATCAGAACCTCCTCCAGCGCCTCCCTCTTCCGTGCGATCTCCATCTCGGAATAACCTTGTTGCCGCTTGAACTCCCAATGCAACTCTCGCAGCCAGTCCTCATCCCCTTCATCGGGACTCACAAATTTCTCCGAAAGAAAGAGCACCCCACCGGGCACAAGCGCCTCATAGCACCGTGCCAGCAGCGTCTCCCGCTCCGCCAAAGGCACAAACTGAAGCGTAAAGTTCAGCACAATCAACCCTGAGTTTGCCATCGGCCACGACACCGCATCTCCCTCGTGGAAAAAGACTTCAGGTAAATCTAACAATTCACGCGCCTTTGCCACCATCGGCCTCGAATCATCGATCCCATGCACCTCCACCCCCTTATCCCTCACTCCACGCCAAGCCGCTTCCACACTCGCTCCCAGCGAAGAGCCCAAATCATACACTCTGGTCCCCTCCTTCACCTCTCTTCCCGCCACCGCCTCGATCGCGGTCAAGGTCAGCCCGTATCCCGGAACCGACCGCCGAATCATATCCTCGAACACACCCACCACCTTCTCCGAAAACTCAAATCGTTTTCGCTCCCCCTCCTCTACAAAAATCTCATCTCGGCTCATGCTCGCAGACTAACGGTAGGGAGTCTCGCCTGTCCCCTCTAAAAAACGGGAGGAAATCCCCATTAACACCCTAAAAATAGGTCAAAATTGCCCGTAGAGGCCCAAATCAACGAAAATATGTCCAATTCTCAGTCGTCCTTGACCATTCTCCAAAAGAATTCCACGCGCGAACATTGACATTAGGGCCTTTTTTTCGGGAGTCTCCCCCCTCCCTTGCCCCCAAGGCATTGGCACTCACCCAATAGACTATGGATACACTACTCGTTCACGGAGGCACTCGCTTGCAGGGCGCCATCAATATCTCAGGCTCAAAGAACGCTTCTCTCCCCATTCTGGCCGCTACTCTCCTCACCGAGGAAACCGTGATCATCAGCCGGGTGCCCGACGTCTCTGACACCAACTACATGTTGCAAATTCTCTCCGCACTCGGTGCTGAGGTCGAGCGCTCTTCTGGCACTGTCCGGATCAAGTGCGCCAACATCAGCCCAGACGCACCTTATGAACTTGTCCGTCGCATGCGCGCCTCCATCTGCGTGATGGGCCCGCTCTTGGCTCGCTTAAACCGTGCCACGGTCTCTCTCCCTGGTGGCTGTGTCATTGGTGACCGTCCAGTCGACCTTCACATCAAAGGCCTCGCAGCCTTGGGCGCTGATTGCGATGTCGAAGGCGGAAATATGGATCTCAAGGGACCCAAAGGTGGCCTCGTCGGTTGCGAGCTCGACCTTCGTGGCAAGCATGGTCCTACCGTTCTTGGTACCGACAACATCATGATGGCCGCCTGTTTAGCCAAAGGCACCACTATCATCGAATCCGCCGCGTGCGAGCCAGAGGTGGTAGACCTCGCCAATTTCCTCATTTCCATGGGAGCAAAAATCGAAGGTGCTGGCACCCGACGCATCACCATCGAAGGGGTTGAAAAACTCGGAGGTACTGAACACACCGTGATTGCCGACCGCATCGAAGCCGGAACCTTTATGGCCGGAGCCGCCGCCTATTCAGAAGGCGTCACCCTCAACCGCATCGTTAAAGAAGACCTCGCCGCGGCGACCAAAGTTCTTCGCGAATGCGGCCATAGTGTCGAGTTCAGCAAAAACGACACCTCGGTCACGGTAACTCCTGGCGACAATCCTGTCGGAGCCCAAATCACCACCGCGCCTTACCCCGGTTTCCCCACCGACATGCAGGCTCAGTTCAGCGCGCTCTTTGCCACCACTGCCGGAATCTCCGTCATTGAAGACACCATTTTCCCACAGCGCTTCATGCACTGTGCCGAACTTTCTCGCATGGGAGCCAACATCAACGTCGACAACGGTCGCGCCGTCGTCACCGGCGTAGAGCAACTCTCAGGAGCACCCGTGATGGCCTCCGACTTACGCGCTTCCGCAGCCCTCGTTCTCGCCGCCCTTTCCGCGAAAGGCACCACCGCTATCCACCGTCTTTACCATATCGACCGTGGCTACGAGCATATTGACGAAAAGCTTCTTCTTCTCGGGGCCAACGTCGAGCGCGTGCGCGAAAAGTAATCTCATGAGACACCCATAGACTGAGGCGAAAAAAGGGCCAAAAACTCGACACCTCGTCCATTTTCACGCAATTTATCAGGCGTGAAACAGCCACTTGCTCTCCTTTTGGTCACTTCTTTCGCTTCTGCGGAGCTAGTCGACATCACCTTGACGCTGACTCCCGTCACCGCCTCCGAGAACAAACTCGCCCTCACCCTCCAAGTCCCCATTCTAGGAAACGATAGCGACACTTCTGATGTCTCGGGGACGATTGCCGCGCGTATTGATATCGATCCCGGTTCCGGAACAATTTCTACTCTCGAGCTCCTTTCAGGTGACATCGACGGGACTGCAGTGAGTTTTTCACAGTCCAGTATCTTTGGTAATTATAACATATCCACGAGCGCCATCGGGGGAACCGTCGACACCCCCGCCCCTCCTGCCCCTGTTTCCAGCAGCCAATCCGCCGCCGAATTGCACGAATTCACGATCAATGCCGGTACTTTGACTGGTTCTGTCACTCCGTTGTTTTCAGCCACCACCAACATTGCCGAAGACTTCTCCCTTAGCCCTGTCACCGGCCCAGGAACGGCGGGCGACTTCGTCAATCTTTCTTCAACCGCCAATGCAGGAGCGTCCTCACCCACTCTTGCCGTTTACGATCTCGACTTCGATTACCCCATTGATATCACGCAAGAAGTTGATGTTGGAGTGACGGTCACTTTCCTCGCCTCGGGCACCATGCGAGCAACTGGTCAAGTGTCCATTCCAGTAATACCACCGAACCCCTTCCTCACTTGGGCCACTTCTAACGGCGATGCCTCTGCCTCATTCGAGGGCAACGACTTCTCGCCACTGCTTCCCAACGGCTTGCTCTGGGCTCTCGGCTACAATGCTGGCGAAACCCCTCGCCATTTGGAGCCTATCGCAAGTAATTCTAGCAGCTTCAACGTCACTCCTCCTGTAGGCGGGACCATTACTGACATTGCAGTTCAACTCTCCTTCGACCTCTCGGACCCCAATGCTTGGAACACCATCTCAACCATTCCTGCGGGAACCACTACCGCACAAGGTCCCT
The DNA here is from genome assembly GCA_051251855.1 of Roseibacillus sp. Classification (GTDB taxonomy): domain Bacteria; phylum Verrucomicrobiota; class Verrucomicrobiia; order Verrucomicrobiales; family Akkermansiaceae; genus Roseibacillus. The sequence continues at coordinate 25,067 of JBPOGI010000007.1, forward strand.
TCGGCGGCGGCACAGGCACCGCCTTCCTCCGCCTCTCTGCAGAGGAGCCTTCCAACTAGGGCTACCCTTCCCAGCAACGTTGAAGAACTTTCCCAAACGTTCCAAGCAAGCGAACATCTTCGACCTTGCCTTCATCTCATGAGGCTAACAAACTTCTCCCCCCTTTGAGAACAATTCCATCCAGCGACGTTTCCAAGCTCCTGCTATTTTTGCTCGCCACTTTTCTTCTCGCCGCCCTGCTCGTGCCTCATGTCTACAATGCGGGACAGTTCACGGCCGAAATCACTTCGAACAAAACGATCAACCCTCTTGTCGACTATCTAGGCACCCACGCCCGCAAGGCTGACTACGCCCGCTTCTTCAATCGCTCACTCTATCTCGCGTCCCTCATCCTCCTTCCGTTTCTTCTCTTCTCCTTGGGCGCCAAGAAGACCATCGCCAAGACCCCAGGCCCTTGGTCATTCGCCTTACCCGCTCGGTCTATCGCCCCCAATCGAGGGCAGCCTCTGGTGCGCCCTCCTCATCCCATCCGGCAGATCATCGGCGGATTTCTCATGGGTACCGTTTTCCTACTAGCCGCTGGAGCGTTGGCCATGCTCATTGGTTTTTTCCAATGGAAGGGCCAGCCCATCGCCCCCGCCGTCCCTGGTGCGCTTACTACCGCCGCAATTGTTGCAATCTTAGAAGAATTCATCTTTCGGGGCATCATACTCGGCATTTTCCTCCGCTCCTTTCGCCCTTCCATCGCCATCGTCCTCGTTGCCTTTCTATTTGGAGCCCTTCATTTCATCCGCCCTCCAGAGGGCGCCATTGTGGCCAATCCTGAGGGAGCCTTAGCCGGATTCGCCTTTCTCGAACTCACCGCGAGCCGACTTTTGGATGGTCACCTGATTCTGCAACAGTTCGCCCCTCTCTTTCTCGTAGGTGTTCTTCTGGGAGTTACCCGCTACCTCACCTCCTCCCTATGGCTCCCGATCGGACTCCATACCGGCTGGGTCTTCGCCTTCACCCTCTTCGGCGACCTCACCATCCCCATCGGCAATAACCCCGAGTGGATGAGCCTCATGATTGGCTCAAACCTCGCGCAAGGACTGCTCCCTCTCGGCGCTCTTTTTGTCAGCGGCCTCATCATCTGGGTCGTCTACCGTGAGCCCGATTACTACGAATCCCCCTCTCCCGATAGCCCCCTCGACCCGGCCCCCTTGTAAAACTCCCCCTTCCCCATGCCCCTCTTTTCCACGAGCCCTCTTTTGGATTGGCTCTACCCTCCGATCTGCTCCCTCTGCCAAGTCCCCCTTCGAAAGGGTCGAAATATTTGCGGACCTTGCAGCATCAAGCTCCCCCTCCTCACTCCGCACCGATGCCTCAAATGCGGACAAGAATTCGACGGCAAGATCGCGCCTCCCCAAGGCTGCCCCAATTGCCTGACCATGAAACCAGCTTTTGATTTTGCCACCGCAGCCCTTAAGGCCACAGACGACAGCATCAACCTCATTCATCAGCTCAAGCTCCTCAAACGCCCTGAACTCGGGAGCGACCTCGCCCAACTCGCCTCTAAATCCTTCACGCAAGAACCGAGGTTGAGCCGTCTCGCCGACCCAATCCTCATTCCCGTCCCCCTCCATGGCAAGCGGCTACGCTCTCGTAGATTCAACCAAGCCGAGGTCATCGCCCAGTCTCTTGCCGAACAACTCAACCTCGAGCTCCTTTCGGCTCTCAAGCGCATCCGCCCCACCGAACGGCAGGCCACTCTTTCCCGAAAAGAGCGCCTCAAAAATCTTCGTAAAGCCTTCCAGCTCTGCACCTCGGAGCAAAAGATAGCGAGCCGTCATCTCGTTCTCATTGACGACGTTTTCACCACGGGCTCCACCGCTCAGGAATGCGCACGAGTCCTCCGAACCGCCAACCCCGCCTCCATCGCGGTTTTCACCATCTTGAGAGCCTGACACTTAGCCACAATCTGCCATTGTAGCCCCCCCAAACAGCCACTATCGTTCTTCTCGAAACATCATGGGTATTTTTAAAAAACCACCATTGCGAGGCGGCAAACGCAACCAAGGCCTCCCCGATGATCTTTGGACCAAGTGCCATCAATGCGACGAGCTCATTCACACCCTTGACCTCAAGCAGCACAACCATGTTTGCCCTCATTGCAGCAATCATTTCCTCCTTCCTTCGCGCGCCCGTATCGAGCTCCTTGCTGACTCGGGTTCCTTCGAAGAAATGGACCACGCCCTCTTCTCCGCCAATCCTCTCGGCTTCAACAATTACCCCGAGAAGATCGAGTCCATGCGAGAGAAAACAGAGCTCAATGATGCCGTCGTCACTGGCCGAGCAACCATCGATGGCTTCCCAGTCACTCTCGCCGTGATGGACTTCAAGTTTTTTGCCGGTTCTATGGGCTCCGTTGTTGGTGAAAAAATCACCCGCGCCATCGAGACCGCAACCGCAGAAAAACGCGCGGTCATCATCGTCTCAGCATCGTCGGGAGCACGCATGCAAGAAGGGATGCTCTCCCTCATGCAAATGGCCAAAACCTGCGGCGCTCTATCCCGCCATCAAGAAGCATCTCTTCCCTACTTCTCCATCCTCACCCACCCCACCACGGGCGGAGTTACCGCATCCTTCGCCACCATCGGCGACATCAACATAGCAGAACCCGGCTGCATGATCGGTTTTGCCGGTCCTCGCGTGATTAAGGAAACCACTCACCAAGACCTCCCCAAAGGATTCCAAACCGCCGAGTTCATGCTTCAGCACGGCCTCGTAGACGCCATCGTCCCCCGCAAAGAACTCCGCCCCAAAATTGCCGAAATTCTCGCCTACCTCATGCCTCGCTCATAGGCCAGCTCGGTGGTATTTCGGCCCCATCTTCATGCGCACCAGCACTCTCATCATCGCCGTTGGCCTTCTTCTTGCAAGAGGCCTGCAATCTCAACCGACTCTCGATTCCGCGCAGAATGCTCTTGCCGAGTCACTCCCCGAGGTCGCAGTCGCGCGAACAGAACGCTATCTCGCCTCCAACCCAAATATAGAGGGAGAGGAGAAGACGGCAGCCCTTCTTCTCTTGGGAGAATCCTACCTTCGCACAAACCAATCCGCGAAAGCGCTCGAGACCTTGGGCAAAGTTCCTGACAGTGCAGCCTCGGCACGTAACTACTGGCAAGGCATGGCTCTGGCACATCAAAAGGAGTATCAAGAATCCTTAGAGAAACTCTCCTCGGTTGAAAGTAGGCACCCTCTCTACAGCCACGCACTCTTCAATTCTCTCGAGTTACGTATCAGTCAAAATGAGAGCGCCCTCGCATTCGACCTCCTCACTAAACTGCGAACCTCTCACCCCGAATTCCTCCCCTCCCAGCTCACCTTGTTAGAGGCACAGCTCTACCTCACCATTGGCGAACCAAACAAAGCACGCACAACACTACTCACTCTCGAAAAAGAAGCCCCCCCCTCTCCTGCCCGCAAACTACTCGCTGGTAAAATCGAACTTGCAGCCCTTCAACCTGAATCAGCCCTCAAAGCCTTCGACGAAGCCCTTACCCCCGAAGCCCCTGCCAGAGTGAAAATCCTCGCACTCTTGGGAAAGTGCGACGCCCAACTCCAAACCTCTGCCTTTGAAGACGCTCTCGATTCCATTCTTCTCCTGCTGAAGACAGACGAAAGCGAGAACCTGCAAAGCCTTGCCGCCAACCGCCTCGAACTACTCGTCAAAACAGCAACCTCCAAAGAAAACTTAGTCGCTCCCCTCACTACTTTCGCAAAGCCAAGCACTCTCGGAGAAGACGGCAACCTCCTTTCCCCCCAAAAGCTCCTCGCCTGCTACGCTCTCTCTCGCATTTCGGAACCCGCCCGTTCAAGGGAACTCCTGCAACTCATCACCACCCTTTCTCCCGAAGGCGAACTCTCTGCCCAAGCCCATCTACAACTGGGAAAACTCGCTTGGGAAAACGGAGACTCCAACGGCGCGTTAGCCTCGCTGCAAGATGCCCAAAATGCGGCCCCAGGCTCCCCGTTTGCATTGAAGGCCCTCGATCTCTCCGCCCGAATTAAAACCAAAGCAGGTGACCTCACCTCAGCCCTTGCACTCTTTGAAGAGGCGTCCCAGCACCCCAACCCTCGCTTTGCAGAACAAGCCCTCCTCAATCAAGCCCTCCTCACTCTCGCGACCACTCCGGACGCCCCCTTGTTGGCGGTAGTATCTCAACTTGAATCCGAAGAAGCCAAAGTCTCCCTCGAACTCGAACGTGCTCTTGCCTTGGCCCACGAAAAAAAAACCTCCGCGCGAGTCGCGCTCCAAGATTTCCTCTTCCAGCACCCCGATCATCCTCGCACCGCCCAAGCCCGCCTCGCCCTCACCGACATCCTCCTTTCAGAACAACAACCCGACTTTGACCTGATTGATATTCAGTTAGCTTCCCTCCCCCAGGGACTGGAACGCTCTCTTTCTCGACAGCGATTTCGCATTCACCACGAGCTCGGAACCATTACCGGCGACTGGACCCAGGCAAAATCCAACGGAGAGAGACATCGCAAAGACTTTCCCCAAGCCGAAGACGATCCTTACTTCTTGCTCCGCCTCGGCGAAAGTTACTACCGAAACGGCGACTTCAACCAATCGCGCATTCTCTATTCAAAAGTCGCCTCTCTCCCCGATGCAGGCGAACTCGTTGAACTCGCCCTCTATTACTACGCCCTCTCAAACCTCGAAATACCCACTCCAGCGGCTACTACCCAAGCCCTTGATACCCTTGATGATCTCATCAAAAGAGCGGGCCCCCTCGCCTCTTGGGCACGCCTCACCAAGGCTCGCACTCAACTCAAAGACCTCGGCAGAGCGCAAGAATGCCTCGAAACACTGGAGGGGATCCCAGGAGATCCTGGCGACCAACCCGAACCAGCGCTCCTTTCCGCACAAGCCTACCGAGACCTCGCCGCAGGTGACCCTGAGCTCGCTCAAAAAGCAGTCTCCATCTATCGCCGCCTGCTCGACGACCCCCGAACCAGCTACCCTCTTTCCAACCAAATCCATTACCAGCTCTCGCGCACTTATTCGGAAAGCGGCCAACCTAACCTCGCCATCGACCCCTGCCTCAGTGTCGTTGATCTCGAAAACCGAGCTCCTGACGAAACCGAAGTCGAGTGGGAGTATTACTATCGCTGCGGATTCGAAGCCATCGATATTCTCCTCGAAGCCCAACACAATCGCGCGGCTCTCCTTCTTGCTCGAAAACTTGCTCAAACCAAAGGACCTAGCGCCGATGAAGCGAAGGAGCGCGCACGACAAATTCAATTAGAGCATCAACTTTTTGAGGACTAAGCCCTATAAAGGCTCACCCACCGGCAAAGACGTGCGCTAGGCCTTCAAGTAAGGTGAAAGAACTCCCTCAAATTCCGAGTCAGCGATGACTTCCTTCAGGAGCTTCACCGCCGTAGGAATATGAGGCCGATACCATTCATTGTGGAAATTCTCGACGATATTTCCGTAAGCACCCAGCGCTTGCATCAGACGCTGAATCGCACAATCACGGAGTAACTGCGGGATCGGACGCTCCTCGGTAATGTCCTCCCATAGGTCCAGCAACCGTTCGCGATCCTCTGGGCTATGGTCCATGTAAGGATCATAGATGAAGGAAGCGAGGTCATACTCTTGATGGCCCCAGCGCATCCCTTGGAAGTCGATCAGAAAAGCCTGACCATCATGGAGAATAATGTTCTGAGATTGCAAATCACGATGCACCAGATGGCGATGACTCTTACCCAGACGAGTGCTCAAGGCACTGAGAGCCTCATGGTCACGAAGCTCTCCACCATCCATCCCCAAATGGTCTCCCACAAAGTGATCGATGAAGTAGTTCTGCTCCCACTCATAAGTCTCGGTAGTGAACGGAGGCATCATTTCCAAATCCTTCGGCACCTTGGTGTAAGCCAACTTGTCCAGCTGAGAAAAAACAGAACGGTAATAGGGCTCACGCGTCTCATAGGATTCATTCTTCAATGATAACAAATCCGCCTCCCCCAAGTCTTCGACAATTGCCAGGCCCTTGGGCTGATTGTCATAGAGCACGATCGGAACATTGAGCTTTGCTGACTTCAAGAACGCCGCAATTGGAAGGAAATACCCGTTGTCCTTGCGCTCATCGGTATAGTGCAACCCGATGAAGGTGGGGTGACCGTCAGGCTTCAGGCGGGCCAAAGTCCGTCCCGAGGCTCCGCTCGTGATGGGCTCAAGAATCACCTTGTGCGTTGGGTAAAGATTAAGGTGCTGTCGAATTGCAGTCAGGAGGAGGTCGGCGGCCATGAGTCAAAGGTGTGAAGGCGATGATGAAAGGCAGTGCAGGGATTTTGTCAATCGTGGGAAGCTACTTTGTCCCTTCATAAAACAAAAAAGACCCGACAAAGCGGGTCTTTTTCTAAAAATCGAGGCAATAGCTACTGAGGCTTAGAACCAAGAATAGACGTTATCTTGGTTCACTCCGTTCTTAGGATTAGAGCGGTTCCAATCCCCATCCTTACCACTAGACCAAGCAATTGCACGGCGAGCCACAATACGACCAGCATTGAAGGGGTCATCGAGCTTATCATCGTAGCCGTAGTCCAAGTAGAGGATGTAACCACGATTTTTACCCTTTTTCCTCCAAGGATCGTAGAGAGCCGCAGAGTTGTTATCTAGCCAGAGACCGTTGTAAGCCGTGTTCCTAGACTTTCCCTTTGCTTGCTCACCATTGTAGAAGGTTGTCTCCTTCTTGTTCATATTGTCCTCATTGATTCCTGCCAAGACAGACATGATGGGCTCAGTGGTCTCGACCTGATCATCTTCAGATGGAGCCGACTTCGAGTTTGCGGGAAGAATGTTGTAGGTATTGTAATAGGCGTCTACCGCACTAACCAAGCTGGTTAAGGCATTCTTAGCTTTCAGCTTAACAGCCTTTTTTTGAACGGAGCCCACAACGGGAACGAGAATCGCCATTAAGGTGACAATAATAGTGATGACAACGAGGAGTTCTACCAAAGTAAAACCCTTGCGGTGAGGAACGGGACAATTTTTCATAAAGTTTTTAAGTGTGGTTGCGTGAACACTCAAATTACGAAAGAAAACACCGACTTGTCCATCCAGACTTTTGCTGCTTTCCATTCTGAAACCCATTCCAGCTCTATGAAAGCCAATCGAGTTCTTGCCAACAAGCGAGGCCCAGACACGAAAAAAGCCCCGAAAAACGGGGCTTAGAGGAGTAAGCGAAGCCATGGGAGCAACTGCGAAAATTCGCATTCTCGCCTAATCCGGCAGGATGAATAGATTCCTCCAGCAAACCTCTCGCGAGGCTTTAAGGCTACTGCTTGAGGCGAATCACGTTCTCTCCTGAAGAGTTATCCACCTGCAATCGGAGGCGTTTGATATCACCAGGCGTATCGTTGATAGCTTGGAACATCTCGTTCTCTTTTTCTGTGATAACGATCTCTGCTTGTGCTTCCTGCCCCTTGGTAATGACAGACTTGCAAATCAAGACGGTGTTGAGGACACAGTGAAGTGCGAACCCTATGAAGATAACTTTGAATTCCATGACGCCGAATTATTAACCTAATCACTCCCGATAGGCAACATTTTTTTATAATCTCATTCTCAAAAAAGTTAAACTTGAACGGTATTTTTGTATTAATTGAATTCTCAACAACCTTAAAACAAGCCAGTTACGGGAAACAGGACCTTAAACTTAAACTTGTCGTATTTTTTAATAAAAATTAATTTTCCGGAGAAGTTTTACCGAAAAGGACCTCACAACTTGCAGAATAGGGGTGCCAAGGTATCACTTTGGCGGTGTTTCCCCTCTGTCAAAAAGTCCTGCTTGGCCTCATTTGCCTCATCTTTGTGGTCTTCTTAGGGCAAATCTTCGTTCCTGAGCTCTTTGACGACCAAACCTCTGTTCCCCGAGATCTCGCCGAAGCTTGGAATCAGCTCATCTCTGGCAACACCGACGCCCAAGTATTCCAAACCCTATCCACCACCCTTTCAGCGACCCTCATGCATGGAAGCTGGGACCATATTATCTACAATATGCTCTTTCTCTGGGTCTTTGCAGGACTGGTAGGCGAACTCCTAGGAACCCGCTGGATGCTTGCCATCTTCCTTTTTACCGCAATTGCAGGTTATGTCGGCGACGCCATTCTACGCTCAGGAAGCGTGGTCCCAGCCCTTGGTGCCTCAGGGGCCGTGATGGGCTTCGAGGGAGCCTATTTAGGTTTGGCCGTCCGCTGGTCGCTACCGAAACCGAAGATTTGGCCCATTGCACACCCCATTCCTCCTCTTCGCTTGGTGATTCTTGCGGGAGTTGGTTTCGCACTCGATATCTCAGGAGCCGTCGGAGGAAGTTCCGGCATCGCCCATGGAGCTCACTTAGGAGGATTCTTGGGTGGGCTCTTCCTGACTTCCTTCGTAGTTCGCTCTCCTCGGCTAAATTAGGGTTTACTCAGAAAGGGTCCGGAAAGCCTCTCTTTTCTTAATCTCGAAAAATCAGACCGTCCTTCGAGGCTTTTCCGAACACACACTAATCTTTCGCCGAAAATTCAAGCTCCTTGAAGAGGTCGCGCACAAGCTTCGGCTTGTATTCGTGCGAATACATTCCCATCCCGCTCCACCCATTCGCTCGTCGATTGCCGGTATAGGTTTTGCGAGAGCGATAATCCTTGAGAATCCAGTAAGTGTAACCAGCGAGAGGTGGCGTATGCTGACGGAGAACCTCCCATTGTCGTCTCAGCAGGTCTGCCTGCCAATCTTCGGTTCCCCTCTGGTCACTCTTTCCTCGCTTTCCGAGTTCGGACCACGCGCCGTTCTCCAAAATAACGATAGGCTTTCCTGGATTCAGCTCCCGCACCTTCCTCATATCTGGGTCCAGCTTCTCAAAGGGATCCATCGCTCCTCTGTATTCGTTAAATCCAACCACATCGGCCCACTGGAAATGCGGCTCGCCAAAGTGCGGATGCCAGGCCGCCCAAGTCACCGGCAGGAGCCCTTCATCGATCTCACGCACAAGTGTACGATTCATTTTCACAAAAGGTTCATACTCGGGGCAGAATTGGTGGCACTCATTATTCGTACACCACAAAACCACTGAGGGTCGGTTCATCAGATCCCAAACCGCTACCCGTCCCATGGACTGGAACACCGACTGAGTATCCTCGGTCTGGGCCCCCATCGCCTTTTCCTTATACCAAAAACCGCCCCACTCCCCTGTCAGCATCAACCCCATCTCGTCGGCTAATTGATAGACGATCGGATCGCGTTGCCGGACAGGAAGGCGGACAAAGTTGGCCCCCGCTTCTTTAGCGAGCGAGAGTATCCGCCGGTGTTCTTCCCGCGTAATCGCCACCCCGCGCTCCGTCTCACTGTAGGCCGCCACTCCTTTTAAGAAGACCGGAACGCCATTTAGCAAAAGGCGTCCCCCGTCCACAACGAACTCCCTTAATCCAAACCGGAGTTCACAACCATCCACCGCTTTCTCTCCAATTCCCAATTGTGCTGACAACTGATGAAGGGTCGGAGTCTCAGGGCTCCAGCGAGCAGCGTCTTTACGAAGCTCCATCTCAAAGGTGACCACTCGGCTTTCGCCCTTCGCAATCGCCAGCTCTTTCGTGACCAACAGCCCCTCCATGACAAGACTCTTCAAGCGAAGCTCACCTACAAAGTCTTTATCGGAAGCGTTCGTCACATAGGCCCGCACTTGGAGCCTTTCCCCCATCGGCCGAACCTGTAATTTGCGGATCGTGGTTGCCCCCTCTTGCCACAGCACCACTGATCCCGTGATGCCGGCATAAGGCCAATAGTCGGGAGCTTTGGGATAGGGAGTATGAACGGACTCGATCTCGTCCCAACCTCCATCCTCTCGCTTACGATGACTCGCCAAGCGAAGAACCTTCACCCTGAGCTCGTTTTCCCCAGACATGAGCTTCTCAGTGACATCAATCGAAAACGGAGCTCCCAACCCTTCATGCATCGCCACTTGCTTCTCATTCAGCCACACCCGCGCACGCTCCCTCACCCCTCGAAATTCCAGTCGATAGCGTTTTCCGGGCTCCTTCTGCACATCCAGAGTTCGACGATACCAACCTGCGCCATCGAAGCGCGCTGGATTCGCGGGCGAAACATCGTTCTTGTCCCAGAACTTACTCCCCTCCATGCCCTCCCAAGAATGCGGGACGTTCACCTCTCGATAAGCCTTCTCACCCTCGAATCGAAACTCCCATACCCCATCCAACGAAGTCCGCTGGCGCCAGCCATTGCCCTCAAGAGCCTCGAAGTCCGGTCGTATTTCCCCGTATTGAAATATAGTCGCAACCCCGTCCACCTGCCTCGTCTCCACCATCATTGCGTGCGAAAACTCAGCATGATCTCCCAAATCTGGGTCAGCAGCCAAAACGAGTGAAGAAACCAAAAAGAAAATTCCTACTCCCAATCTCTTCCTAAAAGTCGCTCTCCCAAAGTGAGAGGTTGCTCCCTCATCGATCGAGGCGCATATTTGCCACATGAGAAAAGTATTCCTCCCTCTCTTCATCGTCTTCCTCCTTTGGTCCAAAACATTTGCAGCAGAGGAAACGACAGCTCCTGCCGGAGTCTTGCGACATATTGTCATGGTTCAGTTCAAAAAGGAGACCACTCCTGAGACTGTGAAAGCACTCGAACTCCAATTCGCCAGCCTCGAGAAGTCGATCGATACCATCATCGACTTTGAATGGGGATTGGCCTCGACGGTCGAAAAAGGCATGGACCAAGGCTTCACCCACTGCTTCGTGGTCACCTTCAAGGATAAGGCCGGCCTCGAGGTCTATCTCCCCCACGAAGCCCACCTCGCTTTTGTGGAAGTCTTCAAGCCCGAAATCGAAAAGGTTCTCGTCCTCGACTATGTAGCGCAATAGGCCTGGAACAAGCTTACCCCTTCCCCAATGAAGCCGCTCCACATCCCCTTCCAGCTCCTTGCCATTCTCCTATTAATGGCTGCGGGAGCGCAAGCAGCCCCCCTTCGAGTCGCCACTTTTAATATCGAAGGAGAGTTCTTCAACAGCCAGCGCCAGTTTTCCCTCACCGCACCGGGCACCTCCGACTACGACAGTATTCGAGATATTCTCGCTCGCATTGACGCCGACGTCGTCTGCCTGCAAGAGGTCTACCCCAGCGACTACGACAACGGGAGCAGTCAGCACTTCGCCAGCCTCGCCAGCGAACTCGGATATAGCCACACAGTCCTTTCCACCCGCTCCAACTCTTTCGACTTTCAACTCAGAAACGCCATCCTCTCCCGATATCCTTTCGAGGACCTCGAAGAGATCGGGTCCGCTGACTACTGCGACGACCGAGGCCTTGTGGGCACGAACGGTAGTCGAGCGAAAGAACTGACTCGGACCCAACCTGCCATCGTCATCGATGTTCCTGGCGCTGCCAAACCCACCACCATCATCACCCTCCACAACAAGGCCCTCTCTAGCCCTGTCACCGACGACAAGTTTCGCCAAGCGATCGAGTTAGCGAGGATGAGAGAATACCTGTTAGACTCCGGCCTCGATAACACTGATAACATTATCATTCTAGGAGACTTCAATCTCGGCGGCTCTTCGGTCACCTTCACCGCCGAGCCCACCACCCTTCCCTCTACCTACAATCGCGGAACCGACATCCCACTCCCCATCTCCTACGAAGAAGACCCCGACTTCTACTTCCCAACCCCTTTTCAAATGACCGCGCTCGACGCCCGCGCAGTCAACAACAACGATGCCACCACCTTTAGTGGTTCCACTCTCGACTTCATCCTCGCCACCCCAGCCATGACCCTCCTTGGGTCGGAAATCTATCGCTCTACTCTCGACACCTCCAACGCCCAAGGCCTCACCAAAGCCGGAGACCCGCTGCCCTCGAACACCTCCGCCGAGGCCTCCGATCACTACGCCGTCTTTGCCGACTTCGAACTAGAAGACGACATCCCTGCGCCCTCTTCCTACTCCCTCACCGACGCGGCCCCAAAAATCTCCGAAACCTTCGACAGCTTCACAGGCACAGCTCCTCCTGCTCTTTGGACTTCTAGCAATAGCGACTGGCAAGGCTTTTACTCCAACCAAACTTTGCAAGCCAACTACGGGTTCGATAGTAGCGGAGACCGCTCCGTTGGATTGGTAGCAAGCGCTACCCCCTCCACCTTTTCGGCAACCTTCGACAACGACACCAGCGGCACCATTGAAGGGCTCGACTTCTCTTACCTTGCGCAACAATTTACCGCCAACGACCCAGGAACAGACGACACATTCACCGCCAGTCTCACCATAGCAGGAGGAAGCCCCGTCTCTCTACCAGACCTCAACTTTACGGCAGACTCCAGCAACAGCCTTCCTTTTTCAGAAGGCCTCTCCACCACACTCCAGGGACTATCCATCGCTCCCGGCTCCTCCTTCACACTGACTCTGACCGCCACCCAAGGGCCCGATTCCGGCGGACCAGTCTCATCCGAAGTGTTTATTAACGAGTTCCACTATGACAACACCTCCACCGATACGGGAGAGTTTGTCGAAGTCGTTGTCGCTCCCGGCTTTACGACCTCGGGAGGCAACCTCGCCCAGATCGAAGTCATCCTTTACAACGGCAATTCTGGGCAAGCTCCCTACGACACCATTCCACTCACCGACTTTGACAACTTCTCTGCCCCCACTGTCAGCAACGGTTATCAAATATTTACCCACAATGTCGTCCTACAGAACGGCCCTGATGGAATCGCGATTGCCAACGATGGAGTTGTCACTCAGTTCATCTCTTACGAAGGCACTCTCGATGCTCTTGCTGGCCCTGCAACCGGCCAACAATCGGTAGATATCGGAGAAGAACAAGACCCCCAGTTTTCCGCAGGGGTCGCCTCCATTGGTCTCACCGGCGCAGGTGCGGATTCAGGGAGCATGAGCTGGACGCGCTTCGGCAACACCGTCGCCCACACTCCTGGCCAACTCAACCCAGGCCAGACCTTCACAGGTTCCTCTCCTTCCGCCTCTCAGGCATTTTCCTTTGATAATGTGACTGTATGTATAGCAGCCCCACCTGACAACGACATGGATGGCGACCCCGACTCCACTGACCCCGATGATGACAACGATCAACTTCCTGACTTGTTAGAAGCGCTTCTCGGTCTCGACCCTTTGCTCGCAGACAGCGACAACAATGGCACCAGCGATGGAGACGAAGATAGCGATGGCGACGGTCAAAGCAACCTCGCTGAACTGCTCATCACTCTCACGGACCCAGCCGACTCTGGCAGTAGCTTTACCGCTTGCTTGGAGGAACACCCTACCAATCCTAACCAGCTTGCGCTCATCTTCCCGACCCTCCTAGGACGCAACTACCAGATCCTCAGTAGCCAAGATCCGACCGCGCTCACTCTTCTCGCCAACTATACAGGCACGGGCAATGAATTCATTTTCACCATCGTGCCCAATCAACCGCAGGCAACCTTTTTTGCTGTCGGAGTGAGCCTCGCGGAAGAATAAGTCATTTACTCGAAAAGCTCTCCTTCAAACCCTCGTAAAAAACCATCCAATGAAACGCCTCACCCTTCCTCTTCTGCTCTGTCCCCTCATTCTCAATGCGGAACCTAGCATCAAACAAATTGGCGGAGACTTCAAGCGCCCCATTCATGTCACCTCGCGTCCCAATGATGCCAACCTGCTCTTCGTCGTCGAACAAGCCGGCAAAGTCATCCTCCACGACCAAGCAAAGAACAAAACGCTCAACACCCCTTTCCTCGACATCACCGCCGACGTCTCTCGTAAACACAATGAGGAAGGCCTTCTCGGCTTCACCCTCTCTCCCGACTACGCGCAATCGGGGCGTGTCTACGCCAATTTCTCCAACGCAAAACGCACCAACGAAATCGTCCGCTACACCGTCAAGAACCCAGCAGAAGACCTCGTCTGCGACCCAGACACCAAGGAAATCCTCCTCACCTACAAACAACCCCACGGCAACCATAATGGTGGCTATCTCGAATTCGGGCCCGACGGGCTCCTCTACATCGGCACCGGCGACGGAGGCTCAGCTAACGACCCTGGAGACAACGCGCAAGACCTCACCAACCTGCTAGGTAAGATTCTCCGGATTGATGTCTCACCTTCCGAAGGCTACCTCATCCCCGAAGACAATCCTTTCGCCGAAAGCGAGAGTCCCGAAATTCTCGCCTACGGACTTCGTAACCCCTGGCGCTGCTGCTGGGATGGAGACCACTTCTACATCGCCGACGTCGGCCAAAACGCCTGGGAAGAAGTCAACGTCGTCACCTCCAAACAACTCAATGGAGCCAACTTCGGATGGCGCCCCCGCGAAGGATTCCATGAGACCCCGAAAAAAGGAGTTGGCGGCCCCATGAAGAGCGAATACACCGACCCTGTTGTTGAATACAAACACAACATGGAAAGCGATGGCGGACTCTCCATCAATGGAGGCTATGTTTACCGCGGTTCGGTTAAGGAGCTGCAAGGAAAATACCTTTACAGCGACCATGTGAACCCCCGCATTTGGTCCTTCGAATTCGCCGGTGGCAAGGCAACCAACCAGCAAGACCTCTCCGAGATCCTCTCTCGCCCGGATGACTTGGAGTTCCGACAACTCTCCGCCTTCGGTCAAGACGCCGACAAAGAGGTCTACATCATCGAGATGGGCGACGGAGCCATTTGGAAAATCTTGGAGTAAAGGCCCTCTTGTGCCGTGGGTCTCCCGCATCGGCCCAGACAACCTTCGTCAAAGAGAGCCAAAAACTCCTCGACTGTTTTTCATCACGGTCCACCTTGGGAAAGTTATGTATCGTTCTGCTCTCATCTCTGCTGCTTGCGCCACTCTCGCTCCCCTTGCTCACGCTCAGCTCGCTCCGGCACCTTTCCTTTTGGGAGGTGAGTATCAACTCTCATCCGACATCGATGGCGGTGGCAGCTTCTCTCGCTCCGTGGCGCGGACCCGCATCAGTGCACCCCTCTTTCTGGGCGAAGACACCATCATCGGTCTGAGCGCTGGCTATCAATACGAATCCTTTCAATTCGACGACCTTCTCTCCGATCCTTGGGGTGAAATCCACCGCAATCGAATTGGAATCGCCGCCAAAGGAGATCTCGCCAACGGCTGGTCTTGGCTCGCGCTGCCTTGGCTAGCCTCTAACGGCGAGAGCGGAGCTGACTGGGGTGAATCCCTGACTTTTGGAGGAATTGGTGCTGCGTGGTACAAAGTCAACGACACCCTATCGTTAGGAGTGGGTGCCGGATTCGGCACTCAACTCGAGGACGACACCTCCGTCTTTCCCATTTTGGTTATCGACTGGCAATTTGCCGAGAACTGGACCCTATCAACCCTGCCACCAGAAGGTTTTCGCATTGGACCAGGGGCAAGCATCCGTTGGGACGCCCGCGAAGACTTAAGCCTCTCCTTCATTTACCAATACCAGAGTGACCAACATCGCCTTGACCAAGATTCGACCACCGCAGCCAATGGCCTCGGAGAGCTTCGTCAACATCGAGTCGCTCTCGCTGCCACTTATCGCTTCAATGATAATCTCAGCCTCACGGGACACGCAGGTCTCACCTTCGGCGGCGAAATCGAGCTCCAAAACAGCTCCGGAAACACTCTCGGGGAGAACGACTTCGATTCCAGCCTCGTCTTCGGTCTCGAGGGTTCTTGGCGCTTTTGACTTTTCCTCGGCTCCTGAAAACGAGAGAAAAGAGGGGTGAATAAATACAGGCTTGAGCCCGTTTCAACAATCGTGTCCGCCTTCCGCGCCCTTCCTCTTCTGCTATTGCCTCTGCTACTCGGCAGTTGCTCGACCTCTCGACTCGTCGATTCCGATCGGGTCCTTGACCCAGGGCCACACACGATCCGCTCCATCATCGATAGCGATATCCTGATTCCTGCCGACAGCTCTCTCCACGTCGATTATGCCGCCGGAAACCGCTTCTTCGTCCAATCCGGAGGGACCCTTACCGGCCTTTCCAAAGGAGTCCAGAGTTCAACCATCTACGGCGAAGAGGGAGCTCTCATCCCAACTCGCAGCAAAAAATCGACTCTTAAAATCGTCAACGTAAGCGACGCCGAACAAAGCTTCCGCGACCGCTTCAAAACTCTCTTGCCCGCCAATGCCACGCCCAATCGCTCCTCCTCAGGTACAGGGGTCGTTGTGGGCGGAGCCTTCTATGGAGGCGGCTATTATGGTCACGGGCATCGTTACCATCGAGCCAGGCGCCAGTCGTCCTCCTCTCGCTCGGTCTCAGTGAAACCCGACTCCTATCGCACCCGCACCCGCAACTAAACAACACTACAAAAACAACACTATGAAAACCATCCTCATCTCATCATTAGCTAGCCTCATCGCGCTGGCCTGCTCAGCTCAAGCCCAATTCGCAAACACCTCTGGCGGCGTGATGCTCGGCGGCGGATATCTCGAAAACCCCGAAAAGGGCTACGCCTTCGGCCAGCTTCGCGGCACTTTTTACGAAGACGACAGCTTCTCCCACACCGCTTTCCTTGAAATTCTTGGGCATGCCGATGATGCCGAGCTCACCTTCACGAAGGGAGGAGTGAGTTCCACCGAAGACGGCGACATCACCTTCGTCAACATCACCGCCAACTACGAACTCGAAGCTAAGCTCTTTGGTCCCATTTCAGCCTATGCAGGTGGGGGCATCGGGGTGGAGATTGTCTCTGTTGACGACCGCTTCGACATCGTGCTCGATTCCGACGCCAACTTTGTGGCTCAAGTCTTCATGGGGCTCCGCGCGGACTTCGGCAACGGCTTTCTCCTACAAGCGGGAGCCCGCTACCTGATGCGGGAAGACTCCGAGGTTCTCGACAAACAATTCATCACTGAAGACAGCTGGGCCTTCGAAATCGGAGCTGGCTTTCAGTTCTAAGGCCTGAGAACATTGCTTCCCTTCTGAGCAGAACTTTTTCGAACGAGTCTCCTGCTTTAACCCGTTTAAACTAACGATATGAAACTCAAATATCTCCTCACTGGCTGCCTCTTGGCAAGCTTGGCCTGGGCTCCAGCCCGGACCTGGACCAGTTCGGATGGCGCGAAAACTTTTGAGGGTGACCTCAGGGAATTCGATGATGCCTCCGGCAAAGTCACCGTTCTCGTCAACGGCAAACAATTGGTCTTCACAAAAGACAAGCTCTCCGAGGATGACCAATCCTTCCTCGCTGAGTGGAAAGCCGAAGCCGACAAGCCGGATGCAACCGAAGTCCTCGAATCTCAAACAATCGGCAAAGAACTAACCGACAAAGTGCTCAGTCGCTTGGACGGCAAGAAGTTCAAAAAGGCCTCCATGGAAAAGGCCCCAGAGTATTACCTTCTCTACTTTTCAGCCTCTTGGTGACCCCCTTGTCGCGCAGGAGCTCCACAGTTAGTGGAGAAATATAACAAGCATATCGCCGAAGTTCCTAACGTCGAATTCGTTCACGTCTCACTCGACCGCGACGAAGACGCCGCTGAAGAATGGGCTGCCAAGGAACAATTCCCTTGGCTCACCATCATGCCTGATAAAGTCGATCGCAGCGGCTTGCGGGATTACAAAACCACCAACGCAGTGCCTGAGTATCATCTCGTCGATGGCGAAGGTAATACCATCGTGAAAGGCACTTCTTCGGGAGCCGCCGCGTTTGCCAAAATCGACGAACTCGCTAAAGAGAGCAAATAAACGAAACCCCTTCCATTTCACGAACGGGCCTCCTGCAAAGGGTGCCCGTTTTTTTGGATCATTTGATCGGAGGTCGGCTTCAGCCGTCCAAAACGAGTCAATAGAATAGAAACCAGAACACTTTTCAGCATTTCGCTTAACAAGAGTGTCGACGACTAAAGAAGGTTCCGCTCCTCCTGTAACGATTACTCCGAGTCGCTCTCCTCAGCCCAAGAGACTTCCTTGGCATCACCCCAAAGTTCTTCCAACGCGTAGGTTTCACGCATTTCTTGGTGAAGGATATGCACCATCACGTCAAAGTAATCCAAAACTACCCAGCGAGTGACAGCCTTACCCTCAGTATGAGAGGGACTATCCCCTGTTCGCTCGGCGACACCTTTGTTCACCTCACGCAGAATCGCCTTCAAATGAGGCATGGAACTCCCCGAACAAACGACCATGAAATCGGTCAAGGTCGAGAGCCCTCGAAGATCGAGGATACGAACATCTTCTGCTTGAATTTCGGCGGCGGCCTTCGCGCATTCGATAGCGAGAGAGAGCCCTTTGACTTCGGTAGTTTTCACTTGTGGGAGCGAGTTTGCCACAAGAACCCACTTTCCCGAAAAACAGTTTCGAAAAAGTGGAGCATAGCGGATTCGAACCGCTGACCCCCTGCATGCCATGCAGGTGCTCTACCAACTGAGCTAATGCCCCTTACTTGCGGGCGCAGAGCGTTACCCGAGAGCAGGGAGCGGTGCAAGCCTTGTTTTTATCTAGTTGTCAGATTTCATCAGCCCGTCCTCATCGTGCTCTCTAGTGGAAATCGAGAAGACTTAAGGGACGCGAAACCGCTTGGCCTTCGATAGGTCAGGCGTCCCATCCTTATTTTTCATTTGTTTCCCCGTTTCCGGATCAATGGGAATGGTAGAAGGGTCAATGAGTTCATCATCCGATTCCATACCAGTGGTATCGAGAATGCTGTAGGGAGGATAAGGAGAAATCACCGTATTTGGCTTAATTGAAGAGGTTGCCATCGGAAACGCGGATGCAGCCTCATCCACCACTTTTCTCTCAAAGGACTTGGACTTGGCAGCCTTCTGATTGAGCGCGCTCTCTTTGACTTCCTGATTACTCATTCTCGATTTCTCTTCAAGTGAAGCAAAGTTCTCAGACTCCCCCCTAGCCCCTTCACTTCGCCCCGCTTCCTCTCCTTGACCCTTAAGCCCGCTTACCAACAGCCAAAGTGCTAGCCCTAGAAGCAAAATGCTGATCCCAGCTCCTAACATTCTCTTCGAGCGATCATCTTTACTCATCCTCATAATTTAATCGTTTCGCTATCCTCATCGCAATCCCATTCTTCGCTGATCGCCTCCTCCAATGCCCCCAGTAATACAACCTGCTCTTTCATTATTCGCTGGCGTTTCTTCCGTCTCCATGGAGACTTTTTCTCAATGAAACTCCTTCTCCCCATCCTGCTTCTAACCGCTCCTCTTTGGGCTGAGCCCGCTACCAATCAATTGACTACAGCTGAAAAAGAGGCTGGCTGGACCTTGCTCTTTGATGGTCAATCCATCGAACATTTTCGCAACTACCAGAAGGAGGACTTAAGCAAAATTTGGGAAGTGAAAGACGGGGCCATCACCCTCACAAAAAAAGGAGGGGGCGACCTCGTCACCAAGAAGCAATATGGCGCCTTCGAATTCACTCTCGACTATAAGATTTCCAAAGGAGGTAACTCCGGAGTGATGATCCATGTTCAAGAGAGCGAGCCAAAACCTTGGCACACCGGTGCCGAAATCCAAATTCAAGACAACGTCGATGGGCGCGACCCTCAGAAAGCAGGCTGGCTGTATCAACTCTACAAACCTGAGCCCATGAAAGACGCCACCAACCCTGCCGGCGAGTGGAACACTCTCCGCATTCTCATCACCCCAGAAAAGTGCGTCCACTGGATGAACGGTGAAAAGTATTTCGAATACGTCAAAGGCTCCGACGACTGGAACGAGCGTGTTGCGGCCTCCAAATTTTCAGATAAGCCTCTTTTTGGCAAAGCCAGCGAAGGCCACATTTGCCTACAAGACCACGGCAATATCGTCTCTTTCCGAAACATCAAAATTCGCGAGATCTCAAAATAAAGCAACGCCCTCCCCCCTGCTCCTCTCATGAAATCACTCATCCTCCTCACGCTCGGCCTAGCCTCCTCCCTCGCCTTCTCCGAAACAAAACCGAACATCCTCTTCATCTTTGCGGATGACTGGGGTTGGGGCGACCTCAGCTGCCACGACCACCCCTACGTCAAGACGCCGAATATCGATCGCTTGGCAGAAGAAGGCACCGACTTTCATCGCTTTAGCGTCGCCAGCGGAGTCTGTTCACCTAGCCGCACCGCAGTAATGACGGGCCACTTTCCCGCCCGCTATCACATTGACGGGCACTTTGCCTGGGTGCCTAACAATGCCAAGAGAGGCATGCCAGATTGGCTGAGTCCCCAAGCCCCCCTATTGCCACGCTTCCTACAAACTGCTGGCTATGCCACTGCCCACTTTGGCAAATGGCATCTCTCTAACAATATGATCCCCGACTCCCCTCTCCCCAGTGAATACGGCTACGACACCTACGGCGCCTTCAATTGCGCGGGTGAGCAGATGCCGGTTCACGAGGACTCCAAGCACACCATCGACTTCATCGAAAAGAGCCACAGCGAAGGAAAACCCTTTTTTGTGAACCTTTGGATCCACGAACCGCACACCCCCTTTCACACCGTCCCAAAGTATCGCTGGCGCTTCCCTGACCTCGATGAGCCCGATAACATCTACGCCTCTGTCCTTTCCCACGCCGACGACCGTATTGGCGAGGTGCTGGATGCTCTCGATAGACTTGAGCTCACCGAAAACACCCTCGTCATCTTCAGCTCTGACAATGGCCCTGCCCGAGGAAAAGCCGGAAGCAAGCCAGAGCTCATGCACGATACTGCCACTGGGGCCGGCTTTGGAATCGGAGCTGCCAAAGGAATCACCGGCGGCCGCAAAGGCTACAAGGGCGCGCTCTTCGAAGGCGGCGTGGGAGTGCCCTTCATTGCCCGCTGGCCCGGAAAAATTGCCGCTGGCGAAGTTAATGCCTCCACCCTCATCTCAGCAGTCGATCTTCTCCCCACTTTCTGCAACCTCGCAGGAGCCCAACTGCCATCAAATTACATCCCAGATGGAATCAACCAGACCAATGCCCTTATCGGAGACTCCGCACCGGAGCGCGAAAAGCCACTCTTCTGGCGGACGAGCTCAGCCCGCGCATACTCTCCTAAGGACAATTACCATTGGGTGCTCTACTCCATCGTCGACAAGGACATGAAGTTGATGACCGACAAAAACTTCACTCACATGGAGCTCTACGACCTCTCGACCGATCCCCTTGAGAAAAACGACTTAAGCGAAGAACAACCCGAAGTCACCCAAACTCTCCTCGCGAAAATTAAGATTTGGAAAGAGTCCCTTCCTAAAGGACCAGACCCTACTTGCTTTTCCGAGGAACGCTCGAAGTAACAGCCTTCAAAGTTCTGCCATTAGCTACCCCGATGCCGCACAAGAATTCTCTTCTGCAAATTGTGAGCATTCTGGTGCCTGAAACAAATCCGGCAGGTAAAACGCAAGCTCACTTCTGAAGAACCACCTTCTCGCCAGCAGTCTCACTAATCTCCTTACAGAGCTCTCTCACCTGCTCCTCAAAACTCTCCCAATCCGCGGTCATCTTCCAATCACTGGCTGACCTCTCGCCTCCTTTCCCTTCCAATCGATAGAAGGCCAACTCGCGATCCGCTTTTAGGGGACCGCCCGTCTTCATCAGGCCACGGCTCCCTTGTCCAAGGCCCGACACATGGAAATGAATCTCATCTTCATCCTGCGAGAGATTGGAAGTCACCCCTGGCAGTCCCTCTTCATCTTTCAGGAAAGCGACCCTCACTTGCCGCTCGAACACCCGCCCTCGCAACCATTCAGCTACACTCAGGAGAGCCGCCACCGAGGCGGAGTTCTGTTCATCACTATACTCGCACCACACCAGCACAGCGCCATCATCCCCCTTCTCAGTGCTATCCACCCAGTAGCTTTTCCAAATACGGCCTCCCGTAGTCATTCCTTCATCACTCTGCACCTTGTAACCCAGATTAATCGAAGACAAAGAACCCGTGATAAACGAGATCATCTGCTGCATCGTTATCTGTCCCTCGGGAGTCTCAAAATCTCTCTTACCAATTGAATTCTCTGCCTTGTTAGCTGCATCACGTAGATTAGAAGCCGAAAACTCAGTCGCCGAATAGGTCACCCCCTCCATTCCGGTCTTAGCACCCTGACTTATTTTTAAACCCACCGCAATTGCTGCCGACAAAGCTAAGCCAACAGGCAAAGCCACAATCGCGGCCTTCCAGATCCACGGGCTTTTAGCATCATTCTGTTCTTCATTATTGCTCATATTACGACTCTTCTAGTAATTCTTCGACCGCTTGGGCCACTCGTTCATGCACTCCGCCCTCGCCCAACTCGGCCGCAATCGCAAGTAGTTCTTGCTTGAGGTTTTCACGCTCCTCCTTGTGTTCCAATTGCCCTTCCACCCAGTCGGCAAGCCGCGCAGGTTCCACGTCGTTCTGCAAAAACTCTGGCACCACCTCGCGGCCAGCCAAAATATTCACAATCCCCGCATACTCCACCTTCACCACCATCTTCGCCACCCGCCAAGTCAAAGGAGCCATCTTGTAAACGAGACAATACGGCAAACCGAACCACGCCGCTTCCAGCGTTGCGGTCCCACTCGCCATCACGGCGCAAGTCGCCCGCTGCATCAAATTCTGACTGGAGCCCACCTTAATCACAATCTCATCCTCAGCCGACAACATCGCCCGCATCGAATCGGCCAATTTTTCCGAGATAGCAGGCACCTCAAACGTCAACTCTGGTCGCTCCCTTTTTAAGATTCGACTTGTCTCGAGCAAAGGTGGGAAGAGGCGGTCCACTTCCCTGCCACGGCTTCCCGGAAATAGCCCCACCAAGTTTTCCTCCCGAGAGACCTCTTCTTTTTTCTCCCGAAGCTCATCCACAATCGGATGCCCCAGATACAACCCCGGACAGCCCCCTTTGGCCAATACATCTACCTCGAATGGAAAAAGACACACCACTTGGTCCAGCCATTTTGCCATTTTAGGGATTCGGCTCTGCTTCCAAGCCCAAACCTGCGGGCAGACATACTGCAAAATCTTCACCTCTGGAAATTGCGCCCGCACCGCCTTCGCTAGACGGAGATTGAAGCCTGGGTAATCAATCAAAACCAAGACATCCGGTTTCAACTCAGCAATCTCAGCCATCGTCTCGTGAAACCGCTCCTTGAACCAAGAATACTGCTTCAGAACATCCCAAATGCCCATCACCCCCGCTTTTTCCACCCAATCACGTGTCCCACCCGCCTCGGCCATGTGAGGGCCTCCCCAGCCACCAAAGCCATGCTCACCCGTTTTTTTCAACGCCGAAATGAGCTCCGCGCCATGCAAATCACCGCTCACTTCCCCCGCAACCAGATAAATCAACGCCATTCGGCGCAAGCATAACGTCGAATCTGGCAGCGACAAGAGCTTGCGTCCTGTCCTCTGACACGTTAATTCCCTCCTTCGCATGTCGGAAGAATCTAAGTCCAGCACACCAGCCGCTCCAGCGCCTCTCGGCGAGATCGAGCACGGTCCCTCCAAATTCGATGAATTCATGGAGAAAAACGTGAAGAAACTCATTCTTCTCGCCCTTCTTATCGTGATCGGTGTCGCCGCCGTCGTCATCATGAGCCAGCTGGCCGACGCCAAGCAACGCGAAGCAGGGAACGCCCTTCTGGCTGCGGAAAGCCCCGACGACTATCGCAAAGTCAGTGCAGACTTCCCCGATTCGGGTGCCGCAGGCTCTGCGCAACTTCTTCTTGCCGGTCAACTTTGGGATGAAGGAAAAGAAAGCGAAGCCATCGAGACTCTCCAAGCCCTCATCAGCAAGAGCGACAACCTTGCCGCTGCACAAGCCAAGTTCTCTCTCGCGGGCATGCTACTAAAGCAAGGCAAGACTGACGAAGCGAAGGCCAACTACGAGGCCCTTCTGTCCAACAGTGAGGCCAAATATCTCCAGCCGATGAGCTTGGTAGCCCTCGGAGACATTGCCCAAGCTGCCGGCGATGAGGAAAAGGCCAAAGAATACTACCAGCGCAAGTTGGACGAATTCACCGCCTATGGGGACCAGAACTTGGCCGTCACCCGCCTCAACCTTGTCGGCGTTGATTCACCCGAAAAGGTTTCTCCTCCTCCCGCCCCAGAGCCTGCCGCCAACCCAAACCAAGGCATCCCCTCTTCTTTCACCACCCCGATTCCAAACCCAAGCAATCCCGGCGCGCCTGGAATCACAATCGAGTCACCCACTCCAGCCATCGAAGTCGCCCCAGCCCCTATTGAAACACCCGCTGTTGAAGCACCTGAAGCAGAGGCAGAAATGGCTCCTGCAGCAGAGGAAGAGCAACCTGAAGAATCCGCTGAAGAATCAACCCCCGGTTCGGACGACTCCTCAGACGGGGAGACTCCTACTTTTCAAGAGGCTACTGCCGAAGAAGAAGAGTAAAAATAGTTGCTCTTTTTCACTCGTCGGCGACGTTCTTGAACTACGCCCTATCTTCCCGAAAATTACCGTGCTCTCGACGAGTAATTCGTTGACAGCTCACCTCTAAATTAATTCACTTACGCAAATGTTTCAAAAGATCATTAATAACGACGAAGCGGCCGCAGGCAAAGCTCCACACGTCGCCAATTCCCCCCAAGCTTCTCAACCCGCAGCAGCTCCTTCTCAGCCATCAGCAACTCCTCAACCACAGGCCGCTGGCGGACACCGCAACCGACTTTCTTCTGATGTTGAAATCAAAGGAACCATCCGTTTCCAAGACGAATTGATCGTCGATGGTAAGGTCGAAGGCGAAATTACCTCTACAGGCGCCCTTGCCATCCAAGAGAACGCACGCATCCGCGCCGAGATCAAGGTAGGATCCGTGGTCATTCAAGGCAAGGTCCATGGCAACATCACTGCCTCGCAAACTATTGAGCTTCGCGCAGGTTCCGAGGTCGTTGGCGACATCAAAGCTGCCGTTCTCACCATGGAAGCTGGCGCGGTCTTCGTCGGTCGTTCCGAGGTTGGAGCTCCTAGCAGCCAGCCTGCTTCAAAGCCTGCTCAAAACAAATCTCAGCAAGGTGGCTCGAAGCCCCAGCAAAGTGGTCAGAAGAAGGAAGTTGCTAAAGCCTCCTAATCAGACCTCCGCGAGGCAATCCAGCCCGCTCAACATCCCATCTCTTCACCTCTCTGTTCGGTAAACGTCGAGCTCCTGAATTCGTTGATCTCAGCTGTCCCCTTTGTGGGCATACACAGCGGGAGTCTTCACTTGCAATGTCGACAAACTGTCGCAGCTGCCAGACCTATTACAAAATTGAAGACGGGGTCGCTGTTCCTCCCGTCAAATTCGACGACAATCCACGTTATCAGGCTAGCGCGGACGAGCCAGAAGCAGACTCGGAGCCAGAGTCCACCGTCACACCGGTCCAGCCAGTCAAAGCGCCCGAGCAAAAGAAAAGCATCGAGCCCCTCCCCTCAGCCCCCGCTCAAGAGACCCGCCCCACTTCTAAGGTATCGTCGCCAACACCACCTGTCCCTGCGGAAATCCCGCTTGAGGACACTCCTCCAGCAGCTTCGGTTCCCAGCACTCAGCCACGAAACCCTCTCCCTAAAAAGGCGATGAAGCCCAAAGCTCCTCCACCGCCGCCCAAACCCGAGGCCGCCCCAACCGCCCCAGCCGAAGAAGTCTTAGTCAACACCCCATCCAAAAAAGCTCCGGAGGCAACTATACCCAAACCTTCTGAGCCAGATGTGACCCAAGCATCTCCCGAGCGCTATCGTCCTCCCTCTTCAGCAACATCCGAAACGAGTAAGCCCAAAATTGCGCCTCTTATCAATCGTGAGAAGAAGCGCGACGTCAAATGCTTCGAGTGTAACGAATCTCATGAAATCCTCGCCGACTCAACTTCCGCCATGTGCCCTCATTGCGGAGCCTACATTGGCCTCAAAGACTACGACATCCGCGAGCAAGAGAACTCCCGTATCCAGACCCGCGGTAACGTTTTCATTCACAAAAAGGGCTACGTAACGGGCATCACTATCCATGCTCACAATCTCATTATTGAAGGCGAAATCCAAGGTGGTGCCGAATGCACTGGCGACTTCGTTGTTCGTAAAAACGGTAAGATCAACGGAGCCGTCACCAGTGACCGAGTCATCATTGAGCGCCGAGCCGAAGTCGACTTCCTCAGCACCGTAGAAGCTCGCGAAGTCATTATCGATGGCCACGTCACCGGATCCGTTGCCTGTAAAAAGCTGGTTCTTAAAAAGCGCGCCACTCTTGATGGCGACCTCACCGTCGCCTCCCTCTCTGTAGAAGAAGGAGCCAAACACACTGGTAAAATTCAAATGACAGGACTCTTATAGATCTCCTGATTCCTTCGCTATGTCTAGCCATCTCACTCTCGGAACACGCGGCAGCGCCCTCGCCCTTTGCCAGGCCGAAATGACCGAAGCCGCCCTTGCCTCCTTTTGCCAGCTCACCCGCCAAGTCATCGTCACCACCGGTGACAAGCGCACCGACGTCCCTCTCGCCGCTGTGGCTGCGGCCTCCGGAGTCGTCGACAAAGGCGTCTTCATCAAAGAACTAGAAGTCGCCCTATTGGATGGCGAAATCGATTTCGCCGTCCACTCGCTCAAGGATGTTCCCACCATCCTCGAACCCGAGTTCGAGGTCTGCGCCGTCCTTCCCCGCGCCCCCACCGGTGATGTCCTCATCACAAGCGGCCCTTCTCTCGGCGAACTACCCGCAGGAGCCACTATCGGAACCTCATCCGTCCGTCGTAAGCTGCAACTCCTCCACCTTCGCCCTGACCTCAATGTCGTCGACATCCGAGGCAACGTTCCCACCCGTTTACAAAAGGTTGTCGACCAACCCGAACTCGACGGCACTATCCTTGCCGAAGCTGGTCTCGTCCGCCTCGGCTACGAAACGAATGGCGCTCTCACCACCGAAGCTGGAGACCCCCTCGCGGCCCACCTTCTCGACGCTACCGAATTCCTTCCCGCCGCCGGCCAAGGTGCGGTCGCAATGGAAATTCTCAAAAGCAACGATGCCGCCCGAGAAATCCTCCAAAACATCAATCACGAGGAAACCATGGCGCGCATCACAGCCGAGCGCCACTTCCTCGCCCTCCTCCAAGCCGGCTGCGACACCCCCGTCGGGGTACAATCTTCAGTCACTGGTGACTCTCTCCAAATGGAAGCTCGAGTTTTCGAAGAGGACGGCAGCCTCCGAGCTAGCAAAGCCATCGGCTCCCTCGGCACTCCAGAGATATTGGCAGATAACCTCTTCCGATCTCTGGCAAATATCTCTCCCCAATAACTGGCACGCTAACCACCACAGGGAAACGCTCAAACTACTAAATTCAAGCACTTTACGCTCGTCTCACTCACGAAGTGACGCCCATGACAGCAAGAGAAACTTGATGATAAATGTAGAACCCCGCCGGAAACCGCTTTATGTTAGATAACTGGCGAAGTTTCCTTATGAAGATTCGTTCTCAAAAGACTGTTAAGATATTCGATTCCAAAACGTTAGTAATTGATAATGAATAAAGCCTTTCTCCCCCATCCCAAACGGCTTGCTTCCTCTCTGGGCTGCTTCCTTCTATGCCTGTGTTCCGCCTCCGGCGACACTACCATCAATGTTTGGGGCCTGGACCGAGATTCTTTTGGCTCAAACGTGGGCTCTCAAGGAGCCATTACAACGACAACAGCCGGAAATCGACAAACAGTGACCTACAACGTCACAAATCTGGACCTTGCCGAGGATGGATCGGCCAACGACACCCTCACGTTCTCGATCGAAGTAGCGGCTGATGGAGGTACCGTTTCAGGCTATTCGAATGCCGATGGCGACCCTTGGGGCGTCAGCAGCGCTGCTGGCGATGCCATCCGCTTAGGGGAAGGTCTTAACTTCAGCCTCCTTTCTTCCGACATCACCTTTGGAACTCAAGGATCAGAAGCAGGACTCGCATTCGTCGGCTTTACTGGGGTGAATTCTTGGTTCTCAAATGGCGATGTAGGAAGAATCGCTGGAGCCACTTCCACCGTATCAGGAGACGATTTTGGGACTTCTATCGTGTCAGGAGGGTCAAACGTCGGAACGGACTTTCAGGAACCAGTCGACCAATTTTTCATTCGTTCCGAAGGACCCGCAGCCAACGGCTTTCATCTCGGAAAACTGAGATTAACGTTCAAAGCTTCCCCCTTGAGCACCTTGTCAGGGGTATTGGACCAAATGGAGGCTCACTTGAATGGTTCAAGCACTCTCAATGCTGGGCAGATTCAGACTCTCAGCACGAATCTGCGAAACAACATCGATATGCTCGGTGCCAGCGAGGACATTTTAGAGCAAGCCATCGCGGTGGTGGAACTCTATGAGGACGTGCGTGGGAGTATCTTTAGCGGCGGTCAATTCAACCGCGATCAATTCAACAACGTCAATAATGCCCTCAGACAGACTTCATTGGACTTGCAGCAGGGGTTGATTCTCCATGGTTGGACCCCTCAGAACGTGCAACGCTTTCGAAGCTCTCTGGAGGACAAGCCTTTCTTATCTGCCAACTTCTTCCCGGGAGCAGTAGCCCCACCAGCGAATCCAAGCGCAGTCTATCAAGTCCAAATCAACGCCGATGTGCCTCGACAATTTGGGTTTCCTCACTTGTTCAAATGGGATGCCACCCGTCGCCCCACCGGAGCTTATCTCGCCCCAGGGAGCATCGCGGTGGTGACTGTCCCCCCTGAATTGGTCGATAAGGGCTATCAAATTCGAGTCAATGCACACGTGCACGAACTTGAGCGTTTGTCTTGGTATCGACGAATGGACTACATTTCAAAGGTCTACCCCATTACTTCCGAAACGGTCGAAATTGCCAGTCCCGTCGGAGGAGGAATTTACATCGATGTCCCCTATGGCTCGGAACATGGCCTTCAGACCATTCAATTCCAGAACATTGTCCGGGCCCCCTTCTATTCGAATACCGTGGCACGCCAAACGTCCCTTCAAGATTGGTTGGATACCGAGCGGCATCACCCCGCTCCTTGGGCCGACTTTGAGTCCGACGTCTACATGATGACTCTCCCCCGAGATTGGGTCTACGCTTGGGGGGTGAATAGCGGCGACGACAATCCCGCTTTCTCGATGGACCAGTGGGACGACACCATGGACGTGATCAATCACCTCTACGGTTATAAAGAAAAACGTTCCAAGACCACGCTCTATCTCATTGTTGATGTCGCCATCCGAGCGAATGTGTTTTCGCCGGGCTACCCTCAGTCCAACAGCTCCTTCAATCCAGCGAGTGCCTCCCAAAACGGACGTTCAAGTAACGAAATCCTTAATGGACCCAAATTCTTAGGCTCCGAACAATTGCACGAGCTAGGGCATGCCGAGTACTTCACCAAGTTTAATGGAGAAGTCGAAGCGGCAGTCAACATTCCCTACGTGATGGCTCATTACTTTGCCCTGAATGTCTCGATTGACCAATCACTGGGACGGTCGGTAGGAGATGCTTCACGAAACGGATGGAGCCGAGACCAGTCGGCCATCCATTGGATGGTCACCGAAGATTTTCGAGAAGGAGTTTGGAACATGACCAGCCAACAGATGCAGTATCAGCAGCGCGGCTATGCGGACTACGCTGATCTTGCCTACATGTATGGTTTGAACTCGCTACACCGGTTTTGGTACGGCGACCACGTCGACTACGAAAATGGAATTTCTTATCTACGCAACAGTGACGAGTCCTACAGCCGCATCCAGCGAATGTCGAAAGCTGCTGGCATTGATCTGAATCCTCTCATGCACTTCTGGGGGAATGCTGCTGGGAGCCACAACAACATGCAGTCTTGGATGGATACGAATAACATCCCCGACTCCCGCCTCATTTATGATCGGTTAAAGCACTACCAATCTGTTATTCCCAGCAATCTCACTCAGTTCCGGACTCACAGTAATATCTTCTATTCGCACCTCAATGCGACCGACAAAGCCTACTACGACACCATGCGGGCCAATGGCGGATGGGGTCAGGAAGAGCACGATGAGGTCGATGCGCGAGTGCAGTGGATCATCGACCGCTTTTTCCCGAATGGGCGTCCCAAAATCACAAGCTATCCCCACGTCGCGAACTTCGACGACAATTACAACGAGTGGGGGCACCAAGAAAATGACGATTGGGATTGGCGCCTACACACCGGCCCCTCCGAGTCTACAACTGCGGGCTCCCTCGGTGCTCCCGATAACTCGCAGTATCTCCTGTTAGAAGGACACGATACCAGTAGCGGAGAGAAAAAATCGCACATGGATTGTGTCTACGACATGCGTGGCTTGTCAGGTGCGAAACTGACCTTCGACTACCACATGTGTGGTCCGTATGTCGACTCGCTCTCGGTGGACGTTCATGATGGCACGCAATGGCATGCCGATGTCTGGATCAAAGAAGGTCCCCAACAGCCGACTCCCAGCGATCCGTGGGAATCAGCAACTGTTTCTTTGAGTGCTTTTGTCGGTAACGAACAAGTCGTAGTGCGGTTTCGGGGACAGAAAGCGTTTTGGAACGCCGGCGACATCTCTCTCGATAACGTTGTCGTTGATGAGGCCGTGAACTATCTCACTCTCCCCTACTCCGAGAGTTTTGAATCTGGTCTCGGCTCTTGGAAACAGGCTACAGGCGAAAACGTGAATGGCGAGATGGATTGGACCCGTCACAGTGGCCCCACCGACACAGGGGCAACGGGCCCTTCGCAGGCCTCCGACGGCAGCTGGTTCATTTACTTCGAGGGTCATGACAACGGCATTCAGTTTAAAACTGCCTCCATCGACAACTTTTTTGATTTCACCGGAAACTCAAATCCCCAGCTGAAGTTCGACTATCACATGTTCGGCCCCTACATCGATTTCCTAGCCGTTGATATTCATGATGGAACTGCTTGGACCGATGAAGTCTGGAAGAAAACAGGAGCCCAGCATGGAGCGAGTGAGGACGCATGGAGCACGGCTACGGTTGATCTTTCGACTCAGGCAAACCTTCCCAATGTCACTATCCGCTTCCGCGCCAAACAGCAGCGATGGCACGCCGCAGATATGGCGGTGGATAACATCTTCGTCGAGAATGTGGATCTCGCTACTCCCTACAGTCTGTGGGCCGCGGTAGCTCTTGCAGGAGCGACTCCAGGCACTGATATCACCGAAAGCGGCAATGCCGATGGCGACCGCTATACCAACGTAGAAGAATGGATCTTACTCCTCGATCCCCTCGTTGCCGATCATCCTGTTTTAACAACAATGACTACAGCGGGAGGCTTTTCAGTCACCTATGATCGACGCAATGTCGAAAACCCTCAGGTTCGCGCCGCTTGGTCGCGTGACTTACAACCAGGGAGTTGGAAGTATCATGGAGACGGATTAACAGAGACTCTTCTCCAGACGAACGGAGACGTCGAAACGGTCTCAGCTATTGTCCCCTTCGACGAAGAGAAAAAGTTCATCCGGCTCGAAGTCTGGACTTCGGCAAACTAAAGAAAGTAGCTGAGAATGACTCATCTGCGCTCGCTCGCATCTCTTTTGGTAGGGTTCTTATGGGTAAGCATCCTTCCAATAGCGCAAGGTCATATCATTGATCAGGTCTACGCAGAGCTGAGAACCCAAGGAACAGGCTTCGAAGTCAAAATGGTGATCGACGCCGGCTATTGCCTTCCTGAATACCGAGGGGACAAGAACGAAAAAGCTCCAGACTCGGCTTGGATTAATGGACTCGACGAAGAAGAGCACGCCAGACTCAGAAGAGAGGCCGAGAGCTATCTCCGCAAGACGCTCACCTTCTTTCAAAACTCGGAAGAGGTCGCCTACGAGATTACCTTCGAAGACTACGCACAGGAGCCTTACAAATTCTATGAATCCATGTTCGGCGCCCCCACACTTCGATTGAATCTGAAGGCTGAATTTCTTCCTGCAGGTGGTGAGCTGCGAGCAAGTTGGCAAGATCCCTACGAAGCTATCCTTCTCTTCGTCGTGAAGATAAGAACAGAAGAACGAAGAGAAAACATCTCCATCCCCATAGAACCTAAAACGGAAAAGAAGCTGGGAATTCATGTGGAGCCCTTCCTTGCCCCCGATAATTCGTCCTCGGAAGTGTTAGAAGGCCGAGCAACCAATCCCCTTTCGAAGCGTACGGTCACCACGACCTCGAAGCCTCTCGGCTGGCTGGACTTCGTGAAGCTCGGCTTTCGCCATGTCATCCCGCAAGGTCTGGATCATATTTTGTTTGTTGTCGGGCTTTTTCTCTTCAGTCCTAAGTGGCGCCCTCTCCTCCATCAATCTTTAGCCTTCACGGTAGCCCACTCGGTGACCCTTGCCCTCTCGCTTACCGGCCTCGTTGGTTTCTCAGGCAAGTGGGTCGAAGCCTTGATAGCCTTGTCGATCGTTTATGTGGCGGTCGAAAATCTGCGGACTCAAGAAGAGGAGAAAGTCGAGTGGCCGCGATTGTTTCTCATCTTTGGCTTTGGGCTCCTCCATGGTCTCGGTTTTGGAGCCATGCTGCGTTTCTTCATGCCCAGCCAAGACGTGATCGCCCCCGTCATTGGATTCAACGTCGGAGTTGAATTGGGCCAAATTGCCGTCCTGGCCGTCTGTTTTCTCCTCTTCGGGTGGTTTACCAAGCAATTCAAGTGGATCCGCATTCCAGGCTCTGTCGTGATCGGCTTAGCTGGACTGATATGGTTCTTTGAACGTGCCTTAGCATGACCACGCAAGATTCTTGAAAATGCTAAAGTCCGGATAGACGCTCTAAAACCGAATCTGTTGCTCTCTCTATCAGTGTCCACCTTTCTCCCTAAGGAAAAGTCTGTCCGGCGGGAACGAGAATGTAGAAACGCTTTGCGTCCGCCACATCATCTTCCACAAACGGAGAAGCGGAAACATCTTCCGCAATCGGAGTTCCGAAATTCACGAGGTCTGAAGAGGCATAGACATCAACATCTCCTGACGAAGCGAATGAAACGCTGAACATCAATCCAGAATTCGTTCCAGGGGCGCTGCTACAATCAGTGATGACGATACCATCTGTGGCGCGAGGTGGCTCGACGGCATTGGGGTCAATCACGATGCTCCCCTCATCTTCTTGGGTGTCTACTGTGACATTTCCGGAGAGAGTTAGAACACCCGCTCCCTTTTTCAAAAGAGTGTAGGGTCCGACAAAGTCGCCTGAAATCACGACATCTTCCCCATTGGTATCAATCACTAGGAAGGAAGTTCCACCACCATCCCAAACGACGTCAGAAGAAATCGCAGCAAAGTCATCACCTGTCGCGTTGGAAGGTCCCGCAATCGCGCCAAAGCCTGCATTCGCGGAAACGCTTACGAGTGTGAGATCGGGAGTAATGGAAGCAAGACCATCAATAATGAGGCAACCTTCAGAAACCACAGTAGGCCCATAACTTTCAGGCGCGGTGCCAGCGACTCCAGCCGTGCCAGAGAAACGAAGAACTCCCCCTCCCGTTTTGGTAACGGTCTTGGTTGCTGCTCCTTGGTTAACAAGGTCTGCAGAAACAAGAAGGTCAGTGGCTGCGGCTCCATCCTCGACATCAAAGGTAAAACTCGAACGAATGGTGACGCGACCAGCAATCGTGGACGAATCAGCGCTTGCCTCACTATTGACCGCGGTGCCAATCGCGAATGCAAATTGACCAGCTCCACTGGTTTGAATGGTGCTGCCTCGAAGATTGTATTCAATGGCAAATCCATTGTCCCCTCCCGCAAGGTGGTCCACCACTCCGCCATCAAAGACGTTCAGCACATCAACCCTCCGGGCCGCATTAAATCCTAGCGCATTTCCGACATTCAAATTGAGAACGCCAGGCCCCGTCACGGTCACCTCTCCCACCAGCGTGGGAATTGGACCCGCTCCTTGGGCTAACTCAAGCACCCCATCATTAACAAAGGTTCCACCGGTAAAAGTATTGCCCGCTTCAAGAATGACGGTCCCCTCTCCATTTTTAATCAAACTGGTGGAGCCAACGATACCCGCATCAACGTTAGGAACGAGGGTGTAGTCATTCCCAAGACTGTTGTTAAAAGTGACTGCAGCTGGCTCAAGTGGCCCAACAAAGTTGTCCAGGGTGACGATTCCTGCCGCCGTATCGGTAAAGGTCACGCTATCATCAGCGAAGAAAAAATCATTGCTACCGGCATTGTCCCAATTCTGATCCGCCGCAAAGTCATCGCCTACAGACCAGAAGCCGCTACTTCCAAAATTGCTCCATACTAAATCAGCTGCGGCAGCATCTTGAATCACGAGAGCTGAGCCAGTATCAACTACTTGACCGCGTCCCGTATAGACAAGGTCACTCAAATCTCCCAAGACACTTCCGGTGTAAGTTAAGAGGGTCAAATCCCCAGTAGGCGTTTCATTCAGATTCAACTCTATCGGCCCCGAAATAATGACATCACCAGAAACCGAAAGAGCACCAGCTGTGACAGTATCGATACTAAGCGTCGCATCCGATTCGAGAATCAGATCACCAGTAATCGAACCTTCCCCCGCCAAGGTGCTTTCAACGGTAACTGTTGAACCAAAATCAGACTGCAAATCAACGGTCCCAGTCGTTATCGTGAGACCGCCGGTAGCACCACCATTGCTTCCGCTCAAGGTCAAGGTTGCGCTCCCTGATTTATTGAGGGGTGCGATACCTACCAAATCCGACGAAATAGTCGCGTCGGCACTCGTCAAAATCTCAGGCGAACTTCCACCCATTGTCAGCGTATCCCCGGCGATTTCGTACCCAGCGATTTCGTACGTCAGCGCGTTCGCGGTCACCGGTTCTGCAAGAGTCACTGTTCCCGAGGCACTACCACCAAAGACTGCGCTAGCACCATTCACCCATAGAGAATCGGCTCCACCTGCGCTGGCATCATCCCAATTGTTAGTGGTTGCTAAATCCCAGCTTCCACTGCCACCGTTGGCATCACTGTCGATATCTGTTCCATCCCAAAAGAGACTTTGCTCGGCAGTTGTGGACAAGGTGAAGGTCGCCGAAAGGTTATCGACCCCAAAACCATTTCCGCCGTCGGAGATGACTTTGAAGTCCGGCTGTGGGCTAACAAAGTCGTAAGGATCGTTAGGACCGCCATCGGGGCTTGAGGTAATGCTAATCGGGTTATCATCAATAGTGGTCAAATTGACGGTATCCCCACCACCCGGAAAACGGCTGAAGAATCCAGTGAAACCAGAAGAAACAATGACCAGCGACTCACTCGTAGCATCTCCAAAAATAGTCGTTGCTGTTAGATTGCTAAAGGTCACTCCCTCGTCTAAGTCGATTTCATTATCGGCAGGATCAGCTGCCCCGTCGACGCCGTATGAATACGCAGCACCAGCCAAAGGGGCTAGATTGCCATTGATCGAGGTCACGTCGTAGGAAAAGGTCACCTCATCGTTCGCGGTCCCATCCTCAGCAATGTCCAATCCGCTGACCGTGAAAGTATGGGTCGCGCTCGCCGTCGTTCCGTCTGCCGGAGCAACTACCGCCCCGACTGTGCCAACACTAGAGGTAAAAGCCGCGTTCAGGTCCAGTCCGCTAAGATTGACGACCTCTGTTGCGAGCGCCGTGTTTGTAAACACCGGAACAGCCAGTGACAGTAAGAGAGATTTGTTTGGTTTCATTTTTTAGTTTTTTTAGTTTGTTCGACGGTCGGGAAAAGGGTTCAGCTCCGAGAAGGAGGGCAAATTTCGCAAAGCATTGGTCCAGTGGATTTTGCAGCGATAGAAAAACTATGAATCCATTTTCACCTCAATAGACTTGAGAAAAATGAGCCGAACACCGAAATGAACCTCTCATACAGTTCTCAGGAGACGCTGCTTTCCCGCCCATCAACGCCCCCCACGAAAAGGCTGTTCCTTGCGAAAGGAACGACTTTTGAAAAGGCAGTCTTCTATTTACGGCGACGAAGCAGACCGAGGAGGCCAAGACCGCCTAAAAGTGCTGCAGATGGCTCAGGGATTGGAGTTGCCGTGAGCTGAAAATCGAGATGGCCCAGGTAATAACCATTTCCGGCAGTAGGGTCGCTATCTACGGAAAATGAGGGAGCTAAAGCATCAAAGTTACTGGTGGCGTTTCCTCCGTTGCCATGCAAAATAGCCCCTCCCTTGGGAGTGTTTCCGTTGGTTCCAGGCGCGATCGTGGCACCGGTAATTGTGGGAACATCGCCCCCTCCAGTATACCAACTTGAAAGCCCGGTGAAGCCATCGAAGGTGATTGTGGCCGCTCCAGGAGCATCGCCAAAAGCAACAGCAAAAGAATCAAGGGCGAACGAAAGCCCCTCGCCTGGGTCAATCTCAGCATCGACCCAGCCAGTAACTCCCCATTCCCCGCCAGCAGCATTGATGTCGTCGATCACGTTTCCACCCGTAGCAGAGATGAGGATGGAGACAGTAAGAGTATCATTGGCGCTCATGTCCTCAGCCAAGTCCAAGCCGGAGATTTGATAGGTCACTAACTGAGTCGTCGATTGCGCTCCAGCGGTAGTCGCGCCTGCAGTTCCCACGGAAGTGGCAAAAGAATCAGTACCTGCGTCTGTTACGGCCACAACAGTAACCGCATTCGCCTGCATACAAGGAAGGCACGCCACGGCAGCTAGAATAAAGAAAGGGTTTGGTTTAGCTTTCATAGATTTTTTTAGTGGAAGTTGAGTTTTGAATTTTATTTGAAGGAAGAGAGCCAGACCCTTCCATTTAATAGAACGAGAGCGATCTGATAAACTTTAACGCGTTTATGGAATTTTTTCTATTCATCAAAGATTGATTATTTATCACACCCAAGAGCTATTTCTCCACAAGCTCCACCGCAGAAGAAAGACTCTCCGAGAGAACCGTGGTCACCTGCTCGGAAGTCACAATCACCCTTCGCAGACTCCTCATTTCCTGCAAGGGTTCAAGCGATTGAATCTTCGTGTTTCGAATATCAATCTCTCTTAAACGAAGTCCCTGAAGGTCACTCAAATTAGTAATCCTCGTCCCACTGAGATCCAGCCGCTCAAGATCCAAAAAACGCAGGAGGCTACGAGATGTTGGCGACCGCACTAATCGACCCAACCCTGGCCCACCTATCTTCAAAGCACGGGCTTCCGGTTGATAGTGAAACTGCTTTGAGTCCCAATCGGGATTCGCGACCGCGAGGACTTCTCGCACGCAAGCCGCTCTCGTCGAGTTCGACCTTTCATTCCGAGCATCATATTCCAGCATTTTTTCCGCCAGAGCAGAACGACTCCGTAGGTCGGGAGAATTCAGCTCCTGCAATAACTCTAGAAAGTCATCGTCAGAAAGGCTCTCACGTTGGTGCTTTTTAAGCGCATACTTGCGAGCAAGAGGAACAAGATCCGGGAAGACATACTTACCCTCTTCCGTAATTCCGACTGCT
This sequence comes from Roseibacillus sp., assembly GCA_051251855.1. GTDB lineage: Bacteria > Verrucomicrobiota > Verrucomicrobiia > Verrucomicrobiales > Akkermansiaceae > Roseibacillus. The sequence continues at coordinate 62,329 of JBPOGI010000007.1, forward strand.
TTCTCAAATTGCTGAGTGAGAAAATACATCCAGAATTTCTGATTCCAAATGTAGTGTCCAGGGGGCGGATTCTCCTCCGTAACAGCCTCAAGCCCCTTCAGATTAGAATCGAGGAAATCGGCGAAGCTGAAATCTCTCTTAAAAAAAAGATCGACGAGTTGGGATGAAGCCGTCCACGACAAGCGCGCTTCCCGTTGCAAACGAGCTTCCGAAACTTCCTTCTCCTCCTGTAACTCCTCAAGCGCTTTCAGCGTCCGAATCTTTGCTCGCTCTTCATCCGCCTGTGCGATCGTCGCTTGGCTCATGGCTTTCTCAGCCGCGTCCCGTGCTCGATTCGCCTCGTTTCGGCTGCTCTGTAGATTGGCAATGAAGAGGCTCGTGGCGGCAAACAAGATGAGCAACGAACCCAAGATAATATTCGAGACCTGACGGTTCCGCCGGTAAAACAGAGCGATTTCTCTTCGCGCCGTTTTCTTCTCTACGGAAGTTCGAAACCCTCCCAGATAGCGCTCCAAATCAAGCTGCATTTCCTCCACGGTCCGGTAACGCATCTCAGGCTCATTGGCCTTGGCCTTGCTCACGATAGCTTCCAAACCAGCATCTGCTTCCTGCTCTTCCTCCCCCACGGAGCCAGCAGATGCCGGAACGAGCAATTCCTCCATGATACAGCCCAGCGCGTAGATGTCCATTTGAGGGGTTTTGAGAACCCTCGGGTCAAAGAGCTCGGGAGCCATGTAGTTAGTCGTGCCCTTCACCGCCTGTTGCATGGAGCCATAGAGATCAGGATCCAGTAGAACGTCCGAGGTCTTGTCCTCTTCTGTTTGCACGACCACGCCTAGACCCCAATCGCAAATTTGAACCTCTCCAAAAGCTCCCACTTGAATATTGGCTGGCTTGAGGTCGAGATGAAGAACCCGCCGCGAATGCGCGTAAGAAACACCCTCAAAAATTTTCTGTAGAATACCCAACCGGCGAAGCAGAGGCCAATCCTCCTCCCCTCTTGCTTCTCGAAAATCAGCAAGAAGCGCCTTGAGTGAGCGGCCACGCTTAAACTCCATCGTAAAGAAGGGACGCTCCTTCTCATCCACCCCCATCCCAAAAAGGTTGATAATGCAAGGGTGCTCCAAACGAGCTGTAATATGAGCCTCGCGCAGGAAAGAGTCGTAAAAATCTCTCCCCAACTTTTGCAAAGGTTTGGCCAAGGCCACTTGACGAGAAGTCCTGCGATCATACACCAAGTAGACTTCTTTCATTCCGCCCGTTGCGATCAGCTTTTTTTCGACATAGCGATCGTCTTCAGCTCTGAGAGAATCATAAAGAGGGGTTTGCAAATCCACCTCCTCCTCGCTCAGGCTCATCGGATCACCCTCCTCATAGAGCGAGTCCGCGAAAGACTCTAATCCGGAGAGGCTAGCCTTCTTCTTTTCCTCACTTTTGATCATAGAGGCTTTCCTGTTCGAGTCTGATTTGAGCAATCTCTTGCTGCACCCGTTTTTTCACGCGGCTCTTGAGGACATAAACACTCTGTGATCGAATCGACAATCTCTCCCCGACTTCTTCCGCAGAGACCCCTTCGAGAGACAATCGGAGAACCTCGAATGCATTGCTCGAAAATACCGGCTTGAGTCGCTCCAAAGCTGTCGCAACCACATGGCGCTGCCATTCTCGCTCAATCATCACCGTGATCTCGGGCGCCGAAATCGTTCGTTCATCGACACTCTCATCAGTGCCACGCTTCAGGTCCCTGTTTTTCTGTCCCCGCAACCAATCAATGGCCACATTCCGAATCACGACTGCCAACCAACTGCGAAACTTGGAATCTTCCGATTGCTTTTGGTAAGTGCCGAGTCTCTGCCAGAGTTTCAGAAACACCTGCTGCCTCACATCATCGATATCGGGCTCTCGAAATCACATATTCCTCAATACGGCGTCGATGAAAGGCTCGTAAAACTGAAGAAACTCATTCCAGACGTCATGCTCCGAAGAGGTCGTCACCCGCTAAATCATCGACGGCTGGGTGAGCATGGTGGAATGGTTTGTTGCCATCTTTTGTCTTTAGAAGGAAAAGAGTTAGTAAAGCCTAAATACAGCTCTGTGATGAGAGGTTTATCACCCTAAGATAATGAAGGTTATTCCAGTTCAACTCTCCTGAAAAGTCCCACCTCATTGAATTCGACCTCAGCACCCTCACTCATTGAATCAGTCCCTTCGCAGCCTTCTCCTAAGACCATTTCAAAAAAAGGAAACAAGCTCATTCTCAAAAAGCGACTCCGAACCAACCCTTTTATTGGGTAGGAGAATCTATTGAAAATCCCCCTCATCTCTGCCAGCTTCCGCCCACATGAAAGGAATTTGCTATCTCGTCGGCGCTGGCCCCGGAGACATCGGTTTGACCACCATCAAGGCCAAGGAATGCATCGAGACCTGTGACGTCCTCGTTTACGACGCCCTGAGCAGCGCCGAACTCCTCAATTGGACCAAACCCGGCTGCGAAAAAATCTTTGCGGGCAAGCGCGCTAAGGACCACGCCATCCCCCAGGACCAAATCAATGACCTCATCGTGAAAAAGTCCCTCGAAGGAAAATCCGTCTGTCGACTCAAAGGTGGCGACCCCATGATTTTCGGACGCGGCGGCGAGGAAGCAGCCGAACTCGCTGAGGCCGGCGTCCCCTTCGAGATCGTGCCTGGAATATCCTCCACCATCGGCGGCCCCGCCTACGCCGGCATCCCCGTCACCCACCGCGCCCACAATACCCAACTCACCATCTTCACCGGGCACGAAGACCCGACTAAGGACGAGTCCTCCTTCGACTACGACCAACTCGCCAAAGCACCCGGCACTAAAGTCTTTGTGATGGGAGTGGCTCGCTTACGCGAAATCACCACCAAGTTCATCGAACACGGCGCTGCACCTGACACCCCCATAGCCCTCACGCGCTGGGCCACTACTGGTCGGCACCGTACCATCACCGGCACTCTCACCGACATCGCCGATACCGCCGAGCGCGAAAACTTCAAGTCCCCCGCCGTCGCCGTCATCGGCACCGTCGTTAACGAGCGCGAGAAGATCAACTGGTTCGAGAGTCGCCCTCTCTTTGGCAAGCGCATCGTCGTCACCCGCACCCGTGAGCAAGCGGGCAAGCTCTCCAAGCAGCTCAGCAACCTTGGTGCGGATGTGATCGAGCTTCCTACCATCCGTATAGAGAACCCTGACGACACCCTCGATTTCGCCGAATCTGTTCGCGACGCTCATACCTACGACTGGCTCGTCTTCACCAGCCCCAACGGAGTCGAACGCTTCTTCGAAGGCTTCTACGCCATCTACAAAGATGCTCGCAGTCTCGGCGGACCCAAAATCGCCGCCATCGGGCCCGCCACCGTTGCAAAGATCAACGAATATCGTTTCACCGTCGATCTCGTGCCCGACAAGCACGTCGCCGAGGGTCTTCTTGATGCCTTCAAAGACCAATTCGTTGATAGCCAGACCATCCTCTGGGTCAAAGCCGACGAAACCCGCATGGTTATCGCCGACGGCCTGAATGCTCTCAACGCAATCGTCGACATCTGCGTCGCCTACAAAACCGTCCCCGAAACCGAGGACCCCACGGGCGCACGCGAGATTCTTGAAAAAGAAGGTGCCGACTTCATCACCTTCACCAGTGGCAGTACTGCCGAGCACTTCTTTGCAATGGGGATTCCCCTCCCCGAACACTGCAAGCTCGCCTCCATCGGTCCCGTCACGAGCAAAACCCTCACCACACTCGGGCACACTCCTCACATCGAAGCCAAGTCTCACGACATCCCTGGACTCGTCGAAGCGATCCTCGAATCCGAGTAAAGCTCAACTGGAGGGGCGGCCTTTACTGCCGCCCGATTCGTTGCAGGCGGCAATAAAAGCCGCCTCTCCATTCCTATGACGAATCAAGTCGTCAATCCTCAAGCTTCGTAGTCGCTCAAGTTGTCCGCAATATGCACTGCATGGTCGCCAATTCTCTCTAGCGAACGCGCCACAAACATGAGGTGAATCAACTCCTTGTAGTTCTCAGGGTTCCCCTCAATCGCCGAAGTGTAAGTCTTACGCGCCTTCTTATAGAGCTTATCGATCTCATTATCCTCCTCTCCCAACTCAGAAACCATATCCGGGTTGTTGTCGCTATAAGCTACGATGGCCTGCCCCAAGGCTTGATCCGCCTTCAAGTAAATCGGCTCCAAAAGGTTCACCTCTGCCACCTCAGCAATCGCCAAAATTTTGGGAGCCCTCTTCGCAATCTTTACCACATGGCTAGAAATACGTTCAAGGTTCGCGGCTACCTTCATCGAAGCGAGAACAAAACGCAGGTCCGAAGCCACGGGCTGAAAGCGAACAATCACATTCATGGAATCCTCATCGATACGTGATGCTAAAGAAGTCATTTCATCCTGACTCGCCAATACCTCCGCGACCTTATCCAACTCTCGCTTGAGGAGAGCGTCGATGGAAAGATGTAAATTCGTGCGGCAAAGGACTCCCAGTTCAAGGACATCCTCTTTCAATCCGGTGAGAGCTTCATCAAAGCTCGCTAAAATGTGTTTACCTGGCATAAGAAAAAATTGGGGTGCTTCTATTTGTCAGAAACAACTTCGATAGTTTGAGCCTACTACAGAGTCGGTGACTTCGCATTATTTTTATCCAAAGCGGCCACTGATGTAATCTTCCGTTTGCTTCTGCTGAGGAGTACTAAAGAGGCTCGCAGTGGTATCATACTCGATCAACTTACCGAGATAGAAGAAGGCTGTATTATCCGAAATACGCGACGCCTGCTGCATACTGTGAGTCACAATCACGATGGTGTAGTCCTCTCGGAGTTCCATAATGAGCTCCTCCACCTTGGCAGTCGCAATTGGATCGAGCGCAGAACAAGGCTCATCCATCAAGATAACATGAGGCTGCACCGCAATCGCACGCGCAATACAAAGACGCTGCTGCTGACCACCCGAGAGACCAAAAGCACTGGTATTCAGTCTATCTTTCACTTCATCCCACAAAGCCGCCCCTTTCAGGCTCCGCTCTACAATCGCTTCTAACTCTTTCTTATCCCGAATACCTTGGATACGCGGGCCATACGAGACGTTCTCGAAAATCGACTTCGGGAAGGGATTATACTTTTGAAACACCATCCCTACCTGCTTGCGCAACTCAATAACATCCACCTCAGGAGAATGAATCTCCTGCCCCATAATCTTAATCTCACCGCTCGTCACTTTCGCAGTATCGATGAGGTCGTTCATGCGATTGAAACAACGAAGAAAGGTCGACTTACCACAACCCGAGGGCCCGATAAATGCCGTTACCTGCTTCTCGGGAATATCGAGGGTGATGTGATCCAGGGTGTTGGTCTTGCCGTGGTCGTAACTGAAACTGAGGTCGGAGACCTCGATCATCGTCTTTCCCTCCACCGCGCCAATGACGGCTTCGTCAGGCATCTCTTCTCCTAAAACTTCGGTTTCTTGATTCATCTCGAACTACCACTTTAATTTACTGCGCATACGGATACGCAACCATACGGAAAGCCCTGCAAAGGACATCACAAAAAGCATAAAGACCAACACCGCCCCATCCTGCATCGGACGGGTGTATTCCGATTGCGGAATGCGAGCCGCCACCGTGTAAATATGATAGGGCAGCGCCTGCACTGACTGCGACATAAACTCGAAGAACCAACCTAACCCCGCGCGATTGATCCCTTCCCAAGGCAAAAGCGAACGCTCGGCCAGGGCCGCCGTGAACATAATGGGCGCCGTCTCTCCCGCAACCCTCGTAATTCCCAAAACCGAGGCCGTCAGAATCCCCGGCATCGCGTAGGGCAAGACTGCAGTTCGAATCGACTGCCATTTCGTCGCCCCCAGAGCCAGAGAAGCCTCGCGATACCCTTTCGGAACCGCCCGCAAGGATTCCTCGCAGGCTGTGATAATCACCGGTAACACCATCACCGCGAGCGTGAAGCCACCCGCCAACATGCAAGTCCCCCACCCCTCAAAACTGAGATACCAACGACCATTCCAAACCGCCTTGGAGCGATTCGCATTGGCGAGGCGAATCCCGTCCTTAATAGGTTCACCCTTCACCACCAAAATATCACGTTCAATTTGCTGGCGAACCGAAGGCTCCGAAAAAGAGGGCCACAACGGCACTCGAATCGCATCACGCACCGCCACCACATTCGTGACCTTGGGAGCGAGAAAGACAAAGAGCATCAATCCAAAAAGCCCGAAGACAATCGAAGGAACACCCGCCAAGTTTAAAATCGCGAGACGAACCACGCCCAAAAAGGAGCCCTGCTTCGCGTACTCACTGAGATAGACACTGGCCGCAACCCCCACGAAGAGAGCCACAACCATACAAATAATCACTAACAAAGCAGTGCCTATTAAGGGACCTAGTACCCCGCCAGCAGAGTAGGAATGAGTCTCCTCATCCACATCCTTCAATGCTTCGGGATTCAGGCCCTTGATTTTGAAAGAGATGGAAGAAGGCATTTCCAAAGCCGCTTTCTCAGCAAGGGAAAACCGCTTACGAGGATCGGAAACGGTCACTGCCTGAGGATCGCGAATCGTCAAGTTGGCCGCAGCCGTTTGAAAGGATTCAAAGTCCACCGTGTCCATCATTCCTGCCAAAGCCTTTTTTACCTCAATCGTCACCTCCCCATTTGGGTAACGCTTCAAGTAGTCGAACTTGGCTCCGGTCACTCCTTCCAAATCTCGCACCGACCCCAATGGGATACGATAGTCGCCCTCAGGAACGGCAAAAGTGGTGCGCTCTCGCTCGACCTCAAAGTTCTCTACGTTCGTGAATTTCGCCTGCGGATTCGAACGCTCCAAACGAGCAAAATCAGCCGGTGCTAACTCCAAGGGAGTATCGGCCGCAATCTTGAGCACAAAAAGAGTCTCCGGACTCTCGGTAATGAAGCTGGAACCATACTTCATCAACACCGGCACCCCGCGAACCGCGATGGTGCCGAAAATAATTCCCGCAATGAGAAGCACGAACCACGTCGAAGACCAAAGAACAGCTCGCTGAACCTTCTCCACTTTTTGCAAAGAACTCTCACGCGCTCCAAAAGGGTTGGAGGCGTTCGCTTTCTGTAGGGCTGTTTTCTTTTCCTTCATGATTTGCTCCCGTAGCGTTTCAGAATTTGTTGAGCGATTGAGTTCAAACCTAACGAAATCGTAAAGAGCACCATTCCGACCATAAAGAGCGCGCGCCAATGGAGAGAGCCTTGCTCTACTTCACCGGTCTCCTGCGCAATGATTCCCGTCATGGTGTGGGTAGGCTGAGCAATAATTCCCAATCCTTCCGCAAACTCGGGCATCGCAATCTTATTACCCGCCACCAAGAGCACCACCATGGTCTCACCAATAATGCGTCCAAATCCGAGCAAAACAGCTGCAATAATTCCCGAAAGCGCGGTCGGCACAATCACTTTTAGAATCGTCTGCAAGCGCGTGCTCCCCAATGCCAAAGAAGCATCACGATAGGCCTTGGGCACGTTGTTAAGCGCATCCTCTGCTAGCGTGAAAATGGTAGGAATAGACATGAAGGCCAGTAGCAACCCCGCGTTGAGGGCATTGAGACGCTCCTGCATCGGGAAGCCGGGAATCCAAGACAAAAACTCTAACTGACTGAAGTCCCGCAGAAAATCACCCAGCACCACAATTCCGAAGAATCCTAACACGATTGAAGGAATGGCCTGAATGAACTCGATCGTTGGCTTGATGAGGTTCTGCTCGCGAGGCCCCGCGATCTGATTCACGTAAATCGCGGAAGCCACCGAAAAAGGAACCGCGATAAAGATCGCAATCAGCGCAATCATGCACGAACCAGAAAACAAAGGCATGAGACCATAGACATCGTTCCAGCTCGAGTTCGTCACCCACTCAGTTCCCAGGAAAAAGGTGGTCACCGAGTGCCACATCCCAATCTCATTCTTGTGAGACCAATCCGCCGCTTGCTGGCCAAGATGCGCAAACTGCTTCTCAAACTTGGCCTCGACCTCCGGCAGCCCTGCCAAAATCTCATTCGAACTCTTGGCTGCCACTTGCTTGGGAAACTTTTGAACCAACTCTCGAGTCTGCGCGAAAAGCTGCTTTCGAACAGCGACATGCTCATCGCGTTTGGCATAGACAGCCTCGGTCATCGCATCTGGGTCCGGCTCGGAGAGTTCAATAGCCGCCGCCCGAGCCAACATATCTGCTTTCTTGGCGGCGTCATCCGTCAAGCTCGCCCCGTCTTCGAGCGCCTTCTTGCGTCGAGGAGCCGTCTGCGACTTCTCCACCTCTTTCCGGTTGTCCGCCGTAGTAGACCGCAGGCCACTCCAAAGTTCTTCGAGCGGACTCTGCGCCGCCACCAACTCCCTCACCGCAGCTCCAAATTCGGCATACTTTTCCGCAGCTGCCCCCTGCTTCGATTCAATGGTCTCTTCCAGCTCCGCCAACCACGGCGACTCCTCGCCCGCCAACGTTCGCACCACACTGCGCCTCGCATCAGCGAAATCCGCGGCCGCAGGCTTGACCTTGTTGCGCTCTAAATCATCCAAGAAAGTAGCCTCCCCCGCCTTCTTCACCGCCTCTTGATAAGCCTTTTTCGCCAGCTTGACTTCCGCCAAAGCCGCATCCAGCGCCTCTCCGCCCACAAACTCCATCACCCCTGCTTTTTCCTCTGCTTTTTTGAGCGCCCGTTTCTCATCCTCCACCTTCTCCCGAATCAAGCCCTTCAGCTCCTGCACCACCTCCAACAACGCCAACTCCCCTTCAGCGGCTTCCCGAATCTGCAGATTATAAGCCTGGGTCGCTTGCGAGGTGATTTTTCGATGAGCTTTGAGCTCCGCATCCATATAACCTACATACTCCTGCCCCGTATTTCGATAGGCCCGAAGTTCCTCCAAATGCCGGGGAAAAAAGAAAAACGCCTCCTTCGCCAAAAAGGCCGAAATGAGAATCAAGACCACGATCGCCACCATCGCATTTCCGCCAAAGAAATAGCGGATTAGATCCTGCAGGCCCTTGCCTAGGATATTAAAGCCCGCTTTTTTGCGGAAGGCCTTCGCCTCACCTGTCACGGTGGTTTTTGACATCGGAGTTTTGAGGTAGTCTGGACGCTTGCGAGTTGTAAAGAACGGACTCTTGGGTTCAGACCTGCGAGACTAGAAGACCGTTCGAAATCTTTCAAATCGGAAGGAGAATCGAATTCTACTTCCCCTCTCTTAATAAATGAAAAAGGCGCCGGCTCTTACCTACCAGCGCCTCTGAGATTTTATTTAAGCGATTCTACTTCTTAGCGGAAACGAATCCCACCTTTTCAATCACCTTTTGGGCAGTATCGTCGGTCTTTACCCAATTCAAAAACTTCGCAACTTCACCGTCAGGCTCTCCCACAGTGTAGAAGTAAAGATTGCGCGAGAGTGGGTATTCCTCTGGAGATTCCAAGGCCTTGCCCTCTACCAACACAGGAGCCAATCCATCATTCTTCGCATACGCCAAGCCAACGTATCCGATGCCATTAGGGTTCTTGCCAACTTCAGAAGCAATGGCCTCGTTTCCAGCCATCTTCTGAGTAGAGGAACCATAGTCCCGCTTATTCATCGCTAACTCTTGGAAGCTCTTGTAGGTGCCGGAAGAAGTATTGCGGGTGTAGACCGAAATGGCACCTTTCTTCCCTCCAAGCTCACTCCAATCGGTGATCTCTCCCGTGAAAACGCCTTCTATCTGCTTCTTCGTGAGGTCTTTAACAGAATTCCCTTCGTTAACCACGACCGCAATCATATCGATCCCAGCCACATGCTCGATAAGCTCCTTACCCTTCGCGGTAAAGGAGTCCTTTTCTCCATCTTTAGAGCCACGCGAGCTCATCCCAATGTCGGCGGTTCCTTCCAATAAAGAGGTGAAGGCAGTAGAAGAGCCCTCGGCCGCAATCTCAAATTCGGTCGCATTCCCCATCGCTTTGTAAACAGCGGTCAATTGAGGAACCATCTTAGCGCCAAGGGTATCTGAGCCCTTAATTACGATTTTCGATTGCCCCAAAGCGACTCCGCTTAGGAGAACTCCAGTGGCGAGGGTAGCAATAACAGTTTTTACTTTCATAGTGTTGCAATTGTGGGTTCAGCCCGCAGCGATGAGCTGGTCCTGAACACGGGTCCAAAATGACGACTTCCTCTGGTCATGCGCATTCTTTTGTGTGACAGAATTGTCACAATAATCCGTCCTTGCTCTGTCAATTCACCTGCAATAAAGCCCTTTGTGACGATTTGGTAACAATTGTCTAGGAACCGGACCGCAATTCAACCGGCGAGGTGGCTCCGAAAAACACAGACCATGCAACATACAAACAACATCAAGACAGTGGGTCTTTTGGCCCTAGGTTTGAGCGGCTTCGCCTCGGCAGGCGATAGCTACAGCCCCATTGCTAACACTCCCGTCATGCAAGAAGAAGCCTCCTCCACCGGATGGTGCGACGGGCTTAAGTCCATCGGCAAGCTCTATAAGAATTCCGAGAACCCACTCATTCAAGAGTTCAGCGTCTTTGGTCGTCTTCAGTATCAGGGAGCATGGGTCAATGGAGAAGACGAGAACGGTGACGATTTCGATGACTCCTATGACGAGTTCCGCCGCGTCCGGATCGGAGCCAAAGGAAAATTTCTGCAGTACTTTGACTTCAAAGCGAACATCAACCTCTTGAGCGACGGCCGCCCGTCTGGAAACGATCTCGATTGGGGAGTTGAAAACTTTGACGAAGCCCTGATTGGCTTCGACATCAAAAAGGCTTTCGGCATCGACCAACTTGACAAGCTTCACCTCAGCTACGGCCGGCACAAGTTTGCCATTTCTCACGAGGCCGTTGAGTCCTCCAAAAACATCGTGACCGTCGAGCGCTCGGCAATCTCCAACAAAGTCTACGGTTCAGATCGCCCCACCGGCTTCAAACTGAAAGCAGCGCAGGGACCTTGGAGTGCTCTCCTCGGAATCTACTCCACAGAAGTGAATGACAAGTTCATCGCGGATTGGGGCGGTTCTGTCGCGTATCAAGCAAGCTTGGGCTATCAAGTCTCCGACGAGTTGAGCCTGCTCGCTGACTTCGCCTATAACGATGGTGATGTCTCCGGCACGGCCTGGGGATATAAGTGGGCCACTTCCTTAAGTGCTGTTTACGAGTCCGGACGATTTGGACTCGTGACTGACTTCATCTACGGTGACAACGGAGATGTAAACGACGGTCAAAATGTCGATCGCCAGGACAGTTTCTGGGGTGTGGTCGTCATTCCTCACTACTGGCTGGTCGAGGATCGTCTCCAAGCGGTTGCCCGCTATCAGTATCAAGGGTCTGATGGCTCCGAAGGCATTCGCCTCAACAGCCGCTACGTGCGTCGTAACGATGACACCGGAGCGGCAATCAACAGCGGCCGCGGTGATTCTCACCACAGCATCTACGCTGGCCTCAACTACTATCTCTGCGACAACAACGCCAAGTTTATGGCCGGTGTCGAATACGACAGCCTCGACACTCCCGACGGAGACGTGAGCGCGACCACATTCTGGCTTGCTTTCCGCACCTATTTTTAGGCCGACCAACTCCCTTCTATTTAAAAAAGGCCTTCAGGAAACTGAAGGTCTTTTTTTGTAATCAATCAGCGCGAACCCTGAAGCTACCAGTCCAAAAACTCGCGCAATTTTCCCGATGGTAGAACCTCCCACACTGTGTTCAACTTTATGCACATCGCTCTTCCCCTCTGATGAAATATCTCAATCTTCTCCTACTCACCTTCTTCCTCGCCGTGGCTTCCCTTGCCCAAGGAAGAACCGAACTCCAAAACACCCCTAGCGGCTGGCAAATGACTGTGGATGGCGAGCCCTTCTACGTCAAAGGCTTCACCTGGTCCCACACCCCCGTCGGAATGAAATACGATTACAACCTCTTCGCGGAAGAAGAGCCCGTCATCAAGGCCGCCCTCAAGCGTGACCTCACCCTCATTCGCGATGCTGGAGGGAACACTCTCCGCCATATTTATCCTCCTGTCTGGATGAAATACATGCACGAAACTTACGGCATGCACTTCATCGCCAACGACTACTGCGGCCGCTACGGCCTCACCATCGACGGCAAGTTCATCGCCAACACCGACTACTCCGATCCCAAGACGCGCGAGTTCATCAAGCAAACTTGGCGCGACCTCGTCACCAAGAACAAAGATGTCCCCGGCCTCCTCGCCTACGCCCTTGGCAACGAAAACAACTACGGTCTCGAGTGGATCTCAGCCGCAGTGGAAAACCTTCCCGAAGGCGAGCGCCAAACCGCCAAAGCACGCCACCTCTACTCCCTATTCAACGAAATCGCTCTCGAGGTCAAAGCCCTCGACCCCGACCACCCCGTCGGCATCGTCAATGGCGACCTGCAATACCTCGACCTCATCGCCGAACTCTGTCCCGACATCGACTTCCTCGGCGTCAACGCCTATCGCGGCGAAACCTTCTCCGACCTCTTCACCAAGGTCAAAGCCACCCTCAACAAGCCCGTCATCCTCATGGAAACCGGATGCGACGCCTACCACGCCGTGAAAGAGAAAGAAGAACAAACCTCTCAAGCGCTCATGGTGCACGACAACTGGATCGACCTCTACCGCAACACCCTGATGAACGGCGGTAGCGGCAACTGCCTGGGTGGACTTCACTTTCAATGGGCCGACGAGTGGTGGAAGCACGGTCAAGAATACGGCCTCAACGACCACGACACCACCGGCAGCTGGCACCACGCCGAATACACTCACGACGCCGCCGCCAAACAGAACATGAACGAAGAATGGTTCGGCGTCTGCGCCATCAGCGACCGAGCTCTCAATGGCGTTCACCTCATCCGCCCTCGCGCCTCCTACTTCGCCCTCAAAGACCTTTGGAAACAAAACCCCTACACTATTGGAACCAAAAAACTGCAAGCACTCACCTTCAACGCACCCGCCGCCACCCAGCAAGCCAACGCAGCCACAAAAGAATTCGAAAGCCAACTCTCCAGCGCCGAGACACCCTACCATCAATCCCCCAACGCCAAGCTCCCCGCCCCCATCTACCTCGAAGGCAACACCGAAGCCTTCTGGGCCGCCTCCGGAGTGATGCCCGAGAAAAGCTTTCTCACCGTCAACCCGAACAGCACCGAGAACCCACACTCCGGCGAAACCTGCCTCGAGTTCCGATACACCTCCGGCGGCGACTGGTCCGGCCTGCAATTTCAACACCCCGCTGGCGACTGGGAGAACAACAGCCCCGGCGGATACAATCTCAACGGAGCCACCACCCTCAAGCTCTGGGCCCGCGGCCACCAAGGCGGGGAAAAGCTCGCCCTCAGTATGGGCGGAGGCCTCACCGGGCTCTACCCCAACACCTGCCAAGCCGACCTCGGCACCATCGAGCTCACCACCAAGTGGAAACAATTCACCTTCCCCCTCGAAGGCAAAGACCTGCGCCGCATCAAGAACCCCCTCACCATCGTCCTCAGCGGCACCGGCTTCCCCTACCGCGCCTACCTCGACGACATCGTCTTCGAGTAAGATTGAAGGCAAGCTTTAGCCTCTTTTAGCTCGCACCTTTCGAGCACCCTTCTTCATCACTTGTGGAAGAAACGGCGAAGTCATCGCCCTCAGTAGAGCACTATAATCGAGACCAAAGGACACCTCAGACCCCACTTTTAGCAGCCGACAATCGCCACTCACCTCAACGACGAGATGGTCGCTACTAGCTGCTAGAATCTTCATCCCTCGCGGCGGAGTCAATCCATCCGGATCCACATCCTGCCTCCCTATCGCCAGAATCGCTTGTCGAATCGAACCTCGATTAAGACTGGAAATCACCTCCCCAAAAGCACTTTGCGCAATCTCACCCCACGGTTGTGAAGGCTTATTTTTCAACTCAATCACTTCCGCCACTAGGGTAATCGCCGAAGTATGGAGCCCCTTAATCACTGTGCGATGCAGAGGCTCACACCCCAAAAGCAGCGCCTCTCCCAAACGGAGATTATTCACCCGCCCCACCTTTTCGCCACTCAGTGCCCAATCCAGATTCGCCGAATTCCCTCCCGAAACCGTATGAACTATGGGCCCAAAGGCATCGTCTATCGAGTCTGCCAGCGCCGAAAGCTGTGCCATATTTTTGCCATCGGGCGAGACCCCGCTCCGGCACGCCAGATTCGCCCCAATCCCCATAAAGGCCACATTCGAGAACCCCAAGACTTGCCGCACCACTCTTTCCAAGTTCACCGGCATAATTCCCTCTCGAAGGTCACCTAGCTCCACCATCAGAACTACCCCATGAATACAATCGATTCTCTTCGCCGCCTCTGACAGCTTACGAATCACCTCAATCTCCGTATTCAAGCTCACATTCGTCAGCGCCACTACTTGCTCCACCTGACTCAACATCGGAGTGCGAATCAAAGTCATCGCCGCAGGCGTCTTGGCGGCCCTCATCCTCTGAATATTTTCGATCCGCGAGTCCCCCATGCCTCCGACTCCTGCCCGCAACCAAGTGCGCGCAATCTCAGGCGCGCCCAAGGTCGCCTTCGTCACACCCGTCACCGAAATCCCACGCTTGCGCAGGCGCGACACCAAGGTCAAAGCATTGTGATAAATCTTGTCGAGGTCCACCTCAAGACGCGGAGCCGGCTGACGCTTTAAGTCGATACGGCGCCCCCGATCTGCGGGAAGGCGTTCATCACCATATCAACCAAACGCTCAGGAGAACGAGTCAACGCGTCGGTGGAGGGAATTCCAAATTCCTTCTCATATCCCTCAATCGCGTCCGTCACCTCACCATCGGTCATATTCTCATGATTGATGGTGAGCCCAATCACCTTCGTCTTTGCAAACAACTCAATGAGCTCAATTTCCGAATTCGGAGTCGGCATCGCCATGCCATCAAAATCGCAGCGATACTTCCGGCCCGGAGCATGTTGGAGAATCACTCCCTGCGGACAACTCCCTCGTAGAATAAAGCTCGAAGTCGAATAGGCTGGGTGACTCAACGAACCTTGTCCTTCAATCAAAATGACATCGGGACTCTCCTTTTCAAACGCTTCCACAATGGTGGCCTCCAATTCCCCCGCACAAAATTGCGACGGCACCGCATCCAGCGCCAAGCCATAGCGCGCCCCTTGAATCAAGCCCGTCTGGCCCGTGCCAATGAGCACCGTCTTGAAACCACGATCCCTCAAAGCCGCGGCCAAGACCGTTGCCGTGGTTCGTTTCCCGATCGCGCAATCTGTTCCCAGCACCGCAATCCGCGGGCAAGTCACTTTCGAAATCCCCCCACTAAACACCCGCAAATCCTTCTTATCGCGTGGCCTCCGCACATCACGAATCACCACCCCGTGCTTTTCGGCAGCTTCCGCAAACTCAGGGTCATCATTGAGAAACTCATGAAGTCCATTCACAATGTTAATGCCATACGCAATCGCCCGCAGCAACACTCTCCGCTCTGCCTTCGAAAGCAACCCACTCGCCGGCGCGATTCCAAAAATCAAATGGTCTGGCGCACCACCCGCTTGCGCCAAAGCCGTCCCGAGGTCTCGATAGATCGCAATCCCGTTTTTCTTACCATCAAGGACTTCCCCCGCATCCTCTTCCGCCTTTTCGCTATCGATGATCGAAAGAATTTTATATTTCTCCGAATGCCGAACGAGACCATTCGCCGTCTTGCCGTCAATTCCACCAAAGTTCCCCTCACAGTAAACAATCGCGGTCTCCTGTGGAATGGCTTTCGAAACCGTAGGTTTGAAGCCCTCCTTGGGAGCAGCAGAAGAAGAGTCCATCGTTTCAAAGAAACCCGATGAAGACGGTCGTTTATTTTTAGTCGGCATAGCAGTTTCACAAGCGAGCCTTGAAAGAAGCACCCCAACCTCAACCGCCAGAAGCAGCTGAAAATCAGCAAGTCGCACCCATCAAGAAAAGCAAGTAACCCAGCCTTGTAACACGGTTCTTCGCAGAAGATAGCATTACTTGGTCTTCTATCAGAACGAGACCCAAAAGTGATTGCGCAGAGATGATTCATTGAATGCTCCAGATTCTCTGTTTCTTGTGACTTCCATTGTGATCTCAGCACAACTACTTGAAATCACAGTCAAACAATTCCTCTTCCTTCGAGGTCCTCTCTATTGCTAGTAAATCCATCACCTCGTAAATCTTCTGGAAAAGGGGAAGGACACTCTCTATTTCTTCAGTGCAGTGTTATGTTCTCTCATTTAAAAGCGTATCTTAGAATATTTTTCTTTTCATGGCTCACAGTCTTTGAACTCCATGCACAATTCGTCGTCACAAATACTGATGATAGTGGTGCCGGTTCTCTTCGCGCGGCCATCGCCTCAGGGAACAAGACGGTCACCTTTGATGAATCCTTGAATGGGACTGTCATTACGGTGCAATCGCCGCTTGTCCTCGATAATGAGATTACGATTACGGCTTCTTCTTTGCCTGATGGAATCCGCTTGAGTGGCAGTGGAGTGGGTCGAATTTTAGAAATCACTACCCTCTCTCCCTGCAACCTTCGGGGTCTGACTTTAGAACAGGGTTTCAGCACTTCTGGAGCAGGGGCGGTCTTATGCGGGAGTGGAACCGTACCTTTCTTTGTGAATTGTATTTTCACAAATAATAGCACCTTGCAATCGGGTGGCGCTGTTTATTGCGCTCAAGCGACTCCGACTTTTGAAAACTGCATCTTCCTTGGAAATAGCGCGGGCTCGACAGGCGGAGGTCTTACCAACCAAGACTCGGTTGTCACTTTGCGTAACTGCACCTTGACCCAAAACTCGAGCATCAATGGTGCCGCTGCGATTCATTCCACCACTGGGGGAAGCTCGATTACGACCCTGAGAAATACCATTGTCTGGGATAATTCCGTGGGCGGTAACAGCTCGAATGCCAACGCTTCCATCAGCTTCGGAGGCGGAAATGTCGCTCGATTCCAATCTTCCATGCTGGCTAATTACAATGCGACAACGTTGGACAACAGCAATGTCGCATCAGGGAGCAACTTCTCTTCCGTCGATCCTCAGTTTCGATTGGAGACCTCGGACGATCTCCGTCTACTCCAGACTTCTCCCCTTCTCAATGGCGGAAACAATGCATGGGTGGACACGACAGGCCTCGACGTTTACAAACTGCCCAGACTCGTTGGCACTAATGTGGACCTTGGCGCAGCGGAAGCCCGTCGGCTCATCTACGTCGACATCGCCACCAATGGAGGGGAAACGGGCGACTCCTGGGCCGATGCCTTCACCTCTCTGCAAGAAGCGCTCTTCGACCAAAACGGCTCCGAAGCATTGGAAGTCTGGGTCGCGGAGGGCGTCTACTTGTCAAGCGACGGAGTCCCCAGCAACGCTCCTAACATCTTTACCATCACTGAGCATATTTCGATCTACGGGGGCTTCCCCTCAGGAGGAGGTGACGGCACTTTTGAAGAAAGAAACAACAAGCGGACCCCGAGCATTCTGACACGGGTCTTGAGTGCTGCAGAGCAAGCCGACCCATTTATTAGCAACGAATTTCGAGATCCCGATGTGATCGATATGGACGCTGAGAATGCTCCCGCAATTCTTGATGGCTTCACCATCACCGGCGGAAGATCAGAATGCTCGGGAGAGTGTATTGTGAGGAATTGCCATTTCACGGAGACAAAAGGGGTTGGTCTATTCGTCCTTCCCAACTATTCCCCGCCGCCTCCGGTGCTGATCGAAGATTGTGAATTCACCAAAATCGAGAGTAGAGGTTTGCCGAATGATCTAGGAGGCTTAGGTTCACCATTGGTTGGAGGCGCGCTCCGCATTCAAGAATTCAATCAGCAAGAAGCCTTCTCGATGGTCGTGAGACGTTGTTCATTCCGAGGAAACCTCTCTCGAACAGGCTCTCCCGGCATCAGCACGAGAATCACCTTCGATGAATCCCGCCTTGAAATTGAAGGCTGCGAGTTCACCGGAAACGTCGGCATTACCACCCCCAGTGCCATTGAATCGATTGGCTTTCATCAACTCTCCATCAGGAACTCAACTTTCCACGGGAATTCATCGGTCGCGGAAGAGGGTTCCCTTTTTCGACAAGAAGTGATCGTGGCCTCTCCTCCCTTTGGCCAGTCCCTCTTGTCCCGTGTTTCTCTCGCAGGATGCGTTGTTTCAGGAAATAACTTTCCCGGTAATATCTCGGTCTTCTACAAGCTGGATGGCGACCCTCAGAACATTCATATTGCAAATATGATTGAGGGGCTCTCCGCCTCATTTTTAAACAACCTCAGCATTTTCAATTCCGGTAATATTGATGAATCAGATCCGTTGTTCTTCCATCCCATCACTCCCGGAGACAGCCCCCAACTCACTGCCGATGTCCGTATCGCAGCCACCTCTCCCCTTCTCGACGGCTTAGCCTCCAACCCCAATAAGTTTGATCGCCAAGGCAACCCTCGGAATATCAATGGCTCGCAAGACATCGGCGCCTACGAAGGGGGTAACATCATTCACGTGGATGCGGCAAGAGCTGGAGGAGATGGCTCAGGTTGGACTCAAGCGATGGTAGACCTGCAGGATGCGCTAGACCTCGCCGAGACGCGGAGCGCTACGATTCCGGCCCAAGAAATCTGGGTAGCAGCGGGTGAATACCTTCCCGACGAAGGCTCTAGCCAGACGAACAACTTGAGAGACTCTACCTTCCATCTTCTTTCAGGAGTGAGGCTCCAAGGAGGCTACCCGAGCTTGGAATCAGGACTCCCTGCCGACCGAGATTTCGTCGCCAATCGGACCACCCTTTCCGGAGATATCGATGGGGACGGATTGCTGGATGACAATTGCTATCACGTCGTCACCGCAACTGATACCGACTGTTTGGCCAGCCTTGATGGCTTCACGGTGACGGGAGGAAATGCCAACTCGAGCTCAACTCGCGGACAAGGGGCTGGGTTATACATTGCGCAAAATGGAAGAGCTCACTTCGAAAGTTGTCAGTTTTTGGGGAACTCCGCTCGCTTTGGAGGCGGAGCCTTTGTGACTGCAGGCTCCTTTCCATCCTTCACCTCCTGTCTTTTTTCGGGGAATGCCGCGAGTAATGATGGAGGCGCTCTTGTCAGCGTCAGCAGCTCACTACCCGTCCTGACAAACTGCACTTTACAAGGAAACACCGCTCAAAGAGGAGGCGCACTCGCTCTCTTGTTAGGCTCGGTAGAGCTTTGCAATACCATCATCTGGAACAACGCCGCCGCCGATGATTCCCTGACGACAAACGCTTCGCTCTTCATGATGCCAGGGGGAGAGGAACCGACATTTTCTCATTCGCTCATCGCGAATTGGAGCAAAAGCAGCCTCGACTCATCAGGAGGAAGTCCAGCTACCAACTTGGAGCCCGTTGACCCGTCGCTCCAAGCCTTAGTCGATCTCGGCGAAGTGCCAACTGACACGGGTGACTCTCGGTTGACCCTTTCTTCTCCACTCTTTAATCTCGGAAAGGTCTTTAGCGATCAGCCATTACTCGACGCCAACGGTCAGCCCCGCTTCCGGAATGGCACTCCTGAGCTTGGAGCCTTCGAGCAAGACTTCATCCTCATCTATGTCGACGATACCGCAGTTGCGGGTGCTAATAACGGCACGAGTTGGGAGAACGCCTACCTGTCCTTAGACAATGCCATTGGGACTTCGCAGCAGAACCTAGAGGGACGTATTTTCTATCTCGTGGCTGAAGGGCAATACTCCGGAGGAGGCGGCCACAATCGAGAGAGTAGTGTCTTTGGTGGCTTCCCCAATGGCGGCAGTATCTTCACCGCTCGCTCACCTGAGGACTTCGAGACGATTATCAACTCTCGCTACCAAGTGAGCGCCGTGAATAGTTCGCCGTCAGTCACCCTTGATGGGTTGATTTTTGAAGACGAGAGGGTCAGCGCTGTTGCAACAGACTTAACCCTTAAAGACTGCACCTTTCGAGCGACTAGCCTAGCTGCATTCTCTCAGGATGAGCCAGGAGTAGACGGACAAGACTCAAACATCTCAATAAACGGTTGCCAATTTCTCAGTGAATTTGGAGCGACTCGGGTAGACCTTTCCAACCTCCCCGGTTCGAACGCTAGCTACCGCCTGACAATGAGCGACACTTTCTTTCAGCGCCCTTCGCTCAGAACTTCTGGTTCTATTGCTTCCATTGACGTGTTAAATACGCGCTTTCAAGAGCAGGGAACTCCTATCAATTCTTTCCCAGGTATCGGCTTATTCTCCGATCTGGCGAGTTGTCTCACCTCATTCATTGATTGCGCCTTCGATGCTCCTGGAGGCCTCACCTTGGCACCAGGAACTCTCACTATTCAGGATTCTGAATTTATCGACACCAGCTTTACTCACAGCGGAAGTTCGACCATCACAAGCTCGTCCTTCGAAACCACCAATCCATCCATTCAACAATTCGTGTTCATCTCTCTCGGAGATACAGCCATTGGTGAGATCAAGGATTGTGAGTTCACGGTTCCACTGAGTCTCAGTATCGGGGCAGCCTCCTCGTCAAATCACGGCATCACGAACACCTCCTTCTCAGATATCACAGAAACCGCCCTAACCATTCTCAATGGGACTGAGGATGAGGCCGCTGTCACTCTCGATAGCTGTGACTTTACAAACAACTCATCCGATCGAGGAGGTGCTCTGAGTGCCAATGGAGTGACCGCGGAAAATTGTCGTTTTCGTGCCAATGAAGCGGCTTCCTTTGGGGGTGCCGTGCACTTAACTGGCGGTGAAAGCGTCTTTACCTCCTGCCAATTTTCTGGGAATTCAGTGTCCCAGATTTCTACAAGCGGGCTGGGTGGTGGTGGCGCCTTCCGTGCACTTAATGCTGATGCTACTTTTACAAACTGCATCTTCTCTGGCAACGAATCGAATCACCCCAATCGCCAAGGCGGAGTCATGCGAACCGATGGCACCGGGAGCTTTGCTTTTATCAATTGCCTCTTTCAAGGCAACTCAGGCTTCTCGGCTGGGGCCATTTATCAGGATGACGACGGAGTCAATTTCCAGTTTAGTAACTGCGTTTCCTGGGAAAATTTCACCTTGGACGTTCCCGGAGGAGTTAATTCTCCACCGACGCCTGCAGACCCTCAGAGTTATTTTTATGGCTTTAGCCCGAACGTGGATCCCGACTTGGAATTCTTGCACTGCATGATCGAACATTTCGATGGCAGCGAATTAGATTCTTTCCCGAACTCCAGCAACAACCTCAAGCCAAAGGATCCTCTTTTCGTGGGTTCCATTTTACCCGCAGCAGCCCCAACTACTGCAGGTAACTTTAGACTCACGCAAAACTCTCCCCTTTTGGATGTCGGCTTCAATGGCGCCAACTCGACCTCCGAAGACATTGCAGGCCTCGCTCGGGTATTCAATGGCATCATTGACATCGGCCCCTACGAGTTCGATCCCAACGCCCCCGTAAACGATTTCGCCAGCCTCTTCCCGGGCCTAGTTCCCAACGGGGACGCGAACCAAAATGGGCTCACTAACTTCGAGGATTACGCTTCGGGAGCCGATCCCACGCTACCCCACGATCCTGACTTTCTACCCTGCTATCACTCCACCAGTGGCAACCTCACTTTCCGCTCTCGCAATGACGTGGTAGACTTCCTTCTCGTCCGCGAACAGTCGACAACTCTTCTCCAGGATTCGTGGGTTACCATGCAGGAGGGTGTTCACTATCAACTTATCAATGAGACTGATCTCGGTCTCTTCACTTCAGTAGAGATTCAGATTCTCTCGGCCGAGCCTAAGCTCTTCTTCCGACTGAATTACACCACTCCTTAGAAATCGTTCGGCCCTTCAATTTCGAGGGAGTACAAAATTCAAGACAACTCACTGCCTATAAATGGTACGCACGAGAGGACTCGAACCTCCACATCCAAAGGACACTGCCACCTGAAGACAGCGCGTCTACCAATTCCGCCACGTGCGCACGTTGCTGGTAAGTGGCGACAAAATCATGATTGGGCGCGCAAATCAACCTGAAATCCACTCTGTCTGAAGAGATTTCTCAGAATCTCGCCTGTCGCACTTTTCTCTATCGATCCGTTCCCTTTCTCTTACCTTGGGCTACACAATTCTCATGAAGAAAGCACTCCCGCTCATTTTTGCCATCGCCATCCTTGGTGCTGGCTTTCTCATCGTCTCCCAGAAACAACGAGAAGACCCCGAGGTTTCACCGAACTCTTCCGAAGAAAGGGCCGAAACGGAAACTCAAAAGACTTCCGAAGAGCCTGAGGAGAGTCCTGCCGAAGCCACCTTCGCGACCGCCCCCCGCGTTCCTTGGCCTCACGAGACCGGTGACATCCCCGCCAACGAGCGTGCCACTTTCGGCTCTCTCGAAAACGGCCTGCGCTACGTGATCATCCCCAACTCCGAGCCCCCGAAGCGCGTTTCGCTCCGTCTCCACATCGATGCCGGCTCTCTCCACGAAGCCGACGACCAACAAGGGGTCGCCCACTTCTTGGAGCACATGGTCTTTAACGGTTCCCGCAACTTCCCTGACCCCAAGGACCTCATTCCCCAGATGGAGCGCCTCGGAATCGCCTTCGGTGCCCACGCGAATGCTTACACTTCCTTCGACGAAACGGTCTACATGTTAGACCTCCCCAACCTCGCCGAGCCAACTCTCCAACTCGCCTTCACCGTGATGGGCGACTTCGCTGACGGGGCTCTTCTCAAAAGCGAAGAAATCGACAAGGAACGCGGTGTCATTCTTTCCGAGAAAAACTCCCGCGACTCGGTGCAAACCCGCCTCATGGAACAGCAATTTGAGATGCTCATGCCGGATTCGCTCATCACTCGCCGCTTCCCCATCGGCATTGAGGAAGTCATTAAAAACGCCGTTCGCGAGCGCTTTGTCAATTTCTACGAGAACTACTACGTTCCTCAAAAAATGACCTTCATCGTCGCCGGTGACATCGAAGTCGCAGCCATGGAAGAACGCATCCAGAAGGCCTTCGCCTCCCTGAAAAACCCCGAAACTCCCGGTGCTGACCCCGACTTGGGCTCCATCCCTAGCGGCACCGGATTCCGCGCCGCCATTTTCTCAGACCCCGAGGTCGCTTCCGACGACCTCTCTCTGCTCCAACTGAATAAGGCCGAAGTGAAATCCGATTCCGTAGCCGTGCGCCTTGAAAAGCAGCCTCTCTCAGTCGCCCACGCCATGCTCAACCGCCGCTTCTCCATTCTCGCTAAGAAGGAAAATTCCCCTATTCAAAGCGGAAGCGCTTCCAAGGGCGTCTGGTTCCAAGCGATGGAATACGGTTCCATCGACATCACCGCCGCCGAAGACCGCTGGCAAGACGCCGTTCCTGTTCTTGAGCAAGAATTCCGTCGCGCTCTCGAATACGGCTTCAACCAATCCGAGTTCGACGAAATCAAAGCGAACCTTCTCAACGCTTACGAACAAGCGGTTGAACGTGAAGCCACTACCCAATCCCCCAACTTAGCCATGTCCGTCGTGCAAGGCATCAATGACCTCGGAGCGTTCTCCTCTCCTACCGAAAACCTTCGCATCGCTCAACTCGGACTCGACAAGCTCACCCCCAAAGCCTGCCACCAAGCCTTCCAAGAGTTCTGGGACACCCCCGACCTTACTCTCGTCCTCACCACTTCCAAGGAAGAGGACGACACCAAGGACACCCTCCTCTCACTCTACGAACAAAGCAAAGGACAAGAGGTCAAGCAGATGATCGAAGAAGCCACCGCTGACTTTGCCTACACCCAATTCGGAACCACAGGCTCCATCGAATCTGAGACCCGCGTCGAAGAACTCGACATCACCCAACTTGTTCTCTCCAACCAAGTGCGCGTCAACCTCAAGCGCACTGAGTTTGCCAAAAACTCCATCAGCTTAACAGCCCTCTTCGGCAGCGGCAAACAGACCATGCCCAAGGACAAGCCCGGTCTCGACCAACTCGCGGGAGCGCTCCTCAACGCCGGCGGCCTCGGCCAGCACTCCGAGGACGACCTCCAGCGCATCCTCGCTGGCATCAACGTAGGAGCGGGCTTCGGCATCTCCGATACCGCGCTGAGCCTTTCCGGCCGCACCACCCCCGACGACCTCGAACGCCAACTCCAGCTCATGTGCGCCTACCTCACCGACCCTGGTTTTCGCCAAGAGGCCATCCGCCAATACCAAAAGGCTCTCCCCGACATGTATGACCAACTCAAGCACGACATGAGCGGCGCCCAAGCCAAGATGTCGCAATGGCTTTACAGCGATGACTCCCGCTTCACCATCCCCCCCCTCGAGCAGGCGCTCAGCTATAGCGAAAAGGACGTGAAGGACTGGCTTCTCCCCCAGATTGACAGTGACTACCTCGAACTC
Organism: Roseibacillus sp.; assembly: GCA_051251855.1. Lineage (GTDB taxonomy): Bacteria > Verrucomicrobiota > Verrucomicrobiia > Verrucomicrobiales > Akkermansiaceae > Roseibacillus. The sequence goes on from JBPOGI010000007.1 coordinate 86,697, forward strand.
AGCATCGTAGGCGACTTCGACCCTGAAGCTCTCAAAGCTGCACTCACCACCACCTTCGGAGCTCTCCCCGTGCGCCAAGCCACTCCTCAAGAATACCCCGAAGCCCTCACCATCCAATTCCCGTCGACACAACAGGAGAAAGTCTTCACCTACGAATCCAAGATTCCTAAAGCCGCAGCCATGGTCCTTTGGAAGACCCAGGGAATGGGCGAAGAAATCTCCAAAGCACGCCGCTTCAACATCGTCGCCGACATTTTGAGCAATCGTATGCGTGAAAAAATCCGCGAAGAACTCGGTGCAACCTACTCTCCTCAAGCCGCCTCCCAACCCTCGGATAGCTTCCCTGACTTTGGCTACCTCTTCGGATTCTCCATCGCGAAACCGGAAGACCTCGCCACCATCAATGCCATCACTTTGGAACTCGGCGAAACCTTCAGCAAGGAAGGCGCCACCGCCGACGAACTCGAACGCGCCATCAACCCCGTCATCTCCCAGCTTGAACAAGTCGAAAGAGATAACGGATACTGGCTCGGAACTGTGATGTCTCGTTCCCAGTCAGAGCCCAAGCGTCTCGAGTGGGCCATCCAGCGCAACGACGACTACAAGTCTATCACCTTGGACGAAGTCAATCAACTCGCCGCCGAATACCTCCAGCCAGCCAATGCGATTCAGGTTGAACTCAAGCCAGAATAAGTTCTTCAATTGACCGGAGGGGCGGCTTTTATTGCCGCCCTTTTTGTTACGATGACGACTGAAGTTGTCACTCCCAGATTATCGAACCGTCAAGGAGGGGCAGCTTCGGTCGTCTAGTGCTGCAATCTTCACGTAGCCGCTTTGGTGACAAAGCGGGCTGAACACTCCTTCTCGAGGCTCTCACCGCCCGAATTGTCACCAAATCAGCTACGATAAAAGCAGATCAAGAAATCTGAAAAACAACACCGACTCGCGCGATAAAATGAGCAGCGAAATCGAAAAAAGAGAAAATGGAGCCGGCTAACGGATTCGAACCGTTGACCTACTGATTACAAATCAGTTGCTCTACCAACTGAGCTAAGCCGGCCATTCCCTTACGGGAATTCTCTTTCGAGGGCGCGGAGTATGCCTTTTCTCCCCTTCCACGCAAGACCAAAGAGAATCCAATTTGGCATTTTTCCGCCCGCACTCCTGACTCCGTTCTCGATAAATCCAGTCTCCCCAATTCAGCTAGTGAAAAGGAAACGAGCCCACACTCTTGGAGCCATCAGGTTTTTCGATCTCCAGCCACCACTGGCCACCTTCAGGGAGCGGATCCGGGGCTACCAAATGAACATCGTAGTCATCATGTCCGGAAGCCCAGACGCCCTTGCCCACCGACGAAAGAGTACGGTCCTCGGTGCCAATCCAAGCTCGAAGCACGGTCGCTCCGCTATCATTATAGGGCAGTTTAATCACAAGGTGGCCTTCTTTCCCTGCTTCCACGACACCGTGCATTTGCGCGGCCTCAACAGTAGTCTCACCAATCGTCACCTCGCCAATCGGCATTTCCTCTCCGTGATCATGGTCATGGGGATCTTCTTCCTTGGCAGCGGACTCTTCATGGCCCTCGCCTTCCGCATGGTCGTGACCCGCATGAGGATCCGTGCTTGCGGGCTTACAACTCACGAGAAGAGCAGCGGTCATCATTATGGGAGCTAGGGCAGTGGTGGCTTTCATTTCGTTTTTCTTTCTTTTGTGTTGGTTTGAGATTTTTTTCCAGAGACTCGGTGGATGGCAGCATAACCTGCCGGCACTACAATCAAATTGAGGAAGGTGGACGACAGCAATCCTCCCAGAATGACCACTGAAAGAGGAGCGAGAATTTCGTTCCCCGGCTTGTCCCCTTTCAGGACGATGGGCACGACGGCCAGCGCAGCAGTGAGCGCCGTCATCAAAATCGGGATCAGACGCTCGCTGGAACCCTGAACAATCGCCTCATACATCGTCTTCCCCTCATGCGCCACCAGATGCTGATAATGATTGACTAAGAGAATTCCGTTGCGCACCGCGATTCCAAACAAAGTGATAAACCCAACCATACTGGCAATCGAAATCACTGGGGCAGTGTAATGCCCCCCTTGCCCAAAGAGCGCCATGATATTGCTCAACAATCCTGGTGACTCAGCCAAGAAGATGGCAACCACTCCTCCGATGAGCGCCAAAGGCAGATTCACCAAAACAAGCAGCGCCACTCGAAACGATCCCACCGCAAGTTGCAGCAGGAAAATCATAATAAACACCACCAGCCCGCTATAGATAAAGATGGTGCGACTCGCCGACTGCTGAGCCTCGAACTGCCCTCCGTAGCTGACGGTGAAACCATACTTTCCCACAATGGGATCCACGCGCTCGCGGACCTCACCCACCAAATGCCCTAGATTGTAACCTTCTTCCACGTTTAAGGTGATGACCGCCTTGCGCTGGGCATTCTCCCGCGCGATGAGATTGGACGTCATCTCCGGGCCGATGTCCGCCACCTCATGCAGGCGAACCAAAGCACCCCCCTGCCCGCGCAGAATCAGGTTTTCGAGGTCGCACACTTCGTCCCGCTCCGATTCATCGAGCCTCACCGCCAACTGATAGCGTTTGGTTCCTTCGTTAATCTCCGCCACCGTAATGCCAAAGACCGCATCGCGCACTTGTTGCGAAGCCGACTGGGGAGTGAGACCGTAGGCTGCTAAATCGGCAGGACGATAAATCACCGGCAACGACTGAATGAGAACCTCCCGACTCGCCGCAACATCCCGCGTCCCCGGGAGAGGCTTGAGCACGCCTTCAATCTCTTTCGCAATGATGCGCAGGGTGTCCAAGTCCTCGCCATAAACACTGATCGCAATTGCAGCTGGCGTCCCCGAGAGAATGTGGCTCAAGCGATGCTCGATGGGTTGCCCAATATTGGTCGTGATCCCGGGAACGCTCTCTAACACCTGACTCATCTCTTGGCGCACTTTCTCCTGCGAAAACCCTTCCCGCACAGTCACCTCGATATCAGAATTACTCACCGGCTCAGCGTGCTCATCGCGCTCCGCTCGACCAGTCCGGCGAGTCACACTCTTCACTCCTTCAATCGCTAGCAGCTGTTTCTCGACTCCACGAGCCATACGGTCACTCGCTTGCAGAGAAGTTCCCGGTGGCGCGAAAAGCCCCACCAAAAAGGTGCCTTCATTAAATTCAGGCAAAAACGAAGTCCCAAAAGTCGACCCCAACCAAGCCGCCATCCCGGTCGCCACCATCGCAGTAACCAAGACCAGCGCCTTGAACCGAACGGCTAGCCGCACCAACGGAGTGTAGAGCTTTTTCAAAGACCGAACCAAGAAAGGCTCACTCTTTTCCTTCGTTTTTTTCTGCCCATGCATCAAGTAGCGACACATGGCAGGCGTGACCGTGAGCGCCACCGCCAGCGAGGCGATAATGGAAACTCCAAACGCGATCCCCAGCGGACGGAAGAAGCGTCCTTCGATTCCCCCTAAAAACATGAGCGGTAAAAAGGCGAGCACGATGATGAGGGTAGCAAAGACCATCGCCGGTCGAATCTCATTACTGGCATCCAGAATCACGGTCAGTCGTGGCCGCTGCTCAGAGTCGGGCTTGGCCGCATTCTCATTGAGCCGTCGAAAGACGTTTTCAACATCGATGATGGCATCGTCGACGAGACTCCCCACTGCAATCGCAAGCCCGCCAAGCGTCATGACGTTGACCGACATTTGCATCCATTCAAAAACTAACAACCCCACCGCCAACGAAAGAGGAATTGCGATAAGGGTGATGATGGTGGTGCGTACGTTGAGAAGAAACAGAATCAAAATCACCGCCACAATGATGGCCGCGTCGCGCAGGGCATGGACCACGTTTTCGACCGAGCGCTCGATGAACTCCGCTTGCCGAAAGACATCGCGATTGATTTCCAATCCCTCCGGAAGAGACGACGCCAACTCATCGAGCATCACATCCACCGTCTCCGTCACCGCCAGAGTGTTGGTCCCGGGAGCCTTTTGCACTGTTAAGACCACCGCAGCCCTTCCCCCATCCGCTCCCGTTCCCCGCACCGGAGCTGGCGCGATACGAACGTCGGCCACTTGACTGATCGGAACCGGAAAGTTGTCGTGATATTTGATAATCGTCCCCGCAACATCTTCCACTGACCGAACCCGACCCGTTTGCCGAATCGGAAGCTCCAGCGAGTCCACGTTCATCAAATAGCCTGCACTCAGCGTGCTATGCGAAGCCCCCGCCGCCTCCGCCACATCGGCCAAAGTCAAGTCGTAGAGTCTCAAGTCATCCTGCCTCACACTGACCTGATACTCCGGCAGCTCACCTCCAATGACTGACACCTGCGAGACCCCGGGAATAGCGAGCAGACGATTGCGCAAATCGAATTCAGCAAAGGATCGAATCTCCATCTGACTCATCTCCCCCGCGGGTGAAGTCAGTGCCAGCAACATGATCTCCCCCGTGATGGAGGTGATGGGCGTCATCTCGGCATGAGCATCGGGAGGCAACACCTCGCGCACCGCGTCCAGCCGTTCCGAGACCATCTGCCGAGCGGTAAAGATTTCCATATCCCAATCAAATTCGACGTAGGCAATGGAGAGACCAATCGCGCTCGAGGTCCGAACCCGTCGCACCCCCGGTATCCCATTCACCGCCGTCTCGATCGGAAAAGTCACGTATTGCTCGACCTCATCAGCGGCAAGGCCAGGTGACTCGGTCATGATCACCACCGTGGGCGCATTGAGTTCCGGAAAGACATCTACCGGAATGTGCTGCAAGCGGGCCAAAACAAAGGCCAGGAGCACCCCAGCCAGCACCAGCACCAGCGCGGCGTGATGGAGGGAAAATTGAATCAGTTTGCTCAGCATGGTGGTATCGAATTATTCCGCGTGAAAGGTTCCATCGGCATGAAAGTGCCCCCCTTTTTGGCTACTACCAGATTGTGAGGTCGCCAACTTCAACTCATAAGCACCATCGAAAACCACTTCATCCTGAGGGCCGAGACCGCTCTTCACTTCCACCCAACGACCATCATCAACACCCAGGTCGGCTTCCACTCGAATGGCCTTGTTAGCGTTCAGGGGATCCCTTTGGAAAAAGACATGCGTGATGCCATCCTTGACCACCGCCGAGCGCGGAATCGCCAACACCACCCCCTCGGTGGACTCAGTGGCCACTTCCAGAAAGGCGGAGACTCCTGCCTTGGCCCAAGGAGCGGTCTCGGTTGGGATAGCGTAGATAGTGGTGGTCCGAGTAGCGGGGTCGGAGCTCAGCCCGAGAGTGAGACTGGCTTCGAGAGACTCATTGATACTCGCCCCCCGAGCCTGCGGAGGAACGATTCGAACCAGTTGACCCTGTTCAAAGAGCGGCAAGTCACTTTGCAAGGCCAGCGCTCGGAAACGAATCATCTGTGGGTCAATGGTAGTCAGAAGCAAATCCCCCTCTGGAACAAAAGCGCCATTGGTGACTGCGAGCGACTGCACCACCGCAGCGCGAGTTGCTCGAATCTCGATCCAATCATCGTTCGAACTCCCCACATCGCCTTCTCCAGGCTTGGATGAACTCTGAAAACTCTCGAACTGCGAAGCCGCCTTCTGCGCCACCCTCAACTCGGCTTCTTGCCGAGATACCTCTGCGGCGAGAGCGCCGACTTCAGCTTCCAATTCTGCCCGCTTGAATCCTGCTGCCTGCAACTTCCGGAGCCGTTCGGCACTCGATTGCGCCTTCGCCTTCGTCTCCAGCAGAGCGGCCTGAGCCAGCTCAATCTTCGCCTGCAACTGCAGCCCTGCCGTCGAACGGAAGCGATAAAGAACGGCCCCTTCCTGAACGACATCGAACTGACCGACCCGGAACTCTACCGTGCCCGGGAGCATGGCGCGAAACTCCTGACTCGCCCGCGGCTGGAGCTCAAAGGAACCCGGAACCCGAATCGTGGTCGCCACCTCGCGACGCTCTACTTTGGCAAAAGTAATGCCGAGATTGCTTCGCACCAAAGCCGGGATTTCTACCCGATTGGTCGGGGTCTCAGCCTCACCCTCGTCATGATGATCTTCATGCGCAGGCTCGCTCGGTCCCTCACACCCCATCAGCAAAAGAAGAAGGGCAAAGAGAGGAATAAATTTTCGAATTCTGTTCATTTTTTAAAAAGTGGGTGGGTAATTCTAGAGCCCTTGGAGCAGGCGATACTCGGTCTGAACCTGAGCGAGGTCCCGGTGTATTGAGATGAGATCGAGTTTCACTTCATGCGCTCGCACAAGGCTTTCTAACAAAACCAAACTACTCCCCTCGCCCAGCGCAACGAGATTCCAAGCATCCCCAATCTGCCGGTCAACGAGCGGCACCAAGGTCTGCTCGAGGTTGGATCGACGAGCCTTGATTCCTCTCGCTTTTGCATTCAGCGAAGCAAGGCGACCGACCATGCGTTCGTATCCGGTTTCGTAGGCAGCGCGGGCCAGCTCACGTTCGGCGCGAGCAGTGGCAATGCCTCCTTTGTTCGAATTGAGAATCGGAACAGGAATCCCTGACAGGAGACCGATTCGGGACTGCCCTTCTTCCCGCTCAAGCGCGGGACCAATGGTGAGGTCGGGATACTGTTTACGAATTTCGCGCAGCAGGGTCTTTTCCGCCACTTCATACTCTGCCGAAAGACGAAGCATCGTGGGGTGCGAGTCACTGGGCTTTCCGCTCTCGCAAGAGTCTTCAAAAGAAGCAGAGGGCACCAGCTCAACCTGAGCCCCAGGGGAAAGCCCCATCAGCGCTCGCAGATTCTGCCCACTTTCCTCTAGCTCTCCTTGCAATCGCGCCAGCTCTCCACGGCGTTGCTCTTGCTCGATATGAAAGAGCTTTGACTCGGTTTGAGGCATTTCCCCCACCTCGGCCAGCTTCGAAGTACCCACCACAATCGGTTCGAGCTGGGCCATGAGGCCTTTCGTTTCTTCGAGTTCGAGCCCTACTGCCGTCCATCGCAACCATTCTTCGCGGAGGTCATGGAGAACCTTTTGCTCCGTCTCCGCAATCTTGGCGAGCTCCGCTTGGGAAACCGCTTTCGCCCGAGACCGCTCAACCTCCAAACGGCCAGAAACTGGCAATGTTAAGGAGAGCGAGGAGCTCAAAAGCCAAGGACTCGGCACGCTCTCGGTGACTCGCAGAACATCGAAGCCCAACTGCGGGTCGTCCCAAAGACCCGCGTGCTCAGCAGTGGCGAGAGCCACTCCCGCATGTGCACGCGCCAATCGCAAATCAGGATGATAGAGCAAAGCAACGGTCTCCCCTTCAGCGAGAGAGAGACCGTTTCCGGAATCAAATTTCCCGCCACGCGACGAGCCTTTGGAGAGCTTTCTCGCGAAAGAGCGAACGTCCTCATTGGAAGAAGAGCGGGCTCGCCAAGACTCAGCATGAGAGGCCAAGTCGAGAGGCTGCGACTGATAACTTTGGCATCCTGTTAGGACAACCATCGCCAGCGCGCACCCAAGAACATTGGCGGCGTAAAATTGATTTTTGAACAAGAAGAGATTGGGAACCGATTGCATAAGCGAGATGCGGGAAAACAGATAGAACCTGAAAAAAATAGACTCATCGATGGCACTGTCCCCATTCACTAGGGATGAGAATAACCAAAAACTCTTGAGAAGATTTCGTACACCTTCCGCAGATCGAATTGAGTCAATGAATCACGGAAAGAGAATGGCTCAACGAAATCGTGAGGCCTTCTTTCCGAATAAGTTTTCAAGCCTGTTGAGGCGGCTTGGTAATCTCGAGATAAGGTTCCTCGGGAGAGGGCTCGCACTTCGAATGAATACGACCCTCGGGCTTGGAGTCAGGCCGAAGAGCGAAAGGTTCCGATACTGGCTGGGCAAAGTCCAGGTTCAGCGTGATGACGTGGTGATGAGGTGCAGGCTCGTTTCCTGAGGGCGAATCCGGCTTTTCGCTCGGGGTGTCCTTCGAATCAGAATGAACGTCGTGTGAATGAGAATGGCCGTGATGACAGTCATCCGAGTGATGCGTAGAGTGAAACTCTTCCCCGGGGAAATAGTGACAAGGCTCCCCTTCGAAAGCATGAGTATGCTCGATTTCAATACCCACTGACCCGAAGACGTACACGGGCGCGAAGCAGGAGAGCACCAGCAACGCAACCAGCCTTCTCATTAGGGTCGTCATCTCGTAAAAGACTACGAACTTCGCCCCTTCGGTCAATCATGAACTCAGTATGAGCTCGCGCCACGCATTGATTCAAAGAGAGGCCTTGAGGTTGACCAACCTAACGATAGCAGGCATGGCTCCAGTCCGCCCGAGTGAAACCATCCAACCAATCCAACCCTCTCCACGAAGCTCTTCGACTCGGCTGGGGCGGAGCCAAATCCAACCTCATCCCCGGGGCGGTGCTCTGGCTCATTGGACTCGCGCTTGTCGTCTCCTACTACCAACTCGACTCCGTGGCCATCGCTTTTGACCACATCGGTATTTGGAAAGACAACTTCTCCCCCTGGTTTGCAATGCTTTCGACAGGAATCTTCGGAAGCCTAGTTCCTTGGCTAGTCGGAGCCTTGTTTTTGCCGCAGGAGAAGAAACAACCGTTTCGCCGCGTGCCCTTTCTCTTTCTCTTTTGGGCCATTCATGGCTGGCAAGTGGACAAACTCTACGAACTCCAGTCGGTTGTCTTCGGAAGCGACCTCAAAACCTCCACCATCATATTCAAAACCCTCGTCGATCAGTTTCTCTGGAGCCCCTTCCTAGCCACCCCACAGGTGCTTCTTTTTTACCTCTTCAGTGAACACGACCACTCGTTCCGTCATTTCAAGCAGGCTTTGCAGCGAAAAAATTTCCTGCAACGACTAATTCCCCTCCTTCTAACGAACTGGGTGGTGTGGATTCCCTCGGTGGCTCTCATCTACCTCTTCCCGCTCCCCTTGCAGCTCCCTTTGATGAACATCATCCTCGCGATCTGGTGTTTGATTCTCAGCTTCTTTGCAAAGAACGGGTGAGACTTCACGCAGCACGGAACGCGGGTCTTTAGCCACTACCTCCTCCTGCAAAAACCTCTGCAAAAACCTCTGCGACCACTCCGCGACCTCTGTGGCTCTGCGTCCAAATCGAATTCCCCTCGCGCCCCACTTTAGGAAATCATCACACGATTGGGTATTCTCCCCTCCCTCTCATCCCGTTAAAACCCTCCCAACAAATGACCGAACTCTACCTCATCCGCCACGGCGAAACCGAATGGAACCGCTCCGGCCTCTGGCAAGGACTACAAGACTCTCCCCTCACTGAAAACGGTATCGAACAGGCCCAATGCCTTGGCCAGCGCTTTGCCGCCGAAAAAATTAAGTTCGACGCCATCTACACCTCCGACCTCGGTCGCTCGCACAACACCTGCAAATATCTCTGCGAGCCCATTGGCCAACTCGACGATATTCAAATCGACAAAGGCCTTCGCGAGCGCGCCCTCGGTCACCTGCAGGGACTCACCTTTGACGAAATCCGAGAGCAACATCCCGAAGACGCCGAACTCCACGAATCCGGCGACCCTCACTTTGCACCCGGTGATGGCGAATCCTGGGCCGACACCTTTGCTCGTTCCTGCAAAGCACTTCGCACCATCGCACGCCGTCATGACGGCCAAAAAGTCCTCGCTGTTTCGCACGGCGGGGTATTGGGAATGGCCCTCCGCGATGCACTCGGTCTCAACCTTCTGCCTCCACGCCGTTTCCAACTCCCTAACACCGCGCTCAACATCTTCAACTACGCCGACCACAACTGGACCCTCCGGACGTGGGGAGACACCTCCCATCTCAAGCACGTCACCGTCCTCGATGAAGTCGTGAAATGATTCGCTCCATCTCCAGCAAGAATAAATCCTCAAAGAATCCACCGGGATGCTTCGCTATCGGTTGGTGCCTCTTTAGCAGTATCTTCATCATTGCTGGTCTGGGCATCAGTATCCATCAAGCCAAGCTCTGGACCTGGAAAAAGGCCCCCTGCGAGATTCTCGAATTTCAGATCCACGATCACCCCAACAAGGACGAACCTTTTACCCCAGAAGTTCGCTTTCGATTTCCACATCAAGGCCAAGAATTTTTCGGAACCAAGATCGAGCCCTCCAAGACCGAGTATTCGAAGTACGAAGTACTCGTCGAAATCGAACGCAAGGCACAAGAAAAAGGAATATGCTTTTATGACCCTAACCATCCTGAAGACGCCATTCTCAAGCGCAGCACAGGTGGGGTTTGGGGAGGTCTCGCCTTTGCCGTGTTTGGCAGTTTCTTTTTCCTCATCGGAGTCGGAATGTTCCGCGAGAAAAAGAATGCTCCAAAAGCACTCTCCTCCAAAAGCAGCAGCGGGCAGCTCAAAGAAAGCGGATTCTTAGGCTTTGGTTTCTTCGGCCTCTTTACCCTCGTAGGAGTCGGAGTTTTCCTCGGACTGGTTCTTCCCACCGCTAAAAAATACCTCGCCGCCAAAACATGGGAACCTGTCAACGCTACCGTCATCTGGAGCAAGGTTCGTTCACACTCCTCCGATGACGGCACCACATACAGCCCCGACGTCTTCTATCGCTACCGATTCCAAGGAGAGGACTTTCGTTCTAACAACTTCTCACTCATGTCCGGCAGCTCCAGCGGATACGATCGCAAGAAAGAGATTGTCGCCGCCCATCCACCTGGCCACACCTTCACCTGCTACGTCAACCCCAACGAACCCTGGCAAGCCGTCGTCCAAGCCAAACTCGGATGGTGGGCCCTCTTCGGTCTCTTCCCCCTCCCCTTTCTAGCGGTAGGACTTGGTGGTCTCTGGTGGATGCTCAAAGGCTCAAAATCTAACAAATCACCCAATCTGCCGATTCGCTCGGGCATCAAAGGGTCTTCCCCTCAACTTCCAAAGAAGCCGAAGTCAGGCAATCGTTGGGGCAAATTCCTTGGACACCTCTTTTTTGCCCTCTTCTGGTGCGGAATTGTCAGCGTCTTCCTCACCTTCGCTTGGAAAGACTGGGCCAAGGGGGATCCCGAGTGGTTCCTCATTATCTTCATGATTCCTTTCGTCCTGGTGGGTCTCTTCCTTCTTGGAACATTGCCTCACAGCTTTCTCGCCATCTTCTCCCCTCGCTTCGACCTCGACTTTCGGGACCCTGAACTGAAGCCTGGTCTCGCCACCAAATTTCGCTGGAAACAAAGTGGCGGCAGTGGCCAGCTCACCGAAATGACGATCACGCTTGAGGGACGCGAAGAAGCGACTTATCAGCGAGGCACAGATCGCGCGACGGCGACTTCGCTTTTCTATCAGAAGGAAATTTTTAAGTCTTCTCATCTCCCCGAGATGATTGCCAACGAGTGCGACCTTATCTTCCCTGCCGACACCCTTCCGAGCTTCGAAGGCGAACATAACAAAATCTGCTGGTGTCTCCGCATGAACGCAGCGGTCAAAGCACGGCCCGATGTCCGCGAGGAAATCGAGATCACCCTTCAACCTCTCACCGAAAACGACTTCCGATGAGCACCTCAACCTCAGGGATCGAGATTGAGCTCGACCACTTTCACCACCAGCCCTTCCAAGAACTGAAAGGCAAAGTCCGTATCACGACACCAACCCCGCCCGAAGGTATGGAGCTCCGGGTCTTTTGGTTCACTCGAGGGCGTGGCGACGAAGAAGCCTCCATCATTCATCGTCTCAAACTCGAAACCGCCCAAGCGCTCACGAACTTCTCATGGAAACTTCCCGCTGCCCCCTACAGCTTCGCCGGCAAGCTCATCACCCTCGCTTGGGCTATCGAAGTTGTGGATGAAAACGAGCAATCCCTCGACCTTGTGCCCTTCCTCCTCTCCCCGAGTGGCGAAGAGGTTCAACTGGAAGCCATTCCTGACAACTCGCGCGCAGGAAAGCTCAAAGAAAAACTCGAGAAGAAATTCGGGCCACCGAGGAGCCAGTGAAAGCTCACCTCAACCCCTTCGCTCCCGACCGGGTGCAGCGGCTCCTTCCCTTTGACCCTGAACTCATCGAGACCACTTGGGAACAACTTGAAACTCGCTGGGAAAACCTTCATCGGCGAGCGGTCATTACCGGCCCTCACGGCAGCGGAAAGACCACCTTCCTCAACACCTTTGCCGAGCGCCTCGCTGACACCTATCACGTCGAAACCCTCTTCTTTCACCGTGACGAGCACCGCCTCTCTCCCCAGCAAAGGAAACAAATCACTCGGCTCAAAGCCCCCTCTCGCACCATTCTCCTCGTCGATGGTGAAGGCCACCTCACTTTGCGCGAACGCCATTGGTTGCGCCACCAAAGCCAAGAGATGGCAGGCTACCTTGTCGCGCGCCATCACCGCTGCACCCTCCCCACTCTGCTTTCTCTCAGCGTGACCCCAAAACTTGCCCATCAACTCCTCGAACAGATTCACCCGGCAGAAGCCACTCGTCGCGCAAACGATCTCCCCCAACTTCTTCGAAAAAAGAGCGGGAACCTACGCGAACTCTGGCTTAGCTTTTATGACAACTATGCGAGCCAAGACTCTCCTCCCTCTTCTGTTCCTCCTAACCCTGACCTGCAGCGGAGCCAAGCTCGCTCCCGGTGAGCCCCTGCCCTCCCTCACTCTCCCCACCGCCAGAGAGCACAAGCCTCTCAGCACCGACTCCTTTCTCGGAAAGAAGACCCTCGTTCACATCTTTGCTTCCTGGTGAGCAGGCTGCCGTAAGCACGTGCCCGGGTGGCACAACCAAACGAAAGACCTCGTAACAGAAGGCAAATTGCAAGTATTCGGCATCGCACCCGAACAATACGGCGATCGTATGGCTCTCTTTCTTCAATGGAAGAACCTCGAATTCCCCGTCCTGATGGATCCCTTAAATGTGCTCAATGTCTCTGCCGTCCCCATCACTCTTCTCGTCGATGAGTCCGGAGTGATTCGCTACCGCAATCCCAAGCCTAGAGATCTAAAAGTCTTTTTAGACAAAGAATACCCCGAAACCGCAAGAGTCATCACTCCCGCTTCTCCTCTCGGACAAGAGCAGGCGCTGCGGGCGCTTCAAAATCGAGACACAGCCGAAATCGAGAGAGCTGCTACCATGTTGGCCTTACTCTCGACTTCGAATAAAAATCCTGAATTCACTTTTCAATCCGGCGTTCTTGCTCGCTGGCTCTTTGACAACGGAGGCGATCCCGAGAATTTTCAAACTGCGGTCCACCTCTGGAGCGACGCCCTTGCTCATCGCCCCGGTCAATACATCTGGCGCCGAAGAATCCAGCAATACGGTCCTCGCCTTGATAAGCCCTACCCATTCTACAACTGGGTCATCGAAGCTCGCAAAGACCTGCAAGCCGCTGGAAAAACGCCTCACCCGCTCCAAGTCGAACCATCAGGCTCGGAAGTGGCAGCCCCGCGCAAGAAAGGCGAACAAGGAAAAGAGTCCCCCAACTTCCCCGACCCTAACAACAAGCTCCCCCACGAAAACGCCCTCCTCGAAATCACAACCACTACCATCCCGCATACCGACGCCCCCGAGAAGGGACGCCTCCACCTCCTGCTCACTCCTACCGAGAACGGGCATTGGTCCAGCGATGCTCAAAAGGTCGAGCTCTGGTTTCGTCCCGAAGAAGGCTCCCCCATCTTTCTCACCAGCGAGGCCACTTCCCTCCCGGCTAATCTCGAGACCAGCAGCCTCCCCCGAGTCCTCGAAGGAGATTTCTCTCTTCCACAAAACTCCGCTGGGAAGCTGGTTCTCTTCTACTCCCTTTGCGAAACCGAGAATGCTGTTTGCCGCTTTCTCAAAACGGAATGGAAATTTCATCAGTAAGCCCCTCCCGTTTATTGCAGGAACAAGAATGTCCCTGCTCCTTTGACTCAGCTGCCTTTTTCGTTAGTCTCCGGCATGGCTAACGAACTCGTCAAAATACCCCGTCAGCGCGAGGTATCTCCTTGCCCGTGCAACAAGGAGAAGAGCTACGACCAATGCTGCATGCCCTTTCACTATGGCCGCGCCATGCCCGAGACGGCGGAACAACTGATGCGGTCACGCTACACCGCCTTTTTCTTCCGACTCGTCGACTACCTCGTTTCCACCACTCACCCCGACAAGCGCGAGAAAGACCTCGCTCGCGAACTCGACAAAACCATCTGGAATCCCAGTTGGCGAAAGCTCCAAGTCATTTCCCAATCGAAAGGCGGCAAAGAGGATAAAACCGGCAAAGTCGAATTCATTGCCACCTTTTCACTCGATGGCGAAAAACGCGAACTCCACGAAAAATCCCGCTTCCGCCGCTACAAAGGCAAGTGGATGTATGTAGATGGGAAAGGATAACGAAAATGAGCCTACAAGAAGAGTGGAACACACTATGCACCTCGTTGAATCTCGACGGCCTGCACTCTTGGACGAAGATCGAAGAATCCTACAGCAAGAACCAACTGGCTTATCATAACCTCACTCATATCGCTGACTGTTTGAGCAAATTTCGAGCCTCACAACATCTTGCCCAAGACCCCGCTGCAATCGAACTCGCCATTTGGTTTCACGATATCGTTTACGATCCCAAGGCCTCGGACAACGAGGAACAAAGTGCCCGCAGAGCTGAAAGCTTCCTATTGGATTCTCCTCTAACCACAAGGGTTACCGAACTCATTCTCGATACCAGCCACCGTCAGGAAGCAGAGACCTCCGACGGCAAGCTCATTTGTGATATCGACCTGAGTATTTTGGGGAGTGACCCAAAGAGCTACCGTTCTTATGCAGATGCCATTCGAGAAGAATACTCTTGGGTAAATTCGACCGATTACATGCTCGGGCGCAGCCAAGTCTTAGAGAACTTTCTCAATCGAAAGAGAATCTTCGCTCTTCCCTACTTTGAAGAAAAATACGAACAGCAAGCACGATTGAACTTATCAGAAGAGTTAGAATCACTGACTAGTTGCTAGAAACCTCAACCCCCAGCTCCTGAAAGGCGGTGTTTTCCTTGGGATTTTTGGCTGGAGAGACCTGCCAGACGATCCACCGGAACTCCCCAAGAGATTCTCCCTTCGGAGCTCGCAATGAAAGTGCACTAAACGCTTCCAAGGATTCTTTTCCGCTCTTCAAAACTCCCAAAGGCACGAACCGTTCCGCGTTGGTGAGGTCCCAGCCTGGGTCTTTCTCATCTGCACTCCCATAGAGACGAACTGACTGATGTCCACGTCGTCCCCCTTCGTTGTGAGACCAACTCGTCATCGCCGAAATACTCTTCTTCTTCCCGAGGTCTAGTTTGTAGGCACCATCTGTGATCCCATTCCCAAAGACTGGTCCGTATCCTTCCTCCAAGCGACCATCGGTAAGAACCTTCGGCGAGTCATTGCTTGTCTTCTGATTCGTCATCACTGTTCCCTTCGACTTCTTAGGGACCAACTGATTGAACTCAGAAGCATTCGCGGCGGTCTCAAAAAACACGCCCTCACCTAGATTCTTCGTCGTCGCCTTCTTTTCTTCGACGGTCTTCAACTCTTCCACAATGAGCGAACCTTGCATCACCCGCCAGTGACCGGGGAAGGTGCAGATGTAGGGATAGACTCCCGGTTCAGTGGGAGCTTCGAAAACCAGCTCCTGCTCCTGCTTGGTGGAAAGAAGCTTCGACGCTTGCAGGATTTTTGCACTCTCAGGGAGATACTCTTTTTCAGCGCCATCCGCTTGGCCAGCTAGCTTGTCCGCCAACGCCCCCATCTCCTCAACGCTTCCGGGAGCAATAAGCACCCAGTTGTGCGGCATGATATCGGGGTTTTCAAAAATGAGACGCACCTTACTCCCCGGGGTTACTCGAACTTCCTTGGGAGCAAACTGAAGCCCTGCCGCCGCCTGCACCCGAACCACGTTCCCTCGCTCAGCCACCATCTCTTCGTATTCCTCAGCAAAGCCCTCCAGCTCATCAAAGCTCTTTGAATACTGAACTCCAGCGACCTCCTGCCCAACCGGATCATAGAGATAGGCCGGTGGCATGGTCTTGGTTTTGCGACGTCCACTCTTGAGTAAAATCTCAATCGTATTCAGCCCCTTCTCCAGCTCGACATTGACTTGCTGGTCACCGCTCCAAAGCGAGTCCTGACTAAAAACGAGGCGATCGTTCAGACGAATATCAATCGACATGTGCTTAATCGCAATGATGGCTGTTGTGGGTTCATCAGCTTGAACAAAAGTTCGGAAGAGCCCCACCCCCGGCAGAGGCTTGCCTTCGGTCGCTAGCTCTGTGGGAACCGCATCCCCCTTCTCTCCCAGAAACAACCAATGCGTCATCCGTGAGTTCTTATCAACTTCGAGAACCGGAACGCTGCGCCCCTTGAGAGGTTCAATACCAAGGTCAAGATAACTGAGAGAACTTTCCACATCCTTTGTGAGCGGTTTCAGGTTGGCGAGAACCGTCTCCACCTCCGGATAATTGGGCCGCAAGTGAGCGACGGCATCAATGACTTCAATTTGAACTCTGGGATTCGTCTCGGTTTCAACAAAAGACAAAAGGCCCACCAAGTCGGGCAATTCATCTGCCTGAATTCGAATCGCTTGCACGGCCGCTCCTCGGTAAAGGGCCAACTTGGATCGAAGCAAAACCTTCAGGAGGTCTGGCTGAACTACCCCAAGGCCTTCCCCCACAAAAATGGTCTCGAGCACAGCCTGCTCATAGTTCTCATCCTCTTTATCAAAGGCCGCCAACCAATCATTAACCGCGCCCATCCCTTGCGAACCCTGCTTTCGCAACTCAATTCGGGCATGCTTCCTCACTAGGTCCTGAGGGTGCACGAGAAGAGAACAAAGCGCTTTGAGCGAAGCTCCTTCAATCTGCGGCCAATCCTTGGCGAGTGACCCTTTCGAATACACCACTCTCCAAATACGACCAAAATCATGGTCCCAATGAGGACTCCGCATTGGGTGCTGGGCGTGCCCAATAATGGGGCTACAAAAATCGGAAATGTAGAGCGCCCCATCCATCCCAAACTCCAAGTCCGCTGGACGAAACGCCGCGTTGGGAGAAGAAACAATAGTCAAAGGATCCTTTTTCCGATTGAACCCGTTTTTAGATTCGAAAGCAGTCAAGGTCACGGCATAGCGGCCAAGAAGAGCCGCCGAGGCCATCCCTTGCTGATAGCGCTCGGGGAAGTTCGGACTTGAGACAATGGTCAGTCCCGAGCCCTTTCCGTAGGTTGCAATGTTCGCGTAGCCAAAGGGATGATAACCACCCAGAGGAGTCCAAATCAGCGCGGTGCCATCATAGGCATGGCCATCGCCATAGTTCTGAAAGATTCCACCCCAACGATTAAAGGTCACCTTCCATGGATTGGGCGTGGTGTGCTGCCACTCGGTGACAATTCCGCCATCCTTCATATCGAGCCGATAAGTGGTGGCATCGATTCCGCGATGAACCCCCATGGGCGTTTCTAACTGTGAACGATGAAAGACCCCGTCGCAGAAGATGACATCGCCAAAAGGGTCCGTCGTGATCATTCCGCCATGGTGAGAATCCGTCACGTCAATCCCGCGCAGCAATTCCACCTGAGTATCGGCTCGATCATCGCCGTCGGTATCCTTCATCAACCAAAGACGAGGCTGCTCCGAAACGATGACCCCGTCGCGATGAAAAGCCACCCCATCCAAAGCATCGAGACCATCCATAAAGGTCGTGATCTTATCCGCTCGCCCATCTTTATCGGTATCTTCTAGAATTACGATTCGATCGGGTGGCGTGAGACCCGGCACAGTGTGA
The DNA here is from genome assembly GCA_051251855.1 of Roseibacillus sp. GTDB lineage: Bacteria > Verrucomicrobiota > Verrucomicrobiia > Verrucomicrobiales > Akkermansiaceae > Roseibacillus. Next base: position 104,400 of record JBPOGI010000007.1, read on the forward strand.
GGAAAAGAAGGCATCGTCACCACCCACAGGCGGCCACGCGCATCAAAAGAAATCTGAACCGGATTGCGCAGCTCAGGGAACTGCTCTTCCGAAGCAAAAAGGTTCACTTCAAAATCATCCGCGACAGTGAACTCCGCCATCGCCTCACTGGGTGGCTTAATGATTCCAGTGCGTGCGCCATCGTCTTTGCCCTTTCTCGGGGGGAGCGGAGGCAAGGAAGGCTTCTCGATATCAGCAAAATTCAGCGTCGAATCCTTGGCCATGCGATGCACCACTTCTTCGGTGAGACGAATCATCTCATGATAGCGAGGCATCTCTTCATTATACTCCTTCGAGCGAGCACGGACTCCGAAGTAAACCACCGCATTCTTCGGTCTCACCACTTCAGCGACACGCTTGTGCTTCGCGGCCACGGCGAGTTTCAACTCCTCAATACGACTCTTATCCATCTCTTGAGTAGCGGAACCAACCAGCGCCTCGGCAATGACCCGAGCCACGTGATGATTCCCCAAGTCACTCAAGTGAATGCCATTGTTCGTCAAGGGAGCTTCCAACTCTTGATATCTCTTTTGAGTCGCCGAAAAGAGATCCACGAACTCGGCCCCTCGTTCCTTGGCCAATTGCGCGATCGCTTGGCTATACATTCCAACCTCAGCTTGACGTTCAGCCGAAGCCCCCTCAATCGCAATCGGCGAAAGCAAAACAAACCGCGCATTGGGATGAAGATGAGAAAGCTGGTCGAGATGCACTCCATATTGCGCTCGAAAATCCTCCAAACCCTCCTCGCCCCCAAAAGACTCATTCAAACCGTAGCCCAACACGATGGTGTCGGAAGGCCACTCTTGTAGCAAATTCTTCATGTGCTTGGCATAGCCCTCAAGACGAAGTCGATGGCCCACCTCATCACCGGTCCACGCCAAGCTACGGACCTTCAACCCAGCCTCGGGAGCAGCGAGCTGTAAACGCGCTTCCAATTCTCCATGCTCCAAGAGCCGCTCGATCATGGAGTTGCCATAGAAGAGAATACTGTTCTTCCCCGAGGAATCAGCGGCCTTTGCAAGGACCGAGGTTAGGAGAAAAAGACAAGTCGCCAGGCAATACGATCGAGCCGTGGAGGTGAGTCGAGAAAGGTTGTCCATGTTGAGTAGAGAGCTACGAAGAAACTCAGGCGAGTTTTCCACTTTATCCTCCATCAACAAGAAAAAGGAACCTCTACTGACCCAGCTTGGCCACATAGACCGTGCTTCGGCTCTCGCAATCTTGAATAGGATTGTCAAAGGTCACAATGTGCGCTTCCGCAGTAGCAAAAACTTCCCGCAAGGCCGTTAGAAATGCCTCATCTGGGGCATCATCAGACCACAGCCCAAAGACGCCTCCCGCCTTCAACTTGTTGGCCATCTTTCTCAGACCCTCTGGCTCATAAAACGTGGCATGGCGTTCATGCAAAAGCTTGGTAGGAGAATGGTCAATATCGAGGAGCACAGCATCAAACCGCTTTTCGGCCTCACCCGGTGCAAAGTGCTCGGCACCCTCATCAGCTAGCGCGAGTTCAAAGAAATCTCCATGCACAAAATGGCAACGCTCGTCATCGCTCAGCTCTTTTCCGAGAGGAACCAAACCACGCTGATGCCAATCAATCACCGGCGCGAGGTAGTCAACCACGTAACAAGATTTCACCGCAGAATACGCAAGAGCAGCCTGCGCGGTAAAACCCAGTCCCAAGCCACCGACCACCACATCTAGAGAAGGCTCACCTTCTAAAGTATCCGAAACCGCAGCCAAACCTAAGTCCGACAACGCCTCCTCCACCACTGTGAAGAGACTCGACATTAAAAAAGCATCGCCCAGAACAACCTCGTGCACCTCAAGGTGGTCGAGCGACGGAACGGTGCGTCGACGAAGGCTCAACAAACCCAACGGAGTCTGCTGGCTATCGAGGTGCTCGAAGACCGGTGGGCGAAACTCAGGCAACGCTTTCCTCCCCTTCTGCTATTTCCATATCACTCAAACGACGGAGGTGAACTTGGCCCACACGGCGCCCATCGGTACTCGTCACTTTGGCCTCGTAGCCTTCAATGCGGACCGTTTCACCCGGCTCAGGCATACGCCCCATTTGCTGAGTGATATAACCTCCAATGGTCGTTACCTCACTGGCATCGAGATCGAAATTCTCCAAAATGGTTTCCAACTCATTGACCCCAATCGCCCCCTCCACCACAAATTCGTTCTCGTTCACCCGAGTATAGCCCGCTTCCTCGTTGTCGAACTCGTCCTGAATATCCCCCACCAATTCTTCCATGATGTTATCCATGAAAATCAAACCCGCCGAGTCCCCATACTCATCGACCACCAAGGCGAGGTGCGCCTTCTCCTTCAGAAAGAACTCGAGCAACCCATCCAAAGGCATGGTCTCCGGAACCACCTTCAGCTCCCGCTTGATCTTCAGCAAATCTGGGGACTCGTCGCGAACCAACTTGAGAATATCTTTGATGTGAATCAATCCCACCGTGTTATCAAAGTGACCTCTCACCAGCGGAAATCGGGTATGCTTGGTGCGCACCGCAATCGCGAGGTTGTCCTCGAAAGACTTTTCTAGGTCCAAGGCCACCGCTTCACTACGAGGGAGCATCACCTCTTTCACACTGAGGTCATTCAACTCCAGAGCGTTGATGAGGATCTGTTTTTCGGTCTTGGTCACCTCCTCGGACTCACCACTTTCATGCACCAGCAGAGCGAGTTCCTCAGAACTATGCACTTCACTCTCATCGGCAGGGTCGAGGCGGAAAATCCACTTAAGCAGCTTGTTAGAAGTTCCCTGTAAGAAATAGATGGCAAACCACGAAACGGTGTAAAACCAACTCAAAGGTTTCGCCAAAACGAGGGTCGACTCCAAAGGCTTTCGAATCGCCACCGACTTGGGAAGAAGCTCACCAACCACCACGTGAAGGAAGGTGAAGGAAACCAGCGCCACGATGAAGGAGGTAATTCCAATCAAGTGGACAGGAAACCAAGAAATATTCCCCAAGGTCGGGGCCACAAGACTGGCTACAAACGGTTCCGCAACAAATCCCAAAGAAAGCGACGCCAACGTAATGCCCAACTGATTCGCGGAAAGATAGCCATCGAGATTACCGACCACCTTCTCTGCGGTAGCATAGGCTTTCCCTTTCAACTTACCTGCCGCTTCAACCTGACTAGGCCGAACTTTAACGATCGCAAATTCCGAAGCGACAAAGAAGGCATTCGCCAACAAGAGGAGGATACTTAAAAAAATGGACCACAGAGCCTCAGGAATAGTGGGATAATGATCCGACACCTCCATTGACGCCGAAGCGAGGACTAATCCTAAATCGTAAATCCCACTCACAGCTTCTCAAACACCCCTTCGTCGCGCTTCTGCAGCACAGTGAAGCCAGCCTTCTTGGCATCGACGGGAGAAAACGGCTTGATGATGGTCGGCGAATTGACACGACTAATCACCTTACGGACAGGATTCTTGCAGGAGAGGCAAAACTCGAGCGGGGGCCGATCAACAGGTCTCCGCAACTCAAACCCTTTCGAACAGATGCGACAACTTCGCTCCGGATTATCCGGTTCTTCAGAAAGGTATTCGTAAATAGGCATTCGGGGGCGGAAGGGGCGGGTTGTTTACGACCCCCTTCCCTAAATCTCGACGGAGATTACCACTACCAGCTCGACTTTGTCACGCCGGGAATCATCCCTGCGGAAGCAAACTCGCGGAAGGTAATCCGAGACATTTTGAAGCGACGCAAATAGGCGCGGCGACGTCCGGTAATCACACAACGATTCACAAGACGAGTCGGACTCGCATCGCGAGGAAGCATAGAAAGACCAATGTAGTCTTTCTCCTTCTTCAGTTGGTGACGGAGATCAGCATAGCGGGCGACAGTCTTCGCCTTGCGTTCGTTTCTAGCTTTCCAGCATTTTCTTGCCATGGGGGCGGAGGGAATAAGCTTTTCAGCGAGGTTTTCAAGAGGTTTTTACGAAGATCGTGCGGTTTTTTTCCCGAAAATATCCTCAAGCCCTCTCAACAACATCAAAATCATCCCGAAAAGCGCACTCTACTCCCTATTTTTTGAGTCGAATACGAATGGGACCTTTCGCCGTGGATGCATCCACCACCTTGCTTTTTTGAAGAATCTCAGCCTTCCCAGCCGCCACCAATCGGCGTGCCGCCATCCGGACCGCCTCCATTTGACCTCTCCACTCATCCTCACCGTATCGCAGTCGGGCCAATTCGCTGGGACAGATCGTTTTCGAGGTCCCACGCTCTCGCAAAAACCGCACAAGTTCTTCTTCTAATACTCGATCCTCTTCCGTCAGCCCCCTCTTTCGGCAAGCTCCCGAGCAATACTTCACCTCCTCCCAGCAATCGGCCCAAGCCTTCCGCCACTCCATTCGACGGCCACAAAGCTGGCAGCACTTTTTCTCGAGCACCAAGAAAGATGGCCCCTGCCAACTATTTCGCAAGTCAGCTCGCACTTGGCTTGAAAAAATAGCACCAATAACAAACGCTCCCAGCATGTCTGAAAGCTACCCTTGCTCACCCCGTGTCGAAATTGATGGTCTCCCCTATTTTCAACGCATGGTCGAAAAAATCCGCCTCCACGCCGCCGGAGACCTACATCCCGAGCTCCATGATAACCTTGGCCATGGCATGGACCTCTGGATTTGCCAATTTCTCGGAGTGAATTATTCGGATCTCAAAGAAGTGGTCCTTTCTGGTGCCTCCGACCAAGAAGCACTCGCTCACGCAAAGGCAAACGGCACCCAGCGCGCTGACTACGAACTCGCGTGGTTTCGCTCCTATATCCTTAACCGAGGATTCCGCGATGATTTCGCTGAAAAGCTCACCTCGCGTATCGAAGAATCGGGCTTTCAAGACAAGAAGGGCATTCTTTCCTTCTGCGACTACATCGATGCCGACGAGGGACGTCTCTAGCGCAAAAACTCAGGACTACCTTTCTTTCAGGTTTCGTGTTATTTTTAAGTCCGAGCGATGCGTCTTCCGCATCGACTTGCAGACTCCCCCTTCCTCCCGATGCTTCTCGCCGATGCTCCCGAAACCGTCACCCCGCCGCCGACGTGGCAGGCGCCGTGGCTGCGGGCCCTCTTCTGGCTCTTCATGCTTTCCTTCGCTTTCGACTACAAAGCCGAAGTCCCCTCCTCCATTTCTTCCCTCGTTCAATTCGGATTTCTTGGCCTTGCCGCTTCAGTCACCGCATTGATGATGCTCATCGGACTTCCCTTTCTTTTGGTTCGCCCTGGTGGCTGGCTGCTGGCTATTTGGGGAGTCTTTCTCACATACATGGTTGGTAATGCTCTGATGCAAGGAGTGCCCCCCGGACGCTTCATGCGAACAGGTCTCCCCTTCTTCCTTTCCTTCGCCGCCATGCTCAATGCCCACGTAGCTGCTGGCTCGGGGGTGCGCCTTGCCCATCTTGCCACTCCTATTTTTATCACTGCGATCATCAATATTGTTTGGCGAATCGTCTACGGACTCTTGTTCACCTCCTCCACGCTGGAAACCGCCCGCGCTGAAATCCTCAGTCCTGCCCTCAGTTGGTCAGCAGCCTTTATTGGATGCTCTATTCTTCTCCGCAGCAAATTTCATTGGACGATGCTCCTTGCCGCGGCCGCCCTCTTCACCGCGATGCTACTTTCCATCACCCGATCGCTCCTATTCCCCATGGCCGCCTCGGCCTTCGCTTGCTCTCTCTTTTTCGCCTTCGGCCTTCGTTGGGGAGCGTTTCAAATTCAGGACTTATTCAAACGGGTCTGGCCCATTTTCATCGCTGGTGGCGCCGCCCTTCTTCTTGTTGCCGGACTCTTCCTCGCCTTCCCTCATACTCTCGACCGCTGGCAGGAGAGACTTTTCAGTCCGACCTCGGACCGGAACATGGCCTCCGACCCCTCCCTACTTACTCGCCAGGCCGAAGCCAAGGCCATTTTCGACATCCTCGATCGCGACCCTCTTCGCTACGTCAATGGCATGGGAGTGGGCGCTTCTTTCTACTGGGATCACGACTACTTTCCGGAACTATACCAAGTCTATGATCCCGACGAGCTTGAAGAAATGTCTTCGGATATTTGGTATGCGGGACACTCAATTTGGACTTACTCTCTTTTCTCAGGAGGGTTCATTGCCCTCACCGCCTTCATTGGATTGTTCGTTGGCACCATTGCCTTTAGTATTTCCAGCGCAGCAGCCAACGCCAGCTCCCCAGGACCAGACTATTGGCTACTCTTTTTACCAGCAGTAGCCTCCATCTGTATCCTTTCGGAATCAGCGACCTCCAACCCCTTCGATGAGCGCCTACTCGGCATGATCTTTGGCGCGACCTTCAGCTTTTCCCAAGCAGGATTTGTGCGCGCTCACCAGCTACGCAACGCCGGCTCTAACACGACGAAACCGCGAGCCCCTATTCTTTAAGGGAGGACTCGAGCGTAGCGTTCTGGAAACAGAATTTCGCTAAATCCGCTCGATAGCGACGAGCGTAATATCGTCGATTTGCGGAGAACCATCAGCAAAGTCATTTAACTCCTTGGGGAGCTCAGTGACGACTCCTTCGGCTCCATCGAGAGCTAACTTGGCAAAGCGCTCTAACAAGCGCTCTTTACCAAACTCCTGCCCCTTGCCATTTTCCGCCTCATTGACTCCATCGGTGTAGAAGAGAATGACGTCACCCGACTCCAACTTCACCACCATCTCTTTGAGAACACGCTCAAAAACAGGCCCCTTGTCAATCCCGAGCGCCAAGCCGCCGGGTTTCAATTTCTCGACCTGACCCGTGCTCTTCCGAAAAAGAAGAGGAGCATCATGACCCGCACGTGCCAAGGTCACTTTCCCACTCCCGTTTTCTAACACCGCATAGGCCGCGCTCACGAACATGTCCTCCCGCATATCGATAAAGACCTGCGCATTGAGAGCCTTCAACGTTTCCGCCGGCCCCTCTGCGACAACTGCGTGCGCACGCAGCGCACTGCGACAACTCGCCATCACCAAGCCTGCAGCGACACCTTTACCCGAGACATCAGCGATGACCACCCCGTGCCTTTCTTCCGGCAAATTCACGAAGTCAAAATAGTCCCCACTAATCAAGCGAGCAGCAGAATTGGTTCCCCTCACCCGGTAACCCGGCCAGTCTGGAGTTTTGCTTGGTAAGAGAATTTTCTGAACTTCTTGAGCCGTCCGGAGCTCATCATCCATCCGCCGCTTCTCTTGCACCTCTTTGTGCAAAAGAGCATTCCCAAGCCCAAAGGCCGATTGCTCCGCCGCGGACCGAAAGACATCCCAATCATTGTTCGAAAAGCTCCCTTCCTTTCGCACCGCAGACAGCACCGCAAATACCTTTCCCGCATGAGAGAGTGGCACCCCAAAAAAGTGACTTACCCCTTCAGGCATTTCTCGCCCTCCCTGACTCCATCGCACTCCTGATGGATGTTCCGCCACATAGCTCAAGAACTCGCCTTCACGCTTTACTCGGCCCAATCGAAGCCATTTTCTGATCTCGGCATCCCCTTCCGACTTCATCTCCTTCGGCACCGTGATCAAGGCCGGACATCGTTTCGAAAGATGCCCTGGAGACAACTCATCGCCATCAAGTAAATATAGAGCTACTCCATCTGCAGCGACCACCTCCTCAATCCCTTCGACAATGGTCTTGTAGAGATGAGCCAGCGAGCGCTCTTGCTCGATTGACTCTCCCAAATGATGAAGAAAATCGAACATGCGGTGCTCTTCGGCATCAAGGGCCGCCAACTCACTTTCTCGAATACGGAGACGCTTCCTAACAGCTAGAAAGCGCCAGCCCAAGATGAAGGCTACAGCTAACAGACCAAAAATTATCCACCACTCCTTCTCGGTCATCGCAAAGGGGGCTTTTCAGCTAACCTGCTTTCGTCGCAGAACATTCTTTTTCTAACACTTCCAAAACCCCCTCAAACTTTTTGTTGTTGCGATCATCCACTTCACACAACTTACGGTGGGCTTCCAAAACTTCTTCAGCTGCTGCTGCTCCATTCGATTTCCCATCCCAATCGGTCAACCCATCACGGACGTCGTCAATCTGCTCACTCCAAGAGGAGGTGCCGTCTTCTTCCTCCATCTCCAAAATTGCATCCAACCCCAAATCAACCAGCGAGTCGCGATTTCTCTCCGAAAGCCCCACCACCAAAAGTCGTCCCTCGCGCTCCATCAGGCGCCCAGCCAATCCCGCCAAAGTACCCATGAAGGTTGAATCCATCGCTGGGCAGGTTAGCAAATCAACCACCACCTCTTTGCAGTCCTTCAACTCAAGGCAAACTTCCACGTAATGTTTCAGGCGGGGGCTACTCATAAAGTTTCCCTTGCCCTGAACTCGGACCCATTTGGAGTCCTCAACCTCACCAACCGCTATGGAGTCTGTTTTTGTCACTCGAATCAATGTCTTCGACACCGGAGAACCAACTTCCGAAAGATAACTAACCTTTGTCCAATCGTCAATGAAACCCGAACCGACGGACATTCTTTTTCCCGAAAGGACTCTTGGAACACCTTGCGCTGTCATCTCAGAGAATGGGACGCTCAAACACGAAAGTTTATTCGTGCAGGCTCCGCGCGCACCCTACTCCCAGAGAAATGACTTCTTTTCCGCCAAGTCTTGGCCGTTCTGGGAGAGTAACATACGCCATGCCAGCACCCGCCCGCCCTTAAGATAGGTATCCCCCGCGATCGAGAACTCGACGACACCGGTTCCCTTGGTTGCCGCCACCGTCTGCACCAACTCGTGCACGCGACTCCCCGTCGAGGCCTGCCGATACTGAAAACGCACCTTTGCTGGCCCCCCAGCCGGATTCGCCCGCCAGCGAACCGAGTAATACTGCCCCTTTCGCTTTTCGCGGTCGATCTGCTCAACAGCACCATAGAGACGCTTCTGCGACTCACCCCGAACAAGTAAATCATCGCTCCAACTAGGATTGACATCCTTCACCGTGAACTGCTTTACCACCAAAGGCTCACGTGGACCACAACTCGCCAAAACCAATGCCAAGAATCCCAGCATCACAATCACTCTCATGGCGCAATCTTTCTTCCCAATTGCCATTTCCTCAATTACTGATTGGGGCATCACCATGATGCCTCCTGCCATCCGCGAAAAACTCGACGCGTTCATTCGCGCCAAAGGTCTCCGTCAGACCGCGCAGCGTGACGCCATCGTGGAGCTTATTTTCGCCTCCGACGAGCACTTCACCGCCGAGGAACTTTTCGAGCGCTTTCGCAAACAAGGCTCTTCCGCCTCCCGAGCCACCCTCTATCGCACCCTTTCACTTCTCACCGAAGCCGACCTGCTTCACGAGATCGACTTGGGAGACGGCCAAACGACTTACGACCCCAACTTTCTCGACCGGCCCACCCACAACCACCTCGTTTGCATCGATTGCGGGAAAGTACTCGAGTTCGAAGACGATCACCTCGAAGTCCTCAACGATTGCCTCACCCGCCGTCTCGGTTTCCGCCCCGTCAAACAATCCCTCCGTATCGAAGCTTCCTGCGACCAGCTCCGAGCCAAGGGCCAATGCCCCAACCTCATCCAAGCACGCCTCGAAGGCAAACGACTCCCCAATCGTAAAAAGTGAAAGCCCGTCATTTTGAAGTGCTGAAGCTTGCTTCCACTCTCATCGTCGTCACTTCATCCACAACACGCAGAAAAGGAGCCCCTTGCGGCTCCAAACTTTCGGCCTTCCTCACTCTACTGCCCGCTCTTCTTCCTTAGTCGAGCAAGTAAGCTTTGCCCTTCTCGTGCACAGCCATCAACTCATACTTCTTCCCCAAAGCGGCAGCAAGCGGCACGCACTCCAAAACATCTCCCCTCGCAATCCCTAAAAGTGAGGCTTAGAGTCCGTCGCAAGCTCCATGCGTCGTCATCTTCCACTCATCCTTGTCCTCGCCGTTTTCGCAATCGGTCTCGGCTTCATTCTGACCAACAGAAAGCAGCCCCTAGCCCCACCGGAACCTACCCCGCCACCTGTCCTCTCCACCGGACCCGCCCTCTCGAATCTGGCTACCGCCCCTGATTGGGCCGAAATCGAAGCGTTCCACGACACCCTCACCCGCGAGCTATTTCAGACCAGCCTCACCAAAGTTTCAGCCCTTCCCGACTCTTGGCAGTCCACTATTACCATCGAAGAGGATTCCGCTTGGGTACGCCATCATGGGGGCCCCGATTCAGGAGAATCAAAAATCACCTTTGCCACCGAACTTTCCCCACTCGCGCCTCTCCCTCCCCTCAACCAACTCCACATCGCCATCGACCCCGGACACATCGGCGGCGAATTCGCCCTTCTCGAACAACGTAACTTCCAACCTTTCGAAGACGACCCTGACCAAATCCCCGTCCGCGAAGGCGAGCTCACCCTTGCCACAGCCAAACATCTCAAACCCTTACTCGAAAAACTCGGAGCCAAAGTGACCCTTGTTCGCGAGACAAACGCCCCCGTCACTAACCAACGCCCGGAAGACTTTCTCCCCGACTTCCCCGATCGGCTCACCGCCGAAAAAGTCTTCTACCGTACCGCCGAAATCCGCGCCCGAGCCGACCTCGTAAATAACCTTATCCAACCCGACCTCGTCCTCTGCCTTCACTACAACGCCGACGGTTGGGCCGATCCAGAAAACCCATGGGCCAGCCGCAACCACTTTCATCTCCTCATGCATGGCGCCTACATGCCAGGCGAAGTCGCCCTCGACGACCAACGCTTCGAAATGCTTCGTCACCTCTACACCCAATCTACCCAACGCGCTCTCCCCCTCGCCAAAATCATCTCCGACGTCTTCCTTCGCGAGACTGACCTCGTCCCCTATCACTATATTTCTACAGCCCCTGCACTGCGCGTCGATCCCACCCGTCCCATCTACGCTCGTAACCTCCTCGCCAATCGCCTCTATCAAGCCCCCACTATCTTCCTTGAACCCTACGTCATGAACCATCGCGACACCTATGACCGCGTGCAACTCGGCGACTACTCCGGCTTCCGAGAGTTCAAAGGCCAAAACCGCCGTTCCCTAGTGCAAGAATACGCCCACACCCTCGCCTCCGGCATCGCCGAGTACTTCCTCAACCCAACTCCCTAACAGCTCTTTCATGTCCCGCCATCTCCTTATCGCTGGAAACGGATACCTCGGCCAAGCGGTATCCGAACAATCCCGCGCACACAACTTTAAGGTCACCACTCTTTCCAAATCAGGACAAGACTCCGACTACGCCATCGACTTCACCGACCCCCAAGCACTGCAAGACCTCGCCGAAAAAATCACCCCTCCTACCCACATTCTCGCCAGTGCCTCCTCCGGTCGCGGTGGTCCCGAAGCTTACCGCCGGGTCTTCATCGACGGCACCACCCGACTCCTTCAAGCCTTCCCCCACGCTCACCTCACCTTCATTTCCTCCACCTCCGTCTACCGTCAAACCGACGGCAGCACCGTAGACGAAGCCAGTGAACTCGCTGGCGAGACCGCTACCTCCGCCATTCTTCGCCAAGCCGAAAAAATCACTCTTGCTGCCGACGGCACCGCTCTCCGCCTCTCCGGAATCTACGGCCCCTATCGCAGCATCATCCTCAAGAAATTTCTCCAAGACCAAGCCACCCTCGAAGAAACCACTGATGGGCTCGGCATCCGCATTCTTAACCAAATTCACCGTGATGACGCAGCTCGCGCCATCATCCACCTCATCACCAACAACCAAACCGGCCTCTTCAACGTCACCGACAACCAACCCACCAGCCAGTTAGAAACCTACCAACAACTCTCTCAAAAACTCTCCAAGCCCCTTCCCCCAGTCGCCCCTCCCAATCCCAACTCCAAACGCGGTTGGACCCACAAAGCCATCTCCAACGCCAAACTCCGCACCACCGACTGGACCCCATCCTATCCCGACTTTCTCTCCGCCATCGACGACCTCCTTCCCACTATCGAATTATGACCGTCAAGACTCTCCTGCAAGACCTCGTCCGCATCCCCTCAATCAATCCCGACGCCGTTCCGAACTCCCCCTTTTCTGGCGAAGCCAAAATGGCGGCCCATCTCGCCCCTCTCCTCACCTCTTGGGGCTTCAACGTCACCCTCGACGAAGTCCTCCCCAATCGCCCCAACCTCATCGCTCGCGCACCCGGCCCTGACAACCGGCCCCGCATCCTTCTTGGCCCTCACCTCGACACCGTCGCCGTCGACGGCATGACCATCGAACCTTTCTCCGCCGAAGAGCGAGACGGAAAAATCTGGGGCCGTGGAACCTCCGACACCAAAGGTCCCATGTCCTCCATGCTCACCGCCCTCTTCCAAAACAAAGACCTCCTCGCCACCCTACCCGTCGCAGTCGACTTCGTCGCCTTCATGGGCGAAGAATCTCATCAACCCGGCGCCAAACACTTCGCGCAACATCACGCCGCCGACTACGAATTCGCCCTCGTTGGCGAACCCACCTCCCTCAACTTCGTACACACTACCAAAGGCTCCCTCTGGGCCACCGTCGCAACCACAGGCAAAGCCACCCACGCCTCCCAACCTCATCTCGGCGAAAATGCCATTCTCAAGCTCACCGCCTCCCTCGACCTCCTCAATCGCAAGCTCACCAACCGCCTCGCCACCTATACCCACCCCATCCTCGGACACTCCACCCTCAACATCGGCACCATCGCTGGCGGCAGTAGCACTAATATAGTCCCCGACCACGCCCAAGCGACCCTCGACATTCGCTTCACCCCCGACCTCCAGCAAGACGGTGGAGCCAAAAACCTACTACAAGAACTCATCACCCAACATCGCCTTCCCCTCACCATCACCCAAGCCAGCGAAGCTCCGCCGATGGACGTCAGCGCCGACAATCCTTGGCTCAAAAAACTCGCTGCCACTCAGGCCGGTAGCGAAGTCGGCCACCTCGTCGGCGCCCCATGGTTCTCCGATGCCGCCCACCTCAACGACGCTGGTCTCCCCGCCGTCTGCATCGGCCCCGGCTCCATAGACCAGGCCCACACCGCAAATGAGTTCATCAAAATTTCCGACCTCGAATACGGAGTCCAATTCTTTACTCATCTTATCCAAGGCCTCAGAGATGAAAAATAATCATCCTGCACCAGCGCATCTCCGTCTTGCATCCTCCCCACTTGGCTCTAAATTACCAAAGTCATGAAAAATACACTGCTTTGCGCCTTCGCTGGTCTCGCCCTCTTCGCTGCTCCCAACCTCGGAGCACACTGCCAAGTCCCTTGCGGAATCTATGACGACAACAACGTCATTCAATCCATGCACACCGATTGGATCACCATCGAGAAGGCAAGCAAGACCATCTTGGAGCTACAAAAGGACCCATCTGCCAACGCACACCAACTCACTCGCTGGGTCACTAACAAAGAGTCCCACGCCCAGGCCATTCAAGAAAAAGTCCTCAACTACTTCCTCGCCCAACGCCTCAAGCCCACCACCGTCGATGCAGAGGCTCCCGCCTACATCGAGAAACTCACTCTCTGCCACAAGGTCATCGTCACCGCAATGAAGTGCAAGCAGTCAACCGACCCCGAAGCCGTCGCAGAGCTTCACAACCTTCTCCACGAATTCGAAACTCAGTTCGGCACCAAAGAAGAAAAAGCCGCCGAATAACGACCAACTTCCATACCCTTTCAAAAGAAAACGAGCCCTTCAATCGAAGGGCTCGTTTTTTTGAGGGAAATGGAGACTCAAGGCGTCGGTAGGGTCGTTTTGATCAAGCGACAGTAAATCACCGGAAGAAGGCCAAGACACCAGCAAACAAAGAGCGCGAATGGCGCTTTACGAAGTCAGCCAACATTCGCAACCCATTTATCAAACGGTCCCTACCATCGAGACTAGTCGAGCGAATAAGCGGTCTCGCCGTGCTCCTCTTGGTCCAGGCCATTTTGCTCCGCTTCTTCAGAAACACGGAGTCCAGTCACCGCGCGAACAATAAAGACAATGACAACGGTCGCGACTATTGACCAACCAATCGTGATTGCAAGTGACTGCACTTGAACGACCAACTGGCTTCCAATGTTGAACTCGCCGCCCACGCCACCGAACATTTGATGTCCGAGAACTGCCGCAAGCAAAGTCCCCAAAATACCACCCACTCCGTGAACAGCGAAGACATCGAGAGAATCGTCAATCTTGAGGCCATTACGAACAATTCCACACATGAAGTAACAAATCACCCCCGCGAGGAAGCCGAGCAAGATCGCTCCCATCGGCCCCACCACTCCAGAGGCGGGAGTAATGGTCGCCATTCCTGCGATCATACCGGTTACGATACCCACCAATCCGGATTTACCAGTCTTGATTTTCTCAACCACAGCCCAAGTGAGCGCTGCCGTCGAAGCGGAGAGATGGGTCACGAGCATCGTCATTCCTGCCGAACCATTGGCCTGCAGCTGACTACCGGCATTGAATCCAAACCAGCCCACCCAAAGCATGGAAGCACCGATCATGACCATGCCGGGATTGTGTGGAGGCTGCAACTTGCTCGGGAACCCTTTGCGAGCACCTAACATTTTCGCCAAAACCAAAGCCGAAACACCGGCCGTTGCATGAACCACAATTCCCCCCGCAAGGTCAATTGCGCCCCAGGCAAGCATGATTCCGTTGTCAGCCCAAACCCAGTGCACCGCAGGTGCATAGACAATCACCAACCACAGCGCCGAGAAAAGCATCACTGCCGAAAACTTCATCCGCTCCACAAAAGCACCCACAATAAGACCAGGAGTAATGATCGCGAAGGTCATCTGGAACATCACGAATACCGTCTCAGGGATATCCCCTAAACCGCCCATCGAGTTGACCCCAACCCCTTTCAAAAAGGCTTTATTGAGATCCCCAATCCAAGCATTACCACCACTGAAGGCCAAGCTGTAGCCCACCGCCACCCAAACCAGCGACGCCAAACAAGCGACCGCAAAGCAGTGCATCAAAACGGAGAGCACGTTCTTCGACCGCACCAACCCGCCATAGAAAAGCGCGAGTCCAGGCAAGGTCATAAAGAGCACCAAAACGGTCGCCGTAATCATCCAAGCAGTGTTCCCACTATCAAGAACCGAGGCCTCCCCTTCTTGGCCGAAGGCGGTTCCCACTCCTGCAAGCAGAAGAAACAGTGCTAGCCCAACCGGTCGATGTCGATGAATGAAATTCATAAGAGGCATGAATTAGTAGCTAAAATCATTTTGATGGCAACCAAGGAGAGCCCCCAATGACTCGATCTCAATACTTTAAGACACCGAAACAAAGTTGGCACGCCCTCTGCTTTTGATTGCCCGACTCATACAATCCAGTCAAGAAACAACATGATATCACCAAAATCAAAACTCCCATGGCTCCTCGCTCCTTTTGCGTTAGCGACAACAGCCTTCGGTCAGGAAAAAGATGCTGATTATGTGGCACTTATCGAAGCCCAAGGCGACGCAGCCTATGCCTTCGATTTCTTCACAACCTCTATGCTTTGGACATGTATCGCTGCCGCGATGGTGTTCATTATGCACCTAGGTTTTGCCACTCTTGAAGCAGGCCTTACCCAGAAGAAGAACACCGTTAACATTCTTTTTAAGAACGTCTGGATTATCAGCATCGGTCTCCTGACTTATGCTGCAATGGGTTTCAACACTCACTACCCTGTCGATAGTTGGCAGATTCCTGGCATTCTTGGCATCAACGGCCCCATCTCTGGGTTGACTGGTGGTGACAACGACACCTTCACCTATGGAGGCACTGCTCTCGCCATGACCGCTTATGGTGACTTCATCTTCCAAGCCATGTTCGCAGCAACTGCAGCGACCATCGTTTCAGGTGCGGTTGCTGAGCGCGTCAAGCTCGGAGCCTTCATGATTTATTCCACCATTTTGGTGGCTGTCGGTTACACTGTTGCTGGTTCTTGGCACTGGGGTGGCGGATTCCTCAGCTCTCTCGGAGGCGAAGACGGCACTGCCTTCTACGACTTCGCTGGTTCTACTGTCGTTCACGGATTTGGTGGCGCAGCGGCACTCGCAGCTGTTATCATTCTTGGACCACGCAACGGAAAATATACTGCGAATGGCATCAAGCCTATCCTCGGACACTCCATGCCTTTGGCTGCAGTGGGCGTATTCCTTCTCTTCTTCGGATGGTTTGGCTTCAACGGTGGTTCAGTCCTCTCTGCGAATCCTGGACCTCTCGGTCTTGTCTTCACTACCACTGCTTTGGCAGCGGCTGCGGGCGGAGTTGCCTCCATTCTCGTTTCCATGATTGTTCTCAAGAAGCCTGACCTCTCTATGGCACTCAACGGTCTCCTCGCAGGATTGGTCTCCATTACTGCAGGTGCTGATTCGGTTGGACCTTGGTTCGCCGTCCTCATGGGTGCTGTCGGTGGAGTCATCGTGGTATTCTCCATCCTCTTCTTCGACAAAATCAAGATTGATGACCCAGTGGGTGCCATTTCGGTTCACGGTGTCGTCGGTATTTGGGGAACACTTGCGGTGGCCTTCTTCGGAGGTGCGAGCTTTGTCTCACAGCTCATCGGAGTCGTCAGCGTCTACTCATTCGCCTTCATCTTCTCCTTCGCCCTCTTCTTCATCATCAAGCTCATCATGGGCGTTCGCGTCAGCGAGGAAGAAGAAGCAGAAGGTCTCGACGTTGCAGAGCACGGAGTTCCTGCATATACCGACTAGTCTCACTAAATTTCACTTAGTTCATACAAGAAAGCGACCGGGTAACCGGTCGCTTTTTCTTTGCCCCCTGCTCTCTTTCCCTTATCTCACTTATATCCACCTTCTCATCGACAACTCCAACACCCGCACCAAGTTCGCACTCGCCAACGGCTCAGAACTCCTCGACTGGCGCGCAGTGATTCCAACCACCGAACTTTCGCCAGAGTCCATTCAGCAGAACCTCCCCTCTCAGACCATCTCCCGTGCGACCATCTGTTCCGTCGTCCCCGAGAAAGCGGCCCTCCTTGCGGAGACCCTTTCACTCGCCGGCATCCCCTCTCATCAGGTCAGCCATCTCAGCAAACTCCCCATCACTGTTGACTACCCCCATCCTCATCAAATTGGTCCCGATCGACTTGCAAACGCCGCCGCCATCGCCCCCCTGAAAAAATCGGCCATCGTGATCGACTTTGGCACCGCAGTCACCTTTGACGTCGTCTCTGCAACAAACAGCGGCACCTATCTCGGTGGAGTCATCGCCCCCGGACTGGGAGCCCTCTGTAGTGATCTCCACCAACGCACCGCCCTTCTTCCCCGCATCGACTTAGCAGAACCCGCCAGCGCTATCGGCAAGTCAACCGAACACGCCATGCAAGTCGGCGCCGTTATTGGCTACCGAGGACTCATTCGCGAAATCCTATCTGCCCTTGCGAAAGAACTCCCCGAATCCCCCTCTATCCACGCCACCGGAGGCGACGCCGCACTCATAGCCTCCGGAATGCCTGAAATCAAAAATGTGAATTCAAATCTCACCCTGTTAGGCATTCAAAGAATCGGAGACCTGAACGAGGCAAAATAAGAAGCACTACTTGCACACCACAATATCATCTGCCTAACGTTCGCAATGGGTTTTGGCATTGCTTACAGCAGTCAGGCACTCACTGACTTTGACGACGAAACTCTTTTGGAGCTCGCCGACAATTCAGCTGCTAAAAATGAAAAGTCGGGAATCAGCGGTTATCTCTACTATCGCAACGGACTCTTTTTGCAGTATCTCGAGGGCGAGCAACAAAATGTCGAAAACTTGATGGCTAGAATCGCCATCGATCCTCGCCATAACGTCCTCTCAACCGTTCCCCTAGCCATCGGATCCAAACGTATCTTTCCTCACTGGTATATGCGCTTTCTTGGGAGCAATCTTCCCCACAACAACGCCCCTACCCTCGAAGACGAACTCATTTTTATTCTGGAAACGACCGCCAAGGAGCACTACAGCAACGATGAAGTCGCCGATGCGATTTTACACGTGACCCAGCGTATCGCTCGCCTCGACTGGTAAACCCAACCCGCGTTTCACCTCAACCTCATGCCCTCTCTTCGAAAGACCGCCACCTCGGTGGCTTCCCGCCTCATCGAAGCGGGTCATGAAGCCCTCTTCGCAGGAGGCTGTGTCCGCGATCAACTCCTCAAGCAGCGCCCCAAGGACTTCGATATCGCCACTTCCGCCACTCCCGAGCAAGTGCAAGCCCTCTTCGAAAACACCAACGCCGTGGGTGCCCACTTCGGCGTGATTCTCGTCAAAGAAAACGGACATCACCTCGAGATCGCCACCTTTCGCCACGACGGATCCTACCACGACGGCCGCCGCCCCGAATCCGTCACTTTCACCACCGCCAAGGAGGATGCCCGCCGCCGCGACTTCACCATCAATGGCCTCTTCCAAAACCCCCTCACTGACGAGATTCTCGACTACGTCGACGGCCAAGAGGACCTCTCTAACAAAGTCCTTCGCGCCATCGGAGATCCCAACGTCCGTTTTCAAGAAGACGCCCTCCGCCTCCTCCGTGCCGTTCGCTTTGCAGTGAAAACTAATTTCACCATCGAAGAAGACACTTGGCAGGCAATACAGAGCAACGCCGAGCTCTTAGATAAAATTTCTCCCGAACGTATCCGCGACGAATTCTCTCGTATCATCGCTCATCCTCGGCGCGCCCTTGGGCTCCAACTTCTCCTCGATTCCGGCCTCTTGCAACGCTTTCTCCCCGAAGCCCTCCCTCTTGTCGGTTGCGAACAGCCTCCCCAGTGGCACCCCGAAGGAGACGTCTACACTCACACCAAGATTGCCCTCGATCTCCTCCCCGACGACGCGCCCCTTGAGCTCTGCCTCGGGGTTCTCCTTCACGATATCGGCAAACCTCCGACCTATACTTGGGACGAGAAAGATCAACGCATTCGCTTCTCTGGCCATGATGCCGTCGGCGCCGAAATGGCCGAAGAAATCCTGCGCAGGCTTCGCTACTCCAACGACACCATCGCCAACGTTAAGGAGATGGTCGCGCGGCACATGCAATTCATGAACGTACAGGACATGCGCGCGGCGAAACTCAAGCGCTTCATGGCGCGCCCTACTTTCCCTTTAGAGCTCCAACTCCACCAAGTCGATTGCGCCTCCTCCAACGGCTTCACCGACAACTTCGATTTTCTTAGCGAAAAGGTCGAAGAGTTCGCCAACGAGCCCATCATTCCTCCTCCTCTCGTCACCGGAAAGGACCTCATTACAAGGGGTCTTGAGCCCGGGCCCATGTTTCGGGAAATCCTCGATGAGATTCAAAATCAACAGCTTGAAGGGACAATCAAAGACCGCGATGATGCTTTAAGGTTGATTCCTAACCTTTTACGACGACAGTAATTTCTCACTTGGGATTTTTAGCATCTACATAACCCCCCTCTTATGCTAAAGGCTTCTTAAGTATTATCCAAAACCCATGAAAACCTTACTCCCTATCTTCTTATTGCTCCCTTCTCTGGCGGTCGCGCAGTCAGACATTGACAGCTTCTCTGCCGCAACCAATGACCGCTTCGCCAACGATCCGTCATTTATAGGCTCTGCCTTCGATTTCTCAGGTATCGGCCGGACCACCCAAAACAATGGCCGATGGGCAACCCTCATTGCAGATAACGTCTATATCACAGCCAACCACTTCCGAGCTTCGGGAGCTGTCACGTTCTACGAACAGGACAACACTACCTCCCACGTGCGCTCGTTTGCCGGAGGAATGAGGATTGGCTCTACCGATTTCTATCTCGGCTATTTTGCCACACCCCTTCCAACTACGATCGCGCGCTATGATTTCACCACCATCCCCATCAACACTCCCGAATTCCCAGTCCCACTTCCCGGCCCGGAATTCGCCTACACCGTAGGTTTGACCCCATCGACGGGTGGATACGCCAACAACGACCTCACGAACATGGCGGTAGGTGAAAATCGCGTCGAGTATTACCAAGCCGACTCCGACCTCACTAATGGGGCAGGAACCGTGATTGCAACGACCGACTCCGTCTACACGATTCAGAATGAGCCCACCGACCCTGGATTCACCTACGAGACCCACGAATCTGCAGCCAATGGAGGCGACTCTGGTTCTCCTCTCCTCGTCGTCGATGGCGGAGAACTCGTTCTCTGGGGTGTTGCCGGTGGAGAAGGAAGTATCAACCTTGCTGGAGGAACTCGTGATCTGTCCGTATACTCCTACACCGGCAACTACGCCACCGAGATTCAGGACTTTATCGACATCAACCTCGTCCCCATCCCTGAGCCCTCCACGATTCTTCTTCTGGGACTCTCAGGACTTTCCTTCCTCACGCGCCGACGCTCTTAAGAAAAGGTAGTCAAAGACTCCCTCAGCAGTCGCGACTTTACCTAATTGAGGGCCGATCAATATCGGTTGCTCTTCCACACTCACGGAATCACGCCCGTGCGAGCCCTTGACCAGACTGGCATCAAGGGGAATCACATCCAAAAGCCCACGCAGCCCTAATTTTTTCTTTGCTAGGAACCCCGCAATCTTAAGCTTCGCAAATCTCAGTTCGGGATCCACGAAAAGTTCCGCAGGGTCATATCCCGGCTTGCGGTGAATATCAATCGTGCGCGCAAAGTCCGGCGCGAGCGCATCGTCGAACCAGTAATAGTAGCTAAACCACGCATCAGCCTCAGACATAGCCACCAAGTCCCCTCCCCGTTCTCCTCCAACCCCTTCCCAGCCCTCTCGAACTTCTTCCACGCCGTCCGTCTTTTCAAGCAGCGAACGCACCTCCCCCTTCAGGGACTGGTCGTTCAAATAGACATGAGCCACCTGATGGTCCACCACCGCAAAGACCTTGCTGGCACCACAGTCCAGCTGCTCCAAACCGAGTTCATCCTTAATCGTAATCCACCCTTGCTCGCGAAAAAGCCGATTCAGGTGCACCACTCGTTTCACCTCTGAGATCCCGTATTCAGAGAGAACGACTACCTCCACACCCCGCCCCTCAAGAAAAGGAATCAAGTCAGAAAGCAGCGTGTCGGTCGCCTTCATTTCTTCTACTGACTCAGCTGCTTTCGGACCATATTTTTGCAGGCTGTAGTCAAGATGCGGGAGATAGACCAAATTCAGATCCGGGCTCTCCCGCTCCTCAATCCACTTTGCCGAATTTGCAATCCAACGCGACGACTCGATCCCTGCCCGAGGCCCCCAAAAAGCAGGAAAAGGAAAATTCCCCAGCGCCTTCTTCACCTCTTCACGCAAATCAAACGGCTGCGCATAAACATCAAAGACCTTACGCCCATCAGCAGGATACATCGGACGAGGAGTCATCGAAAACTCAGCACTTGAATACATGTTATACCACCAAAACCACTTCGCACATCGATAGCCAGGATTCTCGCGACGCAAGCGCTCCCAGAGTTTCTCTCCCTTAACGAGGTGATTACTCTGCTTCCAAAACTTCACCTCCGCAGCCTCACGGTCGTACCACCCATTCCCGACAATCCCGTGCTCATCAACCGACTTCCCCGTGAGATAGCTCGATTGAGCCGTGCAAGTTACCGCCGGAAATACAGGCTTAAACGACGCTCGCTCCCGCCCCTCGGCCCACGACCTTAGAAACGGCATCTCCTGCAGCTCGCGCTCGCAAAGGCCTACCACATTGAGAACAGCCAATCGTTTCATGAGTATCTAAACCAAACTACAGGCCCGCTCCTTCAACTCCACAATACACTCTTCCAAAGCCTCCTCGCACATCTCATGCACCTCCACTCCTTGGCCGGGACTCCTCAACAGTAAAATAGTCAACTGCCCACCCAAATGCTCGCGAAACTCTTCCAGCCCTTCGAAAACTTCCCGACGACCGCTTACATTTCGGGACTCATAAAATTCACTCCATAAGGGCAAGCCCATTTTCTCCAAGAGAGATAAGACTCGTTCACCATCGGCCATCGAGAGCAGCCCTTTTTTCACCGAGTAAAGGCAATCCAGAGCCAAACCGATTGACACTGCACGAGCATGACTGAGCTCAAAGTCACTGATTTGTTCCAGCTTATGAGCGGCCCAGTGACCAAAGTCCAAAGGCCGACTGCTGCCTGATTCAAACGGATCCCCGCCCTGCGCGATGTGGCTCGCATGCAATACCGCCGAGCGCTCTACTGCTTTTTCCAAAGCGGCTTCATCAAGCATTACTAGCTCATCGAGATGAGTTTCTAACCAAGAGAAAAATTCCCCATCCTTCACCAACGCTACCTTTACAGCCTCCACCAGTCCATCAAGCCGAACATCAGCTGGCTGAGTGTGCAGAAAATTAAAATCGTTCACCACGGCAAAAGGCACCGCAAAGGCTCCCATAAAGTTCTTCTTTCCGTATTTGTTGATACCCGATTTCACCCCCACACCGCTATCGTCCTGCGAAAGAGTTGTTGTCGGAAAACGAACCAACCTCACCCCACGATGGACCGTTGTCGCAGCATAGCCAATCGCATCTAAGAAGGCTCCACCTCCGATAACAAAAACGAAAGAATGCCGATCAATACCCGCTCCAGCGATGGCATCACAAGCCTTTTGGTAGACGCTATCGTCTCGCTTGCACTCCTCACCTCCCGGTAAAACCAGTAAGCCTCGGAAATCTGTTCTCGGCAGCGTGTTTAGCTTCAGTTCCACCTGAGTGGCCAACTCAGGGAAGACTTCCCTGACTCCTTCTTCGAGAAACACGAAAATCCGGCTCGTCTTTTGGGTTTGCTCACCCAGCAACTCTTCCAAAGTCCTGTTCCCCTCCCCAAAGACGTCCCTCTCGAACACCACTCGGTGCTCAAAGGTGATCGGAATCTTAAAATCATACCTCATTTCGTGCTCTGTAAACTAACCCTCCTACGGAAGCTCGCCAATGAATCTTCGACTTGATTTCACTTTCGTCCCCGCTTTCTCGGAACTCCAAAGATGCCACATCCCTATGGCGTAGGCGTGAATACAGGGCTCGATGCCGACGGAGCCGCAGTGACAGCAAAGACAATGAGGGCCACATAGGCGATAATTCCCAAAATCGATAAGACAGTCGCGATGTAGCCAAGAATCAGACCCGTTGTCGCCATTCCTTCACCCGATTGCGGAGTGGGCGACTCTCGGAACTGTTTTCGGGCCATATGACCACAGATGATAGCTGGAATCCCTGTGAGAAGGCCTGAGCAGAGCACAATACTCAAAATCCCGAGAATCATACTCACCAATGCCATCGTATTCTGCTGCACCGGCGCGATCAATTGCGGCGCTGGCTGTGACAATTGACTGACTGCGGGTGCCACATAAGGGTCCGACGAATTCGTCGCGACAGCGCTGGCAGCACTACTACTTTCAGCCGAACTCCCTTGACTACCCTCACCAGAAACAGGAACCGGCTCACGCAACTCAAGCACCTCTCCCAACGGAGACCACTGCGCCATTCCCTCCCGCCACACAAGCGTTCCATTGGAGAGATCCCCACTTTTCAACCGAGAACGAATATCGTCAGCCTCCACAGGACCATGCTGCTCACCATCTTTCGCGTAAAACCACATACCCCTGCTATGCCAGAACTCCCCCAATAAATCCAGCGTAGAGAGCGGCTCCAATCAAACACACATTGCTAGGGAAAAGAGGAGCCTCCCGCTCCTCCCATAATCATCAATACGACAAAGAAAATGCACATACCCCCAAATAACCCCAAGACGATATAACCAATAATCAGTCCCGCCAGCGCCATACTATCACCCGTCTGCATATGCGCTCCATCCCGAATTTGCTTACGAGCGATATGCCCGAAAATGACGGCCGGAACCGCAAGAATAAAGCCTACCAAACAACCTAAGGTCAGCACCACCGAGCTAATCGCCAAAATCATACTCGTCAGTGCCATTCCATTTTGGACCGGCATCATCCCCGTCCCTGGATAGCCCTGCGGAGGCTGGGGCATTCCAATACTCGTAGGAGAATGATTCGCGGGTAAAACTTGGTTCTCTTGAACCAATTCAGCAACGGTATAGAGAGGCTGCCAGTCCCCCATCCCTTCCCGCCAAACCAAAGTAGATGATGACAATTCCCCATTACGAAGCCTTTGCAGAACCCGCTCAGTCTCTTCCGGTCCCTGCTGCGTTCCATTCAGTTCGAAATACCACATCCTGCTTTTAATCCTCCCACAAACCCTTGATTCACCACAACCAAAGAGTCTGACGACAACGGGGAATGCTCCTTGCAAAAGCTCACACGTTGCACAATATTGCAGAACTAATCACTATGCCGTCCTCCTTTATAAAATTCGCCCTGAAGAGCTCTCTCCTCATGGCTCTCTCCTTGGCAGCACCTGGCACGGAACCCAATCTCACCATCGGGTTCGAGTCCGTTCTTTCCTGGCCTACCACTAGCGGACGTAGTTATCAGCTCCAAGGATCCTCGAACTCTGGAGTCTCTTGGACCAACCTCGGTGCAGAACTCGAGGGCGACGATTCTAACCAAATCTACCTCACCTCCCCAGAAGAAGAATGGACCGGATACCAGGTCCTTGAAACCATCCCCGGCACTCCTGCTCAACCTGCCAGCCCAGTCAACGGGAGCTTCGAAGACGGGAGCGGCACTATCGCGGACCATTGGAGCACCGGAGCTAACCAACCACCTCAGCGCTCTAACGCCGAAGCTCACACTGGCTCCTACTCCATGCACTCCTCGCTTTCCGTCGCAGACGAAGGTCTCATAAGCCAACTCGTAGTGGCTGCAGGTGGCTCAGTTACCGGGGGATCCGGTCATGACTTTTCCTTTTGGGCCAAACAAATCTCCTCCGGTCCCTCCTACGTGCAACAATACGAAGTCGAGTGGCTCAATTCCTCTAACAATACCGTTGGAAGCTCAGGCTTACGAAGCTTCTCCGGCACCATCGGCAGCTGGATCGAAATCTCTGAGCCCAACCTCATCGCTCCTACTAGCGCGGTCGAAGCACGCATTCGTTTTCGCTTCGTTACCGGAGCTGTCACCGACGCCGATGGCGAAATTTTCATCGACGACATCACACTCGGAGAAGGCACCGAAGCAATCCCCGACACCATCAACACTCTTGTGGTGTCTAGCGAACCCGTCTCCATGCTGAGCTGGGACTCTCAGGCTAACGTCCCTTACCAACCCGTCGCCTCTACCGACCTCAGCAACTGGAGTAATATCGAATCCGAAATCATCGGCGATGGCGGGCCAAAGAGCTTCTTCGTTCCACTCACCAAGCCTGCCGAATTCTACCGCCTCCACTATCCC
The DNA here is from genome assembly GCA_051251855.1 of Roseibacillus sp. GTDB lineage: Bacteria > Verrucomicrobiota > Verrucomicrobiia > Verrucomicrobiales > Akkermansiaceae > Roseibacillus. The sequence continues at coordinate 129,659 of JBPOGI010000007.1, forward strand.
GAAGTCGTAGATCCCCTCGAAGGGACCGGCATCGTTTCCCTCTTCAATGCCAGCACTCCCCTCGAACCTGCCACTACTGTCGACACCCCCACCGCCCTCGTCACCTACATCGGCGACCGTGCTCGCGATCGGCATGCTCGGGAAGGAAACTTCATGGCCTACGATCATTACCTCTCTTGGTATTGGGAAGAGAGGTCCATGAACATCGAGATTGTGGACGAAGTGGCAAAAGGCGGCACCACGGTCACCTTCAACTACACAACCCAAGCACCTCTCGGAGCGGCCGAATTTCGCGCCTTTTTCCGAGGGATTGGCACCGTTGCCGAATACCACCAAAACATGATTGCGACCCTCGTGGGTCCAAATCAATACCGTGCGGTTCTCAACCAACAACAACCCGAGCTCCGCCCTATCCAAATCGGTGATCGGATCGAAATCGAAATCAGCCAATTTCTCGCTGGCGCTCAAAACGGGCGTAACAACTACTACGGCACCACCATGCTCTACATCGTGGGACAAGGCATTGTTCCTTGGGAAGGAATCACCGTCCCCGGGGGGCCGCCTCTCGACTCCTACCCTCTCCCGGAGAACGCATGGCTCGGAGGCCTCACCACCCTGCCCTATCAATACTCCAACGAGCCCGACAACCGCTTCAAGCAGATGGCGGGCAACTTGGCACCCATTAATACCCAACCCTTTCTATTAGGCCGCCGCCTTCATCACACTAGCTTCGACACCGGCTCTCACTCCGAACCAGGAAACCCCATTTTCACCGAACACGTGGCCAAACTCGGCAACCAATTCATCAACCGCAGTTGTATTTCTTGCCACACCAATAATGGTCGCGCTCTCCCACCTGCCATCGGTTCCTCCATGCTACAATCTGTGGTCAAAGTAGGCGACGATGCTAACGGTGCCACACACCCAATCCTCGGCGCGGTCCTGCAACCACAAAGTAACACCGGAAGCCCCGAAGGCGACGCAACGATCTCCGGTTACACCGTGACTAACGGTCAATATGGAGACGGCACCGCCTACTCCCTTCGCAAACCTAACTACACCTTCACCGGAACAACTCCGAGCCACTTCTCAGTTCGAGTCGCACCCCAACTCGTTGGACTCGGACTCCTCGAAGCGATCAGCGAAAGCACCATCCTCTCCCTTGCAGATCCCACCGACGAAAACGGCGACGGGATCAGCGGACGTGTTCAAACCGTCCTCGACACAACTACAGGCGAAACCCGCCTTGGCCGCTTCACCTCCCGAGCAAGCCAACCACGCCTCGTCGACCAAATTGCGGCAGCACTCAATACCGACATGGGAGTCACCACCTCCTTGGCTCCCATTCTAGATGGCCAGACCAGCAGCGGGTCACCCGAACTCTCCGACGCTGACCTCGATCTCATGAATCGCTACGTCGCCCTCCTCGGTGTCGGCGCTCGCCGCGACCTTGATGATGCGCAAGCTCTCGCCGGCGAACAAATCTTTGGAACCGCAGGATGCGCCTCCTGCCACACTCCCACCCACACCACGAGCGCCTTCCACCCCATGACGGAACTGCGCAATCAGACCATCCACCCCTACACCGACCTCCTCATTCACGATATGGGACCAGGCCTCGCTGATAACATGGGCGAAGAAAATGCTTCTGGCTCAGAATGGCGAACCCCTCCCCTCTGGAACATCGGTCTCACAGCAGGAGTCAGTGGCGGCGAAGCCTATCTCCATGACGGGCGCGCCCGCACCCTCGAAGAAGCCATCCTCTGGCATGGCGGCGAAGCAGAAACCTCCAAGGAAAACTTCCGCACCCTCCCCGCAGCGGACCGCGCCGCTCTCATCAAGTTCCTCCAGTCCCTTTAAAACAGGGAGCCCCAGGCTTCAGCCTGAGAATCAACACCTAGAAACGCTTTAGCACGTCCCCCATCAATCACCGGCTAAACAGCGCGGTCGTTTTTCACTCTGCGTCTTGTTCGCCTATTCTAATTCGGACCGACATGCCTAGGGAGTTCATCGCCCCCATTTTTTGGTATCTCTACTTCAGCAATCATCAAAAGGTCCTCAAGAAAGCTCGCGAGCACCCCGACATCGAGATCGGGTAAATCATAATTTTTGAATTCGTCTGGAAGACGATATTCGGAAGGGTTCTTCCGAACCTCTTTCTCAAAATCCTCCCGCACAAGCTTCTCAACATATTCAAACGATTCAGGATTTTGAACATCCACCATAGTGTAACCTTCATCGTTCACAACTTCCAAGACCCAAGTCGTGCCGTCTAGTCCCTCGTAAAGCGGCAGAAGCCGATGATCCAATTTCTTGAACGGATCACGGACTACATGCCATTCAGCAAGCTTTTCGAAGCCCTTCGCGGCTTTTTTACTCATCGCAATATGACCCGAAAGCTCTACCTCACCTGGCCCGTCGGTAATAACACATCTTCCACTGAGCCTCGCTACCGAGATTGTTGCTCCAGTCTCACTGCGTCTATATGTCAGGAACAAGGGCTTCGAAAACGAAGGAAATACAGCAGCCCTGAAGGTCACTTCACCTTTCGCTACTTGAGTTGATTGAAAGGACGGCAAATTTGCCGCTCTATAGTATGGGCCGTAGTATTTCTCTCGCCCTTTCGGAAAATAAGGCCTCCCCTTTGGGTCAGTAACACTTTCAGCCAATAAGTCCTCATCTCCCTTTTTGGTAGGATTTTCCGCAGAGGGTTTAACACGCTGCGGTTCTCCAGAGACAACTTGCACAACCACCAAAATCGCAAAAAAGGTGAGGAATTTCATGATATTCTGGCGAACGAGCCGCTAACTTCCTAACAGCCAAATATCGACGACTCAAGTCGTCACTCCAGCTAGTCACCTATCCTTCTTCCGTCGATTCACCTGCGGTCGGAATTCTATCGACTTCCTCGAGCAAGTTCACGATATCCACTCCCCGCTCCGCCGAGACATCATGCCGGAAACTCAAAACAGGTGTGCAACGCAATCTCACACGGTTCGAAACTCTCTTCTGAATCATACCGTGCTTACGCCCCAAAAGCTCAAGCACAGGCTCAGATTCGCCGCCTAGAATGCCGACCCAGACTTTCGCTTCGCGCAAATCCTTGGTAACTTCAACCGCATTGACCGAAACCAACTGTCCCTTCCATTCAAAATCCTTCTGAATGATTGCTGATATCTCCCGCTTAAGGAGTTCATCGACACGTTGGAGACGCTGGGACATAAAAGTAAGTTAAACTCGAATCAGAAAAGACGCAACCGAACCTATAGTTCGACCGGAATACTCTCTAGGGTGTAACACTGGATAATATCGCCTTCTTCGTAGTCGTTGAAGTTGCCCAAACGAATACCACACTCGATACCCTGCTTGACCTCGCTCACCTCATCTTGGAAGCGACGCAAAGTCGACATCTTGCCATCGAAGACAGGAGTTCTGCCACGAAGGACACGTGCATGCGCATTGCGGGACACCTTGCCCTTTGCTATGACACAACCAGCGGCTTTGCCTTTCTTCACCTTGAAGACCTGCTTCACCTCGGCATGACCAAGAATGTTTTCCCGCTTCTCTGGAACCAACAATCCAAGCATCGCATCGCGCACCTGATCGAGGAGTTCGTAAATCACAGAGAAGAGCTTAATTTGCACTCCCTCAGACTTGGCTGCTTTCACAGCCTTTCCCTCCACCTTAGTATTGAAACCAAGAACCACCGCATCGGAAGAACTGGCGAGAAGAATATCGGATTCACTGATGGCTCCGGTAGCGGCATGAAGAAACTTCACGTCCACCTTTTCGGATTCAATGTCGCCGACTGCTTGCTGGATCGCTTGTACCGAACCCTGCACATCAGCGCGTAGAATGAGATTGAGCGTAGTCTTCTGACCCGTCTCAACGAAAGAAAGCATGTCTTCCATGCGGCTCTTCTTAGGACGAACGAGGCGAGCCTCGCGGCGCTCATGTTGACGCTCTTCGCCCAACTTCTTAGCTGCGCGTTCGGTCTCCATGATGACGAGTTCATCACCTACATGAGGTGAGTCGGAGAAACCAAGAACCTCGATCGGGTAACCCGGAGGTACTTCCTTAACCTGTTCGCCACGGTCATTGATGAGACCTTTGATTTTTCCTGAGAAAGGACCGCAAATGAACGGCTTGCCGACTTTGAGTGTTCCATTCTCGACAATGACGCTAGCTGTCGCCCCCTTACCCGCTTGGATACGAGACTCGATGACAATCGCGCGGCCATTTGCCTTCGGATTGGCCTTCAGCTCCAAGACCTCCGCCTGCAAGGCCATGAGTTCAAGCAATTCATCCATGCCATCACCAGTAACAGCGGATACCTCAAGACACTCAATATCACCACCAAAGTCAGTCGGGGTGAGTTCGTGCTCCATCAGTTGCGTCTTCACCCGAGTCGGGTCTGCAGCGGGAAGGTCGCACTTATTGATCGCGACGATGATCGTCTTATTAGCAGCCTTGGCGTGGCTAATCGCCTCCTTGGTCTGAGGCATGATGCCGTCATCAGCCGCAATCACGAGAACGATAATGTCGGTGACATCTGCTCCCCGCGCTCGCATCGCCGAGAAGACAGCGTGGCCAGGGGTATCGATGAAGGTTACCGGACGGTCACCGTGGTCCACTTGGTAAGCGCCCACATGCTGAGTGATTCCACCCGCTTCGCCGGAAGTTACTTTCGACTTACGAAGATAATCTAAGAGAGAAGTCTTACCATGATCGACATGACCCATGAAGGTGATAATGGGAGCACGAAGAACCATCTTGTCCTCCGGCTCTTCAATCTCAGGCTCGGGCTCCTCAATAACTTCCTCAACCTTATGAACTCCCCCGCCTTTTTCGCGCTTCTCGCGCTCGAAGACAAAGCCATGAACCTCACAAACTTTTTCCGCAATCTCAGGCTCAATCGCCTGCTTGGGACTCACAAAAATTTCCAGAGCAATGAGATCTTTCATGATCTCAAAGCCTTTCAGACCCATACGCGCAGCGAGGTCTTCCACAATAATGGGCGGCTTAAGGCTAATAGTCTTGCCGTCATCACCTTCTTCACTGGCAGTGTCGTCGCCTTCGCCATCAGCTGGAGGTGCTACTGAACTAGCCTCATCGAGAGAGACCAACTCACCATCTTCTTCCTTGATTTTAGAAATGGGGGCCAAGACATCCTTTCCTGATCTCTTGGTCTTTTTAATGGCAGACTTGGGAGCCGCATCGTCTTCAATTCCCAGATCGAGAGCCGCTTTCTTTTGTTTCGCGACCGTTGGTTCAGAGGCCTCGACAGCCGCCTGCTTGTCACGCTGCTTCTCGCGGCGTGACTTCTTAGGTGCTTGATCCTCGTCTAAGAGGCTCAGCACTTTTTTCTTCTTCTCGTCCTTCGATTTTCCGTCTTCTGCCATGCAATCGTTCCTTCGTTTTCACCGGTCGTCCCCAGATTTATGTTTACTGTGATTCTTCTGCGGCCTCTTCGGGCGCAGCTTCTTCACTCGCATCTGAGGGAGCATCTTCTGCGGGGGATTCTTCCTCCACGTCAGCTCCGGTTACGGCGGCGGGCGCATCATCAGACGCGGCTCCTCCCCCGATTTTTTCCTGGGCTTTGCCCAAAATTTCTTCTGCTAAAGCGCGATCGCCTTCGAGCGCTACTTCGAGATACTCAATCGGCATCTGGGTGACCAAATCAGCGGTCGCTCCCCCTGCGCGGAACAATTTATCCGCAATCAAGGGCTCGATTCCGAGCTCGTCAGCCAAAGTCATCGCCGCGCCTGCAACACGTGCTTCGAACTGCTCGTGCTGAGTCTCGTCCTTGCGCACCTGCACATCCCAACCCACCAACTTGGAGGTAAGACGCGCGTTTTGACCACGACGGCCAATCGCTTTGCTTAAATCTTCTTCATCCACGGTGACGTGGATCACTTTGTCTTCCTCATTTGCCTTGAAAGTCCGAATGATCGCTGGCTTCAAAGCATCAGTGACAAAGTCCTGCAAATCTTCGCTCCAGCGGATGATATCCACCTTCTCATTGTTAAGCTCGCGAACGATGTTCTTAACACGCGCACCACGAAGACCAACACAAGCACCTACCGGATCGACTTTGTCGTCATTGGTGCCTACCGCGACCTTAGTGCGATAGCCCGCTTCTCGCGCAATCGCTTTCAGCTCTACCGTGCGGTCAGAAATTTCAGCAACCTCGGCTTCGAACAAGCGACGCACAAAGGCAGGATGGCTGCGAGAAAGAATAATCTCAGGGCCGCGAGCATCATTATCAACCGCAACGACATAGCAGCGAATGCGGTCACCCACGTTGTAATCTTCTGTCGAAACACGCTCACGGGAAGGCATGCGAGCCTCGAACTTGCCGAGGTCGATCATAACGTCGTTCTTCTCGAAGCGACGCACTGAACCGCTGACGATATCGCCCGCTCGGTCCTTGAACTCATCATACATCATCTCCTTCTCGGCGAGACGAAGACGCTGCATCATAGTCTGCTTAGCAGTCTGCACCGCAATACGACCAAAATTCTTGGGAGTGACATTGAACTCCATCCGATCACCCACCGCAGCATCAGCCTTTCGCTTTTGCGCTAAAGAAACAGGGACCTCGTTGAACTTATCCTGATGGTCGTCATCAGACACAACCTCAAGGTCAGCGAAAATTTTAGTTTCACCCTTCTTGGTATCAATTTCGGCCCGTAGAATCTCAATCGCATCGGCGCCAGGCACCATGCGACGATAAGCTGAGGTAAAAGCGTACTCCAAAGCTTCGACCACTCGCTCGCGAGTGATAGCTTTTTCCCGTTCGTAAAAATCGATGAGGGCAACGATGTCGTTGGTCATAAGGTCTCGAGGTTAACCTCTTGAGACAGAAAAGAGTGGGCCTTTAAACCCACCCTTGGCCATTTCAAGAGATGTCTTCGGGCGAAGTCTTAGGGGCCATTCCCCTGCAAAGCAAGTGCGAAATCCCTGCTCGCTTCCGCTATTTCCTTCCGACAGGGTCAAATCATGAAGGCAATCTCCCTCGACGCCGCCGGAACTCTCTTCGACCTCTCCGAACCGGTGGGAGAAGTCTACACCCGTTTCGCCCACCAGGAAGGGTTCGCACTCTTACCAGCAGAGGTCGAAAAGAGATTCCGAGCCGCCTTTAAAGCCTCTCCAGCTCCTTCTTACGATGGAGACTCAGACGGTCACACTGCCGAACGCTCGTGGTGGAGAGCCTTAGTACTCCAAGCCACCGAAATCCCTCCATCAGAGGCGTTCGAACGCCTTTTCCACCAACTCTTCGCCCACTACGAAAAACCCTCCGCTTGGCAACTCTACCCCGACACCCTTCCCTTCCTTGAAAAGGCTTCTGCAAAATACCGCCTCGCTGTTGTCTCGAACTTTGACGACCGCCTCCATCCCATTCTCGACGGTCTCGGCCTCTCCCCCTTCTTCGAAATCGCCATCTCGTCCTCCCTAGCCCAGTCTCAAAAACCCGATTCCAGAATTTTCGAAAGATTACTAAAAGAACTGGCCCTTCCCCCTGAAGAAGTCCTCCACATTGGCGACTCGCTCAAAGCTGACTACGAAGGAGCCCTCCAAGTAGGAATGAAGGCCTTTCACCTGCAGCGTGCGAAGGGCCAGCTGCTTGCCCATGCAGCACCAACCCTCTCCTAAGTTTGCAAAGAAAAAGGAGACTCAACTCATCATCTTCAAGAGTATAGGGAGCAAGAGCGCGAGCGCGATGGCGATGACCGAGCCCAGCAAAGCCTTCCCTGCATCCAAGAAAATCAACTTCGACACTTCTTTTCGGTTTCTTTGGCCTAAGCGCAAGGCGAGACCAATCTCCCGGCCAGCCAAAAGCCCCAAAAAGACCCAAGTTGTGCTCATTGGCAACTTTTCTGGCCACATTTTGAGAACATCAAGTTTGAAAAAGAGAAGCACAACCGCGTAAAGTAAGTCCACAAAAGTGGCCGATCGAACATCCATCGTACTGGTCTTGGAGGTGACCACCTTTTGAATCTTCCCGCCTCGCTCGCGGAAAATCCATCCTTGTAACAAGACCATCCCACCCAAGGAAAGAGCAAGGCCCCACCAAGTAAGTTCCCGCGGAAGATAACAAAAGATATTGGCGAGGTCCTGCACCAGCCACATCGACCAAAGGAACCCAGTAGTCCCCCACTGAAAGATGACCCAACCGAAATGCGGGTTATTTCGCTTTTCTTCAGGCTCAGCCGCAAAACGCTTCTCCACAGTCCCAACAACAGCGCTAAAAATGAGAAGACCAAGAACAAATGCGATGGCGTAGCCAGAAAGCGACTTCTCCATCATCCCTTGGAAAAGATCGATCGCCCCTTTGGCGTCCTTCCCCTGTTGCGCCGCCACTAGACCCTTGAAACCGGTAAGAACAAGCAACGACGTGCTGACCGGAATGCCGTAGCGCGTCAGAATGACCAACACCAAAGGCGGGAGAATAAACAAAAAATGAAACGTGCCTCCATAGTCAGAAGGGAAAGGAATATTCTTTCCTGAAGCAGCAAGACGACCAAAGGCGGGATCTCCGCCATTTTGCAACCAACCCCAAACCACAGTTACCACTAAAATACTAGAAACCCAAAGCCAGAGAGCCCACCAAGGCCGTTTTGAATTTGAACTAATAAAGGTGCCCAGAGTCTGAATCGAATCATTGGCAACAATGGCATAAGCAGCGAGGCCGAAGCCTACGATCATGAAAAACTCGCTCATAAGCTAAGCCAATAAAGGAACGAGAGACGATCTCATCACACCACCTCGCACAAAATTCTCAAATCCACACATGAAGGCTCAAAGTCATAGGTTCTGCCCAACAGAATTCATTGATAGAGATGATATTCCAGACATTTTTCAGATGATTTTCTCAGGACTCTAAAGAGGCGAAGTCCGAGTGCATTCCGAGCCGAAAACGGAGCTCAACCTACACCCCCGTCACTGCCAGCTTTGTGGCGACCACGGCATCGAGACAAACCGAATCACAATAACCTGCATGCTTGGCTTCGCAGCTCGAGCAGCAAAAATGACGTTCATTGCAACGCATGTAACTGCAATTGATTTGGATATCGCAAGGCTCCTCGCACCACTTGCAGCGCGCAATAATTTTAGCCCCAGAAGTGCGGTTCACTTCCACTCCAATGCGCTCATCAAAGACATAGCACTTCCCTTCGAAGCCTTCTCCCCTCGCCTCTTCATCCTTACCATAAGTCACAATGCCGCCGTGGAGTTGAAAGACGTCTTCGAAACCTTCTCGCTTAAGAAAACCGCTGAACTTTTCGCAGCGAATCCCTCCCGTGCAATAGGTCATGATCTTCTTCCCCTCTAGGTCCTTACGATGGTCTCGCACCCAGCCCGGCAAGTCACGAAAGCTTGGCACGTCTGGAAGCATGGCCCCCTCGAACCGGCCCATCTCCCATTCATAATCATTACGCGCGTCGATGATGACCACGTCGTCGTCCTTCATCATCTCCTTCCACTCCTTCGGGGCGAGATAGTCCCCCGTCACTTCACGGGGCGAAAAATCTTCCCCGCCCAATCCCAGTCTTACCACTTCATCACGAGCCTTAATGGATAGCTTTGGGAATACATGACCCTCCGCAGGATCCACTTTCCACTCCATACCCTCCGTCAAGGAATGCTCATCCATTACCTGTTGATATTCTAAGGTAGCCTCCCTTGTCCCCGAAACCGTTCCGTTGATCCCTTCCTTTGCCACCAGAATGCGCCCTCGCAGTTCCAAGCGCTCGCAGAGTTCCAACTGCCAACGATGGTAACTCTCCACATCCTCGATCTCGTTGTAGAAATAATAGAGCAGAATCCGAAAATCCATGGCCGGTTCTTATGGACAAAGACGGCCAAAAACGAAAGTCCGAAAAGACCGCCCGCTATTCGAACCAAACGCACTCGTAGCCACCCAGCTTCCAGTCGGTCTCATCCAGCGTCTTCTTACGTCGAAGCAGATTCCGCATTGGCGCGTGCCCGAGAAGACCCTCCACCCACTCTTCCTCAACCTCCAAAGGATCCTCTGAAAAATTAAACACACACAGGACCCGACGCTCCTGATCGAGAGACTCCCGCAAAATCGCGAACATATTCCCCTCTGTGGGCACGATCGTCTGAGCAGCGTCCGGATGAAACGCCGAACACCCACGCCTCACTCGCAACATTGACGCGTAGACATTCGCAATCCAGCCCGCCTCTCCATCAGGGTCATCAAGAAGCTCTTCGATTTCGCGCCAGCTCAACCTCCGCCGGTTGATATCACGACGCTCGCCCCCTTCCCGCTCGGGGCCCTCCGACCAATTGTGTTCCCCGACAATCGAGTGAAAGTAAACTCCCGGAATCCCCGCCATCGCCAGCATCACCGCCTGCGAACAAATAAACCGTCGCGCACCCATTTCAGGATTACCGATCACCTCCATGGCACTCCGGTAGGTGACATTCATCTCGTAAGGAGCCTTCCCCCCATCAGGCAAGGCGCGATAACTCACCAAGCCTCCTCTCTCCTTCACCCGCTCAATCATCCAATCCAACTCCTCAGCCGGAACCAAACCACTCAATGGACGCACTCCCACGCCATCGTGACTGGCCGTAAAGTTGAAATAATTACAACCCTCGGGTAAATTATCCAAACCACTTGCCCACTTCTGGAGATACTGAGAATCCCCTTTTAAGAGCGCATGCAGAAGAAGCGGCGGTAACGCGAACTGATAGACCATTTGCGCCTCATCTCCTTCTCCAAAGTAAGAAACATTCTCCTCATGCGGCACGTTTGTCTCCGTCAGGAGAATTACGTGTGGGGCTACGATTCGCAAAACGTCACGAAAGAGCTTAATCATCTCATGCGTCTCCGGAAGATGAATACAAGTCGTGTCCTTTTTCTTCCAAAGAAAGGCCACCGCATCCAAGCGCACAATACGAGCTCCCCGAGCCACGTAGTCTAACAGAATATCCAAAAAGTCGAAAAGAACATCGGGACACTCCCAGTTCACGTCCACTTGGTCCGCACTAAAGGTTGTCCAAATATACTTTACCCCCTCTGGCGTCTCGGTGGGTGACAACAAATCATGGGGCCTAGGACGCGTGACATTCTTGAGCCACTCCTGCTCAGGCTCCTCCTCAATAAAATATTCGCTGTAAGGCGCAATCCCTCGCACGTAGCTCTTAAACCAGTCGCTCTCCCGCGAACAGTGGTTCAACACCAAATCGACCATCAACTTGTAGTCGCGTCCAATGCGCTCGACATCTCCCCACCCCCCCAAGGAGGGCTCCACCTCTCGATAATCAATCACCGAAAATCCCCCATCCGAACTCGAAGGAGAAAACGGCAAGATATGAATCCCATTCACGGCATCGCGCAGTCGTCGGTCGCAAAAATTTTTCAACGTTGAGAGAGGCTCCTCCCCCTTCCTCCGAATCATATCGCCATAGGAGATCAAAACCACGTCCTGCTCCGTCCAGTTGACCGCATCTGCCCCCATTTCGTAACCATCACGAGGCTGCACCCCGTAGCGCCCTATCAGCATATAAAGCCGATCCGACAACTGGTCCGCCTTCTCTGGCCCGTAAATTCGGGCCAGTCGTAGCTTCATGCGGGAAAAGGTGGTCCTGCGAATTAACTTCATTCATGGACCAGAAAGCAAATCCCGCGCCAGCCTCCAATGGCAAAATCAAAGCTGCCGCACTCTCCCGCGCTCAAATCACTAGCTACGACCCTCTTCTCGATCGCGATCAGCTACAGAGTTCATTCTCTCACCCACTCAATTCACAATCGGCTTCAACCGAAAAAGCCCAGTCGTCGCCTGATATGCGTGATCAAAAGTCATCGTCTTGAATTCATGGCCAGCCCCCCATGAGTCAGAAAAAATAACCAATCCCTTCTTTTCCTGATAGCCGATAATGGTCCGCATATGCCCTCCTTCAGTCTGTGGATTGAGATTCGGAGTCTCCGGGAAGCGCCCCAGCTGAAGGCCCCACAATAGCGGCACTCCCTCATCAATAGAGCTCTTGATATCTTTGATATAGCCTCGCAGATCCATCGCTTTGCCAACTCGATAACCATCAGAACTTTGCTTAATCTCCGACAATTGCCGACGGCTCGAAATCATCGCAAGCACTTCCAACCGTGTCTTGAACCGATAATCAATCTCATCGAGCTCCTTGGCCATCTGATAAGAGCTTGTGCCTCGACTGGGATCCGAACCAGCAATCTCCGCAATTTGGTGCATATCGATACCCACCCCATAGTATTCGAACACCCGCTGCGCCGACGCCACCACGCAGTAGCCCTTGTTCCCTTGGTCAACCATCGGGAAATCAGCGATGAAGGTATTTCCTTCCTCATCATTCCGAACGCGACTCCTGAGTTGGCTCAACTTCACTGCACACCCACCACGACGATTTCGCATCGCCTGAACGAGTGGACTCTTGCTCCTCGGACTTGCCAGTCTAAGACGCAAGAACGCGGGTGCCTGAGCCGTGCTTAGCGCACCCTCATTATGAGTCAGCAGCGCCAGCCCCTTCTTTGACTCCCAAAAATAACCTTCAATCGGCATCCCCTGCTTCGCATTCGCTTTGCGCGTTTGTGGCTTCGTTCCCAAAATCGAACCCACTTCTTTTCCACAAATAAGAAAGCGTTCCTTAAAATCCTTCGTCGAGATTCTCGCTGAATCGCCACGACTAAAAAGAGATAAGCTTACCACGCTAACCCTCCCCTTCTCGAAGTCCACCACCACCTCATCCACCGGAACCTTCTTCTCAAAAAGCGACAGATCAATTTCGATGTTCGTGAACCGATAGCGGCTCAGTTTAGCGCGCGTCTTGTCCTTCGTCAGCCAGACCAACCCAAACTTATCATCCTCGTGAAAAGCTTTCGCCAAGTCTTTCGGAGTCAGACTCCAACACTCCGGAGCCTCAATCAATCGATTCAGTGCTATCTCGGGAGTCGTCAGCTCGTCCTGCCCTACCATCACATCTGTGCCCAGAAGGAAAACCACCAGCGAGAAACGGCTTAATAGCGAAAAAACCATCTCCTAGACAACCATAGCCCCCTTCACCAACACCATTCAAAAATGGCAGAACCATGCTGCTCCTCACTATCCCTGAAAAAATCCATCATATTGGACTGGCGCACAGGAAACCGGCAAAGACAATACCTCCCATGTATCAATCACTCGAAGCCGAACTCCACGACGTCTTCTGGGACGCAGAAGGCCCCGCTGCGGAGCTGGCGCTCCTCCGAGACTTCCATCAACGACACCCAGGAAAAGCGCTCGAGCTCGGTTGCGGCTCGGGCCGACTCCTTCTCCCCCTCCTCAAAGAAGGCTTCCAAATCGAAGGACTCGACAACGCGCCTGAAATGATCGCGCTCTGCGAAGAATCTGCTGCCAAACAAGAACTCACCCCAACGCTTCACTGCTGCGATCTCTTTGCCCTGCCCTCCGAAGCACAATATCAGGCCATCACCATCCCCGCCTTCACCCTACAACTTCTCCCCGACCCCATTGCGGCAGTCATGCATCTGCGAGAGCGCCTCCCCGTGGGCGGCGGGCTCTACTTCTCCGTCTTCTATCCTTGGGCCGAGGTCGAAAACGAACTCCCCGAAAACGAATTCTACCCTGATCACAGCCTCACCTTGCCTAACGGAAAAAGGGCCAGCATCGAGACCAAACACCGTATCGACAAAGATGCTCAAATCCTCACCCGAAGCCATCGCTACCAGATCTCTAACCGAGACGACATCGAACGCCAACACGAGTCCACCCAAGTGATTCGCTACTGCGTCGAAGAAGATTGGCTACACCTGTTAGATGCTGCCGGCTTTCAGCTAATGGACACCTTCTGGGACTTTCTCCCGAAACAAGACGAAGAAGATGAGAGCGCAGGCGTAACCACTTTTTTCGCCGAGAAGAAATAAAAAAGAGCCACCGCATACCGCGACGACTCTCTTCATTAAGCTTCTAAAAGTCCGCGTTACGCAGGAACTCCCACGATGTCCCCGGCGAGAGGCTCATCGTCATCCTTTGAAGAGGAGTCGCTCTTACTCGCGGCTGCTTTCGGAGTATCATTGGGAACCTCTGGTGGCTTGGGGGACTTAGGAGGGTTGGTCATCGAACCCGTGTCCATCAACTCAACAATATGAGCACCATCTAAAGTCTCAAACTCCATCAAGGCGTCGGCAATCACATCCAAATCGTTTCGATGCTTGGTCAGAAGCTCCGTTGCTTTGGCGTAGGCCTCATCAATGATACGCTTAATCTCGGCATCGATCTTCTGCGCAGTCGCTTCGGAGTAGTTCTTCGACTTGCCCATATCACGCGCAAGGAAAACTTCTCCGCCACCACCGTCGCCATACTCGACCATTCCCAGGGCTTCACTCATACCCCACTCACAGACCATGCTGCGGGCTAGGTTCGTTGCCATGTGAATATCTCCACTGGCACCGCTGGCCACATCATCAAGGACGATCGCTTCAGCAACACGTCCACCCATCAAGACGACCAACTCATCGAGCATCTCCAGCTTGTGATAGCTAAACTTGTCCTTTTCAGGCAGGAACATCGTAGAACCCAAAGATGGTCCACGAGGAATGATAGTCACCTTGTGAAGGGGATCGGTATTCTTAAGAATCACGTTCAAAATCGCGTGACCCGCTTCGTGATACGCCGTTTTACGCTTGTCCTCTTCGCTCAAAGCCAAGGAGCGACGCTCACGTCCCCAGCGGACTTTATCGCGTGCCTCCTCGAGTTCAGGAAGAGTGACTGCCTTCATATTCTTACGAGCAGCTAACAAGGCAGACTCGTTAATCAAGTTCGCCAACTCTGCTCCTGAGAATCCAGGGGTTCCTCGTGCAATAACACCAAGGTCGACATCTGCTGAAAGCTTAATCTTCTTGGAGTGCACGCGAAGAATTTCGGCACGGCCTTTCACGTCCGGCAGAGAGACAGTCACCTGGCGGTCGAAACGTCCAGGGCGAAGCAAAGCAGGGTCGAGCACATCAGGACGGTTCGTCGCCGCAATGATAATAATTCCTTCTTGGGTATCGAAACCGTCCATCTCTACGAGGAGAGCGTTGAGAGTTTGCTCACGCTCATCGTGACCACCACCCATGCCGTGTCCACGGTGACGACCAACAGCATCAATCTCATCGATGAAAATCAGACAAGGAGCATTCTTTTTCCCCTGCTCGAACATGTCGCGCACCCGGCTGGCACCGACTCCAACGAACATCTCCACAAAGTCAGAACCACTAATCGAGAAGAAAGGCACGTCCGCCTCACCCGCAATGGCGCGAGCGAGAAGAGTCTTACCAGTTCCAGGCGAACCCACCATCAGAACACCCTTGGGGATGCTACCTCCAAGCTTCTGGAACTTACGAGGGTCGCGAAGATACTCTACAATTTCTTGAAGTTCTTCTTTCGCTTCCTGAATACCAGCAACGTCTTTAAAGGTGACCTTGCCCTTTTCCATCGAAAGAAGACGGGCCTTGCTCTTGCCAAAATTCATAGCTCCCCGACCGGCAGATTTCATCTGGTGGCGGAACAGGAAGAACAGGAGAAGCAACAGAATGAGAATGGGAAGAAAGCTCAGTAGAATTGACTGCCACATGCCGCTGTCTTTCTCCAACACCGCACCATTGCGATAGAGATATTCCAACTCCTTATACATGTAGTTCGGCACCTCAACTTTGAAGCGCGCCATTTCAGGATCCTTGCCATCTTCAGAAGAAGCGACCTCAACCTGCTTCTTGCTACGACCTACGATCACGGCATTGTCGCTTCCAGGTGTGGTGACGATTTTTAGTGATTCGGGACCGCCATCCAAGACCACTGCGTTCTTCCAGAGAAGCGACTTAAAGCTTTTGAAGGACATCTCGACGCCATTGGTCTCAGTCCCCTCTTCATACTTGGCAAGGTCTCCCACCAAGTCAGAGAGACTTTCTCGTGTCACTGAGAGAGAAACAGGCACTTGGAAGTTCTCACCTTCAGTCCATTTACCCTCAGGAGCCTCCTCTAAATAGTAGCCATTAATCACCGAGCCCGCTGGGCCTCCAGATTCCACAACTTTGAGTGGTTTCTTATCGTCTCCCATCACAACTTGGTCGTTGCGAAGAAGATCCTGAAATTCAGGCCAAGCGACTTTGTTGACTTTGCCATCATTACTCATCGTGAAAGCAAGCACGATGATGGTGACGGCGAGGCCAAAGAGAAGAAAGACGCGCCAGTTCGAATTCGGCTCGCTAGCAGGCTTTTTCGAATCGCGGGGAGGATCAGGTTGATCAGACATATATGAACGGTTGCGTTTCAAAGGCGAGAATGACCCTCGCCCTTTGGGTGGGCACCATACTCTAGCTTTCCTAATTGGAAAATGCCTTTTTCTGGCGCATTTCGGGGCATTTCGCTCCCCTGTGTGCAAAAAATTACGTCAGCGAAGGGCAAAAGCCGCTACCGCCGCCGTCTTGGGCTTTGAAAAAAACCTCTCGAATAGCAAAAGAGCACCAATCTCCAATAGAAACAGGCCTCAAAAGTTACCCTGCCTGCTGAGTGATGACGACTTCCTCATAGGGCTGAATCACCACAAAACCGTCTCCTTCGAACTTCATCTGGAAACTCTCACCGCTGCCTCGTCCGATAAAACTCCGGAGAGAAACGTCGGTTTTGAACTCAGGTTGAAGATTCCCGCTCCATGCAACCGTCGCATTAGGATCCGTAAAAACAGGGTTGCCAGGGGTCACTCGGAGGGTTCTTGGCTCATAGTGACTGGTAATCGCCAACATACCTTCACCAGAAATGAAGACATTGAAAAGTCCGCCCGACATCATCGCAGCCATCTTCTTCATCATCGAAATCTTATGAGTCAGGCTGCTCTCGAAGGCCAACATATCGTTGCCATTCACATAGAGGCTCTCTCCATTCAACTTGATAATGCTCACTTTTTTCCCCGAGTCAGCGAGATAGAGCTTACCGTTTCCGTCAGCGTAGGTGATCTGCATCCCCTCGCCCGACACTGCCTTTTTCAAAAGACCACCCATTCCTTGGTCAAGTGCACCCTCACGAGTGAATTTAATATCACCCTGATAAGCGACCATCGCGCCCTTCTTCATATTCACACGCCCATTGAGGTTCACCTCCAACAGGCGCTCAGTCTCCTTCTCGAAAAAGCCATGGCCTTTATCTTTTTCAGAGGTGGATTGAACGAACTCGTCGAGACTGTAGCTCACTGGGCTACCGGTTGGCATAGGAGGTGGCGTTGTCATAGCAACTTTCTTCTAAACCAATCCGCCCTTAAACCTAAGTCAAAAGGTGGGCATGACTTCATCGATAGAAAAAGACCGCTTAAGCCGACTATTCCTCAATAATCTCACGAAATCTTCTGACTGTGAGCGCTTTTCCCGTGTCCGTATCAACATCAACAATCATACCACCCAGCTCCACAGGCCCCTTCGCGATCGGGAAGCGGGTCGGCATCCCCGTCCGGAAACGCCAGACTACACTATCGACCGCCCGGCCCAGCACCGAATAATGAGGCCCACACATCCCCGCATCCGTTAGCACCGCCGTCCCTCCCGGTAGAATTCGCTCATCAGCCGTCTGGACATGGGTATGAGTCCCTGCCACCGCTGAGACTTTACCGTCGAGATGGTGTCCAAAACCGATTTTCTCGCTGGTAGCTTCCGCATGAAAATCCACAAAGATCACCTTCACCCCCTCTGCGCGCAAGCGGTTTACTTCCTTCTCGGCACGAGTGAACGGATCTTCCAGCGGTGGCTGCATAAAGACCCGCCCCTGCGCATTGACCACCGCGACTTTTCCCTTGTCAGTTTCTAGGACCACACTGCCAGCGCCCGTTGTTCCTTCCGGCCAATTGATAGGCCTCAGCAACCGAGGCTCCGTCGGAAAGTAGTCCACAATCTCCTTCTGATCCCAGACATGGTCCCCCGTTGTCACCACCGCAATTCCCGCCCGCAGCAAGTCGATCGATAGCTTGGGCGTAATTCCCCGTCCCCCCGCAATATTCTCGCCATTGGCGATTACGAAATCAATTTCTTCCTCTTTCCTCAGCTCCGGGAGCCGACGGTAAATCGCCTCCCGACCGGGCTCCCCCACAATATCCCCCAAGAACAAAATCCGAATCGCCTCTCCCATGCCCTCGAGCAAACCGTATCTCCCCACAAACAGCAATCCAAAGCCGTGAATGCGAGACGAGAATTTCGTTACAGAAACAAACTCGCAATCGAGGCGCTCATCAAATTAGAACACGTCGCCGCGTAAACCGCAAAAAGCCCCAGCCTCGCAATCTCCGGCCGGCGCTCCGGAGCCATCACTCCGAGCCCGCCCAGCAAAATCGCAATCGAGGACAAATTTGCAAATCCACAAAGGGCAAAAGTCATAATCCCGTGAGAGCGAGTGGAAATACTTTCGGCAGCTTGAAAACCCTCCAGTGACTTAAAGGCGATAAACTCGTTGGCTACCAACTTCGTTCCAATCAAGCTTCCTCCTTGAGAAGCTTCATGCCAAGGAATTCCAAGCAACCAAGCCACGGGAGCAAAGGCCCAGCCAAAAAGACCCTCTAAAGACCAATCTGCCTTAAACCACTTCCCAGCCTCCCCAAATCCAAGATTGATCACCGCAATCAATCCAATAAACGCCAACAGCATCGCTCCCACATTGAGGGCCAACTGCATTCCGCTCGAAGCCCCCTGCGCAGCGGCGTCAAAGACATTGGCCGGTTTCTCCTCCTCATCCTGATAAACCTTAACGTTCCGAACCGGCTTCCCCGTTTCTGGCAAAAGCAGCTTCGCAAAAAGAAGCCCTCCCGGAGCCGACATAAAGGAAGCCGCGATAAGGTAATTCAACTCGACCCCCATGCTCGCATAGCCAGCCATCACCGAACCCGCAATACTGGCAAGTCCTCCTACCATCACGGCAAAAAGCTCAGAACGGGTCATGCCCGCAATATAAGGCCGCACTACCAGCGGAGCTTCTGTCTGCCCAACGAACACGTTGGCCGCAGCCGAAAGTGATTCCGCATGGCTCGTCCCAAGAAGCTTACTTACCAAACCACCGAACAAGGTAATGATCCAATTCATTACTCCTAAGTAATAGAGGACCGCAATCAGCGAACTGAAAAAGACAATCACCGGCAACACGTTGAAGGCGAAAAAGAAGCCCAAAGAAAAGTCCCCCGCTGGCCCAAAGAGAAATTCAATCCCCTCCTGCCCCGCACCAATAATCGCCCCCACAAACTCGCTCATCCATCTCAGAGCCGTTCGCCCCCACGGGACAAATAGGACGACCACCGCCACCAAAAACTGCAATGCAAAAGCTCCGCCCACCGCTCTCCATCGAATTGCCTTCCGGTCCTTCGAGAGGAGAAAGCCCAATCCGAGCAAAGCTACGATGCCGAGAATTCCAGTCACTGGTTATTAGAGCATTTCATATTCCAATTTTACTTCCGGCGCTCCATCGCCTCCAAAGCCTTTTCGGCCAAGAAAGAAGTGTCGTCATTGGAATCTTTCGTCAATGGCTCAATCAAGGCCATCGCCCAATTCTCGGAGCCCCGCGCCAATATACTAATAAATTCTTTCTTCTCTCGTGAGTCCTTCAACTCTTTCGAAAGGGCCTGCCACATCTTCTTCTCACTCCCGTCATCATACTCGGCATCACCCTTCAAAAAGCTGATCACAGAATCAAAAGCATGGCTTCGCAAAAAGGTCTCATTCTCTCCCCTCATCGCACCGATGTGTTGCTCAAACAGTGAGTCGTCACGCCAATTTGCAAGCGCGGCATAAGCAGAGACCTTGAGAGAATTATCACTCGAAGAGAGAGCCTCCTCCACCGCCTCTGCGGCCTCAGGAGCTCCGGTTGCCCCGAGAAGCCGAAGGAAGGTTTCACGAGGTCCCTTTTCCATAGAACCTTTGAAAGCCGTCACCAAATCCTTAGCTGCAGGAGAGTTGTTTGTCTGCGCGACCAAATAGCGTTTAACCGCTCGCTCAGAAGCCCCCCGCACATCAACCGATGGCGAAGACGAAATCAATTTATAGAGATCGGAGAGGTGGCGACCGGAAAGATTTTTCCCTGTTGCATCTATCGCCGCTACCACCGCGTCCTTTTCCTTCGATTCTTTTGCGAACTTCAGAAGATAAGGAACTGCAGCCTCATCCCCCCTCTTGCCGACGACTTGGAACAATTTGGTCCGGACCTGCTCATTGAGCTTCCCCGTGGAGGCGAACTCGGCAATCCGGCGATCAATATTGGTCCCATCGGTCGAGCTCGACAAATAGAGAGTCTGGTAAACAGCGCCCTTATCTTTATCAAAGTCCACCTCAGCCGAAGCAGACAAGAAGCCTTCGAGATGTTCTTTGCTAAGCGGAATTTCCGAAACCGTAGGGTCCGTAGCCTGTAACATCAAATCCTGCAGTTCCTTCTCCTTCTTGCTGGTCCCCATCACATTCATCAGGAGCACACCAGAGATAATAATTGCCACTCCAAGAACAGCGGCGATAGCGATGCGAACCGCATTCCCCGAGCCCTTGGCAGACTTGAGTTGGTTCGAGGGAGAAGGCGCGGAAGTCGGAGTCGAAGAATCAGTAGACATAGGGGATGTTTGAGAGAGTTGTGCCGCCAGCTGTGTCGTCAGTTGAGGCTGTGGCGGAGGAGGAACTTGAGCTACTTCTGGTGTTACTGGCGCCACCGGAGTGGTATATTGGGCCGCATGAACAGGAACCGGGCCCGTCGTAGCTCGCACGACCTGCGCTCCCGTATGAATAGAAGGCTTGGCTCCTTCCGGTGGCGTGATCGCCTGAGGAATCACCATCTTGACGCCACTTGATACGGACTGTGTAGGAGGTTCTCCTTGTAAGGGTTCTGAAGGAATTGCTGCCGCTACCGGAACCTCCGCTACCGGAACCTCCGCTGGCGGTTCCGTGTTCATAGGTCCTGTGATCAACTTGGCACGAACGGGAGCACTTTCCGTCACCGCTGCAACCTCTCCCTCGGGGGCCGCCGCTGCAGGCACTCGAGCGGATGGCAGAACAGGCACAGGACCCGTCAATCGACTAGGCGTTCCGGACCCACCTTGATTCGTCTGCTCCACCGGAAGACTCGACGCAGAAACCACATCAACGGCCACCGGAGCGGTCTGCGGAACTGGTTGCTCAAAAGCTAAAAAGCGCTCCAAAGATTCGCGCGCATCATGGGGTCGCTCATCAGGGGTGCGCGCAATATGCCACTCCACCCACTGACAAACCCAGTCCGGCAAATCAGGACGATACTCCTTGAGCTTGTGAAACTCATTCTGCAAATGCGCCGCCATAACCAAGGGGGCCGTCTCACCATCAAAAGGATAGTGTCCCGTCAAACAGAAGAAGAACACACAGCCTAACGAGTACATATCCGTGCGCTGGTCGAGGGGAACACGCTCGAATTGCTCCGGCGCCATAAAGTGAATCGATCCAAAGACCGCGTCACCATGATCAATCGTCTGAAGAGACGGAGCTGCAGAAAATTTGGCCAACCCAAAATCCACCAACTTCACTTGAAATTTTCCGGAAGGCAACCAAGTCACCATCACATTCGAGGGCTTGATATCACGGTGCACCAAATCCAATTCTTGTGCCGCAATGAGAGCCTCTAAACACTGGACCGCGGTCTCGCGAAAGTCAGGCCAAGTCATCGTCCCTCGCTCCACCATTTCATCCAAGGTGCGACCCGAGAGAAGTTCCATCACAACATAGGGCCCATCCGTGTCCACCCCAGCATCATAAACGGTCACAATATGAGGGTGCTGCACTGAGCATAAAGCTACCGCCTCCTTCAAGAGCGCTTTAGTTGCCTCATCTTCCTTATCATTGGGATCAAATCCTTCCTCCGTTAAGACCCGCTTGATCGCGACTTCACGATTCAGGTTACGATCGTAGGCACGGTAAACGGCCCCGACTCCTCCTTGCCCGATTTTTCCCCTAATCTCGTATCGTTCTTCGCTCATGAATTAGTGAACCCGCGACTATCCTTGAAAATACCGCTGGAAACTTCAAAGCAAAGTTTTCTCTTTCTGAACGATACTTCAGTAGTAAAGAGACCGAATTCTCGAATTTTTTCGAGCTCAAGACTTCAAATACTTCCCGTTGACTACATTCCAAGGAGCACGACTATTGATTACCGATAGCTCGAACACCTCACTCGATAGAACCTTCACGCGCCTCCAGTATCTGGTCAAGACCACCCCCTATGAAGTTCGTTCAACTGCCACTCCAAAGCTTCCAAGCCCTACTTCTTGGCAGCTCATCCCTCACATTCGGGGCCATAGGCAACGCACAGGGCGAGCAATTTAACCTCCCCGAACTCCTCGAAGACACCCTTGCCTTCTACTGCTACGATTGCCACAACAGCTCAATTAAAAAAGGAGGCCTCAATCTCGAGGACACCCCTTTCAATCTTACCGACCCCCACCACTTTGAGAAATGGGCCCACGTTTTCGACCGCGTCGAAAGCGGCGAGATGCCCCCCCAAGAAGAAGAGCAGCCCGACAAAAAAGAGACCGCCGCCTTCCTCAAAGAACTTTTCCCCACCCTTCTCCAAGCAGATAGAAAGGCGATCGAAGCTGAAGGTCGCGTTCACAGCCGGCGACTCAGCCGCCCCGAATACGAGAACACCCTTCACGACCTTCTCGGGATCCGCATTCCCCTCGCCAAACTTTTGCCCAACGACGAAAGCGACGGAGAATTTCAAACCGTTGCCGACGCCCAGCAGCTCAGCCACTTTCACCTCAATCAATACCTTCAAACCGCCGACACCGCCCTCCACATCGCACTGAGCCGCAGTCAAAGGGGGCTCAAACCTTACTCCCGCAAATTTTGGCCCGATCGCCTGATCGAGCCCGGCAACTTTCGAGGCGGCAATTACCGAGGCCCCCAGAAAAAGGATGGACGCATCTACAGCTGGAGCCGAGGAATCGCTTTCAATGGCCGGTTGGAAGCCACCCGCGTCCCCGAAGGAGGCTGGTACCGCATCACCATCAAGAATCTTCAAGCCATCAACCCCGGCGAAGACGGAGTGGTTTGGGGCACCCTCAAAACAGGGGCCGGCATTGCCAGCGAGGCCCAACTCTTCCTCGCTCAATCCATCGAAGCCACCTCCAAGCCTCGCGACGTTATCTGTGATACTTGGATGGAAGAAGGCCACCTCCTCGTACTCGAACCCAAAGAAGGAGGCGCAAAATCAGTTTTCCAAAAGCCATCCCGCAGCCACCCTTACTATCACAACCGTGACCTCCAAAAAGAAGGCTACACTGCCTTCGCCTTCGACCGCATAGAGATGACCCGCATCTACCCCGGAGGTTATCGACAGGCCCTGCGCGATAAGCTTCTCCCCGGCATCACCTTTAGCGACGGCCGCCCCGTCCTCACCAACCCTACTTCAGAAATCAACCGGCTCATTGCCACCTTTGCCAGCCAAGCGTTCCGCCGTCCCGTCAAGGAGAGCCAACTCACTCCCTATCAAAGCCTCGCCCTCCAGCGATATGAGGAAACCGAAGACCTCTTCGAAGCTCTTCACGAAGGCTATCGCGCCATTCTCTGTTCTCCTCACTTCCTCACCTTCGTTGAGGCACCCGGCCCCCTCAACAACCACGCCATCGCCTCCCGTTTGAGCTATCTTCTTTGGTCCAGCCTTCCGGATCCCACCCTGCGCAAACTGGCCGACCAAGGCCAACTCACCAAACCCAAAGTCCTCACCGCGCAAATCGATCGCATGCTCGCCGACCCCAAGTCCGAGCGCTTTATCGAGAACTTCACCGACCAATGGTTACAGCTCAATGAGATCGACTTCACCTCGCCAGATCCACGCCGTTTCCGCAAATTCGATGACAGCTTACAAGCATCCATGCTCCTTGAAACTAGAGCCTTCTTTCGCGAACTGTTAGACAAAGACCTCTCCGTTCGTCACTTCGTCGACTCCGACTTCGGCATGCTCGATACCCGACTCCAGCGCCACTACCTCCTCGACCATCTCAAGCTCACTCCTGGAGGCGGCATACAAAAGGTCGCACTCCGTCCCGAGGACCGCAGTGGACTCACCACCCAAGCCTCCATCCTCAAAGTCACCGCAGACGGCTCCGTCACCTCTCCCGTTATTCGCGGGGTCTGGATTGGCGAACGTATTCTCGGACTCCACATTCCTCCGCCACCCGCCAACGTCCCCGCCATCGAGCCCGACATTCGTGGTGCCATCAGTATCCGCGATGAACTTGAAAAACACCGCGCCGACCCCTCTTGTGCCGCCTGCCACACCAAGATCGACCCCCAAGGATTTGCCCTCGAGAGCTTCGATCCCATTGGCCAATCCCGCACCTACTACGGTAAAAACGCCAAATCAGCCACCGTCGACCCCAGTGGCATCACCCCTGATGGAGAGACTTTTCCTGATGTGGAAGGCTGGAAAAACATCTACGCCAATCGCCCCCGCATGCTTGCCAAAGCCTTCCTCAACCACTTCCTCACCTACGCGACAGGTGCCGACTCACGCTTTGCCGACCGTCCTACCATCAACCGCATTCTCAACGAAACGAAAGACCACGACTACGGTCTTCGTTCACTCATTCACGCCGCCCTCACCAGCGATATCTTCCTCCAAAAATAACCCTTTCCCAATATTTTCGAACCATGGCCAGCTTTCACATTCATACCGGAGCTCAGCTCTCCCGCCGTCACTTCTTGCGCAACGTCGGCATCGTCATGGGCCTCCCCTTGCTTGACGCAATGACGCCCGCCTTCGCTGCCGCACCAACCCGCGCACCCAAACGATTTGTCGGCATCAGCCTCTCCTTAGGCCTCCACTCCCCCAACCTCGTTCCCAAAGACGCCGGCCGCGATTACACCCCCTCCCGTTATCTGCGCTCGGTCCAAGACCTACGCGATCAATTCACCGTCATCTCCGGCACCTCCCACCCCGGAGTCGGCGGAGGACACCGGGCCGAATCCTCCATCTTCACCGCTTGCCCAAACAAAGGCAGCGGCAGCCGCAATACCATCTCCTTGGACCAATTGATGGCGAAACACCTCGGACACGAGACCCGCTTCCCCTCCCTCACCCTCAATACCGGCGAACAAAAGAGCCCCTCCTACACCGAGAACGGCTCCATGATCCCCGCCATCGACGACCCCCGCCAACTCTTTGCGCAACTCTTCATCGACGACAAACCAGCAGTCCGCCGACGTCAGACCGAACTCCTGCGAGGAGGAAAAAGCATTATGGATATCGTCGGAGCTGAGGCCAAAGCGCTCCAACGCGAAGTCGGAGCTGGGGACCGCGATAAACTCGACTCCTGGTTCACCAGCGTGCGAGAGCTGGAACAACGCCTCGAAATGAACAAAGCTTGGGTCGAAAAGCCCAAACCCAAAGTCAAAGGCCAACCCCGCACCCCAGACAACAACAACGCTGCCGACATCAAACGTGCTATGCTCGACACCATTGCCATGGCTCTCCAAACCGACTCCACCCGCTTCATCACCCTCCATTGCACCACCAACGGCGTGCGTAGCATCGAGGGTGTCGACGAAAGCTACCACGGCCTCAGTCACCACGGTCTCGACGAGGAAAAGCTGACCCAACTCACCTTGGTCGAACAAGCCATGATCAACTCTTGGGGTAACTTCCTTCGTCAACTTAAAGACAGCGAGTCTAATGGACGCACCCTGTTAGACGACACCATGGTCATCCTCACCTCCAACCTCGGCAACGCTTCCTCTCATGACAACCGCAACATGCCTGTCCTCTTCGCGGGAGGAGAATTTGTCCACGGCCAGCACCTCGCCTTCGACCAAAAGGACAATTACCCCCTCCCCAATCTCTACCTCAGCGCCCTCAATTCGATTGGCATCATGCAGGACAATTTCGCCACCAGCACCGGCGCCATGAAAGGCCTACAGATGACTTAGCTCCCCGATAGGAGGGTCGACTTTCGTCGAATGACAACGCCCCAAACTCTTTCCTACAACTTGCTTTCACCACCAAGCCGGAGAACAAAAAAGACCGACTGTTTCCAGTCGGCCTTCTCAAAAAATAACAAGTCGAAGGTTCAACCCTTTTTTAAGATTTCAGGGAGCTTCTTGTCGCTATAGTGCGTCTTCACGACCTTTTCATCGACAACAATTTCAACCTTCGCTCCAATCAGCTCATCTGCACGGCGACCGCCGGGCGTTACTGGACCGCCTCCTCATCCGCCACCCGATTTGGATGTCGAAACCCGTTCCAAACTCACCGTGCTACTGAAGCCTTCGGAGCGTTTCTTTGGATAAATGGTGTAGAGGTCAAGGGAACCCGTTTTCTCGGTAATCTTCCCCTTGCCCGAATTCGTACCCTTGCGATAATAAATCGTATAATTCGCGGTGACATCTTCCATTACCTCACCCGAACCGTTCAGCACATTAATCGTGTATCCCGTAGGAGTGACTGCGCTTCGCATCGTGTCCGAACGAGTGGACTGTCGCTCGCCCTCAAACTCTTTCAGTTGAACCGTGGTCGCGCTTGCCGCAGCAAGAACCACTCCGTTTTCGCGAATATACGTTTGGTCTTCCTCACAAAGGAGAGAGACCTTAAACTTCACCTCTGAACCATTGTCACGCAGGACCGTAACGGTATCAGACTTGGAACTATAGCCAATCGCCTCACCGACGAACGACTTGGACTTATCCGCGCTATGGAAGGTCCGCTCCTCAAGGGCAGACGCCGGTAGCACCGCCAAAAGGCAGAGGGGTATGAGACGTTTCATTTTCATATTCCCTCCTACATTAGGACCAAAATCCTAGAAAACGAGGCAAAAATCGCCTCCACCTCCCTGTCTGCGACAGCATTTCCAACGCATCGTGGGCTTGCCCAAAGCGAAAAAAAGCCTTATCGCACGCGCAACAATGTCTTTACCCGCTATTTCCCAAGTCGCCGGCACCGCCGTTCCTGTTCTCGGTAACGATATCGACACCGACCGTATCATCCCTGCCCGCTTCATGAAGTGCGTCACTTTCGACGACCTCGCCGAAGGCATGTTCTACGACGTGAAAAACAATCCCGAGACCGGCGAGAAAACCGACCACCCCCTCAACGACAGCAAATTCGAGGGAGCTTCTATCCTTCTTTCAAACTCCAACTTCGGCTGCGGTTCCTCTCGCGAGCACGCCCCTCAGTCCATCTACCGCTCCGGCTACCGCGCTGTCATCGCCGAGTCCTTTGCCGAAATTTTCTTCGGAAACTCCACTACCTTGGGAATGCCCTGCGTTTGCGCCAGCCACGCAGACATCACCGCCCTTTCGGACTTTGTCACCAAAGCTCCCGAAACACGTATCACCATCGATATCGACACCCTCAAGGTCCACTACGCTGACATTTCATTCCCCATCACCCTTCCCAATTCCGCTCGCAGCGCCCTCACCACCGCGAAGTACGACCCCTTGGCTGAACTTCTCGAGAACAACGAAGCCATCGAAAAGACCGCCGACGGCCTCGCTTACGTTTAGTCCGACTTCGATCCGCTATTTCTTCTGCAAGCGCCCGCCCGTTCTTCGGCCCGGGCCTATTTTCTTTTGGAAATCATCGCCCAAGTCAGCCCGCATCTCCTCGGCCAGCCTCTGCATGCTCGCCAAGATCGCCGGATGCTGATCAATCACGTTTTCGGTCTCCCCGATATCCTCATCCACGTTGTAGAGTTCCAAATCCGACTTGGGCCACAAGTAGGTCCCTCGCATGCCATCCTGCCCCGGCTCACTGCGTTCATCGCGCCATTTGTGGGGAAAAATCAGCTTCCATGGCCCCATTCGCATCGCTTCCAAATTGTTGCGGCCATAATAGAAAAAGTAAGCCTCCTGCACTGGCCCCTCCACCGCTCCCGAGAGCATGGGCCAAGCATCCTCTCCATCAATCGCGTGCTCTGGCAAAGGAACCTCGAGTAACCCCGCGATGGTTGGCAACAAGTCTATCGTCATCCAAAGCTCATTCCTCACTAAACCTGCCTCAAATTGAGCTGGCCAACGCATCACACAAGGCACCCTCACCCCGCCTTCCCAACTCGTACCCTTGCTTCCCCGTAAAGGCCCCACCAAGCCGCCATGATTCCCATAGGTCATCCACGGCCCGTTATCACTCGTGAAAATCACCCAAGTATTCTCCGACAACTTGAGCTCATCCAACGTCTTCAAAATTTCCCCCGTGGACCAATCAATTTCTTGCATCACATCTCCATACAAACCGTTGGACGAACTCCCCGCCCGTTCCGGCGACACATAAAGTGGCACGTGCGGCTGGGGATGAGCTAAATAGAGAAAGAAGGGACGCTCCTGGTTCTCCCGAATGAATCGCACCGAACGCTCCGTCAGCCACTTCGTCATATAGGTCTGGTCCTCCACCGTCACAATCACCTCATCGTCTTCAATCAAAGGAAGACGAGGCCATTTGGGTTTCATTTCAACCGGTCCACTCGGCCACATGTCATTGGAATAGGGATAACCAAAGTAATCATCGAAACCATGATGTACCGGCAAGAACTGCGGATAATGCCCCAGGTGCCACTTCCCAAAAGCCGCCGTCGCATAACCCGCCTGCTGGCACACCTCCCCCAGAGTTACTTCGTCTTCATGAATGCCATTCTTGCTCCCAGGCCCCAGCGCCCCCGCGATATCGATTCGGTTAGCATAACACCCCGTCAAAAGCGCCGCCCGCGAAGCAGAACAAACCGCTTGCGCCACATGAAAATCGGTAAACCGAATCCCCTCCTCCGCCAGCCGATCAATATTTGGCGTCGCCCACCCCTCCGCCCCCTGACAACTCAAGTCCCCATAGCCTAAATCATCACAATAGATGAGCACGATATTTGGCCTCTCAGCGAGGATCGGAAGAACCAGAGCAAACAAGAGAATCAAAACTTTCATGACAACTTGTAACCCAGACTCAGCAAGTAAAGGAAGCACTCAGAGCCCATTGAACCAGAGCCATTCATGCAATTCGCGTCCTAGGTCATACAACTGAAGCAGAAGTTCCTATTTCAGACCGTTGCCCGAAAGACAGAAAACTTCGTCCCGAGGTGCGCAGGATGAGTCAAGGTTTGGAACTGGCGGATAAAGTTCGAATCGACTTGGCCGTCCATTTTGGTGAGGAAACTGGCGGCGGCTTTGGTGAGAAAGTGGCCTTGGCTGGTGAGCGGTTGGGGGTTGAGGCCGATGGCCTGTGCATCTTCCTCCAAAGCGGTGAAATCAACATGGGCGGTGATGTCAAGTTGGCCCAGATTGACCAGCGGATCTTCGTCAGCTTGGTGGCGACCATACGTGCGCAGGGTGCCCGTGGTGCGAGAGGGATGGTAGAGGTCGTTACGTTCGAAACCGTAGTCAAAGAGAAGAATCTCTCCAGAGGTAAGGACGGACTTCATTTCGGCAAGCAAAGGAGAAAGCGAAGGGCGGAGTTCGGTTTCGTAGCCTTCGCTGAATGTGTCTTTTACAAGAGCAAGTCGGTCCGAAAGCTCAGAATCGGGCTCGGCGAGTTCAAAGCGGAGGCTTTCCCCCTCTCTAGCCACCCGTTTTTCCAGCCATTGCCCTTTTTCCCAGCGGATGAGCCAAAAGGACAACGCATCAATGAGTTCGTTTCCAATCACTAAACCCGGCTGCGGGGTCAACTCCTTTGCCTTCGCCACCACCTCAGCACCTTCCAAAGCCTCCGCCAGCGCCGCTCGCTTCTGCGGAAGGGGCTCCACCACTGCGTATTGCAGGGCTTGAGCAAATTCTCCTCCAATTCCCTGCCCTCCGGCCAAAATATCTTTCGCCAAGTCTCCCTGCTCCGCTCCCCACTCCACGACACGAAAAACCGTCGGCTTCTCCTGCTGTTCCCAAGTCGCGAAGGCATATTCCGCCAAAATCCTCCCAAATAGGGGCCCCACCGAAACCGCCGTGAAAAAGTCCCCTTCTTTCCCTGTTCGTGACTGTTGGGGACGCGCATAATAGCCCCAATCGGGATGGTACAGCACCAAATCAAAGAACTTTCGGAACGAAATCGGGCCCTCGGCGTCGATTTCAGCCATGACTTCCTCCGTCAAACGCGCAGTTGCCCCTTGGCCATCTCCTAGGTAAGACTGTGCTCCAGAAAGCTCCTCTGTGGGCTGCATTCCTTTCTCATGAACAAGAAGCGAAACCAACGCAAGACCAAGCAGCCCTTTTACAAGCGCCGGGGTATCTACCTCTTCCTATTGGTCTGCACCCTAGTCGGAATCGTCGTCACCCTCCTGTTCTATCAAGTCTACCTGAAGCCCTTCCGCGAACGCGCCCTTGATAACTATGACTACAGCAAGGTCGATGATGTTGAGATCCCCAGCCAGATTTTTGACCGCAACGGCGTCCTCATTGGCCGTTCTTACGAGGAAAACCGTTCACTGGTGACCATCGACAAAATTCCTTCCGTCTTCATCAACGCCCTCCTCGCTCAGGAGGATCAGCGCTTTTGGCAACACAAAGGCGTCGACTGGACGGGTGTCTTGCGCGCTGTTTACCTAAACGTCAAAGCCGGCGAAACGACTCAGGGAGCCAGCACCATTACCATGCAACTGGCCCGCAACGCCTTCAACCTGCAGAAAGAGGCTGATGAACGCGGCGAGTCCGGTATCGAGCGCAAGATCGTAGAAGCATTTGTCGCTACCGAAATCGAGAAAACCTACGTTGGCAAGGTCTCTCCCGACGAGAGGGTCACTCGCAAGCGGAAGCTGCTCGAGATGTATCTCAATCGCGTCCACTTCGGCAAAGGCTATTACGGCATCCGTGCTGCCGCGCTGGGATTCTTTGGAAAAGAGCCCGAGGACCTTTCTATCTCCGAGAGTGCCTCCCTCGTAGCTTGTATTAAAAATCCCTACTGGATTAACCCCATCAAGAATCCCGAGCGTAACCAGAAGGATCGCAACCATGTCTTCACCCGTATGTTCGCGGAAGGAACCATCCCTTCCCGCGAAGAATACGAGCGTCTCTCGGCTGCCCCTGTGGTCACCAATCCCCGACCACTCCGCCGAGGCACTTCCCACCTTTACGATAAAGTAGTCGCCCTGACTCGAGATGTCGTGGGTGACGACGCCATGTCCCGCGGTGGCTTCTCCATCTACACGACCGTCGACAAGAAAGTGCAGGAATCGGCCCGCCAAAGCCTCCGCGAACAACTCCTAGAAATAGAACAAGTCGAAGGTTACAGCCATCCCCTTCTCTCCGAACATAAACGAGAAGATCTAGAAGCCCCTGAGTATCTTCAAGGAGCCGTCCTTGTGACAGACAGTAGCACGGGAGCAGTCATCGCGCACGTGGGTGGCCGCGAGTTCTTACACTCACAATACGACTTCATCGAGTCCGGCCGTCGCCCCATCGGCACCGCTTTCTTGCCCGTTGTCTACGCAGCGGCTTTTGAAAACGGACGCTCACCCGCCACCTTACTTGACGACCTCCCTATTGATGCTCGCGAAGTCGCACTGGGAGGATCAGAAGGAATTCTCGGCGAATGGGGTATCGAGATCATGGACCCCGTTTACGAGGGAGAAATCACCTGTCGGCAAGCCCTACGCGATTCCAAGATTGCCGCCAGTGTACGACTGGGATTGGACGTCGGGGTCGCCACCGTGGCCAACCAAGCGAAAAAGTTTGGCCTTCCTCTCGAGTCTGGCGAAATGCTGGCCCGCCTCCTCCTCGGTTGGGAGCAAAATTCCCTTTGGCAAGTATCTCGCATGTATTCCTCCTTTGCCCGCAACGGCCAAGCACCTAAGAATCTCTACTACATCGAGAGCATCAAAGACATCGATGGCAAAGAAGTTTACCGAGCACCTCGCACTAAATCAGAAACAGAAGAAGTCTGCTCCTCCTCCTCAGCTTTCCAAGTGCACTCCATCCTCGCAGACACTACCCGCAAAGGCAACCTGAGTGGCAAAGCCGGGGGCCTCGTAGAGCCCGAGTTCTCCATTGTAAAAACAGGCACTAGCCACAACTTCTCCGATGCCTGGTCCGTCGGCTACAACGGTCAGCTGACCTGCGGCGTCTGGGTCGGATTTTTAGAAGGTCGCAAACCCATCTACGATTACGCCTTCTCCAAAGAAGCCTCCTTACCCATCTGGACCGATACCATGAACACCGTGGCCAACGAGTTTCCTGGTGAGCGTATCCGCATGCCCGCAACTCTTACCGCAGTTGGCCTTTGTCAGCGCTCAGGACGCAAAGTCACCCGCTATTGTTACGACAGTGTCTTTGATCCTGAGCTTGGAGTCAGCCTCGCCTCCACTTCCTACCCCGAGTATTTACGGGTAGGAGAAGCCGAAGTCGGGCTTTGCCCAGTACATGGCGCTGGAGGGGTCACCCCTTCCGCTAAATTCGCTCCCGATACCGAAGGCCTGCGCCAGCGACGACTTTCTGTCACCCCCATTCAAGTCCTCGCCACCGCGCTTCTTGGCGATGACCCCTATGGTTCCAAGACCCCGACCCCAGCGAAAGTGGAAGAAGAGGAAGAACCCCAGGAAGAAGATGGCGACTCTCTTGTCAGTAAAAAAGCTAGTTTCGTCGCCAAAGAAACTCGAAAAGGTGAAAGGGAAGCGACCATCAAATTGCGACCTCCTCCTCGCATCCCCATTTCGGACGAACTATGAACGAATCATCGCAGGAGCCTCTCGACTCCACAGGCTCCTGGGCGCCCTTCATGTGCCCCTCGTGTAGAGGCCTTTTTCGCTCTCCGACGGACAAAGCGGGTGACGCTCAATGCCCCCTTTGTGAATTGGACCTTACTGTCCCACGAGGAAAGCCTCCAGCCCGCAGCCAGGAAACTCCTGAGGTAAGCCCAACTCGAAAACGAAGACGAAGTTCGAAAGCCAAGCGTCACAATTGGGAGAACGCACAGTCTCAACCCCAAAGTCGCGGCACTTCCAAAGGAATCATCTTCACTTCAATTTTCCTATCTTCTATCGTACTTGTAGCAGCGGTATTGCTTCTCCTCAAGGACAAGGAACGACGCCTAGGCTCTCCTCAAAAAGAGAGCCCCCTTTCTGAGGGGGGCCGAAGTCTCGACTCACCTTCGAGAGACTCCTTCTTTGACTTTTCGACGAAGTCGGCAAACAAGGCAAAAGAACCACTGTTAGAGATCGAGACCGCTGACCTTCAAATGGCTCGGGAAGCTGCCAGCGCCTTTCTCAGCTGTGAGAGTATCGACGAACTTGCTCCTCTGATTCGAGACCCTGAGCGAGTCATGCCCTTGCTTCGAGAGTTCTACCGACAAACACCCTACCAAGCCACTGAGGCCATTGCAGTTGACGAAGAAGGAGTCGCTCAAGTTGCCAAACGTTTTACGAGCTTCAACATCGTCCTCAAAGACTACTCCACGCGAGCCATAGCTGTTGAGCTAACCAAGACCGAAGCCCTCGTCGACTGGGAAAGCTGGGTGGGATATTGCGCCATCCCTTGGGAAACATTTGTGGAGTCAAAAATTACCGAACCAACGGAAGTTCGTGTCGAAGTCAAGCGTGCCTATTACTACAATTTCAACTTCAGAGACGACAGTAAATGGGCCTGCTTCCGGCTCGCAACAACGAGCGATGCCCCCGTCATTTATGGTTACGCACCCCTCACTGAGGATTTTGTCAGCAAGCTCCCAGGCGCGAGTAAGCCAGGGGCCACATTTGTCCTCAAAATTCGTTTTCCTGACACTGCAGTCACCTCAAACCAGGTCATCATTACCGACTTCCTTCAGTCAGGCTGGGTCCTCGGCCTTTAGAAATATTTACCCCATCCCCATGACTCCCCTAGAGAAAGCCCTTCAACTCAATTTAGACCCCTCAATCTACGGGGTTTTTGCCGAAATTGGCGCCGGCCAAGAAGTCGCCAACTGGTTCTTTCGCGCCTCAGCTTCAGCAGGAACCGTCGCCAAATCGATTTCGGCCTATGACATGACCATGAGCGATGCCATCTACGGGAAATCTAGTAGATACGTCTCGCGAGAACGAGTGAAAGCCATGCTCGATCATGAATACCAAGTTCTCACCGAACGCCTCACTCCCCAACGAGGAGACAACTCCACCTTCTTTTCCTACTGCAATACCGTTCGTGCTCGGGGCTATAATGATACTGCTGAGTGCCATGGCTGGATGGGATTGCGCATGCAAACTAAACCTGGAGGACCTGCTGGAGACATCCTCCTGCACGTCCGCCTTCTTGATGACGAAAATGTCGACCAGATGGAGGCTCTTGGCACGGTGGGTCTCAACCTCATTCACGGAGCCTTTCACCACCGCGACAGCCTCGAAGACTTCGTAGCCCGCCTCGTAGACGGCTTGGCTCCAGGAAGGGTCGAGATCGATATGCTCAAGTTCATTGGTGAACCATTCCATTACATCGACAATCGGATCTGTGCCCTTCAGCTCGTGACCGGCGGCCTTACCAAAACAGCCATGTTCCTTCCTGATGGCGATGTCGTGCAGCCTGCAGAGGTTCTCTACAAAAAGTCCGTTCTCCTTTTGCGTGGCTCCTTCAACCCAGTCACCAATCTACACCTTGATATGTTGGAGCAGGCTAAGGAAAATTTCCACGCCGATGAGAACGTCATGGAGATTTGCGAAATCTCCATGAACAACCTCCTCCGTGGAGAGGACATCGACTATCTGAACTTCTTGGACCGCGTGGATGTCTTACAGGCCTTGGGCAAGACCGTAGTGATCTCAAATTGCCCCGAATTCTACCGAGTGGTGGCTATCTTACGGCGCTACACAAAAGAGCCCGTCGGCGTGATTCTATCTATTGGGCTCCTCAACGAGCTCTTTAAGGAGAAATGGTCTCAGCACTTAGATGGAGGCATTTTGGAATCCTTCGGACGTCTCTTCAAAGACCAGGTCAGACTGCTTGTCTCCCCATGGAAAAACCGAAAGACAGGAGACTTCGTCACCGCAGAGAACTTCCACGCCCCCGAGAAATTCACCGCGTTTTATCAGTTTCTTTATTCGAACGGTTACATTGTTGATCTCCCTTGCGGCGACGCCACCCTCCTCGATTGGACACCGCGCGACCTTCAGGAAATGAAGGAGCAAGGCAATCCCGCTTGGACCGACCTCGTCCCCACAGAAGCTCAACTCACCCCTTCTTAGTTTGCACCATGAACTCATCTTCGCCCGTCACCCGACGCGCTGCCCTGCTGGCCAAAGTATTCTGCATCTTCCCGATATACTCCGGATGCGGCAATATTGCGAACAAACCATTGTTACAATCCTTGCTGCCTGATCCCGGCCCGGTTTGGTGTCGTTGCCGATGGGGCTCGTGGCTCCAATGCTACCTCAATGACTACGTAGGAAACTCCGTCTTCTACTTCGGGGACCTCGATCCGAAGCTGAGCTGGATCATGCAAAAAAC
Source organism: Roseibacillus sp. (assembly GCA_051251855.1). GTDB lineage: Bacteria > Verrucomicrobiota > Verrucomicrobiia > Verrucomicrobiales > Akkermansiaceae > Roseibacillus. The sequence continues at coordinate 165,045 of JBPOGI010000007.1, forward strand.
CCTCCGACCCGGAGACCAGTTTATTGACGTCGGTGCCAATATCGGGCTCCTTACCTTTTTAGGTTCGCAGCTCGTTGGTGATTCCGGCCGAGTCCTCGCTGTCGAACCTCAACCAAAAGTGATCTCCTGCCTCGAAAATGCCCTCGAACGAAACGAGAGTAAAAACATCACCCTTGCGCGCTGTGGCGTGGGACAAGAACCCGGACAACTCGACCTTCATGTCCCTGCCGGAAACCTCGGCTCAGCATCCTTCGCCGAGCTTCCAGGCGAAGCGACCGAAAGCTTCCAGGTTCCCGTGCGGACCCTTACCGACTTGCTCCAAGAGCACGATTTTCAAAGCGCGCGCCTGGTCAAATTGGACGTCGAAGACTGGGAAGCCGAAGTGATCGCTGGTGCCGAAGAGGTTTGGAAAGACTCCCCCCCTCCGGGAATCATCTTTGAGTTCCGTGAAAAGAAGCGCATCCCTGACACCGAAGTCGGCAGACGCTTGACCGCCCTCGGCTATCACTTCTACCGCATCCCCCGCAATTGGTTTCGACCTCAGCTCATACGCAGTGACGAAGGCTTCTCCAAAGAAGTCACGCACGACGTCTTTGCAGTACACGAGTCCACCTCTTGCTTAGACTTGGGCTTTTCGGAACGAGAAATTGTCGAGTAGACTTCCCAAAAATGAATCCAGCCGTTCCCCCTCTCCCCAACAAGGATGATGAACACCTCAAGATTCTTTCGATTTTCCACTACGTTATGGCGGGACTGTTGGCGCCGACCATTTTCGTTCTCATCGCTCAATTTTTGATGCTGGATAGCCTGATGACGAACCCAGGCTTCTGGGGAGGCAACGCAGACCCTCCTCCTCAGGAAGCTCTTGGTATTATTCGCGCCTTCTTTGTCGTGACCGGATTTTTCATCCTCCTCATCGTCGTTCTCAACATCCTTTGCGCCCGTGATTTAAGAACCAACAACAACCGCACCCTTTCCCTCATTGTTTCAGGTGTCAATTGCCTGAACTTTCCGCTCGGCACCACCCTCGGAGTCTTCACCCTTATTGTTCTCATGCGCCCTTCAGTCATTCAGCGCTATCAGTTCAAGCAACCCTACTAACTTTTCCTTTTCAGGAAGCGGTCGACTCTTCCTGACCATCAGCAGCCCCCACTCACAAGATTCGGACTTGGGGTTTCCCTATCCTTTCCCTAGCCTCTGCCTCAGATGAATTTCCTCGACGCCTCCGCCGTGCTGCTCACCTTGGCCGCACTCTTTGCCTACTTAAATCACCGCTTCATCAAACTTCCGACAGCCATCGGAATCATGCTCATCGGGCTCTTCTTCAGCATCACCTTCATCCTCTTCGGCGACTTCATCCCTGTCATCTCTTCCGCTGCAGATAGATTCGTCGAAGGCATCGACTTCGATACCACCCTCATGCAAGGCATGCTCAGCTACTTGCTCTTTGCGGGAGCTCTCCATGTCAACCTCAACGACCTCAAGGACCAAAAAGCACTGGTCGCCATCCTCGCCAGCGTGGGCGTCATCTCCTCAACCTTCATGGTCGGAGGGGTCTTCTACTACCTCTTTCCCCTCTTCGGCTATCAAGTCCCCTTCATTTGGTGCCTTGTCTTCGGTTCCATCGTCTCTCCCACCGATCCAGTTGCCGTATTAGGAATTCTCAAAAGCGCCAAAGCGCCCAAGACCCTCGAAACCAAAATCACTGGAGAAAGCCTCTTTAACGATGGCGTTGGCGTCGTCGTCTACCTAGCCCTCCTTGGCCTTGCGGTCAGCGCAGGTGGTCATGGTGATGAGGCCCATGGTGCCCACGGCGACACTGGTGCTATGGGCATCGCCAAACTCTTCGTTTGGGAAGCCGGGGTTGGGATTCTCTGGGGAGGTGCTCTCGGGCTTGTCGGCTACTTCCTCCTTCGCTCCATCGATAATTATCAGGTCGAAGTGCTTATCACTCTCGCTCTGGTCACTGGCGGCTATCGGGCTGCTTCCGCAATGCACATTTCTGGCCCCCTTGCCATGGTCGTCGCGGGCCTCATGATCGGCAACCACGGTCGTCTTCTCGCCATGAGCGACACGACCCGTATCCACCTCGACAAATTCTGGGAACTCATCGACGAAATCCTCAATGCCGTCCTCTTTCTCCTCATTGGTCTCGAACTTTTCGTTCTTAAGCTCTCCGGTCCCGCCATCACCGCAGGACTCGTCGCCATTATGATTGGACTCGGCGCTCGCTTTCTTGCGGTCTGGCTCCCTGTCACCCTTCTCAAGCGAACACGCACCTTCTCTCCAGGTGTGATTCGAGTCCTCACCTGGGGAGGGATTCGTGGCGGAATCTCTGTTGCCCTCGCCCTTGGGCTTCCCAAGGACTCCGATTACCGCGACCTCTTTCTCGTCATGACCTATGTCGTCGTCATTTTCTCCATCTCAGTTCAGGGGCTGACGCTTGGTCCTGTCGTTAGAAAGCTCGTCACTTCTCAATCGGGTCCAGATCCTGAGAATTCTCATTAATTGAAAATTCCTCGCAAGATTCTCTTGCCAATTTCCCGCTCACCCTTTAACACTCGCCGCCCACTGCTCGGGTGGCGGAATTGGTAGACGCGCCAGACTAAGGATCTGGTGTCCTTTACGGATGTGGGGGTTCGAGTCCCCCCTCGAGCACCATCTTTTTTGAGGGACTTGTGAAAAATCACAAGTCCCTCTTTTTTTGGGCTAATGTCTTCTTCCCCAGAAATCTCAAAACTTATGCACGATATCGAGCTGGCTAAGTCTGCATTTTGCTCGAAACGACCGCTTTCCACGGCACCCGATAGAGACTCAATATGCGGTATCTGAAGATACTCGGAGCCTGCGAGTCAAGATTGACACAACGCAAGCAAATCGAGAGCCCTGATGACCACACAAGAGAAAACTAGCGAAGTCATCGACGCGCTCCGCCACGCCTACGAGATGGAAATTGAAACCGTTGAAAACTATCTGGCCGCTTTTTGAAACAGTCTTGTCAAACTTCTCCGCTTCGCCTCAGAAAAGCTCGTCCTGAATGAGTCCTTGAGGCTTCTTAAGAAGCGGGTTTTCACACTCGCGAATCGTAAGGACTCCCTCAGCTACTTCTTGCAAAACCTCCTCCCCTGATAAATATCTCGCCGAATCCTCGGCACTTAGAACGACCGGCATGCGATGATGAATCGGTAACACTAACCGATTCGCCATCATCGTAAGCATGGAGAAACAGCGCCCAAATTCCGGCTGCTCTTCCCATATTCCCGCCATCCACAGTAACTCGCCATCAGGGCTCTCAAAACGATAGCTCTGCTTTTTCCCCTCCGGTCCTTTCCATTCAAAATAACCCGCCACCGGAATCAAACACCGCCTCGTCTGATAAGACTCCCGCCACATTGAACTCTCCAAATTGTCTACCCGCGAATTATTCACCACCCCTATATTTTTTCGGCGAAAACCCCAACTCATCATCTCCACCTCTCCATCACTTCTCACAACCGGCGCAGCATCTGTTCGACGAATCAACCGGCGCTCCACAAACGCCTCAAGTTCCTTCACCGCTTCTTCCTTGAGAGAACCCGAGAAACTCCCTGTTTTCCCCCCCATCTCATAAGCATTGCACATCCTACTTTCACTTTAATGCAGTCACTCCTTGGCCGCCACGCTCAAAAACGATCTTATCGAGTCCAAAAGATAAAAGCGTCTTGCGGATGAGAATTCGTCGCGAGTCTCCTTTCTTCCTGCTAAAAAACAACACCTGTTCGTCTCAGTGACCACTCCGCAACCTCTGCGACTCTGCGTTGCACGAACCACCCTCTACCCTCTCATGATTCCCGACAACGCCGTCCTCCAGCTCGCCTCCCTCCTGATTGCCAAAGAACCCACCCCCGACCTCTTAGCTACTCTTCAAAACCCCGCCGTCAGCGAAATACTCATCGCCCTCGAGCCCTCAGCCAAAGAACTCCTCACCCGCCCTTGGACCGAAAAAGACTACGAAGAAGCCGCCGTCGAATTCTGCCGTCTCTTCATCCTCAACCCCGCCGTCCCTGCTCGCGCTGCTGCATGGATCGAAGACAAACCCGACGAGATCGCAGGCCGCATCCAATTCATGCTCGACCAAGGCTTCCTCACCCTGCCCGAACCCTATGCCAACCTCACCCCCGACCACCTCTCCGTCCTCCTCATCATCCAATGCTCTCTAGGCGAAGAAGACGACGGTCAATTCTGGGCCGACAACCTCGCCCCCTGGCTACCACGCTTCGGTAAAAGGCTCCGCAAAGACTCCCACTCCCCCCTCTACCGCCTCGTCGGTCATCTTCTGAAAACCACCCACTAAAGGGAGGGCATCGACGGCCCCGCCGCGCAGCAACTCACCATTGATTAATCCGCAGCTTTTTCTAGTCGCTGAAAAAACGTCTTGGATAGAAGAGACCTCTCTTCCCATCTCACCTTCAGCCTCAAGAATGAAAGTCCCGTCCGTTTGGAAAAGAAATGGCCTCCCAATAACTAATCAAGCGGTCCGAGCCTATACAGTTCCAGCAATCTAACCTTTCCAACCGCGACCTATTTTGTCGCGACCTCACGGCATCCTGACATCATCACGCTATGCCGCGAGCTTCTCATCAACAGACCATCTACCGCCAATGGCTCATCTTGCGGAAGCTGACCACCCGTCGCCCGGGAATCACAGCTCGGGAGATGAGGGACTATCTGGAAGGTGAAGACGTCCCCGTCACCAAGCGCACTGTCGAGCGTGACCTCAACGAACTCTCTCGCATCTTTCCCCTAGAGACCAGCGAAGGTAGCCCGCCCATCGGCTGGCGTTGGCGTAAGGATGCGGTGCAAGAGTTGCCGGGGCTCGAGCTCGTTGATGCGCTTTCCCTCTCGCTGGTGGGAGACCTTCTCAACCAAACCCTCCCCGCCAGTCTTCACCCCTCGATCAGCGCCCGCGTGGCCGAGGCTAGGGGCAAGCTGGATGCCCTTCCCAATCACTCCGTGTCCGCTTGGTCTCAAATGGCGCGCTACCTTCCGCCCGGCCAAGTGCTCCTCAAACCCACCGTCGACCCCGACATCTTGCATGCCGTCGAGGAAGGACTGGTAGGACAACGGCAACTCAGCGTCTGCTATCAAGCTCCCGCTGCATCCGAAGCATGGAGCACTCACATGCACCCGGTGGCGCTTCTCTCTCATGGCTCTACCCCCTACCTGTTAGCGAGCCTAGGGAAAGGAACCGAAATCTGGCAATATCCCCTACACCGCTTCCTATCAGCCGAGCTCACTGAGACTCCTTCCTGGCGACCACCCGGCTTCGAACTCGACGAGTTCCTCGCGCAAGGACAGGCCAGCTTTGGAAAAGGAAAAACAATCCGCCTCGAAGCCCAGCTTGACGAATCACTCGCCAAGCTTCTTCGGGAAACTCCGCTCACGGACTCCCAAACCATTCGCGAAAAAGACGGTCGCTTCCTCCTCAAGGCCTCCGTTCAATATTCCTGGCAGTTGGTCTTCTACATTCTCTCGCAAGGCCCCAAGATCACCGTCCTCAAGCCCAAGTCCCTTCGCAACGAAATCATCGCCAGCCTTCAGTCCGCCCTCCAGAACTACAACCCGTCCTAATTCCATGCGCCAACTCTCCAAATCCAAGATCATCGCCTTCCGTCAATGCCCCAAACGGCTCTGGCTCGAACTCCATCGCCCGGAACTCCGCGACGACTCCGGCAGCGAGTTCGCTTTCGCAGTCGGCAATCAAGTCGGAGACATTGCTCACCTCATCTACGACCCCGAACAAAAGGGCCAGCTCATCGACATCCAGGAGATGGGATGGGACACCGCCTACTCAGTCACCGCCGATTGGTTAGCGGACCAAGAGGCCCCACTTTTCGAAGCCGCACTCCGCATGCGCGGCGGGATCGCCCTCGCCGACGTCATGCTGCCCCAACGCGATCAGAACGGACTCCAATGGAACATGATTGAAGTCAAAGCCTCCACTGGTCCCAAGGACTACCACCACGACGACATCGCGGTGCAAGCCTACGTCGCCCGCGAGTCAGGAATCCCGCTCTCAAAAGTCTCCTTAGCCCACGTCGATATCACCTTCGTCTACCCGGGAAGCGGCGACTACCAAGGCCTGCTCAAGGAAGTCGACATGACTGAAGAAGCCAGCTCTCGGACAGCGGAAGTCGCGGGCTGGTTCGACGAAGCCCAAGCCATCGCCGCCCAAACAGAAGAGCCTCGCATCGAGCCCGGCCCGCAATGCCATAGCCCTTTCACCTGCGGGTTCTGCAAGCACTGCATTCCCGAAAAACCTCTCATGGACTACCCTCTCACCTCCTTCTATCGACTGGGTGCTGCAGGCATCGAAACACTCGAGGCCGCTGGCTACAACGACGTGCGAGACGTGCCCGCCGACCAGCTCAGCTTCATCAACCAGCGCATCCGAGAGCACACCATCAGCGGCGAAGCCTACTTCGACCAAAAAGGAGCGGCCGGCGACCTTGCCAAACACCGGGGCGAGCCCCGCTTCCTCGACTTCGAGACCATCGCCTTCCCCGTCCCCATCTGGGCCGGCACGCGCCCCTATCAGCAGCTCCCCTTCCAATTCAGCCTTCACCACTTGGAGCGCTCTGGCGAAGTCCATCACCGCGAATGCCTCGACACCTCCGGAGACGATCCCCGCCCCGCCATCATCAAAGCCCTTCTCGACCACTGTGGCGACTCCGGGGACAGTGGCCCCATCTTCGCCTACAATGCCCCCTTCGAGAAAAAGGTCATCAAAGACCTCATCACCGCCTTCCCCGTGGAAGCCATCGGCCTCACCAATATCCTCAGCCGCATCGAAGACCTCCTCCCCATCGCCCGCAAACGCTACTACCATCCCAGCCAACACGGCAGCTGGAGCATCAAAGCGGTCCTTCCCGCCATCTGCCCGGACCTCAGCTACAACGACCTCGAAGGCGTGCAAGACGGAATGATGGCCCAACAAAGCTACCTCGAAGCCATCGCCCCCACCACCAACCCCGAGCGCCGCGAAGAAATCCACAAACAACTCCTCGCCTACTGCCTGCTCGACACCCTCGGCCTCGTAAGAATGTGGCAATTTTTTAAGAGCCAGCCCCTATCCAGAAACGCATGAACAACCTTCAAACCGAAATTAGCCATCTCCTTATCAAAACCGAAGAAATATGCCGACGCTTCGAAGAGGTAGAGAAAACGACCGGAGCCGGATTTAACCTCCTCCATCTTCTCAACATGGGTCACTACGAAGCAAAAACTCACACCCCCATTTTGACAGACCTTCTGAACCCTCAGGGTTCGCACGGTCAAGGTGACGTCTTTCTCAAATTGTTTCTTACAGTGTGCTTCGAGAAAGACTTAGGCTTTATGTCGAAAGCCTCCGGGATCGTGGTCACGGAGGAAAAATACATCGGACGAGTAAATAGCGAACAAGCGTCTGGGGGTAGAATAGACATTTTCTTAGAGTCATCACAAGGTGAACTCCTAGCCATCGAGAACAAAATCTACGCTAACGAACAGGACCAACAACTGCAACGCTATCTCAACTACGTGAGCAGAGCCAAAGAGAACGGACGCGTTATCTACCTCACCCTCGACGGCCAAGAACCCGGTTCCATCAAAGGTAACAAGCCTGAAATTCTCTCGTGTATCTCCTATCAATCACACATCGTCGACTGGCTCCGACTCTGTCGCAAAGAGGTCACAACGATTCCCACGATTCGCGAATCCCTCACAATCTATATCAACCTCATTTGCGAACTCACCAACCAAAGCCCCAACCAAGAAATGAATAAAGAGATTATGGAGTCAGTGTTAGAATCGCCTAGTAGTTTAGCGGCATACCTCGCTCTTCCGAAGGAAAATGAAATCCAGCAGTCCATCTTTGACAATAAAGTTGAAGAGATAAAACGGATTGCAAAAGAGCATTCGCTAGGCTTCTCGTTGTCCGAAAAAAAAGTAGCGGACCAGTATTTTGGTTTCAATTTAAAGTCCGAAAGCTGGTCAGATTTTTGGATCTGCTTCAACTTTGATAGCGCAAATTGTAAAAACCTATTATTTGGATTTCAAGACGATGGTAGGCTTATTGAAGAAGAGCGGCAAACACTCAACCAAATGGTCTCGTCTCAATTTGGTGAAAGCACTGTTAGGAAAACCAAAATGTGGCCAGCTTGTCCGTTTTGGACAAAATATAGGAATTGGCACGGTGAAACTCTATCAGAAGTCGCTTACGGCAGCTTTCTCGAAGATTTGGAAGAACAAGTGGCAACTTTCAAAAAGCTCGGTGACGAATTCGCAAGAACGACGCACTAGAATCTAGTGGCAGAAGTTGTCACTCAAATGGTTCATGACCGATTTTCTGAGGCTCGCAGACTGTACTAGGCCCAATGAGAGGTTTCTCATCAAGCCTTCCGACAATTACGAGTGGACCCATTCCTATTCACCCGTTAGAACAAGCCTTCTTCTGTAATTCACACATGAAAACACTCAAGTGCTGCCAGCCTCGCCAATCCGTTCTTGATGGTTCGGAAGACTTTGTAGTCAACCTCTCTGCCCTTCAGGAACTGAGCGAGGCCGAAGCCAAAGAGTTTCTCGATGCCAACGTCCTCACCTCCGGAATGGAGGAACTCATCAGCCAGTCCTTCGACAGGCTAGCAGGCGGGCCAAGCCGAGGCATCTTCAAGCTCTCCGAGTCCATGGGCGGCGGAAAGACCCAGAGCATGATTGTCTGCGGACTTCTCGCTCGTTTCCCGGCACTTGCAGCGAGCCTCCACTTTGCCAAAGCACCCAAAAACGTCAATCCCGACCACGTCATCGCCTTCACTGGCCGAGATACCGACAAGAACATCTGGATCACCTTGGGCGAGGTATTCGATGCCGACTTCGTGGAAGACTCCGCCCCGTCGGAAAAGCAGTGGGCCGCTTTGCTTAAGGGAAAGAGCGTTCTCTTTCTCTTGGACGAACTCGCCTTCTATCTCGTCCACGCCAGCACCAAGGGCGACAAGGAAGAAGGAGCTCGTTTCTCAAAAAGAACCTCCATCGCCCTGACCAACCTCTTCGGAGCAGTGCGAGATCACAAGGAGGCCTCGCAGTCAGCAGTTGTCGTCGCTGACCTGCAAAAAGACTGGGACCAAGGCCACGAAGAATTGGCTAAGATCATGCGCTCCGATGCCACCTTGGGCGGCACCATTCAGAGTGCGGACAACGAGATGAGCAAAGGAGCAGTCTCCATCTCACCGGTTGATAACACCAAGGACGAACTCTACTCCATCCTTCGCAAACGCCTCTTCAAGGACATCGCGGTCTCCGATGCAGAAAAGAAAGAAGTCATCGATGCCTATTTCAACGAACTGCAAACCGCCAAGAAGGCCGGGCTCATAGAGCGAGCCTTGCCTACCATCCGCGAGGAACTCGAAGTCTCCTATCCTTTTCACTTTTCGACCAAGCACCTTATCGAGACCTTCAACGACAATCCCGGCTTCCAAAAGACCCGCGACGTCATCCGTCTCATGGCCTCAATCGTTCGCTCGATTTGGGAACAAGGCGACGCAGCCGTCTCACAACACCTACTCCTCTCACTCGCCTCTCCCGACCTCAACGTCTCAGCCGTTGCTTCTCGCTTTAAGGAAATCAAACGCTCCCTCGAAGGAGCCCTTCAGACCGATCTCGCCAACGGCGGCACCTCCTACGCGGAGAGCCTCATGTCGGAGACTGACGGCCTCTCATTGCCTGCCGCGAAGTGGATCTACGCCGCCTCCCTCTCCGATACGCGACCACATGGCCTTTCCAAAGAAGAGCTCGCCGAATACATGGCCGCTCCCGGAGTCGACATCTCCGGCCTCGGCTCCGCCTTGGAGGAGCTATCTCGCACCAGTTGGTATCTCGACCAGTTCCGCAGCGGGCGCTTCTTTTTCAATAAGGTCAAGAACCTCAATGCCCAGATCAACTCCCACTACAAGCTCTGCTCCGATGCCGATCGAGACGACTTGATCGAGGACAAGCTCCGCGAAATGTTCGATCCTCGGGACAAGCGTTGTTATCAAAACCTAGAAATTCACCCCGACCTTTCCAAAGTCCGCCTCAGCCGCGACAAGACAACCCTTCTCATCTGCCAACACGACGCGGACTACCAAGCCTTCTTTCAGAACGAAAAGTTCAAGAACCGCGTCGCCATCCTTACCCTCCTCGACCCCGCCGGACTCCTCCGAATTCGTAACCACGCCAAGCGCTTTTGGGCCATCCGCGAAGTCCTTAAGGACATGACCAAGGATGACCAACAGTTTGAAAAGGCCAAAGGCGAGCAGACCAACATTCAGACCGAGCTCTTCATGGCTCTCCGTTCGCTCTATGCACGCCTCTTCTACCCCCTCGGCGATCCTACAACGGGAGACACCAAGCTAACCGACACCACTCTCCTCGACTCCTTTCAAGACGACCTTACGGGCCAAAACATTAAGTTCGAGGGCGACAAGAACAGCTCCAAGGGAGAACTCGTCGTCGAGAGCACCCTCCGCTCAGTAGCCAAGTTCCACGTCATCCCAACTGCCACCGGTGGCGACAAGCTCAAGGGCTACAAGTCCCTCCGCACCCGCTTCGAGCAATTCCTCTTCCCGTCTTCCGGACGCGCCTCTTGGGATCAGCTCATTGATGGCGCAGCCAGCCGAGGCATCATGGTCTGGACCGAGCCCGGCACCTCTGAGCGGATGAAGGACGCCCTCCTCACCGCAGGAGAGTGGCGTCAGGAGGCGGGACAAATCCTCAAACCTCCCTTCGTGGAACTCGCGACCGTTCACATCGATTATGATCGCAATGCCAAGACCGGCAGCATCACCACCACCGACATCAAGCTCATTCACGGTGACAGTCTCTTCGTCTCCGAGGACGGCGGACCGGAGAAAAAGATCAAGCACGACGAGGCCTTCGTCTCCGACGCCATGACCCTCGTCTTCCAATGCCGCGACTCCACCGGCAAGAATCAGGATGGCACGCCCTACACCATTCAGAATCAGGTCACCCTTAAGCACGAGTTCCTCGATTGTAGCACCCCGGGCCATCGCACCCTCAAGCTCGGGGTCGTGCCCACTGATTCCATCGTCAAGTGGACCGCCGACGGGAGTGATGCAGCCAACAACGGACAGCCCTATTCCGCTCAAGGCATCGACGTGCCGGAGGGAGCGACCGTGAAAGTCTTTGCGGAAAAGAACGCCACTCACAACGAGCTCTCCATCCCAGTCCCCAAAGACGATGCCGGCGATGACGATGACCAGCCCACCACCGGACTCGATCTCGACCTCCCCGCCAATCTCTCCTCTCAAGCCATGCGCAAGATGGAGCTCTCCACCCGCTTGGCCGTGCACGGACTTCTCAGCAAGCTCCCCCCCGGAACCACCATCTCCGGGGCCCGCGCTAAGGTCGTCAAGGCCGCTACCGACAATCGGGTTGCCGTCTCTTGGGACGGGAAGACCGAAGTCTCTCCCGAGCGCATCTTCAAGGCTTACGAATTCCTCGATGCTGAACTGCAGGATGCCGAGTGGGAACTGGAGGCGACTGGTAAAATCGTCTTTCCGTCTGGACGGGAGTTCTTGGATTGGCAAAAAGAGACCTCCTACAAGATCGCACCCGGATTCATCACCCAATGAGACCTACCCCACCAGAGATTCCATCCTTCGGCGTCGTCGATCCTGATGGCGAGCACGGTGTCCTCACCACGGACTCTGGGGCCCCTCGTTGCCTGCTCACCTTGGTCGCCCGCACGGAACGCGGCTTTCCCCGTCACGAGCTTGCCGCTATCCCAATGGCTACTTGGCGACAACTCTCCACCGTAGTGCAGAAGGAACTCGCCCGGGGCATGGACCCCGAGGAATTGGGTTCCTCCAAGGCTCCTCTCTTTCGCTCCGGCGAGCAAGCTCTCAGCCCCCTCGTCACTCGGGAACTCGCCGTTCTCTTTTGGGCCTTGATGGAGGATGGCGAAGGCACCCACATCGACGCCCTTTTGACTGGCTGGCGTCAGCTCGCCCGCGAGGAGCGTTGGTGGCTCTATGCTCGGGCCAGTAATCCGAGCCAGAAGCAGGGCCGAGGTTGGCGACGGGCACTTTACTTTGCCCTCACCGACCCCGCAGACACCCGCACCGCCCCCCGCATGCTAGACATCATGGACGCGGCGGATGCTCAAAAAAAAAGCTTGGGGACCAAACGCAAAGTCGACTATCGCGACAGTCTCAAGAAGAAAGCGGCCAGCAAGAAGACAGCCAAAAAGACGACTCCCAAGAAGGCTCCCCAGAAAACCGTCAAGAAAATCGCGGCCAAGAAGACCGTGAAAAAAGCGAACACGAAGCCCTCCCCACCGAAGGCGAAGACCCCGCCCTCTCCCCCGACAAGAGCGAAGAAGAAGAGCACAAGTCTGAAAAAATCAGCCCCTCGCAAGACCTCGAAGACCCCGGTAAAAAAAGCGACAGCCAAGAAGGCGACGAGCCGCCAGACCCGCCCGTGAATCAGCTCGAATTATTCTAACTCCATGCCCACCCCTCCTCAGAAGAGCCTCCTCGAAGTCCAATTCCCCATCGGCCAATTATCACTGGAGAGTTACATTGAGAGAAAAGCCGGCGCATCTCAGTTTCTAAATAGCCTTGGCAAGTGGTGGGGCTCTAAACCTTTGGTCCTCACTAGAGCTATCATTCTCGGCTCTCTCTTTGAAGCTGACGATGACCCGGAACGCTGGCCCGACGATTTGGAGATTTTCCTGCGACTGATGGCGTTTGACAATGCCGGAATGTGGAAACGCAAAAAGAAAAAGCTGCCTGCTTCTCTTTGTTATACATACGCCCAAGAAAACGAACTTCCCCTCTTTCGTGATCCAACGACGTGGGCCAAAGGTTTTTCTCCCGAAAACCGAAAAAGGCAACTCGCTTTGGAGAAACGGGCCTTCTATGCACTCGACCACGCAGACCAGCGGCCTTTTTGCTTCCGAGTCGAAGAAATCGAAGGACCACCCGAAGAGAGCTGGCAGGAGATCAATTCTTACTGCGGAACAAATGCTCATTCTCTAACAGAATGGGTCGAAGAAATGTCACAACGCCGCTTCGGACGTAAGCTCAGAGTCGGTGACGCTTTCAGTGGGATGGGGTCCATCCCCTTTGAGGCAGCCGAGCTGGGCTGTGATGTCTATGCGTCCGATCTCAACCCTGTCGCCTGCCTACTTACTTGGAGTGCCCTCAATGTCCTCGGCAGCGATACTAAATTCCATGAAAAGCTTTCTGCCGCTCAGCAAAAAATTTATCAGGAAATTGACGAGTGGTATCTCGAGTCTGGCCTCGAAACCAGCGAGGAAGGCTGGCGAGCTGCTTTTCATCTCTACTGTGTCGAGGTCGAGGTGCCCGAGTGGGACGGATGGAAAATTCCAGTAGCTCCATCTTGGCAAGTCGACACACAACATGGAGCATGGGTAGAATTAGTCCCAATCCACGAAGAAAAGAGGTTCGATTTTAAAGTCTGCTTCGACCGAGAAGGGTATGACCTTGCTCGGAAAGGCTCGAAGCAAGGAACTGACGTCGTCTGCCCCGGAGTTCTTTGGGAAATTCTTCATGAGAAGAAGAAGGCAGGAAATACTACTCGTTCGATTAAACTCTCTACCCTAATCGAAAACCATGGCGGACTGAGAAAGTGGGAGAAATCCGACATCATCCCAAAAGAGGGTGATTTTTTTAGCGAGAGACTCTACTGCATTCGCTGGATTAAGCCCGTTGTTTACGATGACCACCAAGGAAACGAAATAGTAGCTCAAGAACTCATCTACCGAGAACCCCTTTCCCATGACCTTAATGCCGAAGCCGAAATTGTTCAGAAAATCGCAGGCTCTCTAGAGGAATTACACGAGGACGGTTGGATTCCAAACTGGAGAATTCAGAACGGAGAAAAAACACGTGAGCTCATACGTACCCGCGGATGGACACATTGGCATCATCTTTTCACTCCAAGACAACTGTTGATGGTTGCCGAGCTCTCACGTCGAGTTGAAGGATCTGAAGTCGACATTCGAATGGCCCTGACATTAGGAATTGGAAAGCTTGCGGATTATGGCAGCAAACTAGCACATTGGCTGCCATCCGATAGTGGAGCTATTGGGGGCTCCAAACAGACATTCTACAACCAAGCATTTAATACCTTTTTCAATTTTCCTGCACGAGGGTGGATCCAACTTAAACCTCAAGTATGCCTAACTCATCGTTGCTTGGGTCCATTCACAGGCTCATGTGATACAAAAGTTGGTGATGCCCGCTACAGTGAAACAGACTGCGACCTTTGGATCACCGACCCTCCTTATGCTGATGCCGTCAACTATGAAGAGCTGTCCGAGTTCTTCCTCGCTTGGTATAAGCCCCACCTTCAAGCCTGCTTTCCCGATTGGTATACTGATTCCAAGCGAGACAAGGCTGTCAGAGGCGAAGACGCTTCGTTCCGAGTATCAATGGCCGAGTGCTATTCGCGCCTAGCACAGAAGATGCCAGCAGATGGCCTTCAAGTGCTCATGTTCACCCACAAAGACACCGACGTCTGGGAAGACCTCGCCTTAATCATGTGGTCGGCAGGATTACAGGTGAAGCAAGTCTGGAGCGTCGCAACTGAAACCCCGGGCGCAGGCATTCGAGTTGGAAACCATGTCCAAGCCACCTACAACATGGTGCTCCGCAAACGCCCCGCAGACGCACCGATGGGCTTTGTCGACCTAGTCATTCCACAAATCAAAACACGGGTGGAAGAAGTGATTCGCCACATGCGGGACAGTCAGATTCAGTCCGGCGGGTTAAACTGCGGCTACACCGATACCGACTACCTCCTTGCTGCCCAAGCGGTCGCCGCCGAGGTGGTCACTGGCTTCTCCAGCATCGACGGCATCGACCTCGACGAAGAACTCCGCACCCCGAACAAGGAGCGTGGCAACTCCGTCCTGAAGGACATGATGAACCAAGCGAAGCGCACCGCAGTGGACTTCCTCGTGCCCTTGGGCCTAGAGGAACACCTCCGCCGCTCGCCGGATGGCACAAGTGCCTACCAATTCTGGCGCAATCTTTCACCGGAGGAAAAATTCCTTCTCAAGTCCCTCGAACTGGAAGCGGGCGGAGTCGGCAAGATTGGAGCCTTCCAAGACCTCGGTCGCGCCTACGGCATCGCTGACTACGAAGACCTCCTCGGCCCCGTCGTCGCCAACGAAGCCCGCAGCAAGCTCCCAAGCGAGTTTCCCCGCGCCGACCTAGCCCGCTGGGAAGACTTGCCCGCCAACGAGCGCACCCACTTCCCCCACAGCGTGACCCGCCACCTTTACCAAGCTCTCAAGATGCTCTCCGAAGGAGCGGACGCTGACCGAGCCGTCAAACACCTCGTCGATAGCACCAACTTCTGGTCCGACCGTCAGGGCAAACACCTCGTCATCCTCGCCTACCTCTACCAAACCACCGAAGCCAACCAAGCCTGGCAAGACCTCCGCCCCCTACTGCAAACCTTACGGTTGGCAGTCGAGAACCATCGCGCTTAATCCATGGCTCTCCAAAGATTCAGCTCCAGACGCGAACGGCTCTTCGATGCCTTCCTCTCGAAACGTTTACCAGAAGCCACGAGCTATGACCGCATCGCGGGCTACTTTCAGTCTAGTCTTCTTTCTCTAGCAGCCGAGGAGTTCAAGGCCATCAAAACGGTCCGTATCGTCTGCAATACGGAGGTCAATCCAGCTGATGTCCATGCCGTCCGACAAGCGGTCGGTCCGAGACAAGAAGAGTTGCAAGCAGCCCTCCTTCGCATGGTCTGGAACAATGGGAACTTTCCACACGTCGTCGACGTCTACGGAGAGAAAGCAAAGAAGAGACTGCGCCTCTTGCAAGACCTCATAAAAGGCGATCCCAAAACTGGTCGCAGCTTGGAAATCCGCATCGTGCCCGACAGTGAGTTTGGCTTCATCCACGGCAAAGCCGGAGTGCTTCGTTATCCAGACGGCAAAGCGACCTCCTTCATGGGAAGTGCAAACGATACTCGGCGTGCTTGGATGGAAAACTACGAACTCGTCTGGGAAGATGACGAGCCTGAAAGTGTTGCTTGGGTGCAGGAAGAGTTCGACGCCCTCTGGGACCGAGGCTTCCCCATCAGTGAGTTCATCGTCAAGCAGATGGGCCGTCTAGGAGAACGAACGGTAATCGAACACGTAGGCTCCTGGCAGCAGAAGCCAGAGATTGCCGCCGTCCTCGCCGAAGTTCCCACCTGCACCGAGTTGTTCGGATTTTGGGACCACCAGAAATACTTTATCAAGAAGGCCTTCGACGAACATCGTCTCTACCAAAAGCAATCTGGCCGGGGTGCCCGCTTCCTGCTTGCGGATGGTGTAGGACTAGGAAAAACCCTCCAGCTTGGCGGACTTGCCAAATTGATCGGAACTCTCGATAAGGAGCCTATTCTCATCATTGCCCCCAAGGCGGTCGTGAGCCAGTGGCAGGAAGAGATGATGGACAAGCTAGCGGCCCCCAGCGCGGTCTGGACCGGCAAAGGCTGGCTCACCGAGCGAGACGAATTCCACCCTGCTACCGAAGACGATGTCACCAACTGCCCACGCAAGATCGCCATCGTTCCCACCTCCGTCATTCTCAGCGCTGCGAGAAGCAAATTGAACGGCAAGCTCACCGAAGACCTTCTGAAGATGAAGTTCAGCTGTGTGCTATGGGACGAAGCTCACAAGATCCGTCGCTCCAACCTCAAGGAGCCAAAAGTCTGGCAAACACCCGAGAAGAACCTCCTCTACGATTGGGCGCTCAAACTCTCCAAGCAAACCAAGTCCATGGTCTTGGCTACTGCTACCCCAGTGCAAATCCATCCGGTGGAACTTTGGGACCTCCTCGCTGTCTTAGCAGAGGGAAACCCTCAGGTCCTCGGCTCGGACTTGAGCCGGTGGAAGGATGCCACCAATCCGGTAATGTTCGACATTCTAGCCGGTCGCGTGAAGGTGGAGAATCCTTACGAGAAATGGGAATGGTGGAAAGATCCTGTTCCCGGAGAAGAAGAACGAGACGTCTTCCGGCTCATCCGAAGTTCATTGGAGCTAGCAGCGACCAAAGACACCGCAGTAAATGCTGACTTCGACGAAATCGATGAATTTGATCGAGACGAACTCGCTCAAATTGATTTACGAGAACTTAACCCCTTCACCATTCGGGTCATCAAGCGCTCCCGGGAACGCCTGGAGCAAGAGGGTAAACTTGTCAAAATTGAGCTGGTAGCCGTGGACGACGAGCGCCCAGTAGTCTCCACCCATAGTGTCCGGCAAGCGCTGGAGCTGGCGGAAGAATTTTCACAAGAACTCTACGAAAAAACAAAGGCTGCTGGCTTCATTAATACTGGCCTGCAACGGCGTGTCGGTAGCTCAGTCTATGCCGGGCTCAAAACCGCCGAACGCATGCTCGAAGAGAAAGATGTCGAGGACGAAGAAGGATTGGACGAAACAGGAGAAAGCCTTTATCCTCTAACTGAAGTCGAAAGAGAATTGTTAGAACGCCTCCGTGGTCACCTGGCGAGACAATGGGAACAAGAGGGCGATCCCAAATTCGACCGTATTCTAGAGACCTTGACCTCGGACTTTGAAGGAGAGACCTGGTTGAAACTAGGAGCTCTTGTCTTCAGCCAATACTACGACTCCGCTTTCGCGCTTTGTGAGTTTCTTGCCAAAAACTTGGATATCCCTATTGGCCTCTATGCGAGTTCCAGTTCATCAAAACTCTTTGAAGATGGGAAGGTGCAATCTGTCGATCGGGATCTACTCAAGGAAAAGGTCAAAACTGGAGTCCTCAAGCTCATGGTAGGAACTGATGCCGCAAGTACAGGCCTAAACCTACAAACCCTTGGCAGCCTCATCAACCTCGACCTCCCTTGGAACCCCACGACCCTTGAGCAACGGAAAGGCCGGGTGCAGCGAGGAACCATGGGCAAGAGAATCCCCTTCTGCAACCTACGTTACGATGAAGGGGTCGAGCAAAGACTCTTCAACGTTCTGACCGGTCGGATCCAGGAGATCACCAACATCTTTGGCACCGTCCCAGACTTCATCACCGACCGCTGGGTCACCGACATGCTGGAAAATCGCGACCTGAAGGAAAGCGACCTCGTCACCCTCATCTCCGACCAAGAAACCAGCCCCTTTAGCGTCAAAGAGACCTACGAGTATCTCGATGAAGAATGGGAAAACACCGCCGAGGTCCTCAACTCCCGAGAAGCAGTCGCGGTGTTCTTAAATGGCTGGTAAAATGAAAACGAAACCATGATCTACGACGGAAAAAACAAGTTTACGGAATGGAAATTCCCTAAGGAGAAGGATATCGAAGAAGCAATTCAGAAGGTTCGCTCAGAGCTTTTCGGTTCCTCAAGAATCTACCTGGAAGTTAAGAAATTAATCGGCAAGAAGGGCGGCCAGATGAACATTCCGGATGCCTACGTCCTAGATTTATCGAGCGCCAAGGCACCCAAACTCTTTGTGGTAGAGAACGAGCTTTCGAGCCACGATCACTTGCGGCACATCGCGGTTCAGATTCTACAGTTTTCGTTAGCCTTCGAGACAAATCCACACCGTGTCAAGGAAGTGCTCAGAGGAGCGCTCAAAGCGGACCAAGAAGCGGAAGCCAGGGTTCATGCTTACGCGACCTCCAACGGCTTTGATAACATCGACTACCTCTTGGAACAGATGGTTCACCGTAAAGAGGCATTTAATGCCCTAGTCATCATTGATGAACTCAACGACGAGTTAGAGAACATCTTGAAAGAGAAATTCCGCTTCCCGGTCGAGCTTCTCACCCTTGAGCGATTTCGAAGCGAAAAGGGAGAAGTCTTTTACAAATTTGAACCCCTACTTGGAGACGTCGACTCATCGGACGAGGGCTCCACGTTGCCTCAGCTCGACCCTGCGGAGCTGGACACAGTTGTCGTCCCTGCACAGGAGGAAGGATTCACTGAGACCTTCATCGGAGAGAATCGCTGGCACCACATTCGAATGAGTGCAGCAATGATTCCCCAAATCAAATGGATTGCAACCTACAGGGTTGCCCCCCTTTCTGCGATTACCCACGTGGCTAAGGTAGCTAAAATTCAGCCCTACAAGGACACGGGAAAATACGAGCTGCTTTTCGAGGGACCGCCCGAAGAATTGAAGAAGCCAATTCGACTCATTCCCAAAAGTGCCGTGAAATCGGTTCAAGCCCCCCGCTACACAGCCCATCAACGACTGATTAACGCAAAGGATCTCAACGAAGCATTTTAATAGTGTCGCAGTCGGCTAAATCAAAGTGAGAACGGGCTCGCGACCCATTCTGTCGCACAACTAGCTTCTCCTCTCTCTTGTGCTTCAGATTCCGCTAACTGTGCTTGAGAAATGGGCCTTAGACCTCTTTCAAAAAGAAGAAGCTGAGCCTCAGCTCTACCCGGATTTTGAGCAGTTTCTTCTGGGGACGTATCGTCGGGCTCGACACGACGAAGCAGTGGATTCTGCTTTTGGGCTGGGAAGTCCTTTCGCTGAAGAATTTTCACAGTTTCTCACTACCATCCCCTGCCCTGACTTTCTTGCCGACGAGGCTCAGAGTGATTTTGCCTACTATCGCGAGATGTTCGATGAGGGCTTTCCTCACAGTTTTCTCCTCCGGTATGTTGGCGAACGCCGGGAGGGACTCAAACGTGAGGAAGCGTTCAATCGCGTCTTCTCTGACTTGGACTTGGAAGATCAATTCGAAATTCTCTACGACTACCTTCTCGCCCACGGAGAGTCAGAACACACCGCTACAGACTGCTCTCTCAATGCTCTTGGTGAAATTCCGCTGACGGACGCGTTGCCTATCTTCCAAGAAAGAGAACGAGAAGAGGAGCGGATGCGAGGGCTGGGGTTTTCTCCTGACCGAGCCTACGCGTATGCCAAAGCCATTTCTGAAGACTGCTCTTCGGAGCAAGCCGGCCTCTACTCTTGGTATTTCGAGAAACAAATGCAGTGGAAGCTAGAACGAGAGTGGGCACAGGATCTCGCCAAGGAGTTTGCGCGCATCGCTCCCCTCTACGCTTCTCTTTACGAAAACAAAAACTACGAAACCAACATCGATGCCTTCACTCATGTCGAGGCTTCTCACCACTGCCATCAGCAAAACTTAGAAGAGGACTTTCGCGAACTCTTTATGACCGTTGCCGAACGGCTTCAGCCTCAAAAGAAAAAGGGCGAAGAGGTGCAGTTCTACAGCCAAGTCGAAACCCTCACTCGCAAGATCGGTCGAGGCGAAATAGCACTAAACGACCTCCCTGGGACCCCACCCCCTAAGCCAGAGAAATGGCGCGTCGCTCTTCGTCGCTACCGACGAGAGGAAAAAAGGGAATGGGAAGAAATCTCATCCGAGCCCGATCTCTCGCAGGACTTCCACCAAGATCCCGCCATTGCTCGAGCGACCTCTTCCTTTGAAGATAGCTTGAAGAGAAATGCCATTGATGGTGACTCCGTTCATTGAGTTTTCTGCTTTCGTTACAAACTCTTAACACTTCTCGTCGCTTTCAACATCAAAGCTTCATGTGAAGGTCTTTAGCTAGGGCCATCATTATGAAAGCGAGACCAAAAGCAAAAGCCAACCCTCCTCGCCCTTCTTGCAAACGCAAGAACGACGAAACCGAAAAAACCACTGCCCGTCGTGTCACATCACGGTCAATCATCGGAAACTCTCATCCGAGACTTCTTCTCCCAGCACTAGGATTGAGCTTCTTCGTCTTTACTCCAGCCTTCGCCCAGCGCCCCGACCAAAGCTCATCGAACAACGACCGGTCAGCGGGCCCTCAAACTCCCAGAGCGATGTCACGCGCACCTCGTCAGGATGAGGGCTCTCCCCGAGGCGAACGACGAGAACGTCCCGAAGCAGACCTCGATCTTCCCGCCGAAATCGCCCCTATCGATGGTTACGGAAACAACGAAGCCAATCCCTTGCAGGGAGCCGCAGAGCAACCCTTCATTCGCCTTGCCGAGCCAGCCTATGCCGATGGCGAAAGTGAACCCTCGGGAGAAGATCGTCCCAATGCCCGTGCCATCTCAAACGCGATTTGCGCACAGGAAGAAGATATCCCCAACGCCCTCGGAGCCACCGACTACCTTTGGCAATGGGGTCAATTCGTCGATCACGATATCGTCGAAACTCCCACCATCGACCCAGCCGAACCCTTCAACATCACAATTCCGGAAGATGATGTGTGGTTCACCCCTGGTTCCGAGATGAGCCTCAACCGCTCCTTCTACGAAGAACACAGTAGCCCACGCGAACAAGTCAATGCCATCACAGCCTATATTGATGGCTCGATGGTCTACGGCTCTGATGAAGTGCGCGCTTACGCCCTTCGAGCTCTCGACGGCTCGGGTCACCTCGCAGTGACCACGTCCGACAACGGGGACCTTTTGCCCTACAACTTCACTGGACTCGACAACGCCCCCGCCTCTTCACCCAACTTCTTCTTAGCTGGAGATGTGCGAGCAAACGAACAAGTCGGATTAACAGCATTACACACCCTCTTCGTTCGCGAGCACAACCAATGGGCCGACCGCTTTCTCGACGAGAATCCCGCTGGCACCGGCGAAGAGGCTTACCAGTTCGCGCGCATGGTGGTTACGGCGGAGATTCAAGCCATCACCTACCGTGAGTTCCTGCCTATCCTGTTAGGTCGGGATGCCCTTCCGCCCTATCGCGGATACGACACGGAGGTCGATGCAAGCATCAGCAACGAGTTCGGAGCAGCAGCCTACCGCATGGGCCACACCATGCTCTCATCCCAGTTGCTGCGGTTAGATGCCAGCGGAGAAGAGGCAGAAGAAGGCAACCTGTCTTTATCGGAAGCATTTTTCAATCCTGATCATATTGAGGAGAACGGAATAGACAGTCTCTTACGCGGTCTTGCCGGCCAAATTTGCCAAGAGCTGGACGAAAAGGTAGTCAATGATGTCCGCAACCTCCTTTTCGGTGCCCCCGGTTCTGGCGGCTTCGACTTAGCGAGCCTGAACATTCAGCGCGGTCGCGACCACGGCCTGCCCGACTACAACACCATGCGGCGCGAAGCACGCCTTCGTCCTGTGCGCCGAGTGGGCGAGATCAATCCCGAGTTAGCGGAAGAACTAGAATCTGTTTACACCTCACCCAACCAAGTCGACTTGTGGGTAGGCTGTCTTTGCGAACCGAAAGTGCCCGGCGCCATGGTGGGCCCTCTTTTACAACGAGTGCTTGCCAACCAATTCCGCCGCTTGCGCGACGGCGACCGCTTCTATTACGAAAGTCATCTTCCCCGCGAGATGAAGAGAATGATCGAGAAGCAAACACTCGCGACCATCATTCGGCGCAATACCGATATTGGTGACGAACTGCAAGACAACGTCTTCCTTTCAGAGGAAGCAGCTCCCCAACCGAATCGACGACCCAGCCGCCGACGCTAGCTGCGAAAAGTAACATTTGAATCCCCATGGCCCTTTCATCGTTCTCGATGGAAGGGCTATTTTCTTAAGAGTGCCCTAAAGTCGTTTAGTTCCCTACACCGCCGCCATTTTTGAGAGCGGCCGCTCTCCTCTTTGTATCATTATCAGAAATCGACTCTCCGTTCTCATCATCCAAGCCAGTGGCCTGCCTGTTCACACTCCGCTCTCCCTCTCTTTCGCTTCTCTTCTGCTGATACGAAGGCACCATCTCCATTCCAGGGATAGGAGCCATCCACCAACCAAAGTACTGCCCACTCACTAGGAGGACCGCACCCGCAAAAATAAGAGTAATCGCTGATTTCACTTCGGTAGAATATCACAATTTCCAAAATTAAAAAAGGAGCGTTCTTGGGTGAGGCGAAATCACAGTGTATCCTTGATTCTTAGCCTGACAGTCCTGAGTCTACTTGTCTTGAAGGCGAAAAACATTCTCATCACGGGAGGAGCTGGCTTCATCGGCTCCCACCTTTCCGAACTTCTCATTGAAGAGGGTCACCAAGTGACCATTTTGGACGATTTCAACGACTACTACGATCCCGCCAACAAAGAAGCCAACCTCGCTCGCTTTCAGGATAAAGTCACCGTCATCCGAGCCGATATCCGTGACGCTGTCGCCGTAGAAAGAGCCTTTGCCGCGGGAAACTTCGATAGCGTCGTTCACCTAGCAGCACGAGCCGGCGTACGCCCCTCAATCTCGGATCCCAAACTTTACGTCACCACTAACATTGACGGCACCTTCAACCTTCTTGACGCCTGCCGCTATCATGAAGTCCCTCAGTTCATCTTCGCCTCTTCCTCTTCCGTCTACGGTGTGAACGAGAAGGTTCCCTTTGCTGAGACAGACGCCCTCACCCGCACCATTTCCCCCTACGCGGCCACTAAACTCGCCTGTGAGCAGATTTGCTCGAACTACGCGCACTTGTTCGGCATTCGCATTATGTGTCTGCGCTTTTTCACCGTCTACGGACCCCGTCAAAGGCCCGACCTCGCCATCAACAAATTCACCAAGCGCATTCTCGCTGGCGAACCAATTCAACGTTATGGTGACGGCAGTAGCCGAAGGGACTACACCTTCATCAGCGACATCGTAGCCGGCATTCAAGCATCACTCACATATGAAGGGAGTAATTTCGAAATCGTTAACCTCGGAGGATCACACACCACCACCTTAAGCGAGCTCATCGAAACCCTTGAGGACGTGATTGGCCAAGAAGCGATTATTGAAGAACTCCCTGACCAACCCGGCGACGTGCCTCAAACCTCAGCCGATGTCTCCAAGGCAAAAGCCATCTGGAACTGGGAGCCACAGGTCTCGATCAAGGACGGCCTCACCCAATACGTAGAATGGTTCCGCGAGCGAGGGCGCTAAAGGACTGCCACAAGCCTCTCAATCACTGAAGCGATTTAACAAGCACTGTCACGACCGCTCCTTCATCCCGTCTTCGGTCACGAACACTATAGAAGCCATGCTCGCTCCCTGAGGGACCTTCTCCTTCGCTCTCTTTATGAAACAGCTTTCGCCAACTCGCCTATTCCTCGTTTTCCTTCTCGGAATGACGGTCTTTCGCTTGCTTTGGCACGCCCTCCTCAATCCCATGGGTATTATGGGTGACGAGGCTTACAACTGGGACTGGGGGCGTCACCTCGCTTGGGGTTACTATTCCAAGCCTCCTGGCTCGGCTTGGCTTCATGGCCTCGTGGGCTTTCTCAGCAACGACTCTTTATTCGCGATCAAAGCGACCGCCACCCTTCTCGCCGGAGGCAGCGCCCTCCTCTTCTTCTTCACCCTGAGGCATGTCTTCACCGAACGTTTCGCCTTTTGGGTCGGGCTCCTTTACCTCCTGTGCCCCGGCCAACAAATGGTTTCTTCCATCCTCACCGCCGACGCCCAACTCCTTCTTTATTGGAACCTGGCCCTCTTCGCCACTGCTCGGATTCTATTTCCCAAGGAATCCCAATCTTCGAACTCTCTCAATTTTCTCCTTCTCTTCCTTGCGCTCGCTCTCGGCCATCTCGCCAAGCAGATGATGCTGATTCAGATTCCGCTTCTGCTGATGGCGGTGGCTTGGATTCGCCCCACTCTTTTTAAGAATCCCCTGCTCTACCTCGTCCCGATTGCCTCCTTAGTCAGCCTCATTCCTCCCCTCTACTGGAATGCTCAAAACGACTGGATCACAGTCGAACACACCGCCCATCACTTCGAGTCTGAGCAATTCTCTCTCCTAGCCATCCTAGAACGTTTCGGCGTGCTTCTTCTACTTTCCTCAATCTTGCTCACTCCCTTAGCGGTGGCTGCGATACCTCGTTCGTTACGACTTTGGATTCGAGAAAGAAGAAGAATCGCCCCCAAAACAGCATTCTTCATTCTCTACGGAGCACTCCCATTCGCCATCATGTTCACCATGACCTTGCGGCAGGACGTTAACCCCAACTGGCCTGCTGCTTACCACGGAGGCACCTTGGCCCTAGCTGGAATCTTCTTTGCTTTCCGAGGGGAAGAACTCACCAAAGCTTGGCGCGTTTCAATGAGAATCGCCGTCGCCACCACCGCTCTCATTGTCGTCGGCTTTCCGGCAGCAGAATTGCTTTTCAAGGTCACCCCTCTCAAGGCCCAGCGCCGCACCTACTGGGGATACCCTGAACTATCGGCGAAGATTTCCCAACATAACCCCGAAGGCAACCACGCTATTATTTTGAGAGGCCACCGCGATGGCGCCTCCGAATTCGCCTTTAATATGCCAGGCAAACCTGAAGTTCACGTTTGGAACGAAAAAAACAGAATCGCTCACCAATACGACTTCTGGCCCGGCCCCGATGTCGGCACCCCCACCCTTCTCATCATCGAGAGGCGTCGAGAATCGAGTAAAGCAACACCGAGCGACCGAATGCGAGAGTCATTCGACGACATCGAGTTTCTTGGCGAGTATGGACTTCACCCCTCGCGAGACTACCCTCGCTTTAAAGTCTATCGAACTTCGCCCCTTAAGTCCTGGCCTTCGCCGATTGAGAGTTCGCGGCGATAACGACGCTCAGCCCAAGTCAGGCCGACCGTAAAGCGTATAGCCTGTCGAATCATCGACCTGAACATCGAAAATCTCGCCAGTCATACGCTCCACATCGCCATCAAAGATGACGATTTTATTGTGCACCGTACGTCCACTCAGCCTGGCCTTGTTCGTCTTGCTTGGCCCCTCGCAAAGGACCTGCTGACGGGTTCCAATGAGAGCAGCATTCTTAGCCGTGGTGAGTTCATTCTGAACACGAAGAAGCTCCTGATTCCGCTCCTCCTTCACCTTCTCAGAGAGCTGCCCCTCCATCTCAGATGCCGGCGTGTCTTTGCGCTTCGAATAGCGAAAGATGAAACTATTATCGAAGCCAATATGCTTCACACAATCGACCGTCGCTTGGAAGTCTTCTTCTGTTTCGGTCGGGAAGCCCACGATGATGTCGGTAGTGATCGCCATATCAGGCCGAGCCGCTTGCATTTTTTCACAAATCGCAATGAACTTCTCATTCTTGTAAGGACGACGCATCGCCTTCAAAATCCGGTCACTACCACTTTGCATCGGAAAGTGAATGTGCGAACAAAGCTTGGGGAGGTAGGTGAACGCCGCCACCAAATCATCCCGATAACCAATCGGATGTGGACTCGTAAATCGAATACGCTCGATACCTTCCACCTCATGCACAGCCTCTAACAACTGCACGAATGGTGACTTACCATCGACCTTAGGAAACTCGGTTCGGCCATAGAGATTTACAATTTGCCCCAGCAAAGTAATTTCCTTCACCCCTTCGTCACGAAGGTGCTTCACCTCATCGACAATCTGGGTGATGGGACGCCCCCGCTCCTTTCCTCGAGTGTCTGGGACGATGCAAAAACTACAACGCATGTTGCAACCTTGCATGATGCTCACGAAAGAACTCGCCCTCTTCTCAGCAGAAGGGACATGGTCACGGATCGTATTCTGGCTTCCGTCTTCCTCTTCAATATCGACCAGCCCCTCAGAAACAGGCTTAGGTTTACCGTTACTGCCCAAAGGACGAATGTGAACTTCTTCTTCCACTCGCGAGGTCACCATCTCAGCTCCGACCTCATCCATCCGACCCACCAGACGAGTTTTGAGAATCCCATCCACATGGTGAAAAACTCGGTGATACTTCTGAGTCCCCACCACGACATCGAGATGAGGGATCCTATCAAAAAGCTCCGCTCCTCGGCTCTGAGCCATGCAGCCCATAAATCCGTAGACTACATGGGGCCGCTCCTCGCGGTGCTTCCCCATCATCCCCATCTTGCCCAAGGCCTTTTGCTCCGCCTGATCCCGCACCGAGCAGGTGTTTACCAGAATGGCATCGGCATCGGTTTCATCCTTCGTCAGAGTGTAGCCTCCGTCCACGAACTCACGAGCAACCTGCTCGGAGTCGCGTTCGTTCATCTGTCATCCGTAGGTCTTAATAAATACTTTCGGCATAATAGCGGGACGGGAGGCTATAACCCTTCACCGAGAAAACTCAATCGCGAAGGAATAAGAAAACGACGCAAAAAAAGAGAGCAGAGGATCACTCCCCTGCTCTCAGTTAAATTAAACCAGGCGGTCTACTTTAGAAGTAGAAGCGCATTCCGATCTCGACGTTGGTGAGGCTGTCACCAATCTCGTCTGCAACGCCGAAGACGTCAGAAGGAGACCAAGAATAGTTCACGCCAGCATAGACAGCCATGTGTGAACGGATGAAGTACTTAACGCCGAGCTCTCCAGAGAAAGCGAAGCCGTCGTTGCCCAACACCTCTTCGGTACCGACAAAGCGGTCACCTGAAGCTGCGTATGAAGCACCGAAACCAACGTAAGGAACCCACTTGGAGCCGGTTGCGAAGTTGTACTCAGTGAAAAGACCGAAGCGGCTATCGCGAAGGATGTCACCGTCTTCACCTGCCCAGTCGACAGAGAAACCGAACTCCCAGTTGTCCTGGATGAACCAACCGTAAGTCATGTTGAGATCCCAAGCGACACCGTCGTTGAGGTCAACGCTTCCGCCGATACCGAGTTCTTGAGTTCCCGCTGCAAGCATTGGGAGAGAGTTGTCACTGACGTTCATGAAGCCAGAGTTTCCGCCAGCCTGCTGGAGACCGACACCGTCATCAACGACACCACCTGCAAAAGCAGTGGTAGCGGTCGCGATTGTTCCTGCGACGAGGAGTGTTGCGTATTTTTTCATTATTGTTTTTGGGATGGGTTAAGCGATTCAATGATTTTCAAGGAATCTCAATGACCGCTGCCGAGGAGACAGAGCCACAAACTTCTGTCTTTGGCCACATGAAATTTATTCATATTTACTGAAAAAAAACTTAGTTTTCCCCGACCTATAAGATACCCTGATTATCAGAAAACCAACCAATTTGCCCCCGCTCATCGACAGTTTCATTATGTATCTCGCTACCGAGAGGGGCCTTTCTGCGGCCTATCAACTCTCGGTTCGTCAATCACTGGACGCCCTTAACCTTTGGTCAGAAAAAAAAGGGCTCTGTCATCCATCCCAAATATCAACCGATAAACTGTCAGGATTTTTGACCGCACGTCGCAAAAGTGGTCTTAGCGCTTCCTCTCAGCGCATTCTCGTAGTGCATCTTAAGATCTTCTTTCGCTTTCTCGTCTCTCGGCACGGTATGACCCACGATCCGGCGGAAGCCCTTCTCGCTCCCAAGCAACCTTCTAAACTCCCAGAAACCCTTTCCGCCGAGCACCTCAGAGCCCTTCTCAGCTCCATCGACCCAGCCAAACCACTGGGCAAGAGAGACCTCGCCATGATGGAACTTTTCTACTCTTCCGGCCTACGACTCTCTGAGCTTTGTAATGCTCGCTTTGAGCACTTAGACGAAGATGACGCCATCCTTCGGGTCACCGGAAAGGGAAACAAAACTCGTCTTGTACCCGTGGGTGATCGCGCCCTGCAAGCTATCGCTCACTACCTCGTCAGCGAGCGGCCCGAACTTGTCAAATCAGGGAAGACCTCCTCCCATCTCTTTCTTTCCATCCGAGGCGGACCTCTCTCCCCCGACCGAGTCCGTCAAATCGTAAAGAGCCGAGCCGAACAAGCCGGACTCCCTCACAAAATCTATCCCCATCTGCTCCGACATTCCTTTGCCACCCACCTCCTCGAAGGAGGCGCTGACCTCCGCGTGATCCAAGAGCTCCTCGGACATGCCGACATCTCCACCACCCAGATCTACACCCACCTCGATCAGAAGCACCTCGTTCAGACCCACAAGAACCACCACCCTAGGGCCTGACCTCCTCCCTCCAAGAAAAAAGGACGCCTTCCCTCGCGGGAAGACGTCCTTCAAAAATTCGATTTGGAAAAAGCTCTTACTTGAGCTTCACCGTCACCTTCTCTTTCGACTCCATCTCGATACCGTCCAACTCCTTCACCGCAGCGGTAAAGGCTTCGCGAGACTCTACATCAAGCTTCTTCATCGCGGCAAAGCCACCCTCATTCTTCATCATCTCATCAAAGTTCATCGACATCAAGTTGATGGTATTCCCTTCGTGGTAAGTCGCGTTTGTGGAATCAATTCCTCCCTCAAAGACCATCTTCGCAGACATCTTGAACCCCGCGAACATCGGTGCTGCCATTGCCATTTCCTCTTCGCTCATATCATCATCACCTAATCCAAGGCCCTCCTCAGAAGGATCCGGCGTCGTAATGGTGAGCACCCCATCGTTGAACGAAAACATCTTCAGATCCTCCTCTTCATCGTCCAAGTCCTCTTCGTCCGCCATCATCGCTCCAGGAGTAAACTTCAAGGTCGAGATATCCGCGAACTTGAAGACTGTGGTAAAGCTCACGCCACCGTCTTTCTCCTCCTTCGTCACCTCGACAAACTCTACCCCTTCGCCATACTTTGCCGCTTTGGCTTTCAGACTCTTCTCGCTAAACTTCGCCAACGGATCTTCTCCCCCCTCCGTCGCACCCATTCCCATCATGGCCACCATTTGCGCGCCCATCACCACTTTTTCGGTCAAGAGACCCGAGCCATCCTTGTTGACCGAAATCGTCGATTCCATCTCCAAACATCCGCTGAGGCCAATCAGCGCCATCATCGCCCCAACGAGGGCCAGTACTTTTTTAAACATTGCCCCTCCATGAAACCTTTTTCCCCGCTTTCCACAATTCAGAAACATCGCTAACATCCCCTCGTGAGCGACCTCGCTGTTGATATCAAAGACCTCGTCAAAGAGTTCCCCGCCGCGATCAAGCGAACCAAGCATCGCGCCGTCGATAACGTCTCCCTCACCATCGGTCGCGGCCAAGTCTACGGCCTCATTGGCCCCAATGGCTCCGGAAAATCCACCACAATGAAGGCCCTCCTCGGCCTCCTCGCCCCCACCAGCGGCACCTGCGAAATTTTCGGCAAAAACTCCCTCAAAACCGACTCGCGCAAAGACGTCGGCTATCTTCCCGAAAACCCCTATTTCTACAAACACCTCACCGGCAAAGAAACCCTCAAATTCTACGGCAAGCTCTGCGGAATGAAGGGCAAAACGTTGAACGCACGCATCGAGGAACTCCTCGAACTCGCCTCCCTCACCGAAGCTGGAGACCGCCGTCTCGCCGGCTATTCCAAGGGCATGCTGCAACGCATCGGCCTCGCCCAAGCCCTCATTCAATCGCCCCGCCTCCTCATCCTCGACGAACCCACCGCCGGCGTCGACCCCTTGGGCTCCCGACAGATCCGCGACCTTATTCTCGACCTCAAGTCCAACGGCATCACCGTTTTCCTCTGCTCCCACCTCCTCGAGCAAGTGCAAGAAATCTGCGATACCATCGGCATTATTCATCAAGGAAAAATGCTCAGGCAGGGCCCTCTCGACGAACTCGTCGCCCTCGAAGACCAGACCGAAGTGATGCTTCAAAACGCCTCCCCCGAGCTCATCGCCCAAATCAAGAACCTCGTCGCCTCCGATCCCAACGGCGAACTCCTCTCCGCTTCTCACCCTCGCACCTCTCTCGAAAAGCTCTTCCTTGAAGAAACCAAGTGAACACGCCTCGGAAAATTCTTTAACCTTTCCTAAATAACCGTAAACTCCCCACCCATGGCCCGCGGGAGAACGACCAGAACCTCCAAAAAACGAATCGACCTCAAAGCTCCTCGCAAACGGAGTAAAAAGGCTCGCAAGACCCCGCTGAGCAGGCGCCCCACCCTCCGCGAAGCCTTTCGCACCGCCGACCAAGTCGCCCGTGCCCGCTCCAATCGTCGCGTTGCCGGTCGCAAAGGCCTCCGCACCATCCAGGCCTCCCTCGACATCCCCCTCCCCGAAATCGGTACCATCGACTTCGACGAACCCGAAGAGCACGCCCTCTCCCTCCCCGACCGCGTGATTCGCTTCATCATTGGCCTTCTCCTCTTCATTCCCTGCGCCGTCACCACCATCACTCTCTTTCAACGAGTTTCGGAAACTCAGGAAAACTCCGAGACCCCGTTCATCAGCGAATTCTGGCATACCTCTGAATTTTTCTACTTCGCCATCGGCTGCGGCATCTGCGCCACTTGGCTCCTGAGCGGAGTTCTACGTAAAATTTGGCTCTATCTCTACGTGCTTGGCCATGAGCTCACCCACGTCCTCTTCATCTATCTCTCCTTTGGTAAGGTCTCCGGCTTCTCAGTTGGCCTTGATGGCGGATACGTCGTCACCAATAAGTCCAACGTACTCATCGCACTTTCGCCCTACTTTGTCCCCTTCTGGTCGCTCGTCGCCCTGCTCATTTTAGCACCGCTCAACCACTTCCTCCCCCTGATCCCAGGCTTTCCCGAGAGCCTCTTAAGCTATGATCAGTCCAGCCTCACCCCTGAGACTCCCGACCTCCTCTATTACAACGAAGTTCTCTTCGCCGTCATCGGTGCCACCTGGCTCTTCCACCTCCTCTTCACCTGCTGGATGATTCCCCGCGACCAACCCGACCTCAAGGAGAACGAAACCTTCTTCTCCCTCATGCTCATCATCCTCGCCAACATTGTTCTTCTCTCCGGACTCCTCTGCTTCGCCTCCCCCGACCTCGGCTGGCGCGACTTCGTCTACAATTGGTATAACAACTTCCTCGACCTCTTCTGGGAACCCATCAGCGTCCGGTTCTTGGATTGAAGAACAAACCAGTTGCGCCAATCTAGAAAACTGCAGGTTAAGACTGCCCCAACAGCGTCTCTTTGCACGCGATTCATCAATCAACGCAGTCCTTATGGTTATCGCACCCTGCGGAAACACCATAAGGACTATTTTGGGTTCAGTATTGAAAAGGCCCTTGATGCCTAAGTCGAAATCAACACACTGTTCGGCTGAAAACATGAAGAGATTAGCGTTGGTTCTAGGGGTCGGGTGTTTGGCCGTGTCCCTTGTTTTTGTTGCTGGTAGGTCTTGCACCGCTGGCGATGCAGCAGATTCATACAGGCACTCTCCAAGCGAGGCTGCAGCCCGTTCCAACGAGGATCCATTGCTATCGAGGCTTATGGACATCGACTCGGAAACTAGAAGTGCGATGAGGAACTACAACCCTACTTTTACAGAATCTAGCCCCGATTTCCGCGCAGAATTCCATCGGAAACGAGATGAGATCGTTAACGCGTTCTGGGAAAATTGTGGTGAACTATACCAAGAGGGGTTTGACGCCCTCCAAGCGAACGAAGATCCCAAGGGCCAAGCCACTTTTATCCCAGAGTTCGAGAAGAAGTATCACAAGCTACTCAAGCTCCTAAAAGAGGCTTTGCAGGTCCTTCATGCAGAATTACTCGCTGAGTGGAAGAAGATTACTTAGAAACCCTCAGAACGGCCTAACAATACGAAGCGCCATATATCCGACCGCGCTGGTGGATCGGAGAATTGACTAGAGGAGGAAACTTGTTAGAAGCGCTAAGACGGTCGGACTCGATATACTTAAGCGTTCTGCTGAAAATAGTCCGCCCTAACAATCGAACGCGCGTTTCTCCTAGCTGTGATTGCGAATTGTTTTTTATTTTACGAGTGGCGTCACGTGATACAAATATTGCAAGATGACTCGACGCGGATCAAAGCAAAACATCTACCGAGAATCTCGCGACCGAAGAGGCCGTATCGAGAAGTTGATGGCCGAGGGATGGATTAAGGATCCTAGCGAGATTCCAGATTCTGCGGTGCCCGTGAATCCTCATCGTCTTAATTTGGGTGGTTCGTGGTCACGACCTACATTTTTCCAGAATGTTGATTTTACCTGTCGGGATTGTGGCGTGATTCAGATCTGGTTGGCGGAGGACCAAGCTTGGTATTACGAATCATTTGGAGCGCCATATTATTCCTCTGCTATTCGCTGCAGGTCTTGTCGTCTTGCTGAACGAGAAAGGAAAGCGAAAGCAAGGCAAAACGCTGGCCACGAATAGAAAATAACAAGACGCAGAACTAAAATTCAGCCCTTTCTAGAAAATCAGAAGTTGACCGGACAAATGTAGAGGGTAGAAACTGCGCCAGTGCTACTTCTTCCGGAACGAGCGCTTTAAAATACTCGACTAAAATTGAAAACCTATGGAAGCCAAATTTGAACTCGCTAAGGAAATGATCATCATTCTGCTGGGGATGATTGGATTCTCGGAACCTAGTTCAAGGATCTCGATCCAAGAAGAACTGACGAGTCTTCCTGGTTACCGAGTGACTAGAACATATACCGCGGACGTAACAAAGGATGGCTACTTCGTCTTTTTCGGAGAAGGAGACAGCCGCATTTCAATGATGGCAGTGACCCGAGGCGATTCTGATTACTCGTTCATAGTTTCTGAATTCGCAGAATCGGAAAATAAAAAGGACCAAGCATCAATTCGTGCTGAAATAGACCTAACAAAGCTCTTTCCAACCGTTGAATTTGAAAAATTCATCGCGGGAGGAGAAGTGAGTATAGACGATGAAGAAGAGACGTTTAAGATCACTAAAAATGAGGGCAACCTAGTTCTCACAAGTCCCGACGCTGAAGTGTTCACGTTTTCGATTGAGCAGGAATAGTTCGAACTGAATGTAGCACTGTGGAAAGAGCCATGGAACCCAAATCCGAATCCGAATCCGAGCTTACTCTCGAAAGAAAGAGCCGAAAGCGGCTGATTGCGGATGTCCTTGGATGCTGTCTTTTTCTCTACGGAGTTCTAGCGTTTACAATACGCACCAATATCAGCACAGAACACACCACGACCTTCTACCCTGAACACTATTTAGAAAGCCCTAGACTCAAACCCGGTCTAAAGAGCGAGTTCATTTCACAGGGTCTCCCCTACCAATCAGAGACCACCAAAAGAATGGTGTTTCCAATCGATGGTGCTCTCGCCATCGGCGTGGGGATCTTGCTCATAATGTTCTATGGCCGCAATAAACCAAGGCCAGCACTTGATGGGATTGAGAATGAAGAGGACGGCTCTTCTCTTGTTAGAGTTGATAGCCCTCCGCCAGAGACACTCCCTCATTCCGAGGAGAAGCAGGAAGCAGTTCGAGAAGAATACATCAGTCTCGAGGAGCAAATTCAGAGAGAACCCGGATTTCAAAGTTGGCTCGAATCTCATCCCGATCTTGTTCACCGGGATGTCGTTGACCAAATCGCTTTATTCCGCGACTTCCAGTCCTGCTAATAGGACAAGTGCCGCGAAGTATCTGCTTCCATAGCACTTAGGGCAACGCGACCACCACAATGCCATTCATGAGAGGATTGTTCGCTGAAGCGGCAACATCGATGTTGAGAATCCCGTCGCTCACCGAAATGGTGGCACTGTTTGTGTAGGCAACCCACTTCCCCCCTTCCTCAACAAGATCAAGGTCGTCGATCACAAGAGCACCTTCCACCGAGACATCAAAGACCCGAGCCCCCGAGGTCTCCCAGAAAGTTTCCGCGAATTGCAGTTGCACGAGGTAGCTGCCATTGGGCACGGGAACGGAATACCCCGTGAAGGTATTATCTGCCGAGCGAGCCGAATTGTAGAGCAGATCATCGTTCGTTCGGGCAACAGGATTGCCGGGAAAGTTATCCACGCCCCCGCCGTTGAAAGATTGGTCCGCAAAATAGGAAATCCCCGTATCAGCTGCATAGACACCCCCTCCACAATTGATCGCGATTGAGACCGCAGCCGAATCAACAACCTCCACCGTGTGTAGGGCAGTCGCCGAACTCCCCCCACCCGTTGCGGTAAGCTGAAGCTGATAGGTCCCCGTCGCGGAAAAGGTCGCGGTCGTCTGGGCCGAAGAAGCTGAATCAAACATGACGGCCCCGGGACCACTCAGTTGAGTCCAAGTTTGACCAGTCGCATCGGTAACGACCCCTTCCAGCCACGCACTCCCCGCTAAAGTAACCAATGCATCACCAGATGCCAGAGCAGTGGGAACCGCTGGAGGAAGACCAGACGACACCTCTAAGCGGGTAAACCATCGCGAAGAATTTCCATCAGGAAGCACGCGGAGAGTCACTCTTTCACTCTCGTTGTCGCCAAAGGGTACAGAGCCAATCATTTCCACGAGAGAGGCTTCAGTTCTCCAATCACCTCCCTTCAAACCATCCTGCTGCTGAAGAGCAAAGCGATTATTACGCGCCACATAATCGAAGCCTGCCTGTCCTACTCCCCCTGACCATTGTCGATAGGAAATCTGAAAGTCTGCCTCCACTGAGAGACACTCAAATTGAAACCACTCCGGCGAGTTCCCATAGTCACGAGCGAGATAGCGCACAATCCGGCGCAGAATCTCTTCATTATCCCTCTTTGTGATGTCGGAACCATCTCCACCATTCCAAATCGGCTGTCGGTCAAAGAGAGCCATCACATTTCCCTCCTCTACCTCTGCCAACCCAATCGCCGCCCAAATCGGATTAACTATCGTGACGCCCACGGGATCGATGGCGAGGTTTCCATTAGAAACACGATTAGCCGCCCCCAGAGAAATGAGCGCCATCGCTGGGCCATTCGGCTCAATCGCGACAGGTGAAACGCCTTCGCCCTCAAAAACCGGTTGATCCCAGATTATGGGGTTCGACGAATCCGCGTCCGGCTCATAGGCCCGCGTTCCTCCCGCCTGATCAACGGCAACCTCCATGCCATAGTTTGCCAAAATCGAATTCACCGCTGCTTGTCCCGTCTGGTTCTTAATTCCCACTCCCGGACTACCGAAAAACCCACCCGCTGCCGAATCTGAATACATCAGAATCCCCCCGCCCGCTTTAATCCAATCATCGAGGGCAGCTTGCTCCCCCACCGACCAAATCTTCTGATGAAGTCCAAAAATCACGACATCAAACGAGGCCAGAAAACCCGCGTTTAAAGTCGTAGCCTGATCATAATGCTGCGAAATCGAATAGCCCTGCGCCTCCACCAGAGACTTGAACTGCGAAAGTCCGGTATCACCCGTATCGGTGAGCAACATCTGGTCATAAGGAGCATTTTGGCCCGAAGGAACATCTCCATTCCCAGCAACATCACCATAGATGTAAGCGACAGATTTAGCCCCCTGAAGAGTGGAGAGGCCTAGAAGGAGGAGAAATAGGATTTTCATAAGACGAAAGGACACTGAATGAGACAGAAGGAGAGCGCTACCTGTGAATTCTACTAGCTCCCGCCAAATAGGCTCATTTGCGGCCCTAAAATCCCGAATCCAGCCTCTAAAAACTTCCCCATCAATCTTGACTCCCACGTTCTCTCATGATTAATCCTCTCCCCCGCGGCGTCGGTAACGTCGCAATCCACCTCGGACTCCCATGAAAAAAGAAATTCATCCCGATTATCATCCGGTCGTCTTCCACGATATGACCACCGGCAAGCGCTTCTTTACCCGTTCGACTGTCAAGACGGACAAAACCGAAGAAATCGACGGCGTCGAGTACTTCGTCGTTTCTATGGGTATCACCTCTGACTCCCACCCGTTCTTCACTGGCAAAGCCCAGTTTGTCGACACCGAGGGTCGTATCGACAAGTTTCAAAAGCGCTTTGGAACCACTCGCCGTGCGTCCAAGCCCAAGCTTGCCGCCAAGGTCGAGGAAGCTGCACCCGCAGCCACCGAGGAAGCCTAAGCTCCCTCCCCCTTATTCTTTTTCTAAAAAGCAGAGCCTCAACGCTCTGCTTTTTTTGTGCCCAAAATAGAACAGTTCATCCACCGCGGCCTCATTTTCAGAGGTTTCCATTGATCCAAAAAAGGGAGAACTTTTCCACGGATCTGAAACCCGTGTTAAGTTCTCCCCTCAGGAATAGAACGGTCCGTTCGTTGAGCCCCCTTAGACAGAGCTCACGAAAGAACTAGAACGAAAACCCACCAGTAACACCAACATAGTGGCTTTGAGCAAGGTCACCGAGACGGGCTTCGTAGTCCACCCCGACACGGAATCCATTGTCGCCATAGAAGAAGACTCCGGCACCGAGCACAGCCAAATCTTCATCAACAGTTCCTAGATTGAGACCCGCAATGTCCGAGCCATCGGCCTCGAACTCATGTTCCCAAGCCGCACGCAATTGAGGGACAACCACTCCACCTGCCACTGGCATAGGGTAGGAAGCTTGGTAACCCAATTGAGTCGCCACTGACTTGTAATCAACATCAGGGAAAGCAGTTCCCCCATTT
This sequence comes from Roseibacillus sp., assembly GCA_051251855.1. Taxonomy (GTDB): domain Bacteria; phylum Verrucomicrobiota; class Verrucomicrobiia; order Verrucomicrobiales; family Akkermansiaceae; genus Roseibacillus. The sequence goes on from JBPOGI010000007.1 coordinate 202,146, forward strand.
TCAGTATAGGCATCAATCTCGCCGTCGAGATAGCGGAACTGAACTACCGGGCCATGGACGAGTTGTCCGCTCTGGTAATTGAGGCCGCTGTTCAGCTCCAGCAGATAAGAATTTCCCTCTGTGTCCCCATTAATTCCACCTGCTCGGGAGGTTTCGTAGTCGTGGAATCCGAAACTGAAGAGCGCATCGGCGTATAAATCAGCAGCACCCAGCGCATTGCGCTTATAGTAGGAGAGATACGGAGTGAGAGAAAAACCATCGATATCGATATCACTTACTCCAGACGCATCTGCCTCTGATGTAGCAGCTCCAAAGGCCAATCCAATGTTGAACTCAGGACTGAGATCATAGTCGATTCCGATACTTCCACCGAAAGTCTGTAGGTTTGTGCCAGGATTAAAGACCACTGGAGTTGTTCCCACGACGCCCTCCTGCCGATCCTGCTCTTCAGAGAAATAGTAAACCTGACCCCATACTTCCCAAGGACGGGTGTATTCTGTCGTTACAGGAGTAAAGGCCTGCTTAGCGAGACCTCCTTTGGCTCCAGCAGAATGAGTCGATGGACCCTGCACAACTCGGGTAATAGTCTCGTTGAGCCTGCTAGAACGCATTCTATAGAGACGAGCGCCCACATCGTTGGTCATGGAACGCGAGAGAGCGATGGAACTCGAGCGCAAAGAAGTCAGGAGCGCGCGCCGATTTACATCCTCCATGATCACCGTCAAAATCACCTCGTCAAAGAGTTCGGCCAGAATGGCCGGAATCTCGTCCTCGATACTGGAAAGGTCACTGATGTCTTCAAGAACACCGCCAGGCACACTGGTAATGCTTCCTCCCTCTTCGCCGCAACTCAGGGTCGCGGACGTAATGGCAGTCGCCTGTCCTGTGGAATCGAGACTACTCAAATCAAGCGCAACCACTTGAACACAATTATCATTTAAAGCCTGGAGAGTAGCGTCGAGGGTTGTTCCGTCGCTGGCAGGATCGAGACCGGGAGCATCTCCAAACCAGAAAATAAAGCGGCGAGAATCACTACGCCAAGGGGTGTTTTCTGCAACCTCCCTGAGACCAAAAAGGTTATCCTCGGGAAAGTCTCCTCCTCCGTTTGCGGACCAAAGATCAATCCCGCTACTCACGACACTAGTATCCGAAGTCAAGATAGGACTTCCGGCATCAGTCACGTTATAACGAAAGCCGAAAGCGTCAGAATTACCATCGCGATACTCCCCAACCCCGAATTCCACTGCACCGCGTTCGGAGAGAGATGAGAGAATAGCATTACTTGAACTCTGAACGCCGCTGATGAGGCCACCCATACTTCCCGTAGTATCGGAAAGAAAGACGACATCTAAAGGTTGTTGGCCCATCAATTGACAAACTGAGAGACTGAGACTGCAGAGAGAGGCTGCTTTGAAGCCTGGAATGGTACTTTTCATAAGTTGTTGTTGTTGTGTGTTCTTTCTCTCCTTATGGAAAAATCGAGCTCAAGAATGAAACGTATTACACAACCAAAAGTCAATATATAAACAGATCCCAAAGAACACAAAGCGTCTGCTGTGAACAGGAACCCTCAAAATAAATTAGATGAAATTAACCATCATACTCTTAAAAGTATATTTTGAGAACATCGCCCTACCCGATTGAGACTATAAAATAGAAACTCATCACTAAAAGAGAAGGAGCCATCAGGAACTCCAACAAAGATTCCTAACATCCCCACGACACTTCATCGGTTCAGATGACAGAGAGAGTCATCCCTTCTGTCAGTTCATGCACACTTTAAACTTTCCCTAACAAAATCACGCCCCCAGCTTTGGCTCCCTTGGAAAGGGAACTTCCAGTCTCAAACATTTGCGAACTCGTCGTCCAACTCATGAGCGATGCCGAGGTAGAGCTGGCTATCCGACACGCGAGCTTCCCTGACAACCTCGTCACGATCGCCAACACCAACGAGGCAACAGGACTCCCCATCGACCATCCTCCTCGCTAGCCTTTTGGCTAGAACATTTCTCTTTCACAGACGGGTAAAGCAACTCAACGTTTGGCATGCGCGCGCTCTTTCTTTGCCTTCTCACCGCCATTCCTGCAGTAGCGGAAAAGACTATCGACCTCGTCGAATACGGTCGCGAAGTCTTTCACACCGTCGGATGCGCCGAATGCCACTCCGAGACCAAAGACGACACCTCCATCAAAACCGGGCCAGGCCTCTACGCACTCTTACAAAAAGACGCACGTAAGCGAGACGTCCTCGCTGGAGGCGAACAACATCGCCAGACCATCAAAGCAGACCTCAAATACCTACAGCAGTCTCTTCGCAATCCTAATGCCGACCTCGCCATCGCCGAACAAGGACCCAGAAAAGGAGAAGCCTACCTTCCCGTCATGCCTCCTTATAACAAAGACTTCCTCTCCGACTTTAAGGTCAATGCTATCTACCAATACCTCCTCACACTCAACGACGAAGAAAACCGAGGACCAGCCAAGCTCATCACCGAAGACAAATCAGGATCGGCCCTCACCAACGTCCTCGACGACCCCAACGAAATCCTCGTCACCGACCGCACCCGCATTTATCGCACCCGCATCAAAGGTCAATCTGCCCGCGCCGTCTACGTCGGCACCCCCAGCGGATTCAACTACGCCTTCGACCCCGTATCCCTCTCCATCGAGCGCATCTGGTGGGGCGGCTTCCTCAACATCGCCGGCAGCCTCGACGGACGCGGCCAAAAGCCCTCCCGACTTGGCCACAACGCCCTAGAAATCGAACTCCAAGCTCCCCTCATCGCCCCCATAGATCCTCAGACAGGCAAAGCTCTCGACCTCTCCTTCAAGTCACCACGCATGGACGACTTCGCCACCATTGGCAAGACCCTCAACAGTAACAAAGACTTTGCCGATCAACTCGCCCAAGCTGGAGGCTCTTTCCTCGGCTACGAACAAGCCGAAATCCCCACCTTCTTCTTCCGAGTGGGCAAGAACACCTTCCAGCTCCAATTCACCGTCGATGAAAGCGGGCAAGCCAAATTCAGCCTCAAGGGCAAACTCACCACTCCCCAAACCTTCCGGCTCGCGCCCCTCATTAAGGGAAAAAACCAAGACTGGACCATCTCCTCCCTGCCAGCCGAGCTCACTTTTCAAGTGCCGGTCAAACCCGCTTGGCAACCCACCGAAGCCCAACAAGCGCCCGCAGAACAACCTGTGCGCCTGACTCCCGCCAAATCTGTTAATCTCCCCTCAGGCTACCTCGCCGAACAAATTGCCGCCCCCACAGACGTCAACGGGCGCGACCAAATGTTCGAACCCCTCGGAATGGTCAACGGAAAAGACGGCTCCCTCATCATCGCCACTCGTACCGCCGGCATCTGGAAACTTCACAACCAAAAGTGGACCCAAATCGCGGAAGGCTTTCAGGACTGCCTCGGAATTCTCGAAGAAGAAGACGGCTCCCTCATCATCACTCAAAAACCCGAACTCACCCGCCTACGTGACCTTGACGGCGACGGGTGGTTTGACCGCTACGAAACCCTCAGCGAAGCCTTCCTCACCAGCTCCAACTACCACGTATACCTCCACGGACCCGCAAAAGGCTCCGACGGCAACTACTACGTGGCCCTCAACCTCGCTCATCACAATAAAAAGGAAGCCATCTACAAAGCAGGTGGCAAATACATGGGCGCCGAAGGCGGCTATCGAGGCTGGGCCTTGCAAGTCACTCCAGATGGAAAGACCAACCCCTTCGCCAGCGGACTGCGTAGCCCCGCCGGACTCGCTACCGGTCCTGACGGCCAACTCTACTACACCGAAAACCAAGGCGAATACGTCGGAACCTCCAAACTCTTCTTGTTAGAGAAGGACAAATTCTACGGCCACCCTTCCGGCCTCGTCGATCTCCCCAGCATGAACCCCGACTCCCGAAAAATCCGATGGGATCGAGTCAAAGACACCAAAGAAAAAGCCCTCGCCCTCATGCCTCATTCTCGGCTCGCAAACGCCCCCGGCAGCCCTGCTTGGAAGCCCGAAGCGCCGGCCAACGCAATGTGGGTCGGCGACCAAACCCTCTCCACCCTTTTTCAAATCAAGATTAAACCCAATCACGAGGCAGTCCTTATCCCCTTCGCCGACGGCTTCCCCTCCGGAGTAATGCGCCTCGCATTCGCCGACGGCAATCAACTCTATGTCGGCCAAACTGGACGCGGCTGGCGCGCCAAAGGAGGAAGCGAACACGCCCTCGTTATCATCAAACGCACCTCCGACCCTCTTCCCAACGAATTGCAAGACATCACCCGCAAGGGAAGCCAATTCACCCTTCACTTCACCCAAGCTCTATACAAACAACCCACCCCAGAGCAAATCACCCTCGAATCCTGGACCTACCTCGACTCACCCAACTACGGCTCCCCCGAGAACGACAAGACGACTCACAAAGTCACCTCCATTGAGCAAGGCTCAGACACCAAGACTCTCACCCTCACTATCGAGTCCATCCCCGAAGACGACAAAAACCGCGCCTTCCACTTCCTATCCAAAGACCTTCCCCCCACCAAAGGCGACCTTTGCGAAGCCTTCTTCTCCATCGTAGGTCAATAGCAGCCCATCTAGCACACCAACCTCCCTTCTTATTCAGCTAGGCAGAGAAATGGGTGAGCGGTCTTTTCAAGCCGCCACCCTATCACCCAGAAAGTTAAGGGTAGGCCTGCTCTCCTCAAAATCAGCTATTTCTGTGGTGATTCGTTCATTTTCCTCGAAACAGAATCCTCACTCTGCGGCTTAAAAAGCCACGCTCCTATTTCAAGGCCCAAGTCTAACGGCTCCTTATCATTCTAGCTCTGGCGAACGACACTCACAGTTCGGGACATATCAGCTACCAAACCTTCTCGTCCCGCTCGTCGAAGGGCAACCAGATCAATGAGACCGAGATGACCTCAATGTCTTTTTTATAAGGCTTCACCGACTCCTTCTCGAACTTCATGTGTAGTGGGTCAAAGTCTTTCTCCAGCTCCTTAACTTCTTCCTTCAGCTCCGCTTCCAGAAGCTCAACCTCCTCTTCGAGGCCGTCCACTTTACGCTCCGCCACCTTCACATCGGCACGCTGCTGATAGGCCCGAGACGCTGAAGTCACCGTACTGCTCCTCGACTTCCTCCCACCAAGCAAGGCTCCTAAAATACCTCCCACAATCTTGGCACCCGTCTGCATGGTCGCGGAGTGCGCTTGCGCTTTCTCCTTATCCAATGCCAACTCCGCCCGCTCAAGCTGTCCCTCTTTCGTCTTCAACTTCTTCTCATACTTATCACGTAGCTTTTCGACCGCTTCGTCACGCGCTTCCCGAGCCTTTAGCTGAAGCCGTGCTCGAAAGTCCCCTTCCCCCTCGCCCATCTGGGAATACTCATCGAGCTCATCACAGAAAAACAGCTCCACCCGCTCATTGCGATAGAGCCAATCCTCGAACTCGTCCTCCACCGGTTTGTAATTATCCGCGTTCATCGCAAAACCAGGGAGATTAGCAAATCCAGCTCCCTTGCGAGGCTCAGACTTCAAACTCTTCAAGGGCACCGTGCAGCCGCAGTCTTCCTCCCAATCAATTCCCTGCTCCTCGATCGGATTCACAAAGCGAATCAAGCGCGAGCCCTCCATCTTCGCCTTGCTCGATGAAAAGTGAACCTCCGCCTCCCGCAACAAAGCCGGGCGATACTCCACCCCATCTCCCTCACCGGCAAAGGGCACAAAGTGCTCCTTCACTCCCTTGCCCACGAGAGGACGCTCGCCCTTGGGAGCTTCTGGTGCCGCCGCTTGACTCATCGCCATCGGATTGGCGCTCGCAACGACCTTCTGGGTCTTGGCGCCCTCAAAGAGACTTCGCTTGGGGTCCATCAAAGTCTTAATCTGACGGCGCGTGAGCGGCCCTCGCAGATAACTCATCACCCAACGCACATGAAACACCGTCGGCGCTCCGTCGTGGACATTGTTCATCAAAAAGACCCTCCCCTTCAGCCCCGAAAGCAACTCACTCACCCTCGAACGGTCAAAGTTCCCTCCCCCCTCATTCATAGCCCCCTCCAAACCATCCAATACACGCATCTTATCGCGCTCGGTTTGCAACCGACCCAACCACCATGTTCCGATGTTAGACAACGCTTTGTAATCGAGGTCCACCGGGTTCTGGGTCGCCACCAAGACTCCCAGACCAAAAGCACGCGCCTGCTTCAGCATGGTCATCAAAGGCTTCTTACTGGGTGGATTAGAGACCGGCGGCAAGTAGCCATAAATCTCATCAATATAAAGCATCGCCCGCAAGCTCGTCGTTCCACTCTGCGCCCGCATCCAACCCAACATCTGATTGAGCAACAACGAGACAAAGAACATCCGCTCTGTATCACTCAAATGTGCAATCGAGAAAATCGAGACCCGCGCCTTGCCCTCCGGAGTATACATCATGCGCTGAATATCCAACGGAGGCCCCTCCAACCAAGTCGAGAACCCAGGGCTTGCTAACAAGTTATTAAACTTAAGAGCCAACTTCTGTCGGTCCTTTTCCCCATAAAAACTCTCCACATCAATGACTCCAACTTTCCCAAATTGCGGCCGCTGAATATTCCGAATCAACCCCTCTAACGAGAGGCTCTCCTCATTCCTCCAACAATGCTGAAAAATCGCGCCCAACAAAACCGCTTCCGGACTCTGAATCGGATCCGCATCCACTCCCACCAGGGACAACAATGAAGACACCGTGCTCTCGATGCGCTCCCCTAACAACTCACCATCATCCATGACCTCAAAAGGAGGCACGTCCAACGAGCTCAAAATTGAAACAGGAATGCCCGCCTTACTCCCCGGCGTAAAGACATTGATATCCACCTTATCCCGCATCTGCTGCACCCGCTCCCCGCTCTGCCCCCATTCCGCGATGCCATTCTTCCACATCTCCGCAACCCCGGAAGCAAACTCCGGAACGGTCTTCCCCTTCTTGCGTGCATCATCCTCATTCACCCAAGGCTCGTAGTCCGAACCCTGAAAATTCGGGAAAGTCAGCATCAAGTTCGGAATATCACCCTTTGGATCAATCACGATGGCCGGAATATTATCCATCGCCGCCTCTTCCAGCAACCCGATGCAAAGCCCGGTCTTACCCGACCCCGTCATTCCCAGGACCGCCCCGTGAGTCACCAAGTCCTTGGAGTCATAGAGAGTGAGATTGTCCTCCAACTCTCCCTTCGCGAGGTCATATCCTCGTCCAAGGTAAAACTTCCCCAACTTCTCGTAATCCGAAACAGCAATATCCATTCCCTAGGCTGTCGCGAAATCGCCAAAAGAGAAACCAAAAATCGTGAATGCTTCTGCCCCCCGCCTCCCAGAATTTCGAATAGCCCTTCACTAATCCGAAATACCGCAGCCTTTCAAAAGGACCCTTTTTCTGTTAGTTTCATTGGAACAACAATCACCTATGAAAGCGCTCTTCTCTCTTCTCGTTGGCCTTTCCAGCCTTCCGCTCATTGCCCAAGAATGCCTCGACTTTGAGGACTTCTCTCTAGGGAGCGCCTTAAGCGGCAGCTCAGAAACCATTTCCTTCAGCACCACCTTTCTAGCTCAGCCCGTCTCCCTACCGGGCGGAGGAACGACCAGCGGAGGAAGTGTTTCGGTCGGCAACGCCATTGCGGCTCTCGGTTCCGGCCAGGCGCTTAATGTGAACAATGCCGCGATCGAAATCTGTCTTCCTGGTCTCAAGGAGGTTTCCTTCCGCTTCAGCAATCAGGGGGGATACTTCAACTTCTCAATCGATGGCTCTCCCGTTGCGATTCCCGCCAACGAGACTGGCTCCCTCTCGCTCAATGGCGTCGACATTACCATCACAGGTTCGAAACCTAACAACCGACTCACTGGGGAAATTACCCTCGTCGCACAAAGCGGAACCTTTGGTTGTTTTTCAGTCGGAGGCCAAGAACTCCAGATCGATGACATCTGCTTCCTCACGTGCGAGAATCCACAAAGTCCCGACAGTGCGGTCCCCGGCATCAGTTGCGTCGAATTCGAAAGCCTCGACAAACAAGGACCATACCCCTTCGGCAGTAGCTATCTCGAAAACGGAATCCTCTTCAAGGTCAAGGACCACGACGGTCAATTCAACAGCGCCAAATCCTCCACCCAACACCTCGCCGGTCACCTCGGGTTAGAATGGCAATTTGACCATGCTGGCTTCACGGTCGATTCCGATTGTTGGAGCGGTATCAAATTCAATTTCTACACCAAGGATCCCGTGATTATGGTCGTGAACGGGGTCATGGTCACCGGAGCTAATCTCACCAGCTTGCACAACACCTTATTCGGCGACGTTCTCCTCACTATCATTGACGATCCCGATATCTCGGGGGGCGGTATCGCTTGCCTCACTGGCCGCATCGAGTCTCTTGAACTCACCGGTGAAGACCTCTATCTCGATCACTTTTGTGCCGCCGATTGTTTGCGCGATTGCATCGACTTTGAGGGCGAGAGCAGCGGCCAAAAATACCTCAAAGATGATACCATCACCGAAGATGGTTTCGTCCTCGAAATTCTCGATCCCCTCGGCAACGGTGAACCTGCTCAAATCTCTACTCAAAATCTGGCTGGTGGCGGAGGAAAAGAATTGGTCCTCGTCGAAGGCGAAATTTCCTTCGGCAAATACTGTTTCCAAGGTCTCACTTTTCAATACGGCCAGTTCGACGACGGCATCCGTCTCATCGTGGACGAGAGCGAAGTCGAAGTGACCGACATCAGTGATTTGGACGGCCTCACCGTAGGCGGCATGACCATCGAAGTCTTTGTAGTGCAAAGCAATGGAGGCAACGAACGTGGCGTCGTTCGGATGACCGGAGCCGCCTCCAAGATTTTCCTACTCGCCAACGGAGTCGCCATTGACCGCGTTTGCATCGACGAGTGCCCTGACCCGCTGGTCGTTGCGTTCGACGAAGAGCCTCTCGATGAAGTCTTTGAAGAAGGCGACACTTTCGGAGAGGACGTTCTTGAATTCGAAGTTTGCCCCCTTCGCATCAATGACGTCGGAACCGCGACCATCACAGGCGACAACCAAACCGGCGGCACAGGCCAAGCAGTGGCCCTCAGTTTTGCCACCCTCAAGTTCGACCTCCTCTGCGCCTCTCAGCTCAGTTTTCAATTCGCCAACTTTGGAGCCAACGGTGGACCGCAAGGCTTTGGGGTCGACGTCCGCCTCAATATCAACGGCGACAGCTCCGGTCTTGTGCAGGGGTTCCCTGAACTTCATGGTGACACCATCGGTGGTGCCTCCATCATTGTGACTGGAACCGCGAGCTCCGGTCGCGTCACCATTACCGGAAACATCGAGAGCATTATCGTCGGCGGCTTCAATATCCAGCTCGACAACATTATCCAGACTCCCTTCCAGGGTGGCCCGCAGTGCCACGACTTTAACACTTGGAACCCGTCTCTCACCTACGGCCTTTTCGAAGAAAACTTCGTCACTTTAACCGATGGCACGGGTGCGTTTTTCAACTCGTTCATCGACTTGAACAGCAACTTTATAGATGGAACCGCGACCATCACCAATACTCAGACTGCCGGAGGAAGTGGCCGCGAATTGACTCTCAACGGCGCGGTGATGTCAATTGCCCCCCTCCTCGGCGACTGGGCTGATGTCTCCTTCCGCTTCCGTGAAGCTGGTTCGGCAGCCACCCGCGAAGTCTCGCTCTACGTCAACGGAGAGGAAGAGATTTTCGCTCGCATTGACGACCTTGATGGACACGTCTTCCGAGCCGGCACCAGCCTCGAGGTCACCGCGCGCGTCTTGAGTGTAGAAGAAAACGGACGCCTCCTGGGCATCGTCAAACTTGAGGGAATTCTCGACAGCATCTACATCGGTGGCGAAGCCCTCACCATCGACGACCTCTGCGGAACGCAACAACCCGCCCCCGTTTATATCGATAGCTGGGTGGTCAGTGTGGAAGAAACTTCTCCTAACATCATCACTTATGTCTGGGACATCGAAGCCCTCAATGTTCAGACATCAGACTTTCTCATCCGAAGGAACGACGACCTTGGCACCTTTGGCCCCTTTTCCGGTAGCCAGCGAACGGTGACCAGCCACGGTGCCGGAACAAATCTTTACCGCATCACTGAGACCCAACCCATCGATACCGCGAAGCGATTTTACCGCGTTGCGTTGAGAGCCTTTTAAGGAAAAACACTCCTCCAGCCCTGAATTCAATCAGCCTCCGAGGCCTCGCCCTCACCCATGAGTGAACCCGCTTTGTCTTGGAGGCGTTGGAACAGATCGCTCGATTTCTGAGCCGCCTTTTCCTTCAGTTCCTCCTTCATCTTCTCTAGGCGACGAGATTTGAGAGCAATCTTCTGATCCTTTTTCGTCAACTCAACCTGTATGGGCTCATACCGTTCGTCAGTCACGACCAATTCGTCCCATCGATAGGTCAGGTAATTCTCCGGGCCCACCATGGCTTTACTACGGCCAGAGTCCGACCGGAGCTCATACTTAACCGACCATGCTGGAATCAACGAATCCGAGAGAAAACGGAGACGAGCCTTGAAGAAGGTTTCATGAACAATGAACCCTCCAACAACCACAGCCATCAGTCCATAACCTATCAACCGCGCTGCAAAGTTTTCACGATGAAACTTCTTATGAGCTGCCCTTAAAGTTGGGCGCTCCCTTTTCTTACCGAACAAGGTCAAAAGCCCCCAGACCAACATCTCTACTAAAAGAACAACGAACTCTATCGCTACAATCAGGAGTTCCAAAATGACCGCAACAAAGTCGACTAAGAGAATAGGGAGCGCTTCGATTCCGTCCACGGTCTGAATTTGCTTCTCCAAACGACTCAAGTGAAGTCTCAAATTCGCATCAGACGAGGAAGGAAACAAAGCTCATGGCTAAGGAAGCGCTCACATCAGGACCGTCAACCTTCACGTGAGTGCACCACCAGCTTCTAGAGACCCAACTGCAGCTGATAGAAGAGTCGAGGCTCGCTGGGGTCAAAGGCACCCAACTCTCTCCGAGTGATCCCGTATCGAGGATAACTATACGGTCCATATTCGTTATCCGAGGAAGTCATCGGTAAGGAAGCCTTCTCGCGCACTCGGAACTGAGTCACGCTTCCTTTCAGGGCATAAAGCACCACCATACCGTCCTCAATGCGCAGCTCAGGAATATCAGGAAGCGAGGGAATCACGGTCAATTCGGCATCCTCATCCCATATCGCCACATCATTCGAAATCCCCTTAGATAGCTCCCATCCTCGCGAAAACCCACCGCCGACGAAAACTCGATCATTACCATCGATTCCGATACAATTGACGATTTGCGAACCAGTGGAGCCCAGTCCCGATCCCATCGACTTCCAAGAACCGCTATCATTCCAATACGCAACATGATTCGCATCGCCCACTGCTCCGCCAACGGTCGTCTGAATATCGCCCCCGACATAAACCTTCCCCGTAGAATCAATTTCTAAATCATAGACGCCATCCGCCACGAAAGTGAGACCATTCGATTGCTCGTAGTCTGGTCCAAAACCGCCGTCCAACCCATCCCATGTCCCTGTCAAAGGGTCGTAAGCCGCCACATCCCCAGCAGCCAGATTCGATGCTCCCACGGTGCTGAAACTGCCTCCCACAAAAATCCGTCCATCAGGATGTCTTGCCATCGTGCGAATGACTCCCGATCCCCCGATATCCACCCCTCCCGCATAGGTGCTCCAAGCTGAACCATCCCAACGCTTAAAGCCATCCGCAGTCCGAGTCGCTGCCAATAAGTCCCCGTTGGGAAGAATCAACAAGTCATCCACAATCCCGCCAGTGCCAGTTCCGATGGCCTCCCAGGTCCCGGTGCTCACACTATTCCCCGCCCCCAATTCGTAGCGCAAAATGTAGCGCTCATTCGTGGGGTTCGCTCCATTGGTGAAATTGCCTCCGACATAAATGTAATTGGCATCGCTCGCGATAGCCAACACTCGGCCATCCACAGGACCATTGTCCCAATCGTCATTCGCTAGATTCGAGCTCGGATCAAAGAGAGCTTCCCAAGTATTGTTCGTGGGATTGAATCTTACAATTCGCCGCGCCTCCGTTTCAGCAGGGAAAGCAAAGTTCCCCCCAAAGAAAATGAAGCCATTCGCATCTTCATAAATCTCATCAACCCGACCACCAATATCCTGAAAGACATTGGGCACATCGAGTCCCGGCACATTCTCCCACTGCTCGGTCGCATAATTGTAGCGAGTCAAATCCTCTTCATTCGCATTTCCCCCGGCCGAAATCAAAAGCCCTCCCATATAGAGATGAGTATCGGTGCTCAGCATCGCAAAAGGCTCTCCTCGATGATCGGTTTCATCATAGAACCAATGCTGGTCATCAGCAACTTGGGCAGACAGAGAAGTCACAAGCGAGGCCGTGAAGATAAGAGACAATTTCATAAAATAGAGCGGTTGTTGTAAAAAGAAGCTGCAAAAGACAGCTTCCTCATCCTCTACTAGCGAAGTTTCCACCCTAAAATTACAGAAAAAGTTCGGATTTTTTCCTAACCATCCGCGAACGAAGTCGAAATGAACAAACAAAACCTTTGCGCTCGTCGCACTCTTTGAGGTGAATAAACACTCGATGCCCTCCCCGCCACGCGCTTGCGCCGAGATTGACCTCTCAGCCCTCGACCATAATCTCGCCTTCGCTCGTCGTCATTCCGGCCAGCAAGTCATGGCTGTATTGAAGGCTGGAGCCTACGGACACGGCCTCTCCAAACTCGCCAAACACCTCGACAACCAAAGCCTCCCCTACTTTGGCGTCGCCAATGTTCATGAAGCCCGCCTCCTGGCTGACGACGGAATTCAGACTCCCATCTACCTCCTTGGAGCCTCCTTCCCGGAAGAACGCGAAGAGATCGTGCAACGTGGCTGGACCCCTTGCCTCTCCTCCCTCGCAGAAATTGACGACTTCTCACAGCTCTGCACCAAACAGGAAAAAGTCCTCTCAGCACACCTCGCTATCGATACTGGCATGGGTCGCGGTGGTTTCCTCCCCGGAAAAGTCGCCAGCGCCCTCGACCACCTCGCCCTTCCTCAAAACAAGTCAATCCAGCTAAAAGGAGTCGGCTCTCACCTTCCCTCCGCTGACGAAGACGAAACCTTCACCAAAGCACAATTCGACACCTTCGACCAACTCGTCACCGAACACTTTTCCCAAGAGCGGAACTTTCACATCCACCTCTCTAACAGCGCCGGACTCCTCGACTACCAATCTAGGACTACCAATCTCATACGCCCCGGCCTCATGCTCTACGGAGTCTCCCCGCTACCCGATTGGCAAAAGGAGTTACGCCCCGTCATGTCGCTGAAGTCCCGCGTCTCCCTCGTCCGTAGTCTCCCCGCTGGCCACGGCGTCAGCTACGGTCGCACCAGCATTCTCGAAAGAGACACCGCTGTCGCCACCATCGGCGTTGGCTATGGCGACGGCTATCCCCGCAACGTCTCCGGTCAAGGAGCCCACATCCTCATCAACGGCCAAAAAGCCCCCCTCCTCGGTCGCGTCACTATGGACCAAATCATGGCCGACGTCTCCCACCTCCCCAGCTGCCAGCCAGGTGACGAAGTCGAGCTCTTCGGCCCCAACCTCCCCGTTGCCCAAGTGGCCGACTGGGCCAACACCATCCCCTGGGAAGTCCTCACCCGCATCACCCCTAGGGTCTCACGCCAGTATTCGTCCTAAGCAACCCTGCTCCAATTTCCTCCATAGATTTTTCGTTTTTCGTTTTTCGTTCTCCCGTTCCCAGCCTAGAACCCCCTCATGAATTTAACAGTCACCGGACGCACCGGACGCATGGGCCAATCCGTTATCGCCGCCATCGAGGCCGAGCCCAACGCCAGCCTTCACTCCACTCACGACAAAGGCGAAGACCTTCCTGCCGCCCTCGCAGGCTCCCAAGGGGTCATCGACTTCACCCTACCCAGCCTCACCGACGACCTTCTCGAAAAAGCCCTCGCCGCCGGCACCCCACTCATCATCGGCACCACAGGCCACACCGACGAGCAACGCGCCGCAATTGCCAAGGCCGCCGAAACCCTCCCCATCGTCTTCGCCTCCAACTACTCAGTCGGCGTCAACACCCTCTTCTGGCTCACCCGCCATGCCGCCCGTATTCTCGGCAACGAGACCTTCGACATCGAGGTCACCGAGATGCATCACCGCCACAAAGTGGATGCCCCCTCCGGCACCGCTCGCACTCTGCTGGAAGTCCTCAACGAAGAGACCAACACTTCCTACAAAGACGACATCGACCACGGCCGCTTCGGCGACACCGGTCCTCGTCCCCAAGGCCGTATCGGCATGCACACCCTTCGCGGTGGCGACGTGGTCGGCGACCACACCGTCATGTTTGCTGCCGACGGCGAGCGCGTAGAACTCACCCACAAAGCCTCCTCGCGCATGACCTTCGCCAGCGGAGCCGTCCGCGCCGCCCTCTGGCTCGAAGGCAAGCCTCCCGGCCTCTACTCCATGCAGGACGTTCTCGGTTTGGCTTAAAGAACTCTCCTCATGAAAGTGTTCCTGGCGCTCGGCTCGAATCTCGGTAATCGCCTTGGTAACCTTCAACGTGCGCGCCAGCTTCTGTCAGCCCTGTCTGTTGGCGACATGCAATCGGCCGCTCTCTACGAAACCGATCCCCTCGACTGCCCACCAGATTCGCCCGCCTTTCTTAATAGCGCGATCTCCTTCCAAACTGAACTCTCCCCCGAAGAACTCCTCGCCAAAACCCAAGCCATCGAGAGCCACCTCGGTCGGGAAGCCAAAGAGACTCGCGCTACCAACGCCCCCCGCCCCGTCGATATCGATCTTCTCTGCTGTGGCGAAGAGGTACGTCTGACGGACGACCTAACCCTCCCCCACCCACGCCTCCACGAACGCCTCTTTGTTCTCTACCCCTTACGCGACTTGGCCCCGACCCTCATTCCTCCCACCCACGCCAACCCCATCTCCATTCTGCTAGAACTTTGCGAATCAACCGAACTCCCGCCGCTCCTGCTTCAGGCCGCGTGGTAGTCTTTGCATTTCTCTCTATCTGGAGGACACTCCGCCATGGAGCACATCATCCAAGAGCAATTCCTCCCCATCTCTCGCGAAGAAGCATGGGAATTCTTCTCACACCCCCTTAATCTCGATAAAATCACCCCCGACGACCTCGGCTTCTCGACCACAAGCTGCCCCGAGGGCCCCGTCTATCCAGGTGCCATCATCATTCACAAAATCAAGCTCGCTCCAGGCCTCTCCATCCCTTGGGTCACCGAGATCAAAGCAGTCGAGAAAGGCTACTCTTTCGTTGACGAACAACGCTTCGGACCCTACCGCTTCTGGCATCACCGCCACTCTTTCGAAGACGCGGAGGGGGGCGTCCTCATCCGAGACGAAGTTCATTGGAAAGTTCCCTTTGAGCCCTTCAGCGCTCCCATCAAAGCCCTTTTCGTAAAGCCCAAAACCTTGGGCATCTTTGAGCATCGCAAAAAAATCCTCGCCGATTACTTCGCTAAAAACGCTAGCGAGAATGAACCGGAGTCGGTTTGAGCTGCTCCTTCTGTTGTCGAGCAGCAACCATAAACAACCCGAGCGTCAGAAAGACAAATCCAAGCGTCAACGACATCGTCGGCGTCATCGTCAACAGCGTAATCACTTCACGGCTAAAGGTGAGATGAATGGGATTCACAAGCATTGCCGCGATATAGGCCGGGTAAATCATCGAAAAGGCCACCAAGATTGCGCCCGAAGACAAGAGCCATCCGCCACGATGACCAGAGCGGACAAGACGAATGCCAACCCACACAAGAAGAGTGAGCCCGATGTAACCTACAAAATTCCCTGAATGTAAAAGTGAGGCCATTAGTCTTCTTTGTTGATGATTTTAGCTTTTTTCCCCGAAGGGAGATTGCGAAACTTTAAGAACATCCCCGCTCCCAACGCGAGGAATCCAAAGTTGAAATTGAGAGATACCGGATTAACGCTCGCCGTGGGCGTCACCTCGGAAATTGCGGTCAGGGGAGCCAGCACCACAAATGAGAACACCATTAAGAATGCCGCGCTTAATAGAAGCATCCGAGTGGTACGCCCTGCACCGGAAAGGAAGAACATCACTGCCACCGCAAGAACGATTGAGGATGAAGCAAAAACAAGAAAGCGCTCGTCAGAGGCAAAGACATCCAGATAATCTGCAAAATCAGGTAACATTGCATGACACTAAATCGGGAAAGGTCGGTCATCACAATAAGATTGAACCACGGATGTTCAGACCATGAAGCCACTAAAACTATAAGCTTTTCCTTAAGTTTTAGCGGCAGCGTAACTCAGTGCACTCTTGACAGCCACGCGCTCGTGAGGCGATACCGCGCGTGATGAACAAGCTCTCGATTCGCGATTTAGACGCAGCAGGAAAGGAAGTTTTGATGCGTGCGGACTTCAACGTCCCCCTCAATGATGCCGGCGAAATCACCGACGACACCCGTATTCAGGCAGCCCTCCCCTCTATCGAACACCTCAAAAAAGCAGGCGCAAAGCTTGTTCTTTGCTCACACATGGGTCGCCCGAAAGGCGAGCGGAACAGCAAGTATTCTCTTCAACCTGTCGCTACCCGCCTCAGCGAACTCCTCGGTTGCGAGGTCACATTTGCCAATGACTGTATCGGCGAAGAAGCCGCAGCAGCGCGCGCAGCCCTCACCGACGGCTCAATTCTTCTTCTCGAAAACACCCGCTTCCACGCCGCCGAAACTGCCAACGAAGCACCCTTTGCTGAAGCACTCGCTGGCACCGCCGAAATCTTCGTCAACGACGCCTTTGGCACTGCCCACCGCGCCCACGGCTCCACCGAAGGAGTCACTCACCACGTCACCCAAAGTGCCATGGGACTCCTCATGGAGCGCGAACTGGAATACCTCGTCGGCAAGGTCGGCAACCCAGACCGCCCTCTTCTCGTCATCATGGGTGGAGCTAAAGTAAGCGACAAAATTCAAGTCATCACCGCCCTTCTCGACAAAGCCGACACCATCCTCATCGGTGGCGCAATGGCCTACACTTTCCGCAAAGCCCAAGGCTACAAGGTTGGCATGAGCCTCGTAGAGAACGATAAGCTCGACCTCGCCCTCGAAATCCTCAAAAAGGCCGAGGAAAAGGGCGTTAAATTCCTTCTTCCTGCCGACACTCTTATTACTCAGGAATTCAAGGACGGAGCTGAGACCCAAAACACCGCCCCTTACGCTGATGGAGGAACCATCCCAGACGATTGGGAAGGTATCGACATCGGCTCAGTTGCTATCGGCGAATTCAAAAGTGTCGTTGCCGAGGCCAAGACCATTCTCTGGAACGGTCCCATGGGCGTCTTCGAAATCGACACCTTCGCTACCGGCACTAAGGAACTCGCTGAAGCTGTCGCCGCTAGCGACGCCGTCAGCATCGTGGGTGGAGGCGACTCCGTCACCGCTGCCAACAAGTTCGGTGTCGCTGACCGCATGACATTCATCTCCACTGGAGGAGGAGCCAGCCTCGAGCTTCTCGAAGGCAAGGACCTCCCTGGAGTCGCCGCCCTTAGCGAAGCCTAAAAAGCGCTCTCTTTTTAAAAAGCCGCCCTTCGAACCATTCGTCGGGCGGCTTTTTTGTATAACATGGCAAAGAACGAACTACCCCACACCGCTCAATCCCAATAGAATCCGCCCTGTGAGCAGTCTCAATGTAGCCGTCGTGCTAACCCTCATCACCGGATTCGGTGGAGCCGTCGCTGGTGGCTACGTCTTCCGCGCCCCTTGGTGGTCTTGGCCGCTCATGGGAATCGCTGGTCTTTTTATCGGACTGATCGGAGCCATCATTCAGAACCAGATACGCATTCGCTTTCTGGAAAAAGGCGATGAAAACGAAAAAGGATTCCTCGGAGGCCTCCGCTTCGCAGCCAAGCTTGTCCTTCCCTTCGTTGCGGTAATTCTTGTTACCATTGTCACCGTCACAGGTTCCGTCTTTCTCACCAAAGCGATCTGGCCCGAACTCGCAGCGAATCCCCGCGACCTCGGTCGTCTCGAAGGTTCCCTCTAAGGAGAGAGGAGAGGCTAACGCCCTACCTCATACCAAAACTGATTCGCTGCCTCTCGATCTGTCCCTCGAAAGACGCGCCAGACGAAGCGTGGGTTGAGAAACAGATACCAATCCCCAAACTGGTCGAACTTACGACACGACGTCGTTAAAGGAGCCTGCACATTCGTCCCAAAACGCCGTCTCGTCGCTTTGCCGTGAGCCTTAAGCCTCTTCGCAAAATCCAAGTCCTCAATAGATACCAGCTCTTCATTGAAGCCTCCGATCGCTCGAAAGTCCCTCGTCTGGCACCAGAAAAGCCCGAATGAAACCCCGTGCCAAATCAGATACGGCATCACCGACCCCACACTAAAGAAGATGCCCAACGACCAGCGCTCCGGAAGGGTGAAGCTTCCCCCTCCTACAAACTTCCCTGTCGCTAGCTTCTCCTGAATCACTTCAAAAGTCCATTTATGCGGAACACTATCGGCATCGCAGGTCACCAGAATCGGTGCCGTCGCCACTGCAGCGCCTGCATTGCGAATCTTCGAAAGGTTGGCCTCATCTTCCCTCACGATTTTCGCGCCCGCCTCGCATGCAATCGCCTCCGTGCCATCAGAACATCGATTCAGCACCACAATCACCTCCACCTCAATCTTCGAAAAAGCCTCTGCCTGCTTCACCCCTACGAGACACTTGGGCAAAAACTGTTCCTCATTATGAGCAGGAATAACGATGGAGATGTCAGCGATGGCGGAAGCTACTCCATCAACGGAGCTGGTCAATCGTCGGTCAATGAGAAAGAGGAGACCTCTTTTCTCTGCAACTTATTTCCAATTCACCCTGACCCGTTGCTTCTCTGCCGAGAACTCAAGAGACCTCCCCCTTGAACCGTTTGATCTCAGCCGAGTCTCTCTAATTCTTCTCCAATTGCCTCCCTGTTTTTCCTCAACTATAAAGTCCAGAAAAGCTTCAGGTTCATTTTGCGGCTCCCCGTCCAAGGCCACAAAAACCTGAGAGTGGGGGTCCAGAATGACCTTCATCGAACCTAGTAAGAATCGAATGGGGTTGTCCGTTTGATTATGAGCAAAAAATCCTCCCTCTACATCCCCGACAACTTCTGCCACCAATTTCCGTAATTCAACCCGCTCTTCATTCTTGCTCTCCTTCTGTCCCAATAGCCGAAGCACCAGCTGAGAATCTTCACCCAAGGCTCCACGCAGTCCCATCCCCCAAAGAGCCACCCCACTCGCGAACTGAAAGTCCCCATCCGCCTTCGTCCAAGACTTCGCGTCCCCCTGCAAAACAAACTGCTGCAACTTACTGACCTCCCCATCCGGCGCTTTGTGCCGCAACTTCACAGTCATCCAGTCCGGAGAATCATCCTTAGGGCGCACCTCTACTTGCTCTTGATATTTCAAATCATCCACTTCAGGCCGAACCGTATCCTTCACTTCCACCGGAACAACCTCATAGAAAGCCGTCACCTGATGGCCTGAGCCAACATCCCCCGCATCCACCATATCATTATTGAAGTCCTCTTTCTTTAAAACCCGGTTGGCATATCCAATCAAACGATACTGGCCCACCTTGGCAGGATTGAACTCTACTTGAATTTTCACATCCTTCGCAATCGTCACCAGAGTTCCCGTCAACTTCTCCAAGAATACTCGACGCCCCTCGGCCAAACTATCGACGTAGTAGTAGACTCCATTACCGTCGTTGGTAATCGCCTCCAACATCGAATCATTCAGATTCCCGCGACCAAAGCCACACACGCTCAAGAAAACACCATCCTGCGCCTCCTTCTTCACCAACTCTACCAAAGCCTCGCGACTGGTCGTTCCTACATTAAAGTCCCCATCCGTGGCTAAAATCACGCGATTGATTCCCCCCGTCACAAAGTTCTCCTTCGCCAAGCGATAGGCCAACTCAATCCCTGCTCCGCCATTCGTCGAACCTCCAGCGGAAAGTCTCCCGAGCGCTGCCGCCACCTTCTCACGACCACCCTGGCCCATTTTCGTTGGCTCCAACGCCACCCCTTCACTGCCAGCGTAGACCACAATCGCCACCCGGTCCTCTTCTTGCAACTCTTCTACTAACAATCCTAAAGACTCAACAAGAAGAGGGAGCTTGTCCGAATCCTGCATCGAACCCGAGACATCAATCAAAAAAACGAGATTAGCCGCTCCCCGCTCATCCTTCTTGATATCCTTTCCCTGCAAAGCCACCCGCACCAGATTGTGCTTTGGCTCCCAAGGACAAGTCGCCATCTCCAATCCCACGCCGAAGGCCTCACCGTTGTCAGGCTGGGGATAATTGTAATCAAAATAGTTCACCAACTCCTCGATCCGCACCGCATCTTTGGGCACCGCCACACCATCTCTCAACATGCGACGAATGTTGGTGTAGCTCGCGGTATCAACATCGACTGAGAAAGTCGAGAGAGCCTCCTTCAAAGGATTCTTCCACGGCTGGTCGGTCAACTCCGCATATTTCGAGCCAGGCTCGCTATCTAGAATCATTGCTCGGTTTGCATAAGCTTGACCTCGTATGTTCAAGTTGCGCATCTTCGCTCTCTCCTCTGCACCTCGCCCCCAACCATCCCCAAAGTCAGACGGCTTTCCAAAGCTTGGCAACTTTGCCAGAACCTTTGGCGCGGGAGAGCTTGGTTGAGCGGGACGCCTACTCGCATTCATAGCTATCGCCTCCATCTTTTCCGCTGGTGCTGCCTCAGCAATCGCTCCAAATCTCCTCAAAGCCACTTTCTCCGAGGAATGCTTCAACTTGGCCTCCTGGAGCTGCGCAAGCGCCGACTCATACTCTCTTTCCGCTTCCTTATAGTCGTGCATCTCTGTGGCCAATTCAACCAACTCCGCATCCTTCTCTTCCCTCGTTCCTTCCATCACAAGCAACTGCTCCGAAATCATTTCATAGTTAGTACGAAGACCTTCCCTCAACGTTCCAACCGAACTCTCCAGCTCTTCTTTCAAACCATTGAGCCTATTCTCTTGAACCACTATCGACGGGTGCCTTTCACCAAGCCCTGAAGCCTTCAACTGCTCCAATTCACCTTCCGTCTTCTCATACTTCTGGTGCAAACCTCGAACCGAATTATTATCCACTGGCAACTCCGCCGCGTAACGAAGGACTTGTTCGTCATCAAGCGTCTCCATTCTGTTGAGGTAAATTCCATACTGATCGCGATTCTTCTTCATCTCGAAGGCGTTCTTCTCAGCCATCATCTTTAACTGAGTCTTAGTTAACTGGGAACTATTGCTGGAACTATGAAAATGGGGCCTCCCCGTGATTCTCACGATGGTATCGAGCACCTTCCTCTTCGCCTCCACCTTTTCCTCCTGCGCCCTAATCAGCGCGTCCAACTCTGCAAGGCGCGCCTCTGCTTCTGCCATCGACTCCACAGCCAGAGTGGGTGGCTCGCTCGGCACATCCTGTCCTTTCTTGGAATACAAAACCGCTATTGCGGCAAACAAGACCATCGCCGCAACGGCGAGCACAGTCCTCACAAAATTACCCCTTCTGACTTTGGATTTGGCATTCGTGTCAACTCCCTCAGCCAAGTTTACATCACTCTCCCCGCGCAGCAGCGCATCCATCAAACGGTCATCGATCTCTTCTTTTTTCATCGTCTTCTCCTCTTAAAAATTACTTTGCGTCCTTGCGGTTCAAAAATTCTATCTCGCTAACTGCAAACACTCCTTCAAAAGCGCCCTCGCCCTCTCCAGCCTCTTTCTCACTGTCGCCGCCGCTATCCCCAGCCTGTCCCCCACCGCCTCACTCTTCATCCCCTCGTCATAACTCAGATTGATCACCTCCCCCATTTCCTCGGGTAACTTCTCGCGGCACTCTGCCAATTCATCAAAGACCGCAGGTCGCTCCACCAAAGCTTCCATCTTCGCTTCCAAGTATTCCAAATCCTCGTTCGCAAACTCCAGCTTCCGCCCCTGCTTGCGGCAAACGTCCTTCCACTTATTCCGAACAATCCCCCGTAACCAAGAACCGACATCACGAGTAACATCGAACCTCTCCATCCCTTTCCAAGCCGCCACCAACGACTCCTGCACGACTTCCCGCGCCACTGACTCGTCCCGCAAGAGCGTGCGGGCATACACCAGCATCATATCCTGGTGCTCACGTGCCACTTGCCCAAATACCGGGCGACTCAATGCTACCTCTTCTTTCATTACTACTACGCCACTCATAACGTCACCCCCTATTCGCCGCAGCCTCACAAACTGTGACAAAAGAATGAGAAAAATCTCCGAAAACGACAAACCAAGGCCCACCAATGAAAAAAAACTTAAGAAATCATGACTTCTTAAAAACTCGAACGATGTCAAAAAGAAGACAAGACTACCCTTGTTCCTTTGTTAATCCCAGTTGTAACGCCTATCGACTAACTAACGACTTCTATACCCACCGTGCCCCTCGAGAACACTCTCCCGGCCCTATCAGCGCTCGACAACCCCTCGAGCGACTCCTTTGCGTCCCCCAGCAACAGCCCACTCGAGCCTCAAGCTCCCGAGAATTGGGATGGTAATATTCTATCTGCAATTTCAGAAGTCACCACTCGATACCGCCCTCTCAACAAAATTGGCACTGGAGCTTCCGCCGAAGTCTTCCGGGCCCTCGACAGCCGCTTCGATCGCCACGTCGCCCTCAAGCGCTTCAATCAAGCCACCCTCGACAGCTCTCCAGCCGAGTCTGACTACCTCTCAGAAGTCGCTGCTGTATCTAAAATCTGTCATCCCAATGTCGTCCGTGCCTATGACCTCGACGACGATGAAGACGGTACCTTTATCATCTTCGAACTCATTGAGGGCATTGACCTTGAGGAAAAACTCAAAGAGCGCCCGCTCAACGCAGACGAAGTACGCCACTTCCTCGTCCAAGCCCTCGAAGCTCTCGTCGCGGTTCACCAGCAAGGCATCGCTCACCTCGATCTGAAGCCAGCTAACTTCATGGAGACCTCCTCTGCCAACGGTATTCCTCACTTCACCCTCATCGACTTTGGCCGCGCCTGCGATGCGGCCCGCGAAAAAGAACGCCGTGAGAATAAGGACAAAAAGAGTTTACGTGGCTCCATTCACTACATGGCCCCCGAGCAGTTCACCAATGGCGTCCTCGATGCACGCACGGACCTCTACGCCCTCGGTGCCATGGCTTACGAATTTCTCACCGGAGAAAAGCCTTTCGACGGCGACAACACCATTCAGGTCATGTCCGCCCACCTCACCAGCCGCGTCAAGCCCATTGGAGAAATTCTGCCCGACCTCCCGGCCGGCATGGCCCCTTGGATCATGGCTCTCATCGCGAACACTCCCGAGGCCCGCCCCCAGACCGCCAAAGAAGCCCTCCGCAGCTTCCTCAGCCTTTCCACCCTTCAGTTCAGCTCCCTCGAAGTCACCGAGCCCTTCCCCGTTTTAGACAAGACCGCGTAACGAACGCAGACAAATCTCCTTTCCCGACTCAAGGAAAGCGACTAACACTCGGGGCTGTGAAAACGGCCTATTTCGACCTCGTCTCCGGAGCCTCGGGAGACATGATTCTTGGCGCTCTTGTTGATGCGGGACTCCCTGCCGAAACACTCTCCTCCGAACTCGCCAAACTCCATCTCGACGACTTTCAACTCGCAACTAAGAAGGTCCTCAAGAACTGCTTCTCCGCCACCAAGGTCGACGTCAATGTTTCCGATCACGCGCCAGAGCGACACCTCGCCGACTTACAGAAAGTAGTCAATGACTCTCATCTCTCCAACGCCGTCAAAGAAAAAGCCAATCGCATCTTCTATCGTATCTGTGAAGCCGAAGCCGCCATCCACAACTCCGAAGTTGATAAGGTGCACCTCCACGAAGTCGGCGGCGTCGATGCCATCGTCGACGTCTGCGGAGCCCTCGCAGGCATGGAAGCCCTCGGCATCGAGCGCGTTATCGTCTCGCCCTTCCCTCTCGGGCGCGGATTTGTCTTTGGTGCTCATGGCCAAATCCCCCTCCCTGCTCCCGCCGCACTCTCACTCCTCAAAGGCTGTCCTGTTACGGGAAGCCCCATTGAAAAAGAATTAGTCACCCCCACCGGCGCCGCCATCCTCTCCGAAGTCGCCGATGGCTACGGCCCCATCCCTCCCATGACCCTCGACTCCATTGGCTACGGGGCCGGCACTGCTGACTTCAAATACCCTAACGTAATGCGCCTTATCCTTGGCGACTCCGAACAAACCGGAGGACTCATCACCGAAACCCTTGTCCAACTCGAAAGTAATCTCGACGATGAATCCCCCGAAGTGATGGGCCACGTCTCTCGCCTCCTCATGGACCAAGGCGCCCTCGACGTCGCTCTCATACCCGCTCAAATGAAAAAGGACCGGCCCGGCGTCCTCATTCAAGTTCTCGCCAAACCTTCTCACGCCGACAGCCTTCAAAACACCCTGCTCGCTCAAACGTCTACCTTAGGCGTCCGACGCAGCGAAGTTCGGCGCGACTCCCTCCCCCGCCGTATTGAAACCATCGAGACTGAAAACGGTCCCATCCGCGTGAAAATCGCCGAAGTCCCAGGGTTCGCCGCCAAAGTCATCCCCGAATACGAAGACTGTCGCCTCGCCGCCGAAGAATCAGGGCTCCCGCTCAGCGAAATCTTCCAAACCGTCAGGCACGACGCCGCCCACAAGCTCAATCTGCCTCACGACCACTAGAGGGAGCAAGAGCCACTCGGACGTGATGTTGGATATTGGATGTTGGATGTTAGGGATAACTTTCGAACACACGACCCAACACCCAAAATCCAAAACCTAACACCGCCTTCCCCAAACCCTACTGCCGCCCTTTGAAGGTCAACTCCGCGATTCCACTCTTATCAAGGTCACCCAGCCCTTTCGCCACCATGGCATCATACTGAGCGCGTGTCGCCTCGTTCACCGGCAAAGACAACCCAGCCGCCGCCGCTAGATCAGCCGCAATGCCCGAATCCTTTGCTGCGTGTTCCGAGGAAAACCAACAATCATGATCCCGATCCACCATATCTTCGGCATCGGTCTCTAGAACCCTCGAGTTCGCCCCCGTCTGCGAGAACACCTCCCGCACCATTCCGAGGTCGAGTCCCAACGCATCAGCCAAGCCCAGCCCCTCAGCGAGGGCAGCGGTGTTAATATTCATCACCATGTTCACGAGAGCTTTCACCTCGGCCGCCTTTCCGATCTCGCCGCAGTAGCGAAGGTTCACCGAAAGGTCCTCCAGCAGCTTCTTGTGAGTCTCAAAAACGGACTCCTCTCCCCCAATCATCAAGTAGAGACTTCCCTCCCGCGCCTGACTGATACTCGAAGCCATCGCTGCCTCCAGCACCTCAGCGCCAGCCGCTTTCCCGGCCTCAGAAACCTCCCGATGAATTCCAGGCGAAAGGGTGGCACAGTTCACGAAAGCCTTCCCCCTTGCTCCTTCTAACAACCCTTCCGCTCCCAAAAAGATGCCTCGCATCGCTTCGTCATTAGTGACCACCGTAAAGATCACATCGGCCAATGCGGTCACCTCACTAAGTCTCTCCACGACCTTGGCTCCCAACTCCTCCGCCAATTCTGAGGCAGCATCTCGGTTCAAATCGAAAACTGCAGTCACCTCGTAACCGCAATCCAACTTCAAATGCCGCGCCATATTCGCGCCCATTCGACCCACTCCTACAAATCCTACTTTCTTCATCTTATTCTAACTCTACTTGAACTCTGGGAAAAAAGGATTGTGCTTCTTCTCCTCGATCACCGACGTCATCGGTCCATGTCCCGGGCAGAGAATTGTCTCATCCGCGAGGGTGAAAATCTCCTTCCGATTCGTTTCGAGAGCGGCCTGATAGGAGATCACTCCTCCGCCCATCGACTGCGCAAAGACCGCATCACCCACAATAGCTACAGGGCGATCCAGCCCCTCAATCGCATAAGTGACCCCACCGGGCGAATGCCCCCAGGTCAGGCGAGTCGAAACCTTCAAACGACCAATGCGAAATTCTTGCCCTTCAGGAAACTGCTCCGCTTTCGGAGCCGGCTCTTTGTCTAAGGTGTGTGCGGTCACTCCACCCCACCGCCTGACCTTTGACATCGCAGCGATATGATCAGGATGAGTATGAGTTAAAAACAGCTGAGTCACATTGAGCCCGAGAGCCTGCACCAGCGAATAGGCATCATCAACATTGGTGCCGGTGTCGAACATCGCCGCTTCCATCGAGTCTGGGTCCCAGACCAAAAAGGAATTCACCGTGTAATCCTCAAAGGGAGTCACGAACTGGCGCAAGCCCTCCATCTCGATCGACTCAGGCTGCCAACTCCCATTCGCCTGCTCCACGAGACTATTGCCATCGAGTCCCAACGGAACCGCCACTCGACGCAAGGGAGCTTCCAAAAACTCGCCTCCTGCTAACTTCGAAATCTCTTCAACGGCCACTTCAGATTGCGCAGAAAGAGCCTCCCGAGACATTCCCGTGCCTCTCATTGCCTTACCAAGCACATCCTCAAAATTATCTTCCAATGGTATTGTTGCCATAAGCAGGGAAAGGCTAGCGCGCAGGTGACATTTGTCTAGAAGGAGCTTATTTTGCGACCCTCTCGGTTAGATTCCTTTCATAAGCTTGGCGGGGCAATACCGACGCCAGCTCCACTCTTGCAAGGATATCATTCCTGCGATGGTAAGGGAGTTCTTGGAGCGCGAGGCGCTTGAA
The DNA here is from genome assembly GCA_051251855.1 of Roseibacillus sp. Taxonomy (GTDB): domain Bacteria; phylum Verrucomicrobiota; class Verrucomicrobiia; order Verrucomicrobiales; family Akkermansiaceae; genus Roseibacillus. Next base: position 228,910 of record JBPOGI010000007.1, read on the forward strand.
CCATCTTCTTAAAGAAGAAAGCATTGTTCTGCATAAACATGAGCTCCCAGCCTTCTTTGTGCTTACGATTAATAAAGTATTCGATCGCCAGCACTTCGAATTGGCCACTTTTCTCCAACCCATCTTTTCCACCGATTTGAGCCCACCTCTCAGGATCCACTTTCTGAAACCAAGCCAGCACTTTGCCTTTTGCCTCCTCTTCACCTAGTCTCTCCATCACATCCGGACCGGAGTATACCTGATAAGCCCTCTCATCCTCAGCAGCGGAAGGCGTTATCATCGTGAGGAAAGGAAGAACGGCAGCTAGAAATGTCGGTATTCTCATATCAGAATTCGTTAGCAAACAAGACATCCACTGAGAAGAAAAATGGGGCTATCTGTGATTCAGATAGCAAAAACGGAATCAGGTGCGTTCTGGTTTATCCTTGCAAATCTCCTCATCCCCCCTATCAGCCCCATGCGCCTCGTGCGCATTTTGACTCGTTTTGTTGAGTCAACCGCAGCCCTTCGTCTTCGATGATAGTTGGTTTTCGGATTTCACCCAACCCATCATCGAACCTCGCCCACCTCTGCCATGCAGAGAGAAGACCGGGCCAAATCGATACTATGTCTACCTTTAAAGAGCTGCCCTTGGCCGCGCCTATTCAACAAGCCCTCACCGAACGCGAGTACACCGTCCCCTCGCCCATTCAAGCCCAGTCCATCCCCATCCTTTTGGAAGGCCGCGACCTCTTGGGTTGCGCGCAAACAGGCACTGGCAAAACTGCTGCATTCTCCCTACCCATCCTTCACTTGCTCCATAGCAAACCCAAGCCCCTTCGTCGTAAGGCGCCACGCGTATTAGTTCTCACCCCCACCCGCGAGTTGGCTACCCAAGTCGGCAAAAGCATGGAGACCTATGGTCAGCACCTCAACTTTAAGCACACCCTCATCTACGGCGGAGTGGGCCAAAATCCGCAGGTCCGCGCCATGCGCGACGGCGTCGATATTCTCGTCGCTTGTCCAGGACGCCTGTTAGACCTCATCAACCAGAACTATATTGACCTTTCCCACGTGGAATTTTTCGTCCTGGATGAAGTCGACCGCATGCTCGATATGGGCTTCCTACGCGATGTCCAAAAGATTATCGATGAACTCCCCCGCAAGCGACAGTCCCTCTTTTTCTCCGCGACCTTGGCACCGAACATCGTCAAACTCGCTCACAAGATTCTACACAATCCCGCCACCGTCAGCATTGAGGCCAAGACCGCTACTGCCGAGACCGTAGACCATTCCGTCTGCTTCCTCTCCAGCGAAAACAAGCGCAAGCTGTTGCTCTCTCTCCTTGAGGAGCAGGGCGAAGGAGACCTCACCATTGTTTTCTCCAAAACCAAGCATGGTGCCAACAAACTCGCCAAGATGATCGCCCAAACAGGTATCGATGCCGAAGCCATTCACGGTAACCGCTCCCAAGCACAACGGGATCGAACTTTGGACAAATTTCGTGCTGGCAAACTTCCCGTGCTCGTGGCGACCGACGTGGCCGCCCGAGGGGTCGACGTCAAGGCCGTCACCCTCGTCATCAACTTCGACATCCCTCAGGAACCCGAAGCTTATGTCCATCGTATTGGAAGAACAGGACGTGCGGAAGCCACCGGGCGCGCCGTCACATTTTGCGCCGAGGACGACTGCGCTCTCCTCACCGACGTCGAGAAACTCATCAAACAACGCATCCCCGTCGACAAGGACCATGAGTGGCACTGGGATAGCCTCGCTGGCAAGCATGCCATCGGCAAAGGCGGCGGCACCCGCGCCAATGGAGGAGGCGGCGGCGGTGGAGGTGGTCGCGGCCGTGGTCGCCAAGGTGGTGGTGGTGGTGGTGGCGGCGGACGGCGTAACACCCGATCGACCTCTTCGAGCAACCGTCGTCGACGGTAGAATACTCGGAAACGAGACACAAACCACCGAACGTCCCGCTACCTGAGTTCAATCACTCAACCGTGGGCTCCTCTTCGGCATCAGCTTCTATAGTAGCTTCGGGGTCGAGCACCTCCAAGAAATCCTTGGTCCACTTTACCTCACTTTGGTGACCTGCAAACTGCTCCAAATGCTTGAGCATGGAAAGAGCCGCACCCTTCTGGTCTCCCATCTCGAAGATCTTTTTCTCCAGGTCCCAGAGCATTTGAGGCCGCTTTTCCACGAGGAATCGCTCGAAGGCTGCCGAGCGCTCTCCTTTGTCGGGAGCCTTTGATTTGGCCTCTTGCAAATTCGCCTCTTGCAGGATCCACTTGCCCCAAGCGGTGCGGAAGGAAGCGACATCCTTCTTTTTTGCGAGTGGTGGTAAAATATGCTTCTTGTAGACATCATCCAGCTTCACCGGAGAAACAGGCCACTTTTCGTCCGAGCTGATTCCGTAGGCCAGCGCAAAGACGGTCTTGGTGACATCTTCCTCCAAGGCCTTGAACTGTTTGGCCTCCAGAGCCTCATCACCAATAATGGCATCTAAGCACGAAATCGCTCGCGCAGAAAGCTCACCCTCACTGCCTGCTCCCATCGCATTGGCTTCAACAGTCAAAAGAAGCCAATTAAGCTGATGCCGGAGAACCCGCCGAAACCCCTCACCGTCCTCCTTCTCCTTGTGACGACGTTTCCATTCCCGAAAGTCCTGAGCACTCTTCTTCTCATCTTCGAAGCGCACTTTCTCGACGCATTTAAGATAGAGCTCATGAGCACGGTCATCACTGCCGATGGCAGCACGGAAGGCTGACAAAGCACTCCCCGCCCTTTTTTCGGCGCGCCCCCCTGCTCCTTCTTGCACTTCCTTCAACTTCTCTAGCAGAGCCTGTCGATCCGCTTCCGATAAGAAATCGTCCTGCCCCAAAACACCACTCATCATTGCTGCAGATAAAAGAAGAACTCGTAATCTCATAAGAGAGAGAACGTGCCAGCTCTTTGCTTTCTTTGCCAGAAAGGAAAAAATATCCGCTGCTCGAAAAATCAACGTCTACCACCACTCTTGAGGCTTGGCTCGAACCCGACATGTGGCAAAGCTGGCCCCATGCCTCGCCTATCTATTACCGAACTCAGCCAACAAGCTTCGGAAACACCCTTGAGCGCAACCTTTCACGCCCAATTAGCCAACCTTAGTGAAAAGGAGACCAAATCTGGCAAACCGTATTTGGAAGCAGGGATGGCGGATTCCACCGGGGCCTTCACCCTGAAGGCTTGGGCAGACCATCCTCTTTTTAAAGAACTTCAGACCCTCCCAATCGGCACTGGTCTTGAAATCAGCGGTAAATTCACCCGCAACCAGTGGGGCATGGACGGATCCCCTTGGAAATTCAGTCTCTTGGACGAGTCCGCCAACCAAGAACTCCTCGCCGGAGATCCCGCAACCTTGGAGCGACAGAACAAGGACTATGCAGATATCGACTCATTCGTGTCTTCCCTCAAAGACCCCCGTCTCGCCGCCCTCTCTCGCCGCTTTCTCAACGTCTTTGGAGAACGATTTCGCCGCACCGCAGCCGCTCGCCGCAACCACCATGCGCGTCGAGGTGGTCTAGTCGAACACGTGGCACAGATGATGCGGTCAGCCAATGCTATTGTGGGAGTTTACCCAGCACTCAATCGAGACCTCATACTCACAGGCGTTCTTTTCCACGATTGCGGAAAGCTCTGGGAAAACTCATACCCCGAAAGCGGCTTTACTCAACTTCACCAACTTTCCGGCGAGATGATGGGCCACATTCCTCTCGGGATTGAGCTCGCTAACAAGCTCTGGCGCGACCTGCTGCTCTCTCCTGAGGCCGAAGCTTGGACCGATCTTTCTCCCAGTTCCGAAACCGTGCGCATTCACCTCCTTCATCTCATCGCCTCCCACCACGGCACTCACGAATTCGGCTCCCCCACGCTGCCACGCACACCCGAGGCCTTCGCGTTGCACTATATCGACAACCTTGATGCAAAATACGAAATGCTCAAAGACGCCTACGCGGAAGCCAATGAAGTAGTCCCAGGAATCCTCGAACGCCGCTTTCCCCTTCCCTCGAATCTGGTCGTTCCTCTGCCTTCTTTTAAAGGCCAAGACTCGACCTAATACGGAAACCTCAGAATTTGAACTGCAATTTCTGCTCCTTTTTATAATGGAGCCACCCCAAAATTCGACACATTGTAAATACAAAGGATATTTAATCAAGGTCTTGCAAACGGCTCGTAGATAGTTATAAGCTCCCGCAAATTCCTTTCTCTCACTCAAAAAGCCCCCTCTGACGTGGTAAAACTCAAAATAGCTCCAGAATTCGCACCAGAAACTTCAGATTTATCTGAGCTTGATGACGCGACCCTCGTAGCTCAGTGCCAAGCTGAACTGCCCGATAACCTTACCGCTTATCGGGAGCTCGTAAAACGGTATGAGGGACTGATATTCAATACGTGCCGACGAGTGATCGGCTCTCAGGAAGACGCCGAAGAAGTTACTCAGGACACCCTTCTTCAGATCTTTCACAAGATACATCAGTTCCAAGGACGCTCATCTTTTAAGACATGGCTGTATAAAATTGTGCACAATTACTGCCGTAACCGCATCTCTAAACTTGCAAGGAAACGTGAGGGCCAAAATTCTTACGAAGAACATGCCGCAAATGATGAGGACGATCGCGAGGCTAACAACCGACGCGCTGCGCTCTCTCAAGCCGTCGAGGAAGCCCTCGGCAAACTAAAAAAATCAGAGCGTGAGGTCATTGTGCTGAAGTTTATGTCCGGACTCACTCTGCAGGAAACTGCAGATGTTTTAGGCGTGAAGCTCAGTGCGGCCAAAATGCGACTTTATCGGTCTCTCGAGTCCTTTAAAGAAGCCTACTCACGAATTGATAACGCCCCCCCCGTCCCCAACTTCCATACCACAGATGACTGAAGAAACATTCAACCCCGACGACTCCGTCTTCAACGACCTCTTTGCTGAGGCCGGCTGGAATGACGTTGCTAAGGCTCCCCCCAATGAGCGCAGAGTCGAAGAGATCACTCAACGTGCCATCTCCGAGACAATCGTCAAAGAGTCGAGCTCTTTCCTATTCCTAGGCTTCAGTTCTGCCCTTTCAGGGATTTTTGCAGCCTTCTTTGGCTGTATCAGCGACAACGACGAAGACTACAAACCTTGATTTTCGCTGGCGACTCTCTCATTGTCGCCACGGAATATCATGATCTTCGCGCAAACTCCTCCGCCAACGAACCCTGCTGCCACTGAGTTGGTAGCGAAAACTGCCCAGACAATCCAAGGATCGGGTGAGCAAATCACCGACCCCCCCCCTGGATTTTCACTGAACTACATCTTTGAAAAACTCCGAGAAGCCTTTATTGAAATGGCTGACGGAGCGATCAGCGCCCTGCCCAATCTTGTCATTGCAGGCGTTCTCTTATTCGTCGGTCTCATTGCCGCCAAGGTCATCCGCGCCGTCCTCACCAGCACCTTCAAGAAAATCAATCTAGATAGTGCATTCGATAAGATGGGGCTCACCGAGATTTTCTCCAAAATCGGTCTCAAGGCCGGCCCCAGCTCAGCAATCCCCAAGCTTCTCTACTGGCTCATCCTCCTCGCTTTCATTAAGGTAGCCGCCGACAAGGCCGGAATCGAAGACATCTCCACTCTCCTTGATCAAATCATGGCCTTCTTGCCCAAGGTGCTGACCGCCTCGATCATTCTTTTGGTAGGCTTCATTGTTGCCGACTTGATTCAGAATGCAGCCTTCCGCTCGCTCGATAATATTGGGCTCGAATACGCAGGCAGCCTCTCTCGCATCCTTTTTGGCTTCATCTTCATTCTCGTTCTCACCGTTGCCTTTGCCCAATTAGGCATTGAGACCGAACTTCTCAACTCCTCTGTAAAGATCGTTCTAGCAGGTTTGGCCCTCGCACTTGCGATTGCGCTCGGCTTGGGATTGAAGACCCTTGCCGGTCACATCGTCGCAGGGGTCTATGCACGCGACCTCTACAAAATTGGAACCGAGATTCACTACGACGACCTTCCGGCCAAGGTCTCTGGGGTAGGCCCCCTCACAACCAAGCTGACTCGGGACGATGGCACATTCGTGATTATTCCTAACACCATTATGGTCAACGAAGTCATCCGCGGTCGCACCGAAAACTAACGTTTTCAGACAAAGAAAAAAACCGTGTGACTTATTCGCAGATCTGCGCGTCTGTATGAGTGTCCCAGCAATGGGACGTGCGTTGTTGTTCCCACGAGCGGGGGTTGGTTTCGACCAGCCCTCGCTCACTTTTTTAAGACACGTGCTCTAGACGAAAGTTTCTTAGAAACGCTGTGACTTTTTACCAGGGCCGTGTGTCTACATTCACGTCCCAGAGATGGGGCATGTTATATCCCAGCAATGGGATGTGCGTTGTTGTTCCCACGAGCGGGGGTTGGTTTCGACCAGCCCTCGCTCACTTTTTTCAAGATGCTTCCTTTTTACGCCGGCTGTCTAAAAACGGTGTGACTTATCCCAAGGTCTTCGTGTCTCTAGTTATGTCCCAGCAATGGGATGTGCGTTGTTGTTCCCACGAGCGGGAGTTGGTTTCGACCAGCTCTCGCTCATTTTTTTCAAGGGAGAGAGATAAATTGAAGGACTTCCAGTGGACGGATGCTCCTGCTTCTTATCCTTACTAAAGCAATCAGAACGAGGCATGACGAGGTCAATGCCCTCCGCCCCTCGCTATTAGACCTTTGACGACTAGACCTTTAAGGACTGGAACTGGTCGGTGCATTCCTGAGGCTCACCCCTTGCTTCGTCACTCGGATTTACCGTTCTTCTCCACTCTTGCTGGACGGCTAGAATGGAGAAGATGGAACGAGTTTATCGATTGAAAAGAGGCCGGCTTTGAACGCACTTCTTTTCCCCCACTAGAATTGCGGCAAGGGATAGATGTGAGACCTCTTGTCATCTCCCGGCAAGACTTTCACCATCACTGCTCGATGTGATTCAATCAAGAGGTCCGCGTCACGGTTCAAGAGTTGCGAGTCGTTCAAATCCAACCAGTAGTTGTAGGGTCCAGCGTCGGCCAACATGTATCCTAAATACCCCGTCTTATATTCGGTGACACCCACCTCATCAACAACACGGTCGCCTTTCCAGAACAGAAGCTCGGAACTCTTCGTTGGAGAAGCTCCGCCATCAAAACCAGCAGCCAAGGTAAGATCCCGGCCATTAGCTCCCGCCGGCGATTGGTCCAAAGGCCACATCGCCCCTGTGAGGTTGAAGCCTTCGTTCATGGGAGCCGCTTGGTCATAATCAGCAACCATTCCGAAAGTGAACTGCTCCACTGGAGGAATCGTCGCGGGAGCAAGCGCATCCCCAGAGCTCTTGGGATGAATCCAATTTCCCATCGAAGGATCCAGACGGAGGCCTCCCTGGTCAACTTGAGCGAAAGGATCAGTCACCCGAATCCATTTTGTATCGGGAGCCGTGCCAACCAACATCAAGGTTTCGAATCCAGGATCACTCTTTCGAACATCATAGAAGAGCAGTCGGGTCGCATCCGCTGGATTTGAGTCCTCTTCGCCGGCAAATGTCGTCGTCTTATCGAACACTTCATCGATGGTGCGATAGCGAATCACTTCGTAGCTTGCTCCATTAAGTCCACTATCGGTGGGCAAACCATCGAGAGTATTCAGGGAGGCCACTGCGGTGTCAAAAATATCACTATCGTTGAGAAGAGAGATCGTTCCAATACCACCGCCCAGAATATCGAAGCGGTGTCCTTCAAAAAGACCGCTCGTAATCTGGAGATACTTTTCACCATTGCTTCCGACAACGGATGACAAGTCCACGTTCCCTACTGAGTCGCTAACATCTAAGATGATGTCTCCGGTTTCAGAGTCTGTCGCAAGGGTGAGAACCCCACTACCGAAGGTACCACTCAACTCAGGCTTCTCTTTAAAGGGAGAACTAAAGCTGAGGCACTGATAGTCGCCAAACAGATTGCACTGCCAACCAAAGGTCCTACTGTAGAAGACTTCATCTGGAGTAATGGTCTCACTGCCGTCGACATCGATCTCCACCTTCATTCGAACAACTCCATTCTGAGGAGTCACCGGTCCGGTGGAATTTTGAATATCGCTATAGATAACTTTCTCGGCCTCCACTGGAACATCAGCGTCCGTGATGTTCACAGTAGGCGTGATGTCAGACAAGTCACTCCACACAGTCGGGGTATCCAAGGTCGCAGCCCCTTGCAGGGTGTAAGTCACATCATTGAGACCACCACGACGACGCATGAACTGGGCAGTGACGCTTCCATCAGGAGCCTTGGTGAGACAGAACTCGCCGTGTCCGGGAAGTCCATCACCAGGGTTTAGGCAGAAGGCATACTCCAGAGCATTCGGATAGATATCTCCATCAGGATTGTCAGCCAAGCCATCGTTGGTTCCGGGGTTTGAGGTGTGGTCCAGCGCACTATCGTTCGTGTCTTGGAACTCGGTATAAGTGCCGGACTTTGGAGAAGTGAAGCCAAAGTCATAACTCGCGTTGGCTCCTTCTCCTGATGGATCGGCCTGCTGGTCGGTGGCGGTTTGACCCTGGATGGCAATAGCCGGCGCTCCCGCAGGGTCGTTGCTATCGGTCAAACTGGTGGCCGTTCCACTTTCGATCACAGTAGGCTCGGTTCCTGTCGGAGTTTGCACGGAGAGAACATAAGTCGGCTCTGCGCCTGCCCCGTCTCCATTGTAGTCCTCGTCCATGAGCAGATTGCCAAAGTCATAGTGACCTGTTGTGTCTGTTACATCAGTGAGAGAGACAACCGTTCCGTCCGGATAAGTGATGGTCAAGGTGACCACCGCACCTTCGATGGCAGGTTCGCCACTCTCTTGCACACCATCATTGTTGCTGTCGAACCAGACGTAGTTTCCAATCGCAGCAGGATCCTTGTAGTAGCCAAAGTCGGCGGTGTCATCGTCGGGATTTCCTGAGTCGATGGTCACAGGATAGCCGCCGTCCTCCTGACTGTTGCCATCGGTGCCAGGATTCGGTCCCACGCTATGCCAGTAACCGTCGAGTTCATTGCCGTCGTCCGTCACCACCACGATGTAGTCATCGAATGGAAGGCCATCGAAGAGATACTCCCCATTCGCGTCCGTAGTGGTTGTTCCAACCGCCGGATCACCTGAGTCCACAATCCCGTCGCCATCGATATCGCGATAGAGCACCACGGTGACGCCTTCGATTCCAGCTTCGCCACCGTCGAGAACTCCGTCACCATCGACATCATTCCAAATGGTCGTTCCAATGCTTCCTCCGTCAGTCGAAACATAACCGAAGTCTTGGTCCACATTATCCGGTGCTCCACTGGTCAAAGTGACCTCGCTCTCTGAATCAAGTCCCCCATCGTTGTCGAAGGTATTATCAAGGGCTTCCAAGACGCCACCCGGGTCAAAGTTGCTGTCAGCAATCTTCACCGTGTAGTCGGCGCCGGCAGCACCGCTGCCATCATCAAGAGGTAAACCTCCGAAGTAGTAGCTACCGTCAGGACCGGTCTCGGTCACTGCGATGAGCTCACCTTGTTCATCGTAGAGTTCGACCAACACCCCGGGGAGACCCGTATCGGACTCGTTCTGGTCAGCGCCCCCATCGGCATCCAGCCAGACGTAGTTGCCAATCGAACCGGTCTCGGCCGCAGGCTGGAATCCGAAGTCTTGAGCATCGTCATTCCGCGTCGTGGCATCGGTGGTGTCTAAGCTCAAGGTTGAGGAGTCATCCGTTCCACCATCGCTTCCGCTCTCAGTTGGAACCGGACTAAACTCTGGAGGCAAGGTCGAGGTATCGACCTGCACCGTGTAGGAGATGCCCGAGTCAGGATCGAGGTTCGGGAAATTGTAGTTTCCATTCTCGTCCGTAACGGTGGTCCAAGTCTCGGTTCCATCGGTCAAAGTAACCGTCACTCCAGCCAAGCCAGGCTCATTCGCATCTTGGGTGCCGTCACCATCAAGATCAGCATAGATGGTGTCGCCAATGCTACCGACAGGTTCACCAACAGTCGCGGGAGGATAGCCGAAGTCTTGGTCGAGGTCGACCGGTGTTCCGCTGCTCACAGTCACCGAGCTGCTACTGTCTCCATCATTCTCTGGGTCTCCAGTTGGAGCCGCATCATAGCCATCTGGCAAGGTCGTGGTATCGACTTCTACGGTGTAATCTCCTAGAGGTAACTCTGGGAAGAGGTAGTTTCCGTTCGAATCCGTAACCGTGGTCGCAATCAGAATCGTGCCAGTCACATCGTAGAGATTGACCGTGATACCGGGAAGCCCCTGCTCGCCGGCGTTCTGGCTACCATTGGAATCGTCGTCCGCCCAAATGGTATCGCCAATCGCGCCCAAGGTTCCATCAGCTGGGTAGCTAAAGTCTTGCGCTCGGTTATCCGGAGCGACATCCGTGAGAAGCACCGGACTCGAGGAGTCGTTATTGCCATCACTATCGTGTGTCGCAGCGGTCTGATAACCAGCGGGAAGAGTCGCGGTATCGACTTCGACTACGTAACCACCGAGTGGCAGCCCGTCAAAGAGGTAGTTCCCGTTCGAGTCGGTCACTGTAGTTGCGATGATGTCGTTAGCATCGACAGAACCGTCGCCATTCACATCATCCGCGAGGCCATCACCATCGTCATCGGCATAAAGATTGACCACCACATCGGCGAGCCCAGGCTCGTTCCCTTGAGTGGACTGGTCGCCTCCGCTGCTATCGAGGTCTCCCCAAACGGTATCGCCAATGGAACCGAGGGCTTCACCTGAAGTGTAGCCAAAGTCCTGATCGTCTACGTCGGGAGTTCCCGCATCAATCGTAGTCGCGCTCAAGTTCGGAGTGCCTGCGACGCCATCGGCATCATAGGTTTGCTCAAGGCCACTTAAGACTCCATCAGTATCGTTCACCCAGACGATGTAGTCATCATAAGGCAAGTTATCGAAGATGTAGCTTCCATCGCTGGCAGTAGTGGTCGTGTTGATGATGGGCTCTCCCACATCCCAAACTCCGTCTCCATCGAGGTCATCGATCAAGCTCACCGTCACTCCGCCGATCCCTGGCTCACCCGCATCTTCTACCCCGTCTCCATTGAGGTCATTCCAAACGGTGTCGCCAATGCTTCCGAGAGGAGCAGTCACTTCCGGCTGATAGCCAAAGTCCCCATTGAGGAAGACATCTCCTGGAGCCAGCACGATAGGCTCGCTCTTACCATCATTGGCAGAGAAAGCGGTATCCGTTTCTGCAAAGTGATCCGGATCTCCCGTCTGAAGGTAGTCGCTTCCCAGAATATCATGACTCGCAGTCGCGCTATCGGTCACCTCAACGACATAGGCATCAGGAACCAAACCATCGAAGTAGTAGCGACCATTGCTATCGGTCGTCGTCGTGCCAACAAGGTTATCATAGACGCCATCACCATCATGATCATTGTAGAGGCTCACCTCAACACCCGCGACGGGCGCTTCGCCATCATCTTGAATGCCATCACCATCGGCATCGATCCAGATGAAGTCTCCCAGAGCCGCGACCTCCGCACCGGCAGTCGCCGTCGGGTCATTCACCTCACCCGCAGGATTGATGTTGTAACCAAAGTCCGCCGTAGAGTTGTCCATCGGCTCAGTTCCACCCAGAAGCACTGGGTAGCCATAATCACCTGCACCGGGGTCATCGGAATCATCCTGATTGCCAAAGTCGCCACCCGAATTGGTGAAAGGGCTTTGGGTAAAGCCAGTGGGTAAGGTCGTCTCATCGACGTTCACATAATACTCCCCCGCAGGAAGGTCAGTGAAGAGGTATCCCCCATCGGCATCCGTGTAGGTAGTAGCCACCACGTTGCCGTCGCCGTCATAGAGGTCGACTTTCACATTCGCGAGACCCGGCTCACCATCATCCTGATAGCCGTTGCTGTCCTCATCATGCCAAATGTAGTTACCAATCGTTCCAACCGGAGGACCAATGAGTCCAAGGTCAAGGTCGGTATCGCTATCACCCGCTGCCAAAGTGACCGTCTGGGTACGACCCGTCATCACATCCGCATCACTGTCGGTGTTGGTATCGGCAACCGTATCATCGCCATCGGCGTTCTGCTCGGTAGGCCCGTATCCGTAAGGCAAGGTGCTGTAGTCAAATTCCACATAGTAGTCACCGGCCAAGAGGTCATCGAAGAGGTAGTTTCCTTGGGCATCGGTCGAAGTCACGCCAACCACCGTGTCGGTGGCCGCATCATAGACCCGCACAGTGACACCCGGAACTCCGGACTCGCCGGGATCCTGAAGGCCATTGCCGTTGCCATCAATCCAGACAAAGTCACCTAGGGAGGCCAAGTCTTCACCAAAGTTGAAGTCCACTCCGCGCTCACCACCCGCAAGGGTGATTCCGGTAATGGTATCCGAACCTGCCGTCCCTTGGTCAGCAGTAGTGCTGCTGGGAGAAGCAGTGGTATCAACAAGGTCCCCTGCGTCCGTCGTGGTCGAGAACCATCCTTCAGGTTGCGTCTCGGTGACATCGTAAGTTCCAGGATTGATTCCCGCGAAGCTGTAGTTGCCATCGTCATCGGTGACGGTGGTCAGCTCAACAGCGTTCCCGAAGATATCGGTTCCAGTCAAAGTGATGGTCACGCCAGGAATACCCGCCTCGGTGAGGTCGAGGTTTCCAAGATTGTCCGCACCGGCGTCGCCATCGGCACGGTCGTCATCGTGATAGACCGTTCCGCTCAAGCTCGCGAGTTGCTCTAGAATCACATCAACCTCTGCTGGGTCGCTGTTGTCGCCTAAGTCGGTCTCCGCACTAGTCGTTGCAATGTTCGCAATATTGACCTGAGTCTTCTGCCAATTGGAAGTCATGTAGGCCTGGTCAACCGTGAAGGTCACGGTGACGGAACCAGTAGCTCCCGGCGTTAAGATTCCTGCGTTGTAACTAAAGTCATTGGCTGAGCCAAGTGTGCCCGGCGTTGCCGACTGAATCACCAGACCATCGGGCAAGGTATCCGAGATGACCACGTCCGCGGCATCGCCGTTACCATTGTTGCCATAAGTGATGGTGAAGGACCCACCTCCGTATAAGTCGACCACGGCGGTATCAGCCACCTTCTCAATCCAGACGTTAGCCAAGCCATTGGCATCGGTAATAACGGTCAGCGCGCTGTCATCGTTATTATCGTAATCGCTCTCCTGTCGATCGTTCGCAATCGTAACCACGTTGTTGAGGCTGTCGCCGGCCACGCCACCAGTTTCGGTGACCTGCACAGTAAAGCTTCCACTCGCTCCGGTCGCTTGGTCGCCGAGATTCCAAATCAAGGCCGTCAAACCACTGCCCTCGTAATCCGCATCTACAGTTGGTGAGCCACTCGAGCTCACGTAAGTCGTATTAGCGGGTAGAATATCGGTCACCACTGCGTTTAGCGCTCCCTGTGGTCCGAGGACCTCCCAAGCAATATCATAGTTGATGGTCTCGCTTGCTCCCTCTTTAACCGCTCCGGTGTCTACCAGCTTGCTCACAGCCAAGTCTGTTAGGCGCAGGTTGATGGAATCTTCCGCCGTATTATTGGCGGTGTTGTCATCGATCTCTGGGGTGCTCGTCGCAATTGAAATGGTGTTATCAATAGTGCTCTGACCAACGGGCGCAGGATCGTCCACCATCACCTGGAAGGTGAAGCTAGGCACTTCTTCCACCACATAAGTCGCACGCCAAGAATTGAAGCAAGCCATCGCTGACTCATCGGTGCTGGTCATGGTCACCCGCAAAATCATTTCCGAATTTGCAATATCGATAGATGAGATATCAGCAAAACCGTCTTCGAGTTCGGCCGGACCAAAGAGAGTCGTGGTGTCGGCTGCGTTTCTCAACTCAAACGTCGTCGTTACCGCATCGTCTGCTTCGACGCTGACAAGAAGTCGGTCCCATTTCGTCAACGTTCCTGCGGCAACGACCGGATAGTCTTCAGTGACAATCGTCTCGTATGCTTCGAAACCTGAACGCAATTTCGCAACAATGACTCCTGGGCGAGTGGCATCACTTCCTTGGCTCACTATTCCGAAAGTGGCAGTCGCGCCCCCCATACCATCGTAGACATAAGTTGGATTTGTGATTCCAGGTGAATAGTTCACCCCTGCGTTGAGCTGACTTCCGTAGAAGAGCTCCAGAATGCCGTCTCCATCGATGTCGTAGCTATTCATTCGCTGCCCACCATTTTGACCTTGGCGGAAGATGTATCCATTTCCTTCGATGGGACTCAGCTTACAATACTCCCTCAGAGTGCCATCGGCATTGGGGTAGAAAATGTAGGTGGCTCCACGGTTGCTGGCATTTCCTGATGTGTTGACTGAAGAGGTAATATCATCATCGTTCGCCGCCGAGACCGCAAACTCACTCAGTCCATCGCCATCCAAATCGCCGACAGCCGCAACTCCGTATCCGAAGTTATCATTGGCATCCAAAGCCAGAGCGGGAGTGGTTAGATTCGAAATCTTACTCACCTTTTTAAGTTCACCCGTAGTCTCGAGAAGAACGATATATGCCGCCCCTGTCGCAGTATATCCATCATCGTCACTCGAAGCTCCAACCACCAGGTCCTCCGCTCCGTTGCCATCCAAATCTCCAACAAAACTCAAATCGAATCCGAACAAGTCGCCGGAATCCAAATAACCACTCAGTTCCGCACTACGAGCCGTCTGCATCTTGATAAAACTCGTAACATCTCCTGTCATGTGGCCATTGATGTCTCTTTCCAGCCAGAAGAAGTAGTATCCTCCCCGCGAAGAATCCAGGCTCACATCTCCTGCAACCAAGACGGAATCACCGCTACCGGCAAAGTCCTCAATGTAAGTGAGTCCTCGTCCAATTCCCACGGAACCCTGATCGTCAGCTCCGGTCACACCACTGGCGGTAACGAAGCCACCAGTTCCAGAAACTATCTTCTTCAAGTCCTTCAACGATCCATCCGTATCTAGGAACAAGAGATAGACCGCGCCACGGCCCACGTTTCCAACATTCGTTCCATAGGCTCCAACCGCGAGATCAGGGATTCCATCGCCGTTCACATCGCCGATTGGCTCCAAGGAATATCCAAAATAGTCAAAGGCTGAGAGACCGGCCAAAAGACCACTCGCGGCAGCCGTTCCCTCCGCAATTTCAACGCTAGATTTCACGGAGCCATCAGCATTCATGAAGTTGATCAGAACGGCTCCTTGATTCACATTGACCAAGTCCATCTCATTGGATTCATCCAAATCACGGAACGGAGAACCGACTGCGTAATCAATCACGCCATCATTGTCGATATCACCCACGGCATGATAGGTGACTTGATGGGAGCGTGTGTGCGCTCGATCATCGGTAACATTGGGGATATCATTATCAACGTTTGTGTCAAAGGCGACGTGTTGATCGTAACCAGCATCGAGTGCGCTCACTTCAGACAAAAATGACTCAACCTCCACTTTAGGCAGTGGTTCGAGACAAAGAACAGCGCCAGGGCTTCCTGCCGGCTCTTTTCTAACAAAGACCCGATGGATGGTGTCCGCAGAATCATCACCCAATACATTGTCCAGTTCCCAGTCATCACCATTGGCACGAATGGCCCAGTTGGCTACACCATCCTGATAGAAAGGAAGTTCGGTGAGCGCATAGTCCCCCTCATCATCATTCTCCTCTGTCGCAAGGGCCGGAATATTCGCGGTATGGCCAGGCACACCAACCCAGTTTCCATCGTAATGAAAGTGATTGAAGTCGCCTGTGCCAGTCTTCACATAATCATTGCCCCTCATGAAGTCATCGGTCGTCCGAATGTTTACCACTCGCTCATGATCGGAAGTCCGTCCTTGGAACAGCATCGTGTCAAAACCAAGGGCGGCAGCCAACCCATTGCCAGCATGACCCCAGTTCTCTGACGCGCTCTCGTCATCACCCAAGGCGTTGGAAGCAAAGAGCGGCAAGTCGTTCGTGCGCACTGCGAGTTCGGGATTGGTTCCTCCCGCATGCACGTAGTTGAGAATCATCAACCATCCACCACCATCGGTATCACCATCGACGTATCCCTGGAAGGACTTACCATCAATATTGAACCAATAGACTCCGGTAGCCACCCCTCCGAGACCAGCAATGTCAGTGAAGGGATCATACTCAGTGCCCGTGCCAAATCCATTGCTACCAGCAAAGGTCGCGGGAGCGGGAAGATTGTCGAAGAGGATTTCGAACCCAGTGGGGTCAGAAGGATTGGGGCTCCAAATAGCAGTAGCACCATCAGGAACCATAAGAGAACCCGGAACGTAGCTGGTGCCCGCTGGAATGACTTCTGAAATCACCACATCGTCAGCGGCCGCTTTACCGGTGTTATTATACTCAATGGAGTAAGTGAGAACTTCTCCCGCTTCGGTCCAAGTCTCGTCTTGATCGGACTCATTGACCACGCTCTTGCCAATACTGATCTCAGGGCGATAGATGCGGGTGGAGACTTCGTCGGCATTGTTCGCAAGGAAATCTTCGGCGGGGTCGGCATCGGTTTGGTTATCGACAACCAATGTCGTATTGTTCGTCACGGTATCACCATCAGCAGCAGCGTCAGAGACATAGCCCTGGAGGGTGAAGGTGACAATCGCTCCTACCGGCACTCCGATATTGCGATAGTAATCAGTATCAACGGCGTTAGCAGTGGTGCCGAGATACCAGGTCACGGTATCTCCTCCAGCGGGAGAGAGATTGTCCAAGGTCGCACTAATCGGGAAAGTCACGGGAGATCCGGTTCCATCTTCCAGAGTCACACTCGCGCCATCATCATCGGTCGCCTCAACTGTTGCGAAACCATTGAAGGCAGTCGGATGCGGAACAAAATTGGCCGGCAGAACATCTTCCACCTTCACCCCGTAGGCAGTCTGAGTTCCAGTATTGGTCAGCTCAATGGTGTAGGTAATCGGGTCGCCAGGACGCAAACCGGGAACACTCCCCTCGGCACTAGCTGACTTCGCAATCGCCATATCCACTCCGGGAATTTGGGTCATCGCGGTGGCTGCATTGTTGTTTGGTCCATCGGTTGGATCCTCAGGGTCGTCACTCTCTTGAGCACTGGTGGAAATCGTAGCGGTATTGGTGTAAGCCGTTCCAGGAGCGGTGCCCCCCGGAATCGAAGTGCTCACCAGAATATCAGAATCACCGGCATTGGCAGGAACAGTTCCCACCTCAAAGGCAATGAAAGTGACAGTCGCTGTCGGGGTAGAACTCCAACCGAGGCCAGAAGTCCCGGGCGTGAAGACCGGCGCGGCGGGGGCATCGGAATAGTAGGCTACCACTCCAGAAGGAAGAAGCACGCTATTGAAAGTCAGACCCGACGGAATGGCATCAATGATGTAAACATCAGGAGCTTCGTTATTCGTTCCATTGCTGTAAGAGATCGTCCAAACGACAGTCTCTCCAGCTTGGGCAACGCTCACTGCAGACTTGGTGATTTTAGGATCGGGGAATGGAAGCACCACTTCTTGCTCATCGGTGTTTCCATACTCGTTATCCTCCACATCAGAGGTTGTCACCTCTGCCACGTTCGTCAGAGTATCGCCTGCGGCACCTGAGACATCGACCTGATAACTGATGAAAACATCGGCAGACTGCCCAGGGAGAACTCCCATGGCACCGCCATCTTGGGTCAAAGAGGTCCAATTGAGAACACTATCACCCCCAGTAGGGTCATCTAAAATAGCATAGCCCGGTGTGAGCATCTGGGTGCTCCCTTCCACGAAGGTCATTCCCGCAGGCAAAGTGTCGGTGATGACCACGTCGTTGGCCTCATTCAGACCACGGTTAGCCACCAACAGAGTAAAGGTGATGCGATCTCCATTCTTGGGCTCGGTCGTGCTGGCAATTTTACTGAGGGTCAGGTCCGGGTTGGCCACGGTAACCGGATCACTATCGCTCACAACGACAGCAGAGCGTGCGTTCGAAGCAAATCCCTGCACGGTATTGAGAACCTCAGTGCCTGAAGCGGTGGTGGAAAGCGGAACCACAACGAAGCTAACACGCCCTCCCTCACCGGTGAGCAAATCGCTCTTCAGCCCAGGAGAACCAGCAATAAGAACTTCAACGATCGATGAGCCATCTGCGTTCGTAGTGATGGTAACATTAGGATCAGCCTTGATATCAAGCTCACCGGCGGTCTGACCATTCGCAATCGCAACGTCATTCCACTCATGCCGAACTCGGCGAAGAGTAACATCCTTAGGAAGATAGTCGGTAATGGTGACAATATCATCGGTGAAGCCCGAGTTGTTAATATAGTCCACATTCCAAATGAAGCGCTCACCCGCAGTAACGAGTTCCTTGTTGCTAGACTTGGAAATTTGAAGACCAGGGAAAGATTCAACCGTGGTGCGCACCTCATTGCCGACAGCCTGCAAGTTGGTGTCGGAGAAGATGACGAGCTCGTTGAAAATCACGGTGCCCTCAGGAGAGCCATCGGTTCCCACCGTTGTGCCGTTGTCATCATTGACCACGGTGAAAGTCACGGTCTTGTAGGCAGCCGAGACATCAAGCTGAGGAGGCGAAAGAGTCGGGTCGTCTACCTTATAGGCAATCCAAGTTGTTTGGTCGCCGAAGGGACTTGTCCAAGTATCGTCAGATGGATCACTTGGCGTGCCATTGTCATCCTGAACACCAGGAGTGAAGTTTGCACTAATCACGCTGAAATCGACCGGATTGAGAACACTGATTTGGTTAGCCGGCATCGAAGGTGGCAACTTATCAGTGAACCAGATTTCCTCGCCATTAGGCGCAGTCGCTTCTGAGAAAGTCGTGCGGAAGGGAATGCGATCCACCACCCAAGAATTGACAGAAGTCGCGGTGCCAACGTTGCGGTAGTTGACCTCGTAGGTCACTTCGTCACCAGTGCCAATGACGTTCAGGACATCGTCCTTGTTCGCTTGGAGGAGTGGAGTTCCCGAAACAATACCACTGGTCTGAATACTTGCTTCAAAGGGAGAACAAAGGTCATCGAAGCCAGTCAGGTTCGCAGCCACAGAGTAAACCGAAAGGTTTTCAGTTCCGTTCGGGAAACCAAGCTCCATCGTAATGGTCGCTTCCTCACCCGGTGACAACTGACGACCCAACTGAAGAGTCACGTTTCCGTTGATGGGATTGAAGTTCGTAATCGTTCCCCCGTCCACCCCTTGAATAGAGGGATATGTGGCAACTCCATTCACGCTCACAGTCGTGAGCTGGAGGTCGACGTTCACATCACTGAACGCCTCCAAACCAACCAATCCCGAATCCACTGACTCGTTTCTAACAGTCAAAGAATACTCCGCGACCCCTGGAATCACAGTGACTGGAGTCACGCTCGCCGCTTCAGAGTCGATGTAGAATTCACCCTGAGGAGGCTTCACCCGGGTAAGGTCATCATTCTTGTAAGTAAAAGGATTAGTGAGAACCTGCAGGGTTCCGTCCGTCTTCCGGTAGACGTCAACCAAGCCCCAGTTCTCGATCCAATACTCCGAACAAGGATCGGTCGGAGCGGTCACGATGGTGTTGAAAGCTGCGTAAACACGCGAACCCGGGTCGCTTGCAAAATCAATAAAGGAAGGCATCGAAGGATGATGCACTGCCACCCAAGTTACTGTTGCGGGCTGAGTTTGGCTCCAATCGGCAGGTGTGCCGCTTGGCAGAGCCGAATAATCGAAGACAGGGTGAATCTCAGGGTCGTCATAGGTCGGATCAGTGCCCACATAGAACCAAACCGTCGCCCCTTCCGCAGCTGTAATGTCTTCCTTACTACGGCGATTATGAAGAGAGGCCGAGACGAACTCGACTTCAGCGGGAATGCGGTCGAAATAGACGACATCATTGAGCTCAATGACTCCGCAGTTCGTATTATAAAGACGATACTCAACCGGGTCCCCTGCGACAACGGGAACCACACCATCAATGTCCAAACCACAGGGAACGTCCTGCTCCTTGGGCAAATAGTGTGGGAAATAACCAAACTTACAAAAACAACCACCGATAGGCACATCGACAATCATGGGGAGTTCGTCGGTCAGCAGCTCAGTCTGATCGGAATCAAGTCCCGCGGTATTGGTGAACTCAGTGAGCTGGGGAATATCAGAAGCCAGGTCGACCTTGAATTCAATTTGGTAACCATCCCCCACTTCCAAGGTCCCAAAGTCCCAGTAAACACTCTGCGCCGGAACTTCTGTGGTATGAACCGTCGTGGCTGTCGAGGTGAAGACCGCAGGGATGACCGTTGTGGTGCCATCAGCATTGAACTTAGTCGCGGAGAACGTGTGACCAGGGTTGGTTGGATTGAGCAAATACGAATCGCTCGTGTCGCCATCTCCATTAGGATCGATGAGACCGGAGAGGTCATCGTAAATGACGGTGTTATACATGCGGGAGCGGTTTTGCTCATCGTAGTCGTTGCCATCAACAGGGCCAAAGGGATCGCGGATGCGGAAGGTCAAAGTGTCACTCACACCCGGGCTATCCCGAGCAATCACGTAGTTTTCACCATTGAGTCCAAAGACGCGGGTAACCCCGGGAGCCGCAAGCGTCGCGCCTGCCTTGGTCATGTTCGGAGCAGGCTCAGAAGTAATGATCGTCTCGACGGGAGCCGCCACTTTATCATCACCATTGTCCACATGGACGTTGGCATTGTTCTCATAAACGGTGCCATTCAAGGTTCCGTTAGGAGCCTCGACAAACAACTGAAGAACGAGAGAATTTCCAGCCTCAACCTCATCAAAATACCAAACCACCGAATTGTCCGGGAACTCGGTCATTCCATCTGGGTAAGAAGGAAGCGGATCACCCGTGGCGGCATCAGTTGTTCCATCCGCGGTAAAGATTCCCCCATCTGAAATCTGGCCAATGATGGGCTCGTCCGCTTGACCGTAGTCGGTGGGATAATCAATCCCCCGTCCATTCATAGGCAGCGTGTCCCAAACGATCACATTCTGTGCATCGACAAAGTTAGCCGAAAGGCGAACCTGATAAGGAAACTGAACCCCAGCCGGAATGGTCTCCACCGTCTTCTTATCGAAGAGAAGCACCGTCTGAGGGTTCCAAGTCACCATCATCTCACGCACCACTGGCGCCGTCGCCCCCCGCGTGTGGTCTACTCGCACCTGAATCTCTGGATAAGCCACTGCATCCAAACCACTGATATCCAAACACCCCTCGGAGTCAAAGTTAGACATATCAAGGTCAATGAACCCCGTGATGGGAGAACCCGTGCTCACGTCCAGGAGAGTGACGTCCAAGGCATCATTTGTGCCATAGCTCGCATCCAGACAAAGCTTGTCCCAAGCATCGAAACTCGGCGGCGTGATAATTACCGAAGTCTGCGAACCTGCCGCCTGACCGGAAACCAAACTCGCGGTGCCCGCAAAGACATCCACGGCCACATTACTCAGCACATTCGTGCCGAGCTCATCATTAAAGGTATTCGTCCAAGTTCCTTCGTTGTTGTCAACGGTTGGAGCAGCCTGCAACTGTAATGCGGAGGTCCCCAAGCACATCACCAGCGAAAGGGCACTGAGAAACTTTTTTTTGAAGGGGGCTATTGGGGACAGATTGGGTGAGCTCAAGATCGGTTTCGTAAAGGGCATACTAAATCTTATATGATTACTTATTTATCTTAACTAAAAGGAACCCCGCAATGAAGCCCAATCACCTCTCGAGCAACCCGATGACACAACTAACTCCAAACTGACGTAAAGTCTTAGCGACCAAGCCTTCCAGAAAAGGCAGCCCACATCCCTGTAAGGGCCTAGAAAACTCGTGCCTTGTTAGAGCAGAATGGCGAGGATTTGGTCACCCCCAGTATACCTACACCTTTAAGTTAACTTTCAATCCTCTCTACTGAAGCGAGAGAAGGTTGAGCTCATCTTGAATGCCGGTTGAAGTCATCACTTTAAAGTGAGCGATCATCTCACAACCAGCTCAAGCCAAACTCACAGGCCTCGTTAGAACCTGTTAGTCTTCTTTTGACTCCATAAGCAAAGACGGCCTAAACCACGCCTTCTGAAATGCAACTGGGAACTCAAGGCCTCAGTAGCTACAACGCGAGAAACTTTTTCTCTTACGCCGAATGATGAGGAGGCTACCCACGGATACGAAGTATAGAACTGAACTGGGTTCAGGGACACTCTCAAAACTGTGAGTTTGAAGGTAAAACTCTTCTGCGCCACCGGTGGAGTTACCTCCACCAATCATATTGTTATTGATAGCTCCCCAAACAACCGTTTCCGCGTCTGGTAAATACCATTGTAACTCTTCCGCAAAACTCCCAGGGAATCCCCAATCAGGCACACTCTCGCTCGTGTAAAGTAGCCACTCAGCATCACCTTCTGGTAAATCACCACTCCTCACGAAGACGTAGGCCTGCTCCCCAGCGGAAAAGGTATCGGTTGGGTCGGCATCTTCCGAATTGCTGGTTCGAGCACTAGATAAATCGGCCCGACCTCCAAAGATGGCCGTGCTCCCTTCCCCCGCGATAAAGGCATCATTGTCGGGAGTGTCGTCAACGGTGATTGCATCGAAAATTTTCCAGTGCATCAACCAATCATCAGTATTATCAGTCGTAGGGACAAAACCTCCGAAACTACCAAGTTCGAACTTGTATTCATCAAGCGTAATTGCCCCTCCATCACTCGTCAGAACATTTCCAAACTTCAATTCACTCCCCCAGACAATCACCTGAGTCGATTGACCTAAAACGGTAGGATGCACGAATAGCGCCCAACAGACAGCCACTTTGAGTGAAGATAAACAAGTCTTAGGAACCATCTGAGAATCGTCACATAAGTTGACAATCAAAGCAAGTTTATCAATCGGGTGGCAGCTACCATTTTTGGCCTAAGCCAAGTCTATGGCATCAGTTCCACCCTGACTCGCCCAAAGCGGGTTGACCCTGCAGAAGACACCGAAGTGAGGTCCCGGTAGATGAGCTCCTCAGGATTGGAGCTCTGCAAAAAAACGAAAGCGTCCCCTTCATCCCAATCCAAGACATTCGAGCTGACCTGACCAAAGTAAAGGGCCTGAACTGCACGAGCCCTTTGGCAGCTAAACTGAAAGAATCCCGCAACTACCTTCCCTTCTAAACAGACTAGATTGGGTTGAGAAGGATTCCCTCCAAACGCAAATTCCTCAAGATTGGTCGAACCATCAGCATCCGGATCCGCATCCCATCCCGCAATCAGAGGATCCGATAGATCAGCATCGTCAAAGTTGAGTTGTAACCAGTGTTCACCAGTCAAAAGCGGTGGCTCACCGACAACAGCGGCCGTCTGTAACTCTGCCTCTTCGATGGCACCGACCACGATCAAATCAGCGTCGGAGGTGAACCAATTGACGTCAGGATTCAAGGGATTGTTGAACGGCACTACCCAGCTGTTAGCAGAAAAAAGAACCCACTCATTAGAAGGTAAGCTTCGGTTGAGTCCCCAGACGTAACCTTGCCGCCCCGTCGAAAGACCATCGTTGTCCCAGACCTTCCCAAAAAGTTGGGAGGAAGGTGAGTAGCCACTCACATCCAAAGTCGTCCATCGTCCTGACCACTCACTGCTATTGGAAGAGGTCGGAGTAAACCCATTATCGAAATATCCCAAGAAGAATGTCCATGACGAGTCCAAACTCCCCCCCTGGCTATCAATTGCCGACGAGCCCAATTCGTTGCCCCATCGAACACCTCCAGCAAACAAAGGATTGACAAGAAGACAAACGACCAGAACGAGGATACGATGACTCCCTTGATTCATACTGGGTTGTTAGCGAGAAGAACTCGTTAGCTTTACGGTTTACTACTGCCCACGTTGACGGCGCAAGAGCATGAGAGAACTCAGGCTTACCAACAACGCGGTGGTAGGCTCGGGAACAAAAGTAAAAGTCTGCACCAGATAATCTTTCCCTGTGAAACTATGAACGCCGCCACCTTCGGTCGCACCTTGGTTAATCCCACCCCACACCACATTCTCGGCGTCTTGCACCCGCCAATCCAAGTCATCGGCTGGGTTATGGCTCTCTGGAGAGACGAAGGGAAATTGCCAACTGTCTCCGCCACCCGAACTGCGCGTGTATAGCAACCATTCTGATCCTGGAGCAGTAGCGTTACTATTTCGAATAAAGACGTAGGCTTGCTTCCCTTGCGCAAACTCATAGGACGAATTGACCATGGAGTCTCCTGAAAGAGAGTTGTTATCAGAAGTCAGAATATCACGTCCTCCAAATCGAGTAGGATCGCCAGGATTCAAAAAGTCAGCGCTATCTTCGTCGCTATCAACGATGGCATCAAAGACCCGCCATTCTCCAACCCAACTGGAAGTATTCGAGCTCGTTGGAGAGAAAGAGCCGTCGAAAGTACCCAACTCGATCGAGTATCCCCCATCGGTGAAGCTACCGTCACCCAAGGTTATGGGAGTACCATTGCTATCAATGACCGAGCCCGGAGGAAAAATGTTAGAGCCCCAATCGATGGTCAACTCTTGACCAAGAGCAGAACCAGCTGAAAGCGCACTAATGAGACAAAAAATCTGAGGGAGTCGCATAATCTCCCCAAAGAATAGACAAGACTGATATTATGGGAAGGTTAATCTTTGTCCGTATTTCGCTCATTCTAACTCCCTGCAGGAGGAGGTCTTGAGCCCCTCCCCCCTTCCTAGTTAGAATTGGGGCAGTGGATAGATGTGAGACCTCTTTTCATCACCTTCCAAGACTTTGACCATCACTGCTCGATGAGACTCGATAGTCAAATCGGCATTGCGGTTCAACAGCTGCGAGTCATTCAAGTCCAACCAATAATCGAAGGGACCTGCATCCGCTAGCATGTAGCCAACATATCCTGTTTTGTATTCAGTAACAGTAGCGTCATCAACAACGAGGTCCCCTTTCCAAAAGAGGAGTTCCGTGCTCTTGCTTGGGGAAGTGCCCCCATCGAAACCCGCTACCAGTGTCAAATCGCGCCCATTAGGTCCGGCAGGTGACTGGTCAATCGGCCACATCGCACCTGTAAAGTTGAACCCTTCATTCATCGGTGCCGCCTGAGCGTAATCAACAACCATTCCGAAGGTGAACTGCTCCACTGGAGGAGTCGTCGCAGGAGCGAGGGCATTGCCAGAGCTCTTAGGATGAATCCAATTTCCCATCGAAGGATCAAGACGGCGGCCACCTTGGTCGACCTGGGCAAAGGGATCCGTGACGCGAATCCACTTTGTGTCAGGAGCGGTGCCAACCAACATCAGGGTATCAAATCCAGGGGAACTCTTACGGGTATCATAGAAGAGCAAACGCGTCGCATCGGCAGGATTGGAGTCCTCTTCACCCAAAAAGGTGGTCGTCTTATCAAAGGCTTCATCCACCGTGCGATAGCGAATCACTTCGAAACTCGCTCCATTGAGCCCGCTATCTGTGGGCAATCCATCGAGCGTATTGAGAGAGGCTACCGCTTCGTCAAAGATGTCATCATCATTGAGCAAGGTGATAGACCCCATCCCACCGGCAAGAATATCGAAACGATGTCCTTCGAAAAGACCACTCGTCACTTGCAGGTAATATTCTCCATCAACGCCAACGAATGAGGACAAGTCGAGGTTACCCACTGAATCGCTGACATCCAAAGTGATATCTCCAGTCCCAGCGTCTTCAGCCAGAGTCAAAACTCCACTTCCAAAGGTTCCGCTCAAACTTGGCTTCTCCTTGAAGGGCGAACTAAAGCTCGCACACTCGTAGTCGTTATAGGCGTTGCACTGCCAACCAAAGATGCGGGTGTAGAAAACCTCACTGGCTTCGTAAGTGCCACTCGCATCCGCATCAACCTCAACTTTGACTCGCACCACACCACTCACAGGAGAGGTCGGAGCTGCGCTCTGGATATTGAAGTAAGTCACCTTCTCTGCTTCGAGGGGCACATCGGCATCCGTGGTATTAACGGTCGGAGTCACGTTAAGAGTGCTCCAAGTGGTCGGAGTGCCAAGAGTCGACGCCCCTTCGAGGGTGTATCTCACATCACCAAGTCCTCCACGACGGCGCATGAATTGCGCGGCAACCGTGCCATCTGCCGCTTTTTCAAGACAGAATTCACCGTGCCCGGGAACTCCGTTGGCGGCATTCAGACAGAAGGCATACTCGAGGGCATTCGGATAGATGTCTCCGTCAGGGTTGTCCCCGAGTGCGGTCTCTCCATTGAGGGTCGAACCGTAACTTGCAAGATAGGCCCCATAAGTATCACTCTTTCGAATCTCGACAAAGTCGTTACCGCTGTCGGTTTCACCCGCATCCAATGTAACGGGAATGAGGTCGTCAGTCGTCGAAGCATTCGACTGGTCTGCCGTGGTTCCAGTATCAGTTGTGCTGTCGAGGTCGGTGACCGTAACGAAGTTGTTTGGCTGAGTCTCTTTCACCGTATAGCTGCCAGGAGCGAGGCCTGTGAACGCATAACTTCCATCAGTCGTGGTCACGACGTAATCCTGAGTGCCTGCAAGATTTGGATTATCCGCAGGACCTTCTCCGGCATCATCGCTGTCTCCGTCACCATTGAGGTCGGTGCAAAGGGTGAGGGTGACCACGTTAATCACAACATCGCCGCCACCATCTCCATCGGTGTCTTCGTAGATCGTTCCCGCAATCGCAGCGGCCTGAACGAAGCCAAAGTCCACCGTGAGATTGGTGTTGTTATCATCAGCAGTGTTGACCGCATTGGCTGCGTCTTTTCCTGCTTCGCCCGTAGGCTCCGCATTGTTCGCAAGGTCAATCACGGTCGAAGTGACACCATCACTGGTGACGTCATCCCCGTTCTCATCGACGTTGTCATCACTTCCAATGTCGCCACCTTGACCAATCACGGGAAGATAGCCCACGAGGTCTCCCCCAGTGGTGAATTCGCTCGCTGGAATCACGATGTAATATTTTCCGGAAGGTAAGTTACTAAAGAGGTAGCAACCGCCGCTTGCGGTAACCATCCCTCCTGCCGCATCATCAGCACTGCCAAGAATTCCGTCGGGGCCAACGTTGATTTCGACATCATCGCCACCGCCAATTTGGTCGTCTCCTCCAGCGCTGAAAATCTGAACGCTGATGCCATCAAACCCTTCCCCAGCATCGTAGACACCGTTGTTGTTGAGGTCAGTAAAGACGAGGTTACCCACCGCCACAGGAACTTCTTCAACGAAGTCGTTGCCGCCATCGGTTTCACCTGCATCCACAGAAACAGGGATGAGGTTGTCGCTCGTCGAAGCATTCGATTGGTCCACGGTCGCGCCCGTGTCAGTCGCGCTATCAAAGTCGGTGACGGTCACATAGCCATTTGGCTGAGTCTCTTTTACCACGTAGCTCCCTGGAGTGAGTCCAGTGAAGGCATAAGTGCCGTCGGTGGTGGTAAGGATGTAATCCTGAGTGCCCGCAAGATTTGGATTATCCGCAGGACCTTCTCCCGCATCATCACTGTCTCCGTCGCCATTGAGATCGGTGCAGAGTGTGAGGGTGACCACGTTAATCACAACATCGCCGTTTCCATCTCCATCGGCGTCCTCGTAAATCGTTCCCGCAATCACTGCAGGTGCGACGAAGCCAAAGTCGACGGTCAGGTCGGTGTTATTATCGTCGGCAGCATTGACCGCATTGGCTGCGTCTTTTCCTGCCTCCTTGGTTACCTCCGCATTGTTGGCAAGGTCAATGACGGTTGAAGTGACGCCATCACTAGTAATGTCATCCCCGTTCTCATCGACGTTGTCATCACTCGCAATGTCTCCACCTTGACCAATCACGGGAAGATAGCCCACGAGGTCTCCCCCAGTAGTGAATTCGCTCGCAGGAATCAGGATATAGTATTTGCCTGAAGGTAGATTGCTAAAGAGGTAGCAACCGCCACTTGCGGTCACCATGCCGCCTGCAGCGTCATCAGCAGTGCCTAGGATTCCGTCAGGACCCACGTTGATTTCGACATCATCACCACCGCCAATCTGGTCGTCTCCTCCAGCGCTGAAAATCTGAACGCTGACGCCATCAACCCCTTCGCCAGCATCGTAAGCACCGTTATTATTGAGGTCGCTAAAGACGAGGTTACCGACGGCAACAGGAACTTCTTCAACAAAATCGTTACCGCTATCGGTCTCTCCTGCATCCACAGTCGCCGAGATGAGATTGTCGCTCGACGAGACATTCGATTGGTCTGCCGTCGCACCCGTATCAACCACACTATCGAGGTCTGTGACTGTCAGAAAGCCGTTTGGCTGAGTCTCTTTCACGACATAGCTCCCTGGAGTGAGACCAGTGAAGGAATAAGTGCCGTCAGTGGTGGTAACGATGTAATCCTGAGTGCCCGCAAGATTTGGATTATCCGCAGGACCTTCTCCAGCATCATCACTATCTCCGTCGCCATTGAGGTCGGTGCAGAGTGTAAGAGTAACCACGCTGATGACCACATCGCCGTTTTCATCTCCATCGGTGTCCTCGAAGACAGTTCCTGCAATCGCAGCTGGCAGTTCTTCAACGAAGTCGTTGCCGCCATCGGTTTCACCCGCATCAACCGTCACTGGGATGAGGTTATCACTCGTCGAAGCATTCGATTGGTCCACAGTCGTGCCTGTGTCTGAAGAACTGTCGAGGTCGGTGACCGTCAAATAGTCGTTTGGTTGAGTCTCTTTCACGACATAGCTTCCGGGAGTCAATCCGGTGAAAGCATAAGTACCGTTGGTCGTTGTGATGGTGTAATCCTGAGTGCCCGCAAGGTTCGGATTATCGGCAGGGCCTTCACCAGCATCATCGCTATCTCCGTCTCCATTGAGATCGGTGCAGAGTGTAAGAGTAACCACGCTGATGACAACATCGCCGTTTTCATCTCCATCGGTGTCCTCGAAGATCGTTCCTGCAATCGCAGCTGGCAGTTCTTCAACGAAGTCGTTGCCACTATCAGTCTCCCCCGCATCAACGGTAACAGGAATGAGGTTGTCGCTGTTCGAGGTATTGGTTTGATCCACGGTAGCACCCGTGTCCGCTGAGCTATCGAGGTCAGTGACCGTCAGGAAGCCGTTTGGCTGAGTCTCTTTCACGACATAGCTTCCCGGAGTGAGTCCGGTAAAGGCGTAAGTTCCATCGGTCGTGGTAATGGTATAATCCTGAGTGCTCGCGAGGTTCGGATTATCCGCAGGACCTTCTCCAGCATCATCACTATCTCCGTCGCCATTGAGGTCGGTGCAGAGCGTAAGAGTAACCACGCTGATGACAACATCGCCGTTTTCATCTCCATCGGTGTCCTCGAAGACAGTTCCCGCAATCGCCGCCGGCTCCACGAAGCCGAAGTCGACGGTGAGGTCTGTATTATCATCGTCGGCAGCGTTGACTGCATTCGCCGCATCTTTTCCATTCTCTTTGGTGGGCTCTGCATTGTTCGCAAGGTCAATCACAGTGGAAGTAACGCCATCACTGGTAGTATCGTCTCCATTTTCATCAACGCTATCATCGTTGCCGAGGTCTCCACCTTGCCCAATCACGGGAAGATAGCCCACGAGGTCTCCGCCAGCAGTGAATTCGCTCGACGGAATAAGAATATAGTATTTACCGGAAGGTAGATTGCTAAAGAGGTAGCAACCACCACTTGCGGTCACCATGCCGCCAACAGCATCATCTGCAGTGCCAAGGATTCCGTCGGGACCCACGTTGATCTCCACGTCGTCACCACCGCCAATCTGGTCGTCTCCGCCAGCACTATAAATCTGAACACTGACGCCATCAACTCCTTCACCAGCGTCGTAGACACCGTTGTTGTTAAGGTCGCTGAAGACGAGGTTACCCACCGCGACAGGAACTTCTTCAACGAAGTCGTTGCCGCCATCAGTTTCACCCGCATCAACTGTCACTGGGATGAGGTTATCACCGGTCGAAGCATTCGATTGGTCCGCGGTCGTGCCTGTGTCAGTAGAGCTATCGAGGTCGGTGACCGTCAGATAGTCGTTTGGCTGAGTTTCCTTCACGACATAGCTCCCCGGAGTCAGTCCGGTGAACGCGTAGGTGCCGTTGGTAGTAGTAACAGTGTAATCCTGCGAGCCAACGAGATTCGGATTATCAGCAGGACCTTCTCCGGCGTCATCGCTGTCTCCGTCACCATTGAGGTCGGTGCAGAGCGTAAGAGTGACCACATTGATAGCGACATCGCCGTTTCCATCTCCATCGGTGTCTTCGTAGATCGTTCCTGCAATCGCTGCTGGCAACTCTTCAACAAAGTCATTGCCGCTATCGGTCTCCCCCGCATCCACAGTAGCAGGAATAAGATTGTCGCTCGTCGAGGCGTTAGATTGGTCCACGGTAGTTCCAGTATCAGCCGCACTGTCGAAATCGGTGACCGTGAGATAGCCGTTTGGCTGGGTCTCCTTCACGACATAACTTCCAGGAGCCAGTCCCGTGAACGCATACGTGCCATTGGTAGTGGTGATTGTGTAATCCTGAGCGCCTGCGAGGTTAGGATTATCAGCAGGACCTTCTCCGGCATCGTCACTATCTCCATCACCATTGAGGTCGGTGCAGAGGGTAAGAGTGACCACGTTAATCACAACATCGCCTCCCCCATCTCCATCGGTGTCTTGGTAGATTGCTCCCGCAATCGCAGCAGGTCGCTCCTCAACAAAATCGTTGCCGCTATCCGTCTCATCCGCAACGACGCTTACAGGAATACTATTATCCGTTGTGCTCGTGTTCGTGCCATCGTCTCCGGGAATGGTGGTGTCACCATCAGTCACGGTGAGAAAACCACTCGGCTGGTCTTGCACAACCACGTAATCCTCGGGGGCAAGATTGGTGAAGGCATAAGTCCCGTCGGTGGTGGTGACGACATAGTCCTGTGTTCCGGCAATATTGGGATTATCGATTGCAGTGGTACCGTCGCTCGCGAACAAACGAATGGTCGTCACATTAATGACAACATCGCCATCATCGTCATTGTCTGTGTCCTCAAAGGTCGTTCCGGTGATACTTGCAATCGGAATCTCCAGCGAAAGGTTCACGCTACCCACACAACCAGCGGTGTCAGAAGCGGTCACCGCAAAATTGAAAGAGTTCCCCTCTGTCGGAGTTCCAGAGAGCACGCCAACATTGCCACTATCGACAAAGGACATTCCCGCCGGTAAAGAACCAGACGAAAGAGTCCACGTCACCGCGCCGTTGGCTCCAGGTGCGGTGAAATTAACCGGTCCATAACTCTGACCGAACTGTCCGTCAGCAAGCGTGGAAGGAGTGATTACGAGAGCATCGCAACTCACAGAAATCGTAAAGGTTGCCGTTCCAACACACCCCTCATCATCGGTCGAAGTGATCGTGAAAGTTTGTGATTCAACAGTTGTAGGAGTTCCTTGAATCTTGTCGCCAACAATCGACAACCCATCTGGCAGAACCCCAGAGGTAACCACATAACTATAGGGTGCAACTCCACCGAAAGTGGCGAGAGTTTCACTATAAGGCACTCCCACCTCTCCAGCGCTCAAACTCGGAGGCCCCACGGTGAGAACCGGACAGGTAAACCCGAAGTCGTAACTGTAATTTTCATCACTCGCAGGACTTGTGACAAAAATTAGAGCTTCGCCACCAACGGGAGAGGCATCAGAATCCAAGTCATCCCCCGTTGGGCTGTTGTTTGTCACTCCCCCAGCATTGGTGGGGCTCAAAACAAGACCATTTAGAGGAGCTTGACTGACATCGATACAGACGCGGTAAGACGTCGAAGCTTCAAGTCCATCCGCATTCCCAAAGTAGTAAAATCCAGATGAATCCGTTGTCGTTGTAAGAGGAACAGGTGGACTGCAATCGATGTTAAAGTTATTCAATCTCACTCGCTTCGTTGCCAAGTCAGCATCACTCCTGACCCGGATTCGATTGGCGGTGTTCGGAAGAGGAAGAGCACCGCTTGATTGAACGGCACCATCCAAGCCAGCACCATCGATAATCGCCAAGGCAGTCCAATCAACCCCACCATTTTCAGAATACTCGAAAAAGAGTTGGTCCGTCGACTCCCATGCTAAATTGTAGCGCTCATAGTCAAAGCTCAAGAAAGCAGAACGACAACCACTCAAGTCGAGCGCACGAGAAACGTCTGCCGTAGACCGTATCGTAATCATCTGGTCGCCACCAAAGTCCTCAATCTGCACGAGACCTTCATTCGTGCCATCACTCGCAGCCGCTGTCTCACTATCGAGCCAAGGTCCTTCAGAAGGCCACCCCCCCAAGCCACCCCCACTCCAAGAACCTAAATTGCCATCGAGAGAATAGCCTGAAATCGCATCGGCATGGCTCGAGGCTGGAACGCCATCCACCATCACCGGATCACCATTGCTGTCTTGAAGACAAACGACCACCCCCTCAATTCCTGGCTCACCAGCATCCCGGTCGCCATCTCCATTGAGGTCTTCCCAAACAAGGTTCCCGATCGCTACAGTATCAATATCAGCAGTCACCTTGAGGACAGGAGCCAAAGCGTCACCATCATTGCGACAACCTTCCACCCAGCGCAGACCAATCAAATCACCGGACGATGGGTTGCTCGCACCAAAGAGTGCCCGCGGAATCACAGCTTCGATAATATAGGTCGGAGCATCGTTTTCCTCGTTCCCACTCGGAAACTCATAACGATAATAGTCCACATAAGTCGCATTACCCAGCAACGTCGCGGTCGCTTGAGGGTGACTTGGGTCAAAGTTCGTGTGCTCATAATCTGCCTGAACGTGACCCACTCGTGAACCAGTATACCAGTCGCCCACGGTAGGATAAACGATATCACTCGCTGTCGCCGGCAAATCTGAAGTGGTCTCATAGAACCCGCTTCCCAAGTTAAAAGAGTTCATGAACGAAGTGGAGAACGTTCCCGTACCCACCGTCACAACATCCTCGTTGGTATTATCGTTATTCGGGCGGACATCGTCGGTGATGTCTAATCCATAGTTGTAGCTCCAAGTGGTGGCATTATTCTCATTCCGCTCAGTGCCAGCCTTGAACAAGCTAATGGAGACGTCTCCCGGACGAATAAATGCTCGGGTTGCATCGATGCGAGGATCCACGATACCAATATCATCCACATCTTCGTCTCCATCCAAGTCGATGTTCGCGAATGGAACCGAAGTCACAATCGCCAGGTAGATATAATCCTCATCGTTGTCGAGATAGAGGGCCTCAACATCATACCACTCACCGCCCGATGGATAGTTGTCAGCGTCCGGCGTCCCTGGGGCCGGGGTGTGATCAATCGAGGTTTGTCCAAAGGCATTGTCCCATGTTCCGAACCAATCCCCTTCCGTCCAATCTACCGTGCCTACATTTTTTGTAGGAACAAAGCTGGTGTGATCAAACATATAACCCCCATTAGGGCCCGTACCATCGTTATAACCCGCTGCCGCATTTAATGTCGCCTCCAACTCGAGCGTCACACCAAATCTGGATTGTAAAAGCTTCTCACCCGCGGGAGGCGCTGGTGCGGCGTACAAATTGAAAGTTTGCGCGCACAATAGGGTGGCCAAGGGCAATTGTAATAATTTCGGCAATGTCGAATTCATAAGGAAGGGGGGACTTGGGGGATTTGAATGAAACACCTCGACATCACATCAGCTTCCCGAAGGCGGGAATTTGCTGCGCAGCTCGAAGCATGACACTATTTTATTTAATTTTAAAAAATAGTCAACGTTGATGTATTTTTTTAAACTCCGAACTTTTCTCACAAGAGAACAGGATTTAACGTAACCAGCTAAAAAAGAGTGCTTTACCTGGAAAACCAAAAGAAAGAAAAAAAGAGCGGAAACAAAGAACGCGTCAACCCTAAGTATTTTTATATAGAAAAAAAGGATCGCTCCGACAAAACATCCGAATTTAAAATGAATTTACATATAAAATATAATATCTAATTCAGCCGGAATGAAGAAACGGCAGGGAGAAAGCCGCATACCAACAGCCCCCATCAACCCTTGTGTCCAACATCAAAGCAGATAGCCCTGCGAGAAATATCAGCTCAGCAGGCCCTAGTTCAATCCTCCAACGAAAACTCTCAATTATGCGCTCATACTTTGAGACTTTTTCAAAAGTCCGGAGTTTAACTTCACCATGAAGCTACTTCTCTTATTTCTCGCTCTTACGCTCCCCATCTCAGCACAGAGAGGAAAGCCCGACAACGCTCCTCAGGTGGGCGATCCCATCCCCAAGACCATAGCTTCGAAACTTTCCGACCAAAAGAAAGTCGACCTTTCAAATCCAAAACGCACTACTGTGCTCATCTTCGGTTCACACACATGAGGACCTTTCATGAGGCTGGCCGGGCGCCTGCAATCACTTTACGAAACGCACAAAGATAACGCTGACTTCTACTGGGTCTATATCCAAGAAGCACACGCAACAGACGGACGCCGACCGAGCCGAACGGTCGAAATCGCTCTGCACAAGACCATCGAGGATCGTCAAGTGGCCGCAAAGGGATGTTCGGCAGAATCCCCACTTAAAGTTCCCGTTCTCATTGATGATATCGAAGATACCGTCTCAAAAGCCTATTCAGCTCTCCCCGAGCGATTCTTTATCCTTGGGACTGACGGTAAAGTCGCCTACTCGGGAAAACGTGGACCTCACGGCGTCGATATTGACGCTCTGGAAAAACGATTGGTTGAGCTGATTGCGGCCGAAACAAAGTAACCCCCCAGTCGTCACTCCCTATCTGACAGGAATCACGCTGGCTGAGAGACAACAGTAAGCCACCCTCTCTTGACCCCTATGCCAGATTCCTACTTAAAGCCCCTCTTCATCTTCAGCCTCCTCTTCCTATTTTCGGTTCAGAGTCAAAGCCAAGAAGCTGAATCCCCCTCCCCTGCGCGAAATACCACGACCGGAAAAGATTTCGAAAGACTTGTCAAAGTAAGCCTTGAGAAGAAAGGCTACCAAGTTTCCGAACAAGTCCAAGTGGGCACTCGACCTAACGGGAGCAAGCACATGATCGACATCGTGGCAAAGAAGGACGATAGCTCCTATCTCATTTCCTTGAAGTGGCAGCAAACTTCGGGCACTGCCGAACAGAAAGTCCCCTATGAGCTCATTTGCCTTTCCGAGGCTCTCAAACAGTCGCGGGGAGCACACAAAGCAGCTTACCTAGTTCTCGGAGGCGAAGGCTGGACTCTCAAAAAGTTCTACCTTTCCGGGGGCCTCGAGAGACACCTCAGCCTCGACCAACCTGTAAAACTACTCGGCTTAGAAGACTTTCTTCTACTCGCTACAGAGAATAAGCTTTGAGAAAACCGCCCAAATACTCGATCTCCTCAACTTCTCTCAAAATCCAGCTCCGAACTCTCCAAAAGAGAAACCCGCTTCTTCATCTTCTTTTGAATAACACGAAAGTGATGCTCCTCCTCGGGACTAATGAGCGATATCGCCTCGCCCGCCGCATCCGCGCGCCCCGTTCTTCCGATGCGATGAATGTAGTCTTTGGGCGAACGAGGTAACTCGTAGTTGATCACATAAGGCAGCCCCTCGATATCCACTCCTCTCGCCAATAGGTCTGTCGCCACCAGAACTCGCAACTGGCCCTCTTTAAACTGTCGCAGGGTGATCTCGCGCGTCTGTTGACCCATCTTGGAATGAATCGCGCCCGCCCGAATCTTGTTCTTACAAAGCTTCAAGACCACTCCATCAACTCGGCGCACCGACGAGGCAAAGACGAGAACTTGCTCCATCTTCCTTTCCCGAATGAGATAGCGCAAGAGAGGCCCCTTCCCTTCCTCTGGCACCGCATAAGCACTTTCCTTGATGAGAACCGGTTCGCTTTCGTCAGCATCAATTTTCACCGTGGTTGGTTCGTTGAGAAGAACCTGCTGCACAGCGCCCAAATCCTCGCTCAGTGTTGCCGAGAACAGAAGGTTCTGCCGCTTAAGAGGCAACAAAGCCAAAACCCGATTCATCTCTTCCCGAAAGCCCAAGTTGAGCATCTTGTCGGCCTCATCCAGCACAAGGGTCGAGACCGAAGAAAGCTGCACCGCATTCTTGCTCACCAAGTCGAGAAGACGCCCTGGTGTCGCCACCAGAATATCCACCTTCGCCAACGTCTTCATTTGGGTATTGATGGACACCCCACCGTAGACCGCCAAACACCGCACCCGCTCAGGCAGCGCAGGCAGGAAGGTCTCAAACACTTCATGAACTTGATTCGCCAACTCCCTTGTCGGTACTAAAACGAGAATACTGGGCTCCCGGTGACTCGACAGTGGAAGTGACGACAGCTTCTGCAAAATCGGCAAAACATAACTCGCCGTCTTCCCTGACCCTGTCTTCGCTATTCCTAGCACATCCTTCCCCTCCAACATGGCCGGAATCGCCCCCGCCTGAATCGGCGTCGGTTCAAGCAATCCAGCCTTCTCCACAAGTTCGAGAAGAGGAGTCGCCAAACCGAAGGAAGAGAAAGACATCAAAACAGCTTTGCGGGAGAAACCTTCAAAAAGCAAGGCAAGCACTTCAATCATCCCAAAAAATGGAGCAGGGACATTCCTGTCCCTGATTTTTCCTATTCAAGGACAGGAATGTCCTTGCTCCATTTTCTATCGTGCAGCCTCAAACCAATGCCGCTATAACCCCAAGAAGTGATTCGACGTTTTTTCAACAAAGCCATCTGGCTCTTCGTTCACAAGATCCCTTGGAAGCCCATTCTCATCTGGGGGCCCTGGATTGTTCTTTTGGTTATAGTTTTCTTCTACAGCTTCGAGAACTGGAGGGGAAATAGAGCGGTTGGGACCGCTCGTCTCAAGGCTGCAGATGCGGGTCTCTCCCTTGAAATTAAAGACCACCTTCCCCTTAGAGATCCGAAAATACCGAACCCATCGGATCTGCCTGGTTTTGATGGCAGAAAAACGCCCTCCATCAAGCGGATGATCTACGACAAGAGGCTTGGTTTTGATACGACCCCAAAGGGCAAGGAAGCCACCCGATCTACTGGTCGTTGGAAGGCCGAACGGAGAGATATTCGTAAATGGCTCGATCCATCTTTGGCTGTCGCTACTTTTGAAGAAGCAGCAATCGAGTTGGACCGTCTTGCTCCGGAATTTGATATTCTTCGTGAACTCGTTGCTCAAAAAGGCGCCCACCCACTTATCTTTAATCCAAAAAGCTCTAATCCCACTTTTCAAGACATCTCAGCAGTCTCCTATATGCCGGCTTTGACCCTGACTGAAGCGCTACGTGACGACACCACGATTGCCCTCTCCGTCGGTGATCAGCAACGGGCATTCGAAAACCTTTCTCTGATGTTGGATATCTTAAATTTCGAGAGTTACCCCAATCTCGTGTCCTTTTTAATTAGGTGCACCATTGCGATATCCTGCGAAGAGGCGATTTGGGAAGCCGCAGCCTCCAGTCCATTGTTGTCTGATGAACAACTTACTTTACTTGCAATGAAGCTGGATAAGCTTGCATGGGAAGATGAATTACAAGCTGCCCTCGACGGCGAACTCTCTTATATCCTAGCCTATTGCGAGGAATCTAAAATGGACAAGGA
Source organism: Roseibacillus sp. (assembly GCA_051251855.1). Taxonomy (GTDB): domain Bacteria; phylum Verrucomicrobiota; class Verrucomicrobiia; order Verrucomicrobiales; family Akkermansiaceae; genus Roseibacillus. Next base: position 266,353 of record JBPOGI010000007.1, read on the forward strand.
GTTCCTTATTGAAGCTCTTTCATGGTCAAATCTGCGCCTCTTTTCCCATCTTGAGACCGGCTGGTATCCTTTCGACGATGCCATGCTAGTCATCGACGAAACCCTATTCAGGATGATGCCTAGCGGCTGGATTGACCAAGCAGAAGCAAACTTTATTTTACGATCGCTCTCTCTCCGCAACGAAAGTGCTAAGAGTCCGAAAGTAAATCTTCACTTTCCTGCTAGGCTCTACACTGATGAGGCCATGTCACTCTTCCGCGAAGTGAGAGAGAAAAGTAAAACTGCGGTCGCACGAACTAGACTGGCTAGAATTGGAGTCGAACTGGAACGGGTAAAACAAAAGGAGGGCCAGTATCCGGATAGTTTGGACCAATTCTCTCACATCAACACCAAGGACCCTTTCAGCAACAAGCCCGTTCACTACCGGTTAAAGCACGATAGAACTCCACTCCTCTGGTCTGTCGGATTGAACAAAATCGACGAGGACGGTCTCCCTGGAAGGAAAAGAAACGAGGGAGATATTGTGTGGATGCTCTCTCCCACCCCAGATCTCACCAAAGCTGACTTACGAAAGAAACTACACAAACATCGTCTCTCCCCCTAAGTGGCTATGAGTCTTCAGCGACCTCGAACGACTTCAGTGTAGTGAGCTCAAAGTTCTTAGCCCTTCCCCACAAAAAAGCCCCAGCCGTTTTCACGACTGGGGCTTTGAAATTATTAGAAGTCAGCCTTTAGCTCACTTCACCACGGGCCATTCCTTTTTCCTCGAGAGCAGCCTGCGCAGCAGCGAGGCGGGCAACGGGGATACGGAACGGTGAGCAAGACACGTAGTTGAGTCCGGTGCGGTGGAAGAATTTCACCGAATCAGGATCACCGCCGTGCTCGCCGCAGATACCAATCTTCAGCTTAGGCTTGGCAGCTCGGCCGCCTTCAACGCCCATTTCAACCAGCTTGCCAACACCCTCTTGGTCGAGACCAGCGAAGGGGTTGTTGCTGAGAACTTCGGCGTCCTGGTAAGCAGGAAGGAAGCTCGAGGAGTCATCACGGGAAAGACCGAGGCCAGTCTGGGTGAGGTCGTTGGTTCCGAAGGAGAAGAACTCAGCGTGCTCAGCCACTTTTTCAGCGGTGAGACATGCGCGAGGAATTTCCATCATGGTTCCCACAGTATACTTCAATTGGCTCTTCTTGAGACCGAGGCTCTTGCGAACGCTGTCGGCTGTCTCGTCGATGACCTGCTTCTGAATCTCAAGCTCGCGAGCATAGGAGACGAGAGGGACCATAATCTCAGGGAGAACCTTGGTGCCTTTCTTCTGCACTTCCGCAGCAGCCTCGAGGATAGCCTCAACCTGCATTGCTGTAATCGCTGGGTAGCTGATTCCGAGACGACAACCACGGTGCCCAAGCATGGGGTTCTCTTCGTGAAGAGCGTGGATACGCTTGGTGATGTCCGGAGCGCTCATGCCAATCTTCTTGGAAAGGTCCTTCTTCTGAGCAGCATCCATGGTGCCGATGAACTCGTGAAGAGGTGGATCCAGCAGACGGATGGTCGCAGGGCGACCGTCCAGTGCCTTGAAAATTCCAATGAAGTCTTTCTTCATGAAGACCTTGATTTTCTTAAGCGCTTTCGCGCGGCCTGCGTCGTCGTCAGCAAGAATCATCTCACGGACAGAATCGATACGATTGCCTTCAAAGAACATGTGCTCAGCACGAGTCAATCCGATGCCTTCCGCACCGAACTTGATGGCCTGCTCCACCTGCTCGGGAGTATCCGAGTTGGTGCGCACTCCGAGTTTACGGTGCTTGTCTGTCCAAGTCATCAATTCCATGAACTTGGTGTAAGTGGCAGACTTCTTCGCGGCCGCCTTGTTCTCGATGAGACCTTGGATGACCTGAGAAGGAGAAGACTTAATGCCGCCTTTGTAGACGTTACCAACGAAGCCATTGAGAGAAAGCTCGTCGCCTTCCTTCAAAGTGACGCCAGCACCAGTGAGAGTCTTCTTCTTGTAATCGATCGTCATGCTGTGTGCACCGCAGACGCAAACCTTACCCATCTGACGGGCAACGAGAGCAGCGTGTGAGGAAGCACCACCTTCGGTAGTGAGAATTCCCTCAGCGGCAATCATTCCGCGAAGATCCTCGGGAGAGGTCGCTTGGCGAACGAGGATGACGGACTCACCGCGAGCAGCCGCTTCCACGGACTCTTCAGCAGTGAAGTAGATCTTACCTGCAGCGGCACCAGGACCAGCAGGAAGACCGGAGCCCACCTTTTTGGCAGCCTTCTCAGCTGCGGAGTCGAAGATAGGAGCGAGAAGATGGCTCAAGTCGTCAGCAGGAATACGAAGAATCGCCTCTTCTTTGCTGATGAGCTTTTCCTTCACCATATCAAGAGCGATATTCACCGCTGCGAAACCAGTGCGCTTTCCGTTACGAGTCTGAAGCATCCATAGTTTGCCTTGCTCGACGGTGAACTCAACATCCTGAACATCGCGGAAATGCTTCTCAAGCTTTGTGCGAATCGCAAGAAGCTCTTTAGCAGGCTTGGGCAGGTCCTTAGACATCTTGGCGATAGGCTTAGGGGTACGAACACCAGCGACGACGTCCTCACCCTGAGCATCGATGAGATACTCACCGTAGAAAACGTTTTCGCCGGTTGCGGGGTCACGTGTGAATGCAACACCGGTTCCAGAAGTCTTACCGGTGTTACCGAAGACCATGGCCTGAACGTTCACAGCAGTTCCCCACGCAGCAGGAATACCATACTTCTGACGGTAAACGATCGCGCGGTCGTTGTTCCAGGAGTTGAAGACCGCGTTCACAGCACCCTTGAGTTGGGCGCGAGGGTCTTCAGGGAAATCCTTACCTGAGCGCTTCTTGATGAGCTTCTTGAATTCAGCCACCACCCAACGGAGATCTTTTTCGGAGAGACCCGAGTCGTCCTTCACCTTGGCCTTGGCCTTGGCTTTATCGAGAATGACTTCGTAGGGGTCGTGGTGCTCGCCGGCTTCGGCTTCCACTTCCATGACAACAGAACCATACATCTGGAGGAAACGACGGTAAGAGTCCCAAGCGAACTTAGGGTTACCGGTCTTCGCAGAAAGAGCTTCGACGACTTCGTCGTTGATGCCGAGGTTAAGGATGGTGTCCATCATTCCGGGCATCGACTCGCGAGCACCAGAGCGGACAGAGAGAAGAAGAGGATTGTCGAGGTCACCGAACTTTTTGCCCATGACCTTTTCGACCTTGGCGATGTTCTCTTCGATTTGTCCGTCGAGAGTCTTGGGATACTTCTTACCATTATCGTAGTAGTAAGTGCAGACCTCAGTTGAGATCGTAAAGCCCGCAGGAACAGGAACTCCGATATTGCTCATCTCAGCAAGGTTCGCACCTTTTCCGCCGAGGAGAGCTTTCATGGTTCCGTCTCCGTCGGCTTGGCCGTCACCCCAGACGTAAACGTATTTTCCTTTTTGAGCTTTGGCCGCAGAAGTCTTCTTTGCTGCGGATTTTCTGACTGACTTTTTAGCGGCCTTTTTGGCTGCTTTCTTTTTTACGGTTGCCATCTGGTTCGTAAGTGGTTTTCACATGTTGGGTTCGGTAGAAGGATTCTTCCGAGCCGCAAGGGCGCGCAGCTTACCAGCGAACCTTGCGCTGTCAATGCGCCAATCCCCCATGCTACGGGGATTTCGCGGCATCAGAATGGAGCCAACTTTCCATGTCGTAGATGCGCCCCTCCCCTCTTGTCGGGTGAGGCTGCAAGCTGCTATCAATCTTGCAGATGAACAACTGGTTTTACGCGCACAACGGCGAGCAAAGGGGACCCGTCTCCCAAGAGGAGCTTACAAGCCTCGCCGCGAGCGGTCAATTCACTCCTGCCAAGGACCTCGTGTGGCGCGAAGGAATGAGCGATTGGAAGAAAGTCTCGGAGGTTCCCGAGCTGAACTTAAGCCCGCCTTCAACCTCTACCAAACCAGCAGAATCGGCCCTTGCCCACAGCGAAGCCTCCACAAATGACCCTTACAAATCGCCTGCAGCGAGTTCTTATATTTCCGAAACCACCGGAGACGATGACCTACCAGAAATCGAACCTGGCAGCACCTCCCTTGGAATCACGGAATGTATCGCAAGAGCCTTCGAGCTCACCAAACGCTACTTCGGAATCGTGCTCGCAGTGTGGGCAATCTACCTCGGGATCGCTTTTGGAATTAGCGTCATTTTTAGTGTGATTAACACCGCGATCATGGCTGTCGCAAGCACTACCCAAGGACCCAGTGATTCACCTCCCATTGCCTACTATGTCGTCCAAGTGATTTCTCAGGTGATTTCCCAATTACTGTCAGTATTCTTCACTCTCGGCCTCGCCCGCTTCGGTCTCAACCTCATCTCAGGAAAGCCCGCGGGAGTGGGTCTCATCTTCAGTCAAACCTCCAAGTTATTGGCAGGATTTCTCGGGTCGCTTCTCATTGCGATCATTGTCTACTTCGTCCCCGCTCTCCTTGCCCTCGCCGCCTACCTGATTGCAGATGATATCCCTATAACGATTCTGGCAGGGGTCGTTGGACTGATTCCTGCAAGCTACTTTGGGATGAAATACAGCCAGTTTTTCAACGTCATGGTCGATCGTGATTCAGGAATTTTTGAGTCCCTTCGTCACAGCGCAGCCCTCACCCAGAATAATAAATGGGCTCTCCTTGGACTTTATATTCTCATTATCCTCATCTCGATCGCAGGCGTTCTCGCCTTCTGTGTCGGCATCATTTTCACCGTCCCTATGACTTGGCTCGCTAGCCTTTTGGTCTATCGGTGGCTCAAGCATGGCCCTGCTGGGATGCAAGACCGTGGCCTACTCCGAGTATATGGAGCGTGAAGTTTCTCCTCGTCCTCCTGTCAACCATCACTCTTCGAGCTGAATCTCAGCCCAACATCCTCTTCCTCTTCGCGGACGATCTAGGGCGCTATGCTTCCGCCTACTCAGACCCGAAGAGCCCTTCGCCCAACGACATCGTCTCCACCCCCATTTTTGATCAAGTGGCCAAGGAAGGAATGCTCGCGACAAATATGTTCGTCTCAGCTCCTTCCTGCACGCCCTGCAGAGCTTCCCTAGTTTCGGGCCGACACTTTTTCCGCAACGGTTCCTGCGCACAACTTCACCACAAGTGGCATGGTCCCGACGAGAAGGACCCTTGGATGCAAGAAGTCACTGGCTATGCAAAAACTCTTCAGGCAGCTGGCTACCACATCGGCTTCAGTCAGAAAGAACACCTCAAAAACTCTCCTCTCGGCCCTCAATTTCGGAGCGCGGGTAGCAAACAGAATCAATATTCTCAGTTCGTATCTGCAGCTGAAGATCCCAAGAAAGCCCATCAACAACTTCTCGCTGAGGTTCGTTCTAATTTCCAAGAATTCCTCGCAGCAAGGGATGAAAAGGAGCCATTCCTTTATCACTTTCACCCCACAAATCCTCATCGCAAGTGGGTCGCTGGCTCGGGAAAAAAACTCTGGGATCTGGACCCCGATTCTCTCGCTGGAATCATGCCTCCTTTTTTACCTGACGTTCCTGTGGTGCGTGAAGACCTTGCCGACTACTTAGGAGAAGGCATGGCCTTCGATGCCTATTGCGAAGTCATTTTGGAAGAACTGGAAAAAACAGGAGAATCGAAAAACACCATCGTCATCATATCTGGCGACCACGGAGCCCCCGGATTTCCACGAGGCAAAACAAACGTCTACGACTTCGGCGCCCGTGTCCTCTTCGCCATCCGCTGGCCCGAGAAAATCAAAGCCGCCCAAATTATCGAGACACCCCTTTCCCTCCTCGACATTGCCCCCACCCTTCTCGCTGCGGCGAGGGTCGAGCCCAAGGATGAACTCGATGGCCAGAATTTACTCCCAGCTCTCGTCGATGGAAAGACAGCAGCGCTCCGAGGCTGGGCCCTCATTGGACGAGAAGCCCATGTCGCAGAAGCCCGCATCGGCAACTTCCCCTATCCGACCCGCGCACTACGAACCTCGGACCATCTCTACATCCTCAATCTCAAACCTGAGCGGCATCCCGGCGGCGACATCTACAGCCTCCTTCATGACAAACCCGCCAAATTCGAAAATCTTGAGAGTAACACCCGTTACACTTATCCCGACATAGACGCCGGACCAACCAAAGCTTGGATGGTCGTGAATCGTCACAACCCCGAGTTCACTCGTCATTGGGAGCTTGGCTTCGGAACCCGCCCCGCAGTCGAGCTCTACGACCTCAAAAGCGATCCACATCAAATCAATAACTTGGCCGGCGAGCCAGCGATGAAGATAATCCTCGAGAAGCTTCACAAAAAGCTCATGGCAGAACTTGAAGCGAAAGGCGACCCTCGCCTGAATGGAGACCAATTTGACCGCCCTCCCTACAAGAAGGAACTTTCCAACTTTTCCTTGTAAGCTCCTGCCCGCGAAAAGTAGGAGCTAGTGAACGAAAAAACTTCGTGCCCTTTCTCCTCCTCCCCCTAAGTCTACTTACGTGAACGCCCTCGAAAAAGCCGCCGCCCTCAAAGCTCGCGTCAATCAACCCGAGACTCCCATCTCGGCGCTGACTGCCTACGACTACCCCACCGCCCGACTGCTCGACGAGGCTGGTATCGACCTCCTGCTTGTCGGCGACTCTCTCGGGATGGTGGTGCTGGGATTCCCGGATACCACCCACGTCACAATGGATCACATGCTCCATCACACGGCGGCAGCAGCCCGAGGATGCCAAAACGCCCTTCTTCTCGGCGACCTTCCTATCCACTCTTACTCCACTCCCAAGGAAGCGGTCATGAATGCGCGCAAACTTGTTCAGGCTGGGGCCGAAGCAGTCAAACTCGAGGGAGGAATCCGCCAGGCCGAAAAAGTAAAAGCCATTGTCGACTCAGGCATTCCCGTCATTGGGCATCTTGGAATGCTTCCCCAACGAGTGAAAGAAGAAGGAGGTTACAAAAAGAAGGGTAAGACAGACGAACAAGTCTCTGAACTTTTGAAAGGTGCCCTCGCTCTCCAAGAGGCTGGAATCTGCGCCTTGGTTCTCGAGTCAGTCATCCCCTCTGCTGCTAGAAAATTATCGGAACAGCTCCAAATTCCTACTATCGGAATCGGTTGCGGAAAAGGGAACACCCACGGCGAAATCGCAGTCGTGACAGATTTACTCGGCAGCTACCCGTGGTTCGTTCCTCCCTTTGCAACCCCGAGAGCGAGTCATGGAGTTTCGACAACAGAGGCAGCAAAAAGCTACCGTGATGCGATTGTGCCGCTGACTTTCGAATAGGTCACCGCAAGGCCTACCGCATCCGATCTTTCGCAATGATTTCTTGAATCGCAGCAGCCTCGAGCATCGAGAACGCGGTGGTGGGAGGACTCAAGAAACCTGAGTTAATATAAGTCAGAACCCCGACCAAGAGGCCGTCGCCATTCACAACGGCTCCACCGCTCATCCCTCCCCGAGCGACCAAACTGGAGCGATAGACAGAGGCTGGCCGTGAGCCTCGAGCAGCCTTCACTGCAAAAATTGTTCCTGCGGTCTGATAAGGTCCATTCCCGACCCCATCACTCACGCCCGCCTCACCCGAAACGACCAAGCTCCCGCTGTTGGTTCCCAAGGCGGCGCTGAAAACCTGGCTACCAATCGCACTCTGTCCTCCCGCGAGCCGAAAAACCTGACGAGGACTGTAGTCGAACTTGACGATAGCGAGGTCGTTCTTCTCATCCTTCCAAACCGCTCTCCCAAGGTGCTTATCAACGCGATAGTACTCCTTAGATTCGAAAGCCACCCCTTCTTTCGGAAAAGGTTTCAACTGGACAAAATCAGACAAATGAAACTCACCTTCATCGACAACATGCCAAGCAGTTAGAAAGTAGCCATCAGAGGAAATCGGAACAGCTCGCCCCGAAGGCAGCCCCCCCTTTGCCGAAGCAATCAATCCCACCTTATCCAAAAAGAACTCCTCGATACTCTGCCCCGCTATCGGTCGCGCTGCTACCCCCTCCATGCTCTGTTTCTGCAAATCACGAATGTGAGGCGCATCGTGATTCCATTCTTCGAAATTCGTGCAAGCACCCAACATCAATGCACTGCAAAAACAGAGAGTGGGGTTCTTAAAAATGAACGAACGAAGCATCCCCCACAAACTACCTCGCAATCGAGCACTCACAAGCCTTCCCTTAGAAGAAGCTTCTTTAGCTAAGCCGCTCGTCCCTGGTGCATTTCTACCGAAGAAGAGCGCTCGGAGCCACTTCGGTCTCCCAGTGGATTAGGAAAAATCATACGCCTAATCATCCTAGCTCGCGGTTCACTCACCGCGATCTCACTCCAGCCGAAAAGACAAGGCCAACCACCAAAACACACTAGGTTCTATTCGAGTAGGAATCGAAGAGGCCGCTGAGCAAAGTTATATGTCTAGCGAGGCACGATGAGAGAACGCATGCACCTGCGTGACCGAAGAAGAATGTTCCTCAAAGATTCAAATTTTCATAGGCCTCCTCTTATCTCGCTCGATGAAGTCACGTTTTTCTCAATCTCATGAAGAGCAAACAGGTCATCGAGTTCTTTTGATTGAGGCGCTAGCTCGACGTATTGGAAGAGCCTCTCATTTCCTCTTCAAGACCTGAAATTGATTCAAGAATTTCAACCCGAGATTCAACATCGCCCTGACTCTCTGCGAGCTGAAGCGCCTTCCGATAAAGTCGCATTCTCTCATTGGGATCATCTAGAAAATCTGCGCGTGTATCGTAGAATTCGGGATGTTCACCGAACTTCGCCTGAAGCTCATCCAGAACAACCATTAGCTTATCTGTATGCACCCTAACGAGAAAATCGTCACCAGCCTCCGACGCATTTATGATATCACAAGCAACCTCCGTTACCCGAGACCACGCTTCCTGAGTAATCGATTTCACTTTTAGTCGGACGACGACTCCCCCCAAATCAAGAGTTCCGTAGCAACGCTACCATCACTCCTTGAATGATCAGCTCTCGCGCGGGAATCAGATCGGGATAAAGCTCGTTCTCCGCTTGGAGATAAGGCTTCCCCTTAGTCACGACATAGCGCTTGAGAGTGGTCTCCCCATCAATGAGAGCCGCTACGACATCCCCGTTGCGAGGCTCACGAAATTCAAGAACGACGGTATCACCGTCACAAATGTGGGCATCGATCATCGACTCGCCACGGACCTTCAAAGCGAAAGTCTTCGAATTCCCTCTCAGACCAAGGGACGAAATATCGATCGAGAGACAACTCTCTTGGTCCTGCACTTGATCCTCCGCCATACCTGCGGCGATGGAACCATAAACAGGGATATCAATAATTTCTTCGCGATCCATCTCGTCCGGAAACATCACTGCACGCGCCTTGCCGGGCAAACGAACCACCGCCTCTTTCCGCTCAAGCGCACGCAGGTGACTCATCGCGGCTGTTTGACTAGCAAAGCCAAAATGAGCCTGAATCTCGCGAGTGGACGGGATCAAACCCGACCGGCGATGCTCAGCTTTGAGAAAATCGAGAACAGCTTGTTGTTTGTCTGTGAGTGCTAAGGCCATAATTTGAACATCGGTTCGGAAGAACAATAGCGTTTTTATGAACAGTCGCAAGAATTTTGTTTGTTCGTCTTCTTTTGACACCTAACTCACCTACTCGATCACATAGAATCGCGAATCAGTAGCAGCCTTCTTCAGCTCACCACGACGAAATTTAGAACCGCGTATGAAGGCCGGAACCTCTCCCGTTGTTCGAAAGCAGAACTTCTTCGGCAGCGAGGTGTAGAGCGACCGAGGCGGAAAGCTCTCGGTGATTCCCTTGAGACGACAGCCGAGCTCGAAGGTGTGATAGAACACACGGCGTATCCCAATCTCTTCGAAAAGAAATTCTAACGCCGCCATCATCATCGCCTCTTCCCACATCGCTTCATGGTGCCTCATTTCTTCTTCCCAAAAGCGCTTCACTTCTCGGGGATCAAGCCGATAACCATACCAATGGATTTGGCCACAGCCCTTGCAAACATTTTCCCTCATCAGCGACCTCACATCACGTAACCGATCTGTTTGAATCTCCTCAATGAGCGCTTCTCGGCTTTCCAAATCAAAGTCCAATCGCGCCCAAGCCAAGGTAGCATTACGGCCCTCTCGAGCGGGGTGACAACCGAAGTGAAACGGGTCGTAACCCTTGTCGCCTAGCATGCGCACCATCATTTCATGGTGACGCCCAGTGAGATTCAACTGGAGCACCAGACTCTTTCCCGGGCGGGTTGTTTGCCGCCAATCCCAGTCATCATCATCGTCCCCCCACTCATCGAGAGAAAGGCGGTAGGTCTGTTGCCCCTCGCGACAGGCCCCGAACTGAGGCCCGAACCATTGCGCGGAACTTCCCTTTGCCATTGCCTCTCTGACCACTGGCTTCTGAAGAAGATTTCCGAAGGAGCTCTTCCGCAGTTCCTCCAAAGTGGCATGGCTCTGCGCCGCCCGACTCAGAAGCCGGAAGGCATAATCATCTTTCGTATACCGGAAGAGGGTACGCCCCTTCGGTAAGCACGCGATCACCTCGCGTAATTCACTTGTTTTCATTCCTGAAGAGAGAGTTCTCAAGGCGACTCTCCGATAGCCCTTATTTCAAAGCAGAAGACGACACCTCTCAGGTGGTCGAGCTTCCCTCCAGTCACCCAGAATTCGGGGCTGGCATCATGGGGTTGTTCGGCAGCGGGATAAACACCCGAAGCCGAATCCAATCAGGAATGATGATTGCTGCGCATAACGGAGGGGACTCTCTCCAAAATTACTTTCTCCACAAGAAAAAAATCACCGCCGCAAGATCCAATCTCCGAAGCGACGAATACCATCGCCCGCTCCCTCGACCCAGCGCGAGCCCGTTTCTCCTCCTCGTCCTGTGCCTCGCATCACGCTCCCAGTCCGTCCCACTGTTCGCTCCCCTCCTTTGGTCAAAAGACCGAATCCTTTCCCAAGGACCCACCCCGTTCCCTGAACCACATAGCCAGAGCCCTTCACCAGATATCCTGAACCCGTTCGCAGCGCCCCTCCTACCCGACGAAGGTTTGAGACCTCTTGCTGCTGTTGAGCAGTCAATGGTTGCCCCGACCACTCGGCTGAGCGTTCGGTATGATACGCCATCGCCTCCATCGAGGCTCCAGCCGCTTGTTCGTCCTTTTGAGTCAAATACTGGTCCGCCTGACTTCGACGAACGTTCGCCATCGCACTGTGACTCCCGGCAAAAGTCTTCTCGAACTCTTTTTCACTCACCGAGCTGCCAGACTTTACCCGACTGGCCAAACCTTGAATGCCCGACGGGTTCCCTCCCTGCTTTCGAAGAGTCGTAGCTGCCTTGTCGAGATAGCGCCCTGCTCCTGACTTATCCCCCCGCTGATAGCGCGACCAAGCCGCCACAAAGTCGACATCAACCTTCTGAGCCGCGAATGCTACATTGGCTCCTCCGCCACCTCCCACTGGAGAGCCTGCTGTGCTCCCAACTCCACCACAACTGGTCAAGCAACACAGCCCAATCGTCGCAGTCAAAAGAATGTAGAGTAGTTTCACTTCTCTAATTAACTCCCCTAAGCCCCGAAAAATTCAATCCCTGAGCGAATCATCGGTTAATTTATCACGTTCGCATCAAACAGGCCCCTTCTTGCCAAACGAATGAGAAGCCCTTAAAGAAGGACCTTTCCTCAACTGCCGTGAAACCACAAATCATCCTAGCTGAAACGACGACCCCCGAGGGCGAACCTCTCACCCTCGTAAGTCACGACGGCCATTACCACCTGCAATCGCATGGCGAAAAGCTGATGACCACCTTCTCTCATGGCTCCGAAGAAGAGCTCGCACATCTCGGCTGCGCGCCCTCACGCCCCGCCCGCCAGCCGGTCATTCTCATTGGCGGACTCGGCTTCGGCTACACCTTGGCAGCGGCTACCCAGGCCCTTCCTCAAAAAGGAGCCAAATTCGTGGTCGCCGAGCAGACCTCGGCCATCGTGGAGTGGAATCAAACCCACCTTCGCGAGCTTCATCCTCAACTTTGGGACGACGACCGCATTCTCGTCGAACGCCTCCCTGTACAAAACCTCATTCGAGAAAACGAAGAAACCTTCTCCGCCATCTTGCTCGACGTTGATAACGGTCCTTGGGCCTTTCAAGACGAAGCCAACAAGGCCCTCTACTCCCTGGACGGCCTTCATGCCGCCAAACAAGCGCTCAAGAACGGTGGAATCCTCGCCATCTGGTCCGTTCGCCACGACAAATCCTTCGAAAAGACCCTCCTCAAGGCAGGCTTCGAAGTCACCTGCGAGAAAGTCCCCGCCACAAAAAAAGGAAAACAGAATCGCTTCCACACCATCTGGCTCGCCAAAAAAGGAGACTACCAGTCGCAGAATCGCTCTCGCCCTCGCTAACAATCCTTCGCGACGGCTTACTTCACATTCCTTTCTTTCCAGACATCTCCCTTTCACATGAGACTTCTTTTCCTTGGCCTCTTCTTCCTGCCGATCTCCCTCGGTGCCGCCGAGCCACCAAACATCATTTTCCTTCTCACCGACGATCACCGTCAAGAAGACCTCGGCTGCTACGGAAACAAAATCGTCCAGACTCCGCACATCGACGAGATGGCCAGCGAAGGCGTCCTCTTTGAAAACGCCAGCATCACCTCCGCGATTTGCACCCCTTCCCGCATCACCTACTTCCTCGGCCAATACGAACGCCGCCACGGAGTGAACTTCAACTCAGGAACCGCCGTCTCTCAGTCTGCCTGGGCACACAGCTACCCCGTCATTCTTCGCGAGAACGGCTACTTCACCGGCTACGTCGGCAAAAATCACGCTCCTATTGGCGCAAAGGGCTACGAGACCGGCATCATGGAAGCCTCATTCGATTACTGGTACGCCGGTCACGGACACATCCGCTTCTACCCCAAGCAGCACCACGAAATTTTCAAGCACGCCAAAAACAACACTCAGGTCGAAGTCGTCCAAGAGAGCATCTCGGAGTTCCTCGGTGCCGAAGAACCCTCCTACCTCGGCGGAGCGCAACAATTCCTCGCCACTCGTCCCGACGACCAACCCTTCTGCCTCTCGATCTGCCTCAACGTACCCCATGGCGCGGGAACGAGTACCATGAAGATGCTCCCCGAGGACGACGAACTCTACCGCAGCACCTACCGCGACCAAATCGAAACCCTCCCTCTCCCCACAAACTATCTCGAGCGCTCTCAAATCGAAGCCCCCAAGCTTCCCGCCGAAGTCTTGCACACCGACTACCGCCAGACCGGTTATGACTGGGTCGATACCCCCGCAACTGTTCGTGAGCGCCGCATCCGCCACTACCAAACCATCACCGGCATCGACCGCATGGTGGGCAAGATTCGCACCCAACTGAAAGAACAGGGCCTCGCAGACAACACCGTCTTCATCTTCACATCCGATCACGGCCTCTTTTCAGGTGAGCACGGACTGGGTGGAAAAGCGCTCAACTACGAAACCTGCCTCGCCGTCCCCCACATCATCTTCGACCCTCGACTGCCAGTCGAAAAACGCGGACAACGCCGCAAAGAACTGGTGCAGTCCATCGACCTCGGTCCCACCGTTCTCGACCTCGCCGAACTTCCCGCCTCACCTCACATGCAAGGCCAGTCCTACCTCCCCCTCCTCAGCGAAGAGACGCCGAAATGGCGCACCCACGCCTTCGCCGAAAACCTCTGGTCCACCTACTTTGGCAACCCCCGCGTCGAGTCCGTCCGTACCGAGCGCTGGAAGTACATCCGCTACTTCAAAAACGATCGCGAACAATGGAAGCACCTCGAGGACGCCAAAGGGGTGCGCCTCTATCAGATCACGAAAGCACAAAGAAAACTCTACTCCCACTGGCGCACCGCCTCCATCAAAGGCGAAGAACCGGTCTACGAAGAACTCTACGATCTCCAAACCGATCCCCACGAAACCACCAACCTCGCCTCCTCGCCCGAACACCAAGAACGTCTCACCACATTGAGCAAACAATGCCAACGGCTGGTCACACAAGCCTACGGCAAAGACCCCATCCCCGCCGTCCCACTTCCCTCAGACGCCAAAGCTCGCTAAGAAAATTCGTCTTAAGGGAATTATCGCCCTTTCAAACCGAAAAAAGCTCTCCTTGAGCTCACTTTTTCTGCATAAAGCCCTAAGCGAGGAACATTACCTGCCTGAGCCTCTCCTATAGTCTACATTTTCCAATGATGGACTACCTAGACGGGAATTAGAGCTCTCCATAGCAAACTCAACCTCAAATGCCATCGGGCGTTCCAAAACCAAATCCACTCATGAAATCATTAAAAATCCAGTTGGCTCTCGCCGGCCTCGCTGCTGTCGCCGCTTCAGCAGCCACTTATACGACAAGCTTCGACACCCCGACTTTCTCCAGCGGAGGCCTTGATGGTCAAGATGGATGGGTCACTCAAGCCCAATGGGAAGCTGACGGCGCTGGCAATGCCACCAATACCAACAACACTCACGCTACTTCTACCAATGTAGGCGCCTTTATTCGTGCTCACAACACTGGCGTCCTTGGAACTACCGACATTGGCGAAGAAATGAGTATCACCTCGAGCATCATCCTCGGCGCATTCTCAAGTCCTTCGACCGATATTGCCTCATTCGAAGAAGGCATTTTCCAACAAGGAATGTCCCATCAGCAAGGCAATGCTGGATTCTCCTATGGCATCGCAACAGGACTCTTCTACCAAGTGAGCTCCGGCAATCTTCTTCTTCGTCAAAACCAGGGCCTCAACGAAGTAGGCGTTTCGTCTTTGAGCTTGGGAGCAGCATCCGGCTTTGGAGGTTCCAGCTTAACCCTCACTACCGTTTACACCAAGACTGCTGCTGACACCTGGTCCGTAGTAGCATCGGTCTCCGGCGCAGCTACTGGCTCCATCAGTTACACCGCCAATGGGCAAGACGCTAATTTGGATGCTGATACCGGAGGAGGAGGCATCATCGGAGGGGTTCAAGCACTTCCCTCTGGCGGAGGCTCTCCAGGCGTGGCAACCCCACCATTTGGAACGACGACTTTGACCGACTACACCATCACCGTCACCCCCGTTCCTGAGCCCTCCTCGCTCTTTCTTTTGGGCTTAAGCGGATTCGCTCTTCTGCTTCGCCGACGCTAGACCGTAGAACACTCTCATAGAATTTTAGGGCCGATCTGAAGAAGATCGGCCTTTTTTTGTTCGCGAACACGGCTGCGACCAAAATGGCGCACCCACGCCTTTGCCGAAAATCTGTGGTCGACGTTCATTGGCAATCCTCGAATCGAATCCGTCCGCTCCCAGCGATGAAAATACATCCGGTATTTCGAAAACGACCGCCAGAACTGGTCACACCTCGAAGATGCCAAAGGAGAATCCGCCCCGATCAGGTCACCGACGAGCAACGGAAACTCTCCACCCACTGGCTCACCGCATCCATCGCAGGAGAGTCACCGGTCTAGGAAGAACTCTTTGACCTTGAAAACGATCCCCGTGAAACCACCAATCTCATTGCAAATTCCAAACATCAGAAACTCCTGTCTGAGCTGCGCCAACACTGCCAGTAACTGGTCACCGAAGCCCGCGGCCCGCTCGACGCACCCCAATCAGTCCCCCTCCCAATCTCAGCGAAGCCGAGATAGTTTGAAGTCATTGATTTTCTAATTGTTAAAACCATTGAAATTTTGTGCGATTTTTTTTCACATTTTCTTTCACGACGACATTATCCCATTAGAACTCGGTAGACGTCGAGTTATACACTAAACAAATGAAAACTCTAAAACTACCCATACTTTTTGCTGTTGGGATGGCTTCTAGCCTCTCAGTGAATGCAGCTGTCGTTACCATTGAAAACATAGAGTCTCGAGCTGCTGGTCCTGGCGCTGCAGATGTTGCTATCACGACTACCGGTGGCACGTTTGGAACCAGTCACGCGAATGCTCCATGGACGGTGAACCTCACCGTTTCCAATCAGAATCTCGATGGAGACGGAAACTTTGATGATTCTTTCACTTTCAATCTCATAGCATCGACTACTAACGCCAATGGAGTTTCAGTCTGGGGTCAAGGAATCAACAATTCCAATGCGACTGGCACCGACACTTCATTTGGTAATATTGATGGGCTCTCTTTCACGGTCGGCAACGTCGTCGGAACAACTACGCTTGGCGAGACCGTTGTGTTTGATGGTTTCACGGGCGCTACTTTTGCGTCTGGTGGAGGTGCAGCTATTGACCGCTCCATAGATGCTGGCGGTGTTACTTTCTCTAATGTGGCAGCTGATATGGGTGGATTCCAATTCGTCCAAGATAATCAGGACTTCGCTTCGGCGTTTCCCACACTGACCTTCTCTAATCCGGGTGGTGCTGGTCCGGGTACTGCGATAGCCCGTCAACTCGACCTACAGTTCAGCACGGTTCCTGTTCCTGAGCCGAGCTCTGCAGTCCTAGGTCTCCTTGGACTGCTTGGTTTTGTCTCACGACGTCGCCGATAGAGTTTTACCTTTCCTCAAATTTTCTTTGAAAAAGCGGTTCGGACGAACCGCTTTTTTTGTCGGTTATTTGAGAGTTTGAAATTTTATCTTGTCCTTCACCAGCCTTTCACAATGAGCTAAAAAAGGAAGTCTATCAGCACTTGAAGGAGCCTTTGAGGAGAAGAGTTTCATCGCTCTCCCGGGTGCCATTGCAAACGAGGTCGCCGACATCAATGGTGATGAAAAACCAGACCTCGCTGCCATTGCCAACTTCGTGGAAGTGGACCATTTCAATTCACTCCCGAGCGGCTTCCACTCGATGTCCAAGCTCCCTACATCTCCCTTCTCGCTGCCGATCTCGATCGGGACGGCGATCAAGATTTGATTCTCGGATGCTCTCTCAAGTCGTTCCCTTCGATGAAGAAAAATGCGCGACTCGGGCCATCAATCCACAATTCTCGATCACTCTGCTCAAAAATCGCACCCAATAACCTCAGTTTTCCTGCTCATCCCAGTCTTACCTCAATCTCAACATTCTACAGACACAGTCCCTTCATTTTTATTGCAAACACTCTTATTGTAAATACATTGCCATGTTTGGGAATGATTGTGACAACTCCAAAAGAGCTGACTTCCAAAGGATGTCAGCACTTCCCCGACCAGCACTCATCCTCTCAACCACCGCGAACCTAAGAATGAAGCTCCCTACCCAAGGCACCCGTCCCCTTTTATTTCTGGCGGCTTCCATGTGCAGTCACGCAATCGTCATCATTGAAGACGACTTTGATTCAGAGACCTTGGGTAATACTACAGGAACGAACCAAACCATCGGCTCCACCCCGTTTCGAACGCGAAACAGCCTCAATACCGAAGTAGTATCGCCCCATGCGGCGTTCACCTCTGCTTCCGGCAATGCTCTCCAGCTCAAGACCAGCTCAAGCACGGGGGGAGGGTATGGAGCCATCTCCCCTGCAGGAGGAGAAGTCACCCTTCCCGTCGCGCTGAGCAACGGAGACCTCCTCCGCGTTTCCTTTGACATGTATGTCCAAAACGTTCCGGCAAGCTCTTCCAATGTGGAGTTCCAGCTTCGTCCCAACGGAAACAACGATGGCGTGACCGAATACGATTTCGTCGACCTCCATGGAGCGACTCCCGGCGACGTCATGACCGTCGTTGCCGATTTTGTGGTCGGTTCCTCCGGCAACCTCAGCACAAGCACCACCACCCTCAATACCTTTATTCACTTTGACGGGGTCAACAACAACTTCGGCGAGGACGTGAACATCGCCCAGATCGACAACCTCAAGTTTGAAGTCTTTGATCCGACTTCCATCCCCACCGTTCTCACAAGCGATGATTTCAACTTTCGCAGCAACGGAAATATCTACCCCAACAATGGCAGCGCTAACCAAGGCGGAACAAACCAAGGGGACATCATTGTCAGACCCGGATTCAATCTCTCCACGGTCAGCTTATCTCCAGCGACAGACTTTCTTTTTCGTTGGACCGATCTCGATCTCGACGGGCTCGGTGGAAATAACGATTTTGTCGACTTCACGGTTCGCGCCACCTCTGGAACCAGCGATGATATTACTTTCGGTGGGGAAGGAATCGCCATTGATAACAATGGCTCAGGCGCTCTCGATCCTGGCGAAACCCTGACTTTCGAAATTGTCGACGTTCAACTCAGCGCGAATACCGCTGGCAGCGTGAACTTCGACGGCTTCATCGGAGCGGGCTTCTTTGCCAGCGGCAACAATGGCGGAGGAACCACCACCGGTGAAATCAGTTGTAGCCTGAACGGCAATCCCGCCACTGTGAATCTCAACGGAACCGGCTACACCAATGCAACAACCCACCTCACCTTCGGCTCCCCCGCCCTTTCTGCAGTGTTCAGCAACATCGTTCACACTCCCGGAACAATCAGCCCAAATGGCCGAGCGCGCGACTTTGACCTGAAATTTACCTACACTCCGTCCGGCGGGGCTTTTACCGGGCTTCCTCCCCACGGCATCACGATGAGCCCCGATAACCAAGACCTCGATGCCAATGGCTTACCCGATGTTTGGGAAGCACTTTACAGCGCCCAAGGGGTCGACCCCACTGGTGACTCCGATGGTGACGGCCTCACCAATGCTCAAGAATCCCTCGTCGGCACCGACCCCTTCGATCCCTACAGCACCTTTGCCTTCGAAATCGCCCCCATGGATGCCAACAACGTCACCCTCGCTTGGACCTACCTTCCCTCGCGCACAGGCAACCTGCAAAGCTCGACCGACCTGGGAGTTTCCGCTGCCTGGACCCCTCACTCGGGCTCCGCCACTCTTTCTAACGGAATGTGGCAGCTCGACACTCCCACCAATTTAGACGCCAATTTCTTCCGCGTCGAAAGCTCAGCCGACGACGTCGATGGCGACGGCGTCCCCGACTGGCTGGAGCCACTCCTCGGATTCTCCAATGCAGCCGGCGCTTCCCAGTCCGCCTACCAAGACCAATCCTACGACACCACTGGGGACGGCAATGCAGACACCTTTGTCTCCGGTGACCTCGCGGCCTTCAATGAAATCTATCGCACCCCCGAGACAGGCAAGAGCATGACCCGTGCTCAAGCTGCTCGCCTTCTCATCCAAACCACCTTCGGCCCCGCTTCGATGTCTCAAGTCGACTACGTCGCTTCCATCGGAGTGGAAGCTTGGCTTGATGAGCAAATTGCCCGAACAAGCACGCTCACTCAACCTTACATCAACGCTATCAAGGATGACCTCCAGGCAGCGCCCCAGTACGACTGGACCAGCAGCACCCTCTCCGGTTACCAAATTAATGGTGGCGGTGGCGGCAATCCCTACGTAGGCGGACCCAACTACCAAACCGCTTGGATGCGTTCCTCTTTGCAAGGAGAAGACCAACTTCGCCAACGGGTTGCCTTTGCTCTTTCCCAAATTCTCGTTGCCTCCAAGTTCGGAGCCAACCTGGGCAACCAGCCTCGCTCCATCGCCAACTACTACGACATGATGATTGAGGGCGCCTTCGGAAACTTCGAAGACCTTCTTCTCGATGTTTCCCTCCACCCCCTCATGGGCAACTACCTCAGCCACCTCGAGAACCAAGTGGCTGACCCCAGTATTGGCCGCTATCCCGATGAAAACTACGCGCGCGAAATCATGCAGCTTTTCTCCATCGGCCTCTGGGAACTCAACCCCGATGGCACTCAAAAGCTCGATAGCAACGACGAGCCCATCCCGACCTACAACAACACCGACATCACCAACCTCGCGGAAGTCTTCACCGGTGTCGGCTACGCCGCGAACAACTTCGGCGGAGGTTGGAGAGAGGACGGCGACAGTGCGAATCAGTATATGACCACTCCCATGAAACTCTTTGCCTCTCATCACGACTGGACTGCAAAGAATATTCCTATCGGGGTCGATTCCAATGGCAACCGCCTCTACCACACCATTCCCGCAAACCCTACCGGAGATGATGTCGACGCCCTTGCCGAAGTCGCCACCGTAGTGAACCAGCTCGTCAACCACCCGAACTGCGCCCCTTTCATCTGCCGCCAGCTCATCCAGTTCCTTGTCACCTCCAATCCCTCTCCCGATTACGTGCAGCGTGTCGCAAGCGTCTTCTCCAACAATGGCTCAGGCGTCACCGGAGACATGGAAGCAGTCATCAAAGCCCTCTACCTCGATGTCGAAGCTCGCAACCCGCTGAACCATCTCAAAACCGCCTACTTTGGCCACTTCCGCGAGCCCACGATTCGCACCGTCCATCTCGCGCGCATGCTGAAGCTGGACCAATACAACGAACTCCTTTGGTGGGACTGGGGTTACTACAATGACCAATCACTCCAAGAGCCCATGGCTTCTCCCTCAGTCTTCAACTACTACCGCCCAGACTTCAGTCTCTTCGGCACCCTCGCTGAAAACGAACTCGATTCCCCTGCACTCGGCATCGTGAACTCCTACTCTTCCATTTCGTTTACCAACTACCTTTGGAAGATTTGCGACGAAGGCTTCGAGCAACACGGCAACGCCCACCAATTCTGGGACGACAAAAAGTTCCCCCCTGACTTCACCGAGTTAGAGACCCTCGCCAGCAACGTGCCCAACATTCTCGATCACCTGTCCATTCTCTTCTGCGGCGGCACCCTCAGCGCCGAATCTCGCGCTATTATCACTCCCATTTTACAGTCGGAACCTGACCTCACAGACCGAGCCCGCCTCGCCGTCTTCCTTGTTTTGATCGCACCCGAAGGATCCTGCCTCAAGTAACCACTTTTCCCATCCAAATTCCATGAGCTCAAATAAAAGCCGCCGCCAATTTCTGGGAGAAGCCTCTTGTGCCTCCATCGGCTGCATCTCAACCCTTTCCACCCTCCTCAATCTCAAGCTCGCCAATCAGGCAGCCGCCTCTGGCCTGACGCCTGGCGACGATTGTAAAACCCTCGTCTGCATCCTCATGGCTGGTGGCTGCGACACCTTCAATCTCCTCGTCCGCCGTGATTCTGGATACGCAGACTATGCCGCTTCCCGCACCGACATGGCACTCGGCCACAACTCCGGAGGCGCGAGTGCCCTCGAAAACCTCAACCAAGCTGCCGGCAATGACGGCAATCAATACGGCATTCACCCCTCTTGTCCCGAACTCGCCGAGATGTTCAACGGCACCGGAGCCTTCTCAGGATACGGTCCCCGCCTCTCCTTTGTCGCGAATGTCGGAACCCTCATCCAGCCCCTGACCGTTTCGGAGTATAACAACCCCGCCAACAGCACCCCTGTTCCCAAGTCCCTCTTCTCTCACATTGACCAAATCAATCAGTGGCAAACCTCCCTCCCCCAAGGAGCCGCCGAACTCACTGGCTGGGCCGGAAGGATGGCCGACCTCATTCACTCCGATTACAATACCGAGGCCACTTCAATGTCGATCTCGCTGGCAGGAAACAACATTTTCCAAATCGGAAAACAAACCCTCCAACTGGCCATTACCAGCAGCGGAGCCCTTCTTCCCACTGGAAATTCAGCCAGCCTCAACTCCACCACCGGCCGCAAAAATCTCGGCATCGATAGCCTCATCAGCTCGACCTACAACAACATGGTTCAGGACGCCTTCGCCGGCCACATGAAGTCCTCTTTCGACGCCCAAGAAGCCTTCAAGATCGTCTTCGATGCCGTCGACACCTCCGCTGTCCCTGCCGCCCTCGAAACCACCCTCAATAGCAGCAACGTCGGCAAACAGCTCTACGCCGCCGCCAAGACTATCAAAGCCCGCCAAGACCTAGGCCTGCGTCGCAACACCATCTTCATCCAACGCGGAGGCTGGGACCATCATGGCGAGCTTCTCAACACTCAAGCCGGCATGCTCGCCGAGCTCTCTGAGGCCATCGCCGCCTATCAACAAGTGCTCGAAATCCTCGGAGTTGCCAACGACGTCATCTCCTACACCGCCTCCGACTTTGGACGCACCCTACGCTCCAACGGACGAGGCACCGACCACGCCTGGGGAGGCAACCAAATGGTTTGGGGAGCCCCCATCGAAGCCGGAAAAGTGCACGGAACCTTCCCCGACCTCGCCCTGCAAGAGAACGGCGGCCTCGACGACATCGGCCTTGGAGGACGCATCCTCCCAACCACCTCAACAGATAAATTCTTTGGCGAAATGGCCACTTGGTTCGGAGTTGATTCTGCAGAAATGCCCGCAGTGCTTCCCAACCTCAGCAACTTCTCCACCGAACCCGACCTCAACTTCATCTCGTGACTAAAGTTGATTGGCTAGTGCAGCGTTATTTTTGAAACGGTGCACTAGAGTCAGCCTCGCCCTCTCAGGCCTTCGGTTCAGGCCTCTGGATTCTCGAAGAACTGCACGACACCGCGTCACCTTGACTCTCGCAGGCCAAGTCCCGACCCTCAGCCATGGCTCTCAATTTCATTTGGCTCGCCTTCTTCGTCATCGCCTTCGTGGTCGCTCTCGCCAAAACCCTCTTCTGGGGTGACCTCACCGTCTTTCCCGCCATGATGGAAGCTCTCTTCGATATGGCTAAAATCGGAACCACTCTTTCCCTCGGCTATATCGGCGGCATGGCCCTTTGGCTCGGTATCATGCGCATCGGAGAAAAATCAGGTGCAGTCAACATGCTCGCTCGCCTCATCAATCCTCTCTTTTCTCGTCTCTTTCCTGAAGTCCCCAAAGGCCATCCTGCTCAAGGTTCCATCATCATGAACTTTGCCGCCAACCTGTTAGGCCTCGACAATGCCGCCACCCCTCTCGGCCTCAAGGCCATGAAGGATCTGCAAGACCTCAACCCTGTCAAAGACACCGCCTCCAACGCGCAGATCATGTTTCTCGTCCTCAACACCAGTGGACTCACCATCATTCCCGTCTCGGTGATGATTCTTCGCTCCGCAGCAGGCGCGGGCAATCCCGCCGACATCTTTGTCCCCATCCTCATCGCCACTTACTGCTCGTCCTTCGTCGGCCTCTTACTCGTGTCCATCCTGCAGCGAATCAACCTCATCCAAATCCCCGTCCTCCTCTGGCTCGGCGGCATGACCACCTGCATTGCCGCTCTGGCCTCCTACTTTCAAAGCCTTGCTCAAAGCGACGTCGAAGCCCAATCCGCCCTCCTCGCCGCTCTCGTCATCTTTACCGTCGTCATCGGCTTCTTCATCTTGGGCGCGGTGCGTAAAGTGAATGTCTATGAAGAGTTCGTCGAAGGAGCCAAAGAAGGTTTCGGGGTCGCCGTCAAAATCATCCCCTTCCTTGTCGCGATGCTCGTCGCAGTCGGCGTTTTCCGGGCCTCGGGCAGCTTTAACGCCATCACCGACACCGTTGGCAAAGGCGCTCAAGTGGTAGGCATGGATGACCGCTGGGTAGAGGCCCTCCCCACCGCCATGATGAAACCTCTCTCCGGCTCCGGCGCCCGCGGATTGGCCGCCGAGGCCATGGAAACCCACGGCGTGGACAGCTTTGCAGGAAGGCTCGCCTGCACCTTCCAAGGCTCCACCGAAACCACCTTCTACGTCCTCGCGGTCTACTTTGGTTCCGTAGGTATCCGAAAAACACGCTACGCCCTCATCGCGGGACTCTCGGCTGACTTTGCCGGGATCATTGCCGCCATATTCATTGCCTACGCCTTCTTTGGGTAATTGGGAGACAACTCAATTGTTCTTTCCTTCAATTCCAAGACAATTGAAGACATTACTTCTTTGATGAAACGACTGTCGACCCTTGCCGTCTTCCTACTCTCCCTAGCTTTCTCTTGCCTGTGCTCCCAAGCTCGCGAGCGAGTAAGCTTCAACGAAGGGTGGCGCTTTCACAATGATAAGGCCGAAGGCGCTGAAGGCCTCGAGTTCGATGACTCCGGTTGGAGAGAACTCAATCTCCCCCACGACTGGGCCATCGAAGGCCCCTTCGACGTGAAATACAACGCCCGTAGCGGAGGCCTCCCCTTCCACGGCACTGGCTGGTATCGCAAATCCTTTACCGTCCCGGAATCCGCTCGAAACCAAGTCGTCACCCTCGAATTCGATGGAGCGATGTATAACGCGCACGTCTGGATCAATGGCCACTTCCTCGGCAACCGCCCCTTTGGTTACATCGGTTTCCAATACGAGCTCTCCACCTATCTCAACTTCAAAGAAGAAAACGTCATCGCCGTCCGACTCGAGCCCGAAGACCTTTCCTCACGTTGGTATCCCGGCGCCGGGCTCTACCGCAACACTTGGCTCGAATTCAAGAACCCCGTCCACATCGACCATTGGGGCACTTTCGTGAGCACTCCAAGCATCTCGAAAGAAGTCGCCGAAGTCCGAGTCGCGAGCGAACTTCGCAACTCAAGCCCCGGCCGTCGCGACGTTCTGTTAGAAATCGAAATCCAAGACCCCTCTGGCAAGTCCGTGGCCAAGACCTCCCGCCAAGTTTCCCTCAATCCTAACTCTAACCTGACCATCACCTCGTCCGTTGAGGTAGCCACCCCTCAACTCTGGGACATCGAAAGCCCCGTCCTCTACACCGCCCTCACTCGCGTCCTCTCTAACACCACCGAACTCGACCTGACCAAAACTCCCTTCGGCATTCGCACCGTAGAATACATCGCCGGAGACGGCTTCCACCTCAATGGCCGTCGCGTCCAAATCAACGGCGTCTGCATGCACCACGACCTCGGAGCCCTCGGTGCCGCGGTCCACCCGCGCGCTGTCGAACGCCAACTAGAAATCATGCAATCGATGGGTGTAAACTCCATCCGCACCGCTCACAATCCCCCTTCACCCGAAGTCCTGCAAGCCTGCGACCGCCTCGGCATCCTTGTTCAATGCGAAGCCTTCGATTGTTGGGAAATGCCCAAAATCCCGAACGGCTACAACAAGTTCTTCGCCGAATGGCACGAGCGCGACCTCCGCGACATGATTCGCGCCTACCGCAACCATCCCTCAGTCATCATGTGGTCCATCGGCAACGAGATTTTGGAACAAGGGACCAAAGACGGCTGGAAACTCGCCCGTCACCTGCACCGCATTTGCAAAGACGAAGACCCCACTCGCCTCACCTCCGCCGGCTTCAACTACTATCCCGCCTCCGTCAAAAACGGTCTCGCTGCCGAAATCGATATCCCTGGATTCAACTACAAGCCCCTCGCTTACGCTGAAGTCGCCAAGGAATATCCCGACTGGCACATCCTCGCCTCCGAGACTTCCTCCTGCACCTCCACTCGTGGCGTCTATCACCTTCCTATCGAAAAATACAAAACCCACCCTTCTCTCCACGTCACCTCCTACGATCTCATCGGCCCCTCTTGGGCTTACCCCCCTGACATCGAATTCCGCTTCCTTGCCGAAACTCCCCGCACCATGGGCGAATACATCTGGACCGGCTTCGACTACCTCGGCGAGCCCACTCCTTATGGCGGCCGCGACAACTCCACTAACGGATATTGGAATGACGACTGGCCCGCACGCTCCTCCTCTTTTGGGGCTGTTGACTTGTGTGGCTTCCCCAAAGACCGCTACTTCCTCTATCAGTCCCAATGGACAAAGGTAGAAGACAAGCCCATGGTGCATCTTCTTCCTCATTGGAATTGGGAAGGTAAGGAAGGCGTCTCCATTCCTGTCTTCGTCTACACCAACGCCTCGGAAGCCGAGCTTTTCCTCAACGGCAAATCCTTAGGCCGTAAAAAGAAGGGCGTTGATACGCCCGCCATCAAAGTAGCGTTCAACAAGTGGGAAGAGGGCGATTACAACACCCCCTACCGTCTCGGCTGGGAAGTCCCTTATGCTGCTGGCGAGCTGAAGGTCGTCGCTTACCACAATGGAAAGATAGTTGCCGAAAAGGCCCACCGAACCGCAGGCCCTCCCCACTCCATCAAGCTCACTCCCGACCGCACGGCAATCGGCGACGACGGCACCGACCTCAGCTTTGTTACCGTCACTATTCACGACAAGGACGGCAACTTCTGCCCCCTCGCCAATGTCCAAGTCGATTTTGCAATCGAAGGTGAAGGCGAAATTATTGCCGTCGACAACGGAAACTCGGCCTCGGTGGAACCCTTCCAAGCAATGACCCGCAAAACCTTCAACGGCATGGCTCTCGCCGTCGTTCGCAGGGAAAAAGGCTCCAAGAAATGGATTCACCTCGCCGCCAGCTCACCGGGTCTTGAAGTCGCCAACAAGACCATCACTTATCTCAAAAAGTAGCGAGCTCTCGGAGCCGAATAGCTCGGTTTTCTCACGGAACACGAGAAATTCGCCCGCAGGGCCGACTGTGTCGGGGCTAGGCCCCGATAGGCACTGAGACAGGCTGTCTAACAAGTCATTAGGTTCTACCTCTCTCAGTGCCGTATCGGTCGAAATATTGCGACAGCAATCGGGAGAGTGGTCTTTGAAAGCCGCTACCTTAAACTTTGGTCAGGTGAGGGTAGGCCTGCTGACCTTCGAATCCTTGAATCAGTAGCCTTTGAACTAGCCTTCCGAATCGCGATCAACCCCAGCGGCTTACAAAGCCGCTCTCCCGAGCCTGCGGCCCTCACCTTCGATACAAACTCGCGTTTCGGACCAGTAACTGTCCTAAGCTCGTGCCATTCAGGCTAGGTTCCACGTTCCTTATTATAAGCCGCAATAATTCGGCCCACAACCTCGTGCCGCACCACATCCTCAGCCTGCAAAGTCACAAGGGAGATTCCCTCAACATTAGCTAAAGCTCGCTCCGCTTCCGCCAGCCCGGACTGCTGCCCATCTTTGAGGTCCACTTGACTGCCATCCCCCGTCACCGCGCACCGAGAGCCTTCTCCAATACGCGTCAGAAACATAAACATCTGCTCCGGGGTAGTATTCTGAGCTTCATCCAAAATCACAAAGCTTCGCGCCAGCGTACGACCACGCATGTAGGCCAAGGGAGCAATCTCAATAGTGCCGTCATCGAGATACTTCTGCCCCTCCTCAGGACCCAGCATGTCGTGTAAAGCATCGTAAAGAGGACGTAAATAGGGAGCTACTTTCTCCTGCATATCACCCGGCAAAAAACCCAAGGCTTCACCCGCCTCCACTGCCGGACGCGTCAGAACAACCCGATGAACTATTTTATCTTTTAGAAGCGCCAAAGCCATTGCCATCGCCAAATAGGTCTTCCCTGTTCCTGCTGGTCCTAGGCCGAAAGTAACATCGTGATTCTGCATTGCCGAAATATAGGCCGCTTGTCCCGGCGACTTCGGCACCACTGCCTTACCACCCCGTGCACCCAGCAACTTAATCTGAACCATCTTGGTCACGCTCTGCTCGGACTCACGCAACACCAAATCCACTGCCAACTTAAAGTCACGCCCAGTAAGTAAAGCCCCTCCCCGACGTGCCTCTTCCAAATCACTGAAAACCTTTTCCGCTTGAGAAAGATTCTCTTTCTCTCCCTCCATCAAAATCCACCCATCTCTCGTGACCACCTTTTCAAGCGAAAGCTTGTCCTCCAAGTAGGATAAAGCCCTTTCATCCCCACCTAACAGAGAATGGAGAAAGACACCGGATTCAAAATCCAATTTTAAAGATTCACTCATGGCGCATGAAAGAGCCATTGCCAGTGAAAGGATTTCAACAATAAAGTCAACTTTCGCCCATTCATTAATAAGTCCTAAAGAGCTAGCTTTATGAAAAATAGGTAATGACGTGTATTCCATTAATCCAAAGCAACTAAAGCTTCTCATCGCTCATTGCCCGTGCTTAAAACCTTTTGTTGTCTAATTCATGAGAAAACTTTTAATTACAATGACTTCCGTATTTGCCCTGTGCGGAAATGCGTTGGCCACTGCTCAGCAGATTGATGCGGCTGCCGAAAGTAATCTCAGTGCCGTTCCAGAGTCATCCATCGCGATACTTTTTGGGGGCCTTCTTTGGTTCCTGCTTCTCAGAAAGCGAGCCTAAGCTTCGCACTTAGAGTAAGTTTCTTAAAGCAGTACTCGTCAGCTCAGGAAATGGGGAAGCTTTCCCACCGGAAACAAAGACCGTAACCATCTCTCCTCGCGCAGCCACTTGACCTCCATCCTTGAGGATGCGGAACGCCCATCGGAGGGAGCTCTTGCCCATTTCAGAAAGGCTCAGCTCAATCTCGAGTTCTTCGTCAAAGCCTACTGCTTGAAGATATTCGCACTGAACCTTCACCCGAGGCCATCCGCCCTCCTCAGAAAGAACGGGGATACCCAGAGTCTTCAATAGCTGATGCTCCGCATCTTCAGCCCATTTCAAAAATTGCGAAAAGTGCACCCGACCCGAAGCATCCGTTTCGGAAAAGGCGACTCTACGACGGAAGCTTGAAGTCATTAGACGAACTTCTTCACCACTAGCGTCGCATTGTGGCCACCAAATCCAAAACCGTTGCTCATCGCCGCATTCACCTCTAACTCACGACTCTCATTTGGCACATAATCGAGGTCACAGTCCGGATCTTGGTCCTCGAGGTTGATGGTGGGAGGAACGACTCCCTCTTTCACCGCCATCACACAAGCCGCCAACTCAACTGCACCCGCCGCACCAAGAAGGTGACCGGTCATTGATTTTGTCGAGCTCACCATCAGCCCATTCTTCGAATAGTCACCAAAGGCAATCTTCATAGCCTTGGTCTCCGCAATATCTCCCAACGGCGTTGAGGTTCCGTGAGCATTGAGGTAAGCAATATCCTCAGGGTTAAGTCCCGCATGCTTCAGCGCCATCGCCATCGCTCGCGCTGGTCCGGTCCCATCTGGTGAAGGTGCGCTCAAGTGATAGGCATCTGCACTGACACCATAACCCGCCAATTCAGCGTAAATAGTCGCTCCACGAGCCTTCGCATGCTCCAACTCCTCGATAATCACCACACCAGCACCCTCTCCCATCACAAAGCCATCGCGACCTACATCAAAGGGCCGGCTCGCACGAGTTGGGTCATCATTGCGAGTACTCAGCGCCCGCATATTTCCAAATCCAGCCAATCCCATAGGAGTAAAGCTCGCCTCAGAACCACCAGCTACAAACATATCGGCATCGCCAAACTTAATCATCCTCCATGCCTCGCCCACCGAGTTGTTCGCGGTTGCACAAGCAGTGACGATCGACATATTCGGACCACCAAAACCATACTCCATCGAGATCAGCCCACTAGCGATGTTAGAAATCATCATCGGAATCGTAAATGGCGAGACACGTGAAGGTCCCTTAGTAATGCAGGCGGTATGGTTCTTCTCCAAAGTCGCCAAACCACCAATACCGCTGCCCACCATCACCCCCACCCGGGTCTTATCCAGCTTGTCTGGATCAACGCCAGAGTCAGCCACCGCCATTTTGGCCGCACCCATTGCCAATGCTGCGTAACGATCCACACGTCGGCCCTCTTTGGGATTGTTGAAATAAGGCAACGGATCGTATTCACGAACTTCGCCCCCGATTTTGCAGACATAGTCGGTGGCATCCATCCCCTCAATCGGGGCGATTCCACTCTTGCCTGCCTTCAGGCCTTCCCAAGTGGAAGCCCAATCATTTCCTAACGGGGTCACGCCCCCCATACCGGTAATTACTACACGTCGCTCGGTCATCTTGAATTTGTTGAAGATAGCCTAGAGCGGGGTCGCCTCTTAGCAAGTCTCATCCGAGTTTGCGGGACCGTCCGCGGCTCGTCACTCCTCCGCACACCTGACAGGTCCCGAACTTGGATTCCCCGCGAGCGATTTCTTCCAAAATCCCGCACTGCGCGCACTTTCTTCGGCGCTTTCTCAGCTTTCGCTTTTGCTTACGACAAGAGAGAGCAGCAAAGATCGGCCCTAAAATAAGAACCAAAATCCCAACTAGAAGGCCCCACTGCACTAGGTCTGGTAGCGAAAGGACGTATCGCTCCATTACTCCGCCTTTTGCTCAAATTTCAATTCCACGACGCCTGATGCGCCCCCCTCCAACTCGAAGCCTCTATCGAAAAGCCCCTGCAGCATCTTTCGAATCGTCTTCTCAATCTCCCCCTCAGCGCCATCGACCGCTCCCGCAAAGGCCAGCGAACCATCGCGTTCGAGCACCACCGACCATACCGCAGAACGAATCGCAGGGACGGGCCCATTCCATGGCAATACCCTTTCGCTTAAAATCTCACTCATCTCCCCCTGCCCCCTCAAAGTCACCTCCCACTGCAACTCAGTCGACACTTCAAGCTGTGGCCATGAGTCCTCTCCGATTGCCGGCAACGCTGGCAATTTGAAGGCTCCCTGCTCTTCCGTCGGCCAAGTCAGTTTGGGCTCAATCGATGGCGTGGGATAGAGTTCAAATCGTTTTTCAACCTCCTCCTCTAACCCCAACAAACTCAGCATCCCCTCCAACATCGGAGCATCAACGATCTCATTATCCACCCCCAATGACGGGAGACTCTTGTCTGAAAGCAGCTTTCTCAATGAAGGGTGCGAACCTTCCCCCACTACAATGAGCTGCGCTCGATCCACTCTCGCCCGATCAGGGGCCATCGAAGCAGGGACTACCACCCGAACCGAAAACCAAGTTCCAACAAGAATTGCTGTCGCCAAAAGCAACGCACTCCAAAACCGAATCAGCGCCTCATCCCCTCGACTCCAAGCAAAGGTCAGCTCCCTAGGATGCCTAGAAACCCCTGATACAGACTTCGACTTCATGACGCGGGTGCCTGGAGAGTGGGTTCCGCAAGCAAACCGCACTCCAATCCCTCCCTCAAAATCATTTCACTTAAGCGCAGCTGCAACGTCGCCGGCAACCGTCGATCAGCCCGCAAAAGCACCATCCGCAAGCCCTCTTCATCACGCTTGCGACGCAGTGATGCAATCAACTCCTTCTCCGACACCGAGCGCGATCCCAAATAATAAACTGGCTCCACCGCCCCCTTCACCGTCAGCACCAGGGCCTCATTCGGCGCAGGAAACTTAGTCTCACTCTGCGGCAAAGTCACCGCCACTCCGGATCGATGCACCAGACCTGCTGACACAAAACCTAACAACATGATAAGCACCAAAATATCAAGTGCCGCAAAAGCATGCAGAGGCCCAGGCTTTTCATCAAGTGTCAGGGAAACATTCAAAGCCTTATTACTTTACGAGCCCTTCCCCGAACGACGGGTCACGGTCTCAGACATCTTCTCTCGCATCAACACCACGTCCGCTTGGTCGCGCGCATCCATAATCAAATTCACCATCTCAATTCCCGTGCGCTCCAGGTCGCCCAAAAGCGCACGCGCCTTCCCTAACAACACCAGATAAAGTCCGTAGGCCGCCGTCGCAATCGCAAGCCCCACCACCGTCGTCACCAAGCTCTCGAAGATTCCACGAGCCAGTGTCGATTGCGCTACCGTCGACCCCACCTCCACCACATTACCAAAGACATCTAACAAGCCCAGCGCAGTCCCTAACAATCCAGTCAAAGGAGCCATCATCGCAATCGCCAATAGTGGCCTCAAATTTCGCTCAATGCGCGGCACTTCGATCTTCACCGACTCCTCCGCCACTTCTCGCAAATTCGTCCTCGGCAGAGCATGCCGAATCAATACCGAATGCGCCACCCGTGCCGCCGGCCCCCGCTCGCGGCTCGCTTCATAAATCGCCTCCGAAAAGCCCTGCTTACTAATGTGCACCTGCAAACCACGCAGCAGATCAGGCACGCGCGTCTTCACTGTCTGAAAAAAGAGCAACCGCTCTAAGATCAGCACCAGACCCACAAAAGCCAACACGAGCTGCACCCACAAAATAGGCCCACCCGCTTCCAACAGTTCTCTCACCCCCAAAAGTTACCCAAGTCCCCGCCAAAGAGCGAGCCCCTTCCGAGTCAAAGCTTTCCGCGTCAAATCTCCCCGACGAAACGACCCACAAACCCCTCTACAGCGACATTATGTCTCAAAAAGCACTCATTCAAACGAACCCCCGTTAAAACGTAACTCTCTGATTAAGAGCAACAAACGGTTATTTCAGTATCTTTGGATCGCGTAATGCATTCCCTTCTCCGTCTGAAAACAGAAATATTATGACTACATCAAACTGCAATACTCAACCATCCGTTGTTCTCAATGAACTCTTCCGCAACTTCGCCCCCTCACGCTCCGCCAACCCTTGGCGCTGGACCGAAAAGGACGAAGCATGGAAAGGCGAACTCGATCTACCCGGCTTTGCCAAAGAGGAAGTGACCGTCTTTATCGACAAAGACCGCGTCCTCTCCGTAGAGGCCAAACAACCCGAGCTCGCCGAGGGCGAAGAACGCGAATTTAGCCGCAGCGACGTCAGCTATCGACTCCGACTTCCCCGCGAAGCGGATGCCGAAAAGCTCGCCGCCGGCCTCGAGAACGGAGTCCTCCGCGTGACCCTCCCAAAGGTCACCCCCGACTCCAAAATCGAACGCCGAATCGACCTCAACTAACTTTCATGGCATAGGTGAATTGATTGGTAAAAGGCCGCTCTGGAAACAGGGCGGTCCTTTTTTTTACCTCGTCGTTTTGGAATCTTAGCCTTCTTGCCTTAACTAAGCACTAGACAGCGGCCCTTCTCTCCGCAAAGTTAGGACATATGCAAGAAGCCACCTCTCAAATCCGCGATTTTCTCCAGTTTATCGCTCTCAGCTTCATCGAGCACCCCGACCAGGCCCAGCTCCGTGTCGGCCAGCCCGAAGACGGGCACCTCAGCTTTCGCCTCATTCTCGCCCACGAAGACGTTGCCCAGCTCATTGGTCGCAACGGCTTCACCGCCAGTGCTATTCGCAACGTCGTCAACAGCGTGGCCGCCCGCGAGAATATCAAGGTCACCCTCCGCATCCATTCCGTTGAGGAAGAGCAGCAGCGCATGGCTGAGATGGAAGCCAAAGAAATGCTCGATTAGAGAGAGCACGATGACTCCTCCCAAAGAGCATCGACTCTACGACGTCATTCTCAAACAAGTTCTCTGGGATGAGGACGAGGTAAAGATACGCAAACGTCTCGCCGTCAACGAGGTCAACGAGGACCTCGCAGAGGCCATCATACAGACCGCGCGCAAAGAGCGGATTTATCTCCTGAGAGCACGCAGCAGAGACACCCTCATCAAAGGTCTGGTAGCCTTCCTTTCAGGCTGTGCCGTACTTGGGGGCTTTTGGATTCGTATGGGCGCCTTCCACATCGGAGTCATCGCTGGCTCAGCTATCTTCTTGCTCGCTGGACTCGGCCTCATACTTGCAGGAGCTCTCGGCTACCTAGCAGCTCCGACAAAAAAAGGCTCTGTGGCCGACGAAGGTTAAATTCACCGCCCTCACAAAAAAAGCAGCCCCGCAGGACTGCTTCTCAAAAGATAGTTTCGGAAGTTCCTACTGTCCGAAGCAGATTCCAATCGCTTTCGCGGCATTCACTACTTCTCCATCGGGATCAACGGTCCGAATCTTGTGAACCGCATCGAGAATCGGAACCGAACCTACATGGTAGGACTGGTAGCTGACCATCTGACCAAAGTTGCCTTCGCTCGCTAGGTTCACCGCCATCACCCCAAATCGGAGTCCAAGAATCCGGTCCAAGGCAGTCGGGCCTCCACCCCGTTGTAAGTGACCCAAGGTGCAAGAACGCGTCTCTTTACCCGTCAACTTCTCAATCTCCGCAGCAACTACTGCTCCGATTCCCCCTAGGTGAACTTCTCCACCGCTCAGGTTCTCCTTCGCCACCAGACCATCCGGCAACTTCGCGCCCTCAGCCACCACGATCAACGAACTGTGATGTCCCTGCGCTTCCCTTAACTTAATAAAGTCCGCGACTTTCTCCATTTCAAAGGGCATCTCGGGAAGAAGGACCACATCAGCACCTCCAGCCATTCCACCCCAAAGAGCAATCCAACCCGCATGTCGTCCCATCACCTCGAGAACCATCACCCGCTTGTGAGAAGAAGCCGTGGTATTCAGACGATCAAGCCCGTCGACAACAGTCGTCACCGCACTATCGAATCCAAAGGTCATCGCCGTGGCTTGAAGATCGTTGTCGATCGTTTTAGGAACGCCGATTACCGGCCAACCATCTTCATAAAGTTGATGCGCCGTAGTCAAAGACCCGTCACCACCCACAATCACGAGAGCGCCAATTTCGAGCTGATCGAGCGTCTTCTTCGCCTTATCAATAATCTCCTGCGGCACCTTGGCCACATCACCAGCACCAATCTTTGCGGCAAAATTCCCCTTATTGGTCGTGCCCAAAATAGTGCCGCCCAACTTCAAAATTCCTGCGGTATCGGAGCGCTTCAAAAATTTAAAGTCACCCGGAGGCAACAGTCCTTCGAAGCCGTCGCGAAATCCCACCGTTTCCCAACCTTTTTCACTCGCTGCCCCCACAACCCCGTGAATCACGGCGTTCAGTCCCGGGCAATCGCCCCCACTATTTAAAATTCCTATGCGCATACTGTTCTCTTTTTTAAAACTGTTCGTGTCTAAGACCTCATCAAATCACTGAAGCTTTGGAACGGAAAGAACTTCTTGTTGTTGATTGATCGCCGCCGCTCCAAACTCCGGCACTTGCTGCAATTGGTCATAAGAAGCCCAACCAGCATTCAACAGACCAAGAGCGCGTCCTTCCCGCTGTGTGCTATTGAGAACGACCACGATCATCCGACGCGGAGTGATTCGCGCTTTTCCACCCTCAAGCTTTTCGACCAATGATTTACGCTCAGCAGAAATCATCAGACAAGGACCCGAAAGCGCTGTCTGGCCAGCCTTGAGCCCATTGATTCCCTGCTGCCCCACCAATTGATTCGTATTCGAGACATTGAAGGCAATGGACTGACCCGCCCGAGAAAACCCAATCCGACGCGATTTCTGCTCCGTGTAAAAGGCCATTCCCGGATGCCGCATGGCATAAATTGCCAGCCGCGCCATATCACTAGCCGTCGATTTTCCGCCATCGCTGCCGTGTGCATTTACAAAGCGCGTGCGACTCATCCCTAGAGCACCCGCCAATTGATTCATCTCCCCCACAAAGGTCTCTGTAATCGAACCGAATCGACTCCCGCGCGATTGCTGGAGCTGGTTTCCGACGAAAGCCGCCACCGTCTGCGCCGACACCATATCCGAACCCATCAGCATCGAGTACAACGCATCGCGCAGAGCAATCTCATCTCCTGGCTGCAATCCCATCGGATTTGGACCCGTAATCGACACCACATCAGGCGGCACAATTGCCTTTTGGGCTAAACTACTCCCCGTCGCCGTCGCCCAGTCGAAGGTCACCACCGCTGTGGACACCTGGCTCAAGCTGGCTACCGAGCGGGAAGCAGTCGCATTGTGGCTGGCCACAACCTTCCCAGAGTGAGCTTCAACCGCAATATAAGCCTCTCCACCCGAGTCCGGGCCTCCTCCCACTGTCATTCCCGTGCCCACACAGCTGGGAAGGATCGCTGCGCAAAGCACCGCTAAAGTCGGGTAGAAAAATCGTTTCATCTCGCCAAATGCAATCCCACGAGGCTCTTTTCGCAAGAAAAATGAGGTGCATCGCCACCGATTCCACCCTTGCAGGTCGCAAGGTCTTGCATTAGCTTCGCGCCGTCGAAAGACCGGACCCGATGCGAAACTACGACTGCCCTAGCACTTCTTCTCCGCTGGAGTCGTATTCTTCGAGCAAGGTGTCCACAGCCCACTTAGGGGCAAGACCATTCGTGGAATCTTCCGAAGCATCCACCCCCGGTATTCCGACACACACCCGATCCGTTCCTCGGGATCACCGCCAATTTTCCGGAAACTTCTTTCATGAAAGAACCGCACTCAAACCGCCTTTACGGCGAATGAGACCTGCGACAATTCGTGGTAGCAGACATTCCCTTGCTTATTCTGTGGCGGTCTTCCCAGTTCGAACGGACGAACCGAAACAAGACAATGTCTGAACAGAACCAAAATCGAAACAACCGCAGTGGCGGAAATGGCGGAAATCGCAATCGTAACCAAAACCGCAGAGGCGGACAGGGAGGCGGACAAGGCGGCAACCGTAGCCAAGGAGGCAATCGCAACAACCGTGGCGGCAATAGCGGCGGCGGTGGCAATGCCGGTGACAAGCGCAACGAATTACAACCCTCACGCGGACGGCGTCCACGCAAGAAGCCCCTCACCTTCTGGCAAAAATGCCTCAAGGCAGTCGGACTTTACAAAGAGACCGACGCACCAGCCAAAGGAAGCCAACAAAAGAGCGGACAACAAAACAACGCCTCCAAAAAGCAGGCAGCGAAGAAGTCCGGCCGTGTTTCCGGCGGTGGACGTGTTGAAAAAGGCCAAAGCCAAGGGCAAAGAGAAGGCCAAAAGCCTCGCCAACCGCGCAAAAAGACTCCCCCACCGACCAAAGTCGAAACCCCTCGTCTCTACGTCGGCAACCTCTCCTACGATGCCACCGAGTATGACCTAGAAGAACTCTTCAAAGGCGTTGGCGCCGTCCGCAAGGTCGAACTGGTCTACAACCGCCACACCCACAAGTCCAAAGGCTACGGATTCGTTAATATGGCTAACATGGAAGAGGCCGAGCGCGCCGTCGAGGTGCTCCACGACCAACCCTTCATGGGCCGTAAGATGATCGTCAACGGAGCCCGCTCCAAAGGCCCCAACGACAGCGGTCCAAAGCCCGAGGCGAACGGGGACTCTGTAGAGGAACCCAAGCAGGAAAGCGCACCCACCACTCCGGCCCCTGCGTCCGACGTTCCTGCGGAAGAAGAAGTTCACTCCCTCGCCCCGGACAAACCGCAATAGCCTTCTGACACGAAACATTCTCAAACCTCTCGCTGGCCTGCGCCACGAGGGGTTTTTTCTTATCGGGGAATCACTCCACTGACTCAAAGCCCCCTTCTCCCCAAGCTCTTGTCCTGCTTCCCTTTCCCCGTGCGCTGGCTCCTTCTTGCTCTTCTTCTTCCCCTCACCTCGTGTCGGGAGAAAGACCCTTGGGCGGGTGACCCCAATGTCCCCTCCAAAATTTCCTTCAACCAACACATTCGCCCCCTCCTGACTCGCGAGTGCCTTCAGTGCCATAACGAAGAGAACTCCATGGCAGGACTCAGTCTCGACCGCCCCTCTGGCGTCGCCTCCGTCACCTCCGACAACAGCCCCAAGAAATCCCTTCTCTGGGAAAAAATCGTCGCCGACCACCCCATCGTCCTTCCCGAGCGCGACAAAGCCATCCTCTGGCGCTGGATCAAACAAGGCACTCCCACCGAGAGCCACTGGGCCGCCCTTCCCATTGCCAACGGCTCCGCTCGACCACACTCTCTCTCCGCAGAATCCCCAGTCGAAGACCAAGAATTCGCTTTTCTCGCACGCTCTCTCTTTGGTCGCAACCCCAACCCCGCCGAAGTCACTTACAACAATCAACACCAACCCGCGCGTGGCGACCTCATCGACAGCATGCTGCGACAAAGACCCTTCGCCGAATTCTTCAAGACCCGCCTCCTCCTCCTCTCCGGTGCTCGCCCCGTTTCCACCGACAGCACCTTCGCCCCCTACCTGCGCTGGCTCGATACCGAAATCGCCAACCCCAGCTTCGCTCTCGACGACTTCTTTCGCGAATCCC
The DNA here is from genome assembly GCA_051251855.1 of Roseibacillus sp. Taxonomy (GTDB): domain Bacteria; phylum Verrucomicrobiota; class Verrucomicrobiia; order Verrucomicrobiales; family Akkermansiaceae; genus Roseibacillus. The sequence goes on from JBPOGI010000007.1 coordinate 303,823, forward strand.
TCGCCGGTGATCTCCTCCCGGCCGCAGGCCAACAAGGTGCCATTGCCACCGCTTGGACCCGTCTCCCTCACCGCGCAGACATCAACTCCTTGAGCCAACGAGTCGCTCAAAACCTGCTCGCCATCGACCTCACTCAACCAGCCACCCCCAACGACCTTTGGCCCAGTGCCGCCGAAGTCTTACCCGCCTTTCTTCCCACCTTCCCCCCCGCCGCCAAAGGAGACATCGCCACCCCCCCCTTCCTGCCTATCCATACCCCTCAACAAATCGAAGCCCTCAAAATATCGCAAGGCGCTGAACCTATTGCTTGGAAAGCCGCTCAAGACGTTCCTGAGTCCGCCACCGTCAATTTTGCGCAATGGCTCGCTCTAGAGGAACCTGCTGTCAGCATCCCCGACCTCGCCGTCGCTTTTTCCTTTGATAGCGCCAGCCCCCAAGACCTCGCCCCTCAGCCCGTCGCCCGCCTGCGCCCGCCTGCCACCTTCGCCGAAGGAGTGCAAGGCACCGCTCTCGCCGCCCCCGCAAACTTCGAAGGTCTCCCCCTCTCTTCTGATCGCGCCTTCACCTTTTCCTTCTTCCTCAACTTAGCCGCCCTCCCTGAATCAGAGTCCCCCCTCTTCTTTGCACAAACGAGCCAAGGAGCCCCCGTCGGATTTCGACTCAACCTCGCCTCCGACAGCCTCACCATCGCTCTCCTCAATGGTTCATCCGCCAATGCCCTCGCAGTCAAAGCTCAAATCCTTCCCAAACCAGGCCAATGGCATCACCTTGCCATCACCTACAACGGGTCTCGCAAAACCGAAGGGTTTCAATTCTGGATCGACGCCCAACAAGTTCCTCTCACCACCACCAACGACAACCTCTATGGCATCGCCAAAGCCCCCGCAGGAATACTTTCATTCCACAGCCCTAGCTCAGTTGAAGCCCAGCCCACCCTCCTCGACGAACTCCAAATCTATCGCAGCGTCCTGAGCGAAATCGAAATCGCGCACCTTCGCGACGGCAAAGCCCTCCTCGAAGCCGTTCGCAACGAATTCCCTCGCGAAGACCTCCTCTTCAACTACTACCTTCGTAGTAAAAGCCCCGCTGCCCGCGACCGAACAACCCGGGCCATCAACGCCTCCAACGAGGTCTCCACCCTTCAAAACACCGGCTTCCTCGTCCCTGTCGCAGGTCCCACTCCGACTCCAGAAATCCGCCCCACCCTCCCCTTCAACCCCCTCCCCATGAGTGCCGAACCCAATCGTCTGGGACTCGCCAACTGGCTCCTCGACGACCGCAACCCTGTCACTCCCCGCGTGCTCGCCAGCCGACTCTATCAAATGGTTCATGGAGTCAGCCTTCTCCCCAGCGAAAACATCTCCGACCCTTGGAAAACCCCGAGCGATGCCGCACTCCTCGACTTCCTTGCTCGCGATATCTTAGTCAAGGAATGGAACCTACGCGGCATCCTCCGCACCATCCTTCTTCACCCCCCACAGAAGACCAGCCCCGAACCACCTCAGGAAGTCTCCATCTAAAAAAACGGGAGGGCGTAGGCAGGCCCTGCCGCATCGAGGTCACCCTTTCCATCTCCCAAAATTTCGCTAAAGTCCCGCCCGTGACTGGTCCCAAAAACGTTCTCATCATCGGCGGCGGATTCGCTGGCCTTGCCTGCGCCCAAAAGCTTGCTGACGACCCTCGCTTCCAAGTCACTCTCATCGACAAAGAGAACCACCACCTCTTTCAGCCCCTTCTCTACCAAGTCGCCACCACTTCCCTTGCAGCCCCCGACATTGCCCGCTCCCTGCGCGCCATCCTCAGCAAAGCCGAAAACGTCAAAGTCCTTCTCGACACCATCACCCAAGTCGACCCCCTTGCCAAAATCGCCACCTCCGAAAAACGCAGCTATTCCTTCGACTACCTCGTCCTCGCCTGCGGAGCGCGCACCTCCTTCTTCGGTAAAGACGAATGGGCCCAGCACACCATCGGCCTCAAGTCCCTTGAAGACGCTCACCGCGTGCGAGCTCGCGTCCTTGGAGCCCTCGAAGAGGCCGAAATCACCGAAGACCTCGCCGAACGCCGCCGCCTCATGACCATTCTGCTAGTTGGCGGTGGCCCCACCGGAGTTGAACTCGCAGGAGCCTTCTCCGACCTTGTGCGACGCGCCATGCGATCTGACTTTCGCAACATCGACCCCGCCGATCTCAACATCGTCCTCGTTCAGTCCGGCGACCGACTCCTCAAACCCTTCGACCCCCAACTCTCCGACTACGCCAAGTGCCGCCTGCAAGACCTCGGCGTCGAAGTCCTTCTCGGTCCTCGTGTCGATGACATCCAGCCCGGCCGCGCCCACCTCAATAAACCCTCTTCCTCTTCTCTCGTCTCCGAAGACGGCTGGATCGAAGCTGAAACCATCATCTGGTCCGCAGGCATCCAAGCAAATGACCTCACCAAACAGATCGGCGTCGAAACCGATCGCGGAGGCCGCATCGCCGTCGAACCCGACCTTTCCCTCCCCGGCCATCCCGACCTCTTTGCAGCCGGCGACATCATCGACCTCGTCGACAAAAACGGAGTCAAAGTCCCCGGCCTCTCCCCCGCCGCCGCCCAAGCCGGCAAGCACATCGCCAAACTCCTTAAAGAAGAAGCCCGCCTCGAGACCACCGACCACGCCCAGCGCAAAGTCTCCCTCCGCCCCAAGTTCGCCTATTGGGACAAAGGCACCATGGCCATCATCGGCAAAAACCAAGCCGTTATGCAAACCGAGAAGATTCGCATGAAAGGCTTCTTCGCCTGGATTGCCTGGCTCCTCATCCACGTCGCCTTCCTCGTCGGCTTCCGCTCCAAACTCTTCGTTCTCATGCAATGGGCCTACGCCTACCTCGTAGACAAACCCGGGGCCCGCGTCTTCGTCAACCGCGACAGCCGCGATTGAAAGACCGCATCCACAACCTCACTGCTTTCTATTCTTCAAATATGAACTAGACTCCGCCTGTGCCTGGACCAAAGAACGTTCTTATTATCGGCGGCGGTTTCGCCGGTCTCTCCTGTGCCCAAAAGCTTGCCGATGACCCGCGCTTCCAAGTCACCCTCATCGACAAAGAGAACCACCACCTTTTTCAACCCCTCCTCTACCAAGTAGCCACTACCTCCCTCGCGGCTCCCGACATTGCCCGGTCCTTGCGCGGTATTCTTTCCAAAGCCGAAAACGTCAAAGTGCTCCTCGACACCATTATCAAAGTCGATGCCAGCAGCAAAGTCGCCACCTCAGCGGAACACGAATACCCCTTCGACTATCTCGTCCTCGCCTGCGGAGCACGCACCTCTTTCTTCGGGAACGACGGCTGGGCCGAACACACCATCGGACTCAAGTCTCTCTCCGATGCCCTTCAAGTCCGCGCTCGTGTCCTCGAAGCCCTCGAACACGCCGAAATCACCAAAGACCTTGCCCAACGCCGCCGCCTCATGACCATCGTCTTGATTGGAGGAGGCCCCACCGGAGTTGAGCTCGCAGGAGCCTTTTCTGACCTCGTACGCCGCGCCATTCGCGCTGACTTCCGAAACATCGATCCCGCGGACCTCAACATTGTTCTCGTAGAAGCTGGCAGCCGCCTGCTTGCCCCTTTCGACCCTCAACTCTCCGAATACGCCAAACACCGACTGCAAGACCTCGGCGTCGAGGTCCTCCTCGGACCCACCGTCGATGACATCCAACCCGGTCGCGTCCACCTTAATAAAGAGACCTCCTCTTCCCTCGTCTCCGACGAAGGCTGGATCGAAGCCGAAACCATCATCTGGGCTGCGGGAGTGCAAGCCAACGACCTCACCAAACAAATCGGAATCGAAACTGATCGCGGCGGACGCATCGCCGTCGAACCCGACCTCTCCCTCCCCGGACATCCCGACCTCTTTGCTGCCGGAGACATCATCAACCTGGTCGATAAGAACGGCCTCAAAGTTCCCGGACTCTCCCCCGCAGCCGCACAAGCCGGTAAACATATCGCCAAGCTCCTCAAAGAAGAAGCTCGCCTCGAGACCACCGATCACGCCCAGCGCAAAGTCTCCCTCCGCCCCAAGTTTGCCTACTGGGACAAAGGCAACATGGCCATTATCGGAAAAAACCACGCCGTCATGCAAACAGAGAAGATTCGCATGAAGGGATTTTTCGCCTGGGTTGCCTGGCTCATGGTCCACGTCGTCTTCCTCGTCGGCTTCCGCTCCAAGCTCTTCGTCCTCCTGCAATGGGCTTACTCCTACCTCATCAACAAGCCCGGCGCACGCGTCTTCGTCCACCGCAAAGACAACGACTAAACCTATCTCCCAACTCACGAGAATGCATATTTCAACACCGCTTCTTCTCGCTCTCTCAATACTCTCCGGAAAAGCAGCGCCCCTCACTCTCGCCTACGAACATCCCGCCGAAGAGTGGGCCGACGCCCTCCCCATCGGCAACGGCAGACTCGGCGCCATGGTCTACGGCGGACCTAACCTGGAGCGCTTGCAGCTCAACGAAGACACCCTTTGGAGCGGCAGCCCCCAGTCTTACGACAATCCCGAGGCCTACCAACACCTCGCCCCCGTGCGGCAACTTCTTGCCGACGAAAAGTATGCCGAAGCCGAAGAGCTGGCCGAAGAAATGATGGGCACTCCCATCTATCAGGCCGCTTACCAACCACTGGGCGACCTGCTCCTCAATTTCCCCACCGGAGAAAAATCGAGCAACTATCGCCGCGAACTCGACTTAAAAACAGCGACCACCACCGTCTCCTATCAAATCGGAGATACCAACTTCAAGCGCACCATCTTCGCCTCCGCCCCCGACGACGCCATCGTCATTCAACTCGACTGCAATCGAGCAAACCGCCTGAACTTTGATGTCAGCCTCACCAGCCCACACCCCACCACCTCCCGCGCTGAGGAAGACGGCAGCTTGCTCATCGAAGGTCAAGTCGCTCCCCGCCCCGAGCAATTCCAAAGCAGTTCCCGAGCCCTCATCGCCAACTGGGACGAGCCCGGAACCCAATTCGCCACCCGAATCAAAGTCTATGCCGAAGGAGGAACTTCAGTACGTGCTCAAGGACCTGTCACCACCTACCAAAACAAAATTTCCGTCAGAGACGCCGACTCCGTCACCATCGTGCTCTCTGCGGCCACCAGCTTCGTCAACGCCCAAGACGTCAGCGGCGACCCCGTAGCAAAACTCAACGACACCTTCACCGCGCTCGCAGACAAAGACTTCCCCGAACTCCAACAACGACACATCGAAGACTACCAAGCCCTCTTCAACCGCGTCTCTTTTCAACTGGGCGATGAGATTGCCGACACCCCTCTCATCAGCGACCTCCGCTCCGCCATTGCCGAAGAAGTGTTAGAAGACTCTTTCGCCGAACTCCTCTTTCAATACGGCCGCTACCTCATGATAGCCGGCTCCCGCCCCGGAACCCAACCGCTCAACCTACAGGGCATTTGGAACGCCGACGTGAGCCCCCCTTGGGCCAGCAAATACACCATCAACATCAATATCCAGATGAACTACTGGGTCGCCGAGGTCTGCAACCTCAGCGAATGCCACGAACCCTTCCTTCGCATGGCCTCCGAATTACAAAAACCCGGAGCCGCCACCGCCAAGACCCACTATCAAGCCCAAGGATGGATGACCCATCACAACACCGACCTCTGGCGCGGAACCGCCCCTGTTGACGGAGCCCATTGGGGCATGTGGCCCACCGGCGGCGCATGGCTTTGCCAGCATCTTTGGGAGCATTATCTCTACACTCAAGACGCCGACTTCCTCGCCGAAAGCTATCCCGTCATCAAAGGAGCCACCCAGTTCTTCCTTGATGTCCTCGTCGAAAACCAAGAAGGACTTCTCATCACCTCCCCGTCCCTCTCACCCGAACACAGCCACGGCGGAGGGACCGAGGACGGTCTCAGCGCCGATCGCTCCGGAGTATCTCATTGCGACGGACCCACCATGGACCTCCAACTTCTGCGTGACCTCTTTGCCAACTGTATGCGAGCGAGCGAACTGTTAGATAGCGACGCTGAGTTTCGAGAAAAAGTCTCCAAGGCCCGCCAACGTTTGGCTCCCATGCAAATTGGTCGCCACGGTCAACTGCAAGAATGGCTCGTCGATTGGGACAACCCCGACAATCCCCACAGCCATGTCTCTCACCTTTACGGACTCTTCCCCAGCCCCCAACTCAATCCTCAAGACGAACCCGAACTCTTCCAAGCCGCCCGCACCTCCCTCATCCAACGCGGCCTCCGAGGAGGCTGGCCCGGGGCTTGGAGAATTGCCTTATGGGCCCGCGCAGGCGACGGAGAGAAAGCACTCACCTCCATCAAAAACGTGGCCCAAGGCTTCGAAACCAACCTCTTCAACCATGGCCGCGTCTTCCAAATCGATGCCAACTTTGGACTCACCGCCGGAATCGCCGAAATGCTCCTCCAAAGCCACCTCACCCAAGAAGACGGCACCCAAATCATCCAACTCCTCCCCACCCTCCCCAGCGATTGGGCCAACGGCACCATCACCGGCCTGAGAGCAAGAGGCGGCTTCGAAGTCGATATCATCTGGAAGGACGGACAAGTCGCCAGCTACCAAGTTTCCAGCCAACAGGGAGGAAAGTGCCTCATCGTTGCCAACGGCAAAGAACACCCCCTCACACTCGTCCCCGGCGAAGCAAGCGCTTGGAAAAAAGAGTAGTCAATTTTTTCACTCAAACGACTCCCTATGCCCACCCCTCACCCATTCACTCCTGCTGAAATGAGGGCGCGACTCTCGGCCATTCGCAACCAAATGGCGACCCAAGGAATCGACGCTCTCGTCACCCGCAACCAGGCGAATGTCCGCTATGCCACCGGATTCCGTGGCGAACCCCACACCCTCCTTCTCACCGCAGAAACAGCAGTCCTCTACACCTCCTTCCGCACTCTCCCTTGGGCCCAACAACAAACGCAGCCCGTCCAATCCCAACTCGAACTCAGCACCTCGCCTTCCCCCATCGACGACATCGCAAAAAGAATCACCTCCGAAGCCACCAACGTAGGCGTTGACCTCACTCTCACCCATCCCCAGTTCCTCTCCTTCTCGGAAAAACTCCCGTCCAAAAGCCTCACTCCTTGCTCAGTCATCGAGCATACCCGCCGGTATAAGTCCCCCGCCGAAATCGAGCTCCTCATCCAGTCCCAACTCATTAACGAAAGCATCTTCAACGCCGTCATCCCCCAAATCAAACCCGGCCTCACCGAGCGCACCGTCCAAGGCATCATCCTCACCGAAATCGGCCAACGAGAAGAAATCGACGGTTACTCCTTCGCCCCCATCGTCGCCGCCGGGGGCAACGCTTGGGAAATCCATCACCTTCCCGACCACACCCCCATCAAGGACAACGATATCCTTCTCCTCGACCTCGGCGTCATCTATCAGGGCTACGCCTCCGACATGACTCGAACCATCTCCATCGGCAAAGCCAGCTCGCAGGAGCACGAAGTTTACGAAATTGTTAGAAAGGCCCAAGAAGCCGCCATCGCCCACCTCAAACCTCAGGCGCAGACCCACGACGTCGACCAAATAGCACGCGGAGTCATCACCCAGGCCGGCCACGGAAAGAGCTTCACCCACGGACTCGGCCACAGCATCGGACTCGAAACCCACGACCCCGGCCTCAACCTCTCCCCTTCAACCCCCAACGAAATCATCGCACCCGGCATGGCCTTCACCGTCGAACCCGGCATCTATCTCGAAAACGCTTTCGGCGTCCGCATCGAAGACGTCATCATCGCCACCCCGGAGGGTAACCTCAACATCACCCAACAGCCCAAAGACCTTCTCGAACTTCACTGCTAACTCCCAGCCATGCTCCAAACATTCAATTCCAAAAACGAGAACCTCATCGTCTCCCTCAACGGCGACCTCGTTCCTCGCGAGCAAGCCGGAGTGAGCCCCTTCGATTCCTCCGTGCAAAACGGCGACGCCTGCTGGGAAGGACTGAGACTCTACAGCGGAAAAATATTCAAGCTCGACGAGCACCTCGACCGCCTCTTCAAAAGCGCCGAGATGCTGCGCTATCAAGGCCTACCCAGCCGCGAAGAAATCATCGAGGCCCTGCGCCAAACCCTTGCCGCCAACCAGATGCACGACGCGGTTCACATCCGCCTCACCCTTTCCCGCGGCCTCAAATACACCTCCGGACTCGACCCTCGCATCAACACCCAAGGTTGCTCCCTTTTCATCCTCGCCGAACACAAAGCCCCCGTATACGGCACTTCCGGACTCTTCCTCCACACCGCCCAACAACGCCGTCCCTTCGCCAACGTTCTCGACCAACGCATCCACTCCTGCAACCAGCTCACCTCCATCTTGGCCAAACTCGAAGCCAACGACGCCGGAGCCGACGACGCCCTCATGTTAGACACCGACGACAACCTCGCCGAAACGAACGCCACCCATGTCTTTTTGGTCAAAGACAACATCGTCCTCACCTCCACCACCAAAGCCTGCCCCACCGGCATTACCCGCGACACCGTCATCAAGCTCTGCCAAGACCACAACCTTGCCCTCGAAATTCGCGACATCCCCGAACCAGAAATCCACCAAGCAGACGAAGTCTTCTGCACCGGCACCATGGGCGAGATTGTCCCCGTCAACCGCATCGACGCCACCGTCTTTAATCAAGGAAAAACCGGCCCCATCACCACCCACCTCGCCCAACTCTTCCGTCAACTCACCGAAAGCACCGGCTACCCCATTGTGTAAACTTGTCCTCCGCAACAATTCACTCCAAAGTAGCCAAAGACATCTCTAGCCCTTCGAGCCTCCCTCACCGGTGAACATTCCCACCTACATCACCATCTTTCGCCTCTTGTGCATCCCGTTCTTCGTAACGGTCGCCATTTACTATAGTTTCAGTATCAAAGATGGCTCAGGCAACGAAGCCCTCCGCTGGGCAGCGGTCATCATCTTCATCGTCGCCGCAGTCTCCGACGCCCTCGACGGCTACCTCGCCCGCAAGCTCAATCAATTTTCCAAACTCGGAGCCTTTCTCGATCCCCTTGCCGACAAGTGCCTTCTCCTCTTCGCCCTTACCACCCTTGCCGTTTTTCCGTGGGGCCCCGAGGGCTGGCGACTCCCGGTCTGGTTCATCGTCCTCGTCGTCACCCGCGACATCATCATCGTGGGCGGCCTCTGGATTCTCCACCACTATCAAACCGGCGTTAAAATCATCCCGCACTGGTCGGGCAAAGTCTGCACCGTCACCCAGATGATCGCCCTCGGCTGGGTCATGCTCAAGTGGGTTCCCTTCTCCCCGATTTACCCCGCCATCCTCGCCTCCATTTTCACCGTCTGGTCGGGCGTCTCCTACTTTCAACTCGGACTCACCCTCATTCGTAAATCTCCTGCCGCCCATGAATAAAACTCTTTACTTCATCGCCTTGTTCTTCGGAACTCCGCTTCTCCTCGCCGAACCCTTGGAACGCTTCCTCGCCGACCCCGCCCTCAAAACAGCCTCCGTCGGCTTCGCCATGATTCCCTTGGAAGAGCCAAAAACCGAAGCAGCCACGAAAGTGACCGAAGACGACGAAGCGACCGAAGAAAGCGAAGCCAAAGAGCCCACCCCCTCTCTCCTCCACAACCCCGATCTCGCCCTCACCCCCGCCTCCGTTCAAAAAGCGATCACCACCGCCACCGCTCTCCAAATCCTCGGGCCCGACTACAAATTCCAAACCCGTCTCTATCGCGACGGTGATAACCTCATCATCAAAGGCGGCGGCGATCCGCTCCTCGCCTCCACCAGCCTCAACGTCGAATTCCCCACCTGGCACAAAGCCCTCCTCGCCGCCGACCTCAGCGAAATCACCGGCACCCTCATCGCCGACCCTTCCCGCTTCGAAGACCGCAGCACCCCTAACCAATGGCTCTGGGGCGATATCGGCAACTACTACGGCGCCGGACCCTGCGGCCTCAACTTCCACAAAAATAGCTACCAGATCACCTTCAAGCCCGGCAACTCAGGCTCCCCCGCCCGCCTCGTCTCCACCTACCCCAAGCCCCCCGGCGTCACCTTCGAGAACCACATGCGCACCGGCTCCTCCAGCAGCGGCGACCAAGGTTACGCCTACGTCGGCCCCCGCCGCAAACTCATCACCCTCCGCGGCTCCGTCCCAGCGGGAGGCAACTTCACCATCAAAGGCGCCCTCCCCGACCCACCCCTCTCCTGCCTCACCGCCTTCCAATCCTACCTCAAAAAGAACGACTTCTCCGTCGCCAAAATCAAGGTGCAACGCGGCACCACCACCAAAGAAGAACACCTCCTCCACACCACCAAAAGCCCCGCCCTGTCCAAACTCATCATCTCCACCAACCAAAAGAGCATCAACCTCAATGCCGAATGCCTCTTCAAAGCCCTCACCCCGCAAGGCACCACCCTCGCCGCCCAAAAGAAACTCGTTTCCCACTGGAAAGAACAAGGCGTTAATCTCAATGGATTCATCGCCCACGACGGCTCCGGCCTCTCCCCCCAAAACACCCTCACCGCCCGCCAAACCGCCCACATTCTCAAACTCGTCGCACACTCCGAACACGCGCCCATCTTCCGCACCTCACTCCCCGTCGCCGGTCGCAGTGGCACCATGCGTTACTTCGGCAGCGGCACCTCCGCCGAAGGACGCGTCATCGCCAAATCCGGTTCCATGGAACGCGTCCGCGCCTGGGCCGGCTACCTCGTCACCAAATCCGGCGACAAATACGCCTTCGCCCTCCTCATCAACCACTACAACGGCACCGACAAAGCCATCCGCAACGCCTCCGCCCGCCTCCTCGCCGCCCTTTGCGCTCAGTAAGACGGCCACTTTCCATATCACACAATCGTGAAATAAGGCCCGCACTCACCCTCCTTATTTTAAAAAACGCCCTTTTTGAATAATAAGGAACCTCTTGCACCACTCTCGTAGACCGTCAATTTTCCTGAGAACCAGCGCCTCAGCGGAAAGATTGCCATCTGTCAGAAAGCAAGATCTTGCTCACCCTCTCCCAGTCCTTGCCCAATCCCGTTGACCTGACATTCTCTTTCAGAATGCCTGCCGAAAACCACTCTCAAATCGCCAACTTCATCTGGGGAATCTGCAACCTCCTTCGCGGCCCCTACAAGCGCAACGAATACCGCAAAGTCATTCTCCCTCTCACCGTCCTCAAGCGCTTTGATGCCATTCTTGCTCCCACCAAGAAGGCCACCATCGCCGAGCACTCCACTCTCAAGGGCAAAGGCGAATCCATCATCCGTGCCAAACTCACCCGCGTCACCGGAGCCCAATTCTACAACCTCTCGCCGCTGCACTTCTGCCTACCCGGCGCGACCGACGCCGAGGGCAACCGCCTGCCCTCTCTTCTCGACGACCCCAACCAACTCGCCCCCAATCTCAACAGCTACATCAACTCCTTCTCTCCCAATGTCCGGGCCATTATGGACAAGTTCTCCTTGGACCAACAAATCTCCAAGATGGCCGAGAAGAACCTCCTCTACGAAGTGGTCAAAGCCTTCTGCAAGCCCGACCTCGACCTCTCCCCCGAAGCCGTCGACAACACCCAGATGGGATACGTCTTCGAAGAGCTCATTCGCATTGGCGCGGAGCAATCCAATGAGGAAGCCGGAGAGCACTTCACCCCGCGCGAGGTGATCCGCCTCATGGTCGACCTCCTTCTCTCTCCCGAGAAAGACCTCACCCAAGGCCATATCGTCAAGACCATCTACGACCCTGCCTGCGGAACGGGCGGCATGCTCTCCGTCGCCGAAGCCTACCTCAAGGAACTCAACGAAGAATCCAACCCCCACCTTTTTGGACAAGACTGGAACGACGAAGCCTGGGCCGTCTGCAAGTCCGACATGCTCATTAAGGGCGAAAACGCCGAGAACATTCATCAGGGCGACACCTTCACTGCCGACGCTTTCGATCGTGATGCCGAAGAGAACAAAATCACCTTCGACTACATGCTCGCCAACCCGCCCTTTGGCGTCGATTGGAAGCAACAGTTCAAATACATTGACGCCGAAAAAGAAAGCCTCGGCTATGAAGGCCGCTTCGGTGCCGGTCTTCCTCGCAAAAACGACGGCGCCCTCCTCTTTCTCCAGCACATGCTCGCCAAGATGCGCTCCCCGCGCGATGGCGGCAGTCGTCTCGCCATCGTCTTCAATGGCTCTCCCCTCTTCACCGGTGATGCCGGCAGTGGCGAATCCAACATCCGGCAATGGATCATCGAGAACGACTGGCTCGAAGCCATCGTCGCCCTCCCGGAACAGCTCTTCTACAACACCGGAATCTCGACCTACGTCTGGGTCCTCTCCAACCGTAAAGAAACGCGCCGGAAAGGCAAAATCCAACTCATCGACGGGCGCAACTTCTGGGTCCCTATGAAGAAAAGCCTCGGTAACAAGCGCCGCAAAATTGGCGACCCCAAAGACAACGAGCGCGACCCCGATCACATCGGAGACCTCAGCCAAATTCATGGCAACTTCATCCACGATGAATCTCGTAAGTTCATCATCGACGAGAAAGAGAAGGAACTCATCGTTTCCAAAGTCTTCGACAACGACGACTTCGGCTTTCACAAAATCACCGTCGAGCGCCCCCTTCGCCTCAACTTCCAAGCCAGTGCCGAACGCATCGCCCGCCTCGAAGAGCAGGCCGCCTTCCTCAACCTCACCACTTCCAAGAAGAAGAACGAAGCTATTCGCCTGAAAGAAATTGAACTGGGCAAAGAACGCCAAGAGACCATCCGCAAGCTGTTAGAAACTTTCCGCACCGCGACCGAGGAGCAACTCTTCCAAGATCGCAAAGAGTTTCTCGCCACCCTCAAGCCCCTCGACCGCGAAGGCGGGGTCCGCCTCACCGCCCCCGAACTGAAAGCGGTCCTTGCCGCCCTCAGCGAACGCGACGAAAGCGCACAAATCTGCCTCAAGCCCAACGGCGACCCCGAGCCCGACGCCGACCTCCGCGACACCGAAACCGTCCCTCTCAAGGAAAGCATCACCGAATACTTCGAGCGTGAAGTCCTCCCCCACGCGCCCGACGCTTGGATTGATGAAAGCAAAACCAAGGTTGGCTACGAAATTCCACTCAACCGCCACTTCTACGTCTACGAGCCACCCCGCCCTCTTGCAGACATCGAAAGCGACCTCAAAGGGCTCGAATCCGATATTGTGGAACTACTGCAAGACCTCACCGCATGAAGCCATATCCAAAGTTTAAGAACAGCGGGGTTGAGTGGATGGGGAGGGTTCCTGTTCATTGGGAAGCGCTGCCATTAAAGTGGTGTGTTTCTACTCCAGTCACTGACGGACCTCACGAAACTCCGGAGTTTATTCCGGCAGGGGTTCCATTTGTGTCCGCAGAAGCGATTCAAAACAGTAAAATCAATTTCAAAAAAATTCGAGGCTACATCTCCGAAGAAGATGACTCTCGATTTAGTAAAAAATACTCACCAATGCTCCATGACATTTACATGGTTAAATCTGGAGCAACGACTGGTCGTGTGGCGATGGTCGAGACCACTGATCATTTTAACATTTGGTCGCCACTTGCTGCGATTCGCTGCGACAAGGGCCTGATTTCTCCAAAATTCATGTTTCACTATCTTCATTCGAGTGAGTTTCAAACGGCCGTAGAACTTCACTGGAGTTTCGGAACTCAACAGAATATTGGGATGGGTGTTATCGAAAACATACACGTCCCCCTTCCCCCGCTCCCCGAACAAGAAGCCATTGCCAAATTCCTCGACGAACGCACGGCCAAAATCGATACCCTCATCGCAAAAAAGCGCACCCTCATCGCCACCCTCAAAGAAAAACGATCCGCCCTCATCTCCCACACCGTCACCCGAGGCCTCGACCCCACCGCCACCCTCAAACCCTCCGGGGTCGATTGGCTTGGTGAGGTTCCTAAGCATTGGAAGGTTAAGCATCTGGATCATCTTGTCACAGTTAAGGCTCGGCTTGGTTGGAAAGGATTAACGGCATCGGAATATGTCGATAAAGGAGCCATCTTTTTGTCAACGCCCAACATAAAAGGACAGGGGAAGATCGATTTTAAGAATGTAAACTTCATCACAAAAGAGCGTTACTTAGAATCCCCTGAAATCATGCTGCAAAAGGGAGATGTTCTTTTAGCAAAAGATGGTTCCACTCTCGGCATAACTAATTTTGTGAGAGAACTTCCTGCGCCTGCAACTGTAAATAGCTCTATTGCCGTCCTTCGCTCTAACAAAATCAACAGCCCATTCCTATGGAGATGGCTAACCTCAGAATACATTCAAAATATAATCCAGAGTAAGAAAGACGGACAGGGTGTGCCCCACCTTTTCCAAGCAGACATTCGAAAATTTACCGTCCTCCTGCCTCCACTTTCTGAACAAACCGCCATCGCCGAGTATCTCGATCAACAGACCGACAAAATCGACAAGCTCACTGCTAAAGTCCAAACCGCCCTCGACACCCTCGCCGAATACCGCCGAGCTCTCATCACAGCCGCCGTCACCGGAAAAATCGACGTCCGCGAAGAAATGTCTTAGCCCTTCATCAAGATGGTCCTCCCAGCGGGTTGTATACTGGCGCGCATCACTTTTTGTGAAAGGTGGATTTCAGAGAACCCTGAAAGGGTGACCTATGACAGCCTAGGGCAAGCGGAGCGACGCCCTAGGTTGGAAGCAACCGCAATTTTGGTTGAGCAAGAGACTTCTTTGTTCATCAACGGGCCCGAAGACCATTGTGCAAGCGGGTTAACGGGCGAAGCCGGGCGCTGTTATACCGAGCCTTCAGCCTCCACGGCTCAGAGACCTCCCACCTAGGGCGTTGCCCTAGGCTTCCCTATTTCAGGGCTTTGCCCTTCTCGAACCCTGAAAGGGTGACCTATGACAGCCTAGGGCAAGCGGAGCGGCGCCCTAGGTTGGAAGCAACCGCAATCTTGGTCGAGCAAGAGGCTTCTTTGTTCATCAACATGCCCGAAGACCATTGTGCAAGCGGGTTAACGGGCGAAGCCGTGAGCTGTTAGACCGGGCCTTCAGCCCTCCACGGCTCAGAGACCTCCCACCTAGGGCGTTGCCCTAGGCTTCCCTATTTCAGGGCTTTGCCCTTCTCGAACCTCTGAAACATCTCATCCCCATACTCAACCCCAAATCACAATTTGTGATGCGCGGCAGTATAGCCGAAAGTTAAAGTCGACTTCGGAACGCCCCTCACACAACCAGAGTGCTGGAGGCACGGCCAGATGGTAGCCGGGGTGCAAGCGACGAAGGAGCGCAGCCCCCGGATCCCACCCCTAGAAATATCTGGCTGAGCGTGGGATGCGGAAGTTCTCACCTCATCCCGAAGCCCATTATCGAGCTTCTTCTCAGGAAGACGGCCTCCGAGTGACTCACTTGCTTTCGATGCTGCTTAAATCTCTGCGAGAAGCCCTTCGAATACTCGCCATCACCGGCTTGTTAATTCGAACCCTCAACAACGGAACCCCGGATTCCATCCGGGGCTACCTTCTCGTCGTGCCTCCAGCACTTTTGGGATCACACGGGCCGTCCTGCCGTCTGAATCCCATTTTTTTAGCCACCTCATTTCCAGACCTCGACGGCATCGCCAAATGGCTCAAATATCGCGCCTACGAGCTCGGAGGAGCGGTCTAGAAACGATCACACACCATTACACACCTTTTTTGGTGTAACATGGTGTCTCGTCTCTCTTTCCGCTTGCCATCCCCGCATCACACACCACCATACACCAATCTAAGTGTATTATTAAAATGGAATCCTCGCCCCCTCTCACTCAAAACCTCTGGGAACGCTTTGGATTTCGAGGAAACCCCTTTGACACCAACCCCTTACCCCTGGACTACGGCTCCGGACTCACCGTCATCAACGCCTACATTGAGCGTTCCGGCAAATTCCCACCCGGTGCCCTCCTCCAGAACGTGCTCAAAAACCCGGGCGGCGGTCGCCTCGTGGTCGAGGGAGAACCTGGGGTTGGCAAGACCACCTTCGTCAATTACCACCGCTACCAATGGGAACACCTCGGCAGTCCCGGTCTGCTCTCACCCACTACCGAAATCTCGGTGACCCGAGGCTGGACCACCCGCACCTTTCTCATCTCTCTCCTCAGCGCACTGAACGCCCGCATCCGGCTCGAATTACCCCAGGACAAACCTGACCCCTTGGTAGAAGAAGTCTCGGCCATCACCAGCGTGCAACGTTCTCAAGACGGCGGATTGGGCATTAACGCCACCATCCTCGGCTCGGGGGGAGGCTTCAACCGCTCCCAAACCACCGCCCTCACTCCCGGCGAAGTCCCCGAGAACGAACTCCGCTCCTACTTGACCCGCCTCATCACAAAGGTGCGCGAGGACCTCAAATTCGATGGCGTGATCTTCCACCTCGACAACATGGAGCGCTTGCGCCCAAACAATCCCAAGGAGCTAACTCAATTCTTTGAAGACATTCGCGACCTCATTCAAGAACCCAACGCCTACTTCATCTTCGTGGGCTATCCGGGCATGTTCCAAGAAGTGATCGCGCCTGCCTCCCGAGTGCATAGCATCTTTTTTGACAAACCTCTCCTCCTCGAACCCCTCACTCGAAAGGAAATCGATGAGGTGATCGAACTGCGTTACCAAATCCTCGCAGCCAAAGACAAAAACTGGACCGCCCCCGTGGGCCCCGATGTCATCGACTATCTCTACGAGACCTTTCATGGCAAAGTGCGCGAAATCATGAACGCAGTGGCCTCGCTCTTCACCCATCTCCCGGACAGCTACGCCGACCCTCTGACCCTCACCGAATGCCGGGACTCACTCTCTTCCATTCGATTGGCCGAAGCCAAAGCCACCCTCACCAAAGCAGGCCTCGAAGTCTTTCTCGAAGCCGCCCGCCTCAAACGCTTCTTCCCCACCCAACTCGCCCGCCAAACGGGTCGCCGCCCCAACGCCATCACCAACCTTCTACCCGAACTCCAGAAGGCCAACTACATCACCAAGACCGAAAAAGAAGGTCGCACCCAATGGTATGAAGTGGCCACCAAATTCCACGTTCTCGCTGACCTTGAATCATGAGCCAAACCACTGAAAAAGCCTTTGAAACGCGTGCCGAGGAACTTCTCCTCGAGAACGGTTGGGTCAACGGCAGCAACGCCGACTGGGACAAGAAACTTGCTCTCTTCCCCTCCCGCATCACCCACTTCATTGCTCGAAGCCAACCCGAGCTCTGGGACCAGATGAAGAAGGCCCACGGCGCCGATCTGGAACCCATGCTGATCAAGAGTTTGGTGAAAGAACTCGAGATCAAGGGAACGCTGCACATCCTCCGCCACGGTTTCAAATTCTATGGCAAGCTCTTCAAGCTGGCCTACTTCCGCCCCGCCCACAATCTCAGTTGGGACGTCCTCGAGCTCTTCAATCAGAACGAGCTCACCGTCACCCGCCAAGTCCCCTGCCATCCCGCCACCAATGCCACTGTGGATATGCTTTTCGCGCTCAACGGGCTCCCCATCGCTACCATTGAGCTGAAGAACCCCGGCACCGGACAAACTTGGCGCAACGCCATCACGCAATACAAGAACGACCGCGATCCCAGAACCCCTCTCTTCGAATTCAAAAAACGAGCCTTGGTTCACTTCGCCATCGACCCCGACGAAGCCTACATGACCACAAGGCTGCGAGGCGACAGCACCTACTTCCTCCCCTTCAACCGCGGCAGCCACCCCAACGAGGTCAAATGCGGTGCCGGCAATCCCCAACACTCATCCGGCTATCGCACAGGCTACTTGTGGGAAGAAGTCTTCTCCCGGGAGAGCTTCCTCGAGATTGTGGGCAGCTTCATGTTCATCGAGAAGAAGGACGAAAAGATCGAGGACGGAAAAGGAGGCCACAAGCGCATCACCAAGGAGACGATGATTTTCCCCCGCTATCATCAACTGCGTGCAGTGCGCCGTCTGGTGCGCGCCACTCAAACCGAGCAAACGGGTTACCGCTATCTCATCCAACATTCTGCCGGCAGCGGAAAGACGAACAGCATCAGTTGGCTCTCCCACCGCTTGGCCAGCCTTCATTCCACCGAGGACAAAAAAATCTTCGACTGCGTGATCGTGATCACGGACCGCAAGGTCCTCGACCGTCAACTGCAAGATGCCATCTTCCAAATTGAGCACCAACAAGGAGTAGTCGCCACCATCGACCAAAACTCGAAACAACTCGCGGAAGCTCTTATCGACGGCACCAAAATCGTCGTCACTACCCTCCAAAAATTCCCCTTCATCCTCAAAGGACTTCTCACCGCCGCAGGAGCAGAGAACGCTGACAAAGCAAACGAAGAACAACAAGAGGAAGCCAAGGAATGGGCTCAACAAATCGCTTCCCGAAAGTATGCCGTCATCATTGATGAAGCGCATTCCAGCCAAACCGGGGAAGCCGCTCGGGAAATGAAGGCCATTCTCGGTGAATCCGAGGAAGATGAGGAAGAAGACTGGGAAGAGCGCTTGGCCCGGGTGCTGCAATCGCGTGAACACAAGCCCAACCTCAGCTTCTACGCCTTCACCGCTACCCCCAAAGGCAAGACCTTGGAAACCTTTGGACGCAAAGAAACTTCTGAAACCGCTCCTGAAGCCTTCGATGTCTACAGCATGCGCCAAGCCATCGAAGAAGGATTTATCCTCGACGTTCTCACCAACTACACCACTTACGCGACCTACTACCGCTTCGTCAAAAAATCGGAAGACGATCCCAACGTGCCCAAAAAGAAAGCAAAGAAGGCTCTCGCAAAGTTTCTCTCCCTCCACCCCTACAACATCGGCCAACGGACCGAAATCATGGTGGAGCACTTTCGCAACAAAGTGATGACCAAGCTCAATCATCGCGCCAAGGCAATGGTGGTCACCCAATCCCGCGAGCACGCGGTCCGGTATAAGCTCGCCTTTGAAGACTACATAAAGACCCAAGGCTATGACGACATCCGGCCTTTGGTTGCCTTCAGCGGCACGGTCAAACACGAGGACTTCCCCAATGAAGGTTACACCGAACCGTCCATGAATACGGATGTGGTGACGAGTGAACCGATCGGGGAAGGGAAACTCCCCGCCCGCTTCAATTCTCCCGATTACCAAGTCCTTCTCGTCGCCAACAAGTACCAAACCGGATTCGACCAACCCTTGCTGTGCGCGATGTATGTCGACAAGCGACTCGATGGCGTTCAAGCGGTGCAAACTCTCTCGCGCCTCAATCGAAAAATCCCCGGCAAGGAGGAACCCTTCGTTCTCGACTTTGCTAACCAGCGCGCAGACATCGAGAAAGCCTTCAAGCCCTACTACGATACCACTTTACTCGAAGAGGAGTCCGACCCCTCTCAACTGGAGGTACTGAAGCATGAACTCGATGCCTTTCAGATTTACCACGAGAGCGAAATCGAAGCCTACGCCCGCATTTTTTACCGCCCTGTTGAGAAACAAACGGCAGCAGACCATCAGCGCATGGAAAAGCACATTCAGCCTGCGGTGGATCGGTTCAACAATCTCGAAGAGGAAAAGGAGCAAGACACCTTTCGTAAAAAGCTCAAAGGCTACGTCTCGGTCTATGGCTTCTTGAGCCAAATTCTTCCCTACACCGACCCTGACCTCGAAAAGCTCTTCTCTTTTGGAAAATTTCTTCACCCACATCTTCCCAAAGACCGGGCCAAGAGCGTCCATCTCGACAACAGAATTCAACTCGAATACTACCGCATCCAGACCACAGGAACTGGCAACATCGTGGTTGCGGAAGGCGAACCGAAAGGAGTCAAAAGCCCAACCGATGTGGGCACTGGGAAGGAAAAGGAAGAAGAGGCTCCCCTCTCTGAGATCATCGCGGTCCTCAACGATGCTTGCGGGACCGAATTTGGAGAAGAAGACCGTCTCTTTTTCGAGCAGATTAAGGAAAAAGCGATCAACGACCCAAAGGTCGTCGATACCGCCAAATCAAATCCCCTCGACAAATTCGAACTGGGCGTGAAGAAGCTCATCGAAGACCTCATGATCCAACGACTAGGCGAAAACGACGATATCGTGACCCGCTATATGGAAGATCCCAAGTTCCAAGGAAAAGCCCTTCCTATCCTAGCGAAGGAAATCTTTAAGGAAGTGAACAAAAAAGAAGCTGAATAGTTTCTCTAGCAGAAAATTTGAACTCCTATTCGAAAAATCGATAGCCGCCATGAAAACTCTCCTCACATTCTTCTCCCTGCTCCTCGCCCTCCTCTCCCCCGCCCAAGACAAAGCCAAGCTCGACCAAATCCTCGCCGAGTTTAATCGCGAATCGGGTATCGTCTACAAAACAGTCGACGCCCGAAACCTCAAGCTCACCCTCTTCCTCCCCACAAAGCAAAGCACCGAAAAACGTCCTCTCCTCATCCACACGCATGGCGGCGGTTGGAGTGGTGGCGACGTTAATAAAATCGTGCGGCCTGCCTTCCTCGGCACCCTACGCCAACTCCTCGACTCCGGCGTCGTCTGCGCCTCCATCCAATACCGCCTCGCCAAAGGAGAAACCACAGTCGACCATTGCGTGGAGGACTGCAAGGACGCCGCGCGCTTTCTAGTCAAAAACGCCGAGCAATGGAACCTCGACCCAGACCGCATCGGGGCCTGGGGCGGCTCCGCCGGAGGTCACCTCTCCCTCATGACCGCCCTCGCCGACAACTCTCTCTCCCCCGGCAGTGATGACCTCAAAGACATCAACCCCACCTTCCAATGCGTCGTCTCCTACTACCCGCTCACCTCCTTCGAGCGTACCGACCTCTTCGAAGGCAGTCACTTCGGTGACCTCAAGCACTTCCAAAAAATCCTCGGCGATTTGCCAGCCAACATCCCCGAGCGCGCCCAACTCCTCAGCCCCGTCACTCACCTCACCGCTGACACTCCTCCCATTCTCCTCATCCACGGCGACAAAGACGACATCCTCCCCATCAACCAGTCCGAGCTTTTTCTCAAAGAGTCTCAACAATTCACCGACCAAGTAACTCTTCTCACGGTCAAAGGTGCCCGCCACAGCCTTGGTGGTAAGAAGATCTCACCGAGCCTTGAGGAGGTCAACAAGGCAGCCGCAACCTTCATCCTCCAACATCTCTCTCCTCCTCTTTCAAAATAGCTCAAAAATCGACGATGCGTCCCCGCCTCATTTTTTGCTCGCACCCGGAAGCAGCAGCAGGTTGGGTCTAGAGATGGAACCTCTTTTGATCGTCTCGCTCATCTTGGCACTTGTCGGCTGTGCCGCATTGTTCTGGTTTGTTTTGAAACTCTCTTCGGAGAAAATCGCCAAGCAGTATCGCATGCTCTCGACAAGATTTGGGCTGGAGCTTGAGGAGCTCCCACCGCAGATGGGCGGCTTTGTCAGACCAGAACCATCTGCTTACGGGATGTACCGTGAACGCGAAATCTCCTTCTCGGCTCCAGGGAAAGGCCTCAAAGGCTCCCGTCAGACCGAGAGCGTGCTGAAAGTAGAGCTCAAGAACCAGACGCTTCAGGGGCAGATCTCAGTCAGTGGCTTGCTTGGTCTGGGGCAACGAGATCATGGTGGCCAAGCCCGTTGGCAAAGTGGAGATGAGGCCTTTGATGCGGCGGTAGATCTTAGAACCGATCATGGAGATAGCTTTGCCAAGATACTGACCAAGGAGCGGCAACAACAGTTGGCAACGATTCTTAAGGCTTCGAAGGCCACTCTCTACATCGCAAAAGGAACGATGGCTTATGTGAAAGTAGGTCTCATCGCTAACGATGCAACGCGACAGGACTTTGAAGAAGTGGTCGATTTTCTGTGTGATTTTGCAGATGCTGCGGAAAACTGACCCTCCTATCATTCGCTCTCTCCGAAGACGAACGCTGCATGCGCGAGCGCTTCTGCCGGGCTCTGGTAGCGAAAATCGGGATAGAGAACGGAAGCGTTGAGCGTCTCAGGATCATCGATGTTAGTGACCTCTCCTGAAATGTAACAGACGTAGTTGATTTGACCCCGCTCGCGATCGGTTTCGAGGCCGGCCTTGGAGGTAATCTCGTCCGAACCGTTCTCCATCATGGACAAAATCTCGTCAGTCGAAATGTGCTTCCTTACAAAAGAATGATCGGGCCAGCTCCTTTCAAGCAGCGAAATCATCTCCCGCTGGGTGAGGCGATTTTCGTAGAGCTGCACCGCCTTGCCCACAGTTCGCTCGTCCAGAATCACTTTGGCCGCAATACTGCCAATGTCGTCAATATGGTGGGTGGTGAGCGGAAGCTCAAGATCGCCAAAAGTGGTGACCTCGTGGAAGAATCTCAGATTCGGCAAACAGTAGTCGAAGTTAAGGCCCGGATAAATCAGGGTCTTGGCCAAGCCCGCGGCATCAATTCGCTCGTGCATCTCCTTCTTCGCGTCAAACAAATCACCACGCCCCATGGGCATGCCCAAAGTATGAGCCCCAAACTCATTGGGCACAAACCTGCGCACGCCAGCTTTCGTTGCGGCTTGTAGATAGAGGGGATCTTGTTGGCGTAAGCTATCCGGGGTCGCACGCGTAACCATCACGACGGTGTCACAACCTTCCAGCAATGCAGTGAGAGCATCCTCGTCCTTGGGGTCAGAACAAAACCCAAGCTGACATCCACCCGCTTCCAAAGCGGCGAGTTGTTCTGCGTTCTTGGCGGACCGATTTCGGGACACCGCCAGCACCGGGGCCCCAGAGGCGGCGAGCTGAAGGCAAAGCGGATGACCGAACTGTCCTGTTCCCCCGATTACTGCTATCGTTCCTGTAGTATTCTTCATGCTGTTTGATCCTCGGTGGAAGTGACTAAAAATGTTCCGTTCTTGTGCAGCATCTCGTCAGTAGGCGGAACGGTTTACACCACATCCCATCCCAATGCTCCACAGACTTGCCATCGTGAACGCGCAGGATACCCACAACCGCTGACACTCCTGGGGAAGAAGTCATTTTGAGGAAAGGATTGTGAAAGGAAGGAAGAGAGCCATTTTTATTTTCTACGAGGATTCTGTAAGGGACGCCCACTGACTTTGGGATAGATCAGTTCAAAGAGGTAGGCCACAAGCAACAAGCTTCCGAAGATGGCAAGTGCTTTGGCATCCGTCCTAGCAGTATGCACCAAAAGGGCGCCCAAGGCCGAGAGACAAGCCAGAAAGCCCATGCCCGCAATCCCCTTGTTGGCACCAATTTTCCTGGAAAGCCGGAGAGCCGAAGCGCAAACCATTGCGAAAATCAAGAGAAAGCCCGCGCTGCCCAGAATCGCAATCGCATTCAAGTCCACAGTGTTGGCGATCACCAAAGACAAGGCAGCCGTCACCATCACCCCCATCATCGGCCCCCCTCGAGATTTATGATCAAGAGCCTTCGGCAACTCCCCATCCAAGGCCAAACTATAGCCAAGCCGAGCATTGCCGTAAATGGTGGCATTGATGGCCGAAAAAGTCGCCAATAGAGCCGAAACAGACACCAGAATAAAGCCGGCGTGCCCGAGCGAAGGTCGCGCTGCAGCAGCGAGAGCATAGTCTTGCTCCTTCGCAATCACCTCCGCCGAGACGCCCCCCACTGTGACGACCGCCACCAGAATATAGAGAACAATGACGAAAGCCACGCACCCGTAGAAGGCGCGCGGAAGATTCTTGCGTGGATCCCGAACGTCACCCGCTGCATTCGCAATGAGCTCAAAACCCTCGTAGGCAACAAAGATGACCATTCCCGCAACCACCATGGTCCCGAACCCAGCCCATTGGGAAGGCTCTAACCGCTGGGTATCGACTTGGAACAAACCGCCCCCCACCACAACGCCTAACAGAATCAATTTTCCGATCACGATGTAGGTCTCCGACTTACTTACCAAAGACGCATTCACCAAGTTGATCGCCGTCGGTAGTAGAATTCCCGCACTAATCAGGCCATGATGCAGCCATGGAGAATCGCCCTTAAAAAAAGTCCCCCCATACGAGGCAAAAGCGGAAGCATAGAGCGCAATGGTCACTAGGTAACTCAGCCACAAAGTCAGATTGAGTCCGCCTGTGAAGAGGTTCGCTCCAAACGCCTCATCCAGAAAAACCGCTGTTCCGCCCGCCTCGGGGAACGCGCAGGAAAGTTTCACGTAGGCGTAACAAGTAAGCATCGCGACCACCCCCGCAATTGCAAAAGCAATCGGAGTCGCCCCATCAGCCAGCGAAACCGCCGTGCCTAGAACCGCAAAAATCCCTCCGCCTACCATTCCGCCAATCCCAATCAAAGCCGCCGAAATTGGCCCAATCCCATCTTTCTTAGGCCTGTGTTTCGAAAGGGTCACATTCATACCCCTATCAACTAGCGATCCGTTCCAGCAATAACAAGGCAGGAGCGCCTGAACGCCCGCTTTGCCTTCGTCATTGTTCAGCGCTCCCCGCCGCTCTGCACTTGCAGAGCGACTGAGAGGCCTCATTTCTCAGAACATCTCTCGCCAACAGAAATCAATCTCAATCGATGGGATAAGGGGCAACATAAACACGGCCAAATTCCTCACTATTTCCAGCAGGTAAGGGCAGAACCACTTCAATACCAGTCCCCAAGAAAGAAAGATTCTCGAAAGTCCAGTTGTCTAGGTCCGGCGAAAGCTCGAGTCGATAGTAGCGCGCAGCAGAGGTGTCGAAAAAGATTTCTCTCCCTCCCACTCCATCGGGACGAATATCGATACAGAATACTGAACTCGGGTCGCCTGGATTCGTATCTGCGAAATACTCATCTAGATTGCTCATTCCGTCTCCATCGAAGTCCAAAACAGCATCTCCCGGATTACCGGCATCCAAGAAAGGATAGAGTTTCTCCCAGATATCAGGCATTTCATCGCCGTCGGAGTCTTCCACGGGAATCAAGGCTAATCCACTTTGCTGATCCACATCAAATCCGTCCCCGTTACCGCCGTCGAATAGAACTTGGATATTCTGGTTGGTTAAGGTTGTTCCCAAACGAGATTCAACATCATGACCATCGCCATTTCCGCCATCGAAAAGAACATCGATATTTTCGTTCGTAATGGTTGTTCCCAAACGAGTTTCGACATCATGACCATCTCCATTTCCGCCATCGAAAAGAACATCGATGTTTTCGTTCGTAATGGTTGTTCCCAAACGAGTTTCGACATCATGACCATCTCCATTTCCGCCATCGAAAAGAACATC
>JBPOGI010000008.1:0-87249 GCA_051251855.1 Roseibacillus sp.
AAGAAGTGCAAGGACGGCGAGAAGGAAGAAGCTCTCATCGCTGGTGACTGCAAGAAGAAGTGCAAGGACGGCGAGAAAGAAGAGGCTCTCATCGCTCACTGCGGTGGATGCAAGAAAGACGACAAGCACGAAGAAGAGGAAGAGGAAAAAGAAGAGCTGGTCTTCGCTGCCTAATTTCTTCCCTACTCAACATTTTCCAAAGCTCGTCGAACAGACGGGCTTTTTTTGTGCCCTCATTCCTAGACAATTGCTCAATCGCCCCCAAGGTCAGCGATGGCAAATATTCTCCTCATTGGCGGTAACTCAGGCATCGGCTTAGCAACCGCAAAAAAGCTGCAAGCAAACGGACACAACCTTACCGCCCTCTCACGCGGACAAGACCAACTGCAAGCCCTCGGTATTTCCTGCCAAACCTTCGATGCCGAAAGCGTCTCCTCCTTCGAACTCCCTGATGAACTTGATGGGCTGGTCTACTTTCCAGGCACCATTAATCTCAAGCCCTTTCATCGCCTCTCCAAAGAAGAGTTCCTCGCCGACTTTCAAATCAACACCCTCGCCGCAGTTGAAGTCATTCAGCAAGCCCTCCCAGCCTTAAAAAAATCTCCCGCAGCCTCCATCGTCCTCTTTTCCACCATCGCCGTGCAGACCGGAATGCCCTTCCACGCCTCTATCGCAGCCTCCAAGGGAGCGATTGAAGGCCTTGCCCGCTCCCTCGCCGCCGAACTTTCGCCCAAAATCCGAGTCAACGCCATCGCCCCCTCCCTAACCGATACTCCCCTAGCCTCCGCCCTTCTTTCCAGCGACGCCAAGCGCGAAGCCGCCGCCGAGCGACATCCTCTCAAGCGGGTCGCCACCGCGGACGAACTCGCCAACCTCACCAGCTACCTTCTCGGTCCCGAATCAGCCCCCATCACCGGCCAAATCCTCCACCCCGACAACGGCCTCTCTTCGCTGAAGCTTTTCTAAGAACTGCTCTCGCGAGCTTTTTGCCAAAGGCTGGAAAGACACTGGGTTGCCAATAACGCGACGAAACGCTACCAGTCGGCTGCCTTTGACCACATCAGCCGCCACCAACCCTGTTCCCGCTGCCGCCGCGAAAGAGATTTCGCGCCGTCGCACCTTTGCCATCATCTCCCACCCAGACGCTGGCAAAACCACTCTCACCGAAAAGCTCCTTCTCTATGGCGGCGCCATCGGACTTGCCGGAAGTGTCACCTCCAAGAAAGAGCAACGCGCCACCTCCAGTGACTGGATGGCCATGGAAAAAGAACGGGGCATCTCAGTATCCTCCACCGTCCTCCAGTTCGAATATCAGGACTGCATGGTCAACCTCCTCGACACTCCCGGTCACCACGACTTTTCCGAGGATACTTATCGCGTGCTCTCCGCCGTCGATGCCGCCGTCATGGTCATCGATGCCGGTAAAGGAATCGAGGCCCAGACCCTCAAACTCTTCGAAGTCTGCCGCCGACGAGGCGTTCCTATTTTTGTCTTCATCAACAAGATGGACAGACCCACTCGGCCACCTCTCGAACTCATCGACGAGCTCGAAGACGTTCTCAAGCTCGCGCCCGCACCCGTCAACTGGCCCCTCGGAGACGGCCCCCGCTTCAAGGGCGTCTACGACCGCAAGAAGGCGGAAGTCAACCTCTTCGAGCGCACCGCTCATGGAGCCTTCAAAGCCCCGCTCGAAGTGGCCGGAATCGAAGACGAAAAAATTCGCGAAGCTCTCGGCGACGAACTCTACGAAACAGTCACCCAAGAAGTGGAAATGCTCGACGGCCTTACCGAGCCTCTCGATCTCGAACGCGTTCTCGCGGGCGAACAAATGCCCATCTACTTCGGCAGTGCCATGAACAACTTCGGGGTTCAGAACATGTTAGAGAGCTTCCTCGAGATGGCTCCGCCACCCTCCGGCCGCGAAAACGACGGCGAAATGGTGCTCCCTAACACCAACAACTTCTCCGGCTTCGTGTTCAAAATTCAAGCCAACATGAACCCCCGCCATCGCGACCGCGCCGTCTTCGTGCGCATCGTCTCCGGCATCTTCGAGCGCGATATGCAAGTCATCGACCAACGCACCGGTAAAAAAGTCCGCCTCGCCAGCGCGCAAAAGCTCTTCGGACAAGACCGCGAAACTCTTGATACAGCCTACGCTGGGGATATTCTCGCCCTCGTCGGCAACTACGACTTCCTCATCGGGGACACCCTCACCAGCGACCCCAAAGTCACCTACAACGAGATGCCGCGCTTCACCCCCGAGTGCTTCACCTACATTCTCAACAACGACACCGCCAACATCAAACGCTACCGCGCCGGCATGGAGCAGCTCATGAAGGAAGGCGTCGCCCAAGCCTACCAAGTGCACAATAGCGCCCAAGCAGTCCCCCTATTAGGCGCGGTCGGCCCCTTGCAATTCGAAGTCCTGCAAGCCCGCCTTCTCTCCGAATACCAAGTCGAAACCCGCCAAGAGCCCCCCTCTTGGACGGTGGTGCAATGGTTCAAAGAAGTGGAACCGCAAAAAGGACGCAGCGACCGCGATCCACCCCAAGTCACTCTCCCTTCTGGCAGCGTCGTCGCCCGCGACCAAGACAGTCAATGGGTGGTCCTCCTCCCCGCGAAATACCTCGTCAAAAGCCTCCACGAACGCAACGAACACCTCGCGTTCCGCGACCACGCTTACGATTAAGGAGAGGTCGGGCTAGGATTCAAAACGGCGAGACATTTTCCTCACTCCCAAATGTGGGGTCAGGCTTTAAAGCCGCGCACCAAAGCAACAAACACGCCCTCCCTACTCGCCCCTCCGCGCCCGCTTTCTTCGGCGTTGGAATTCGGCACCCAATGCCACCGAAATCTTCTCGCGGATCTCTTTTCCCTCTTCAGGTGAGCTTGGTGGCTTTACTCCACGCTGAATGTGAATCTCCACTCCTGGCGACACTTCTAATCGAACCCAAACACTGCGCTCTTCGCCTCGATTTTCTCTGCACGAGCCTCCCGCTTCTCTCGCCATTTTCTTTGCAACCATAGGCCCGATTTCTAACAGCTTCTCATACTCTCCGTCGGTCTTCCCTGCGAGCATCTCGCGAATATGAGGCACGCGGAATCCATCCGAGAGCATCACTCGCGTTAGCACTGCCTGCAGAATGTGACGGTAGCGGTAACGCGCCTCCTTCCCCTCTTTCTCAGGAGCATCGATGATTTCCTTCCCCTGATAATGCCGCACCGTGCGCTCATTAAACTCCGAGGTCACCCGTCCGTCGACAGGATCACCTGGCGGCAAATAACGCTCGGCGATTTCATTCACCCGCTCCACAAACCTTGGCAAGGGTAAGGCAGGATCATTCTCTTTCACTCTTGCAAGCCGTCTTCGCACGGTTTCCTTACTTTGCCGCGCTTTTTTCACGGCCATTTTGAAAGCGGCCTTTTTCTTCGGCGCAGGTCCCTTCTTCTTTGCTGTCTTTTTGGTCATGGACCAACGATAACACAAAAGTTGTCACTGACAATAATTTACTGAAAACGTATTCAGAGATACGTAGCTTCCGAGCTTAGACCGTGGGCGCGAACATCTTCTTCTTCAGAAAGAGCGAAACATGAACCAAGCCAATGAGGGCTGGCACTTCTACAAGCGGCCCTACGACCGCAGCAAAGGCAATTCCGGAATCGATACCAAAGACCGCAATCGCGACCGCAATCGCGAGCTCAAAGTTGTTGCCGGCCGAGGTAAAAGCGACGCTAGCGGTGCGGGGATAGTCTGCCCCCAGCTTCGCTGCCATCACAAAGCTCACGAAAAACATGATACCGAAGTAGAGCAGAAGCGGGATGGCGATACGCAGAACATCGAGCGGCAACTCGACAATGGCATCTCCTTTGTAGGTAAACATCACCACTATCGTGAAGAGGAGGGCGACCAAAGTGAGGGGAGAAATACGGGGGATAAATTGGGTCTCATACCACTCGACACTCTTGACTCTGGTGAGCACCACTCGCGTAAGTATTCCGGCGAAAAAAGGAATCCCGAGATAGATCATCACCGAAGAAAAAATCTCCCCCATCGGAATATCAACCACCACCCCTTGCAATCCGACGAGTGGCGGCAAGACAGTGATGAAGAGCCAGGCATAAGCCCCATAAAAAAGGATTTGCGCAATGCTGTTAAAGGCAACCAACCCAGCAGCATACTCCGAGGAACCTTTTGCTAGGTCGTTCCAAACGAGCACCATCGCAATGCAGCGGGCTAGGCCAACCAGAATCAGCCCGACCATGTAGTCAGGCTGGTCTCGCAAAAGAAGCACTGCCAGCACCCACATGACCACTGGCCCAATAATCCAATTCTGAACCAGAGAAATTCCAATGATGCGAGGATTCGAGAAGACCCTTGGCAGCTCACCGTAGCGCACTTTGGCCAAAGGAGGGTACATCATCACGATAAGCCCGATCGCGAGCGGAAGATTGGTCGTGCCGACCGTAAAGGGCTCAAAGAAGGCCTTGGGATCATTGATAAGAAAACGACCAATAAGGATCCCGAGAGCCATCGCCGCAAAGATCCAAGCGGTGAGATAGCGATCCAGAAACGACATTTTTGAAGAGACTTTTTCAGACATGAGAGAAGAGGTTTTAAGAAGAAACAGGTTAGCAATCGCAGGTGGATGTGTCCGTGCCAATGGACTCGATACAGCTGAGAAAGGTCGGAAGGCACTCGCATGACAGCTGATAGTAAACTTGCAGCCCTTTCTTCTCGCAGGATACCCAACCAGCCTTCCTCATTAAGGTCAGGTGCTTGGAAACAGTCGACATATCGCAACCGAACATCTCAACAAAATCCGAGACACAGCGAGGGCCACTTGCCAGACTCTCCACAATTTCCAATCGGACGGGATGAGCCAAAGCCTTGATAATCTCGACCCGGCGGTCAGTGGTATTTGTCGTCATTCACTTGGCGAAAATGCCAAGTAGTTTGATTTTGTCAACAGAGAACTCCCGATTCATCTAGCCACTTACTCACAACTCCATTGCCAAAGCGGCTCCGCCCTTTCAAGCTAGCGAGACTGAAATGCGTCCCATTCTCCTCATTGTTGATGATGAAAAGCCCACCCGAGATGGTCTCCGGATGGCGCTGGATGAGACCTTTGATGTCTACGTAGCCGCCGACCTCACCCAAGCACGTGAAGTTCTCAAAAACGAGAACGTCGACCTCCTTTTGACCGATCTCCGGCTCGGGGCCGAATCTGGAATGGACCTGATTGAAGAGGCCGTCGCTCTTCCCAAGCCCCCTGTTGCAGTCATGATGACCGCTTATGGTTCCGTCGATACTGCCGTCGAAGCCATGCGCCGAGGCGCTTTTCACTTCGTCACCAAGCCTCTCAATCTCGATGAAGTCGAGAACCTCCTCCAACGCGCCGCTCGCAGCCGCAACTTGGAGAAGCAAAACGTTGAACTTAAGACCGAGAACGCCCGCCTCCGGCAGAAAACTTCCCAAGCGCCTTCTGGTCTCGACCGAATTTTAGGCAAATCAGATGCCATCCGCAAGGTCACCGAGATGGTCGAGCAGGTAGCCGCCACCCGCGCTACTGTTCTCATCGAAGGCGAATCCGGAACCGGTAAAGAACTCGTCGCCCATGCTCTCCACGACCTCTCGGGCCGCCCTCCCGAAAAGTTTGTTATTGTCAACTGCGCCGCACTTTCCCCCCAATTACTAGAATCCGAGCTCTTTGGTCATGAAAAAGGTGCGTTTACCGGAGCCAGTCAACGTCGTATCGGCCGCTTCGAGCAGGCGCACGGAGGAACCCTCGTGCTCGACGAAATCGGAGAAATTGACCCCGCCACTCAAGTAAAGCTTTTGAGGGTCCTTTCCGAGCGCTCCATCGAACGCGTCGGCTCAAACAGCCCTATTCCAGTCGATGTGCGCTTGGTCGCCGCTACCAACAAGTCCCTGCGGGAATTAGCTGACCAAGGTGACTTCCGCGAAGACCTCTTCTTCCGCCTAAACGTTCTCAAAATCGACATGCCTCCCCTGCGTGTCCGTCCCGAAGACGTCATCCTTCTTGCCAACGCTTTTTTGAAGGAATTCTCCGCCGAGAACAACCGTCCCATCAAGCCCTTGGCTGATGACGCCCTAGCCCGACTCCGCCAATATCCATGGCCCGGTAATGTTCGCGAGCTGAGAACCGCCATGGAGCATGGCGTTATCATGTCGAATTCGGAACAAATCGAAGCCCGCCATTTACCCTCCTTCATACTGGAGCCCACTCAATCACAGCTACTCACCACCCGTGAACAGAGTCCGGACGAAAAGAATCTTGCCCCAACCGCCGAACTCAATTTGCATGCGTTGGAAGCAGTTACTATCCAAAGAGCCCTTCGCCAAACGGATGGAAACAAAACAAAAGCAGCTTCTCTTCTCGGTATTAGCCGCAGGACTTTGCAAAGAAAATTGAGCGAATCCCCTTCCTAGCACTCTAAGACCATCTCAAACCCTCTCCTTCAAACACCCATTTATGAATAATCAAAGCTCGGTTAGCATCGCCACTATCTCCCTGAGGGCTGTCTTTTTCATCTTACTTATCGCGATGGCTTTCGCGCACCTCTTTCCTCTCTTTCGTGGCCTCAGCTCTGCCCACGGGATGGAGCAAGCGGCCATCGCTCGCGAGGTAGCTCGCGGCAACGGTCTCGTCACCAAGGTGATTCGGCCCGCAGCCGTTCGCCAAAATCAGGAAGCTACCGACAAAAACGGCACCCTTGCAGACGCCTGCCAGAACACTTACCACGCCCCTCTACAACCACTTTTACTGGGGGCCGTCTTCAGAGCTCAGGGAGCCAACAACTTTGATGCCTTTCGTCCTGAGAAGAACGAATACGTCTATTCACTCGACCGAGTCGTAGCGACCTTCGCCGTCATTTGCTTTCTGCTAGCAATCGGAGTGACCTACCTTCTCGTCTGTCGGATTTTCGATCCCACCATCGCAGCAACCATTGCCCTGCTGATGCTTTTTTGTGAGCTCTATTGGCAGGTCTCCATGAGTGGATTGCCTCAAATGCTCATGCTGCTCCTTTTCACCTGCGGAAGCTATTTCGCTTACCGCGCCATCGAATCAACCGAAGATGGAGGCCTCACCCTTGTTCACACTCTTCTCGCAGCAGTATTCTTCGCTCTCTTGTGCCTCACTCACTGGTTAGCAATATGGATTGTCATCGGGTATTCCGTTGCAGCTGCCATCTTCATTAAGCCGCGAGGTGTAGCCGGAATCATTGCCTTAGTGGCCATTATTCTCGCCGCTATTTTCCCTGTTATTCAGAATCTCAAGGTATCAGGAAATCCAGGTGGAACCGCAATTCTCGTTCTCTTCGAAGGGCTCGCCGGATCTGAGGAATACGCCATGCGCAGCTACGATACTGTCCCTCTCAATTTACGTCAGATGTCCATCAACGTTCTTCGTCTCACTATTTCGCAGACCAAGGACCTCTACGCCTACCTTGGAAGTATGATTGCAGCTCCCATCTTTTTCGTAGCCCTCTTCCACCCTTTCAAGCGAACCTCGATTAGTAACTTCCGCTGGGTCATCCTCCTGATGTGGATCTTCGCGGCCCTTGGAATGGCCTTCTTCGGACTTCGTGACGGCGAAGCATCCTCCAACCAACTCCACATGCTGTTCGCCCCACTGATGGGCGCTTACGGCCTCGCCATGCTTAGCGTGCTCTGGTCCCGCCTTGAGTTCCCCAAAACAGTTCCTCTGATGGGGCAAGCGCACTTGGCGCTCGTGGTTTTAATATCTTGTAGCCCATTCTTACTCCGTATGCCCTTTGAGGTGGTTGACTCCTACTCAGACGGCGAAAGAACAGCCCCTAACTACCCACCCTACGCCCCCAGCATTCTCGACAATAGCATCGTAGGATTCGCCGAAAAAAATGAAATTATTGCCTCGGATCAACCTTGGGCTGTCGCATGGTATACTGATCGTCGTTCACTGTGGTTGCCCATGAAGCTCTCACACCTCGAAATCATCGAAAACATGGCCGACTCGGAAGAAACTCCAGTTGTGGCCGTGCTTACAACGCCCATTTCCAGCGGAACACGCCCCTTAAACGAGACCGCCGCTTTCTATGGAGAATATCTGAGTCTCATGCTCGACGCTTGGGCTGGAGTCGCTACGAACACCTCCCCTAAAAGAAGACTCGTGAGTAGAGACGACCGAGACCTGAAGTCCTTTTTCTCACGTTACCCTTTCCAAGAGATTCTCTTCTTTCGGAGCTCTCCCATGGTACTCTATACCTCTCGCGATTCGGGAATCTAGTCTCTCCTAGTGCCTCCAGCTTATGCCAAAGAAATCCAATGCTACCCCGACGTTCGAAAGTTCGATCGAGAAACTCGAGTCTATCGTGAGCCAAATGGAGGAGGAAAACCTCCCCCTCGAAGAACTTTTGTCGAACTACGAAAAAGGCCACGAACTGCTCACGCATTGCCAAAGCCTCATCGACAGCGCTCGCAAGCGTATTGAGGTTGTTCAACTCGACAACTCGAATAGCGACGATGGAACGGAAAACAAGCTAGCCAGCAAGCCATCTACAGGTGACACTCCCTCTTCCGAAGCTTCGTCCGATGACATCCGACTCCTCTAAACCAACACCCGAAATTGTTCCTCTTCCTGATCCTGCGCTCTTGCCTAGCATCAAATCTCCTGACGATGTCAAGAAGCTGCCGGAGGAACAGCTAGAAGGACTTGCCGCCGAAGTCCGCGATACTCTCATCCGCTCCTTGGCGAATACAGGGGGCCACCTCGGACCTAACCTGGGGGTCGTCGAGCTATCGATTGCTCTCCACCGCGTATTCAATACCCCCGAGGATAAATTCGTCTTTGACGTCGCTCACCAAGGCTACGTCCACAAAATGCTGACTGGGCGAGCCGACAAGATTGACACCATCCGTCAATATCAAGGACTCAATGGCTTCCTGCTGCGCACCGAATCCGAGCACGATGCTTACGGAGCAGGACACGCAGGAACCGCCCTCTCCGCCGCACTAGGAATGGCCGCTGCCCGCGACCAAAAGGATGAAGACTCCCACGTCGTTGCCGTTGCAGGAGATGCCGCTTTCACCTGCGGGCCCACCTTAGAAGCTCTCAACAATATTGCCGAGACCACCAAACGGTTCATCGTCGTCCTCAACGACAATGAATGGTCCATTGATAAGAATGTCGGTGCCATCGCGAAGTATTTCAACGCACTCCAAACGCACTCCGCCTACTCTACCGTTCGAGACAAGGCGTCGGACTTTGTTCAAAAAGTCGGAGGTGAGTCCGTTCGCAAGTTCGCCCATAAAATCGAGCGCTCAGCCAAAAACCTCCTCTTCCCCAACGTCTTGTTCGAGAAGTTTGGCCTCCGCTATTTTGGACCCATCGATGGTCACAACCTCGAGCTTCTCGTCCAAACTTTCGAATATCTGAAAAAGCAGGACGAGCCTGTCGTGTTGCACATCATCACAGAAAAAGGCCGAGGCTATCAGCCCGCTCTTGAAAAGCCTGGAAAATTCCACGGTCTCGGCCCCTACAACGTCGAGGATGGAGCAACTGAAGCAGGAGCTCCGACCTATTCCGAAATCTTCGGGCGCACCATCACCGACTTCGCCAAGAAGGACGAGAAGATGCTCGCCGTCACCGCAGCCATGCCTGGAGGAACCAAGCTTGATATTTTCAAACAGGAAATCCCAGACCGCTACTACGATGTCGGCATTGCCGAGGAACATGCCGCACTCTTCGCATCCGGTCTTGCGACCCAAGGAATGCGTCCCTTCCTCGCCATCTACTCCACCTTTATGCAGCGGGCTTTCGATATGATTGTCCACGATATCGCCCTTCAGAATCTCCCTGTCCGGCTTTGCATGGATCGCGGAGGTCTCTCCGGTGATGATGGTCCTACCCATCACGGACTTTTTGATATTGGTTACTTGAGACCAATCCCAGGACTTATCCACATGCAGGCCAAAGACGAAGATGAATTCGTCGATATGCTCTGGACTATGGCCAATTACGACGATGGCCCTACTGCCATCCGATACCCTCGCGGTGCGGGAACCGGAGCCAAGCCAAAGGACCAGCCTCAGTTGCTAGAAATCGGCAAAGGCGAACTCGTCCAAAGCGGTACCGACATCTGCCTCATCGGTCTCGGCTCGATGTTCGAAATGGCCGAAGCGACCGCCGCCGAGCTCGCCAAAGACGGACTCAGTGTTGGCCTCGTTAACCCACGTTTCATCAAACCCTTGGATGCGGAACTCATTCTTGCCGAAGCTAGGAAGGCTAAAGTGGTATGCACCTACGAGGACCACGTTCTCGCCAATGGATTTGGAGCCAGCATCATCGAACTCTTACACGACAACGGCATCGACACCCCCGTGGAGCGCATTGGCTGGCCCGATAATTTTATCGAACATGGCAAGCCCGACATTCTTCGAGCTAATCACGGCCTCACCGTCGAAAACGCTCTGAAGAAAATTCGCGCTCACCTACCTTCCGTTGCCGCCTCGGCCTAAGCCCACTCGCAGTGTCGTCGAGACTCAATCTCCTATTCGTCTGTTCTAAGAACCAATGGCGAAGTCCCACGGCTGAAGCGA
This sequence comes from Roseibacillus sp., assembly GCA_051251855.1. Taxonomy (GTDB): domain Bacteria; phylum Verrucomicrobiota; class Verrucomicrobiia; order Verrucomicrobiales; family Akkermansiaceae; genus Roseibacillus. Next base: position 10,601 of record JBPOGI010000008.1, read on the forward strand.
TCTATCGCGACCATCCTCTGGTCAAAGTTCGCTCCCGAGGAACAAGCCCCCAAGCCCGAAGAACTCTAACCGACCCTGATTTGAGTTGGGCGGATTTGGTTCTCGTCATGGAGCAAAAACATAGAGAACGAATTCGCAGCCAACACCCTCAGCGAAGCCGCGAGTGCCACTTTCAGGTTCTAGAGATCGAAGACAAATTCCGAGCCATGGATCCGAGACTCATCAAAGAGCTCAAAGAAGCCATCGATCCCATCATCGAGGAGAACTCAGAAACGAACTTGGAGTAACTCGAGCTCAGAAACACACCTCAAACCTAGGGTCTATCACGACGAACTTCCCCATAGACCCAAGTAAATTCTACTTCACCTCGATCACTAATTCTGGCTCTGGCTTACCTTCTTCAGTGGGTGCCGGATACCATGTTGCGCTGAAACCTTCGTTCATTGCTCCTTTTTGACCAAAGATAATCTTGCCCGTCTTATCCGTGACAGAACTCATGACTATGGTTCTCTCGGCGAGATTCTTGCATTCTATCGAGAACTCAGAAACTCCTCCTTCGAGCCCTTTTTCGGTTTCTAAATTGACCTTGTCAGAAAGATCGAACTTCACCTTCTTCCCAGTAAGAGTTTTGAGGGCCACCTCGTCCCCCTTGAGCTTTTTCTTCAACTCACGTTCATCGATATCAGTCTCTAAGCGATAAAGATCTGGGACTTTGACCTCAACCCCCAACCGAATCGGATTTTCACTCTCCGTCTCCAACATCTCGATGGTGATAAATACTTCATCACCATCAAATCGGTGGCTGATCTTCGCTTTTGTTCCTCCCTTATAAGTCGCAACAAAAGAGCACTCCTCAAGTTCATTACTCGCGGCCAACTCGCTCTCAATCTGCCCCACCTCCAATGTTCTCTTCTGCCAACTCTCCCCCTTTTTTTCCTCGACCAGATAATTAATGGCGAGAGAACGAGTATCAGAAATCCTCTTCATTTCCCCCTGGCTACGATCCTTCAGCATGAGTTCCCCCTCTGCCCTTCCACTTATGCCAAAGTCAAACTCACGCTCCTCATAGCCAACCCAAAAGCCCAACCAAGGCTCCTCTGAGAGCACGGGCAAACGGTCCGCACATGCAAAACTTGAAAAACTCATCACGGCACCAGCTAAAATGGAGGTAGGAATTGCTTTCATACTCCCCAGACGCTAGCAAAACAGGTCCTTTCCAACCAACAATTTCCAGCCGGAATCTCGACCATGAACTTACCCAACATCCTCACAAAGCTAGAAACAGCCACAGGAGCTCCACCCGAAGGCCTCTCTGACGAACTTCAAGTCCTCTGGCTCTCCAAAGCAGGCGACTGGCATGGAGCACATGATATTGCTCAAGATTTGCCAGATCCCCATGGAGCTTGGCTCCACGCCTATCTGCACCGAGAGGAAGGCGATCTGGGTAATGCTTCTTATTGGTATCATCGCGCCAATCGCCCAGTTCCCGATCCCAACACTACGATTGCGGCAGAGTGGGCGGACCTTGTGTCCTTCTTCTCTCAGATTTAGGAAATCTCCCTCAAGTCTATCAAACCCTTCATTTTCGAACCCTCCGTAGCGAGGGGTCGTTGGAGGTTGCAATTTTTATTACGGTGGTCTAATATACCAACTTTCCTTACAAGTTATGAAGTTATCAATCATTGGAACGGGCTATGTCGGACTCACTACGGGGGCCTGTTTTGCCGAAGTCGGACACGAAGTCACTTGCGTCGACAACAACGAAGAGAAAGTACAAACCTTACTCGAAGGCAAAATACCAATCTTTGAGCCCGGTCTTGAAGACCTCGTCAAACGTAACGTCGCCGCCGGCCGCCTCAAGTTTACGACTTCAACCGCCGATGGTGTTCGCGATGGCGACGTCGTCTTTATCGCCGTCCCTACCCCGCCCCAACCTGATGGCTCAGTCGATCTTTCCTTTATTGAAAAAGTGGCTCGCGAAATTGCCGAATCCCTCGATCCCGATTACGGCTTTCGAGTTATCGTCGACAAGTCGACCGTCCCAGTAAAAACGGGCTCTAAGGTCGAAGAAACTGTCCGCCGCTATGCACCCAAAGGAGTCGAATTCTCAGTAGCCTCCAATCCTGAGTTTCTTCGCGAGGGTTGCGCCGTTGATGACCTTCTCAATCCCGACCGCGTGGTCTTCGGCGTCAATAACGACAAAGCCGCCGACATGATGCGCCGCATCTATGACCCTTTCAATGCACCCGTGCTCGTCACCGATATCGAGTCCGCCGAACTCATCAAGCACGCCGCGAACTCCTTTCTCGCCCTTAAGATTTCTTACATTAATGCGGTAGCACGCGTCTGTGAAAAATCAGGAGCAGACATTGAGATGGTTGCCGAAGGAATCGGAATGGACGCTCGTATCGGACGCCAATTCCTCAATGCTGGGCTTGGCTACGGTGGCTCTTGCTTCCCTAAGGATGTGAAAGCCTTCATCAATATCTCCGAAACCTTGGGCTACCCCTTCGAACTCCTCAAGCAAGTCGAAAGCATCAACGAAGATCAGCGCAGCCTCTTCCTCGGTCGCATTCGCGAGAAGCTCTGGGTTCTTCAGGAGAAGCAAATCGCTCTCTGGGGACTCGCCTTCAAACAAAACACGGACGACGTTCGCGAATCCGTTGCTATCAAGCTCGCCAACGACATGATGGAGGAAGGAGCCCAGATCACCGGCTGGGATCCGCAAGGAATGGGCACCGCCAAACGCTTCGGAAACCTCCACGAAAGCTTCATCTACGGAGAGGACATGTATTCCTGCCTCGATGGTGCTGAGGCCCTCATTATCGGAACCGAGTGGCCTGAGTTCGCTAACGCCGATCTCGAACAAATCAAAAAGCGGATGCGCACCCCCCTCATTTTCGATGGTCGCAACCTTTACGACCCCGAGGTCATGGCTGCTCACGGCATCGAGTATCACTCCATTGGCCGCGCATCTGTCTAGGCGACGTTCCTTTTACAGATATCCAAAAAGCTCGGGTTCGCCCGAGCTTTTTTGCTTTTGGGAACTCAGGCTTTTAGAATCACCTTTACGATTTCCTCTACCGCATTTCCTTCGCCAAGCTTTCTCGTTTTGTTCACAAGCTCCTCGCGCTCTGAAGCACCAGGTAATAATTTCTTAGTCAGCTCCACTAGCTTCGCTCCATCGAGTTCCTTCTCTTGGGCCATTAAGGCTGCACCCGCATCAGCGAACACCTTCGCATTTGCCGTCTGGTGATCGTCCGCCGCGAAAGGATAGGGAATTAAAACAGAGGGAATTCCCAAAAAGCCCAACTCAGTCAGACTAGAGGCTCCCGATCGGCAAATTGCACCATCCGCCACTGCGTAAGCTGCGGGCATATCATCGCAAAACGCCATCGCATGATATCCTTCCTTTTCTCCCACCAACCCTTGGACCCTCTCATAGTCTAGCTGCCCAGTGACATGTAAAATCTGACAATCGAGAGTGTTGGCAGCCTCCACGACAAGAGTATTAAGCCCCCTTGCACCCTGACTTCCTCCGAACACTAAAACAGTGGGTTTCTCAGGATTTAGTCCCCACTTTTGACTCGCCTCTTCGCGACTAGGAAGTCTCCGGAGTTCGTCACGAACTGGTGTTCCCACCACCGCTGTTTCCCTTCCCGAAAAATAGGATTTAGCAGCCTCGAAACCCAAGAGGACTTTGGTGCAATACTTCGCAATCATGATGTTCGTCTTGCCAGGAATTGCATTGGAATCATGCACGTAGGTACGCAGCCCCAACTTTTTCCCCGCGTAGGCTGGAGCAAAGGAAGTGAATCCCCCCATTCCCAAAACCACCTCAGCCTTCTCACTCTTTAGCAAGGCTTTGCACTGCCCGATGGATTTCACCAATCCTAGCACAAAAGGAATCATCTTCAGCGACAAAGTGGGCGGCTTCGCGATCGCAGGCATCACCTCAAAGCGCAAATTCCCGTACTTCGCCGAAGCCTCCGCATCGACCTTCTTCTCCGAAATGACAAGCACAGGATCGTGCCCCTGCTTCTGCAACTCTTCCGCTACAGCGATTCCGGGAAAGAGATGTCCTCCCGTCCCTCCACATGCAATGACCACCTTCATGAGAGAAGTTTCGACGGATTCTACCGAAAGAACCACTCCTGTTTGCATCATTTTTGGAAGAACGGAGGCTTTCTCTCAGTTAATTCCACGTGTCCCTTTCACGTTCTTTTCAACCGCTTCACCACTTATCGAAAGCGAGCCCTCATTGGGCTATCCTCCTCCTAATGTCACTCCTGCCCTCCTCCCTCTCCGCTCAAAAGGAGCCACCAACGATCGCCGATATCGCCCCGCAAGTAGACGACATCACTTCTATGTGGTGGAAGGACGGCTTCCCCACCCGAGTCACCGGAGCCCCTTGGTTAAGGCGAGTCCAAACAGGTACCTACGCCTTCGAGCTCAACACCGAAACACTCGCCATCACCCATCTGGGCCCTCTTCCCACTGATTATCCAATCGGCAGCCAAGACGTTTGGAAAGAACTCACTCCCGCCACGCTGGACCTGCAAATCAACGTTGACGGAGAGAACTATCACTGCCAAAGCGGCGGAAAATGGACGCGACTCACTGGCCCACGGCTCATCGAGTCCGGTCGCTATGTTCAGCGTGCCGACGTCACCGATCTTACATTCGTTTCGAAGGATGGCACTATCCTCGCCTTCGACACTCGGTTCGAAACCATCGCATGGCCTGACCGACTGGGCCTCATCTTTCACGCGAGACCCCACCAAAATAAAAAGCCACTCATTGACGGGAAAACGGTCTCTTTGAAAATTGCTATTCAACAAGGAAACAAACGATGGCTGAAATCCGAGACCCTTAAGAACAATACAGACAACCCACTAAATCAATGGAGTCAAGTATACTTGAACCTCGACCCGCAGAACAGCACCCAAGTTCCACCTCATTGTCCGCTTAAGGTAGAAGCAAGGTCCGCTGCCGGTGAATCACACAGCGTCACCTACGACAGTCCACTCATCCGGCATCGTATTAACCTTGATCCCCCGATCCCAAAGCGCCCTAGAAAAAGCAACGATGCCGTCGAACGAGTCACTCTCACCCTCACTAATCCTACCGATACTCCTCAGACAGCTCGCCTCTGTTTCGAAAAAACAAGCGCAGGGTTCGAGGCCTTCGAAGGCTCCCCCATCACAGGCGTATCCGCAATTCTTTGCGACAAGCAAGGTAACCCCTGCGGCATTCCTATTCAACTAAGCAAGAACTGGCACCACTCTCCGGAGAAACCAGTCTACAGTGGCACTTGGCTTCACGCCTCCACCCTCCTTCGGTTACCCCCAGATAGCACCACCGAACTCCAGCTCGTCATCGTCTGTGGGCATTGGGGAGGACTTCCCGCAGCATCCCATGCCCAACTCAGCCTTATCGGCTGGGGCAGCAACCAACTTTGGGAACAAAGTGCCCTCGGTGCATGGGGAGAGAGCATTTGCTACGAACCCGACCAAGCGCAAGCAGGCACCACCATTACCGACGTCCGCCCCCTGATGGTAACATCCGACCGCAAAAGACTCTGGAAGTGGACAGCTAATGTCGGCGGCGCGGACTTCTACCGTCTTTTTGATAAAGAGGAAAACCGCGTCCCTCCGCACACAATGAAAGCCATTTACCATCGAACTGGCCCCTGCCTTACCGAAGTCACCTATCAAGGACTTCTCGGCACCGGAATCAAGCATGAGACCACCGTCAGCATCGCTCGCACCGACGACCTTGTACGTGCAACCTATCAGCTCAGTATGCAGGTTACAGAAGACACTGACTTTTCCAGACTTGTCCTTTTTCAAGTTGGAGCTGACACCTACAACACCACTCGTGAGAAAAAATTCGCAGTTGGAAGCAACCTCAACCTGTCCCAAGAATGGTCCGCTACTTGGGGTGATAACGTCTACCAATCCTCACCGATTCAACTCCTCGGTTCCAACCCATGGGTTTCCTTCCACGAAGGCGAGAAGATTGGACAGGAAGACAAGGGCCCCGGAGCAAACAGAGGATTCGTGATTCGAAAGTGGAAGGCTCAACTCGGCGGCAAAAAGGCTCAGCCTTGGGTTCGAGAACGAGGCATTGGACGCAACAACCGTGAGAGCTCTATCATTGACCTCCTTCCTCCACCCGAAGTCACCTCTTTGAAATCCGGAGACTATCTGGAAGCCACTATCGAACACCTCGTCATCCCCCAATCTCCCGAAGTCTACTATGGACCGAACAAAGAACTGCGGGCCGCCCTTACGCAATACGCTGACACTTGGCGTATGGTCTCGCGGGAAGCAAAGGGGAACAGCCGTGATCTCAAAGTTGAGAAAGGAACCCTTCTTGGAAAGTTCCCCGATATTCGAATAGCATCTGACAACAATCAGGCCTGCTTCAATCTCACCAATGGCTTGGGCTTCGTCCCCATCACCTTCACCAATCTCAGCTCACACAAGGGTTACCAAATCCTGATCGATAGCGAGATTTGGCAACAGACAGCCAACAAAAACGACTACTGGCAAAGTGATTACCATCCTAAAACTAAAACGTGGAGCCAAACATACAACATCCCCTTTCCTTCAGGAAAAACCACCCAAGTAAAATTCCGCCCCGCAGAGTAAAATAAGTGCTCAACGGAAACCTCAGAGCTTCAACGCGAACTTACGTTCCTTAGTCCTTGGCATCGCTGTGGCATCAACAAAGACCGCACGACGATGAACACTCATCAAAAGTCCAATCGAGCACATCGTGAAGACCAAGCTCGAGCCACCGTAGCTCAGGAATGGCAGTGGTAATCCAGTCACAGGAAGCGAACCAGTCACAACCCCCATATTGAGAATTCCAGGAACCACCACAATCATCGTAACCCCAGCAGCGAGAACCTTTCCGAAAAACTCGCGCGCATAAAGAGAGATTGCTAGTCCAGCGACCGCAATCAGAACGAAAGCGGAAACAGTAATCAAAGTGCAGACCAAACCGAGTTCCTCGCCCAGTGCCGCAAAAATAAAGTCCGTATGAGCAAAGGGAAGCGCACCATGCTTTTCAGCTCCATTACCCAAGCCTGTTCCAAAAGTTCCTCCGTTGGAGAAGGCTTCCAGTGCGCGGTAGGTATGCCATCCGTCACCCTGCTGAACTTCCTTATCATCCATGTTCATGAAAGCTGTGATCCGGCGAAGGCGAACGGGATCCTGTTGAATGAACATCCAGAGAGCAGACACCGCTCCCCCACCAGTCACGAGAAGTAACCACAAACGAGTTCCCGCAACGAAGAGAACCGCCATACCAACTGTGCCGAGAACAAGGGTCGTCCCCAAATCTTTCTCAAACAAAATCAACAATGCTGGAATACCTAAAATTAGTCCTGGGGTAATAAACCCCTTCACGAGGGTACGAGCTTCAGCTTGATAGCGTGCAAACCAAGCCGCTAGCGAAAGCACCACAATGGGCTTAGCTAGCTCTGATGGTTGAATCACAGGTAACCCAGGAAAACGAATCCAGCGAGCTTCTCCATTACGAACCTCACTGATTCCAGGCACATAACAGAAACATAAAAGAATGCAGGCCCCACCCAAAAGGTAAGGCCAAACATCTTGTAATTTTGCATAATCTAAAGCAGACAACACCCAAGCCCCAAGAGACCCCAAACAGAGCCAGATGAGCTGCTTTTTAACCAGTGCATAAGGGTCAGCTGCACCACGCATCTCCTCTGCCCAGACACTTGTGCTGGACAGCATGATCAGCCCCAACACCACAAGAGCGGCAACGGCTGACAGAAGAATAATGGCGCTATTCCGACCCATGAGATTAACGCGCAGGAATTTTGACCGTGATCCCAGGTCTCATTTTTTTCGGGTCTACATTGCGATTTGCTGACATCAGCTTATCGACAGAAATCCCATTACGATTTGCAATCGCCCAAAGTGTATCACCCTTGCGAATGGTGTAGCTCTTCATCGAAGGTTTCGGTGCCGGAGCAGGCTTGGGAGTCACCTCCTGAACAATAATTTCAGGCTCAGCAATTGGAATCGGCTGCGGAGTCGGAGTCCGGTGAACAGCGACCACGTTGATCGCAGGCACAGGTTCGGGAGCTGTTAATGGGGTCGAGGGAAAAGGTTCAGGGACTCGAAGCGAAGACTGCTGCAAGTTTTGAACAATCGGCTGAGCCGCTTCCATCACTTCATACTCAGCGGGAAGTCCATTGCGAGTAGGAACCTCCACGATGGGTGGCAACGCCTCTTGAATCAAAGGATCTTGATGAGTCATGCTGGCCATCGCCGCAGGGACCTCATGATACTCGGGCTGAACTACTGTAGGAATTCTCAGAGCCAACCCATATTTCAAAGGGGTGTTATTATTCATGCGGCGTAACTCCTGCACATCGACCTGGTGACGACGTGCAAATCTCTCGTAGGTATCACCCTGCTGAACATACTCATAAGGCTCGCCTTGCCCAATCTTAGGTTGAGCGGCTTGATGCGTCTTAGCTACCAAATTGGCCTTATCGGCGGGCTTCACTGCCGGACTATCTTTCACAGCCAACTCACTATCATTTGTGCTGCTGTGCACCACAATCGCAATGATTGCAGCTACATGCAAAATCAAGATCACAACAAGGGCTCGCGCAACGCCAAGATTAGGTTCTTCGACAGCGAAGTCCCCTCCCGCAGCGGCAGCCACTCTTTGTTTTCTCTTACGAGTTTTCGCATACAAGGTGCGAACCCCTTTCATGGGCTTCCTTTTTGTTTGGAACGCTTTTGTCTTCATAGTTTGGTCTCTTATTTCAGTTGGTTAACGAGTTTTCGGAACGCTTCTCCGCGTTCGATATAGCTTGAAAATTGGTCAAAGGAGGAAGTGCCGGGCGAGAAGAGGACGGTCGCTCCATGCGAAGCCAATCCCTGTGCCACCTTCACCGCGTCATCGAGAGTCTCGACCGTTTCGGTCTTCACGCTCTGAGAGAAAAGTTGACCGAGTTTGCCACCGATCTCTCCGAAGGTAACGGTGCCGATAGTCCGCTCTTGAAGAACCTCGGAAAGCGGACCGTAATCCAAGCCCTTTTCTTTCCCCCCCGCAATCAGAACGATGGGACGCGTTAACGCACGCAAGGCTGACTCTAAGGCATGTAGGTTTGTCGCCTTTGAATCATTGAGATACTCAACTCCATCTAATGTCCGAATTAATTCGCAGCGATGTGCTGGCGGAGTGAACGTCTTCAATGCTTTCTTCATCGCATCAAGCTCGACCCCGGCAGCCTGAGCAGCTCCGGCTGCAGCCATCACATTCTCAGCATTGTGAAGCCCCCGTAAATTCGTGTCTTCAAGACAAACGAAAGGTTCATCCTGATGATAAATATACCCGTTGCGCATCTTAAACTCGCACCCTTCTTCTTCATCCCACTCACTCATAAAGCGAACCACCCGTGACTTGATCGACTCAAGCTCCTCCCCAGTGCGAGCCACCACAACTTGATCCTCATTCATATTCTCGAAAATCCGCTTCTTGGCATCCCGATACTCCTCCAAAGTCTCGTAACGATCCATATGATCGGCTGCAAAGTTGAGCCAAACCGCCACATCTGGACGAAAAGTGTCGATCGTTTCCAGCTGAAACGAGCTCGCTTCTAGGGCCACCGCTGCGGGAGGGTTTTCATCCAATGCCACGTCCGACAAAGGCCGTCCATGATTACCACAAGGCACGCAAGAAATCCCTCCTTCGTTTAGGAAAGCGGAAATCAACTCCGTAGTGGTGGTCTTCCCGTTTGTCCCCGTGATAGCAACGACCAATCCATTGTAATTCTGGAAGCCTAGCTCCATCTCACCAATGAACCCTTCACTCTTCTTTGCAAAAGCTTGCGCGAACTCTCCCTGAGTCTCAATCCCTGGACTCAGCACGACGAGATCGAAACTCTTCGACTCTGCCGCTTCGTGAGTCGATTCCCCCTCCAGATGAATTGCATCCGGCCATTCGCCTTTGATTTCATTCGAATCATAGACCGTTACTTTTGCCCCCAGCTTGAGACACAGTTCAGCAGCAGCACGACCACTACGGCCAGCCCCCAGAATTGCTACGTTTTGTCCTTTGAGTTTCATTAGAGAATTTTCAATGTTGCGAGTCCAATCATGGCGAAAAGAATGGAAAGAATCCAAAATCGCACAATGACCTGAGTTTCCTTCCAGCCCCCAAGCTCGAAGTGATGGTGAATGGGTGACATGCGAAAGATACGCTTGCCGGTAGATTTAAAACTGGCCACTTGCAGCACCACGGACATGGCCTCCATCACGAAGACGCCACCGATGATGACAAGCAAGAGCTCCTGACGCACACAGATAGCCGTCGTTCCGATACAGCCACCGATCGCAAGCGAACCCGTATCCCCCATAAAGACTTTTGCTGGAAAACAGTTAAACCACAGGAAGCCGAAACCTGCTCCCACTAAGGCCATCATCACAACCACCAACTCACCCACATGTGGGTTGAAAGGAACATTGAGATAGTCGTGAGCATTCTCATTACCTGCCACATAGGCCAAAACGGCGTAGGCGAGAGAAACAGTGATCGTACAACCGATTGCCAACCCATCGAGTCCATCTGTTAAATTCACCGCATTGGATGCTCCCATAATAACCACAATGAAGAACGGGATGGCCAGAACACCGAGAGCAATAATGGGGGACTTAGAGAGCGGGAACGAAATATCTGAAATCCGATGTTCACTATCCTTCCAAACAGCATCTGTATCCGCGAACAGCCACGTTGCCGTATCCACCTTTGTATAAAGGAACAAGGCGACCAAAAGCCCAACCACCAGCTGCCAGAAGAGCTTCGTCTTTCCACTCACTCCATCCGAGGTCTTCTTCACCACCTTGGCGTAATCATCGACAAATCCAAGAAGACCTAACCCGAGCATCGCGCACATCGTCACGGTGACAAAGGGATTAAGAACACGCCCACAAACCAAAACCGCAACCAAAACTGATGCCAAGATCATGACCCCACCCATCGTAGGTGTTCCCGCTTTCGCGCCATGAAGCTCTGCTAACTTGTGCACCTCATCCGCTGTCCGAATCGGCTGCCCCACCTTGAGCGAAATCAGCTTGCGAATGATACGTGGCCCGAAGGTCAGTGTCAGTCCAAAGGTTAACAACGCAGCCAAGCCACCTCGTACTGAAAGGTATTTAAACAACCTCAGAAAGCTAAAGGTCTCAGCCCAGCTTTCACCTGCCTCGTGGGCCTTCATCCAAATATCGTAAATCCAGTAGAGCATTAGTTTTGGGGGAAAATTTGTTTCATTACTTGTTCAACCGCAGCCATACGGCTGCCCTTAAAGAGGACGACATCGCCCGCCTTCAGCTGTTGCGACAGCCACTGTGCCGCTTCTTCTCTTGAGTCAAAGTGACGGTCACTCCCCGCCCCTTCTGAAATTCCTTTTGCTTCTTCCCCCACACTCACAACCTCCACTTCACGCGCTGCGGCGAACTCTCCTAAAGAAAAGTGCTCTTGGGGCGCGGTCGCTCCAATTTCAGCCATCATCCCAAGCACCGCAAAGTGACGCCCGCCGTTTCCAGCCTTACGCTCAACCAAAGTCTCAATCCCCGCGCGCATCGACTCAGGGTTCGCATTGTAGGTATCATCTAGAACGGTAATGTCGCGCTCTTGGAATGAGCGAAGTCGCCCACTCGTCAACTCCGTCGCCTCCAAACCTTGCGCGACCTCCTCAATCGTTAACCCTAAGCGACGACCAACAGCAGCAGCTAACAAAGCGTTTGTTACCATATGCCGACCAGCAACCGAAAGTTCCAATGGAACCCGCCCGCCGCCCTCACTGAAGACGAGCACAAACTTCATTCCATCACCGGAACCATCAATTTCTTCCGCGCGAACCTCACCTCGTCCATTACCTACCGCTACCACCTGAGCCTTGGTCCGATCTCGAAAATATTCGAGATATTCACAAGAGGCGGGCACCATCAAGGACCCAATTTCAGGCAAACTGCGAGCCAAGGCTCCCTTTTCTTCTGCAATTGCATCACGTGTGCCCATATGTTCGATATGAGCACTTCCAATATTGGTAATAATACCAATATGCGGACGAGCAATCTCACAAAGAGGAGCAATCTCACCAGGATGGTTCATCCCCATTTCGAAGACCCCCACTTCATCATCTTCGGTCAAGGAAAGCACACTCAAGGGCACGCCAATGTGATTATTCAGGTTACCTAAGGTCGCTCTTACCTGAAAGCGTTGACTCAAAACCGAACGCGTAAAATCCTTCGTCGACGTTTTCCCGTTCGAGCCTGTCAGCCCAACTACAGGAATCGCCAATTCAGTCCGCCACCAATGGGCCAGACGTTGCAAACCAATCAAAGTATCAGGAACAACAATGAGTCCTTCTCGGCCCGACGCGACCTCGGCGCTATCGACCAAAGCTCCCACCGCTCCAGAATCCATCGCAGGCTCTACGTAATCATGGCCATCAAATCGGTCTCCCCGAAGTGCTACGAAAAGCTCTCCCCCTGCCAAGCTACGAGTATCAGTCGAGACTCCCGCAGTCACTACAAGTTCTCCTCCCCCATTGGGAAGTTCACCCGCCACAGCATCGGCGATTTCAGCTAGCGAAATATTTTTCACGCTTCCTCCCTCTCTCTCTCTTTTTCCTTCAGTCTTCCAACCACCTCAATGGCCTTACGCACCTCCACTCGGTCGTCGAAGGTGATCGTCTCGTTCGCAAAAATTTGGTAATCTTCGTGCCCCTTTCCTGCCACGAGAACGATGTCATTGGGCTTCGACATCTCGATGGCCGTTCGAATAGCTTCTCGACGATCAGGAATGCTCGCGTGCCCTGCACCCATGAAACCCTTCTCAACATCACTGATGATGGAGGCTGGTTCCTCGCCGCGAGGGTTATCTGAAGTCACAATACAAAAGTCGCTGTCTTTCTCAGCTGCACGCGCCATCGGAGCACGCTTACCTCGGTCGCGACCACCACCACAGCCAAAGACCGTAATGAGTCGTCCGGGCTCCAATTCACGAAGAGTTCGGCAAACATTCTGAACCGCATCTGGGGTGTGAGCGTAATCAACAAAGACTGCCGCACCATCCACCATACCAGCCAACTCAAGACGCCCGGGCACCCCTGCAATGTCCTTCACTGCGGAAATGGCATCGCGCAGTGGAACGCCAATGGCATCGACCGAAGCCAAGGCAGCCAAGGTATTCAAAACATTGAATCGACCGATCAAGGGCACCCGCACAAGAAACGACTTCCCTTTTGCTTCCAAATGAAACTCCATCCCCTTGGCCGATTGCTTAATTCGCCCAGCTTGAAAATCACAATGAGTACCGAAGCCATAGCTCACCAACTTCAAGCGTCCTTCAAAGTCTCTTAATAAATCGGCTCCATAAGAGTCGTCGCCATTGACCACCGCCACCGCCTTTGAACTTTCTGCGGCCATGCTCGTGAAGAGAATCTTCTTTGCTTCAAAGTAGTTCCCCATCGTCCCGTGATAGTCGAGATGGTCCTGCGTGAGGTTCGTGAAGACTCCCACCTTAAAATTGACTCCTTTCACTCGCCCCTGCTCCAAGCCGTGGGACGACACCTCCATCGCAACTCCGTGGCAACCATTGTCGCGCATGCGAGCCAACAGCCCCTGCAACTCAACCGCTCCAGGCGTGGTGTGCGTAGCAGGCGTTACCGTCAATCCATCGTCTACCTGAATAGTCCCGATCATACCCGCCCGCTGGCGAATGCGCTTAAGAATCTCATGAACCAAGTAGGCAATAGTCGTCTTTCCGTTGGTTCCCGTAATGCCAATGATATTGAGGTCTGCCGAGGGAGAACCTGCCTGTAGGTCGGCAAGCACTGCGAGAGCGTCACGTGAATTACTCACTTGAATCCATGTCCCTGCAAAGCTATCCAACGGCTCATCTTCAGCAACAATCGCCACCGCCCCACTCTCGATCGCAGTCGCAATGTAGCGATGCCCATCGAACTCGGTTCCTCGCACCGCAACAAACACAGAGCCGGACTCCACTATACGAGAGTCATCAGTTACTTGTTTCCACACACCTTCGCGTGGCCCGCTAATGCGCGCCTTCGGGAGACAAGGTATAATTTCAGTTATATTCATTGGCTTGCTAAAGGCTGCACCACGGTGCGCGTTGGCTTGAGATTCATTGCGGAGGCCAGACGGCCAGCGACTTTGGAAAAAATTGGGGCCGCAATCGTTCCACCCCCATGAGTCGCATCAGGAGTTTGAGGGTCATCAATCACCACCACACAAACGAACTCGGGATTCTCAACAGGAAGCATTCCGGCAAACGAGGCTACCTTACGATTCTTGTCGTATCCCCCATCAATCACCTTCCAGGCCGTCCCAGTTTTGCCTGCAACTCCAAATCCGGGGACCGCCCCTTTGGTCGCCGTTCCACCGGGTTCGGTGACGGTTGCCAAAGCACGACGCATGTGAGCCGCCGTCTGAGGCGAAACCACCTGTCGAATCATTTCTGGTTCAAAGGAATGAATACGTTGACCGTTAGGCATCATTACCGACTTCACTAAGAGCGGCTTCATCAGCTTTCCTCCGTTCGCAATCACGCAATAGGCATTGGCCACCTGAAGGGGCGTCACGTTCACAGCGTAACCATAACAGCGGGAAGCAAACTCACGGTTATTTGCTGTATGAGGAGTCAGGCCCGCCTGCTCGCCTCCAAGAGAAATCCCCGTCCGCTGCCCGAAACCAAAATCGTCCATATAGCGATAGAAACGCTCCCGCCCTAACATCTTAGCAAACTGGAAAGTGCCAATGTTACTCGATTTCGCTAAAACTTCCCGTAGGGATAACCATCCAAAAGGCATATAATCCTTCACTGGCGGTTTCAACTCATTGCATTCGCCATCGTGGCAAAAAACTCTCGTCCAAGGATTGGCCAACCCCTCCTCAATCACCGCTGCGGTGGCAATAATCTTAAACGTTGATCCCGGCTCGTAAACGGCCTGCATCGCATAGTTCACCCCGGCCACTCCTACATTCTCACGCTTATTTAAATCAAAGGTAGGCCGACTCGCCATCGCGAGAACTTCTCCCGTATGAGGATTCATTACCACAATCGCCCCCCGCTTCGCATGAGCGAAAGCCAAGCCTGCATCGAGTTCCTCTTCCACCAATGCTTGAAAACTCAAGTCGAGACTCAACTGAACATCGAGCCCAGGAATCGGTGGCTTCACTACTCCACTGGTCTTTCCAAGGCGAAGATTTCGCGCATCCCTCTTGGTCACCTCGTAACCATCCTTACCCTGAAGATACTTTGCTTGGCTTCTCTCGATTCCTGAAACCCCAACAATGTGCTCTTCTTTTGATCCCTCCCTCACCGGACGAGAACTTCGGATTCCCACCACGTGAGCGCCCAACTTAGGGTTGGGGTAGATACGACGGTAGCTCTTCCGAAAAATAAGCCCTTGAATACGGTTCTCTCTGGCAGCGGCTTGAATCTTATCCGAAATTTCTTCCGGCACCTTCTTCGCTAGAATCAAAGGCCGATTAATACGCTTATCGACCGGCCCAACCTTTTCTAACAAATCATCACGGTGCGGATACTCCTTCAAGTGAGGAGTCAAAATAGAAGCCAGCAATGAAAGGTGCTGCTGCACAATATCAAGCTTATCGCGAGTCTTCAGAACCTCATCGCTCAAGCCCCCTACAATCTGATCTCTTTGGTGCTCACTCGCGGTTGACCACTCCTCGCGTAAAACCGCACGAGCATAGGCCACTCCCGGAGCAACCACGGTGGCATCGGTAAGGTGATTGAGGTCTACCGAAATTTCTGTGACCGGATTATTACGTGCAATGACTTCTTCATTGCGATCGACGATATACCCATTCTGGGCAAGCAAAGGACGCTTAATAGAACGACCAGGCGACGACGAATGAGCATCCTCCTCCGAGTCCCACTGCAGATAAATGAGACGACCCGAAAGCGCGCTGAGCCCAGCTACCAAAGCCAGGCACACAATCAACACTCGCGCTTGTAGTCCTTTATTCATCTATTCAGCTCTGGCCATTTCGGGAACAGTCCCGACAGCGTAGACATCTTCGATTGCTTGCAGTGGAATACCTCTCAGTTGAGTTTCAGCAGCAACTAGGGAGTTGCGTAGATCCCAACGATTCTCTAATTGCCCTAGGCGAATCTCCAAATTGGTAACATCACGATCGTGCTCTCGGATCCGACGCTCCACCTGCTCAATCTCGCGAACCACGTTCAACTGTTGATTCTTCATCACAGTATGAAAGACACCCGTTGCACCCAACGAAATAGCGGTGAGCACCAAGAGGGCAAACACTCCCGGATTCAAACTGGCTCTCTTCTTTTTATTTTTACTCATCGTCTTTTAGCGAGTCGTAGCTTTGCGCTTCGCGCGCGGGTATTACGGGCGAGCTCGGCATCTCCTGCCGAAATCGCTTTGCGAGAAATCAGGTCCCAAGCGAGCTCAGGATTTGGACGTGGCTCAGGCCACTCAGGACGGTCGATAAACTCAACACTCCCCTTTTTTAAAAATTGTTTAACGAGGCGATCCTCCAAACTGTGAAAAGTAATCACCGCCAAGATGCCACCAGGCTTCAGAACATCTTGCGCCGCCTCGAGACCAGCTGTCACCGAGTCCAACTCCGTATTCACCGCCATCCGCAACGCTTGAAAAACTCGCGTAGCAGGATGCTTACGCCCCCGTCCGCCCATCGTCTTCTCAACACACCCCGCCAACTGCAAAGTGGTAGTAAACTCTTGCTCTTCACGAGCCTTCACAATTGCCGCTGCAATTCGGCGCGACGCCTTCTCTTCTCCATAGAGAAAGAAAATGTTCGCCAACTCTTCAGCCGATCGCGTGTTCACATAGTCCGCAGCGGTTTCCCCTGCCGACTGATTCATCCGCATATCTAGCGGACCTTCTTTTTGAAAGGAAAACCCGCGCTCAGCCTGATCGAGTTGCCAAGATGACACCCCCAAGTCTAACAAGACCCCATCGACAGACTGCGCGGGCACTACCGAACGCATTTCCGAAAAATTTCCCTGCTCAGCACGAAAGCGATCTCCAAAGACCTCCAGTCGTTTTCCAGCATAGGCGAGGGCATCGCTATCGCGGTCCATTCCGACGACTTGCGCACCCGACTCTAACAGACGCTCGCTGTGACCACCGCCACCGAGCGTTCCATCAAGAAATAGTTTATCCTCTGTAGGCTCTAGTCCCGTAAGAGTCTCATCTACCAAAACAGGTTCGTGATAGAACTCACGCTCATTAACTTCCCCACCCTGTTCGGTAGCAGCAGAGCTTTGAAAAACGTGACCCCGCCATTCCGGCACCACCGATTCCACCGTCCGTCGTATAACGGCAAGGCAGTCGGAGAAGTCGGCAAATGCCGGAATGAATGCGGGTGTCAGCATGTTTTTCAGTGTTCCAATCCTGTTTTTATCCAGTAAATCCAGTAGCTCGAGGGAGGTCCGCGACCTGCCCCTCACGCAAAATTTTGAAATAACGGAAAGCTGCCACCCCAAGCCCACGCTCGCACAGCGTCGCAAATCTCTGACCGGCAAGGCAGATGGCTTGCGCCGCGCGAAACAGCAGGTTTTGGGGTGACAACAGTGTTCCAGTTATCCAGTTATCCAGTAAAGTCGTCGGGAAACTGCCACCACTCCGGGCCTCACGAAGGCCCTCTCCTGACTTGAAAGTCCTTTTGGCAAGGCAGTCTTGCCGAGAGGAGGCTCTCGATTCGCGCCGGAGTGGCAGCATTGTTCCAGTGTTCCAGTTATCCAGTAAAGTCGTTGGGAAATCAGACAGGAGGACGCCGCCACCCCAAGCCTCGCAAAGGCCCGTTTTCAGCAGAAAGCACCTTTCGGCAAGGCAATCGTGCTGAGTCAGGGTTTTCGCTTGGTTTTGAGGTGACGACATTGTTCCAGTGTTCCAGTTATCCAGTAAATTCATTCTTAAGCCCCTTACCCAAAGTCGACTGAGTCGTAGAGGTCTTCCAAAATCTGCGCTTCCTTCGCGCGCAGTTCTTCCACATTCTTCGGAGCCACCAAATCAAAGGCTGCTCCCCGTCCAAAAAGGTGTACTGACTCCCCCGCTTCGAATCCGTGAGCACTCGCGGTCTTTTTTGGCACCGCCAACTTGCCCTGGTCATTCAAAGTCACTGACTCGCTGCCCGAGTACACCGCCTGCTTCTGCGCATTTCGCGTTCCGGCAGGAATGGCCTCATTAGAAGCAATCGATTCAATAACAGCCTCGAAGGCCTCTTGGGTCATCGCCCGCAGAACCGGAACTTTCAGATGCTTCCACTTCAAAAGTCGCAACTGAACCGTCTGTCCACTCGCAGGGCGCCAAGCGGAAGGCACGGAAACTCGATACTTACTATCAAGTTTATGCTCAACAACGCCTTCAAGGCTCTGGTTTGGTACACCCACGGTTTCTCTTGGTTCCTTACGGTGCACAGTAGTACACAATTTGACCCTACACGGTCAATCTCTTTGTTTTCAGTACACTTCGCATTGCTTAACAATCCTTGCTAGCACAATGTTTTTAAAACTTTTACTTCGTGTCAGCGGATTATTAATAAAACTTAATTAAACTGCTGAACAGCCCACGCAGCGTCAGCATTTGCTCCTCTCTGGCACCCTTTGCCGTTTCTTTTTTTTAAAACGAGGCCAGCCTTCCCCGTGCGCGAAATCCTCTCTGGCTCCGGCCCCTTCCGTCATAATAACGTTCGGCTCTACGCTTGGTTCACCGTTCTCTATAACGCACGGGCCTACTACCCCATTTTCGCTATTCTCTTCCTCGACCTCGGCCTCAGCCGCGAGCAGTTCCTCACTCTCAACGCGGTCTGGGCTGCCGCCATCTTTCTACTCGAAGTCCCCTCCGGCGCTCTCGCCGACACCATCGGCCGCAAAAAACTCCTCGTAGCTGCGGGCATCATGATGATTCTCGAGATGGCCCTCCTCCTCTTTGCCCCTCAAAACGGCGGCTGGGTTCTTCTCATGATGGTCTTCGCCAATCGACTTCTCTCAGGCGCTTCCGAAGCCTCCGCCAGCGGGGCCGACCAAGCCCTCGCCTACGACACTCTGCAGGAAAAGGGCGAGGAAGAACAATGGGACCACGTTCTCGCCACCGTCATGACCCTGCGCTCGGCAGGCTTTTTCACAGCCATGATTCTCGGCTCCCTTCTCTACGACCCCTCCATCTTAGCCAAAGTCATTCCAAACCTCGGCGACCTCGATAAGTCCCTCACTCTGCGCCTCCCCCTCGCGCTTGTCTTTATCCAAGGCATCGCCTGCCTCTTCCTCGCCCTGCGTATGCGCGACATCGAAGACAGCGACGCCGAGCGCCCCTCTTTAAAGAAAGCCTTTCGCACCACCCTCTCCGCCGGCAAGTGGCTCTTCACTACCCCCCTCGCTCTCATGGTCGTCATCGGTGGCGTGCTTGCAGACTCCTTCGCTCGCACCTTCGCCACCCTCACCTCGGACTACTTCCGCTTCATCCAAGTCCCCGAATGGCTCTTCGGATTTCTTGGCGCGGGCTTCGCCGTCGTCGGCATCTTCACCCCCAAGCTCGCCAAGACCCTTTCCCAAAAATACTCCCCACGCACCCACCTCCTCATCATCGTCACCTGGGCCACCGGAGCCCTCCTCCTCCTCGGCCAAGCTTGGCCCTATTGGGGTATCATCCCCGCGGTCCTCACCATGATGGTCCTCTCATGGACCGACTTTCTCTGCTCGCGCGAGCTCAACAAACTCGCCGACTCCTCCCAACGCGCCACCATTCTTTCGGTCAAAGGCCTCATCTTCAACCTCGGCTACGGACTCGCTTCTCTTGGATTCGCTGGTGCTGTCGCTGGCTTCCAAAAGCAAGGCCTCACCGAAAACCAAGCCTTTCAATCCACCCTCCTCTGGCAACCCGCCCTCCTCGCCTCCCTCATTATCGTCTTCGCCGTCTGGTCCCGCGGCGTCAAACAGCCCTAAAACGTCGACCTCAGACGGACCGCGAGTCTTTAGCTCGCCCCGCCGGTCCGGCTCCTTCCTGCAGGTAGGGCGCTCTAAACACTCGCCGTCTCTCGAAAAACCGTAAAACTCCTCCCCAACAAATAACTCATAACAAGTAACAAATCACCCCACCCCATGCTCCCACTCATCCTCGGCCTCGACGGCCCCTCTCTCACCGACGCCGACCGCGAGCGCATCGCCCGCCACCAGCCCACCGGTTACATTCTCTTCACCCGCAACATCGTCGACGCCCAGCAAACCCGCGCCCTCACCGACGAACTCCGCACCCTCACCGACCACACCCCGCTCATCGGTATCGACAACGAAGGCGGCCGCGTTTGGCGTACCTCCGGACTCGGCCCCACTCCCCCCGACGCCGGCACCTTCGGCTCCCAAGGTGACTTTAAGCAAAGCGCCTGGTTCGGAGCTCTTGCCGGACGCCACCTCGAGATGCTCGGGGTCAACCTCAACTTCGCTCCCGACCTCGACATCGATCACGAACCCGAAGAAGCCAACGCCCTCCGCGGACGCTGCTGGGGCCGCGACTCGCAACACATCATCGACCACGCCGGCAACTTCAATCGCTGGCTCCGCAAAAACGGCGTCCTCTCCTGCGGCAAACACTTCCCCGCCGGAGGCCGCGCCCGCGTCGACCCTCATCATGACCTCCCCATCGTCGACTCCACCCTCGAGGAACTCCTCGCCACCGACCTCATCCCCTACACCGCGCTCGATAAGGAACTCGACACCATCATGATCGCGCACATCCGCTACCCGCAGATAGACAACGAATACCCCTCCTCCCTTTCCCGCCGCATCATCACCGACCTCCTCCGCAATCAACTTGGTTACCAAGGTCTCATTCTCACAGACGACCTCGACATGGGCGCCATCACCAAAGGCTACGGCCGCGGCCCCGACTTCGAACTCGCCTGGCTTGCCGGCAACGACCTCCCCCTCCTCTGCCACGAACTCACCACCATCGACACCGCCGCCGAAGCCTACCAGCGCCTTCCTCACGAAATCCAAGAAGACATCGAAATCCGTCTCGAAAAGAAGCTCAAAAAACTTCCCCCGCCCCCCGCCTTCTCGCCCAAGAAATTTGAGAAAGACCTCGCCGACCTTTCCAAGCTCACTCACGACCTCACCGGCCAAGACTCCTTCACCTCGGACACCGCCACCCAGTCGCCCGTCGAAGACTACTAATCGAAAAGCAACCTTTTGGTCGCCTACGGAGGGGCGACCTTTACTGTCGCCCAGCACTGCAATCGTCCTCCCGTTGAAAAATCCGAGACTCTTCTTCCACCCAAAAACCGACTTCACACACCACCCCAGCGGCAATAAAGGCCGCCGCTCCAGTCGATTCTCGACCTTCTCTTCTCAAAAATGAGAGCACTTTCTCCCCCTTCTTGCTCTTTGTGTCCTTCGTGGTTCAAATTGTCCCATTTCATCATTTCCAAAAGCCCTCCTTTCCCCCACATTTCGAGCAAAAAACGACCTCAACCCTTTATCATATGAGCCTCTACACCGACTACCTTGCCGAAATCGAAGACCGCAAACCCCAAGGCCTTGATCCTCTCCCCATTGATGGCGCCGATCTCCTTGCCGAAATCATCGCCCAAATCAAAGACCCTGGCAACGAGCACCGCGAAGAGTCCCTCAAATTTCTCATCTACAACACCCTCCCCGGCACCACCAGCGCCGCTGGCGAAAAAGCCCGTTTCCTCGAGGAAATCATTCTCGGCAAAGAAACCGTCGCCGAAATCACCCCCACCTTCGCCTTCGAGCTCCTCTCCCACATGAAGGGCGGAGCCTCCATGGACACCCTACTCAACCTCGCCCTCGGAGACGATGCCGCCATCGCCAAAGAGGCCGCCGAAGTTCTCAAGACCCAATTCTTTCTCTACGACGCCGACCAAGCACGCCTCGCTGACGCCTTCCAGGCCGGCAGCGCTATCGCCAAGGACATCCTCGAAAGCTACGCTGCCGCCGAGTTCTTCACCAAGCTCCCCGACGTCGCCGAGGAAATCAAAGTGGTCTCCTTCATCGCTGGCGAAGGCGACATCTCCACCGACCTCCTCTCCCCAGGCAACCAAGCCCACTCCCGCTCCGACCGCCAGCTTCACGGCCAATGCCTCATCACCCCCGAAGCCCAAGGCCAAATCAAAGCCCTGCAAGGCATCCACCCCGACAAAAGCGTGATGCTCATTGCCGAAAAAGGCACCATGGGCGTCGGCTCCTCCCGCATGTCCGGCGTCAACAACGTCGCCCTTTGGACCGGCAAGCAAGCCTCCAAATACGTCCCCTTTGTCAACTTCGCCCCCATCGTCGCCGGCACTAACGGCATCTCACCCATCTTTCTAACAACCGTCGACGTCACCGGTGGCATCGGCCTCGACCTTCAGAACTGGGTCAAAAAGAAGGACGCCGATGGCAACACCGTCACCGACTCCGAAGGCGACCCCGTCCTCGAGCAAGCCTACTCCGTCGAGACCGGCACCGTCCTCACCATCAACACCAAGAGCAAGAAGCTCCTCATCGACGGCAAGGAAGTCCACGACATCGCCAAGGCCTTTACCCCACAAAAGATGGAATTCATGAAAGCCGGTGGCTCCTACGCCATCGTCTTTGGCAAAAAGCTCCAGACCTTCGCCGCCAAGACTCTCGGTATCGAAGCCCCTGTCGTCTTCTCCCCCGCCAAAGAAATTTCCCACGAAGGCCAAGGCCTCACCGCTGTTGAAAAAATCTTCAACCGCAACGCCGTCGGCACCACTCCTGGAGTCACTCTCCACGCCGGCTCCGACCTCCGCGTCGAGGTCAACGTCGTCGGTTCCCAAGACACCACCGGCCTCATGACCATGCAGGAGCTCGAAGCCATGGCCGCCACCGTCATCTCCCCCATCGTCGACGCCGGCTACCAGTCCGGATGTCACACCGCCTCCGTTTGGGATAAAAAGGCACAAGCCAACATACCCAAGCTCATGAAGTTCATGAACGACTTTGGCATGATCACCGCCCGTGACCCCGACGGCGAGTACCACGCCATGACCGACGTCATCCACAAGGTCCTCAACGACCTCGCCGTGGACGACTGGGACGTGATCATCGGTGGCGACTCCCACACCCGCATGTCCAAAGGCGTGGCTTTCGGCGCCGACTCCGGCACCGTCGCCCTCGCCCTCGCCACCGGCGAAGCCACCATGCCCATCCCCGAGTCCGTCAAAGTGACTTTCAAAGGCAAGATGGCCGACCACATGGACTTCCGCGATGTCGTCCACGCCACCCAAGCCCAGATGCTCGACAAGTTCGGCGGCGACAACGTCTTTCAAGGCCGCATCATCGAGGTCCACATCGGCACCCTGCAGGCCGACAAAGCCTTCACCTTCACCGACTGGACTGCCGAGATGAAAGCGAAAGCCTCCATCTGTATTTCCCAAAAGGAAACCCTCATCGAATCCCTCGAAATTGCCAAGTCCCGCATCCAAGTCATGATTGACAAAGGGATGGATAACGAGCCCAAGGTCCTACAAGGACTCATCGACAAAGCCAACAAGCGCATTGCCGAAGTCAGCTCCGGCGAAAACCCACCTCTCGTCCCCGACTCCAACGCCAAGTACCACGCCGAACTCGAAGTCGACCTCGACCTCATCATCGAGCCCATGATCGCCGACCCCGACGTGAACAACGACGACGTCTCCAAGCGCTACACCCACGACGCCATCAACCCCCTTTCTTATTACAAGGGCGAGAAGCACGTCGACCTCGGCTTCGTCGGTTCCTGCATGGTACACAAAGGCGACCTCAAGATTCTCTCCAAGATGCTCAAGAACGTCGAAGAGGCCGAAGGCAAAGTGGAATTCAAAGCCCCCCTCGTCGTCGCGGCCCCCACCTACAACATCATCGACGAGCTCAAAGCCGAAGGAGACTGGGATATCCTCCAAAAATACTCTGGCTTCGAGTTCGACGACAACGCCCCCAAAGGCGCCGCCCGCACCGAATACGAAAACATGATGTATCTCGAGCGCCCCGGTTGTAACTTGTGTATGGGTAACCAGGAAAAAGCAGCCAAAGGCGACACCGTCATGGCCACCTCCACCCGTCTCTTCCAAGGCCGCGTCGTGGAGGATTCCGAGCGCAAAAAAGGCGAATCCCTCCTCTCCTCAACCCCCGTCGTGGTCCTCAGCAGCATCCTAGGCCGCACCCCCAACCTCGAAGAATACAAAACTGCCGTGCAAGGCATCGACCTCACCAAATTCGCCCCCCCCGTCAACGAAATGGTCGCCAAAAACTAACCCCTGGGAGCGCTGGTCTGTGACCGGGTTCCCCCGACTTGTCGGGGCCCCACTGCCAGATCCATCCAACCAAATCCCCATGGCCGACCCACCAAGGACCTCGACCTCTGGGTCAAACCTTCGATGGTAAATGCCAAAAAAATCGCGAAAACCTTCTCCATCTTCGGACTCCCGAAAGAAGAAGAAATCACCCAAGCTGAATCCTAACCGCTTTCCAGTTCTCACTCGTCTTCCTCAACTTCTAACCGAGCAAAGTACTTGCTGTTCGCGCTGACCGGAACGGGAAAGCGCCAGACCTCAGCAATCATGCCTTCTCCATTCGGAGTTGAGGAATGCAACACCGCCCCCTCCTCGTCCCATTCAACAAGGTCGGGAGAATACTGCACCTGATAGCTCAGCCCTTCGACATCAGCTCTTCGCTCGAACGAAATCGTCAGGTATGAGGAGATGGACGAGTCCACTGTGAGAGGCTCAACAAGGCCCACCGGTAAAACAGCAGTCGAATCAGCATCCAAGTCGCCATTGAGGAAAAATTCAAGGAGGTTCACGATGCCGTCACCGTCCTCGTCACCTTGCCCGTCGCTGATTCCGTGAGCGGCTAGCCAGACCTGATAGCTGTTCGCTTGGAAGGACCCCGGAGTTCCAAAATCATCGAAGCTAGCCCTCCAGTTGGCGGGAAGCGAATGATCAGGAGCGGCCGAAGGGTTGACTAACACAACACTCTTTCCGTCACCATCTGCTCCTTCGGGCCAAGGCGCCCCATCTTCATAGGTGAACTCGTGGATCGCCACTCCTGCTCCTAAGGACAACTTCAAGAGTTCGCCTCCATTGGAGAGTTGGTCGCCCCCATAGTTACCGGCAATGGAAATCCCCGGGCCATAACGAGCGGTGAAAGCCGCTTCGTTTTTAACAATGACAATCGAAGCTCCCGCTGCCAGTAGGGTTCCTGAAGGAAAGTCGAAATCAACTCCCTTGGTAAACCTCACGTTCGTTAAGTCGAGTGCGGTCTCGCCCACATTGGTCACTTCGATCCATTCGTAGTCATCATTTTCGGTAGAGACCAACAATTCAGCTCCTTGGGGAGCGGGAGGGTTGAACATGAACTCCGTGATCACCAATTGATTTTGATAGCCCGAGACATCGCTCTCGCCTGCGACGAACTGCATCGGCTCGGACCAGCGACTCCAGCGCCCCACCGAATCGAGATGCCGGACCCGCACGCGGTAGTCGCGACCGGGTCGGACTTCAGTAGCAGGTATCTCCATCGTCTCGGTAAAAGCGGTTAAGGTACCCGACTCCCAATCGCATTCCGCCTCATACTTGCGCGGCTCCATCGGATCAAAGGCCACGCTGGTCTCATCGGTCACTTCCGCCAAGCGGTATTCCATCCCCGCAAAGGAAGAACCCACCGGACTACTGAATCCCGAAGAAGCCACCGCAATCTCGTTAGCTGGAAACCCGCTAGTCCCCTCGTAACTCAGCACCGGCCGATGAGGAACCTGCGCCGAGTCAGTGAGAACATTTTGCTCAATCCAGGCCCGACGGGTCACGATGTAGTTTCTCATCTTCTGAGCCATCCCCTCGAAGGAATCAGGGGTCGTAGCCGACAGCTTGTAAAACTCTCCATGACCAGCCTGATTTAAACTTACAAAACTGGATACCAGAATGGGATTGTAGTCCCACATGGCCCGATCGGCATCGACGTAGGAAGGAAAGCCATCGGTCCAAACAAACTGCATCCTCTCGTCGATGAGGAGATCGGTTTGTTCACTATTAAAGAGAAGGTCCAGCAAACTCCGGGCCTCATTGCGATACTCCTGAGCCAAGGCCGGAATGGCTAGAACACGACTTTTAAAGGGTTCATTCCCAGTTCCAAACCCACCATCAGACCAAGCGACATCGAGATCCCAAGCATGAACCTCCCATTGATCCGACTCAGGATTATTGAAATAGAAATAGTTTTTCCCGGCATGAATATCGTAGTGCCGGATCCCTTCCACGATAGTCCGATAGGCATAGTAGCGGGAAAGATCGAGATTGTCTCGCCACCATTGTTCGGTTTGGGTGCCGCCCTCATAAGTCCCGAGGAAGTCATCCAGGTCGGAACGGTCACTCGGTTGGTTAGGTCCTTGATTATTTGATATCCCCGTCCCCGACTCCATTTTGTAAAGATTACCGTCAGGAAGGTCATGCTCTTCGAGGTACTGCCCATCCATTTGTTCAATCGCGAGATAAAGTCCCTGGAAATCATTATCAAATTGTGAATTGGTAGGCCCCTCTTCATCCGCATCCTCAATAATACGAAAATGCACGTAATGGGTGTTGCTGGCCTCCGACCCAGCGAGGTCAAAGAGCTCAAAACCCACCGACTCATAAAGCCCCTGTTCTCCCCGTTGATTAAAGTTCCCCTGCTGAATAATGGCCGAGAAATTCAATTTACTCCATTCGGTCTCGTATTCCTCTCCGTAGTCATCCCGGGCTTGAAAGCGATGACCACGATTAAAATCAAACTTCCACATATTCTTGCCCATGCGGTAGCGATGCACCCCGCCGCGAGCGCGAAAGCGAATATGATCGTAGACCTCACCCTCGTAGATAAGACAACCTTTCCACAAATAGTCACTGCCGGTGTAGCCGCTGCCCCGTGTTGAACCCGGAATATACTGCGCGTTCACATGCTCATCGCGAGTGGTAATCAACTGATAGACCGCCACCTTCTGCTGCCCATCCGGAAGATTATTAAAATCAAAGCTCACATTGGGATCGGTAGGAGTGGCCTGCCCCGTCCAAGTGGGAAGCTGATCATAGACGAAGTAGGCAAAATTCGGCGTAGGATCATCAGCATAAGGAACGAGCACCGAAGTGCCATTGCCATCCTCCGCACGAATTCGATAGCGCACCAAATCTCGATGAGATTGCAGAGTCGCAGGAAGAACCACCGAATAAGTGGAATCCCCTGCAATCAGATCGCCCTGCGTTCCGGCATCAGCCATCGCTAGGGTGGTCCAATTGGTGCCATACCGAGGATCATCGATCGTGATATAGTCTCCTGGAGCAACGAGCTGATAGTCCAACTCAACAAAGGAGACCCCTTCGGGATCGGTGACCTTAGCGGTGATAGTCACCTCATCACTGCTCGTTGGCCTCTCGGGCGTGTGGCTCACTTGTCGAATCGACGGTGGTGCATTCCCCGCAAACACCGAATTCACTGCACCTGGAGAAGGCTCGAGGGCAGTCCCCCCACTAGCCGCGCCAAGGAACACCAGCTCCACGTCGGCAGTGGCATCAGTGCTGCCCAAGTTGCGATTGATGAGTTGCACCGTAATGGTATTGGTCCCTTCAACGAGATAACTGGTGGCGCCAGCAATGGTCACCTCTTCGTAGTCGTTCGCCTCGTGCTGCAAGGCGAAACCAGCGGGAGGAGGAAAGGAGATCGCCCCCGACATCAGCGAAAAACGTTCCACTTCAACGCCATTGATATGAACCGCCAAACCGTCATCATATAAGGCTCGCAAAGTCAGCTCATCCGGAACCTCTCCCGCAGCAATCGTAAACTCGTGCCGCATAAAGAAGGAAATGTAGTTCCCCTCCATCCCCGCTAGCACGGTATTATCATCACCATCCCCAAACCCGAAGGGCGCTTGCGAGACCGCCCAGTTCCCATCGTCGCTCTCATCGTAACCGTTTTCCGTCCAATTCTTTCCGCTCAAGTCATTGTTAGGAAAGGAAGTCCCCTCTCGGTAGCTCCACCCGGAATCATTCCGCAAAACATAATTCGCGGCCGGAAGAGAAGAACCTTCCAAATTCCCCGCCGACCTCCAGTTTCCGCCCAAATCATTGTCTAACAGTGGATGAATCAATTCCATCGAAGGGCTGGGTTCATCCCCTACCGTCGGCCAAGGAAATCCAAGTTGATAGCTCACCTCATCGACCTTTACTCCCCCGCCATCACGCAAAACCACGGACTCGCCCTGATTGCTCAGCTTCCCCTCCCACGGCCCCAAAGCATCCGCATATCCAAACTCCGCACTCAACATCGTCGGATTCCACGCCACCACGAGATAGCCCCCAGCCTCGATACGACTCCCCGCAGGAAAGGTGTAATCCACCCCACTGGAAAAAGACCAACCCGAGACATCTACCGCGACCGTTCCCGAATTGTAGAGTTCAATAAATTCCGCTTGTTTCGTCTTATCGTCCTCGTCGATATGAAGCTCGTTGATCACCACCGAAGCCAAAGCCTGAGAGAAACAGATACAGAGGTAAGAAAATAAAAAGGCTAAGCGAACGTTCATGGGGAAAATTGTCACTGGGGAATGAAAGACCATCGAACGCCCCTCATCAAAATCCCGTTCATCGGAACTCACGACAACAAATCCTCAGCAAAACGGGCCTTTCGGCCTAAAAGAGAACGAAATACAGAGAGCCAAAGCAAGCCAGAAGGCCTCAACGCTAGAGATGGACAACGAGGAACACGAAATCGCAGTCCAAGGCATCGACCTCACCAATCCTGAGGAAAAGATTGCGACAAGTCCGGACCATCTTCACTTTGATACTCAGGAAGGAGATAATAAGCCCGCGTAATACCCCACCGTTTGATCGTCAAGCGACGGACTTCATCCCTCAGCGCAGGGTCATCAATGTGATCGGCAGTCTTCAATCCCGCATACCCAGCAGGTAAGGCTACTTTTCTCAAGAGCTCATTCCGTTTCTCCCGATCCCAATAAGAGGCAATCCATTCCGTTGCCGCTTCCAAGTCCTCTTCTGCCCCCTCAATAGCGACCGAGGGGAAAAGGGTCTGATCCGCTTCAGGCCATTGCTCAAAGAACAAGTCCACGAAAGCAGCCGCTTCTTCAGGGTGATATTGAGCAAGGTCACGCGCATACTCGTTCAGAATGCCAATATGGCCCTTCTTCTTGGTCTTAAGAAGACTTTGCAGAGCGGCATCCTGATCCATTGCCAACCAAGTGAACAGAACGCCACGAGTGGCTTCTTTCTCAAAATCTTTATCCTGCAGAGCACTCGACCAAGCTTCCTCAGGTGAGAGCTCAGCCCAACGAGCATAGAGAGCGGTAGCAAATCTCCCAAAACGGGATTTCGGCTCCATTTCGC
Organism: Roseibacillus sp.; assembly: GCA_051251855.1. Taxonomy (GTDB): domain Bacteria; phylum Verrucomicrobiota; class Verrucomicrobiia; order Verrucomicrobiales; family Akkermansiaceae; genus Roseibacillus. Next base: position 40,060 of record JBPOGI010000008.1, read on the forward strand.
GCAAAGCATCTCGCACGGCCATAAGCTCCTCCAAGCTGAAGCTAAAAATGAGCAGCCGAAGATTGTTTTCCAAGCCGGCATCGAACTCAGATTCTTGATACCCACGAAGGGTCTCAACGATGGACTCTCGCTTAGACTTCCCCGAAGCCAAAGACCGTCCGGAACCACTCCCTCCCCCAACAACAGTCGAAGCCTGCTGACCTAAAGGCTCCTTAACTGCAGTATTCTTACGTGGGAAAAAATGATGCGAGATAAAGAACAAGAGGCTCCCTAGGGAAAAACAAATAAGGAATCCTCTCAGCATCACTTTACCTACATTCTATCAAATAGCCTTCCAGCTCAATTTAAGCATTCAAGCAAATGCATCAAAATGCCGAGGCTTACAATCTGAAATCCTCGGGTCCTATTGGGGTCAGTCCGGAATGGCGCTGCAATAAGCGGTTTTTCGTGCCGCAGGCAACGAATGAGGAGCGTGGTCTTTTCAAGCCGCCACCTTTCATCGTTGAAGGTTGAGGGTAGGCCTACTCGTTTCCGAAGTCACTCATCTGGCGATTCCTTGGAGGTCTTCCTCGCATCGTGATCAAGCCAGCGGCTTAAAAAGCCACGCTCCGAAGCCTGCGGCCACTGTCCTCGAGAACTCTCAGTTTTTGTTCGGGATTTCTCTTAACGCAGTGCCATTCGGGTCAGTTCGCGCATCAGCACATTTTCCTCTCCCCTACCCGGGGGGTGAAGGAGGCTAGGAAGCCGACCTCAAACGATCCCCTTCTTCTTCAGAAAGGGAATCAATTCATCGACCCCAAAGTCAGCCAAGACTTCGCCATGCCAGTTCATGGTGGGAGCCTTAGTCTGCCCCGAAAGCTCCTTCATCTCCTTCATCGCCTCGCGATTCCCGGAGACGACAACGGTTTCGACCTCGATGGCCTTTTGCGAGAGATAGTCAACGACCTCGACGCACCAAGGGCAGCTGGGTTTGAGATAGAGAACGGGTAAGGACATAAACTGGTGAGGGACGGTAGTGGCAGTTTCCAAAACAGGCAAGAAAGCCTCCATCCATCCCGAATCAAGCAAAGGCGAATCAAGCAAAGGCGAATCAATCAAAGGCGTCAGTCCGCGCATTTGAACATTTCCCCTACTCCCTCCCCTTCTGAGCAAGAGGCTCGCTTCGCTAGAGAATAATAATAAATTGTTCCTCCGAACAATTACCTCTACGCTAGGCCAGAAGAACAAGAGAACACTTCCGCCTCCCCTTTTTTACTTTAATTTGACAAAACCGAGGCCCCCGCGCGCTACTTATTAACCCTTTCTCACCCAACCCACCTTTCTTCATCTGCTCACCACTCCGAATGCCTGTCTTTGCTCGTTTCATAAACAGCTGTCTAGCCATCCTCCTTTTGGGTGCTTGCAGTACGAATCACTACAAAAAACAGGCTGATAAGGACGTCTATGCCATCCTAAAGAAGGTCGAGAGCGACATCTTCGGAGACTCCTCCAACTTCTCTATCGACAGCCCCACCTCCGGAAAAAAGAGCAAGAACGTCACCCCCAAAACCGTTCTCAAATCCCGCACCCAAGGCGGAAAAGTCACCCTCTCCCTCGACCAAGCCCTCGGCTACGCCATTAAGAACAGCCGCGAGTATCAATCGGAGAAAGAAAGACTCTACCTTACCGCCCTCACTCTCACCGGAGAGCAACACAGCTTCCGCCCCAACTTCTTCGGGCGCACCCGCATCCAAGGCACTCGAGCCAGCGATGGCGAACAAACCGGCACCGCAGCCTCAGAACTTGGCGTCAACCAGGCCCTTATCAGGGGCGGCAGTCTTGGCATTAGCATTGCCAATGACCTCCTCAAATACTTCACCGGAGACCCCCGGCGCTCTGCGGTCTCGGTTCTCGACCTTAATATCACCCAACCCCTCCTCCGTGGAGCCGGCCATCAAATCGCCGCCGAACGACTCACTCAAACCAACCGCAACGTGATCTACGCCGTCCGCGATTTCTCCCATTTCCAGAACACCTTCTCGGTCGGGATCGTCAACGACTACTTCGACCTCCTCCAACAGAAAAAGGTTATTTTCAACGAGTATAACAACTACGAATCCCGCCAAGCCAACCGGGAATACCTCACTGCCCGAGGCGACCGCGAATCACCAGAAGCTATCGGCGATGCCGAGCAAGCGGAGCTGCAAGCCAAGAACCGCTACATCAACTCCATCACAAGCTATCGAAACTCGCTCGATCAATTTAAAATCACCCTCGGCCTCCCCCAAACCACCGACCTGCGGCTCGAGGACAAAGAGTTCGACCTTGTCCGCGCCGCTGGGGCCAAATCACTCTCCCTCGGCAGTCAAGAAGCCTTCCGCGTCGCGCTTGACCACCGTCTTCCCCTTTTCAATCAAATCGACCGCTTCGAGGATAACAAGCGCCAGGTCGCCATCGCGGCCAACCAGCTCAAAGCCGACCTCAACCTTCTCGCCAGCAGCTCTGTCAGCACCGACGGCGGCCCCACCGATTATGTGAACTTTGACTTCAATAAAGTCCGCACCACCGTCGGCCTCCAACTGAACCTCCCTCTCGACCGCCTCCGTGAGCGTAACACCTACCGCGCCACCCTCATCAACTTCGAGTCCGCCACCCGCACCCTCGGGCAGAACTTCGATGAGCTCCGTAACCTCCTCGACCGCCGCATTCGCGAACTCGAGCAGTTTCGCCAATCCTACGAGATTCAGAGAAACGCCGTCGTCCTCGCCGCAAGGCGCGTGGAAGGAAACCAACTCCGCCTCAAAGCTGGCACCGTCATCTTCCGCCGCCTCAGTGAGTCCCAAGACGCTCTCATCTCCGCCCAAAACGCCGAGACCCTCGCTCTCGTCGACTACCTCGGCGCACGGCTCAACCTCCTCATCGACCTCGGCGTCCTGAAGTCCGATGAAAAGCGCTACTGGCTCAAGGAGAACCCTTCCAAAATCAAGTTCCAGAATGCTCCCCCGTTAGAAAACAGTCTCCCTCTCGAAATGGGCGACACCGTCATCTCACCTGAACGCCTCTTCCGATGAAATTACTCTTCAAAAAAAGAATCCTCATTCCGCTCGTGCTCATCGCGCTGTTCGCCGCCTTCATCGTCAACAAGAGCGGCAAGGATACGGATGATGGATTCTACCACACCGTCGAACGCGGCGACTTCGTCATCTCCATCGTCGAAGGGGGCACCCTCGAGGCCGTCAATGAAGTCGTCGTCAAAAACACCATCGACGGTGAGTCCCGCATCATCTCGCTCATCCCCGAAGGCACCTACGTCAAGAAAGGCGACCTCCTCGTCGAGTTCGATGCCGGCGAAGCCGAGAACAAGGTAGAAGAACAACGCGTCCAATACCAATCCCGCGAAGCCGCCCTCGTCAAAGCTCAAAACGATCTCATCATCACCAAGAGCACCACCGAGAGTGAAATCAGCCAAGCTGAGCAAGAAGTCCGCTTTGCCACCATGGATTTGGAGAAGTTCGAGCAACTCGAGAAAGTGCACAAGCTCCGAGAATCTGAACTCAAAATCGATGCCGCCGAGGAAGCCCTCAAACTCTCCCAGCAGAAATACGAGTGGTCCCTCAAACTCGCCGAAAAAGGATTCGAAACGCAGAGCCAGGTCGATCGCGACAAGCTGGATGTCAGCTTCCGATCGAAGGAGTTTGAAACCGCCAAAAGCACCTTCAAAATGCTCGAGACCTTTGACCTCATCAAGCAGCACGCCGAGTTCACTTCTAAGAAAAAGGAAGCCATCGCAAAACTCGGGCGCGCCAAAAAACAAGGCGAAAGCAAAACCACCCAACATGAGGCCGCCGTCAAATCCGCCGAAATCACCCTCAAGGTCACCAAGGAAAGCCTCGACAAGAAGACCAAACAACTCGACGCAACCAAGGTCTACGCCCCGCAGGACGGCCTCCTCATTTACGCCAAGCCGAGATATTACTGGAGCGATGATGCCCAGATCACCGAAGGCGCCATGGTCCGAAACCGCATGGATCTTGTCAAAATTCCCGACGTCTCCTCGATGAAGGTGACCGTCAAGATTCACGAGTCCATGATCAGCCAGGTCAAAACGGGGCTGAAAGCCTATGTCGTACTGGATTCCCGCCCGGACGAACGCTTCAATGCCGAGGTTACCAAAGTGGCCATCCTTCCCGATAGCGAACAGAACTGGTCCAATCCCGACCTCAAAGTCTACACCACCGAAGTCGTCATCTCAGAAGTCATCGAGGGCATTAAACCCGGCGTCTCCGCCAAGGTTGAAATCATCACCGAGGAACTCTCCAACGTCCTCACCGTCCCCATCCAAGCCGTCACCACTGTCGACGGAAAACAAATGTGCTACCGCTCAAAGGGAGGTGAGCCCGTTGGCATCCCCGTCGAGGTCGGCAAGTTCAACACCAAACACATCGAGATTAAATCCGGACTCAAAGAAGGCAGCAAAGTCATGCTCGACCCACCTCTCGACACCAACATCAATCTCACCGGAGAAACCTCGCAGTAGGAGTAGAATCAATGAGCGATTCCACTGCAGCTTCCGAGGTTATCCGAATCCGGAAAATCGAAAAGAACTTCCAAGTCGGCGAGGTCGAAGTCCGTGCCCTTCGTGGAATCGACCTCACCATCACCAAAGGTGAGTTCGTCGCCATCATGGGACCCTCCGGCTCAGGGAAGTCGACCCTGCTCAATATCCTCGGCTGCCTCGATCGCCCGACCACAGGTGAGTATTTTCTCGGAGGCGAAGACGTCGCCCAAATGGATGACGACACCCTCTCTGCCGCCCGCGGAAAACGACTCGGCTTCATCTTCCAGTCCTACAACCTCATCGCCCAACTGACCGTTCTCGAAAACATTCAAGTCCCCCTCATCTACCAACAAGAGAGCCTCGAAGAACACAAGGAGCGCTGCGAGGAACTCGGAAAACTGGTTGGCCTCAGCGACCGCCTTGACCACCGACCCAACCAACTCTCCGGCGGCCAGCAACAGCGCGTGGCCATCGCCCGTTCTCTCGTCAATGAACCCCTCATGATTCTTGCCGATGAGCCCACCGGAAACCTCGACTCCCAAACCGAAATCGAAGTCCTCGCCATCATCAACGACCTCAACAAGCAGGGCCGCACCATCGTTCTCGTCACGCACGACGACATCGTCTCTTACCACGCCCACCGCGTCATCCACATGAAGGATGGCCGCATTGACCGCGAAGTCATCAACTCCAACCCGGGAAGCAAACCATGATTTCTTCCCACCTTCTCAACACCGTCCAGCTTGGCATCAAGAGCCTCCTGCTGCACAAGCTGCGCTCGGGCCTCACCATGCTGGGGATCATCTTCGGGGTTTGCTCCGTCATCGCGATGCTCGCGATCGGAGAAGGCGCTTCCTTCGAAGCGCAAGAACGCATCAAGCGCCTCGGCAGCGAGAACATCATCGTCAACAGCATCAAGCCACCCGAGGACAACCAACAAAACTCCAGCGGCAAATCCTTCTCCGTCGAATACGGCATCACCAACAAGGACGTCACTCGAATTCAAGACACCATTCCTGGGGTTGAGAGGGTTGTTCCCCTGCGCATCATTCGCGAAAACATCCGCTTCGACCGCAATCAAGAAGCCGGTCAAATCATCGGCACCCTCCCCTCCTACGCTCTCGTTCAAAATGTCGACGTCGTCGCCGGCCGCTTTCTCAGCGACACCGACCAACGCTTCGAGCGCAACGTTTGCATCATCACCCAAAGCCTCGTCCGCAAACTCTTCCCCTACCAAGACCCGCTGAAGTCCACCGTCCGCGTCAAAGATGGCTACTACGAAGTCGTGGGCGTCATCGATGAAACCGGCACCTCCGAGCAACGCCCCCAAATGGGCGACAGCCAGGGCAAGGCCGTCGACAACAACATCTACATCCCTCTTTCTACCGCCCGCTCTCGCTTCGGAGAATTACTCATCAAGCGCACCTCCGGAAATACCAGCGCCGAGCGCGTCGAGCTCCACCGTCTCATCATCCGCATGAGCAGTCCCAAGACCGTCATCTCTGGAGAAAGGCAAATCCAACATCTCTTCAACCACTTCCACGAGAAGAAAGACTTCGAGCTCATCGTCCCCCTCCAGCTCCTGCGCGAAGCCGAGGCCACCAAGCGCATGTTCAACATCGTCCTCGGCTCCATCGCCGCCATCTCCCTCCTCGTGGGTGGCATCGGCATCATGAACATCATGCTCGCCACCGTCACCGAGCGCACCCGCGAAATCGGGGTCCGCCGTGCCCTGGGAGCCAAACGGAAGGACATCATCGTGCAATTCCTCATCGAAACCATCGTCCTCTCCATCGGCGGTGGCCTCATCGGAGTCCTCCTCGGCATCCTCGTCCCGGTTTGCGTCTCCTACTTCACCGACATGAAGACCATCATCACTCCTTGGTCCGTCTTCCTCGCCTTTAGCATCTCGGGCCTCACCGGCATCATCTTCGGCATCTACCCCGCCTCCCAAGCCGCCAAACTCGACCCCATCGACGCCCTCCGTCAGGAGTAGGAGGCAAACTATTCCGGAATCCCCTTGCACTTACAGGCATCAACACACACCACCTCAACCACCATGCCAGAGAAAACAACGCCCTCCTCTTTCGGATTTCCAAAATCCACCCCAAAAAGTCTACAAGCGGAAATCGAGAAGCTCATTCCCAAAGAGCAACACGAACAAGCCATTGTCATCCTGCGCGATAATGAGAAGCAAAGCCTCCGCGACGTTCTCTCCACCAAGCCTTACAGCCTCGGTCCCAACATGATCGCGATGCTGATGAAGAACTACTACTCCCACGGCTGCGACCCCGCCACCATTTTGGACAAAGCGAGCCAGCTCGCCGCCCTCACCCAGCCAAAAAAATAGTCCTGCCAACAACGCCCGGCTCGGGCCCGGAATCGAGATAAATGGAAGCCCGAGAGGGTCAGCCCGCACGTCCGAACACTCGTCTTGCCTACGTTCCCCTCCTCTCAAAGGCCCACTTTGCTGACTGAGCCTCTCATGCAAATCCCCCTGTTCTGGGAATTTTCAAACTCTCAGCCCAACTTTAGGCTTGATGAAGCTCATTCCCCCCAGTTTGGTTAGCTAGGTAAAATGTAGGGAACGGAGTTCTCTCCTCTTTCTTGATCCTTCTCCGGTCCTCACAAAAAAGGTTTCTGAGAAAATGAGGGGAAAATGGAAATTTCCTAGCAATGAAACATTACAACAAGCACTCCCAATGAAATCTCCAAGACATCTTCTCTGTCCAACACTTCTCATTTTCTCCGCCTTACCCTCCCTAGGCGGCACCGTAACCAACAACAGCGCCACTGACCCGGGTTCTTTAAGATCGACTATCGCGAGCGCAGTCTCTGGGGAGACGATCGATTTTGCACCGAATCTAGATGGTGAAACGATTACCCTCGAAGGGCAGATTTCCATCACCAAAGACCTCATCATCGACGCATCGAGCCTACCGAATGGCATCACTATCGACGGCAACGGCGCAGTCACCGAGCAACGCGTCTTTATCCTACCGAGCGCAGGTACTGAAACTACATTTCGGGGACTCACTATCACTGGAGGATCGGAGACATTCGGGGGAGCGATACAGGTTAGTCAAAGTACTTTAAAGCTCTACGACTGCACCCTCACCGGAAACACTTCTGACTTCATCGGTGGCGCCATCTATGTCGTTAATCGCCGTTCGAAGACCTCTCCTGCCAGGCTTGAAATGTATAACTGCAGCCTATTCGCAAACTATGCAGAGGACCGCGGCGGAGCCATATTCCTCAACGGCTCTGACGGAGGAACGGTTTCAGGACTTTTCGAATCATGCACCTTTGCCGAGAATCGCGCCGACGATCGTGGAGGCGCGATCATTTCTTCGGGTCCTGGGACCGACGCTGAGGCTAGCTTAATCCTCCGCTCCTGCACCATCTCGAATAATCAAGGCGGGCGCAACGGCGGAGGCGGCGTAGTCAGCGATGGTCGCTTCGAAGGGAATTCGGTGCTCGAACTGGACAATACAATCATTGCCGGAAACACGGCGCCATTTGGCATCGACCTTCAAGAACGTAGTACTTCAAACGGAGCGACTTTCCTGACTCTGACGGGAGTGAATTTGATTTCCGATCTCGGTGGCAACAGCATCGTCTCTGGGACCGTGTTAGAGGGACTGCCCGGACTCGCGCCCCTCGGCAACTACGGCGGCAAGACACCAACCATGCCTCCCCTACTCGCTTCACTCGCCATTGATCCAACCGGAGGCATCACCACCGATCCCGGCGGAACCGACCAGCGCGGGTTCTCACGTTTTGTGAATGGCACCGTGGACATCGGCGCCTCCGAATTTCAAGGCGCCGCCCAAGAGCTCAATATCGGCTTCTTCGGTGATCACGACGGTGACGGCACCCCGACCGGACTTGAGCAAGCAGTCGGATCGGATCCTCTCGTCGTTGACCTCGCTCATCCCAACAAACTCATGATCATGGGAGTCGACGCCAGCGGCCAAGCTACTTTATCCTTTGGATACGAAGACCAGACGATTGGTCTTAACCTCCTTCGCTCCACGAATCTCGAGAGCTTTGTGCCACTGATCACCGGAGTTGCCGCACCTGCACCAGGTATGCTGATCGAGATCAACGATCCAAACCCAGCGACAGGTGGAAAGGCCTTCTACAAACTCGAGGCCGTCCCACTTAACTAGTGGCCCACGACACTAAGACATTACCCCTCATCGACGATAAGAGCGAAGTCAATAGAAGACGAAACCGATACCTCAGATTGTCTCGGAAACTCTTGTGGAGCCTCCGTGACAATCTCTCCACAAAATCTTAACAGCTCGAGCGCGATGCTGATGAAGGATGGATCCTCCCACGGATAAGACCCCGCCACGATTCTGGAGAAAGCGAGCCAGCTCGCCGCACTCATCCAAGACAAGAAGTAATCTCAGGCATCGACCTCACCCAATTCGCATCGCCTGCGAAGGTGATGGTTACGAACTCACAGAGAAACCTAATCATATTCCAACTTTTAAAAGCCGCCCCTGTCCGAAGTGGGCGGTTTTTTCGAAAACCGGACCAGAGACTCTCACGCTCTCAGCCCGCTTTTCCCGCGGCAGTGGCAGCAGGCACTTCGTTGAGCTTGCCTGTCTTGCAATCGTAGATGTAACCGTAAATCGGAATATCGTTTGGAACCAACGGGCTATTGCGAATGCGCTGAACATCTTCCACGACACTTTTTTCCTGGTCGGTGAAGGTCAGCCACTGAATGAACTTCCCTTCAACTGAGCCTGGGCCATCGCCACTGTCTTGCCAACCGGAAGCGTCGACGCTGGAGGTCTTCAAGCTGCTGGCGAGGAGGTCACCCATGATCTGGTTGTCGAAGGTCAGCATCCCACAATCGGTGTGGTGGATGACGAACCACTCTTTCGTTCCGAGTAGCTTGTAGGAAATCACCAACGAGCGGATGGCATCGTCGCTCGCGCGTCCGCCGGCATTGCGAATGACATGAGCGTCGCCTTCAGCAAGGCCTGCATACTTCGCCGGATCGAGCCGTGCGTCCATGCAGGTCAAGATTGCGAAATGCCTCCCGGGAGGCATCGGTAGCTCACCCTTACTTCCAAACTCGGCAACATAAGTCGCATTAGCAGCCAACACCTCATCATGAATCTTGCTCATTTCGAAAGGCTATCGGAAGCGGACAGGGAGACACCAGCCAAAAAACCAAAGAGATTTACCTCTCAAGTATCTCCCCAAAACCTACTTCAGAGGCACCGCGTTGGCAGGGACATACTGTGAGGCGTCGCGCTTCTTTTTGACTGCCCAAGCTTCATCAGAAATCTTGGTGCGCCTTTTTGCACGATGGCTGAGCGGCCAATTGGGGTCTTCTTGGTGAGCATCTTCAAAAATAGTTTTCGCCTTCGCGACCAACTCGGGACTTTCCTTCGCGAGGTCATTCTTCTCACCCGCATCCTTGGAGAGGTCAAAAATTTCAATCGGCTTCTTGAAGCCATTCTTTACCGCTTTCCAGTCCTCCCAGCGCGCAGCCTGATAAGCCCCGGCGCCTTCCTTGTCTTCATGGAGCTCCCAGTAGAAGTAGTCACGTTCAGGTGCCGCTCCTCCCTTGAGAAAAGAAGCGAGTGAGAGTCCATCGGTTTGATAGCCTTCCGGTTCCTCCACCCCAGCCAGTTCAACAAAGGTCGGCATCAGGTCCCAAAAGGCCCAAGGCTCGTCACTCACTCGGCCCGCTGGCACCACTCCAGGCCACCAAGCAAAGGCCGCTTGCCTCAACGCTCCTTCATACATCCCTCGCTTATAACCGCGCATCCCATTGGCGTCTTGCTGAAAGAGCTTCCCAATCTCGGACTTGGGATTGAAGGAAGAACCATTGTCGCCCGCAAAAACGATGAGAGTATTCTTATCTTTGCCCAACTCCTTGAGTAAGTCCACCAGCTCTCCAACATCGCGATCAATGCGAGTCACCTGAGCGGCGTAAGACTTTTGTCGGTCACTCCAAGGCTTATCCTGATAGATCCCAAAGTCATCAATCTCATGAGGACCGTGAGGCAGCGTGATGGCGTAAAAGAGGAAGAAGGGATTCTTCTTTTGCTCGCGAACCCACTCTAACATCTCCTTTTGAACGAGGGCTTGAGAATAGGTCTCCCCCACCCCTTTGCCTGTATTTCCAGGAAGTTTGATCGGAACATCGTCATCCCACAGATAGGTAGGAAAGTAGGAATGCGCATGTCGCTGACAATTGTAACCATAGAAGCGGTCCATCCCCTGTTTGAAAGGACTGCCCTCACCATCAAAAAAGCCCATGCCCCATTTTCCAAAAGTCGCGGTGGCGTAACCACCCGCTTTGGCCACTTCCCCAATAGTCAAGGTCTCCGCTGGCACGGGAAGCTGTCCTTCGGGCGGCAGTTCATAGTTCCCACGGATAGCGCAGTGACCAGAGTGCTTCCCCGTGAAGAATGAAGCTCGGCTCGGAGCACAGACTGTAGTTCCGCAATACGCCTGCAGGTAGCGGGTACCTTCTTGACATAGGGCATCCAGCCGTGGGGTTTGAATCAGCTCCTGACCGTAGATGCCGAGGTCTCCCTGCGCGACATCATCACTCAGGATGAAGACAAAGTTAGGCCGCTCCGCTCCGAAAAGAGAAGAAGTGAAAGAAAAAGCGATCCCACTGAATATGCCCAGCAGGACGAGAAGAGTTGGCAAACAACGCATCCCGTAAGCTAGATCTTCTACGAGCCAATAACAATCCCGACCTCAGCTAAAATCTAAAAAGGAGAGACATCTAGAGCACCAGCCGGTGGCAGTTCGGCTCTCTTGAGAACGCAGAATTTTGGGAGTTTTGAATCCTCGAAAGAATGCTAGCGTTTCTTTCGTCTCAACGCCTATCTCCACAACGCTTTTATGAAACACGTTCTCCTCACCATCATCTTCCTGAGCACTCTTTGCCAAGCCGATCCCGTTGAAGAATTCTCCCGCCAACCCTATATTCAGCTCGCTACCCATGATTCTATTCGGGTGCTCTGGAGGACGCGCAACGCCATTGCTCCTCAGGTTCACTTTGGTTTGAACTTTGAGAATCTCAATCAAACCGTCCCCTCCAAGAACGTCCTCACCCGCGAACATCCTTCTCTCGAGTCCAAGAACCCCCTCTTTGAAGACTGCCCCGTCGACACTCGCCAATTCGAAGCCACCCTTTCCGGCCTGCAACCAGACACCATCTACTACTACGCTATCTATGATGGTAAAAAACGGCTTACCCCAGTCGACCGGTCATACAGCTTTAAAACCCACCCCATCCCCGGAACAGAGGCTCCCCTTCTTTTTTCAGTCATTGGCGACTCTGGCACCGGCGGAAAAGAACAAGCCGCCGTGCACAGTGCGATGGTCAAGCACACCGAGAAAACGCAACGCCCCCTCGACCTTTTTCTCCACGTCGGAGACATGGCCTACGGCTCAGGAACCAACAAGGAATTCAGCGACCGCTTCTTCGACATGTATGCCCCCACTCTTCGCCACACCGTGTGCTGGGCTTCCATGGGCAACCACGAAGGAAAGACCTCCAAAGGCTCCACCGGCACCGGCCCTTTCTATGATGCCTACATCAACCCCACCAAGGGAGAAGCGGGCGGCCTGCCTTCCGGTCGCGAAGCCTTCTACTCCTTCGACTACGGCCAGACCCACTTCATCTGCCTCGACTCCCACGACCTCGACCGTCGCTCCACGGGAGAAATGGCGCAATGGCTCAAAGCAGACCTCGAAAAAACAAACGCTAAATTTCTTATCAGCTTCTTCCACCATCCCCCCTATACCAAAGGATCCCATGACTCGGACAAGGAAGAGCAACTCATCGAGATGCGCGAATACATTATGCCCATTCTCGAAAGCGGAGGCGTCGACCTCGTCTTCACCGGGCACTCTCATATCTACGAGCGCTCTATGCTCATCGACGGCGCCTATCAAACCCCCTCGGTGGCTCAAGGAGTCGTTCTCGACGACGGTGATGGCGACCCCGCGGGCGACGGTTCCTACCGCAAAAGCGAAGGACTGCAGCCGCACAACGGCCACGTCTCTATCGTCGCTGGTAACGGCGGCACAGGGCTCAAGCGTAAGGGCACCCATCCCCTCATGCGTCGCATCATTCTCGAACACGGCTGCTGCCTCATCACCATCGAGGGCGACACCATCTTAGCTGAAATGCTGAATACCAAGGGCGAGATCAGCGATACCTTTACCATCGAAAAACGAGGCACCGTGACCCACACCATCGTCGAATCCCCTTGGGAGCATGAAGATTGGACCCCTCCAATCAAAGGAGGCAAAGCGGCTCCCCGCAACGTTACCACCTTGATCGACAAAGGGGCCTCCTGGTCGTATCTCGGAGGTTCCCACCCACCAGGCTCCCCCACTGCGTGGGCCGCTCCTAACTTTGATGACTCGGACTGGCCAACTGGCGAAGCAGGCTTTGGCTACGGAGATCAGGACGACAAGACCGTCCTCGAGATGCGCAACAAATACACCACCCTTTACCTCCGCAGAGAATTCGAACTCCCCGAAGGACCCAATCTCAAAAATCTCGGCCTTCACATTTCCTATGACGACGCCTTCATCGCCTACCTCAACGGACACGAAGTTCTGCGACAAGGAGTCGACCACGAACAAGGAGCACAAGCGGAAGGGTTCACCATGCACGAGGCTAATCAGACCTTCGAATACTTTCCTCTCACGGGAGTGTCCCGCATCCTCAAGCCCGGTCAAAAGAACGTCCTCGCTATCGAAGGCCACAATGCCAACCTCAAGAGCTCCGACTTCACGCTGCACCCTCGCCTCCTCTTAAGGAAATGAAACGGCCCCTCCTCTTAGCTTTCTCACTCTGCCTCGGCTCCGCCCAACCTTCGCTGGCCCACAGCAACCTCTCTGAACTCATCCAAGAACTCAGCAAGGAAATCAAAAGCGCACCCACTGCCGACCTTCACTATCGCCGCGCCACCGAATACCGGGCCCTCGGCGAAAGAACGCACACTCTCGAAGACCTCCGCTCCGCCCTCCACCTAGCTCCCGGACACCGTCTAGCCACCATCGCCCTCATTAAAGAACTCGGCCACAGCGACGAAGCCCTCACCCTCGCCCAAGAGCTTGCCAAAACCGCCCAGCCCCCCGCCCAAGCTGCTGAAACCAAATTCCTTCTCGCCCGCATTCATCACCTGCGTGGCAAGCAAGAGGCAGCGCTCCAAATTTGCGAGGAAGTCCAAGAGACTCATCCCGAGCACGATTCCAACATCGACCGTCTCCACGCCCAAATCCTGCTCGACCTCAAGCGACCAGATGAAGCGGCTACCATCCTTAAAATCTCGTGGCAACGCACCAAATCCATCGTCATTCGCAATACTTGGATCGACACTGCTCTTACCGCCGAGCAAACCGACGAAGTTTTCCCCCTCATTCAAAATGAGCTCACTTCCTCCCGCTACCAGTCCTCCTGGCTCATCCGCCGCGCACGCGCCCAACTCACGCTCGGTAAATACGATTCAGCCCGCGCCGACCTCCAAGCAGCACTGGCCGAAATCAGCACGCGTCTTAACCCTTCGCGTCCCGACCTCACCCTCATCGCCGATCGCGGCCTCATCCACTCGCTCTTAGGGAATCCCACTCTCGCCCAAAGAGACCTCACCACCCTCCAAAGCTCTTCCCTCCCCCCCGACTCCTACCGCCTTCTCAGAGACAGCATTGCAGGCCGAGTTCCTAAAATGCCTTAGCTAGAAAAACCCAAAATCTGAAGTAGAGATTCACCCCAAGCACAAGCCCCATCACCACGCAGGCGCCCAAAACCTCCCAACGATTTCTGACATCCTCGCTATCAGCATCGGCTTCTTCGAAATCAGTTAGAAAAAGAAACTTCGACGGTGCTAAAAATTTTGGGTGTCTCAGCAGTGTTCACCGGTTCATTGAGCGTTACTCGTTCCCACTCGGAGTCGATTGGCTCGACCATTTGAGTCGCCACTCCCTCCAGGGGCAGAAGGACATCAAAGTTGACGAAGTTAGAAATCTTCGGAGTGTAGGTGAGGTTTCCTCCTATTCGTCGCAGATATTGTATCTGCCAGTAACTTTGGTCATTCAGCGTAACGAGAGAGCTTCGTGGAAGCCCTGATATCCCGTTAGGACCTAAGGTGTGGCTGTCGGCACCAACAAGATTCATATTGAACGCGAATTTGAGAATGTTCTCGATTTTATCGTTATATGGAACCGCACTCGGGAAAGTCTCTTCTTCCAAAAGGCCAGCACTATAGACTGCAGAGGAATAGGGGGAGGTAGGGGTCGCGGCAAGCGTTACAGTTAAGGTATTCCAGTCGGAAGAGAGACTGCCAAAAGATTGGGCGTGCTCTGGTAAGACAAAGGCAGTTCTTTCTGCAGTAATATGGCTCAGGAAAGAGTCAGGGGTTGCGGAAGGGGCTTTCCCTTCGAAGTAAAAGCTTTCAAGGTTGTGGCAAAGCGCGAATGCCCTTCCTCCAATCGTGGTTATCGAGCTAGGAATGGAGACGCCAGTAAGACTATTGCACTGGTTAAAACAGGAGTATTCTAAGGAGGACATCCCGTTTCCAAGAGACAAATTAGCGAGGCTAGCACAACCGGAAAACGCATGTGATTCGATGGAAGACACGGAATCGGGAATTGAGATATCAGTGAGACTGCTACATCCTTCAAAAGCGTATTCTTCGACCACTGAAAGTCCTTCAGGCAACGATATCGCAGTGAGACTGGAGCAGTTACGGAAGGCTGAATCTCCAATGGAGGTAATACTATTTCCTAGATCAACATTGCTCAGACCTGTGCAGTCCTCAAAAGTGCCTTCCCTGAGAAGGGTTATCGAGTCTGGAATGGAAATACTGCTAAGACTACTACAACTGGCGAAAGAGTATTCTCCGATAAAGGTCACGGTTTCCGGAATCGAAAGGGATGTTAGACTTGAGCACCTTTTGAATGCGTAGTTTCCAATACCAGACAAGGATTGAGAAAGTGTGACGTTGGTAAGACGAATACAATTCCGAAAAGCAAGGTCGCTAATACTCGTAATGTGATTGGGTAGAGTGATGCTAACGAGACCACTGCAATCGGAAAACGCTCCATACGCGATGGATTTCAGTTTCGAACCAAAGGAAACGCTGGACAGACTGGTACAACCTGAAAAAGCGAAAGTGCCAACCCCTATGACCGTATTGGAAATGGAGATGCTGGTAAGATTGACGCAGTCAGAAAACGCATTTTCTTTAATGTAGTGAACTGGGAGGTCTTCGATTGTCTCAGGAATCGCCATAGCTCCTGCGGCGCTGGTGTCACAATCAGTAATCATAATAGAGATTCCTAGGTTGGTGTAAGACAGGTCGGAGAGGTCAGCTGCGGAACCGCGCTTTGAGGAGCCCAAGACAAAAACAGCAATCGATATTAGGAGGGAAAACTTGAGGCCTTTGCAGTCCCTTCTTGCAGTAGGATTTATCATATTGATGAAGCAAACGAACAGAGATATTCTTATAGCCAGTAGAGAGGCTATGAAAGATTTTTAAGCAGTCGAAGGAAATCGAGTTTGCCTGCCTGAACATGGCCCCTTTTCAGTCCTTCCTTCTCGCACTCAGAAGAGCACCCCCCTACCTCAGCCAAAAGCTAAAGTAGAGATACATCCCGAGCACCAGCCCCATCACCACGCAGGTGCCCAAAACGTCCCAACGATTCCAGCTGTTCCGGATATCTTCTTTATCGGCAGCCGACAGACCTTGCCAAGTGAGACCACGCGTCTTCTCCTCCGTGGGAGCGTCTGTGAGAAGAGAAAGTCCCACGATGATGACCGTGCTAATCACCAGCAGCACACCCGAGTAGTAGAGGAAATTAAACTCCGCGATAAAGGCTAACGGTCCCGTGGTAATGCCCTTCTGAGAGGCAATCGCTTCAACCATCAGCTTCCCCATCCCCAGCACAAATCCAATTACGAGACCGTAGAAGGCTCCCGTAGCATTGATTCTTCGCCAAAAAAGACCCAGCAAGAAGACTGCGGTAATGGGAGGCGCGAGATAGCCCTGCACTGATTGCAAATACTTGTAGATGCCCCCTCCGGCCATCTGCTTCATGATGGGAATCCAAATCAATCCCGCCACTACCACCACTCCAGTCGCGACCCGTCCCACGGCCACATACTGACGCTCGGTCTTACCGGGTTTGAGTTTCTGATAGATATCGATCGTAAAGAGAGTGGCACAGCTGTTGAAGAGTGACGCCAACGAACTCATCAGCGCCGACATTAAGCCAGCCACCACGAGACCCCGCAGTCCCACTGGCAACAAGGTCGAAACCATAGTAGCAAACACCTGATCGCCATCCAGCTCATCGCTGCCCGTCTTCGAAGGAATAGAAATCGCGCCCTGATTGTGCAAGGCCATCCCGATGATACCCGGAACGAGAAAAATCAGTACGGGCCAGACCTTCAAAAACCCACCCCAAATCGCGCCACGACGGGCCTCGGTCAAACTCTTGGCCGCCAGCGTTCGTTGCACGATGTATTGATCGGTGCACCAATACCAAATTCCAATCACCGGCGACGCAATCAAGATCCCCAACCACGGAAAGTCATCATTCTTCCACCACGGCACTCCCGGTTGCGAGAGCGGTCGCCAGAGTTCGAAATTCATTTCACTATTGATGGCCGCCGCTTTCAGCTCCCCCCAGCCACCGAGCTTCTCCAAACCAAAAAGAGTGATTAACAAAGACCCTACCAAAAGAACCACCGTCTGAGCCACCTCCGTGTAGAGCACCGCACGCAGACCACCAAAGACAGTATAAATCCCCGTCAAAACCACCGTCACAATAGCACCCACCCAAAAGGCATTATCCGGTGAACCGAAGGTATCGGGAAGGAGCGTCCGGAAAACAAGCGCCCCCGCATAAACGGTCACCGAAACTTTGGTGAAGACATAGGCTACCAAGCTCACAACCGAAAGAACCCAACGAACCCGCGCATTGAAACGCCGCTCCAAAAACTCCGGCATCGTGTAGACTCCACTCTTGTAATAGAATGGCACAAAGACCCACCCCAACAACACCATCACCCAGGCATGAAGCTCCCAATGAGCCATCGCCATCCCACCCGAAGCCCCACTCCCCGCCAGCCCCACGATGTGCTCGGAGCCAATATTGGAGGCAAACAAAGAAGCTCCCACCACAAACCAAGAAGCATGACGCCCCGCGAGAAAATAATCTTCCGTCGTCTTCTGCTTTCCCGCAGACCACTTCACAATCCCCACCAGCCCAGCAAAATAGGCCGCCACTAAAATCCAATCGAGAACTTGCATAAGTTTGGCCGCCCATTGTTTCTCAACAAAAGGAATCCGCAAGAACTTCGCTCCCTAAAGATCGAGAGAAAAAACGCTCGCGTGTAAGAAGCCCTTTGACTTATTTCAGCATCAATGCTCTTGAAGACTAACGCATTCCATTTATCCTAAGCTGGACAAATGAGAGTGAGTTTGATGACAACCCTCCTGCTATTTGGCGCGCTCGAAGCTGCAGATATCAGTAACTTGACATGGAGGCTTCAAGGCTCGGAAATCGAAATCACCGATTGCGACCCAGATGCTATCGGTGATTTAGTCATCCCTCCCACAATTAACAATTTCCCAGTCACGGAAATTGGTTACGGAGCATTTAGGAGTTGTGACTCCCTTACATCTATCACCTTGCCCTCCGGCATAGAAGACATAGGATCCACCGCATTTGTAGATTGTTTGAATCTCACCGACATCCACATCGAGTCAGGAAGCCAATCCTATACTTCAATAGACGGCGTGGTATTTAACTCTGTGCAAACACGCCTGGTAGCGTTCCCATCTGGGAAGACAGCCTTAAACTACCTCATACCCCAAGGCGTCACAACTATTGGCGATTACTCTTTTAGCTACAGCAACAGTTTGGCTGCAGTGACCCTCCCCGACACCGTGACAGTGATCGAGCCCGATGCCTTTGGGAATTCGGCTCTACTTACTGCTAATCTCTCTCCAAATCTGAATCTGATCGGATACCGTGCATTCGCTAATTGTTTAAATCTCGAAAATTTGTCTCTCCCAGACAGCCTCTCTTCTCTCGAATACCAAGCGTTTTCAGGATGCGATCAGTTAATCAACGTAACAATTCCAGCGAACACGACGAGCATCAGCTACGGAGTCTTCAGAACCTGCAACAGGCTTAAGTCTATTCAAGTAGCGGCTGCAAATACCAATTACAGCTCTATTGACGGCGTCTTGTTCAACCAGTCTCTCAACACTCTCGTCCAATTTCCGGCTGGAAAATTGGCCAGCTACTATCAAATACCCAATGGAACCCAATCCATTGCTAGGCAGGCCTTTCAAAACAGCGATCTCCTCGAAGCGATCGAACTCCCGGATAGCTTAATTGAAATCGAACGAGATGCATTCGCGCATTGCAGTGGCCTTTATGAAGTCATTTTTCCTAAAAGCCTCACCTCTATAGGCTCACTGTCTTTTGAGAGATGCGAAAACCTGTTCCGAGTCGTCATTTCTGCCTCCGTTGAAGAAATCGAATTTGGAACGTTTAGAAGTTGCGAAAACTTAGCTCAAGTTGTCTTTGAAGGAGACCCACCCGAAAACATTGGAACCTTTCGCGCAATTTTCCCCTTTGGAGACACTGCTCCCAATGCCCGCGCCCTTGTGTTGCCCGAGTTCATCAACTCCTTTGGCGGCATCGGCTCGGATTGGTTCGAGCTCACTGTCTCGGCTCGACAAGCCCCAAGTGCAGAAATTGAGATCACTCGTTCTGGATTCGTCAGCGCAGGAGTATTTTTCATCGAATTCTCCCCTGGTGGCATGGACTTCAAAATTATGCAGGATGAGAATCTGGCTTTCGAAAACGCAACTGAAGTGCCTCCATTGAAAGAACCTTCGAGTTCGACTGGAAATCGTTTCGAATTTGAGGCTTGCGAAACACGCGGTTTCTTTCAAGTCGTTAAGATCCCAGATTCCTAAGCAACTTCTCCCGCTATACTAGAAGGTCGGTGAGCGAAGATGTACACAAACTATTATAATGCTTCGCTGCATATTAAGAATGGAGCGAACAGAAACTATCGAGATCGTGTAGGCTTCTTTGTGCTACTCGTTCTTGTCTTAATCTTTCTCGCCAATTTAGCTGCAGACGAAGCCATCATCCCCCGCGACGAAACCAAGCTGACCTCGCGTATCACCATCGCCTTCGGGTCCTGTATGTAACAGGCTCGGCCACTGGCTATCTTTGACACTACCGCCAAAGATGAGCCCGACCTTTCACTCTTCCTCAGGGATAACGTCTATGTCGACACGAACGACACGACCATTAACACCGATTCAAACCACTCTACGGGTCCGTTAAAGTAACTTTGAGAGGAAGCGCCATTCCTGTCTAATTAAGAGACGATTTTCGGAAAAACACCTTAATCGAAGCAAGAAGCAAGAGTTCGACCACTATCTGGATGGCACGCCAGAGAATAGCAGCGGTCGCCACTTCAGCACCGATACCCAGCGGTTCAAAAACAAGATAAAGAACGCCCTCACGAACCCCCATCCCCCCCGGCGCACCAAACGCCAGGAAGCCGACAATCCACGCTAAGCCGTAGCTCCCTGCTGCATCCATCAAAGTTGGCAGAGGCTCCACTCCGGTGGCCTGCAAGCACAGGAGAAAACCCGCACCATAGAAGATGGAAAGAACAAGATACTCAGCAAAAGCACGCAGTGTGATTCGCCATTGCAACAGGCCGTTCAGAAGCTCTCGCGACGCGTTTAAGACTCTAGAACGCACTCCAAGGACATCGAATGACAATACGACGATTGAAATCACGAAACATCCTCCTATGGCTATTAAGAACCCCGTGGGAGGAATTTGAAAACGCTCTAAGTAAATAAGGCCCGCTGCGCGGAGTTGAGGAGAACAAAGAGTACCCACCACTCCCAAGGTGGCCCATGCCGCGACCGTAATGGCGAGTTCAACCGCCAAACTCAAAGCAGCAGGTCCCTTGGCTGCACCAACCTGCTTGGCCTCCACTACACGAGAGGCATAGCCCCAAATACCACCAGGCAGCCATCGCATCGATTCGCATTCAATCCAGAGTCGTGCCGCCCTCCAGCGAGAGACCTTAACCCCCACAAGACGAAGAATCAGTCCCCAAACCGATGCATTGAGACAAAGGTAGACCGCAGCAAGAAGAGCAGCCCCTAACAAAAGTAGATGGTCTGCATTGGCGAGAGCCTCCCCCAATTGCGCACGCAACGCCCAAAGACCCCACCCCATAAAGGCGAGCACCGCGAAAAAGCAAAGCGGTTTGACGCGATTAAGAAAGCCTTTCATCAGCCGCTTATTGCACCGGTTCCTCAGCGGTTTCGGCATAGACTGCTACCGTTGCGCTAACAATCCGCTCCCAGTCAAACACCTTCTGCGCATAGTCAAAACCTTGATTGGCCAATCGCTGCGCCAGCTCGGAGTCATCAAGAATGCGTAAGATTGCCGCAATCAATGCCTCTTCGTTCTTTTCGGGAACAAGGAGACCTGTCTCCTCATCTTTAATAACATCAACGATCCCGCCTACCCCTGAAGCCACCACTGGTTTGCGGTGTCGCAAGGCCTCAATGAGCACAACCCCCAAACCCTCGGTATCGCCACGATCGTCAAAAATGGCTGGGTGCACATAGCAGGTGCACGTATGATAGAGCTCAGCCAAGCGCTCACTACTCACGAACCCCGCCCACTCAACCACTTCGTCGAGGCCGAGTTCCGTCGTCAACTTCATCCACTCCTCCTTGCAGTCCCCTTCTCCCGTGATGACCACTTTAACCTTCCTCTTCTCAAGAATCTTAGGCAGAGCCTGCAGCAGAACATGTAGTCCCTTCCGTTGGATCAAACGCCCACAATTGAGAAGCATCGGAGGATCTGAGACAGGATACTCTTCCCCGACCTCCGCCGATTCAACAGTAGCGCCATAGGGCAAAATATGGATAGGCCGGTCGCAGAGTTTACGAACCTCGTTCGCGGTATGAGAACTGTTCGCACAAAGGGCATCACCTGACTCGAGAAGAAGCGCCAACGCTTTGCGAACTCCTCCGCTATTTCTAGCCAAAGCCAATTCAGCTCCGTGACAAGTCATCACCACGCGCGTGCCAAAAATCTTAGCTGGCAACCAACTCATGAAACCGTGAGGAAAGGGCCAATGCACATGCAACACGTCGAATTTCTTTTTCCAAGTCCACCAAAAGACAGCCAACACCCCACAAGCGATGTAACTGAGAGCAAAAACCTTAAAGAGAGGCGAACCCTGCTTATTCGGAGCCCCCTCATCATGCGTGAGAGTCTCCCATTTCTTCGGAGCATAGCGCCACCGCAGAACCGGAACTCCGTCGATTTCATGACTCGCAAGAGCACACCACGAAGGAGCCAGCACCGTGACCTCGTGACCAGCGGCCGCGGTACGATTGACAATCTCCCGCTGCCAAGGGACGCCTGGGTCCTCATGATTCCGGGGATAAGTCGATCCTAGCACTGCGATACGCAGCTTCTTTGAAATTGAACTTTCCATTTCCAGGTGGGTGTTAGGCTAACTCACCTTTGCATCTAATACTGGACGCAGCGCGCGGCTGGCGGTAATCGCCCGCCCCAGAGTCGCCACCAGTTCGTCCTTTTGAATCGGCTTGGAGAGGAAATCGAAAGCTCCCGACTTAATTGCCTCAGCTCCATCCTTCGCTTGATCCGAGCCCGATAGAACAACCACTTGCGCATAAGGAGCAAGTGCCTTGAGCTTAGGAAGAGCCTCCAGCCCCGAAAGGCCTGGAAGATAGATATCAAGTAAGACGGCATCGAATTCAGAGTTAATGGCCGCCATCGCCGCCTCAGCGGTATCAACGGCAACGACTTCCCAGCCTTCTTTCCCGAGCATCAGTGTGCTCAAGCGACGTAAAGTGGAGTCATCATCGGCAACAAGAATCTTAGCTTTTTGCTCTGCACCACCATCAGATGCAGCACCGAGAGAAGTAATGGAAGTTACCTTCTCGCTCACTTCGGAGCTCATGGGCTCGATTCGATCAACGATTGGAAGAGGATGCTCCTTGGAGTAATGACGATTGGTCATCATCTCGGCGAGAAAGCCTATCATGACGAGGACTGGAGCCGCAAAAAGAGCTGCTGGCGCTGCCGCCAAGAGCCCCGAGCGAAGACCACCGGGAAAGAAAGGAAGAAGAGCTAACAGCCACAAGAAGACTGCCGTCATTGCACACAGAACCGCAACTCCTCCCATAAGGTGAAGAGGGCGCTCTCGAAAATTCTTGATGAAGTGCACGGACCACATATCCATGAATCCCCTTACGAAACGCTTCACCCCATACTTTGAAACCCCGTGGAGTCGAGGATGGTGCTCAACAACAATCTCAGTCGTGCGATACCCTTCAATCGAAGCAAGCGAAGGAACCATGCGATGCATCTCACCATACATAGGCAGAGATTTCACTACCTCAAGGCGGTAGCATTTAAATCCACAGTTGTGGTCATGCAACTTTACCCCGTTCACTTTACTGAGCATTAAGTTAAAGACACGGCTTGGCAGGACCTTGTGCCAAGGGTCATGCCGTTTCTCTTTGTAACCCGAAACCACATCCCACCCTTCGCCTTCCTTGAGCTTATCCAAGAAACGAGGAATCTCTTTAGGATCATCTTGAAGGTCGGCATCCAAAGTGAAGACAATCTCACCCGAAACCTCAGCATATCCAGCGGCAAGAGCCGGGGCTTTTCCTTGGTTACTACGAAAGCGTATCGCTCGCACGTGGTCCGCATCCCGCTCGGCTAACCCCTGCACGACCTCCCATGAAGAATCCGTGCTCCCATCATCAATAAAAATGATTTCCCAGTCGCGAGACAACTCATTCGCCTGCACCGCGATCCGGTCATAGAGTTCTTGCAGAGACTCTTCTTCATTCATCAACGGAATGATAAAACTAAGAGTCGGCTTTTGGCTTTGATTGGGGGTTGAAGAGGACATTATTTGCGATGGGTGACAAACATTGATAGTAAATAATGACAAACTAATCAACAGCAAAGTTTGACAACCTTTGAACACTATCTGTTCAAAATTAAACCCGATTAGAGCTAACCTACTGAAAATCAGCACAGAAGTTCACCTCCTCTCTTTTCCCATTTCTCACTCCCTCAGAAAGGTTTGCCCCCAAGATAGAGGCCCCTTTCTCCTCGATTCATGACAAAAGCAGCTCTCAATTAAAGCATTATTGAGTCGATGAGATTGCTTCCAAAGAGATGTTTGCTTAGATCCCGCCATGGCCCATCGCGATACTCCAGCCACCTTTCCGATTCCTAAGGACAAAATTCTTATCGAAAAGAGCAAAGCGATTGCCAGTTCACCACTCACTTGGGTTGCAGCTGTTGGTGCAATTGTAGCTCTCGCCTTGCTGCCGAATCTCTATGGCCTCGCTATAGCCACTGGAGTCATCTTCGGCACTGCCGCACTCTGGAAAAAGCGCATGCCCCAAATCGAGGACGGTATCGTAGCCGCCCTCATCGAGAGCAGTAACAAGGCCCAAACCCGCTCTCTCAAAAAGGGCGTCGAGCAACTAAAAGATTGGGACTACGAGGACTACGCCGACCAACTCACTGAAATTCTGGCTCTCAAAAAACAAGTCGAAGGAACCATTCATAGTCAGACCCCACGCACTTCCACGGATGAAAGTATCGAGTCGCTCGTCGACACCTTGTGCAATGAAGTCTCGCGAGACCTCTTCAAGATGGCGGATATCAACTACACTCTCCGTAAAAAACGAAAACGCCTCTCCGACCAGCAAAAAAA
Source organism: Roseibacillus sp. (assembly GCA_051251855.1). Taxonomy (GTDB): domain Bacteria; phylum Verrucomicrobiota; class Verrucomicrobiia; order Verrucomicrobiales; family Akkermansiaceae; genus Roseibacillus. The sequence goes on from JBPOGI010000008.1 coordinate 64,440, forward strand.
GGAGATGAGAAGCGACCAAGAGGAACTCGGGGAGCGCGTCAAGCAAGCCACCCTCGCTCTCAAAGAAGCGCACGCCCAACTTGCACTCACCACTGGGAAAAGAATCCCCGACAAGGGCGACAATCCCCTTCTCGACCAGACCATCGAACGCCTGCGCGAGGAGTCAGCTCTCGCCCAGCGTATCCGAGCCCGCATCGAAACCACCTATGTCGATACTTTGGAAGTCGTTCCAGAAACAACGTCCACCACAAGCTATTCCTCCCCGAACACAATCTCACACTAAACAACCAAGTATCTAGACCCTAGGCTACCTCCCTCGTATCCCCCTGCGTCCATCCGTCTCAATACCCAAGTCGAAATCATCGACTACCGCGCCAGAGGAATCCCCCTTACCCTTAAGTCCTGACGAACAGTCTCAAAAACTCACTTCTTTTCTACTTCATAGCGAAGGAAATACTTGGGTTGCTGGTCCACATTCTCATCGACAATGAGATTGTAGAAACCGTTACCAATATCGATTGGAGAAGCTTGAACCTCATTCCACGACATCAAGTCGATCGACCACAGGAAGGTCAAATCGACAAATTTCTCCGACAAGGAATTGTAGGTAAAGTAATACCTCAAAGCCTTAGAAGACGGAACTGAAGTCAATCCGCTGACAAACTCCTCATTGTAGACGTCCGGGTTCAACCCAAAGACAAACTCTTCCAAATTAGTGAAACCGTCATTGTCGCCATCCGCTTCAGCCACAATGTCGGAAGCAGAAGAAGGCGAACCATAGCTCAGCTCGAACAAGTCAGACAAACCATCATCATCAAAGTCTGTGCACGCCTTCCCTTGGTATTCGTGTCCTCCCATATCCACGATAGCCACCGCGTTATCATCTCCGTCTACAATCCGTTCTTCCCCCAGCGCATCTAAAAGAAGCCCCGTCGCCACCGTTTCCACTCCTGGTCCACCTCCATCCAAATCGGCATCATTGTCTCCTTGATCAATAGCGGGAGAATCATGACGAATCCGAGGGTCATCCGTGGACACGAAGAGAGGATCGACATCCAGATTGCCTCCCTCATCAGAGCCAATCGAAAGCTCCCACGAATTTCCACTTCCATTCGAATGGTCAATCAAAGAAGACGCACAAGCCGTGGTTCCGCCCAAAGTATTCACCACCGATTGCTTGTAGGCATCAAAGCGGTTGAGTCCAACCACCCCGTTTAGCCAAACAATAGAGTTACTCAATAGAAACGAGCTTCCTACATTGTAGATTGCTCCCGCGATCGCACTGGGGTCAACAGATTGATTCTGCGTGATGGTACAATTCACCAATGCCACTTCTGCTGTGGTAGAGAGCGTCGAGACAACCGACCCCGCACTCGCTTGGTTCGCCACAAAGAGAGTGTTCAAGAAGACGGGTGAACTCGCGCTGGTGCACATCACCGCCCCTCCTGGTCCAGCTGAATGGTTACCAGAAAAAATACAATTCCTAACAACCGGACTCCCGTTATCAAGCAGGATTCCTCCTCCTGAGTTGTCAGGAAAACTCCCATTTGCAAAACCATTCGAGACAGTGAACCCGTCCAACACCGCCGAGCTATCCACTCCCGAACCGTCAACCACATGATAACTATTCATTCCTGCGATTCCAGCTGTATCGTCCTCATCAATATCTCCGCTCAAGATTGAAGTATTCTCAGTGAAATCTCTTTCATTCACCTCAGCCTCTGTCCCCTGAAATCCACCGTAAAGAGTCACTCCACTTTTGAGCTCGAATGAAACCAAAGGGTCCCTCGGACCCGAGGCAGCGCTATTCCCTGCCGTTGCATAGTAGGTCCCCTCGGCCACCCAAATCTGCTGCCCCGAAAGAACGTTTTCCAACGCTGCAGCAAGAGACGAATAGGCGTCTGACCAGCTCAGCCCATTCAGCATCCCGCCGCTAACACCCCGATCGACGAACACCACCGATTCGGAAGATTCAAAGGCACCCAAGTCCGGATCACCAAAAATCACCCGAGGCATCCGATCGAAATCAAGCGGAAGATCTTCCGTGGTGTTCCCGTCAAAATCGATATCAACAGAATCATTATGAAGAAAGGCCATATCTCCCCGATTGATGGTGGGAGAACTTTTCTTCATTCGCAAATCCACTGCAGAAATCTCTGCGATCGTTGCTGCCTCAACTCTCGCGGGCTCAATAAACAAGGGGGCATTGCCAGAAACAGTTCCATTCATATTTCCAATTCCCGCAGGGTTCCATCCCTCAATCAAACAGTGCCGATAAGTCGGTATCACTTGGCTACTGACGAAAACATCAGAAGCGCTGCCACCGCCAGAACTCTCGTTATCCCAAATCACACAATGAGAAATGTCGGTCGTTCCTGTCTCATTCAAAAAAATGGCAGCCCCTTCAAGCGTTGCCTTGTTTCCTGAAAATGTAGAACTCCAAATATCGCTCCCTATGCCACTATTGAGATAAACTACTCCGTTCGCTGCCAAATTATTGTGAAAAACACAGTTCACGATATGAGGGGATCCGGAAGCATAGATAGCACCACCATCCGCAGCAACGCTGTTCCCAACGAAGCGACAATTCGCAACTTTTCCACCGTTCAGCCTCAGCGCTCCTCCTTGATTGGGAGCGGAATTATACTCGAAAACACAATCCACCACAGAGTTACTACCTACAGCTGAAAGAGCCCCACATCGAAACACGCCTTTATTTCCAGAAAAGAGGCAGCCAATAAATGAGCTCCCCGAGTTTCCCGAATCTACCGCACCGGCGTTCGCTCCAGTGTTTCCAAAGAATTGACAAGTCCTCACCATTGTAGCGGTGCCCTCAATGAGGAGAGCCCCTCCTGAACCAATGTTAGAAGAGTCACCAGCGGTCACCACAAAGCCATCAATCAGAACTGAGGTTCCTCCCGATGCCACGGTCACTACATGGCGAGCATTGGCTCCTTGCCTATCAAAAGTCGTTTCTGCGATTAAATTTCCATCACTATCCGAATCGTCTTGCTGCAAGTCACCACTTAAAATCGTAACGCTGACCTTAGGGTCTCGCTCTCCGAAAACCTGACCATTTTCAAAACCTCCATACAACTCAACGCCATCATTGAGCACAAAAGTAGCGCTCACCTCATCGTCTGTCTGGCCCGTGCCTTCGTCCGGATAATAAACTCCTGCCGCGACCCAAACTTCGTCCCCACTCGCCGCCACAGCCAGTGCATCTTGCAAGGAATGAAATGCATTCGCCCAAGACACCCCGTCTGCCGCACCCCCAGAAAGATTTGAATCCACATAGCGAACCGCAGCTTGCGACATGGAAGGAACGAGGGTCATCCCCATCCCGATGATGGAGCAGAGTGTTCGTCCAATAGAAAGCGGACCGTTTTTTCTTATCATGAGTCGTCGGATTGTTAAATGGAAACCATCAAATCGAGAAGAGGAGCTCGATTTACCGGCAGATACTATCAACATCGATAGCACAATCGAGTGCATTCTCCATCATCTTGCTCGGCCATCCTCTTCGTTCGGACGGCTCGAATCAAAAGTGAACAGGGAATACCCATCCCTTACTCGGGCGCCAAAATTCATGCAGTCATCACCTGATCCACCGAAAAACCGAAGTGACGTCAGCGGAGAAGAAACTAAAGTCCTCCGGCACTTTGCTTCTCTACTTTAGAAAAATTCTCATTGCATAACCAACCTCAAGAACTGCCTTCCGACTCCTTCGCTCACTAGAAGTTTCACCCAAACAAATTCAATAGTAGCGTTCCCCATCGGCGACATCCAAGATGGTTGTCAAAACGGTCATCCACGAGCACAACCCACCCTACAGTCCATTGTTCGAAACCTGCTCGACACTGGAAAAATGCCCCCCATCATCTCCCACCCGATCGCGGCCCAAATAGAGCTCCCGAAAATTGATCAGCCTGTTCTGGTTGGGGTCGGAGTTAGGACTCGAGTCTTGTCTTTCGCAGCCAGCCGGTCCTTCCCAATCAGAAATCGGTAAGAGCTGGATCACCATTCCTACTAGGGCCTCGGTTTCCTCCTGAGTCCTCGTTCTCTCAGACCTCGACCGTCAATAGCGCCCACTGTTTCCGTAGCTCCGTCCCACTCATCGAACCGGCTCTTCTTTCATCAACTTAGTTCGAACTGCTCGTGACTGTTGGAAGAGAGCGCATCCGCACGAAACCTTGCGGGGAGTCGGCAAGGATGTTGGCGATTTCATCAGTTTGGATCGAGCCGTCTCCAATGAAGGTGAGCCCGAGGTTCCAATCTTGCGCATTGAAAGAATACTCGATGAAGTAGGTGGTGCCGAGGTCCGTCAGAATTCGAGCTGAAAGAATGCCCCGCGAAAACGAAGTCGCGTAGGGGTTCTCAGGATCGAGCTCATCAAGCGAAACTGCGAATTCTTGGTAGGAGTTTTCGTAAGAGTCGATCTCTTCCACGGTGGCATAAATTTCTGCGCCAGGCGCAGCTACCTCCAAGTAGTCAAAATTGGCAACTCCTTTGGGCTTTTCCACGAAGCTGCTAAAGGCATTTCGCAAAGTCAAATTGTGGACTCCTTGCTCAAGGTAGACTGAACGTGTCTCCGTCAATTGCCATTCGTCCCAGCTCGATTGGGTTTGGAGATTAAAAGTCGTTACCCAGCTGCCATTGACTTGAAGTTCGACTTGGCCTGTCCCTGTGAGAGGGCCCACCGCTGAGTCAGGGCCACGAGCGTAGCGCACCGTGAATTGATAGTTTCCTGACGTGGTAGCCTCGTAGGGCACGATGACCTGTTCGTTAGTATCGATGCCATCCCAATTGGCAATGTAGCCGTTATCACTGTATCCTAAGGTTTCAGTTCTTACTGCAGCTCCATTAGTAGGAGTGCCGTTCTCAAGCTCCAGTCGTTGGATACCGCTCTCAGTGGGTGTTGGGGGTATCGCGGGAGGGCCCACAGATGCGAGTTCCAGATAGTCAAAATTGGCCACTCCAATGTTCTTATCGCTTTCGGTTGAGAATGGATTGCGCAAAACGAGATTATGGTTCCCTGCTTCCAGATAGACCGATGTCGCTGCCGAGGTTTGCCACTCGCTCCATTCATTGGTCGTCGAGAGAACAAGGCCACCAAGGTAAGCCCCGTCGAGTGAGATATCAACTTGTCCAAATCCAGAGAGCTCACCCACACCCGAATAACGACCACGTCCATAGCGCAAAGTGATTTCGTAGTCTCCCGAGGTGGCAATCGCAAACGGAACGGTGACCGTTTCGTTGCGACCAATCCCGTCCCATCCCGCGATGAAACCGCTGCCGCTATATCCTGCATCATCGGAACTCACGAAAGCCCCGTCACCCGGGGTGCCATCTTCGAGCTCGACGCGAACAACGCTTGGTTCGGGCTCTGGAGAAGTTGCTCCTTCAAAGGTGAGGTCAATGGAATCAAAATTGGCGACTCCCCATTGCTTCCCTTCTTGCGACGAGTGAGGGTTGCGCAGGCTGAGAGTGCGGGTACCCGCTTCCAAAGGGAGTGAGGTTTCTACCTGCTGCCACTCATCCCAATCGGCGGAGGTTTGGAGAGTGAGGGTTTGGACCAAGATGCCGTCCACTAAGAGTTGCACTTGTCCTTCACCAGTCAACTCGCCGAGGGCAGACCACGTTCCTCGTCCGTAGGTAAGGACAAGCTGGTGGTCGCCGGATTCTGGAATATTAACGTCAATGCTGAGTTCTTCGTTCTGACCAACATTATCCCATCCGGCGACAAAGCCGTTGCCGCTATATCCGGGATCTTCATTGCTGAACCCTGCACCGCTGGAAGGGGTGCCATCTTCGAGTTCCAAGCTGACAAAACCGTTGCTAAGAGTCGGAGTGCCTGGTTCCGGTTCCGGTTCCGGTTCCGGTTCCGGCTCCTCATTCTCACCAACCTCAATCGTAATCGTTCCCACTGTCTCCACCAACCCATCCCACACATTGAACTGAAAGCTATCACTCCCCTCAAAGCCAGAGTTGGGAGTATAGATAAAGTTAGGAGCCGTTCCAGAGACTTCCCCATTGGCCGCATTAGTTGCCACGGTGATATTGAGCGAGTCACCGTCAGCATCACTTCCGGTGGCGGTAATGCTTACCTGCTCTCCGGGAGCTGCATCCACTTGAATATCGTTTGCCTGCGGCGACTGGTTCGAGACTCCTGAGCCAACTCTGGTAAAAACGCCCTGACTAGCATTCCAGTAGGTTCCATTCGGATTCACCTCCAACTTAACAGCGCGAACCATATAATAAGTCGTTGCCGTGGGAAAAGTCTCATGTCGATAGAACAACGCATTGAGAGGCGCGTTCGTAAGACGGGAAAATGAACCTATAGGGTCTTGCGAAACATAGAGATGATATCCGACTACCGCCGAGTCCGAGGACGCTCCCCAGGAGAGGTCGACGCCACTGCCATTCATCACCGCAGTCACATTCCCCGCAGGAGCAACAGGATGAACACGAAGAGTCGGGTCCCCCATCAAATTAATATGAACCATGCCGTCGAGTTGACCATTCACCTCGTCGATGGGACTATAGTCATGGCCTTCCGCAGAATTAGCGTTGTCGTTATTATTAACGGTACGGAAGTTGCTATAGCCTATCGTCTCCCCCATCCCAGTATGGTGGAAATACCAATTCGGCCGTACTCCCCAGAAACAAGTTAACCCATACCAAGGCATCGTGAGCATCGCACGCATGGGATTATTATCGTATTGCCAAATCTGCTTTCCGCTCAGGAAGTTGACTGTGAATTGAGACTGAAAACGAAAGTCCGGGTAGAGCTCACCATTCCAATGACGACCTGCAACCCCCCAGAGGAAAGGCTGGGTCTGCTCCGTCACTTCTTCATAGACCTCCAAAGTATTGGACGGTCCTAGCATCCCCACGACAGCAGCGGTCTCCACCGGGCTCTCATCAAATGCCATGAGGGTCACACAGCCTGTCCGCGGCACCGTATAGCGAAGATGTCGGAAGTTATGGTTTTTCTCAAGATAGAGACGAAGCAACTCGGTCTCACTCTGTGACCAAGCAGGCATATCCGCAAAATCAACCCGACCAATTGGAATCTCAATGCGATGGTTGGGGCCCGGAATGACGTTGTCGTCGTAATGCCCGTCGTCGGGATAGTAATCTTGCTGATCAGAATCAGAGGTCGAAAGAATATCACTCCACTCCCCATCGACATCGGCGTAGAACAAATCCGTCGGCTGGCGATAGAGCTCATGCTCGTCAGGCCGAATGAGACCACTCGTCACCACTGGCAGGTGACCGAACAAGATAATAGACGCAAGAGGACTGGCTGCATGACGCGTCTGTATTTCCGCACGAAGTGACTCAGGACTCGCCGCGCCCTCGCGGCCAAAGTTCAGCCGTTCCACCCTCCAACCATCGCCCACCAAATCCATTTCGAAACGCTGTAACTCCTGAGTTAACGAACCCGCGATGGAATCATCAACGACCAACAGGACCTTCCCGCGCGCATCGACCAACGGTGCCTCAATTCCACAGCTTGCATAGGCCGCAGTTGGATAAGCGAAATCCTCATCCGCTGGCACGAAAAATTGATATTCGTAGATAATCCCGGGTGTGACGGAAGAATCAGTCCAGCTGCTCGTGCTTCGAGGTAGGGTCACTTGTGGAACCCAAGTCAATCCGGTGAGTTCTCCCTCGACCCGACGTGAAATCTCAATACCGGGACCATCGTCATCATCTCGAGTCCAATCAAAGGTGATTTGATTCGCTTGCTCATCAACAGAGATCTCCAATGCGATCAAATTTCGCACCCCTGCAATGGAAGCAAGCGAGGAGAGAAATAGCAGGGCAAGAAAAACAAGACGCGGTCGGAACAACGGGAACAAAACGATCAAAAAGGGGGTGAACGGGGCGTTCTTAAACGAATTCGAGCATTTGTAACGAAAGTTTTGTCATATTTCGCCCTACGCGACGAAAATTGAAGAATAGAAAGGCAGTTTTAGCCAATCGCGGAAAGCGTTTCCTTCCTCGAGCGTGAGGTGAGGATGCATCAGCAGACCGAGGATGTATTAGAGAACCTCCCGAAGCATACTTTTGCAAATCAGAACATACCGATTGTCAAGTTATTCAAACTAGATCCTTCAAAAGAATACTTGAACCCACGTGCCCCATTCCTAAGTCTCTTTCTCCTACGTAGAAAACAACTCGCAGCGACAAATGAAAAACCAAAAGAACCCTGTCCTCAAAACGTTGATTCTCCCTCTTACTTTAGTAAGCGTTGGAGCCAGCAACTCCAATGCGGCGATTACAATAACGCCAGCATTCACTGTTCTTGCTTCACCGCCAACGGTCAGTAATACCGATTTAGCCCAAACCGCCGTCTCAAATCCCACCGTGGACATTACTGCAGTAAGTGGTGACACGTTGGGAGCCGGGACCCGACGCCTTGGTTTGTTCAATGGTGCAGTTGGCGATTCGACCCAGAACACAAATGAAGCTGACTATGTGCGGGTTGTCTCAGGGGACACGCTTTCCATCGATTTCGATGTCACCACAAATACGCTTGGATACGACATCACAGGAATCACCTCCGTCTTCAACTGGGGGGACCGTGCCGACCAAGGTTTCTCTGTCGATATTGATTACGTAGGCGGCACGACTGCAACCTTACTCGCTGCTGGTTTCTGGGGTGATCAAAATCCTCAGAACGGCACTACACAATATTCGATCGTGACCATTGCCAACACAGGTGGTGGAGCTTTGAATAACGACACCTTTACTTTCGGCGGCACAACAACTGCAGGAACGAGTGCGGTTGCTACCGGCGTAGAGTCGATCACATTCACTTTCAACAACCTCAGAAACCCTAGCGTTGCTGGAGAAATTGACATCTTCGGAGTCGCAACTGTCCCCGAACCTTCCTCAGCTCTTTTGCTCGGACTTGCCGGAATGGGATTCTTGGTTCGCCGTCGCAAATAGATTCAAAACGCACGCTCTTTTCGAAGAAGGCCACCCTCTGGTGGCCTTCTTTTTTGTATTCCACAAGTGAACATATCTTTTGGAATTGCTTCTCAAAGAGCCTGTTTCCGCTCCATGCCCTCTCACAAAGTCAATCAGTTTTAGGGGCCCTTATGGCCGCAATTTTTTGTTCCTGAGTGGACGAGGAAGTCCCTAGCAGTCAGATTGCGGCCATGCCATCTCCTAAAGATCGGGTTGCGGAACTTCGCGACCAGCTCAATCATCACAACCGACTCTATTACAACGAGGCGGCCCCTGAGATCTCAGATGCAGCCTACGACGTCCTGTTTCATGAGCTTAAAGGTTTAGAAGAGGCTCATCCTGAGCTCGACGACCCCAACTCCCCCACTAGGCGTGTTGGCGGCACTCCTCTGGAACACTTTTCCCAAATTGATCATCTCGTCCCCATGCTCTCCATCGAGGACGTCCACGAGCTCAAAGCCTCTGAAATCGTCCGCCCCAATCATGGCGATGGCCTCAGCCTTTTCTCCTCCCCCACCGAAGACATCCCCCACGCTGCTGCCGGCCGCCTCGCCGACTGGTTCACCAAGCTCGAAAAAAACGTCGCCCCCGGAACCGAACTCACCATCGAACCAAAAATCGACGGAGTCGCCGTCTCCATTCTCTACCGAAATCATCAACTCGAATATGCTACCACTCGCGGCGACGGAACTACCGGAGACGACATCACCGCCAACATCCGCACCATCGGTTCCATCCCCCTCACCCTGCCACCTGAAGCTCCTGCCCTCCTCGAAGTCCGAGGCGAAGTCTTCATGAATGACCAAGACTTTGCACAGCTTAACGAGCAACGCGATGAAGCGGGAGAAGCCGCCTTTGTGAACTCTCGCAATGCCACTGCCGGAACCCTTAAGCAACTCGATCCCACCCTCGTCGCCAAGCGTCCACTCGACTGCATCTTCCACTCCTTCGGCACTGTCGAACCACGCCCTTTCGACACTATGGCCGCGTTTCATCGCATCCTCCCCACTTGGGGCTTTCGAGCGACCAAATGGCTGCAGCAAGCATCCACTAGTGACGAACTGTTAGAGGCAGTGGACAAACTCAACAACGACCGCCATGACTTCCCGTATGCGACCGATGGTGCAGTCGTGAAGGTGAACTCCATCGACCTACATGCCGAACTGGGAGCCACCTCCCGCTTCCCTCGCTGGGCTTGTGCCTACAAGTTCCTACCAGAGCAAAAGGAAACAGTCCTCAAGGCCATCACCATTCAAGTCGGCCGCACCGGCGTGCTCACTCCCGTAGCCGAGCTCGATCCCGTCTTCGTCTCACGGACCACCGTCTCGCGTGCCACCCTGCACAACGAGGAAGAGATTCAGCGCAAAGACATCCGCATCGGCGACACCGTGGTAGTTGAGAAAGCAGGCGAAATTATCCCTGCCATCGAGCGCGTCGTCTTTGAAAAACGCAAACCCAATAGCGTCCCCTTCTCCCTACCCGAGCACGTCGATCACCAGTGTCCCTCCTGCCACGCTCCCATCGAAAAGCCCGAAGGCTTTGTTGCCTGGCGCTGCGTCAACTTTGCCTGCCCTGCCCAAGCGGTCACCAGCATCAAACACTTCGGGGGCCGAAAAGCTCTCGACCTCGACGGACTCGGCGAAGCCGTCGCGCAAAAGCTGGTCGAGACCGGCCTCGCTCCCACCGCCCTCGACCTCTTTGATCTCTCCCTCGACGACTTGGCGAATCTCATGCTCGACCCAGCTAAGAATGCCGAGGGCGAAGCCGCCTCCAAGGAACGTCGCTTTGGAGAAAAGCGCGCCCAAACCCTCCTCGACTCTCTTCAAAAGGCACGCAACGAAATGCCGCTCAATCGCTGGCTCTTCGCGATGGGCATTCCACACATCGGCGAGTCCACCGCCAAAGAACTCGCCCGCCTTCACCAAGACTTCACCTCTCTCGCCGAAAGCAAAATCCTCCCCGCCATTGCCGAAGCCGCAGCTCTAGAAGAACAACGAAAACAAATCTCTCCTCGCAACAAGAGCAACCCACCTGCCGACGAACACGAAAAATCCGAACGTCAAAAACAACACGACGAACTCAAGACTAAAATCGAAGCTCTCAACGCCAAAAACAGCGACCTCAACATCACCCCTGACCTGGGCCCTGTAGCTGCGCAATCCCTCCTCTCTTACCTCAATTCCGAGGCCGGCCAGTTCGTGCTCCAACGCCTGCAGGAACTCGAAATCAATCCTCAGTCCAACAACTACGCCCCCACCGGCCCCGAACTCCTCCCCTCCGCCGTGGGTTCTCCTATTCTCGGCAAGACCTTCGTCATCACCGGGACCCTTTCCCAATCTCGCGACCACTTCAAAGATCTCATCGAAGCCCAAGGCGGAAAAGTAAGCGGCTCCATCTCCAAGAAGACCGATTTCCTCTTAGCGGGAGAAAAAGCAGGTTCCAAACTCACCAAGGCGGAAAGCCTTGGGGTCACCGTCTTGACTGAAGAGTCTTTTTCCACCCTTCTGAATGAGGGCTCGTCTACTGACTCCGCCTGAATCTATCCTTGCCATCTCTCCCTCTTAGTTCCTAACCTTTAAAGATGGGTTCAAAGCTATTGTTAGTCGCGAGTCACCTTCTCGTCTTCACCCTCTGCCTCCTACTGGGCAAGTCGCTCGCTAACACCTCACCCAGAACCTCCACAGCACCTAAAAACCCTACCAGCGGCAACCCTCACCCTCCCTTACATTCACCCCGAGAGACTCTCTCCAGATTCCTACCTCAAGCAACCGACTCTTACAAGGAGCTGGCACAAAGTATCGCTCCCTCCACCGACTTCGCCTCTCAGCTGAGCAAACTTCTGAAGCAAGTAAAGCTACCCCGCGTTTATAATGACGACGATGTTTCCGGAGACTCCGTTGAGGAAATCGCTCTCTTCAACCAGATTCATGCTCATGTCTATCAATGGTTACAGACAGATCCCGAGGCCTTCTTCCAGTTTCTCCAAAAGGACTCTGACTACCGCCATATTCTCAGCAAAGGACCGACCAATGCTCTCTTAGATCATATTGCCGAAACAGGAGTCCTCAACAACCTCGAACTCATTCGCAGTATGGGTGGCAGCCACAACAGCCACTTCCTCAGCAAATCTCTTCAAAGCGAATTTGAAAAAGGTGCCCGCTTGAGTCTCCTTGATCGACTTGAGACAGAGATCGTAGGCTTCCCTTCAAAGGAACAAGGGCAGAGCGACCTCATCGCTGCCTTTGTTTCTTTTGACCAACGAGAAGACTTGCTCTCCCGAGTGTTAGATGCGGAAAGACCGAACATCTACGAAATTGTTCGTTTCATAAGAAACAAGGAGCATCCTCAAGCTGAGATTATTCCTTGGGTGCAGGGACTACTTGCTTCCGATAGATTGAGCGAGGAAATGAAAGAGGGACTGCGCCCTAACTTTCGGTATTGGCTGGAAAGATATGCATCTCAAATTCCCCCCGATGAGCGAGTGGCACTCACCGTGGCAGAAACGGGAGGTAATCCAAAGCAAGTCGCTAAGAGCGTTGCTCAAAACGAAGTCTTCTCGTTCCTTAACGATAGCGATCTCGATTACCGCTATCAATTCCGTCACGGTAGACTCTCCGCCCAAGAGATTGGAGCCCTCTTCCAAAAGCAATACCCTGACCTTCTAACTCAAAACCCAGTTGATAGCGTGAGAAGACTCTATGTGGAGCTCTCCGAAGAAGGCCCCACAGGCGCGCTCCCAATCCTTGATCTCCTCAATGATCCCATCCGAGCGACCAACATCCAATATTATGCCTTTACGAGGGGCTTCTTCAATGTGTCACCTGACCAAATCCTTGAGCAGTCCGAAAGCCTCCCCCCTCCTGCCGGTCCAGGACAAGAGAAGGCTCGCTATCAGGCCTGGAAGCTCCACAGCGACGACTTACTCAAACGACACGGCAATGACTACGTGCAGTGGGTGACCGAGATGACTCCAGGCCCCCAGAAGGAAGCAGCCATCCATTGGACCTCTCAATATGCCGAAGAGCTCTTTCCCAAGCAGGCTGAAGAAATCTCCTCTCAACTGAACTTCTCTCGAAATCAATGAAACTCAAATTCCTTGTCACTCATTTGTTGGTTGGCCTCTTGGGTCTCTTCCTCGCCCGGACGGTTGCTCTTTCATCTCATGGCGGTAGCCAATCCCAAGGCCTTCTCGGCCATCAAAACAACCTGACTTCTGAGGCCGAGGCTAAGGCCACGAAATCTCAGAATACCCGCAGGACCTCGAGCGCGCCCCGAAGTCGAGACTATCTCTCCGCTTGGCAGGCTCTCCCCGACCAGCCCCTTTCAGTGAAAGATCGACTCTCGACACAGAAGCGGCTTCTCCGCGAATGGGCCAAAGTCGATCTCACCGCCGCGATCGAAGCTGCGCTGACCGAAGCATGGGATGATGATCGAGACGGAGAAGAAGCCGGCCCCCTAGCGAGTATCTTTAGAGAAGCCTTTGCCCAAGACCCCGAAGGCAGCTGGCATCTCATTCAATCCGGAAAATTCGGAGTAGGAGCCGGCCTTCTTCGGCGCGCTTGGTATCAGACGATGGTGAGTCAAGAGCCTGTTCTCCTCAGCAAAATGCTCTCCCAAGTTCCTTTCTCTGATTTGGACAGCACCGTCGCACTACTCGCAAGCAATGCCTACCATACCCGAAAATATCATCCCGAAATAGCTAAAGCTCTCCTAGCTCTCCCCGAGGACCTCATTGATAACTCACATATCATCCGTTTTTTGCCTCCTCGGGAAGCTTCCGAACTCTCTGCGGCCTTGAGGGAAATGAACAACTTCGATTCCCGGGAGGCCTCCCTGCTTCTCCATCAGTTAGCGAAGGAACATCAGGACTATGAATTGAGTGTGGTAGAAGAATTCAGCTTACTACGCCAGCAGCTCAAAGAGTTCCCAAAAGAAGTCCAAGGCCAGTTACTATTCAATGTTCTCACTAACAACGATAGCCGTAGCTACTGGGGAGGAAGACATGCCGGGAAAGGAACCCTCACCCTTTTGAATCTGATGGTAGAAGGTGAGCATTGGGAAGAACTTGGCACCCAACAAGCCAGAGACCGCCTGAAATATCAAACCGGCGAACTGCCCGACGATGAAGTCGCAGCTTGGTCGGTCAACCTTCCCGAGCGCGAAGAACTAGCAAGGCTCTTTGTCCGCGGGGTGATTCCTTACATCATGAACAACATGGAACCTTCTTGGGACTGGATACAAGAATTTCCGTCTGGCCTCTGGCGTGATCGAGCTTTGGCAGAATACTCCCAACAGGCCTGGCAAAACCACGACGACTACGAAGCCTCCCGCCGCGCGCTCGATGCTATCGAAAACCCCGACTTTAAAGCCTTCGCTGAAAGCTGGCGCCCACCACACATTCGAGCTCTTGACCGACACGCTAACGAAGGTGAAGACCCTTAGGGAGAACGCCCCGCTTCTCAATCCATTCAGGCCAAAGGAGAGCTTGATAGAACAGCCCCCAGACTGGTCATCGCAGAGTTTCCCTCTACGATTAACGCTCCTTGGAACCTACACACCTCACTCACGCCTTTGCCGTCTTCGCTCTCTTCGGATTGATTTGGACCATCCAACTTGTGCATTACCCGATGTTTAAGTTTGTGGAAGCTCCGCATTGGCCACGATTCCATCGCTTTCATAGCCGGAATATCACCTTCATTGTCTTTCCGCTTATGCTAGTCGAATTACTCACTTCTCTCCAACTGTTCATTGGAGAAGACAGTTTTACTAATTCACTCGCTTTACTCTGCTCGGCGGCAACTTGGCTGCTCACCGTGACAGTCTTCCTCCCTCTTCACAACAGAGTCGCCGTACGACCCGACTCATCTGTTTTTGCCAAAATCGTCAACCTCAATTGGCTACGCACAGGCGTCTGGACCATCGCCAGCGTCAATGCCTTCACCAATCTGCTATCCGTCTAGAAGGGCCAAGAACGCCGATAGGTCTTGGCGAAGATGGGCCGAACTGGCATTCTTGCCCGAGACGTGCCTCACCCACCGTTCCAGTATCTAACCGCCCCTGCAGTGTGGCAGCCTCGAGCCGACGCTCATCGCCAAGCACTGGCCCCCATCACCTCTGCCTACCGCAAGCGCAAAGCTCAGGGCACTCTCCATCCCGTCCACGACTTTCTCTTTAGCTACTATTCCTACACCGCCGGAAAGCTCGAGCAATGGCACCCCGCAGTCGGTGAAACGCTTGCCCTCGACGCCTCGTCTGCCCATCTCTTTACCCAGCGTCACTACCGACGCGATGGCGACGCCGTCACCCTCGACGTCAGCATACTCCGTCCCAAGGACCTCGAACGACTCCGCTTCTCTCGGCGACTACTCGAACTCACCGCTAGCCGCCCGCCTAACTTTGGCTGCTACGGACTGCACGAATGGGCCATGGTCTATCAAAGCGATAATCCACGCCACCGCGAACGAGCGCCACTCCGCCTTTCTCCAGAAGAAATTGCTCGCTTCGTCAAGTCCCAGCCCCTTGCTTGCTCGCACTTCGACGCCGTGCGCTTTTTCACACCCGCGGCCCTTCCCCTTAATCGCCTACAACCCTCCCTCATGACGCGCGAAGACTTCGAACAACCCGGCTGCGTTCATGCCAACATGGATCTGTATAAATGGTCCTTCAAGGCCATGCCCTGGGTAGGCTCGGACCTTCTTCGCAAAACCTTCATGCTGGCACTGGAGCTGCGTGAACTCGATATGCGCGCGTCTCCCTACGACCTCAGCGAATACGGCTATCACCCCATCGCCATCGAAACATCCGCAGGCCGCGCGAAGTATGTGAAAATTCAGCAACTTTTAGCGAACAGAGCCGCCTCCTTGAGAGTCGAAGTGATGAAAGCCTTAGATTCCCTCTTCGAACAAGTGACCATTTCCTCCTCATCCCCCTCTATATAGCACCCGCACAACCATGAGCCGTCCCCTCTCTCTCTTACTCCTCCTGCCCCTCACCCTCCTTCTTTACTCCTGCGGTGGTGGGGAGGAGCCCGAGCCTCCTACCAGCGAAACGAGGCGCCTTGACGCCTCTTTCGACTCTGCTAATCGCTCATTATTCTTCTCGGGCAATGCCACGACCGGAGGGAAGTTCGACTCCGAACTCCCCTTTTCACTTTGGTTCTCGTTAGCCGCCGACCCCATGTCTGCGGAAAACGAAGCCTCCCGCTTCCTCCTCGACAACCACGGTCCCCACATCACTCAGCGAGCCACATACCGCTCTGACAACGGTAAAAATGGCGAAATAGCCCTCCTCGGCGGTCGACTCATGCTTCGTGGTAAGTCACGCCACAACGGACGCGAACTGGAAGGCACTTGGTATTTCGACGGCCAAGCTGGCGGCACCTTCTGGCTGGCCCCCGATGGCACTATCTTTCCCTAAACGTCCCAGTCACGAAAAAGACTATTCAGGCCCAGCCTCTTGGTTCAAAACTTCGGGGTAATGAAATCCCTCCCCCTCCTCCTCGCTATTCTGACCCTTGGAATCAACTCCTGCTCCACCGCCTACTATGGAGCGATGGACAAATTGGGCTTCGAAAAAAGACACATCCTCGTCAATCGCGTTAAAAAAGCGAAATCCTCCCAGATCGAAGCCAAAGACCAATTTTCCTCCGCTCTCGATGAATTCATCGCCGTCTCCAACTACGAAGGCGGAGAACTCGAGAAAATGTATCGCCGCGTTGAAAAGGCCTACAACAAATCCGATGACCGCGCCAAAGAAGTCCGCAGTCGCAACGACGCCGTCGAAAACACCGGCAAAGCCCTTTTCAAAGAATGGGGCAAGGAAATCAAGATGTTCACCGACCCCGAACTCGCCGCCGCCTCCCGCGTGCAATACAAGGCCGCCGAAGACCGCTTCGACGAGCTTCAAATCGCAATGCGTAGCGCCGAATCCAAGCTCGATCCCGTTCTCAAAAAATTCCGCGACCAGACCCTCTTCCTGAAGCACAACCTTAACGCCAAGGCCATCAATGCCCTCGAAAGCCAAGTCGTCCGTGTCAAAGTCGATGTCGACCGTCTTATTCGCGACATGGAGCGCTCCATCGCCGAAGCCGACCGCTTCATCGCCGAAATGCGATAGACAAAGGAGCAGGGACATTCCTGTCCCTGAGTTGAGAAAGGCGCTCTCTTAAAACACCACCGAACAATGAAATCTCTGCGCTCTCTCAACTCTCCTTCTTGCGACGGTATTACTCGCTCTGGGCCCCGTGTTGAAAGCCGCGGCGTTCAGCTCCCCCGGCTTTGTACAGGAGACGATCTACCAAGGCAATGGCATGATTACCATGCGCTTCGATTTCGCGGGGCGCTTGTGGGTATGTGAAAAGCAAGGACGCATCCTCGTTTTCTCGCCGACTTCAGACACTGCTTTCGGCGTTCCCACTGTCTTTATCGACGTAGTTTCCCAAGTGAACACGAGGGCCGAGAGCGGCATGCTTGGCCTCGAACTTGATCCTGATTTTGAGAATAACCGCTACCTCTACCTATTCTTCACCACCGCGAGCGACCAACGCATCGTGCGGCTCACTTCGAACGCGAGCTTCGACGGGGTCATTCCTGGTTCTGAGCTTGTTCTCCTCAGCGGGCTGCCAAATACGGTTGGGATTCATAAGGCCGGCGATATCGCCTTCCATCCAAACGACCCCAGCAATCTCTACGTGATGATTGGAGACGATGGAAAGCGTGAGCTTGTGGACAACCTCGAACTCTACAACGGCAAACTCCTCAAAATCAGTTCTTCAGATGGAAAGGGCCTCACCACGAACCCCTACTCCACCGACGACCTCAATTCAGTTCGTTCGCGGATTTGGGCCACTCGCTTTCGCAACCCCTACCGCTTCACCTTCGACCCCGCGACCCCCATTGCTGACGTGCTCTACATTTCCGAAAACGGCGACGGAACGGATCGTCTTCTCCGCATCGAGAAAGGCGCCGACGGTGGTTGGCCGACCCAATACAATGCCAATTCGAAAGACGGTAAGCGTCAAATCTTGCAGACCTCTTCTCCGTCGAAGACCGGAATCGCTATCATTCGCAAAGGGCCGCTCTCCGTCGGCGGCGCCCCGACCCTCTACAATGCCCGTCACAATAGCGAGGTCATGCGCTGGACTCTAACAGGGCCGAATCTCAACACCCTCACCCCTGTGCCTGCAGATGATGGAGGAGCATTCGCGAAAGATTTCGACCACAACATCGCAAGCTTCACCGCGGGTCCTGATGGCGCTCTCTACTACACTTCTAGTGGTCAAGGCCCCGCTACCGGAAGCGGCAATCGTTTCGCGCGCATTCGCTTTGTGGGCGGCACGCAGCCCATTGCGAAGTTTACCGCCAGCCCAGAGTCCGGCCAGTCGCCCCTGAAGATCACTTTCACCGATTCCTCGACCGCCCCCGACAGCAGCCTTTCCTCGTGGAGTTGGAATTTCGGCAATGGCACCACTTCCACCGCGCAAAACCCGGTCCATTCCTACCCCGACCCCGGAGTCTATCCCGTCACCCTCACCGTCAGAAATGCTCAAGGCCTCGAGGATACTGAAGAGAGAACCCTGACCGCCTTTCACCAAACCAACCTCACCTTGTCTGGTCAAATCTATGACGGCCGTACCCTTTCGGCCGTCGATCTAACCGCTCCTACCGAACTTCATTTTTACCAACAGGACGGATCCACTCCTCTTGCGATTTCCGGCGGGACCGGAACAGATCACAATGTACTCTCCATCGCGGCAGGCGGTGAAATCGACGCCACCTTTTCCTCGAAAATCATGGGCGACACCATCATCATTTCTGCTGGGGAAGCGGCTTCCGATGGAATGGAACCTGCCTTCGTCGGCGTCGCGCTTTCAACCACGGATGTGAATCAGACCGCGAGGGTGAGTTTTTATCTTTCGGACACGATGCTGCGAGGTCGCGTGCTCGACACCAAGAACGCTCCCGCTCGCGTGGATGTCGGAGTCTCTCGGGACACCGTTGAGAATGACTATGGCTTTGCCGGTGGACGGGACTACCTTTCTGGCTCCGGCCTTTCCGCGAGCGGCACCGATCATCGCATCGTTCCCGACGTCCTCGGCTACTATCACGTTCCTATCCGCACCGGGACTGGCGGAACCACCTTCTATCTCGACACCACTGCCGACACCCTCACTTCGAGTCATGGAAAAATCAGCGAAGCGGTCCTCGTGCCGAGTGGTGAAACCGTGATCAAAGACCTCACCATCGGCCTCTTTCACGGTGGCACAGACGAGGCCGATCTCTCCGGTATCGCAGTCACTCCCAACGTGAACTTTGGCAGTCAAATCGAACCCATTCTCAGCGCCCAGTGCTCAGCCTGTCACAACGACATCGCCTCTAACAGCTTCGGACTCGACCTTCAGACGGGCGCCGCCTACAGCGAGCTCGTCGATCAGGAAAGCGGAGAAGCTCCCGGAGTGATGCTGGTGTAATCGGGCTCCGCCGCGCGTAGTTACCTGATGGAGAAACTCAGTGCCGCCCTCCCCCAGCAAGGCACCATGATGCGACCCGGCGACCCCATGCCTCTCGCGCAGCAAGCGCTCATTCGTGATTGGATCAACCAACTCACTCCACCTAATCCTGATGCTCCCCCGGAGATTGACAGCGCCCTCGCCCAGTCAGGCGTAGTCAGCACTCGATTCCGCTATCAGATCACCGCAATCAATACCGCAACCCGCTTTGGTGCAACCAACCTGCCCGCAGGCCTCTCATTGAATTCAACCACGGGCCTGATTTCGGGTATCCCCACCGCGGCCGGCACCACCAATACCACTATCACCGCCACGAATGCCAATGGCGCCGATACCGAGACCCTCGCCTTCACAATTACCACGGGGCCCCCGCCGGAAATCACCAGCCCAGCGACCGTCAGTGGCGCGGTAAACGCCGCCTTCTCTCATCTCATTACCGCAGAGCACAATCCCGTCAGCTTTGCGGCCAGCCCGCTGCCCGCTGGCTTTTCGCTCAACTCCGCCACCGGTGAGATATCGGGTACGCCCAGCGAGGCAGGCTCCAGCATCGTGACCATCTCCGCCACCAATGCGAACGGAACCGATACCAAGACCCTGAAAATGTCCTTCCTTGCCAATCTCTCCGCTGGTCAGCCAACAGTGACCTCGAGCGACATCAACGACCGAAGCACAGGTGCTGCGGCGGTCGACACCGACTTGAACCAAAGTCGCTGGGAATCGATCCACAAGGTCGATCCCCAGTGGATCGCAATCGACCTCGGTTCGAACAGAGCCATACAAAAGGTCGTGCTCAAGTGGGAAAACGCCGGAGGCAAAGACTACAAAATTCAGGTTTCCGACGACCCCTCAGGCCCTTGGAAAGACATAGTGTCGGTGGTTGCCAACACCATCACCGACCAAGATCTCATCTACGACGGACTCGATTTCACCGGTCGCTATGTCCGCATGCACGGGACAGCACGCACAACGCCTTATGGCTACTCGCTTTACAACTTTGAGGTCTGGGGCCGCAATGCTTCTCTGATATCGGCACCGAAACCAAAGTAAAAACAGGAAAACTCGAGATTTTCTATCAGGTCGCGGACAAATTCAGGCGAAAGTCAGGAGGCCTCCATCCAATTCCCTCGTCTTCTTCGCGAAGTCTGATAAGGGAGAATGCGGAATGAACAAAACGCATCTTGCACTGGCCCTCCTTCTCACCCTCGGCTCCGTCGGCTTGGCGACGGCCCAGACCTCCTTCAACGGAAATTCTATCACCGATGCCACCAACTGGAGCAACGGACTCCCCACCAATATCAACCCCGGCACCATCGCCACCAACGGCACGATCTCCGATGCCACCTTCTCCTATTCCGGAGCGACTGTCACCCAATCCAGCGGCACCATCACCACCGACCCGTTTAACTTCACCGGCGGGACTTGGAACCTGACCGGAGGTCGCATCGAAGCCCGCTTTGTCCTCGCCAATGGGTCAAGTGGAGGCAATGGAGAAGACGCCCATATTCACGCAAGTGGCGGCACCATCTTTCTGAAGGATGTCACCGGCGCGCAACAAATCGGAGTAGCCAATGATGGCAAACTCACCATTTCCGGCACCGCCATCCTCGATGCCACTCAGGGCACCCTCGCAGTGCCAACCGATGGCACCATTAACATCCTCAGCGATTGGACCGGCTCTTGGACACAGGGCACCTACACCAACAACGGCGACGAATGGAAAAACCACTTCACAAGCGGCCAGATCCTTTTCAATGGCACGAGCATCGACGAAAACACCTTCGACGGATGCTTCAACGTTTCTGCCGATGGCAAAACGCTCACCGCAAAGAACCTGCACTACGCCACCTCCTTCTCCGACCTCACCGCCGGTGACCTCAACGGTCAGGATGGCTGGAGCGCCCAAGCTCACTGGGATGCCAACGGCGACGGAACCATCACCAACAAAGTACTCAATGGCAACGACAACGGCGCCTTCGTCCGTGCTCACAACACCAATGTCCTCGCCTCCACCACCATTGGTGAGACCGCCACCATCACCTCCACCTTCTCCCTCGGCAGCTACAACGACAGCATCTCCAATCTCGCCAACTTCCAAGAAGGCGTCCTCATCCAGGCCCTCTCCCACGAGCAAGGCCGCGTCGACTTCCCCATCGGCCTTGGGGTCGGACTCCACATCGATGACGACACCACCCCCGGCACCCGCATCCTCGAACTCCGCCACAACGCCCCCACTGGCGTCAACATCGACTCCGGCACCTCCTCCGCTGTCATCGCCAATGCCGCCACTCTTACCAACACCGGCATCTGGACTCTCGTCACCGCCTTCACTCGTCTCGATATCGTCACCTACCAAGTCATCGCCACCATCGACAACGACTCCGATGCCAACCCTGCCACCTCCATCACCTACACCGCCACCGTCGAGAACGAACTCGCCAACGATAGCGATGGCGGCGGCATCCTCGGCGGCATCCAGGCCCTTCCCGGCGGCGGTCTCACCCCCAGCTCTACCCCCCTTTACGCCGATATCACTCTCTCCCAATACTCCTTCAGCGTCGGCACCATGGTCACCACTCTCGATGATGAAGACGACGACTCCAACTCCCTCAACACCCCCAGCGACATCTCCCTCCGCGAAGCCATTCAATACTCCGCCCCTCACTCCACCATCACCTTCGCCCCCTCCCTCTCCGGACAAACCATCACCCTCACCCAGGGCCAACTCCTCATCAACAAAGCCCTCTCCATCGACGCCTCCGCCCTCCCCAACGGCCTCACCATCGATGCCAACGGCTCCGTCACCAACCATCGTGTCCTCGAGGTCACCTCCTCCGCCACCAACGTCACCCTCTCTCATCTCACCCTCATCAACGGCCACACACCGGACGGCGGCGACGGCGGCAGCGGCACCAACGGCGGCGGCATTCTCAATGCCGGCACCCTCACCCTCCATCACTCCACCCTCGCTCACAACTCCACCGGCGACGGCGGTGACAGCGTTGACTTCGGCGGCTTCGGCGGCGACGGCGGCGGCATCTTCAATTTCGGCACCCTCACCCTCCATCATTCCACCCTCGCTCACAACTCTACCGGCGACGGCGGTGACAGCGGCGTCGGCAGCTTCGGCGGAGACGGCGGAGACGGCGGAGGTATCTCCAATTTCGGCACTCTCACCCTCCATCATTCCACCCTCGCTCACAACTCCACCGGCGACGGCGGTGACAGCGGCGGCGAAGGCGGCGGTGGCGGAGGTATCTCCAATTTCGGCACTCTCACCCTCCATCATTCCACCCTCGCTCACAACTCCACCGGCGACGGCGG
>JBPOGI010000009.1:0-46428 GCA_051251855.1 Roseibacillus sp.
GGCGGAGGTATCTCCAATTTCGGCACTCTCACCCTCCATCATTCCACCCTCGCTCACAACTCCACCGGCGACGGCGGCGACGGCGACGGCGGCAACGGCGGAGGCATCTTCAATGAAAAAAAACTCACCCTCCACAATTCCACAATCTCTCAGAATTCCGCACGCGACGGCGGCGGCGGCGTCTTCAACGACACGAACGACACCCTCACCCTCCATAGCTCCCTCATTGCCCAAAACACCGCCACGGGTTTCGGTCCAGACATCAGTCAGCGTGGTAATTATGGCACCAACTCAGGCGTCAACTTCATCGGCGACCCCACCAACGCAGGCACCATCCCCGGCACCCAAGGCACCGACTACCTCACCGGCAACGCCCTCCTCGCCCCCCTCGCCAACTACGGCGGCCCCACCCAGACCATGCGTCCTCTTTTCGGCAGTCCAACCATCGACGCCGGTGGCTCCACCAACCCCGGCGGCACCGACCAACGAGGTTTCAACCGCTTCGTCAACGAAATGCTCGACATCGGTGCTGTCGAATACAATCCAGCGACCGACGAGCCCCCCGTGATCACCGCCTTCACCAAAGCACCCGGCTTCCATCCCACCACCAACCCAATCTTCAACGTCACCTTCACCACCATCCCCGGCCTCGACTACACCCTCGAACACAACTCCACCCTCCAAGGAACCTTCACCCCCCTCGGCCCCGCCCTAGAAGCCACCGCTCCCACCATGACCCTCCAAGTCCCCCTCGACCCCACCCAAGACTTCCTCCGCGCCCGCCGCGAATAACTCGGGCTCAAACCCTCTCCACCGACTCGCAAACCGATTGAACCAGAGAGGTCAGCCCCCACTTGAGAACGTCATCTCCCGCTGAATGCTAGCAATTGACGCCATCCCGCAAGTCCCAAAAACCCATCATCTTGCAAAATCCTCCATTGCCTTCCCCTGGAGTCCCTGCCTAGCTTCTTTTCCCACGGACACACCGCATGCGCCCACTTCTCAACCTGTATCGGAAAGAACTTAAAACCTACTTCTACACCCTCTTTGGATGGGTAGTTCTAGCCTTTGTGGCTCTGATGCAAGGGCTCTCTCTTTCTACCGCCATGAAAGGCTTCGCAGACGCTCCCGTGGCGCAGTCCCTCGTCTATGTGACCTACCACACCCCGAACTTCTGGTTCTACTTTCTCTTCATCTTCCCCCTCATCACGATGCGGCTTTTTGCAGAAGAAGAGCGCTCCGGCACCCTTGAGACCCTCATGACCGCCCCAGTAAAGACCTGGCAGGTGGTTCTCGCGAAGTATTTTGCGGCTCTCACTTTCTACTTCGTGCTCCTCATTCCGTCCGCGCTGCACTTCATCATTTTCCCTCTCCTCACCGACATCCCCGCGCCCTACTCTCAAGGCTCCTTCGTTGGCGCACTCATAGTCCTCGCGCTCATGGGGGCCTATTTCACTGCCCTCGGGCTCCTCGGCTCTGCTCTCACCTCCTCTCAAATCGTGGCCGGCATCATCACCATTGGCCTCCTCGTGCTTCACTACTTCCTCGGCTATGTCCCTATCATTTGGGGTGACAGCTTCCAAGCTGCGGGACTTTTTCGCTATCTCTCCTCCCAACAGCACCTCTCGGAGTTCACCACTGGCCTCATCGATACGCGCGCCATCGCCTTCTATCTCCTCTCCGCCTCCTTTGTCGTCTTTCTCACCCACCACTTGGTGGACTTCCGCCGCTGGCGCAACTAACGGAATCGCCTCGCTATGAAACCTATCTCCCGTCTTGGCATCGGTAGCCGCTCTCTTATTCAGCTCGTTCTCGCGCTGATCCTCTTTCTCTCTGCGGCCTACCTCTCTGCTAACTACTTCAAGGTCTGGGATTTCACAAAGGATCAGGACTACACCCTCTCCGACCTTTCCAACAAAATCCTCGCCAAGCCCTCTCTCTCCGAGCGCGAAGATCCCGTCCGTATCACTGTCGCTTTTCGTAAAAACTCCCCCTATTACCAGCGGGTAAAGCGGTCCGTAGAGGAATTCGTCCGTGAGTCCAATGGTAATATTAAAGCCCAATTCCTCGATCCCATACGGGAACCCGACGCCGCTTCCCGGTTCGCCAGCACCTACAGTGTCACCCTCAACTCAGACCTCATTCTCATCGATGCCCGATCCAAAGGGGCCGCGCAACCCGACCCCAATCTCACTCGTTCGCTCTGGATTGACGACCTCATCATCTTCCGCACCGACCAAAACAATCAGCGCCGCCCCGTCGGCTTTCAGATCGAGGATCGCCTCGCCACCGCCCTGCTCTCCATCGCAGAAGGCGCGCCCCGCAAGCTCTACTTCCTCGCCGACAAGTCGCCCGTTGAATCCGGCAGCACTGAGTCCCCTTGGCTCATGTTGGCCGACACTCTCTTGCGTCAGAACCTGATCCTAGAACCCATGAATCTCTCGGATACCCAGTCCATCCCCGCCGATGCCGAAGGGGTTGTTCTCGTCGCCCCCAGCTACGATCTGGAAGACCGCGAACTTGCCATTCTAGACGAATATTGGGAGCGGCCCAGTTCCTCGATTCTCGCCATTCTCGACCCTAAGCATCGCCCAGCGAAGCTCCGCGCCTTTCTTCGCCGTCACGGTGTCACCCCTAATAACGATCGTATCGTGAGCGTGCAAAACGGACGCAGCATCAATCAAGTGCCAGCTATTTTCACGGAGTTTGCAGACGTCAATGAAGGCCTGGCTGGTCAGTCCACCACCTTCGAGGGACCCACCTGCTCTCTTTCGGTTCGTGAAAGTGCCGAGGACCTCAATTCGCAAAAGATCTTTCCCCTCAACCTTCTCCTCGCCAGCCCCGGCTTTTGGGGAGAGACTCGCTTTCAAGAGGTTGGCGTCTTGCCTAAATTCGACTCCTCTGAAGACCTCTCAAATAAAGAAGGCCTTCCCGTCGCCGCCGCTGTCATTGTCGGTGACGCCACTTCTGACGAATCCGCTTCCGCCGCCAGCCGCATGGTTGTCATTGCCAATAGCCACTTCCTTCACCCCGACCGCGTGCGAGAGGAGCAAATCGACTTCGTCAAAAACTCGGTTAACTGGCTCATTGGTCGCGAACAATTGGTCGGCGTAGGGCCCCGCGGCTTGCGCACCTACAAACTGAACCTCATAGGTACCGAAGTTCGCTTCCTCAACAACCTCATTCTCTTTTTCTTGCCAGCAGCCCTTCTGCTATGGGGAGCGCTTGTTTGGAGTAATCGCCGGGCGTAAATTGCTCCCATCGCTGCCAGTTCCAAACCCAGGACGGCTTAACCTCCTTCTTGTAATCGTAGGGCGACGGCTCCACGCAAGCATAGCCGAGATAGTAAAAGTCCATCCCTATCTCGCGCGCATATTGCATCTCTAACAACATCGTTAGAATTCCCAACCGACGAGAGCTCAACTCGGGCTCGAAAACTCCATAGATGCTTGAGCACGCGCGTAACCCCAAGTCCAAAAAGCTCGCGGCCACCAAACGGTCCCCATCCCTCACCGTCAGCTGCAAACAAGGGGTGGGCACTCCATTAGGCTCGTCACCTAGAAAGTCCGAGAGCGACTCCGGCACATTATCGCGAAACCGCTTCTTGTGCCGCTGAAAGAGAGCCTCCTCAGCCTCACCTGGTTGCGCGGGTGCGAACTCGAACTGGAGATCCTGATTTTTTCGAAGAGTCCGACGCTGACTCTTTGATGGCATCCACTCTTGCAAAGGCACCCTCAGATTGAGAACCCTCTTCCAAGACTCTTCTTGCCACATCAGGCTATACCTAAAAAAACGCGGCCCAAAATGCCTCCATCCCTCAGCCCACAACTCATCCATTCGTCCTCGAGAAACCGACTCAGCCTCCCCGATTTCATTAATCAGCGGCCAAAACGCTTCCCTGTCTTCGTTGGCTGCCATCTCGTGGAAAAGAGTCTGCCCTTAGACTCGACTCGAAAAGGAGAAAAGAGGAGAAAAGAAAAAAGCCGCTGGATTTCTCCAGCGGCTCAAACATTTTTCCGAATAACTGAAAGCTGAACCAAGTTCGCGAAGGTTACCGCCTTCGCGAGGTCGCTTTATGTAAGAATGAAAGC
This sequence comes from Roseibacillus sp., assembly GCA_051251855.1. GTDB lineage: Bacteria > Verrucomicrobiota > Verrucomicrobiia > Verrucomicrobiales > Akkermansiaceae > Roseibacillus. Next base: position 4,092 of record JBPOGI010000009.1, read on the forward strand.
ACCGTCTCCGGACCTCGACAAACATTCCCTATGTCCTTATTGTCATCCAATAATCAGGAAAATTTAAAGGTTTAGAAGACTTCGCAAGTTTAGAGCCCACAACTATCATTGCTTCTCTACTAATAACTCATTTCAACCAACGAAAACCCCTGATTATAAGGGGTTAAAATGTCCCCCCCGATGAAAATCGCCTCCAAAAATGAATTATCAGTTTCCTAACCCCTACCACTATTCAAGATTTCATGATTATTGAAGAGACTCGGTCATTCAGGGCATTCTGATTATCGAAAACATTTGAGCGATGTGTTGTTTTGGACAGAAATGAAGCCTTTCGTCAGATTTACCCTTACCACTCGAGCCGATTCCCACTCCCTCTTTCAGTTCGAGACAGCCTTTCCCATTTGCTTCCTCCCGATCACACGTCATCTTTTTGAACCTTGGCGACACGACTGACATTTCTTGGCACCAGCACCTCCGTGGGAGTTCCGGTCATCGGTTGCACTTGCAAAGTCTGCACTTCCACCGATCCAAGGAACACGCGAACCCGCTCCTCCATTTTCCTCCAAACAGACGAGGTCAAAATTCTCGTAGACACCGGTCCGGACCTCCGCGAACAGGCCCTCCGAGAGGGGCTCACCGAAGTCGATCACGTCCTCTACACCCACGATCACGTCGATCACATCGTCGGCTTCGACGAGATTCGGGCCTTTTGTTGGCACCGCGAAGACCCCATTCCCATTCACGGCTCGGCCCATACTCTAGACACCTTAGAGCGGATGTTTCCGTGGGCCTTTGGCAATACCGCCCGCAACTATGTGCGCCCTGATTCCCGTCCATTCGAGGATCTATCCGAACTCACCCTCGGCAACGTCAAGGTCCTCCCCCTCCCCGTTCAACACGGCATTTCCCCCACCCATGGCTTCCTTTTCACTCTGCCAACGGCAGAACGAATCGCCTACATTCCCGACGTCAAAGTCATTCCCCCAGAGTCTCTCCAACATCTTATGGAACTCGACCTCCTCATTATCGATGCTTTGCGACATGAACCCCACCCCTCCCACATGTCATTGGAGGAAGCGCTCGCGACCGCCTCCCAACTCTCACCCAAACGCACCGCCTTCACCCATCTCACCCATGATCTGGACTTCATAGAAACGACTAGTAAGCTCCCAGCCAACACCTTCGTCGCCACCGACGGACTCACGATAGACTTTCCCTAATGACTTCGCCCCTTCCCACTTTTGTCCACTGGATTCTCGCGACCCTCCTCGCCACCTTCCCTATTGCCGCGGCTCCGCCCGCACCTATCGAACCCGACCAAGTAGCGATCGTCTACCGCATGGAGAGCAAGGAGTCCCAGGAACTCGCCGTCAACTATGCGCGCGCCCGAGGGATTCCTTCCGGCAACCTAATCGCCCTCAACCTCCCCGACACCGGAACTATTACCCGCTCAGTCTACGACTCACGAATTCGCAAACCTCTCGTCAATCACTTTGACCGCGAAATCTGGTGGAATCGAAGTGAGGACGCCCAAGGAACCCAAGTCCCCACTCGAAACAAGATTCGCGTTCTACTTCTCATGAAGGGCGTCCCCTATCGTATTCAACGGAACCCGCTACCCAAAGATGAAAACGGGAAGAGTGTTTCTCCCGATCAGGGCAAACAAGACGAGTCCTCGGTCGACTCCGAATTGGTTTACTTGGGGCTTTCCAAATATGAGATCGCAGGACCTCTCAATAATCTCTACTACAAAAAGGAAACAGGCATCAACGACCCCTCGCTCACGCCTCTTCTCTTTACCTGTCGCATCGACGGGCCTTCTTACGAAATTTGCCAACGCATCATCGACGACTCCATCGCCGTCGAGGAGACCGGCCTCTGGGGCATGTGTTATCTCGACCTTGCGTTTAAGGGAAAAAACTACGAACTCGGCGATGAGTGGATCCGTAGTATTGCTCGCCTCAATCGCAAGGCCGGCATCCCTACCGTCGTCGAGGAATTCCGAGACACCTACCCCACAAACTACCCTATGACCGAGGCCGCCCTCTACTACGGATGGTATTCCCACAACGTCAGCGGCCCTCTCCTCAACCCGCGCTTTCAATTCAAAAAAGGTGCCGTCGCCGTTCACTTGCATTCATTCTCCGCCGCCGACATGCACAACCCCAAAACGAAATGGGTTGGCCCCATCCTCAACAAAGGCGCCGCAGCCACCGTAGGGAACGTCTGGGAGCCCTATCTCACCGCAACTCACAACTTCGATGTGCTCCAAGAGCGCCTCCTCCAAGGCTACTCTCTTGTGGAAGCTGCGCACATGGCCATCCCTTGTCACTCATGGCAATCATTGGTCATTGGAGACCCCCTCTACCGCCCCTTTCTCGTCCAAAATCAAAGACCTGTTGCCTCCGAAGACGACAAAGACTTTCGCGCCCTCAGACTCGCAATCGAAAAGTGGGGAACCGAACCTGACACTCTCACCGTCAAGCTTCGCAGTGCCGCCGCCCGCATGGGTTCTGGCCTTCTCTACGAAGCAATGGGACTTCGCCTATTAGAAGAAAACAAAATCGAGGAGGCAAAAGCCTTTTTCCAATCTGCCGCCAAAAGCTATCCCGGAGCTCCGGACAAACTGCGTCAAACCCTTCACCTCATCGCCCTACATCGACGCTTCGGCGAGAGGGAAGCAGCCCTCCAAACCATCGCCGAAGCGCAACAACGATTCGGCGATATCCCCGAGGCCAAAGCTCTCATTGGCCTCAAAAACATCATCCAACCACCCGCCCCGCCCGCCGCAACCAGCAAGGCGCAATAGCAGATCCTCAGCCGTCTACTCCAAACAATGTTTCCTCTGCGCCTTTCTAACAGGTATCCGCCAGACAAAACCGCCTTCTCGAACCTCAGGACCTCTACCTTGTCAAATTTCCGGTTCCAAACCGTTCAAATCAAAACTATCTTCCTTCGTGCCGACACCCGAACAACGCGCCCAGCTCAAGTCCATCATCAAGGGGCTCGACCGAGTCCTCGTCGCCTACTCTGGCGGTATTGACTCCACCCTTATTCTCAAGCTCGCCCACGACTACCTCGGCGACAACGCCGCCGCCGCCATCGCCGTCTCTCCTTCCCTTGCCAAGCACGACCTCGCCGACGCCCGCCAAGTCGCCGACGAAATCGGCTGCCAACTCATCGAGCTTTCCTCCACCGAGACCGAGGACCCGCGCTACCAAGTCAACAACCCCGATCGTTGCTACTTCTGCAAAACCAACGTCTACGACACCCTCATCGCCCACGCCGGCGCCGAAGGCTATCGCTGGATTCTCGACGGCACCAATGCCGACGACCTCGGTGACCACCGCCCCGGCCTCCGCGCCGCCCGCGAACACGGCGTCCGCTCCCCCCTGCAAGAAGCCAAAATCGACAAAGCCACCATCCGCGCCTACGCGCAAGAACTCGGCCTCACCAACTGGGACAAACCCGCCAACGCCTGCCTCTCCTCGCGGATTCCCTACGGTTCCGAAGTCACCCCCGCGAAACTCGGCCAAGTCGAGCAAGCCGAACTCATCCTCAAGACCCTCGGCTTCATTGGCCACCGTGTTCGCCACCACGACACCATCGCGCGGTTAGAAATTCGCCCCGAACAATTTCAAAAAGCCTTCGACCAACATCAAGCTATCGTCGAAGCCCTCAAGCCCATCGGCTTCCTTTACATCACCCTCGACCTCGGCGGCTACATCTCCGGTTCCCTCAATAAAACTCTGACCTCAAGCGAAAGGTGAGCTCACCAACACTCCCCCCAGCACTACCTCCACTGCAGCGTCGTCACGACGTCGATTGGTTGCGGACAGTGGCCCTCCTTCTCCTGATCTTTTACCATATTGCGATCAGCTTCCAGCCTTGGGCGCATCTCATCCACATGCCTCAAAATAAGGACTCCCTCCCTTGGTTGTGGCCTCCCATGTCAGCGCTCAACATTTGGCGAATTCCCCTTCTTTTTTTAGTTTCCGGGATGGGCGTCCGATTTGCTTTGGAGCGCCGCAACGGCAAACAACTTCTGCAAGAACGGGCTCGCCGTATTCTTGTTCCGCTCACGTTTGGCTTCTTCTTTGTTTGCCCGATCTGCGCCTTTTTTACCCTCCTCTACTACAAGCAACCTCTCGCCTACTACCCCAACACCGCCCACCTCTGGTTCTTGGTCAATCTGATCGTCTACACCGTGGTGTCCCTCCCTCTTCTTCTTTTTCTCAAGAACCACTCTGAAACAGGCCTCCTTCGATTCATCAGAAAAATTGTTGCGACTCCTTGGTCACTGCCTCTGCTGGGGCTGCCCTTCATTATCGAGTCTGTTCTTCTTCGCCCCCTCTATTTTTCCAGCTTCGTGAATAGCTGGCACGGCTTCTGGTATGGCTGGATTGCCTTCCTCACCGGATTTCTCATGACCATCTCCGGAGGCGATTTCCGGAAAAATTCGGAACGCGGCCGCCACGGATTCATCGTGATAGCCTTCCTCTTTTTTCTCTACCGCACTCTCGCCCCTGCACCGGACCCAAGTCGCGCAGCCCTCCTCGCTCTCGAGAGCTTCTTCTGGATCCTCGCTGTTCAAGGATACGCTTCCCGCCACTTTGACAAACCATCACGCTTCCTCACTTTTCTAAGTCCGCGAGTCTTCCCTCTCTACATTCTCCACCTCCCCGTTCAATACGGATTCTCTCTCTTGATTTTACCGCTGAACACTTCAGCCACTTTAAAGTTCGTTACCCTCATCACTTTAACCCTAGGCACCTCATTGCTACTCACGCTGCTACTTGAGCGAGTCTCATTTCTCCGCCCTCTATTCGGAATGACCTCTCATCCTAAAAGCCCAGAGCAAAAGAACCCTCTTGAACGAACAAAAGAAGCTTGAGCTAAACAGCCAAAAGAACAAATAAAGGAGATGAACATTGGCCAAAAAGTCGTCTGCGTAGACGATCAAAACTTCCTCGCTCCCCAACTCATGGAAGAATTCCCCAAGAAAGGCGTCGTCTACACCGTGCGCGGCTCCTTCCCCGCCATCGACAAATACGGACACACCGAAAACCTTCTCCTCGAAGAACTCAGCAATCCCATTGCCAAGAACGGTCTCGAACACGGCTTCAATCAAAAACGGTTCCGCGAGTTACAAACCGAAGAAATTAAACTTTCGAAGAAAGAAGAAGCGACGCTTTAACTCCTCCACCAAGTCGCCTTGGTCACAAAGCGGGCTAATTCGAGTCCCCATACACCAGGGACAACTTTAAATTCGACGTCTTGTTCTATCCAAAGAAGATGTAATCTTTTAGACTTAAATTGGAGCAGAGCGACTGCACGAGAATTTTCCACTAAAGCCAGAATTAGGCTACAGTTCCTATCCCTGATGGGCCGGATCAACGAAAGACCGGCGGACCATTTCCCGTCACCAAGAACTTGAGAACACTCATCTCCTGAACTCGTTCGCCTTTGACGAACACGCCATCAATCGACACCTCACTAATATGGTTCTTACCAGTGATCGATTGGAGTTGAGAACGAGATTTCAAATCTTGGAGATGGAGATTCTTAAATCTTACTCGCTGAATTCTCCCCCGCTGTGCCATGAGCTCCTTCTGTTCCTCAGAATTTAGCTGCTCAAGCGAAAGCCATTTCCCATATCGCATCGGAAATTCACGGCTTTTCCCTCGCTTAAAGCGCTTGGGCAAATCCCAGCTATATCGGGAAATCCCCACTTGCAGCTCGATCAGTTGCTCTCGGACATCTTCAAAGCGGAGATTCTTAAAAAGAATGTCCGAGACCACCGCCCGTCCCCCATTGTGGATACTCATCGCAGCCCCTTTCTCCACTCGGATGATGTCGTTGTCATGGAAATGAATCTGCCCAGTTTCTTGACTCCGTAGCTCAAAGCCAATTTCCAGCGCATTCCCCCACACCGTATTCCAAAAGACAGAGCGGGTAATTTCAATATCTTTGGTCGGCCACTCGTTCTCAGAATCATCGACGTAGCCTTTTACGGCAATGTTATCGTCCTTGGTATGGAAAAAGCACTGATCCACCAAGACCTCACGGGAGTTACAAATATCGAGTCCGTCGTCATTATCGCGATTCGAAAACACCTTTACATTCCTGATCCGCACATCCCGACATTTCACGGGTACAATAGTCCAGCCATAACTCCCAATGATCCCCACTCCATCGATGGACACCCTTTGGCACTCTTCAAAGCTCAGAAATCGACGCTTCTCCTCTCCGTCTTGCCGATGAGAGGAATCAAAAAAACCTGATCCCGTGATCGAGATATCAGACACGCCTTCAGCCCTCACCACTCCTCGGACGATCGCTCCCGGCTCGAGAAAAATTTGTTCCCCATCTGCCAGATGAATCTCTCCCGCATCATGAATTTTTCCAGAAGTAAATACGCGCGCTGAGGGCGACTTCACTCTCGCTCTCACCTCTATCGGATCATCAACAAAAAGGAGAATAGGATGACGGATATCCCCATCGAACTCAACACTCAATGAACCCGTCGTCGGAAGTTGAAATTTCACCACATTTCCCTGCAACCTTGCCTCAATCCCCCTCGCCAGTGGACGGACGACGACGCTCTTGGGTGACCGCTCCAACTCAATGGTCACCCAACTCCCGGGAGAGGCGGCAAACATGGAAAAATCCCCGTAGTCTGTCGTGAGTATGGCCAGCTCGGTCTCATCAACTTTCAGCTGGCGACCTTCCGCTCGTGGAAACTCAGGAGCGAAAGGATAAGCCAGCACCTTCGCGCTTGAATGAGAGAACACACAAAGCCAGCACAGAAGTGCAATAGGAAGTCGAACCATGACCCATCTGGACGAACTATAATGAGCGACTCTTTCATGTAGAGTAAACTTTCGAAGCACAGGAACCCTTCACCTCTTTCAGCCGAAGACAGTAAAAGCAGTCCCCGAAGAACTCTTGGTTTGAATCATCAAATCGATTTCAGAATCTTCTAGAGGAACATCGCAAAGTCCTCCGACCTCCTTCCAAATTCGAGAACACCAGAGCTCTCCAAGAGAATCTCACTTTTCGAGTATAGCTTCCGACACAGCATAAGGAGCGTCGAAGAATCCTCTATTCGTAAGGTTCTGAGAATTGGTAGCACTGGGCAGATTTGAACTGCCGACCAACCCCGACGAGTCGGGGCTGCTCTACCCTTCGAGACACGTGATTGCCTTGCCTGGATTTTTCCAAGACTTCAGCTTCTTCTCCACGGCGAACGCTTCAACCTTGGTCGAAAACTCTTTGGTCACGACTACTTCCAGCGGTAAGCCCAATCGTTTCGTCGAGTGAACACCCCCACTTTGATGCTTCTTGAGGCGTTGCTCAAAGTTTTCCGTCGCTCCAATATAGTAGCGACCGGACTGCCCCTTCAAAATGTAAACAACAGCCATTTAAAAAGATGGTAGCACTGGGCAGATTTGAACTGCCGACCAAAGGCTTATGAGTCCTCTGCTCTACCACTGAGCTACAGTGCTATTTACCCGTAGGGGCAGGCGGAATACTTGATATCGGCGCATCTGTCTATGGAAAAAGCACCCTTTTCGAGTCTGCCGGAAATAACACTCGCCAGCTTGCTCTTGAATGTCCAAGGTCCGCCTTCGCGATGCGCAAAAAAGCTCTTTTGGCACTTGAAGACGGGCGGACTTTCCAAGGAACCGCCTTTGGACACGATGGGACAACCACCGGCGAGGTTTGCTTTAATACCTCCATGACCGGTTATCAGGAAATTTTGACCGATCCCTCCTACCGAGGACAAATCGTGACGATGACCTACCCTCAAATCGGAAACTACGGCGTCAATCCCGAGGATGCAGAATCTGACCAAGTTCAAGTTCGCGGCTTCGTTGTTGGCGAGCTCTGCGACATCCCTTCCAGCTGGCGCTCTACTCAAAGTCTCAGCGACTATCTTTCGGAACATAAGGTTCTCGGAATCGACGACATCGACACCCGTGCCCTGACTAAGCATCTTCGCTCAGCGGGCGCCATGCGCTCTTGTCTGACCTCCGAACTTTCCGAAGACGAGGCCGTCAAAGCCGCGCAAGAATCCGACTCCATGCTTGGAGCTGACTTCGTAAAAGAAGTCACCACTGCCAAGCCCTATCACTGGGAAGGCGAGTCTCGCCCTTGGACCATCCCCTCCGTTTCTCAAGGCATCGAGGGCAACTACCTTCCCCTTGCTGAAGCCAAATACAAGATCGTCGCCTACGACTTTGGCATCAAACGCAACATCCTGCGCCGTCTCCGCCAAGAAGGCTTCGACGTCACCGTCGTTCCTGCCACAACCTCCGCCAAAGAGGTCCTCGCCATGAATCCCGAAGGCGTCTTCCTCTCCAACGGCCCCGGCGACCCCGCTTCTCTCGACTACGTCCATGCCGAAGTGCGCGAACTGATTGGCCGCACCCCTCTCTTCGGAATCTGCCTCGGTCACCAACTCCTCACTCACGCCTGTGGCGGAAAGACCTACAAACTCAAGTTCGGTCACCGTGGCGGCAACCAGCCCGTGCAAGATTTGCGCACCGGCAAAGTCGAAATCACGGCCCAGAACCACGGCTTTGCTACCGATGGCGAAAATCTCCCCGCAGACACCGAGGTCACTCACATCAACCTGAATGACCGCACTGTAGAAGGCACTCGCTCGACCAAAGACCCCGTCTTCTCCGTTCAGCATCACCCCGAAGCCGCTCCTGGCCCCAACGACTCCAAAGAATTCTTCGTCGATTTCGCGAAGATGATCGAATCCGTTCGTTAAGTTGGTTCTTCGCTCGCATTTTGCAGTCCGGCCCCCGAGCGGGTTCGTGTTAGCCTCCTGCCATGGCCCAAGGCTTTCCAGAGACACGGTGGACCCTTATCCAAAAGGTGCGCACCGAGGCTTCTTCGACCGAAGCTCTCGAAGAATGGTGCCAAAACTACTGGCCCCCCGTCTTCTCCTACGTTTGCGCCCAAGGCTACGATAGCGAAATGGCGCGGGAATTGACCCAGACTTTCTTCGAGCGCCTCCTCAGCAAGGGTCCTGAAAAGGTTCTTCCCAACCACCTTTCTGGAGCCTTCCGAGCCTACCTGATGCGTTCGGTGAAGAACTTTCTCACCGACCATTGGCGGAGCCAGCAATCGAAACGTAAGGGCGGCGGAACCCATACTGTCCCCGAGGAACAACTCGAAAACATCGGAGACCAGTCCGCCCATCCCGACCGTGCCTTTGACCAAAGCTGGGCCCTCACCATTCTCAATCTTGCGATGCAAAATTTAGAAAACGAAATGGCCTCCAAGGGTCGCAGCGACTTTTTTCATGCCGCAAAATCACTCCTTGATGGTCGCTCCGTCACCGACGAAGACCGGCAAGCCCTTGCCCAATCGTTGGACATGCAAGATGGAGCCTTCCGCGTGGCACTTCACCGATTGCGAGGCCGCTTTCGTCAGCTCATCGAAGCCGAAGTGCGCGAAACCGTTTCGTCGGAAGAAGAATTTCAGGAAGAACTTGGTTATCTCTTCAGCGTTTGGTCGTGAATAGAAAATAAGATGAAGAACCCTTGCAGCGAATGCGGCCAACCCATCCCGAAGGAAAGCCCCTTCGGGGTCTGTCCGCAGTGCTGCTTCGCGACCCTTCCCAAAGACGAAGACCAGCTCATCGAAGGCATTGAGCTCGGTGAAAAAATTGGGGAAGGCACCTTCGGCGAAGTCTATGCCGGTATTCTCCTTGATGGCACTCTCTCAGAAGTCGCAGTCAAAATTTTGCGCGAGTCCCACCTCGAACGCGCGCGGTTCATGGAAGAGATGCAAATTGTCTCCATGCTTTCTCACCCCCATATTGCACAGCTCAAGACCTCAGGCGAAACCCGCGATGGCCGCCCCTACTATGCCATGGAGTTCATTGATGGCTCACCCATTCATCAGGCCGAGGTCTCTCCCCTGCCCGTCATGATCCAGCTCGCTGAAGCCATGGCCCACGCGCATCAGAACGGCATCATTCACCGCGACCTCAAGCCATCTAACATTCTGGTCACTCAGGACGGCACAGTCAAAGTCATCGACTTCGGCATCGCACGCGTCTTCTCAGGCCCCCTCGCCGTCGGTCATCAACCGACCCAGAACCTGCGCTTGGGCACCCTGCCTTACATGAGCCCCGAACAACTAGAGGGCGCCCCCCGCATCGACACCCTCTCCGACATCTACGCTCTCGGACTCATTTTCTACGAGCTTTGTCTCGGCCAACCGGTCTTAGAAAAAGTGGTCACTCCCGCAAATTCTTGGTCCAAAAACGAACGCCTACTTCGCGACTTCACCTTTCCCCGTCTCGGCTCCAAAGAATGGAGCTGGGTGGCGGCCAAAGCCTGCGCCTACGACCGCCAAGAGCGTTACCAAACCGCCGAGGCTCTCCTCACAGACCTACGAGCCATCGAAAGCGGAACGATGGTGACCGCTGGCAAGAACGACCGCTTCTACCGAATTCAAAAGTTTAGCCGTAAATACCGGACCGCCATCCTCGCGATTACAGGAGCAATGGCTTTCCTCGCTACAGTAGCGTTTATGGGTGTCCAAATGGCAACCAGAGAACACGAAGCTTCTACTGAAATTCGCGAGGCCATGGTCAAGCGAGAGAAGGCCGAAACTGCGACTCGCATCGCCGCCTCCGATGCTCGACTAGGGGAGGCCAATCTCGCGCTCAGTCGCAATGAAGGCGCCAAGGCTTTGCAAATTGTTGATTTGGCCTTGGAGCTGAATCCCGAGAACGAACAAGCCATCTACTTTCGTAACTTCCTTCTCGCCACTCGGTCCTTCGCGAATCCCCTGCCCTCGCCCGAGCTGTCCCTGAAGGTCGCAAAGGTCGAATTGCACCCTGAAGGGTTCCTAGCGACTTCCACTCAAAACAAGACCGCAATAATCCCCCTAACAACCCAAAGCTCAAATCCCCCCCCGAAAGACGTGCTAGTCCATAATGATGAGCGAGGCCTCCTGACCTTCACGAGTCGCACAACGGGCGAGAGTTTACTGGACCCGTTAGTCTACGGCTCTGGATTTGAGCAAGCCTGCTACTCTTCAGCTCACAGCACGGTGGCAGCAACCACCGCCGAGGGCGGACTGAGACTTTGGGACGTCTCCCAGCTGAGTCCCCCTTGCGACACCGTAAAGGTCTCTCCCCAAATCACCTGGCTGACCTTCGAGCGAGGAAAGGACACCCTTTGGCTCTTAGATTATAAGGCCGGTCTTCGCTGGTGGCCCTCTTCTCTGAAGCCTATCCGGCTCGGTAAGGTGGAAGGATTCGAAGACCAGTTTTTCGAAAAAGTGACCTTGGACGAGCGCCGCGAGTACCTCTGGACCTTTTGGCAAGGCGGCAATCAACGGGGTCTGGCCGGCAGCAAGAAAGAATCTTTCCAAGCCATGCTCGCTGTCGATAGGCACACGAAAAAGCATCGCTCCTCAGTGATGATCTCGACCATGGCCCGCAATCAGGATGTCGTCGTCTTTGCTGATTCAGCAGGATGGATCGGGATACGCAATTCGAAGGGGGGCTATGACTTCTTACCTGAACCTAGACTACCCGTCCGCAGGTTGACTCTCTCTTCAGAAGGAGAGTTGGGCGCGATTGTCTTTGAAAATGGAGAGGTAGCAACCTTTAGCCCTGCCTCGCAGAGGTATCTTTCTCGCTGGAAGCCTGCGGTTGCCTTACGTAGTCTCGCACTGTTAGATTCCGGAGACCTTCTCATTGCAGGAGATACGGAAGGAAGAATCCACCTTTACGATCCCCTCACCGGAGAAAAAATAGCACCAAGCATCACAACACCTGCTCTTGATACAGAGGTCATGGCCGTTCCACATCGGAATGAATTTCTAACGTGCTCTGCTGACGACCTTCACATCAAGCGATGGAACGCGCGCACCGGTGAACTCTTGCACTCGGGAATGCGCCATCGCGACGGAGTCTTATGGTTTTCTTGCTCATTGGACGGACAGTTTCTCTTCTCTATTGACCAAAAAGAGCCCTCCCCCACAAGGAGCGCTCTCCGCGTTTGGTCGCTTCGCACGGGACAAGAAATCGTGCCCCCCCTCGAGCATGACTCCCCCATCAACTGCGCCACGATTTACGAAAACGGCCGCAAGATTGCCACCGCGAGTGCCGATGGCAAGGTGCGGCGGTGGACGATTGAGCACTAATCCACCCCCTCAAGGCAAGCTGCTCACAAATCGGAAAAAGCGACGCCCAACACTCGCTTTCGGGACCACCACATCCCCGGTCCATCCTTGAGGAATCGGGTCAAATCCAGATACCGGCAACCAACCTGTTGGGGACAGATCTGCGCTCGCCTCCAGCGTCACTGGATGCCGAGTCGTTCCCGAGAGAGGGAACACCATCGCTTCCCCTACCGCATCCCAAACAGGTATGGGAACTTGCTCCGATGCGCCCGCAGCATACCCCAACGCCCACGAAATCCCGTCGGCTACTCCGTCGCCATCGGCATCAGCATCAAAGGCGAGCCCCAAGCCAGCCTCCGGCGCGTTCGCTGCCGCCCACTCGTAGAACGGATGCAGGTAGTCCAACACAAATCCCTGAGCAGTCACCGTCCCCGTCGTCACAGTGGTGACTGTAATTTCGCCCTCAGTTTGGATTGCCGTCGAATCGAGGTTCAAACTGAAACAAACAGGATATTGCTCAACGATGGGCAGATTCGTGATCGTCGAGTCCAGAGCCACAGCAGAACCGAGCGAGATGGAACCCACATCTACTCCAGCGGCATCAAATGGATCTTCTGAAATCTGATTTTTGGAGTATCCAAACGCGCCATCAGCTTCAATGCAGCCATCATCAAAGCGAAAGACATGCTGCGGCGCAGAAAAAGTCCCCGCAGACACGAGCACTTCCTCACCCAGTGGCGAAATTGGAATCGCAGTGGCTCCGATAAAATCGACTGTTTGCGCCGTCCCCGGAAAAAGCTCAAAGAAAAAACTGACATCGGAAGCACTCACCACCCCTCCCGTCATTTCAAAGGCCGAGACTTCCCCGCTCACAATCTCCAAAGCGACTTCAATCGTCCCTGTATAGGTAGTGGTCTGGCTATCGAACACGATGCTGTTGATATCGGACGCAAAGAGAATCGCGTTCTGCCCCGCCCCCTCGTCCAGAACTAAAGTCGCCGGCACGCCGAGCACGCCCCTCGCGGCTACCAATGAGATAAGAAGCGCCTTTTTCACCTCCCTTTTGATATCATGATGAAAGAAAATATACAATCTCTGTAACGCACGCCCAAGAAAGGTCGTGAACCTCGGGTGATGAAACGCTCGTTCCTTTTCCTACTTGGCCTAGTCATTGCCACCTTTACGCTGGCAACACCTGCAATCGCCATCGCGATCCTAGAAGTGGATGGCACTCCCCATCCCACGAACAACAATACCTTCGCACAACTCTCCAACGATGAGGCTTCGAACTACGCTAAAGGAACCGACTTTCTCAGCACTCCCGTCTCCGGTGGGGTGGTGACTCATCGGCTCCGTCTCCGCAGCACGGGCACCTCTAACGTCACCTACACGGTGAGCGAGAGTAGCCCACACTTCCGAGCCATCAGCGTTGGAAGCGTCTTGGTCGCAGTCACCGGTGAACGTATTTTCGACATCGAGTTCAATCCCACCTCGGTCGGACTCAAAACAACGGTATTGACCATCAACTCGAACAGTATCGTCAACCCCTCTTTCGAAATCAACTTGCGTGGGGTGGGAACCGCCCCCGAGGCTGACATTTTGGGCGGCTCGTCCTTGAACTTCGGCATTTCTGATGGCGACACCACACCCAACTTCACCGACCGCACCAACTTCGGCTCCCGAGACATCTTCGATGGTGGGGACTCGCGATTCTTTCGCCTCTACAACAGCGGCACCAGCGACCTTCAGTTTATCAATGGCAGCGTGACCCCTGACCAAGGTTTCACCATCTCCAGTCTACCTGCAAACGCCTCCTTTCTGGGCAGCGGTGCTGGACACAACTTCATACTCACCTTCGATCCTTCCACTATTGGTACCAAGAACGCTACCGTCACCATACAAACCGATGACTCTAACGAGGGAATCTACACCTTCGCCGTCACCGGAACAGGAACGGTCACTCCGGATATTGAGGTAAAAGGTAGCTCAACCACGGTCTCTGCCCTTACCAACATCACCCGATTCTCGAATAGTCCCCATCCCATCCATGGAACAGACTTTGAGAACCATGAAGTCAATAGCTCGACTAGTAATATCGTCCGCCTACGCAATGTTGGCACCGCCACCTTGAACGTCACCCCCAGCATCCTCTCGGGAGCCAGTAGTGACCAGTTTCGACTCTCCTCGACGGCCACAAGCAACATCGGACTCGGCTTCTCAGGATTTAAGGACGTCTTCATCTTCTTCGAACCCACCGAACCAGGAGAACACTTTGCTACAATTCGAATCGATAGTAACGACCCTGACGAAGACCCCTACGATTTTCTCATTCGAGGCTTTGCCACTGCTCCGGAAGCTACCGTTCTTGGCGACACCGATTTCTCCGAAGAAATCGTCAATGGAGACGACACCCCACGCGTGGGAGACGGCACCAACTTCCTAGACGTCGACGTCGATGGTCCTTCCGAAAAACGCACCTTTCGCATCAAAAACGATGGCACGAGCGACCTCATCTTCTTGGATGCCGACATTACGTCCGAGCCAGGATTTAGCATTTCCCACCCTGCCTCCAATACCACCATCCCTGCACCAGGCTATATCGAGTTCGACGTCTTCTTCAACCCCAGCACCGATGGTCAAGTCACTGCCACGGTAACAATCATCACCACCGATGCCAACGAAACTCCCTACACCTTCGACGTCACTGCGAATGGAGTAGGTGATCCCAATGCTCAAGTGCGCGGGAACTATGTAGGCAGTAACAATCTCGGCGACATCATACCGGCTGGAACCTACACCACATCCTATGACCTCGGAACCCAGTTCGGGGAAGTCGAATTGGGAGAGAGCGAAACTGAAATTTTTGTCTTAGAGAACATCGGAGACGGCACTCTCGACTACAACATCACAGTATCCGGGGCGGGCTTTACCGTCTTCGATGACACCATCACATTAGAGCCCAACCAAGGCTCAAACTCACGCGACGTCTTTGGTATCGTCTTTGAACCTACCACCCGAGGCGTCAAATCAGCTCTCGTCACCGTCTCCAGCAACGACCCCGACACCCCGAGCTACATCTTCGCGGTAGAGGGAACAGCTGTCGGTCCCGAGCTCGATGTCTTTGGCGGGCAGTCTGTTCAAAACATGAGCATCAAGGACGGTCGAACCTCCACCAACACGAGCGATGGCACCGACTTCGGCACTCTCAATGTCGGAGCACCCGGAACCACTCACACTTTTCTCCTCCGCAACGATGGAGAAGAAAACCTCATCATCGCCAATCAGAACTCTGCTCTCAGCGACGACACCCACTTTACGGTGACGGGTCTTCCCAACCCCACCCAGCCCATTCTTCCGCAGACTAACTGGCCCATCCAGATCACCTTCGAACCCCAAAGCGCGGGAACGAAAACGGTCGAAGTCACCCTCATCAGCAACGACTTCGATGAGAATCCCTACACCTTTAATATTACCGGAATTGGTCTCGACGGACCAGAGATCAACCTTCTCGGAGGCGCCGGAGGAGTCGTCATTCCCGACGGTCACGATACCCCGTCAGTCACGGACGGCACCGATCTCGGCACTGCTGAAGTCGGGCAATCCGTTTCCACGACCTTCACTATCGAGAACAATGGCAATCAATCGCTCAATATCAGCAACCCTGCCCCCGGCGGAGACTTTAGTGCGGTTCTGGGCAACACCAGCGTCGCTGCTGGCTCAACCACAACCCTCACAGTCACTTTCACCCCCTTGGCCACTGGCCCTCAAGTCGTCTTCGTCACGATTCCCAACAACGATAGCGACGAGAATCCATACTCCTTTGCCGTGCGAGCCGAAGGCTTCCTCAACCAGCCCCCCAGCTTCGACTCCTTTACCACGAGCGGAGACACGGGCACCTTGAAGTTCCAGACCATTGCCGGAGTCAGCTACCAGCTTCGCCAAAGCACGGACCTCGAGAGCTGGGCGAACTCAGGCACCCCCATCGCCGGAACCGGCAGCCTCACCACCCTTACCGTCTCGAATATCACCAATCCCGGGCAACCCCATCTCTTCTATCGCCTCGAGATCGTTTCCCCCTAACCCCTTTCGCAACGCAATCCCATTTTCAGCCGTCAGGAATGTGAAAGCATCTTCTGGCGGCTGAATTTCCCTCTGCTGGCAAACCCCACTCACAAACTTCAAAATCAATCATCATCATAAGCATAACTTAAACTAAATAGACCTACTTCGCCCATTGACTCAATTCTGCTTGCGGTCCACCGAATTTCAAAACCATACTCCTCACAACCTATAATAGATAAATTCTATGGGTTGACACCCCCGAAGAGCCAAATCGAACAACCACTCACACGCCCAAGAAAATGTCCCAAGATCACCTACTCCGCTTCAAAGCAGTTAAAGTCATTCTTTTCATTGCACTTACCAACCTCACCGGAGGGGTAGCTCACGCTCAAGTTCCAGCGACCCTTCATCATCAGGGCCGGATTGTTTCGAACAACGTCAACTTTGACGGAACAGGACAGTTCAAGTTTTGCCTCTATCATGGTACTTCTCCGGGAGTCATCACCACCCCTATCTGGAAGAACGATGACTCCTCGCCCGCAAACGGCAGCGAGCCCGCAACTGCTATCTCTATTGCAGTAACGAAGGGCCTCTATTCTCTCGCACTCGGAGCATCTCCACAACAAGCCATTACCGCTCCCCTGACTCCGGCAGCGAATTCGGACCTTTATCTTCGTATCTGGTTCAATGATGGGTCCAATGGATTTCAGCTTCTCTCCCCGGACAGGAAGATCTCTTCCGTTCCCTTCGCTCGCCATGCAGGAGGCGGCATCCTATCGGACTTTATCAATGACGTCGGCTTCTTAGGTTCGGACGACTTCGCCTTCGCCGTTGAAAGCGATGTCGTCGATTTTTCCCAGACTCAACTCGGTGGCACGACAGGAGCCTTTTCCACCTCCTTCACCTTTGCCGAAACCTTCCCGGAAGCTCCGACGGTCACCCTCGACGCCCTAACAGGTATTACCAATCCCGCGGTCTCAAACGTGACGACCACCGGCTTCGACCTCGATTTCGATTTTGATATCGTTAACCTCACCCGCCCCGTTCCAACCACTGAACAATGGCCCTATTTTGACCTCCTTTTGCTAGACGGCAAACCCTCTGCCTTTCATCTCACGGCACCCTACACGACCTTTCCTGGGAACTCTGAGATTAACCTCTCAGAACCCCCATCTCTACTCCTCACTCGCGCTGAAGATAGCGCAGGCTCTCTTTGGAAAGCGCCTGTCGAACTCGGCTACAATGCCGCGCAATCGGGTGAATCGTTCGTGGGTTATTCGCAGCCATTGAACAGCTTCGATGCCGCGGTTGTGGCGGGAACCCCTAGCTTTGTTGCACTCACTCCCACCCCTCTCCTTGAGAACGGATTAGGTTGGTGGAATGGTTCCCTCAGCCTCGAGTTTCGAAAGGCCATTGGGACTTCCGGAGAAAACTGGCAGCCTCCCATTCCCATCGACACCTATTACGATGGCTCATCAGCAGGAACCGCAAGCATTGGTGCTCTGACCGGCTTTCTTGCAGGAGTAAACCTGAGCCTCACTGAGGTTGACGGGACCGCTGCCGTTCTCGCTTCCAGCCCTGTTTTCGCCATCTACTACCGCGCTTCCAACGCCAATGGCGTCAACTGGTCAGAGCAGGAACTCTCTGCAGTGCTCTCGGCTTCTGGCTCCCGCGTGGCAACATCCAATTTGCTCAGTCTCTCAGGAAAACCAGCGATAGCATACGCGGAAGCTTTTGCCCCCTCTAACAACACCACCCCTTTTCTCTTTGTAAGACTTGTTGTTGCGAACAATGCCAATGGTACTTCTTGGAACTCCCCCATCACCATCTGGTCAGCCACGGTTAATGACCTGAGTGCTGGAGGAGCCACCGCCCAAGACGTCACTCAGGCCTCGATCCGAGCGGGACTCATCCCCAGCCTCAACCTCAGCCTTCTTGGGGGTAAACCTGCAGTCACATTCTCCAGCCAAGCTTCCTCAGCCCACGGCCTCTTTGTCTCTACCTCCACAAACACCAGCGGAACAGCATGGTCAGCTGCGACTCTCGTCGATTCCAATGATTCAGCCACTTTCCCTCAACCCGGAAGTCTCATCTCCCGTCTCGATGCCACCTCCCAAGCATCCCGACTCCATGTCATCTACAAGAAAGGGAACGCCGCCTTCCGAAGTAGCGCCACCAATGCGGCTGCTACCGCCTGGACCCCACCAACTCTCATCTCTGCCGATGCTCGTGGCGTGGTTAAAATCGCAAAAACCGCTGATTCCATCTTTTACGGATTCTCTCAATTTGCCTCTACCCCAGCCCCAATTGTGGCAGCCGGACTCGGAACTCTTCCCTCTTTGCCCACCCAAGGCAGTCTTTGGATGGACATCCCACAAGAGCCCTCGCTCAATTGGAACGCCGACGACCCAGCCGAAGTTCCGATTCAACAACAAGTCCTGAGCCTCAACGGTAGCGACCTCACCATCTCGGCCGGAAACACCATCGATCTCGCGCCTCTCGTCGTGAACGACCATGGTGCATTGACCGGCCTTCTCGATGACGATCACCCGCAGTACTTTCTCGGCAATGGCTCTGAGCCCCTGGGCGGCAACCTCGATCTCGACAATCACAACATCACTGGCATCTCAACCTTGGATACCGGCGGAATATCAGTCTCCGGTTCCATTTCTCTTCCAAGCGCCTCCGTTAGCAACAACGCCTTGCAACCAAATGTCATGCTCGAGAACGAGTTCGTCTCCCTGCTCACCAATGACGCCAACTACCTCATCCGCGACACAGACGCCTCCATAACCAATGCAACAATCACCGGAAATGCTGCCATCAACGGAAACAATCTTATCGAAGGAATCAGTACTTTCAACGGAGACTCTACCTTTAACGAAGACGCGACCATCAATGGTATCACGAGCCTCAACGACGATACCTCCATTATGGGAGACCTTCTCATCAGCGGAAACACAACCACAGGAGGCCTGAACACTTTCAACGGAAACGCCATCTTCAACGGTCTCACCACCTTGAACGACGATGTCACCCTCAATGGAAATATGCTTCATACTGGAAACTCGACCATCGACGGCACCAGCACCTTCGAAGGAGACGCAACCTTCAATGAAGACGTGACTGTTGACGGCATCACCACCCTCAACGATGACACCACTATCAACGGCGATCTCATCGTCAATGCCACCGACGGCCTCCTCGCCGGAGGTGCGCGTGGCACAGGAACCATCCTCACCTCTGGAGTTGGAACTCGCATGCTCTGGCACCCCTACAAGGCTGCTTTCCGAGCGGGAGAAGTTCTCTCCTCCATCGATGCGACCGCTTGGGACGAGACCAATATCGGCCAATGGTCCACCGCCTTTGGGTTGAGCACGATCGCCAGTTCAAACGCCTCCTTTTCAGTTGGTAGCAACAACATCTCCAGTGCACTCGCATCTGTGACCTTGGGCGAAGGCAACGAAGCGGAATCTCGTGCCGAAACTATCATCGGACGCAATGCTACCCTGCAACCACGCGTCGGCTCTGCCACCACCTGGTCAACTTCGGATCGCCTCTTTGCCATCGGCAACGGCACCTCCACCTCCAGCCGCTCCGACGCTTTCAGTATTCAAAAAACAGGTGACGCCACCCTCAATGGTGAACTTTGCGTCAACGACGACGTCGTCGTCTCAGGCAACTACAAATACAAAACACCTAAGAATCTAAAACTACAAATTGCAGGCAGCG
The DNA here is from genome assembly GCA_051251855.1 of Roseibacillus sp. Taxonomy (GTDB): domain Bacteria; phylum Verrucomicrobiota; class Verrucomicrobiia; order Verrucomicrobiales; family Akkermansiaceae; genus Roseibacillus. The sequence continues at coordinate 24,048 of JBPOGI010000009.1, forward strand.
CCTTCGCTCCTCTCCTTGGGACTGACTCCAGACCCGAAACTGGCAAAATGCGATTTACCAGCACTTCCTCTGCTCATGGATACACCGTGCAGGCAAATCTTCCTCCGGGAGCTACTGTCACCAACGTCACTCTGCGCTACTATGCAGCCCCAGACGGTTCAACCGGAAAAGTCACCTCCCTCAACGCTACCTTGAGAAAACGAGACCTCCTAGCAACTTCTGCAACGGGCTCAACTTTGATGGCAAGCTTCGACGAATCTGACGATGGTTCCCTTTCGATGACCTACGGAGATGACTCTATTGCCAATGCCACCGTAACCTCCAATGAAGCGGTCTTCTTCGAAGTCACCACAGACGTCAACAGCACAATTGATATCGGAATCCTCGGCCTCACCATCGACTACACCCTCGACACCCTCAACTAGTGAAAACTCTCCCGATACTTTTCCTTGTTCCTGCTCTCCTCCAAGCGGAATCACGCACGAGCACCAACTACACCCTCGTCCAAGAAACCACCACCGAGGGCTACGGCCAACGCAGTAGCTCTACCAACTACACTCTTGACGACTCCGGCCACGGCGGCGCGGTCGCTTCCTCCACCAGCTACACCCATCGCGACGGATTCGCTGGCCAACTCCTTGACCCCGCTTTGCTTACCATTACCGGAGCCAGCAGCGTCTCCGAGCACATCACCCGCGATCTTGATGCCGACCTAGTTTATGACGATGGCACCACCGAACTCGACGCTCCCGTCATTTGGTCTATCAACAGCGGACCCCTCGCCTCCGTAAGCGCAAGCGGCCTCGTCACCCCACAAACAGTTTACCAGAACACCGCCGCATGGGTGCGTGCCGACTACCAAGGTCTCAGCGACCTGCACCGCATCGTTGTTGTCGATTTCCTGAAAGATAACTTCGAGTCTTATGGCTCTGACGGAATCCCTGATAGCTGGCAAATTTCAAACTTCGGCCTCCCACCAAACAACGACGCCTCTCCTGCGGAAAATCCCGACGGCGACCCTTGGGATAACCTCTCCGAATATCTCACCGGCTACGATCCCACTGATCCGCTGAGCTTTCTTTGCTTCGAAATCACCGAAATCGACTCCCAAGTCACCTTCGAACTCAGCAAGATGGTGCCCGGAACAAAATACACCCTCTTCGAATCAAGCGACCTCGGCCAAACTGAGCTTTGGGCCGCAACGTCCGAAACCACAGTCTCAGTAGAACTCCCAAACGTGACCACCCCAAAAGCCGAGATCGAAATTCCCAATATGGGCCAACAGAACCTGTTTTTCCGTCTCGAAGTCTCGCCTGACGAATAGCAGTTGGCCGAAAACCTCCCCGTTTCCTCGCCCGCTGGCAGGAAAAGAGAAAGATTTCACTCGAAATTCCCCTTTCTCCGGTTCATTGAACCTCTTCGCCGCGCGGTCTTATCCGGGCGGCATGTGGACCATGAATACCGTAGTCGTAGGCCTCCAATGGGGCGATGAAGGAAAAGGAAAAATCGTCGACCTGCTCACCGAAGATGCCGATCTTGTCGTTCGCGGCCAAGGCGGCGCCAACGCAGGACACACTGTCATCGTCGAAGGCAAAAAATACGTCCTCCATCTCATCCCCTCCGGCATTCTCTGGCCTGGTAAGCAAAACATCATCAGCAACGGCGTCGTCCTCGACCCCATCAGCCTTTGCGAGGAAATCACCACCCTCGAAGGCCAGGGCATCACCATCAACCCCGAGAAGCTCCTCATCTCTGATCGCGCCCACCTCGTTCTTCCTCTTCACCGCGAACTCGATGCCGCCCGTGAGGCCAAGCTCGGCGATAAAAAAATCGGCACCACCAAGCGTGGCATCGGCCCCGCCTACGCGGACAAGGCCAACCGCGAAGGAATCCGTCTCGCTGACGCCATTCGCCCCGAGAAGCTCCGTGAACTCCTCGAAATCCGTGTCCCTGAAGCCAACGCCATTCTCGAGCCCCTCGGTCTCACGACCTTCACCGTAGACGGCATCATCGACGCCATCACGCCCTCTCTCGACCGGCTCCGTCCGCACATCGCCGACATCATCCCCGTCGTTCACAAGGCATGGAAAGCGAAAGAAATGATTCTCTTCGAAGGCGCCCAAGGCACCTTCCTCGACATCGACTTTGGCACCTACCCCTTCGTCACTTCCTCGAACACCACTTCTGGAGGTTGCACCACCGGAACCGGCCTTCCTCCCCTCGCCATCGAGGCGGTCGTAGGAGTCTGCAAAGCCTACACCACCCGCGTCGGATCCGGCCCTTTCCCGACCGACAATCAAGAATTTGGGGAATACCTCCATGGACTCGGTCGCGAATTCGGAGCGACCACCGGCCGCGCTCGCTCCTGCGGCTGGCTCGACATCGTCCTCGTGCGCTACGCCTGCATGGTCAATGGAGTCACCGGACTGGCCATCACTTGTCTCGATGGACTCGACGAACGGGAAATGATCGACATCTGCACCCACTACGAAATCGATGGTGAGAAACACGAATACCCACCCGCCGACCGCGACGCCTGGGACCGCATCGTCCCCATCTACGAAACTCTCCCCGGCTGGAAGAGCGACACCTCCAAATGCGATACCTGGGACCAACTCCCCGAGAACGCACGCGCCTACCTCAACCGCCTCGCCGAACTCGCAGGCGCACCCGTCTCCCACGTCGGTATCGGCCCAGGAAGGCATCAGACAATTTTGGTTTAATCACCATGCCCACGCCCAACAACGACACCCCAGAACACATCGCCATCATCATGGACGGTAACGGTCGTTGGGCAAAAGAGCGTGGCCTCCCCCGTCGCGACGGTCATCGCGCAGGCGCGGAATCGGTGCGTGAAGCGGTAGAAACCTGCAAAGAACTCGGCGTCAAATACCTTACCCTCTACGCTTTTTCCTCTGAAAACTGGAATCGACCTAAATCAGAAATCGACGCCCTGATGCTCCTGTTAGACCGCTTCCTCGCGGACAAGACCTCGGAGCTCAACAAACAAGACGTTCGACTCCACACCATCGGCGATATCGAGCGTCTCCCTCAGAAAAATCAAAAGCGACTCGCCAAGACCAAAGAGGAAACAGCCAACAACACCTCCCTCAATCTCATTCTCGCCTTGTCCTACGGTGGCCGCGAGGAAATCACCAAAGCAGCAAAGCGCATCGCCCTGCAAGTCCAAGCCGGCGCTGTGAATCCTGACGAAATCACCAAAGACCTCGTCGCCGCCAATCTCGACACCGCCGACTTTCCAGACCCAGACCTCCTCGTCCGCACCTCCGGTGAAATGCGACTCTCCAACTTTCTTCTCTGGCAACTTTCCTACGCCGAAATCGTGACTACCAAAAAGTTCTGGCCCGACTTCAAGCGCGCAGACCTCCAAGACGCTGTCAACGAATACTCCCGCCGCCACCGTCGCTTCGGAGGACTTTAGGGACAAGAGTTCATCATCCCTCCTCCCGTCTCGCCAGCAACCAAAGGTAGTCCGAGACTCGATTTAAAAAGAGAGTCACAACTGGCAACGGATTCGTAGCAGACAGCTCCAAGACCCTTCTCTCACCGCGCCTCGCCACTGTCCGAGCCTGATCCAAGAACGCCGCAGGCAAAGAGCCCGCCGCCCCAGGTCGTGCCCACCCCTTAAAGTCCACTCCCTCATCCTCAATCGCCTTGGCTCGCTTCTCCAGCTTCGCCACATCGGCCTCCAATACCCTCGGCATGCCATCCCTCTCGTATCTCTCTAAATCCTCCGGCAGCAGGGCCAGCTCCCCCATCAGACCCACCAGCTTCTCCTGCAGCCAATCCAACTCCTCCCCCAAAGACTCACTCCCATGGCAACGCACTAGCCCAAGAACCGTATTCAGTTCATCAATCGCTCCCAAAGTCTCGACTCGAAGATCCGTTTTCGAAATCCGTTTCCCATACAACAGGTCCGTCTCTCCCTCGTCGCCCCGCTTGGTGATGATGCTCATATCCCTTTCCATAGCCCACTTTCCTCATCAAATCCACCCTCGACAATTGAGGCCCTACTTGCCAGCGTCTGAGCTTCTATGAAAAAGAAATTCCTTCTTCTGCTCCCTCTCTTTTTGGCGGCTGTGTCCCTTTCGGCGCAAGAACCCACTGCCCCTGCAGAACCTGCGGCTGAAACCGACCCTGCCGTCATCAAGACAAACTCCTCATACGGATTCGGTTTCAACAACGGCAACAGCTTCAAGCAGCAGATGAGCCGCTTCGGCCTTACCGTGGAAGATATTGACCGCGATGAATTCATCAAAGGCTTCATGGACGCTCTCGACGGCAAAGAGCCAGCCAGCGGCCAAGAAGCACTCAACGCCGCCATGCTTGGTTTACGTAACCAAGTCCAGGAGCGCGAAAAAGTTCTCGCCGAGGAAAACCTCAAAGCCGCCGAAGAATTCCTCGCCAAAAACAAAGAGCGCGAAGGCGTAATCACCACAGAATCAGGTCTTCAATACGAAATCCTCAAGGCAGGTGAAGGAGAAAAACACGATGGTTCCGAAGGAGCTAAGTTCATGGTCAACTACAAGGGAACACTCATTGACGGCTCCGAGTTCGACGCCTCGCCAGAAGGTTCTCCCGTGCCCCTGAACCTCAACCGTATGGCAGGCATCCGCGAAGCCCTCACCAGCATGCCTGTCGGCTCCAAGTGGAAGCTCTTCATCAAGCCCGACCTCGCCTATGGTCAAACTCGCCGTAGCGAGAAGCTTGCTCCCAACTCCACTCTCATCTTCGAAATCGAACTTGCAGAAATTCAAAAAGCTCCCCCTCGTCCCAAAGCGGTTTCTCCTCCCATCCAAATCCCTCCCGCTCCTAAAAGCGAGTAAGACAAGCGAGTCCGCTCAAAACCAATTTCCCCATCTCAAAAGCCGCAGTTACTCTGCGGCTTTTTTGATCCAGAAAGGCAGACCTTCTTGCCGCTTTACTCGTTCTCTCGTCGGCAGAAGATACCGAAGCGCCATCACTCTATTCGAACTTTAGCCTTAGCCCGTTCACATTCCAAGCGCTAGCCACCGCCTTCTCTAATTGCTCATAGCTCCGCCCAGCTAACAGGAGCTTTCTCGCATCAGCTTCCGGCGTTCCATCCTGCAACGCCGCCACATACTGAGCCAACCGAGCACCATTCTTTTGCCCATCGAACTTGGCGAAATAGGTATAAAGCACGAGAGCATAGGCATACGCATCCTTCTGCATTTGGAACTGAGCATAGTTCGGCTGCATGAATGATTCCAATCGCCCAAAGGTGATATTTTTCCCCAAATTGTGACCTCGGCGTTCATTCCAACCATAAGCACTCACGTAGGAAGCCACTGCGCTGAGATGCCTCCCTGTGAGCATTCTCGTCTTATCGTAAGGAACCGTTGCCACATAATCCGCGGAACCTTCAATGAACCATCCCGCCTGCTGGCTTTGCCCGGTCATCAATTGGTGAGTAACCTCATGCCGCAAAGTATTATTCGCATCCTTAAGTCCTCCCCCCTGCCCCAAGTCCAAACTGCTAAAAGGGATTAAAACGATATCCTGAGAAGGAATATAAACTCCAGCGGTCCGAGGCACCCCTCCCATCTTTACGTAATCAGCATAGTTCTTAATAAGATAGGTTTTCATCCGAACCTTCTGCTGCGCTCTCAACCGCGGAATATCATAGGGCATCGTACTACAGAACTGCCAAACGGACTCGAACATCCACGCAAATCTCCTCACAGAATTCAGGCCAAGGTCTTCGTCACAAATAAACTCAAAGTTCGGACTCCCATAGACCCACCGATTGTTCTCAGGCTCAGCACGCAAGCGCTTAATTTGAATACTCACATCCGCCTGAATCTGCCCGTTCTTTGGCAAATCACGAGCTACTGGATTTTCACGTTGTGGAGCTCGAGGAGTCGGACTCGGCGTTCCACCCGACTTCAAAAAACTCTGATCGGCTGCGCTCAACTGACTCAGCTCGAAACTCCGTTGCCGCCCCGACACATTCAGAATCACCTTACTTCCATCCAGCCTAATCAACGTCGCCTCAAACGCCCGTCCGCTTGAATCAGTCCATTTACGCCCTTGAGCGGTTGCCGAAAGACAACAGAAAACCAAGATCGCAATACTCTTTCTTGTAATCATGACTGACTATCTACTAAAGTAAGATAAAAGCCCAGCAAGAAGTCCCACCCAAGAAGTGTTCCGAAGCCCCTTCAGTATAGCTCCTCTAAAGGCGCCCCTCGGCTTCGAAACTGACCATCTCTCCGGTCATGGGGTGCGGGAACGAAATCTTCCAAGAGCGCAGCGCCAGAGGCTCCGCGCCCAACCCCGCGATCTCCGCCTTCCCTAATTTCCCTTCCGCCAAATAGAGTCGATCTCCTATAATAGGTAATCCCTCTTGCCAAAGATGGACCCGAATCTGGTGCGTCCGCCCCGTGAGCGGACGCGCTTCAATCAGCGTAGTGCCATCGTCCAGTCGCTCCATCACCTTCATCTCGGTCTGGGCCTCAAGAGGTTTCCCCCAAACCCTCCCCTCAGCTGGCACAGTGTTCTCTATCAGCTTTTCCTCCCACCGAGGATAACCTTGAACGCGCGCCAGGTAAACCTTAGAGACATCGCCTTGTTCGAACGAAGTTTGGATAGCGCTTCGATACTTACGACCTTTCACACAAACTAGGGCACCGCTCGTCTCCGCATCGAGACGATGAGCATAACGAACGTCTAACTCCGGCCAAGCCGTATTCATTAGCCACATCAAAGTATTCTTACAAAAACGCCCTCCTTCATGCATCGGTAAGGGAGCCGGCTTATCGATGATGAGGAGTACTTCGTCCTCATAAATCACCTTTAAATCCGTCCCCACCGGAGGCTCTACCCACTCAGGAAGCAACCGCACATATTGATGTCCAGTCACCACTTGTAACTCAGGATCGTCGATGACTTCGCCAGTCCCATTGGAGACAATGAGGCCGTCCCGAAAGACCTTTCTCCATTCTTCATCACTCAGCTTTCCCGGAAACCGACCTGCCAAAACCTCAATAAAAGTCAGCCCATCCTCCGCAGCTTTGATTCGACAAGGCCGCCGGTTCAAATACGGAACACCTCCAGGCAAAGGATGACAGCACGACCTCCAACGCGCCTCCAAATCTTCTTTTCGCCTCTGCTGCACAAATGCCTTTTGAACGACATCGTACAAATTGCAGCACAATTCCTTCCTCAACCTCTCACTAATTTTAATAATAAGCTAATAATTATAGCTCGAACATCCGAATTTCAAAATTCTTGTTAAACCTTAAGTGATATTTCAGAAGATTATGAGTGTGAGGCCTACCTCAGCTTTCACACCGCTTGACCCCCCTCTTCATATCCCCCTTTAGCTATGAAAATCATCCCTCTGTTTTTTGGAACCAATCTCGTATTGGCGACCACTGGGTTCGCCCAGCTTTCCCTCGAACCAGCTTCGAACTCACTCTCGTTTACCAGCCTCAGCGAAAGCCAGTTCAGCGTAAGTGAAGCCAGTAATAAGAACTCCGCACCCATGGGTTGGTCTTTCGATACTACGGAACGTTCTGGCACCTCACCAATCGATCAATCCTCTGGCATCAAAGGATACAGTTACATCAATGCTACCTTTGCTATTGGCGCCAACTTCTCCACCACATTCTTTCGAGGGAACGAGCAAGCAAGCGACTTTGCTCTCCTCAACCTAAGGGCCTCTTCTGAGTGCAGACTCTTGCCCCTCGCCTCTCGCGTCACGAACCCTGCAGATAACACATACTTCCTCTCAACCGATGAAGGAACGTATCTTGAATTTGGCTTCCATCATATCGACAGCCTGCTTTCGGGCCAAGATTGGGCGAGCGACCTCCCTGCCCGTATTTCCACCCTAGAAATCGACTCAAGGGATACTGATTACCAAGAGACCTACGACCTGCCCCTGCTCTACGAACCCATCTCCATGGCTGAAGCTCAAAGAGGTCTCACCATCTCATTTTAATAACGCATCCAAAAGCGTGGCCGTCCCACCATCGGTTTAGAACAGCCAAAGGTAATCTCCTAGTCTCGAGAGACTTCCAAAAATTCCAACAACCGCTCCTCTTCTCCGCGGTCTCGTTCCGAGTGGTTCACCTCCTCTGATCTTCTTTCTCTCCTTAGCTAACGCACCATATTCTCTAATCTTTTCTGATAATATGGCGGGAAATATAGCTAAAACATCCGAATTTCAAAATTCTTGTTAAAGGAAGCGTGACCTTTCACAAACTAGAGGGTGCGAAGTTCGTTTCATCTTTCGCCCATAACAACAACTACCCTTCCTATGAATGCTACCATCTCACTTCTAGGCGTGAGCCTTGCGTTGTCAGCTACAGGCCTGACTCAGGTCTCACTCGATCCCTCTTGGGGCTCACTGTCCTCCGCTAGTCTTGCAGACCGTCGATTCAGCTCCACTTCAACCAATTTCAATTTTGCTCCCAGCGTCGGCGGTGCAGGTTCACTCACCAGTAGTAACTTTCTCACCGAAAGCAGAGGAACAGCCTCTAGCTTCGGTTCTCTTGATGCTTCGGATGGCCTTTCAGTTCCCGTCATCCGCACTTTCGCGACCACCGGCCCATCGAACTCAGCGGCACGTGGCAGTTCCGTTGTGATTGAGGGCTACACTTATGACGGAGTTGGAACCGCATCCTTCAATCTAGACGCCAACCTCACCGGCTCGTTCTCCAACATGGATAATGACTTTGCCGGCAACTTTGCCACCCTCAGTATCTGGAGTCCAGGAGACGGATTCTTTCCTCCTATCGTTGGACGAGCAGCGGCTCCCGATGATGACTTCTTCTTCTCAACTGACGAAGGAAGCTATCTTGAATTTGGATTCAACCGCCTCGATACTCTTCGCCTCGAACAGAACGGTATTGGCACAGACGACGTCCTTTCCGGAACCCTTTCTTGGAACATGGAGCCAGGTGACACCGTCTACCTCTGGGTATCTGGTCGTTCACAAGTCTACGGACCTAATTCCACAGCAGACGCTCGCAACACCCTGACCACTTCCTTTCAGAACGCCGCTGGTCTCACCTCCCTTTCAGGAGGAATTCCAGAGCCTTCAACCACTCTCCTCGGACTTTTAGGCGTCTTCGCCTTGGCACGTCGCAAGCGCTAGTTTCGTTTCCTAGAATGAACTTTTCCAAAGCCGGACCAACCTAGGTCCGGCTTTTTCGTGACCATACTCGATGAAAACTGTGCCCAAGAACCGACGTAGAATCTTCCATCAAAAGCCATGAAGCTACTTACCCTTCTGACCCTCCTTCCCGCTCTCTTATACGGTCAGCAAAAAGAAGAAGTGGGACTCGACCTCAGTCTTGTCGCCGAGAACAAGTCCATCGTTCTTGGTGAAGCTTTCACGGTGGGAATCCATATTCAGCACGAACCAGGTTACCACACGTATTGGAAGAACCCAGGTATCGTGGGAATGGCCACAAACTTGGAATGGGACCTTCCCCTGGGATTCACGGCCTCCCAAACACTCTGGCCCTACCCAGAACTCTGTGACATGGCAGGACACCCGTGCCACGGATTCGAACGCGACGTCACTCTCCTCACCACCATTACGCCTCCTGAGAATACAACATCAACGGAGATCAATCTCAAAGTTTCCGTCGCTTGGATGTGCTGTGCCCAAGGTTGCTACCCGGGAAGCAAGGAGCTTTCGCTCGCCCTTCCCATATCTTTAAAGAGTCATCCCCATCCCAAACATTCGCTCATCATCAAGAAGGCCAAAAAGGAAGTCCCTCAGCCATCCAACACGTGGACTGCTCATCTTCTCTCCCGGTCGGATGAAGCGCCTCTCACCCTAACCTTCAAAGGCCCTCCAGGAGAAGAACCTCAATACTTCTTCTCTTCAGACGGCCAAATATCTTCCGATCAAAAGCAAGCCTTCCGAAAGACCGATTCTGGCACTTGGGAGCTTTCCATCACTCGCGCAAAGTTTTCCCCTCGAGGAAAAAAGAGCCTCCCCGGCATTCTTAAGACCTCCCTAACCTTCCACCAAGTAAGCGTCTCGCCCCAATAACACGAAGTATCCTCGCCCCCTTCTCATCGCGTGCTATCTTTTAGCCACAACAATGACTTCTTCTGCCAAGCCCGATTCAATGGCATCTCGACGCGATTTTTTAAAATCAGCGCTGGCGGCTTCCATTGCCACCTCCCCTGCCACTCTCTTCGCTCACGAGATTCCCTCACCACCCACAAAGAAAGGACTCGGGCTAGCCACTAAGAATCCGCAATGGGCCAAGCTGCTCAGAGAACTCGACGCAAAGTGGGTCTATACTTGGGGCTCCGACATCCCCAAAGACACCCCCAAGAAAATCGACTTCGTTCCCATGATCTGGGGCTACTGGGGCCAAGCTGAACAGATCCGCAAAAGCGCCCTTGCCGCCAAAGAAGCGGGCATCACCGAACTTCTCGGATTCAACGAACCCGACGGCCGCCACCAAGCAAACATGAGCGTCCAAAAAGCGCTCAAGAACTGGCCCGTCCTCATGGAATCCGGCCTCCGCCTCGGCTCCCCTGCCTGCGTCCATCCCGACAATGATTGGATGAAAGAGTTCATGGCCACCGCAAAACGCAAAAGCCATCGCGTCGATTTTGTCTGCGTCCACTCCTACGGCGGCGCGAATAGTAAGACCTTTCTCAAGCGCATGGAAAAAATCCATCGCATGTATCAAAAACCCCTCTGGATCACCGAGTTCGCGGTCGGAGATTGGGATGCCAAATCCCCAGAACAGAACCGCCACAAACCCGACGCCGTCCTTAAGTTCATGGAAAAAGTCTTCCCCGCCCTCGACAAACTCGATTATGTCGAGCGCCATGCTTGGTTCCCGTCCTCCCAAGACAACAACGCCCTCGGCACCAGCGCCCTCTTCAAGACCAATGGAAACCTCACTCGCCTAGGTGAATTCTACCGCGACTATCAGTAGGCAACCTCCTATACTAATATTCCCACTCAGAGCAAGAACTTGGAAAATATCAAACTGAGAGCAGGTCTTTAAAGAATCTTTAGAAAGAAATACCCTTCTTCAAAACGAAGAAAGCGACACCATGAAATCAATAACAAATCCATTCACTCAATCTGCCCTCATGATCTCCCGCAGACGCTTACTGAACACCTTCGGCTTGGGCTCCGCAGCAATCCTCCTGCTAGGAACTCTCGGCATCAGCGCTCAAGAAGAAGCCAAGGAGCCTCAACCCATTCGCTGGGGTTTTGTCGGCACGGGGTCCATCGCGAACCAAATGGCCCGAGCAACGAAGGAAGCACCCAATACCGTCCTAACCGCCAGCTCAAGTCGAACCCTCGAGAAAGCGGAAGCCTTCGCCGCCAAATACGAAGCCTCCAAAGCCTTCGACTCGTGGGCCGAGATGTTCCAGTGGGACGGAATCGATGCCGTCTACGTGGCTACTCCCACCTCAGTCAAAGAAGAGATCTCAATCGCTGCAGCCAAGGCCGGCAAACACGTCTTCTGTGAGAAACCCCTACCCAGCCTTCCGGCCACCCAAAGAATCTTAGCCGCCTGCCGCGAGAACAACGTCGCCTTCATGGACGGCACTCACTTCTCCCATCATCCCCGCACCCTTCAACTTCAGGAGCAGATCGACACTCTGGCCGGCAAACGCCGCACCCTCGACACCATCTTTCAATTCAAGCTCGGGAACAAAAACAACATCCGAGTGAACCCCGAACTCGAACCCATGGGAGTCTTGGGAGACCTCGGTTGGTACAACATGCGAGCCATCGTCGATTACCTCGACCCTGCGGCCGAACTGAAATCCGTTTCCGCGGTCATGCGACGCGATCCCGAAAGCCAAGCCGTCATCGGAAGCACCGGCCTCCTGGTCTTTAGCGATGGATCCACCTCCACCTTCAGTTGCGCCTTCGATGCCGGCGACTCACGAAACGATGCCCGCATTGTCGGAGACCAGGGCACTCTCGAAATCGACAAATTCGTCGGTCACGACAAAGACAACTCCGCGAGCTACACCCACTCCGCGAAAACAAACAAGCCCGCGAGCAAAGTAGTCAAAGTCGAAGCCGACCGCCCCGACGCCGCCATCCTCTTCGAAAACTTCGCCGCCCAAGTCCACGACCCCAGCCTCCGAGCCCACTGGGAAACCAAAGCCGAACACACCCAAGCCCTCCTCGACGCCGTCTGGAAAAGCGCCCTCGCGAACGAAGGCTCTTAATCTCTTTATCAACTAGAAACGGCAGAGTTATTTGGCTTATCGGGGAGATTTGACACGTATGAAGCACTTGTTCTGGGTCAAGTCTGGGGCCCATGTGCTTGAGGGCAATTGCATGACTTCTCCATCGCCGATGAGGTTGTCCATTCCTGGAATCGTGTCCCAAGTCTGGAGGTCATAAGTGTACTCTACCTTATAGGTCGCACCATTCGTTGTTTTCCACGAAAGAACGGGCTGCACTCCTTGGAAGACACAACCAACCATCTCGATTGAACTTCCGGCATGTGGAGTCGCAATCCCTGTTCCACTCACAGCAAAGGTATATGCGGCTTCATCAGAGTCATTGGAGCTTAGAGTGATTTGTCCTGTTTTGACGCCAAGGCTACTTGGGTTGAATGAAATCCAAAAGGTAGTGGCGCTTCCAGCAGGAAGCCATGCTGGGAGTTGGCTAACGTTGAACTCCGCATTGTTTGATGTGAGGCCTGTCAGCGACAAGGGACTATTCCCAGAGTTACGGACAATAAACGAATGCATGGCAACCCCAGTAATCGCATCTACCGATCCGAAATCTGTTCCATTCGCGACCTGTGTGGATCCACTTCCATCTGGAATCGACGTCGTTGTGAAATAGACATCCGTTTCAGGTTGCGCCCCCTCACCTCGAACTAGGAAAGAGAGGGTGGGAATTTCTGGATCATTCGTATTAAAGCTGATTGTGGCTTGTCGAGACCCCAAAGACGAAGGGTCGAATGTCACGGTGAGAATCGTGGCTTGCCCCGGTTGTATCGAGCTTTGATTGGCTGTTACGGTGAAATCTGAGTGAGTGGAAGATAGGTTCGACAAGCTTAAATCTCCATTCCCTAAATTCCTGAGAGCGTAGGATCGAGTGACCATTCCAGAGTGATAGTTCAAGAGACCAAACTCCGTACCGCTTGTTGGCGAAATCAGTGCGCCTTCATTTTCAATGGGAACTGCTCCGTAGAAGAGGCCAGCCTCGGGTATTAGGGCCGAGGAAAGATCGTAAATACATACTCGACCTCTTCCCGTCGTGACATTTTGCCTTGGAGAACCAACAACCAATTTGGAACCTCCGAGCGCAACAGAAGACCCTGAGAATGCAGTGTTACTCGTGTCATCGGGCACGAGCTTGTACAGCATCTCATAAGATTCTCTGTCGAACACGTAGGTCGCTCCAGCACTGGGCGCACGAAAGTCCTCCTGAATCGCGCCGACTGCAATAAACTCATCCGAAATTGCGACATCGTAACCAAATTGATCGCCTGTGTATCCTTCGGGTGCGATGAGCCGTTTCACGAACTGTTGTGTAGGCAGATCATAGAGATGGATTTCTCCGAAGCTCTCAGAATCATGGCCGATTGCCAGGGTGTTGCTTTGGATCGCGAGGGTTCGGCCGTAGCCTTGGCTAGCTGCACCTGTGAGTGAACCAAAGCTGTCCACCAACGAATAGTCGTCTAAGCGAAAAATATGCACAGAGCCATCGTTGCTTCCCAAAATATCGCCATACTGCTCCGTGATCGCACAATAGTCTTTCCCTAATGCGACCTCAAAGCCAAAGTGGTTGCTGCCGCTACCACTAACGTTCGTAAATTTGTGTAACTCCTGCCCAGTTTCGACATCGAACAAATAGGCCGAGCCACTCGAACCTCCGTGGTCATCGTCGCCCTTTGACCCAACCAAAAGTTTGCCCGTATTGGCGGACAGCGATGTTCCAAAATAGTCAAATGAGGTTCCGTCACTGGCAGTAAGAGTTCGAATCAGGTCTCCGTTAATAACACTGTAAATGTGGACCGCGCCCGCATGCGCTCCGCTGACGGAGTCAAACTCGGATGAAACGAAGGCAAAATTTCCATCGATAGCCACGGCAGAACCAAACTCCAAAATTCCGCTAAGAACTGGGGGAAGAAGGGTGTGGATAATATTTCCATTCTCAACGTTCAAGATGTAAGCTACTCCCGTTCTTCCTCCGACGGGGACCCCATAGTAATCACCCACGACAGCATATTCACCATCAATAGCGACAGATTCTCCGAACTGGCCAGCAGAATATGATCCCGGATCCCCGACGCAGGAATGAGCCAAGTCCTCGCCGTAGTTGGTTACCACAAGCTCGCCGTCCGCGATGAAGTGATACTCGTGAAAATACCTCGACCCCCTGTATGTCCCAGACACATAGAACGTATGGTCACCTGGGGTCGTGGGAACTCCATATAGCCGGCCGTTGGAGTAAGACATCCCATCTGGCAACTGAAACAACTCCGCCTTACTGTCAGTCGAATCGAGAAATGGGCGGGAACTCCCTACCGGTGTTGGACTCGCCACACCATACAAAAAATTGGGATCAGCTTGTCGCCCATAATCTAGACTAGAATAGATCGACGCGTAGCCAATATCATCATCAAACTCTACGAAGGAGTCAGCAATGTATTCATTTTCTTCGCTCCAAGCAATGAGGTAACTCTCTTCCAAACCCAATGATACAATTGAAGCTCCGCCTTGATCATCATCGAAAACTGTTGGCACCGAAACCTCTTGTTGCGCCCCCCAACCCAGCCCAGAAACATATTTCGAAAACAACAATGACTGGTCATTTGCTCCTCTGATTCCGTCCACTGACCATGTCGCTATGAATCCTCCAAATCCATCGCAAGCCAACTGCGGCGCTCTTTCGTTCTCAATATCTGAGCGAAAATTAGAGTTCACGACGCCTTTGTGCGTCCAATTGCCATTCAGAAATTCAGCCGAATAAACCTCCTCATCCATTTCTCCCAAGTCATCATCATCGGGATCTTCTTCTCCAACATACACGAGCATATATTTGGTGCCGTTTCCGACTACGACTGGCTCGGAAAGGTCACGGCCATCACCTAGTCTGATCGATGTAGGGACTCGTTGGCTGCTCGAACCTTCGTAGTCAGCAGACCAAGAAAGACCGCCATCACTAGAAACGGACCAGAATATTTCGTCGTCACCGTCTCGATCACTGTCAGTACGGTGAATAGTGTCATCATCATATCCACCTTCCCAGACGGCCATAATCTGTCCGTTTATGTTTGTGGTCAGTGATACATCCTTATCGGTGTCATCCTCGGACACCAAGTAGGCTGACTGATTTAGAACGCTAGGTGAGGACCAGCTTTCTTCAAGATTTAACAAGCGTGCAGAAACAATATCGCCGTCAGTGCCAGGCTGCCAGTCGATGACATGGCGTCCCTCCCATGCGCAGACCCACACCCCGCTGCCCGCCTGAGCATAGATAATATCTGGGTCTGTATCCGATTCGCCATCCGTCATCCCGTAGGTATTAAGGAGCGTTGGCTCCGTCCACTCCGGATTATTGAAGTCCGTCAAATAGCTGTAGTAAATATCCGTATCTGCTCCCCCAGTGGAACCAGCTTGATGCCACACTACCATCCAATTCCCTTTGCAGTCGGTCTCGATAGCGGGGATGCCAAGTGACTCGAAACCTGACTCCATACTCGGGTGGAGTATCTTCTGAGGGGCCCATGTTGCTCCACTATTGTCAGACGTTGAAAAAACCAATCTCCGGAACGAAGTCGATATGCCGGGCTTGTAGAATCTCTGATACCAGACACAGACAACCTTACCCATCTTGTCCGAGGACAACCTTGGAAACTCATCATAATGTCGATAGGGCTGTAGATGGTCGACTTCGGAGAGATCGTTGAGGGCTTGAGCCTTTGATATTTCTCCAAGCACTGGCTCTGGACGAAAAGTGACTTTAATATCTGACCCCGATAAGACTGCTCCCACCTCCAAAGTGTTACCTCCAGACATGATCGATTGTCCATCGAGATACCAGTGTTCAACGATCCATCCGTCGTCGGGCGTTGCTGTGAATATTACGTTCTCATCCTCCGAAAACCCAGCGAAGGAACTAGGATTCACTGTCCCCCCTGTTCCGGACTCAGCATTGACGACGTGGTCAAAGCGTTCGACGATGCGCCCGGTGCGATTGCCCGCATCGTCAAATGTATACGTGGTTTCATAAGCATCTTCAGTCGTCGCCGAGACAAGCCGGTCGATCGCGTCAAAGTTGTTATGGGTTTCCGCGGCCAGAGAGACGGAGAGGAGAAATGAGAGACCTGAGCTTTTCATCGGAGGTAAGGGTCGTTCGCATTGGGGTTGATATTCATCATGACGGGGTTGTAGAATACGGTATCACGAAACTGTTGGCCTGTGACCCCACTTTGGATCGTATTCAGTATTTGGCCAGCACCGCCATCTCCAAACTCCATTCCAGTAATCCCCTGAAAAAGATTCACCATAAGTGGAGCTGGGGTTAGATTCACAGCTAGGTTGACTAATCCTGCGTTAGCTTCCCATATTGCAGCATCAAGAGAATTCACACCACACATCAAGGTTCCTTTACTGCAGTCAACTCTTACGCTCTGAATATTTTGGACAGAAGTTTGCAATGTGCCTGCCACCGCCACGACGTTTCCAAATAGTCCTGCAGCTTCACCAATTGCAGAAACTCCGCCCCGTGAATTGATAAAGGTCTTTAGAGACATTCCAGGCGGCCGCCGTTTTGCTACCCATAAAATCACCTCGCGAAGTTCGTGATGTGATGCCTCAAACCCGGCAAGAAGAAGTTCACTTTTAAGTTCGTCCCTCACTTCATCAAGTTCCTGATCACTAAGTTTACTAGTGAGTGTATTCGATTCACTTTGATCAAGTTGGGTTGAAGGACCCAACTGTGAAAGATTGTTGTTTGCAGCCTGGCTGATAAATCCACTTGGATCAACGTACCGCCGAGGATTGTTCAATCCGTAGACATACCGGTTTAGCGTCTGCGGCTGCTCCGATTCTCCAGTATAGAGATCCTTCGAAACGAAGCGCCCATTTTCGGAATCATAGAACCTAGCACGGACATGACTTAGGCTTGTCTCCCTTTCCGAGAGGACACCATAGCGACCGAGGAACGAAATCTCAGGGTTGTAGATAGCAGGACTAGCTTGTCCAAAATCACCAAACTGCCGGGTTTCGAGAATATCTCC
Source organism: Roseibacillus sp. (assembly GCA_051251855.1). Lineage (GTDB taxonomy): Bacteria > Verrucomicrobiota > Verrucomicrobiia > Verrucomicrobiales > Akkermansiaceae > Roseibacillus. The sequence continues at coordinate 41,306 of JBPOGI010000009.1, forward strand.
GTTTGAATCGAAGACTTGAGTCGCATTGCCAGTATAGTCGAAGCCGAAGGAACGAAATTCGGTCCCCGAGTAGGCATGTGTGAGTCCTGCTCCATAGACGTATTTCGTGATTGTGCCTGTGAAGTCACGCCTCACAAGTTGGCGAGCAAGTCCAGTGTTAGGATCCCAAGTGGTAGCTTCGTCTGCGGGATACATGACACCGAGGCCATCGTATTGGAAGTGACGAGTTGAACCAGAAACGGTGGTGGAGGTGAGACGGTTTTCGTAGTCCCAAGTGAAGAGGTCTGAATCGCGATTGATCAGGTTCCCATTTTGGTCCCATTGGTAAGGGGTCTCATCTACGGAGATGAGGCGGTTGTTGTCGTCGTAGGAATAGGATGTTTCTCCCACTTGCGGTGAGAGGCGAGAATTACCGATCAACTGCTCGGTAGTGGGGTTGCCATTCGGGTCATACTCCAGTGCGTATGACTCGACTGCGGTGCCAGTGCCGTCGCGGTTCTCGAGAGAAGTCAGTTGGTTGGATACGTTATATTCGTAGTGAGCTGAGTTTGCTCCTGAGTGCGCGATTTGGGTGAGGCGGCTGAGGTTGTCATAGCTATAACTGACGGTATGGTCGGTCCAGTCTATGAGTGAGGTCATGCGATTGCGGTCATCGTAGGTGTAGGTGACCTGAGTATCGTCGGGATAGGTGAGACTGCGGAGGTTGCCGTTTTCATCGTGGCCATATTCCAAGGTTTCGGTGAAGGGGTTAGTATAGGAGGTAATCCTGCTCAACTTGTCATAGTCCCAGGTTGAGGTTCCAAGGCCGTCTTGCATCTGGGTACGGCGACCGAGAGCGTCGTAGGTGAAAGTAGTGTCCGCTCCAGCGGGGTAGCCGATTTTGGTCAGGCGGTTGAGTGAGTCGTATTCGTAGTTCGTGGTGACATTGTTCGGATCCCGGCGGGTAAGCCGATTGCCCACCGCGTCGTAGGTGTAGGCATAGAAAGTTCCTTCGGGTTCGGTTTCCTTGATGAGCCTCCCAAGGTTGTCGTATTCATAGGAGGTCTCTTTGCCTCGCGGGTCGAACATGGAAAGTCGGTTCCCGCTTTCGTCGTAGGTGTAGCGAGTGACATTTTCGTGAGCATCGAGGACTTCGATGAGCCTTCCAAGGTCGTCGTAGGTGTATTCGGTCGCATGATTTCGAGCGTCGGTTATCTTTCTGACTCGTCCGAGGGTGTCGTAAGTCGAGTAGGTGGTGCGGCCGAGCGGATCAATTGTGCTGATGAGTCTCCCGAGGGCATCGTAGCCAAACTCAGAGAAATTACCGTCCGCATCGAATTGCTTGAGGACATTGCCTTCCTCATCATACTCGTAGCGTGCAATGGCCGTCATATCTGGCGCTCGCGTTTCGAGGACCCTTCCTGCGGGGTCATAGAGGGTGGTGGTGCGGTGAGAACGCTTGTTAGTGACAGCGAAGCGACGGTCTAACTTATCGTATTCATAGCTGATTTCCTGTTCGAGAGGATCAATGGTCTTAACCAAGCGATCTTTCGGATCATACTCGGAACGAATTTCGTGGCCGAGGGCATTGCGGGTAAGGATTCGTTTGCCTTTGGAATCATATTCGTAGCTGGTTGTCTCGTCCTGATCATTGGTAATGGAGAGAGTCCGATTGGCATCATCGTAGACGAAGAATGTTTCAGCCTCCCGGGCATTGATACGCTTGAGAAGGCGCCCTGCGAGATCGTATTCGAAGAGGGTCTCGTCTCCGGCTGGATTGACTTCCCGGGTGAGGTTGCCATGGCCGTCGTAGAATCGCTGCGTGGAAAAACTACGAGCGTTGGTCAATACTTTAGGGAGACCATTGGGCCAATAGGATACGGTGGCTTGAAAGTCCATGGCATCGGTGGTTCGCCAGAGGTTCCCATTCGCATCGTATTCGAATTGAGTTTGATTGCTGTCTGCATCCGTGCGGAGAATGGGATCGTTGTTTCCGTTATACTCAATTAAAGTGTTATTGAGGTAAGGGTCGGTCTTTTTGGTGACGTTTCCTCTCTCATCGTATTCATAGCGTGTGATAAATCCTCGTTTGTCGACAATGAGAGTGCGATTTCCTTGCTCATCGTATCCGTAGAGGTCGCTGTGCCCCAGCTCGTTTTCGATGGCGACAATGCGGAGATTTTGATCGTGGAAGTGTCGCGTGGAGCCGCCTTCTGGATCGGAAACGGTTGTGATGCCGTTGGCAAAGTCATATTCGAAGAGCCATTCAAAGTCCAAGGCATCTCTTTGGCTGCTGACCACTCGATTGAGAGCATCATAGGTGTTGTCTACAAACTCATGACCGTTTGGGTCTGTAATCGTCAGAATCTGATGGTCAGCGTCGTAGGTGTAGTCGGTCTCCCCGCCACCCAAATCAGTGACTTTGGTAAGGTCCCCATTGGCATCGTATGTATAGGTGACTTTTCTACCGAGCGGATCGGAGATTTCAGTAATTCGACCTGAGGCGTCGGAGGTGAAATCGACGACTCGACCTGCCGTGTCGATGATAGTGTCGATGAGCCCTCCCATATCGTAGTTGAGTGTGAGGGTGTTGTTGTTTCGGTCGGTGATTCTTTCGAAGCGATGGCCTCCGCCGAAAGGAGCGAAGTGGTAGGTGAGCTGAGTTTTACTGCGGAGAGTGAACGAGCCGTCGGCCTGCTTAGACAGGGTTCGGTAGTTACTGACTTCTGGGGTGTAGGAGCCGTCAGCTTCTTTTGTGTAGGTGTGGATATTGGCGTCATTCCAACTGATATTGACGTCGCCTGAAGTCTCTTCCGTAAAGAGGATGTTGTAGGTGTGAGTCCAGCGGTGGCCGACGGTTCCATTGAGGTGCTTATCATCCTTTGAGTTGTAGTGACGAGAGAAGCTGAATCCGAATCCAATGCCAGGGAGGGTGAAGTCGGTCTTGTCAAAGTAGAAGTTTCCGGTGGCAAGGTTAACGGGATCAGCAGCGCTTGACTGTGGAGTCTGGCCTCCGTAGGTGTCGGTGCCTAAGTTAAAGGTGAGAGCAGCGATATCTGATTCGCCCCCACTGGAAATCACTTTCAATCTTACGAAATATTGCCCAGTAGCAGAGAGTGGAATGGTATGATTTTGACTGGCATTACCACTCTGGAAAGGAGAGCCATTAAAGCTCCACTGGAAATCGGTGATGGTATTGTTCGTACCTGGGCTGGAATCGGTCCCGTCTAAGAAGACAGTGTCTCCAGGCTCTGGAGCTTGATTTGAGGTGTCAAGATCGGCTGCGGGGAGGCCATTGACTGGGCGAATATCAAATCCGGAAATTTCTGATTGAGAAATCAATGTCCCTACACTGTTGTAGGCAATCACTCCGATGGTAAGGTTTGAAGAATCTAACGAGCTAGAACTACTCCAGCTATAGTCTGTCGAGGCACCCGACGGCTGCAGATTGAGCTCGATGTTTGAGGTCTGACTGTTCGCCCGATAATACAGGCGGTAGTAGCTGATTTCAGCAATGTCCCCCGTGGCTTCAACCCTGAGGTCGATTGTTTGACCCGGTCCGTGTTCGGTGAGCCCCGAAACATTCACAAGCTGGATGGCAGCATCATCACTTCCGCCAGGAACGAGCGGTGTTTGGAAGTAGAGGGCATCGCTAAACTCCTCCCACTGACCGTTGACATAGGCTCGCATATTCCAGCGATATTTTTTCCCATACTGCAGGGCCTCGGCAACCTCCAAGGTGTATGAGGTATCATCGCCTTGAATTTGTCCCCATTCATTATCGACGACAATATTTGAGGATCCGTAGGGTTCACGACTGACGTATAAGCCGTAGTAAGAAGCCCCAGCGACTGGGGTCCACTCAAACGTTGTCCTGAGTGTTCCCGCTGCGGCATTTCCAGTGTCTGTGGCTGTCCCTGGACTAATCAGAGATGGAACGAGTGCTCCGAATTCCAAGCTCCTCAGTGAAGTTTTCCCTGATGGACCATCGCTATTCTGAGCGTAGACCCGGTAGGAATAGGTTTCACCGACTACGATTGCAGTATCCTGAAAGCTCGACGTGTTTGCTCCAAGAGTTTGATAGGTTTGCAGGACTCCAGCGTTTCCCACTTTCCGCTCAATTACGAATTCTGCTTCGTTGTTTGAATTGTCATCCCAGGTGAGGGAGATCCCAGCAAGTGATTGAGAAAGACTAAGGCTGTCGGGAGAATCGGGAACGTTTAAGTTTTGATTCGCATCGGTTTGAAAGTAGAGAACTCCGCTGAAAGAAGACGGGGTTGTGCCGTTGAAAGATCGGAGGTTCCAACGGTAGCTGGAGCCGGGCTCAAGCCAGCTGGCTGGAGGAGAGAAGGAACTGGCGGTGACATTTTCGTCCTCGAAGAGTTCGTTAGTATCGAGATTCCTGACATAGATTCCGTAGTGCGTCGCTTGGAGAAGGCCCGTCCAGTTAAAGCCTATAGTGGTAGCGACTTCTGGTCCGGGAGATCCCGATGTGCCTGGGGTCCCGGGGGTTGGGGTAATCGGGGCTGGAGCCGTGATGTAGTTTTGGACGACCCACCCAGTCTGATGGCCAGGGCTCACCCAGTCGATTTCCCACCAAATATAGGAGGTTCCGTTGTATGCTGCAGTAACTGGTCCGTCGGTGACATCACCCCAGACTCCAAAACTCGGGACTGTCCAGACGAGGCTTCCAGCTGGATTGTCCCGAACATTCAAGCCGCCGTCAGTTGTGTAAATCCGTTCACCCACCGAAATTGCTTCTAGTCTTGAGAAACTCGATAAAGTGAGGATCAAGATCAGAAATGCGAAGTATCTCGTCTTAGTTCTTGGGGACATGCTGATGAGTGGAAGGGTTTGTATCTTCTCTAATTGAATTTGCCTTTAAAGACAAAAGTGTCGCTTATGAGAAACTGGATCCTTGTAAGACATCTTCGCCAAAATTTTCCATGCTTGGACCTCTTCTTGGTGGGCCGGACCCGTAGGCTTTGAAGGATCGCTGGGGGTGGCAGTAAAGGCCGCCGCTCCAGTGGTGTCTTCATTGGCTCTGATGAGCCTCGGATGCTAAAAGCAGGCAAAAAAAGAGCCCGACTGAGTCGTTAGACTCAATCGGGCTTATAACTGGCGACGACCTACTCTCACAGGAC